>CAWUFE020000009.1:0-818709 GCA_963921345.3 Rhizobiaceae bacterium | reverse complement strand
GCATCTCCAGAAGCGGGTCCCAACGCCTCGGCCTCGCAAGCGCACCCTCCGCAACCTGCAGATCCAACTCTGTCAGGTACCCGCAATTCAGATGGCCCACAAGATCAGACGCGCTAAGGACGATCTGGTCGCCGTGCTTTCTCATGGCCGTGCACCCGAGAGCCGTTCGGATAAAGGGTTCAGTTCGGTAGTCCCTGCAAGGTCATACCAGGACATGTTGAAATTCATCGGGAATTCAGCACCGCTTTGCGGCCTGCGGCTTGGCGGTGAAGCATTCGTCAATTTTGCAGGTGTGCATGGCGATACGTTTGAATTACCTTGATTTTTCGGCGGATCTAGACAATATGGCACCATGTGTGGAGTTCCTTGTCAATCTCTCTCGACACTCTCTCGCCTCCGAATAGCCGAACCGGACACCCTGCTGTTGTTTCCCACCGCGGCGAAAAGACGACCTCGCGATCGGCAAAGAGGTCGCGGAACAGGGCGATCTTTTCGGCCGATGATGACGCGTTCGTCACCGGCGCATCGCCGAAATCGGTCCGCCGGACAACTTCGTGGCCATCGGCGAGCGGGCTCTGTTCGAGGGCTCCAGTTCCCGCTGGAGCGTCAATCGCTCGGCATCCAGCGCGGCAAGGCGTTGCCGAATGCGTGCGATTTGCGCTTCTGCCTCGTTCGGGTTCGTCAAGTTCGATCTCCGTGCAAACGGCATGGTTCCGTGACACACCATCATAGAGCCGGGACCGCCTGAATTTAAGATGGTCCGGCAAGAAGCGCGAAGGACCCGGACTCGACCGTTGGGCGGGCCTTTCGTGTCCGAAAGAGACGAGGCTTGCGAGCGCGCTTCGCGGGTTGGCAGGTGCGTGTCCGAACACGCCATGGTCACGGCGGAAATCGGCCACGGGCAGATCCGGTGCCTGACGCGTGTTTAACGGGCTGTTCATACGCGTTGCAAGAAGCGTTAAACGGGATTGTAACCGCACCGGATTTAACGCTGGGCGTGGCGGGATTTCTTCGGTGGTACAGGCATGTGGTCGAACTCCTGGGCGGCATGTGGTGGATTCCGCAGCAACGACCGACGCGCGGCTGTGGCGAGGAATGTCCACCCATGGATAAGGCCGTGGCACCGGTGCCGCAGACCTCACGCCTCCGGACATCGATGACATCGCTCACGGATTACAGCGCCAGTTCCCGCCCCGAATTGTGGTCGTGCAGCACGCCGCTCGCCGAACGCACCACCGGGGCGATCTCGCCCAGGTCCTTCAGCAACTGATATTTCAGGAAACCGTTGGAGCCAGGGCGCGTTCCGGCAACGCGGTACCGCATGCGCCGTACCACACCCGCCCCGGCAAGGGCCTTCAGGTAGCGTTGCAGGTTGTGGGCGGCGTTGCATTCCGCTCCCCGCGCGCTGGCGACCAGCAGGTCGGTGACCGTGAAGGTGCGCTGGATGCGCATCGCCGTCCAGGCGCGCTGGCGCAGCGTGTCGGCCATCGGACGGCGCACACACTCGAGGGGTGCGTTCGGCCCGGAGGTGATCGCGGCACCGGACGCGACCGCCCTATCTCCGTCCAGGGTGAGCCTGTAACGCCCGATATCGACGCGTTCGACAAGGCCCTTGCGGATCAGGAACGAGGCTGCCCTGCTTACCTGAACACGGTGGAGGTTCAGTTCGCCGCTGAGTACCGGCAACGTCTTGCATGTGCCGGGCGGCAGAGCGTAAAGCACCCGCGTCTGGTGGGTTGCGACAACCATCTCCGGCGGCTCAACCGCCATCAATGCGCCTGCGGCACGTGAACGGCCTGACCGGTGCGCCGGTCATTGACCAGAAGTTCGCCGGACATGTCGGCCATGGTCAGGCCATCAACGCCCGGCGAGGCGCGGAAGCCGAAACGCTCGATCGAAACGATCGCCTCGCGGACTTCCCGGTTGAAGCCGCCCGTCACACGGGTGACGAATTCCGTCAGGTCAGGCGCGACCTTGACCTCGCACTGTTCGTCCATGAACCGCTGCACATCGGCCCGGTCCGAGGGCTCGAAGCGCACATGGCGGCAGATGCGGCTCATGGTCTGGGGGAAAACGGCTCAGATTGTCGCGGATGCGGCCCATGCCGACCAGGATGAACGGCACCTCGCAGACATCCGAAAGATCGCGCACCGTGTCCACCAGCTTGCCCCTGGCGCTGATATGGTCGGCCTCGTCGATGACCACGGCAAAGTCGCGGGTTGCGAGGTCGGCCCCATGCGCCCGCTCGCCCAGCGCCTGCAGCACCGCGCCGAAGCGCTTCTCGTAACCGTGCGGCGGGTCGATGCGCATCGCCTTCAAAAGCTCGCCCAGCATCCAGTAGGGCGACCATTCCACCTTGGCCCGCAGATAGACGCAAATGTTGTCGGCGGCCCAGCGGCTCAGGATCGTGGTCTTGCCGAGCCCCGGCGGCCCGTCGACCACGACCAGGCGGCATTCCGACGCGCCGCGCGCCTCCAGCGCTTCCAGCGCACCCATGAAGCGCCGGTAGTTTTCGGTCTTGACGAAGGTCGGTCTCATGGTGAATTTCCCTTTCCGGTCGGTTTGCGTTCGGATGAACCGGCGGCGGTCGTCAACAGCAGGTCCTTCAGGTCTTCGAGCCTGCCGCCTTTCAGCTCGAAGAGTTCCCTTGCCGATGGCGAGTTGAAGAGTTGCACCAGCAAGCGGCGCTGGTTGGCCGTCATGTCGCCGGGATGGGCAATGCAGTGATCGGCCAGTTCATACTGATCGGCAGGCACTTGTTTCCGCGCCCGCTTCGGGTCCACATCGGCGATGGTCGCGACCCGGTCTCCGGCCTGCGGCGTCACGGTCTCGCAAGGCCGGCACTCCGGTGCCGGAAACGCCAACGGCACGGCTGCCGCGTGGTTGATCGTGAGCGCCGGACTGGCCTCTTCGAGGGCTTCGCGCCGATGCGCCTCGATGCGCTTGAGCCGACCCTTGGCGCGACGCTCCACGGCGCTGTCGCGCATGGTCTTCGGCACATAGGCGTGCTTGTTGTTGAAGAAGCAGGCCACACAGATCAGCGCCCCTGCAACCGGCGCGCCGTTCTCATGCTCCAGCCTGCGCACCCAAACCTTCGAGGCATCGAAGATGTCATAGCCGACAAGCACCTCCATGCCGTGAAAGGGCTCAAGCCGCGCGTCGAAATAGTGGTTGGTGTTGAACGAGACCTGGCCGCGATGCACCTTGCGGCGCTCGACCGGGCGAAACAGGTCATCGGCCTCGTGCGCCGTGAGCGGCACCGGCTCGAAGCCGCGCCTGCCGAAATCGGCCCACACCTCGTTCGGCGTCGCCTTGCGATGACGCCGGGTGAGCGGGTTGAACACACGCAGGTTGTTATGCACCCTGTCATTGTAGGCGGCAATCGCTCCTTCCGCCGCATCCTTGAATTCGGCAAAGGTCGGCAGCGTCGGCGACGCGCCGAATTGCCGGATTTCCCTGTCTATCCTGCGGTCGACCAGCCGCCGCGCCTCGCGGTCCATGTCGGCGCCCATATAGGTGGGCAGGTCCTTCGCCAGCCGGTTCCAGACCGTGCCGTGGACCCGCTCGATCAGGCCGCGCGCCTGCGAATTATAGGGCAGCGAATGGGTGGTGGTAATTCCGAGCCGTGCGCACAGCCCCAGCGTGGCGTGGTCGATCTGCCGGTTGCGATAACCCGGACCCCGGTCGCTGTAGAAGATCGCCGGAATGCCGTGGCTCTCGCAGGCGCGCCGCAGCGCCTCGGCGACCACCACGGTGTCTTCGGCCAGGCCGACGCTCCAGCCGACGATCTTGCGCGTCACCACGTCGAGCACCGTGGTGATCTCGGGCCGGAACGGGCGATGGTGGACCGGGTGCTCGACCAGCGCGTCGAAGGTCTTGCCGTCGGCGGTGTAGATCGTCGTCGGATCGAGACCGTCAAGCGTACGCGTGACGAACCCAAGCCGTGCCTTCAGCGCCAGCCGTCCCTCGCGGCCCCGGTGGGCGTCGAGAAAGCGCGACGTGCCCTGAAGCGCCTTCAGCGCCCGCCTGGCCTGGTCGTAGCTCGGAACGAAGGCATCCGGCGGCAGTGACGCTGCGTATTTCTCCAGCGCATGACCGATGGAGATCTTCGCCGGCGTGCAATAGAAGCGCAGGAACCCGGTCAGCCATTCCGGATGATCCTGCCTGCGGCGCGTCACCGCCGGGGCGAGAGCAACGGTGCCGCCTGCCTCATGGGCTTCCAGCCAGTTGTAGACGCCGCGCAGGGACAGCCCCCTGCCGCGATCCCACTTGCCGCGATCCCCCTTGCCGCGATCCCCCTTGCCGCGATCCCCATTGCGGCGATCATTGGCATCGCAGGCAGCCTTCAGCAGTTCCGGCGCAAGCACGCGCTGGTCGTTGCGCCCCTTTTCGACGCAGTGCAGGTCCCAAGCGACATCCTCGACCAGCGCCAGGATGGCCTTGCGGCGGCTGACGTTGCCCGTGAAGACGCGCCGGTCGACCTCGCGCAGGACCACCGCACGGGCCTCCATGACGCGGCGCTGGCGGGCGCTGAGCGCCGTGGCGGACCTTGCTCCCGCCGGACCGCCGGTAGGATCGCGCTTGGCGGCCTGCGGTTCGGCGCCCCTTGCATCCTGCCGGCGTCGATAGTCGTCCTGCGCGGCTTCGGGAAGGCAAGTCACATGGTATTCCCAACCGCCGCCCGAGCCCTTGCGCCTTCTGGCCTTGCCCGAGCCGGCCTGCTGCCAACCCTCGAGCCTGGCCATGATGTTGAGGCGACGCTTCGTCGTCGGCAAACCCGCCAGACGGAGACCGGCCAGTTCCGCCGACGTCCTGTATTCGTGATCCGCCCAAGTCCAGGCAGGAGACACTGCGGCAGATACGGCTGGCGGCGGCAGGGTCAAGTCCAGATCACGATGCAGGTCAGCCATCAGGCCACTCCCGTCTTGCGCGGATCGCAAAGGCGCTTAAATGCCTCGAGAAGCCCGGCGGGATCATCCGCATCAGGCACACCCGAGCCCCGAAGCGCACGGTCGCATTCACCGATGCGTGCGCGGAACAGTCAAGTTCGAAGGGGGCGGTTTTGGCGGAATTCGCCGGAATGTTGGCGCGGTGCCTGGAGGCCATGACGGCTTTGGCATTTTCGTGGCCCTTGAAGAGGATCTTTGGCATTGGCATTGGCAATCCGAAGGCAGACGGTATTGAGCATGTAGCACTCGTCCTTGGTCACGATCTGCGCAAGGCGCAGGATTTGGTCAAGATCAATCGTGGCCATTGTGCCAATAGTGATACTGGCAATCTGGCCAACAGGCAAGACCTTCATTGCCTCATGGCCAGTCTTTTGGCAGTTTGGCCAACATGAACCGGAAGCAACTGACGGACCTCATAGATAGACGCCTGGTCGCCTTGGGGCTGTCAGCCTCCGAGGCATCGATCAAGGCAGTGGGAAATCACTACCTCATTCGAAACATTCGGCGGCGAGGCGGAATGCCTTCGGTCGAAAACCTGCAATCGCTTTGCGGTGCCCTCGGCCTCGAGTTCTACATAGGCCTGCCTCGGCAAGGTGGTGATTTGGCCAACGCTGCACCGGACTGGACAGTCATGGGCACCTTGGAGGCCCCGCATCGTGGCATTGAACGCTGCAATGGCTGGGGCTGGGGCAAGGACGTGCCGAAGCACGAGCCTCTGCCACTTCCTCAAACGGTCGGCGACAAGGATGCCTTCTGGGTGACGGCGACAGGCAATTCGATGGCGCCCGAAGGCATCAAGAGCGGCTGGCTTTGCCTCGTCTCGCCGGCCGCCCAACCGGTGCCGGGCGACCGGATATGGATCCGCGACACAAGTGGCGCGGCATCAATCAAGCGGCTTGTCTCGATCAGGGACGACGGCACGCTTCACCTGCGCAACTGGAGGGCCAGGCCGGCCGGCCAACCGCAGGGTTTCGAAGAGAAGCGGTTTCCAGCCGACATCGAACGCGTGCACCCGGTGGTCGCGGTGTTCAGGGGCAAGCCGCGCGGCGAGCACTTCGAGCATGTGCCCGATCCGGGAGCGCCTGCCTCACCGCCGGCCGCGGCAACGCCGGAACTGATCGCCGTGCTTGGCCTGCCGGAGGGCGCGAGCATGGCGGATGCCGTAAGCACCATCGAGATGCGCCTGAAGGATGCGGGCGGCGACAGCGATGTTGCGGCGGCGATATCGGCACAGATGGAGGCGCTGCGCTCGGAACTGAAGGCCGAAATAGCCGATGCGAAGTTCGCGGTATATGAAGGCTTGGCGGACGCCTCGGCGCTGGCGGGCGATGAAACCGACCCGCCGGAGGCGCAACCGGTTGCCGTGGCCGAATTGGCCTCTGTCGCCGGCGGCGGGGCGACGTTCCTTTCCGAAGAAGTTACAGGGCGGGTGTGGTTCCGCCGCGCATGGCTCGACGAAAACGGCCTCGACGCGGAGCACTGCGCGGTCATCGGAGTGATGGGAGATGCCATGGAACCGACGCTGATGGACGGCGCGAAAATCCTGATCGACCGAACGCAAACGGAACGGCGGGCGGGCGATATCTTCGTGATCCGGGTACCGGCCGGCCTCGTGGTCAGGCGCGCCGGCGAGGACGCCAGGGGCAAGGCGCTGATGCTGAGCGACAATCCATCATCGCAGACGACAACCTGGCCCGACGATGCGCAGATCCTCGGCCGGGTGGTGTGGACGGCCAGGATGCTTGTTGGGAAGTAGGCGAATACCCCACCCCTTCGTACAGTCAGGCGGCGGGAGCAATGCAACCGTAAATCGAGTCCCACTTCTTTCTGCGCCTTTAACGATTTCAGATTGAGCAAGTAACTGATTTTGTGGTTGAAATCGCGAACTGGGACTCCCCGCAGAAGTGGGACCCGCTTGGTCCCACTTCGCCCCGACAAGTGGGACTCCCTTGCCCCGGGCAAATGAACGGCCGGGAAGCCTCAAGCCCTTGTTTTCCAGGAGCGAGCGAGCCATCAAAACTCTCTCGTTTTTTCTCGTTTTCATATCATTTGTGCCAGAAAACGTGCCGGATTTTCTCATTTTTCTCATTCTTGTGCCAAAGAAATATTGTTGCGTGTGCGCTCTATCCGACTGAAATGCAAAGACATTTCCGAGGATTCCCCCGAAAACCGTTTGTGCAGAATGAGAGGACCCCCCATACGGTGGCGCTGGAGGAGCTCTGATCCCATCCTCCTTGGTGTCGCTTTTGCTGCGAAGCCAAGGCGTCCTGGCCCGGCGGTCCGTCCGGTTGCGGATTGGGCCGGGCCAGGATTCTCGTACCTTCGAACGCATTTGACGCGAACCGACACAAGAGTATCCGCATGGCATCACCGCCCGGCAAATCCGGCAGACTGGGGCTGATCTTCATCGCGCCGGCGTTTCTCTATCTCGTGGCGATTACGATCGTTCCGACCATCATGCTGGTGCGCTACGCCTTCAGTTCGTGGGAAATCGCCGATATCCGGCCCATCGATTTCGTCGGCTTCGAGACGTTTCGCGCAGTCCTCTCCAATCCGATAACACTGGACAATTTCCGCGCGACCTTCGTGTTCGTTTTCTCCGCCGTGCTGATCGAACTGGTGCTCGGGATGGCGATTGCGCTGGTGCTGGCCAGGAGCTTTCGCGGCGCGACCCTGATCAGGACGCTGATGATCGCTCCGGTGATCACAGTGCCGATCGGCGCGGGCTATATCTGGCGCTATATCCTGCATCCGGACTACGGCGTCCTGAACTGGTTCATGGAGGTGCTGCACCTTCCCTATATCCAGTGGCTGGGCGCGAAGCCCTGGTCGATGTGGGCGATCGTCATCGCCGATGTCTGGCAATGGACGCCGTTCGTGATGCTGATCCTGCTGGCCGGGCTGGTATCCATTCCGCAGACGCTTTACGAGGCGGCCAAGATCGACGGTGCATCGAAGCTGCAGCTGTTCTGGTTCATCACGCTGCCGCTGATGGGGCCGACCATCGCCATCGCCGTGGTGCTGCGCCTCATCTGGGCGATGAAGAGTTTCGACACCATTTTTGCAATGACCCGCGGCGGACCCGGCACCTACACGTCCATTCTGAACTACGAGATCTTCAAGCAGGCGTTTTTTCAATTTCACACGGCCTATGCGGCGGCAATGGGCGTGATCGTGCTGATCATCACCGTGATTATCACCCGCAGCTTCCTGTATTTCTCGAAATGACGGCGGGCGGGTGAAATCCATGAAGTTCCTGGAACGCTACGGCACCTTCGCCTTCCTCGTCCTGACGCTGCTCTTCATGCTGTTTCCGCTGGTGTGGGTCGGGCTGCTCGGCTTCAAGAACGCCAACCAGGCCTTTGCCGATCCGCCGCTGTTCCTGTTCGAGCCGACGCTGGAAAACTTCGTTTTCGGCTTTCAATCCCTCGGCTGGATGAAGAACGTCGTCAACAGCCTGGCGGTCGCCACACTGGCGACGGCGATATCGCTGGTGCTCGGGGTCCCGTGTGCCTACGGCTTCGCCCGGTTCAGGATTTTCGGCGAAAAGCAGTTGAAATTCTGGATCCTGTCGGTGGTGATGCTGCCGCCGGTCGTCGCGGCGATCCCGATCTACACGATCTGGGCGAGCCTCGGGCTGCTGGACAGCCGTCTGGGGCTGGCGCTCGCCCATACGATTTTCAACCTGCCGCTGGTGATCTGGCTGATGGCCGGATTCTTCCACGACGTGCCTCACGAGATCGAGGAGGCGGCGGAAATCGACGGCTGCAACAAGCTGCAGACCATGCTCTTCGTCTCCCTGCCGGTGGCCAGATCCGGCTTGGCGACGGTAACCACATTGTCCTTCATCCTGTCCTGGAACGAGTTGTTGTTCGCCAACATCCTGACGTCGCGCGACGCCCAGACGCTGCCGCCGGCGATCGGCGCGCTGTGGAAGGATTTCGGTCTGTTGTGGGGGCAGATCGGGGCGATCACCCTGGTTGCGACCGTGCCGGTCCTGGTCATCGGTTTCTTTCTGCAAAAGCACCTTGTCCGCGGGCTCACCCTTGGTGCGGTCAAGGAATAGACAAGGGAAGACAAACACATGGCGACGGTCAATTTGAACAAGATTGCGAAGTCCTACGGGGATCTGGAGGTCGTGCACGGAATCGACCTGGAAGTGGCGGATTCCGAGTTCGTCGTGCTGCTCGGCCCCTCCGGTTGCGGCAAGTCGACGACGCTGCGCATGGTCGCGGGGCTGGAGGACATCAGCGGCGGAACGATCCGAATCGGCAACCGGGTGGTCAACGATCTGGCGGCGAAGGATCGCGGGGTTGCCATGGTGTTTCAGAGCTATGCGCTCTATCCGCACATGACGGTTGGCCAGAACATGGCGTTCTGCCTGCGGCTGGCCGGATTGCCGAAGTCGGAGATCCGGAGAAAGGTCGACGAAGTCGCCGGAATCCTCGAACTCGGTCCGCTGCTCGACCGCCGCCCGGCCGCCCTGTCCGGCGGCCAGCGCCAGCGTGTGGCGATGGGGCGGGCCATGGTGCGGACGCCGGAAGTTTTCCTGTTCGACGAGCCGCTGTCCAATCTCGACGCCAAACTGCGTTCGCACATGCGGCTGGAAATCCAGAAACTGCATCAGCAATTGAAGACGACAACGCTCTATGTCACCCACGACCAGGTGGAAGCCATGACGCTGGCCGACCGCATCGTCATCATGCGGGACGGCCATATCGAGCAGATCGGTTCGCCACGCGAAGTGTTCAACAAACCGGCGAACGTCTTCGTGGCCACCTTTATCGGCAGTCCGGCCATGAACCTGCTGCCGATGACCGTCGGAAGAGACGGCGCAACTCTTGTGCTGGAATCCGATTCACTCCGCATACCGCTTCCCGCGTTGGACGGCCGCCGCGTGCACGTCGGTCAGGACGTCCTTGTCGGCATCCGCCCGAACGACATCAATCTGGCGGGTGAGGAAGCCGGGCAGCGCGGGATCTTCGAGGCGAAAGTGGAAGTGGTCGAGTTGCTGGGCGCCGACGCGCTGCTCGACCTCAAGGTCGGCGATCACGAACTGATCGCCGAAGTCGACGGTAAAAACGTGCTGGAGCGCGGGCAACGGGTTTCGCTCACTTTCGATACCGATGCGCTGCATGTCTTTGACCGGGCTTCCGAACTGGCAATTCACTGAGCCGCGTGCGCCAATGGTGACGGGCAACCATCCGCTCGACCGCCGGAGCCGGGCGGACATTCTGTGCCTGTCAGCCGGCGGATCGCACGTTATGACATCCTCAAACTGTCAGTTCCGACAGATGCGACAACCGGACGTTGTTTGCTAGGGATTCAGCGATTGCCGTTCGCACCCTGAGGCGGGAGGGCGCGAACGATCTCCAGATCTGGAAAGCGCGAACGAGGACCGGCAATGACCATCACGACAATCAGCTCGTACCTTGAAGATATCGCCAATGCGATTGGCTCCCTGGCCGATGACGGCAGCGATGACGCCGGCCTGCACGAAGCTTTGCTGCGGGCCCTTGCGGAGGCGCGTGCCCGGATCGAAAACCTGGAGGAGCCTCATTCGCAGTTCGCGCAGGAAGTCCTCCTCCGTATCGGGAACGCGCTGGGCGTCGGTTCCGATGACGGTGTGCAGCCCGATATCGACGCACTGATCGAATTTCCGGAATTCCTCAATCGGCTGGGGCTTCCGGATGTGGAATTTGCCCGCATCAACGAGGGGCCGACGGAAGACGGCGGTTTCCAGTATGTCATGGGATTCAATGTGTTCGATCCGGGCGATGACGCCCAGCTGGTGATCACCGGCGGAGCGAACGGCGATCTGTTTCAGGTGGGCGACGACGGCCGCTCGCTGCAGGCCAGGCAGCTCTTCGAATTCGACCTGCCGCAGGATAGTGGAATTGCGAACCTGTTGCCGGTCGAAGTCGCATTGAGGGATGCCGATGGCAATCTGTTCGACCATACGCGCGTCTACGTCGCGGTGCGGCCGAAAGCGGAGGAAGAAGAGGCGGCTTTCATGGCGAGCCTCGAAGAGCCTCTGCGGCAGGAGGTTGTCGACATGCTGCCGTTTGGCGCAGGAGCCCGGCTGCTCGATCATGTCGACGGCCCGATCGCCCGGTACCTGTTCGACCCGGACAACGATCTGGTCTTCGGCGGACTGGACGATGATCTGTTCCAGGGCGGCGACGGCCACGATGTCTTCCTCGGGCTGACCGGCCACGATACCGTCACCTATGACGGCGTTCGCGCGGATTTCGTTCCCGACTGGATCGACGGTTGCTGCGTGACCGTCGACAAGCCGGGTGGCGAAACCGACCGGCACTACGGCATCGAGCGCTTGAGCTTCGACGACGGCGACCTGCTTTACGACATCGACAGCCCCAATCTCGGTTTTGCCTATCGCATGTACAAGGCAGGCTATGGCCGCACACCCGACGAGGAAGGGCTGCGCCACTGGACCGGCGTTCTCGACTATCTCGACGCCAACGAGCCGTGGCTGGACAAGAAGGATTTCCTCGCCGATCAGTTTGTCGGGGCGGATGAATTCAAGGCCCTTTATGGCGCGGCTCCCGGAAATGAGGATTTTGTCGACGCCATGTACGGCAATGTGCTGGGTCGGCTGCCGGATGCGGCCGGGCGCGCTTTCTGGGTCGACGGAATGGAGCGCGGCCTGGGCTATGACGACGTCCTGGTCGCTTTTGCGCAGAGCCATGAAAACGTCGCCAACACGTTGGAGCATATCGACGACGGTGTCTGGGTGGCCTGAACCGCCGGGCTAGATGTCCAGGCTGTGCAGCACGTCCTTGTCGTAGCCGAGCTGCGCCAGGATTTCCTCCGCCTGCTCGTCGAACTCCGCCTGGGTCAGCGCGGAGCGGACCGCGACAAAGAAGGCGAAGCCGCCGAAGACCGCGCACGCGAGGATGTCCCAGCCGTTCTTCAGCACGCCGAGGCCGCCGAAACTGCCGAACCATGAGATCAGCCCGATGCCGACGCAGTAGGGCACCAGCCAGGCGGCGCAGCGCAGGTTGAGCATGTGCCGCGGGACCTGGCGCACGCGCAGCGCCAGCAGAACCGCGCCGATCAGCACGGCGACGCCGATGATGCGGATGGTGTCCCAGCCGCTCCAGTAGACGATGAGGGTTGCCAGGATGAAGGTGACGCAGCCGATGACGCGCACCAGCGGCAGTTTGAACGGGCGGCGGGCATCCGGCGCCAGCCGGCGCAGCGCGACGACCGCGACCGGGCCGAGGATGAAGGAGAACACCACCAGCGAGCTGTGGGCGGCGACGAGCTCGGAAAACGGCAACACCAGCACCGCGAGCCAGCCGACGACGAGATTGAGCAGCAGCGCGTTGAACGGAACGCCGAAGCGCGACAAGCGACCGAACAGGTCGGGGATCAATCGTGTTCGCGTCATCGCCATGACGAGCCGCGCGTTGGCGCCGACGGCGACCAGCGCGCTGCCGAACGGCGAGATGACGGCCGTGGTGTTCATTAGACTGACCAGCCACAGCAGGCCGAGCGCCGTGGCGATGGAGGCGAGCGGGCCGCCGCGGTGGTCCAGGTGAAGATGAGCCCATCCATTTTCGATGTCGGCGCTGGTCAAGGCGCCGGTAAAGGCGATCTGCAGGCTGAGATAGATCGCCAGGCAGATGATCATGGCCAGAAACAGGGCGAACGGTATGACGCGTCCCGGGTTTTTCACCTCGCCGGCCATATCGATGGCGTGTCGAAAACCGATCATCGACAGCACCACGCCGCCGGAGGAAATCGCGGCGAGGATGCCGTTGATGCCATAGGGAGCGAAGCCCTGTGCTCCGGTGAAATTGGACGCTTCGAAGGATGAGGCGATGAACATGCCGGCGATGATGAGAGGTACGACGACCTTGATCCAGGTGATGCCGGTGTTGATCGCCGTGAACAGGCGCACGCCCAGCGCATTGAGGATAACGAACATCACCATCAGGCCGAGCGCCACGAAGGCACCGGGCATCGACAATCGCTCCGATTGCGCCGTTTCGAACAGCCAGGGCGCGTAGAAGGTCAGGTAGCGCAGCGTCGCCTCGACCTCGACCGGCGCGGTCAGCATGTAGCCGAGCCAGGCGGTCCAGCCGAGCATGATGGAGACGATATTGCCGTGGGTGACCTTGGGAATGCTGGCGACGCCGCCCGGCAGCGGAAACATGGCGGCGATCTCGGCGAAGGTGAGCGCCAGCAGCAGCATGGAAACGGCGCCGATGATCCAGGCGACGAGGGCCGCAGGGCCGGCCAGCTGGGCGGTCAGCAGCGGCGCGAACAGCCAGCCCGAACCGATGATGCCACTGACGGCCAGTGCCACCAGCCCGATCGGCCCGATTTCCCGCTTCAGTCCGGTTTCGCTCAAATGCTCGGCCCTGGTGCCTTTCGATTCGACCGCACTATGACGGTTCTTTAGCCGGTTGCCTACAGTGGGCAAATCCGACCTCGGCTCTCACAGGCTCGTGAGAGGGATTGATTTGAAGTGCGCAAGGCGGTTGTTAGGTAGGGGCCAGCATCATTTTCGGCTGAAAACCGGCCGGACATTGCAAGGAGGAGTTCGATGCGCAGGATCGTCCTGGCCACGATGGCCATCGCCGGAGCCGTCATTGTCCTGTCGACCGGCAACATGCCGACCAGCCGGGCGCAGTCCGACGCGCCGGACAACGCCGAAACGGCGATTTTTGCCGGCGGCTGTTTCTGGTGCGTCGAATCCGATTTCGATCATGTGCCGGGCGTGCTGGAGACGGTGTCCGGCTATACGGGAGGCCACCTGGACAATCCCACCTACAAGGATGTCGTCAGGGAGACGACGGGCCATCGCGAGGCCGTCAAGATAACCTACGACCCGTCCAAGGTCAGCTACGATCAACTTCTCGACGTGTTCTGGCGCAGCGTCGACCCGACCGATCCGGACGGCCAGTTCTGCGATCGCGGCGAGAGCTACACCACGGCGATCTACACGCTGGACGAGGAGCAACTGGCGGCCGCCGAGGCCTCGAGCAAGGAGGCGATGGAGACGCTCGGCAAGCCGATCGCAACGGTGATTACGCCGGCGTCGATGTTCTACCCGGCGGAGGACTACCACCAGAACTACTACCAGAAGAATCCGGTGCGCTACCGGTTCTACCGGCTGGGCTGCCGGCGCGATGCTCGCATCGAGGCCCTTTGGGGCGCCGAGGCGCATCGGGGCATCGTCAAATAGGGCGTCGTGCTCATACCGGCAAAATCCGTTGCCGCCGCATTCCCTCCGTGCACAATGACTGCGAACGGGCATGGAAGGGACGATTTCAATGGCGATGAAGCGCACCGGGGAACCGTGGATGAAGGCGGACGAGTTCGGGCGCACCCTGCCGCGCGGTGTCGGGGTCAACCTGCTGGTGCGCGACATCGCTGCGCAGACCGGGTTTTGCCGCGACGCGCTGGGCGCGATGGTTCTCTACAGCGACGAGGACTTTGCCGCCGTCGAACTGGCCGGTTCGGTCTTCATGCTGCATGCCGACCACTCCTACGAGGACCACCCGATGCACGGCGTGGTCAACGGCGCCGAATTGCGCGGCCAGGGCGTCGAGATCCGCGTCTACGGCGTCGATCCGGACAAGATCGAGGAGCGGGCACGGCGGTTCGGCTACGACGTGCTGGCCGGGTCGATCGACAAGCCGCACGGCTTGCGCGAATGCTACATCATCGGCCCGGAAGGCTATATCTGGGTGCCCGGCAGGGCGATCTGAGACAGCAGCTCTCTGCCGCTGCCCCGGAACTCGAAACCCGGTCTTCTGTGCAAACTTAATACAAATTTTGCCATCTTTATGTATTGAAACGCAACGACCGCCTATATAGGGGCCAAAGGGGGTGGGGCCGCCTGCCGAGAGAGAATTGGGGATGTTCGATGCGGAACCTTTACACGCTGATCGCCTTGAGCGCGCTGGTCGCTTTGGCCGGGTGCCAGCGGATGGGACTGAACCGGCCGCTATTCGGCCAGCCGGAGCCGCTTGAGCCGGCGCCCGTCGCCGGGGTGCAGACCGGCCAGTTGCCGCCGCCCGGCCAGGGCCAAGGCCAGTTCCCGGACGCGCCGCAGACCACGGGACCGACACCTGAAGAGCTGCAGAATGTCGCCGCCAACGCGCCGGACGTGACACGCGATTCCATGGTCGGGCGCTGGACCATCGCCACCAGCGGCAGCACCTGCGACGTTTTCCTGGCGCTGACCCAATGGACCGGCGGTTACCGGGCCGCGTCGCGCGGCTGTGCCGACCAGGCATCGACCATCTCCGCCTGGAACGTGGTGGGCAAGGAGGTCGTGCTCAACGATTCTTCGGGCAACCGCTTCGCCGGCCTCTACAAGACCGGCGAGAGCCGCTTCGAGGGAACGACGGCGACCGGCCAGCCGATCAGTCTCTCCCGGTAGGTTCGGCACAGACGGGCGTCTCTTCATGGATATCGCCGACAGGATCACCGTCGAAGAGCGCTATCTGGCGCTGGTCGACAGCGGCGATATCGAACAGGACGAAGCCCAGCAGCGACTGGCCGTTGCCCTCGACGGGGTGCTGACCGGAATCGGCCACAAGCGACTGACCAGCAAGTCGAGTTCGCTGGGTTGGCTGTTCGCCCGCCGTCAGAAGCAGCAGCCGGTCATCAAGGGTCTCTACATTCACGGCGCCGTCGGCCGCGGCAAGACCATGCTGATGGACCTGTTTTTCGAGCAGGTCCGGGCGTCGCGCAAGCGGCGCGTCCACTTTCACGATTTCATGGCCGACGTGCACGAGCGGATCGCCGCCCACCGCAAGGCGTTGAAACGCGGCGAGACCAAGCAGGAAGATCCGATTCCACCGGTCGCCAGCCAGCTGATCGCCGAAGCCTGGGTGCTTTGCTTCGACGAGTTCACCGTCACCGACATCGCCGATGCGATGATCCTGTCGCGGCTGTTCGAACAGTTGTTCGACCGCGGTTGCGTGCTGGTCGCCACGTCCAACGTGGCACCGGACGACCTCTACAAGGACGGACTCAACCGGCAGCTTTTCCTGCCCTTCGTCGACCTGCTGAAAACGCGGGTCGACATCTTCAATCTCGACGCCCGCACCGACTACCGGATGGAAAAGATCAACCAGCTGCCGGTCTATCTGACGCCGCTCAGCGACGACAACAAGATCGCCTTCGCCAAGGCCTGGCACGAGGTGTCCGCCGGTCATGCGGTGCGGCCGCACGATATCGAGGTCAAGGGCCGGGCGATCCATGTGCCGATCGAGGCCAACGGCGCGGCGCGATTCAGTTTCGACGAACTCTGCGCGGTGCCGCTCGCCGCCAGCGACTATCATCGCATCGCCCAGCGCTACCACACGATCTTCATCGAGAACATTCCGGTGATCGACGAGGGCGCGCGCAACGAGGCCAAGCGCTTCATCAATCTGATCGATCTGCTTTACGACACCAAGACGCGCGTGTTCATCTCCGCGGCCGCCGGACCGGACGATCTCTACCAGAGCAGCCGCAATCGAGAGGGGTTCGAATTCGAACGCACCGCTTCGCGGCTTTTCGAGATGCAGAGTGCCGATTACCTCGCCGCCAGCCGCGCCGTCACCGGCGAGACGGTCGAGCCGCTTGCCTGACAGGCCGACCTCAAACTGGCAAATTCGACAGTATTTCCGCGAAAATTCTTACGTTTACGTAAGCTCCGTAACATCTAACCGTTTGAAATTACTCATGGCGAAAGTTTGAGTTGCCAAACCGTATCAACGAGTCTATCCACTTCCCGGCTTTTTCGGCGGAACGCTTGGGGATGCCGGCAAAACAACGGATTTCGGAGGTGTCGTGTCAATGGCGCGAAATAAAATTGCATTGATCGGTTCAGGCATGATCGGGGGCACGCTTGCCCATCTGGCGGGGATCAAGGAACTGGGTGACGTCGTATTGTTCGACATCGCCGAAGGCATTCCCCAGGGCAAGGGTCTGGATATCGCCCAGTCGAGCGCCGTCGAAGGGTTCGACGCGACGATGACCGGGGCCAATGATTATGCCGCGATCGAGGGCGCCGATGTCTGCATCGTCACCGCCGGCGTGCCGCGCAAGCCGGGCATGAGCCGCGACGATCTGCTCGGCATCAACCTGAAAGTGATGGAGCAGGTCGGCGCCGGCATCAAGAAATACGCGCCCGACGCCTTCGTCATCTGCATCACCAATCCGCTCGACGCCATGGTCTGGGCACTGCAGAAATTCTCCGGCCTGCCGAAGAACAAGGTGGTCGGCATGGCCGGCGTGCTCGACAGCTCGCGTTTCCGCCATTTCCTCGCCGACGAGTTCGACGTATCCGTGGAAGACGTCACCGCCTTCGTGCTCGGCGGCCACGGCGATAGCATGGTGCCGCTTGCCCGCTATTCGACCGTCGCCGGCATTCCGCTGCCGGACCTGGTCAAGATGGGCTGGGTTTCCAAGCAGCGGCTTGAAGAGATCATCCAGCGCACCCGCGACGGCGGTGCAGAAATCGTCGGTCTGCTGAAGACCGGCTCGGCCTATTACGCTCCGGCCGCATCAGCAATCGAGATGGCCGAAGCCTATCTGAAGGACAAGAAACGGGTGCTGCCTTGCGCGGCCCATCTCGCCGGCCAGTACGGCGTCAAGGATCTCTATGTCGGCGTGCCGACGGTGCTCGGTGCCGGCGGTGTCGAGCGGGTGATCGAGATCAGCCTCAACAAGAGCGAACAGAACGCCTTCGACAAATCCGTGGCCGCCGTCGCGCACCTTTGCGAGGCCTGCATCGGCATCGCGCCCAACCTGAAATAGGCCGGCTGGCCGGAAAACGGGAACCCATCCATGAATATCCATGAATATCAGGCCAAGGCTCTGCTCAAGAGCTTTGGCGCGCCGGTCGCCGAGGGCGTTCCGGTGTTCAAGGCTGCCGAAGCCACACTGGCGGCAAGCCAGCTGCCCGGACCGCTCTATGTGGTCAAGAGCCAGATCCACGCCGGCGGCCGCGGCAAGGGCAAGTTCAAGGAACTGCCGGAAGACGCCAAGGGCGGCGTGCGGCTCGCCCATTCGGTCGACGAGGCAGCGGCCTTTGCCGCCGAGATGCTCGGCAACACGCTGGTCACCAAGCAGACCGGACCGCACGGCAAGCAGGTCAACCGCCTCTATATCGAGGACGGTGCCGACATCGACCGCGAGCTCTACCTCTCCATCCTCGTCGACCGCAGCGTCGGCAAGCCGGCCTTCGTCGTCTCCACCGAAGGCGGCATGGACATTGAGGCCGTGGCCGAGGAAACGCCGGAAAAGATCCTGACGCTGCCGATCGATCCCGAAGCCGGCGTGACCGACGCCGATGCCGGCAAGCTGTGCGACGCGCTGGCGCTCGACGGCGAGGCCCGCAGCGACGGCATGACGCTGTTTCCGATCCTCTACAAGGCGTTCATGGAAAAGGACATGAGCCTGCTCGAGGTCAACCCGCTGATCGTCATGAAGAACGGCCGGCTGCGGGTGCTCGACGCCAAGGTCTCGTTCGACGGCAATGCGCTGTTTCGCCACGACGACGTCATGGAACTGCGCGATACCACCGAAGAGGATGCCAAGGAGATCGAGGCGTCGAAATACGACCTCGCCTATGTGGCGCTCGACGGCAATATCGGCTGCATGGTCAACGGCGCCGGTCTCGCCATGGCGACCATGGACATCATCAAGCTCTACGGCGCCGAGCCGGCGAACTTTCTCGATGTCGGCGGCGGCGCCTCCAAGGAGAAGGTGACGGCGGCCTTCAAGATCATCACCGCCGATCCGGCGGTCGAGGGCATCCTGGTCAACATTTTCGGCGGCATCATGCGCTGCGACACCATCGCCGAGGGCGTGGTGGCCGCGGTCAAGGAAGTCGGGCTGAAAGTGCCGCTGGTGGTGCGCCTGGAAGGCACCAATGTCGAAAAGGGCAAGCAGATCATCAATCACAGCGGGCTCAACGTCATCGCCGCGGACGATCTGGACGACGCCGCACAGAAGATCGTCAAAGCGGTGAAGGGAGCCTGAGCATGTCGATTCTCGTCAACAGGGACACCAAGGTCCTGGTTCAGGGTCTGACCGGCAAGACCGGCACCTTCCACACCGAGCAGGCGCTGGCCTATCACGGCACCAAAATGGTCGGTGGCGTGCATCCCAAAAAGGGCGGCGAAGTGTGGACGGGCAATGTCGGTGACGGCACCGCCGATCTGCCGATCTTCGCCACGGTCGCCGAAGGCAAGGAAGCGACTGGCGCCAACGCCTCGGTCATCTACGTGCCGCCGGCCGGCGCCGGCGCCGCCATCATCGAGGCGATCGACGCCGAGATCCCGCTGATCGTCTGCATCACCGAGGGCATTCCGGTGACCGACATGGTCAAGGTCAAGGCGCGGCTCGACAGGTCGGACAGCCGGCTGATCGGCCCCAACTGCCCGGGCGTGCTGACGCCGGACGAATGCAAGATCGGCATTATGCCGGGCAACATCTTCCTCAAGGGCTCGGTCGGCGTCGTCTCGCGCTCCGGCACGCTGACCTACGAGGCGGTTTTCCAGACCACCAATGAGGGCCTCGGCCAGACCACCGCGGTCGGCATCGGCGGCGACCCGGTCAAGGGCACGGACTTCATCGACATTCTGGCGATGTACCTCGCCGACGACGCCACCCAGTCGATCATCATGATCGGCGAGATCGGCGGATCGTCGGAAGAGGATGCCGCGCAGTTCCTGGCCGACGAGGCCAGGAAGGGCCGGTCGAAGCCGACCGTCGGCTTCATCGCCGGCCGCACGGCGCCTCCGGGACGCACCATGGGCCATGCCGGCGCCGTCATTTCGGGCGGCAAGGGCGGTGCCGAAGACAAGATCGAGGCGATGGAAGCGGCCGGTATCCGGGTGTCGCCGTCGCCGGCGCAGCTCGGCAAGACGCTGGTCGAACTGCTCAAGGGATAACGACAAGCCGGGGCGGCGCCTGCGTGCCGCCCGGGCGAACACGCGGCAATGACGCGAAGTCAATTATGCGCGACAGGACTACCCAAGAAACGGTCCGGGCTGCATAGTTGGTAACCGGGATGAAACGCTAAGCATCCAAGCTGTTGGCGAAGATGCACAATCGGGGCGGCAGCGCCGCTCCTATTCCAAGGAGGCGGAAACTCTCCGCAAGGGCAGATGGCAAGACAGGAAGCCAACGAGACCTTTCAGGCAACGTCGTTTCTGTATGGCAGCAACGCATCCTATATCGAGGAGCTCTACGCTCGCTACGAAGACGACCCGGCATCGGTGCCGGAGGAGTGGCAGAGCTTTTTCGGCGCGCTTCAGGACGACGCCGATGCGGTGCGCAAGGCGGCGCGGGGCGCTTCCTGGAAACGCGACAACTGGCCGATCATCGAAAACGGCGAACTGGTCTCGGCGCTCGACGGCGACTGGGGCGAAGTCGAGAAGCATTTCGAAGGCCGGCTGAAGGAAAAGTCCGCCAACGGCGCCGCCATTCTCTCCGACGACGAGGTACAGCAGGCGACGCGCGATTCCGTGCGCGCCATCATGATGATCCGTGCCTACCGCATGCGCGGCCATCTGCATGCCGACCTCGATCCGCTGGGCCTTGCCGGCATCAAGGAAGACTACAACGAGCTTTCGCCGGAAAATTACGGCTTCACGCCGGCCGATTTCGACCGTCGCATCTTCCTCGACAACGTGCTGGGGCTCGAATACGCCACCATCAACGAGATGCTGGGTATTCTCAAGCGGACCTACTGCTCGACCATCGGCGTCGAGTTCATGCACATCTCCAACCCGACGGAAAAGTCGTGGATCCAGCAGCGCATCGAGGGGCCGGACAAGGGCGTCGAATTCACCTCGCGCGGCAAGCTCGCCATTCTGCAGAAGCTGGTCGAATCGGAAGGGTTCGAGCAGTTCATCGACGTCAAGTACAAGGGCACGAAGCGCTTCGGCCTCGACGGCGCGGAAGCGCTGATCCCGGCGCTCGAGCAGATCATCAAGCGCGGCGGCCAGATGGGCCTGAAGGAAATCGTCCTCGGCATGGCCCACCGCGGCCGGCTCAACGTGCTCAGCCAGGTCATGAACAAGTCGCACCGGGCGATCTTCAACGAATTCAAGGGCGGTTCCTTCACCCCCGACGACGTCGAGGGTTCGGGCGACGTCAAGTACCATCTCGGCACCTCCTCGGACCGCGAGTTCGACGGCAACAAGGTGCACCTGTCGCTGACCGCCAACCCCTCGCACCTGGAAATCGTCAACCCGGTGGTCATGGGCAAGGCGCGCGCCAAACAGGATCTGCTGGCCGGAGCGCAGCGCACGGAGATCGTGCCGCTGACCGAGCGGGTTCGCGTCCTGCCGCTGCTGCTGCACGGCGATGCGGCCTTTGCCGGCCAGGGGGTCGTTGCCGAATGTCTCGGTCTGTCGGGCCTGCGCGGCCACCGCGTCGCCGGCACCGTGCATGTGATCATCAACAACCAGATAGGCTTCACCACCAACCCGCGCTTCTCGCGCTCGTCGCCCTATCCGTCGGACGTCGCCAAGATGATCGAGGCGCCGATCTTTCACGTCAATGGCGACGACCCGGAAGCCGTTGTCTACGCGGCCAAGGTGGCGACCGAGTTCCGCATGACCTTCCACAAGCCGGTGGTGCTGGACATCTTCTGCTATCGCCGCTTCGGCCACAATGAAGGCGACGAGCCGGCGTTCACCCAGCCGATCATGTATTCCAAGATCCGCTCCCACAAGACGACGCTGCAGCACTATTCGGCCAAGCTGATCGAGGAAGGGCTGCTGACCCAGGGCGACGCCGAAAAGATGAAGTCGGACTGGCGCGCCTATCTCGAACAGGAGTTCGAGGCGGGCAACTCCTACAAGCCGAACAAGGCGGACTGGCTCGACGGCGCCTGGTCGGGTATGCGTGTGGCCGACAATCAGGACGAACAGCGCCGCGGCAAGACGGCGATGACCGTCAAGCAGCTCAAGGAGATGGGCGGCAAGCTGGCGACCGTTCCGGAAGGCTTTACCGCCCATCGCACGGTGCAACGCTTCATGGATCACCGGGCCAAGATGATCTCGACGGGCGAAGGCATCGACTGGGCAACGGCCGAAGCTATAGCCTTCGGGTCGCTGCTGGTCGACGGCCATCCGGTGCGTCTGTCGGGGCAGGACTGCGAACGCGGAACGTTCTCGCAGCGGCACTCGGTGCTCTACAGCCAGGACGACGAGACCCGCTACATCCCGCTCAACAACCTTGCCAAGGGGCAGGCGCTCTACGAAGTCATTAATTCGATGCTGTCGGAAGAGGCGGTGCTCGGTTTCGAATACGGCTATTCGCTGTCTGACCCGAACGCGCTCACTCTGTGGGAAGCGCAGTTCGGCGACTTCGCCAACGGCGCCCAGGTGGTGTTCGACCAGTTCATCTCGTCGGGCGAGCGCAAATGGCTGCGCATGTCGGGCCTCGTCTGCCTGCTGCCGCACGGCTATGAAGGCCAGGGTCCGGAACACTCATCGGCGCGGCTCGAGCGCTTCCTGCAGCTGTGCGCGGAAGACAACATGCAGGTCGCCAACTGCACGACGCCGGCCAACTATTTCCACATCCTGCGGCGCCAGATCAAACGCAACTTCCGCAAGCCGCTGATCCTGATGACGCCGAAATCGCTGCTGCGCCACAAGCGTGCCGTGTCGAAGATGTCGGAGCTGGCGGGCGGCACGTCGTTCCACCGCCTGTTGTGGGACGATGCCGAGGTGCTCAAGGACCAGCCGATCAAGCTGCAGAAGGACAGCAAGATCCGCCGCGTCGTGATGTGCACCGGCAAGGTCTATTTCGACCTCTACGAGGAACGCGAAAACCGCGGCATCGACGACATCTACCTGTTGCGGCTGGAACAGCTCTACCCGTTCCCGGCAAAGGCCCTGATCCACGAACTGTCGCGCTTCTCCAGCGCCGAGATGGTGTGGTGCCAGGAGGAGCCCAAGAACATGGGCGCCTGGGCCTTCATCGATCCCTATCTGGAGTGGGTGCTTGCCCATATCGACGCCAAATATCAGCGGGTGCGCTATACCGGCCGACCCGCCGCGGCGTCGCCGGCGACCGGCCTGATGTCCAAACACAAAGCGCAGCTCGATGCCTTCCTCGAGGATGCGCTGGGCGGCTGAAATCGCAAAGAACGATCTGACCTGACAAACGGAAACTGAACACCATGGCCACAGAAATCCGCGTTCCCACCCTCGGGGAATCCGTCACAGAGGCGACCATCGGCACCTGGTTCAAGAAAGTCGGCGACCCGGTCGCTACCGACGAGGCGCTGGTCGAACTGGAAACCGACAAGGTGACCATCGAGGTGCCGGCGCCGACCGGCGGAACGCTGTCGGAGATCGTCGCCAAGGAAGGCGACACGGTCGGCGTCGACGCGCTGCTGGGACAGATCGCCGAGGGCGAGGTCGCCCCGGCACCGGCGGCAGCGGAAGCTCCGGCTGAGGAAAAACCGGCCGAAAAGCCGGCCGAGCCGGCACCGGCTGCGGCCGGACCGACCGGAACCGACATGCCGCCGTCGCCGGCGGCTGCGAAGATGCTCGAGGACAACAAGCTGAACGCCGATGCGGTGGCGGGCTCCGGCAAGCGCGGACAGGTGCTCAAGGGCGACGTGATCGACGCGCTGGCCAGCGGTGCCGCGGTCTCGGCGGAAGCCCCCGCCGTTGCCCGGACGCCGGCGCCGGAAGCCGACCAGGTGCGCGAGGAACGGGTCAAGATGACCCGGCTGCGCCAGACCATTGCCCGCCGGCTGAAAGACGCACAGAACACCGCAGCCATGCTGACCACCTATAACGAGGTGGACATGACCGCGGTGATGGAGCTGCGCAAGAAATACAAGGAGCTGTTCGAGAAGAAGCATGGCGTCAAGCTCGGCTTCATGGGCTTCTTCACCAAGGCCGTCTGCCACGCGCTGAAGGAAATCCCGGCGGTCAATGCCGAGATCGACGGAACCGACATCATCTACAAGAACTTCTGCCATGTCGGCGTTGCCGTCGGTACCGACAAGGGGCTGGTCGTGCCGGTGGTGCGCGATGCCGACCAGATGTCGATTGCCGGGATCGAGCAGGAAATCGGCCGGCTCGGAAAGGCGGCGCGCGACGGCGAGCTCGGCATGGCCGACATGCAGGGCGGCACCTTCACCATCTCCAATGGCGGCGTTTACGGTTCGCTGATGTCGTCGCCGATCCTCAACGCGCCGCAATCGGGCATTCTCGGCATGCACAAGATCCAGGAACGCCCGGTGGCGCTTGGCGGCCAGGTGGTGATCCGTCCGATGATGTATCTGGCGCTGTCCTACGACCACCGCATCGTCGACGGCAAGGAAGCCGTGACCTTCCTGGTTCGGGTCAAGGAAAGCCTCGAGGATCCGGAACGCCTGGTGCTCGACCTCTAACGACTGCCCAACCCGGACCGGTCGCTTCATGAAACACGTTCTAACCGCGCTTGTCGTCGTTGCCGCTGCCGGCCTTGTTGCCGGCGGCGCCGCGGCGGACGGCAAGAGCGGCCGCTCCTGCCCGCAAGCCCTCGGTGGCTACGGCGCGCTCGACCAGCAGGTCCTGCTGGAATTCAACGGCGGTGCGGATCTGGGCTTCCGGGTTCTGCTCGGACAGAGCGCGACCCTGCTTCAGGGGTTCGTTTATGCCGGCGAGGGCAATGCGGCGATGGAGGCGGTGGTTCTCGACAACTGCCCGGACGGGGACGTGACGGGTGCCGAACTGGACGCCTGCACCGTGTGGAGGGGAGCGATCCGGGCCGTCGACGCGGATGGCAATCCGCAGCCGCTGCCCGGGGCCGACCAGCCGGCAGCCGGCTTTCTGCAGCTCGACGGTTTGTCCGCGGCGCTTGCCGCTTCCGAAAAACATGCGCATGCCGACCTGCCCGCCGGCGGCTTCGAAACATTCACGCTCCTGGCGTGCCAGGAATAGGGCCCGCCGATCGGCGGGCGACAGAAGGGAAACAGTCCGATGGCTGAACGCTACGACCTCATCGTGATCGGAACCGGCCCGGGCGGCTATGTCTGCGCCATCAAGGCGGCACAGCTCGGCCTGAAGACCGCGGTGGTGGAAAAACGCGAGACGCTGGGCGGTACCTGCCTGAATATCGGCTGCATTCCCTCCAAGGCGCTGCTGCACGCCACCGACATGTTTGCCGAGGCCGGGCACACGCTGGCCGAACTCGGTGTCGATGTCGGCACACCCAAGCTCAACCTGGCCAAGATGATGGGGCACAAGGACGCCACGGTGAAGTCGAATGTCGAAGGCATCGCCTTCCTGATGAAGAAGAACAAGATCGACGTCTATACCGGCACCGGCAAGGTGCTGGGCGAAGGCAAGGTCGAGGTCGCTTCGGACAAGGGAGATGGGGTGGAACTCGAAACCGCCAATATCGTCATCGCCACCGGGTCCGACGTCGCCGGCATTCCCGGTGTCGATGTCGCGTTCGACGAGAAGGTCATCGTTTCTTCGACAGGCGCGCTGGAGCTCCCCAAGGTGCCGAAGCACATGATCGTCGTCGGTGGCGGCGTGATCGGGCTGGAACTTGGATCGGTGTGGGCGCGGCTCGGCGCCGAGGTGACCGTGATCGAATTTCTCGACAAGATCCTCGGGCCGATGGACGGGGAGGTGTCGAAGCAGTTCCAGCGCATGCTCGCCAAGCAGGGCATGACCTTCAAGCTCAGCTCCAAGGTGACCGAGGTGAAAAAGGCCGGCAAGGGAGCCGAGGTGACGTTCGAACCGGTAAAGGGCGGTGCGCCCGAGACGGTTTCGGCCGATATCGTGCTCGTGGCCACGGGCCGCAAGCCCTATACGGAAGGGCTCGGCCTGGAGACGGCCGGCGTCGTCGTGGACGGTCACGGCCGGGTGCATATCGATGAGCATTTCCGCACCAACATTCGCGGCATCTACGCGATCGGCGACGTCGTGGCCGGCCCGATGCTGGCCCACAAGGCGGAAGACGAGGGCGTGGCGGTTGCCGAGATCCTCGCCGGCCAGGCCGGTCATGTGAACTACGAGGTGATTCCGAGCGTCGTCTACACCCAGCCGGAGGTGGCATCCGTCGGCAAGACCGAGGAAGAACTCAAGGCCGAGGGCGTCGAATACAAGGTCGGCAAATTTCCGTTCTCCGCCAATGGCAGGGCCCGGGCGATGCTGCAGTCGGCGGGTTTCGCGAAAGTTCTCGCCGACAAACGCACGGACAAGCTGCTCGGAGCCCATATCGTCGGATTCGGGGCCGGCGAGCTGATCCACGAGGCAGCGGTGCTGATGGAATTCGGCGGCAGCGCCGAAGATCTGGCGCGCACCTGCCATGCCCATCCGACGATGTCGGAAGCGGTCAAGGAAGCCGCGCTCGGCGCCTTCAGCAAGACCATTCACATGTAGCGGTCGGCCTACCCGGCCGGCAGTTCGATCCGCAGCAGCCGGTGGCCGTCGACAAAACCGGCCTTCAACAGGGCACGCCGCGAGGCGGCGTTGCGCGCGGCACATCCGCAGACCGGCGCCAGGCCCTCGTCGAGTGCGTCGTCGCGCATCCGCGCGATAATGTGGGTGCCGTAGCCCCTGCCGCGCTCGTCGGCGGCGACCAACATACCGAGATCGACCGCGGGGCGACCCGGGTTCACCCGCACGCGCGTCCCGCAGCCGATGATGGCGCCGTCGCGCTCCAGGACGAAAAGCGCTCCGCCGGTCAGCAGGCGCTCGACCTCTTCCGGTCCCGGAAAGAAATCGTCGTTGATCGCCATGATCGCGGCCATGTCGGTGTCGCGGGCGCGACGAAAGGCCGTCTCCGGATGGTGGCTCTTTGGCCGACCGGACAGCGAGCGGAAGAGGATTCCGGAAGCGGTCGCCCGTGCCGTGCGGGCCAACGCGGCGAACACGAGAGGCGTGTCGTAGGATGCGCAGAGCACAAAGCCTGCACCGGTCTTTGCCACCGCCTGGTCGAAAACCGCCTGCGTGCGATCGTGCAGGGACGCGTCGACATGGAACTCCACGATATTCGGGCCATTGACGACGACATAGGCGGAGTCGTCGAGCCGCCAGGCTTGCCCGGTCCCGACGAGCTCCTCGAGGAAGTATTCTTGATGTTGGGCGAGCCCGTCCAGATGGGCTTCTCTCAACGCCCGCGGCGGCGCATCGACAGGTTCGAATTCAGGCATGTACGCTGCATAACACGATGCAGTGGCTACTGCACTGCCGTGACCCGGTAGCCCTGATCGCGCAGCAGTTCGACCAGCCCTTCGTCGCCGGGCAGATGCAGCGCGCCGACGGCGACGAACGCATTGCCGTCCGCCAGAATGGGCTGCAGGCGCTCCGCCATGGTGTGGTTGCGGTTCTGGATCATGCCGCGTTCGAACTCGTTGAAGGCGCTGTCCTCAGCCAGGCCCGAATCCTCGGAGCTGTGCAGCAGCGCCGGCATGATCGCGCCGATATCGCCGGCCAGATAGAGGTCGGTCATGGTTTCCACCCGGTCGTTCTGCGATGTGTTGAGCGCCGCCACGTCGATCAGCATCCGCACCTGCAGGTCGAGCGACAGGTTCGCCAGCGCCGAGACCTGCTCCTCCACGGTCTCGAGGCCCTCGATGCGTTTGCCGCCGGCAACCGCGTCTCTCGCCAGTTGCATGTCCAGGGCGTGTTTTCCCCGTGCGCGCCGTTCCATTTCGCATTCGGGAAGGGCGACCATGGTGAAAACCAGCCAGGGCTTCATGCGTGAAACCAGCGTCAGCGGAATGCCGCGCTCCTGCAGAATGCCTTCGACGGTCTCCAGGTCCTCCTGCGACAACATCGACTGGAGGGATTCGCCCGGTTCGAGCATGGTCAGGGCCGGATTAGCCATCATCGCGGCCTGCAGCTTTGCGGTGTTCTGAATGTCCTTCAGTTCCAGGACGACGGTGTCGGCACCGTCGAACGCGCTGCGTGCCGGCTCGTTCATTTCGAGCACCCGGGGGTCCGACAAATGCATGGTTCCAAACAGCCAGGAAGGGTCCGTGCCGTCGGCTTCGATGCGCCACAATCGTCCCTTGCCGTTGGGGGTCTGCGACGCTTCCCGACGGATCTGCGCGAGTTTTTCCGGAGCTTCGGCGGCCATGGCTTCAAGCAGGTTCTCTCCCCGGCAGGCCGGTTCGTCGGCCCGGGCCTCGACGGTCGCCATCGCCAGAACGGCCAGGAACGTCAGCGCGAAAACCACGTGCAGCAGCGCAATCGTGCCGAGCGCCCAGCCGGTGGGCGGCCAATGCAGGGTGCGATTGAAGGCGGGCAGTTGAAACATGGAGCCTCTGTATAGCTATAGTCGTGGCGGATCTTAGGCAGGCAACCCGCGCCAAAGGGTTAACCGGCGGCGAAATCGCCGATGCCGCGGCCGACAGGGTAAACCAAGCGTTTATGCCCGCGGATGAGCCTGGCGATAGGCCTCCAGAAGGCGAGCCGCATCGACCCCCGTATAGACCTGGGTGGTCGACAGGCTGGCATGGCCGAGCAGTTCCTGGATGGCGCGCAGATCGCCTCCGGCGGCCAGCAGATGGGTGGCGAAGGAGTGGCGCAACGCATGCGGCGTGGCGGTATCGGGCAGGCCGAGGGCGCCGCGCAGTTTCTGCATTTCACGCTGGATGATCGCCGGTTGCAGCGGGCCGCCGCGCACGCCGCGAAAGAGCGGTTCTTCCGCGTCGAGATGCCAGGGACAGAGGTTGCGATAGACGCGAACCGCCTCGATCGCTGCGGGCAGCAGCGGAACCAGCCGGGTCTTGCCGCCCTTGCCGATGATCGGCAGCGCCGAAGCGCTGTCGGGCAGGTCGACGGGGCGCAGGCCCAAGGCCTCGGAAATGCGCAGTCCGCAGCCATAGAGCAGGGTCATGACGGCGGCATTGCGTGCCGCCACCCAGGGTTCCTCGGCCAGCTGTTCGTCGCTGCGCGTAACCGCCACCGCCTGTTGATCGCTCAACGGTTTGGGCAGGGATTTCGGTTGCCTGGGCGCGCGCATCGCGTTGATTCCAGCGGCGTTGGCCAGGCCGCGCTTCTCCAGAAACCGCAGGAACGAGCGGATACCGGCGAGGCTGCGCCCCAGAGTGCGGGCGCCGGCGCCGCCCTGGCGCCGCCGGGCGAGAAACGCCCGCATGTCGGCCGGTCGCAGATTGCCGACGTCGTCGAGACCCGGCGCATCGCCGAGATGATCGGTCAAAAACCCCAGAAACTGGCGCAAATCGCGCTGATAGGCGTCGAGGGTCTTGTCAGAGAGCCGCCGCTCGTGTCGCAAATTGTCCAGCCAGGCCAGCCGCTGGTGCTGCAGGTCCGGACGGGCGGTTACGAGGAACTTTTCTTGCGTCATCCGATAACAAAGCGCTCTAGGCCGAAGGGGAGCGAAACCCACCACCTGTCGTTGATTCACTGGTTGAAAGACCGATTCGAACACGCTAGGTGACGGTTGGTCGATTACTGTGACAGTCTGATCCGCGGCGGTTATATTATTGTTAATTCCGGGCAAAATCGCCGGCCGATGAGCCGTGTCATTTTGAATTCACATTTCACTGCAATAGGATTGTCACATGTTGCGGGGATTCTAGATGGCCGATAAGCGCTTTCAATTGATGAGCCTGGATGACCTAGCCGACAGGATTTCCCTGATTTCCTACGGGCAACCGGGGCATGTCGTCGATCAGCTGATCGCCGAACGCAGCCAGAAAATCGTCAAAAACCCGCTCTGGCCCGTTGCGCGGCCGTTCCTGCATGTGCTGCTGCACTACCGGCAGGCGATCAAGTTCGCCGACGATATCGCCAATCTTCCCGGCCACGAAGCGATGGAATATGCCAGCCGGCTGCTCAATCTGGAATTGAAAGTGCACAATGGCGAGCGGATTCCGGAAAGCGGCGGCTTCATGATGGTCAGCAACCACCCGACCGGCATTGCCGACGGGGTGGCCGTTTTCGACCTTCTGAAGCACCGTCGGCCGGACATGATGATCTTCGCCAACCGGGATGCGCTGCGGGTCAATCCGCGTTTCGTCGACCTGGTCATTCCGGTCGAATGGCGCGAGGAGTACAAAAGCAAGCTGAAGGCGCGTGAAACGCTGCAGTTGACCACCCGTTCCGTCAAGGAGGGCAAGGCGACCGTGCTGTTCCCGTCGGGTCGCATCGCCTACTGGGCCGACGGCCGCCTCAACGAGCGGCCGTGGAAAGTGTCGGCGGTCGGGCTGGCGCGCAAATACAAGCTGCCGGTTCTGCCCGTGCACATGGCGGCGCGCAATTCCGGCCTGTTCTACTGGCTGTCCAAATGGTCGACGGAACTGCGCGACATGACCGTGTTTCACGAGGTCCTAAACAAGAAGAGCAAGACCTTCGAATTCAATATCGGCCGGCTGATCGACCCCGAAGAACTCGAGGGCGATCCGAACGAGGTCACGAAAGCGCTGGAACACCACGTGGTCACCGATCTGGCGCAGGATCCGGAAGCCCAATTCCGGCCGCCGGTGATGGCATCCTAGAAAGTCGTCGTCCGGTATTTACCCCGGCGAAAGAAATACACCGTAAAGTTTAGATCGAGGCGCACGCAACGCTGCGTGGCGGAGCCTGCCGGATTGCGATTCCCCGGTCGCGGACCGCGCAAAGCCACGATAATTGCGTGAGGCATGAGGCTGCCGCCCTTCGCTCGGACGAGCATTCGTCTGCACCGTCGCGCCTGGCGCGGCCAGCCCGGTAACGCCTCTTGTCCCCATCAGTCAAAGGCCGGATCGTCATTGGCGCCAATGTTGCGGTCATCGCCGTCGTACTGCTTGCAGCGCTGGTGGTACCGAAAGGGGCTACCGTGGTGGTGATCGCGCCGCCGTGGGGCGAGGCGGGAGAGTCGCTTCGCATCGTTGCCGATGCCGGCGGCACCTTCGTGGCGAGCGGCCGATTCCCGTGGATCGCCGTGGCACACTCGAATGCTTCCGATTTCACCACAAACCTGTTTCGAAACGGCGCCTGGCTGGTTCTCGACCCGGTGCTGGCGGCCGGTTGCCTGGCCAAGAAAAATCTAGGGAGTCCCTCATGAATGCACTGGAAGATCTTCGCGCCCGCGTGTCCGTCGGAATCGTCGCACTGCTCTGGATCGATGTTGCCCTGCTGATTGCCCGCGTCGTCTACGGGGCCGATGCATCCCCCGTGGTTCTGATCGGCGGCGGGATCGTCATCGCAGCAGCGGCCACCGTCAGCTGGTATCTCAACCGGACCGGCGTGCCGACACGCATCGCCACGTCGCTGGCACATTTCGCCCTGGTGTCGCTGCTTGTCTACAGCTTTGCCAATTCGCCGCTGCAGATCGACATGCACATGTATTTCTTCGCGGCGCTGGCAGTCTGTGCCGCCTGGATCGACTGGCGTGCCATCGTCGCCTTCTCCGGCGCAACGGCCGTGCATCACGTCGTTCTCTATTTCCTGCTGCCGCTGGCGGTGTTCCCCGGTGCATCCGACCTGTCGCGGGTCGTCCTGCATGCCGTCGTCCTGGTGTTGCAGAGCGGGGTGCTGCTGGGACTGACGATGGCGGTCGAGCGCTCGCTGTTGTCGGCCGAAGCCGCCACCCGGGAGGCACAGGAGACGCAACACGCGCTGGCCGAGGAATCGGCCAAGGCCGAGGACCTGCACCGGCAATCCGATGCCGAGCGGGCCGAACGCGAAGCCGAAAAGGAAACGGCGGCGGCAACGCTCGATGCAGCGATCGACCAGCTTGGCGAAGGTCTCGGGCGGCTGGCGCGGCGCGATCTGTCGCAGGACATCGAGACCCGGTTCGACGGCGAAATCGACCAGATCCGCAACGATTTCAACCTTGCCGTCGGGCAATTGCGCGCAGCGCTTCGCGATATCATTGAAAGTGCCGATACGCTCAATTCCGGCTCCAGCGGAATCCGCACCGCGACCGACGACCTGTCGCGACGCACCGAGCAGCAGGCGGCGTCGCTGGAACAGACGGCCGCGGCGCTCAACCAAATCACCACGACGGTGCAGCAGACCGTCGAACGGGCCGAGGAGGCGCGAACCATGGTGTCGGAGGCGAAAGTCGATGCGGATGCCTCGGGGTCGGTCGTCAGCCAAGTGATCGAAGCGATGGATCAGCTGGAGGAATCGTCCACCAAGATCGGTCAGATCATCGGTGTCATCGACGACATTGCCTTCCAGACCAACCTGCTGGCGCTCAATGCCGGCGTCGAGGCGGCGCGGGCCGGCGAGGCCGGCAAGGGCTTCGCCGTGGTCGCCCAGGAAGTGCGCGAGCTGGCGCAGCGCGCCGCCGGCGCCGCAAAGGAGATCGGCGGCCTGATCGACGCCTCGAACGGCCATGTCGGTTCCAGCGTCGAGCTGGTCAAGAAGACCGGCAACGTGCTCAGCAGCATCGCCGGCAAGGTGGTCGGCATCGACAGCCATATCGACGCCATCGTCGGAGCCTCGCGCGAGCAGTCGGCGGGCCTGCGCGAAATCAATGTGGCGGTCGGCCAGATGGACGAGTTCACCCAGCAGAATGCCGCGATGGTCGAGCAGACGACGGCCTCGACCCATGCGCTGGCCGCCGAACTGCAGGGGCTGACCGGAAAGATCGCGCAGTTCGATCTCGGCGAGGCCGGACCAGTGGAACGGCAGCCGGAAACGCCGCATGTGAGGGCCGCGCCTCAACCGGAGCCGGCCGTAAGGGGCGCTCCGGTGTTCCGGTCGCAGGGATCGGCAGCCCTCAAGGTCGACGAGCACGACTGGGAGGAGTTCTGAGGCGGTGCCTTGTCGCATCCGGCGACTCGCAATAGCTTGGCCGCATGTATCTGCGCTGCATGTCGGCCGAGCACTACCGGTCACTCCGGTCGATCCGCATGGATCTCGGGGCCGTCAATCTGTTCGTCGGCGCCAACGGAGCGGGCAAGTCGAACCTCTATCGCGCCCTGCAACTGATCAAGGCGGCCGCCGACGGCCGGTTTTCGCACGAAATCGCCGAAGAAGGCGGCATCTATTCGGTGTTCTGGAGCGGCGGGACGCCGACACACAAGAAAGCGCGCATTGCGCTCGACGCGGAAGTCGTCGATGAGGAAACCGGCATTATCTACCGCTACCGGATCGAGACTGGCTTCAAGCCGGCGGAGCCGTCGGCCGGTTTCCCGCACGAGGCGCAGATCAAGTTCGAGGAGATGAGCGTCGATACCGGGCGCTGGCCCGTCGTGACGATGCGGCGCAAGGGCGGGCATATTTCGGTGCGCGACGAAAACGGGCGCATGGCCGACTATCCCGAACAGGCGCTGACCTCGGAGACGGCGCTTTTCCTGCTGGGCGACGCCGGCCGCTATCCGGAGATCAGCACGCTGCGCCATGTCATCGGCCACTGGCGCTTTTACCATGGCTTCCGGTCGGATGCCGGATCGCCGCTGCGCCGGCCGTGCCTGCCGATCACATCGCCCATGCTCGACGAGGACGGCAACAATCTCGCGGCCGTGTTCGCGACGCTCGCCCACACCAAGCAGGACACGATCGACCTCGACCGTGCCGTTTACGACGCCTTCGGCGGCGCAACGTTGTCGTTTCCGAAACCGGACGAATATGCCAGTTTCGGACTGGCCATCCCGGAGTTTCCGCACCGGGTCTTCCAGCCGCGCGAGCTGTCGGACGGTCAGATCCGCTTTCTGGCGCTGGCCGCGGCGCTGATGTCCTATCGCCGGCCGCGCTTCATCGCGCTCAACGAGCCGGAAGCCAGCCTGCATCCGGACATGCTGCCGGCGCTGGCCGAGATGATCGGCCAGGCCTCGGCCGACAGCCAGATCTGGGTGGTAACCCACTCGCAGCTGCTGGCTGATGCAATCTCGAACCGCTGCGGCTGTCCGGCGCGCACGGTAATCCGACGCGACGGTGCTACCTGGATCGAGGGCATGACGCTGACGGGCGAAATTCGTGAAGCAGAGGCGGAATAGATCGGCCGGGTCGAATGCCCGGCCGCTTTGTCGGTTGCTTAGCCGATGTTCTGGCCGGTCTTGGCCCAGTCCGCCAGGAAGGCGTCGAGGCCCTTGTCGGTCAGCGGGTGCTTGACCAGGGAACGCAGGGTTGCCGGCGGGACGGTAGCGACGTCGGCGCCGATCAGCGCGGCTTCCTTGACGTGATTGACGCTGCGGATCGAGGCGGCGAGAATTTCGGTCGAGAAGCCGTAATTATCGTAGATCTTGCGGATCTCGGCGATCAGTTCCATGCCGTCGACGGCCATGTCGTCGATGCGTCCGATGAACGGCGAAATGTAGGTGGCGCCGGCCTTGGCGGCGAGCAGTGCCTGGTTGGCCGAGAAGCAAAGCGTCACGTTGGTCTTGTGGCCGGCCGAGGTCAGCGCCTTGCAGGCCTTCAGTCCGTCCATGATCAGCGGCAGCTTGATGCAGATATTGTCGGCGATCTCGGTCAGCACGGCGGCCTGGGTCATCATGCCTTCATAGTCGGTGGCGGTGACCTCGGCGGACACCGGGCCCGACACGATGGCGCAGATTTCCTTCGTCACATCCATGAAATCGCGGCCCGACTTCATGATCAGCGACGGATTGGTCGTCACGCCGTCCAGCAGTCCCATCTCGTTCAGCTCGCGGATTTCGTCCACGTCTGCCGTATCGACAAAAAATTTCATTTCGGTCTCGTCTTGTCTGTGCGGTTGGGAGCGGTTGCGGGTTCCCTTTAAAGCAAACGCGGGGCAAGGTCACCCTCAGAATGACAGATTCGCAACTCCTGCCGCTCGAAGACACGGCCGTGCGAACGGTGCCCGTGCTGGTGCCGATGCCGGCGGACCGGGCCTATTCCTATGCCGTCCCCAACGGCATGGCGGTACAGCCTGGTTCGATCGTCCAGGTGCCGCTCGGACCGCGCCAGGTGGCGGCGGTCGTCTGGGACGGCGAGACCGACGAGGTCGACCCGGCGAAGCTGCGACCGATCACCCAGGCTTTCGACTGTCCGCCGCTGACGGCCGACATGCGACGCTTCGTCGACTGGGTGGCGCACTACACCCTGTCAGGGCCCGGCATGGTGGCGCGCATGGTGTTGCGGGTGCCGGCGGCTTTCGAACCGGAACCGCCGGTGCCGGGCCTGCGACTGGGCGACCAGCGCCCCGAACGGATGACGGCGGCCCGGGCGCGGGTGATCGACTTGGCAGCCGACGGCTTCAGCTGGACGCGCAGCGGCCTTGCCCATGCCGCCGGGGTTTCGCTCAGCGTGGTCGACGGCCTGATGAAACAGGACGTCTTCGAAACCGTGATGATCCCGCCACGGCCACTGGTCGCCGCACCCGATGCGGACCACGAGGCGACGGCGCTGAGCGGCGAACAGAAGCAGGCCGCCGACCGGCTGCGTGACCTGGTCCGCGCCGACAAAGCCTCCGTCAGCCTGCTCGACGGGGTGACGGGGTCGGGCAAGACCGAAGTCTATTTCGAGGCGATTGCCGAGACGATCCGGCAGGACCGGCAGGTGCTCATCCTGCTGCCCGAAATCGCGTTGACGACCGCCTTTCTGGAACGCTTCGAGCAGCGCTTCGGCAGCAAGCCCGGGGAATGGCACTCGGACGTGCCGCCGCGGCAGCGCGAAAAGGTCTGGCGCCAGGTCGCCAAGGGCGACATCCGGGTGGTCGCCGGCGCCCGCTCGTCGCTGTACCTGCCGTTCGCCGAACTCGGCCTGATCATCGTCGACGAGGAGCACGACCTGGCCTACAAGCAGGAGGACCGGGTGTTCTACAATGCCCGGGACATGGCGGTGGTGCGCGGTCATCTGGGCGATTTTCCGGTGGTGCTGGCGTCGGCGACGCCGTCGATCGAAAGCCGCGTCAATGCCGATCGCGGCAAATACCGGCGCCTGCATCTGCCCGAACGGTTCGGCGGCGCGGCACTGCCCGACCTGGGGCTGGTCGACATGCGCCGCACGCCGCCGGAGCGCGGCGCCTTCCTGTCTCCGGTGCTGCTGGCGGAGATCGCCGAGACGGTCCGACGCGGCGAACAGGCGCTGCTGTTCCTCAACCGGCGCGGCTATGCGCCGCTGACGCTGTGCCGGGTCTGCGGTCACCGTTTCGAATGTCCCGACTGTTCGGCCTGGCTGGTGGAACACCGCTTCCGCGGCCAGTTGCAGTGCCATCATTGCGGCTATCACCAACCGGTGCCGGAGGCCTGCCCCGAATGCGGCACGCTCGACCACCTGGTGGCCTGCGGTCCCGGTGTCGAGCGCATCGCCGAGGAGGTGGACCGGCATTTTGCCGAGGCCCGCACCATCGTCCTGTCCTCCGACATCATGGGCGGCGTGCGGCGTTTGCGGCTGGAACTGGAAGCGATCGCGCAGGGCGAGGCGGACATCGTCATCGGCACACAACTGGTCGCCAAGGGCCACAATTTTCCGATGATGACGCTGGTCGGCATCGTCGATGCCGATCTCGGGCTGTCGAGCGGCGATCCGCGCGCCGCCGAGCGCACGTTCCAGCTGCTGTCGCAGGTTACCGGACGGGCCGGGCGCACCGGACGCCAGAGTCGCGGCCTCCTGCAGACCTACCAGCCGCAGCACCCGGTCATGCAGGCCATCGTCTCCGGCGATCCGGAAGCCTTCTACGAGCGCGAGATCGAAGAGCGGGAACGCGCCGGTCTGCCGCCTTTCGGCCGGCTGGCCGCTGTGATCGTGTCGGCGACCGACCGGGCGGCGGCGGAAACCCATGCCCGCGGCTTGCGCCAGGCGGCGCCGCGGACCAACGAAATCGCCGTGCTCGGTCCGGCCGAGGCGCCGATGGCGCTGATCCGCGGCCGCTACCGATACCGGCTGCTGGTGCATGGCCGCCGCGGCGCCGACATGCAGCGCTTCGTGCGCACCATGCTCGAAAACGGACCGAAGCCGCGCGGTTCGGTGCGGGTGCAGGTGGATATCGATCCGCAGAGCTTCATGTAGCTGGGTATAACCGGCCGCGGCGCTTGGTTCATGGCCCCGGTTGCCATAGATAGGGCCGAACAGGAGATCTGCGGCGTGATCCAATTCTACTGGCCCGAAACCACCGGCGAGTGGCTCGGCTTCGTCGTGGCCGGCATCACCGTGTTCTTCGGCCTGTTGCTGCTGGTCATGCCGCGGCTGTCGCTGCGCGTCATGCGGCTGCAGACGTCGCCCGAGCATCCCGACGCGATTGCCGAAGGGCGCGGCACCATGGCCGGCTTCTACCTGGCCACCGGTCTGAGCTGCCTGGTTCTGGCGCAGCCGTTCCTCTATCTGGTGCTGGGGCTCGGCTGGGCGTTCACCGCCTTCGGCCGGCTGGTTTCGATCTTGGTCGACCGGGCCGGCACGCGCTTCAACTGGCTTTCGCTGCTGTTCGAGGCGGCCATGGGCGCGCTGCCGCTGGCCTTCGTATTCGGTTATGTCTGAAGCAGGTGATCGGGCTGGATCTTCGCCCAGGAAGCGGCGATATCGACGAGGCCGTCCGGACCGCGATTGCTGATGTGCGAATCGATGCCGGCGCTGCGGCAAAGGGCGTGGCCGGCGGCGCAGTCCCAAAGACGCACGCGCCGCTCGACATAGCCGGACAGGCGTCCAGCCGCCACAAGCGCTAGCGAGGCGGCGCAGCTTCCAAGGCTGACGATGTGATGCCCGCGGGTCTCCAGCAGGCATTCCAGTTGCGTCCGCTCGTCCCGGGACCAGATGGGATTGCGCCCGATTCCGAAGGCGATCGCCCCTGGGCCCGGCAGCTTTTGCAGGTTGCCGCGGACGTCGAGCGGCCGGTCGCGACCGCCGGTGAATTGCGACTGCAGCGCTGGCAGCGCCACGGCGCCAAGCACGGGCTCGCCGGCTTCGACGAAAGCGATGGACACGGCCCAGAACGGCAGGCCGCTGAGGAAATTGGCCGTGCCATCGACGGGATCGACGATCCAGCAGCGCTCGCCGCCATTGCCGCCGTTCTCTTCGCCGATAACGGCGTCGTCGGGGCAGGCGGTCTTGATCATGTCGACGGCGATGGCTTCGGCGGTGCGGTCCACGTGGCTCACATAATCGGCAAATCCCTTGGTTTCGACGGTCAGCGACGACAGGGACAGGAACTGTTCGTGGCAGTAGCGGGCGACACGATCGGAGGTTTCGCAAAGGACCCGCCAGCGGTCGGGCGTCATGCGGAGCCGGCTCCCCGGGCGTCGGCAATCATGGATTCCAGCCGACAGGCAATTTGATGCGCACGCGCATAATAGGCGCTGTCGGGCAGTCCGTAGCGGTCTTTCGGCGTTTCGAAATTGAGCGGTGTTTCGTAGGGCGTTGCGGCGATCGCATCGGTTACGGACTGCCAGTCAATGCGGCCGTCGAAGGGCAGCAGATGGTCGTCCGTGGCGCCGAAATTGTCATGGATGTGGGTGGTGATCAGCCGCTCGCCGAAGCGCTCGAGAACGCTCAGACCGCCCGGCTCCAGCATCTCCCAGTGACCGCTGTCGTAGCAGAGGCCGACGAAGTCCGGCGAATAGCGCGTAAACAGACGATCGAACAGTTCGAGGAAACTGCCGGCCGAGCCGCAAAAGAGGTTTTCCACGGCGACCTTGACGCCGTTTTCGAGGCAGGTCGGCTGCAGGGCGTCGAGCGTGGCGAAGACCGGTTCGAAAAAGGCCTGTTCCGACGTCGCGTCCGAAAAGACATCGTCCCGCACGTCGACATGCAGGACGATATCGGGCGCGTTGAGCGCCGCCGCCAGCTGGACGCGGTTTTCCAGCAACTCGACCGCGGCCTGGCGCTGCCAGGCATGGGGTGAATGGATGTCCTTGCGGTCTTCGCGCGCCAGCCACGGGTGTTCGGCCACGCGGTTGACCCCGTTGGAGGCGTGAACGGTCTTGGTTTTCAGACCGGCATCGCGGATCGTGCCGCTGATGAAGTCGATCTCCGACGCCGCGTACCAGTAGGAACTGCCGGCATCCGGGTTCCAGTTGATATGGGTGAAGCCGGCGTCGCGGATGAGGCCCAGCGACAGTTTCAGGCCTTCGTCGTACCAGCGGTCGTGATTGGCCCAGTGCCAAACGGTCATGCAGGTGTCCATGGGATCTCCTATAGTCGGTTTGTTTCCGGCCCCTTGCCAAGACCGATCCGTTCGGCCGACAGCACGACGACGAAGGATATGGCCATGATCAGGGTGATATAGACGAGGGTGACGGCGGCCTGCTCAGGATCGGGCGACCGTTCGCCGTCGACGATGGCGATCGCCAGCGGCCGGTTGTTGACGTTGTAGAGCAGGGCCGACAGCGCGTATTCGGACATGATGTCGTTGAAGGTGATGGCAGAGACCAGGATGGCCGTCGGCGCCACCATCGGAAAGGTGACGCGCCGGAAGCGGTAGAGGCCGGGCGCGCCGAGACTGCGGGCCGCCTGATCGTAATTCGGATCGAGGCCGGCGAAGGCCGCCCTCAGGAAGCGCGCCATGATCGGCATGACCCAGACCGCATAGCCGAGCGGCAGGATCATGAAGCTGCCGAGCAGCACGGCGCCGCCCACCGTAGCATTCGGCAGGTCGAAGGCGTTGATCAGGCCGATGGCGATGAAAATCGGCGGTACGGCCCAGGCGACGGCAAAGACGAGGTCCAGAAGCTGCGGTCCCCAGCCGCGTCCGCGGGTCATGATCGGCGCGGCGAAAAGCGTCACCGCAAGGCCGATGGCGACCGCGATCGCGCTCATGCGCACGCTGTTCCAGAACGGGCCGAAGGCGGAGGAGTCCGTGAGCACTTTGACGTAGTTCTTCAGTGTGAGCGAGGCCGGAATCGGATCGATGCCGATGGAGGAGGCCGGCGCGAAGGAAAACAGGACGACCATCGCCGGCGGCAGGATGTAGAGAATGAAGAGGCCGTAGGCCGCGGCGTGAAGGACGGCGTTCCAGAAGGGGCTGTCGACGCGCTTCAGCTGGATCGGCGTCGGGATCTTGGATCCGCCGACATAGGTTCCGCGCTTTTCCGCGTAGGCCGACATGAGAATCAACGCGGTCAGCAGGACCCCGAACAGCAGCGTCAGCAGCGCCGCCATGTCGGCACGGCGCAGGCTCTGCAGCGTCAGGATCATCTGGCTGAGCATGTGGAAGTCGCGGCCGCCCAGAATGGTCGGTCCGGCAAACGACCCGACGGCCTGGTAGACGGTCAGCAGCGTGACCGCCAGCAGCGTCGGCATGATGACCGGCAGCACCACCCGCAGCAGGATCGTCAATTCCGATGCGCCCAGCGAACGCGCCGCCTCGATGGTCGAATAGTCGACCCGGCGCATGGCGGCGCGCAGGAACAGGAAATGGAACATGGTCAGAAGCAGCGTGTGGAACACCAGCACGGCGAGGCCGCCGGAGAACCATTTCGGGTCGAGGCCCGGGAAGAGCTGGATGAGCACGGCCGTGACCGAGCCGCCCGGCCCGTAGGTAAAGGAGTAGCCGGCGGCGGCGATGACGCTGCCGAAGACCAGGGGTGTGGCGTATCCGATCTTCAGGATGGTGCGTCCCCGCACGTGAAAATATTCGAGCACCGCAACCTGGAAAACGCCGACGAGCGTCACCGTGACGGTCGAGGCGGCGGTCATCCACAGGCTGTTCCAGATGGCGGCGCGGACGCGGCCCGACCGGGCCAGTTGCCCGGCGGTTTCGAAAGCGGAAAAATGGCCATCGTCGAAGAGGGCCGAGGCAAAGACCGCAATGACCGGCTGAACGGCGAAGGTCAGCAGGAACCACAGCATGGCCGCCAGACCGAGCCACCAGGCGAGACGCTCGATGCGCCAGTAAAGCCTCATGACGCGGCCTTCGGATAGACATGGGCGGACCCGGATCGGGCACGAATGCGGACGGGGTGTCCCGCACCGATCTCCACCGGCAGAGCGCGGCCGTCGACCGTGGCCGACAGGACCTCGTCTTCCACATTGCAGTCGACGCGAGTCGTCGCGCCGAGGAACTCCACATGGGCGATTTCGGCGGGCAGTCCGTCTTCGCCGAAATCGAGCAGGACATCCTCATGGCGCAGAAAACACGACGCGCCGGTGTCGGCGGCGATTCCCAGCCGCGATGCGAGCCCGCCGGATATTTCATTGGATTCGCCGATGAAGTCGCAGACGAAGGGTGTCTTGGGATGGTGGTAGAGATCGCGTCCGCTGCCTTCCTGTTCGACCCTTCCATCGCGCAAGAGCACTACGCGGTCGGACAGGGACAGCGCCTCTTCCTGGTCGTGCGTCACGTAAATCGCGGTAAATCCCAGCTCGGCCTGCAGCCGTCGGATCTCGCGGCGCATGGCGACACGCATCTTGGCATCGAGATTGGAAAGCGGTTCGTCGAGCAGCAGCACCCGGGCGCCCATGACCAGCGCCCTGGCGATCGCCACCCGCTGCTGCTGGCCGCCGGACAGATTGGCCGGTTTCTTGTCCAGGTGCTCGCAGATGCCGGAGGCCTCGGAGATCGCCTGAACCCGCTGTGCGATTTCGTCCTGCGACAGCCGCGCCACCCGCAGCCCGAAGGCGATGTTCTCGAAGGCGCTCATGGTGGGAAACAGCGCGTAGTTCTGGAAGACGATGCCGACGTCGCGCTGTTCGGCCGGCAGACGGGTGATGTCGTGGCCCTGCAGGCGGATCGAACCGTTTCTGGCCTTCAGGAAGCCGGCAATGGACCGCAGGATCGTCGTCTTGCCGCAGCCCGACGGTCCAAGGAGCGAAACGAACTCGCCGGCATCGATATCGAGGCCGAAGCCCGAAACGACGACCTTTTCGTCGTAGCCGATGTCGAGATCCCGGATGGACATAACGGCTTCGGCCACGTCACTCTCCTTCAAAGCGCGGCAGGCGGCGGGTGCCGCCTGCCGCCTGTGGTCAGCGGATTTCCAGTTCGATCTTCTGCAGCCATCCGTCGAGCTTGGGCGCGATCGAATCCCAGTCCACCGGCTGCGGCGATACCAAAGCCGCTTTCTCCCGGACGTCCTGAGGCGACATGGCTATCGCTTCGGGATGGACCGGCGCCTGGCCGAACTGCTTGGCGTAGGCGGCCATGAATTCGGGCGAGCCGAACCAGTCGACGAAGGCTTTCGCCTGATCCAGCTGGTCGGTGCCCTTCATGATGGCGATGCCCTCGGCAATGAACGGTGTGCCGCCGTCGGTGTCGACCAGCTTGACGGTATAGCCGACATTGTCGGCCTGGCGAAAAGCGCCGCCGAACCAGTTGAGATCGATCACCGCCTCCTTCGAGGCGAAGGCCTGGGTCTTGGCGTCGCCGTCATTGACGACAATGGCGTTGGCATAGAGATCGCGCATGAAATCCCAGCCTTCATCGGTCACCTAGCCGTCGGCGTCGAGGAAGCGGGCCAGAATGCCGGCCAGGTAGACGCGCGTCGTCTGCCAGGCGCTGCTGCCGATGACATATCTGCCGCGATAGCGTTCGTCGTTCATGTCGAGCCAGCTGCCCGGCGCTTCCGCTTCGGTCAACGCGTCGGCATTGTAGGCGAGAACGACCGGGGTCTGCCAGAACTTGTGGATCTGGCCGTCGGCGCCCTTGTACTGGTCCGGCAACCCGTCGGCCCAGCCGGGCACATAGGCCTGGAACAGCCCTTCGCCCTTCAGCAGCGCCATGGAGGTGTCCACCAGGCCGAACACGACGTCGGCCTGCGGGTTGTTCTTTTCGGCCAGCAGGCGGTCGAAAAGCTCGCCGCCGCCGGCATTGAGGATGTCGACCTCGTGGCCGGCTTGCGCTGCCTGCTCCTTGATCCACTCCGCCCGCTCGCCGCCTTGCGGCGAATAGATGACGATGCTTTCCGCATGAGCGGCCGTTGCGGCTGCGATGAACATCGCGGCGGCGGCCATCCGTGTCAGTGGTGAAATCATCCCTGTCATGCTGTTCCTCCCTTTCAGGTGCGTTGGAAAAACCGATGGCTTCAGTTCCTACAGCCGCACTGTGACAGATAAATTACATTGCGTAATTTAATTTTCTGATCCATCTGTTGTCAATGGGCTTTGTCAGAGCCAGGGGAAATCGACATGCGGCAGCTATCGCTGAACGAGAAAAAACTGATCGAGCTGGTCGCTTCGGGCGAGGCCGTTGCGCGGGTCGACCTGGCGCGTCAGTCGGGCATGACGGGCGCATCGGTGACACGCCTGATTTCCGGGCTGCTGGAGCTCGGTATCCTGGTCGAGGAGACGGATCGGCAGGGGCGGGCCGGTCAGCCCAAGCGGCTGCTGTCGCTGGCCGGCGGCAGCTATTATTCGGCCGGCCTGATCTTCTCGTTGCGGCGCATGGAGGTCGCGATCCTCGACCTGACGGGACGCATTGCGGCGACCCGCAGCATCGACATCGTCGATCAGTCGGCCGTCGGTGTTGCCGAGGCAGCACATGCGGCGATCCACGACATGCGCTCCCGGCACCGGATCGACAAGGACCGGCTGGTCGGCGTCGGCTGCGCCCTGCCGGGCAATTTCGGGACATTCGAGACCGACCTGAAGGCGCATGAACTGTTCCTCGACTTCGACGAGGGACGGACGTTCAAGGCCTTCACCGATGTGTTCGAAATGCCGTTCCACTTCGAAAACGACGGCTCGGCGGCGGCGCTCGGCGAGCACGTGTTCGGTCGCCAGGAGGGCGACGGTTCGTCGATGTTCTTCGTTCATATCGGTCACGGCGTCGGCGGCGGCGCGGTCGTCGACGGGCGTCTGTTTCGCGGCGTGCACGGCAATGCCTGCCTGCCCGGGGTGCTGTTTCCCTATGCCGTGCCGCGTCCCTCCGGCCAGGATCTCATCAACTGCCTGGCCGAAGGCGGCATCGCGCTGGAGGATTTCGACCATCTCGACCGGGTGGGCGAACGCGGCGTGGCGCTGATCGGCGACTGGGTGAAGCGGGCGGGCGTGCAACTGCGTCAGGCGGTGCGGGCGGTGAGCGGTTTCTTCGATCCGTCGGTCATCGTGGTCGGTGGCCGGTTGCCGACCTGGCTGAACGCCCGCCTGGTCGAGGCGATCCTGGCCGAGCCGATCGAGGGGCCGTCGCGCGGGTTGACCACCGCCCCGGTCAGGGCGTCGAGTTTCGGCCCGGAGGTCGGTGCCGTCGGCGCCGCCTGCATCCCGATGTTCGAGAGTTTCTTCGGCGGCTCACGGTCCGGCGCCGGCAGCCCCTATCTGGATGGGCGACGCCCCTGACGGCGCGCCCGGTTACCGGGCGTTGCATGAGCGACCGCGGCATTTTCCTGTGATTCAGCGGCGATTATGCTGCACTGCGCCGAAAGCACGAACCAAAGCGTGTTGCGAGTCCACCAGTCGTGTGCTAGACGAACCACGAATTTCAGATGAGGGGCTGAAACCTTCTTCGCTTGTCTGAAAATATCGAAATAAATTCAAGGGTTTACGGTGTCGTCCGATGCTGGAGGGGAATCCTTGGGTTCAGCTCAGAGAATCGTGCGCCCGTGGCAGACACATCTTCCCACATTTCCGGTGTTGCAGAGCGATACGCATCGTCGCTGTTCGAACTGGCGCTGGAGCAGAATTCCGAGGGCGCAATCAGCGCCGAACTCACCCGCCTTGAAAACCTGATCGCCGAGAGCGCCGACCTGAAACGGCTCATCGTCAGCCCGGTGTTTTCCGCCGACGACCAGTTCAAAGCCATCGCCGCTATTGCCGACAAGGCCGGTTTCGATGGACTCGTCGGCAATTTCTTGCGCGTTGTGGCGAAAAACCGCCGGCTGTTCGCCATTCCGGGCATCATCCGCGCCTATCGCGTGATCGAGGCCAGGCATCGCGGCGAGGTCTCGGCCGAGGTCACATCGGCCCGGCCGCTGAGCGCCGAGCAGGAAACCGAATTGAAGGCGGCGCTGAAAAGCGTCACCGGAAACGACGTGACAATCCATGTCGTCGTCGACCCGTCGATCATGGGCGGGCTGATCGTCAAGGTCGGCTCGCGTCAAATTGACACATCCCTTCGCACCAAACTCTCTTCCCTTAAGCTTGCACTGAAAGAGGTCGGCTGATGGACATCCGCGCCGCGGAAATCTCCGCAATTCTCAAAGATCAGATCAAAAATTTCGGCCAGGAGGCGGAAGTCTCCGAAGTCGGCCAGGTGCTGTCCGTCGGTGACGGCATCGCCCGCGTCTACGGCCTCGACAACGTCCAGGCCGGCGAGATGGTGGAATTCCCCGGCGGAATTCGCGGCATGGCGCTGAACCTCGAAGAAGACAATGTCGGTGTCGTTATCTTCGGCTCCGACCGCGACATCGCCGAAGGCGACACGGTCAAGCGGACCGGCGCCATCGTGGAAGTGCCGGTGGGCAAGGGCCTGCTCGGCCGCGTGGTCGACGCGCTCGGCAATCCGATCGACGGCAAGGGACCGATCGAGTCCGACGAGCGCCGCCGCGTCGACGTCAAGGCGCCCGGCATCATTCCGCGCCGCTCGGTGCACGAGCCGATGTCGACCGGCCTCAAGGCCATCGATGCCATGATCCCGATCGGCCGTGGCCAGCGCGAACTCGTCATCGGCGACCGCCAGACCGGCAAGACCGCCATTCTGCTCGACACCTTCCTCAACCAGAAGCCGCTGCACGAAAGCGGGTCGGAAAGCGAAAAGCTCTACTGCGTCTACGTCGCCGTCGGCCAGAAGCGTTCCACCGTCGCCCAGTTCGCCAAGGTTCTGGAAGAGCGCGGCGCGCTCGAATACTCCATCATCATCGCCGCGACGGCGTCCGACCCGGCGCCGATGCAGTTCCTGGCGCCGTTCTCCGGCTGCGCCATCGGCGAATATTTCCGCGACAACGGCATGCACGCGCTGATCGGCTATGACGACCTGTCCAAGCAGGCTGTCGCCTACCGCCAGATGTCGCTGCTGCTGCGCCGCCCGCCGGGCCGCGAAGCCTATCCGGGCGACGTTTTCTACCTGCACTCGCGCCTGCTCGAGCGGGCCGCCAAGCTCAATGACGACAACGGCTCCGGGTCGCTGACCGCTCTGCCGGTCATCGAGACCCAGGGCAACGACGTGTCGGCCTTTATTCCGACCAACGTGATCTCGATCACCGACGGCCAGATCTTCCTGGAAACCGACCTGTTCTACCAAGGCATCCGCCCGGCCGTGAACGTCGGCCTGTCGGTGTCGCGCGTCGGCTCCTCGGCGCAGATCAAGGCGATGAAACAGGTCGCCGGCTCGATCAAGGGCGAACTGGCGCAGTACCGCGAAATGGCGGCCTTCGCCCAGTTCGGTTCCGACCTCGATGCCGCTACCCAGCGCCTGCTCAACCGCGGCGAACGGCTGACGGAGCTCTTGAAGCAGCCGCAGTTCTCGCCGCTCAAGACGGAAGAGCAGGTTGCGGTGATCTTCGCCGGCGTGAACGGCTATCTCGACGGCCTGCCGGTCGCCGAAGTCGGTCGCTTCGAGCAGGGCCTGCTCGCCCATATGCGCGGCGACGGCAAGGCCGTTCTCGATGCCATCCGCAACGAAAAGGCGCTGAGCGACGATATCAGCAAGCAGCTCACCGCTGCCATCGACGACTACGCCAAGTCCTTCGCCTGATTGTCAGGACCGGAAAGCAACCAGGGGACGGATAACGGATGCCTTCACTCAAGGATCTGAGAAACCGGATCGCCACCGTCAAGGCGACGCAGAAGATCACCAAGGCGATGCAGATGGTCGCCGCGGCGAAGCTGCGTCGCGCCCAGGAGGCGGCGGAAGCCGCTCGGCCCTATTCGCAGCGCATGAGCGCGGTGCTGGGCAATCTCGCCGGCGCGGTGACGGAAGGCCACGACACGCCGCATCTGATGACCGGCACCGGCGAGGACGTGACGCACCTGCTCGTCGTCTGCACGGCGGAACGCGGACTGTGCGGCGGCTTCAACTCGCAGATCGCCAAGCTGGCGCGCGACCGCATCGCCGAGCTGCAGGCCGAAGGCAAGGAAATCAAGATCCTGTGCGTCGGCAAGAAGGGCTACGACATTCTCAAGCGGCAGTACGAGCCGCTGATCATCGACCGGGTCGACCTGCGCGAGGTCAAGCAGATCGGCTTCGCCAATGCCGACGATATCGCCCGCCAGGTCATCGACATGTTCCATCACGGCGGCTTCGATATCTGCACGCTGTTCTATTCCGAGTTCAAATCGGTGATCAGCCAGGTGCCGACGGCCCAGCAGATCATTCCGGCCAGCGCCGGCGGCAACGGCGAGGCGGAAGAGGCGGGCAGCAGTGCCGTCTACGACTACGAACCGGATGCGGAAACCATCCTGAACGACCTGATCCCGCGCAACATCGCGGTACAGATCTTCCGGGCGCTGCTTGAAAACAGCGCTTCCGAGCAGGGCGCGCGCATGACCGCCATGGACAATGCGACGCGCAATGCCGGCGACATGATCGACAAGCTGACGCTCAACTACAACCGCCAGCGTCAGGCGCAGATCACCAAGGAACTGATTGAAATCATTTCGGGCGCCGAAGCGCTCTAAGAGCTCGACAAGAGGGTAAAAGACATGGCCGAGGCAGCAACAGCCAACATCGATACTTCCGGCGTCAAGGGCACGATCACCCAGGTTATCGGCGCCGTCGTCGACGTGGCCTTCGAGGATCACCTGCCGCCGATCCTGAACGCACTGGAAACCGACAATCTGGGCAACCGGCTGGTGCTGGAAGTGGCCCAGCACCTGGGCGAGAACACCGTGCGCACCATCGCGATGGACTCGTCCGAAGGCTTGGTGCGCGGACAGGCCGTTTACAACACCGGCGGCCCGATCGCCGTTCCGGTGGGCGACGAGACGCTCGGCCGCATCATGAACGTCATCGGCGAGCCGATCGACGAAGCCGGCCCGGTGGTCACCAAGGAAAAGCGCGGCATCCACCAGGACGCGCCGGCCTATGTCGACCAGTCGACGGAAGCCGAAATCCTGGTCACCGGCATCAAGGTCGTCGACCTGCTGGCGCCTTACGCCAGGGGCGGCAAGATCGGCCTGTTCGGCGGTGCCGGCGTGGGCAAGACGGTGCTCATCCAGGAACTGATCAACAACGTCGCCAAGGCGCATGGCGGTTACTCGGTGTTCGCCGGCGTCGGCGAGCGCACCCGCGAGGGCAACGACCTTTACTGGGAAATGATCGAATCCGGCGTGAACAAGGACCCGCAGGAGCACAACGGCTCGGCCGAAGGCTCCAAATGCGCACTGGTCTTCGGCCAGATGAACGAGCCGCCCGGCGCCCGCGCCCGCGTCGCCCTGACCGGCCTGACGATCGCCGAGCAGTTCCGCGACGAAGGCCAGGACGTGCTGTTGTTCATCGACAACATCTTCCGCTTCACCCAGGCCGGCTCGGAAGTGTCGGCTCTGCTGGGCCGCATTCCCTCGGCCGTGGGCTACCAGCCGACGCTCGCCACCGACATGGGCACCATGCAGGAGCGCATCACCACCACCAACAAGGGCTCGATCACCTCGGTGCAGGCCGTCTACGTTCCGGCCGACGACCTGACCGACCCGGCGCCGGCCACCTCGTTCGCCCACCTGGACGCGACGACGGTGCTCAACCGCGCCATTTCGGAAAAGGGCATCTACCCGGCGGTGGACCCGCTCGACTCCACCTCGCGCCTGCTCGACCCGATGGTCGTCGGCGAGGAGCACTATGAAGTGGCCCGGACGGTGCAGTCGGTGTTGCAGCGCTACAAGTCGCTGCAGGACATCATCGCCATTCTCGGCATGGACGAGCTGTCGGAAGACGACAAGCTGACGGTGGCCCGCGCCCGCAAGATCGAGCGCTTCCTGTCGCAGCCTTTCTTCGTTGCCGAGGTGTTCACCGGCTTCCCGGGCCAGCTGGTCGATCTCGACGATACGATCAAGAGCTTCAAAGGCCTTGTCGAGGGCGAATACGACCACCTGCCGGAAGCCGCTTTCTACATGGTCGGCGGTATCGACCAGGCAATCGAAAAGGCCCAGAAACTGGCAGCGGAAGCCGCCTAAGCCGCGACCGGACGGCGGCTGCGGCCGCCGGCTCCGTCAGGGAAAGTGACTGTTATGGCCGAAAGCTTCAACTTCGAACTCGTGTCGCCGGAACGGCTGCTGCTGTCGGAATCGGTGAATGAGGTGATCATTCCGGGCACCGACGGCGAAATGACCGTCATGGCCAACCACGCACCCGTCATGACCACGATCAGGCCGGGCATCGTCGAGGTCCGCGCCGCCTCCGGCGACAACAACCGCTATGTGGTGTTCGGCGGTTTCGCCGACATCCTGCCCGAGGGCTGCACACTGCTTGCCGAATCGGCCGTGCACGTCGACGACATCGACCACGAGGCCCTGGCCCAGCGCATCCAGAACACCCGCGAAGACCTGGCCGACGCCATGACCGACGCCGACAAATCGCGCATCGCGGAAAAGCTCGACAACCTGCTGACCTTGCAGAACGCGGTCTGAACAAGCCGCTGATTTGAGCAGACCACGGCAACGCTGGTCACCGCTTTGGTTTGGCATTCTTGCAATTGCCGTTTCAGGGCTGGTGTTGTTGCTGGCGGTCCGGACCTTTCTGTTCCAGCCGTTTTCCATACCATCGGGATCAATGTTGCCGACGCTGCATATCGGCGACAATCTGCTCGTCTCGAAGAGTGCGTATGGGTTCAATCGCTACAGTTTTCCGTTCGATTTGGTACCGATCCACCGCCGCATCTTTGCAAGCGAGCCTCGGCGCGGAGATATCGTTGTTTTCCGGTTCCCTCCGCAGCCGGAGGTGCCTTACATCATGCGGGTTATCGGTTTGCCCGGCGACACTGTGCAGATGCGCAACGGGCGTGTCATGCTGAACGGTGCGGAGCTGCCGCTGGAAAGAGTCGGAGAATTCAACGCGGATGGCCACTCGACGACGATCTACCGTGAGACATTGCCAAGCGGTCGGAACTACCGGGTACTCGACATCACCGAAAACAGCTTCGGAGACAACACCCGTCTGTACGAAGTCCCGCCCGGTCACTATTTCATGCTGGGTGACAATCGCGATAACTCGGCGGATTCAAGATCCATTGCGGGGTATGTTCCTTTCGAATACCTGGTCGGTAAGGCTGTCTGGATTTACTGGAATACCGAGGGAGATCTGGATTCTGCTCGGCAGGATTTGACGATGCAGTAACGGCTCGGATTACACCAAGGCCCGCTCCACCGCCGCCTTCGCATGCAGCGCCGTCGTGTCGTAGGTCGGCAGATCAACTGACTGCGGATCGACGATCATGGTGATTTCGGTGCAGCCGAGGATGACGGCCTCGGCGCCCGCGGCGGCGAGGTTGGCGATGACGCCGTGAAATACCTCGGCCGAGGCTTCGGTCACCACGCCCTTGCACAATTCCTCATAGATGATGCGGTGGATGGCGGCCTGCGATTCCGCATGGGGCACAATCACCTCTAGGCCGAATTCCCGTTCCAGGCGTTCACGATAGAAGGGCTGCTCCATGGTGAAGCGGGTGCCGAGCAGGCCGACCTTGCCCACACCGTCTGCGACCAGAGCCGCGCCGGTCGGATCGGCAATGTGCAGGATCGGCAGGCCGGACTGCGCCTCGATGCTCTCGGCGACCTTGTGCATGGTGTTGGTGGCGATCACCAGAAATTCGGCGCCGCCGGCGGCAAGGCCCCGCGCGGCGTCGCCGAGGATCTGGGCCGTGCCGTCCCAGTCACCCTCGTGCTGGCGGGTCTCGATGGCGTGGAAATCCACCGAATGCATCAGGATGCGAGCCGAATGCAGGCCGCCGAGCCGGGCCTTTACCTCCTCGTTCATCAGCCGGTAGTAGAGTGCCGTCGATTCCCAGCTCATGCCGCCGAGCAGGCCGATCAGTTTCACGACTTGTTCTCCTGCAGATGGGCGAAGGCGGCGACGACCTGCTCGTAGACCGACCGTTTGAACGGCACGACGCTCTCCGGCAGTTCGGTCATCGGGCGCCAGGCCCAGGCATCGAATTCCGGCTTGTGGCCGTCCGGTGGCGGGTCGATGGCGATCTCGCTGTCGTCGCCCTCGAAGCGGAAAGCGAACCAGCGCTGGGTCTGGCCGCGATACTTGCCCTTCAACGCCACGCCGACGAGATCCGGCGGCAGGTCGTAATGGATCCAGTCGGGCGCCTCGGCGATCAGCGAAATGCTCCTGATGCCGGTTTCCTCGTAGAGTTCGCGCCGCGCGGCCTGCAGCGGCTCCTCGCCCTTGTCGATGCCGCCCTGCGGCAGCTGCCACAGATGCGTGCGGTCCTTCAGCTCGCTGTCGCCCTTGGCGATGCGGCGGCCCGTCCATGCCAGCCCCTCGGCATTGAGAACGACGATGCCGACACAGGGGCGATAGGGAAGCTCGGCTGTCATGCTCTAGAACTTCTCCGGATCGTCGGCGATCGCCGACACGGCGACGATTTCGATGCCGCGCGCCTTGGCCTCGTTGGCCCAGGCGGCGACGGCGTCGACGCTGACGTCGAAGGCGGATGCAGTGGCAATCGCCGTGCCGTCGCGCCTTGCGACGCGCTCGACGTCGTCGAGGCGGCGCATGATCTCGACCCGGTCGACCTTGTTGTCGATGACCACGGTGCCTTCGGCGTAGGGCACGCCGATGGCGCGGGCGATGGCGCCGCTGACCGTGCGGGCCGACGAGCCGTCGTCGAGGAACAGCACGCCGCGTTTGGCCAGTTCGCGCATCAGCGTTTCGGTGGCGGCCGGATCGGACAGATAGCGGGCGCCCATGAAGTTCATGATGCCGGTGTAGTTGGTGATGCGGCCCATGGCCCAGTGCAGATCGTCGAGGTTCTGCTGCGATCCGTTGCCGACCAGCAGCGTGTGCGGCCCGGGATCGTTGTTGGGATAGTCGAAAGGCTCGAAGGGCACCTGCAGCAGCACCTCGTGGCCGCCTCGCCTTGCTTCCTGGAGCCAGCGCTGCAGGCTGTTGCCGGTCGCCGCGAATGCCAGGGTGATCTCCGGCGGCAGCGTCTTGATGGCGTGCTGTGTCCCGGTCTGGCTCAAGCCCAGACCGCCGACGACGATGGCGATACGGGCGCCGCGCGCCCCGGACCAGGGCCGTGCATAGGCGTCCATCGGGCGGCGCCCGTCGGCGCCGACGACCGGCAGCCGTCCGAATTCGGTGCTTTCGAGCAGTTCCGGGATTGGCAGGTGGGCGACCTGCGGCTCCTGCCCCACGGCGCCGGCGCCCGAGATGATCACCGCGCCGCTGCCGCTGCGGTCGGCCGGCGTGATCTTGGTCACCGTGTGGCCGTCATTGGTGAGCGTGCGCTGAATGTTGGCGCCGGAGGTGCCGGAGAGCTGCTCGACCTTGTCGTCGGCAGGCTGCGGTTGCGGCACCGTCGCGGTCTGAAGCGGCTGTTCAGAGGCGGGCTGCGTTTGCGGGCCGGGCGGGGTGGCTTGCTGAAGTGCGAAATAGCCGGCGCCGGCAAACAGGACGGCGAATGCGAAGGCGATCAGCCATGGGCCGGTACGCGGCCCGCGACCGCGCTTCGACGCGCCGCCTTTGCGGTGTTGTCCCAACGGTTTGTCGAGATCGGAGCCCGTCGTCACCAGCGCTGTCCGTGGAAGAAAAGGCCGCTCCCGGAAGGGGAGCGGCCGTTTGCATTATTCGGTTTTGGTCGTCTCTTTCTTGGCGTCGTCCAGGTTCTTCGCCGCCTGTTCCGGGTTCGGCGGATAGGCCGGATCGGTCTTGATGCCGCGGATCAGGTCGAGCGCATAGCCAAGCTGCTCGTCGTCTTCGGCTTCCGGCGGCACATAGGCGATGGAGCCGGAACCCTCGTCGGTTTCTTCCTGGCCCTGGATGTGACCGCGAAGCTCCGATTCGCCGGTCTGGCGGATACGGCCCTGGAGTTCCTCCGGCAGCGGCTGGTTGACGACGATGTCGGGCTTGATGCCGGTGCCCTGGATCGACTTGCCGGACGGCGTGTAATAGAGCGCCGTGGTGAGGCGGAGCGCGCCGTTCTCGCCCAATGGAATGATGGTCTGCACAGAGCCCTTGCCGAACGAAGTCGTGCCGACGATCGTCGCACGCTTGTGGTCCTGCAAGGCGCCGGCAACGATTTCGGAGGCACTGGCCGAACCGCCATTGACCAGGACGACGATCGGTTTGCCGTCGGTCAGGTCGCCCGGACGCGAATTGTAGCGCCGGGTTTCCTCCGGGTTGCGGCCGCGCGTCGAGACGATCTCGCCGCGGTCGAGGAAGGCGTCGGAGACATTGATCGCCTGGTCGAGCAGTCCACCCGGATTGAGGCGCAGGTCGACGACGAAACCCTTCAGCTTGTCAGCCGGGACCTCTTCCTCGATCTCGTCGATGGCGTTTTCCAGGTCACTGTAGGTCTTTTCGGTGAAGGAAATGACGCGGATGTAGCCGATGTCTTCCTCGACGCGGAACTTGACCGCCTTCACCTTGATGATGGCGCGGGTGATCTTGATGTCGATCGGCGCGTCGGCGCCCTCGCGCAGGACGGTCAGGTCGATGGAGGATCCGACCGGTCCGCGCATCTTTTCGACCGCCTGGGTCAGCGTCAGGCCGCGAACCGGCTCACCGTCGATCTCGGAAATCAGGTCGCCGGCCAGCACGCCCGCGCGCGACGCCGGCGTGTCGTCGATGGGGGTGATCACCTTGACCAGCTCGCTGTCGCGGTCGAGCGTCACCTCGATACCCAACCCGCCGAACTCGCCGCGCGTCTGGGTGCGCATCTCGTCGGCGTCCTTGGCATTGAGGAAGCTGGAGTGCGGATCGAGCGAGGTCAGCATGCCGTTGATGGCGTTTTCGACCAGCTCGCTCTCCTCCGGCGGCGTCACGTATTGGGCGCGGACCCGTTCGAACACGTCGCCGAAGATCGACAGCTGTTTGTAGGTCTCGGAATTTGCCGCCACGGCGGAGGTGCCGACCGAATGCAAAGCGGTCACCGAGACCGCACCGATCACGGCGCCGACGGCCAGAAGTGATACCTTACGAATCATTGCTTACCCTTCCAGAAGGACTGCTGGCCCACCACGGGCCCGGATCGACGGGTTTGCCGCCTTTTCTGAACTCAATGTATAGCGTCGGCTCGTCGGAGGCCAGTATCAATACCGAGGCCGACGCCACTCTTTTGCGGGCATCCATCCGCCCGATCGGCTCGCCTGCAATGACGAACTGGCCGATCGTGGCGCTGATGCTGCCCATTCCCGCCAGGACCAGATGATAGCCGTCGCCCGCGTTGAGGATGAGCAACTGGCCATAGGACCGGAACGGACCGGAATATACCACCCAACCGTCGGCGGGCGCCGTCACAATCGCGTCATGAGCGCTTGAGATCATCATGCCTTGCAACGGATGGCCGGCACCGTCATCGTCGCCGAAATTGGCGGCGAGCGTGCCGGCGACCGGCAGTTCGAGCTGGCTCTTGAGGTCGGAAAAGGCAAATGCCGGAGCCAGCCTGTCGGCATCGGCTTCGCCCTTGCGGGCGCGTTCACGCGCCTTTTCGCGCTTTTCTTCCGATTCGGCGGCGCGTTTTTCCTCGGCCAGCCGGGCTTCTTCCGCCGCCTTGCGCACCGAATCGATCTGCTTGCCGAGCGAGGCGATCAGGTCTTCCATGCTTTCCGCCCGCTCGGCGAGCTTTTTGGCGGCGTCGGTTTCGGCGGCCAGCAGTTCCTGGCTCTGTTTTGCCAGCTTTTGTTTTTCGGCGAGCAGGAGCTTGAGCCGCTCCTCTTCCTCGGCCTGTTCCTCCAGCGTGCCGATCAAACGACCGCGCTCGTTGGAGATCGAAGCGCGAACGGTCGTCAGCTCCTGCAGATCGACCATCAGCTTGTCCGCGCGCTCGCGGATTTCCGGCACCACGGCGCCGAGCAGAATGGCACTGCGCACCGACGAAAGCGCATCCTCGGGGCTGACCAGCAGCGCAGGCGGCGGGTTGCGGCCCATGCGCTGCAGGGCGGCCAGCACTTCTGCCAGCGTGCCGCGCCGGGCACGCAGCGAGTCGCGCAGCGAATCCTCGCGGCCGCGCAGACTGGCGAGCCGCAGCTCGCTTTCGGAAATGTCCGTCGTCAGTTTCTTCTGCGTCTTGGCGCTCTGAACGAGAGCGGTTCGCACGCTCGCCTGGTCTTTCTTCAACTCGGCGATGCTGTCTTCCAGCTGCTGCTGCCGTTCCTTGGAAAGGCCGATATCGGCGGCGATACGCTCCAGCTCGCTCACGCCGGCCGCGCGCTGGCGGTCGAGTTCCTCGACGGTCGGCTTGCGGAAGCTCTCCGACGTGCCGCCCTTGTCCTGCGCCAGAGCCGGCGAGCCCAGGCCGATAGACAGCAGAGCCACGCCGCAGAGGGCGCCTACTCCCTGGAATCTGGATGTTGCTGGCTGCCGGTCCCGCATATCCGAATCATAAATCAATGTGACGACTGCCGCTAGCGACCGTCGTACGGATGCCGTGCCCAGGGGAATCCGACCGTTGGAGGTTTCTTCTCGATTGAGCCATGGCAGGAAAGCGTGGCAACGATATGGCATGTCGCCTGCAAATCAGGCGCGGTGGTAGGGATGGCCGGCAAGGATCGTGGCGGCGCGGTAGAGCTGCTCTGCAAGCATGATTCGAACCAGCTGATGTGGCCAGGTCAACTTGCCGAAGCCGATCACGGCGTCGGCCGATTCGCGCAGGCTCGGGTCGTGCCCGTCGGCACCGCCGATGGCGATGGCGAGATCGCGCCGTCCGTCATCGCGCCAACGGCCGAGCATGGCGGCAAAGGCTTCCGAATCAGGCGTCTTGCCGCGCTCGTCGAGCAAAACCAGAACCGCGTCCTGCGGCAGCTGCTTTTTGAGGGCGTCGGCTTCTTCGCGCTTGCGCGTCGCGGCATTGGAAGCGCGGCTTTCGGGAATCTCGACGGTGCGGTTGAAATCGAGACCGAGTGCGGCGCCGGTCTTCTTGAAGCGGTCGACATAGCGCGCCGTAAGATCTCTTTCGGGGCCGGATTTCAACCGGCCCACGGCGTATAGCGTCACCCGCATTGGCCTCGCATTCCGCTCGACCTTCGAGTCGGCGGAACTCCCGTGCTTAGTGCACCGTATCCTCTTCGATCTCAGGGGCCATCCACATCTTCTCGATGCTGTAGAATTCCCTGATTTCCGGGCGGAATACGTGAACGATGATGTCTCCGGTGTCGATCAGCACCCAATCGCCGTTGGCGAGACCTTCGACCTTGGCCTGCCCCAGGCCGGCGTCCTTCAGGTCGCGCAGCAGATGGTCGCAGATGGCCGTGACATGACGGTTTGATCGGCCGGAGGCAACGACCATGTAGTCGCCCAGTGCCGATTTGCCCGCAATGTCGATGGAGACAATGTCTTCTGCCTTGGATTCCTCGAGGCTGGCGAGGACCAGTTTCAACGCATGGACGGCAGCAGTGCCGCTTTCCAGTGCGGAAGAGGAAATGCTTGGGGCATTTCCCTTGCTGTGTGCTGTTCTCAGTGTCTTCCCTTTCCGTGACAGAACAAGCGTCGTGCATTCGCCTGGACGTTCAAGCATTTCCGGCCCTATTGCCGGTCGAAACGTCCGTTTTGCTGCCCTTTGCAACAAAGAGTTGCGACTCACAGGGACAACACCATGGCAAACACAGCCAAACATAGGCATGGAACGCTGAAGGTTTCAAGACAAAGCTCATCACGAAATTTTGGCGGTTTTCCGGGCGTTGCGGCCGATTGCGGGTTCGAATCCGCCGCAAAGGGTCAATCGGACGGCGCCGCGCCACTGCGGATGGCGGTCGAGGACAGGGGCGAACGGCGGCCGTGAATGAAGGTCCAGGCAGGTGGCTCCATGCGGACCAAGGCCGCCGCATCGGCTTCGGCGACGCGGGCGTGGTTGAAGGTCTTGGCCATGATCGACGACAAATAGGCAAGCGTCGAACCCGGCCGGTCGATCACCGCGATCGGCACCGAATTGGCGATTTCCTGCCAGTTCTGCCAGCGATGGAAGCCGGCCAGATTGTCGGCGCCCATGACCCAGACGAAATCGACACCGCGGTTGCGGTCGAGAATGAACTTCAGCGTTTCGGCCGTGTAGCGCAGGCGGTGGGCGGCCTCGAAGGCAGTGAGCTTGACGCGGGTGTCCGTGATCCGCTCGCGGCACCACTCAAGCCGAGTCGCCAGATCCGGGAGATCGCTGTTTTCTTTCAACGGGTTACCGGGCGTCACCATCCACCAGAGCTGATGCAGGCGCAGCTTGCGCAAAGCCGTTTCCGCGACCAGCATGTGACCGTCATGGGGCGGGTTGAAGGAGCCGCCGAACAGGCCGACCGCCATGCCCGGCTCGACATGCGGCATGCGCAGACTAGCCTGCATTTCTCACACTCGCTGCGGTCTGCGTTGCGTTTCGGCGAGGCAGATGCGGTCCCAGGTGGCGAAAAGCGTATCGGGCCATACGGTTGAGCCGCATGGGACCGCAGATGTCCGCCGAAACGCAACCCTTCGGGCCGGCTGAAGCGCGCGACAGCGTGCGTCGAAGCGCTTGCTCGTACACTTGGTACGCTTTGCGCACTTCTCCTACTCCGCCGCGCGCTTGAGCCGGCGCAGACCACAGCGAGTGTGGGAAATGCAGGCTGGGCGCCGGAATTGTGTTGCGATCGGTCACAGAGAGCGTTGGCTACGGTCGGGTTTGACCGGAGCCGCGCACCCGGTACTTGAAGGATGTGAGCTGTTCGACGCCGACCGGCCCGCGGGCGTGCATCTTGCCCGTGGCGATGCCGATTTCCGCGCCCATGCCGAACTCGCCGCCATCGGCGAATTGCGTCGAGGCGTTGTGCAGCAGGATGGCCGAGTCGATCTCGTTGAAGAATTTCTCGACCACTTGCGGGTCCTCGGCGATGACCGCCTCGGTGTGGTTCGACGAATAACGGCCGATATGGGCGATGGCGCCGTCGACGCCGTCGACCAGGGCGACCGAAATGATCGAATCGAGATACTCCGTGGTCCAGTCCGCCTCGTCGGCGTCTTCCGCGTCCTGCCACAGCGCCTTGACCTCCGCCGAAGCGCGAATCGAGCAGCCGGAGGCCTTCAGGGCGTCCAGCACGGGAACCAGATGGGTGTCGGCGGCGGCGCGGTCGACCAGCAGGGTCTCGGCTGCGCCGCAGATGCCGGTGCGCCGCATCTTGGCGTTGACGGCGATGGCGCAGGCCATGTCGATATCGGCGGATTTGTCGACATAGACGTGACAGAGGCCCTCCAGATGGGCAAAGACCGGCACGCGGGCCTCGCTCTGCACCCGGCCAACAAGCCCCTTGCCGCCGCGCGGCACGATGACGTCGACGGCACCGCTCAGGCCCTTGAGCATCTCGCCGACCGCGCCGCGGTCGGTGGTCGGCACGATCTGGATGGCGTCTTCCGGCAGGCCTGCCGATTTCAGGCCGCGCGCCAGGCTGGCATGAATGGCCGTCGAGGAATGGATCGAATCGGAGCCGCCGCGCAGGATCACCGCATTGCCGGCCTTGAGGCAGAGCGCGCCGGCATCGGCGGTCACGTTGGGGCGGCTTTCATAGATGACGCCGATGACGCCGAGCGGCGTGCGCACCCGCTCGATGGCGAGTCCGTTGGGCCGGTCCCAGGCGGCGACGACATCGCCGACCGGATCGGTCAGGCCGGCAATCGCCCGGATGCCGTCGGCCATGGCGGCAACGCGCTCCGGATCGAGTTTCAGCCGGTCCTTGAAGGAGGCCGCCATGTCGGTCTCTTCGGCATGCTGCATGTCGGCGGCGTTGGCCTCGAGAATGGCGTCCATGTCGGCCATGATCGCGTCCGCCATGGCGGCAAGCGCGGCGTTCTTCCGCTCGGCCGGGGCGATGGCCAGTGGCGCCTGGGCAGCGCGGGCCTTCTCGCCGATGCCATGCATCAGTTCCGCAACATTCTGTCCGTCTGCCTGGTTCAACATCGTCCTGTCCTCCGCCCAGGGGCGCTACTGGTCTTCATTCGGGTCTATCGGGGTGCCTGTCAACACCATATCGTCGCGATGAATCATCGCCGCTCGCCCGGCATAACCGAGAATCTCGAATATTTCCGTGGACTTGCGGCCGACGATCTGCACCGCTTCCTCGGCATCGTAAGCGGCCAGACCGCGGGCGATTTCCGTGCCGGTCTCGCCGTGAATGGCGACGGTGTCGCCGCGCATGAAACCGCCGGTCACCCGCCGGACGCCGGCCGGCAGCAGGCTTTTCCCCGAGCGCAGCGCCCGTTCGGCGCCGGCATCGACATGAAAGGTTCCGGCCGGTTCGAGCTGCCCGGCGATCCATTTCTTGCGCGCCGTCACCGGCGAAGTGCTCGGCAGGAACAGGCTGTGGCGGGCGCCGGCATCGATGGCGGCGAGCGGATGGTCGACCTTGCCCGAGGCGATGACCATGGCGCAGCCGGCGGCGGTCGCCATGCGGCCGGCATCGATCTTGGTCTTCATGCCGCCGCGCGACAGTTCCGAGCCGGCCTTGCCGGCCATGGCCTCGATGCGCGGGGTGATCTCGGCGATCGTGTGGAGAAAGTCGGCATCCGGATTGCTGTGCGGAGGCGCCGTGTAGAGGCCGTCGACATCCGACAGCAGGATCAGCAGGTCGGCGCCGGCCATGGTGGCAACGCGGGCCGCCAGCCGGTCGTTGTCGCCATAGCGGATCTCGGTGGTGGCCACCGTGTCGTTCTCGTTGATCACCGGCACGGCGCCGGCGGCGAGAAGCTGGCTGATGGTGGCGCGGGCGTTGAGATAGCGGCGGCGCTCCTCGGTATCGCCGAGGGTGAGCAGGATCTGTCCGGCGATGAGATTGTCGAGCGACAGGGTCTGCGACCAGGCTTCGGCGAGCGCGATCTGGCCGACGGCGGCCGCCGCCTGGTTTTCCTCCAGCTTCAACCGGCCGCGGTTCTTTCCAAGCGTGGTGCCGCGCAGAACGGTGCGGCCGAGCGCGATTGCGCCCGACGAGACGACGATGAACTCGGCGCCGCCGGCCCTCAATTCGGCGATGTCGCGACACAGCGAGCGCAGCCACTCCTGGCGCAGACCGTTTTCGGCATCGACCAGCAGGGCCGACCCGATCTTGATGACGATGCGGCGATACTGCTTCAGCGTATGCCGGGACGCGTTCATGACGCGGCTCCGTCGGCTTTTTCCGCCTCCTCGGCCTCGACGACGATGCGGGAAAGCGCCCGCAGCGCCGGTGTCATGCCCTCGCCAGAGATGGCGGAGAGCACGAAAGGTTCGACGCCGCAGGCCGATTGCAGGGCAGCGCTCTTTTCCGCCCGCCCTTCGGCATCCAGCGTATCGGCCTGGGACAGCGCGACGATTTCCGGCTTGTCGCCGAGGCCATGCCCGTAGGCCTCCAGCTCGTTGCGCACCGTACGGTAGGCGGTCGCAACGTCCTCTTCCTGTGCCGAGACCAGATGCAGCATCACCCTGGTGCGCTCGACATGGCCGAGGAACCGGTCGCCGATGCCGACGCCCTCATGGGCGCCCTCGATGAGGCCGGGAATGTCGGCGAGGATGATGTCACGGCCGTCGACCTGGGCAACGCCAAGATTGGGATGCAGCGTGGTGAAGGGGTAATCGGCGATCTTCGGCCGGGCGCGGGTGACGGCCGACAGGAAGGTCGATTTTCCGGCGTTGGGCAGGCCGACGATGCCGGCATCGGCGATCAACTTGAGGCGCAGCCAGATGGTCTTTTCGACGCCTTCAAGTCCGGGATTGGCGTGGCGTGGCGCCCGGTTGGTAGACGACTTGAAATGGGCATTGCCGAAACCGCCATTGCCGCCGGCGGCGAGACAGAAGCGCTGGCCTTCCTCGACCAGGTCGCAGATCAGCGTGTCGTTGTCTTCCTCGAAGATCTGGGTGCCGACCGGCACTTTCATGGTCACGTCGGAACCGCCGGCGCCCGTGCGGTTGCGGCCCATGCCGTGCATGCCGGTCTTGGCCTTGTAGTGCTGGCGATAGCGGTAGTCGATCAGGGTGTTGAGACCCTGTACGGCCTCGGCCCAGACATCGCCGCCGCGGCCGCCGTCGCCGCCGTCGGGGCCGCCGAACTCGATATACTTCTCGCGGCGGAATGACACGCAGCCGGCGCCGCCGTCGCCGGAGCGGATATAGACCTTGGCCTGGTCCAGAAACTTCATGTGCCCGCCATTCCTGCTAGAAAACGCGCCTTTGCATATCGCCCGCCAACTGCAACGTCAAAGTCTATTGCGTGTTGGCGAGCGATGGTAGTTCAAGCAGCCGCCCAGCTGCGCAGCGAGATCCAGGTCTTGCGGTCTAGACGGTACCACTCGACCGGGACGGCGCTGCCCAATGCCAGCGACTTGATCATGCCTGTGCCCTGGAACTGGAACCCGCATTTGTGAATGACGTGGCGCGACGCCGGATTGGTGACACGGCAGCGTACGTCGATGCAGTCGATGTTGCGGGTGCGGAACGCCATGTCGATCACCGCATGGGCGGCCTCGGTGGCGAACCCCTTGCCCCAGTACGGCTCGCCGATCCAGTAGCCGAGCTCCAGCGTCGACGGGTCGTCCTGCGGCTCGATCCCGCAGCAGCCGAGAAAGCGGCCGTTATCCGCATCCGTCACGGCGTAGACGCATTTGCCAATCGCGCCCGTCCGCGTGCGGCGGATGAAGTCCGTCGCGTCCTTGCGGGTGTAGGGGTGCGGCATGCGTGAGACCATGGTTGCGACCCGGGCATTGTTGGCGAGACAGGCAAGCGCGTCCGTATCCTCGATATGCGGGGTTCGCAGAACCAGCCGTTCGGTAACGAGGACGGGGCAGCCGCTCCGCTCGCTATGGTCACTGGTGCTGTCGTCTTGCTGGTTCTCCATTTTCAAGTCCTCCGGTTCAATGGAAAAGGGGAGATGGTGTCCCATCTCCCCTTTGAACTGGTGGCCTGAAAATCGGTGCCGGGTCGATGAGACGCCGGCTATCGTTTCACCGGCTTATTGTGCGGCCTGCGCGCGTGGCATGACGGACACATACGTGCGGCCATTGGCTTTTTTGCGGAACTCCACATTGCCTTCCACGGTTGCAAAGATCGTGTGATCCTTGCCAAGGCCGACGCCCTGTCCGGGGTGCCATTTGGTTCCGCGCTGCCGCAGAATGATGTTGCCCGGAATCACGGCTTCGCCGCCGAATTTCTTCACGCCGAGGCGTTTGGATTCCGAATCGCGACCGTTGCGCGACGAACCGCCAGCTTTTTTGTGTGCCATGGGTGTTGTCCTTTATCCTCGAAACCCGACTATTTCGCTGCGTCCATCAGGGCCTTGGCCTGGCCGACCCAGTCGTCGCGCTCGATCCTGCCCTTGAATGACAGTGCTTCGTCGAGTTTGTCAATGTCTTCCTTGGTGAAGGCGGCGATCTGCGCGTATTGGGTGACCCCGAATGCGTGCAGCTTCTTTTCCAGAACCGGGCCGACGCCGGAGATCTTCTTGAGATCGTCGCTGTCGCCTTCCGGAGCGGTGAAGATCGCAGCCGGCGCTTCCTCGGCCTTGTCCTTGGCGGGCGCCTTTTCCTTGGCCGGAGCCTTCTCCTTGGCCTCAGCCTTCGGCTTGTCGGCTGCCTTTTCGGGCGCCGGCTTGTCGGCTTCCTTCTTGGCCTCGGCCTTCTTCGGCGCGGCAGCCTTCTTCTTCGGCTTGGCGCCGTCGGTCAGGATTTCGGAAATCCGTACCAGCGTCTGGTGCTGGCGGTGACCGCGGGTGCGCTTGGAGTTCTGGCGGCGGCGCTTCTTGAAGGCGATGACCTTGCGGGCGCGGCCCTGCTCGACCACTTCCGCGGTAACCAGCGCGCCCTCGACGAAGGGTGTGCCGATCTTGGCGTCGGCGCCTTCCCCGACCATCAGAACTTCGTTGAATTCGACCATGTCACCGGCGTCGCCGGCGACCTTCTCGACCTTCAGCAGGTCGTCGGCGGCAACAGTGTACTGCTTTCCGCCGGTTTTGATGACTGCGAACATGTTTTTGCCTTTCGATGTTCCGTCTGGCCTGTCGCGGGAAAACCCGTCCAGCCGTCTTTTTGTCAGTCGGTTGCAACAGTTGTCGGATCGAGCGCCTGAGGGCTTCGAGCGACGGTTTTGTCCGGCTTTTCGAGGAATTGGCTTCCACCAAAAACAGATGGCGCAAGTTGCCTCACGCCATGGACAGACGGGGAATACGGGAAAGCCTGTTGCAAGTCAAGATTGGCAACGCACTTTCGACTTGATTTCCGCCGCCCGGAATGGTTATGACAGCGCCCGCGACGCGCAACAGCGCGACCACGCAGCGGAGAGGTGGCTGAGTGGTTGAAAGCACCGCACTCGAAATGCGGCATACGGGCAACCGTATCGGGGGTTCGAATCCCTTCCTCTCCGCCATTTTCCCACGGTCCGTTTTGGTCCAGGACACCGGTAACGCCCGACTCGGACCGCCCGCTACTGCGCGTGTTTGTCATGAGGCGCGATCTTTGGCACAACGGAGCAGGACCTTCTGCACAGATTTGATGGGAAGATGCGGGGACTATATGGGATGAAGCAGGATGGCAAACGGGAAGCGGCGTTTCCGGACTTTGTCATGAGGCGCGATCTTTGGCACAACGGAGCAGGACCTTCTGCACAGATTTGATGGGAAGATGCGGGGACTATATGGGATGAAGCAGGATGGCAAACGGGAAGCGGCGTTTCCGGACTTTGCCGGACTTATCCGGACTTATCCGGACCGGGAATGGTTTTAACACGGCCGACTGGGGCGGGTGTTTGGCCGAATCCCGGTCCTGAAGAGCATCCGAAACGTCCTTTCAGGTGCATTGCAGGTGGTCATCTGCGGTGTTCAACCGCGCGCATGAGCCAGCAGGTCGCTTGCGGCGATCAGAGCCGAACCGTCCGTTAGCGCGCCCTCGACGCTCCGCTTGAGATGCAATGGCAAGGCGCCCTGTTCGAACAGCCGGTCGGCCAGTTCGCCTGCCTGCGCCGTTTCGCCCGGATCGTCAGCACCGCCATTGACGGTCAATGCTCGCAAGGCGATCGTCATCGCCTCGGCGGCAGGGACGCGGGCCTCGGCTTCGAAGTCGCCTCCGGCAAGCAGGGTCGCCATGCGCAGCTTGCGGTCTGCCTCGGCCGTCAGTTCCTGCACCCTGTGCTGCCGGGCGGCTGTGCCGCCGACATCGAGATGCTGCGAGCGGTACAATTCGCCCCGGTCACCGCTGGCAAATCGCAGCACCCCGGCCGTCTCCAGTCGGATGGTGCACGGCAAATGCGTGTCCATCGGCTGCTACGCCATGACCGACCCCGGCATCGAGGAGATCTACCTGCTGACGGAAGCCGCATTGACGACGGGACAGGAGGCCGTCGGCGTGCACATCTTTCCGTTCCCCATGACGGAAGAAAACATGGCGGCCAGCGCGGAGTCGGAGTGGATCGACTTCTGGCACAACCTCAAGACCGGACACGATCTGTTCGAGGCCGATCGGGTTCCGCCGCGCATCGGCGTGTCGGACAAGCGCTACGTCTTTACCAGGGACCGGACAAAAGGCACGCTGCAGGCCGCCGATTGACGGCGCGGCTGCGTCACTCGACCAGGCCGGTCTCCCTGGCACGCGACAGATAGGCGGCCTCGATATCGGCCAGCGTCGTCTGTGCATCCTTGCGGCCGGTCAGATATTCGGCGATGCCGTTGCCGAGCGCGCTGTGCATCAGGCCCATGGCGACGCTGGACGGGTAGGGTCTCGCCTTGCGGTGGACCGTTTCGATGGCGCCCATGGCGGCCGGCCCCGGCTCGAAACCGTCGATCAGCCAGACGGCGAGGTCGTTGTTGGCCGCGACCATTTCGGCATCGGCGCCCTCGAGCGCCACCCTGAAGGCTGTCTCGGCCAGGTCGTCGGGGATATTGCTAGCGATCGCGAAACCGCCCCACCACAGGGTCGACGCGGCGACGCCGTCCGGGCTGGCAAGCGGCGCCCCGGCCATCTTGACCTTGCCGACCACCTGGCTCTCTTCAGCGTCGTCCATGGCGGCCGCTCGTGTCGCCCAGAGATTGGCCATGGCGATCTTGCCCTGCTGGAACTGCTGCTGAACGTAAGTCGAATCCGACACCAGATATTCCGGATCCATGTAGGCGGTCAGCATTTTCATCATTTCCAGCGCGGCGATCCCGTCGGCATTGTCGATCGCCGGCCTGGCCCCGTCGGTGAAGAAGGACCCGCCCATGCCGAGATACATGTTGACGAACTCTTCGGCCAGGTTCCAGCCCTGCTTGTAGGTGCCGCCCAACGGATATTCGACAACGCCGGCCTCGCGGATCGCCTGGGCAGCCGCCAGCACGTCGTCATAGGTTTCGGGAACGGCGAGACCGAGCTCGTCGAAAATATCGGCCCGGTACATCAGGTGCTGGTTGTTCACCTGGGTGCTGATGGCCATGACCTTGCCGTCGAGGCGCACCAGCTGGTTGGGTTTCAGGTTCTGGCCGTGTTTCGCGATCAGCTCGTCGAGCGGCCGGATGAGACCGGCGTCGAGCACCGGCACGATCGCCGCGTTGGTGACCATTACGATCTGGTAGAGGGCCGGGTCGGATGACAGAACCGGCACCATCTTCTGCACGAAGTCCTTGTCGAGCTCCGCTTCGAAATTGCCGCACTCCGCCATTGCCCCGGTGAAGGCCTTGATCGCCCCGAAGGCATTGCCGAGGTAACTGATCCTGGTGTCGTTCTCGAACGAACAGGCGGCCTGAGCTGCCGAACCGGAAATGGTGATGGCGGCGGCCAGTGCGAGTGTCCTGAACATGTTGTCCTCCCGTGTCAGGCGCCGGCGACGCGGGCAAGTCTGGCCTCGCGTCGCGGCGGCAGTTTTTCAGTCAGCGTTTCGGCAAGCCGGTCCCTGGTCGCGGCGTGTCGAGGATCGTCCCAAAGATTGCTCCACTGATGCGGATCGTCGGCGATCGCGTAGAGCTCGCCGGTCCCGTCCGGATAACGATCGGTCCGCCCGTAGCGGGAGCAGATGTGGTCGCGGGTGACGATCGTACTGATCTGGATGTCGCCATCCGGATGATCTTGCTCCCATTCGCAGATGACGGCCTGGCGCTCGCCTGTATTCGCCACCGGCAAGGTCTCGCCCTGCATCCAGGCGCCGGCGGAAACTCCGGCGGCGTGACAGAAGGTCGGTGCCAGATCGACCAGGCTGACCGGCTCGTCGATCGCCACCGGAGATACCGTCATGTCGCGGCCCGGCCGCCAGATCAGCGGCACGCGCATCAGCGAATCGACATGAAACGGCCCCTTGAACAGCAGGCCATAGTCGCCTTGCAGCGACCCGTGGTCGCTGGTGTAGACAATGTGCACGTCGTCGAGGATACCCGCCTCTCCCAGCCAGCCGACAACCCGCCCGATCGCTTCGTCGACCAGCTCGTTCATAACGTGCACCATGGCATTGATTTCCTTCACCTGGTCGTTGGTCATCAGGTGCGGAACGAAATCCTCCGGCGCTTCGCTGCAGGCATGGCGTCGGCCCTCGTAGAAATCCGACCAGTGCCGCGGCTTGTTTGCGAGGATCTCCCGGATCGCCTCGGGGCTGCCGGGATGGGCCGGCGGCAGGGGAAGATCGCGCCAGTCGACCCGTCCGACTTCGCTGTGCGGCGGCTGGAACGGGTGATGCGGATCACCGAAGCTGATCCAGGCGAACCAGTCCTCCTCTGCCGCCCGTGCACCGAGCCAGTCGATCGCCCGGTCGGCAAGCCAATTGGAGTGATAAACCTCCGGCGAAATCGGATTGCGATGCACCTGGATGGCTCCGGTATCGCCGCCGCCACGCGTGTTGAGCCGGCCATCGGATCCAACCTGGCTGAGATAGTGGTCGTATTGGCCCGGACAATGGCGCTCCATCCAGACCTGGTAGTGGTTTCGCACCACGCCCTTGCCATGGGAGGAAATCTCCACGTGGTCGAAGCCGCGATAGGGACCGGTGTCGTAGGTGCTGCCGGAGCGGACTTCCCAAAACTGCTCGGGCGCCCCCTTGACCGGTTCGAGATGCGCCTTGCCGATGAGCGCGGTCGTGAAGCCGTGCCGCTTGAAATGTTCGGCGATCGAGGGCGCATCGGACGGCAGCGGCACGCCGTTGGTGTAAACGCCGTGGGTTGCCGGATGCTGGCCGGTCACCATGGTCGCCCGCGACGGCATGCAGGTGACGTTGTTCACGTAGGCACGCCGGTAGTTCAGCCCCGCGGCGGCCAGACGATCCAGATTCGGCGTCCGTGCAAACCGGCCGCCGGTGCAGCCAAGCGCATCGAAGCGTTGTTCGTCGACGGTTATGAACAGGATCTTGGCCAAGCGGGTTTGCTCCGGTTTCGTTGTCGAACCGGTTTTCGCGCATATTCAATTCAAAAACCAATATTGATATTTTGCATGCTATTCATTTTGGATATAGTCAACCGCCATGATCAATCCACGCCTCCTGGACGCTTTCGCAGCCGTCGTTCGAACCGGATCGACGGTGGCCGCGGCGCGGTCGCTCAACACGTCGCAGCCGAGCATCAGCCGGGCGATCGCCGATCTCGAGCACCAGATCGACCTGACGCTGTTTTCCAGATCGCGCGGTCGGATGCGGCTTACCCGCGAGGGCGAATATTTCTACACCGAAGTCGACCGGTTCTTCGCCGGCACGTCCGAACTGCTGGACAAGGCCCGTGAAATCCGCAACTTCGAAGACACGTTGCTGCGCATCGCCTCGATCGCCGCGGCCGCGCTGCAGACCGTTCCCGATGCGATCTCGGCTCTCGTCGGTGCGGTCGGCGAAATCCGCACCTCCTACCAGATGCGCAGTCACTACAAGACCGTCGACCTGGTCAGGACCGGGCGTGTCGATGTCGGGATCTGCAATGCCGTGACGCCGGATATGGCGGTGACAGTGCGGGAGCAATTCGACCTTCGCTGCCTGTTGGCCATCCCTCCGGAACACCGCCTGACAGCATCGGACAGGGTTTCGATCCGGGGCCTTGAGGGCGAGCAACTGATCTCGCTCGGCCCGGAATTCAATGCGCAGCATATCGACGACGCCGATGCCCTGACGTTTCTGGACACGATCACGCGGCGAACCGTGAACCTGTCGCTGCCGGCGTGCCGGCAGGTCGCCTGCGGCCTCGGCGTCGCCATCATCGATCCGATGACGGCGCGGTTTCACCAAGCCCTCGGCATCGCCGTCAGGCCGCTCGAGCCGAGCGTGCGCTATCCGGTGACGATCATCGAACCCGGCGCCAATGCGAAATCGCAGTTGAACGATCTGTTCGTCGAGCTGACCGTGCGCGAGATCCGAAACGCCGAGGCCTGGGCCGCCGATCCGCACTGAGCAGCCTTTCCGCTCGGGTTCGGCCGACGGGTCCTTTCCTGTCGCATTTGCATTGTAGACTGGCTGTCCGTGCGCCGAAAACGGCGTCCGAAACAGGCAGGGAGGACCATCATGCCCGGACCATGTCCCGTCATTCATTTTGAAATGCCCTATAGCGACGCGAGCCGCATGGCGCGCTTTTACGAGAGCGTCTTCGGCTGGAACACCCAGCAGTTCGGCGAGGAAATGGGTCACTATGTGCTGGCCGAGACCACCGAGACGGCGGAAGGCCGGCCGACGACGCCGGGCGCCATCAATGGCGGTTTCTTCCGGCTCGATCCCGATGCGCCGCAGCATCCATCGGTGGTCGTTGCCGTCGAGGATATCGACGCGTCCGCCAAGGCGGTGACGGAGGCCGGCGGCGAGGTGCTCGGCGAGCCGATGACCATTCCCGGCGTCGGCCGCTACGTGTCGTTTATCGATACGGAAGGCAACCGGACCGGAATGCTGCAGCCCGGCGGATAATCCTGCGTCGCACCGTCAGAGCGTTTGGCGCACTACAAGGGCTGAGCGGAGCGTCAGCCGTTCAGCGGCAGATGGATTTCCGTCAGCAGATCCTCCTTGGCCGTGTCGGCCGGACTGTTGAGGTAGAGTTCATAGCAGGGAGCATCGGCCGGCTCCCGGCCGGAGTTGGGCAGCCAGACGCCGAACAGTTGGTCGTAGCCGACCCCGATGCCTTCATGCGGCCCCTTGTATCTGAGGACGGCACATGGGCCGCCCTGCAGGAGGACTTCTTCCAGGCCGACGGGTATCGGCGCGTCATCGGTCAGCACCAGTCCGGCCTGGCTGCGCAGATCGGCTTCTGCGACCAGGTTCGGATCGTCGTAATGGATTCCGACGGCGCCTCGAACACGCGGCCAGAGATTGTGGGCCGAGGCCGCTTCGGCGAGTTTTTCGAAACATGTGCCGAAATCCGTGTAGGCACCCTTGTGCGAGAGCGCGGCAAGGCGGCGTTTCGGCGCTTCTCTTATCTCCACGTCATACATGTCGTTTTTCCTTTCGAATCAGAACTTTATCGTCGAGCCCCGACGACTCGCCCTTCGTATGCGTTCCGGAAATCCGGATTTCGTTGTGGAAGATCGGCCGGCGGTTTTCAGTCGTCGGCGCGTCGCGATCCGGCTACAACCGGCTCGTCACTCGGTCAGCGGCAGGTAGATCTCGGTCAGCAGATCCTCTTTGGCCACTTCCGTCGGACTGTTGAGGTAGAGTTCGTAACAGGGCGCTTCGGCCGGCTCGCGACCGGAATTGGGCAGCCAGTTGCCGAACAGGTGGTCGTAGCCGACCTTGATGCCGTCATATGGGCCCTTGTATTTGAGAACCGCGAAGGGACCGCCATCGAGGAAAACCTCCTCGAGGCCCTCGGGAACAGGCGCGTCTTCGGTCAGCACCAGTCCCGCGTGGCTGCGCAGATCGGCCTCGGCGACCAGATTCGGATCGCCGTAATAGACGCCGACCACGCCGCGAATGTGCGGGCCGAGGTTGTGTGCCCAGGCGGTCTCGGACAGGTTTCGGAACGTGTCTCCGAGCCCGGTATACGGCCCCTTGTGGGAAAGGGCGGCGAGACGCCGCCGCGGCGTCTGTCTGATCTCCACGTCAAACAAGCGAAATCCTCCTTTGGTCACGTCGAGCCGCGCATCGCTCAGGCAGCCCTCCTTTCGGAACACGCTGGGGGAAACGCCGAAACCGTCCCGGAACGCCCGCGTGAAGCTGTTGACGTTCGGATAACCGGCTCGCGCCGCCACTTCGGCAACCGGCCAGTCCTTGTGCATCAGCCAGCGCGCGGCGCGGTAGAGCCGCAGGCGGCGAACCGCCTGGGCGCATGTCTCGCCGGTCATGGCGTGAAACACCCGGTGCCAGTGAAACCGCGACATCGCCGCGACATCCGCCAGCCGATCGAGCGAAAGATCGCCGGCGGGATTGTCGTGGATGTAGCGCAACACCCGCATGACGCGTCTTTGATAGTCCGACGACATCGGCCTTCCCTGCTCTGTCCGCGGTCACTATGCATCAGGTGCAATCCGCAAATCTTGCTGAATTGCCAGGATTGTTTCAACGGGTCGAGGCGCAAGCCTGAGGCTTGGGCCGAGTCCTCCGGAATCGGTGCGCCTCTTTCGATCTTTCAGAGACGACGAGCAATCAGCGCGCCCACGGGACCGTTGCACGGCAGCAACCGCACCTCGAAACCGCAAAAGCTCTCGATCGTATCAACCACAAACCGCTTGCACAGGAACCCGCCCGTTCCCCTCAGCGTCAAAGCCTGGCGCATGAGCCAGTCCGTCAAGGTGAAGGCCGGCGTGTCGGCGCAGAATACCATGCAAAGGACACCGCCTTTTCGAAGGACCCGACATAGTTCGGCCAATGCGAGTTCGGGAGACGGAACGGTTTCGAGCGCCCACGCACATGTCACGATATCAAACTCGCCGTCCTCGAAAGGGATCGCCTCCAGCCTGCCCTTTATCTGATACGCCGATATGTCGGAGCAGTGCGCGAGCATCGCTTCGGACGGATCCAGAAGCGTGATACGACCGGGCGATAAGCCTTCAGTGACGAGCGTGCGCGCAAAGGCACCTGTGCCGCATCCCGCATCGAGCAGATTGGCATCGGGTCTGGCGAGCACCCGAACGACCGCCTCCAAAGCCGCCTGAGCCTCGCCGCCGGCATGCTTGAGCCAGCGACGATGGAGCCTGTTGTAGTCGTGGGCCAGCCGGTCGTAGAGACCAACTCGGTCCGGTTGAGGGACGGCCGACATCATCTTGTTGCCCCGATGTCTGCCCGGCCGAAACCCGAGCGATGGCTGGCTTGGGTTCCCCGAGCGCCGTAAGCGGACAGCCTGTTGATCAGGAGTTGCGCCACAAACAGGTTGATGCACCAGGCAGACACCATCAGGATGTCCCTCCACAGGCCCATGACCTCCGTTCCGAAGGCCACGATCCAGGCGATGCCGAGGACGGCCTGTGTGGACGCTCCCTGGCCAATCGCGTAGGCGCGCAGCATCGCACCGGCGTGACTTGCGATCTTGCCGGACCGTATTGCGACAAAGGCCCAAGCGATTAGGGCGATCATCGAAAAACCCAAGCCGATCCGAACCCAGTAGAGCAGAACTCCCTGGAGCTCGCCCGGGAACACAAATACATGCGTCATCCACAGCCCCGTCATTGCGCTCAAACACCCGGCCGTCATGACCGTCATGCCCATCATCCGATGCACGCCTGGGTGTCGGCGCCTCATACCAGGCACAAATTGAAGCGCGCCAAGGAGGCAGAACAACAGGCTGCCCAGGGCATGAACGATAATCGGCAATGGGAAGGCGATTGCTCGCGGATTTTCAGGCATCACTGCCGGCCCGCCGAGGAGTTCGAGGACGCGAAGCGCACCCCCGAGGCTCGGCACGGATGAATAGATGAGAATGAACGCAAGAAACACCCATTCACGACGGGTAAGCAGCCTCATATTCGGATCACCTCGGATATTGCTGCGTCAGGCAACGGACTTGCGTGCAACGATGAACGGATTGATACGCTGCCCGCCGAATTGCGAGACGGAGCGATACGGTCCCAAAATGACCCGGTGGTCGAGGTAGATAGTGCGGTTTGCATGAGTGCCTCCGTGTTGTCGGAGGCCTATTTCGCTATACGCCACTGAACTGTCGATTGCCAAATATCGTACTTCTGCTATACGAAAATGCATGAACTGGCAGGCGATTTCGTTTGATTGGAACCAGGTCCGGGCCTTCCTTGCAACGGCCGAGGAAGGATCGTTCAGCGCTGCCGCGCGGGCGCTGAAGACAACCCAGCCAACCATCGGTCGGCAAATTTCGGCCCTGGAAGAAACACTCGGCGTCACGCTCGTCGAGCGCAGCGTCCGTGGCCTCAACATCACACAGCCGGGCCGTGACCTTCTGGATCATGTGCGAGCCATGGGCGAGGCGGCGTCGCTGATCTCCATGACTGCAGAGGGACAGTCTCAGGCGGTGAGAGGTACGGTGACAGTCACAGCAACCGACCTCATGTGCGCGGCGACCCTGCCTGCCGTGCTCGCTCCGCTGAGGCAGAGCGCTCCCGGGATCAGCGTGCGTCTCGTCTCCTCGAATGACGTTCAGAACCTCATGCAACGCGAAGCCGACATTGCGATCCGGCACGCGCGTCCGGACCAACCGGAACTCATCGGGCGTTTTGTCGGCGATTTTGGCGCGAACCTGTTCGGCGCCACCGACTATCTCGACCGGGTCGGTCGACCGCGATCGCTGCGCGAAATCGCCGATCTTGCCTTCGTCGGCAACGCGGACCCCGAGCGACTTATGGCTCCCTTGCAGAACATGGGCATCCCCATCCGGGAAGAAAACTTCGTCATGTCTACCGACAGCGGCGTGGTTGCCTGGGAACTAACGAAGTCCGGATTTGGCATCTCCATGCAACCCGAGGTTCTGGCGGAATCCGAACCCGGCCTCGAAAGAGTGTTTCCGGGCCTTCCCTCCCCGCAGTTTCCAGCCTGGCTGGTCACGCACCGGGAATTGCAGACGAGCCGAAGGATCAGAATTGTCTTCGATCAGTTGGTCCAGGGATTGCGCCGGGCGCTCGAAAAGCTCAATCTCGATTCCGTAAGCCATCCCGAAGCCTAACGAAGACGAGTTTCCAGACCGACCTCCGACAACGCTGTTTACCGATCTCGCGAGCCGGCGTAAGACTCTCTCCAGACCTTCTTTGGAAGAGATCCGATGGCGCTCGAAACCTGGCTTCTGTATCTCATCGCCTCGGCGGCGCTGTGCGTCACGCCGGGGCCGAATTCGCTGCTGGCGCTGGCGCATGGCGCCTCGCACGGCGTCAACCGGACAATCTTCACCAGCCTCGGTGGCGCGCTGGGCTTCACGCTGACAATCGCCGTGTGCATGGCCGGTCTCGGTGCCCTGCTGACGGCGTCGGCGACGGCGTTTACCGTGCTCAAATGGATTGGTGCGGCCTATCTCATCTATCTCGGCATCGTCACATGGCGGTCACCGCCGCTGGCGGTCAGTGTGAAGCCGCGACAAGCCCTGGCCAGGCGCCGCAAGCTGTTTGCGCAGGGGTTCATGGCCGCGGCGTCAAACCCCAAGGGCATCGTCTTCTTCGCCGCCTTCCTGCCTCAGTTCATCGATCCCGGACGCTCGCAGCTCCTGCAGTTCGTCATCCTCGCCGCCACCTTCGTCGCCATCGAGTTCGTTTACGAACTGGTGATCGCCGGATCGGCGACGAAGCTGGCACCGTGGCTCGGCAAAAGCGGCCTCGGCAGCTGGTTCAACCGCATCACCGGCATGACCTTTGTCGGTGTCGGCGGGTTGCTGGCGGCGGCGAACCGGTAATCGGGAACCGATGCCTACTATTACTGAGGCAAAGTCGCTCGAGACCACGATCGGTCCGTTTCATTTCGAGTGTGTTGGCGGAAGCCGTTATTTCGGGGACAGTTTACTTAATTCCCCTCTATTCACAATAGATTCAGTAATTTAGCTAGAATTAAGTAAACTGTCCCCGAAATTCTGGCACGTCGTTTCTGCCAGACCCCCGTGGAACAGAAACTGCCCCATGGTGTTCACCCCGCCTCGCCCCAGCCGCCGCCATTGGCGGTCTCGATGCGGATTTCGTCGCCCGGTTCGAGTGTCAATCCGCTGACGAAGGCGCTGGATTCCTTGCTGCCGTCGGCGCGGATTACCGTCAGGCTGTTGGTGCCGCCGGCCTCGCCGCCGGAAAGGCCCCAGACCGGGTGCTTGTTGCGGCTGTAGCCGGCCGACAGGATAGCCTGCGCACGCGGCCGATAGCAGACCGACAGCCCCCTGCCGCCGGCGTACCGACCCCTGCCCTCGTCGCCGTCGCTCAGGCGCTTCCAGCCGACATCGAGGCCGTAGCGGGCCTCGCAGATTTCGACGGGGCAATTGTAGGTGTCGCCGTGGCCGGTCGAATACATGGCGCTCAGGCCGTCGCGGTCCTTCGTCGCGCCCCAGCCGCCCATCTGCGGTTCGACCATGGTGTAGCCGTGACCGGTGTCGGGATGCCGTCCGGCGATCACCGTGCCGCAGATCGAGGCGAAATGACCCGCAGGCAGGCGCTCCGGCAGGGCCTGCGCCATGCAGCGCCAGAGCATGTCGTAAAGCCGGATGCGGGTTTCGAAATAGTAGCCGTGCGGCGCCGTGCCGGTGGCATGGAAGATGGTGCCGGGCTCGGTAATCACCTCCAGCGGCCGGAACGATCCGTCATTGGTGAAAAGCTCCGGATCGACCAGCGCCTTGAAGATGTTCTGGGCCGACGTCACCGCACCGTCATGGCTGGTGTTGTAGGGTGCCGCGCGCTGTCCGGGATTGCCGGTCAGGTCGACGGTGAAGCGGTCTTCGGCGATGCGGATCTCGGCCCGCCAAAGGGCGCCGTCGTCCTGTTCCTCCTCGACCTGGAACGCGCCTTTCGGCAAAGCCGCCAGGCCCTTGAGGGCGCGTGCTTCTCCCTCCTCGAACAGAGCCGACAAAGCCGCCTCATAGGCTTCGATGCCATAGGTATCCACCAACTGCTCGATGCGGTTGCCGGCACGGCGACTGGCCGCCACCTGCGCCCACAGATCGCCGCGGGCGAAATCCGGCAGGCGGGAGTTGGCGGCGATGATGTCGAACACCGCATCGATGCGCTCGCCCGCCTCGAACAGACGGACCGCCGGCAAACGCAGGCCTTCCTGGAAAATCTCCTCGACATCGGTCGCCATCGAGCCCGGCGTCTTGCCGCCGACATCGTTCCAGTGGGCGATCGACGCCGTCCAGGCGACGCAGCGGCCGGCGGCAAAGACCGGCATGGCGATGACCACGTCGTTGAGATGCGTCACGCCGCCGAAATAGGGATCGTTGGTGACGAACAGGTCGCCGTCGCGGATGTTTTCCAGCCCGTTGAGTTCGACGATTTTCTTCACCGCCTTGTCGAGCACACCGACAAAGCCGGGAATGCCGGCCCCCGAGCTCGCCAGTCTGCCGTAAGCGTCGGTGATGCCGGTGCCGGCATCGAGCACCTCGTAGATGATCGGGCTCATGGCGGTCTTTTTCAGCACCGCGAACATCTCGTCGGTGGCGGCGACCACCGCCGCCTGGATCACCGACAGGGTCACCGTGTCATGGCCGGCCGTCACCGTCCTCAGTCCTCCACCACATGCAGGTCGCGCGGCAGTTCGGAAAAGATTTCCGGACCGTCGTCGCGCAGGATGACGATTTCCTCCAGCCGCAGGCCGAAGCGGCCGGGCAGATAGACGCCCGGCTCGATGGAAAACACCATGCCGGCGTCGAGCACGGTTTCGGAGCTGGACGAAATATAGGGCGGCTCGTGCACGTCGATGCCGAGCCCATGGCCGGTGCGGTGGATGAAATAGTCGCCATAACCGTCATTGGTCAGGGACTGGCGGGCGGCGGCATCGACGTCCTTCGCCTTGACGCCGGGTCTGGCCGCGGCCATCGCCGCCTCGACTGCCCGGTCGACCGCGGCATGGGCGGCGGCATAGCCCTCGGGCGCCTCGCCGACAGCGATCATGCGGGTCATGTCGCTCGGATAGCCGTCCTTGCGGCCGCCGATATCGACGACGATGGCGTCGCCGTGCTGCAGCTTGCGGCTGCCCGTATGGTGGTGCGGGAAGGCGCCGTTGGGGCCGGAGCCGACAATGGTGAATTCCGGCTCGGCGCCGTCGCTCTTGTACTGGGCGCGAATGGCGGCGGCAATTTCCACCTCGCTGACGCCGAGTTTTGCGGCCGCATAGGCAGCGCGCATCGCCCGGTCGTTGATCAGCGCATTCTCCTTGAGTTTGGCATATTCGCCGGCGTCCTTGCGCATGCGCAGCGCACCGAGCGTCGCGTCGGTGAACTGGTGCGCGGCGCCCGGCAGCCGGTCGAGCAGCAGCAGGGCGAAATCGGCCCGCATGGTCTCGTCGAGCACGACGCTTTTCGCTGCGCCGGCATCGATGGCCGCGAGCGCCTCGGTCAATGCGGCGTCCGGCCCATCGGCATCGTCCCACGTATGCATGGAAATGTCGGTGTGTTCGCGGCTGCCTTCGGCGTTGATCGCGGGCATCAGGAATGTCTCGCCACCAGCGTTGACCAGCAGCAGGCATGGCCGCTCGTCGGCGTGCGGATGGAAGCCCAGGAGCCAATGCATGTGGGTGCCCGGCCCGAGCGCCAGCAGGTCGGCGCCCTGTTCGCTCATCCTGGCCCTTACATCCGCGAGCCGTTTCGTTGCCGCATCAGGCATGATAGTGCACCTTTCCGTTTTCTCTCTGGCCGCCGACGACGACCCGGTTGCCGAAGGCCTCGCCTTCGTCGAAGCCGCCGAAGCGGGCAATTTCCTCTTCCGACGGCGCTTCGCAGGACCATTTGCGGCTCGGCACCCAGCCGCAGCCGCGCTTCAGCAGCGCTCCGTATTCGGCGCGTTTCAACGCGGCGATCGACGGATCGATCACCGGCACGCCGAGCGCCTCTTCCATTTCGCGATAGAAGCCGAATTCGAGGGTGCAGCCGAGGATCAGTGCTTCGGCATAGTCTTCTTCGACTGCCTTGCGGCCGGCTTCCAGCAGCCGGCGGAAAGTCTCGTCATGATCGCGCTGGAACTCGTTGACGCCGAGCTCGACATGATAGAAGCCGGAGAGCCGCTCTTCATAACCGTTCTCTCGAACCACGGCGTTCATCTGGTTCACCCATTTGCGCCGGCCGACGATGATGCCGAAGCGGTTGGCGAGGCTGGCGGCGATTTCGCAGCTGGCGGCGCAGGGCGCCGTTACCACCATGTCGCCGGAAATCTCGCGGGCATCGTGAAGGGCGGTGTCGTAGAAGCAGCCGATGGCCAAGGCATCGAAGCCCTCGCGAGCGGCGCGGCGGGTCGCCCGGATGATGCCGCGGGTGACGATCGCCTCGTAAGCGCGAAACTCGATATGGGTGAAGCCGCCATCATCGTCGGGCAGCGAGGTGACATGCACCTCGGTGTCGGGCAGGCGGTAGTCCTCGGCCATCTTGGCAAACAGGCCGTCATCGGCACCGCGGTTTCCCACGGGGCTCAGATACATGATCTTGACGGGCGTATCGGTAGTCATTGCCGTATCCTCCTAGATCAAACCTCGATTCCATAGATCTCCTTGGCCCGCTCCGGCGTGATCAGGCCGTTCTTGACGTCGCGCCGCACCAGCTCCGGATCGCGCTCCTTCGGATCGCCCAGCCCGCCGCCATTGCCGGTAACGACGCGGATGACGTCGTCGCGGTGGGTGGTCAGGCCCGAGACGAAGGCGAAGCGCTGCGTCTCGCCTTCCTGCGGCCGGAACTCGACATAATTGGGCGAACCTTCCGCGCCGCCGTCGACCGGCCAGGCGGGGAATTTCGAGCGGGTATAGCCGGCGGTGAGGAAACCGTTGTCGGCGCGCACGCGGTAATCCATGACGATTCCGCGGCCGCCGGTGTATTTGCCCTCGCCGCCCGGTTCCATGTTGAGCTCCATGCGGTCGACATAGAGGCCGTTGCGGGCCTCGTTGATCTCGGCCGGGCAGTTGTAGGTCTCACCGTGGAAGCCGCAGAAGACGGCGTGGTTGCCGTCGCTGGTGCGGCTGGCGCCCCAGCCGCCGAGCTGTGGTTCGATGATCGTGTACTGACGGCCGGTATCGGGATGGATGCCGCCGATGAAAGTGCCGCAGACGGAGGCGAAATGGCCGGCCGCCAGCCGCTCGGGCATATGCGGCGCCAGGCAGCGCCACATGATGTCGTAGACCCGCAGCTCGATCTCGTAATAGAAACCGATGGGCGCCGGCTCTTTCGCGTGAAAGACCGAGCCTTCGCGGGTCAAGAGGTTGATCGGCCGGAACGAGCCGCCATTGGCCGGCGAATGCGGGTCGGTGAGCGATTTGAAGATCATCTGCGCCGCCACCATGACGCCGTCGCGGCTGGTATTGACCGGATTGTCGGCCTGGTCGGGGTTGTCACGCAAATCGACGGTGAACTCGTCGTCGCCGATGGTGATCTTGACGTTGAAGATGCGGCCGTCGTCCTGCTCCTCCGACAGTTCGAACGTGCCCTTGGGCAGGTCGGCAAGCGATGCCCGCGATACCTCTTCGCCGAAATCCATGAAGGACGACATGGCGTTCTCGAACGTATCGGCGCCGTATTTGTCGGCGATCTCCCGAAGCCGCCTGTCGCCGACGCGCACCGAGGCGATCGCCGCCCAGACGTCGCCTTCGAGCACGTCCGGCATGCGCGAATTGACCTTGATGATGTCCATGACGGAGCGGATCGGCTGGCCTTCCGAGATGATCTTCACCGCCGGCAGCCGGATGCCTTCCTGGAAGATCTCGGTCGCCTCGCCCGAAAGCGAACCCGGCGCCATGCCGCCGACATCGGAATTGTGGGCGATGTTGGCGGTCCAGGCGATGATGTGGCCACCGGCAAAGACCGGCATGGCGACGACGATATCGTTGAGATGCGTGACGCCGCCGTAGTAGGGATCGTTGGTGGCGAAGACGTCGCCCGGCTTGATGTCGCCCGGCTGGTCGAACTTGGCGATGATCACCTTCACCGCCTTGTCGAGCACGCCGATAAAAGCGGGGATGCCGGCGCCCGACGAGGCCAGTTCGCCGTCGGCATCCATGATGCCGGTGCCCATGTCGAGCACCTCGTAGATGATCGAACTCATTGCCGTTTTCTTCATCGCCGCGAACATCTCGTCGGCGGTCGCCTGCAGCGAATTCTGGATGATCTCCAGGGTGATCGGATCGTTGGAAGCGTTTGCCATGACGGATCTCCCTATTCCCGGATCTCGATGTGGATGTTGCCGTAGCCGTCGAAGGTCACCCGATCGCCGGGATGCACGACCACGGTCGTGCCAGGATCCTCGATGATCGCAGGCCCGGTGAAGGCCATGCCCGGCCGCAGCTTTTCGCCGTCATAGATATCAGCCTCGTGGATGCCCTCCAGCGCATAGTCGACCTCGCGGCGCGCCTTGATCGCCGGCGTCGCGTCGCTGCCGCCGGTTTCTTCGCGGCGCATTTCCAGCTTGCCGACCTCGGCCGAGGCCACCAGGTGGATACCGACCACCTCGACCGGCGCGTCGAGCCGGTAGGTGTACTCGCGCTCATAGGTCTCGTGGAAGTCCGCCTCGATCTGTGCGATGCGGTCGGCGGTGACGGCACCTTCCTCGAGCAGCACTTCGGTGGTGTGCTCCTGGTTCTGGTAGCGGAATTTTCCGAAGCGGTGGAATCTGACCTTGTCCGGATCGACGCCCTCGGCTTCGAACTGCGAGCGGGCGAGCGCCTCGGTCTCGGCGAACACGGCTTCCAGCGCCTCCGCGCCCTGCGCATCGAGATCGACCAGGCGGGTGACGAAATAGTCGCGCCGGAGATCCGACATCATCATGCCCCAGGCGGAAAAGACAGGAGCGCCGGCCGGCACCACGACCTTCTTGACGCCGAGTTCCTGGGCCAGCGCCGAGGCGTGCATGGCGCCGCCGCCGCCGAAGGCGACGAGGGTGAAGTCGCGCGGGTCGAAGCCACGGTTGAGCGACACCAGCTTCAGCGCGTTGACCATGTTGTTGTTGGCGATGCGCACGATGCCACGCGCCGCCTCGTCGGTGCTGGTACCGAGCTTTTCGCCGACCGCCTCCATGGCCTTGCGCGCGGCCTCCATGTCGGCCTCGACCTCGCCGCCGCAGAAATAGTCGCGGTTAATGCGGCCGAGCCAGATATTGGCATCCGTCGTCGTCGCGTCGGTGCCGCCGCGGCCATAGGCCGCCGGGCCCGGCTGGGCGCCGGCCGATTGCGGGCCGACATGCAGCTTGCCGAAATCGTCGACCCAGGCGATGGAGCCGCCGCCATTGCCGATCTCGACCAGATCGACCACCGGTACCATGATCGGATAGCCGGCGGAGGTGCGGTCACTCTCGATCCAGTAGTCGGTCATGATCTTGACCTGACCGTTCTCGATCAGCGAGCACTTGGCCGTCGTGCCGCCGATGTCGAGCGCCAGCACGTTGGGCTCGCCGATCAGCTTGCCCAGTTCGGCGGCACCCCAGAAGCCGGAGGCCGGGCCGGATTCGACCATGGTGATCGGAATGCGCGACACCGCGTCGAGCGAGTCGACGCCGCAATTGGATTGCATGACGTAGAGGCTACCGTCGAAGCCGTCGCCGCGCACCCCGTCGCTCAGGCGCTGCAGGTAGCGTTCCGCCACCGGCTGCACATAGGCCGACAGCACCGCGGTGTTGGTGCGCTCGTATTCGCGCCACTCGCGGGTGATCTGGTGCGAGGCGACCACGGAAACGTCGGGCCACAGCCGGCGCAGTTCGTCGACCGCCGCCTTTTCATGGGACGGGTTGGCATAGGAATGCAGGAAGCAGACGGCCACCGCCTCGACTCCCTCCCGCTGAAAGTCCTCGACGATGGCCGGGAGCCCGGAAAGGTCGAGCGGCGCCCGCTCCTCGCCGCGATAGGTCATGCGGCCTGGCACTTCGCGGCGCAGGTAGCGCGGCACGAACGGTTCGGGCTTCTGATAATGCAGGTTGAAGAAGTCCGGCCGGTTGCCGCGGGCGATCTCCAGCGTGTCGCGGAACCCTTCCGTCGTGACAAGGCCGACCTTGACGCCCTTGCGCTCGGTCAGCGCATTGATCACCACGGTGGTGCCGTGGGCGAGGAAATTGACCGTCGCCGGGTCGACCTCGCCCTTCTTCAGGACGTTGAGCACGCCCTTTTCGAAATCCGGCGGCGTGGTGTCGGACTTGGCGGTGCGCACCGACGAGCGCCCGGTGTCGAGATCGGTCTCGAAACAGACCAGATCGGTAAAGGTTCCACCGACATCGGTTGCGACGCGAATGGATTTGGCAGGCATCAGTCTTCTCCCTCGTGGGTGAGCGCGGCATGCAGCAGGAAGCAGGCGGCGCCGGGCAGCTTGAGTTGTTCGGATTTCGCGACGCGTTCGGGCGTGTAATGGCCGGCCGCGTCGAGGCAGTTGATCGTACCGAGAGTTTTCCCCGCAACGACGACCGGCACGTTGATCACCGACTCGCAACCGAGCGAGCGGATCAGTTCATGGTCCTCGAAGACCTCGGCAATGTCTTGAATCGTGTTGGCGACGAAGGTCTCCTTCCGGTCGAGCACATGGCCGGTCCAGAAGCCCTCCTCGACCTCCTTGGTGCCGAAGACCGGATAGGCCTCTGGCATGTTGGAATAAAAACGCCGGGCTCCGCGGGTCACCGGGTCGAAGGTCATCAGGGTGAAAAGCCGCACGCCGATCAGCGCGTCGGTCAGCCGCGCCATGGCGGCGAAGACGGTCTGCGGCTGGTCGTGGCCGTCGGCAATCGCCTCGGTGAAATCATGCATGGCCGACATCGGCTTCGTCCTTTGCCAGTTCGTCGCGCAGCGCCAGCTCCGCATCGTCGATGACCGGCACGGCGCTGATCAGCTGGCGCGTATAGGGGTGTTCGGGGTGGGCAAACAGGCTTTCGGTAGCGCCCAGTTCCACGAGTTTCCCTTTTTCGAAGACGGCGACCCGGTCGGCGATGTTGCGCACCACGGACAGGTCGTGGGTGATGAAAATGTAGCTGAGGCCGCGGGCCGGGCGCAGTTCGTTGAGCAGCTTCAGCACCCGGGCCTGCACCAGCACGTCGAGCGCCGAAGTCGGCTCGTCGAGCACCACCAGCTGCGACTGGCAGGCAAGCGCCCGGGCGATCGCCACGCGCTGGCGCTGACCGCCGGAGAGCGCCGCCGGCATGCGGGTAGCGAAATCTGCCGGGAGGCCGACCTCCTCCAGCAGTTCGCCGATACGCTTCTTGCGGCCCGACCGCTCGCCGATGCCGTGCACGTCGAGCGCCAGCCGCAGCGAGGCGCCGATGGAACGCTTGGGGTTGAGCGAAGACAGCGGGTTCTGCTGCACCAGCTGGATAGCGCTGCGATGGCGAAGCGTGCGGCGCGACGGCAGCGTCTCGCCGCGGAAGCGGATCTCGCCGGATGTCGGCGGGTAGATGCCGAGCACCATATTGGCGACCGTGCTCTTGCCGGAGCCGGACTCGCCGACGATCGCCAGGCACTCGCCCTCGGCGATGTCGAGCGAGATCGTGTCGACGGCGCGGATCTCGTGGCTGCCGACATGGAAGGTCTTGGAAACACCGGTGATCGACAGGATGGGTTCGGTCATGACGCCGCCTCGCGCTCATGCACCACCAGCGGCGCGGTAAACTCGGCGGCGCTGTCTTCGATATCCGGAATGCCGCCGCCGGTAATGCGCGGCACGGCGGCCATCAGCGCCCGCGTATAGGGATGGCGCGGCTCCTCGAACAGCGCCCGCGTCGGGCCCTCCTCGACGATGCGGCCCTTGTAGATGACATAGACCCGGTCGGCGAATTCGCGCACCACGCCGAGATTGTGGGAGATGAACAGCACCGCGGTGTGATGCTCCTCGACCAGCCGGCGCATCAGGTGTAGGGTCTGCGCTTGCACTGTCACGTCCAACGCCGTCCCGGGCTCGTCGGCGATCAGCAGCTTCGGCTCGTTGGCGAGCGCCATGGCGATCATCACCCGCTGGTTCATGCCGCCCGACAGCTGGAACGGATAGGAATGCAGAACCCGGTCGGGCTCGGCGATCGACACCTCGTTCAGGATCGATGCGGCGCGTTCCCACGACGCCTCTCTGGTCAGCCCGGCATCGCCGCGCAGCAGCACCTCGTGGAACTGCTTGCCGATGCGATAGACCGGGTTGAGCGAGGATGTCGGGTCCTGGAAGATCATCGACATGGCGGTGCCGCGCAAATGATGGCGCTGCGCCGCGGGCAGGTCGTCCAGGTCGCGGCCGTCGAAGCGCACCTCGCCCGAAATGCGGGCGGCGCGCAGCGACTGCAGGAGGCCCAGCACGATGCGCGCCGTCACCGACTTGCCGGAGCCGGATTCGCCGACAAGGGCGACCCGCTCGCCCGGCATGATGTCGAGCGAGAAACCGTGCAGCACTTCGGAGTAGCCGCGCCAGCTCTTGAAGGAGAGCGTCAGGTCCTTGATCGACAGGGTCGGCGTCATGTGTCGCCTCCCAGAATGTCGCGCAGCGCGTCGCCGAGCAGGTTGAAGCCGAAGACGGCGATCAGGATGGCGAGACCCGGGAACACTGTCAGCCACCAGGAATCGGGCAGGTATTTCGCCCCGTCGGCGACCATCGAGCCGAGGTCCGGCGTCGGCGGCTGCACGCCGAGGCCGAGGAAGGAGAGCGACGAAGCGATGATGATGACGAAACCCAGATCGAGCGTCATCTTGGTGATCACCGCCGGCACGCAATTGGGCAGGATCTCGCGGAAGATGATGTGCAGTTTGGAAGCGCCGATCACCTCGGCCGCCAGCACATAGCCCTCCTCGCGTTCGCCGCGGGTGATGTTGTAGACGAGCCGCGTGTACCAGGGCCACCACATGGCGGTGACCGCCAGCATGCCGTTGAGCAGCGTCGGCTCCAGCACGCCCATGATCGACATGGCGAGCACCAGCGGCGGGATCGACAGGAACACGTCGGTCAGGCGCATCAGCAGATATTCGGTCCAGCCGCCGAGATAGCCGGCGACCAGCCCGATGGTGACGCCGATCGGCACGGCGATCGCCAGCACGACGATGCCGAGCAGCAGCGAAATGCGATAGGCGTAGATGATGCGGCTGAACATGTCGCGACCGACCAGGTCGGTGCCCATCAGATAGGGCAGTTCCGGCGCCTTGTTGAAATTGGCGAAGTCCACCACCGCACCGGCATGTTCCGGAAACGGCGCGATGAAGTCGGCAAAAATCGCAGACAGGACCACCAGCGCGACGAGGATGACGCCGAGCAGCGACAGCGGGTTCGACAGCAGAATGTAGACCGTGCGCTTCATGGCGCCCTCTGCGAATGGCGGATGCGCGGATTGATAAAGGCGATCAACAGGTCGACGATCAGGTTGGCGATCAGGAAGGTCGCCGAGATGATCAGCACCGTGCCGACGATGGCGTTGAGGTCCTTGCGCAGGATCACCGCGACGCCGTAGCGCGACAGGCCGGGCCAGGCGAAGATCGCCTCGACCAGGAAGGCGTTGCCGAGCATCGCCGCGAAATCCAGGCCGATGATGGTAAGCGACGGGATCAGCGACGGCTTGAAGGCATACTGGTTGGCGATGCGTTTTTCCGGGAACCCATAAGACTGGGCCATCTCGATATAGGGCTTGTCGTAGGTCTCGACCATGTTGGCGCGGGTCAGCCGTGCCGCCTGGCCGATGCCCGACAGCGCCAGCGCGAAGGCCGGCAGCACCAGGTGCCATGCGGCGTTGCCGAATGCCCGCAGATTGCCGGCGATCAAGGTGTCGACCAGCAGGAAGCCGGTGACGGGCGCGATCGAATAGGTGTCGCTGATGCGGCCGGTGACCGGAAACAGCGGCAGGAAGAAAGCGAAGAGCAGCATCAGGATCACCGCCCAGACGAAGCTCGGCGCCGAGACCCCGAGCAGCGAAACCAGACGGATGGTGTTGTCGGTGAAGCCGCCCCGATAGCGCGCCGACAGGATGCCGAGCGGCAGGCCGAAGCCGATCATCATAATGCCGGCGACGATCACCAGCTCCAGCGTTGCCGGCAGGAACTGGGCGATGTCGGCGGTCACCGGTCGGTTGGTGTAGAGCGAGACACCGAGATCGCCACGCGCCAGGTCCGCCAGGAAATAGCCGTACTGCTCCCAGATCGGATCGTCGAGATGCAGTTCCTCGCGCAACTGCGTGATCTGCTCGGCCGTCGCATTCGGCCCCAGCGCGATGCGCGCCGGATCGCCGGGAATGACCCGGGCGATGGCGAAGATCAGCATCGAGACCCCAATGAGCACAAGCACAGAGGTGCCTAGCCGCTTCGCGAGGAGGCGGATGACCGGCGTCATGGCGCAGTTCCAGTTCGTTTGCAGCCGGAGCGGGCGGTTACGGACCCGCCCCGGCCGGGGGAGGTTACTCTTCGACTTCCATCAGGCGGAACGAGAAGCCCATGCCGTCGAGGCCGAAGGCCTGGGACGGATCGCTGAGCGCCGGCGCCTTCACTCGATTGCTGGCGACGAAGACCGACTGGCGGTCATAGCCGTAGACCGTCGGGGCGATTTCCATCAGCCGCTCGTTGAGCCGGGTATAGGCGGCGTTGCGGCCTTCCTCGGTCGGAGCCGAACGGCCCTCTTCCAGCGCCTTGTCGACTTCCGCGTCGTTGAGGTATTCCGGCGACTGCCAGGTGCCGGCGGCCGACGAATGGTACATGCCGTAGAGCAGCGTGTCCGGGTCGCCGGTCACGGCGTTGACGAAGAGCTGCGATACATGCGGCGTGTTCTCCGGCTTGGAGACCTGTTCGGCGAACAGCGCCCACGGCAGTTTCTTGATTTCCGACTGGATGCCGAGTTCGGCGAAGTTGGCCTGCATCAGCAGCGCGAAGCGCTCTTCCAGAGGCACTTCGGCGATCCAGGACAGTTCCAGGTTGAAATCGGCCGGATCGTATTTGCAGTCGGCCAGATGCTTCTTGGCCGCCTCGATATCGCGGCTCAGCGTCTGGTCGGCCGGATTGGCGCCGAACATGCCAACCGGAATGGCGCCGGTCGAGGGCGATCCCTGGCTGATATCGTCGGTGACGGCGATCATCTTGATGGCCGAGGCATAGTCGAAGGCCTTCGACAGGGCGAGCCGGCAGTTGGCATCGTCCATCGGCGGCTTGGTGGTGTTGAGCTTCAGGTAGAAGGCGCCCGTGCCGCTTTCGGTGAGAAGCTGCGCACCGTCATCGACCAGCGCCTTGATGACTTCCGGCGGCAGCCATTGCGAGGCGATGTCGTGCTCGCCCTGGGCAATCAGCGTGCGTACCGTGGCCGGCTCGAGGCCGTAGCGCAGGCGCACCGTGTCGGGAGCCGCGTCGGCAATGCCGAGGAAATAGTCGCCGTTCTTTTCCATCACGGTCTCTTCCTGCGGATTGTGCGAAGAGACCTTGTAGGCGCCTGTCCCGGCGGCGTTGCCCGACAGGTAGGCCTGGCCCCAGTCCTTCATCTCGCCCTCGCCATCGCCGAGATTGGCCATGACGGTCTGCTTGTCGACGATCGGCAGGCGCACCAGCGAGGCGACGAAGGGCGCATAGGGCTCCTTCAGATTGAACTGCACTGTATGGTCGTCGAGGGCTTCGACGCTGTCGACATTGGCGAAGAGATAGGACAGGCCCTTGCCCAGCGCCTTCGTGCGGTCGACCGAGAACACGACGTCCTGTGCCGTCACGGGGTTGCCGCTCTGGAACTTGACGTCGGGGCGCAGCTTGAAGGTGAAAGTCTTGCCCGATCCCTCCCAGCTTTCGGCCAGATGCGGCACGTGGCCGGGGCCGCCCTGGCGCGGCAGTACCAGCGTATCGTAGATGTTGAACATCAGGATGGAGTCGGCGTAGTCGGAGGCCTTGGCCGGGTCGAGTTCGCCGATGGCCACCTCGTCCAGGCGCAGCACGCCGCCGGCCTCGGCCTGCATCGGCAAGGCCGTCAGCGCCGTCGACAGGATTGCTGCGGCAGTCAGCGATTTCAAAAGCGTCGTCATGTTTTCATGCTCCCCTTCGATAAGTCGGTTCAGTCGGTGGATTGGGGCGCGGATGTGTGTCCGGCCCGGTGTCCCGGCTTGTCTGATTCCGCCGGGTTGTCGCCAAACACGTCCATGGTGCAGACATGCAGGATGGAAGTGGTCTGGTCGGTGTGGTTCCAGGAGGAATGGCGGCTCGTCGAAGCGAAATGCAGGGAATCGCCGACCTCCAGAACCGTTACTTCGCCGTCGACCTCGACGGTGATGGCGCCGCTGAGCACGAAGAACAGCTCCTCGCCCTCATGCTGGATCGGCTCCGAGCGATAGCCCGGCGGCTCGTGTACGATGACGCTGTTGATCACATGGCCCGGAAAGCTCGCCGAAAGGCGCTCGTAGTGAAGCGACGCATTGTCGACCGCATAGACCGGCCGCTCGTTGTGACGGGTGGTCGGCGACTTGCCTTCCGGCTGCGACAGGAATTCGGTGAGATGAGTCTTGAGAACCTTGGAGATGGAGGCCAGCGACGACAACGACGGCACGGTCAGTTCTCGCTCGACCTGGGAGATGAACCCGACCGACAGGCCGGCTCCGTCGGCCACGTCCTTCAGCGTCAGCCCCAGCTCACGACGGCGGCGGCGCAGCCTTTCGCCCAGCGGCGCATCGCCGGTGTCAGCCGGCTGCGTGTCGGATGTCTTGACCGAAGCCAATCTCCGTCCTCCCTTTTTTAGTATTGGTAAAATTTTGACGCAGGTTCAGTCGGGAGTCAAGGATTTTTTACCAATACTAAAATTCTGCAGCCGAGATCGCGTGCCGGAACGGCAATTCTCAAAAAAATGCAAGACGATGTCGAAATCGCGGCTCCGGCGGTGTCCTATAGGCGCAACCAATCTTGGAGGACGACATGAAAGTGGTAATGCTGATGATGGCCCCGGAAACCGCCCATGGCGAAACGGCGCCGAAGGAGGTCGTGCAGGCGATCGGCGGGTATGCGATGGACCTGGCATCGAAGGGCATCGTAACCGGCGGCCAGCAGCTTCGCGGCATCAGCGAGGGCTTCCGGGTCGAACAGAACGGCGATGTCGGCCGGGTCGTCGACGGACCCTATGCCGAGATCAAGGAACTGGTCGGCGGCTATTTCGAAATGGAAGTGGAGTCGATGGACGAGGCGCGCGAACTGGCGGCCAAATGCCCGCATCTGCAGATCGGACCGATCATGGTCATGCCGGTCGTACCGCGTGGCTGACGGGCCCTTCGATCCGATCTTTGCAACCCGGCTGGTGCGCAGCGAGTGGAGCCGCATGGTCGCGGTCGCGCTGCGCATCCTCGGCGATCTCGACCTGGCGCAGGACATCGCCCAGGAAACCCTGCTGGCCGCCGTGCGCACCTGGCCGACGGACGGCATCCCGGCCAATACAGGCGCCTGGCTGGCGACGGTCGCCCGGCGGCGCGCCCTCAACCAGCTGCGAAGCCGCACCAGACGCGGCGAGGTGGCGCTGCCGGACGACATGCCCGGCTCAGGCGACCCGCCGCTTTCCGAAGACGACCGGCTGGCGCTGGTGCTTTTGTGCTGCCATCCCTCCCTGTCGCATGACGCCAAGGTGACGCTGACGCTGCGGTTGGCCGGCGGCCTGTCGACGCGGGAGATCGCTCGCGGATTCGTCGCCAACGAAAGGGCCATCGGCCAGCGAATTGCGCGAGCCAAGCGCCACCTGCGCTCCATTCCGGATCCGCTGAAGGAACCGGAGCCGGAGGATATGGGCCCGCGCATCGAGGCGGTGCTCGAGGTCGTCTATCTGATCTTCAACGAGGGCTATCTGAGCGATACGAACGAGGCGGTGCGCGGCGAGTTGATGTGGGAGGCGGCCATGCTCGCCGACCAGCTGACCCAGCTGGCGCCCGACCTGCCGGAGGTCTGGGGCCTTGCCGCCCTCATCCACCTGAAAACGGCGCGCACCGCCACCCGGCTGTCGCCGGCCGGACAGCTGGTCCCGCTGGACGAACAGGACCGGCGCCTGTGGGACCGCGAGGCGATCCGCCGCGGCGAGCGCTGCCGGTCGGCGGCCGTAGGCGCGGCGCGCCGCGGCGTTCCCGTGGGCGCCTATGTTCTGCAGGCCGAGATCGAGGCGCATCATTGCCGCGCCGAGCGCTTCGCCGACACGGACTGGCCGGCGATCGACACGCTCTACGAAGCGCTCGTCGACCTCACCGGCAATGCCGTCGCCAAACTCGGCTGGGCGGTGGCCCGCAGCTATGCCGTCTCGCCGGGGGCTGGACTGGCTTTGCTCGACCAGCACAGCTGCGAGCAGAAATTGCGGGGCTACGACCTGGCTGCCGCAACCCGCGCCGACATGCTGCGCCGCAAGGGCGACCTGCACCAGGCCGCCAGGCTCTATCGAACCCTCCACCGGTCGACGGCATCGGGTCCGCAACGCGACCTCTACGCGCGCCGCCTGGCCGAGTGCGAGGGGCAACATTAGCTCGTGGACCCTCGCCATGTCGCCAAAGCCGAATAGCCGCGTGTTTGGCGAATGCAAGACGTGTGCATTTGTCTCCAATGCAGTCGCCTCAAAAGGTCAGCCAGCGGCCCATCCTCTGCCCGGTGCCGTCGAATAAAGTTGAAAGCTCTGAGAAAAGACAAATCCTTCCTTCACAGATCTGCGTATACACTCTGGACGGCGAATCGGGTTCGAATAGGTTTATCGTATGAACAGTTGCTTTCTGAGAGTTCTTACAGTGGGGTTGCTTTTGGCAGCGCAGGGCAAGGTCGCTGCGGCCTCCGACCGATCGGTGGATGGCGCCGACACTGCGGCCAAGCCGCAGAAGCAATTTGTCATCCATCTGGGAATGGGTGGACAGTATCAGCCCAAATATCCGGGTGCGGACTCTTACATCCTAACTCCCTATCCGATCGTCGTTGTCGACCGGTTGTTCGTTCCTGGTTTCGGCCAGGTGGTCGACGGGACGGAACGCACCCGCGGTTGGGGCTTCTATCCCGCTTTTTCCTTCATCGGAAAGCGCGAAGCGTCCGATTCTCCCGACCTGACCGGCACGAACACCATCGATTCATCTGTCGAACTCGGATTCGGGGTTCGTTACCGATACAACTGGCTGCGTGGCTATGCGGAAGTGAAGCAGGGGTTTGGCGGTTATAGCGGCCAGGCGGGCCGTTTCGGGCTGGAGGTGATTACCGAGCCGACCGAGCGTTTGGAGCTCGTCTTCGGCCCCCGCATCAACTGGGGTTCGGGAGACTATATGCGGACCTATTTCGGGGTTACGGCGGCAGAGGCCGCGGCACCGGGATCCACCCTGACGCCATACAGTCCCAGCGCGGGGATTTCGTCGGTGGGTTTCGATCTGACGGCGAATTATGCCCTCACCCGAAAGACCACGCTGCATCTGCGAGCCGGATGGGACCGCTTTGTCGGCGATGCCGCGAACAGTCCCATTGTCCAACAGGGCGACGATGACAACATCACGATCGGAGCAGGGCTGAGCTACCGCTTCGACTTTAACGCATTCAACTGATGGTTCGCGACTGATCCGAGGCGCCACCCTCGACGCGGATGATCAGCGGGTTTGACGCATGAGTGAAATAGCCACCTAAACAACAACGGTTGGTCGTCAGGATGCGAACGCTTGGTCAGGCATGTCATGAATGCCGATGGTAGTTACGTTGAAACATGAAATCACCTTTGCCCGGTTGTCCGAAGTTGAGCCAGCCGAGATTATCGCCCACATGTCTGACCCTCGGGTAGCGGAACACATGCCGCTTTTGACATTTGAGTGGGATGCTGCGGCTGTGGCCAAGTTTGTTGCTCAAAAGGAAGAGTGCTGGGTTCGTGACGGGCTTGGGCACTGGGCGATTTTGTCCAATGATCGATATGTCGGGTGGGGCGGCTTTCAAAAAGAAGGGGATGAGTGGGACTTCGGACTGGTTTTGCGACCGGACGCCTTTGGTCTCGGGTCTCGCGTCTCGAAAAAGGCGATCGAGTTTGCGGTTGCCGACGAACGAATCCCCTATGTGACATTCCTTCTGCCGCCTTCGCGAAAGAAGCTAGGTGCACTCGAAAGGCTTGGGGCGCGACACGTCGGTGAAATCGAGTACGACGGGGCGAAGTTCCTCAAATATCGACTTGAGACTGAATGACCAATTTGTCGGCACTCGAGGCTTGGTTTTCGCTTCTGGAGGTGTGCAAGGCAGCAGCTCCGCGCCGATGATCACGGCAGGCTCGCGCATTGGAGTACCCGACGGTGTTTGTCGGGCAGGCACGTGTGTTAGACCTTTGCCCACCCGACGCGAGAGAATGGACGATGGCGCGCGATTACCTGTCGATCAACACGGATATCTGGAACACCGACGCGGTCAACTGGGTCGACCTGGCAAGAAGTCGATGGAGTCTCGAGGCGCCGGTGTGGGGCAACTGGAACAATCCCGACAAAGGCCTCGACCTGCTTCCTTCAGATATGACGGACATGGATTCCATCGAACTGGGGTGCGGGACAGGTTATGTCTCGTACTGGATGGTCCGGCGCGGCGCGCGGGCCACGGCCATCGACATCTCTGCTGAACAACTGCTGACCGCGCGCAAGCTCGCAGCGGAACATGGCGCAAAGATCGCCTTCATCGAGGGAAACGCGGAAGCGACCGGCCTGCCGGACGCCTCTTTCGACTTCGCAATCTCGGAATATGGCGCATCGATCTGGTGCCCCCCGGAAAAGTGGTTGCGAGAGGCATGGCGATTGCTTCGCCCGGCCGGACAACTGGTGTTCCTGGGAAACCATCCGCTATCGCTGATCTGCTCGCCCCTCGATGGATCGCCGGCCGATCGGATGCTGCATCGCCCCTACCGCGATTTGTGGGGCGCCGATTGGACGGAGGTCGAATTCGAGCCGACGGGAGTGTGCTTCAACCTGACAATGTCGGCGTGGATGGATCTGTTTGCGGACATCGGGTTCCACGTTACCAGGTATCAAGAACTCTACGCGCCCGAATGGGCAATGGGAACGCGCGCGGCCATTCCCGCGGACTGGGCCAAGAGCTATCCGGTGGAACAGGTCTGGCAGTTGAAGAAGCCTGAGTGAGGGCCTCGACCGCCGAGTCGATATTGGCATCGAAAGCATCGATCAATACCGCAAACGGACGTCGGCTATGCGCCGTTTATGAGCAGGCGGCCGTGGCACTCCCGTCAAAAAATTCGGAACTTTTTTTAAACAGCCCGGAATAAATTCCGGCGGCCGGCGTTTTCGCGATGATCCGCTCCCTGCAGCGGCCCATCGGACAAAGGAAACAAAGGTATGGAAATTCTCGATCGCAACCGCCTGCATGCTGCCAAACGCGCTTTCTCGACGCGCCGGGTGCCGGAAGACGCCATGAAAACGCTGATCGCCGGGCCGCTGCAGCCGGGCGCCGGCGACCTGGTGCTGGCCCGGGTGAGCGGGATCGGATCGCACAAGCGCATCGAGCTGCCCTCCGGCCGCCGGGCGCTGCTTTCCGCCGGCGACGAGATCGTGCTCGCCTATGGCGACCGCTACGCCCCCGACCAGTACGAGGCCTACGTGCCCACCGACCTCGGCCCCTGTCACATGGTCGCCGCCGGCGGTGTCGCCGCCCGGGCGCAGTCCTGGCACGACCGTCTCTCCGGCCCGACGCAGATCGAGCCCATCGGGCTTGTCGGCAATGGCGAAGGCCAGCCGATCAACCTGCGCGATTTTGCCCTTTCGGAAACCGCCGGTCCGCTGCCGTCGAGCGTTTTCGCCGTGTTCGGCACGTCGATGAACGCCGGCAAGACGACGACCGCCGCCGCCCTCGTCAAGGGGTTTGCCGCCGCCGGCTGCCGCGTCGGCACGGCCAAGGTGACCGGCACAGGTGCCGGCGGCGATCTGTGGATGATGCGCGACTACGGTGCTGCCGAGGCCCTCGATTTCACCGACGCCGGCTATGCGACCACCTTCGGGGTCTATCACGGCGACCTGCAGCGGGCGACGCGGATGCTGCTCGGAGCCCTCGGCGCCAGAGGTTGCAGCGTGGCGGTTCTGGAGATTGCCGACGGTCTCTACCAGGAAGAAACCTCGGCGCTGGCCAGTTCCCGGGCCTTCCAGTCGCTGCTGTCGGGCACCTTCTTTGCCGCCGGCGATGCCATGGGCGCGGTCGCCGGCGCGTCCCGTCTGGTCGACTTCGGCCACAATGTGCTGGGCATTTCGGGAGCGATGACCCGTTCGCCGCTGGCGGTACGCGAAACCGGCGCCGCCGCCTGCGCCCCCGTCTACACGCTCGACGACATGATCGCACCGGGCGCTGCCTCCTTGTGGCTGGCCTGCGGCCAGGCCAAGCACGCGGCGGGCGAGTAGGACCATGCCCAAGCTCTGGACGGCCGGACGATTGCTGCGGCTCTGCGGTCTGCTGACGATCGGCGTGCTGCAGGCGCTGGCCGCCATCGCGGCCGCGGTCGCCGCGGCAAGGCTGCTCACCGGGCCCGGGCCGCTGCCGTTCCTCCTGGCGGCGGCGGCAACCGCCGGCGCCGTTGCGGTCATCGCCTTGCGCGTGCTGCAACGGCGCCTCGCCGAACAGTTCGCGCTGGCCTATGTCAGGGAGCTGCGCCTGGCACTGGTGAGCCACGTTCTGCGCATGCCGGCCGACGGCAAGACCCTGCGCTTCGGTTCGGTCATGACGCGGGTGGTCAACGACTTCTCCGCCATACGCCTGTGGCTCGCCAGCGGTCTCGTGTCGACACTGGTGGCGGCGTGCATCCTGGTCACCGTCGGCGTTTACCTGGCGGCAGCTAATCTCACCGCCATGCTGGCTCTGGCGCCGGCGCTCCTGCTGTGGCTGCTCGTCCTTGTGCTTTTATGGAGACCGCTCGACCGACGCATCGCCGACAGTCGCCGACGGCGCGGCCGCATCGCGGCATCCTCCGGCACGATGCTGAAGGGCCGGATGACCTATCTCGCCTTCGGGCGCCACGGTCCGCTGATCCGCAGGCTCGGCCGGCAATCCGACCGGTTGAACCGAGCGCTCACCAGCCGCGCGACCCTTTCGGGCCTGCTGCGATCGTGCAGCGACATCGTGCTACCGGTCACCGCCGTTCTGATCGGCCTGACCGGCGTCGCCACCAGCGCCGAAACGCTGGGGGTGCTGATTCTGGTCACCGGAATCGTCGTCACCCAGCTCAATGCCGTCGCCATGGCCGTCGAATACCGACTGGCCCACCGCGTCGCCGTCGCGCGCCTGCAAGCCGTTTTCGAGCGGCCGACGCTCACCCTGGCCGATGGCCCGGGCCAGCTGAAGCGGACCGGCAGCGGCCGCCGGCTGGAGGTGGAAGGACTGGTGACACCGTCCGGCCGCCGCCTGTCGTTTTGCATCGGCAAGGGCGAACGGGTTACCGTGACGGGTCTCGTCGACGACGACATGCACACCCTCTTTCTTGCGATCGCCGGTTTGTCCGAGCCCATGCAGGGGATCGTGCGGCTCGACGGCCGGTCGGCGGCCGAGATCAGCCGCCGCGACTGGCTGCGCAGCATCTGCCTGCTCTCGCCGACGCTGCCGACGGTTCCCGGGAGCCTGTTCGACAGCGTCACGCTGGGCAATCCTTCAGACGTTTCCGAAGCGGAACGTACACGTCTGTGCGAACGTTTCGGTCTGACCACGGGGGATTTGCAACGGAAGCAGCGCGAGGACAGTCACCTGCCGCGGGACACGGCGGCTGCAATCCGCGCCTTGCGCTGCCTGCTGCGTGGGGCGTCGCTGGTGCTCGTCGACGATCCGGACCTGCTGCGCAACAAGGCGTTGCGCCTTGCCTTTTTCGACGAGATCGAGCGCCGCGGCACGACGCTGGTGATGGCGCCCGCCGGTCTCGCCCCCGCGCAAGGCGGCCGCCGCATCGCACTAGGCGGTCCGGCTCGCAAAGCAGCGTGACGGCGGCGACGGTTTTCGTCTTGTGCCGCCTGCCGGAATGCCTATGTAAGACGCATGAAATCGCCACGTCGCATCGCCGCCATCGTCCTGCTCGTCGTCGCCTTTCCCTACCTGGCGGTGACGGCCTACATGTATGTGTTCCAGCGGGACATCATGTACAATCCGCGCGGCGACGCCGCCCCGGTGCTGGCCGGAGAGATGCCGGGCGTCAGCGTCGAAACCGTGCCGATGCGCGACGGCACCCGGGTCGCCGTATGGCGCGCAGGGCCGGCCGACGACGATCTGCCCACGGTCCTCTATTTCCACGGCAATTCCGGCAATCTCGCCACCCGCGAGCCGCGCTACAAGCAGATCCTCGACAGCGGATACGGCCTCTACGCGCCGACCTATCGCGGCTATCCGGGCAGCGAAGGCTCGCCGACGGAAACCGCGCTGATCGCCGATGCGCTGGAACATTTCGACCGGCTTTACGAAGACGTCGACGACATCGTGCTCTACGGCGAGTCGCTCGGCTCGGGCGTGGCGACCGCGGTGGCCGCGCAGCGCGACGCCGAAGCGGTCATTCTCGAGGCACCGTTCACCGCGACTGTCGACGTCGCCGCGAAGCGCTATCCCTGGCTGCCGGTGCACATGCTCATGAAGGACCAGTTCAAAAGCCGCGATCGCATATCCGGCGTCTCCGAACCGGTGCTGATCCTGCACGGCACGGCCGATGCCACGACGCCCTATGAGCAGGGCAAGGCGCTCTACGGAATGGCCAACGACCCGAAGGACATGGTGACGATGGAAGGCGCTGGCCACAACGACCTGTGGAAGAACGGCCTGTGGGACCATGTCCTGTCTTTCCTCGGACAAAAGACCGCTCCGACGAGTTAACGGATTGTTTGCCATCGTTGCCATGACTTCGAGCACCGTGTGCATGAGGTTCGCGCCGGCGACAGAAGATATGCCATAAAACTGCACCGCATGCGCTCCGGTTTCACCAACCAGGGGGTGATCGTCATGACCGCAACGCCGCCGCCGGAGCGCCCGCTTGGCCCTCAGGAACTGTTGTTTGCCGAATTGATCCGGCGCGGCAATGGCGGGCTTCAGCTGACGACCATCGCCGAGTTCGAGCGGCCCGTCGAGGAGACAGCGTTGCGGGACGCCCTTGCCGTCGTGCATCGTCGTCATCCAATGTTGCGGGCACGCATCGAAGACCGCGACCGGCCATGGTGGTGCTGCGACGTACCTTTCGAGGAAATTACCGTGCGGAACCGGCCGATGGGTGCCGACTTCGATCCCGAAGCGGCCTATGCCGACGAGGCGACGATGCCGCTCTCTGTCGATCGCGAGTCGTGGCGAGCGCTGCTGTTGACCGACAACGACGGGCGTGTCGCCTGGTTGGCCCTGACCGTCAATCACGGGGCCGTCGACGGCCGATCCGCACTTGTGCTTCTCAATGACATCGATCGGTGCCTCGCAGGTTCTGCCGTGCTGGGCAGCCTGCCGCTGACGCCTGCGGCGGAGCACGGCCTGGCCGCGGCCGGCCACAGCGGCAGAGAGCATGTCATGCCCACATGGCCGGATGCCGAAAGCTGGGCGGTCGAGTGTCCAGCCCACGCGGCGGATCGGCGCTCGCATGTCCTGTTTCGAATGCTGCCGACCGCGCTGATGGATGCCTTGCACCGGCGTCTGCACGGCGAGGGGATTGATTTGGCTGCCGGACTCTACGCGGCAGCCGCCAAGGCGGGTCAGGATCTGCCTGGCGCCACGGACTGGACCGGCATGGTGGCCCCAACCGACGTGCGCGACGATTGCCATCCGGAGATCCATGCCGAAGCCGTCGGTGGCTACATCGCGACCATACGGCTGACGGTCGAGCCGCGGCATCGTTCGCTGGACCTGCTGGAGACCGCCCGTCTGCTGACCGTACAGTTCAAAGACCGCCGACCGGCAGCACTGCGCCTGGATGCCGACGTCGCGACGACGGACATCCACCGCCGGGCCGATCGCATGGCAGCCGCAGCCAGCCGGTTTTCTTCGGGTTTGTGCGTCACCGGTGTCCGCGACCTGGACCGACTGGCAGGCCGCAGGGTGGGGATTTCGCGGGTATTGACGATGCCGTCCCAGAACCATGCGGCGCACCCGATGCTGATCGCCCATGTCAGCACCCGCGGGGGAACCTGCCTCAGCATCGGCTACAACGAACCTCTGCGCAGCCGCGAGGCGGCTCTTGCCTTCGCCGATCGCTATTGCGATGCGCTTGCCGAGTTGGCCGGCGGTCGATGAGGCGGCCTACAGGGCGCCGAGCGCTTCTCTCTCCGCCTCTTCCGACAACGGTTCTCCGGCGCCGACGGCCTGGAGATAGGCGTCCAATGCTTCCAGCGACGAGGCCGGGGCATAGCCGCTGTCGCTCTGGCTGGCCGCGGCCACGGTGAACTGCACCGACCAGGTATCGCCAGCACGGCAGGCGACTGACACGAAGGTGGTCCGGTCGGGCCGGTCGATCTCGAATTCCCGGCACAACTGGTCGTCGACATTGCGGAAGGAGGCGATCATGCGCAGCCGGTCGCCGCTTTCCTTCAACGTGATTTCGTCGCCAGCGGCGACGCTCCGCAGCGCCTCGCTCAACCCGGACTGGTCGAATCGTGCCGCGGTCAGCCCGCCGGCGGCGTCATTCGGCGTCTGCGCGATCAGAAAGCCGGCGAGGCCGCCGACGACCAGAGCCACCGATGCGGCAAGCGGCATTGCCCAGCGGGATCGACCGCCGGCGGTCTGCCGTGCCGGTGCGGCAAACGGAACGACCGTGTCTTCCGCCTCACCGGCATCTCCATCCGTCATTTCGGCGACGCTGGCGCGCAGCGCCTCCGGCACCGGCTGATCGAGCAGCGGATCGAGCGCCTGTTTGCTGAGCGCCGCCGTGCGGATGAACAGGGCCACGCGCTCGACCAGCGCCTCATCCGAATCCATAGCCTTTTCAACGGCCTGGCGAGTCTTCTCATCAAGTTCGCCGTCGGCGAAGGCCATCAATGTTTCGTCGTCGAATTCACTCATTTGCGTCTCTCTTGCCTTGAGAACGCGCGGAATCGCCATTTATTCCCAAAAGTGCCGCAAGTTGTTTGCGAGCGCGGGCCAGGCGGCTCATCACCGTGCCGATCGGCACGTCGAGGACCTCCGCAGTCTCCTTGTAGGACAATTCCTCGACGCAGACGAGCAGCAGCACCTCGCGCTGCTCCTCCGGCAATTCATGGATCGCCTTCAGCGTGCGGTCGAGCAGCAAGCGGTTTTCCACCGTCTCCGCACCGGCAGCGCCCGGCAGGTCATAGGCGTCGTCGATATCGATCGACTGCCCCTCGCCGCGCTTGCGGCGGACCATGTCGATCCAGCTGTTGCGCAGGATGCGGAAGAGCCAGGCATCCATGCGGGTGCCCTGCTGGAAGCCCCGGCGATTGGAGAGCGCCTTCTGGCAGGTCAGTTGCACCAGATCGTCGGCGATATCGGCCGAGCGGCAGAGCGATAGCGCATAGCGGCGCAGGTTGGGCAGCAGATCGAGCAAATCGCGACTGAACTCGTCGGGCAATTCTCAACTCACAAAAAAAGATCCGGTTTCGGGAATAAACGTCCGCTGGCCCCGTTATCGGTTGTGATGATAAGGAGCACGACAGGAGACGGCAATGACAAACGCCCTTTGACCGACCGGATCAAAGGCAACGGCTCGCGCATTCGCGGTGCGCGGCTTCCTCGCCGCTGTCTTTTTCATGGCCGCCTGGTTAGGCAGCTATGGGTCGATGTCCGACCTTCGGGGGCCTGGCCCGGTGGCATGGGCCGATGACGGAGACGATGGCGACGACGGAGATGACGGAGACGACGATGGCGGCTCCGGTGGCGGACAGGGCGCCGGCGATCGCGACCGCAATGGCGGCAATCTTCGAAAACGCGGACGTTCGCGAACGCGGCAATCGGGAGGCCGGATTGCCGTGTTGCCCTCGAGGGCGGAAAGGGAAATCGTCGCGCTGGGTCTCGACGACGACGACATCGCGCTGCTTGGCGCACAGGGATTCGCCGTCCTCGATGTCGTGACCGTGCAGATTGTCGGCGCCCGGCTGTTTCGTCTGCAGACACCCTTGGGCGTGTCGCTCGAGCAGGCCCGCGCAATCCTGACCGGGCTGAACCCCCAGGCGGTGGTCGATTACAATCACTTCTACCGGACCGGCGGCGACGCGACCGCGAAATGCCGCCAGCCGCAGTGCCGCGCCGCAAGGGCGATCGCCTGGCCGGGCGGCCCGGACGCGCTGACGGGATGCTCGGTCGAGGCCCGGATCGGCCTGATCGACACCGGCATCAACGCCGATCATGCGGCCTTTCGAAATAGCCGGCTCGAAGTCGTCGAAGCGGTCTCGCAAGACCGGACGAAATCCGGCCGCCAGCACGGAACGGCCGTCGCCGCGATTCTCCTCGGATCGGCCGAAAGCCGCAGCCCGGGCCTGCTGCCCGACGCGACCGTGATTGCCGTGGACGCTTTTCACCGCGGCAGGTCGCGCGACGAGCGCAGCGACGTTCATACACTGGTCCGCGCCATGGATCTGCTGGCCGCAAACGACGTATCGGTGATCAATCTCAGCCTCGCCGGCCCGTCCAATCGTCTGCTGGAGATGATGACGGGACAGCTCACCGACGCCGACATCGTGCTGGTTGCAGCGGCCGGCAATGCCGGTCCGCGCGCCGAACCGTCCTATCCGGCGGCCTATCCAAATGTCATTGCCGTCACAGCGGTCGACGGCAGGGGCAACGCCTATCGCAGGGCCGGGCGCGGCGCGCATATCGATCTGGCCGCACCCGGTGTCGATGTCTGGACGGCGGCCTCGATCCGCGGCGCCCGTCCCAAGACGGGCACCTCCTTTGCAGCGCCCTTCGTCACCGCGGCCGTTGCGCTGGCCCAGAGGCAGCTGAACCTGCGTGGCCATGACCAGATCGCCGAAGCGCTGGCTGAAAATGCCCTCGACCTGGGACCCGCCGGCCGCGACGACATCTACGGCCATGGTCTGCTCCAGGCCATCGGCAGCTGCCGCTCCTGACGACTAGCGGTTCGTCCCGGGCCGGTTTCGAACCCGTTGCCGGACCGGAAACACCAGCCGGACCTTGCCGGCCCGCTGGAACGTCAGCAATACCTCGACCGTCTGGCCGGCGGCGAACGGAAACTCGATATCCACGAACTGCAGATGATGGCTGCCCGGACGCAGCGCCACCGTCGAACCGGGCGGGATTTCGAGCCCATCGCGGAGCGAATGAAGGATGCGCCGCCCGTCCACCTGGATAAGGCTGTAGATCTCAGTCCACATGGACAGCGGAGTGGAGGCGCCGAGCAGCCTTTCGCTGCGCCCTCCATTGTTGCTGATGGTGAGGAAGCCTGATGCTTCGAATTCACCGGGCTGCGTCGCCCAGGTCCAATAGTCCGAAATCTCCAGATCGCCGGCAATGACGGTCCCGGCCGTTTGCGCACGCGCCTCATCGGCGGTGCGTGGCGAAGGCAAATAGGCGAAAAGCAAACCAACGGCCAAGGCAGCCGCGGCAGTTCTGATGGCCCCCATGAGCCCCCCTATACGCCCCTTGGCGGCAAACTAGAGCCAGCGTTCAACGTGCGCAATAGAGTAAAAGCCATACCAGCGGTTGCGGGGGAGCCGGAACGCCACCGCACGCTTTTCAATCGGAATCGCCATTGCCGCGGGGAGTTCGGCAACGCCAAACCGGCCGTTGCGGCGGGTCGAGACAACCCGCCGCATTCGAACGTCAGTTCGATTTCATATCGCCGTGTTTGCCATGTCCCGAGTGGTCCATCCGCTTGGTTCCCACGGGCATGACCTTCAGCATCACCGGCACGTCGCCGGCCTTTTCGAAACTGACCGTCACCGGCACCATGGCGCCTTCCTGGAACGGCTCCGACACGGCCATGAACATCAGGTGCAGGCCGCCCGGCTTCAGTTGCACCGTCTCGCCGGCCGGAACGACCAGCCCGTCAGCCAGCGGCCGCATTTTCATGACGTCGTCGATCACCGCCATTTCGTGGATTTCAGCGCGCGCCGCTTGGGGTGTGGAAACGCCAACGACCCGGTCGTCGGTCGCGCCGTTGTTGGTGATCGTCAGAAAGCCACCGCCGGCCTTCTGCCCCGGCAACATGGCCCGGGTCCAGAACCCGGACAAATGCAGGTCGCCGGCCATGACCGGCTCGCTCGCGTGGGTGTCGGACATGTCGCCCGCCGAGGCGGGTGCGGCAAACACGGTGGCGGCGCCGAGCAGGGCGGCCGCAAGAAACTGCTTCGAGAATTGCATCGTTCTTCCATTCAAGCTGATTGTTTCGCGACGATCGGAACCGCCGGGCGAAGGGGGATCGGCTCAAACAGGCGGCGCGCGAATTCCGCCGCTGCGCCGGGGCGACGGTCGGACTGTCCCGGCCGCCCTCGCCAGAACCGGGCCCGGATCGTTCGACGCGAGCGGCTCCAGATGGTCCGCCGAAGCCGGCAAAAGGGTCTTGAACGCCATGCCGGCGGCGGCTGCACCGCAAAGAACCGCACACGGGCTGTCATCGGCAGCCCCGACGGGAATGTCCGTACCGGGAGCCGCAGCCATCCCGAACTGGGTGCAGATGATGTCTGCGATACCGTTTTGCGCGGCCCGCGCCTCGGCCGCGGGATGCAGGATCGGCAGGGCCAGGAGCATGACGCACAGCAGCGCAAACCGCGCGGCGTCCACCCGCAGTGCCGTCAGCGAAAAGGTCTGGCGTCGCCACGTCATGACCGATTAGTAGCGACAGGCCGGCCCGCTGCCAATCGGCAAATTGAAGCAGCTTCGTCTACGAGCCGGCCAGCCCGTAATGATCGGAGATGGTCTTCCAGGCCTCCTCCGCGGTCTCGACGAAGGTGATCAGGTCGAGATCCTCGGGCGAGATCGTGCCGAAATCCGCCAGTTCCTGAAAATTGATCACCTTTTGCCAGAACTCGGTGCCGAACAGGATAAAGGGCACCGGCTCCATGCGGCAGGTCTGGATCAGGGTCAGGGACTCGAACAGCTCGTCCAGCGTGCCGAAACCGCCTGGAAACGCCGTGATCGCCTTGGCCCGCATCAGGAAGTGCATCTTGCGGATGGCGAAGTAGTGGAAGTTGAAGCACAGTTCCGGCGTGACGAAGGAATTCGGCGCCTGTTCGTGCGGCAGGATGATGTTGAGGCCGATCGAAGGCGACGCTTCGTCCGTGGCGCCGCGATTGCCGGCCTCCATCACACCAGGACCGCCGCCGGTGACGACCACGAACTCCTTGTGACCGGTTTCGCCGGAATGGCGCGAGCAGATGCGCGCGAACTCGCGGGCCTCGTCGTAATACTTGGCCGCGCCCGCGAGGTTCTTGCGCTGCACTTCGTTGCGCGCCGCCCAGGGGTCGGTTCCCGGTTCCGGAATGCGCGCCCCGCCGAACATGACGACGGTCGACTTGATGCCACGCTCGGCCAGCAGCATCTCGGGCTTCAGCAGTTCCAGCTGCAACCGGACCGGCCTCAGTTCCTCGCGGCACAGAAAATCATCATCCGCAAAGGCGAGGCGATAGGCCGGCGCTTCGGTCTGCGGCGTGACCGGCACCTTCTTGGCCCGCACCCGGTCCCTGCGTGAATCGAACAGCGGATCCCAGACATCGTCCCGGCGTTTGGCACTCATTTGACTACTTTCACTCTCGTTACTTCCGATCCATTGCCGCCCGGCCGATTGACGCCCCGCCTTTCGTCGCTTAGAGCATGTCGGCGGATGTCGATCGGCTGATATCGACACATTCAACACGTCAAGCCCGGCGGGCCGAAACCTATAGAATATGCCATAGCCACGGGGCAACAAGGCTTGCCGCAACAATAAAGCGTGACCGTTAAGGAATAACTCCAAGGACCGACCCATGAGCAGACACGACCTCGCCGCCCTCGAAACCACCGTCAATGCCGCCTTCGAGGATCGCGACGGCATCGATCCCGGGACGCGTGGCGAAATTCGCGAAGCCGTCGACGAAGCGCTGAATCTGCTGGACCACGGGGTCGTGCGCGTCGCTGAAAAGGGCGACGACGGCGACTGGCACGTCAATCAGTGGCTCAAGAAGGCCGTGCTCCTGTCCTTCCGCCTCAATCCGATGGACATCATCCGCGGCGGCCCGGGCGAATCCGTGTGGTGGGACAAGGTGCCGTCGAAATTCGACGGCTGGAGCCCGCATGAGTTCGAAAAGGCGGGTTTTCGCGCCGTGCCCAACTGTACGGTGCGTCGCTCCGCCTATATCGCGCCGAGCGTCGTGCTGATGCCGTCCTTCGTCAATCTCGGCGCCTATGTCGACGAGGGCACCATGGTCGATACCTGGGCAACGGTCGGCTCGTGCGCACAAATCGGCAAGAATGTGCATCTGTCGGGTGGCGTCGGCATCGGCGGCGTGCTCGAACCGCTGCAGGCCGGCCCCGTCGTGATCGAGGACAACTGCTTCATCGGCGCCCGCTCGGAGGTGGTCGAAGGCTGCATCGTGCGCGAGGGGTCGGTGCTCGGCATGGGCGTCTATATCGGCCAGTCGACCAAGATCGTCGACCGCGAGACCGGCGACGTCTTCTATGGCGAGGTGCCCCCCTATTCGGTGGTCGTCGCCGGATCGATGCCCGGCAGCAAGCAGGGTAGCGGAGACAAGCCCGCGCCCTATCTCTATTGTGCCGTCATCGTCAAGCGGGTGGACGAAAAGACCCGCGCCAAGACCGGTATCAACGAGTTGCTGCGCGACTAAATCAAGACGGGAGCGTCATGGCCGACCGGCAGTTGCCAGATCTGAGCACCGGATCGGGAAATGCCGGCCCCGGGCTCCGCTGGTTCTTTTTCAGCCTGTCCGGCCGCATCAGCCGGGTGCCCTATGTGCTCGGCACGCTGCTCCTGTTCGCTCTGCTGATCGGCATGATGCGACGGCTGGCGACGGTTCCCGAAGACAGCGGCGAGTTCATGTTCTGGTCGCTGCTTCTGATGCTGACAGCGCCACTCTGGCTGTGGGCGTTGGTGGCGTTGGCGGTCAAGCGGCTGCATGATTTCAACATTCCGGGTCCGGTGGCGATCTGCCTGTTCGTGCCCGCCGTCTTAATCCTTGCAATTCTCGTCCTGTGCCTGTGGCCGGGAACCCCCGGCGACAACGACTACGGCGACGAAACGAACTGCCCGAAGGGAGGCTGACTTGACGACCGATCCCGCCGAGAACCTGGCGACGCTCATCCGCTGCCCATCGGTCACGCCAAAGGAAGCGGGTGTCCTGTCCGCGCTTTCGTCCATGCTGGCGGGATTGGGGTTCGAGGTCGAGCGGGTCACGTTCGAGGCGGAAAGGACGGCGCCGGTCGAGAACCTCTACGCCCGGCTGGGACAATCCGGACCGCATCTGATGTTCGCCGGCCACACGGACGTCGTTCCGGAAGGCGATCCGGCCGATTGGAGCCATCCGCCCTTTGCCGCGGAAATCCATGAAGGCCGCATGTTTGGACGCGGCGCAGTCGACATGAAGGGCGGCATTGCCTGCTTCGTCGCCGCCGTCGCGCGATACCTGCGCGCCGAAGGCCGGCCCGAAGGTTCGCTGTCGCTGCTGATCACCGGCGACGAGGAAGGACCGTCGGTCAACGGCACCGAAAAGCTTCTGCGCTGGGCCGCCGACAAGGGCGAGACCTGGGATGGCTGCATCGTCGGCGAGCCGACCAATCCGGACCGGCTGGGCGACATGATCAAGATCGGCCGGCGCGGGTCGCAGAACGGCCGTCTCACCGTGCTCGGAACCCAGGGCCACGTCGCCTATCCGCACCGCGCCGACAATCCGGTGCGGGCGCTGCTGCCGCTGCTTGAAAGTCTTCTCGACCCGCCGCTCGACGAGGGCAGCGAAGATTTCCCGCCGACCAATCTGGAGATCGCGAGCATCGATATCGCCAATCCTGCGGTCAACGTGATTCCGGCGCGGGCGACCGCCAGTTTCAATGTCCGCTTCTCCGACCGCTGGACGGCCGAAACGCTGCAGGCGGAACTCGCCGGCCGGCTGGAACGGGCGGCGAAGGACGATCGTCTGCGTCCGGGTCGCGAACCGGCGCGCTATGACTTGCAGTTCGACGCGCGTTCGGCCGACGTGTTCCTGACCCATGACGCGCGGCTGATCGGCATCGTCGGCGATGCGGTGGAGGCGGTCACCGGGCGCAAGCCGGAACTGTCGACCACGGGCGGCACCTCCGATGCCCGTTTTGTCAAGGACTATTGCCCGGTCGTCGAGTTCGGCCTCGTCGGGCAAACCATGCACATGGTCGACGAAAATGTCGCGATCGCCGACCTCGAGGGTCTCACCGTCGTCTACGAGGACGTGCTCAAACGCTGGTTCGCGAAATGACCATTCCGAGGCCGGCGGAAGTCAACTATTACCTGACCGGCATCGTCGACATGGCGCGCGGCGATCGGGGCGGCCTCGCCTATCTGGACAAGTCGGCCCGCGGTTTCTGGCGATCGTTCTGGGCGCTGTTCTATGCACTGCCGGCCTATATCTACTCATGGTTCCACGATCGGACGGTGTTCCAGGCGAACAATCCGGAGACCGTGGTCGGCGCCGACTACATTGTTCGCTCCGCCCTCGCCGATGCCGCCGGACTGGTTGTGTCGCTGGTGGTCGTTGCCCTGCTCGCCCGGCCGCTGGGCATGACGGACCGTTTCGTGCAATGGGTGATCGCCAGCAACTGGCTGTCGCTGCCGCTTGCCTACATAGCCGGCGTCGTGCTCATGGTGACCACTGTCCTCGGCACGCATGGCAGCCTGACCTTCCTGTTGATGATTGTGCTGATCGTCGGGGTGCTGGTGGTTTCCTACCGGGTCTACAAGATCGCCCTTGAAGGAGACGGCATGCTCGCCGTCGGCATCATCATCATCATCACCCACCTGGTCGGGCTGTTCGTCATGCTGGCCATCGTGTAGACGGGAATTTATCCCCTATTCTTTCCAAAGTTGACGGCCATAGTTAGCCAGCCCTTAACGGTTTGATGGAATCATCCGTGCATCTTCGCCCGCTCTCCGCCAGGTGCCGCGGGCTCACCGAACACCGTCGCGTACCGGGAATCCGCGTTCAGTCATGCCAGTGGCCCTCCATGAAAACCTTGATGTCCAGGGGCAATTGTCGCATCAAGTCCGACATTGCCGTCCGGATTTGATTTTTTGTTGAATTGCGAACTGTCATGCAGCCCTATGTTCCGCTGACACCGCCGCCGGCCCACACCGAACCCACCGGCCTCTCGCGCATCAACGCCACGCTGGACAATGTCCTGGATCTGTGGACACCGGAGATGTACCGGCCCAACAGCCAGGTGGACCGTCTGTTCGGTTACAAGGTCGTCACAACCTCCGATCCGGACATCGTCAAGCAGATCCTGATGACCGACAACGACCGCTTCCGGCGCTCCCACATGAACCGGAAGATCCTTGGTCCGGTGATGGGTCACTCGGTTCTCTGCATCGACAAGGACGAATGGCGCCGGCAGCGCAAAATCCTCTCGGTGGCCTTCCGTCCGCAGAACATGCACGACCTGATACCGGCCATGGCGCAGCAGGCGGATGAACTGGTCGGCCGATTGCAGCAAAGCGACGGCAGCGTCGCCGACATCATGAACGAGATGATCGAAACGACCTATCTCATCACCATGGTGCTGCTCTACGGAACCGATCGGACTAAGGCGATGAGCACCGAGGTCCTGGAAATCGGCGAGACCTATCTGGACACGATCGGCAAGGTTCGGTTCGTCGATGTCCTGCCGATCGTCGGATCGATCGCCCGGCTGCGTAAATGGAAGGGATACCGCGCGGCCCAGCAGTTCCGCCGCCACATCGTTTCCGGTCTGGATCAGCATATCGCCAACGGACAGGGAACCGACCTGTCGCTGGCCAATCTTCTTATCAACGCACGCGAACCGGACACCGGCGCCAGGCTCACCCATGACCAGGTGATCGACAATCTCATCGGATTTGCCGCCGCCGGACATCACACCACGGCCCTTACGCTGACCTGGGCTCTTCACTGCCTGTCGCATCAGCCGGGACTGTGGGCGGAACTTGCCGAGGAATCGCGCCGGGTGGCTCCTGACGGCATCACCGGCGAGCCGGAACTCAGCGCGCTGACGCTGCACGAGCAGGTGATCCTCGAGACAATGCGGCTGTTTCCGCCGCTGCCGATCCTTCGCCGCGAGGCCGCCGAGCCCGTCAGGATCGGACCGCATCAGGTCAATCCCGGCGATCAGGTCGCCATCGCCGTCTATCCGATGCAGCGCAGCGAGACGCTATGGGACAGGCCGGCGGCCTTCGACAAGCGGCGGTTTTCGCCGGAGAACCGCAGGAAAATGCACCGCTTTCAGTTCGTGCCGTTCGGCGGCGGTCCGCACATCTGCATCGGCATGACCCTGTCCCTGTGGGAAATGAAGGTGGTGCTGTCGACCCTGACCCGCACCCTGCGCTTCCTGCCGGCGATGGAGCCGGAAGAGGTGCTGCCCGTCGCCGCGGTCACGTTGCGGCCGAAAAACGGGCTGAAGCTCAAGGTCCTGTGGGACCTCTAACCCACCACTGACCCATCACAACAGAGCGTGCACCTTGTCGACCGGCCGGCAGAGCGCCGCGCCCTTGTCGGTGACAACGACCGGGCGGTTCATCAGGATCGGATGGGCGACGATGAAGTCGATCAGTTCGGCGTCGCTCCATTTTTCGTTGCCGAGATCCAGTTCGTCATAAGGCGTGCCGCGCTGACGCAGCAGCTCGCGAACGGGAATGTCCATGGCGGCGATCAGGCCGACAAGCGTCTCGCGGTCCGGCGGCGTCTTCAGATATTCGACGATCTCCGGTTCGATGCCTTGCTCGCGGATCGCGGCAAGCGTGTTTCGCGAGGTGCCGCAGGCGGGGTTGTGGTAGATCGTCACGGTCATCTCAATCGTCCTCCGCTGGATAATCGACTTGCATAAAATAGAGCCCCTGCGGGCCGGCCACCGGCCCGCAGGCAGTGCGGTCGCGCGCAGCCAGCGCCGCGGCGACGTCGTCCGCCGTCCAGGCGCCCTCGCCGACCAGCCTCAGCGTCCCGGCAAACGAACGGATCTGGTTGTGCAGGAAAGACTGGGCGGTGGCAAAAATCTCCACCCGGTCGCCGTCGCGGCTGACGTCGAGGCGGTCGAGCGTGCGCACCGGGTTCTTGGCCTGGCAATGGACGGACCGGAAGGTGGTGAAGTCGTGCCGACCGACCAGCCTCTGCGCCGCTTCGTGCATGGCGCCGGCATCGAGCGGCTTGGTCACCCACAGCGCCCGGTTCCTTTCCAACGCCAGTGGCGCGCGGCGATTGACGATGCGGTAGAGGTAGTGGCGGCGCGTGGCCGAGAAACGGGCGTCGAAATCATCGGCGACCGGGACGGCGGCCACAATGGCGATACCGTCGCCGGCCTGGCCGAGATGCGCGTTGAGCGCGTCGCGCACCGTGTCCGCCGGCCAGTCCTTGTCGAAATCGGCATGGGCGACCTGGCCGCGCGCGTGCACGCCGGCGTCGGTGCGACCGGCACCGCGCACCGTGACGGCATGACCGCAGAGTTTTCGGGCCGCTACCTCGATGGCGCCCTGCACCGAGCGGCCATTGTCTTGGCGCTGCCAGCCAACATAGGGCGTGCCGTCATATTCGATGGTCAGCTTGTAGCGGGGCATTCCAGGACCGTGCCCGGTTCGACGGGATTGCCGCGCAGGAACTCCGTCGCCTCCAGCGCCTTGCCGCCGGCCTTCTGCAACTGCGTGAGCCGCACGCTGCCGTCGCCGCAGGCGATGGTCAGCCGGTCGTCGAGGACGGCGCCGGGCACACCGGCCGCATCGCTCAGATGCGAGCGCAGCACCTTTACCCGCTCCGGCCGGTCGTTCAGCACCATTTCGCACCAGGCGCCCGGAAAAGGCGACAGGCCACGAATGTGATTGTGCACCTGCGCCGCGGGTCGGGAGAAATCGATGCGGGTTTCCGTCTTGCTGATCTTGTCGGCATAGGCGATGCCGTCCGACGGCTGCGGCGTCAGCGTCAGCGAATCGCGCTCCAGTGCTGCCATTGCTCGCTGCATCAGGTCGGCGCCGATCGTCATCAACCGGTCGTGCAGTTCGCCCGCGGTCATATCGGGCTCGATCGCAACTCGTTCCTCCATGGCAACAGCGCCCGTGTCGAGCCCCTCGTCCATCTTCATCACTCCGATGCCGGTCTCCGCATCGCCGGCCATGATGGCCCGCTGGATCGGTGCGGCACCACGCCAGCGTGGCAGCAGCGAGGCATGGCCGTTGTAGCAACCCAACCGGGTTCCCTCGAGGACGGCTTGCGGCAACAGCAGGCCGTAGGCGACGACGACCGCCACATCGGCTTCGAGCGCCGCAAAGGCGGCCTGCTCCTGCGGGTCCTTCAGCGACACCGGCGTGTGCACGGGAATGCCGAAAACCTCCGCCTGGCGGTGCACCGGCGATTTTACCGGCTCCAGCCCGCGACGGCCGCCGGGTCGCGGCGGCTGGGTGTAGACGGCGGCGATCTCGTGGCCGTAGCCGGCCAGCGCCACCAATGTCGGCACCGCGAATTCCGGCGTTCCCATGAAGATGATGCGCAACGAGCGGCTCCCGGATCGGATCGGATCAGAGTGCGGGGGCGCCGCGGCTCTTCGCCAGCTTGGTGAATTTGCGGATGACCATGTCCCGCTTCAGCTTGGAGATATGATCGATGAACAGCACGCCGTTCAGGTGGTCGATCTCGTGCTGCAGGCAGGTTGCCAGAAGCCCGTCCGCCCTGATCTGTTGCTCCTTGCCGTCCCGGTCGACATAGTTCACTGTCACCTCGGCCGGCCGCTGGACCTCGGCATAGTAGTCGGGAATCGACAGGCAGCCTTCCTCGTAGACCGAGCGCTCCTCGGACTTGTCGACGACCTCCGGATTGATGAACACGATCGGGTTGTTCTCTTCCTCCTCGCCGCTGCAGTCGATGACCAGCATGCGCCGGGGAATGCCGACCTGGATGGCGGCAAGGCCGATTCCTGGCGCGTCATACATGGTTTCCAGCATGTCGTCGGCAAGCGTACGCAACTCGTCGTCGACGCGCTCGATCGGTTCGGACTTGGCGCGCAATACGGGATCGGGGAGAAGAACCAGAGGTTTTATCGTCATGGCCTGCACTTAAGCATTCACGCCTTTCAGGTCAATTCGGCCCGTCGCCTTTGTTCCCGGTTTGATCTGGTATAATTCCAAGAATCAGATAAGCTTGCCGGATGGATGCGGTTCCCCTCTCTCTCGACCTGCCGGTGGCGCAGTTCGGCCAGGTGATTGTCACGCTCGGTACCCTGCTTGCGGGGCTGGCGGGTGTTGTCCTTGTCGTTGTGCTCACGGCCTTCCTGCTGGCCCGCAGCGCGGCCGGCCGGCGCCGGGCGCTGGCGGCGGAGGCCGAGGTGCAGGCGCAGGCGCGCGCCCGCGAGATGGAGGCGCGCTTTGCCGAGGTGATCGGGGCGCAGGCGGAGATGCAGGGCCGCATGGCGACGCTGGCCGAGGTCTTCGGCACCCGCCAGAGCGAAATCAACAAGACGCTCAACGAGCGGCTCGACGGCATGAGCCAGCGGCTCGGCACGACCATCAGCGAGCAGACCAAGGCGACGCACGAAAACCTGAGCAAGCTGCAGGAGCGGCTGGCGGTCATCGATACAGCGCAGAACAACATCCAGGCTTTGGCCAAGGACGTGGTCGGCCTGCAGGCGATCCTTTCCAACAAGCAGACGCGCGGCGCCTTCGGCCAGGCACGCATGGAGGCGATCATCGCCGACGGTCTGCCGTCCAACGGCTATGCGTTTCAGCCGACCCTGTCGAACGGCACCCGGCCCGACTGCCTGGTCTATATGCCAAACGAGGCGCCGGCCCTGGTGATCGACGCCAAGTTCCCGCTGGAAGCCTGGAACGCCATCCGCGAAGCCGAAGGCGAAGCCAGCAAGGAGCGGTCGGCGCAGTTCCGCCGCGACATCGAGCTGCACATCAAGGACATCGCCGGCAAATATCTGTTGCGCGGCGAGACCCAGGACACGGCCTTCATGTTCGTGCCGTCGGAATCGATCTTTGCCGAAATCCACGAGAATTTCGAAGGCGTCGTTCAGAAGGCCCACAAGGCCCGGGTCGTCATCGTCTCGCCGTCACTGCTGATGCTGTCGCTGCAGGTGATCCAGGCGGTGCTGAAGGACGCCCGCATGCGCGAACAGGCGCATCTGATCCAGGGCGAGGTCGTACGGCTGATGGAGGACGTCACGCGGCTCGACGATCGGGTGCGCAAGCTGCAGACCCATTTTGGCCAGGCGCAGCGCGACATCGACCAGATCCTGACGTCGGCCGACAAGGTGACCAAGCGCGGTGCCCGCATCGAAGCGCTGGAAATCGAGAACGAGGCAACGGCGAGCGAACCGCCGTATACGGACGACGGCAAGGTGGTGTCGGTGCCCGGTCATACCGGCCGGCTGCGGCTTCACGCCAGCGAAGGCTGACGGAATCAGCCGCCCAGCAATCGAGTGACTTCGTCCATCGATGGCATGGACGGTGCGGTGCCGGGCCGGGTCACCGAAATCGCCGCGGTGGCGCAGCCGAGCCGGACCGCTTCCAGCGGATCCAGGCCCTGGGACAGTCCGACGGCGAAGCCGCCGTTGAACGCGTCTCCCGCGCCGGTCGTTTCGACGACCGGGCCGGCATTGAAAGCGGCGACGTGCTCGGAACGATCCGCCGAGTGAAACAGCGCACCGTTCTCGCCCAGCGTGATGACGGCATTCGCCGCACCTCTGGCCAGCAGCGCGTCGGCGGCGCGCCGGGCGTCGTCAACGGTCGAGACGGTCAATCCGGTCAGTTCTTCAGTCTCCGTTTCGTTGGGTGTCACATAGTCGCATAACGCAAACACGGCGTCCTCGAGCGGCGCCGCCGGCGCCGGGTTGAGGGTGGTGGCGACGCCCGCTCCGCGGGCCAGCTCGAGCGCCCGTTGGGCCGCGCCGATCGGCTGTTCAAGCTGGGTCACGAAAACCGAGGCGGATCGGATGAGCTCCGAATTGGCCTCGATGTCCGACACGCCGATGTCTCCGGCCGCGCCCGGACAGACGATGATGGCGTTGTCGCCGCTCGCTTCCTCGACGAAGATATAGGCGGCTCCCGTGTAGCTCGCCGAATCGCGAAGCGCGGCACTTTCCACACCGGCATCCGCCCAGGTTTTCTCCGCCAGATCGGCGAAGGCGTCGTCGCCCAGGCGGGTAATCAGCGACACGTCGCAGCCCAGACGGGCCGCGGCGACGGCTTGGTTCGACCCCTTGCCGCCGGGACCGAGCTTGAAGGAATTGCCCATGATGGTTTCGCCCATGCGTGGCTGGCGGTCGGCCCGGTAGGCGGTATCGGCGACGAACACGCCGAGAATGACGATTTTGCCGGTCATCGGTGTCTTCAACCCTCTTCCGGCGGAATGACGCCCTTGCGGAAGGCGAAGCAGCCGTAGAACCGCCGCTCATGGGTCTGGATGACGGCGTAGGCCTGCTTGGCCCGTTCGTAGAAGGCGTAGCGCTCGATGGAGACCATCGGCAGCGGCGAGCCGTGGGCGGCGTCGATCTTGGCCTGAACCTCTTCCTGAACCGGCGGCACCTCGTCCGGCGAACCGACGATTTCCATGCGGGCGGCGGCATCGTCGACGAAGGTGTCAAGCGGATAGACGGACAGCACCGCCTCGACCACTTCCGCGGCGCTGCGATCGATGCGCAGCAACGAGCCGCAAACGGTCTGCGCTGCCACCGAATCGGACGGAAAATTGGTGTCGGCGATGATGAGATCGTCGCCATGACCCATGGCCCGCAGAACCTGCAGCACGTCGGCATTCAGAAGCGGATTGATTCCCTTCAGCAAAACAGCTCTCCCTGAGTTGATCAGGCCGGTTCCGGCTCGGCCTTGCGGTTGGTCGTGCGAAGCGTGCCACCGGTCGCGGTGTCGAAAAGATGGATCGCCTCGCGGCGCGGCCGGACATGGATCGACTGGCCGGGCGAAAAATCGTGCCGCTCATGGAAAACCGCCACCATCTCCTGCGCCCCGTGGCGCATGAAGACCAGCATCTCCGATCCTGTCGGCTCCACCACCGTGACGGTCGCTTCGAGACCGGTCTCCGACAGTTCGAGATGTTCGGGTCTGATGCCAAGGGTCACGGAGGCGCCGTCCTGCAGATCCGGCGCGTAGGGCAGATCCTGCTCGTTGCCGTCGGCGGAAACGAAGCGGTTCCCTTCGGCGCGGTAGGTTCCCTCCAATAGGTTCATCGCCGGCGAGCCGATGAAGGTGGCGACGAACAGGTTGCGCGGGTTGTCGTAGAGGTCGAGCGGCGTGCCGACCTGCTCCACATTGCCGTCATTGAGCACGACGATCTTGTCGGCCATGGTCATCGCCTCGACCTGGTCGTGGGTGACGAAAATGGTCGTCGTCTTCAGCCGCTGGTGCAGTTCCTTGATCTCCTTGCGCATCTGCACGCGCAGCTTGGCATCGAGGTTCGACAGCGGCTCGTCGAACAGGAACACCTGCGGATCGCGGACGATGGCGCGGCCCATGGCCACGCGCTGGCGCTGGCCGCCGGACAGCTGTCGCGGGTAGCGGTTCAGATAGTCTTCCAGCCCGAGGATTTCGGCCGCCGTCTGCAGCCGTTCCCTGACGATCTTCTGATCGGTCTTTCGGAGCTTCAGGGCGAAGGCCATGTTGTCGGCGACGGTCTTGTGCGGATAGAGCGCGTAGCTCTGGAAGACCATGGCGATGTCGCGGTCCTTGGGCGGCACGTTGTTGACCACCTTGTCGCCGATGGCAATGGTGCCGGCGGTGATGCTTTCGAGGCCGGCGATCATGCGCAGCAATGTCGACTTTCCGCAGCCCGACGGTCCGACCAGCACGACGAACTCGCCATCCTCGATGTCGATATCGATGCCGTGCAACACCTCGACATCGCTATAGGATTTGCGGGCCTGAGAAACCGTTACCCCCGCCATCGAACCTCCCCGCCTGGCATTCTTGTCATTGCTGCGAACCTATCTGCTGATCCGTGATCTGTCCATTTGGTGAAAGCGTTTCTCACTCAGGGGAATCGATTGAATGTTATTGGCAGATGATTGCCTCCATGTAGTCATCGTCCCATGCTGCTGAGTGGCGCTTTTGGGGCAGGCTCAATTTACCGGATGCACGACGCAACAAGTTCATCGCTGCCTGCTGGATTGTGGCAAAATTGGCCGGAGCGTTTCCGGTTCTTATGCGGCAGTCATCTTGGCGGAAGGTAACGTCCAGCACCCAATGCAGGCAATTTTCGACCTGCCAGTGATTGCGTATATAGCGCGCCATCTCCTCAGGGGGCGCCACGAACGACGCGATGTAGAACCGCCGGATTGTTTCGGCTTTTCCCCTGACTTCGCGTGTGTATTCGACCATGATCACGGCCTTCAGACCCGGCCATTGATGGCGTTCCATGAGCCATTGCGTATCTGTGCAGACTTTGTAGCGCCGCACTTCAATGCGCCCGTGGTCCGCATCAACGGTTTCGCTCTTCCTGATGAACTCTGCGCCTATGTCCCGCTCAAGATGCTCATCAAAAAACAGTTCAACATCCTCGCGCAAGCTGCCCTGATTGCCCTTGAGACCGATCACATAATCAGCATCCTGATCAATAACTTGCTGACAAATTTTGCGCTGACAACCCATAGCATCAAGGGTGACGACAGCACCTTTGAGTGACAGCAAAGCCAGCAACTCGGGAACCGCAGTGATCTCATTCGACTTATCGTCAACCTTGCGATGCCCAAGCACGAGTTGCTGCTCGCACGCCCAGGCGGAAACCATATGAATGGCTGACTTGTTCGACCTGATGTCGAATGACCGTCGGAGGGTTTTGCCGTCAACAGCGACGACGCCCTTAAGCGCTTCACTCAAGCTTGCCACCCATGCCATGAAGCAGCGTTGGAACGCCTCCATATCCAGACTCGCAAACAGTATTCCCAACTGATCATGACTTGGGGTTCCTTGCGCGAAGGGCAGAAAGCGACGCAGCAATGCGAGCTTCTTTTCACCGTAGAGAGCGATGGACGTCCAGTTCTGCGCACCGGATATCACGGCACACAAAACCAGAAGGAGGATTTCGTTGAGCGGATAGAGAATCTTCGCCTTCTGACGCGGATCTTCCATAGCCTCAAAATGGGCCAGAAAATCAGGGTTTTGGTGGTTCTGGTGGCTGTGGGACATGCAAAATCTCCGAAAAAGGACGCACTCCACACCCTTGATTCAGAAAAATGCACAAATGTCAGCAACTTATTCACTCGATTACCCTGGTTTCTCACTGTTAAATAAATCTTATCGATTGACTTAATCCGAATCTCGTTCGTAAACTTTATACTCCGTCTCAAGCGAAGGGGGAGGGTTCAGCTCGAGAGACGTCCTGCATATTCGAATGGTCTCACAAAACCGAGACCCGCGGCTAGTCGCATAAACAATGCGGTTGGAACCGCCAACCCGCCAGTAACCGTATAGGGAGGATCTGATGAAAGTCGAAGTCTACAGGAAACTCATGGCCATGCAGGCGAGCCGTCGCTCGCTGCTCAAGGGCGCCGCGGCCGTCGGGGCGACCACCATGCTCTCGGGCCTGCCGACCCGGGCGATGTCGGACAGCCATGCTGCTCTGCGCGCCGAAATCCTGAAAATCCCGGGCGTCGGCGCCGGATCCCCGACGGATGCGGACTGGCAGAAGGTCGGCGAGCTGTGTCTCGGCGCCACCAAGGCGAGCGTCGCGGAAGGCGAATTCGCCGGTGTCGAACTGACCTTCATGGGTCTCAACAACCAGAATCTTCACAACTTCCTGTTCCGCGGCTTCCTGAAGCCGTGGGAAGCCTACACCGGCGCCAAGATCAACTGGATCGACTTGGCGCAGGCCGACTACAACGCCCGCCTGCAGCAATCGATCGCCACCGGCACGGTCGATTTCGACATCATCGAAATGGGCGCTCCGTTCGAAGGCGATGTCTGCGGCAAGGGTCTTGCCTCGGAAATGCCCGACTGGGTCAAGGAACAGATCGACATGGACGACTATGTCGGCTACCTGAAGGCGCCGGTCGGCACCTGGGACGGCAAGATCTACCGCATTTCCATCGACGGCGACTGCCACACCTTCGCCTACCGGAAGGACTACTACGACAATGAAGAATTCGCCGCAGCCTGGAAGGCGGAAGGCGGCGAAGGCGACTGGGCTGTCCCGCAGACCTGGGAACAGATCAACGCGCATGCGAAGTTCCTCAAAGGCAAGAAGGACCCGCTGACCGGGCTCGAAGCCTACGGGTTCCTCGACCCGCTGAAGGGCTGGGGCGGCTTCGGCTTCTACTTCCTCGAAGACCGCGCAACGGCCTATGCCAAGCATCCGGACGATCCGGCCTGGCTGTTCGATCCCGACACGATGAAGCCGCGGGTCAACAACCCGGCCTTCGTGCGCGCCATCCAGGAAGTCATGGACATCATGGACACCTTCCCGCCGGATCAGATCAATGCCGATCCGGGCACCACAGCGTTCCAGCAGTTCCTGGCCGGTACCGGCTCGGCGCTGACCTGGTGGGGCGATGTCGGCTCCAACGCCCGCACCTCCGACACGTCGGTGGTCGGCGATGTCGTCGGGTTCGGAATTCTGCCGGGTGCCAACCAGGTCTACAACGCAAAATCGGGTGCCTGGGAAGAGAAGTACAACGAAGCGCCGAACATGGCCTATATCGGCTGGGGCGTTTACGTCATGGCCCGGGTCGACGGCGACGAGAAGAAGCACAAGGCGGCCTGGTCCGCCGCGGCCCATCTGGGCGGCAAGGACCTGTCGCTGTGGGCATCGGCCTATCCGTCCGGCTTCCAGCCCTACCGCAACTCCCACTTCAATTACGATGAGTGGGAAGAAGCCGGCTACGACCGCGCCTTCGTTGCCGACTATCTCGGCTCCAACGCCGATTCCTACAACCATCCCAATGCCGCCATCGAGCCGCGCATTCCGGGGATCTTCCAGTACTACTCCGTCGCCGAAGACGAGTTGGCCAAGGGCTTTGCCGGCCAGTACGGCTCGGCGCAGGAGACCGCCGACGCCATCGCCGCGGCCTGGGAGAAGATCACCGACCAGATCGGCCGCGAAAGCCAGATCAAGCTCTACAAGGCCAGCCTCGGCATGTAGGCCTTCAATCCCCAACCGGCCCTTCGGGGCCGGTTGATTTTTCCTGTGACCCTTGCATGATCGCCTTACCGCGAAACGGAATCCGCTGAACCCATGAGCTCCGCCGAAGGCGACCTTCTGCACACCATCGATGCCGAGACGATTCCCGACCGACGCAAGCTGATCGGCCGCGTTCTGCTGTGGGCTACCGTCGCACTGCTGGCGCTCGCCTTCGCGGTACAGGCGCTGTTCGAAGCGGGTATCACCGGCTGGGGCTTCGGCAACTGGCGGCCGGTGCTCTATGCCTATTTTCTGTGGGCGCTGGCGCTGTGCGTCTCGCGCGTGCTGATCTTCGGCGAACAGGGCAAGAAGGCACTGTTCGTCCTGCCGGCAGCACTCTTCGTCATCTCCATGGTGGTGTTTCCGCTGCTCTTCGGCCTGTGGATCGCCTTTTCCGATTGGAACCTGTCGTCGCTGACCGGCCGCAAGTTCAACGGCCTCGACAATGTCTGGCAGATGATGGAGGACCCGTTCTACTGGAACGCCCTCTACAACATGGTGATCTACACGGCGGTCATCCTGGTCGAATACGCCATCGCCTTCGGCCTGGCGCTGCTGCTCAATGCCGACATCAAGGCGCGCAAGTTCTGGCGCGTCGTTTTCCTGATGCCGCTGATGCTGTCGCCGGTCGCCGTCAGCTGGATGATCGGCAAGTCGATGCTGGAAACCCGGTTCGGGCCGCTGGCGCGGTTCGCCCGCTGGCTCGGCTGGGAGCAGCCTTCCTTCTTCGGTTCGCCGGAGATGGCCAAGTTCACCATCATGGCGATGGACGCCTGGACTTTCATCCCATTCATGATGATCATGATTCTCGCCGGCCTGCAGGCCATGCCCAAGGAAGTTCTTGAAGCGGCCGAAGTCGACGGCGCCACGCCCTGGCAGCGCTTCTGGGAGGTCACCTTCCCGCTGATGCTGCCGGTGTCGATCACCGCGGTGATGATCCGCATCATCTTCAAGCTGAAACTCGCCGACATCATCATCAACGTCACGTCAGGCGGCCCCGGCGGCGCCACTGATTCGGTGACCAGCTTCATCTTCCGCGAATACCGCGACCGCTCCAATGTCGGTTACGGCACCCTGCTGGCCATCGTCTATCTGATCGCCATCGTCATCTTCATGACCGTGCTGCTGAAACTATCCGAGCGGCTCGTTCGGCGCATGACGGGTGCAGGCTGATGACGGCCATAACCCACGACGATTTCGACCGCCGCAGGCGGATGCGCTGGTGGACCATGCGGTTCGTCGTCTACGGTCTGCTGATCGTCTGGGCGATCATCTGCATCTTTCCCATCTACTGGACCTTCACGACCTCGTTCAAGCTGGCGCCCGACGTCATGAAGGGCAATCTCATTCCGTTCGTCGATTTCGTTCCGCAATGGCGCGGCTGGAAGTCGCTCGGGCTGTCGCCGGACACGCTGTTCGCCACCTCCACGGTGCGCGAGGAGTTCCTCAAGCGCTTTTTCAACAGCGTCATCATTTCGACCGCCGCCTCCGCCCTTGCCGTGGCACTCGGTTCGCTGGCGGCCTACGGCCTCAGCCGGTTCTCCTACCGTTTCGGCTTCATGCGGAATTCGGACATTTCGTTCTTCTTCCTGTCGCAGCTGATCCTGCCGCCGGTGGTGCTCGCCCTGCCGTTTCTGGTGCTCTACAAGCAGCTGGCGCTGCTCGACAGCCGTATCGGCATGATCGCCATCTACACGCTGATGGTGCTGCCGATCGTCATCTGGATCATGCGCGACCAGTTCGCCTCCGTGCCGGTGGAGCTCGAGGAGGCCGCCCTTGTCGACGGCCTGTCGATCTGGGGCGCGTTCATCCAGATCGTCTTTCCGCTGGTGCTGCCGGGAATCGTCGCGGCCTTCATCCTGTCGCTGGTGCTGTGCTGGAACGAATATTTCTTTGCGGCACTTCTGACCAGTACGGACGCCAAGACGCTGCCGGTGATGATCGCCAGTCAGACCGGCAGCCAGGGCATCAACTGGTGGTCGATGGCGGCCCTTTCGGCGGCCGGCATCCTGCCGCTGATCGTGATCGGCATTCTGCTGGAAAAACACATCATCAAGGGCATGACCGCCGGCGCCGTGAAGTGACCGGTCAGTCGCCGCCGATCTCCGCCATCAGGTCCCTGGTCTGGCCGTAAAGGCGCTTGAACAGGGCAAGGTGCCGGTCGTAGAGCGCCCGGTTTTCGGCAATGGGCTCGATGGTCTCGGCAACCGTATTCCAGGACTCGATATCGGCCAGCGTCGCATCGCCGACAGCCACTGCAGCCAGGAAAGCGTCGCCATAGGACGCCCCCATCGTCTTGCGGCGCACGATCTGCGGCAGCGCGGCCACATCCGAGGTCGCTTGCCGCCAGACCCTGTTCTTGGTGCCGCCGCCGACGGCGAAGAGCCGCTGTGGCGGGACACCGGCATCGTCGAAGGTCTCGATCACATGGCCGGTTCCAAGCGCAATGCCTTCGAGCAGCGCGCGATAGATGTCGCCGCGGCTGTGGGTGAGATTCAGCCCGAACAACGTGCCTTTGGCATAAGGGTCGTGGATCGGTGTGCGTTCTCCGGAGAAATAAGGCAGTAGAATCAGACCGTTGGCCCCGGGCGCCGACTCCTCCGCCTCGAGCGCCAGGATGCCGAAGGCTTCGTCCTCCGTCAGCTCGCGGGCGAACTGGTCGCGGAACCAGTGGGTGAGCGTGCCGCTGGTGGCAAGCCCCGCCATGGAGGCATGCTGGCCTTCGAACAGCCATGGCGCATACCACAGCCGCGCATCGGCGACGCGGCTCGCGGTCGGCATGATGATGAAGATCGTTGACCCGTACATCATCATCATGTCGCCCGGCGACAGCACGCCGACGCTGACGGCCTCCGCCGCCGCGTCGATCGTCCCGGCAAGCACCGGAGTTCCCGCCGCCAGGCCCGTTTTTTCGGCGGCCGCCGGCGTCACCTCCCCGGCAATCTCCGAAGACCACAACAGCTCGGGCAGCAGGTCGGAATCGACGATGCCGTCGGTCAGATCCGTCGTCCAGTCGCATGTCTCGACATCGTAGAGGGGTGAAAAATTGGCGGCCGTATAGTGGTCGATCACCGCTCGCCCGGTCAGGTGTTCGACGATGAAGGTGGTCGATGTGTGGATTTTCGCCGTCCTGGCGAAGAGCTCGGGGCGATTGCGTTTCAGCCACAGGATCTTCGGACCGACCGATTGCGAGGTGAGCGCGTTGCCGCAGCGTTCGAGCAGCACATCCTCACCGAGTTCGGCGGTCAGTTCCTCCACTTCCGCGGCCGCCCGGCCGTCGACGCCGTAAAGCACGCCGTTCATCAGCGCCTTGCCGTCGCGGTCGACCGGCAGCATGCACGGGCCTATGGCGCTGCAGCCGACGGCCCGGATGGCTACCGGATCGATGCCGCTTTCGGCCAGCAGCTTGCCGGTGATGAACACGAAGTCGCCCCACCAGTCCTCGTTCGGGTCGTGCTCGGCCCAGCCGGCCTGCGGCACCTGCATCTTGTGGCGACGCGCGGCTTCGGCGACGATCGCACCGTCGCCGTCGACCAGCACGCCCTTGGACTCGAAAGTCCCGATATCGACGCCCAGCGTATAGCTCATTGCTCAAAATCGTCCCTGTCGAGCGAAAACCCGCCGTCGATCATCCCGAGGGCCGACAACAGCAACTGCGTCAGCCCCACGAGGTCGTTGAGATCACAGACCTCGAGTGAGGAATGGGTGTAGCGGCAGGGAAAGCCGACATCGATCGCGGCGACGCCGGTGCCGACCAGCTGAACGTAGGACGTCTCCGTCAGGACCCCGGTCTGGGCGCTGCGTTGCAACGGCAGGCCGGCATGACCAGCGGCTTCCGAAAACAGCTTTACCAGGGCCGGATGCGGAATCGTCCCGTTGAGCGTGCCGCGACCGTGGAAGGAATAGAGGCTGATGCCCGGCCCCGCACCGAGGGCAACCTCCGTGCGGTCCTGCATATCCGGTGTGTCGCCAGTCAGGAGCAGATCGAGCTGAATGGCGATATCGGGCTGCAGCACCTGCGCCGCGGTCAGCGCGCCGCGCAAGTTGAACTCCTCCTGGACGGAAAAGACGATGTGCACCGTCGGTCCGGTTCCGCCGTTGGCCAGATGCCGGGCCGCCTCGAGAAGCACCGCACAGCCGGCCCGGTCGTCGACCGCGGTTCCGGCGATCCGGTCGGGCGTCAGCTCGAGCACGTGCGGCTTGTAGACGACCGGCGTGCCGACCTCGATGCCGGCGCCGCGAACCGCCTCGGCGCTGTCGAGGCCGGTGTCGATATAGATCTCCTGATACGGGACCACCCGATACTTTTCGTCCGGCCGCGTCGCATGGTGACTCTTGTTGGCGATCACGCCGAGCCGGTCCCGCCCCTCGCCGACCTGGAACAGCACCGGCTGCGAGGCCAGCGCCCGTTCGGGAACGCCGCCGACCCGCTCGACGCGCACGAAACCTTCCTGCTCGATCTTGCGCACCACGAAACCCAGTTGGTCCATGTGGGTGAACAGCATCACCGTCGGCGCTTCGGCGTCGCCTTCCAGCGTCGTGATGAGGTTTCCGAGCCGGTCGGTGCTCGTTTCAAGTCCCTCCGCGTGCAGCGCTTGCGCCAGGCGGGAGCGGACCCGACCCTCATGTCCGCACAGGCTGGGGATCGCCATCAGGGCACGCAGGTCGCGTTCGATGTTGTCCTTCGACACCATGGCGGTCATTCGCCCCGCGCCTTGCGCACCAACGCCATGAACTCGGTTGCCCGTTCGGGATCGACCGGGTTCCAGGTATCGCCGTCAACCTTCAGGCAGGAGCCGACGATGCAGCCGTCGGCGATGGCAAACGTCTCGGCGACGGTGGCATGCTTGACTCCGGTATTGGCCAGTACCGGCACGTCCGGCAATACGTTTTTGACGCTTTCCAGTTCTTCCATCTTCGCCGCCTCGCCGGTGATCTGGCCCGACACCAGCACGGCGTCGGGAAGGCTGGAAAACACCGTGCTGCGCGCCCGGTCGGCCAGCGGGCGGCGATCGAGCGAATTGGCGAACTCCGCCGAGATGTTGAAAAGCACGGCCAGGTCCTTGCGGCCCAGCCGGTTGCGGTAGCGGATCGCCTTGCCGGCATCGGGCGCCCAGACGCCCATGTCGGAGGCGTAGACGCCGGTGAAGATCTCGCGCACGAACGCCGCGCCGGTCGCCGCCGCAACCGCCATCGTCGCCTGCGGATCCCACAGCACGTTGACGCCGAACGGGACCGTCAGTTCGCCGCTCAGGCAGCCGATGGCATAGGCCATGGCCGTCGTCGATGCCGCATCGACCTGCAGTTCGTAGGGACGGTCGTTCTCGTTGCCGAACATGACGGCGTCGAATCCGGCGGCCTGCAGGGCCGCCAGGTCCTTTCGCGCCGCATCGACGATGGCTTCCATTCCGCCTTCTTCATCGTGAAGCGGACTGCCGGGCAACGCCCCCAAGTGAACCATGGCGATAGCCGGCTTGGTGTTTCCGAAAATATCTGCAAATCGCGTCGCCATGCGCTTTCCTCCCCGTTGGAAAAACCGTATCACCGGCTCGTCCTTCCTGTCCAACGGCAGATCGTCACTTGCCGGCAACCGGACGATGCTTTCATATTGATCCGCTTCCATCGGAGAATTCGGCAGATGAAAACCAGACACTGGCAACGAATCGACAATGGCGGGCTGACCTTCACCGAACTCGGCATGGGAACGGCGCCGCTCGGCAATCTCTATCGTGCGATATCCGATGACGAAGCCGACGCGACGCTGCAGCATGCCTGGGATATCGGCTGCCGCTATTTCGATACGGCGCCGCTCTACGGGCTGGGGCTTGCCGAAACCCGGGTGAACCGGTTCCTGCGCGGCAAACCGCGCGACGAATATGTGCTGTCGACCAAGGCCGGCCGCCTGCTGGAGGTCTGCAGCCCGGAACAGCGCACCGGCATCGGCAAGTTCTTCGACACGCCCAACCGGCGGGAGCATTTCGACTACTCCTACAACGGCATCATGCGGTCGTTCGAGTTTTCGCTGGAACGTCTCGGCGTCGACCGCATCGACGTCCTGTTCGCCCACGACATTGACATCTTCAACCAGGGCAGCCGCGAGGTCATGGAGTCACGCATGGGCGATTTCCTCGCTTCCGGTTATCGGGCGATGCTGAACCTGCGGGAACAGGGGGTGATCAAGGCGATCGGCGCTGGCATCAACGAATGGCAGCCGGCGCAACATATGCTGGAGCGCTGCGACATGGACATCTTCCTGCTCGCCGGCCGCTACACCCTGCTGGAACAGGAGGCGCTCGACACTTTTCTGCCGCTTTGCGAGGCGCGCGGCGTGGGAGTTGTGCTCGGGGGTCCCTACAATTCAGGCATTCTGGCAACCGGGGCCAAACCGGGGGCCTATTACAATTACGATCCGGCCCCGCCGGAGATCATGCGGAAAGTCGATGCCATCGAGGCTGTCTGCCGGCGTCATGGGGTTCGCCTAATCGAGGCGGCGCTGCGGTTTCCGCTGCTGCACCCGTGCGTTGTTTCGACCGTTCCGGGCGCACAGGCCGTGAACGAAGCCAAGAGCAACGCTGAAATCATCGCGGCCGAAATCCCGGATACGTTGTGGGCGGATCTCAAATCGGAAGGCTTGATGCGGGAGGACGCGCCGACGCCCTGACCGGATTAGCCGGTTCTCTTGCGGCGCAGGCGGATCACCACGTCGACATGGGAAATTTCCATGCCCTCGGGCAGCTGCGGCAAGCCGCTCACCGTCATCTCGCCCTGCGGGACGTCGATGACCCGGTTTTCGCCCTCGAGGAAGAAATGATGGTGGTCCGAGACGTTGGTGTCGAAACAGGTCTTCGAGGATTCGACCGCCAGGACACGCAGCATGCCGGCGTCGGTGAACTGGTGCAGCGTGTTGTAGACGGTTGCCAGAGACACCGAAAAGCCGGCAACTTCGGCCTCCTCGTGCAGTTCCTCGGCCGTCAGGTGACGGTCGCCTTTTGAAAACAGCAGGCCGGCCAGCGCGATGCGCTGTTTCGTCGGCCGCAAGCCGGCCGCGCGCAGGCGGTCACCGGCGTCTCGCGTCGGGCAGGAGGTGCTTTCTTCGGTGCTACGCATGCGTGTTGTCTCGACCGCAACCAGTTGACTTTTGCCTTTATATACCCGCGGAACGCCCGCGTTTCAATAGTGGAGTTTTTTTCTCCAATTTGCGCGCAAGCACTGAATTCCGGGGGCTGGCGGAGCATTTCGGTTGTAAGTCGGCAAGGAAACCCATAAGGGAAACCCGGTGGTTTTCGCCGTCAAACAAGCTGTGCTAGGTTCGCCTCGTGACGGCACCGGCGGCGGGTCGATTTCGGGAGTTTTAATATCCACATGAATACCAGGCAGTCCAGCTTCTCCTACGAGGACATTTTGACCTGCGGACGCGGCGAAATGTTCGGACCCGGCAATGCGCAGCTGCCCTTGCCGCCGATGCTGATGTTTCACCGCATTACGGCGATCTCCGAGGAGGGCGGCGAATACGGCAAGGGCTACATTCGGGCCGAATTCGACGTCACACCGGAAACCTGGTTCTTCGACTGCCATTTCCAGGGCGACCCGGTGATGCCGGGGTGCCTCGGGCTCGACGCGCTGTGGCAGCTGACCGGATTTTACCTGGGCTGGCTTGGCGAACCCGGTCGCGGTCGGGCGATTTCTTGCGGAGAAGTGCGCCTGACCGGCATGGTCACACCGGAGACGAAGCTGGTGGAGTTCGGCGTCGACTTCAAGCGCGTCATGCGCGGGCGGCTGGTGCTGGGCATCGGCGACGGCTGGGCCAAGGCGGACGGCGAACCGTCTTACAAGGCCAGCGATTTGCGGGTCGGGCTGTTTCAGGAAAGGGCATAAATCCATTTGACTGATCGCCCGCATGGTGTCATCCGGTTGCCACGCAATTGCCGCGCCCGTCGAAAGGAAAGCACATGAAACGCGTCGTCGTCACCGGTCTGGGGATCGTTTCTTCCATCGGCAGCAACGCCCAGGAGGTTACCGCGTCATTGCGCGAGGCCCGCTCCGGCATATCGTTTTCCGATGACTTCGCCGAACATGGCTTCAAATGTCAGGTCTGGGGGGCCCCGACACTCGATCCCACCGACCTCGTCGACCGGCGCGCACTGCGTTTTCTGAGCAAGGGCGGCGCCTGGAACCACGTCGCGATGCAGCAGGCGATCGACGATGCGGGGCTCGAGGAAAACGACATCACCAATGAGCGCACCGGCATCGTCATGGGCTCGGGCGGCCCGTCGACGCGGACCATCGTCGAAGCGGCGGACACGACGCGGGAAAAAGGCAGCCCCAGGCGCATCGGGCCGTTCGCTGTGCCCAAGGCGATGTCGTCGACGGCGTCTGCGACGCTCGCCACCTGGTTCAAGATCCACGGCGTCAACTACTCCATTTCGTCGGCCTGCTCGACCTCCGCCCACTGCATCGGCAACGGCGCCGAACTCATTCAGATGGGCAAGCAGGACGTGGTGTTCGCCGGCGGCCACGAGGACCTCGACTGGACCATGTCGAACCTGTTCGACGCCATGGGCGCCATGTCGACCAAATACAACGACGAGGCGGCGACCGCATCGCGGGCCTATGACGTCACGCGCGACGGCTTCGTCATTGCCGGCGGAGCCGGAGTCCTGGTGCTCGAGGAGCTGGAACACGCCAAGGCGCGCGGCGCCAAGATCTATGGCGAGATCATCGGCTACGGCGCTACCTCCGACGGCTACGACATGGTCCAACCTTCCGGCGAGGGCGCCATTCGCTGCATGCGCCAGGCGCTTGCAGGCGTCGAGGGACCGGTCGACTATATCAACACGCACGGTACGGCGACGCCGATCGGCGACAGCCGCGAAATCAGCGCCATTCGCGAGGTGTTCGGCGACAATCTTCCGAATATCGCCTCGACAAAGTCGCTGACCGGCCACTCGCTGGGGGCGGCGGGCGCGCAGGAATCGATCTATTCGCTGTTGATGATGCAGGAGCGCTTTATTGGGGAGAGCGCGCACATCACGGAGCTGGATCCGGAGTTCGAGGGCGTGCCGATCGTGCGGCAGCGGATCGACGACGCCAGGATCGACACCGCGCTGTCGAACTCGTTCGGCTTCGGCGGGACCAACGCCACGCTGGTCTTTCGGCGCTACGAGGGTTAGGGGACGCTGATATGGGTGACTTGATGAAGGGCAAGCGAGGCCTGATCATGGGCGTCGCCAACGACCATTCGATTGCCTGGGGGATCGCCAAGGCACTGCATGCCGAAGGTGCCGAACTGGCCTTCACCTATCAGGGCGAGGGCTTCGGCAAACGGGTGCGGCCGCTGGCGGAGCAATTGCGCTCGGAGATCGTCATCCCGTGCGACGTCGAGGATATCGACACCGTCGACGCGGTATTCGCGACCCTTGAAGACCGCTGGGGATCGCTGGATTTCCTGGTGCATGCCATCGGCTTTTCCGACCGCAACGAGTTGAAAGGGCTTTACGCCGACACGACGCGCGAGAACTTCTCGCGCACCATGGTGATTTCCTGCTTCTCGTTCACCGAGATCGCCAAACGCGCCGCGGCGCTGATGGGCGACGGCGGCGCGATGATCACGCTGACCTATGCGGGCTCGATGCGAGTGATGCCCAACTACAATGTGATGGGGGTCGCCAAGGCGGCGCTGGAGGCCAGCGTACGCTATCTGGCCGCCGACTACGGGCCGCGCGGCATCCGCGTCAACAGCATTTCCGCCGGGCCGGTGCGCACGCTGGCCGGCGCCGGCGTCGCCGATGCGCGCGAAATGTACAATTACCAGCAGCGCAATTCTCCGATGCGGCGCAACGTCACCATCGACGATGTCGGCGGTTCGGCGCTCTACCTGCTCTCCGACCTGTCGCGCGGCGTCACCGGCGAAGTGCATTTCGTCGATTCCGGCTACCACGTCACCTCGATGCCGGTGCTGGACGAACTCAAAACACACTGGTCGAACGGCAAGTAGGCGATCCGTCTGCGATCTATTCGATCCGTTCCGACCTGACCTTTCGAATCGATACGCGATCGGTGGGAAGGGCCCGGCTCGAACCGGGTCGATAGAGACCGATCTTCAGATATGGCTTGCCTTTGGGATTGAGGAAGACGCGTCCGTCGCTCAACACCTTTCTGCCGTCCACCCAGATGGAAATCCTGTTGAACCCCGGAGAGGTGCCGACCCTTATCTTGAAGGCCCGCCAATCGGCGGCGACCGCGTTTCTCGTAATCCCCAGGCCGTATCTCGCATGATGTCCGTCGCGAGACTGCAGATGAGCGCCGATCGAACCGCCGGAGTTCGCCTTGATCATCAGCATCGGCCCGCAACCCGTGCAGCCCCGGTTCCAGGAGTGGATCTGGAAAAACGTGGTGCGGTGGGAGGATCTCGCCGCCGGGTCGAATTTCGCCTCGAAGCTGAACTCGTAGGTCCGTCCGGTGGTAAAATTGGAGGAGCGCAGTTCGGCCCTTTCCCAGTATATGGCGCTGTGCCGTGCGCGGTTGTCGGTGGGACAGCCACCGACATCGCCATGGCTGATTTCGAAGGTCCATCCGCCGCGCGAGCGCTTGATAGCGTCTCTCTTGACCGGGCAGTCATTCTTGAAACCCACGGAACGGGGCGCGGCAAAGGCGGGCGGCGCCGACCATCCGGCGACGGCGACGAGCCAAAGCGCCAGCGAACCGGATATCAGCCTTGCGAGTCTAGGCATTTCGACCTCCCTGGCGCGGTGTACAAGAACCTGTCGGCGCTGTCAGATCACCCAGACCCCGTCGTCGAGGTCGGGGGCGGTGCGTGACACGTTTTCATCGCTCTTGGTGAAGGCGATGAGGATGTCTTCGCGCGTCAGGCCCTGCTCCATGCCGCCGACCCAGAAGTCGTAGCCCCCCTGGTCCGGCAACCGATCCAGCACGTTCAGATACATGGCGTCAATATACCGCTCGTTGGTTGGATTGGCCCCGAACAGGTCCTTGAACTCGTCCGACTGGATGAACTGCGTCGCCAGGAACTGCTCCTTCTCGTACTGGCTCCACCCCAGTGTGTCGAAATGGTCGAGATTGCCGATCCAGAACAGCACCCCGCCTTCATCGGGCGTGCGGTCGAACGAGGCCTGGTAGATGCGGTAGCCGAAGCCGAGATTGGGCGTGTCGACATCATAGAGCAGCGAGCCGTCGTCGAAATCGATACGCTCTATGTCGTACAGCATATCGGTACCGCCGCCCGGCTTGTCGACGACAATGCGACCGTTCTGCGACAGCTGGTGCGAATGGGCCGATCTCAGACCGTCATAGATCACCGTGTCGCGGCCGGCATCGCCGTCGATCAAGTCGGATCCGCCGCCGCCGGTGATCAGGTCGTTGCCGGCCAGGGCATAAATGACGTCTCCTTCCCCGGTTCCCTGCAGCAGGTCTCTCAACGGCGTCCCGTAGATCGCGTCCTGCGGTTCCTCGATGGTGATCTCGATCAGGTTCGATGTGTTGTTGTTCTCGTTGCTTTCGAAAACCGCGAAATCGTCGTCGGCGATCACCGCGGCATAGTAGGTACCCGGAGCAAGGTCGCCGTGAACCATGAAATTGTTGGGCTCGCCTTCGGGGTTGCGCTCGCCGGGCGACATTGCGCCGGTCGACGGATCTTCCAGCAGCATGATATCCGCCGGCGTGATAATCGTATTGCTCGACAGGTAGAGCCGTGACGCGGAGATGCCGGCCGCGGTGTCGCCGCGATTGACGATGTCCCAATTGACGCCGATCACATCCCCCACTGACCAGGTCGTGGTTTCGAACACCAGATTTTCAGCCACCAGATCGCGGCCGGGTACCGGCTCTTCGATGACGATCCGGATGACATCGGAAGCGTTGTTCGTCTCGTCGCTTTCGTCGACGTCGCCGCCATCGTCGGCCAGCACGCCGACATAGTAGGTGCCGGAAGCAAGGTTGCCCGAAACCGTGAAGCTGTTGGGCTGACCCTGCGCACTGTGGTCGCCCGGAAGCAATGTGCCCGTAGCCGGGTCCTTCAGCAGCTCCGTGTCGAATTCCATAATCACGTCATTGGTGGAAAGATAAAGCGTCGAGGCGGAACTCGCAGCCGCCTCATCGCCCTGATTGACGATATCCCAATCGACCGCGATGACGTCTCCCGACCGCCAGTTGGTCGATTCGAGCGCGAGATTCTCGGCAATCAGGTCCGGCCCCGATGGCTCGATCGTGATTTGAACGACATTCGAGACGTTGTTTGTTTCCAGACCCTCGGCCACGACCGATCCGGAATCGGCGATTGCAGCCACGTAGTAAACGCCAGGGACAAGGTGGTCCGGAATCTGGAAAAGATTGGACTGGTTCAATCGTTCGCCCGGCTCCAGCGAGGCCACGTAGATGTCCTCGTAGAGAAACGCATCGGTGGCATCGACAATGCTGTCAGAGGAAATGTAGAGCGTGGACTCGGTAAATCGGGCGCCGCCGGAACCCTGGTTGACGACATCCCAGTTGGCATTGACAAAATCGCCCAATTCCCACGTGGTTGAATCGAAGGCGAGATTCTCGGCGACAAGATCGGGAACCGAGGTCAGGTCGACGGTCTGATCTGCGAAGGCGGCGGCTTCGATATCCACCAGCGTATCGGTTCCGTCGCCGGCGCCTGCGCCGAGATATTCGATCGTGACCGTATTGTCGGCGTTGAAGGCTATCCCGTAATCGGACCGTGCTCCGGAATAGGTGGCGGTATCGATGCCTTCAGCGCCGTTGAGCAAATCATCGCCGGCGTTCCCCGTGAGCTCGTTGTCATAGTCGTTTCCGATGATCTGATCATTCCCGCCGCCGCCAATGGCATTTTCGATGATGGTCCCGACCGCCAGGGTCATGTTTCCAATCATACCGCCGATGTTCGAGACGGTGCCGGTGACGGAACTCCCCACCGCGACGGTCAAGTCGATGAGTTGGTCGGCTCCGTATCCGGAGAAATCCACCGTATCCACGCCGCCGTCATCGATGATGGCAAAATCCCGTCTCGTCCGCGTATTGCGAGAGATTGAACAGCACTTCGCTGACCGAGGCCGGAATATTTGTATTGAAGCCGTAGACGGTGTCTCCGACGAAGGCGGATGAACCGTAGAAGTGACGTAGCGCTTCGAAGTCGGCGGCCATGGGCGTGATGACCCGGTCGAAGCTGTGATCGGATGCGATATGGGAGTTGTGCGAAAGCCCCAATCCCGGATTGACCGTGAAATAGGACATGATGGAAGCAAAATAGGAATCGTTCAGATAGATGTTTGAATGGTTGCCGTGATCGGGGTCATCGTCATCCGTCACGAAATTCGATTGACCGGAGTAAGGGCCGGAATGTCCGAGCCCGAGCGCGTGAAGCACCTCATGCACAACGGCCTGATACAGGTAGTCGCCGACGCCCGCCGTGGGTGAGTCGAAACCGGGGGTAATGTTCACCCAGGAATAATCTATATAGTAATGATTGGTCTCACCGTTACCGGATGCGTGTACCACCGAGTTGGCATAGGCTGCCTCGCCTCCGCCGCTCGCAAACACATTGTCCTGGAAGAAAAGGTCGACGTGGTCACCTTGGTCGGCGGTCGCAACAAAATCGATCCCGAGAACTTCGCCCAGATACGCTAACGCGTCGTCGACAACGGCCCGGCGCTCCGCCGACAATCCATCCGGATCATCATCATCGATCTGCTGTATACCCGAGAATCCGTAGTAATTGTAGTATATCGTGCCACTGTTGCTGCCCACTCCCGAACTGCTCATGTTTTACGAATGATATACGTGAGGATGGAAATCCCAATAAGTATTCGTCAAATAATAACTAATCTGATTTATCGACCAATTCGTCAGCGGCGCCATTTAAAACCTCACTTGCCTCACACTTTATATTCAATTTTGATTTTATATCGCCTCTCGTTATTCAGTCATCAAGAGAATTATTTATCTATTTATTGTACAATTGTTCATTCTCTCAAATAACTCATACCCCAAATGGTGTATTTTCAACGCACAGGTGATGTTTGATTTCAGCCCGCAGCAGTCAGAGGTCCGTGGCGTCTTTCAAGGTATCGACATGCTGGCGTTGATCGTGCGCGGCACAACGGTTTTCGTCGGCCCTCATGCACTGGAAGGCGGACAGGCTTTCGTCACCCGGCGCTCCGGGCGACCGGGCTGTGTCGCTGAGGCATCCTGATCCCGATGCAGATCATCCCTGGCGTGTTCCGGACCGGATCGGCATCCCGCTCGCGTGGGTGCCGATCATTAGACACCGGTTTCGAACCGCTCCGGTTCGGTGCGCTTCTCGTCAAGATGCGGATGAGTTTTCTGTCGCCGCCACTTCGGTCAGGGGTTTTTCTACCCGCGCGGCGTTGCTCCGGCACCGATTCCGATGGCGGGTATCGTCAGCTCCAACCTGCCCCGTCGGCCTGGCGCTGCCATTTTCCCACGAGCGTCACCCGGCTGCCGCGCCGGTCCACGATCGCGCCGCGATATCCGTCGACCGGAAATCGGCCGACGGCGCAGTTCACACCACCCAGACGCCGTCGTCGTAGTCGGCGTCGGCATTGATGCGGTTTTCGATGCTCTCCGAGAACGAGACGAGGATTTCGTCGCGACCCAGACCACTGTGCATCGAAGCGACCCAGAATCCGCGGCCCGCGTCATCGGGCAGCCGGTGCAGCACGTTCAGATACATCGCGTCGATGTATTCCTCGTCGGTGGAGTTGGCGCCGTAAAGAGCCGTAAATTCATCGGCCGCAAGAAATTGCTGGGCGAGATAAACTTCCTTGTTCAATCCCGGATTGGTGGCGTCCAGATTGTCGAGCATGCCGGTCCAGTAGCGCAAACCGCCCTCGTCCGGCGTTCGGCCGAACGCGGCGCCGTAGATGCGGTAGCAGAACCCCAGATTGTCGCTGTCGATGTCGAGCACGTAGTCGCCATCGATGAGATCGAGGCGTTCGATGCCCAACAGCAGATCCAGGCTTCCGTCGGATTTGGTCAGGAGAATGCTGCCGTCGACCTGAAGATCCTGAACGTAATCCGCTCTGACACCGTCATAGACCACGGTGTCCGTGCCGTTTCCGCCCTCAATCCGATCGGCGCCGCCTTTTCCTAAGAACCGGTCATTGCCGTCGTTGCCGGTCAATGTGTTGTTGGAATCGTTGCCGGTGATCGTGTCGTTTCCGGCGCCGCCGACCGCATTTTCGATCACCGTGCCGACGGACAGGGTCATATTGCCCCGCATTCCTCCGATGTCGGATATCGTGCCGGTTGTCGAGGCCCCGTCGGCAACCGTCAGGTCGATGGTCTGGTCGGCGGAGAAGCCGGAAAAGTCCAGCGTGTCGTTGCCGCCGGAATCGAAGATGCAGAACGCCATCGTGTCGGCGAATTCCGACAGCCTGGCCAGCACCTCGCTGTCTTCGCTCTTGATGTTGGTGTTGAAGCCGTATGTCGTGTTGGAGAAAAACGCCGAATTTGAGTAATAGGATTGCAGCGCCCGCAGATCCGCAGCCATCGGCGTCAGTGTGTAGCCGAAATCGGCATCGACCGACGTGTTCTCGTCCTGGTCGAAATAGGACATGATCGTCTGCTGCCAGGAATCGTTGAGATAGATATTGGAACGATTGGCGAGGGCCTGATCGCTGTCGGTCACGTAGAGGGTTTCATAGGTCGGGCTGCCGTCATAATTGTAGGGGCCGGAATGGCCCAGCCCGAGGGTATGCAGCACCTCGTGAAGGATCGTCTGGTAGGTGTAGCCGCCGATATCGGAACTGCCGCCCGACCAGCCGGGTTCGATGTTGATCCACGCATAGTCGGTATACCGATGATCGGTGGCACCGTTGCCGCTGCCATGGAAATTCATGTTCGCATAGGCGCCCAGATCGTTGTCCATGAAATACAGATCAACGTCGTCCGACTGCGACGCGGATTCTACAAAGTTGATGTTCAGGATGGTGCCCAGATAATCCAGGGCGGTATCCACCAGGGCCCGCCGGTCGCCGGTCAATCCGTCGAAGTCGGTTCCGGCGCCCTCCACGTTGCTGAAGCCTGAATAGTTATAGACGAGGGTGCGGCCGTTGGCGCCGACACCCGATCCACTGACGTTGAACGAGTTGTAGAAGACAAGCTCGTGGTCCCAGAAACCGGTGGTCAGGTAGTTGCTGATCTGGTCGATCGTGTAGTTGGTGAGCGCTGTCATGTCTTTTCCGTAGAGGAATGCCGATGTTTCGCCGTGCAGGAGCCGGCTTCCGCCCATGAGCCGCCCTTGCCGTCCGAGGCACTTTGCCTAGGGGTATAGTTTTTACTGTTTTATCGGATTGATTTAGTACAGGACGGCACACCGTACCAGTGGTTGCAGGGTTAATTTTTGGTAATTTTTCATTTGAACGAGACCGTCTGTGACAGTCCGGCCACACTCCGAAACGGCCCCTTTCCACGCCTGACAGCGCGAATAACCGCCATCGGCCGAAACGCCCGAACCGCGTCAAACCGCCCGGAGACTGTCCGGCGTTCCAGCACAAAAAAGCCCGCCGTCCGGAAACGGCGGGCTATGTTTCGTCAGCGATGAACCGGTGTTCAGTCGGTCTTTTCGCGCGGGATTTCCTGACCCGACTCCTGGTCGACGACCTTCATCGACAGGCGCACCTTGCCGCGGTCGTCGAAGCCGAGCAGCTTGACATAGACCTTATCGCCTTCCTTGACCACGTCGGAAGTCTTGCCGACGCGTTCCTTGGCCAGTTGCGAAATGTGCACGAGGCCGTCGCGCGGACCGAAGAAGTTCACGAAGGCGCCGAAATCGGCGACCTTGACCACCGTGCCCTGGTAGATCTCGCCGACTTCCGGCTCGGCGACGATGGAGTGGACCCATTTCTTCGCCGCTTCGATCTCCTTGAGCGAGGAGGAGGCGAACTTGATGGTGCCGTCGTCGTCGATGTTGATCTTGGCGCCGGTCTTTTCGACGATCTCGCGGATCACCTTGCCGCCGGAGCCGATGACGTCGCGGATCTTGTCGACCGGGATGTTCATGACCTCGATGCGCGGTGCGAACTCGCCGAGTTCCTCGCGGCTTTCGTTGATCGCCTTGCCCATCTCGCCGAGAATGTGCAGGCGGCCGTCCTTGGCCTGTTCGAGCGCCACCTTCATGATTTCCTCGGTGATGCCGGTGATCTTGATGTCCATCTGCAGCGAGGTGATGCCGTCGCGCGAACCGGCGACCTTGAAGTCCATGTCGCCGAGATGGTCCTCGTCGCCGAGGATGTCGGAAAGAACCGCGAAGCGATCGTCTTCCTTGATCAGGCCCATGGCAATACCCGCGACCGGTCGGGAAATCGGCACGCCGGCATCCATCAGAGCCAGCGAGGTGCCGCAGACCGTGGCCATCGAGGACGAGCCGTTGGATTCGGTGATTTCGGAGACCACGCGCAGCGTGTAAGGGAACTGCTCGCCGGTCGGCAGCATCGGGTGGATCGCCCGCCAGGCGAGCTTGCCATGGCCGATCTCGCGACGGCCGGGCGAACCGATGCGGCCCGTCTCGCCGACCGAGAAGGGCGGGAAGTTGTAGTGCAGCAGGAAGCTTTCCTTGTAGGTGCCCGTCAAGCTGTCGATGTACTGCTCGTCTTCGCCGGTGCCCAGCGTGGCGACGACGATCGCCTGGGTCTCACCGCGGGTGAAGACGGCCGAGCCGTGGGTGCGCGGCAGGACGCCGACCTCGGAAACGATGGGGCGCACCGTCGACAGGTTGCGGCCGTCGATACGGCTTTTCGTGTCGAGAATGTTCCAGCGGACGATTTTCGCCTGCAGCGACTTGAAGACCGCGCCAATCTGCTCCGGCGTGTGCTCAGGCTCTTCCTCGCCTTCAGGCAGGAAGTGCTCGACGACCTTGGCCTTGACCGCGTCGACGGCATCGTAGCGCTCGGCCTTGTCGGTAATCTTGTAGGCTTCGCGCAGCTCGTTCTCGGCGATCTTCAGCATCGCTTCTTCGAGCGACGACAGATCTTCCGGCTCGAAGTCGCGCGGTTCCTTGGCGGCGACTTCCGCCAGCTTGATGATGGCGTCGATAACCGGCTGAAAGCCGTTCTGGCCGAACATAACGGCACCGAGCATGATGTCCTCGGCCAGCTCGTTGGCTTCCGATTCGACCATCAAGACGGCATCCTGGGTGCCGGCGACGATCAGGTCGAGCGACGACTCTTCCATCTCGTCGACATGCGGGTTGAGGATGTACTCGCCATTGATATAGCCGACGCGCGCGCCGCCGATCGGACCCATGAAGGGAACGCCGGAAAGCGTCAGCGCCGCCGAGGTGGCGATCATCGCCAGGATGTCGGGGTTGTTTTCCAGATCATGCTGGAGGACGGTGATGATGACCTGGGTGTCGTTCTTGTAGCCGTCGGGAAACAGCGGCCGGATCGGCCGGTCGATGAGGCGCGAGGTCAGCGTCTCGTTTTCACTCGGACGGCCTTCGCGCTTGAAGTAGCCGCCCGGGATCTTGCCGGCGGCAAAGGTCTTTTCCTGGTAGTTGACGGTCAGCGGGAAAAAATCCCGGCCGGCTCTCGGCTGTTTTTCCGAAACCACCGTGGCCAGCACGACGCTTTCGCCATAGGTGGCGACGACGGCGCCGTCCGCCTGGCGGGCGATCTTGCCGGTTTCGAGAATGAGCGGACGGCCGCCCCATTCGATTTCGACCTTGTGGGAATCAAACATATCTTATCCTTCGTGGCGGGACGGTGCGGCGCACCTGTCCCCGATTGTTAAGCAACCGGTCCCGTCATTCACGGGCCGGTCGATCGTTTCGCCACGGGCAAGACAGCAGGGTGTTTGGGTCTCGACGGCTTATCCGTACAAACAACCGGCAATCCTGCCCCGTGACGTCTCCTCCGGCGGGTCTACCGTCCGGAAAATGAAACCGGCGGCGTGCCCATGGCACACCGCCGGCCAAACTCAGCGGCGAATTCCGAGACTCGCGATGAGACTGCGGTACCGCTCTTCGTCCTTGCGCTTCAGATAATCGAGAAGCGAACGACGGCTGGACACCATCTTCAGCAGGCCACGGCGGGAATGGTTGTCCTTCTTGTGGCCCTTGAAGTGTTCCGTGAGATTGGTAATGCGCTCCGTCAGGATCGCGACCTGGACCTCGGGGGATCCGGTATCGCCGTCCTTGGTGGCGTATTCCTTGATCAGTTCTGCCTTGCGTTCAGCAGTTATCGACATCGGACCTTCCTTTCATTCTGGAGGGAGTTGGCCGCCCAAAGCCGGGATGTCGTCCAGCATGGGCCGTTATTGACGGCGCCCGGGCCGTATTGCGCTGCATATAGGCCAGAACCGTTGAAATTGCCAGCTTTATTTGCAGCGCGACCGGATGCCGCGACGAGAGCCCATTTCAACCGTTGAACACTCGTCGCGGGCGGAACTCGCCCTCGGCGATCTCGCCGATGGCGACCAGCCGGCCGGCGCGGGTCGCATAGGCTTCCGGGGCCGGCAACGGCGCGTCGCGGCCGCGCAGGATAACCGGGTTGCCGCGCCGCAGGCGCTGCGCCTGGTCTTCGCTGATGGCGATCTGCGGCAGCAGCGCCAGCGCCTCGGCGGTGCCGACGAGATGATCGTCCAGCGACGCCAGCCGTTCGGCCTCGTCCTCGACGGACTCGAGCGCCGTCAGCGTCTCCAGCGGCACGAGATCGTCCTCGCCGAAAGGCGCCACATAGGTGCGCCGCAGCTTGGCGATATGACCGTGACAGCCGAGATCGCGCCCCATGTCCCGGGCAAGCGAGCGCACATAGGTGCCCTTGCCGCATTCGATGGCGAACACCGCATGATCGGCGTCGGGACAGGCCACAAGATCGAGCCGGTGGATCTCCACCGTGCGCGGCGGCAGGTCCACCGCGTCGCCCTCACGCGCCAGATCATAGGCACGGTTGCCGTCGACCTTGATGGCCGAGAATTGCGGCGGCACCTGTTCGATCGAGCCGGTATAGCGCGGCAGCAGGGCTTCCACGTCGGTCCTGTCGGGCCGCTTGTCGCTGCTCGCGGCAACCTCGCCCTCGCGGTCGTCCGTGGTGCGTTCCTCGCCCCACTTCACGGTGAATTCATAGATCTTGCGACCGTCCATGACGTAGGGCACGGTCTTGGTCGCCTCGCCCAGCGCGATCGGCAGCATGCCGGAAGCCAGCGGGTCGAGCGTGCCGGCATGGCCGGCCTTCTGTGCCTTGAACAACCACTTGATCTTGGAGACGGCCTCGGTCGAGCCGAAATCCTCCGGCTTGTCGAGCACCAGCCAGCCGGAGACCGGCCGGCCCTTTTTCTTGCCGCGCCGCGCCATCAGCCTTCGTCTCCGTCGTCGTCATGTTCGAGGTCGCGCTGGACCTCGGGCGAACGCAGCAGTTCGTCGATACGCTGGTAGTTGTCGAAACTGGTGTCGTCGCGAAACCGCAATTCCGGCATGTATTTCATCTGCCGCAGGGCCGGCGTCACCTGTTTGCGCAGATAGCGGGCATTGCGGTTGAGCGCTTCGACGATCGCTTCGTGGTCGGTTTCGCCCAGTGGCGTTACATAGGCCGTGGCGATCCGCAGATCCGGCGACATGTGAACCTCGGAGATGGCGATGACCGTATTTTCGATGCGCGGGTCGTTTATGCCGCCGCGCTGCAGGACGGCGGTGATCGCCGCCCTGACCTGTTCACCCACCCGCAGCTGCCGCTGCGACGGGCCGGAAGATGCAAATCTGGACATGGTTCAAACCTCTTCACCATTCGCCGCGGGATGGGACCGCCGGCAAGCAGCACATACGAAGAGGCGGGCGCCGTTTCCGCGCCCGCCCCCGAAACAGAAAAACAGACGCCGTTACAAGGTCCGGGTCACATGCTCCACGCGGAAACACTCGATGACGTCGCCGGCGCGGATGTCCTCGTAGTTTTCGAAGGCCATGCCGCATTCCTGGCCGGCGTTGACTTCCGCAACTTCGTCCTTGAAGCGCTTCAGCGTCTTCAGGCTGCCTTCGTGGATGACCACGCTGTCGCGGATCAGGCGCACGCCGACGCCGCGTTCAACCTTGCCTTCCGTTACCCGGCAGCCGGCGACCTTGCCGACCTTGGTGATGTTGAAGACCTCGAGGATCTCGGCGTTGCCGAGGAAGGTCTCGCGGCGTTCCGGCGACAGCATGCCGGACATGGCCGCCTTCACGTCGTCGACCAGATCGTAGATCACGTTGTAGTAGCGGATCTCGATGCCGGCGGCGGCAGCGGCGTCGCGGGCCTGGGCGTTGGCGCGGACGTTGAAGCCCATGATCGCGGCGTCGGATGCTTCGGCCAGCGAAATGTCCGACTCGGTGATTCCGCCGGCGCCCGAATGGACGACGCGAGCCCGCACCTCGTCGGTACCCAGTTTCTCCAGCGCACCGATGATCGCCTCGATCGAGCCCTGCACGTCGCCCTTGATGACCAGCGGGAACTCCTGAGCACCGGTATCCTGCAGCTGCGACATCATTTGTTCCAGCGAACCGCGGGTGCCGGCCTGGCGGGCAACCGCGATCTCGCGGGCCTTGCGCTGCCGGTACTCGGCGATCTCGCGGGCACGGGCCTCGTTCTCGACGACCGCCATGCGGTCGCCGGCCTGCGGCGTGCCCTGCAGTCCGAGCACCTCGACCGGAGTGGAGGGCCCGGCTTCCTTGACCTGGTCGCCATGGTCGTCGACCAGGGCGCGCACACGGCCCCACTCGTCGCCGGCAACGACGATATCGCCGGTTCTCAGGGTGCCGGCCTCGACCAGCACCGTGGCGACGGAACCGCGGCCGCGATCCAGCTGCGCCTCGATGACGCTGCCTTCCGCCGTGCGGTCCGGATTGGCCTTGAGGTCGAGGATTTCGGCCTGCAGCAGGATGGCCTCCAGCAGCTTGTCGAGATTGGTGCGCTTGGTGGCCGACACTTCGACGTCGAGCACCTCACCGCCCATCGATTCGACGAACACCTCGTGCTGCAGCAATTCGGTGCGCACCTTGTTGGCGTCGGCCTCCGGCTTGTCGATCTTGTTGATGGCAACGATGATCGGAACGCCGGCCGCCTTGGCGTGGTTGATCGATTCGATGGTCTGCGGCATGACGCTGTCGTCGGCAGCCACCACCAGAATGGCGATGTCGGTGGCCTGGGCGCCGCGGGCCCGCATGGCGGTAAACGCGGCGTGGCCCGGCGTGTCGATGAAGGTGATCTTCTGACCGTCGTGCTCGACCTGGTAGGCGCCGATGTGCTGGGTGATGCCGCCGGCTTCGCCGGCCACGACATTGGCCTCGCGGATGGCATCGAGCAGCGACGTCTTGCCGTGGTCGACGTGGCCCATGATGGTGACGACCGGCGGCCGCGACTTCAATGTGTTTTCGTCGTCTTCGATGTCGAAAATGCCTTCCTCGATGTCGGATTCCGAAACCCGCTTGACGGTGTGCCCGAATTCGCTGGCGATGAGTTCCGCCAGGTCGGCGTCGATCACGTCGCCGGGCTTCATCATCTGGCCTTCCTTCATCAGGAACTTGATCACGTCGACGGCCCGTTCGGCCATGCGCTGCGACAGTTCCTGGATGGTGATGGTTTCCGGCAGGGTTACCTCTCGGGTGATCTTCTCGCGCGTCTCCTGCATCTGCGCGCGTTTCATCTTCTCCTGGCGGCGGCGCATCGCCGACAGCGAACGGCCACGCTGGCCGCCATCTTCTCTCAGCGCCGTGTTCAGGGTCAGCTTGCCGCGGCGGCGGTTGTCGTCGCCGCGCGGCCGCGACGGCCGTGTGGCATCGGGACGCGCCGGTTTGCCGCGTTGCGGCGCCGGTCGGCCGCGCGACTGCGATTCGCCTTCATCGGGGCGAGCACCGCGAGCCTGGCGGTCTGGAGCCGGCGGCGCAGGAGCCGCTTCGGGTTCGGCCGCCTGCGACTGCTCGGGCGCTTCCTTGGCCTTCGCCGCTTCCTCGGCCTGCCGCTTGGCGTCTTCTTCCGCCTTCAGGCGCTCTGCTTCCTCGCGCTCGACCCTGAGCTGCTCTTCGCGCTCGGCGCGCACCCGGGCTTCCTCTTCGGCCCTTGCCTTTTCCTCGGCATCGCGGACCTTGGCGTTGGCGAGAGCCCGCTTGCGGGCATCCATCTCGCTGTCCGAAAGTTCGTTGAGCACCACCGCGGGCTTCGGCTTTTCGCTCGGTGCTTCCTGGGTGCCGGACGCCGCTGGGCGTTCGGCCGGAGCGGCTGCTGCCGGCCGCGGCTTCAATCCGGCAGCGATCGACGGCTTGTCTTCGTCGGGACGGGTGATGCGCCGCTTGCGCGTTTCCACGACAACGGCCTTGGTGCGGCCACGCCCCATATCCTGGCGCACCGTTCCCTGCTCAACCCCGGACCGCTTCAGCGTCAGGGTTTTCTTGCTGGTGACGCTGAGGGTCTTGTCGTCCTTGGTGTCGCTCATTCCGTTTCCGTTTCCCTAGCCGGACCGATTTCCGCTCCATTGCGATACCGGTCGAGCATCTTTGCGCGTTTCACTACACCCTCACCCGCCTGCCCTGCAAGCGTTGCGAGATGAATTACCTCACCGCCGGCACCCAGAACCGCCATTTCCGCCGCCGACAGCAGGCGGAAGGCCGGAACCTCGGCGCCTCCGGCCGTCGCTACGGCATGGCGGGCCTGGTCGATCTTGCGGACCCCGTCCGACGCCGCATCGGCGGCGTGAAAGACGGCAATTGCCTCGCCGGACCGCACCGCGGCATCGACTTTGGCAGCGCCGCTGACCAACTGGCCGGCCTTGCGCGCCAGGCTCAACATGCCCGTCAGCGCCCGGACCAGCAGCCCGTCGATGTCGCCGGCCAGGTCCGGCGGCACCGTCACCTTCGATTTCAGCGCCCGGGCGAACAGGTTTTTCGCTGAGGCCTGCTGAACAAGATCGCGTCGTGCGGTCACCCAGCAGCCGCGCCCCGGCAGGTTGCCCTTCAGATCCGCCACCACCTGGCCGTCCGGGCCGGCAACGAAGCGGATCATGCCCTCCGCCGGTCCGCTCTGCCGACTCACAATGCAGGTCCGGTCGTTCATCCCAACACCCATATCGTGCGATCGGCGCGCCCGGGGCGGTGTCAGACCGGCAGAACCTGGCCCGTGGGCTTGGGTTCTTCGGCCTCTTCGACCTCCTCTTCGGCGGCCTCCTCTTCGGCTTCGGCCGCAGCCAGGTCTTCCTCGGTGATCCATCCGGCGGCGAGGCGGGCCGCGACGATCATCTGCTCGGCATCGGCGCGGGTCACGTCGAGGCCGGTGAACAGGCCGTCGAAACGGGTGGTTTCGCCGTCCTTGCGCTCGGACCAGCCGACCAGGTCGTCGGCGGCACAGCCGGCGAAATCGTCCATGGTCTTGATGCCGTCCTCGCCCAGCTTGACCATCATCGCGGTGGTCATGCCGGGAACCTCGCGCAGTTCGTCCGTCACGCCCAGCGAAATGCGCTTCTCATCCAGCTCGGCTTCGATCGCTTCGAGATATTCGCGGGCACGGCTCTGGATTTCCTCGGCGGTCTCCTCGTCGAAGCCCTCGATGGAGGCGATTTCGTCGAGGTCGACATAGGCGACCTCCTCGACCTGCGAGAAGCCTTCCGAAGCCAGCACCTGGCCGACCATCTCGTCGACATTGAGGGCGTTCATGAACAGCTCGGTGCGCTCGTTGAATTCCTTCTGGCGGCGTTCCGATTCCTCCTGCTCGGTGAGGATGTCGATGTCCCAGCCGGTCAGTTGCGAGGCCAGGCGCACATTCTGGCCGCGGCGGCCGATGGCCAGCGACAGCTGGTCGTCCGGCACCACCACCTCGATGCGCTCGGCGTCCTCGTCGAGCACCACCTTGGCGACCTCGGCCGGCTGCAGCGCGTTGACGATGAAGGAGGCCGGATCCATCGACCAGGGAATGATGTCGATCTTCTCGCCCTGCAACTCACCGACGACCGCCTGGACGCGGCTGCCGCGCATGCCGACGCAGGCGCCCACCGGGTCGATCGAGCTGTCGTTGGAGATCACCGCGATCTTGGCGCGCGAGCCGGGATCGCGGGCGACCGAACGGATCTCGATGATGCCGTCATAGATTTCCGGCACTTCCATGGTGAACAGCTTGACCATGAACTGCGGATGGGTACGCGACAGGAAGATCTGCGGACCGCGCTGCTCGCGCCGCACGTCGTAGACGAAGGCGCGCACGCGGTCGCCGTAGCGGAAGTTTTCGCGCGGGATCAGTTCGTCGCGGCGAATAATCGCCTCGCCGCGGCCGAGATCGACGATCACGTTGCCGTATTCGACCCGCTTGACCGTGCCGTTGACGATCTCGCCGACGCGATCCTTGAATTCTTCATATTGCCGGTCGCGCTCAGCTTCGCGCACCTTCTGCACGATCACCTGCTTGGCCGACTGGGCCGCGATGCGGCCGAAATCCATCGGCGGCAGCGGTTCGGCAATGAAGTCGCCGAGCTGGGCTTCGGAACTGCGGTCGCGGGCCAGTTCCAGAGCGATCTGGGTCGAATAGTCCTCGACCTCCTCGACCACTTCCAGCAGCCGCTGCAGCTTGATCTCGCCGGTTTTGGCGTTGATGTCGGCGCGAATGTTGGATTCGGAACCGTAACGGGAGCGGGCCGCCTTCTGAATGGCGTCCGCCATGGCGTCGATCACGATTTCCCGGTCGATCGCCTTCTCGCGGGCCACGGCATCCGCAATCTGAAGAAGTTCGAGCCTGTTTGCACTCACTGCCATTTCTGTTCTCCATCCTATGGCATGGACGGCCTCTCCGGCCGCCGTCAATTCTCTGTCTTGTCGTCCTCGTCCGCCGTCCGCGCCGCCTTGGCCGCCTTGTCGGCGGCGAGCGCATCCCGGATCAGCTCGTCGGTCAATATCAGTTTGGCGTCGCTCAGCGTTTCGAACGGAATGCGCACTTCCGGCTCGTCGCCGTAGCTGGCGGCGTCGCGGCGCAGCAGGAAGCCGTCGCCGTCGACGGCGACGATGATCCCGCGGAAGCGCTTGCGGCCTTCCACCAGAACCGAGGTTTCGCACTTGATCAGGTGCCCGGCCCAGCGCTCGAAATCGGAAGCGCGGACCATCGGCCTGTCGATGCCCGGCGACGAGACCTCCAGATGATACGCCCTGTCGATCGGGTCCTCAACATCGAGCGCCGGCGACAGTGCCCGCGAAACGGCTTCGCAATCCTCGACGGTCATGGTGCCGTCATTGCGTTCCGCCATGATCTGCAACGTCAGCCCGTTCTGGCCCGTCAGCCGCACCCGAACCAGCCGAAAGTCCATGGAATCGAGCACCGGCTCGACAATGGATGCGATGCGGGCATCGAGGCCGGTCTCGACAATGAGCCGTTTTTCGCTGCCATCGGCACTTTCGGGCAAGGGCGTTTCGATCACGTATCGTTCCGTTTTGGGTTCCTGGGGCCGATCAATAAAAAAGAGCGGGTCCCGGGGGCCCACTCTTGCTCTGAATGATCAAGATTTGCCGTTCATATACTCTTGCGGAACGCCAAATGCAAGGCCGGCCGGGCCGTGTGCATCACCTTATGTGGCGTCGGCACGAAGAAAAGTGAGATAGGCGGGGACGCGTCCCTCGCGGATCGCCTTGGCTTCGTAACGCGTGCCGGGCCAGCCGTCATAGGGACGTCGCCAGTCGTCCGCCGTCTGCGCAACCCAGTCGAATGCCGGGTGGGCTCGGCAATGCTGCAGCGTCCAGTTCACATAGGTATCGATGTCGGAGGCGAAGCAGAAGCGGCCGCCCGGTTTCATCGTCCGGGCCAGCCGGTCGAGATTGACCGTTGATACGAACCGGCGCTTCCAGTGCTTCCTTTTCGGCCAGGGATCGGGATAGAGCAGGTCGACATGGTCGATCGAGGCGGGCGGTAGCCAGTCGAGCAGGCGGGTGGCGTCGTCGTCGAAAAGCCGCACATTGGATCTCGGCTCGGTGGCGAGCACGCTGACGCATTTGGCCATGCCGTTGACGAAGGGTTCGACGCCGATAAAGCCGGCCTGCGGCGCTTCGGCGGCGCGATACAGGAAATGTTCGCCGCCTCCGAATCCGATTTCCAGGCGAATGGCGGCAATCGGTGCGGAAAACAGGGTTCGCAGGTCGTCCGGCGACGGCTTCTCAAGGTCGATGACCAGGCCGGGCAGAACCGTCTGCAGCGCCGCGGCCTGGGCCGGGCGCAGCGCCTTGCCGCGGCGGCGGCCGAAAAACGCCTCGGTGGCCCGCTGCGGATGATCCGACGACATGCGGTAGTTCCCGTGGAATTCGAACCGTCCGCTTATAGCATGGACCGCGGTGCGGCGGCTCAGGCCTTGACGGCTTCCTCAAGCGGCTTGGACGTGTTGTTGATGGTCCTGGCAGCGGGCTTCACGGCTTCCTTCAGCGCCTTGACCAGATCGGTCTTCTCCCAGGAGAACGATCCGTCGCGCCCGGCCCTGCGGCCGAAATGGCCGTAAGCGGCGGTCTTGGCGTAGATCGGGCGGTTGAGGTCGAGGTGCCGGCGGATGCCGGTCGGCGACAGATCGACAATCGACCGGATGGCCTTTTCGACCTGCTCTTCATCGACCTTGCCGGTGCCGTGCAGATTGACGTAGATCGACAACGGCTGGGCGACGCCGATGGCGTAGGAAAGCTGAATCGTGCAGCGTTCCGCCAGCTTGGCGGCGACGATGTTCTTGGCGAGATACCGCGCCATATAGGCGGCCGAACGGTCGACCTTGGTGGTGTCCTTGCCGGAGAAGGCGCCGCCGCCATGGGGCGCCGCGCCGCCATAGGTGTCGACGATGATCTTGCGGCCGGTCAAGCCGGCATCGCCGTCGGGACCGCCGATGACGAACTTGCCCGTCGGGTTGATGTACCAGTTGCAGTCGTCGTCGATCGGCAGATCGCCGAGCGCCTCGCGGATGTAAGGCTCGACCACCTCGCGGACCTTGTCGGAATCCCAGTTGTCGTCGAGGTGCTGGGTCGACAGGACGATCTGGGTGACCGCCGCCGGCTTGCCGTCTTCGTAACGAACCGTGACCTGGCTCTTGTTGTCGGGGCCGAGTTTGGCCGCATCGCCCTCGCCACGCTTGCGGGCGTCGGCCAGGAGGCGCAGGATCTGGTGCGAGTAATAGATGGGTGCCGGCATGAGGTCGGGGGTCTCGTTGACGGCGTATCCGAACATGATGCCCTGGTCGCCGGCTCCCTCGTCGCCCTGCTGGTCGGCGGCGTTGTCGACGCCCTGGGCAATGTCGGCGGACTGGGTGTGCAGCAACACTTCGACCTTGGCGTTCTTCCAGTGGAAGCCGTCCTGCTCGTAGCCGATGTCGCGGATGGCGCGGCGGGCGGCCGAACGGAAGCGAGACGGATTGATGACGTCCTTGCCGTTCTTGTCCTTCTTCATCAGGGTGGGCGGAACCCGCACCTCGCCGGCAATCACGACGCGATTGGTGGTGGCCAGGGTTTCGGCAGCGATTCGCACGCTCCACGGATCGACGCCGGTCTTGCGCGCTTCCTTGTAGATCAGATCGACGATCTCGTCGGAAATGCGATCGCACACTTTGTCGGGATGTCCCTCCGACACCGACTCGCTGGTGAAATGATAAACGTCTCGCGTCATGGCCCGCCTCTCAGAAATCAGTCTGATGCGGCCTTGTTATTGAAATCGGGTCCGGAAAACAAGCGTAGAACGATATAAATATATCTTGATATGGCCCGCGCCGCAGCGCGTGCCATTCCACCCCGGCCATCGGCTGCCGGTACAAAGGCGGCCGTCCCTGCCGCGTCGACCGGAGGAGCCCGTGAGCAAGGCCGGCAGACCTGCGCCGCCAGGTAGCGGCGGACCTGCCTCTCCTCCGGTGTCGGCGACGCCTAGGAGGAACTCTCCCCTTCGGCCGCCAGCGCCTTTACGAGATCGACCAGCTTGCGGCGAACCTTCGGATCTTCGATCTTCACGAATGCCCGGTTCAGTTGCAGTCCCTCGGACGACGACAGGAAGTCGACGACATAGTTGGAACTGGAGGCTTCCGACATTCCCGGCTGGCCGGTCGACGGATCGCCCGGTGCGTCCTCGAAGAAGAAGGACACGGGAACGTTGAGGATCGACGAAATGTTCTGCAACCGGCTGGCGCCCACCCGGTTGGTGCCCTTTTCGTACTTCTGAATCTGCTGGAAGGTGATCCCCAGGCTGTCGCCGAGTTTTTCCTGACTCATGCCAAGCATTGTCCGGCGGAGCCTGATGCGAGAGCCTACATGTATATCGATAGGGTTCGGTTTCTTCTTATTAACGATTGTAGTCATGGCTTTCTTCCTACGGGTGCACTCACCACCCGCACATGATTGACGATCATGATGCTGTCACCCCTCACCTTCCCCGCCCTAAAGAAGGTTTTTGCCCTGAAACAACATCGCCCATACTGCTACGCACCCTATCTATGCAATTTTAGGGATTTTCCGTCAATTGCGACCCGGAATAAAACCGTAGCGCGAAATCAGAGCCCCGGCCAAAAGTAAAGCGATAATCGACCAGAAAACTGCTTGCGGAAGCCAAGAATATCCGTTTCTTTCTGATTTTTTGGGAAGTTTAACGTCAATAAATCCAATAGTATTCAGCGAAAGCCCGCCCAGGACGCGGCCTTTTCCGTCAGTAACCGCTGAAACACCGTTGTTTCCTACCCGCACGAGTGGAAGGCCGGTTTCGACCGCTCGCAGCTGCGCCTGACGAAAGTGTTGATAAGGTCCCGGCGTGGCCCCGTACCAGGCGTCGTTGGTCACGTTGACGATGAAATCGGCCGTCGGACCCTGCGCCGTCAACTCCTGCGGGAAGATCGCCTCGTAACAGATCAGCGGCAGGAAGTGCCGGTCGCCAGGCACCGGAACGGTCTCCCGCCGCACGCCGGGGGTAAAGGCGCCCGGCGCATTGGCGATGATGCCGAGGCCAAGGCTTTCAAGCGCCTCCTTGAACGGCAGATATTCGCCAAAGGGCACCAGGTGGCGTTTGTCCGCCGCGGCGATGATCTGCCCGTCCTCATCGATGACATAGATCGAATTGTAGTAGCGGGCGGGCTGATCCGCCCCTGCCGTCTCCTGCCGAACGGCGCCGGTGATCAGCGTCTGGCCGTCCTGCAGGGCATGCCCGATTCGCGCCAGCGCATCCGGATTGCTGGTCAGAAGGAACGGTACCGACGTCTCGGGCCAGACAATGAGCGCCGGCTGCGGGCCGTCGCCCGGTTGTGTGCTCAGCTCGAGCAGGCTCGAAAATATGCGGTCGCGTTCGGCATTGTCCCATTTCTGCGACTGATCGATGGACGGCTGGACGATGCGCACGATCATGTCGCCGCCGCCGGCGTCGGGGCGGGTCAGCGTCCAGTAGCCGAAGGCGGCATGGGCAACCAGCAGCAAAAGGGCGATCGCCAGACCGGGGACCGCACCGCGCCGCGTGGCGATCAGCGCCGGTGCGGAGAACACGAACACCGCCAGCGCCGACATGCCGAACAGGCCGACCAGTGCGGAGGACTGCATCAGCGCCGGCACCGGCATGGCGCCATAGCCGATGGCGTTCCACGGAAAACCGGTAAACAGGAAGCTGCGCAGCCATTCCATCAGGCCAAAGCCCAGTGCCAGCGCACAAATGCGCCCGAGGCCATCGGACCACAAAAGCCGCGCCAGGGCGGCCGCAGCCCCGTAAAACAGCGCCAGAAGAGCGGGCAGTCCGAGCACTGCAAATGGCAGCGCCCAGGCAAACAGCTCGGCCTCGACCAGCAGCGCATTGCCGAGCCACCACATGCCGCCGACGAAATAGCCGAAGCCGAACCACCAGCCGACGCCGAAAGCCGGGGCCAGGCGCCCCAGAAAGCCCGCATCCGCATTGCCGCTGGCGCCATCCAGAAGCCAGACCAGAAGCGTGAAGGAGACGAACAGGACGGCAAAGAAATCGAAGGGCGGCAACGACACCACCGCCAGCAGCCCCGCCGCGAAAGCCAGCGCCCATCGCCGCGGGCCCCAGAGAAGCATGATCCTGTGGGCCAGTCCTTGCAAAATCGTCCTCCACCACCGCAGGGTTGTCTGTGCACAGCCCTACAACCCGATCCTCTACAGGCCGCGAGCCCGCAAGACAACCGGATGAGCCCTGGCCCCGACGAATCAGCCGGCGCAAGGCGGTTTCGTGGCAGACATTACCCGAAACCGGTCAGTTACCAAGCATTGCTGGCGGGAGGCGATTTGCGGCGGCCGGGAGACCGATGGCGCTCCTGCGCGGTCACGCGTCGGGGACGATGGCGGGCGACTTCTCTTCGGCCGCGCCGTCGCCCGTCGGTTTGTCGTCCGAAGCCCTGTTCTTCTGTCGCGATGCCCGGGGTTTTTCCGGATCGGTTTTTGCCGGTCGGCGGCGCGCCACGGTGCGGCGGCGCACCAGGCGGACCCGCCTGATCCGCCTCGGATCGGCGTCGAGCACGTGGAATTCGAAATTGGGCAGCGCCTGGACGACTTCGCCGCGGGCCGGAATGCGGCCCAGCGCCGAAAAGATCAGGCCACCGAGCGTGTCGACGTCGTCGCCCTTGTCGCCAACGACGAAATCGCTGCCGACGACCTTGGCAATGTCGTCCAGTTCGGCGCGGGCATCGGCGACGAAAACGTCCTCCGACGTGCGGCTGATCATGTCGGCCTCGTCGTCATGTTCGTCCTCGATATCGCCGAACACGGTCTCGACGATGTCTTCCAGCGATACCAGCCCGTCGGTGCCGCCATATTCGTCGATGACCAGTGCCATCTGGGTGCGGGTGGCCTGCATGCGCTGCATCAGATCTCCGGCGAGCATCGACGGCGGCACGAACAGCACGTCGCGGATCAGGCCGGCTTCCTGCACGGTCTTGTTGAGGTCGACCCGTCCCAGGTCGGGGCTGCCGACCTTGGCGGTCCGCTCCTTCTTGGCCGAACCGTTGTTGCCAGACGCCTTGGCGGCGCCGTTGCGGCCGGTCGCGCCGTTGCGCGTCGACCTGCGCTTGCCGCGAGCCTGCTTGGTGAAATGGGCGACCAGGTCGCGGATGTGGATCATGCCGCGCGGATCGTCCAGCGTGTCGTCATAGACCGGCATGCGCGAGTGACCGGACTCCTCGAACAGAACCATCAGCTCGCCCAGCGTGGTGCCCAGATCGACGGCCTGGATATCGGCGCGCGGCACCATCACATCCTCGACCCGCATTTCGCGCAGCCGCAGGATGTTGTGCAGCATGGCGCGTTCTTCCGGCGAAAAGGCCGTGCCGGCGCCCTCGGCGGCCAGCGCATCGGTCAGATCTTCGCGCAGGCTGTGTTCGTCGGAGCCGCGGAAGAAACGGACGAGTCGCGCCCAAAGGGACTGGCTGTTTCTGTCGCCGTTTTCTATCGGAACGGGGAGGTGTCGACTTCCAGGGTCTTCGCCGGAATCGGAGTCCGGCGCTTCGGTCGCCGCGGCCGCGGTCGTTGCGGCGCTGCTGTGCTGGTTCATCTCAATTCAAACCGGATCGGTGTTTGCATAGGGATCAGATAGGTCGAGCGCGGCCAAAATGCGAGTCTCCAGGCCTTCCATGGTGCGTGCTTCACGCTCATCGATGTGATCATACCCTAACAAATGCAGAAATCCATGCACCAGGAGATGGGTCAGATGGTTATCGAAGGGAATATCCATCGACACGGCTTCTCGGCTGACCGTCTCCTGGGCCAGCAGGATGTCGCCCAGCATCGGGCCGGGCATGCCGCCGGGAGCGACGGGAAAGGCGGGAAACGACAACACGTTGGTCGGCTTGTCCTGTTCACGCCAGCGGCGGTTGATTTCGCGGACCGCCGCGTCGTCGGTGAACAGCAGCGACAGCTCGCAGCCATCCGCTGGAAACGGCTGGCCTTCGCTGTCGGCGAGATATCCGGCGGCGGCTTCGACCGTGTCCCGGCAGAAACCTTCCAGCAGGTCCGGCGCCGGCCAGCCGTCGCTTTCGATGGCCACCTGAATGTCGATGGCCGGCAGAGTCATCCGGAATCCGGTTTGTCGCTGTCGGCAATCATCGCGTTTTCGGAGTCGTACGCCGCGACGATCCGGGCAACCAGCGGATGCCGGACGACATCGGTGTCGCGGAACCGCACGGTGACCACGCCCTCGACGGATTTGAGAATGTGCAGCGCCTCGACCATGCCCGACTTGACGCCGCGCGGCAGGTCGATCTGGCTGGGATCGCCGGTGACGATCATCCGGGCGTTTTCGCCCAGCCGCGTCAGGAACATCTTCATCTGCATGGATGTGGTGTTCTGGGCCTCGTCGAGGATCACCGCCGCGTTGGACAGGGTGCGGCCACGCATGAAGGCGAGCGGCGCGATCTCGATGACGCCGGCGGTGATCGCCCGCTCGACCTTGTCGCCGGGAATCATGTCGTAGAGCGCGTCGTAGAGCGGCCGCAGATAGGGATCGACCTTTTCCTTCATGTCGCCGGGCAGGTAGCCGAGCCGTTCTCCGGCCTCGACCGCCGGCCGCGACAGGATGATCTTCTCGATCAGGCCGCGCTCCAGCATCTGTGCCGCATGGGCGACCGCGAGATAGGTCTTGCCGGTGCCTGCCGGTCCGGCGCCGAACACCAGCTCGGCGCGGTCCATGGCGCGGATATAGGCGTCCTGGGCCGGTGTGCGGGCAACGATGGTGCGCTTGCGCGTGGCGATCTGCGCCAGCGCCATCTTGCCCTTGCGCTCCATGGTCGGCAGGGTCAGCTGATCGTCGGCGGCCACCGACATGCGGATGGCGCCCTCGACGTCCGACGACTGGACCTCTTCGCCCCCCTGCAATCGGTCATAGAGATAGTCGAGCGCCCGCCGCGCCTGGTTGGTGGCCACCTCGTCGCCCTGGATGGAGACCTGGTTGCCGCGCGCCCGCGCGTCGACACCGAGCTTCTGCTCGATGAGCGCCAGATTCTGGTCGAACTGGCCGAAGAGATCGCTGGCAAGACGATTGTTTTCGAAGGTAAGGACGATATGGGTCGTGTCGGAGGCACCGGAGGTTTTCTTGCCGGTCTTGCGCCTGGCCGTCTGGCTGGTGGTCAAATGGTAGAACTCCTGACTGTGTCCGTGCCCTGTATTTGCTCCGCAAACAGCGAATTCGATCCCGCCTTCGTGATTCTTACCCCGACAATGTCGCCTATTTGCGACGATTTTGCATCAATAATTACCGGCTGCAGCCAGGGCGAGCGGCCGATCAGTTGGCCCGGCAGACGGCCGGTTTTTTCCAGCAGAAGATCGATCGTCTTGCCGACGCAGGCCTCGGCAAAATCCTGTTGTTGCGCCCTGAGCAGCGTCTGCAGGCGCTCCAGCCGTTCGGATTTGTCCGCTTCCGCCACCTGATCGGCCATGTCGGCACCCGGGGTTCCGGGGCGCGGCGAATATTTGAACGAAAAGGCCTGGGCGTAGCCGACCTCCTCGACCAGTCGCATCGTGTCGGCGAAATCGGCCTCCGTCTCGCCCGGAAACCCGACGATGAAATCGCCCGACAGGGCGATGTCCGGCCGGGCCGCACGGATGCGGTCGACCAGGCGCCGGTAATCGTCCGCCGTGTGACGGCGGTTCATCGCTTTCAGCACCCGGTCGGAGCCGGCCTGCACCGGCAGGTGCAGATAGGGCATCAGTTTCTCGAGGTCGCGATGGGCCTCGATCAGCGCGTTGTCCATGTCGCGCGGATGGCTGGTGGTGTAGCGCAGCCGCTCCAGGCCGTCGATGCCGGCGAGCCGGCGCAGCAGTTCGCCCAGACCCCATTCGCGGCCGTCGGCGCCCTCGCCGTGCCAGGCGTTGACGTTCTGGCCGAGCAGGGTGATCTCGCGCACGCCGGCGGCGACCAGCCATTCGGCTTCGTCGACGATCTGCGCCACCGGGCGGGAGACCTCCGAGCCACGCGTATAGGGCACGACGCAGAAGGTGCAGAACTTGTCGCAACCCTCCTGCACGGTCAGGAAGGCGGTGACGCCGCGCGACGCGATGACTTTCTTCTCCGGCGCCGGCAGGTGTTCGAACTTGTCTTCGATCGCGTAGTCGGTCTCGACCACCTTCTCGCCGCCGCGCGCCCGGGCGATCGCCTGCGGCAGCCGGTGATAGGTCTGCGGGCCGATCACCAGATCGACCACGGATGCGCGGCGGATGATCTCCTGGCCTTCCGCCTGGGCGACGCAGCCGGCGACACCGACCATCAGGTCGCGGCCCTCGCCGGCCCGCCGCTCCTTGAGCTGGCGAATGCGGCCGAGTTCGGAATAGACCTTCTCGGCGGCCTTTTCGCGAATATGGCAGGTGTTGAGGAGCAGCAGGTCGGCGTCTTCCGGATTATCCGTCTGCTGATAGCCCTCGCGCGACAGTGTATCGGCCATGCGTTCGGAATCGTAGACATTCATCTGGCAGCCATAACTCTTGACGAAAACCTTGCGCCGGTTTTCGCCTTCATCGGCCCGATGGTCCGCCCGAACGGCGGTGTCGCCTTGTGTCAAAATCTCGCTCATGTGGTCAAAATCGCCGGTTTCGCGCCGCAAATCAATGCGCCCGCCGGGTGCTGGGTTGTTTTCGAAGGCACGCAATCGCGGCTGTTTGCCGACAAGTCAAGCCGATTCGTACGCTATCTCACACGGCTTCGTCCGATTCATAGCCGTAAAGCTGCGCCTGCAGCATCTGCCGTACCTGGCTTTCGACGTCCTTCGTCACCCGCTTGCGGTTGCTGCTGCGGTCGTAAATGACCGACCGGCCGAAGCAGACCTGGACGTCGATCGCACCTTCCTTCAGCACGCCGAACAGGTGCGGCGTCAGCGTCGTGTCGCCCGGCCAGGCGGCGAGCGGCCGGAAATAGCGGCCGAGCGGCAGGCCGTGGGCGTGGGTATAGGCGATCGCCACCGGCTGGATGGCGACATCGCCGGTCGGCGAAGCCTCCAGCGCCGAAGCGGCGGCGCCGAAGAGCGAACTCTTGAAATCCAGCAGCCGGTTGCCGTCGGACGTCGTGCCCTCGGCGAACAGCACCACGATTTCGCCGTCGGCGAGACGCTTGGCGACCTCGCTCACCTGCGCGCCGGTGTCGCGGCGGCGTTCGCGCTCGATAAAGACCGAGCGCTGCCAGCGCGCCAGCCAGCCGAAGACCGGCCAGGTCTTGACCTCGGATTTGGCGATGAAAACCACGTCGGCGACCGCCGCCAGGACGATGATGTCCTTCCAGCTCGAGTGATTGGCGGCGATCAGCAGCGGCCGGTGCTTGTCCAGCTGGCCGTGGATGTTGATCCTCAGGCCGAGCAGCCGATGGGCGATGCGGTGCCACCAGCGCGGCAGATACCACGACAGGCGCCACCCGAACCGGTTCGACACCAGCTGGACCGGCAGCAGAACGATCGTCACGACGACGATGACGACCAGAACCAGAACAATGCGCAACCAGGCGATCATCGGCCGGGGGCCTCCGCCTCCCCATGTCCTGCCGGGACAGAAATCATGGTTCAGTCCTCGGCCTTCTTCAGCGGAATGCCGTAGAGCTCCAGACGGTGATCGACGAGACGAAATCCGTGTTCGCGGGCGATCCGTTCCTGCAGGGCCTCGATTTCGGCCGACTGAAACTCGATCACCCTGCCCGATTTCAGGTCGATCAGGTGATCGTGATGCTCGTCCGGCACGGTCTCGTATCGCGACCGCCCGTCGCGAAAGTCATGGCGTTCGATGATGCCGGTATCCTCGAACAGCTTGACGGTGCGGTAGACGGTGGAAATCGAGATGTTGGGGTCCACTTCGACGGATCGCCGGTACAGCTCCTCGACATCCGGGTGATCGGCCGATTGTTCAAGCACCCGGGCGATCACCCGCCGCTGTTCGGTCATCCGCATGCCGCGATCGACGCATTGCTGCTCCAGCGATTTCAGTTCTTCAGTCACGCGCCACCTCGAGAAAGCAGCCATGGACCCGGACCGTCGTCCGGCCCCGATCCGTTTCGCCGCTTGCCCTACCCAAGATTGAGCCTCATGACAAGCGCCGCCGTCTTTGCTCCACCGTCATGATCGTAATAGGCGGATCGTTCGGCGACATGCTCGAATCCGAGTTTGCGGTAAAGCGCCAGGGCGGCCGCATTGGTTTCGTCGACCTCGAGAAACAGGGAAGCCGCGCCCTCGGCGCGCAAGTGGCCGAGCACCGCCACCATCAGCCGCCAGCCAAGTCCGTTCCGGCGAAACCGGCGGCGCACCGCGATCGTCAGGATTTCCGCTTCGTCCTCGACCAGCCTGGCGAGCACGAAGCCGCCCGGCGCGCCGCCCCTGGGACCGCCCGGACGCCGCGCGATGAAGCCGAAAACCGGTTCCTGGTGGACAAGCGCGTTGATCTCCCCATCGCTCCAGGGGCGGGCGAAGTCCTCCGCATGCAGGCCGGCCGCGTCGACGCAGTCCTCCGGCGTCAGCGGCACGATCTCGAAGTCGGCGGCGCGGCGAAACAGCGACGGTCCGGTCATGACGCCTCCCGTCGCGGCAGCGCGAACCCCTCCTGCGGCTTGGCATCGGGCGCACGCAGATAGAGCGGCACGGGCTTTTCGTCTGCGGGATCGCGGTCCGCCGCCAGCGCAGCCAGTACGGCGATGTCGACCGCCGACAGCGCTCCGGCCACTGCGGGCGACGTGTCCGCGCCGAGCTCCGCCACGAGCGGCGCGGCCGATCCGAACAGCGCCGCATCGTGCTGCAGCGCCAGGCCGAGGGCCTCGCCGCGCGGCAGGACCTGCGGCGGTCCGGCGGCAGCGCGGTCGGCTGAAAACAGCTGAGCATAGACTTCGTCGCGGCGGGCATCGAGCACGACGAGCACGGCACCCTCGGCATCGGCCATATGGGCCATGCAGTCGAACACGGTGATGCCGATCAGCGGAATGTCGAGTGCGAGCGCAAGGCCGCGCATGGCCGCGACGCCGACGCGGATGCCGGTGAACGAACCGGGTCCGGTCGAGACCGCCAGCCTGTCCAGGTCGGCCAGGGCTCGGCCGGCCTCAGCCAGGGTTTCCTCGATTACCGGAAGCAGCCGTTCAGCGTGACCGCGGCCGATATCCTCGACGCGCCGTCCGCGAACCTCTTTCTCCACGCTGTCGTAAAGACAGGCGGAGCACAGATGTACGGCAGTGTCGGCGGCAAGCAGGATCATGCGACGCTCATCTTAGCAAAGTGCTGATCGTTGCGGCGATCTATCCTGGCGGCCATTTGAAGCGAGGAACGCCTCATTCATCGGCTGTGGAAGCATCGTCGATCCCGTGGGATCTAAACCGCCTCGACTTCCTGGACTTCCGGTATGAAGTGCCGCAGCAGGTTCTGGATGCCGTATTTCAGGGTGGCGGTCGAGGAAGGGCAGCCGGCGCAGGCGCCCTTCATGTGAAGATAGACGCGGCCGTCGCGATAGCCCTTGAAGGTAATGTCGCCGCCGTCCTGCGCCACCGCCGGGCGGACGCGGGTGTCGAGCAGTTCCTTGATGGTGGCGACGATCGACTCGTCGGCCTCGTCGAAGAACTCGCCCTCGTCCTGCAGCGCCGGATCGCCTGCGGTTGCGGCCATCACCGGCGCACCCGACATGAAGTGTTCCATGATGGTGCCGAGAATGGCCGGCTTGAGATGCTGCCACTCGGCGCCGTCCTTGGTCACGGTGATGAAGTCGTAACCGTAGAAAACGCCGGTCACGCCGGGGATCCGAAACAGCCGCGCGGCCAGCGGCGAAGCCTGCTCGGCCGTATCCGCATTGCGGAAATCGGCCGTACCTTCTTCCAGAACGACCTTGCCGGGAAGAAATTTCAGGGTCGCCGGATTGGGCGTCGCCTCGGTCTGAATGAACATGAGCTGTCTCCTGGGCCCCGGTTTTCCGGCTTTTTCGCCGACTAGGGGGCCTTGCGCTGCCCGGAAAATAAGGCAGTGCGGGATGAACTTCAAGCGGCGCGAACAAAGCGACGCATGGTCAGCAAATGGCGTCGATTTCCTCGTCGGTGAGCGATGCCGGGATCACGGTCACGGGGATCGGGAAGGCAGCGCCGCGGCCCGCGATCGAGGACACCAGAGGTCCCGGGCCTTCCTTGGCCGAGCCTGCCGCCAGCACCAGGATGGCGATATCCTGATCTTCCTCGATCTGAGCGAAAATCTCCTCGGTGGACTTGCCCATGCGGATGGTGGTTTCCGGCTCGATACCGACCCTTTCGCGCACCTCGGCAGAGAACTTGGCGAGCGCGGCCTCCGCCTCGTCGCGAGCTTCCGCCTTCATGATCTCCTCGACCCCCAGCCAATGCTGGAAGTCGCCCGGTTCGATGACATACATCATCACCAGCACCCCGTTGGTGCGGCGCGAGCGATTGGCGGCATAGTGCACCGCGCGTTCGCATTCGGGCGTGTCATCGATGATCACAAGAAACTTGCGGCGATGACCCTCTTCCCTCGACAGTCGCTTTGAAACCATGGCGCGGAGTGTGCCATCCGGATTCGCGCGGAGCAAGCCCCGCGCGTCACCCCAGAAGGCCGATGATCTCCTTGACGTCGCGCATAGTCTTGTCGGCGATCGCCGAGGCGCGGGCACCGCCATCGGCCAGCACGCCGTCGATGTAGGCCGGGTCGTCCAGCAGGCGGCGCATCTCGGCACTGATCGGCGACAGCACGCTGACGGCAAGCTCGCTCAGCGCCGGCTTGAAGACCGAAAACTGCTGGCCGCCGAACTCGGAAATCACGTCAGCCTTGGACCGGTCGGACAGGGCGGCGTAGATGCCGACCAGATTGTCGGCCTCCGGCCGGCCGGCGAGCCCCTCGACGTCGCCCGGGAGCGGTTCCGGGTCGGTCTTGGCCTTGCGGATCTTCTTGGCGATGGTGTCGGTATCGTCGGTCAGGTTGATGCGCGACAGGTCGGACGCGTCGGATTTCGACATCTTCTTGGTGCCGTCGCGCAGGCTCATCACCCGCGGTGCCGGTCCCTCGATCAGCGGTTCGGTCAGCGGAAAATAGCCGGTCAGCTTCTCCTCGCCGACGACCATGTCGACGCCGAGGCCGGTTTCGGCAATGCGCTGCGAGAAGTCTATGTTGAACTTCTGGGCAATGTCGCGCGTCAGTTCCAGATGCTGTTTCTGGTCGTCTCCCACCGGCACATGGGTGGCGCGATAGAGCAGGATATCGGCCGCCATCAGCGACGGATAGGCGAGCAGTCCGAGCGAAGCGTTTTCGCGGTCCTTGCCGGCCTTGTCCTTGAACTGCGTCATGCGGTTCATCCAGCCGATGCGCGCCACGCAGTTGAAGATCCAGGCGAGTTCGGAATGCTGCGGCACCCGGCTTTGGTTGAAGACGATATGCGCCTGCGGATCGATGCCGGCGGCCAGAAACGCGGCGGTGATGGCGCGGGTCTGACCCTGCAGGTCGTCATGCACCAGCTGCGCCGTCAGGGCGTGGAGGTCGACGACGCAATAGATGCAGTTGTGGCTTTCCTGCAGGGCGACGAATTTGCGGATCGCGCCCAGATAGTTGCCCAGGTGGAGATTGCCGGTGGGCTGAACACCGGAAAAGACTAGCGGCTTGAACTCGGACATGAAGGATCCCGATGGTGTGAAGTAAGTCGCGGCGGGTTATGCACGGGGCGCACGCCGCGATCAAGGGAATTTCGGGAATGATCCTTCGGGAGAGGTCGCCTCGAAGGCCATGGCACGGGTTCGTCACCAGCGACCGGCGTCAGTCATAGGCAATCTCGAGCTCGGGCGACGTGGCCACCGACTGGCAGGTCAGGACCACACCCCGGTCGATGTCGGCGTCCTCGAGCGCCATGCGCGCGCGCATGTGCACGGTGCCCTTCTTCAACGTCGCCCGGCAGGCTCCGCAGACGCCCGACTGGCAGGAAAACGGCGGCTGGAGGCCGGCCGAGCGCGCCGCCTCGAGCACCGTCTGGTCGGCGCCGATATCGACCGGAACCGTCCGGCCGTCCAGGCGGATGCGCGCCGCAGCGGCGATGCCCTTGACCGACGCGTCGACGTCGACCGCGCCGCCATAGCTTTCCATGTGAATGCGGTCGGCCGGAACGTCGAGCGCCATCAGCGCCGACCTGACCGAGGCGTTCATGTTGCCAGGCCCGCAGACATAGTACTGCGCATCCTGCGCATAAGGCGGCCGCTCGTCGATCAGCGCCTTCACGGCCTGATTGTCGATCAGCCCCTGACGCCAGGCCTCGAAGCCGCTCCACATGGACTGGCCGGAAAGCACGTGATGGAGGCTGAGTCGATCGGGCTCCTCGGCTGCGTGGGCCGCAAGCTCGTCGCGGAAGATGATGCTGTTTTCGTCCTTGTTGCCGTAGGCGAAATGGCAGACCGACCAGGGTTCCGCCCGAAGGACGGTGCGGATCATCGCGTAAAGCGGCGTCACGCCGCTGCCGGCGCCGAAGAAATAGTGGGTCCGGCGCTGGGTTTCGCCCGGGTCGAGACAGAAGCCGCCGAAGGGCGGCATCACCTGAAGCACATCGCCCTTCTCGACGCCGTCGTTGACGTGGTTGCTGACCAAACCGCCCTCGACCCGCTTGACGGTGATGCGCAGCGGCTCGCCCGTTACCGGCGATGCCGAGATGGAGTAGCTGCGGCGCACCTCCTCGCCGTCGAGATCGAAGCGGAAGGAAAGGTGCTGGCCAGCGCGCCAGGCGAAGGTCTAGGCCAGCGCGGCCGGCACATCGAGCATGACGGATTTCGCCAGGCCGCCGATTTCCTCGCGTGTGTCGAGCACGGTCAGCGGATGGAAGTCGCCGCTCATTGCCGGCCCTCCATCCAGTCGAGCACCACCTGCTGATGGCCGATGATCGGGCTTTCGCCATGGGACGCCGGTCCGACCTCGAATTGCGGCGAGCGCAGCGACTTCTGCTGCTGTTCGCAAGCATAGATGTCCTCGGCGGTGAAATCGCCCGACGCCATCGGATCGCCCTCGCCCTCGGCGTCGCCGGCATCGTATTTTCCCTTGAGGCCGAAGCTGGACCAGAAGCCGGAAGATCGCATCGACTGCTTGCTGAACTCCCAATCGGATGCATTGGCGACACGCACCCGGTTCTCGACGCGGGTGAGATCCGGTGCGAGCGGCGTGATGATGAAGGTCGCCCAGGTATCCTCCGAGGCGGCGATGCCGATCCCCGGAAACAGCATCGGCACCCAGGTGCCGTTCAAGCCGTCCGGAATGACCCGCGGCATGGTCAGTTTCCGGTCCTGATTTTCGGCAAAGGCCTCGACCGGCGGTTCCCAGAAGGCGTAGTGCGGCCCGACAAAACCGTATTCGGCCTTGGCATGGTCGTACATCTGCAGCGTATCGGAATGGAGATGCGACAGATGATAGACGTCGATGTAGTTGTCGACGACGATCTTCCAGTTGGCCTTGATCTCGTATTCGACCCGTGCCTCGTCATATTCGGGCAGCTCTTCCGGCACATGCGGACCGACCATGTCGTCGACCGGACCGAACCAGTCCATGATCGAGCCGGCCTGCGGGTCGGGATGTACGAAGAGCATGCTCTTCCAGATATCGACGGCGGCGGGCTTGAGGCCGAGGCACGATTTGTCGATGTTGTCGAATTCCCGGTCCTCTTCGGGGACGGAAATCAGATTGCCCTCCAGATCGTAAGTCCAGTCGTGATAGGGGCAGGTCAGCGCCTTCTGGGCCTTTCCGACGGCACGGATCAGCTGGGTTCCGCGGTGGCGGCAGATGTTGTGGAACGCGCGCAGGCGACGGTCGCGGCCCATCACGATGAAGATGTTTTTGAGGCCGGCCTGGACAGAGATGTACTGGCCGGGTTCGGACACGTCCTCCATCAGGCCGGCATAATGCCAACTGCGCGAGAAGATCAGCTCCTGCTCTCGATCGAACCAGTCCTGGTCGGTATAGGCGGCGACGGGCAGGCGGTGCAGCATGCGGGTGTCAGGCAATGGATATCCCCATGAAAAGCAGGAAATCGGCAACGATCAGGTAAAGGCTGAGCACAATCCAGGTGCCGATGATGAACCAGAACAGAACCGGGTTTTCGTCCCGGTCGACAGGTTCGACCAGAACTGTCCGGCCCGAATAGAGTGCGGGGACCGTCCACATGATGAACAGGATTCCCCAAACCCACATCCAGCCCATGACGACCGCCAGATAGATGATGGCCAGAGCCACCAGGGTTCGCCATTTGTCAGCCATGCCGATTTCCTTTGTTTGTCACTGTTGACAATTTATGGATCGATGCGTAATTTGTCAATGATGACAACTTATAAAAAGTTCGAGGATTGCATGAAATTGAATCGCGCAGTGGCGAGCATAATCGCGTTTCTGTTGCCCTTCGGCGTCGTCACGACGCTGGCTCTGCCGCCGGATACCGGAGCCTAGAAGCTCGATATTTCCGGGCTTCGGAGCGACGACGGGGTGGTCCATGTGATGGTTTACGACAGCGCCGACGCATTCAACCGGCTCAGCGTCGACGGGATCGCCCGTTATGCCGAATTGCGGCCACGCCCGACCGGCACCAGCTTCACATTCCTGAACCTGAAACCCGGGCGCTATGCCGTCGCCGTTCACCACGACGAAAACGGCAATGCGGCGTTCGACATGGAGAATGGCGTTCCGACCGAAGGATATGCCTTTTCCAACAATGTCGGCACGCTGCGCGAACCGACCTTCAAGGAGGCCGGTTTTTCCGTTACCGAAGACACCAAGATCCTCACCCTCGACGTTATCTATATCCGGTAGTTGCCATGGGCCGGCCCAGCCTGCGTTCGAAAAGACGTAAAGAAATCCTCGATGCCTTCGAACGATGCATCGTCGATTTCGGCATCGAGGGCGCGACGCTGGAAAAGCTGTCGGACTATTCCGGTCTGGCAAGGCCGCTCATTCGCCATCATGCCGGCAATCGCGACGAACTGCTCGACGCCCTGACCGAGCGCTTTCTGGCGAGGTCGAGCGCGCATGTGACGGAAATGGCTTCGGCTCTTTCCGGGGACCTCGCTGCCGAAGACCTCGTCGACACCCTGTTCACGCCTTATCGCGGCGATGTGGAACAGGTGCTCCTGGCCGAAGCCCTGATCGCCGCGTCCCGGCACGACGAAGCGCTGTCGAAACGCATGTGGACCTGGTTCGAGGAATTCGTCGAATTCGTCGCCGACCAGGTTCGCCGGCAATATCCGGCGGCGGACGAAGCCGCGGTTCGCGAGGTCGCCATTGGCATCACCGGCATATTCTTCAACGCGGATTCGCTCAAGCCTCTGGGCGGCAGCGAGAGCGTCGCCGAATCGTCGCGGCGGGCGGCACGGCGCCTCCTGGCTTCGCTTGCGGGTTCCGACGGGTAGGGTCAGGCCGGCTGCAGCAGGTCCCATTTGTTGCCGAAGGGATCGACGAAGACGGCGACCGTTCCGTAGGCCGCGTGGCGCGGCTGCTCCAGAAAGACGACGCCGGCGGCCTTCAGGCGCGCATGATCGGCGGCAAAATCACCGGTGAAAAGGAAAAACCCGACGCGGCCGCCGGTCTGATCGCCGATGCGCGCCCGCTGCCGTTCGTTCCCCGGTTCGGCCAGGAGCAATGCCGACCCCCCGCCACCGGGCCCCACCAGCACCCAGCGCTTGCCGCGACCGAGATCCGTGTCCTCGACCAGCTCGAAACCGAGCTTTCCGACGTAGAAGTCGATCCCTTCGTCGTAGCTCGGCACTAGCAGAGACACATGAGCAATCAGCCTCTGCGGATCAGCCACCCGCCCCTCCCCGGCGACGCAGCGCCGCCGCCAGAAGCTGCCGGTCCAGGGCGCCGGTGGCCAGCGCGAAGGCGAAGTAAACCGCGGCACCTCCGGCGATCACGATGGCCATCAGAACCAGACGCACGAGCAGCGAAGCATCCAGGAGCCGCGATCCGACAAGCCACAGGGCGCCATAGAGCGCCGCACCCATGAGCAGGCTGCCGAGGATGATCAGCACAACCCGGCGGACCGTCTCGGCGGACGGTTGAAACTGGTCGGCGCGGTAGAGCGATCCGGCCAGCATCAGCACGTTGACCCAGCCGGCGACCGAGGTGGCGATGGCGACGCCGAGGACACCGATGAGCGGAAACAGGATGAGGCTTCCGGCGATGTTGACGGCGGCGTTGGCGGCGGCGAACCACATCGGCACCCGCATGCTCTCGCGCGCATAGAAGGACGGCGTGAAGATCTTGATGAGGACGAAGGCCGGCAGACCGATGGCGAAGCCGCCGAGCACCGCCGCCGTGATATCCGTTGCCTCGCGTCCGAATTCGCCGCGCTCGAACAGCAGGGCGACGATCGGCGCCGGGATGATGAACAGGGCGACCGCCGCGGGCACCGTCAGGCCGAGGCCGAATTCAAGGCTGCGGTTCTGCAGATGGTGCACACCGTCGCGGTCGCCTGCCTTGAGGGCGCGTGACAGTTCCGGCAGCAGCACCACGCCGATGGCGATGCCGATCACCCCCAGCGGAAGTTGGTTGATGCGGTCGGCATAATTGATGGTGGCGATGGCGCCGTTGTCGCCGGAGACGATGATCTGGCCGACCAGCAGGTTGATCTGGGTGATGCCGCCGGTGACGCCGGCCGGGAGCGCCAGCCACAGCAGCCGCCGCACCGGCGGGGAAATGCGTGGCATGCCGACGCGGATGCGGAACCCGGTCTGGCGGATGCCCCAGACCAGCAGGGCCAGTTGCAGCACGCCCGAAGCGGTGACCCCGAAGGCCAGGGCAGTGCCGATGGTTGCCGGTGGCGTCTCCTGCGACATCGCGACGATCAGCACCAACACCAGCACCACGTTCAGAAGCACCGGGCTGAGGGCCGCCAGGAAGTAGCGGCGGTAGGAATTCAGCACTCCCGACAGCATGGCCACCAGCGACATGGCGGCCAGATACGGAAACATCACCTGGGCCAGATAGACGGTCAGGTCGAACTTGTCGGGGATCTCGACGAATTTGGGGGCGATCACCGTCGCCACCAGCGGCCCCATGAAGATCATCGCGACGGCCGACAGTGCGATCAGGATCACCAGAAGCACCGACAGCACCTGGCGGGCGAAGATCTCGGCGGCCGCAGTGCCACCGCCTTCCAGTTCCTTGGCAAACAGCGGGATGAAGGCCGAGTTGAAGGCCCCTTCCGCAAACAGCCGGCGGAACATGTTGGGAAAGCGGAAGGCCGCATAGAAGGCGTCGGCGACCGGTCCGGTGCCGAGGGCCGCCGCGATCAGCGCTTCGCGGACGAATCCGAGGACACGGCTGGCCATGGTGGCACTGCCGACGCTGGCAAATTTGCGAACCAGACTCACGATTGGCTGGCCCGCTTGCGCGCGGTCGTGTCGGAGGGCGCGATAATGCCGTTCGGCATGTTGCGGCGAACGTCTTCTTCCTCACCGGCGAGCACCGCCTTGAGACGGCCGATGATGTTGGCGTGCCGGTTCTCGTTGGTGATCTTGTGGCCGAACAGGTCTGTTACATAGAAAGTGTCGATCACCTTCTCGCCAAAGGTCGTAATGTGCGCCGAGGCGATATCCAGCGACAGGTCGGACAGCACCGCAGTGATGTCCGACAGCAGGCCGGTGCGATCGAGGCCTTCCAGCTCGATGACGGTGAAGCGGTTCGACAGGCTGTTGTTGATGCTGACTCGCGGGGCAACGTGGAACGGCCGCACCTTGCGGCGGTGCCGCGTCTTGCGGGCGATCACCTCCGGCAGGTATTTGCGCCCGGCCAGCACGTCCTCGATCATCCGGCCGATGTTTTTCGCCCGCCGCAACTCGTCGTCGTCGTCGTCGAACTCGCGGTTGATCAGGACGGTGTCCAGCGCCCGTCCGTCGGTCGTCGTGAAAACCTGGGCATCGGCGATGTTGGCTCCGGCGGCCGAGCAGGCACCGGCGACGATGGAAAGCAGCCGCGGGTGGTCCGGTGCCAGAACCGTGATTTCGGTGATGGCGTGGAACGAATGGGTTCGAACCATGGTCGCCAGCGGCTTTTTCGCCTTTTTCGTTTCACGGATGAATTCGGCGTGGCGCAGCTGGTCGTCCAGCTCCACGGTGAGCAGGTAGGGCACGTAGTGAAGCCGCAGATAGGCCTTGCGCTCCTTCTCCGGCCAATCCGCCAGCGCCTCGGCAAGCCGCTGTTTCGCCTCGGCGGCGCGCTCGCGGCCGGGAGCTGCCGAGAACCCGCCCGACAGCATCAGCTCGGTTTCCGCATAGAGCGTGCGCAGCAGCTGCCCCTTCCAGCCGTTCCACACCCACGGGCCGACCGCGCGGATGTCGCAGACCGTCAGCACCAGCAGCAGGCGCAACCGGTCGAGAGACTGGACCACGTCGGCGAACTGTTCGATGGTCTTGCGATCATGCAGGTCACGCGACTGGGCGGTCATCGACATGGTCAGATGCTCGCGTACCAGCCAGGCGATCAGTTCTGTCTGGTCGGCGGTGAAGCCGAAGCGAGGGCACAGCTTGCGGGCGACCTTGGCGCCGGCCACCGAATGGTCCTCGGGTCGGCCCTTGGCGATGTCGTGCAGCAGGATCGCCATATAGAGCGCCTCGCGCTCCTTGATTTCCGGCATGATGCTGCCGGACAGCGGATGCGCCTCGTCCTCCATGCCGTGTTCGATGCGCGACATGATCTCCACCGCCCGGATCAGATGCTCGTCGACCGTATAGTGGTGATACATGTTGAACTGCATCATCGATACGATCTTGCCGAAATCCGGGATGAAGCGACCGAGCACGCCGGCCTCGTTCATGCGCCGCAGCACGAAGCCCGGCCGCTTGCGCGAGGTGAGGATCGACAGGAACAGCCGGTTGGCCTCCTCGTTGTCGCGTACTGCACCGGTGATCAGCTTGAGCGAGCGCCGGGCCAGTTTCAGGGCATCGGGATGGAAAGCCAGGTCGTGGATGTCGGCCAGGTGGAACATGCGGATGAGGTTGACCGGGTCGTTCTTGAAAACCTCCTCGTCGGCGATGTTGATGCGGCCGTGATCCTGAAGGAAGTCCAGCGTTCCCGGGATCTTGCGAGGCCGGCCGGCAAAGCGCCGGAACACGCGGGTAAAGCGCGGCGCATCCTTGGCCTGCTCGTCTTCCAGCGCGGCGCACAGGATGCGCGTCAGGTCGCCGACATCCTTGGCGACCAGGAAATAGTGCTTCATGAAGCGCTCGACCGCCGACAGGCCCGGATGGTCGTGATAGCCGAGATCGGCGGCGATCTCGCGTTGAATGTCGAAGGACAGCCGTTCCTCCGGCTTGCCGGTCAGGAAATGCATGTGGCAGCGAACGGCCCACAGGAAGTCGCCGGACTTCTGGAAGGTCTTGGCCTCGCGCCGCGACAGAATCCCGCGTTTGGCCAGGTCGTTCAGCCTGTTGATGCGGTAATAGTATTTGGCGATCCAGAACAGCGTCTGCAGATCGCGCAGGCCGCCCTTGCCCTCCTTGACGTTGGGCTCGACCATAAAGCGCGAATCGCCCGATTTGCGATGCCGGACGTCGCGCTCGGCCAGCTTGGCGGCGATGAACTCCTTGGCCGTGCCGCGCACCACCTCGGCGTCGAAGCGGCTTTCCATGTCCTCGAACAGCGGTTTCGCGCCGCACACCAGGCGGGCATCGAGAATCGCCGTGCGAATGGTCATGTCGCTGCGCGACAGGCGAATGCACTCGTCGACATTGCGAGTGGCGTGGCCCACCTTGAAGCCCATGTCCCAGAGCAGATAGAGGATGAACTCCACCACCTGTTCCGTCCATGGCGTCTGCTTGTAGGGAAGGACGAACAGCAGGTCGATGTCGGACCCGGGCGCCAGCGCGCCGCGGCCGTAGCCGCCGACGGCCGACACCGCGATGTGTTCCGAGGTCGACGGGTTTTCGACCGGATAGGCATGGGTGACGGCGTAGTGATAGGCGGCCTTGATGATCTCGTCCTGCAGCTCCGAAAGGCGGCGAACGCACATCAAGCCGCCGCCGTCTTCCAGGAGCATGGCGCGAATGGTGTCGCGCCCCTGGCCGACCGTCTTCTTGAGCAGCGAAAACAGCGCATTGCGGGCGTCCAGCGAGGCGGGTTCCGTGTAACTGGCAGCGATCGCGTCGCATTCCGCCCGCAGGTCGACGCCGTCGAGGATCCGGTCGAATTGAAGATTTTTCGCTGCCATGCCGCTCCAGAATCTGCCGTGTCGCCGCGACGGCCTTGCTGTAGCCTGTTTTCCGCTAAAGAACCACACCCGATTGCCGGCGCCGCCTTGCCTGCCGGGCGGCTGGCTGTTTAGAAGACAAAAGCGTCAACAAAGGGAATGCCGCTCCATGATCACAGTGTTCGGCTCGATCAACATGGACCTGATCGCAACCGTCGACCGGCTGCCCGTATCCGGCGAAACGGTTGCCGGGCAGGATTTCGCCACTGCCGCCGGTGGCAAGGGCGCCAACCAGGCACTGGCGGCGCGCCGCGGCGGCGCCGAGGTGCGGCTTTACGGCGCCGTCGGCCGCGACAATTTCGCCGAGCCCGCCCTGGAACTGCTGCAGGACGCCGGCACGAACCTTTCGCATTTGCGCCGGGTCGAGGGTCCCACGGGAACGGCGCTCATCATGGTGGACCGCGGCGGCGAGAACATCATCGCCGTCGTACCGGGCGCCAACGGCCGGGTCGGTGCCGAGGACGCCGAGGCGGCCGTCGGTTCGATGCGGCCGGGCGACCATCTGTTGCTGCAGCTCGAGGTGCCGGCGGACGCGACCCGCGCGGCCCTGACGGCCGCCCGCCAGGCCGGCATCCTTTCGGTCATCAACACCGCACCGCTGACCGACGATGCCACCGAACTGGCGGCGCAGGCCGACATCGTCGTCGCCAACGAGACGGAATTCGAACTGCTGGCCGGCAAGAGCATTGCCTCGGCCGCCGATCGCGAGGCGGAACTGATGCGGATGCACAGCGACACCGGACAGACGCTGATCGTCACCCTTGGCGCCGACGGGGTGATCGCGGCGCGCGACGGCGCCCTGGCGCGGGTTGCCGGCCTTACGATCCAGCCGGTCGATACGGTCGGTGCCGGCGACACGTTCTGCGGCTATCTGGCCGCGGGCCTCGATGCCGGCCTGGCCTTCGAAACGGCATTGCAGCGCGCCGCAGCGGCCGGCAGTCTCGCCTGCCTCAAACCAGGCGCCCAACCGGCCATACCGACCGCCGCCGAAGTGGACGGCGCGCTGGGCTGATCACAGCCTCGCCAAATACTCGTTGAGAAGCTCGAAAAAGCCGTCGGCATCGACGTCGTGGATGACCAGGGCGTTGTGCGCACGGTCGGTCACCTGCCACCAGTCGACCACGGTCATGCCCTCCGTCAGTGTCGACTGGGTCTCGATCTCGACATTGCAGTAACGGCCCGAGAACAGCTCGGGCTTCAGAAGCCAGGCGATCACCGTCGGGTCGTGCAGCGGGCCGCCGTCGGTACCGTATTTCTCCTCGTCGTAGCGCTCGAAGAACTCGAGCATCTCAACCACCGCTTTCGCGACCGGCGTGCCGATGCGGCCGATGGCGGCAACCCGCTTGCGGGTGGTCAACACCTTGTGGGTCACGTCGAGCGGCATCATGACGATAGGAATGCCGGAGGCGAAAACGGCGCTGGCGGCTTCCGGATCGACATAGATGTTGAACTCGGCCGCCGGGGTAACGTTGCCGCCTTCGAAATAGCCGCCGCCCATCATCACGATCTGCCGCACCCGCTCGGCGATCTCCGGCGCCTGCTGCAGCGCCAGGCCGATATTGGTCAGCGGCCCCAGCGTGCACAGGGTCACCTCTCCCGGCTGTTCCTGGAGGATCGTCTGGACGATGAAATCGACGCCGTGCTGCGGCTGCAGCGGCATCACCGGATCGGGCAGATCAGGACCGTCCAGCCCGGTCTTGCCGTGCACGTTCTCCGCCGTGACGAGGGGTTTGCGCATCGGCGCCTTGGCGCCGGCATGCACCTTGACATTGGTGCGGTCGGCCAGTTCGCAGACAATGCGCACGTTCTTCTCCGTCAGCGCCAGCGGCACGTTGCCGGCGACGGCGGTGATGCCCAGGACCTCCAGCCTGGGGCTCGCCAGGGCGAGCAGGATGGCCACGGCATCGTCCTGTCCGGGATCGGTATCGATGATGATCTTGATCGGCTCTTCGGCGGGGCTGCTCATGCTGTCCTCACAACGCTGGCTCCAGTCTAGCGCGAATCTCGCCGCCGTCACACCCGTGGCCGGCGCACTCCGATTCGGAATTGCAAGCCATACCAGCGGTTTACCGATGCCTGTCAACCGGGCGGAGTCCGGTCGTTTCGCAGGCTCCGGAGCGGATTGCGCGGGCCCGAAACGCTTGCGAAACCGCTGGCAATCCCCATATTAACCCCAAGCGGGCGCTGCCTTCAGGTCCGCGAATGTGTCGCTTGAATGCAAGGACAGGACGAAGACATGTCACGGATGACGCCCTTTTCAAGCCCGCTGATGCTTGGCTTCGATACCATGGAGAAGACGCTCCAGCGTATCGCCAAAGGCAGCGACGGCTATCCGCCCTACAATATCGAACGTATTTCGGCCGATGAATCCGGGGCCGAGAGGCTGCGCATCACACTGGCTGTCGCCGGGTTCTCCCAGGACGACCTGGATGTGACCGTGCAGGACGGCCAACTGACCATTCGCGGCCGCCAGGTCGAAGTCGAAGACCGCGAGTATCTGCACCGCGGCATCGCATCGCGCCAGTTTCAGCGCAGCTTCATGCTGGCCGACGGCATGCGGGTTGTCGGCGCGGACCTGAGAAACGGCCTGCTGGCCATCGATCTCGACAAGCCGGAACCCGAGCGGCTGGTCAAGAAGATCAACATATCCGTGACCGAATGAGGCCTCAGGGCAGCCGATTCGTCTTAGAAAAGAGGATCAGACCATGAACGAGAACAGGATTTCGATCAGCAAGGACACCCTGGCCGTTCTCGGCAACGGCAAGGTCGGCTACATCCGCAAGATGACCTCGGACGAGGTCACCGAGCGCTTCCCCGATGCGCCCGAGATACAGCCGGGCATCGACCTGTGGGCGCTGTTCGGCGCCGACGGAACGCCGATTCTGCTCAGCGACGACCGGTCGACGGCCTACGACAAGGCGGCCGAGGACGAACTGGCCGCCGTCAGCGTGCATTGATGAAATGAAGGAGCGCCCTTGCGGCGCTTCTCAAGCCGCCTACGCCGCGTTCGAGGCCGGCGTTTCGGTCAGGAAGGCGTAGATCGCCGAAGCGGATTCGGTCTGCCGCAGCTTCGACACCATATCCCCGTCCCGCAGCACCCGCGCGATGCGCGACAGCGCCTTGAGATGATCGGCGCCGGAGCCTTCGGGCGCCAGCAGCAGAAACACCAGATCGACCGGCTGGTCGTCGAGCGCCTCGAAATCGACCGGCTCTTCCAGTCGCGCGAACACGCCGATGATGGTGTTGATGGAATTGAGCTTGCCGTGCGGAATGGCGATACCGTTTCCGACACCGGTGGACCCCAACCGCTCCCGCTGCAGGATCACGTCGAATATTTCGCGTTCCGACAGGCCAGTGGCCTGTCCAGCCTTGGACGACAGTTCCTGGAGAAGCTGTTTTTTGGAGTTAACCTTGAGCGCGGGGATGACTGATTCCTGTATTATCAGATCCGCAAGTGACATTGCCAATTCCTTAGATGTCGTTGTCTGCTCTCGAGCAGGTGGTCGCCCGTTTCTTGAAGCCGAAAAGGCTCAGTTTTTTACGTCGGCCGTGTCGATCCAGCCGATATTGCCGTCGGTCCGACGGTACACAACATTGACCTCGTTGTTTCCGGCATTGCGGAACACCAGAACCGGACTGTCGGTCATGTCCAGCGCCATCACGGCGCCGGCAACGGTCATCGTCTTCACGATCCTGGAGGATTCGGCAACGATCGCCGGCGCATAGTCTTCCGACACTTCCTCGTCGTCGTCGGCTCCGGCGTCCACCACCCGGTAAGCCACCTCGGCACCGTTGCCGTGTCCGGCGTGGTGATCCTTGAGGCGCCGCTTGTAGCGACGCAGCCGCTTTTCGACCCGCTCTGCGGCGGCGTCGAAGCTGGCCTGAGGGTCAAGCGCCTCGCCGGTCGCCTGCAGCGACGCACCGGTATCGAGATGGACGAGACAGTCGGTGGCGAACCGCGATCCGGACTTCTCCACCGTCACCTGGCTTGAATAGCCGCCATCGAAATATTTGGTTACCGCATCCCCAATTCGGTCTTCTATTCGTGTCCGGAAGGTCTCGCCTATTTCCATATGTTTGCCCGAAACGCGCACACTCATAGTACAACCCTTCTTTTTCGAATATTTTATGTCAGTCTATGCGAGTCTGCCACACCATCCAAGCGGATTGGCGTTCAATTCGATACCCGGCGCCTCGGCTGTGTAAAACGTTCCTGCTGTCGGAACGACGAACGCGGGGGCTTTACGGTTTCGGCATTGAAATGTCAACGCGCCTTTTGAACAGGGGCCTTGAGGCCGGCTTTTGCCGGGTTGCGCAATGCGCCGCCGGTGCCCGGTCAAAGCGCTTCGAGGCACATTGATAAAATCTTAACCAATTCGGCCGCGATTTGGGCCGTTTCTCAGAGCCCGGCGCGATCGAGGGCGCGTTTTTCACGTCGGCGCTGCACCGACGACGCGATATTCATGGCTTCCCGGTACTTGGCGACGGTGCGCCGGGCAATGTCGATGCCGTCCTTTTTCAACAGGCCGACGATCACGTCGTCCGACAGGATCTTGTCCGGCGTCTCGTCGGCAATCATCTGGCGAATGCGATGGCGCACCGCTTCCGAGGAGTGGTCTTCGCCTGAACCGGAGGCCGCGATCGAGGCGGTTAAGAAGAATTTCAACTCGAAAATGCCGCGCGGCGTCAGCATGTATTTGTTGGAGGTAACGCGGCTGACGGTGGATTCGTGCATGTCGATGGCGTCGGCGACCGATTTCAGCGTCAGCGGCCGCAAATGGGCGACTCCCTGGGCGAGAAACGCCGATTGCTGGCGGACGATCTCGCCGGCGACCTTCATGATGGTCCGGGCGCGCTGGTCGAGGCTGCGCGTCAGCCAGTTGGCCTCGCGCATGCAGGTGTTGAGATAGTCGACATCCTTGTCGTTGCCGCCGGTGCGCGACGACACCTCGAGAAAATAGGCCTGGTCGACCAGAACCCGCGGCAGCGTTTCGGCATTGAGCTCCACGGCCCAGGCGCCGTCATGGCCCGGCCGCACATGGACGTCGGGCACGATGGCCTGGATGTTGGCGCCATCGAACCGGTTGCCCGGCTTCGGATCCAGTGAGCGAATTTCCGCCATCATATCAAGGAGATCGGCCTCATCGACCCGGCACAGCCGGCGCAAAGTCTTGAAATCCCGGCGGGCCAGAAGCGGCAGATTGGCGATCAGTGCCTGCATCGCCGGATCGAAGCGGTCGAGGCGCTCGAGCTGCAACGCCAGGCATTCGGCCAGGTCGCGGGCAAACAGACCCGCCGGCTCGAACTCCTGCAGCGCCTGAAGAACCTTCGTCACCAGGTCGGCGTCGATGCCGAGCCGCTGCGCCGCCTCGGCCACATCGCCGGCCAGATAGCCGCAGGAATCGAGATGGTCGGTCAGGTCGATGGCCACGAGTCGCTCGACCGGGTCCTCGAAGGCGAAGGCGATCTGCTCGGCAACGTGGTCGCGCAGCGTCCCGGTCGGCGCGGCGAACCCATCGATGTCGTGGAACCCGTCGCCGGCCATCGTGGCCGACCCCGGCATCGACTTCCACTGCGCCGCCAGTTCGGGCGCATCGGGCGCCGGCGCGCCGCTGTCTTCGGGAAACACGTCTTCCTGGGCAGCGTCGAGCCGTGCCGAGATTTCGCCGCCGCTGTGGTCCAGTTCGCTGCGGAACCAGTCCTCGCCGGCGGCGGCCTGGACCGGCGCCTCGTCGTTCCCGCCATCGCCCGGATGCCCGTCCGCCGCCTCGTCGCCGCCGGCCGCTTCGTGCTTCAGCAGTGGGTTCTTCTCCACTTCCTGCTCGACGTATTGCAGCAATTCGGCATGGGTCAGCTGCAGCAGCCGGATCGACTGCATCAGCTGCGGCGTCATCACCAAAGACTGGTTTTGCCGCATATGGAGCTGGGCGGAAAGCGCCATGAACCGGTTCCCCGTTACGCACACACACCGGAGTCGATCACAAATTCCCGGCCTTACGCAAATTTGGCCCAAAAATTGCTTTTTGGGCCAAAATGTCAAGTGGAAACGGGCCGGATCGCCGTCAGAGCGTGAAGCCTTCGCCCAGATAAAGCCGTCGAACCTCGGAATTGGCGACGATGTCCGCGGGGCGCCCATGGGTCAGCACCTTGCCGGCATGGATGATATAGGCGCGGTCGATCAGCCCGAGCGTCTCGCGCACGTTGTGATCGGTGATCAGGACGCCGATGCCACGCTTGGTCAGGTGGCGGACCAGCGCCTGAATGTCGGAAACGGCAATGGGATCGACGCCGGCGAACGGTTCGTCGAGCAGCATGAAGGTCGGATCGGAGGCGAGCGCCCGGGCGATCTCCAGGCGCCGCCGCTCGCCGCCCGACAGCGAAATGGACGGCGCCTTGCGCAGATGGCCGATATGGAATTCCTCGAGCAGTTCTTCGAGCTTGCTGTCGCGCTTTTTGCGATCGCGTTCGACGATTTCCAGGACGGCGCGGATGTTGCCCTCGACGCTCAGGCCGCGAAAGATCGACGCTTCCTGCGGCAGGTAGCCGACGCCGAGCCGCGCCCGCCGGTACATCGGCATCTGGGTGACGTCGTTGCCGTCGATGCGGATCGTGCCCTCATCCACCGGAACCAGTCCGGTGATCATGTAGAAGCAAGTGGTCTTGCCGGCTCCGTTGGGGCCGAGCAGTCCGACCGCCTCGCCGCGCCGCACGCCGAGCGACACGCCGTTGACCACGCGCCGCGACTTGTAGGTCTTGGTCAGGTTGCGGGCGATCAGCGTGCCCTCGAAGCGGTCCTGGTCGGCCTGCTGCGCGGGTTGCCCCTGCGCCCTGGTGACACTGTCCGGCATGCGTGATTAATCCCCTGGGGCCCCGGAGTGCCGTTACTGGCCGGGTCGCTTGTTGGATTTCGGATCGAGCTGGATGCGGACGCGGTCGCCGCAGCTGTCGAGCCGCGCTTCGCCGGTCTGCATGAAGACCGTCAGCTTGCATCCGATGAAGACGTTGCCTCCGTCCGTCAGAACCACCCGCTTGCCGGTCAGCTCCACCACCTCGGTGCGCATGTTGAAAACGCCGGCGTCGGCGGTGGCTTCCTGCTCATCGGTGCGGATATAGACCTTGCCGGCGACGTCGATGCGTTCGATCTGCGACGTGCCGTCCGAAATCGACCCGCCGTCGCGGGCGTAGTGGACCGTCATCGTGCCGGACTGCATCTGCGTCTGGCCCTGGACGACGCGCACATTGCCGGTGAAGACGGCCCTGCCCTCGGCATCCTGGACCTTCAGCTTGTCGCTCTCTATCTGGATCGGCTCGTCGGACGACAGGGCGAGGCCGGACATGCGGCTCGCGGTCGAGTCCTGCGCCGCCAGCGGCGTGGCGGCCATCATGGCAGCAGCCAGAGCAGCACCAAGCCGCCATGCCTTCAGGCCGCTCGGGGCCCTGCGGATGGGCTTCATCGGGCTCGCTCCCTCCTATTGCGTTTCATTTCCCGCCCCCGATGCGGACCGGAAGGCGCCCGGCATCACCGTCATGTGCACATCGCGCTCGAAGACGATTTCGGCGCCGTTATCCCGCATCACCAGCGATTCGGCAACGATGCGCGCCTGCTCCGTCTCGATATCGACCCTCTTCTGCGTTTTCAGGGTGCCGGCGTCAACATCGATATTGGCGTCCTGCAGCCGCGCCGTCACACCGCTTTCGGTGGTGACCGTGAAGGGCTGGTCGAGGACGAGAAATTCCTTGTCGCGGTTGAAATAGCCGCTGATGGCGTTCAGCAGCGCCGTGTCGCCCTCCGTCACCGGAAAATCGGCGACGATATCCTCGAGGCGAATGACCTCCGGCGCCGACAGTTCCTGCACCGCGCGCGACGCGCTGATCGAATAGTCGCGCTTGTCGTCCACCGGTCCGGTCATGACCGGGTTGCGCATGATCAGCTTGCCGTCGGTGACGACAAGCTCGCCGATCGAGGCGCCCTCGGGCAGCACCCCTGAAATCATCGTCGATCCCGTGAAGGCCAGCACCGCCAGGACGGCGGCGACCGGAAACGTCCATTTCAGGATCCACACGCGCCTTGAGTGCCGAACGGCCTTGGCGTAGTGCCGATTGACGCTGCCGCTGTTCGGCCGGTCTGTCGTCGCTGTCGTTTTCAAATGCGATCCTGAGCCTGTCCCTGACGGCCGCTTCGCGGTCATGCTTTTCCGGAAGCTGGCGGAACTTACCATATGGGTCGGGGGCCATACATTCTCAATATGTCTTTTTATGTACGGTAACAATGCGGTAGAGTGGTTCTTCAGGACCGCGGCATATTGCATCGGGCGGACGCTCCGCAGCCCGAAGATTGCCACGGACAAATTGTCTTACAATGGAACGGCCCCATGGATCAAAACGGCATCGCAGACCGCCGCCGCCTTCGTCGAAAACTGACTTTCTGGCGCGTCGCAGCCCTCGTCATCGTGCTCGTCGCCGTCATCGGCATCGTCGCCAGCAACAATGTGCAGGACCCGATCGGCGGTCGTTCGACCGACCATATCGCCCGGGTAACGATCTCCGGTGTGGTCACCGACAATTCGGAATTGCTCAAGCGGCTGGAGGAGATCCGCAAGAGCAACCGGGCCCAGGCTCTCATCGTGCGGCTGGAATCGCCCGGCGGGACGTCCTATGGCGGCGAAGCCATCTACCGGGCGGTGCGCGCCGTCGCCGAGGAGAAACCGGTCATTGCCGAAGTGCGCACGCTGGCCGCCTCGGCCGCCTACATGATCGCCTGCGGCAGCGATTACATCGTCGCCGGCGACACCTCGCTGGTCGGCTCGATCGGGGTCATCTTCCAATATGCCCAGGTCTCCGACCTGCTGGAGAAAATCGGCGTCTCGGTCGACGAGATCAAATCGGCGCCGCTGAAGGCCGAACCGTCGCCCTTCCACGCGGCCAGCGACGAGGCCAAGGCGATGATCCGCTCGATGGTCAACGATACCTATGACTGGTTCGTGGCATTGGTCGCCGAGCGGCGCGGCCTGACGCCGGCGAAGGCCCGGGTGCTGGCCGACGGCAGCGTCTTCACCGGCCGCCAGGCGGCCGATAACGGTCTGGTCGACGCCGTCGGCGGCGAAACCGAAATCCGCGCCTGGCTGACCGAAAAGGGAATCGACGAATCGCTCAAGATCGTCGACTGGGGACGGCGGCGCTCGAGCGGCGAGTTGCTGTTCGGCGACGCCGCCATACGGCTGCTCACTCTGCTCGAAGGCGGCGGGATTCCGTTTGCCGATGAGTTGCGGTCGCTCGCCGACCGTAAGTTGTTCCTTGACGGCCTTGTTTCCGTTTGGCAATTTGGCCCTGCCGATCAATAGGAGCGGATGAGGGGAACAGCCGTGATCAAGTCGGAATTGATTCATATAATTGCTGCCCGCAATCCGCATCTCTACCACCGCGACGTGGAAAATATCGTCAACGCGATTCTCGACGAGATCACCGACGCCCTGTCGGATGGCAATCGCGTCGAGCTGCGCGGCTTCGGCGCCTTCTCGGTGAAGAACCGGCCGTCACGCGCCGGCCGCAACCCGCGCACCGGCGAAGCGGTGTTCGTCGAAGAGAAGTGGGTGCCGTTCTTCAAGACCGGCAAGGAATTGCGCGAGCGCCTGAACCCCGGCGACGCCGGATAGCCGCGCGCGACCTCGTAACGCAGGACGGATTCTCTGGCATCGGCCGGAACGCGATGCTATGCGTTGCGTCGAACAACTTGATGTGGATGTCATGGCACGCAAGCTCATCACCTTCGTCATTCTGGTACCCATCGCGATCGTGCTGATCGTGCTGTCGGTCGCCAATCGCGGTTCCGTCACGCTGGCGCTCAATCCGTTCCAGCCATCGGACAGCCTGCTTTCGCTGAGCGCACCGTTCTTCGTGTTTCTGTTCGCCGCCTTCATGCTGGGCATGGTCGTCGGCTCCCTGGCGACCTGGTTCAAGCAGGGCAAGTATCGCAAGAAGGCGCGGGTCGAAGCGCGCGAGGCGGTGAAGTGGCATACCGAAGCCGACAAGCAGCGCGAGCGCGCCGAGAGCATTGCCGGGCAGAACGCCCTGCCCTCCTCCTGATTGAACCTCATGATCACGCTGTCGGCACAACAGGTCGATCGCCTGCTTGATTATCCGGGTCTGGCGGATGCTCTGGCCGAGGCCTTTCGCGGCGGGGTGACGGCACCGACCCGGCACCACCACACCATCGAACGGCCGGACGGCACCGACAGCGCCGTGCTGCTGATGCCGGCCTGGACCGATTTCATGGAACGCGGCCACTCGGACGACGGTTTCATGGGGTTCAAGATCGTCACGGTCAGCCCCGACAACAACACCGTCGGCATGCCGGCCGTGATGGCCGTCTATCTACTTGCCGACGGACGCACGGGCGAACCGCTGGCGCTGATCGACGGGCAGGCGCTGACCCTGTGGCGAACCGCCACCGCTTCGGCTCTCGCCGGACGCTATCTGGCGCCCTCCAACGCCCGCCGAATGGCGATGATGGGCGCCGGCAAGCTGGCACCGCACTTGATTCGCGCCCACGCCGCCATGAACCCGATCGAAAGCGTGGTTCTGTGGAACCGCAACCGTGCCGGTGCGGAGAAGCTGGCGCAGGAGCTTGCGGACGACCCCTTTTCGGTCGAGGTCGCCGACGACCGGGTCACGGCGATCGCCGACGCCGATATCATTTCGGCCGCGACCATCTCGGCCGAACCGTTGGTCGAGGGCGCCTGGCTGAAAACAGGCAGCCATGTCGACCTGGTCGGCGCCTATGCGCCGCATCTGCGCGAAAGCGACGACGAGGCCGTCCGGCGCGCGAGCCTGTTCGTGGACACGTTCGACGGCGCATTGAAGGAAGGCGGCGATCTGGTTCAGCCGCTCGAGGCCGGCCTGATTTCCCGCTCGGATGTGAAGGCGGACCTTGCCATGCTGTGCCGCGGCGACCATCCCGGCCGCATGGCGGATGACGAGATCACCCTGTTCAAATCGACCGGTGCAGCGCTCGAGGACTTAGCGGCGGGATGCCTGATCTGGCGCCGCCACAAGGAGAGCTAGGCGTTTGCGCCGACCACCTCGCCGAATTTCGCGAAGAACTGGCCGGCCAGCTTTTTCGAAGTCGAATCGATCAACCGCGAGCCGAGCTGCGCCAGCTTGCCGCCGACCTGCGCCTTGACGTCGTAGGCGAGCACGGTTTCGGCCCCATCCTCGCGCAACGCCACATCGGCGCCGCCCTTGGCAAAACCGGCAATGCCGCCCTTGCCCTCGCCGGTAATCGTGTAACTCTCCGGCGGATTGATGTTTTCCAGAACGACCGATCCCTTGAAGGTCGCCGAGACCGGACCGATCTTCAGCTTGACGGAGGCCGACATCTCGTTGTCGCCGGTCATTTCGAGCGACTGGCAGCCGGGAATGCACTGTTTGAGGATTTCCGGATCGTTGAGCGCCGCCCACACCGTCTCCCGCGGTGCCGCTATCCGTTCCTCGCCGTTCATTTCCATGCGGTCTTCCTCTCAAAACGCCTTTGCCAAGACAGGACGCGATGCTATTTGCTTTGTCCTGCCGGGCCAAGTCCCGATGCGAGATGAATGGACAGTTTTTTGAAAGCACGACACGGCCGCAGCCCGCGACGCAAGAACCGCACGGCGGATTCCGTCCGGCAGTCCGGCCGTGATGCCCGGGTGCATTCTCCCAAACAGACGGCTTCAGCCGAACCGGCGCAGCAACGGCCGCCACGCAGCGGCGAACGGCCGGCGGAACGGTTGCCGCTGATTCTGGAGACGGCCGGAGACGACGGCTTCCGGCTGCTCGACACCGGTCGCGGCGAGAAGCTCGAGCAATACGGTCCCTACCGCATCGTCCGCCCGGAAGCCCAGGCATTGTGGCCGCGCGGCCTTGCCGATGCCGAATGGCAGCGCGCCGACGCGGTCTTTACCGGCGATACCGACGAGGACGGCATGGGCCGCTGGCGTTTCCCCGCAACACCGCTCGGCGAGACCTGGCCGATGCGGCTCTGCGGCGTCGATTTCCACGGCCGCTTCACCGCCTTCCGCCATGTCGGCGTGTTTCCGGAACAGATCGCCCACTGGAACTTCATGCGCCAGCAGATCGAGGCGGCTGGCCGCCCGGTGCGGGTGCTCAACCTGTTCGGCTATACCGGTGTCGCCTCGCTGATCGCCGCGGCTGCCGGCGCCGAGGTCACCCATGTCGATGCCTCGAAAAAGGCCATCGGGTGGGCCCGCGAAAACCAGCAGCTCGCCGAGCTGGAAGATCGTCCGATCCGCTGGATCTGCGACGATGCCATGAAATTCATCGCCCGGGAGGAACGGCGCGGCAAGACCTACGACATCGTGCTCACCGACCCACCGAAATTCGGCCGCGGGCCGGGCGGCGAAGTGTGGCAGCTGTTCGATCACCTGCCGGCGATGCTCGACATCTGCCGGTCGATCCTGTCGAAGGATGCGCTGGCGCTGGTGCTCACCGCCTATTCGATTCGCGCGTCCTTCTTCTCGATCCACGAGCTGATGCGCGAGACCATGCGCGACGCCGGCGGAACGGTGGAGTCGGGCGAACTGGTGCTGCGCGAGGCCTCCGAGGGTCGGGCCCTGTCGACGTCGCTATTCAGCCGATGGGTGGCATCATGACCGGCCCCGGACGTGTCGGCCGCGTCAAGGAGGTGAGCAGCCTTGCCAATCCGCTGGTCAAGGACATCCGCGGACTGGCGTTGAAGAAAAACCGCGACCGCAGCGACAGCTTTCTCGCCGAAGGCCTGAAGCTCGTCATCGACGCTCTCGACCAGGGCTGGCAGATCCGAACGCTCGTTTACGCCCGTTCGGCGCGTGGCAAGGCCGATGTCGAGACCGTCGCCGCCCGCACCGTGGCCTCCGGCGGCACGGTGCTGGAAGTCACCGAAAAGGTGCTCGGCGCCATCACCCGGCGCGACAATCCGCAAATGGTCTGCGGCGTCTTCGGCCAGAAGATCCGGCCGCTTGCGCAGATGCAGCCGCAGCCCGGCGAAACCTATGTGGCGCTCGACCGGGTGCGCGATCCGGGCAATCTCGGCACCATCATCCGCACCGCGGACGCGGCCGGCGCCAGCGGTGTCATCCTCGTCGGCGACAGCACCGATCCGTTTTCGCTGGAAACCGTGCGGGCGACCATGGGATCGGTCTTCGCGGTTCCGCTCGCCAGATCCGATGCGGCAGGTTTTCTCGCCTGGCACGCGAAAACCGGCGCGGCGCTGATCGGGACCCATCTGGCCGGTGCCGTCGACTACCGGACCATCGACTATGCCGCCCGGCCGGCGGTGCTACTCATGGGCAACGAACAGGCCGGGCTGCCCGAGGACCTGGCCGCCGCCTGCGATGCCCTGGCGCTGATCCCGCAAGCCGGCCGCGCCGATTCGCTCAATCTTGCCGTGGCCACCGGTATCATGCTGTTCGAGGCCCGCCGGTCCTATCTGGAGCTGCCGTCATGACCCCACCCCTGTTTTCGCGCCGGCGAACCGCCATGTCGCTGCTGGCCGTCCTGGTGGCCCTCGACCAGCTGTTCAAATGGCTGGTTGAGACCGGCCTGCCGTTTCAGGAGCAGGTGGTTGTGCTGCCGGTGTTTTCGCTGTTTCGCACCCACAATGAAGGCATCGCCTTTTCCATGCTCTCCGGCGTCAACGAGCGCTGGCTGCTAGCCCTCATCCTGCTGGTCATCGCCTTCATCACCTATCTGTGGGCGCGCAGCACACCGAGCCGCTGGGTTAGCCAGATCGGCTTCGTCCTGGTGGTGGCGGGAGCGCTCGGCAACCTGATCGACCGAGCCGTGCATGGCTATGTGATTGATTATCTCCTGTTTCATGTCGGCGACTGGTATTTCGCTGTCTTCAATTTTGCCGACGCCTTGATCACCGTCGGTGCGGCCGCCATCATCGTCGACGAACTGTTCGGCCGCTGGATTTACGGCAAGCAACCGGAAAACAGTGCGTCCGGGCAATAGCCAAATCGCTGCCGGCATGGCAGATAGGAACCGATTGTTCCAATATCGACGAACATGCGTATTCGAGGGAGACAGTTTCATGCAGCAGCCGTTCCGGGCGATCCTCATTTCCCGTGACGAGGACAAGAATCAGTCGGTCGACACGACCGAACTGACGCTCGACGACCTGATGGAGGGCGACGTCGTCGTCGAAGTGGAAGCCACCACGGTCAATTACAAGGACGGCCTGGCGATCACCGGAAAGGCGCCCGTTGTCCGCCACTGGCCGCTGGTGCCGGGCGTCGACTGCGCCGGCACCGTCGTCAGTTCCGAAACCGAAGCCTTCAAGCCGGGCGACGCGGTGATCCTCAACGGCTGGGGTGTCGGCGAAACTCACATGGGCGCCTATGCCCGCTTTATGCGCCTGAAGGGCGACTGGCTGATCAAGCGGCCGGACGGCATCAGCGCTCACGATGCCATGGCCATCGGCACCGCCGGCTACACCTCGATGCTCTCGGTCATGGCGCTGGAGCGACATGGAATCACACCGGATCGCGGACCCATCGTCGTCACCGGTGCCAATGGCGGCGTCGGATCGGTAGCGGTCTCCATCCTGTCGAAGCTGGGCTACACGGTCATCGCCTCGACCGGCCGGCCGCAGGAGGCCGAGTTCCTGAAATCGCTGGGCGCGTCGGACATCATCGAACGCAGTGAACTGTCGGAACCGGGCCGGCCGCTCGGCAAGGAGCGCTGGGCCGGCGGCATCGATTCGGTCGGCAGCCACACGCTCGCCAACCTGCTGGCACAAACCAGCTATGGCGGCGCTGTCGCGGCTTGCGGCCTCGCTCAGGGCTTCGACCTGCCGGCCTCCGTCATGCCGTTCATCCTGCGCGGCGTCAGCCTGCTGGGGATTGATTCGGTCATGGCGCCGAAACCCTTGCGGGAACAGGCCTGGGGGCGCCTCGCCACCGACCTCGACCTCGACAAATTGCACACGCTGTCGAAAACGATCGGTTTTGGTGATATCATCGACACCGCCCACGCCATGATGGATGGTAAAGTGCGCGGGCGCGTGGTCGTCGATATGACCGCGTAGCGTCAGGGAATCCGGCAGTTTTACCGGTTCCCGCCAAAGGTAGACAGGGCAGGTGCGGTCGTCGAATCACGCAGAATGGTGCGAAAGGGTCTGTGATGCGATGTCACGGCATTGTCGCATAGTTCTGATTAATGGGCGCCAATGCACATTCACGGGATTGATTCGCCATGACGTTGAACATGCGCGCGACACAGCCAGGCAAGGGCGCGGTGGCTAGACCGGCGCTCGACATGACATGCCGCGACGGCGACGTGCTGGGCCGGATCGGCGACCTGGAAACGCGGCTGGCGCGCTCGCAGAGCGAGATCGACGCTGCGCAGGCCGTGCGTTTCGACGTGTTCGCCAACGAAATGGGCGCCGCCATGCCGCCCGAGGCCATGCGGCTGCGCCGCGACATCGATGCCTATGATGCCGTCTGCGATCATCTGCTGGTGCTCGACCGGATGCTGCCCGGCGACCCGGAAGACCAGATCGTCGGCACCTACCGGCTATTGCGCCAGGAAGTGGCGCGAGCCAATGACGGCTTCTATTCGACTTCGGAATTCGCCATCGACGACATGCTGGCGCGGCATCCGCAGAAGCGCTTCATGGAGCTCGGCCGCTCCTGCGTCCTGCCGAAATACCGTAACCGCCGGACCGTCGAACTGCTGTGGCAGGGCAATTGGGCCTATTCACTCGAACACGGCATTGACGCCATGTTCGGCTGCGCCTCGATCCCCGGCGTCATGCCGGAAGCGCATGCGCTGTCGCTGTCCTTCCTCTACCACAACTGCCTGGCGACCGGCGAATGGGCGGTCAGCGCCCGGCCGGAGCTCTATCAGGTGATGGACCTGATGCCGCACGAGGCGATCGACGCCAAGGGCGCGCTGTCCGGCCTGCCGCGGCTGATCAAGGGTTACCTGCGGCTCGGCGCCATGATCGGCGACGGCGCCGTGGTCGACCGCGCCTTCGGCACCACGGACGTGATGGTGGTGCTGCCGATCTCCAAGATCAACAACCGCTACATCAACTATTACGGCGCAGACGCCAGCCGCTTCGCCTCCTGAGGGCGTTGACTCGGCCCGCTCGTCTCAGCCATGATCGCCGCATGGCTCTGCACGCGAACAACGCGCTGAAACGCAAACCGATCCTCATCCGGGGACGGTCCTGCATGCCTTGACGCCACGCAAAGCCTGACAACAGACCACAACCCCGGCCGTTCGGACGGGGTTTTTTTGTGCTCGCGATTCGCTCCGACGGCGGCCCGCCACAAGGAGCAGAACCATGCACGAATCCTTTCCGACAATCGGCGGCCTGTGGCTGCCACTGATCACGCCCTTTGCCGACGGCGCCGTCGACGGCGGCTCGCTGGCGCGGCTTGTCCGTCACTATTGCACCCTGCCGGTCGACGGCCTCATCGTTGCGGCGACGACGGGCGAAGGCCTGACGCTCGATGCCGGAGAAACGCAGGAGGTCGCCAATTGCGCCGCGGTGGCGGCCAATGGACGCCTTCCGGTGTTTCTCGGCCTGTCGGGCAGCGACACGGCGAGACTTGCGGCAAGCATCGAAGCAACTGCCTCCTGGCCGATCGGCGGCTATCTCGTTTCGTGCCCCACCTATTCGCGGCCGTCGCAACGGGGGCTTCTGGAGCATTTCACGGCGCTGGCCGAGGCCACCGACCGGCCGCTGCTGATGTACAACATCCCTTATCGCACAGGCGTCAATCTCGCCAACGACACGGCGCGGGCGCTTGCCGAAATCCCCAACATCGTCGGCATGAAGGACTGTTGCCAGGACAGCTGGCAGACCTTCGACCTGATCCGCCGCAGCCCGCCGGGCTTCGCCGTGATGACTGGCGAGGACGCGCTGTACTACGGCGCCCTGACCCAAGGCGCCGCCGGCGCCATCCTGGCCGCCGGCCACGTCGAAACCGCCCGTTTCGCCGCCGTGCATCGGCTCCTGCCCGACGGCGACATGCCGGGCGCGCTGGCCGAATGGCGAGCGATCGCCGACCTCACACGCCTGCTCTTCGCGGAACCAAGCCCAGCGGCCATCAAGCACTGGCTGTGGCGGGAAGGCCTAATCGCCAGCCCTGAACTGCGCCTGCCGATGACCGGCGTCAGTCCCGAACTGGCGGCGCGGATCGACGCGGCGATGGCGGAGCGAAAGATCCGCTGATCGCCGGTTCGCCAATTGGGGACGTCTCCCGTGCACAACGCCGGTGGGTTTCAGAGCGAAGACGCGTCGCGGCCCGTCACATAGGCAAAGGATCGCACGACCAGGTCGTACACCACCTCGAGCTCTTCCAAATTGGCGGGTGTGTAGATCATCACGAACCCCTGCCAACCCGGCCTCCGGTCGGCCCAGGGATGAGCCACCGCCCAACCGGCTTTCGCCGCCTGCGCGGCGAGTTCCGGCGACAGCGAGGCGTGCAGGCTGCCGTCGGGGTGAAGATGTGCGAATTCACGGCCGCCGACGATCACATCGGGTCGGGCCAGCGCCACATCGTCGCTGATCCGGAAGCCCTGGGCGCCGGGCAGGGAAATGACTGTCGGCCCGATCCTGACCCCGGGAATTTTCGATACGCGTTTCAGCAGTTCAGCGGAAATCGCCGGATTGGGTTCGATGCCTATTTGAACGTGCGGAACGCCGTTTGTGGTCCGCGGTATTGGCGTTTCGCGCCTGGGCAGGTCAAGGGCCTCGGCCGACGCGGAAGAAACCGCCACCAGGGCCAACGCCAGAAAGCACTGAAGCATCCGTTTGATCTTCAACTCGGCAGTCCTTCGCTTCGCGAGATGTTGAGCGGCCCGTTTCGCTTCAAAGACCATTCGCCGCCCCGGCCTTGTCCGCCGGAGCAGCGGATCGATCGGCGTGTCCAGACTTCTGTCTAGCTCGCCGGCGCGCGATAAGCCTTGTGACATGCGCTGCAGGCGCCACCCAGTCTTCCAATTGCTCCGCCAATGGCTTGCCGACCATCTCCTGCCACCGCTTTCATCGCTTCGGCTGCGGCCAGAAGTTCAGCGGATTTTTTTCCGGCGTCCGGGAAGTTCTGCCAAAGCGCCGGAAGGGCTCGGGTACCTTTGACGGCGGAATTGTCGGAACCGGGGGCCCATGCCTGCGGTTGGTGGATCGATGCCGCCAACACGATGTTGTTGGCCGCCAGGCTTGCTGCCTCGGCATTGTATTCGGCTTCGCCCTTTGCCATCGCGCCAAGGATACCGAGGTTGAACGCATAAATCTGCATCTGCGCCTGACGCGCTTTGATGCCGGCGGCGAACGGGTTGTTCGCATGATTGTCGGCAAGAACGACACCTACGGTCAGCGAAGAGATCAGACCGGCCGCGACCAACGATGTTTTCAACTTCATAGCCTTTTTCCTTTGATTGTGAATGTTCTGCGGAAACACGCTCTTCGTCGAGCTCGCTCCCCAAGCGAATGCTGTTTCTCAATGCATCAAGCGTCGAGCCTTGCCCCCTCCGAGGCATCGCTGAAGTCACTTGATGCAACTTCTCGGCACCGCCATTTTAGAACATGCTGTATCGCTATGCAACAAATTGTACTATAGAAGATCGACACCGCCTGAAGACCCGGGCAAATCGCGACACGCAACCGCGCTTCCTGTATCGAGAGCTGATTGCGGATTTGCCGCTGGGTCAGGAATGGCTCAATGCCCATGCCGATCAGGGAACGAGGCGATCCGGCCGGATCGCCGCTCGCCGGTATGCAGGTCCGCTTCGGGCTCTGGCTGCCGCAAACGCTCTCAACGCGTTTCCGGCCAGCATTACACCGCCCAGCTAGCTCCCGACATTGTAGGCCGCGATTGCAGCCATGTTGACGATGTCGGAATCCTTGGCGGCCATGGACGTAATCTGGATCGACTTGTCGAGGCCGACGAGCAGCGGGCCGATCACCGTCGAGCCGCCCAGCTCCTGCAGCATCTTGGTTGAGATCGAGGCCGAGTGGAAGGCCGGCATGACCAGCACGTTGGCCGGGCCCGACAGGCGGCAGAACGGATATTGCGCCATGATGTCGGGGTTGAGCGCCACGTCGGCGGCCATTTCGCCGTCATACTCGAAATCGACGCGGCGCCGGTCGAGGATGGCGACGGCCTCGCGGACCTTTTCGGCGCGCTCGCCACGCGGGTGGCCGAAGGTGGAATAGGCGAGCATGGCGACCCGCGGCTCGTAGCCCATGCGGCGGGCGACGCCGGCCGCTTCCTCGGCGATGTCGGCCAGTTCCTGCGAGTTCGGCATGTCGATGACAGCGGTGTCGGCGACCAGCACGGTGCGGCCGCGGCACAGCACCAGCGACACGCCGATCACCCGATGCCCCGGCTTGACGTCGACGCAACGGCGGATGTCCTCCAGCGCGGTGGAATAGTTGCGCGTCGTGCCGGTCACCATGGCGTCGGCATCGCCCAGTGCCACCATGCAGGAGGCGAAGTGGTTGCGGTCGTTGTTGACGAGGCGCAGACAGTCGCGATGCAGAAAGCCCTGGCGCTGCAGACGGGCATAGAGGTGTTCGACATAGGCGTCGCGGCGATTCGACAGGCGGGCGTTGATCAGCTCGATGCCGGGCTTGTTCAGGTCGATGCCGGCCTGGCGGGCGGTCTCCTCCATTTCGGCGCTGCGGCCGAGCAGAATGGCGGTGCCGAGCCGCTGGTTCACATAGGAGACGGCGGCGCGCATGACATGCGGCTCTTCGCCCTCGGCAAACACCGTGCGGCGCGGCTGGCGGCGCACCCGCTGGTAGATGCGCTGCAGGGTCGAGGCGATCGGGTCGCGGCGCGCCGACAGCTCCCGCCCATAGGCCTCCAGGTCGATGATCGGCCGTTGCGCCACGCCGGAGTCCATCGCCGCCTTGGCGACGGCGATCGGCACATCGGTCAGCAGCCGCGCGTCGAACGGAACGGGTATGATGTATTTCGGGCCGAAGCGCGGGCGGTTGCCGCCATAGGCGGCGGTCACTTCGTCCGGCACGTCCTCGCGCGCCAGCGAGGCAAGCGCCTCGGCCGCCGCGATCTTCATGGCGTCGTTGATGGTCGAGGCGCGCACGTCGAGCGCGCCGCGGAAGATGTAAGGGAAGCCGAGGACATTGTTGACCTGGTTCGGATAGTCGGAGCGGCCGGTGGCCATGATGGCGTCGTCGCGGATGGCGGCAACCTCCTCCGGGGTGATCTCCGGATCCGGATTGGCCATGGCGAAGATGATCGGGTTGGCGGCCATCGACCGCACCATGTCGTCTGTCAGCGCGCCCTTGACCGACAAACCGAAGAAGACGTCGGCGCCGTTCAAGGCCTCGGCCAGGCTGCGATCCTCGGTGGCGACGGCATGCGCCGACTTCCACTGGTTCATGCCCGCTTCGCGTCCCTTGTAGATGACGCCCTTGGTGTCGCACAGGGTGATGTTATCCGGCGCGAAACCCATCGACTTGATGAGTTCCATGCAGGCGATCGCCGCCGCACCGGCGCCGTTGCAGACGAGCTTGGTCGTCTTGAGGTCGCGGCCCGTCAGGTGCAGGGCGTTGATCAGGCCGGCGACGGCGATGATGGCGGTGCCATGCTGGTCGTCGTGGAACACCGGAATGTCCATCGCCTCGCGCAGCCGCTGCTCGATGATGAAGCAGTCGGGCGCCTTGATGTCTTCCAGGTTGATGCCGCCGAAAGAGGGGCCGAGATGCTTTACGCAGTTGACGAATTCGTCGATGTCCTCGGTGCCCACTTCCAGGTCGATGGAATCGACGTCGGCGAAGCGCTTGAACAGCACCGCCTTGCCCTCCATCACCGGCTTGGAAGCGAGCGCGCCGAGATTGCCGAGGCCGAGAATGGCGGTGCCGTTGGAGATCACCGCCACCAGATTGCCGCGGGCGGTGTAGTCGAAAGCGCGCGACGGATCGTCGGCTATGGCGTTGACCGGGACGGCCACGCCGGGAGAATAGGCAAGCGACAAATCGCGCTGTGTCGCCATCGGCTTCGTCGGGTTGACCTCGAGCTTGCCGGGCCGTCCGCGGGCGTGGAAATCGAGGGCTTCCTGCTCCGTGACCGTGGACATGTTCTGGGCGGATTTGTCGGTTGCGGGCATGTTTCCTAACCTGTTGTGGGCGAACGGCGATAGCCGCCTGCTTCCTGTTGTTTTTGTTGCCGGTCCACCGTTAGGGTGCCCGGAACTTCCTGTAAAGTTCGTCTGCGGTGATGCAGCTTAGCGATATGATTGAAAGTTCCAACCGGTTAAATCAGGAGACGCGCCATTCGCCGGCCGCCGATGCGGGTTCCAGCGGCGAAAAGCTGACGTCGCGGCAAAGCCGGGCCGCGGCAACGCCGATGATGGAGCAGTTTCTCGCCATCAAGGCCGCCCATCCGGACGCCCTGCTGTTTTACCGCATGGGCGATTTCTACGAACTGTTCTTCGACGATGCGGTCGAAGCCGCGCAGGCTCTCGGCATCACGCTGACCAAGCGCGGACAGCATCTGGGCGAGGATATTCCGATGTGCGGCGTGCCGGTGCATGCCGCCGACGATTATCTGCAGAAGCTGATCGCCAAGGGCTACCGGGTCGCCGTCTGCGAGCAGACCGAAGATCCGGCGGAGGCCCGCAAGCGCGGCTCCAAATCGGTGGTGCGTCGCGAGGTCATCCGGCTGGTGACGCCGGGCACGCTGACCGAAGAGAAGCTGTTGACGCCGGCGCAGTCGAACTATCTGATGGCGCTCTCTCGGGTGAAGGGCGACGGCGGCATGGCGCTCGCCTGGGTCGACATCTCGACCGGCACCTTCCGGCTGGCCGAGACCGCCGCCGGACGGCTTGTGGCCGATATCATGCGCGTCGACCCGCAGGAGCTGATCGTCGCCGACAGCGTGTTTCACGACGAGAGCCTGCGGGCCGAGTTCGACCAGCTCGGATCGATCGTCACGCCGCAGCCGGCGGTGCTGTTCGACAGCGGCAGCGCCGAGGGGCGGCTGGCGCGCTTTTTCGAGGTCAAGACGCTCGACGGTTTCGGTACGTTCTCGCGACCCGAAATGGCGGCGGCCGCCGCCGTCATCGCTTATGTCGAAAAGACCCAGCTGGCCGAACGGCCGGTCCTGTCGCGGCCCGAACGGGAAAGCACCGGCTCGACGCTGTTTATCGATCCGGCGACCCGCGCCAATCTGGAGCTGCTGAAAACGCTGTCGGGCGACCGCCGCGGCGGCCTGATGAAGACCATAGACCGAACCGTGACCGGCGGCGGCGGACGGCTGTTGTCGGAACGGCTGATGTCGCCGCTGACCGATCCCGACGGCATCAGCCGGCGGCTCGATTCGGTGTCCTGGTTCCTCGCCAATGCGGCGCTCGCCGACGGAACGCGGGAAGCGCTGCGCGGCGCGCCCGACATGCCGAGGGCGCTGTCGCGGCTGGCGCTGAACCGCGGCGGCCCCAGGGATCTCGGAGCCATCCGCCAGGGCTTCGAAGCGGCGGCCATGCTGGCCGAGCTGCTCGGCCGGATGGAGACCCCGGAGGAAATCGCCGAGGCGATTTCCGACCTGCAGGCGCTGCCAGAAGCGGTCGCCGCCATGCTCGACGCCGCGCTTGCCGACGAACTGCCGCTGCTGCGCCGCGACGGCGGTTTCGTGCGTTCCGGCCATCACGAAGAGCTCGACGAAATGCGGGCGCTGCGCGACGAATCGCGCCAGGTGATCGCCGGGCTGCAGCACCAATATGCCGGCGACACGGGCGTCAAGTCTTTGAAAATCAAGCACAACAATGTGCTCGGCTACTTTATCGAGGTGACCGCCGGCAACTCCGCGGCGCTGACCGAGGGCGACGAGGCCAAGGCGCGGTTCATCCACCGCCAGACCATGGCCAACGCCATGCGCTTCACCACCACGGAACTGGCGGATCTCGAAAGCCGCATCGCAAATGCCGCCAACCGTGCGCTGACCATCGAACTGGAGATCTACGAGCAACTGACGCAAGCGGTTACCGAAGCAGCGGAGGCGATCAGCCGCGCCGCGAGGGCGATCGCGGCAATCGACGTCGCGGCGGCGCTTGCCCGGCTCGCCGAGGAACAGGGCTATTGCCGCCCGGCGGTGGATCTGTCGACCCGCTTCAAAATCGTCGCCGGCCGCCATCCGGTCGTCGAGCAGGCGCTGCGCAAGCAGGCGGAAGGCCCGTTCGTTGCCAATGATTGCGACCTGTCGCCGTCCGAGGGCGCCCAGGAAGGCGCCATCTGGCTGCTCACCGGCCCCAACATGGGCGGCAAATCGACCTTTCTGCGCCAGAACGCGCTGATTGCCATCCTGGCGCAGATGGGTTCCTTCGTGCCGGCCGGCAGCGCCGAAATCGGCGTGGTCGACCGGCTGTTCTCGCGCGTCGGCGCGTCGGACGACCTGGCCCGCGGCCGCTCCACCTTCATGGTCGAGATGGTCGAGACGGCGGCGATCCTCAACCAGGCGAGCGAACGCTCGCTGGTCATTCTCGACGAGATCGGCCGCGGCACCGCAACCTTCGACGGGCTGTCGATCGCCTGGGCGGCCGTCGAGCACCTGCACGCGGTCAATCGCTGCCGCGGCCTGTTCGCCACCCACTTCCACGAGCTCACCGTGCTGTCGGAGAAGCTCGAGCGACTGGCCAACGCCACCATGCGCGTCAAGGAATGGGAAGGCGACGTCATCTTCCTGCACGAGGTCGGCCCAGGCGCCGCCGACCGCTCCTACGGCATCCAGGTCGCGCGCCTCGCCGGCCTGCCGGAATCGGTGGTGGCGCGGGCCCGTTCGGTGCTCGACCAGCTGGAAGAAGGCGAACGCCAGAGCCCGGCCCGCCAGCTGATCGACGACCTGCCGCTGTTTTCCGCCGAGGTCAATCGCGAGCCCACCGCCCGCACCGGCCCCTCCGAGATCGAAGACGAACTCGCCGGCCTCAACCCCGACGACATGACTCCACGCGAGGCGCTGGAGGCGCTCTACGCGCTACGGGCGAAATTGACGGAAGAATAGGCTGCGAATGCGGAGGTGCAATTTCGGGGACACCGAAATTCCGGCAGTGCCTTCACTCCCCGTCGCCATGGCCGACGCGCCCCGTCGTCTCCACCTGGATGGTCGCATGCGATATGCCGAAATCGTCGATCAGGGCCTGGCGGACGGCCTGAAGGGCGGTGTCGTGATCGGCGCCCTTTTCGACCACGGCATGCAGGGTCAGCACCGGGTTTTCGCCGGTCAGCGACCAGATGTGGACGTGGTGGATGTCGATGACATCCGGGATTTGCGCGACCAGCTTTTCCGCGAGGTCTGCAGGATCGACATTTTCCGGTGTGCCTTCGAGCAGGATATGGCCGGATTTGCGGATGATGTCGTAGGCCGCGCGCAGCACCAGCAGCGCCACCAGGATCGACAGGATCGGGTCGATCGGGTTCCAGCCGGTCCACATGATGACCAGCGCGGCGACGATGGCCGCCACCGAACCGAGCAGGTCGCCCATCACGTGCAGAGCGGCGCCTCGTATGTTGAGGTTTTCGCGGTTGCCCGACTGCAGGATGATGAAGGAGACGATGTTGACGACGAGACCCATAACGGCGATCGCCAGCATCGGCCCGGCCAGCACATGCACCGGATCGGAGATGCGCTCGATCGCCTCGTAGGTGATCCAGATGGCGATGACGAACAGGCTGATGCCGTTGACGAAGGCCGCCAGCACCTGGAAGCGCTGATAGCCGTAGGAGCGTTTCAGATCGGGCTTCTTGTCGGCGATGCGAAAGGCGACCCAGGCGAGTACCAGCGACACGCAGTCCGTCAGCATGTGGCCAGCATCGGCGATCAGCGCCAGCGACCCGGCCCACAGGCCGCCGAAAAACTCGGCCACCATGAAAACGGCGGTGAGGATCAGAGCCCAGAAGACGCGCACGCGGTTGGCACGCGCGCCGTGATCGTGGTCATGCGCCATGGCGGTCTCCGATTCGGCCTTTTTCAACCGTAGGTTCGGTACCGCGCGCGGTCAAACACTCAACCGGGCTTGCACATGGACGCCAGCAACGCCGTTGTCTGCCGCATGGCCTCGTCGCGGGTTTCCAGAAAAGCCCGCAGCGGCGACACGGTGACCGATGGTTGCAGCGGGCTGCGGTCCGGACAGGCGGAAAACGACCGGCAGGCGGCCAGGATGCCGTTCGCATGGTCCGGCGCTTCGGCCCCGGTGATGGCGTCGAGCGCCAGTTTCCTGAAACATCCGACGGCCGTCTGGCTGTCCGCCGAGCCGACCGGCGCCGCCGCCTCCGCCGAGATCTGCAGGCTGGCAATGGCGTAGGCGAGGCTCGAAGCGCCGGTCAGGAGCCGTTCCTCGAAGGTGAGTATTTCGGCCGGTTGCATGAGCTTCCTCTGGCGCAACGCCGCGGTCAGGTCGTCGCGGACGGTCGAGAGCTCCACCGAGGCCTTTTCGAGCGCCGTTTCGAGCTGCGCCACATCGCCGCTGATCAGCGAGAAGTCCGCCATCAGGGCGACGGAGCCGAACAGCCCGGCAAGTTCCGTCGAACTCGCCTGCCAGCGCACATCCGGAACGTCGGCCGCATTGCTGGAAGCCAGCGCCTGCAGCGCTTGCTTGACCACGTTCAGGGCTTCGCCGCCATAGAGGGTCATGTCCGACGAAAGGACCTCAAGCGGCGGCTTTTCATCCTTGCCCGCACGCTCGTAGAGCTGCGCCAGGTCGGTGAGCCGCGTTGCCACCGCGCCCAGCCGGTAGCGATCGGTGAACAGCCGGTCGCCATAGGCGCAGTAATCGGCTTCCGACAGGGCCGGCGCGCAGGCCTGCGGGCACCCCTTCGCCTTGTCGGCGATCTCGCTGGCGCGCGCAAACTGCTCATTCGCGGCCCCGGTGAGGGTTTCGGCAACCGACGCTCCCGGTCCATCGCTGCAGAACGCGCCGCCCTTGAGCGTGACGGCAGCGGGCGGCAGGGCCTTCAGCCGCTGCAGGACATCGTCAAAAACGGTCGACCCGTCGCCGATCCTGATGCTGTCGAAATAGCGGCACGCCACACAGTCGTCTTCGGCCGCATGAGCCGGCAAAACAAGGGCCGTCAGAGCGACCCACATTCCCGCAAACGCCAAACGCAAGACTTGATCCCCCTGGTTGCAGCCGTCCCGCTGCGGGCGGCCTGCGGCGAGACTATACAGGATGCATGAGCGTTGTCGAAAACCGGAACCCGCCACGGTTAGCCATTGGTTTCTCCGGCTTCGGTGAGCTGGACGTGGTCGCTCGTGACAGCTTTGGCAGCCGGAACCAGCCAGCCGCGATAGTGGATCAGCATCCCGAACACCGGCAAGGAAAGACGCACGTCGAAGCAGAAACGGCCGCGATCGTCCTCGAACTCGCGCGCCTGCGACAGTGGCCGCAGGAAGCGGGGCATCGGGATGCCGAAACACCGCCAGCCCGTCACCGGCATTTCCAGACCGCCGTCGACCGCCGCCAGGCCGAGATCGAAGGAGAGCGGGCCGAACGTCTCGCTGACCTGTCCTGGTCGCTGCAACTGCAGGTGCGAGGAAAACCGCTGGCCGGCAAAGTTGCGGGTCCAGATTTCCCCGTTGCCGGAACCGCTCGGTCGGTCGACGGTGACCGTCACCGGAATGGCGGAACCCGCTTCCGGCATGCCCATCACGCGGCGCAGCAGGCGGCCGGGCCAGCCGCCGCCGGTCTCGATCTCGGCCGTACCGGACCACACCGGTGCGCCGGCAAGCCCGTGGAAGGTCTGCAGGGCCGGCGGCAACCGATCCATGGTCTCCTCGCCAAGAGCGGTTTCGAAGACGCAACACTGGATGGTCCCGACCTCCGTTTGCGTGGTGATGGCGTGCGGCGCCAATTCGACTTCGATGTCGGCAAGCGACAACGCGTCTGCGGCAATCCGTGCTCCGGGTTCGAGGCTGCCTTTGAGCAAAGCGCGGACGGCGGCGACCGCCGGCAGGGTCGGAACATGCGGCCCGTCGTCGTTGCGCGCCAGCAGCGACCAGCGGGCGACACACAGCCGGCCGTCGCGATCCAGTCCCGTTGCCTGAACCAGCATGCCACCGTTGTCACCGGTGGTCAGTCGGGTCAGTCTGCGCACCGCAAGAAGCAGCGGTGCCAGCGCTTCGAGATCGCCGATCCAGCCGCCGCGCCGAAGCGATGCCACGCATTCGAGGCCGCGCTGCTCGATCGCCGATTCGAGCCCCGCTTCGAATTCGACGCGCGAAGCGACGGCAAACCCGGCGCCAAGAAATTCCGCATCATAGGTTTCCACCGGGGCGACGCGCCGCCGCCCGAGCCCCGGCATATCGAGCGGCCGGCCCCGGCACCAGGCTAACGTCGTCTGCAATGCGCCCTCGCGCCAGACCGGCACCGGTCGTCCGGCATAGCTGAGGATTGCCGCAACGGCGGAGCGGCCGACGTCACTGCCGCCAGCGGGCGTGATCGCCATGCGCACCGCATCCAGCCGCTGCCAGCCGGCCGTCAGGTCGCGCAGGACGGCGGCCGACAAGGTCGGCGTCGAGCTGGCGCCCGCCAGCGCCGCAACGCCGGCAGCGCGTGCCGGCCCGTCGAGAGATGCCACATAGCCGGCCAGGTAATCGCGGGCATCGGCCAAATCGATGACATGCGCCCCAGCTTCGATCGCGGCGAGCGGTATCCGGTAGCCGGCGCCCTGGAAGGGTCCGGAGGCGTCGATCACCGTCCAGGGCCGCAGGCGATGAAGTGCAGCCTCGAGATCCCGACGATGATCGAGTTCGACGGCGCGGATGTCGGCGGAACCGCCGGCGAGCGCCGCCGCAAGGGATTGCGCCCGGTGCACCAGGCGCGACGCCAGAATGAGTTCAAGCCCGTCGATGCCGGCGAGATTTTCCGCCAGGCGCCGGCCGAACGCACCTGTCGCTCCGATCAGCAGCAGCCGCTCCACGGTCACACCTCCGGCAGCGAGAAGCGATGGCGCACGGACGCGTCGACCGGCAAACAGCGGTCGCTGCGGCCGAACAGGCGATAGCGGTGCCTGGCGACAAGATCGTAGCAACCGTCGCGCAGCCGCCGCGGCAGCCAATAGCCAAGGCGCAGAAAGCGGGCCGGCCCTCCGACGTGCGCAAGCAGCGCCAGAACGCCATCCGAGCGGGTCAGCGCCTTGCCCCCGTCGACGAAGGCGAAAGTCTCCGGGTCGCGCGGATCGATGCCGAAATCGGCGGCCAGAGCCTTCCCTTCCGGCGACTGGATCGCCACGAAGCGAATGTCCGGGTGCTTTTCGTGACGAAGCACATAGCGCACCGCCCGCGAGCACAGCATGCAGACGCCGTCATAGAGGAAGATCGGGCTCATGTGCGCTCCTCCCGGTAAAGCCCCTCCTGGTAGAGCAGTTCGCCGAAAAGAGGATGGCAGAGCTGCATGGAAAAGCGAAATCGGCTCTTCCGCGTCTCTTCGTGACGCACCGTCAGGCGACCCGGCGACAGGAAACGCGGCAGCGTCAGCCGCAACGGGCCCACGTCGATGCGGTAGGCCTCGTTACGGAACACCAGGGCCCCGCCCTCGACGGAAATACGTAAGGCGATGGTGATGCCGGCGCCGATATATTCCTCGAGGCCGGTCGGCCCGCAGAAGCGTTTGGCCGAATGGATGATCTGCGGAAAGCCCGTGCGGTTGGCATAGAGACGCGTCCAGACCTGGCCGCCGGTCGTCACGTCCTCCGTCACCGTGACCACCGAAGGCACCTCGATATCGCCGGAAACCGGCAACGGCGCTCCGACGATGCGCAAGGCGTTGGCAAGCAGCCGGCCCCAGCGATTGTAGCGCTGCTCGGTCAGGCGTCCGACGAAAACGGCAGTCGCACCGCCGCGCACCCGCTTCGAAAAGCGGCGGCGGACATCCTCCGGCAGTCTTTGCCAGTCCTCGGTCGACAGCAGCGAACGGAACCGCAGGTCGCCCAGATCCTCGGGAGCGCGGCTCCCGGCTTGATCTTGAATGGTCTGACGAGCCGGTTCCAACATGACAGGCCTCCATGGCTGTCTTCAGTGCGTTGTTAGCATCTGCTCCCGCCGCTGCCGGGAATGAGCGAGGCGATCTTGGCGCCGAGCTTGAGCATGAGTTCGCGTTTCGGCTTCGGCACCGACAGCATCTGCCCGTACCACTGGTCGACGGCCGCGGTGAACTCCATCATGGCGCGCAGCCGCTTGCGGGTGACCCGCGTCACCAGCGGGTCGTCGTCGGCCTTGGCGACACAGCTGCGCAAGGTCGCGAGCGCGGGATCGATCTCGCGCGCCTTGCGGCCGTCGGCGATGCGCGCTGCGATTTCCCAGACGTCGGTCTCCGCCTCGAAATGCTCACGGCGGTCATGACGCACCGGTACCCGGCGGATGAGGTTCCAGGCCAGGAGTTCCTTCAGCGAATTGGAAACGTTGGAGCGCGCCATGCCGAGACGCTCCGATATGTGCTCTGCGGTCACCGGCCCGTCGGCGAGATAGAGCAAGGCGTGGATCTGGCCGATCGACCGGTTGACGCCCCATTGGCCGCCGAGATCGCCCCATTGCAGGATGAAGTCTTCCACCGCCTCCGGCAGCTCGCCTGCGGCTGCAGAATCGCCTGCCTTCCCGATTCTTTCTGAAATTTCTGTCATGACAGAAATTTAGGAACTGACAAATCGAAATGCAAGCCCTTGATTTTGTTTGCTGTTGATAATCTTCGGAAATTGCGGAATCGGCTGGAAAGCCTATCTGAAGGCCTCGCCGGGGTACGCGCCCCAGATTTCATCCTGCGCCAGCCAGCCCTTGATGCCGTCGATTTCGCCCTGGCACCATTTGCCGTTGCACTCCTCGATGCGCACGATGACGCCCGGTTCGAGCCTGGCGACCAGCCGGCTGTTTTTCTGCGGCCTGTCCCGCATCAGCACATAGACGCCATTTTCGCCGCGCTTCCATGGCGCGGTGGCGGCGGTACGATCTCCGGTCAGCAGGGACTTGTGGATCCAGCCCTCCGTGCCGTCGAGATCGCGAACCCGCCGCCAGTGATCGTATTCCTGGATGATCTCCATGGGGATGCCGGAACGCGTGTAGAGCCAGTTGACGGCGTAGTCGCGGCTGGGCCCGATGCGCAGATTGACGCGGCGCGCCTTGAGGCTGACGAAACGCGGCAGCGGCAGGCCGCTGGCGCCCTTCGCCGACTGTGCCAGCGCCGGCGGTGTTGCTGCGGTCAAGCCGGCAATGGTGAAGACGGCCGCTGCAAGGCCGGCCAACAAAGCTCGGGCAAGCGGTCTGTTGCTCAATCGTGCCTCCATACTGCTCCCGGCGCGGCGTTGCGACCGTTGCGGACGCCGGCCTGGCCGATCGGAACTTTTGCCCATGCGCTCACGCAATTTCTTTGTCATCGCGGCATGGTCTGATAGAACCGATCCATGTGCGTTGGGCTGGTCCCAGACTTTCACATCTTGGTTAAAGAGCTCTCAACAAGGGGCCGATTGAGGAAATGCCTAACAAGAAACGACCGAAGGTCTTTATCACCCGCAAGCTGCCCGAGCCGGTCGAGACGCGTATGCGCGAACTGTTCGATGCAGAGCTCAACATCGAGGATACGCCGCGCACGCAGCCCGAACTGGTCGCGGCGATGAAGACATTCGACGTGCTGGTGCCGACGATCACCGACACCATCGACGCGGCGATGATCGAGCAGGCAGGCGACAATCTCAAGCTGATTGCCAATTTCGGCAACGGCGTCGACAACATCGACGTCGACGCAGCGGCAAACCGCGGCATCACCGTCACCAACACGCCAGACGTGCTGTCGGAGGACACCGCCGACATGACCATGGCGCTGATCCTCGCCGTCCCGCGGCGGCTGACCGAGGGCGCCAGGGTGCTGACCGACAATGGCGGCTGGCAGGGCTGGTCGCCGACCTGGATGCTGGGACACCGGATCTGGGGCAAGCGGCTGGGCATCGTCGGCATGGGCCGCGTCGGAACGGCCGTGGCGCGCCGGGCGCGCGCCTTCGGCCTGTCGATCCACTACCACAACCGCCACCGGGTCGACGCCAATACCGAAGAGCAGCTGGAAGCGACCTATTGGGACAGCCTCGACCAGATGCTGGCCCGGGTCGACATCGTGTCGGTCAACTGCCCATCGACGCCGGCGACGTTCCACCTGCTGTCGGCCCGACGTCTCGGGCTCCTGCGCAGCGAAGCCTATATCGTCAACACGGCGCGCGGCGAGATCGTCGACGAGGCGGCGCTGATCAAGAACCTGCAGGACAACAAGCTGGCCGGCGCCGGTCTCGACGTGTTCGAACACGAACCGGCCGTCAATCCCAGGCTGGTCAAGCTGGCCGACGCCGGCAAGGTGGTGATCCTGCCGCATATGGGCTCGGCGACGATCGAAGGCCGCGTCGACATGGGCGAGAAAGTGATCATCAACATTCGCACCCATTTCGACGGCCACCGGCCGCCGGACCGGGTGCTGCCGGGGCAGATCTGATCAGCCGCCGTTCAGCATCACGCTGATCTCGTCCTTCAACAGCATGCGCTTCTTGCGCAGGTCGGTGGTGCGGTCGTCCGACGCCGGCTCAACACCCGCTTCGATGCGGTGAATTTCCCGGTTCACTTCGTGATAGTCGTCGGCCAACCTGGCGAAATGGGCATTGCTGACCTTCAGGTCGTGAAGCTGTCGCGTCTTGTCCGGAAATTCCTCGGCGAGTTCGTGCGGCACGTGGGACATGCGGATTCTATCCTTGTTCTGATTCGACGTTTTGCAGACGAGATGACCGCAACAAGATGGCGGCGTCATGTCCGCGACTCCACGCTATGGGCTGCCGCCGCATCGGGCCTTGACGCAGGTCAATTTCAGTAGCGGATGGTCTCGAACCGCGCGGCAAGGGCATCGTAGAGCAGCAGCCGGCCGACCAGCGGCTCGCCGATGCCGGCGACCAGCTTGATGACCTCCATCGCCTGCAACGAGCCGAGAATGCCGGTCAGCGCGCCGACGATGCCGGCTTCGGCGCAGGTCGGCACCGTGCCCTCCGGCGGCGCTTCCGGAAACAGATCGCGATAGGACGGATTGGGCTTGCCTTTAGCCGACTTTGCATAGGGCATCAGCACCGTGATCGACCCGTCGAACCGGCCGACCGCCGCTGTCACCAAAGGCCTTTCGCGCGCCGCGCAGGTGTCGGCGGCGAGGTAGCGCGTGGCGAAATTGTCGGAGCCGTCGACGACCACGTCATAGGCATCGACCAGCGCCACGGCATTGTCGGGCGCCAGGCGCATGGCGTGGGTCTCCACCTCGACATGCGGATTGACGGCGGCCAATGCCGCGGCCGCGCTGTCGGTCTTTTTCACGCCGACCTGGTCGGTGGCGTGGATGATCTGGCGCTGCAGGTTCGAGAGCGACACGACATCGTCGTCGACCACCCCCAGCGCGCCGATTCCGGCGGCTGCCAGATATTGCAGCACCGGCGCGCCGAGCCCGCCGGCGCCGATCACCAGCACCCGCGCCTGCTTCAGCTTCTGCTGACCGGGGCCGCCGATTTCCGGCAGCACGATGTGGCGGGCATAGCGTTCCAGTTCGGAAGGAGTGAGCGTCATGGGTGCGGTTCTAGACCCTTTCATAGTCAGATTAAAGCATTTGACCGCGGTGATTTTGGTCTCTGGCTAGGCGGGTTGCGCGCCGTGGTGCCACTCCACCACAAGTGCAAGCCAACGACGCCAGGGGGCAAAATCACCCGGCCCGATCACCGCAGTATTTCAACACGATAGGACTCACCAGGGTGGCGGTAAATCGGCCCATCGGCGTCGTTGCGACGCTTGCCCGATGCCCCGCATCGCGCTGCGCGACGCGCCTAGCCGACTGAACCGATTTTCCGCCATCAAATGATTCAATCTGACTATGAAAGGGTCTGGAGCGATTGGCGGCAAAAGCAAATCAGGACGCTTCCACCGTGCCGGCGTCGACAGAGAAATGGCCGGCGCGGTCGCCGAGGGCGGCGAACATCGCGGCATCGGTGCCGGTCATGAAAGCCTGGCCGCCGAGCTCGTCGATCAGGTCGAACAGCGCCGCACGGCGGCCGGCGTCGAGATGGGCGGCGATCTCGTCGAGCAGCATGATCGGCGCAAAGCCGCTGATCCTGGCCGTCAGGCCCGCATGGGCGAGCACCAGACCGACCAGCAGCGCCTTTTGCTCGCCGGTCGAGCAATGGGCCGCCGGCATGTCCTTCTCCCGGTGACGGATCAAAAGGTCGGCGCGGTGCGGGCCGGTGAGCGTGCGGCCGGCAGCGGCATCGCGGTGGCGCCCGTCGGCGAGCTTGCCGGCGAAGGCATCCTCCAGCGCGGCCGCTGAACCCTCTCCCAGGTCTTCGGTAAAATCCTGCAGCGCGATCGCCGCCCGCGGGAACGGCCCTTCCTGACGGCCGTCGGCGATCAGGTCGGACAGCATGGCCACCAGTTCGTGACGGGCCAGGGCGATCGCCGTGCCCAGTTCGGCCATCTGCAGCTCGATCCCGTCCAGCCAGGCGGGGTCCATCCGGCCTTCGGAAAGCAGCCGGTTGCGGCTGCGCATGGCGCGCTCGTAATCGAGCACGCGGCGCCCGTGCTGCGGGTCGATCGCCAGAACCTGGCGGTCGAGGAACCGCCGCCGCTCGGAGGCCGGACCGGTGAACAGCCCGTCCATGGAAGGCGTCAACCAGGTGAGGCGAAGGTGCTCCAGGAGGTCGTCGGCCGAACGGGCATTGGCGCCGTTGAGGCGCAGTTTGCGCCCGGTTCCGCCATTGGCCGCATCGACGGTCGAGGTGCCGATTTCGACCGGACCGGCCATGCCCTCGACGGCGGCGAAGACAGTAAATCCGGCGTCCGCTCCGATGCGGGCGACATCGGCGTAAGCCGCGCGGCGCAGACCGCGGCCGGGCGACAGGAACGACACGGCTTCCAGCAGATTGGTCTTGCCGGCGCCGTTCTCGCCGGTCAGCACCACGTGGCGCTTGTCGAGTTGCAGCGACAATTGCGGATAGTTGCGGAAATCCGTGAGCTTGAGACGCGTCAGATAAACGGTGTTGCCGGTGCTCAAATCGCCTGTCGCAGCATCACACGCGCATCGGCATCAGCACGTAGAGTGCGCCTTCCTCGGAAGTGTCCCGCACCAGGGTCGGCGATCCGGGATCGGCCAGCATGAACACCGCCTCGGTGCCGTCGAGCTGAGCGGTGATGTCGAGCAGGTACTTGGCGTTGAAACCGATTTCCAGCGCGTCGTTTTCGTAGCCGACGGCCAGTTCCTCCGTGGCGCTGCCGGAATCCGGGTTGTTGACGGTCAGCGTCAAAAGCCCGTCCGACAGGGTCAGCTTCACCGCCCGGCCGCGCTCCGACGAAATGGTCGAAACACGGTCGACCGCGGCCGCGAAGGGGGCGCACTCGATCTTGAGCTCCTTGTCGTTGCCGGTCGGGATAACCCGCTGATAGTCGGGAAAGGTGCCGTCGATCAGTTTCGAGGTCAGCACCACGCCGCCGATGGTGAAACGGATCTTGGCCTCCGACAGTTCCACCGTCACCGCCACGTCCGGATCGTCGACCAACTTCTGCAGTTCGCCGACGGTCTTGCGCGGAATGATCAGCCCGGGCATGCCTTCTGAGCCGGCCGGTGCGTCGATATCGGCGCGCGCCAGGCGGTGGCCGTCGGTGGCCACGGCGCGCAGTTTCAGCGAGCCCGCCTCCTCGATCGTGTGCATGAAGATGCCGTTGAGATAGTAGCGGGTCTCTTCCGTCGAGATGGCGAACTGGGTGCGGTCGATCAGCATCTTCAGGTCGGTCGAGGCGAGCCGGAAGGTGTGGCTGAAGGCGCCGGCCGTCAGGTCGGGAAAATCCGATTCCGGCAGGCATTGCAAAGTGAATTTGGAGCGTCCGGAGGCGACCGTCATGGTGGCGCCCTCGGGCTCGACGGCCATCAGGATCTCGGCTCCGTCCGGCAGTTTGCGGACGATGTCGTAGAGCAGGTGCGCCGGCACCGTGGTGGATCCGGCCTGCTCGATATTGGCGGCGGTGGCCTCGGCCACCTCCAGATCGAGGTCGGTGGCCTTGAGGTCGAGGGTGGCGCCGTCGGCCTTCAGCAGCACGTTCGACAGGATGGGGATCGTATTGCGCCGTTCGACCACACGGTGCACGTGATTGAGAGACTTCAGGAGGTTCGAACGCTCGATCGTTACACGCATGGATCCTTGCACCACATTCTTTTTTTCCACCGCCCCGTGCGCCGGCGTGGCCGTCATCCATGCGGGTCGCTGCAGGACACGCGCGTCTGTCACGGGCTTACCGGGATACGGCAATCGGGACTAGCAAAATGCAGGTAAATCCCTAGCGAAGCAAGGGCCCGGCGTCCATACCCGCCGGTCTTTGGGTGCATTTCAGGGGATAACGCGGGAACAAGGCCAAGGAGGGCAGGCCGAAGGGCCGGCCCCCGGTTTTCCGGCGCTTATTCGCTGATCAGCCGGCGCAGCAGTTCGACCTCGTGGGCCAGCTTGGTGTCCTGCTCCAGCAGGTTTTCGATCTTGCGCACGGCGTGAAGAACCGTCGTGTGGTCGCGGCCGCCGAACCGCCGGCCGATTTCCGGGAAGGAGCGCGGTGTCATCGTCTTCGACAGGAACATGGCGATCTGTCGCGGCTTGACGATGGTGCGGGTGCGCCGGTTCGAAACCATCTCCTGGCGCGACACGTTGTAGTGGCGCGAAACGATGCGCTGGATGTCCTCGATACGCACCCGTTTCGGCTCGTCGGCATTGACCAGATGGCCGAGCAGTTCGTCGACCCGGTCGATCGACAGGGAGGGCTCGAAGGAGCGGCGGAACAGCAACTGGTTGAACGCGCCCTCCAGCTCGCGGCCGCTCGAAGTCACGTGACGGGCCACATGGGCGAGGATCTCGGTCGGGATGTCGAGCGAGCAGTCCTCCTGCTGGGCTGCGGCGAGACGGCGCTTGAGAATCTCCAGCCGCATTTCGTAGTCGGGCGCCTCGATCTCGATGGCGACACCGCCCTGGAGCCTGGAACGGACCCTGGCATCCAGAGATTCCAGTTCCCAGGGGGCGCGGTCCGCCGCAACGACCACCTGCCGCGCCGAATCGAGCAGCATGTTGAGCAGGTGGCAGAATTCGTGCTGGATCGACTTGCCCTGCAGAAACTGCATGTCGTCGATGACCAGCAGGTCGATATTGCGCAACGACTCCTTGAAGGAAAGCGCGTCGTTGTCGCGAATGGCCGTGGCGAAGCGCCACATGAAATATTCGGCCGTCAGATAGACGACGCGGGGCTTGCGCTCGCTTTGCGTCGCCGCCAGCGCGATGGCCTGCAGCAGGTGCGTCTTGCCGAGACCGACGCTGGAATGGACAAACAGCGGATTGAAGCGAACGGCGCTGCTGCCGGCTTCGGCAATGGTCTTGGCGGCGGCCAGCGCCACGCGGTTCGACGCGCCTTCGACGAAGGCGGAGAAGGAGTAGCGCGGATCGAGCGGCGAGCCGCTGACCGAGCCTGTCTCGACCGGCCGCGGCGGCGCCTTGCGCGGCTTGCCGGCGTTGTGCGGCAGGCGCGGCTGCTGTGCCGTCGCGTTGGTCGTCTGCTGGACGTCGGAAATTTCGGAGGACTGGATCAACCGGTTGCCGCGGGTCGCCGAGCGCACCACGATCTCCACCCGCATGATGTCGGGATCCTCGTCCTTGAACAGCTGCGTCAGCAGCTCGAGATAGCGATTGTTGATCCACGACCGCAGGAAGGTCGTCGGAACGGAAAGTCGCACGATGCTTTTCGAAACCGTCTCCAGTTTCAACCGGCCGAACCAGCTCGAAAATACGTCCGGACCGACCTGTGCCTTCAGTCGGGTCTGGACCCGGCTAAAGAGAGCATTATGCGCCATTTCTGAATTCCCCGCCTCGTTGGATGGATCGACCGTCCTGATTGAAGGGGGTGCGGCGGCTCTTGTTACCTGTAGTTCGGCACGCACCTGTGCTCCTGACAATCCCTGCATCTTCGGCCTTCTCCTGTTCAGTCTTCTATCGGCTTCGCCAGCCGATTTATGATTATTCAAATCCCCAGATCCCTGGTTCGAATGACTCCTTCTCGCCGTGGTCAACCCATCAACCAGAACGCCCACGACAGACGCCCTGGTCCCCTTCCCCGGTCAATGCGCTGGCATCCCTCGCCAACGCACAGCTGTCCCCTTGCCCGGGTGCCAACCGGACCGCAACCGAGGGTTTTAGATGAAGTGTGCCGCAGAAAGCGAGCACCGCTTTGAAGTTCGACAACACCGTGGCATTCGCCTATAACAAATACCACCTGATGCAATACGACACTGCTGTCTGTGACCTCCAAGCCAAGACATTAAGGCAGTTTGTGAGGCCGAAGGTCAAGGCGGATTTGCAGAAGATTCTGCTGGCGGAGCCGTCGAATCGCACCACACTCATAGGGCGCGTCAAGGCAACTCAGGCGTAACGCATTTGGATTCAACAGCTTTTCAAAAAATGTGAAAGACAGCGTGTTGCCAAAACAAAAATTCAAAAAAAACCGCTTGACTCCGAATCAAGCCGGAGAGTTTTCCAAGGGTCGTTTGTTCAATTGGCATCCTCCCATATGCCATTGTATTTGCTGAATAAATCTTGCTTTTCAAAAAATTGCGTTCAACTGATTGTAACAGAAATGTTACACAATATTTCGTGGAATCAGAAAAGCCCGGCGAGCCGCCGGGCGAGGCAAATTCCTGCTAAATGATTAAAATTAAGCGCTGATTGCTTTCACGCGCCGAGCCAGGCGCGAGACTTTGCGCGAGGCGGTGTTGCGATGCATGACGCCCTTGGTGGCTGCGCGCATCAACTCCGGCTGAGCGGCCTTCAGAGCCTCGGCGGCTGCGGCGGGGTCGCCGGACTCGATCGCCTCCTCGACCTTGCGAACGAAACCGCGCACGCGCGAGCGGCGCATCTTGTTGACTTCCGTACGCCGGGCGATCTTGCGGGTCGCCTTTTTCGCCGAAGTTGTATTGGCCATGTCGATCTCTCTCTAACGTATCGTCGCGCTCCGCGCCGGAAACCCGGGCCGTCGGGCCGTCCTTGCCGTTTGCGGGAGCCTGAAAAAAGCACGGCGGCCCTCAGGCCACCGAATTCGTGCCGGGCATATAGCCGGAAAGCGGCAAGCCGTCAACGGTTCTTGAACTGCGGTTTGCGTTTCTCGGCAAAGGCCGCCATGCCCTCCTTCTGGTCTTCCGTCGCGAACAGCGAGTGGAAGACGCGGCGCTCGAAACGAATGCCTTCGTCGAGGGTAAGCTCGAAGGCCCGGTTGACGCATTCCTTGGCCATCAACACCGACGGCTGGGAGAACCCGGCGATCTTCTCGGCCGCGTCGAGCGCGGTCTCCATCAGTTCCGGCAGAGGCACGACCCGGGCAACCAGACCCGAGCGTTCGGCTTCCTCGGCATCCATCATGCGGCCGGTCAGGCACAGATCCATGGCCTTGGCCTTGCCCACCGCCCGGGTCAGGCGCTGGGTGCCGCCCATGCCGGGAATGACCCCGAGCGTGATCTCCGGCTGGCCGAACCTGGCGTTGTCGGCGGCGATGATGAAGTCGCACAGCATGGCGATCTCGCAGCCGCCGCCCAGAGCGTAGCCGGCGACCGCGGCGATCATCGGCTTGCGGGTCAGGCCGACCTTGTCCCAGCCGCCGATGAAATCGCCCATATAGGCGCCGACGAAGTCGAGCGACTGCATCTCCTTGATGTCGGCGCCGGCGGCAAAGGCCTTTTCCGATCCGGTGAGGACGATGGCGCCGATCTTGGCGTCGGCGTCGAAGGCCTGCACCGCCTCCAGCAATTCGCCCATGACCGACGAGTTGAGAGCGTTGAGCGCTTCCGGCCGGTCGAGCGTCACCACTCCGACGCGTCCGCGGGTTTCCACCTTGATCATTTCGTAAGCCATGTTGCGATCTCCCTGGATGATGGCCCCGCCTAACGCTGGCAGGCGGGACAGTAAAATGTCGAGCGGCCGCTCTGGACGATGCGGCGTACGGTACCGCCGCAACCCTCTCGCCGGCAGGGTTCGCCTTCGCGGTCATAGGCATCGAAGCGGTGTTGGAAATAGCCCAGCGAACCGTCGGCCTGGCGGTGGTCGCGCAGCGACGAGCCGCCGGCGTCGATCGCGTCGGCGATGACCTGGCGGATGTCGGCAACCAGCGTTTCCAGGCGCGCGACCGGCCGCCCGCGAGCGGTCACCATGGTGCCGGCACGGCGGCGCGGCGACAGCCGGGCCCGCCACAGCGCCTCGCAGACATAGATGTTGCCGAGGCCGGCGATGATCTTCTGATCGAGAAGCGCCGCCTTGAGCGGTGCCGTTTTGCCGGCAAAGTGACCGGCCAGAAGCCCGGCGCTCAAGGCGTTGCCGGTCGGCTCGGCGCCGAGATCACGGATCAGCGGGTGTTCGGCCAGCTCGTCGCGGCTGCTGAGCAGCATGAAGCCGAAGCGGCGCGGATCGTTGTAGACGATGCGCTTCTGCCCGAGGTGAAAAACCACGTGGTCGTGCTTTTCCTGGCGATCGCGCGGATGGTGGAAGGCGCCGATGCCCTCATCCTCGATGCGAAACGAGCCCGACATGCCGAGATGGGAAATCACCACCGCGCCGTCATCGAGTTCCATCAGCAGGTACTTTGCGCGGCGGCGAAGGGCGACGACCGTGCGGCTCTCGAGCCGCTGGGAAAAGCGTTCCGGAAAGGGAAAGCGCAAGTCCGGCCGGCGTTGCTCCAGCCGCTCGATCCGGGCGCCTTCCATCGCCGGGGCAAGACCGCGTCGGACGGTTTCGACTTCGGGAAGTTCGGGCATTGCCGCCTGTTACTGACTCACTTATAAGCGGCGCGATTTCGCCGCAGGTGGAATTGCCCCCGCCTGATAGCGCATCTTTCAACCTTAGGCTATTGTCCCGCTGAAAATGATTTCGGAGCAGCAGATGTCTGAAGCGCGTACTGCGGCCGGCGGCGGAATGGAAACCTCCTACGGCTACCGGAAGGTCGGCGAGGACGAGAAGCAGGGGCTGGTCAACGACGTGTTCCATGGCGTGGCGCGGCGCTACGACGTGATGAACGACATCATGTCGCTGGGCATGCACCGGCTGTGGAAGGACGCCCTGGTGGCGGCGCTCAATCCGCGCCGCAGCGCAGACTACCGGGTGCTCGATGTTGCCGGCGGCACGGGCGACATCGCCTTGCGCATCGTCGAAACGTCCGGCCGACTGGCGCATGCGACCGTTCTCGACATCAACGGCTCGATGCTGGAGGTCGGGCATCAACGCGCCACAAGGCGCAAGCTCGAGACCAATCTCGATTTCGTCGAGGCCAATGCCGAGGAATTGCCCTTCGATCCGGCGTCTTTCGACGCCTACACGATCGCCTTCGGCATCCGCAACGTGCCGCGCATCGAAGCAGCGCTCAGCGAAGCCTACCGGGTACTGAAGCGCGGCGGCCGGTTCCTTTGCCTGGAGTTTTCCGAAGTCGACATCCCGCTGATCGAGAAGGCCTATGACGCCTGGTCGTTCCAGGCCATTCCGCAGATCGGCCAGATGGTCACCGGTCAGCGCGAATCCTACCAGTATCTGGTGGAATCGATCCGCAAGTTCCCCAACCAGGCGAATTTCGCGTCGATGATCGGAACGGCGGGCTTCTCGCGGGTCAAATGGACGAACTATTCCGGCGGCATCGCCGCGCTGCATTCGGGCTGGAAGCTGTGATGGTCGCCATGGCGCACCGCTGCCCCCGCATGATCGCCGGCGCTGCCGGCGCATATCGGCGTCGCTGAACGGTCGCGGCGCGATGTTCGTTCCCCTCGCCTATCTGAAGCTGCTGCGCGCCGGCTGGGTGATGGCCCGCGAGGGCGTCATCGCCTCATTGCCGTTGGACGGCCTGCGCGGCCCGCCGCTGGTCGCCTACCGGCTGGCGTCGCGGCTGGCCCGGCGCAGCACCCGGCAGGCGGAGCGGGCGGAGCGGCTGGCCAAGGCCGTTGAGCGGCTGGGCCCGTCCTACGTCAAGCTCTGCCAGTTCCTGGCCACCCGGCCGGACGTTGTCGGTCACGCCCTCGCCCGCGACCTGTCTTTGCTTCAGGACCGCATGGAAACCTTCGACGTTTCGGTTGCGAAACAAAGGATCGAGGATGCCATCGGAGTGCCGGTGGAGGACCTCTACAGCCGGTTCGACGAACCGATCGCCGCCGCATCCATCGCCCAGGTGCACCCGGCCGAGGTGTCGGACGAGGCAGGCCGGCGTGAGGTCGCGGTCAAGGTGGTGCGCCCCGGCATCCGCCAGCGCTTCTATCAGGACCTTGACGCGTTTTACTTAGTCGCCGAAATGTCGGAAAGGCTGGTGCCTGCGACGCGGCGCCTGAAACCGGTCGAGATCGCACGTACGCTGGAGCAGACGACCAAGATCGAAATGGACATGCGGCTTGAGGCCGCCGCGCTTTCCGAGCTCGCCGAAAACATCAAGGACGATCCGGGTTTCCGGGTGCCGGCCGTCGATTGGCAGCGCACCGGCCGCGACGTCGTCACCATGGAGTGGGTCGACGGTATCAAGATCTCCGAGATCGAGGCGTTGAAGGCCGCCGGGCACGAACCGCTGCAGTTGGCGGACCAGCTCATCCAGTCCTTCCTGCGACATACGCTGCGCGACGGCTTTTTCCACGCCGACATGCACCAGGGCAATCTGTTGGTTGACCGCAACGGCTGCATCGTCGCCGTCGACATGGGCATCGTCGGCCGGCTCGGCAAGAAGGAGCGGCGGTTCCTGGCCGAAATCCTCTACGGCTTCATCCGACGCGACTACAAACGCGTCGCCGAAGTGCATTTTGAAGCCGGCTACGTACCCGCGCACCACGACGTCGCCAGCTTCGCCCAGGCGATCCGCGCCATCGGCGAGCCGATCCATGGCCAGTCGGCCGAGACCATATCCATGGCCAAGCTGCTGACGCTGCTGTTCGAGGTGACCGAGCTGTTCGACATGGCGACGCGGCCGGAACTGATCATGTTGCAGAAGACCATGGTGGTGGTCGAAGGCGTGTCGCGGCTGCTCAACCCGAAATTCAACATGTGGAAGGCATCCGAACCGGTTGTCGGTGACTGGATCGCCCGCAATCTGGGGCCGCACCGCATCCTGACCGACGTCAAGGACGGGCTGCAGGCAGCAGCCCGCCTCGCCGAACAGGCACCTGTTCTGGCTGCGCGAGCGGAAAATCTCTCGCAGGAACTCGACAAAATGAGCCGGGACGGGCTTCGTTTCGATAACGAAACGGCCGAGGCGATTGGCAAAGCCGAAGCACGGCACTCCCGATCCGGCCGTATCGCGTTGTGGGTGATTGCATTGACTGCGATATATATCGCATTTCAGCTGTGATTTGATTTCAATGCAATCATGATTTAGCCTCTCGCAAACGGGAGAGCCCCATGGCCAGCATCACCATTCGCAATCTGGACGAGGCGACCAAGCAGTCGCTGCGCGAGCGGGCGGCCCGCAACGGCCGTTCCATGGAGGAAGAGGTGCGGCTGCTTTTGCGTGCCGCAGGCGCCCCCTCCGGCGCGACGGCGATAACCGAACCGCGGGCAACGACCGTCGCCCCGACGCATGGAAACCTCGCCGGCAAACGCATTCTGCTGGTCATCACCGGAGGCATCGCCGCCTACAAAAGCCTTGATCTGATCCGCCGATTGCGCGAACGGGGTGCCGCGGTGCGTCCGGTGATGACGGAGGGCGCCAAGCAGTTCGTCAGCACGCTGGCCGTCGGGGCGCTGGCAGCCGACAAGGTGTTCGACGAGCTGTTTTCGCGCGAGGACGAGCAGGATGTCGGTCACATCCGGCTGGCGCGCGAGACCGATCTGGTCCTGGTCGCCCCGGCCACCGCCAATTTCATCGGCAAAATGGCGCTGGGGCTCGCCGACGATCTGGCGTCGACGGTGCTGATGGCGACCCGCGCCCGGGTTTTGATCGCCCCGGCCATGAACCCGGCCATGTGGCGCCACCCGGCCGTTCAGCGCAATGTCGAGACGCTGCGCCAGGCCGGCATCCAGCTGATCGGGCCGATGCCCGGCGAGATGGCCGAGAGCGGCGAGGCCGGACTCGGCCGCATGGCCGAGCCGCTCGATATCGCGGCGGCGGTCGAAACCCTTCTGGACGACCGGCCGAAGCCGCTTGCCGGCCGCACCGCCCTGGTCACCTCCGGCCCGACCCACGAGCCGATCGATCCTGTGCGCTATATTGCCAACCGGTCCTCCGGCAAGCAGGGTCACGCCATCGCCGCCGCGCTTGGCGCGCTCGGCGCCGAGGTGACGCTGATCTCGGGTCCGGTGACGCTTGCCGATCCGCAAGGGGTGACGACGCTGCATGTGGAAAGCGCCCGCGACATGCTGGCGGCGGTCGAGGACCTTTTGCCGGTCGATGTCGCGGTGATGGTCGCGGCGGTCGCCGACTGGCGGGTCGCCGGCGAATCGGACGAAAAGATCAAGAAGCAGCCGGGCGCCGGTCCGCCGCCGCTGCATCTCACCGAGAACCCCGACATTCTCAAAACCGTCGGCCATCACGCCCAGCGCCCGTCGCTGGTCGTCGGCTTCGCCGCCGAGACCCAGAATCTGGAAGACAATGCGCGTGCCAAGCTGGAGCGCAAGGGCGCCGACTGGATCGTCGCCAACGACGTGTCGCCGGCCACCGGCATCATGGGCGGCGACCGCAACCGGGTGCGCATCGTCAGCAAGTCGGGCATCGAGGACTGGCCCGACATGGACAAGCAGGCCGTGGCCGAGCGCATTGCCGGGGAGATCGCCCGGCGGCTGAACTGACTATCGCGAACCGGTTATGGCGTCCGCCACATGGATGGCGAGGCACACTCCCGTCAGCGTCGGATTGACCGCCATTCGGGTCGGGATCAGCCCGTTCGTCGCCAGATGAAGATTGTCGTAGCCCCAGACGCGGCCGCGATAGTCGGCAACGCCGGTGCCGTCGTCCTGGGCCGTCATCCGCGTCGTGCCGGTCATGTGGGCGAAACCGAAGGGCATCCAGGAGATGGCGCATCCCTCGCGGACGCGTCCGATCAGTTCGACGATGTCGTCGGCTTCCTGTTCCGCCCCGGCCATGCGGCCGAGATCGGCATCCGACAGCCGCACGTCGAAAGTGACCCGGCCGTCGTCGTGGAAGATCGCCCGCTTGTCCGCGTCGATATCGACCGGGCTGATCGACTGGATTTCGACCAGCCGGTTCGCTTCGATCTGGGCATCGTTACCGGCCGGCTCGAACGGCGAAACGTCATGCAGGACGAGCGTATACCATTCGGCGGCCTCGCTCGGACGGATCTGCAGCCGCGGTTCGGGGTCGGCGGCGCCTGACGCGGCGCAGAATTCCGGCGCCAGCACCACCTGGCAGATCGCCAGCGGATGGTAGGACAGGTAGCGGCCCAGCGCTGCCGGGCGAATGCCCGACCGGTGAAGCAGATGCGGGGTCCCGATGGCGCCGCCGGCGACGACGAAGGTTGCCGCCTCGATCGGCCCGGCCGTCGTCTCCAGGCGCATGACCGCGTGACCTTCGACGACGATCCGGTCCACGCGCGCCTGAGCCACCGTCACCCGCTTCGCGGCCTCAGCGTCCGCCGTCAGCTGATCGAACGAGCCAGTGTAGTGGAGGAAACCGTCTTCCTCATATCGGCCGGCAACCGGCAGATCGGTCGCCTGGCGCGACGGCCCGGCATAGGCGGTGAGTGCAGCGGCGATCTTCTGCTGGCGCACCGACTCTGACAGATGGTCGGTCTGAACGTGAAGATAGTCTTCGGCAAGCGCGAAGCGTTGCGACCACTCGTCCTCGGTCATCACACCCCAGGGCGCATCGCAGCGCGGGCACAGATTGGTCCAGATGACGCCCTGCCCGCCCATGGTGCGGGTCACGGCCGCGCCTGGCAGGCGATCGCGCGGCACCGTATCATCGAAATAGTCGAGATAGCGCGTTGCCGCCGGCAGATAGCTGTCGGGACTTTCCAGGAACCGCTTGGCATTGCGAAAATGCGTCCCCGGCGGATCGGAGATCGCCGGACCCTCCTCGAGAACCAGAACCCTTGCGCCGCTTTGCGCCAGTCGGCGTGCGGCGGCCACGCCGAGCGGGCCGCTTCCGACGATCACGACATCATGGCTTTCGGTCACTGCGCTTCCTCCTCGCGAGGCACTTTACAGCGCAGCATGCGGCAAAACAGTGACGGGTAACAATCGTCGCTGGCGACGGGATTTCGTCGGGGTCAGACGGCGATGGCCTGCGGCATGTCGGCCGAAGCGCTCCCGCGCGGGCAGAACGGGCTGACCGTCAGCCCGTCGTCGGTGATCTCGACGAAGCTGTCCGCCGGAATCTCCGACCAGGTCCAGGGAAAGTCCTCGAAGGGCTCCGACACCAGGCAAAATCCGTCCTTGTCGGTTCCGTTGCCCAAGGGTCCCGAATAAAGCGTCGGGGCGAAGCGGTCGGTGGCGTAACGCACGGCGTAGAGTGTCTCGCCGTCGGAAAAGGCCGCCGTAAAGCGGATCAGCATGTCTATCCCGAGCCGCTCCGCCTCGGCCTGGACATAGCCGATTGTTGTTTCCAGAGCGGCCCGGGGCGCACCGTCGAGACCGAATTGGTGCGCAAGCAAAAACAGAAGCTCCGCATCGGTCGCACCGGCACGATGGTGGTAAAGCCGGTCGTCAAGCTGCATTTCCATGCGCCGTTCGAGCGCTTCGAAGGGGCTGAGCTGGCCGTTGTGCATGAACGACCAGCGATCGAGCACGAATGGATGGCAATTGTCGCGCGCCGTTCGGCCCGAAGTCGAGGCGCGCACATGGGCCAGAAACAGTCTCGAACGGATCTGTCGCGACAGCGAGCGCAGGTTCTCGTCCGACCAGGCCGGCAGGATGTCGCGATAGAGCCCGGGCTCGTTGCGCTCGCCGTACCAGGCAAAGCCGAAACCGTCGCCATTGGTGGCGGTCTTCGCTTCCGCGGCGCAATGGGACTGTTCGATCAGCGAGTGATCGGGCGCGGATATCAGGTCCTCGAGAAATCGCGGCGCGCCACGATAGGCCACCCAGCGGCACATGGGCGGTCAGGCTTTGCGGTTGTGCATACGGTGATGCATGTCGCCGATCATGCGGCTGGCGGTCTTTTCGAACAGAAACGGCAGCAGGGCGTGGGCCAGAGCCGCAAAGGCGGCGGCAAACAAGCGCGCCGAAAAGCCGAAGGCGAAACGCATATGTTCGAAATAGCTTTCGTCGACCGAACGCGGATGCTCGGTAAACAGCCGGGACAGGGAGCGGGTCATGGTCGGGTCCTTCTGTCGGGTGTCGATTTCCGGGCAGTATAGATCGCCGCGGCCGGGAAGAGTTCCCATTTTTTCTGGAATTTTGCTCGAATTTGGGATAAATGTCCCAAATATGCGCCGAATTGATGAAATCGATCACAAGATTCTGCGAGAACTGCAACAGGATGGCAGTCTGTCGGTGGAATCGCTGGCCGAACGGGTGAACCTGTCGCGCAACGCCTGCTGGCGGCGCGTCAAGGCGCTGGAGGAAGCCGGCATCATCCGCGGTCGCGTCGCGCTGGTCGATCCGGAAAAGGTGGGTTGCGGGCTGCTGGTCTTCATTTTCGTGCGTACCGCCAATCACGATCCCGACTGGCTGCAGCGCTTCCGCAGCGCCGTCGTCGGGCTGCCGGAGATCATCGGCGTGCACCGCACCAGCGGCGAACTCGACTACGTGCTGCGGGCGCGGGTTGCCGACGTCAAGGCCTATGATCGGCTCTACCAGCGGCTGATCGCCCGGGTGCCGTTGTCAGATGTCAGCGCTTCCTTCGTGATGGAGGACATCAAGGACACCACCGCAGTCCCCATCGACAGCAGCGTCTGATCGAGATCGTCAAACCCGCGTGAACAGTGTGTTCCAGGTCGTTTCCTTCAATCGAACACTGGCGGGTTTATATTCGTCTCCAACAAGGAGACACGCTCATGTCCATCCGACCCGTCAAACAGATCTCGTCGGCCGTCCCCACCATGGAGGGCGCCGGCGTCAAGCTGCACCGCGCCTTCGGCTTCGCCGAGCCGGAACTGGCCGACCCGTTCCTGCTGTTCGATGACTTTCGCAACGACCATCCGGAGGATTACCGGCCGGGCTTTCCCTGGCACCCGCATCGCGGCATCGAAACCATCACCTATGTGCTGGCCGGCACGGTCGAACACGGCGACAGCCTCGGCAATCGCGGCACGCTGGGTGCCGGCGACGTGCAGTGGATGACTGCCGGCAGCGGCATCATGCACCAGGAGATGCCGCAGGGCGACGATCGCGGCCGCATGCACGGCTTCCAGCTGTGGGCCAACCTGCCGTCGTCGCTAAAGATGACCGATCCCCGCTATCAGGACATCAAGGGCGCCGATATTCCGGAAGTTGTCGACGATGACGGCACCGTGGCGCGTGTCGTCTGCGGCGAATTCTGGGGCAAGACCGGCCCGGTCGACGGAGTGTCGGCCGATCCGCTTTATCTCGACATCTCGGTGCCGCCGGGCAAGCGCAAGACCCTGCCGGTCGATACCTACCGCTCCGCCTTCGCCTATATCTTCGCCGGCTCCGGAACCTTCGCAGGAGCGTCGAAGCCCTTCGGCGTGCTGACCGAGAAAGAACTTGCCGGCGAGGAACTGCTGCTGCGCGACCAGTCGGGCGACCGCACGCTGGTGGTCTTCGACACCGGCGACGAGATTACCGTCCAGGCCGGCGACGAGGGCATCCGTTTCCTGCTGGTCTGCGGCAGGCCGATCCAGGAACCGGTGGCCTGGCACGGACCGATCGTCATGAACACCCGTGACGAGCTGGTTCAGGCGATCCGCGAATTGCAGGCCGGCACCTTCATCAAATCCTGACCCGGGTTGCGCCCGACCAGGGCGCGGCCCGCCAGCCGCTCTTGACTTTCTCCCTGCGGCAGGGCCCAAAGGCTTTCCATTTCAATCGCGGGGAAGTCATGACCGACGATGCGACGATCCGAAAGCGGCTGTTCGCCATGCTGCATACCCGCACGCGTGCACTGCGGCCCGGCGACACCATCGCCGAACCGCTGACGCCGACCAGCATCTTTCACCTGCCGGACGAGCCGGCGCCGGACCGCGTCTATGGCCGCATCGGCAATCCGACCGTCAAGGCCGTCGAAGAACGGCTGGCGGTCCTCGAAGACGCGCCGGTCGCACTGTTTTCGTCCGGCATGGCGGCCTATGCGGCTGCGGTACTGGCCACGGTCAACGCCGGCGACCGGGTGCTGCTGTTGAGCGACGGCTATTACGCCGTGCGCAATCTGATGGACGAGGTGCTGACCGGGTTCGGCGTCACGGTGGCCACCTGCCCGACCGCCGGGATCGACACGGTGCCGCTCGACGGCGTCAAGCTCGCCATCGTCGAAACCCCGACCAACCCGCATCTGGACGTCATCGATCTCGCGGCGCTGTCCGAACGCTGCCGGGCGGCCGGCTCGTTGCTGGCGGTGGACAACACGGTGTGCACGGCGCTGACCCAGCAACCGCTCGATCTCGGCGCCGACCTGGTGATCGTCTCCGACACCAAATCGGCCTCCGGCCATTCCGACCTGCTGCTCGGCCATGTCGCATCGCGCGACGCGGGTCTGATGGAAAAGGTCGTCCAGGCCCGAACGCTGGCCGGTGCCATCGCCAGCCCGTTCGACGCCTGGCTGCTGCTGCGCGGACTGGAGACGCTGGAACTGCGGCTGGAACGCATGGGCGCGACCGCCGGCAGGGTCGCCGAGGTGCTAAGCGGCCATCCGGCAGTCGCAGCAGTGCGCTATCCCGGTCTTGCCGACGATCCGGCTTTTGCCGTCGCCAGCCGCCAGATGACCCATCCGGGCTTCCTGATCGGCGCGACATTCGCCGACAAGCCGGCAGCCGACCGGTTCATCGAAGGCTCCGGTGCTTTCGTGCCGGCCACCAGTTTCGGAGGCCTGCACAGCTCGGCCGACCGGCGCGCCCGCTGGGGCGACGCCGTACCGGACGGGTTTTTGCGGCTGTCGGTCGGCGTTGAGCCCGGCGATGAGTTGCTGCGGTGCGTCCAACAGGGATTGGATGCAGCGAAAAACGGCTGACTCGATCACTTTCTCACCAGGCCCTGGTGGCGCATTGGCGCTGCCGAATTTTGTTCCTATTGTCATGCGGTTGTTGCACGACGCAACCACAGTGGCCGGCGCGGTTTACACGACGGCCCCAGAACCAAAGGGGGCGAGCCAGCGGACAGCCAGCAGTGAGGTGCAATCAATGACCGAGACACGTGACAACGATCTGTCCTTCGACGAGTTCGACGAGATTCTCAATCCCGGCCCCGAGGTCACCGGCTTCAAAAAGGTAGTCGATACCGCCCTATCCCGTCGCGGCTTTCTGGGCAGCAGCTTCGCCTTCGGCGCCGCCGCCTTTGTCATGGGTTCGGGCGGTCTGAGCCCGGCACGGGCAAAGGCCGCGTCGCGCCTCGGGTTCCCGGCCGTCGACGCTAATACGGAAGACACGGTCACCCTGCCGGAAGGCTATGACTGGCAGGTTCTCGTTCGCTGGGGCGATCCGCTTTGGTCCGACGGCGTCGAGTTCGACCAGGCCACGCGCGGCACCGGCGCCAGCCAGGAGCGCGCCTTCGGCGACAACACCGACGGCATGGCGCTTTTCGCCCATGACGGCCGGGCCATTCTTGCCGTCAACAATGAATACACCAATCGCGGCATCATCTATGGCAACCGCGAGACCAAGCTGCCGGAAGGCGCGGACGACATCCGCAAGGGAAAGGCGGCGCACGGCGTCACCGTCGTCGAGATCGCTCAGAAGGACGGCCGGTGGGGCATCGTCAAGGACTCGCCCTACAACCGCCGCATCACGGCCGACACGCCGATGGACATCACCGGCCCGGCACGCGGCCACGATCTCCTGAAGACCGCCGCCGATCCGACCGGCACCACCACGCTCGGAACCTGGAACAATTGCGGCAACGGCCGAACGCCCTGGGGCACCTATCTGGCCTGCGAGGAGAACTTCAACAGCTATTTCTCGTCGAGCGACGAACATTACGAGCCGACGCCGGAGATGAACCGGTATGGCGTCAACAACAAGGACTCGGGCTATGCCTGGGCGACCGCCGACGAGCGCTTCGACATTTCCAGGCACCCGAACGAACCGAACCGGGCCGGCTACGTCGTCGAGATCGACCCGCTGGATCCGAATTCGACGCCCAAGAAGCGCACCGCGCTCGGTCGTTTCAAGCACGAAAACGCCGAAGTGGTGGTTGCCCATGACGGCCGCGTCGTCGTCTATATGGGCGACGACGAACGCGGCGAGTTCCTCTACCGCTTCATCAGCGACGGCAAATACGCCGCCGGCGGCGACAATTCGGACCTGCTGGCAAGCGGCACGCTTCACGTCGCCAAATTCGACGACGACATGACGGGCCAGTGGCTTGCCCTGACTCCGGAAACCACCGGCATGGCCTCGCCGGCCGAGATCGCCATCCGCACCCGCCAGGCCGCCTCGGCCGTCGGTGCCACCACCATGGACCGGCCGGAATGGGTTGCCGCCAACCCCAACCGGGACGAGGTCTATTGCTGCCTCACCAACAACAAGAACCGCGGCAAGAAGCCCAATAACGGCGGCGATTCGACGCTGGCGAACGGCCCCAACCCGCGCGTCGGCAACGATTACGGCCAGATCGTGCGCTGGCGGCCGGATGGCGGCGACCACACGGCGGACGGTTTCAACTGGGACCTGTTCGTTATGGCCGGCAACCCGGAGGTCTACTCCTACGACTATGCCGGCTCGGACAACATCACGTCGGAAAACATGTTCAATTCGCCCGACGGCCTGACCTTCGACAACAACGGCCTGCTGTGGATCCAGACCGACGGCAATTACAGCGACGAGGGCGACTTCAAGGGCATGGGCAACAACCAGATGCTCGTCGCCGACCCGCAGACCGGCGAGATCAAGCGCTTCATGGTCGGCCCGCGCGAGTGCGAGGTCACCGGCTTTGCCTGGAGCCCGGACCGCAAGACGCTGTTCGTCGGAATCCAGCATCCGGGCGAGAAGGGCGACAGCCATTTCCCGGACGGCGAAGGCACCGCGCCGCGATCGGCGATCATCGGCATTAGCCGAAGCGACGGCGGTCTCATGGGCTGACCCGACTGCAGTTGCCTGACGAGGGCCCGTTTTGCGATCGGGCCCTTTCGGTCACTTGCGGTCGAGGCGCCAGACTCCGTCCCAGTTCTCGGGCGGGCCGTTTTCCTTGATCGATGCCAGCCGGCGCACATAGGTCTCCGTCGCCGGGTCGTCGCTTCTGGTCTTGCGGCATTCGAGAAAACCGGCGGCGGCACGGCTCCAGTCGCCCTGCTGAAAGGCGCCGAGCGCCGTTTCGAAGCCGTCGCGGTAGAGCAGGATGTCGTCGGCAACGGCGTCAACGGGACCGAGCGGTTCGTAGATCGACACCGGCTCCGTCTTGCCGGCGACGATCAGGTTGTCGATCCTGCGGAACTCGAACGCCCGCGAAGCCATCTCATAGGTGCGCCGGCAGACCAGAATGGAGGTGCCATAGACCTTGTTGGCGCTTTCCAGCCGCGCCCCGAGATTCACGGTGTCGCCGATCACCGTGTAGTTCTTGGTCTTCTCCGAGCCGATCGAACCGACCACCGCCTCGCCGGTGGCGATGCCGATGCGCATGCCGATCTCCGGCAGGTCGCGGCGCAGCCCCATCAAATCCGGCAGTTCCTCGCGCAGCTGGTCGACCAGCGCGATATCGTCAAGCGCCGCCCGCACCGCCAGCGTCGCCTGGTCGCCGTCGGAGCAAAACGGCGGCGCCCAGAACGCCATGATGGCGTCGCCGATATATTTGTCGATCAGCCCGTGATGCTCGGTCACCGGCCCCGACATCAGCGCCAGATAGCGGTTGATCAGCTTGACCAGACCGCCCGGCGTGAAGCGTTCGGAAATGCCGGTGAAATTGGCGAAGTCGGCGAAGAAGACGGAGGCCACCTTCTTCTCGCCGTTGACCAGCTCCATGTTGGGATCGCCGATCAGGCCGGAGACGACGCGCGGGTCGACATACTGGCCGAACTTGTCCTTGATCTCCTCGGTCTTGCGCAGCTCCCGCAGCATGGCGTTGAAACTGCGCGTCAGATCGCCGATCTCGTCGCGGGGCCCGGCGGCGATCTCGCCGGACAAATCTCCGGCTTCCACCTGGCTGGTGCCGTCCATCAACCGCCGCAGCGGCCGCAGCATGCCGCGGATGATCAGCGCCGACAGAATGAGGGCCAGAACGCCTGCGACCGCCGCCAGCACGATGTTGACGATCAGGGCCTGGCGCTCATGCTCTTCCGCCTTTTTCGCCGCTCCCTCGGTGAAATGGGCGATTTTCTGCCAGGTCGCCTTCATGTAGTCGGCAAGCTGATCTTCCTCCTTTTCGATCAACCGCTCCATCTCGAACAGCATGGGGCTGTCCTTCTTGAAGGCGGAGATCAGCAGCGTCATCTGGGCGTGCAGGTTGGAATGCTGCTGGTCCACCGACTGCAGCAGCGGCAGAAGGGTCTTGAGCGCGTTCTGACCGTCGACGGTCAACGCCGTCGCGGCCGCTTCCTCGACGATCGCCTCTGCCGCCTTGATCGCGGTGTCGACACTGGCTTCCCGGGATTGGAAATCCAATTCCTCGGCGGCGACGATGGTCTTCAGTTCGGCCAGCTCGGCTTCAAGCCGGGCACGTTTCTCGGCAACCGTTTCGTTGCCGGCCGCGAGATGTTCGGGAACGATGCCGGCGTCGAGCTCGCGCAACTCCTCGTCGATCAGCTTGATCGTCGTCAAGTGTTTTTCAAGGCGCTCGACATGCAGTTCCTGCCGGACGATCTGCAGGTCGATTTCGGCAATCCGGTCGGACAGCGGAATGAAGATCTCGGCAAGATCGGTGACTTCCTTGCTGACCTGGTAGAGCTTGAAGGTGGAATAGGCGATCGCGGATCCCATCAGCACGAAGACCAGGATGGCAACGCCGAATATCTTGTGCGGAATCTTCATCGATCTGCCGTTTTGCCGGCGCCCCCGAACGCTCCCATTCCGTTTATACGATGGTTCGCCCGAGTTGCCTCGTTACAAATTGGTAGGCTAGCCTACCCGGTCATGTCGACCACGATCCCGGTGTGGGGCGAAACGCCACCGGTTCTCAGATCCTCGAAAACGCCGCCCGTCTGTTCGAGGCCGGACACGGTCTTGAAATTCAGCCAGGACCGGCTTTTTTCGGCCGCATCGCGCCAGAACGCATGGGCGCGGTTCTCGAATTCGCCCGGGCCCCATTCGGAGGCCCGTTTCTTGATGTGGCCGGGGGCAAAGAACATGGCGCTGCGTTCGCGGATGAAATCCGGCCCCATCGTGTTGTCGGACCAGTGGGTGACGCCGACATTCGAGCAATAACGCATGGTATCGCCCAGGTGCCGGTGCAGGTCGGACAGCACATTGCCGGAGCCGGACATGTCGACGATCGCCGTCGGCACCGTGGCGTCGATGCTCGACAGTTCCGCATAGGGCAGCACCGTGTCGTAGAGGCCGAGCGACTCGACCATGGCGACATTGCCGGCCGAGGTCAGGCCGATCGCGGCCGGGGCGTTGTTGTCGTCGGCGAGCGAATAGGCAAGGCCGATGGCAGTCTTGCTGGAGGCGCTGACGACGACCAGCTGCTCGGCGCCGAACCAGCCATTGTCGGTAAAGAAATCGTGCAGGCAAAAGGACGTCGCATAGAGCGGATGCAGCAGCATGCGCTCGTTTTCGAGTCCCGCTGTGCCATCGTCCGGATCGATCCGGGCATAGGCGTTGTAGACCGGCGGCAAAGACTGCCGGTGTTCGCTGCCGTCGATCATCCTGCTGTCGCTCACGCGGTTCGGCCGCATGACCAGGTGGCTCGCCATCGGAAAATACCCATAAAGCCGCGTTCCCTCGGGCACTTCGGGCGACCGCGACCGGACGACATCGGCAAACCCCCAGACCGGGATCATGCCCCAGCCGCCATCGTCATTGTCGACGGGCGGAAAGAAGGTCCAGTAGCCGATGCGCTCGCCGACCACACCGTAGGTGACGTTGTTCGCCGTCAGATCGAAGCGGTCGACCTGCGCCAGGATCTCGCCGTGGGCCAGCTCCGGGGCCGCCCCGGCGACAAGCCGCGAGTTCGACAGATCGTCCTTGCGAACCTGGAATTGCTGCATGGTCATGGCTCTCCCTCCTGTCGAACGACAATCTGTGGTCGCCGCCGAATCGGCCCGCCTGCATAGCGCGAGCCGGCGCATACTGCCGCAGGACCGTCGATTGCGCCAGAGGCGGTCAGGCCGCCTTGCGGACGTGGTATTCCTTCACCTGGGCGAAGCGAATGGCCGGCCAGCGTTCGGCCTCGTAGTTGAGCGAGAAACCGTCGGAGGCCATGAACACGGCATCGCCGTCGAGATCGCGGGCGATGTCGCCGTGCTTGGCGGTGACGAACTTGTCGAGCTCCGCCGCGCTGTCGGCGGATATCCAGCGGCACAGGTTGAAGCGCGCCGTCTCGAAACTGACCGGCAGGCCGTATTCGGCCCGCAGCCGCTCCTTCAGAACGTCGAGCTGCAGCGCGCCGATGACGCCGACGATGGCCGGCGCGCCGTCTTCCGGCGAAAACAGCTGCACGACGCCCTCCTCCGCCATCTGCTGCAGCGCTTCCTTCAGCTTCTTGGCCTTCATGGCGTCCTCCAGCCGCACGCGGCGCAGGATTTCCGGCGCGAAGTTGGGCACGCCCTGGAAGACGATGTCCTCGCCCTCGGTCAGCGTGTCGCCGATGCGCAGCGTTCCGTGGTTGGGAATGCCGACAACGTCGCCGGCATAGGCGTCATCGGCGAGCTGCCGCTGATGGGCGAAGAAGAATTGCGGCGCAGACAGGCCGAGCGTCTTGCCGGTGCGCGACAGCCGCGCCTTCATGCCGCGCTGCAGGCGGCCCGAACAGACCCGCACGAAAGCGATGCGGTCGCGGTGGTTGGGGTCCATGTTGGCCTGGATCTTGAAGACGAAGGCCGTCATTTTGTTGTCGGTCGCCTCGACCAGCCGGGTGTCGGCCTGCTGGGCGCGCGGCGGCGGCGCGTATTGCCCGAGCGCGTTGATCAGGTCGCGCACACCGTAATTGCGCAGCGCCGAGCCGAAGAAGACCGGCGTCAGGTGCCCTTCCCGGAACGCGTCCAGGTCGAAGGGGCGGCAGGCCTCGATGGCGAGCGAAACCTCCTCGATGAAGGCATCGCGATCCTGCTCCGGCAGCAGGCCGCCGGCGCTGTCGGCTTCCGGCCCGTTGACCGGCGTGCGCTCTTCCTCGCTGTCCTGGCGCCGCACCGCATTGTCGGCCAGGTGATAGGTGCCGGCGAAAGTGCGGCCGCGGCCGATCGGCCACGTCATCGGCGCCGTGTCGAGCGCCAGCTTGTCCTCGATCTCGTCGAGGATCTCGAAGGGGTCGCGGCTTTCGCGGTCGAGCTTGTTGACGAAGGTGACGATCGGGATGTCGCGCAGCCGGCATACCTCGAACAGCTTCAGCGTGCGCGGCTCGATGCCCTTGGCGGCGTCGATCACCATGATCGCCGCGTCGACCGCGGTCAGCGTGCGGTAGGTGTCGTCGGCGAAATCCTCGTGGCCCGGCGTGTCGAGCAGGTTGAAGACGTGGTCGCCATATTCGAAGGTCATCACCGAGGTGACGACGGAAATGCCGCGGTCGCGCTCGATCTTCATCCAGTCGGAGCGCGTCTGCATGCGGTCCTTCTTGGCCTTGACCTCGCCGGCAAGCTGGATGGCGCCGCCGAACAGCAGCAGCTTTTCGGTGAGCGTGGTCTTGCCCGCATCCGGGTGCGAAATGATTGCAAAAGTGCGGCGGCGGGCGACCGCCTCAGCCAGACTTCCGGTCATGGGGAGAGAATCCTGTTGAATTGGGCGTCTTCTAAACGGCTTTGCGCTGTCATGCAATTGACCCGTCGCCGCAAAGCGCCGAAGAGTGGCGCATGACCTCCGAACCCGCACTAACTCCGCCCGTCGTCGGGCTCGTACGGCTGCCGCATGGCGAGGGCCTGGCGCTGCCGGCCTATGAAACGGCCGGTGCCGCCGGCATGGATCTGCGTGCCGCCAACGCCGCCGACGATGCGATCGTGCTGGCGCCCGGCGAACGCCGCCTGATACCGACCGGTCTGGTCTTCGAGATCCCGGCCGGCTACGAGGCGCAGATCCGCCCGCGCTCCGGCCTGGCACTGAAACACGGCATCACCTGCCTCAACACGCCGGGCACGATCGACAGCGACTATCGCGGCGAGGTCCAGGTGCTGCTGATCAATCTGGGACAGGAGGCGTTCACGGTGGAGCGCGGCTCGCGCATCGCCCAGATGATCGTCGCTCCGGTGGAGCAGGCGCGGCTGGAGGAGCGGACCCTGGCGGAGCAAACCGAGCGTGGCGCCGGCGGCTTCGGCTCGACGGGGCGACATTAGAATTTTCTTCCACGGAACAATTCCGGGAAGCCCCGATACGGAATTCGGTTCCCGATGCAACGGCCGCGGGGAATTTTTTTCTAGGAAATTCGTCTAATTCTGCTTCCTGGGTCTGGCACCGGGGCCACCGCGGCACTAAGTTTGCACGACGCAATCCAACCGGCGGTGAAATCCCATCGCCGCAATCAGGAGCAGACCATGTCCGAACATAACCGCCCCGCCGGACGCGGGCGCATCTTCGCATCGATCACCGAGACCATCGGCGACACGCCCATCGTGCGGCTCGACCGGCTCGCGGCCGCGCATGGGGTCGAGGCGCAGCTCCTCGGCAAGCTGGAGTTCTTCAACCCGATCGCCAGCGTCAAGGACCGCATCGGCGTGGCGATGATCGAGGCCATGGAGGCCGACGGCCGGATCGAGCCGGGCAAGTCGGTGCTGGTCGAGCCGACATCGGGCAATACCGGCATCGCACTCGCTTTCGCCGCTGCCGCCAAAGGCTACCGGCTGATCCTGACCATGCCGGAGACGATGTCGGTGGAACGCCGCCGCATGCTGGCGCTGCTCGGTGCCGAACTGGTGCTGACCGAGGGACCGAAGGGCATGAAGGGCGCGATCGCCAGAGCCGAGGAACTGGCGCGCGAAATCCCCGATGCCGTTATCCCGCAGCAGTTCGAGAACCCGGCCAATCCGCAGATCCACCGGGAAACGACGGCCGAGGAAATCTGGAACGACACCGAAGGCAATATCGACATCTTCGTCTCCGGCATCGGCACCGGCGGCACGATTACCGGGGTGGGCCAGGTGCTGAAGGCGCGCAAGCCTGAGCTGCAGATCGTCGCTGTGGAGCCTGAGGATTCGCCGGTCCTGTCCGGCGGCGAGCCTGGTCCGCACAAGATCCAGGGCATCGGCGCCGGCTTCGCTCCGGCGATCCTCGACACGTCGATCTATGACGAGGTTGTAACCGCCGGCAATGACGAAGCTTTTGAACTGGCACGGCAGGCGGCGCGGCTTGAAGGTTTGCCGATCGGCATCTCGTCGGGTGCGGCACTCAGCGCTGCGATCCGCGTCGGCAAGCGGCCGGAAAACGCCGGCAAGATGGTGGTGGTGATCATACCGTCCTTTGCCGAGCGCTACCTGTCGACCGCCCTGTTCGAAGGGCTCGGCGAATAAAGCAGCGTGAGGCCAGGTTCAGCGCAGACTGGACAGGTTGGTGATCAGCAGGTCGTTCTTGCGGCGGATGGCGGCGGCGATGCGGTGGGCGATGTCCAATTCCGCTTCGCCGGCCTCCTCGCGACAGGTATCGACGGCCCGGTGCTGACCTTCCAGCATGCCGCGGATGACCGCGCTTTCGACTATTTTGGAGACCTTCTGGACATGCTCCTGGGTGAAGCTGTCGTCCAACTCCGCAACCGCCTCGTCAACGATGGCTCTCAGTTTTTCCATGCCGCTTCACTCCCAATTCCGTTTTTATGGCGCGAGCCTAATGGCTTGGCGGCCGCGCCGTCCAGAGAATTCTGGCAAGTGGCGAGTGCCGAAATCGATCGGCTTCACCCGAAGCGCCGGCCAAACGACTCGGTTCGCAATCGGTTTGCGGATATAAAGCCTGTAGCGGACATCCGTTGGAATTGCCGCACACTACGCTACCTCTCGTCGGAGGTGCGAACATTGTGTCGGATCGACGATCAAACGGATCGCCGCACGCAGGTGGAACGGACGATCGGCCGCGACACCGGCGGGTGCACGGAGCCTTCGGATGAGACCAGTCACGCAGATATCGCTGCTGACCGCCTTGCTTGCGGCTTCTCTGGTCGGCCTGTTTCTGTACGAGAATCGACCCGCCGACGGCGAGGAGCGGACTGCCGGCCGGCGCAGCGCGCCGGCGACGCTGATCGTCAAGCCACTGGAGTTTTCCGTCTACCGCCGTGAGCTGCGCACCGTGGGCACGGGAAGCGCCCTGCAATCCGTAATGCTCTACCCCGCCAGTGACGGCCGCATCGAGGAGGTGCTCTTCGAGGGCGGCCAGGAGGTGGAGGCGGACCAGGTGCTGCTCAGGCTCGACGATGCCGACGAGCGGGTGCTGATGGAATCGGCCCGCATCGAGAAGGAACAGCTGGAGCGCACGCTGGAGCGCTACGACCAGTTGCGCGCTTCGGGCGCCGTCAGCGACGTCGTCTACACGGAAACCGAAGACCGGCTGCAACTGGCGCTGCTGAAGATGCAGCAGGCCGAGATCGCGCTCGAGGAACGGCTGGTGCGGGCGCCGTTCGCCGGATCGATCGGCATCACCGATCTGCATCGCGGCGACCGGGTCACCACCGACACCGAGATCGCAACGCTGGACGACCGGTCGGGCATCTTCGTCGATTTCAAGGTTCCCGAGGAGTTCGCCAATCTGGTGCAGGTCGGAGACGAGGTCACCGTCACCGGCTGGTCGCTGGACGACAGGCCGATCACCGGCAAGATCGCCATATTGGGCAGCCGCATCGACACGGCGACCCGAACGCTCGAGGCTCGCGCCCGGATCGCAAATCCCCAGCGCCGGCTGAGGTCGGGCGCATCCTACGCGGTGCAGCTCGAGATCACCGGCGACGACTATCCGAGCGTGCCGGAAGTGTCGGTGCTGTGGAGCCGCGACGGATCCTATGTCTGGACGGTCCGCGACGACATGCCGGAACGGGTTTTCGTCGAAATCGTGCGCCGCGAGAAAGGCCGGGCGCTGATCGACGGGGCTCTGGACCAGGGCGACCTCGTCGTGGTCGAGGGCGTGCAGTCCGTGCGCCCCGGACGCAAGGTCGAGACGCGGCTGGCGCCTGACAGCGGCGACCGGCCGCAACCGGGATCCGGAGGCTCGACGTGACCGACAAGCGCAACGACCTGCCGTCGCTGTCGGTGCGCCGTCCGGTTCTCACCACGGTGTTTTCGCTGCTGATCGTGATTGCCGGGCTGGCGGCGCTGTTCGGCGTGGAGATCCGCGAATTGCCGGATGTCGACCGGCCGGTCGTCACCGTGCGCGCGATCTGGAACGGCGCGGCGCCGGAAACGATGGACGCGGAGGTGACTTCGGTGATCGAAGGAGCGGTGGCGCGCGTCGCCGGTATCCAGTCCATCCAGGCGGCAAGCGAGGAAAACAACGCCCGCATACGGATCCGATTCCGGCCGTCCATCGATATCAACGTCGCCGCCAACGACGTACGCGAAGCGGTCGCGGCCATCGAGCGGCGGCTGCCGGCGGGCGTCGACGAATTGACGGTGGTCAAGGCGGACGCCGATTCCAGTCCGATCATCCGCCTCGCCGTCACCAGCGAGACGAAATCCATCGAGGCGCTGACGGAGATCGCCCGCCAGGACATCGCAAGCGCCATCGAATCGATCGACGGGGTCGCGTCGCTGAGCTTTTTCGGCGATCAGGAGCTGGTCCTGCGGGTGGCCGTGGACCCGCTGCGCCTCGCCCGTTTCGGCCTTTCCATCGATCGGGTGGCCGATGTGCTCGGCACCGCCAATCTCGACGTCCCTGCCGGTAGCTTCAAGTCCGACGACCAGTTGCTGATCGTCCGCTCGGATGCCTCCGTCGTCACGCCGGAGGAGATCGAGGAGCTGGAAATCGCTCCGTCCATCCGTCTCGGCGACGTCGCCCAGGCGTCGTTCGGACCGGAGGACGCGCAAAGCTATGTGCGGCTCGACGGAACCAAGGTCGTCGGTCTCGGGGTGATCCGGCGCGCCCAGTCCAACACCATCGCCATTTCCTCGGCGGTCGACAGGGCGATAGAGCGACTGAACGCCCGGCTCGGCGACGTTCGCATCGTCAAGATGTCGGACGATGCAGTGTTCATCCGCGGCTCGGTGCGGGAAGTCGCGATCAGCCTGGCCATCGCCATCTGCATCGTCATCGCGGTCATCTATCTGTTCATCGGCAACATCCGGGCGACGCTGATTCCGGCGGTGACCATCCCGATATCGCTGATCGGCACCGTCGCGGCGATCTGGCTGCTCGGCTTCTCGATCAACATCCTGACACTGCTGGCGCTGGTGCTCGGCACCGGCCTCATCGTCGACGACGCGATCGTCGTGCTGGAAAACATCCAGCGGCAGCGCGGCCTCGGGCTCAAGCGCATGGCAGCAGCCGTGATCGGGACGCGCCAGGTCTTTTTCGCGGTCCTCGCAACGACAGCGACGCTGGTCGCAGTCTTCGTGCCGATCACCTTCCTGCCCAGCGACGCCGGCCGGCTGTTCGCCGAATTCGGCTTCGTGCTGGCGATCGCGGTGGGCATTTCATCCTTCGTCGCGCTGACGCTCGGGCCGCTGATCGGCTCGCGGCTGCCGGAAGACAAGGTCAGCGAGACGGGCGAAGGGAGGCGCAGCCCCGTCGCCGGTTTCGGAGCGGCGCTGAAAACCGCCTATGAGCGGTTTCTCGACTTCACATTGCACGCACGGATCCTGGTTCTCGGCGTCGCCGTGATCGCCGCGGCCGCGGCCGGGTATCTCTATTTCAGCCTCGACCAGGAGCTGCTTCCGGCCGAAGATCGCGGTTTCATCCTGATCTCGATGCAGGGCCCCGACGGGGTCGGGATCGACTACATGGACCGGCAGTCGGGCTTTGCCGAAGACGCGCTCGAACCCTATCGCGACGAGGGACTGATCGAAACGGTCATGACCATCGTCGGCCGCTGGGACCTCAACCGCGCCTTCATCGTCGCGCCGCTGGTCGACTGGAGCAAACGGGAGAAGGGCCAGCGGGAGATCGCCGCCGAATTGCGGGCCGAGCTCTCCGGCCTGCCCGGCTCGCGGGTGCGGCTGTTCAATCCGAACAGCCTCAACATCTGGAGCGCCGGAGGCGGTATGCGCATGGCCGTCACGGGCCCGTCGCACCCTGAGATCGCAGCGGCCGCCGATCCGTTCCTGGACGCTATCCGCGAGCGGCTGCCCCGGCTCTCCGACCTGCGACTGTCCTACCAGCCGACGCAGCCGCAGCTGTCGATTTCCATCGACCGCCGGCGGGCGCAGGATCTCGGCGTGAACATCGGCAGCATCGACCGGACCCTACGCGCCATGGTCGACGGACTGGAAGTGGCCGAGCTCAATGTCGGCGACCGATCGGTGCCGGTCATCATCGAATCCGGCGCCGGCACCGTCGACGATCCGGGCGACCTGACCAACCTGTTCGTTCCCGGCAGCAATGGCGAACTGGTGCCGCTGTCGGCCTTCGTCTCCCTCTCCGAAGAAGGCGTTGCCGCCGAGCTCGACCGCGCAGGACAGCGCCGGGCCATCGAGATCGACGCCGCCGTGTCGCCCGACTATCCACTCGGCGAGGCGGTGGCCGACATCCAGCAACTGGCCGACGAAGTGCTGCCGCCGGAATTCGGGCTGGTGTTTCTCGGCGAGGCGGCAACGCTGGAGGAAAACTCCGCGCAGATCGCCCTCACCTTCGGACTGGCGGTGCTGATCGTCTTTCTGGTCCTGGCGGCCCAGTTCGAGAGCCTGCTGAGCGCCACCGTCATCATCCTGACCGTGCCGTTCGGCCTGGCCGCCGCCATGTTCGCCCTGTTCCTGTCGGGCACCAGCATCAACATCTACAGCCAGATCGGGCTGATCCTGCTGATCGGCCTGATGGCGAAGAACGGCATCCTCGTCGTCGAATTCGCCGACCAGTTGCGCGACCGCGGCCTCTCGGTCATGGAGGCGACGCGCGAAGCCGCGATGGTGCGGCTACGGCCGGTGGTGATGACCATGGTCTCGACGGTGCTCGGCGCCGTTCCGCTGCTGATCGGCAGCGGCGCCGGGTCGGAAGCGCGCAGCGCGATCGGCTGGGTGGTCTTCGGCGGCCTCGGATTTGCCACCGTGTTCACCCTTGTCCTGGTGCCGGTGATCTACAGCCTGCTGACGCCGCTGAGTAAACCCCGCGCCCATGCCGGGATTCGCCTCGATCGCGAACTGCGCGAAGCCGGTCGCAAGACCGCCGACGGCGAGGTGTCGGCCGAGACCGACTATCCCGCAGCAGCGCAGTGAAGATCCTGCTTCAGATGGCCTTGCCGGCGGGCATCGGGTTGGAGACGAAGGTGGTGAGCCAGGCGCCCCGGTCGGGTCCCTCGACCACGCGCCGGACCTCCCACAGATATTGCAGCGTATCGCCGTTCTGCAGTTCGATCGTGACCCGCAGGCCCACCCGGTCCCGGTCCTCGGCCAGCCGTTCGATGCTGTGGGCGACGTGGCCGATCAGCGGCGCATAGGCCGGCATGCGGATCATTCGGCCGAAACGCTCCAGCGGGCCTGTGACGGCCTTGTTGGAGGGGTGGGCGAGCGCGAATGTCTGGGCAATGCCGGCATCGGGTTCCGGATCGTCGTTGTTGCGCAGCGCATCGAGCTGGATCGACACGACTTCCTCCGGCGTCAGAGCCGGATCCGGGCCCTGCATCTGCGACAGCGCGGAGCTGCCGGAGAATGCCAGCAGTGCCGCCAGCACAAATGGAATCATTCGGATTTTGAACATGACGGAACCTCCCCTTCGGTCCATCGATGTTATACGCGCCGCGGCCGACGGCGGATCACCGCATGCCGTTCAGGCCGCGGCAGCCAGTCCCTCGCCGGCAATGCGGTAGGAAATCGCCTCGGCCAGATGCAGGCGGCCAACCTGCTCGGCGCCGTCGAGATCGGCGATGGTGCGGGCAACCTTCAACACCCGGTGATAGGCGCGGGCCGAGAACGTCATCTGCTCGGCCGCCCGCTGCAACAGGGCGGCACCGGCGGCATCGGGGCTCGCCACCGTTTCGATCAGCGCCGTCGGGCACTGGGCATTGGCGACGACGGCCGGGTGGCCGAGTTCCGCGAAACGCCGTTTCTGGCGCTCGCGCGCACCGGCCACCCGGTCGGCCACCACCGCGCTGGTTTCGCTGACGCCGGGCTTGATCAGATCGGCCGCCGTGACCGACGGCACGGTGATGCGCAGGTCGATGCGGTCGAGAAGCGGGCCCGACAGGCGCGCCTGATAGTCGGCCTGACAGCGTGGCCCGCGGGCGCAGACATGGCCGGGCTCGCCGGCCATGCCGCAGCGACACGGGTTCATCGCCGCGACGAGCTGGATGTTGGCCGGATAGCTGACATGATGATTGGCGCGGGCGATGACGCATTCGCCGCTTTCCAGCGGCTGGCGCAGCGAATCGAGCACTTGCGGCGGAAACTCCGGCAGTTCGTCGAGAAACAGCACGCCGTTGTGGGCCAGCGATACTTCGCCGGGCCGGGCGCGGATTCCGCCGCCGACCAGCGCCGCCATCGAGGCCGAATGGTGCGGCGCCCGATAGGGTCGCCGGTCGGAGAGTTCGCCGCCCGACAGCAGGCCGGCGATCGAATGGATCATCGACACGTCGAGCAGTTCGGCCGGCGACAACGGCGGCAGGATCGACGGCAGCCGCGCCGCCAGCATCGACTTGCCGGACCCGGGCGGCCCGCACATCAGCAGATTGTGGGCGCCGGCCGCCGCCACTTCGAGCGCCCGCTTGGCTGTCTCCTGGCCCTTGATGTCGGCAAGATCAGGCAGCGCTTCGCCGCGGTCGCGGATCGCCGGTTCGGGGCGCGACAGCACCTGGGTGCCGCGGAAGTGGTTGGCCATGGCGATCAGGCTACGCGGCGCCAGAATATCGAGATCGGCGCTCGCCCAGGCGGCTTCCGGACCGCAAGGCTCGGGGCAGATCAGGCCCTTGCCGGCGGCATTGGCGCCGATCGCCGCCGGCAGCACCCCGTCGACCGGGGCGATCGTGCCGTCGAGCGACAGTTCGCCGAGAACCACATAGCCGGCCAGCGCATCGGCCGGAATGGCGCCGAGGGCCGCCATCAGGCCCAGTGCGATCGGCAGGTCGTAATGGCTGCCCTCCTTCGGCAGATCGGCCGGCGCCAGATTGACCGTCACCTTCCTGGGCGGCAACGCCAGGCCCGATGCGTGCAGCGCAGCCTGCACCCGTTCGCGGCTTTCGGCCACCGCCTTGTCGGGCAGGCCGACGATCTGGACGCCGATGCGCCCTGGCGCCACCATCACCTGCACATCGACCGGCACGGCGCCGATTCCCTGAAACGATACGGTGCTGACCCGCGACACCATCGACAACGCTCCCCGACAAAACCCGTGGTTGCAGCCACGGGCGCTTCACTCTCATACATACACGACGGACCGCCGTCCGGCAAGAACAAAAACAGAACGAACGCCCTCGTGCGGTGCCGCGACCGATGCGGGTGGACGAACGGGCTTCCAGCCTTTATGTCCGGATTTCGATCAGCTGGCGGACGGGACACACCATGAGCATCCGGTTTCACAAAGTCGATATCAGCGCCGACGACGCGGCCCGCTACGACGGCGACATCGCCATCGACTGCGAGACGCTGGGGCTGAAGCCGCATCGCGACAGGCTGTGCGTGGTGCAGCTTTCGCCGGGCGACGGCACGGCCGACGTGATCCAGATCGCCAAGGGCCAGAAGAAGGCGCCGAACCTGGCCAGGCTCTTGCGCAACCGGCGCAAGACCAAGATCTTCCACTATGGCCGCTTCGACATTGCTGTGCTGTTCCATAGCTTCGGCATCACCTGCGACCCGATCTTCTGCACCAAGATCGCCTCACGGCTGACCCGCACCTATACCGACCGGCACGGCCTGAAGGACAATCTGCGCGAACTGCTCGACATCGAGATTTCCAAGCAGCAGCAATCGTCGGACTGGGCGGCCGACGAACTGACCAAGGCGCAGCTCGAATACGCCGCTTCCGACGTCATCTACCTGCACCGGCTGCGCGACGAATTGCAGGCGCGGCTCGACCGCGACGGCCGCGCCAAACACGCCGACGCCTGTTTCAGATTCCTGCCGACCCGGGCGAAGCTCGACCTGATCGGCTGGGACGACACCGACATCTTCGCACACAGTTAGGCCCACCGCCCCACCGACGACATGATGCATGTCAAATCGCGCCCCGGCTGATAAGGTTAGTCTGCTCATTATTTGAGCTGGGCGAACCTGGAGCGGAGGTGAATGCGCGCATGCTGGAACTTCTCGACCGACTGTTCGATACGGCACCGCTGCTCGCCGTCTTCATCACCGTTGCCCTCGGCCACACGCTCGGCAAGCTGACCATCGGCCAGTTCGTGCTCGGCGGCGTCGCCGGGTCGCTGCTGATGGGCGTCTTGATCGGCCAGCTCGACATCCAGCTCGACACCAACATCAAGGACATCTTCTTCGCCCTGTTCATCTATGCGGTCGGCTATCAGGGCGGGCCGCAGTTCTTCCGTTCGATCAACCGGCGCACGCTCAACCAGCTGGCCTCGGCCTTCGTCATGTGCCTGGTCGGCCTGATCTGCGTGCTGGTCAGCGCCTGGAGCTTCGACCTCGACCGCGGCACGGCGGCCGGTCTCGCCGCCGGCGGGCTGACCCAGTCGGCCATCATCGGCACGGCGGGCGACGCGATCTCCAAGCTCGCCGGCGTCACCGCAGAGCAGATCAAGACCATGCAGACCAATGTCGCCGTCGGCTATGCGGTCTGCTACATCTTCGGCAATCTCGGGCCGATCATCGTGGTCACCTGGTTCCTGCCGATGGTGATGCGGTGGGATATCCGCCAGGAAGCGATCAAGCTGGCGAAGTCGTTGTCCGGCGGCAAGACGGAGCTGGAGCCCGGTCAGTTCAACGCCATCCGCACCGTGGTTACCCGGGTCTACCAGGTCGGCGACGACAGCAAGGCGACGTCGAAGAAGGTCATCGACATCGATCGGGAGCTGACCGATGCTGCGGTCGAGACGGTGATCCGCGACGGCGCGGCGATCGCCACCGACACCGATACCGTGGTGAAATCGGGCGACAGCGTGGCGGTCACCGGCAAGGTGGCCGTCATGAAGGACGCCGGCGCCTATTTCGGGCCCGAAAGCGAGGCGCCGGAGCGCTTCGAGCTGGTGGAGGAACGCCGCGAGATCATCCTGACGCAGGGCCGTTTTCTGAACAAGACCATCCGCCAGATCAACCAGGAACTCGACATCGAGACCCAGCACGGGGTCTATCTGGTGGCGATCACCCGTATGGGCCGCGACGTGCCGGTGCTGTCGGAGATCGAACTGCAGCGTGGCGACGAGCTGCTGTTCATCGGCGCGCCGAAGGATCTCGACCGCATCCAGGCGCTGCTCGGCTACAAGATCACCGCCGCGGCGATCACCGATTTCATCTTTTTCGGCGTCGGCATGGCGCTCGGCATCCTGCTCGGACTGATCCAGTTCAAGATCGCCGGCATTCCGGTCACTATCGGCACCGGCGGCGGCTGCCTGCTGTCGGGCCTGCTGTTCGGCTGGCTGCGCAGCACCCATCCGCGGTTTGCCGCCCTGCCCACCGGTGCGTCGAACTTCCTGCGCGATTTCGGACTGGCGGTTTTTGTCGCCATCGTTGGCATCTCGGCCGGACCGCAGGCCGTGGCGACGATCCAGCAATACGGCCTCACGCTGTTCTTCCTCGGCATTGGCGTGACCATCATCCCGCAGATCGTCGTGTTCTATTTCTCCTACTACGTGCTGCGCATCCGCAACCCGATCGAGGCGCTCGCCTGCGTCGTGGGCGGCCACAGCGCCAACCCGGGATTTGCCGCGCTGCTCGCCAAGGCCGGCAATGCCACGCCGGTCGTCACCTTTACCGTGACCTACGCCGTCGCCAACGTGTTCCTGACGATCTGGGGACCGCTGGTGATCGGCATCATCACCAAAAACCCATGACCGCAGTGCAGAACCAGACCGGAACGACAACGGGAATTTCGTCATGAAACAGACCGATTACAGCCAGTTCGCGGCACTCAGCCCCTTCGAACTCAAGGACAAGCTGATCGAAATCGCCAGTTCGGAAGCCGACCGGGTGATGCTCAACGCCGGCCGCGGCAATCCCAATTTTCTGGCAACGCTGCCGCGTCGTGCATTCCTGCGGCTCGGCGAATTCGCCATGGCGGAAGCCGAACGCTCCTATTCCTACCTCAATAGCGGGTTCGGCGGCCTGCCGGAAAAAGAGGGCATGATCGAGCGCTTCGAGGCCTATGCGGGCGGCCTGCACGACGATGCCGGCATCGGCTTCCTGCACGCGGCGATCGCCTATGTGCGCGACCAGTTGAACCTGGAACGGGAGGATTTCCTGTTCGAGGCGGTCGGCGCCTTTCTCGGCTGCAACTATCCGGTGCCGCCGCGCATGCTCACCCACGCCGAAGAGATCGTGAAGGCCTATCTCGCGCAGGAAATGTTCGGCACGGTTCCGCCCGCCGGCCCGTTCTCGCTGTTCGCGACGGAAGGCGGCACCGCCGCCATGACCTACATTTTCCAGAGCCTGCAGTTCAACGGTCTGGTCAAGCCGGGCGACAAAGTGGCGCTCGGCACGCCGATCTTCTCGCCCTATCTGGAGATCCCGCCGCTGCCGGAATACGGCATGGAGGTGGTCGACATCCGCATGGAAGAGGAGGCCGGCTGGCAGTTCCCGGATTCCGAGCTGGCCAAGTTGGAAGACCCGGCGATCAAGGTGTTCTGCGTCGTCAATCCGAGCAACCCGCCTTCCTACAAGCTGTCGGACGAATGTCTGAAGCGGCTGGCGGCGCTGATCGAAACCAAGCGTCCCGACCTGATCATCATCACCGACGATGTCTACGGCACCTTTGCCGACGATTTCGTTTCGCTGTTCGCCATGTGCCCGCGCAACACGCTCTGCGTCTATTCCTTCTCCAAGTATTTCGGCGCCACCGGATGGCGCCTCGGCGTCATCGCCCTGCACCAGGACAATGTCATCGACACGGCGCTGGCTGCTCTGCCGGACACCGAAAAGCAGCGGCTCGACCGGCGCCATTCGTCACTGACGACGGATGTCGCGGGTCTGCGCTTCCTCGACCGGCTGGTCGCCGACAGCCGCGCCGTGGCGCTCAATCACACGGCCGGCCTGTCGGTGCCGCAGCAACTGCAGATGACGCTGTTCGCGCTCAACGGCCTGATGGATCTCGACGGCAGCTACAAGGCGGCCGCCAAGCATCTGGTGCGCCACCGCTTCCAGACGCTGTGCCAGAACATGGGCATCGACAACCAGACCGGACCGCTCGACGTCAACTACTACTACCTGATCGACCTGCAGAAACTCGGAGAGCGGCTTTATGGCAAGGCTTTCGCCGACTGGTTCGCCGCCGACAATCGCGGCACTGACTTCCTGTTCCGGCTCGCCGACGAAACAGGCGTGGTACTGTTGCCCGGCAACGGTTTCGAGGTGGTCGATGCCTCGGTGCGCATCTCGCTCGCCAACCTGACCGAAGCGGCCTATGCCGATATCGGCAAGTTCACCCGGCGGGTGCTGGACGAACTGCATGCGGAATTCGACAAGGACAAGGGTTGACGTTTACGGCCGCAGGCCGGCCGATTTCGCGCCGGCGATCAGCCGCTTGAAGGCGGATTCATCCGTCCAGACGGGATTGCGCATGACGCGCTCGAGCGTGTAGTGCGGCGCCACTTCGCCCAGGTTTTCGATCGTGGCGCGTGCGGCACCCGGATCGCCGGCGTGCATCAGGCTGGCGGCTTTCACCAGGTGCCCTCCCGGAAAGGTCGGCTGAGCGCGTATCGTCCGGTCAGCCCACACGCTTGCCTGCGCGTAGTCTTGCAGGGCGAAACTGGCGTTCGCCAGACCTTGATACCAGAACCATCGGATCGGATCCCGCGGGCTGCCGCTGAGCGCACGCTCCAGCGCTTGGATGGCAGCCCCGGCTTCGCCCGAGACCGCCTGGGCAGCACCCAGAATGCCGTGCGCATCCGTCATGTTCGGATCGAGTTGCAGCGATTGCCGCGCATATTCGACCGCCTTGTCCTGATTTCCCACCCAGAACTCGGCAAAAGCCATGGCGCAATAGGCGCGCGCATCGCCGGGATCCAGCTTCAGTGCATTGCCCGCGTGCGCACCGCTTTGCGCCAGCGCCTCGGACCCGCTCCGGCACCAGCCATGCAGCGCCGCCAGCGTCCAGCACCAGGCCAATGCGACATGCGGGAGAACGAAGTCCGGATCGATTTCGATGGCGCGGAGCAGTTCCTCCCGCGCCGCCTCGTTTTCCGGGCGCTCCAGTCTGCCGAGATGCGGCACGGCGCGAAGATAGTGTTCCCAGGCCGTCAGGTCGCCGGCCCGGCTGTTGCGGCGCAACCGCTCGATCTCGGCACGTGTGATCTCCGGCTCCAGGTGGGTGACGACGGCAAAGGCAATCTCGTCGTGCAGTTCGAAAACATCGGCCAGCTTGCCGCCGAACCGCTCCGCCCAGACCTGGCGGCGAGCGTCCATGTCGGTAAGCCTTGCGGAAACCCGGATATCGTTGCCCGCCTTGTGGACGCTGCCGGTCAGGACATAGTCGACGGCAAGCTCGTCGGAGATCTTTGCCCAGTCCGGATCGTCGGAACGAAAGGAAAAGGATGAGGTCTGGGAGATCACGAACAGCCAGCGCATGCGAGACAGCGCCGTGGCGATTTCTTCGGTGATCCCCCGCGCCAGGTAGGCCTGGTCTTCGGTTTCGGCAAGAAACTGGAACGGCAGAACAGCAATCGACGGCCGCGCCCGCGCTGATCCCGCTCCTTCGGGCAACACCACGGAGGCACCGGTATTTTCGAGCGGAGCCACGAAGCGAAACCCGCGGCGCGGGTAGGTCCGGATGACTTGCTGAAGCTTGCCGGTGTCGCCGACGGCGCGCCGCAACGCGTTCATGCGGCTGTTGAGTGTGGCGTCCGAGACGATCCGGCCTTCCCAGACAGCCTCGATCAACTCGTCCTTGCTGATCACCCGGTCGCGGTTCTCGATCAGGACGAGCAGCAGGCTGAACACCTGCGGCTCCGTCGGGACCGCTTCCCCGTCGGACCGGATCTCCAGCCGGTCCTCGTCGATTTCATACCCATGGAAACGATACACGGCCTTGTATCTCCGGTGGGGACATGAAGCATAAATGAACGAAAAATGGAGCGTTTCTTCAAGCGCGAATTCCCCATCGGCCTAAACTGCCGGCAATTCCAGACCAATTGGGGATACATCCGATGAAGCACGACATGGATCCTTTCACCGACGGCGAAATCACCCGGTCGCCGAACCTGTTGCCGATGGATGCCGCGCAAAACAGACCTGAACGGTTTTGGGACCTGCCCCGGAGAGCCCGACGTGTTGCCACGGAAGCAAAGCCCGTCGAGCGTCAGAGTTGCCTGGAACTTCTCCAGTCCTGCTACACTCGCCTCTAGAGCCATCGCAATTCTGAACGATCTGCATAGAATCGCGAACTCCCGAGTACAGTAATCCCGTCTCCCTGAACTACTTGAGCTTCTGGCCCAACGGCCATCACGCTCGACTACTCAAGGAGACATACCATGCCTCGTTTCGTCACAAAGCAGATCCACGCCTATCTCGACTATCCGGTCGCCCTCGCGCTCATCGCCCTGCCTTTCGCGCTTGGGCTGGGCGCCTCCAATCCGCTGGCGCTGCTCATTTCGCCCATCGTGGGAATTGCCGCTTTCCTGCTGACGGTCTTCACCGACCATCATCTCGGGATGGTCCGGGTCCTGCCCTACAAATTCCATCTGGCGGTGGATTTTTCCGTCGGAGTGCTTTTCCTGGCCCTGCCCTTCGCACTGGGCTTCGGCGGTATCGATGCCGCCTTCTACTGGCTGAACGGCGCCGCCGTGGTGGCGGTCATCGCCCTGTCGAAACCGGAGGCCGAGCAGTCGGCCGCGGCCTGAGCCCGGTGAGCGCATCGGGATGGGCAACCCGACCGGGGTTGCCCATCACGCTTCGTCTTCGCGATCATCATCGCGTTTCGGCAGCGCTCCGATGCGGATCACCACCTCGCGGGGGATGCGATAGCGTTTGACCAGGTTCGTCTGGGTGGACAGGCCGCACAATTCGTATTGGGTGAACAGGGCCCAGGCGGCGCGCGCAGCCTTGTGCAGCAGTTTTTCGCGCTCTGCCGGGTCTGCTTCCTCACCCACCTCCTCCAGCGTCTTGAGCGCCGCCTCCAACGTCCGCCCGGCACGGCCGATGGATGCCGCCATCTCGGCCATGATCTCACCGTCGAGAATGCCGACATTGCCGTCGAGCAGCGATTTGGGCTTGAGCAGTTTGGGCGGTCTGACGCTCACGCGGGTCATCCTGGGATTTCAGCGATTGGCTGATAATTAACGATTGCGGAATAATTTCGTCAATCAACTGTTTGTATTGCGTCAGGCCGGCTCCCCATGAGTGAATTCCTCGCCTCTCTGTCGAACCTGGGATCGCTTCTGCAAACCCTCGTCTTCGGCGAGGATTTCAGCAAGTCGTTCCCCTACGCCATGGCGTTCGTTCTGGCCGCCATCCTGATCGGCGCGGCACTGCGGCGCACGGATCCAGGCCGGCTTCGGGCCAAGTTCAAGAACTATTCGGCCACGACGCTGCTCTACTTCATCAACCTGTTCGCCTTTGCGCCGTTCGTGCTGCTCGCCGGCGACACTATCCGCTCGGCCTACAACGCCGTCGGCCTGCCGCAGCTCGACCCGGCGATCTGGACCGGCGTGTCGCCATGGATCCTGGTGCCGGTGGCGCTGCTCGCCTACGACTTCGCCGACTACTGGAGCCACCGGATCATGCACAAATCCTGGCTCTGGCCGGTGCATGCGATCCATCATTCCGAAACGGAGATGACCGGTCTCACCACCTACCGGGTGCATTTCCTCGAACCGATCATCATGGGCACCGCCTATATCGTGCTGTTGACCTGGCTCGGCCTGCCGGAGAACATCCTCGGCTACGGGGCGATCCTGGTGTCGCTGCACAATGTCTATGTGCACATGGACCTGGATTGGGGGCACGGACCGTTCCGCCTACTGCTCGCCTCGCCGCGCTATCACCGCTGGCACCACGCCAACGCGCCGGAGGCCTACGGCAAGAACCTCGCCAACATCTTCCCGTTCTGGGACGTGCTGTTCGGCACCTACTACCTGCCCGGCGTCTGCAGGAAGCCGCTCGGCGTCGACGGCATGGCCGAATACGACGTCGTCAAGCTGGTGCTCTATCCGTTCCGGCAATGGGGCGGGCTGCTGATGCGCAAGGTTTTCGGCAGCAAGCGCAAACGCGCCCGGGAACAGGCCGAGCCGACTATTACCCCCGCCGAATAGAAAAGGCCGCGGCGCAGAAGCGCCGCGGCCCGATTTTCACGGACTGGTCGGGACCGACTAGTCTTCGCCGTTCTGCTTCTTCAGGGCCGCGCCCAGGATGTCGCCGAGCGAAGCGCCGCTGTCGCTGGAGCCGAACTGTGCGACGGCTTCCTTTTCCTCGGCGATTTCCAGCGCCTTGATCGACAGGCCGATCTTGCGGTCTCTCTTGGAGAAGCTGGTGACCCGCGCGTCGATCGTCTGACCGACCTGGAAGCGCTCGGGGCGCTGCTCGTCGCGGTCGCGCGACAGGTCGGAGCGGCGGATGAAGGCGGAGATGTCCTCGTGATCGACGAGCTTCACCTCGATACCGCCATCGGCGATGTTGGTGACTTCGGCCGAAACCACGGCGTTACGGCGCAGTTCGCCCGAGGCGGCCGCCTCGCCGACGGCGTCCTTGCCGAGCTGCTTGATGCCAAGCGAGATGCGCTCCTTGTCGACATCCACGTCGAGCACGACCGCCTTGACCACGTCGCCCTTGTTGAACTCCTCGATGACCTGCTCGCCCGGACGGTTCCAGTCGAGGTCGGAGAGGTGGACCATGCCGTCGACATCGCCTTCCAGGCCGATGAACAGGCCGAATTCGGTCTTGTTCTTGACCTCGCCCTCGACGGCGGTGCCGACCGAGTGATTCTGGGCAAAGACTTCCCAGGGATTGTCGAGCGTCTGCTTGAGGCCGAGCGAAATGCGGCGCTTGGTCGGATCGACCTCGAGCACCACCACTTCGACTTCCTGGCTGGTCGACAGGATCTTGCCCGGATGGACGTTCTTCTTGGTCCACGACATCTCGGAGATGTGGATGAGGCCCTCGATCCCGGCTTCCAGCTCCACGAAGGCGCCGTAGTCGGTGATGTTGGTGACCGTACCCTTGATCTTCTTGCCTTCCGGGTACTTGACGCCGATGCCGTCCCACGGGTCGGCTTCGAGCTGCTTCATGCCCAGCGAGATGCGGTGGGTTTCCTGGTTGATGCGGATGATCTGAACCTTGACCGTCTGGCCGATCGACAGGATCTCCGACGGATGGTTGACGCGGCGCCAGGCCATGTCGGTGACGTGCAGCAGGCCGTCGATGCCGCCGAGATCGACGAAGGCGCCGTAATCGGTGATGTTCTTGACGACACCCTCGACCACCTGGCCTTCTTCCAGGTTCTGGACGATTTCCGAACGCTGCTCGGCGCGGCTTTCTTCCAGTACGGTGCGGCGCGAGACGACGATGTTGCCGCGGCGCTTGTCCATCTTGAGGATTTCGAAGGGCTGCGGGTTGTGCATCAGCGGGGTGACGTCGCGGATCGGCCGGATGTCGACCTGCGAGCGCGGCAGGAAGGCCACCGCGCCGTCGAGATCGACGGTGAAGCCGCCCTTGACCTGGTTGAAGATGACGCCTTCGACGCGCTCATTGGCTTCGAACTTGGCTTCCAGACGGACCCAGCTTTCCTCGCGGCGGGCTTTCTCGCGCGACAGAACAGCTTCGCCGAGCGCGTTCTCGATACGCTCGACATAGACTTCGACCTCGTCGCCGGGCTTCATGGTGCCGTCTTTCGACTTGGCGCCGAATTCCTTCAGCGGCACGCGGCCCTCGACCTTGAGGCCGACATCGACGATGGCGACGTCCTTTTCGATGCCGGTGATGATGCCCTTGGCGACATAGCCTTCGGCAAGATCCTGGCTGGCAAATGATTCCTCGAGGAGGGACGCAAAGTCCTCCTTGGACGGTTGTTGAGACATTGTTACTCCTGAAAGGTCCGGACCGCTCTTCTCGTTTTGGGGCCGGACGGGCGCCGATGGTTTGCGTTGCACATGCTCTCGCGGTTGCCCGCAACCGGCTTGCGGTTGCTGTTTCGGCGCGTGGACGGCCGCGAAAACGGATCTCCTAAATCAGTCGTTCCGGTCGTTCATGGCAGCCTCGACCAGCTGCACCGCGGCGCGGAACGCCGCTTCTATATCCATTTCGCTCGTATCTAGCAAGTGGGCATCGTCGGCCGGTTTCAGCGGCGAGTCGGTGCGGCCCATGTCGCGAGCGTCGCGGCGCTGCAGATCGGCCAGCACCGCGTCGAAACTGGACGCCCCGCCGCCCTGCGTTATCTCGGCATGGCGCCGGCGGGCCCGGACCTCCGGAGTGGCCGTTACATAGAGCTTGAGATCGGCATCGGGGCAGACCACGGTGCCGATATCGCGACCGTCCATGACGGCGCCCGGTTCGCGAGCGGCGAAACGCCGCTGGGCTTCGACCAGGGCGGCCCGCACGGCCGGCATGACCGCGACCTTCGAGGCCGCCTCGCCGATGTCGTGGCGCGACAGAACCGCCCGGTCGAGGCCGGCGAAGTCGAGGGCGCGCGCCACCAGCGCGGCCTGCGCCTCGTCCTCCAGGGATGCCTCGCTTTCCAGCAGCGCCCGGGCGACGGCCCGGTAGGTCAGGCCGGTGTCGAGATGGTGGAAGCCGTAGCGCTCGGCCAGCCGACGGGCCAGCGTGCCCTTGCCGGAAGCTGCCGGACCGTCGATGGCGACCGTGAACGGCACCGCTCAGGCGGCCTTCTGCTCGAGCGCGATACGGGCGCCGAGGCCGGTCATCATGTCCATGAACTCCGGGAAGCTGGTGGCGATGATGGCGGCATCGTCGATGCGCACCGGATGCTCGGCCGCCAGCCCCATGACCGCGAAGGCCATGGCGATGCGGTGGTCGAGATGGGTCTCGACGACGGCCGACGAGACCGCGCCCAGGCCCTTGCCGCCGGGCACGCCGCGCACTCTGAGCGACGCCTCGCCCTCATCGCAGTCGACACCGTTGGCCTTGAGCCCGGCGGCGACGGCCGCCAGCCGGTCGGATTCCTTGACCCGCAGTTCCTCCAGCCCCTCCATCACCGTCTCGCCGCCGGCGAAGGCCGCGGCGACGGCGAGCACCGGATATTCGTCGATCATCGACGGCGCCCGTTCCGGCGGCACGGCGACCGCCTTGAGCTCCGAGCCGCGCACCGCCAGGTCGGCGACATCCTCGCCGCCGGATGTGCGACGGTTCCTGATCTCGATGTCGGCACCCATTTCGAGCAGCGTCTCGATCAGGCCGGTGCGGGTCGGGTTCATCAGCACGTTTTCGATGGTGACGTCGGATCCCGGCACCAGCAGCGCCGCGACCAACGGAAAGGCAGTGGACGACGGATCGCCTGGCACGTCGATCGCCTGCCCGGCGAGCTGCCCCTGACCTTCCAGCGATATGGTGCGCACACCGTCGGCATCGGTCTCGACCGACAGCTTCGCACCGAAGCCGGCGAGCATTTTTTCGGTGTGGTCGCGGGTCATCACCGGTTCGATCACTGTGGTGATGCCGGGCGCGTTAAGGCCGGCAAGCAGCACCGCCGACTTGACCTGCGCCGAGGCCATCGGCACGCGATAGGAGATCGGCGCGGCGATGCGCGGACCGAACAGCGTCGCCGGCAGCCGGTCGCCTGCTTGCGCCCTGACCTCGACGCCCATCAGCCGCAGCGGATCGAGCACCCGCCCCATCGGCCGCTTCGACAGCGAGGCATCGCCGATGAAGGTGGCTTCGAAATGGTAGGGGCCGACGAGGCCCATGGTCAGCCGCACGCCGGTGCCGGCATTGCCGAAATCGAGCGGCGCCTGGGGTTGCAGCAGGCAGCCATTGCCGACACCGTCGACGATCCAGGTATCGTCCTCCTTGACCACCCGCGCGCCCATCGCCTGCATGGCCTTGCCGGTGGCCAGCACGTCCTCGCCCTCGAGCAGGCCGGTGATGGTCGTGCGGCCGCTTGCCAGCCCGCCGAACATCAGCGCCCGGTGGGAGATGGACTTGTCTCCGGGGATGCGGATCGTGCCGCTCAGTTTCTCGGATTTGTGGGCGACGGCCGGCCGCAATTGCGCGCCATGGGTCATGGGTTTCGGCTTCCTGATCTGCTATAATTGCTGGCGCAATCTGCGGGCGGATTGCGTCTCGCGCACGCTCTAACACACCGATTTTGGCCGGTCACCCGTTTTGCCGCGATGACGGACCGCTTTTTGCGCAGATAGGCTTTGACAGGACGCCGCAACATGGGTAGGGGGTCCGGCACACCGGAGACCGGTCAAAAGCCCCGAATTCGCCGGAATCGAATGTAGACGACCTGACCAGACAAGAGGCCGCCCCAGTGCCAAAACCTGAACTCGGAACCAAGCGCATCTGCCCGGAAACGGGCCGCAAGTTCTACGACCTCAATCGCGATCCGATCGTCTCGCCCTATACCGGCCAGAGCTATCCGCTGACCTATTTCGAGGGCGGCGAGACCGTCGAGGAAAAGGAAAAGGTCGAGCCGGAAACGGAAACCGCGGAAGCCGAACCGGAAGCCGGCAATGTCGAGATCGTATCGCTTGAAGATGCCGACGAAGAGGCGTCCGACACCGGCGAGAACATTCCCGACATCGACGGCGACGATGACGACGACGTCGATATCGGCGACGACAATGACGACACCTTCCTGGAAACCGACGACGATGACGACGACGTGAGCGGCATCATCAACGTTTCCGACGACGAAGAGGAAACCTGACCGGCACCGCCGGCACATTTTGCCGTGGCGCGGGCATTTTGATCTTGCCAAGCGCCGCCGGCGGCTCTAGAAAGCCGCTTCGACGGCGGGCCTCAATGCCCGCCTCCTGGACAAGGGGCCATAGCTCAGCTGGGAGAGCGCTTGCATGGCATGCAAGAGGTCAGGGGTTCGATCCCCCTTGGCTCCACCAGGTCCACTCTGCTGCAATCGCTGCTTTGCAATATACATCAAGTCAGTGTTGTTCCGGCCTGCATCGTTTCGGCACGGCCTATTCACCCGTCGATATATCCCCACTCATTGTCCGTCATTAAGGCCTCAAAGGCGTCGTCAAACTGTGGATGGTAGAAGTGCCTGTGAGGAAACGGAATATCCGGTGCCTCGTCAGAAAATCCGCGTTCTAGGAGCGTCAAACCAAGGTTGTTTTCCGCACCGTAGATGTAAATGACCTCGTGCTGGTCATAGATGATCTGCCTTGGCGCCTGGGAATCGGCAATCCAGATATTGTGCCGGCCATCCTGCTCAAAGAAATCCCAGTTCTTGATCAGAAGAGCATCGAGTTCATCAAAATCCTCGAACCAATCGGATTGATAACGTCCGACAGGGAAAATCGGGTCGCGAGAAGTTTCCAGTTCGTAGACCACAGCGAAGGGGGCCGACCAAGTCATCAGAATTTCACGAATGAACGCAATCGGACTCTTGGCGACTGTCACTTCCAATCGCGACCAGCCTTCACCCGAAACCCGGCAAAAAGCGTCGCGTCTCTCGATGGGGTCGCCGACTTCGTGTCCAAATTTGAGCAGCGAACCGACTTTGTTACTCATCGCATCCTCGTCCGCGGCCGCCTGTTAACCGCACCATAATGCTGCGACATCAGCCCCAACGGGTCTGCCTTTTCAAATAGTCAACAAACCAACTTGAGGCGAAGGAGAGGATCTCCAAGCGGGTCGGTGGGGACTGGCCTTGTTCCTCAACAGCCTTTCCGATCTCGATGCGCTGCATGATGGATTGACCGAGGGTGTCGAAGAATTTCGCGCTGTCATCGGGGTCCTGATAGGCTTCCAATGGCTCAGCGTGCGAACCATTCAGCTCCAGAACCCAGTATTCGTTGGTCTGCGGATTGCAGATCACGTCCACTCGACAGTAGTTGAGCCCGTCGACGCCGGACAATCTTGTTTCGACATCCGCCACCCAGGACGGTTGCTCGGACACAGGCTCATAGGAAGCGCCCAGCCTGTATGTGCCCAGCTCCGAAAGGAGGCGGTGTTCACCCTCCGGAAGCACTTCCTCGCCATCATGGCGTTTCAGGACCGCAGACAGGACCTCGCCCTCACACACCGACGATGCAAGTTGCTCGATCGTGCTTTTTCCGTCCCCCACAACGGTGACTTTGCTTCTTCGCATGATGGACCGGGCCTTGACTTCGCCCGCTGGCATCCGACTGAACATGATCGACAACTCGTCGCCGATGACAAAGACCTGGACAAGGTAGCGGCGCTTACGATCGGACTTCAAAAACTCGGCCAATTGCGCCTCGTCCTTCAGAATGAAGATGCCCTTGGACCGAGCCCCGAACTCGGGCTTCGCAACCAGCCAACCGTAGTCACGCAGCAGTTTCTCCAGTCGCTCAGAAGATCGTCTGTCGCGCTCCAGGACAACATACTCCGGTTGCCGGACTCCGATGCTCTGGAGCAGTTCGGTCAGCGCGATTTTTGAGAAGACGAAGATATCTTTTGGGCCGAAGACCGGGTTCACGTTGAACAGATGCCGCAGGCTCTGGCCTTCCTGCAGTGATCGATAGCATCTCCATAGAACCTTGGGGTAGCTGATCCACAGCGGCGTAAAACGGACATCCATCGTTCTATAAGTTCAGCTCTTCAGAGACCAGGCTGGTCAGCAGGCACAGCCGGTTCCCGAACGATGGCCACCGAGCCAGCGGCCCAAAGCGCGCGCCCAGTCTCAAATAGGCTCGGACCGTGCTCAGTCTCACGTGGGGATGCGAGTCCGTCTGCTGGTTTCGACCCGTTTCAGCAGAACAGGTGTCTTTTGTATGGCGGCCCGAAAACCGTGGCTGGAAGTGCCCGGTTCTCTTGCAAGGAGCACTCGATCGGGCGATTTCATAATCGTGCACGAGCTCGCACTCACGGCCTACGGGTGGCGTTATCATGCCCAAGGCCAGGGCCGGTTTTGACAAGCGCGCTGAGTGCTCAAAGAGGTATCTCCAGAGAAACCTCGGTACAATATTGCTACGGGCGTTGGTTTGAACGCATAGCCTTCCCAGTTCCAGAACTTCGTAGCCGTCAAATTCGCTCTGGTTGAAACGGAAGACCGAGATGACCGGCGATATGTTTTGAAGATCGACTTTGCCTTCGACGGAAGACCAAAACAAGACGCGATAGTAGCCGATCAGGTCTCCACGGTGAAAGGCCAGGAGGTGCCTGCTGCAGTCATCGGTCACGCCCCACTCATCTTCGCCATAGGAGAGCCGCCGCAGGTCGACAATGTCCGAACGGACACTGTCGACAGCGTCATGACCTGACAAAAGCTCCACCTTCACGATTCAAAACCTCGGAACGCTCAACCGATTGCCTCACTGAGTTTGCATAAGCATCGATGCTCTCTGACTTTTCCCTCCGGCGAAATGCCTCCCTCACATCGCAAACCAATCCGCTTGAATGAAAGCGAAAGAATTCAGCAGGAAGACGCAATCCAGCCAGGTCACCGAAGACTAGGGCCAAAACATAGAAGATTGCAGAATTTCTGCCCGAGAAGTGAACCGGACATATTGCGGCTTCCTTTCGTTCCGCCAAGCTTATGAACCCAGGATGCCACGTCAAATCGCGAATGTGCCACGACCTGTAGTCAAATCGTGAGCATCGCCTGGCTGGAAAGATGAACAGATTGTCGAACTCCTTTCCCCAACCCGTCATGATGCTTCTGATCGGCCGCGAATTTGCATGACTGTCTCCGTAAACATCAACGGAAATCACGCGCCCCTTGAAGGCCTGTGGAACCGAAATCGTCCTGTTTGCCAATATCCTGTATGGCCGCTCAAGGCTCTCGAGCAGTCGAAAGGCTGCAACGATGTCCGCTCCACCCAATGGATGATTGGCAACGAAAGCAACCGGACCGGACACGGGGATGTCTTCATGACCTGAGATCGAATAAACACCGCAAACCGCTTCCAGCGTCTGCAGGGCTGCCTCGATGTCGTCGTCGAGTTCCTCCATCAGTTTGTTCAGCCTTGGAAAACCGGCAAGCCGTTCCACCGCAGCGACGCAAACGTTTGGGACAGAAGAAAATACGCGGGTGCGCTTCAGCGACAAGAAAGGTGGGTTCATGCGACGAGCTCATGTGCAAGCTGTGCAACTGGAAGGGTCAACTTCGTCTCCCGACAATTGGCTGTCTGCAGGCAAACCAGCGACGCCGATCGCTTTACAAGATTCACCTCAAGACATAGCATCATTCATCAATTGCAGACCGGAGCGGAACCTTGAAAGTTGCGCCTGCCCACCACCTGTTGCGGGATTGATAGTGCGTGTTTCGGGTCCTTCGGTACAGCTATCTGGTCATCGCATCCCTCTCTTTTCTGCTTGTTCTTTACATCGCCGGAGCCTTTGTCATGAGTGGCAGATGGGCGGGAGACAACAACTCGCTTCCGGCCTATGGCGCGGCTCAGGGACACGCAATAGCTTTTGATACTGACAAGCCCGGCCGGATCAGGATCCTGGTGGTCAATGGCGGCGGGATGCTTGGGCTGTCCGATCTGGTGATCCTGAGCGAGATCGAGGAACGATCGGGCAAGCAGATTTATGAGCTCTTCGACTTCTTTGCGGGCTCATCCACCGGGGCTGTTGTTTCGACACTTCTGCTGATGCCGCAGGATGCGACGGGCCGGCCAATGTCAGCCAAGGAGGCGATCGGAACCTACGAGACGTTCTCGAAAAGGGTTTTTTCGAATTCAATAATCTACCGGTTGAAAACCGGTTTCGGTCTTTTCGGGCCGGTCTTTGAAAATGCCCAACGGATCGAGATCGCTCAGCAACTCTTTAAAGACAAGACGTTTGGCGATTTACGACGTCCGGCCATGTTTCCCTCGTATTCTCAACAGGAAAAGGGAATAAAGCTCTTCCGGAACTGGCAGGCGGCCGAGTCAAGCCTGTTGGTGTCTTCGCTTTTGGCAGCGGTCACGGCGGCACCGGCGGTCTTCCCGTTCATCAATCTGCAGGGATATTCGAGCGACGACGATGTCTTCGGCGACGCGGGCGTGATGCTGAATGCGCCAGGCGAATTCGCCTATCTGCAGGCTCGCGAAGCGCTCCCCAATTTGAAGAACGTTGTTGTCGTCGTCATCGACACCCGCAACCCACTCGATATTCCGGATGAGACCGCCACACATGGCGGGCTGACGAGGTGGTTCATCCCGCTCGTGAAAATGGCGATCATCGGTGAGGCCGACGTCAGCAACGACATTCTCAAGGCGCAGGCATCCTTTGAAGGCTCAGCCGTGGATGTGAATGCGTTTGCGCTGGTTGCACAGGTTGATAAGGGCGTCAGTGTCTACGGCACCGACGGGCACACGGTCTCGGCGATCCTGGCCGCGGGACGGAACTTTGTTTCCGTAAACGGCGATATGATTGATCAGGCGATAGCGGCTCTTGAGGGTGAGCGCTGAATGGGAGCGGGCGGCCCGAAAACCTTTATTGTTGAGAGGTGATTTTGGCCAAGCAATCCTCCAAAAAGCACAGGTCGAAGAAGCGCCTGGCCACAAGCTCTCCCGACGCGCCAACAATCAAACAATATCGGTGACGATCTGGGTCGTAAAATCGGCCACCCGGTTGCGGTGGAGGGTAACCGCCCGACGCGTTAGCCAAAGCAAATATGAGCTTCGAGGCCGCCGTTGGCGGCCCTGTCAACTCTTATGGAGCGGTATCGTCGAACACGACCAGAAAATCGATGTGCACCCGAACAAGATTGCCGGTGCTATCGTATCCCCCCACAACCGGATAACTACCGTCACCCCACCCCGAATGAACAACAACAATATTCTCGCCGTGTTTCGCCAGTGGCAATTCTATGTTGGCGATTCCATCTCGAATATGACTGGGATCGTCCATGCGATTGAACCAACTTTTGGCAGACGCATTGTCGAAGACTTCATTGTACCAATCGCTGCTATCAGGCATACAACGGCGCACCGCCTGATTGTCGACGAAACAAGCGGTGCCTGCATCTACCGGAAAACCATGGTAACTGCCGTCGTCTCCCATCTCCGGCGGCACCTCTTCAAGCTCCGCGCTCGGAGTAATGATGCTCCTATGAGTTTCAGTCGCGGCTTTGTCGATCAATATGCTGGCATAAGCTTCTCTTACATGAGAGCCATCCTTGGCGTCGCTGACGTCAGCCAATGTCACGATCACCGGGTACTTTCCTTTCGGCACATTGACCGTCGGGTTGCCGTCACGGCTCAACCAGGCAAAGGGGTCACACGCCACCAGTTCCCCAGATGGGAGTGCTAGTTTGCCGCAATCAACCGTGCTTAGAAGGAACGTTCCATTGCCTTCAACAGGAACGTTGTCACCTGGTTTCAAGGCGCTCCAAAATTCAACATTTGGATATCCCAATGATACGTCTCCTGCCGGTGTGCTGTCTTGGGAGCTCAGGTGGCCATAAAATACGTCGGAAATGGGTCGGGTGGCGCCTCAACGCCTCCCGAGCCGGCCGCCGCAGACATTTTGTCGCCCAGAGAATTGAGAGATCAGCCTAGCCCCCTGGCATGTCCCTCCTCCGGTTGCGGACAACAGCCTGAAGTGTTTTGGCAACTACGATCAGTTCAGCGCCGCTCGCATTCTGAACGGGTCTTTCACCTGCAAGGATGGCAGGTCGGGACTATTGGTGACGGATTGCGACCGCCCGGATAGCTTCAAGCCGGTCAGCCTATTCGCTCCAGAACGGTTCGATTGATGATCTCGACGACCTGTTCAGGGGATATTCCCGATGCCTGGAGAGGCAAGGTCGAGAGCCGTGACGTGTCTCCCTCGGCAAGCCGTTCGTCACGGAGACGCATCAGCATTTCCTGAGAGCCGGGCACGTCATCCAGACCATCCGGACGGGGCCCCGTCTTCGGCGCCGGTCTGATCTGCCAGCGCAGGTGCCAGGGAAGCCGGCGGCGATACATCGACGCATGGCGCAGGAGGATGAAAATCGTCTTGTGCTTGCTGCCTCTGATGGTTGTGGAGACAATCCACGCGGGTCCAAGGTCGTCCCAAGCGAAATCCAGCCCGTATAGCCCGTTGTAAACGCTCTTCTCGGAAAGAACGAGAATGCCTTGTGTATTGGCTCGAACGAAACGCGGCACAAAAAAAACCACGGCGAAGCAGACGAAGGCGAGGAATACCGCGCCGGCACCCCGCAATTCCGGTTCCTCGTGAGAGAATCCATAGAGAGACAGGCAAGCCATCAGTACGATCGCCACGAGCCTGAGGATCAAGTAGCTCCGACCGGCCGTGATCCAAATCGGCCTGCGAAAGCCCTGACGCCGAAACTGCTCGTAGTAGAATTCGCCCATGGGCTATCCCGCGATGTCCGGATCGGCATCGATACGGACGATATCCATACAGATGCAATGAACAAGTTCAACGCCTCGAAGCTTCCGGAGGCACGTGACGAAAACTCCGGAGGTTCCTCCTGGTAGTACGCCCTCCGTTAGATGGGTGAATGCCGCCCGATTGTGGCTTCGGGCGTTTCGGTCAGTCGGGTTGCCTGCCGTTAAGATGTGAACGCCAATCAGGTCTTGAGCCGGCTCGAAGATGCGCGTTCATAAACCAGGGGAAACTTGGCGCTGGCAAAACGGGCGCCCGGCGACAGAGTTTCGTCCTCCAGCCACGGAGCCACGCCCTGGTCCGGCTGGTACACGGCCCCATCGGTTGCAAATCGCACCGCATATCCACGCCGCCGATGGGTTGATGTGCGATTGCCGCGGGCGGAATGTACGGTAAAGCCGTCGAACGCCAGTAGGTCACCGGGTTCCATATCCCAGCTCACGATCTTGTGCTGGTCCCGCTCGGCCTCGAAATCCGGCATATCGCAATATTGAGGGTCGTCGACCTTCACATAGTTCTTGAAGGCACCCAGCTCATCGGTCAAAAACGGCCTGTATTTCTTGCCCCAGGCATGGCTTCCTGGAATAAACTCCAATGCACCGTTGTCGGCATTGACGGTGTCCAGAGCAATCCATGTCGTGATGATTGGCCCTTTGATGGGCCAATAGGGCTGATCCGTGTGCCATCCCGTCTGGGTCTTGGTGCCGGCCTCCTTGACGAACATCTGGTCGAAGACCAGTGAAGCAAAAGGCGAATCCACCAAATCCGCGACGATTTTTCCGATGCCGGAATGGAGGCAGAAATCCTGAAATCCACCGGGTTCAGTTCGCATGTTCCGATTCGCAAAATACCGGATCCCCTTGGCCACCTGAATTTCCACCGCCTCGCGAAGCACTTCCAGCCAATGATCATTCAGCGCATTGCGCACGATCACGACACCGTCACGCAGGTAGTCCGTGCGTAAATCGTCGACTGATTTCGTCAATGTGTTAGTCACAATAGTACCGCCTTGGTTGACACCGTGTTTTCGCCGGCGATCTCACAGGCATCAGCCGCGAGCTCGTGTCGAGATCGAAATCATGGTGATGGAACAATCGCATTCACCTGCATTGCAATTAGCCATACGGGGTTGTGTCAACGCAATCCCGTTGTTTCAGTGGTTCCTGTGGCGGCTCTGGTGAATGTTTCGGAGCAATCCGGACACGACCAAACACTCAAACGCTCACTGCACCTCGACCAGATCGCCGACACAGAAATGAACCATGTGTGCGACGGCTTCGGCACTGTGATAGTCACCGAATTCGGCGGTTGCGTCCTTGCCGGCGTACATGCGGGCGATTCCGGCGCCGCCCGGGTGGTGGGGGGCCCAATCGGTGATGTCGTAGACCCTTCCGGAGATGATGACCCAGCAGTTGTCGCGGGTGTTGTGCCGGGCGACTTCCTCGCGCGTGAGGCGGCGTGTTCCATCGGCCGGGGTCTCCGGCGTCCAGAGCTCTCGCGTGACCGCGGCATGGTCGGCCTTGGCGGCCCGGCGGAAGTCCCACGGTCCCCATCTCTTGGGAGGCAATTCGGTGCCGATGTCGCGGGCGTCGTACGCATAGATCCAGGCGTCGTTTTCGCCGCCGCGTTTGTCGTGGGCAAAGGCCGGGCTGACCCGCTCGTCGAGTCCTTCGAGCAACGCCTTCTGCTCTGCCGTGTCCTTGGCCCGCAGATGATCGAACGCGAATTTGGAGCCCAGTTGGAAGCGGGTGGTACGGTAGTGCCGAACGCGTTCGTAGTGAAGCAACGCCGTCGCCACGTCGCGGCCGTGCAGGGCGAAGGCCTTGGAGAGCGCGGCGGCGTCCTCGAAGGACTGCGCAGCGCCCTGACCGAACGTGGGGAGCATGGGATGCGCCGCATCCCCGAGCAGGCAGATGCGGCCCTGCACCCAGGTTTCGAGCGCATCGCGATCGTAGAGGCCCCATTTCGTCGGGCGAACGACCGCCCCGGCCAGGGCGAGCAGGTCGTCCCGGTTGGGGCTTTCCGCAAACGCCTCGCCGACCTCGCGAACGATCTCCTCCCGGCTCACGGGGAACCAATCGCCTTCCTCCTGCTCGAACGCCGATGAATCGGGCTCGTAACGGGCGATCCACACGTTCAGCAACTCGCCGCCGCGCACCCAGTATGTCGTCGCTCCGCTCCTGTCGGTCTTGTGGCGGTCCATACTGAAGGAGTGGATGGGATTGTTGTCCAGCGGACTGCCGTCGGCTTTGCGGAGCGACGCGACGACCGCCCAGGGAATGAGTCCGCGAAAGCAGGTCACCTCGGTCCAGCGCTTGGGACGCGGACCAGGCCATGCCAGCTGAAGGGTGGCGGAGTTGATCCCGTCGGCACCCACGAGAATATCTCCTGTCGCGGCCCGCCCATTCGAAAAGGTCGCCGTCACCTCTTCTGCGGTCTGATGCAACCCGGTCATCCGGCAGTCCATATGGACGGCAATCGGGCAAGGCGCGCCGCTGTCGGGACCGAACTCGAACACCCGCTTATAGAGACACATCAGCAGGTCCAGCCGGTGCATGTGATGAAACCCCGCGCCATCGTCCGCTGCGGTGACATGATCGAGCGGCCTCTCGCTCATGCTCCCGTCGGGATTGAACTGCCGCGTCGTTTCCAGAATTGCCGCCCGGCCACCGTCGATCGCGCCATCGGGCCCCTTGGGGTCGCCGCCATCGAGGTCGACGCCAAGCCAGCGGCAGAGCCGCGCCCCGTTGGGCGGGATGTTCAGCCCGGCGCCCGCGGTGCTGGGTTCTTTCGTCTGCTCGTAGATATCGATCGACGAGAAGACGCCGGATTGCCGCAGCGCCAACGCCGTCATCAATCCACCCATACCCGCACCGATGATCACTGCCCGCATGCCGTCGTTCCTCCGAAGCAAGTTCGATCACGCCTGATCGCACATGATATTCGAGATTTCGAAAGCCGATAGTCTCCCCTGAAATTCCGCATCGCCCCACCATAACGCGCCGTCGAGGTCGGGCGGTTCGGGTGGCGTTCTCGTCGCTCTGCCGTGACTTTTACCAATCCGATGCTTCCGTCTCCCGTGTTACGCTTCGGGTCTGGAAGAAAAACACAGGAGGATACTGTGGCTTACGTAACGGTAACGACCTGGGAATTCCCCGCCGATATTGACGAAGGGGCGTTGACGGGGGCGATAGAGAAGAACCTGTCAGGCCTCAAGGAAATGGGCGCCGAGCGCGGATATTCGGTGCGAACCTCCGACACCACCGGCATGGTCGTCATGGTGTATCCCGACAAAACCGTCTGGGACAGGATCAGGGCGACCGTCGAAAAGATGCGCGAAGACGCGCAACCCGACATGAACTCCACCCTGACCGGCGTGCTCGAGGGTGAAGCCGGGGTCGAGGTCTGACGTTTCCGAACCGGGTTGTCGCAATCGGCAGCCAGTTGGCAGCAGTGTTCATGACACCGCGAACCGGGCAGGCCCGGTTTGCGTGGAAGGCGTCGCCGTGTCCTTTAACCGTCATGCGCGACGTTTCTTGTGCTACCCCGGTGCTCATGCAAGTCTGCCGAGGCAGAGTTTTAGTAATATTTTGGGGGTTTCAAAATATGCCGAAGTATCGAAACGGAATACTGAAAGCCGGCCTGCTTCCGGCGGTCGTCGGCGCGTTCGCCGTCGTCATGCTTGCCCAGGTCGAGACGGCACGGGCGCAGAATGTCGAGTGGGCGTCCGACACCGATATGGTGGTGGTTCCGGACAACGGAGTCAGGCGCGACGAGCGGGGCGCGCTGATCGCCCGGGCGGCGCTGGACAACACCCTGGACGGCATCGGCGCCGGCATCACCCTGCCGACGACCTCGAACAGGGCCAAGATCGACGCCATCGAAGCGAGTGTCGATGCGGCGACGCAGGCCAACGGCATCGTCGGGCTGGGGGGCGTCAACAGCCACCTGTTCATGTGGGCGGCGGCCAAGACACTGGCCGCCAGCGGCAATCTCGACCTGACCAAGCCCTACGAGCTGCGCATCTTCGGCAGATCAAGCAGTACCGGTTCACACCGTCGACGGACGATCCGTTCGAGGGCAACGGTGTGCTGCAGGTCGTCACCGGCGCCCGCTACTGGCCGCTCGATCCGAACACCGGCGCCCGCAACAAGCAGAACAAGCAGGTGCTGCGGTTCCGCTACCGGGTGCGGATACGCAACAACGGCTTCAAGGTGATCGAGCGCGACGACCTCGACCCGAACGATCCTTTCCCGGGTTCGCAAATCATGTTCGACGAGGAGATGATCGACAAGCTCAACGAGCGCGGCTACCGCTACAAGCTGCATGCGCGCGGCACCGCCATCCGCATCCAGAAGGTCTGGGTCAAGGAGAACCAGGGTGCCTGGGCCCTGATTCCCAAGGAAGACACGCCCAACGATCCCAACAACAAGTACCGCTCGCTCTACAAGCAGGTCGACGAAAACTGCATCGATATCCTGTTCGTCGACTTTCCGCCGACGACCAAGGCGGGCCTCGGCACCACGCCGGCCTATTGCATGGGCCGCTGCGCAACGCCGCTGATCGTCAACACGGGCATGTAGACACACCCCTACGGAGTGCCGCCAAGGAGGCGGCACTACCGATCTTCGAGAGACCAGATCTGCCTGGCCTCGCCTGGATTGAGCGGGCCGAAGCGACCGAGGATCTCGTCGTAGCGATCGTCGCCGGGACCGAAGCGCTCGAAAGCGACCTGCTCTCCTTGTTTCGTGTTCGCCTTGTAGGTGAGAACGATCCGGCCGCTGTCCTGCATCGTCACGCGCAGGCTTATTCCGCGGCTGCCAAAGCTTCTGCGGCCGGCTGCCGGTTCGTAGCCTTCACCCTCCTCCAATACGCGCAAATAGGCCCAGACGGTGAGGCCGGTCATGACCGGAAGGCCGGCCTTCTTGTCGCCTGAGAGCTTGCGTATTTCCGGTATTGGCATGTCGATGCTGGTGATCTCGATGACATCGCCGACGCGGAGACCACTTTGCGTACGCAGCACCCGGCTCACCCGCGCGGTGTGGTCGCCGACAATCGTGATCCGAAGGATCTCCGGTGCTTCTATTCTCAGCGCGTCATCGTAGTCCGGTCGCGCTGCTGCGTCCGCCATCGGAAGCAGCCAGGCCATCGCCAGCAGCATGACCAGGCCGGACTTCAACCTTGCGAAAACCTGGCTACTGCTTCGCCTGGGCATGATCCCGCGCCTGCCTTCCCGGAAGGTCTTTCCGTTCGACAGTATAGCGGGAAAGCGGCGCGGACGCAGCGTTGGCGAAAGATCGCCTGCAACCGTTCGGTGGCCGTCTTGTTGCCTGTTTCGAACGGCAACATGCATTCCGGCTGGCCTCGCGGCGGGCACGTGTTGCCGGATACAACCCTTGTCAGTCGGGCGGATTTGAGCCACGCTCAACCCACCGGGACTTCCCTTGGAGATCCCGGCCAAAACCATACGAGGAGGCCGGTCATGGCACTGAAGCCAGTCAGATCGAGCAATGCGTTGGTCGTATCCCTGGCGCCGACAAGCGGTTCCGGCGGAAACAACACCTACATCTACTACGGCAGAGACTGGGACAACATCTCGGTCAATTTCGATGGCTACGACCTGGGCGGAAATCCGTCCGATCAGCGAACCCATGTGGCGCTGGATCCGCGTCTCATCGATCCGGACATTTCCCTGGATGATGAACAGAGCATCACCGGCGGCGTGCTGCCGGTGGTCGTCGACTCCGACGATGTCGAAGAAGGCGGAAGCGGCGGGGAGAACATTTTCGTCGCCCATGGAAACGATACGGTGTCGGGCAACGGAGGCCCGGACCTTATCGTCGGCGGCGATGGCAACGACACACTCGATGGCGGCGACTCGGACGACCGGCTGTTTGGCGATTACGTCAACATTCCCGACTATATCTACGATTTCGATCACAGGCGGGTGGCCTTCTGGAAACTCGAGCTTCCCGATGAAGAAGACACATCGGTCTCCGGAGACGACCTGCTGCGCGGCGGCGACGGCGCCGATCAGCTCTTCGGCGGTCCTGGCAACGACCAACTGGACGGCGGTCCGCGCGGCGACGGCAACGCCGACCTGCTGGTCGGCGGCCCCGGAGCCGACATCTTCTATCTGAACTACGACGACGGCGACGACCCGAACGCTTCGTCCTTCTGGTTCGACTATGCGAACACCGTGACGGACGCCTTCGCGGAAGACTCGCTCAAGGACTTCTTCAACACCGTCACGCGGGATGTGGCGTCTTCGATCTTCGCAGACCCGGGCGCCGGCTTCATCCTCAGCGGCACGGTGGACGTTCTCGCAGCGAACGCGCAACTGGGGATCGATGCGCTGTTCGGGCTGACCGAAGCCCCGAAACCGCCCAAGAACCTCGACGACGTCATGGTCGTTGCCGATTTCGATCCACGCGAGGATGTGCTTGCCCTGCCGCATGAAGCGGGCAAGGCGCTTTCGACGAACGTCAACCCGGACATGACTGCGCCGGTCGGCGGTTTGACCGGCGTGGGCATCGAGTTCAGCACGATTGACGGTCTCTTCGCGCAGGTTTTCCTCGACGAAGGCTTTCTGGCTGAATTCGACCTCACCAATCAGGCCACCACGGCCGAGGATTTTCTCAACAACGTCCTGCAGACCTCACTGCTCATCGAGTCGACAGAGAATCCCCACGACCCCGATCAGGGCGGCGTCCAGAACGGTGTCTATCTGTTCCCGACGGACGACGATTCCTACATCGACGGCCAGGCGCCGGACGGCATCGAGGAGAAGATCGCGGTTGCCGCACCGCCAGGAACGACGACGGAGATCTTCGGCGCGTTCGCGCCGTGGAGCCTGATCATGCCGGCCAATCTGACGACAAAGCCGTTCGTCGCCGGCACTGATATGGGCGACCTCCTGAACACCAACAGCGCTTCATTCGCCCCGGAGGACGCGAACACCAGCGGCGTGGTTTCCGATCTGGGCTCATACGTCAAGGGATTCGGCGGCTCCGATATCATCATCGGCAACAAAGGCCTCGACGTCATCTTCGGCGGAAACGGCGACGACGACATCTACGGCATCGGCCAGGACGATGTCGAGTTCCAGGAACAGTTCTTCGGCGAAGCCGACAACGACAGGATCTTTCTCGGCTGGTCGTCGACCTGGGCGCTGGCCGATGGCGGCGACGGCATCGACTGGGTGGATTTTCTCTACCTGGACCACAAGCTCACACTGGACCTGACAAAGACGGAGATGAGCGGCTCCAGCTTCAATCCCAGCAATTTCGACACCAGCCGCTATGACGTGATCAACATCGAGAATGCCGCCGGTACCAGGCTGGACGACACGATCATCGGCACCGACGGCAACAACATCCTGCAGGGCAACGACGGCAGCGACATCATCCAGACCGGCGGCGGCACGGATACCGTTTCTTTCGCCGACAACTCCGGAAAGGTGGAGGTCAACCTTACATCCGTTTCGAACGGCACGTTGACGAGCGACGAATACGGTGAGGATGGCACCGCCGACGCCGACACGGTGGTCTCCAACGACACGATTACCGGCGGGCTGGCCAATCTGATCGGCTCGGACTTTGACGACAGACTCACCGGAGATGCCGTCGCCAACGTTATCGACGGCGGCGCCGGCAACGACACGATCCGCGGCGAAGGCGGGAACGACACATTGACGGGCGGAGCGGGCGACGACGATATCATCGGGCACGCCGGCGCGGATGATATCGACGGCGGATCCGGTGACGACACGCTCGAGGGCGACAATGGAGACGACACGCTGAAGGGCGGTGCGGGCAACGATCTCATCCAAGGGGACCACGACAACGATTGGCTCGAGGGCGGCGATGGCGACGACCAGCTGCAGGGTGGTAACGACGACGACACGTTGAGCGGCGACGCCGGCGACGACACCGTTTTCGGCGACTCCGGCGACGACGCCATTCTGTGGTCCTCGCTACACGGCAACGATGTCATCAACGGGGGCGCCGACGATGACACGCTGACCCTTCAAACCACGACCGCGTTTGCCAAGGCGTTGCCGGTCTCGCTGCCGATCAGGCTGACGGCTTCGGGCAATACGCTCAGCATCAGCCTGCCAATCCTGCCGACAGCCGACCTCGGCAACGAGGTGCTCACCGTCACGAATGTGGAGACGATCGTGTTCGAACCCCTGCCGGACCAGCCGACAGACGAACTGATCGGCACGATGCCCGATGTCGTGGTCGACGGTCTGACGGATATGGTCACCACCCTGATCTGGACCGGCGACGATGCGGACAACCTGTTCGACGGCGGTAACGCCACCACGCAAGCCCTCATGCTCGACGGCGCCGGCGGCGACGACACGCTCACCGGTGGCCAAAGTGCCGACACGCTCGAGGGCGGCGATGGCGCGGACACGCTCAGCGGCGGAGCCGACGGCGATACGATCTTCGGCGGCGCGGACAACGACATGATCTTCGGCAATGCGGGGTCCGACATACTCAACGGCGAAGACGGCGACGATCAGATCGACGGCGGCGGCGGCGCGGACATGATCGACGGCGGCGCCGGCAGTGATCTCATCAATGGCGGCAATGGCACCGACAGCTTCACCTGGGCCGTGGGCGACGGCGGCGACTTCATTGCCGGAGATGTCGACACTGACGACCTGACCCTCGACGCCGACAACGGTGTTGCCGGACTGGGGACGACGATCATCGTATCGGTCGTGCCCGTAATAGACCTCTTTGATCCCGGTTCGATCGTCCCGGCTGTCCAATTCAGCGTTATCGCTTCGACCGCTGAGATATTCACCATGATCGACGTGGAGAACTTCACCATCGACGCCGACCCGGACGGAACGACGACCGGCGTATCGGGCGATCTCTCGGCCGCCGGCGTTTCCGAAAACACGGTGACTTTCAACGGCGCGGAGGGCGCCGATACGTTCGACGGCTCGGGCATGTTCGGAGGGGTGCGCGTCGTTCTCAACGGCGGCGGCGGCGACGATACGCTGATCGGCGGCTCCGCCGATGACGTGATCGACGGCGGCGACGGCACCGATGCGGTGGTCTATGACGGCCTTCGATCCGGTTTCAGCACCGACCTCATGGACGACGGCGGCATCGTGGTGGGCCATGCCCACGGCGAGACCGATACGCTGTCCGATATCGAGCGCATCGACTTTGCCGACGGCGCCCTAATCTACGATCTGCAAAGCCCCAATCTCGACTTTGTCTATTGCCTGTACGCTGCCGCATTCGACCGCGCGCCGGACGAAGCCGGATTGCGTTTCTGGACGGGAGTATTGGATTTCTTCGACGCCAACCTGCCCGAGCGCGACAAGGAAGATTATCTGGCATCGCAGATTCTGGCTTCAGACGAATACAACGATCTGTACGACCCCAACCTGAGCAACGCGGAATATGTCGACGCGTTGTACCGCAACGTCCACGATCGGCTTCCGGATGACGCTGGCCGCGCATTCTGGATCGACGTCCTGGACAGCGGCGTCGGTCGCGACCTCGTTTTGATCAGCTTTGCGGTGAGCGATGAATCCAAGGACAACCTCGCACCGGACCTGGATGACGGAGTGTGGGTGGTGTGAGACACCGGGTCCCGCTCGGACGACCAGGGCAGGCTTCGCCAGCCGCTGCGCGATCCCGCTGATCGCCAAATAGGGGCATGGGGCAAATGCCCCGTCGATGGCACCGACGGGGCAGCTTGGAGTAAGGATCCGTGGATCCGGCGGAGCCGATCGCCTGCGGTTGTGCCTCAGAATCAACGGTGAAGCGGTTGTCCGCGAGACACCCCTCCTCCGAGACGAGCAGCCCGGCCGGAGGATTAAAACGGCCCGGCAATTCAGCCGCAAGCCGCCAATCTGCTACGTACCAGGGGTTGAAATCGCAGAAGCTGCACCGGCGAGAAACACCGACAGCCCGAACCGCTGAACTTCACGGTCCGGCGGCGAAGAAGGCCAGTGTTGCCGTGCCCCAGATGATCAGGAAGAAATGCGCCTGCAGCGCCGGCAGCATGCCGATCCGGTACCAGAACCACTGGCCGCCGATCAGCAGGCTTGCCCAGATGGCGACGAAACCGAGCACCGCAACCGTCGCCCATTCCCGTGCCGCGACGTGGCCGACCAGGCCGAAGGCCGCCAGCAACAGCAGAAGCGCGGCGATCCACAACAGACCCGAGACGATCACCTCGGCTGCGACAAGCGCACGGAACAACGCCTTTTCGACCGCCGGACTGGCCACCCGCCTGCCGGACACGGCGCGGTACACCTCCTCGTCCTGCTTGACCATGTCCATGCCGAGCACCGCCGCAAATCCGCGCTCATTGAGGCGCGGATTGCGGATGTTGTCCTGGACCGCGACCGACAGCCAGGCAGCCTGAAAGGCGACGACGGCCGATTGGGCGAACAGGATGAAGAACGCGTCCATGATGTCAGCCTCCCACTGCCGGTCATGAGTCCACAGGCCGCGCCGGAAGGCAACGGTCGGGCCTGCCGGCATGCTTCAAGACCCGGCGGCTGCTACAATCGTCGCATCTGCAACCCGACAGGACATATTCCGATGGCCAACAAGTCTGCAGTCAGCAACGACAGCGCTCCGGATCTCGGGGCGGTCTTCAACTGGGGTGTCAGAATCAGGGATTTCGAAGAGGTCTTGTTGCTCGCCGGACGCGGCGATGTCGCCGTCGACGGGTCGATCCGCAATCCCGGAGACCCGGTCGCCCAGACCGAGACCATTCTGGCGGAGCAGAAGGCGCTGATCGAAAACAGCGGCTACACCCTCGACGACATCATCCGCATCGAATTCACCATGGCGAAGGAGGTCGACCGGGAGCAGCAGAAGGCGATCTTCGCGCGCTTCGCCGAATTCTTCGCCGATGTCGCGGTGAAACCGGCCGCCGGAACGCTTCGCGTCGTCGAGCGACTGGCCTATCCTGGCATGCTGGTCGAGTTCGAGTTCTGGCTGGCGAAATAGCCGGATCCGGCAGGCGGCGGTCCGGCGCTGGCGAACGGACAAGCCTCGCCTTTTGTTTTGCGATTCGCGATGGTGTGTTACGCTTTTGGTGACGGGCATCGTTCATCAATGCGTAGACGAGGTATCGTGTCATGACTACGCTGAATGTGAAGCTCAGTAATCAACTTCAGACCACGCTCGGACAGCAGGGAGTCTGGGCCTATGCCGTCTATTTCGACTCCAACAAGAATCCGGTCTGGTCCCACCTCGTCGACAACGGGACCATTCAGTCTTCCGGCACGGTCGCCATCTCGCTGCCGACGACCTTCATCGGCGGCAAGGTCTATTTCCTGGTGCAGAGCCAGGCCAACACCCAGCCGAATAACCTCGTTTCGCTGATCACCCAGGAAAGCGAGATCAACTGGGGCAATGCCGACAGTTGGGCTTTTCGCTACGACAGTTTCGAGGTGACGCTGCAGAACCTGCCGGATGACGACGGCAACCTGACCTCGGTGAACGGTTTCGGCCTGCCGATGCAGGTGAGCGTGACCTATGACGACGGCACGACGGCCACGCGCGGCTACGGCATCAAGGCCAGCGACCTGTTCACCCAGCTCGAAGGCACAAGCAGCGATCAGGTTGTCTACGATTTCGGCGCCGGGCCGCTCAACGGCAAGCCGCGCGAGGCGATTTCGCCATCGGAAGCAGTCGGCGAAAATCCACCCAACCCGGCCTTCGAGGCCTCCGACTGGAACGCCTATATCACTTCGCTGCAGAAGGCCGATCCGGGTGTCGAACTGGCCGGCTTCTTCAACGGAGCGGCGGACGCGAACGGCGTCTATCACAATGGCGGCTTTTTCTCCTACTCGCTGGAATGGGACGCCACGGCGAAGGTTTTCTGGCTGAGTCCGGCCAAGAACAGCGAGATCCAGGGTTACATCCGGATCACGCCGGCGGATCTGGCCAACAGCATCTATTCGACGCTGGGCGATGTCGGCATCTACACCAGCAAGACCGACAGTCAGCCCTACCAGATCTTCAAGCACGCCAACCTCGGCGGCGACTACAGCATGAATTCCGGCGAGAACAACCAGTGGGGCGAGGTGCTGACGCAGTTCCTTACCGGGTTCACCGCCGGCTACTTCGGGACCAAGGGCGCGCCGCTCAATCCGAAAATCACGTCACCGGTCGATCTCGACAAGAACTGGAACTGGGACCCGACCTATGCCTTCGGCAAGAACCTCGACGGCTCGGCGGCACCCTTCCACGACCCCTATTCGGCCGCCTTCTTCTTCCATTCCAACTCCTACGGATCCGGATATTCGGACAACCTGGCCGATCACTACGCCCAGGGCGGTCCGCTCATTTCCGTGTCGCAGCCCGGCAAGGCCCAGAATGTCGACAGCATCGACATCACCATTTTCGATGACGACGAAACACCCACCGGATACGTCACCCCGGTCATCTACAACTACATTGCGGCGGATGCCGGCGGCTATCAGATGCCGGACAGCACATCGACGTTCAACACCGTCAAGCTGAACTTCGCCGACCAGCAGATGGTGCTCGACGAAGCCACGCCGATTTCACTCGACATCTATATGGGTGCAAATGCCTCCGGCGATCCGATCTGGGACACCGTTACCTTCGACCTGCCGAGCGGACAGTCGCTGTGGCAGGAGTGGAAGCTGACCAAGGGTGCAAGCGGCTACTCGGCGGACCTGCAGACCGGCACGCCGCAAGGTACCGGGGAACTGCTGATATCCAACGTTCCCAATTCCGGTGCCGCGGGCACCTATTGGTATCGTCTGAACATCGGTGCGGGCGACGACCTGAAAACCTTCAACCTCTACGCCAGGATGTCGGCTGCGAACGGCACTCCGTCGCAATTTCTCAATCCCAATGTCGCCGGCCAGGCAGGCAGCCTTGCGATCGACGGCCTGGCGACGATTTCGCCGGAAAACGTCACCACCAGCACGATCGAGACGTTCACCGTCAACTTCCTGTACAGCGAATCCTCGTCATCGACCCGGACTATCTGGTGCGCGATCCGAGCAAGAGCGACCACGGCAAGCCCAACGCACCGGTTGCCGGAACCCTGTCCGGCACCGCCTTCACCGCGCTCGCCGGCCAGTCCGGCCCGGTCAGCAATTCGATCACCACGTCCGAGGCGCAGATCGGTTTCGGCTGGACCGGCCTCAACGACGCGACGGGCACGCCGTCCTGGATCTCCGGCTACACCAACAAGACCGGCGCGTTGAATTACGCGCAGATCAACTTTGCCCAGGGCGGCCAGTCGGTGCTGTCGCCGATCCATGCCCAGGCCGACATCGACGGACAATGGCAAACCGCCGCCCAGCACTTGGGCAATGGAACCTACACCGTCACGATGCAGGAGTTCCTGGCCTCGGATCCGACCCTGACAACGCCCGTGGGAGAGGCCAGCAACGCTCTGACGCTGACGGTCAACGTGGCGGCGGCGCCGCTCGCCGCGTCAGCCGGCGGCAACGCACTGGCGCTCGTCCTCGACGGGAGCGACGACCCGGCCGGCAACTGGATCAGCTTCGAAGCGATCGACTCGTCAATCCCGTCCGGCACCACCCTGCTGCTTTATGCGCTGAACGACCGAGGCGAACTGGTCAGTCGCGACGGCAGCGAAGCCGGACCGCAGGTCACGCTGGAGCAGGCGACCCGGGCGACCATCGGCTCGGTTCACGACGATGACGGCAACAACCTGCTGCACGGCGCCCAGTCGGTCTATCTCGAGGCCGGCCTGCATCTGCACTTCGCGGTGTTGCGCGGCAACCAGATCATCGACCCGGATCCGGTCGTCGACATCGTCGAGCGGCCCGACGGCCTGCTGGAAGTCAGCGTCGACGGTTTCCTGCTGACAGCCGAGACCGACAACACGCTCACCAGCCACGAGTTGCTCGGCGGTACGCAACGCATCACCAACGAAGCGTTTGTCCATCTGGAGCAGGGCGCGACCCTGGACATCGACCTGGTCGGCAGTTGCGCCACCGTCAACACGCTCGGCTTCGTTCGCAAGGACGTCAACACGGCGAGCGGCGAGTGGAGCGTCGACGGCGTGGCCTATGGCGACACCCAGGCGTTCAGGGACGCCGTCCTCGCCAATCTCGACAGTGGCTTCATCTATTCGAACGGCGGCGATTTCACCGACACGGTGTCCTGGACCGTCGCCGGAGAAACGGGCTTTTATGCGCCGGTCCTGGTGACGACCCATGGCGACGTCCTGGTGATCGGCCATGCCAATCCCGGCGGCCACGACTATATCCGCATGTACGGCAACAACACTTTCGGTTTCGAAGACCTGACCAGCGAGCGCGGCTCGGACTTCGACTACAACGACATGGTCATGCGCATTACGCCGGCGACCGACGCCGGCAGCATCGAGGCGGACCTGTTTCTTTGAGAACCCTTATGCTCCGCGCGCCCGGGCAAGAATTGCGGTCGGGTCGCAATCGTCGGCATTTCCCACCCAAGCGATAAAGAGGTCCGGCCGAACCAGGACGAGGTCGCAGCCATAGGCCTCACGCGCGGCTTCGGAAGGCTCCGCAACTACGGTCAGCGGGATGCCGTGACCGGCGGCCTCCGCCTCGAAAGCCGCGGCGATCTGCGGCGCGCCCGAAAAATCGAGAAGCGCGAACCCGCTGCCGATCGCGTCCCACAGGTCGCGGCCGCTCGGCAGCGGCTGCGGCGCCAGGTGGTAGCCGGCCCGGGCCTCGACCCGGTGGGTTCCGCGGGCGCTCGACTCGGCGCCGTCCCGGCCGAAGACCACGGGCGAGCCGGCATAGTTGGGCAGAAACTGGGTGACGTCGGCATTGCCGCTGCCGGCGCGGCGTTTCCATTCCGCCTCGAAGGCCGCCCGGTCCCGTTCCGGCGCGAAGGAGCGCGAGAAGGCGCGGTCGTCGCGGATCATCCGGTCGATGAAGTCCGCGGCGGTTGAGGCGAAGACCGGATGACGTTCGGCACCGTAGGAAGCGAGCAGGCCGGGACCGCCCCAGCCCTGCAAATGGGCGGCCAGCTTCCAGCCGAGATTGCGGGCATCCTCGAGCCCGGTGTTGACACCGTAGCCGCCATAGGGCGGGTGGCTGTGGGCGGCGTCGCCAGCGATGAAAAGACGGCTGTTCCGGTACGACTTCGCATGGGCGATGCGCAGATCCCAGAAACCGATATGCTCGAATTCGAGGGCAAACGGCGCGCCGACAACACCGTGCAGATAGTCGCGGAAATCGAAATTGTCGGCCGTGGTGCCGGCCGGCACCGGCGCATGGAAGAACCAGCCTCCGCCGATATCGACGCGGCCGAGAAACTGCCAATAGCCATCGTGCTCGGGGTTGAGCACGTTGTAGATGGTCTTGCCGGGATAACGCTCCAGCAGGTCGTGCAGCTCAGCCGAACGAAACACCAGCAGCGCCATTCGGCGGTCGTGATGGTCGGTATCGAGCTCGATTCCCGCCTCCCGCCGCAGGATCGACCGCGCCCCGTCGCAACCGGCGGCATAGGCCGTCCGTACGCTGCGAACGGTTGCGTCGCCCTCGCCCACAAAGTCGACGGTGACACCGTCCTCGTCCTGGTGAACGCCTTTGACAGTCGCGCCTGACACGAAGCGGATTTCCGGCAGCTCGGCGGCCCGTTCGCGCATGACCCGTTCGAGCTCGTATTGCGGCAGCCTTTCATTGTCGGCGAAGTAGAACGGCCGAACGACGGCTCGCTTGAACCAGTCGCTGGTGTAATCGCCAAGCAGGGTTCGGTAGGCGACGATGCCGGCATTGCCGAAATCCGGCGGTATGGGGCTGGCTGAACGCACGGCTTGCGCAATGCCCCAGGCGCGGAAATGTTCGCCGCTGCGCTGGGTCAGGTTCTGGCCCTTGGGGATGCGGTGCAGTTCGGTCGTGCGCTCGAAGACCCGGCTGGTCACCCCGCGCTGCGCCAGCTCGATCGCCAGCCCCAGGCCGACGGGGCCACCGCCGACGATCGCCACTTGCGCAGCCTGGTCGCCTTCGCCGTCTGTCGTCATGCCTGTCTCCCTGCCGCCTGCCGTGTCGATGCCCTCGCAATTAGTTTTGTACACCAACTAGTTGGAAGGATGCAAAGAGCCAAAGACCGGGATTGGCGGCAACGCCGCAATGATTACAGCCGAGCCCTAGCGACACTTTTCCAAAATCTCGTCGACGACACGCGCGATCGGCGCCGTGGCGTCGATGGCGATACCGGATTTCGGGATATCCTCCGCTGTGGCGTGCAATTGCCGAATGATCTTCCGTTCCGCCGGTCTTCCGCCCCACTCGTTCTCCGGTCTCCCGGCCAGCCTTCGGTTCAGGGTGTCGAGATCGATCTCGAGAACGAAGACCCGATCGAACAGATCAACGAAGCTCGCGAAATTCCTGGATCCGCCGCAGAGGAAAGACGCATCGTGGCTTTTGTCCGCCACCAGCGCCCTGACCTTGTCCACGTCCCAGATATGGTGCTCATGGGCAAATCCATCCACGGGTTGTCCCGTCACCGGATCGCCCTGATAGGCCAGCTCTGTGTCGCCGTTGATCGAATGGTAGCCGCGCCGCCGAAGCTCGTGGCAGACCGATGTCTTGCCGGTCCCGGAAACGCCTTCGATCAAAAAGTTCCTGATGCCCATATTATCGCCGGCTGTGTGTTTCCGTCACTGCGCCCGTCGGCCGGACCCAATCTCTTTCATATTGCGTAGCCGTGGTCCTGCTGAAGGGTGCGATCGCAGACCCGGGCTTCGACGAACCGGTGCGAACGATCCCCCATGGCCAAGGTCTCCGTCAAGGAGGATGAAAGGCATTGGACGCGACCGATCGGAATGTCGACGCCCTTGGCTATTTTTCCGCATGCCCTGCCGAGCGGCGATCCATCGCCCGGGCCGACTTATTTTTGTCATTGCCCACCCTCATATGTTCTCCTATTGTTCTCATAGAGAGGGACCACCGAGCAGGGAGTATTTCGCACATGATTCAGGGAAGCTGTTGTTGCGGGGCGGTGAAGTTCGAGCTGGCGTCGCAACCGTCGATAATGGGCACGTGTCACTGCTCCCGGTGCCGCAAGGCCGGCGCGAGTACCATCGTTTTCGTCAGGAAAGAGGACCTGAAGTGGCTCCAGGGAAAGGACCAGGTCGCGCTCTACCAGCCGGCCTCGCCGTACAAATACGGCCGATGCTTCTGCAAGATCTGCGGCAGTTCGCTCGGCGAGATCCTGTCCGAAGAGGACAGTTTTCCCATTGCGGCAAACGCCCTTGATGGCGAGTTCGGCCTCAGAAACCAGTTTCACGAGTTTGTCGCCGAAAAACCGTCCTGGTACGAGATTTGCGACGATGCGAAGCAATCCTCCGGGCATCCGGAGCCCTCCTGATGCTCTGCCTTGCGGGGCAGAAGTCTTTGACTGCGGCTCGGCCTTGCGGTGGCTGCCCGTCTCGCACCGCACGAACATGGACGCCCGCCGGTTTTCGCCCTATTGGTTGAACGGCCCTGGCGCGGGAAGAGATCATGGACCAGTTTACCGGCGGTTGTTTTTGCGGCGACGTTCGATTTGTAGCGTCGGGGCGACCGTATCGGGTCGGCCTTTGTCACTGCCTCGACTGCCGCAAGCATCATGGCGCGCTGTTTTATGCAGCGGCCGTGTTTCCCCTGGATGCGGTCAGGATCGACGGCGAAACGCGAGACTATGCCGGACGGTTTTTTTGCCCGCGCTGCGGCTCGTCCGTATTCGCCCGCAGCGGAGATGAAATCGAATTGCACCTGGGTGCCCTGGATGCTCCCGACCAGTTGAAGCCGACCTACGAAAGCTGGACGGTTCGTCGCGAATCCTGGCTGCCGGAGTTTCCGGACATGAAACGGTATGATTTCAATCGTGATGCCAAACACCGTAGTGAAGATGAGAACAGCGCCGGCTCCTGAATAAGCAGGCAGTCGACCCTTCGAAGCGGTGCAACGGTCGGACGGAAGGTTTCGAGAGCGCTCGCCAGGCCATCGGGATGCCCGCCGGGCGGGGCGGTCAGTCTTTCGCCAGCATCCTGTCGAGCAGACCGTGCAGGGTGGCGATCTCTTCGGCGTCCAGATTGCCGGGCACATCGGCGCGGCGCCGCTCGAGCAGCTTGTCGATGCGCTGCTTCGCCTCCATCCCCGCCTCGGTCAGATGGAAATGCCGGGCACGGCGATCCGTCGGCGACGGTTCGTGGCGCACCAGGCCGCGCCTCAGCAGCGGTGTCATGGCCTGCGACAGGGTCGAGGCCTCGACGCCGAGCAGGTCGGCCAGCCGGCCATGGGTGATGCCGGGATTGATGCCGATCAGCACCACGATGCCGCTTTCGACCGGGGTCTCCCGTACCTCCAGCGGAGCAGCCAGTTGCGCCCATTGCTGGTTGAGCAGGTTATGAAGCCGACGCACCTTGTATCCGACGATATTCGCCAGTGGACCGATGTCGCCGCCCGATGTCATGGTCTGTGCGCTCTCCAGTTCGAGGCCGGAGCGCTATCACATACGGCGGCGGCGTGAAAAGCAACCGCTCCGGCTCACATGAGCACGGTTTCGGCTTGACAGCCGCCACGCCGATTCTCAGGCTGCCGGTCATGCGCACATTCCTCTATCTGCTTCTCGCCCTGATCCCGACGGCCGCGGCCGCCAGCGACGGCTGCCACGACCTGTGGTTCACCCGCAATCTCATCATGGACCGGGCCGGCTACTGCTTCGGTTCGGCGTTCGGCAAGGCGACTTTCGACAACAGCGACTGCACCGGCAAATCGGTTTCGCTCGACCCCGGATCAAAACGGCTGGCCGACCGCATCCGCTCGCTGGAAAAGCAGTATGGATGCTCCGTCGACACTGGCAGCACCCAACTCGACTTGGGCGATCTGTTCGTCCGCTTCCGTCTGGTCGACCTGCCGGTCGCCGAGGAATTTCCCGCCGGCTGTCTCGGCTGGCTCGGGCCGCAAATACAGCTCCATACCGGACGCGATCCGAACCTGCCGGTGATCGGCCGCATCGGCCGCGGCGATTATGTCGGCTTTTTCCACGTCCCCGACGGCGGCTGGACCTATGTCACCGTCGCCGATCCGGACTGGGCAGTGAAGGGCGGCGGGTGGATGCCGGGCGGTATCGACGACGCCGACTGCCGCGACTGGGCCGGCTAGGGGTCAAACACCTAGTCGCGATCGCGCCGAACGCATCCTGCAGATTCAGGCAAGCTGTCCGGTGAGTGGCTTCAAATGCGGTATATCCGCCTCGCGGTTCCTTCGAACAAAGCCTGCCGTGCGTCGGGCGGGAGATCGGCAGTGATTGCATCAAAGCACTTCCAAAGAGCACCGAAATCCGAAAACAGCTTGTCGACTGGAAAGTTGGACGCAAACATCGCGCGATCCGGTCCGAATACCTCGAGACATTCGCAGATGAGCGGCCGCAGGCTTTCGACGGTGAAGGCATGATCAAACATGCCGAGCCCCGAGATCTTGATCGTGACATTGGGGAGATCGGCAAGCTGGCGAAGCGCAGCTTTCCATGTTGTCCAACCAGCGGGAGTGCGATCGCACCACATAGCACCATGGTTGACGATGACACTCAGATTGTCCATTCCCGACAGAACGCGCGCCGCTGCTTCCGCCTGATGCGGATAAAGCTGCAAATCGAAACTCAATCCACGCGTTTCCAGTTCACGCAGCCCGCGCGCAAAATCCGGATCCGATAGGTAATGGGTCTGCACATAGCTCAGCGCCGGGTCGTCGTGCAGATTGACGACATGGCGGATGCCCCGGAAGGCGGAATAGGTACGCATGCGATCAAGGAGGCCGCCGACGTCAGGGCTTGTGAGATCCGCATTGCCGACGATGGCAAGCGGTGTCGGGCTTGCGTCAGCCATTTTCTGAACATGAGCAACTTCGGCGAGCGGATCGGTCGGAAACGCTTCCACGTGCACGGCGGCGGCAACATCGAGCCCTTCGCCCGCTTCTGCGAGGTATTCCGCGAGCAGGTAATCCCGGCAAATCGGCGCGTTGGACCCGATGAAGCCCTCGGATGGCGTTTCGAGCCCGGGATAGAGCCCGGTCGACAGGTCCCAGAGGTGGATGTGCGAATCGCAGATTCTCACCGCTACGGCCTTCCTATTGCAGGTTCACATAGAGACCGCCATCGACCAGCAGCGCGGCTCCGGTGATGTAGGACGCCATGTCGGATGCGAGAAAAGTCGCGGCCTTGCCGATATCTTCGGGTTCTCCAAAGCGGCCGAGCGGAATTCGACCCTCAAGATAGGCGCGCTTTTCGTGATCCGACCAGTCGTCCTTGTTTATGTCGGTTGCAATGGCCCCGGGCAGAACCGAGTTGCAGCGAATACCGTGCGGGCCAAGGACGATCGCTGTCGATTGCATGAGGGAATGCACGCCGGCCTTAGTCGGAGTGTAGTGCGTCTGCATACCACCGCCGACCAGCGCCGAGATCGACGAAGTGGCGACGATTGCCCCGCCGGTTCCCTGTTCCTTCATGCGATTGGCTACCGCCTGACAGACAAAGAAAGCTCCCGCCAGGTTCACGTCTATGACCCGACGCAACAGATCCTCCGGCATGTCCAGGAACCCATGAAACGGACAAATGCCGGAGTTCGATGCGAGGACATCGATACCGCCAAATTCGCGGACGGCCGCTTCCACGAGGCGTCGGGCGGTTCGTGAATCCGCGATATCATCTTCGATGGCAATTGCACGCCGGCCCAGGGAACGGCATGCCTCGACGACTTCATTGGCAGCGTTCGCAGAAAATGCGGCATCGGCGGCGGCGTGGTAATTTATGACCACGTCGGCACCGTGCCTGGCGAATTCGAGTGCAATGCCGCGTCCGATCCCGCGTGAACCGCCGGTGACAATTGCTCGTTTTCCTTCAAGGAGCATCTGCCGAACCCTCACTCAAGTTTCGTGCGGCAAGCGTTGTCAGGCGGATATTGTTCACATGCTGATCCATGGCGGCTGCTGCCGCGCGACCGTCGCCGGCCACGATCGCTTTCGCGATAGCGTCGTGATCCTTCGCGGATTGTTCGAGGACGCCCGGCATCGCGGAGGCGCGGCGTCGGGCATCCATGGCCAGGCTGTAGAAGGACTGCGCCACCGAATTCAGGAAGGCGTTGCCGGCGGCTTCGGAGATCAGGCTATGGAATTGAGCGTCCATGACGCGGAACCCGACCGGATCGTCGACCAGATCGAAACCGATTCTCGCCATTTCCAACAGCCGCGCCTTCTGATCTTCGGTTGCACGTGCAGCGGCGGCTTTGGCCTGACCGCAATCGATCATCGCGCGGGCCTCGAAAAGGTCGTCCAGGGAATGCTCGTTCAGCCGGAGGAAGAAGGAAAGCGGTTCCATGAGCCGGTCGACATGCAGATCGGTGACATAGCAGCCACCGCCCTGCCTGCTCTCCACCAGCCCCAGCATCGACAGGCCACGCAACGCCTCGCGTACAACCGGGCGGGACACCTGCAGAGCCCGGCTTAACTCATTTTCCGAAGGCAGCTTTTCGCCTGCCGCCAGGTTGCCGGAAGCGATGAGCTCACGGATCTGCTCACCTACTCTCTCCGAGGCGGATTTCTGTTGCTCGATGGGTGAAAGCGCCGAGAGAGGAGCCTGCATCGTGTTTGTCACTCCAAGTGAAATACTTCTTCCAGACGTATCAGGCCCGTGTCCGCGCGACAGCCGGAAAGCGGCTCGATAGTCCACCACCCCCGCCTGCCGGCGGCGGTCGACCTCCCAAGCCGGCCGTCGTCGGACACGAAGGGAGAGTCGTTCGTCCAGCCCGATTCCCCTGGCGCCGACAACTTCCACGGCCAAACGGCAACGTAGGTTGCGCGACACGCGTCAAGCCGTTTGCGGCGGACCTTTGATGTGAAGCAAACGCTTTTCATGTCGCACCTCCCAGGCTGAGACTACTTGCTGTTTGCCTGGTCGTCAACTTAACAACTTGTAAGACAAATTTTAGCATCCGGAAATCGGCATGAAGCCGGAACCTGGGAGGAAATCATGAAAAAACACGTCATTCCCCTTGCAATCGCAGCTGCTGCATTGCTTGCTGCGCCTGCATTTGCGGAAGATTTTCACGGCTACGACCCGGCCACATTCGACGGCGCAATGCTGCCTGCTGACAATCTGGCGGCCATGGTAAAAGGGGCGATGGCCGTCAACCCGCCAAAAAATGGCGAGAAATATGTGATCGGTTTCGCCAATCTGCAGCGCGACATTCCGTTCTGTGCGCTCGTGGAAAAGGGCATCCTCGAAAACGCCGAGCATGCCGGAATCGATGTGGTCGTTGCCGACAATCGCCTCGATGGTGCGACCGCACTTGCCAATGCCGAAAGCTTCATCACGCGCGGAGTCGATCTCGTGATCGAGTTCCAGACCGACGCCGCCTTTGGGCAGACCATCATGCAGCGCATGGATGCGGCGGGTATTCCGGTCATCGCCATCGACATTCCGATGGGCGATGCAACATTCTTCGGAGTGAACAATCCGCGAGCCGGGTTCATGGGCGGCAGCTACCTGGCGCAGGCGGCGATAGCCGAATACGGCAAGGAAGCGGTGTTGGACGGTTATTTCCTGCACGGTCTTCTTCCGCAGTCCGGACCGATTCCCGCCATGCGTACCGGCGGTCAGCGTGCCGGCTTTCTCGCTGCGGCCAAAGGGTTTCCGGAAGACAACATCCTGACCTTCGACAGCAAGAACACGCTTGATGAGGCGTTCGCGCAGACAAACAACCTGTTGTCGCGCATTCCCGAGGATGCCGTCATCATGGGAACGGGCATTAACGACCAGGTTGCCACCGGTATCCTGCGCGCCGCGCAACAGGCCGGACGCAAGAACATCGTGATCATCGGCCTCGGAGCAGATGAACGCGAGACGTTGGCAGGTGAAGAGGATTTCCTTGCCGCCGTCGGGTCCTTCCCGGAGCGATACGGAAATTCACTCGTCCCGATGTCGCTCGCGATCCTGGCTGGACGCGACCTGCCCGATTCAGTGCTGATCAATCATGTCATGGTCACGCCGCAGAACATCTGCAACTATTATGAAGACATGACATGTGCGTCAGAGACATCGGTCACGCTCGCTTTCCCGCAGGAAGAGTTTGCGGCGCATCTTGCGAGCCTGCGGGACGATCCGGACCTCGCTGATGTCAAGAACCTGATTCCGGCGAACTGACGTCTCCCGAAAAGAGCGGTCGGCATCGAATTGCCCTCGACGGTCGGCCACCCTTTTCCTGCGCATGGCACTTCCACAAGCGGCCAAAATTCGGAGAGCAGCGTGGTTAATCGGATCGACATGGTCAACGTCAACAAGAGCTTCGCAGGCGTTTCTGTGCTCAGCGACGTGGGTTTCAGCATCCAGCCGGGGGAAGTTGTGGCACTTTTGGGTGCCAACGGCGCGGGCAAGTCCACACTCATGAAAATCATGACCGGCGTCTACACACGTGACGCCGGCTCGATAAGGGTCGAGGGCGTCGAAGTGAAGATGAGCAGCCCGCGCGAGGCGGCTGCCCTCGGCATCAGTTTCCTTCCGCAGGAAATATCGGTCATGCCGGACATGACAGTGGCCGAAAACATATGTCTGGCGAACATGGATCAAATCGGGCGCGGCGCGTTCGTGGACCGCGCGGCAATGCGGGCAAAGGCGACAAAGATCCTGGGCCAGGTCGGCTTTGGCCACGTATCGCCGGACAGCTATGTCGGCCACCTTTCGGTGGCCGAGCAGCGGATTGTCGAAATAGCAAGGGCGCTGGCTTCAGATGCGAATGTCCTGGTCATGGACGAACCGACGGCTGCGCTGTCCGAGCGCGACGCGCAGGCAATGTTCGAGGTTCTGCGAAATCTGCGCGAGGACGGGACCTCGGTGGTCTATATCTCCCACTACCTTGGCGAAGTCTTCGCGATATCGGACAGGATCGAAGTGCTGCGCGACGGATGCAACGCCGGTTCTTTCCAAACCGCCGAGACCGATGTGGGGTCCGTTTTGGCGGCGATGCTCGGCCGTGCAGCCGAAACGCTGTTTGACCACCGGCAGGCACCGATCACGGGCGAAGCGGCTTTTGAGGCAACCGCACTTGGATGGAAAGACAAGCTTTCCGATGTCTCGTTTACGGTTTCGACGGGTGAGATCTTCGGCATTTTCGGCCTCGTCGGATCCGGCGTGGAATACCTGGGGCGTGTGGTGTTTGGTGCCGAGGGGCGGAATGTCAGGGGTGATATGAAACTGGCCGGTTCGCCCTATCGAGCCATCGACCCTGCTCATGGCAAGGCGTGCGGCATCGGATATGTTACCGCCGAACGCAAAGCCGACGGTATTCTGGGCGATCTCAGTGTCGCCGAGAATCTGGCTGCAGCGTTTTGGCCCGAATATCGAAGCGGCCCCTTCGCGTCACGCCGCGCCGAAGCGGCATTGGCACGAAAATGGATCGAGGGTTTTGGCATTCGCACATCGGGGCCGGATCAACCTGTCCGGCTTCTTTCCGGCGGCAACCAGCAGAAAGTTTGTGTCGCACGCTGGCTGCATGAGGGCGTCCGGCTTCTGATCCTCGAGGAACCAACACGCGGCGTGGACATGGGTGCTCGCCGTGACATCTACCGCCAGCTTGCCGAGTTCGCGAGCCGGGGGCTCACCGTGCTTGTGCTGTCGTCCGATGCCGAGGAGATCGCGGGCCTGTGCGACCGTAGCCTGGTCCTGAACCGGGGCCGTGTCGTTCAGCGCTTCGGCCGGGGCGCTGATGCCGGTGCGCTGCTTGCCGCCACCGCGCTTACTGATCCCGCACAAGTCGAGAAGGAACTGACATGACCATGGCCAACACGCCGACACGGCACGCAGAACGCCGGCGCAGCGGCTTCTTGAGCGGCCCCGCATCAGGCGTTCTCATCCTTTTGGGCTTCTACGTTCTGCTTGTCGTCGCGTTTGCGGTTTTCACGCCGTTCTTCGCCACGACACGGAATGCCATGAGCATCGCGTCAAATGTAGCCTTCATTGGCATGATGGCGGCTGCCGGGACACCACTGATAATCGCCGGTGGCCTGGACTTGTCCGTTGCAGCGGTGGCCGGGCTTTCAGGCGTTCTTATCGCGCTTCTGAATGCCGCCGGCTGGCCGATTTGGTTGGCGGTCGGTGCAGCGCTCGCGATGGGCGTTGGCGTCGGATTGGCCAACGGACTTCTTTCGACCACTCTGCGGCTTAACCCGCTGATCGTGACACTTGCCACGATGTCCATCGTCGGCGGCATCGCACTTATTCTGACAGGCGGGCTCACACGCCCGGTCATGCAGCCGAGCTTCAATTGGATCGGTCAGGGTCGTCTTGCAGGTGTACCCGTACCGGCCATCTTGATGCTTGGTGTCTATGTCGGTCTCGCCTTCGTGCTCCGGGCAACGCATTTCGGGCGCTATGTGTATGCTGTGGGCGGCAACCCCGAGGCCGCGCGACTGATCGGCTTGCCGGTTATGCGGGTGCAGACGACCCTGTACGTTGTATCGGCGGTTTCAGGTGCAGTCGCCGGCGCCATGCTTGCCGCAATGCTGGGCGCTGCCGCGCCGGCAGCAGCTTCTCCTCATCTGTTGACGGTTATCGCCGCGATCATTCTGGGAGGCACCTCGCTGGCCGGCGGGCGCGGATCGGTATGGGGTACGCTCATCGCTGTGCTGATCCTTGGCACACTCAACAACGGACTGACGCTCAATGACGTGTCCAGTTTCTGGCAGGATGTGACGCGCGGGGTTGTCCTGATACTGGCGGTCGGCGTGGACCAGGTTCGCCTGCACCTTCAGGCGCGCTAGGCAGGAGGACGGTCCAAATGACTCAGCCAAAAATCAAGGCTCTGCGGGCACTGACGGTCAAGGGCGGCGGAGGCGATTATCACGATCAGGAATCCGGGCACTGGATTGACGGCCGCATTGCCACGCCGATGTCGAAATATCCGGCCTATCGCGACACGCGCAATAGCTTCGGCTTGAATGTGCTTGGCTCGCTGGTGATAGAGATCGAGGCCGAAGACGGTACCGTGGGTTTCGGCGTGACCACCGGCGGCGAGATCGGCGCCTTGATCGCCGAAACGCATCTGGCCCGCTTCGTGGAAGGCCGGACGCTGGACGAAATCGAGACCATCTGGGACCAGATGTTCAACGCGACCCTCTTTTACGGGCGGCGGGGCATTGTGCTCAATGTCATTTCGGGCATCGACCTTGCCTTGTGGGACCTTCTGGGTCGATTGCGGCAGGAGCCGGTATGGCAGCTTCTCGGCGGCAAGTTTCATGAAGAGCTGACGTTCTACGCCACGGGCCCTCGTCCCGATATCGCAAAGGAGCTGGGTTTCATCGGCGGCAAGATGCCACTGATGTATGGCCCGGCCGATGGCGAGGAGGGCCTTGCCTTCAACATCGATGCCCTGGGGGAAATGCGCGCGCGTGTCGGCCCCGATTTCTGGTTGATGTACGACTGTTGGATGGCGCTGGACCTCGATTATGCAACACGCCTGGCCGAGGGTTGCCTGCCCCACAATCTGAAGTGGATCGAGGAGCCCCTTCTGCCGGACGACTACTGGGGTTACGGCGACATTCGGCAGCGGCTGGAGGGCAAGACATGGGTCACGACCGGAGAACACGAAGCCACCCGATGGGGCTTTCGCATGCTCATCGAGATGGGATGCTGCGACATGATCCAACCCGATGTGGGCTGGTGCGGCGGCCTGACCGAGCTGCGCCGGATCTCGGCGATGGCCGATGCAGCTGGTCTGCCTGTGATTCCGCACGGCTCTTCGGTGTACAGCTACCATTTCGTGACGACCTGCGCGAACAGCCCGTTTGCTGAATTCCTGATGATGGCTTCCGCTGCCGATCGCGTCGTTCCCATGTTCGATCCGCTGCTCTTGAACGAGCCGTTGCCCGAAAACGGCAGGCTGAAAGTGCCGGACACTCCGGGTTTTGGTGTGGAGCTGAACCGGTCGCTCGGGCTGACCCGTCCACTCGCACGATGAAGCGCGGGAGTCTGCTGATGAACGCTATCGACCTGGAAGGACGTGTCGCTGTCATAACCGGTGGGGCGCAAGGTATCGGCCTGGCTGTCGCCCGCGCTTTGGTGTCCGGCGGCGCAAGACTGTCGATTTGGGATCTTGACGGCGATCTCGGCAAGAAGACAGCCGCGGAACTCGGCTGTGCCTTCATCGAGGTGGACCAGACCGATGCGGATGCCGTCAGCGCGGCGGCCGCCGAAACCGAGGCCAGGTCGGGCAGGATCGATATCCTCGTCGCCTCGGCCGGTATTGCCGGCGTCAACGCCCCTGTCGTCGATTATCCCATCGATGCGTGGAAGCAGATAATCGATGTGAACCTCAACGGACTGTTCTACCTCAATCGCTCGATTCTGCCCGGTATGATCGCCCGCAACTACGGACGTATCGTGAACGTGTCCTCCATTGCGGGGAAAGAAGGCAACCCGAATGCATCGGCTTATTCGGCATCCAAGGCCGGTGTGATCGCACTGACCAAATCGCTGGGCAAGGAAACCGCTGCCTACGACATAGCTGTCAATTGCGTGACACCCGCAGCCGCCCGCACCCGTATTTTCGATCAGATGAGCCAGGAACACATAGACTTCATGCTTTCAAAAATCCCGCGCGGTCGATTCCTCGAGGTCGATGAAGCCGCATCGATGATCGCATGGCTGGTGTCGGGAGAAAACAGTTTTACCACGGGAGCGGTCTTCGACCTTTCGGGCGGACGGGCGACCTACTGAGGAAAAGCAAAGCGTGAGACAGTCGCGCTTGTGAGAGACCGACCGGAACACGACGCAATGTTGAACTACGGTGGGTCTGGACCCCGAAGTCTCAGCCAAATGGCCGCTTTCCGCCCGATCCAGCCGCAAGCCTTGTCGACCATATACGCTTGTTGGAAAAGCGGTACGGGTGCTCCGTCGACACCGGCAGCACCTGGCTCGACCTGGATGACCTGTTCGCCCGGTTTCCGCCTGGTCGACCTGCCGATCGCCGAGGAACTTCGATGCTCCAGCAGCCAAAGGAGCGGCACACCTATTGCGGGTTCGCGCAATCGCCTCGCAGCGCTTGTTGAAACGCTGGCCGTGCGACGTTGCGTTCCACATATGCCCGGAATTTTTCATTGTCGGTGGGAAACCCAACGTCTGCCGCCCAGGTTCCGCAATTGGTCAACACGATATCGCACACGGTGAAAGAGTCGCCCATCAAATAACAACCATGCGCGATTTCCATGATCTCCATGATGTTGCGGGAGTATTCCCACATGAGCGTCTGCTCAAGTGCCGGCACTCGCTTGTCCTCCGGCAAAATGAACCTGTTTCGCGAGTTTGCCCACAGTATGGCATCAACCTCGTCAATGATTTTGAATGTCATTGCGTCTTGTTTCGCCCGCGCGACCGATCCGCATTTCGCCGTCAGCGCGCCATGCTTTTCGGCGAGATAATTTGTGATCGCGACCGAGTCGGTTAGGACATTGTCGCCATCGCGAAGTATCGGCAGCTTGCCCGTCGGGTTCAGCGCGACGACGGGTTCGCTGTGCGGTGTTGCCTCGCGCAGCAAATATGGCTGCCCCAATTCCTCCAGCGCCCAAAGAACCCTGAAGGCGCGGCTTTTCACTGTTCCAAATACTTCGTACATGATTGATCCCGGATGCCCCACACCACGAAAGACTTGATCAGCAGACAATCTCTCCGCTGATCCGCGCGTCGCTGCCCTGTTCAGCAGGCCAGGATTTCCTTGGATTTTCTCAGGTTGTAAGTGCTGAGTGGCCGATCAGCCAATCGACCCTGGATGAGTTTCTCCGCCACTCGCTTTTGTCCGCTGCGAATGCTCGCTTCCAGGATGGTACGCTCCACCACATCTCTTTGCGCGTGACTACCGCCGAACTCATGCAGCCGACTACGGATCGGCAATAGCGTGTCTATCACGGACCGATAGTTCCCGCGCCCGAAACTCCTGATGGCAGAGCATATCGGAAGCCCAACATCGCGGGTGTTCGAATAGTTTGTTTGCGACGAGTTGTGCTCGTTCTCCAGAAAGCTGCGCATCGTCGCGATCAGCTTTTCGGCGGAATCGTCGTCGCGACTGGCGACCGACGCCAGTGTTGAGGTCTCCTTGATCCTCGAAGGGGCGGTGGAGTTCATTGAAGACGGTAAGCGCAAACTGGTCGAAGGCCCCTGTGCCTGTTTGCAGGTGTTTCGCCAAGAACTTTCTGTGGCACGTGTTCCGGACAAGGATACCCGGACTCAATGGTGTACGGTGCCGGCAGATCAGTTGAGCGAAGACGATCGGGCAATGTTCGAGAGCGCACCACGCGTCTTGCCTGTATCCGGTGCACTTCCGAACCTGTTTCAGAGCGCTCTCGCGATTGATTCAAGTACCAAAGGCCTGCCCAGATTGGTCCGCAACACATCGGCATGACGCCTGTTCAGTACCTTTGGAAAAGGCGAATAGCTCACGCCGTCGAGTTGTTGAAAACGACACAACTGCCGATAAGCGTCGTTGCCCACAGAACCGGCTTTCAAAGCACCGCGCATTTTTCGCGGAGTATCAAAAAACAATCTGGCTTTTCGCCCAACATGCTCAGAAACGGAGGCATAGATCTCAATCGAGCATGACGGGATGCATCCGGGTGCGAGCGCCGACGCCTGGGCCATGGACGAAACCCGTCCTGGTCTAGCCACCAGGTCGAATCGACGGACCTGTCAGTTTTGACAGGTTGACCGTATCCGAATCCGCGAATTAGGCTTTCAGTCAGCGACCCCTGATTGACGAGATGCGGCGATGACACGTTCAAGGCGGGCGGGCGATCCGATGAGTTCGACGGTGCTCTGCCGGCGTCAGTTTTTCGGAGCGCTCGCCGCCCTTGTCGTGCCTGTGAATGCGCCGCAAAACCCTGAACGAAGGAGATGTCGATGGTCCGATTGACCGCGATCATGATCGCGCTGCTGATCGGAGTCGCCGCCACAGGCGCCGCGCAACCCGAGCAGAATTATCCGGTCAGCGAATTGTATGTCCTGTCCGCAGACGGGGCGCGGATCGATGGCGACAGGCTGACGCTATCGGGCGTCGATGCCACCGTGATCTGGTTCACCGATCGGCCGGCGCATCAGGCCGGTCGCGCCGATACGCAGGTTTTCATCGCCAACTGGCCGATGGGCGAAGACGGTTTTGCGGTCGATCCGCCCAACGCGGTGCTGGTCGGCGGCACCGCCAGCGGCGAAGTCGAAGTGGCGCTCGAACTGTTCGACCCCGAGTGGGCGGGCCAGGATCTCGTTTTGCGGGTGAAGCCGCTCGAAGCGGCGTCACCCCATCGCCTTTCGCTTTCGGCCGTTCACCTGTTCATCGACAATCAGCCGGATCCACAGAAAGGGCCTGAAAACACCTGGTGCGGGCATGAGTGCTTCATCGTCTTTTGGCCGCGCGATCGATAGGCCTGGCGTCAGCCTCTTCAACGCACCACCCCGACCAGGACGATTCCCGCGGCGACGATGACAGCCGCCATCAGGCGGTTTCCCTTCGGTCCCTCGCCGAACCAGGTGACCCCGATCACAGCGGCGAAGATCACCGAGGTTTCGCGCAGCGCCGAGACGATCCCGAGCGGCGCCAGCGTCTTGGCGTAGAGCACGAGACCGTAGGCAGCACCCGACACCAGGCCGCCGAACAGGCCGAGACAGATGGTTTTTGCCGAGGCCTGCATCAGCCGTCGCGGCCGCGTCGAGAAGATAAACACCGCGATGGCGAGCTCGGCGACGAACAGCCAGCCGATATAGCCGACGGCGCTGTCCGACCGGCGCACCCCGACGCCGTCGACAAGCGAGTAGCTCGCAACCACCAGCGCAACCCCGACGGCCGCCAGGATGCCGGCGGTCGGGAGAGCCCCGTCGAGGACGCCGCGCGCCAGCATCAGAATGCCGACGGAAACGCAAACGACTCCGGTCCAGCCGACCCAACTCAGGTTTTCTCCCACCCAAAACAGCGCCCCCAACGCCACCAGCACCGGGGCCAATCCCCGGGCGATCGGATAGATGAGGCTAAGGTCGCCGACGCGATAGGCGATGCTGAGCAGGTAGTAGTAGCCCCAGTGGATCACCGTCGACACCAGGATGTAGGGGACGGACGCCCATCCGGGGGAATCGGCCATGGCGATGATGATGAAACCCGGCACCACGTGGCCGAGCGCGATCAGGCCGAGCACGATGGCCTTGTCGCCGGCCCCCTTGACCACGGCATTCCAGAAGGCGTGAAGAAAGGCGGCGAACAGGACGAGAAGGGCGATGTCGGCGCTCATGGCGCCGCGCTCAGCACCTCGGCTTCGACGATGGCGAGCGCGCGGTCGAGATCCGCCTCGGAAATGACCAGCGGTGGCGACAGGGTCAGAACGCAGCCTTGCGAGATCTTGAAGCTCAGCCCGGCCTCGAGACAGCGATAGTAGATCGCTTCCGCCAGATCGTTGCCCGGCGCCTTGGACGACCGGTCCTCGACGATCTCCACACCGAACATCAGGCCGCGGCCGCGAATGTCGCCGACGATCGGGCAGCCGTCGAGGCTGTGGCGTAGCCGGTCCATGGCGTGTGTGCCTAGCCGTGCGGCGCGCTCGACCAGGCCCTCGTCCTCGATGATATCGAGGGTCGTCAGGGCGGCACGCGCGGTGACCGGGTTCTTTTCATGCGTGTAGTGGCCGATGGCGAAGTCGCCGCAGACGTCGAGATCGCTGCGCGCGATGCAGGCGGCGATCGGCAGAATACCACCGCCGAGCGCCTTGCCCAGCGTGACGATGTCGGGAACGATGGCGTCATGGTCGAAGGCGAACATGCGGCCGGTCTTGCCAAGCCCGGTCGGGATCTCGTCCATGATCAGCAGCGCGCCATGGCGGTTGCAAGCCTCGCGCACCGATTTCCAGTAGCCGGGCGGCGGAACGTAGGGCACGGCCCGCATGGGCTCGGCGATGACGGCCGCCACATCGCCTTCCCGCTGCAGCACATAGTCGACCATGTTGGCGCAGGCCAGGCCGCACACGTCGGGATCGGCGTGATTGTAAGGGCAGCGGTAGCAGGCGAAGGGCGCGACGTGTTCCGTGCCCGGCAGCAACGGCCCGGCAATGTGCGAGCGGAAGGTCGCCTCGCCGCCGACGCTGGCGGCACCCAGTCCGGCTCCGTGGAACGCGTCCCAGAAGGAGATCGTCTTGAACCGGCCGGTAGCGGCGCGGGCAATCTTGAGCGCCACTTCATTGGCGTCCGAACCGCCTGTTGTGAAAAGCACCTTGTTCAGATCGCCGGGTGCGATCTCACCCAGTCTTTCGGCCAGCGCCACCGCCGGTTCGTTGGTAAAGCGCCGCGGCGCGAACGGCAGGTCGTCCAGCTGCCGCTTGATCGCCGCCACCAGGCGCGGATGGCCGTAGCCGAGGTGATGGACCGAATTGCCGTGGAAATCCATGAAGCGGCGGCCATCCAGATCCTCGATCCAGAAGCCTTCCGCCCTGGCGATCGTCGACACGCAGGGGCTGGAGAGGCTCTGGTGCAGAAAGGCGCCGGCATCGCGTTCAAGAAGCGGCGCCGAACGCTCGCCCGTGTGTTCTGCCGACCACCGCGCACGGGCGGCGGAGGTGTTCGATTCGCCTTCCGTGTGGGTGATCGGCTTTTTCATTCTCTTCGTCTCGCGGCAGCGCTAGCGCGGCCAGGGCAGGGAATAGGTCTTGACGTTGGTGAAGAACTTCATCGCCTCCAGCACCCCTTCCTTGACGGCATTGCCGCTGTCCTTGATGCCGCCGAAGGGCGACATCTCGATGCGGTAGCCGGGCTGTTCCCAGATATTGCAGGTGCCGACGTCGAGGCCGTCGATGAAGGCGATGGCGCGGCGCAGATCGTTGGTGCACACGCCCGAGGACAGGCCGAATTCGGTGCTGTTTGAGATCGCCATGACCTGCTCGTCATTGTCCGGGACGCGGACGATGGGAACGATCGGCCCGAAAGTCTCTTCCATGACCAGCTCGCAATCGTGCGGCACCTTGTCGACGACGATGGGCGGCAGCAGCGCGCCCTGGCGGCCGGGATGGTAGAGGATCTCCGCGCCACGGCTTGCGGCGTCGTGGACACGGTTCTCGAAGGTCTCGGCGGCCTGGGCGTGGATGACGCAGCCGAGCTGCGTGTCCGGATCCATCGGATCGCCGAAGCGGATCGCCTTGGCCTTTTCCAGCACCAGCGGCACGAAGCGGTCGGCGACCGATTCCTGCACCAGGATGCGCTTGACCGCGGTGCAGCGCTGGCCGGAGTTGCCAGTGGCGCCGGCAACGGCAATGGTCGCCGCCTTGCCGAGATCGGCATCGTCGAGATCGTTGAGGATGATCAGCGGGTCGTTGCCGCCCAGTTCCAGCGCGGTGCGTTTGTAGCCGGCCTTTTCGGCGATCATCTTGCCCACCGGCACACCGCCGGTAAACGTGATGATGTCGATGTTGTCGTTGACGATCATCTCTTCGCCAATGTCGCCGGGCCAGCCGGTCACCACCTGGAACATTTCCGGCGGCAGGCCGGCCTCGTAGAGAATGTCGGCCAGCGACAGCGCCGTCAGCGGCGTCAGCTCCGTCGGCTTGCAGACCACGCAATTGTTTGTGGCGACCGCCGGCGCGATCTTGTGGGCGACCATGTTGAGCGGATGGTTGAACGGGGTGATCGCCGAGATCGCCCGCACCGGCTCACGCTTGGTGTAGATCTTGCGATCCTTGCCCTGGGGCGTGAGGTCGCAGGAGAAAACCTGGCCGTCGTCGAGGATTGCCATCTGGCCGGCGAGCGTGAAGACGTCGTAGGAGCGGCCTGTCTCGTAGAGCGAATGCTGCTGGCAGATGCCGAGTTCCTGCGTCAGCCAGTAGGCCAGTTCTTCGCGCCGTTCGCGGATCAGCTCCGCCGTGCGGAACAGGATCTGCTGGCGCTCGTAGCGAGTCAGCTTGGGCTTGTAGGCGGCGGCGATCTCGAAGGCGCGGGCAGCGTGTTCCGCCTGTCCGGCGGGAACGGTGCCGATCACCTCGTCGGTATAGGGGTAACGCACTTCGACCACGGCGTCGGTGAAGACGGTTTCGCCGCCGATGCGCATACCCTCGCGCCTGATTTCCTTTTTGTCGGTCATTTGAACGGCATCCTTACAGTCAAAGCGCTGCGGCCAATGTGGCGTAGTAGAAAGCATCGAAATTGCGCAGGTCCGGTTTCTGCGGCAGGTCGATGACCCGGTTGACGATGAACGGAACGGTTTGTTCCGTCAAACCGCCGTGACTGCGCAGCGGTTCCTTCAGGGCAGCCAGGTCGTGGCGGTCCTGCGAGGTGCCGACGGTGACGTTCTCGCCCGATACGATGACGACGTCGCCAATCCGGTCCTGCGGCAGTTCGTAGGTCTCGACGGCCTCGGCCCGGGTCAGCACATGGGTAATGCCGTCGGTGGCCAGAAGCCGCGCGATGATGTCGCCCGTATCGGCATCGTCCGGCAGATAGGCGGTGGCAAAGGAGCCGAGCGCGCCGTGGTGGACGACATAGGGGTCGGTGATCGGCAGAATGACCCGAGCCCGCCCCTCGCCCAGCCATTGGTCCATCAGGTCCTGCAGGTAGACGACCGCCGGCGAGCCGTCGGCCAGATGTTTCGGCTTCATGCCGTGGTCGGCGGTGACGACGATGGCCGCCCCCATCGCATCGAGCTCGGCCAGATAGCGGTCGAACATGGCGTAGAAGGATTTCGCCTCGGGTTGGTCGGGCGCATATTTGTGCTGAACGTAGTCGGTCGTCGTCAGATACATGATGTCCGGCTTCCACTCGCGCAGCAGCTTGACCCCGGCGGCAAAAACGAATTCCGACAGATCCGCCGAATAGACCTCCGGCTGCGGCATGCCGAGCCAGGCGCTGGCATTGTCGAGGCCGTGTTCGGCGACGGTGGTCGACGCCGACTTTTCGGCCGAAAAGCAGCGCGCCCGGTCTTCGTCGAAACGCAGGCCGGCGCCGAGCAGCGCCCGCAGCTTGTCCTTGGCGGTGACCACGGCAACCCTGGCGCCGGCATCGTAGAAGCGCTTGAAGACGGTCGGTGCGCGCAGGAAGCGCACGTCGTTCATCATCACCTCTTCACCGGTATCCGGATCGTAGAGGAAATTGCCGCAGATGCCGTGGACGATCGGCGGCCGGCCGGTGGCGATCGACAGATTGTTGGGGTTGGTGAAGGAGGGGATCACCGAATCGGCCAGCCGGTCTGTCCCCTGTTTCCGCATTCGGTCGAGCGTCGGCATCAGGCGATCGGCGATTGCAGCATCCAGATAGGCCGGCTCGCAGCCGTCCAGGCAGATGGCGATGGCCGGCACCCGGGGTGCCGCATAGTCGCGCCCGTTAGCCTCGACCGCGGTCGTAATCGTCATGTTTGTTTTTTCCTTTTTCGGTCCTTGGACATTCAGGCGGCCAGTTTGGCGCGCTCCTGCAGGGCCGCCTCGGGCGGCGCGGCGCTGGCGACGCCCATCTCGGCCAGCGATTCCCTCGCGGCAGCCACGACCTGCCGCATGACATGCTCGTCCATCTGCCCGATGCAGCCGACGCGGAAACTGTCGACCACCGTCAGCTTGCCCGGATAGATGATGAAGCCCTTGTCCTTCATCAGGTCATAGAAGCGGTCGAAGACGAAGTTCGGATCGGCCGGGCAGAAGAAGGTGACGATGATCGGCGACAGCCAGCGATTGGCAAGCAGCGTCTCGAAGCCGAGGTCGCGCATTCCGGCGACCATGACGTCGCGGTTGCGGGCATAGCGGGCGCCGCGGCCGGCAACGCCGCCTTCCGCCTCATGGGCGCTCAGCGCCTCGAGAAAGGCGGCGACCGCGTGTGTCGGCGGCGTGAAGCGCCACTGCCCGGTCTTGTTCATGTGCGCCCACTGGGCGTGCACGTCGAGGCTGAGCGAAGCGCAGTTTCCCTTGGCCGCCTCGAGCGCCGATCTGCGCGCCACGATGAAGCCGAAACCGGGCACGCCCTCGATGCATTTGTTGGCGGAGGAGACCATGGCCTCATAGGCGATGGTCTCCGGTTCCAGCGGGAGCGCGCCGAAGGCCGACATGGAATCGACCAGCAGTTTGCGGCCGGCAGCCCGGGTCGCCTCGGCGATCTCCTCGATCGGATTGAGAATGCCCGAGCTGGTTTCGCAGTGGATCGCGACCACATGGGTGATTTGCGGGTCATTCGCCAGGATCTGCGCCACTTCGGCGCCGCGCGGCGGCAGATAATCGCCCTTGTCGAGCACCACATGATCGCGGCCGATATAGGCAAGCGTCTCGACAGCGCGCTGGCCGTAGGCCCCGTTGGCCAGCACCAGGGCCTTGCCGTCGCGCGGGATGAACGAGCTCAGCATCGCTTCCACCGCGAAGGTCCCCGAACCCTGCATCGGCACACAGTCGAATTCCTCCGCGCCTTCGCCCAGCAGGGCGACCAGGCGCTCGCGCATCCGCGCGGTCATTTGACGGAAGTCGGCGTCCCAGCTGCCCCAGTCGCGCAGCATGGCCTCCTTGACCGCGTAGGAGGTGGTCAGCGGACCGGGGGTGAGAAGATAGGGTTCTCCGAGACGGGGGGCTTCCAAAGTCGTTGAGGAACGATCCACGGTTCATCTCCAGAAAGTTGACGGTCCATCTAATAACCGTGGCCGCGCATATGTAAAATTGCTAATAAGGATGAAACAATAGGACCAGCTTATAGATTGAAGAGGGCGGTGCCGGTATGCGCTACAGCCAGCTCAAGGCCTTTCACAGCGTCGCCCTTTACGGCGGCTTTTCGCGCGCTGCAGAGGCGATCTTCCAGACCCAGCCGGCGCTGTCGGAGCAGGTCCGCCGGTTGGAGCAGGATTACGACGTGCTGCTGTTCCACCGCGAGCGCAAACGGGTGCGCCTGACGGAGGCCGGCGAGAACCTCTTCGTCCTCACCAAACGCTTTTTCGAGGTCGAGCAGCATATCGAGGAGTATCTGTCCGAAACCCGGTCGGCGGTGGAAGGCACGCTGCGCATCATCGTCGATTCGGCCCATCACATCACCGGCACGCTGAGCCGGTTCCGCCTCAGCCACCCCAATGTCTTCGTTTCGGTGCGGACCGGAAACACCGACGAGGTGCTGAGCGAACTGCGCGCCTACAACGCCGAAATCGGCGTCGTCGGCAGCATGGACCCGGGCGGCGAATTCGAAACCCTGGATCTGGGGTCGACGCCGATCATCGCCTTCGCGGCCAAGGGATACCTGCCGGAGGGCACCGAAGGGCACCGAAGGGCTGAGCGTCGGCGAACTGGCCGGCATGCAGCTGGTATTTCGGGAAAAAGGCTCGAAGACCCGCCAGAAGTTCGAGGAGGAAGCGGCCCGCCAGAAGGTCGATCTCAAACCGGTGATCGAGGTCGAGGGTCGGGAAGCGATGCGCGAGGTGGTCGCCTCCGGAAACGGCATCGGGTTCGTGTCCGAGGCCGAATTCGGCAACGACAACAGGCTCGTCAAACTGCCGATCAAGGGCACCGACCTGCGGATGAGCGAGACCCTGGTCTTCATGTCGGCGCGCCGCTACGTGCGCATCATCCGTACCTTCATGGGCTTCGTCGGCGAGGCTGCTTAGGCGGGTGCTCTCATGAACCGGGATGTCTGCTTTGGGGGGATAGTGTGAATTCGCCGCAGGCGCGAGGTGCGAAGTCTCCAAAATGGAACGCAGACCTACCGAGGCGGACCGTTCTTGCCAATCATACCGCGATGCTGCAAGTCGCCTCCGACTTCATTCAAGATCTTGTGCTGGTGTCGCACACGCGATGAGATGCTTTGTCGCCACCGGCAGCTAACCAAAACTTAACCTAAAGCAAACCGCGCCAAAATTTCGGTCCTGTAATTGATTGGCAACCGGCTGGTGCCGCATCCCACTGTCGGCCGAAGTCGGATAATTCTCAGCCATTCAAAGGATCTATATCGATGAACAAGTTTGCCAAGATTGCTGCACTGTCGGTTGCTACGCTCTTTGCCCTGCCAGCCTCAAGTGCGCTGGCCGTTGATGAGCATTACATCAATGACGCAGCAGTTGTGGGGGGATATGACGTTGTTGCCTACCAAACTGCTGGCAAGCCGACCAAAGGCTCAGCCGACTTCTCGGCGGAATATCAGGGCGCAACGTGGCATTTCGCAACAGCAGAAAACCAGGCGTTGTTCAAAGCCAACCCAGCGAAATACGCCCCGGCCTACGGCGGATGGTGCTCTGCGGGCGCGAGTAAGGGCAAAAAAGTGCCGACCAAGCCTGAGCTTTGGGCCATCGTTGACGGCCAGCTTTATCTCAACAGCAGCCCAAAAGCACACAATGACCTGTTCCTGAAAAACACCGAGGCCGTCATCCGGAAGGGCGAAGGCAACTGGAAACGGATCTTCGCGACCTCCCGAGAAGATCTGCTAAAGCAGTAGTCGCTTTAACCCTATGCGTCGCCTCGATCTTGTGCGGGGCGTCGCCTGCGGTTGCAAGGATTCCAAACTCGGCTGGCACTGGACACACCTGGAAATCCTTGTTCTAATCAACTGGTGTCTAGCTCCTCCCTTTGGGAAATGAGTGGTTTTGGGGCGAAGAGAAATCAACCCGTCTACAACGATACTGGTGGTTGAGGATGACGAAAATATCCTCAATCTCCTCAGCGCCTATTTGGAAAGTGCTGGCCACCAGGTTGTCACCGCCATGGACGGTGATCTGGGCCTGGAACATGCCCTCAAAGACAATTTCGACATTTGCATCTTGGATGTGATGCTGCCACATCAGTCAGGAATAGAGATTGCCTCCGCAATACGAAAGGAAGGCAGCACAACGCACATCTTGTTTTTGACAGCGCTTGGGAATGAAGCCGACATTCTTCAGGGATTCGGTGTGGGCGCAGACGACTACATGGTGAAACCCTTTTCGCCACGAGAGCTCTTGGTCCGTATTGAAGCCATTTTGCGAAGACACCCGACCCGGCAGTCGGATCAAGATCTCAAACTGGAATTTGGTCCCATTCAACTCGATGATGCCCAACCCAATTGCCGGGTCAACGGGGTATCCGTGGAGCTGACCCCACATGAATATCGCATCTTGCGCCAGCTGTTAGGTCGCCCAAACCGGGTGTTTGAGCGCAGATCCTTGATCGCCAACATTTACGGAAACGAGAACGCGGTTAGCCCCAAGGCGATCGACGTGCATGTTCATTACCTTCGCACCAAGCTGGGCGATGAAGCAGGCGAAATGATCCAAACGGTCCGAGGGTTCGGCTACAGGTTTTCTCCGCAAACAGACAAGCTCAAAACAGATGACCGCACTAAAACGTCTCCATAGCTGGCCTTGGCTCACCCTTCAGATCGTTGCCGCGAATGTGGCGATTATCATGGCACTGGCCGCTGCCTGGTACTTGGTCTTCATGCAGCAGAGCAGCGTCTATTCAGAACGGTTAATGTCGACCTTCAACATTGAGTCGGGCCAGCTGCATGCAATGTATGTTGAAGATGTGGAACGGCAGCTCTGGACCAGCGTCATAGTGGGGTTGGTCGCCGCCATCATGGCGTCTTCTGGTTTGGCCTTTCTCATAGTTCGCCCCTTGCGGTCATTAGCGCGGGCGACAGAGCGGCTGCGGCATGGGGATTATGCCGCGCGCTCAACAATTGGGAAAGGTGAGGTCGGCCGCCTAGCGGAAACCTTCAACGCACTGGCCGCCGCTCTTGAGACCGAAGAACGCCGTCGTGCCCAATACATGGCCGATTTGAGCCACGAGCTTCGCACGCCAATTACAAGCATTCGTGGCTATACAGAAGGCCTTGAGGACGGGGTTTTTAAGGCCGATGAGAACTATTTCAAGCTCATGGCAGGCGAGTTGAACCACCTCTCGACATTGACGCATACCATCGAAGCCATGCAGCTTGACGCAGCGACAGACGCTGGTGCGCAACAGCCGTCAAATGCGACTGTTGAAGACGTCCTGGCGGGCGTAAAAGAAAGCTGGGAGGCGCGACTGCGAGATCGTGATCTGCAGCTTGATCTTGTGGTTTCCGAAAGCCTCAAGGACCAGCAAATCGCTGTCTCTGACAATGCGCTGAAACAGATTGTCGATAATCTGCTTTCCAATATGCTGAGATATGCCTCGTCTGATAGGCCATGTGAGATAAAGGCATCGAAGGTAAAACAATCAAACCTTCTTCAACTGGCCTTTAGCAACGAAGCGCCGAGCATCAACGAAGGCGCCTTACCATTCCTGTTCGATCGATTTTACCGCGGCACTGAAAGCCGCACTCGGGCGCATCATGAGCATCCAAGCGGGCTCGGCCTATCCATTGTCAAGCAGCTCTGCATTGCCAACCAAGGAAATGTTGACGCTTCCTTGGACGGCCGAAGGCTGGTCATTGCGGTTGATCTGCCGGTTAGGAGCCGCTGACCATGATGGGCTCACTTGAGGTGGTGTTTGGGGAGGCGTAGCACAGCAGCTTTGATGCATTTCTATCCATGCCTGCAGAATTAGCCAACGGGCGTTTATGGCACATACCTGACCTATTGCCATTCAGATTTGCGTCTGTTTTGGGAGGATTGTGCTGCAACATAGCGGGCTCCCGGGTATGGCAGGTATGGGCCGTGAACGCTGGTGCTTCGATGCGCGATTTAAGCGATTTGTTGCTCAGCGAAATTCGGCGGCTTGGAGCCCTTCCTCGCCATTCGTCTTGTGTCGCAATTCGGACTTATGAGTGATGTTCCCATTGGCAAGGAATGACCCAAGGCTGTCATCGGTAGCCTCGCCTAGAATGCTCGGAGATCGGCTGATAATCTGAACCTTCACGTTTAGCGGAGGGCGTCCAGAAGCGCCTACCTGGCATGGAGCAGCTTCCCGAAATAATCTACATCGACGGTGTCCTTCACACGCTTTTCACGACACCGTTGTCGCCATGGCTTCGCACGCTGGACTCATCATCCGTTTTCGACCGGCGGACGCCTAACTGCGAGCGCGGCTACATTGGCAAATGGAAGATTGAAGACGACACCTTATGGCTGATCGGTCTGTATGCCTGGCGTAACGGCCAATACACAGGACTTTCCGATTTGTTTGGCGACGTGAATGCGGTTGCAGCGGATTGGTTCTCCGGTTTTTTGGTCGTCGAGCCCGCGTCTTCTGAGCTTCCCGATGGTGCACTTCCGAAAGTGAGTTCGCTGTTTGTCGAAGCAGGTCGAATCGTTCAAACCTCGAGCGCGCCGTAAATAGAGCCGGCGACCGCGACCACTTCGCGCGCCGGCGCGGTGTGATGGGTCGGTCGAAGACCGTTTCGTCTTATCGTGATCACCACGCCTGGGTGCGCCGCAAAATGCCCTTCGAGGCGAGGTGGTCGCCCCCGGCAACGGCATCGTTGGGCCCTATAGGAGTGGCGGTGTCCACCCGGGGAAAGCGGGCTCGGAGACTGGGTTTCAAAACGGTCCGATAATCGGGAACCGGCCGGTCAACCTGCATGGAATGGGCGGGGGGATGGCTTGCTCGGGCGCCTTGGCCTCGATCATGAGAAGCACTCGCTGGGCGACAGAGATCTGGCTTCCCGAAGAGCATTCAATCAAATGGCGTAGTTTCGACAGCGATTCCGGACTTCCGGTCATCTGGTGAAGCCTGAGAAGCGCAAACCCGCTTGCGCCCGGGTCTTTCGGCAGTTTTGTTGCGAGTGCATGGTCCCTGTACTCTCTCCGGCCCAGAACGTCGTACGCCAAGGACCACAGCCACACGCCACCCAGTCCTGAATCGCCCAGAGACTTCAGGTGAGCATCAAGCATGTCAGGCAAAACGATAACGCCCGTCTTGCCAAGACAAAGTGCGACATAGGCCAGCTGCGCCTTTGCTTTGTATGCGGAGGAACGTCCGACCAACGGGCTCGAGCAAAGTCGATCAAACTGACGGACCGCCCAATCGGTCAGGTCTTGTGCTTCGGCGTGTCCGAGAACCAGTCCGTCGAGAATGGAGGCCGCGGCGATCACGGCGGACGGAATTTGATGCCGATCGGTCAGGTCCTCGACGGCGGCCAGGAAGTCTGCAATGGCTGCTCGCTCAGACAGTTTGTCCAGGCGCACCTGCGCGATCTTTGCAGCAACAACCGTGGTTGCCCAATCCGGTTGCGCCCGACTTGCCAGGATATCCGCAGCTGCCAGCAGCTCCACATCGTCCAGCGCGGCCGCGGCGCGGAGTGCGAACCAGGCACGTTTCAGCGATTGCCGCTTTGTTGATCTTAAGCAACGAGCATCGTCGATGGCCCGGTCGAGCTTGCGTTGCAAAGTGTCGGGCCAAGGCTCCCTGCAATCGATTGTCTGATTGGCGCAGGCGAAATTCTCCGCCAGGCAATCCAGGCTAGGAAACCGCGCCATGGGCTCCTTGGACAACCCGCGACGCAGGACCCGTTCCACCTCCGGCCAGGCGCGCACACCGCGTGCCGTAAACGGCAGCGGCGGGCGATCAATGATAGTGCGCAGCAATTCGTCTCTCGCAGCAGGGGTCTCGACCGGGTGCAGGCCCGTCAGCAGGGTGTAGGCCAGAACGCAAAGGGAGAACTGCTCGGCCGCCATGTCGATTGCCGGGGGAATCTGACCGTTTAGAACGGCCTCGGCCATGAGGGGATCATGAAAGTGGGGCAGGCCCGCCCGGCCCAAATCGAACGCATCGGAGGTTTCACCGGCAACGCGCGCGCTTCCGAAATCGACAATCACCGCAGTGCCGTCATCGCGAACCAGACAATTCCCCGGGTGTATATCGGCATGCAGAACGCCTTTGCCATGAAGTCTGGCGTAGGCCTCCAGCACCGAGCAAACGAGCGAATGCAATTTGCTCCTGTCGCGGCTGGCCCGCGCCTGCTGCGCTGCCACCGCGACCGATACGCCATCGCACCATTCCATGGCGATGAACGGCACGTTTCTTTCAACGCCGTATTGCAACAGCCTCGGGGTGACATCTCCACCCAGCAGCTCAAGAATACGTGCTTCGTTGCTGAAGATGTCGGCAACCGAAGCGCGCTCGTCGCGTGCTACCTTCAGCGCGGCCGGCTCGCCGTTCGGCGTTCTGACCCGATAGACCTCGCTATCCTCAAGCGATCTGACAAGATGCTCGATCTCATATCCGGCAAAGCCTTCACCTGATCCCAGACCGGGCTCGGGGGCATGCAGATCCGCGGAATCCGTTGATACCAGTATCCGCGCTTCGATCAGCGAGGCAATCGCATCGAACGAGTACTCAAGAACGTCCGACGCATCCTGATGGTGCGCGCGGCTGAACCGAAGCACGGCATCGGTGAGCAGACTTGGATTGCGGAACTCGTTCAGGAGTTTCGCCAATGGTTCCGGAACGAGCCTCACCAAGGTGCGGAATCCCGGGCGCGTAATGACAGATTGATTGCCGGGCAGTGGGCCGATTTTTGACCGAATGCGGGGGGAAAGCTCCGCGACAGGCAGGAACTTTGCATCGGCAGGCAACGTGAACAACGTCGACGTCATATCTTGAGAGGACTGACTCAAATCGAGCCTTCTTTCCAGAATGTTCGGGAGGTGGGTTTCCAGATGACCGGATCGACGCCGGCCGAGCGGACTCCATCAAGTGCCGCCTTGACACGATTGCGCGGGCTGCCGGACTTTGCCGACATCAATCCGGTTGCCAGCCGCTTGGTCAGCCAGGACCGCCAGCTCTTGGCGGCAGCGTCAATCGGAGGATCGACGCCATAGGACAGGAGCCCGTTTCCTCCGGCCTCCTCGGTGAAAGGCACGCCCTGCGCCGAAACTGTCGGAAGCGAGAGGCCTATTGCCTCTGCCACCTCTTCCATGTGTTCCCGGTCCTCGAAATGAGCAACGATCTTGTCGGACCTGAGTAACCCTTCCACACCGCGTCCCACCTTGAACGATCGCACTTCGAAGCGCGCAAATTGTCGTGCAATCTCCGGGAAGGCGAAAGGAAGTTCGTGCGGAGCGGGACTGACATAGAGTTTGAATGCGGCGGGTGCCCGCGCGGTCTTCCGCCGCAATTCGAAGGCATACCAGGCAGGAAACGAATAAGCCTCGAACGCAGTTTCAAGCATGCGTCGCGAAGGGCCTCCTCGGGTCAGCCCGAGGAGACCCATCGGGTCGTCTTCCTTGCCAAAGTCGCGATCGATCGCAGGCCCGCACGGAACCGATCCAAAGCGGTAGAGCCATCGCGCCACCGCCTTGTGATCGTTCATGGAGCCCTGGGCCGCCATGTTGATGGCGGCCATTGACAGCCCAGCGATACGCCCGGACATTTGCGCTACAAAGGTTCAGCCGAGTGATTTCAGCGCGGATTCGAGGCTATGACGAACCGCCCCGACTTCTTCACCAACCGGCATCTGCGCGTCGGCGGCTTTATCCATATAGTCCAAAGCCTGCGACAGCTGCTTCCTCAGCCTCGGCAGTTCGCTCACCTTGTGCACTTGAACACCGGCATGCACCACCGGTGTAATCGTCGGCGGTATCGTTTCGTAGGAAGTGCCTCCGCAATTCGGATCGATCAGTCCAACCTGCCCGCCGCCGGCGGCAAAAGCTGCGCTGGCAACGACGGCCGAACCGACCTCATGAATCGCATTGCGTATGACGGGATTGCCGCCGGCGTCACCGGGAACAAAGGCCTTTGCAACTTCATCGAAGTTTTTGGCCTCTACGGCATCGATGATTGCCCCTCTCACCGCCTCGATCAGTCCGATATTGGCAAGCACGCTGGCGACGGGAGATATTGGTGACGGCGGTGTTTCATCGTCGGGTCCGGGCAACCAGGTACCGCCCCTGCCACCTGCCCCAATGCTGACGGCTAAGTCTTTGATAAGAAAGTCTTGTCTGGAAAATCTCTCAATCATGCAATCCTCCAATCTCCTGAGCTTGCGTTAAGCCCCACACTCTCGACCAGTTTTTTTACTGGGTCGGGAATTACAGATTGCGGATTACTCCCATCGATAGTTCAAAATGTACAAACTGTCAACAGAACTCAATTCGGCATATTTGCTTCGAATTGAACATTACTGATGAATATACTTAATATTAATAACATTAATATTAAGTGAGACAATTTTTAGTTATAATCCGAGCATTCGCGGCGCTGGTGTAGAAAATCATCATTCCGCTCGCCGCCAGGGCGATAATGACGGCATCGTTCGTGTTTAGCACCGCGACCGAGGCGAGCTTCGGGGCCCTCAGGAGAATTGTCCCAAGCTTTGCAATTGTGGAGAATTTGTTACGTTCTGACGCCCGGTGCACGGAGAATCAGAATGCCGCGGATCGATACGCATCTTCATCTTTGGGATACGACGCGATTTGATTACCCCTGGCGTCGAAGCGGTTCATTTTCCGGGCTGTCCGACACCTATCTGCTGGATGACGCGACTGCTGAAACTGCTGGGGACGAGACTTCGTTCGTCGTCGTACAGGCAGAGGTCGATCACGCGAACGATCCCGTCGAAGAGACGGCGTGGATCCAGGAGATGGCCGACACGCATCCGAGCGGCGACCGGATCGCGGGATTTGTCGCCTATGCGGATCTTTCCCGTCCCGATGTCGGGACCGTTCTGAAGCGGCATGCTCGACACCCGGTCTTCGTCGGCATTCGGCAAGAACTCTGGTGGGAAAAACCTTCACCGCGCCCGGACATCCTCGAAGAGGACATGCTGGAAAGCACCGCCTGGCGCCGCGGTTTCAGTTCGCTGGCCGCTGTCAACGCGACCTTCGACCTGACCTGCTGGCATTCTCAACTCCGGCCGTTCGCGACATTCCTTGCGGATCATCCGGAAACGACGGTCGTTATCGATCATCTGGGGTCGCCAAAGCTCGGCGACGATACGGCAAATGAGATCTGGCTGGATGGTGTCAATGCTCTTGCCGCGCTTCCCAACACTTTCATGAAGATCTCGGGTTTGTCGCAGGCAGATCCACGCTGGAGCATCGACAGCATCGGACCCGTTGTCGATACGATTCTGAGGGCGTTCGGTCCTGAACGATGCATGCTGGGCAGCAACTTTCCGGTCGAAAAACCGACGTCGAGCTATGAACAGCTCTGGGCCGCCTATCAGGTCTTGTTTTCAGGGCTGTCTCCCGATGAGCGGGACAACCTGCACTTCAGGACGGCAGCAATGGCCTATCGGCTTGAGGTTTGATTCGCCTTGGCTGGTCGCCAGTGCGGGGAAAACTCAATCTCTAACGCGACCGCCAGGCCTGGGTGCGCCGCAGGATGCCCTTCGACGCTATCAGATGCAGGATGCGGGCGGCGGCGTTGGTGTAGAAGATCATCATTCCCATGGCCGCGGCCGGGGCGATGTCGCCGGCATCGTCCATGTTGAGCACCGCGACGGAGGCCAGCGTCGTCTTGGGCGAATAGAGGAAGACCACCGCCGAAACCGTCGTCATGGCGTTGATGAAGAGATAGATCGAGATGTCGAGGATCGCCGGCAGGCAGACCGGTACGGTGACCCGGGCGAACAGCTTCATCGTCGGCTGCTTGAGCGAAGCGGAGACCGATTCGAACTCCCGGTCCATCTGCTTCAGCGCCGTCACCGCCGTCAGGTGCGAGACCGTGTAGAAGTGCGTCACCGTGCAGATCACCAGGATGGTCATGGTGCCGTAGATGACGTTGAGCGGGTTGGCCGGGTTGTTGAAGAAGAAGATGTAGGACAGACCCAGCACCATGCCGGGAATGGCCATGGGCAGCATGGCGAACATCTGGAAGATCGACCGTCCCGTGGTGAAGCCGTTGGACTTTTCCACCAGATAGGCGCCGAAGAAAACGACGCTGGTTCCGACCACCGCGGTCAGCAGGCCGAGCTTGATCGAATTGAAGTAGGACGCCCAGCCGCCGCCATCCATGCGGTCGAACTGGAAGTTACGCAGGCTCAGGCTCAGATCGTAGGGCCAGAACTTGATCAGCGCGGCGTACTGGCAGACAGCCAGCATGCCGAGGATGAAGAAGGCGATGAAGCTGCAGTAGATCAGGAAGATGCGATCGGTCTTGCGGTCGGGGGTCGGCTGATAGGGTACGGACCGGGCCGACAGCAGCGCCACCTGCTTGCTCTGCACCAGCCGGTCGACGGCGAAGGCGACAATCGCAGGCACCACCAGCACCACCGACACCACGGCGCCCATCTCGAAATTCTGCTGGCCGATGACCTGCTTGTAGATGTCGACCGCCAGCACGTTGAACTGGCCGCCGATGACCTTGGGCAGACCGAAATCGGTAATCACCAGGTTGAACACGACGAAGGCCGCCGAGATCAGCCCGTAGCGGGCCCCGGGGATGGTCACGGTCCAGAAGGTGCGCCAGGAACTGGCGCGCAGCGACACCGCCGCCTCGTAGAGCCGCGCATCCGATATCGCCAGAGCTGTTGAAATGATGATGAAGGCGTGCGGCAGGGTGAAGAAGACCGAGCCGATTATGATGCCGATCGGCCCGTAGATGCTGGCGCCGAACAGCAATTCCTTGATCATGCCCTGGTTGCCGAACAGATAGACCAGCGCGATGCCGGGAAGAAGCGACGGCACCAGGATCGGGGCCATCGCGACCAGGCGGAAAAACCCCTTGAACCGCATGCAGCTGCGATTGAGGGCATAGGCGAACCAGAAGGCAAGCGTCACGGTGATCACCGTGCTGACCACCGCGATCCACAGCGAGTTGCGGATGGAATTGAACAGTGCCGGGGTCGAAAAGAACTTGACGAAGTTGCCGACGCCGGTCGTCTGCACCGGGCGCAACTGCACGCGCCGGAAGGTGTTGCTGTCGAGCTCGACCCAGTCGGTCCCGGTGTGCAGCTTGGAGCCGACCAGGAACCGGCCGGTGTCCACCGTGCTGTGGATCTTGTAGCGGACCGGGCTGCGGAAACTGAAATCGGGGAAAAACTGGGTGACGCCGAGCCGGCCGTCCGACCCGGTAACCAGGTCCTCGTCCGACAGCAGGCCCATTTCGCTGTTCAGCGTCGCGAACGAAACCGCCTTGCCGCTGAAGACGCCGGCGTCGTCGCTCACCTGCACCTCGAACTGGCCGAGGTCGAAGCGCGAGGTCGACAGGCTCTTCGACAGCATGGCGTAGAGCGGCAGCGCCAGGGTCACGATCAGATAGAGCGCGATCACCACCATGCCGCCGCGCATGATGACATCGTCGCGGCTGAGTTTGCCGCGAACGGCCGGGCCGTCCGGCAGGGCACTGGCGGAAGTGTCTGTCATCGCTCAGCCCTCCGCCGGCCCAAACGCCCTCAGGCGCCCCTTCGGCAGTTCGATCGTCATGGTGTCTTGGGCCTGCAGGTCGAGGCGGCGCGCCGCATTCACCGAGAAGTCGGCAATCAGCTCGCGATCGCCGAAGCGGTCGTTCTTCAGCCGGCAGCGCCAGTAGGAGCCGAGAAACTCCATTTCGTCGATCAGCACCTCGAAGGTGTTTTCCGGGGTCTCGATCACATCCGGCGCGCCCGGCGAGCGGGCGCCGTTGCCGTGCGGGATGACGTCGTCGGGCCGGATCGCCGCGATGATTTCGCTGCCGCTGGCAAAGTCGTGGGAGCAACATTTCATCTCGGCCGTGCCGATGCGGACGGATTCGGCCTCGCCAGCCTGGGCCGGCAGCTGGTTCATTTCGCCGATGAAATCGGCGACGAACAGGGTCGCCGGATTGCGATAGATATCGGTGGGCGTGCCGACCTGCTCGATGACGCCATGGTTCATCACCACGATGCGGTCGGCCATCGACAGCGCCTCCTCCTGGTCGTGTGTCACCATGACCGTGGTGACGCCGAGCTTTCGCTGCAGTTCCTTGATCTCGTGACGCAGGTGGACGCGGACCTTGGCATCGAGCGCCGACAGCGGCTCGTCGAGCAGCAGCAGTCCAGGGCTGGTGGCGATGGCGCGGGCAAGCGCGATGCGCTGTTGCTGGCCGCCCGAAAGCTGCGCCGGATATTTGCGGCCCTGGTCGGGCAGGCCGACCAGGTCGAGCAATTCGGTCACCCGCCCGGCGATTTCGGATTTGGAACGGCCGGCATTTTCCAGCCCGAAGGCGATGTTCTTCTCGATCGTCAGGTTCGGAAACAGCGCATAGGACTGGAAGACGATGCCGAAATCCCGCTCCGACGGCGGCAGGTTGGAAACGTCCCGGCCGGCCTGGACGATCGTACCCCTGGTCTGCAGGTCGAGCCCGGCAATCGCCCGCAGCAGCGTGGTCTTGCCGCAGCCCGACGGCCCCAGGAAACAGACGAACTCGCCCTCGAAGATCTCCAGGGAAATGTCCCTAAGCGCCACAAACTCGCCGAACGCCTTCCACAGATTTTCGATGCGCAGATACAGCGGTGCTGTGGCGGTCACCTCGGTCACGGGGATCGTCCTCGTCGTTTCGGCAGGTTCGGTTATAGCACAGACCGGTCCGGGAGCATTGTGCCAACAACCGGGCGGCCAAGGCCGCCCGGTAGCAAGAGCGAAAGGCGACTAGATTGCATCATTTGACCGCGGCGATTTTGGTCTCTGGCTAGGCGGGTTGCGCGCCGTGGTGCCACCCCACCACGAGTGCTAGCCAACGACGCCAGGGGCCAAAAGCGCCCGGCCCGAAGGGTGGCTGCATATCGGCCCATCGGCGTCGTTGCGACGCTTGCCCGATGAACCACATCGCGCTGCGCGACGCGCCTAGCCGAGTGAAGCCGATCTGCAGCCATCAAATGATCCAATCTAGCCGCCTTTCGCTCTACGCCCCCGACGTTATTTCGCTTCCGACTTGCCGTCGTAGCGCTTCTGCCACTCTTCGAGGATCGCGGCGCGGTTGTTGGCGGCAAACTCGAAGTCGTTCTGGATCATCGCTTCGAGCAGTCCGTCCGGGAAGTGCTTGACCGGCTTGGCGACGCCCGGCATGGCAACGACCGCGTAGCCGGAATTGTACATTTCGTTCGCTTCGCGGGTCACGGAGAAATCGACCAGCTTCTGCGCCGCTTCGAGATTGGCGGTGCCGGCGACGATCGCCGTCGCCTCCATGTCCCAGCCGACGCCTTCCGACGGAACGATGATGTCGAGCGGAGCCCCGTCGGCTTTCGACTTGGCGCCGCGGAAGGCGAAGGAGATGCCGATCGGGATTTCGCCGGCGGCCGCCAGCTTGCACGGCTTGGAGCCGGAATGGGTGTAGCGCGCGATGTTCTTGTGCAGCGCGTCCATGTAGTCCCAGCCGCCTTCTTCGCCGAACATCTGCAGCCAGCTGGACACGTCCAGGAAGCCGGTTCCGGAAGAATTCGGATTGGGCATGATGACGTGACCGGCATATTTCGGGTCGGTCAGGTCCTTCCACGATTTCGGCGGCTCCAGGCCGGCGGCCTTGGCTTCGACCGTGTTGTAGCAGACCGCCGCGACCCAGGCGTCCATGCCGACCCAGCTCGGAACGTCGTCATTGTCGACGAATTTCGGGTCGAGCTTGTCGACCCCCGCGGGCGCATAGGGCTCCAGCATGCCTTCCGATTTCAACAACAGCAGCGATGTTGCGGCCAGCCCCCAGATGACGTCCGCCTGCGGGTTGTCCTTCTCGGCCAGCAGCTTGGCGGTGACAATGCCGGTGGAGTCGCGAACCCAGTTGATCTTGATATCCGGATATTGCTTGTTGAATTCCTCGGCATAGCGGGCCAGATCCTCGGCCTCGACGGCCGTGTAGACGGTCAGCTCGGTCTCCGCGGATGCGGACGATACCGCTGCCGTGGCCAGCATCCCGGCCGCAAGCGGCATCAGCATGATCTTTTTCAGGCTCATTCTGGTTCTCCTCCTTCGCAGTTGCTGCGTGGTGTTCCTTGTTGCGCTTTCAGCGATCCTTTTGGCGGACAGCCTAAGTTCCACGGGATTCGTCCACAATGCGAATTGATATTTCCTACAACATCATAGGCAATGGTTATACATCATCATAGGCAATGGTTATGCTGAGCCGCAGCCTTGATTAGCGGCGCGCGGCGCGCGGCGCCCGGCCCGGTTGAATCGGCGATTCCACGGCGTGCGGCGCAGCGATCGCCTGCCTCAAAACCCGGCTTGCGGCGCGGCCCGCGACGATCCGTCCACTCGCGCCGCGATTGAAAATGGACGATTGTCCATTTATATTGAGGCGACAACGGCGGATGCCGACAAGGGTCTTTTTCGTTGCAGGGTGAACGACATGACAGATACAGCCCGGGGCAGATCCCGCAGGAGAGGCGCCGGCCGCCAGGCCCGGCTCGAGGCAAGGCAGGCCGCAACGACATCGCAGGCCATCTGGCCGGGCCTTTCCGGCGGCCGGTACCAGCCGCTGCGGACGGAGGATCTCGGCAAGGTCCATCAAGCGGCCCTGACGATCCTCGAGCGCACCGGCATCGGCGATCCGATCCCGGAGTTGCTCGACGCGGTGCTCAACAAAGGCGCGTTCGTCAACGACCACGGCCGACTGTGTTTTCCGCGGGCGCTGATGGAGGACCTGATCGCGGGTGCGGCCAATGACTATGTCGTGCACGCCCGAGGAAGCCGCGCCGGACGGGACGACATCCACTGCACCAAGGACCAAGTGTACTACTCCAACTCCGGAACCGCCGTGACCACTTTCGAGGCGGAAACGAAAACCTACCGGCCGTCGACGCTGATCGACATCTACGACTTTACCCGGCTGGTCGACCGGCTCGGCAATATCGACATGGGCGGCGACACGGTGCTGGCCACCGATGTCACCGACGATTTCGAACACGACATCAACATGGTCTACGCCATCCTGGCCGGCACCGAAAAACCCGTCTGCCTGTCGTTTCGGTCGCGCGACCACATCGCACCGGCCATCGAACTGTTCGACATGGCGTCCGGCGGCGAAGGATCGTTCGTCCGCAAACCTTCGGTGATATTCGGCGGCTGCCCGATCGTCTCGCCCCTGCGCTTCGGGCGCGAGAACCTGGAAATCCTGATGGATGCGAGCCGGCTCGGGCTGACCAGCGACATAGCGGTTGCGCCGCAGTCGGGCGCCACCGCTCCCGCGCCGCTCGCCGGCATTCTGGCTCAGGTGGTCGCCGAGACGCTGGCCTGCGTGGCGGTGGTCAATCTGATCCGCCCGGGCTGTCCGGTGAGTTTCGCCGCCTGGCCGTTCATCACCGATCTCAGGACAGGCTCGTTTACCGGCGGCAGCGGCGAGCAGGCGCTGGTCTCGGCGGCGGCGGTGCAGATGGGCAACTATTACGAGCTGCCCAACACCATCGGATGCGGCATGACCGATGCCAAGATCCCGGACGCCCAGTACGGCGTCGAAAAGGCGCTGACCTACACGCTGGCGGCCCATGCCGGGGCCAACCGGCTGTGCGAAGTCGGCGGCATGATGGGCAGCCTGATGGGCTGCAGCTTCGAATCCATGGTCATCGACAACGAAGTGGTCGGCATGATCTCGCGCACGCTGCGCGGCATCGAGGTCAGCGACGACACGTTGTCGGTCGACGTCATCGACGCCTGCGCCGTCGATCCCGGCCACTTTCTCGGCGTCGACCAGACCCTGACCTTCATGGAATCGGAGTATGTCTATCCGACGCTGATGGACCGCTCGCCGACGGATCTGTGGGAAAAACAGGGCTCGCACGACCTGTTCGAACGCAGCCGCGCCGAAGCGAAACGCCTGCTCGGGGAGCATTACCCCAACTATCTTGGCAAACAGCTGGACGACAAGGTCCGCGAACGGTTTCCGATCCGACTGGCGCGAGAAGACATGACGGCTGCCTGCGGTCGCTGGTAGCCGACCGAGCCCTATTGCCCGCCGGCCTACCCGTTCGCCCCACCGGGCAGGGCTCCGTTCCGTTCAAGCACAACACTATTGATGATCGTGACGATTTCCTCGTTCGAGAGACCACGGCGAATGAGGCTCGGTATCGGGAACGCCACGGAATCGTCTGAGGCCGCCACCGTTTGCCGCAATTCACTCAACTCGTCATCGGCATCATCGGCGGGACCATACGACTTCGCTTTCCAGCTTGCGAACGCGAAGAGCAAACGCCTGTCCCATCGCAGTTTGCGCTTGTAGGTCGGTGCACGGCGTATGAGAAACAACACGTCGCGGATCTGACCCCTTTCCAATGGGATCGTACAAATCCAGGCGGGGCCGACATCGCGCCAACCGATATCCAGGTGATAAAACCCGAGATGGATACCCTTTTCGGACAAGACCAGCGTATCGCGGCCGGACACGATCACCAGAAACGCTGTCGATATCAGAGCTCCGAATCCGAAAAAGGCTACGCTGGCGACACCCGCCAGCCTCTCGAACCGGTTGTCCAGATTGATCAAAACCAGTCCGACGGCGACGAAACCCAGACACCCCATCACAATGAGCAGCAATTGCCCGATATCTGCCTTGACGGCGATCGGAGGATCGAGCCCGATCCTGCGGAACCGCTCGATCGGTATCGCGGCAACTCTGTAATCTGGTCTGGCCGTCATGAACTTCCCGCATCCAAGGCCCGAAACGGCCTATCCAACCGGACGTTGCAATCCACAGGCGATCATAGGAAGATCGGTTGTCCTTTGGAACCCGATTCGAGGAGGCCTTCCATGGAAATGAGCGTCGTTGCCGTGCAGCCGCTGATCTCGCTGATCGCCGGTATCCTGATCCTGATCTTTCCGCGCATTTTGAACTATATCGTCGCGTTCTACCTGATCCTGTTCGGCGCGATCGGCCTGTGGCCGAACCTGTTCGCCGGATAGACGGCTACCGGCAATATTTGAACGGCGGATCGGGCAGGAACGTCATCCGGCGGTCGATCCGGTCGAGGAATTCCTTCGGCACGCCGGCGCCCACCGGGCCACCGGCCGGGATTTCCATTTCATACTGCTCGCCGAGCCGTTTTCGCTCGTCTTTCTCTGCCAGCTGCGTCGGCTCGTAGCCGGGCAGTTGCATTCGCCAGGCCGCGCCGGCCTCACTCATCCGACGCGACGGAGGCAGGAACGGCAACGGATCGCCTTCGACCGGTTCTGTAAAGCCCGGATCCTCCGCCCGGGTGCCTGGGCCCAGCGCGTAGCCGGCGCCGCGATAATCCTCGATGCTGTTGTTGTCCCAGATCCAGTCGCCATCCATGGCGATGCGCAGCTCTTTCCACCGGCGGGTGAACCGCTTTTCCTCGGCGGCTGCAAATTCCTCCGGCGACGCATCGAGATCGTCCGGCTTGTTCCACTTGCTGCCGAACAGCCTCCCCTCGCTGTCGCCGCGCACCTTGATGGCATTGTTGTAATGGCGCAGCCGACCGATCACGCCCTTGCGAAACAGTCGTTCGCGGCCAAGGAACAGCCAGGAATTGTTGAACACGTAGATCCCGCCTTCGTTGAGCTGGTCGCCGCCGCTCTTGAAGCCGGAGCCACCCTTGCGGCCGCCATCATTGGCTTTTCCAGGCAGATCGAGCAGCCAGTGGTGGTTGTTGTAGATGAACAGCCAGCCGGCGCGGTCGAGTTCCAGCGAATAGGGCGCATAGCAGTCGGCAAAACTGTTGTTGCGCACGACCCAGTTCCAGGCGTGGTCTTCCGGCTCGACGCAATTGTCGCGGATGCGCTCGAACAGGTTATTTTCGATCAGCACGCGGGTAGCGGCGCGGCGGCCGCTGTTGAACCGCAGGGTGTTGCTGACCACGCCCGGCGCGAGCGCGTCGGTGCTGTTGAAAAAGTGGATGCCGTTGAAGGCATCGCGAATGTGGTTGCCGCGGATCGTCACGGACCCGCCGATGTCCCAGGCGCGGAAGAAGTCGCCGTCATAGTGCCGCTGGTCGGTCTCCGGTTCGACCTCCCGGCTGGCATTTTCGTAGGAGCCGTGGATCGCTTCCCAGGGAATGCGATCCCACATCTCGCCTTCTTCGGTCTGCTGCCAGGAGCAGCCTTCGACCAGGATGTCCCGGGTCTCCAGGCCGTTGGCGCCGATGGCGAAGGTGCCGCCGTAAAAGCTGCAATCGACGATGCCGATATTCTGCGACCGGTCGATATAGACGGCCGTCGGCCAGCAATCCTCGAAATGCAGGTCGCGCAGCAGCACGAACTGACAGTCGCGCAGCACCAGGGCCGCCTGATCCGCTTCCGATCCGATCACCGGGTAGCTGCCGGCCTCCTGACGCAGATAGGCGATGCGGTTGGCGAAATGGGCCGGATCGTCATGCGGAAGTTCGACGGGGACCTTGCTGCGGCGGGTAATGACGATCGGCCGCTCGTAGGTTCCGCGCAAACCGTTCAGGAAAACCGGCGCGGGCAAAAGATCTTCGATGTAGAGCGTGTCCCCGGGCCTGATCAGCATCGTCGATTTCAATTTGGGCATCGCTTCAAACATCCGTATATTGTTAAAATCTTACTTTCTATACATTCTTTTTCTATAATACCATAATATTGGAAAGATCTATACTAAAATCTTCCTGAGCTTTCGACTGCGATTGGAACATTATTACCGCATCGCTGTCACCGGCGGCTTGCACCGAGTCTCTCCCGCCAGGCAATCCATCGCGCTTCGGGTTTCCGGTATTTGCCGGTTGGCGACAATCCGAGGGTTCCCGGGAATACACTTTTAACTCTACTTTCGGTGGCGACAGCAACTTATCCTTTTGTTAATGCGCCTTCTCCTAAACGCAAACGTGCAATTCATCCAGCAAATACAACTCACGGAAAGGGACGGCGTGTGTTAGGGAACCTCAAACTCAAGGCCATCGGGGCGGGCGGTGCTCTGTTGTTTTTTGGTGGCTTGATGCTCGGCGATGCCAACAATCTGAAGAAGAATTACACTCTTGTCGATGCAAGAATCACCTCGGTAGAGATCGACTGCTACGTCAAAAAGCGCAAAAAGAAGCTTGTCGAGAAGGGCACCGGCAAGCTGGCCTATATGGACTGCGAAATCGCCCCTCTGGCCGCGGAACGGTTCGGCTACGACGACAATGACATTCATCGCAGGGCAACCATAACCTACCGTTACAGATCCCCGGTGGACAACAAGAGGTACAAGGGCACCTATACCCGAGAGAGCAACATCGACGGCTACAGGAAGGGCAGGATCATCCGCGTTCACGCCCACACCAGCGAGCCGGGGAAGTCACGCACGACGGCCGGAAACCTCTTTATCGACAATACCGGATAGCGGACGCAATACCGATCGCGGCCTGCTCGTGGACGCGGCTGCTGGAACCGGCCGGCGTCCACGCTCGTTGCGACGATCATTTCATTTCGGCGACCAGTTCGTGCACATTGCCGTCCGGGTCGGAAAAGAACGCCGTATATTCGCCCCACGGCATCGCCGTCGGTTCGGCGACGAAGGCAACGCCAGCCTTCTTCAGCTCGGCGGTGACCGTGTCGACCTGTTCCGGCGTATCGTAATGAAAGCCGATGCCGAGACCGGAACCGGCCCGCTTCGCCTTCAGGCTTTCGGCATCGAGAAACGAGCTCAGCGTGTCGAAACTGGCCAGCGACAGGCGCAGGCCGTCGGATCGGAATTCGACGAACTCGCCCTGTTCGTTGACGACCTCCATTCCCATGCTGTCGGCGAAGAATGCCCGCATCCGGGCGTAGTTGTCGGTGTGGATGGTGACCATGTAGATTTCACCGGAAAGCGGTTCGGCCATTGTCTCCTCGATGCCAATCAGGGTTGCCAAAACGGTAACGACCAGTGCCAGTCGCTTGATCATGATGCAGTCCTTTCCTGAAGATATGTCGGGCCGGTTCAGATCTCACCGGCGTAGTGGCAGGCCACCTGTCGTTCCCTGCCGTCGATCGTTATCGCCTTGAGCTGCGGTTGAGCCGCCCGGCACTGCCCGTCGGCATGCGGGCAGCGCGAGGCGAAACGACACCCGGGCTCCGGATTGATCGGGCTGGGAGGGTCGCCGGCCAGCTGTGCTGCCTGCATGAGGGAACGGTTGACGGGATCGATGCGCGGAATGGCCGACAGCAACACTCGCGTGTAGGGATGCGCCGGATTTTTCATGATCGACTTGGTGTCGCCCTTTTCGACGAACACGCCCAGATACATCACGGCGATCTCCTGGCACAGGAAGCTGACGACGCCGAGATCGTGGGAAATGAACAGATAGGTCAGCGACAGCTCGTCCTGCAGATCCTTCAGCAGGTTGAGGATCTGCGCCTGGATGGCGACGTCGAGCGCCGACACCGGTTCGTCGCAGACGATCAGGTCCGGCGACGTGGCAAGTGCCCTGGCGATGCCGATCCGCTGCCTTTGGCCGCCGGAAAACTGGTGCGGAAACAATTGTCGCGATTCCGGCCTGAGTCCGACCAGCTCCAGCAGTTCGTCGACCCGCCGGTCGCGTTCCTGCGGCGTGCCGATCTCCAGCAGGTCCAGCGGCGTGCGGACCAGCGACCCGACCCGCTGGCGCGGATTGAGGGACGAATAGGGATCCTGGAAAATGATCTGGAACGCCTTGCGCTGCCGGCGTAGCGCCTCGCCCGAAATCGTCGTGATGTCGGTGCCGGCAAGACGGATGTTTCCGCCCGTCGGGTTCTGGAGCCGCATGACGGCCAGCGCGGTGGTGGATTTGCCGCAGCCAGATTCGCCGACGATCCCCAGCGTCCGGCCGCGGGGAACGGAAAAGCTCACGCCGTCGACCGCGTGCACGACCTGTGGCGCCTTGTCCTTGCCCGAAGCGCCCAGGTGGAAGTGCACTTTCAGGTCGTCGACATCCAGGAGGGTCTCGCCCGTGGGTGATTGCATGTCATTCATGGTCAGCGGTTTCCAAGGCCTTGCGGCAGGCGATCCGGCGCGCACCGTCCAGCGGGATCTGCTCGACGGTCCAGGTCCGGCAGCCATCGTCGGCAATCGGGCATCGCGGCGCGAAGCTGCAGCCCTTTCCGATGTGCTTCAGGTTCGGCACCATACCGGGGATGACCGGCAGGCGGTCAGCGGCGGAAAACTGCGCCATGCGCTCGACGTCCGGAATGCTGTCGATCAGCCCCCTGGTGTAAGGATGGCGCGGGTGATTGACGACGGAGACGCTGTCGCCCTCCTCGATGGTCCGGCCGGCATACATGACGATGATGCGATCCGACATCTGCGAGATGACGCCCATATCGTGCGATATCAGGATCACGGCGGTGTCTTCCTGTTCCTGCAGGCGCATCAGCAGCTCCAGGATCTGCGCCTGCACGGTGACGTCGAGAGCGGTGGTCGGCTCGTCGGCGATGATGATGCGGGGCTTGCAGACCAGCGCCATGGCGATCATCACCCGCTGGCGCATGCCGCCGGACATCTGATGCGGAAAATCGTGCACGCGCCGTTCGGCGGCCGGAATACCGACGCGTTTGAGAACATCGATGGCGCGCACCAGGGCATCCCGTTTCGGCAGGCCCTCATGCAGCCGCACCGCTTCCATGATCTGGCTGCCGATGCTGAACACCGGGTTCAGCGACGTCATCGGCTCCTGGAAGATCATGGAGATTTCGCCGCCCCTGATCTGGCGCATGCGCCTGGCAGACGCCCGGCAGAGGTCCTCGCCGTCGAATTCGATGCTGCCGCCGGAAATCGTGCCGTTGGGCCTCGGCACGAGCTGCATCACCGCCAGCGACGTCATGCTCTTGCCGCATCCGGACTCGCCGACAATGCCGAGCGTTTCGCCCGCCTCGAGATCGAACGACACGTCGTTGAGCACCCGGACCGATCCCGACCGCGTCCGGAAATCGACGCACAGATCCCTGACCTGCAGGAGGTTGTTGCCGGTTGCCATCGTCTAACGCTCCCTGAAACGCGGGTTCAGCGCGTCGTTGAGGCCGTCGCCGATCAGGCTGATCGCCAGCACCGTGAGGAAGATCGCGATGCCCGGGAACAGAACCGCCCAGGGACAGTCGAAAATATAGTCGCGGTTGGCGCCGATCATCTCGCCCCAGCTGCGCACATTGGGGTCGCCCAGGCCAAGGAAACTCAGACCGGCCTCGAACAGGATCGACACGCCGATGACCAGCGCGGCGGCGGCGATCAGCGGCGGCAGCGCATTGGGCAGGATCACCGACCAGATGATGCGACTGTTTTTGGCGCCCATCGCCCGTTCGGCCCGCACATAGTCGAGGGTGCGCAATTTCAGGAACTCGGCGCGGGTGAGGCGCGCCGTCGGCGGCCACATGACCAGGCCGATGGCAATGATCATCGTCTCGATCGAGGGGGAAAACAGGGTCATCAGCACCATGGCGAAGAGCAGCGCCGGCAGCACCTGGAAGAACTCCGTCACCCGCATAAGCACGGCATCGACGGCGCCGCCGTAATAGCCGGCAAAGGCGCCGACGGTGATGCCGATGAAGACGGCCACGACCGCCGCCATCGCGCCGATCGCCAGCGTCGCCGCGCCGCCCGACAGGATGCCGGCGAGCACGTCGCGGCCGATATAGTCGGTGCCCAGCAGGCTGGCGCTGTCGACAAGCGGCGGCAAAAACGGCGCGTTGACGGTTTCGTCGGCATCGACCCGATAGATCTGCGGCCCCAGGATGCTGGCAAGGATCACCACCAGGATCAGGACGAGCCCCAGCAAGGCCGCCCGGTTGCTCAGGAAGATACGGGCGAACTCGCGCGCCGGCGATTCCGGTTGCGCCTGGAATTCCTCTGCCGGCAGCGCGGGTTCAGGTCGGGACGTTTCGGTCATTGTTCAGTGTCCCCCTGAGGTGCGGATGCGGGGATCGACCCAGCGATAGACCAGGTCCGTCCCGAGATTGATGACGACCACCATCACCGACGAGGCGAACAGGATGCCGAGGATCGTCGGATAGTCGCGACGCAGGATGGAGTCGAAAGCCAGCCGTCCCAGTCCCGGCCAGTCGAACACCGCCTCGACCAGCACGGCGCCCGACAGGATCTGCCCGAGCTGCAGCCCGGCCAGCGTTATGACCGGCAGAACGGCGTTGCGCATGGCATGGATGAACAGGATGGTGCTTTCCGCCGATCCCTTGGCGCGGGCCGTGCGGATATAGTCGGAATCGAGCACTTCCAGCATGCTGGCGCGGCTGACGCGGCTGTATTGCGCCATGAAGGCAACGCCCAGGGAAAAGGCCGGCAGCACCAGATGGTGGGCGACGTCGAGAATGCGCGCGAACACGCCTTCGACGCCGATGGACGACATTCCGCCGACCGGGAAGATCGGCCAGTACCAGGCCAGGCCGATCAGCAGCATCTGGCCGAGCCAGAAGGTCGGGATCGAATAGCCGGTCAGCGAGAACAGCGTGACGAAATAGCCGAAGGCGCCGTGCGGTTTGCGCGCTGCCAGCGCGCCTAGCATGGTTCCGAGGCCCACTGAGATGATCAGCGAGGACAGCACCAGCAGCAGGGTCGGAAAGACGCGCTCCAGGATGATGTCGACGACCGGCAGGTTGAAATAGTAGGACTTGCCGAAATCGCCGGTCAGCATCTTGCCCATATAGATGAAGAACTGTTCCCACAGCGGCTTGTCCAGCCCGTAGATGCGGCGGATGCTCGCCAGTGTCTCCTCGCTGGCGCCGCCGGACTGGCCGGCCAGCGTCAGTGCCGGATCGCCGGGCGCCAGGCGGATGAGGAAGAAATTCAGCACGACGACGCTGACGACCAAGCCAATCGACATGAGGAGCTTGTTTCTCATGGTGCCTTCTTTCGCCACCCGGGGGCGGATTGCTGCCTGGAGCGCTTTGGAGTTTACGCCAGGAGGCGCCGGGCCGGGGAATAATCGAGCCCGACGCCTCCCGGGGAGTGCCCCTACTCAGACCAGTACGTTCTGTCGAAGGGGGCCATGGAACCCCAGATGCCTTCCGGCAGGTCGCGCAGCTTGGTGTTGTGGACCGTGTAGTACGGCACCACGTGAAGAAAGTGCAGCGGCACGTCGTCGGCGATGATCTGCTGGAACTCCTGGTAGAGCGCCTTGCGCTTGTCCGGGTCGGTCTCGATGCCCGCCTGCCCCAGGATCTCGTCGACCCGCGGGTTCGAATAGAGCGAGGTGTTTGAGAACGGCACGCCCTTGCGGATGTTCGAGGTCAGATAGGTGCGGTGTACGCCGATCACCGGATCACCCCAGTTGAACACCGATTCCATGCTGAGATCGTAGTCGTTGGTGGCGGCGATCTGGCCGATCCAGCTGCCGAAATCGGGCAGGCTGCGCACGGTGGCGTTGACTCCGATCTTCTTCAGTTGGGCCTTGATCGCCTCGCCGACATTCTTTCCGAACTCGGTGCTGCCGGGGATCCAGTCGATGGTGATGTTCATGCGCACGCCGTTGTCGTCCGGCGTGAAACCGGCTTCGTCGAGCAGCGCTTTCGCCTTCTCCGGATCGTAGTCATAGGTCGCGACGTCCGCGGTATAGTACGGACTCTGATCGGCGATCGGACCGGTGGCGCGGCGCGACAGGCCGAGCTGCATGGTGTCGACGATGAAGTTCTTGTCGATCGCATAGGCGATCGCCTGGCGCACCCGCCTGTCGGTCCACGGCTCGCGCTTGGTGTTGAAGGCGACCCAACTGAGCGGCCCGACGCCGGCGTAGCCCTTGTCGGTGGCAACCAGGTCCTTCGATCCCTGAATGCGCTTGATGTCGCGCAGGGTCAGCGAGGTGTAGGAGTTGTAGTCGATGTCGCCGCGTTGCATCGACAGCAGCATGTTCGAGCGATCGCGCACGATCTGGAACACCAGCCGGTCGAGCAGCGGCCGGCCCTCGATGAAGAAATCCGGGTTCTTTTCCAGGATGATGTGCCGGTCGGCCAGGAACTCCTTGAATTTGTAGGGGCCGGACCCGACGACATTCTGCAGGTTGCGCGGATGCGTCTTCAGTTCCTGTCCGTCGCCGTAAATGTGTTCCGGCATGACCGGAAGCAAAATGGGCGACATCGCCAGCAGCAGCGCCGGATGCGGCTTGCTGAGCGTGATGACGACCTTGTGGTCGCCGGCCGCTTCGGCCTTTTCCATGGCCGCGAGCATCGACTTGAACGGATGGTTGGCCTTGACCGCGTTGAGCGAAAAGACCACGTCGCTCGCCTTGACCGGCTCGCCGTCATGGAAGGTGGCGTTTTCCACCAGGTTCAGCGTCAGCGTCAGGCCGTCGTCGCTGAAATGCCAGTCTTTGGCCAGATAGGGCTGCGGGTTCCAGTCCTGGTCGAAGCGCAGAGGGCTGGCGAAGAGCTGGGTGCCCGGCACGCCGGCCCCGAAGCCCGACTGCACCGCCGGATTGAGCGACGGCGGCGTATACCCGACGCCCAGAACCAGTTCGCCGCCGGCCTTGCCTTCGGCCATCGCCGCCGGCGCCGTCCCAAGGGCCAGCGTCAATGAAACGCCGAGCAACAGACCGCGGATGAAACCTCTCTTGCTGAATGTCGTCATTTTTTCCTCCCGATGATGCAATTGTTCAATTGGACGCGCGGCCGACATAGTCCCGGCAGTGCCGGTCCAGTTCCTCCAGATAGGCGGCGCGTTGTGTTTCGCCGATCCAGGAGCCGAGGAACGCGTTGCGCATGAAGCCGGTCATCTCCTCGGCGGAAAACGCCCCTGTACGCTGCACTTCCGTCAGCATGTTGGTCAGGTATCGGCTGGCGAACTCTTCCGGATCGTCGGTGTTGAGACTGACCTGCAGCCCGAGATCGAGCATTTGGCGAATCGCTGCCAGGCGCCGCGGTTCCGGGTCCGACGGACGCCAGGTCGGGCACATGGTCAGGGCGATACCGCGCAGGCCGATCTCCTTGTGCAAGGACGGATCGTCCAGGCAATGAACGCCGTGATCGATGCGTTCGACGCCCAGATCGTGGATGCATTGGCGGATGTGTTCGACCGAGTCTTTCTGATCGCAATCGCAATGGGCGGTCAGACGATAGCCTTCCGCCCGGGCGCGATTGTAAAAGTCCAGAAACTTGATGGGCGGATTGCCTTCCTCGTAGGAATCGAGCCCGACCCCGACGATGTCGTTCCTGTGCTTTTCGGCGAGATCCAGCATGTGCATGGCGTCCGCCTGGGAGCGGTCGCGGTTCATGCACATGACCAGGTGGGTGGACGTGCCGTCGCGATCGGCGGCGGCGCGGCGGGCGCGGTTGAGCGCGTCGATCAGTTCGTCGAACTCGATGCCGCGCTCGATATGCGCCTGCGGGTCGAACGACAGCTCCGTGTGGCGGATGTTCTCCCGGGCGCAACGGTCGAGATAGCCCTCGGTGATCTCGAAAACGTCGCGCCCCGTCCGCAGCACGCCGGTGCACATGTAGTGGTAGTCGAGGAAGTTGTCCAAGGCGGGCTCACCGTAGTCCTGGGCGTCGATCAGCTGCTGGACGGTGGAATAGGGGATCTCCACGCCATTGCGTTCGGCCAGCTCCAGCACCTTCGCCGGCACGACCGTTCCCTCGATGTGCAGATGCAGCTCGGCTTTCGGCATCGTCCTGATGAACTCGGACATCGTCATGTCGGATCGGTGCTCCCGCTCTATTTTTTACACCAGATGGTGTTTTTTACATCAGATGGTGTATTTTTGTCAAACGAGGACTTAGGGTGGCACCCGAAACCGCGCGCCATTGGCACCATGTCATCGGGATTTGCCAACAGGCGCGGAATTGGATATCGGCCTTGTGAGAGGGCAAAATGCAGAAGAGCGAAACCTTACCCGAAAGGGACACGGACGCTGCGGCGAAACCCCAGCGGGCCCGCAATGTGCGCGAGCGGCGCACGTCGGAAATCCTCGATGCTGCGGAAACCGAGTTCGCGAAATCAGGGTTCGAGGGAACCGCCGTCCAGGCGATTGCCGATGCCGCCGGCCTGCAGAAGCGGCAGATCCTCTATTTCTACCAAAGCAAGGAAAACCTCTACCGCGCCGTCATCGACCGCATTTTCACGGAGTGGCGCTCGCAGGAGCTCGAACGGTGGGAGGGCGAGCCGCACCAGGTCATCTGCGACTATATCGATCACATGTTCCGGCTCGTCGAAGAAAAGCCCCACCGAAGCAAGCTGGTGATCAACGAAATGATGCGCGGCGGCCGGATTGGCATTCCGGTCATGGAGGACCGCCAATCCCGCGCCGCGATGCGGAACACCATCGGCCGCCTGCAGCGCTGGATGGACAGGGGCCTGATGCGCCGCACGGACCCGCTCCAGTTCATTTTCATGCTCTGGAGTTTCCAGCATTTCTATGTCGCGTTCGAACCGGAGGTGGCCTACTTCCTCGACAAGAAAGAGCTGAAAAAGGACGACTGGCTGGACATCCGCGAGCAGGTCAAGGCGACGGCCATGGAGTTCTTCAAGGTCGACTGACGCCGCCGACCCTTTTCAACTCAGGCCGATGCTCGCCGTGTGAAGGGGGTTGCTGCTCAGTCCATCGCCTTGCGCATGCGGTCGTAGGCAGCCTTCATCTTGAGGCCGAGTTCCTTGGCCGCCTCGCCGACCTCGTCGCTGCTCTTGTCGAACTGGGCCTTGGACAGGAACTTGTCCCATTCGCCGGTCAGATCTTCCCATTCCGTCTCGGCTTCCTTCGACGCCAGGTGCAACTGCAGCTTCAGTTCGTCGCGCTTCTGCTTCATTTCCGAAAGAAATTTGGAGATGTCGGTCATCGTGTTGATCCCGTGTTGTTCGACAGTTTCAATGTAGTGATCCCACCGGCGGGTGTCTCGCCTTTTCTGGGGAAAATCTGCCACCTGCCCGTGCAAACGCGTGAACCGGGTGCGATTCTGAGGCGAACCCATTGGAGGCGGCGATGAGCGACGATCCGCAATACGAAATCCATGTATCCGGCGATGCGCATACGATCCGGGCCCTGCGCAACGGTCGCGCGGCCCTGCAACGGTCGGGCATCGTCATGATCGTCATCGGCGCCCTGGCGATCATCTTTCCCATGGCCAGCACCTACACGGTGCAGTTCATCATCGGCGCGGCCTTTCTTCTCGCCGGCCTGCTGATGCTCGCCGGCTCCTTTGCCATCCACGGCACCGGGCCGTTCTTCGGCGCTCTGCTGTGGAGCCTGCTGATGGTCGCGGTCGGTGCGTTCCTGGTGTTCAACCCGGCCGGCGGGGCGGTGGCGCTCACCCTCTTGATCGCCGGCCTGTTCATGGTGCACGGGGCGTTCGAGCTGTTTCTCGCCTGGTCGATCCGGCCGCAGGAGGGCTGGAGCTGGATGCTCGCCTCGGCCATCGTCGGCATCGTCATCGGCCTGCTCATCGCCGCCGGCCTTCCCGGTACGTCGCGGGTGCTGATCGGCCTGTTGGTCGGCATCAATTTTCTCGCCACCGGCATCGCCTTCGTGTTTCTGGCGCGGCAGCTGCAGAAAAACGTCCAGGTTGAGATCGACCGCTAGCCGATTTCACGATTTGGAATGGCCCGCCGCCTCCTGGTCCGCCGGCAGGCAGTTCAAGGCCACCCGCTGCATGCCCATATCGGCCTTGGCGTCACAGTCGAGACCGTTGGCAACGCTGGCCGGCGGATCGATGTTGATCACATAGTGGCCCGGATCGTTCGAAGGCTCCGTCATGCGCAGGGTAAACTCGCCGAAGTCGCAGGCCAGAGAGGTGTGGCCCTTGAGAGCTTCGAGCGGCACCACGAAGATGTGCCCGTGGCGGCGGCTGGCGCGGCAGAACTTTTCGTTGAAGCGCTCGAAATTGTCGGCTGCCGTCACCTTCTCCGAAGCGATGCCGGAGGTCGCGGGTGACAGGGCGAGAAACGCCGCGGCGAGGAAAACACGTCTGTTCATTGTCTTCTCCCGTTGGTTGACGCACCCCGGAAGAACCTACCGCACTATCGCGACAGACCGACGACAAAGCCGAAGCAGACTTAACCAAATCCTACGAACGCTTGCGGGTGCGGATCCAAAGCCAGGCTGCACCGAACGACACCAGAGCGCCGATGACGGCGAAGAGCGCCACCACCGAAAGGTGCTTCCACAGCTGGGTCAGCAGCGGCACGTCCTGACCGAAATGGTAGGCGAGCGTCGTCCAGAAGCCGACCCACAGCGCCGCGCCGACGGCATTGGACGCCAGGAACACCAGCCAGTGCATGCCGACCGTACCGGCGGCAATGCCGTTGAGCTGCCGCAGCACGACGAAGAAGCGCGCGCCGGCGACGATCAGCGGCCCGCGTTTGCGCACCATGTCCTCGACCGCCGCCAGCCGGTCCTGTGTGATGCCGAAGCGGCTTCCATGGCGTATGATCAGCGGCCGCCCGAACAGCCGACCGATCAGGTAGCCGACATTGTCGCCGCAGACCGCCGCAGCGAAAGCGGTCAGGGCGACGCCCCAGATGTTCATCTTGCCGAGGCCGGCAAGCCCGGCGGCGACGATGATCAGCGTTTCGCCCGGAAGCGGCAGCCCCAGCGCCTCAAGGAAGACATCGACAAACAGACCGGGCAGCCCGAAGTGTTTCACCAGCGGTTCGATCTGTGTCAGCAGCGAAAACAAGCGGGTCCTCGATTGGTTTGGCGGATGAAGCGGCCTGATTTGGATCATATAATGAAGCCGGAATCCAGCAATGCCGCAGGGTTGCCTCGGTCGCGGGATAGGAGGGGACAATGACAACCGCGCTCACCAGGACAGGTACTCTGATCCGAAAACTGGTTAAAACCGTTGCGCTGGCCCTTGCCGGAATTTCGGCGCTACTGGTCGTTTACCTGATTTCCGCGGTCGCCGGCACGGTCTGGACAGCCGAGCCGGAGCCGGGTGAGCCGTCCGCCGACATGACCACCGTCTATGTCCTGTCCAACGGATTTCACAGCGACATTGTGCTGCCGGTCGATGCTGCAGCGAGCCTTCCGATTGCCGCCGCGGACCTGCCGGGCGGCCTGGCCGGAACACGCTATCTCATCCTCGGCTGGGGGTCGCAGACCGCCTATACCAGCCTGCTGGCACTCACCGACCTGACCGTCGAGATCGCCGCCAAGGCACTGCTGTTCGATCGCTCGGTCATGCATGTGCTGCCCTATGGCGGAGAGCTGCAGGGTTCCGGCGTCTACCGGCTCGAACTCGACCCCGACCAGGTCCGGCGGCTGGTCGCCTTCATCGACGAGACCTTCACCGTCGACGCCAACGGCAGGGCCGAACTGCTGCCTGGCATCACCCAGGGCTATGGCGACGTCTTCTACCGAGCCCGGCCCCGCTTCAGCCTGTTCTACGGCTGCAACGCCTGGACCGGCGAGGCGCTGCGCGAAGCCGGTGTCCCCGTCGGCATCTGGACGCCCTTCGCCCAGTCGATCGAGTGGAACATGGGTCGTATCACCGGCCGCTGAGCGCTATTTCAGGAACGTCCAGCGCTTGTAGAAGATGCCGTTGAAGTTGATGAAGATCACCTGGATGAGCTTCATCAGCACGTTCTGGAAGCCGGGAAAACGCGACGGCCGCAGCACGTCGACGAACACGCAATAGCGTTCGTGATCTTCCTCGTTGATCGAGCGGTGCTGGATCGTGTCGTCGAAAATGAACAGCGGGTCGTCGTGCCAGTAGTGCCTTGTGCCGTCGACCTCGATGAAGACGTTGTCGCTCTGGCGCGGCGTCAGATTGTAGAGAACCCTGAGCGTCAGCCGCAGCGGGCCGAAATGCAGCGACGTCGATTCCTTCTTGTTGAAAACGGAAACGCCGATGGTCTTCACAAAGGTCATGTCGCGGTTGAAGGCCGGCACGGAATCGTTGGTGTTCTTGTCGTACCACTTGTAGAACATCATGCCGCGCGCCTTGCCCGCCATCTTTTCGCGGATATCGCCGATGATCTCCTCGCGCTGGTCGTCGAAAGTCCTGAGCACGCCTTCGATCTCGCGCCGCTCGTCCTGGGGGAAGTCTTCCAGCCGGTAGACGATCTTGTTGCGCGCCGAAATCAGATCGAGAAAGACGTTGACCGGCGACAGCAGCCAGGTCGGCAGGCCGTTGCCGGTGAAGTATTTGCTCACCAGATCGCCGCTGACCACCTGGTGCCGCGAAATGTCGACGATGCCGCAGATTACGAAAATCAACGCGATTACCGGTACGAAATAGAACAGAATCGTCAGAGGAATGATGACGCGCAAAAAGCGCTCAGCCTGCTTCGACATCAAATTGCCTTTGCTTGAGAAAAAGGGCGGCCCGAACGCAAGCCAACCGCCGCTTGACCGCCGCAGCCAAGTCTTGGATGCGTTGATGCTTAAAGAAAAAGCCGGCAGCAAGCCAGCTTTTTTCGTCGGCTCAAAGAGTCGGCCGACCGTCCTCTATCGGACGCGCCAGAATCATCACCCAGAAGTTCCGCCACTTGCCGTCCGTGCGGGTGACATGGGCGAAGCCCACGCGGGTGACATGCTTGTTGAGCAGGTTCTTGCGGTGGTCGGTCGAACCTTTCCAGCCGTCCATGGCGTGGCTGAAGGAGGTATAGCCCGATCCGAGATTTTCTGCGCCGGCAAAGGTCTGCATGCCGGCGCCGGCGACGCGCCGCGACAGGCTGCCGGCATTGTGGGCGCGTGGATTGGAGGCATCGCGACGCGCCATCAGCAGCGCCATGTCGGCCGACGCGGCGTTTAGCCGCGGGTCGACCGTCAGCCGGTGCAGCCCGTTGGCCGAACGGTAGGCGTTGACCTGCGCGAGCGCCGCGCCGTCGTTGACGGGCACCTGGCGGATGTCGCCAGTTGGCCGGCTCATGATGTTGCAGCCGGCGAGCAGACTTGCGGCAAGGCCGAGCAGGATCAGGCGGCGGACGGGCATGGGCAACCTCGATGGTATTTAGCCGGATTTACGATGAGTGGGACTCCAGCCAGGCGTCCAGATCGCGGGTCGCCGCCTCGATATCGGCAACGACGCCGCGGCGGGCGGCGGGCACGTCGGTGCTTTTCAGGGCGGCGACGATGTCGCGGTGGATCACCATGGCGTTTTCGAGATGCGCCCGCTCGGTCGAAAGCAGCCGGAAATAGGGCCCCATGCGCAGCCACAGGCCCTCGATCGCCGATATCAGGATGTCGCCGGGCGCGCAGCGATAGATTTGACTGTGGAAGGCCCAGTTGGCCTGCAGATAGGCGTCTCCGTTGCCATCGACGATACCGGTGTCCATGGTATCGCACAGCCCCTCCAGCAGAGCGATGTCGTCGGGCTCGATGAAATTCATCGCCCGTTCCGTCGCCAGGCTCTCGAGCGCGCAGCGCATCTGGCTGATCTCGGCAAGCGTTTCGGCGTCGAGCTGCGGCACCTGCAGGGTGCGGTTGGAACCGACGACCAAAGCGTTTTCCACCTCGAGCCGACGCAGCGCATCGCGCACCGGCATGACCGAAACGCCGACCGCCTCGGCCACGGCACGGGTGCTGAGCGGCTGCCCGGGCTGGAAAAGCCCGGACATGATGGAATTGCGCAATTGCTGGTAGATCTGCTCTTGCAGCGTGCTGCGCTCGACGGTCTCCAGACCGTTGGCCGGCGCCGCCTGCCCCGCCCTATTCGCCATAGGGGATCCAGATATTCTTGACCTGGACCGCCTGGCGCAGGAAATGCCGGCCTTCGGCGACCTTGGGGTCGTACCAGTCGACAGCCTTGCCATTGTCGACGAAGGTGCGCTTCATGTTGCCGACCGAGCGCGCCTCGGCGAGTTCCGACAGTTCCGCCGGACCGAAGGCCCACAGCGTATCGACGTCGTCGTGATCGGCCAGCGTCTTGGCGAGATCGGCGGTTCGGCCGGTGACGATGTTGAGCGCGCCGGCGGGCACATCCGATGTTTCCAGCACCTGGTAGAGGTCGGTGACGATCAGGCCATAGCGTTCGCTGGGCACGGCGACCACCCGGTTGCCCATCGCCATCAGCGGCGCGACCAGGCTGATGAAGCTCAGCAGCGGCGCCTCGTCCGGACACAGCACCCCGGCAACGCCGATCGGCTCGTTCATGGCCAGCGCCACGCCGCGCAGTGGCGGGCTGTGGACGGCGCCGTCGAACTTGTCGGCCCAGGCGCCATAGGTGAACAGCCGGTCGATGGCCGCAGCGACTTCCTTTTGCGCAGCCGCCGGCCGCGACCCGGTCATCGCCGCAAGCCGATCGGCGAATTCGCCGGCCCGGGCGGCGAGGTTTTCGGCCCAGTAGTAGAGGATCTGGGCGCGCAGATGGGTCGAGGCGCTCGACCAACCGGCGGCCTTGCGTGCCGCCTGGACGGCGTTGCGGATGTCCTTGCGGTTGCCGTCGCCGATTTCGCCGACCAGCTTGCCCTTGGGCGATACGACCGGCAGCGAATAATTGCCGTCGGGCCGCGCCTGCTTGCCGCCGACATAAAGTTTGGCCGTGCGGTCGACCGCCATCGGCTCGAAACCGGCTGTCGGCTCGATGGCCGGTACGGGCGGCAATTCCTTGCGCGGCTTGCGCGCCGCCCAGGCCTTGGGCTTGAGATATTCATAGGCGCCTTCCAGGCCGCCCTCGCGGCCGAAGCCGGATTCGCGGTAGCCGCCGAAACCGACTGCGGCATCGAAGAGGTTGGTGGCGTTGACCCAGACGACCCCGGCCTTGAGCTGCGGCGCGATGTCGAGGGCCAGGCTGATGTTCTCGCTCCAGACGCTTGCCGCGAGGCCGTAGCGGGTGTTGTTGGCGAGCGCCACCGCCTCATCAGGCGTGCGGAAGGACATGGCCACCATGACCGGCCCGAAGATCTCTTCGGTCGCCACGGTCGAGGCCGGCTCGACGCCGGTGAGCAGCGTCGGCGGGAAGAAGCAGCCCTTGCCCGGCAGCTCGATCTGAGGCGCGAAGCATTCCGCCCCCTCCTCGACGCCGCGGGCGACGAGGCCGCGGATGCGCTCGAGCTGGCTCTTTTCGATGATTGCGCCCATGTCGATCGCCTTGTCCAGCGGATGACCGACCCGCAAGGTCTCCATGCGCTGCTTCAGGCGGGCAATGAAACGGTCGTGGATGCCTTCATGCACCAGCAGGCGCGAGCCGGCGCAACAGACCTGGCCCTGGTTGAACCAGATGGCGTCGACCACGCCCTCTATCGCACCGTCGAGATCGGCGTCGTCGAAGACGATGAAGGGCGACTTGCCGCCCAGTTCCAGCGTCAGCGACTTGCCGCTGCCGGCTGTCTCGGCGCGGATGATGCGACCGACCTCGGTGGAGCCGGTGAAGGCGACCTTGCCGATGCCCGGATGGCGCACCAGTTCGGCGCCGGTGGCGCCCTCGCCGGTGACGATGTTGAGCACCCCGGCGGGCAGCCCGGCGCGCGCCGCCAGTTCGGCAAAGAGCAATGCGGTCAGAGATGTCGATTCGGCCGGCTTGAGCACCACCGTGTTGCCGAGCGCCAGCGCCGGCGCCAGTTTCCAGGCGAGCATGAGCAGCGGAAAGTTCCAGGGAATGACCTGGCCGACGACGCCGATCGCCTGCTGGTCGGAAAGCTCGGTGTCCTGCAGGGCGGCCCATCCGGCATGGTGATAGAAATGCCGCGCGACCAGCGGAATATCGAGGTCGCGGGTCTCGCGGATCGGCTTGCCGTTGTCGAGCGCCTCAAGTACGGCGAACAGGCGGCCGTGGCGCTGCACCATGCGGGCCAGCGCATAAAGATGGCGAGCGCGTGCCTGGCCGCCGAGCGCTTCCCAGGGGCCTTGCGCCTTGGCCGCGGCCTTGACGGCGGCATCGACATCGGCGGGCGAGCCCTGCGCGAGGTCGGCAAGCTTCTTGCCGGTTGCCGGTTCGGCGGTGGCGAAGTGTTTGCCCTTCTCGGGTTCGACGAAGCGGCCGTCGATGAAGTGGCCGAAGCTGGCGCCGTGGGCGGCCAGCCATTGGCGTGCATGGGTGTCGGCTTCCGGCGCCGGGCCGTAGTCGAGCGTGTCGAAATAGGTTGCTACGTTCATGGATGCGGCCTCCCCGTCAGGCCATCGGATGGCGGTTGTAGGCCGAATAGCGGCCGGTTACGTGATGCTCGAGCTGGCGCTCGATGTCGGCAAGCAGCGACGAGGCGCCGAAGCGCAGCAGGTCGGGCTCCAGATAGCGGCGGCCGAGTTCCTCCTTCATCAGCACCTGGTAGGCGAGCACGTCCTTGGCGGTGGAAATGCCGCCGGCCGGCTTGAAGCCGACCAGATTGCCGGTGCGTTCGTGGAACTGGCGGATCATGCGCAGCATGACCAGGCTGACGGGCAGGGTGGCGTTGGCGGTTTCCTTGCCGGTCGAGGTCTTGATGAAATCGGCGCCGGCCATCATGCAGACCATGGAGGCGCGGGCCACGTTGCGCAGGGTACGCAGGTCGCCGGTCGCCAGGATCGCCTTGACATGGGCCTCGCCGCAGGCAGCGCGGAAATCGCGCATTTCGTCGTATAGAGCCTGCCAGTTGCCGGTCAGCACATGTTCTCGGGTGACGACGATGTCGATTTCAGCCGCACCGTCGGCGACCGAGGCTTCGATTTCGCGCAGCTTGGTGTCGTGCGGCGAAAGACCCGCCGGAAAACCGGTCGAGACGGCCGCCACCGGAATGAAGGTGCCGTCGAGCGCCTCGACCGCATCGCGCACGAAGCGATGATAGACGCAGACCGCACCGGTGGTGATGTGCCGGTCGGCTACTCCCAGTGCCTGCAGCAGGTCGAGCCGCACCGGCTGGCGCGCCTTGGCGCAAAGCCGCCGGACGCGGGCCGCGGTATCATCGCCATTGAGCGTCGTCAGGTCGATGCAGGTGATCGCCTTGAGCAGCCAGCCGGCCTGCGCGTCCTTCTTCACCGAACGGCGGCCGCCCAGAGTCGAGCAGCGACGCTCCACCGCCGAGCGGTTGACCTGTATGTCGTTGATCCAGTCGAGTTCCAGTGCCGTGCCTTCGTTGCGGACAAGCGCATTGGAGTGATGTCCGGGGGCCTTCGTCCCGGTGTCGCCAATTGCCAGATTCTGTTCCATGGCCGAGTGATATGTGTGATCACACTTGGAGTCAAGCGATTCCGACGCCGCAGTTCCGGCAATCGTGCATGGCAGCCCTGCGGCGCGCGATTTCTGCTGGCCATTTCTATTGTGCAGTGCAATAAGACAGCCGCACTCCTGCCATGACAATACCCTCAAGCGGATCCATGACCCTGCTCAAACCTGCTGCCGCAGCGCTGACCAATGCGCTGCCCTTTACCCGTCCGGCCGCCGAAGATCGGATCGCCATGAACGCCGACCGCGTTCGCATCGAAACGCTGTCGGGACTGACGGTCGCACTCGCGCTGGTGCCGGAAGCGGTTGCCTTCGCCTTCGTCGCCGGCGTCAATCCGCTGGTCGGTCTCTATGCCGCCTTCATCATCTGCCTGATCACCGCGCTGTTCGGCGGACGCCCGGGCATGATCTCAGGCGCGACCGGAGCTCTGGCCGTGGTCATGGTATCGCTGGTTGCCAGCCACGGCGTCGAATATCTGTTCGCGGCGGTGGTCCTGATGGGGATCCTGCAAGTGGGTGCCGGTATTCTCAAACTCGGCCGCTTCATCCGCCTGGTGCCGCATCCGGTGATGCTGGGCTTCGTCAACGGCCTCGCCATCGTCATCTTCCTGGCCCAGTTCGAGCAGTTCAAGGTGGCCGCACCCGACGGCGGCCATGAATGGATCTCCGGCCTGCCGCTGGTCTTCATGGTCGCCCTGGTGGCACTGACCATGCTGGTCATTTATGTCGTGCCGAAGTTCACCAAGGCCGTGCCGGCACCGCTGGCCGCCATTCTGGTGGTCGCCAGCGTCGTCATCGTCTTCGACATTCCGGTGCCGCGGGTCGGCGACATGGCGTCGATCAGCGGCGGCCTGCCGCAATTCGCCATTCCGGCCGTGCCGCTGACGCTGGAGACGCTGCGCATCATTTTCCCCTACGCCCTGATCTTCGCCGCCATCGGCCTGATCGAAAGCCTGCTGACCTTCAACCTGGTGGGCGAAAAGACCGGTACACGAGGCGGCGCGTCGCAGGAATGCATGGCGCAGGGCGCGGCCAACGTGGTCACTGGATTTTTCGGCGGCATGGGCGGTTGCGCCATGATCGGCCAGTCGATGATCAATGTGGAATCGGGCGCCCGCACGCGGTTGTCAGGCGTCACCGCGGCGCTGCTGCTTTTGAGCTTCATCCTGTTCGCTTCGGCGCTGATCGAACAGATCCCGCTTGCCGCCCTGGTCGGCGTGATGTTCATGGTCGTTATCGGCACCTTCGCCTGGAAGAGTTTTTCGATCATCGCCCGGGTGCCGCGCATCGACGCCACGGTCATCGTGCTGGTCACCATCATCACGGTGCTGACGGATCTCGCGATCGCCGTCGTCGCCGGCGTCATCATCTCGGCGCTGGCCTACGCCTGGAGCAACGCGACGCGCATCCGCGCAACGAACGAGGACGATGACGGCACTCGCATCTACAGGGTCGAAGGACCGCTGTTCTTCGGCTCGGCGGCCGGCTTCCTGGAACTCTTCGATGCCCGCAACGACCCGGACCATGTGATCGTCGATTTCATGAATTCGCGGGTTGCCGACCAGTCGGCGCTGCAGGCCATCGAAACGCTGGCTGCCCGCTATCGGGCGCAGGGCACGCGACTGGAGCTGCGGCACCTGTCGCGCGACTGCCACACGCTGCTGGCCAAGGCCGGCCAGTTGATGGTCGATTCCGACGACGACCCGGATTACGGCGTCGCCGTGCATTACGGCGTGCGCATCGGCCGCTTCGGTGGCGCCCATTAGAAACGGCGTCGGCGGTCTGACGGACCGAAGACTTCGGCAAGGAAGCCAGAGAACTCCCCATTGAGATCCTCAAGACGCCGCTTGATGCATCGCCAGCCTGCTGCGTAATCTGACCGTGATGAGCCCGAGCCTGTGCATGGATCCGGCGACGGAACCCTTTTGCATGCCGCCATGAGAACCGCGCACACTACAACTCCGGACGCGCCCAGACAGGAGTTCAAGATGACGGATATAACCGGCATTGTCGCTCGCCATGCCCGATTTCGCCCTGATCACGAAGCGGTGGTGGTTGGCGGGAACCGGCTGACCTTCAGGACGCTCAACCAGCGGGTCAACAGGTTGGCGAACGCTCTTTTGAACGCGGGCGTGAAAAAAGGCGACAATGTCGCGACGCTTTTGCCGAACTGTCTCGAGATGCTCGACGTCTATTGGGCGGTGGCGAAGCTTGGTGCCGTGGCCGTACCGCTCAGCCCGCTTCTCCAGAGCAGCGCCATGGCGACCCTGCTTGGCCAGTCCGAAGCAGTGGCTGTATTCGCGCATGATGAGACCGTCGATGAAATCGACGCCGTCAAGGATCAACTTCCCGCTCTTCGACCGGAGCTGTCCATCCTGGTCGGCTCACGACAGGAACCCGGCTTTGCAGCCTATGAGGATTTCGTCGCCGCCGCGCCGGACGACAATCCCCCCAATCCGGATGTCGATCGCGACGATCCCTACAACATCATCTATTCGAGCGGTACGACGGGCGATCCGAAGGGGATCGTGCTCAGCCACAGTGCACGCTGGCAATACTGCACCCTTTATGCATCGAGTTGGCGGATGACACCCGAAAGCGTCATCCTGCATTCCGGTTCGCTGGTGTTCAACGGCGCCTTCATGACACTGATGCCCGCCATGTATCTCGGCGCCCGCTACATTCTGCACCAGGTTTTCGATACGGCTGCAATCAGGGAAACCGTGTCGCGTGAAGGCGTCACACACATGATGATGGTGCCAAGCCAGATCGTGGCGCTGCTGGACGATCCGGATTTTGATCCGGCCGAATTCGAGGGCCTGCAATGCCTGGTGTCGATCGGCGCGCCGTTGCTGCTCGAGCACAAGCGGCGGCTCGAGGAAATGCTGCCCGGCCGGATGCATGAACTTTACGGACTGGCGGAGGGATTTCAGACGATCCTCGACCGCACCGAGTTCGGGGCAAAGATGGCTTCGGTCGGCGCCCCGCCACCCGGATTCGATCTGCGGATCGTCGGCGAGGGGAACCGCGATCTGCCGCCGGGTGAGGTGGGTGAAATCGTCGGCCGCGGGCCGATCCTGATGTCGGGTTACTTCAGGCGTCCGGATCTGACGGCCAAGGCGCTGCGCGATGGTTGGCTCTATTCCGGAGATCTCGGCATGGTCGACGAGGATGGATATCTCTATCTGGTGGACCGCAAGAAGGACATGATCAAATCCGGCGGCGTCAGCGTCTATCCGCGCGATATCGAGGAGGTGGTCGCCAGGCATCCGGATGTGCTCGAGGCAGCGGTGTTCGGGGTGCCGGACGACAAATGGGGCGAAACGCCCGTGGCCGCGATCTTGCTCAGGGAAGGCGCGGAAGCGACGCCGGAATCCTGCAGAGACTGGGTCAATGCACGGGTCGGTGCGAAATTTCAGCGGCTCAGTGCGGTTTTTTTCAAAGCCGAGTTTCCACGCAATGCGGCCGGCAAGATTCTGAAGGGTTCGTTGCGAGACCAATACCTGAAAGACGCGGGGTGAAACAATGGACGAGCGTTACCGGCTGTTTGGATCAATCGGATCGCCCTATGCACTCAAGCTACGTGCGCTCCTGAGATATCGCAGGATCCCGTTCGACTGGGTGCCGGCTTCTCTCGACTGGATGGTGGATGGGCTTCCGAAAGAACCGGCATCGGCTGCGGCGAGCGCCGAGATTGCGCATGTCCGGCCACCGGTCATACCCGTGCTGTGGTTTCCTCAGGACCAGACCTTCCAGAACGATTCCACGCCGATCGCCCATGAACTCGAACGGCGCCACGCAACGCGCTCGGTCCTCCCGGATGATCCGGTCCTCGCCTTCCTCTCGTTTCTGCTGGAGGACATGGCCGACGAGTGGATCGTGAAGCTCCCCTTCCAGTATCGCTGGGGTGTCGAGCAGAACGCCTCTTTCAAAAGCCGCATCGTGGCCGCAGAGCTTCTGGGAGGCGGGTTTGACGAGCAGGTCCAGCTGAAAGCAGGCCGACATTTCGCGCGCAGGCAGCAGGGACGCATGCCGCTCGTGGGTTGTACGCCCGAGAATGCGCCCTTGATCGAAGAGGTCTACCGTCGTGTGCTCGACGCGATGCAGCACCTGCAAGGCACTTCGCTGTTTTTCTTTGGCTCGCGTCCGGCACTCGCTGATTTCGGCTGGTATGGCAGTTTGGCGTCCCTCGCCACGGATCCGACCTCGGCAAAGATCATGGCCGAAAGGGCACCCGCGACATTCCAGTGGCTGCAGGCCCTGGATGACGCGTCCGGTGTGGAAGGGCAGTGGATCGACCGGGAGCAAATCGAAACGTCACCGGTGTTCCGCCTTGTGGAACTCGCTGCTCAGATCTATCTCCCCTATCTCGTCGCAAACGAGAGTGCGGTCGAGGCCGGTGAAAAGACCTTCACGGGGGAGGCGCTCGGACATAGGTACACGCAGACTGCATTCAAATACCAGGTGAAATGCCTGCGGGAAATTCGACGGGAATATTCAAGCCTTGATGATCGGTCGAAAGCGGCCGTGGATCGACTTCTGGCCAGGGCGGGATGCCAGACGGCAATCGCCTGAACAGACAATCGGAATGGGCCGCACCACTGAACGTCAGACGTGCTGGCCGCCATTGATGTGGATTTCGCCGCCGGTCACGTAGGAAGCGTTTTCGCTGCACAGGAAAAAGATCGTCTCGGCCACTTCCGACGTGCTGCCGAGGCGGCGCAGCGGAATGTTCTCGACGATCTTGTCGGTGCCCGGCGACAGGATGGCGGTCTCGATCTCGCCCGGCGCGATGGCGTTGACGCGGATGCCGTGCGGACCGAAGTCGGCCGCCATTTCGCGGGTCAGCGACGCAAGCGCCGCCTTCGACGTAGCGTAGGCCGTGCCGGCGAAGGGATGCACCCGGGAGCCGGCGATCGACGTGACGTTGACGACCGAGCCCTGCGCCGCCTCAAGTTCCTTGAACAGGCCGCGGGCCAGCATGATCGGGGCGAAGAAATTCACCTGAAAGACATCGCGCCAGACATGCATCGGCGTGTGCAGCGAATCGAGCCGCTCTCCTTCCGGCGTCTTCGGCGAAATGCCGGCATTGTTGACCAGCGCGTCGAGCCGCCCGCCTTCCTTTTCCAGCCGGTGGCGAATGTCGGCGACCGCGCGGCCGACGTCTTCCGGATCGGAGAGGTCAATCTTGATGTGATCCTCGGGCCCCGCCGGCCATGGGCAGTTTTCGGCAAAATCCTGACGCGAGCAGGTTATCACCCGCCAGCCGTCCTGGGAAAAGCGCTTGACGGTGGCATGGCCGATACCCCGGCTGGCGCCGGTCAACACCAGCGTCTTGCGGCCCGATGCGTCACTCATCATCAGCTCCCGGTTGGCGTGCGCGATTGCCCCTTATGTAACGCAGCGTACCGGCGATAGCGAGTGGCGACGACATTTTTGCGCACGCCCTTCAATGCTGTTATGGCACGGGCAACGTTTGGACCCATCGGATCGCCATGTTTTCCGACCTTCCCATTCTTCCCGTCAGCGAGGCCGTGCCGAAACTGCTCGCCGCACTGGAAAGCGGCAATTCAGCGGTGCTGGCGGCACCGCCCGGCGCCGGAAAGACGACACTGGTACCGCTGCATCTGCTGGCCGCCCCGTGGCGCGGCGATGGCCGCATCCTGGTGCTCGAACCGCGGCGGCTGGCGGCCCGCGCCAGCGCCCGGCGCATGGCGTCGCTGATCGGCGAAAAGGTCGGCGGCACGGTCGGCTACCGCACCCGCCTCGACAGCCGCGTCTCGGACGCGACGCGCATCGAAGTGGTCACCGAAGGCATCTTTACCCGCATGCTGCTCGCCGATCCCGAGCTGACGGGCGTTGCAGCAGTGCTGTTCGACGAGTTCCACGAACGCACGCTTGATGCGGATTTCGGCCTGGCTTTGGCACTCGACGTGCAGGCGGCCTTGCGCGACGACCTGCGCATTCTGGTGATGTCGGCAACGCTCGACGTCGAACGCGTCTCGGCGCTGCTCGACGACGCACCGGCCATCGAAAGCGCCGGCCGGGCGTTTCCGGTCGACATCGTCTATCGCGACCGGCCGCCGGGCGAGCGCATCGAGGACGCGGTTGCCGGCGCGGTGCGCTGGGCGCTCCGCGAAGAAACCGGCTCCATCCTCGCCTTCCTGCCGGGTCAGGGCGAAATCCGGCGAACCGCCGAGCTGCTGCAAGACCGGCTGCCCGACGACGCCGTGGTCGCGCCGCTCTATGGCGACCTGTCCGGCGCCGCCCAGGACGCCGCCATCGGCCCGCCGGCATCGGGTACGCGGAAGATCGTGCTGGCCACGGCGATTGCCGAGACCTCGATCACCATCGACGGCGTGCGCATCGTCATCGACAGCGGGCTGCAGCGCCTGCCGGTGTTCGAGGCGTCGACCGGCATCACCCGGCTGGAGACGGTGCGCGCCTCGCGCGCGTCGATCGATCAGCGGGCCGGCCGCGCCGGGCGCACGCAGCCGGGCATCGCGTTGCGCCTGTGGCGCCGGGAACAGACCGCGGCCCTGCCGTCCTTCACGCCGCCGCAGATCACCGCCTCCGATCTGAGTACGCTGCTGCTCGACTGCACGGCCTGGGGCGTGACGGATCCCGCGAGCCTGCGCTTCATCGACCCGCCGCCCGCGCCGGCGATTGCAGAAGCGCGGACTCTGCTGCACCAGCTCGGTGCACTGGACGGGCGCGATGCCCTGACCGGGACCGGCGAAAAGATGCGCGGCGCCGGACTGCCGGTGCGCGAGGCGGCCATGGTGCTGGCGGCGGCGCAATCCGGCCATGGCGAGGCGGCGGCGCGTCTGGCGGTGCTGATGGGTGAGCGCGGCCTCGGCGGACCGTCCATCGATCTCGATCGCCGCCTGCAGGCCTTTGCCGGCGACAAGAGCGGCCGCGCCGCCAAGGCCCGGGATCTAGCGGCCCGGACGGCGCGATCCCTCGGCGCCAACGGCCGGTCGGCGGATGGTATTGGCCCTGGCATGCTGATGCTGCACGGATTTTCCGACCGGGTCGCTCGCAATCGCGGACCGGCCGGCGACGGTCGACGGCATTTCCGCCTGGCCAACGGCCGCGGCGCCTTCGTCGAAGAAAACGATCCGCTGGCTGCGGAACCGTTCCTGGTCGTCTCCGATCTGACCGGCAAACCGCAGTCGCAACGCATTCTGGCGGCCGCCCGGGTCGATATCGACGATATCGAACGGGAACTGGCCGGCCGGATTGCCGATCATGACGAAACCTATTTCGACAAGGCCTCGCGCCAGGTGAAAGCCCGGCAGCAGAAGCGACTGGGCACCCTGGTGCTGGCGGAAATCGCACTGCCGCGGCCCTCCGGCGAGGCCGCGGCGGCGGCGCTGTGCGACGGCGTGCGTCAGACCGGCCTGGCAGCACTGCCCTGGGAGCCGCGAAGCCGACAGTTGCGGGACCGGCTGGCCTGGCTCAATCGAACTCTGGGCAAACCCTGGCCCGAGGTCTCGGACAGCGCTTTGCTGTCGTCGCTTGAAGACTGGTTCGCGCCGTTCCAGACGGATGTCACGGCAATCGCCAGGATCGAGCCCGCAAGTCTCGTCGAGGGGCTCAAATCCCTGCTGCCCTACCCGCAGCAATCGCAGCTCGACAAGCTGGCGCCGACCCATTTCACTGCACCGACCGGCTCGCGCCTGCCGATCCGCTATGACGGCGACGAACCGGTGCTGGCGGTGCGGGTGCAGGAGCTGTTCGGACTGAGGGACCACCCCAGGCTTGCGGGCTCCGAACCGCTGCTGCTCGAACTGCTGTCGCCCGCCCAGCGGCCGATCCAGACGACCCGCGACCTGCCGGGCTTCTGGGCCGGTTCCTGGGCCGACCTGCGCGCCGACATGCGCGGCCGCTATCCCAAGCATCCGTGGCCGGAGGATCCGGCCGGGGCGGAGGCGACCCGGCGGGTCAAGCATCCAAAGCGGCGGTAAGCCGGTTTTCCTTCAACCGCCCGGCTGTTCGTCGCAGCCGATCATCCATTTGATGCCGAAGCGATCCGTCAGGGTTCCGAAGCCGGCCGCCCAGAAGGTCGGCGCCCAGTCCATCTGAACGGCTCCGCCGTCGGCCAGTTTGTCGAAGGCAGCCTTGCCTTCGGCAGCGGTCGGCAAGCTCACCATGACCGAGGAGCCGGCCATGGCCGGGCTCTCGTCGAAAACGCTGTCGGACGCCATCAGGAAGCCGTCGCCGATTTTGACGCGGGAATGCATGATCCAGCTCTTGCGGTTCTCGGCAACCGGAAATTCCGGCGGCATTTGCGAGGCCGGCATCTGCTCCAGCACCTCGCCACCGAAAATCTCGGCGTAAGCAGCAATCGCCTCGGCGCAATCGCCGTTGAAAAACAGGTAAGGCGTGGGTGTCATGGTCACTCTCCCTTGCTCGATGAAACGCTCCCGCAGCATGATCGCACTTAATTGTCACATCAAGGTGGCCTCTTTCGCGGAGCTGGTCGTTGACTGAACCGGCAAATTCTTCTCAAGCTGGGCGGACGAAACAAAGCGAGGCCGGAAACAATGAAAGCCGTTCTGTACGAAGCCTTCGGCGCACCACCTCGACTCGCTACCGTGGACGATCCGGCGCCGTCTGCCAACGGCGTCGTCGTCAAGGTGGAAGCGACCGGCGTCTGCCGCAGCGACTGGCATGCGTGGATGGGGCACGAGCCGGATATCGCGCTGCCGCATGTGCCCGGGCACGAGCTTGCCGGCGTGGTTGCGGCCGTCGGCCGGGACGTCAAACGCTGGAAGGCCGGCGACCGGGTGACCGTTCCGTTTGCCTGCGGATGCGGCGATTGCCCGCAATGCCACAGCGGCAACCAGCAGGTCTGCGATCATCAGTTCCAGCCGGGCTTTTCCGCCTGGGGCTCCTTTGCCGAATTTGTGGCGCTCGATTATGCCGATACCAATCTGGTGGCGCTGCCGGAGCAGATCGAGTTTGCCACCGCCGCCAGCCTCGGCTGCCGTTTCGTCACCTCGTTTCGCGCCATCGTGGACCAGGGCCGCGTGTCGCCGGGCGAATACGTCGCCGTGCACGGCTGCGGCGGCGTCGGCCTGTCGGCCATCATGATCGCCAGCGCCATCGGCGCCCATGTGGTAGCGGTCGACATCGACGAGAACAGCCTGCAACTGGCCAGAACCATCGGGGCGCGCCACATTCTCAACGCTCAGGATACCAACGACATCGCTGCGGCGGTCCAAGACCTCACCGGCGGCGGCGCCCATGTGTCGCTCGATGCGCTGGGGCATCCCGAAACCTGCTTCAATTCCATCGGCTGTCTGCGCAAGCGCGGCCGTCACGTGCAGGTCGGCCTGATGCTGGCCGATCACGCCCGACCGCCGGTTCCCATGGATCGGGTGATTTCCCACGAACTCGAAATCGTCGGCAGCCACGGCATGCAGGCGCATCGCTACGACGCGATGATGGAGATGATCCTGTCCGGCAGGCTGACGCCGGAGCAGCTGGTCGGCCGCGAAATCTCGCTCTCGGAATCGATCGAGGTTCTGACGACGATGGATCAGTTCAAGACCACCGGTGTCACGGTCGTGACGGAGCTTCAGTAGGGACCGGTAGCCGGCGTTTCAGCCGCCCCGTTGCAGATCTTGCAGGGCGTTGTCGACGATGTCCCGCCATTGCGTCGGGCCGACCTCGACGATTTCCATCGTTCCGACGGCCACACTGGTCACGATCACATCCACCTCCAGGGAACGCAGAAGCTTCAGGCTGCGCGCCATATCGGCGGGGTCCCCGCCATCGGCCGGCATGATCAGTGTCTTCCAGGCACCGTGGTCGAGGTAGATCACGTCGCCGGTGAACAGGTAGTTCCTGCCCAACGGAGACCGGTAGAAATAGCACAGACTGTTGTCCGTGTGCCCCGGCGTGTGGATCACCTCGATGTTGCCGGCGTGCATTTCGCGGTCGGGATGCGAAAATTTGACGTCCAACGACAGGGCGCCGCCGAAATGGGGCTCCACGCGCTCGTGGGCGCACAGCGCGTTGCCGAAGGTCCGTTTGATGAGCGCTTGCGACTCATCGACCTCGTGGTTGTGGCTGATATACTGGAAGGCGATGCCGCCTTTTTCGGAGATCGCCGCCAGCTCTTGCCGATCGTTGGTGGTGTAGAACAGGACATTGCCATCTTGCCGCTCCAGCAGGTAGGCGTGGGTGATCAGCGTCGAAAACCGCATCTCCCGCTCGGTCTGCCAGAGATCGTCATAGATTTTCTTCATCCGCTTCTCCTTCGCCGCAAAACCGCCGGGCACGGCTACCGGCATGAGGCAACCGTGGCAGCAGCCTACGACCTCAACATTGGTTGAGGTCAAGCGCAAAAGCGGATGATCACGTTGCGTCCGACTACGAGCGGCCGGCCCTTCACTGGCCCGGCCGGTTCGGCGAAGAAACGCTAACTCGCGGCGGATTGCAGCTCGGTCAACAGCTCTTCCAGCAGTTCCATGCCGGCGCCCCAGCCCTTGCCCATGCCGTCCATGGCGGCTGCGAAGCAGGCGATTTCGGCGTCGCTCGCCTCATGCGGCACCCAGGTCAGGCGCATTCTGGTCTTGCCGCCGGCCTCCTCGAAGGTCACCGTCGTCAACAGCACCCGCGGCCAGTCGGGCATCATCGGGTTCACTGCGACATTCCATTGGGCATCGGCGCTTGCGTGCAGCCAGACAAGGCGCTCGGGCGGCGTCACCTCGGTATATTCGACCCGCTGGAAGTTGGAATTGCCGTCCCACTTCATCTCCACCAGCCACAACCCGCCGGGTTTCAGGTCGAGTTTGTGGATGATGGTGTCGACCCGGGGGCCGTACCAGCGCGGCAACAGGTCCGGATCCGTCCAGGTCCGCCACACCAGTTCGCGCGGCGCATCGAACTCCCGTTCCAGCACATAGGTCGGCAATTCACTCATTACTCGGCTCCCTTCTTGTCGGCCTTTTTCAATTCTTCCAGCAGGTCGTCGAGCTGATCGAAGCTCGACGACCAGAACCGCTTGAACTCATCCAGGAACCGGACGGCCTCGGCCATCGGTCCGGCATTGAGCCGCGCCGGCCGGCGCTGGCGGTCGATGTCGCGCTCGACCAGCCCTGCCCGTTCCAGCACCTTCAGATGCTTGGAGACAGCAGGCTGACTCATCTCGAACGGCGCGGCGATCTCGTTGACCGACGCCTCGCCCTCGGCGAGCTTCGCCAGGATGGCGCGCCGGGTCGGATCGGCCAGCGCGGCAAAGACCGCATCGAGATTGTTCGGTGCATAACCAGACAGTTCCATAACTGAATGGTTATATTACGTTTCGCGATCCGTCAACCGCTCGAAGGCGTTTTGCCGACGATGGGTCATTGAGGAGACCGTCAGCCCGCGGCTGCGACCATGTCGCGGCGCGGCGGCGCGCCGAACTTGCGGGAATATTCGCGGCTGAACTGGGTCGGGCTCTCATAGCCGACGGCAAAGGCGGCCGCCGATACGCTGTGGCCGCATTCGGCCAGCAGCCGGCGCGCCTCGATCAGGCGCAGTTCCTTCTGGTACTGCAGCGGCGTCGTGGCGGTGACCGCCTTGAAATGCTCATGGAACGAGGACGGGCTCATGCCGGCGATACCGGCCAGCTCCGCGACGGCGATCGGCGCCGCATAGTCGCTGCGGATGCGGGCAATCGCCCGGGCGATGCGGCTGGCGTGGCTGTCGTGGCGCAGGAGCTGCCGCAGCATCGCCCCGTGGCGCGCGAGAAGCAGCCGGAAATGCACTTCCCGCCGGATCAGCGGCGCCATGACCGGAATCTCGTGCGGCCGGTCGACCAGATCGAAGAGCCGCGCCACCGCCTCGAACAGCCGCTCCTCCGTCTCGCCGACGTCGAAGGCGCGGGCGCGCCCCTCCTCGATCGTCGCCTCGCCGACCTCGTCATAGAGGCCACGGATTTCGACCAGGTCCAGGTTCAGCACCAGGCCGACATAGGGCCTTCGGCTGCTCGCCTCGGTGACCCGGGCAACGACGGGCACGTCGTGGCTGACCACAAGCGAATCGCCGGCGCCATAGAGCAGGCGCCGGCCGCCGACCAACGCCTCTTTGCTCCCCTGCAGGATCAGGCAGAGCAGAGGATGATAAAGCGTGGCCTCGAGCGGCGTCGGCCGACCACTGACGAAGGCAGTGAAACCTGCAATCCCGGTGGCACGCGCCTGGATGTCAGAGCCCGTATCTCCCACCAATGCGCAAACACGGTCGATCAGTTGGCCATTGGACATCGAAGTCTCCATCGCATCGGACGGAATATAGCGGCGGCTCGGCATCGGTCACGCAATATTCCGATGGTTCGGAGGATCAGGCAGGTCTTTTGGAGAAACCGGCAGGCCGCCCGCGGTGTCGGACCCTACATGGAAAATCAAGCCCTCAACCAACCGCTTTACGCCGCGAAGGAACCGACCATGAGCAAGACCATCCTGATCACCGGCGCCTCTTCGGGCATCGGCAAGGCCACTGCCAGACTGTTCAACGACAAGGGCTGGAACGTCATTGCCACCATGCGGTCGCCGGAAAAGGAGGAGGAGCTCAAACAGCTCGAAAACGTGCTGGTGATCCGCCTCGACGTGACCGACGGCGCATCCATACAGACGGCCGTTTCTCAGGCGATCGACTGGTGCGGGAGCATCGACGTGCTGCTCAACAACGCCGGTTACGGCGCCTACGGGCCGCTCGAAGCGTTTCCGATGGAGCGGATCCGCCGCCAGTTCGACACCAACGTGATCGGTCTGCTGGAGACCACCAAGGCGGTGCTGCCGCATTTTCGCGACAACAGCGCCGGCATCGTCATCAACATCAGCTCCATCGGCGGGCAGATGACGTTTCCGCTGGGCACGCTCTATCACGGCACAAAATTCGCCGTGGAAGGCCTTTCCGAGGCGCTGCATTACGAGCTTGAACCGATCGGCATCAAGGTGAAGATCGTCCAGCCCGGCTTTACCCGCACGGATTTCGGCGGCCGGTCGTTCGATTTCGTCAATGACGAGCAGATGGAGGAGTATCAGGAGACCGTGCAAAAGCTCTTCTCCTATTGGGGCAGCCTCGGCGACGGCGGCTCGGAACCCGTTGTCACCGCCGAGGCGATCTGGGAGGCTGCGACCGACGGCTCGAACCGGCTGCGCTACCGCTCCGGCGCCGATGCCGAAGAGCTTCTGGACCGGCGCAGGGCGATGGACGACGACGCCTTCATCGGCGGCATGAAGCAGCAACTGGGGCTCTGACAAAACCGAACGGGAGATGGACATGTATAACCAGGCAGTGGAGAGCGGCGGCCTCGCCGTCGTCACCGGAGCGGCCAGCGGCGTCGGCCGGGTCGCGGCCCTGCGGTTCGCCCAGGCCGGGCTCGGCGTGGTGCTCGCCGACCTGCCGGGCGAAAAACTGGACGCGGCGACCGAGGAGATCCGGGCAGCCGCAACGGAAGGGGCAGAGGTTTTCGACGTCGCGACTGACGTCACAGACCAGCAGGCGGTCTCGGCTCTTGCCGACGCCGCCTTCGCCGCCGGCGAGGTCGCGGTGCTGATGAACAATGCCGGCATCGGCCTGCGCACCGGTTGCTGGAGCGAGCCGGACAACTGGCGGCGGATGATCGAGGTCAATCTCTTCGGCGTTGTCAACGGGGTCCAGGCCTTTCTGCCTCGCATGACCGAGGCCTCCCGTCCGGCCGTCGTCATCAACACCGGGTCCAAGCAGGGCATCACCACGCCGCCGGGCAACCCGGGCTACAACGTGACCAAGGCCGGCGTGAAGGTGCTGACCGAAGCGCTCGCGCACCAGCTGCGCGAGGCCGGCGCGCCGATTTCAGCACATCTCTTCGTTCCCGGCTTCACCTATACCGGCATGATCGCGGCGCACATCCCGGAAAAGCCCGCTTCCGCATGGACCAGCGAGCAGACGGTCGACCATCTCATCGAGCGCATGGCGGCGGGCGATTTCTACATCCTGTGCCCCGACAACGACGTCACGCCGGAACGCGACCGGCGGCGGATCGAGTGGGCGCTGGGCGACATCATCGAGAACCGGCCGGCTCTGTCGCGCTGGCATCCGGACTACGCCGACGCCTTCGCCGAGCACGAAAGCAAGCGCTGATTTGAAAGGGTCCGGCGGCCCCGGCCAGAGCCATCAGGGTGCTTCCTCCGCAAAAGGCGCAACTATGGACAGGAAATAGGCCTGTCCATACAGTGCGACTGCCCGGTTTCGCGGAGAGAGACAACCCCGATGACATCACCCGTTGTGGAAAGACGTCTGGCGGCAATCCTGGCTGCCGACGTGGTCGGGTACAGTCGCCTGGTCGGGATTGACGAAGAAGGAACGATCGCCCGTCTGGCGCGGCTGCGCGAGGAAGTGATCGATCCGATCACGGCAAAATACGGCGGACGCCTTTTCAAGACCACAGGCGACGGAATTTTCATCGAATTCGCCAGCATCGTCGACGCGATGCGGTGCGCCACGGAAATTCAGAGACAGCTGGCCGTAGCCGCCGACGAACCGCCTGGCCGGGACGGAATGACCTTCAGGGTCGGCGTCAATCTCGGCGACATCGTCGTCGAGGGCGAGGACATTCTCGGCGATGGCGTCAACATCGCGGCGAGGCTCGAGGGGTTGGCCGAGCCGGGCGGCATCTGCGTTCCGGGCAAGGTCTACCAGGAAGTTCACAACAAGCTCGACGTCGGCTTCGAGTATGCCGGCGAGCAGACGGTCAAGAACATCGAAGCCCCGATCACCACCTACCGTGTTCTGCTCGACCCCGGCATGGCCGGGAAGACGTTGCAGGCCGGAAAACGAAACCCGTTGCCCAGGGCGACAATTGCGCTTGCAGCCGTGATCATCCTGGCGATTGCGGGCGTGCTCGCATGGCAGCAGCCCTGGAAGGAATCCGTCGGCCCGACGGAAGCCGCCATTGCTACCCCTGTCGAGCGATCGATTGCCGTGCTTCCGTTCCAGAACATGTCGGGAGACGCCAGCCAGGCCTATTTCGCCGACGGGATCGCCGAGGATATCATCACCGATCTGTCGAAAATTTCCGATTTGTTCGTGATCGCCAGCAATACCTCGTTCCAGTATCGCGAACCGTCGCTCGACCTCGGCAATGTCAGCCGTGAACTGGGGGTCCGGTATATTCTCGAGGGATCGGTCCGGCATGCTGGGGATCGGGTTCGCATCAACGCGCAACTTGTCGATGCCCGGACCGGCGGCCAGATCTGGGCCGAACGCTATGACGGCGACCTTGCCGATGTCTTCGCAGCTCAGGACCAGGTCACCGCAAGCATCATCGACGCGCTGAAACTGACCCTCACACCGGACGAGCGCAAGGCGGTGGAAACCCGCGCGACGGATAATGCCGAGGCCTATGATGCCTATCTGCGCGGACTGGAACTGCTGGCGGAGCGACGCCGCTATGATCATGATGCCAACGCCGAGGCTCTCGAGGCATTCGAACAAGCCGTAGCGATCGATCCGCAATATGCGCTGGCGCTTGCCGGACTGGCCTGGGGCAAATATTTGCGCACCACCACGATCCACCAGGATCTGGGCGCGGAAGCCATCTTCGAAATGGCCCGAAAGTCGGTCGAACTCGATGACAATGCACTGGCCCGACGGGTGCTGGCGCGGGAGCATTTCTCGCTGCTCGGCTTCGATTGGGTCATCACCGACAAGGATGTCGATCTCGCCCGTCGCCAACTGGAACGGGCACACGAACTGCAGCCGAACGATCCCGACGTGCTGGTCGACCTGGCTATCGTCCTGGTCTTCACCGGCGAGCCGGAGCGCGCCCTGGAAATGGTGGAACGGGCCCGCGAGCTCAATCCCAACCAGCCGGACTGGTATTTCGCGGCGTCCGGCATCGCGCGCCTGGTCACCGGGGACGCCGACGGAGCCGTGCGGGATCTGAGCCGCTGGTCGCTCGCTGATCCCAATTTTCCCCGACCGCACCTTTTCCTGGCGGCGGCGCAAGCGAATGCCGGCCGGCAGGAGGCTGCGAAGGCGTCGCTGGCGCAGTACCATGACCTCTACATTCTCGGGTTGCGTTCGATCGCGGCGATCCGGTCGCGATGGCCGATGGCCCCGGAACATCTGGAAATTCTGATTGAGGGCCTGCGGAAAGCGGGCATGGACGAAGGGCGGTGACAGCAGAACGCCGCCACGGTCAAATGGTGCAATCTATTAACAAAGTGCTCTAGAACCCCCCGATGGACTTTTCGACCCAGCTTTCCGAGACGCGCAATGCCAACCGGCTGCGGCTGCGCACGCTGATCCGCCTGCGCACACTGGCGATCATCGGCCAGTGCACGGCGGTGATCGCCGTCGCCTATGGCTTCGGCTTTCCGTTCCCGGTCGCCTCGTGCTTCCTGCTGATCGCCTGCCTGGCGCTGCTCAATCTGGCGCTGCGGGTGGTCTATCCGCCGACCCACCGGCTCAGCCCCACCATGTCGACGGTGGTGCTGGGTCTCGACATCCTGCAGCTCGGCGCCCTGCTCTACATGACCGGCGGGCTGGAGAACCCGTTCTCGGTGCTGATCTGCGTGCCGGTGATCATCGCCTCGGCGTCGCTGCCGGTGCGCAACATCATCGCGCTGGGGCTCATCGCCGTTACCGTCGTCACGCTGCTTGCCTATTTCCACCTGCCGCTGCCCTGGTATCCGGACGAGATCTTCGATGCGCCGCTGCTGCTGGTTATCGGCATGTGGATCGCCATCGTCTCGACATCGGCCTTCGCCGCCTTCTACGCCTACCGCGTCTCGGCCGAAGCCGGCGAACTGGCCGATGCCCTGGTGGCGACGGAATTCGCGCTGCAGCGCGAACAGCACCTGTCGGCGCTCGACGGGCTGGCGGCGGCCGCCGCCCATGAGCTGGGCACCCCGCTGGCCACGATCACCGTCGTGGCACGGGAGATGGAAAAGGCGCTCGGCAGCGACGAACGGTTCAGCGAGGACGTGCACCTGCTGGCAACCCAGGTCGATCGCTGCCGCGATATCATGCGGCGGCTGACGACCCTGTCGTCGACCGAAGACGCCCATATGCAGCAATTGCCGCTGTCGTCGCTGGTGGAAGAGGTGATCGCGCCGCATCGCGAATTCGGCGTCGAGATCGCCGTCGACCACCGCAACGAGACGGAGCGCGAACCGGTCGGCCGACGCAATGCGGCGATCGTCTACGGTCTCGGCAACCTGGTCGAAAACGCCGTCGATTTCGCCAAATCGGCGGTGATCGTCAGCACGCGGAGCGACGCCGAGACCGTCACCATCGCCATTCGCGACGACGGCCCGGGCTTTGCGCCCGACATCCTGTCGCGCATTGGCGACCCCTATGTGACGCAGCGACAGCGCGGCAGGGATCCGAGCGCCGGCGGTCTGGGACTCGGACTGTTCATCGCCAAGACCCTGCTGGAGCGCTCCGGCGCCGAGCTGCGCTTCCAGAACCAGGACGGCGGCGGCGCCGAGGTGATCATCACCTGGCCGCGTTCTGCCATGGAAATGGCGCAATCGTGACCTTCGCACCTGCGGCATTAGCGCGCGCTTCGAACCGCCTCAGCTTGGTTTTTCGGCCCTATCGCTTTATGTCATAGGGTTGAAAAAGATCCATCAGGACGAGCGCGCAAAATGACCATGACACCGGGCGCGGACAACACCGACCTTATCGGCGACGACGCATCGCTTCTTATCGTGGACGACGACGGACCGTTCCTCAGGCGCCTCGGCAGAGCCCTGGAAAGCCGCGGCTTTGCCGTGGAAATGGCCGAATCGGTGGCCGCCGGCCATGCTGCCATCCGCACGGCGCCGCCGAAATACGCGGTGATCGACCTGCGGCTCGCCGACGGCAACGGACTGGAACTGATCGAGGCTATTCGCGGCCGCCGCGAGGACACCCGCATCGTCATGCTCACCGGATACGGCAACATCGCCACGGCGGTCAACGCCGTCAAACTCGGCGCCATCGATTATCTGGCCAAGCCCGCCGATGCGGACGACGTGTTCGCTGCGCTGACCCGCAAGCCGGGCGAGAAGGTGGAACCTCCGGAAAACCCCATGTCGGCCGACCGGGTGCGTTGGGAACACATCCAGCGGGTCTACGAAATGTGCGACCGCAACGTGTCGGAAACCGCACGACGGCTCAACATGCACCGCCGAACCCTGCAGCGCATCCTCGCCAAGAGGGCGCCGCGCTAACCGTCACTGCATCAGAATGACCGCCAGGGCGAGCAGCGGCAGGGCAAGCAGAGAAATCCGGACAAACCAGACGGCAACCGATGTCGTTCGCGACGGCTCGGCCTGATCCGGGTCGGCATAGTCGCTCTGACGGGCCGAGTCCGGTTCGCTGACACCGGTCTTGGCGTCCTCGATCATCTGATCGCGCCTGTGGATTGATCTGACCATCTCTCCTCCGTCACCAGGGCCGGAACAAATACCGGCCTGGCTCATATGGGGCCGGGGTCGCGGCTTTGCAATTCGCGTCGGTCAGCGAATGACGGCCACCTCGGGCAACCGCTGCTCCGCCGTCGTGCGGATCAGCTCGGCCATTTGCCGAAACAGGGAGGCCTGGACGGCGCGCTTGCGCCAGGCGAGACCGATCTGCCGGTAGAGGTTCGGCAGGTTGAGGCTGAGCATGGCGATTTCGCCGCGGTCGCCGATCTCGGTACGCACATAGAGCGCCGGGAGAAAGGCCAGGCCGACCCCCATGCCGGCCATCAGCCGCAGGGTATCGAGACTGGTGCCCTCGTAGTCGCGCAAAAGCACCGCGTCCAAATCCTCGCACAACTGGCTCACCTGATCGTGCAGGTGATGGCCGCGTTCGATCGCCAGCACGTTCTGGCCGGCGAGGTCCGAGCGCAAAACCGAAGCCTTGCGGGCCAGCGGATGGTCCGGTGCGGCGGCCAGCAGCAGCGGTTCGCGGAACAGCCGCTCGACCTCGAGATCGGACCGGCGGATCGGCAGCGGCGAGATGACCAGGTCGAGACCGCCGGCCTGCAGGCTTTCCTGCAGCTCTGCCGGCTTGCCCTCCTGGACATAGAGCCGCAGATTGGGATGGCCGGCATGCAATTCCGGCACGATGTGCGGCAGCAGATACGGACCCAGGGTCGGCGGCACGCCGAGGCGGATCGTACCGTCGAAGCCGTGCTGCGAAGCCGCCGCCAGGTCGACGATGTCCTGTACTTCGGCGAGCACGCGCCGCGCCCGTTCGGCGATCTCGCGGCCCAGCGGCGTTAGTGTGACCCGGGCCGTGCCGCGTTCGACCAACGGTGCCTTCAGCTTCCGCTCCAACTGCTGGATCTGGGCGCTCAATGTCGGCTGGGTGACGTGTTCGCGCTCGGCCGCCCGGCGGAAATGCAGTTCCTCCGCAAGGGCGACCAGGTAGCGCAGCTGCCTCAACGTGGCCATGTCCGCCTCCCGACGGCCGGATTCGATCGCAATTCTCTATGGTCTCCCGCCCGCAAGTTATCTTGCAGAGGCTCGGGCGCGGCGCAACTGTGGCCGACCATGATAGAGAAAAACTATCAAAACATCTCCGATTAACAATTTGTCTCCGAGAGCGACCGGGTCCAGTGTCCGCGCCGGTCCGCAATCGCATCGGGGTCTCCCTTGGAAAGCCTTCTGTCGCCACCCGTCCTGTTTTTCGTGCTCGGCACTCTGGCGGCCTATGCCCGATCGGACCTGTCGATTCCCGAGCCGATGTCGAAAGCGTTGTCGCTCTATCTGATGTGCGCGATCGGCCTGAAGGGCGGCGTTCTGGTCTCCGGCAACGGGTTTTCCACGGATCTTCTTTTGGCGGCGATCGCAGGCCTGGCACTCAGCTGCCTGATCCCGATCGGCGCTTTCGCGGTGCTGCGCGGTTTCGGCCGGCTGGACCCGGTCAACGCCGCCGCGGTCGCCGCCCATTACGGTTCGGTCAGCGTCGTCACTTTAATTGCCGGCAACCAGATATTGACCGACGGCGGCCTGCCGCCGGCCGGCTACATGATCGCCGTGCTGGCGCTGATGGAGACGCCGGCCATCGTCGTCGGACTGGTGCTCGCCGCCCGCAGCGCCGACATCGCCATCCGGTCGGGACCGGAATTGCTGCGCGAGACGCTGTTCAACGGTTCCGTCGTGTTGCTGACCGGCAGCTTCGTCATCGGGCTGGCGATCGGCAAACCGGGATTCGCGCCGATCGCGCCGCTGTTCGAAACCGGATTCACCGGCCTGCTCTGCCTGTTCCTGCTGGACATGGGACTGCTGGCCGCCCGGCGCATCCGCCACGCGCAGAGCCTGACGGCACGCCTGGTCCTGCTGGCCATCGCGTTTCCGGTCGTCAACGGCACCATCGGCTGCGCCCTTGGCGCCGTGCTCGGGCTCGACGCCGGCACGACCGCGGCCCTTGCCATGCTGGCGGCCAGCGCATCCTATATCGCAGTTCCGGCGGCGATGCGGCTGGCCTTGCCGAAAGCCGATGCCGGCCTCTACCTGTCGCTGTCGCTGGCCGTCACCTTCCCCTTCAACATCACCCTCGGCATCCCGCTTTACGCGATGCTCGCCCGCTGGATGGTGCCATGAACAAGACACGCAAGAAGATCGAGATTCTCGTCGACGCTCCGCTGCTGCGCCGCATTCGCGACCTGGCGGAGGAATGCGGAGTGCCCGGCTACACGGTGCTTCCGACGTTGGGCGGCGGCGGCCGCCAGGGCCGCTGGCTCGACGATCAGGTGACCGGCGGCGCCGGCACCAAGGTGGTGTTCGCCACAGTGGTCGGCAACGGAGTCGCAGAGCGCTTTCTCACCGCGCTTGAGCCGCTGCTGGACGAATACGGCTTGATGGTGACGGTTTCGGCGGTGGAGGTGATGCGGGCGCCACGCTAGCGCGGTCGCTTTCGCCGACCTTCAATATTTTCGGTTGCACCCGACCGGTACCGCAACTCCGCTGACAGCAGGCCTGCCCTTCTTCGCCGCCCGGGTGACCCAAGAAATAAAGTTTCTCTTAACCTTAGGGTCCAAAACGATCCCGAAATTACTGAATTTTTAGTGGTCCGCGTCATCCTGAGGGGTGGAATAGGGGGATCACGTGCAATGCTCGCCAGCTTGACACGATGGTGGGGCGACAAAAGCGGAAATTTCGCCACGATGGCGGCGATTTTCGTGCTGCCGCTGCTCGCCTTGTCGGGCGGCGCAATCGACTATGTGATCTTTTCCAACCAAAAAGCGAAACTGCAAGCGGCGGCAGAGTCCGCGGCGCTTGCCAGCGTACTGGAACTGGGCCTGGCGAGCACCAGGGAAAGCGATATCAAGCCGATCGCCAAAACCTACGTTTTCTCCAATTTCCGCGATGACAGCGCGATCTCGCTCGGCGCATCGGACGACCTGAAGATCGATACCGCCGCGTCCAAGAAGGATGCGGAGGTCACTGTCGATCTCGCCTTCTATTGGCAACCGATTTTTGCGCATCTTGTCAGCAAAAAGGTCATGCCCATCCGCGTGTCGGCGACGGCGCGGCTGGCGGGCGTCCAGAGCATCTGCGTGATTGCGCTGGATCCGAAAAAGAAGAACAGTTTGAGAATGACTGCTGCGGCCACCATCAAGGCCAACAAGTGCGGCATTTACGCCAATTCGGCGCACAAGAAAGCCGTCAGGGTCGCCCGCAAGGCGCGCCTGATCTCGGCGGCCACCTATGTGACCGGCGGCTATGCCGGGTCCAAATCCAGCTACCTGCCAAAACCTGTGACCGACAGCCCGCCGATCCAGGATCCGCTGCTGGATCGCCCCGCACCCGTTACAGGCAAATGCCGAAAGGCCGCCTTCGCAACCAAACACGTCGTGGTGCTCGAACCCGGCACCTACTGCGGCGGCATCATGGCGCAGGGCAAGGTGACGATGCTTTTCAAGCCGGGAACCTACATCCTCAAGGACGGACCGCTCGACATACGCGGCAAGGCGACCGTCATCGGCAAGCATGTCGGTTTCTACTTCACGGGCGAAAACGCCACCTTCAATTTCGGTCCATCGACGCGCGTTGCGCTGACGGCACCGAAATACGGACCCATGGCCGGTATCCTGTTTTTCGAAGACCGAAAGTCCGAGGCCAACCGAAAATTCGTCATCCGCAGCCGTAACGCCGAGCTGTTCGAGGGCACCGTCTATCTGCCCCGCGGGCACCTGCTGATCGACAAGGAAAGCCGGGTCGGTCAGAAATCGGCCTGGACCGCGATCATCGCCAAGCGGATCGAGACCGGCAAGGGACCGCAGGTTGAGATCAACGCCAACTATGCCGATTCGACCGTTCCGGTCCCTCCGGGTATCGCGCCCAAGGACGGTCGCGCCATCCTGACGCGGTAGCGGCCGATGGCAAAGGGCATCACCCAGTTCAAACGCAGCGAAAGCCTGGCCTATCGCCTGTCCATGGCGGTCGGCCTGCTCATCTTCGTTTCGTTGATGGCGACCTCGTCGGTCCTGTCCTACCTGTCCTTCCAGCGCGAAATCGACCAGTACCGGCAATCGCTGGAAGCAACGGCCAAAGTGTTCTCCACCTCGATCGCCGACGCGCTGGCAAACGGCGATGCGTATGATGTCAGGCGTATCCTCACCGGCATCGGCAAGTTCGACCAGCTTCGCTTTGCCGCGGTTTTCGATGCGCAAGGCCAGCCCTTCGCGGAAGTCGGCTACGATGCCGTGCTGACCCGCGACAATGTCGACATTGCGGAGAAATCGACCTTCGGTCTTTTGACTCACAGCGCCCTGTGGGTGCGTGCAGATATCCGAAAGGCCGGAGAGACGATCGGCGAGTTGCGTCTGCTGTCCGATGTCTCCGCAATTCGTCAGGGTCTCTTCGCCAATCTCGGCATTACCTTTGCGGTCGCTTTGTTTGCAGCCGTCATCACCATCGTCGTCAGTCAGCGTTCCGTGTCGATCCTGACGCGGCCGCTCACAGCTCTGTCCACCCTGATGCAGCAGTTCGGCACAGACGAGGACTTCTCTGCCCGCGCCGATACGGACGGCCGCGGCGAAGTCGGCGTGCTCGCCGGTTCGTTCAATACAATGCTGGAGGACCTGGCGCTGAGAAACCGGCAATTGCTGGATTACCAGAACACGCTGGAGCAAAAGGTCGAAACGCGCACGCGTGAGCTGCTGGTCGCCAAGAACGAGGCGGAACAGGCCAACGCGGCCAAATCGGAATTCCTGGCCACGATGAGCCACGAGATCCGCACGCCGATGAACGGCATGCTGGTCATGGCCGAACTGCTGGCGACCGCCGGGCTGGCGCCGAAATATCAGCGCTATGCCGACGTGGTGATGAAATCCGGACGCGGTCTGCTGGCGATCATCAACGATGTGCTGGATTTCTCCAAGATCGAATCCGGCAGCCTGGAGCTCGAACAAATCCCGGTCGATCTGCGGTCGCTGGGCGAAGACGTTCTCAGCCTGTTCTGGCAGCAAGCGCAAGAAAAAGGTCTGGATCTCGGCTGCTTTGTCGGATCCGGCATTCCACAGGTGATCACAGGCGACCCGGTGCGCCTCAACCAGATATTGAGCAACCTGGTCAACAACGCGCTGAAATTCACCGCCAAGGGGCAGGTGACGATCCACATTTCAAGGCCCGAAAACAATACCGGCGCCATCGAGTTCGCCGTGCGCGATACCGGCATCGGTATCCACCGCGACAAGCTCGCGACGGTCTTCGAGAGTTTTACCCAGGCCGATCAGTCGACGACCCGCAAATATGGCGGCACGGGGCTCGGCCTGCCGATCTGCAGGAATCTGGTCGAACGCATGGGCGGGACCATCCGGGTGGACAGTGAACCCGGTGAGGGCACGACATTCTCGTTCTCCCTCCCGGTCGAGGCCGCCGGCGGAGCGGCCCGGGAGAGCACGGCCCGCGGTCGGCCGGTGTTGCTCGCCCTACCCGTCTCGGCGACTTTCGAGGTCCTGCGCGATGCACTGGAACAGATGGGCGCGTCGGTGATGCTCGCCCGCCCGGACGGCATCGAAGCTCAGGCCGAAGCGGAATGCGATCTGATGATCACATCGCCCGAAACCGTCGAGAAGCTGGGGCCGGCGCCAAAGGGGACCCAGCGCCTGGTGGTGACGCAGTTGGGCGATTTCTCCACCGATGCACTGATCCGGGACGGGCGCGTACATGACGTGCTGCCCATGCCGTTGAGCACCTTTGCCGCCATCGAGGCGGTCGAACGGGTACTCGAAGGACGGGCGCGCGGTGCGGCGCTGCTCGAGGTCGAGCAGTCGGCTCCGCACGCGGCGCAGACCTTCGCCGACAAGGCCATTCTGGTGGTCGACGACAGCGCCGTGAACCGGGAGGTCGTGGTCCAGGCGCTGCGCCGCTTCGATATCGAACCGACGGTGGCCGAAAACGGCCTGGAAGCGATCGCCGCCGTCAGCGGCCGTCCGTTCGACCTGATTTTCATGGATTGCAGCATGCCGGAAATGGACGGCTTTGAAGCCACCCGCATCGTCCGCCGCAACGAGCAGGAAGCCGGCGCTCAGCGCACGCCGATCATCGCACTCACGGCCCACACCGCCGATCAGGTTTCTGAACGCTGGAAAGAGGCGGGGATGGACGGCATCGTCGTCAAGCCCTTCACCATGGAGGCGCTAGGGGGCTGCCTGTCCGAATGGCTCGACGGCGAGGAGTTCCAACCGGCAGCGGAAGACGCTTCGCCGACACCATCCACCGCCAAGGTACGGACCGCCGTTCTCGACCTGGAGGCGCAGCAGAATCTGCGCGACATTCTGGGCGACATGTTCGACCAGAGTTTTGCCCGGATCCTGCGTCTCTACGCGGAAACGGCGCCGACGGCCTTCGAGACGCTGACGGAGGCGGCCAACGCCGGCAACTGGGCAGATGTTTCGACGGCTGCCCACGCGTTGAAATCGATCACGGCAAACGCCACGGCAACCGGGTTTGCAGATGTCTGCGCCCGCCTCGAGACTGCCGCCAATGCCGGCGACGAGAAGCGTGTCGCGGCCTTGATGGTGAAGGCGGAGGCCGAGTACGGGCGGACCCGCGAAGCAATCGATTCCCTGCTTGCAGAGCTCTGTGCCGACACCGCGGTGGAAGCCGCCTGACACCCTCCGCAATTCACTAAAATTGTATCAATGGGACTGGTAGAATTGACAGGTCCCCCTTTCGAAAATTGAAACCACCTTCTGATAGGGTCGATAATCGGTTTTTGTTTAAGGCGGGTTCTTTCAGGATGTTTGACGGCCAAACCGTACTGATCGTCGATGACGACCCAACGCAAGTGCTGATCCTCGGCGGCTATTTTCAAAGCCTGCGCGCCGGCGCCGTGCTGGAAGCCGGTAACGCCATCGATGCACTCAATATCGTCAAGAACCCCGATCAGGCGATCGACCTTGTCGTATCCGACCTGATGATGCCCGACATGGACGGCATTGAATTGCTGCGGGAGCTCAAGAAGGCCGGTTACCAGGGCAAACTGGCATTGGTTTCCAGCCTCGATCAGATGATGATCAACAGCGCCCGCAAACTCGGAGACATGCACGGCCTCAACATCATCGGCACCTGCCGCAAACCGCTGCGCAAGGCCGGCCTCGACGCGCTGTTTCTAACGCCCGAGGCACCGCGCGGCCAGTTGGACACCGTCGCAGACGCAAACATCACTGCCGATCAGATTACCGCAGCGCTGGAAAGCGGCGCCATTCGCCCGTTCTACCAACCCAAGGTCGACGTCAAGCAGAAGCGCATCACCGGTGCCGAAGCACTGGTCCGCTGGGTCGACCCGGTGCGCGGCGTGGTGTCGCCGGGCGACTTCCTGCCGGCGGTCGAACGGCACGGCCTGTCGAGCGAAATGACCTTCGCCCTGATGAAGGCGATCTTTCGCGACATTGCCGCGTGGAAGCGCAAGGGGCTGGCGATCAAAACCTCGGTCAATGTGACGACCCGCGAGATCGCCATCCTCGAACTGCCCGATATCGTCGCCGGCCTCATTCGCGGCCGAGGCATCGAGGCCTCCGATATCGCGGTGGAAATCACCGAGAATGCGGTGCTCGAATTCAACGCCAATTCGCTGGAGGTCCTGTCGCGGCTGCGGCTGATGGGAATCGACATCGCCATCGACGATTTCGGCACGGGCTTCGCCAACATCAAGACGCTGAAGGAGTTCCCCTATACGGAACTCAAGATCGACCAGAGCTTCATCCGTGGCATGACCGACGATCCTTTCTCGCAGGAGACGGTGCGTGCGGCGGTCACGCTGGGCCGGCAGATGAACATGCGGCTGCTGGCCGAGGGCATCGAAACCGCCGAAGAATGGGAATTCGTACGCTCACGCGGGGTCGACGAGGTGCAGGGCTATTTAATCGCCAGACCGATGCCGGTCGACGATTTCGTCGCCTTCTGCCTGAAGAACGACGGCTATGTCAGCCTGCCGCTGGGCGATGACGAGGACAAGCGGCTGGCGTCCTGAACTCCGCCATCAGCCGGGCACCAGCGACAGTTTGGCCTCCTCGAAGCTCAGGAACACGCCTTCGTCGCCGGCAAATCCGTCCCGCATGGCGTTGTCGACGACAAAAACCTCTCCGACCGCGGTTCCGACCGTGTATTGCATCTGCCGGCCGAGATAGGCGGCCTGCAGAACGGTGCCGGGGACTGTGTTTTCCCTACTTTCGCGGGAAAGCACAATGTCCTGCGGATGGGCGACAAGGCGGGCGTCGGCGAACTCCGGACCGTGCGCACCGGCCTGCAGGCGGATGCCCGCCAGGCTGATCGTTGCCCGGTTCCCCTCCCGCTCGACCAGGTCGCAAGGCAACAGGTTCGCGTCGCCGATGAAATCGGCGATGAACTGCGAATTCGGCCGCTCGTAGAGATCGCGGGGGCTGCCCTGCTGGGCGATTTCCGCGTCGCGCATGACGACGATGCGGTCGGATACCGCCATGGCCTCTTCCTGGTCGTGGGTCACGTAGACCGCGGTCAGGCCGAGCCGCTGCTGGATCTGGCGGATTTCCTCACGCACATGACGGCGCAGCTTGGCGTCGAGATTGGACAGCGGTTCGTCGAAGAGCAGCACTTCCGGCTCCAGCACCACGGCCCGGGCGACGGCAACGCGCTGCTGCTGGCCGCCGGAAAGCTCGCTGGGCAGCCGGTCGCCGAAGCCGGCGAGGCCGACCATCGCCAGCGCTTCTTCTGCCCGCTCTCGTGCGGCTTTAGCCGCAACCCCTGTCACCTTGAGCCCATAGGCGACGTTTTCCATGACGCTCATATGGGGAAACAGCGCATAGGACTGGAACACCATGGCGACGTTGCGGTAGGTCGCCGACTGATGGGTGACGTCCTGGCCGCCGATGAAGATACGGCCGTCGGTCGCTGATTCCAGCCCAGCGATCAGCCGCAGCGTGGTGGTCTTGCCGCAGCCGCTGGGGCCGAGCAGCGTCACCAGTTCGCCCGGATGGATCTCCAGCGACAGCGCCTTCAGCGCGGTCACCTCGCCATATTTCTTGACGACGGTATCGAAGCGGACCGAGCCGCGTTCAGCGTTTTCAGCCATGATGGATCCCTCTTTTTCAGGCCGGCGCCAGAGCGCGGTTGCGCCTGGGTGCATCGCTCAGCACGCGGTCTTCGCGGCGCAGCAGGCGCTTGCCGATGATCAGCTGCAGCAGCAGGATTGCCGCCAGCATGGTGATGATGAGCACCGCCGAATAGGCGATGGCGATGCCGAATTCGCCGTTCTCCACCCGGCCGACGATGAACGACGTCGCCATGTTGTGGCGGGCGCTCACCAGGAAAATGACGGCGCTGACGGATGTGATGGCGCGCACGAAACTGTAGGTGAGCGCCGCCAGGATCGCCGGCCCCATCAGCGGCAGGATCACCCGGCGCACGGTGGTCAGGCTGTTGGCGCCAAGCGTCAGCGATGCCTCGTCGAGGCTGCGGTCGAGCTGCGACATGGCGGCGATGCCGCCGCGCACGCCGACCGGCATGTTGCGAAAGACGAAAGCGACGATGAGGATCAGCCCGGTTCCCGTCAGCTCGATCGGCGGCACGTTGAAGGCCATGATGTAGCTGACGCCGACGACGGTTCCCGGAATAGCGAAGCTCAGCATGGTGCTGAACTCGAAGGCGCTCTTGCCGGCAAAGTTCTGACGCACCAGCAGATAGGCGGTCGACAGGCCGACCAGCGCCGTCAGCGGAGCGGCAATCGTGGCGATCGTCAGCGTGGTGAAATAGCTGTCCCAGGCGACACCGACCCAGCGGATGCCGTTGCTGAAATCGACGGCGAAGGCGCGGGCATAATGGGCGAGCGTGAAGGAATTGTCGTAGCCCCACAGCTTGACGAAGCTGCCATAGACGATCATCGCATAGACGACGGCCGTGAACAGCGCCCAGGGCAGCGCCGTGCCGTAGCAGGCCCATTTCAGCCCCGGGCTCAGCGCACAATGCTGGCCGGAATCGCCCTTGCCGGAGACCGTGGCGTAGGATTTGCGGCCGAGCCAGCGGCGCTGGGCGAAGAACGCGCCGAGCGTCAGGCCGAGCAGCACGATCGCCAGGATGGCGGCGCGTGCCGGATCGGCGACGGCGCCGACGATGGCGAAATAGATCTCGGTCGACAGCACGTTGAAATTGCCGCCCAGCACCAGCGGATTGCCGAAATCGGCCAGACTTTCAATGAAGCCGAGCAGGAAGGCGTTGGCGAGACCCGGGCGCATCAGCGGCAGCGAGACGAAGCGAAACGTCTGCATGCGGCTGGCATGCATGGTCTGCGAGGCTTCCTCCATCGAGGGGCTGACGCCCTCGACGACACCGATCAGCACCAGAAAGGCGATCGGCGTGAAGGACAGCATCTGGGCGATATAGACGCCCCAGAAACCGTAGAGCCAGCGGGTCTTCTCGGTCCCCACAAGCAGGTGCAGCCATTCCGTCACCGCGCCGACGCGGCCGAACATCAGGATCAGCGCCAGGCCGATGACGAAGGGCGGCGTGATGATCGGCAGGACGGTCAGGATCCTGAGCAGCCGCTTGGCCGGAAAGCCGGTGCGCGTCGCCACCAGGGCAAAGGACAGACCGAGAAGCGTGGTGCCGGCGCCGGTGGCGATCGCCAGGAACAGGGAGTTCCAGGCCGGGCCGCAATAACCGGACCCGGTCAGGCAGGACAGGCCCCAGATGTCCGCCGACAGCAACCGGGCAGCAAAATTCGATAGGCCGTAGCCGCCGCCCGGCAGTTCGAAGGCGCGCACCAGGACATGGCCGACCGGGAAAAACACGAACACGGCGACCAGCGCTACGATGGCGCCGATCATGCCGACCACGAAAGCGTCGCCGCGGCCGCGGCCGAGACCGGAAATGCCGGTGGTCAGAAGGAACAGGCAGGACGCGGTGACGACGAGGGCGCCGGCGCCGAAACCGGGCTGGGCGAAGGCGAAACCCTGCCAGGCGATCGCGGCGAGCGCCGCAGCCGCAAGGAGGGCCATCCATCTGGAACGCGTCAGCGGATGGACGCTGACGGCCGGTGCGGCGCCGCACAGCAGGAGGATCGTCGGTGCCGCAGCCAGCCACCAGCGATCGTTTTGAAGGATCTGCCAAAGGGCCGGCGCGTTCTCCGGCGCCGTCATCGCGCCGATCCAGGTGAGGGTCCAGAACCCGTCATCCGTCGCATACCAGGGCAGCAGGCAGGCGCCGAACAGTCCGGCAAGCAGCCAGGCGGTCGCTGTCGTCTTCATATCGAGCTCTTTTGTGGGCGTGCGGAAACCGGCACGAGGCGAGCCCCGTGCCGCAGTCTTGGGGGCCTAACGATTGCCGACGTTCTTGACGTCCTTGTCCCAGCGGGCGAGCAGCCGCTCGCGGGTATCGGCGGCGCCATAGGTGGCGAAATCGTAGTCGATCAGCTTGATCGTCGTCAGATCCGGCGATTCCGGCGCCAGCGTCGCCCGGGAATTGGACGGCACGTTATAGGTGCCGACTTCCGGGCCGCGCGACTGCGCCTCGGCGGTCAGCACGAACTCCACCCATTTGCGCGCCGCATCGGGGTTTTTCGCACCCTTGATGATGCTGACGCCGCCGACTTCGTAGCCGGTGCCCTCGCAGGGCGACACGATCTTCAGCGGGAAGCCGGCCTTGGCCAGCTTGACCATGTCGTGCATGAAACCGATGGAGATGGTGGTTTCGCCGCGCGCCGCCGCCTTGCTCGGCGCCGATCCGGACTTGGTGTACTGATTGACGTTCTTGCCGATTTCAGCGAGCAGCCGGAAGGCCTCGTCCTCGCCGAACAGCTGCACGAAGGTTGCGAGCTCGGTATAGGCGGTGCCGGAACTGTTGGGGTTGGCCACCTGGATTTCGCCGCGATAGCTGACGTCCGTCAGGTCGCGCCAGCAGGCCGGCGGATTCAGGCCCTTTTCGGCGATCAGGTCGGCATTGTAGGCGATGCCCAGCGCGCCGGCATGCACGCCGACGGTCTTGCCGCCGGAAATGTCCGCCATATTGACGGCCCAGCCGAGCAGTTCCGAGATGTCGACGCCCGACGCTTCCGTCAGGTCTTCCGAGGCGGCGATCAGGTGCGGATCGCCGGTGCCGCCCCACCAGACGTCTATCTTCGGATTGGCGGCTTCGGCCCGCACCTGCGCCAGCGTCTCGCCGGTGCTCTTGCGGACCATCGCCACCTCGATGCCGCTGGCTTCCTCGAAGGCGCCGACCATCAGGTCGCACCAGTCCTGTTCGTTGCTGCAGACGACATTCAACTCCTCCGCTGCCGCGGCCTGCCAGGCCGGCGCAAGAGCAAGAATGGCGGCACCCAGTATCAGCTTGGTTCTCATCCGTCGTTACCTCCCGATTGTCACGATACGCGTCCACATCTGTCGCGGACCTCGCTGTCGGTAGCACGCAGCACGAGCGCTCGGGGACGGAACGGGATTAACAGGATTTCAGCGGGCGATCCCTTGATGACAAGCATTTCAAAGCGGTAGCCAATGTTAAGAAAGTTGCGGCCCCCGCAATATTTCTCATTTTTCAGCGCGCGTCACCGCCTGCCGGCGAGTTGCACGCGGCGGCACGGGTCCGTAGTTTGTCCCAGGGAGAAAAAAGACGCATGTCCGGGTCACCGCATATCGCCGTGGTCGACGACGACCAGCAGATGCTGTCGGCGCTGGACGGCCTGTTGCGCGACAACGGCTTTCAGCCGCATCTCTACTCCGGCGGCCGACAGTTGGCGGCTTCCGACCAAAAGGAATTCGACCTCTTTCTCATCGACCTGCGGCTGGCCGACGAAAGCGGCCTCGACATCGCCCGCGACGTGCACCGGCTGAGCGGCACGCCGATCATCATGTTCACCGGCACCGGCGACGAGATCGACAAGATCATCGGGCTGGAAGCCGGCGCCGACGACTACATTCTCAAGCCGTTCAATCCGCGCGAGCTGATCGCCCGCATCCGGGCGCTGTTGCGGCGCACCCGCAGAAACGGCCGGTCGTCGTTCCTGCCCTGGCAGGGAGAAGATGCCGATGGCTGCCGCTTCGGCGATTTCCGGGTGGATTATGCCAGCCGGACGCTGACGCGTTCGAGCGGCGAACCGGTGTCGCTGACCAATGCCGAGTTCCGGCTGCTCGAATATCTGACCAAGAACCGCAACCGGATCATCGAGCGGGTCGAGCTGCTTAGCTATCTGGGCATCGACGACACCCAGTATGTCGACCGGACCATCGACGTGGTCATTCTCAGGCCGCGTCGCAAGATCGAATCGGAGCCCTCCAAGCCGGTGTTCCTGCAGACCCGGCGCGGCAAGGGCTACATCTTCGTCGCCGAAAGCGACACGCCGGAACCATGAGCGGCCTGGCGTTTCTCAGGGGCCGGCTGCCCTCCATCCGCTTCCGGCTGCTCGCCTCGTTTGCGGTGCTCGCCGTCTCGACGCTGGTCGTCGGCATCGTCGCCTGGTACTGGCTGGTCCGCTCCAACGCCATTCTCGAAGACCTGCACCACACGACGCTGCTGGAAGTCAGCCGCTCGCACGACCTGGCCGAACAGGCCTCGAACCTGACGACCTCGGCGCCCTTCCTGCTCAATCTCAAGTCGCCCTATCTGGTGGAATCGGAAGGCGGGACCCTGCTGGGTTCGATCGATTCGGCGATCGCCCTGTGGCAGACCAGCGCCGCCGGTGCCCAGAACGACAGCGCCGAGGCCCGCCAGATCGTCGCGACGCTGACCGGGATGCGCGGCTCGGTGGTCGCCCTGATCGAGGCTACGCAGCGATTGGCGCGTTCGGGCGACGACATCCGTGGCCTGACCCGGCAACTGACCGGCATCGAGCGGGGGCTCGCCGGCATGTCCGAGGCAGCCGATCCGGCCGGTCGCGATGCCGTGCGGCGGGCGCAGCTCGCCGCCAATCTGCTGATCATGGCGTCCGGCGCCGACAGCCTGATCGGCGTCGGCGAATACCGGCGGCGGTTCTATGCCGCCGTCAACGCCATCGACGCGGCGCGGCTGGCGGCTGCGCCGGCCGACGCCCTGGGCCGGCTCGTTGGCCTCGCCGATGGCGACAACGGACTGTTTCAGACGCAATACGAGGCCGTGCAGAACCGCATCGCGTCGCACCAGGCGCTGTCCGCCATCAGCACCGGCGCCGCGGAGCTGGCGGCGCAGGTCTCGGATTTCATCGGCGCCGCGGAAGTGGAGATTTCGCGCCGTCGCGAGCAGACCAGCAACTATCTCGCCTATGCCCGCATCCTGGTGGCCGTTTCCGGACTCGCCAGCATCGCGCTGGCGTTGATTTCGGCGATCTACGTCTCGCGCTACGTCACCGGCAACATCAACTCCATCGCCACCGCGATTACCAAACTGGCCGCCGGCGACCATACGCACGATCTGCCGCGGCGTTCCAAGCAGGACGACGAGATCGGCAAGCTGCTGGAGGTCTTCCGCGTCTTCCGCGCCAACGCCATCCGGCTCGAACGGTCCAACCGGCAACTGCGGCGCAAGACCGCCCTGTTCGAAGCGATCTTCAACAACATTCATGACGGCATCGCCATCACCGATGCCGACGGCCGGCTGGTCGAGCACAATGGGCGCCTGGCCGCGCTGTTCCGGTTCTTCGGCGGCGCCGAGGATATCGGCAAGGGCTGCGCGCTGGAGAAGGTGCTGGCGGCGCATATCGATGCGGCAGGCGAGACCATCGACGTCGGCTTCGAAAGCGACAGCGGGTTCCGCCAGCTGCGCAACCGCCTCGGCCAGGTGCTGGAGGTGCGCACCAACGAACTGCCCGACGGCGGCAAGATCTGGCTGTTTTCCGACTCCACCGAACGCAGCCGGGTCGAGGAACGGCTGCGGCGTTTCCAGCGGCTGGAAAGCCTCGGGCAGCTGACCGGCGAGGTCGCCCATGATTTCAACAACATCCTGTCGGCAATCGCCACGACCCTGCCGCGACTGGAGAAAACCGAAAACACAGCCGCCGCTGAGGCGCTTGCCAATATCGACGACGCGCTCGACATCGGCACCGCGCTGACCCAGCGGCTGCTGGCATTTGCGCGCAAGCAGCATCTCGAACCGGAAACCGTCGAACTCAACGAGCTGGTGCTGGGCGTTCGCGAGCTGATCGCCATCAGCCTCGGAGACGATATCGACCTGACCGTCGAGACCCATCCCGAGAAACTCCATACGCGCATCGACCCCGGGCAACTGGAAAGCGCCCTGCTCAATCTGTGCCTCAACAGCGCCCAGGCCATCGACGGCAAGGGCCGCGTCGCCATCCGCATCAACCCGGATGGCGATGCCTTTGTCTGTGTCAGCGTCGAGGACGACGGCTGCGGCATGGAACCGGATGTCGCCGAACGGGCGCTGGAACCGTTCTTTTCCACGCGCCGCGGCATGCAGGGCAGCGGCCTCGGCCTCAGCATGGTCTACGGCTTCATCCGCCAGTCCGAGGGAGAGCTTATGATCGCAAGCGATCCCGGAAAAGGCACCGTCGTGACCATGAAACTTCCTCCGGCCGGTGCCGATGCCGACAGGCCGCAAATCGCGCCGGTGCCGCCGGGCACGACCGTGGCGATCGTCGAGGACGACGCCGAAACGCTTGCCTATGCGGCGCGGGTCCTGCGGCAACTCAATTGCGCGACCCTGTCGTTCGATACGTACGACCGGGCTCAAGCCGCCATCGAGCAGGGCTCCCGCTTCGACGTACTGCTGACCGACCTGCATCTCGGAGCGGGCAAATCGGGCTGGGATCTTGCCGCATTCTGCCTCGCGCGCAGGCCGGAGACGGCCGTCGTGGTGACATCGGGACGCCGCGCCGATCTGGCGCGGGAGCCGGATGAACTGAAGGGCCGGATCTCGATCCTGGAGAAACCCTACGACGCCGACCGACTGCGTTTGCTGCTGAGCGGCGAAGACCGGTCGGCGGACCGCCAATTGACACTGCAGGGAGCGTAATCATGAACAGTCACCGCGGCGACGCCGGCTACCGGACCGGCCAGACCGATATCAGGCCCTGGGGGTCATGGTCGGTCGTCGCCACCGGCAACCGACATGCCGTCAAGCGCATCGACGTCGAGCCCGGCAGCCGCCTGTCCCTGCAGTTGCACAGAAACCGCTCCGAGCACTGGATCGTCGTTGCCGGTCGAGGCCGGGTCCGGGTCGGCGGAGACGACATTCCCGTGCAGGCCGGCAGCCACGTCTACGTTCCGAAACTGACCCAGCACCGGATCACCAATGACGGCGACGAATTGCTGACCTTCATCGAAGTGCAGCTCGGCACCGACCTGCGCGAGGACGACATCGTGCGGCTGGAGGACGATTTCGACCGGGTCTGAATTCCCGCCGGCGAAGGGACGGACATGCGGCGCGTCAGGGCGGCAATCGACTTTATCGAAGCGAACCTGGAGGACGAGTTGCCGCTCGACCGGGTGGCGGAAGCGGTCGGACTGTCGCGCTATCACCTGCAGCGGCTGTTCCGGGCGGTCTATGGCGACAATCTGAAGGCCTATATCCGCAAACGCCGGCTGACGGTGGCCGCCGGCAGGCTGGCCGATGGCAATGAGCGCATCATCGAGATCGCGCTCGCCAGCGGGTTCGAGAGCCAGGAGGCGTTTTCCCGCAGTTTTCGCGCCCTGTTCGGCTGCAATCCGGGCGAATACCGGAAGAATCCGGACCGGCGCTTCCTGCCGGGCCTTTTCAAACCGAGTGCCGACAGTATCGAACACCGCCATGCCGGCCTCTCCTTCGAGCCGCAGATCGTCGAGCTGACCAAGGGCTTCGATGTTGTCGGCATCGGCGCGGGCATCGATTTCGAGGACGACGTGCACGTGGCCGGGATCTGGCGGCGCCTGTTTGCGGCGCTCGAAGCCGACGCGCCCGACCGACTGTCGCCGCAGCTGCCGCTCTGCGGCGTCGCCCAGGCCGATCATCCCGATATCCGCCGCGCCCCCGGCCACTGCCTCGCCTATGTCGCCGGCCCGGAAGAGGACCTGACCGGCCGGCTGAACGTTGCATTGACGCGGGCAGCGGTTCCGGACGGCCTCTATGCCGTTTTCGAGCATCAGGGCTCGTTCGAGCGGATCCCCGAGACCGTCAATTATGCCTGGGGATCCTGGCTCGGCCGCGGTGGCTACCGTAAATCCGAACGTCCGGATCTCGAAAGGCTGACCTTCGGCGCTATCGGCAGCGAGCGCCCCGTCATGCATTTCTGGATGTCGATCGAATGACCGCCTTCGAGAATGCATGGAAGGGGTCTCCCGCAACGAATGCGGAGGCTGCAATTTCGGGGACGGTTTACTTAATTCCGCTCTATTCGCAATAGAATCAGCGCCTTAATCAGAATCAAGTAAACCGTCCCCGAAATTTTAGGCCACGTCGTTTCCGCCTCAATAGATGAAAGGGATCAGCTTCCTGGTCCTGGCGGCATAGTCGTCGAACTCGACACCGTATTTTTTTGACAGATAGGCGTCGAGATTGGGCACGTGCTGGAACAGGAAGCCGGCGGTCATGTAGGCCGGAATGGCAAAAGCCCACAGGCTGCCGGTGGCCAACGCATAGCCGGAGAACATCACCATGTCGCCGAAATAGTTGATATGGGCGGCGTAGCGGAACAGCCCGCCAGTGTGCACCCGGCCGCGGTTTTCCGGCCGACGTTTCCAGCGATAGCGCTGATACTCCGACGCCGTGTTGAGCCACGAGCCGATGAGGAACAGTGCCGCGGCCAGGATCGCGACCGGCAGAGCGAGCGGTTTCGGGTTGGCGAGCGCCAGGCCGGCGAAGACAGCGTGCGACGAGACGAAGATCGCCAATACGATGAAGGCCTCGACCCAGCCGAAACGCCGCTTGAGCAGGAACTGCATGCCGATCAGCGTTCGCACCAGATAGATCGCCGCAAACGCTGCGACCAGGATCCGCCGGCCTGGCCCCGCCTGCCGCAACGCCTCGGGCAACAGGTCGTTGCCTGCGGTCAGCAGCCAGACGATGACCGCGACGGCGACCGTGTGCAGGATCATCACCGTCCAACGCGGCAGACGATTTGTTTCGCTTTGCCCGTGCATGTCGCACCTCCGAACCGGATTGTCGGGACCTCGTCACGAAGTCCGCTCTCCAGCCCGGTTTAGCGCCAGCCGAATCCGGCATTTTGATATTTTGTGCTGCGAAATGCGGCTTCAGAGATCGTCGGGCAGGCCGCGAACATGCGGGAAATCGCCGGTGGCGATATAGGTTTCCTCGTCCGGCGAGGAAATCCGACCAAGGATCGGATTGCGGTGCGGATGCCGTCCATAGCGCGCGATGATCTCGCGCACGGTCCTGTTGTGCTCGACACCGAGCCCGTAGAAACCGCGCAGGTGTTCCGGCGCTTGCGCCGCGATCTCCTCGACGCTTGCCAGCACGTCGTCCATGCGGGCCAGATGGTCGGGCCCTTCGCAATGGGAAATGGCGATGTTGTAGAACTGCTTTTCCCAAGGGTGGGATAGCGCGTCGAAGTGACCGTTCCGCTTGCCTTCGAGCGCCAGCCGCGCCGCCTTGATGTCCTGCGCATAGGCCGCCGGCGTGTCGCGCCACAGCGAGCGCGGAAACTGGTCGAGCGCGAGAATGAGGGCCAGGCGGCCGCGCGGCGTTTCCGCCCAGTGGTCGAGACGGCCGCAGGCGGCAGCTTCGGTCAGCGCGGCGAAGCGCTCGCCGATCTCGGCGTCGACGCCGCCACGCATGCGGTGATCCCAAAACGCGCCATGCGTTTCGATCGCGTCCTGGTGCCCGTTGTCGGGAAACCAGAATTCCAGAACCTCCTGCGGCCCGACGTCCGACCAGTCCGTGCCCATTGCCCCTCCCTGAGAGCGCATTGCGACACAGACTGCCGGTCAAGGGGTGTTATTTCAAGCCTGTTCGGACTTGGTTTCCTCGATGTGCTCGTAGATCAGTTCGGCCACCGAGGGTCCGGGGCCGACCAGTTCCAGAACCGTGCGGTCGGGGTCGCGGACAAAGATGGTCTTGGTGCCGCGAAATTCGCGCCGGCCGGTGATCTCGATGCCGTTTTCGACCATGAAGGCCTCGGTTTCCTCGGCCGATTTCATTTTCAGCGCGATGTGGGTGATGCCGGGATATTTGACCGGCTCGTCCATCAGCACGTTTTCGCCGGCCTTGCCGGCAGCCGGTCCGAGCAGGTTGATGTTGATGCCGCTCGGATGCAGCATGACGATGGGGTGGCCGTCTTCATAGCCGCCGTCGGTCAGCAGCTTGAAACCGAGCAGTTCGTAGAAGGCCACGGAGCGTTCGCGGTCGCTGACGCGGATGCCGACATGGTCGATGCGGTCGATGTCAAGCATGGGAAATCACCTCTTGCGGTTGGCTGTTCTTGAGGATGGTGGCACTGGCGAATGCCAGAACCCCGCAGCCGGCCATGACCAGCGTCATGGGCAGCGCGCTGGTTGACGGCAGGACACTGACGATCAGGCTCGAAAGCGCGCCGACGGCGAATTGGCCGGCGCCGTTGACGGCGGACACCGTGCCGTTCTCCCGCGGCAGCACCGACAGCGCGGCAACGATGGCATTGGTGGCGGTCAGACCGATCGCTCCGACGAAGATCACCACGGCCACGGCAAGCGGTACGAGCCCGAGATCGAAGACCGCGATTGCCAGCATCGCCAAACCGTCGATCAGCAAAACGGTCGCCCCGAAACGGATCTTCGCCACGGTATCGGTGTCGCGCAGCATCTGCGCGTTGATCAGATTTACGCCGATCATCGACAGCGCGTTGAGCGCGACCAGAAATCCGTAGGCGTGCGGGGCGACCCCGTAGTGGCTGATATAGACATAAGGCGAGCCGGCGACGAAGGCGAACAGGCCGGCAAAGGCGAAACCGCCGGCCAGAACGGCAGCCAGAATGCGTCTTTCCGACACCACCGCGCCGTAGACGCCCAACATCCGGGTGACCGAGAAATCCGGGCGAACCCGCTGTCCCTTGTCCAGCAACCCCACCGTCGCAAACAGCGCGATCAGTCCGAGCAATCCGATCAGGAAGAAGATCGGGCTCCAGCCCGCCAGCGCCAGAACCTGCGCGCCGATCAGGGGAGCGATCATCGGTGCTACGACGGTGAGCGCCATGATGTAGGAAATCACCTGGGCGCCGTCGCGTTCGCCGAAGCGGTCGCGCACCATGGGAAAGACACCGACCGAGCCGGCGCCGCCCAGCGCCTGCAGGAAGCGCCACAGATAGACCTCGCCGAGCGAGGTGGAAGCCCCGATCATCACCGAGGCGACGACAAAGACGGCAAGTCCGGCGACAAGCACCGTGCGACGGCCAAGGGCGTCGGAGACCGGTCCCAGCACCAGCTGACCGAGAGCGAAGCCGAACAGAAAAATGGCAACCGTCGCCTCCAGTTCGTCGATGCCGGTCGCCAGACCGTCGGCCATTGCGGGAAAGGCGGGCAGATACATGTCGATCGCGAAGGGCGACAACATGAAGACGAAGCCGAGGACACCGGCGTGGATCAGTTTGCTGTTCATGGTCTCCGGGCTCCGGAAAGGTACGAACCCAATGTAGCTTCACCGCTATTGTTATTGAATATGCATCAAATACGCTTTACTGTTTCAATGATACGTCAATGAGGGAACAACCTTGGTCGATCTCAATGCACTCGCGGTTTTTGCCGAAGTCGCCGAGACCGGCAGTTTCACCAGGGGCGCCGCGGCACTGGGCATGCCCAAGGGCAGCATCAGCCGCAAGATCAGCGCCCTGGAGGCCGACCTGGGCGTGCGACTGCTCAACCGCACCACACGCCGGGTGTCGCTCACCGAAATCGGCCGCGAATATTACGAACAGTGCCGCCGCGGCTTGGACGAATTGCAGGTCGCCGACCAGCTGATCGATGCCAGCCGCGCGTCGCCCCGGGGCACGCTGCGGATCTCGGCGCCGGCCGATTTCGGCACCGGCGGCTTCGCCGATCTCGTCGAGGCCTTTCTGAAGGCCCATGACAATGTGCGCATCGAGCTTCTGCTCAGCGACGACTATGTCGACCTGATCGAGCAGCGGGTCGATCTGGCTTTTCGCTCCGGCGCGCTTGACGATTCGTCGCTGATTGCCCGCCGGCTCGGTCCGACCCGGCGCATCCTGTGCGCCAGCCCCGACTATCTCGAGCGCCGCGGCGTCCCCGAAACGCTAGACGACCTGCAGGACCACAGCTGCATCGTGCATGGCAAAGCGGTGGACAACGCCGTCTGGCGCCTCGATGGCCCGGACGGCGCCGCTTCCGTTCGAGTTCAGGCGCGGGTGGCGGCCAACGGCATGGGCTTTCTGCGCACCCTGGCTCTGCGCGGCCTGGGGATCGTGCTCTATCCCGAGAGCGTTGCCGGTGAGGAAATCGCACGCGGACGGCTGCGGCGGGTTCTGGACGATTACGCGACCGCCGAAATCGGGATCTACGCCATCTATCCGAGCAGCCGCCACCTGTCGCCCAATGTCCGCGCCTTTCTCGACATGGCCGCAGCGACCTGGGCAACGGACGGAACGCAGCGCGAATCGGCAGATCTATGACCAGACGGTGTCCTCGCTGATGCCCATTTAGGCAAAATCCGGCGCCCGCAACTCCCGATCGGGCTGCCAGTCGAAATAGAATTCGTCCAGCTGCGGCGGCGCGGCGGCGGTGCCGCAAAGCATGGCATGGGCCTGGCCGCGATGATGGATCTGGTGCTGGATCAGATGCAGGAAGGTGCGGTCGAACCGCTCGACCTGCAGGCGGTCTTTGCGCGGCAGTTCGACCTGCCGCTCAGCCGCCGCCAGCTCAGGGTTTCCCGCCACGGCGACGAAGCGCCGGTCGATGCGCCGCTGCTCTTCGGCCAGGTCGGCCATCGCCCGGAACGGCACAAGGTCCGCAAACGCCTTCTGCCCCATGCAGTCGCCTTCCAGCGCCGACACGTAGTACCAGTCGACGATCAGAACGTGGTTGAGGGTTTCGATGATCGACGGAAAGAACCCGGTCCGCTCCGCCGCCAGATCGGCATCCGAAAGCGACAGGCAGGCCTTGTGCAGCCGGTGGTTCGACCAGGCGTTGTTCCAGGCCTGAGCCTTGAAGAGATTGTCCATGGCGGGTTGCTCCCTCAGACGCAAACAGACGACGGCCGCAGGCTAGGCGACACCCGGAGTTCCACCAAGGAAATCTTCCGCGCATCGCGCGGCACGTACGCGATCGGTCCGACCCGGCCTCCGCATTACATCAAACCGCTGTCGAAATACATCAAGAACGGAAAGACGTCCGGCATGCCAATAATTGCAGGGGCATCAACCGTGCGGAAAGTACGCCGATGCGGTGTGGGTGGTGATGCCCCAACAATCAAAGGCGACGATCAGGCCAAGCGCGATCGCCGTGATAAAAGGGAGAACGATATGCGAAAACTGATGCCTATGGCCGCGGCGCTCACGGTGTCGGCAGGCGCCACGATGGCCCAGGCCGAAACGGTCTGGAACCTGGCGACTGCCTACAAGGACGACAATTTCCACACGCAGAACATTGCCCGGTTCGCCGCCGATGTCGAGGAGCTGAGCGGCGGCGACCTGAAGATCAAGCTGCACACCAACGCTTCGCTGCTGAAGATGCCGGAAATCCAACGCGGCGTGCAAACGGGCCAGGTCCAGGCGGGCGAAATCCTGCTGTCTGCCTATGGCAAGGAAGACCCGTTCTTCGAGGTGGACGGCATCCCGTTCCTGTCGCGCGGCCAGAAAACGGCTTGGGAGGTCTACGAACTGACGCTGCCGCACATCAAGGCCAAGATGGACGAAAAGGGGCTGATGCCGCTGTTTTCCGTGCCGTGGCCTGGACAGGGGCTCTACGCACAGAAACCGATTTCCGCCGTCAAGGACTTCGAGGGCGTCAAATTCCGCGCCTACAATGCACTTACGGCGCGGTTTGCCGAATTGATGGGCGCCGTTCCCACGACGGTGCAGTCGGCCGAAGTTCCGCAGGCTTTCGCCACCGGCGTTGTCAGCGCGATGATCACCTCGGCGGCGACCGGCAACTACACCAAGGCGTGGGATTTCACCAGCCACTACTACGACGTCAACGCGATGAACAACAAGAACATGGTCATCGTGAACCGCGACGCCTTCGAGGGGCTTTCGCCGCAGTCCCAGGCGGCCGTGCTGGCAGCGGCCGCGAAAGCAGAGGCGCGAGGCTGGATCATGAGCAACGACTTGCAGTCCGGGCTGACCGCAAATCTCTCGGCCCAGGGCATGACCGTGGAGACGCCCAATGCGGAACTGCAGGCCGAGCTCGAGGCCATCGGCAAGGCCATGGTTGACGAATGGCTTGCCAAGGCCGGTGACCGCGGACAACAATTCATCGAGGCCTACAACGCGCTGAACTGACGCCTGTGGCCGATCGGATTGGCCGGAGCAGGATACGGCGGCGATGCAGATGATACGGAGATGCCTCGACGGGCTGTATCTGGCCACTGCGCTTCTCGGCGCCGCATTCATCGTTGCCATCGGCGCGCTGATCACCGCGCAGATCGTCGGACGCGAGTTCGGCATGCAAGTGAAGGGCGCCGATGACCTCACGGCGTGGAGCGTCGTGGCCGCCGGATTCCTGCCGCTGGCCTACACCTTCAGAAGCGCCGGGCATATCCGGGTGACGCTGCTGGTGGACTCGATGTCGGGGCTGCCGCGGCGACTGCTGGAGATCGCGGTGATGGCGCTAGCGCTGTTTTTCGTCGCCTATCTCTGCTTTTCGGCCTTCGACATGGTCCGCGATTCCATTCGGTTCGGCGATCTCTCGCAGGGCCTGATCGTCATCCCGATCTGGATTCCGCAAGTGTCGATCCCCATCGGGACGCTGGTTTTCGCCATCGCCATCGCCGACGACATCGTGGTGTCGCTGTTCGGCGGCGCGCCGTCCTATCTCGACAAGGGAGCCGAAATGGCTGCGCCGGACCACGCCGATTGAGGACCCATGTCGCCGGAAACCGTTCAAATCGCACTGGTCCTGCTCGCCGTGATGTTCCTGTTCCTCGGAGCCGGACTGTGGATCGCCCTGTCACTGCTCGGCGTCGGCTGGGTCAGCCTGACGTTCTTCGCCAATGTGCCGGTGGAGAAGGCGTTGGCGACCTCGATCTGGCAGACCAATGCCTCCTGGACGCTGGCCGCCCTGCCACTGTTCATCTGGATGGGCGAAATCCTGTTCCGGGCCAAACTGTCGGAAATCCTGTTTCGCGGCCTGTCGCCGTGGCTCGGCTGGCTGCCGGGGCGGCTGCTGCACGTCAACGTCGCCGGATGCGGCATCTTCGCGGCGGTTTGCGGCTCGTCGGCGGCCACCGCGGCCACCATCGGCCGCATGTCGCTGCCGGAACTGGAGGCGCGCGGCTATGACCGTACGATATCGATCGGAAGCCTGGCGGGATCGGGAACGCTGGGGCTGCTGATCCCGCCGTCGATCATCATGATCGTCTACGGCGTGGCCGCCGACGTCTCCATCGTCAGGCTGTTCCTGGCCGGTGTTTTTCCCGGCCTGATGATGATTGCCCTGTTCATGGGCTATATCGCGGTGTCGGCGCTGCTGCGCGCCGACATCGCGCCGGACCGCGGAGAACGCTTCAGCCTGGCCGAAAAGCTGCGCCTTTCGGTCGGCCTGATTCCGGTCATCCTGCTGATCGGCGCTGTCATCGGCTCGATCTACACCGGCATCGCCACGGCCACCGAAGCGGCCGCTGGTGGCGTCATCGGCGCCTTCGCCCTGTCCGTCTTCACCCGATCGCTGAACTTTCGCATGTTCATCGACAGCCTGCTGTCGGCGACGCGGCTGTCCTGCATGATCTTCTTCATCCTGTCGGGCGCCGCCTTCCTGACGACGGCACTGGCCTATGCCAGCGTGCCAGCCGAACTGGCGGGCTGGGTGGGATCGCTCGACCTGCATCCCTATGCGCTGATGGCTGCCCTGTGTATTCTCTACGTCGTACTCGGCTGTTTCATTGAAGGCATTTCGATGATCGTGCTGACGACGACCGTCATCCTGCCGCTGGTGACGCAGGCCGGTTTCGACCTGCTGTGGTTCGGCGTGTTCGTCATCATGGTTGTGGAAACGGCGCAAATCACGCCGCCGCTTGGGTTCAACCTGTTCGTGATACAGGGCCTCACCGGCGAGAACATTTTTCGGGTGGCGCTGTCGGCGATACCGTTCTTCACGCTCTTGCTGGTCGGCGTCGCCCTGATCACCCTGTTTCCGGAGATCGTCACATGGCTGCCGTCGACCCTCGACAACCGCTAGAGCGACCTGCTCCGGATCGGAACTGAGAATGTTCAAGTCGGACGCCGCATCCGGTCCGATCGAGGTCGGCTTCTATCTCGGCCGGCACTTTTCCATCGTCCCTTTCATCAACGCGGTCGATTCGCTGCGCATGGCCAACCGGCTGAGCGGCGAGAACCTGTTCTCCTGGCAACTGCTGTCCGACGACGGCAAACCCGTCGAGGCCATCAACGGCATGACCATCGTCGCCGACTGGTCCATCGGCGAGGTCGGCGATATCGACAATCTGATCTGCTGCGTGGGATTCGATCCGGTGATGGAGGTGCCGGACGAACTCAAGGTGTGTCTGCGGCGGCTGAGCCGCAGGGGCAGCCATCTCGGTGCTCTCGGCGCCGGTTCGCTGTTTCTCGCCGAAGCGGGTCTGCTAGACAATTACCGGGCGACGATCCACTGGCGCTACCGGGAGAGCTTCCAGGAGCGGTTTCCCGATATCGCGATCACCCAGAATATTTTCGAAATCGATGCCGACCGCTTCACCTGCGCCGGCGGCACGGCCGCCATGTACATGATGATCCACGCCATTGCCCGCCATTTCGGCCGCAAGCTGGCGTCTGAGGTGTCTGACCTGTTCATTGCCGGCCATGTGCGCGATCCGATCGAGGAACAGCAGCACATGAGCCACACGCGACTGGGCGTTACCAATTCCAAGGTGCTGTCGATCATCGAGATGATGGAGAACAACATCGAGCGGCCGCTGTCGATCGCCGAGCTGGCAAGCCGCGCCGAGCTGTCGCAACGGCGCCTCGAAAGACTGTTCCGCGACAATCTCCAGCAGTCGCCCGTGCAGTTCTACATCCACATGCGGCTTGCCCATGCGCGCCGCCTGCTGCTTCAGTCCGACCTGTCGGTGATCGAGATCGCGCTGGCCAGCGGCTACGCATCGCACGAACATTTCTCGCGCAGCTACAAAGCCGAGTTCGGTCATTCGCCGATGCGCGAACGGCAACTCAACCGCATCACGACGACCGAGTGGATCGAACGCTTCGTCGACGCCGTATAACTCCCTGACGCAGCAGCCGGAGCGGCGGGAATTATGACAAGTTCCCGTCGAAAAACATCAAATCACCGCTTGCGGGCGTGGCTATCCTGCTTCCTCAACAGCAGGGAGCGCCAGCACGTTGGACCAGACCGGCGACAGGATTCGTGTCGGGATCGACATCGGCGGGACATTCACCGACGTCGCACTGGAATCGGGCGAACGCCGCTTCACCGCCAAGGTCCTGACGACGCCCGACAACCCGGTCCTTGCCTGCATGACCGGCCTTGAAACAGTCATGCAGGATGCCGGTGCCGCCCCCGGCGATATCGGCGTGATCATTCACGGAACGACGCTGGCTACCAACGCCATCATCGAGCGCAAGGGGGCAACCACCGCGCTCCTCACCACGCAGGGGTTTCGCGACACTATCGAGATCGGCACCGAAGGGCGGCCCGAACAGTACGACATCAACATTCTGAAGCCCCGGCCGCTGGTGCCGCGCCGCCGCAGGTTCACCGTTGGCGAACGGCTGGACCGCGACGGCGCGGTGCTCAGGCCGCTGCGCGACGACGCCCTGGAGGCGCTGCTGCCGGAACTGGATGCCGCCGGGACGCAGGCGCTGGCGATCGGTTTCATCCATGCCTATGCCAACCCGGCGCATGAATTGCGGGCGCACGATTTCTTCGCTGCCAGGCGGCCCGATTGGTGCATCTCGGTCTCGTCCGACATTTCGCCGGAATTCCGCGAATATGAGCGGTTTTCGACGACCTGCGCCAATGCCTATGTGCAGCCGCTGGTGTCCCGTTACCTGAGAGAGTTCGAGCGGACATTGCAGGCGCGGGGCTTCGTCTGCCCGATGCTGCTGATGCTGTCGAGCGGCGGCCTGACGACCGTCGATACCGCCTGTCGTTTCCCGGTGCGGCTGGTCGAGTCGGGGCCGGCCGGCGGTGCGATATTCGCCGGCGATATCGCCCGCCGGCTGGACATCGACAAGGCCATCTCCTTCGACATGGGCGGCACGACGGCAAAGATCTGCCTGCTCGACAACGCACAGGCGCAATCCAGCCGCCGCTTCGAGGTTGCGCGCGTCTACCGCTTCCGCAAGGACAGCGGCCTGCCGCTGCGCATTCCGGTGATCGACATGGTGGAAATCGGCGCCGGCGGCGGCTCGATCGCCCATATGGACGAACTCGGGCGGCTCTCCGTCGGACCGGAAAGCGCCGGCTCACAACCCGGCCCGGCCTGCTACGGGCACGGCGGGGACCGGCCGACGGTGACCGATGCGAACCTGCTCATGGGGCGCATCGATCCGAACGGTTTCGCCGGCGGCCGGATGCAGCTGGACCAGACAGCGGCGGCCCGGTCGATGCAAACCGCCATCGGAGCGAGCATGGACCTGGACGATGTGTCCGCGTCTTTCGGCGTGACGGAAATGGTCTGCGAGAACATGGCGAGCGCCACCCGTGTGCATGCGATCGAAAGCGGCAAGAACGCGGAGGGAAGGACGCTGATCGCCTTCGGCGGCGCGGCCCCGCTGCATGCCTGTCAACTGGCCGACAAGCTCGGCGTCGACCGGATCGTCATTCCGGCCAATGCCGGCGTCGGGTCGGCGGTCGGGTTTTTGCGTGCCCCGGTCTCCTACGAGGTGGTTCATACCCACTACCAGCGACTCGACGATTTCGACCACGCGCTGACCAACCGGATCTGTGCGACCATGGAAACGGAGGCGCGCGAGCACGTTCAAAACGGCGCCGGGGACATTCCGCTGAGTGTCCGCCGACAGGCGCATATGCGCTATCAGGGTCAGGGCCACGAAATCGCCGTCGACGTGCCGATGGAACCACTGGACGAAACGGCACCGCAGCGTCTGCAGGAGCTGTTCGATCGCCGCTACAGAGCGGTTTTCGGACGCGACATCGGCACCATCGCACGCGGTGAAATCGTCTCCTGGAGCCTGGTTGTCAGCAGTGCGCCGCACGCCGACCGCACACCCGGGCTGGAACCAGCGAGATCCCCGAGCGCGGTCGGCCAACGGGAGGTCTTCGATATCCCGCAGCAAGCGGCAATTCCCTTCGTCACCGCGCGGCGCGACGACCTGGGCGCCTTCGCGCGCCTGGCCGGCCCGGCGGTGATCGTCGAGGACGAAACCTCCATCGTCGTCTCCTCCGGCTTCGACGCCGTCGTGCTCGCGGGCGGTGACGTCGAACTCACACGCAAGCCGCGGGAGGTTCCGGGCGAGACATGACGGACCTGGATATCCTTCGCAAGCAGTTGATCTGGAGCCGTCTGATCTCGGCCATCGAGGAGCAGGCTCAGACGGTCATCCGGACCGCCTTCAGCCAGTCGGTGCGCGAATGCGGCGACCTGTCTGCCGGGGTCTTCAACCGGCGTGGCGACATGGTGGCGCAGGCGGTGACCGGTACGCCCGGCCACGTCAATGCCATGGCGATCTGCGTCAAGCACTTCATCGACAGGTTCCCGATCGATTCGATGAAGCCCGGCGACGTGTTCTGCACCAACGATCCGTGGCTTTCCGTCGGACATTATCACGACGTCACGGTCGTCACCCCGGCCTTCCACAAGGGTCGCGCAGTCGGCCTGCTGGCCAATACCTGCCACATCGTCGACATGGGCGGTCGCGGCTTCGGTCCGGATGCCCGTCAGGTCTTCGAAGAAGGCATCAATATCCCCATCATGCATCTGGCGCGCCAGGGCACCGTCAACGAAGACCTGATGGGATTGCTGCGCAGCAATGTGCGCAACGCAGCCGACATGGAAGGCGACTTCCATGCCATGATGACCTGCAACGACGAGGGCGCCCGGCGGCTTGTAGCGATGCTGGAAGAGTTCGGCCTCGACGACATCGAGGAAATCGGCGATTACATCATCGACCAGTCCCGCCAGGCCATTCTCGCCGCAATCCGCGCACTTCCCGACGGCGTTTACGGGCACGTCACCGAGCTCGACGGGTTCGACCGGCCGATCCGCATCAAGGCCCGAGTGACGGTGGATGGCGATACGCTTCAAGTCGACTATGCCGGCTCATCGGACGCCAGCCCGTTCGGCATCAACGTCGTCGAGAATTTCTGCCTCGCCTACACGGTCTTCGGCGTCAATTGCATCATCGGGCCCAACACCCCGTGCAATGCCGGTTCGATCAGCGTCGTGCAGGTTTCGGCGCCGGTCGGTTCCATTCTAAACGCCCAGCGCCCCATGCCGGTCTCGGCGCGCCATGTCATCGGCCAGATGCTTCCGGACGTGATTTTCGGCTGCCTGTCGCAGGCGGTGCCCGACCGGGTCCCGGCGGAGGGCGCCGGCGCCATGTGGAACCCGATGATCCGCGGCGGCCTGACGGCGGTGGACCCCGAACTGGCGGCGGCGGCCCCGGTGCTGAGCGAGGATTTCGACGTCATCACCTTCAACACCGGCGGCACCGGCGGCCGTCCGACCATGGACGGCATGTCGACCACGGCGTTTCCGTCGGGCGTGCGCACGCCGCCTGTCGAAGCGATCGAGGCGGTGTTTCCGCTGATCGTCTGGCGCAAGGAGTTTCGCGAAAACTCCGGCGGCGCCGGCTGCCACCGGGGCGGACTCGGCCAGGTGCTCGAATATGGCTGCGCGGACGGTGCGCCGTTCAGCGTCGCCGCCATGTTCGACCGCACCTGGCGCGCGCCCGAAGGACGACATGGCGGCAGGGACGGCGCAGTCGGCATCGTGCGCCTGGCGTCCGGCGCGCCCTTGAAGAGCAAGGGCCGGCAGTCGATTCCGCATGACGATCGCCTGGTCCTTGAACTGCCGGGCGGCGGTGGCTATGGCGACCCCTTCGAGCGCGACGCGGAACAGGTCCGCCAGGACGTGCTCGACGGCCTTGTGTCGATCGACGCGGCGTTGCGGGACTACGGTGTCGTGCTCACCGACGACCTTCAAATCGACGCCGCGGCGACGGCGGCCCTTCGCTCCGCCGGGAGCGACCGGTGAAAAAGCTCCTCTACTTCGACAACTGGCACGCGCCGCAGAAGATCACCCGGTTCGACCGCTATCTCGGCGAATGCGGCCTGGAGGTCGATGTCCGACGAACCAATGACGGCGAATTCGACATCGACGCCACGGATTATTGCGGCGTCTATGTCAGCCCGAGTTTCGACGGCGCCTATGACGATCTGCCGTGGATCCACCGACTGCACGACGTGCTGGGCAATCTCGGAGGGGCCGGGCTGCCGATGCTCGGCCTCTGCTTCGGCAGCCAGGTGCTCGCATCGGCGCTGGTCGGCCGCGATCAGGTGTTCGTTCGGCCCGACCGCGAAAAAGGCTTCGGCTCGATCCGGCTGACACCGCCGGCGCACGCCGACGCTCTCACGAAAGGCTTGCCGCCGGAGATGCCGGTGTTTCACTGGCACGGGGACGAGGTGAAAGCTGGACATGACGACATTGTCGTGCTGGCCGACAGCGAAGGATGCGGCAATCAGATCTGGAGCTGGTCCAAAGGTCCCGTCTGGGGTGTGCAACCGCATCCGGAATTCGACCGGGAGGGACTCATCGCTTGGTTCGCGGACAATCGCGCTCAGTTCGAGGCCGCCGGTTTTCGCCATGCCGAACTCGTCGCCGGCGCACATGACAGCGATGCCGCCTTCGGCCTGCTCAGGAATTTCGTCGACTACGTGTCCATGTGATCCGGTCCGACGCAGCACGAAGTAGCACGATATCCCCATCCGATTCGAAGCCGTTGCAGGGACCGGTCGTGGCCGCCGGCAGAACTTCTTTTGACCACAGAGCCTGGCCGGTGCAACAATCGCCGGGCCAGCGAACCGCAACGGAGAACAGGCCATGATCGCAGCCATCGTTCCGCAGTTCTTTTCCGCCGACATGACACGCACCCTGTCCTATTTCGACGCAAAGCTCGGGTTCGCGACCCAGTTCGAATATGGCGATCCGACCTTCTATGCCGGCGCAATCCGCGACGGCCTTTCGATCTTTTTCAGATATGTCGAAAAGCCCCCGGTTCTTCCTGACAACAAATATGACGACGAATTGCTGGATGCCTATATCCGCGTCGAGGACATCAACGCCCTGCATGCGGAGTTTGCCCGACGCGGCGCCGAGTTCTCCCGTGAGATCGCAGACCGGCCCTGGGGTTTTACCGAGTTCGTCGTCAGGGACTGCGACGGCCGCCTGCTGTGCTTCGGCCAGGCAACCGAACTGGCGGATGGGAGGGGCGCGTGATCGAAGCGTCCTGTCACTGCGGCGCGGTCAGGCTGACAATGCCCGCTCCGACGCAAAGCCTGACGTCCTGCAACTGCTCCATCTGCCGACGGCTTGGCGCTCTGTGGGCCTATTACGGGGCCGAGGATGTGACCCTGATCAGCGGCTCCGACGCGCTGGTGAGCTACAGCTGGCAGGACCGGGCCATCGAATTCCAGCACTGTGGTTTCTGCGGTTGCACCACCCACTACACGACACCCGGAACCGCCAGCGGCCGCCGGACGGCCGTCAACGCCCGCATGGTTTCGCCGGACCACATCGCCGACCTGCCCGTAAGGCACTTCGATGGTGCGGTGTCCTGGCAATTCGTCGATGATGAGTAGGCAGCCCGGTTGTTGCCGGTTCCGGGCGGCGCGCCACCACTTTGAGCAAGCTCCAGCGCGGCCGATGCCGGCCTGCCACATCCTGCGTCGTAAAACCCGCTCCGATGTGTTTTCCGCGCTGTCTCGACCGATGACAACACGGTAGAGTCGAGTCGAGTCGGCCGACAAGGAGAGAACACACATGATCGAAGCCCGTGACCACGTTTACACCGTCGGCGAAACCGAATTCGAGGGCTGGTTCGCCTGCGACACGGCAACATCCGATCCGCGGCCTGGCGTCATGATCGCCCATGCGTTCGGTGGGCTCGGCGATTTCGACAAAAAGCAGGCGGAGCGGCTGGCCGGTATGGGCCATGCGGCGTTTGCGATCGATCTTTACGGCAAAGGCCGCCGCGCGACGACGCGCGAGGAAGCGGCGGCACTAATGGGCGAACTCAACACCGACCGGCCGCTGCTGTCTGCCCGGATGAACGCCTCGCTGCAGGAACTGAAGGCGATGCCGCAGGTCGATCCGAACCGGACCGCCGCGATCGGCTACTGCTTCGGCGGCAAGGCGGTGCTCGATCTCGCCCGCTCGGGAGCCGAGTTCGCGGCCGGGGTCTCGTTTCACGGAGTCTATGACGCGCCGGCCGAAACAACTGCCAAAATGAACGCGTCTCTGCTGATCCTGCACGGATGGGACGACCCGCTGGCGACTCCCGACCAGACGGTGACGCTGGCCGCCGAGCTGACTGAGCACTGTTCGGACTGGCAGATCCTCGCCTTCGGTCACACCGGACACGCCTTTACCAATCCGAATGCCAATCAGCCGGGGATGATGTTCAGTGCGGCAGCCGACCACCGGTCCTGGGACGCGATGAGCCGGTTTCTGCAGGAAAAACTAGCCGGTTAGCCGGTCTGATCCTCGTGCCCGTAGGCGATCTGCTCGGCGACCAGCAGACGGTCGGCTCCGGCACGGGCAAAGCGCAAGGTCAGCGCCTTGCGGGTGGCCGGCGCCAGCTTATGTTCCGGGGCGTGGTGCATGATTTCGGCATCATAGCCGTCGGAGAGGATCAGGCCGCAATCTTCGGGGAAGATGTCGAGCGGCACGCCGGGATGGGTGGCGAAGAACAGCCGGTCGCAATGGCGACGGTAATCGGGCCATTTGCTGTCGACACGGAAATCCTCGATCGACGATTTGATCTCGACAATCCAGAACTCGCCCTTCTCCGACAACGTCACCAGATCGGCGCGCCGGCCGCTGGCGAGACCCAGTTCCGGCAGCATGGCATGACGCATTTCGCGCAGCAGCCGCTGCACGCCCCGGCGCACCATGAGGGCCCGCTCGGACTGGCGGCCGTCGACGAGACTCGGCTCGGGATGGGGTGAAACGATCGGCATGCGCAAAGGCTGACATGAGTCGCTGTCACTGGCAAGAACCGGCCGCAGCGTTGCAGGAAAGCCATAGTGAGGCCGGGATTGACGGCATTGTGATCGCCCTCGCGCCGCCGGGACTTGCCAGCCGGCTACAAGAAAAAATAAACATTATGCGTTGAGAATCCGCTTGCGAAGCCGATTTCAGATGCTTTGGGGGAAGCAAACATGACCATACGCCTGGCAATCATGGGTCTGGCCGCCGCGTTGCTGGTGGCCGGCTGTACCACCTCCGATCCGGAGTTCAGCAGACAGTCCTTTACCAGCGAATATGGGGCCGTCAAGGATGGCGGCTACTCCATTCCCGCTGTGCCGATCAGCCGCGTCAACAGCCGCTATCACCGCCAGATCGTGACCTATTTCACCCGCGAAAAACCCGGCACCATCATCGTCAACACGCGCAAGCGCTTCCTCTACTTCGTCTTGCCGCGCAACCGGGCGGTTCGCTACGGCATCGGTGTCGGGCGCGCCGGTTTCGCCTGGGAAGGCGAAGCCTATGTCGCCTGGAAGCAGCCTTGGCCGCGTTGGCATCCGCCGAAGGAAATGATCGCCCGCCAGCCGGAACTGAGGCGCTATGCCGACGGTGGCCAGGCCCCGGGCCTGAGAAACCCGCTCGGTGCCCGCGCCCTTTACCTGTTCGACAACAACGGCAAGGACACGCTCTACCGTCTTCATGGCACGCCGGAATGGAACACCATCGGCACCGCGGCTTCATCCGGCTGCATCCGGCTGATGAACCAGGACATCATCGACCTCTACAGTCGGGTCAAACCCGGCAAGGGCACCAAGGTGGTGGTCATCCAGTAGCGAGTTCTCCGGCCGATCCTACCCGACAAAAAAACCGCCCGGACGGCCATCCGGGCGGTTTTTTTCATGTCTTGCGACAGTCGATCAGGCGGCGGCGACAGCGCGCTTGGCCATGACCTTCACCAGGTTGGCGCGGTATTCGGACGATCCGTGCAGGTCGCTGAGCATTGCCGACGGGTCGACCGAAACGCCGTCCAGCGCGCCGGCGGCGAAATTGCCGCCGAGCGCGGCTTCCATGTCGGCGGCGCGGTAGGCGCCATCCGATCCGGCGCCGGTGACGCCGACGCGCACGCCGCCGGCTCCTTGCGCCACGAAGACGCCGGCCATGGCGTAGCGCGAGGCCGGATTGGGGAACTTCTGGTAGGCCGCCCGCGACGGCGCGTTGAAGGAGACGGCGGTGATGATCTCGCCGTCATTCAACGCGGTTTCGAACAGGCCGACGAAGAAGTCGTCCGCGGAAATGTCACGCTGGTTGGTGTGGACGGTCGCGCCGAGCGCCAGCATGGCGGCCGGATAATCGGCCGCCGGGTCGTTGTTGGCAATCGAACCGCCGATCGTGCCCATGTGGCGCACATGCGGATCGCCGATATGCGAGGCGAGATCGGAGAGCGCCGCGCAGGCCCCGCGGATTTCGGCCGACCCGGCCACTTCGGCGTGGGTGGTGCCGGCGCCGATGCGCACCGAGCCGCCGGACACGGTAATGCCCTGCAACTCGCCGACATGGCGCAGATCCACCACATCGCTAGGTGCCGCAAGGCGCTGCTTCATGGTGGGGATCAGGGTCTGGCCGCCGGCGAGGTACTTGCCCTCGTCGGCCCCGGAGACCAGGCTTGCCGCTTCCGCAACGGAGGAAGCGCGGTGATACTTGGTTTCGTACATGGTCGTTTCCTTCTCGCTCTTCCTCAGGCTTTCAACGCCGCCCATACCTTGGACGGGGTCGCCGGCATGGTCAGTTCGTTGTTGCCGATCGCATCGGTGATGGCGTTGATGACCGCGGGCGGCGAGCCGATGGCACCGGCCTCGCCGCAACCCTTCATGCCGAGCGGGTTGGACGGGCATTCGGTGACCGTGGTCGACACGTCGAAGGACGGCAGGTCGTCGGCGCGCGGCATGGTGTAGTCCATGAAGCTTGCGGTCAGCAGCTGTCCGGAGTCGCCGTCATAGGCGCAGCCCTCGAGCAAGGCCTGGCCGATGCCCTGGGCGAGGCCGCCATGCACCTGGCCCTCGACGATCATCGGGTTGATGATGTTGCCGAAGTCGTCGGCCGCGACGAACTGCACGATGTCCGTCGTGCCGGTGTCCGGGTCGACCTCGACCTCGCAGATGTAGCAGCCGGCCGGGAAGGTGAAGTTGGACGGATCGTAGAAGGCCGATTCCTTCAGGCCCGGCTCCATGCCCTCCGGCAGGTTGTGCGCCGTATAGCAAGCGAGCGCCAGCTGGAACCAGGGGATCGACTTGTCCGTACCGGCGACCTTCAGCTCACCATTCTCGATGACGATGTCCGCCTCGTCGGCCTCGAGCTGATGCGCCGCCACCTTCTTGGCCTTGGCCTCGACCTTGTCGAGCGCCTTGACGATCGCCGACATGCCGACCGCGCCGGAGCGCGAGCCATAGGTGCCCATGCCCATCTGCACCTTGTCGGTGTCGCCATGGACGATGGAGATGGTGTCGAGCGGCACGCCGAGCCTGTCGGCGACGACCTGGGCGAAGCTGGTCTCGTGACCCTGGCCGTGGCTGTGCGATCCGGTCAGCACCTCGATGGTGCCGACGGCGTTGACCCGCACTTCCGCCGATTCCCACAGACCGACGCCGGCGCCGAGTGCGCCCACCGCCGCCGACGGCGCGATGCCGCAGGCCTCGATGTAGCAGCTCATGCCGATGCCGCGACGCTTGCCGCGCGACTGGGCTTCCGCCCTGCGGGCCGGGAAGCCGGCATAGTCGGCCGCCTGCATGGCGGCGTCCAGCGAGGCTTCGAAATCGCCGGCGTCATAGGTCATGATGACCGGCGTCTCGTGCGGGAACTGCTTGATGAAGTTGATGCGCCGCAGTTCGGCCGGGCTGACGCCCAGCTCGCGCGCGGCGGTCTCGATCGCCCGCTCGAGAATGTAGCTGGCCTCCGGCCGGCCGGCGCCGCGATAGGCGTCCACCGGCACCGTGTTGGTATAGGCCGTACGCACGTTGCAGTAGATGTTCGGGATGTTGTACTGGCCCGACAGCAGCGTTGCGTAGAGATAGGTCGGCACCGACGACGAGAACAGCGACATGTAGCCGCCGAGATTGGCCAGGGTGTCGACCTTCAGGCCGGTGATGCGGTTGTCGGCATCGAAGGCGATCTTGATGGTCGACACATGGTCGCGGCCATGGGCGTCGGTCATGAAGGCCTCGGTACGGTCGGCCGTCCACTTGACCGGCACGCCGGTGCGCTTGGACGCCCACAGGCAGACGATCTCTTCCGGATAGATATAGATTTTCGATCCGAAGCCGCCGCCGACATCGGGCGCGATCACCCGCAGCTTGTTCTCAGGCGCCACGTTGTAGAAGGCGCTGAGCACCAGCCGCGCGACATGCGGATTCTGCGACGTCGTCCACAGCGTGTAGTGGCCTTCGCCCGAATCGTAGTGGGCGAGCGCTGCACGCGGCTCCATGGCGTTGGGCACCAGCCGGTTGTTGGAGATTTCCATCTCGGTCACGTGAGCCGCATCGGAAATCGCTTCCTCGACCAGCTGCTCTTCGCCGATCTCCCAGTCGTAGATCAGGTTGCCGGGAGCCGCTTCGTGGATCTGCGGCGCGCCGGGCTCGATGGCATCGACCGCGTCGGTGACCGCGGGCAGTTCCTCATAGTTGACGACCACCTTCTCGGCCGCCTCGCGGGCCAGCGCCCGGGTCTCGGCGACGACCACGACAACGGCATCGCCGACATAGCGGACCTTGTCCTCGGCCAGCGGGCGCCAGACGCCCATATTCATCGGCGAACCGTCCTTCGAATGGATCATCCAGCCGCAGATGATGTTGCCGATGCCGTCTTCGGTCAGTTGCTTGCCGTCGAGCACGCCGTAGACGCCCTGCATGGCTTCCGCGGCGCTCTTGTCGATGCTGACGATGCGCGCATGGGCATGCGGGCTGCGAACGAAATGGGCATGACGCAAGCCGGCTTCATAGACGTCGTCCGTGTAGCGGCCCTGCCCCGTGATGAACCGGAAATCCTCTTTGCGCGCGACCCGCGCACCAATTCCTTCAACTCCCATGGAAATCTCCTCCGTATTGGGCGGCGACTTTCGATCCGCGCTCTTCCCCGCTGACGCGGGGCGGCTGCCGCCGGGCGCACCCGGCCGGACCGATACCGCCGGCTGGTTCCGCTATTCGGCTGCCTGTTGCGAGCCACCCATTTCCGCCGCAGCGGCGAGAATGGCCTTGACGATGTTGTGATAGCCGGTGCAGCGGCAGATGTTGCCTTCCAGCTCCGCCCGCACGGTGGCTTCGTCGAGCGACGCGCCGTGCCGGTTGATCATGTCGGTCGCCGCCATGATCATACCCGGGGTGCAGAACCCGCACTGCAGGCCGTGATTCTCGTGAAACGCCTTCTGCACGGGATGCAGGTCGCTGCCGTTCGCCATGCCTTCGATGGTGGTCACGCTGGTGCCGTCCGCCTGGGCGGCAAGCATGGTGCAGGACTTAACGGCCTTGCCGTCGACATGCACTACGCAGGCGCCGCATTGCGAAGTGTCGCAACCGACATGGGTGCCCGTCAGGGCGAGATTCGTGCGCAAATACTCGACCAGCAGCGTGCGGTCTTCGACCTCCCCGCTGACCTGTCGACCATTCACCGTCATTGATACGCTAGCCATCCAATACCTCCCACAAACGGGCTACAGGCCGGATAGATTGCCTGTGCCTTCTTATGCCCTCCACAGATGTAGCAGGGCGACCGCGTTGCAACCCCGCAGGGACGGTTTTCGTCCGCCGTCCTGCGAAGTTTAGAGTCGTTCTTGATCCATTGGAGCCAATCCGCGACGCCTTAGTCAAGCCTTAGCCGGCAAGTTGTCCGTGTGTGCGTAGCGAATTTCAGAAAACTCGTACTAAAGGCCAAGACGGCGTCAGATGCAGCGGCCGCCATCAACCTGCATGGCGACGCCGGTCACCATGCTGGCCTCGTCCGAACACAGATAGCAGGCGGCATTGCCCATATCCTCCGGGGTGGAAAACCGGCCGATGGGAATCGTCGACAGGAACTTTGCCCGCATCTCCGGCGTGTCCTCGCCCAGAAAGGTCTTCAGCAGCGGCGTTTCGCCGGCTACCGGATTGATGGCATTGACGCGTATGCCGGCCGGCGCCAGTTCTACCGCCATCGTCTTGGTGGCGGTGATCATCCAGCCCTTGGAAGCGTTGTACCAGTTGAGCCGCGGGCGCGGGCTGACGCCGGCGGTCGAGGCGACATTGAGAATGCAGCCCTTGCCGCGCGCCTTCATGTCGGGAACCAGCTGGCGCGCCGTCAGATAGACCGACTTCACATTCACCGCCAGCACCCGGTCGAAATCGGCCTCGCTGACCTCTTCGAGCGGCGTCGGCAGATGCGACACTCCGGCATTGTTGACCAGGATATCGACATAGCCGAAGGCGGTCAGCGCGGCATCCGCCATGGCCGCAACGCTGTCGCCGTCCGATACGTCGACCGTCTGCGCCACCGCGGCTTCGCCGAGTTCCTCTGCCTTGGCCGCGGCCGCTTCGCCGTTGATGTCGGCAATCATCACCCGGGCGCCCTCGGCCAGGAACTTGCGCACGATGCCGTCGCCGAATCCGGAAGCGCCGCCGGTGACGATCGCCGTTTTGCCCTCAAGCCGCATGGTCGTTTCTCCTTGATTGATCAGTCGTGCAGGACGGCGACGGTTTTCAGCGCGGAAAAGCCGTAGAGCGCCTCAAAACCCTTTTCGCGGCCGTGGCCTGACTTGCCGACCCCGCCGAAGGGCAGTTCGACGCCGCCGCCGGCGCCGTAATTGTTGACGAAGATCTGGCCGGACCGCAGAGCCTTGGCCATGCGCATCTGGCGGCCGCCGTCGCGTGTCCAGACACCGGCGACGAGCCCGTAATCCGTGCCGTTGGCGATGGACACGGCTTCCGCGTCGGTGTCGAAAGGGATGACAACCTGCACCGGCCCGAAAATCTCGTCCTGGGCCAGCCGGTGCTCCGGCGAGACGCCGGCGATCAGCGTCGGTTCGACATAGTGGCCGCCGATCGGCGCGTCGTCGACGACGGTGCCGCGGGCGGCAATGGTCAGCCCGTCCTGCTCGGCAATGCTGAGGAAACCGCTGACGATTTCCTTCTGCCGCGAGGAGATCAGCGGGCCGACATCGAGATCGGAAACCGCCGGGCCGACGCGCAGCGCCTTGTAGCGTTCGGCCATGCGGTCGAGCACGTCGACATAGATGGAGCGGTGTACCAGGATGCGCGACGAGGCCGAGCAGGTCTGCCCGGCATTCTGAATGCCGGCATTGACCAGGAACGGCAGCGCCCTGTCGATATCGGCATCCTCGAAGACGACCTGCGGCGACTTGCCGCCGAGCTCCAGCGTCACCGGCACGACATTGCGCGCCGCCGCGGCCTGCACCAGGGTGCCGACGCCGACGGAGCCGGTAAAGGAGATGTGGTTGACGCCCGGATGATCGGTCAGCGCAGCACCCGCCTCCTCGCCAAGTCCCGGCACCACATTGAGCGCGCCGGGCGGCAACCCGGCCTCATGGGCGATGCGGGCAAAGGCGAGCGCCGTCAGACAGGCTTCCTCTGCAGGCTTGAGCACGGCGGCGTTGCCCATGGCCAGCGCCGCGCCGACGGAGCGGCCGATGATCTGCATCGGATAGTTCCACGGCACGATGTGGCCGGTGACGCCATGCGGTTCGCGCAGCGTGTAGACGGTGTAGCCGTCGAGATAGGGAATGGTCTCGCCATGCACCTTGTCAGCGGCGCCGCCGTAGAATTCCATGTAGCGGGCGAGTGCGATGGCATCGTTGCGCGCCTGCGTCAGCGGCTTGCCGACATCGGCCGCTTCGAGTTCGGCCAGCATGTCGACCTGGTCGAGGACGCGCTGGCCGATTCGGGAGAGGATGCGGCCGCGCTCGACCGCGGTCATGCGACCCCACATGCCCTCCAGCGCGGAATGCGCCGCATCGGCGGCAGCGTCGATGTCGCCGGAGCCGCCGCGGGCGATCTCGCCCACCAGTTCGCCGGTCGACGGGTTTTCGAGATCCAGCCGGTCGCCGCTTTCGGCCGGCACCCACTCGCCGTTGATGAAACAGTTTGCCGGGTCGAAGCCCAGTCGGTCTGCAGTTTCCATGGTTGCGCCTTTCACCGCGCCGTGTTGGACCGCGCCTCGCGGGCCCGCAGCGCCTCGTCCAGGATCGGCGTCGCCGCCAGCAATTCCCGCGTGTAGTCGTGGCGGGGATTGCGGAAGACCTCCTCGGTGCGGCCTTCCTCGACTATCTTACCGGCCTTCATGACCAGAACGCGGTCGGTGATCGCCCGCACCACAGAAAGGTCGTGCGAGATGAACAGATAGGAGACCGCCAGGCGGTCCGACAGGTCGGCCAGCAGGTCGAGTATCTGCGCCCGGATCGACACGTCAAGCGCCGACACGGCTTCGTCCAGCACGATCAGCGACGGCTCGATGATCAGCGCCCGGGCAATGGCGATGCGCTGACGCTGGCCGCCGGAAAATTCGTGGATGTATTTGTGCGCGTCCGACGGATGCAGGCCGACATTGGCGAGCGCATTGGCCACCCGCTCGGCCTGTTCGCTGCCATCAGGCGGATCGTCCAGCAGGTGGAAGGGCTCGGTGATCAGCCGGTCGACCCGGTGACGCGGGTTGAACGAGCTGTAGGGGTCCTGAAACACGACCTGAACGCGCCGGCGCATCTGCCGGTCGGGGCCTGCGCCGGCGGTGGAAAACAGATTGCCGTCGAGCCGGATCTCGCCGCCCTGCACGGCGTCGAGGGCCAGGATGGCTCGGGTGAGCGTCGACTTGCCGCAGCCGCTCTCGCCGACGAGGCCGACATTTTCGCCATGCATGATGGCGAGCGACACATGGTCGACGGCGCGGAAATGACCGGGGGCCGTAAACAGCGAACGGCGCGGCAGCGCATAGTCGCGCACCACGCCGTCGATCTCGATCACCGGCTTGCTGCCGTCGGCGCCATGGGCCGGATTGCGCTGCGGCACGTGGTTGGACGCTTCGAACAGGGAGCGCGTATAGGGATGCTTCATCTGCCGAAACAGCGTCACCGTTTCCCCGGCCTCGACGATTTCGCCGTCCTTCATGATGGCGATGTGGTCGGCCATGTCGGCGACGACGGCGAGGTCGTGGGTGATCAGGATCAGCCCCATGCCGTCTTCCTCGACCAGCCTTTTCAGCAGCCTGAGGATCTGCGCCTGGGTGGTGACGTCGAGCGCCGTGGTCGGCTCGTCGGCGATCAGCAGCTTCGGTCTGAGCGCGATCGCCATGGCGATCACCACCCGCTGACGCTGACCGCCGGAGAGGTCGTGCGGATAGCGGTCGAGCGGAAACTGTTCTTCCGGCAGGCCGACGCGGTTGAGCGCCTCGCGGGCGATCCTGCGCGCCTCGCGCCGCGACTTGCCGCTGTGCACCAGGATGGTTTCCGACACCTGGTCGCCGATGGTCTGGACCGGATTGAGGGCGGTCATCGGTTCCTGGAAAACCATGCCGATATCATTGCCGCGCAGCGCACACATCTGCTTTTCGGAACAGTCTTCGAGGCTGTTGCCGTCGAGCCGAATCGAGCCGGACCACTCGGTCCCGACCGGCAACAGCTGCATGACCGCCATGGCGGTCATCGACTTGCCGGAGCCCGATTCGCCGACGATACCCAGCACCTCGCCGCCCTGCATGGTCAGGTTGACGTCGCGCAGGATCGGCGTTCCCTTGATGGCAAGCGACAGTTTTTCGATGTCGAGCAGCGCCATCAGCGGGCCCGCCTCAGCTTGGGATCGAAAATGTCGCGCAGGCCGTCGCCCATCAGGTTGAGGCCGAGCACGGTGAGCACGATGGCGAGCCCCGGAAAGATCGCCAGTTGCGGGGCGATGTAGATCATCGTCTGGGCGTCCGACAGCATGCGGCCCCAGCTCGGCAGCGGCGGCTGGGTGCCGAGGCCGACATAGGCGAGGCCCGCTTCGGCGAGGATGCCGAGCGAGAACTGGATGGTGCCCTGGACAATCAGCAGATTGGTGATGTTGGGCAGGATATGTTCGGCGGAAATCAGCGTCGCGCCCTTGCCGGCGACGCGGGCGGCGAGCACATAGTCGCGCGTCCACAGCGACAGGGCCGAGCCGCGGGCGAGGCGGGCGAAGACCGGAATGTTGAAGATGCCGATGGCGATGATGGCGTTGACGGCACTGGGACCGAAGACGGCGGTGATCATGATCGCCATCAGCAGCGCCGGAAAGGCGAAGATCAGGTCGTTGGTGCGCATCACGAATTCGTCGATCAGGCTGCCGTGGCGGGCCGCCGCCAGCAGGCCGAGCGGCACGCCGGCGACGATGCCGATGCCGACCGCCACGAAGGCGACGGCGATGGAGGTGCGGGCGCCGACCATGATCATCGAAAAGACGTCGCGGCCGAAGGCGTCGGTGCCCAGCCAATGGGCAGCGGACGGCGGTTTCAGCTTGTTGGCGATCTCCAGGTCGGTGACATCATAGGGCGTCCAGACGAAGGACAAAAGCGCCGCCACCACGAAGATCACGGTGAGCACCAGGCCGATCATGAAGCTCGGCGAACGCAGGGCGGCACGCACCACGCCGGTGCGCACTTCCGGGCTGACGTGAAGATCCGTCATGCCGACCTCCGGCGCAGCCGCGGATCGACCACCGCATAGGTGATGTCGACCAGGAAGGTGACGAGGATGACGGCGAAGACCAGCAGGAAGATCACGCTCTTGACGACGATCAGGTCGCGCTGGGTGATGCCCTGGAAGACCAGCCGGCCGAGGCCCGGCAGGAAGAACACGTTCTCGATGATGATGGCGCCGGCGAGCAGGAAGGAAAACTGCAGACCGATGATGGTCAGCACCGGGATCAGCGCGTTGCGCAAGGCATGCCGCCACAGCGCCTGGCGCTGTGTCAGCCCCTTGGCGCGGGCGGTGCGGACGAAATCCTCGCCCAGGGTGTCGAGCAGCGACGAGCGCATGACCCGCGCCAGAATCGAAGCCTGCGGCAAAGCGAGCGCGATGGCCGGCAGGGTCAGCGCCTTCATGCCGGCGAAGAAGCCGGCCTCCCATCCCGGAAAGCCGCCGGCGGAGAACCAGCGCAGCGACACCGCGAAAAACAGCACCAGCAGCATGGCGAACCAGAAATTCGGCACCGCGATGCCGAGTTGGGTGACGCCCATGATCGACACGTCGGCCGGCGAGTTGCGCCGCGCCGCCGCGATGACGCCGACCGGAAAGGCGATCGCCGTCGACAGGATCAGCGCGTAGACGGCCAGCGGCATGGATATCCAGAAGCGGTCGGCGATCAGCTCGCGCACCGGCACCTTGTAGGTGTAGGAAATGCCGAATTCGCCGTGCAGGAGGCCGGTGATCCACTGCCAGTAGCGCACCGGCGCGGGGGCGTTCAGCCCGAGGCTGTCGCGCAACGCCGCGACGGTGTCGGGCTGGGCGTTGAGGCCCAGCATGAAGGCCGCCGGATCGCCGGGAACCACCTCAATGACGAAGAAGATGACCAGGCTTGCAGCCAGCAGACTGAGCGTCAGCGAAACCAGCCTTTTGATCAGATAGGGCAGCATGAAACCGCATCGGGACGGAGGAAGGCGGTGACGGAAGCCGGTGGCCGGCTCCCGTCCGTGTCGATCAGTCTTCCCAGTAGACCGCGGTCATGTCGGAGGCCTGGGTCGGGGCGTTTTCCCAGATGCCGCGCAGCTTGGCATTGACCACGCCGGTGTTGGCGAGCTGGAACAGATAGCCGTTGACATAATCGTCGGCGATCTTCTGCTGAGCCGCCTTGAGCAGCTTGTCGCGCTCCGCCGGATCCGTGGCGTTGTTGAGATCTTCCATGATCTTCTGGAATTCCGGGCTGTCATACTGGAAGTAGTAGGTCGGCCTTGCATAGATGCCGATATCCAGCGGCTCGGTGTGGGAGACGATGGTCAGCCCATAGTCCTTGCCGCGGAAGACCTGCTCCAGCCACTGCGCCCATTCTAGATTGCTGATCTCGGTCTGGATGCCGACATCGCGCAGTTGCGAGGCGATGATTTCGCCGCCGCGGCGCGCGTAGGAGGGCGGCGGCAGTTTCAGCGTCGTCTCGAAACCATCCGGGAAACCGGCTTCGGCGAGCAGCGCCTTGGCCTTTTCCGGGTCGTAGTTCGACTGTCCGGTCAGGTCGATATAGGACGGATGATGCGGCGCGAAGTGGGTGCCGATCGGTGTGCCGTAGCCGAACATTGCGCCGTCGATGATGGCCTGCCGGTCGATGGCATGGGCCAGCGCCTCGCGCACCTTCGGATTGTCGAAGGGCGGCATCTTGTTGTTGGTCGACAGGATGGTCTCGCCCTCGGTCGAACCGGCGATCACCTTGAAGCGCGGATCGGCGCCGAACTGGGCCAGGTTCTCCGGCGCCGGGAACGGCATGAAGGCGTCGACGTCACCGGCCATCACCGCCGCGAAGGCGGCGTTCGGGTCGGAGATGTACTTGAACGTCACCTTGTCGAGCTTGGCCGGCGTGCCCCAGTAGTCGGGGTTCTTTTCCAGCTCGATGCGGTCGCCCTGCACCCAGTCCTTGAACTTGAAGGCGCCGGTGCCAACCGGGTTGGTGGCGTTGCTGGCGATCGATTCGGGCGCGACGATCGCCGCGTCGCCCCAGGCCAGGTTGAAGAGGAAGTTGCCGTTGGGCTTCTTCAGGGTGATCTTGACGGTGTGCGGATCGACGACATCCACCGCCTCGATATCGGCATAGAGCGCCTTCTGGGCGTTGGTCGATTCTTCGTCGTCGATGCGCTCCAGCGAGAACTTGACGTCTTCCGCATTGAAATCGGTGCCGTCATGGAACTGCACGCCCTTGCGCAGTTTGAAGGTGTAGACCTTGCCGTCGTCGGAAATCGTCCAGGATTCGGCCAGGCCCGGGATGATGCGGCCGTCGGACGCAAAGCGGGTCAGGCCTTCGAAAATGTTGGAGTAGGTGACCTGGTCGATGGCGCCGGCGGCGCCCGATGACGGATCGAGATTCGGCGGCTCGAGTTGCGCGCCGATGGTGATGTCGGTCTTGGCGGCGAAGGCCGCCGGCGTCAGCGCCGAACTCGCGGCCAGTATCCCCGCTATGGCCAGCGATTTGATGATTGGCGTCATTTCCATTCCTCCTGTTGGTGCGTTCCTAGCGCTTCTTGTGGTTTCTTACATAACTTTTTGCACTGCGGCATATCAAGCGTCGAGCAGTTCCTCCAGCGCGTGCGCCATCACCTTGGCCGAGTCGACCATGTCGTCGATGCCGACATATTCGTCCGGCTGGTGGGCAAGATCGAGGATGCCCGGGCCGTAGGCGATGCAGTCCTTGAGGCGGCCGATGCGGTCGATGTGCTTTTGGTCGTAGGTGCCGGGCGACACGACATAGTCGGCGCCCTTGCCGAGCACCTTCTCGATCGACCGCGACACCGACTGCACCACCGGCGCGTCCTTCTCGGTCATGGTCGGGCTGACATGCCACAATTCGCGGATCTCGTAGTCGAAATTGCGTTCGGCGCTGACCCGGGCGACGATGTCGGTCACCTCGCGCGGTACCTGCTCCGGGTCTTCCTCGATGATGTAGCGCCGGTCGATCACCATGCGGCAGGAATCGGGCACGCAGGCCGACGGGAAGCCGGTGAAATCGGGCTCTGGCTCGGCCTGGCCGCCATGCATGGAGTTGATGTTCATGGTCGACTGGCGGGCGCCCTCCGGCACCACCGGCATGGCGGTGCGCTTTTCGGACAACGCCGGGTAGAGGCTGGTCTCGAACTCCTGCAGCACGGCGCTCATGTGACGCACCGCACAATCGCCAAGGAACGGCATGGAGCCGTGGGCGATGTGGCCCTTGGTCTCGATTTCGGCCCACCAGACGCCGCGATGGCCGAGGCAGATGCGGTCCTTGTTGAGCGGCTCGGGAATGATCACGTGCTGTACCCGCTGCGGGTCGAAGAAGCCCTTTTCGGCCAGATAGGCGACGCCGCCATAGCCGCCGGTTTCCTCGTCGGCCGTGCCGGAAATCTCGATCGCACCGTTGAAATCGGGACGGGCGTCGATGAAGGCCTCGGCAGCGATGATCGAGGCGGCGAGACCGCCCTTCATGTCGCAGGCGCCGCGGCCGTAGATCTTGCCGTCCTTCACCTCTGCGCCGAATGGGTCGGTCGTCCAGCCATGGCCGGTTTCGACCACGTCGATATGGGAGTTGAAATGCACGCAGGCGCCCGGCCCGCGGCCCTCGCGGCGGGCGACCACGTTCCAGCGCGGATAGCGGTCGCTATCGCCCGGCGTGCCGTGCGCGCGAACCATCTGGATGTCGAAATTCCGGGCGCGCAGCCGGCCGGCAAGATACTCGCAGATTTCCAGATAGGCTTCGCCCGGCGGGTTGAGCGTCGGGATGCGGATGAGGTCCTGGGTCAGCGCCACCAGCTCGTCGCGCCGCGCGTCGATCAGATCGACAAAGGACGCCGCAATCGTCCGGGCCTCATTCATTCCGCTCCACCCTTTCGCAAATCCCTGAAACAACGGTACAAATATCCAAGCCCGTATCATTTCGCGGGGTCACGAACCCCGCAATACCGTAGGACTACGAATTGGCAGGCATCGCAGACGACGCGAAAACCGGCATGGAGATGCTGAGCGAACTCGCCTTCGAAAGCGCGCCGGTCGGCATCGTGCTCACCGAAAACCGGGTGATACGCGCCTGCAACCGGACCTTTGCGGCGATCTTCGGCTATGACAAGGACGAGCTGATCGGCCAGTCCTTCCGCGTGCTCTACGCTTCCAACGAGGAGTTCGAGCAGATGCGCGATATCGGCCTGAAAACGCTGCGCGAGGGCCGGCCCTACAGCGACGAGCGCATCATGCCGCGCAAGGACGGCAGCCTGTTCTGGTGCCGCGTGCGCGCCCACAGTCCGACCCCGGACGATCCGCTGCGCCGCACCATCCTCACCTATGCCGACATCTCCGACCACCGGCCCTACATCCCGCTGTCGGTGCGCGAACGCCAGATCATCCTGGAACTGAGCGGCGGCAAGACCAGCAAGGAGATCGCCCGCCACCTCGGCATCTCGCCGCGCACCGTCGAGTTCTACCGGGCACGCTTGCTGAAAAAATTCAGCGTCAGCAACGTCACCGAACTGCTGGCACATCTCGGCGGACCGCCGGATTGATTCCGAATTTTCCAGGCGATCGGCCGCGGCCGAGAAACAGCTATGTTCGTTTTTTATTGAAAGCAGTGCCCCAATGGGGTAGTTTGTTCTTAAGCAGACTCTTCCGACTGCATCGAACCACAGCGGGCAACACCGGTTATTCAAACAATCATTGAGCTCCCTGGTTTTGTGAAAAAGGCAGCAAAGCTGTTCACGGCCGAGGAGCTTGAGGAACTAAAAAACGCACTGGCTCTCAACCCCTACATTGGTGATGAGATACCAGGCACTGGTGGCATTCGAAAGCTGCGTTTCGGTGCAAAGCAGAAAGGCAAGCGCGGCGGATCGCGTGTCATCTATTTCGTATATGACGAAGACAATCCGGTCTTTCTGATCACTTGTTTTGGCAAGAACGAAGCTTTCGACCTGTCTCCGTCCGAAAAGAAGTTGTTCACCGCGTTTGCACGGACCATCAAGGTTGCCGCCAAAGATAGGAGACATCGATGACAAAGCTCGGCGACGAGATTTTGCAGGGGCTTCAAGAAGTGCTCGCTTACACACGAGGCGAAGATGTGCCCGGCATCCGTGTTACCCACGTGGAAACTGAGGACATCGACGTTAAGGCAATACGTTCCACCCTCAAGCTAACGCAGGAACAAATGGCCATGTTGCTTGGCACTAGCGTTTCAGGCTACCGCAAGTGGGAGCAAAAAGTGCGCCGCCCCTCGGGTGCCGCACGTACATTGATGCGGGTTATGGAAAAGGAGCCCGAAGCCGTACTTCGTGCACTTTCACATTGACCGACAATCCGTGGTAAAGACGGCACTCAACTTTTGTCCTTGAATGACGCCCTCACCCCCGCCAGCTGCCGTCACTCCACATGGCGGTCAGGGCGGCGCGGTAGTCGGGGTGGCGCATTGTGCAGCCGCTGGTCTTCAGCTTGGCGTTGGAGACGCGCTTGACCTCGCCGTAGAAAGAGCGGGCCATGGGCGACAGGTCGGCGGTCTCGAAGTCGATCTCCGGCGGCGGCTCGACGCCCATCAGCTGGGCGGCAAACAGCACAACGTCCTGGGGCGGCGCCGGCAGGTCGTCGGTGACGTTCCAGATGCCGGACGCCTCGTGGGCGGCCAGATGCACCAGTGCGCCGGCGATGTCGTCGACATGGATACGATTGAAGACCTGGCCCGGCTTGATCAGGCGGCGGGCCTTGCCGGCCTGCAGGTTGACGAAGGCGTTGCGGCGCGGGCCGTAGATCCCGGAAAGGCGCAGCACCGAGACCGGCACATCGCCCGCCTTGCCGGCCTGCAACCAGCATTTTTCCGCCGCGTCCCGCCAGATGGAGCGGCGCGAAACCGGCCGGCAGCGGGTATCCTCGTCGACCCAGCGGCCCTCATGGTCGCCATAGACGCCGACGGTGGAGAGATAGGCGGCCCAGCGAAGCTCGGGCAGCAGGCTGGACAGATCCTCGCCGGCAAGCCGCAGCAACGGATCACCGTTTTCGTCCGGGGCGATGGACTGCACCAGATGGGTAACGTCTTTGAGCTCGGTCCTGAGATCGTCGGAGAGCCGCTCGCCGTCGAATTCGAAGGGAATCAGCGCCGCCCGGCTGAGCAGCGAAAACCGCTCCGCCGAACGGGTCGTGCCGGCGGCGCGCTCCGTGCGACCCCGCATTTCCCGCCCAATCGCCAGGCCGGAATAGCCGGCACCAAGGATCATCAAACGCATCGACTCAGTGACTCCCCTGTTCTGCGGCAGTGTGCCATTCGGCCAGCACGCTGTCATCGGTTTCGCCCGCCCGCTCCTCGCGCAGCGCCCGGAACCGCTCGCGGTCGAGCAGCCGCGAAAGGGCCCAGACGGCGGCGCCGCGAACCAGCGGAGACGGATCCGCAAGCAGTGATTCGCACGGTCCGGCGAAAGTCGGATCGGCGGCGTTGCCGCAGGCGATCAGCACGTTGCGGACGAAGCGGTCGCGACCGATGCGCTTGACCGGTGAGCCGGCAAACAACGCTCGGAAGGCACCGTCGTCCAGGCACAGGAGATCGGCAAGGCGCGGCGATTCGAGATCGTCGCGCATGGTCAGCTTCGCCTCGTTTGCTGCGCCGGCAAACTTGTTCCACGGACAGACGGCCAGACAGTCGTCGCAGCCGAACACCCGGTTGCCGATGGCGGCGCGGAATTCATGCGGAATCGGCCCCTTGTGCTCGATGGTGAGGTAGGAGATGCAGCGGCGCGCGTCGAGCTGGTAGGGCGCCGGAAAGGCATCGGTCGGGCAGATGTCGAGGCAGGCTCGGCAGGAGCCGCAATGGTCGGTTTCGGCGGTGTCCGCCGGCAGCGGCTCGGCGGTGAAGATCGAGCCGAGGAACAGCCAGGAGCCGAATTCGCGGCTGACGAGGTTGCTATGCTTGCCCTGCCAGCCGAGACCGGCCTCGGCGGCCAGCGGCTTCTCCATCACGGGGGCAGTGTCGACGAACACCTTGACGTCGCAGCCGGCTCTCGACGCGAAACGGCCGGCAACGCCCTTCAGGCGTCCCTTGATGATGTCGTGATAGTCGCGGTTGCCGGCATAGACGGAGATCGCCGCGCGGTCGCGGCGCTCGAGCAGCCGCAACGGATCCAGCTCCGGTCCGTAATTGAGGCTCACCATGAGGATCGAGCGCACATCCGGCCACAGGACCCGTGGATCGGCGCGGCGTTCGCTTGTGTCGGCCATCCATTGCATGGTGCCGTGGCGGCCGTCGGCGAGATAGGCTTCGAGGCCGGCCGGCGCGTAAGCCGCAGCGGCGGCAGGATCGACCACCCGCGCATCATCGAAACCGGCGGCCAGCGCCTCGCCCACCAGGAAGTCTTTCAGGCGTTGCGACCGCTCGGGCTTGCGGGACGCGGCCGGCATGGCTCAGAAATCCAGATCCGCGTAGTGCGAAACCGGCGACATGTTGCGTACCCGGTCGGCGAGCAGCGGCCGAAAGGCGGGACGCGACTTGACGCGCTGGTACCATTGCTTGGCTTGCGGTGCGTCGTTCCAGGAAATCTCGCCGAGGTAATCCAGGGTCGAAAGCGCGCCGGCAGCGGAAAGGTCGGCGTAGCTCATCGCGTCGCCGGCCAGCCAGTTGCGGCTCGCCGCCAGCCAGTCGATATAGCGCATGTGCTGGCGGATATTGGCGCGTGCCGCCCGCAGCGCCCGCGAATCTGGTTCGCCGCCGCCGACATCCTTCGGCATCAGGATCTTGAACACCCGTTCGCGCACCAGGTGTCGCGTGACGTCCTGCTCCAGCTTGGCGAGGAACCAATCCATCAGCCGGCGCACCTCGGCGCGCCCGACGGTCGATTCGGGCATCAGTCGCCGCTGCTTTTGAAACGCGCCCTGCGTCTCGTCGAGGAATTCGGCAATCACGCCCGCGCCGCAGAATGCGTGCAGCGATTCGTCGACATAGACCGGCAGGGTGGCGGCCGGGTTGAGGGCGATGAAATCGCGGCGCCGCTCCCAGGGGCGCTCCTCCACCAGATCCGTTTCCATCTCGTATTCATTGAGCGCCAGACGAATAAAGCGCGAGGCCGAGGACATCGGATGGTGGTAAAGGCTGGGCATACGGTGTCGGTCTTTCCTTCGCAAGGGACGCGGAATGTGCGGGCATCGCCGGGCACAGCCCGATTTCTATGGAATTCCTCAAGAAAAGAGCTATAGGGTTTCGCATCGGGCGACACAAGCGCGGCAATCGCGCACTTCATCGCAACAGAACTGGACCGTTTGATGGCTGAACAGACGATTATCGGTGCGCTGTTGCTCGGCGTGCTGGAAGGCCTGACCGAGTTCCTGCCCGTTTCGTCCACCGGCCATCTGCTTCTGGCCGGCCATTTCCTCGGTTTCAACTCGCCCGGCCACACCTTCGAGGTGCTGATCCAGCTCGGTGCCATCCTCGCCATCCTGTCGGTCTATTTCTCGCGGCTGGTCCAGCTGGCAATGGCGCTGCCGGAGAGCCCGAAAGCGCGGCGCTTCGTGTTTGCCATCCTTCTGGCTTTCCTGCCTGCGGCGGTGGTCGGCGTGCTGGCCCATGGCTTCATCAAGACGGTGCTGTTCGAAACGCCGGTTCTGATCTGCATCGTTCTGATCGCCGGCGGTTTCGTGCTGATGGCGGTCGACCGGATGAGCCGGGTGCCGCGCTACCACGACGTGATGGACTTCCCGCCGTCGCTGGCGTTCCGCATCGGCCTGTTCCAGTGCCTGGCGATGATTCCGGGGACCTCGCGATCCGGTGCGACCATCGTCGGGGCGCTGCTGATGGGGACCGACAAGCGCTCCGCCGCCGAGTTTTCATTTTATCTGGCGATGCCGACCATGGCCGGGGCCTTCGCCTATGATCTGTTCCAGAACTACGCCCGGCTGTCGGCCGACGATTTTTCCTATATCGCCATCGGCTTCGTCGCGGCCTTCGTGTCGGGCGTCTTCGTGGTCCGCAGCCTGCTCGATTTCGTTTCCAATCACGGCTTCACCTTCTTCGCCTGGTGGCGCATCGTCGTCGGCACGGCCGGGCTGATCGGCCTCTACTTCTTTTAAAGGGCTCTCTCGTGCAATCCGCACTCAATCTGGGTATCGACACCGGCGGCACCTACACCGACGCGGTGCTTTACGCCGAGGACCGGGGCATCGTCGCCAAGGCCAAGGCGCTGACCACGCGGCACGACCTGACGGAGGGAATCGGCAATGCCGTATCGGCGGTGCTCAAGCAGAGCGGCGCCGACCCGTCGACCGTCCGCCTGGTCTCGCTGTCGACGACGCTTGCCACCAACGCTCTGGTCGAGGGCCAGGGCAGCCGCGCCGCGCTGGTCATGATCGGCTTCGGGCCGGAGGACCTCAAGCGCGACGGCCTGGCGGAAGCGCTGGGCAGCGATCCGGTGCTGTTCGTGCCGGGCGGACACAACGTGCACGGGCACGAAACCGCGCTCGACCTCGAACCGCTGGAAGCGGTTCTTGACGATTGGGCGGGGGACGTCGCGGCCGTCGCGGTTGCCGGCTATTTCGCGGTTCGCAATCCGGCGCATGAGCTAGCGGCGCGCGATCTGGTGCGGGCCCGCGCCGGTTTGCCGGTGACCTGCAGCCACGAATTGTCGTCGAAACTCGGCGGTCCGCGGCGAGCGCTGACCACGCTGCTCAACGCCCGGCTGGTGGCGATGATCGACCGGCTGATCGGCGCTACCGAAACCTATCTGCAGCACTGCGGCATCGAAGCGCCGCTGATGGTGGTGCGCGGCGACGGGGCGCTGATCGCCGCCGAACTGGCGCGCACCCGGCCGATCGAGACGATCCTGTCGGGACCGGCGGCAAGCCTGGTCGGCGCCAACCATCTGACCGGGGCGGCGGACGCCGTGGTCTCCGATATCGGCGGCACCACCACCGATGTCGCGATTCTTCAGGACGGCCTGCCGCGCATCGATCCCGACGGCGCGGTGGTCGGCGGCTTTCGCACCATGGTCGAAGCGGTCGCTATGCGGACCTTCGGCCTGGGCGGGGATTCGGAGGTGCGGATCGACGAAACCGGGCTGGCGGTCAATCTGTCGCTGGGTCCGCGCCGTCTGGTGCCGCTCAGCCTGGCGGCGCATCTCGAACCGGAAGCCGTCAACGAGGCGCTGGCGCGGCAGATGCAGACCGGTCAGCCGGGTCGGCTGGACGGCCGCTTTGCCCGCCGCACCGGCGTACCCGACAGCATGGCCAGCGGCCTGGCGCCGCAGGAGGCGGCGCTTTTCGAGCGTGTCCAGGGCAGCTTCCTGCCGCTGGACCGGTTGCTGAGCGTGACCCCGCAACGGGCGACGCTCGACCGGCTGGTGGCTCGCGGACTGGTGCAGATCGCCGGCTTCACACCGTCAGATGCCATGCACGTTCTCGGCAGGCAGGACAGCTGGGACCGGGAAGCGGCGCGGATCGGCGGCGAGCTGCTGGCGCGCCGCAAGAACGGCTCCGGCAACCGGATCGCGCCCGACGCGGCGGCGCTGGCGGCGATGACAGTCGACCGGCTGACCCGGCAGTCGTCGGAAGTCGTGCTGTCGGCCTGCCTTGCCGAGGACGGGCAGCAGGCGATCGATCCGACGCGCTCGGCGGCAGTCGACAACGCGCTGAAACGCAACCCCGGCATCGTGCGGTTTTCGCTGGCGCTCGACCGGCCGCTGGTCGGCCTGGGTGCCTCCGCACCGGCGTACTATCCCGCCGTTGCCGCCATGCTGGGCGCCGAAGCGCTGGTTCCGGAGCACGCCGGCGTCGCCAACGCAATCGGCGCCGTGGTCGGTCAGGTCCGGATCAGCGTCGACGTGTTCGTTTCGCAGCCGCAGGAAGGGCTGTTCGCCGTCAACGGCGGCGGGATCAGCGAACGCATCGCCGATGAGGAAGCGGCGCTGGACCGCGCCCGTGAAGTTGCCCAATCGGCAGCGCTCGAACAGGCAACGGCGGCGGGAGCCGCCGATGCGGTGGCCGAGCTGGTCGAGACCGTGGACGCGCCGATCATCGAGAACACCCGTACGCTGATCGAGGCGAAGATCACCGCGACCGCCACCGGGCGGCCGCGTGTCGTCAGGGAATAGTCGGGTCCGACCCAGAGCCTGTCCGGGTCAGATCACCACCACGGTCGTGCCGAGCGGCACCCGTTCGAACAGGTCGATAACGTGTTCGTTGACCATGCGGATGCAGCCATTGGAGACAGAGCGGCCGATGGTGTCGGGCTGGGTCGTGCCGTGGATGCGGTAGTAGGTATCGCGACCGTTCTTGTAGAGATAGAGCGCCCGGGCGCCGAGCGGGTTGTTCGGTCCACCCGGAACACCCTTGGCGTAGCGCGCATATTTGCCCGGCTCGCAGCGGATCATGTTGTCGGTCGGCCGCCAGCTCGGCCACTTGGCCTTGCGGGCGATGGTCGCCTTGCCCTTGAAGCGCAACCCGGCGCGCCCGACGCCGACGCCATAGCGCCGCGCCTGCCTGATCGAGAGCACCAGATAGAGAAAGTGGTTTTTCGGATCGACGACGATGGTCCCCGGCGCATAGCCGGTGTAGCGAACCGTCTGCGGCTTGTAGCGCGGATCGATCTTGAAGTTCTTGTAGCGGGCGCTGTGGTGGGCCAGCGCGTCGGTCGCCGGCTGCGCGGCTACGGCGGCAAGTCCGCCCAATAAGAGATTTCGCCTGGATAACATGGAATACTGTCCTTTCGTCTGACGTGGCGGCACGGTGCCGTTCGGCACCGGTGGTTTCGCTCGGTCAGACAATCGGCGGGCGGAACGGCGCCCCCGGCCGAATGGAAGGCGACAGGCTGCGTTCGCTGGTTTCGTGCCCGTCCGCTGCGGTGCGCAAACACAGATCCAGCTGCGGCGGCAGGGAGCTGATATCGGCGGTGCACAGGGATTTGGCCGCCGATCGCTCGATGTGCTGCTTCATGCAGCATTTCTCTGCCGGCTCACTCAGCACACCGTTTGCCGGCATCGCCATCTGCACGACATGCAGTTCCGCCATCGCAGGAACCTTGGCAGGCGAAGCTGCCGCGGCCCCCTGAGCCACGGCAATGCAAATCAGTATTACGGCAAGAAACAGATTCCGCATGGCGCCAAATTACTGCAAGGAATTTAACGATTCCATAGCAAAGCGATCACGCGTGGGTGAACAGCGCCCTATTTACCAGCAACGGTAGCGAATATCACCCTCCGGTAGCAGCTTTCACGGCCGTCCCGAAGTGGACGTTATAGGCCTTGACGCCGCCGCTGATGATCATCTCGACGGCGACAGCCGTCAGAATCAGTGCCATGAGCCGGGTAACGACGCTGATGACGGTATCACCGAGAATCCGGGAAATCGTGTCGGCAAAGTAAAGGCCGAACCACAAAAGCACGCAGATCAGGAAAATGGCCGGGATCATGGTGAACAGTTCCGCCCAATCGCCGGTCAGATGCGCGAACAAAATGATCGTCGCAAAGCTGCGCGGACCGATGGTCAGCGGAATGGACAGCGGCACGACAGCGATGCTGCCCTGTTTGTCGTCGCCCGCATCGAGCGCCTTGGCATCGCCTGTCGGCGGCGGATCGTCATTGAGCATGGACAGGCCGACACCCAGAACGATGATGCCGCCGGCAATCTGGAAGGCGGCAACGTTGATGCCGAAAAAGGACAGAATCTCCTCACCGATGAGCGTCACGACGACAGCCGCCACAAAGACGGTGAACACGATGGTGTTGGCAGTGCGGGAGCGCTTTTGCCGGGTGTAGCCCTTGGTCATTCCGAGAAAGATCGGAATGCCGTAAAGCGGGTTGAGCAGCGCTACCAGAGCGACCGTGAACTTCAGAAACAGGTCGACGTGAAAAAACCCGAGATACGCTTCCATGGCAGTCCTCGAAAAATAGCGCCGGTCGCGGCAGGACCACCCCGGCTTATCGCGCGTCTGGCCCGTTTTCCAGTCGGATTTGAATGAAATCCACGGGGACTGGTGTCCTGAATCTGAAGTTCGCCTCATTGTGCAGCGTGCTCCGAACGAACTTCAGATTCTATCAGCACACTAGCAAGATCATGATTCTAGTGTGGGTTTTGGATTTGAAGTTCCTACAGAGCCCGCCGCAACCATGATAGGAACTTCAAATCCACCACACTAGCGACCAACAGCGTCGAGCGCTGCTCCACCATCAAGCAAACGGGCTATCTCGTCCGCCGCGAAGCCTGCCTCCGACAGCACCTCGACGGTATGCGCGCCCAGTACCGGGCCGCCCATGCGGTGTTCGGTCGGCGTGGCGGAAAAGCGCGCCGGCGGCCGGGTCTGGCGCAGCCGGCCAGCCTGCGGGTGGTCGGTTTCGACGATCAGCGCGTTGGCGGCGACCTGCGGATTGCGGATCATCTCGTAGCGCGTCAGCACCGGCGCGCTGGGCACGTCGAACTCGTCGAAACGGGCGAGCCATTCGGCATTGGTGCGGCCACGCAACGCCTGCTGGGTCAGCTCCAGCCGCTCGGCCTTGTAGGTCTCCAGCCCGTCGGAGGTCAGGAAGCGTTCGTCGGTCTTCCACTCCGGCCGCTCGCAGGCATCGGCGAGTTTCACCCAGTCGGCGCGGCGGAAAGCGGCGACCGAGATATGCGAATCGGCGGTCTCGTAGATCAGGTCGATGAAGCTCTGGGCGGTCTCGGTCTCCAGTTCGTCGCCGACGAAAGTGTGGCCGCCCATGTCGGAAGACCAGAGGAAATGGATCACCGTGTCGAGCATGCTGAGGCGGATATGCTGGCCTTCGCCGCGGCGTTCGCGGGCAAACAGCGCGGCGGTAATCGCCTGGGCGACGGTGAAGCCGGTCAGCTTGTCCGGCAGGATGGTCCGCACCAGCGCCGGCCGCCGGTCGTCGGACCCGGACTGCACGGTGGTCAGACCGGACAAAGACTGGACCAGCGGGTCGAAGACCGGCTTGTGGGCGTAAGGTCCGGTCTCGCCGAAGCCGGTTATGGAGGCGTAGACGATGTCGGGCCGAACGGCGCGCACGTCGTCATAGCCGATGCCGAGACGCTCGGTCACGCCGGGGCGGAAATTCTGCATCACCACGTCGGCGCCTTTTATCAGCCGCATCAGGGTATCGCGAGCGCCGTCGCGCTTCAGGTCGAGCACCACCGAGCGCTTGTTGCGGTTGTTGTTGAGAAACGAAGCCGAGAAACCGCCACGCTGTGTCGCCACATGCCGGGTGTTGTCGCCACGCGGTGATTCGACCTTGATCACGTCGGCGCCCTGGTCGGCGAGGATCATGGCGCCGAGCGGGCCGGAGATCATGTTGGTGAGGTCTATGACGCGAACGCCGTCGAGCGGGCCGGGCATGATATCTTCCTGTGTTGTGCCGATTATCGGCTGTCAATCCCGGACAGCAAATAGCGAGCCTGCCTGCCGTGTCCAGAGCAAACCGTTCAGGCGGCGGCGCGGGCGCAATAGCACGAAGCGCGAATCGGCACATCGGCGCGTGCCGCGGCAAGGTCGAGTTGCTGCTTCACATGCAGGATCTCGACCTCTTCGCCACGCTGCTTCAGGCACTCGTGCAAGCCGTGAAGGCTCCAGACGTTGCGCGGATGCTGACAGGCGCGGGCGAGCGTGGCGTCGAGCCCGAGATCGGCCCGGTAGACGGCTTCCGCTTCCGCGTGCCGGCCCTGCTCCAGCAGCAGCGCGCCCAGCGCATGGCGTGTCGGCTGCATCCAGCCCCAAGGCTCGTCATAGGGCAGGTTGTCGTCGAGCTCGACGGATTTGCGCAGATGCTCGAAGCCCCTGTCGACATTGCCGCGACGGTACCCCAATTCGCCGAGCATCATTTCTTCGCCCACGGCGAGAATATCGCGGCAGGTATTGTTGAACAGCATGCGTGATTCCGGCACGCGGTCGCGGGCCGCGAAAAAGGCATCCCGCTCGGCCTCGGCGCCGGCAATGTCGTCGACATTCGACAGCGCGACCGTGCGGGCATAGCGCATCAGCGCGGTGGTGACGCAATAAAGCTCTTCGTCGGCGGGAAGATCCTGGGTCAGAATATCGTTCCAGCGCCCGAAGCGCACCAGCACATGCTGCTTCATCGGCACGAAGGACTCCAGCCAGTCGGCGAGCGGCCGCACCACCGGATCGGGCAGGTCGGCGGCCAATGCATCGGCGGTGGCCAGCGCCACCTGGCGCTGGCCGAGGAACATCGCACCGTAGATCTTGAAGTGGTAGTTGTGGCAGCGATAGAGCGTGTAGAAATTCTCCGCGCCCTCGCGCTGCAGGAACCGGCCGTCGGCGACGATGGCCGCGTGATTGCGCTCGACGACGTTGAGGTAGTCGCCGCACAGCACGTCGATATGGGTCGGCATGTGGATGAGGTGACCGGCATCGGGCACCAGGTCGACAAGCCGGTCGCCGTGGCGCAGTGCCCGTTCCGGGGTCGGCGACATTTCCATCAGGTGGATATACATGTGCAGGAGGCCCGGATGATCCCAGGCGCCGTCGATCCCGTGCAGCGCATTCTCAAGAACACCAAGCGCTTCCAGCGTGTCTGCGCCCTCTGCCGGTTCGCCGGTCGGCAGGTCCCAGAGCTGCCAGGGCGTGCGGTTCATCAGCGCTTCGGCAAACAGCGAGGCGACGTCGGGATCGCCCTGGAAGACGCCATAAACCGAACGCATGGCATCGGCATAGGCATCGTTGAAGGGAGCAAAATCCTCGACACCCGGATCGTCGGGGTAGCGCGTCGCGAGGGCCTCGATCAGCGACCGCTCCAGCGGATCGGCGGGGCCGTCGCCCTGCATCGCCGCGGCAAGCGCCTGTTTGGCGCGGGCCAGCGCCTCCGGCTTCTCGCCTTCCTCGAAGGCCTCCCAAGGCTTGTTGTAGTTCGGACCGATGGCGTAGGCGATGCCCCAATGGGCCATGGCGCAGTTGGCATCGTGTTCCAGCGCCCTTTCAAAACAGGCGATCGCCTCCTCGTGATTGAAGGCGTAGGTCCAGACAAGTCCGCGCTGAACCCAGAGCCGAGCATCCGGCGACGATGAAGTCACTTCGCGGCGATAGCTGCCGAGGTCGAAATAGTCCATGGGAACGCCCCCTAAGGTTGGCCGGTCGAGGCAAACGATATCACCCGACTTCCCGCCAGCGCAAAACACACCAGCTTTCAAAGATGCCGACCCGGATCAATTGATTTTTTCCAAATCGGAATAAATGCTTCTCATTTTTGTGAAATTGACAGGGAATTGGGTGCCATGGGAAGGAAGCGCAGCTTTCAAGTCCGTGGTACCAGCAAGGAGCCCGCAATGCCGACGATCGACGTCGATGGTCTCAGTTACGATCAGGAACTTCACGCCTTCCTCGTGGAGGAAGCGCTTCCCGGAACCGGTGTGGATCCGGATGCCTTCTTTGCCGGCTTTTCGGCGATCGTGCACGACCTGGCGCCGAAGAACCGGGCTCTGCTTGCCGAGCGCGACGACCTGCAGGAGAAGATGGACGCCTGGTACCGCGACAATGGCTCGCCGGCCGACCTCGACACCTACGAAACCTTCCTGCGTTCCACCGGCTATCTGCTGCCGGAGGGCGAGGCGTACAGCATCGCCACCGCCAATGTCGATCCGGAGATTGCCACCGTTGCCGGGCCGCAGCTCGTCGTTCCAGTCATGAATGCCCGCTATGCGCTGAACGCCGCCAACGCCCGTTGGGGATCCCTCTACGACGCGCTTTACGGCACCGACGCCATTGCGGAAAGTGACGGCGCGGAAAAGGGTGCCGCCTACAATCCGGTGCGCGGTGACAAGGTGATCGCCTGGGCGCGGGCGTTCCTCGACGTGTCGGCTCCCATCGACGGCGCCTGGGAAGACGTCAAGAGCCTGTCGATCGCCGACGGCGAACTGACGATCACGCTACAGGACGGCGGCCAGCGCGGCCTGAAGAACCCGGCACAGTTTGCCGGCTATCATGGCGATCCGGCTTCGCCCTCGGCGGTGCTGCTGAAGAAAAACGGCCTGCATCTGGAAATCGTCATCGATCCGGAAAGCGCGGTCGGCCGCTCGGACGCTGCGCATATCGCCGACATCATCCTGGAATCGGCCCTGACGACGATCGTCGACTGCGAGGACAGCGTTGCCGCCGTCGATGCCGAGGACAAGGTCGTGGTCTATCGCAACTGGCTCGGACTGATGAAGGGCGACCTGACGGAGGAGGTTTCCAAGGGGCGCGAATCCTTCACCCGCAGACTGGCCGAAGACCGCCGCTATCTCGACCGCAAGGGCCGCGAGCTGACGCTGCCCGGGCGGGCGCTGATGCTGGTGCGCAATGTCGGTCACCTGATGACTAATCCGGCGATCACCGACCGCGACGGCAACGAAGTGCCGGAAGGTTTGATGGACGCGATGATCACCGGCCTGATCGCCCTGCACGATGTCGGCCGGCAAGGCCGCCGCAGGAACTCGCGAGAAGGCTCGGTCTATATCGTCAAGCCGAAGATGCACGGGCCGACGGAAGTGGCGTTTGCCGCCGAAACCTTCGACCGGGTCGAGGACGTGCTGGGCATGCCGCGCAACACGCTGAAGATGGGCATCATGGACGAGGAGCGGCGCACCACTGTCAACCTCAAGGAGTGCATCCGTGCCGCGCGCGAACGCGTGGTCTTCATCAACACCGGTTTCCTCGACCGAACCGGCGACGAGATCCACACCTCGATGGAAGCCGGCGCGATGATCCGCAAGGGCGACATGAAGCAGGCGCCGTGGATCACCGCCTACGAGGACTGGAACGTCGATATCGGGCTGGAATGCGGCCTCGCCGGCCACGCGCAGATCGGCAAGGGCATGTGGGCGATGCCCGACCTGATGGCGGCGATGCTGGAACAGAAGATCGGCCACCCGAAGGCCGGCGCCAACACCGCCTGGGTCCCGTCGCCGACTGCCGCGACGCTGCATGCGACGCACTATCACAAGGTGAATGTCGCCGAGGTGCAGGCACAGTTGAAAAACCGTCCGCGCGCCAAGCTCTCCGACATTCTCTCCGTCCCGGTCGCCGAGCGGCCGAACTGGACGGACGAGGACATCCAGCACGAGCTCGACAACAATGCGCAGGGCATTCTCGGTTATGTGGTGCGCTGGGTCGGCCAGGGCGTGGGTTGCTCCAAGGTGCCCGACATCAACAATGTCGGACTGATGGAGGACCGCGCGACACTGCGCATCTCGTCGCAGCACATGGCCAACTGGCTGCACCACGGCATCGTCAGCAAGGACCAGGTCGTCGAGACCATGCAACGCATGGCGTCGGTCGTGGACGGGCAGAACGAAGGCGACCCGGCCTACCGGCCGATGGCCGGCAATTTCGACGACTCGGTCGAATTCCAGGCAGCGCTCGAACTGGTGCTGGCCGGCCGCCAGCAGCCCAACGGCTACACCGAGCCGATCCTGCACCGGCGACGCCAGGAAATGAAGGCGAAACTGGGCGCGTCGGCCTAGTTTACGGCAGCTATCCGGCCGCGTTGCCGGAGGCCATCCGTTTGAGCCCCTCGCGGTCGATCTTGCCTGATGCCAGAAACGGCATTTCGTCGAGAACCACGATCTCCTCGGGCGCCTTGTAACCGATCTGCCGCCGCGCCAGCGCGATCATCTCCGCGTCGGTCGGCCGGTCGGCGCCTTCTTCGAGTGTGACATAGGCGCGGACGTTCTCGCCATGCACCGGGTGCCTGACACCCACGGCGCAAGCGGCGGCAACCGCGGGATGTGCCGACACGGCGTCTTCCACCTCCTGCGGGCAGATGTTCGAACCGTCGTGCACGATGATCTGCTTGCTGCGGCCGCGGAACCAAAGGCAGCCGTCCTCGTCCAGCGAAGCGATATCACCGGTATCGACCCAGCCGTCGACCTTCGTCCGCGCCGTCGCCTGCGGATTGTTCCAGTAGCGCGCGAAGATGCCCGGAAAGCCGATCCAGAAGCGCCCGTCCGTGCCGAGCGGCATTTCGTTTCCCTTGTCGTCGCGAATTTCGACACGGTAGCCGGCGCCGGGTTTGCCGATGGAACCGTTTTTGTGATCCGCCCCCAGGGGATTGAAAGTGGCCGAGCCGGTCTCCGTCATCCCGTAGATTTCGGTGACGTCCAGGCCCGCCAGGTTTTTGAAGTGCTTCTCCAGGTCTGCGGAAATCTTGTCGCCTCCGGCGATGCACAGTCTCAGCGAAGTAAAATCATCCGGTCGTGCACCGTGATCGCGCAACAGCGCGCCGAGCACGGCCGGCAGGATCTTGAGAACCGTGGGACGGGTCTTACGCAAGAGTCGCAGAAGTTCGCCGGCGTTGAAGTCGTGAACGATGTCGACCCGGGCGCCGGCCGCCAGACCGGCAAGCGAGACCATGAAACTTCCCAGATGCGAGCAGGATGTCGCCGGCATCAGGATATCGCTCGCCGTGATCCGATAGCTCTGGATCAAACTCGCGAGCATCCAGCCCACGGACTCGTGCGTGTGGACGACGGCCTTCGGTTTGCCGGTGCTACCAGAGGTGAAAAACAGCACGGCGGCTGAATCAGGCGCCATTTGGTCGAATTCGCCCGACGGATTGGATGGTTCGAGAAGATCCGAATAGGCCGTTTCTCCATCGATACTGCCATCGTCGTCATAGACGACGAGGCCGCGTGGAAGGCTGCCGGTCAACCTGCAGTCAGCCAGGTCGTTGCGCCGTTCCGCATGAACCAGCACGAGCGATGCTTCCGATACCTCCAGCGCATGGTCGATTTCAGGCGCCATGTAGCGGTAGTTCAGCGGAACCGAGACGAGGCCCGACTTCAGGCACGCGAGATAGTGAACCAGGAGAGCCGCCCGGTTCGGCATCAGCGACGCGATGCGGTCGCCGACCTGCAGTCCGAGCCCGAGGTAGCCGGTGGCCAGCCTCGACGCGTTTTGGTCGATCTGGCGCCAGCTATCGGCTGTCACCGTCGATACCAGGGCGATACCGTCCGGATTGCCGGACAGACCCTTGTTCAGGATCGAGCCGGACAGGACCGGCCTGTTCAGGTGTTTTCCGACGAGCGTCATGGCGGCTTGGCTCTGGGATCGTTTCCGAACCTTGCCGCTTGTGGCGTTAACAAAGCGTATCGGCGCCGTTCCAGAGCCTCAGCCAAGCCCGGGAATTGTCATTTGCTACGCTGCATCGCGTATGCCGATGACAATTTCCTTGCCGAATAAGCGCAAGGTCTGTTGCAAGGCACCGAGTTTAGTGGGGTGATCCGGATCGAGAATACGACGGATCTCCCCCTCGTTCTTTCCCATACGCTTCGCCAGCGCGACTTTGGTCAGGCCGGATGCCCGGAACGCCTCGATAGTCGCCAGTTTAAGGGCATCCTCGGCGTCCGGCACAATTCGTATAAGACCTTTTCCCCTGGCTCTGACCGGAGGCAGAGCCGACCCTTCCAGAACATAGCCTCGGAGCGCAAGTCCCAGCGCCTCCCGCGCATTTGCACGCGCCTCGGCTTCGTCTTCACCATGGGTAATCGCTTCTGGCACATCCGCAAAAGTGACCAGAAATCCGCCATCCGGATCCGGAGCAAACTTCGCCCAGTATTCAAAGGACATCGGTCGACAACCTTTCTGTGATCTCCACGATATGCTTCCGTTCAAACAATACCGAGTTGCTTCTTGAGAAGCTTCACATAGCCGGGCGTAAGTTCCCCATCCTTAACCGTAGTCGTATTTCCGTCGTAGGTGACGCGAATATATGAGCCCTTGCCTTTGTTGGTGACAATTCTCAGATCCTTCCCGGTCGAGCGGGCCAGCTTGCGCAACTCCTTCAAAAACTGGTCCCGCTTCATCCGTAGTTCTTGTCAGCGCGCAAATTTCGCACAAAAATGTACGATTTTCAATGGAGAGTTTCATTCTCGGCAGTTGATTGTCGTACGCAGCAGCCGAGCGAGCGCTGTTGAGCGACCGCTGTTGCCTAGGCCAGCTTCTCCATCTCCTTCAGGATCCAATCGCGAAACGTCCTGATCTTCGGCGCGTTTCGCCGGCTCTGAGGATAGACCAGCCAGTAGGCGTGGCCGTCGTCGCAGGTCAGCTCGAAGGGCTGGACAAGCTGGCCCTGGGCAACCGCGTCGCAATAGAAGGCGGGCGTCAGAATGCCGACGCCCTGGCCGGCGATTGCAGCATTGCCCTCCAGCACCTGCGAGCCGAAGCGCAGTTTCGGTTTCTTCTTCAGTTTTTTCAGCGCCGTCGCCGGCACGCCGGCCGTCTCGAACCAGGTCCGCCACCACGGATCGGAAGGCTCGAGGATAGGCAGCTTCAGCAGATCGGCGGGCTCGCGGATACCGCCTGCGCGCTGCGCCAGGTCCGGATGCAGCATCGGCGTGAAGACGCCGCGCAAAAGCAGATGGCTCTCGACATCCGGCCAGCCGCCGATGCCGGCGCGGATCGCCACATCGACATCCTCGCGGGCGAAATCGACCAGCGCCTGGCTGAGATCGACACGCAGGGCAAGCGCCGGATTGTCGATCTGGAAGCGGCCGAGACGCTGCGCCAGGATGTTGGTGGCGAAGGTTGGAATGACGCTGAGTACCAGCGTTTCGCTGGTACGCCCCCTCGCCTCGGCAAAGGCGTCGCGCAGCAGGTCGAGCGCCTCGCCGGCCTGACGCGACAGGCGCTTGCCGGTTTCGGTCAGTTCGACACCGCGCGGATGACGCAGGAATAGCGCCGCGCCGACCCGGTCCTCAAGCACCTTGATCTGGTAGCTGACGGCCGCCTGGGTCATGCTGAGCTCTTCGGCGGCACGGGTGAAGCTGGCGTGACGGGCCGCTGCTTCGAAAGCGCGGATGGCTGCCAGCGGGGGCAGGTTCGATGCCATGCGATATAAAATCTCCTTATGCCTAGTGAGCCATATTCGATTGGAAGGCGATCACCGGCTGCACCATCTTCGGTGCTGATCCACAACAGGATAAGATACTCCCATGACCGAAGATCGCACAAACAGCCCCGTTTTGTGGAGCTTTTTCAAGAACGTTGCCGGCTATGTCGCACAGGCTCCCGCCCGACGCAGGGGGCGCAAGCCCGACCGCTGGAACCGAACCGACTTGCGCCACCTCTCGGCTCACACCAAGCGGGACATTGGCTGGACTGATATCTAGCCCGCATTTGAGCCGGCGCAGACCACAGCGAGTATGAGAAATGCGGGCTAGCCCGTGTCGAGCTCGATCAGCAACCGGCCTGCTTCCACCGTCTGTCCGACGGCAACCCCGATATCGACCACCCGGCCGGTCGCCGCAGCCCTGAGTTCGATCAGCAGTTTCATGGATTCCATGACCACCAGCGCCTCGCCCTCGCAGACCTGGGCTCCCAGCGCGGTCCGGATTTCAGCGACGACACCCGGCATGGGTGCTGCAATGCGATCGGGTGTAGAAACCCGGTCTGCGGTTTGCTCCGGATTGCAGTCGGCCAACAGGCGGATGGTGAAGGCATCGTCAAAGTTCCGGCCGGACACAAAGATCCGCTCACCGGCAGTGTAAACGCCAACCGCTTCGGTGTGCCCTTCGGCGGTCACTTCCAGTCGACCCGGTTCGGTCCAAACGGCAGTGACCTCGTTGACGCCGTCTTTGTCGATGATACGGAAATCGGTCTTCTGTCCCTCGATGGTTATCGGTGCCTGCGGCGCGTCCGCGTCGACATAGACACTGCGAGCCGGACGGCCCGCTTCCGACAGCAGGCGAAATCCACCGAGCGATCCCCAGGGGGACGGATCCGTTTCGCGGCGCAGGTGGCCAGCGAGCACCGCATAGAGACGTGCCCTGGACGGCGGCGCCTTCCAGCCATCCGGCCATTCGTCGCGCACGAAGTCCGTGGTCGCCCGGCCGGCGACAAAGCGCTCTCGCGCCAACGCGTCCCGCAGGAATAGCCGGTTGCTGCTCAGGCCGACGATCTCCGTGCGCTCGAAGCCGCGCACCAGTCGGCGGCGCGCCGCTTCGCGGTCAGTGCCATGGGCGACCAGCTTGGCGATCAGCGAATCGTAGTGCGGCCCGACGATCGAACCGGCCCGGACACCGGCATCGCAACGCAGTCCGGGATCGGGAGCCCAGTGCAGAATCTCGCCGGTATCGGGACGAAAGCCATCCGCCGCGTCTTCCGCCGTCAACCGCGCCTCGATGGCGTGGCCGTTGCAGGCAATGTCCGTCTGGGACAGCGACAGCGGCTCGCCGGCCGCGACCCGCAGCTGCTGCTCGACGAGATCGAGACCGGTGACCGCCTCGGTCACGGTATGCTCGACCTGCAGCCGGGTGTTCATTTCGAGAAAGAAAAAGGCTTCGGTCGCCGCATCTATGACGAACTCCACCGTGCCGGCGGAATCGTAGGCGATGGCGCGACCAAGCCGCAGGGCTGCATCGCAAAGGCGCTGCCGGGTTTCCGCGGACAGGTTCGGCGCCGGCGCCTCCTCCAGCAGTTTCTGGTGATGGCGCTGCACCGAGCAGTCGCGTTCGAAAAGATGCAGCAGCGTTCCGTGCCGGTCGCCGAGCAACTGCACCTCGATGTGGCGCGGATTTCGGATCAACTGTTCCACCAGCAGGCTGCCGTCGCCGAAGGCCCGCTCGGCTTCGGCCCGCGCGGCGGCGATCGCCGGAAGCAGCTCCGCCGCGTCGTGAACGGCGCGCATGCCCTTGCCGCCACCTCCGGCAGACGCCTTGATCATCACCGGCAGGCCGATCGCCAACGCCTCGCGCCGCAGGTCGTCATCCGACTGATCCGGTCCCGCATGGCCGGGAATGCAGGCCAGGCCGGCGCGTTCGGCGGCGACCCTTGCCTCGGTCTTCGATCCCATGGCGCGGATCGCCCGAGGATGCGGGCCGACCCAGATCAGGCCGGCGGCAAGGCAGGCTTCCGCCAGCTCCGGACGCTCCGACAGAAAGCCGTAGCCGGGATGAATAGCGGCAGCCCCGGTTTGCCGTGCCGCCTCGACGATGCGGTCGACCCGCAGATAGCTGTCGCGTGCCGGCGCGGCCCCGATCGGCACCGTTTCATCCGCCATGGCAACATGCAGCGCATCGCGGTCGGCATCGGAATGGACGGCGATCGTGCGCAGGCCCATACGGCGGGCGGTTTTCATGATGCGGCAGGCGATTTCGCCGCGATTGGCGATCAGCAGGCTGTCGAACATGGCCGCCTCACATCCGGTAGACCGGGCGCGGGCCGGTCTCCGCCTCCAGACCGGCGGCGAGCGACACGCACAGGCCGAGCACGTCGCGGGTCTGGTTCGGCTCGATGATGCCGTCGTCCCACAGCCGCGCCGTGGCATAATAGGGGTCGCTCTGCTCTTCGAACTGGGCGCGGGTGGCGCGGTCGAGTTCGGCGATCTCCTGTTCCGTTGCCGGGTGTTTGAGGCTCGAACGCCTGAGCTCGGTCACCACCGTGGCAGCCACATCCGGGCTCATGGTGGCGATGCGGGCATTGGGCCATGCGAACAGGAAACGCGGCCTGAAACCGCGGCCGCACATGCCGTAATTGCCGGCGCCGTACGAGCCGCCGACGATCACCGTGAATTTCGGCACGCGGGCGTTGGCGACCGCATGCACCAGTTTGGAGGAATGCTTGGCGATGCCGCCGCGCTCGGCCTCCGTGCCGACCATGAAGCCGGTTATGTTCTGCAGGAAGATCAGCGGGATCTGCCGCTGGTCGCAAAGCTCGATGAAATGGGCGCCCTTGACCGAACTCTCCGAAAACAGCGCGCCGTCATTGGCGAGCACACCGATGGGATAGCCGTGCAGATGGGCAAAGCCCGTTATCAGCGTCGAGCCGTAATCCGGCTTGACCTCCGACAGGGCGCTGTCATCGACCAGAGTGCGGATCAGGGCGCGCATGTCGGCCGGTCGCTTGAGGTCGACCGGCGCGTGGTCCTGCGCTTCGCCGAAGGACGGTTGCGGCGGCAGCACCGGGCGGCGCGGCGGCGCGATCCGCCTGCCGTCGCCAAGATGGCCGACGATCTCGCGCAGCTTGCGCAGTGCCGTCTCCTCGTCGGCAGCGACATGGTCGCTGACGCCGGACACCGTGGTGTGCATGTCGGCACCGCCGAGGGTTTCACCGTCCACAATCTCGTTGATCGCCGCCTTGACGATGGGCGGGCCGCCGAGATGGATGCGGCCGGTGCCGCGCACCATGATGACCTGATCGCTGAGCGCCGGAATATAGGCGCCGCCCGCCGTGCAGCCGCCGAATACCACCGAGATCTGCGGCAGACCCGACGCCGACATGCGGCACTGGCGCCAGAACGTGCCGCCGAAATCGTCCCTGTCGGGAAAGACCCGGTCCTGCTCCGGCAGATAGGCGCCGCCGCAGTCGACAAGATAGAGGCAGGGCAACCGGTTTTCCTCGGCAATCTCCTGGGCACGTCCGTGCTTGCGCACCGTCTCGGCAAAGAACGAACCGCCTTTGACCGTCGCGTCGTTGGCGATGATCATGCAGGGCTGGTGGTGCACCATCCCAATGCCGGTGACGATCCCCGCACCCGGCACCTCGCCACCGTAAAGCCCGTGCGCGGCCAGCGGCGACAGCTCCAGAAACGAGGTGCCCGGGTCGAGAATGAACTCGATGCGGTCGCGCACGAACATCTTGCCGCGATCGGCGTGGCGTTCGCGCATCCTGGCGCCGCCTCCCTGCGCCGCCGCCGACAGGGCGGTGCGCAAATCGGAAAGAAGGTCGGGCATCGGTTTCATGGGAGCGCTCCCCGGGCTCACTCAACTTGACTTTCTAACTAACGATCGTTAGGTAAATCGTCAAGCCGACAGCCTCCATCCAGCCGTGCAAGGACCGGTGCATGACCCATTCCCCCGGATTCTCCGCGACCGCCGCCAGCCCGTTCTTCTTCGACGACGAACATCACATGCTGCGCGACCAGTTGCGCCGTTTCGTTGCCGAAGAAATCAAGCCGCATGCCGACGCCTGGGAAGCCGACGGCAGGACACCGCGGGAGCTGTTGCGCAGGATGGGCAAGCTGGGCTTCTTCGGCATCCGCTATCCGGAGACCTATGGCGGATCGGCCATGGACGAGCGGGCGACCGTCGTACTGGCGGAGGAACTCGGCCGCTCGACCTATGCCGGCGTGGCGATCACGGCATTGGTGCACACCGACATGGCCTCGGTGCACATCTTCAACGCCGGCAGCGACGAGCAGAAAGCCCGCTACATGCCGGGCGTCGTCACCGGCGAGATCATCACCGCCGTCGGCATTACCGAACCCGACGCCGGCTCCGACGTGAAGGGCATCCGCACCACTGCGCGGCGCGACGGCGACCACTATGTCCTCAACGGCGCCAAGACCTTCATCACCAACGGCGTGCATGCCGACGTCCTCTGCATCGCCGCCAAGACAGGCGACGGCGGCGCGGCAAGCAAGAGCGTCACCATGTTCATCATCGAAAAGGACACGCCGGGCTTTACCGTCTCGCGCGCTCTGGACAAGCATGGCTGGCGCAGTTCCGACACGGCGGAACTCGCTTTCGTCGACTGCCGGGTGCCGGCCCGGAACCTGCTCGGCGAAGAGGGCCGCGGCTTTTACGCCATCATGCAGAATTTTCAGAACGAACGGCTAGTGCTCGGCGCCATGGCCATGGGCGAAGCACAGGCCGCGATCGAACTGACCGTCGAACAGGTGCGCGAGCGCAAGGCCTTCGGCGCACCGCTGTGGGACAAGCAGGCGATCCGCCAGCGGCTGGCGATGCTGTCGGCCAAGGTCGAGGCCGGACGGCAGATGATCTATGCCACCGCGGCCCGCGCCGCGCAGGGCGAAGAGCTGGTGCGCGAAGTGTCGATGATCAAGGCCTATTGCGGCGAACTGGTCAATGAGGTCATGTATGACTGTGTGCAGTTTCACGGCGGCATGGGCTTCATGCGCGAGAGCACCATCGAACGCATGGCGCGCGACGCGCGGGTGCAGTCGATCGGCGGCGGCGCCACCGAAGTGATGCTGGAAGAAGTCGCCAAGCGGATGTGAGACAATGAAATACTGGTGCTTCCGGGACGGGTTCGGTCTCGACAATCTGATCCTCCTGGAGCGCGAGACACCGCGACCGGGGTCGGGCGAGGTGCTGCTCGAAATGGCGGCGGCATCGCTCAACTATCGCGATCTGGTGGTCATGCGCGGCGAACACGGCCGAGCCGTTCAGCCGCCGCTCATTCCGCTTTCCGACGGGGTCGGCACGGTGGCAGCTATTGGCGACGGCGTCACCGGCTTTGATGTCGGCGACCGCGTGTCGCCGTTGTTCCTGCAGCACTGGATGGGCGGCGCGCCGCCCGCCGACCTGGAAGCCGGACGGCTCGGCGGTCCGCTCGACGGCGTGCTCGCCACCCACTGCGTCTTCCCGGCCTCCGGCCTGATCGGGATTCCCGCCCATCTTTCCGATGCCCAGGCGGCGACGTTGCCCTGCGCCGGCGTGACGGCCTGGAGCGCCTTGTCCGAGCCGCAACCGTTGCGGCCGGGCGAAACGGTGCTGATCCAGGGGTCGGGCGGCGTCGCGCTGATGGCGCTGGCATTGGCGCAGGCGGCCGGTGCCCAGGTGCTGATGACCACGTCTTCGGAGCAAAAGGCCGAGCGGCTTGTCGCGCTGGGCGCTGATGCCGTGATCGACCGCAATGCCGTGCCTTCCTGGGCGCGCGCCGTGCGCAAGGCGACGCACGGCCTCGGCTGCGACCGGGTTCTGGAACTGGGCGGGGCGGCGACGTTCAACGATTCGCTCAAGACGGCGAAAACCGGCGGCACCGTTATCCTGATCGGCAATGTGACCGGCTCGAATGCCGAGTTCTTCCTGCCGCTGGCGCTGACGCGGCGCCTGCGCCTGTGCGCCGTCTCGGTCGGCTCGAAGCAGGACTTCGAGCAGCTCTCGCGAGCCATGGAACAGCATGGAATCGAACCGGAGGTGGATCAGGTGTTCGGCTTCGACGAGGCTCCGGACGCCTTTCGCGCGCTCGAGACAGGCGGCCATTTCGGCAATATCTGCATTGCCTGCAGCGACGCGGCATGAGCGCGCCGCGGACCCGGCAGAGAGCACCCGACGCCCGGCGCGAGATCCTCGATATCGCCGCCGGGATGATGCGTCGTCACGGCTACGCCGAAACGTCGATGCGCGACCTTGCGGCCGAAGTCGGCATGCAGACCGCCAGTCTCTACTACCATTTCCCGTCCAAGGATGCGCTGGCGACGGAAGTCATGCGGCGCGGTGTCGAGGTCGTATCCCGGGCCGTTGCGGAAGCGCTCGTGGAGATGGACGACCTGTCGCCGCGCCAGCGCGTCGTCAAGGCCATGGAAGTCCATCTGCAGTCGCTGCTGTCGTCGAGCGACTACGCCTCCGCCCATATTCGGTGCTTTCCTTTCGTGCCGGACGGCATCCGCAAGGAGCTGGCGGCGGTGCGCCGCGACTACGACCGCGTGTGGGACACCGTGTTGCGGGACTTTCTCGGCGCCGACGCTTCGCCAACCGAGATCCGCTATCTGCGTTACGCGCTGATCGGCGCTCTCAACTGGTCGCTCGAATGGTTCGATCCGAGGCGCGATTCCGTGTCCCGCTACGTGGCATCGCTGAAACCGCTACTGGCGCGCCGGTGAAAGCGTCCCCGGCTCCATCGAGGCAAACGCCTCGGCCAGCATATCGAAGACAAGGCGAATGCGGCGGCTGGTGTGCAGTTCCCTGTGGGTGACCAGCCAGACCGGTACGACAATGGGTTCGAGGTCGGGAAGGACCCGTTCGAGATCGGGATTGAGTGTGCCGACGTCACGGGTGAATATGGTGATGCCGAGGCCCTGCCGGACCAGTTCCAGCATGACGGTGCCGCTTTCCGACGTCAGCTTGATATTGTCCGCCGTCAAAGGCAGCCCGAGGCCATTGAGGACCGGCAGCATGCGGTCGACGTCGCCGAAGCCGATCCACTCGGTATCGGACAAATCGCCAGGTGATTCCGGCCGGCCGATTCGATCGAGATAATCCGGCGAGGCGTAGAGATGCGCCGTTGTCTCGCCAACCAGGCGGGCGATCAGGTCCGGCTGTTCGGGACGGGCGTGGCGGATGGCGATGTCGGCCTCGCGCCGCATCAGGTCGCGGATTTCGTTGGCGGCGACGATTTCGAGCGTGATGCCCGGCGCCGCCTCGCGGATCCGCTTCAGAACCGGCGGCAGGTGCAGGGTGGCCAGCATGTTCGTCGCGGTGATGCTGACGTGCCCGTCAATGGCCTGCGACTGTCCCGACGCGGCGAGCGAGATACGGCCGGCGGCATCACCCATGGCGCGGAAATGGTCGAGCAGCTCGAGTCCGGCCTGGGTCAGCGTCAGCGACCGGCCGACCCGTTCGAACAGGGTGACGCCGAGGTCTTCCTCCAGCGCCGCAACCTGGCGGCTGAGCGTCGGCTGCGTCTGGCCCAGCGCCCGCGCGGCGGCCGACAGCGACCCCTCCTCGGCAGTGGCGAGGAAGGCGCGCGCCTGGTTCCAGTCAAAGGAGACGGCCTGCCATTTCATGCAAAAACGTATAACTGGTCTGCGAATTTCCGCAATTTCATTCGCATAAATGCATATGTAAATGAAGTTCCGAAGCGATGGCGGCGAGCCGTCCGGCCCGTTCAAGTGGAAGGATGCCGGGCTCGCGGCGGCCACAAATGAGCGATAGGAAAGACACCATGATAGCGGAAGAAACCTTCTGGAACCGGGTGGCCAAGCGCTACTCGGAGCAGCCGATCAAGAATGTCGAGGCCTATGAGCAGACGATGGACTGCACGCGGACGCATCTGTCGAATGACGACAAGGTCCTGGAGGTGGGCTGCGGCACCGGCTCGACCGCGCTGTTGCTGGCAAAGGACGTCGGACATATCACCGGCAGCGATATCTCGACCGCGATGGTCGACATTGCGCGTGAAAAGGCCTGGGACCAGCAGGTCGGCAATGTCGATTTCGTCCGCTCGACCGTCGGCGAACACGAGGAGCCGGAAGGATCCTATGATGCGGTGCTCGCCTTCAACCTGCTGCATCTCATCAAGGACAGGCCAGCCGCAGTCCGGCAGATCCGGCGGCTGCTTAAGCCCGGCGGACTGTTCATCTCCAAGACGCCCTGCCTGGCGGACCGGAGCCTGTGGCTGCGGCCGGTCATCTTTGTCATGCAGATTTTCAGGCGGGCGCCCTATGTCGGCTTCCTGGGCGTTTCCGAGCTGGATGAAATGATTGCCGGCGAGCGATTCCAGATCATCGAAACCGGGGCCTATCCGTCTTCCCCGCCCAACCGTTTCCTCGTCGCCCGCAAACTGTAGCGGGCTGGCCAGCCCACCTCTTGCGGTTGCGTGTGTTGGTGTGTTATTTGAGCAATACACCAAAACCGGGGATGGCATGACGTCCTGGACCGAAGCGCAGCCGATCTTCCTGCAGATCCGGCAACAGCTCATCGAGATGATCCTCACCGGATCGATTCCCGAGGGCGAAGCGTTGCCGTCGGTCCGCCAGATTGCCATGGACCTTTCGGTCAACCCCCTGACGGTCACCAGAGCCTATCAGTCGCTGGTGGATATGGATGTGGTCACACGCAAGAGGGGTTTGGGCATGTTTGTTGCCGAGGGGGCGCGCGATGCGCTGCTGGCGCATGAGCGGCAGAAGTTTCTGGCCGATGAATGGCCGCGCATCCGGGCGCGGATTGCAGCACTCGATCTCGATGCCACCGATCTTCTGGAAAACGGAGGCGGCCAATGACCGACGCTCCCGTTATCGCCCGGGTCAGCGGTCTGACCAAGAACTTCGGCCGCAAGAAGGTGCTGCGCGGCATCGACTTCACCATTCCGGCCGGCCGCATCTACGGACTGGTCGGCGAGAACGGGGCCGGCAAGACCACAACGCTGAATGCGCTGCTCGGCCTGACCAGTTGCGGCGGACGCATCGAAGTCCTGGGGCTCGATCCGTTCCGCCACCGCGCCCGGCTGATGCGCGATGTCGCCTTCATTTCCGACGTCGCCAGCCTGCCGCGCTTCCTGCGAGTGCGCCAGCTGCTCGATATGGTCGATGCCATTCACCCGGCCTTCGACCGGCGCAGGGCGGAGACCTTCCTGCAGGATACCAAGCTGAAGCCGGGCCTGCGGATCAAGACCCTGTCGAAGGGCATGCTGGCGCAACTGCACCTGTCGGTGGTCATGGCCATCGACGCCCGGCTGCTGGTGCTCGACGAGCCGACGCTGGGGCTCGACATCCCGTTTCGCAAGATGTTCTACCGGCGATTGCTGGACGACTACATGAGCGCCGAACGCACCATCGTGATCACCACCCACCAGGTCGACGAGATCGAGTTCATGCTCACCGACATCCTGTTCATCCGCGACGGCGAGATCTTCCTCGATGCCTCGATGGAGGAGGTCGGCAACATGTATGCCCAGGTGCTGGTCACCGGCGACAGCGTCGCCGACGCGGAGAAACTCGGCCCGCTCTTCAGCGAGAAACGCTTCGACCTGACGGCGATGGTGTTCAAGGACCAGCCGCATGAGACCCTGCAAATGCTCGGTCCGGTGACGACGCCGACCCTTTCCGATCTGTTCGTCACCCTGGCCCAGAACGGCCCCGCCGGAGAAGCATGATGCGCGCCCTGTTTGCCCTGATCAAACGCGAATATCTGGAACACCGGATCGCCTTCTTTTATGCACCGATTTTCCTGATCGTCGTTGTCATGGCCGGGATCGTGCTGTTGCTGACCACCGGCCGCTCCGAATTCGACCTGCCGGCCGGCGCGGTGCTTGCCAGCCCGCAGCTCTACGAGGTGATCATCGGCGGCATCTTCGGAATCTGGTCGGTCTATCTGCTGATCGGCCTGTTCTTCTACTATGCCGATGCCTTTTCCGCCGACCGGCGCAACAACGCATTGCTGTTCTGGAAGTCGATGCCTCAGAGCGACCTCAAGATCCTCACCGGCAAGTCGCTGTCCGGCATCACCATCTTCCCGGCCCTGATTTTCGTCTTTGCCGTGCTGACGGCCCTCATCGTCTGGGGGATGCTCCTGGTGTTCGCCGCCCAGCACCCGGTGATTGCCGCGCCGGAGCCCTATGCTGCAGTCAACAGCCTGGGTCGCATGGGGGTCGTCGGCGCCGCCTATTTCGGGCTCACCCTGCTATGGTACGCGCCCTTTCTTGCCTGGGTGGCCGGCCTGTCGACCCTGTTTCGCCGCTGGAGCATTCCGCTCGCCATCCTGATCCCGGCGGTCGTCATCCTGCTGGAGTTCCTCAATAGCCTCGGCCGCAGCACGGGCAGACCGGTCGCCGGTTTTCTCGCCCGGCGGCTCGAAGGCTTTCCCAACGAAGAGCAGGCGCTCGCCGTGCTCACCAACCCGCTGGAAGGGCCGCCGGCCCTCTTGCAGCTGATCCTGGACAGCATCGACTGGTGGCAAATGGGTTACGGGCTGGCGTTCACGGCGGTGATCGTCGTGCTGGCGAGCGAGTACCGTCGGAGGCGGATCGAGGCCTGATCCCCTGAAAATTTAGTAATTAAATCGACAGGCGCGTCTTCTATTGGATTGCGTTTGTGCTAATCTTCCTTTCGTCATAAGGCAAAGATTAAAAATTCGGGGACTGAGTACTTTAGATCACTGAAATATAAGGGAAATTGAAACAGGCCGGTTGCCGGAACGTCTACGGTGAAACAGTTCAAAGTGAACGTTCAGAATAGGCCGGGATGAAGGCGGTATTCTCGAAGATGGGATTCGCGAATGCACGATTCGGTGGAAGAGCCGGACAGCGTTAAGCAATGGTTAGCTCGTTGCGGGATGGAGCGTTATGCCACGCTCTTCGAAACCAGCGAGATAGGTTTTGACGTCCTTCCGCAGATCAACAGTTCCGATCTGAAGGAGTTGAATATTCCGCTTGGCGATCGATTGCGGATCCTGGTCGCCATCGATCAGCTGCGCAATGGCGGAGAACCGGAAGAAGCATCGCCTCCGGAAGCGGACACGGCACCGGAAAGGCGGCAAATCACCGTTTTGTTCTGCGACCTGGTCGGATCGACGGCGATGTCAAATCGCATGGATCCGGAGGATCTTTCCGACGCCATCCGCAAATATCAGAAGGCCTGCGACGCGCTGGTGCAGCAATGGGGCGGCTTCATCGCACAATATCTGGGCGACGGCATCCTGGCCTATTTCGGCTGGCCGGTCGCCCATGAAAACGATGCACAGCGCGCCGTCCTCGCCGGCTTCGCCATGGCCGAGTCGACGGGAAAGATGACCGCTTCCGACGGAACCGCGCTCGCCGCCCGCGTCGGCATCGCAACGGGCCTGGTCATGGTCGGCGAAACCATCGGCAAAGGGACCGCACAACAGGAAATCGCCGTCGGCGCCACGCCCAATGTGGCTGCCAGGATCCAGTCGCTGGCCAGGCCCGGCACCGTTGTCATCGCCGACAGCACCCGCAAGCTTGTCGGAGACGCGTTCGCCCTGACCGATCTCGGCCAAAAGAGTGTCGCCGGGGTGGAGCAACCGGTTCGGCTTTGGTGCGTCGACGACACCCATTCGGGTGCGGACTGGCTCGAGGCCGGAGAAGGCAGGCGGATGGCACCGCTGGTCGGCCGCCAGGCCGAGTCGCGACGGATCGGGTCGCTCTGGCAATCGACAAAAAGCGGCAAGGGCGGTGCGATCCAGATCGTCGGTCAGGCCGGGGTCGGCAAAACCCGGCTGGTCCAGGCATTCTATGACGGAATCTCGGGCAGCTCCCACCGCCTGATCCGGCTCCAGGGATCCTCGTTTCACCAGAACACGCCGCTATTCCCGGCCGTCGAAGAAATCGGCCGAATGCTGGGAATGCCCCGCAAGGAGACCGGTTCGGCCGATGCCACGGCGATTGCCGCTCTGGTCGAAAGCGCCGGAATGGAGCGGGAACCGGCAACCTCTTTCGTGGCGTCGCTGCTGGAACTTCCCGTCGACGAGCACCCCAGCGTGCAGGGCCTGAGCCGCAAACTTCGACGCCAGCGAACCATAGAAACCGTGGTCAATCTGCTGACGCGGTCGGCGGCGGCTGAACCGCTGTTGATCATGGTCGAAGACGTCCACTGGATCGACCCGTCGACGCTGCTCGTCCTCGACGATATCATCGCGCGCGCAAAAGACGACGCCATCCTCGTATTGCTGACAGTCAGACCGGAAACCGATCTGACGAGATGGGCCGGCCTCGAAGGCATCGACCGCATGGATCTCGACGCGCTTTCGGATGAACATGCGCGTCAACTCATTCTTCAGGCGACCGACGGACTTGCCCTGCCGGAGGACGCCATTGCAACGATCGTGTCGAATACGGACGGCGTGCCGCTGTTCGTCAAGGAACTGACAAAGTCGGTGCTGGAATCAGGCCAGCTGACGAAAACCGACAGCAGCTATGAACTCAAGGAAACGGTGCTGCAGCTCGACATCCCCTCGACGTTGCAGGCGTCGTTTTCCGCCAGGCTTGATCAGCGACCCAGCGCCAAGCCCGTCGCCCAGGCGGCGGCCACGATCGGGCGCTCGTTCGTCGCCGACCTGCTCGGATTTGTCACCGGCATTGCGCCCGACGTGCTGCATCGACACCTGGCCAGCCTTTGCGAACTTGGCGTCCTGGTGCAGGACGACGGGGACGCCGGCAGATATCAGTTCACCCATGCGCTGTTGCAGGAAACGGCCTACCTGTCCCAGCTCAAGGCGCGCCGTCGAGCAGTTCACGGACAGATAGCCGGCGCCCTTCGGGGGCCCTTCTCCCGGTCGTCGGAAAACAGACCGATCATCCTGGCTCACCATCTTGCCGAATCCGGCGACGCCGCACTTGCCGCCGATCAATATCTCTCGGCGGGACGTGTCGCCATCAGTGCCTCCGCCGTGGAGGAGGCCATCGCCCATCTGAACAAGGGCCTGGATCTCCTCGGCTCACTCGATGCCTCGCAGCAGCGCGATCTCCTGGAAATGCGCCTGCAGGCGTCGGTCGGCACAGCGTTGATGCTCAGCGACGGCTGGGCGGCGCCGGATGTGCAGAATGCCTATACGCGCGCATCGCAATTGAGCGGAGCCGCGCAGGATCCGAAGGAGCAGCTGTGGATCCTCTGGGGCGCGTGGGTCTCGAGAAACGCCAGCGGGCGGATCGAACAGGGCGCGGCAATTCACGAGCAGATCAGGATCGTCGCCGACGAGAGCCAAACCAACGATTCGCTGCTGATCGGCGACATGGTTTCGCTGCAGGTGGCGTTTTACAGCGGCCGGTTCGGCGATGCGATCCGATATTGCGAGTCGATGCGCGGCCGGTTCTCGGCGGACCGGCACCGGGCGCTGGTCAATCTCTACTCGACCGATCTCGAAGTCGTGGCGATGGTTCACCAATCCATCGCCCTGTGGATCACGGGCGAACCGGACGAGGCGCTGGAGCTTGTCGAGCAGGCGGAACGCACGGCGCGCGCCCTCAATCACTCCTATTCCCTCGCCTGGGCAATGATCTGGGGAGCGACAGTTCCCATTCTGTGCGGCGCCTGGCCCAAGGCGCGGTCGCTGGTGCGGGAGAGCCTGGCCATCGGCAAAACGCAGGGATACGACTATGTGCACGCCTTCAGCCGGGTCTACCTGGGCTATATCGACTTTCATGAAAAAAACGATCCGTCCGGCCTGGAGGAGATGGCCGCCGGAGCGGACGGTTTCCGATCGACCGGGGCCGAGATCGTCATCCCTCACTTCTGGACCATGATTGCGTCCGTGCAGTGCGAAAGCGGCGCCGCAAGCGAAGCGCTCGACTTTTTGCAAAGAGCCGAGGACAGGGTCGGGCGATTTGGCGAGATCTGGCAGCTCAGTGAAATCCACCGGGTTCGTGCCGAAGCCATGCGCAAGCTGGACAAATTCGACGATGATGCGGTTGCGGCCGAGCTGCGAAAGGCAGTCGACATCGCCACCCGGCAGGGTGCGCGAGGCTGGTGCCTGCGCGCCTCGACAGGACTGGCCGATCATCTGAACAGCATCGGCCGCCGACAGGAGGCGATTGATGTTCTCACCGGAGCGTTGTCTCATATCGAGAAGCCGTCGCGGTGCGCCGATGTCAGAAATGCGCGGCAGTTGCTGCAGAGGTTGGCAAATGTCAACGCTACCGATTCCACGGCTGTGACAGATTGACCGTTCTCAGCCATCTCGACCTGATGCGGATTCAAAACTGAGCCCGACAGTCAATTGGAGGAATTGCAGATGTACGATGCCATCATTGTCGGCGCTCGCTGCGCCGGAGCTTCAACCGCCATGTTGCTGGCCCGCAAGGGCCTCAAGGTCCTGCTCGTGGATCGGGACGCCAAAGGCAGCGACATGCCTATTTCGACCCACATGATCTGGCATGCCGGGGCAAAAAAACTGAAGGACTGGGGCCTGCTCGACCGCGTCAATGCAACCGGATGCACGCCGATGAAGCGGTTCGTGCTCGATCTCGGTGAAATCTCGCTGACCGGGCCGGCACCCGCTGCCGGCGACGTCGACGTGGCAATTGCCCCGAAGCGAAAGGTCCTCGACGATCTGCTGGTCGACGCGGCGATCGAGGCGGGCGCGGAGTACCGGCCGGAATGTTCGGTTACCGACCTGATCTGGGAGAACGACCAGGTCGTGGGCATCAAAACCGCGGGACGCAACGGAGAGGCCGGCAAGGAATCGGCGCGCATCGTCATCGGCGCCGACGGCAGCAACTCCTCGATTGCCAAAATGGTCGACGCCGAGGTGGCCAACGCCCATCCGCAGGCCCAGGGCATGTATTTCGCCTATTTCGACGACCTGCCGCTCAACGACATGGAATTCGTGTCGCGCCCCGGCCGCATGTTCTACAGCTGGGCGACCAACGACAATCAGACCCTGGCCGGCATGTGCTGCCGCTACGAGGATTTCGGCGTGCAGCGGACGGACCCGGAAAAGAACCTCCATGCCGAGCTTGCCGAATTCTCGCCCGAGATGGGCGAGCGGGTGCGCGCGGCAAAGCGTGCGACCGAGTGGCGGTTCGGCGCGACGACGGGCTTCAGCCGAAAGGCTTACGGCCCCGGCTGGGCGCTCGTCGGCGATGCCGGCTTGACGGTCGATCCGATTTCGGCAGCCGGCATGTCGCACGCGCTGCGCGATGCCGAAAACCTGGCAGTGGCGGTGCACCAGGCCCTGGGCGCCGAAACCGGCGGGCCGGAGGCTTTGGCGGCTTTCGAGGCGGAGCGCGACGCCCAGTCGTTGCCGATGCTGCACTTCTCCTACGAAATGGGCAAACTGGAAGATCCGCCGCAGGAGATGATCGAGCTGTTCGGCGCGCTTTACGGCAATCAGGAGGATACCGAAGCCTATTTCGGGGTTTTTGCCCAGACCGTCGGCGTCGGCGAGTTTTTCGATCCGCAGAACATGCAGCGGATCATCGAGAAGGCGAAAACAGCCGCGGTTTGAACCGCGGCCGTCGGATCTGGCCTACAGGTGCTGTGACAGTTCGATCAGGATTCCTTCCGGCCCGATGAAATAGACGATCCGGATGTTTCTGTCGGCGACGGTCTGCGGCTCGCTCAGGAACTCGAACCCCTGGCTTTTCAGGTCGGCCGTCTTGGCGTCGATGTCATCGACGACAAATCCGATGTGCCGGTACCCGGTGATGTTCGGGACGCCGGTTCCCGGCGATTCCGGCGGCGATGTCGGATGGATGTACTGCAGCACCTCGATGCGCACTTTCTCGGTTTCGGACGTCAGCGGAATGAATTCGGCCGAGGCGTCCGGCAGCCGGGTGAGGACCGAGACCCAATGGGCCGACAGCTTGGCAAGCGCGCCGGCCTTGAAATCGAAATTCCTGACAAAGAAGTCCGCGGTCCCCTGTACGTCGTCAGTCACGATGTTGATGTGGCCCAGCGTGGATGTCATCTTTTCGTTCCTTCAGTTGTCGGCTTTAGGCTTGTACCAGCCGGGTTCGCCCAGATTCAGGTGGCACTGCAGCATGTCTTCGCAGGTCTGCAGGGCGCCTTCGACCCACCCCTGCGCGTGCGACCAGCATTCGCCGCAGACATACAATTCCATGTCGAAGGGCTGCACGATCTGCTTGGCAGCCGTGACGCTGTCGACGCCGACATGCCAGAAATTGGCACCGCCGCCATAGGGGTCTTCGCCCCAGTCCATGTAGGACGACGCGTAGGGTTTGGGGACCGAGACGTCGTCTTCCGAAAGACCGTGCATGATCAACAGCTGCCGGTGCACCTCCTCGGCCATCAGCCGCGGCGCCCGGTGCTTCACCCATTGCGGCGTCTCTTCCGCCCCGCCGGCCTGGCCGGGATCGTAAGGGTAGCGGTCTTCCGTGCGGTTGCGCAGCCCCGCCCAGTAGCTCAGATCGGTGCCGTCGTCATAGATCAGGATGACCGACCTGCCGGTGTCCTCGTCGGTCCACCAGTAGTAGCACTGGCGGATCGGCAGATCGGTGTTCGACTTGCCCTTGGTGATCCGGCGCTCGCCCTCACCCGGAACTTCGACCGGCGGCAGGTCCTGCCACCAGGGTTTCGAATAGCACAGGGCCAGCTTGAACAGCGGGATCGGCGTGACGCATTTGAACCGGTCCTCCTCGTCGGAGCCCGGATCCCAGAAGAAGTTGTTGTGGCGGTTGAGGATCTCGATCGAGCGCAGCGGCGCGGCCACGATGACTTTCTTCGCCGTGTAGGATGTCGGAGACGGCTCATCCCCCGGCTGCGCCGTCACGGTGAATAGGCCCGTCGCCTGGTCATGATCCAGCTCGGTCACGGCTGTGCGGGTGCAGGCCGTGCCGCCCAGTTCGGCGGTCAAATGCGCCAGCTGGATGGGGATCTGGTCGTAGCCGTCGATCGTGTGATGAAACTTCACCGGATGGGCGAAATCCCCCAGGTTCCAGGGGTATCCGTCGATAGCGTTCCAGGTATGAAGCACGCTGTCGTAACCGCCGATGTCCTCCTGCATCTTGAAGGCTTCGTGGCTGACCGTGTTGAGGATCACATAGCGCAGCGACACATCCTGCAGACGCTGACCGTCGAAGCGGCCTGTGTCGCGGGCTTTTTCCCATTCCTGCGGCGTCGGCTGGGCATTCGGGTCGCCGGTGATCTCGCGGATCGCCCGTTGCGCCGACAGCATGATCAGTGACGACAGGTCTTTGGCGCTACGCTCGTCCGGCGCGAGATTGTAGGGGATCTTGGAAGCATCCGTCCGGTCCTGGTAGCGCAGCAGCGTCGAGCGCAGATAGGCGATGTTCTCCGGCCGGTCGGACGGCAACGGCTGATAGGCTAGGCCCAGATGTTCGGTCAGGCTGCAGACCCAGCGATGTGCGTCGCTGTAGCGCATGCCGCCGATTTCGACGCGCGAATCGGGGATGCCCGGCGGCTCCAGCGAAAGCAGCCGTCCGCCGATCCGGTCGTTCTGCTCCAGCACCAGCACCGAGGGGATCTCGCCGCCCTTGTCGTGGGCGTCCTGCAGGATGCGCCAGGCGCTGTAGACACCGGCGACCCCGCCGCCGACGATCACGTAATCAAATGCCGTTGAATCGGTGTTCATGCTTCTTCTCCCAATGTGTTCATAGGTGCCGGTCGATCAGGGTTTGCCACAGTCGGGCTTCGGCAGGGTCGGCCATCCGTATCGCGGCATCGGCTTGGTATCGATGTGGACCACGATCACCTGCGGTTGCCGGGTCTCGTCGGCCAGTTCGATGGCCAGCTCGAGCTGCTGTTCGAACGCACTCAGGTTCTGGTGCGGCCCGACTTCGACCGCCCGCGCGCCAAGGCCCGTCGAGTATTTGACAAGATCCGGGTCGCCCAGCTTGTAGTAGTCGCTCCAGGCCTTTTGCGGCGGGAACAGCTCCGCCATCCCCTGGCTGACCATGCCCAGATCGTTGTTGTAGAGAACCACCCAGATGGCGCCGACGCGGTTTTGAGCAGCGGTGGAGATTTCCGAGCCGTGCATCATGAAGGCGCCGTCGCCGACGATGGCGATCGCCGGATTGTCGGGATCGGCGATCTTGCCGCCGATCACCGCGGCGACCCCGAAGCCCATCGGCCCCATGTCCAACGACGAGTGGTACCGCACCGGCGGATCGATCACCATGTTGTTGAGCGACCAGCCGACGCAGTTGCCGGCGTCGATGAACACATTGCCGCTTTTCATGCACTCCTGGACGACACGGCAGACGGCGGCAGGGTGGACCGGTGCGCCGGCGAAATCGCGACCCTCGGGTTCGTGGAACGGGCAGTTATCCTTCTTGATCTGCGCGATCAGCTTCCTTCGTTCCTCCACCGCGGCTTCGTCGGGCTTCAGGCCGGTGCTTTCCTCGATCATGCAGTCCAGTGTCGCGCCGACATCGGCGACGATGCCGCGGGTGACCGGAAAATCGCGGGCGATGATGCTCTGGTCGAGATCCACCTGCACGAAACTGTGGCTGGGGATCAGCATCTTGGACCAGTGATCGGTGGCAACGACGCTGGTGGCGAGTTCGCCCAGCTTGGAGCCGAACACCATCAGCGCGTCGTAGTGGTCGGCGCTGTTCTGCGGCTGCATGTAGATGTCCGGCCAGGTGCAGGCGGTCATGCCGTAGTTGCGCAGGGACAGCGGGTGAGTCTCCGGAAAGATCCCCTTGGCGTCGGGCGTCGTCATGACCGGGATGGCGAACTTTTCGACGAATGCCGTGAAGCTGTCGAGACGGTCTGCATGTTCGAGCGCCCGTCTGGCTCCGTTGCCGAAGAAGATCAAGGGGCGGCGTGCCGCGACAAGTTCCTGGAGCGACTCCGAGGTCTTGTGCGTGTCGACCCCGTTGGGGACCGCGCGGTAACGCAAGGGGGAATTCGGGAACGGGATGCGGTTGCCGTTCTTGTCATAGGCGCCCTGCAGCTTGACGCACTCGCCAGCGATATTGTTAGGAATGCTGACATGGCTGGCACGCGGCGGCTGCGAATGGGCATCGCGCAACGCCTGCTGCATCAGGGTCTGGAAATTGTTGTGACTGGTGATGACGGCGCTGTATTCCACCGCGTTCTGGTAGATGTTCGACACGTCGAGATCGGCGTCGATGCCCTCCTGAAGGTAGCCCATGCCGAAATATTTCTCTGCGCACTCGCCGGTGATGGTGAGCAGAGATGCATTGGCGGCCTGGGCGTTCATGGAACCGGTCAGGGCGTTGGTCGCTGCCGGGCCGGAGGTCGTCAGCACCACGCCCAGCTTGCCCGACACGCGGGCATAGCCGTGGGCGATATAGGCCGCGCCGGTTTCCTGCCGGCAGATGACGAAGTCGAACCGGTCGCGCTGCTGCATCAGCTCATCGGCGATGTAGATGACCGCGCCGCCGGGAATGCCGAAGACCGTATCGGCCCCCTCCAGGTTCAGATATTCCAGCAACAGCTGCGCAACCGTCATGTTCCATTTGTCGGTTACATAGACTTTGCTGGCCGTGAGTCTGGGATCCATCCGTTTTATTGACATGACATTGCACCTCCCATGGTCCTGGATCTTACGCGTCAAAAAAACCAAGAAAAAAATCGCCTGGCTATGACAAATGCCAATGCAGGACGAAAATGGATGGTCCAGCGTATCGTCTTGTATCGACACCGGATACATGAAAAAGTTCAATGGATTGGGGTCAATTTCCGATCAGATCGCGCTGGGGGCAGCAATTGAACGACCGTCTGGACCATTTGCGAAAAGTAGAGCTGCTTGCCGGGCTCTCCGACGAAAGACTGCAGCGGATTGCGGACCTGTGTGCCTGGCTGACTTTCGAACCGGGGACGATGGTCTTCAGCCAGGGCGATGTCCCTGACGGAGTGTATTTTCTGGCCGAGGGAACCGTTCGCGCCTCCATCTACTCGGCTGCCGGCAAGAATGTCGTTTTTCAGGACATGCATGCAGGCCGCATGTTCGGCGAAATATCGGCAATCGATGGCTCCGAGCGTTCGGCCAGCATCGAGGCCCAGTCCCTGTGCCTGATTGCCAAACTCTCGCCCAGTGCCTTCGTCGAAGTGCTGCGGCTGGAACCGGAGTTGAGTCTGCACGTGATCCGCCTGCTGACCGCGGAGGTCCGCCGGCTGTCGTCGCGGGTGGTCGAATTCAGCACGCTGTCGGTTCCCCACCGGGTTCGCGCGGAACTGCTGCGCCTGTCGGGCGGCCGCCTGCCCGGCCAGGCGGACCGGAGGATCACGCCGGTGCCCAAGCTCTCCGATATCGCCGACCGCATCAGCACCCACCGGGAGGCGGTGTCGCGCGAACTGAGCCGGTTGATCAAGGCCGGTCTGCTCATCCGAACTTCGGACGCCCTGCACATCACCGACATGGCACGGCTCGAGGAACTGGTTTTCGAAGCAAGCCCCGAGTGAACGGATAAGATCGGGTGTCAGTCAGACGATGCGGGTGCCGTGTCGTTTGAAGTGCTCCGATCCGACGTCCCACATTTTCTCGATCCGGTAGAACGGTGCCGACGGATAGAGATGATGAACGTTGTGATAGTTCTGGAACATCAGGATCCATTTCAGCCAGCGCGGCTGACGACACACCGTGGCGGCAAATCGGTTTTCTCTTTGCGGAACCTGGTGGGGCGCATGGGGAAGGTAGTTAAACGCGTATGCAAGCCAGGCAATCGACAGACGCCAGGGGATCAGCCAGGCAAACAGCACCGATTGCCAGTAGCCGAGATAAACGAGCCATAACGCAACGACCAGCAGCAGCGACGGCACGACGATGTTCTGCAAGCGCTGACGCCGGGAGAACCGCCTGGAGCTGTTGCGGTACAATTTCACGTAACGGAGATCCTGGGTCGCCCACTTAAATATCAACGGACTTCCGCCGCTCCAGAAATCGGGGTCTTCTTCATGGTCGTTAGCGTGAACGTGGTGGGTCAGGTGGGCGCGGCGAAATATCGGAAAGGCTCCGGCAAACGGAATCGAGGCGATGCTGCCGATAATGTAGTTGACGTGGCGATTGCGCGAGATCGACGAATGGGCCGCCTCGTGCATGGCCATGAAGAGAAAATACATCGCCACAAAGGCGGTGATGACCACCAGCCAGTTCGGCAGCAATCCGGCCATGTTGGCCACCAGACCTCCGGCCCAGCAGATCGAACCGGCCAAAAACACAATCACGGTGGGCCACGCAAGATCGGGAATGCGCGACATTGCCTGCAATTGCTTCTTTTGTTCTTTTGTCAATCCAGCCAAGGTCTGCCCCCTTCTTGACCGAATCCGCTGCCCGGCGGTATGGATTGAATGCCCGCCTGCCGTCCGTGACCTCCCAACTGGACCGAGAAACAATTCCAGTGTCGCTCGAATCAGGATAGCGCGTCGGGCATGGATTCGTCCAGTTTGCAGTCCGGCACAATCGGCGGATCCATTGCCTCAATCCGATATCGTCCGTTCAACAGTGCGTGAACTTTGCCTTGCGCATTTCGGCCGCCGTTTCCTCCGCGAAGTCGCGCCATCGCAAAAGCACCTGTCTCAATCGACTCCAGGAGCGTTCCAGCAATGATCAACCAGCTCAGAATCTACGAAATCTTCGACGACACGAAACAGGCTTTTCTCGACCGCTTCCGCGATCACGCCGCCCGTCTGATGCGGCAGCACGGTTTTCGTATCCTGGCCATGTGGGAAACCCGCCACAACGACAATCCGGTCTTCGCCTATCTGCTCAGTTGGAAATCGGAAGCCGAGATGGCTGCCGGCTGGGAACGCTTCATGGCAGACGAGGAGTGGAAGGAGATCAAGCGCCGGACAGCACCCGCAACCGGCAGCATCGTCGACGAGATCATAGACTTTCCGCTGCACCCGGTCGACTTTTCGCAGGCCCTGACCGAGCGGCCCTGATGCTTGCGCATCCGGGCCCCCTCACCCGGCGCTCGTGAAAACCAGCGCCACCGGCAGCGGATTGAGCGCCTTGCCGAGCGCATCCTGGGCATTGCGGTCGATGGGATCCGGCAGGGCGATGTCGACGGTGATGCGGCCATCGGCTTCGAGCCGCGCCGTCACGGCGGTTCCGAGCAGCGACGGGTGATCGGCGGTCAGCGTCCCGATCAGATCGCCCACCGTTCGTTCCGCCGCGCGGCGGCGCAAATCCGGCTTGAAGATCTTGCCGACATTGGTGGTCGGCATGGTGCCGATCAGTTCCACCCATTTCGGCCGCGCCGGGCGTTCGTCGACGCGAGCTGCAGTCCATTGGAGCAGCTCCGCCGGGTCCGGCGCGGTGCCGGGCTGGGCGACGGCGAAGGCGACCGGCAGTTCGCCGGCATAGGCGTCCGGGGCGCCGACCGCCGCACAGAGCAGCACGTCGGCATGGCTGTCGAGCGCGTCCTCGATGACCTTGGGATCGATGTTGTGGCCGCCGCGGATGATCAGGTCCTTGGAGCGGCCGGTGAGATGCAGCCGGCCCTCGGCGTCGCGCCAGCCGACATCCCCGGTGATCAGCCAGCCGTCTTCGGTAAACGCCTTTGCCGTCGCCGCCGGGTCGAGATAGCCGGGAAACACGTTGGGCGCATTGAACAGGATCATGCCGTGCTCGCCGTCGGGCAAGTCACGGTCGGTCGCATTGCCGTCGGCATCGAGCGCCACGACCCGGACCCGGGCGTAAGGGATCGGGAAGCCGACGCAGCCGGCCGGACCGCGCACGCCCGGCGGTCGGATCGAACTGATGCCGGCCATTTCGGTCATGCCGAGGCTTTCATGCACGTGCAGGCCGAACTGCCGCTCAAAGCGTTCGGCGAGTTCCGGCGGCAGAGGCGCCGCACCGGTACGGCAATAGCGGATCGACGAAATGTCGGCGCCGTCGACCGGCACATTGGCAAGGGCCGCCAGCACGGTCGGAACCGCCGATAGCGACGTCGCGCCGTATTTTTCGGCAATGTGCCAGTAGTTCTGCCGCACCTGCGGATTGCGCAGCAACGTCGTCGTCGGGATGACGACCTCGACACCGGCGGAGAGCGATGTGAGAGAAGCGGGCAGCACGCCGGCGACATGAAACAGCGGATAGCCGTTGATCGACACGTCGTCGCGGGTCATGCCCTGCAGTTGCACGCTGGCCCAGGCGGTGAAGACCTGATTGCCGTGGGTGTGTTGCGCAAGCTTTGGCGCTCCGGTGGTGCCGCCTGTGTGGAAGTAGGCGGCGATGTCGTCGGGCCGGATCCGGCGTCCGCTGACCAGCCGGTCGGCCGGCTGGTCGGCCACCAGCGCCTGGAAATCGCCATCGCCGTCATGCTCCGGCGGCTCGGCTTCGTCATGCGGTGCGACGCGCAGTACCAGCAGACCGGGGATGCGGGCCCGCAGCGCCATCGCCTTGTCCCAATAGTCGGCTTCTTCCGCCGCGCCATAGGCAACCAGGATGCGGGCGTCGGCGGCGCGCAGCAATTCCTCCAGCTTGTCCAGCGACAGCAGCGGATTGAGCGGTTGCACGATGCCGACCGCCTCGCCGCCCCACAGCACCAGGTGGTATTCTAGGCAGCCGGGCAGCAGTGCCGCCACCGTATCGCCCGGGCCGATGCCGAGCGCATGAAAGAGGTTGGCGGCCCGGGTGATTCCTTCGAAAAGCCGCCGGTAGCTCCAGCGGATCGGATCGTCGGCGGGATCGCCAGAACGCAGAAAGGTCAGCGCCGTTTTGTCGCCGAAAGCGCGGGCCGATTCGGCAAACAGCTCGTAAGTGCTGTCGATGCCGATTGCCTGCTCCAGCGGCGTTTCCTCCAGCCGGCGCAGATCGGCGACGCTGCGGATCGGGCCGAGCGGAGCGAAGGCCATTTCGAAAAAGGGGCCTAGAAGGGCAGCTTCATGCCGGGCGGGATCGGCAGGCCGGCGGTCAGTTCCTTGGATTTTTCCTGGACGGCGGCCTCGATCTTGCCCTTGGCGTCGTTGTGGGCGGCGACGATCAGGTCTTCGAGGATCTCCGCCTCGTCGTCCTTGATCAGCGACGGGTCGACGGACATGCCGAGCATCATGCCCTTGCCGTTGAGGCGCACCGTGACCAGGCCACCGCCGGAGGTGCCTTCGCACTCGATCGCCTCGACCTCTTCCTGCAGGGCGGCCATCTTCTCCTGCATTTCCTTGACCTTGCCCATCATGCCCATCAAATCGCGCATCTTATTCTCCATTGGCTGCGGCGCGGCGGCGCCGGCGTAGCTTGCGTGTTTCAGTAATCGTCCTGCGGCTCGTCCGGCAGGATATCGCCGTCATCGCTCTGGCCGGCCGGCAACGGCTCTTCGGCCTCGTCGGCACGGATTCGCACGTCGCGGACGCGGGCGCCGGGAAACTGCGCCAGGATTGCGGCGACATCGGGATCCTGGCTGGCGTCGCTGACCAGCTCGGCCCGCTGCTCGTGCTCGATCTCTTCGAGCGTGCGGCCACCCTCTTCGCGGCTGATCGCGATCACCCAGCGGCGGCCGGTCCAGTCTTCCAGGCGGGTGCTCAGCTCGCCGACAAGCGCCCTCGGCGCCCCCTCGACCAGGCCGATCTCCAAACGGCCGGTTTCGATCTTCACCGGCCGCAGGAACTTGCGGATCATCGCCTTCAGCTTGAGGTCGCGGTGCTTGCCGGCAAGCGCCGCCAGGTCGCTGAGCCCGTCGATGACGACGGTCGGCTGCTGAACGGCCTGCACGCGCGGGGCGCTGTCTCCGTTCTGGGTCGGCTGCAGCATGGCGACCGGACCGCCGCCGCCCTTCGGCATCGGCGGTTGCGGCGGTGCCTCGGCCATCGGTCCGGCGGGCGCGTCCGCCGGCGCTACGCTGGATTGGCTCGGAGCGCCGCCATTGCCCTCCGCTCGCTGCGGCGGTGCATCCTGCAAGCGGCGCACGGCCTCGCCGGGGCTCGGCAGATTGGCCGCATGGGTCAGCCGGATCAGCACCATTTCGGCAGCACTCACCGGGCGGTTCGACTGTTCGGTCTCGGGAATGCCCTTGAGCAACATCTGCCAAAGAGCGGAAAGCACCGGGACCGACAGGTTTTTGGCGAACTCGCCGCCGCGGGTGCGTTCGGCCTCGCTGAGCGCCGGATCCTTGGCCGCCTCGGGCACGAATTTCAGCCGGGTCACCAAATGGGTGAAATCGGCGAGATCGGTTAGCACCACCACCGGGTTGGCGCCGGAATCGTATTGTTCGCGAAAGGCGTTGAGCGCCGCCGCCACTTCGCCCTTGGCGACCATTTCGAACAGATCAACGACGCGGGCGCGGTCGGCAAGCCCCAGCATGGCGCGCACCGCTTCCGCCTCGACCTTACCGCCGCCATGGGCGATGCCCTGGTCGAGCAGCGACAGGCCGTCGCGCGCCGAGCCTTCCGCGGCGCGGGCGATCATGGCCAGCGATTCGTCGTCGATCGACACACCTTCCTTGTCGGCGATGGCGCGGAAATGCTCGACCAGCGCGCCGGCCTCGATGCGCCGCAGGTCGAAGCGCTGGCAACGCGACAATACGGTGACCGGAACCTTGCGGATCTCGGTGGTGGCAAAGATGAACTTGACGTGCTCCGGCGGCTCCTCGAGCGTCTTCAACAGGCCGTTGAAGGCCTGCACCGACAGCATGTGCACCTCGTCGATGATGTAGACCTTGTACCGCGCCGATACCGGCCGGTAGCGCACCTGCTCGATGATCTCGCGAATGTCGTCGATGCCGGTATGCGAGGCGGCATCCATCTCGATCACGTCGACATGGCTGCCGCGCATGATCGCCTCGCAGTGTTCGCCCGGCTCGGCCAGGTCGATGGTCGGCTTGTCGATCGCCTCGGTGCGGTAATTGAGCGCCCGCGCCAGGATGCGCGCCGTCGTCGTCTTGCCGACGCCGCGCACGCCGGTCAGCATGTAGGCCTGGGCGATGCGGCCGGTCTCGAAGGCGTTGGTGAGCGTGCGCACCATCGGCTCCTGGCCGATGAGATCGCCGAAATCCATGGGCCGGTATTTGCGGGCGAGAACGCGGTAGCCGCCGTCCTGCACTGATGTGCCGTTGCTCATTGACGCTCCATGAGGCGGACCGCGCGTGGGGCCGCGATCCGACCTTTAGGGTTTACAGAGCGGCGGGTGAAAAAGCCAGAGCAACCGGCGATCAGCTTGCCGTCTGTTGACGGGCCGTGCGACCTTGAGCGCACTTGCGATGAAGGATGGATGTCGTGGACACAGCAATCATATTCGACTGCGAATTTCTGGCGCTGAGGGAATCCAACAGGCGTTTCTGGTGCGCCCCGGTGGATCCGGATCCCGTGATCGTCCAGATCGGCGCCGCCAGGCTCGACCTGACCGGCGACTTCGCCATCGCCGACACCGCCAGGATTTTCGTCAAGCCGGTCGACCGGCACGGCAAGCCATACCGGATCGATCCTTTCCTCACCGAGTTGACAGGAATCACCGACGAGACGATCGCGACCCATGGGGTGCCGCTCGGCGAAGCGCTGGACGAGCTGGACCGGTTTTCCGGCGGCGCATCCTTCTGGTCCTGGGGGAAGGACGAGCTTAACATGATGGCGATCAGCTGCTACATTGCCGGCATCCCGGCGACGATCCCTGCGCATCGGTTCGACAATGCCTGCAAGCTGCTGCTGGCGGCGGGAATGCCGCCGGAGGATCTCGGGACCACCCGAAGCAACCGGCTGGCCGATTATTACGGCATCGAGCATCCGCCGCTGAAGGCGCATGACGGGCTCGACGATGCTCTTTCGGTCGCCTATGCCCTGCAGCACCTGCTGCGGAACGGCAAACTGTCCCGGGAACATTTCCTCGAGCGCTGAGGGCTTACGGATCGATCGCCCAGATCTCCGGCTTGGAGCCGTGGATGCGGATCTTGTCGATGCGCTCACCGTCCCAGTGATAGGTCAGGTGGCGGCCCTGCACGGGAATCGACACGACGTCGGGATAGAAGGCGGCGAGGCAGGTGCCGCTGGCGTGGCGGACGCTGGGATAGACGATGCCATCGCCGCCATCGGCGATGACCTGGCGGGCGAAGGCCTGGGGTGCCGCGTAGTCGTCGGGATGCAGCAGATGGGCATGGCCGTCGTCGCGCAGATCGACGAGCTTTGCGTCGACCGAGCCGACCAGTTCGCGCATGTCGGCGATCCAGCCCGGCGCCTCGTCGGTCGCCGCGCAGAATCGGCCGCGGTGATGGACGGTCTCGAACAACGCCGTCTCGAAGGCGCGCGCCGCGTAATGCGCGCCGAAGGTACCGTCATGGAAGCGGCCCGGCCGGTCGGGGCTGACATGGGTGAAGCTCGACATCACATAGGATGCGCCCTCGCCGCCGACGCGGCGTTCCGCCGGCACCAGATCGAGATTGCCGACGGTTTCGGCCAGCCGCGGATTGGTCTTTTGTTCGGCGCCCAGAAGCAGCGGCCAATCGGCCGGATCGGCGATATCCTCGAACAGGTCGATCGGCGGATAGGCCGAACTGATCAGCCGAAAGGTCTTCGGCCAGCGAACATGGGAAACCGCCGTCATACGCGCACTATGGAAGCGAAATGGATCATTTAGTGGCGACGGTTCCGTGCCACCGACTTTTTCCACCGGGAATGGTTAGCTGCCGCGTTGCGCATCGAGATAGCGGCGCACCCGCATCAGGTCGGTGAGCTGGCCGCCAAGCATGATGTCGAGCGCCGTGCGGCCGGCGAAATCCGCGTTGGCGCGGTTGATCCAGCCATAGCCGCGCTGCGGGTCGGAAAACAGCAGCCGCAGTGCCTTGTGGATGCCCATCAGATTGGACAGGCGGGCGGCGAGATCGATACCGACGCGCCCGTATTCGCCGGCCTTCCAGCGCTGGTAGGTGCGGGTGGCGATGTGGCCGAGCAGCACCGTCGCCTGCTCGTCGGTCAGGCCCCAGCGGTCGAACAGCCGGATGACGGCGCGCTGCATGGCCTGGATCTCGGCCGGAGACCAGTGCGGACCGGATGACGGTGTTTCACGGGGAACGGGACGAAGCTGCGGCATGGGTTTACTCGACTTTTGTCAGAATATGGCTATATTCGTGCCATTTGTCAAGAATCGGGCCGCGGCATCAGGCTGCGCGGCGCGGGCAGCATGTCACCAACAAAGAAAAGAGGTGGGAGGCTGGCACGGTGACCCGTGCCGTGGCTCGTTAGGGCTGCTTCCTTCCGGACCTGACCCGGTTGGCGAGTGGCTCGTCCACCACCAACCTCCCGCGCCCCATATCGGCAATCGCGGGCTGAAATGCAAGCCAATCCCGCAAAAAACTGCTACTCTTTCTTCCAGGACGGCGTGCGGCCCCTGTCCAGGCGACACAACGGAACGGGTTGGGACGGCATGGCTGGTTTCAGACTGAACGAACGGATCGAGGCGGACAGCCTGCTGGCCTCCGGCCTCGGACTGTGCCAGATGCGGTTGATGAACGACAGCCGCTGGCCGTGGCTGTTGCTGGTGCCGCAGCGGTCGGAGGTCGAAGAGATCTTCGATCTCACACCGCTCGACCAGACGCTGCTGACCTTCGAGACCTGCGAGACGGCGCGGGCGCTGAAACAGGTGACGGGCTGCGAAAAAATCAATATCGGTCAGCTGGGCAACCATATCCGCCAGCTCCATATACACGTGATCGCCCGCAATCCGGGCGATCCGGCCTGGCCGGGGCCGGTCTGGGGGGTTGGCAATGCCGAACCTTATGATACCAATAGCGCCACCGAACTGATCGCGGCCATCAACGAGGAAATCTAGACCATCTCGACCTTGAATTTATTCGATGCAGCCGGGTTCGACGAGGAGCCGAGCAGCCTTGTCGCCTTTGCCGGAAACACCCTCGACCGCCGGTCGGAATTTCGCGACGACAATTGCCTGAACGAGGCGCTGGCATCCGACCGGATGCGCGGCTTCGCCCTGCGTTCCGGCCGCGCCTTCCTGCGTCAGAACGGAGAGGGCTTCGAAGCGCTGCACAGCGCGGAAGAGCTGGCGCCGTTCGATCCGGACTATGACAACGCCGTTCTGCTCGGTTTCGCCGAGGGCGACGCGCCGCGGCTGGCGGTGCCGGTGCGTCTCGATCCGGACGAACTGCCGGAGACCGTCAAGGCCATCGACAACCGGTCGATCTATATACAAGGGCTGGTGCGCGGCAACGAACTGGGCCAGCTGGCGCAGGGCGCCAGCCTGATGGCCTGGGCCATGTCGCACCTTCATTGCGGACGCTGCGGCACGGGGACCGAGCCGCGGGCCGGCGGCTACCGGCGCGAATGTCCGGCCTGCGGCAACATGCTGTTCCCGCGCACGGATCCGGTGGTCATCATGCTCACGATTGATGTCGAGAACGACCGTTGCCTGCTCGGCCGCAGCGCCCATTTTCCGCCCGGCATGTATTCCTGCCTCGCCGGCTTCCTGGAGCCGGGCGAAACCATGGAAGAAGCGGTGCGGCGCGAAACCCAGGAAGAATCCGGCATCCGCATCGGCCGCGTGCGCTATTACGCGACCCAGCCATGGCCAATGCCGCACACGCTGATGATCGGCTGTTACGGAGAGGCAGTCAGCACCGAGATCAACATGGACACGCGCGAGCTCGAAGACTGTCGCTGGTTCAGCCGTGACGAGGCCGCCACCCTGCTGCAACGGCAGACCGGCGTCGACGCCCTCAACTCGCCGCCGCCCGGCGCCATCGCCCACCATCTGATCAGCGGCTGGCTGACCTACGGGTCATAGAGCCCGTCTCGGCTAAATGGAAGCAATTCTGTTTGTGGTCGGCGAGGCGATCCGCGAGGAAGGAGCGCAGCGCGATGCCGGAGGTATCTCGCGAGCATCATGACGCTGCGGGCGTCCGCCGACCGCAAACCCGAAGGGCCGGGCGCATTTGCGCCAATTCCTTCGCTCAAAGCCTCGGCCGGGCCACCAGCCCGGCCTGCGTTTTGAGCTCGACCTTGACGCAAATGCACCTCGGCAGAATGGTTCCATTTAGCCGTGACAGGCTCTAGATCTCAACCGGCAAGGTCGGCGTATTCCTCCACCAGCGTCGAGCGAATGTAGCGCACGGTCGCCAGGTCCGTGGTGCTGCGGCGATAGGCCATGCCAGTACCGAAACCCCAGATGGGTTCGGCCAGCGGGATCTCCACCAGACCGCGCGCCACGGCCTCCGGCTGCAGCGTGTCGGCGGCATAGACCAGGAGGTCGGAGCGCGCCGCCGCCGAGAACATGGTGACGAGCGAGCTCAGCCGCAGCGCGACCCGCGGCTCGGATAAGTCGCGTGTGGTGAAATAGCGGCTCAGCCATTCGAGACCGCGGTGGTCGTTGGTAAAACTCGCCCAGGCAAAGGCCGTGAGATCGACGGGACGAGCCTTGCCGGACCCGGCAAGCGGATGGGACGCGCGGGCAAAGACCGTCATGTCGGACCATCCGACGGTGCGCACCGCAATGTCGGGCGTTTCCTCGACATCGTGCAGCGATCCCAGCCACAGATCGACGTCGCCGCTCTTCAGGAGCGGCAGCAGGTGGTCGGTGACGCCGGTCTGGACCTCCACGTCGATATTCGGAAACGTCGCCTGAAAGCGCATCAGCAGGCGCGGGAAGACACTCAGGCTCCAGGCCGGGCCGACGCCGATGCGCAGCAAACCGCCGGAGCCGCTGGTTAGCGCCGCGATCTCGGTTTCGACGAAGCGGGCCTCGTTCATGATGTTCTGGGCATGGCGGCGCAGCATATGCGCGAACTCTGTCGGTTCGACGCCGTTGGGCGTGCGGTTGAACAGCGGCATGCCGATATGGTCCTCCAGCTTGCCGATGCTTTTCGACACCGCCGGCTGGGTGACGTGAACGGCCTCCGCGGCCGATCGCAGATTGCGGCAGTCATAGGCCGCCATGAAATGGGTGAGAGCCCGGGAATAGAGGACGTCCATGGCACATCTCATTCTGAAAAGTTATCAAGAGTACAATATTTGAAATTGGATTTTATCGCAATCGACGGTCAAGGTCGGGCCACGAATGACCGTCGGGTCGGCAGACGAGGCCCGCGGTCTGGACCGCCTGTTCGTCATGGAGGAGACTATGAACATGAAGCGACTGACCATCACCCTTGCCGCCGGCGCCTTCGCGCTGCTTGGCGCCGCGCAGGCCCATGCCGAGTTTCCGGAACGCCAGGTCCAGGTTATCTTTCCGTGGTCGCCGGGGGTCGCCTATGCGGTCTCGCAGGTGGTGGCCGACAGGATGGGCCAGGAACTGGGCCAGGCCATGCCGGTCAACTCGCTCACTGGCGCCAGCGGCGTCAAGGCAGCGCTCGACGTGCTCAACTCGCCGGCCAACGGCTACAAGGTTTTCGACGGCTATGTGGCGCCGATCCTGTTTGCGCCGCTGCTCGGCAAGACACCCTATCAGTGCGAGGACTTCGAGCCGCTCTACGGCGTCGGCTCGAACGGTTTCGCCATCGGCGTGCGCAAGGACGATGACCGCTTTCCCGACCTGCCGGCGCTGATCGAGCATGCCAAGGCAAATCCCGGCAAGCTGCGCTACTCGGGCGCCGCCGACATCAGCATTCCGCATATGGTCGCCGCCCTGATGCTGAAGAACGCCAACGCCCCGGCGCGCTCCATCCCCTATAACGACACCGGCGAAGGCTGGAAGGATTTCCTCAGCGGCGAGCTCGATTTCATGGTGCTCAACTCAGGCAACTACAAAGCCAACAAGGACGACATCCGGGTGCTGGCGGTGATGAGCGACCGGCCGATGTCGGAGCACGGCATCCCCGGGCCGTTGCCCAAGGACTTCGGCATCGAGCTCGGCGTCGAAGGCCTGGCCGCCGTCGGCTGGAACTGGTGGGTGGTCAAGAAGGACACACCGCAGCCGGTGGTCGACAAGCTGCGCGCCGCCATGAAGGCCGCGCTCGACGATCCTGAAACCCAGGCCAAGATCAACGAGCTCGGCTTCACGCCGCTGCCGCCCGAGACCTATCATCCCGACTTCTACACGGCGAACTGCTCCAGCGTGCGCAGCCAGCTCACCGATGGCATGGAAGCCATCAAGTGGGAAAAGGAAGTCACCAACTAGGTTCGGCGAAGGGGACGGCGACCCGCCGCTGCGGAGGAATTCACGATGAACCGCAAATACGGCCAGCTCGCCTTCCTCATCCTTCTTACGCTCATCCCGGCTTACGTCTTCTACGACATCGCGACCCGCTTCGCTGCGGAAGGCGTCAACGGCGGCAGCGCTGAAAACAACGCCGCGATGTTTCCCCGGCTGGTCGCCATCGTCCTGCTTGGACTGATCGTCCTGCAGGCCGCGCGGACCTTTCTGGAAAAGCAGGGCGGCGAAACGCAGGTGCTGCGCCTCTCCCGGGCAGCCCTGCGTCCCTACGTCCCGGCCGTCGCGGTGTTCGTTCTGTTCCTTCTCTACATCGCGGCCTTCCGGTGGTTCGGCTTCGTCTATTCGACCCCGGTCTTCCTGGCGCTGGCGCAACTGGCGCTGGGCTATCGCAACGCCCTGGTCATTCCGATATTCGCGCTCGGCGTGACCGGGGCGGTGTGGGTGGCGTTCGCCAAGCTGCTCAACCTCGTGCTGCCGGCCGGCGATTTCTTCGGGTGATCCTGCGATGTTGGATCCCGGCACCTTCCCGCTCGGCCTCGCACAGATCGCCTTTACCGCCGGCGGTGTCCTGCTCGGCATCATCATCGGCGTACTGCCGGGGCTGGGGCCGTTGCTCGGTATGGTGCTGCTGACGCCGTTTTCCATGTATATGGAGCCGGTCGCCGGACTGTCGCTGCTGCTCGGCGTCTTCGTCGGCGGCACCTTCGGCGGGGCGGTCACCGCCATCCTGCTGCGCATTCCGGGCACGCCGATCGCCGCGGCGACGCTGCTCGACGGCCATCCGATGGCGGTCCAGGGCAAGGCGCGCGAGGCGCTGGGCCTCGCCGTATCGGCCTCCGCCATGGGCGGCTTCATCGGCGGGCTCTACCTGATCCTCGGCGCGCCCGTGCTGGCCCGCTTTGCCCTCAACTTCGGACCGCCGGAATATTTCGCCCTGGCGTTCGCCGGCATCGTCTGTATCGCCATCGTCTCGCGCGGTTCGACAGTGAAGGGGCTGATCGTCGGCTGCATCGGCCTGCTGATCGCCACCATCGGCATCGACCCGTTCGCCTTTTTCTACCGCTTCAATTTCGACACCCAGTGGCTGATCGGCGGGATCGGCATCGTGCCGCTGGTGCTCGGACTTTTCGCGGTCAGCGAGATGATGCTGCAGATCAGCGCCGGCGGGCTCAACCGCAGCGCCGGCGTGCAATCGGTGCGCATCCCGCCGTCGACGATCCTCGACACGCTGAAGAGCGGCGCCAACCTGGTACGCTCGAGCACCATCGGCACTTTTATCGGAGCGCTGCCGGGCGCCGGCTCGGTGATCGCGGCATTCGTCTCCTATGCCGCGGCGAAGAGCGCGTCGCGCGAGCCCGAAAGTTTCGGCAAGGGCAATCCGGGCGGCGTGATCGCCACCGAATCGGCCAACAACGCCTGCTGCGGCGGCGCCATGATCCCGTCGCTGGCGCTGGCGCTGCCGGGCGATCCGTGTACGGCCTTGCTGCTCGCGGCGATCCTGCTGCTCGGCTTCATCCCGGGACCGCAGCTGTTCGCCAATTCGCCGGAACTGATTTCGGGAATCTTCTCCTCCTACATGGTGGCGAACGTGTTCCTGCTGATCTTCGGCCTGTTCCTGGTTCCGCTCTTCGTGTGGTTCGTCAACATCCGCAAGATCTTCCTGATTCCGATCATCCTGGTGCTGTGCGTCGTCGGAGCCTTCGGCGTCACCAATTCGGCGCAGGACCTGTGGTTCATTCCGATCTTCGCGGTGCTCGGGCTGCTGCTCATCAAGTTCGACTATCCGCTGGCGCCGCTAACCATCGCGCCGGTGCTCGGCCCGATCCTGGAAGAGAATTTCCGCCGGTCGCTGATCATGTCGGCCAACGAGGCCGACATCTTCTTCACCCGGCCGCTATGCACGACCATCCTCGCCGCGAGCACGATCGCCCTGGTGTTTTCGCTGCTGCCGCACAATCCCCTCAAACGTTTTGCGAAAGCCGGGACCAACTGATGAAAGCGGTGTTTCTCCTGTTCGATTCACTCAACCGCAAGGCGCTGAGCTGCTTCGGCGGTTCTGTCCCGACGCCAAATTTCGATCGGCTGGCGGAACGATCGGTGCTGTTCGACAACCACTACACCGGCAGCTTGCCCTGCATGCCGGCGCGCCGTGATCATCACACCGGCCGCTATGGCTTTTTCCACTCCTCCTGGGGGCCGCTGGAGCCGTTCGACAATTCCTACAGTCGGCACTTGCGCGCCCAGCGCGATACCTATTGCCACCTAGTGACCGACCACTTCCACTATTTCGAGGCTGGCGGCCTCTGCTATCACACGACCTTCGACACCTGGACCAACATTCGCGGCCAGGAATACGATCCGTGGAAGCCGACGATCAGTCCGGACCTGGAGAAATTCCGCGGCCTTTACGATCCGCGTCATTACGATTTCGACGATGCGAAGCGCAGCCACCACAAGCTGCAGCACGCGGTGAACCGGGAGTGGATGCGGACGGAGCCGGACTTCCCGCTGCCACGCTGCTTTGCCGCCGGCTTCGAGTTTCTCGATGCCGCGCGCGGGCGCGACAACTGGCTGCTGCAGCTGGAGTGCTTCGACCCGCATGAGCCGTTTCATGTGCCCGAACGCTTCGCCCGGCAGAATGACAGCGGCTATGACGGGCTGGTTCTCGACTGGCCGAGCTATGCGCGGGTCACCGAGACGCCGGAGGAGATCAGCGAAATCCGTGCCAAATATGCCGGCCTCGTCGCCATGTGCGACGATTATCTCGGCCGGCTGCTCGACCGCTTCGATGCCGAAGATCTGTGGCAGGACACGGTACTGATCGCCACAACGGACCATGGCTTTCTGCTGTCCGAGCACGATTGGTGGGCGAAGACCAAAATGCCGCAATATCAGGAGATCTCGCACATCCCGCTGATGATCCATCATCCGGAATTTACCGCCCGCGGCGGCGAGCGACGGCAAGCCCTGACGTCGGCGATCGACATCCTGCCGACCCTGCTCGACATGTTCGACACGCCGATCCCGCCGGAAGTGCGCGGCCGCAGCCTGGTTCCGCTTCTGGCTCGCGACGGCGGGCACCACGAAGTCGTGCTGTCGGGCGTGTTCGGCGGGCCGCTGCTGATCACCGACGGCCGCTACGCCTTCCACCACCGGCCGAAATGGCTCGACAGCACCGGCCTCTACGAATACCGGCTGCTGCCGATGCACATGCGCGGACCGTTCTCGGTGCAGGAACTGAGGCACATGGAACTGGTCGAACCGTTCGACTACACCAAGGGCGTATCGCTGCTGAAGATCGCCGCCCGGGACGACGCCAAACGCGTGCCGCTGCATGACGGCGACGGGTTCGAGGATTGCGAGACGCGGCTCTACGATCTCGCCAGCGATCCGGGAGAGGAAAACCCGTTGAGGGATGCCACCATCGAAGGCCGCTTGTTGGCGGCGGCGGCCCGGGTTTTCGGGGACCACGACGCCCCCGCGGAGATGTTCGAACGGTATCAGCTGCCGACCGTTCCGGCCCTGGCCTGAGCGGAGCGGGTCGCCGTCGCTGACGGTCGTCCCACGGGTGCCTCGACGAGATCGCCAAGGACCGCAGGAAACGCGCGGGCAACGGCGGCGAGCCGCTCCGGACCGATCATGCGGTCGAGCGTGGCGCCTGAAATGGCGAAGTAATTGATGGCACCGACGAGCTGGTACATGGCGGCGTAGACCTCGTCGTCGCCGGCGTTCTTCCACTCCGGTATGCCGCGAAACACTTCTGCCAGTGCATCGAGAAGCGGGCGCAGGTACCATTTGCGGCTCTGCTCGGCGCGATCGACGTTGTCGAGCAGTTCGCGCGCGATGATGCGGGCATCGGCGCTCTCTTGCATCAGATGGCCATGAATGGTCAGCAGCACGGCGCGGGCCTTGTCGCGCCCCGATCCCGGTTGCGCGATCGCGCCCTGGACGACGCGTTCGAAGCGCCGGGCAAGCTGCTGCATCACCTCGCCATAAAGCTTTTCCTTGCTGCCGAAATGATGCAACAAGGCCTGTTTGGTCAGCCCCATTTCGGCCGAGACCGCGGCGATGGAGACGCCGTAATAGCCGCGCTCTGCGAACAGCCGGTGCGCCGCGTCGATGAATTTCTGTCGTGCCTCTATCGCATCGCTCATGGGCGCACTGTAGCTCACTCTTGACGACTTACCAATCGGTAAGTTACCATACTTACCAATCGGTAAGTCAAATGGAGGAACCGTCCATGGACCGCGATACGGAAATCGCCCTGCTGGAGGAGTTGGCAGGGCTGAAGGCCAACGGGATGTTCTTTCTCGATCCGGAGGTGGCCGCCTCGCCGGTGGAACGCTACACGTCGTCGGAACGCTTCGGCGCGGAAATGCGCAGCCTTTTTCGCGGCACGCCGCTGATCGCCGCCCATGCCAGCGAACTTCCGGAGCCCGGCGCGTTCATGACCTGCAGCCTTTCCGGCCTGCCTCTGCTTCTGACCCGCGACCGGGACGGCGCCGTTCACGTCTTTCTTAACGTCTGCCGACACCGGGGCGCGCGGCTGGTCGTCGACGAAAAGGGCTGCCGCAACGCCTTTTCCTGCCCATACCACGCCTGGACCTGGAGCAATCGGGGCGAATTGCGCGGTATCCCGCACGGAGATTCAGGTTTTCCCGGGCTCGACCGCGGCGATTACGGCCTGCGCCGGCTGCCGGCCACGGAGCGCCACGGTCTGATCTGGGTGCTTGCCGACCCGGAGGGCGAGGCTGACTTCGAGACATTTTCGGCGCCGCTCACCGAGGAGTTCGCCTGGTGCGGCATGGAGAATCTCGCCATTGCCGAAAGCGACCTGCTGGAGATCCCGGCAAACTGGAAAATCCTGGTAGAGGGCGGTATCGAGGCCTATCATTTCAAGGTTGCCCATCGCGACACCATCGGCCCGCACTTCCAGGACAATCTGTCGACCTACCAGATGTTCGGACCGCATATGCGCTCCGTGTTGCCGCGCACCACGCTCGACGCGGCGCTGGAATTGCCGCCGCAAGACCGGTCGATCCGCGACCACGCCAACGTGCTCTATGGCGTCTTCCCGACCAACCAGTTCCTTGTCATGCAGGACCATATTGCCTGGATCAGCCTCGATCCGCGTTCGGAAGGGGAAACCACGGTTCGCATGACGACGCTGGCGCCGGCCGAAGACGTCAACGAGGCCCGCGCCGGTCATTGGCGCCGCAACCATGCGATCACCCGCACGACGCTCGCCGAGGATTTCGACATCGGCGTGGCGGTACAGGCCGGCCTTGCCAGCGGCGCCAACGAGACACTGACTTTCGGCCGTTACGAAGGCGCGCTCGATACCTTCAACCGGCAGGTGGAAGCGGCGCTGGTTTAGACACGATCCGTCCGCGGCGCTAGACTGATCCCCGCAACCGAGGGAGGACGTCTTCATGTCTGCCGGATCCCGCCTTGCCGCTTTCGGCGCAGGTGTGCTGCTGACCGTTGCCGGTTTTGTCGGCTACAACATGGTCAATACCAGCGCCGCTTCGGTCTCTTGCAAACAGAGCTACCCCAACATCCCGGGCAAGGTGCTCCTGGAAAACGACAAGGTGATCGTCCAGCGCTTCACATTCCCGCCCGGCCAGTGGGAAGGCGTGCACGCCCACCCGCCGAACCAGGTCTTCATTCACCTTAAGGGCGGCCACTGGACGTCGCGCTACGGCGACCGCACCAGTTCCGGCCACTGGCCGGACGGTTCCGTCGGCTGGATCGGCGGTGTCAGCCTCAGCGAGGAGCATGAGTCGGTGAATTCCGGCAAGGAGCCGATCGAGCTGATCTGGGTCACGCTGAAGGAGGGCTGCTCGGCGTAACGGCAGCGCAACTTGCTTTTTCGTGGCCGGTCTGCTTAAAGGCCGCCTTCCGAGGAGCAACCAGGGCCCCGCGTTTTGCCGTCATAGTCACCGGTCTCACTTCCCCGAACATTCGCAGGGCCGCATTCAGCGGCTGAAATACTTAGTGCGTCTGTCGAGGCGGCGGTTCGAGACCGGTATGGCGAGCCACTTTCTCTGCCTCCTCGAAATCTTCAGACGCTTGAGCTTCTCCCTTCACAGGGCTGCCAAACCGATCCCGTCATGCGGGCTCTCCCACCGTCATCTCGATGGACCTTCATCCCGAAGGACCCGAAGAGATGTCCAAACTTCTGCTCGTTCAATGGCAGCTGATCGCCGGCACGGCACCGCAACCGTTTCTCTCATGCAGCCGCTGCGGCGGCGCCAGGCCGTTCCGGCACAGCGGCAAATTCAGGCTGAATGCCTGCGGCAAGCGGCTCGATGCCTGGCTGATCTACCGCTGCAGCGATTGCGGCAACACCTGGAACCGGCCGGTATTCGAGCGCAAGCCCGTGCGCGCCATCGATACGGCGACGCTGCAGTCGCTGCAGCGAAACGATCCCGCACTGGCGCAGGCCCTGGCGTTCGACACGACCGGACTGCCGCGCATCGCCGAGACGAATTCGGCAGCATCGTTCCAAAAGACCGTGCTGTCGAAGGCGCCCGAGCCATGGTCGCGGCTCGAAATCCGGCTGCGAACCGAGACGCCGACGGCTCTGCGCCTCGACCGGTTGCTGGCCGGTGAACTCGGCCTGTCGCGCTCGCGCCTGCAAACGCTGGAAAAGGCCGGACGGTTGCGCGTCGCAGAAGGCGCGGGCCGAGCGCTGCGTCAGGCCGTGAAGGATGGGACGCGGGTATACCTGGATCTGCCGGACCTGCCGCACAGGGAAGCCATCGCCGGCAATGCCTGTGGCCCCTAACCGCGCTTCGCTTCGATGGCATCCCACAGCAGCGCGGCGATGTCGGCGCCGCCGAACTTCAGCACCTCGCGGATGCCGGTGGGCGAGGTGACGTTGATTTCGGTCATCACGTCGCCGATGACGTCGATGCCGACCAGCAGGAAGCCGCGGTCCTTCAGCGCCGGGCCGATGCGGGCGCAGATCTCGCGTTCGCGATCGGTCAGCTCCACCGGCTCGGCGCGGCCGCCGACATGCAGGTTGGACCGGGCCTCGTTTTCGGTCGGAATGCGGTTGATGGCGCCGACCGGAACGCCGTCGATCAGGATGATGCGCTTGTCGCCGGCGCGAACGTCCGGCAGGTACCGTTGAGCGATCAGAGGTTCGCGGAACATCTGGCCGAACATTTCCAGCAGCGAGGTGAGATTGCGGTCCTGCGGCGTCAGGTGAAAGACGCCGGCGCCGCCATTGCCGTAAAGCGGTTTGAGGATGATTTCGCCCATCTCGCGGCGGAATTCGGCGATCTCCTCCGGATCGCTGGTGATCAGCGTTTCCGGCATCAGGTCGGGAAATTCGGTGACGAAGATCTTTTCGGGCGAATTGCGCACCCAGGCCGGGTCGTTGACGACCAGCGTCCGTGGGTGCACCCGTTCCAGCAGATGCGTCGAGGTGATGTAGGACATGTCGAAGGGCGGGTCCTGGCGCAGAAGCACGACGTCCATCTCGGTCAGGTCGATGCGTTGCGGTTCGCCCAGTGTGTAGTGGTCGCCGGGCGCGTCGCGCACGGTCAGCGCCTCGACCTGCGCCCGCACGACCCCGTCGCGCAGCGACAGCTGCGGCGGGGTGTAGTGAAACAGCGCGTGGCCGCGCCGCTGCGCCTCCAGACAGATGGCGAAGGTGGTGTCGCCGTCGATCTGAATGCTGGAGATGTGGTCCATCTGGACCGCAACCTTGAGACTGTCTGCCATATGCACTTTCCGCCCGATTGTCCGCACGCGCCCAACACAGATAACCCCGGTGGACGCAATTGCAACCGTTGACCCTGTGGCATGCGGTTCGTACGACGGATTCATGAGCGATTCCATCGTCGGCCACCTGATCAACGTGATCGGACCGGTGTTCCTGTGCGCCGGCGCGGGCTACGGGATCGCCCGCTTCAAGCTGGCCTTCGACAGCAGGGTCGTGACCTCGATCGTCACCAACATCACCATGCCGGCGCTGGTGGTCTCGCACCTGGCGGCCGGCCATGTGGATTTTTCCGCCTTTGCCGACATCATGCTGGCCGCCGTCTTGGCCGTCGCCGCCATGGGGCTGATTGCCGCGGCCGTGCTGCGGGTTCTTGGCCTGCCGCTGCGCGTCTATGTCGGCGCGATGATGCTCGCCAATGTCGGCAATATGGGGCTGTCCATCAATTCGCTCGCCTTCGGCAATGAGGGGCTCGCCTATGCCATGGCCTTCTGGGTGGTCGTCGTCGTCGGCGTCTTCACCATCGGCGAATGGCTGCCGCAGGGTACGTGGAGCCTGCGCAAGCTGGCGACGTCGCCTTCCGTCTATGCGGTGATCGTCGGCATCGCGCTGATGGCAACTGACACGCCGCTGCCGCAAATGGCCGACGACACGCTGACGCTGCTCGGCGGCGCCACCATTCCGCTGCTGCTGCTGACCCTGGGCTACACCATCGCGCTGCTGAGGCCGGCGCACATCGTCACCGGCGCCATGCTGTCGGTGCTGCACGTCGTCATCGCGGCTGCCGTCGCGCTGGCGCTGACGCATCTGTTCGGCTTCACCGGCACGGAACGCGGCGTGTTCGTCCTGCAATGCCTCATGCCCTGCTCGGTCTTCGCCTATCTGATGGCCGAGAAACACATGCCGGAACGGTCACACGAGGTGGCGAGCCTGATCCTCATTTCCACCCTGATGAGCATCGTCGTGCTGCCGGCGGCGCTCGCCTGGTGGATCTGAAACGCCTTCCAATCCCGGCGAATCACGGTAGATAGTCTGCTATGGCCAAAAGCGTTGCCGGACCGGAGATCGAAAAACTCATCCAGCTGCTCGCCCGCATTCCCGGGCTGGGGCCGCGTTCGGCACGCCGTGCCGCGCTGCACATGATCAAGAAGAAGGAGCAGATTCTCGGGCCGCTGGCTGAAGCCATGGCCGAGGCGCACGACAAGGTGTCCGTGTGCTCCGTCTGCGGCAATGTCGACACGGTCGACCCCTGCACCATCTGCAACGACCATCGGCGCGACGGCAGCACCATCATCGTCGTCGAGGATGTCGCCGACCTCTGGGCGCTCGAGCGCGCCGCCGCCATGAACAGCGCCTATCACGTGCTCGGCGGAACCCTGTCGCCGCTCGACGGCATCGGCCCGGACGACCTCAACATCAAGTCGCTGGTCGAACGCGTCGCGCAGGGCGGCATCAAGGAACTGGTGATCGCCGTCAACGCCACCGTCGAGGGCCAGACCACGGCCCACTACATCACCGACCAGCTCGACGGCCTCGACGTCGCCATCACCCGGCTGGCCCATGGCGTCCCGGTCGGCGGCGAACTGGACTATCTCGACGAGGGCACGCTCGCCGCGGCGCTGCGGTCGCGCACGAAACTATAATTCCGTCGAGATCGGTTGAGCTGGAAGGCGTTTTGACGCGCTTGTCGGCTCTTTCCTCACAGCGCAAAATATGAGAATTATTCTCCAGTTATTGAGAATCGGTCCGCAGAGGAGAAAACCATGTTCATCGCCATGAACCGTTTCCGCGTCAAAAAAGGCGAGGAAGAGAATTTCGAGAATGTCTGGCTCGATCGCGATGTCCACCTGCGCGAGGAACCGGGCTTCGTCGAGTTCCACATGCTGCGCGGTCCTGAAAACGACGACCACACGCTGTTCGTCTCACACACGGTCTGGCAAAGCCGGCAGGCCTTTGTCGACTGGACCAATGGCGCGGCGTTTCGCAAAGCCCACAAGAACGCCGGGCAGAACAAGCCGCTTTACATCGGCGGCCCGCAGTTCGAGGGTTTCGAGGTCATTCAGACGGTCGGCCGCTGACCGGCCGGACCTTCACAGACGGTCTGTCAGTCGGTCCGCGGTCGAGGCGATCAGCGCCGCGTCGGATCCGCCGATCAGCAGGTAGTCATAGCCGTCCCGCGACCAGCTGGCCGCACTCATGCCCTGCAGCTCGGCCACCTGGATGTCGGTAGACCCGTCGCCCCGGGTTCGGATGATGCACAGCGCTACCGGCGCGCCGACCTCCGACAGAAAGGTCAGCTGAGCCAGTGGCTGACCTTCAAATCCCAGAATCTGCGCACGCTTGTAATCGAGCCCGTCGATCTGTTTCAGGGTCGACAGATCGATGGATTTTCCGATGGCTCCGGCCACTTGCTCGAGCTGCGAAGCGGCTGCGTCGTCCCCCTGTTCGATGCGGGCAAGCGTGCCGTTGACGTAGAGCGCGTGATAGGCAGCGACGAAATCGTGCCAGGATTCAAGGTCGCTGCGCGGCGTTAGATATCCGGCGCCCCAGCCCAGGGCCAGGCACAGAATCGCGATCGCTGCAACGGCTCGCAGCGACGGCCAACGCATCCGCGGTTTTGCCGCTGCCTGCGGGATCTCTAATTCGGGTGCCGGTGGAGCGCTCTTGAGCAACTGACCGAACGCATCGGCGATGTCTCCGGTCTCCAGCGACAATCGTTCGAGCCGAGCCTGCAACCCGGCGTCCTGCTCAAGCGCCCTGCGTATCTCGTCGGCCGGGATGTGATCCGTTTCGCCGTCGAGATAGGCGGTAAGCTGTTCGTCGCTGAATGTCGGCGTTTCGCTCATCCGACGCTGCTCTTCTTGTGTTTGAACTTGCCGGCCAGTTTGCCGCGAGCGGCGGCCAGGCGGCTCATCACGGTTCCGATGGGAATGTCCAGCAGTTCCGCCGCCTCCTTATAGCTGTATCCTTCCACATAGACGAGGACCACGGCGGTGCGCTGCGCTTCCGGCAGGGCCAGTACTTCCAATAACACTTCACGCGCCAGAATATTCGATTCCGGACCCGGCCGTTCGTCAGGGAGTTCAATGTCTTCGATCGCTGTCATGCCGCCGCCGCGGCGCACGGCCTCGGCGCGCAATTCGTTCAGCCACAGCCGCTGGGCGATGCGGAACACCCAGCGGTCCAGCCGGGTGCCGGGCTGATAGTGATGGGCCTTTTCGAGAGCCCGCTGGCAGGCAGCCTGCGCCAGGTCGTCGGCCTGTTCCGGATGCCCGGTCAGCACGACGCAATAGCGCCAAAGCCGCGGAAACAGCGGCTTCAGCCCGTCTGAAACTTCCGGAATAGGATTTTTTCGTTCCCTCACCCGAATAATTCCTCCGCCCGAAGTGTTTCTTACCAGCAGCGAACGCCTGCTGCGTTCAAATGAGGACACATTTATGAGAAAACTGGCTCTCCTGGCGGCAGCCACCGCTTCCCTGACTTACGCAACCGCCTTCGCCGGCGAAACCCCATCCGCTCCGGACGCGGAGGTCTATTTCATCAATCTGAAAGACGGCGATACGGTCGAAGGGCCGGTCAAGGTGGTCTTCGGACTGTCCGGCATGGGCGTTGCCCCCGCTGGCATCGAAAAGGAAAAAACCGGCCACCATCACCTGTTCATCGACCGCCCGCCGCTGGGCCAGGGCGAGGACGGCGCCGACGAGGTCGATTACAATATCCCGGCCGACGAGAACCACATCCATTTCGGTGGCGGCCAGACGGAGACCACCGTGGAGCTGGCGCCGGGCACCCACACATTGCAGCTGGTGCTGGCCGACAAGGACCATATTCCGCACAATCCGCCCATCACTTCCGAGGTGATCACTATCACGGTGAAGTAAGGCGCGACGGGGTCGGATCAGGTTCGCGGATTCGACCTCCGCCCAACCATGACCGTTCAACAGGCAAAGGGTGGATGCGGGCGACCGGGGTGAACCGGGTCAGTTCCAATTGCCCGTTCTGCTGCTGCAGCACTAGGCGATAGCGTCCGTGGCGGACGCGCTGGAACCCGATAACGAAGGGCGACGGCTCGCCGAAGTCGAACAGCATGTCGATCATCGCAAGCCAACGCGTCTGCGATGCCTGTTGCAGGCCGACGAGACGAAAATCGAGAAGCGTCGCGTTTCTGAGCGGAAGCAGCGACGGCAATTCCACCTCGTCCTTCGCCAAGGCGTCGCGAACCAGCCGTTCGATGCCGGCTGAGCTCGGCGACGACCGGTCGGAGGCCAGGACAGAAACGGCGAAACACGACAACAGCAGGGCGACCGGCAGCGACCGAAAAGCTCGACCAAAAGTGCGCCACTCGATCATGGTGTCCTCCCCTGTAATACGCCTTCGATGCGTTAGACGGACCGGCGGGCAAATTCCTTGGCGCCCGACCCAATTCCGCAATCCACCCGCGCATGGTAGCCTTTCCGGGATGCAATCTGGGGATGCGGATCGTGGCTGGCAGAAACATCGTCATCTTGTGCGACGGCACATCCAACGAGATCAGCGAAGACCGCACCAATGTGCTGCGGCTCTACGGGACGCTGGAGAAGAGCGACAGGCAACTGGTCTTTTACGATCCCGGCGTCGGCACCTTCGGCGCGGCGAACTCCTGGTCCTATTTCTACCGCAAAACCATCGAGGTCTGGGGCCTGATCACCGGCTGGGGGCTCGATCACAACGTCAAGGAGGCCTACCGATTCCTGGCCGAGACCTATGACGACGGCAAGGAAAGCGGCGGCGAGCCGGACCGGATCTACCTGTTCGGGTTTTCCCGCGGCGCCTATACCGCGCGGGTTCTCGCCGGCTTCATCCACGCCGTCGGACTGATGCGGCCGATCAACCTCAACCTGCTCGACTATGCCTACAGTGCCTACAAGTCCGTCAGCGACGAGAAAAACGATACCGACGACCGGGACGCGAAGCGCAATCCGTTTGCCGAAGTACGGCTGTTCAAACGCATACTCGAGCCGCGGCGGCTTGCGATCCGCTGTCTCGGCCTGTTCGACACCATCGACTCGATGATCGAGTGGGGCCGTTTCGGACCGCGCCTGCGCACCCACGCCTTCACCAAGACAAACACCAGCGTCGAATCGGTCCGCCACGCCGTGGCGATCGACGAAATGCGCACCATGTACCAACCGCAGCTTTGGCCAGCCGGGACTGAATATTGGAGCGGCCGTCACAAGCCTGATTCGGTCAGGCCGCAGGACGTGAAGGAAGTCTGGTTTTCCGGTGTGCATGGTGATGTCGGCGGCGGTTATGCGGAAAAGGACAGCCAGCTTGCGAAAATCCCACTCGAGTGGATGATCGACGAGACCGGAAAGCTTGGGCTGACATACGATGCGACCACCGTCGAACAGCTTGTACTCGGTCAAGGTGACGGGAAACACTACGTCAAACCGGACCCGCTCGCTGAGCCCAACGTGTCGATGACCTGGGCCTGGAAGATCGTCGAGTTCATTCCGCGCCGCGTGTCGCGGTTCCAGCGCACGGAGAAGAAAACGGTCCTCGGCTGGTACATTCCGCTGTTCGAGCGGCGCAAGATTCCGTCCGGCGCCGCCATCCATCCTTCGGTGTTCGAGCGGCGCGGAACCGCCAGCGACTACGACCAGCCGAACATTCCGGATAACCGCTAGAGCCGATCAGGCCAGTTGGATGCCGTCGCTGCCAGTCGCCAGCCTGCGAGCGTACCCCTTCAAGACCTCAACAAACCGGTCGCGCCCGGCCGAAGCGTCGACCGACTTCGGGAACAGCAGGCCGAAGGACATCCAGCGTTCCGGTTCGATCGGGACCAGGGCGACCTTGTCCCGTTCCACCTGAGACGCCACCAGTTCGTCGGCAATGGTGATGCCGGCGCCGTCGGCGACCAGGGCGCAGGCGAGCGGCGACGAGGCGACCTCGCAGGCTTCCTTCGGCACCACGCCGGCCGAGCGGAAAATATCGTCCAGCTGGTCGCGCAGGAGCAGGCCGTGCATCAGCCGGACCACCGGCTCGCCGCGCAGCTCGTCGACGGTCAGCTTCGCCCGTTCCGCCAACCGATGGGCGGCGGGCAGCACGGCCTGGGCGCGCACGCGCAGCAGCAGCGCGGTGTCGATCTCCGGATGATCGACCGGCAGGGCGCCGACACCGATATCGTATTCGCGGCCCGCTAGCCATTTGGCCGCCTCGCGGCGGGCGCGGATGTCGAGGCTGACATTGACGCCGGCATTTTCCACCAGGAAGGCGGCCACGGCCGGGCTGACCAGCGACTGGGCGATGCGCGGCATGGCGACGATGCGCAGGTTCTCCGTCTTGCCGGCGCGGATCTCGGCGGCGATTTTCGGGATCTCGTCGAGATTGTCGAGAATGCGGCCGGCCTCGCGGTAAAACGCCAGCGCCTCGGGCGTCGGCGTCAGATTGCGGCCGGTGCGATAGAAGAGCTGCAGCCGCAGTTCGCCCTCCAGCGCCGATATCAGACGGCTGACGGCCGGTTGGCTGAGATGGATCTGCCGGGCCGCTCCGGCCAGCGAGCCTTCCGAAACCGTTGCCCTGAACGCCCGCAATGCCTTGATATTCATCTTCCAATCCCGGACACTTGCAAATTCTGAAAGAAAATAAAGGATCTTTGCATTTTTCTCAATTCGGTATGCGTGATAGCCAAAATCTGTCATTCATTCGGGAGAGAGAGCCATGAAACGCAGAGCTTTTCTATGCACCACGGCGGCCGTGGTGGCCGCCAGCGCCCTGCCGCTGTCGCCGGCGCAGGCCGCGGACTGGCCGCGCCGGCCGATCAACCTCGTCGTGCCCTACAAGGCCGGCGGCGGCACCGACGCCTATGCGCGGGCGATTTCGGCGGCAGCCAAGGACGTGCTGAACGTGCCGGTCGTCGTCGTCAACAAGCCGGGGTCCGGTGGCCTCAACGGCGCCAATTCAGTGGTCGGCGCGCGGCCCGACGGCTACACCATGATGCTGACCTCGGGCGGCTCGTTCCTGCTGTCGACCATGACCCGGGACACCGATATCGACCCGCTGGAATCCTTCGACTTCGTCGCCCAGGTGGGTGAGCTGCAGACCTCGCTGATGGTGCCCAAGAACAGCCCGTTTGAAAGCGTCGAGGACGTCATCGCGGCGGCCAAGGCCAAGCCGGGCTCGCTGCGCTGGGCGCATTCGGGACGTGGTGGCTTTCACCATGTCGGTGGCCTCGGGTTCCTTGCCAAGAACGGCATCCAGGCGCAGGACGTGCCTTTCAAGGGCGGCGGCCCGACCCGGGCGGCGCTGATCGGCGAACAGGCCGATTTCGGTTTCCTCGGCGTGCAGCAGCTGGCCGGTTTCGAGGATCAGCTGCGGGCGCTCGCCGTCAACGCGGAACAGCGCGATGCGATCATGAAGGACGTGCCGGCCTTCGGCGAACTCGGCGTTCCCTTTGCCGCCGTGACGTCGCCGGTCATCGTCTTTGCGCCGAAGGGCACCCCGGCCGAGGTGATCGACGCCATGCAGACGGCGCTGCAATCCGTCGCCGCCAAACCGGAATTCGCCGAACTGCTGGTCAAGCGTGGCACCGGCCCGGTTTTCCGCAGCGGTGCCGACGCCAAGGCGGCACTGACGGCGATGAAGGCCGATGCCACGCCTCTGGTCACCACGCTCGCCAACTGAGCGCACAAGCGGGGAGGCTGCCATGCGTACCGTCACCGAAGGCCTGTGCCTTACCGTCATCGCGGCGCTCGCCATCTGGGGCGCGTTGCAGGTGCCGGCCGCCTCCCCTGGCGACACCTGGGCCGGTATCGTGCCGATGGGCGCCGCCCTGGCGCTGCTTGTGATCGGGCTGTGGATCGCGGTCGGCGGCCTGCGCCGGCAGACAGCCGGCGGCGAAGCTACCGCAACCCCATCCGGCGGAGCGCTGCATGTCGTCGTGCTGTTCGTCGTGGCGCTGCTCTATCAGCAGTCGCTGCGCTGGTTCGGCTACATCCTGCCGACGGCGATTGCGGCACCGGTGGTGCTGTCCATGTTCGGCGTGCGCAGCCCGACCGGCCTGGCGCTTTCCGTCGTGCTGTGCCCGCTGGCCTTCTATCTGATTTTCTTCGTCGCCCTCGGTGTCTTCCCGCCCTATGGCGAGGTGTTCGACCTGATGCAGGCGATCAGGGGATAAAAAAATGGAAATCTTCCCTGCCCTTTTGACCGTCGTCACCGATCCGACGCTGCTCGGCGCCATCCTGCTGGCAGCCGTCGTCGGCATGGTGGTCGGTGCAACGCCCGGGCTGACCGCATCGGCGGCCATTGCCATGCTGCTTCCGATCACCTTCTACATGTCGCCACTCTTCGCGCTGGCCTTCCTCTATGTCATCGGCAAATCCGGCCGTTATGGCGGATCCATCGCGGCGATCCTTTTCAACACGCCGGGTACGGCTGCCTCAGCAGCAACCCAGATCGACGGCTATCCGCTGGCGCGCGCCGGCAAGGCCGGAAAAGCGATGAAGGTGGCGACGATCTCGTCGATCATCGGCGACCTGATGGGCGACATCATGCTGGTCGTCGGCGTCGGCTTCATCGCGGCGCTGGCGCTGCGGCTCGGACCGCCGGAAAACTTCGCCATCTATTTCGCCGCCTTCGTCGTCATCGGCTCGGTCATCGGCAATTCGATCCTCAAAGGCCTCGCCTCGGCGCTGCTCGGCATCCTGGTGTCGATGATCGGCCTCGACCCGATCTCCAGCGAGGAGCGCTACACCTTCGGCTCCTTCGAACTGTCGAACGGCATCGGCCTGGTGCCGCTGATGATCGGCGTCTTCGTGCTGGGCGAAGTGTTTTCGCAGCTCGAGGAGCGCAGAAAGGCCAAGGACAGCGCAATGTCGAGCGAAAAGGCCGGCGACGACAACACGCTGAGCTGGGCGGAGTACAAGCCCTGTCTGCCGCACGCGCTGCGCGGCGGTTTCATCGGCGCCGGCATCGGCGTGCTCCCGGGCCTCGGATCGGCGATCGCCGCCTTCATCTCCTACGGCGAGGGCAAGCGGCGGGCGAAAAACCCGCAGAGCTGGGGCAAGGGCGCGCTGGAAGGCGTCGCCGCGCCGGAAGCCGCCAACAACGCCGTGTCGGGCCCGTCCATGGCGCCGCTGCTGACACTGGGCATCCCCGGTTCGACCATCGGCGCCATCCTGCTCGGCGTGTTCCTGATCCACGGCATCCAGGTCGGACCGACCCTGTTTCTGACCGACCGGGAACTGGTCTATCAGCTCTTCGCCTGCGGCATGATCGGCATTCTCGCCTATGGCGTGATCGGCTATTTCGGCGCGACCCAGGTGGCGCGGCTGATCCTGAAGATCCCGACCGACGTGCTTTACCCGCTGATCTTCCTAACGGCCTTCGTCGCGGCCTATGCGGCGCGCGGCTCGCTGTTCGACGTGACGGTGATGACGGTCTCCGGCTTCGCCGGCTGGCTGATGCGCAAATACGGCTTCAACATCGCCGCCTTCGTCATTTCCTTCGTGCTCGCCAAGGGTGCCGAGGAAACCTTCCGGCAGTCGCTGCTGATGTCCGATTCCGGCCCGCTGATCTTTTTCGAGCGGCCGATCGCGCTGGCCTTCCTGCTGCTCGGCGCCGGCGCCATCGGTTTCCGCATTCGCGGCCTAGTCAAGGAACGTCGCGTCGCCGAAGAGGGTCTCGGCGATGCTTGACCGGCCGCTTTACCGCAACAGTTTTTCGACCGCCGCGATGCGGCGCATCTGGTCCGAGGACGAAACCCTGGCGAGCTGGATTGCCGTCGAGCAGGTGCTTGCTCGCTGCCAGTCTGAACTCGGTCTCATTCCGCAGGAGGCGGCACGGCGCATTGGCGGAATTTCGGCAGACCAGATCGATCGCAACCGGCTGGCCGGGGAAATGGACCTCGTCGGCCGACCCATCGTCGGCCTTGTCGGGCAGATGCGCGGCCTGGTCGGCGACGCCAGCGCCGCTTACGTCCACTACCGCGCAACGACCCAGGACATCATTGACACCGCGATGGCGATGCAGATGCGCGACGGCCTGGACGAAATCGTCGCGTCGATCGACCGGATGGTCCTGCGATTGGAGTACCTCACCGAAGACCATGGCGACGCGCGCATGATCGGTCGCACCAACGGCCAGCACGCCGTTCCGATGGATTTTGCCACGCGGCTGCTGGTCTGGATCTCGGAGCTGCGGCGGCGCCGGCAGGCGCTCATGGAGGCCGCCGGCCGCGGTCTCCTGGTGCAGATCGGCGGCCCGGTCGGCGATCTCGGTCGCTACGAGGGCGATACGGGGCCGGCACTGAAACAAAAGGTGGCGGCAGCCCTCGACCTCGGGACCGCGGAACCGCACTGGCAGAACGCCCGCGACGGGGTCGCCGATATTGTGACGGCGCTTGGCGCGCTCTGCGCATCGCTGTGCAAGATCGCGCACAACGTCAACCTGCTTGCCTCTTCCGACATCGGCGAAGTCTGCGAAGGCCACTCGGACGGCCGGGGCGCCTCGTCGTCCATGGCCCACAAGCGCAACCAGCGGGCCACGGAATTCGGCGAAGCGGTGGCCCGTTTAGGCAGGCAGCGGTCCGAGCAGATCCAGGAAGTCTGCCTGCACCAGCATGAGCGCTCGGGCGGCGTGTGGATCGCCGAATGGATGATCGTGCCCGAAGTGTTCCTGCTGACCTCGGGCGCCTTGATGTGGGCCGAACGCCTGTTCGACGGCCTGCAGGTCGATGCACACCGCATGGCCGCCAATCTGCAGGCGCATCTGGACGGATTGGCATCATCGCGGTCCGTTTGAGCACCCAGCCCGGACCGGGGCGAGATTTTCACCGGTCCCGGCGCAACTCGCGCGTTTCTGACGGACAATTCACGCTGGCGTCACGCATGCAATGACAATGTTCTTCCATAGGAACGGTTCAACGGCGGCACAAAAACGATAAAGCCGCGAACCGACCGGTCGCATGGAGGATACGATGGCCCGACCCGTCAAGATCACCAATATCGGAACCCGCAACCACGCGCAAAAGCTCAAGCGGGCGCTCAGGCGCACCTATCCCGGCTGGGATATTACCGTGGAGCGACAGGACGATGGGAAACTGTCGCTTGCGGCCACACCACCGGCGACCCAATCCGGCCGATCCGGCCTGAACATCTCGCGTTCCGCGGCCGAAGCGCGGTAGCGGCGGCCGTCACGGAACATAGAGAACGCGCCCGGGAGGCGGGCGCGCTCCGCTGTCGCGGCTGTTACGGTTTGACCCAGCCGCCATCCTTGATCTGCATGACAATCCCGCCCATCGACGGAATGCGGTTTTCGTCGAAACTCAGCTTGCCCTGGCCGAGCACCACCGGCAGGTCCTTTGTCGCCGCCATCGCCTCGCGGAGGCTCTCGCGGTTGACGTCACCGCCCGCGTTGCGGATGGCGTTGGCCACGGTCTGCATCATGGTGTAGCCGGTCGCGGCCCAGATGTCCGGCGCGTTGCCGTATTTGGCTTCATAGGCCTTGGAGAAGGCGGCCGAGCTGTCGGAGGCGTCGGCGACGAAGCTTGCCGGGAAGAAGGTGCCTTCGATGGCGCCGCCGCCGGCATCGAGATATTTCTTCGATCCGGCGCCGGAATCGCTGGCGATGATGGTGTCGCCCTCAAGGCCGGCCTGCTTGGCCTGGATGATGATGTTGGCGGCCTGTTCCGGCGGGGTCGTTACGAACAGGCAGTCCGGCTCCGATGTCACGATCTTGGTGGACAGCGCGGTGAAGTCGGTGTCGGCGGCCAGGATGCTCTCGTCGCCGATGATGTCGACGCCGGCATTCTGCATGATGTCGCGGAACACGTTGCGTTGGCGGATGTAGCCTTCATTGTCGCGGATCGAGACGAGGAAGCAGGATGCCGGCTTGAGGCTCGCCACATGCTCGGCCACCGGAGCCATGTAGGCGTCGGCCGTTTCGGTCGACTTGAAGATGTATGGCCCGGCTTCCAGCACCGCCGGCGATGTGGCGGTGGTGAACATCGGAATCTTCAGGTCGTTGGCCACTGGGCCGGTGGCCATGGCTTCCGAGGTAGCGATCGGGCCGATGACGATGTCTGCGTTCTCGGACTTCGCCATGCGAGTGATCAGCGAAATGGCTTCCTGCTTGTCGGAGCGGTTGTCCTGGTAGACGATCTCGACATTGTTGTCGCCCCAGCCATCGGCGGCCGTGATTTCCTCGGCGGCCATCTTCATACCGTTGACCAGCGGCACGCCGACAAAGGCGTAGGTCGAGGTTTCCGAGACGACCACGCCGATCTTGACGTCGTCGGCCCAGGCGGCCGATGTCAGCATGATCGCCGATGCGGCGAGCATTGATGTGAGTGTCTTCATGACAGTCCTCCTTCGGTTCTCCGGTTCGAGGCTAGCTTTGCCCCAGATAAAGTGCCTCGACCTCCGGGTCCTCCCGCAGGTCGGCGCTTGTGCCGCTTTTCACGATCTTTCCCTGTTCCAGCACATAGGCCCGGTCCGACGCGGTGAGCGCCAGATGTGCATTCTGTTCGACCAAGAGGATGGTCAGGCCATGTTCCTTGAGATCGGCCAGTGCCGCGAAGACCTGCGAAATGATCACCGGCGCCAGTCCGAGGCTGGGCTCGTCGAGCAAAAGCAGTTGCGGCCCGCCCATCATGCCCCGGCCGATGACCAGCATCTGCTGCTGACCGCCGGACAATGAGCCGGCCATCTGGTCGCGCCGCTCCTCGAGGATCGGAAAGACCTTGAACACGTCTTCGAGACGGTAGGTCGGTCGGCGTCCGTGCAGCGCGGTTTCGCCGACCTGCAGATTTTCCAGCACAGTCATCTCGGCGAAAACCTGACGTCCTTCCGGAACCTGGAGGATGCCATCGCGGGTGACCTCCCAGGGAGCGGCGCCGGTGATCGAGCGGCCGTCCAGGGCGACGCTGCCGCCGCTCGGCTTGACCAGCCCGGAAATGGTGTTGAGCAGGCTCGACTTGCCGGCGCCGTTGGGTCCGATGAGCGCAACGGTCTCGCTTTTGCCGACCTCCAGGGAAACGCCGCGCAAGGCCTGGATGCCGCTGTAATGGACCTTCAGATTGTCGACCGAAAGCATCACTCACCCCCCAGATAGGCGGTGATCACCACACGGTCGTTGAGGACGTGGTCGGGGGTGCCTTCGGAGATCAGCTGGCCGCCGTCGAGCACGTAGATCCGGCTGCACAGCTTGGCGACGAAGCGCACATTGTGCTCGATCAGGAGCACGCCCTTGCCGTCGGCGGCGAAGCCCCTGAAGATTTCGGCCAGCGCGTCGCTCTCGACATCGTTCATGCCAGCGATCGGCTCGTCGAGCAGGATGAAATCGGGCTCGGACGCGAGCGCCCGCATCATCTCCACCCGGCGCTGATGGCCATAGGACAGACCGCCGGCCGGATAATCGGCCTGGCCGGCCATGTCGAACCGGTCGAGCAACTCGAGGGCGCGGCGCTTGATATCGGCGGTTTCCCTTGCGGCCGAAGGAAGACCCAGGAGGGCGGCGAGCGTCGACGAGCGCTCGTGGCGATGGAAGCCGATCATCACATTGTCGATGACGCTGGCCTCGCCCAGCAGGCGGATGTTCTGGAAGGTGCGGGCGAGACCGGCACGGCTGATTTCGTGCGCCGGCGCGTGGGTGATGTCGGTGTCGCCGACATGGATGGTGCCGTCGCTGACCGGCAGCATGCCGGTGATCATGTTGACGATGGTGGTCTTGCCGGCGCCGTTGGGGCCGATCAGCCCGGTGATCTCGCCGGCCGGCACCTGCAGATTGACGTCTTTCGAAGCGACCACGCCGCCGAAATATTTGGTCAGGTTGGTCAGCGTCAGCGTGCTCATGCCAACGCCTCCCGCCGCTTCAGCCGCCGCGCCCTGACCCCGTCTATCGCGGTGTCGGCGATGCCCTTGGGCAGGTAGTTGATGACGACGATCAGCATGATGCCGTAGATGATCATGCGGTTTTCGGCGAGCGGCCGCGCCAGCTCCGGCAGGATGATCAGGATGGCGGTGCCGATGAGCGGTCCGATAACCGAATTGCGGCCGCCGAGAATGACGTAGGACAGCACGGTGATCAGCAGGTGGAAACCGAACTGGTTGGGGTCGAGCGCATAGGAATGATAGGCCTCGAGCCCGCCGAAAAGTCCCGCCAGCGCGCCGGAGATCGCGAAGGCGAGCGCCTGGTGCCAGGTGATCGAGATGCCGAGCGACGCGGCCACGGCCTCGTCCTGGCGAATGGCGTTGAAGGCGCGGCCGAGCCTGCCTTTCTCGATCGCCCAGACGAGATAGGTCGCGGCGGCCGCGGCGACCACCAGCACGCCGGTGCCGACTGTCTTGGGAATGCCGTTGAGCCCCATGGCGCCGCCGGTCAGGCCTTCGGAAAAGATGTTGAGCGACACCAGGATCTGGATGAAAGCGACCGTTGCGATGGCCTGGTAGACGCCGCGCAGGCGGGCCAGCGGGATCGACAGGAACAGAGCAGCACCCATGCCGGTCAGCGTGCCGGCGGCGAGCCCGAGCACCGGATGCATGCCGAGTTTGACGGCGAAGATACCGGCCGTATAGGCGCCGATGCCGGCAAAGGCGGCGGTCGCCAGCGAAAAGACGCCGGCGCGCAGCACGATATACTGGCTGAAGGCCAGGCCGAGATGCAGCAGATAGAGGTCGAACAGGGGCAGGTAGCCGGCGATGAACTGGCTCATCGGCGCCCCCTGATGTTGCCGGCTTCCTCCTTGCCCATCAGCCCGTGCGGGCGGAACAGCAGGAGCAGGAACAGCGCGGCGAAGATGATCGTGTCCGTCAATCCGGACGGCAGATAGGCGATGGTCAGCGTCTGGCCCATGCCGAAGACGAGGCTGGCGAGAAGCGCTCCGGGGATGGAGCCGAGGCCGCCTAATATGATGATGACGAAGCCGAACATCAGATAGGGCTCGCCCATGACGAAGTTGATCGAGTTGAAGGCGAGGCCGACGAGCACGCCGGCGGCGCCGGCCAGTGCACCGGCGAGGAAATAGGTCTGCGAGTAGATCCGGTTGGGATTGATGCCCATGAGCATCGCCGCATGCTCGTTGTCGGTCACCGCCCGGACCCGGCGGCCGAAAGGCGTGCGGTAGATGTAGTAGCCGAGGATTACCACGAGGACGACGGCGGCTCCGGCCATGAACAGCTGCAGCATCGACACCCGAAGGCCCCAGAACTTGAAGATCACAACCGGGAAGGTCTCGAAGGGAAAGCGCAGGATCAGCGTATCGGACACGCGCTGGGCGATTGTCATGATCACCAGACCGGCGCCGATCGAAGAGATGATGCCGCCGAATTCCTCGTCGCCCGTCTTGCGCAGCCGGCGAAAGCAAACGATCTCGACAAAGACCGACAGCAGGCCCGAGGCGATGATCGCCATGATGAAGCCGAGCCACAGCGGACCGCCGGCCTTGACGGTGTAATAGGCCACCATCGCGCCGGTCATGAAGATCGCGCCATGGGCCAGGTTGAGGATGCGCTGGATACCGAAGACCAGCGTGAACCCCAAGGCGAACAGCGCGTAGACGCCGCTGACGACGATGCCGTTCAGCAGTTGCTGAGCTAGCATTCAGCAGCCTCCCTGCAGCAAGGCTGCTGCGCCAAACTGGCCCCGTTGCGATCGATGTCGCCCACTGCGCTCCTCCCAATGGCGGCCGGTACGCCCGGCTCTGATTCAACCCACTCCAAGATAATCGATATTGATATTATCGAAATTGGCGTAAAATGGACACCCTGTCAAATCCCTCCCGTATCAGACCCGCCGATGGGCGAAAAACCGGTCGGCAGAAGGATTTTCGACTCCTGATTCTGCAAAAGCGGAACGACCCCGGCCAGAAAGTCTTTCCAGACCGGCTCCGCCATCAGCGCCGTGCGCCGGGCGGTCCGGTCATCGAGGGACGCATAGCCCCACAGATGGACCGACTGGTTGAGCATGCCGATTTCGCTGGTGAAATAGCCGATCATGTTGCCGAGGATTCGCTGCTGCAACTCCCGTGCGCCCGATTCCTCGTAGGCCTTGAAGAATTTCGGCAAGCCGCCCGGGTGATAGAGGTAGGTGCGCTGTTCGACGATCATCGAAACCTCCTATTTGTAGCTGACGCCAAGCGACAATCCGCCATCGATGACGATGGAGGTGCCGGTCGTCCATTGCGCCCGCAACAGGTAATCGGCGGCTTCGGCGATTTCCTCGGGCGTTCCGATCCGCTCGAGCGGGTGGTCGACCTCCATCGACTGCAGCCGCGCTAGATTGTGCTCGAAACTGGCCGCAATGCCGGCCCGGACGTTGATTTCGGTCGGCACCGCGCCGGGAAGCAGGCAATTGACGCGGATGCCTTTCGGCCCGAGCTCGGCCGCCAGGACCCGGCTCAGCGCCTCGACCGCGCCTTTCGAAGCGGCATAGGGCGAGGCGCCGGGATAGGCGCGGCGGGTGTGCACGGAGCCGATGAACAGCACGGCGCCGCCACTGCGCTCCAGGTGCGGCACGGCAAGGCCGGTGAGCATCATGCCGGCGACGACATTGGTGTTCAGCAGGTCGAGAACAGCGTCGCCCTCGAGGGTATCGATCGGGCCGTTCAGCATATTGCCCGCCGTGTTGACGAGCCCCTGTAATCCGCCGCCATGGGACACGGCCACATCGATCATCCGGGCCCGGTCCTGTTCGTCGCGGATATCGCCTGATGCAACGGCGCAGGCCGGCCCGATCTCTGCGGCGACTTCATCGAGTTTTTCGGAGCGGCGTCCGCTGATGGTCACCCGCGCTCCGTTGCCGGCCATGTAACGGGCGATACCGGCCCCGAGGCCGGACCCGCCACCGGTGATCAGAACCGAATACCCGGAGATGTCCTGCATCGCATGCTTCCCTTATCTGCCGAGCGCGCACTGCGCGGCTTCCAGCAACAATCGCCGATACCCCGGATTTGCGGTCGCCTTGAGGTCATGGCCGAGGGCGAGATAGGCCGACCGGCCTTTGCGGGTGAATACGGGCTGCACTTCGTCGACGCCGTCGGCGCGGCCGGTGGCCAGCACCTGTGTTCCGGGCTCCACCGTCATGTCGCAGTAAAGCTCGTCCCAGACTTCGAATTCACCGGAGGCGTCCGTCACCGTGACGGTGCCCGGCGGCGGGTGGTGTGACTGTCCCCAGATCCAGCCAATGCCCAGCATTTGCGGCCATTCGGCCCAGCCGTCGAAGCAAATCGCCGCCGTGTGCAGGCCGAGGAGACCGCCACCGCCTTTCATGTGCCTCGCGATCGCCTGCCGGTCGTCTTCTGACGGATCGAATGCATAGTCGGCGCGGAACGGTGCGTATTTGTCGGCCTGGGTCATCGACCAGCTCAAGGCGTTGACCGTCACGAGATCGAAGCTATCCGAACGCAGGGTTTCCAGCCCGGCCCGCACCTCTCGGATCACCGACGTCACGCCAATGCTTTCCAGATGGCCGGCAATTGACGCCGACGTCTCCGCGAAGGGGTGGAAGATGCCGCCGGACAGCAGGAGGTTTTTCATTCCCTGGACCTGGGCAGTTGCGTCAACAGGCTCGCCGACACGCCGCCGTCGACGACGAGGTGATGGCCGTTGATGTAATTCGCCTTGTCGCTGGCCAGAAAAGACACGGCATTGGCAATGTCCTCGGGCAGGCCCAGCCGTTTGCTCGGAACGGCGCCACCGCGCAACGCCCTCACCTCGGGATCCCGATAGAACGGGGTCGAAATGCCGGCATCGATGAAGCCCGGGGCGACGGCATTGACGCGCAGGCCGAGCGGCGCCCATTCCAGCGCCATCAGCTCGGTGAGCTTGTGCAAGCCGGCCTTCGATGCCGGATAGCTGCCGGTGCCGGGGCCGGTGGTGATGGCGTTGATCGACGTGATGTTGATGATCTGGCCCGATCCGCGCTCCGCCATGCCGCGGGCGGCGGCGCGGCCGACCACATAGGCGCCGACGAGGTTGACCTCCAGCACTTGCCTGAAATCGGCAAGCGGCATGTCGAGCAGCGAGGCGAAACGGCTGATGCCGGCATTGTTGACCACCAGGTCCGGTGTATCCCCGAACTGTTCCAGCGCCGCCTCGACCGACGGCTCGTCGGTGACGTCTGCGACGAGGCCAGTGGCACCGATTTCCGTCGCGACGCGGTCGACGGCATCGCGATCGATATCGAGAATGCCCACCCGGAACCCGTCGGCGATCAGGGTTTGCGCGCAGGCGCGGCCGATGCCGCCGCTGCCGCCGGTGACGATGGCCTTCTTCACTGCCATTGCCGCGCCTCGTCGAAGACGATCGGATAATGCCCCCAGTTGGGCCGCGCGGTGTGGGTCGCCATACGCGGCGGATCGGTCGGGTCCTGTCGCGCACCGCGGCCGAACAGATCGCGCAGGAACAGCGTGATCGTGCCGTATTGGTGGGTCTTGGGATCGGTGTCGGCCCGCGGCACCAGGCCGCCGTCGAGGTCGCGGCCGAGGCAGGTGTGGACGCCGGTGCCGAAAGTATGGCCGAAGGGCGGGTGGGGCGGCGCGACGTCGCGCAGCGGATTGAAGACGTCCGCATCGTCGCCGAAGATCACCCGGTCGCGATTGGAGTCGGCCAGGCGGAACTCGACCATCTCGTCCGCCCTTACGTCGCCGGCGCCATCAAGGTGCAGCGGACAGGTGGCGCGACGCCAGGCGACGGGGCTCGCCGGGTGCAGCCGCAGGCTCTCGTGCACGGCACGCTGGAAGAAGATCGCATCGTCGCGAAGCCGATCCCAGCGCTCCGGCTCGGCTTCGGCCCAGGTGAAGATGTCGTGGAAGGCGTGGATGGTGGAATTGGCGGTCGAGTGCGCGCCCGCCTGCAGATAGAAGGCGATCTCGCGGGTCAGCACGTCAGGCGTGAACTCCTCGGGGTCGCCGTTTTGCAGGATCACGGTCAGGACGTCGCGCGGCAGATCGTCTTCGGAAATCTCTCCGGCATCGAATCGGGCGAGCAGTTGCCGCCGCCGGGCAAGCGAGGCGTCGAGGAAACGCGGTCCGAAATCGGCGATGGCCGCCCGCACCTCGGCGCGAACCTCGTCCTTCGGCCGGGTGGTGTGAACCATCGTCGCCCCTTCCGAGAACGTCGACACCAGCTTCAACAGGTGGGCGGTTTCCTCGGCCGACTTCTGCGGACGGTCGATGCCGGCGAAATCCGCCGTCAGGTTCATGGTCACGCGGTAGCCGAGATCGACGAGCTCGCTGCGGCCGGAAGCGATATCGGGTGCCATGGACTGTGCCAGGGTCTGCGGAAACACCGTGCGCTCGTACCAATGGAAGAAATCGCGGCGGAACACCTTGAACTCAAGCAGTCGGCGCTTGCGGTGCTTTTCGCCGTGCAGGGTCAACAGCGTCTGGTCCATGATGACCGCGCCCTCGTCATAGAGCGCCTGCCGCAGATCGGGATGCCGAAGCCCGGCGGCAATCTGCTTCGCGTCGCTGATGACGTGGGGTTGAGACATGATCCCGCCTCCCTGCTCCTCCCGTTTCGGCGCCGACAATTTTGTATCGAAATCGAACCTATTTACAACAATATTTTTTTGTCAGCCGCGAAAGAGGCCCTGATGCGGCTCCTTTTTCGGCGCCTTTTCAACCAGTTGGCGGGGGGCATCAGAATCGTTTTTCAGATCACCGGATTGGCTTTCAACCCATGCTGCCATCGCTCATCTCGGCCATTGAGCCCGATAGCTCGCGAGGTCGAAATAGTCCCGCCACAGGCGAATGCGACCGTCGGCGATTTCGAACACGCCCATGACTTCGAGCACGATCGGCACGCCGCCGACGGTGAAGCGATCGACCCTCTCGGTCAGCACGGTCTGGCCGTCGGCGGCAATGTTGAGAAGCTCCCATTCGCATGTCTCGAACGGGCCGGCGCCGCGCAGATAAGCTTCGACCGCCGCTTTGCCGTCGATCGGATCGAGCGGCATATTGTGGTAGCGGATGTCGTCGTGCAGGAGCGCCGACATGGCATCGAAATCCAGCCGGTCCCAGCAATGACAGAAGGCCCGAACGATCTCGATCGCGCTGTCTTCGACGAAGATGTGCGCCTGCATGCCAGTCCTCCCGGTCGCATTCAGACGGAAATGATGCCGTCCTTGGGCAGACTGGCGAAGACCCGCTGCAGCAGCTTGGTCAGCAATTCGATCTCCTCATCCGACAGCTCTTCGGAAACCGAAGCGAGGATCGCGTCGCTCAGCCGGTTGCAGATCTCCGCCACATCGGCGCCCTTCGGGGTCAGCGTGATCACCACCGTGCGGTTGTCCAGATCGGAGCGGGTGCGCAGCACATAGCCGTCCTTTTCCAGCCGCTTGAGCTGGTGCGACATGGTCGACTGGGGCAGCGCCATCAGATCCACCAGTTCGCCGACCTTCATGGCGCCCTTCTCGGCCAGCGCGACGATGATGCGCGAGCTGTAGAGGTCGAGCTGGTAGGGCGCGATGACCGGGTTGCAGAGCTGTTGCAGGCGCGCGTTGATGCGATGCGTCATGAAGGAAACGCGGTCTTCCAGCGGCCTGCGGACCGCTTTTCCGTCTGCGTCTTTTCTGATCAGACGATGCAAATCGAAAACTCCAGCGTGGCTCCAGCCTATATGCTTTTCTTTGATCCGCCTGTCCAGAGCGGGGTGTTGACAGGATACATCGAATACGATCTTATTCAATACGATAAAAATATCTTTCGGAATCCGGCGATGACTCACCCTGCTCTGGCGGCAAGCGTTTTGGATGTGCATGCGCATGTCGTGCTGGCCGAAACCATGGGGGCCGCCGGTCCGCTCGGGCCGGAAATGGGCGGCCAGGAGGGCGATGCTCCCTGGTTCCGGGTCGGCGACTACCGCCTCGACGGAGTGCGCTATCGGGGCAGTCCCTTCATGGATCCCGATCTGCGGCTTGCCCGCATGGATGCGGCCGGAATCGACTTTCAGGTCCTGTCTCCCAACCCGCTGACCTTCCTGCACTTCGTCGACGCGCCGAAAGCCGCTGCCTTTTGCCGAACCCACAACGACGCACTCGCAGCGATGCTGCAGCGCTACCGCGAGCGGCTGGCCGGGTTCGCGGCCCTGCCGGCCCAGGATCCGGTGGCGGCGATCGAAGAGCTGCAGCGGGCCGTTGCCGAACTCGGCCTGCTCGGCGGCTATATCGGCACCGACATGCCGCACCGGCTCGACGATGCCGTCATGGATCCGCTCTACGAGGCCTGCGTGCGTCTCGATGTGCCATTGTTCATCCACCCGTCGCCAGCCGGCATCGACGGCCCGCCGGGCGACGCCAATCTCAACGATTACGATCTCGATGTGGTGATCGGTTTCGCCGCCCAGGAAACGCTCGCCGTGGCGCGGCTGATCTATGGCGGAGTGCTCGATCGCCACCCGGACCTCGACCTCTGCCTCAGCCATGGCGGCGGCTCGACCGGCTACCTCGTCGGGCGCATGGCGATGGCCTCGCGCAAGCGGCCCTGGTCGCCGCCGCATCTGCGCGCCGATGGCGCCTTCGAGGAACGCCTGTCGCGGATCTGGTTCGACAACCACCTGAACAACGACGCGTCCCTGGATCTTCTCACCTCCCTGGTCGGCGACGAACGGCTGGTCTTCGGCACCAATTTTGCCGGCTGGGACGCGCCGGACGATCTCGCCTCACACCGCCCGCCGGCGAAGCTGGCGGACAATGCGCGCCGCCTGCTGCGCATCAACGCATAGGAGATTGCCATGGGTGATCTTGTCATCGAAAACGGCCGCATCATCGACGGCACCGGCAGTCCGGCCTTCGAAGGATCGGTGCTGGTCCGCGACGGCCTCATCAAGGCAGTCGGCGTCGCCGCCGAAAAGGAGGCCGGCGAGTTGCCTGGCCTGAAGCGCATCGACGCCACGGGGCAGACCGTCATGCCAGGCCTCATCGACGCCCATTGCCATCTGGCCTTCGACGACGCCGGCTCCAATGCCGAGATCTTCCATCAGCGCCGCAACGCGTTGTCGGCGCTGGTCGCCGGATACAACGCCCGCAAACTGCTGCGCGCCGGAGTGACCGGCATTCTCGATCCGGATTCCACCTTCGAGAACATGATCGACCTGCGCGACGCCATCGAGGCCAACCTCGTCGAGGGGCCGCGCATGTCCTGCGGCGCCTACGCGCTGATAACAGGCGTCGGCGGCACGGCCGGCCGGCTGATCCGGGACGAGGGCACCACCGGCTATTACATGGCGGTCAATTCGCGAGACGAGATCGTCCGCGAGGTCCGCCGCCAGATCAAGTACGGCACCGACTGGATCAAGGTGCACGTCACCGGCATCATCCCGCGCCAGGCCCATAAGGGCGAGATGTGCGTCTGGACGCTGGAGGAACTGCAGCTGATCTGCGACACGGCGCACGAACTGGAAACGCCGGTCATGGGCCATTGCCGCGGCGCCGAGGCGACGCGGCGGGCGGCGGTCGCCGGGTTCGACCTGATCTTCCACGCCACCGCCATGGACGAGACGGCGCTGCAGGAGATCGTCGACCGCAAGATCCCGGTCGCCCCGGCACTGACCTTCCAGGCCAACATGGTCGATTTCGGCCACAAGCTCGGCACCGCCGACTACCTGATGAAGCTGTTCGAGCGGGAGCTGACGGATTCGATCGAGACCATGAAGCTCGCCCACAAGGAGGGCGTGCCGCTGTTGACCGGCTCGGAAGCCGGCTTCTCCATGGTGCCCTATGGCGACTGGCACTATCGCGAGATGGAAGTGTTCATGAAGTATTTCGGGCTCACGGCCCTGGAGGCCATCCAGTGCGCCACCCAGAAGGGCGCGTTCGCCCTGCGTATGGACGGCGAAACAGGCGTCATCGCACCCGGCTACCAGGCCGACATCATCTGCGTGAAGGGCAAGGTCGAGGACGACATCCCGAGCCTGGGCGATCCCGACAACATCACCACCGTGATGATCGCCGGCGTCGAAAAGGACCTGTCGCCGCCGCCCAAACGAAAACCGATCCCCGGATGGCGGCTTGCCTCCATGGGGTCGCGGCTGTCGCGCGAAGTGGCATTCGGACCGGAAAAAGACCCGGAACCGCTGATCGTGGAAGAGCTGCATTGATCACCATTCACGTGACCGGCCGCGACGGCGAGACGGCCAGCCATCAGGTCAGCACCGGCGACCCGCTGATGTTCGCGTTGCGAGACGAGCTGGCATTGCCGGTCGAGGGCGCCTGCGGCGGCAGCGCGACCTGCGGCACCTGCCATATCAAGCTGGCCGGCGACTGGATGCAGCGCCTGGAGCCGCGGCAGGACTTCGAGGCGGCGATGCTCGACATGCTTCTGCACTACGACGAAACGGAATCGAGGCTGGCTTGCCAGATCACCGTGACTGAGGAGCTGGACGGGCTGCAACTGACCCTGGCGCCGGAGGAATAGAGCGGGAGGAACCCATGGCCGAACATTTCGTCACCAAATATGCGGACGCGGAAGCGACCCTGCGCATTCCCGATCTGCATCAGGCGCTCTACGACGCCGATACGCTGTTCCTGCCGACAACCGTGGTCTGCCTCCACGGCAAGGAGCATATCGACAAGAAGCGACTGTTCATGGGCGTGTTCAACCGCACCTTCTTTCGCCACTACCAGAACCATGTCTTCCCGGCGGCGCTCAAGGAGACGCTCGACCCGGTGATCGAGTCCGGCAAGGGCGACATGGCGAAATTCGTCTATCGCGTGCTCGTCAACCTCGTCGCCGACAGCGCCGGGGTCGACAGGGCGCACACGGAACAGGACACCGACCGGCTTCTGGCACTGATCGGCAAGCTGGGCCACGCGCCGACCATGGGCCAGCTCACCAATCCGGCCGACCGCGACCGGCTGATGGCCGAGCTGGAGGAGGCGCTGGAAGGCTTCCGGACCGAATTCTTCGAACCTTCCGCTGCCCGTCGACGCGACCTGATCGCCAGGGTCGAGGCCGGCGAGATGGATGAGAAGGACCTGCCCAACGACGCCATTACGGCGCAGCTTCGGCAACTGCCAACGGACGATGACCTGCCCTATGACGAGCGGGTGAAGGACGGCGCCTTCTTCATCCTTGCCGGCGCTTTCACCACCGCCAACGTGCTGATGAACACCGTCAACGAGGTGCTCGACTGGGTCGACAGGAACCCTGCGGACCGGCAGAAGATGATCGACGATCCGATCCTGATGCAGAAATTCATCTGGGAAGCGGTGCGCCTGCACCCGGCCAGCCCGATCACCAAGCGGCGGGCGCTGTGCCCGATGCACCTGCCCGACGGTCATGAGGCCGAGCAGGACGAGTTCGTCACCGTCGACCTGACCAAGGCCAACCGCAACGCCGATCTCTTCGGCGACGATGCGGAGGAATTCAATCCGTACCGGGAACTGACCGGACGGACGCCGCTGCACGGCCTGTCCTTCGGAAGCGGTGCGCATTCCTGCCTCGGCAAGATGCTTGCTGTCGGTGTGCAGATCACCGACCGCAACAAGGACGAGGAAGAAACCGAGTTCGGCACCATTCACATGGTGCTGAGAGCCCTCTTGCAGCACGGCATCGACCGCGACGCCGAGCGGCCGATCGAAATCGACGAAAGCACGACGCGGCGGCATTTCATCACGCTGCCATTCGTCCTCAATCCGGATCTCGCATCGGCCTCGGGCTAAAGTCTGACGGTCCTACTGCTGCCAGTTGAAGGGCGAGATATCGACGCCTTCGGCCTCGGCGCCGGCGAAAAGCACTTCGAACAGATTGCCGTCGGGATCGAACATCACGACCTGACGCAGGTCGATCTCCGGTGCGATCATGACATTGTAGGGAACATCGTTCGCCCGTAGGTGCTCCAGGAACTCCGCCAGGCCGGTAGCGGTAAACGCGAAATGGTTCACCTTCGGCTCGTGGTTGCGATGCTCGCGATCCGCCTGGACCAGATGGATGAGCGCATTGCCTCCGAGATAGAGCCAGGTCCCGTCGACGGAAAATGGCGGGCGGAAACCCGGCTCGAAGCCGAGGATATCGCCGTAGAACCGGATCAGCCGCGGCATGTCGTGAGTCATCAGGTTCACGTGGTTCAATGCGGGGTCGATTTGCATCCTGTTGCTCCTGGGTTGGCGAATACCGACAGAGTTGGTGCGTTCTTCCCATGATCGAACCGCAGAAACCAGCCTCCATCCCGGCGTTCGGCACTTTTTTCGTTTTCGGACGATTGCGGATGCGATGCGGCTTGGAGTCAGGGCAATCGGGTCGATGAACCCTGGCTGGGCGACGAACGGGCTTCCGTCACCTTGCAACCGCGAACTTCGCCATAGGCGCGAACCAGGGTGACGGCCAGGCTTTCCAATGTTGCCTGCGACAGCTCCAGCTGCCCGGAGGCGATACGGTCGAGGCCGGTCGCGATGCGGTCCGCGTCTTTTTTCAACGCTTCGATGTCGCTTCTCGTTCGCGGATCGACGAGCGTCGAGGGATCCTCGGCGAGGCGGGTAATCCGTTCCCGCAGTGCGTCGAACTGGGCGACGCCATCGCGATAGTCGGCAAGCAACATTTCGATGTCCCGATCGGCCTCCTGCAGCAGCCCGAGTTTGATGTCGGCGAGGGTGTCGTCGACGAAAGACCGCGCCGTCATCGTCAGCCACAGGGACAGCGCCACCAGGAGGACGGCCAGCAGAAGCGTCGCATTGGCAAAGGGGCGCACGACGCGCCACAGGCGCCGCCAACGCCGCTGTCCGGCGCCAACTGCCACCGCCGTCACGACACCGCTCCCGCCGATCCGGCCTGACGGCAATTGTCGGGCATGTCGCTGCCGGAAACCCTGAAATCATAGCAGGTCAGAAATCGCGGGTGGTTGGCGCCGATGGCGTAACCGGCAAGCGCCACGCCGATGGCGATCGCCCAGGTGGCGACGCGCAGTTTCGGCTGGCGCAGCTTTTCGATGTCGGGCACCGCCACCATGATCAGGACATAGAGCAGATAGGGCAACGTCAACGCCAGGATGGCGATGGTAAGACCCCATTCCGGCCAGCCGGCATTGGCGAGATCGAGATTTTCGCCGCCATCGAAGGCCGTCATCAGCATCCAGACCGATGGCAGGGCCAGGACGAAACGACCGCGCCAGGACATGAACGACGGCAGGGCGTCGACCGGCGGCACGAACAGGCTGGCGACCAGCGCCACCGTCGCCGCAACCCAGACATAGAAGAGATGCTCGAAAAACACGGTGCCGAAAACGCCATACCAGAAGGCGATGCCGAAAATCCCGGAGGAAATGGCGATGGAAGACAGCATGAAGGCGCGAGCCTCCTGCGATGATACCCGGGCTTCGGCGACGCTGTTGATGGACATGGCTGTTTTTCTCCCTCGGGGCCGCCGACTGCGGCCGATGACCGGGAGATTGACCCCTCTTCCCGGCGTGCGGGAGTGAATCACCGTTAACCGGCGTCGATCACCGGCGGCATGCGGGAGTCAATGACGGTCGGGGATGTCGAGACCTGCCTTGCGCCAGCCCGCAATCATCCGCGCGGCATCGTCGGGTTGGAAATTCCAGACATCCAGTTCCTCGTGCGCCCGGCTTTCGAAATCCGGGACGACGGCAAGCGCGGAGCGCACATGTTCGCCCGCTTCGGCCTCGTTGCCCAACTGCCCGTGGATCATGGCGCGGATCAGGTCGCCCCAGAAGAAGGCGCCGAGGCGCACGGCTTCCGTCTCGGCCAGTGCGGCGGCGTAGTCTTCCCGCATGTAGCGATGGAGGGCGACGAAAGCCCGGTACCAGCCGGGCGGGTGCGGGCTGAGATCCAGGGCTCTTTGCACATGGGCCAGGCCACCTTCCCAGTCACCCGAAAACCCGAGGCAGATGCCGTAATCGGCGAGCAGGTCGGGATAGTTCGGGTTGAGCGCCAGTGCCCGCTCGGCCGCCTCGCGATAGGAGGCCATCTCGCGGCGATGGAAATGGGTGACGAACAGCGCGTGATGGCCGGCCGCGTTCATCGGGTCGATCTCGACCGCCCGACGCGCCGCGGCAAGCGCCCTGTCGAGCGGCGGCGTGTCGCGATCGAGCGCGAGCCTTCCACGCACTTCGTCGCCATAGACGATCGCCAGCATCGCCCAGGCGCCGGCATAGCCGGGATCGATGCCGACGGCGCGTTCTAGCAGGCCGACCACGCGGGCGTGCGATTCGCGGGTCGGGTCGCGCCAGTATTCGGAAGCCAAAAGACGGCATTCATAGGCGTCCAGCGCCTGTGTCCCCGCCTGGCGCCGGGCGCTGCCGATGCGATGAATGACGCCGTGCGGTTCGGCGATCTCGGCGGCGATGCGCGAGGCAATGTCTTCCTGGATGTCGAACAGGCTCTGTGCACTGATTTCCCGGTCGTAGGTCTCGCCGGCCAGATGGGTGCCGGTCGCCGTCTCGATCAACTGCACCGTCACCCGCAGTTGATCGCGCCAGCGTCGGATGCTGCCCTGAACGATGAACCGCACGCCCAGATCTTCGCCGACGCTGCGCGGGTCGATCGGCGCGCCGCGGTAGCGAAAGGTGGAATGCCGGGAGATCACCTGTAATTCCCGGAAGCGGGCCAGCGCGGCGAGGATTTCTTCCGTGAACCCGTCGGCCAGAAACTCCTGCTGCGGGTCGCCGCTCAGGTTGTCGAACGGCAGCACGGCAAGGCTGTACCGCGAGCGCGGATCCGGGGCGTCGGGCGATGCCGGTTCCGGCACGCCGCGTTGCGGCTCAAGCGCAATCTCGAAGACCGGCGCATAGGACCCTTTTGGAATGGTGATCCGCAGCGGATCGTCCCGGCCTTCGCCGGCATAGTAGAGATCGAGCCGCATGCGCAGTTTGCCCGCCTGAACACGAACGATGGTGTCGACCGACGGATCGAAATCGTCCGGCCGGTCGAACACATCGAGGCCGATCGCATATCCCTTCAGCGAGTCCGAATCACCGGCCAGGCCACGCTCCACCAGATGGCGCAGAAACCGTTTCAGGCGGGTCGTTTCGGCGAAGTGCGGACTTTCCAGAATACGCTCCAGCTGCGTTTCGACCACGCTGCGGTCGAGCGATGCTGAAGCGATCGTCTGCACGGAACCGGGTCCTCTCTGCTGCGCCGTCTGTCACCTGGCGAACAGCCTATCACGAACCGACGAGGCCTTCATCGACGCCGGTTCACGGTGAGTCACTCACGCCAAAGCGGCCGTTCGTTCAGATTGTCGGTGCATCGCGGGGTCGACCCGCATCACACCACATGAAGGAGATTGCCATGACCAAGACACCGGATTTTCTGGAAGCCGCCAAGAACCACCTCGACGCGTTGGGCTCCGAGCTCTCGGAGCTGGAAAACAAGGTCAGCGAGGCGGGTCGGAAGGCCGATGCCTGGAGCGGCGAGCAGGCCGCCAAGCTGAAGCAGGACTGGGAGAACGCCCGGGCGGAAATGGACTCGATTGCCGAACGCATCAACACCGAGGGCGAAGAAGCCGTCGGCGATGCCCGGCAAAAGGCGGAACGCCACTGGGATGCGCTGCAAGCTGCGGTCCGGACCTACCGCGATCACGTGGAAAAGAGCGTCTCGGGTTAGTCCCGTCGCCTCAATCCTGCAATTGCCACCGCTGTTCGGAGCGAAACGGGTGGGCCGCGTAGGCACCGAGGAAGCGCACTTTGGGTCGAAAAGAAGTGCTGCTCCCCGTGTGCCGGGCGGCCCTTGATGTCGCGAAGAACAGGGTTGCCGTGAACTTGCCTTCCGACTGATGGCTTTCCAGCTTGGTCATGTTGACGCCGTTGGTCGCGAAGCGGCCCATCCTCCCGAGCCCATGGAGCCCGACGACGTTCGCGCCGACAGGGCTGTCATGCTCTTGTGCGAAGTTGGAGGTGGCAATGGATTTGCCACTTGGAATCCCCCAGCCGACTCCGCTAGTCTTTCGAATCACATCCTTGATGAGGGAGTTCGGGCATGGAACGCCGGCTTGCGGCAATACTTGCTACGGACATGGTCGGGTTCAGTCGCCTCATGGGCGAGGACGAGGCGGCGACACTTGCCGCGTTGCAGAGCCATCTCAACGAGTTGATCGAACCCAAGGTGGCACAGTTTCGCGGCCGTATCGTCAAGCTCATGGGCGACGGAGCTCTGGTCGAGTTTGCCAGCGTCGTCGATGCGGTGACCTGTGCCGTCGCCATTCAGGAAGGCATGGCGACGCGCGGCGCGCAGGCGCCGGAAAACCGCCGCATCGAGTTCAGGATCGGCATCAATATCGGCGATGTCCTGGTCGATGGCGACGATATCTACGGCGACGGCGTCAACCTGGCAGCAAGGCTGGAGGGGCTGGCCGAACCCGGCGGCATCTGTATTTCCGAAACGGTTTATGAGCACACGCGCAACAAGCTCGACGTCAGGTTCGAGGATCTCGGCGAGCAGGAACTCAAGAACATCGCGGAACCGCTGCGCGTCTATCGAATACCGATCGGCGAGGCAAAGCACTCGGGACCACCATCGGTCCGGCCCAGGCCGCCGCGCCTCGAGCAGGCGCGTGGATCGATCGCGGTGTTTCCGTTCGATAGCCTGTCGCCGGACGCCGATGACGCCTATCTGGCCGACGGAATCGCCACAGAGGTCATCAACATGCTCTCCCGCGTCCCCGATTTGCGCGTCGCGTCCCGTTCGGCCATTTTCGCCACCCGCGATCATGACGAGGATGCCTGGAATCTTGTGCGCGATCTGCAGTTTCGCTACGTCCTGACCGGCAACGTGCGCCGCGCCGGAGACCGTCTTCGGGTCATCGCCGAACTGACCGAGGCGGCCGATCGCACGCAGCTCTGGTCGAACACCTACGAGCGTCGTCTCGCCGATCTTTTCGCCGTTCAAGAGGAGATCGCGGAAGCCATCGTCATCGCCTTTGGCGGCGAATACCTTCGGGTCGAATGGCGGCGGGCGAGCCAACGCCCCACCGACAACCTCGACGCCTGGGGGCTGGTGCAAAAGGCCCGGTCCCTCAACCTGCCGGTCAATCGCGAGGCCATGGACAACGCCCTGCGGCTGGCACGCGAGGCAATGGAGATCGATCCGACCTATGCCGGCGCCCATGCCTGCGTCGCATCGGTTCTCATGCAGCGGGTGCTGAACGGCATCAGCGAGGCTCCGGAGAAAGACCGCGCCGAGGCGCTTGCCGCCGTCGAGCGTGCCGCCGAGCTGGCGCCGAACGATCCGACCGTACTGAGAACGCTGGGAAACGTGCAGAGCAACTGCGGTGCGCACGAGCAAGCGGTGGCGGCGCTTCGCCGGGCGGTGGACATCGCTCCCTTCGATTTCCACAGCTGGGGCAGGCTCGGGCGTACCCTCGCCTATGGCGGCGATGCGGAAGAATTGCGCGAAGGCCACGCCGTGCTCGATCGCATCCTCGCTTCGGCCCCCAATCATCCCATGGTCCCCTACTGGCTCTACTTCAAGGCCAATGCCTGCGCCAGCGAGGACCGTTACGAAGACGCCGAGCGCTTCGCCAGGAAAAGCCTGGATGTGCAGCCAGGCTACGCCGGGGCCTGGGTCGCACTTGCCAACGCACTCGGTCAACAGGGCCGAACCGAGGAGGCGCGTCAGGCCATGGCCCGTGCGCTTCGCAGCAACCCCGCCATGACGCCGAAGCACCTGGCCGAGCAGATCCGAATCACCGTCGGCGGCCGCGAGGAAAGCGCCGAAAAATCCCTCGCCGGGCTCCGCGCGGCCGGACTGCTTTGAGAAACGGCCGATACTTCAGGCAAGACCGTTCTTTGCTGGTACAGATAACGCTGCTCAAAACGATTCATTGAGCGGCGGCGCCGCCTCAATCCGCCATCTGCCGTCGCTGTTCGGTGCGGAAGGGGTGGGCCTTGTAAGCGCCGAGGATGCGCACCTTTGTCGAAAAGAAGTGCAGCTCCTCGAGTGCCCGGGCAACGCCCGGATCGTCCGGGTGGCCTTCGATGTCGGCGTAGAACTGGGTGGCGGTGAACTTGCCCTCCAGCTGGTAGCTTTCCAGCTTGGTCATGTTGACGCCGTTGGTGGCGAAGCCGCCCATCGCCTTGTAGAGGGCCGCCGGCAGGTTGCGCACGTTGAACACGAAGGTGGTGACGATCAGCTCATCCGGGCCGTTTGGCACGACAGGCGCCGGCTCGCGCGCCAAAATGACGAAACGCGTGACGTTGGTGTCGGTGTCCTCGACATTTTCCTCCAGGATTTCGAGCCCGTAGAGCTCGGCGGCTAGCTGCGGCGACAGCGAAGCCATCGTCTTGTCGCCGGTATCGGCGACCAGCCGCGCCGCGCCGGCCGTGTCGCCGGCGACCATCGGGCGCCAGCCGCGGTCGCGCACGATGTTACGGCACTGGCCGAGCGCGTGGATGTGGCTGTGCACGGTCTTGATGTCCTCCAGTCGGATCCCGGGCAGCGCCATCAGCTGGAAGTGGATCGGCATGAAGTATTCGCCGATGATGTGCAGGTGCGATTCCGGCAGCAGGTAGTGGATGTCGGCGACGCGGCCGGCGATGGTGTTTTCGATCGGAATCATGCCGAGATCCGCTTCGCCGCCGGTCACCGCGTTGAAAGCGTCCTCGAACGTGCTGCAGGGCATCGGCTCCATATCGGGAAACATGTCGCGACAGGCCATGTCGGAGTTGGCGCCGATGTCGCCCTGGAAGGCTATCTTGTTGGTTTTGTATGACATGTCGGAGTCCTGTGTGGCGGAATGGGTCGCGATCAGCCGGCGAGGAGTTGCCGTGCCCGTTCCAGATCGGCGGGAGTATCGACACCGAGCGGAACGGTGTCAACGAGCGCCACATCGATGCGCATGCCGGCTTCCAGCGCCCGCAACTGCTCCAGCGACTCGCGCCTTTCCAGCGTCGATGGCGGCAGCGAGACGAAGCGAGACAAAGCGTCGCGGCGATAGGCGTAAAGGCCAATGTGATGGTAGCGCGGGCCGTCGCCATGGGGTGCGGTGGCGCGGGTAAAGTAGAGCGCTCGCAACCGGTCCGCCGTCAGCGGCGAACCGATCACCTTGGTGACATGCGGATCGGTTTCCTCGGCTTCGTCGCGGATGACCGCCGCCAACGTGCCGATATCCACCTGGCGGTCCTCGAGCGGCGCCAATGCGGCCCGCACGGCTTGCGGTTCGATTGTCGGGAGATCGCCCTGCAGATTGACGATCGTCTCGATTTCACCTTTCGGATCAAGGCTTTGAACCGCCTCATGAATTCGATCCGAGCCGGACGGATGGTCGTCCCGGGTCATTACCACCTGAAGTCCGGCCGCGGTCACGGCGACCCGCACCTCGTCGCTGTCGGTGGCGACGAAAACCGGACCGATATCGGCTTCCACGGCGCGCCGCGCCACGTGGACCACCATCGGCGTGCCGGCGATATCGGCCAGCACCTTGTTGGGCAGCCGTGTCGATTGAAGTCGGGCCGGAATGAGGACGAGATTGGACGGACGGGCCATGCGAATTCCAAATGCGCGGCCGGTGCGCGAACAGGCCGCGGCACGGGCGATAAACGGTGTTGCAACGGCAGAGCAAAAGACATAGGTTCCGCGCGAAATCAAGATCGTTGCCGGTTCAGGGGATGGACCGGCCGGACAGGGAGCCAGCGAGAATGAACTCCTCCTACCTCAACGCAGCGGGCGGCGCCTTTCTCGCCGTCGTCTTCGTTGTGATGACCGTTTCCATCGCGTCCGACGCCATCTTCCACTCCGCAGCTCCGGAGGCCGAAGGCTATGCGCTGGTTCCGCTGGAGGGCGGCGGAGAGGCTCAGGTCGCCGCAGGCTCCGAAGGGCTTCCGCCGATCGCGCCGCTGCTGGTCGACGCCAGCGTCGAGGGCGGCGAGCGGGCATTCCGCAAATGCGCCGCCTGCCACACCGTCGAAGACGGCGGCGCCAACCGTGTCGGCCCCAATCTGTGGAACATCGTCGACCGGCCGATCGCCGCCGCGGACACCGGTTTCGGCTTTTCCTCGGCCCTGACCGACTTCTCCAAGGGCGGCGAAGAGGTCTGGGACTACGACCACCTGAACGAATTCCTCGCCGCACCGAAGCGCTATGTCCGCGGCACGGCCATGGGTTTCGCCGGCCTGAAGAAGGACGACGAGCGGGCCGACGTCATCGCTTATCTGCGTTCGCTTTCCGACAGCCCGGCCCCGCTGCCGAGCCCGGAACCGGAAGCCACGGACACCGAAACGGGCGATACAGGCGAAGCTGCGCCCGAGTCTTCCGAGTCGGACGGCTGATCCAATACACGACAATGTGACCAGCGAAACCGGGCCGAAAGCCCGGTTTTTTGCTGCGCGCCACTATTTTCTTGAAATCACGCCCGTTCTTTGTCACAATTACCCCTAATGTGGCCCCCGGGGTCGGTCGTATCGGGCAAGCGGCCGAAAACCCGTCAGGAGAGGGCAGGCAGGAGACTATTCTTGACGGCTGAACCGAGACAAAAACAAAAAAGAACCGCCACGGCCATCGCCACAACATTGCTAGCCGTCCTTATCGCCACTCCGGCCTCCGGCCCGGTTCGCGCCGACGACCAGGTCTGGCATATCGGTACATCGCTGATCGGCGAACCGAAATACGGTCCCGGCTTCAAGCATTTCGACTACGTCAATCCGGACGCACCGAAGGGCGGCCGGGTCAACGTCTCGGAAACCGGCTCGTTCGACACACTCAACCCGATCCTCGCCAAAGGGGAACTGGCGACCGGCTTGGGCCTGGTGTTCGAAACGCTGATGACCCCGTCGATGGACGAGATCTCCGCCGAATACGGGCTGCTCGCCGAGGCGATCAGCTATCCCGACGATTACAGTTCCGCCAGCTTCCGGCTGCGCCCGGAGGCGCGCTGGCACGACGGCAAGCCGGTCACGGTCGAGGACGTCATCTGGAGCTTCGAAAAGGCCGTCGAGCTCGATCCGCAACGCACGTTCTATTTCCAGCACGTCACCGGCGCGGAACAGACCGGTGAGCGCGAGGTCACCTTCACCTTCGACGAAAAGAACAATCGCGAGCTGCCGAAAATCCTCGGCCAGCTGTTGATCCTGCCGAAGCACTGGTGGGAAGGCAAAGATCCGTCCAACCGACAGCGCTCGATCGAAAGCACCACGCTTGAACCGCCCATGGGGTCTGGACCCTATCGCGTCAGCACTCTGTCGCCGGGTTCGACGCTGACCTTCGAGCGGGTCGGGGACTATTGGGGCGCCGACCTGCCGGTCAATATCGGCACGGACAATTTCGACGAGATCCACTACACCTATTTCGCCGACCGCAATGTCGAATTCGAAGCCTTCAAGGCCGGACAGATCGACTTCTGGGTGGAGAACGCCGCCAAGCGCTGGGCCAACGAGTACAATTTTCCGGCGGTGCGCGAGGGCCGGGTGAAACGCGCCGAATGGGAGAACCCCTACCGCTCCTCCGGCGTGCTGGTCGGTTTCATCCCCAACCTGCGGCGCGACAAGTTCAAGGACCCGCGGGTGCGCAAAGCGCTCAATTACGCTTTCGATTTCGAGGATCTCAACAAAACGATCTTCTTCGATCAATACAAGCGCATCGACAGCTTCTTCTACGGCAGCGAGCTGGCTTCCAGCGGCCTGCCGGAGGGCCGCGTGCTGGAAATCCTCGAAGAGGTGCGCGACCAGGTGCCGGCGGATGTGTTCACAGCTCCTTACACCAATCCGGTCAATGGCGATCCGCAGAAGGTGCGGCAGAACCTGCGCGAGGCGGTCAAACTGTTCCGCGAGGCCGGCTACGAGATCCGCGACGGCAGGATGGTCGACGCTGAAACCGGAGAACCCTTCACTTTCGAGATCCTGCTCAACGGACCGATTATCGAGCGGGTCGCCCTTCCCTTCACCGAAAGCCTGAAGAAGATCGGCGTCGACGCCACCGTGCGCAGCATCGATTCAGCGCAGTTCGCCAACCGGCAGCGCAGCCGCGACTTCGACATGATCTATACCGGCTGGGCGCAGTCGCTGTCGCCGGGCAACGAACAGTTCGAATATTGGGGATCGGCTGCCGCCGATCGCGAGGGCTCGGCGAACTACGCCGGCATCGCCGATCCGGCGGTTGACCAACTGATCGAGAAAATCGTCTTTGCGGCAGATCGCGACGAACTGGTCGCCGCGACGGAAGCGCTCGACCGGGTGCTGCTCGCCAACCAGTTCGTGGTCCCGAGCTACACCAGCCGGGTTGCCCGGGTGGCCTATTCCGACAAGCTGGCGTTCCCGGAACCGCTGCCGGAATACCGCATCGGCTTTCCGACCATCTGGTGGTCAAAGGACGCCGAATAACCATGCACAGCGATCGCCCTTTCCAACCGACCCGCCGCCTTTTCCTGCAGGCGGCCGGAGCGTTCTCGGCCAGCCTGGCCCTGCCTGCCCGACTGGCCTTCGCCGACATGGCGCCGGGCGAAAGGCTGCACGGCATCTTGGCCTTCGGCGATCTGAAATACCCGGCGGATTTCGAGCATTTCGACTACGTCAATCCAGGTGCGCCGAAGGGCGGAACATTCTCGTTCCTGCCACCCAACTGGTACTTCAACCAGAACGTCCAGACCTTCAACACGTTCAACACCTTCATCCTGCGCGGCGATGCCCCGCCGCGCATGGAGCGCTGCTTCGACGGCCTGATGGTGCGTGCCTTTGACGAGCCGGATGCGCTTTACTGCCACCTCGCCGCCTGGGTCGAGATGTCGGAAGACCGCAACGTCTGGCGCTTCGGGATAAGGCCTGAGGCGCGGTTCCACGACGGTACTCCCGTCACCGCCCACGACCTTGCCTACAGCTACCTGGTTCTGAAGGAAGAGGGCCATCCGCAGATCTCGACACCGCTGCGCGAAATGACCAAGGCGATCGCCCTTCAGGACGGTGTTTTCGAACTGACGTTTTCCGGCGACCAGTCGGCCCAGACGGTCCTGACCGCGGTCACCACGCCGGTGCTGTCGAAGGCTTATTACGAGGCCCATGATTTCACCGCCGGCAACCTGCAGGTGCCGCTGTCGTCCGGGCCCTACCGGCCGGGGCGTTTCGAGCCGGGCAGCTTCATGGAATATGAACGGGTCGAGGACTACTGGGGCCGCGACCTGCCGACGGTCATCGGCACCAACAATTTCGACCGCGTCCGCATCGAGTTCTTCACCGAACGGCAGGCCGGCTTCGAGGCGTTCAAGAAGGGCGCCATCCATTTCCGCGAGGAATTCACCTCCAAGACCTGGGCGACCGAGTACAATTTCCCGGCCATCACCGACGGCCGCGTCATCAAGCGCACCTTTCCGGACGAGAAGACGCCAACCCTGCAGGCCTGGGCGCTGAACCAGCGGCGCGCGCGGTTCCAGGACCGCCGGGTGCGCGAGGCGATCGGCCTGTGCTTCGATTTCGAATGGACCAACGCAAAGATATTCTATGACGCCTACAAGCGGTCGCAGTCTCTGTTCGAGGGCTCCGACTATGTCGCCCAGGGGCTGCCTGATGATGCCGAGCTGGCGCTAATGGAGCCGCTGCGCGACAAGCTTCCCGAAGCCGCGTTCGGCGAGCCGGTCATGCAGCCGGTGTCGGACGGCTCGGGGCGCGACCGGCGGCTGTTGCGCCGGGCGATCAAGCTGTTGCAGGAGGCCGGCTGGGAACGTCAGGGCTCAGTGATGGCCAAAGACGGCGAATCACTGACTGTCGAGGTGCTGATCCGCTCGCCGGTGTTCGAGCGTCTGCTCGGCGGCTTTGTGGAAAACATGAAGCGCATCGGCATCGAAGCATCGATCCGTCTGGTCGATCCCGTGCAGTTCCAGGCGCGGCTCGACGACTTCGATTTCGACATGGTCGGCTTTGCCATCGGCTGGACGGCGACCGTGACCGAAGAAAGCCTGCAAACGATATTTTCGCCGCAATTTGCGAGCGTTAACGGCTCCCGCAACTACTCCGGCGCCCAGGCCGAGGTGCTCGACGACCTGCTCGCCTATGTCGGCGACGCGTCGACCCGCGAAGACCTGGTCACCGCCATGCGGGTGCTCGACCGCGTGCTGAGGGCGCGGCTCGACTGGATACCGAACTGGTATTCCGGGACCCACCGTGTTGCCTATTGGGACATGTTCGGTTTTGTTGAACCCAAACCAGACTACGACTGGCCGGTGGAACGGCTGTGGTGGTTCGACGAAGAAAAAGCAAAAGCCATAGGCAAGGCATGACCGTGCCCGCCTGACTTACGGGGAATGCATAAATGGGCGCCTATATCCTGCGCCGCCTGCTCTTGATGATCCCCACCATCATCGGGATCATGGGCATTTCATTCCTGGTCATCCAGTTTGCGCCTGGCGGCCCGGTCGAACAGGTCATCGCCGAGCTGACCGGCCAGGGGAATTCCATGACCGAGCGGATCTCCGGCGGCGGCGGCGACCAGCAGCAGTTTCAACAGGGCAGCGGCACGGACTTCTCGTCCAAATACCGCGGCGCCCAGGGGCTCGATCCGGAGTTCATCGCCAGGCTTGAGAAGCAGTTCGGTTTCGACAAGCCGCCGCTCGAGCGGTTCCTGCAGATGATGTGGAACTTCATCCGCTTCGATTTCGGCGAAAGCTATTTCCGCGACGTCACGGTCACCGACCTGATCGTCGAAAAGATGCCGGTGTCGATTTCGCTGGGCATCTGGATCCTCCTCATCTCCTACCTGATCTCGGTGCCGCTCGGTATCCGCAAGGCGGTGACCGACGGCTCGCGCTTCGACATCTGGACGTCCGGCGTCATCATCGTCGCCTATGCGGTGCCCGGCTTCCTGTTCGGCATCCTCCTGATCGTCCTCTTCGCCGGCGGTTCGTTCTTCGACTGGTTCCCGTTGCGCGGCCTGGTGTCGGACAATTTCAGCGAGCTTTCCTGGTGGGAAAAGATCATCGACTATTTCTGGCACCTGACGCTGCCGCTGATCTCGCTGTCGCTCGCCGCCTTCGCGACGACGACGCTGCTGACCAAGAACTCCTTCATCGACGAGATCCGCAAGCAATATGTGACCACGGCGCGGGCCAAGGGGCTGACCGAGAACCAGGTGCTTTACGGCCATGTGTTCCGCAACGCCATGCTGATCATCATCGCCGGGTTCCCGGCGGCCTTCATCACTTCGTTCTTCTCCGGCTCGCTGCTGATCGAGACCATCTTCTCGCTCGACGGCCTCGGCCGCCTCGGCTACGAGTCCGTGCTCAAGCGCGACTACCCGGTGGTGTTCGGCACGCTGTTCATCTTTTCGCTGATGGGTCTGGTGGTCGGGCTGATATCGGACCTCATCTATACCTGGGTCGATCCGCGCATCGACTTCGAACGGCGGGACGTCTGACATGGAACAGACCGTGCCCACCACCGAGATCGACGCCGGACGGCCGAAAGGTTTCTTTTCGCCGACCGCCAAGCGCCGCTGGCGCAACTTCAGGTCCAACAAGCGCGGCTACTGGTCGCTGTGGATCTTTCTGGTGATCTTCGGGCTCAGCCTGTTTTCCGAGCTGATCGCCAACGACAAGCCGATCCTCGCTTCCTACAAGGGCGAATTGCTGGCGCCGGTGCTGATCGACTATCCGGAGGAGAAATTCGGCGGCTTCCTGGCGCGCACCGACTATCGCGACCCGTTCATTCGCGACGAGATCGAGGCCAATGGCTGGATGCTGTGGCCACCGATCCGCTATTCCTACCGCACCGCCAATTCCTACATCCCCTACTCGGCGCCGACGCCGCCCTTCTGGTCGATGAGCAAGGAAGAGCGATGCTCGGCCTACCCGATGGGCGTCGACGATCCGGACTGCATCATCGGCAACATGAACTGGCTGGGCACCGACGACCAGGCGCGCGACGTGATGGCGCGGATGATCTACGGCTTCCGCATCTCGGTGCTGTTCGGGCTCATCCTGACGGCGCTTTCGGCCGTGATCGGCGTGTCGATGGGCGCGATCCAGGGCTATTTCGGCGGCTGGACGGACCTCACCCTGCAGCGGCTGATCGAGATCTGGGCGTCGATGCCGGTGCTCTACATCCTGCTGATCATCGCCGCCATCCTGCCGCCGGGCTTCTGGATCCTGCTCGGCATCATGCTGCTGTTCTCCTGGGTGGCCTTCGTCGGCGTGGTTCGGGCCGAGTTCCTGCGCGCCCGCAATTTCGAATATGTCAATGCGGCGCGCGCGCTCGGCGTCGGCAACACGACGATCATCTTCCGTCACCTGCTGCCCAACGCCATGGTGGCGACGCTGACCTTCCTGCCGTTCATCCTGTCGGGCTCGATCACGACGCTGACGTCGCTCGACTTTCTCGGCTTCGGCCTGCCGCCCGGCTCGCCGTCACTGGGCGAACTGATCGCCCAGGGCAAGCGCAATCTGCAGGCGCCGTGGCTTGGCCTGACCGCCTTTTTCGTCATTTCGATCATGCTGTCGCTGCTGATCTTCATCGGCGAAGCCACGCGCGACGCCTTCGACCCGCGGAAGACATTCCAATGACCGAGCCGCTCCTGTCCATCCGCGATCTGTCGGTCGCCTTCCAGCAGGACGGCGAACAAACGCTGGCGGTCGACCGCGTGTCGTTCGACATCCATCCCGGTGAAAGCGTCGCCCTGGTCGGCGAATCCGGCTCCGGCAAGTCGGTCACAGCCCTGTCCGTGCTGAAGCTCCTGCCCTACCCGGCGGCCAGCCATCCCGGCGGCGAGATCTTCTTCAAGGGCGAGGACCTGCTGTCGGCGAGCGACCGGGACCTGCGCCAGACGCGCGGCAACGACATCACCATGATCTTCCAGGAGCCGATGACGTCGCTCAATCCGCTGCACACGGTGGAGCGGCAGATCGGCGAGATCCTCGGCCTGCACCAGGGCCTGTTCGACGCCGCCGCGCGCGAGCGCATCCTCGAACTCCTGCATCAGGTCGGCATCCAGGAGCCGGAAAAGCGGCTCGGCGCCTATCCGCACGAGCTGTCGGGCGGTCAGCGCCAGCGGGTGATGATCGCCATGGCGCTCGCCAATCGGCCTGACCTGCTCATCGCCGACGAGCCGACGACGGCGCTCGACGTCACGGTGCAGGCGCAGATCCTCGAACTTCTTGAAAAGCTCAAGTCCGAGCACAAGATGTCGATGCTGTTCATCACCCACGACCTCGGCATCGTGCGCAAGATCTCCGACCGGGTCTGCGTCATGACCAATGGCGAAATCGTCGAAACCGGACCGACGGCGGAAATCTTCGACAATCCGCAGCACCCCTACACCAAACACCTGCTGGCCGCCGAGCCGAAGGGCGATCCGCCGAAATCGGACGACCAGGCGCCGATCGTCATTGAGGGCCACGACGTCAAGGTGTGGTTTCCGATCAAGAAGGGTTTCCTGCGCCGCACCGCCGGCTACATCAAGGCCGTCGACGGCATCGATCTCACCCTGCGTGAGGGACAGACGCTCGGCATCGTCGGCGAATCCGGTTCGGGCAAGACGACGCTCGGGCTGGCGCTGACCCGGCTGATTTCGTCCAAGGGACGCATCGGCTTTGTGGGCGAGAACATCGACAGCTACTCCTTTGCCGCGATGAAGCCGCTGCGCAACCAGATGCAGGTGGTGTTCCAGGACCCGTTCGGCTCGCTGTCGCCGCGCATGTCGATCGCCGACATCGTCGCCGAGGGCCTGGCCGTGCACGAGCCGCGCCTCAACGCCGACGAACGCGACCGCAAGGTGGCGGAAGTGCTGGAGGAGGTCGGACTCGACGCGTCGACGCGCTGGCGCTACCCGCACGAATTCTCCGGCGGCCAGCGGCAGCGCATCGCCATCGCCCGCGCCATGGTGCTCAACCCGCGCTTCGTCATGCTCGACGAGCCGACCTCGGCCCTCGACATGAGCGTGCAGGCGCAGGTAGTCGACCTGCTGCGCAAGCTGCAGCGCGACCACAACCTCGCCTATCTGTTCATCAGCCACGACCTCAAGGTGGTGCGGGCGCTGGCCAACAACGTCATCGTCATGCGCTCTGGCAAGGTGGTTGAGCAGGGTCCGTCCGAGCAGGTGTTCGACGAGCCACGGACCGACTACACCAAGGCGCTGATGGCGGCTGCGTTCGATCTGGAAACTGCGGCGACCGGCGTCGTCAGCGAGTAGAAAATCGCCTCAAAAACCCGGCCGCCGATAGTCCGTCGGCTCGCCGTAGAGCGCCGCAATGCGTTCCACCGCGGCCGCCAGCGGTTCACGCACCACCCGCATCGCGTGGCCGCTGGCGTGCAGCATGGACTCGGAATCGGTCATGATGCCGATATGGCCCTTCCAGAAAACCAGATCGCCGCGTTGCAGGCCGGCCCGGCCGGGACCCGGATCGATGCTTTCGCCGATCGATTCCGCCTGCATGTCGGAATCGCGCTGCACCGCATGGCCGCACATCAGCGCGGCGAGTTGCACCAGGCCGGAGCAGTCGAGCCCAAAGCCGGATTTGCCGGCCCACAGGTAAGGCGTTTCCAGAAATGTCTCGGCCACCGCCACATAGTCGTCGAAATGCTGCGTGAGCGGCTGCAGATGCTTGGCGATAACCGCCGTGCCGTCGGGCAGAACGCCGTAAGCGGTGCCGCGCGTCTGGGTGGTTTCGGCAATGGTCAGCCGGCTTCCCATCGAGCAGGCCATGTGCACGGGATGGCGCAGGTCCGGGCCGGCATAGAGGAAGGTGCGCGGCACTGCGACCACGTGGGTCGGCGGATCACCGACCGGGCCGAGGGCCGACGAGGGTACGTAGCCGACATAGCGGTCGCGGTCGGCCTGTACCCAGCTCCAGCCGCCCGCATCCTCGAAAACGGCGACCGTCTCGCCGAGCAGCAGCTGGCTGCCGGCTTCGGACTGGGCGGTCGGCTGGTTTTTCATGTCGACGACCGACGCGATAACCTGAGCCGGCGAACCGGTGACGTAGTGGTCTGCGCTGACGACGCCTTTCAAGGCGATGTCGGCGCGGTCCGGCCGATAGGCATGAAGCCGCTTGTCCGGCGGTTTTTTCACAGTGGCAGCCCCGTCGCTTCCTCGACGATGATGTCGCCGAGCCGTTCGAGATAAAGAGCGCCGTCCACGGTTCGCTGGATGACGACATTGCGGCGATCGTGCTCGTCGCGATGGCGCCGCACAAGCCCCAGCGCGCCCATACTGTCGAGTGCCCGGGTAATGACCGGCTTGGTCACGCCGAGCATTGCGGCAAGGCCGCGCACCGTGTGCGGCGGCGGCACCAGATAGATATGCAGCAGGATGCTCATCTGCCGGGAGGTCAGATCCGGCGCGTCGGACCGGACCAGCCTCAACGATGTCTCGTGCCACAGATGCAGCGCCTGCGAAGCGGTCAGCGCAACGCTCATGATCGCTCGAAGCCCAAGCAATACGGTTATTGTTTCGCTACCGTATCATTTGGCTTGCGACGGGTCAAAGCGCTCCGAAACCAGCTGGAACAGCGCTCGGATTCCCTGCGCCTCGCCGCCGACGGGCGACCAGGGTCGCGCCTTCTGGTTCCAGGCGTAGATGTCCAGGTGGATCCAGCTGTCGGCGTGCTCGACAAACCGATTGAGGAACAGCGCGGCGATCACCGACCCAGCCATTCCACCGGGCGGCGCGTTGTTGATGTCGGCGATCGGCGATGCGAGGTTGCGGTCGTAGCCCTTGTGCAGGGGCATGCGCCACAGCGGATCGTGGGTCCGGCGGCCGGCCGCCATCAGTTCCTCCGCCACTGTGTCGCCGTGGCAGTAGAAGGGCGGCAGGTCCGGTCCGAGCGCGACCCGCGCGGCACCCGTCAGCGTCGCCATGTCGATCATCATCGCCGGCTGCTCCTCGTCGCCATAGACGAGCGCATCGGCCAGCACCAGGCGTCCCTCGGCGTCGGTGTTGCCGATCTCGACGGTGATGCCCTTGCGGCTGGTCAGCACGTCGCCGGGCCGAAAAGCGTTTCCGGCAATGGCGTTTTCGACCGCCGGAATGAGCACCCGAAGGCGCACTGGAAGGCCCGCCTGCATGATCATCGCGGCGAGACCCAGCACGTTGGCGGCGCCGCCCATATCCTTTTTCATCAGCAGCATGCCGGCGGCCGGCTTGATGTCCAGCCCGCCGGTGTCGAAGCAGACGCCCTTGCCGACCAGGGTGACCTTCGGCGCGTCTTCGGCGCCCCAGCGCATGTCGATGAGGCGCGGCGCCGAGGCGCTGGCCCGCCCCACCGCGTGGATCATCGGGAAGTTCCGTTCGACCAGCGCCTCGCCCTCGATCGTTTCGACAACGGCGCCATGGCCTTCCGCCAGGTTGCGGACCGCTGCCTCCAGTTCGGCCGGGCCCATGTCGTTGACCGGCGTGTTGACCAGGTCGCGGGCGAGGTAACAGCCGGCGAGCGAGCGCTCCAGCGCCGCCCTGTCGGCGCCGTCGGGGACGACCAGCCGCGGCTTCGCCGCTTCGGATTTGCGGTAGCGGTCGAACCGGTAGCGGCCGAGGCCGAAGCCGAGAGCCAGGGCCTCGCCTTCCGCTCCGGCGTTTTCAAGCCGCCAGACGCCCTCCGGCAGCCGCGCCGCCAGGGCGCCTGATATCAGCGGCTGCTCGTCGGCGGACGCTCCGAGGCCGAACAGGGCGCCGGCAAGCGCGCCGTCGGCTCCGGGCAGCATCCGGAACTCGCCGGCCGCAGCCTTGAAGCCCGTCGCCTCGATCCATTTCTTCATCACCGGATTGCCGACGGCATGCTCCAGGTCCGGCTTGGTGAACAAATGGACCGGAAGCGAAACCTCCGTCGGGTCGGCAAAGCAGGAGAGTGTCATCGATCACCTTCGTTAAAGAACGTTAACCATCCATTAGGGTTAACAGAATATTGATAACAGCACGGAACGCGCCTTTCGTCCGACGGGAATCCGGCCCTGAGTCGCGCGTGTCCGCACCGGATATGGGGCGTCACACCGAAGACATAGCAGGACGGGGTGTCAAAATGAACAACACACGTATGGCGTCGAAACGACTGTCGCGGCTATCGCTTCACGTCTGCGCGCTGGCTCTGGTCGCAGGTCTTGCGGCTTGCGCCAATACATCCAATTTCAAGACCGGCTCGGTGCGCACCGGCAAGCCGATCGCCGAGATGAACGCCAACGAGCTGAGCCTCGCCGAACGGCAATACGCCACCGCCTACGCCGCCAATCCGAAGGACAAGGCGACCGGCATCAACTATGCCACCATTCTGCGCATGACCGGACGCGACAGCCAGGCCCTGGCGGTGATGCAGCAGGTCGCCATCCATCATCCGAGCGACCGGGCGGTGCTGGCAAGCTACGGCAAGGCGCAGGCCGCCGCCGGACAGCTCGACCACGCGCTGAGCACGATCAAGCGGGCCCAGACCCCCGACCAGCCCGACTGGCGGCTGCTGTCGGCCGAGGGCGCCATCCTCGACCAGCTGGGCCGCACGAAGGAAGCGCGGACGAAATACCGCCAGGCGCTCGACATCGTGCCCAACGAGCCGACGGTGATGTCCAATCTCGGCATGTCCTACGTGCTGAGCGGCGACCTGAACACCGCGGAAAACTACCTGTCGAAAGCCGCCGCCCTGCCGGGCGCGGACAGCCGGGTCCGGCAGAACCTGGCGCTGGTCGTCGGGCTGCAGGGGCGTTTCGCAGAGGCCGAAAAGATCGCCCGCGCCGAACTCTCCCAGGAACAGGCCGAAGCGAACGTCACCTATCTGCGCTCCATCCTGTCGCAGCAAAACGCCTGGAAAAAACTCGAAGACAAGCAGGGCTGACACCGCCCGCCAAGCCAACCCAGGGAACGGGCGAAAAGAAACGCCGGCCGCACAAGCGACCGGCGTTTTCGTTTTCCGGATCCCGCCTTGCCGGCGGCTGACCGTCAGCGGGTGTAGTTTTCCATGACCTGGATGATGGCCGGCCCGAGGATGACGCCGAAGATCACCGGCAGGAAGAACAGGATCATCGGCACGGTCAGTTTGGGCGGCAGCGCGGCCGCTTTCTTTTCCGCCTCGGTCATGCGCATGTCGCGGCTTTCCTGGGCCAGAACGCGCAGGGCCTGGGCGATCGGCGTTCCGTAGCGCTCGGCTTGGATCAGCGCCTGACCGACCGACTTGACCGCTTCCAGCCCCGTGCGATCTCCGAGATTTTCCAACGCCTTGCGGCGCTCGTCCAGGTAGGACAGTTCGGCCGTTGTCAATACCAGTTCCTCGGCCAGCGGCGCCGACTGGGTGGCGATCTCGTTGGCGACGCGCTTGAAGGCGGCCTCGATGGAAATACCGGCCTCCACGCAGATCAGCATCAGGTCGAGCGCATCGGGCCAGGCCCGCTTGATCGACAGTTGCCGCTTCGACGTGCGATTGGAGATATAGATGTTCGGGGCGTAGAACCCCAGATAGGCGACGCCGATACAGATGGCGACTCGGATCATCGTCGACTGCTCGGCGAAATTGCCGAGGACGAACACGTAGAACACCGCCGCTGCGAAGAACAGGAACGGCAGGACGAAGCGAGCCGCCAGGTAGATGTTGAGCGCGTTCTGCGTCCGGTAGCCGGCCAGTTTCATCTTGTTCTGGGTTTCGCTGTCGACCAGCGCCTCGCGCAAATTCAGCCGATCCACCAGATTCTGCGCCCGCGCATTGCTTTCGAACCGCAGGCTCGCCGACTTGCCGGTATCGGCGCTGAGCCGGGCCCGCTCGCGGGCGCGGATTTCGTCGCGCTCGAGCGCCACGGAGCGCATGCGCGCCCTCAGGTCGCCGCGGTCGAGCATCGGCATGAAGATGGTGAAGAGGGTCGCGAAGACGGCGATGCCGGTCAGCAGCGCCATCACGAACCTCGGATCTGTCAGTGTTTCGACCATGATATCAAGCTCTTATGCGATGCCGCCACTAGATGTCGAAATTGATCATGTTTCTCATCACCAGAATGCCGATCGACATCCAGACCAGCGACACGCCGATGATCAGATTGCCGCGCGGATCGGTGAACAGCAGCATGATGTAGTCCGGCGTCGTCAGGTAGACGAGAAAGGTGATGATGAACGGCAGCGCGCCGATGATGGCGGCCGAAGCCTTGGCTTCCATCGACAGGGCGGCGACCTTGGCCTTCATCTTCTTGCGGTCGCGCAGCACCCGCGACAGATTGCCGAGCGCCTCCGACAGGTTGCCGCCGGCCTGCGCCTGGATGGCAATGACGATGGCGAAGAAATTGGTTTCCGGAACCGGGATATTTTCATGCAGGATTTCGCAGGCTTCCGGAACGGTCATGCCAAGCTGCTGGGCTTCCACCACCTTGCGGAACTCGCCGCGCAGCGGTTCCTGCGCGTCCGATGCGATCAGCCGCAGGGCGTCGTTGAGCGGCAGACCGGACTTGATCGACCGAACCATCACGTCCAGGGCGTTGGGGAATTCCGCGAGAAACGCCTTCATGCGGCGTTTGCGCTTGAACGAGACGACCCAGCGGGGAAAGCCCAGGGACCCGACCACGAACAGGCCGATAACAATCAGCAGATTGCCCGCGGTAACAAAGCCCGCGGCGGCGAAAAGTATGCCCGATACGAAACTCGCCAGGTAGAACTGTCCCACCGAGATGTTCCAGCCTGTCTGCTTGAGGGCGACCTTCAGCGGCGGCGATGCCAGATTGCCCTTGCCCTTCTGCTTGGCCTCGAGATCATCCAGCGACTCCTGCACGGACTTGCGCCGCATGGTCGCTTCCTTCATGCGCTCGCGCGCCGACCGGACGGCGTTGCCGTCCGTTTCCGCAGCCTTGACCCGCTGCACCCGGACATCGGATTTCTTCTGCGTCTCGAAGGTCGGAAAGAGCGCGCCATAGGCAAGGCCGCCGGCGGCGATGGCGGCCAGGACGATGACAATCAGGATCGACGAATCAATTCCGAACACGGCGATAGCCTTCCTTCCTCGTTGCCCGCTGTCGGGGCGTCACCTTCGGCCGTCAGGCGGCCGACTGTTCCATGCTGTCCAGCGCTTCGGCCAACCGCATTTCCTCGTTGAAATAGCGGGCGCGATCCCAGAACACCGGCCGGCCGATGCCGGTCGAACGATGATGGCCGATGATGCGGCCATGGGCGTCTTCGCCTTCCATGTCGAAGGTCATGAGATCCTGGGTGATGATGACATCGCCCTCCATGCCCACCACCTCGCTGATATGGGTGATGCGCCGCGAGCCGTCGCGCAGACGCGCCGCCTGGACGATGACATCGACCGAGCTGGCGATAATTTCGCGGACGGTGCGGGTCGGCAGCGAATAGCCGCCCATGGCGATCATCGATTCCATGCGGCTGAGGCACTCGCGCGGCGAGTTGGAGTGGATCGTTCCCATCGACCCGTCGTGGCCCGTGTTCATCGCCTGCAGCAGGTCGAACACTTCGGGGCCGCGCACCTCGCCGACGATGATCCGTTCCGGCCGCATACGCAGGCAGTTCTTGACCAGATCGCGCATCGTCACCTCGCCCTCGCCCTCGATATTGGGCGGGCGGGTTTCGAGCCGAACCACATGCGGCTGCTGCAGCTGCAGTTCCGCCGAGTCCTCGCAGGTGATGACGCGTTCGTCCGTGTCGATATACCTGGTCAGGCAGTTGAGCAGCGTCGTCTTGCCGGAACCGGTGCCGCCGGAGATGACCACGTTGCAACGGACGCGGCCGATGATCTGAAGGATGGTGGAGCCGGCCGGCGTGATTGACCCGAAACTGACCAGCTGGTCGAGCGTCAGCTTGTCCTTCTTGAACTTACGAATGGTCAGCGCCGTGCCGTCGATGGAAAGCGGCGGAGCGATCACGTTGACGCGGGAGCCGTCCGGCAGACGGGCGTCACAGATCGGGCTCGATTCGTCGACCCGGCGGCCGACCTGGCTGACGATGCGCTGGCAGATCGACAACAGCTGGCTTTCGTCGCGAAAACGGATATCCGTTTCCTCGACCTTGCCGTCCACTTCGATGTAGCTCTGGCCCGAGCCGTTGATCATGATGTCGGCAATGTCGTCGCGCGCCAGCAGCGGCTCGAGCGGACCGTAACCGAGAACGTCGTTGCAAATGTCCTCGAGCAGCTCTTCCTGCTCGGAAATCGACATCGCGAAGTTCTTGATGGTGATGATGTCGTTGACGATGTCGCGGATTTCTTCGCGCGCGCTCTCGTTTTCCAGCTTGGAAAGCTGCGACAGATCGATGGTGTCGATCAGCGCCGAGAAAACCTGCGACTTGGTGGTGTAATAGCCCTCGTCGCGCTTCGGTCCGCGGCGCTTCTTCTCCGGCCGTTCGGTCCCGGGCGCAATGGGCGTGTTGGTCCGAACCGGCGCTTCGGCTGCCGCGGGCTCGGGCTTCTTGGCGACCGGCTTCTCCTCGGTCAGTTCCGGCGCCAGCGGCGGCGCCTTGACGACGGTGTCCGCGGCCTGGCCGAACCCTTTTTTTCCCCGTTTACCAAACATGCAGTACCTCGGATCAGTCTTGAGTGGAGTTTCTGCCTATTTGCGTCCGAGCAGCGAACGCAGGCCAGACAGCCCGGACTTCTTTTTGCTCTTGACCTCGGCCCGGCCGGTCAGCACGTGGGCCAGTTGGGAAAAGGTCTCCGCGGTCGGCGACTTGGCGTCGGTTTCGGCGATCATCCGGCCGCTGTTGGAGGCTGTTCCGAACAGCTGCGCATCGAAGGGGATGATGGCCGTCGGCTCCAGATCCAGCGGCTCGCAGAAATCGCTCATCGAGATTTCCGGACGCTTCGGCATGCCGACCTGATTGAGCACCAGGCGCGGCGGCTTGTCGTTGGGCCGCAGCTTGCTCAGCGTGTCCATCAGGTTCTTGGTGTTGCGCAGGTTGGCGAGATCCGGCGTCGCGGTGACGACCACGTCGTCCACTTCCTTGAGGACCGCCTGAGACCAGTTCGCCCAGATATGCGGCAGATCGAGAACCGTTACCGGCGCACTGCGCTGAACGATTTCGAGCACCGGCTCGAAGGTGTTGGACGAGAAGTCGTAGGTCCGGTCAAGCATCGACGGGGCCGCCAGCATCGACAGATGCGAGGCGCATTTGGCGAGCAGGCGGTCGAGGAAAACGTCGTCGAGACGCTCCGGGGAGAAGACCGCCTCGGCGATGCCCTGCGGCGGATCCTGGTCGAAATTGATATTCGCCGTGCCGAAGGCCAGGTCGAGGTCAGCTAGAATGACCTCGGTGGAAAACAGGTTGGAGATGCCCCAGGCACAGTTGTGGGCGACCGTCGAGGAGCCGACGCCGCCCTTGGCGCCGACGAAGGCCACGGTGCGTCCCAGCGGCTCCGCATCCGGATCGATGAAGATCGCCGAGATGACGTTGATCATGTCGGCCAGCGACACCGGCGCGATGATGTATTCGGAGATGCCCTGGCGGATCAGGTCGCGATAGAGGTGCACATCGTTGTCGTGGCCGACGATGACGACCTTGGTCGACGGATCGCAGACCTCGGCAAGCTCACCCAGTTGCGCCATCAGTTCGTGCGGCGGCGCCAGGTTCTCCAGAATGATCAGATTGGGAGTCGGCGACGACGCGAACATGTTGGTCGCGGTTTCGATGCCGCCGGTGACCGTGCGGAAATGCACCCGCGCCATGCGGCGATCCTCGGCGCAGGCATTCATCGTGTCGATCACGTCTTCCGACTCGCAGAACGCCTGAACCGATATGCGCGGCAACGGGCGCATCTGCTCGAATTCGTCGGCCTGGCCGCCGGTGTCGATCAGGCTCTCTTCGCCGTTGCTGTGTGCTACCTCACTCATGGTGCTTTCCTGCCTTGCGTTGTGCCTTTTGCCCGTGTCGCTTCGGTCACCCGATCACTGGTTGATGTTGATCGTGATGTCCGCCTCGGTGTTCTTCAGGCCGGCTCCGTTCTTCCGGTAGTCGGAAATGACGTTGTCGCGGCGCTGCGCATCGATCGGCGTGGTGCCGCGCGGCGCGATCAGGTCCGACGGATTGGCGATCTGCGCCGCCAGGTTGTTTTGCGTGGCGCAACCGAAGTTCTCGTAATGCTTGTTCTCCGTAGTGTTGAGAACAAGGTCCTTCGGCCAGCGACCGCACTGTTCGACCGAGGCGGCGATCGCACCGAAGCTCAGGCGAACGGGTGCTGCATCGTTCTGCCCCTGCGCCGCGTAAGTGGTGGTGTGGATGCGGCCGGCCGGAACGCCCTCGTCGACCAGAACGCCGCGGATCTGCTTGGAGACGCTCGCCGCGGCGCGCGCATTGGCCGAGCCGACGGGGCGCATGATGGTGAGCGTGCCGGAGGAATTGGCCCGGTACTGCTGGCCGAAGCCGCGTACGATGCTCGTGGTTCCGTAGGTCATCCGGCGATCGCCGCTGGCGACCGGGATATCCACCACTTCCTGCTTTTCGGAAACGATGATCGGATGGTTGGTCCGGTAGTCGTCCGGTACCGCACCCACCTCGATATTGTGCACGTTGGCGCATCCGCCAAGCAAAACCCCGGTCAGCAGAACGGCGGCGGCCGGTTTCAGCCAGGTTTTACCGGATTGAAGCCGTGATGCATTGTTTTGCATGGCAACGGTGTCCTTGTGAGTCATGATCTGGCTCCAACCCCTTACTTGTAGATAAAGCCGACGACGCCATGGTAGCGGCCGTTTGGCAGGTCCGTCTGGGCCTTGCCGTAGATGCGGTTGACGCGGCTCAGGAAATAAGCGGCGCCGTCGCTCGACGCATTGAGATTGTCGTCGGGCCGCGCCAGCTTGTTGCGAGCCACCGGCCGGACCAGGTAGGGCGTGGCGATGATGACCAGTTCGGTTTCGTTGCGGACGAAATCGCGGCTTCTGAAAAGCGTTCCGAGCACCGGAATCTTGGAGGCGCCGGGCAGCCCGCCCATGACCTGCCGCATGTCGTCGCGGATGAGACCGGCAATCACGATCGAACCGCCCGACGGCAGCTCGACGGCGGTTTCGGCCTCGCGCCGGCGAATGCCGTTGACGGTAATGCCGCCAAGTCTTCCGCCGCCGCTGAGCGTCACGCTGCCCTCGAAGGTCGGCTCCGAAACTTCGGTCCGGACCTTCAGGCTGATGCGACCCGCCGACAGCACGACCGGCGTGAACTCGAGCCCAACACCGTATTCCTTGGTCTCGTATTCATAGGTGACGATGCCGTTGTCGCCGAAGCTCTGGCCGGTCACCGCCTGGAATTCGCCGCCGACGGCAAACGCCGCGGCTTCGCCCGATATGGCGGTCAGCGTCGGTTCGGCAAGCGTCTTCATCACGCCGGCCTGCTCCATCGCCCGGACATAGGCGTCGACGTTGTAGCTGCCGAGATCGAACTGCCCGAGGCCGGCCGTGTTGCTGAGCACCTTGCCCAGGCCCACGGGATTGACGGACTGAAACGCGGCACCGCCGTTGGGCCCATTGAAATAGGTGTTGAAACCCAGCTGCTTGAGGATCTGGCGGCTGACCTCGGCCACCGTCACCTTCAACGTGACCTGGTCCTCGCCCTCGATATCCAGCAGGTTGATGATCTGCGACAGCTGCCGGTCTTCGGCAAAGATCGCGGCATCGCCGCCATCGCCGATCGCCGTGATGTTGCGGGTCGTCGCTTCACCGCCCTTGAGGAATATACCGGCGAGCTGGCTGGCCCGCGACGCATCCTGCGGCGTGCGCACCGACCCGGTGAGCACGATGTTGTCGCTGATGATCTCGACGTGGATGTCGGAATCGGGAATGAAGCGCGCCAGCTGCTTCTGCAGGCCGGTGATGTCGCGTTCGACCGCAAGATCGAGACTGACGATGGGCGCGCCGCCCGCTCCGAAGATGAAGACGTTGGTCTGCCCGACCGCCTTGCCGAAGATGTAGATGCGCCGCGACGACCGTGTGACGGCATCTGCAACGCTGGGGTCGGCGACCAGGATATCGTGCGCATCGGCCGGCAGATCGACGACGATCGCCTTGTTGAGACCGAGCTTGACATCGCGGCTGACGCCGGCGCCCATGCGGCTGACGGTGATGGTCTGTTCATTGGCGCCTGCGACGCTGGCCAGCGGGCCGATCGCGGTCGTCGCCGTCAGGACGGCCGTCGTTGCCGCAATCAGAGCCAGATGACCGATGCCCGACGCAAAAGCGGATTTTCTAGATCTATGCACTGAATTGTCCCCGGTCTACTTTGATGCACCAATGTTCTGGATCTCGCCCGAACGGATCAGCTGAATGGTCGACCCCCCGTCGCCGCTCAGCAGGTAGTTGGCCCCGCCAGTGTCGGATTCCTGCACATCGGCGACGCTGCGCAGCGCAAGAGTCAGCCGTGCGGCCATCTGCTGTGCCACTGAAATGATCTGTGCCTGTTCGGGCGTCAGCTCGAGGGTTGCCGTCGTTCCGACCGCGGTCTTGTTGCCCTCTTCGTCCTCCTTGATGCGCTGGTCGATGGCCAGCACGCGGATGTTGGAGAGGATGGTTTCGGTGAGGAACCCGGTTTCCTCGTTGGAGCGGACCATGATGACGTCGACGCGGTCGTTCGGCAGAATGAAACCGCCGGCGCCGGTTTCCACGGATATCTCGGTGGAGACGGCGCGTTTGCCGGAGGGCAGGATCGACGACATGATGCGGGTATCGGAGTCGACGACCTTCTCGCCGCGGATCGGCTCGCCCTCGAAAACCGGAAGGCGGACGATCGAACCGTTGAGCTCCTCGATGGCGTCGGGCCTGACGGATCGGGTGATAAAGCCGTCGGCGACGGCGTTTTCAGGCCATTCCTGCCAATCGAGATTGTCCTCGTTCAGCCGCGAACCGATCGGCAGGCTGTTCGAAGCCACCAGCACCTGATCGGTGGTGACGTCCTTGACGATACGAATCGGCTGCTCGGCTGGTCGATTGGAAATATTCAACATGAGGTAACCGGCCGCTACGGCGGCTACCAGCGCAATAGTCAAAACGATGATGCGTGCAGGCTTCATACCGATACCCCAAGGCACATTTTGCGTGTGCCTCGGACAATGCGGCATCAATCGTGTAATTATGGTTAATGCGAAGCTTACAATCGTGCTTAACGGGGAATTAATCCGCAAAACCAGCGGGATGCACCGCGCGCCGGGCTAATGCCCAAACCTGTCGATGGATGGGTAGTCGGAAGACCCGCGCCGGCCGCTCAGACCATGTGCTGGAGAGCGTAGCGGGCGAGCGCGGTTGCCGGAAAGCAGATGAACCCGGCGATGCCGATGGCGACGCCGTAGGGCACGCCGAGCCCCGGATCGGTCAGATGGCTGAACATGGTCACGCGGTTGACGACGACGGCGAACCGATCGGACCGGGCCAGCACGATCAGCACGGTCAGCAGGCCGCCGAACAGCGCCACGTAAACCAGGAAGTCGAAGAGCTGCATCGTCAGGCCGAACCACAGTGCGACCGCGGTCAGCAGTTTGGCATCGCCGCCGCCCATCAGCCCGAAGCCGAAGAGGGCGAAGCAGACGGCAAAGACAAGAGCCGCCGCGGCGAAATGCTGCCCGTAGGTGATCCAGTCCATTCCGGTCAGCGGTGCGATCAGTGCGAAGGAGGCGATCAGGATGACGGACACCCGGTTAGGGATCGTCATTGTGAACATGTCCGAGAACGCCGCATAGGCCAGGCAAAGCGGGAATATGACGACGATGGCTGCCACCAGCATGTCTGTTCTCCGTTATCGCGAATCGCGGGCGGGTCTCAAACCCGTCTCCGCTCATGCAAAAGCCAAAACCATGCCAAATCGTAAAGAAAACTGCCCGACCCGACGGCCGGACAGTTTTTTCTCTCTGGTCTCGCGCCGGTCAGGGGCGAGACGGGCACGGCGCAGCGAATTCGCTGAACGCCTAGCTTGATTAGCTCTGTGCCTTGTTCAGCTCGGTGCTGATCTTGTTGAACGTCTCTTCGAGCTCGTTACCGACGAGCGAGGCGCTGGCGATCAGGGCAACGGCGATGAGAGCGGCAATCAGGCCATATTCGATGGCGGTCGCGCCGGATTCGTCCTTGAGAAAGCGTGCGAAAGTCTTGGTCATTGGAATACTCCTTGCTCCACGTGTTTGTTCAGCACTGCCGTCAACTTGTTTGTCGTTGATCGGATGCATGCAACCTAATCGTCAGGATTTGAGATCTACTTAAGAAACACGGTTACCAAAGCCTTGCGGGAAAAAGTGCCCGAGTGTGGTGAATGCGGAATTAATCGCCGCCGCGGTGACGCGGCCGGCACGGGCGGCCTTGGCGCGCAATCCCGGAAAAGCGGGATTCCACAAGGCATTATATATATAGGCCGTGGCCACCGGCTGCGCAGCGCCACCCGACAGCGACCGGAGAACCCGGGCGTGTCCGAGGCGAATCCGCTGCAACCGCCGGCCGCTTTCCAACCGTGCGTTAATGGTTCATTCACCATTCCGGGCGAGTTTATGTCGAACCTGTTGGCACGGCATGAGGAGCAAGCCATGACCCGCCTGACGACCGGATTGGGATCTTTTTCGAAGTCACTGCGCAGTCTGGCGGTGGCCGCCGCGATCAGCGGCGCCTTGGTTTCCGGCGCGATGGCCGAAAACACGATCCGGGTCGACCTCGACTACGCCCGTGTCATCAAGGTGGACCGGCCGGTCAGCCGGGTGATCATCGGCAATGCCGACATCGCCGACGCGGCGGTCAGCGATTCGCAGACCATCGTTCTGACAGGCAAGCGGTTCGGCACGACCAACCTGGTCATCCTCGACGCCGACGGCAACGCCATCGTCGACGAACGGGTGCTTGTGTCGCTGGAAACCAAGAACACGGTGCGCATGTTCCGGCAGGAATTGCGCCAGGTTCTGACCTGCACGCCCGATTGCGAAGATCTCGACCTGCCGGAATAGGCCGGTCCCCGGATTTTTCCCCAGCAGCCCGACATTTCACCTTGGTAAATGGCGGCCAAACGGCCACCGGCCTTTCCAAATCAATTCGGATACGGATTGGTAACGCATAACCACTACAATGACTGCACTGGTACACGAGTGGGGAAACAATGCGGATCCTGAAACATCAGCGGCGCCGGAAATCCGGCTCCAAACCGGCTGAGGGATCGCTGCGTCGGTTTCGGCGCGACAGCGACGGCGGCGTCGCCATCGAATTCGCAGTTCTCGCCATTCCGTTCTTCCTGCTGGTCTTCGCCATCATCGAAACCTGTGTGGCCTTTGCCGCCGAACAGACGCTCAACTTCGCGGTGGATCGCATGGGGCGCAAGCTGCGCACCGGCCAGATCACGTTCAACAGCACGCCGCCCGCCACCACGGACATGACCGAGGCGGAGTTCAAGACGGAATTCTGCAACGAGCTGTCGATCATGATCGCCTGCGGTGTCGACGTGAACACCCGGCTGTTCCTCGATCTCAATTCCTATGCGTCGTTCGGCGCCATGCCGAAGAAAGTACCGCGGCAGTCGGGCACCTATGGCGATCTCGACACCACCGGGTTCACCTTCAGTCCCGGCGGCTCGGCATCGATCAACATGTTTCGCGCCTTCTACAAATGGCGCGTGACGGCCGATCTCGTGCGCCCCTACGTCACCAATATCCGCGACGGCAGCAGCCTGCCGGAATACTACCTGATCGTGGCGACCACGGCTTACCGGAACGAAGCCTATGAGTGACGGCATGCGGCATCGCTGGCTTCGCGCCTGGAAAGACCGCCACCGCCGCGGCTCCGACGGGCTGCCCGGACGGATGCGCTCCGTGCTGCGCGACCGCAAGGGCGTCGGCGCCGTCGAGTTCGCGTTCGTGGCGCCGCTGCTTGTGCTCATGTATATCGGCGCGGTGGAGATCTCCGTGGCGTTGTCCGTGGACACGAAGGTGTCGCGTGCCGGCAACATTACCCTCGACCTGATCACCCAGGGCACGTCGATCACGAAATCGGAAATGTCCGATCTCAAGGATGTTGCCGAAGCTATCCTGGCACCGTTCGACGGCAGCAACATCGTCCTGACGTTCACCGGGATCACGGTCGACGCTTCGAGCAATGCCAAGGTCGCCTGGTCGTGGAAGAGCGACAACACGACCCCCTACACGAAGAACTCGAGCGTGACGATTCCTACCGGGTTGCAGATCGCCAATTCCTACTATGTGCGCAGCGAAATCACCAACACGCACAGCCTGATCACATCCTACCAGTTCATGGGCAGCGCCCTGGCCTCGATCAACATGACCGAGACCTACTACATGCGCCCGCGGCTCGGCTCCGAGCTCGACTGCAACGACTGCTGACGGTCCGGATTCGGTTCCCCACAGATTGGAACTTTTCGGCTTGTGACTCGCCCCGGCAAGCCATAATTTGACCGGACTTTGTTCGGACAGGGGGCACCATGCCACGCGCGATCATCTTGCTGCTGGATTCCTTCGGCGTCGGCGGTGCGCCGGACGCCGACGCGTTCGGCGACGCCGGCGCCAACACGCTGGGCCATATCGCCGAGCAGTGCGCGGCGGGGCTGGGCGACCGCGAGGGCCTGCGCAGCGGTCCGCTGTCGCTGCCGAACATGACTTCGCTCGGCCTGGTGCAGGCTGCCCGGCTGGCAACGAAACAGACGCCGTTCGGAATGGACGACCAGACAACGCCGCTCGGCCGCTACGCCTGCGCCAGCGAAGTGTCCAAGGGCAAGGACACGCCATCCGGCCACTGGGAAATCGCCGGCGTGCCGGTGCCCTTCGATTGGGGCTATTTTCCCGAAGACGAACCGACCTTTCCGCCGGAACTGCTGGAACAGATCATCGAGCGCGGCGAGCTGCCGGGCAGCCTGGCAAACTGCCACGCCTCGGGCACCCAGGTGATCGCCCGATACGGGATGGAACACATTCAGAGCGGCAAACCGATCTTCTACACATCGGCCGACAGCGTCTTCCAGATTGCCGTGCACGAACAGCATTTCGGCCTGGAACGGCTCTATAATCTCTGCCACGTCGTGCGCAAGCTGATCGACCCGCTGAACATCGGCCGGGTGATCGCGCGCCCCTTCACCGGCGAATCGCCCGACACCTTCCAGCGCACCGGCAACCGCCGCGACTATGCGGTTCCGCCGCCGGAGCCGACCTTGCTCGACCGGGTCTGCCGGACGGGGCGCATGGTGATCGCGGTCGGCAAGATCAGCGACATCTTCGCCCATCAGGGCATCAGCGAAATGCGCAAGGCGGACGGCAACGAGGCGCTGTTCAACACCACGCTGGAGGCGCTCGACCACGCCGGCGACGGCGATCTGGTGTTCACCAATTTCGTCGATTTCGACATGCTTTACGGCCACCGCCGCGACGTGGCCGGCTACGCCGCGGCGCTCGAGTATTTCGACACAAGGCTGCCGGAGATCGCCCGCAAGCTGAAGCGCGACGACCTGGTGGTGATCACCGCCGACCACGGATGCGACCCGACCTGGCGGGGCAGCGACCACACCCGAGAGCGGGTTCCGGTGCTGATGTTCGGTTCCACGGTCACGGCGGGATCGGCGGGCATCCGCAACACCTTCGCCGATATCGGCGAGAGCGTCGCCCAACATCTCGGCCTGCCGTCCGGGCCGCACGGAAGGAGTTTCCTTTGACCGCACATATTCCGAAGGCCGAACTGCACTGTCACATCGAGGGTGCGGCGTCGACCGAACTGGTGCTCGGCCAGGCGGAAAAGTATGGTACCGACATCGCCCACGCGATCGACGGCGACCGCTACCGCTGGCACGACTTCACCAGCTTCCTGGCCGCCTATGACGCGGCCGCGGGCCTGTTTCGCACCGAGGAGGACTACGCCCTGCTCGCCGAAACCTATCTCGGTTCGATTGCCAGGGAGGGGGCGATCTACAGCGAGATCTTCACCTCTCCCGACCACGCGCGCCTGACCGGACTGTCGCCGCAGGCCTATCTGAACGGCCTCGGCGAGGGTATCCGCCGGGCGCGGGAGACCCACGGCATCGAGGGGCGGATCATCATCACCTGCGTGCGTCATTTCGGTGCCGACCAGGCGCTCGAGGTGGCGCGCTACGCCGCCAGCCGGCCGCATGAGCTGGTGACCGGCTTCGGCATGGGCGGTGAGGAGCGGATGGGATCGCATGCCGATTTCGCCCGTGCCTTCGATATCGCCCGCGATGTCGGGCTGGGGATCACCACCCATGCCGGAGAACTGGTCGGCGCCGAGAGCGTCACCGATGCGCTCGACCATGTGCGCCCGACGCGCATCGGCCACGGCGTGCGGTCGATCGAGGACGCCGCCGTCGTCGACCGGTTGGCCGAAGAAGGCGTCGTCCTGGAGGTCTGCCCGGAATCGAACATCGCGCTCAAGGTGTTCGAGGACCATGATGCCCACCCGCTGCTGCGGCTGCGCGAGGCCGGCGTCAAGGTGACGCTCAACTCCGATGACCCGCCGCATTTCGACACCACGCTCGGCAAGGAATACGCCATGGGACAGCAGGCGTTCGGCCTGACCGACGCGGAGCTCACCGATATCACCCGGACGGCGCTCGAGGCCGCCTTCGTCGACGAAGACACGCGGCGCGCGCTGCTTGCAAAACTGTGACAAACGGGCACAGGAACAGCGATTGACCGACCCCGCGGGTTGCCGCCCCGCCGGCCGGAAGGCAGAATGGGCGGCACCGCCAAAAGGAACAAAAGCCATGGACGGCGTCACCGTCATCGATCATCCCCTTGTCCAGCACAAACTGACGATCATGCGCAAGAAGGAGACCTCGACGGCCGGTTTCCGGCGCCTGCTGCGCGAGATCTCGACCCTGCTCTGCTACGAGGTGACCCGCGAACTCGCCTTGACGACGGAGGCCATCGAAACCCCTCTGGAGGCAATGGACGCGCCGGTGCTGGCCGGCAAGAAGCTGGTCTTCGCCTCGATCCTGAGGGCCGGCAACGGGCTGCTGGAAGGCATGCTCGACCTGGTTCCATCGGCGCGGGTCGCCCATATCGGTCTTTACCGCGACCACGAAACGCTGCAGGCGATCGAATACTACTTCAAGGCCCCCGAGGATATCAGCGACCGGCTGGTGATCGTGGTTGACCCGATGCTGGCAACCGCCAATTCGTCCATCTCGGCGGTCGAGAAGCTGAAGGAGCGCGGCGCCCACAACATCCGTTTCCTGTGCCTGCTGGCGGCCCCGGAAGGGGTGGAGGCGTTCCGCAAGGCGCATCCCGACGTGCCGATCTTCACCGCCTCAATCGACAGTCATCTGAACGAAAAGGGCTATATCGTGCCGGGACTGGGCGACGCCGGCGACCGCATGTACGGGACCAAATAGCGCACAGCCTTTACGCTTTCTTTACCAGATCGCCAGCCGGAACCGGCCCGCGGACCGGTTCTTACGCACTGTTAGCTTTGTGGTGGTTAGATCGGCCCGTCATCGCGGGACGAGGTCAAGCCAGGCCGTGCGCATTTCAGGCGCCGCCTCGACTGGCTAGACAGCCCGCTGGAAACGGGGTTCCGCTGCCATGCTGCGAATCATGGTCTTTGCCGCATTTGTTGCCGGTGTCGCGCTCGCCGTGCCGCGGCTAATCGACGGATCGCTACTCGGGTCACCGGCGGAAAGCCGATCAACCGACACCCGCCGCGAAACGCCACCGCCCGCTTCACGCAAAACCAGCCCCGCGGTCTATACCGGGCGCGGCCATGTGGTGTTGCGCGCCGACGCGCGGGGTCACTACGAAGGTGCGTTTCGCATCAACGGGCGCTCGGTCAAGGGCATGATCGACACCGGCGCGAGTGTCATCGCCATCAACAGGTCGACGGCCCGCAAGCTGGGCGTCAGTGTCGCCGAAAGCGACTTCAAATACCGGGTCGCCACCGCCAACGGCACCATTCCGGCAGCCCGGGTTGTGTTGAAGCGGGTGGAGATTCAGTCGATCCGGGTCAACAATGTGGAAGCGCTCGTGGTCGACGACAAATCGCTGTCGTTGACGCTGATCGGCATGAGCTTTTTGAACAAGCTCGCTTCCTATCAGGCCAGGAACGGCGAGTTGATCCTTACGCCGTGACGTTTTCCACACGCGTGACGACCGCGTCGGTATCCGCCGGCTGGCTGTCGGCGATGCTGTAGCAGGACAACACCGCCTGCTCGGCCGCATCGGCCGTCGTCTCGTCCGCGGCCCGGATGCGGGCGATGACATCGCCGGACACCACCGGCTGGCCGCGCGCCGCCAGATCGGTCAGGCCGACGGACGGGTCGACATCGTCCTGCGGCCGGGTGCGTCCGCCGCCGAGCGCCACCACGGCGAGACCCAGACCGCGCGTGTCGATCGACCCCACAAATCCGCTTTTGCCGATCCTGACGTCCCGCTCGATCGCGGCCAGCGGCAGGTAATCGGCATGGCGTTCGACGAAATCGGCGGGGCCGCCAAGGGCCGCCACCATGCGCGCAAACCGCTCCGTCGCGGCGCCGCTTTCGAGCACGGCGAGAGAGCGTTCGCGCGCCGCCTCGCGGTCTTCGGCCAACCCCGACGAGAGCAGCATTTCATCGGCCAGCGACAGGGTGACCTCCTGCAGACGCCGGTCACGGCGGCCGCCGGTCAGGAAGTCGACGGCATTCTTGACCTCAACCGCGTTTCCGGCGGCACTCGCCAGCGGCTCGTGCATGTCGGTGATGATCGCCGTCGTCGGCAGGCCGGCGCCGTTGGCGACGGCGACCAGGCTTTCTGCAAGTTCCTTCGCCGCGTCGAGCTCGGACATGAAGGCGCCATTGCCGACCTTGACGTCGAGCACCAGCGCCTCGAGCCCGGCGGCAAGCTTCTTGGACAGGATGGAAGCGGTGATCAGTGGCACCGATTCGACCGTTGCCGTGACGTCGCGCACGCCGTAGATGCGCTTGTCGGCCGGCGCCAGCGAACCGGTCTGGCCGATGATCGCGCAGCCGGCTTCCTGTACCGTCTTGCGGAACTGCTCGTTCGACGGGACAACCGTGTAGCCGGGGATCGACTCCATCTTGTCCAGCGTACCGCCGGTGTGGCCGAGGCCGCGTCCGGAGATCATCGGTACCGCCGCGCCGCAGGCGGCGACGATGGGCGCCAGCATCAGCGAAACATTGTCGCCGACACCCCCGGTCGAATGCTTGTCGGCGATCGGCAGGTCGACTTCGGGCCATTCGAGCACGTCGCCGGAATCGCGCATCGAAACCGTCAGTGCCACCGCCTCGTCGCGGCTCATGCCGTTGAAGAACACCGCCATGGCAAAGGCGGCGATCTGGCCCTCGGTCACCGCGCCGTCGGTGACGCCGAGAATGAAATCGGCGATGTCGTCCTCTTCCAGGACCTCGCCGTCGCGCTTCCTGCGAACGAATTCCTGCGGCAGCAGTGTCATCGGTTTTCCTCCGAAACTCGCCTATCCAGCCAACATCTCGCGCAAGATCGACGCCAGCCGCTTGCCGCCGAGCGGCGCCATGTCCTTGGTCTCCTGGTGGGAGATCTCCTCGCCGCTCATGCCGGCCCCGAGATTGGTGATCACCGACGCAGCGGCGACGTCGAGGCCGAGGAAGCGGGCGAGAATCACCTCCGGCACCGTCGACATGCCGACGGCATCGGCGCCGAAGGCCCGGGCCATGCGGATCTCGGCGGGCGTTTCGAAGCTGGGTCCGGAGAACCACATATAGACGCCCTGATGCAGGTCGACGCCGGCGCGCTCGGCGGCGGCCCGCATATCGGCCTGCATGCCGTCGTCATAGGCGTTGGTGAGGCCGACGAAGCGGCGGTCGCTGGGTTCGCCGAACAGCGGATTGGTGCCGGAGAAATTGATGTGGTCGGTGATCTGCATGACCGATCCAGGCGGCATGTCGGTGCGCAGCGATCCGGCAGCGTTGGTGAGAATCAGGCGTTTGATGCCAAGGCCGTGCAGCGTCTCCAGCGGGGGGCGCATGACCGTTGCATCGCCGTTTTCGTAGTAATGCGCCCGGCCCGACAGAATCAGCACCGGGGTTTCGCCCCAATGACCCGCGACGACCTCGGCCGCATGTCCGGACACGCCGCTATGGGGAAAACCCTCGAGGTCGGCATAGGGAATGCGGATGGCGTTGTCGACCTCGTCGACGACGGAACCCAGGCCGGACCCCAGAACGATCGCGGTCTGCGGCGCCAGCCCGCCCAGCTGCTTCACGAGCACCGAAATGGCCTGGTTCATTTGAGCACCTCCGTGTCGAATGCGTGCGGCAGCAGCTCGGCCATGGTGAGCGTCTCGACCACGCCGTTGTCGTCACACAGGTGAACCCTGGTATCGGCGTCGGCAAACTCGGCGAGCCGCTGGCGGCAGCCGCCGCAGGGCGAACAGGCCGCCATTTTTTCGGCGATCACCGCCACCTCGCGGATACGTCGGGCGCCGGCCATGACCATATGGCCGATCGCGGTGGTTTCGGCGCACCAGCCCTCCGGATAGGAAATCACCTCGATATTGGCCCCGGCATAGATGTTGCCGTCATCGGCGCGGATGGCCGCCCCGACCGGGAACTTCGAATAGGGCGAGTGGCTCTTGCCCATGGCTTCACGGGCAGCCTCGAACAGATCACGCGACATACGGTTACTCTAGCGTTCTGGTACTCTAGCGTTCTTTCACATAGGGCTGGCCGCCGGCTTTCGGCGGGATGGCCTTGCCGACGAAACCGGCCAGCAGGATCACGGTCAGCACATAGGGCAGCGCCTGCATGAACTGCACCGGAACCTGGCCGACCACCGGCAGTTCCTGGCCCTGCATCAGGATGGCCATCGCATCGAGCAGGCCGAACAGCAGGCAGGCGAACATGACGTTGACCGGCTTCCACTTGGCGAAGATCAGCGCGGCCAGTGCGATGAAGCCCTTACCGGCGGTCATGCCCTTGACGAAACCGGCGGCCACCGCCATCGACAGATAGGCGCCGGCAAAGCCGCACAGGATGCCGCAGCAGATCACCGCCATGTAGCGCATCCTCGGCACCGAAATGCCGGCGGTGTCGACCGCTCCCGGATTTTCGCCGACGGCGCGCAGCCGCAGCCCGAAACGGGTGCGGAACAGGATCCACCAGGTGATCGGCACCATGGCAAAGGCAAAATAGGTCAGCAGGAAGTGGCCGGAAATCAAGTTCGCGTAAATGGGTCCGACGATCGGGACCGATCCAAGCGTTTCGGCGAACGGCAGGGTGACCGCCTCGAAGCGGCTGTTTTCTCCGAGCTGCGGGGTGCGCCCGCCCTGCTGGAACCAGCTCTGGCCGAGGATGACCGTGGCACCGAGCGCAATGAAGTTGATGGCGACGCCCGACACGATCTGGTTGCCGCGCTGGGTGATCGACGCGAAAGCGTGCACCAGGGCCAGCGCCACGGAAACGGCAATCGCCGCCAGCAGGCCGATCAGAGCCGAATCATAAACCGCAGCCGCGGCCCCGCCGGCAAATGCGGCGGCCAGCATCTTGCCTTCCAGCCCGATGTCGAAAACGCCGGAACGCTCCGAAAACAGGCCGGCGAGCGCCGCCAGGATCAGCGGGACGGAAAGCCGGATGGTGGCTTCGAGTGTCACCAGGACGATCTGAAAATAATCCATGGTCCTACTCCCCCGCCGCCGTCGCTTCGGCCGAGGCTCGCGCCCCGCTCAAAGTCGCAAAGAAGGTCTGGATCGCCGGCCGGAACATGTGTTCGAGCGCGCCGGCAAACAGGATGACCAGGCCCTGGATGATGGTGATCATGTCACGCGAAATCTGCGGCATCTCGAAGGAGATCTCGGCGCCGCCCTGGTAGAGCACCCCGAACAGGATGGCAGCCGGAATGATGCCGACCGGATGCGACCGCCCCATCAACGCTACGGCAATGCCGACGAAGCCGGCACCGGTGACGAAATCGAGTTGCAGACGATGCTGGTCGCCCATGATCGGATTGAGCGCCATCATGCCGGCCAGCGCCCCTGAAATCAGCATGGTGATGACGATGATCTTGGCTTCCGGAATGCCGGCATAGCGGGCCGCCGACGGGCTGGCGCCCATGGTGCGGATCTCGTAGCCGAGGCGGGTGCGCCAGATCAGCCACCAGACGAACACTGCGGCGACCAGCGCCAGGATGAAGGACAAATTGAAGGGCGCGCCGCCGATGTCGAGGCCGAAGCTCGACAGCAGCCAGTCGAGCCGCGGCAATTGCCCGCCGGCCTCGAAGGTGCGGGTCTGCGGCGCCATGGAGCCGAGCGGTTTGACCACCTCCACCAACATGTAAACCATCAGGCTGGAGGCGATGAAATTGAACATGATGGTGGTGATGACCACATGGCTGCCGCGCTTGGCCTGCAGCCAGCCGGGGATGAAGGCCCAGGCGGCACCGAACAGCGCGGCGGCGGCCACGGCCACCGGAAAGGTCAGGAACCACGGAAAGATGCCATCCAGCGCCAAGCAGGCAAAGGCAACGCCAAGGCCGCCGATATAGGCCTGGCCCTCGCCGCCGATGTTGAACAGGCCGCAGTGAAAGGCGACGGCGACGGCAAGTCCGGTGAAGATGAAGTTGGTGGCGTAGTAGAGCGTGAAACCGATGCCTTCGCCATAACCGAAGGCGCCCTGCACCAATAGCCTTGCTGCGTGCAGCGGGCTTTCGCCGACGATCAGCACCACGAGGCCGGCCACCAGGAACGCGACAACCAGATTGATCAGCGGAATCAGGCCGTATTCGACCCAGCGCGGCAGCTTTGCATAGGGTACGCTCATTGGGCCGCCTCCTGACCTTCCTCGACGCCGGCCATCAACAGCCCCAATTCGCCTTCCGTCGCTTCCGGCGTACGCTCGCCGACGACGCGTCCGGCGAACATCACCAGGATGCGGTCGGACAGGGCGCGGATCTCGTCGAGTTCGACCGATACCAGCAGCACCGCCTTGCCGGCATCGCGCATTTCGATGATGCGCTTGTGGATGAATTCGATGGCGCCGACGTCGACGCCGCGGGTCGGCTGGCCGATGACCAGGACGACCGGATCGCGCTCCATCTCACGCGCCAGCACGATCTTCTGCTGGTTGCCGCCGGAGAAGTTGGCGGTTCTCAGCCGCACGTCGGGCGGCCGGATATCGTATTTTTCCACCGCTTCGGCAGCACTTTCGCGGATGCTGGCGAGGTTGAGCATCGGGCCGTTGAGATAGCGCTCGTCATAATGATAGCCGAGGATGGCGTTCTCGTTCTCCTCGAAGCTGAGCACCAACCCCATGTGATGGCGGTCTTCCGGTACATGCGCCAGGCCGCGCTTGCGCAGATCCTGCGGGTCGGCATCGCCGGTCACGTCGATGGCCGAGCCGTCGAGCGTCACCGAGCCGCTTTCGGCGCGGCGAATGCCGGAAATCGCCTGCAACAGTTCCGACTGGCCATTGCCGGCAACCCCGGCAATACCGACGATTTCGCCGGCGCGCACGTCGAGCGACACGTCGTCGACCATGACCACGTCGCGGCTGTCCCGGACCGTGAGACCCTTGACCGACAGCTTGACATCCTTCGGATCCGGCGGTCCCTTTTCCACCCGCAGCAGCACCCGGCGGCCGACCATCAGTTCGGCCAGTTCCTCCACCGAAGTCTCCTTGGTCATGCGGGTCGCCACCATTTCGCCGCGCCGCATGACCGACACCTCGTCGGTGATCGCCATGATCTCGCGCAGCTTGTGGGTGATGAAGACGATGGTCTTTCCCTGGTCGCGCAGCTGCTCGAGGATTCGGAACAGGTGGTCCGCCTCGGCCGGCGTCAGCACGCCGGTCGGCTCGTCGAGAATGAGGATTTCGGCGCCGCGATAAAGCGCTTTGAGGATCTCGACGCGTTGCTGCAGGCCGACCGGAAGCTCCTCGATGATGGCGTCGGGATCGACCTCCAGCGCGTATTCGTCTTCAAGGCGCTTCAGTTCGGCGCGGGCATTGGTAATGCCCTGGTTGAGGATGGCGCTTTCCTCGGCGCCAAGCATGACGTTTTCCAGAACGGTGAAGTTGTCGACCAGCATGAAGTGCTGGTGCACCATGCCGATTCCGGCCGCGATCGCGGCGTTCGGGTCGCGGATCACGATCTGCTGGCCGTTGACCTGGATATCGCCGGCATCGGCCTGGTAGAAGCCGTAGAGAATCGACATCAGGGTCGACTTGCCGGCGCCGTTTTCGCCGATGATGCCGTGAATCGTGCCCTTGTGGACCTGCAGGTTGATGTTCTTGTTGGCATGAACGGCACCGAAGCTCTTGTCGATACCCCTTAATTCGATCGCAAACTCGCCCATGCGCTACCCGTTTTTTTATCAATTGGTTTAACGGACAACTTTATGCATGTGCTTGCGCCGATGCCAGCCCAAATCACCGCTTTTTCGTCAATTGCGCTGTTCCTGAGCCTGCCGGGTGTTGATAAGGTGCGGCGAATTTCATGAATCCCCAAGCGGACAATTCGACCCGACCCCATGAGAAACACCCCGACGATCGACCGGAAAGCCCGATGAGCCGGCCCGAACCGCTTTCCAAAGACAGCTTTCCGGCGCACCGGACGCTCGGCACGCGCTGGGCCGACAACGACGTCTACGGCCACATGAACAATGTGGTGCACTACGCCCTCTTCGACACGGCGATCAACGGCTGGCTGATGGAAACCGGCCTGCTCGACTTCAAGACCGGATCGACGGTCGGACTGGTGGTCGAAACCGGCTGTCAGTATTTTGCCGAGATGGCCTTTCCGGATACTGTAATTGCCGGTATCGGCGTCGAACGCATCGGCAATTCGTCGGTGACCTACCGCATCGCCCTGTTTCGCAACGACGAGGCGCAGGCCAGTGCCCAGGGCCGGTTTACCCATGTCTATGTCGACCGCGAGACGCGCCGGCCGAAACCGCTGGACCCGGTCTGGCGGGGAACCCTCGAGGGCATCGCGCTGTGACGGACCGGGAAGAATTGCTGGCGAAACGCATCGACGCGCTGGAGGAGCACGCGGCGCATCAGGCGCGGATGATCGACGACCTGTCCGAACAGCTGGCAACCCAGTGGTCGACGGTCGACAAGCTGGCGAAGAAGCAGGCAAAGCTGATCGAACGGCTGGTCGAGCTGGAAGAGCAGGTGCGCGACGCGCCGCCGGTGACCAAGCCGCCGCATTACTGAAATCAACCAAGCAGATACGGAACCGCCATGTCCGAATTTTCCGGTTTCACCCCGCTCGTCCAATCGCTGCCCTCCACCGTGCCCTTCGTGGGTCCGGAGACCCAGGAACGGGCGACGGGCAAGCTCTACCGCGCCAGACTCGGCGCCAATGAAAGCGGCTTCGGCCCGGCGCCTTCGGTGAAGAAAGCGATGCGCGCCGGCGCCGAAGAGGTGTGGAAATACTGCGATCCGGAAAACCAGGAGCTGCGCGAGGCGCTGGCCGCGCATTTCGGCCTTGCTCCCGAAAACGTCATGATCGGCGAGGGCATCGACGGGCTGCAGTCGCTGGCGGTGCGCCAGGTCGTGCTGCCGGGCACGCCGGTGGTCACATCGCTCGGCGCCTATCCGACCTTCAATTTTCACGTGGCGGGCAATGGCGGACGGCTGGTCACGGTGCCTTATCGCGACGACAAGGAAGACCTGGAGGCGCTGCTCGACGCGGTGAAGCGCGAGACTGCGCCCATGATTTTCCTCGCCAATCCGGACAATCCGATGGGCAGCTGGCACACCGCCGGCGATCTCGAGGCTTTTGCCCGGGCGCTGCCCGAATCCACGCTGCTGGTGCTCGACGAAGCCTACGTGGAAACCGCTCCCGCCGATGCGGCGCTGCCGGTCGGCGCGCTGATCGACCTGCCCAATGTGCTGCGCATGCGCACCTTTTCCAAGGCCTACGGGCTTGCCGGCCTGCGCTGTGCCTATGCGCTGGGCAGTCCCGGCACGATCGCGTCGTTCGACAAGGTGCGCAACCATTTCGGCGTCAACCTGATGGCGCAGGTCGCCGGCCTTGCTGCCCTCGCCGACCAGGACTACCTGGCGGAGGTCTGCGGCCGGATCGACGCATCGCGGCAGCGCATCGCCGCGATCGGCCGGCAGAACGGGCTGGCCCCCCTGCCCTCGGCCACCAATTTCGTCGCGTTGGACTGCCACCGCGACGGCGATTTCGTCGCCGCGCTGATGCGCGAACTGGGGGAGCGCGGCGTGTTCGTGCGCATGCCCGGCGTCGCTCCCCTCAACCGCTGCATCCGCATCAGCTGCGGCCCGGACCAGGCCCTCGACATCTTCGAACAGGAGTTGCCGGGGGCGCTGAAGGCGGTGAGCTGAGGCTTTGGCGATGGAAACGCCCGGCCTTCGCCATGTCTGCACGCTTTTCGTGGAGCTCGACCCGATCCGGGAAATCGGGCGCGGACGAGCGGGGACACGACGCATCATCCCGATCGTCGGAGGCCGTGTCGAAGGCGAACTGTCCGGCACGATCCTTCCTGTCGGCGCCGACTGGCAAACCGTCTATGAGGATGGCACGGCCTGGCTCGACACACGCTATGCATTCGAGACCGCCGACGGCGCGACCATCGAGGTCGTCAATCGCGGCTTCCGCCACGGCCCGGCCGAGGTGATCGAACGGCTTGCGAGGGGCGAGGATGTCGACCCGAGCGAATACTACATGCGCACCGCCGCCTTTCTGGAGACGGGCGATCGGCGATATGCATGGGTAAACAGGACGGTCTTTGTGGGGGCCGGAGGCCGACGCGCGGCTTCGGTGGAAATGGCTCTGTTCGCCGTGTCCTGAGTCACGGAGCGGTTGCTAACGGTCCATCGCCTTTTCCATCCGCGCGACATCACGGTCGGGGTGGTGCCAGACCAGAAGCACGATCACCGACGACGCTGCGAACAGCGCAATCAGCCAGAAGGCAACGGCGAAATCGCCGGTCGCCTGGAGAGCGAAGCCGGTGAGCACGGGTGCGAGGAAGCCGGAGACCGCCAGGCCGCTGTTCATGATTCCCATGCAGGTCCCGGCGCTGCGCGGCACAACGTCCGCGATGACCGCGTAGAATATGGGATTGGCGCCGAGCCCTGCCGCTACCGCGATGCTCATGCATGCCAGCGCGGCGGGCAGGCTGTCGACGAACGCCAACGGCAGCACCGCAATGGCGACCAGCCCGTGCAGGCTGGCCATCAGATAGCTGCGGGCGATGCGCAGCCTCCCGGTGCGCGTCACCAACCGGTCCGACAGGCGACCGATCGCGTAAAGCGTCACGGCCGCGGCCGCCCAGGGCAACGCAGCCGCCCAGCCGATCTGCTTGAGATCGAGATGGTAGGTGGTCCGCAGGAACTCCGGCAACCAGGTCATGACGAAGAACAGCAGGTAGCCGAACACGAAATAGGACCAGTATCCGGCCAGAAGGGTGGGCGTCGTCAGCAGGAGGCGCCAGTCCGTGCGGGACGAGTCCTGGCTGTTCTGCTCATCCCGTTCCCCGGCGATGTAAGTCCGTTCCGCCTCGTTTACGAAGCGCGACTGCCGCGGAAAATCGCTGCTCAGATAGAGCCAGGCCGGCAGCCACAGCAAACCGGCCGCGGCAAGCACGAAAAACATCGCCCGCCAGCCAATCTCGGCGATCAGGAAGGTGGCGAGCGGCGCGCCGACTGCAAGCGCGACCGGGATGGCGACGAGAGCCGCACCCACCGCCGTCGCCCTTTCATGCGGCGGCAGCCAGCGCTCGACGACGCGGGCATGCGCCGGAAAAGACGGCCCTTCCGCAAGGCCGAGAACCACGCGCGCGCAATAGAGAATTGCAAACCCCGTCGCCAGGCCGGTCCAGCCTATGGCGATGGACCACAGGGCAACGGCAAAGGCGAAAGTGATGCGGGCGCCGAACCGGTCCGCGACATAGCCGCCAAGAAAGGTGGTCAGCAGATAACCGATGCCGAAAGCGCCGAGGATCAGCCCGAGCTGCGATGCGGACAGGTGAAACTCGTCCCGGATGGCATGCGCGGCAAAAGCAATGGCCGACCGGTCGACATAGTTGACCATGTTGATCAGAAACAGCAACAGGACGATGGTCCAGCGGAAACGGCTTGCAGATGCTGTCGGCATGCTCAACACGCGGTCCTGTCGGAAGGTTTCCTCACGGGTTGATCATAGGCCGCTGTCTCGCAGCGATCCAGCGCAATGCCGAAGGCGGTCGGGCAAGGCGTTGCCGCCTCGCCCTGCCGATCAGAACCCGGTGAGATTGTCGATCGCGACAGGAGGATTGCGCCCGAGTATGGTCCTGATCGTTCTGTCGATGGTCTCGATGGAATTGTCGAACGAGCCGTGAGTGGCCTTGATGAAGCCTTCTCCGGCCGCGGAACGCTCGGTTGACGTGACCACCTCGCGCTTCTCGACGATGAGAGGATCGGGCCCACCCTGCCAAACATCCTTCCAGGCGACGATGTCCGGATGCTCCTTGTCCCTGTCGTAGGTGTCGTGATCGTAGTCTTGCGGATCCTGATTCCACCAGGCGCTGTGGAGGCCGAGCAGCGGAGTCTTGTGGTTTTTTTCCAGCGCGCGACTGACGAGATAGAGCAGCGACTTGCGGTAGATCTTCACCACATTGTCGTCGCGCTCGTTGTCGTCGCTCAAGAGCTCCATCGCGACCCTGTCCCTGTCGAGGACGCCGTCCTCGATGGCGCGGCCGAACTTCCTGGCGGCGAAGTCCATCGTGCAGGCAGGGGCATAGAGGCTCATGCTCTGCACTTTCTGATCCACGGGTTGGGAGCGTAGTTCGTCGAGCAGTTCGCCGAGAACGATGGCGCCGGCGGAATGGCCTATGAGGTGGATCCTCAGTTCCGGGTACCGTTCCCGCAGTTCGACGAAGTGCCGGGCGAGCAGAAACGTGCCGCCGCCCGCATCGGCAGCCCGCGCCGCGTTTTCCTTCATCTCCGTCCACAGAGCGCGGGCCTGAAGGCCGCTGGCAATGGCCTCCCAGGTGTAGTCATTGGCATCGGAGATCCTTTCGCCGATATCGTCGAAGACATCGCGCCAGCCTTCCGTCCGCAACCGGCTGCCTTGCGGCCTGCCTATGGCGTCCTTGAGGATATTGGCCAGGGTTTCCAGCAAGCCTGACTTCCAGGTTATGAAAAGCGGATAGATGCCGTTCGCCTTGAAGTAGGGACCGAGAACGGAAATCCTGTCCATGGACGCGCTTTCATCGTTGAGCCCGCCATGTGCATAGACGGCGAGATCGCGATTGGCCGGGCTCTGGTCGCACCAGCGCAGGATCCGTTTCTCCGCCGTGATGAGGACATGCTCCCTGCCGGTTTCGGCGTGGACCAGCCGCGAGATCGGCCGACCTTCATTGCCGATGACGATCGAGTGGCCGTAGGCGTCGCTTTCGTCCCAGACCTCGAGGCCCGCGCCATTCACGGCGCCGGATCTCAGCTGCCCGGCCTCCTCCTTGCTGATGCTGTCCTGCAGCGACTGCCGGCTTTTCGCCACGGGAAAACAGCGTTGGTTGGTGCGCGCGCCGTAGACCGCGGCCCAGGCGTCCAGGCCGTTGGCCAGCCAGTCGTCGTAGCTGATCCTGGCAAAGCCGCGGTTGCCCCAATCCGGCCCCCAGGAGTTCTGGATGATGAACCCGCACGGACTGTAGCCGACGATGGCAAAGGCATGGACGCCGATGCGCTCTGCCGATGGGGCCCATCGGATCTTGACGGGATCCTGGGTCTTTCTGATCTCCGGCCCCGGCTCGGCGACCTTCGCGTCGATCTAACCCTCATGCACATGGGCGGAGACGTAGATCGCGTGCACTTCCTGGATCGCCGCCTGCATGTCGGAGATCGACTTGGTGTTGATCCGGTAATAGGCGCCGAGCGGCCTGTCGGCCGCCTCTTCCAGCCAGCCGATACGGCCCTTTTCGTCGGGCCTGTCTTCGAACTCGTGACCCCTCTGCCGGTAGGGCCAGGTCTTTTCCAGGCACACACCGTGGTGATGCCATCCGCGCATGGCGCCGCGGCAACTGGAGCCGGAGTAGTCTTCGCCGTCCCATTCGTCGTAGAGCTTGGCCATCTGATAGAGCATGCGCGGGCTGACCAGCCGCTCCGCGGCCTTCTTGCCTGTTGGCGCGTCCCGAACAAATGCCTCGATGGCCTTCTTGTTTCCGTCCAGCGCCAGCATCGGTTCGACCACGTCTCGGAACCAGTACTGATAGTTGATCACGGCAGCCAGGCCGAAGCCCGTGCAGGCGCCTTCCTTGCCCTGATCGAGGATGAGATCCTCGTAAAGCGGCAGGAAGATCTGGATGTGTTCCTTGCGCGGAAATCGCGGCCGGATAGGGCGAAGAGGCGGCCGATAGGGCCGGTCGCGGAGGTCGAGGCGGTCGGGCCGCGCATTGAGCTCCTTGCGCTGTTTGCCGAATTCGATGGTTGCGCTAGGCATGATATTTCCTCCAAAGCCGGATCACGGCTGCAGCTTGACCTTTTCCAGCCCGTCGAGACCCAGCTTCGACGTTGCGGACGCCTTGATCATCACGTCGGCCTTGAGAACGTTGTCGGGGAAGACGAGGTCGGACATTTTCTGGATTGTCGCCAGAGGCCGCTGCTGCGCCTCGAAGTCGCCGACATCGAAACGTTCTTCCGTCGCCAGTTTTTCGAGACCCTTGGAATCGATGGCGGTTTTCTGCTCGAGAAGGAAGCCATAGGCGCGCAGTTCGGATTTGGACGATCCGCGCTTGGTCTCCGCCACGACGACGACCTTCCAGAAATCCAGCGGCACGCGGAACCGGCCGCCTCCGAAATCGTGCGGGATGGCGCGTTTTTGGTTGAGGACCGGGCCCGAGAACAGGACCAGCCGATTGTCGACGGCGCCGGCCTGTTCGTTGATGTGGTTCTCCAGCCTGCCCCACACGCCGCGGCGGTTGGAGCGGTTGAAATTCTCGTGCTGGGGCGTGCAGTTCGTCCAGTGGAAGGTGTCGGAATTGGCAAAGACGACCTCCTCGCGGGTCGCACCCCAGGCGCTGTCGACACGACGCACGACGTGACCGCGGTCGAATTTCTTTGCCGGGGCATAGAGCTCCTCATTGTCGATCTGCAGGGCTTCCGAGATCCGCGGATCATGGATCCAGGTATCGGACCCGAACTCGTCGCGGGAGATGTTCCAGCGGACTTCCGGGCTGTAGTCGACATTGACGGCCGACCACATCTGCATGAGCCAGCGCCTGTTCATGACCAGCGAAAAATGGTGGTAGTCGAGCACCAGCGGATTGCCGTGGCGATCCTTGACCAGCTCATGGTCGCGTTTCGCGGCAACCGTCGGCAGATCGATGCGATGGTCGCGGATAAAGTCGCGGTCGTAGCCGCGGCGCCGGCCGTAATGCGGGTCGAACCGCAGCCGCCGCTCCTGGACGGACGGTCCGTCGTGGCGTTCATTCGACGCCGCCGGCCCGGCGTCCCCGGGTGGGGCGTGGTTGACGACGTTGCCGGTATAGACGTTGGCCGATCCGTGAACGTGGACAACGGTGTTGGGGGCCGGACCGCCGGCTTCGACGGTTTGGTCCGATAGCACAACGGCGCCCGCATCCGGCACGCTTTCGGACCCGTTGCCCGCCTCGTCCTGGGCCTTGCGTCCCACCGCCAACAGCTGATCGCGCAACGCGTCCCAGGCCGGATTGTTCAGCTCGAGGCTCCGAAGATGGGCCAGGATCCGCGAAACGCGGACGCCTTCATTGGCGATCCAGTCGACCTGCGATTCGTCCTGCGTCCGGTCCCAGGGCTCGCCGTCGACATTCAAGACGACGCCGTTGTGCATGCGCGGAACCGCACTGTGGTGCAGGGCGATGATTTCCCAGAAATCGTTGAAACAGGGCGATCCGGAGGAGCCCGGTTCGGTATCCGTCTGATAGTGCAGAAAGGTCTCCAGCCGATCGATCAGACCGTTGCCCTGGGTGGCGTATTTCTTGCCGCCGCCCATGGGGTGCTGGATGATGTTGACGTTCTTGCCGATCAGGATCTTGCCGGTTTCGGGGATCAGCGGATGGTGGTTGTAGGTCGACAGCGCGACGCCGTTGAGCGACTTCGGCTTGACCGCGACGATGGCGAAGTCGAGCGCCTCGTCGGCAACGAAGAACCGGTCGGCATCCAGTTCGAACAGCTCGCCGTTGCGCAACCCTCCGCCGGGCAGGAAGTCGTGTCCGAAATTGGCCCCGACGCCATTTGTGGCCGACGCGGTCGCGATGACATGGTGATTGGTCATCATCAGATCCGGGCTGATCATGAAGCCGGTGCCGAAACCCTGCGGCGCAATGCCGGGTCCGCGCAGCAGCACCACGCGGGCGACCGGGACGGCCGCTTTCCGCTGTTCCGTGTTTTCGGGGAGCTTTCGCCTGTCGTCGACGCCCAGAATGCGTTCGGCCCGAAACTCGATCGGAAGAACGCCGGGACTGGTGGCTCTGAGGAAATTCGCGCCCCGCGCCCGCCTGTTGAAACGCTCGATGCGATCCGGCGTTTCGACGGCCCGCGGCCCGTCGGCGTCGAGTTTCGCCTTGTTTTCCTTGCGGGTCTCGGCTCGCTCCCGCCAGCGTTCCGCCGCCTTCAGAGCGATATCGATCCGGGCCTCACGCACTTCATCGACTCTGGACACGGCTGTCCTCCAATGCAGTTCAATCTTTGGCGAAATCACTTAATACATGCCACTCAAACTACTTGAACTACATTTACAGGACTGTGATGAATCCCACAGAAGTAGTTTGGTTCGGAATATTATTCGCTGCCGGATGCGGCCCAGAGGGCCGGTCGTTGCTTAGAGCAAGTCGACCGGAGGAATTGCTTCAAACGGACCCGGGGTTATCCGCGAACAGAGGCGATATCCGTTCGAGCACGGATTGCGAATGTCCCTGCCCCCTGGATTTCGGCAATTTCCACCGCCCTTTGAAGATGGTCGAGTGCCAGGCCCGCATTTCTGCGGTTGCGGGCAAGATGGAGACGGGCCGCGACCCGGTGCAGCTCGGCATCGGCGAGCGCCACACCCGTCTTTCGGGACACGCCCAGTGCCTGCTCGACGCGCGCAAGGCCACCCTCGATATCGCCGCAGGCCGCGTGCAACTCAGCCGCGGCGGGCACGAGCAGGACCTCGGCCGTGGTCTTGATAAGCCGGTCGGCGGCAGCCAACGCGGGATCGAAACCGGTTGGCGAACCGATCGTATCCATGCATCGCCAGTCGGCCCAGCTACGCAGAAACAGGGCAATGTCGGCATAGTCGACGAAGCCGTGCTCATCGGCGAGTCTGGTGATGCGGCCGCAAAGCTCCGACAGCGGATCCGGTTCGTCGCGCAGGAAGCGGATCTTGGCCAGAAACATCAGCGCATGGGTGATGCTGGTCGGATGTTCGACGCTGTGCGCGTGGTCAAGAGCTTGCTGCGCTCGCGCAAACGCTGATTCGGCGTCGCCCTTGATGCACTGCGCGATGGCGCGGTGGCTTTGCGCGCAGGCGTAGGGGTCGTGACCGGCGAACTGCGCGGCGTCGCCGCGGTCGGCGCATCGTTCGTAGAGCGCGCCGCTTCCCGCCGTCAGCGTCAGCACGTCGTCGAGCCGCCCCTGCGCCAGCCGCGTCGCCCAGCTGGCGTGATCGGCCTGCAGCAGCAGCGTCGGATCGTCGGCTTCGCGCGCCGTCTCCGCCATCCGATAGGTCAGTTCCACGGCCTGCGGGAAGAACTCGCGTGTTTCGGAATTGTGATGCAGGCCCCACTGGGCGATGAACTTGTCGCGACCGGCACCCAACCAGACCGCCAGCGCCTCGGCGCGGGCATAGACTTCGAGCGCGCGCGGCGATCCGAGGCCCTCCGCGGCGACGAGCGCCACCCCGAGCGCCAGAGACAGCTCGAGCTCCCGCCACTGCCGGTCGATGCTGTCGGGCACTTCGGGGATCAGCGCAAGAGCTGCCTCGAAATAGCGCACGGCGGACCGGTTCGCGGCGCGGAAGAAAGCTGCGCGGCCGGTCTCCTGCCAATGGGGGATGGCGTGTGCCGGGGCGCCGGCCCGGGTCCAGTGCTCGGCGAGCCGCGCGGTGTCGTCGATGCCGGCCGAATGTCCTGCCTCCATTGCCTCGGCGACGCGCCGATGCAGGTCACGGCGGCGATCGCTGTGCAGGCCGGCATAGGCCACCTCGTGGGTCATGGCGTGCTTGAACAGGATGCGCGCGTCCGGTTCGAACGAGTCCTGACGCAGCAGATCGGCAGCCTGCAGCCGGTCAAGCGCCAGGCGGAGCCCTTCGTCGGGAAGGTCCGCGACCGCGGCAACGATCCCGCGCCTTGCTTCAGGACCGATCACGGCGCAGATCTCCAGCAGGTCCTTTTCTCCAGGCGCCAGCCGATCGATGCGGGTCGCCAGAATCTCCTGTACGGTTGCCGGAACCGTGCGGTCGGCGTCCAGCGGCGTCCGACCGAGGCGATGAGCACCGCTTCGACCCTCCAGCACGCCCTTTTCGACCAGCGAGGAGACAATCTCTTCGACAAACAGAGGGTTGCCACGGGCCCGTTCCGCCACCGCCGCGCGGACGGCATCGAGATCCGGCGAGTCGCCGATCAGACCGTTCAGCAGTTCCGCCTGGGCATCGGTCGTCAGCGCGTCGAGCCTGCGTTGAGTGACGGCCGGCAACCCCTGAAACGCAGGCGCATAGTCCGGCCGGTAATTGAGCAGCGCCAATATGCGGATCGAGGGCACGGTCGGCAGCAGCGCATTGAGCGCGCCCTCGCTGCGCGGGTCGATCCAGTGCAAGTCTTCGATCACCAGCGCAACCGGCCTGCGCGCGGCTTCAAGCGCCAGCAGACGGCGCAGCGCTTCCTCGATGCGGTCGAGGCGGCGCGCCGGTGTCAAGGCCTGGAAGCCGTCATCCTCAACCGAGAGAAAAAGCAGCGTCGCGAGAGGAGCCAACAGCTCCTTCGCATCCCCCAGCGCCTCCAGACGCGCGACCAACCTGGTCCGGACGGTTTCGTCATCGTCGGTCGGTTTGATGCCGAGATAATCACTCAGCATGCGGGTGGCGCCGCGGAACGGCGTCGCCTCGCCGCGCGGGGCGGCAGCCTTGAGGACAAGCCATTCATGCGCCGGCAGTTCGGCGAGGAATTCGTGAAACAGGCGCGACTTGCCGATTCCGGCCTCGCCGGTAACAGCAACAATTCGGCCCCGGCCTGCTCTCACCTCGTCGGCGCTTTCGCGCAGCAGCTCCATCTCCAGCCGCCGGCTGACATAGCGGCTGAGCCGCCTGTCGCCGGCGCGCCCGAGCGCCGGGTCTTTGTCTGCGAGACCCATGAGTTCGTAAATCGGGCGGTCCCGGGCATGGCTCTCGACCCCGGTCGCAATCGTGACGACGCGGAGCGCAGCCGCGCCGCGCCGCTGGGTGGTGTCGTCCAGCCGGACGTGTCCCGGCGGGGTCGCGGCCAGAATGTCGGCGGCAATCGAGAGCGGCAGCCCGGATAGATGGAGCGGCCGGCCTTCGCCGCGCGGGCGCTGAACCACTTCGCCGCTGCTCAAGGCCAGGCGTGGGGCGTGGCCCACATCGCTTTCCTCCAGCAGCGCAAGTGCGGCAGCGGCGGCGCGTCGGACGGGATCTTCGATGGAAACCGGCGCGCCGAACGCCACGACCATCCGGTCGTTCAGCCGGTCGGTGACCGTGCCGCCAAATCGAGCGGCGGCGGTCGACGTCTGTTCCGCCAGCGCATCGAATATCCTCTCGGCCGCCTCCGGTCCCTCAGCCGCCATCTCGGCGACGGCCGAACCCAGATCGACCATCAGTATGGTCACATGCTTGATTTCGGCATGGAGAGGCGCACCGGCGTCCGGCTCGGCCGTTTCGGAAGACGCGGCCGTTGCCGGTTCGGTTTTGACGACCGGCTCCGACCGGACGAGCAGCCGGTATCCGGCCCGGTGCACCGTTTCGACGACTTCCGGGTCGCGTGCGGTTTCGTCGAAGGCGCGGCGCAGTTCGGCAATGGCGTGGGTGAGCACCTCCTCTCCGACCGTCACGCCGGCCCAGACGCTGTCGAGCAGTTCGCCGCGGCTGACGACCTGACCGCCGGACCGGTCGAGTTCCGTCAGCACGCCCATTGCCTTGGGAGAGAGGCGCGTCGTGGAGGTGCCGTCACTGACCTCGCGGGACATCGGATCGATGGTCCAGCGGCCCAGCATGAACATTGGCTCACATCTCCTTCAGAAAAACAGTCGATTTCCTTCAGGTCTGCGCACCCCGCCTCGGATTAGGGATTTGCGCAAGTCGCCGGGGTCCAATGCGTCATCCCGCAGCGGCTTGTCCATATAGCACGACATCAACAAGGGATAACATTCATGAGACTTGGAGACATAGCACCGGACTTTTCGGCCGATACGACTCAAGGGCGGATCGCGTTCCACGAATGGTGCGGCGATTCCTGGTGCATCCTGTTCAGCCATCCGAAGGACTTTACGCCGGTGTGTACGACCGAGCTGGGCGCCATGGCGCGTGCCCTGCCCGAGTTCGAACGCCGTGGCGTCAAGATCATCGGGCTCGGCATGGATCCGGTATCCGATCATATCGCCTGGTCGGCCGATATCGAGGAAACCCAGGGGGCGGCGCCGACCTACCCGATCATCGGGGACACGGATCTGGCGGTGGCGAAACTCTACAACATGCTGCCGGCCGACGCCGGCGACAGTTCCGCCGGGCGCTCGGCGGCCGATAACCATACGGTCCGCAGCGCCTTCATCATCGCGCCGGACAAGCGCATCCAGATGATGATGATCTATCCGATGACGTCGGGCCGCAGCGTCGAGGAACTGCTGCGGGTCGTCGATTCCATCCAGCTGACGGCCAACCACCAGGTCGCCACTCCCGCCGGATGGCAGCCGGGCGACGATGTCATGATCGTGCCATCCCTGTCCGACGAGGAGGCACGCACGCGCTTCCCCGAAGGCTGGCGTGCGCCGAAACCGTATATGCGGATCGTCGACCTGCCGCGCTGACATACCAACCAACCTAATGAAAGAAATGGAGAAATCACCATGAAAGCAAGGACATCCAACACCAGCCCCATCGCCGCCGAAGCGGCATCCGCCGGCAAAGACGCACCCGACCGGCCACGGCGCCGCGGTGCCTCGCCACGCACGTTGCTCGCACTGGCACTCGGCCTGAGCCTGCCATGCGTCGCCGATGCAGCCCAGGCCGCGACACAGCGTGTCGACGTCATGACCCACCGGTCGCAGGGCGACGTAACGGTCGCCAATGCGGGCGGGGCGCGGCTTGTCCGCTCGCCGGAAGGCATCTTCGTCAGCCTGGTGGCGACGGACCTCAAGCCGGACCACGCTTACACCATGTGGGTCGTCGCCATCAACGCGCCGGAAAACTGCAGCGAAGCACCGTGTCCGAGCACGGACGTCATGCAGAATACCGACCTGGTCCAGGCCGATCTCGGCTATGGCGATGGCGCCGTCGCCGGAGATGACGGCACCGCCCGGTTCGCGGCCTTCCAGCCGACCGGCGCGATGCTGCACTCCTGGTTCGGCCGCGGCCTGACCGACACGGCGGCCGAGATCCATCTGGTGATCCGCGACCACGGCCCGCTGGCATCGGGTCGCGAAGCGGCAATGCTCGGCACCTTCCGCGAAGGCTGCAACGCGGAAAGCGTCGCCGACACGCTGCCGGATACGGCCCGGGGCAACGGCGAGCCCGGCGCCTACACATGCGCGAACGTCCAGGCAGCGATTTTTCAGCCGGTCGAATAAGCTCGGCCGTCCGCCCCGCTTCTCCCTGAAGGGGCGGACGGCCAAGTCGGAAGGCGGCAAAGCCGCCTTCCGGGCGCTCTGCCAACCGATCCCTCGGAGTTCGGAGTTTCGCTCGCATTCAATGGAAAGAACCGACATTCATTGCTAGCGTCGGGTTCGGAGGAACGCCGTCGCCATGACACTTGATTGGATCTTACGCAACGCAAACGCAGCGGGGTTCCTGCGGACTTTTTCCGATTGCCTGGCGTCGCTCGGCACACGCGAATTCAACGGACGCTTTCTGGACTTGATCGAGGAGGTTTTTCGCGCCGACCAGGTCATGGTCTTTTCATACAAGCGCGACCGGCCCCGATGTTACCTGTTCTTCAACAGGAGACAGAAGCAGACGGCCGAAAATCTCTCGCAAAAATACCTGCGCACGGGCTTCCAGACCGATCCCCTCCTGGCGGATATCAAAGACGTCAGGCGCACAGGCAAAACGCGGTTGATACGGCTCGAGAGCCTGCGGGACCGCATGTCCGACGCCTACTGGACCTCCTTTTTCGCGGCACCGGGCATCGCCGACAAGATATCGGTTCTCGCCGGCCGCGACGGCGAGCTTCTGGGCATCAATTTCTACCGGTTCGACGAAAATGGCCGCTTTGCCGTCGACACCGGGGGTGCCGGCAATCCGCTTTGGGAAATAGTCGCCCAAATCGCGCTGCTGCATTATTCCGACAGACAGGCCGCCGATCTCAAAAGTCCGCTCAACTCGCTTTCCGGTCGCGAGCGGCAGATCTGCGAAGCCATGCTTCGCGGCCTGACCACGGATGCCATCGCCTGGGAATTGAGCGTCGCTCCGAGCACCGTGACCACCTACCGCAAACGCGCCTACGAAAAGCTCGGAATCAACTCCAAGCCGGCCTTGTTCGCCCTGTGCGGCGACCATTCGGATCGCTGACGGCAGATATCGATCCCTGTCCTCCCGGAGGGAGGACAGACAGCGCAGCGGAAAGGTGGAACCTTCCGATCCAGGCACAATTTCGCAAGGAACGGATCGATGAGGCCCTCTGGTAGAGGCGAACTCGACTCTCTCTATTTCCACTATCCGCAATTCGAGGCCCCGCAAGGCCGGGAGAGACAGCACCTCGGCCGGAGGGTCCCGGTGGCGATCGTCGGCGCGGGACCGGTGGGCATGACCGCGGCGCTGGCTCTGGCTAGGCAGGGAATTTCGTCGGTTGTCCTGGACCGGAAATCGACATTCAACGACGGCAGCCGTGCCATCTGCATCGAACGACACAGCTACGCCATTCTGGAAAGTCTCGGCGCCATCGCGCCGTTTCTGGAAAAGTCGCTCGGCTGGACCAAAGGCCGCTCGTTCTATCGCAACCGGCAGATACTCGAATTCAAGATGCCCGACGGCCAGGACGAAAAATACCGCCCGATGTACAATCTGCAGCAGCAATATATCGAACGCTACCTGCATGAAGCGGCAGCCCGCAGCGATCTCATCGACTTTCGGTGGCAAAGCGAGGTGATCGCCCTCGAGGATAACGAGGACGGGGTGACGCTGACCGTCCGGGACAGCGAGGACGTTTACGAGTTTTCCGCCGACTGGGTGATTGCCTGCGACGGCGCCCACAGCCCGCTGCGCAAATTGCGCGGTCTTCGCCTGAACGGCGAAAACTTCGAAGGGCGCTACGTCATCGCCGACATTCGCATGGATCACGACTATCCGACCATTCGACGGGCGCTGTTCGACCCGGCCTGCCGGCCCGGGGGCACGGTGCTCATCCACCGCCAGCCGGACGACATCTGGCGGATCGACTATCAGCTTTTCGATGAAGAAAGCACCGAAGACGCGGTCCGGGAAGACAACATTCGGGCCGGCGTGGCCGGCATTCTCGGTGAGATCGGCCATGATGGCGACTGGGAGCTGGAGTGGTGGAGCGTCTACACCGCCAACACGCTGGCGCTCGACGACTACCGGGACGGCCGCGTGTTCTTCGCCGGCGACAGCGCGCACATCGTGCCGATTTTCGGCGTGCGTGGCCTCAACAACGGTTTTGCCGACGCCATCAATATCGGTTGGAAACTCGGATGGGTGCTGAATGGCAAAGCGGGGATCGGACTGCTCGACAGCTACACCCCGGAACGCCGCGGCGCGACGCTGGACGTCTTCGCCAACGCCGCCAAGAGCGCCCGCTTCATGACCCCGCCGACCCGCGGCTGGCGGATCATGCGGGACGCGGCACTTTCCCTGGCGCTCAGCCACGATTTCGCCGGTCAGTTGGCCAACCCGCGCCAGATGAAGCCCTATGTCTATGCCGACAGTCCGGCGGTCTGCCCGGAGCCCGGCGACTTCGCTTCCGGCCCCGAGGTCGGCCGGGTCGCTCCCGACGTGAAACTCGATCGGGGATATCTGTCGGACCTGCTGGGTCCGGGGTTTACCGCCCTCTGCTTCGATGAAGCGATCGCTTCAGATCTGGCTGCGGAGCGTGGTGACGACTCCGATCTGGCGATTCTGGCATTACCCGGTAAGAGCCGAGCCGCCGAGACCTACGGCGCGGATGCTACGTCGGTCTATCTGATCCGTCCCGACCGCCATATCGCGGCCCGCTGGCGCACCGCCACCGCCCCGGCGGTCCTGGCGGCCTATCGGGCGATCATTTGCAAGGAGGGTTGATCCCATGAACGTGGCCGACCTCGAAGCGGTCTACGAAGCCGTCGCCAAAGCCATCGATGCGGCCGGGCCGAACGGATCGGAGGTGTTTCTGGCAAAACTGGTCCTGTTGCTGGCTCGGGAAATCGGCGATGCCGAGCGGGTGCTCGCGCTGGTCGCGCGGGCGCAGGTCGGCGCCTCGGGTGACGGAGGTTCGGCCGGAACCTGATCGGCGTGCCCAAACTCGTTGGAACGGCCGGGCTCGATCAGCCGGCCGCGGCCTGTTGCGCCTCGAGCACGACGAGGACCTCGACATCGAAACCGATCATCTGGTCCGTCGAGAACCCTTCCCGGCCGATATCGAAATCGAGCCGTTTGAGCGCGACGCTGCCCTGCATGAAGGCCCGGCCATCCTCGATCCTTAGGGTGAATGGCAGCGTGACCGGTCTGGTCTGTCCCGCCAGCTGCAACTGGCCGCGCGCCTCGTAGGCTTCGGGACCTGTTTCGACAAAATCATCCGCTTCGAATTTGGCCACGGGGTGCTGTTCGGCATCCAGGAAATCCGCCGACAGCGCCCGTTCGGTGACGGCGCCGAGGGACAGGCTGGCAATGTCGATTTCGACGGCAACTCGCGCCGAGGCAAGATCGGCGGGATCGAAATCGATTATTGCGCTCCAACCGGCAAACTGGCCGGTGACAGCGGCTCCCGACTGGACGATCTGGATATCGAGCCGGCTGTTTTGCCGGTCCACCTGCCAACCCGCTGGCTGCGCAGCGGCATTCCCCATGCTGGCCAAGGCTGCCGGGCCGTCGGACGGTCCGGTGACGAACGCCGTCAGGGTTGCCAATCCGACCACGGCGAAGGCGCCGATCGCCAGCGCTGCCGGAAGCCGCCGGTAGGTCGGCTCCGCGAGATCGTCCGGCACATCGACCGCTCGAAAGGGAACCATCCGGGCAAGCGTGCCGTCGCGATCCACGAATGCGTGCTTTAGCGCCCCGCCGATGTGCAGTACGAGACAGATGCCGAGCAGGATGACCGTGAAATAATGCACTGTGCCGAACACCGCTGCCAGCTGCGGGTTCTTCGGCACCAGCGGCAGGTCCTGCGGCAACGGCCACCAGATGGGCGCAAAACCTTCCAGAGCGGAATGATGCAGCCAGCCGCTCAACGGCATGGCGATGATCGCGCCGTAGAGAGCCCAGTGCACCGTTTGCGCCGCCAGGGTTTCCAGCGGCCGGTCCGCGTTGAGCGGCTTCGGATGCGGTTGAACCAGCGCCCAGCCGACCCGCAGGATGGCGAGTGTGAATACGGCGATGCCGAACGTCTTGTGCAGCGAGTAGAACCACGATTTGTGGTCGACCTCAGCGGCCGAGCCCGCCGGCAGCGCCTCCATATAGAGGCCGAGGGGAATCAATGTCAGGATAAGCGCCGCAATCGCCCAGTGGAGCGTCTGGGCAACCAGGCCATAGGTCTTGGGACTGTTGACGAACACGTGGGAGCCGGCCTGCTTTCGAACGGGGGCGACTGCGCATGGATGCGGTCGTACCGGGCGCCCCGGGTCGAGGCGCACCGGCGTGGTCAAATGGCGTCAGTCGGCTTTTGCTGCCTGAGCGGTGACGCTATTCCCGGTCCTTCATTTCGGTTACGATCGAAATCGAGATCGGGCCGGTCGGAAAGGCCTTGCCCACATCGAAGGCAACGTGATCGATTTCGGCCGTCGCGGTAAAGGCGACCCAATCGCCCTTGTAGTAGTCGAGGAATTTACCGATCGGGTGCTCGCCGCGATGGGTCAATGTGGTTTTCAGGGTCACCGGATGGGTCACGCCGTGAATGGTCAGATCGCCGGTCACGTCGGCGGTGGTGTCGCCGGTCCGCTTGACGCCCGTGCTGTTGAAGGTGATCTCTGGATAGGTCTGCACCTCGAGAAAATCCGCGCTCTTGAGATGATCGTCCAGCGGGCCGAAGCCGGTCGAAATGCTGGTTGCATCGACCGTGACGTTGAGTTTGGACTGTTCGATGTTGTCGGGATCCAGTTCGAGTTTGCCGTTGACGGTCGTGAATTCGGCCGCCTGCGTCGAAACACCGGCATGGCTCCATTCGAGACGGACTTCCGTGTGGCCCTGATCGGTGTAGTAGGTTTCGGCTGCAATTGCCGAAAAACCGGTTGCGGCGATCAAGAAAGGCACCGATGCCAGGCTCGAAATTCTGATGAATCCCATGGTCTTTCCTCCTTTGAGTTCTTTCCCTGAGCCCGGATCCTCGCGGAAAATTGTCCGGGCACTGGTCTTGACGAATGGCGGGAACGCCGAATTAGATGAAAATGCATCTAATTGAATTCAATCAGTGAGCGCAATGTGAAACCTTGCCCTTCACCGGAATGTGAACGCACGGAGCCGACCGCCGAGGAAACCGCCCTCTGGGTGGCGTTGAACCGGTCGCAACGGGCGATCTATCGGACCATGGACGCCGAGCTCAAGGCAAAGGGTCTGCCGCCGCTGCGCTGGTATGACGTGCTGTGGGAACTGGAACGCACCCCGAAAGACGGACTGCGCCCGATGGAGATCGAAAAAACCCACCTTTTCGAACAGTCGAACCTGTCGCGGCTGCTGCGGCGTCTGATCGATGAAGGTCTGGTGGAGGAGTTGGACTTCCCGGATGACGGGCGCGGCAAGATCCTGAAGATAACGCGGCAGGGGCGCAGAATGCGCAAACGCATGTGGGCGATCTACGGGCCGCTCATCCACGAGCTGATGGGTCGGGTTAGCTGCAGTGACGAGCTCGACCGAACCGCATCGACCTTGAGGAAGCTGACACGCCAGGAACGGGATGTTCTCTAACGGCTGCGCCGTGCGGGCGCCCGATCGACGCCCTTAATCCTGGAGCCTGATTCAGGTCAGGCTTGCGCGCATGCGTTCGACGGCTTCGGCCGGCGCATCGTTCTCGTCCATCAGGCGGAACAGTGCATTCGACAGCCGCGCCCTGACCTCCGGATCATCAATTGGCGTGGTCTGGCCCGGATCGGTCTGCAAGTCGTAGAGCACCGTATTGGTGTCCTCCATCTTCTCCGGAAAATGGTAGCTGTGGGTACGCTGGTCGGCCTTCGAGCGGTGGGCAACGCGCAGCAGCGGCACGCCCTTGGTGAAATCGAACGGCGGCACCAGGCTGGCGCTCTTCAGTTCGTCGACGGTGAACATCTTGGTCATGTGGGCCGGCATCAGGGTGTACTGATAGAGTTCCTGGTTCTTCATGTCCCTTGGATAGCAGAAATAGGTGTAGCGACCGTCGACGATGTTGATACCGCCACCCCAATAGCCGAAAATCGCGGCATCGCGCCGTGCCTCGTCCTTCTCGAGTAGCGGCATGAGCGACTGTCCCTGCACCTCGGGCGGGAGCTGCGCACCGAACATGTCGCAGACGGTCGGCATCAGGTCGATCGTCTGGGTCAGGCCGCTGCGACGTTCGCCGGCCTTGTCGGCGTGATCGGGATGATGGACGAACAGGGGAATGTGCGAGATTTCCTCGTAGAGCGGCATGCGGTTCTTGGCCCACCAGTCATGCTCGCCGAGCAGAAACCCGTGATCGGTGGTGAGGATCAGCGCGGTGTCCTTCCACATGTCGTTGGCGTCGAAATAGTCGAGGAAGCGGCCGAGCAGGTCATCGCACAGGCTGAGCAGCGCAAAGTAATTCGCGCGCAATTCGTCGATTTCCTCCCGCAGTTCGGTCACACGATCGTAGCGCGGCCAATCGAGGACGGGACCGCGATAGTCGGTCGGGAACTTGTCCTTGAACCGGGCCGGCGCGAAAAACGGCTCGTGCGGGTCGAAGGTCTCGATCTGCAGGAACCAGTCGTCGGCGCGCCGGTTGGCGTCGAGAAATTCGAATCCGGCCTCGAAGCACTGCACCGACGGAAAGTCCTTTTCCTCCTTCATGAACTCGCGATTGATCATGTAGTGATACGGGTTCTGCTTGGAGGCCGGATCGTTCTGGCTCTGATGATACTTCTCCCGAATTCGGTCGATCGGCGATTCCAGCAGGACCTTCCAGGGATCGGATTCCTGGCCGCGGATGAACTCGAAGGAATTGTAGCGGGTGTGATAGGTCGCACCGCCATCCTCCCAATAGTGGTAATGGTCCGAGACGAGGTGCGAATAGGCGCCCTGGCTCTTCAGCAACTCCGGGAAGGAGTTGTCGAACGGCTCGAGCGGCCCCCAGCTCCTGTGCAGGAAGGTGTGGCGTCCGGTTTGCATGTCGCGGCGCGCCGGCATGCACGGCATGCTGCCGATATAGTGGTTGTCGAAGGTGATGCACCGGTCGGCCAGCCGCTGGAAATTCGGCGTCGGAAGATGTTGACCCCCATAGGGTTCGAGCATCAGCCGGTTGACCGAATCGAAAAGCAGGAAAACGACTTTCATGTCTTGTCCTCTGTGGCGTTTGGCTGCCCGGGCCGGGCACCGGACAAGGCGGCGTCAGCGGTGGCAATACGCCTGCGCGAATCCGGATCGAAATAGTGGGTGTGGCCGGCATCGATCCCCAGCGACAGCATTTCACCCTGTTGGAATCGCCGCACCTCGGGCAAGCGCAGCTTGATCACCTGCCCGTCGGAGAGCTCGGCATTGAGCAGCATGCTCTCACCCAGATTTTCCGACAGCAGCAGGCGCGCCGGAATACCGTCGTCCTGCAGGCGGACATGGCTCGGCCGGACGCCGACGACCACCCGTTCGCCGGCAAATTCCGGTGGCGGGGCCAGGCCTGCCTCCATTCCGGCGATCTTGAGCACGCCGCCCTCGACCGCCGCATCCAGCAGGTTCATCGGAGGACTGCCGATGAAGGCCGCAACATCCATCGTGTCGGGACGGTTGAACACGTCTTCCGGCGTGCCGACCTGGATGATGCCGCCCTCGAGGAAGATGGCCATCCGGTCGGCGATGGTCATCGCTTCCTCCTGGTCATGGGTCACATAAATCGTCGTCACGTCCATGCTTTCGTGCAGACGGCGCAATTCGATGCGTGTTTCCAGGCGCAGTTGCGCGTCCAGGTTCGACAGCGGCTCGTCGAGCAGAAACAGCCGCGGCTGGCGTACGATGGCCCGTGCCAGAGCACAGCGCTGCTGCTGGCCACCGCTGAGCTGGCCGGGTCGCCGGTGCAGAAGATGATCGATCTTGACCTTGCGCGCCGCCTCCAGCACCCGGTCTGCAGTTTCCGCCTTGGAGACCTTGTCCATCTTCAGCGGAAAGCCGATGTTCTCTTCGATCGTCATGTGCGGATAGAGCGCATAATTCTGAAACACCATGGCGATGTTGCGCTCGCCGGGCTGTGCGTGGGTGACGTCGATGCCATCGACGGTCAGGCTGCCGTCATCGGGAATCTCCAGACCGGCGATGACCCGCAGGGTCGTCGATTTGCCCGACCCGGAAGGGCCGAGCAAGGCGAAGAACTCGACCGGCTCGATTTCAAGATCGATTGCCTTCAGCGCTTGGAAACTGCCGAACACCTTGGTGATCGCATTCAGCGAAACCCGCCCCTTGTGTTCACTCATCGACGTCCCCCGCCCTTGACGGCGCCCACCGTCAGCCCCTTGACGATCTGTTTTTGCGCGACGATGCCGATGACGATGACCGGCAGCATTGCGAGCAGCGCCGCAGCGGCCAGCTTGGCCCACAGGGTCTGCTCGACGGAAACGAAGTTGTACATGGCGACCGTGACCGGCCGCACCTTGTTGCCTCCCAGTTGCACTGCGAACAGGAATTCGTTCCAGGCATTGAGGAAAACGAAGATCGTGGTCACCGCGATGCCGCCCCGGGCCTGCGGCAGGATGACGTACCAGAGGGTCTGAAGGCGGCTCGCCTTGTCGAGGAAAGCAGCCTCCTCCATCTCGCGCGGGATGTCCTCCATGTAGGACACCATCAGCCAGATCGCGAAGGGGAGAGAGAAGGTGAGATAGACCGTCACCATGCCGTGATAGGTGTCGAGCCAACCGACCTTGCTGAGAATCAGGAAGTAGGGAATGACAAGTCCGACCGGAGGGATCATCTGGGTGACCAGGGTGTAGAAACCCACTGACTTCTTCGCCGGCAGGCGCAGACGTGCAAAGGCATAGGCGGCCGGTACCGCCAGCAGAATGGTCAGACCGGTCGTCGCGGATGCGAGGATGAGGCTGGTGATGAAGCTCGGAACGATCGAGATGCTGCTGAAAACGGCATCCTCGTAGTTTTCGAGGGTCGGCTCGAACAGGACGCGCGGCGGATAGGCGAGCACCTCGGTTTCCGATTTCAGCGACACGACCACGGCCCAGAGAATGGGGAAGGCCCAGGCGAGGAGGAGCACGGCGGCAAGCGCGTAGAGGATCGTCGTGCGCCAACGCCTGGCGGATTTGTGCGGGTTCATGTCAGGCTCCTCACCGGTTGCGCGCCGTGCGCAGGTAGAAGAGGACGCCGGAAACCAGCAGGGTGATCACCAGCAGGGCGACGGCCTGGGCGGAGCCGTAGCCGAAATTGAGCTGCACGAACGAGGTGCGGTAGGCGTACAGGTTGAGGATTTCCGTCGCGGTGCCCGGCCCGCCTCCGGTCGCCGCGAAGATGGCGGCGAATGCCGACAGCGCGATCATCGCCCGCATGATGATGACGATGACGATGGCCGGGCGCAGCAGCGGCAAGGTGATATAGACGAACCGCTTGACCGCGTTCGCCCGGTCGATCCGCGCGGCTTCATAGATGTCGGGCGGCAGCGAGGCCAGGCTTGCCAGCAGCACCAGGAAGGCGAACGGGGTCCACTGCCAGGTGTGGATCACGATGACCGAAACGAGAGCGGGAACCGGGGAACCCAGCCAGTTGACCGATCCGAAGCCCATGGCCGTGACGGCGAAATCAAGCACCCCGAAATTCGGCGACAGCATCAGCGTCCGCCAGAAAAGGCCGACGACGACGGGCGCCAGCACGATCGGCAGGATCGCAATGATGCGGAACAGCGTCTGCCCCCTGGGGATCTGCATCACCAGGAGCGCCAGTCCGAGCCCTATGATCAACTGCGCGATCACCGTCGTGACGGTGTAGATGCCGGTCAGCGACAATGCGTGCCAGAAATTGGCGTCCGCCATCATCGTCCGGTAATTGTCGAGCCCGGCGAAGCCGTCGAGGAACGGCATCGCCAGGTTGATGTTCTGAAACGAACTCCAGACCAGATAGAGGAGCGGGAAGGTCGTTGTGGCCAACAGCACCAGGATTGCCGGTGCGACGATGGCGATGGCGAATTTCCGCTCCCCTCGCGGTGCTTTGGTGCTCACGGCAGGCGCTTTCCCTTTTCTAGCCCTTGAGCGCCTTCTCGATCTTGGCCTGCGCGTCGTTGAGCGCAGCCGCCGGCTTGGCCTGGCCGACCAGGCTCGCCTGGATGGCGGTCGCCATGATCTCGCCGACTGCCGGCCATTGCGGCAGCCGCGGACGCCATTCGACATCGGTATCCTGCTCGAACGATGCCACAGCAGCGTCGATCAGACCATCGCCGGCGTTGTTGAGCAGCGCCTGATAGGCGCCGTCCGTCCACACCGACGTGCGGTTTGCACCGAACCGCTTGTAGGCCCCGTCGAATGCGTAGGACGTCGCCACCTGCGCCTCTTTCGAGCAGGCCCACTGGATGAACAGCCAGGTTGCGACCTTGTCCTTCTTCGACAGGGCCGCGTTGATCGGAAAGCTCCAGTTCCAGATCGAGGTCACCCGGCGGCCGGACGGCCCTTTCGGCCAGCGGGCAAATCCGACCTTGCCGATGACCTGGGATTTTTCCGGATTGGCGATCACCGCTGCCGAGCTGTGCGAATCGATATAGGAACCCAGCGTGCCCTGCCCGAAGGCATCGGCGATATCGGGCCAGTTCCAGTTCTCGACGCCGCTCGGCGAATAGGTGTTGAGCAACTGCACATACCATTCGAGCGCCGCGACGGCTTCCGGGGCGTTGACCACCATCTTGCCGCTGTCGTCGAACCATTTGCCGCCATAGGCCAGCAGGATCGACGGATAGATGTACATGTTCTGGCCGGCGCCCTTGAAGCCGCGAAGCGCCGCGCCCCACAACCGCTGATCGGGGTTGTGCACCTTGCCGGCGTTGGCCATGTAGTCGTCCAGCGTTTCCGCCGGAGACAGACCCATGCCGTCATAGACGTCCTTGCGATAGACCTGAATGGTCGCCTCGCCGTCATAGGGGATGCCGTAGGGCTTGCCGTCGATCGACGTCACGCCGCGCCAACCGGCGAGGATATCCTCATAGCCGAACCAGCCATCGTCGGTCAGGGCGCTGTCACCCAGATAGGAATCCAGCGGATCGACCCAGCCATTGGCGACATAGAGCGGATAGAACATCGGGTCGGCCGCGTGGCTCGCCCAGGTTCCGGTCTTCGTCGACAGATCGAGAATGGCCTTCTGGCGGATCTGGCCGGGCGGCGTCATTTCCAGCCGGGCATCGATGCCGGTCAACGCCTTGAAGTCGGGCAGCAGCGCCTCGAGGTTCTTGAAATAGCCGGCCGGAATGACACCGACGGTGATCGTCGATCCCTCGGCCTGCCGCCAATCGACCTTTGCCGACTGCAGGCTGTCGAATTTTCCCTGGGCCCGGGCGTGGCCGGTCAGCAGACCCGGCGCGGCCAGGATTGCGGCGCCGGATGCGGCGGTCTGCAGCAATTTTCGGCGGGAAACTCCGATTCGACCTTGATTGCGGCCCCCAATCTGGCGATGTGACATCCGATGATCCTCCCGTTTGTGAGACATATTCGCGTCAGGTTGGCGGGCCATACCCGGCGGCGTGCCGGTGCGAACCGGACTCCGCCCAGCCCGCAGCTTGTCGGGGAAGCCGCCGTCCCTCCTCCGGAATTGGGTTGCGGAGAGTTGCGTTCTCTCGTAACCTCTAAACGTCCTAAACATTCTATCATTAGGATGTTTATTGCAAGCTCTTTTTTGGTCGACGAACATGTTTGAGAATGTGCCGATCCCCCGATACGTGCAGCTCGCCGATGTCATGCGCCATCGCATCAAGCGCGGCGTGTGGCCGACCGGAGAGATGCTGCCGTCCATCGACAAGCTCATGGAGGAATTCGGTGTCGCCCGGGTGACCGTGCGCCAGGCGACCCAGTTGCTCGCCCGGGAAGGCCTGCTGTCGCCGCAGCGCGGGCGCGGCACTTTCGTGACCGCCGAATCGGGCCGTGACCGCCGGCTTCTGGTGCAGACGACGCTCGACGATCTCGTGGAGATGTATCGCGGCGACACGCCCGACCTCTCAAACGTTCTGGAGTCGCGCGAGAATCCGAACCTGACCGAACGGGACGGCAGCCCGGCTCCGGGCTATTTCCACATGCGGCGCGTCCACGCCCGCGACGGCGAGGCCTATTGCGTGGTTTCCCTCTTCATCGACGAGCGGATCTACAACCTGGCGCCGAAACGGTTCCGCAGGGAGGTCGTGATCCCGCTGCTGGTTTCGCTGCCCGGCGTCGAGATCGCCAAGGCAAGCCAGACGCTCAATATCGGCGCGGCAGATATCGAGGTCGCCCGCGACCTGAGCATTGCGGTCAACACGCCGGTCGCCGAAATCCGCCGGGTCTTTACCGGACCCGACGGCTCGGTGCTCTATCTCGGCGAGGCGATCTACCGCGGCGACTATATCCACCTCGAGGTCGATCTGAAGCCATAAAGCGATGAGCGGCGCGGAGATGGGCTTCGCCGACGTCACCAGGCTCACCGCGGAAAGGCCTTGCGGCTTGGGCTATGTCGCCGAGCGCTCGCCGACGAGGAAGTAGGTGGCCATGCGGCCTTTGCCCTTGATGTCGATGGTGCCGCGCGGTTCCAGCTCAAATCCGTCGCCCAGCAGCTCGGCGGTGTCGGCGCTGATCTGGATGCGTCCGGTTTCGCCGTGGCTTTCCATGCGCGCGGCGATGTTCACGGTGTCGCCCCATAGATCGTAGGCGAACTTCTTCTGGCCGATCACGCCGGCCACCACCGGCCCGGAATGGATGCCGACGCGGATCTGCAGCCTTTTGCCCGTTTCCTGCGATACCCGATCGGCTGCAACGATCATTTCAAGGGCCAGTCGGGCGATCGCCGGCGCGTGGTCGGGCCGTGCTGCCGGAAGGCCGGCCACCACCATATAGGCGTCGCCGATGGTCTTTATCTTCTCCAGATCCAGCCCGTCGACCAGGGCATCGAACCGGCTGAATATCCTGTTCAGCAAGGTCACCAGCGACTCCGGCGAGGATCGGCCGGCGATCTCCGTAAACCCCACAATGTCGGCAAACAGGATCGTCACCTGCTTGTGGCTGTCGGCAATGACTTTCGGGTTCTGCTTCAGCCGGTCGGCGACCGCGGGCGGCATGATGTTGTGCAGCAGCGCTTCGGATTTCTCGTACTCGGCCTCCAGTGCCGCCTCCGCCACGTCGACCATGTGACGGTAGGTGAGCGCCACCATCAGCAGCAAGCCCGCCGTCGCCGCTGCGTTGAAGATTGCAAAGATCAATTCCCACAATGGCGGCAGTTCGGATATGGGGGCGACCAACAGGCCCAGAACGATCGCTCCCACGAAGGCAACCGCGTTGGCGCCCATGACAACCCACTGGACGCGCCGGCTCACCCATTCGCTCAGCGTGCAGAAGATCACGCCCACCAGAGCGAACAGAAAGAAACCGGGCCTCAGCCCGACAAGGAATGTGGTCAGGACGACACCGAAGATGCTCTGACCGTTGACCAGCAGGTAACCGAGGCCGGGTCTGCCGGTGAGCAGGCAGTAAAAACAGAAGGCGATGATGAGGACACTCGCCCCACTATAGGCCGCGAGGACGTTCTGGCCGAGTTGCAGGAAGATGAAGGCCGACAAGGCCTGGACGATCATCCAGGCGGTGTAGCCGATCTTGTCACCGGAAAACGTGCGGGCTTCTCCGGCCGACAAATCCGATGGCACATGGGCATACCAGGCGAGAAGCCGCTTCAGCGCATTCAAATTGTCTCCCCGCCGGCATGATTTCTGCTGATCCCAATCTCGCATCGGGCGGGGGCCAAGGCAATGAGGAAACGCCGTAGGTCGGTGTAATCATGGCGCTGGATGGAGTGGCCAATGGAAGTTCAAAAACACCCCGACGCCATCGAATTTCGAGGATCTGGAAACTGTTGCAGGGCGATTGCCTCCATCCCGTGACTTCGACGATCCCCGATAGGAATAATCGATCGGGATCATTCGATTAATCAATTTCAAAAACCGCGATCCAGTTCCCAAATGTGGGCGACATACACGGAGCTGGACCATGACGATAAACGAAATCGAGTTCGCGACGCGCGGCCAGGTGAATGCCCGCCGCAACTACCTGATGGGATTGTGGGCGGGCCGCATGCTCGGCTATTCCGACCGCGAGCTGTCCGACTATGTGCACGATGTGATGAAATCCGATTTCCTGGAACCGGGACCGCAGGATGTCGTGCGGAAGCTTCGTCGCGACCTGGCGGTTATCGGCATGGAGATCTCGGAGGCTGAGATCCTGCGCCAGCTGCAATTGACCGAGCAGAGCGTTCGCGCCGAACTCCATTCGACGGACTGAGTCTCCTTCCGCTCCTCCATCGGGAACCAGCCGATATCCGTTGGCACCGGTCAGGCGCCTGATCGTGCGAATTTCCAAATCAGTCTTGCCAGGACGATACCGATCGAGTTATCTACGTAATGTAATAACATTACTAACGAGGAACTTGACTTATGGCCGATGCGAGACTGCCTGTAACCGTCCTGTCCGGCTTTCTTGGAGCCGGAAAAACGACGTTGCTCAACGACGTGCTGAACAACCGCGAGGGACTTCGGGTGGCTGTCATCGTCAACGATATGTCCGAAGTCAACATTGACGCGGACCTTGTTCGGGCGGGCGGCGCTGAATTGAGCAAGACCGATGAAACCCTGGTGGAAATGTCGAACGGGTGCATCTGCTGTACCTTGCGGGATGATCTGCTGATGGAAGTCCGCCGCCTCGCAGAAGAAAGGAAGTTCGATTACCTGATGATCGAGTCGACCGGAATTTCCGAACCGCTGCCGGTGGCGGCGACCTTCGAATTCAGGGACCAGCACGGACAGAGCCTGTCCGATGTCGCCCGGCTGGACACGATGGTGACGGTGGTCGATGCGGTCAATCTCCTGAAGGACTATTCAAGTCACGACTTTCTGAGCGATCGCGGCGAAACCCTGGGAGATCAGGACGAACGCACCCTGGTCCATCTCCTGACCGACCAGATCGAGTTCGCCGACATCGTTGTCCTGAACAAAGTCAGCGCCGCAGACCCCGGTCAGGTCGATGCCGCCCGCAAGATCATCCGCAGCCTGAATGCCGATGCAAGGATTCTCGAAACCGATTACTCCAGAGTTCCGGCCAGGGATATTCTGGACACCGGGCTGTTCGACTTCGAAAAAGCCCATGAGCATCCCCTTTGGGCCAAGGAGCTTTACGGGTTCGCCGACCATGTTCCGGAGACGGAGGAGTATGGAGTGGCGTCCTTCGTCTATCGGGCGCGCCGACCGTTCGAACCGCAGAAAATCCACTCGCTTTTGAACGTCCCGCTGCCCGGCGTCATTCGCGCCAAGGGGCACTTCTGGCTCGCCACGCGGCCGGACTGGGTTGCCGAGTTTTCGCTGGCCGGCGCCCTTTCAAGCGTCAGCCCCATCGGCACATGGTGGGCCTCTGTGCCAAGGAACCGCTGGCCCGATGACGACCGGGCCCTGTCCTACGTCAACAGCCATTGGACGGAGCCGTTCGGGGATCGGCGCCAGGAAATCGTGTTTATCGGTTCAGGCATCGACTGGCCGGCACTGAAGCGGGGGTTGGACAATTGCCTTGTCGACCAAGACGCCGGCAATGATCTGGCGGCGTTCGCGCGACTGCCGGACCCGTTCCCGAAGTGGCACAAGGGGGAAATGGCGGCATGAGGCGGATGCTCTCCGCTCATGACCACCTGCATGTGCATGAAGAACGTTCTGTCCCGCGGCGGCAATCGGCGCAGGACGTCCTCATCGGTCGGCAGGCTGAAATTCTCGCCGATATCGCCGCCCCGGGAATTGCCGCTGCGATATGGCAAAGACAACCGGCCCCTTCGTTCCAGACATGGATCGACCGTCTCCCTGCCGCACAGCTTCCGGATCTCCGTGTGACGGTGCCTGTCGATCTTGCCGAGGCGGCGGTGCAAACAGCGTGCAGTATCGCGAGAATGCCGCCAGGACCGAACCGAGAAACGCTCGCCGGCGATGTCGGAGCGTTGGCCCTGATATACGGCCAGATCATGAAGGTCGGATATGTCCAGGTCCGGTTGGACGTATCCCGCGGATCAATGTGTCCCAAATTTCATCTGGACAACGTCCGCGCCCGCCTCCTGTGCACCTACCGCGGACCAGGAACTCAATACGTACCGGAGATTTGCAAGCAGAACCCCGACCGGGTCCGAGCGATGGGAACCGGAGCGGTGGGACTGTTTCGAGGTGCAGGTTGGACGCCTGGAGAACACTGCTCGCTTCTGCACCGATCACCGGCTATTCAACCGGGGTCCGGGCCTCGCCTGCTCCTGGTCGTCGACGCCGCCGATTGAGTCTGTGCCCATCGCCTGATCCTCTGCATCGCGCCGACGGGATCGGCTTACAACGGAGCGAAGCTCAAGCTCTGCCCGATCATCCCTCGGAGCCCGGCTGTCCTGCCTCGACAAGACGCGAATCCAGAAGCTGCCCCTCGCGCGCCAGAATCGGATGCGCCACCGAGATCACCCAGGAATGGAGTTCCTTCATCAGATAGGCGGTCTCCAGATGCTTGTCACTGGTGCTCATGCTGTTGATCTTGCCCTGGCTCAGCCGCTTCAGATGACGCTTGCGGCTCTTCCGTTCCAGGCGCGCCATGTCGGCTTTCTCCTGGAGCAATCGCCGTGCGCCATCCAGATCGCCGCTGATCAGAACATTTGCCGCTGTCTTCAGGTTTCTGGCCACTTTTCGGTGAAGGTGTTCCAGTTCCTCACGCCCTTCGGTGCTGAAGGACTGACCCGCATCGTGCATCTCTTCAGCCAGGATCAGCAATCGCTTGACGATGATATCGCCGGCCGCCTCAAGCGCGATGGCGTAGTCGACCAGCGCCCGCAGCTCTCTGCGCTCAGACCGATTCAATATTTCGGATGGAAGCTCGGCCATGTACTTGCGCACACCATCGAGCGCCGCATTGACGGCCTCGTCGCGAGCCTGAATGCTGTGCGTCCTTTCAGTATCTGCCCGCGCGTAGAGTTCCATGACCGGATCGAACATGTCGCTGACTATGTCGGTCATGCGCAGCACCTCGCGCCGAAGATTGGCAAGCGCCTCCGACCCGGTTTCGGGCACCGTGTCGGGCAGGACCGAACGAAAGTCCGGCGTGTCGGCGTCAGCCGTTCCCACCGGGCCGGCCGGCATCAGGGCCTGCATCGGCCGTTCGAGAAACGCCACGATCGGAATGAACAGCAGCAAGGCCGCGTTGAAGGCAATATGCAGCATCACAAGGCCCTGCGCACCGTAGGTCGACAGGATCGCGACCGGCGCTGCCGCCGCATTGAAGCCGAACAGTGCGACCAGTGCCGCTGTGCCTCGGATGATCAGATTGGCAGCCGGAATGCGCCGCGCTTCCGGTGCAAAATCCCGGCTCAGCCAGACGGGGATCAGCGCCGATCCCAGGTTGGCTCCAAGCACCAGCGACAGACCGACCGAAACGGGCAACGCCCCGATCGCCACGACGGTGACACACATCAGGATTGCCGCGACTGACGAGTGCATGACGAAGGCGAGTGCCGCACCGGCGATGAATGCGGTCAGGAAATCGCGTTCCAGATAGTCGGCAATCGCCGGGAGAAAGCCGCTGTCACGGATCGGATCGACGGCCCCGCGCAGAAGCTCGAGCGACAACAGAATGAGCGCGATGCCGAGCGTGATGCGCCCGGCGTAGCGCAACGCGCGCCTCTGCGTCTTGAGAAACAGCGTGCCGCCGGCGGCGAGCAGCACGGGCGCCAGCCAATCCAGTTTCAGCGAGAGCACCTGGATGATGACGGCCGAACCCAGGTCTCCGCCCAGCACCAGCGCAACGGCGGGCGCAAATCCGATCACGCCGCCTCCGGCAAATCCTGCAACCAGAAGCGTCACCGCCGCTGAACTCTGCAGGAGGATCGCAAGCACCATTCCGACGGGCGCAAGATGCAAGGGCGACCGGCCGGATGTGACAAGACGCTCGAGGGCGGTGCCGAAAGCCCGCTCGATGCCGGTCCTCACCATGCGAACCGCGAACAGGAGCAGCATCGTGGCACCGAAGAGCTGGACTACGAATGTCACGATGATCATGCGGGAAACCTCCAAATTTCCCGAGAACAACAAGGACCGGCCGGCGCTCCCTCGGTCTCGGGAAGAGGCACTTCTTCTAAGTCGGCCAGGGCAGCGAATACGTCTTCACGTTGGTGAAGAACTTCATGGCTTCGATGACGCCTTCCTTGACGGCGTTGCCGCTGTCCTTGATGCCGCCAAAGGGTGACATCTCGATGCGATAGCCGGGTTGTTCCCAGATGTTGCAGGTGCCGACATCGAGGCCGTTGATATAGGAAATCGCGCGGTTCAGATCGTTGGTGCAAACACCGGAAGAAAGACCGAATTCGGTGGAATTCGAAATTCGCATCACCTCGTCGTCGTCGTCGGGAACGCGCACGATCGGAACGATGGGGCCGAAGGTTTCCTCCATGACGAGTTCGCTGGAATGCGGCACCCGATCGACCACGATGGGAGGCAGCAGCGCGCCCCGACGGCCCGGGTGATAGAGGATTTCCGCGCCTTCTTTCTCGGCCTGAAGAACCCGATTCTCAAAGAGCTCGGCAGCCTGTTCATGAATGACGCAGCCGAGTTCCGTCTCAGGGTCCTGCGGATCGCCGAACCTGATCGCCCTGGCCTTCTCCAGAACCAGCGGCACAAACTCGTCCGCCACGCTCTCCTGCACCAGGATGCGCTTGATTGCCGTACACCGCTGGCCCGAGTTGCCGGTGGCACCCGCCACAGCAATCGTCGCGGCCTTCTCCAGGTCCGCGCTTTTGAGGTCGTTCAGCACGATCAGGGGATCGTTCCCGCCCAGTTCCAGCGCCTGTCGCTTGTAAACGGCTTTCGCGGCGATCATTTTTCCGACTGGAACGCCGCCGGTGAAGGTGATGATGTCGATGTTCTCGTTGGTGATCATCTCTTCGCCGATGTCACCCGGCCAGCCGGTCACGACCTGGAACATTTCGGGCGGCAGACCCGCCTCGTAGAGGATGTCCGCAAGCGTCAGCGCGGTTAGCGGGGTCAGCTCCGTGGGCTTGCACACCATGCAGTTGTTGGTGGCAATGGCCGGAGCGACCTTGTGGCTGACCATGTTCAGCGGATGGTTGAAGGGCGTGATCGCCGATATCGCCCGCACCGGCTCGCGCTTGGTGAATATCTTACGGTTCTTGCCGTTGTGGGTGAGATCGCAAGAGAAAATCTGGCCGTCATCCACCAGCGCGTTCTGCGACGCAAACTGAAAGACGTCCTGCGCTCGCCTGGTCTCGTAGATTGCGTGCTGATGGCAGATGCCCAGCTCGAGCGTAAGCCATTGGGCCAGGTATTCGCGCCGCTTGCCGATCAGTTCGCCGGCCCTCTGCAGGATCTGGCTGCGCTCGTAGCGCGTCAGCTTCGGCCTATAGCCGGCGGCGATGTCGAACGCGCGGCGAGCATGCTCGGCCTTGCCGGCGGGCACGGTGCCCACCATCTCGTTGGAGTAGGGGTAATGCACCGGCACCGTATCATCGGTGAACACGATTTCACCGCCGATGCGCATCCCTTCGTTGCGGCTTTCGATCACGGACATGGTTCGATCCTCCATGGCTCAGAGCGCCGCGGCCGTGGTTGCGTAGAAGAACGCATCGAAGTTACGCAGCTGCGGCTTCGACGGCAGATCCAGAACCCGGTTCACGATGAACGGCACTTCCTGCTCGGTCAGGCCGCCATGGCTTCGCAATGGCTCCTTGAGCGCGGCAAGGTCATGGCGATCTTCCGACGTGCCGATGCAGATTTGCTCGCCCGAGACCATCACGATGTCACCGATGCGATCGCCTGGCAGTTCGAATCTCCTGATCGCCTCTTCCTTCGTCAGCACGTGGGTGATGCCGTCGGTCGCCTTCAGTTTCGCGATGATGTCCGCCCGGTCCGCACCCTCCGGCAGATAGGCCGTTGCAAAGGAACCGAGCGCGCCGTGGTGAACGACATAGGGGTCGGTGATCGGCAGAATGACCCTCGCCGCCGCTTCGCCAAGCCATTCGTCCATGAGATCCTGCACATACACGACCGCAGGCGAACCATCCGCCAGGTGCTTGGGCTTCATGCCGTGGTCGGCGGTCACGACGATGGCGGCTCCAGCGCGTCGAGTTGGGCCAGGTAGCGGTCGAACATCTTGTAGAATGCCTTCGCCTCGGGCTCGTCAGGGGCATATTTGTGTTGCACGAAATCGGTGGTGGTCAGGTACATAATGTCCGGCTTCCATTCCTCTAGGAGCTTTACACCGGCGGCAAAAACAAACTCGCTCAGCTCTGCCGAATAGACCTCCGGCTGCGCCATTCCCAACCACACACTCGCCTTTTCCTGCCCGTGCTCCGCGGCGGTCGAGCTGTCGGATCTTTCCGCCGAAAAGCACTTGGCCCGGCCGTCGTCAAAGGACAGGCCAGCGCCCAGGAGCGCCCGCAGCTTGTCTTTCGCCGTCACCACGGCGACCCTGGCGCCGGCATCGTAGAACTGCTTGAAAACGGTCGGCGCACGCAGAAAGCGAACGTCGTTCATCATCACTTCTTCGCCGCTCTCCGGATCATACAGAAAGTTCCCGCAGATGCCGTGAACCATGGGCGGCCGGCCGGTCGCGATGGACAGATTGTTCGGGTTGGTGAAGGACGGAATGACCGAGTGGGCCAGCCGATCGGTGCCGGTCTCGCGCATCCGCGTCAGCGTCGGCATCAGGCCGTCCGCAATGGCCTTGTCCAGATACTCCGGCTCGCATCCGTCGAGGCAGATGGCGACGGCCGGCACCTTGGGGATCGGGTACAACCTCTCATTCGCCGCGACGGGCGCTCGCATGTCCATGAATTTTCCCTTTCATCACTGAGCGGCGTTCTCACCAGCCACTCAGCATTTCCAAAACGCGTTCTGTCACTTGGCCCGATTGACCGCCGATCTGAGCCAGCCGGACAGGAATTCGGCGATGAGGACCATCACGATGATCGACAGGATGATCGCCGCAACACGCAGATTTTCGAGCTGCTGCACATTGCGCTTCAGGTACCAGCCCATGCCACCGCCACCGAAGAACCCGACAACGGTTGCGGCGCGAAACGCAACGTCCCAGGTGTAGATCGCGATGCCGATGAAGGCGACGCGCACCTGCGGCACCACGGCAAAGATAAAGACCTGGAAAGAGTTGGCGCCCGCGGCGCGCATCGCCTCGACCGGCCCCATGTCGATGGCTTCGATCTCATCGGCAAAGAGCTTGCCGGCGAAGCCGATGCAGAACATGGTCAGCGCACTGACACCGGCCAGCATTCCGAAGCCCAGCACCGATACGAACAGGATCGTCCAGATGGTCTCGTGAATTGCCCGGCACGAAATCACGCCGAAGCGGCCGAGCGGGAACATGACGCGCCGCTGCGGCGTGACATTCCAGGCCGAGAACCAGGCCAAGGGTATCGCCAGGCAGACGCCGGCGAATCCGCCCAGGAACGACATCTGCAGCGTATCGACGATGGCCGCAAGGTAGCCTCGGTCCAGCACATATTCGATATCAGGCGGATAGTAGCGGTCGGCCACGACGCCGACGAGCCTGCCCAGAGCGCTGAACAGCAGGGCGATGTCGACATTGAGAAAATGCAGCGAATAGCCCAGGAACAAAAGGACAGCCAGCAGCGTACCGTGCTTGTAGAGCGTTTCCGGGTATTTGTAGCGCGACCATTTCGGCGGCTGCGAGGTTGCCCGGACAGCGTTTTGTTGGATCATGGCCATCTCCTCAGATCACCGCCTTGCGGAGGAAGTGCGAGATCACTTCGCCCAGCACGATCAGCAGCAGGATCGCCAGGATCACCATCGAGACGCCTCCGTAGTTGAAGCTGTTCATCTGCCGGAAGAACAACAGCCCGAGGCCGCCTGCGCCGACCAGCCCCATGACCGCGGACCGTCTGATGTTGATGTCCCATTCGAAGATCACGGTGGCCAGAACGACCGGATAGATCTGCGGGAGAATCCCGTAATACATCACCTGGAACTGGTTTCCACCGACCGCCCGGATCGCTTCGATCGGTTTGGCATCGATGTTCTCGATGGCCTCGGCGGTGATTTTCGAAATGAACCCGATCGACCGCATGGCGATGGCCAGGATCCCCGGCAGCGCGCCGAGCCCGACCGCGCTGACAAATATCAGTGCCCATACGATCTCGTGAACGCTGCGGCTGAGCACCATCAGGAAACGGCCGAGCGGGTAGAGGATGGTCTTGCTGGGGGTTACATTGGCGGCACCGAGCCAGGCGACAGGGAGCGAGAGGAAGCAGCCCAGAACAGTCCCGACGCAGGCCATCATGAAGGTCTCGAGCGTCGGTATGATCAACTCCGGAAACAGCCCGATATCCAAGCTGAAATAGCGTCCGACCGAGGCAAGAACTCCGTTGCGTCCGCCGATGCGCGACCAGTCGGTGTCCTCAATGATCGTGCCGTTCACGCACCAGGCGATAAAGAGCAGGATGCCGGCCCAGATCAGGGCCATTTTCAGGAACCGCTTCTGCCTCAACTCGTGCTGAAGCCCGAGCGCGGCAGGATTCACATCTGTCATGGCCATGATCAGAGCACCTCCATGGCGTAGATGTCTTCCAGATCGGCGTCGCGCATGGTTTCGGTGGCGCCGTCGAACTTCTTGAAGCCATCCTGAAGGCCGATGATCCGGTTGCAGAACTCCTTGGCCAGTTGAACGTCATGGATATTGCACAACGCGGGAACTTTCAGTTCCAGAGCGATATCGCGGATCAGAGCCATGACCTCGCGGGAAATCTTCGGATCGAGCGCCGATGTGGGCTCGTCCAGCAACAGGAGCTTGGGCCGCTGCATCAGCGCCCGGGCGATACCGACGCGCTGGCGCTGGCCGCCGCTGAGTTCATCGGCGCGTTTGTTGACGTGATCGCTCAAACCGACCCGGTCGAGGAAGTAGAGAGCCTTTTTCACATCGTCCTGCGGAAAGGCGCGGAAGAGCGATCGGACGTTGCCGGTGTAGCCCAGCCTTCCCGACAAAACGTTGTCCATGACGGACATGCGATTGATCAGATTGAATTCCTGAAAGATCATTCCGACATTGCGTCGCAGCTCGCGCAGCTGGCGCGCGTTGAGGCTCCTCACATCCTGGCCTAGCAAACGGATGCTGCCTCCGGAGGGCTCGACCAGGCGATTCACACATCGGATCAGTGTGGATTTGCCGGCACCGCTTGGCCCGATGATCGCGAGGAAATCGTCTTCCATCACCTCAAAGTCGATGCCTTTGAGTATTTCGGGGCCCTTGGCCGAGTATCGAACCCTTAGCCCTTCAAACCACCAGAACAGACATGAACTCCCTCCCGATTTTGCTGGGCCCCGCGATCGGCGGGGCCCAGGCGCTGGCTCTCGGCCTATTTCGCGTCCTTCGCGGCCTTCAGGGCGCGAATGATGTCGTAGTCTCCATCCGTCATGGCGACAAAACGACTGGCGTTTACGTTCTTGAGATACTCCCGGCCCTCTTCGCTTTCGTTCAGCGTCAGGAAAGCGCCGGTGATCTGTTCGACAAGCTCGTCGCAGAGCTTGCCGGAAACGACGAAGGGGTCCTGCGGGATGACCGGCGAAGACCAGATGACGTTGTAGTCTTCCATTTTCGCCAGTCCCCGGTCGATCACATTGTCCAGCCGGTGGGTCGCGACAAAGGCGACGTCGACCTGTCCTTCCAGGACCGCAATCGCCGAAAGGTCGTGTCCGCCGGTGTAAACGACGCGGGAGAAGTGGTCTTCCAGCTGGGCACCGATGACGTCGGTGAACGACACCCTCGGCAGAAGGTTGCCCGAGGTCGAAGCGGGATCGGTCAGGCCGACGATCGTGTCCCCGAGGTCCTCGATCTTCTCGATGCCCGAATCCGAACGCGAAACCAGCACGGCCTTGTAGCCAGGCCCCTCTTCCTGGAAGTGGCCGCGATGCTTCGCATAGGTGGCGAACACGCGCAGCGTCGGGTCTTTCTCCTGGGTGATCACGTAGGAGTAGGGTCCGTGCATGCCGATGTCGACGAAGCCGCCGAGCATGGCCTCGACGACGGAGGCGTAGGAGGTGGGCAGGTAGAATTCGACATTCTTGCCGGTCGCGGCTTTGAGCTGATTGACCATGGGCTCGTAGAGCGCCAGTTCCTGAGTTGTCTCTTCGGTCGGGATCATGGAAAAGCGCAGGGCGTCCGGATTTTTGCATTCTTCAGCGTTTGCAATGCCGGCCGTGGCGAGCACCAGGACCGGAAGTGCCAGCTTCGGCAAGTTGGTGAGTTTCATGAATTCCTCCTTGGGTTTGGATTGAAGACAGCGGGTTCGGTCCCGCCTTGTTTTCTCAGGCGGCCGTCAGGCTGATGACGTTCCGCTGCTGCGCAACGGCAATGAATGTTTCCTTTGAGCCCACGAAGTTCTTGCCGCGTTCTCCGGCGAAGGCTTCGTCGATGATGGTGATGCACTTGTCAGAGGGGATGCCGTGATCGGCGAACCGCGTCCCGACATCCAGATCGGCGAGGAAGTCCGCCAGCCGATCCGCGCCCGCGTTCAGGTCGTCCCCGAATATCTCGTGCAGTGCCGCCCCGCGAAATCCGCCAATCCCGGCAACGGAGCGCAGGACCGTCGGCAGCGTGAAAGAGCAGGCGATGCCATGCTGCACACCCCAGCCGAGCGTGATCGGATACGAGATGTTGTGCGCAATGGCCGTCTTGGTGTTCGAGAAGGCCAGCCCGGCAAACAGCGCGGCCTCTGCCATGGCGCTGCGCAAGTCGAGATTCCCCGGATCGCGCAGCAGGTTCGGCAATGTCGCCAGGATAAGCTTCGACGCCGCAACCGCGTGGCGCGCGGATACCGGGTTGGCATTCACGTTCCAGATGCTCTCAAGCGAATGAGACAACGAATCCAGCCCAGTCGCCAACGTCAACCCGTGCGGCTTGCCCAGCATGAGCGCCGGGTCCACCAGTGCGGATTCGGGATAAAGCCGAGGATGAGCCAGCGAGTATTTCTTGCCCTGGCTCTCGTTCCATACGGTCGCCCAGCACGTCACTTCGCTGCCGGTGCCCGCCGTCGTCGGCACCGCAATGATCGGCAGGAACGACAACGCATCTGCGCCGTCCTTGGTCTCCAGATAGCGCGCAACCCTGTCGAAATCGCCGCCGGCCGCGGCAAACACCTTGGCCGAGTCGATGACCGAACCGCCCCCCAGGGCCACGACAACGTCGATCCTGGAGCCAGCTTCGGAGAACCGCGCGGACTGGGTGCGAAGCAGTTCGTAATCCGGATTCGGCGCAACATCGTCGATCGTGAGAGCCGGCGCGCCGGCCAGAGACTCAAGCTTCGCGGCGAGCGCTTCGAAGGGCGCATCGGGATAGGTAATCAATGCGTAACGCCGACCCGCGATCAATTCGGGAAGCTTCAAAAACTGCTCGCGACCGAAGATCGTTTTTACCGGATTGCTGTAGGTCCACATGAATTGCCTTTCACACTTTCACCACTTGGGGACACGCGTTCCGGTCAGTGTTGCAAGGCAATACATATATAACAAATTGATTGTTTGAATAATATCTATATACTGAAGCTATGCTTAAGTCTGAACTCAGGTCCTTTCACGCGGTGGCGAAACATGGAGGGTTTTCCCGGGCGGCGAAGGCACTGCACATCAGTCAGCCGACCTTGTCGACGCAGGTGAAGGCGGTGGAAGAACGCTACGGTATCGATCTCTTCACCCGTGTCGGGCGCACCGTGCGGCTCACCCAGCCCGGCACCGAACTCTTTGAAATCACATCGCGACTGAACCAGGCCGAGCAGGATGCCGAAGACCTGCTCGAAGCGTTCCGCGGCCTGAACGCTGGCAAGTTGAACATCGCGGCCGTCGGCCCGTTCCACGCAACCGACATGATCGTGGCCTACAAGCAGAAATATCCGCTGATCGACATCGAGGTGCGTTTCGGCAATTCGGCCTGGTGTTTCGAGCGCATTCTTTCCTTCGATGCAGATGTTGGGATCATTGCCGAAGTCCCCTCGGACGCACGGGTGAAGACGCTTCCCTACAGTGTGCATGACGTTGTGGTTTTCGTGAACTCGGACCACCCGTTCTTTCAACGCGACAGCGTGTCCATCGACGAACTCGAGGGTCAAAAGGTCATCCGGCGCGAGCCCGGCTCGACAACGCGCGTGGCAATCGAAACCGAACTGTCGGAGCGCGGCATCCATGTCGATACAGTCCTGGAACTGGGCAGCCGTGAAGCCATCTGGAAGGCCGTCGAGCAGGGTCTCGGTATCGGATTTGTCTCGGATTTCGAGTTCGTGCCGCACCCGAACCTGCGCGCGATTTCGATTTCCGACACGAAGGTTCAGACCAACTACTATCTCGCCTTCCTCGAGGAGCGCGGGCAGTCGCGGTTGATCGGTTCGTTCTGCGAGGTCGCGATAGACCGGATAACCGGTGACTGAAGCGAAGTGTCGCGACGAGGAACACCCTGGCCCGCTCGAAGGGACATCCAGGTCGAGTGAGCGGCTTCCGCGGCTTCACCAAAAGCCGAACCCCGCCGGCACCGCCGGCCTTCGCTAACTGCCGAACCGCGGTTCGGGAACACCCGTGACGCCAAGCCCGGTGATCGCAAACAGGCTACCGCGCTGAACGCCGTCACCCGGAAAGCGCGGCAAAGGCGGTTTCGCCATCGACGTCACGTAGAGAATATCGAGGTTGGGACCGCCGAAATTCACGCTGGTCACCTTCTTGACCGGCATCTCGATGACCCGGTCGACTTCTCCGTCGGGAGTAAACCGGGTGATCTTTCCGTCATAGACCAGGGCATTCCAAAGACAGCCCTCGGCATCGACGGTCGAGCCGTCGGCGGCGCCGCCATTGCTGACGTCGACCTCGGCAAAGACTCGGCGATTGCCGACCGATCCCGTGTCGACGTCGTAATCATAGGCCCAAATTGCACCGGTCCAGGTATCGGCGAAGTAGAACGTCTTGTCGTCCGGGCTGAAGCACGGTCCATTGGAGCAGATGATGCCGGTCTCCACCGTGGTTACGCTGAAGTCGGGATCGAGACGATAGAGCGCGCCCGATGCGCTTTCCTCCATCGTGTCCATCGAGCCGGCGAAAAAGCGGCCCCTGCGGTCGACCTTTCCGTCATTGATCCGGTTTGCCGGATGATCCGGTTCCGGATCGTGGATCAGCTCCACTTCGCCTGATTTGAAATCGAGCGCGTGAAACCCGTTTGCCAACGAACAGATTGCGCCGTTGCCGTCCTTGCGGATGGCAATCGAGCCGATCTTTTCCGGGACATCCCAGCAGCGAACCTCGTTGCCGTCGGCCGTGCAGCGAAAGACCCGGCCATCGAAACTGTCGATGAAGTACAATCGCTGTTGATCGACGTCCCAAAGCGGTCCTTCGCCCAGGGTGGTTTTGACATCGAGCAAGACTTCAATCTTCATGATCCTCTCCAACGGCATCCCGTTCCGATTTCGAAAACGTCCTAAAACGCAACCTGGTCGCCACCCTTCAATTGAAGGATTTCGCGCGCCTCGTCCGGGCTCGCCACCGCAAGCCCCAGGCCCTCGATGATCTTGCGCGCGAGACCGACCTGTTCCGCGTTGGATTTGGCCAGCCTTCCGCGGCCGGCCCACAGGCTGTCTTCCAGGCCGACTCGGATGTTTCCGCCCAGCGCCGCCGATTGCGCGGCAATTCGCAACTGGCTTGCGCCGGCCCCGAGCACCGACCAGCGATAGTTGTCGCCGAACAGCCGGTCCGCCGTCCGTTTCATGTGCAACACGTCTTCGGGATGCGTTCCGATGCCGCCCAGCAATCCGAAGACGGACTGAACGAAGAACGGCGGCTTGACGAGCCCGCGGTCGGCAAAATGGGCGAGATTGTAGAGATGGGCGATATCGTAGCATTCGAACTCGAACCGGGTGCCGTTCTCGGAGCAGGTCTGAAGGATGTATTCGATATCCTGAAAGCTGTTGCGAAACACCAGATCGCGGGTTGCCTCAAGATGCGGGCGTTCCCAGTCGAATTTGAAGCTGTCGTACTTGTCGACCAGATGATAGAGCCCGAAATTGATGGATCCCATGTTCAGCGATGCGACTTCCGGTTTGAATGTCGCGGCCGGAAGAACGCGCTCCTCGACTTTCATGTAGGGACTGCCGCCCGTGGTGATATTGATCGCGGAATTGGTGTTCTGCTTGATCCGCGGCAGGAACCGGGCAAACGCTTCCGGGGTCTGGTCGGGTTTGCCGGTCTCCGGATCGCGGGCATGAAGGTGCAGAACCGCCGCGCCGGCTTCGGCGGCGGCAAGCGCTTCGGCGGCAATCTGATCCGGCGTGATCGGCAGGTAGGGCGACATGGTGGGGGTGTGGATGGCGCCCGTCACGGCGCAGGTGATGACGACCTTCCCCCTTGTCGTGTTTCCGGATGATTTGCGCGTCGTTGAAGTCACGTTCCAAACTCCTTGTTCGACCGGCGCTTGTGCGCGGCCAGGGCCATCAGTCTGCGGTCACGCCATTGCTGCCGATCCTTCAAATCGGCGAGAGCCAGACGATTTCGCCGGTCACCCTCGACGGTTTCGAGAACATCGCCGGCCCAGTCGACCCGTCGCGATGCCTGTTCGAAGATGTTGGCGTAGATCGGCTGATATCGCTCGATGTAATCGGCCACCCCGCCCGGCGCATTCAGGTCGATGGTCTCGAACGGCCCCATGAAGGACCATCGCAGCGCCAACCCCTCTCTGATGCCGATGTCGACATCCTCGACCGAGGCAAATCCATCGGCCACGAGCCGGAAAGCTTCCTCCAGCAGCGCGCCCTGCAACCGGTTCATGATGAAACCGTCGAGTTCCCGTTCCATCACGATCGGCGCCTGCCCGCATTGTTCGAGGAATGCCCGGGTCCGACCGACAGTCTCCTGCGAAGTCCATTGCGCGGGTGAGATTTCGACGGCCGGGATCAGATAGGGCGGATTGATCGGATGGGCCACCACGAAGCGTTCCCGCCCCGCCAGTTCTTCGGAAAGTTGCGACGGCAGGAGTGCCGACGTGGAACTTGCCAGGATGGCATCCGTGCCGGCGAGCGTATCCAGCTCGGCCAGAACTTCGCGCTTGATTTCCAGGCTCTCCGGGGTGTTCTCCTGGATGTACCCGGCGCCGTTGACGGCTGCGGAGAGCTCCTGCTCGGCACGAAGCCTGCTCACTACCTGGGAGGGCGGCTGGCCGCCGATCAGATCGTGGCGGGCAAGGTCGCCGACAACTTCGCCGATATAGTCGATCGCCGCATCCGCGGCGCGCGGATCCTTGTCCCACAGCACAACATCGTGGCCGGCGCGTGCAAACACGATTGCCCAGGCACGTCCGATAAAACCGCAGCCGACCACCGCCACTTCGACGTAGCGGCTCATCACAGCGTCTCCACGTTTCCGTCGACGCCAAGCGACTGGCCGGAAACATTGATCCCCGCGTCCGAAAGCAGGAACGCCACCATCGCCGCCACGTCATAGGGACTTGTCATGCGCCGAAGCGAGATGTTCTGAAGATAGCGATCCGTCATCGCCATTTCGGAAATGCCGACTTGCTGCGCCCGATCCGATATGACTTTCTGGATCCGCGGCCCCTCTATGATACCGGGGAGTATCGCGTTGACGCGAATACCGTGTGGCCCCAGTTCCTTGGCAAGGCTCTTGGTGAAACCGATGACGCCGAACTTGGCCGCAGAATAGGGCGTGCGGAAAGCGTACCCGAAACGTCCGGCGGCAGACGACATGGCGACAATCGATCCGCCGCCAGCCTGTTTCAACATCGGAACAGCACGGCGGGCGCAAAGAAACTGGCCGGTCAGACCGATATCCAGGCAGGCACGCCAGTCTGCCGGTTCAATTTCGTCAACGCCGCCGGTCGGCCCGGCAATCCCGGCATTGTTGATCAATGCATCGAGGCCATCGAATTCCCTGGCAACGGTCTCGAAGAACCGATCAACATCCTCCTCAATGCAAACGTCCGCCTTTTCAACGATATCGAACCGGCCGGAAACAGCTTCGATCGCACTGTCCGAGACATCGCAAACCGCGACGCGCGCTCCGAGCTGATCCAGCGTTTCGGCAATCGCAAGGCCGATACCGCCAGCACCAGCGGTCACGATCACGCGTTGGCCGGCGAGCCCGGCCAGCAACTCGCCTGCCGTCGACGGGGCCTTTGCGGTCATTGCTTGCTCCTTTCAACTAACGTCGGTCGCGCAGTGCCAGTACCGCAGCCAATACGACCAGGCCAAACAGAATCGCCCGGGAAGCATAGGGCAGCGTCGTGCCGGCCAGCAGCGTCTGCAGAGATGTCAGCAAAAGGGCACCGCCCAGCATGCCGACATAATGCCCGCGTCCACCGGTGATCAACGCTCCACCGACGACCACGATGGCGATGGACGGCAGGAGATAGTCGTCTCCCATGCCGAGGCTTGCCTGGCCGGAGAACCCCGTCAGCATGATGCCGACGATCGCCGCGCACAAGGCCGAGAGCATGTAGACCAGTATGAGCGTCCGGTCGGTGGCGATGCCCGACAGTCGTGCGGCCCGCAGGCTGTTGCCGATGGCGTAGACCCGCCGTCCGAACGGCGTTCGTCCCAGAAGGATGACGGCGGCAACGGCGAAGACGATCAGGAAGAACACGACCGGAGTGACCGACAACAGCTTCCCCGTCATGAACCATCTCAGCATCGGCGAGGAGAACCCGTCCGGTGTGCCCTGCGAGTAGAGAAGCGCAATTCCCTGCAGAATGCCGTTGGTGGCCAAGGTCATGACGATGGGTGAGATGCCGAGAAACACGATTCCGAATCCGTTGGCGAAACCGATGACGCAAGCAATCAGCAATACGGTCGGCAGCGCGTAGGTCAGCGCCGCGTCGGAACCATTGACCATTCCTGCAAGGACGATACCGCAGAGACCGATCGTCCAGGGAACCGACAGATCAAGCCCGCCGGTCAGAATGACCGCGCCCTGACCAAGGGCCAGAACGGCGAGGAAACTCGACAACACCAGAAGCGAGTTCCAGTAGCCCGGGTTGAACAGGGCGCGGCCAAGCCAGAGCTGGGTGACGACGATCACCAGAAGCAGGCCGACATAGGCCGGCAGCGCATAGCGCAGCGTCTCGGCGTGACGGGTCAGAAACGCTTCCCGAGGGGCCACGGGCCTCTCGCCGGAACCGCCGGAGAAACGGAACCGTCTGTCCAGGTTGTCCTGTTGCGACACCAGTCTGCCGGCTCGCCAGGCCGCAATTCGCGCCTGTGCGGCGCGCAGTTGCTGGGCCAGGATCGACGAATGGGATATCGAGCCGGCAAGAACCGCGAGGATCAGGATGGTGCCTTCGGCGATGGTCGAATAGTAGGCCGACACATTGAGGACCAGCAGGATGTTGACGACCAGCATCAGGATATAGGCGCCCATGACGGTGCCCAGCGGACCGCCCTGCCCGCCGCCGAGCCGGGTGCCGCCGATCACGACCGCGGCAAACATCGACAGCAACAAAGGATTGCCGACCAGCGGGTCGCCGCTTCCCGTCTGAGCGCTTATGAAGACACCGGCAAGGCCGTAACAGCCGCCGGCGATGACATAGGTCAGAAACTTCACGAGCGGCACATTCACACCGATGGCGGCGGCCGAATCCGGATCGCTGCCGACCGCATAGAGAGCCGTCCCGTAGCGGGTGTTCTTGAACCACATCCAGGCGAGCAGGACCGCGGCGATGGCCACGATCGGCATCGGAAGCCAGCCGGGAATCGCGTCCCCGAGATAGAAACCACCCAGTTCCGGCGAAACGAAACCGCCCGGTTTATCCATCACCAGGAGGGTTGCCCCCTGGATGATGAACATCGTCGACAGGGTGACGACAATGGGCTGCATTCGAAAAACCGCAATGAAGAACCCGTTGAAAGCGCCGACCAGCATGCCGATGCCGATACCCGCCAGCGACCATGCGAAGACGCTGACACCGGTCGCTGACGGATCCATGGATTTTGCAAGGACGACGTTGACGAGCGAGATCACCGCACCGGCCGAAAGATCGAACCCTCCGGACAGAATGACGACGGTTTGGCCGATCGCGGCAAGCGCCGACGTGGCGCCGCCGCTCGACAGGAACGAGATGTCGAAATAGCTCATCGGACCGGGGCTAATCAGATCCACCGATCCCAGCAGCAGCATAAAGACGAGGATTGCGATGATCGCGCCGCGATTGCGGTTCAAGAGACGCGACAGATTGGAACCGGCCCTTTCGATGCCAAAAGCCTCCACGCTCATGCCGCCGCCTCGGCTTTTGCGGTCCGGTGGCCGAGGGCGGGCGCCATGATGGCATTCTCGCTGATCGATTTGCCCGAGAGTTCCGCTGCGATCCGGCCGTTGTAGAGGACCAGGACGCGGTCGCATTGGTGGACCAGTTCCGGGATTTCAGTCGAGTGGAACAGGATCGAACCGCCGGCCGAGACATAGTCGCGCATCAGCACGTAAAGCTCGTGCTTGGTGCCGACATCGATGCCGCGCGTCGGATCGAACAGCAGAAGAATTCGGCTTTCGGCAACCAGCCATTTGGCGATGGCGATTTTCTGCTGGTTGCCGCCCGAAAACGCGCCGGCAGGCGTCCACAACGCCCGCTGATCGAGCTCAACGGAAGCAAAGGCCGACACGACCGCCTCACGTTCCCGCTGCGGCTCGATCAGTCCATGTTTCGTGAACCGTTGCACAACCGGCAGCGACGCGTTTTGCCCGCCGTTGAGCTTGAGAAACAGACCCTCGGTCTTGCGGTCTTCGGGCAGCAGGCCAATCCCCATGTTGGGGCGCATGGCATCGGTTGGCGAGCCGATCCGGACCGGTTGTCCATCGACCAGGATCTCTCCGTCGGTGATCTCTTCCATGCCGAAGCCGGCGTGAAATAGGTCGAGCTGGCCCATCCCCTGCAACCCGGCGATGCCGAGGATCTCGCCTTGCCGGAGATCGAAGCTTACGCCGTCGAGTTTGCGGCCGGCCTTCAGATTGCGAACGCCGAATACCGGTTCTCCGAACGCCGTGGCGTTTTCCGGTTTGGGCGGAAAGGTCTGGTCGATGGAACGGCCGATGATCTTCTCGACGACCTCGTCGTCGGTGACATCGGCGGTCGATGTCGTGACGATGTGCCTTCCGTTTCGCAGAATCGAGAGCGTATCGCAGAATGCGCGAACTTCCGGCATGCGATGGGTGATGAACACGATGCTGCTGCCGGCAGCCTTGAGGTCGGCGATGATATCGCCCAGCCAATCGACGTCGCTGCCGGCAAGCGTCGAGGTGGGTTCGTCCAAAAGCAGCACCTTGGGCTTGCGGTAGACCGCGCGCGCAATCTCGATCTTCTGGCGTTGCGCCAGGTCGAGTTCGGAGACCTCGAGGTCCAGATCGATGGATACGCCCAGCGAGGCGAGATGATCCGAGACGGATCGCCGCGCCGCTTTTCGCCGGATCAATCCGGACACACCGAACGGCGCGTATGGCATCAACATGTTGTCGAGAACCGTCAGGTCGGAGATCAGGGTCATTTCCTGAAAGGCGGTCTGGATGCCAACGCGGTGTGCGGCGCGCGGTGAATTAAGGTCGACGCTATCGCCGAAAACCTTCAGCGACCCGCTGTCGGGCTGAAGCAGACCCGACAGGAGTTTTACGAAAGTGGATTTACCGGCGCCGTTCTCGCCCAGCAGAGCATGGACGCCGCCGGCGGCGATCCTCAGCGACACGTCATCGAGCGCCACAGTGGGACCGAACGCCTTGCAGATGCCGTCCACTTCTACGGCGTTTGTTGACGCAGCCATGGCCACGGCCCCCGATTGCGGCAGATCATTGCGACTTTACCTGCGCTGCATACCAGCATGCTGCGCAGGCCGGATCCATTACCCTTCAGGCTCGCCGACCAGGGCGGCAGGGAGGCCGATTTCCGGTGTCTGGTCGGAAAAAATCGATGCAAACCAGCCGGGATTGGAGACCAGCGAAGGCTGGAACGCGTTGCACCCCGCCTTCATCTCGGCCCAGCTGCCCTCCTGGCACAGTTTGATCGTTTCGCTGGTGACGACCGGCAGTGGAAGAACGGTTTTCTTCGGAACGTCCGCACCTTCCAGTGCCTGAACCGCAAGCTTCAGCGCCAGTCCGCCCGAATAGGGTGGCGACGCGTACGAAATGCGCTGGGCGCCCAACGGAGCATAGGGAGACGCAGCTCCTTCGACTTCGGTTCCCACCGGAAGCATCTGTACGCGTCCGCCGTTGGCGCCTTCACCGGCGCATGGCAGGAGTTGCTCCGGCGTTTTGCCTGATTCAAGCTGCATGGCGTTCGCCGTAAAGCAGCCAACCTGCATCCAAAGGCCATCGAGATCATCCCAGGTGCGCGTGGCCAGTATTTTCGAAAGCTCCGTACGGGCAACCGCCTGGCTCCACATGCCGACCGCTTCACCGACAACCTTGATGTCCGGATGCTTGGCGAAGACCTCCTTGGCAGCCTTGGTGCGAAGATCGTCGACCGAGGTGCCCGGGACGCCTGTGACAAGAACGATTTCGCCCTTGCCGCCAAGCTTGTCGACCAGCCATTCGGCGGTGACTCGGCCGGCTTCTTCCTGATCGATGGAGATGTTGTAGGCACAGGGCTCGGTGATCTCCGCATCATAGGCAAACACCTTGACGCCCTTGTCGCAGGCATTCTTCACGACCTGATTGAGGGCGGTCGGCGAGATCGGGAAAACCACAATCGCGTCGGCGCCGGCCTGAACCATGGCATTGATCTGTTGAATCTGCCGGTTGGCGTTCGGGCCGGCAACCTGAACCTTCAAGTCCACCTTGTCGGCCATCGATTCGTGGGCCGCCATGGCCTTGACCATGTTTGCCGCTTCGGCCTGCCAGTCGTTGCCGATAAAACTCATGCTCAGATATATTTTGTGCTTTTCCTCGGCCTGCGCTTGAACCGCGCCAAGGGCTGCGAAAGAGACGCCAACGCCGAGAGCAATGCGGCGCAATCTTGATCCAGTGTTCATTGAGTTCCTCCACTTAGGTCGATCGGATGCGACCGCGAGCCAAGACTTGCAGCCCACGCGCATGCGGCAGACTGAAGCATATTGATATTTGATCAAATATCAATAATTCTTTGATCGAAATTTGAATTTGATCCCTATGCCGGTCAAACGAATTGGACTATCGGTGCGTAATGTCGCGTGGTGTTTGCCATGGACCAACCCGAGCTGAACCAACGGGAGCTTTCCAATCCATGCCGGGATCGCCATTCAAGAAATCGGGCATCGAAATACAGCCGGTTTCACGGGAAACGCTTCAGGACAAGGTGTATCGGCAGATCACCGAGTTGATCGTCGACGGCAGCATCGTTCCCGGGCAAATGGTGACGGTGCAAAGCCTGGCCGATGTATTCAAGGTCAGCCCGATGCCCATCAGGGAGGCGCTCAGGCGCCTCACTGCCGAGAATGCGCTGACGGTCGTGTCAGGGCGCTCGATGGGGATTCCACAGCTGAGCCGGGAGCGCCTGACCGATCTGCGCAATGTGCGCGTCGAGGTCGAAGCGACGGCGGCGGCGTGGGCGGCGGAACGCATCGACGAGACGACGCTTGGCATCGTGAGAGAGCACCTCGAAACGCTCAAGACGGCGGATCTGACGTCGGATTCGACCGCCTATGTGCGGGCGAACTACGCCTTTCATTTCGCCATCTATCATGCAGCTGGTTCGCCGATCTTGCTGCACATCATCAAAACGCTGTGGCTGCAGATCAGCCCTTATTTTCACCTGCTGCACGATTCGGGCAACTATTCCACCGCCAACCAGCGGCACAACGAAATGTTCGAGGCACTGACAAGGCGGGACGCAACTTCGGTCCGCGCTTCGATACGGGCCGACATCGATGCGGCCTATGAGATCCTGCTGGACCTGCTTTGAAGTCGAATTTCGCGGTGTGACGACGCGGGCGATGGTCCGTGGCGCGGCGTAGAAGCGGCGGTTGAGGTTTCGTGTGCGTTTTGTCCCAGCCTATTTCTTCCTCTTCTTCTTTTTCTTCTTCTCTTTCTCCTTCACCAGGAAGCCCGCCGTGCCGGCATAGCCCTTGACGATCGCTTCGCGCTCGTCGTGGTCGAGCACGTCCTCGACGTCGTCGAACAGATACGGACGGATCTTCTCGACCTCGTCGATCACCCGTTCCGGGCCGCCCTTGCGGTTGAGCCGGACGACTTCCGCTGTTTTCGGCAGACGCTCCTTTTCGTAGACGTAGAGCGCCTCGCGCGGGTGCTCGGATGCTGCCAGGGCGTCGCTCAGGCAGCGGGCGTCGAGGATCGCCTGGGAGGCGCCGTTGGAGCCGACCGGGTACATCGGGTGGGCGGCGTCGCCGAGCAGGGTGATGCGGCCGTGGGTCCAGCGCGGCAGCGGGTCGCGGTCGGCCATCGGGTACTCGTAGATCGCCGGCGTGGCGCGCACCAGGCCCTCGATGTCCATGCCGGGAATGGCGAAGCGAAGCGCGTGCGGCAGCACCTCAGACAGATGGCTGACCTTCGACCAGCTCTTTTCCGGCGGCGGTGCGGCATCGCCGTCGGCGACGCGCACGCCGACCACCCAATTGGTCAGCTGCTTGCCGTTTTCCGGCGGGGCGATCGGATAGAGCACGAACTTGCCGCCCATGCCGCCGCCGATCGCCATGGTCTCGCCGTCTTCCCAGACCGGCCATTCGGTGGCGCCGCGCCACATGATGACGCCGTTCCAGCTCGGCGGCCCCTCGTCGGGATAGAAGGTGCGGCGGCCGACGCTGTGGATGCCGTCGGCGCAGATCAGCACGTCGCCGCGCACCGTGTGGCCGTTGCCGCCGTCGACGGAGTTGACGAACTGGGCGGTGACGCCGCCCTCGTCCTGCATGAAGCCGGTCAGCCGGGCGCCGGTCTGCACCGTGTCCGGCCCGAGCCGCTCGACCACCGCGTCGTAAAGCACCTTCTGCAGGCGGCCGCGGTGGATGGAAAATTGCGGCGTGTCGTGACCGGCATGCAGGCCGCGGGGCTCGCGCCACACCTCCTGCCCGTGCTTGGTCAGGTAACGCAGTTCGCGGGTGCGGATCGCCACGGCATCGAGCCGGTCGAGCAGGCCGAGCTCGGCCAGCTGTTCGATGGCATGCGGCAGCGTGTTGATGCCGACGCCCACCTCGCGCACCTGTGAGGCCTGTTCGAAAATCCGCGCGCGGATACCGCGCTCATGCAGCATCAGGGCGGTGGTGAGACCGCCGACGCCCGCACCGGCAATAAGAACGTTCATGCCGCCCTCCTAGTCTTCGTCTTCCGGCGGCAGGAAATCGATCTCGTGCTCGGCCGAGGTGGCGACGAGCTGCGCCGGATCGGGATCGGCGCCCATATTGTGGATCGCCCAGAAAAGATCGTAGAGCTTGCGCGACGGCGACACCCAGAACAGCGTCTTGATGGCGGCGTCGCTCTTGTTGAAGATGCCGTGCGGGATGCCGCGCGGCATGTGCACCAGGTCGCCGGGCTCGGCGAAATCCTCCTTGCCGTCGAGCAGGAAATCGAAGCGGCCCTCGAGGATATAGAGGAACTCGTCCTGGGTCGGATGGATATGCGGCGGCACGAAGGTGCCCGGCGGCAGCGTGGCATGCCAAGAAAAGGAGGATTCGCAAAGCTGCTTCGGCACATAGATCTGGCCGAGAATGTTCCAGCTGATGCCTTCCAGCCCGTCGCGGGCCCGCATGATCCCAAGCGGCATCTCGTTCATCGTTACTCCTCCGTTCGGCGGTTGTCTTACAAATGCAGGTGGCTTTCGACGACATTGCGCTGGTCCCGCAGATCGGCGTTGCTGCCGCTCCACACCACCTCGCCCTTGTTCAAGACGGTGTGGCTGTCGGCAAACTGCATCAGCGCGTCGATGTCCTTGTCGATGACCAGAATGGCCTGCCCCTCGGCTTTCAGTGCCGCAAGCTTGGCCCAGATCTCGGCACGGATCAGCGGCGCCAGCCCTTCCGTCGCCTCGTCGAGCAATAGCAGCGTCGGGTTGGTCATCAGCGCCCGGCCGATCGCCAGCATCTGCTGCTCGCCGCCGGAAAGCTGCGAGCCGAGATTGGCCTTGCGCTCCTCCAGCCGCGGGAAAAAACCGTAGACCTTGGTGAGATCCCATTGCCCGCGCGGCCGTGCGAAGGCGCGCAGGTTCTCCTCCACCGACAGTGTCGGAAAGACCTGGCGGCCTTCCGGCACCAGCCCGATGCCGGCCTGGCCGACGCGAAACGGCGGCGCGGCGGCGATGTCGCGGCCGTCGAACCGGATGGATCCGGCCATCGGCTTGATCATGCCCATGATCGAGCGCACGGTGGTGGTCTTGCCCATGCCGTTGCGGCCGAGCAGGGTCGCCGCCTCGCCCTGGCCGATGGCGAGATCGACCCCGAACAGCACCTGCGAGAGGCCGTAGCCGCTTTCCAGACCGCTGACGTGCAACAGGCTCATGCCGCGTCGCTCCCCAGATAGGCGGCGCGCGCCTTTTCGTCGGCCCGCACCTCGTCCGGCGTTCCGGTGGCGACGACCTGCCCGTAAGCGAGCACGGAGATCCGGTCGGCCAGGGCGAACACGGCTTCCATGTCGTGTTCGACCAGCAGCATCGGCATGGTCCGCTTGAGCTCGAGCAGCGTTTCAGTGAGCGCCTTGCTTTCGCCCTTGCCCATGCCGGCCATCGGCTCGTCGAGCAGCAGCGCCTTGGGCTCGCCGACGATCGCCATGGCGAGTTCCAGAAGCCGGTGTTCGCCGTGCGACAGGTCGGCGCTGCGCACGTCCTGGCGATGCGACAGGCCGAGGGCCGCCAGCGCCCGCCGGGCGCTTTCGTTGAGTTCCTCCTCGCGCGACGCGACGCCGAAGAAGCGGAAGCTCGACCCGTCCTTGGCCTGGGCCGCCAGGGCAACGTTTTCCAGTACCGAAAAGTTGGGCACGATAGAGGTGATCTGGAAGGTGCGGCCGAGGCCGGCCAGCGCCCTTTGCGGCGTCGACCGGTCGGAGATGTCAGTGCCGTCGAGCACCACGCGGCCCGATTCGAGCGAAAGCGTGCCCGACACCAGGTTGATCAGCGTCGACTTACCGGCACCGTTGGGGCCGATCAGCGCGTGGCATTCGTCGGGCCGCAGGTCCAGCGACACCCGGTCGGTCACCCGTAACGAGCCGAAATTCTTGACCAGGTCGACGAGTTCCAGCACGGGGGTCATTTGCCGCCTCCGCTGCCGGGCAGCAGGCTCGCCAGGCCGCCGCGGGCAAACAGCACGATGAGGACGAGCAGCGGCCCGAAGATCAGCTTCCACTCATGGGTGATCAGCGACAGTCCCTCCTCGATCAGCACCACGAACAGGGCGCCGAGCAGCGCGCCGTTGCGGGTACCCATGCCGCCGAGCACCACCATGATGATGAGGTTGCCGGAGTTCTGCCAGGCAGCCGTCGCCGGGCTGATATATTCGGCGTGGCAGGCGGTGAGAAACCCGGCAAGACCGGCGAGCAAACCGGCGATCACATAGGCGACCAGGCGGTAGCGGAAGATGTCGAAACCGACCGTTCCGACACGCAATGCATTCTGCTTGCCGGCGCGCAGCACCCGGCCGAAGCGCGAGACCGACAGCCGACCGATGAAGAGCCAGGTGGCGACGAGGATGACCAGGGTCGAATAGAACAGGCCGGATCCGTTGAGAAACGGGGTCATGCCAAAAAAGGTCGGCGTGTCCCACAGCGTCAGCCCGTCATCGCCGCCATAGGATGACAGCGACGACAGCGAGAAGAACAGCATCTGGCCGAAGGCCAGGGTGATCATGATGAAATAGACACCCGAGGTGCGTAACGATATCGCCCCGGTAACCAGGGCGAACAGGCCGCAGACCAGCAGCACCAGCCCGAGCAGCGGAACCACATCGATGATGCCTTCGGTGAGCGCGATGCCGGTGACGTAGGAGCCGAGCCCGAGAAACGCCGCATGGCCGAAGCTGACCAGGCCGCCATAACCGATCAGAAGGTCGAGCGACACGGCGGCGATCGCCAGGATCATCGCCTTCAGCACCAGGTTGAGGACGTAGTTGCCGCCGGCGAATTCGGTGACGAAGGGCACCAACGCCAGAAGCACCATGATCGCCAGGCCGACCATCAGCGAGCGGTCCGTAGCACGCCGCTCTGGCAGTGCTCGGTCCTGGGTGGCGGACATCTCGTTCATGCCGCACCCCTTGCCGGAAACAGCCCCTGCGGGCGGAAGAACAGCACGGCGGCCATGAAGATGTAGATCAGCATGGAGGCCAGCGACGGGCCGATCTGGTTGGCGGCCGAGGGGTCGAAAATCAATTTCATGGCGTCGGTCGCCAGGCTGCGGCCGAGCGTGTCGATCAGGCCGACCAGAATGGCGGCGATGAAGGCGCCGCGGATCGAGCCGATGCCGCCGATGATGATCACCACGAAGGCAACGATCAGCAGGTTGTCGCCCATGCCCGGCTCCAGGGTGAAAACCGGTGCCGCCAGCGCCCCGGCAAAGCCGGCGAGCATCGCCCCGAAGCCGAAAACGATGGTGAAAAGCCGCCAGATATTGACGCCCAGCGCGCTGACCATTTCGGCATTGGTGGCGCCGGCGCGGATCAACATGCCGACGCGCGTGCGAGTGACGATCAGGTAGAGCCCGAGCGCCACGGCAACGCCGACCGCGATCAGGGCAAGCCGGTAGACCGGATATCGCAGGTTTTCGGTGAGCTGCAGAGAGCCCGACAGGATCTCGGGCGTCGGGATGGTCAGCGTTCCCGGCCCCCAGATCACCTTTACCGCCTCGTTGACGAACAGAATGATGCCGAAGGTGGCAAGCACCTGGTCAAGATGGTCACGGTCGTAGAGATGTCGGAAAACCAGCACTTCCAGCGCCAGACCGAGGACCAGTGCGGCCAGCAGACCGAGCAAGAGGGCCGCGAAGAAATTGCCGGTCAGCCCGAAGAACAGAAAGGTCAGGTAGGCGCCGATCATGTATTGCACGCCATGGGCCAGATTGATGAAGCCCATGACGCCGAAGACCAGCGTCAGCCCGGCCGCGATCAGAAACAGCAGCACGCCATATTGCAGACCGTTGAGGATCTGAATGAGGAACAGTGTCAAAGTCATCCGATCGCGACCCGGCTAGAGCGAGCTACATTTTGCACTCGGCAGCGAAGCTGTCGGTGTAGTCCTCGAACACCTTGGTGTCGATTTCCGTCCAGTATTTGCCGTCATCGCGCTTGGCGACGCGCAGCAGGTAGAAGTCCTGAATCGGGAAGTGGTTGTTGTTGAAGCTGAACTTGCCGCGCAGCGATTCGAAGTCGGCGGCCTTGAGCGCCGCACGCACGGCGTCCTTGTCCGACAGATCGCCACCCACGGCGCGCACCGCGCTGTCGATCAGCAGTGCCGCGTCATAGGCCTGCATGGCGAAGCCGCCCGGAACATAATCGTATTTGTCCTCGAAGGCCTGAACGAAGGCCTTGCTCTGCGGCAGGTCGAGATTGGGCGCCCAGGTGGTGGCGCCGAACATGCCAAGCGCGGCATCCTTCTGGGCCGGCAGGGTCGCCTCGTCGACGGTGAAGGCCGACAGGAAGGTCATCTTGTCGGCGAGGCCGGCGTCGCGGAACTGCTTGACGAAACGCACACCCATGCCGCCCGGCATGAATGTGAACAACGCTTCGGCACCGGAATCCGACATCTGAGCGATTTCAGCGGAGAAATCGTTGTGGCCCAGCGGCGTATAGACCTCGTTGACGATGTCGCCCTTATAGTACTTCTTGAAGCCGGCCATGGCGTCACGCCCGGCCTGGTAGTTGGGCGCCATCATGAAGACGCTCTTGATGCCCTTGTCCTGGGCATGCTTGCCGAGGACCTCGAAGTTCTGGTTGTTCTGGTAGGACGTCGAGAAGAAATACGGGCTGCAGTTTCTGCCGGCCAGGGTCGACGGTCCGGCATTGGGGCTGATCAGGAAGTTCTCGGACTGGGTGACCGGCTTGAAGATGGCGCCGAGCACGTTGGAGAACACGGTGCCGACGACGAAGTCGACCTCGTCGCGCTCCAGCAGGCCCTTGACGCGGGTGAGCGCCACATCCGGCTTCAGTTCGGAATCGACGACGATCAGTTCGGTATCGACACCGCCGATCTTGCCGCCGAGATTGTCGAGGGCGAGCTTGAAGCCGTCCTCGACCTGCTTGCCGATCACCGCCGGCGGACCGGACAGGGTGACCACCAGGCCGATCTTCAGGTCTTCCGCCCTGGCGGTCGTCGCCAGCAGCAGTGCGCCCAAGGCACAAGCGAGTTTTTTCATGGTTTCCTCCCTTTGAAGATGGGTTTCGGCCTTTTTTGGCCGGTTTCGAGTATCCCCCCGGCTGCGGTTCAGCCGGTCTGTTGCAATTCCTCCTTGCCGCTCCATGCCATGCGCTCCAGAACGCTGTCGAGCGGCACGTCGATCAGCAGGTTGGCGTAGTTGGAGAGCGTCTTCATGGCGACGCACAATACCACTTCCATGACATTTTGCCGGTTAAATCCTGCGGCGAGAAAGGCTTCCATTTCGTCCTTGGCGTGACCGCGATTGTTGACCAGCGCCTCGGTGAAGCGGCGCAGGGCCTCGAGCCGCGTATCGTCGATCGGCTGGCCGGTGCGCACCGCCTCGATCACCGGCTTGTCGAGCTTGGCCATGCGGGCGCCGGAGGAATGGGCCGCGACGCAATAGGTGCAGCCGTTTTCGACACTGGCGACCAGCAGGATGAGCTGCTGCTCAGCCGGCGAAAAACTCGTCTTCGCCACCAGCGAGGAGAGATTGAGATAGGCTTCCAGCGTCACGTCGGATTCAGCCAGCTTGCCGTAGAGGTTGGGCAGAAAGCCCATTTTCTTTTGCACGCCGTCGAGCAGTTCGCCGGCTTTTCCCGGTGCGTTGTCGGGCGTGTAGAGAGTGAATTCCGTCATGGTCGGTCCTTGCGGGTTGTCAGGTTGAAGTGTCCGTCAGCAGCTGTTTGAGCTTGCCGCGCATGATCTTGCGGGTGGGCGTCAACGGCATGGCGTCGACGACCTGCAGCCGTTCCGGCCATTTGTATTTGGCGATCTGGCGGTCATCGAGCAGGCCGGTGACCTCTTCGAGAGCGAGTGTCGCGCCGTCGTGCAGCTGAACGCACAGGCAGGCGCGCTCGCCGAGATCCGGATCGGGATAGGGCACGATCGCACAGGCCTCGACCGCCTCGAGTTCCAGAATGACCGCCTCGACATCGACGGGGTTGTATTTGACCCCGCCGCGATTGATCACCTCCTTGACCCGGCCAGTCAGGGTGAGGAAACCGTCGGCATCGAGCACCGCCAGGTCGCCGGTGCGGAACCAGCCGTCATCGGCGAAGGCAGCGTCGGTCTCGGCCTGGTTGTTCAGATAGCCGGCAAAGACGGAAGGCCCACGCACCTGGAGCTCGCCTTCTTCGCCGGCTGGGAGCGGCCGGCCCTCGGCGTCGACGGCGCGCAATTCCGTGGCCTCGGAGGCGCGGCCGGCGGTGTTGAGGCGGGTCGGGCGCGGATCGTCGAGACGGCCGAAGGTACCGGCCTGCAGTTCGCTCATGCCCCAGAGCTGGATCACCGAACCGTTCCGCATCAGGTCGTCGACCTGTTCGGCGAGTGCCGGCGGCACGGTGGAGCCGGAAAGACAGGTGAAGCGGGTCGACGCCAGATGCTCGGGCTTGATCAGGCCGGCGGCGCAGAACGGCGCGAAATGGGCCGGCGCCGCAAAGATGCCGTTGGGCTGCAGCTCGGCGAGTACCGGCAGGAACTGCTTCGGATCGAAAGCCGGCATCAGCGCCTGTGCCGCGCCGCTCGCCAGACACAGATGCATGACGAACAGGCCGTAGAGATGGGTGTAGGGCGCGACCGACAGCATGATCTCGTCGGCGCGGATGCCGAGCTGACCGGCCGAGCGCCTGGCGTTGCCGAGGAAGCCGCGATAGTTGTGCGGCACGCCCTTGGGGCTTGCCGTGGTGCCGGAGGTATAGAGCAGCAGGAACGGATCGTCGGGCGTCAGCTCCGGCAGGTGCGGCTCGCCGCTTAGATCGGAAAAGTCTCTCGTGCCTTCGACCGGCGCGCCAACCGCGATGACGGTTTCGAGCGCCGGCAGCGACGCGGCCATTGCCTGCATTTCTGCCGCCGGCGACATGTCCTTGAAGGCCGAAAGGCCGACCGCCATGCGGGCGCCGCTGTGTTCCAGCAGATGGCGCAGCTCGGCCTGGCGATAGGGCATGTGAAGGGTCTGGGCGATGCCGCCGCAGGCGGTCACGGCGAGGAAGGCAACGACATAGGCATCGGTGTTGGGAAGCTGCAGGGCGACGACATCGCCCTTGCGCAATCCCAGCGCCTGCAGACCGGCCGCCGCGGCGCTCACGCGCTGCGCCAGTGCCGCGTAGGTGAGCGGACCGCCGGCACCGACGATCGCCGGCGCATCCGGGGTCGCCTCGGCATGCTGCCGCAGCCAGTTCCACAATGTGTCGTCGTGTACCATCGTCCTCCCCAAGGCAGTCTTCTTGTTTGGTGGCCTTTTCAGGCAGCGCAGTAGGTCTCGATCCTCTCCCTCAGTTCAGGCGGAAACGGTTCCGAGCGCGGCGGCTCGGTGTTGAAATCGCTGTGCACCAGAGTCGGTTCGGCCTGCAGCATGTCCTGCCCGTCGGGACGCCGGGCGTTCACCGACAGGGTCATGGAGGAGCGGCCGAGTGTCTTGACCGTGAGATACCACTCGATGGCATCGCCGATCTCGCCCGGCCGCAGAAATTTCACGTTCATCTCCACCGTCGGCAGGCTCTTGCCATCGCGGCGATGCAGGTCGTCGAAGGAATAGCCGAGCGGACCGGAAAACCAGTCTTCGACGACGCCGTTGAGATGCTCCAGCAGGCGCGGATAGAAGGCGATGCCGGCCGGGTCGCAGTCGGCAAATCGCACGGGGCGCGTCACTGTGAAGACGTTTGCCACGATGTCACTCAGCCGCCAGTTGCATCGGCTTGGCGTGCCGTGTCGGTCGCGCCTTGCGCGCCATTTCCTGCGACGCCTCGCGGATCTTGGCCTGTTCGCGGTAGGCCTGGTCGCGGCCGCTGAGATATTGCGGCGGCCAATGGCCGACCATGGCGCCGTAATTGGCGGCGGCACGGCGGGTGAAATAGGGATCCCACAGATGCGGCCGGGCGAGCGCCACCAGGTCGGCGCGCCTGGTGTGCAGGATGGTGTTGACCTGCGCGGCCTCGGTGATGTTGCCGACGGCCATGGTGGCAATCTTCGGCACGTTGCGAACGGCTTCGGCGAACGGGGTCTGGAACATGCGTCCGTAGATCGGCTGCTGGTCCGGCACGGTCTGGCCGGCCGACACGTCGATCAGATCGCAGCCGGCCTCATGGAAGGCGGTGGCGATGGCGAAGAGGTCCTCTTCGCTCATGCCGCCCTCTTTCCAGTCGGTGGCCGAGACGCGCACCGACATGGGCTTTTCGCGCGGCCAGACATCGCGCATGGCGTTGAAGACCTCGAGCGGGAAACGCACCCGGTTCTCGACCGAACCGCCGTATTCGTCAGTGCGCCGGTTGGTCAGCGGCGACAGGAAGGAGGCGAGCAGGTAGCCGTGGGCGCAGTGCAGTTCGAGCATGTCGAAACCGGCGCGAGCGGCGCGTTCCGTGGCCTGGACGAAATCCTCGCGGATGCGGTCCATTTCGGCCCTGTCGAGCTCTTGCGGCACCTGGCTGACGCCGTCGAAATAGGCGATCGGCGAGGCCGAGAGCAGCGGCCAGTTCTTCTGCGGATCGGCGATCGGGTAATCGGCTTCCTCCCAGCCGAGCTGGGTCGAGCCCTTGCGGCCGGAATGGCCGAGCTGCATGCAGAATCGGGTGTCGGAATTGGCGTGGACGAAATCGACGATGCGCTTCCACTGCGCCTCGTGCTCGTCGCTCCACAATCCCGGACAGCCGAGCGTGATGCGGGCATCCGGCGAGGGGCAGGTCATTTCGGCATAGATCATGCCCATGCCGCCCAGCGCGTGCGAGGTGTAGTGGACGAAATGCCAGTCGGTGAGGTTGCCGTCCTCGTCGGCCGAATACTGGGCCATCGGCGACATGACCACCCGGTTTGGAATCACCAGCTCGCGCAGCTTGAACGGCGTGAACATCGGTGTCGGCCGGGTCTCGCGCACGTCGACGCCGGTCTCCCGGTAGTAGCGCTCGTACCAGGCGGTGTCGGCCTTTTCGACAAAGCTCGGATCGCGCAGGATCAGATTGTCGTAGGTGATCGACTTCGCCCGGCACATGACGACCATGGCGAACTGCATCGGGTCCATGTCCCAGGAGCGGCCCATATGCTCGAACCAGGCGAGCGACACATCGGCATTGTGCTGGATGATCTGGCAGGGCGTGCGGCGCTCGTCGTCATAGGCCTTGAAGGCGGCCTCGACCGATTGCTCGCCATGCTCCAGAACGGCATCGGACAGGGCGATGCCGCACTCCATCGCCAGCTTGGTGCCGGAGCCAATGGAGAAATGCGCCGAAGCCTTGGCGTCGCCGAGGATGACGATGTTGTCGTGATACCACTTCTCGCAGAAGATGCGCGGGAACTTGCGCCAGTTGGAGCGGTTCAAGAGCAAACCGTGGCCCTGCAGCTCGTCGGCGAAGATCGCCGCGAGCTTGTCGCGCGAACCTTCCTCGTCGAATTCCTCGAACCCGTGGCCCTGCCAGCAGGCCTCGTCCATCTCGAACACCCAGGTCGAGGCGTCGGCCTGGTACTGGTAGGTGTGGGCGCAGATGATGCCGTGCTCGGTCATGCGGAAGAAATAGTTGAACTCGTCCATCGGCCGGGTCGAGCCCATCCAGCAGAAGCGGTTGGCCTTGTGCGTAATGGTCGGCTGGAAGAACTCGGCAAAGTGATCGCGGATGGCCGAGTTGATGCCGTCGGAGGCGAGGATGATGTCCGAATCGGCGAACCGTTCCTTCAGCTCCGGCGGATTGATGCGCTCGGAGAAGTGCATCGGGATGTCGAGCTCGCTGCAGCGCTCCTGCAGGATGTTGAGCAGGGTGAAGCGCGAGGTGCCGCAGAAGCCGTTGCCGGCGCAGCGGATTTCCTCACCCTTGAAGTGGATGGCGACGTCGTCCCAATAGGCGAAATGGTCGCGGATCTTTTCGTAGGTCTCGGGGTCGCGCGACAGGAACTCGTCCAGCGTGTCGTCGGAGAACACCACGCCGAAGCCGAACGTGTCGTCGGCGCGGTTCTGCTCGAAAACCTCGATCTGCCAGTCGGGCCGCGCCTTCTTGGTCAGGATCGCAAAATAGAGACCGCCCGGGCCACCGCCCACCACCGTGATCTTCATGCCAGCCTCCGAAGGGGTATCGCAATTTAGTTTACATATAAATATTTCATATATAAGATAATTGCAACAGCTTTTTGACGGAGGCTTTGCAAAACCTCCCGCAGGCGGCGTTCGGATGGCAGCGCGGAGCCGGCAAATCGACTGGCAGACAAGGGAGCGGGGTGCTATTTCCCTGCCATGGACATGGACGAGACGATTCCCGCCGACAGCGGATCCGTCGAAGACCGCTACAGCGAACGGCAGCGGCGCGTGCTGCGGCTGTGGTTGCGCCTTGTCAGGACGTCACGCAAGATCGAGTCGGAGGTCGGCGCGCAGATGATGCGGACCTACGGCACCCGTTTCGTCCGCTTCGACGTGCTGTCGCAGCTCTATCGAGCCCCCAACCGCTGCCTGTCGGTCGGCGATCTCGGCGCCAGCCTGCTCGCCCCCTCCGGCAACATCTCGTCGCTGCTCGACCGCATGGAGGCCGACGGCTTGGTCAAGCGCGTCGCCGACCCGGGCGACCGCCGCCGCTTCATGATCCGGCTGACCGAACGCGGCCTCGCCACCTTCAACGAGATGGCGCTCGCCAACGCCCACTGGGTCGCCACCGCCTTCGAAGCGATCGACGACGCGACGCTCGACCGGCTGCACGACGAGCTGGGAGCGATCGAGGCGATCCACGAGTGAGAACTGGAAAGTCGGCACCGGGAGCGAGCCGGTTCATCACTGCGGGCAGCGATTCAAGATTGGCGTCGCATGTATTCGGCAAATAGCGGTACGGTAAAGTCAAGGTAGCCGTGATCGGTGCTGTAGATCATGCCTTTGGAAATGATATTGGCGCGTGTGGGGCCCAGGGATTGCAATGTCCTGTCCATGGCCTGCGCGATTTCGGCCATGGCATAAGGCCCGTCTCCAAGTTTGGACATCACCGTTACAAACTGGACTTCCCCTCGGGTCAAACGGTCAATTCGGACCCTGAAGAAACCCGCATCCAGCAAAGCCAGCGTTTCAGCGTAGGAGGTGTTTACATCTTCCAGTGAAATTACGGGCCCATCTGAGTTGTTCCACGAGACAGAAGCCCATTCCTGGAGAAAGAACGGGTATCCCTGGGTTCGATCAACAACTGCATCCAACGCATCAGCCGCTATCGAGGCGCCCTCGTCGATTATGGGCTTTTCAACCGCCTTGGCCGCGGAGACGGGATCGAGGGCACCGACTTCAGGGTAGAGGAAGAGTCGTTCAGCGTAAGATTTTGCCTCACCGGCAAGGCGAGCGACCTGTGGGAGGCCCGCGCCAACCATAAGCACAGGTAGCCCCTCTTGGGACATCCGGTGAATTGACACGATAAGCGCCGAGAGATCAGTCTCCGAGAGATATTGCACTTCGTCGATCAATAGAATCCACCCCCTGCCTGCAGCTTGCGCCGCGCGACCGATCATTTCGAAAAGGGCAGGAAGGTCGTATTGCAAATCGCCGCTATCGGCGAGGCCGGGTTCCGGTTCAACGCCGACTTCAACGCCAGCGACCGCAATCTTGAAAATCGACGCAAAGTTGCGCAGCCCTCTCAAACCGCGAGTAGCGATTTGCTTCGCAGCCTCAACTCCCGACAATGAGCGCATCGCTTTCCGCAGCTCAGGGTAAATCAATCGAGGAAGGCTTTCCCCTTCAGGCGCTTCGACCTTCGAAACAAGAAGGCCTTCGCTCTCTGCGATCTTGCCGATCTCATTGAGCAGCACCGTTTTGCCTGTTCCTCTGAGCCCCAAGAGCATAATTGATCGGGTACTTCGCCCTTTGACGGCCCTTCCGCAGGAAATTCTCGCAACTTCAAGAATCGGATCTCTCCCGGCAAGCTCAGGCGGCCGGCTTCCGGCTCCCGGTGCAAACGGGTTTTGGTATGGATCCATCGCAACACATCCAATTCTAGCTCTAGCTATTTATAGTACAATCTATCAAAAAACGCTATACATAGCTAGATATTGCTAGAGTCGACGGATCCGGATATCTGCAAGAGGCTCGAACCGATCGGCCAACCGCATCGGCCAGTTCGCCCCCTCCGGCAACATCTCGTCGCTGCTCGACCGCATGGAGGCCGACGGCCTGGTCAAGCGCGTCGCCGACCCGGGCGACCGCCGCCGCTTCATGATCCGGCTGACCGAACGCGGCCTCGCCACCTTCAACGAGATGGCGCTCGCCAACGCCCACTGGGTCGCCACCGCCTTCGAAGCGATCGACGACGCGACGCTCGACCGGCAGCACGACGAGCTGGGAGCGATCGAGGCGATTCACGAGTGACGGCTGAATATTTGCCGATGCCGGCCAGTTCCTGTCCCCGTTGAGGCGACCCGCCAAACGAATTGCAGCAAATCCAACGAACGTCAGGTTCGGAACACCGGAATAGCGTTAGTACCTCGCGCTTATCCGGCCCTTCGCCCAAACCACATACGGCTGATCAAGCGGTCGTGGCGCACGAACTGGTGGTAGGCCCACCCCAACACGTGCAGACCGACCAACAGCATTATCAGAGTGGCAACGATCCCATGCACCATGCGCGCAGGAATGTCATTGAAACTGGCGGGCAAAGACGCATCGGAACCACCGAAGACGATAGCGAATAAATCGGCGGAATAGGCAATCCCCAGACCGCTGGCCACCATCGCAAACACCAGCACGTACAGTGCCGCATGGGCGGCTTGCGCGCCGAAATTGAGCGAGGGATGTCCGGCATCAGCCAGGGGCGGCTTGCGCGTAAACAGACGAATCGCAAGACGCGCCAACATCAGCACGCCAATGCAAATGCCCCAGATCATGTGCCCGGTGAGCGCCGTGGCTTTTTGGGGATCGGAGTTTTTCATTTCCGCGAGCATTGGCCCACCCACGAACAACGAAATCAGGATCATGATCGCGACAAGCCAATGAAGCGTCACAAGCAAAGGGTGGTATCTGTTCATCAGACGTCTCCTTCTGAAGCCGACGTGTGTGCTACGGCCCCCCCGACCTTCAACGCGATGTAACAGATGGCTATTCTGTCAAAAATATAACATGATAGAACATGCTGTTACGCATGTAGAACACGTGGGGCAGGACATGAGATCATTCGACTGGGAGCTGCTGCCATATTTTCTTGCGGTCGCCCGCGCAGGCAGCCTGCGCGCCGCGGCAAGCACGATCAATGCAAGCTACGGAACCGTAAACCGGAACATCCAGTCTCTCGAGGCCAGCTACGGTGTCCGCCTGTTTCACCGTTCCAAACGCGGGTTCACGCTCACGGAGTTCGGCGAGGCCCTGCTGCCGGTTGTCGAGGATGCCGAACAGACGGTTCTGGCTGCGCGCAAAAAGGTGGAAGGGTTGGACAAGAGCGAGACGGGCACGATCCGCTTCTCGCTGTCTCCGACACTCGCCTATGACTTTATCGCGCCGATCATCGGGCGCTTTCACCAGAAGTACCCCAGGATCGACATCGAATTGCGCCTGACGACGGAAGTCGAATCCATCACAAACGATGAAACCGACGTCTCGCTGCGCGCCGCGGACGAGGTCGTGGATGATGTTGTCGCGCGAAAGCTCTTCAGGCTGATTTTGGGTGTTTATGCGAGTGAGACTTACATTCGGGACGTTTTCCCGAACGCAGGCGATCAAGGCGAAGGGTTGAGCTGGATCGGATTTGCCGACGACAACTGGCGCCCGCCGTCAATGTTCCGAATGGCCCAGCTACGGCACAGGGTAAGCGACGGTTACATGCGTGCCTGCCTGTTGAACCAGAACTGCGGCATGTCGCATATGCCGACCCTGTTCGAGAGCGCATTTCCAAAGCTTCGCCGCGTGCCGGATACGGATCTGTCGAAAGGTCCATGGCTGTGGATCCTGTTGCATTCGGATCTTCAAAGGACGGTGCGGGTTCGCAGATTTGTCGACTTTCTGGCAGGGGAACTGCTCGCCCTGAAACAGGCATCGTAGTTGCAATCAAAAGCCGGTCTGCGAGGTCTGTTCCGCTGAACTCCTGCCAAGGCCGATATCTGTCGTGTCAGGGAATTTGACACCGCACCCACGGCAAAAACATCGGCGTGCCTCAGATCGAGGCACCGATTGCCCATTTTTTTGTCTTGATCAAAAAATGTTCATGCGGTTGGATGTGCCGTGAAACAATACTAAGGGAACACCCATGATCAGATCTTTGCTTGCCGCGGCTGCCGTGCTGGCGGCCTTCTCCACCGGCGGCCTCGCCCAGGAAAAAATCAACTTCGCCCTCGACTGGAAATTCGAGGGACCCTCCGCTCCCTATTTCGTCGCCATCGACAAGGGCTATTTCGACGCCGAGGGCCTTTCGGTGGAAGTCGCCGAAGGCAGGGGCTCGCTGGACGCCATTCCGAAAGTCGCGACCGGGGCGTTTCCGGTCGGATTTGCCGACATCAATTCGCTGATGCGGTTCCTCGACCAGAACCCGGGCGCGCCCGTTACCGCGGTGATGATGGTCTACGACAAGCCGCCCTTCGCTGTGGTCGGGCGCAAGTCGCTCGGCATCGAGGCACCCAAGGATCTGGAGGGCAAGGTGCTGGGCGCCCCGCCGCCGGACGGCGCCTGGGCGCAGTTCCCGATCTTCGCCGCCGAGAACGGTCTCGACATGGACGCAATCACCGTCGAGCCCGTCGGCTTTCCCACCCGCGAACCGATGCTGGCGGAAGGAAAAGTCGCGGCCGTGACCGGCTTCTCCTTTTCGTCGACGCTCAACCTGAAACGGCTCGGCATCCCGTTGGAAGACCAGAGCATTCTCCTGATGAGCGACCACGGGGTGTCGCTCTACGGCAATGCCATTCTGGTGAACACCGACTTCGCAAAGGAAAATCCCGAGATCGTGTCCAGCTTCGTCAAGGCCGTGGGCATGGGCTGGAAAGACGCGGTTGCCGACCCGGCCGCCGCCATCGAAAGCCTGCTCAAGCGCAATCCGGCAGCAGACGCAGCGCTCGAGACCGAGCGTTTGCAGATGGCCATCGATGCCAATGTCCTGACGGACGCCGTCAAGGAAAACGGAATGGGCGGCATCGACGCAGATCGCATGGCAAAAGCGATTGAACAGACCAAATCGGTCTACGAGTTTCAAACGGAACCGGATCCGGCGCTGTATTTCGACGGCTCCTACCTGCCCGACGACAAGATCATGCTGCAATGATGGCAACGCCGCCCGCAGAAGCGGGCGGCAACTCCCGCAAGCGTGTCAAATCTGATTGAAATCAAAGGCGTAACCCACGCCTATCAGACGCCCAACGGGCCTCTGCCGGTGCTCGACGACCTGACCATGGCCGTGCCGGAGGGCGAGTTCTGCGCCGTGGTGGGGCCGTCGGGCTGCGGCAAGTCGACCCTGACGCGGCTGATCGCCGGCCTGATGAAACCGGACGCCGGCGAGGTCTGGCTTCACGGCGAACGGGTTCGGGGACCGCGCAAGACCGTGGGCATGGCGTTCCAGAACCCGGTGCTGCTGGAATGGCGCACCATCCTGCAAAACGTGATCCTGCCTCTGGAGATCGTGGCGCCGTCGATGCCGAAGGCGGACAAGGAGGCGCGGGCCCTGGAACTGCTGGCCCTGGTGGGGCTGGAGGGTTTCGAGCACAAACGGCCGTCGGCGCTGTCCGGCGGCATGCGCCAGCGTGCGTCGCTTTGCCGGGCGATCGTCCACAAACCGGACGTTCTCATCATGGACGAGCCGTTCGGCGCACTCGACGCCTTCACCCGCGAAGACCTGTGGCAGACCATGCACGAATTGCGCAAGCAGGAGCCCTTCACGTCCGTGCTGATCACCCATGACCTGCGGGAAAGCGTCTTTCTGGGCGATCAGGTCCTTGTCCTGTCGGGCCGGCCGGCGACCATGCAATTCGTTCTGGATGTCGCCTTTCCCGGACCGCGGGTCATCGACGGTCTGTTCGAGCCGGAATGCGTCGACATGCTGCACACGCTGCGCGACCAGATCCGGATCGCGCAGGGCCGCAAGCCGGAGGACGAGACATGAGCGCGATCCGGAAAATCGGCGTTCCGGTAGCCGCCATCATCCTTTTCCTGGCGCTTTGGGAGTTCATCGTCTGGGTCAATGGCTGGCCGAACTATAAAATGGCATCGCCCTCCGACCTGCCGCCGGCCTATGCGAAATACTGGAACCTGTTTCTCGTCATGGGATGGCAAACCCTCTGGCGAACGGTCGCAGGACTGGCGATCGCGGTGCTCGTCGGCACCTTTCTCGGCATGCTCATGGGATTTTCGCGCATCGTCCGCGACGGCCTCTACCCGTTGCTGGTCGGCTTCAACGCCATCCCGAAGGCAACCCTGGTGCCCGTTATAGCCCTGATCTTCATCGGCCAGCACGACCTCAATACGGTGCTGATGGCCTTCATGATCTCCTTTTTTCCGATCGCGGTTTCGGTCGGGATCGGCCTGTCCACGCTGGAACCCGAATATCGCGACATCCTTCGCTCGCTGGGCGCATCGCGGTTCACGATCTTCACCAAGATCGCCCTGCCGAAAACCCTGCCCGAATTCTTCGGAGCGCTGAAGGTCGCCGTCACGCTCGCCTTCATCGGCACCAATCTCGTCGAAATCGTTTCGCCGCATGGCCGCGGGCTCGGAGCGCTGTTCAAATCGGGCGAGACCAACGGGGACTATCCGCTGATGTTCGCGGTGCTCATCGCCCTCGCTTTTCTCGGCATCATCCTCTACTACGCCGTCGTCTTTCTGGAGCGGATATTTGCCGGCTGGGCCGAACGGGTGGAGCACTAGCTAGCCCTGGGCTAGCCCCTCATCCTTGACCCTTCGGGATCATAGACCGGGCGGGCCGTGACGATGGCGGGGTACATCTCGCCGAGGATCTCGACTTCCAGCCGGGTGCCATCTTCCGCCAGCGCCGTCGGCACATAGCCCAGCGCCATGGAGCGGCCAGAATGGTGGGCGAAGCCGCCGGAGCTGACGGAGCCGACGCAGCGGCCGTCCTTGAGGATCGCCTCGTCGTTGCTGACGTCGATGCCGTTGGATTCGATCACCATGGTGACGAGCTTCCTGTCGGGGCCGGTTTCGCGTTCGGCGAGAGCCGCTTCCTTGCCGATGAAATCCTTGTCCCACTGGATGAAGGCGTCGAGGCCGGACTGGGCGGCGGTGAAATCGGGCCGGAAGTCGAGGGTCCAGGCGCCCCAGTTCTTTTCCAGCCGCAGCGACATCAGCGCGCGGTTGCCGTAGAGCTTGAGGCCGAGATCGGCGCCGGCCTCCTCGATGCCCTCGAACAGCCTGAGCTGATATTGCGGGGCGCAGTAGATCTCGTAGCCGAGTTCGCCGGAAAACGAGACGCGCGCGAGCAGCGCCGGCACGCCGGCGACGTAGGTACGGCGGATGTCGCGGAATTTCAGCGCCTCGCCAGAGACGTCGTCGCGGCAGATGCGCGACAGCAGCGTGCGCGATTTCGGGCCGGAGATCGCCATGCCGTGATAGGCGTCCGAGAGGTTCTCGTAGGTCACGCTCTCGTCCGGCAGGTGTTTTTCGAACCAGCGGCGGTGCATCTCCTGGGCGGCGCCCGAACCGAACAGCATGAACTCGTCCTCGGCCAGGCAGGCGACGGTCATGTCGCCGTAGAGCCTGCCCTTGGGGGTCAGCAGCGGCGTCAGGGCGAGGCGGCCCTGTTTGGGCACCCGTCCGGCGCAGATGCGGTCGAGGAAGGCGCGGGCGCCGGGGCCGCGCACGGCGTGCTTGGCGAAATTTGCGATCTCGATGGCGCCGACATCCTCGCGCACGGCGCGGACCTCCTCGGCGACGTAGTAATGCGCGCGCGAGCGCTTGAAGGTCGGCTCCTCATGCGCCTCGTCCGGCGTGCCGGCGAACCACAATGCGTTTTCGAGGCCGAAGCTCGCATCCATGACGGCGCCGCGTGCGACCAGGCGGTCGTAGAGCGCCGTGGTCTTCTGGCGGCGGCCCTTCGGCAGGGTCTCGTTGGGGAAGGTCATGACGAAACGGCGTTCGTAGTTCTCCGTCGACTTCACCGTGCCGAAATCGGGCGTGGCGAATTCGCCGAAGCGGGCGACATCCATGGCCCAGACGTCGATGGACGGTTCGCCGTCGATCAGCCATTCGGCCAGGCACAGGCCGACGCCGCCGCCCTGGCAGAAGCCGGCCATGACGCCGACGGCGACCCAGTAATTGCGCATGCCGGGGACCGGACCGATCATCGGATTGCCGTCCGGCCCGAAGGTGAATGGGCCGTTGATCATGTCCTTGATGCCGGCGCGGCCGAGCGCCGGAATGCGCTCGAAGCCGAGTTCCAGCCGTTCGGCGATGCGGTCGAGATCGGGCGCCAGCAATTCGTGGCCGAAATCGAGCGGGGTGCCGTCGACCTTCCACGGCGTCGCCTTCGGCTCGTAGGTGCCGAGCAGCATGCCCTGCCGTTCCTGGCGGAAATAGATGTTGCCCTCGTAGTCGATGCCGGCCGGCAGCCGGTCTTCCGGATCGCGTTCGACGATCTCGGGAATCGCCTCGGTAATAAGGTAATGGTGCTCCATCGGCTGCACCGGCAGGTCGACGCCGGAAAGATGTCCGACCTCGCGGGCCCACAGGCCGCCGGCATTGATGATCACCTCGGCATGAATCGTGCCGCTGGGTGTGACCACGTCCCAGGAGCCGTCCGGCCGCTGATTGGTTTCTATCACCGGCGTGTGGGTGTGGTAGCGGGCGCCGTAATGGCGGGCCGCCTTGGCGTAGGCATAGGTGACGCCGGACGGATCGATATCGCCGTCAAGCGGGTCCCACAGGGCCGCGACGTAGTGGTTCGGATCGATCAGCGGGTGGCGGCGCGCCGCTTCCTCGACTGAGATGAACTCCTGGTCGAGGCCCATGGTGCGGGCCTTGGAGCGCTCGCGCTTGAGATAGTCGTACCAGTCCTGGTTGGAGGCGAGATAGAAGCCGCCGGTATTGTGCATGCCGCAGGAGTGGCCCGACAGCTCCTCGATCTCCTTGTAGAGATTGATGGTATAGCCCTGCAGGCGCGAAATGTTCGGGTCGGAGCTGATCGTGTGGATCTGGCCGGCGGCGTGCCAACTCGATCCCGACGTCAGTTCGCTGCGCTCCAGCAGCACCACGTCCTTCCAGCCGAACTTGGCGAGGTGAAAGAGGATCGAACAGCCGACGACACCGCCGCCGATGATGACCGCTTGCGCATGGGTCTGCATATTTTGGGTCTCCTGTCAGTACCAGGCGTCTGGCATGCTGTTTTTCTTTTCCGCGACGAAAGCCTGAAGCGCCTCGTCGACCGCCGGATCGATGGGCGGCGTTTCATAGTCGCGCAGCAGCGCGTTCCAGCGCTCGAAGGCGCGCTGTGCCGTGTCCTTTTCGCCGCGCTCGGTCCATTGCTCGAAGCTTTCCGAATCCGACAGCACGGCGTCGTAATAGGCGGTTTCGTAGTTCTGCATGGTGTGGGCGGAACCGAGGAAATGGCCGGCCGGCTCGACATCGGCATAGGCGTCCGCACCCAGCGCATTATCGTCAGTGTCGACGCCGGCGAGCAGCTTGTGATAGGCGCCCAGCCGGTCGGCGTCGATCACCAGCTTTTCGAAGCCGGTGACCAGTCCGCCCTCCATCCAGCCGGCCGAATGCAGGACGAAATTGGCGCCGCCCATGACGGTCGAATGCATGCTGTCGGTGCTTTCGGCGGCGGCCTGGGCGTCCGGCAGCTTCGAGGCGGTCAGCGAGCCGCCGCAGCGCAGCGGCACGCCGAGGCGCCGCGCCAGCTGGCCGATAATGTAGTTGGATGCGACCGGCTCCGGCATGCCGAAGGTCGGGGCGCCGCTCTTCAGGCTCATCGACGACAGGAAGTTGCCCATGACGAAGGGCGCGCCGGGCCGAACCAGCTGGCTGAAGGCGCCGCAGGTCATCGCCTCGGCCAGCGCCTGGGCGATCGACGCGGCGGTGGTCACCGGCCCCATGGCGCCACCAAGAATGAACGGGGCGACGACGATGCCCTGGCCGGCGCCGCAATAGACCTGGATCGCCTCGGTCACCACCCGGTCGACCAGAAGCGGCGAGTTGGTGTTGACATTGCCCATGATGACGCAGTTTTCGGCGACGAAATCCTCGCCGAACAGGATGCGCGCCATGGCGACCGAATCCTCGGCCCGGACCTTTTCGGTGATCGCCCCGAGGAACGGTTTTTCCGAAAAGCGCATGGCCGTGTAGAGCATGTCGAGATGGCGCTTGTTGACCGGCACGTCGACCGGCTCGCAGACCACCAGGCCCATGTGGTGCAGCGACGGCAGCGAGGCGACGATGCGCGTCAGCTTTTCGAAATCCTCGAAACTGCCGTAGCGCCGGCCCTTCTCCAGGCAGCGCACGAAGGGCGCACCGTAGATCGGCGCAAACACCGTGTTGCGTTCGCCGATGACGACGCTGCGGGCCGGATTGCGGGCGTGCTGGGTAAAGCTCTTCGGAACGGTGGCGCAGAGGCTGCGGGCCATGCCGCGCGGCAGGCGCACCCGGGTGCCGTCGACATCGGCGCCGGCCTCCTTCCAGATGCGCAGCGCCTCGGGATCCTCGCGAAACTCGAGGCCGACCTCCGACATCAGCCGTTCGGCCTGATCCTCGATGCGCACAAGACCCTCCTCGCCGAGATATTCGACGAAGGGAATGTTGCGGGTGATATAGGCCGGCAGGGCCGGCGCTGCGCGCGGTTCCCGCCTTGCGCGCCGCGATGCGGATCTCATGGGCACCACCTCCCGACGGAACGTGTCTAATGTGACAGAAAATACGGGCTCTGTGACGATTGAAAAAACTCGGGCAATGCATAAGATGAATTTATGCGAAAGCTCTATCAAAGGATCCAGTCGCCGGCCGCGCTCTTTGCCTTCGAGGCGGCGGCGCGGCATGGTTCCTTCACCCGGGCGGCGGTCGAGCTGAACGTCTCGCAGCCCGCGGTCAGCCTGTCGGTGAAGAAGCTGGAGGAAGCGTTGGGCACACCGCTGTTCGAGCGCGGCCACCGCACGATCGCACTGACCGGACCGGGCGAGCGCTTTTATGCGGACGTATCATTCGGATTAATGCACATCCTCAATTCCGCCGAGCAGGTGGCGAGCCGGCCGGCCGAAGCCCATGTATCGCTGTCCTGCTCCACCGCCTTTGCCCATTACTGGATGCTGCCGCGGCTGGCGACGTTCCGGCAGGATAATCCGGATATCGACATCCGGCTGGAAACCACCGACAAGGACATCGACATCGCCGATGAGGCGCTGTCGTTCGCCATCCGGCTCGGGCGCGGCGATTGGCCGGGCTATGAAAGCCTGCGGCTGGGGCCGGAACAGATCTATCCGGTGTGCAGCCCGGCCTATCTTGCCGGCCGCGAACCGCCGCAGGACGACGCGGCGCTGATGCACCGCGCGCTGATCCACCTGGACGAGCCCTACCGGCCGCGCCCGGGTTGGCGCGAATGGTTCGCCGAGCAGGGACTTGAATTCACCGATACCGGCGGTGGCTTGCGCTTCAACGACTATGCCCTGGTCATCCAGGCGGCGATCGCCGGCGAGGGCATCGCCTGCGGCTGGCACCACATCGTCGAGATTCTGGTCGGCCAGGGCCTGCTGGTGCGGCTCGGCGACAGCGTCTACGACGCCGGCCGCGGCCACTACGCGCTGTGGCCGTCGCACGTGCCGCTCGGGCCGAAGGCCGAACGGGTGCTCAGCTGGCTGGAGACGCAGGTGAGCGGGGCGTGAGGCGGTCTGGCGGGGCTGTCGAAGCGTTCGACCACGTCACCGCAAATCGGCCAGGATCGAATCGACCATCTTCAGTTCCGGCATGTAATCGCCCTCGGTAAATCTCCGGCGAACGCCGGAGAGCAGATCGTAAGCCCCAGGCCGATCGCCCGCTTGCGCCCAAACCAGCGCCAGATCGCGTGATACCCGCAATTCCGGCGAAAGGGCATTCTGGCTTTTTGCAACGTCCAGAGCGCGCAGCAGGTCGTGTTCCACCGCATCCGTCACTCTGGCGTTGCGGTTGAGAGTAACGGCGGCCCGAAGGCGATGAAGTTCTGCTTCGAACGGAACATCACTGCAGAACTCCTGGGATGAAAACGCCTTTTGAATGAAGTGGTCAGCCTCGTCGTGCCGACCGGTTTTCGAGTGCATCTCGGCTGCCAGACCGAAATGGAACGGCTCCAGCCGGACCGCGCCAATGCGTGCCCCGGCTTCAAGGCCGGCCGCAAGATCATCGAAGCCTTCGTTCCGATCGCCCTGGAAGCGTGCCCAGCCACGATAGATCCGTCCCCAGGCATCCCATAGCTCCATGGATTTTTCTTCCGCGAGAGCGAGCACCTCCTCGGCGGCCCTGGCCACGCGGTCCGCATCGCCGAGCCATATGTTCGTCAGGCACACGCCGAAGCACTGGGAAAGTCCGATCGTATTGGGGTGATCGAACTCCAGCGCCCAGGTCAACGATTGCTCGGCGGCCGCCTTTGCCTGAACGGGGAAGCCGAGATGCCACAGGTTCCATGCCTTGTAGTTCGTGGCGGCGACTCGCGGATCATGCCCATAGCGCAGCGCCAGATCCCGATCTTCGTCTTCATTGTAGATTTCCAGCGCCTGTTCGACCAGGTCGAGGGATTTGCGGTAACGGGCCATATGGAAATTCTCGAGAGCCAGCATGCGGTTGGACACACACTTCGCACCGCGATCGACATCGATATCCGTCGCCGCAGCCATCCGGTCAGCCAGCTCATAGGATGGAACATTGCAAATGTATCTGGCAGCCCAAAGCCCGAAGATCGATCGAACAAGGCGTTCCGGATCACCAATGCTGTCGGCAAGCAGCAAAGCGGACTCGAAGGCCTCGATGGTCGCCGACGCCTGATAACCGAGGTTGGCGATCAGCGCCTGCCCCACTTCCACCTGCAACTCCAGTTCGCGACGTTTCCATCTGGTGTCGTCCTCCTGCACGCGGCACAGGGCGATCGCCGACTGATAACTGGCGATCGCTTCCTTGTAGGCCGGTCGCTTCATCGACTGCGCGGCGGCAAGAGCCCAGTGTTCGATTGCCGTCTCCGACAACCCCGCGGCTTCGGCATGACGCGCTACCACCTCCTGGATCGCATCATCCTGCTGTTCCAGGGCGCTCACCAGACGGCCGTGGATCGCCTGCCGGCGCTTCTTCAGCAGGCTTTCATAGGCCGCGTCCCGAACCAGTGCATGCTTGAAGATGTAGCCGCCCGAGGAGACGGCTCCACGACGGAAGACAAGCTGAGCCGCCATCAGTTTTTCAAGCGCCGCGCCCAGCTCGGCGTCTGTGCTGTCGACAATCTGCCGCAGCAAAGCGAAGTCGAATTCCCGCCCAATACAGGCGGCGGTCTGGGCGACTTCCTTGACGTCCGGAGACCGGTCCAGCCGCGACATCAGCGAGTCAAGCAACGAAGCCGGAATCGCGGTCTCGCCGGTCTCCAGAACCGCCTTGGTCAGTTCCTCCACGAACAGCGGGACTCCGTCCGTTCGGGCCAGTATTTCGTTGACGCTCTCAACGGGCAGATCTCCGCCGCCCAGGCGTTCGACGATTTCGTGCAATCCGGACCGCCCCAGCCGATTCAGCGTCAGTCGCGTGACATGGGGATGTGCAGCGAGTTCGGGCTGATTGTCCGGGCGGCTGGTCATCAACATCATCGCCGGTATATCCGCAATGACGTCCAGACAGAGCTCGAGCAATTCCAGCGTTGTCGGGTCGATCCAATGGACGTCTTCCAGAACGAAAAGGACCGGCCGTATCTGCGCTTGTCTCGTCAACAGTCCCAGGAGCATCTCCAGTGTTCTGGAACGTCTGATCTGGGGCGACAATTCAAGGAACGGAAGGTCCTCGGACTCCTGGATGCCGATCAATTCAGCCACCAAAGCAAGATCGTCCGCATTGCCGTTCGACGATTTCAGAAAAGTGCGCAGTTTCTGCTTCTGATCGCTTTGTGAATCGGTGGGCTGTGTGCGCGCGGCAAACCGCAATTGCTGGATTGCCGGCCAGAGAGCACTGCCCGCATGGAGCGGCGAACATTGGTAATGGATGCGGGTGCAGGACCGGTCGGACAGGCCGTCGATCAAACCCCGCACGATGCGCGACTTGCCGATTCCGGCCTCCCCGACCAGCAAAACGCCCTGCCCCTCGCCGCCTTCGACCTGCGCCCATCGTTCCAGCAGCAAGGCCAATTCCTGGTCGCGCCCGACCATCGGCAATGTTTCGGCGCTTCTGGCCTCGAACCTGCTTTCAACCGTCCGTTCACCGGTGACCCTGAAGAGTTCAACGGGCTGTCCGATGCCTTTCAGAGAGACTTCCCCCATCGGCTCATACTCGAAAAGACCGCCGGCCAAAGCCTGTGTTGCATGCGAAACCACGACGGAATTCGGCGGTGCGAGTTCCTGCAGGCGCGCCGCCAGGTTCGGCGTTTCGCCGGTGACCGCCGCTTCCTGGGAGGCGCCTTCGCCGACGATGTCGCCGACGACAACCGGGCCTGTCGCGACGCCGATCCTCACCTTCAAGGCGCCGCTTTTGAGACCCGGCGCCGCAATCGTGCCGACGGCCCTTGCAAGACCGAGCCCGGCGCTGAGTGCCCGTTCCGCATCGTTCTCGTGCCCGCGCGGCCAGCCGAAATAAGCCAGAACGCCATCGCCCATGAATTTGGCCACATAACCGTCATATCGGGCAACAACGCCGGCACACATGTCCTGGTAGGCGCGCATCGTTTCGCGGTAATCCTCAGGATCCAGGCGCGTCGAAAGCTCGGTCGATCCGGCCAGATCGCAGAACATGACCGTGAGTTGGCGCCGCTCCGCCAGTGCCGGCCGATCCGGTGCCTCGGCGGCACCGTCATCGATTTCAGGAGGATCGATCGGTTGATCGGCCTCGGCTCGGATGGCTTTGAGAATGCGCCGCCGCGGACCAAGCGGAAGGCCCATCTCGGCGAGATCCTCGTCGCTCAGCTCCGTCAGATCCGAAAACTCGACCTCGTTTTCGACGAAATTCGCGGCATATTTCGCCAGCCTCAGGGCCTCGAGCCAATCCGCGATGTCGGTCATGGCTTTCCTTGTTCAATGAAGTCGTCTTGCGACGTCTGGTGTGGAAATCGCAGGGGAATTATAAGCGTGACGACCAGCGTTATCCAAGCGAATTGGCGGAAGGGGGCGAATGAGGCGTGCTGCTGACCGCGGTTTCGATCCGGACCGAACCTGTCTCAGCTTGCCGCTTTTATCGCCGCGGCAATCGCAGCCGGCTTGTCCGCCTCGATATGGGCGGCCCAGTCGGAAAGCCCGCGGTCGGCCTTGCCGTTGCCGGCGCCCCAGACGATCAGCTCGATCAGCACCGGAACCAGCTCCAGGCCGCGTTCGGTCAGCCGGTAGGCGGGCTTGCCGTCGGCCTGCGTCGTCTTTTCGATCAGGCCGGCGGTTTCCAGCCGCTGCAGGCGTTCGGCCAGCACATTGGTGGCGATGCCTTCGGCCGATTTCAGGAAATCGCCGTAGGTGCGCTTGTCGTTGAAGACCATGTCGCGGACGATCAGCAGCGTCCACGGATCGCCGAAAATCTCGAGACCGAAATTGATGGGACAGGTGGAGCGACCGCGCTTCATGTCAGGAGACATAGAGCCGACACTTGCAAAAAGCAAGTCGTTGGCGCTATGGTACTTGCAAATTGCAAGTGAGCACGAGGATAACCGCCATGAAAGCCTATTTCGTCAATGGATCGCCGAACACCCGCAAGGTCTGGGCGGTCGCCCGCCATCTCGGCATCGAGCTCGACATCGAATGGCTCGACTTCACCAAGGGCGGCACACGCGACCCGGCGTTTCTTCGCGTCAATCCCAACGGCATGGTGCCGGTGCTGGTGGACGGCGATTTCGTGCTGTGGGAATCGAACGCCATCAATACCTATCTGGCCGGCAGCGTCGACGGGCAGACCCTGTTTCCGGACGATCCGCGGGTCCGGGCCGACATCACCCGCTGGCTGTGCTGGGAACTGGCGCATTACAACAAGGCGCTGGGCATCACCGCCTTCCAGTCGGTCGCCAAACCAGCCTTCGGGCTAGGCGAACCCGACCGGCACCTGATCGACACCTTCGTGGAACAGTACCACCGCTTTGCGGCGGTGCTGGAACGCCATCTGGACGGACGGCGATTTCTGGTCGGCGACGACTGGACGCTCGCCGACTATGCGATAGGCCATGTCGAGGTGTTCATCGACCGGGTGCCGATCGACCTGAGCCGCTATCCCAACATCTCGGCCTTCTATCAGCGACTGCGCGACAATCCGCACTGGGCGGCGACGGCACCGGCCCGGCCGGAAGAAACCGGCCGCGTTCCGGCCGCCGCACTCCAAGGGGCGTAGGCCATGTCCATCCGACTGGCAGCCGCAGGCGCCCTCGCCTACGCGCTCGTCACCTTTCCGCTCGCCGTTTTGTGGCATGCGGTGCTGTTTCGCAGCTTCTATGACCGGTTCGGCTATTTCGAGGGCGAACCGAGCTTCGCACTCGGCCTGCTGACCATCGTCATTCAGGGCGCCATCCTGTCCCTGCTTTATCCGCACGTCGCCTTCGCCGGCTCCGGCGTCGGGCGCGGTCTCAAATACGCCCTGGCGATGGGCGGCTTCTTCTGGACCTCGCACGTGCTTGCCTTCCTCGCCAAGCAGCAGGTCGACGGCGCGGCTTTGTTCCTGGCGATGGAGACCGGCTACCTGGCGGTCCAGTTCGGCGTTTTCGGCCTGCTGATCGGCGCGATCGCGGAGCGGCTGTCAGTTCCGGAGGCGGGCGCGGCCTGAACCGTCACACCTCGCTTCGGCGGCTGGGGCGGGCGATGATGTCGTTGTCGATCAGGTGTTCGAGAAAGGCGGTTTCGGCCGGGGTCATGTGACGGTCGGCATCGATGACCGAGAAGACGTCGACCGTCGGCGGATCGCCGGCGAGCGGGATGCGCCAGAGATCGGCGCCGTAATCGCCGGCCAGAGAGACCGGCACCGAGCCGACGGCTTCGCCGTGGCGGATCATGTTGAGCAGGTCGACGATGCCGGTGGTGGCCGCGGTGACCTGGTCGCCGATGCCCATGCGCACGCGATAGACGGTGACCGAAGACAGGGCGCCGGCGATATGGTCTTCCTCGAAGCCGACGACCTCGGCGCGGGCGAGCGCCTCGGCATCGGGCTTATCGACACCGAAGAGCGGGCTTTTGGGGCCGCAATAGAAACCGAACTCCTGTGCGGCAAGCGCCTGCGGCTGCAGCCGCGGCGACGGTTCGACCCGGGTGCAGAAGCCGATCGAGGCGACGCGCTGCAGCAGCGCCTGGTTGACCTCGAAACAGGGCGCCGAGCGGATGGCGTAAGTGACGCCCGGATAGCGGCGGCGGAATTCCGACAAGAGCGGGTTGAGGAAGGCCGTGTCGAGATGGTTGGAGCGATGCAGCACCAGATTGCCGGTGATTGCTTTTTCCGCATGCGCCGCCAGATCGTTGAGACGCAGAACGCCGCCATAGATCTCCACCGCCTCGCGATAGACCGCCTCGCCCGCCCTCGTAATGGCGAAACCCTGGCCCGATCCGCGCTCGATCAGCCGGTGGCCGAGCCGCTCTTCGAGCCGCCGCAGCGCCGCGCTGACCGAGGGCTGGGTGACGTTGAGCCGCTGCGAGGCGCCGGTGATCGAGCGCTCCTGGACGATCACCATGAAGGTGCGCAGCAGGTTCCAGTCGAGCTGGTTGGCGAGCCGATCGAGGCGTGTGCTCATGCCGCCTCGCGTTCAAGCAGGTGGCAGCGCGCGCGGCTCCCCGCGCCGGTCGCCTCGAAAACCGGCTCCGTTTTGTCGCAGACGCCGGCGATCGCTTCCGGACAGCGCGGATGGAACGGGCAGCCTGGGGGCGGATCGGCGGGGCTCGGAATGTCGCCGGTCAGCCGGATGCGCTGGCGACCCTGCCGGCTCTGCGGCAGCGGCACGGCGCTCAGCAGCGCCCGGGTATAGGGATGCCGCGGGGCGGCGAAGACCTCCTCCGTCGGCCCCTCCTCGACGATGCGGCCGAGATACATGACCGCGACGCGAGTGCAGAGAAAACGCACGACAGCGAGGTCGTGGGAAATGAACAGCGACGTCATGTCGGGCCGGTCGGCCTGCAGCTCTTTCAGAAACTCCAGGATCTGTGCCTGCACCGAGACGTCGAGTGCCGAGGTCGGCTCGTCGAGGACCAGCAGCGACGGGCCGAGCGCTAGGGCGCGGGCGATGCAGACCCGCTGTTTCTGGCCACCCGACAGCTCGTGCGGAAAGCGGTGCAGGAACTGGCCGGGCAGGCCGACCCGGTCGAGCAGCGCGGCGACCTGGTCGTTCAAGGCGCGGCCGCGGGTCTTCGTGTGCAGGATCAGCGGCTCGGCCACCGAGCGGAAGATGGTCATGCGCGGGTTGAGCGACGAATGCGGGTCCTGAAAGATCATCTGGGCGGTACGGCGCACCTGCTGCAGGGTCTTGCCGGACGCATGGGTGACGTCGACGCCGTTGACCGTGATGCGTCCCGAGGTGGGTTCGAGCAGCCGCAGCGCCGCCTTGCCGACGGTCGACTTGCCGGAGCCCGATTCGCCGACCAGCCCGATGGTCTCGCCTGATGCAAGCGACAGCGACACGCCGTCGACGGCGCGCACCAGGGTGTGGCGGCCGACCGGGAAATGCACCCGCAAATCATCGATTTCAAGCATCGGCGCGTTCCTTCTGGAAGAGCGTGCAGGCGACGCGGTGGCAGTCTGCCACCTCGGTGAGCGGAGGCTTGCCTTCGGCGCAGACCGGTGCGGCGTGCGGACAACGGCCCTCGAAACGGCAGCCCGTCGGCGGAGTATAGAGGTTCGGCAGCGAACCGGGAATGCCGGCCAGATGCTCGATCGCCTTGAAAGGATGCGGAATGGCCTTGAGCAGCCCTTGCGTATAGGGGTGCTTCGGATCGTCGAAGATGTCCGCCGCCGGCGCATCCTCGACGATCTGGCCGGCATACATGACGGCGACGCGGCGGCAGACCTGGGCGACGACGCCGAGATCGTGGGAGATCATGATCACCGACAGGCCCATGGCGTCGACCAGTTCGGCGATCAGGTCGAGGATCTGCGCCTGCACGGTGACGTCGAGCGCGGTCGTCGGCTCGTCGGCGATCAGCAGCTTCGGCTTCGCCGCCAGCGCCATGGCGATCAGCACGCGCTGGCGCATGCCGCCGGAGAGCTCATGCGGATAGCTGTCGAACTGGCGCTCGGGGTTGGGCAGGTGCACCTGGTCGAGCATCTCCAGCGCCAAAGCGCGGGCGCCTTTCTTCGAAATGCCGCCGCGCTGCTGGGCGACGATGGCGTCGACCAGCTGGGTGCCGACCCGGAACACCGGATTGAGGTAGGTCATCGGATCCTGGAAGATCATCGCCACGTCGGTGCCGCGGATCGCCCTGAGCTCCCGCTCATTCAGCGCCAGCAGGTCGCGGCCGCCGAACAGCACCTCACCCGATGTGATGCGTGCCGGCGGTTTGGGCACCAGGCCGAAGGCGGCGCGGGTCAGCACCGACTTGCCGCAACCGGTCTCGCCGACGAGGCCCAGCGCCTCGCCCGGCGCCAGGTTGAGGCTGACGCCGTCGATGGCCTTGTAGACGCCGTCGAAAGTGTCGAATTCCAGCCGCAGATTGCGGATCGAGAGGATCGGTTCGCTCATGAGCGCTGCCTCGGATCGAGCACGTCGCGCAGGCCGTCGCCGAGCAGGTTGAAGCCGAGCACAGTGAGATAGATCGCCAGGCCCGGGAAGAAGGAATACCACCACCAGTCCGGCAGGTAATTGCGGCCGATGGAAACCATGGCGCCCCATTCGGGATAGGGCGGCTGGGCACCGAGGCCGAGAAAGCCCAGGCTGGCGGCGCCGAGGATCGCCATGCCCATGTCCATGCTCGCCTTGACGATGATCGGCGACAGGCAGTTGGGCAGGATATGGACGAAGAGAATGCGGTGCATCGGGGCGCCGAGCGAACGGGCGGCGTCGACATAGGTCTCGTTGCGCAGGGACAACGTCTTTGCCTCGACCAGGCGCACGTAGCCCGGCCACCAGACCAGCGACAGGGCGATCATGGCGTTGATGATGCCCGGCCCCAGCGCCCCGACGATGGCGATCGCCAGGATCAGGCCGGGGATCGACAGGAAGATGTCGGTGACCCGCATGATGGTCTCGCGCAGCCAGCCGCTGCTCATGCCGGCGAGCATGCCCAGCGGCACGCCGATCAGCATGGCGACGCCGGTCACGATCAGACCGATCTGCAGCGACACCCGGGCGCCGATCAGCACGCGGGAGAAGATGTCGAGCCCGACCTCGTCGGTGCCGAACCAGTGTTCGGCGCTCGGCGGCTGCAGCTTGTTGTCGAGATGAATGGCGCCGTATGCGTCCTCCGGATAGGGCGCGACCCACGGGCCGATCAGCGCGATGATCAGGAACACGCCGACGATGACCAGGCCGAGCATGGCCGAGGAGGAGCGGCGGAAGGTCGCCGCCATGCGGCGGTATTCGCGGATGGAGCTTTCGTGGCGCTCGTAGAAGGTCGCGTCGCTCATGGCTTCCTCACACCTGCGCCCGGACCCGCGGGTCGAGCGCCGCATAAGTCAGGTCGATCAAGAGATTGGCGAGCATGAAGCAGGCGCCCAGGATCAGCGTCACCGCCATGATCGGCTCGAAGTCCGAGCTGATCGCTGCCTTGGCGGCGTAAAGCCCGACGCCCGGCCAGTCGAACACGCCCTCAACCAACACCGTGCCGCCGAGCATCCAGCCGAAGCGCAGGCCGATCATGGCGAGCGTCGGCAGCAGGGCGTTTTTCAGCGCATAGGCCGCAACGATGCGGAAGGGGCCGATGCCTTGCGCCCGCGCATTGGTGATGTAGTCGCGGTTGAGGGTTTCCAGCATCTCGGCGCGGTTGACGCGGATGATGGAGGCGAGCGCCGGAAAACTCAGCGCCAGCGCCGGCAGGAACAGGTGCCATACGGCCTCGCGGAAGATCGGCAGATTGCCGGTCAGCAGCGCATCGATGGTCAGCATGCCGGTAATGCGGGTCGGCGGATCGCTCATCAGGTCGAGCTGGCCGCCGAGCGGGAACCAGCCGAGCTCCAGAGCCAGGTACCACTGCAGCATCAGCCCGAGCCAGAACATGGGCATGGCGACGCCGGAGACGCCCAATATGCGGATGATGTGGTCGCCCGGCCGGTTGTGCAGCACGGCAGCGATGACGCCGAGCGGAATGCCGAGCAGGGTCGCCATGCCGATCGAGAAGACCACCAGCTCCAGCGTCGCCGGGAAGAACTGGGCAAGGTCGCTCAAAACCTTGCGGCCGGTGTGGATGGAGGTGCCCAGATCGCCGGTCAGCACATTGCCGAGATAGATGACGAACCGCTGCGGCACCGGCTTGTCGAGGCCGCGTTCGACGCGGATGGTCTCGACCATCTCAGCGGTGGCATCGGGCCCGGCGGCAAGCCGCGCCGGATCGCCGGGGGCGACATTGGCGATGACGAACATGATGGCCAAAAGGCCGATCAGCATCAGCACCATCATCACCAGGCGGCGGGCGATCAGTCTGAGCATCCGGACACTCCTTGGGACCCGAGGGCGGCCGGCGCGGGAGTTCGCCGGCCGCGGTCGGACCTACTTTCCGATATGCAGCGGATAGAGGTCAATTTCCTCGGTCATGCGGATCGGGCTGTCCTGGAAGCCCTGCACCCAGTCGCGGATGGCGAAGCGCCGGTTGCGCATCATGCCGAAGATCTCCGGCTGCAGCTCGACGATGCGCTCCTGGATAGCCGCATAAAGCGGTTCGCGCTTGGCCCAATCGGTCTCGTTGCGGGCCTCTTCGATCATCGCATGCAGCTTCTCGTCATCGAGATAGTGGGAGCCGTAATACTTGCCGAAGGAGGTCGGGTGGTACTGGATCGCCACCGCATCCGGATCGGTCGAAACCGGTGTCGCGAAGATGGCGATGATGTCGGGCGCCGTGGCGACGTCGGAAGCACGGCCGACCATATTCGGCCAGGTCAGCGGCGTCATCTTGACATCGATATTGAGGTCTCTCAGCGCGTCGATCAGGATGAGGCCCATCTGGCGCTCTTCCTCGAAGCCCTGGACATAGACATATTCGACGTCGAACCCGCCGTCCGGCCAGGCCGATTTCGCCAGATACTCCTTGGCCTTGTCCATGTCGCGGCGGGGAATGCCGGCGACGTCGATCTTGCCCTGGATGGCATCGCCGAACGGGCTCGTCTGCAGCTTGGCCTCGCCGTTGAAGATCTTCACCAGACCTTCATAGTCGAAAGCATGGGCGATGGCCTTGCGCACATTGATGTCCGACATGTGCTCGTTCTGGGTGTTGAACTTGAGGCCAAAGGCGGTGAGTGCCGGCAGGGTGGTGGTTTCAATGCCTTCGCGTTCGGCGATCTTCTCCATTTCCTCCGGCGTCAGGCCGGCGACGATGTCGGCCTCGCCCTTGATGAGCGCGGCACGCTGGGCGGCGCTTTCGCGCACCAGCTTGTAGATGATGCCACCGAACTTGTCGCTGTCATAGGGGAAGCCCTTCCAGTAGTCGTCATTGACTTCCAGCCAGTAGGATTTGCCCTGTTCGAATTTCGACAGTTTGAAGGGGCCGGAGCCGGCGGCGTTCTCGTTCAGCCAACTCTGCCCGCTGTCGTCGCCGGCATTGGCCTCGACCACCGCCGGATTGACGACGAACCACCAGGGCAGGAACGACAGGAACGGCGTATAGGGCTTGTTCAGGGTGAACTTGATGGTGTGGTCGTCGACTACCTCGATGCCGTCCGGCGACAGGAAGTCCTGCAACATCCAGGCCGGCCCCTTGTTGAGCTCCAGCGTGCGGGCGAAGGAATAGCGCACGGCCTCGGCATTGACCGGGGAGCCGTCGTGGAACCTGGCGTTGTCGACCAGGTGGAAGGTCCAGGTGAGACCGTCGTCGGAGACGTCCCAGCTCTTGGCCAGCCACGGCTTGACCTGCGGCGGATTGCCTTCGTACTTGACCAGGCCGTCATAAAGACCCTGCACCATCATGCGGATGGCGTAGTCGTATTTCTGCGCCGGATCGAGGGTCGACACCGGCTGGCGGCCGGCGATCACCAGATAGAGCTTGTTGTCGAGCTTCTCGACCGCTTGCGCTGCCGTTGCGGCGCTGATCGCCAGCACGGCGCCGAGTGCTGCCGATCGCAACCGGCTCCAGGGAATGAACATGACGTCCTCCTCTACATATGCCCGGGTCGGGCTTCTTGAATTGCATCAAAATTGCAGGCATCGGCGGCGCTGGAAATTCGTTATTGTCAATGATCGCCATTGGCTGAAACTATCTTGACCCGATCGGCCCATAAGCCCAGCCAATGCAGCCCATAGAAGGCCTCCGCATGTTCGCGATATCACAATTTTTTCAGATATTTACGACGTACCGACCCGGCATAAGCCGACGCTATTCGCCGCATTCGATAATTCTATTTGCCAATTGGCGGCACGCGCCTGAGATTCTTGCGCACGCTATCTCGCTCACTCCCAGGCGAAACGCCCGCGACAGGATGACAGTATGACGACATTGGCGCGAAGAGCCCCAAGCCAGACGACCCGGAGACTGACCGCAGACGATATCGAGGCGCTGGCCAAGGGCGCCTGGATCCTCGGCACCGGCGGCGGCGGCGACCCCTACCACAAGCTATTGAACATGCGTCAGCTCTATGCCGCCGGGCATACGGTGACGCTGATCGACCCGATGGCGCTGGCCGACGATGCGGTCGTCGCGGTGCTGTCCAATATGGGTGCGCCGCTGGTCGGCCAGGAGCGGCTCGCCGATCCGCAGTTCGCCGTCAAGCCGCTGCGCATGATGGAAGAATATATCGGCCGCAAGTTCGATGCGGTCATGGCGCTTGAAATCGGCGGCGGCAACGGCGTGCATCCGATGCAGGTGGCGGCACTCACCGGCTACCCGGTGGTCGACGCCGACACCATGGGCCGCGCCTATCCGGAGGCGCAGATGACGTCGGTCGCGGTCGCCAATCTGCGCTGCTATCCGCTGACCATGGCCGATATCCGCGACAACGAGATCATCATTCCGCGCGCCGCCAGCTGGCGCTGGATGGAGCGCATCAGCCGCAAGGCCTGCACCGAGATCGGCTCGATCGCCGCCACCTGCAAGGCGCCGCGCACCGGCGCCGAGATCAAGCAGCACGGCATTCTCTACACCGTCAGCCAGGCGATCCGGCTGGGCGAGACCATCCTGCAGGCCAAGCGCGACCATGCCGACCCGGTGGACGCGGTGCTCAAGGCCGGCCGCGGCAAGAAGATCTTCACCGGCAAGGTGGTCGATGTCGAACGGCGTACCGCCGAGGGATTCCTGCGCGGCAAGGCAGCGGTCGAGGGTCTCGACGACGATCTCGGCGCCGACATGGTCATCCACTTCCAGAACGAATATTCCGTCGCCTTTCGCGACGGCAAACCCGTGGTCATGACGCCGGATCTGATCTGCGTGCTCGACTCGGTCAGCGGCGAAGGCATCGGCACCGACATCCTGCGCTTCGGCCAGCGGGTGTCGGTGGTGGCGCTGCTGGCGCCGTCGGTGTTCCTGTCGGAACAGGGGCTCGCAAGCGTCGGGCCCCGGGCCTTCGGCTTCGACCTCGATTTCAAAACCGTGTTCAAGGAGCATGCGGCATGAAACGCATAGGTATCGATGTCGGCGGCACCAACACCGACGCGGTTCTGATCGATGACACCCGGGTGCTGGCGGCGGTCAAGACCTTCACCACCGAGGATGTGACGACCGGCGTGCGCACAGCGCTGAAAAACATCGTCACGGAAGCCGGTGAAGCGGCAAGCGGCGTGGAAGCGGTGATGATCGGCACCACGCACTACACGAACGCGGTCGTGCAGCGCCGACAGTTGGGCCGCGCCGCGGCCATCCGCATATCGCTGCCCGCCTCGGCCAGCCTCAAGCCCTTCTGCGACTGGCCGGCCGACCTGGCGGCACAGGTCAATGGCGGCGTGCATCTGGTGCATGGCGGCCACGAATATGACGGCCGGCCGCTGGTGCCGATGAACGACGGCGAGATCGCCCGCGCGGCCCAGACAATCCGTCGCGACGGCGTTGATTCGATCGCCATTTCGGCGACCTTCTCGCCGCTGACGGCGGAATGCGAAAAGCGCGCCGAGGAGATCGTGCGCAACGAACACCCCGACGCCCGCATCACCCTGTCAAGCCGGCTCGGCCGTATCGGCCTGCTGGAGCGCGAAAACGTCGCGCTGATGAACGCCTCGCTGGTGCATCTCGCCGACGAGATCACCCAGTCCTTCGTCGACGCGGTGGCCGAAAGCGGCCTCAGGGCCAAACTGTTCATTACCCAGAACGACGGCACCGTGGTCGTCGCCGAGGAAGCCCGCGAATACCCGGTCTATTCCTTCGCCTCGGGGCCGACCAACTCGATGCGCGGCGCAGCACTTCTGGCCGGCATCGACAACGCCATGGTCTGCGACGTCGGCGGCACTACGGCCGATATCGGCTGCCTGATCCAGGGCTTTCCGCGCGAGGCCAACAATGTCGTCGAGGTCGGCGGCGTGCGCACGCTGTTTCGCATGCCCGACCTGCTGTCGATCGCCATCGGCGGCGGCACCATCGTGCGGCGCTCGCCGCACACGGTCGGCCCGGTCAGCGTCGGCTACCGGCTGGCCGACGAGGCGCTGGTGTTCGGCGGCTCGACCGTCACCTGCACCGACATCGCCGTTGCCGCCGGGCTGCTCGAGCTGGGCGACCGGTCGCGCGTCGCCGAACTCGAACCGGCTTTTGTCGACGCATCGCTCAAGATGATCCATGCGCAGATCGCCGACAGCGTTGACCGCATGAAGACCGACGCCGAGCCGGTACCGCTGCTCGCGGTCGGCGGCGGCGCCATGCTGATCCCCGACACGATCCCCGGTATTTCCGAGGTGGTGCATGTCGAGCACGAGGCGGTGGCCAATGCCGTCGGCGCGGCGATCGCCCAGATCAGCGGCGAGACCGACCGGATCTATCGCGACATGACGCGCGAGGAGGCCATCGCCGCGGCGCGCTCCGACGCCATCGACAGCGCGGTGCGCGCCGGCGCCGACCCCGACACGATCAAGGTGATCGAGGTGGAAGACCTGCCGCTGAGCTACCTGCCCGGTCACGCCATCCGCACCCGGGTTCGGGTGGTCGGCGAGGCGGCGAAGGGCATGTCGGCGTGACGCCGTTGCCGACAGTCAATCTGCTGGTGATCGGACGTTCGCCGCGCCCGGCGCTCGAAGCGGAATTCCGAAGAGTGCTTGGCAACGCCTGCAAACTGCGCACGGTCGGCGCGCTGGACCGTCTGGATGCGGGCGCAATCGCGGCACATCCGCCGCAATCGGATGCCGACACGCTGTTCACGATCCTGCCGGACGGAGGCTCCGCGCTGCTCTCCAAGGCCTTCGTCACCGGCGAATTGCGCGACCGGATAGCGGAGAAGGAGCGGGGAGACGGCCAAATCGACGTGCTTTGCTGCACCGGGCGGTTCGACGAATTTGCGCATTGTCCTGTCATCACCGCATCCGAAGTTCTGCTGAACACGGTTCGCGGCCTCGGAACCGTAGCGCACAATCTCGGGGTGTTCATCCCCAAACCGCAACAGGTCGCCAACGCCGCAAGCCGTTGGAAGGACGGCGGCGTGGAGCCGGCCGTCGTCCCCCTGGCTCCGGATGCGTCCGACGCCGAGATCGACGCGGCGGCGGCGCTGATGCGCGACAGGGCGCCGAATGTCATCGCCTATGACTGCATCAGCTACAGCCACGCCACACGTCTGCGGGTGCGCCGCACCTGCGACGCCCCGGCGGTCGTGGCGTCGAGCGCCATGGCGCATCTGGTGGCGGAATTGCTTGGTATTTAGCCGGATATTATTCTTCGGCTAATGGCCTCAGGTTGCGGCGCTCTCCTCCATCAGATATTTGAGGAATGTGCGGGCGACCAGCGTCAGCTTGCTGCCGCGTTTGGTAACGGTCTCGATCTGGGTCATCAGATCGTATTTTCCCTTCAGGACCTTTTTCAACCGGCCCTCCGCTACCCAGGGCTGGGCATAGGATTCGGGCAGGTAGCCGACAAAATTGCCGGTCAGCACCAGAAGCGCCACGCTTTCGATCTGATGGGCCGTGGCGGTCGATTTCAAGCCGACGGATACGGGGGCGACCTTCTCCTCGGAAAGATAGGCGCGGGTCGCCAGGTTGGAGGATTGCAGGCAGGCCTCCTGCTCCTGCGGATCGTCGATGTCGAACAGCGGATGGCCGCGTCCGCAGTAGAGCCCCATATATTCGGAGCTGATCGGCTGATAGACCAGGCCGGGCTTGTGGTTGTGGAACACGCCGATGCCGATGGTCTGGTGGCCGTCGAGCACGCTGTATTCGATATCGTCCGGCGCCAGCGAATGCAGATCGATATGCACATCCGGCGCCGCCGAGCTGAACTTGGCCAGGACGCTAACGATCGGCGCCTCGGAATTGGTGATCCAGTTGTCGATCACCGCCAGCGACAACTGTCCGATCAGCTTGCCGCGCGTTCCCTCGACGGTGCTGCTGAACTCTTCCAGCGAGGAAAACAGCTTCAGCGCCGCCTGGTAAACCAGCCGCCCCTTGTCGGTCAGCCGAAACCCGACGCGCCCTCTCTGGCACAGCCGCATCCCCAGGCGCAGCTCCAGGTCGGCGATCTGGCGGCTGATGGTCGAGGTCGACACGTTGAGCGCAACCTGCGCTGCCGAAAACCCCTGAGCTTCCACCACCGCGACGAATACGTGCAGCAAATGCAGGTCTACCTTTGCGAGCCGTGCGGGATGCATGTCCGTAATCCTGCGCGATTTTCCATAATTGCATATTCATACAACTTAATATTCGACATTTGTAATTTAATTCGACTAAGCCAACTGTCAGTTTCCACCGCCGAAAACAAAGCGACACATCAATTCCGGAGGCAGGAGGTTTCATGCTGGATGCGGCGGCTCCGATAAAAAAATGGGGCATCAACAACGACTACGCGGTGCTGACCGACGTGCTCCTGGGCAAACCCGAATTCTACCGCTGGGTGGAGGCCGGTCCGCTGATCGGCCGGACACTGGCGAACGCCCACAAGACGGGGGTCAAATTCGACCGGCAGAAGGCGATGGCCCAGCACGCGGAAATGGTGTCGATCTACGAAGAGAACGGCGTAACGTGCCACTATCTCGAGCCGGACGAAGCCCTGCACAGGAACTTCTTCGCCCGCGACTCGTCGGCGATGACGCCGTGGGGGGCCCTGATCTGCCACATGCAGCTGAAGGTGCGCCGCGCCGACTATGTCAGCGCCATCAAATTCTACCAGGAACGGGATATCCCGATCTGGAAGTTCGCGACGGCCGGACACTTCGAAGGCGGCGATTTCGTCATCCTCGAACCGGGCAAGGTGCTGATCGGCTATTGCGGCGAACGCTCGGAAAGCGCCGGTTCGGAGCAGGTCGCCGATTTCGTGCGCCAGGAAGGCTGGGAGGCGATCACCGCGCCGATCAGCCGGGAGTTCGTGCACATGGACGGCCTCGTGGTGCCGCTGGCCGAGAAACTGCTGGTCGCCTGCGTCGATGCGCTGGAGCCCTGGGTGGTGGAACAGCTGGACTATTGGGGCTTCGATTTCGTCGATGTGCCCTATCGCGAAGCCAGGAACCTCGGCGTGAACCTGGTCGCTCTCGGCAACGACAAGGTCCTGTCGATGAAGGGCGCCGGCGAACTGAACGCCAAGATGCGGGCGCTCGGCTTCACGGTGTACGAACCGGACATGTCGATGTTCACGCTCGGCGGCGGCGGGGTGCACTGCCTGAGCCAGGCGTTGTGCCGGGAGGAGGCCTGACCGTCGCAAACGGCCGAAGGACGGCCGGACAAAGGCAATTCAATCAACAGCAGGAGGAAACATCCATGAAAACCAAAATCACACTCGCCGGCGTGGCTTTCGCGGGGACGCTGATCGCAAGCGGGTTTGCGCAAGCCGCCGACGTGGTGATCGGCGTGCCCAACTGGCCGTCGGTGCGCGCCACGGCCAATGTGCTCAAGGTGGTGCTGGAGGACAATCTCGGCCTTGATGTCGAGCTGCAGAACGGCACCAATCCGATCATCTTCGAAGCGATGGATTCGGGCGCGATGCAGGTGCATCCGGAGGTCTGGCTGCCCAATCAGGTCAATCTCAACGACAAGTTCGTGCAGCAGCGGAAATCCGTGCGGATGAACCCCAACGCCGTGGTCTCCGATCAGGCGATCTGCGTGACCAAGGGAACGCAGGAGCGCACCGGCATCGCGGAACTGTCCGACCTGACCGATCCCGACATGGCGGCGCATTTCGACACTGACGGCGACGGCAGGGGCGAAATGTGGGTCGGCGGCGCCGGCTGGGCGTCCACCAATATCGAAAAGATCCGGGCCAAATCCTACGGCTACGCGGAAACCATGCAGCTGAAGGAAATGGACGAGGCGCTTGCGCTTGCCGAGGTCGACAATGCGGTCGCGCAGGACGCCAATATCGTCTTCTATTGCTATACGCCGCACCACATGTTCGCCCTCTACGATCTGGTGATCCTCGAGGAGCCGGCGCACGATCCGGCCCAGTGGACCATCGTGCAGCCGACGGACGATCCCGAATGGCTGGAAAAATCCAACGCGCCGGTCGCCTGGAGCCCGGCCCATCTGCACATCCACTACGCCAGCGCGCTGGAGGATACGAACCCGGAAGCGGCAGCCATCCTCTCCAAGGTGAAGTTCAGCACCGATATCGTGTCGGACATGACCTACGCGCTTGTCGTCGACAAGATGGATCCCGAGGACTTCGCCCGCAAATGGGTGTCGGACAATGCCGACCTCGTCGACTCCTGGCTGAACTGATCGGCTACAGTGGCCGGGCGAAGTCCCGGCCGCCCGGGCGGCCGGGAGCGCAAGGGCGAAACCAATTGTGAGCAGGCATATGAACGGGACCGTGGGCGACGAGGTCATCGTCGTGGATGGCGTGTGGAAGATTTTCGGCGCCGATGTCGACGAGGCGATGAGGGCGGTCGAACAGCGCGGGCTGTCGAAATCGGAAGTGCTGGAGGAATTCGGATGCGTGGTCGGGCTCGCCGACTGCTCGTTTCGTGTCCGGCGGGGCGAGATCTTCTGCATTATGGGCCTGTCCGGTTCCGGCAAGTCGACCCTGGTGCGGCACCTCAACCGGCTGATCGAACCGACGGCAGGCAGCATATCGGTACTCGGCCGGGACATGATCGCGCTGAAGAGCGCTGAGCTGCGGGAAATGCGGGCGCGCAATCTCGGCATGGTGTTCCAGCACATGGCGCTGCTGCCGCATCGCACGGTGCGCGACAATGTCGGGTTTCCGCTGCAGGTGCGCGGCGAGCCGAAATCGGAACGGTGGGACGTCTCCCAGCGCTGCCTGCGGATGGTCAACCTGCACGGCTACGAGGACCGCTTCCCGCATGAGCTCTCCGGCGGCATGCAGCAGCGCGTCGGACTTGCCAGGGCGCTGGCATCCGACCCGGACGTGCTGCTGATGGACGAACCGTTTTCGGCGCTCGACCCGCTGATCCGCCGGCAGCTGCAGGACCAGTTCATGACGCTGTCGGCGGAGCTCGACAAGACCACCGTGTTCATCACCCACGATCTCGACGAGGCGATCCGCATCGGCGACCGCATCGCCATCATGAAGGACGGCAGAATCGTCCAGATCGGCACGCCCGAGGACATCGTCACCAAGCCGGCGGACGATTATGTGCGGGATTTCGTCGAGGGCATTTCCAAGCTCAAACTGGTCTTTGCCCACTCCATCATGGAACCGTTCGACGCCTACCGCCCGGCCCACAACGAAGACCTGAGCAAAAGCCCGCGGGCCCATCACGGCACCGATCTCGACCAGCTCATCGACATCGCCATCACCACCGACCAGCCGATCGTCATCGAGGACGACGAGGGCCGCGATATCGGCGTCATCAACAAGTCCACCCTGCTGGCGGGCATCCAGGGAGGCAAGGCGTGACCGACATGGCAATTCAGGCGGCCCCGGATGCCGCAAACGAGCAGATGGACGAATTCGCCGGCGAGAACGGCGCCTATTACGAGGCCGAGTTTCGCAAGATCCAGGGTACCACCGGCTTCGCCTGGTCGTGGAACACCATGGCAGCGGTCTTCGGCCCCTTATGGGGTGCGCTGCGCGGCGTGTGGGGTTTCTTCTGGATATTCCTCATTCTCGAACTGTTCGCGCTGGTGCAGATCGGCCGCGGCCTGTGGGGGGACCTCGGCGCCGACCAGCTGGCGAAATACGAACGGCTGCTCGCCAACATCGCCAAGCGCGAACAGCAGGCGCAGGAGCTGCTGGCCGCCGGCAACGCGCAAGACGCGGAAGGCAAGCTGAAGATCGCCGAGAACCTGAAAAAGGCAGCGGCCGCCGCCAAGGAGCAGGCCGATCTCGCCGCCAACGAGGCCACAACGATCCTGCTGGCCGGCCTGGCGGTGCTGGTCGTCGTCAAGCTGCTGGAGGGGTTCTACGCGAATGTCGCCTATGAGGCGCAATATCTCAAATGGCGGACAAACCCGAAGGTCCAGTCCGGCGTCAACTGGACCAATGCCGGTTTCGGCGCGCTTCTGGTTCTGGCGATCTGGCCGCTGACCCTCATTCGCTTCACTGTCGCCAATCCCAACGAACTGCTGGCGCAGCTGACCGGCGGCTGGCTGGGCGACCGGATCTCCATCACCGAATTTCCGGTGCAGAAGGAGTATTTCGCCACTCTGGCAAGGTTGGGCGACGAGGGGTTCGACTGGCTGGCCAACAATTTCAGCGGCGTCTTCGACGGCGTGACGGACGCCGTGCGCTGGGTGCTCGACGGCCTGGAAGTGCTGTTGATCCAGACGCCCTGGCCGGTGGTCATGCTGGTGATCGTGGTGATGGCCTATCGCTTGGCCGGTCCGCGGGTCGCCATCTTCACCACCGCCGCCCTGCTCTATCTCGCTTTCATGGGGCTGTGGGAAATCTCGATGATCACCGTCGCCCTCATCGGTGCCGGCGCCTTTCTGTGCATCCTCTTCGGCATTCCGCTGGGTATCTGGTTCGGCAAGTCGCGCCGCGCCTATGCGCTGGCCGAGCCGGTGCTGGACTTCATGCAGACCATGCCGGCCTTCGTCTACCTGATCCCGATCATCGCCTTTTTCGGCACCGGCAAGCCGCCGGGCGTTCTGGCGACGATCATATTCGCCATGCCGCCGGTCATCCGGCTGACGGCACTGGGCATGCGCGGCGTTCCCGAAACAACCAAGGAAGCGGCGATCGCGTTCGGGTGTTCCCGGTGGCAACTGCTGTTCAGCGTGGAACTGCCGCTGGCGCTGCCGTCGATCATGACCGGCATCAACCAGACGATCCTGATGTCGCTGTCGATGGTGGTGATCGCATCGCTGATCGGGGCCGAAGGTCTCGGCGCGCTGATCCTGGAAGCGCTGCAATACGCCGCCAAGGGCCAGGGGCTGCTCGGCGGCCTGGCGATCCTGTTCTGCGCCATGGTGATCGACCGCATCGCCCAGGGTGTCTACCGCAGAAGAGCCGGCGGCAGCTGATCGCAACGACGTTCAGCGAGCCCGGGGCCGGTGCTTACATGCGCCGGCCCCTTCTCCAACAAGAGGAAAATCGTCCGTGGCTGAAGAACATGATGCGAGCATGATGAGCAACCTCTACTGGTGGGGTGTTCCGACGCTGTTTCGCTGCGAAAACACGGGGCCGTCGGGCCGCGATATCGCGCTCGTCGGCGTGCCGCACTCGACCGGCAACGGCACGACGGAGCGCGACCAGCACCTGGGACCGCGCGCTGTGCGCAACGTTTCGGCGATGCTGCGGCGCATGCACGGGGAGTTCGGCATCGATCCGTGGACGGCGGCAAACATCGCCGATGTCGGCGACGTTCCGTTTCCGCGCGCCAACGACAACGAACACTGCATCGAGCAGATCACCCGGTTTTACCGTGACATCGACGCGGCGGGCGCCCGTCCGGTTTCGATCGGCGGCGATCACTCGATCACCGGCGGCATCGTCCAGGCGCTCGGGCGCGGCGAAATCGCCGGCGGTGAGCCGGTCTGCTTCCTGCATCTCGACGCCCATACGGACGTCTATACCGGCGTCGACCACTTCCTCGGCGCCAGGAAGTCGGCGGCCCATTGGGGCGCCTATCTTGCCGATCAGGGCGATGTGGACCCGACCCGCTCCATGCAGATCGGGCTGCGCGGTCATACCCGCACGCTGGACTGGCTGCAGCCGTCCTACGACGTGGGTTACAACGTCGTGACCATGAAGGATTACCGTCGCCGCGGCGCCGCCGAGGTCGTTGCCCAGATCCGGGAAACGCTCGCGGGCCACCCGGTCTACATCACCTTCGACCTCGACTGCCTCGACCCGACCGTCGCACCGGGCGTCGCCAATATCGAGGCCGGCGTGTGCGGGTTTTCGATCGACGAGGCGGTCGAGCTGCTGCATGCCGTGCGCGGCATGAACATCGTCGGCGGCGATGTCGTGTGCCTGATGCCGACCAAGGACAGCCCCAACCAGATCACAGCCCTTCGCGCTGCTGCTATCATGTTCGAGATGATCGCGATGATCGCGGAAAACAAGTCGCAAGGACGCTGAGCCAGATCGATGACCAGAACACCCGCCGGATTCTTCCATCCCGTCTCCGGGATCGAACTGCCGCGCTTCGCCGGCCTGCCGACATTCATGCGGTTGCCGTTCCTGACGCTGGATGCGCCGGAGATCGCCGATGTCGACCTCGGCATCGTCGGCGTGCCCTGGGATGCCGGCACCACCAACCGCCCGGGGCCGCGACACGGGCCGCGCCAGCTCAGGGACTATTCGACCATGATCCGGGCGATGAACCCGGCGACGGGCGCCAGCCCGTTTACCGAGGCAAATTGTGCCGACCTCGGCGACGTCGGCGTCAATCCGGCTGACCTGCACGACAGCTTGAAACGCATTACCGGCTATTATCGGAAGATCGGGGCGCTCGGAATCGCCCCCCTGACGGCCGGCGGCGACCATCTGACGACCCTGCCGGTTCTGCGCGGCCTGGCCGGCGACGAGCCGCTCGGCCTGGTGCAGTTCGATGCTCACACCGATCTTTTCGACGACTACTTCGACGGCTCGAAGCTCACCCATGGCACGCCGTTCCGCCGGGCGATCGAAGAGGGCCTGGTGGATCCGAAGCGGATGATCCAGATCGGCATTCGTGGCACCGCCTACAATCTGGACGACGTCGAGTGGGGTCTGCAGCAGGGCGTCACGATCATTCGCATCGAAGAGGTGTTCGACCGCGGTATCAGCGACGTCATGGCCCAGGCGCGGCAGGTCCTGGGCGACCGGCCCGCCTATTGCACGTTCGACATCGATTTCATCGATCCGGCCTACGCGCCGGGCACCGGCACCCCGGAAATCGGCGGACCGACCAGTTTCCAGGCACAGCAATTCGTTCGCGAACTCGAAGGAACGAACCTGGTCGCGGCCGATCTCGTCGAGGTCTCGCCGCCCTTCGACCAAACCGGCGGCACCGGATGGCTCGGCGCTTCCATCCTGTTTGAATTGCTGTGTGTCCTGTCGGGCGCCATCAAACGGCGCGGCAGCGGGTAACCGGCGCGGCTATTCGGCCGCCGCACTCTCCGCAGCCGGGAGTTCTTCCGGCAGCACGCCGAGCTTGCGGAACAGCCTGGCGTCGTCTTCCGGATTGTCGGCGGTCAGCAGCGTGTCACCTGTGAAGATCGAGTTGGCGCCGGCGAGGAAACACAGCGCCTGGGTCTCTTCCGACATCTCGGTACGGCCGGCCGACAGGCGCACATGGCTTTTCGGCATCATGATGCGGGCCAGCGCAATGGTGCGGATGAAATCCAGCGGCTCGATGCGCTCGGCAAATGCCAGCGGCGTGCCGGGAATCGGGATCAGCATGTTGATCGGCACGCTTTCCGGCGGCTCCTGCAGGTTGGCGAGCGTCACCAGCATGGAAATCCGGTCGCCCGCCGTCTCGCCCATGCCGAGAATGCCGCCGGCGCAGACCTTGATCCCGGCCTCGCGCACATGCGCCAGCGTCTCCAGCCGGTCGGCATAGGTCCGGGTGGTGATGATCTTGGCGTAGTGTTCTTCCGACGTGTCGAGATTGTGATTGTAATAGTCGAGGCCCGCCGCCTTCAGTTCGCCGGCCTGCTCGGGCGTCAGCATGCCGAGCGTCATGCAGGTCTCCATGCCCAGCGCCCGCACGCCTTCGACCATGGCGACGAGCGCCGGCATGTCGCGCGGCTTGGGGTTGCGCCAGGCCGCCCCCATGCAGTAGCGGGTCGCCCCGGCATCGCGGGCGCGGCGCGCCTCGTCAACGACCGTCTCGACCGCCTCCAGTTTCGACGCCTTCAGTCCGGTGTCGTGGTGGGCCGACTGGCTGCAATAGCCGCAATCTTCCGGGCAGCCGCCGGTCTTGATGCTGAGCAGCCGGCTCATCTGCACCCGGTTGGGGTCGAAGTGGCGCCGGTGCACGGTCTGCGCCCGAAAGATCAGGTCGTTGAACGGAAGGTCGTGGATCGCCTGCGCTTCTTCGCGGCTCCAGGTCTTGCGGGTATCGGAAGTCATGCGGCCGGTTCGTTCGTTTCGAAAACGCGCTCCTCTTAGCATCGCGACCGGGACCCGGCAAATCGGCAATTCGGATCATTCGAATCGTTAAAACAGATTGGCGCGGTCACCGGCCGGCCCGTCACGCGACGGACATATTACGTTCCTACCTGCGGGCAAACGGCGTTTTTTTTAACGAAGTGGATTACGATGATGAAACATGTGTTTTCCGTAGCGGCCGCTCTGGCCTTTCTTGCGCTGGCTCCGATCACCCCCGCACTGGCGGACGATCCGGGTGTCGTCACCTTCTCCGGCACGATCAGCGAAACCAACCGCGAGCCGATCACTTCGGAGGATCACGGCCTGTTCTCGCATCACGACATCGCCTTCGACAAAGGCTACCTGTTCGACCGCGCAACCCTGTCGGCAATGCCGCAGACCAGCTACGAAGACGACTTTCCGCGCTCCGAAGGCACCTATCGCGGCCCCTACCTGGCGGACCTGCTCGCCCATGTGGGCGCGACGGGCAACCGGCTGGTGCTGACCGGGCTGGACGGCTATGCGGTCGAGATCGACCGTTCCGACATCGAGGAACACAAGCCGATCGTGGCGATTGAAATCAACGGCCGGCCGATGGCCATCGGCGAATTCGGACCGACCAAGCTGGTGTTCCCGAAGGTCGGCGACGCGGAGATGGACAAGCGGCTGCGCAGCAAGGGCGTTTATGCCCTGTTCCACGTTTCCGTCGAGCGGGATTGAGCGGTCGACGGCAAGGGAACGATCGTCAGACGGCTTTGGCCTGCTCTTCCGCTGTCTCACCGTGGCTGCGGATGTAGTTGGTGAACAGCGACGCCTGCAGCGGTTCGGAGATATAGAAGCCCTGGGCGTAGGCACAGCCGGTGCCGGCCAGGAAGTCCAGCTGGTCGGCGTTTTCGACGCCTTCGGCGACCGCCTCCATCTCCAGCGCCTGGCACATGGTGAGAATGGAATTCACCATGCCGCGCTTGCGCTGCGATTCGACCAGTTGCGACAGGAAGGAGCGGTCGATCTTGATGCGGTCGATCTCCAGGTCGGTGATGCTGCCAAGGCTGGAATAGCCGGTGCCGAAATCGTCGAGTGCGACGCGCACGCCGAGCTCGCGGATTTCGGCCAGCACCGCAAGTGCCGCCTTCTTGTTCTTGATGAAGACACGTTCTGTCAGCTCCAGTTCGAGCAGCGAAGCCGGAAGCCCGACCTCGCGTAACAGCCCGGCCAGGTAGGCGCACAGCGAACGGTCCTCCAGGTGCCGGCCGGAAATATTGACGCTGACGGTGAAGTCGTCGGGCAGATGCGGGACCCAGTCGATGGCCTGCTCGCAGGCCTTGCGCAGCACCAGCTTGTCGATTTCCACAATGAGATCCGACTCCTCGGCGACCGGAATGAAATCCATCGGCTGGGCGACGGATCCGGTCTTCGGATTGTTCCAGCGGATCAGCGCCTCGGCACCGGTCAGCCGACCGCTGGCGACCGACAATTGCGGCTGCCAGACCAGGAAGAACTCGTCGTTGCGGATCGCCTGACGCAGGCTCTCTTCCATTTCGATGCGGTTGTCGAGGCTGGCCTTGAGTTCCTCGGTGTAGACCGCCAGGCGCTGACGGCCGTCGGCCTTGGCGGAGTAAAGCGCCAGATCGGCATGTTTCAGCAGGGCGCTGACGTCGTCGCCGTGATCCGGGCAGAAGGACAGGCCGATGCTGGCGGCCAGCCGCACCTGGTGACCGCCGGCCTCGCGGAAACCCGAGAGCTGCCGGCACAGGACCTCGCCGAACCGCACCAGCTCGGCCTGGCTGTCGGCCATGCGGACGACGGCAAATTCGTCGCCGCCGAGGCGGGCCGAAGCGGCCATGTTCGGGACATTGTGCGATTTCAGCACGTCGGCAACCGCCCGCAGCAGATCGTCGCCGGCCTGATGGCCGAAAGTGTCGTTGACCTGTTTGAAATGGTCCAGATCGACAAGATAAATGGCCAGCGGCCGCCGCGCCGCGCGGGCGTCGGCGATGATTTTCGGACCTTTTTCCATCAGCCAGGCGCGGTTTTTCAGGCCGGTCACCGAATCGTTCCAGGCCAGCCGGCGCAGACTGTTGGCCGCTCTCTGCCGTTGCACCAGCAACACGGCGATGCCGATCAGCAAGGTCGACAGGATCGCCAGTATGACCAGGATCTGCTTGTTGAGCGTGGCCAGCACCTGCTGGGCGTCGTGCAGCCCCTTGCTCGATTCCTCGCCGACGCTGAAATACAGCCGGTTGAGCTCGGCATCGACGTCATCGAGGTCCCTCATGATGGCATTGAGCACGTTGCCGTCGAGCGGTCCGGGCTGGGCCAGCAGAGCATCGATGGAATTGATCGTGGCCAGCACCTGCTCGCGCAGGGCGCCATAGGCGTCGAGTTCGCTGGTGATGCGGCTGCGGTCCACCTTGGCGAAGCGGACATAGGCCAGGTCGGCGGCTTCGGTCAGCAGCTCCCGGCTGCGCATGGCGGTCGGGTTGGTGCTGGCCAGCAGCACCATGTCCTTCAGCCGGTCGACGTCGCGCAAATGGACATGCAGTTCCCGGAAGGAAAGAAAGCCGAAGCGTGGCAGTGCCTGCTCGACCGAGCGGATATTGCTGTAGATGGTGGTGATAATGGCCAGTGAGATCGCTATGGCGACGAGCACGGCGATGCTCTCGCGGGCCGGGGCCAGCGCCTTGATTTTCTGAAATCGCGGCCCGTCCATTGCCGTTACTCGGCCGGCTCGATCGATTCGATCAGCCAGACCCAGCGATTGCGATGCACCGGATTGTCCAGTTCCGGATGGTCGAGCACCGGATAGACCAGCCGCGTCGGCCCCTGGTTACGGCGCGTCAGAAACGAACCGTTTTCGCGCAGCGCCAGCATGACGGGGTAATTGTCCCAATCCTCGCGCGGAATGCGCTGTGAATAGTCGTCGACGGCCCGGATGATGACCGCATCGGCGGTATCGAGGTTGAGATAAGCCAGCGCGTCGCGCAACAGCACGCCTTCGAACAGCTGCTCCCCGTCCTCCCAGGGGCTGTCGGTCCGCAGCTTGTATTGCGGCAAGCCGCACAGGTCGGCCAGATCGACCGCCCGCTCGCCGCTGTCCTGCTTGATCGTGAAAGCGGCGCCACCGACCACCGGCGGCTTGTGCAGCCTTTCCAGGGCATTTGCGGTTCCCGCCAACGCCACCGTCAGGCCGACCGCCATCGCCAGAACCCGGCCCAGCGCGCGCAGGTCTTTGAAGTCTCCAAACAACATTTGATATCCCCCACTGGTTCCCGCGGCGCAGACCGGCCCCGAGTCCCTCTGTCGAATGTGCTGGCAAAGCCTTTCGGAAGGTTTAACGAAAGCGCCGCCCGAAGGGCGAAAACGGCGGCGGTTCTGCAATCGAAGATTGAACCTCGACCGCCGAGTCCGACAAAAACCGGTTCGCCGATTTGCAAGCGGCCGGAACACCTTAGCCGGCATCGCAGACAAATCGCCCTGCCGGGATAACCGTCTCTTTACCCTGTGCCTCAACCAAATCGAAGGGTTCGGCGAGTACCCTGCAACCTCCAGAGGTAGGGGGCTGTGTCGACCCGCCGACACCGGCGCAGCTTGGGGGAATGCAAATGCCGAACATGGGTGATGCGGCCGGAGCCGCAACAGGCGGGCGCTCGCGCGCCAGCGACGGGTGCGACTGGCGACTGACCGATATCATCGAGAGCATTCCGGCCGGCTTCCTGATGTGCGACGCCGACGACCGGGTGATCGTCTGCAACAAGCTCTTCCGCAAATGGTTCTTCCCCGACCATCAGGACGTGGTCGTGAGCGGCATGGGCTATATCGATCTGGTAAAGGCGTTCGTCGCCGGCGGCCAGAGCACCGATGACTGCCACGATCCGCAGTGGATCAAAAACCGCATGGAACGCCGCCGCAATCCGAGCGAACCCTTCCAGCATCAGCTGCGCGACGGCCGCGTGCTGCGCACCTTCGAGAAGCGCACGAGCGACGGCGGCATGATCAGCATCCATACCGACGCAACGGCGCTTTACAAGCAGCAGGTCGCGGCGGAGAACCATTCCGAGCATCTGCGGGTCGTGCTGGAATCCATCGATCAGGGCATCAGCATGATCGACGCCGACCTCAATGCGGTCGCCTTCAACCAGAACTTCCTGGATCTTCTGGAATTTCCGTCGGAACTGGGAAAGACGGGCACGCCGTTTGCCGAGTTCATCCGCTACAATGCCGAGCGCGGCGAATATGGCGACGGCGACATCGAGACCCTGATACAGGAGCGGGTGGAACTCGCCTCGAAGTTCCAGCCGCATCAGTTCGAGCGCACGCGGCCGGACGGCACCGTCATCGAGATCGTCGGCAAACCGGTTCGCGACGGCGGTTTCGTGACCACCTACAAGGACATCACCGAGCGCAAGCGGGCGGAAGAGGCCCTGACCGAACAGAACCGCCGTTTCAACGCGGCACTCGACAACATGTCTCAAGGTCTGTCGATGTACGACAAGGACCGCCGCCTGCTGGTCTGCAACAGACGGTATCTGGAGGTCTACAACCTGCCCGAGGAGATGGCGCAACCCGGCACGCTCTACGACGATATCATCCGCCTGCTCATCGACCGCGGCGACTATGTCGCCATCGATCCGGACAGCTTTCTCGACGAACGGCTGGCGCAGATCGCCGCAAACGAGTCGATCACCCGCATCCAGGAAATTGCCGGCGACCGGTTCATCTGCATGGTGCACCAGCCGATGCCGGACGGCGGCTGGGTCGCGACCCATGAAGACGTCACCGAACTGCAGCGGGTCCAGGCGCTGGTGGCGCATATGGCCCATCACGACGAACTCACCGGACTGCCGAACCGGACGCTGCTGAACATGCGCATGGAAGAGGCGCTAGCCGGGCTCAAGGGCGAGAAGCACTTCGCCGTTCTATGCATCGACCTCGACCGCTTCAAGGACGTCAACGACACCATCGGCCACCCGATGGGCGACAAACTCCTCAAGGCGGCCGCCAGCCGGCTGGCCCAGTGCGTGCGCGAATGCGACACCATTGCCCGACTCGGCGGCGACGAGTTCGCCATCCTGCAGATGTCCGACAACCAGCCCGAAGCAGCCGGTGCGCTGGCCGCGCGCGTCTGCGACATCCTCGCCCGGCCGTTCGACCTGGACGGCCATCAGGCGGTGATCGGGGCCAGTATCGGCGTCGCCGTGGCGCCGCAAAACGGAACCCAGACCGATCAGCTCCTGAAGAACGCCGACATGGCGCTCTACCGCGCCAAGAACGACGGCCGCGGCGTCTACCGCTTTTTCGAAAGCTACATGGATATCGAAATCCAGGCCCGGCGGGCCCTGGAACAGGACCTGCGCGCCGCATTCGCGCAAAACCAGTTCGAGCTGCACTACCAGCCGCTGGTCGATCTCGACAGCGACGCGGTGACCGGCTTCGAAGCGCTGTTGCGCTGGCCGCATCCGCAACGCGGCAACGTTTCTCCGGCGGAATTCATCCCGGTGGCCGAAGAGATCGGATTGATCACCCCGCTCGGCGACTGGATCATCGAACGGGCGTGCCTCGATGCTGCCGCCTGGCCGTCCGACACAAGGATTGCCGTCAACCTCTCGCCGGTGCAGTTCCGCAGCGGCGACCTGGTGCAGACCGTGTTCAACGCCCTGGCGAAATCGCGCCTGCGGCCGCAGCGGCTGGAACTCGAGATCACCGAGCAGGTGCTGCTGCAGGACAGCGACTGCACGCTCTCCATCCTGCACGCGCTGCGCGACATGGGCGTGCGCATCGCCATGGACGATTTCGGCACCGGCTATTCATCGCTGAGCTATCTGCGCAGTTTCCCGTTCGACAAGATCAAGATCGACCGGTCCTTCATCAACGACCTGTCGGGCCCGCAGGAGACGGCGATCATCGTCAACGCCGTCGCCAGCCTCAGCCGCAATCTCGGCATGACCGCGACTGCGGAAGGTGTCGAAACGGAAAGCCAGCGCGATCAGGTCCGCGCCGCCGGCTACACCGAAATGCAGGGCTTCCTGGTCAGCCCGGCGCGCCCGGCGGCGGAGATCGAGGCGATGTTCCTCGGCGACAACGCCGATTATCGCTCGACCGCCGTCTCCTGATACAGGCGCTGCAGCCAGCGGCCGCCTTCGCGCACCCAGAGCTGGGGCACTTGGTCAGGCGCTGCGGTGGATTTCGACCTGGTGCGGATAGGGAATGGAAATGCCCTTCTCGTCGAAGGTCTCCTTCACCGTCTTGGTCATGGAGAATTTCAGCTCCCAGTAGTCGCTGGCCTTGCACCACAGGCGCACGCCGAGATCGACCGAGGAATCGCCCAGGTTGACGACCCGCACCCAGGGTTCGGGATCCTTGAGCACGCGGTCGTCCTTGCCGGCGCAGTCGAGAATGATGCCGATCGCCTTGCCGGCGTCGTCGCCATAGTCGATGCCGAAGGTGAGATCGAGGCGGCGGGTGTCATGGGCCGAGTAGTTGGTGATGATGGAGCCCCAGACCTTGCCGTTGGGAACGATGATCTGGACGTTGTCGGGCGTCACCAGTTCGGTGACGAACAGGTTCAGTTCCTTCACGGTCCCGGCGGTTCCGGCAATGTCGACATAGTTGCCCAGTTTGAACGGCCGGAAGATGATCAGCATGACGCCGGCGGCGATATCGGCAAGCGTCCCCTGCAGCGCCAGGCCGATCGCAAGGGTGGCGGCGCCGAGCACGGCGACCAGGCTGGTCGCCTGAAAGCCGAAGACCTGTAGCACGGCGATGACGACGACCGCCAGGATCAGCCACTTGGCGATCGAGGCGAAGAATGTGCCGAGCGTGTCGTCGAGCTGCTCGCTGGCCAGCACCCGGCGGCGGATGGTGCGCTGGACGATGCCGGCGACCAGATAACCGATAACCAGGAACAGCAGCGCCTTTCCGGCGCTGATGAGCAACGGACCGAACGCGGTCAGTTGGGCAGGCAGTTCGTCCATGGAACAGATCCCCTCTTCAGATTGAGCACGGCCGCGATCGCGCCGTTCCATATCTACGAAATTGCTAACAAATTCATGGGCAACCGGCAATCCGCGCGCTGCGCGCCGGCGGACGACGAGAGCGGGTCGAGCTGCAAGCGGGACGACGGCCCGTTCGCCGGGTAACCGCTTGCCGGACGGGCCGGATGGCCTATCTTCTTAAGAGCCGGTAGGCGCAACGACGAAACCATGGCCGACAAAGCGACAGGTGAAGGCTGGCCGAAACAGGACATCGAAGCCGGGGTCCTGGGGGCGCTTGCGCATCTCTACCGCGGCGAGGTCTACCGCAGCACCCATTGGCGCAATCGTCTTGACAACACCACCAACTGGGCCGTCGTCACCACCGGCATCGCCCTGTCGGCGACCTTCAGCAGCGTCAACGCCTCGCCCCTGCCGATGATCCTCGTCGGCTTCCTGGTCGTCTTCTTTCTCACCTTCGAAGCCCGCCGCTACCGCTATTACAACATATTTCGCGCCCGGGCGCGGCTGCTGGAGAGCGATTTCTACGCGCCGATCCTCAACGGCGAAAAAGTCAAGCTCAACGGCGCCTGGAGCGCGCTTCTGGCCGACGATTACCGCATGCCGCACTATCACATCAGTTTCGTGCGGGCGGTCGGGCGGCGGCTGCGCAACAACTATTCATGGATCCTGACGATCCAGGCGGTCGCCTATTACGGCAAGCTGGCCATCCATCCGGAGCCCTTGACCAGCCTCGACGAATTCACCGAGCGGGCGGCGGTCGGACCCATCCCCGGGGAATACGTCATTCTCGCCGGCGTCCTGTTTCACGCAAGCTGGGTAATCTTCGCCATTGTCACCCTGCGGCTCGATCAGATATTCAGACGCAAGCGGCAATCGCCGATGCAGCACGAATAATCACCCGATCGAACAGCGGAGAAGCGAACCCATGTCACGCATCGAAGACAAGCTGAAATCCATGGGCCTGGCCCTGCCGGCGCCGGTTGTCCTGCCCGAAGGCGTGCGTCTACCCTTCGCCAAGGTCAATGTGCGCGGCAACCGGGCCTTCGTGTCGGGCCACGGCCCGCAGAACACCGACGGAACGATCAGCGGGCCCTACGGCAAGCTCGGCCGCGACGTAAGCGTCGACGAGGGCTACGAGCTGGCGCGCAAGACCGGATTGTCGATGCTAGCGAGCCTGCAGCGCGAACTCGGCGATCTCGACCGTATCAGCGGCTGGTGCAAGGTGCTGGGAATGGTCAATTCCATGCCGGAATTCACCGGCCAGCCGGCGGTGATCAACGGTTTCTCCGACCTCATCCTGGAGGTGTTCGGGCCTGAAGTCGGCCGCCACTCCCGCTCCGCCGTCGGCATGGCATCGCTGCCGATGGGCGATGGCATCGCCGTCGAGGTCGAGGCCGAGGTGTTGATCGACTGAGGGCGGTCAACCGGGTGGTCGCAATGCATTGTGAAATCCTTGCCGGCGGGTCGATCCGCAGGGGCGGCGCGATCCGGCTCGCGCAGGCTGTATTCTCCGGCCTCGTTTTCCTCGCCGTTTTGGTGTTTTCGGCGAAGGCGGCGGATCGGCCTTCGGCGCTCGACCGGGTGCTCGAAGCCGGCGAATTGCGAATCGGCACGACCGGCGACTATCCGCCCTTCACCGAGCGCGCAAAACAGAGCGACGACTATGGCGGCATCGACATCGATCTCGCCCGCAACCTGGCCGCCTCGCTCGGCGTCGCACCGGTCTTCGTCGAGACCAGCTGGCCGGCGTTGATGGACGATCTCGCCGCCGACCGCTTCGATATCGCCATGGGCGGCATCTCCCGCTCGCTGCTGCGGCAGCGGGCCGCCTTCTTTTCGGCGCCCTATTACCGTTTCGGCAAGACGCCGATCTCCCGCTGCGCCGACCGGGATCGCTTCGACACGCTGGCCAAGATCGACCGGCCGGGCGTGACCGTGATCGTCAATCCCGGCGGCACGAACGAGGCATTCGCCAAAGAGCACATCAAACGGGCCAAGCTGCTGGTCCATGCCGACAACCGGACGATCTTCCGGGAGATCGCCGAAGGCCGGGCCGACGTGATGATCACCGACTCGGTCGAAGTGCGCTACCAGCACCACCTCGATTCGTCGCTGTGCGCCACCATGCCAGGCCGGACGTTCACCGAGGCGGAAAAAGCCTATCTCCTGCCTCGCGACATCGTCTGGAAACTCTATGTCGACGCCTGGCTTGCGGAGCTCGAACTGCAGGGCACCTTGGAGGCGGTGTTCGAGAAATATCTGGGTGACTAAGCCCCCAATTTCTCCAGCAGCCGGCAATAGGCCTTCTGGCCGCGGCGGAAATTAACCAGGCGGAAGAACTCGTTGGGGGCGTGCAGGTTTTCGTCGCCGACGCTGAAGCCGAACATGGTGGTGTGGGCGCCGAGTTCCTTCAGAAACACCGACGTGACCGGGATCGACCCGCCCAGCCGGGTGACATAGGGCTCTGCGCCGTAGATCTCGGCGAGCACCTCGCCGGCGACGCGGCTGGCATTGTGATTGCGCGGCATCAGATAGGGGTCGGCGCTGCCCTGCAGCCGTTCGACGCTCACCCGCACGCCCGGCGGCAGGTGGCGCTCGACATGCTGGGAAATGAGTTCGAATATCCGGTCCGGCTTCTGGTTGGCGACCAGCCGGCAGGTGACCTTGGCGCTGGCCTTCGCCGGCAGCACGGTCTTCGAACCGCCGCCCTGATAGCCGCCGGTCAGACCGTTGATGTCGAGCGTCGGACGCGCCCACAGCCGCTCGCGAGTGGTGTAGCCCGGCTCGCCGAAAACCTCTGGAACGCCGAGCTCGGCCACATAGGTGGCCTCGTCCCACGGCACCCGGGCGATGTCGGCGCGGTCCTCTTCGGTGAGCTCGACGACGTCGTCGTAGAAACCGTCGACCGTGATACGGCCATCGGTGCCCTTGAGCGATGCCAGCACGTGGCTCAGCGCCTGCAGCGGATTGGCGATACCGCCGCCATGCAGGCCGGAATGCTGGTCGCCATCGGCGCCTGTGACGGTGATCTCGAGGCCGACCAGGCCTTTCAGCCCGGTGACGAGATTGGCCTCGTCGGCGGTCCATTGCAGCCCGTCGGCCGAGAAGATCATATCGCAGGCGAGCCGGTCGCGGTGCCGCGCGACGAACTCCGGCAATTGCGGCGAGCCGATCTCCTCCTGTCCCTCGAACAGGAACTTGACGTTGACCGGCACGCCCGAGTTGCCGCGCAGCATCGCCTCGAAGGCCAGAATCGGGATCAGCATGCCGCCCTTGTCGTCGGAGGCGCCGCGACCGAAAACGCAGCCGTTGCGGATTTCCGGTTCGAAGGCCGGGCTGTCCCAAAGGTCGAAGGGTTCGCCTGGCTGGACATCGAAATGGCCGTAGATCAGCACCGTCGGCCGCTCGGCGCCGGCGTGCAGCCAGTCGCCATAGACGACCGGGTGACCGCCGGTCGGCAGGACCTCGATGTGCTCGGCGCCCGCCGCATCGAGCCGGGTCGCGACCCACTGGGCGGCGCGTTCGACGTCAGCCGCGTAGGACGCAGCCGCGGAAACGGACGGGATGCGAACGAAATCCAGCAGTTCGGTCTCGAACCGGTCCTGGTGTGCGTCCAGATAGGCTTGCCAGCTCATGGCTCCTCCGATGGGTTCGACTGGAAGGCGTGCCGCCGGTCAGCTTCCCGTGCCGGCAAGCGTGCGCTCGTTGGCGATCGCCAGTTTCTGGCGCAGATTGTTCTTGAACCCGGCCTGCAACGCAAGCTTGAGGTCCGGTTTGCTCTTCAGGTGGCGCATCAGGGCGTCGCGCTCGAACACCAGCGCCCGCAGATCGGTGGTCGCTTTGGTGGTCGCCGTCGCCGGGCGCCCCGAGAGGATCCCGAGTTCGCCGATGAAGTCGCCGTTGCTGCAGGTCGCCACGAGGCGGCCATTGACCATCACGTCGACATGGCCTTCGGCGATATAGGTGAGCCGCTCGACCGGTTCGTCCTGGTTGGTCAGGATCGTGCCGGAGGCGATCGTCTGCCATTTGCCGATATCGATGAACTGCCGCGCCAGGCTCGGCGGCACCAGCACCAGGGCGTTCTGGCAGAACAGATATTCGTCGTCGCTGAAGCGGGCCTTGCGGCTGCGCCACAAAAGCAGACAGAACTGGGTCAGGTTGGCCAGCACGAACAGGGTTTCCCAGAAGGTGCCGACCGGGTCGCGCAGCACGAAACCGCTGTAGACGATGCCGGCGACGCCCGAGACCAGCGCGATGATGCGCAGCCACAGGATGGAATTCATCAGCATCGACAGGACCAGAAGCCCGTAGGACAGGTGGCCGGCAATCGCCTCGGGCGCCAGTGCGGCTTGAAGCAGTTCGTACAAGGGGATCCTTCTCCGTGATCGCTGGGCGCAAGCCTAGCGGCGCACCCATGGCGGCGCAATCCGGCCAAAATCGGGCGGATGCCTGTTCCCGACGATTGCGTACATGTTCAGCCTTCGACCTTGCGGCGCGGCAACCTTCATCGCCGGCTAAACAAGCGACAACTACGCTTATAGTATTTCGAAATATGCAAGCAGTTCAACGGTATAGAGTACCAGTGTTATGCTTGCGACCTGACGTTGCGGATTTACCTCCTTCACCTTGCCTCGCCGGGTGAATTGTCGGATACTGAAACAAACCGTGAAACACGGGGGCAAAACCATGTTGAAACGGGCTTTGACGGTCGGAGTGTCCGGCCTCGTACTCTCGTTCTTTACTCTCGAACCGATTCCGGAGATGAAGTTCCTGTCGGTCGTGAAAGTACCGGTGGCGCAAGCGCAGGCGGTGTGCTTCGGTATCCGCGGCATCGGCGGCTGCGTCGTGCAGCCGCGCCGCAAATACCGCACCAAGCGGCGCACCTACTACAAGAAGCGGACGACCCGCTCCAGCCGCTCCAGGTCCACCATCGTGCGCGACGATGCCAACATCCAGCGGGCGCTGAACGCCTTCGGCTTCAATGCCGGCCCGCCAGACGGGCAGTTCGGACCCAAGACCCGCGCCGGGATCAGGCGCTTCCAGGGCTCGATCGGCGCCAAGCAGACCGGAACGCTGACGACCCAGCAGCGGGCTGCGCTGCTGACCCAGTACGCCAAGTTGATCGCCGGACCGACGGACGACCCGAACGACAAGAGTGCGCCGGGACCGTCGCAGACCACCTCGTTCCTGAAGAGCCTGCGCGACAATGCGCCGTCGGACGGCAGCAGCGACAGCGGACCCGTCACGATCGCCGCACTGTGCGACGACAATGTCAGCCGCGAAGCCATCGGCGGCGCCGAGATCAACCTCAATCTCGGCGGCACGGACGCCACCGGCCTCTACATCGAACAGTTCTGCACGGCCCGTTCCTATGTGCTGCGCGAGCTGCAGGACAGCCTGCAGGCGGCACCGGACACCGACGTCGCCGACATCTGGAGCCAGTGCAACCAGCATGCAGCCGCCAGGGCTCCGGACCTGGCCGTACTGGCCGGCAACAACGCCGCCGGCTTCATCCAGACGCTCAGCACATCGATCCTGCCGAACGCCAACGACCGGGAAGCCCTGCTCGACAGTTCCGAGCTCTGCCTCGGCCTGTCGCATGCCTTCGACAACGCCCAGGCGGCGTTGCTTTACGCCTCCTACATGGTGGTGCTGGGCGACGAGGCCTATGGCGAGCTGATCGGCGAACAGTTCGGCCTCGGCCTGGGCACGGACCAGAACAAGGACCGCGCCGCCGACTGGCTCAACTGGACCGCGGATGAGCTGGACAAGGGCGCGGTGCCGCTGGTGCGGGTGGAAAACTACGACCATTCGCCGCTGCTGCGGGCCATGGCCAGCTATTCCGGTTCGCTGGGCAGCGACCCGTCGACAATGCTGGCCGACCGGTCGAACCAAAACCGGTCGAGCGGCCTGCTGCTGCCGGGCCTGAAACAGGACAGCCAGGAGGGCGAACGAGCCCGCGACACCTTCGTGATGCGCAAGTCCATGGCGCCGCTCGAGATCGTGCTCGACATGACCATCGACGAAATGCGCCAGCACTGCTCCGACCCGGACAGCCACAGCAATTCGGTGGTGGCGCTGAAGATTTGCAGGGCCGTCGTCTATGCGGCGGGCGACAGCGATCTGATGAATGTCTACGACCAGCGTCTCGAAGCCTCGGCCGACTGGCCGAGATCGCGCGCCCAGCTGAATTTAGGCGGTGAGACGGACGTGGCGGCGAACCGGTAGCGACTCCTATGGAGACTGCTTCGGTACTGCCACCGAACTATTGCTGAAGCAGGCCCTGCATGCCGCCGAAGCGGGTCCAGCCGGGTACCTCTGTGGTCAGGTTCACCTCGCGCCATTTCGGGTGGAAGCTTTCGTCCGACTGCAGCACCGGCAGGCCGTCCAGCAGATTGGCGCAGAATTCCGTCATCGCCTGGTAGCGGGCCGAGCCGTCGCGCCAGTTGAACACCGCCAGCACGGCACCGACGGCAATGGTCGATACGGTGCGGCCGGAATCGACGACCGCCGGATAGTCGTCGGAAGAGAAGCTCGAATCGAAATAGGCGCCCTGAATGCTCTTCGGCAGCTGGATCGGCAACAGCGCCAGGCCATCCTCGGGCTTGATGCTCTGGATGATCGAGCCGGGCTTGCCGACCACGAACACCGCCGCCTTCAGGTTGCCGGCCTTGACCTGGTTGATCGCTTCCTGGTTGGACACGTTGAGCGGATCGACGGTGACGCCGAGCGCCTTGAACAAGGTGAGCGCCGTCATTTCCGTGCCGCTGCCGGAACCGCCGACGCTGACCAGTTCGCCTTCCAGTTCCTTGATGTTGGAGACGCCCCTCTGGACGACGATGTGGATCTCCTCGTTATAGAGCTTGCCGATATAGCGGATCGAGTTCTCGAGATTGGGGATCGTCTGGTTGTCCCGATAGAAATCCAGCACGTCGCTTTGCACGATGGCGATGTCGATGCCGTTGACGTAGAGCAGGTCCTTGATGTTTTGCTGCGAGCCCTTGCCGAGGATCGGCAGCACGCGGATCTTGTCGCTGTTCAGCACGATCGACATCTGGTGGGCAAAACGGGCATAGGTCCCGGTGACACTGCCCGATATGACTCCGATGATCTCCTGGTTGTCCTGCTGCGCTGCGGCACGATTGGGTGTTCCAATCCAAACCGCGGCGGCTATAATGATCATAAAGCTGGTAAGCAATATCCGGGCGACGGCAGGTCGTGGCGAGAATATCGTCAGGCGCAGCATGATGGGAACCCCTGTAAGAGACCGTATCGGTTATTTTTTTGACAGCATTCGGCTCTGCCGATTGCTGACGGTTACTATAGCAGCATTGTTGCTGACGCTCCAATCCTACGACATCGGCAATACAGCCCAGAGGCGAAATGTAAAACTTGTGGTTTCAGAGGCCTCGCAACTGCATCAGCGGGCCGAGAGCCTGCCCGCAGCGCAACGCGGTGAAGTGCATTTCCGCATCACTTTGATATTCGACGAGATTCTGGCCGACCACCCGCGCAGCCTGGAAGCGGCCATGCTGAAAACCGGCAGGCTCAACCGCAAGAAGGTGGATGTGGCGTCGATCCGGCAAAGCGCCGCCACCTGGGAGAAAGCCAATCCCACTCGCGCCCGGTCGCTGCGCGACGGCGGCGACCAACCGGTCAGGCGGCAGGTCGCACCGCCCGACGACGACAAGAAGGACGATGTCCAGGTGGTGACCCGGACGGACAACAAGCCGCCGGTCAAACGCAATACCGACAACGGGACGAAGACCGTCAAACTGCCGCCGCGGGTGCGCAACACGCTCAACCTGCCGCGCGTCAAGGACGACGCCCCGGTGGTCACACCGCCGATCAAACGCAGCGGTCCGGCGCGCAAGTCGACGCCGCAGCAGGTGCTGCGCTCGATGCGCCGCGCCACGGTGCTGCTGATGTTCGTGGTCGACGAAAACGGCAAGCTGACGCCCTACCATCTGGGCACCGGCTTCTTCGTCGCGCCCGACATCATCGTCACCAACTCGCATGTCGCGGGCGCCCGCGGCAACGCGCCCGGCTTCTGGCTGGCCATCAACGAACATGTCGGGGTGCGCGAGGCCCAGCTGATTTCGCGCGCCGACAAGGAGACGCCGCTGAAGATCGACGCGGCGGCGATGCGCATCGTCGGCTATCGCAGCGAGCATTTTCTCAGGTTCAACGAGCACTACGAGGTCGACGAGTGGATCGCCATCAGCGGCTATCCGGGAAAGGCGACGACCTTCGATATCCGCTACGACAAGCTGAAGCACGCCATCAGCAACCGGCTGAAACCGGACGGCGAGTCGATCCCCACGGCGGTCACCGGCGAGGGCCGCATCAACAACCACTTCATCGACAGCGTGTCGCGCGCCACCAACCTGCAATACACGATGACGACTGCCGGCGGTAACAGCGGTTCGCCGGTCGCCAATGCCTGCGCCGAAGTGGTCGGCCTGCACTATTCCGGCACCAAGACCTATGTGAAGAAGGATTCGTCCTCCGATCAGTACGTGGTCAACCCGTCGAAATACAACCAGTCCATCGCCTCGCGCGAGGTGGTGTTCTTCCTGCGCCGCATCGGCCTGCCCGTCGAAACCGTCAACAGCCCCTGCGAGGTGGGCGGTTAAGGCTTGTGTGCCGGCGATCAACGGGCCGACATCGCGAAGCTTCCCAGCAGTGGAGCCGGCGGCTTCGATCTTGTCCGTTTTATCACTCCGTATCCATTGCTCGCTGATGCATGAGATCGTTCATCGCGATGCGCCATTGTGCGCGGGCCGGATGATTGCCGCGCTGCGCGGATTTTCTGGCGACAGACTTCACCGACTGTCGGTTCTGTTTCGCGATGCCGGTAGATCTGTCAGTTCCGCGACGTCGGGATTCCCCTAGAATGGCTCCTTTGCGGGACAGTTCGCTCGCGGATGTCCTGTACGGCGTATCGGTCAGAAGGAACCAGTGTGACGCGTCTCCAACCGGCAAGGTCTCGACATCCAGGCAATCGGCCTGGCGGGCCGCCGGCGGTCGGCGCACCATCCGGCTTTCTGGTTTTCGCGGATCTAAGCATCCATCTGTCGCCGTTGCGGCGGCAACATTTCGACACGCTCTGCAAAGTGATGGAAGCGATGGCGGCGCTGGCCGGGGATCCGGATTGCAACAAGGCAACCCGCAGCGCCCGGCTCGACGCCCTGGTCCGCAGCCTGTTGCAGCCGACAGACCTGTCGACGGCTTCGACCCGGAAACGGCGGACGGGCGACGAAAGACGCTCGGAGCCGGCAAGCCTGACGAAGATCGTGCCCGCCTTTCACGGCGTGCTTTACCGCTACGCCATTGCACGCGGCTCCTTTGCCGATTTCGCAATGCGGCTCGATGACCGCAACAGATGGCCCGACGGCCCGCACTTCACGAGCTACGAGGCGCTGGACCGGTATAACGAAAACCTGGCCAGGAGCATTTCCGAATGCCTTTCCCACGTCCTGTTCTCCGCCTTCGCCGGACACGCGCGACGACCCTACAAACTCGCGTTCAAGGATCTGACGAAAGCTCTTCAACTCGTCACTCAACTCGCGCATTTGCGGGAAGACGAACGGCGCGGGCATTACTTTCTGCCGGAGCCGGCCACCCGGTCCGAGCCGAGGCTGGTCTATCGACAGGCCTGTATCCGGCTGCTGAACGATGCCCATCGCTGTACCGAGAAGCCGCGCCTGTTGCTGCGGGACCGGGCGCTTGAACCGGATGTGAATGACTTTCTCGCCAACTCGCTTGGCAGTTACCGCGATCTTCGAAGGGCTTGTCTGACGGCAGCCTGGTAGGCACGGCAAGCCAGCCTGAAAATTACCGCACTGCCGGCCTTGGCGGCCGGGGTATAGGTGCAGCTGCCGTCACCGTTACCGGCAAGCAATCCTATGCCGCATTCAGCCGACAGTGCGGTACCGCCGAGGGGAGGGCCGCCGGCGGGATGGACAGCGCATGGGATACGCCGTCGCCACATCGCCAGCCGCGTTAGGTCCGGGAAGACGGCCGGCGATGCAGTGTTGGGAGGAGTACATCGCACCGCCGGCGCCCGCGGTTGGGACATTGGTCAGGATTCCACACCGACCAGCCGCATGGATGCCTGAACCGCGCCCGCGCGGCGATGCGATGATTGTGGCGGCCGGCCCGTCGGCAATGCCGACTCCGGTCGGAAGACCGGCCGCCGATCTGATTCGCGTTCTACCCTCGTCCATAGCGCCCGAATCAATTCATGAAGCTCACACGGGCATCTTTCGCGTCCATCGAGTGAAAGAAAACTGGCGATACTACCAGTTGCAGCGGGAAAGACTGCCAGCAACCAGTTGGATGGCCAAAAAAAGACCGCCGGACTGGACGCCGGCGGTCAGGTGGGAGCCCTGTGCTGAAATCAGAGCAAGAAATCAAACATGTCGGACCCACGGATTGGCACCTGAGCCCGTAACGGCGCCTTCCCGCACCAAGAGAATGGCCACCGCATCAGCAAACGAAACTGTCAGAACCGCCAGTTGCGACGAGAAAGACTGCCAGCGGGCACGGGAATTCCGCGGGCACGATACCGCGACGAAACCGTTTCCATCCGTCAAGAGTGGGTAATGAGGGCCGATCCTTCTAACATGTTACTGATATTTACAGTTGGCACTTTGTGACATGTCTGATATAGCGGCGGTCTTGCCGCTTAACGACCCGACCGGGAGAGACATGATGCAATTCGGCATTTCGGCCGCACTGCTGACGCCTTTTGGCTCCGACGGTGCGATCGATGCCGAGCGGCTGGTCGACCATGCGGTCGACGTGACTCAGCGGGGCGCATCCGGAATCACGCTGTTTGGCACGACCGGCGAAGGGCCGTCCATCGGGACCGGAGAACGAGAAGCGGTTCTGGCGCAACTCTCCGGCTCTTTGTCGGCGGATCGTATCGTACTGGGCATCAGCGCAGCCTCGGTGGAAGACGCCGCGGCTCACGTGCGACAGGGCCTGGCCCACGGAATCCGTGACTTTTTGCTGTCGGCGCCATTCTACTACTCGGCTGTCGATGACGATGGCCTGTTCGCCTGGCACAGCCAGTTGATTCAGGCGACAGCCGCCGAGGCACGGTTCGTTCTGTACAATATTCCGCAGGTAACCGGCGTGGCACTGTCCCCGGCTCTTGCCGGCCGGCTCGGCGCTTCGTTTCCCGATCGAATTCAGGCGATCAAGGACAGTTCCGGCGACTGGGCTACGTCCAGCGCGTTTCTGTCCGAGGGCCGTCTTCCGGTTCTCATCGGCGACGAGCGCCTGCTTCACCGCGCCCTCCCCCTGGGGTGCGCGGGATCGATCTCCGGAATGGCAAATCTCTACCCGGAGCGCATGGCTTCGGTTTTTTCGCAGGCCCGCGAGGACGCGGCGCTGTCGCGATTGGTAGACCGCATCGTGTCGGGGCCCGTGAATGCCGGACTGAAAGTGCTTCTGGCCCGTGACAAAAACGATCCCGCGTGGGAGGCCGTGCGGCCGCCTTTGTCGCCGCTCGGCCGGGTCGCACGGGAGGAATTGCTGAACGCCGACAGTCTGGAGCCGGTGGATGAATAAACAGGCCCATCGACTGCGCGATCACGCTTATTCCAGCTTCACCGAAAAGCTGCTGGCGCGCGATATTCAGCCGGGTCAGATCGTTTCGCAGCGTGAACTGGTCGAGCTGACCGGCATGCCGCTGGGCGCCATACGCGAGATGATTCCGCGGCTCGAGGCCGACGGTTTGATCCGCACCGTTCCAAAGCGGGGTCTGCAGATCCTGACGATCGACCTCGACCTGATCCGCAACGCCTTTCAACTGCGCCGGATGATCGAAGGCGAGGCATTTGCGCATTTCTGCGACACGGCGCGCGACGACGACATCGCCCGGATCGCAGCCGAACACCGCGCGACCCGGGAGGAGGCCCGCGGCGGCGTCACGCCAGATTTGCTGGACAGGGCACAGCACATGGATTGGGCCTTCCACGATCATGTCATCGACTCCCTGGGAAACCGGATCATTTCCGACATCCACCGGGTCAACGCGATCAAGATACGGGTCATCCGCAATCCGGGCACGCGCATGCTGCCGGAACTGGTGGAGCCCGTGCTTGCCGAACATATGGCGGTCATCGAAGCGCTCGAGGCGCGCGACCGTCAAGGAACCGTCGAAGCCATTCACGCCCATATCGACATTGCAAAAAGGAGGGCCCTGGGCGTCTGAACGAAACCGGGGAGGCCCCGGCGATTCAAACGGGCTCAACCGCCATGCCAGAGGAGGAAAACTCGTGCTCAAATACCTAACACGTCGCGCATTCACCGTACTTGCGGCCGCGACACTGGCCGTTCCGGCCTTGGCGCAGGATAAAGTCACCCTGCGGATGTCGACCCCGGCGTCCGAAACCGACCAGCGTTCTGTCGCTCTGGCGGAAGTCTTCGCACCGGCCGTGGCGGATTTCGCGACCTACCAGCCGCACTACAACGCGACGCTGATCAAGCAGAATTCCGAGCTGGAAGCCATTGCTTCGGGCGATCTGGAGATGTCGATCGCCTCGGCCCAGGAGCTGGCCCAGTACTTCCCCGAATTCTCGATCTTCGCCACCGGTTACGTGCATCAAGACGCCGACCACCAGGTCGCCGTCTTCAACGACCCGCTGATGGACGCCTTCAAGCAAAAGGTCGAGGACGAACTCGGCATAAAGCTCCTGTCGGTGATGTATCTCGGTCGCCGCCACGTCAACCTGCGGCAGAAGAAGGACGAACTGACGGTCATGCAGCCCGCCGACCTGGCGGGCGTCAACCTGCGCATGCCGGGAACCGATGCCTGGCAGTTCCTGGGCAAGGCCCTGGGAGCCAATCCGACCCCGATGGCCTTTACCGAGGTCTATACGGCGCTGGCATCCGGCTCCGTCGACGGCCAGGACAATCCGCTTCCGACGGTCGTCGATGCGAAATTCTACGAAGTGACCAACCAGATCATACTGACCTCGCATCTGGTCGACCTGAACTACGTTGCCTTTTCCAAGGCCGTGTGGGACAGCCTGACGCCCGAGCAACAGGCAACCGTGCAAGCCGCAGCCGATGCAGCTGCCGAGAGCGGCCGGCAGAAGCAGTTGCAGAAGGAAGCAGACCTCGTGGCCTTCCTGAAGGACAACGGACTGGCGATCTACGAACCGGATCTGAAAGCCTTCCGCGACCATGTTCAGTCGCAATATGTCGGATCCGAATTCGCCGCCTCCTGGCCGGACGGCGTGCTTGAAAAGATCAACTCGCTCGGTAACTGATCCGACGCCTGACGGGTGGAGCGGCGAACGCTCCGCCCGCAGCGCGGTTTCGACCCGCGCGCTGGGGAGGGAAGCGGCCTTTGGCGAGGCTTTTGTCATATCTTCGGAGTGGAGCCGAAGCCGTCGCGGCAGCGCTGATGGCGGTGATGTTCCTGACATTCATTCTCCAGATCACCATCCGCTATTCCGCCCGGCTTCAGTGGCTGGCTGAAACGTTTCCCTTTCTGCAGCCCTCGCTTTACGGCTGGACGCTGGAATTCTGCCTCGTGCTGTGGCTCTGGCTGGTGTTCTGGGGCAACGCCTTCGTGGTGCGCGAACGCGACCATGTCGCCTTCGACATTCTCTATGAACGGGTCCGGCCGGGCGTACGCCGCTGGCTCGTCGTCGTCTTCGGATTGGCCATCGCGATCGGCTTGATCCTGTCGATCGAACCCACCTGGGCGAAATTTCACATTCTGCGGCTCAAAAAGACCGCAACCCTTTCCGGCCTGGTCGGCGACTGGATCCGCATGCGCCACATCTACGTGATCTATATCGTCTTTCTTGCGGCGGTGTCGCTGCGCTATCTGTGGGTCGTCTACCGGGCGCTGCGCTACGGGGCGCCCGACCAGACCGGGCACGACACGGGACGCCTGGACGAATGACGCTCGAGTTCTTCCTCTGCCTGGCGACCCTGTTCGGTCTGGCCGCCATCGGCGCACCGATTGCCTATGCCATCCTCGTTGGCTCCCTGGTCTATCTGGCGCTTGCCGGTCAGGATATCGGCTTGGCCGGCAAGGTGCTGATGGACGGGCTCTATTCGAGCTTCGTCCTGCTGGCGGTGCCGCTGTTCATCGCCGCCGCGAACATCATGAATGCCGGCACGATCAGCGACCGGCTGCTGCGGTTCTGCGTCGCCCTGGTCGGCCGGTTCCGGGGAGGCATGGGCCATGTCAACGTGGTCGCGTCGCTGATCTTTTCCGGAATGTCGGGGTCGGCCGTCGCCGACGCCGCCGGCATCGGCAAGATCATCATCGAAATGATGACCAAGAGCGGTCACTACACCCGGGGCTACGCCGCGGCGATCACGGCCGCCTCGGCGACGATCGGGCCGATCATCCCGCCCTCCATCCCGATGGTGCTCTACGCGCTCGTTTCCAATGCGTCGATCGGATACCTGTTTCTCGGCGGCATCGTCCCGGGACTGTTCATGGGAGCCGTGCTCATGGCTCTGAACGCATGGCTTTCGCACCGGCGCAATTTCGCGCTCGAGGAGGCGGTGCCGCTGTCGGCGCTGCCCGGCTACACGCTGAACGCCTTTCCGGCGCTGTTGATGCCGGCCATCCTGCTCTACGGGATCTATGGCGGCGTCACCACGCCGACCGAGGCGGCAGCCGTCGCCGCATTCTACGCACTGATCCTCGCCGCCTTTTTCTACCGCGCGCTGTCGTTCCGCGCCCTCTACGACATTCTGGTGCAGAGCGCCCGCTCGTCTGCTGCCGTCGGGATCGTCATCGGCGGCGCGCTGATCCTCAATTATGTGGTGGCGTCGGAGAACATCCCGAACCTGCTGGCGCAGCGCATGGTCGGGCTGGATATGCATCCGCTCGCCTTCCTGCTGGCCGTCAACGTGCTGCTTCTGCTGCTCGGCTGCGTGCTCGACGCGACGACCATCATCCTGGTCATTATCCCGCTGTTCCTGCCGACCTGCCGGGAACTGGGCATCGACCTCGTGCATTTCGGCGTGGTCGCGGTCGTCAACTGCATGATCGGGCTGATCACGCCGCCCTACGGCATCCTGCTTTTTGTGATCAACGCGGTGACGGGCATTCCGCTGGCGGAGATCATCCGCGAGATCTGGCTGTTCCTGGCGGTGCTGCTCGTCGCGCTTGCCGTTCTCATCCTTTGGCCGGGGCTTGTTTTGTGGCTGCCGCGCATGTTCGGCTATCTCGGGTAAAGATTTCCAGGCCACAAGGTTCGGCGTTAATCTTCGACAAACCAAACACACCCTTCGGGAGACGCCTGCCGGCCGCGTCGGTTGACAGCCTGGGGCGACTTCCCGTCAACTGGACATCGCGACGCCCGGTTGCACAGCCGATGGCCATACCCATCAGTCAAACTGGAGAGCGATATGAGCAATACCGTCTACAAGCACATCAACATCGTCGGAGCCTCCTCCGACGGCATCGAGGACGCCATCCGCGGCGCCATCGCAAAAGCTTCCGAAACGGTCAACAATATCGGCTGGTTCGAGGTGTCGGAGATTCGCGGTCACGTCGCCGAAGGCAAGGTGACCAATTTCCAGGTCGGCATCAAGGTCGGGTTCCGACTGGAATAGTAAGACTAGATCGGCTGGCACAGGCGCGCGGCGTCCAGTACCGCCGCATGCAGGCCCCGTGCCGATACGCAATCGCCTATGCGGAAGAGCGCGAATGCGCCGCCGGCGCCGTCGACGTTTTCGAGCGCCGGCTGGCGTGCGCCTTCAAGCAGGCTCGCCTGATCGGTCTGCCCGGCATTGACCGCATCGGCGGCGAGCTCGAAATAGAGGTCTTCCATCGGCAGCGTCCCGACTTCGACGATAATGCGGTCATACTCCGCCGTGGTTTCCTCGCCGCTATACTCGTTGACGAATCGAGCCGTCAGTCGGTTGCCGTCGCCGCTGATGCGCGTCAGGCGGCTGTCCGGCCGAATCCGCACGTCCAGGCGATAAAGATTGCGCAGGTGGATTGCGTGATTGGTGACGCCGACGTCTTCGGCGATCATGCGGTCCGGTGTCCCCAGCTCGACGGCCGCTCCGGCTTCGGCGCAGTATTCCGCACAGCCGGGGCCGATCTGGCTGCCAGTTTCATCGTAGACCAGGACACGACCGGCAATGCCGGCCTCGCCCGAAAGCACCTCCCAGGTCGACGTCGCATGGCGTTCGGCGCCGTCGATGGTCGACATGTTGGGCAGGCCCCCGGTCGCCAGGATGACGATGTCGGGGCGGGTTTCGAGGATGTCGTCGCGCTCGGCGAAGACGTTGAACCGGAAGGTAACGCCCAGCGCCTCGCATCGGTCGTAGAGCCAGCGGGTGATGCCGATCATGTCGCGGCGCCAGGAGACCCTCGACGCATAGACATTCTGGCCGCCCGGCCGATCCTGCGCCTCGTAGACGACCACCCGGTGGCCACGCTCCGCCAAAGTGCGGGCCGCCTCCAGCCCGGCCGGACCGGCGCCGACAATAACGGCGTGCGTTGGTCTCACCGATTTTTCCAGCCGATGGGCAAGCCGGTCTTCGCGACCGGTGACCGGATTGTGCAGGCACAAAGCATCGCCGCCGCGATAGATCCGGTCGATGCAATAGCCGGCGCCGACGCAGGGCCGGATGGCGTCGTCCCGACCCACCAGATGCTTGCGCACCAGATGCGGATCGGCGATCTGCGCCCGGGTCATGCCGATCAGGTCGACATGTCCCTCGGCAACAGCGAAATTCGCCGTCGCCAGATCGGCGACGCCGGCGGCATGCAGCACCGGAATGCCGGCAGCGCGACGCACCTTGCCGGCAAGCTCGACGAACCGTCCTGACGGGAACGCCATGGACGGCACGGTCTCGGCCACTCCTGCCTTGGTCCAGTTGGCGCCGCCCGACACGTTCAGGCAATCCACCAAGCCGGAGCGGGCATGGGCGACTGCAATGGCGATGCCCTCATCCTCGGTGATTCCGCCGTCAATGAACTCGTTGGCGGTGAAATGCAGGCTGACAATGAACGGTTCCGGCACAGAACCACGGATCGCCTCCAGGACCTCCATGCCAAAGCGGATGCGGTTTTCGAACGATCCCCCATAGGCGTCATCGCGGCTGTTCGACAGGGGACTCCAGAACTGGCCGATGAGATGGCCGGAAACCAGCAGTTCGACGCCGTCGAGCCCGCCCTCGTAACAGCGGCGGGCGGCCGCCGCGTAGTCCGCGGCGACGCGGCGGATCTCGGCGGTCTCCATCGTTTTGGGCACGGCGCCGTGGGCCGGTTCGCGCAGCGGCGAGGGCGCCAGCGTCGGCAACCAGTTGCCGGCCGTCGGCCGGGTCCGCCGCCCGGCGTGGCTGAGCTGGCAGATAAGCCCGACGTCATGGGCATGAATGCGTTCCGAAAAGCTCCGAAAGTGCGGGACGATGCGGTCGTCGCCGACCTGGAGCTGGCCGAAGGAGGGCGGCGAATCGGCTGAGACCGACGAGGCGCCGCCGAACATTGTCAGTGCAAGCCCGCCTCTGGCCTTCTCCTCGTGGTAGAGCTGATAACGCTGTCCGGGCAGTCCGTCCTCGGCATAGGCCGGCGCGTGACTGGTGCTGATGATCCGGTTCTTGAGTTGCAGGTGCCCCAGCCGGAACGGCTCGAACAGCGACTTGTAGGGAGAATTCGCCATCAACTATCCGCCTCGTTCAGGATTGCTTAGTCCCGGACCACCAGCACCGAGCACGGCGCGTGGCGCACCACGCGAGCCGCATTCGGACCGAGAAGGTAGTCGCTCAGCTCCGGCCGGTGCGAGGCCATGACGATCAGGTCGGCACCGACGGCCTCGCGGGTGCGCAGGATCTCGTCGTAAATCGACCCATGCGCGACAATTTCCCCGACGTCAACGCCACGGAGTTCCCGCTCGGCGATCGCCCGCAGCCGCTGCGTTGCATCGTCCGATGCGCGGAGTTCGAAATCGGCCGGAAAGAAGGTCGATGCGTAATTGCTCAGCTTCTGAACGACATTCAAAAGCGTCAGCCGCGTGTTGCCGTCGCCGGCGATCGCCCGGGCGGCCCGGACCGCCTTGAGGCCGTGTTCCAGGTCCTCCAGGTCGATCGGGATCAGAATGCTATTATACATCGGGAACCTCTTCGCGGCGCTGCCGGCGAGCGTGCTGGAGCAAGGCGAGCAACGCCAGCGCGGCCAGCAGCGGCAGGATCAGCCAGTTTGCGTTGAAGCGCTCGTTCCTGGTTTCGATCGCCAGGATCCGCCAGTCATAGTCGAGGCCGGACGTTTGAGCCGTGCCGCCGAACGCCAGATCGGTGACCAGAAGCGCGTCTCCGGCCGGTTCGACGCCGAGGCCGGCCGAATCCTCCAGAACGGTTGCGGCGTCGCTTTCGCCGTCACCGGAGAGTTCCAGAACGACCGTTTTCTGAACGACGGTGCCGCTGAGATTCTCGCCTTCGGCCAGCAACCGCACGGTGCGTTTGCCGTCGAGCCCGTCCGCCTGCGTCAGCAGCTGCGCGGCGGGTTCCTGCGAATAGGGCGGTTCGATCAGGTCGAGAACGGTCGCCGGTCGCAGGAGCGCGATGGCAATCAGCACCAGCGCCACGGATTCCCACAGCCGGCAGCGGGTCAGGAAGTAACCCTGGGTGCCGGTGGCGAACGCCACCATGGCGATGAGCGACGAACCAATAACGACAACGAACTGCCACCAGCTGTCGACTCCGACCAGCAGGAGCGCCGGATTGAGCACGAAGATGAAAGGCAGGATCGCCGTGCGAAGCCCGTAGACGAATGCGATCAGGCTGGTCTTCAACGGATCCGACCGGGCAACCGCGGCGCCGGCAAAGGCATCGATGGCGACCGGCGGCGTGGTGCCCGACAGCAAGCCGAAATAGAAGACGAAAAGATGTACGGCGATCGGCGGCACGTCGATGCCGTGCTGCGCCGCCAGCGTGACGAAGGGATGCGCCATGATCGCGGCCACGACGATGTAGTTGGCCGTGGTCGGGAGCCCCATGCCGAGAATGACGCACATGCCGGCCGTCAGCAGCATCATCAGGAAGAAGCTGCCGCCCGACAGCGTCTGGATGATCTCGGTCATCAGCAGGCCGAGACCGGTGGCGGAAACGACGCCGACGATGATGCCGGCGGCGGCCATGGCGACGGCGACGCCGGTCATGTTGCGGGCGCCTGCAATCAGGCCGTCGACGAGATCCCGGGCACCTTCCATCCACAGGCCGCTCTGGCCGCCCCTGCCCCTTGCCATCGCCATCAGCGGCTTCTGGGTCAGCAGCAGAGCGAAGATGGCCAGAATGGCCCAGGACACCGACAGCGCCGGCGAAAAGCGCTCGATCATCAGGCACCAGACGAGAACGCCGATCGGAATGACGTAGAAAAGCCCGGCAAGAAAGATCGGCATGGCAGCCGGCACCGTCAAAAGCGGCGCGTCCGGATCGTCGACTTCGATCTCCGGATAGCGACGCGACGCGAAGACGAGGCCGAGATAGATCGCGGCGGTCGCGGTGATGGTTGCGTAGATCGCCGCGTCGCCCAACAGCACCTTCACGCCCTGGAACAGGAAATACAGGCCGAAGGCCACGGCCGACAGGACGATGACGGTCAGCAGCGAGGTCGCCAGGCGCCGGGCCCGCGTGTCGGTGACCGCCCGACGGAGCACCCTCATGTTCCCTTTCAGCGCTTCGATGTGGACGATGCAGTAGAGGCCGAAATAGGAGATGAACGCGGGAATGAAGGCATGGACGATGACTTCGAAATAGCTGATGCCGATGAATTCCGCCATCAGGAAAGCCGCGGCACCCATGATGGGCGGCATGATCTGGCCGTTGATGGAGGAGGACACTTCGATGGCGCCGGCCTTTTCCGCCGTAAAGCCCACGCGCTTCATCAACGGGATCGTGAATGTGCCGGTGGTGACGACATTGGCGATTGCCGACCCCGAAATCATGCCGGTCAGCGCCGATGAAATCACCGCCGCCTTGGCCGGGCCGCCACGCAGATGACCGAGCAGTGCAAAGGACAGCTGGATGAAGTAGTTGCCGGCGCCGGCCTTGTCCAGAAGGCTGCCGAAGAGCACGTAGAGAAAGATGAATCCGCTTGAGACACCCAGCGGCAGGCCGAAGACACCCTCGGTCGACAGCCACATGTGTTCGGTAAAGCGGTTGAGCGACAGGCCCCGGTGCGAAATGATCTCCGGCGCGTAGGGTCCCAGGAAGGCGTAGGCGATGAACACCGCGCTGATGATGACCATCGGCCAGCCCAGGGCCCGCCTGGTGGCCTCGAGCAGGACCGCAAGCCCGGCGAACGCCACGAAGACCTCGAGGTCGGTGCGCGCGCCGCCGGAACGCAGTACGACATTCTCGTAATTGACGACGGTGTAGAGACGGGCGCCGACGGCGACGAGGCAGAGAACCCAGTCGTAAACCGGCACGCGGGTGCGCGGCGCGCCGCTCCAGGCGGGGTAAGAGAGAAAGGCCAGGGCCAGCGCAAAGGCCAGGTGGATCGATCGCTGCAGCGTGTCGTTGAGGATCAGGACGCCGAACCAGAAGGGAAACGGCGAAGCGATCCACAGCTGGTAGACCGACCACAGCAGCGCCAGCCCGATGATCAGTTTGCCGGTGGCGCCGAGCGGAGCGCGTCCGCCTAGGTCGTTTTCAGCGATCAGGCGATCCAGTTCGCCCTGGTCCGGCGTTTTGGAGCTGTCGGCGTGAGTCATGACGCACCTGTCCCGTGGTGTCGTGTCTCCGCCCGCCGCGCAGTTGCGCATGGCGGGCGGGTTACCTCCGGTAGCGGGTTACTCGATCAGGCCGACCTCGCGGAAATACTTCTCGGCGCCCGGATGGTAGGGCGCACTCCGTCCGGCCGTGGCGGCGGTCTCGAGCTGGACGGCGTTGTACATGGGCGACTGCGCCTTGAATCCCTCGAAATCGTCGAAGACGGCCTTGACGAGGTAATAGACGACATCTTCGTCGGTCGTCGCGCTGGCATTGATCGTCGCCGGCGTGCCCCAGCTGACGACCTCTTCCGTCTGTCCCTTGTAGGTGCCGGCCGGGATGACCACCGGGATCACGTAGGGGCGTTCTTCCATCATCGCCTTGATGACGTCGTCGTTCCAGGAGATGACCCGGGCGTCGCAGGTGTTGGTGGCTTCCAGGATCGACGCGGCGCCGACGGCTGTCGGGTAGAAGAAGGCGTCGATCTTGCCGTCGCAGAGCGCCTGGGCCTGTTCCTTCGAGGTCAGCTTGGTCTCCTGCTTGAAGAAGGTCGACGGCTCGAGACCGTATCGTCCGAGCGTCTCGTAGACCTGCGCCTCGGTGCCGGAGCCGGCATTGCCGGTGTTCACGACCTTGTCCTCGAGATCCATGATGTCATTGATGTCGCTGTCGCCGCGCACGACGATGTGGGCGGCGTCGGCGTGCAGCGAAAACAGGAAACGCAGGTCTTCGTTCTTGCCGTCGTCGGCAAACCGGTCGCTGCCGTTCCAGGAGTGGAACTGCCAGGCGGACATGGCGATCCCGATCTCGAGGTCGCTCACCTGAATGGACCGCAGATTGGCCACCGAACCACCGGTGCTTTCCACCGTACAGCGGATATTGTGCCCGAAGTCCTTGCGACTCTTATTCAGCACGTTGCAGATGAAGCCGCCCGTCGGATAGTAACCGCCGCCGATGCCGGCGGTGCCGATATTGACGAATTTGCGCTCCTGGCCCGTTGCCGGCACGGCGGCCAGCGCCACGAACGCCGCCGCGGCAAGCGTTTTGATTGCAGTTTTCATGATTTCCTCCCTTTGAGATGGCCCGCGGACCTCAATCGTCCGTTGGCGAGTTGATGCTCCTGACGGCGCTGCGCCGCAGGAAGGCCACGAATTCCTTGCGGGTCGTCTCGATATGCGACCTGAGCCGGGCGACCGCGGTTTCCACGTCACCGGCCCGGCAGGCTTCGAGAATCTCGTCGTGTTCGCGCAGCGGCCGTTCCAGGCCGCTGGCCTGGGTAACCCGCAGCCGGCTCACGGCGCCCATGCGCTGCTCGATGTCGGAAATCAGCGACAGCAGGTAGCGGTTTCCGCAGGGCTCGAGAATCGCGTGGTGGAACCGCAGGTTCAGCTCGCTCCAGCGCTCCCGGTCGGTTTCCGCCTGATACTCCTCCTGAATCTCGGCGGCGAGACCGAAATCGGAATCGATCATCTGCGGAACGGCAAGCTCGAGTGCGCGGCATTCCAGCGCCAGCCGGACATCGATGAGTTCGAGCACCTCCGACGCCGGAATGTCGCGCACGATCGCCCCACGGCGCGGGCGGAATTCGACAAGCCCCTCGGATTCCAGCCGACGAAGAGCCTCGCGCACCGGGATCTTGCTGACCCCGTATTGCCGGGCAATCTCGTCCTGGCGCAGCGGCGTGCCGCCTTCCAGTTCGCCATGCAGAATGCTGGCGCGCAATCCGGCATAAATATCGCTGGAGGCGACCTTGGCAGTGGACAGGCTTGATGCACGTTTCATATTGACATCCTCGCTGATTTCGAATCCTATATAACATAATCGTATACGATTTTGTCAAGATCGTATCTTCAATATCTCGGAGACACAAAAATCCATGCCCAGCCGCAACGCATCGGTCGCCATTATCGGAGCCGGAATCACCGGAATTTCAACGGCTTACTATCTGGCCATCGATCATGAATTACGGGATATCGTGATCGTGGATGCCGGACAGCCCATGGCGTTCACCTCGGCGCAATCCGGCGAGAACTACAGAAACTGGTGGCCGCATCCGGCGATGGTCGCATTCACCGAACGGTCGATCGAGCTGATGGAGACGATCGCGCGCGACAGCGGCAACCGCATCAACATGACCCGCCGCGGCTACGCCTTGGCGACCCGCGAGACCGACATCGACGACCTGCTCGGACAGGTCCGCGGCGGAGCGGACGGTCCGGCCGACGATATCCGGATTCACACCGGACCTTCGACGGGCTACCAGCGGGCGGAATCGCCCGACTGGGAAGACGCGCCGGGAGGCGTCGACGTGCTTCGCGATCGCCATCTGATTCGCGAGAGCTTTCCGTCCTTCGACCCGGCGATCCGCAGCGTCGTCCATATCAGGCGTGCCGGCGACATCAGCGGTCAACAGTTGGGCATGCACATGTTGGAGACGCTGCGCGAACATGGCGGTCGGCGCATCACCGGCCTGGTCGAGGGCGTTGAAAAGGGGACCGACTACATGCTGAGCGTGCGCACGCAACAGGGTCTCGAGCGGTTGACTGCGGAGCGGATCGTTAATGCCGCCGGGCCGTTTGCCGCGGACATCGCCCGCATGCTGGACGTCGCGCTGCCGCTCCGCAACGTCTTTCAGCAGAAAATCGCCTTCGAGGATGCCGAGCGGGCGATCCCGCGCAAGATGCCGTTCGCAATCGACCTGGACCGGCAGCAAATTGACTGGTCCGACGACGAGCGCGAGATGCTCGCGGAGGATCCGGCCTTCGCCCGCTTCACCGAAGAAATGCCGGGTGCAATTCACTGCCGTCCCGACGGCGGCGACCGCGGGACGTGGCTGCGGCTCGGCTGGGCCTTCAACGATCGGCCGCAGCCGGCGACCTGGGAGCCGCCGCTGAGCGAGACCTTTCCGGAAATCGTGCTTCGCGGCGCGTCCCGCCTCAACCCTTCGCTGAAGCGCTATTACGGCCGGCTGCCGCGGCGCATGCATCATTATGGCGGCTGGTACACCATGACCGAGGAGAACTGGCCGCTGATCGGAGGTATGGGGCCCGAGGGTGCGTACATGAACTGTGCCCAGTCCGGCTTCGGCACGATGGCGGCCTGTGCCGCGGGCGAACTTTGCGCCGCCTGGGTCGCAGGCGCGACCCTGCCCGCCTATGCCGACGGCTTTTCCATGGCCCGGTACAATGACCCGGACCTGATGTCCCAACTGTCGCAGGCGGACCGCGGGCTGCTTTGAGCACTGGTCTCCCGGCCAAGACCGCTTTCGCATACACCGAGCCATGACGCTAGTCGTCTGGCCATCTGAGAAAAAATGAAACTGGCGGAGAGAGAGGGATTCGAACCCTCGAGACGGTATCACCGCCTACACACTTTCCAGGCGTGCGCCTTCAACCACTCGGCCACCTCTCCGGATCGTCCCGGACACTGCAAGCAGGTCGGAACGGCGCGCACTATAGTCAAGACGCTTGCCGGATCAACCAGAATCTGACGCTTTGACGACAACCGGCGATCGGCGGCCGATTTGCGTCGCCGTTTGGCGCCCCCATATGTCAAGCATGTGATTTCCACGCGAGGCGTTTATGCGTTATGAAAGAGGCTTGCTGCCTTCGGGGGCACGGGCGGACGGCCGGACAGGGGCCGGGCACCGGCAAGGCCAGCGCAACATTTCGACGGCATGGTATGGGGGTGCACATTCACCATGAGATTTCTGTTGCGTGCGATCAGCATGATCGCGCTTGTTCTGGCGGTGATCGCCGGCGTCATCGACTCGATCAAATCGGTCGCGGCTTCGGAAGTGGTGATGGAGCCGCTCGGCAGCGCCTGGTACACGATCAGCCCGGACACGCTGAATCTTGCCCAAGCGGCCATCCAGCGCAATGTGCATCCCTATCTGTGGGATCCGGTGATCCAGTGGATCCTGCTGCAGCCGACCTGGGCGGTGTTCCTCGTGCTGTCGCTGTTCTTCTACCTCATCGCCTGGCGGCGGCCGCGACCGGCCGGCCGCTTTGCGGCGCGCTAGAGCGCTTTGTTATTAGAGAGCCTCATTTGACCGCGGCGATTTTGGTCTCTGGCCAGGCGGGTTGCCGGCCGTGGTGCCATCCCACCGCAAGTGCAAGCCAACGACGCCAGGGGCCAAAAGCGCCCGGCCCCGAAGGGGTGGGGAAAATCGGCCCATCGGCTGCGTTGCGACGCTTGCCCGATGAACCACATCGCGCTGCGCGACGCGCCTTGCCGGGTGAACCGATTTTCCGCCATCAAATGAGCCTCTCTAACAACAAAGCGCTCTAGACGGGCGTGCCGCGCTGCCCTATCTGGCGGCGTGAACACAGACAAGGAGTTCGACCATGTTCGGCCTCGACAGATTCAGCAAGAAAACGACGATGCCGACGGCCGAAAGCGCCCTGCCCGGCCGCAATGAGCCATTGCCGACGTCCACCCACCACTTCGTCAACGGCAACCCGCTGAAGGGCCCCTATCCGGACGGCTTCCAAACGGCGATGTTCGCCATGGGCTGCTTCTGGGGCGTCGAACGGCTGTTCTGGCAGCGTGACGGCGTGTGGGTCACTTCCGTCGGCTATGCCGGCGGCATCACCCCCAATCCGACCTACGAGGAAACGGTGACCGGGCTGACAGGCCACGCCGAAGTGGTGGTGGTGGTCTACGATCCGGCGACCGTTTCCTATGGCGACCTTCTCAAGATCTTCTGGGAAGGTCACGATCCGACCCAGGGAATGCGCCAGGGCAACGATGTCGGCACCACCTACCGGTCGGCGATCTATGCGCTGGACGACGATCAGCTGGAACAGGCGAAGCAAAGCCGAAACGCCTATCAGGCGTCGCTCGACGCGGCCGGCTTCGGCCAGCAGATCACCACCGAGATCAAGCCGGCGCCGGAATTCTACTTCGCCGAGGACTATCACCAGCAATATCTCGCCAAGAACCCGAACGGCTATTGCGGCCTGAAGGGTACCGGCGTTTCCTGCGCGATCGCCTGACGTCGAAGCTCGTCAATGCCTGCCAAGCGGGCATCGCTGCCTCAAAATTGATCATACGATCAAAAATTTGACCTAGTGAGCAAACCCGGTTAGCTTGGATTTTAAGCATGCCGGCACAAGGCACTCATTTTGTGCGTGATCTTTGCAAAAAGCCGTGCAAGGATAAGCGCAAGTCTAACCGGGATCCGGGCAAAAAGACTTCAATGCGCCGCGCCAAAAGCGGTAGAGGACAACAAACCAAACGAACATAGGGTTGGAGAAATCATGAAGCGAACACTCCTCAGCATTCTTGCAATGGCCGCAATGTCGGCAACGGCTCTGGCCGCCGACATCAAGCCGGCAATCATCTACGACCTGGGCGGCAAATTCGACAAATCGTTCAACGAATCCGCCTACAACGGCGCTGAGAAGTTCAAGGCCGATACCGGGATCGCCTATCGCGACTTCGAAATCCAGAACGACGCCCAGCGCGAGCAGGCGCTGCGCAAGTTCGCCCGCGACGGCAACAACCCGATCGTCATGGCCGGGTTCTCCTGGGCGGCAGCACTGCAGAAGGTCGCCTCCGAGTATCCGGACACCAATTTCGCCATCATCGACATGGTGGTCGACCTGCCGAACGTCCGTTCCGTCGTCTACAAGGAGCAGGAAGGCTCCTATCTGGTCGGCGTGATGGCGGCCAAGGCCTCCAAGTCAGGCACCGTCAGCTTCGTCGGCGGCATGGACATTCCGCTTATCCGCAAATTCGCCTGCGGCTATGTCGGTGGCGTCAAGGCGGCCAATCCGGACGCCACGGTCCTGCAGGCCATGACCGGCACGACGCCGGATGCCTGGAACGACCCGGTCAAGGGCGGTGAAATCGCCAAGTCGCAGATCGCACAGGGCTCCGATGTCGTCTACGCGGCTGCCGGCGGCACCGGCATCGGCGTACTGCAGGCTGCGGCCGACGAAGGCAAGCTGAGCATCGGCGTCGACTCCAACCAGAACGGCATTCAGCCGGGTTCGGTACTGACCTCGATGCTGAAACGCGTCGACGTCGCCGTCTACAATGCCTTCAAGGACGCCAGCGACGACAAGTTCAGCTACGGCTTCAACGTGCTCGGCCTGGCCGAGAACGGCGTCGACTATGCCATGGACGACAACAACGCCAAGCTGGTCAGCCAGGATATGCGCGACGCGGTCGAGCAGGCCAAGTCGGATATCATCACCGGCAAGATCCAGGTGCACGACTACATGTCCGACGAGAAGTGCCCTTACTGATCGTCTGACCGGATTCAATACATCAGTCGCCGGGTTCCGCCCGGCGACTTTTTTTGTGGCTTCGTCAGAAGGCGTCGGGAAAATGCTTCGGCCAGCGCCAGGGCACGACGGCGACGATGTCGCAGCGCAACGACAGGCGGTGATGGTCCTTCTGGCGGCCGAGCCAGATGTCGCCGGCGGCGGCAATCCGGCGGGCGGCGGTTGGAGTGACCGCGTCGACCGCCGCCGCGACGCTGGCCCGCGCCTTGACCTCGACCAGCGCCACCACGTCGCCGCGACGGGCAATCAGGTCGATTTCGCCTGCCTTGGTGCGAAAGCGCCGGGCGACGATGCGATAGCCCTTCAGCATCAGCGCCACCGCGGCCAGGTACTCGGCCCAGTGGCCGCGGCGATAGGCCTGCTGGCGCGACGTCCGCTGCGCCTCGCCGCTCATCCGGCCTCTTCCTTCATGGCCAGCAGCCGCTGGTAGAGCTGTTTGCGCGGCAGGCCGGTGCGCTTCGCCGCCTCGGTGGCGGCCTTTGCCGGCGAGAGATCCGTAAGCAGGCTGCGCAACAGGTCGTCGGCGGCCTCCTCCGACACCGGCTCCGCCGCCGGCGGCGCGATGACCAGGACGATCTCGCCCTTGACGTCCGGTCGCCCCGCATAGTGATCCGCAAGCTGCGTCAGCGAGCCGCGCCGGACCTCCTCGTACATCTTGGTCAGTTCGCGGCAGACGGCGGCAGGACGGTCGGGTCCCAGGACTTCGACGCAGGCCTGCAGGGTCCTCGACAGGCGATGCGGCGATTCGAACAGGAGCAAGGTCGCCGGGACCGCGGCAATTTCGTTCAGCCGGCCGCGACGCGCCTTGTCGCGCGCCGGCAGAAAGCCGGCGAAGAAGAAGCTGTCGCTGGGCAGGCCGGAGGCGACCAGGGCGGCAAGCGGCGCCGAGGCGCCGGGAACGGGCACCACCCGAAGGCCTCTTTCGATCGCTTCTCCGACCAGCCGGAAGCCGGGATCGGAGACCAGCGGCGTCCCGGCGTCGCTGACCAGCGCAATGCTCCTGCGGCCTTCCAGCGCCTCCAGCAGTTTCGGCCCGACGCGGTCGGCATTGTGCTCGTGATAGGCCATCGGCCTGGCGGCAATGCCGTAGCGCGACAGAAGCACGCGGGTGACCCTGGTGTCCTCGCACGCGACGATGTCGGCGGCGGCCAGAACCTCCAGTCCGCGCAGCGTCATGTCGCCGAGATTGCCGATCGGCGTCGCCACCACATAGAGCGCCGGCTCGAGCGGTCCCGCGTCCATGCTGGTGGTGCCGATCTGGTAGGTTTTGCGCATCGGTTCTCATCTGTGCTGCGGCGTGAGAATTAGCTTATTTCATTCGCCCGCGGCTGGCACCCACGAAACGGCGGAAAACGAAGCGATGCCTTTGCCCTTTACCCACTGGTCCTAAGGCAATATGTACCGTTAGAACACGCATTGTTCGAAGCTGTAACGCTTCGGCAAAAGCCCGTTACGGCGGGCGGGACACTGGACTGACGATGGCATTCACACGCGGCAGGCGCGCCTGCCTACGACCGGCGACCGGACTCCTCTCCGCAATGCTGCTGCTCGCTGCCTGCCAGTCGGTCGACTACGGTCTGCCGAGCGGCAACAGCAGTGCAGCGCAAACAGCCGCCAGCCTGCCTGTGAAGACAGGGCCTGCGGCCGGCGAGGTCATCGGCAACGGCGAAACACGTGTCGCGCTGCTCCTGCCGCGGTCGGCTCCCGGCAACGGCGCGGCGATCGCCACCGAATATCGCAATGCCGCCGAGCTGGCGATCGAGACCAGCGGTCTGCAGTCGATGGAACTGGTCGTCAAGGATACCGGCGGAACGGCCGCCGGGGCGATCGCCCGTTCGGAGGAATCGGTGCGCGAGGGCGCCGCCGTCATCCTCGGTCCGGTGTTTTCCGGCAGCGTCACATCGGCGGCTTCCGTTGCCCGTCCGGCCAGTCGCTCGATCATCGCCTTTTCGTCGGACCCGGCCGCCGCCTCCAACGGCGTCTTCCTGATGTCCTTTCTGCCGGACCAGGTGGTCGACCGGACGATCTCCTATGCCACCGGCGTGGGCCTCACGTCGTTTGCCGCTATCCTGCCGCAGGGCGCCTACGGCACGCTGGTCGAGCGGCAGCTCAAGGAGACCCTGGCGACCCATGGCGGCGTGCTTCTCGGCGTTTCGCGATACCAGTACTCCAACGAATCCGTGGTTGAGGCGGTGCAGCAGATCCTGCCGGCGATCCGCGAGGCCGATGCGATCTTCATTCCGGACGGCGGAACGGCGCCGGCGGCGATTGCCCGGGTGATCCAGAGCGAAGGCGTCAAGCTGCGCGAAAAGCGGCTGATCGGAACCGGCCAGTGGCGCTCGGCCAAGCTCAATTCGGCCTATCTGCAGGGCGCCATATTCGCCTACATGGACCAGGCGCATTTCGAGGAATTCAAGCTGCGCTACAAGGAACGCTTCGGCGCGGAACCGACCGTCAATGCCGGGCTCGGCTACGATGCCGTCACCATGACCGCCGAATTGCTGGCGACGCGCAACCCGACCGCCTTTACCGCCAAGAGCCTGGAGAACAGGGGCGGCTTCGAGGGCGTGACCGGGGCCTACCGGTTCCTGCCGGACGGCAAGTCGCAGCGGGCGCTCGCCGTCTACCAGGTCCAGGAAGGCCAGGCGATCGTCGTCGACGCCGCACCGCGGCGTTTCGGGCCCGGTTTCGCGCAGTACTGAGGGCAGCCTCCGCTCAGACCAGGTGTCCGGCCTCCCAGCCGAGCATGGCGCGCTTGCGGGTCACACCCCAGTGATAACCGGTCAATGCGCCGGTGCTGCCGACGGCCCGGTGACAGGGCACGACGAAGGAAATCGGATTGCGGCCGACGGCCGCTCCGACGGCGCGCGCGGCGCTCGGCTTGCCGAGTCGCGTTGCGATCGAGCCGTAGGTCATGGCGGCGCCCAGCGGGATGTCGAGCAGCGCTTCCCAGACGCGAATCTGGAAATCGGTGCCGATCAGCACCACCCGCAGCGGCTCTTTCGCGTTCCAGCGAGTCGGATCGAAGGCGCTGACCGCGTAAGCTCCGGTGGCGTCCGGATCCTCCACGTAAGCAGCGCGCGGCCAGCGGCCGCACATATCGGCAAGGGCCGCCGCCTCGCCGCCCGGATCGCAGAACGCCATGCCGGCCAGGCCCCGATCCGTCGCCATGATGAGGGTGATGCCGAAGGGGCAGGCATGGAAGCCGTAGCGGATCGTCAGCCCCTCGCCCTTGGCCTTGAAGATGCCCGGCGTGACCGCCTCATGGGTCACGAACAGGTCGTGCAGCCGGCCGGGACCGGAGAGCCCGACTTCGTGGCTGGCCTCGAGCAGCGGCAAACCCTCCTGTTGTATCAACTGCCTGGCGCGGTCGAGCGTCACCGCCTGCAGGAACCCCTTGGGGCTGAGGCCCGACCAGCGCGTGAAGGTCTTCTGCAGCTGCGTCGCCGAGACACCCAGCGCATGCGCCAGTTCGTCCAGCGACGGTTGACGGCGGTAGTGCCGGGTGATGATTTCCAGCGCCCGGCGTACCAGCTCGTAATCCGGATCGGTTTCGGCGCCAGCCGGCTTTAGGGGGGCGTTGACGTTCATTGGTTTCGCTCTTTTCCTGGAATCGATGGCCGCATCAAAGCACGGCCGCCAACCGGCAGCCACCCGATTCTTGCGCCGAAAAGCCTAGGCCCTTTTACCGCCGTACCCGTGCCAGGGCGCTGGAGAAGGCGCGGGCGAAACTCTCCCGGTCCTCCGGATTGAGAAAGCTGCCGATATCGGTCGATCGCCCCTCGCCCGACACGTTCATGCGGGTGATCCCGACCTCGTCGTGGCGCGACACCTTGAAGCGGGCCCAGAACGGATTGAACGAGAAATCGCGGCTGCGGCCCGACGGGGCGATCTTCGAGATTGCCAGTTCGGTGTGCGACACGCTGACGATTTCGCGGGCCCGGGCAGCACGGTAGTTGAGGCCGAAGGCACCGAAGATCAGCACCAGGTCGACGCCGAAAAAGGCGGCAACCGGCCAGGCGCCCGACGCGATGAACACCGCACCATGGGCGACCGTCATGGCGGTGACGATGCTCATCAGCACGATGAACCCGTTGCGGCCAAGCGACCGGTGCGGCGTGAGCAGCGCCTCGAAGACCGGCGCATCGCCCGACGGAATGCCGCTGCTGGCAGTGCCTTGCGTCATGGTCCAAGAATAGAGCGGGACGCGGCCAATGAAAAGCCGCGGTCCCGGCGGCTCACGGCCGCGCCAGACGCATGAAATTGTCGTAGAGCGTCTCGGCGCTGCGCAGGAATTTGTCCATGTTTTCCGCGGCGCCGTTGGCCATGGTCTCGACCCCGTCCTCGCCCATGGCGCCGATCAGGGCGTCGCGATAGGCAGGGACGGCAGCCCAGTTGGCGACCGTGTCCGGCTCGACCTCGACATGATACTGCATCGACCAGGCGTTCGATCCGATGCGCATGGCCTGTACCGGGCAGGCCGGCGACCGCGCCAAGACCACCGCCCCCTCGGGCGGCTGGGCAACGCGGACCGAGTGCCACTGCAGGCACTTTTGCGTCGCCGCCAGGCCGGCAAACAACGGATCGGCGCCGCCGGCCTCCGTCAGTTCGACATCCATGATGCCGATTTCACCCGGCACCTGCGGCCCGCACGTGCCGCCCAGCGCGTCGGCCAGCAACTGGTGACCCAGGCACAGACCCAGGAACGGTTTGCGCAACTCCCGAACCCAGCGCCTGATCGCCGCCTTTTCGGGAATCATCCACGGGTGGTCGTCGACGTCCCAGACATCCATCGGTCCGCCCATGACCCACAGCGCGTCATAATCCGCCAGCTCCGGGATCGGTTCGCCGGCGTCCAGCTCGACGGCATGCCATTCGACGCTGTCGCGTTGCAGAAACCGACGGAGCGAGCCGGGATGTTCGCAGTCGATATGCTGAAAGACCAACAGCTTCATGGGCGCCTCCGCGGCCGCGCAATCCGGGTTTCAACAGATACCGACGGCAATCCGCCGCCAAACGATACAACTCGGCCGCATCTCGCTTTATAGAAAGATTATGAAAAAGCCCCAACACAAATCCGCCCCGCCGACCAAGTCGAAACGCCCCGCCCGGCGCCGCAAGAGGCTGCCCAGAAGCGCCTATTCGCCCGACGAGCTCAACGAGATCTTTCGCCGCTTTTCTGTACAGCGGGCGGAACCGAAGGGTGAGCTCGAGCACGTCAACGCCTATACGCTGCTGGTCGCCGTGGTACTGTCGGCGCAGGCGACCGATGCCGGCGTGAACAAGGCGACGCGGGCGCTGTTCGCGGCTGCCGACACGCCGCCGAAAATGCTGGCGCTGGGCGAAGACAAGGTGCGCGAACATATCCGCACCATCGGCCTTTACCGCAACAAGGCGAAGAACGTCATATTGCTGTCGAAGGCGCTGATCGAGAACCACGGCGGCGAAGTGCCGGCCGACCGCGAGGCGCTGGTGGCGCTGCCCGGCGTCGGCCGCAAGACCGCCAATGTGGTGCTCAACATGGCTTTCGGCCAGCCGACCATGGCGGTCGACACCCATATCTTCCGCATCGCCAACCGCATGAAACTGGCGCCTGGCAAGACCGTCGACGATGTCGAGGAAAACCTGCTGCGCACCATTCCGGAGGAGTATTTGTTCCATGCCCACCACTGGCTGATCCTGCACGGCCGCTACGTTTGCAAGGCGCGCAAGCCCGATTGTCCGGCCTGCGTGCTCGCCGACATCTGCAAGTCGCCGGAAAAGACCTGCGACGTGCCGGCAGCGCTGGTGGCATTGGCGTAAGCGGTGGTAACGATGAACGACGAAAGCCTGTTTCAGGCCACCGTCCCCGTGTTCGTCCACTATCTCGGCCGGATCGAGGCAATCGTTTCAGGACTGGATGACCGCCAGGCCGCGGTGCTGGCTGAACAACTGGTGCCCGAAACGTTCTGCGCCGGGGAGCATTTCTCGATTGCCCAGGGTTTTGCCCTGCGTACGGTTTTTCCGCTGACCGGTGGCGACGTCTCTGCCCTGTCGACGGAGGGCGCCGACGTTGCCGGCCTGCGCCAACGCGGCGACGAAGTGCGGCAATTGCTGTCCGGACTGAGCGTTGCCGATTTCGCCGGCGCCGGGCAGCGCCGGATCGCGCACACGGCCGGGAAAGCGGAGCTGGTCCAGGATGCGGCGGATTTCGCCACGCTCTACGGGCTGCCCAACTTCTTCTTCCACCTGACCATGGCTTACGCGACCCTGAAGAGCGGCGGCATCGAGCTCGGCAAGGCCGATTTCGACGCCCACCATTCCTATCCGCGCGGGTTCAGGTTCACCTGACGCTCGATTACCCGTGCGCTTCCTGCGCCGGCCGCCACAACGGCACGACGAAAAGCGCCAGGAAGCCGACATTGTAGACTGCGTTCATCGGCGCGCCGGCGAGCACCGAGCCGGCGCTGTCGATGACGAACCAGGTGAACACGCCGGTCAGGATCATCGACCGCGCCAGCACCGGCTCGCGCGGGTAGAGCTGCGCCGCGATCATCCAGATCATGACGCCCCAGCCGGCGAGCACGCCGCTGGAGATGGCCCAGAGAAGGCGACCGTCCGCCGAGACGGCTGCAGGCGTGCCGTCGACCGGCCAGAAAGCGAGGTCCACCATGATGCGGGCAAAGCCCGAGGTCGCCGGATAGGCACCGAGTACGCCGATCAGTCCGAAGCCGACGACGATGGCCGAAGCGGCCTTGAGCCAGGTAACCGTGGTCTGCTGATGCATCGAATGCCTCCATCATTGTTGATGGATGCGGACATAGCCGGGGCGGATGCATAGTCTCAATTACCTTGCAGGTAAGTGTTTCCTGTCCGCTCCGGCCCTATAAAGAAACCGTATCGGAACCAGATCGGAGGCATCGGAAGTGCAGAACGCGTTCGGAGCGGTCCTGAAGGAATGGCGCGGCCGGCGCCGCATGAGCCAGCTCGATCTCGGCCTGGCGGCCAATGTCTCGGCACGGCATATCTCGTTTCTCGAAACCGGGCGATCGAGGCCGAGCCGTTCCATGGTACGCATGCTGTGCGATTCGCTGGAAATGCCCCACGGCGCCCGCAACGCCGTGTTGTCGGCCGCCGGCTTTGCTCCGGCCTATCGTCGCCGCGACCTCGAGGACGACGACATGGCGCAGGTGCGCGCCGCCGTCGAATGGACATTGCAGCGGCACGATCCTTTCCCGGCCATGGCGCTCGACAAGCATTGGACCATTGTCCGGACCAACCGCTCGGCGGCTTTCATTCTGCAGGGGGCCGGCCTGGCCGAAGGCGACAGCCTGCTCGAGGCGCTGACGCAGAGCGAACGGCTGGCCGAGGTGCTCGACAACTGGACCGAGGTCGCCGAACACATGATCGTTCGCCTGCGAACCGAGAGCGCTCATCTCGGCGGCGACCCGGTGCTCGATGCAGCCGTGGAGAAATTGACGGCAGCGCTGCCGGTCAAGCCGCACGGCAATGACGGCCCGTTGCCGGCGGTCGTTCCCGCCCGCTACCGGGCGGGTGAAACGATACTGTCCCTGTTCTCGACCATCGCCCAGTTCGGATCGGCCGAGGATATCGCACTCGCCGAACTGAAGATCGAGCTCATGTTTCCGGCCGACGAACCGTCGCGGGCAATGCTGCTGGCCCTGGCCGAACAGATGGGCGGATCCGACGCTAGTTCAAAGCCGTTTTGATCACATCGAATAGCGCATCCATATCGGCCATTGTGTTGTCGACATGAGGGGAGATGCGCAGGGCGCCGTGGTCCCTGATGCGATCGCCGGCCCTGGGTTCGCTGATGTCCGGGTTCGGCCAGCGCACCTGGATGTCCCGTTCGGCAGCAAGATCCTGGATGCGTTTCGCCACCACTGCCGGGATCGCGAGACAAAGCGTGCCCGTTTCCGGCGGTGTTCCGGTCAGCGTCTCAAGACCGAGCTCCCCTGCGCGTTGCCACCCATGCCGCACCATCTCGCCGATCCGGCGGCCGATCTCGTCGACGCCGATCTCGGTCGTCTCGCCGATGGCAGCTCCAAGTGCCAATCGCGATGGCGTGTCGACGATATGGGGCTCGATGACGGTGACAGGAAACGCCTCCGCCGCTCGCGGCGCGGTCCAGAACATGGCGGTTCCGCGGGGGCCGCGCAGCCACTTGCGGCAAGTGGCGACGAGAAAATCGCAATTGACTGCGTCGACGTCGACCTGCACCCGCCCTATCGCCTGGGCGGCGTCGACGACCAACCGGCAGCTCTCGGGCCGCGGCAGTGCGCCGATCGCTTCGACCGGGTAGCGGTGCCCTGAAACGCTGGTCACCATGGGGACGAAGATCGCGGCGACATCGTCGTCGATCAGCGGCGCCCAGGATTGTGGATCGGCATCGGGAAAAGCGAGCGCCGGCAGGGTTTCGATCCGCGCGCCCGATTCGTCCGCCAGCTTCTCCAGGACCATCAGGTTCGGGCCCCACTCATGCGGCGCAACCAACAAGCGCTTTCCGGCGATTGCCAGTCGGCAAACAGCGGCAAGCCAGGCGGAGGACGTTGTCCATGAAAAGCCTATCCGATCGGGAGTGGCGCCGACCAAGGCAGCCAGGTCATGGCGAACCCTGTCGCTTTCCGGAGCCACCGCCGCAGCAGCATCGAGGGTGCCGCGTTCCTCTTCGAGCCGGAGATGTTCGCGCATGCGCCGGTAAGTGGCAGGCGACGGCAGGCCGCACTCGGCACTGTTCAGATAGATCGTCATGGCAACGGCTTAGCCCGATTCGCGTGCCCCGTCGAACCGTCGGCGTTTTCTTTCGGCCGGCGGATTTCCGAATTCGGCCCGTTGGCCTATGGTCGGCACGCCGTTTTAGTTTGCCAGCCGATGGGGTGATCCGAATGAGTCGGGAACAGGTCAACCAGATTTGCGCCACGTTTCCGGGTGCGGAAAAATCCGACCCGTGGGGCGGCGGTCACGACGCATGGAAGGTCGGCGGCAAGATGTTCGCCTGCATTGGTGCCGTGACACCCGGCGTCTCGGTCAAGACGGACAGCATCGAAACGGCGCAGATGCTGATCGACGCCGAAGTCGGCATCAAAGCGCCCTATTTCCACCGCTCCTGGATCAACCTGCCGTGGGGCACCGAGGACGACGAACTGCGCTACCGGCTGGCCAATTCCTATCGGCTGGTGCGCGACAGCCTGACCAAGAAGGCGCAGGCCGCTCTCGACCCGTTCGAATAGCCGTCGGAGCCGGCGGACCATGCGACGGGTGATGATCATCGGCCAGCCGGGCTCCGGCAAGTCGACGCTGGCGCGCGTCATGGGCGGCATCACCCATCTGCCGGTGGTGCATATCGACCACATTCACTGGAAGGAGGGCTGGGTGGAGCGCTCCGGGCTCGAAAAGGATGCGCTTTGCGCGCAGGTGCACGCGCGCGAGATGTGGATCTTCGAAGGCGGCCGCTCGACCACCTGGCCGGAGCGGCTGGACCGCGCGGATACGCTGATCTGGCTGGATTTTTCTCTTGCGCGGCGGCTGCCGCGCGTGCTCTTGCGCACCGTGCGCTATTGGGGCCGCAACCGGCCCGACCTGCCCGAAGGCTGTCCGGACCGGTTCAGCCTGGCGTTCCTGCGCTGGATCTGGGACACACGGCGCAGCGCCCGCGAGAGGATGCTGGCGCTCTACGAGTCAGCGCCGCCGGAAAAGTCGAAATACCGGCTCAAAAACCCCGGGGAGGTCGAGCGCTTCCTGAGCGGACTGCGCAGGGCTGCCTCGAGCGGCAATCTCGGCATTTCACACCGGTAGGATCCTACTTTTGATCGGAGCGGCCACCATGACCCGGATCCGAACCGAGGGAACCGTATCAGGCAGAATTCGGCCGCATGGCGACGACACCTTCGGTCCGGGCCCGCACATCGGGCGGGGCGAGGCAGCTGGCCAGGGCCTCGAAGCCGGGCGAGCCGGGATAGGGAGCAACGACCTTCGGCGGGCTGTGATTGGCCGGGCAGAAGAGGACGGTTTCGTTCGGGCCGACGCAAGCCAGGTCGAGGATCGAAGACGAACGGGTCAGAATGAACACGGGCTTGTCGTCCGGCTTGCGCCGACGCAGATAGCGCATCAGCGCCTCTTGAGACGCCTGATCCAGCCCTTGTTCGATCAGATCGACGACCAGTGCCGCCGGTTCGATTTCCTCCACCGCGTGGAGCAAAACGCGCAGCGCGTCCGACACGACGGCGCCGTCTTCGACCAGCCACGTCATGGCGGCTTCGATCGGCGCATTCGGTCCGGACTGCGCATCGGGCCCGCGGTCGATATCGAGATAGGCCGCCTTCGGCAGGCTTGCCGCGATTGCCCGCGCCAATCGGGTCTTGCCGCTGCCCAGCGGACCGGTGATGTAGGTGATCGGCCGGATCTCATTCAGCTCGAACCTCTCGCCGCCCCATGGCCAGGGCAGGTCGAACGCAATACCGGTCGGGTCCGCCGGCCCGACCATGCGTCGAAGCTCGCCGGCCACCGGCGCCTGTCCCCGAGCCAACCCGGAGCGAAGGGCACGGACCCTGTCGATCGTTGCGGCCAGCCGTTCGGCCTGCCCTTCCAGATCGGCCTGATGCGTCGCAAGCGCCGCTTCGAGACTGGCGGAATCGCCTTCAAGCACCCGCGCCACCTGCGCCAGGCTAAGGCCGAGCGCGCGCAGCGAAACGATCTCCGCGGCGCGCGCCATCTGGTCGGGGCCGTAGGCGCGCCAGCCCGCCGAGGTGCGCAGCGGATCGATCAGGCCGCGCTGCTCGTAGAGGCGAAGCGCCTTGGCGGAAACGCCGAGCCGCCGAGCGGCTTCGGAAGCGTTGAGGAACTGTGCGGAAGAATTCACGAATCACCTCGTCGTTAGCTGAACCGCCACCCTTATCGGGGCGGCCCCTGGGGCCGGGTCAACCGCCTTTTTTTACGCACATGGATCTTCGGTCAGCGGACCTCCTGATCGGACAACCGGAACAGGATGCGGCGGAAGTTGATCAGCAGCACCGCAGCCAGGCCGCCGAGATACCAGGGATTGGCAACGACGGTTTTGAGCGTTTGCAGCCAGGTGGCCTGCAGGTTGCCGGCGGCCCACTGCACCACGTGGACGATCAGCACGACGGCTCCGGTGAAGACCAGCCATTGGAAGGCCAGCGAGATCAGCAGGATCAGCACCGACACGAACTTGCCGAGAAGCGCGCCGAAATTGAAGGTCCGCAGGTCGACCACCCGCTGCGCCAGATAGAGCGCCCGGTCGCCCATATGCATGAGCCGCTCGAGCTTGACGTAGTCGCTTGCGGTGAAACCGTCGCTGAGGCGCTTCTGCAGTTTCCTCTGCAGCCGTTTCTTGGCCTTGCGGCCACTGTCGCGCATGAAACTGCGATACTGTTCGCCGAGGTCGATCTGGTTGTCGAGACGGGCGGCCAGCGTGTCGTAGAGCAGAGTGGCGCGGATCATCCGCACGTGGTCGACGCCCATCGGGATCTTGAACTGGTTGGTGACCTTGAAAAAGCCGAGCCAAAGATTGGCGCTGGTTTTTTCCCACCATTGCGAATGGGCGCTGCGCTGGGCGATCATGGCGTCCCAGAACACCTTTTCGATGGCGTGGATCACCTTTTCCGTGTCCATCGGCGGCAACGGTTCGAGCAGCGTCAGAGCGACCCGCGAAATGCCTTCCAGGTCCTCCTCGCGTTCGCGGGCGAACAGCTCGTGCATCGCCAGCCGCCGCGATTCGGTCAGCGAACCGGCGGAGCCGAAATCGATGAAGACCAGACGACTGTCGGCCTGCACGATGATGTTGGCCGGGTGCGGATCGGCATGGAAAAAGACGTTTTCCCACATGCCCCAGTGACTGGCCCACAGCAGGCGACGGGCGACCAGCTTGGGATCGATGTTGAGGCTGCGGATATAGGCAAGGCCCGGCTGGTCGTCGTGTTCGACCGCGGCGATCAGCTCCGACATCCAGACACCGCTGACGAATTCCTGGACGATCACCTCTTCGCCGGAATACTGCGGATAGACCTTCGGCGCGGTGAAAAACGATCGGCCGGATTTGCGGGCGCGGCGGCGGAACAGCTCCTGGAACCGCGCCTCCTTGTAGAAGTCGAGCTCCTCCAGTAGCGTGTCGCGCAATTCCTGCAGGACGTTGCCGGTATAGCCGGGCCGCACGATGGTGGTCATCTCCATGAAGCGAAACAGCCAGCCGAGCACCCGCAGGTCGGCCATGAACGTCTCGCCGACACCCGGGCGCCGCACCTTGACGGCCACGGCCTCGCCGCTGTGCAATCGCGCCTGGTAGACGCAGGCGATGGAAGCCGAGCCGATCGGCGTCGGATCGAACGCGGCGAAGGTCTCGGCCAGCGGGCGCCGGGTCTCGCGCTCGATGATGGCGATCGCCTGGTCGGTCGGGAACGGTTCGGCGGTATCGAGAAGCCGCGTCAGCTCGACGCAATAGCGATAGGGAATGATGTCGATGCGGATCGCGGCCTGCTGGCCGATCTTGAGGAAGGTGCCGCCGATCTTTTCGAAACACTGGCGCAGACGCACGGCGCGCCGGTCCATCGTGTTGCGCCGCCGGACGATGTCCCGCAGCGTCCCGAAAAGAAACCAGGAAATCCCGTAAAGCCAGACGAACATGCGCCTGAAACAGAACAGCAGGCTGACCCGGAACGGCCGCGCCAGCCGCATCACACGGGGTTGAATGTCGCGTGGTACTTCCTCAACGACCCGCTTGCGGCGCGGCAGCGACTGCAGGACGTCCTGCCGGTCGGGTCCATCGTGCCCGGCCGTTTCGACCATCCGGTCGCCGTCGTCCGCCTCGACTTCAGCCGAATCCCGCAGGCGTCGGACCGATCGAACCCTCTGCCAGCGGTTCATGGCACTGCCGACGGCCCTGCCGATCCGATCGTCGCTTCGCTCCGATACCGGGCGCCGCCCGATCGGATGGTTGAAGATCATGGCAGCAGAATGCGTGATGCGAGGCGCGAAGCCGCCTTGGTGTTACCACGCACCAGGCGAGCGGTTCGCCTCGTATAGGCTGCCCGCACCAGATCCACCGGAATGAGGCTCATCCTGCGGGCCGCGACCGCCGACCCGTCTAGCAGGTGCGGAACGATATCCAGCACATAATCGGGTGAGCGTTCCCGGCGAGATTTCTTGCGCCCCTTGCGGTAGACCGCAAACCCCTTGTCGGCGGCTTTCAACATGCGATCCGCCGCCCGCGTCAGGTGCCGCTCGAAGTGAGCGGCTTCATCGACATAGGCCGACCGTTTGCGCTTCTTGCGCCGGTCGATGACCAGCGGCGCTGCGAGCTGGAACTGCGGAGCGTTTTTCGCCATGAGCCTATCCTCCGTCAGAAGGGGAGCACGAATGTGCGCTTTCTTTTTTTCGGTTTCTTTTCGTGCAGCATGACGATCGGCACAAAGGTCTTGTCGAGCGCTTCGTCACCTAGTTCGGCGGCGACGTCCTCGAGCACCTGCAGCACGTCATCCATCAGCGGTCCGTCGCCCTTTTTGAGAGCTTTCAGTTTCTTGCGCGAAAGCCGACCCATCTCGACAATGACCGGTGTGACGACCTGAATATTAGCCGCCTCGTCATCTTCGGGCATTTGCGTATCGTCATTTCCAGTTGCTTCGGTCATATTACCCGCGTTCTTTCCAAATACCGGACCAGATGCTGTTGAATTACCCGTTATCCTGCCCCGAGGCGCTATCATTATCGAATTTCCATCGCATGACAACGCCCGGGCCGGCGACGGCGAACAACCGATGTTGAACCGCAAGCTCGGGGGTTTCGAAGCTACCTGGGCGCTGATGGACGATTTCGTCCCGGTCCTGTTCGTCGGCGCATTGCATCTCTCGAACGGACCGGCGCCGGACGTCCTGCGCATGGCGCTGGCCGCCCTGCAGGCACGCCATCCGCTCCTGCGGGTTGGCCTCGACCGCCGCGGCGCAGACTACTTTTTCGTCGAGGCGCCAGAGCCGCGGCCGGTGCCGCTGACGCTGGCGCGGCGCGACGGTCCGGACCACTGGCGCGCCCTTGCCGAACACGAGCTCAATACGGCCATGGAAACCACCGTCGCGCCGCTTATGCGCTGCACGTTTCTGCACGGCGATACCGACAGCGACCTGATTCTGACGTTCCACCACACCATCATCGACAGCCGGGCGGGTCTGGCAATCGTGGACGAGCTGCTGCGCCTGTGCGCCGAACCGGAGCCCGCCGAAGCGGGCGCCGAAACACCGTCCCTCGCTCCGCTCGCGCCGCTGCATGCGCTTTATCCGCCGGACTATCGCGGATGGAGCGGGATGCGCCGCACGGCCGGCTTTATCGCCCGGCAGATAGCGGAAGAGGCACGCTACCGGCTGCGGCTGAAGGGCCGGCAGCCGCTGCACGCCCAAACTCCGACCCGCTGCCGCATCCTCGGCATGACGCTGGACCGCGAAGCCACCGCGGCGCTGGCCAGACAGGCTCGCAAACACCGTGTACCGCTCAACAGCCTGCTTCACGCTGCCATGTTGATCGCCCTGGCGCGGCGGCGCTACGCCGGCCAGGCGCTGCCGATGCGCGGACTGACCTTCGCCGACATGCGGCCCTACCTTGCGCCGCCACCCACCGCGGAGGATCTCGGCGTCTATATCTCCATGCTGCACTACACCGTCGCCATGACGCCGGACAGCGACCTGATGCAGCTTGCCGAAACGGTCCGCGACCACATCTACCGGGCGACCAAACACGACGACAAATACATCGCACCGCTGCTCGCCAGGCATCTGGTGCGCATGCTGGTGCGCCGCAAGACCATGCGGCTCGGCATGATCGCGCTCAGCTATGTGGGGCCGCTCGACCTAGCCGAGACCTACGGGAAAACCGTCGTAACCGGACTGTCGGGGTTCGTTTCCAACAACGTGCTCGGACCGGAACTGGCCGGCTTCGGATGCCTGCTGCACGGCCGGCTGAGCCTGGATTTCCTGTATCTCGATTCCGACATGGACGCCGACGAGGCCGCCGAGATCGTCGACGGCATTCGGCAATGCCTTGAATCCGTCATCGCCCGACCGCAGGATGCATCGCCATGACACCCGACCTTTCAGACATCCAGACCGTTGTCAGGCTGCAGCTCGGCCTGCGCAATGCCGGCGCCGAGGACCGGCTGGTCGAGGATCTCGGCGCCGTATCGGCCGATATCGTCAATATCGTCGTTGCGCTGGAGCAAAAATACGACATCGAGGTGGATGAGAGCGCGCTCGGCGACATTCGCACCGTCGCCGACCTGCGCGACCTCGTCGCCCGGCGGCTCTGAGCGGAGGGAGCATGTCGCCGGAGACATTTACCACTCTGATCGAGATGCTGGCGTTCCGGGCGGCCGACACGCCTGCCAAGCCGGCGTTCCGGTTCGACGGAGAACCCTGCACCTACGGTAGTCTGTGGCGCCGGATCAACGACTTTGCGGCGCATCTGCAGGCGTTGGGGGTGGAACCCGGCGACCGGGTGATCATGACGCTGCCCAACGGCCCCGAGTTCTTCTTCGCGTTTTACGGAGCGCAGAGGGCCGGTGCGACGGCGGTGCCGCTGTTTCCCGGTTTCGGCCCGGAGAAAGTGCTCGGCTTTGCCCGGCTGAGCGGCGCTCGCCTCGCCGTGGTGCCGTCCGACACGCCGGCGGACCTGCTGTCCGGACTGAAGACCCTGGCCGCCGACCACGGTCTGACCGCCATCACCGTGTCGGATGCGGCGGCGTCGCACGATCCGCAGTTTCCGGAGGTCGCTGCGGACGATTTCGCCTTCATCCAGTACACGTCAGGCAGTACCGGCGACCCGAAAGGGGTGCAGATTTCGCACCGCAATCTGCTGACCAATATGCGCCAGATGATCGACGGCATGCAGATCACCCGCGACGACGTTTTCGTCAGCTGGCTGCCGGTCTATCACGACATGGGGCTGATCCTGAAAACCATGGTGCCGTTCTACCTCGGCCTCGACCTTTACCTGCTGCCGGCTAATCTGCGCGACGTCAGCCGCTGGCTGGAAACCATCCAGAAGCACAGGGCGACCTTTACCGCCGCTCCGGATTTCGCCTACCGGCTGTGTTTGCGGCAGATCTCCGATCCGGGCGACTACGACCTCACCACCCTGCGGGTGGCACTGAACGCCGCCGAGCCGGTGCGGCGGCGCACGATCGAGGAATTCGAAAAAGCCTTCCGCCTCAAAAACGTGCTGTCGCCCGCCTACGGCCTTGCCGAAGCCACGGTCGGGGTTTCGATGTGGCCGCCGAACACGCCCATCAAGTCGGACCGGCACGGTCATGTTTCGATCGGCCGGCCGTTCCGCGGCGTCGGCATGGCCATTGTCGAGAACGGCGAACCGGTCGCTGTCGGTGAGGCCGGCGAAATCGCCATCGAGAGCGAAGCGCTGCCGGTCGGATACCTCGACAATCCGGCGGCGAACGAAGCCCTGTTCTGGCGGCCCGGCTGGATCCTCTCGGGCGACCTCGGCTATGTCGACGGGGACGGCGACTTCTTCATCGTCGGCCGCAAGAAAAACACCATCATCCTCGCGGGCCGCACGCTATATACGCAGGAAATCGAGGAAATCGCCGACGCGGCGCCGGCGGTCCGCTACGCTGTCGCTGTCGGCATTTCCCGCAACGGCATGGAGGGCGAACAGGCTTACATCTTTGCCGAAATCCGCGACGGCGCGGCGGCAACGCGCGAGGACTACGAAGCCATCGTCGTGGACATCGTCGAAGCGCTGTTCGATCAGCTCGGCTTCCGCCCGGGCCGGGTCTATCTGGTCAAGCCCAAGACCATCCCGATGACATATAACGGCAAATTCCAGCACGGCCGTCTGAGAGATATGTATCTGAGCGGATCGCTGGCGGAGACCGGGAAGATCCTGTTTCCGGACTATTAAGACGGCGGACTCTCTTCAGATGCAGGCGCGGCCGGATCGTCTGCATCCGTCCGGAGCCTGTCAGGTCGCGCTTGGTGGCTGGAAGCAACGGCCCTCCGGACCCTTATTCGCCATCGTATGGAACCTCGGCTTTGAGCTTGCCTGGGTTAGGATGCCGCGGCGCCCATGTTGGGCTCTAGTTGTTGAACCGCAGTCCCTTTCGGGGCAGCCCTGGAGCCAGGTCAAACTGCTAATCCGACTTCGTCTTAGGAGATTTCGGATGTACATCCGATTTGAGACCCGACGCCCAGGCTTTGACACGCGCATGGGCTATGGTCTCTCCCGTGAGTCGGAACTTCTTCCACCGAGACCTGACCAGCTCGCGTTCTGCCTTAACGCTGTTTGAGGTCGTCCGGGTAAACCGACGATCTGTCATTGTCTTCGCCTGCCTCCGCTGTTTCCGAATCATGCAGGCAACTGCGAGATGTAACAAGCCTTTGGCAAAGAGCCTAAGCCGCCCTCCGCAGCGGCAACGCGAACTCTGCATCTTCCCGCGACAGCATCTTGTGCAGGTGAACCATCAGGCCGGCGGCGAACAGCGGGGTCAGCAGGTTGACGATGGGGATCGACAGGAAGGCGGCGATCACCAGGCCGGCGAGGAAGATGCGGGCGCTGTATTTGGAGCGCATGCGGCGCACCTCCTCCTCGTCGCGATAGCGCATGGCGGCGAATTCGAAGAACTCGCGGCCGAAGAGATAGCCGTTGACCAGCAGAAAGGCGGCGATGTTGATGCCGGGGATGAACAGAAGCAGCAGCGCGATGATGTTGCCGACGACGACGATGCCGAAGAATTTGGCGGTGTAGACCAGCGCCCGGCCGAGCGGCACGGGGGTGCCGACCGGTTCTCCGGGATAATCCCGCTCCTCGATGATCTCGGCGACGCCGTCGAGGAAGAAACCGGCGACGATCGCCGTCACCGGCGCGATCAGCAGAGCCATGCCGAGCGCCAGGCCGAGGCTGGCGATGATGCCGAAAACCAGCCCGAGCCAGCCGGCCCATTCGGGAATGCCGGGCACCAGCGCATGCAGCCAGGGCAAAGCCAGCCAGGTGAACAGTTCGCGGATCAGCACCCAGCCGCCGGCAAGCAGCAGCACGGTGATGCCGAGGATCCTCCAGAAGGCGCTACGACTTTCGGGGGCGAACAGGTTGCGGCCGGCCAGCCGCGCGGCTTCAACGATCATGGGCGTTTTCCGATGGAACCATGAAGTTCAGATAAGCACGTCTGGTGCGGATTCAACGCAGGCATCGCGGATTCGGCCCGGCAGCGGTCCGTTTCGCCTTTTCAAAGCAGCCAAAGCCGGTTAGGACCGGTGACCGGGATCAACCAAACCGCCCGGAGCGCCCATGAAAGAACTGGATGTCCTGTGCATCGGCAATGCCATTGTCGATATCATCGCCCGTTGCGAGGACGATTTCCTCGTCGACAACGGCATTATCAAGGGGGCGATGAACCTGATCGACGCCGAGCGTGCCGAACTGCTCTACAGCCGCATGGGACCGGCGATCGAGGCCTCGGGCGGCAGCGCCGGCAACACCGCCGCGGGCATCGCCAGTTTCGGCGGCCGGTCGGCGTTTTTCGGCAAGGTGGCGCGGGACCAGCTGGGCGAGATCTACGATCACGACATCAAGGCGCAAGGCGTTGTTTTCGACACCACGCCGCTGGACGGACCGCCTCCGACGGCGCGCTCGATGATTTTCGTCACGCCCGACGGCGAACGCTCGATGAACACCTATCTGGGCGCCTGCGTGGAACTCGGCCCGGAGGATGTCGACGTCGACATCGTCGCGGCGTCCAAAGTGACCTATTTCGAGGGCTATCTGTGGGATCCGCCGCGCGCCAAGCAGGCGATCCGCGACTGCGCGGCGATTGCCCATCGGCACGGGCGGCAGATGTCGATGACGCTGTCGGACCCGTTCTGCGTCGACCGCTACCGCGACGAATTCCTCGACCTGATGCGCAGCGGCACCGTCGATATCGTGTTTTCCAACGCCCATGAAGCGATGTCGCTCTATCAGACCGAATCGCTCGAAGCCGCTGTCAGCGCAATGGAAGCCGATTGCGAGCTGGCGATCGTGACCCGCAGCGAGCACGGCTCGATCGTCGCCCGCAAGGGCGAGCGGGTCGAGGTGCAGGCGATCGAGATCAGGGAACTGGTCGACACCACCGGCGCTGGCGATCTTTACGCCGCCGGCTTCCTGCACGGCTATACGACCGGTCGCTCGCTGGAAGACTGCGCCAAGCTGGGCAGCCTCGCCGCCGGACTGGTCATCCAGCAGATCGGCCCGCGGCCGCACGAATCGCTACGCCAGGCGGCGATCGACGCCGGCCTGGTCGACGGTGTTACGGTATAAGCCATCCAGGCCAGCAGCGGCGCTTAGAGGAAGCAGAAACAAAGTGCCAGAAATTTCGGGGACAGTTTACTTAATTCCCCTCAATTCTTAATAAAATCAACAGGTTATTACGAATTAAGTAAACTGTCCCCGAAATTGCAGCCTCAGCACCTACTGCTTGGCGTCTTCGGCCTGGGCTTCGGCTTCGGCAGGCTTCTCGGCGGACTGCTTGGGGCCGCCCTTGGCGACACCGACCATGGCCGGGCGCAGCACCCGGTCGCCGATGACGAAGCCTTCCTGGACCACCTCGACCACCGTGTTGTTGGGCACGTCCGGGTTAGGCACCTCGAACATCGCCTGGTGGAAATGCGGGTCGAATTTCTGGCCGACCGGCGACAGCTTGGTGACGCCATGGCGTTCCAGCGCCGACAGCATGGCGCGCTCGGTCATCTCGACGCCCTCGGCCAGTGCCTTGAGGCCGGATTCGCCGGCTTCCAGCGCTTCGGCGGGAATGGCGTCGAGCGCCCGACGCAGGTTGTCGGACACGGCCAGCATGTCGCGGGCGAAATTGGACACCGAATAGGCACGCGCATCCTTGACGTCGCGCGCGGTGCGGCGGCGCAGATTGTCCATCTCCGCGGCGAGCCGCAGATACTTGTCCTTCAGCTCGTCCCGCTCGGCGGTGAGCATTTCCAGCGGATCGAGCGCAAAACCGCTCTTTTCCGGGGTTTCGGCCGCTTCCGGCGCGGCTTCCGCTTCAGGCTGCGGCGCCGTGTCGCCCGGCTGCGCCGTCACTTCTTCCTCAATACCGTTGTTCTTCGGCTCGTCGGACATGACGCGACAATTCCTTCACGTTTGACAGGTTGCCCCGCATATCGATGTTTCCGAAGCAAAAATCAAGGGATTGCGGGTGGCTTTTAGCGGATCATGCGGGAAACGATCTGGGCGGTGTAATCGACCATCGGAACGATACGCGCATAGTTCAGCCGCGTCGGGCCGATGACGCCGACGGCGCCGATGATACGATCGTCGCCGTCGCGATAGGGTGCGACGATCAGCGACGAGCCGGACAGCGAGAACAGCTTGTTTTCCGAGCCGATGAATATGCGCACGCCGGAGCCGGCTTCGGCCAGCTCGAGCAGTTCGATCAGCCCGTCCTTCTTTTCCAGATCGTCGAACAGCAGCCGCAGGCGCTCGATCTCGTCGAGATCGGAGAGAGTGTCGATCAGATTGGCGCGGCCGCGCACGATCAGCCGGGTCGGCTGGCCGTCGACGGCCCCGGACCACACCGCCAGGCCGCGCTCGACCAGGGCCTGCGACAGGGTATCGAGCTCCTTCCTGACCTCGTGCCGCAGCACGTTCAGTTCGCCGCGCAGTTCGGTCAGCGTGTGGCCGGCAAGATGGGCGTTGAGGAAATTGGCAGCCTCCGTCAGCTGCGAGGCGGTGACGCCCGCCGGCAGCTCGATAATCCGGTTTTCCACCTGCTCGTTGTCGTCGACCAGCACCACCAGGGCGCGGGTCGGTTCCAGCCGGATGAACTCGATGTGACGGACGACGGCGTCGCTCTTCTGGGTGATCACCACGCCGGCGCCGCGAGACAGGCCGGAGAGCATCTGGCTGGCCTCCGTAAGGATCGTCTCGACCGAACGCGTGTGTTCGTGGCCACTCACCTGACGTTCGATCATGTCGCGCTCGTCGGTCGATAGATCGCCCGATTCCATGAAGGCGTCGACAAAGAAGCGCAGACCCTGCTGGGTCGGCAGTCGGCCGGCGCTGACATGGGGTGCGTAGATCAGTCCGAGTTCTTCCAGATCGCTCATGACATTGCGTACGGAAGCCGGAGACAGGGTCATCGGCAACATGCGCGACAGGCTGCGCGAGCCGACGGGTTCGCCGGAATCCAGATAGGATTCGACAAGGCTGCGAAAGATCTCGCGGGTGCGGTCGTCCAGCGGAACCGAAGCGGTTTCGTTCAATCGCGATGTATCACTCATACGCAGACTCGTTATGGACGGTCTCTTCATTAAACATAGTGGCCCGGCGGAGCCGTGAAAAGGGGATTTGAGCGCCGGTTTTTCTTTGCATGCAGGCGGCTGCGGCGGTAGAAGGCCGCACGTCAACAGGAGACAATTGATGCGACCTTCAGGCCGAAAGACCGACCAGATGCGCGACGTCACGTTCGAACGGGGCTTTTCCAAACACGCCGAGGGCTCGTGCCTCGTCAAATTCGGCGAAACGCATGTCCTGTGCACGGCCAGTCTGGAGGAGCGGGTCCCGCCATGGCTGCGCAACGCCGGACGCGGCTGGGTGACGGCCGAATACGGCATGCTGCCCAGGGCCACCGGCGAGCGGATGCGGCGCGAGGCCTCGGCCGGCAAGCAGAGCGGCCGCACCCAGGAAATCCAGCGGCTGATCGGCCGGTCGCTGCGCGCCATCGTCGATCTCGAGCAGCTGGGCGAGCGGCAGATCTCCATCGATTGCGACGTGATCCAGGCCGATGGCGGAACCCGGACGGCGGCGATCACCGGCGCCTGGGTGGCGCTGCACGACTGCCTGCAATGGATGGATGCGCGGCAGATGGTGAAGCGGGATCGCGTGCTCAAGGACCATGTGGCGGCCATTTCCTGCGGCATCTTTGCCGGCCAGCCGGTGCTGGATCTCGACTATATGGAGGATTCGGCGGCCGAGACCGACGCCAATTTCGTCTTCACCGGATCGGGCGGCATCGTTGAAATCCAGGGGACCGCCGAGGGCGAACCCTTTACGGAAGACCAGTTCACCACCCTGCTCGGACTGGCCAAGGCCGGCATCGCCGACCTGGTGACCATGCAGAAGACGGCGATCGGCTGATGGTCGCGCCGCGCCGCATTCTGGAAACCGCGCTTTACGTGGACGACCTGGATGCCGCGGAAGCCTTCTATGGCGACCTTCTGGGACTGGAAAAAATCAACCGCATCGGCGACCGGCACGTGTTCTACCATTGCGGCGAGGGCGTTCTGCTGATCTTCAACCCGGATGAAACGGTGAAGCCCGCCAGCAATCCGAATCTGCCGGTACCGGTCCATGGCAGCCATGGCGACGGCCATGCCTGCTTCGGCGCATCGGCCGCCGAGCTCGATGCCCTGCGGCTGGCGCTGGAAGCGGCCCATGTGGCGATCGAGGCGGATTTCCGCTGGCCGGGCAGCAACGCCCGGTCGATCTATGTGCGCGACCCGGCCGGCAACAGCATCGAGTTCGCCGAACCGCGGCTGTGGGGCAAGGACGACAGGATCGAGGACGAGGCGTGAGACAACTCGAGAAGCAGCGGCTGGTGATCGCCAGCCACAATCAGGGCAAGATCCGCGAGCTGAAGGACCTGCTCGACCCGCTCGGCTACGAGCTGGTCACCGCCGGCGACCTCGACCTGCCCGAGCCGGAGGAAACCGGTACGACCTTCGAGGCCAATGCGGAACTGAAGGCGCTGGCCTCGGCGAAGGCCGCCGGCATGCCGGCGCTCGCCGACGATTCCGGCCTCGCCGTCGATGGGCTCGATGGCGCCCCGGGGATCTATTCGGCCCGCTGGGCCGGTCCGCAAAGGGATTTCGGCCTGGCCATGGAGCTGGTCGAAAAGGCGCTGCGGGAGCAGAGCCCGGACAACCGCCGGGCACGCTTCGTCTCGGTGATCTGCCTGGCCTGGCCGGACGGCCACACCGAATTCTTCCGCGGCGAGGTGGAGGGCACCATCGTGCACCCGGCGCGCGGCACGCAAGGCTTCGGCTACGACCCGATCTTCCAGCCGGACGGCCACGAGCGCACCTTCGGCGAAATGAGCGCGGAGGAAAAGCACGGCTGGAAGCCGGGCGATGCCGCCGCCCTGTCGCACCGCGCCCGCGCCTTCAAGCTGTTCGCGGAGCAATGCCTGGTCGAAAGGAAGGCCGGGTGACCACGGAACCGGGTTTCGGCATTTATGTGCACTGGCCGTTCTGCGCCGCCAAATGCCCCTATTGCGATTTCAACAGCCATGTGCGGCACAATCCGATCGACCAGCCGCGCTACGTCCAAGCCTTCCGCCGCGAAATCGCCCACATGCGCGCCCTGACAGGGCCGCGCAGCGTGACCAGTGTGTTTTTCGGCGGCGGCACGCCGTCGCTGATGGAGCCGGCGACGGTCGAGCATGTGCTCGACGCCATCGCCGATGCCTGGACGGTCGACCCCAACGCCGAAATCACCCTCGAGGCCAATCCGAGCAGCGTCGAAGCCGACCGCTTCCGCGGCTACCGCACGGCTGGAGTCAACCGGGTGTCGCTGGGCGTACAGGCGCTCAACGACGCCGACCTGAAGTTTCTGGGCCGGCTGCACGATGTCGGCGAGGCACTGGCGGCGATCGAACTCGCCCGCGCCACTTTTCCGCGCCTCTCGTTCGACCTGATCTATGCGCGACCGGAGCAGAAGGCAGCAGACTGGCGCGCCGAACTCGAGCGGGCGATCGGACTCGCGGCCGACCACCTGTCGCTCTACCAGTTGACCATCGAACAGGGCACTCCGTTTTTCGACCTGCACGAGCGCGGCAAGCTCCTCGTGCCGGACGGCGACCACGCCGCCGATCTCTACGAGGCGACACAGGAGGTGACGGCGGCACATGGCCTTCCAGCCTATGAAGTCTCCAACCACGCTCGCCCCGGCGCGGAAAGCCGCCACAACCTGACCTATTGGCGCTATGGCGACTATGTCGGCCTCGGCGCCGGGGCCCATGGCCGGCTGACTGCAGGCGACGAGAAGGTCGGAACGGCCAACCTCCGCCGCCCCGAGGACTGGCTCAGCAGCGTCGAAACGGCAGGTCACGGCATCGAGACCGACGAGGAGCTCGATGCGGAGGCGCAGGCCGACGAACTGATGCTGATGGGGCTGCGGCTGCGCGAGGGCATGGACCTGGTGCGCTGGCAGGCCCTGTCCGGCCGGCCGCTGGCGGTCGATCGCGAGGCGGCGCTGATCGAGCACGGCCTGGTAGAACGCCTCGGCAACGACCGGTTGCGCTGCACGCCCGCCGGCATGATGGTGCTCGACGCGGTGGTGGCCGATCTGGCCGCGTAACGCGGCGCGAGTATCACAATATATGTTTCTTGCTGTATCCGACTTGGCGAACAAAGTCGGCTTATCTACGATGCCCCAAAATGGGGTCCTGACTCATGGGCGATGCGTGCAAGCCGAAGTCCCGATTGCTTGCTTCGGTCTCATTGGTTTCGTTGAACATCGGTCGATGCGGCCGAGCCACGGCAAGCGGAGCGCTGCTGGCATATTGCGCCCTTCTCGGCGGCACGGCGGTGGCCGGTCCCGATGCCTGCCAGACAACTGGATCCGACAGCTATACCTGCAGCGGCGACCAGTCCGACGGCATCGACGTCGGTACCAGCGGCTCGCCGCCGGACGATGCGATCTCCATCGAGATCGACGACCTGACGCCAAGATCCAATGGCCAGCCCTATACAGGTCCGTTCCTGTGGAGCGTCGACAATCCCGACAAGGGCGACCTCACCTTCGACGTGTTTCCAGGCACCATCGTGCTGGCGCCGTCGCCGTCATCCGCGAACTCGGCCATCGAATTCGCCAATACCGGCAAGGACAGCGGCAATTCGGCCACCGGCATGACGCTACGGTTCACGGGCACCATCGACAACAGCTCCGACCAGGCAGCCATCAGTTCGTCGGCCACCGGTCATGACGGGACCAGCCACAAAGGCAACTCCGAGTTCGACACGGGCAAACGCGGTGGTAATGGCGGCACCGGCGGCAGCATTTCCGTTCGCTTGAGCGAGCCCCATGACAATCTCAGCGCGACCAGCATCGGCAGTACGGAGTCGGGAGCGTTGAGCGTGCTGTCGCAGGGCGGCGACGGCGGCAAGGGCGAAGACGCCTCTTTTACCCAATCCGGCGCCGGCGGCACCGGCGGCAATGGCGGAAGGTTGGCGTTGGGCAACAGCGGTACGGTGACGCTGAAAACAAGGGAGACCGCCGTGTCGTTGCGAACGATCGGCGGCAATGGCGGTGAAGGTGGCGCGGGCGAACGAGGTGGCGGCGGCGGCGCCGGCGGCCTCGGCGGAAGCATCCTTCTCGATTTCAAGAGCAGCAGCAATCCGACGACCGGTTCCTGGGACGTTTCCGTTTCGGGCGAAAACCAATTCGGCTTCTACCTCATGTCGCAGGGGGGCCACAGCGCCCATACGGGCAATTCCAACACCCATGCGGGTCCGCCGACGAATGCCGGCGGCGCCGGCGGCGCCATCACCGCCAATACGGGTGTGGTGCGAAAGATCACGGTTACCGGATCGGGCAGCACCGGGTTCTCGGCGACCAGCGCCGGCGGCAGCGGCGCAAACGGCGGCGACAGCCCGCTGACGGCAGACGGCAGCGATGCCGGGGCGGGCGGGGTTGGCGGCACCGTGGACGTCAGCGGCACCTGGAACGTCACGGCCAGCGGCAGCGGATCGCCGGGCATTTCGGTCTCCAGCGTCGGCGGCCATGGCGGGGTCGGCGGAACGTCCGATGCCTCAACGGGCGGAAGCGCCAGCGGCGGCAAGGGCGGCACCGGCGGTATCGGCGGCAGCGTGACCTTTGTCGGCAACGGATCCAGCACGGTTGCGAGCGACGGCATTGCCGTATCCGTATTCAGTCTGGGCGGCGGTGGCGGCAGCGGCGGTGGCGGCGACGGGTCCGGCGGGAATGCGGAGCATGGGGGCGATGGCGGATCGGTCTATCTCGACACAAACGCCGGCGACACCGTCGAAGCCGGGAGTTGGACCGTTTCGACCGCTGCCGACGGTGCGTACGGATTCAACGTCTACAGCCAGGGGGGCGCCGGCAGCGAAGGCGGCCGGGGCGGGCTGCAACCTTCGGGCAATGGCAGCGGCGGCGGAGGCGGAGGCGGCGTCGAAGTGGGCGATGCGAAACGCTCCATCACGACCACCGGCGAGAACGCCCACGCGTTCTTCGTCGGTTCGATCGGCGGAAACGGCGGACAGGGTGCGGAAAATACGGCCGGCGGCAACAGCGGCAGTGGCGGCGACGGCGGCTATGCCGGCCATGTCTACGCCTTCGGCACGTTTTCGATCGAGGCGACGGGCAGCGGTGCGGACGGCGTGAAGGTCCACAGCACGGCCGGACACGGCGGCGCGGCGAGCGAGAGCACCGTCAACCTGGGCGGCCGCGGCGGCGACGGCGGCCATTCAGGGACAATTCACCTCGTCGGAACCGGCGACAGCAAAATAACCGCCAATAACGTCGGAATCGACGCCTATAGCCACGGCGGCGATGGTGGCGACGGCGGCGAGAGTGACGTTTCACCCGCCGGTTTCGGCGGCGACGGCGGCCATGCCGACCAGGTGGCCCTCGATGTGGATTCGCAAGGCAATACCGGCACAGGCACCTGGGCCATCACGACAAGCGCCGATGGTGCGAGTGCCATCGTCATCGACAGCAAAGGCGGTCCCGGAGGAAATGGCGGCGAAAGCGGCGGTGGCAACGCCGCCAGTGCGGGAGGCGGAGGTACTGGCGGCAATGGTGGCGCGGTCACCACCGGAAATGTGACCCGCACCCTGACCACAATCGGATCTTCGACGAACGGCTTCGTCGCTGTCAGCAGCGGCGGAGACGGCGGAAACGGCGGCAAAGCAAATGCCGCCGGCGGCGGCGGCGAAGGCGGTTCCGGCGGCAACGGAGGGACCGTTACCATCCAAGGCAATTGGACGATCACGACGACGGGCGGTGGCTCCAATGGCGGCGAGGCGAAAAGCATCGGCGGCAACGCCGGCGGCGGCGGCGAGAGCATTCTGGGCAGCGCGACCGCAGGCGGGACCGGCGGCAGAGGCGGCGAAGTCTATGTGATCGGTTCGTCGACCAGTGTGCTGAACGTGACAGGGACAGGTCTGGCTTTGCTCAGCCAGGGCGGCAATGGCGGAACGGGCGGTGTCAGTGAAGCGTCACATGTCGGGGACGGAGGTGGCGGAGGCGGCGCGGGCGATGTTTTTCTCAACATGGATGCCAATGGCAACATCGCGAGCGGCGCCTGGACCATCACGACCCAATTCTCAGACCAACCCGGAATCCACCTTACCAGCCAGGGTGGAGACGGCGCCGATGCCGGTCACGCGTCCGGCGGCAACGATTTTCCCGGCGGAAATGGCGGATCGGGCGGCACAGGCGGTTTCGCCGTCGTCGCCGGCCTCGCGGACGTCAAAGTTCAGGGAAGCGGCGTTGGAATGCTGATTCAGAGCTTCGGAGGCGACGGAGGACGCGGTGGCGACGGGGTCACGGCCCATGGCGGAACGGGCGGCGACGGCGCTGACGCGGATACGGCACTGTCGACGCAATACGGCGACTCCTCGATCAGCTCGACGTCTTCGGGCCTCGTCATCGTCAGCACGGGCGGAGACGGCGGCGACGGCGGATCCTCGGCATCGGGGAGCGGCGGCAACGCCGGAGCAGGAGGCAATGGCGGCCAGGCCCAGGTCACTGGCTCAGACTCCGGCAATTCCTGGACCGTCACCACAACTGGAGACAGCGCTGTCGGGATCTCGATCTCCAGTTCTGGGGGTCTTGGGGGAAATGGTGGCAACACCGGCGATGGGTCGCCGGGCAATGGCGGCAACGGCGGCGGGGCGAACACCGTCTCCGGCAGTTTCAAGAGTCCGGTGGTATCCACAGCGGGAACCGGTTCGCCGGCGATTCAGGCGGTCAGCACCGGCGGCGCGGCAGGACATGGTTCGACGAGCAACAAAACGTCCGATATCGGCTCCGGTGGCCATGGCGGCGATGCCGGTGCAACCCTGCTGATGGGCGCGTTCGACCTTTCCACCATAGACGACAATTCCCCGGCGCTTCAGGCGGAAAGCATCGGCGGTGAAGGCGGCCTCAACGGCAATAACGTGGCCGATGGAAACGGCGGAGATGCGGACGATGTCACTGTCGTGGCGCATCAGGGCGGCAAAGAGATCAAAACCGCCGGCAATTCATCGCCCGGCATTCTGGCCAGGTCGATCGGCGGCACGCCCAACACGGGCGGCTCCGGAACGCCGTCCGGCAGCGACGGAACCGCGGGATCCGTCTCCGTCACGCTGCAGCAGTCGAGCGGCGGTGTCACGACCGGTGGCGACCAGTCAAACGGGATCACCGCCATTTCCAGCGGTCTGGGTTTCAGCACCGCCCCGTCAGGCGAGACGGTGACCGTCAACATCGCAGCCGGCGTGAAGGCGAATGGCGCGGGATCCCATGGCGTCTTTGCCGAGAGCACCGCCGGCAGCAACGATCCGTTACCTGTCGTCATCACGATCACCGAGAGCGGGTCCGCGCAGGGTGGCAAGGTCTCCGGCAACAGCGATCCGGACGGTGTCGGTGTCTATGTGGTGAACGGCACCCAGAACACGCTTACCAACGCGGGAACAATCTCGACGCTACAGGGAACTGATGGGACGGCGGTGCTGTTTACCGGGCCAAGCACCAGCTCGCTGACCGTCACCAATACCGGAACGATCACCGGCAAGGTGGTCAAAGACAACAGCGACGCGGTGGCGACCAGCGAGCCGACCGCGACGCTCGACAACCGTTCGGGCGGCCTGGTCGATGCCGGCAGTGTGATCGATGTCGACAGATTCGACAATGCCGGCACGTTCTCCATCGCCGGGTCCTCCGTCGCGACGACCCAGGTCATCGGAGACTATTTCCAAACGTCCGCCGGCGCTCTCGCCCTGTCGCTCGACTTGACCCGGGTGCTCGCCGACCGCATCGACCAGATCAATATCGACGGCATGGCAGAGGTCGACGGCAGTGTCGTCCCGACCATCATTGCTTTCGATGCGGCGGCCGACGAGGAACTGCCCTTCCTGCGTGCCGCCGACCTGACCGTGGCCTCTTCGTTCGACGTGGTCGACACGGCCGCCGTCGACTACAGCCACCGGCAGGACGGTAATGAATTGCTGCTGAGCCATGTCGTCGACTTTGCCTCCGACCGCATCCTCGATGCCACCAACGACAACCAGGACGATCTCGCTCGGGTGCTGGACGCACTCTACCGCGACGGCTCGTTGGACGATGCTCTCGGGCTGGAGCTGGTCAATATCGTCGACCCAGCAGACTTTGCGACCGGACTCAACAGTCTCAGCGCCGAGGTGGCGCTGGACAATCAGATCGAGGCACTGCATGCCAGCCGGGCCTTCGGCAACTCCTTGCTGAGCTGCGCCAATGCGACGACACCGTTCGATACCGGCGAATGCGTCTATCTGCGGGCGACGGGCAGCCGCATCGAGCGTGATGCGACCTCCGACAATCTGGGCTTCGACGCCACCACCTGGGGGATCGCCACCGGCGGTCAGCGGCACTCGGCAATGACTGGTTCGTCGGCGCATCACTGGCCTATCAGAACAGTTCGCTGACGTCGGATGCCAGCCGGGCCAGTTCCGACGGCGACCGGCTGTTCGCGGGCCTCAGCGGCAAGCGGATATCGGGTCCGTTCGAACTGGCAGCGGCAGGTCATGTCGGCTACGCCAGCTACGATATCAACCGCAACCCGATCACCGGCGGCACGGTGAGCGGCACGCAGAAGCAATGGTCGGCCTCGGGCCGGCTGCGGGCGGCCTGGCTGAACGAGAGCGGCAACCTGTTCGTCAGGCCGAGGGTCGACCTGGCGCTGGACCATTTCTTCGGTTCCGACTTCACCGAAACGGGCGGCGTCAATGCGCTGACGGTTGATGTGGCCAGCGAGACCTATGTGAGCCTGCAGCCGGCCATCGAGCTGGGCACCACGATGACGGGCGAGAACGGCACCACTTACCGGCCAGGCATCACGGTCGGGCTGACCCAGTATCTGGGCAGTCCGGGACCGTCGCTGAGTGCTGCCTTCGCGGGCAACCCGGCGCTGCCGTTCAGCCATTCGACGGCGATCGACACGACGCATCTCGACCTGGCCGCAACGCTCGACATCTTCACCGCCAACGCCTTCACGTTCCGGGCCGAGGCCGGCGCAAGCTTCTCTGAAAACACCGCCGCTTATGGCGGCGATATCAAGTTGGAGATACGGTTTTGAGTAAGGAAACGATACCCGCTGCATCCGCACGTAAGGGAGATCGCTCTTGGTTCACCTCCGTCTCTGCCGCTTCCCTGAGAGTGCCGACCGGCTCCTTGGCGGTGAGACTGTCATTGACCGGCCTCCTGGCCTGCGCAGGGTTTACAAGCGCCGCATTCGCCGGACCGGACGCCTGCCAGTCGAACGGCTCGGGCAGTTACACCTGCAGCGGCAATCAGTCCGACGGCATTACCGTGGGCGCCAGCGGGTCGCCTCCGGACGATGCGACCTTGATCGAAGTCGAGAATCTGACGCCGAATTCCGGCAATGCACCCTATACAGGGCCGTTCATCTGGAATGTCGGCAATCCCGACAAGGGCACCCTCACCTTCAACGTCTTTCCCGATTCGATCGTTCTGGCGCCTGCTACCGGTTCGGCCATCGAATTCGCCAACATCGGCAAGAACCACAGCGACCCGGCAGCCGACATGACGCTGCGCTTCACCGGCACCATCGAAAGCTCCACAGACAGTGCGGCGATCGACTCCTCGGCCACCGGTTATTTTGGCAAAAACTACAACAGTACCTCTGTCGACACGGGCCATCGCGGCGGCGATGGCGGCGCCGGCGGCAGCATCTCGGTTCGCCTGAGCGAACCGCACAATGGCGCCAGCGCCACCAACCTGACGAGCTCGGTATCGGACGGCATTGACGTGCTGTCCGAGGGCGGCAAGGGCGGCAAGGGTGAGGATTCTAGCCTCGATCAGGCCGGCGCCGGCGGCACCGGCGGCAACAGCGGCCGGCTGGCGCTCGGCAACAGCGGCACGGTGACGGCGAATACGACAGGAACCGCCATATCACTGCAGACCATCGGTGGACAGGGCGGCGACGGCGGCAGCGGTTATAGGGCCGGTGGCGGTGGCGCCGGCGGCATCGCCGGCGGCATCCTTCTCGATTTCAAGAGCAGCAGCAATCCGACCGTCGGGAGCTGGAACCTGACGGTCACCGGGGACGATCAATACGGTTTCTACCTGCTGTCGCAGGGCGGCCACAGCAGTCACACCGGCACGGCGAACACCCACGCCGGTCCGACCTCGGGCGCCGGGGGCACGGGCGGAGCCATCACCGCCAACAACGGCGTGACGCGGACGATCACCGTGACGGGGTCCGGCAGCACGGCGTTTTCGGCCAAGAGCGCCGGCGGCGACGGAGCCGGAGGCGGCAACAGTCCGTTAACGGCGGACGGCAGCGACGCCGGTGCCGGCGGCGACGGCAATGCCGTTACCATCGCCGGCATCTGGAACGTCATGGCGACCGGGATCAATGCCGCCGGCATCGCGGTCTCGAGTGTCGGCGGCTTTGGTGGCAGAGGCGGCAATTCCAGCCTCGAGACGTCCGGCGGATCGGCGAGCGGCGGCCATGGCGGGAACGGCGGCGCCGGCGGGGTCGTCACCTTCTATAACGATGTCGGCAGTACCGTCTTAACGAGCGGTGTCGCCATATCCGTCCTGAGCGAAGGCGGTGCGGGCGGAGAAGGCGGAAACGGCGACGAACAGGGCGGTAACGCGGGCCACGGCGGCGATGGCAACGCAATCTATCTGGACACCAACGCGGACGGAAACGCGGATGCAGGCGGCTGGACTGTCTCGACCACGGCGGATGATGCCTACGGTTTCGTCGTCACCAGCCGGGGCGGTATTGGCGGCGACGGGGAGCGTGGTGGCGAACAGCATTCCGGATCCGGCGGCACCGGCGGAGGCGGCGGCGGCCTGCAAATCGGAAATGTGCACCGCAAGATCACAACTTCGGGTGAGGACGCCCACGCCTTCTTCATCACGTCGATCGGCGGAGAGGGTGGCGAGGGCGCAGAGAACCACAATGTCGGCAGCAGCGGCCACGGCGGGGCCGGCGGCTTCGGCGGTCATATCAGGGCGTTCGGAACATGGGACGTGCTGACGACGGGCAGTGGCTCCATCGGACTGAGGCTGCGCAGTGACGGTGGCAATGGAGGGCTGGCCAACGAAAGCGACCTGTCGGTTGGCGGCGGTGGAGGTGCTGGAGGGCATTCCGGTGCGCTGAACCTGGTAACGACCGGCCAAAGCACGTTGACGACCACCGGCACCGGAATCGATTTCTACAGCCATGGCGGGACCGGCGGCGCCGGCGCCCAAAGTGACGCACAGCAAGCCGGCGATGGCGGTGCCGGTGGCGATTCCGAACAGGTCGTCCTGGATATGGATGTGCATGGCAATGTCGGAACCGGCAGTTGGACCATCACCATCAGCGACGACAGCGCCAGGGGAATCGTCATCGACAGCAAGGGCGGTGCCGGCGGGATCGGCGGAATCAGCGACAGCGGCAATGCCCATGACGCCGGCAATGGCGGCAATGGTGGCAACGGCGGCAACGTCATCCTCGCCGACGTGGTCCGCACCATCAAGACGAGCGGCTCCTCATCCAGCGGCCTCATCGCCACCAGCGGCGGCGGCACAGGCGGCAACGGCGCCTATGCAAATGCCACCGGCAGCGGCGGGACCGGCGGCAACGGCGGGTCGGCCGGGTCGGTGACGGTCGGCGGCACTTGGTCGATCACCGCGACGGGGAGCGGCGCCGAGGGCGGCGTCGTTCAAAGCACCGGTGGCGCCGGCGGCGCCGGCGGCGAGAGCGTCCTCAACCAGGGCGGGCACGGCGGAACCGGCGGACAGGCCGACGACGTTTACGTCCTCACGACCTGGAGCAGCGACATCACGGTCACCGACAACGGCCTGCGCCTGCAGAGCGAGGGCGGTGCCGGTGGAACGGGCGGCAGAAGCAATGCCGAACACGTCGGCGATGGCGGTGCTGGCGGCGGCTCCGGCGACGTCAACCTCGACGTCGACCAGAACGGCAACATCGCGGACGGTGAATGGACGATCACCACTTCGGGTGACAGCGTCTTCGGCATCACGGCTGCCAGCCAGGGCGGAATCGGCGGAACCGGCGGCGAAAGCGGCAGTGCCAATGCGTTCGATGCCGGCACCGGCGGCGCCGGCGGCGACGCCGGCAACGTGACCACGGGCGATGTCTCGCGCTCGATCAGCCTCAGCGGAACCTCTGCAACCGGCTTTTCTTTCGCCAGTGCCGGCGGTGACGGCGGGCATGGCGGGACCGCCAGTGCCACGGGCAGCGGCGGCAAGGGAGGCGCGGGCGGAAAGGCGGCATCGGTGGCGGTGGCGGGCACCTGGAAAGTGACGGCCACGGGCAACGCTTCCGACGGCGGCGTCGTGCAGAGCACCGGTGGAGACGGCGGAACCGGCGGTGAAAGCGCGCTCAACGAAGGCGGCCTCGGCGGGCCCGGCGGCCAGGCCCTCGGCGTTTACGTCTACACGGAAAAAACCAGCACGATCGACGTCACAGGAAACGGTCTGCTTCTGCTCAGCCAAGGCGGCACCGGCGGCACCGGTGGCAACAGCTCGGCCGAGCATGCCGGAAGCGGCGGCAATGGCGGAATGGCCGGCAATGTGGGCCTCAACCAGCAGCAAAACGGCGACGTTACGACAGGCCACTGGAAGATCACCACCAGCGGCGCCAATGCATTCGGATTGAGCGCCGGCAGCATGGGCGGTGCGGGCGGCCATGGCGGCGTCGCCGAGAACCTCAATTCCAAATCGTCGGGCGACGGCGGCACCGGCGGCACGGCCGGTGACGTCTCCATCCGCGGGATCCTCCATGTCGAGGCCAAGGGTTCCTCGTCCCGGGGCGTCCTCATCCAGAGCCAGGGCGGCGCGGGCGGCAGGGGTGCCAACGCCTCGGCGGATTCCGGCGGCAACGGCGGCGCCGGAGGCTTTGCGGGAGCGGTCGAGCTGAGGGGCAGCGAGACCGCGACGATCCATTCGGCTTCGAGTGGGCTGGTCGTGCGCAGCGCCGGCGGGGCCGGCGGCAACGGAGGTCAGGGATCCGACGGCAGCGGCGGCAATGGCGGCGATGGCGGCGGCGGCGCCAATGCGACCATCAATACCGGCAGCGGTTTCGGCTGGACCATCACCACGAGCGAACAGAGCGCGCCGGGTCTATCGATCGTCTCATCCGGCGGCAATGCGGGTGTCGGCGGCGAGAGCACCAACGGCACCAAGGGCGGCAATGGCGGGAACGGCGGCGATGGTGGAATCGTCGAAGCGACCCTGGGTCTGACGACGGTCTCCACGTCGCAGGCTTCCTCCGGCGCGGTCTACGCCGGCAGCCTCGGAGGACTGTCGGCAAAAGGCGGTTCCGATCCGAACAACCAGGACGGCGGCAATGGCGGCAATGGCGGCGACGGCGCCAATGTAACGCTGTCCGGAACCTTCGATCTTGCAACCGTCGGCGGCTCGTCGCCCGGCCTTCAGGCCGAGAGCATCGGCGCCGACGGCAACCTGTCCGGTGAGGGCAACGCCGACGGGAACGGCGGCAACGCCGGCGACGTTCAGGTCACCGTCGAGCAGGGAAGCACCCTGATCAGCACAATGGGGGAGGCATCGCCGGGGATCCTGGCGCAATCGCTGGGCGGCGCGGTGGCCACGGGAACCAGCGGCCTGACCATCGGTGTCGCGGGAACCGCCGGTTCCGTTTCCGTCGTCGTGCAGGAAATGAGCCAGGGCATCACCACGATCGGCGACCAGTCGAATGGCATCACCGCCATCTCCAGCGGCCTGGGTTTCAGCACACCGCCCTCCGGGGCCGCGGTCAAGGTCGGGTTGCACGCCTCCATTCAGGCGACCGGCGGCGGCTCGCACGGCATCTTTGCGGAGAGCACGGCGAGCGACGACAGCAGCGAACCGGTGCCGATCGTGATCGCGATTTCCGAAACCGGCAGCGTCCTCGGCGGCGCCGCCTCCGGCTCCAGCAGCGAGCCGGACGGTGTAGGTATCTATGTGGTGAACGGCACGCAGAACACACTGACCAATGACGGTGAGATCTCGACGGTACAGGGCACCGAGGGAACGGCGGTGCTGCAGACCGGTCCGAGCACCAGCACGTTGCACGTCACCAATAACGGCACCATCATCGGCAGCGTGATCACCAATGGCGACGACCCCGGCGCGACCGCACCGACGGCGACGTTGGACAACAGCTCGTCCGGCCTGATCAACGCCGGCCGGCGGATCGACGCCGCCTTCTTCGACAATGCCGGCACCTTCGCCATCGGCGGCGCAACGGTGGCGACGACGACAATCGCCGGAGACTACACGCAGAGCCTTGGCGGTGTTCTCGCGCTGTCCCTCGACCTGACCCAGGCGGCGCTTACCGACCGCATCGACCAGGTCGATATCGACGGTATGGCGGAGATCGACGGCAGCATCGTCCCGACCATCATCGCCTTCGATATTCCGGCGGCGGGGCACGAGCTGCCCTTCCTCGAAGCCGGCGACCTGACAATCGCTTCTTCCCTCGCCGTCCAGGACACGGCCGCCGTCGACTACAGCCATCGGCAAGAGGATAACCAACTCCTGCTGAGCTACGCCGTCGACTTCGCCTCAGACCGCATCCTCGACGCCACCAACGACAACCAGGACGACCTCGTACGGGTGCTCGACGCGCTCTATCGCAACGGCACGCTGGACAGCGATCTCGGCCTGGCCCTGATCAACATCGTCGATACTCAGGACTTCGCCTCGGGCGTCAACAGCCTCAGCGCCGAGGTGGCGCTCGACAACCAGATCGAGGCGCTGCATGCCAGCCGGGCCTTCGGCAACTCCCTGCTGAGCTGCGCCGATTCAACGGCCCCGCACAGCCCCTTCGATATCGGCGAGTGCGTCTATCTGCGGGCGACGGGCAGCCGCATCGAGCGCGATGCGACCTCCGACAATCTCGGCTTCGACGCCACCACCTGGGGGATCGCCACCGGCGGCCAGCGGGCGCTCGGCAATGACTGGTTCGTCGGCGCGGCCCTGGCCTATCAGAACAGTTCGCTCACGTCGGATGCCAGCCGGGCGAGTTCCGACGGCGACCGGCTGTTCGTGGGTCTCAGTGGCAAGCGGGTGTCGGGCCCGTTCGAACTGGCGGCGGCGGGACATGTCGGCTATGGCAGCTACGACATCAGCCGCAACCCGATCACCGGCGGCACGGTGAGCGGAACACAGAAGCAATGGTCGGCCTCGGGCCGTTTGCGGGCGGCCTATCTGCATGAAAGCGGCAACCTGTTCGTCAAGCCGCGGGTCGACCTGGCACTGGACCACTTCTTCGGTTCCGACTTCACCGAAACGGGCGGCGGCAATGCGCTTTCCGTCAGTCTCGACAGCGAGACCTATGTGAGCCTTCAGCCGGCGATCGAGATCGGCGCCACGATGAAAAATGAGGACGGTACCGTCTGGCGTCCCGGCATCACCGTGGGGCTGACGCAGTATCTCGGCAATCCCGGCCCGTCGCTGAGCGCCGGTTTCGCCGGCAATCCCGCGATCCCGTTCAGCCATTCGACCGGCATCGACGGCGCCCATCTCGACCTTGCCGCGACCCTCGACGTTTTCACCGCCAACGCCGTCACGTTCAGAGCCGAGGCCGGCGCGAGCTTCTCCGATAATTCCACCGCCTATGGCGGTGATATCAAGATCGAGTTCAGGTTTTGAGGCGTTTGACCATGTTCAGATCCATGCTGGCCGCCATTGCGATCCTCACTGCTCCGGCGGTCCAGGCAGCAGACAATCCGGTGGAAACCCAGATCCGCCGAGCCTTCGAGGACGGCCGGTTCAAGGGGCTGCACGGTCTGCTCGTGACCCTCGGCGACGAGACCTTTGCCGAAGTCTATTTCAATGGCGCCGATGAGCGCTGGGGCACGCCGCTCGGGACGATCGAACACGGTCCCGACACGCTGCACGATCTGCGATCCGTGTCGAAATCCGTTGTCGGCCTGCTCTATGGCATTGCCCTGTCCGAGGGCATCGTACCGGCGCCCGAGGACAATTTGCTCGCCGCTTTCCCGGAATATGAGGACCTGCCGGCCGATCCGCGGCGCGACGCGATCACCATCGCCGACGTGCTGACCATGCGCATGGGCACCGAGTGGAACGAAGGCTTGCCCTATACGGACCCGCGCAACAGCGAAATCGCCATGGAACTGGCGCCCGATCGCTACCGCTTCGTCCTCGACCGACCGATGGTGGAGGATCCCGGTACGGTCTGGACCTATAGCGGCGGCGCCACCGCGATCCTCGCGCGGCTGATCGCCAAGGGCGCCGGCAAGCCGATCGACGTCTATGCCACCGAAAAGCTGTTCGCTCCACTCGGCATCACCGAGTTCGAATGGGTGCGCGGCGGCGACGGCGAGCCGTCGGCGGCCAGCGGGCTGCGGTTGAAACTTCGCGACCTGGCAAAGATCGGCCGGATGGTCGCCAAGGGCGGTGCCTTCGACGGCAAACAGGTGGTTCCGGCCGCTTGGCTGGAGGCCGCGTTCGTACCCAGGGAGACCATCGGGGGCCTGCGCTATGGCTATCACTGGTATCTCGCCGGGCAGGGCGATCCGCCGGTGTGGATGTCCGGCTTCGGCAATGGCGGCCAGCGCCTCACCCTTCAGCCGCAATACGATCTCGTCATTGCCTTCTTTGCCGGCAATTACAACCGCCGGGACGCCTGGAAAACACCCGTTGCACTGATTGAGGAGATCCTGGCACCAGCGCTAAGAGCGGAAGTCGGGGACAAGTGAACCGGCGGCTGAATGTACTCACCGCACAAACGGATTAGAATGGATGGCGCTTTAGTACCGCAATGAGGCGGTCGATTACCTCGTATGCGGCGGAATAGAATTCCGAACTGATCATTCGAAATCCGGTTTTCGGGCGGCTGGTGAAACGAAGACGATTTCGGCCGTCGTCCCATCGCCAAAACAAGTAATGCGCAGCATCCAATCTCGTCCTGCCGACAATTATCCGCGCCAGGAGATGCCGTCGCCAGGCGGGAATTGCGCCCCAGATGCGCTCGGTCAGCTCGTTGTCCTTCTGCCGCTGAAGGGTCCTGAAGCTCTCTCCTTCCTTAGACCACAGATGCTCGGCCATCATGATCGGTGCAATCTCATCGGTCCAGACGAAGCCTTCCGGTTCGCGCGTTGCAAGGCCGAGGCCCACTAAAGCCTGCATGGCTGCCTGCATCTCGACGGCGACCTCAAAGGGCTCTCTTTCTTCGGAAACCCAATTGTCATAGCCCGCTGTGACCCAGAGAAAATTGCCGATAATTTCTTCCAGACTGTAGAAGGTCGTCGGAACGAACGTCTTCAGGTGATCTTTCACTCGATCCAGCGGCATGGCAAAGCGATATTGCCAGTCTCCCACGCGACTAACGACAGCCAGTTCGTTCAATATGAGGCATGCATTCCGATAGACGGACACGTCCGGTTCGTATCCGTTCAACACGCTTTGATAATCGGGATCCGATTTTCCCAGTTTTCTCCACATTGCAAGGGCCAGGTGATAGCCCATCTCCACAAGGAGTTCCCGCTCCCTCGCGGTCAGTTCCATCGGCGGTTTCTTCGGTGGCGTCTTCTTGCTGGTCACTGGATCACCGATGATCATGTCCTGTTTCCGCAAAGCTCTGCATTGCGTCCCGCAACGCATACAACTTACAGGTTAAGCCGGAGTTGCAGAATTCGGTGGCATGCGTAATTGATTGCTTCCAGGCGGAGGAACCAGGATGTCTTGCCAAAACGATGCAGATCACACGGGTTGGCCTTTTGCAATTGCTCAAGTAGACCGACGAGAGCAATAGAGGAGCGACGATGACCAACGCATTGAGCATCTATCTGGCCGGCCCTGAGGTCTTCCTGCCCAATGCCCGAAAGATCCTGGATCAAAAGTCGAGCATTGCGAGCGACATCGGATTCGAGCCGATCGCCCCGGGAGACGCCGATATCCCGGCATGTGAAACGAAACTGCTGAAGGGCGTCGCAATCAGCGCCTATGACGAGAAGCTGATGCGCAGCGCCGACGCGATCGTCGCCAACCTCACGCCGTTTCGAGGCGTGAGCGCGGATACGGGCACCTGTTTCGAGCTAGGCTTCATGTGTGCACTCGGGCGCCATGTTTGCGCCTATACGAACGACAAGAGGCACTATTTCGAGCGGGTTTCGGAGTTCTACGACGGAGAGATCACGTTCGATGCGGCGGGAGAGGCGCGCACCGCTGACGGTCTGCTCGTCGAGGACTTCGAAATGATCGACAACCTGATGATGCATGGCGGCGTCGAAAACAGAAGCGGCCTGCTGGAAACCCATCAGGCGACCGAAAGCGGGATGTTCACCGACATGACCGCCTATAGAAGAGTCCTCGAGCGACTGGCGCAGAGTCTGCTCTGACGGGGAGTGTCCGACCCCACCCGCCGCCGCCTATTCAAAGTTCGAGAACCGCCTGCACGTTCTTGCGGTGGACCGCTTCGTAGGCGCTGCAATAGACCAGTGCGCCGCTGGCGATGTCGTCGGCGATGAACTCCGGCAGTTCGGCCGATGCAAGGCCGGGTTCCGTTCGGCAGCGCAACAGTTTCGACAGATATCCGCGGGTCGCACCGATCAGCGTCGGGGCGTAACCGCCGGCGGATATCCGCTCCGGGTCGCCGTGGCAGGGCAGGATCGACGCGATGTCCCAGGTCGCCAGTCGCTCGAGTTCGGCAAGATGCACACCCAGCCGCTCCGGTTCGGCCACATAGGTCACCGGATCTTCCAGTGTGTCGCCGGCAAGCAGGGTGCGCGTTTGCGGCAGATAGGCGACGAGACCGTCGAAGCTGTGAATGTCCAGCGGCCGCAGGGCGATGTCGATGGCGCCGACGCGCAGCGACATTTTGCCGTCGAAGACGGTCGTCGGCATGACCAGCGGGTCGATGGCCGGGGAGCGGGCGGCGAAGTTATCCCGGTTCTCGGCCAGCGCCTGCGCGGTCTTGCGAGAGGCGAGGATTTCGCAATCGGCGAAAACCTCCGTTCCCGCGACGTGGTCGCAATGGTGATGGCTGAGCACCACCCGGATCGACCGGGCGCCGCGACGTTCGACTTCGGCACGGATCGCCCTGGCGTGGTCGATCGAGATACCGGTGTCGTAGACCAGGGCCTCGCCGGCGTCGAACACGACATAGCTGGCGATTCCCAGCGAATAGGCGCCGTCGTCAAGCCAGTTCGGCGCGGCGGAATGGAGACGGACGCCGTCGATGCGCCCGTCGTAGAAGGCGATCAGGCCGGGCGCCGGCTCCAGGACACGCAAGGTCGACGTCGACACGGTCACGGTGAACTCTTCCGCGGTTCTCCGTTCAGCCAGGCCGGCAGATCGGCTATGGACGGCAGAACGACGCTCGCATGAGGTCCGAGATCCTCGACCGTCGCGGGACCGGTCAGCACGCCGACCCGGCAGCCGACGCCGGCAGCGTCGCCGCAATCCATGTCGTGCTTGCTGTCGCCGACGAAAATCAGATCGGCCGGATCGATGCCTTGCCTGTCGCAAAAGCCGTGGATCATGCCCGGGCCGGGCTTGCGGCCGTATCCGCTGTCCGACCCGCAGACGAAATCGAACAGCGGCAGGATGTCCGCCTTGCGCAACTGGGTAACGGCGCCTGCCTCATAGTCGTTGGTCGCCACGCCGAGGGCCAGGCCCCGGTCACGCAGGGCGCCGAGAACCGCATGCAGGTCGCAGGTCGGGACAATCGGCAGGTCGGTCAGGGCGGTTCGGTTCAATGCCTCGATGTCCCGCAGCGTGGTACCGGGCAGATGTGCCGCCCATGCGGCGTTCACCTCCTCGGCGCTGGCGTTGACGATCAACGAACCGGTGACGAAGCTCCGGTCATCGCGGCGGTAGCCGCTGGCGACGGCCAGTTTGTCCTTGAGCGCTTCGTCGGCGCCCGCGAGAGCATCGAACATCCGGTCGCAGAAGTGAGCCCAGGTTTCGGTAAAGGCGAAAAGCGTGCCGTCCTTGTCGAAGAGAACGGCCTTGAAGGCCGGATTAGTGGTGATTGTCGCCGCCGTCACTTTGATTTCAACCTGTTACGACGGTAGAGGCCGTAGCCCAATCCGCCAATTGCCGAGATCGCCCCGATGACGATCGCAGCCGACCCCATCCATTTGATTTGAGCGATCATCCTGTCGCTTTTTATGACCCCGGTGTCCGTGTTGATCAAACCCGGAACCCGATCACCAATGCTGTGAGCCGGAGGGTTGATATAGGTGTTTCCACGATACCGCCGGCCCTCATTGGCTCCGTCGAGGACGACGAATTCCGGTGCATAGCCGCCCTCGGAGCCTTCCACCATGTCCGTGACTTCCAGGGAGACCGGCACAGCAGACCGAATATAGCGCTCCTGAGAGAGATACATGAACGTGCCGACGGAGATGAACAGCGCTCCACCAAGGGTGTAGATATACGGAGCAGTTTTCTTCGAACGCTCCCAAAAATCCGCAAAGGACGTTGGCATGGAAAACATGCTCATTGGCGTTCCCCGGTGACGGTTGTTTCCCTTGCAACCTAAACTAGCGCTTCGGTACGTCCATCTCCAGATAAGGCAGTTCCCGCCCCGGTATCGCATCAGACGGCTCCATGCCGATCGGGCGGGCGCCCATCTTTTCGTAGAAGCCGGCGGCGTTGGGGTCCGACAGAATGCCGAGTTTTGCGATGCCGCTTTCGGCGGCGAGGCCGACCATGGCCTGAAACAGGTCGGCGCCGATGCCCTTGCCCATCATCGCCGGGTCGACGAAGAATACCGCAACCTCGTGGCCGTCGCCGTCGGGGGCGATCGCGGCCACGCCGGCCAGCGCTGCGTCATGCTCGGCGACCAGCACCATGCCGGCTTCGATCCACGCGTCGCGCACCGTCAGCGCGTCGCGGCTCAGCGCCATGAAGCCTTCGTCGTAGCCCCAATGGGCCTTGGAGCGGTGGCTGAGATCGCTCAGCGCCTGCGCTTCTTCAGCGCACGCCGGCCGGATGACGGTGGACATCAGATCGCTTCAGTGAGCCTTCGACATGTCGCCCAGCACTTCCTTCGAAGCAACGGTGGAATCGGCTTTCAGCTTGTAGACCATGGGCACGCCGGTGGCGAGATTGAGGCCGGTCACTTCATCGCGACTCAGCCGGTCGAGTACCATCACCAGCGAGCGCAGCGAATTGCCGTGGGCAGCGACCAGCACGTTCTGGCCGGCCAGCACGCACGGCAGGATCTCGGTCATGTAGTAGGGCCAGACCCGGGCGCCGGTGTCCTTCAGGCTTTCGCCGCCGGGCGGCGGCACGTCGTAGGAGCGGCGCCAGATATGCACCTGCTCCTCGCCCCACTTGGCGCGGGCATCGTCCTTGTTGAGGCCGGCGAGATCGCCGTAGTCGCGTTCGTTGAGCGCCTGGTCGTGGATGGTTTCGAGATCGTTCTGGCCGTTGATGTCTAGAATGATCTGACAGGTGCGCTCGGCCCGCACCAGGACCGAGGTAAAGGCGATATCGAACTTGATGCCGTAATCGCGGATCGCCTCGGCGCCCGTCTCGGCTTCCTCGACACCCTTCACGGTCAGGTCCGGGTTCTTCCAGCCGGTGAACAGGTTCTTCAGGTTCCATTCGCTCTGGCCGTGGCGCACGAGCACGAGAGTTCCGGACATCAGTCGTTCCTTTTGTTGAGCCCGAGCACGTCGAGCATGGAATAGAGGCCGGGTTCGCGGCCGTTCGCCCAGAGTGCGGCCTTGACGGCGCCGCGGGCGAAGATCGAGCGGTCCAGCGCCCGGTGTGTGAGCTCGATCGCCTCGCCCTCGCCGGCCAGGATCACCGAGTGTTCGCCGACCACCGAACCGCCGCGCAACGTGGCGAAACCGATGGAGCCGGCACGCCGCGGGCCGGTCTGGCCGTCGCGCACTCGCACACTTTCCTCCGCCAGCTGCACCTCACGGCCGCGGGCCGCGGCTTCGCCAAGCAGATAGGCGGTGCCGGACGGCGCGTCGACCTTGTGCTTGTGGTGCATCTCCAGCACCTCGACATCCCAATCGGCGGCTTCCAGCGCCCGCGCCGCCTGTTCGACCAGCACGGCCAGCAGGTTGACGCCGAGGCTCATATTGCCGGATTTGACGATGGTCGCGCCGGCGGCGGATTCGGCGATCTTCGCGTCGTCCTCCGAGGTCAGGCCGGTGGTGCCGATGACATGGACGATACCGGCGCGCGCTGCCTGCTCGGCCAGCCGCACGGACACCGCGGGCGCGGTGAAATCGAGCACGCCGTCAGCGCCTGCCATGGCGGCTTCCGCATCGTCGGCGATGGCGATGCCGAGCGGTCCGAGACCCGCGAGCTCGCCAGCGTCGCGGCCGAGTTCCGGCGCACCGGGCCGTTCGACCGCGGCAACCACGCGGGCGCCGTCGATGGCATCGATCGCCCGGGTCAGGGCGCAGCCCATGCGGCCGGCGGCGCCGATTACGACCAGTCCCATGTCGGCCATCATGCGTCTCCCTTGTCGAGCGGCGCCGTTTCCACATCGAGCGCCGCATTGCCGTCGAGCCCCAGCACCTGCAGCTTGAGAAAGCGCGCGTAAAGCCCCTCTTCCCGGGTCGCCAGTTCGCGGGGCGGGCCTTCTTCGGCGACCCGTCCCTGCATCATGACGACAATCTTCTCGGCACGGGCGATGGTCGACAGGCGATGGGCGATGACCAGCACCGTGCGGCCCTGCATCGCCTCGTCCAGCGCCTTCTGCACCAGCGCCTCCGATTCGGTGTCGAGCGCCGAGGTCGCTTCGTCGAGGAGCAGGATCGGCGCGTTGCGGATCAGCGCCCGAGCGATCGATACACGCTGCCGCTGGCCGCCGGAAAGCGAAGCGCCGGCATCGCCGACCGGTGTGTCGTAGCCCTGCGGCTGTTCGAGGATGAATTCGTGCGCATAGGCGAGCTTCGCCGCCGCTTCGACTTCCTCGTCGGTGGCCTCGGGACGGCCGTAACGGATGTTGTCGCGGATCGTGCCTTCGAACAGATAGGGCTGCTGCGAAACATAGGCGATGGCGTGACGCAGCGACCGCTTGGTGACATGGGCGATGTCCTGGCCGTCGATCAGGATGCTGCCTTCGTGCGGATCGTAGAAGCGCGGCAGCAGGCTGATGATCGTGGTCTTTCCGGCCCCCGACGGGCCGACCAGCGCCGTCGTCTGGCCAGCGTCGGCGGTGAAGCTGACATCGTGCAGCACAGGACCGGCATCGCCATAGCCGAAGCTGACATTGCGGAACTCGATTTTACCGCCGGTGACCTTCAGATCGACGGCGCCCGGCCGGTCCGGCTGTTGCGGAACGACGTCGAGGATCTCGTAGATCATGCGGGCATTGACGACGGCACGCTCGAGATTGACCTGCAGACGGGCAAGCCGGCGGGCCGGATCGTAGGCGAGCAGCATCGCCGTAATGAAAGAGATCAGCGCGCCCGGCAGGACGTTGTAGTAGATCGTCTGGATAGCGGCGTAGGCGAGGATGCCGGAGATGATGAGGCCGGCCAGCGTATCGGTCAGCGGCGCGGTGCGTTCGCTCAGCCGGACGATACGGTTCGACTGGCGCTCGGCGTCGGTCACCAGCCGGTCGACCTTGTCGCGCAGCTGGTCCTCCATGGTGAAGGCCTTGACGATGGCGATACCCTGCAGCGTCTCCTGCATCACCCCGTAGACCCTGCTGTTGACGTCGACCACTTCGCGGGTGACAACGCGCAGTCGCTTGGAGATGTAGCGTATTGCCAGCACCAGCGGCGGCCCGATGAGGAAAGCGAGCAGCGTCAACAGCGCATTGTTGTAGATCATCACACCGAGCAGCGCGACCAGGGTCAGCGTGTCACGGGCAAGCGAGGTGATCGTCAGGTTGAGCACGTCGCGAATGCCGGTGGTGTTCTGGCCGATCTGGGCCGCCAGATGGGCTGATCGTTTTTCGCCGAGGAAGCCGACGCTGAGCTTCATCAGGTGGCTGTAGAGCCGGCGCTGGTAGCGGGCGACCACATTGTTGCTGATCGTGCCGAGTGCCACCGCCTGACCGTAGGACGCTATGCCGCGCAGGAAGAAGGCGAGAAAGGCCGATCCGGCGATGAACCAGATCACTTCGCCGCGCTGTTTGGCGAGCGCCTCGTCGACCACCTCGCGCATAATCCAGGCCATGTAGGCCGTGGTCAACGCGCCGATCGCCAGACAGACGACGGCCACGATATAGGTGCCTATATAGTCGCGGCCGTTTTCCGACAGGATGCGCCGGAGAACGCCCCAGATGGCACTGGGATTGATCCGCTGTTCGTCGCTGTTGGCCACTCGCGAGCCTTGGTCAAGAAATACGCTGTTCAGCGGCTCTATATACGCTTCGCCGGGCTTTGCCTATGCCCTCCAGCGCCGGCCTTCCGTCGTGACGCCGAAGCGCACAGGGGTACGGGCGTAGGAGGCCAGGCCGTAGAGTGCGGCAAGCGGATGGGTCACGACGCAGGTGGCGATGGAGCGCACCAGCTCGCTGTGCGGCGCCTTGTCCTCGAAGGCGATGCGAAACTCTGGCTGCTCCAGCACCGGAATGATCTTCTGGACGATGCCGCCGGCCAGGAAGACGCCGCCGCGGGCCATGAAAACCAGCGCCAGGTCGCCGGCGACGCGGCCGAGATAGGTGGCGAAGAGCGACAGCGTTTCGGCCGCCGCGGCATCGGATTTGTCGAGACCGGCAGCGGTGATCTGCTGCGGTGTTGTGAAGGCCGGGTCGGCCGCGTCGGCCAGACAGACGGCGCGGTAGAGATTGACCAGGCCGCGGCCGCACAGCACCTGTTCGGCGGAAATCCGGCCCTCAATCTTCTCCAGATGCGGGAACACGGCAAAATCGCGTTCGCTGCGCGGGCCGAGATCGATGTGGCCGCCCTCGCCCGGCACCGGAATCCAGTTGTGGTTCGAATAGACCAGGCCGGAAACGCCAAGCCCCGTGCCCGGTCCGAGCACGACGCGCGAGGCGGCGTTTTCCATCTCGCCGCCGCCGATATGGTGACGGTGCTCCTGATCCAGCGATGCCGCGGCCAGCGCCTGCGCCTCGAAATCGTTGAGAACGATAACGTCGCTGAGCTCGAAGTTACGCATCATGTATTTCGGCCGCACCACCCAGGGGCAGTTCGTCAGCTCGATCTCGTCACCGTCGACCGGACCGGCAATGGCGAAAATCGCCGAGCGCGGCTGCACCGAGGTCTTGTCGAGCACGCAGGACTGGATGGCCTCGTCGATGGTCTCGAAATCGGCCGTCGCCAGGATCGGGAACTCCTTGGGCTGGGCGTAGGCATCGACCAGGATGGCGAAACGGGCATTGGTGCCGCCGATATCGCCGATCAGGATGGGAAAATTGATAATGGATTCCTGGTCGCTGGCTCTGCGCGTGTGGGTTGGTCTCATACTGGTCGATCTCCGGTGATCGGTGGCAGACGGTCAGAGTACCATCCGGCCCATCCATGGCAAAACGGCCGAGCTTGCGCCCTGCCGGTCCTCTTTGCCGAATTTAATCGATTTGATTGCTTCCTATAATCAGTCCTGACAGCAAAGAAAAGCGGGCAGTCCGCTTAAATTGCGCCAAGTGGGCCAATTAGCGGCTGATTGTTGCAGACTTATTGCAGTTCAGGGCTGATAGGGCCGCGGCGTGGGGATCGGAACGACCGGTCCCGGATCCGGTTCCGGCTTGGGCAGCGGCACCGGCACCAGTGCCGGCATGGAAAACGGCAAAGCCGCCGCCTTGACCGGCGCGAAGGCGGTGCGCAGGTTGCTGGCGCCCGCCACCTTCAGCGTCACTTCCTCTTCCGATGCCGGTGCCGGTGCGTTGAGCACCACGGCGCAGGCGGTCGGCAGGTCGGACAGCATCGTGTGACGCGGCTTTTTCGGTTTCTTCGGCTTCTTCGCCGTCTGCTTCTTGCTCGGCTTTTTCGGCTTCAGCGCCACGTCGAACCACCAGTCGAGCGCCTTGCCGCAACCGGAATCCTTGGGCACCGGGTTTTGGGCTTTGCAACCGGGCGAGCCCTTGGGGCAGCGGATGCGCACATGCATGTGGTAGTGGTGGCCGTAATAGGGGCGCACCTTGTTGAGGTGCGTGCGGTCGCCCTTCCAGGTGTCGCACAGCTTCTTTTTGATGCCCGGGTGCACCAGAATGCGCTGCACCTGAGGATAGCTCGCCGCCCGCATGATCAGCCGGCCGTGGGCGTTGGTCCACACTTTCGGGTCGACGACCACCGATTTGGCCTTGAGCACCGAGATGGCGCTTTTGGTCTCGCGTTCGGAGGCGCTGAGCCGGCGCTTGGGCATCGGCGTCAGCCAGATATCGGCATCGAGGCCGATCTGGTGCGAGGCGTGGCCGGTCAGCATCGGCCCGCCGCGCGGCTGCGACAGGTCGCCGACCATCAGGCCCGGCCAGCCGTCCTTGGCCGCCGCGTCGCGCGACAGCTGCTCGATGGTGGCGATCAGCTGCGGATGACCCCAGCGGCGGTTGCGCGACAGCCGCATGGCCTGCCATGTCGGACCGTCCGTGGGAATGGCGATGCCGCCGGAAAAGCAGCCCTTGGAGTAGAAACCGTGCACCTTGGCGGGCAGTTGCGCCGGCAGCCGCTGGCCGCCGAACAGCTGTTTCGCCGGCACATTGTCGGATGCCGATGCCTGGCCGCCCAGCAGCAGAGCCGCCAGCAGCGCCAGGGCTCCCCCCACCATTCTTGCCTTCGATCCCGCCATGCCCGGGCTCCGTCGTGAGCAAATCACTTGCGCGACCATAGCCTAAATGCCGGGCGGAGGCACATCACTTAAGCGACCAATTGTTACCAAGCTCAGGTTGCACGCGGTAGAGCGCCACCGGACCGCTATCCGCCACGGGCTGCAGATAGGACGGCGTCTCACCCGCCATCAGCGCCGCGGTCAGGCTGTCGGGATAGATGCGCGCCAGGCCCATGGCCTCGGGATCGGACGGGCAGAATGCAACCAGCGTGACACCGGCGCCGCGCAAAAAGGCCTCGGCCTCGGCCGTGTCGGCCATGGCGATGTGCAACCGGGTCAGCATGCCGCCCTGATTGCGGTGATAGGGCGCGGCAAGCGCCCGGTGCGGCGTGTAGCGCAGGATGTCGGAGCCCATATTGGTTACCGCGGAGACGACGCCCGGCGGCTGCGCCGCCAGCCCGGCCAGGCCCGCGGCGGTGCTGCAGGCTTCCTTCGGGGCGGGCGTATCGTTGACGACGGCGGCAGCCGCCGGGCCGGTGCCCTTGAACGCCGCAAGACCCACCATGGACCAGACGATCTGGGCGGAGACGACCGCCAGCACCACGAACTGCAGGGTCGGGGCGAGGCCGGGCTTGGCCGCCGCATGCATTGCCGCCAGCATCCCGTATTGCGCCCGGCGTTCGGACCGCCACCCCTGCCAGAGGCAAACGGCAAGCGCGATCAACGGCGCGGCGAAATGGCCGGGAACGGCCTCCGGCTTGGTGCGCGCCAGGCTGAGGATCGACTGCGCCTCGGCGACGTGGTCGAGCCACATGGTCTTGAGCAGCGGATCGAGATCAGCGAGCGGGCTCTGCAGGCAGTGCGGGGCGACCAGAACCGTGACCGCGCCGACGAGAACGCCACCGCCGGCCAGAACGGCCAGGCGCACCGGCATGGAGCGGCCGCTGGTCAGCGCCGCCGCGAGAAACAGCACGCCACCACCCAGCGTGCCGAGCACGTAGAACCCGACGGAAAAGCCGTCACAGACAACAAGGCCGTAGGCGGCGGGCGAAACCAGCAGGTAGAAACAGGCCGTCAGCGTTGCCGCAAAGGCGAGGCCGAATGCACAAGCGCCGTCACGCGCCTCCCGACCGATCACCGCCCAGGCGACGGCGATCGCAGCACAGCAGACGCCGACCACCGGCACCGTTTCGGCGCCGACCGCCACGGCGAGGCCGGCGGCGACACCGGCAAGCCCATACCAGAAGCGGCTGAAGCGCGGATCTGTCAGGCCGGCGGCCACCAGCATCATCAGCACCATCTGGACATTGTGATGGTCGATGGCGCCCGGCTGGAAGCGCGCCTGGGTCAAGGCGAAAAGCGCCGTCAGCGGCAGGGCGATCAGCATGGCATGGCGGCCGCCCAGGTGTTTCGCGGCAATCGCCACACCGGCGAACAGCGGCAGCAGCAACAACAGCGGCCAGGCGAAGAGCGCAGCGGCCTCGGCCCGCTGCGGCTCCAGGAACAGCGAAAAGAAGCCGATGAGATTGGCGATCGGCACGTCGATCAGCCGCGACCAGTGCATCAGCGTGCCGTCCTCGAGACCGAGCCGGTACTGGGTCAGGTCGAACCAGCCCTGCCCGGCCATCAGGTCGCGGATCTGCACCAGCCGCATGACGTCGTCATTGTCGCGGCCGACATAGTCGACCGCCCTGAACCAGTGTTTGCCGGCCAGACCGATGGCTGTCGCAACCGTGGTGATCACCACCGGCCACAGCACGTCGTTGCGGCTGCGCGTCTCGGCCAGACCCTGGTTCACGGTTCCGGTCACACTCAATACTCAACTCCCGGTCCGGGCATGCCGGCGGCTGCCTGCAATTTATCGCTCGGGAGCAACCTAGCCTTAACCTTCCCAAGAAATAGTAAAGGCGCCCTGATCGGGATTTTGTTCCAGCGTAACCGGCGAGGCCCGCCATGTCAGACAAGCCGTTCGAAGACCTCGAAATCGCAGTACTTCTGCCCTGCTATAACGAGGAAGCGACCATCGCCGACGTGGTGCTCGGGTTTCGCCGCGAGCTGGCGCAGGCGCGGGTTTTCGTCTACGACAACAATTCCTCCGACCGCACCGCGATCCTGGCGGCGCGGGCCGGCGCCACGGTGATCCGCGAGCCGCGCCAGGGCAAGGGCCATGTGGTGCGCCGCATGTTCGCCGACATCGAGGCCGACATCTACGTCATGGCCGACGGCGACGGCACCTACGCACCGGAAGACGCGCCGGACCTGGTGCGCACGCTGATTACCGAGCGTAGCGACATGGTCGTCGGCACCCGCCGCGGCGTCACCGACGATGCCGGCCGCGCCGGCCACGCCTTTGGCAACCGGTTGTTCAACCGGATCTACAAGAGCCTTTTCGGCAACGATTTCACCGATATCTTCTCCGGCTACCGGGTGTTCAACCGGCGCTTCGTCAAGAGTTTCCCGGCGCTGTCGGGCGGTTTCGAGATCGAAACGGAAATGTCGGTTCATGCCTCCATGCTGCGCATGCCGGTGAGCGAGCTGACGCTCGACTACGGCCGGCGGCCGGAAGGGTCGAGCAGCAAACTGTCGACCTACCGGGACGGCATCAAGATCCTGTGGACGCTGATGCTGCTGATGAAGGAAACGCGGCCGTTCTTCTTCTTTTCGGCGATCAGCGCGGCTTTCCTCGTGGCCAGCCTCGGCTTCATGGCCCCGGTTCTGGCCGAATATTTCGAGACCGGCCTGGTCGACCGCATGCCGACCTGGATCCTGTCGGTGTCGCTGCTGATGATCTCCATGCTGTTTTTTGTCGCAGGCGTGATTCTCGATTCCGTCGCGCGTAGCCGTGCGGAATACAAAAGGATGCTGTATATGGGACTGCCGGCCACGCGCGGTGAGCGCCCACGCACAGCCGGCTCCCAAGGGCGCCGCTCCGGCGGAAAGGCAAGGAAGCCAATCGCTGCATGAAAAAACGTCTGTTGAGTTTCGTCATCGTCGGCGGGATTGGATTTCTCACCGATGTGGGCGTTTTGCTCATTTTGTTGCGCTGGACGGCGATCGACCCGTTCACCGCGCGGCTGGTGGCGATCGCGCTCGCGCTGCACGTGACCTGGCTGCTGAACCGCACCTTCACCTTCGGCAAGAGCAGCCGCCACGCCGCCGTCGAGGGCATGCGCTATGGCGGCGTCGGCATCGCCACATCGATCCTCAACTATCTGGTCTATTCGGGCCTGCTGGTGTTCTTCACCACCCTGCCCCCGGTCGTCGCCCTGACGGTCTCCTCGGCGACGGCGACGATCTTTTCCTATACGGGCTACGCCAAGCTGGTCTTCGGGCGGTAGCGGCGTTCAGCCGCCCTGAACCGCCGCCACCTCGTCCAGAACCTCGCCGAACACCGCCAGCAGCATGTCGACGCCCTCCGCGTCGATGGTCAGCGGCGGGCGGATCTTGAGGATGTTGTCCTTCGGGCCTTCGCTGCCGATCAGGATGCGGCGGTCGCGCATGCGGTTCTTGACGTAGGCGCAGATCTCCGTCGCCTCGGAACCGTCGGCGCGGATCAGCTCGACGCCGAGAAACAGGCCCATGCCGCGCACGTCGCCGATGCAGCCGTGGTCGCGTTCCAGTGCCTTCAGCCCTTCCATCAGAACGGCTCCCATGCGGCGGGCGTTGTCCTGCAGGCCCTCATCATCGACGATGTCGAGCACTTCCTTGCCGATGCGGCAGGACAGGGTCGAGCCGCCGAAGGTCGAGAAGAATTCCGGGCCTTGGGCGAAACTGTCGGCAATGGCGCGGGTCGTGACCAGCACGCCCAGCGGGTGGCCGTTGCCGATGGGCTTGCCGAGCACGACGATGTCCGGCAGCGCGCCCTGATGTTCGAAACCGAAATAGACATCGCCCAGCCGGCCGAGGCCGGTCTGCACCTCGTCGGCGATGCAGACGCCGCCGGCGGCGCGGATTTTTTCGTAGACCGCGGGAAGATAGCCCTGCGGCGGAATGATTTGGCCGCCGACCGACGGGAAGGTCTCGGCGATGAAGCCGGCCAGCCCGTGGCCTTTTGCCTGCAGTGCCGTGATCGCCGGATCGACCAGATCGGCGAATTTCCGGGCCCGGTTCGGATCGTCGCGGCGAAACGAGCCGCGATAGTCGTCGGCGACCTCGACCAGCTCCACCCAGTCTGCCTGACCGGTGCCGCCCGGCGCATTGAATTTGTAGGCCGAGATGTCGATCGCCCCGGTGGTGTTGCCGTGATAGCCGTGATCCGGGGTCACCATGCCCTTCGCACCCGTATGGGCTCGGGCGAGCCGCAGCGCCAGCTCATTCGCCTCGGTACCGGAATTGACGAAGAAGCAGACTTCGAAGGGTTCGGGCAGTTTCGACAGGATCTTGTCGGCGAATGCCGTCTGGGCCGGATGCAGATAGCGGGTGTTGGAGTTCATCCGCTTGAGCTGATCGGCAGCGACCGCCTGGATGCGCGGATGGGCGTGGCCGACATGCGGGACGTTGTTATAGGCGTCGAGATAGGGCCGCCCCCACTCGTCGAACAGATGATGCTTCCAGCCGCGGACCAGCATGACCGGGTCGGCGTAGGTCAGGCTCAGACTGTCGGCGAAATGCCGGCGCCGGCCAGCCAGCACCGCGGCCTTGTCCGTCGGCCGGTAGCGTACCTTGTCGTCGGGCAGGTTGAGCAGCGCGGCCGGGTTCGGGCAGACGGCGCGCCACAGGACCATGTCGTTCGGATCGCCGACGCCGGGCCACCCGTCCGTCATTCCATCCGTCGTCAGCGCCAGTTGAAAATGCACATGCGGGGCCCAGCCGCCATTCTGGTCCGGGTCGCCCAGCGTGCAGAAGGCGACCCCCCTTTCGACGGGATCCCCCGGCTTCAACCGGTCCATAAACGCCGGGTTCAGGTGTCCGTAGAGCGTGTAGAAGGGGTCGCCGTCCGGCGTTTCGTGACGCAACACGATGACGCCGCCATAGTCCAGACGGCCGGCCCGGTATTCCGCGACTTCCACAGTGCCGTCGAGCGGCGCGTGAAGCGGCGTTCCGGCAGGGGCGAAGCCGTCGACGGCCAGATGCACGGTACGCCGGTCGCTGGCTTTCCACGGCCCCCTGCGGAAGGCCGCGTCGGCATAGATCAGGCGCGGCTCATGGTAGAAGCCGAGCCAGACCCGGCCGCCGTCTTCGAAGTCTTCGCCGACACGTGCGGCCTCTTCGGCCGGCATGTCGAACGGGTCGCGGGGGCAGGTGCTGTTTTCCACCGACAGCGACCCGACCGGCGCGTCGCTCAGATCGCCGCCCATCAGAGGCGCGAAACTGCCGCGGGCCTTGTCCAGCCAGGCCATGACGCGGTCGGCGCCGTCGACGACGGGCAATCCGCAGGCAGCGCGCAGGCGGGCGGCGACCAGGCCCGCATGGGGGTCGTGTTCTTCCAGGAACCGCCACGCCGGCGCCTGCGAAATCGTGACATAGGGATCGTCCGGATTGTCCGCCGCCATCAGCGTGGAGTTCACGACGCTGACCGCCAGGCGCATGCGCAGCAGCGGCCAGACCAGGTCGACCTCCTGTGCCGTCAGCGGGTTGACCGCATGATAGCCGGATACCAGGGCGGCCAGCGCTGCTTCCGGCTTCGGGTGATCGAGAACCACATAGGCCGCCGCAATGGCCAGGTCGCAGATCCGCGGCGCGACGCACATGTCGCCGAGATCGATCAGCCCGGAGATGCGCGGCGCCTGCGTCAGGCAACCGTCGACCAGGACGTTGTAGTCGTTGGCGTCGTTGTGGATGGCCTGCTGAGGCAGAGCGGCCAGGCTTCGCTTCAGCCCGGTGAATGTTGCCGCGATCGCGTCGATAATGGCCCTTCGCGAAGGATCGGCCAGGCATTCTGTCTGCTCTGCAATCCAGTCTGCCTGCATCAGGTTCCATTTGAAGTCGCGACGGGCGCCCGGGTGGCCGAAATCGGAGAGTGCTTTTGCACAGTCGCCGAGAACGCCGCCGAGTTCGCCGATCAGCGCGTCCGTCTTCGGCGCGGCCCGGGCGAAACACAGCCCCGGCAGGCATTCCAGCACCCAGACGAGCCGCTCATTGCCGCCTTCGTCGGCAACCGGCAGCACGCCAGTGCCGGAAACCGTATGCATGATCCGCGGAACCGGAAGATCGGGCGCATGGCGGGCCATGTGTTCGAGTGCCGCAATCTGCATATCGACCAACCAGGACTCGCAATCCGGCCGCATCGCCTTGACGATCAGCTGAGTGCCGTCGTCCTTCCGGGCGCGGAAATTCAGATCGTATTCGCCGTCCAGCCGGGTCAGGGCGGCGGCGATACCCCAATGGTCCAGAAGAGCCTGGCGAATGGTCTGCATGCTTGGTCCCTGCTAGAGCGTGTCGTGGCCCGCCGTCACCCGGCCGGAGATCCGGCGAATATCGTCGGAACGGCCGATGGTGGCAATGCCGATGAGCAGCAGCACCCCGTAGCCGATGGCCAGGTAGAACGGGTTGCGCAGGCCGAAGGCGAGCAGTTCGCCGCCGATCAGCGAGTTGAGCCCGGCCGCCAGCGTCCACACGGCGACCGAGACGCCCATCACCCAGCCCTGCAGGGTTTCGTCGACGCTGGCCGAAAACAGCGCGAACATGGCCGGTGCGCCGATGCCGTGGGCAAAGCCCAGCGGCACGAAGGCCAGATAGGCGATCGCTGCGCTCGGCGCGGCGATCAACAGTGCGATGGAGGCGATCATGATGACGGCCGAGACGACGAGCATCGCGCTACGGGTCATGCGCTCCTGAAACGGGCCCACCAGGAAGCTGCTGGTGACGCCGAAGCTGGCGCCGAAGACCAGCACGCCGACGCTGGTGCCGGCGGTGTCCATGCTGAAGCGGCCCGACAGGTAGTTGGTCAGGAAGATGTAGGCGGTGATCAGCATCCCCATATAGAGAAACCAAAGCGCAGTGACCCGGCAGACGGTCGGGTGCTTGGCGATGTCGAGAATGAGGCGGACGATGTCGAGCGGGTTGAGGCGCAGCGGCAGCCGGTTCGGATTCACGTCGTGGAAAAACAGCAGGATCATCGCGGCGGCAAACAGGTTGAAGGCGCCGCCGATATAGAACGGCAGGGCCAGCGACGCATCGCTGCCGAGCAGCTGATGATCGGAAAACACGCCGCCGATCACCGGGCCGGCGACCAGCCCTATGCCCGCGCCGGCAACGATGAGGCCCATATTGCGGCCCTTGTCGGCGTCGTCGGTGCTGACGTCGGCCATTGCCGCCTGGGCGATCGACTGGGTGCCGGCGGTGAAGCCGGTGATGGCCCGACTGGCGACCAGCAGCGCAAAGCTGTCGATCCCCATGGCGACGATCGTCAGCAAATAGCCGGTGAACGAACCGGTCAGGCAGAGGATCAGGCCCTTCTTGCGGCCGATACTGTCGGAGATGCGGCTGACATAGACCGCGCCCAGAAACCAGGTGATGAAAAAGACGCCGATGACAAGGCCGTAGTTGAAGCGGCGGGCGGCCTCCGCCGTACCGGCCGGCAGGAACCCGAGATCGGCCTGCATCATCAGGGCGTTGAAGATGGGAAAGGCCAGCCCCTGGCCCATGACGTCGACCAGCACCACCAACATCAGGCTGAGTTTCGCCAGATTCATCGCGGTCTCCTCCAATGACACGTGCCGGCCCCGCCCGATACGGCAACGCATACGAGAATCGGTCTCAACGCCCCGGTGAAAGCTGTAGCACACTTGCGGCACGAACAGAGCCGGCATCGGACGCCGGACAGGCCGCGGTCACTGCCGCCTTGCGCGATCATGCTTTGCCGGTCAACATTGAGCCGGCACACGAACCAACCCCGGGGAAGAGAACCTTGGCACAATTTCCATCGCTGCCGGAGACGGCGCATCTGACCGACCTGCTGGTGCGGTTTCCGAAGAACATCCGGCCGCTGATGACCTATGTGAACGCCGTCATGCGTTCCGAAGGCGCCCTCTCGGTCGGCGAAAGGGAGCTGATCGCGGCCTATGTGTCGGGTCTCAACGCCTGTACGTTCTGCTACGGTTCGCACACCATCTACGCCCGGGCCTTCGGCATTCCCGAGGGGTTGCTCGAACAGCTCGTGGAGAACGTCGAAGCGGCCGATATCGAGCCGAAGATGAAGCCGCTGCTGGCCTATGTCGCGAAGCTCAACAGGCTGCCAAGCCGTCTGGTTTCCGCCGACTCCCAAGCCGTGTTCGATGCGGGCTGGTCCGAGGAAGCGCTGTTCGAGGCCAATGAGGTGGCCGGGCTCTTCAACCTGATGAACCGCATGGTCGAGGGCGGCGGGGTCAATTTCGACTATGCCGACAATCCCGAGCAACACTCGATCCAGACACCCGACCCGGCGGCGCTGGCAAACTCCTATCTCGGCTATGCGGACCGGCTGGAGAAGCTGGCGGCGGAAAAGAGCGGCGCGTGACGCCGAAATAATCCGGCCCGCGCGAACCCTTTTGCCGGTGTCGGCCGTCATAGCATGTATGTGGCTGCCTTTCGGCACTATACTGCAGCGACGGTGAACTGCCGGGGGATGGGATTCGGTGAACAACACCACGAAACGAAAACTGCTGACGGTCGTCATCGGCACGCTCAGTTTCCTGGCCGTCGGCGTCGTTGCCGGCATCGCCATCGGCGCGCCGGTATCCAACGCGGTGATCCTGGCAACGTGGCTCGGTCTCGGCGTCAGCCTGTTCGAAGTGCTCTACATCCAGGCGCCGCTCGGCATCGCGTTCCGCAAACTCAGTCCACTGAAGCACTCGTTGCTTTATGCGGGCCTGATCCTGGTCCTCTACTGCACCGGCATCGCCTTTCTGGTGCTGTTCGTATCGCCGCCGGAGATGGCGCGGGCGATCATCGCGCGCATTCCGATCACCCTGCCGGTGGTCTTCCTGATCTCCGTCACCATCCTGCTGATCCTGAGGATCGTCAGCTTCATCGGCGCCAAGAACCTGCTGCACCTGCTGACCGGTCGCTACCAGCGGCCGATGCAGGAGAATCGGGTTTTCCTGTTTCTCGACCTGAAGAATTCGACAACGATCACCGAAGAGCTGGGCACGGTGCGCGCCCGCGAATTCATCAGCGACTTCATTTTCGACATCTCCAAGGCGATCACCGACAACCGCGGTGACGTCTACAAGTTCATGGGCGACGGCATCGTTGCCGTGTGGCGGCACACGGATGCCACGAGCGTCGCCGACGCCGTCTCGGCGGTGGTGGACGCGCGAAAGGCGCTGGCCCGCCGGGCAAAGCGCTATCGCGACGCGTTCGGCTTCGAGCCGGAATTCCGCGCCGGCCTGCATGCCGGCGTGGTGATCGCCAGCGAACAGGGCGACCTGCGCCGCTCGATCGAATTCAACGGCGACCACATCAACATCGCCGCGCGGCTGGAACAGAAGGCCAAGGACCACGACCTGCCGTTGGTGTTTTCCGAGGAGGTCGCCGAAGAACTTTCCGGCAGCGGCTTCAAACCGGTGGCGTTCGGCGAGGAAACGGTCAAGGGGTACTCGCAGCCGATCCGGCTGTTCAAGCTGGGAGAGGCCGGGGGTTAAGCCCCGGCGGCATCAAGGGAGAGCCGCCGCATGTGCACGTCGCTCAGCTACAGGGATGCGAAGGATCGGGTGTATTGCGGCCGGACCATGGAGCTTGGCGCGCAGCTGGCTTACGACATCGCCTATGTGCCGCCGGGCGAGGCGCGGGTGTCCGAAACCGGTGGCGGCCGGCCGCCGCTGCGATTCGAAACACGCTATGGCCTGATCGGCGTCTTCCACGGGCCTCCGGCCGCGGATGGCGGGTCGCCGGCCCTGCGGGACTGCACGGTGGTGGACGGGATGAACAACGCCGGGCTGGTCTTCAACGTTCTGGCCTATCCGGATGCCGGCGGCCCGCAGCCTGCCCGTGTCGTCCGCGATCCGGCGCTCAATGTCATCGATTTCGGACTCTGGGCGCTCGGGCAATTTGCCAGCGTTGCCGAAGTGCGGGCTGCGCTCGATAGGGTTCCCTTCCTGCTGGAACCCCTCGCCGGACTGGGCGTGCAGCCGCCGTTTCACTATTCGCTCTACGACCGGTCTGGAGCGGCGCTGGTGGTGGAGTTCCACAAGGGCGAGCTCAGCCTTTACGACAATCCGGTCGGCGTGATGACCAACGGGCCGCAATTCAGCTGGCACCTGGTCAACATCAACAACTACGCCCATCTGAGCAACCGCGACCGGTCGGCCGGAAGGCTCGGCCGGCTGGAACTGCGCCAGCCCGACGCCGGCATTTCGATGGCCGGCCTGCCGTCCGACACGACCTCCGTCGGACGTTTCGTACGGGCGGCCTATTTCGCCAGTTTCGCCGAAAAAGCCGCGGATCCGGACGCGGCGGTGCGCACGGTCGGCCACATCATGAACAATTTCGACCGGGTGCGCGGGCTCTCGCTCCTCGATCCCGACGTGACCGACAGTTTCGGCGAGACGATGGGTGCTTCCGGTCAGGAAAATCCGACCGAATTCACAACCTGGACCCAGCTTTCCGACACGGAGCGCGGGCTCTATTTCCTGCGCGCCTGCGAGGCGCTCAACTACACCCGCTTCGATCTCGGCGCATTGTCGCATGAAGACCGGGCCCTGTCGGTCCCGCTGGCGCGGTTGCCGGCCCTGGGCGGCGAAGGCACGCCGATGCTGGGCGCTATCGAAGAAACCTAGACCCTTTCATGCTCGATCGTGTCGGCGATGAAGCCGCCGGTCTGGCGTTGCCACAGCCGGGCATAGAGACCGCCCCGCTGCAGCAGGTCCGCCGGCGCACCCTGCTCGACGATGCGGCCTTCATCGAGCACGACGATGCGGTCCATGCTGGCGATGGTGGACAGGCGGTGGGCGATGGCGATCACCGTCTTGCCCTGCATCAGCAGCGCCAGCTTTTCCTGAACCGCCGTTTCGGCTTCCGAGTCGAGCGCCGACGTCGCCTCGTCGAGAACAAGGATCGGGGCGTCCTTGAGCAGCACCCGGGCGATGGCGACGCGCTGGCGCTGGCCGCCGGAGAGTTTGACACCGCGGTCGCCGACGAAGGCGTCGTAGCCGCCGCGTCCTTCGCTGTCCTTCAGGTCGGCGATAAAGCCGTCGGCCTCCGCCATCGCGGCGGCGCGTTTCACCTCCTCGGGCGTGGCGTCGGGACGGCCGTAGCGGATGTTGTCGCCGACGGAGCGATGCAGCAGCGAGATGTCCTGGGTCACCATGGCGATGTTTTCGCGCAGGCTTTCCTGGGTGACGTCGCGGATGTCCTGGCCGTCGATGCGGATCGATCCGTCCTTCAGTTCGAAGAACCGCAACAACAGGCTGACGAGCGTCGACTTGCCGGCGCCCGACACACCGACCAGGCCCACTTTTTCGCCCGCGTGCACGGTGAGCGACAGGTCGCGGATCACAGCCTGTGCCGGCCGGTATTCGAAATGAACATCCTCGAACTCGACCTTGCCGGCGCTCACCTGCAGCGGCCGCGCCTGTTCCCGGTCGGCGATGGTCGGCGGCGTGGTCACCACCGGCATCGCGTCGCGGATGGTGCCGGCGGCCTGGAAGAGCTGCTGGCCGATCTGCAGAAAGGCGCGGGCATTGCCCGACAGCCGCTGGACGACGGCAGTCGACGCAACGAATTCGCCGATGGTGACGAAGCCGGCGACGAGGCCCCAAAGACCGATCGCGACGGTGGCGAAGACCATCGCCACGTTGAGCAGGACGACGCCGGTATCGGCGGTGAGGAAAATCCGCCCCTCGTGCTGCTGGGTGCCGACGGCGTCGTCCATGAGGGTGCGCAGCGACCCGGCCTCGGTGTCTTCGGCGGCGAACAGCTTGACCATCTGGATGTTGGCGTAGAGATCGGTCATGGCGCCGATGACGCGGCTGCGCGCTCCGGCGGAGCGGCTGGCTCGGCTGGAAAACTCCGGCACCGCCCATAAGGCAATGGCGATATTGGCGACGATCCAGGCAAAGACGGGAAGCGCCAGCGGCCAGGCCAGCGCGGCAAGCAGGATCAGCGACCCGACGAACTGCACCAGAAAATGCGGCACGCTTTGGAACGCCACGACGACCTGCTGCCTGACGGCCCCGGCCACCTGCGAAATGCGGGTGGCGACCTGGCCGGCGAACAGGTCGTGAAAGAACGCCAGGTCCTGGCGTTCCACGGATTTGTGGCCCTGCCACAGCATGGATGCCGGCATGCAGATCGACACGACCTGCGACCGCAGCGTGTTGGCGAGGAAAATGAACAGCGGCAGGATCACGCCGAGGAGCACGCCGAGAATCGCCAACAGCGGCCAGTCCTGCCGCAGGAAAGCGGCCGCTCCCCTGTCGCTGACGCCATCGACGATCACCGCGATGCCCCAGATCACCGCGAGGTTGATGCACTCGACAGCGACGCTGAACAGCACGATGGCCACCACTACGCCGCGAAACATCTTCGTGAAATGCAGTACCAGCGCCAGCGGGCTCTCCGTCGGCAGCGGTACAAACGGAATGTCCAGCGGCCGCACCAGCGTCTCGAAGCGTCGATAGGCGAAATCTGAAAGCGACATGACGGTTCGGACCGGCGGATCGGAATCGGAAAAGGCGAGACGGGAATCGGGTGGATTAAAACACGGAACGGATGCAGCGAAAACCGGTTGCAATTTTTGCGGTTTTCCGTGACCAGAAGGGCAAGCCGGCACTCAAGACCTTTCATGACTGTCACCGAGGACTGATCCGCCGATGAACGACACCAGTTTTCACAGCCCGGACAATGCGGACAATTCGAGCCTGGTGGACTTCGCTCGGCAGCAGATGGGCTCGCGGGTCCGGATCGAAGATTTCTCCCGCGACTTCGGCCGGCCGTCGATCGTCTGGCGGCTGTCGGGGGCCGACGGGACAAAGGTCTGGCTGAAGCGCCATGAGAATTCACGGCAGTTCCGGCGCGAGCTGCTCGGGCTGGAGCGCTATGTCCCGGCCCTGGGCGAACAGAGCTGGTGGTCTTCGCCGATGCTGATCGCCAAGGACGAAACGGCGGAGATCATTCTCATGACCGATGTGGAGGGCGCGCTGTTCGCAGGCGCGACGGTTTCGGCCGACGAGGAGGCGGCAATGTTCCGTCTTGCCGGCCGGTTTGCGCGAAAGCTGCACGACCTGACGGATGCCGCCGACGCGGGGCCCGTTTCGTTCCAAGATCGTCTGGACCATTATCTCGCCGCGGGCGCCGGATCGGTGGATGCCGACACGGTTGCCCGGGCGCGCGGGCTTTTCGACCGCGCCTGCGCGCATGGGCCTGTCAGCACCGTGCCCTGTCACCGGGACTTTTCGCCGCGCAACTGGCTGCTGCAAAGGACCGGGACGGGTATCCGCCTCGGTGTGATCGACTGGGAGCGCGGCGGGCCCGATGTGTGGCTGCAGGACGTGCAGCGCATGGCCTACGACCACTGGCATCGCAAACCGCGGCTGCGCGATGCCTTTTTCGAAGGCTATGGCCGCACGCCGACCGAAACCGAACGGCTGCAGCTCGACGCCATTTGCATGGTCGGCGCGATCTCCAGCATTGCGTGGGCCGACGCGCACAACGACCCGACCTTCGCGGCGGTCAGCCGCGACATCATCGCGCGGGTCAAGGCACGGCACAGTTAATCGGGTAGCGCCTTTTCCGCCGTCTCGGGCACGGCGAAGGTGAAGAGCAGCGACACCAGCCCCACGGCCATCAGGTAATAGGCCGGGGCGAAGTCGTCGGCAGTGCGGGCCACCAGATAGGTGGCAACCAGAGGAGTCGTGCCGCCGAAGATCCCGAAGCAGAGATTGAAGCCGATGGCCGCGGCGCTAAAACGCACGCCGGTCGGCAGGATCTCGGCCATGGTCGCCGACAGCGCCGTGAAACCGCATCCGAAAAGGACGGCGAAACCGATCTGGGCCGACAGGATCAGGACGAAGCTCTGGTGATGCATCAGCCACCAAAGCGGCCAGGCGAAAACGAGGCTGCCGATCGCCTGGAAATACAGGACCGGCTTGCGGCCGATGCGGTCGGCGACGATGGCCGATAGGGTGATGAACGGCACCATGGCAACAAGGCTGAGCGTGCTGATGTCGAGGGCCCGGGCGGTCGAAACATGCATTCGGTCGGTCAGATAGGAGACGGCGTAGACCCACAGCAGGTAAAAGCCGACGGCGTTGACCAGCGTCAGGCCGACGATCTGCACGATGGACCGCCAATGGTCCCGGAAGGCGGCGACGATCGGCGGACCGTCGAGCGGCCGGGCCGATGCCAGCGCCGCGGGTTCGTTCATTTGCCGGCGAAACAGGGCCGCGCAGACGGCGATCGCGGCGCCGAGCAGAAACGGCAGGCGCCAGCCCCAGCCGTCGAACGCCGCCTCGTTCATCAAGTTGCTGACGAGCGCCGTCAGGCCTGTGCCCAGCAGGATGCCGAAGCAACAGCCGGTCGCCGGCCAGCTGCCGAAGAAGGCCCGCCGGTTGCGCGGCGCGTGTTCGATCAGGAAGACGATGGAGCCCGGATATTCACCGCCGACCGAAAGCCCCTGCAGGATGCGCAGCGCGATCAGCAGCACCGGCGCCGCGGTGCCGATCTCGGCATGGGTCGGCAAAACCCCGATCAGCGCCGTGCAGCCGCCCATCATCAGCACAGACAGGATGAGGGCCGGCTTGCGGCCCAGACGATCGCCGATGTGACCGAGCACGATGCCGCCGATCGGCCGCGCTGCATAGCCGATGGCGAATACCCCGAAGGCCGCCAGCAACGAGGCCAGGGGATCGTCGGCTGGAAAGAACAGCCTGCCGATGACGGGCGCCAGGCTGCCGTAGACGGCGAAATCGTACCATTCCAGCAAATTGCCGACCGCGCCGGACAGGATGTTGCGGCGCGCATCAACCGGTGTCGACATAGCGGCCTCCTCCGATCGCCGTGGAAAGACGACCTTAGCCCTTCCGCCGATCCGATCAACCGGAACCGCCTGAACCGGCAATCTTCGGCGACACGATGCAGCTCACAGGCTACGAGGCCGGCGAGCATGCGCTGGTGCCGGCCGCGCTGTGTGTGCGGTGCAAGAGGCACTTGGAGAGGTCCCGGCCGACGGCGATTTGCGGCCTGCCCTTGACCTCGGCGGGATTTGGTGACCCGTTGTGGCCGAGTCGAGTGAATTGAGCAGGTTTCCCCGCATGACGGAAGCGATTGGCAACGGGCCCGGGTCCGCGCGGCGTCCCGACAGGGATGCGACGCCGCGATGGCGCGAGATGGACGACGCGGCGCGCGCCGACGCCTATTCGCCGAGCAAGGCCCTGCCGGACGGCGACCTGACGCCGTTCCTCCAGGCCTATATCGACAGAAGCGCCGCCGCTCATCAGGCCTGCGGTCCGGTGCAGGCGGTTCGATACGGGCCGCTGGCGTCCAACACCATCGACCTCGTCGTTCCCGACGATGAAGGGCCGGCGCCGCTGCTCGTCTACATCCATGGCGGCTACTGGCAGGAGCTGTCGAAGAGAGAGTCCTTTCTGCCGGCGCCGGATTGCCTGGCCCGCGGCATCGGCTTTGCGGCGGTCGACTATACGCTCGCACCGGCGGCGACCATCGACGCCATCGGCGCCGAATGCCTGGCGGCGGTGTCGACGCTGTTCGACGAGGCCCGCTCGCTGGGCATCGATCCGGACCGCATCGTGCTCTCCGGCAGTTCCGCCGGCGCCCATCTGGTGGCAATGACCTGTCTCGCCCTGCCGGCGGACAAGCGGCCGCGCGGCGTCGTGCTGCTGTCGGGCATCTACGAGCTGGAGCCGCTGATCGGCACCTATGTGAACGACGCTCTCGGCATGGACGTCACCACTGCCCGGCGCAACAGCCCGGCGCTTGCCGATCTGTCGGGTTTTCCACCTGCCCTGATCGCCTGGGGCGCCGTCGAGACGGACGAGTTCAAGCGGCAGAGCCGGACTTTCGCCACCCTGCTGCCGGCCGCCGAAACTCTCGAAGTGCTGCTACGCAACCACTTCGACATTCTGTTCGACCTCGCCGACGACAGCGCGCTCGGCGGCAGGACCGTCGCCCTCGCAAAAGAATAAGGACGCCCCGATGCCCAGCTACAAACCCGTCTTTCCGCAGCTGATCGACGCCAGCCAGGTCGATACCGGCCTGGGGCCGCGGCCGATCGGCACGACCACGGACGAAAGCCGTATCGAAACGGCGAAATCGACCGGCGGCACGCCGCTGGTGGAGTATGAGGGCAACGCCAATCCCTATATCGACTACCAGAGCATCGACATGCTCCTGTCGCTGCAGCATCCGCGCTCGCAGGGCTATGACGAGATGTGCTTCTTCGTCATGGGGCAGACCAAGGTTCTTTCCGGAGCTATGGGAGATCCGCAACGAGATGTGAGGGGGTTGGTGCGAAACTCCATCACAGCCGGAAAGCCGTCCAAACACTGCCATGGCGGCTAGTGCCATGACGCATGGTGGCTCTCTTTGTATGCCGGTCGTTCCCTGATCCTCGCCACATAGGCTTTGACCTTGGCGCTGGGTTCCTCGAGCCATCCGAATTGAAGAGCAGAGTTCAATGATCCGCCGAACACCACGTCGGCCGCGCCAAAACCGGATTCCAGCGCCCAACCGGCATCAGGAGTCATGGACTCCACCGCGTCCATGCACCGTTCGAAGTCTCCCCATCCTACAGAGTGGGCCGGGTAGTTGGTCAGGCCGAGCAGCCTGGTCGTGAACATCGGCTCCAGGGTCGTGCCGGGGAAGAACAGGTAGCGGTAATAACGGCCTCGCTCCGGGGAATCGGGCGGGGGCGCAAACCCCATCGCAGGGTACTTGTCCGCCAGATACGCACAGATCGCCGCAACCTCGGTGACGACAACGCCATCGTCGACCAAGGTCGGCACCTTGCCCATCGGATTGATGGTCCGGTACTCGGGCGTGCGCCCCCCGCCGGCGTCGAAATCGACTGGAATCTGTTCGTGTTCCGCATTGAGCTCGGTCAGCATCCAGTGCGTCGTCACCGCACGGCTCATCGGGTTGAAATAGTGCTTCACATGGTCCTCGCAGTTTCTGAGAAAACCGCAGCGTACTGCAACGCTCCGGACACCCTTGTGGCAGGAGGACTTCCTGACACGACGCTGTCAGCAGGCCGTCACCAATGGTTGACGGCGATCCGAAGTCCAGGGGTCCAGGTTGCTGGTCTCAAGCCAGTTTCGTTGCTCGCGGAGTTCGGAGCGGGTCGTTTTGGCCGTCAGTCAGACAAAACTGGTGGTCATCTCCCGTAGGTCGTATGAAGGCCCCAGAGCGCCCTTGTGCGCGCGATTAACGAACGACGGCAATGCGGACAAAGTGAGCTTTCGCTTGGCGGCCGAGATACAAGGCTCAGTGGTGACAGCCCTAGGCTAGAAAGCCACCCTAAATTCACGAACTTCCATTTCGCGCCAACGGGTCATCACCTTTTCGTTGAAACGGTCACTGTGATGGATCAGTCGAGAAGATGCATCGATTTCGAATATATCGTCCTTCGCAGCGACTGCATCTATAAAACGAGGAGAAGCAAAGCCGCCTGGTTCTGCCCAATCATGCTGACTTAGTGTGAACATAGCGTAGCAATAGTTGTCGAAGGTCTCATAGGCCGAATAATCGGCCGTTTGACAAGCCTCCAACGTCATGACCGGAGTATAGTAGGCGGATTTGCCATCCCAAAGTTGCCCATCGGCCCTTTGTGCCGCCAAGTGAGGCGGCTCAACGGGTTTTATAGCACCAACTTCCGTGAGGATACTCGTACTCCATTCCCACTGACTTATGTGATGGTGGGTGAATACTCCGAGTGGCGCCTTCTTCTCGTCCGTAAACAGGAGTGGAGATGACCGATCCACTTCTATCATTCTATAGACGTCGTATAGGAATTCGTAGATCAAGGCAGCGACTGGAGCGTTTCGGAAACTGGCTTTAGACATGAGTCGAATATAATGGCTTCACTACATTTTGCAACTAATGCGTGTTCTGCCTTTGTGGGTTGTGGCGACATCCGGTTCGGGCTCAAAGCCGACCTTCTGTTCGCTCACATCAAACGTCGGCGGCGCGGACATTGCTGCCGTTTGATTTTGTTGGTGCGGCTTCAATCTGGTGTGAATAGCTTGGACTCCTTGGACGGGCAGCTATTCCTTAGACAATCAGTTTAACCAAAGAGCAGTTGTGCGGGGTTCAACCCTGCGATATCAAAACTCAGATTTGTACACTGCCCACTCATCTGGCACACCCTTCAGTTTATAGGTGCCAAAACTCGAAAACTGTATCCCGGACCCGGCAACCAGGTCCTTGACCGTGCGCGAAACAAGCACGTCGGCTTCGTTTCCGAGCTCGGAAATCCGTGACGCAATGTTGACCGCGATACCACGAATATCTTCGCCGGCAATCTCAACTTCGCCTGTATGAACGCCAATTCTGACATCCAATCCGATCTGGGCAACTCCGCGACAAATGGCCTGAGCACAGTGGATCGCACGCGCAGGGCCATCAAAAGTTGTCAGGAAACCGTCACCCAATGATTTAACCTCACGCCCTCGAAAACGAGCAATCTCCTGACGAACAATCTTGTCGTGGACAGAAATCAGGTCGTTCCATGCCTGATCTCCCATCGCTTCGACCTTTGCGGTGGAACCGACGATATCGGTGAAAAGTACGGTGGCCAGCACACGGTCAAGTCTCGGTGCCGAGGTGGACCCGGTAACAAAGGTTTCGATGGCTGAGGTGATCTCGTCGCCGCTCTCCCCTACGAAGAGGATGTGGTCGGAACCCGGGTACTCCAAGAGGCGCGCGTTTGGGATCAGGTCCGCCAGCATACGCCCCCCTATCACATCGACGTTCACATCTTCTGTGCGATGAAGCACGAGCGTTGGAACCTGTATAGTTGGAAGCACGTCAGTTATGTCGATCTCACTGTTCATGCGCATGATCTCGGTGGCGGCACCCGGGTTTGCGCCCAGCCTTTCGAATTTGCCCCACCATTGCTGGAAGGCAGCATCGCCCACCATAGATGGAGCGAACATCGGCAGGCTTTCCCCGCTTCCCCAAGCCGTTTCAATATACTGAAAAAGGCCCTCCAGTGCTTCGTCAGTCGGGAACCAGGACGTAAACTTGGCGAATGCGCCATAAAGAATAAGGCCTTGGCACCGCTCGGGATGATGCGCGGCAAATAGGGATGCCAACGACCCGCCCTCGGATATGCCAAATACGATGGCTTCCTGCATGCCTGTCGCGTCCATAACGGCCCGAACATCGTCCATGCGCTGATCCATACTCGGAAGGTCGCCAACCCGATCCGATAGCCCGGTCCCTCGTTTATCGAACATTACGACGCGCGAGAAGGTCGCCAACCTATCTAACCAGCGGGCGAATCTGGGTTCGTCCCAATAGTTCTCGATATGTGAGATGAACCCGGGAACAAACACAAGGTTCTTCGGCCCATCGCCAAAAAGCTGATAGGCGACATGTACTTCTCCACTCTTCGCGTATCGTGTCGTTGGCTGCATTTCTTCCCTGCCCGATGACCCCCAACTCAACCAAGGAGTATCAGGATGCGACTACAAAAAACAGCTCGGTGACATCCCAGCTAAGCGGGTCTGTGTCGCGGACAAAGCGACCATGTTCATCCACCACGGTTGTGTGATTTGCGACGCGCGGAGCACGAATACTCTGTGCCGTCAGCCGACACTCTCAGCCCAGCTCGTCGAGCAGCGCCTTAGCGTCTTTCAGGTCGGCAGTGTCGAAGCCCTCGGTGAACCAGTCGTAGACCGGTGCCAGCAGATCGAGCGCCTTCTGCCGCTCGCCCTGCTCCGCCCACAGGCGGGCGAGGCTGGTCGCAGCGCGCAGCTCCGGCGACCGCGCGCTCTGATCTCGGGCAACGGCGATCGCACGCTCGAAGGACGCCGCGCCCTTTGCCGCGCTGCCGCCAGCCAGCATCAGTGCGCCCTTGACGCGATGCAGCTCGGCCTCGCAGAAGCGCTCGTCGGTCTCGTCGAGCAGCTCGAGCGCCTGATCGACCGTTCGAAGCGCTTCCGCGCGGCGTCCCGCCAGCTCGAGTGCCCTCGCGCGCAGTGAGAGGAAGTAGGACCGAGCCCACCGGGAACCGGCGGTATCGCTACCCTGCAAGCCGTTCTCGATGGAGACGAGACCATCGGTGAGCCGACCCGAGCGTACCTTCGACCAGCCCTCGAGTATCTGCCCCCAGGCCAGCCAAAGCGCGAGCTGGTGTTCCTTCGACAACGCGAGGAGTGCCTCCACCCGACGAGCGAGCTCCGCATCCTGGCGCTGCAATTCGGCGACCGCAGCGGTGAGGAACAAGGCGTAGGCGGTGGTGTTGGTATGCTGGAGCTCGTGCGCCCGATCCAGCGCGGCTTGGATCGCCTGGTCGGCCTGCCCGGGGTAGCCCAGGTACCAGAGGCTCCAGGCGCGTCCCATGCTCTGGCTGGCGACCCAGGGGTCCTGACCGTAGGATTGCGCCAGGATGGGATACCTCTCGGGGTCATACAGGCTGATGGCTCGATCGGAATGGGCCAAGGCGTCCGAGAATTCGCCAAGCAGCACCATGGAGAACCCCAGGACGCGGTGAGCAGTGAGCACCGCGTCGGTATCGTCCCGATCCTCTGCCAACCGTAGGAACCGCTTCGCGATACTCCGCCCGGCGCTCTGATCGGCCAGTGCGACGACATTTTGGAGCCATTCACCGTAGAGGAGCGGTAGCAACGGCTCATCGTCGCCGAGCCGATCGCAAAGCGTGCGAGCGCGCTGGTAGGTCTCGACGGTCTCAGCCGCAGTATAGCCCGCGGTCGCGATGAGAGGTGCGGTCAGCGCCAACTGCAGACGCAGCTCCGAGCTGTCACGTTCCTTGCCGTCCGCGAGATCCGCGACGACTTGCAGGCCCTTGCGCAGATGACCGATCGCCTCGACATTGGCCGAGCTCCGAGCGGCGCGGATGCCGGCTTCGTGCCAGCACTCGATTGCCCGCGTGGCGTTGCCTGCGTGGGTGTGGTGGCGGGCGAGCAGCTCCGGCTCGCCTGCAGCGACCTCCGGAAAGCTCTCCTCGAGGACCTGGGCGATGCGGGCATGGAGGTGCTGGCGGGTGCTCTTGAGCAGCGCCTCGTAGGCGGCATCCTGTACCAGGGCGTGCTTGAAGGTGTAGCGGGCATCGGGCGGCTTTCCGCGGGGGAAGATCAGCTCCACCTCGGCCAGCTGGTCTAAGGCGGCGATGAGCTCGGGCTCCGGCTTGCGGGCCACCGCCGTGAGTAGCGGGTAGTCGAAGCTGCGTCCGATGCAGGCGGCAACTTGCGCAACCTCCTTGACCTCGGGAATGCGGTCCAGTCGCGCCATCAGCGAATCGTGCAGTGACGCCGGGATGCTAATCTCGCCGGTCTCCAGGATCGCCTTGGTCAGCTCCTCGACGAACAACGGCACACCGTCGGTGCGGGTAACGATGGTATCGATCAGCTCTGTGGGCAGAGCCTTGCCGGCGCGCCTGTCAGCGCCGTGGCCACCGCTCAGCCGAGCCACGATCTTCTCGGCCCCGGCGCGGCCGAGGCGGTTGAGACTGAGCCGGGTCACGTGGGGATGAGCGGCCAGTTGGGGCTGCTGGTCGGGGCGGCTGGTCAGCACCAACAGGACCGGGGCGTCGACGATTCGGTCCAGGCACTGTGAGATCAGCTCGAGCGTGGTCGGGTCGATCCAATGGGCGTCCTCGAGCAGCAACAGCACAGGCTCCTGGGCCGCCAGCCCCAGCAGTTGCTCGACCAAGGCCTCCAGCGTCCGCACGCGCCGCGCCTGAGGCGTTAGATCGAGCTTGCCATAGCGGCCCTCACCATCGAGCCCGATCAGGCTCGAGATCAAGGGCGCGGCGTTGGCGGCGCCCCCCGCCCGAGCGAGCAGTGCCTCCAGCTTATCGAGCTTCGTCTCCGGTAGGTCGTCCGCGGCGATCCGGGCAACCTGGCTCAGCTGCCGGATCACCGGCCAGAGTGCGCTGTCGCCATGATACGGCGAGCACTGGTAACGGATGCGGACATGGGGCTCTTCGGCCACCGCATCCAAGGCCGCCCGGCTGATCCGTGATTTGCCGATGCCGGCCTCGCCAACCAGCAGTACCGCCTGGCCCTCGCCCGCCTTGGCCTGTGCCCACCGCTCGAGGAGCAGCGCCAACTCCTGGTCGCGGCCCACCATCGGCATCAGCGCCGGGCCCGCGCGCGCCTCGAAACGGCTCTCCAGCGACTGCTCGCCGGTCACGCCAAAGGCGTTGACCGGCACCGAAAGACCCTTCAGCTCGTGCCGCCCCAGGTCGTCGAGGTCGAAGCCGCCACCGACCAGCCGCCGCGTCGCCTCGGCGACCACCACCTGGCCGGGTTCCGCCAGCGCCTGGAGGCGGGCCGCCAGGTTGGGCGTCTCGCCAACCACCATCTCCTCTTGCGACGCCCCTTCGCCCACCAGGTCGCCCACAACCACCAGACCGGTGGCGATGCCGACCCGTGCGGCCAGAGGCTGCCCCTCAGGAGTGCACAGGTCGCCCACCGCCCGGGTCGCCGCGAGCCCGGTCCGAACCGCCCGCTCGGCCTCGTCCTCATGAGCCTGCGGCCAGCCGAAATAGGCCAGCACGCCGTCGCCCATGAACTTGGCGACATGGCCTTCAAAGCGGGAGATCTCGCCGGCCACGACGTTTTGGTAGCCGCGGATCACCTCGCGCATGTCCTCAGGGTCGAGCGCAGCCGAAAGCGCGGTCGAGTCGACGAGATCGACGAACATTACCGTCAGCTGGCGTCGCTCCGCCTGCGATCGTGAAGCCGGGGCTGGTGGCGCAAGCGACGCTTCATCGGCAGCGGCGGTCGCGCCAGCGGCCATGTCGGCTCCGAGCGGACGCAGGGCCTCTATCGCACGCAAGATCATCTTCCGGTGGCCAAGTGAAGCGACGCCGAGGGTCTCCAGATCACTCTCGGTCAGGTCCCGCAGGAGGTCGACGTTGACATCGTTATCCCGGAACCCCTGCTCGTAGCGCTCCAGCCCCAATGCCTGCAGCCATGCACCGATATCCACTTCGCGCCTCGCAGACCTTTTGGACTTGCGTCGCAGAGGCTATCAGACTGACGGGTTGGTGGCCAACAATCTTGCCCGCCGCCTCCGCAGCGCGAAGTCGGCTTTTGGGCCAAAACTGCACTTTCGATTTCTGCAAAGTCATCGCTTGTGCGACATCGATTGAAGGTCTCGAAAGGGGCTCAAATCTGCCATTCGCGTTGCGAACATACCACCCGTGCGACGCTGTTATTCGACGACGCGCCGAGGCGCTCAGCAATCGAATGAAGTGAAGACTGTCCGCCACGCCGCGATCCGGAAGCCTCACGCGATCCCGGAGCAGGTCAAAGCTGGGTGAATTCCTCGTTCAACAGCTCTTCGGACAGCGACCACAGCCGTTCGGCGGCCTCGGGGTCGACGGCGTAGGGCCAGACGACGGTCATGTCGCGTTTCTTTTGCGGGCTGATTTCGGCGATCCTGCAATCGGCCAGATAACTGCCGCCGCGCCCGGCAATCTCGGGGGCTGTGGCGGCGAAACACTGTGTGGCGGCGCCGGCGGGGACGGTTTTTCGTTTGATCACGCCGAACAGCATCGCCGGAACGAACATCAAATAGTCCCGCAGCCGCAGATGCTTGGACAGGCCGGTGTCGATGATGACGCCCGGATGGACCGAAAAGACCTCGATATTCCGGGCCGCGAGACGCTTGTTCAGTTCGACCCCGAACAGGGCATTGGCCGTCTTCGACTGGCCGTAGGACTTCCACCGCTCATAGCCGCCCTTCTTCATATCGATGTCGTCGAACAGGACGTCCGAGTTCTGGTGCGCTGCGGAGGAAAGCACGACGACCCGGCCGCCATCCTTCAGCGACGGCGCGATCAGGCAGGTCATCAGAAAATGGCCGAGGTGATTGGTGCCGAACTGCATCTCGAAGCCGTCTTCGGTTGTTTGCTCGGGGCAGGCCATGATGCCGGCATTGTTGATCAGCAGGTCGATCTTGCGATCGCCGGAATTGATGCGCTCCGCGAACGCGCGGATGGATTGGATCGAACCCAGATCGAGCGCCTCGACCGAAACGGTCTTGCCCGTCGACGCCCTGATCTGCTCGACCGTCGCCTGGCCCTTGGCGTCGGTGCGCGCCGTGATGATCACGTCGGCGCCGCTGGCCGCCATAGCCCGCGCCGTTTCGGCTCCCAGCCCGGACGACCCGCCGGTAATCAGAACCGTTTTGCCGGACAGGTCGATCCCGTCCAGAACGTCATCCGCCGTCGATTTCGCCCCAAAAGCGCTGCGGTCGACCATGTTCGCGTCCTCCTCCGGTGCCTTTCGGGAGAGCCTACACGAAATCCGGGCCGCGATCCTAATGACCGCCTAAAAAGTTATACAGAACATCGGTTTGCGGTGCTCACAGGTTCAAATCCCGTCGGACGGCGGCCAGCTTGTCGGGATTGCGCATGAGATAGATCCAGGCGACCCGACCGCCCGGGTCGGGGGCAACGGCCATCACGCAATCCAGCGCACCCGATTGAAACACCAGGAAGGCGGAATGGGCGTTCACGACGGCGGGCCGGGTCGTCCACCCCTGTTCCTTCTTGCTCTTTTCGATCAAAGCTCCGAAAACCTGCATGATCTCGGCGCCGCCCACCAGCGGCCGCCGCGCGGCTCTTCTTTTGGCGCCGCCATCCGTGACGGCGACGCTGTCCGGGGTCAGCAGGTCCAGGGCGGTCTCGAAATCCTCGGCCATGACCGCCATGAAAAAACGCTCGCTCAGCGCGGCGACTTCCTCGGGCGTGGCGTCGAAGCGCGGACCGGTCTCCTGTATCTTTTTCTGCGAGCGGCTGACCAGCTGGCGACAGGCGCCCTCCGTCGTCCCCAACGTTGCGGCGATTTCCGCATAACTGGCGTCGAACGCTTCGCGCAGGATGAAGGCCGCCCGTTCCCGTTCGTTCAGACGCTCCATGGCCCAGAGCAGCGCCAACTCGCATTCCTGGGCCAGCTCGAAACTGCTGTCGGCGTCGCAGGTCTCGCAATGCAAAAGAGGTTCCGGCAACCAGGGACCGACATAGATCTCGCGGTTGCGCTGCGCCGTGCGCAAGGTGCTGATGGCGATGTTCGTGGCGACGCGGCGCAGCCAGGCCGAAGGGTTCCGGATGCGGCTCTTGTCCGCCGCTGCCCATTTCAGCCAGGTTTCCTGCACGGCGTCTTCCGCCCCGGACCGTTCCCCGAGCATGCGGTAGCAAAGCGAAACCAGGGCGACCCGTTCGGCTTCGAAGATCTCGGTAAACACGGTCATCCTGCTCGCTCGACCTTCACGCTCTCGCCACCGACCCTCAATCCGCTGCAGGCCCGGCCGAAACCGAGACCCCGTTTCAATACCGGGTAGACGCGACCGCTGGAAGCGGCAAAGGCGGCTGCGGTCACCGCGGTCGGGCCGAAGCGGCGTTCGATCTCGTCGCGGATCGTTTCCAATTCGGGATCGTTGGCGATGGCGGCCTGCGCAAACCGGAACCCCAGACCGACGTCGCCGGCATTGTCGGCCTTGCCCTGAATGCACAGCGCAAGCTGAACGGCCGGAACACGCGCCTCGATGGCCATATCGACGACCAGCTGGGCGCAGGGGCCGCAATCGCCTTCCAGCGTCGACCCCAGCAGGGCGCCGGCCCAAACGTTTCGCGCGGTCTCGGGGCCGCGAAACTGGCTGATCAGCGGCAGCGCGGAGAGCCGCAGGCCGGCCGAAGCGGAGGTTTCTGCGATGTGGGACATATAGCCGGTGTCGTAGCGATAGCGGCGCCCGAAGCGTCGATATCCGATCTTGAGGAGGGACTTGATCACAGCCGCGCCTCCTCATTGCTCAGGCGCAATGCCGCGACCAGGGCGGCAAAGGCCGGGAGCTGAATGCCGCTCAGGTTCGTCAGCGCGACCGTATCGAAAGGCGCGCCCCGGTGGATCCAGATCCAGATGTGAAACAGCGCATGGAGAACCAGCCAGGCCGAACCGCAGATTGCCGCCGATCCGTCCCGCCGGGCGCCCGCCCAGATCAACGCGGCCCCGCTTGCCAGATAGGCCAGCGCGACGTCCCTGGCGAAGTGCATGTTGAGCGGGCCGGTGCTTTTCACCCCCGGCACCGCTTCGTACCAATGCTGCGTCGCGATCCAGATATAGGCGGCGGTCACCAGGGACAGCAGCCCGACAAAAACAAGAACGATTTTCGACATCCTTATCTCCCAAGAGTGAGGTCTCGGGGATATGACGCTCGAGAGCGGGAATTTGTGACAGGCCTGTCCGAACGGCGACCGCGAGGCCAGACACGTCGAAGGCCGGCACCGCACGGGCTCAAAAGGAAGGGGGCGAAACGCCCCCTCCACTCAGCCGTTGTCAGATCGGCATGTCACCCGCCGTGATACATGGAGGTCGCCATGCGCCAGACATAGTTCGGGAAGGCCGACTCATAGTTTTTCCAGCCGGCATACTGATCCAGCTTCACCTCGTCGGCGATGCAGAACATCACGTTCCAGGGCGCGCCGCCGTCGCCCGAGGCGATGGCCTCGTCAAACCGGGCTTTGACGACGTCGTAGAGCTCGTTCATCATTACCGCATTCACCCTCAGTGCCTCGACGCTGTTGCCGTCGTCATGGGTATTGATCGCGTAAGCCGGATCGAGCGCGACCATGTCGTTGAGGATCTTGCGCACTCCGACGAAATTGGTGTCCTCCTTGAATTGCGGGATGGTGAATTCCTCCCGCTCGTAGAGGTCGCCGGAATAGACCACGCGGTCCGACGGAACCCATGCGATGGACGTGGCGACGCCGTCGCCGGCCGCCGGGTGGAGCAGTTCGACGGTCTTGCCGCCCAGATCGACCGTATGGCTGTCGTCGAAGCTCACGGTGACCTTCGGCGCCGGAGCGAGCACGGCCAGCGCAAGCACATCCAGCCCGTCCTCCTGCATGATGATCTCGGCGCCGTCGAACAGTTCGGTGCCGCCGACATGATCGTAATGTTCGTGGCTCAGGGCGACATGGGTGATGGGCTTGTCGGTGGCGCCGGCGACCGCATCGATCATCAGCCGGGCGCGCGCGGGATTGGCCGGATCGGTCACCAGCACCCCGTCGTCGCCGACCACGACCAGGCTGGAGTAGCCCATGGCGGTGAACTGATAGACGCCGTCGGCAACGTCGATCAGTTGCGCGTCCTGGGCTTGCGCGAGCGACGTGAATGCGAGAAGAGCGATGGCCGTGGCAGAGAGTTTGTTCATGGTGTCACCTCATAACTAATCTGGTTAGTTATTACTAATTCGATTAGTTTTGGGTCAAATCACGGTTCTGTGAAGGAAAAAGGGATGGCCGGCAGGCCGCGAAAAATCGCCAGCGAATATGCACGATATTCAACGCCCGAGGCGATCCTGCTTGCCGCGGAAGCCGTGGTTTCCCGTCGCGGCCCGGGTCATCTGAAAATGAACGAGATCGCTTCCGAGGTCGGCATCGAATCCGCCTCCGTCTACAACCATTTCAAGGGGCTGGACGGCGTGCTGAGCGAGCTGATCTCACGCTCCCTGAAGGAACAGATCGCCCTGCTCGACACCATGCCGGACGGCCTGGACGCGGAAGCGGCAACCGTCGAGCTGTGCCGTCGCAGCGTCCGGTTTTTCGCCACGCGCCCCGGCATTGCACGGCTGACCATCAGCGACTTCGCGGAAGTCCACGAGAAAAACCCGAACGCGTTCGACGTCAATCAAAAGACCATCGTCGAACTCATCGACCGCGAAGCCGACATCCTGCGCCGCAATCCCGGTTTTTCCGATCTGGACCGCCGCAGACTCGGCGAGATCTCCATTTCACGCCAGGCGATGACGCTGATGCTGCTCGGCATTTCATGGATCAACGAAAGGGAAACCGACGAAGCACGGATCGCCGAAATCGCGACCATGGTCTCCGACATGATCCTGGCCTATGCCTCGAAACTGGAGGCCTGATTGGGAGGGTTTCGGCGGAGTTGCCGTACCCGACTTCCCGGTCAAACTCCGTGTAAACGCGGCACGGACCCGTCGTTGGAAGCGTTCGTCCTGATCGGAGCCCGTCCGCGGCAACTCAATATCGCAAGATAAAAGCCGGCCACGATGGTCGGCAGGCCTGATCGACGGTACACCTGATCTCTCAACGCAATTCTGCCTCAACATCACCCAGGACGGGGGAAAATACCTGTCGCATGGCAAGGGCAGCCCGGCAGGAGCGAAGGGAACCTATTTCGGCGGCACCGACAAATATGCCGGGATAACCGGCGGCTGGGAAGGCGGCAAGGCGACCGAGTTTTCCGCCGGCGACGGCAAGCTCGCCGGCTGTCGCCAGGTGAGCGGCGAATATACGCTGGCACAATAGCCGGGAGCGCCACGGGTACTGCCGGCGAAGGCGGGCGCCGACCCGCCCGGTTCGACGAGGTCGGCGCCTTTGCCTGCGCCGATGAGAGTTGCGGTTTTCGGCAGCCGACACGCGGGCTTACCGGGCCATGACGACTTCCGCATATTCGGCCGCGACGTCCATCGAGCCGTCGGTCGCCCGGTTGAACCCGGCAATCAGCGCTGTAATGTCGTCTTCCAGAGCCTGCCGGGAGGGCTCTTTAAGCGCCAGGAACGCCTTGTGCATCGGCCCGTAATAGGTGCGGAACACATCGATGAAGTGCGCGGCGTCCCGGTATCGGAACGTGCAGTTGCGCTTGCGCAAGCGAATGTCCCGCACCGTCGCGGCAAAGGTATCCCTGAGCCAGGCTTCGTCACCCCAGCGCGCCGGTGAGCTGACGCCCGGCGGAGGCGCGACATGCTGGCCGATGGTCTTGAGCAGTTGCCCGATGAATCCTGAAGCAGTCCAGTTTGCCAGTCCGATATGTCCCTGCGGCTTGCAGACGCGGGCCAGTTCACCCGCCGCCCGCTCCTGATCGGGCGCAAACATCGCACCCACCGTCGAGACGACCGCGTCGAACTCGCCGTTCCCGAAGGGCAACGCTTCCGCATCCGCGACCTGAAACCGGACTTCGCGGCCCAGGGCGTCGGCACGGGCCTTGCCTTTGGCCAGCAGCGCTTCGACATAGTCGGTCGACGTCACGTCGTGCCAGCGCCTGGCGAATGCGACGGTCGCATTGCCGCTCCCCGCGGCAACATCGAGGATTCTTGCCGGCGGCGCGAGATTCATGGTCTCGGCCAGTCTTTCCGCCATGATCTGGATCGTTGATCCCACCATGGCATAGTCGCCTGAAGCCCAGGACGCGTTCTGCTTTGCCTTGATTGCGTCGAAATCCGGTGCAGAAGGAGATGCGGCGTTCATGACGGTTCCTCGTGTCGAAGCCTCCGGGAAAAAGTCCTGCGGCAATGGTAGGCGCTCCAGGCACGCGAAACCTTGAGAAAAGCTGGAGAAATCGCCGCAACAGGTAACGGAGTGCCGCGAAGCCGCGGTTGCAACCGCAGGAAGTGGCACGTAGAGGTTCAGCGACCGTCACCCCACGAGTTCATTCGCGTCCATAATTCAATGAAGTTCATTTCCCGTCTCAATCAGCGCCAGGGCGAATCCATCCGCAACACAGTTGTCCGCGACATCGCCAAAGGGCGATTTTCCGGCGCCAGCAGGGTCAACGCGGCCGCACAACTCATCGCCATCGTCATCGTCAGCACGCCCTATGTCGTGGGCGCCATCGGCATTGCGGTTCTGGCCCTGGGCTATCCGCATATTCCCCTGCTCGGACTCGGCGTCTTGCTGATTGCGGCTGCGATCTATCTGCGACCGCGAGCGCTCCGAAACGACAGCCCGACTTTGACGGAGAACGATGCGCCGACATTGCTCGGGCTTCTCGACCGGATTGCCGACGAACTGGAGGCTCCCAGAATCGACGGGGTGCAGGTCACCAACGACTTCAATGCCTATGTCGTCGAATTCAATCCGCGGGAAAGGGTCGTTGGAATCGGCGCCCCTCTGTGGCTCGCGCTCGACCACGGCGAACGCCTGGCCCTGCTGGCCCATGAGGTCGCTCACCTGGCGAATGACGACCCGGCGAGAGGCAGGCTGACGGGCGCGGCAATGGTCACTCTGTCGCGGTGGCTCGATCTGTTCTCGCCGCCGGCACTCGTCGCTCGCGGAACCGGCATGGAATTCGTCGACGACCGTGGCTTCTTCGCGCAACTGGCGAGCGGCCTGTTCGGCGGCGCGATCGACGCGATTGCCCTGTCCTACGAAAAACTGATCTTCGTGGAGAGCCAGCGGGCGGAATATCTCGCCGACATCCTGGCGGCGTCCGTGGCGGGAGCGCCGGCAATGCAGTCCGTGCTCAAAAAGATCATCCTGGCTCCGCTCGCCGAGGATTTCGTGTCGCGCAGCTACTATGACGGCTCAAGAGAACTGTGCGTGTTCGACGGGATGGCCAAAGCCGTCGATGCCCCGGATGCCGATGCCGCCGACCAGCTTTTTGCGGAAGCCGCCGAAACGCTGCACTCGGTGGACAGCAGCCATCCTCCGACGCGATACCGCATGGAGGTCATCGGTGCGCTGGATCAGGGCCAATGCAAGGTGCAGGCGGAAGCGCTCGACTGGAAACGCATCGACGACGAGCTTTCCGCGGCGATTTCGGAAGAAGAGAAGAGGACTCTGAGCCAGATGCTGGTTCAGTAGTCTCCCGGGTAGCGCCGCGGCGGCCAAACCTATCCTTGACGCACAGCTACTCGATATCGGCATCGTCGACGCGGTAAGGCTGCTCCAATTCCAAGAGATTGCCCTCCGGATCGCGGACATAGACAATCAGGTGCGGCTCCGTTTCGGTGCCGAAGTTTGTCGTTTTGCCCTGCAACTGCCCTCCGCACTCAAGCACCCTGGCGACAGTCGCCATCAGGTCCGGAACCTCGAAAGCAAGATGCCCATAACCGGGTTCGTTGACTTCAGACATCCGGCGATCCGCACCCTGCCTGTATTCGAGAATTTCGAGGAACGGGCCATGTTCGCCAGGCAATTCCAACCAAACCGAGACTATGTCCGAACCGGGGAGGCCATTGCCGCGCGAAACCTTGTCTCCGGAAAGCCTCGTCGGCGGTCTCCGCTCGACATACCCAAATACATCCCCGTAGAACTCGGACAGGAGACGGGCATCCCGCGCCGTTACGCTCACATGCGACAGTTTGATGCCACCGGAGCTCACAGCACCCAAACACCGTCGTCGAGGTTGGGGGCAATCTGCTGGCCGTTCTCGTCGGACAGCGCGAAGGCGATCAGCAGGTCGTCGCGGCCGAGGCCGTGATCCATGGCGTCGGTCCAGAAGGCATGACCCGCGTCATCCGCCGCACGGCCGAGCGCATTGCGATACATCGCGTCGACATACCCGGCATTGTTCAGATCGACGCCGTAGAGGTCCCTGAATTCATCCGAGGCAACAAAGCTGTCGGCCATGAACCTCTCGGCGCTCAGCGACGGATCCAGATCGCCCAACCGGTCGATCCAGTAACGCAGGCCCTCTTCGTCCGCCGCACGCCCGAAACCCGCCGAATAGAACCGGTAGGCGATCTCCAGATGGGAGCGGTCGATTTCCTCGTCGAAGAGGAGCGCGCCATCCTCGAACTGCACGCGCTCGATGTTCAGCAGCGTATCGGCCTCTCCGTCGCGACGCTCCACCACGACAGCGTCGGCTTGCAGATCGTGGTCGTAGTCGGCCCGAGTGCCGGTATAGACGACGGTGTCATGACCCTTGCCGCCATCGATCGTGTTCGCCCCGTCGCCCGGCGCGACCGTGTCATCGCCTTCCAGCGCATGGATGCGGTCGCCACTCCCCGTGCCGCGCAAGGCGTCATCGCCAACGGTGCCCAGGATGAAATCGACTGGCCCGGGCGAACCGGCGACATTGCCGGCGACGCCTTCGATTTCGATGCAGACGGTCGCCATGCCCGAAAAGGTGCGACCTTCCTGGGTGCGGTACTGACCCGTGTAGGTGAAGCTGTCGACCACGGTCTCGCCCGGGTCCAACGCACCGAACGCACCCGTCGGGTCGTATGCGAAGCTGCCGTCATCGTTGACCGTCAGAAGGGCACCCGAGGCCAGCATGATCGTCGACCCAATCAGTCCGGACGACCAAGATCCGTTGATGCCGCTGATCAACAGCGGGGTCGCTGGGTCCGGTCCGTGACCGTTGTCGGCCAGAACGTTGCCGATGACGGGGGTGCGCTCGTCGGTGACGAACGCATCGGGGGCCGCCGCGGAAAAACGGTTAGAGCCGTCGGTTGTTTCGGTTGGCGGTATCGACATTCTGTCTATCAGGATTCCGGTTGGTCATGCGGCAGTGCGGCGCTCCCATAACGCGTCCACCACAGATCCGACAACCGCCATTCTGTCGCACCTCGTCCAGCCGAGACGACGACCGAAGGCGCGAAGCCATGCGTCCTACCGTTCGTAGTCCTTCATCTTCTCCGGCTGCTGCAGCAGCGTACCTTCGTATTTCGGCAGGTCGTCGTCCATCTTCAGCCAGGGCAGCCTGCTTTGATAGTTGACGTGGAAGGTCGGCTCGAAATCGGCGGGGTCTTCCAGCGAGGCGGCGTAGAGGTGCATGCCGCCGGGATAGTGATCGGCCTCGAAGCCCATGGGCGCGCCGCAGGTCGCGCAGAAATGGCGGTGGACGCCCCTGGAGCTTTCCAGCGTTTTGTGCGCCTCGCCGGTCCAGCGGAAATTCTCGACAGGCACGCCGAGCCAGGCGACCACGGGCGCCGCGCAGTTGCGGCGGCAATCGTCGCAATGGCAGTAGCAGGCCCAGAGAACCTCGCCCTCATATTCCCACCGTGTCCTGCCGCACAGGCAATGGCCTCGCTTGGTCATCTGATGCCTCCCTGAAACGCTCGAACCGGACTCCTGGTCCACGACCGCCTTTGGCAAGCGACTTCATATCGAGTCAATCAAAATCCGCGTCAGGTCCTCCGGCCGGTCGATCATCACGTCGTGGCCGCAGTCCAGTGACAGCGCCTGCCACCCCTCCTCCTGCCGGGCTCTTTCGAAGAACGGCTTGCCGATGCCCGGGCTCCAGCCGGTCGCGTGGATGTAGACGTATCGGCCGACCCGCTTCCACCTGTTGTCCAGGCGAATGGGCTGCTCGAAGGCCTTGAGCGGATGGTCGACGCAGCGGCGGTCGACCCAGGGCCGGTCTTCGGTATTGACGGCGAAGGCCTCGGCCGGAGCCGGCGGCACCCGGTAGCCCGTGGGGCTCGACCGGGCGCTTTCCCTGAGATCGGACGCGGATTCGGCCGGCAGGAGTTCGAGCACGGTCTGGCCGTCGGCCGGCACCAGGGCGTCGAGATAGACCAGCGAGCGAACCCGTTCCGGCGCCCTGTCGGCGACGCCGGAGATCACCATGCCGCCATAGCTGTGGCCGCACAGGACGATGTCGGACAATTCCTCGCACGCGAGAACGCCGAGCACATCGCGGATATGGGTATCGAGGTCGGTGTCCGGAGCGAAGAGATGCGCCCGTTCTCCAAGGCCCGTCAGCGTCGGCGTGAACACGTCATGGCCGGACTGGCGCAGGCGCGACGCGACCCGCGTCCAGCACCAGCCCCCCTGCCAGGCGCCGTGAACCAGAACGAATGTTGCCATGGGCTCCCTCGGATCGATTGCCTTTGCATCGGCGAAGTTTGCCATCTTCGCGGATGGTCGAACAGTCCGCGCCCGTGCATCAACCCGTAACAGAATGTTACCGGCCGGGCGCCTGCGGGATGGTATTTTCGGCGATCCCCGTGAGGCTGGGGCATTTGATCAGCGGGGACCTGATCGAGGAGTCGAGCATGTCTTCGCCCCTGCGTGCCCTCGCCCTGGTTTTTCCGCTTCTGAGCGCGCCCGCGGCGGCGCAGGTCTGTCTGGTTTCGGACGACCTGACGAGCTGCGAGGGCACGGAGTGCGAACCGAATTTCGAGGATGACAGCACCAGCGGCCTGTTCGCTAGCGCCTCCGTCGATCTCGACAGCCGCCGCGCCCGCGTGCATGCCGACCAGGCCGCCAACAACCGGGCGACCGCGGTGATCGGCTACCATTTCCGCTCCGCCTACACGATGGACGTCGACTTCCTGATGAACGCCAGCATTGAAGGCGTCGTCCAGGGCGGGGTGCTGGGCAGCACCTTCGGCCAGGTCTCGGTGCGCGCCGGCTTGCGCAATGTCAGCGAGGGCACGGTCGACGAGGAGGAGGTGTTTTTCGCGCGGGAAGACGAGTCGCAGGTCACCGTGATCCCGCAGAACCCGCTGGAAGGCCCGGTCCGCGAGTTCTCCGCCTCGCTCGAACAGGGCGACGAATATGAGCTCTATTTCCGCATCGAGGCGCGTTCGCGCGGGGCGCTGGGCAATTCCGATTTCGCCACCGGCGACCGCGGCCTGACCTTCGAAAACCTCGAGATCACCTTCCCGCTGGACGATTCCGACGGCGACGGGCTTTACGACGTCTGGGAGACCGACGGCATTCCCGGCTGCGAGGTCGACGAGATCCTGCTCGACCTGGCGAGCCTCGGCGCCGATCCGGACAAGAAGGACATCTTCGTCGAATATGACTGGGTGCCCGGAAGCGATCCGGTGGCGAGCACGATCCAGGCGGTCAAGGACGCCTTCGCGCTAGCGCCCGGCGACGCCGGCGGCATCGCCAATCCCGACATGTCGGAAGGCATCAACATCTGGATCGACACCGGCAACGCCGCCACCGGCGACGATCTGGGCGGCGGCAACCAGATCCCGCTGGCGGACCTGCCCAACGGGGTCAGTGTCGGCAAGCTCTACGGCGACGCCGATGCCGACGGCGTGGCCGATTTCTACAAGGTCAAGGCGGAGCATTTCGACGCCAACCGGCGCTACGCCTTCCACTACGTCATCGGCGGGCCGAGCGGCGTCACCGAACAGGGCGCCGGCGCCGGCTCGTGCAGCGACGGCGTCGACAATGACGGCGACGGGCTGGTCGACGGCGACGACAGCGGCGACTGCTTCAGCAATTCCCAGGCCGAGGTCGGCGGCAACGATTTCTTCCTCAGCGTGCCCGGCTCCGGCATCTTCATGCACGAGCTCGGCCACAATCTGAACTTGGAGCATGGCGGCTTCGAGACCCGCAACTGCAAACCCAACTACATCAGCGTGATGAACTACACGTTCCAGAACGGCATCCCGCAGGACACCAATGCCGGCCAGGACACCGATGCCGACGGCATGGCTGATTTCCGCATCATCGATTTTTCGCCGCCGCGCCTTCCCGGCGGCGGCCGCGCCGCCGTGCCGACCGTGGCGCTGGACGAGATCGCCGAAGACGGGCTGAACGGCGACGGCCTCGACGAGACCGTCATTCTCGACACGACCGACCCGGAAAACATGACCGCCTTCACCGACGGCACCGGCGCCGTGCGGACGATGGCGCTCGACGGCCGGCTCGACTGGAGCGGCGACGACCTGCCGCCGGCGACGCCCGACGACACCGGCGTCACTGCCAACATCAATGCCGGGCCGGCCTCGGCCTGCGCAAGCAACCCGCTCGACGTGACACCGCACCAGCCGCATGACGACTGGGCCGTGGTGCAGCTCAACTTCCTGCAATATGCAGATGCGGCGGAAGCGCCGGTCAACCCGACGACCGAGCCGGAACCCTCGGCTGAAGACCTGGCGGACCTGCTGGAGCGGCTCTACACCACCGATCTCGCCATCGCCAAGACCATCGCCCCCAATCCGCAGATCGCCGGGCAGGAGGTGGAGATCGCCATCGCGGTGGAGAATGTCGGACCGAACCACACGCTGCAGGCGCTGGTCACCGACGCCTTCCCGGAAGAGCTCACCCCGGTGGGGCTGCCGGACTCCTGTACGGCCGATGCCATGAATGTGGTGACCTGCGATCTCGGCCGCTTGCGCAGCGGCGACACGGCGGAGATCACGCTGCGCGCCCGCGTCGACCGGGCGATCGCCTGCGAGGGCGGCCGCGACACGATCTCCGTCTCCAACACCGCCGAGGTGGCGAACGGCGCCGGCTTCGACACCAACCCGCGCAACGACAGCGACACGGCGCGGCTGGAGGTGATCTGCCTGCGGTTCGAATATGCGGCGAAATTCGTCTGCGGCGACGGCCGCGCGGACCAGTCGATCCCGGCGGTGCCGGGCGTCTACGAGACCATCGTCAACGTGCACAACTTCCAGAACCGCGAAATGCCGTTCTTCAAGAAGCTGGCGCTGGCCTTTCCGCCGCGCGCCCAGGAGGCCGGCGATATCCTGCCCATCGGCATCGACCGGCTGGGCGTCGACGCAGCGCTGAAGGCCGACTGCGACGACCTGCGCGAGCGGCTTCGCGGCGACGTGCCGGGAGACGGCTTTTTCGAGGGCTATCTGGTCGTCCAGTCGCCGCGCCGCCTCGATGTCGACGCCGTCTACACGGCCGGCCTGCAGAACGGCGTGCGCAGCCTGCATGTCGAGGAAGTCGCCGAGCGCGACATGCGCACCGCGCTGTCGATCGAAAAGCGCGCCGACGTCATCGAGGTGCCGCTGCCGGCGCTCGGCGACAGCCAGTTCCGCGCCTTCCTGGTGCTCTACACGGTCGACGTGGTCAATGGCGGCGCCGCGGCGGAAGACGTGGCGATCGAGGACCGCGTCTCGCTCGGCCTGCTCGGGCCGATCGCCGGGGCGTTCCTGGTGCCCGAAATGCCGTTCGAGATCCCGCCCGGCGCCAGCCGCGACCCGGTGCAGGTCACGCCGTTCCCGCCGGCCGCCGAATTCACCGTGACGCTGCCGGAGCTGGCGGCCGATGCCGGGGCGCAGATCCGCTTCTGGGCGGTGGTGCTGACCTATGCGTCCGGCGGCAGCGGCGGCACTTCCGCCTTCCTGATCAACCGCGCCGAGGTGACGGCCGCCGGCTCCGACACCAACACGGCCGACAACAGGGTCGAGATCTACACGACCCTGGTTCCCTGAGGAGTGCCGAGCGATGCGACCCCTGCCCACCCGCCCTGCCCTGGCCATCGCGCTGGCCCTCGCCGCCCTGCCGACACTCGCGACGGCGCAACAGGTCGCGCAGCCTGACACCGCGGCCGCCTGCACAAGGCTGGTCGCCCCGCTGGAGCGCCAGTTGAAGGAGGCACAGCCGCGGCTCGAACGGGCCGGCAACGCCCGGGCCCGCGAGGCCGTGCAGTCGCGAATGCTGTTCGAGCTGCTGAAGGGCGAGGAGGCGGGGAAGACGCTTGCGGTGATGCTCGGGTGTCTGGCGGCGCAGGGGCGGTAGGGGTGGGCGCAAATTGTTACGAGGGATTGTTTTGTCTGTCACTGTATTTCAGACATGCGACGGTGGGCAAAGCAGAGCTGAGCCGCTGAATTGGACGGGGAAAACTCGGAAGGCAATCTCTGCTATGGGTTTGACCAACTCCACGTCTGTAATTTATTCCTTGGGGCCGGGGACAATGACCATGTGCATATCGTCTTCCTTATTTAGCTTCATCGTTTGTCCAGTATTGGGGCATGTCATGACAATTTCCGGCTCGTGACGCGAAGCCCACATCGGATGCAACCCGCCACAGAACTTACAGAACCAAGGTACAAATATTGCTTCGAAATGCTGATCAAGCCGTTGAATCCATTCTGAGTTGAGTTGTGCTGTAGGCAAATAACTGAATAGAAATTCATTTCTTATTGATAGCCATTCAATCATTCCGCCGCTGGGTACATAATCCGCATAGAAGATCTCGAAGTCATCGTTGTTCCTGACGCCAACCCTGGGATTACCGTTATTGGGATTTCCAAGACGCGAGTTGTATGTTGCTTCGCGATCCGCAAATTGCGGTTGGGCAAGTGACAGCCACTTGCGGAACCAACTTCGAACATCCGGATCCCAGATTTGCCTATCCAGATTCTGGTCGAGCCAACCAAGCGCCGAACGAGTACGTTCGAGAGCCAAAGCAATATTGGCCTGTGACCATGATTCAAAGATAGGAGTCTTCTCCCATTCGAGGCAAAGTTCAGCAAGACTGCTCGGCGGTAGACAATCGCGCGTGAAAGGACGGACCTGCGATAGTCCCGCGATTAATCTCAACACTGGATTTGCAGCAAGAACGGCCTCCTCACTAGGCTCGGTAGCGGGAGGAGCATGAAGTGCAAACCAACCTAAACCCCCGCTAACGATGAGCAGATGGCGAATAATCGACCTATCACAGGTGCAAAGTGCTTCTCTGAAACTCTCAAATCCGTGCCGCCGGGCCACCGCATCAATCAAAAATAAATAGTCAGGATGCAGATCATCTTTGACGTTACCAAAAAACGTATCGAAGTAAGCCGTTAAATCTACAATCGGATCCGGGCTGATTTCGAGGATATATAGCAGTGTGTTCGCAACCGCCTTTGCCTCAAAAAGAGTAAGCGGTCTTAAGTACCATGAAGTATCGTTTTCTGGGCAGAACGTCAGGAAACTGTCACAAACGGTGATAGGCTCCAATTTCGAGCCGATCCCTAATTCGATCGGCTCCACAGGATGCGCTTCGCCCCATCCGAGGCGTATCTGATCTCGCGGAGGCCGTCTGCTACCCAGGTCACCCCAAGCCAGAAGCTTCCGAAGACATGCCGACAACGCAGGCCAGCGTTGGGCAAGATAAGGGTCTTCCTCGACCTCCGCCGGCAGTTCGTCGGTAATTGAATGCAGCAGACGTAGCGTAGGCAGCGTTTTCAATCGATCGAGCGCATGCGGTACAAATTCCTGTAAGACTTCATACTCGCGGCTGAGCATGGAAAGATAGTTTACGCCGGAGGGAGTGCAGACCGCATCGACCTTGTGTGTCGTTTCATGAATGACCGCACAGATGATAGCGTGTATTTGCAAACGGCCTTCAGGATCGGCATCTTCATAAATCCGTCGAGCAGTCTCATCTTTTCGCCAGTGATTGTTCGTGAGCGCTTCGAATGAAATGCCCGCACCCTCCCGAAGAAACTCAAAAAAAACGCGCGCATCTATGTCGAGATGTTGGAACGCTTTTTCCGGGAAACGAATTTCGAGGCTTCGAGGATCGAAACGTGCCGCAGTTGACAAGCAGTCAACTAAGCCCTGGGTGCTCATTTGTCCATTTCGCAGAACGCCTCTAGCCCAGAGTAGGAAATTATCACTGCGATTGGTATCAGAAGCGGCAACAGCGCCGCTGGTAAGCCAAGTGCGGTTACCAATGCGGTAAGTGTGGCTCCTACAGAAGTGTGTAGCCCGTTACGGATAAGTTTGGTGAACTCCCCGTTACCATCACAAAGATTTGCCCTAATCCGCTTTGTGAACAACGACATAAATGTTTGGCTATCTCCGCCTTTTGCAGCCAATCCCATGGAATTGTCTTCTCCCGGAATTACCGCATTCAAGTCAAACTGCTTTACGGCTTCCGCCAACTCGATTTCCAACCGATCGTTCGCCACACCAATACCGTTTTTTGCAACATCGTTCTTAAGCGCGATCGCTTCCTCAATCAGTTCATCCAAATCAGAAGACATCGTATTCCTCTTGGCATTGAATTTTCTCTCTAAGTTGCCGGATCGACTACTCCACTTTAGTATATTACTTAGGCTAGGTTGTGAGAACAGAAATCTTCCAATCTCCTTAGGTGCGATTCTCAAAAAGCGATTGCGGCAAAAGACCAGCTTTCGCTCATGGCAGTACTCTGGCAACTACCTCAGACAAGGCCTGCAATCCTGATATTATCGTTTTGCCGCCTTCATCAGATTTGGGCTCAGCGGAAAGTGCTACTCCAGCTACAAGAGTAACCGCAGATGAACGACGGCATCGCGGACGGAGCAAACATTGGCCGCGCTCAAAAATGGCCGGTTTGGATTCCCGCTGAGCTCAGGCGCTCTACTTTTTGTGTTAGGCAAGTGCTTGCCAACGCGCCCTACGACCATCTTCAATCGCTCTTGGTCGAAAGTGAGGTGGATAAACCGCCGCTAGACTATTGACCGCCGAGAGGTCGCCACCATGCAGAAAGCAGCACCGCCGAGAGACAGCCATCCGACAGCGCATGCGCAGACACCGCTGCACCGGATCGAAAAGCGGCTGCCGCTGCGGGTGCTGAGCGATGCCGACTGGGCCCACTGGACGACGAAGGGCTATGTCGTCATTCCTCGTGCCGTGCCGCAGGCCAATGTCGAGCGGCTGGTCGCGCTGTTGTGGGAATTCGACGAAAAGGACCCGGACGATCCCGAGACGTGGTATGCGCCGCAGCGGCGCCCGCACGCCATGAAGGAGCTCAACGACACCGGGATGCTGGAGATCTACAATCACCAGTATTTGTGGGACAACCGCATGGAGCCGCGGGTCTACGACATCTTTGTCGACATCTGGGACCGCGAGGACCTGTGGGTCACCATCGACCGGGCGAACCTCAATCCACCGCGCAAAGCGCGCGGCAACCCGGACGGTTTCATCCACTGGGACGTGGACACGTCGCTCGACCCCCTGCCCGTCGGCGTCCAGGGCGTGCTCAGCCTGACGCCGCAGGACGACGAGACCGGCGGCTTCCAGTGCGTGCCCCACCTGTTTACGCATTTCGACGACTGGGTGAAAACCCAGCCGGCCGACCGCGACCCGATGCATCCCGACATCACCGGCCTGGAGATCGTCAGCGTCGCCATGCAGCCGGGCGACCTGCTCCTCTTCAACTCCCTGCTCGCCCACGGCGTCCGCCCCAACCGCTCGGACGGCCGCGTCCGCATGGCCCAGTACATCTCCATGCACCCGGCGGACCCGGACAACCGGGCGGAACGGGACGAGCGGATCCGGCTGTGGCGCGAACAGGATTATCCGAAGCGCGAGGCGTTTCCGGGCGATCCGCGGGAGTGGGAGCGAAGGAATGCGGCGGTGGCGGCGTTGACGGAGTTGGGGGAGAGGCTGCTTGGGTTGCAGGGGTGGTGAGGGCGGAGACCCGGACGCTAATGCGCAACGAGGAAACCAGCGTCGCTGTGGCACTGATCGCATCGCGGCCGGAGCATCAGACGCTGCATACGCTAGAGCTTGGCTAACGCACTACCGTATATCCATTCCGGCAAAGGCGATGTAACGAGGAATTCTAGTTCTATCGCTGGTAGCCAATGCACATCGATCCATGAGATCATCACTCTATAGTTGACCCCGCTGAAACGGGGTGGTTGAGACCGGTCGCGGAACCCCTGCTCCTTGGCAGAGTTGGGGAGGGTCGAAATGATATGTGGGGATGGTTGCGAAATTCGCGCACGAAACTAGTCGCGTTGCCTCGAACCTCAGTTTGCAACTTTCGAGAGTACTCCAACTATCTGGTTTGAAAACAAGCCATACTGCGGGAAGCCATCATTCCGTTGCATCCAGCCCAGCGAGCCTGCTTAGCGGAACTCCCCGCTGTTCGCCCAGTCGATGCATTGTCTAACAAGTGCCTAATGGTCGCGATAAGGGAATCCTATCAATCCAAGATCATCCCAGAGTTTATTGCGCAGTTGGTTATTCGCCAAATCGCTTGAATCAAAAGGTGACCAGTAGAGAAATCCGGTCTCTGCCAAGCGTTCTTTGACACCAGCTTCGTCCTCTATTTCAATTCCGTTTGCGAGGTAGCTGAATTGAGCGATATCTTCGGTTCGCTTGTCCCGCTTAGTCATCAGATTCGCGCCGAGCTTTGTGTCCTTCGATCCGAATGTTGGGCAGTGAGTTTCATCCGTTGGTAGGTGATCTATGGCTGATAGATCTGATCCCATCATTGAGAGTCCGCGCGTGTCCTGCGCTAAACTGAAACTTGCACCTAACATCCAATGGCGGGTTAGTTTGGCGCGGTCGATGATGGCTCCACTATAGCGTGTTCGTTTTACGTGAATTCACAGCCGACTGCCTTGAAATAGTTTCTGCATTCCTGCGGCGAGAACAGGTGGCAGATCTGCCCGATCGCCTTCCAGACGTCGTCAAAGGTTCTGGCACCGGCTTTTCTCAGATGGGCCTTGAGCTTTGAAAAGGCCATTTCAATGGGATTGAGGTCAGGGGAGTATTTCGGCAGGAACAGGAACCAGGCGCCGACCTCCTTCAGCATCTGTTTGGCCTTTTCGCTCTTGTGAGAGGATAGGTTGTCGAGCAGCACGACATCGCCCCTGTTGAGTTCCGGGACCAATTGGGTCTCAACATACAGCTCGAACAGTTCTTTGTTCATGGCGCGATCAATGACCCAAGGGGCAACCAGACCATGGCACCGCAAGCCGGCGATGAGGGTCTGGGTCTTCCAATTACCATGAGGAACGAAGTCAATGAGACGCTCTCCCATCGGTGCCCAGCCGGTCTGCTTGGTCATTTTGGTGTTTGTGGATGTCTCATCGATGAACACAAGTCTTTCAATGGCCCGGTTCAGATAAGGAAGGCGCCCTGTCTGCCAGAGGCGGCGGTTCCGTTTCACGTCGCTGCGGTGCTGTTCCTTGGCATAAAGTGTCTTTTTTTGTGTGACAGACCGAGACTGTGCAGCATCTGGCCGACCGGCGAACGATTGACCTTCAGGTCAAATTCCTCCTTCAGTTCCAGGCAGAGCTGTCGTAGCGTAATGTCCCGTTTTTGCTCTACGCGCTTCCGGATCCAGTCCTTGTAGGGGGCAAGTTTGCCGTGGCCGGTATTGCCCGGATTGTGTCTGGGAGCAAGCGAACCGGTCTCTCGTTTCAGCTTGACCATGTCATTCACGAACTTGATGGAGACCTTGAAATGGCCGGCCGTTGCACGATGCGTATGGCCTTCTTCAACATGGGCCACAACACGTTCCCGTAACTCAATAGGATGAGGCTTGGGCATTACAAATCTTCCCGAATCGAAACAAAAAATGTCGCCCCAACAAAATTCTGAATCATATTCGCGCCCAGAAGGAAATCCCGAATCTACAAAACCTCGACACGCTCTAAGTGTGGCTTCAAAGAAATCCGTGAAATTCAGCAAACAATCTTGGAGTCTCGCAGCTCCTAGATTCGCAATTGTAGGGCGACAGTTCATTTTGACCGTAAGGCGACAGCTACCTTTACGAGGTGGCAACAGCCTTAGCTCATCGATTTTCCGTCAACAATTGGCGGAAAAAGACGATGAGCTTTCTCGCAAAAGAGGAACGGACAGCCATGGCTGTATTGTTGAAACAGGGGCATTCCCAGAGCGCAGTGGCGCGGCTTCTCGGGGTTACGGAGGGCACGGTTCGATATCATCACAAGCGCCGATCGGCGGGCGTATTGGATGGTAGGTCCAAGCAGACATTCAAGGCCGCCGATTATGCGGAAGCGATCTCGCATTGGCGCTCTCAGCAAGAGGACGGCCGTGTAAACCTGGTGGATCTTCATCGGTGGCTGCAGCGCGAGCATGGTTATGGCGGGAGCCTGCGATCGGTTCAGAGATATTGGAAGGCGACGTATCCGGCCCCGAAGGTCCGGGCGAGACGTCGTGTTGAGACGCCGGCCGGCGCACAGGCCCAGGTGGACTGGGCGGAGTTTCCCGGCGTGGTTCTTGGCGACGAGGTTGTCGATCTTTCTGCCTTGATCGTGACGCTTTCTTGGAGCCGCAAACGGGCGGTTGTCTGGTCTCGTTCGAAGGACATGTTGTCCTGGCAGTCTTGCAATACGGCGTGTTTGCGTCGCTTGGGCGGTTCAGTCGCGGTTCTGCGCATCGACAACGTGAAGACGGCGATCTCCAAGGGGGCCGGCGCCTGGGGCGTCATCAACGAGACGTATCGGCGCTTTGCAGCGCAACTGAACTTCCATGTCGACGCCTGCCAACCTCGGCATCCGGAGGGAAAGGGTAAAGTCGAGAGACATGTGCGCGACCTTCGTGAGACGGTTGATCCTCGCAAGGAGGCCTTTGACAGCCTGGAACAGCTGCAGGCCGTGACCGATGCGCGGCTTGAAGAGCGTGCCGGCCGCCTGCGGTGCCCGGCGACCGGCACCAGTGTCGCCGAAGCGTGGGAACAGGAGCGTCGTCTTCTGACGCCATTGCCCGAGACGCTGCCGGAACCGTTCGACATCGTCGTGCGCAGGCCCGTCGGAATTGACTGCCTCGTCAGCTTCGAAGGCCGACAATACAGCGTGCCGTTCCGTTTCGTCGGCCAGGACGTGGAGGTGCGCGGTCTGGCCGGGCACGTGCAGATCCTCAAGAATGCCGAAGTGATCGCCATGCATCCGCGCCGCACCGAGCGGCTGATCGTGTGTGACGATGCACACTTCGATGGTGATGACACCGATCGTGTCCGCGCGCCGATGCCGCTTGGCAAGATGGGGCGAGGCCTTCAGGCGCTGGCGGCCAGCAATGTTCAGCAGCGCTCGATCGACATCTACGCCCGTCTGGCGGAGGTGGCCCGATGACGTCTCGGAGCATAAAACTGGATATTGACGTAACCCGCGAGAAGCTGGACGCACTCGGCCTTGGCTACGCATCCGAGGCGCTGGACACTTTGCTGTCGGAGGCCGTCAGCACCGAGATGTCCGCTCACCAGTTACTTGAACGGATTCTCGATATTGAGCGTGCCGGCCGCGAAGAACGGCGCATCAAGACGATGATGAAGACGTCGAAAATCCCGACCGGGCAGACGTTGGAAAACTTTGATTTTGCCTTCCAGCCGGCAATCGAGCGTTCCCGCATCGACACCTTGGCGACCGGGGCCTGGATCCGGAATGCCGAGGTTGTCCTGCTTCAGGGGCCGCCCGGGGTCGGGAAGTCGCACTTGCTCGTGGGACTGGGCATCCGGGCGATCCAACTCGGCTTCTCAGTCCAGTACTATCGCTTTGATGAACTGCTGACGGCCATCAAGGCGGACGCGCTTCTGCCGCCTACAAGGCTAAAGGGCCGGAAATACATGTCCAGTTCGCTGCTGCTGATCGATGAAATGGGTTTTGATCCGATGAACCGGGAAGAGGCCGGCCTCTTCTTCCGGCTGGTCAGCTATCGCTACGCTCGGGGTGCGATGATCATCACCACCAACAAGAGCATTCGCGACTGGACCGAGTTGCTCGCCGGCGATGAAGTCCTTGCTGCCGCGATCCTCGATCGGCTCCTTCACCGATCTCATGTGCTCAACATCAAAGGCCGCTCATATCGGCTGCGCGACCTCGAAGAACTTCTGACAAAAGAGAGCGCCTGAACGGGCAAATTTTGGCGCCGCGATTTGGGGGGCGTACGCCCCCCAAATCGCGCTGTCCTCGTAACACTGGGTGTCGTCTTAACTCGTAAGTGTAGGTGTCGCTTGACAGCAAATCGAAAATTTGCGGCTTCAAGCCGACTACCGAACATCAAAACGCCCTCAAAATTGCCTTTCGAGAAGTCTGCACCGGACAAGTCCACGTTTCGTAGATCGAGTCGATATCTCTTTGAGTGCTCCACAGCGATGGAATCGGGAGAACGGCGCCCAATCACATCTAAAGCGGCTTGAATGTCCGCTCGCGGACGCGCTCTTTCGAAGGGTTCCTCGCTTGGCACAAGATCGGCGACCGGCGCATTTTCTCGGATGTAGGCCGTCAATATCTCCATGATCTGAATGTGATCGCGCTGACTGTCTTGAGCAATCCGTTCAAGCGCATAGATCGCTCCTACGCGTACTTCGATGTTTGGGCGAGACTCGGTAAAAACCGACCAATCACCGACCTCTGCAATGGCATCACCTTCTTCTAGGTCAAGCGGAACACCCTGCCATTCGATTTCCGTGAATTCCTTCTCCCATGTTCGTACATCGATATGCTTTCCGCTAAACACCTCAGTTCCGTCAGCACCAGATAACGAATCGTCGTGATACCTCCGGACCTCCACACTCTTAGGTTCGAGAACAAATTCACTAGGATTGTCGACTTGATAGGTATATTCGTTACTCTTACCTGTGTATATTTTCGCTGGGCGACCTATTTTATTTACGGTTTTCTCGGCACCTAAACCGTCAACAGACTTGTTTATCTGATCTGTTATCAGACGTTGCTCGGCGATGTTTGCCTGTTTGTGTGCCACTATTGCTCGCCATACAACGAAAGGCGCGCCGAGTGCGGCGACCAAGATCAGACCGATATTTCGGATCGACTCATCATCGGCGTCTGACTGGAGCACCTCGGCAAGAAAGTGGATCAGGGTCGCGATGCCGCCGACAACAACAGCGACCATGACCGCCACCACCGCAATTTTAATTATTGGCCCCAGCCGCGGTACCTTATTAAAGCCTGGGCTTTGTTGGAGGCCGAGCCGCTCCCAAAATGTCAATCTAGCCTCCGGCCTATGAAATTTCATCGAGCGTGAAATATCGATTCAAAACTGGGTGCAGATCAGTGGGAACGCGAGTCTCATATTGAACGTAAATCTGAGGCACGGAGTTTGACGAAGCTATTGTGCTGACATCGACCAATAGGATTCTCTTGCATGAGGGGTCGCGGCGAACGATATCCAGCGCTTTCTTCATTTTGGGAAGGTAGTCCCTGTACCTCCCCAAATGCGCTGATGTGGGGACAGCGGAGGCTTCGATTTCAGCCGAGTAAGCCTCCTGCACACCGTCCAAGTCTGAATCATAATCGAGTTTTGCTGACTTTAGCCGATAACTTTCCGAAATCATCTTTATCTGGCCATAAATGTATCCACGGCCGGTCAGAGATCGCCTAACCTTGTGTTGAATGCGCGCCGGGCACCGAATGCCAAAGTGTATTCCAGTTATTGCTTCGGCTGCATGATAATTCTTACCAGACCTAGTTGTAACAATCCGCAACTCTTTCTCGTGCGCCCATCTAGTTGATTTTGTTCCGAGCATTTTTTTGAGAACCGGCATATGGTCGTCCAAGCCAAAAATATCTGCTGCAAGAATTTCCGGTGGTTTCGACACATATTCCACTTTGCTGACAACGTCCCACTGGTTTCGCGCTTCCAGCACCAATCTATTCAAATCATATTCGATACAGAAGCCTGCGTGTCCGTCCCCATAGTATGCCCACATGAGTTCATCCAAAGGTGTCCTGCTCAGTGAATACACCCCGCAAGACGACCTCATCTCGACTAAATCAGAGTAGGCAGAACCAAGTTCTGCTTCACCTGCGTTGCGAAAGAGACGGTCTGCTTGTCCCGAAACCAGCAAGGTCTCTGCTGGGTCATTCAGGGTTTCTGGTGTTGGTGCCCAAAAGTAACATTCAATAATGCTGTTGATGTCGCGTTCAACAATGTCGGGTGGACCGCCTCTGTATTTATATACTTTCATTGTGAACCACCGTCCTAGTCAAAGCTATCGTCATCTATATTTCGCACAAATCGATCACACCATGATGGCTTCAATTTCCCAAAACTTATTTTGGGCTCACTGCCGCAAGAATATTTTTGTATTGTCCTGTGGCACCCGCTTCTTGGGTGGTAGTTCGTATGAAAGTAGGCCCCGATCTCTCATGCCATTTAGGAGTCTCCTTATTTGGGTCATCCTCATCGGAACATGTTCGAGAACAATAGTCGCCAATTCTTGAAATTTTTGCGGGCAAATTTCTGACAGCCGGTCGAGGATTAAATCCTCAGCCTCGCGCTGAAACATTGGGCATCCTATCCCTGTTGCTTGTTGTTGCAGCGCAGCGATTTCCTCCTCATCAAACATACTGACAATGCCGTCCAGTTCGTCACGCAGTTGATTTCTTGTTTCGATCTCCCGCCGCTCCGCCTTCCCCTGCACATCACGAAATACCTCCAATCCCTTGTGCGAGTGCGTGCCCAGAACAAGACGCATTTTTACACGTTGTTCGCGAGGTTTCAGAATTGGAAAATCCGGCATGAAGGTAGCCGCACCCGAAGCTTTGAACTTTCTTTTCAGTAGGTGCAGCACCCGGCGTTCATTACTCCAATCCGATGGTAGCTTGTTGAATTCATTACTCCAGCCCGGATCGGCAAGGAAACGTCCAAACGACGCCGAGACTTGCCCATACTCAGCGTGGCGGTTGACATGCTCTGCCATAAAGTTGAGCAGAAATTCTCCATTCTGATCCTTTAAAAACTCCATTACTGGCTCGGATCGAATGTCCCAACCCGTGGGATCGATGAAACTAAAGGTAAAACCGTCTCCACATACCGACGCAATGTCACCTAATCTATCTTCGAATAACCCGTGGAAAACGTGAATTTCAAATCGACTATTTCTGTTCGCATAGCTTCGTAGCTGAGCTACGGCATTATGACGTTCCTCGCAGAAACAGAACCTTATCTTGAGCCCCGCGATTCCGCTCCGCCCAAGATCGGCACGAACGGTTTCGAGCGTTCGCAGTGCTTGGTCGAAAGACGCATCGGAGAAGTTTTTGTCTGAAACTTTCCAGGGTCCGGCAAAAGCGTCAACGAAATTGAAAATCGGCGACCTTCCCTGCAAGGTTTTGTATGCCGCTGTTCGGAGGTACTCAGTCAGAAATTGATGTTTGATATAGGACTGCTCACGTCCTCTATAATACTCGAGATCAATCGCCAAAATTGTTGCCTAAAGCTGAAGTGATTGAATTATATCCTTTGGTACAATCTGCCAGGGGAAACCGTTCCACTCCACTCCCTCTAATAGGCGGCCGCCCGACTTTGGTCGAGGACCGCCCCATTGCTTGAAGAAAAACGCTACCCCATTTTCTTCACATCGATCTCTTAGTTCTGTGGCCCACTCTGGTTCCATTGGTCTGGCTCTGGGTCCGCTTTCGCCGCCGACAATTGCCCAAGCGATCTCAGAAAGATCGACGCAACCTATTGGACCAAGCAGCGGTTCAAACGATATGAACCGGGCTTCTGAATTGATCTGCCGTAGATGATTGATGCGCCCCTTATGTGCAGCGTCCTCAACCGAAACTCCAAGCCAAATATGCGATGGAACGGCCTCACCGCCGTAGCGGCTTCGCACATAGTTTCGCATCAATGAACTTCTTTTTGTGAGCACTTGATAAACATGCCAATCAGCCATCTCCATTACATCAAATACTTGATCTATGTAACTATGATCAATGTTTTTATGAAATAAATCACTCATCGAATTAACGAATACCATGCGTGGCTTCTTCCAAGATGTCGGCTGAATCAGGCGCGACGGCCAAAGCCGGAGGTCGAATCCTTGCTGGTAGGGATGTCCTTCAATTCCCCGCCAGCGTTCAGCGAATCTCTCTGCGTAGCAGTTATCGCAACCACGACCTATTTTGGTGCAACCCGTCACTGGATTCCAAGTTGCATCGGTCCATTCGATTTGAGAATTTTGGGCCATTTGGAAGGAATACATGCGTTCGTTGTTTGTTCCCGCACATAATTATGCGATAACGCTAAGCCTTAGTAAACGATCGCAATATTCTGTCATCGAACTGGGCTGTTCCGGTTGACTTTGTGTTGAATCGCAATGGCGGGTAAATGTCCGTTCGTTGCAGCGGTTGCGGTGTATAATGCCAAATTTTGAACGGTCGCATCCCCTAACCGTTAGCAACCGAGAAAGAACATATCCTCACCACGCCTCCATTGACACCTCTGGCCAGACCTTCTTCGCCCGCGCCGCCTTTTCCCAGTAACTCCCTGTACGCTCCAGCGCGCGGTTGGGCTCGATCCGGAACGCGAAGATCAGCGACAGTCCGAAGGGCGCACAGAGATCGAGATCACCATCCGCCCCAAGCCGCAACCCCACAGCATGCGTCTTCGCCGAATACCGCGTCAGCGCCTCATCCCCCGACCGCAGCGGCGGAAATTCAATCCCGAACTTCTCCGGAAACCACAGATGCACCCGTGCCTGGTTGCGGATCTCCACCGGCACCGGCGACCCGGCAAACACCTCGCGCCCCCGCGCGATCACTGCATCCTCCGCCTCCCAGGATAAATCGCTGTCATCGAAATAGAGCAGATCGATATCCTTGATCCCGTACCCCGAAGGCCGGTCGGTCAGCGCGTTCCACACGCTGTTGTAGATCGCGCCGGCGACGATGCGCCATTGCGGCAGGTCCATCTCGCGTGCGGCCTCCAGTGCGTTCATCAGCAGCGGTTCGGCGCGGACGATGTCGAAGAGGATTTCGCGCTGGCGTTCGAAGGGCAGGCCGGCGTAGCGGAGGTGGTTCACGGGCAGGCTCCGGCGAATCGGGGTGGAGCCTGATGATGCCTCGGGGTTCGTGCCGGATTCAACCGGCCACGTGACTGCCTACACGTCTTCCCAGTCGTCGCTTTCGCCGGCGCGGTAGACGGCGTCGATGACCTGCTGGTTCAGCTTCGAGTTTTCCAGCGTGAACAGGGTGTTTTCGGCGCCGGCGGCGACGTTCGCGAAGGTCTCCAGCATGAGCTTGTACTGGCGCACGCCGGGGAAGCGGAACACCTCGGCGCCGTCGCGCTTGTGGTTGTGGAGCGTAATGTAGGCGTGGTCGTAGTCGGCGGCGTTGAAGGGGGCGGCGACCTCGATGAGGCCGGCGTCGCCGTGGAAGATCATCGACTGGCGCAGCGCCATCTGGGTGGAGCAGTAGAAATTCAGGTTGAAGTCGCCGAAATCGGCGAGCACGTTGGCGTAGATGTCGGTGCCGAAGGTCGGGTCGCGCTCGACCTGGGCGCGCACGCGTTGCGGCTCCAGGCCGGTGACGATGCGGGTGGTCACCGTCGGGTAGACGCCGATGTCGGGCAGGCCGCCGCCGCCCAATTCCACCTGGTTGCGCATGTTGGTCGGGTCGACGTTGAAATAGGTGAAGGCGCCGTCGACCTGGCGCAGCCGGCCGATGGCGCCGTCGGCGATCAGCTCGCGCACCTTGTGCCATTGCGGGTGGTAGTGGACCATGAAGGCTTCCGACAGCAGCACGCCATTGCGGTCGCGGGCGGCGATCACCTCGTCGATCTGGCCGGCCTCGAGGGCGATCGGCTTTTCGCACAGCACATGCTTGCCGGCGTCGGCCGCCCTGATCGCCCATTCGATGTGCTGGCTGGTGGGCAGCGGAATGTAGACGCCGTCGACCGCGTCGGAGGCGAGCAGTTCCTCATAGGAACCGAAGGCGTCCTTCGCGCCGAAGCGGTCGGCGACGTCGCGGGCCTTCGCCCAATCGCGGCTGGCGACCGCCGCCAGAACCCCGTTTTCGGCATCGGCCAGCGCCGGCAGCAACTGCTCGCGGGCGATCTTCGCCGTCGACAACACACCCCATCGAAACTTGCTCATGCGCTTTCTCCCGCTGCGCGCTCGCGGATCTCGGAGAGCGTCCAGTCCGCCAGCAGCTTGCCGTTTTCCCAGACCGGCTGCATCAGGTTCCGCCGGTCGCCGATATCCTTGAGCGGCATCGCCACCGGCGCGCCGTTCTGCATCACCACCGCCTGGCGGTAGCGCTTCGACGCCTTGCCCGGGTCGGTCTTCGGATCCTTGTGCACGCCCGACCAGGTGCCGTCCGTGTCGAGCCGCGCATTGGCCTTCATGGCAAAGCGCAGCGTGTCCCGGTTGACCTTCTGCAACAGGCCGGCGCCCATGCCGAAGGCGATGTTCTCGGCCGACCAGCCGCGCTCCATCAGCCGGTCGAGAATGATGCGGATGGTCTCCGGGGTCACCCCGTCGCCCTGGATGACGCGCACCGCTGGGTCGAGCACCTTGTAGCCCTTGGCGTTGACGGAAAAGCCGAAAATGCCGCCGAGCATGTCGACCGTGTCGACCGGCACGACGGTCGGATCGCCGGAATCCGGCCGCACCACCAGCGTGCCGCCCATGGACTTGACCTTGTCGCGCAGGTCCTTGCCCCAGATCTCCGAGACGGCGCGGTAGAGGTCGTAACTGTCGGAGACGACGGCGACCAGCTTGTCCTTGCCGCCGAAGGCCTCGATCATGTTGTCATAGGCTTCCGTCTCGCGCTCCTCACCCCAACTGGTCATGGTCGAGTGCTCGGCCGCCGGAATGGAAAAGCCGGCCATCGGCTCGTGATAATATTTGCGGCCGTAGACGATGCCGGCCACCGTATCGGTGCCCATGAAATTGACCAGATGGGCAATGCCGCCGAGGCCCGCCTGCTCGAACGAGGTGGCGCCGCGGGCGCCGAAATCGTGCAGCCGGAAGGGCAGCACGTCGGTGTAGTCGTCGCAGGAGCGTTCGAGCGCCGCGGTGATGATGCGGCGCACGTGATAGGAGACGGTGGCGACGGTCGACGGGTACCAGACGGCGCGCAGCAGCGCCGTCTCGATGAAGGTCGGCAGCCAGAAGAAGTCCGGGTCGGTGTTGCGTACCTGGACGAGCGGCGTGCCGACCGGCACCACCATGCCTTCCGGCAGCGCCTCGATCAGCAGCGGCAGGCTGCCGCCGTGGCGCGACACCAGGGTTTCCCAGCCCTCGCGGTTGAACGGCAGGCCGTGGGCGGTGACCAGCTCGTCGGCCTCGTCGACATCCTCCATGCTGACGCGGCGGGTCAGATATTCCTTCAGGAACATCTGCAGGCCGAAAAACAGCACATGGTCGTGGCGGCCGCCCGGACGGCTTTCGATATAGGCGGAAATCGCCGCCGTTTCGGGCGGATACTGCGCGAAATGGGAGTATTTGTAGCTGTCCGTATTCAGGATCATGTTCATGACGTAGAGCCCATTTGGGAACTAACGACTGGTTTGGCGCAGCCAGTTTTGAGGGATTTTTGACGAAAGAACGACGCCGCAGGCTTGTTGCCTGTCAGTCGGGCTTTCGGCAAAAAGAGCCAAAACTGGCTTCGTCCGTTCGGATTGGGCCTGTTTTGCCCACTATCGGCGCGCTTGACCTCGAAATGGCCACCAGCCGTTCCTTCGGTCAATCTCTTGATATTGAACAAAACAGACCCAACCAAACCAATCGTTAATTCCCAAATGGGCTCTCCGAACTCCGCCCGTTTCGTCAGACTACAATAGGATTCCTAACCGCGCAGTACACCACCGGTTTTCTGGCCGACATTGTCGACGACCCGCTTCGCCAGCTCTTCCAGATCGGCATCCGTCAGCGTCTTTTCCGTCGGTTGGATTTCCACCTCGACGGCGACCGACTTCTTGCCCTCGCCGAGCGACGCACCCTCGAACAGGTCGAAGACGTTGACGCCCGCGATCAGCTTCTTGTTGGCGCCCTGCACGGCGGCCGTGATGGCCGAAGCCGGCTGGTCGCGGTCGACGACGAAGGCGAAGTCGCGGCGCACCGCCTGCAGGCGTGAAATGGCGAGCGGCGTCTTGGTGCGCGTCGCCTTGCGCTTCGGCTCGGGGATGACACCGAGATCGACCTCGAAGCCGCAGACAGGGCCGTCGACGCCGAGACGGTCGAGCGCCCGCGGATGGAACTCGCCGAAGGTGCCCAGCACCACTTTCGGGCCGAGCTTGATGACGCCGGAGCGGCCCGGGTGATACCAGTCGGGCGCGGATGCCTCGATCTGCACCCGGGCGACCGGCGCGCCGGCGGACTCGAGCGCTGCCAGCGCATCGGCCTTGGCGTCGAACACGTCGACGGGATCGGACGTGCCGTTCCAGTGGCGGCCCGCGCCGGTCAGATGGGCGGTGCCGCGGCGGATGCCGGCGGCCTTGCGGTGCTGGCCCTCGCGGGTGTCGCCGAGATAGACGTCGGAGACCTCGAACAGCGCCAGGTCGGCAATGCCCTTGTCGGCGTTGCGCTGGGCGGCGGCGAGCAGCCCGGGCAGCAGCGACGGGCGCATGTCGGAAAGCTCCGCGGCGATCGGGTTGGCGAGCTTCAGCTCGGCCGAACCGCCGCCGAACACCTGGGCTTGAGTTTCGTCGACGAAGGACCAGTTGACCGCTTCCAGCATGCCGCGGCCGGCGAGCGCCCGCCTGGCGTTGCGGGTGCGCACCTGCAGCGTCGTCAGGATGCGGCCGGTGGTCACCGCATCGTGCGGCATGGGCTGCAGGTCGACGCGGTTGATGCCGTAGATGCGCATCACCTCCTCGACCAGGTCGGCCTTGCCGTCGATGTCGGGGCGCCAGGTCGGCACGGAAACGTCGACCGTGTCGCCGGAACCTTCGGATTCGAAGCCGAGGCGGGCGAGGATCGCCAGCGCCTCGTCGCGCGGCACATCGATGCCGGTCAGCCGGCGGATTTCGGCGAGCGGGAAGGACACGACCTTGTTCACCGGCTCCTCGTAACCGACGATATGGGGCTGCGTCGGCTCGCCGCCGCACAGCTCCATCACCAGCTCGGTCGCCAGTTCCATGCCCTCGGCCATGTAGGCCGGGTCGACGCCGCGCTCGAAACGGTAGCGGGCGTCGGTGATGATGCCGAGGTCGCGGCCGGTGCGGGCGACATTGGCCGGGTCCCACAGGGCCGATTCGATCAGCACGTCGGTGGTCCCCTCGTCGCAGCCCGAATGTTCGCCGCCCATGATGCCGGCGAGCGATTCGACGCCGTTGTCGTCGGCGATCACGCAGATGGCGTCGTTGACCTCGTAGGTGTTGCCGTCGAGCCCCAGCACGCTTTCGCCGTCGCGGCCGCGGCGCACCACAAGGTCGCCGGCGACCTTGGCGGCGTCGAAGACGTGCAGCGGCCGGCCGCGGTCGAAAGTGACGTAGTTGGTGACATCGACCAGGGCGTTGATGGGGCGCAGGCCGATGGCGAGCAGCCGCTGCTGCATCCAGGCCGGGCTCGGGCCGTTCTTCACGCCGCGCACCATGCGCAGGGCGAAGCCGAGGCAAAGCGGCTGGGTGTCGCCGAAATCCAGCGACAGGCCGACCGGGCACGGCCCCTCGCCGCCGACCGGCGGGGTGCTCTTTTCCTTCAGCGTTCCGAGGCCGTAGGCGGCGAGATCGCGGGCGATGCCGCGCACGCCGGTGCAGTCCGGCCGGTTCGGCGTCAGGCCGATCTCGATCACCGGATCGTCGAGGCCGGCATAGGCCGCGTAGCTCGCGCCGATCTCGAGGCCCTCGTCCGCGATGTCGATGATGCCGTCATGCTCGTCTGAGATCTGCAGCTCGCGCTCCGAACACATCATGCCGTGGCTCTCGACGCCGCGGATCTTGCCGACCGACAGCGTCAGGTCGATGCCCGGAATATAGGTACCGGGCGCCGCGAAGGCGCCGACCAGCCCGGTGCGGGCATTGGGCGCGCCGCAGACGACCTGCACCGGCTCGCCGCTGCCGGTATCGACATGAAGCACCCGCAGCCGGTCGGCGTCGGGATGCTGCTCGGCGCTTATGACGCGGGCGATCACGAAGGGCGCGAAGGCGGACTTGTCGTCCAGCTCCTCGACCTCCAGGCCGATCATGTTGAGGGCGTCGACGATCTCGTCGAGCGTCGCCTCGGTCTCGAGATGGTCCTTCAACCAGGAAAGCGTGAATTTCATCGGTTCGTCCGTTGTCTCGAAAGGTGCTCTAGCTACTCAGGCCGGCGAAAAGCGTCGGGATGTCGAGCGGCCGGAAGCCGTAATGGCGCAGCCAGCGGCAGTCGGCGTCGAAGAAGGCGCGCAGATCCGGCATGCCGTATTTCAGCATGGCCAGGCGGTCGATGCCCATGCCCCAGGCGAAGCCTTGATATTCGTACGGATCGAGGCCGACATTGCGGAGCACGTTGGGGTTGACCATGCCGCAGCCGAGGATCTCCATCCAGTCGGTGCCCTGGCCGAAGCGCACTTCGGAGCCCGAACGGTCGCACTGGATGTCGACCTCCAGGCTCGGCTCGGTGAACGGGAAATAGGACGGCCGGAAGCGCATGTTCATCGACGGCACCTCGAAGAAGGCCTCGCAGAATTCGTGCAGCACCCATTTCAGGTTGGCGACATTGGCCGTGCGGTCGATCACCAGACCCTCGAGCTGATGGAACATCGGCGTGTGGGTCGGGTCGCTGTCGCAGCGGTAGGTCTTGCCCGGAATGACGATGCGGATCGGCGGCTTCTGGCTCTCCATCGTGTGGATCTGCACCGGCGAGGTGTGGGTGCGCAAGAGCTTGCGCTCGCCGGTCTCGTCCGGAGAGAAGAAGAACGTGTCGTGCATCTCGCGGGCCGGGTGGCCCTCGGCGAAGTTCAGCGCCGTGAAGTTGTAATAGTCCGTCTCGATGTCCGGACCTTCGGCGATGGTGAAGCCCATATCGGCGAAGATGGCGGTGATCTCGTCGATCACCTGCGAAATCGGGTGGATGCGGCCGGCATCCAGCGGCGACGGGCGCACGGGCAGGGTGATGTCAACCGTCTCGTTGGCCAGCCGCGCGTCGATCGCCAGTTCGCGCAGCGCCTGTTTACGGTCGCCGATGGCGTCGGCGACCTTGGTCTTCAGCCCGTTGATCGCCGGGCCCATCACCTGGCGCTCCTCCGGTGTCATGCCGCCAAGCGTCTTCAGCCTTTCGGAAATCGAGCCCTTCTTGCCGAGGGCGGCGACGCGCACCGCCTCGATCGCCTGCTCGTCGGCGGCACCGGCAATGTCGGCCAGTATCTTTTCTTCGAGCTGCTCCAGATCACTCATCCTGATCGTTCCTCTGATCCAAGCTTGCTGTTAGCAATGAAAAACCCGCGCCGGCCCTGCCAGCGCGGGTTTCCCAAATTCGAAATGTCATGCCTTGGGAAAACGCTGGCTTAGCGGACAGCGCTTTCAAAAGCATTCGGGGTGGTGTCTTTGAGATAGGCGAGCGCCTGCTTGGCGCTGGCAACCAGGGCGCCGAAGGCTTCCGGCTGGTTGATCGCCATGTCGGACAGCACCTTGCGGTCGACCTCGATGCCGGCCTTGTTGAGACCGTCGATGAAACGACCGTAGGTCAGGCCGTGTTCGCGCACGGCGGCGTTGATGCGCTGGATCCACAGGGCGCGGAAATTGCGCTTGCGGGTCTTGCGGTCGCGGTAGGCATATTGCTTGGCGCGATCGACAGCGGCCTTGGCCGTGCGGATGGTGTTCTTGCGGCGGCCGTAATAGCCCTTCGCCTGCGCGAGAACCTTCTTGTGTTTTGCGTGGGACGTGACGCCCCGTTTTACGCGTGCCATGATCTTCGTTCCTTCAATCCAGATGCGTCAGCTAGTGGCTGTTCGGCATAAATTTCTTGACGATGCGGGCGTCGGGCTCGGCGAGCACCATGGTGCCGCGCGCATCGCGGATGAATTTGTTGGACCGTTTGATCATGCCGTGGCGTTTGCCGGCCTGGGCGGATTTGACCTTGCCCGTGGCGGTGATCTTGAATCGCTTCTTGCAAGACGATTTCGTCTTCATCTTGGGCATTTTGCTTCTCCATCGGTCGACGACCATATCGCCGCCGTCATTGTTGTTCGGTCCGCCTGAACCCGCAGCGCTTGCGGCGGCCCTTGGGGCCGGACGCTGTCGATTGCGGTTGTGGGACCTGGTTTTGGCATTCAAAACCGCCACGGCATGCCCTGCCGGACGGTTCGGACGCGGCCTTATAACGGCTGTTGCCCGTCAGCGCAAGGCGCTTTGCGGGCAATCGGCCGATTCGGATTTAGGGAAGATTATTTCGGCGCCAGGACCATCATCATCTGGCGGCCTTCGAGCTTCGGCTCGGCTTCCACCTTGGCGATTTCGACGGTGTCTTCCTTGACCTTCTGCAGCAGCTGCATGCCGAGCTGCTGGTGGGCCATTTCGCGGCCGCGGAAGCGCAGCGTGACCTTGACCTTGTCGCCGCTGTCGAAGAACCGGTTCATCGCCTTCATCTTCACCTCGTAGTCATGGGTGTCGATGTTGGGACGCATCTTGATTTCCTTGACCTCGACGGTCTTCTGCTTCTTGCGGGCCTCGGCGGCCTTTTTCTGCGTCTGGTATTTGAGCTTGCCGAGATCGAGAACCTTGCAAACCGGCGGTTTGGCGTTGGGGGAAATCTCGACGAGATCGAGACCGGCGTCCTGGGCGACTGCCAGTGCTTCGTCGATTGCCACTTCTCCCCGGTTGTTCCCCTCATCGTCGATGAGTTGTACCCGGTCGACCCGGATATCGGCGTTGGCGCGCGGGCCCGTCTGGGTGGGCGGCGGCGCTCTGAATGGTCTGCGAATGGCCGTATTCTCCTTGGCTGTTGCGTTTCGCGTTCGGAAGCCGGCAATGTGACCATCGCCGACGTCAAGTCAATAGCATGACCGCCGAAAAAAATCACCAGCTTAGCGGCTTTGCAAGGCCCTTGACGCCTGTCGGACGGACTGCGAATCGTCCACATTCGGATTCGAAATCGAAAATTCGCATCAGGAACGACCGCCCATGACCAGCGACCAGCTCACCCATATCGACGTCGGAACCGGCGACGAGGCGCGCCGGATTGCGGTCCGCCACCGCGCCGCAACCGGCGGCCACACGCGACCCGGCCTGGTGTGGCTGGGCGGCTACCGTTCCGATATGGCCGGCACCAAGGCGGAGGAACTCGACCGCCATGCCGGCGAGCTCGGCCTCGCCTGCACCCGCTTCGACTATTCGGGCCATGGCGAAAGCGGCGGCGACTTCCGACGCGGCACCATTTCGCGCTGGCTGGAGGAAAGCCTCGCCGTCTTCGACCGCTTCGCGGAAGGCCCGCAGTTGCTGGTCGGGTCGTCCATGGGCGCCTGGATCGCGCTGCGCATGGTGCAGGAGCTGCGCAAGGCCGACGCGTCAAACCGGATTGCCGGCCTGCTGCTGCTGGCGCCGGCGCCCGATTTCACCACCGAACTGCACGAACCGCTGCTCACCGAAGCGCAGAAACGCGACCTGGAGCAGCAGGGCTACTACGAGGAACCGACGCCCTACGGGCCCGACCCCAACGTCTTCACCAAGGCGCTGTTCGACGACGGCCGCGAAAACCGGGTGCTCGACGGCATCATCGAAACCGGCTGCCCGGTGCGTATCCTGCAGGGCATGGACGATCCCGACGTGCCGCACACCCACGCGCTGAAACTGGTCGAGCACCTGCCCTCGGACGACGTGGTGCTGACCCTGATCCGCGACGGCGACCACCGGCTGTCACGGCCGCAGGACATCGCGCTGATGCTCGGTGCCGTGGATCAGATGGTGTGAGATCGGGCGACGGTCGGATGCCATAAGCAACGCAGGTTTGTTCGCGGCTTAGGTGAGCCTAATCTTCAATCCCGGCCTGCCTACGGGCTTCGGTGCGTATCTCGCCCATCGAGCGATTGCTCATACCGCTGGCGCGGGCTTCGTCTACCAGCATTTGCATGCGAGCGATCTTGCCGGCGCGGTCCTGGTCCCTACGGATAAGGTCACGCACATATTCGCTGGCGTTGCTGTAGCGGCCGGCGCGGACCTGCCGCTCCACCCAGGCTTTCAACTCGGCAGGAAGGGAAACGTTCATGCTATCCAGCGCCATCTTTTGATCTCCTTCCCTTGTGATGCACCGCTGCCACTCCAATCATTTTTGGTAACCACATCGCGTGCCGGATGGTGTGATGCAGGGCTGCCACTCCCCTCAATTTTGGTAACCATAAACAGAACTTTGTAAACGCTGCGATTGACTCAAGTCCCGTTGCACCTCTTAACTGTTTGTTAAGGATAATAATGGGTGAACGGGGACTGGCCGTCGATGAGGCGCGTATTGTTCAGTGGCATGCTTGCGGCCATGGCGGTGGCGGCATCGCCCACTCCGATTGTGATGGCGGCGCCGCAGGGCGCCACCGCAATGCGCGTGGGCGACATCACGTCGCAGCCGATCGGGCACTACGAATTCTGCAAGCAAAACCGGCAGGAATGCCGCGGAACCGGCAAGATGAAGGCCGCGCCGCGGGTGACCGACTACGGCTGGTCGGTGGTCCGCGAGGTCAATGAATCGGTGAATTTCTCGGTCATGCCGATGACCGATTACGAAATCCATGGCCGCGAGGAGGTCTGGTCCTATCCCGACGTGGTCGGCGATTGCGAAGACTATGTGCTGTTGAAGCGGGCGCTGCTGATGGAACACGGCTTCTCGGCGTCAGACCTGCTGATCACCGTGGTGCGCAAGCCGAATGGCGAGGGCCACGCGGTGCTGACGCTGCGCACGGCCGACGGCGATTTCGTACTCGACAACCTCAACGACCGGGTCAAGGTGTGGACCGACACGCCCTACACCTATCTGAAGCGCCAGGCGTCGTTCCACGCCGGCCGCTGGGTGGACATCGAGGACGGCGAAGAGCTGCTGGTCGGCTCGATCCCGAAGCAGTAACCGAAACGATTCAAGGCGACAGGTCGATCCCGCGCCGTTCCGTCAGGAACAGGCAGGCGATCACCGAACACAGGGCGAGCGCGGTGAGATAGAGCGCCAGCGCTGACAGCCCGCCGGTCCGCGCAACCAGCCAGGCGGCGACCATCGGCGCGGTGCCGCCGAACACGGCGAATCCCAGATTGAGACTGAGATTGGCGGCGGTGGCGCGCACCCGCCACGGAAACATCTCCGACAGCGTCGCCGGTAGCACGAAGGCGATGCAGCCCGTCAGCGCCATCAGAATGCCCTGGGCGGCGATGGCCAGCGCCGCATCGCCGCGGCCGATCAGCATGAAAAGCGGCCAGGTCAGCGCCGCCAGGCACAGGCTGGCGGCGACGAGCACCGGCTTTCTGCCGACCCGGTCGGAAATCGCCGCGGCGCACAGGCCGGCCAGCACCGTCAGCGCCATGTTGCCGGCGTTGATTTCCAGCACCCGCGCGTGATCGAGGCCGAGATGGCCGACCATCCAAGTCGGCAGGTAGATCACCAGCGCATACCAGCCGGCGGTGATCGTCACCATCATGGCCACGGCATGGATCATGCCGCCGCCATGGCGGGTGACCGCCTCGACCAGCGGCGCGCGCGAGCGGGCGACCGGCAGCGGCGGCTCGGAGACGACGAGGCGCAACACCAGCGCCACGAGGCCGAGCAGCAGGCCGGCCAGGAACGGCACGCGCCAGCCCCAGGCGGCGATCTGGTAGGGGGTCAGCCAGCCGTCGATCAGCGCCCCGGCGGCGGAGCCGAGCATAGTGCCGCAGCACAGCCCGGCGGTGGCGAAGCCGGCGATCAGCGCGCGATGGCGCACCGGCGCGGTTTCGGCCAGAAAGACACCGGAGCCGACATATTCACCGCCGACGGAGAGGCCCTGCACCAGGCGCAGCGCCACCAGCAGCACCGCTGCGGCGGCGCCGAACTCCGCATGGGTCGGCAGCAGGCCGACGGCACAAGTGCTCAGCCCCATCGCCAGCGCCGAGGCGATCAGCATCGCCCGGCGGCCGAAGCGGTCGCCGATATGGCCGAACAGGATGGCGCCCAGCGGGCGCATCAGGAACCCGCCGGCAAAGGCGCCGAAAGCGGCGATCAGCGAGGCGGCGGGATCGTCCGACGGAAAGAACAGCTTGCCGATGGTGGCGGCGAAAAAGCCGTAAACGGCGAAATCATACCATTCGAGCACATTGCCGATGTAGCCGGCCGCCACACGGGAGACCGAAAGGCGCGGGGCGCCGCCGTCGGACGCCGGCACCGATTAGTCGCCCTTTCGCGCTGCCTTCTCGAACTCCTCCTCCAGACGCCGTTCCAGCGCCACCAGGTCTTCCGGCAGCGGCTGGCCGGTCGCCTTGAGCTGGTTGAGCTCGAGCCGGATCTGCTCCAGCAGCTCCGCCGCATCCTGCGGCTGGTTCTCCATTTCGACGAAAAGCATGTTGATCTTGGTGATCAGGTCTTCAAAGGCCATCGGCCGAACCTCCGAGCGAATCCAGTTGCCCGACGTTCGACAATTACGCGAGCGCTGTCAAACAAGCAGTCACATCGCTGCCGCGCTGGTTCTAATTGGAATGGTTGTCCGCGTCTGCGTCAGCACCCGATGTAGCCGCACATGGATTCGTTATCGTCGATCACGAGTGTGATCCCATCCATTTCCTTCGGCATGTCGCCGGACAGCACCATGACATCGTATTGCAGGCCGTTCTCCGACCGGCGGAGCTTGTTCAACTCGACGATTACCGGCGCAGTACCCCCGGAAATCAACGCGGCGTTGGGCGGATCGTCCTGAAAGCTGTCCATGCTTTGCGACCATCCGCTGACGAAGCGGCTGAGTTCGACGTCTTCGACGATCCGGTTGGGCCGATCCGCGAACGCCTTGACGGTGGGCTTCGGGTCGGTGAGCGTCAACGTCGTCCCATCGAACGTCGCGGCGGATGCTTCCTGAACGAACAGGAACGATGGCGGTGCCTTGTCCTCCGCGGCATGGACGGGGTGGGCGAGAGCCAGGCAGGCAAGGCCGGCGACGACCAGGGTCAAACGCAGCCTATCCAGGCTGCTATCCGATGTTTTCGAGGCGATAGCGAGAGTTCGAGTCGATTTGCCGTCAAGCACGGGCTTCCCTCCAACTTGTTGGACATGATGTCAGACATGCGGCGTGAACGCCGTCACCACGTCGTTCGGAATGTCGATGAGGCTGTAGTCGTCGGAATGCACGAACATCAGCGACTGCTCGCCCTCGCCCAGCAGGTTCTGCGCGCCGTCGAACAGCTTGTGTTCGAGATGCACGAATTTGCGGTTGAACTTGCCGATCTTCAGGCGCACGACGATCTCGTCGAACTCCTTGGCCTCGCGGATGAATTTGTGGGTGAAGCTGCGGGTCAGGATGTAGAACGGCGTCTGCTTGAGGTCGAAGCCCGGCATGCAGTTGCGGAAGAACAGCTCGCGGGTCTTGCCGACCCAGGCGACGTAATTGGCGAAGTAGATGTTGCCGACGGAATTGGTGTCCGAATAGGTGGCCGTCAGCTTGACCTCGAACCATTTGCCGTCGAAGCGGCCGTCATGGGATCCCGTGACCAGCGCATGGTCGGCGGCGGCCGCCACCGGCGCGTCGACCACCGGGCCGGCGGCAGCGGCACGTTCGAGCACCGCCATGTCGCGCCCCGAAGGCGAACCGCGTTCGGGCTTGCCGGCGGCGCGGTCTTTTGCACGTGTGGCGCCGGGTTTCGGGAGTTTCGCGCCGGCATCGCCGGCTGCTTCGAGCCCCAGCGGAAACAGGGCGATCAGGCTGCCGACCATCATCAACAGCGGCGCCGTCTCGAAATAGCCGACGCTGATGATCAGCATGGACACCAGGCCGCAAAACAGCGTGATCGGCGACAGCGTGCGAAATTCGGTGCCGCGATAGAGGTCGTAGGCCAGGTTGGCGCTGTAGGCGACGAACAGGGAGGCGTAGAGGATCATGAAGTATTCCAGCCGGCCGCCGGCATACCAGGCCGCCAGTCCGATGACCGCGGCGATGCCGAGCAGCGGCAGGGTCGAGGTCAGCAGTCCCGGCGGCAGCATGGCGAGCAGCGCGTTGTTGCTGGATTTCGACACGGACGGGACGAACCAGGAGAGGCCCGCCTGGGCGCTGTCGAAGGTGGTCAGCACGCACAGCAGCACCCAGATGCCGTAGAGGAAGAGCGCCGCGCCGCCCGGGCCGCTTAGTGCTGCCGTGATCGCCGGCTGCGCATGCAGGATGCCGTCGGCGCCGGTGAAGGCGGACGCCTCCAGGCCGCCGGTCAGCGTCATGGCAAGGGCGCCGTTGACGAGCAGCAGCAGGAAGAACGCCAGGCCGCCGAGCGCGAAGCTCTGGGCGACCGAAACGCCCTGGCGCTGCTGTTCGACCGCCCGCTGCCATTGCTGGATGTCGAAGAACGGCCCCAGCAGCAGGCCGATCGTCAGCGGCACCACAAAGCCGGCAAAGGGCAGTCCCAGCGCTTCATGCGGCACCGCCGCGTGTCGAGGCCCGGTCAACAGCAGCACCGTGGCGGCGAGTACCGCCGCGACCAGGCTCGCCGCCTGAAGGGACACCAGGCGACGAATTCCGAAAACTTCTCCTACCAGCAGACCGACGGCGAGAACCGCCAGCCCGCCGAAGGCCGCATAGGTCAGTCCCAGCGGCGCCAGGAAATAGGCGATCAGGGCAAACAGGGTCAGCGCGACCGCAGCGACCTGGTAGAACGCGAACACCAACGGGTACTTGGCGAAGGCGGTTTCCGCCAGCGCCCGCAGGTCGCCGTCGCGGGCGCGGCGGTCGAGCAGCAGGCCGAAGACCACCAGGCCGAGCGCATTTGGCACGGCAAAGCTCAGCAGGCCCACCCAGCCATAGGCGAAGGTGAAGTGAACGGAGAAAAAGAGCCCCAGGCCCCACATCCAGGACATGGCGATCGACCCGGCGAAGACGCCGCGCCGTAGAAAGGACCAGTCGATGGCACGCGAGGCGAGGGACATATTGTTGGCAGGCTGATCGGTCAACGCGGTACTCCCGAACCGATGGGTCGCCGAACCTTGCGGTGATTGCGGATGTTTCGTGCCGCCCGCACGCCCCGACGACGGAACACTGCACGGATTATTTCCCAGCGTCAGAGAGCGGTGAACTGGCCGAACTGACAGGTTGCCGATGTTTGATTGACAGACGATCGGGCAAAATGCCCGCGGCAGTTGCGGCCGGCGACGGCAGCACCTTCGCCAGCCAGCGCAACCGACAAGCGGCTCTGCCCCGACGTTTTCCAATCTGGCAGTAATTCCTCGCCGAACCGCCAATTCTGCCAGTTGTGCGTTTTCGACCGGGCGGCAGATACTCCGCCCTATCGGTTGGCCGGGGGCGACCTGACCACCGCGACCATTGGCTGTCTGTGTTTGGAGTTGGCCGTTGCGTAGAATTGACGATGGCATTTCCGCCGGTAACGGCGCGCCGGTCGACGGCGGTGCGGTCGTCAACAGCCTGGCACAGTCATTCCTGGCACGGGCAGCCAATGCCCTGCGCTCGCCGCATTTCGATCCGCGCATTCCGGCCATTGGGCCCGCCGAAATCACCTGCCGCCAGGCGTTGGGAGACATCCGATCGGCGGTCGCCGTCTACGACAGCGGAAACGGCTTTCACCTCACCCTCGCCGACGCTGGCGGCCCGGCGGCAGAGTGCCTAATCGGCGGCTCCGTCGGCCGGCTGGTCGCGCTGTTGCCGGCGATCTCGCCCGAATGGCTGGGGCATGGCTGTTTCACGACCGCCCATGGCTGCCGCTACCCTTACGTGGTCGGCGAAATGGCGCGCGGCATCGCCACCGCCGACATGGTGGTCGCCGCCGGCCGCGCCGGCCTGCTCGGCTTTTTCGGCAGCGCCGGCCTCGATCCGGCCGAGGTCGAGGACGCCATCGACGCCATTCGCACCGACATTCCGCAGAAGTCGCCCTGGGGCATGAACCTCATTCACGCGCCCGACCATCCGGGACGCGAAAAGGACCTGGTCGATCTCTATCTGCGCAAGGGCGTGGAGCGGATTTCGGCCTCCGCCTATCTGCGCCTGTCGCCGCATATCGTGCGCCTGTCGGCCGTCGGACTGAGCGTCGACGGCGACGGCGGCGTCAGGCGCAAAACCCAGATCTTCGCCAAGGTCTCGCGCCCCGAGATCGCCCGGACGTTCATGCAGCCACCGCCGCACGACGTGCTGCGTGAACTGGCGGCGGCCGGTTTGATCAGCCCGCAGCAGGCGGAGCTGCAGAGCCGGCTGCCGCTTGCCGAAGACGTCACCGTCGAGGCCGATTCCGCGGGCCATACGGACAACCGGCCGCTGAGCGTCATCTTTCCGGTGATCGACGGCCTGCGTCGCCGGCTCGTCGAACGGCACCGCTACGTGCGGCCGATCCGGCTGGGTGCGGCCGGCGGTCTCGGCACGCCCGGGTCGGTCGCCGCGGCCTTCCAGCTCGGCGCCGACTACGTGCTCACCGGCTCGGTCAACCAGGCGGCGGTCGAATCGGGCCTGTCGGCCGATGGCCGCGACATGCTCGCCGCTGCCGGCGTCGCCGACGTGGCACTGGCGCCGGCGGCCGACATGTTCGAACGCGGCATCCATGTGCAGGTGCTGCGGCGCGGCACGCGGTTTCACGTCAAGGCCAAACGGCTGCAAGACATCTACCGGCGCCACACCGGTCTCGCGGACCTGCCGGAGGACGACCGCCTGTGGCTGGAAACGCATGTTTTCGAGCAAAGCAGCGAAAAGGCCTGGCAGGATACCCGCCGCGATACTGCCCGGCGCAACCCGCAGGCGATGGAGCGCGCCGAGGCCGATCCGAAGCGGCAGATGGCGCTGGTGTTCCGCCGCTACCTGTTCCTGGGTGCGCAATGGGCCCGCGAAGGCGCCCGCGACCGCCGCGACGACTACCAGATCTGGTGCGGCCCGGCGATGGGCGCGTTCAACGACTGGGTGCGGGACAGCTGTCTGGAGCCACTCGAAAACCGCACGGTCGAACAGATCGGCCGCAACCTGCTGGAAGGCGCGTGCCAGGCGTTGCGCGCCCAGCAGCTACGCCAGGCCGGCGTCGCCATGCCGGCCGAGCTCTCTCACTTCACGCCACGACAGCTGAACGTATAAATCCGGTTCCTGCGGCCGATCGGTTCGAACAGGCCGCTGCGCTCGACCGCGCTCGGCACACCGGCCGTCGCCGGGAACATCCATAGCGCCAGGCACCCGTCGTCCTTCAGGACCCGGCGCATCTCCGGCAGCAGGCGGCCGAGCGGCAGCGTCGGAAAGGGAACGACGCCGAACAGCAAAACCAGATCAACACTGCCGGTGTCCAGTTGCGTCTCGAGCGCGTCGCGCCTGACGACCTCGACATTCGTCAGGCCGGCCTCGCGCGCCCTGCGTTCGACGGTCGTTGCGTAATCGGCGAGCGTCTCCATGGCGATCAACCGTCCCTGGTTGCCGATCATGCGCGCTGCCGGCAGGGTGAAGAAACCCGGGCCGCAGCCGACCTCCAATACGGTCTGTCCGGCCTGAACGCCCGCCTCTTCGAGGAGATTGACGGGATCGTGCAGCAGGCGCCGCAAGCGGCTTTTCATGGCAAGGCCGCCGGGCTTTCCGAGCCAGTTGAAGATGCGCATCGCACCCAGTTTGGCCGCGTCCATTTTCGCCTCGCTATGCGGTGCCAATAATCAGCCCGGCAGCAAACACCAGCGAGCCGCCGAGCACAACCTGGAAGATGGCGCGCGACCAGGGTGTTTCCATGAAGCGGTGCTGGATCCAGCTGATCGCCCAGAGTTCGACGAAGACCAGGGCGATGGCGATGGTGGTCGCCGTGACGAAATGCGGGATCAGATAGGGCAGCGCGTGGCCGAGGCCGCCGACGGTCGTCATGATGCCGGTGGCGAGGCCGCGCTTGATCGGCGCGCCGCGGCCGGAAATCACGCCGTCGTCGGAAGCGACCTCCGTGAAGCCCATGGATATGCCGGCGCCGATCGAGGCGGCGAGGCCGACGAGGAAGGTCTGCCAGGTGTCGCCGGTGGCAAACGCCGCGGCGAAGATCGGCGCCAGCGTCGACACCGAGCCGTCCATCAGGCCGGCGAGGCCGGGCTGGATATAGGTCAGGATCATCTGCCGGCGCTCGTCGCTCGCCTCCTTGCGCCGCACGTCCTCCGGCGTGTGCGCCTCGCTGAGACGATGTGCCATGGAACCGTGCTCGCGCTCTTCCTCGGCAAGGTCGCCCAGCAGCTTGCGGGTCGAGGCGTCCTTGGCCTGCTTGGCCGCTTCCAGATAGAAGCGCCAGGCCTGGCGCTCCATGCGCTCGGCCTCGTCGCGGATCTGGTCGATCGACTGGTTCTTGGTCAGCCACAGCGGCCGGCGTTCGAAAAAGCCGCTGACATGTTCGCGGCGGATCAGCAGCACCCGGTCGCCGAAGCGCTCCCGGTAGAGATCGATCAGCCGGCGCCGGTGCTCGTTCTCTTCCTTGGCCATGTCGTCGAAGATCGCGGCCGATGCCGGATACTGCTCGCGCAGCGTGTCGGCATAGGCGAGATAGATGCGCCCGTCATCCTCCTCGTTGGAGATGGCCAGCGCCAGGATCTCCTGTTCGCTGAGCGAGGAAAACGGACGGCGGCCGGTTCCGGCCAGGCGGCGCAGGAGCATAAGATCCTCTCCAGTTTAGAACAGTTCTAAGATAAAGTTCTGGTGTAGGGGGTCAAGCGGCAGCCTGCCGCAGGCGTGATCGCGGCGTGAGGCCGGGCGGACTTGACCGGCGGCCGGTTGTGCCCGAAGTGTGATTTATGGAAAACCCGCCGCTGCAGCCTTCTCCCGACACATGGCTCGACCGTCTCGGACAGATGATCGCCAACCGGCTGCGCTCGGAGACGTCGGGCTATCAGCCCTACACGCCGTCCGATCCGCAGACGCTGGAACGCACGCTGCAGCCCGGCGACATCCTGCTGGTCGAGGGCAACCAGAAAATGTCGGCGGCGATCAAGTATCTGACCCAGTCGACCTGGTCGCATGCGGCGCTGTTCGTCGGCGATGCCTGCGGCACGCCAGCAGACGGCGAGGAGCCGCTGCAGCTGATCGAAGTGGTGCTCGGCGAGGGCTGCATCGCCGTGCCGCTGTCGAAATACGCCACCTACAACACCCGCATCTGCCGGCCGGTCGGGCTGACGCGCGAGGACCGGTTGGCCATCGTCGACTTCATGGTGTCGCGCATCGGCACCAAATACGACCTGAAGAACATCTTCGACATGCTGCGCTATTTCCTGCCGACGCCGCCGGTGCCGATCCGCTGGCGCCGCCGCATGCTGTCCTTCGGCTCCGGCGACCCGACGCGCGCGATCTGCTCATCGCTGATCGCCCGGGCCTTCCAGTCGGTGCGCTATCCGATCCTGCCGGAGATCAAGAAACATCCGGGCCAGACCATGGCGCAGTCGACCTATTCGAAACAGGAAATCCTGCACATCCGCCATCATTCGCTGTTCACGCCGCGCGACTTCGACCTGTCGCCGTTCTTCCAGGTGGTCAAGCCGACGCTGGAATACGGCTTCGACTACAAGACAATCCACTGGGATCCGGAGATGGACGGAATCGAAACGGAGCAGACGGCCGAGGCGGCGAAGACGACCTGAACGGGTTCGGGCCTACCAGAGGCCTTCGTCGAATCCCGTCATCTTGTGGTGGAAACTGTCGTCGCTCAGCGCAAAGGCGACGAGCACATCCTCCTGCGTCATGCCCCGGTCCATTGCGTCGACCCAGAAATCGAAACCTGCCTGATCCGGCTGCCAGCCAAGCGCGTTGACATACATGGCCTCGACGTAATCCATGTTGCTCGGATTGCTGCCGTAAAGCGACACGAACTCGTCCGACCGGCTGAACTGCCCGGCGAGATAGTCGTGCTTTTGCGCATCGCTCCACCCTCTCTGGTCGAGATCGTCCAGCACGTCGGCCCAGAACCGCAGGCCGGCCTCATCCGACGCTCGGCCGAAGGCGGCATGGTAGAACTGGCAGGTGAGGTCGGCATTGGGGGTGTCGATGGCGAAGACCGCGTAACCATCGGGCAGATCGAAACTCTCGATCTCTATCGTCGTGTTCACCGGCGAATCCGCATAGACGATGTCCACGTCGGGGTCGAATTCCTGCGCGACGTCGCGCACCAGAATCGTCGACTCCGCCTGCGCTTGCGGCTGCCTGACTGCAATCAGCACATCGTTCCCGACCGTCTCGACCCTGACGAGAAACTGGGAAATGCCGACCAGATAGATCGAATCCCAGTTGATCTCGAAGTCGGTGATGATGTCATGGCCGAAATCGCCCTCGAACAGGTAGGTGTCGATGGCGTTGTCGGGCTTCACTTCGAAGATCGTGTTGCCGGCGAGCAGATCGTTTCCGGGGCCGCCGAAGATGAAGTCGTTGCCCTCGCCACCCACGACGTCGTCGTTGCCCCGGCCGCCGGCCACGACATCCGTGCCATTGCCGCCGTCCACCCGGTCGTTGCCCAAGCCGCCGTCCAGCCGGTCGCCGCCGTTCTGGCAGTAAAGCTCATCAGCGCCCTGTTCGCCCAGGATCGTATCACCCTGGTCTCCGCCCTCGATGGTGTCGTCTCCGGAACCGCCCGCTATCTGGTCGGTGCCGTCGTTGCCGAAGATGTCGTCGGAGCCGCGTCCGCCGAACAACCGGTCCGTTCCCGGTCCGCCACGGATGATGTCGTCGTCGCGGCCGCCGTAGATCGTATCGTTGTCGTCCTCGCCGTTGAGGGTGTCGTTGCCGGCTCCGCCGAAGATCGTGTCGCCGCCGCCGAGGCCCTGGAAGGTGTCGTCGCCGTCGAAGCCGAGCAGCAGGTCGCCGAAGGAGCCGCCGATGAAGACGTCGTCGAAACCGTTTCCGACATAGGTCCAGCGCACCGGAACCAGGAGGTTCTGGACAAAGTCCTGCTGCGTCGCGCCGGTGTTGACAGAATTCAGCGACGCATCATAGCCGAAGACATGCCAGCTGGTCCCGTCGCTGCCCTCGACGACCATGCAGCTCACCGTGCCCGTGTAGCGGCCGTCGTCGGTCTCGCCGAAGCCGGTTCCGTAGAAGGTGACGGCGTAGCTGATGCTGCTGTCGAAGCCGCCGGGAAACGGCTCGATCGTCGCTTCGTTTTCATTGACGACCCGCACGTTGCTGTTCTGGTCGGCGAGGCCGTTGACGAAGTTCGGCCCGAGAAAATCACCCTTGCGAAATAAGGTCGGCACTCTGTGCTCCTTTCTGGAGAATTGATGACAGGGATCAACGACAGGACGCCGGGCGAACTCCTCGGCCGCAGTCGCAGTCCGAGGCCCCGGCCCGGCGTCCACCATCGCCGGGTGTAGCGGCGTTCGCCACTGCAATTTTGGAGTTTGGTGAGGGGTCCGTTAACGCCCGGCAAGGACCGGCTCCCGCGGCTGGGCATTGCAGCACCCAGGAGCGTCGGTCGACCGCGCCTCAGCCGGCCGTCAGCAGGCCGGCTTCCCGCGCCGCCGGCAGCGACGAGCGGCTGATCGGCAGTCTGGCGCCGTCCTTCATTTCGACGAAATGGCGGTCGCCGTCGCGAAGCGTGCGGGCGACGGCATCGAGTGCCACCCAGTGGGACCGGTGGATCTGCAGACCCGGAACCGGATTCGTTTCGGCGATGGCGTCGGCGAGCCGCAACAGCACCAGCCTGCTGCCCTTGTCGGTGACGACGTCGACATAATGGTCCTGCATCGACAGGTGCGACAGCGTTCCGCGCAGCTCGATCGGCAGGCGCTTCAGGAGCACCGGCGCCTGCGGCTTGTCGGTCTTGCGTGCCTCGGACACCTCGTAAGCCGCGAAGAGCACGGTCACGCACACGCTGATGGCGGCGCAGTACACATAAAGTTCGGCGACGCCGCTCCAGCTCCCGGCAAAGTGGACACCGCCCAGCCGGTTGACGAGCAGCACGGTCGCGGTCACCGGAACGCCGCCGACGATTGCTGCCAGCGCGTGGGACGGCAAAGGACCGAGGCGCCGGAGCGGCGTGTTCTCGGCCACCAGTTGCGCCGTCAGCATGCCGACGCCGAAGGTGGCGAAGGTGATGACCAGCCAGTAGACGATGCGGCCGCCGGGCGGCATGCCGCCATAGGTGCCGAACGGGCCCGACAGGCCGAGCACCAGCCCGACGCCGGTCAGCGCGATGAGCGTGCGCGGTGCCGTCATCAGCATCCGCCATTCGCGAAGCGTCAGTTGCAGTGTCCGTTCAGTCACGAATTCCGGCCGCCTTTCGCGAAACGCCTGTCCCAGGATGTTCGCCGGGCAGTGTAGCGGTGAGGCCCGTCAAGGCAACCGAGGAGACCTCATGGCCCTGCTACCGCTGCTCGAGGCTTCGCCCGTCATCCAGATCCACGTCTATGCGGCGCTGGCCGCCACCGTTCTGGGAGCTGCCATCCTGTTTCGCCGCAAGGGAACGCCGCGGCACCGGCTGGCCGGCAAGATCTGGGTCGGGCTGATGGCGGTGGTCGCGCTGTCGTCCTTCGGCATCCACGAAATCATGCTGTGGGGCCGCTGGAGCCCGATCCACATCCTGTCGGTCGTCACGCTGATCAGCCTGACGGTGGGCGTGCAGCGGGCGCGCCGCCACGACATCACCGGCCACCGCTTCACCATGCAGGCGACGTATCTCGGCGCGCTGGTGATCGCCGGGCTGTTCACCCTGCTGCCGGGCCGGCTGATGCACGAGGTGGTGTTCGGCGGCGAAGCGCCGCTGGCCGAGGTCGCCGGCCGGATGGCGGCGACGGCGCGCGAGGCGCCGCTGTGGGCGTGGCTCGTGCCGGCCGCGCTGCTCGCCGGCGGATGGTGGCTGAACCGGCGCCGCCAGACCCCATGAGCCAAGTCTGATCGCGCTCAAACAACCGCTTTTCTTTGCGGCGCGTTCGCACTATACGGCGTGCCATGAGTTCAAGTTCCACCACACCGCTGTCGCATATCCGCAATTTTTCCATCGTTGCGCATATCGATCACGGCAAATCGACGCTCGCCGACCGGCTGATCCAGATGACCGGCGGACTGGCCGACCGCGAGATGTCGGACCAGCTGCTCGACAATATGGATATCGAGCGCGAGCGCGGCATCACCATCAAGGCGCAGACCGTTCGCCTGCACTACAAGGCGCAGGACGGCGAGACCTATGTGCTCAACCTGATCGACACGCCCGGCCATGTCGACTTCGCCTACGAGGTGTCGCGCAGCCTGTCGGCCTGCGAAGGCTCGCTGCTGGTGGTCGACGCCAGCCAGGGCGTCGAGGCGCAGACGCTGGCCAATGTCTACCAGGCGATCGACAACGACCACGAGATCGTCACCGTGCTCAACAAGATCGACCTGCCGGCGGCCGAGCCGGAGCGGGTCAAGGAGCAGATCGAGGAGGTCATCGGCCTCGATGCTTCCGATGCGGTCGAAATTTCGGCAAAGACCGGCAAGGGCATCGAGGACGTGCTGGAAGCGATCGTCCACCGGCTGCCGCCTCCCGCCCATGGCGACGCCGACGGGCCGCTCAAGGCGCTGCTGGTCGACAGCTGGTACGACGCCTATCTCGGCGTCATCGTGCTGGTGCGGGTGATCGACGGCGTGCTGAAGAAGGGCCAGACCATCCGTATGATGTGCACGGACGCCAAATATCTGATCGACCGGGTCGGTGTGATCACACCCAAGATGGCCAATGTTCCGGGGCTCGGACCAGGCGAGATTGGCTTCATCACCGCCTCGATCAAGGAGGTCGCCGACACCCGCGTTGGCGACACGATCACCGAGGACAAGCGGCCGACCGCCGAAATGCTGCCCGGCTTCAAACCGGCCCAGCCGGTGGTTTTCTGCGGCCTGTTTCCGGTCGACGCCGCCGATTTCGAGGACCTGCGCAGCGCCATGGGCAAGCTCAGGCTCAACGACGCCAGCTTCTCCTTCGAGATGGAGACGTCCGCCGCGCTCGGTTTCGGCTTCCGCTGCGGCTTTCTCGGGCTGCTACACCTGGAAATCGTCCAGGAGCGGCTGGAGCGGGAATTCGATCTCGACCTGATCGCCACCGCCCCGTCCGTCGTCTACGAGCTGACGATGACCGACGGCAGCAGGCGCGACCTGCACAATCCGGCCGACATGCCCGATGTGGTGAAGATCGCCGAGATCCACGAGCCGTGGATCCGCGCCACGATCCTGACGCCGGACGAATATCTCGGCTCGATCCTGAAACTGTGCCAGGACCGGCGCGGCATCCAGGTGGAGCTCACCTATGTCGGCAGCCGAGCGATGCTCACCTACGACCTGCCGCTCAACGAGGTGGTGTTCGATTTCTACGACCGGCTGAAATCGCTGTCCAAGGGCTATGCGTCCTTCGACTACCAGATCACCGAGATGCGGGTCGGCGATCTGGTGAAGATGTCGATCCTGGTCAATGGCGAGCCGGTCGACGCGCTATCGATGCTGGTGCATCGTTCGGCGGCGGAAAAGCGCGGCCGCGACATGTGCGAAAAGCTCAAGGACCTGATCCCGCGGCACATGTTCAAGATCCCCGTCCAGGCGGCGATCGGCGGCACCATCATCGCCCGCGAGACGATCTCGGCGCTGCGCAAGGACGTCACCGCCAAATGCTATGGCGGCGACGCGACGCGCAAGCGCAAGCTGCTGGAAAAGCAGAAGGCCGGCAAGAAGCGCATGCGCCAGTTCGGCAAGGTCGACATCCCGCAGGAGGCCTTCATCGCCGCCCTGAAGATGAAGGACGACTAGGCCGCAGCCGTCTCCTTGCCCCAGCCGGCGATATGGTCGGCGACCGGCGTCAGCTTGACTTCGAATGTCGCCTCCAGCGGCGCCGTGTCGACGATCATGTCGTCGTCGCCCATCTTCGCAATGGCGCCGTAGAGATCGGTGAGCGCGAAACTGACGCCGGGATTGCCGAGAGCATCGCCGACGCGCTGACCCAAAGCCGCCGGCGACAGCGGCTCGTAGCGCACCGGCCGGCCCAGCCAGTCGCTCAGGAGCGCGGCCAGTTCGCCGCCAGTCAGCGCGCCCGGCGTGGCGACCTCATAGGCGTTTCCGGCGAGATCGGGCCGCGCCAGCGCGGCCGCCGCGACGCGCGCCTGATCCCAATGCGACGTCCACATGACTTTCTGGTTTTCGCCGAGCGGCGGGTAGTCGAGAACTCCCTCGCTCTTCAGCCGCGGCGCGATCATGTCCGTCTGCAGGTTCTCCAGATAGATGCTGGGCTGCAGCACGATCGACGGGATACCGCTGCCCAGCACCGCCTTCATGGCTGCCGTCCCGGCGTCGACGATGGCCGAGTTCGGGTAGCGGTCGCCGGACGATCCGCCGGTGGTATAGACCAGCAGCGGCAACGACACCCGGTGCGCCGCGGCAAACAGCGCTTTCATCCACGCGGCCGGATCGTCCGGCGATTGCGGCATGGGCAGGTGGACGAACGCCGCGTCGACGCCGTCAAGCGCTGCCGCGACGGCATCCTCGTCGGCAAGCGTGGCGGCGAAGGCCTGCGCTTCGGGATGCATCAGTTCGATCCTGGAGGCATCGCGGGCGACGGCGCGAACGGTCATGCCCCTGACGAGGGCCTCGCGCACGACGGGGGCGCCTTGTGCTCCGGTGGCTCCGAAGACGGCGACTTGCTGGCTCATGGTGGTTCTCCATGGTATGATGGTTACTATCAGGAACCACATGTAGGAGAACGCCGTTGACCGCGAAAGGAGGCACGATTTCGTCCGATGGGCACCTGGAGGTAACCGCCGCGCAGGCTGACGCCGTCCATGCCGGGGCCGAGGCCTGGATCGCCAATGATTTCAGCGGCGCCTGTCCGGTCCGCGATCTGCTGGACCGCATCGGCGACAAATGGAGCGTGCTGATCATCCTGCGCCTGGGTCGGCAGACCGAACGGTTCCGGGCGCTGCTGCGCGCCGTCGACGGCATTTCGCAGCGCATGCTGACGGTGACGCTGCGCGGACTGGAGCGCGACGGGCTGGTGCATCGCCAGGTGTTCGACACGCGACCGCCTTCGGTCGCCTACAGCCTGACGCCGCTCGGCCATTCCCTGCTGGTCCACATCACCGCCCTGGCGAACTGGGCGACGGAACACGGACCGGAGGTCGCGGCCGCGCAGGCAGACTACGCCGAGCGGGAAAGCAAGCCGTAGAGTTGCCGCTATTGCTGCCCGATCGCCGCAAGACCGGCGCGGGCGCAGGCTTCCTCCTGATCTGTGCCGCCGGCGCCGGCAACACCGATGGCGCCGAGCAGCGTGCCGTCGGCCCGTTTGATCGGGAAGCCGCCACCCAGCGGCATGATGCCGGGAATGGCGCGCAGGCCTGCATCTTCGCCACCCGCGCGTTCGCCGAGTTCCGAGGACGGAATTCCGAAACTGGCGGCCGTCCAGGCCTTGCGCCGGGCGGCTTCGAGCGCATGCGGCCGGCCGCCGTCGGCACGCAGCGTCACAACCGTCTGGCCGAGCCGGTCGACCACCGCCGCGGCAACGGGATGGCCCGCGGCGACGCACATCTCGACCGCTTCCGCAGCGGCCACGAGCGCCACCTCCATCCGCAACAATTCGATGCCGTAGGATTGTGAGGGTTGCTCCGCTCCTGCTGGCGAGGACAGGGCGAGCGTGCAGGCCGCGAAGGCGGACCGCCATTTCGTCGCGAAATTCATAGCAGGCACCACAGTCGTCGTGTCTGCCGCCCCCGCAAGCGCATCTTGTTTGTCCAAGCCAAGCAGAAAGCCCCTGCCACGCATCGCGGCAGGGGCCCCGGCAAAAGCGCCGGCTTGTCAGCTAGCCACGCATGTCCGCTGTTTGCCCGTGAGGACCATGCGTGAGGGGTAGCGCCTGTTACTGACTTGCCAACGCCTCATATTCGGCTTGGGACAGGACGCCATCCCCATCGGCGTCCGCGGCGAGCAGGGTGTCCGAGGAAACGCTCGGCAGAGCTGCCATTGCTTCTTCCTTCGTGACCACTCCGTCGCCATCGGCATCGGCCACGGCAAACTCCACGGCTTGCGCGTAGGCGGCCATCGAGAAAGCGGAAAATCCGATTGCCAAAAGAAGCTTTTTCATAAGGTCTCTCCTGTTTTTCACTGAGCGGCGCCCTTTTTCGCGGAAGCGACCGCTCGCCCGGCCCTGCGCCGGACAGCCCGGAGACTGACGCCGATTTGTGGTTGCATCGGGGAAGAAAAAGGGCGGAGCGGGGATCATTTCGGGACAAAATTATGGGTTACCGTGATTAATATAACTTGTTGAAATATTGGGGTTATTAACGCGATTTGATGACTTTTCCACCGCCCCAACCACAGCGCGAACCGAGGCTGCCGAAAACGCTGGGAAAACGCCGTTTGCGCTGCATGATTGACACGTGACAAACCGGCGGGCACCATCCCGCCCATGACCTCCGCACCGCCCGCTACCGAACCGCAAGCGACCGTCTCCGACGCACCCTCCTATGCCTGGCCCGTCGACACGCCGATCGGCCGGCTGGCCGTCGTCGAGCGCAATGGCGGCATCTCGCGCCTGTGGTGGAGCGCAGGATCGACCGGTTTCGCCGAAATCCGCGAGACGCCGGCGCTGAAGGAGGCGGCCGCGCAGCTTACCGCCTATTTCGACGGCGACCTGACCGAATTCGACCTGCCGCTGACCCTGTCGACCAACGATTTCAAGCGGCAGGTGCAGGAGGCGATGCTGGCCATTCCCTATGGCGAAACCCGCTCCTACGGCGACATCGCCCGCGACCTCGACACCTATGGCCAGCCGGTCGGCCAGGCCTGCGGCAGCAACGGCATTCCCATCATCGTGCCGTGCCACCGGGTGCTCGCCGCCAACGGCATCGGCGGCTATTCCGGCGAGGGCGGCATCGAAATGAAAATCCACCTGCTCAAGCACGAAGGCGGCTATCCGTTCCTGGTTTAGGTCTTCCTCGGCGGTCGAAACATTCGACCGGGCGATTTCGGACTTCTGCTAAATCGCTTGCGGCACCACCCCGCCTCGCTGCTTTGGCCAATCCGCCTTCCGCATTTCTCCGTTCGTTCCTCATTCTCTTCACCTCGAGTGCAGGGTCTTTCCAGAACGGCGACAGGCTGGCGCTGAACACGTCATTACGGGTGACACCGATGTCCTCCAGGAGGTGGTCGTTGGCGTGAAGCAGTGATTGGACGGCACGGCCGTGTGCCATGCGTCGACGGATCCATCTGAAAAAGAACAAAGCGTTTTCTCCCAAGGGTTCGCTCCGGCTCTAGACCCTACCGCTTTGATCATTTCAGGACAGTATGTTAAACTATCAAAATATAATCCCGAAAATCAGGATAATCTCCATGAACACCCTCAGCGCGATGACCACGTTCGTCGAGGTCGCCAGAGCCGGAAGTTTCTCCGCCGCGGCCCGCCAATTGGGAGTGTCCACGACCGCGGTCAGCCGACACGTCGCCGACCTTGAACACATGCTGGGCGTGACGCTGCTCCGGCGATCGACCCGCAACGTCAGTCCGACCGAAGCCGGATCGCAATATCTGCCGAGAGCCGCCGCGGCGCTGGAGGAGATCAACCGACTGAACCTCGAGATCGCCGACAGCGGGCAGGAACCTCAGGGGCATCTGCGGATCACCGCGCCGCCGTCTCTCGGACATGCATCGATTGCGCTGCTGGCCGTCGAATTCGCCGAGGCCTATCCAAAAGTCTCGGTGGAGCTGGAGATCACGCAGCGTGTCGTCGATCTGGTGGCGGAAGGCTTCGATGCCGCCATCCGTTCCGGTCCGCTGGAAAGCTCTTCGCTGATCAGCCACCGCATCATCGAAACGCGCTACCGGCTATATGCAAGTCCGGACTATCTGAAGCACCGCGGGACACCGAAATCCCCGGAAGATGTTTCAGATCATGATTGCATCGGCTGGGTCGGAACGGCCAAGCCGAACGACTGGCTGTTTATTCACGACGGCAAGACGATCTCCGTGCCGATTCGCTGCCGGCTGCAGGTGACCGATCTGGAAGCCCAGCGCACGGCCGCGGTGCGCGGCCTCGGTCTGGCGACGTTGCCTTGCCTAAGCGTACAGGAGGATCTTGAAGCGGGGCGCCTGGTGGCGCTGCTGCCGGATCACGAACTCTATAGCGCCGTGCTCAGTCTCGTGCGCCCGAGGACACCGTTCATGCCGACGAAGCTGCGCGTGTTCATCGACTTCATTACCGCCGCACTGCGCCGCGGTCCTGTGCGGGGCGGTTACCCCTCAGCCCTCGGTGAAACGCCTTGACCCGATTGGACCTCGACTAAGCGTCATCCTCCCAGTCGAGCGAGCCGATCGCCACGTCGCCGATCGCCCAGCAGCCGTTGGCCAGCCCGAAGGCGAAGCCCTGTGGTGTCAGCGCCGCAAACGCCAGCGCCCCGGAGACCAGCCGCCAGGGCAGCCGCGCCCACATGCTGGTGGCGAAGGGTTTTTGCGCCCGGATGCGTCGCGGCACCCAGACAATCGCCGGCTTGACCGCGTGGTCGCAGATGCCGGTGACCGCCGGATCGAGCAGCCGTTCGAACAGGCCGGGCAAGAGACCGGCGCGCGGATCGAGCAGCCCGGCCGTCCATCCCGCATCTTTGGCGCCGTCTTCCGCTTCTGATACGAAACGTGCCGTCTCGAACACGCCGCCCTGATAGGTCAGCAGCCCCGCCGCGAGCACATAGACGCCGGTCAGGAATGCGATGGCGCTCAGCGCCAGGCCGATGGCGTCGCTGGTCTCCACGTCGTCCGCCACTTCGATCAACCCGAAGGCGGCGAGCGAAAAGCCGCCCAGCGCCAGCGCCAGCCCGCCGGGCTTCATCAGGAACGGGTTGCGCTTGCTCTGGCGCAACAGCGACGAGCCGACGACGAAGGCCGCCGCCGCATCGGTCAGCCAGCTGGTGTCGGCGCGCAGCGTGAACAGCAGGATCGCCACCGCGGCAACAAGCGCCACCACGTCGAACGCGTTGACCGCCGCCGGCCGACCGCCACGGGCGATCAGGCTCCTGAGCGGCGGCGCCAGCAGCACGATCGCGCCCAGCGCGATGGTCACGAAGACATCCGGATGGTCGCCCGCCAGCGCGGCGAGCTTGCCGGAGGGGCCCAGCGCCGGATCGGAAAGAACCGCATTGATCTCCTCGGCAAAGCGGGCAAAGCCGCCGGAGCCGGCGACGGCGGCAAACAGGTTGCCGACCTCGTAGCCCCAGAACTGCAGTTCCAGGTTCCCCGCCTTGATCGATCGCATGAGCCGGTTCATCGCCCAAGAGCGTAGCGATTTTTCGAGGCAGGCGAAATCGACCGTTTTGCCGGAAATAAGTGATTGACAGGACCGGGACGGGGCCTTACATCACGCTGGCACACTGCAATGCCCAGATGGCGGAATTGGTAGACGCGCCAGCTTCAGGTGCTGGTGACCGCAAGGTCGTGGAGGTTCGAGTCCTCTTCTGGGCACCAAAATTTCACTTGATCGCTTTAACGCTCGACGATCACACGATGCTGTGATCCTCGGCTCCGTCGTGCTCGACGAAAAACCGGCACATCGTTTCCGGCAGGGAAGGTGCGACGGTCACCATCAGCTTTGAAGACGCTGATACGCTCCGATATTGCTGGGGAATGTCGTAACCCTGGGCATCGCGATGCTCTTTATTTCATGGAGACATCGTCATGAGGGTACTTTCAAAGCGCCGGCTTCGGGAGCTGGTTCTGTTTTCGCCGCAGCAAGTTGCCCGACCGGAGCAACTGGGCATTTCCCTAGGCGGGGACAACTCGGTCACAACAGCGTGGCGTGGGTTGAGAACGAAGTGCTGAAGTGGCATCAAGCTACGCCCGGTCACCCGCTAACCGCTACGATTTCACAAATTATTGAGGTAACAATATCTGCGGTACAGATACCGAGAGGTTCTCAATCCCCTCCTTTTTTACGACTTGGACTGTAGCCGCAAGACTAGCGGTATCGCCCGCCAGCGCCTCGTCCCCCTTCCCAGAGTCTTTCCACCTACGAAAGCGCAGACTAACAATTGATGGAACGCCTGGGGCAAGGAGTGTGTACCTGCTTTTATTACTGCTATTTATGCAATTCCCGGGATTCATGTCAAACCAACCCCTGGAGCTGTTTCTACATTGCTGTTGTCCGGCCATATCTGCGAGATATTGAACATTGCCCCTATCGTCTATAATAGTTGGCACTGGTCTCACCCAAATAACCGCAACTTTTTCTTTTCCAGTATTAGTAGTTGAAAGCCGTAGTGTGGTTTCTTTCTTATCCTTGTTTTGAAAAACGCCCTCAACCATAAAACGTAGGCCCTGCAGAACAAGCTCGTTCTGCCTCTTATTGTTGGCTGGTGAGATTTCAATGGATGTTGACGGCTTCGATGCAGTTCTTCTCGTCTCCGAAATCCCACATGAACTCGCCTGGGAAAGCAAACTGTTGAGTGCTTGCGTCTTTGGGACAGTAACGGCCGCTGCGGAGAAAATCCTTCCCGTATCCGTCGCCACGAGCCGAGCGTTGAGGCGCACTGAATCGCCGATAACCGTTATGGTACCAATCGTGAGTGCGCTCACACCAGATAAGTTTCCAAGCTCTTTGGTGGTTGCCGGATTTAACAAACCTCCTTCGCCGATGGAGAGTTCGGCGATAATCGCTTCCAGTTGAGAGCGTTCGATAATGTCTAGTTGGGCATTTGGCAATGAAAACAGCGACAGAATAAGCTCATCTACAATATAGGTGCTGAGTACCGAACAATTGCCGTCGGCGTGTCGAAATGGGAGTACCGCGATCGTGCTCCGCTCAGCAGCTTTGGATCTTTCAGCGATGGCCGCGGCGAGCTGCCCAAGACCGTCCTCCACGGTACCCGCCACTTGCTGTGCGACCGCGATATTTGCCGTTGGGGTGAAAAATGATCCAACCACCACTCCGACGCGAATCCAAAGGGTCGCATTCCGGAGTACACTCGAAATTGAAGCCAAACTAGAAAACATAATTTACCCTCCCAATATGGCAAGAATAGTTGCAAAAACCAAGCCTGCAACCAAATTCGGCTCTATTGTAGGGCGACAGTTCATTTTGACCGTAAGGCGACAGCTACCTTTACGAGGTGGCAACAGCCTTAGCTCATCGATTTTCCGTCAACAATTGGCGGAAAAAGACGATGAGCTTTCTCGCAAAAGAGGAACGGACAGCCATGGCTGTATTGTTGAAACAGGGGCATTCCCAGAGCGCAGTGGCGCGGCTTCTCGGGGTTACGGAGGGCACGGTTCGATATCATCACAAGCGCCGATCGGCGGGCGTATTGGATGGTAGGTCCAAGCAGACATTCAAGGCCGCCGATTATGCGGAAGCGATCTCGCATTGGCGCTCTCAGCAAGAGGACGGCCGTGTAAACCTGGTGGATCTTCATCGGTGGCTGCAGCGCGAGCATGGTTATGGCGGGAGCCTGCGATCGGTTCAGAGATATTGGAAGGCGACGTATCCGGCCCCGAAGGTCCGGGCGAGACGTCGTGTTGAGACGCCGGCCGGCGCACAGGCCCAGGTGGACTGGGCGGAGTTTCCCGGCGTGGTTCTTGGCGACGAGGTTGTCGATCTTTCTGCCTTGATCGTGACGCTTTCTTGGAGCCGCAAACGGGCGGTTGTCTGGTCTCGTTCGAAGGACATGTTGTCCTGGCAGTCTTGCAATACGGCGTGTTTGCGTCGCTTGGGCGGTTCAGTCGCGGTTCTGCGCATCGACAACGTGAAGACGGCGATCTCCAAGGGGGCCGGCGCCTGGGGCGTCATCAACGAGACGTATCGGCGCTTTGCAGCGCAACTGAACTTCCATGTCGACGCCTGCCAACCTCGGCATCCGGAGGGAAAGGGTAAAGTCGAGAGACATGTGCGCGACCTTCGTGAGACGGTTGATCCTCGCAAGGAGGCCTTTGACAGCCTGGAACAGCTGCAGGCCGTGACCGATGCGCGGCTTGAAGAGCGTGCCGGCCGCCTGCGGTGCCCGGCGACCGGCACCAGTGTCGCCGAAGCGTGGGAACAGGAGCGTCGTCTTCTGACGCCATTGCCCGAGACGCTGCCGGAACCGTTCGACATCGTCGTGCGCAGGCCCGTCGGAATTGACTGCCTCGTCAGCTTCGAAGGCCGACAATACAGCGTGCCGTTCCGTTTCGTCGGCCAGGACGTGGAGGTGCGCGGTCTGGCCGGGCACGTGCAGATCCTCAAGAATGCCGAAGTGATCGCCATGCATCCGCGCCGCACCGAGCGGCTGATCGTGTGTGACGATGCACACTTCGATGGTGATGACACCGATCGTGTCCGCGCGCCGATGCCGCTTGGCAAGATGGGGCGAGGCCTTCAGGCGCTGGCGGCCAGCAATGTTCAGCAGCGCTCGATCGACATCTACGCCCGTCTGGCGGAGGTGGCCCGATGACGTCTCGGAGCATAAAACTGGATATTGACGTAACCCGCGAGAAGCTGGACGCACTCGGCCTTGGCTACGCATCCGAGGCGCTGGACACTTTGCTGTCGGAGGCCGTCAGCACCGAGATGTCCGCTCACCAGTTACTTGAACGGATTCTCGATATTGAGCGTGCCGGCCGCGAAGAACGGCGCATCAAGACGATGATGAAGACGTCGAAAATCCCGACCGGGCAGACGTTGGAAAACTTTGATTTTGCCTTCCAGCCGGCAATCGAGCGTTCCCGCATCGACACCTTGGCGACCGGGGCCTGGATCCGGAATGCCGAGGTTGTCCTGCTTCAGGGGCCGCCCGGGGTCGGGAAGTCGCACTTGCTCGTGGGACTGGGCATCCGGGCGATCCAACTCGGCTTCTCAGTCCAGTACTATCGCTTTGATGAACTGCTGACGGCCATCAAGGCGGACGCGCTTCTGCCGCCTACAAGGCTAAAGGGCCGGAAATACATGTCCAGTTCGCTGCTGCTGATCGATGAAATGGGTTTTGATCCGATGAACCGGGAAGAGGCCGGCCTCTTCTTCCGGCTGGTCAGCTATCGCTACGCTCGGGGTGCGATGATCATCACCACCAACAAGAGCATTCGCGACTGGACCGAGTTGCTCGCCGGCGATGAAGTCCTTGCTGCCGCGATCCTCGATCGGCTCCTTCACCGATCTCATGTGCTCAACATCAAAGGCCGCTCATATCGGCTGCGCGACCTCGAAGAACTTCTGACAAAAGAGAGCGCCTGAACGGGCAAATTTTGGCGCCGCGATTTGGGGGGCGTACGCCCCCCAAATCGCGCTGTCCTCGTAACACTGGGTGTCGTCTTAACTCGTAAGTGTAGGTGTCGCTTGACATCTATAAAGAACACTTAAAGCTCCCGGATGGTTCTCAAAGAGGGCTGTCGACTATTGCCCACTTTCGTCAGGAACTTCTTGTGCTATTGCGTTACGGATATTGTTGGCCAAACCAGTGGCTGCTTTGCGCCAAGCCGCATCTGCCGCATCGGTATGTGCCAAAGTGCTTGCGCCGTTGCCCTCTGATCGAGTGGCTAATAGAAGTTCGTGATCCAGTATCCATCGTGCCTCCGCATACAGCGTGACACGTACACCATTTACCGAACTTCCACCGACCGCTGTGGTGCTGTGCCGCTCAGTTACCTGCAATTGCAGAATGATGTCTGCCATTGAACGGCTTGCAGCGAAGCGCCAACCCTGGTCGCTCAGCGCTTGGTGCAAGACCTGCACCGTCAAGGGATTGGCTGGCTCACTGTTTTGTTGGTCTATGAACCAAGCAAATGTCACAGCATTTGATGCTGTGAGATTGCTAGGTTTCAAGCTTGCTCTTTCCACTATCGCGCTAGCTATCTCAAACGCTTTTCGATGAGCCCCGTTCAGTTCAGATCTATCGAATTCTGTCAGAGGATCGAGGCGTGCCAAGACGGACTGCAGCGTCTTGGTGTTTCGAGTTGCTGCCCAAATTGTTATTGCCTCGACTAGCTGGTCTAGCTTGTCTTGTCGATCGGCCAAGACTCTTTCTTCCCTCTGGATCCTTACTCGCAGGTCGAAATCGATGCGGGGAAGATCAAATGGGATGAGCTTCTTCGAGGCCTCGATTAAGAGCCTTGAGTTTGTTGGAGACGGGCGTTCCTGAACCGCGCGCGACGCCTGCAAGACTACGCTGATACGAGCGTCGCTTGCCCTCAACTTCTCCTCGCAAGTGCTTACGGCTTCAGCCTCCGCAGAAATCTCGTCCAGAATCGAGCTTTTTTCACGGATAGGCAGGCTTCCAATTAATTAGATAACCTCAGAGCAGAGTTGAGCGTTTGCTTCATTACTCGCCAGCATCCTTGATACCTCACGCAAGCGTTTGCTGACGACACTGACGCTATTCGCTCCTTCTTCCCAAGACGTTGCCTCGTCCACACAGCTGCGTGTCGTGTCGTTGCCAAAGTTATCTTCAGAGAGTGGATCAAACACACCATGTTCGAGGCGATACTCCGCAACAGCAAAGAAACAGGACGCTAGGTTATCTACGTCACCAGCGTATTCCGTACCGTGGTGTTCGCTGAGGATGAAATGGCAGGCGTTGAGGAACTGAAGTTTGTTATTGTCCAGGCGCTCTTTACGTACCGACGTGCCCAACTCAATAACGCAGTTCACCGCGGCGCGGATTGGATCTGTTTCAAACGTCTTTTTCATCGCGAGAACAACTGCTGATGGAACCGTTTCGGCGCGTTCTGCGTTTGAACCCGTCCAGTTTGCAGTGATCCAGCCAGGGGCGTTGACGTCTTTTGGTGGACCCGTCTTCGACTGGGGAAGTAGCGGAAAATGGACTACCAACGCGGCAAGAAACAATATCGGACCAATGATCTTCAATTTCTTTTTTCGCGAACGTGAAAGCCAAGGAATTCTGAAAAAACCAAAATTGAGGTCGTCAAGGTATGATCCGATAAGCAGCGCCAACGAAAGAAGGAGTAGGGCCAGCCCAAACTGTTCGGGTAGATTTGCGGCTTCTAGAATGTTCATGCTATTTACCAATTCCATTGGGCCAACGACCCAACCATAGCAACTTAAGTGCGTATTAATCGATAGATAGAAAGACCGTAAAATCCGGAAAAGGATTGGGCGATAATCTTGCTAACGAAGCGATTGAGAAGTCGCTTCGACTTTTTGTTACCGGAAAATGTCCCGCTTGTCGCGTCCCACTCTCAGCGGGCAGGGTGACCACTTCGTTTGTGACAGCAGACGCATACGTATTTTTTCATAGAGCAATAAACTCACTTCCTCCGACACTGTCGGATTGTGATTTGTGTGTGCACCCGGCTCTTGTTGGATAGGAGCAAATCATGCTCGAGCCGGCTCCTACGGAGACCGCTACGAGCTTCAAACGATGCCGTGATCCTCGGCTCTGTCATGCTCGACGAAAAACCGGCGCATCGCCTCGGGCAGGAGCGCCTTTCGCCCGTCATTGTCCAGCAATACGACGATGGCCGATCCGCTGGCGCGCTGCGTCCCGGCAAAGACGGCGTAGTCCTGAACAAAACTGGACCGCCTGAAACTGCGTGTGCGCGCCGCGACGACATAGGCCTCGTTGACGTTCATTTCCTGATGGAACTCGGCGGTGAGCGACTTGATGACGGTCTGCCGCTCCGGATAGGGGGACGGATCGAGCGCATGCAGGTAGGCGACGCGCACCGTTTCGAACCAGGCGAGATAGACGGTGTTGTTGACATGCCCCTGCGAGTCGATCTCGCCGGAACGGACCCAGTCGCGACGGCCGAACGCCCAGGGCTCCGGAACCCCGGCAGCGCGAAGCTCGGCGAGCGACAACAGGGGCGAGGTTTCGGTCATTCGAGACCTATAGCCGTCCAACTGGCATCGAGTAAATCTTCACCACAGGCACCATGGTCTCTCAGTGTTTGATGATTCGAAGTTCAATCGTTATCCCGCCAGCTCCTTCCGAGCCCTTTCCGTCAGGAGGTTGCGGTCGGGTTTGTTGGTGCCGGCCAGCGGGATCTTGTCGACAAATCGCACATGGCGAGGATGTGCGAAGGCCGGTCCGTGGGCAAGCGTGAACTGTTTCACCGCCTCCTCCGTCAACTCCGCGCCGGACTGCGGCACCACGAAAGCGAACGGCGCATGGGTCTTGGTTTCGTGCGGCGTCGGCACGACACAGGCCTGATGCACGCCATCCATGGTCTCGATCAGCTTCTCGACCTCGCCGGGCCAGACATTCTCGCCGCCAACGACAAACATGTCGTCGGCCCGGCCGACGAAGTAGAAGAACCCGTTCTCGTCGCGCCTCATGATATCGCCGGTCCGGTACCAGCCATCCCGCATGACGGCGGCGGTCTTCTCCGGCAGATTGTTGTAGCCCTCCATCGACATCGGACCCCGGATATGGAACACGCCTTCGTCCGGACCATCGCCCTCGCGCAATTCGACCTCCTGCCCCTCGGCCGGATATCCCAGCGACAGCGCCGGACGCGGGACACCGTCGGGATGCGGCCCGAAGGGCGACGGGCCGCCTTCGGTCGTGCCGTAGCTGTTGGAGATGGTCGATCCCGGAAACAGCGCCTGGACCTTGTCGATCAGGGCCTGGGTCAGCGGCGCCGATCCCATCGTCACCTCGATAACGGATGAAAAATCCAGATCCTCCAACGCATCGGCCTGTTTGGCGACCAGTGCCAGCATCGTCGGCACCGAGGTCAGCGAAGTGACGCCGAATTCGTGGATCGATCGGGCATAGGCCATCGCATCGAAGGTCGGCAGCAGCACCGTGGTCGCACCTGCCACCAGCGCGCCCTTGGTCGAAATGGTGGCATTCATGTGGAACATCGGCGCGGCGACGATGTAGACGTTGGCGTCCCTGTCCCCGAACAGCCGGGCGCCGCGCTCCAGCGACCAGCGTTGGGAATCGTGGCTGAGCAGAACCCCCTTGGGCATGCCGGTCGAACCGGAGGTATAGAGCATCATGCCGACCTCGCGCGGGGCCGGTTCATGGGTGGCGAACGGGCCGAAATCGAGAAAATCCCGAAACTCGGGCCCGTCCAGTGCGATGCGGTCGACGGTGTCGGGGCATTTGCTTGCGTTCGCGCCGTCGTGGAAGATCGCCTTGAGCTCCGCATCCGCGACGATGTGGTCGATCGTCGGCTGCGGCAGCTTGTATGAGAAGGGAACCGCCACCATGCCCGCCCGCATGATCCCGAAATAGGCCGACAGGAACTCCCGGCTGTTTTGTCCCAGAAGCCCGAGACGATCGCCGGGTCGAAAGCCGCGCCCGAGCAACCCGCGGGCCACGGCATCGCACTCCCGATCGAGCTCGGCATAGCTGGTGCGCTGGACCGGCGATGAAAAGTCGACCGGCTCGATCAGCGCGATTTTCTCTCCCCAGCGCGCGGCGTCGAAACATTTGCCCAGGTTTTTCGAGATCATGCCGATTCCTCCTTTTCCTCGCCAACCTCCAGAACGACCTTGCCGATCACCTTGCGGTCCTGCAGATCGTGCATCGCCTGCCGGATGCCCGACATCGGAATCACCCGGTCGATCACAGGGGCGATACGGCCCTTCGCCATCAGGTCCAACATCTTCTCGTGATCGTCGCGGGCCCATCCGTTGGAACCCACGATGGTGTGCTCGAACGACCAGATGTAGCGAATGTCGGTCTTCGGATCGTACCCGCCGGTTGCCCCGCAGGTCAGGATTCGGCCGCCGCGGCGCACGGTCCGGAAGCATTTTGCCCAGTCCTCGCCGCCGGAATAGTTGACGCAGACATCCACGCCGCCGGACGCACCACGGGTCCGCGGCTTGCCGTAGGTTTCAACGATGTATGCGACATAATCGGTGGCGGAGGTATCGATGACATGGTCCGCTCCGATCCGGCGCAGCCTTTCGCCCTTGTCGGCGTTCGAGGTCACCGCGATCACCTCGCAGCCGGCCATTTTTGCCAGCTGGATGCAGCAGGTGCCGACTCCGCCGCTGGCGCCGAGGATCAGGATCTTCTCGCCGCTTTCGATTCGTCCGCGGGTGAAAAGCATCCGGTGCGCCGTGGCGTAAGCCGTCGGCAGACAGGCGACGGCATGATCGTCGACCGAATCGGGCGCTGCGACCAGATGGCTGGCCTCGACGGCGATGTATTCGCACAGGCCTCCAAGCGCGGTTTCCCCCATCATCCCCTTGTCGCTGCTCGGATCCACGCCGACCCGCTGCCCGACGCCGAGATGGACGGCGTCCACGGCCTTGCCCATCTCGACGATCTCGCCGGCGATATCGGCTCCCGGGATCATCGGCAACGGTGTTCGAAGGCCCGGAATGCCGCGCATGACCATCGGGTCGAAACCGTTGAGGGTCACAGCCCTGACCTTGACCAGACACTGCGTCGGGCTGATCGATGGTACCGGGATGTCGGCCAGATAGAGACTTTCGATCGGACCGTGCTGGTCGAACTGTATGGCGCGCATGGTATCCTCCCGTTCCTGCAATCAACCGGCGCTGACGACCGACGAATAGGTGCCCCGGCCGATGGCGATCAGCGCGCCGGCTTCGTCGATGGCGCGGATTTCGGCGACCGCGATCGAGCGGCCGCATTTGACGATATCGGCTGTGGCGGTGACCCTGGCGCCGCGTGCGAACCGTAGGAAATCGACATTGAGCCCGATGGTCGGCACGCCCCGACCGACTTTCAGAGCCACCGCATAATCGCCCGCGAGATCGATCAGGCTGGCGATCACGCCACCATGCAGTTCGACCCTTTCATCGCTGCGCGACAGGTCCTCATGCGCCTCGACCGAAATCGAAACGCGCCCGGCTTCTTCATCGAAATCCTCCAGTTTCAGCCCGAGAAAGCGGTGAAACGGGCAACCCTCCACCATGTCTTTGAGCTCGTCGCGGGTCATACCATCAGGATCCTTCCCCTGGGCGTGTCCATCTCCAGCATGAAACCCGGCGACACCGCGCGGCGCACGGGAACGCGCACACCCAGCGAGCGGTAGATGTCGCCCAGCTCGTCGGCCCTGGGATGCAGGGCCGCGAAGGACACGAATTCCAGGCCGGTCGGCGTGGTTTCACAAGGGTGCTGGCTGCCCATCCAGTCGATCAGAAAGGGGATCATGTCGACCCAGACCGGATCGTCGATATAAATGGACTGCCACTGGATCTTCACGCCGTCGGCGCGCATGCGCGCCATGCGCACGGGATCGGAGGCATTCAATCCAAGCCCGCGGGCGGCGTCGCGATAGGCCTCCAGGCCTTCGCCGCGAATGCCGAATGTGTGCATTTCGGGAGCTGTCAGCTCGCCGATTCGCTGCGCTCGTTCGCGATACCGGTCCTGTGCGGGGTCGACCGAAATGATTTCGAAATAGATCCGATCGCCCAGCGAAGCGAGCGAGTTGCGGGTTCCGAACCCGGCATGGCTGCCGCCATTGCCGGGCGTGACACCGGTCGCTGCGGCGAATTGCGCCACACCGGCATCCAGATCGGGCACCGCCCACAGCACATGATCCAGCCCCAGTTCTCCCTTGACGTAGTCGGTCATGTCGCGAGCTCCCGTATTTTCTCGGCCAGGTCTTCCGGAGAGGCGGACAGCCACGATTCATTGAACTTGACCGTCAATTGCGCCGTCGCCGATGCGGGCACTTTCAGCCCCAGCGCCCGGGCCTTTTCCGTCAATGCCTCAGCGGTCGCAGGCGCTTGCGGCAGGGTAAGCCGAACGGCATTGGTGCCGTCTTCGAACTGCGTCACCGAGACCGGGCCGTCCTGCAGATGATCGAACACGGCTTGGGCATGCGGGATGACCTCGCGCCAAAGCGTATCGAACCGCGCCAGCTTGTCGGCCGCCAGAACCGCGGCGGGCCACATCTGCCAAAGCCCCCCGCCATAGCCGCGCCGCTCATGATAGAGATCGTCCAGCATGTCGGCCCGTCCTGCCAGCACGCAGCCGAACGGCGCATCGAGATATTTGTAGAGCGACGCGTAGACGAGATCGAAGGGAGCCGCCATGTCGGCCGGGCTCCGTCCGGTGACCGCGCATTCGATCAGCATGCGCGCGCCGTCCAGGAACATTGCAATGCCGTTCGCCCTGGCAATATCTGCGATTTCCGCGATGCGGCCGGTGCCGAATTGCCGCCCGTCGACACGGCGGCTCGGGCTCTCTACCGCGATGCAGCCGATGCGGGCGGCGACCCGGGCACTTGCCGCTCGGTCGATTTCGCGTTGGACATCGTCCGCCCCGAAACCGGCGCCCTCGCCCACGAGGGGAACCATGGTAAAGCGGCCGAGGGCCGCCAGATTGTCGCCCGCGTCGTTGAAGAAATGTCCGTCGCGATGCACCAGGATACGCGCATTGTCCGGACCCGCTAGCCGCCGCATGGCGCACAGATTGGCCAGCGTTCCGGTGGGAAACATCACCGCCCGTTCCTTGCCCAGATGCTTCGCGATCTGCGCCTCGAACTCTTCCACGGCACCGCCGTTGCCGTAATAGTCCGACACGGTCCGTCCGTCCGCGGTCAGTTCGGCCAGTCGCCGGGCCATCTCGGCGGGCGGCAGAAGCCTTGCATCATCGGCCAGTGAAATCATGGGCTTGCCCTTTCCGCCGCATTTCGCCCGGCGATTCGCCCGCCAATGCAGCATTCCGCGAGGTTTCCGCCGGACATGTAGAGATGTCCGAAGGCCGATCCGCACTCACCCGCCGCAAAGAGACCCGGGATCGGTGTTCCGTCCGGAGCCAGCACCCGTTGTTCGGCATCGTGGACCGGACCGCCCTGGGTGTTGGACACAACCGGTTCCACCGAGGCGACGAAATAAGGCGGCTTGAGCGCATGCAGCGAACTCGCGGGGCGTCCGAAGTCGCCATCGCTGCCGACGGCGCAGGCCGCGTTCCATCGGGACAGGGTCCGCTCGACGATTTCCGGTTCCACCCCGCACTGTGTTGCCAAGTCCTGCTCATCGGCCGCCTCGCGGAACAATCCGGCGTCGCATTCCCGGCTGTTGTCCTCGCTCCAGTCGTATCGGGCGGTCTGGTCGTTGCGGGTGGGCTTGCCCAACGGATACATGGACAGCCCCGCCCGGTCGGTCACCAGCCAGGCCGGATTGCGCTCATAGCGCTGCAGCGCCGGATCGTATTTCGCCAGCATCCGCCCGCCGGTGTCCTGGACGTAGGGTTCGTATTCGTTCATGAAACGCCGCCCCCGCCGGTCGAGCAGAATCCAGGGCATGACCGGCAACCCGCCCGGCGCCAAGCCGGCGCTGTCCGGCGTCCAGTCGGGAAACCGCTTGACCCGCACACCGAACGGATAGGAGCGGTCCGGCAGCCGATAGCCGTAGCAGCCGTGCCAGTGCCACATGTGCCAGAGATCGGCTCCGACCGCCTGCGCCATTCGGATGCCGTCGCCCGTGTTGCCGGCATAGGCGGCGGAGAGCGCGGGGCCTCCGGACCAGTATTGCGCCTGCATTGTCGGATCGGCCTCGAAACCGCCGCAGGCGAGCACCACGCCACCGGAGCCGGCAATCCGCTGTCCGTCCGCCAGGCGCACGCCGACGACATCGTTGCCCGAACGCTCCAGCCCGACGACCGGGGTCGCCAGGCGGGCGGTGATGCGGCTGCGCCTTTCCACGTTGACCTGCAGCAGCCGGAACAGCAGGGCTCCCTGGGACGCACCCCGCACATGCGGCCAGGCGACGACTGGGTCGAAGCCTGGAAAGTCCTCAACGTAGCTGAAGCCAAAAACCCGATGCCCCTCAAAGGGGTAGTTGGCAGGTGAGCTGCGATTGTCGATCCGGGCGCTGGTGCCCTCGGCCAGGCCGCAAAGAACCGCATGCACCCTTGTCATGCCGCCGGCCAGCTGGCGCAGCACCGGGTCGGGCGTCTTGCCGCCGGCACTGGCGCGCAGATAGGCAAAAGCCTGGTCGGCGTCGGTCGCGGTTCGCAACCCGCCGGCCGAACAGATAGAAATGCCGCCAGGATGCGGCGCCTTTTCGAGCAGCAGAACGCGCGCCTCGGCATCGGCCGCGGCGATGGCCGCAAACGCGCCGGCATAACCGAAGCCTACGACGATGACGTCATATGTCTCCTGCGCCGTCATGGGTCTCCGGCCAGCGCCTCCGGCCATAACGCGCGTATCCCGTCGATCACGTCGTCGACCGTGGCCTTGAGCGACGCCTCTCCCTTTTCCGGTGTGGCCAGGGTCGGATCGCCCCGCACGCCTGTGGCGCTGTAGTCGGGACCGCTGTCGGGGGACGGATCGAAGATCGTCGGCTGGTAGAAAACGGTTTCGGGCTGCTCGCGCATGGCGCCGTAATCCTGCCGCGCCTTGCCGGGTCGGATGCGCTCCGGCGCCAACGCCTGGATCAGCGAGGTCTCGTGCTCGTCGCCGTGCCCGCCGAGTTCCTGCTCCATCAGCGCGTCGGCGGCGCGGCCCAGACGGCTGATATGGGCCGCGCGGACGCGGGTGCCTGTGTCCTCGTAGATCTCGCGCAGCGCCACATTGACGATGGGTTCGGTCGAAATGCCGGTGTTGATCACCAGCAGCCGGCCGAACCCTTGCGCAACGAACCCGTCAAGCACATCGCGCAGCAGGGCGGAAAACGTTTCCGGCCGCAAGTGCTGGCTGCCGGGATAGTGACGGAACGCGGGGTAGTAGCCGAAGCCGATCACTGGCGCCGCCAGCACCGGCAATTCGGACAACACCCGGTCGCAGATACCACGCGCCAGCAGATAGTCGGTGCATAGCGGAAGGTGATGTCCGTGCTCCTTGGAGGCGGCGCCGATGGGCACCAGCACCACCGCGTTGCGCTGCATCCAGGTCTCGGCCTCGGGCCAGGTCAGATCTTCGAGCCAGCTGCCGGGCGTTGGTGCGGTCAAAGCCATTGATCCAGAAACTCCCGTACTTCCTTGCTCCAGAGCGCCGCACCCTGGCCGTAGAGAAAGTGCCCCTCGTCCTTGGTCAGGCCGAAGCCCGGATAGATTCTGGACTTGAAGACCTTGTCGGTGCCCTCCAGAGCTGCCGCCAGTTCCGCGGTAGGCGCCGCCGAGTAGTCGTTTGCGGCCTGCATGAAATAGATGGGCCGGGTGAGTTTGTGGGCCGCATCGAACATGGTCTTGCGCAGCCCGGGCGTCTTCTCCCAGTTCATTGCCGCCCCGGCGAATTCGACGGCGCAGCGGAATCGCTCGCATTTGGCTGCCGCCAGCAGGGTAACGGTGCCACCGAAGGAACTGCCCATCACGCCGATATGGCGGGCGTCGATCTCGGTCCGTTCTTCCAGCATCTCCAGCGCGGCGACCACGTCGTTGCTTTCGTCATCGAGGCGTTTGGCCAGCTGCGCGTCATAGGCCTCGGTGCCGTAGTCGGCACTCACGTCCTCGCGCCAGGGGCGTCCGGGCGAGTTGCCGTAACCCCGCCGGTGCGGCAGGAACGAGGCCAGTCCCCAACTCATCAGCACCGCCGCCGTACCGGGCCGGCAGACATCCGTCGTGCCCTGATGAATGGAACTGCCGTGATTGGTGACCATGCACGGAAACGGGCCTTCGCCAGGGGGCAGATAGAGATATCCGGTGAGGGTCAGGTCGCCGCTGCGGAAGGCGACCTCCCGGGGCACCACCGGCATGTTCTCAAGCGATGTCCGGCGCAACCTGCTGGACTGATGCACGGCGCGCTTGAAGATGCGGCGCTGAAAGTCGTCGATATGGTCCCGCATGGCGTCGCGAATGCGGCCGAACTCGCCGCTGCCGTCGCGCGCCTGCATATCGGCTCGCCGCTCCTCATCCGTTTCAAACCGACATTCCCAATGCACCAGATCCTCGCCGTCCGAGGTGGCTTCGACAAAGACTTCGCCGACCGGCAGGCCAAGCTTGCGGCGGATGTCGCAGGCGGTTCGGCGGGTTTGAAGGACCACGTCGAAGGCGCCCGCCTTGGGTGTATAGGTCGTCCGCTCATACAGCATCGCGCATCCATTCATCCTCGGTATTCGGAAAGTGGCAGGCAGCCCACTGGCCGGGCTGCTGCTCGGCAAGCGGCGGTTCATCGGTCCGGCAAAGAGGTTGCGCCTTGGCGCATCTCTGGTGAAACGGGCAACCGGGCGGCGGATTGATGGGGCTCGGAATGTCGCCCGTCAGGTGTGTGCGCGTGCCGCGCCGCGCATAGTCCGCCTCCGGGATCGCCCGCAGCAGGGCCGCGGTATAGGGGTGACGCGGCGCATCGAACAACGTCTGCTCCGGCGCCAGTTCGACGACCCGGCCCAGATACATCACTGCCACCCGGTGGCTGAGAAAACGGACGACGCCCAGATTGTGCGAAATGAACAGCAGCGCGACGCCAGTCTGCTGCTGGATCGCCTTCAGCAAGTTGAGTATCTGCGCCTGCACCGAGACATCGAGTGCCGAAACGGCCTCGTCGCAGACGATGAGGCGCGGGCGGATGGCGATGGCGCGAGCAATGCCGATGCGCTGCCGCTGGCCGCCGGAAAATTCGTGCGGGTAGCGGTCGGCATAGTCGACCGGCAGCTTGACGATTTCCATCACCTCCCGCACCCGCGCGGCGATCTCTGCGCGGTCGGTGAGGAAATTCTCCAGCGGCTCGGCGATGATGTCGCGAACCTTCATGCGCGGGTTGAGCGAAGAATAGGGATCCTGAAAGATGATCTGAATGTCCTGCCGCATGGCTTTCGCCTCGGCGCGGGACAGCTGCGTGATATCGCGCCCGTCGAACAGGATGCGCCCGGCGCTCGGATCCGTCAGTCGCAGGATCGTGCGGCCAAGCGTGGTCTTGCCGCAGCCGGATTCTCCGACAACGCCGACCGTTTCGCCGGCATGCACTTCGAGGCTTACATCGTTGACGGCGCGCAAGCGCTGTTCGGCCTGCCACAACCCGCCCGACTGGATCGTGAAGTTCTTGGTCACGTTCTCGAGACGCAGGATCGGGGCGCCACTCATACCGGCACCTCGTCGATCAGCCGGCCGGCCGCATCGAGCCTGACGCAACGCGCCGCATGGTCGGGGGTGATCCGCTGCAGCGGCGGGTCCGGGCGCTCGCATTCCGGCGCGGCAAGCGGGCAGCGCGGCGCAAACCGGCATCCCGGAAGAACCTCCGACGGCGCGGCGGCAGCACCCTCGATCACGGGAAGCACATCCTGCTTTCGATGCGCCGACGGGATCGAGCGTAAAAGCAGACGCGTATAGGGGTGCTGCGGATCGGCAAACAGACGCTCCGCGGTCGATTGCTCGACGATCTGGCCGGAATACATCACCACGACCCGATCGACCGTCTCGGCAATGACCCCCATGTCGTGGGTGATCAGCAGCACCGCCATGTCCAGCTGGTCGCGCAGTTCAACGATCAGGTCGAGAATCTGCGCCTGAATGGTCACGTCGAGTGCCGTGGTCGGCTCGTCGGCAATCAGTAGCCGCGGCTGACAGGCCAGCGCCATGGCAATCATGATGCGCTGTTTCATGCCGCCGGAGAGCTGGTGCGGATAGTCCGTCGCCCGCCGGTCCGGAGCCGGAATGCCGACCCTGTCCATCAGATCGACGGCGTGTCGGTGGGCGTCGGCGGCATCTGCCCCGGTATGCTCGATCAGCACCTCCGCGATCTGAAATCCGACCGTCATGATCGGGTTCAGGCTGGTCGACGGTTCTTGAAAGATCATCGCCAGGTCGCGCCCGCGTTTCCGTCGCATCTCGGCCGGGCTCAGATGGGTCAGCATGTCATCGCCGAAGCGGATCGCGCCGCTGTCCACATTTCCCTGCGCGCCCAAGAGGCCCATGATCGAAAGCGAGGTGACCGACTTGCCGGATCCGCTTTCGCCGACGATGCCGACGATCTCGCCGGGATCGACCGAGAAACTCACCCTGTCGAGCACCTGCACCGAACCGCGCAGGCCGGTAAAGGAAACCGACAGGTCGCGCACATCTAGCAGAGGATCGGCTTGCCGGCTCACAGGGTGCGCACCTTCGGATCGAGAATGTCGCGCAGGCCGTCTCCGAGCAGGTTGAAACCGATCATCGTTACCGCCAGCGCGAGGCTGGCGAACAGCGCCAAATGCGGGTCTGTCCTCAGCTGCGACAGCCCGTCACGAATCATGGCGCCCCAGGTCGGCTGGGGCTCCTGGATACCGATGCCCAGAAAACTCAGCGTCGCCTCGGCCATGATGATGAAACCCACCCCGATGGAGGCGCGCACGATCAGCGGCGCCACGATGTTGGGCAGGAAATGTCGGCGCATGATCTTGTGCACCGGCGTGCCCGAGGCGATCGCCGCATCGATGAACATCTCGTGCTTGAGCCCGAGCACCAGGGAGCGGGTCAGCCGCGCAATTCCCGGCCACCACACCATCGACAGGGCGATGATGACCGTCAGTGTGCCGGGTCCCAGCATGGCGGCGATCAGAATGGCGAAGATCAGTTCGGGAAAGGCAAAGATGATATCGACGGTCCGCATGATGATCGCGTCGACCCAACCGCCGAAATAGGCGGCGCACATTCCCAGGACGGTGCCGACCGTCAGCGTGATCGCCAGCACCGAAAACGACACCAGAAGCGACACGCGCGCGCCCAGGATGATGCGGGCGAAAACGTCACGCCCCAGCGCGTCGGTCCCCATCCAATGGGCCTGGTCGGGCGGTTGCCAGCTGGCCAGGACATTCACGCGCACCGGATCATGTGCCGTGAAGTAGGGACCGAACAGCGCGATCAGAATCACCAGCGTAACGATGGTCGCACCGATCATCGCATTGCGCGACCGGCGAAACCGCAGCAGAAAATCCGATCGCGACCGCGCGGCTGACGATGCCGTTGGCTCAGCCATGGTCAGTCTTTCCCCTGGTCGAGGCGGATGCGCGGATCAAGAGCGCCGTAGGCCAGATCGACCGCCAGGTTGATGAGCGAATAAAACACCGTGAACAACAGAACGATGGTCATGGTCACCGGATAGTCGCGGGCGAAGATCGACTCGATCGCCAGACGCCCGAGCCCCGGAATGTTGAAGATCGTTTCCACGACGAAGGTCCCAGACAGCAGGCCGCCGAAGATGATGCCGATGGTCGTCAGCAGCGGTACGAATGTGTTGCGCAGTGCATGACGGTAGATCACCAGCTGATCGCGCAGCCCCTTCGCCCTGGCAGTCCGTACGAAATCCTGCTGCAGCACCTCCAGCATATAGGTCCGCGTCAGTCGGGCGATATAGGCGGTGGGCGGAATGACCAGAATGGCCACCGGCATGACCATATGCTGGGGATCGCCCCACCCGGCCACCGGTAGAACCGCCCACTGGATCGACAGCAGATAGACGATGAACGACGCCATGGCGAAATTCGGGATCGAGATGCCGGCCACAAGGACAATAATCACCGACGTGTCGGCCCAGGAATTGGCGCGACGGGCGGCGAAAACGCCGAGAACGACGCCGAGGGGCACCGCGATCACGATCGCCAGAACTGCCAGCACCGGCGAGATCAGCAGTCCTCCCGAAATCACCTCGAACACGGTGGTGCCGGCATAGCGGTACGAAAGGCCGAAGGTGCCGTTGGCGATGTTGCCCAGATAGTCCAGAAACTGAACTGGCAACGGCCGGTCGAGCCCGTAATCGGCGCGCAGCCGTGCCTCGAGTTCGACATCGCCGGCATTGTCCGACAGCAACGCCATGATCGGGTCGCCCGGAACGAACTGGACGGCAATGAAGGTGATGACGACGGCTAGAAACCACACCCCCAACAGGCCCGTCATTCGCCGTGCAGCATAATTTAACATGGTCGAACTCGTGACACTGCCGGGGGTGCGGCTTGGCTTATTCGGAGATCTTCACATCACCGAAGGGCAGGAACCGGAACGGAGTCAAGGCCACGCCCTTCACATTGGGCTTGGCCAGCGCCACCTGCATGCGCACTGTCGTCGGGCAGGTGCCCCAATCGTCGATGAGGATCGCCTCGGCCTTGTTGTAGAGCTTGTAGCGCTCCTGCTCGTCCGCCGTGCCCTGCGCCTTTTCGATCAGCGCGTCGAACTCGTCATTCTGCCAGCGCGAACGGTTGTAGGTGCTCGGCCCGTACCAGACCTGGCTGAGGAAATAGAGCGCATCCGGATAGCCGGCCGACCAGCCCCACGGGAAGAACGGCACCTCGCCGGCATTCATGCGCTTGATATGGGTGCCGCGCTCGACCACCTCGACCTCGACCGGGATGCCCAGCACTTCGCTGAACTGGCTGGCGAAATAGGTGATGTCGTTCTTGTTGGGCTCGGTGCTGGTGACCTTGATCGGCGGCATGCCCTCGCCGTTCGGATAGCCGGCCTCGGCCAGCAGCGCCTTGGCGCGCTCCGGATCGTAGGGGATTTCGTTCAGGTCGGGATTGTACCCGGCAACCCCCGGCGTAACCTGGCCGTAAAGCGGGAAGGCCGCGCCCTGATACAGCCCGTCAATCATCGCGTTGCGGTCGAAACCGATGCAGATGGCCTCGCGCACGCGTTTGTCCTTGAACGGCTCGTAGAGGTTCTGGTTCATGCCCAGATAGCGGATTTGCGCCGCGGGCGATTTGATGATGTCATCACCGAATTGCGGATCTTTCAGAATGCGCCGGATGGTCGGCGTATCGGCGTACACCAGATCCAGTTCCCCGGCCTCGTACATCGACACGGCCGTATCGCCGCTCGGCACGATCAGGAACTGGACGCCCTCGATCTGCGGCGCACCGCCCCAGTAATCCGGGAACGCTTCCAGCGCAACGTTGCGTCCGATGTTCCATTCCTTGAAGCTGAAAGGACCTGTTCCAGCCGACGCCTTGGTCGCCCAATCCTCGCCCAGTTCATCGACGATTCCGCTGTCCATGAAGAAGAACGGATAGATCGGGAAGAGCACGTCCGGCGACGCAAACCGTACGTCCAGCGTGAGGTCGTCGACCACCGTGACGCCTTCCAGATCAGTAGTTTCGCCATCCTTGACGGCTTTCGACCCGACGATGTTGTTGAGGTATCTCGCATTGAGGCCGCCTCGATTGCCGGGGATCAGCAGCTGTTCGAAGGTGTATTTGACGTCCTTGGCGCCGAAATCGCGCCCGCTGTGGAATTTGACGCCGGGACGCAGGCTGAACCGGAAGCCCAGGCCGTCATCATGCGCTTTCCAGCTTTCGGCCAGCGCCGGGACGACGTTGCCGTCTGCATCCAGTGCGACAAAGCCCTCATAGACATTGGCCATGACGTCGCCGGCAATGAGTTCGGAATAGGTGATCGGATCGACCATGGCCGGGTCGGCGTTGATGTTGGTTCTCAACTCGGCCGCCAGGGCCGTCGAGCTGAGCGCGGCTGCGATGGCAAGTGCAGAAAGATAGGTTTTCATTGGTCTTCTGACTCCTTTGTTGGACCTGACGGCGCTCAAGGCGCAGCCTCCGAATGCGGGTCCGAAATCGTGTTCCGGTTGTCGGTTTGTTGTTTTGGTTGGTGCCAGCGGTTCGGCAAAGTGGCGACGAAACGATGGAATGCCTGTCTGATTTATTGTAAAAACGGCGTAAAACCGGACACAATCCCTCGTATCGACATAATTATCGAAAAATTCCCATCAAAATAACGGAGCTGGCGATGAAACGCAGGTTGGACGGTGTAGACTCGAAACTGGTCGAGCTGCTCAAGGCAAATGCTCGCGAAGCCACGGCGTCTCTGGCGCGCCGCCTCGGCCTGTCCCGCTCGGCGGTTCAGGATCGGATGTCCCGGCTGGAGCGCGACGGCGTGATCGCCGGCTATACGATCCGCCTGGGCAAACATGCGGCGGAGGACCGGTTGCAGGCCATCGTCCGGTTCACCGTCGATCCGAAACACACGACGGAGATCATCCGCAAGATCGGCGAAACCGTCGAGGCCAGGTCGTGCTATTCGGTCAGCGGCGCTTTCGACCTGATCGTGATCGTCGACGCGGAAACGGCGTTGCGACTGAACCAGGTGCTGCAGGAGTTCGGCGAGATCGAAGGCGTCGAACGCACTACGTCGTCCATCGTTCTGGGCGCGGCGTTCGAGAACCGGTCCTGATCTGCTCGCGAAGGAGCGGCCGTGAGAGGTCGGTCCCCGAGCGGGCAAAACCACTTCTCCCGATTCCGGTACCATCCCGCGCCCGCCAACCAAGTCAGTTGCTCTGATCCCCGCGAACTGCCCCGCAGACCGCCCAAACACCCCATTTCCTCTACCCCAACCGCGCAATCCCGCTTGACGAAAATCCAATTGTCGGTTTTCATGTAATTAAAAAAATTGTGTGTCATGCAAATTCTGAACCATCGGATGTGTGTGTGGGGAACCGAGATCCCGAGGAGGAAAAGACGTTGACTCATTCGAACAAGCGCCTGTTGACGCGGCCGGACCGGCGGACCTTTCTGAAGGCGAGCGCGGCCGCCGGATTGCTCACCCTGGGCGGCACGCAGCTGGTCCAGGCCCAGCCCAAACCGGGCGGCCGGCTGGTTCTGGGAACCACTGGCGGCGGCGCCGGCGATTCGCTCGATCCGACCAAGATGACGTCGGTCGGACACGGCGTCATCGGTTATACGCTGGCGAACGGCCTGACCGAGATCGAAAAGGACGGCGAACTGGTCGGCGAACTGGCCGAAAGCTGGGAATCGTCGCCGGATGCCACCGAGTGGACCTTCAAGCTGCGCAAGGGCGTGACCTTCCATGACGGCCGCGAGATGACCTCGGCCGACGTCGTCTATTCCATCAATCTGCATCGCGGCGACGACAGCGCCTCCGGCGCCAAGGGCCTGCTCACCCCGATCACCGATCTGAGCGCCGACGGGCCGCATGCCATCAAGGTCAAGCTCGCCTCGGGCAATGCCGACCTGCCGCATCTGCTCGGCGATTTCCACCTGCTGGTGCTGCCGGAAGGGACCACGGATTTTTCCGCCGGAATGTTTACCGGCCCCTACATGCTCAAGGAATTCGTACCCGGCGAAAAGCTGGTGGCGGTGAAGAACCCCAATTACTGGAAGCCCGACCGCGCCCATGTCGACGAGGTCGAAATCCTGTTCATCGACGACACCACCTCGCGCATCTCGGCGCTGATTACCGGCGAGGTCCACGTCGCTGGCCGCGTCGACCCGCAATCGGCGGCGCTGATCGCCGGCGCGCCCGGCGTGCATGTCGAAAACCATCCGGCCGCCGGCCACCGGCCGCTGCTGATGCAATCGGATGCCCCGCCCTTCGACAATCTCGACCTGCGTCTTGCGGTGAAACATTCGCTCGACCGGGTGGAAATCCTCGACAAGGTCATGGCCGGCTTCGGCTCGCTCGCCAACGACCATCCGATCCCGCCCTTCGATCCGTTCCATGCGGCCGACATTCCGCAGCGCCAGTACGATCCGGACAAGGCGGCCCATCACCTGAAGAAGTCCGGTTTCGACGGCAAGCTGGAACTGCATGTCTCGAACGTCACCTTCGCCGGCGCCGAGGCGATGGCGGCGCTGTTCCAGCAGACGGCCGGCAAGGGCGGGCTGCAGATCGAGATCATCCGCGAACCCTCCGACGGCTTCTGGTCCAATGTGTGGATGAAGAAGCCCTTCGTCTCGGGCTCCTGGGGCGGCCGGCCGACCGCCGATATCATGCTGTCGACGGCCTATGCGTCGAACGCCAAATGGAACGACACGGCGTGGCGGCGCGAGGCCTTCGACCAGAAACTGGCGCTGGCCCGGGCCGAGACCGATTTCGACAAGCGCAAGGCCCATTATCACGACCTGCAGCTGATGATCCACGAAGACGGCGGCGCCGCCATTCCGTTCTTCACCAACAATGTGGACGGGGTGCGCGACGAGGTCGAAGGCTACTATCCGGCCGGCTCTTTCGAGATGTCGGGCATGCGGATCGCCGAACGCGCCTGGCTGAACACGTAAACCGGGATGGGCGCAACGTCCCTGACGGCACTGGTCCTGAAGCGCCTGGCTTCGGGACTGGTGACGCTGTTCCTGGTGTCGCTGATGGTGTTCGTCGGCACCGAGATCCTGCCCGGCGACGTCGCCGAAGCGGTGCTCGGGCAGCAGGCGACCCCGGAGGCCGTGCAGGCGCTTCGCGACAAGCTCGATCTCGACCGTCCGGCGGTCGAGCGCTACGGCCTGTGGCTGTGGGACTTCGTCCACGGCGACCTGGGACAGTCGCTGGCCAGCGGCCGCGAGGTCGCCGACCTGATCAGCGGACGGCTGGGCAACTCACTGTTCCTGGCCTTCACCGCCGCGGTCATCGCCATTCCGGTTTCCGTCGGGCTGGGGCTGCTCGCCGCGCTCTATGAAGACCGGCTGGCCGACAAGAGCATCACCATCTCGACGCTGGTCTTCGTGTCGACGCCGGATTTCCTGATCGGCTATCTGCTGCTGCTGTGGGGCGCGGTGACGCTGGGCTGGTTTCCGGCGCTGTCGCGCCTGTCGGACGGCATGAGCCTGGCGCAGGAACTGCACGCCATCGCCCTGCCCTGCATCACCCTGGCGCTGGTGGTGTCGGCCCACACCATGCGGCTGACCCGCGCCGCCATCCTGTCGGTGATGAACCAGCCCTATATCGAGATGGCCGAACTGAAGGGCGCCACGCGGCGCCGCATCGTGCTCTACCACGCCTTTCCCAACGCGCTGGCGCCGGTGCTCAACATCGTCATGCTGACGCTCGCCTATCTCATCGTCGGCGTCGTCGTGGTCGAGGCGGTGTTCAACTATTCCGGCATGGGACGGCTGATGATCGACGCGGTCTCCAAGCGCGACATGCCGCTGGTGCAGGCCTGCGGGCTGATCTTCGCCAGCGTCTATGTGGCGCTCAACCTGTCGGCCGACATCCTGTCGCTGCTGGCCAATCCGAGACGGAGGCGTCCCAAATGATCGCCATGGTCCGGGATTTCGACACCGGCGCCAAGATCGGCCTGGTCATCGTCGTCTTCTTCCTCGTCGCGGTGACCGTCGGCCCGATCCTGTCGCCCTATACGGAGGTCGAGATCGTCGGCGGCGTCTGGGAGCCGCCGAGCTTCGCCAACTGGCTGGGCACCGACTATGTCGGACGCGACCTGCTGGTGCGCATCCTCACCGGCGGCCGGCTGACCGTCATCGTGTCGCTGATCGCCACCTGCGGCGCCTTTGCCATCGGCTGCCCGCTGGGCATCGCGGCGGCCGTCGTCGGCGGCTGGTTCGACCTGATCGTCACCCGCGCCGTCGACGCGCTGATGGCGTTTCCGGGGCTGATCCTGGCGCTGATCGTGCTGTCGGCGATCGGCACCTCGATCCCCGCCCTGGTCGCGATGATGGCGGTGCTCGCCTCGACCGTGGTCTTTCGCCTGACCCGCGCCGTGGCGGCCGACGTCGCGGCGATGGACTATATCGAGATCGCGCGCCTGCGCGGCGAGAGCATGCGCTGGTTCCTGTTCAAGGAAATCCTGCCCAACGTCATGCCGACGCTCGTCACCGAATTCGGCCTGCGCTTCGTCTATTCGGCGATCCTGATTTCGTCGCTGTCGTTTCTCGGCCTCGGCATCCAGCCGCCCAATGCCGACCTCGGCGGCATGGTCAAGGAGAACGCCCTGGCGATCACCTTCGGCCGCTCCGCGCCGATCCTGCCGGCCTTGGCGCTGGCGCTTTTGGCGATCGGCACCAACCTCATCGTCGACGGGCTGCTGCGCCACAACGCAAGACGGGACCAGCACAAATGAGCGCGCCGCTGTTGGACATCCGGGCTTTGAGAATTTCGACCGAGGCGCGGCCGGACGCACCGCCGGTCGAGATCCTCAAGGGCGTCGACCTGACGGTCCACCGCGGCGAGGTCGTCGGCCTGATCGGCGAATCCGGCGCCGGAAAATCCACCCTCGGACTGGCGGCGATGGGCTATGCGCGCCGCGGCCTGGTGCTGTCCGGCGGCGAGATCTTTCTCGACGGGGAAGAGCTGCGCTCCGCCGGCGACGACGGTTTGCGCGCCCTGCGCGGGCGAAAGACCGCCTACGTGGCGCAGAGTGCCGCGGCCGCGTTCAATCCGGCCCACAAGCTGCTGCAGCAGGTGCTGGAGGTCACCCAGATCCATCGCGACCTGAAGATCGCCGACGCCCGGGCCCGGGCCGTCGACCTGTTCAGGCGCATGGCGTTGCCCGATCCGGAAAATTTCGGCGACCGCTACCCGCACGAGGTCTCCGGCGGACAGCTGCAACGGGCGATGACGGCGATGGCGCTGATCGGCCAGCCGGACCTGATCGTCTTCGACGAGCCGACGACGGCGCTCGACGTGACCACCCAGATCGACGTGCTGGCGATCATCAAGAACGTCATCCGCGACTTGCAGACCGCAGCCATCTACATCACCCACGACATTGCCGTGGTGGCGCAGGTTTCCGACCGCATCAAGGTGCTGCGCCATGGCGAGGAAATCGAGGAGCAGCCGACCCACGACCTGCTGAACAGCCCGCGGGAAGCCTATACGGAGGAGCTGCTGCGGGCGCGCGAAAAGGCCGAGCACGTGCCGACCGCGATCCGCCCTGAACCGGTGCTCGCGGTGCGCGGGGTGACGGCGGGCTACGGCAACCTGACCATCCTGCACGATGTCAGCCTGGAGCTGCGCGAAGGCAGCAATCTGGCGATCGTCGGCGAATCGGGCAGCGGCAAATCCACCCTGGCGCGGCTGATCATGGGGCTGCTGCAGCCGACCGCGGGGTCGGTTCACTACCAGGGCGCGCCGCTGTCGCCGGGGCTTGCCGGACGCAGCAGGGAGCAGCGTCGCAGCCTGCAGATGATCTACCAGCTGCCCGATGTGGCGATGAACCCGAGGCAGTCGATCGGCGAGATTATCGGCCGCGCCGCCCAGGTGTTTCTCGGCCTGTCGAAAACCGCGTCGCTGCTCCGCGCCGCCGAGCTGCTGTCGATGGTCGACCTGCCGGCCGAACTGATCGATCGCTATCCGGCGCAGCTTTCCGGCGGCCAGAAGCAGCGGGTCTGCATTGCCCGGGCGCTGGCGGCGGATCCGCAGCTGATCATCTGCGACGAGGTGACGTCGGCGCTCGACCCGCTGGTCGCCGACGGCATTCTCGACCTGCTGATGCGTCTGCAGGCGCAGCTCGGCGTCTCCTACATCTTCATCACCCACGACATGGGCATGGTGCGGGCCATCGCCGACGACGTCGTGGTCATGCAGCAGGGCCGGGTGGTCGAAGGCGGCCGCAAGGACGCGATCTTCTCGCCGCCCTTCGCCGAATACACCCACCTGCTGATCTCATCCACACCGGAGACCGCCGAAGGCTGGCTGGAGCGGGCGATCGCCGACCGGCCCATGGCGGCGGCGGGAAACTGATGGATACCAACTTCACACATTGCGACCCGCGCCGCGGCGCCCGTTCGCTGATCACCGAGGCGATCGGCGCTCGGCCCGGCGACACGCTGGCGATCATCGCCGAGGACCCGGCGCTCGGGATCTACGACGCCCTGGTGCCGGTCTGCGTCGCCGACATGGCGGCGGAGCTGGGCATCGACGCGACCATCGTGCCCGTTTCCGACCATGCCGGGCTCGACGATATTCCGGAACCGGTTCTCACGGCCCTGATGACCAGCACCCATGTGCTGTTTCACGCCCGGCTGGGCGACACGCTGCGTTTCGAGACCATCCCCGGTAGCGCCTCGGTGACCATGAGCTACGCGCTCGACCTTTCGGTGCTCGGCGGGCCGGCCTGCACGGTTCCGCACCGGGTGATGCGCGACATCCAGGCGGCCTATGACGGCATCGTCGACCGGGCGCTTCACTGGCGCATCCGCTGTCCGCTCGGCACCGATATCGAGGGCACCCAGGATCTCGAGACGATCGCCGCCGGCGAGGCCGAGGACTTTACCGTCATCCGCTATCCGGTCTGCGCGCCGCGGCCGATCGCCTGCGCCACCGCCAACGGCACCGTTGCGCTGGCCCATTGGCTGATGGCCTCCGGCAACCGCAAATACGATGACGATGAACTGCTGTTGGACGAGGTGGTGCTGGCGCAAGTCGCAGAAGGCCGGGTGGTGGATCTCGATGGCCCGAAGCGGCTGGTCGAAGCCATTCGCGCTCATGGCGAGCGGGTCGGAGGGCTGTTCGGCATCGACCCCTGGATCGTTCATTCCTGGCACGCGGGGATCAACTCAGGCGCCTTCTATCCGGTTCGCGCGGCCGTCGATCTGGAGCGCTGGGGCAAGGTGGCCTTCGCCAATCCGCGCTACCTGCACTTTCATACCTGCGGCGCCTATGCGCCGGGCGAGATCGCCTGGACGCTGTTCGACGCGAGCGCCGAATTCGACGGCCGCACGCTGTGGCGCGACGGCACGTTCGTCTTCCTCGACGATCCGGAGGTCCGGGCGGTGCTGTCGGCTCACGACATTGCGGCGCTGCCGCTGCGACGCGACATCGGCGTGCCCTAGTCTAGCCGGGCACCGGGAAGAGATTTTTCAATCAGGCTGGAACGGAAGCGAGATCGAAGTGGCACGGAAATCAGGAAGGGCAAGAGCGCGGCGCAACGCCGATCAGAAACTCGACCAGATCGCGTGGAAGGAGTTCGAAAACCCCTACCCGCCGATCGAGATCCTGCCGCCCGACGATCTCGACCGGATTCATGACGCCTCGCTGCGGGTGCTGAAGGATATCGGCATCCGCATCCTCGATCCGCGGGCGCGGCGGCTGATGGAGGAGGCCGGCTGCCCGGTCGATCACAGCGCCGAAATGGTCCGTTTCGACCCTGATTTCGTCATGGAGATGGTAGCGCTGGCGCCGGACACCGTGCGGCTGCACGCCCGCAATCCGCAATACGACCTGACGCTCGGCGGCCGCAACATCATCTTTTCGTCGGTCATGTGCCCGCCCTTCGCCAACGACCTCGACCGCGGCCGGCGTGCCGGCACCTATGACGAGATGTGCGACTACGTCAAAATCATCCACAGCCTGAACGCCGTGCACCAGGCCGGCGGAGGCGGCTTCGAGCCGCTCGACCTGCCGGCCGAAACCCGGCATCTCGACGTCGGCTACGCGCATGCCAAGCTGACCGACAAGACCTGGAAGGCCTGGAGCAACGGCCGCGAACGGGCGTGCGACGCCATCGAGATGGCGAAGATCATGATGGGGTTCTCGACCGAGCAGCTGATCGAAAGACCGGTTCTCACCGCCCCCATCAACACCAACTCGCCGCTGCAGATCGATCTCGCCATGTCCGAGGGCATCATCGAGATGGCGCGCGCCGGCCAGCCGCTGGTCATCGCCCCCTTTACCATGGCCGGCGCCATGAGCCCGGCCACCGAAGCCGGCGCGCTGACCGTGCAGAACGCCGAGGCGCTGGCCGGCTGCGTGCTCGCCCAGGTCGCCCGTGCCGGGGCGCCGGTTGTCTATGGCTCCTACCTGACCAATGTCGACATGCGTACCGGTTCGCCGATTTTCGGAACCCCGGTCTTCGCCAAGACCACCTGGGCGTCCGGCCAGCTCGCCCGGCGCTATCGTTTGCCGTTCCGGTCGTCGCTGAACACCGGGTCCAACCAGGTCGACGCGCAGGCGGCCTATGAAACCGAGATGTGCCTGTGGGCCGCCGTCATGGGTCACGCCAACATCCTGTTCGCCTCGGCCGGCTGGCTGGAGGGCGGGCTGTCGGGCTCGTTCGAAAAGCTCATCCTCGACGCTGAGCTGCTGCAGCTGATGATGAAGAGCATGGAGCCGATGGCGGTCAATGACGACACGATCGGTTTCGAGGCGATCCGCGAGGTCGGCCCGGGCGGCCATTTCTTCGGGTCGAGCCACACGCTGCAGCGCTACGAAACCGCCTTCTACAATCCGATCCTGACCGACAACCGCAATTACGAGACCTGGAGCGAGCAGGGACGGCAGGACGCCGAGCAGCGCGCCAACGGCCTGTGGAAGCGGGTGCTGAAGGAATACGAGGAGCCGAAGCTGGACGAGGCGACGGACGAGGCGCTGCGCGACTTCGTGGCGCGCCGCAAGCGGGAGATCCTGTCGAGGTCCGCGGCGTAGCGAAACGGGGCCGCGCACCGCGACCGGGAATCCTCCTGTCGAATTGGCCCGGCCTGTGGCAAAAGGGGCCCTCAACCGGCTTGGGGGATGAATTCCGTGGGAACCGACACAGACGACACAAGCAATCTCGACATCCCGGTCGGACGGGCGGTCAGGCGCTATCGCAAGAAGAACGGCCTGACGCTGGTCGAGCTGAGCCAGATGTCGGGCATTTCGTCGGCGATGATCTCGCGCATCGAAAACGGCCAGTCCACGGCCTCGCTGTCGTCGCTGAACCAGCTCGCCAAGGCCATGTCGATCCCGATCATCTCGCTGTTCGAACACACCTTGAATTCGACCGACATCAACGTGGTACGCGGCGACCAGGGCCTCAACACCGTGCGTATGTCGCCCGGCGACACCCACACCTACAGCATCCTCGGCCAGCACAGCGACGAGGACCTCAACTTCTCGGCGGCTTTCGTCACCCTGCACAAGGGCGAGAACATCAACCTGCCGATCTATCGCGGCGAGGGCTACATCTTCATCCGCATCCAGGAAGGCCGCGCCATGTATCGCTGCGGCGACAATCTGTTCGAACTGGGCGAGGGCGACTCCATCAGCTTCGACGCCCGCATCACCAACGGCTTCGACGATCTGCTGAGCGAACGGGTTTCGTTTATCAGCGTGGTGGCGAAGAAGCTGTGGGGGTGAGGGGGGGTGATGCGCATTTGTTTCCGGCCACTGACTATGGCCACTCAGCCTGCCCAGCGCAATAACGCGGCCCGTTTTGCCTTCGCAACCATGCTGCCGGTATCAAGGACGGAAAGAAGCTTAAGGAGGCACACTACGTGTCGGTCGGGACTTCGTCCCAAGTATATCGTTCTGACGCCAACACAGGTGCGATGAGCCAGTTGAGAGCATAATGACGCTCCATCACCACACTTGAATTCAATCCAGCCGGAGGGTTTAGCCCGCCCAAACCAGCATCCCTTATTGCCCAATGCAACCGATAGATCAAATCGGCCTCGTCCAAAATTATGCCTTGAGTGCGAAGATCCAATCGTTGCAGAAACTCAACCCTGTTGCCTTTGTGAAAGCCCTCCCAAAACCCATTCCAATCGCAAGTGTCAGACGGGAAGAGGAGCGTTTCGACCAGCCCGACCGACCACAGCAAGGCGTGGGCTGCTTCGACACGCCATGAGAACTGGAGCTTCAGGTGATCCGACGGTTGGGGATCAAAGACAAAGTCCCTTTCGTTTGGTGAAAGATCATCTTTCACGCCGTAATGTCGAATGCCGTCAAGAACGAATTGGTGGTCGGCACCGGCGCCTTTCATGGACACCAAGGCCAGGCAGATTATTCTCAGACCCACTTCTTGTGGTGCCCTACGATGCGTCTCATCTTCCGTTTCAATATACGGAAGATGGTCAATGTGAGGCACGTTGTATCGCTGAAGTTTCGCCAGAGAACGTGAACGCCTCAGTTCTGCCTCGCCCAATACCTCGGCCATTCAAAATTCCAACGCAGTTAATCCTGATAGTGTCCCCGGCAATGGTTGCTCCACTTTGGTCGCGCCTACGGGGCGGCGATTTTCGCACAGTCCATGGAAACAGGGTCGCCAATGCACCGCGCTCAGAAGGTGATTCACATACAACCAACATCGATCCAGTATTCAGCATTATTCCAAGATAATCCGGAGCCATAGTTCTTTATGTCAATTAGTCCTTGGATTATAAAATCTCGTTTGCACAAGAGTGCTTTCGATACCCATGCTCCTTCAACACCAGTCAATCTGAAATGAGTTGCCGCTACATCTTCATCATCTTCGTAGCATGGAATTACGATCTCGGTATCCAGATCTAATTCGTTTCCCTTATCCACAACGGTGAGCCAGCCTTCATCAGATAGTTCTTTTCTGTACACCTGAAGGAAGTAACCGGGGTCCTGGCATTGAAGAATCACGGCCAATTTGGGAGACCGCAATTCAAAAAACACCGGATTAGATTCGGATGATGGCCTGCTGAGAAGGTCAGAGGCAAAACTCAAAGCATCTACAATTGAAGCAAATTGCTTCTGCTCAGCTATTCTGTTCTCGCCTTTGCATATATATGCCTTAATAGTAGGATCAGACATCAATAAGACACGCTACCTCCAAGATAATGGACTGTCGGTGTTGCGCGCCAGGCGGTAGCATGTTGCGCATCACAGAGTCACAGAAGCCACAAACACCCTTGGGAGTGTTGATGTGAAGGGTTGCTGAACGAGCACCATTCATTCTCATATAGTTGCATCCATTTGCAATCGCTTTTTGAGCAGACTCCTCCACAAATGTCGGCATCCTGTGGATGTAAGAGTGTTTTGCGTGAATTTATTGACTTTTTACAATTTCAAGTGCTTCGCGAGCGCACTTTAATACTTTTGACCATTCCGAAAGTGAAATGTATTCTTCGTCTTTTAGGTCTGTCCCATATTTGTCAAAGATATCGTCAAGCGTATCATTTTGGCCATCGTCATCAATCTATTGTCGGAAGGCCGCCCGCGGTTTCGTCTTACGGAAATCGTATAGTGAATGCAATACCGTGACACATACTACTACAGGTTTATCGTACTACGAACGAGCCGCAACATCCGCGATCGCCCCAGCGAACAACTCCGCCCACCGCTCCTGCCCGTCTCGCTCCCCGATCAGGTCGTGGCGGATTTCGACGAGGACGTGATCGAGGCCGCTGGCCTCTCCGTGGACGGGGATCGTGTAGTCGGTGGCGTCGTCGACCTGATAGGGCTGGTTGAAGGCCGCCGGCAAATCGGGGTCGCGGGCGGTCAGTCGCTGCATCAGGGCGCGGGCGAGGCGATCGTTTCGGTTGAACAGCAGGCCGACATGCCAGGGGCGCGGGGTGCCGGAGACGCGCAGTTGCGGGACGAAGCTATGGATGGCGATCAGGATCGTCGGACAGTCCGCTTTAAGGCGGCGGTCGATCTGGCTGGCGACGGCGTTGTGGAACGGTGCGTGGATGGCGTCGTAGCGGGCGCGGCGGGCCGCCTCGTCGAGGCCTGTATTGGCCGGGATCGGGGTGCCGTCGCTGATATCCGGGACGCAATCGGCGGCCTGAAACGGCCGGTTGCAGTCGACGACGAGACGGCTGTAGGGCTGCAGCACCAGCGTGGCGTCGAGGCGGTCGCTCAGCAGGCGGGCGACGGCGGCAGCGCCGATGTCCCAGGCGATGTGGCGGTCCATCTCGGAGGCCGGGACGCCGAGGTCGCCGAGCGCCCGCGGCACCTGCCGTCCGGCATGTTCGCAGACCAGCAGCACCGGCGAGACGCCACCGGGATTGACCAGCTCGAACGGCGCGGCGTCCTGCGCGCCGAGCAGGGGGCTCGAAGCCATCGGTTCAGACCTTTTCCGAGCCGACGGTCGCCGCCGGGATCAGGCCGTTGGGGCGCAGCAGCAGCACCAGGACGACGAAGCCGAGGCCGATCGGTTCCTTGAACTCCTGCAGCTGCTCCGGCAGGAAGGCGGTCAGGTAGATCTCGATGAAGCCGAGCAGGAAGCCGCCGGCGACCGCTCCGGTGAGCGAGCCGAGGCCGCCCAGAATGGCGGCGATGAAGGCCTTGAGCACCGGCACGAAACCCATCAGCGGATCGACCGAGGCGCGTTGTGATACCCAGAGGACTGCTGCTACGCCGGCGAGCAGGCCGGACAAAGCGAAGGCGCCGGCGATGACGCCATTGGCGCGCACGCCCATCAGCCGGGCGACCGGAAAATCCTCGGCCGCGGCGCGCATGGCGATGCCGACGGCGGTGCGCTTCAAAAGCCAGTTGAGGAAGATCAGCATGACGATCGTCGTGCCGATGGCGGCAAGCTTGTTGACGCCGATCAGGAAACCGAAGACAGGAATGCTGTCGGAGAGGATATCGGGAATGACCACCGGCTTCGAGCGGGTGGCGATCAGGTTCTGGAACAGGATCTGCAAAATGGTGGCGACCGCGAAGCTGGTGACCAGCATGGTCGCCGGCGAGGCGTTGCGCACCGGCCGAAACGCGATGCGCTCCATCAGCACGGCGGCAATGACCGCCGCGGCGACCGCCAGCGGCACGGCGATGACGAAGGGGATGCCCGACAGACCGGCAAAGAGCAGCGTATAGCCGGAAATCGTCATCAGCTCGCCATGGGCGAAATTGATCATGCCCATGACCGAAAAGACGATCGCCAGCCCCAGCGCCAGCAGCGCATACGTGCCGCCGAGCGCGACGGCGTTGATCGTCTGCTGCAGAATCAAATCCATGATGATTCAATGCGCCCCAAGATAAGCCTCCTCGACGATGTTGGAGGATTTCAGGTCCTCGGCCGATCCGGCGGCGACGATGCGGCCGCCGGCCATGACATAGCCGCGGTCGACGATGTCGAGCGCCATGGCGACGTTCTGCTCGACCAACAGGATGGTGATGCCGCCCTTGCGCAGCCGGGCGATCAGCTCGAAGATCGTATCGACGATCTGCGGCGCCAGGCCGAGCGACGGCTCGTCGAGCAGCAGGATTTCCGGCTCGATCATCAGCGCCCGGCCGATGGCCAGCATCTGCTGCTGGCCGCCCGACAGGGTGCCGGCCAGCTGGTTGCGGCGGTCCTTGAGGATCGGAAACAGCTCGAACACCCTGGCGTAAGACTCGGCCAGATCGCCGGCGCGGCAATAGGCGCCGATGCGCAGGTTTTTGGCGACGGTCAGGCCGGCGAAGACCCGGCGGCCCTCGGGCGCCAGCGTGATGCCGCGGCGCACCAGCGTTTCCGTCGGCTGACCGGTGATGTCGGCATCGTGCAGCAAGACCTTGCCGGCCGCCGTGTCCGCCAGGCCGACGATGGCGTTGAGGGTCGAGGACTTGCCGGCACCATTGGCGCCGAGCAGGGCGACCAGTTCGCCCCGCTCGACCTGCAAATCCACGCCCTTGACCGCCTCGACGGCACCGTAGCGCACCGTCAGGCCGGCGATCGACAGCAACGCCATCTGCCCGCTTGTCCCGCTACTGCATGCGCGGCGCCGGGATCAGGCTCGCATCCGGCGAAGGCTGGCCGACGAGCTCGCGCTTGCCGTCCTTGACCCGCACCAGCGACACCTGGCGCACCGGCATCCCTTGCGTGCCCTTGTAGGTGATCATGCTGGTGGCGCCCTGGACGTTCTCCAGATTGGCGATGGCGTCGCGCAAGGCCACTGGGTCGGTCGATCCGGCCGCCTCGACGGCCGCGGCGATCACCTGGACGAGGTCGTAGCCGATGGCGTTGAACACCGTTTCGGAATCGCTGCCGGTCTTTTCCTTGTAGAGCGCGTTGAATTTTTCCAGTTCGCTGCCCGGGGTGGCGTGGCCGGCGGTGGTGAAGACCACGCCGTCGGCGGCATCGCCGAGCGCGAAGGTGGTCGGCGAATCGATGCCGTCGGAGCCGATCACCTGCGAGGTAACGCCGGCGGCGCGCAGCTGTTTGATGAAGGCCGGGAAATTCGGCTCATAGGCCGCCGTCATGATGACGTCGGGCTGCGGGTCGAGCGCCTTGATGTTGGTGACCTCGGCGGAAAAATCCTGCTGGTCGAGCTTGTAGGTGGCCTTGCCGGCAACGGTGCCGCCGAGCTTCTCCCACACGTCGCCGAAATAGAGCGGCAGGGTGGTGTATTGCGAATCCGGCGAATAGAGCAGATAGGCCGTCTTGTGGCCCTGGTCGTGCGCCCATTGCGCCGAAACCGTCGCCTGTACATTGTCGCCGGGGAAATTGGCGAACATGTAGTCGCCGCCCATCAAAGGCAGGGTCGGCGACGAGGCGCAGGTCGAAAAGGCCGGGATCTGCGCGGCGCCGGCAATCGACGCGGCAGCAAAGGCCGGATCTGCGTCGCAGGGCAGCACCAGCACGTTGACCTTGGCGTCGACCAGCTCCTGGGTGGCGATCGAGGTCTGCGCCGCGTCGGAGCGCACATCCTTGTCGATGGTCTTGATCATGACCTTGCCGCCGATTCCGCCGGCGGCGTTGATTTCGTCGACGGCGATGCGGAAGCCCTCGACGACCGGCCCGTCATAGGGCGCGAGGCCGCCGGTCTGGGCCGTGGCGACGCCGATGGTCAGCTCGTCGGCGGCCGCCGCGATCGCCGCCATCGATACGGACATGGCCGCGGCGGCAACGATTGAAGAGATCCTGATGTGAGACATTTCGTAGTCCTCCCTTGTGGAACGGCTTTTCAGGCCGCCATGCCGTCGGCATGCTTGCGGCCGAGATAGGCGGTGATGACCGCCGGATCGCGCTGCACCTCGCGGGGTGCGCCATGTGCGATCAGATGGCCCTCATTGAGGACGATCACCCGGTCGCACAGTTGAACGATCAGCGGCAGATCGTGATCGACGATGAGAATGCCTATTCCGAGCGTGTCGCGCAGGTCGCGCAGCGTCTGCATCAATGCGTCGGTTTCCTCGCGGTTCATGCCGGCGGCAGGCTCGTCGAGGAACAGGTAATCCGGTTGCAGCGCCAGGGCGCGGGCGATCTCGACGCGCCGCTGGTCGCCATAGGACAGCGTGTGGGCCTTCAGATGCGCCTTGTCGGCCACACCCATCCATTGCATCGCCGCCTCGGCCTCCGCGCCCGCCCGGGCGATCGACCGGCGCGGCCAGCCGTTGAGCGCAGCGCACAGCACGTTCTGGCGAACGGTCAGGCCACGAAACAGCCGGATGTTCTGGAAGGTCCGGGCGATGCCGAGGTCGGCGACCCGATGCGCCGGCAGCCGGCCGATGTCGCGCTCGCCCAGCTTCAGCGACCCGGCGGTGATCGGCAGTACGCCCGACAGCATGTTCAAGAGCGTCGTCTTGCCGGAACCGTTGGCGCCGATCAGGCCGAGGATCTCGCCCGATTTCAGCTGCAGCGACACGTCGTCGACGGCGACCAGGCCGGCAAAGCGCTTGGTGACACCCTGCGCCGACAGCGGCTCGGCCGCGGCGCGTCGTTGCAGCGCATCCTGGCCTTCCTGCGTCGAACGATCGGCGCGGCGGCCGAACAGCCGCTCGTCCCATTCGTCGGCGCCAGCCAGACCGTCGGGACGGCGGAACATGACGAACAGGATCAGCAGGCCGATGCCGACCTGGGTCAGCCCGAAAACCTCCGGCAGCTGGATGCCGAGCAGTTCGACACCGCCCTCGAGGCGGCGCAGTATCTCCGATACCAGCGTGATCGAGACAGCGCCTACGATCGCACCGGTCATGGTGCTCATGCCGCCGACGATCAGCATGGCGAGCAGGGCGAAAGTGTCGACGAAATAGAATTTCTTTGGCGAGAACGCCCCGAGGAAATGGCCGAGCGCGACGCCGGCGAGTGCGACGAGACCAGCGCTCAGCACCCAGGCGAGCAGCCGTTCGCCGCGGATGCCGACGCCGTTGGAACCGGCGGCGATGGCGTCCTCGCGGGCGGCGCGCAGGCGCAGGCCGGGCACTGAATCGCGAAACAGCCGCATGACGACGATGGCGACGATGCAGATACCGGCGGCGACCCAGATGCCGGTCTCGCGCGGCACGCCGAAGAACGACTGGCTGCCGCGGGTGATATCGCGGGCGCCGATGATGATGCCGTGAACGATGATCAGCAGCGCGAGAGTGGCGATGGTGGCAGCCGAGCCCTCCAGCCGTGAAATGACGATGCCCGTCACCAGCGCCACGGCCATGGCGACCAGCACCGCCAGCAGCAGCGCCGGAAGAAAATCGAACGCGGTGCCCTGCAGGAAGGCCGGCAGGTTGGGCAGGGTCAGCTGCTTCATCTGCGCCGGCAGCGTCAGGATGCCGGAGGTGTAGGCGGCAATGCCCATGAAGGACAGGTGCCCGAAGCTCAGAATGCCGGAATTGCCGCTGTAGAGCCCGATGCCGATCACCGCCGTCAGGCTGATGAAGAACACGATCATGGTGCGCTCGATGCCGCCGCCGACAGCCCCGGCGCCAAACGCCGCGAGCACCACCAGCAGCACCGGACAGAGCAGCGCGAGGAGCAGCAGGCGGCCCGGCAGAATGGTCATGACGCCACCGGCGCAGCGCGCCGCCACGGGTTGTCAAACGGGATCGACATGCCTGAATTGATCTGAAATTTTCAATCAATGTCAACGATTATTTTGATATTGACAAATTATTTTCAGAACCCAAGATGCCGTGACAACCGCTATAAGGCCTTGCATGACCCCACTTCGAGACCGCATCGACGAAATCGGACCGCAGCTGACATCGAGCGAGCGCAAAGTGGCGAGCGTGGTGCTTGCCGACTATCCGTTTGCCGGCCTGCAGACGATCCAGGAACTGGCAACCGTCACCGGCGTCAGCCCGCCGTCGATCACCCGGTTCGTCTCCAAGGTCGGCTGCAACGGCTACCAGGAGTTTCAGCGCCGGCTTATCGGCGAACTGAAGGAAAGCCACCGCTCGCCTGTCGACCTCAAACTGACGGAGAACCCGGCCCAGCCCGGGCGTTTCGTGGCCGACTATGCCGAGCGTATCGTCAAGCAGGTGCGCGAGCTGGCATCAGGCGTCTCGCAGCTGCAGTTCGACAAGGTCTGCGACCTGTTGGGCGATCCATCGCGCGATGTCTTCCTGATCGGCGGCCGCATGAGCGACAGCATTGCCGGGCTTTTGTCGATGCATCTGCGGCAGATCCGCGGGCGCATCTACCATATCCCCGGCAATCCGGAGATCTGGCCCGACTACGTGCTGCGCATGCGCAAGCAGGACGTGCTCATCCTACTCGACTTCCGCCGCTACCAGCCCAGCCTGACGGAGCTGGCGCGCACCGTCTGCGAAAAGCGCAATGCCCAGATCGTGGTGATCACAGATCGCTGGCTGACGCCGGCCTCGCGCTACGCCCAGCACGTCTTCGCCGTTCCCACCGAGATCGGCACCGCCTGGGACGGCCAGGTGAGCGCGCTGACGCTGGCGGAGGCGATGATCGTCAAGATCTCCGAACAGGACTGGGACGCCACCCGCAAGCGCATCGAGCAATGGGATGATGCGCGCATGCAACAGCCGCATGGCGCGGAGGACGAAGAGGATCGCGCCTGAGCCAGCCGCGCGTGAGACCGATCGCCCCAACTTTTTGCCAGCCAAATTGTACCAACTGCCTGAAATCGCTACGTTGCCATAACAACAGATTATCTTGGCAACGAGTGAACCCATGCGCCGAAACCTGCCTCCGCTCAACGCCCTGCTGGCCTTCGAGGCGGCAGCGCGGCACAGCAATTTCACCAAGGCCGCACGGGAGCTTGGGGTTGCCCAGCCCGCCGTCACCCGGCACATCACCAATCTGGAATCGTGGCTTGGCGTCGACCTCTTTCAGCGCAGCGGCAATGCGGTCGAACTGACGGCGCAGGGGCATGCCGTGTCCGAACTCGCAACGTCCGTGTTCGACCGGCTGGAAGTGTCGCTCGGCACCGTATCGGCCAAGAAGAAGAACGAGATCGTCATCGGCGCCTCGTTCGGCATTACCCATCTGTGGCTGATGCCGCAGATCACGGCGATGCGCGAGGCGGCGAGGGGGGCCGCCATCAACTTCATCACCTCCGACGACTACCGGGATTTCGACAGCCGCGAGGTCGACTTCTCGATCCGCTTCGGCTCCGGCGAGTGGCCCGGCAAACAGGCGGACCTGCTGTTTACCGAGACCACCTACGTCATCGCAGCACCGGCCTTCCTGGAGCGGAACCCGGCGCTCGACGCCAACGATCTGGCGGGGACACTGCGCGGCGAATGGCTACTGGAGCACGGCGACACCTACGGCTATGGCTGGATGAGTTGGGAGAAGTGGTTCGCCCGTAACGGGCGCGGCCTGCCGGGCGATTTGCGCAGCGCGCGCATCATGAACTATCCGACCATGCTCGACATGGTGCGCTGCGGCGAGGGCGTGGCGCTCGGCTATGCCGGTCTCGACGATCACCTAGTCAAGGCCGGGGAAATCGTCCGCCTCGGCCCGCCGATCGACCGGCCCGAACTCGGCTACTACATCGTCTGGAACACCGGCGACGCACTCACCGGGCTGCGCCGGGAACTGCGACAGTATCTGACCAGCGGCTAGAGTGTTTTGTCTGTACCGTCCGCGGCAGGGTGTGGAGACTGCAATTTCGGGGACAGTTACCTTAATTCCACTCGGCTACTACGTCGGTAAGCATCTGAAAGAATTAAGGTAACTGTCCCCGAAATTCTGGCACGTCGTTTCTGCAACGAGTGCGCTTTCCGGCTGGAACAATTGACCGACCAAACAACAAAACGCTTGGCCCGGTCAGACCCTGTCCAGCGCCTCCAGCAGCTTGTCCCGTTCGCCCTCGTGCATGTCATGAGGCGCGATCTTTGGCACAACGGAGCAGGACCTTCTGCACAGATTTGATGGGAAGATGCGGGGACTATATGGGATGAAGCAGGATGGCAAACGGGAAGCGGCGTTTCCGGACTTTGCCGGACTTATCCGGACTTATCCGGACCGGGAATGGTTTTAACACGGCCGACTGGGGCGGGTGTTTGGCCGAATCCCGGTCCTGAAGAGCATCCGAAACGTCCTTTCAGGTGCATTGCAGGTGGTCATCTGCGGTGTTCAACCGCGCGCATGAGCCAGCAGGTCGCTTGCGGCGATCAGAGCCGAACCGTCCGTTAGCGCGCCCTCGACGCTCCGCTTGAGATGCAATGGCAAGGCGCCCTGTTCGAACAGCCGGTCGGCCAGTTCGCCTGCCTGCGCCGTTTCGCCCGGATCGTCAGCACCGCCATTGACGGTCAATGCTCGCAAGGCGATCGTCATCGCCTCGGCGGCAGGGACGCGGGCCTCGGCTTCGAAGTCGCCTCCGGCAAGCAGGGTCGCCATGCGCAGCTTGCGGTCTGCCTCGGCCGTCAGTTCCTGCACCCTGTGCTGCCGGGCGGCTGTGCCGCCGACATCGAGATGCTGCGAGCGGTACAATTCGCCCCGGTCACCGCTGGCAAATCGCAGCACCCCGGCCGTCTCCAGTCGGCACAGCATCTCCCAGGTTCGGCGATCTCACCTCGACGGCGACATTTGCGTCTGCGAGCCGCCGACGTTCCTCTTCGACGGCTTCCGGCGATGCGTCGACAACCGCCATGAATGCTTCGTCCGCGCCGCCGGGTGCGAACAACGCAAGGAAGCCGTCGCCGTGGCGTTCCCGCAAGCCCTCACACAACCGCGAGGCCGGGTCTTGCGGTGCCTGATCTTGCGGCACCTGGGGTTTGGTACCCGCCATGACCGCTTCCATGCGTTCCAGGAAGGCGCCTCTGCCGCTCGGCATGCGTATATTGCCGACATCGCCGAGACCGTCCAGCACGCCGTCGGCCAGTCCCTGTTTCTGGTCGAGCAGGAACAGCATGCGGTGTTCGATGCTGTCTTCGGTGACCAGGTTGACGACGCTGACCGGGCGGCTCTGGTGCTTGCGCCAGGCGCGGGCGATGCGTTGCTCCAGTTTGGCCGGGTTCCAGGGCAGGTCGAGATTGACCACCGCATCGGCCACCTGAAGGTTGAGGCCGACGCCACCCGACTCCGACGACAGGAACAGCCGGCAGCCCGGATCCCCGAAGTCGAGCCCCATTTCAATTGCCAATTTGCGGACCAGTTCCAGCATGCGCACCCATTCCGAAAAGATTAGGATCTTGCGCTGCGGCCTGTCCGTCGGCAGGTCGCCCAGACTACGCTCCAGTTCCATGAGTTGGGAGATGCTGGAGGTACTTGCCAACCGGACCTATGAACGGCTCTTCTCGGCCTAGGTGGTAGCACTGCCGGGGACGGGACTGCTGACCATCGCACTTGGATTGGCGGCCTACGAAACCGCCGCCGCGATCCGGCTTGACCGCGCCCTGGATCGGCAATCGCGTATTTCGTCTGCAGTTGATTTCCGTGTCTGGTTCAATTCCGTAATGGAAAGGGGCCAACCAATAGATTTGCAAGACTTGGCAAAGGTTTCATATGGCGGCAGATGAGGAAATCAGCGACGAGATCGCCCAAATTGTCGCCGAGAAAATCGAGAACCTGAGACCGCGCCTTCTCGATTTGACCGCAAGAAATCCTCTTATCCGTGTGCGTCTTTCGCACAACAGCAATTCGTATCTGCGAGTCGTTGACGAATTGCCTGATGTTCTCTTCTTTCGCCTGTCGGAGGGCAAGTCGATGAAATTCTCGGCGCTGCCCCCGATCGAGGACGAACCGCAGGACGAAAAGACCGATGCATTTCGCGATGCGGTTGCCGCTGCCCGGGTCAATGACGAAGCCTATCGTATGGCGACCGAAGCGCTGGATCCCAATGAAGCCGACTATCTCGATCAAGCCCGCAAGTTGGAACGTACCCTCAAGGACCGAATACGGGATGCGTTCGACTTGCCTGCCAGACCGACTGGCAAGGATGTTTCCAGCCTCTCGGCCCATGCGAAAGCTCATGGAATAACGCCCGCTTACGACCTGCCCGATCCGGCAGAAGAGAGCGATGACGGGCGCCATACCGACGACGAGATTCAAACACTGCAATTGCCGCGTGACCTGGAACGTCGAATGAATGCGATGATCTCCAAAGGCCGAACCTGGCAGCAGGAAACCGGAATCAATGTCGTTCAGGCGGCGTTCGGCCTGCTTGAATGGACCGACCCGAGCGGCCGCGACAACAACATGTCGCCGCTCCTGGTCCTGCCTGTATCGCTGAAGGCGAAAAAATCCCCCAACGGGACCCGCTTCGAGGCTGTCGGCGCCGGAGAAAGCGCGGAATCGAATGGCGTGCTCATCGAGAGACTGAAACGGGATTTCGGGATCGATCTGCCGCGCTATGGCGGCGGATCGGTAGAGGACTATTTCGGTTCCATAGTGGACCTGCAACCCGGTAAAATCCGGACATGGCGGGTTCGCCGCCAGGTCGTATTCGGGATTTTTCCGTCCGCTCGCATCGCAATGTACCATGACCTCGATACCTCAACGACCGATTTCGCAAGCAACGAAATCGTCAAGGGCATCATGGCCGGAATCGATCCCTCCGGCGTATCTCCGTTTTCGGATGAACACGACATTGATGCCATGGGCGAGCGCGGCGATGCCGTTCCCCTGACCGTGATGGATGCGGATTCTTCGCAACTGAGCACGATGATCGATGTGGCCGCCGGAAAGAACCTTGCAGTCGAAGGCCCTCCGGGAACCGGCAAATCCCAGACCATCGTCAACGTGATTGCCGCGGCACTGGCAGAAGGCAAGAAAGTGCTGTTCGTGGCGGAGAAGCTGGCTGCACTTGAAGTCGTTCGTTCGCGTCTGGACGCTGTTGGCCTCGGTGACTTCACCCTGCCGTTGCAAGCCGACCGTTCGAGCCGGCAAGATGTGGCTCGTTCGCTCTGCGAGCGCCTTTCATTGGCGAAGAAGCCTGTCCCGGTCGACTATGAGAACACACGTCGGAGGCTGCAGGATGCGCGAAGCAGACTCTGCGGCTACGTGAAAATCCTCTCGTCCCGCCTTCCGGACATGGATTGCACGGTACACCAGGCACTGGGAAGGGCGATTGCGACGCAAGCTATTCTGGAGGAATTGCCCGCCCACATACGCGATACGTCGGCCTTGCCGGACCTCGTTTACGATGAAACGACCATCGGGCACATCCTGGTACGCGCGGAAGAGCTCGATTCAGCACGGACGGCAGCGATGCAAACCGGAAGCCACTGGAAAGGAATGGAGAGTCCATCGCTGACCCCCATCGCCGTCGATGAAATTCTGGAATCGACGAAAGCGGCAATATCGCCCATGTCTTCCCTGTGCGAGGTTGTGGATGAATGCCGGGAACGCCACATTCCTCCAAACGCTTCGGTAGATGAACTTGAGACCATCGTATCCGTGCTCAGCACATTCCGTTCGTCGGTTAGCGACACGGAAATTCGCGGATGGGCAGGTTTGCTCGACTGCGAAAAACGTGATCGGTTGAAGCGGCTTTCCGAGGCGATCGGTGAAGTGTCAGCATTGCGCGAACGGCTTTCTCAGGCGTTGCGGAACCCGGAAAGCGAAGCAAACAGGGCCTCGGTTATTCGGGCCGTTGCCATTTGCAGGAACTCGGGATTTCGGAATCCGGACCCGGGTCGCCTTGAGCAGGAGACCGAGAAACTTCAGCGTACATTGCAGGCGATATCGCAAATTCGGCATCACATCAGCGCGTTCGAGCATCATCACGATCCGGCATCACGTTGGACACTGAATGTATTTCATGAAGCAAGGGCGCTGGTTTTCGGTTTCCCGCGCGAAGTGCTGGCACTGCGGAGCCGGGAATCGCGGGATGCTGCTGCAGACGGTGCGATGAAGGCCTTGATTGCAAGAGGAACGGCGTTGGCGGCAAGGAAACAGGAACTGTCTTCGGCGTTCATCTTCAATGCCTCGGTAACGGGCAATTCCCTTCGCCAAACACTTGCCGTGATCAAGAATGCGGGTGTGCTTTCGTTTTTGTCAGCGGACATGCGGACAGCCAGGAGACGATATCTTTCGCTGTCGCGAAAGATATCGTTTGACAAGGATACGGCGGTGTCCGAGTTGATTGTTCTTGCCGAACTCGTCGAAAGAGAAGCCGAGTTCACATCCGACCCGAATTGTCGGACAGTTTTCGGATTGCACTTCCGGGGGCTCGAAACCAAATTCGATCTTTTTTCGGACCTCATAACCTACTACGAACGTGTGGATGCCACGTTCCCTGGGCCGGACCATCGCGACATTCGCGATTTCCTCAAGACTGCGAAGACTGATTTGCTTCTAGCGCTTCCTGACACCGCTGGCCTGAAGGAACAGATGACCGCTTGCGAGTTGGATCGGGTCATTTCGCTGCAACAATCGAAATTGGATGCGGCACAGGAAGAGCGGTCCGAACTCGAATCCTCGGTCTCGGTGCTGATCGATCCGGCCGTGGCAACGGTTCAGGGTCTTGAAAGAATACTCAACGATATGGACGCCCTTGAAAATCTGCTGGAGGCGATCGACATCGGCCAGGCTGAATTGGGCTTGTCCGATAATGGCGGTACAAAGCGTGAACCCGGCTCAGCCCGGTTGCAGCCCTGGATCGATTTCCTGGACACAATGATCGACCAGGAAGGCTATCTGCGTGCGGTTCAATCGAGTGCGCTCGCGGGGGAACTGCCAACCCTGTCGGATTTGCTCGACCGATTGCTCGAATGCAGCACAGAAGCGGAAAAGATATTCCTGTCGCTTTCGCAAAGGACGGGAATGGCGTTGGAGAGCCCCATGCGTGATCCTGCTGCGGCGCTTGTCTGGTCGAAGGCGGCAGCAAACGACCGGACCGGTTTGCGGGCGCATATGCGGGTGGCGAGGGCCAGGCAAGCTGTTGACGAAACGGGGTTCGGCAAAGTTGCGGAACAGTTGATGGAACACAGGTCAGACGTCGAAAATATCCACGGGATCATCGATGCCTTGATTGCACGGTATCGTGTTCGTCAGGTTTATGAACGCCATGGCAAGGGATTGGAAGGCTACACCGGAGAAGCGCTTTGCGAGTTGCGTTCCAGGTTCTCGCAGGCCGACAGGAAAATGGTCGAATTATCCCGTACCAAACTCGTTGCGGGGCTCGTCGAAACAGCAAATCCGCCGCCGGGCTGCGGGATTGGGCGCAAGGCGGACTATACCGAGATGGCGCTTGTCTGGAACGAGACGGAAAAGAAGAAGAGACACATTCCCGTGCGCGACCTGTTGAGACGGGCCGGCCGTGCCGTCCTGGAACTGAAGCCGTGCTGGATGATGTCACCGCAGGCTGTTGCGCAGTACCTTCCCAGCGACGCCCTGCAATTCGATCTTTGCATCATAGACGAGGCATCGCAAATGCCTCCCGAAGATGCAATCGGAGCGCTTTACCGCAGTCATCAGGCCATGATCGTCGGAGACACCAACCAGTTGCCGCCGACCAGTTTTTTCCGCAAGATGCTTGATGACGAAATCGATGACGACGCGGAAACCGAGACCGTTCTCGAGGAGTCGGTTCTGGAAATCGCCAAGGCGACTTTTCGACCTGCTCGCCGGTTGCGCTGGCACTATCGCTCGAAGCACTCCAGTCTGATTCGTTTTTGCAATCGCATTATCTATCAGGACGATCTTGTCGTTTTTCCTTCACCTTTGGAACAAAGGCCGGGTCTGGGCGTATTCTACAAACATGTTAAGGGCCGTTACAACTCGGGCTTGAACTCTGATGAGGCCCGCATTGTCGTCGAAGCCATCGTGGACTTCATGCGTGATTACCCGGACCGTTCACTGGGTGCGGTGGCCCTCAACAAGAAACAGGCAGACTACATTCGCGAAATGTTCGACAATGACATTGCGCTGGTCCACGGCCATGTTCGGAAATACCTGGACAGGTGGGAGGAACAGAACGACGGCCTGGAGAGTTTCTTTGTGAAGAATTTGGAGAACGTTCAGGGTGATGAGCGCGATGTGATCTTTATTTCAACGGTGTATGGCCCCGAAACGCCCGGAGGCGCCGTCATGCAGCGTTTTGGCCCGATCAATGGTCTTGCCGGCCAGCGACGGCTGAATGTCCTGTTTTCGCGCGCGAAGATGCAGATTGTCACGTTTTCCTCCATGACGTCTGCGGACATCACCGCTGACGAGAACGGCAACAAAGGCACATGGATGCTCAAGCGATGGCTGGAATATTGCGCCTCCGGCACATTGGAGGGGGGTGCTTCGACTGATCGCGAGCCCGACTCGGAATTCGAGCATCACGTTATCGAGCAGATCAAGGCCATGGGTTGCGACCCGGTTCCTCAGGTGGGGGTGGCTGGCTACTTCATCGATATCGGCGTCAAACACGAAGATTGGCCGCACGGCTATATCCTGGGCGTGGAATGCGACGGTGCGGCGTATCATTCATCCAGGTCCGCCCGTGACAGGGACCGATTGCGTCAGGAGGTGCTCGAAGACAACTATAACTGGAAGCTGTATCGAATCTGGTCCACCGACTGGTTTGCGGATCCCCGTCGCCAAATTGAATTGCTGCGCGCAGCCATCACGGATCGGCTGGAGGAGTTGAAGGCGACGGAAAAACACGCAACGCAGAAAAGCGATTATGTTTTCGAAGCCGACTCCGATACCGAGGACCTGCCGCTGCCAACACCGTCGCCGGAAGAACGGCCCATTTCATCCAGCGAGGGGCCGGAGCCCGGTGATGTGGAACGGCCATTTGACATTGACCAGAGCCACCGCCGAATAGAGATTGGTGACACGGTCCGCATTCGCTATCTGAGCCACGGTAACGAAGTCATTCAGGTTACAATTTCGAGGGATGGCAATGATATAGAGAACGGCATGATCGGCTATGCAATGCCCTTGGCGGAAGCTTTGCTGGATGCGCAAGAGGGCGATGAGATCGAAATCCTGAAGGGGTCGTACCTGCGGTCCGCATTGATCGAAAAAGTAACCAAAGGAACTGTTTCGCAGTAAGCGGCACCACTGCCAGTTGCAATTTACCAGTCGAAAATTTCGGGGGATTCGGGACGGTAGCTGCAACGCGGTTCATGTACCGGGGGTTGGGGTACGCGTGCGGCATAGCCTGCCAGTGTGGAATTCGCTATTTCGGGTCCGGGCAGGATCATGTCCGTAACCCACATGGCCTAATTTCAACCACGCCCTGGCCAAGCTGAAGATACATGGAATCGATAGAGTCTTCGAGGCGATACTCTTTTAACGTTGGGGGTATTTCTGGCGTTCATATTCGACCGGATATCCGGACACCAGCGCTTCAGGAGGCAACGTGAACCGAAGGTCATTCAAGACCCCCTCTCGCGGGTATGAACAGCTCTTATGGCCGCCTTCGGCGCGAACAGTTTGGCGGCGCTCCCGGGAACGCCGATGATTACGTAGGCAGCGATGATCGGCAAAGATACCTTGCCCGCTGAAGACGAATTCGACAGGTCATTCAAAAGCCTGACGGACCACGCACCGTTCGCTTGGCAAAGACGGCTTTACATGGACTGGTTCCAACATGGCCGGATTCCACAAGCCCTCGACCTACCGACCGGTCCTCGGCAAGACATCGGTGATGGCGATCTGGCATCTGGCGCGACAGGCCGGTGCCCCCGCTGCCGCGTCGCCTGGTCTACGTGGTCGATCGCCGGGCGGTGGTGGACCAGGCGACACGCGAGGCGGAGAAACTGAAGGACGTCAATGCGGACCTGCGCGTCAGTACGCTGCGCGGCCAGTATGCGGACAACCGCGATTGGCTGGAGGATCCGGCGGCACCGGCGATCGTGGTCGGCACGGTGGACATGATCGGTTCGCGCCTGCTGTTTTCAGGCTATGGCGTCTCGCGCGGGATGCGCCCCTACCATGCCGGTCTGCTCGGTGCCGACGCGCTCGTGGTGCTGGACGAATCGCATCTCGTGCCGCCGTTCGAACGGCTGTTGCGCACGGTCGAGCGCGGACAACGCGGCGGCGACCAGGGTCAACAGATCCATCGCAGCGGAGAACGAGGCGGACCGGGCTCTGCATTCCGTCCTTCCGGTTGCTCTGTCTGTCGGCGACCGGGCGCACGGAGGCGGATAGTGATGTATTCCGGCTTGAAGCTGCAGACCGCGAGGACTGCGTTGTCCGGCAAAGGCTGGAGGCCCCAAAGAGATTGACCATGCATGCAGTCGACGGTGCGGCGAAGCCTGGCAAGGACGAACTTGCGCGGGCATTGGCGGACGCGGCGTGGGATCTGTCCGATAATGAGGCGGCGGCTTCAAACCTGCCTTGTCTATTGCGACAGTCGCGACGTCGCGGAAAAGACAAAAAAAGAACTCGACAAATTGGCGGTGAACATCGAAAGGACGCCACCGAATTGCTCGTCGGTGCCCGGCGCGTTCGTGAGCGAAGCGAGGCGGAAAAGCGCCTTGAGGCGCTTGGCTTCATCGCCGGGAAAGCGGACACTGCAATGCGAGATGGGCCCGCCTTTCTCGTCGCCACCGCGGCAGGCGAGGTCGGTATCGATCTCGACGCCGATCACATGGTGTGCGATCTCGTTGCCTTCGAGCGGCTTGTGCAGCGCTTCGGACGGGTCAACCGGCGCGGCTGCAAGGCGGCTGAAATCCGGCTCATCGTGGCGCATGGGCCGAAACCGGCACCAAAGAAAGCTGACAAACCGACCCGATCGGGAGAAGCGTGAAATCGTCGCCTGGGAGATAAACAATGCGGCGAAAGAACTTCTCGGCAAACTTCCTGATGCTTCGGACCGCGGCGGCGATGCGGATGCCAAAATTTCTGATGTGAGCCCCGACAGTCTGCTCACTTGAAAAGGCATGCCCGAGACGATGCGTGCCTTGCCAGGCAGATAGCCGACGCAACGACACCGGTCCCGCTCTACCCCGCGCTGACGCGACCGCTCGTCGATGCCTGGTCGATGACCTCGCTTGACGAGCATACCGGTCGGACAGAGGTGAGCCCCTGGCTGCGCGGTTGGGTGGATGACGAACCCCAGACCGCTGTCGTCTGGCGCACCCATTTTCCGGTTCGTCCGTCTGACGATGCAACCGAAGAGCAAAATGAGTTCTTCCGCGCCGCGCCACCGCATCTCACCGAGCGGCTGGAGACGGAGACCTATCGGGTTTTCGACTGGCTGCTTGCGCGGGCCAAGACGGTCTTGAAGTCCCATGATGTAAAGGCAGACCCGACCGACGCGGTCGACGAGTCTGCGGAAACCGCGCAATATCCGCCGCTGGGCGAAGAAACCGTTGTCGCCCTTGCACTCGACCATCGCGGTGCGGTGTCCGAATCCTGGCCGCTGAGTGAACTCATCAACAGGAAGGGGATGATTTCCAGAAAGCGCTCGCTGGTCGGACGCTTGTGATCGATGCACGGCTCGGCGGGCTCAAAGACGGACTGCTCGACAAGAAGCATAACGAAACCCCGGTGACCGCGGACAGCGGCGACCGACTTGACGGGTTGGATCCGGGCTTTCGGGTTCAGCGGTCGCAGGCTGACGAACCGCCGCCGGACCGCACGGTGCACAGCTTCGTGACGCGGCGCTCTGAGGAGGGCGAACCGACAGAATTCCTGCATGTCCAGACTCTGGCAAACGAGACGAGCCGTTCGGTCGCCGCAAATGCGCAGCGTTTGCAGGAACACCTCGCCGAGACGGCGAAAAGGGCGCGGGGCCCTCGGCGAAAGCCTCGGCTTGCCGGAAGACTATCGCCGCGTCCTCGTTCTGGCGGCGCGCCTGCATGACGAGGGCAAGCGGGCAAAGCGCTGGCAAAGAGCGGCGGGTGCGCCCGATTTCGACCATGATTATGCGAAAACCACGGGGCCCTTCCGATCGAACGAACTCAACGGCTACCGCCATGAATTCGGATCGCTCCCCTATGTCGAACGCGATGAGGAATTTGCCCAGCTTTCCCTGAGTTGCAGGATTTGACGCTGCATCTGGTTGCCGCCCACCACGGCGCGCGCGCGGCGCCCGCTGATCCCGACGCTGGGCTGCGACGACGCGCCGCCCACGGCTCTGCAGGCGCGTGCCCGCGAGGTCGCGCTGCGCTTTGCCCGGCAGCAGGAACGCTGGGGACCCTGGGGGCTTGCGTGGTTCGAGACGCTGCTTCGTGCTGCCGACCAGCAGGCATCGCGCGACAATGATGCGCCGAAAGGTGCGGACTGATGGTGCAGGCGTCCATTCCCGTCGATCTGTTCAATCCCGGCCAGGTTTTCGCCTGTCTGGGTTTCATGGAAGCCGCCGACATCCTGCGCGGTCACGCGGAAGGCGGGTTTGACTGGTCGAACGATGCCGATACGCGCTTTACGCTGAAAGCCGACAGCGACCGAAACCCGTTCGCGACAGTGCTGGAGTTTCTGGTCGAAGCCGAAATCGTGTCGCTTGCTCCTGCCAACTCGTCGAATGACACCGCGAAATGGAAAATAGAGACAGTAAGCCTGCCCGACGGTGATCCGTTTCCATTCCCTGATCCGGACACTCCGGCGACGCTGCCTGCTCGACTGACATCAGCCGACGGACGGGAGATGGTCATTGATCATTGGGCGACGGAACATTACGCGACAAGGTGAAGTTTTGGGCAGGGTCGGCGGCTATCCGGGTGTCGCTCTTGTGAGCGATATGCGCGACCTGATCAAAACCAGCGTTGTTGAGCAATGTCGAGGTTTTGCAGATGCGGTTTCAGACCCATTCGCACTTTCGGCTGCCCAATCCGGCAGTTTTCGCTTTGATTGGCGACGGGACTACATCCCAATCGATGCCGGGTTTTCTCCAACAGCCAAAAGGACGTCAATATGCTCGGGTTTCCGATTGTCGAACTCCTCGCGGCAATCGGCCTCACAAATGCAAGACCGCAGCGCGTCGGAAATCTTGAATATCGATACGGCATTGCAGGT
>CAWUFE020000008.1:0-220039 GCA_963921345.3 Rhizobiaceae bacterium | reverse complement strand
TCTCAACCGCCAGGTTATCGCCCATCTGCCGCAACACGACGTCGCTCGGCGCCAGGTCGGTAAAGCGCAGCGTGTTGAGGTCGTTTGCGTCTCCTTCCTCAACGATCAGATCGCTGCCATCCACCGATGCGTAGATATAGGTGTCGTCACCCGCGCCCCCGTGAAGGGTATCGTCGTCGAGACCGCCATTTAGTGTGTCACTGTCATCGCCACCCTCGAGGGTGTCATTGCCGAGATAACCAATGAGATCATCGTTACCGCCACCACCACTCAGCGTGTCGTTGCCGGACCGACCGTCGAGCACATCATCGCCGTTCAGACCATCGAGTACGTTGTCGGTCAGGTCGCCCGACAATGAATCGGCGAATTGCGAACCGGTAATGTTCTCGATATTGCGCAGGGTTGCGATCAGCCGCAAAGTTCCCTGGTCGTGTACTGCTGTGTCGGTGGTGTAGGCTTCCCCGTCGTTCTGGACCAAATCGACAGAGACCGCCGCGCTGAACTGGCTGAAATCGGCGGTGTCGGAACCATCGCCGCCATCCAGCTCATCAAGCGTACCAACGCTCGCGACACTCACTGCCAGGACATCATTATCCTGATCGCCGAACAACAAGTCGCTGCCATCACCGCCATCGATGAAGTCATTGCCGGAATCACCGTTCAGAGTCTGATCGTATTGGGAGCCAATGATTGTATCCGCGCCGCTTGAGCCGACAAAAAAGGCCGACCCTTCCTGTGCCCAATAAGAGATTTCGTCGCGGTCCCACACCGTTCCATCAGCGAATTCAAACGCCTCCATTCCTTGGCCGTAGGAATCTCGATTCCAAAACGCGTCTCGATCGACGATCTGTTCGCCGGTCGTTTGGATCGATACGATGAGATCATTCCCGTCCAGGCTCAGTCTAATATCGCCTGCATTGATATCGGTGAACTTCAGGGTATCAGTTTCAGAGGTCTCCCAAGAGCGGTCGACAATCAAGTCGTTGCCATCGCCACTACGGTAGACGTAGATGTCGTTGCCGTTGGCCATGTAGGAATTGACGCGCGTGGAATGTAACTCATCATCACCGAGGCCGCCGAAGAAAACGTTGTCCCGGTTGTCAAGCTCTACCAGCGTGTCTGCCGTTTCGGTGCCACGTGTCCAGGCATTGGCATTGATTGTGTCCCGATCCCATACGGTCCCATCGGCAAATTCGATTTGCTCGATACCCAGATAAGCCGCGTCAAAATTCCAGAAAAAATCCCGGACCGTAATAATCTGCCCGGTCAGAAGATCTTCAATGAGCAGGTCGGCGTTCTGTGGCGGTTTGCTCAGCGCCACTTCATCAGGATTAATGTCGGTGAATTTCAGTGTGTCAGTTTCTGTTGTCTCCCAGGAACGATCAAAGATCAGATCGTTTCCGTCACTTCTGCGATAGAGATAAGTATCATTGCCGTTTGGCATATAGGAATGAAGGCGCGTTGAATGCAGGTGGTCATCACCAAGGCCACCGAAGAATACGCTATCCAGATTGTCTTCTTCGAGAAGAGTGTCGCTCTGGTCGGTTCCGCGTACCCAGGCATTCTCCAGCAGATAGCTGCGATCCCAGACGGTTCCGTCGTCGAAGTGTACTTCGTCGATGCTTTGTGCGTCTGTATCGAATCGAACGAAGAAATTGATGGCGAAAATCTTGTCGCCCGTGGCCAAATCCTTCAGGACGAGATCGGTCCCGGTTTTTGTCAACTCGATATCAACTGGATCGATACCAACCAACTTTAGCAAGTCAGTTTCCGTGAGCGAGGCCGAACTGTCGATCAGAACATCTGTTCCATCGCCCGCGTTGTAGACGATGGTATCTGCTCCGTCGCCGGCGTAGATCAGGTCGTCGCCCCGTCCCCCTTCGAAGGTGTTGCTTTCGTTTCCGGTGTCGTAGAGCTTGTCCGAACCGTCTCCACCAAACAGGAAGTCGCTGCCATCATTGCCGTCGAGCAGGTCATCACCGGCGCCACCGTAAAGGATGTCATCGCCATATCCGCCGCTGAGCACATCGTGACCAAGGATGGAATTGCCCGTGACGGACGCCTCGTCACCAAATAGCAGGTCGTTGTGCTCGCCGCCCGACAGATTATCGTTGCCCGCACCACCGACAAGCACATCGTTGCCTTCGTGGCCGACGATGATGTTGTGACCGGAGATATCAAAAACAAAGTCGAAGTAATCAACACCCGGCGTATCTCCGCCGCCGCCACCCTGGCCACCCCCCTCGCCTCCGGGGTTTGTCGGGTCCTCAGGAATCGCAATCGGCTCTGCGCCAGTGTCCCGTGCCATGATGTCAGCGATATCGCTGCCAATTCCCATCGAGTTCAGTGGCCCAAAAGGATTGCCCGGGATAATAGCGGTCTGCACAACGACTTCCGTTTCACTGGCAACACCAACTCCCGTTCCAGCCACATCAGAATGGTAGAAGTGCCTGACAGGTGGCGTGCCAGCGCCGCCCGATACAATGTCCAATCCGGAAATTACGATCTCTCCGGTGGCGCCGAACTCATCTTCAAAATAGCGCCCAAGAACGTTTGTTCCGTCACTCAATAGCTTGACGTCAATCAGTTTGCCGATGGAGCCGTAGCGTGTGTCGACCGCAAGAGTGTCCCGCCCCCAACGCACTCCGTTCTGGAACTCAAGAAACTCAATTCCCAAGCCAGTAGCGAACGCGTCGTCCATCATGGATCCCATGCCGGAAAACTGATCGGCGACATCGATGACTTCACCTGTCGAGAGCACTGTAATTCGCAGCGTATCGCCAAGTCGTGAGAGAGCGACATCGCTAGCGGAAACGTCTGTCAGTACCAGTACGTCCGCCGAAGAAACGGAGTCGTCGCTGTCCTCTATTTGGTCTGCTCCGTCGCCCTTCGACCAATAGTAAGTGTCAGAGCCACCGCCGCCGGCCAGGCTGTCATTGCCGCCACCAGATACAAAGCGATCATTGAGGCCCGAACCGGTCAAGCTGTTGGGATCGCCATTTCCGCGTATCTGAGCTTCGCTCTGGATTACGCTGCGGTTCCAGACAGTTCCATTGCCGAACTCAATTCGGTCGATCCCATAACCATGATTGTTCCAGCCGTCGGCTTCGCCCGGAACCCAGGAGTTCTTGAAGAACTGGGCGTCGGTGAGTGTCTCGCCCGTCGCCAGGATCGTGATGACCAGTGCATCAGCTGACCGCGTGAACGACACATCCCCCGGTGTCAGTCCGCTCAGTATCAGCGTATCGCTTTCAGACTGGATACCGCTTAGGTCAACGATGGTATCGCTGCCGTCGCCTGCCGCGTAGAGGATTGTGTCACTACCGCCAGATATCTGGATCTCGTCATTACCGCGGCCCGCGTGCAACAAATCGTCAAGGCCTGAATCGACGACCACATTGTTGCGGCCGTCGCCCACTGTAACCGTTTGCGCACGGACAGCCTCGCGGCTGAGCTCTGTCCCATCGGCAAAGCGGATCACGTCGACGCCGCGATTCTCGACACCCCAGCGGAAGAAGAAATCCTCAACCGTCACCTTCTCGCCGGTTGCAGAAACCAGAACCTGTAGCGCATCTCCGACACGCTCAAACGTAACGGCGTCAGCCATAAGATCCGGAAGTTCAAGCACATCGATTTCGGCCAATGATGATGAGGTATCGCGGATGTAGTCGTTGCCATCGCCCGACCGATAGATGAAGGTGTCACTTCCGGTTCCGGAGACCAGCAGGTCGTCGCCCGAACCACCTTCGAAGAGATTGTCCCCCTCGTAGCGGGCAAGGCCATCAGTGCCGTCAGTGCCCAAAGCAGCTTCGCCGCTGACGATTGCGGTTGCGATCTCGCGCAGCCCGGAATCGGCAATCTGAGACATTGCATCGGCCATGGTGGCTTGATAAGCGGCGCGATCGCCGCCAAAAGCAATTCCGACTATTCCTTCCAGGCCGCCGAACGCTTTTTCCAGGTAGGCAACGGCATCACCGTGGTCCTGTGGCATCATCGCGACCAGCAGCTCTGCTACGGCACCAACATTTCCGAGAGTGGCAGGAGCCGGTGAACCGGCATCCTCAGCATCACCGAAGTCAAGTAAAGCATATGCAAAATAAGTGCTGCCGAGACCTTCGGAAACCTCAGCGCCGCGCAGGATGGCGCTGGAGGTCGTCTGGGCTGCAAAGACCGTGAGCAGCGTATCGACAATCTGATTGAAACTGGCCTCTATTGGATCTCCAAAGGCCTGTGAACCGGGGGACGTGCGCAGGAGGTTTCCGGCGTGCACCTCCCGGTAGCTCGTGCCGAAGAATTTCTCAACAAAGGCAATGTGCTGAGCGTCAACATACTGGCCGCGTGATCCCTCCGCTTCACCGTCAACACCCGCCCAGCGCAGCAGCAAATCTGAGAACTTGGAACGAAGCGCTGTGTGCGTAAGGCCTGCAGCGTCCTGTGTCAGCCCGAGCCAGTCGGCATGGAAAGAAGCATCCTGGGTTGCAAGATAAGCGATTGAATGAATCTGTCCCGAACCGGGAAGCAACGGCAGTTTGGCCACTTCCGGATCGATCGTGAAATCGGGCGTGTTATCGACGGCTGTATCCTGCAGATCCGCCTGGAAGAAGATAGATTGAGCTGTGCCGGTTGAGCCATCGGCGAACGTGTAAATCGCTTCGCGAGAAACGGTATGGCCGTTGTTGACACCATCGATCAGCGTGGTGACCAGTAAAATTGATTCAATCCCGGACTCAACCAGCGTCATCAGCTCACCCGCATCAGAAACACCGTCCTGGTCGAGATCACGCCAGATCCGAAATTTGTCGAACGCCTCATCAGAAACGTCGATTACCCCGTCTCCGTTGGTGTCAAAGGTCTCGAGGACGCCAAAGCCGTCCTGCTCGGCCGAGCCAAACAATTCGCCGATGCCGTCCACCGTGCCGTTGTCGTTGAGATCGATAGCGAGCATTCCGTCGTCAGACCCTACCCAGCCTGTACGCTCGGCAAATCCGTCGCCGTTTAGGTCGAAGTGAACAGCAGACCCATCCAGTGCGCTCAACTCGACGCCGTCACCGTCAAGATCTAACACCAGCGGATCGAAGATCTCGCCAAATAGTGGGGAAGTGAACCAGTCGTCGAAGACTGAGCCAAAAAGGTCAGCCCAATAATCCTGATCAGCCGATATCTTGTTGAACAGCTCTCCAATATTGACCCAACCTTCGTATATTCCATAAGCCGCCCAGACGGCGGAAACTGCCGCTGCTGCCAAGGGGCCTGCAAGAGCGGCTGCCACTGCGGTCGCTCCGAAGAGAATTGCAGCACTGAAAGCCAGCGCAACGCCATATGTCGCGACATCCTGCCCAAATGGCGCCCAGTCTCCGGTATCCAGCCCATGTTTGAACGAATCGTAGGCGTGGTTCAAAAACTCCGCGACGTCACCGATCGCGCCACCACCAACACCGACCATAGCAGTAACCAGGTTCTGTTTCGTCACGCTATCGAGATCATTGAAGCTGTCCGGGAGCCTATCCCCAAGCGAATCGAGCAAGCTACCAACATTCGAGGCAGCCTTTATCATTGTATCGAAATCTGGGTTTGGAACGGACCCTGAGTTACTCTTCCACAATTCCGTTCCGGTCAGGTACGTTTGTGCAACTGCATACTCCAGATTGGATTTCGCGCTTGTTACATCTCCAACTCCAGTGCTCTTAGCGACATCGTGGGAGACCTTGATGAAACCGCTCGTGATCAATGCGGATGCGTGTTTAGTTGAAAGAGCCGTGCTAGCGTTGAGACTTGCCTGAGCGTCCGCGATAATATTCTGGACAATCGCGTGTTGTTCCAGCGTGACATTATTACTAGTCAGTGCCTTGTCATTAAAGGACTGTAGTGTGTTAAGACGCTGCTGAGTGTTACTTGTTAGTCCGGCATCCGTTTGATTGGTGTCCAAATTCGAGATATAGCCGTCGAGATCGTTTACTGTTCGCGCATCTGGCGCAGTTGGATCGATTCGCTTTGATAGCCATGCCTCCTCGAGAATAGCTTCATAGTTAGCATTGCCCATTACTCCCAGAATAACGTTGTTATGTGTAACAGTGCCTTGTGATACTTGTGTGGCAAACCGATGCAAGTCATAGATCGCTGTCTGCTTCTCATAGTTAGATAGCTGAGAATTCAGAATGTCAGAGACCTGAGTCTTGATAAACTCGTTGTAGCCAGGGTGGCTGCCATTATGGACTGTACCGCCCAATCCGGAGTCGGTGTAGAGTGAGTTGCCGCTGGCGATAGCATTTCGCACCGCATCGGCCATATCGGCGTTGGAGTAGAGACCGATCTTGTTGCCCGCCAGATCAAGAAAAGTTGAGGACGGCATATTTGTGAACAGCGCTGCCAATCCATCCGCCAAGGCTTCAACATCGAAGACCTCACGTGGGAAAATGTGGTGAATCTGAAAGCCATGCACTTTAAGACCTGAAGCCATAAAACACCTGTTTGATTGCCGGAAAAGAAGGAAAAACAGTTCAGTGCGACGCCAACAAGCGGCACCTTGTCAGTCCAAGGCGTCGCGTTAGTTTTGCTGCCTTCAGCGCCTCCACCAGTTGGTTACTGAGGAAAAAGGCATCGTAGACCTTTGGGTCGATCCAAAGATCCACACCAACCAACGCATTCGAGATCAGCGCAAAATCGTAATCCTTGGGGGCCGCCGGAAGTCGCCAATACGGTTCCTTTGGTGGGTATGATGGTACTCGTGCATTCGGCGAAGCGTCCGGCTGGAAACACTCCTTCGTTTCGCCAAATGCGAGACAGAAATAGGTGCCCTCTACGGGTGTGACCCTATCGTGCTGGAACAGATCAACCGGATAGAGTCCGGTTTGGCCGAGATCAAATCGCCTCAGCACATCGGCAAATTCCTCTGAAACCGTCCAGAAGCCTCCAGCCATGAACAAGTTCGGCTGTCGTTTCTTTCGTTCATCGGGATATTTGCCATACATCTTTTTCGGGAAGCGTTCTTCTGGAAGAGGGAGGCCTTTTCCAGACGCCTTCATAGCTTCAACCGCAGCGGTTTTGTCGACTTCGGCTACATCGCTGGCAAAGCCTTTCACTAGCGTCGTATCCATCATGGCGCGGCTGACCCAAACTGTTTTTCCTGTCATAGCTTCCTTCTGGTATTCAGCGTCATTTTTCGATTGGGCAAAGTCTGACATTTGCCTTGGATGAGCATGGCCGCCCAGCGACGAATCGAAAACAGTTCCGCACACAGTCATCGATGCACTCCGGCAACAGTGTCCCGTCAAAGCGGAACCGCTACAAGGCCGCTTTGCTAAAAACCTGATTGATGCAAATTGGCACTCTTCAGAACCATCAAACCAAAGGGTGCCGACGGTTTGTTATGGTTAACGCCTAAATTTCAGGTTGCAAGTGCCATCTTGGAATCTTCTTTCAAAATCTTTTTTTGTATCTGTGACAAATACCACAGACAACCTGAATTGATTCAAGCCTCACGGCCAGTTTCCTGATGGGCTGTTGTGCCCATCGGGTTATTTACACATGGATCTACAGGAGTGTTGACAATCTTACTTATCTGATTTTAAAGCGAAAACTTGTTGTTTCTGCATATTGGGGCAGCTACACCACCTCTTTAAAGGCCGAGAACGGTCCACCGGCCGATTGGACAAGCACCCAACACAGGCCTTAGGATTTGTCGTGATCACGGAATTCCCACACTCACATCTGGAGATTGTATCAGGCCTCGAAATCGGGACATCCGGGATGGACACCCGTCACCATGTCGCCCAGCAGATCGTCGATCTTCTCCAGGCCGCAGGCAAGCAGCTTCAGCAGCGGGCGGTGCAGCCGGGTAGCGCTCAGCTCGGCGCAGATATAGAGCAGGATGGGCAGCGCCCGGCGCTCCGCCGCGGTTGTGTTCCGGTCGCCGCTTGCCTCAGCGGCGACGACGCGCTCTACGATATCGACTGTGCGGGCGATCACCGCCTCCGGCTCATCCAGTGCCGCCCAGACGAACCTGTCCGCCCGTTCTTCGGAATAGGCGAGCGCCGAGATAATGGGTTCGATCGACATGGGGTGGGCTCCGAAGTACAGCGATGGGCCTGAGGCCGGACGCTTTGGCGTTCAGAGCTTCAGTTTAACGTTTTTCCGCGGGCCGCTGAACGGTGGCCATGCCTTATCAACCGAAATTGCGCCCCGATCGGCAGTCGCTCATTACGCCGCCACCGATGGCGCCAGAACCGCATCGCGGATCGCATCGATCATCGCCGCTGTCAGCGACAGCGGCGCCTTTGGCGAAATCATGAAGGTGCGTTGCGCCGGCGGCAGCGGCGGCAATCCGTCGTTGCTGGTGAGTGCCCGCATCGGCTTGTCGACACTGCCGAAGGGCAGCGCGCCGACGGCGAGGCCCGACCGGATCGCCGCCCGCAGGCTGGCGAAGCTGCTGCTCCTGTAGGCGACCCGCCAGTCGCGGCCGATGCCGTCCAGCGCTGCGGTCGGCAGAGTGCGCCACCAGCAATCGCGATCGAGAATGGCAAGCGGCACCGGCTCGTTCGGATCGGGCGCGTCGATCCCGGCCCAGACGATCGGCTCCGAAGACAGCGGAATGCCGTCCAGCGGCTCGCGGCTCGAACAGACGGCGATGTCCAGCCGGCCGCCGCGGATCGCCTTGGGATAGCGCGACGTGCAGCCCGACGTGGCGACGATCTCGACCTGCGGATTGCGCAGCGCGAAAGCCGCCAGCGCCCGCTCGAGGATCGTATCGTCGAAATCGTCGGGAATGCCGACCCGGATACGGCCGGCAAGTGCGCTGTCGAACAGGCGGGCCGTGCGCTCGAGCTCGGCGAGCGTCCGGCGCGCCGCCGGCAGCAGCTTCTCGCCGCTTGCCGTCAGCACCATGCCGCGCGCCTGCCGGTCGAACAGCGTGGCGTCGAGGGTCTGCTCCAGCTTGCGCAGCTGCACGCTGACCGCCGACTGGGTTTTGTGCAATTGCTCGGCGGCGCGCGTCAAATTCCCGCATTCGGCGATGGTAACGAAGGTCTTCAGCAAGTCGCCGCCGGGCAATTGACGTTCGATTTTGTTCATGCCAACCATCATAACAATTCGATTTATCGAAGACAACGGCGCGGCTAATCTCCGCTGAACCTCAAGCGGAGCCCGCGATGCCCCTCGATACCATTGTCCTGCTGGTCATGATCGGCGTGTTCGGCGGCGCCTGGAACGCCGTCGCCGGGGGCGCCACGCTGTTCACCTTTCCGGCGCTGATGGCCGCGGGTCTGCCGCCGGTCGTTGCCAATGCGACGAACTACCTTGCGCTGCTGCCCTCCAACGCCGCCGCCCTGCCCGCCTACCGGCGCGAATTGCGCCATGTCGGAGCCGCGCTGGTCCCGCTGCTCGCCGTTTCGGGACTCGGCGCGGTGACGGGATCGCTGCTGCTGATGGTCTCCGACCCGGCCTTCTTCGTCGCGCTGGTGCCCTACCTGATCCTGTTCGCCACCGCCCTGTTCGCTTTCGGCGATGGTTTGCGCCGGTGGTTGTTGCGGCTTGTCGGCACCCGGGGCGGCAGCACGCTGGCCCATGGCGCGCTGTTCGTGTTTTCGATCTATGGCGGCTATTTCGGCGCCGGGCCAGAGCGAGTTGTGATCGGATTGCATCATTTGACCGCGGCGATTTTGGTCTCTGGCTAGGCGGGTTGCAGGCCGTGGTGCCATCCCACCACAAGTGCAAGCCAACGACGCCAGGGGCCAAAATCGCCCGGCCCGAAGGGTGGCTGCATATCGGCCCATCGGCTGCGTTGCGACGCTTGCCCGATGCACCACATCGCGCTGCGCGACGCGCCTCGCCGAGTGGAGCCGATCTGCAGCCATCAAATGATGCAATCCGATCACAACTCGCTCTTGGTTTCATCCTGCTGGCGATCGTCCAGATCATGGGCTTTTCGACGTTTCACGTCGCCAACAGCCTGAAGAACCTGCTGGCGACCGGCTTTACGATCCTCAGCATCGCGATCTTCGGGGTAGGCGGACTGATCGCCTGGCCGGAGGCCGCAACGATGATGGCCGGCAGCATGCTCGGCGGCTATGCGGGCGGACGCTACGCCCGGCGGGTCAACGAACGGCTGCTGCGCGCCGTCGTGATCGGTTTCGGGCTCGTTCTTTCTGCGGTCTACTTCCTGCACAGCCCCGGCCGCTAGCCGGCGGTCCTTCTGTTGCGGCGGCTCGCCGACACAAAAACCGGCCGCACCGGGACTCACCTATTACTTATACTATAAATACATTTTTCATATTTATTCTTTATTTCTTTATAATACTCATGTATATTGAAGAAACTGGAAACATATACTCAAATCGAAATTCGATATCACAAGGAGTTAACCATGGCTGAAGACACATTCGTCAAGGACCCGGACGTCTGCCTCGTTTACCGGAGGATCGGAAGCGGCGGCCAGGAAGTGGCGCGAGCCGGAGCGGAAAGCGCCGCGGAAGCCGCGGGCAGTGATCCGAAGATCTGCGCGGAAGGCGATTCCTGGGTCAACATCCTGTGGCCCTGGTCCGGCGCCTTCGGCTACGACAGGACGTTTTTCGACTGCCTGCAGGGCGACGGCTACCACAACACCAGCGTCGCCTGGCCCGGCGACACGTTTCGGCAGATGCTGATCGAGAAGGACTACAAGCAGCCGATTCAGTCGGGCATTTTCGACTATTTCATCTTCTCCGGCGGCGGCAACGACGTGCTCGGCGGCGGCGCGCTGCGGGCCATGCTGAAGGACAAGTCGGCCGGTGGCGGCTCGACCGATCCGGCCGACTATCTCGACGCCGCCCGGCTCAACGACACGATCGCCGATCTGACGACCGGCTATCTGCAGGTCGCCAAGGAAATCCGCGTCTGGTCGACCCGCACCCGCATGCTGGTGCACGGCTACGACTATCCGGTGCCGCGCGCCGGCGAACCGTGGCTCGGCAAACCGTTTGCCGACAAGGGCTACGATCTTGCCGGCGACGCCGCACTGATCTCGGGCATCATCGCGCTGCTGGTCGACAGTTTCTACGCCATGCTCAACGGGGTCGCCGCCAACGAAGGCCACGTCACCGTGGTCGATCTGCGCGGCGTCGTGGCCGGCCGCTGGAACGACGAACTGCACCCCGAGGCCGAAGCGTCGCGCGATCTTGCCAACAAATATGTCGAAATCATCGGTCCGCCGCTGGTCGCCTGAGCGGCGGAGCCAGTGCTGCCGATCTTGGAATGCCATCGACGTCGTGCCATGTTCGGGCCGCATTCGTCTGGCCCGTTCACCAATCGGTCCGGTTGTGCATCAAACAGGAGATGATTGGCATGGTTCGCTCGCTCATACGGTTCGCGCTGGCTTCCGGCGCACTGATTGCCACCGTTGCTGCGGCCCCGGCCCAGGAGGCGACGGAGGAGCAGAAGCAGGCGTTGCGCTCCCATTGCGCTCGCGATTTCCTCGCCCACTGCAAGGGTGTGCCCACGGGCGGCGTTCCCGCCTTCATGTGCCTGGACAAGAACATGGACCAGCTGTCGGAAGGCTGCCAGGCGGCGGTCAAGGACGTGCTGGCGCATCACAACTAGCGACGACCGGCCGCCCGCTCAGGCCGTCTTGATCACACCGCTGGCATCGAAGCCGCCGTCGACGGGCAGCGTCACGCCGGTGATGTAGCTCGACTGCGGCAGCGCCAGATAGACGGCGGCCGCTGCGACCTCCTCTGGCGTGCCGTAGCGGTCCATGGGGATCCCTGCCAGATAGGCGCGGCGGGTCTCGGCATCGTGCATGCGCTTGACCAGCGCCGTCTCGATCGCCCCTGGCGCCAGAGCGTTGACGGTGACGCCGGTGCCGGCCCATTCCATCGCCATCACCCGCATCATCGCCGCCACCCCGCCCTTCGACGCCGCATAGGCCGTACGGCCGGTGCCGCCGCGGATGCCGGCCATGGACGACATGGCGACGATGCGGCCATACCCGTTGTCGACCATGACGCGCCCCGCCGCCTGCATCATCAGAAAACTGCCGTCGAGATTTATGCCGATGATGCGGTCCCAGGTCTCGCGGGTCGTGTCCAGCGCCAACTGCTCGACGCCGATGCCGGCAAAATGCATGAGGATCTCGAGCGAACCGAAGGCGTCGAGCGTCGCCTCGACCAGGCCCGCCACGCCTTCCGCGTCGGCGATGTCGGTCTCGACGAAACGGGCCTCGCCGCCGGCTTCGGCCAGGCGTGCAACCGCTGCCTCTCCCGCCTCGGCATTGAGGTCGGCGATCATCACCCGCGCGCCCAGTCGCACCAGCATGTCGGCGGTGGCAAGGCCGATGCCGCTCGCTCCACCGGTGACGATCGCGGTCTGTCCGTCGAGTGTGAACATGATGCTGCCCTCGTTTCGGAAGGCCTGAGTCTAGCGCATCGAGACCCCGCGCGGCGAAGCATGGCGACGTCATTCACGGCGAACGCGACCCGGGCGCTCAGGCGCCCTCTTCGGTCATCGACGCGCGGAAGACGAGCAGCGCGACAAGCACGACCGCCAGCGCGACCAGCGGCAGGGCGTCGGTGCCGAAGCCGGCATAGATCAGGCCGGAGAGCGCCGCGCCCACGGAGTTGCCGACATAGATGGCCGAGGCGTTGAGGGCCAGCGAGAGATTGGCGCGCTCCGGCGCCAGCCGCACCAGTCGGCTCTGCAGCGGCGCCATGATGGCCAGCGCGAAAGTCGCCCAAAGCGTGCACAGCGCGATGCCGAGCCAGGGCGGGACGGGCGCCAGGCCGAGCAGCAGCAGCACCAGCGCCATCAGCGATATCGCCGCCTGGATCGTCCGTTCGGCCCCGAGCCGTGCGACAACCATCGACGACAGGGCATTGCCCGTGACGCCGCCGATACCGAAGCAGAGCAACGCCAGCGGCACCAGCGACGGCGCCGCGCCGAGGCTTTCGACCAGCCAGGCGGCGAGCAGCGTGTAGAGCACGAACTGGCCGCCGATCTGCACGGCCGTGGTGGTAACGGTGAGCGCGATCGGCCGGTCGCGCAAAAGGGCAACGAGCGCGACAAGCGTCGCTCGCGCGCCGCGATTGGCCGCCGGCACCGTCGCCCAGACCAGCGGCGCGACACAGAATGCGGCCAGGCCGATCACCGCCCAGGACCAGCGCCAGCCCACGGTCTGGCCGAGAAAGCTGGCGGCCGGAATGCCCAGCACCGTCGACACGGTCATCCCCGCAAACACCGCCGAAAGCGCCCGCGCCCGTCCTTCCGGCGGCACCAGCGCGGCGGCCGCCGCCGACACGGTCGGCCCGACCAGCGCCGCGCCGACGGCCATCACGGCCCGCATGGCGACGAGCGTCGCATAGTCCGGTGCCAGCGCGCAGCCGAGACAGGCCGCCGCGATCAACAGCAGCCCGGCAAGCACCAGGCTCCGCCGCTGCAGCCCGCCAAGCATCGCCTGCAGCCCGGGCGCCGCCAGCGCGTAGACAACAGCGAAAACGGTAACCAGCGCCGCCATGTGGGAGGGCGAGACGGAAAGTGCCTCGCCCATTTCGGCAACAAGCCCGATGACGGCCAACCCGGAGGCGCCGACGAAGAAATAGGCGGAGGCCAGGGCGAAGAGGGCGAGGCGGGGTGTGATTGTCATGCGCCGGGCTGAGGCGTGCGGCTTGGCATGTTGATCCGGATTTCCAGAGGCATCGTCAGGTCGAATTCCGGAGCCTATCCTCAGCGCTTCGGATTGCAAGCTTGAAGATCAAACAGCCGTGATGCGAGGCCACCCCTCACCCCACCGCCACCACCAGCACATGAACCCCCATCGTCACCGTCAGCAGCGAGCCGACCGAAAAGAACAGCGCGCGGACCTCGTGCGGCTTGGCCATCACATAGGCCCAGAAATGCAGCATACGCGCCACGACGAAGCCGTAGAACAGCACCTGCGGTGTCCGGCTGGCGTACGACGCAGCATCGCGACGATCGGGAGCAGATGGAGCGGGATGCGGAGGCGTTGCTGGCGGCGGGGGTTCCGGAGTAGCGGTGGCGAAGCTGCGCACTCAACTTTCGGGACGACGTGCCCGAATTTCTGTGACATTTTGCTTAATTCTTTCAAAAGCTTATCGATAGCGACGGGTCGGGGCAGAATTAAGCAAACTGTCACCGAGATTGCAGCCTCCCCCAACTGGTCAGGAATTCACTTCCTGTCCCGCCAGCCGCCGCATAGTTTCCATCAACCACGCCCTGCCGCCGGTGTCGCCGGGGTGCTGGCGGACGTAGGATTCAGCGATCAGGACGCGATAGAACATGTGTGCCCTGAAAGCGCTGTCTTTCGCATCCGTACCCGCCCCGGCAAACAACTCCTCCAGAAACGCTAGCCGGTCCGCATCGATCTCGCGGACGAAATCCGAGATCCTCGGATACCGCAGCGCCCAGGCGCGGATGGCGGCGTCGTAGCGGCCGAGGTGGCTGTCGACGATGGCGTTGACGAGGTAGGTCAGGCGCTCCTGCAGCGTGCCGTCGTAGCCGCGGACGCGTTCGAACAGGCTGTCGTTGTGGTGCACCTTCCAGTGGTCGAGGGCGCGGAAGCGCAGGTCGTCGATGCCGGTGAAGAACCAGTAGAAGCTGCCTTTGGACATGGCGATCTGGCGGGCCAGCGGCTCGACCCGCAGCGCCTCGTCGCCGCCGCGGGCAATGGTCTCCAGCGCCGCCTCGATCCAGATGCGGGCGCCCTCGCGGTCGCCGCGCGACGGCGGGCGCGCCGACGCCCGGCTCATGCGGTTCCCTGCCCGCGGCGCTCGTCGCGTTGCGATTTCACCCGGTCCTGGCGCGCCACCAGCTCGGGATCGAGGGCGTGGTCCTTCGCCCGTTCCCTGACCTCGAAATGGCGGCCGCCCTTCCACCAGCTCGACGGCTTGATCTGGTCGTGGGCCCGGGTGGCGTCGTCGAGCTTGAGCGCCAGTCGCCGCAGGGGCGAATTGAGCAGCGCCCGCAGCAGCTTCGGCCAGAGGCCGGAAAAATCCTTGTTGTAGGGACAGGTGCGCACGCAGTTGGCGCAGTCGGTGCCGCGCGAGACCCAGAACTTGAAGCATTTCTCGCCGTCGGTCGTCCATTTCTTGACGCCGGCAATGTTGGAGCGGTTGAAGGTGTAGGTGCTGGGCGGGCCGTGGTCGATCGCCTGCGGCGGGCAGTTGTTGGCGCAGCGGCGGCAGACGTCGCAGGTCTTTTCGACGCCGAAGGAAACCGGCTCGTCGCGGGCGAGCGGCATGTCGGTGAGAATGCGGCCGAAGCGCACCCGCGGGCCGAATTCGCGGGTGATGCAAAGGCCGCTGCGGCCGTATTCGCCGAGCCCGGCGGCAACCGCATAGGGAATGGCGAGATTGGTGTCGTTCTGGGTGGCGACCGCCTGATAGCCGAGGCTGCGGATGAACTGCGCCAGCGCCAGCAGCGTGATCGCATCCTCGGCATAGCCGGCGGCCGGGCCGGTGCTGGCCGCCGCACTCGGCGACATGCGGATGATGTCGTAGTCCATCGCCTTGCCAAGCACGATGACGTTCTCCAGCCCCTCCGGCAGCTCGACCGGCTTGGAGCTCAGCGTGCGGGCGCTGAATTTCGAGCGGTAGGTCCAGCGCGGATCGTAGGCGGTGATGCCGACCAGATCGGCGCCGTAGAGATTCGCCACCTTTTTCACCCGGCGCGCCGCTTCCTGCGGCGTGCCCAGGTCGGCAGGGTCCACCTTCGGCGGAATATGGGCGGTGAAATCGTCGGTGAAGCCGTCGCGCCGGTCCTGCGCCTTGTGCATCTCGGCAAACATCTCGGTGACCACCCAGGGACCGTTGCGCAGGGCGAAATCCTCACGCGTAAAGCCCTCCTCGTCGCGCACCCGCTCCAGGGGCTTGACGAAGGAGCGGAAGAAGCCGCGGGTCACGCGGTTGGCAAAGGATCTGTCCCAGAAGCCGCGGCTGAACATGTCGTTCGGCTGGTCGAAGGGCCGGTAGTCCGGGGTGATCTCGATATGGCGCGAGCCGGCGAACGCCTCCGGCCTGTCGGGTGCCGCGGCCGGATCCTCGAACAGCGGCCGGCGGGCATTTTGCTGGAGTTCGGTCATGGTGTCCTCCATCGCTGCCCCTCTCTATACGCTACCGTATAGGATGCTTCAATCTTGAAACGCTTTGCCGGCCCTGTCACAGTGGTGGAAATCCCGCTGACCAAGGAACACGCCATGACCGCCCAGCCCGTCGACCTGCGCCTGCCGGAGTCCGCTGAAGCGCTTCAGACTGCGCAGGACGAGCGGCGCAGGACCGCGTTCGAACGGGCAAAGACCGCGCCGTTCTTCAAGGCCAGGCTCGGCCATCTCGACGCGGAGCGCATCTGCCGGCCGGAGGAATGGGCGAAGATCCCGATTCTCGACAAGGAGCAGCTGCGGGCGCTGTCGCCCGACACGTTCTACAACGATTTCTGCCTCGGCGGCCGTACGGCGGTCAGCGAATACTGGCGCTCCGGCGGCTCCACCGGCCGGCCGCTGTTTTATCCGCGCACCCGCGAGGACGTGCATTACGGCCTGCTGGGGTTCATGCGGATCCTCACCCTCGCCGGGCTCAGCCCGGAGGATGTCTGCCACATGGCGCTGCCGCTCGGCATCCACCCGGCCGGGCACCTGATGGCGCGGGCCGTGGAAAAGATCGGCGCCGGCGCGGTGTGGGCCGGCGGCGGCAACACCCTGCCCTCGATGGCGCAGCTCGATCTCATCCGGCTGTTCAGGCCGACGTCGTGGATCGGCATGGCGAGCTACGGCATCCAGCTCGCCAACCTGGCGAAGTCGGAAGGGTTCGATCTGTCGGCCGCCGGCATCGGCAAGGTCGTCTGCACGGCGGAACCGCTGTCGGCCTCCAAGCGGAGCAAGCTGGCGGCGCTGTGGAACGCCGAGGTGCGCGACTGCTACGGCATGACCGAGATGATGATGCTGGGCGGCGAGGACGGAGCCCGCGACGGTTTCCGCTTCTGGAGCGATTTCTGCTATCCGGAGGTGGTCGACCCGGACAGCCATGAGCCGGTGGCCGCCGGCGAGCCCGGCGTGCTGATCGTCACCTCGCTGACCACCAACAACGCAACGCCCTTCATCCGCTGGAACAGCGGCGACATCGTCACGCTGCGGCCGGCGGAACCCGGCGCCGGCGGCTTCGGCCTGTTTCCGCTCGTCACCCACACCCACCGCACGGCCGGCTTCGTCAAGGTGCGCGGCGTCAATATCGGATTCACCGATCTCGAGGACCTGATGTTCAACCAGTCGGAGGTTTCCGACTTCCGGGTCGAAGTGACCGGCGAGGACGGGCGCGACGAACTCGACCTGCATGTGGAGCTGGCACCCGGCAGCGGCGAAGCCGGGGCGAGCGCCGCGGTGACGGCCGCCGTGCAGCGGGTCTTCGGCCTGTCGCCGCGCATCGTGCCGACGGAAGCCGGCGCCATCGCCCGGGCCTTCGAAGGCAGCTTCAAGCCGGCCCGTTTCCTGGACCTGCGGTCCTGACGCTGGTGCGCATCGGACTCATCAGCCGTCCGGTTTGGGCGAAACCGGCGGCGTGCGGAGCCAGGCGGACGGTCCCATGGAGTGAGACATGATCGAAAAGATCGACATACGCGAAAGCCTGGCGGACGACGTCGCCGCGATCGAGGCGCTTTATCCGAAGGCCTTCCCGGACGAGGATCTGCTGCCCCTCGTGAGATCGCTGCTGGAGGAGGAATCGCTCGTGCTGTCGCTTGTCGGCATGGCCGGGGAGGTTCTGGCGGGACACGTCCTGTTCACTACCTGTGGCCTTGCCGGGAAAACCGCCTCGGTGGCGCTGCTCGGACCGATCGCCGTCGCCCCCGACAGGCAACGCCGGGGCATCGGCGGCGCCCTGGTCCGCGCCGGCCTGCAGCGGTTGAACAACGCCGGCACCCAGCGCGTCTGCGTCCTCGGGGACCCCGCCTATTACGGCCGTTTCGGCTTCGCTCCCGATGATCGTATCGCGCCGCCCTATCCCCTGCCGGAGGAATGGCGCGGCGCGTGGCAATCGCTCAGCCTGCGCACCGGCGAACCGCCGCTCCAAGGCCAGCTGTCGGTGCCGCAACCCTGGCGCCAGCCGGCGCTTTGGGCGCCCTGAAACATCGACGCCGCATCGACCGGTCGGTCATTTGACCGCCGTCGCAAAACCGGCCATCGTCGGCACGACGCCGTTCGAGGAGGCCCCCATGGTCAAAACCGCAATCGTTGCGTTCCTGCTGGTCATCCTGGCCGTCGGGCCGGGGCTGACGCAGGATGCGAACAGGCAGGAGCCCGCGGTGATGCGGGTGCCGCTGATCGCCTGGCTGGCGGCGCGACCGCACGTGTCGCCCGATTCGCTCGGCGATTTCGGCTTCGATCCGATCTCGCGCGGACGCTTTGTCGAGGCGCTGAAATTCGCGCTTGCGGAAGACTGGAAAAGCGCCCTGCCGCTGGCCGGGCGGATCGGCTACGAAATCGTCTTCCTGCAGGACGGCAACCGGCGCTATCTGGTGATGCAGGAGGATTATCCGCGTGGTGTCGGGCCAACCGTGGTGATCTCGCAGCAGCCGCGGCGCAACGTGATCGCCGAGGCGCCGCATGCGCGCCTGGAGCAGGGCACGCCGGAGGAAGCGGCGATCCTGCTCGGCGAACTGGGCTTCCGCGCCGCCATCCTTTCCGGCGCCCATCGCTGCGCGGCACGCACGTTCGTACAGTGCCGAGGGCACACCGTTGTCTGCGGCGACCGGCCGGGCTCGCCCTACCGCAAGTCCGACGTGGCGCACAACCCGGAGACGCTGTTCCATCTCGCCCATGTGACGCTGACCGATGCCTGGCCGAAGGCCAAGGCGATCAGCCTGCACGGCATGCGCCGGCGCGGCGATACCATCGCCGTGCTCTCCGACGGTTCGCACGCCATGGACGGGCCGCAGCAGGCGACGGTGAAGGCGATCCGCGACAATTTCCGCCGGCTGCTCGGCCCCGGCCGAGGCGATGTCTACAGCTGCAATCATACCGACGACGCGTCGGCCTGTTTTCCGCGGCTTTGCGGCACCACCAATGTGCAGGCGATCGAGCTCAATGGCGGCACGGCCGAATGCGGCCTCAGCACCGACCACAGCACCGGCCGGTTCGTGCATATGGAGCAGAGCTGGGACATCCTCGGCGAGTTCCGCCGGCAATGGGCGGACCTCGACGGGACGAAGCATGCCGGACCGCTCATCGAGGCGATTGCCGCGGCCTTTCCGGAAGATATTGGCGACCAGTAGCGACAGACAAAACACGAGAGGGCCCAATGACGGACTTCCATTCACTCACCGTGATGATCAATGTGCCGAACGTCCGTGAAGCCATTGATTTTTATATATCAATGGGTTTTATCACGGAACAGACGGACGAGTATCACTATGGCGAAGGCAATATCAACTGGGCCCTTCTGACGAACAGTGGCACCACCCTGATGCTCAACGCGGGCGGGGACCGGTCGCCGAAGGACGGCATGGAACTCTATATCCGCGTTTCGGATTGCGACGCGTTCCATGCCGGCATGGCGGGCATCGAGGGCGTCGAGATCATCGACGAACCGACCAACCAGTTCTACGGAATGCGCGACTTCTGGTTTCGCGACCCCTACGGGTTTCGCTGGGGTGTCGGGCACCGCCTGGAAACGGCCGAAGGACAATGACCCTGTCGCCAGCCGGACTCCGAAAGAGCAGGAGCAATCGATGACGGAACTCAGCGGAAAAGTCGCGCTGGTCACCGGGGCGTCGCGCGGCATCGGACTGGCGATCGCCCGGACGCTGGCGCAAAACGGTGCGACGACGGTGCTCAACGGTAGCGACGCGACTGTGGTTGGCGGACGCGCCGATGCGATCCGCGCGGACGGGCACCCGGCGGAAGCGCTGGCCTTCGACGTCGCCGACGAGGCGGCCGTCGACAGCGGCTTCGCGTCGCTGCTCGATCGCCACGGACGGCTCGATATCCTCGTCAACAATGCCGGCATCTTCCGCAAGCGCGACATTTTCGACACGTCGCTGGCCGACTGGAATACGGTCATGGCCACCAACCTGACCGGGCCTTTCCTGTGTTCGCGCGCGGCGCTGAAGCCGATGCGCGACCAGGGGTCGGGTCGCATCATCATGATCAGCTCGGTCTCCGGCCAGCGGGGCTCGCCCTCCGGCGTGGTGTCCTACGGCGCCTCCAAGGCTGGGCTTATGGGGCTTGCCCAGTCGCTGGCGCCGCAGACGGCCCGCTTCGGGGTGACGGTCAACGTCGTGGCGCCGGGCCTGATCGACACGGACATGCTGCAGGAGAGCCTCGGTCCCCGCCGCGCCGAAGCGGTCGGCCGGGTCCCCCTGGGGGTTGGCGCGCCCGACGACATCGCCCAGGCGGTGCTTTATCTCGCCGGCGAATCCGGCCGCTATGTCAACGGCGCGACGATCGACGTCAATGGCGGGCTGCATCGCCGTTAGAGTGCTTTGTTGTCAGAAAACGAGGGGTGTTTGTCGTTGCTGCCAAATCCGCTTCGACTATGCTTGCGGTTGGAGGAGACGAAGCATGGCCTCAAAGCAGGAAACCGCACGACTGGTGCTGATGGTCGCCTTCGACGGCGCCAGCTCTCTCGACATCGTCGGTCCGCTGGACATCCTGTCCGGCACCTCGGCGGTCTTCGCCGGCGGCGAGCCGGGCTATCGCATCGAGGTGGCGACGGTTTCCGGCGGGCCGGTGACCACCTCGCCGGGCGGACTGCAGATCGTCAGCCGACGGCTCTGCGATTTCGACGACGCGGAAATCGACACCCTGATGGTTTCGGGCGGCCTCGAGATGTCGCCGGCGCGCCGCAACCGCGACATCGTCGACTGGATCTCCCGAACGGCGCCGCGGGTGCGGCGCATCGCGTCGGTCTGCACGGGCGCCTTTCTGCTTGCCGAGGCGGGGCTGCTTGACGGCCGCCGGGCGACCACCCACTGGTACTGGGCCGAGGAGTTTGCCGCGGCGTTTCCCGACGTGACCACCGACGCCGACGCGATATTCGTGCGCGACGGCAAGGTCTGGACCTCGGCCGGCATTACCGCCGGCATGGACATGGCGCTGGCGCTGGTCGAGGAGGATCACGGCCGTGAGGCGGCGCTCGACATCGCCCGCAACTGGGTGATGTTCCTCAAGCGCCCCGGCGGCCAGTCGCAGTTCAGCTCGTTCCTGCCGCGCCAGCAATCGAGCAACCGTTCGATCATCGCCCTGCAGGACTGGATGATGGACAATCTCGACGCCGATCTTTGCGTCGAAAGGCTGGCCGATCGCTTGTGCATGAGCCCGCGCAACTTCGCCCGGCTGTTCGTCGCCGAGGTGGGCATTCCGCCCGGGCGGTACGTCGAGGAACTGCGACTGCAGGCGGCACGCAAGCATCTGGAAAGCACGTCCATTCCCATCGACGCGATCGCCGCGATCAGCGGTTTCGGCAATGCCGAGCGAATGCGCCGCACTTTCGTGCGTCGCCTGAAGGTCAACCCGCAGCAGTTTCGCAGCCGCTTCCAGGGGGCTGTCGGAGATCCCGAAGCGCAGGGTCGCGCGATGCTTCAATAATCGCGTCGCCGGCCTGACCGACCCGAACTTCAAATCCAGATTTGCCACAAGGAGGAGCAGCTCATGAGCAAGCTGAATGTCGGAATCTATCTGTTTCCGCACATGACGATGATGGACGCCTACGCGCCGTTGCAGATGTTCGCCTTCGTCGATGCGTTCGAAACCTTTACCTTCGCCAAGACCGGCGAGGCGTTCGCGTCGGATTGCGGCGCACTGCTGACGCCGCATTACGGCTTCGAGGACTGTCCGGAGATCGACGTTCTCGTGGTTCCCGGCGGCGGCAACACGCTGCTGCAGATGCAGGACCGCGAGGTCATCGACTTCATCCGCCGGGCCGGCGAGAACGCCCGCCATGTCACCTCGGTGTGCACCGGTGCGCTGATCCTCGCCGAGGCCGGCCTGCTGGACGGTTACGAGGCGGCGACCCACTGGGCCTATCGCGAGGTGCTCGAGGCCTATGACCAGGTGAGCGTCGTCGACAAGCGCGTCGCCATCGACCGCAACCGCATCACCGGCGGCGGCATCACCGCCGGGCTCGATTTCGCGCTGACCGTGATCGCCGAACTCACCGACGAACCGACGGCACATGTCATGCAGTTGCTGTTCGAATACCGGCCGCAGCCGCCCTACGGATCGGGCGGTCCGGAGACGGCGCCGCCGGAAGTGGTCGGCATCGTGCGCGGCAAGGTCGGCGAGATCGCCGCGGACCTGATGGATTACGCCAATCAGAGGAGGGCCTGACATGACCGAGACCAAAACCGCGATCGAGCGCAACAACGCCACCATGATGGCGGCGTTTGCCGCCGGCGACCTGGAGACCCTTCGCGGGCTCTACGCCGACGACGCCTGCTTCATGCTTCCGAGCGCCCCGCCGGCGGTCGGACGCGAACAGATCGGCGCCGCCTTCCAGGGCATGATCGGCAGCGGTCTGAAGGGTCTGGAGCTGACCACCGACGAGCTGGTCGTCAACGGCGAAACGGCCGTCGAACTCGGCTCCTACACGCTGCGGGTCGAGGGCGGAGCCGCTGCCGACAGCGGCTCCTACATGGTGCTGTGGCAGGCGAACGGTGATCGCTGGCTGATCCATCGCGACATGGTCTGCAGCAGCGTTCAGGCAGCCGCCGCCTGAGGGCGGCCGGGAGACAAACGCAGTTATTTCAAAATGTTGGAGGTGCCGGTGAAGATGTTGATTCCGGCACCTCAGAAATTGATTCAATCCGATTGCCCGACACATAGTCCTTGAAGTCGTCAGCGCGCCGGCGCATCCTGTGCCTCTGGTTCAACGCAAGGGCGAGGAAGAAACATGAAACGCGAGGCAGTCAATCCGGATACCATGTACAACGCCGTGCAGTTCGGCTTTTCCCATGCCGTCGAAAGCGAGGGCGGCCGGTTGCTGCATCTCGCGGGCCAGGTCGCATGGGACGGCAACGGCGAACTGGTCGGCCCCGGCGACCTTGCCGCCCAGGCCAGGCAGTGCTTCGCCAATCTCACCGAAGTGCTCGCCTCGCGCGGTGCGACCGCGGCCAATGTCGTGCGCCTGCGCACCTATGTGGTCGACTATTCGCCCGACAAGCTGGAGGTTCTCGGGCCGGCCATCGGCGCCTTCTACCGCGATGTGGTTCCGGCGGCCAACACGCTGCTCGGCGTCCAGGCACTGGCGATGCCCGACTTCCTGATCGAGGTCGAGGCGACGGCGGTGCTCGACTGACGGCGGCTGCAACGGAACGACGCTCGCCGTCGACGGCGGGCATCGTTTGATCTGATTGCAATCCGGTTTCAGCCGGAGCCCGGTGGGGCGGTGCTGTCGCGCACCGCCAGCCACGGTTCGAGCTGGGTGATGCGGTCTTCCGGCATGCGGCCGTTAATCAAATCCAGCAGATGGTGAGCTGCAGCGGATCCGACGGCGCGGCGCGGCTGGTGCACCGTCGTGAGGGCCGGGATGTAATGTTCAGACACGTCGATATCGTCGAAGCCGACCACGGACACGTCGCGCGGAAGCGAAACTCCCGCCTTGTGGAGGGTCGACATGAAGCCGAAGGCGCTGCGGTCGGCGGCGCAGAACACCGCCGTTGGCGGGTTCTCCAGTTCCAGCCACGCCTTCGCGGCCCGGACGCCGGTGTCGAGCGAATAGTCCCCCTGAAAGACCCATGCGGTATCGGCATCGAACCCGGAGCGCGCCAGTGTCGCGCGAAACCCCTCCAGCCTGTCGCGACCCGGCTGGTGCGTCAGCAGTCCGGTCACATGGCCGATGGAGCGGTGGCCGCATTCGATCAGATGCGACACGGCCAGGTCGGCGCCCTTCAGATTGTCGACCAGGGCCAGCGGCACGGTTTCGTCGGAACACCACTCGCCGGCGGTGACCAGCGGCGGCAGGTTGAGGTTGGCGCCGCGCATGTCCTCGACCGAAATGTCGCCGTCGAGAATGACGATGCCGTCGAAGTTGTTGTGGCTGAAATAGGTCTGCAGCCTGGAGCGCGACATGGAGGATTTGCGCGTATCGGCGATCAGGACGTTGATGTCGTTTTCGGCGCACACAGTCTCGATGCCGTTGAGGATGTTGGAAAAGTGCGAATTGCCGATGTCGGGAACGAGCGCCACGATGGTCCCCGACTGGCGCTTGCGAAGATTGCGGGCCGCGTGGTTGAGCACATAGCCCGTTTGCTCGACGGCTTTTGCCACCCGCTCGCGGGTCTTTTCGGTGACCCGATCCGGTGCCGACAAAGCGCGGCTGACCGTCGCCGTCGAGACATTGGCGGCTCGGGCGACGTCCTGGACGGTCGGATTGGACTTGCCTGGGTCGGTCTTGATCATCGAGTCAAGGAAACCGCCTGATTGCGCCGCTGTAAAGCGCCAAGCAGCAGAATCTGGCGCTGCCGGGAAGTTTCCCCCGGGTCAAATGTCGAAGGAACGGCCCTCCGGCGATTTTGGTGTTCAAGCGGGCTCGGTTCGAATTTCGCGGTTTTCGAAAACAACGGACGCAGCTACAATTTCACATGTCAGATATGAAACAGGCCTCCATGACCGACTACCTCGCTCATCTATCCAACGACGAACTGGCAAAACTGAATCTGGTTCGCGATGGCGGCGCCTACCGGATCGTGTGGCCGGCGACCGCCAATATCTATCACATGACGCTGGGACGGCATCTCGCCCCGGGCGCCCGCGACCGCACGGCGATGGTCTTCGAGGAACCGGCCGGCACGGTCTCCAGGCAGACCTTCGCGGAGGTCGAGACCGCGGCAACCAACCTGGCCGCCGGGTTGCGGAAGCTGGGCTACGGAAAGGGCGACCACATCGCGCTGCACACCGGTCAGCATCCCGACACGGCCGTGGCGCATATGGCGGTGTGCAAATTGGGCGCAACGGCCGTCACGCTGTCGCAGCTCTACGGGCCGGAAACGCTCGCCCACGCGATGCGGGACTGCGGCGCCAGGGTCATTCTGACCGGTGACCCCGGCTGGGCCAGGCTGCGCGACGAGGCCGCCACCCTGTTTCCGGACCTGCGCCATGTGCTGACACGCGATCCGGCGGGCGACGAAATCGATCTCGCGGCGGTGCTGGCGGAGGACGCCGCGGAGTTCGAGCCCGACTATGGCGGCGCCGACGATCCGGCCCTGCTCATGTACACGTCCGGGTCCACCGGCAAGCCCAAGGGTATTCTGCACGGGCACCGGATCCTGGCGGCCTATACACCGTCGATCAATCTGTTCTTCAACCTGTCGATGGAAGACGAGGATGCGGTCTTCTATTCGCCGTCCGACTGGGCCTGGGTCGGCGGCTTGCTCGACATGCTGTTTCCCGCCTGGATGGCCGGACGGACGATCGTCACCGGCTTTCACCGGTTTCGCCCCGAAATCGTCTATCCCTTCATGGAGCGCCACAAGGTCACCCATACCTTCCTCGCACCGACCGCCATCAAGCGGCTGGCGACGGTCGAAAACCCGCGCGATCGCTACGATCTTTCGTTGCGCGTGATCTGCACCGGCGGCGAAGCGCTGGCTTCAGACACGCTGGAGTGGGCCGAGCAGAGGCTGGGTGTCGTCTGCAACGAATTCTACGGCATGACGGAGGTCAATCACCTGATCGGCAACTGCGCCGCCCTGTTTCCGCGCAAAGCCGGTTCGATGGGACGCGCCTATCCCGGCCACGACGTGCGCCTGATCGATGCCGACGGCGAGGAAGTCGCGGCCGGCGAGCCCGGCGAAATCATGACGCCGGCGACCTCGCCGACGCGATATCTGGGCTATCTGAACAATCCGCAAAAGACCGCGGAGATGGAGTTCGGCGAATTCCTGCGCACCAACGACCTCGCCGAAAGGGACGAGGATGGCTACGTCTGGTACAAGGGCCGGTCGGACGACCTGATCAAGTCTTCCGGCTTCCGCATCGGCCCGACCGAGATCGAGGACTGCCTGCTCGGCCACGACAGCGTGGTCGAGGTTGGCGTCGTCGGCAAACCGGACGCGGAACGCGGGTCGATCGTCAAGGCCTTCGTCAAGCTCAAGGATGGCGCGGTCGCGTCGGATGCGCTGTCCGACGCGCTGAAGAACCATGTCCGGGATCGCCTCGCGGCCTACAAGGCGCCGCGCGAAATCGAGTTTGTCAGCGAATTCGAGATGACCTCGTCCGGCAAGATCAACCGGCGCGTCTTGCGGGAAATGGAAGAGCAGAGATAGGCCGTCGGCGTCTACGTTTCGATCGGTTCGAACACCAGATACTGAATCGGATGCCCGACTTCTCCGTGCGGCTCCGCAAGCCGGACGCGCTGACCGGCAGCGAGCGAATCCGCGGCCGCCTCGATGCGGGCGAGCACCCGGTTGTCGGCGCCGTCCATCGCCACCTCCCCGAATACCGTGTCGGATCCGTCCGTGACCAGCAGCGAACTCGCGGCACCGATGGTAAAGCGTACCAGGACGCCTTCGCCTGAGAGCTTCCGGCTTTCGGTGGGCGTTCGGTCGTGCGGACAAAGAATGCGCGGCGGAAAGCGGCGGTCGTTGCACTTGGGACAAAGACTGGCGACGGCCTTGCCGTCGGCCAGGGCGTCGAAAAACGGCGCGCTCTCGCCGAGACCATGCCTGTAGTGCAGGTGCAGATCCAGTTCCCGGATGCGGCGATCCGCGCCTTTCGTTTTTGCGCCGTTCATGGATCGACCCTTTCCAGGACATGCGTGACATTGACCGTTGCAACACCGGTGTGACAGTCGATCAATCCGCGCCGGAACATGCGATCACGCTGCAGATCCGAATGGTATCGTCCCTCCAGCAGCCGCGAGACGGTGAAGGCCTGGGCCAGGCCGGTGGCTCCCGGTGCGCCGCCCTGCCCGATCAGCCCGCCCGAGACGTTGACCGGCAGGTTGCCGTCGAGAGCGTATTCGCCGTCGACGAGGCGGGCGGCAGCCTGTCCTTCAGGGCAGAGCCCGACGGCCTCGATCCCCTGTATCTCGGCGCCCGTATAGGAATCGTAGAGTTCCGCGACATCGACGTCCCGGGAAGCATCGGACAGTCCCGCGGCCAGCAGAGCCGACCGGGCCGCGCTTTGCTTGCCGGCATAGCGCCCCGGCTGCGGACGGTCGCCCAGCCGCATCCAGTCACTGGCGCAGCCGACACCGATGACCCGGCTGCGCGGGCGGTCCTTGCGGGCGGGTGCGGAGTCTGGATGCGCCAAAATCACGGCCGCCGCGCCATCGCTGATCAGGCTGCAGTCCAACCGCCGGTACGGAGTGTTGACCATGGGTGAAGCCAGCACGTCCTCGACCGATATCGTCATCGGACTGTGGGCCAGCGGATTGAGGCAGGCATTGCCGTGGTTCTTGACGGAAACCGCGGCCAACTGCTCCGACGTCGTTCCCCATCGGGCCATGTGCTCCTGGATCGACAGCGCGTAGAGCATCGTCGCCGTCGCCCCCGCCCAGCCTTCGAGATCCGCGTCGAACGACAAACCGTAGACGGATCGGACATCGTCGCCGCTCAGATGGCTGGCGGCGTTTTCATAGCCGATCACCAGCACACGCCGCGCCAGTCCCGACAGGACGTGCATGACGCCGACACGCAGCGCGGCGCCGCCGCTGGCGCCCCCGGTTTCGACGCGAACGACCGGCCGTCCGACAAGACCGATTTCATCGACCAGCAGCGATCCGGGCGCCACCTGAAGCGACATGAAGTCGGTCTCCGAGGCAAAGACCACCGCATCGATATCGCCGGGATCGATCGCGGCATCCGACAACGCTTCGCTCGCCGCGGTTCGCACCCAGTCCTTCAGGTTCGAACCGTCCTTGTAGCGGCGGAACGGCACCATGCTGCTGCCGAGGATGAGGGGGTTCACGTCCATCGCGTCACGCCTGCCCGGTTCCGATCAGGTCTTTTCCGTAGCGCTGAAGCCGGTCCATTCCGCATTTGATATGCGCTTTACAGGCGTCCCGGAACCGCTTCAGGTTGCGGTCGCGGATGCTCTGAATGATGCGTTCGTGCTCGTCGCCGGTCTGAATGTAGTCGTCGATTTCGTAGAAGCGCTGCAGCCGCATGACGACCAGCAAGGCATTGGCCCGGCAGTATTTTTCGGTGATGACGCTGTTGCCGCTGGCCGAAATCAGCGCCTTGTGAAACTCGAAGTCGTCGCGTACCGCTCGCCGCAGGCTGGTTTGCCTCGCATTGGGCGAGATTTTCGACTGCAGCCGATTGTTGAGCCGCTCGAGCTCGTCGATCGTCTTTTGCGTCGACCTGTCCAGGATCGCCTCCGCGGCGCCGATTTCCATCGCCAGTCTGAAGCCGAAGTTTTCGACCGCGGTCGGCAGGTCGATATCGCTGACGAAGGTTCCGCTGCGTGGCTTGACGGAGACCAGACCTTCGCGCACGAGACCTTGCAACGCCTCGTTGACGGGCGTCTTGCTGACGCCCATGCTTTCGGCCAGCCGGCTCAGATCGAGACGCATTCCCGCCGGATAGCTGCCGTCGAGGATCAGATCCATCAGTTGGGCAAAGACCTGATCGCGGGCGGAGGTCGTTTCGACTTTGAATGTGGTGCGACGCCGCAAGATAACCGCTCCGGGTTTTCGATTCTGACATTATAAATCTGATGTCGAGTCCTGGAAAGCGTTGACAGGCGACCAGTCGACCTATTGAAATCTGAAATGACAGATAACAGTTTCGGGAGCGCAACAATGGCCAAATGGTATTTTGACGAGGATGCGGATCTCTCCCATCTCGACGGCAAGACGGTCGGCATTTTCGGCTACGGCAACCAGGGCCGCAGCCAGGCGCTCAACATGCGCGACAACGGCGTCGACGTCATCGTCGGATCGCGCCGGGACGCCTCGGCGGACAAATCGCGGGAAGACGGATTCCCGACCTACCCCCTGGAAGACGCCGCGAAGCTCGCGGACATCCTGTTCATTCTCGTTCCCGACGAAATCATGCCGCGGATCTATGCCGAGCACATCGAACCGGGTCTGTCGGCCGGCAACACGCTGGTTTTCGCCAGCGGATACAATGTCCATTTCGAGCTGATCGTTCCTCAAAAGGACGTCAACGTGCTGTTGATCGCGCCGCGCATGATCGGGCGCGGGGTGCGCGAAACCTATGTGCAGGGCAAGGGCTATCCCAGCCTGGTCGCCGTACATCAGGACGCCACCGGCACCGCCCAGAACCTGCTGATCGCGCTCTCCAAGGCAGTGGGTTCGACCCTGATGGGCGTTATCGAGTCGAGCTTCGAGGAAGAGACGATTGTCGACCTCTTCGCCGAACACAGCGGTTACCTGCATGCGATCCGACGCGCCTACGAGGCGCTCACCGAGGCGGGCTGCAGCCCCGAGTCGGTGATGCTCGAACTCTACGCCTCCGGCGAATTGCGCGAAGCCGCCAACTACATGATGGAGGTGGGGCTGTTCGAGCAGATGAAGTTTCATTCGCAGACCAGCCAGTACGGGCAATATGTCTACGGCCGTCCTTCGCCTGAAGAAGAGGAAGCCGACAAGGAACGCCTGCGCCAGGTGATCGGCAGGATCAGGGACGGATCCTTCGCCAGAAAATGGACCGAGGTGCAGGAGAACAACCTGCAGGAACTCAACGATGCGATCGGCGGCATGCGCGACGACCCGATGATCGTCAGGGAACGCGAACTCTACCGGCGTCTCGGACGGATCTGACTGTCCGGCGCCATTGCGGCCGGACAACCGCGCTCATTGCCGGATCGTGCTGCGTCCGACAATGGCCATCATGGTGCCGGTCATCGTCGCCACGGCCTTTTCCCGGCCGTCCTTCAGCGCAGCGGCCGTCCCGTTGACCACCGTCAGGGTGCGTCCCGGCTTGACGACTCCGGCCCTGAACACGAAACGCTCTCCGTCGGCCGGCGCCAGCAGGTTGAGTTTGAACTCGACGGTCAGAATCGCGGCATCCTCGTCCATGAGCGAAAACGCCGCGTATCCGCAGGCGCTGTCCAGCGCCGTCGCGACAATGCCGGCGTGGAGGAAGCCGTGCTGCTGGGTAAAGGCCGGCTGATAGTGCATCGACAGCTCGATTTGCCCCGGCTGCAATCCGGCGATCTCGATTCCCAGCGACTGCATGGCCGGCTGCCGGGCGAAGCTGTCGCGCACTTTGGCGTCGTACCCTTCGAAGCGTGGCTGGAACTCCATCAGGCGCGACCTCCGGCGCTAATCGCCGTTGTCTGCGTGACACGGCACCACTGGCGCACGTGGTTGCGCCACGCCACGGGGGTCACACCGCAGAATCGCACAAATTCTCTCGTCATATGCGGCTGATCGGCGAAATCCAGGTCGACAGCAAGCTGCGACAGGGTGCTGTGACTGAAACCGATGCTTCTTCTGGCCGCTTCCGCGCGCAGGATTCGCCGCAGGGCATCCGGACCGAACCCGAACCATTTGCCGACTTTTCGGCGAAACGACCTTGCTGTCAGGCCCGAGCGACGCAAGGCTCCCTCCAGCGATGACCGCGTCGGGGACGCGACCAGCGCGCCAACGAGGTCCAGCATGCAGGGGTCGGGTTCGGGGCCTTGCCGGTCGGCCAGACAGGTCAGAATCGCCTCGGGGTCCGGAAGCCGCTTCCCGGTCGCGAAGCTCCGCGAACAAATCGTCTCGAGCCGGGTGGCGATGGCATGAAGATCGTCGGGCGCCTGAAGCCATGGATGAAGGACAATGCCCAGGCACGGGTCGGGAACAGTCTCCGGCCTGGCGACGCGGCACGGCGGGGACAGGCCGACCATCGCGCCCGCGCCGGTTGCCCGGATCGTGACCACCGCGGAGATGTGCGCCGATCGCGAAATCGACCATTGCGGGTTGTCTCCCGGATCGACGAACCAGAGCCCGCTGACGAAACCATGCTCATCGACTCGCGAAGCCGCGCAGCTGACACCATCCGGGCCGAGCCACAGGCGGTCCCAATACGATCGCCACGAAGCGGGCAGTTTGTCAGGGCAGTTCATCGAACAACAGGAGCGAAAAGGTATCCGTGGCCCGGGCGCGGTCCTCCTTCACCTCCCCATATTCCTCCGAGTCGAGCCAGCGCCGCGCGTCCTTCCTGGTCGGAAACCGGATCATGATGGCCCGGGACCCCGGCCGGTCGTACCACAGGTCGACGGTCGAATCGTCGGCGACGACGGTGCGCCCGCCGAACGCCGCGATCGTCGGCAGGGCCCCCTTCACATAGGCGGCATAGCCGTCGGCGTCCTCGACCTTGAAATGAGCCAATACGTAGCTGGTCATGCTTCCCCTTGCGAACGTTGCGCCGGCCACCTCGACGGGTCGTGCCAGCCGGTTTCCGGTCCAGAATGCACCAATTCAGATGGCGCTGTCTTGAAAATTGCGGACATTCCGGTATGCTCCCAAAATGGAACATATCAAGAACATTGCGTTCGGCACCCGATCCGATGTGCGCCTCGAAGACCTGCGCAAATGGCACCGGCTGGAGGCCGTCTGCCAGGCTTGCCGCCACCGGACAATTCTGGATCCGGCCAGACTGCTCAGCCGTTGGCCGGGACATTCCCGGCTGGTCAATCTCGAAGCGAAACTGCACTGCAGCGCCTGCCGGAACGGCAACGGCAACCGATTGAATGTCGCTCGCCTGGTGCGGGATTGAGGAAACCGGCGCTTTCAGAACCGAAGCCGGGACAATTCCGGCCTGAGCCCGCGGGGAAGTGGCGCGACTCATGGGCGACCGGGCAAACGCCGATCCGATGATATTGATCCAGGGACCTCTACAGCCCCTTCCCGCGGCTCTTGCCAGTTGCCTGCTCTCATGGGTGCTCGGGAGGTCGCCCGACACCAGCATGCAGTTGGTTGACTAGCGCTGCAGCCCGCAGCGGTCGCGGCGAACCAATATCCTCGCAACAGCGACAATCATCAAAACCGGCTCCAGACCCACGCACCGCCACGATGGTCTCTCTTCGTGAAATTCGAGGACATCACCTCATTTTCCCGGCCAGCGCCCGTCCTGCGGCCGCATCCACGGATAGGCCGCAGAAATGAAGCGCGCTTCGACTTCCGACGCCTTGCCGCTGCGATAGCCCACGGCCGCGGCGAGCCCTTGAATCGCCGCCAGGATCGCCGCCGTCAACGGAGGATTCTTGGCGCCGGGCGGCGAAAGACACAGCACGGCGTCCGAGATCGGCGCCAGCGGCGAAGCCATGCTGTCGGTGATGGACAGAACCGGGATCCCGCTCTCATGCGCAACCCGCGCGATTTCGACAGTTTCCGTGAAATAGAGCGGCATGGCGATCGCAATCAACAGATCCCGCTCGTCGAAGGTGGACAGTTGGCGCAGCGAACCCACAAGGCCGCCACCGCCCATATTGGTTCGCGCATCGCAGCCGCACTGGATCAGTTCGGTCGTCAAGAGCTCGCCCAGCGCACCGGCAATATCGACGCCGGCGACATAAATCGCCCTTGCGCCAAGAATGATCTCCACCGCGGCCTCGACTGTCTCCGGCGTGATCGCATCCTCGACAGCCCTTGTATGCCGGGCGGCCTCATGCAGCGTGTCGAGCATGGCACTATGCGCCGAGTCGATCTTGACCTGCTTGCGCTCCAGACGCCTTGCATTGACGAAATATTGCTCGAAGCCGAGCACCAGCTCATTGCGGAAAGACTGGTAGCCGTCAAAGCCGAGCGTCGTAGCAAAGCGGTTGGCGGTGGCGACCGAAACGCCGGCTTCTGACACGGCCTCCTGAATGCTCATCCGCACGCAGCGCAGCGGGTACTGCATGACAAAGTCGGCAAAGCTGCGCTGGGCCGTACTGAGCTCCGGATATTCCTCCGAAATCCGCTGAGCGACCAGCATCTGGGCAGACAAAGCCTCGGAGGTCTCGCTGTTTGGCATCGTTCCTCTACCGTTGTCTCAGTCCTGTAAAAATATTTACAGTATGATGTTTCCATTGACACAAAATCAATCAAAATGGTACGATATCTTTCATGCACGATGAGAAGGGACACTAGGCAATGAATCAGTTCGTTTCACCCACCCGCCGTAACTTTCTGATCGGGGCAGGTGCCGCTGCAATGACCGTCGGCATGGCCGGAGGCGCACAAACCCAATCGCTGACAAAGCTGACCCAGGCCCTGGGCTGGATACCCAACGCCGAATATGCGGGGTTGTGGGTCGCCATGGACAAGGGTTACTTCGCCGAAGAGGGAATCGACATGGGGTACACGCCCGGTGGCCCCAATGCGCCGGGCGTGTTGGTGCAGCTTGCCGCGGGCGAGGCCGAGTTCGCCGGCGGCGACTGGGTGCCGTTCTACGAGGCGCTGGCGCGCGACAATGATTTCGTCGTTATCGGTTGCAACTACCCGACCAGTCCCGCCGCGATCCTGTCGTTGAGCAAGGCACCGGTGCATAAGCCTCAGGATCTGGTGGGCAAGACCATCCTGCACCAGTTTCCGACCGACCGGAACACGGTGAACACCGTGCTCACAAAGGCCGGTCTGCCGTTGGACTATGAGCTGATCTCGGTTGGCTTCTCGCCCGAGCCCCTGCTCGCCGGCGAGGGCGATGCCTTTTTCTGCTACGCCACCAACCAGCCCATCACGCTGGAACTGATGGGGATGGAACGGGACAAGGACTTCTTCGTCACACTGTGGAGCGATCTGGGCTATGACCTGCCCGGGGCACCGATCATTGTGCCGCGCGCGTTTCTGGAAGAAAATCGACCGCATGTCGTGGGTTTCCTGCGTGCGCTTGCCAGAGGATGGCTCGACAATGCCGCCGACCCCAAACTCGGAGCGGAACTTGCGGTGAACACCTATGGCGTCGATTACGGGCTCGATTTGAAACAGCAGATCCGCCAGAGTGAACTGGGTTCGCCGCTGGTCAGTGCGCCAGGCGCACCCGGACCGTTCTGGTTCGATACGGCGCTGGTGGACAGCGCGGTTTTGCCGGTGGTCGAGGCCGTTGGCGTCAAGGGACCGCTGGCCGGCGCCGACAAAGTGGTGGATCTTGGGCCGCTGAACGAGGCGCTGGCCTCGCTCTGAGGGTCAGACCGTTGCTCTAAGACGCGGGGTAAAGTCTAACCGGCGATGGACAGCGCAGGCCAGCCAGACGCCCATGAGGCGGTGATCACGCTTGAAGCGGTCACCAAACGGTTCATGCTCGACGATGGCCGCGAGATCCAGGCGCTGGACCCGATCGACCTGAGCATCGCTCGGGGCGAGTTCCTATCGGTGCTGGGCCCGTCCGGTTGCGGAAAAAGCACCGTGCTGCGGCTGATAGCGGGGCTGGAAGAGGCCAGCTCCGGCAGCGTATTCATCGAAGGCAGTCCGCCGGCGGTGCTCAGCCGGGCGCACCGGCTGGGTGTGGCCTTTCAGGATCATGCACTCCTGCCCTGGCTCGATGTCGCGGCCAATGTCGCCTTGCCCTTCCGGCTGGCCCATCGGCCGGTGGATCATGAAAGGGTGAATGAGCTGCTCTCCCTTGTGGGGCTCGAGAGGTTTGCCGATGCCCGGCCCAGTCAGCTGTCCGGCGGAATGCGGCAGCGCGCTTCGATCGCCCGCGCGCTGGTGCTGCATCCCGATGTGCTGCTGCTGGATGAACCGTTCGGTGCGCTTGACGCGGTCACGCGGCGCGAGATGAACCTTGAACTGATGCGCATCTGGAGCGACCAGAAAATCACCACGCTTCTGGTTACCCATTCCGTTGACGAGGCGTTGTTCCTGGGCGATCGCGTGGTGGTGATGGAGGGCCGGCCGGGAAAAATCCTGCGCAAACTCGACGTGCCATTCGCTCGCCCGCGCATCCCCGATCTCATGCGTGAAGCCGCATTCCGCGACCTGTCCGATCAGCTGGCGACGGAATTGGAACCGCGGGGCGACGCATCATGAAAACCGGCTTTCGAAAAAGGGCCGTGTCGGCGCTGCCCGCCGTGTTGGGGGTCTTCGCCTTTCTGGCCTTGTGGCAGGTCATCGGCACGCTGCGACTGGCCGGATACAGCTGGCCGCCGCTCACAACCGTATTGGCTTACATGGCCGATTCCGGCCACCACCGCCTGTTGGGCCGCGCGACCATGTCAAGCTACGCATCGGTACTGCAGGGCTATTGCGTCGCCATCGTATTGGGGATCGGCCTGGGCATGATCAACCGGCTGATTCTGCCGCTGCGCGACGGTCTCGATCGGCTGATCGCACTGATCCATGCGACGCCGGCCATCGCCTTTGGCCCGGTTTTTCTGGTTGCGCTGAGCCGCGACCAGATCCCGGTGGCAATGTCGGTGCTGGCCGCATTCTACCCTGTCTATATCGCCACCACCTCGGGGCTCCTCAATGCCGGGCGGACGCATCACGACGTCTTTACCGCCCTCGGTGCGTCGCGGGTTCAGCGGCTGATGAGGCTGGAACTGCCGGCGGCGCTGCCGGCCATGCTGTCCGGGCTCAAACTGGCGGTACCGGTCGCCTTTATCGGTACAATTCTGGGCGAATGGTTCGGCGCTTCCCGCGGGCTGGGACTGCTGATGGTCTCGGCCATGCAGAATTTCCAGATCCCGCTTTTGTGGTCGGCGGTTCTCCTGGCTACGGTCAGCTCCCTCCTGGCCTATTTCCTGATGGGACTGGTCGAACAGCGTGTGGCGGCGCGATACCGATGACCAAACCGCTCACACGCTTTTTTCGGCGCAACTGGGGTGTCCTGGCGATCGTGCTTGCCTGGCAGATCTGGGTCGTGATCGCCGATTTGAACGCAATCGTCATGCCCTCACCCGGCTGGGTGCTGTGGGACATTCTCACCCACCCGGTTCTTTACCTCACCAGCACCGCACAGACCGGATTGTCGGCAATATCGGGGCTGTCTGTCGGGCTGATCGTCGGCACGCTGCTGGCGCTGGCGGCATGGTCCTCGCGGCTTCTTGCAGGTTTTTTGACGCCGCTGGGGCTGGTTCTGTCCTCGGTGCCGGTGGTGGCGTTCATCCCGATCATCGCACGACTGATGGGCAGCGGGCAGCCGACCGTGATCACGGTGGTTGCGATCCTGACCTTCTTTCCCACCTTCATCTATGTCGGCGCCGGCCTGCGTTCGCAGCCGCCGGGCGCCAATGACATGGTAGCCGTATTCGGCGCCTCGCCCCTCGCGCGGTTTGTTCATCTGGTGGTACCCTCGGCGGTGCCCAACGCCATGATCGCCCTGCGCCTGACCATCCCCGAAGCGATGTTGGCAGCGATCCTCGCCGAGTTTTTGATCGGCAATCGCGGCCTGGGCTACCTGTTCAAGGATGCCGTCGCCCGGTTTGCGATGGAGCGCGCCTTCGGCATCTCGATGGTGGTCACGCTGATCTCCATCGCCCTGTTCTTCGCCGTCCAGAATGCCCAGCACGCCATCAAAGCGCGCTGGAGTTGACCAACCGAATCGGGAGCCAGCATGATCAAAGTGACCCACCCCGCCGACCCCTGGCAACGCGTGACCACCGCGAACGGCTTCGCGGCCGACGAAGTCATTTCGGCGCTGCAGAAATCGCTGCGCCGCGGCCTGCTGGAAAACGCAGTCCTGCTGGGCTGGGAGATGTTCATCACCAGCGCAGAGCTGGAGGAGACGATGTGGTCGCGGCTTTGCGTCATCGCCGTCGAGGATATCGGCGCCGGCAATCCGCAGCTGCCGGTGCTTATCGAAACGCTCTATCAGCAACATCGGCGCTACGATCGCCCGGCGGGCGACCGGTTTCTGTTTGCCGCCCATGCCATTCGCCAGATCGCGGGCAGCGACAAAGACCGGACATCGGACGACCTGGTGAACTGGGCGCGCCATTCGGTTGCGCTGGGCGAACGTCTGGCGGAGATTCCCGATATCGCTCTGGACATGCACACCCGCCGCGGCCAGGAGATGGGCCGCGACTACCGCTTCTTCATGGAGGAAGCCTCCAAGGTCAGTCCCGAGAGTCCGGCGCGCGACCAAACATGGCGGCGCTGGATCATGGCCGCACTGGACGATGGCCGGCTGGAATAGGTGCACCATCGCCTGTCAGGCGTTTTGAGTCGGACGGGCAAAATCCTGCTTCTCAGATTCCCGGGTCCGACCAAGGACATTCACGCCGGCGCCGGTTTGGCACTCGCACGCGCCACGAAGCAAAATCGAAGCCCGTGCGGCCTCTGCTGCTTGCCGACACAACCGCGGCGGCATTGGCAGCTCGTGTTCGAGCGCCATTGCTTGCCTAAAACCTGTCGCACTCCCGCTTGCATCGCCGCACCCCAAAACTTTTCATTTATACTTATCATCACATAATATTTTGTTTCACATATTTGACTTTTTTGAATCCTAATCAATATAGCTCACTGTATTCGAAATATCGTCTTTCAGTACCTGACCCAATTGGAGAGGACTATGAAGCTCGGAATCATAGTGGGACATACACAGTCCAACCAGGGAGCTTATTCGGCGACGCTGGGGCAAAGCGAATATCCGTGGAACTATGACCTCGCCGAACAAATCGAGCGGGTAGATACCAATCTGCAAGTAAGGACATTTCTTCGCAACGGAGTTGGCATAGCCGGAGCCTACCGGGCGTCCGACACCTGGGGGTCGCGGATCACGGTCGAACTGCATTTCAACTCGTCCGACAACCACCGCGCAACCGGAACGGGTGTGCTCTACTACCCCGGCTCGGAGAACGGGCGACGTCTGGCGCGGCTCCTGTTTGAAGAGATGGACCAGGTGCTGGGACTTGGCGCCTGGCCCGGCGGCTCCGACGGAACGGTGACGCCCTATCAAGCGTCCGGTCAGGCGAGGCGCGGGCAGACGTCGCTTTCGGCCGGGCGAGCTCCGGCAACACTCATTGAGCCGTTTTTCGGATCCAACCCGACCGACAGCCGGCGCGCCGAGCAGAACAAACCGGCGCTGGCACGCGCCATCGTCAAGGCCGCTGAACGCTATTTTTGACGTTTCCCGGATGGCGAGCGGGGAGAAGATGCTGACATCAATCACGACCTTCCCGAAAGCAGACAACAGCTAAGTGATTGAAAAAACTGGCGCACCCGACACCATTCGAACGTGTGGCCTCTGCCTCGGAGGGCGTAGAATTTGATCTAAGTACGTTGATTTTAAACGATTTTCTTTTCCGTTTGGCCCATGTTTTCATACCGAATCCTACCCGTTTCATGGGCATTTCATGGGCGCGGTCTGCGCTCCATAGCGTCGATTGCTGATTTCTGAAAATCGGGATGGTGGTGTAGATATACACGTTGGATCGTTTCCAGTGAAGTTGCGAAGAACCCTGCAGCGTGAGTCGGGTCGGCGCCATTCTGCATGGCCCAGGTAATGGCGGTGTGCTTCAACGTGTGTCGGGTTACGCCCTTCACGCCGGCCTCCTCACACAGTGCTGCCCAGGCAGTCTTGACGTCGCGAACCTTCTTGCCCTGATACTCTATAACGTAGCGCGCGCTGTTCTTACGCCAAAGCCGTGTGAGCGACCTGAGTTGCCGAGGCATGTGCGCTGGGGTTCGACGTTTGCGCGTCTGCCGCTCAACCTGCCAAGGCTGCGGCAAGGAGTTCAACGTCGATGTGCAGAAAGACGTTTCGTGGGTCTGTACGCCGGTGACGGACAAATTTGTCTCAGATCACTCATCTAATACCGAGTGATTGTTAGGTCGGAACCTTTATTATACATTTTGTAACTAATTCCAACACCTGTAGACAAATTGTATGCGTTTACGCAATATATCAATCCACCACAAAACCCATCTTCATCAAAATGCCATTCTTTATCTTCATCAATTATAATATTTAAAGTCTCCACTTCCAATTTTGCAATATCCCTATGGCTTTGTGAATTAGTGCATCTATAAACAAAACTCGCTCCAGAAAATATGAATTCTGAACTTTCATCGCAATTTTTGATAATATTTTCTTCAAGTTCGTATTTTATCGAACTTGAGTCTGCAATTACTTTGTGGCTTCGGAGTGAAATAAAATCGTTGTTCGCATGGTCGAGCAATTTCATTACTTTTACGTAAAACTCACCACCGGTTTGTCTTTTGTTCGGTATAGGTTCTAATGCGCTATTTTCACCAAAAGAAACCCACCATCGACGGTTAAGCCTTGAGACCACTCCCTCCTCTTCCTGCCTTCGCCTATCAAGAAAGAAGAAACCACCCGGACTGCGCGTCGCAACCAGATCCCCGCCTTCTGGATTTTGTCGCTCATCCGTAAACCGACTGATGGTGGTCTCCAGGTGCGTTTGGAGTTCGCCGACAGTCACCACGCCATCGTTGGGCAACCGATCGGCGCGGCCGTCGAGCGCGGCGAGCGTCATTTCGAAGAAGACACTGCCGTCTCCTATTGTCGGATCGTGCCAGACCAGTTCACCAGCTCCGCCCGCGGTAATAGCATGCGCACCCTCACGCCTCGGAGGGAGCGGATCTCTGTCGCCAAATGCAAGCGAAAGGCGATGGAAGCTCGCGCCATAGCACGCGTTGATGAGGGCGAGCACGTGGTGCCCAGTATCCACGACCTCCTGGAAATCGGCACGCAAGGTGGCCAGCGATATGCCTGCGTGAAATCGGTCCTGCAGGTTGCGTGCCTTGTCAGTCAGCAGGTATCCGCGGCCGTTGGTCGCTGTCATACCGTGACCGCTGTACGCAAAAAGAAAGCGCGAGCGTGGTGCTTCAGCGAGTCTTTGCGGAAAGTAGTTGGTCAGAAAGTAGTTCAAATTTTCCTTGGTCACGTCGCCGTCGAGCAATACTATAATCTCATTGAAACTCTCTGGTTCGGCGGCCAAATACGCAGCCATCTTTTCCACATCGACACGCGCTGGTGCCAGATTTCTTTCTCGGCCTGCCATGTTGGGGTATCGTGACACACCGGCAACGAGCGCAAAGCTTCGGCCAGTCTCTCCGATGTTCACGCCGAGGTTGTTGAGCGCCCGCTCCCAAGTCGGTCGCTCATCAACGTGACGGACAAAGAACTTGTGATACCGCTCCGGTACCCAATCCGGAATCTCCGCATTGGCCGACCCAGCTACCAGCACTGTTGAAAATGCGAGCCCTGTTAGGGCTACTAATTCAGCTTTCCAGCGTCGAATTGACATTTCGGACCACCAGATCCTCTATTTGCTCATTTGTTATTCTACCGGACCCACCAATATTATCCAGTACGCACACGGCATGACCAGTCGTCTTCACAAGTACTAAGGCTTCAGTGTAATCTGAAAGTGGGGCGTTACGACCCTAAGGGAGCTTTGATGTCGACTGTCTTCAACATCGTTGTTTTTGCTTGCATCATCCTGATGGCAATATTCCTTATATTTGACATTGTCCGAGGCTCGCGAATGCGCGGCGTTATCGGTTTGATCGTTCTCGCGTGCGTGGTCATCTTGCTCTGGCTCACAACAGATTTCGAATTCACCGCTCCGGAGAGCATTGCATTCGGAGGGACACCATTTGGCGGTACCTTCCCCACGATGCTAGCCATAGCGTTGATGTTTGGCTGCATTATCCTCGGAATGCTGGGCCACTACGTCTGGCAAAAGCCAGAGAAATTCTCGGTATTGGAGATGCTGCGCCCGCTGGTTGCGTCGCCGATCGTTCTGCTGCCGCTCATCGGATCGCTGGACGGCAGCGCACTGCAGCCGGTTCAGCTGGTGTCGCTGATACTACTCGCCTTCCAAAACGGTTTCTTCTGGCCAAGGGTATTGAGTGATGCAAAGCCTACGACTTAGCCTGGCCGGCTTTCTCCTGGCGCTCTGGCCGATTGCGGTGGTAGCAGAAGAACCTCCTAATTGGGTCCCAGAAGAGCACCGCCAACATTTCGTCCGCTTCGTCGACGATCGATCTGCTTGGGACAAGGCGCTGAACAGCGTGGATGTTGAACTCGGTGAGACAGGCCGCGCTTTCGCTCTAATCGCAGGCGTATCCTTCTACCCAAATATGAAGGGCAAAGAGCGAGACCTGACACCGGCTAGAGTCGACCTCGAGAAACTCGCCTCCTATCTCTCAGCAGAGCCCGAATCCTTCAACGAGATCGTTGTGCTTGCTGAGGAAGATATGACCGCTGAAAAGCTGCGGTATTTCCTCACTCAGTATTTTCCAAAGCGGCTGGCCGATGCGCCCCGGTCTCGATTTTTGTTCGCCTACAGCGGGCATGGGATGACTGCTGAGTGGGGTGAGGGTTTTCTGCTGACCAACGACGCAGAGAACCTCTCAGATCGCTTTAACAGCGTGTCCCTACGGGAACTACGCGTGTGGTTCGGCCATGTTGTTCGGGAAGGCCACCAGGTGCTGGCTCTCATCAATGCCTGTTTCGGATCTTCTTTCCATGACCTGTCCGTCGCATTTGGCGAAGACGGTGAGGATGACAAACCGACGATACCGCAGTGGGAGGGCGCCCACGCGATCACCGCTGGTCGGGATGGTGAACTCACATGGCATAGTGAAGCGTTCGGAGAGGGCAGTATCTTTTTCGAGGCACTCCTGCTTGCCCTTGATGGCCGAGCTGACAGGTACAGGGATGGCGTCGTCACGATCGATGAGTTGACTACATATCTGCGTCGAACAATTCGGAGCTACAGCGGTGGACGCCAAACGCCGCGGCCCGGCGATTTGTTCAAGGGCGGAAGCCCGGGTGGTTTCTATTTTCTGGATCGGAAGCGTCTGGTGGACAAGGAGATTGTAGCGAAGTTGGAGGGTAGGTGGTGGCAACCCTTTGGCGCCAAGAATCAGAAACAAACTACGGAGAAGAAACAACTCTCAAATCTGAACCGCAACTCAACCGCCGGAAAACTGCTCACATCACCAACAACTACGGCACCACGAAACACATTTCCTCCACCGGATACGGTCGGCCCGCCACGAACCCAATTTCTCTATTCCAATTTCCAAAGGGACCTCCTTGCCATCATCAAACACGCTGAAAGCGATTTCAAATCAATCACCGGAAACCGCATGACACCTAGAGATGCTGCCGGCTTCTACTATGAACTAAAGGACTCAGTATTTGACTGCGATGATGAATACATTGTGGAAACAAAGCAGCAATTTGAATATCACTGCGAATATATGAGCGAGATTGAACATAATTCGTACTATGGCAATGCTATCTTGGACATTCAACTTGCCCTTCCAAACTGGAAAATTCTAGAATCGGACACATGCAAGATAGTTGATAATTTAGATTGTACTTATCTATGGAATCCCGAAAATTCCCTATATCTGTTATTTTATAAATCAAAAAACGAAATTTTATATAGTACGCAAATATATATTGGAAGAAGCAAGAAAATAATTTGATAACAAATTTGGATTTCGCGATGTTCGATCACTGAAAATGCGTACCATACAGCGGTCGGAAGAGAAGCTCGCCTACAACGCCGTGCGGGCCGACCATCAGCCGGAGGCACGGCAGCAGGCGTAGCTCCTGCCAATTTGCCTTTGATTAATATTGTTGAATTGCAGATTCAAACACCGCGTGCCAATATCCTACAATCAGGGGAGTATATGCAATGTCTGATGACACGACAATCGTCCTTGCGAATTGGAACGGTACTATTGACTACAAAGATAAAACTCATGAAGTAATGGGTTTGCTTTCTGAATACCTGAAAACAGAAAAACCTCTTTCTGCCGCAATGGAGCGTTACATTACCGACCACACGGTTACTGGAGATGGGGAAGCTATCCTCAGTCAAATTAGTTCACGCGTGAATTCCGTATTGTTTCGACGACTGATCGAAGTTTATAAAATGTCTCTCCGTCTTAATTTGGATGAAGACGACGACAAAATGAATGAGCGTATGTTTGACGCGTTTTCGTTTTTTGGAGATGATCTACACCCTGGACCAATCCGCTGCGAAGCAATAATTGACGAAGGCTCAATTAAAATTAGGGACGGAAAACTAATCATCGATATAGACAACCTATTTTTTATTTCGCTGATTATCGGAGGAATCTACACAGGAATATCCGAGTACGGGAGTTTGCGACAGGGCTTGGAAATAATCTTCCAGGATGTTGGCACAATTCACGATTACCTATCGGATATGGACGCGCTTGAGGTTGTGTCGTTTTCAATGCAGCTGAACAAGCTACAGGTGGTAGAAGCATTAAATTCGTTCGCCAGTAGGAAGCGGGACCAAGAGGCGGAATCTGAAGAACAAGTCCAAGTTCAACGCCAAAATGAAAAGGAAGACGGGCGGCGCAGACGGGCCACAAAGACATCTCAAAACCAAAATAGATCCAACGAGGGTGATAACCTTCGAGAATTGGAGAATTAGCAATCCTACCCCCAAAACCGTGCGGGCCGACCATCAGCCGGAAGCGCGGCGGCAGGTGAACGGGAAGAAATGGTGATGGGTCACACCACCCAGACCCCGTCATCGAGGTCCGGCGCCGTGCGGGCGACGTTCTCGTCGCTTTTGGTGAAGGCGATCAGAATGTCCTCGCGCGTCAGGCCCTGCTCCATGCCGCCGACCCAGAAGTCGTAGCCGCCCTGGTCCGGCAGACGGTCCAGCACGTTCAGATACATCGCGTCGATATACTGCTCGTTCGTCGGGTTGGCTCCGAACAGGTCCTTGAACTCGTCAGACTGGATGAACTGTGTCGCCAGGAACTGTTCCTTCTCGTACTGGCTCCAGCCGAGCGTGTCGAAATGATCGAGATTGCCGATCCAGAACAGCACCCCGCCCTCGTCCGGCGTGCGGTCGAAGGAGGCCTGATAGATGCGGTAGCCGAAGCCGAGATTGGGCGTGTCGACGCCGTAGAGCAACGAGCCGTCGTTGAAGTCGATGCGCTCGATATTGACCAGCGTATCGGTACCGTCGCCAAGCGCCGTTCGGGTGATCACGATGGTGCCGTCATTCTGCCAGTCATGGGTCACCTGGTCGCGGCTGCGGGCATAGACGACCGTGTCGGTGCCCTCGCCGCCGTCGATGTCGTCGTCCCCAAAGGAGGCGTTGATGATGTCGTCACTGCCGAGCGCCTGGATGACGTCGTCGAACTGGGTGCCGTTGAGGATGTCCTCGTCCGGTGTGCCGACGATGGGGCCGGACTTCTCTACGAAGATGTCGAAGCTCTCTTCGTAGGCGGGCCCCGTGCCGTCGGTCGTTGAGAAGGTGATGGAGTAGTTGCTCTGGTTATCGAAGTCGAAGGCCGCGCCGGGGGACACCTTAAGCTCGTTACCGTCGAGGTAGAATTTCCCATCGCCACCCGAGACGATGGAGAAAACCGCGGTCGGTTCGACCGGGTTCTCTGATGCTTCGAAGATTGCAACCACCGTGTCTGTCGCGGCGTTCTCCCGCACCGAGCCGCCGGAGACCAGGGCGATGTCGTTGATCGGCATGTTGGTGACCGCAATCTCGAAGTACTCTCCGGTTATCACTCCAGTGCTGCTTACAGACACGACCCGAACAGTATGATCTACGGCAACCTCGTAGTCGATTACAGCATCATCCGCGACAACCAAATCACTACCATCTATGGCAAATAGGCCGCTAGCATCTTCAACTAGATAGTATTCGGCTGGTTCATCCACCAAATCAATATTCGTCATGAACCGCCCGATGAACTGCCCGCCATCAGAGTTTTCTACAATCGACAACGTGTTACTAGTTTCTATATCGCCCGAGGATTCGCTGCCGCCCTTATCTTGATCACTCCCCAAAAGAGTTAAATTGAACATCTTTGAAATGCTCAAACCAGTTTGGTCGGTAGCAACAACTTCAATATTGTGGATGATGTCATCATAGGTTGCAGATTCCTCGGTGAGCGCCACTCTCCCGGTCCGTGGATCAATGACATAGATCCCAGCAAAATCATCAACCAACGAGTAAGTGATCGTGTCACCAAAGTTCGGGTCCAGGGCGTAAAACTGAGCGATCGTTGAGCCGGGTCCAGAACCCTCTCCCAAGCCAAAAAACTGACCGACTATGGTTATGGGTGAAATGTAGTCGTTGTCAAAGATAACATTTTCTTCGTTCAAATTTTCTATCGAAAACGCGCCCTTCAATATGATTTTATATTGTGAATCATATACTGATTCTATATGAACGTCATTTCCAATAATATAAGATATATTATATAGTTGTTCAATATTTCGAATACCAAACGGAGCAAGGTTTATCAAATCGGATTCAAAGGCTGGCCCGTTCTCAAAGCGAAAATCCAAGACCTCCATCTCAGCCGATTGGCCTGGCACAAAAAGCGGAGCTACGAAGATGTCCTGTTGATGATCGGATACCGTGGTGAATCCCGGATCCACATAAGCTTCAACGACTTCGCCAGCAACAACGGAAGTTCCAACGCCGCCTACAATGGTATCCCTTCCGTTTCCGCCAACAGTGATTACATCGCCATAGGAGCCTATTATGGTGTCATCGCCAATGCCGCCAACGAGGACGCTGTTTCCGCTTTCCGAATACAGAAAATCGTTCCCCGGCCCGCCGTAAACCAAATCATTGCCATCACCGGAAAACAAAATGTCATCACCCAATCGACCATCTATCGAATCGTCACCCAATCCTCCACCTATGGTGTCTCGAAGATATGTGCCGGTAATAACATCGCCAACATTTGTACCTATTACTACTAGTTCGTTTGCATCGTGGATGAATCCGAATCCGTTTTCCTGAGGCAAGCCATACAGTTTCGCCAAGGCAAGGAAATCAAGTTCGCGAAATTCCCTCCCGTGATGACCGTACCCGCTGTAAGACATCGTGGTGAAAAACTTGCGATCATAAAGCGGGTCGTCGATGGGCGGATAAACCCCCGAAGACTCGTGCGGATGTCTAAGTCCGAGCGCATGGCCGATCTCGTGAACCGCAACGTGCAGCATGTTGTCAGGTGTCGCAAGCTCACCAATGCGTAAGGTTACTTTTGATGTGTTGAAGTAGCTGGGTAATCCAGCGTAGCCGGCTACCCCACCGGTTATCTCACTGTTACCTTGGAAGGAAATCATTGGTTTCAGCGAGGTCAAATCAGGATCAACCTCGATAAATGTGATCCCAGTGGCTGATGTGGTTGCAGCGAGGACCGACCTGATCATGTCCTGATAGCCCGCGTCCAGCGCCACAAAACCCTCTTCTGTGGCGCCATGGGCATAGGAACCCAGTGCCGGATCTTCATTGAATGAGTAGGTTACAAGAATGGGGTTTCCTACTGGGACATTCTGGCCGTGCCAACTTGTTGGATTGGGTAGAGTGTCACGTTGATATAATAGAGAGTTACTGTATACATCGGGCGCATCAGCATCATATGCGGCTATTATCAGTTGGCTGTTTGGAATGAAGTCGTACAACTCCAAGCTGTAGAAGCCTGATTCTTCAATTTCCAAGAAAAACGGTTCTTCTGTAAGAACGAATTTGAATTTTACTGCATCGCCGCTCGAGTCTCTAAAACGAATTCCAGCCCTATTTTCGGCGAGCTGAAAAATGTCATTGAACCCCAAAAAATAGGTCCCTGCATCTATCCAAATCTGCGCTCCAAACTCGTTGCCCGTGGCACCGATCTCCACCTCCCAACTTGCAAGAGGATCGGTATCCGGAAGCCATTCGTACTCTTCTTGTGCAAATACTGCATTTATGTGGGTGTCCCCATTGACGTTTGAGACAACAAACTCGGCTTTGTCGAAATCACCTGAAAGCGTTACCGTGCTATCTACGATCCCATCCAGGTCGACGTCGATATCAAGTACCGCAGAACCGAATGTGACCTTTAGAGATTCCCGCGCAAAATCGACGCCCTTGAAAATGAGAGTATCTTCCGCAGAAAACCCAAAAATCGTGTCACCATTGTGCTCTTCGACTGTACCGGAAACAGTTTCTGGAATTTCCTCTGACGACGGAGAGAGATTGATTTCACGCTCCTCTGGTCCTGCCTGATATTCACCGTCTACTGAGGTAAACACAACAGGTGTCGTCCCGATGTACGTTGGAACCAAATTACCCTCATAGATCGCCGTTCCATGTGGTTCGGGATAGACTGCCTCGACGTCCGCTGCTCCCCCGTCGTTAACCGCGTACGTCGAGGAGCTGCCAAAGTTCAGTGATCCGCCGATCTGAATGTGAAGGTGAGAGCCATCCCCGCCGGAGGTTGAACTCAGCCCTGAGGCACCCACGCGACCAACGACCTCGCCAATGCCAAGCACCGCATTTTGGCCACCGTCGCGCTGCGAGATGAACTCCGACACAGAGCCTTGTGCCAGGTGCATGTAAGTAATGTAATACTGGTTTGGCTGGCCTTCATTCACAACGAGCGTAACATAATTGCCGGTACCGGAGGTATCGCCGGCAGAAAGTCCCAGTGTTGGTAGATCATCTCGATAGTGAACAATGCGGCTTTCCGCTATAGCCAGCAACAGATCACCAACTGCCAAATCGAAGTCATACCCCTCTGCGAAGAGGTCCTTATGTGTGAAATCGGTGTTGGGAGGTTGCGTTAGTAAGACTTGTTGAGTGCCACTGTTAAATGGTAGCGGCAAATTGATAATCCTCGGTGCCGGGGGTTCCGCAATCGTAATTGGCTCCCAGAACCCAGTCCCATCGTTCTGAAAAAACAAATTATTGTTTTCGTTTTCTTCGACAACATCATCATGTACGTCCACTGATAATATCAGATAGTATTCACCCGGATCAATGTCCAGTGGAACTTGATATTGAGCGCGTATATTATCTGTTTCATGATTGCTTTGAATTCCATTTAACGTGATGTTTGTAATAATATAATCGCCGCTATCTATTATATTGTCCTTAGACAGATATAATGTAGATGTGAATTTATCGAATACTGCCGTTCCAGAATCATTATGTATTGTAAATTGAGCTGACGGAAGTTGGCCTCGAACAAAAGTAAAACCGCTCCAACTGACCATTCCGTATCGTAAATCCGCGGCCAATGCCCATTCCTCCTTCTCGGGTTGTAGCTACTAATCCACAAATCGTATCGTCAATTGAGATGAGCTCCCTGATCGCACAGTCCTCAGGCGCACCCAGGCACCGACAGCCGAGCACGGTTGTATTACGTGCACAACATGCACGGCACGGTTTGAAGCGCTACTTCAAGAGGCAGGTGTTCCTCACATTCCCCGCCCGGCGCGCACCCCGATAGCCAGTTCCGGTCCATTTGAAAGTGAATTTGGCCCGACCCCAATTGAAGCGCACTGTACCCTTGGCGTCACCTCTGTAGCCGGTTTTGGTGCATTCGGATTGGAAGCAATATATGAGCTGCCTACCCTCCAGAAAGACCAGCGTCGAACTCCACTTTCGGTTGCCGTCCCAGATACCCTTCCAGGTTTTGGCTTCCGCGACGCCGCCAGCTGATGCGACGAAAAGGAGAGATAGTGCTGCGACGACTAGTATCCGGTTCATGATTGTCCCCTCGGTTGAATCGGCCCCCGGCAACGTAGCCCGGTAGCTGCATCGAATTCCCCTACACTTGAATTAGCGATCGCATCGTACAACCATTGCAAGATGATTCCAACGCGACTTCTACCATTACTCCTCATCCTGCTGTCCATCTCTACAGCACACGCTGGCGAAGCGACCATTGTCGATGGCGATACGTTAAAGATCGACGGCACGACCTACCGCCTGCATGGCATCGATTCCCCGGAGCCTGGCCAGAAGTGCAACGGCCCAAAGAAACCCTGGCCATGTGGAAAGCGCGCCACCGATCGGCTCGTGGAGCTCACAGCCGGCCGCGATGTCCAATGCGTAGGATTTTTGCTTTGCACGTTGCATACTTGATTTGGGCTTTATTTCTGGGCGTGGGCGATTCCATTGCCGCTACGGTAATTTTTGACGGCCCAATAAAGGGCGGAATATTTAGGAGTGGCAAAAGCGGAAGCGAGCTAATCGGATTCAAAAATGACAAAATTCGGCTAAAGAACGGATCACACAAAGTGTGGTTCAAATATGTTCCACGAAAGTTCCGAAGATATTACGCCTACATCGATATGAAAATTCGGGTTTCGGGCAGTAAGGTCACCGTAGTTGATTTAGACTATGGAGAGGATCCTTCTGATGGCAAAACCGCTCTACATAGAGGCAGTAACGCGAAATTTCTAGTTGGTAAGATCGACGTAACGTGGGCGAAGCCACGGTCAAGAAAGTCCGGAAAAGTTACTACAATCCTGTTGTCGCGTTTGCAGTTCAAGCCGATAGGGAAGATGGTTCCGACAGAACCCGATGCGGATGCAATTATTGCGAGTGAATCGTGCGATTCAGCCCGCGATGCAATGGAAGTCCACATTAAGTCAGAGCCGTCGGGAGCCCAGGTTTGGTTGGATAGCGAAAAACTGGGAGTAAGATCGAATGTTGTAATTGCGGCACCGTTCTGTGTCGGTGCAAGAGAACATGCCAACTTTCTCCTGCGGCTATCCGGGCGAGTCAACTGCTCGAAGAAGGTGCGTTTGCGGCCAGGGAAAACTACGATCCTTTGTCAAATGAAACGGCAATAATCTCGGACGACCGGATTCATGGGGCGTAGCGCGCTAGGTCACGGACTCATAAACCCGTAGCCAGATTCTGATAGCAGCAAGCTTGATGAGCCCGAGGTAGTTTTCGGCGTACTTTTCGAAGCGCGTTGCGATTGCCCTGAAGTGTTTGAGTTTGTTGAAGAACCGCTCAACACGATTGCGCTGCTTGTAGAGATAGGGGCTGAAAGCTGGGACATTGACGCGATGCTGCATTGGTTTTATGTTCGCCCAAGCGCCACGTTCCTGCAGGGTTTCGCGAAGTCTATCGGAATCATAGGCACGATCTGCCAACAGGATTTGTCCATCATCCATGCCGTCCAGCATGTCCTCGGCGCTGCGTCCATCATGGGCCTGGCCCGGCGTGATTTTGAGAGCGATGGGCAAGCCATTGGCGTCCACCGGATCGAAGAGTCGGCGGGGCGAATTGTGGTCGTCGGCAGCAACGCCTATAAAATGGGCCTGAAGAGAATCCAGTTCGAAAACCTCAACTTTTGACAAAAAGTACACCGCCTGGAACTCCTACGCCCAGAGCAAACTTGCACAGATGATGTTCGCCTATGAATTGCAACGCCGTGTCGAGGCTGCGGGAAAACAGGTTCAGGTCCAGGTTTGTCATCCCGGCGCATCACGAACCAATCTGCTGAAAGACACGGCCAGCGGCTTCAACAAAGTTGTCTGGGCCATCCTCTCTCGCATCATCGCACAGTCCGCCGAAAAGGGCTCCTGGCCCGAAGTTCTGTGCGCGACAGAAAAGGAGGTGAAGTCCGAAAGGCTGTATGGCCCAACAAAGAGAGCCGAGATGGTCGGACCTATCGGTGAGTGCCCCCTTGATGAATGCGCCCTTGATCGGCAAATGGCAGACAAACTCTGGGCGCTCTCCGAACAGAAGACGTCCCTGAGTTGGTCGCCGTAGTTGCGCGTTGCGTCATTCCGTTTCCTGGCCTCAAATCCTTCTCGCCAGCCATTGCGTTTGCACCATGCTCACAACTTGTCTTTGTTGGGTTCCGCTGACTTGTGCAAGGGTCGCGACATTCGACGAGTTTCCTAATCGACGTCACCAAACGAGGACAAATCCCTCGTTAGCCTCACCGGCAATCTTCTAAGTGATTGAAAAAACTGGCGCACCCGACACGATTCGAACGTGTGACCTCTGCCTTCGGAGGGCGTCTGGACGGTTTTCGCCGCTGTTTCTATTTGTTCGCTGTGGAACGCTAAGTCGCGACGTAGATTAGATTTTTCTAGATCCGCACACCGAAGTCAGTATCCAGGAACGCGTCTTAATTTCCTTCCGGGTGCTTCCGTGGTGCTTCCGAAAAAGCGCCTTTGGGACCACTCAAGTTCAGGAGAATTGACGTGCCAAAGCTGACCAAACGAATTGTCGATCAGGTAGAAACGGGAAAAGCCGACTACTTCATTTGGGACGATGACCTGCAAGGATTCGGCCTCCGGGTCTTCACCTCCGGCAGGCGGAGTTATGTCGTTCAGTACCGGGCCAAGGGTCGCACGCGCCGGTTCACCATCGGCCCGCACGGGATCTGGACACCTGAAACAGCGCGCCGAGAAGCCCGCATTTTGCTCGGTCGTGTTGCCCAAGGCGATAACCCTGCCGAGGAACGGGAACTCGACCACAAGGCCATCACCGTTAAAGAGCTTTGTGAGCGCTATCTCGAAGACGCCAAGGCAGGGCTAATTCTCGGAAAGAAACGGCGTCCAAAAAAAGAATCCACAATCTATACAGACGAAGGTCGGATCAAGCGTCACATCATTCCTTTGCTCGGTACGCGCCGGGTCAAGGACCTGACGTCGGCCGATATCACGCGTTTCATGCGCGATGTTGCCGTCGGCAGGACGAAGATGACCGAAAAAACCAAAAAATACGGCCGGACGATTGTCCGCGGTGGCATTGGTACGGGTACTCGTACCTTGGGCCTGCTTGGCGCAATCCTTACCTACGCACGTGAAAACGGAATTATCGAGACTAATCCAGCGCATGGGATCCGTAAGGCGGCCGATCAGAAGCGCAATCGACGATTGTCGGAGGATGAATACCGGCTTCTCGGCCAGCTCCTCCGTGACGCTGATCATAACGATCAGCTTTCGACTGCTGCAACGATGATACGTGCGTTAGCCCTTACTGGCTGCCAGCGCGGTGAGATTATCAATCTAGATTGGCGGGAAGTCGATACCGCCAACAGTTGCATTCAGCTAAGCGACAGCAAGGAGGGTGCCTCAGTTCGGCCGATTGGGTTGCCAGTCGTCGAACTCCTTGAGGCACGTAGGTCCGACGCTATCGCCGGGTTTGTCTTCGAGGGCACGGTCGAAGGAAAGCCGCTCATTGGCTTTCCCAAGCACTGGCTGAAAATCTTGACGAAGTCGCAGTTGGGCGGGATCACACCGCACATCCTGCGCCACAGCTTTGCTAGCGTGGCAAACGATCTCGGTTTTACCGAGTCAACGATCGCAGCGCTCCTTGGTCATGCGCAAAGCACTATCACGGGTAGGTATATCCACTCGGTCGATACCGCGCTTATCATGGCAGCAGATACAGTCGCGGGCTACATCCAGGGTCTAATGGATGGTGCGCGGTTTACGCGCACAGCCTACGCATTGGACCGCGAAACGCGCGCTGCAGCAATGAAGCGGATGCTCATTGAGCATCTGGGCAGCAGCCAACAAACCCAAAGTCTTATGAGATAAGATTACAAGCACCGTCCGTGGATTTAAACAATTGGCTCAACACCCCATCATAGCTTTAAGGTTCAAATCCGGGGCTCGCAACCAACGATACCGACATTCGCTTCAAGTCGCGATATGACGAACCGTCTGCCACCCACCACCACTGTCAGACCCTCCTAAACTTCAGAGCGTTCATCGATAATTTCCTGCATTTCACACTCAATCAAAAGCAAAGAATAGGAACCTGTCGCTTCTGCAATCTCGCTGAAAGTTCCGTTGATCGCTGCCTGCGCTTCCGCAGCAATATCGACCTCTCCAGTTTGCAAACGCTCGATCAACCCGGACACATCCGTTTGTAAGTCTGGGGCAAAAGCATCGAGCCATCGGGTCAGTTCCTCGTACTTATTTGCGAAGGAGGCCTCCAAGCTCCGACGGGCAACAATCTCTTCTTCAGGACGGGTCTCATTGCCGAGGCCTTTTTGATCCATTGCTCCAAGTTCACCGGCAAGGCTCACGACCTCCCCGAACAAGCCCGTCATAGCAGTCGGGGCTTGCGGCAAGCCGAGCTCTTCAGCCCAGGAGGTAGCGCCTTCGATATCCGGGAGGAGAGTCTGACAACCAGACTTTGCAAGCGCGGGGAACACGAAGCCGTCGACGGAGGGCATGATCGTCAGATGGACTGACGAATCCACCAACGACCGCACCTGTTCCGCCAACTCAGCAAGCGCGATCATAGCGCCTGCAAGATCGAGCCCGGGCAATAGCGCGAGAACGTCTGCTGGCGGCCACGGCAACACACCCTTGGCATTAGCGCGAAGATGGAACTGTGCGACAACCCCGGCTTCCTCTGCCAGGCGCTCAATTTCTGCCTTCCGCTGAGCTAGTCGTGTTTCACCGGCAGCTTTGGCGGAGAGGGATATGAGCCGCACGGCGTTGCCAACTCGCGCACCTTTGCCGCGCGCTGCCCAGGTTGCTGCTGGCGCTTCCTTCCTTTCATGGGCTTCTCCGGCAAGAAGCCGCAACGTCTCCAGCAGCGCCTTGAGCCGCGCAAGCATTGGTGGAGGTCCATCACCAATAAGCGGCCAAGGTTCTTCCACACCAGCAGTGTCCGCATCGGCGATGAGACCGCTCAACCAGGCAATGTAGGAGCCAGCTTGGTCGGGCAGTATCGCGAACCTCTTGACGAGGTTGACGCTTGCACTGTGCAAGAGGTTTTGAAATTGGTGACGGCGGTGCTGGCTTCTCCACTTCCCACACCCGAAGCTTCCAATGACGAAACAGCAGGGGGTGTCAGGGCTTCAGTATCAGCATTAAGCACATTCAGTCTGTCGGCAAGATTGCCGAGCGCATCCTTTCCTCGAAAATGCGCGTCGAAGACTTTCTCCAAAATTGGCACAAGGGTGTCGAGGATCGCGACGCCTCTTGAAAGATAGTCGCTATAGCTCGGAGCGGCGACGCGGCGGGATATCAGATCCCGCCACCGTCGATTCCATCGAGGAACCGAAAGTGGAGGGAGATTGTCGCGCGGAATCCGCTTTGTCGCGAGGGGTAACTCGGCAAGGCCGGCCAATTCACCGCTTGTGGTAGTAGCGTTGGAGACCGCAATGTCCGCCCCAGGACAAAGGGCTAAAATCAACTCGCAAAGACTTGCAACAGCGTCATGCGGGTTGCCTTGAACGGAGCCGGCGACGTACCAAAGATCGCAACGAACCATCACGCCATCATTGGCATCATCGGTGGTTACAGGTCCAGCCCAAGCCGTCTCTGCCTGAACCCGTGCGAACAGCGCCTCTTGCCCGACCTCGGCGACCCAATGACTGGTGATCTCACGATCCAGGGCGGACAAGGTGCCCATCAGAGACCCCAAGAGATCGAGATTGGCATTCAAGAGGCCTTCTGGAGTCTGCATGAGACTGGTCCGCACCGCGGCTGGCAATGGCATTCCGACCAGCGCTGCGAGAATCTCATCCAAGCTCGCCAAATCCGCTGTCTCGACAAGGGCCGACAAGACAGAGGGTGACACACGCTCCATCAACAGGCGACGGGGATCATCTTCCGGCGAACCTTTGATCTTAGAGAGTCGATCTGCCGCGGCCTGGACCTCCGGGATGATGCTGAGACTACTCAGATCAACGCCAGTGATCCCGAACATTGCGGCGCTCCCGACTTGCGTTCGCGGCAGCGCACGCGCTTCAGGAGTGTCCAGCCATTCGTCCACGCCCGAGGAAACGCGGCCCGAACCTAGGCCCCGAAGCGCTGAAGCCAACGCCCGCGCATCCTGTTCGCCCTCCAAGCGGGCAATCAAGCTATTGAGCATCGCCGGAACAGGTAAGCGCCGCGCAGATAGCGTGTCCGCGACCAAGGGCTCGAGATTGGTGGCGGGCACACTTGCGATCGTCCGTTCGAAACTTGTTTCGAGGGTCGGCAATGTTGTCTGATGCGTGAGCTGCAGCAATTCTTCCGATCGAAGCTGGTGTAGGCCGGTGACCGCGCCTGGAGCAGGTGAACGAACCAAATGTTCCTGGATGAGGCGCTGTAAGGCGCGTGACAGATCGGCCTCACTGACCGAGAGAGCGTGTGCCAATCTCAATGCATCGACTTCAGCATTCCCTGTGCCTGCCCAAGCGCCGGATCGTAGAATATCCAGTTCAAGGGAACGCTTCGAATCTGAAACTCTGGCCGCGACTTGATCGGCGAGGAGTTCATGCATCCTTTGTCCGCGCGTCAGGATATGGACATATTCGAGAAGAAGGCCATCGCTCATCTTCCACGGTTCGCGCCAACCCGCCCAGTTCGTCTTTTCAGCTTCGAGTAGTTCTCGCCAGAGTCGTTCTGCGAGTTCATCATCGGGATCGGCGCGTATTTCGGCTGCACGCGCACGCTCGGCAATCAGCGTGACATCTTCTTCCCGGACCGAACCAAGCAAGACGACGCCGGGCACAGACATCGCTTCTTTGAGCAAGGCGCCCCAGCTTTCCGGCCCATTCCTACCGACATCATCCATGACAAAACCTAAGGGGCTGCCTTCTTGAGCGCGGAACGTCCGGACTAACTGGCGCAGAGATGGAATACGCGGACATGGCAGTTGTCGAGGATCGCGTTGTTGGGCCCGTAGGCCTTTTCGATTTGATTGAGGGACTGCGCGATCAGGAAATAGCGTCGTTCCTCTCCCCCGACAGCGCCGAACAGAGCGAAGCGGCGATCGTCCGCCGGCTGGACCGCCTGACACGGTCGCTCGAGCGGCTGGAACGAGACCCTGAGATCACGACAGAGGCGCTCGCGCTGTTCGTCCGCTTCTGGCTAACGACGACGCCCCCGCTGCCCGATGACTCTCAAGCGGCGGCCAAGGCGAAGGGCAAGAGCGCTACGGCGGGTTCGTTCAGACGTTGGCGAGGCGACTGGCGAAGGGATCGACTCTCACAACGGAGCTTTCACTCGACCTATCAGCCTCCACGAACTAGGAAGGCAGCAGTGGGAGCAGCTGCCTTTTCGGCCCTCGCGACGAATCAAAGCGGTCATTCCGTGCACGGGCTGTCAACGTCGCTTGTGCGGGACAAGGACGAAACCGCTCTCGCGGTAGGGCGCTTTTGGCACTGACCGCGCATCCTTTCGACTGTGGATTTTGCGGATGGGCGCGCCTGTCTGACGATTGGGACTTCTCAATCTGATGACAGGAGGTTCCGATGGCGAGCCAATATGTACCTGCGCTGCGCCAGCGTTTTCTCGACGATATGCGGATCAAGGGTCTGCTGCCGAAGACGCAGACGATGTATTTGCGGGCGATGCGGGAGTTCACGCGGTTCCTGGGGCATTCGCCTGATACGGCGACGCCGGAGGAGCTGCGGGCGTTCCAACTCGACATGAAGGAGCGTGGCGTGGGCGCGCCGACCTTCAACAACCGAATAACGGTGCTGAGTTTTTTCTTTGCAACTACGTGTCCACGCCCTGAGATGAAGCGGCACATTTGGTATCAACGAGCGGCAAAGAAGATCCCGGTCGTGCTGAGCGCTGAGGAGGTCACGCGTATTCTGGAAGCCGCACCTGGTCCTGGGCTCAGATACAGGGCGGCCTTCAGCGTGGCCTATGGTGGCGGGTTGGGCGCAAGCGAAGTGACCCATCTCAAGGTAGCCGACATCGACAGCGACCGGATGTTGATCCGGGTCGACCAGGGCTAGGGACGCAAGGACCGCCATGTGATGCTGTCGCCGAGCTTGCTTGATCTTCTGGGTGATTATTACTGGGAAGCCAGACCTGCAGGCTGGTTGTTCCCAGGCCGCAACCGGGTCGATCCGATCTCAACACGGCAGTTCAACCGGGCGTTCGGGGTGTCATGTGACTTTGCGGAGATCAGCAAGAGGGGCTCGCCGCACACGCTCCGGCACAGCTTTGCTACCCATCTCCTGGAGGGCGGGACCGACATACGGGTGATCTCGATCTCGCGGGTGAAGTCCGCATTGCGGACCTCTTTACAGAATTACAAATATCCGGCCCACACGCGGCTGTCAGAGGCAAGACGCGCATCACAATCAGATTTTAAAAGTCTTACTCTTCTTCGCAATCTTGTTTTTTCTCGTTCTGAAAATTTCATAAGAAATATCTCGATCGCTGACGGTCACGGCCATCGCGTTGGAGTGCTCGTCGAAAAACTCATTCTTAGTAAAGGATGATGTGTAACCAAACGCATCATTTGCAGATTTCCGCTTTAGCCTTTGATGAAAGTTGTCAAGAGAGGACTTTCCCAGCTGATTTATTGGGCTGGACATCAGCTCATGAATATCTACTGAGTGATCGTCTTTCGAAACGGACAGTTTCGCGTGTCCAGAGCAGTGCATATCACCAGTGAGAAAAACGGTTCCCTTGATTTTGTTGGTAACAATAAATTCGAGTATTTCCTCTCGCTGTTTCCTGAAGTTGACGCTACACCACTTGTCGTCAGAATCTCTAACCTCGAACACAAAAGGAACGGAGGTTACCACCATCTTGACAGCATCTCTATGCGCTTCAAGCCAAGCAAGAAATGCTCGCATCTGCTCTTGTCCGATGATCTGGGCAGGGCTCCCACTAGGGTCCAAACCCAATCAGTGTATTGAACAAGCGGCGCAAATCAGATTCAAAGCCTGCAGACGGATTTCTGGAGTTGATGATGAGCAAGCTTTACTGGTTGAGCGACACGCAATGGGCGGCGATTGAGCCGCATCTTCCCAAGAACCAGCCCGGCGCCCGCCGTGTTGACGACCGACGCGTGATCTCGGGCATCATCCATGTTCTCAAGATCGGCTGCCGCTGGTGCGACTGTCCGCCGGAATATGGCCCTGCGACAACGATCTATAACCGCTTCAATCGTTGGTCCCGTCGCCGGTTCTGGACAGACCTGGTCGAGGCCCTGGCCGGGGCCGGCGCAATCACCAAAAGCACGTCCATTGATTCCACCTATATCAAGGCGCATCGCTCGGCTCATGGCGGCAAAGGGGGGCGAAAGCGCAGGATATCGGCCCCTCACGCGGCGGCCAAACCAGCAAGCTCCATACCCTGACTGATGTGCTTGGAAGGCCATTTGCCTTTACGCTGACACCCGGCAATGTCTCGGATATGAAAGCGGCTCCGGTGCTGTTGTCGCAGTTGAAAGGTGCTCGCTATCTCGTCGCCGACAAGGGCTATGATGCCGATGCCCTGCGCAGTGCCTTGCGAAGCCGGGGAACCCTCCCGGTCATTCCAGGCCGCATCAACCGAAAGCGCACGATTGCCTATGACATTAGGCGATACCGTGACCGGCACCTCATCGAGAACGCATTCTGCCGCATCAAGGATTTCCGTCGCGTGGCCACCCGCTACGACAAGCTCACCCGCAACTTCCTGTCCGCTGTAGCGCTCGCCACACTCATCACATTCTGGGTCTGAACGAGTCTGGACCCTAGCACCAAAATATCGTTCGGTTCGCGTATCAAGAACGAAGAACTGAATTTTTCCGACGTTGAAATGATAGTATAGTGCTTGGTTGCCGTATTGCTGAGGGTGTCTTATGTGCTGAAATTCACGGTATACCTTTGTGGCGATATCGCGAAAAACTTGGGGCGATGCACCTGAAGCAGATGAATCCATATCGTTTGCAAAATTATTGGTAATTTCATGGTCATCTAGGATCATGTACTGTGGCAGCATAGTCAGAAATTTTCTAGTTCTGCGGCTATCACTCCAGGCATCCAGGTATTTGTCGCGGTATTCATCGATGTCCGGGCGCTTAAAAAAATTGGGAATGTCGTAGTAAATCTGATCTCCACAGTGAATCATAAAAGAGGCTTTACGACTAATTGCCATTTCTGCGATGTTTTGGAACGCAATATCCGGGTTCGCCAACACCCCCAGCGAGTGGAGGTTGCAGCTTCCTTGGATGAAACTGAACGGCTGGGTACTGTCGTCGGTCGGGAACGTACGTAACCGACCGTTGCAATGCCCGAATTCTATTCGCTGATGCTCTTTTGATGACCTCGTCTCGCCGAATTCAACACTGACCAGATATTCCGAATTGGCGGTCAGCTGACGGAACTCGGCAGTGCCAGTAAAAAAGTGTCGCTCCTCTAGGTCTACAATTTGGGTTCGGTCGACATCAGCCCCTCTGATTGTCACAAAAGCAAATGGATAGCGATTGTCTCCTCTCACCCATATTGTGGTGGAGGATTCTGTGGTGTGCCCGATAATGAGACGTGCCATATGAAATTCCCGCAAAAAATTCATCTGCCCCGGTTTCCATTGAGGCTGATTTCTTTACTTACACCGACATAGCAAAGTCGTCGTCAGTTGGATAGCAACCTTGCCGCACGGAGTTCGGGGATATCAATCGTGTCAAAGCAAACGGCCTACAGCGGAAGTTCGCCGCGATAAGACTTAATGGCCGCCGTATGCGGTTTGACCTCTCGACTATTGCGTCCCGCAAACTCCCTGCTTCTTTGCGCCCCCGCACTACTACGCCTTTACAGCTGTTGCCCGTAGCCAAGTAACGGTCTTCTTGATCGGTCCCGTGAACAAGCGCGGGGCCAATCATGACGGTTACACCCTTCCAAACCGACAACTCATCCCGAGGCGCACGGATGCTGCGCACAGAGCTCGGCCCCGGTATCGCGGCCTGGCTCGAAGATGCCGCCGTCGTCGAAGTTATGCTGAACCCGGACGGACGGCTCTGGGTCGATCGGTTGGCCGACGGGCTGGCTGATACCGGCGCAGTTCTGTCCTCTGCCGATGGCGAGCGCATCATCCGGCTTGTCGCGCATCATGTCGGAGCTGAGGTGCATCCCGAGGCTCCGCGTGTTTCAGCGGAGTTGCGCGGGACCGGCGAGCGTTTCGAAGGGCTGCTGCCGCCGGTCGTGTCCGCACCGACATTTGCCATTCGCAAGCCCGCCGTCGCGGTGTTCACCCTCCAGGACTATGTCGCGAGCGGCATTCTTTCGGCCGACGCCGCCAACCTCTTGCGCGTTGGTATCACGAGCCGGGCCAATACACTCGTGGCAGGCGGCACATCGACCGGCAAGACCACCCTCACCAACGCGCTTCTGGCGGAGGTCGCTAAGACCTCCGACCGCGTGGTCCTGATCGAGGACACGCGCGAACTTCAATGCCTGACGCCGAACCTCGTGGCCCTGCGCACAAAAGACGGGGTCGCGAGCCTGTCCGATCTCGTGCGCGCATCGCTGCGGTTGCGGCCCGATCACATCCCCATCGGCGAGGTGCGCGGCCCGGAAGCGCTGGACCTGCTGAAAGCCTGGGGCACCGGCCATCCCGGTGGCATCGGGACGATCCATGCCGGGACCGCAATCGGCGCTCTGCGACCGCTTGAGCAGCTGATCCAGGAAGCGGTGGTCACCGTCCCGCGCGCCCTGATCGCAGAGACCATCGACATGATCGCCGTGCTGTCAGGCCGAGGCGCTGAGCGTCGCCTCTCCGAACTTGCTCGGGTCACCGGCCTCACAGCTTCCGGCGACTACGCCCTCACCCCTCTTCTTCCGCCAAACTCAGGAGACCGTCCGTGACCCTCATTCGATCCCCCCAACTGCAGCGCGGCACCGCCCCGCTGACCCTTCTGGCCTTCGCCCTGCCCGAGCCGGCGCTTGCCGCCGGGTCCGGTATGCCGTGGGAAGCCCCCTTCAATCGATACTTGAGTCGCTCGAAGGCCCGGTCGCCAAGATCGTCGCGGTGATCATCATCATCGTCACCGGGTTGACTCTGGCCTTCGGCGACAGTTCCGGCGGCTGGTGCAGATCGTCTTTGGGCTATCCATTGCCTTCGCTGCCTCGAGCTTCTTTCTCTCCTTCTTCTCCTTTAGCGGTGGAGCGCTGATCTGATGGAGAACCATACCGACATCCCCGGCTATTTTGCGCCGGTCCACCGGGCCGTGATCGATCCGATCCTGCTGGCCGGTGCTCCCCGCACCATCGCCATCGCCAATGGGACACTACTCTCCCGGCACCGTGCGCTTCTTCGGGGATTGAGCGTCATGGCCCTCGATACCCTGCGAACTCTGCGCCTGGTCGCCTTCGGTGTGGGCGGTCTCGCTGCCCTCGCCGCCGCTTTTGAACTCACCCGGACGATCCTGCCAGAGGAAGGGCATGTGGTCGCGGATAGCGCGCTGCGCAGCACGCTCGCGCGCTGCCGTGACCTGACGCCCGAAGACTACGCCACCGACACCGAATGCCGCGCCGCCTGGGAGGCGGCCCGGCAGCGTTTCTTCGATCTGGCTCCAGAGCCGGCCGGGACGGAGTGAGGCGATGGGCGGCGTCAGTGTCATCGACCGGTTTCTCGAGGTCTTCGCCTCCTACATCGATTCCGGTTTCGGACTTCTCGGCGGCGACGTCGCCTTTCTCGCCACCACGCTGATCGTGATCGACATCACCTTGGCCGCGCTGTTCTGGGCCTGGGGTGCAGATGACGACATCATCGCGCGGCTGGTGAAGAAGACCCTCTTCGTCGGCGTCTTCGCCTACGTCATCGGCAACTGGAACACGCTGGCCCGGATCGTCTTCGACAGTTTCGCTGGTCTTGGCCTGGTCGCCACCGGCGGCACTCTTTCCGCCGCCGAACTCCTCCAGCCCGGGCGCATCGCGCAGGTGGGACTCGAGGCGGGCCAGCCGATCCTTGCCTCCACCGCCGAACTGACCGGCTTCGTCGCCGTCTTCGAGAACCTAATCCAGATCCTCATCCTGTTCTTTGCCTGGCTCGTGGTCCTGCTGTCCTTCTTCATCCTCGCGATCCAGCTCTTCGTCACCCTGATCGAATTCAAGCTGGCCACGCTGGCGGGCTTCATCCTCGTGCCCTTCGGCCTCTTCAACAAAACCGCCTTCATGGCCGAGCGTGTGCTTGGCCTCGTCATTTCCTCCGGCGTCAAGGTGCTGGTGCTGGCCGTCATCGTCGGTATCGGCTCCACCATCTTCAGCGAGTTCACCGCCGGATTCGCGGGTGAGCCCACGATCAACGATGCCATGTCCGTGGTCCTCGACGCGCTGGCACTCCTGGCCCTCGGCATCTTCGGCCCGGGCATCGCGAACGGCATCGTGTCGGTGGGCCGCAGCTTGGCGCAGGTGCCGCCGTCGGTACCGGTATCGCCGTGGGCGGGGCTGCGGTCGCCGGTACGGCCGGGACTCGGATGGCCCTTGGCAACGTTGGTGCCGGATTGCGTGGTGCCAGCGCAGCCGGCAGCGGAACCGCCACCGCCTATCAACTTGGCGCCGCGTCGCGCAGCACGGCACTCGGCAAGTCCGTCGGCGGCGTGGCGGCGGTCGGCAGAACCGGTGCCGTCGCCGCGTTCAGCCCGCTCCGGCGCGCGATCTTGGACAGCGCTGGGTCCAGCGCCCGCACCGCCTATGCCGCCACCGGCGGTCGATTTGCAGGGAGCACCATGCCCGCCCCGGCCAATGACGGCCCGCCCGACTGGGCGCGCCGGATGAAGCGCCAGCAATCCCTCCAGCACGGCCTCTCGACGGCCGCCCACGCCCTCCGCTCCGGCGATCATGGCGGCGGCTGCACGGTCGTCAGCCTCTCCGAAAGGTCCTCCTGATGTTCCGACGACCCAGCGTCCGTTACGGCACCACGCCCGAGCCCGTCACCCCCTACCAGAAGGCCGCACAGGTCTGGGACGAGCGCATCGGCACCGCCCGCGTTCAGGCCCGCAACTGGCGCCTCATGGCGCTCGGCTGCCTCGCCCTGTCGGCCGGGCTCAGCGCGGCCCTCGCCTGGCAATCGACACGCAGCAGCGTCGTTCCCTACGTGGTCGAGGTCGACAACCTCGGTGCGGCCCAAGCCGTCGCCCCGGCGCTGGCCGATTATCGCCCGACCGATCCGCAAATCGCCTGGCATCTCGCCCGCTTCGTCGAGAGTGTCCGGCAGGTCCCGGCAGACCCCATCGTGCTGCGCCAGAGCTGGCTCAGCGCCTATGACTTCGCCACGGATCGCGGGGCGATTGCGCTGAACGACTATGCCCGCGTGAACGATCCCTTCGCCCTGGTCGGCGACACGCAGGTCTCCGTCGAGGTCTCAAGCGTCATCCGCGCCTCGGACACGAGCTTCCGCGTCGCCTGGATCGAGCGGCGCTATGAAAACGGCCAACTCGCCGCCACCGAGCGCTGGACTGCCATCCTGGGCGTCGTGATCCAGCCGCCGCGCGATGCGGAGCGTCTGCGGGCCAACCCTCTCGGCGTCTATGTCCATGCCATCAACTGGTCGAGGGAGAGCGCCCAATGACCCGATTGCGCCCGATCCCCGTACTTATCGTCGCGGCCACCGCGCTGACAGCCTGCACGGGACAACGACCGCCCGAGATCGCCTATGACGACGCCCTCCCCACGCTTGCGGTGCCGCCGGCACCGCTGCCGGCCGAAGGGCCGCCTCGCCCGGTCCACACCCCGCCCCCATGGACGCCCTCCCGCGGTGGCGATCCGGAAGCGGACACACCGGAAGCGCGCATCGTCGCAGCCAATGCCGCCGCCCGGGTCGAGCCTCGTCAGCAAGGCTATTTCAACGCGATGCAGATCTTTCCGTGGAGCGAGGGCGCGCTCTACCAGGTTTATGCCGCACCCGGGCAGATAACGAATATCGCACTCGAACCCGGCGAACGTTTGACCGGTCCCGGCCCGATCGCGGCTGGCGACACCACGCGCTGGATCATCGGCGACACCACAAGCGGGTCGGGCCGCACCGAGCGCGTCCATATCCTCGTCAAGCCCACGCGCCCAGTCATCGCCACCAACCTCGTCGTCAACACCGACCGGCGCACCTATCACATCGAATTGCATGCGGGCGAAGAGACCTGGATGCCCAGCGTTGCATGGGCCTACCCGGAAGCCCGATCCACGTCCCGCACCCCGATCCTCCGGCGTCCGGCGATCCCGCACGAAGCCGAACGGAACTACCGCTATGGCCTGCAGGGTGACGCCCCGCCCTGGCGGCCGGTCTCGGTCTTCGACGATGGACGGCGTGTCTATGTCGTCTTCCCGCCCGGCATCGCCCAGGGCGAAATGCCCCCGCTCTTCGTGATCGGTGCGGATGGGCGAGGCCAGATTGGCAACACCCGCGTGCTCGGAAACGTGCTGATCGTCGACCGTCTGTTCGGCGCGGCGGAGCTGCGCCTCGGCGAAAGGCAACAGCAGGTCGTGCGGATCGTGCGGACGGATGGCGTCCGACGCAAGCCGAACGCCCCTCTGCCGGAGGCAGAGCGATGACACATCCGACCGAGGTGCCCGAGCAGCCGCGAAGCGGGGAAGACATCGCCCGCGAACTGCGCCTCAGACCCGACCCGCCCCGGGTGATGCGTCTGTCCCGTCGAGCCATCGCGCTTGCTACGGCCGCGGGCGGGCTCGGGCTTGGCGCAATCCTGATCGTGGCGCTGCAGAGCAATCGCACGGACGGAACTCAGACCGAGCTCTACTCCACGGAACGGATCCAGGCCGCCGAAGGCCTCTCGACGCTGCCACGCGACTATGCCGATATTCCGCGTCTCGGACCGCCTTTGCCCGGTGAGCTTGGCCGCGCCATTCTCGCCGCTCAGGATCGGGGTCAGCCTGTGCCTGCTCCGCCGCTTGCGGGTCCGGTCCCGACGACCGTCGATCCGGACGAACAACGCAGACTTCAGGAGATCGAGGCCGCCCGCCTGAGCGCCCTCTTTGCCGAGGCGCAGACCGTGCCGCGTGGCGGCACGCCGTCAGTCCCGTCCTTGCCCGCGACGGACGCGCTCTTCCCCAGCAGCCCGAATACCAGGGCGGCCAACGACCCCGTCTCGAACCGGGAGACCTTCCTCACGCGAACCGGCGACACAGGAACTGTGAGCGCTGAATGCATCACGGCACCGCCCAGTCCCTACATCCTGCAGGCCGGCAGCGTGATTCCGGGTGCCCTGATCACCGGCCTGCGCTCCGACCTTCCCGGCCAGATCTCGGCGCAGGTGACGTCGAACGTCTATGACAGTCCTCCGGTCGCTACCTGCTGATCCCGCAAGGCGCAAGGCTTCTGGGAGAATACGACAGCCGTGTTGCGACCGGGCAAAGCCGCCTCCTCCTCGTATGAACCCGCCTCATCCTTCCGGATGATCGCTCCATTGTACTGGAACGCGCGCACGGCACGGACGGAACCGGCGCGTCCGGCCTCCAGGACCGGGTGAACTACCATTAGGATCGCGTCTTCCTGGCCGCCGGTCTCGCCACGATCCTGAACATCGGCCTGGAGAACGGAGCCGACAGTGAGGATGACGTCGCCCGTGCCATCCGCGAGGCCGCACAGGCCACGATCGGGCGGACGGGGGACGAGATCGTGCGACAGCAGCTCGCCATCCCACCGACACTGACCATTCGCCCGGGCTTCCCCGTGCGCATCATGGTCACTCGCAACCTGATCCTTGAGCCTCTGGGAGAAATAAGATGACGAAGCTGAAGCTTGGCCCGATCCATGACTACAAGCCGGTCAAGCTGACCGTGGAACTTCCCGCCGACGTGCACCGCGACCTCTGCGACTACGCTACGGTCCTGGGCCACCAGACCGGACAGGATCTGGAACCTGCGCGCCTCGTCGCCCCCATGCTTGCCCGCTTCATGTCAACCGACCGCGGGTTCACCACAGCGCGCAAAGCGGGGTCGCGGGCCAGCCGCAAGAAGCCGCTGGATGCGCAAGCGCAACCCGATGGCGAGCAGGGTTAAGCATCTTTGGTCTTGGATCCTGAGGCGGACCGATTTGCACACGGATCGCACATCGGCACGCCCCACCCGCATCAGGTCGCTACGGAGTCGGTCCGATCCTCCATCGGTCGCCGGGCATTCGTCTCGAGTTCACGCAATCGGCTGCCGACACTGCTACGAGGCGCGCCAACAGGGTCGGTGCGTGATCTCGGGGATAACCTCGGCAGCCACCTGAAAATGGCGCAGGTATGCTCGACCTTGAGGCCCCAAGCGTCATGTCCCGGCGAAATCTACAAGCCACGGAAGTCTGGCTGAGCTAGCGTCAACGGTGGGAGGCTCTACACAGTGCAATGCGATGGCGCCGACATGGTCCGGTTCGATAGAGAACCTGTGAAAAAACCATGTCATGGCGACGGTCTGATCGGGAGGCAGCAGTTGCAGACCTGCGGGGTCCAATTCAACTGCGAAGCTGCCCGGATCAAGCGACAAGCCCTGGCCGGTTGCCTTCATGTAAGCCTCTTTCATGGTCCAGATGTCATAGAACAGGTCCGAACGCACCTGAGGCGGCGCAGCCATAACCGTGGCACGCTCGGATGGCGCGAAAAAGCGATCCATGATTTCGAGCGGGGCGGCCCTCCTGATCCATTCGACATCGACGCCGATCTCCCGATCTAGCGTCATCGCAACGGCAACCATGCCGTGCGTGTGGCTCAGGTTGATACCGACAAACGGTATGCCCGGCGGGCAAATTGGTGCAGGTTTGCCGTTCGGTCCATGAGTGAACTGCCAACCAAATGGATCCCGGCCAGTCACGTGCGCAAGCATTGCTCGAAGAAGGGCATGGGCGGCTACATATGTCTGCCTGTCGGCCTCGCGGTGAAACCGGGCAGCTTTGGCTCGCTCTGTGTCCGACAAGAGCCGAGCCAATTGCGCCTCGTGGACGTCATCAAGCCTGTCGATCGCCAGCCAACGCATGACCACATGGTTTACCTTCAGTTCCAAGCCGACGCGCCCTTTTGCTTTGAACCCATAGAACCAGACTGCTGATCGGGTTGACAAGCCGTCTGGCACGGTCGATCGGCAAACGGCTGTCTTTCGCATTATTCCTCGCCATCCAAGTCCGCCATCCCTCGAACTTGCGTCACGCTTTGGCGCCCTCGACTCTTGACCGAGCCACTTGATCCTGTTCACAGTTGCGCAAGACGAGAGGCGTGGTGAGGGAGTTCCCAGATGCCACAACCAAACCCCGAAACGGGCCAGGATGTTCTGCGCATTCATGATCTGTTACAGGGAGACCGCTGCCAAGAAATCCCCGGGCTGCCGGCGCGTTTCGTTTGCCGGTACGCCGATGCGGCAGCGCTCCTGTCGCATCCCGGGTTCAGCGTCCAAGGCGAAGGGGACTCTGTCCAGGGCCTCGATCAAAACGCCGCCGTGCGGCGCGCCATCGAGTCCTATCTGCATGGAATGGCCATGCCGAACGCCTCGCGCATTCGGGCTTTGGTGCAGCGTTTCCTGCGTCGGCGCGCCCTGAGCGTGCTCCGTCCAAAACTTGTTGCTGTGATGGACCGGCTGCTGGCTGAGCTTTCTCAGCACCCTCGCGCGAATGTCGTCGACCGTCTAACAAGTCGATTGCCGTTGATCGCGGCGTGTGACCTTTTGGGCGTGCCGCCGGACGATCGGCAGCAAATCGCGGAATTGATGGAGGCGAGCCGAAACCTTTTCAGCCCCGTCGTGGGTCAAGAGGAACTGGCGCGAGCCGGGCAGGCGGCCGCTGACATGCGGCGCTATTTCCACGACTTGCTGGCGCGCTCCGGTGACTTGCCGGACGATAGCGCGCTCCGGCATATCATGCAGCAAGAAGGCAGTACGGAACCGGACGTCAAGGCCGACGATCTGTTTATGGCCTGCCGGATAATCATTGTCTCTGGCCACGAGAACACCACCAATCTGCTCGGCAATCTGATTTGGGTGCTTTACACGCACCGGGATCGCATACCGAACGCCACCGGGTCCGCGGCCGATGTCGAGCCGCTGGTCGAAGAAACGTTGCGGCTCGAAGGCCCGGTGCAGATGCTGGCGCGCGTGGCGCTCGAAGACGTCCACTTCGCCGACACGGAGGTGGCGCGGGGTGACGTTCTGTTTGCCGTGCTAGCCGCGGCGAATTGCGATACGAAGGTCTGTCCGGCTGGCGACAGGTTCGAGCCGACCGTCGAAAGACCAAGGCACCTCGCATTTGGGATTGGCGCGACCAAGTGTCCCGGGGCGGCGATGGCGCGATTGCAGGCCAGCGTTCTGGCCGAGCGGCTGCTTGCGACCTATCCGGACTTCACGGTCGATACCGAATCAGCGCAACGCATTCCCGGCTTCGGCATCCGGGGATTCAGGTCGATGACCGTTTCGCTGCGCCCCGAAAGCGCGCCGGTTTCGACCTAAAACTTCGCCTGCAGCGTTGACCACGCTCCGGCAGATCAGCGGAGCGTGGGTTCTGCGGGATGTACCGAGCCCATCAGAGCTATTCCACCGAGTCCTGCTATTCAAAACGAGACCTCGTTCCGGAGGAAGCAGCCCGTCAGTCGGCACTTGCCGGGATGCCCGCTCAACGCGGGTTGCGCCAGAACGTCTCAACCAGCCGGATCACCAGCCTCTGGGTCGGACCCGATATCCCGATCAGGTGCGTCGCGCACGCTGTCGAGGAGTTCGGCGAAGCTGGGAGCGCGCATCGCCGCGCTCCGCGCCTCCTCGATGACGCGGGCCAGTCCACGCAGGCTTGGCGCATCGAACAGAGCGGCGATCGTCAGCGAGGTGTCGAATCTGTCGTTCAGCCGGTTGACGACCTGAACGGCATTGAGCGAATTGCCGCCGAGCGCGAAGAAATCATCGTCCGCCTGGACGCGCACGCCGTTGAGGACAGAGCTCCAAACCTCGGCCACGATTGCGTCGGTGCCATCCAGGTCCTGCGCGACACCGGCTTCTGGGAGCGCAGGGCGTTCAAGACGGCCGCGATCAAGCTTTCCGTTGGGCAGGCGCGGCAATGCATCGAGCGTTACAAATCGCGCGGGCCGCATCGCTGGCGGCAACGCGCGACGCAGGGCATCGTGCAAGGATGGGTCGTCGTCCTGATCTCGTAGCACGACGAAGGCAAACAGAGACCGGTCCGGGTCGCCATCCTCCCCCTCGACCGTGCAGGCACAGTCGATGACGCTTTCGTTCGCGTTGATAAGCGCCTCGACCTCGCCAAGCTCCACGCGTTGCCCACGGATCTTAACCTGTGAATCCCTGCGTCCGAGGAAGTCGAGCGTTCCATCGTCAAGCCAACGCGCGCGGTCACCGCTTGGGTATACTGGATCGTCGAAATCCGAATGCATAGGGTTCTGCGGAAAGCCTGACACCGCCTGGCCCGGACCACGCAGATATCCCATACTGAGATAGGGGCTGCGGATATGGAGTTCCCCCGGACATCCAGGCGGCCGCGGCCGTCCCTGCCCGTCGAGGATCAGGATTTCGCGCCCGTCAATCAGCCGGCCCACAGGAATTCGATCGCGGTGAAGGTCGTCGCGCGTCACCCGATGCCAGGTCGCAAGAACGGACTCGGTCGGGCCGAACAGGTTGTAGAGCGCGACCCGGTCGCCGCCCCAGGCAAGGACCTTTCCTGCAAGCTTGGGCTGCAGGCGTTCGCCAGAAACCAGCACGGTCTGCAACTGGTGGCACAGATTCCCGCGGCGCGTCGTCAACGCCTCGAGTTCCGGCATCAGCACCGAGAGAAAGCTCGGCGTGGTCTGCACAACGGTTATGCCCGCGTCCGCCAGCCAGGATGCAAAAGCGCGCGGATCCGTGCGCACGACCTCCGGTGGCACGTGAAGCGCCGCGCCGAAACACAGCGCGCCGAACGCCTCGCAATACCCCGCGTCATAGGCGAGCGCCGACCACAAAGCGACACGGCTGCCCGCACCGATGGCAAAGGACCGCGACTGCCAAGTCAGAAACTGCCCAAACGCGCGGTGGGATTGCACGATCCCCTTGGGAACGCCCGTGGAGCCCGAGGTGAAGACGACGAAAGCCGGAGTATCCAGACGCCCCGCGCTGTCTTCGGCCAGTGGCGAGAAATCTCGCTCGGCGCTTTCGGGCGACAGGCGGCAGGCGATGATGGGCACATCTGCCGCCGGGTTCCCTGACGGGTTAAAAAGCCCGAGCCGTTCGTGCGAGGCGCTGTCAGAGAGGATCAGACCAGGTTCGGCCGCAGCGAGGATCGCGTGCAGTCGCCCCACGGGATAGCTCGGATCGAGGCAGACGAAGCTTCGCCCGGACCGAAGAACGCCCAGCATCGCGGCGACCATCGCCGTCCGGTCGGCCAGCGCTACGGCCACCGGACGGTTGCGGCGCGCGGCCGAACCCTCGATGTCTTGCGCGATGTCCTGTGTCCATCGGGCCAGTTCGCCATAGCTGATCCGCCCCGCCGCACCGACCAACGCCGGTGCATCCGGTGTCTGATACGCGCGTTGCAGGCAAAGATGATCAAGACTTACCCGCGGCGCCGAAGGATCCGCCGGTGGCGTCTCGGCAACGGCGCCACGTTCCTGTTCCGGCACCGTCGGCAGGCCGCTCAGGGGACGCTCTGGTGTCTCGATCACGAGCGCGAGCGTTTCGAGATAGAGCCGCCCCATCGCGTCGATCACGGCCGCGCTATGGACGCGGGTATCGTACATGAACGCCAGCGACACCTCCTGACCGCCATCGAACACCATCAGCGTGAGATCGAACGGCGCCCCGCGCTGCCCCATGGCGATCGGCCGGCCATCCAACGCGCCAGGCTTCAAGGCGGCGTGCTGGATATGCAGACCACTCGGAGAGAACGGGGACGCGCCATCGGCGACCGAGCGCTGCAGGCGCTGCCATGCAAACGCCGTTCGAAACACCGGGGCGGGCAGATCGGGTCGGGTTTCGGCCAGATCCGCGACCAGCTTGGAATACGGGTAGTCCTGATGCTCCAGCGCCTCCAGCGTCAAGGCACGGACATGATCGACGAGCTGCACGAAATTCGGATCGTCGCGAAGATCGGCGATGATGGCCACGTTGTTCACGAAACAACCGACGGTCTCGGCGAACCGAGTCGCGCTGCGCCCCAGGGTCGGCGTTCCGACCACCACGACCTCTTGCTCCTCGTAGATGCGCAGCAACGCCGCGAAAGCTGCGAGCATCGCCATGAACAGCGTCGCATCCTGTTGCGCGGCCAGATGCCTCAAGCGGTCACTGACGTTTGGCGGCACCGCGAATGACAGCTGGGCGCCAGTCGCGCCGCGCGCCGCACTGGGACCAAGCGCCAACGCGCCCTCCGCTTCTGGCAGGCTGTCCATTCGGTCCAACCAATAGCGTTGCGATCGCTTGGCGGCCGCTCCGTTCACCCAGTCACGTTGCCAGCGCACATAGTCCAGGTAATCCGCAGGCGCCTCGGAAATGGATACCGGCTGACCGGTCAGCACCGCCTCGTAGGTTCGCTGCATTTCGTCGAGGAGGATGTCGAAGGAGGCGATGTCGCAGGCGATGTGGTGGACCACAAGCGAAAGGATCGGACGATCGGAGCCGCGTCGCAGAAGCCTCGCCCGCAGCAACCGGCCATCATGAAGATCGAAGGGCCGATCCGCTTCTGCATCCCACCAGGCGCGGCAGTCCTGCTCGCTCCACTCTGCCCCATCGACGACCATGAAGTCCGGCCGAGCGGCGCTTGAGCGCCGTTGGAATGCGCCCAGACCGTCTTCCCCGTAGACGGTAGACAGCGATCCGTGGCGCTTAACGAGCCGCAAGACCGCTTCCGCCAGCGCGGCTTCGTCAGTGTGGATGTCAAGCGACAGGACGCAGTGGATGTTGTGGGCGTTCGTCTCCGGATCCAGAAGATGCAGATACCAGAAGGCCGATTGAGCAAAAGACAGCCCTACCCGGTCCTCTTCACCCTCCTCGATGAGTCGAGCGAGAAGCTTCCGCTTTTCCGATAGCGGCATGTTCTCAAGGTCGCTCGGGTCAATCATCGGTTCCGGCTCTTCAGAATGCGATCCAGCGCGGCGTCGACTTCGGATTCAACCATCTGGTCGATGGGGCTGGCGCGCGCCACGTGCCCGGCAGGTTCCGGCGCAACAGGGTTTTCCATACCGGGCGCCTCCCCTTCGATTGCGTCGGCAATTGCGGCGATGGTTCCGCATCGTATCAGCGTCGCCACCGGAAGCAGCGCGCCCATGCGCAACTCGATGCGCTTGCGGAGTTCGAAGGCCAAGAGTGAATCGAGGCCCAGCTCCACCAGACGCGACCCGGCTGAAAGCTGCCCAGGCTCGATCCGCAAGACGTCCGCAACGATTTGGGCGACCACGTCCGTGGCCGCCCCAACCGGTCGACCGGTCTCGACAGGGTCCGCGCGCGCGGTTGATCGCGCCGGCGCTCCCTCCGTTTGCAGCAACTCGGACAAGAGCGGATTACGCGCCTCGCTGCCGAACTCGGACAGCCATTGCGACCACGTCACTTGAAGCAACGCAACCCTCGCCCGCGAAGCGCCCGCCCAGGCAGACAGCGCGTCGAGACCCCTTCGTTCCGAAAAGCGCCACTTCCGAGATGGGTAGCCCTGCGATTCCGGGAGCAGCCGCCGCCGCATGCGCGACGGGGCCGACCAATCGCCCCAGTCAATCGCCAGCGCAGGAACGCCCCGCGCCCGCAGGCTTGCCGCAAATGCGTCAAGAAACGCGTTTGCCGCGCGATAGCCCGCAAGCGATTGACCGATCGGTGGCATGAAATGGGCCCAGGACGAATAGAGCACGAAGAAATCCCGCACATGCGTCCCGAACACACGGTCGAGCACGACCGCGCCGGCCAGCTTGGGCCGCATCACCGCAAGAAGCGCGGCCGCGTCGGTCTCCAGGAGTCTTTGAATCTCGGCCGATCCTGCGAGGTGGGCCAAGCCACCAAGCGGCAACCATCCGTCCCGCGCGAGCGCGCACGCGCAATCCCGCATCGCGGCTTCATCTGAAACGTCGGCAGCGAAATGGCGGACTTCCGCGCCGTCTGCGCCAAGGTCCCGAATTGCGGCCTGTGTCTCGGCCTCCGCATCCGCCAAGGGCGTGCGACTGACCAGAACGATGCGGCGGGCGCCCTCTGCGACGAGCCGGCGCGCAAGAGAAAGACCAAGTGTGCCAAGCCCCCCTGTGATGAGATAGCTGGCATCGGGATCGATCCGAACTGGCGCATGCACCGGAGCCGAAAGCCGCAGCAGTCGGGGTGCATGTCTCTGACCGGACCGGTAGCACACACGAGGCTCCCCGTCCGAGGCCGTCAACTCGTCGACGATCTGCGCAGCGCATTCATCCACCGTGCTGCCGGGCTCGAGGTCAACGAGCCGGCATGCGAATGGCACGGCTTCATGCTCCGCCGCGCTCAGCATCCCCCAAACCGTGCTTTGCGCCACGCCATGGCGGATGCCCTTGTCCGAGGCATCGGCGTCTTGAGCGCCTCGGGTAACGAAAAGCATGCCGGCATCGATCCGATCGCGTCGGCGGGCGCAGCCCCGCAACGCCGGAAGAACAGCGTCGAGCAACGCAGCCTGGACCCTCATCGCGTCCTCGCCGGTGAACGCATCCCCGAGGCAATGGTCAAGAGGCAGCAAGTTGACGATGCCGCGTAAAGGCCCGGGCTGCAGGGTCAGCGCCGCTTCGAGTGTATCCGGAGACTGGTCGGCTAGGACAAGCGAGTGGGCAATCCCGTGTTGCGCACAATGCGCCGCGAGCACCGGCCCCAGACCCCGACCGTCTCCGAGGATCAGCCACGGGCCATCCTGTCCGGCGGCCGCGTTGCGAAGCGGCGCGGGACGCAAGGCCATCTCGTAGGCCGAAAGCGCCGCAGACCGGTTCGCGTCGGCGATTGGCGCGCCTGCGGTCCGGCGCATGCCGATGCCGTCGATCCGGCCGAGAATAGCGCCATCTGCTGCAAACAGCCGAACATCGGCAACCAGCGGCGTGTCCTGCTGCGGGCGCTCCGCGACACGCACATGCGCATAGAGCCGATCGGGCAGCGTTTCCTCGATCGAGACGCGCGCCACGCGAACAGGAACGAGCGTGTGCAGACTTTCCCCCGCGTCGCGGTCCCAAAGCGCCGCGGCAACCGCCGCAAAGCTGGCGTCGATGACTTCCGCCTCGCGCGAGGCTTCGTCGCCGGACGAGGCGCTCCGCCCACTGACGGTGCCGATCGCTTCACCGTTTCCGCGCCAAAGCTTTTCCAAACGGCGGTTCGCCGTGCCCATCTCGAGGCCAGCCGATGCCATCCTGGCCGAGACGGCCGCGAGATCGATCTCTTGCGTGCAGCGCGCCAGGCAACCGGTCAAACTGTCGTCTTCTTGGGCCGCGTGCGACCGCGTGCGTGCGTCGTCGCCGGGCTCGGACACGAGCTCCTGCAGCACCGCAGCATGTTTCAGGCCTTCGAGGATCACGTCGGCCGGCAGACCGAAGTCGACTTGCAGCGCAAGTTCGTCGACGCCGATCCACTCCAGGCGACGGACCGTTTCGACCAATTCCTCCGGCGCTCCAAACAGCACGCGGCCGGTCGAGACGAGGCGGTCAAGCCAGTAGGCCGCATAGTCCTTCTTGTCCCGCTCGGACATTGCGTGCACCGGCCGGTCCTGACCACGGCTGGAGGCAATGGCCCCCAACAAGCTGGTGGCCCGCGTGAGATACGCCTCCATCGCTGCGGTTGCCTGCGCACGCGCCTCTGCGCCATCTGCGCCCAAATGGGCATGGATCATCACCGCGACCTTGCAGGCGCCGCTGTCGGCCCCGTACTGTCCCAGATGCTGCCGATAGAGCGCGATCCGCTCGCCCAGTTCATCGACCTCCTGGTTGAACAGGTGCGTCAACACGCCGGCGCCCTGCTCTGCGGCGCTGCGAAAGGTGTCGGGATTGCCTGCCGCCGTGAGCCAGACCGGCAGCGCGGCTTGGCGGGGTTGCAGCATCAGGCCGACATCAACCGGATTGCCGTTCCCATCCTCGCGGGTCAGTTTCTCACCGCGCCAGAGCGCCCGAACCTGTCGCACCGTATCGACGGTGATTTCGCGCCGGCGGTTGTAGCGCTCGGGGAAGAGAACGAAATCGCTTGGATGCCACCCGGACGCGAAGGACAGCTCCACCCGTCCGCCAGACAGGTTGTCCACGACGGACCATTCCTGGGCGATGCGAAGCGGGTCGTGCAACGGCGCGACAACGCTTCCCGCGCAAAGCCGAATATCGCGCGTTTCCCGCGCCAGCGCGGCCTGAACGACCGCGGGATTCGGAAACAGATGCCCTTCCCGGGTGTGGTGACGCTCGGGAAGCCAGAGACGCGAGAACCCGGCGCGATCCGCGAACCGGGCACAGTCCAGGACCAGGTCGTAAGGCTCGTGGCCAGCACCTGGATCGCTGCTGTCGAAGAAGATCAGTCCGAAACGCATGACTTTTCGCAATCCGATCCGTCGCAAGACACAGCGAAGTCTCCCCGTGCGTGCAAGACCCACGGCGCCTCGGTCCGACCGCCCGTGGCGCGGCTCGAAATGCGGAACCCGGCTTCACCTGACATGTTGCGCGTGACGCGGATCTGTACGCTCCGGACCTCGTCGTCGCGAACCGACAGAGCCTCGAGCAATTCAAGCGCTTCGATCCCCGGCCGCCCGGCAAAACCCAGGGTCTGCCGGGCGGCGTCCGTGGCCACCTGAAGGTAGAGCGCAAGCGGCATGGTCGCCACACCGCCGACCCGGTGCTCTGCCAGGACCGCCGATGCGTCGGATCTCAATGCGACCTCCCAAACCCAGTCCTGTCCGCACGCGCTCGAGGAAGCCTGTGCGGTCTTGGACCATCGTCCCTTCAGGCCCGCCAGCCCCCGCACCTCCGTCCGCGACCGGGTGGCAAGCGCGACGGCACCGGGCCTTCGCCAAGCATAGCGCGGGGCCTCTGCCGATGGGCTGCCGCGCCCGCAAACGGCAGACCAGTCAATCGCAGCCCCTGCGCTGTAGATGCCCGTCACGGTTTCCAGGATGGCGCGTTCGGGTTGGTCCGACTGCGCAAGCGATGCACCGATCTTGATCTCCCGGTTCTCGGCGGCGGCACAGCGCGCCATGGCACCCTGAAGGTCGGGTCGCGGTCCAAGCTCGATGAAGGTGTCGGCGCCTGCGGCAAGGGCGCATCGCATCGCGCCCGCGAACCGTATCGGCGCAACAACCTGATCGGCCCAATACTCAGGGGCCAGCTCATGGCCCGACACCTGTCCTCCGGTCTTGGTCGAGTAGAGCGGGACCGAGCCGTCGGCAGGCCACAGGCATGGGCTGGTTCGAAGCGCCTCTTGGGCCGGTGTCATCAAGCTGGAATGAAAGGCAATCGCGCCCGGCAGGACAATCACGTTGTGACCTGCGCCAACAAATCGCTCGACCGCCGACTGCACGGCGTCGCGCGGCCCGGAGATCACGGTCTGCCCCGGGGAATTGAGCGCAGCGATGCCGATCCCGATGTCTTGCAGATCGGCGCCCAGGTCAGCGGAAGGCAGGTTGACCACAGCCATCGCGCCGGCCGCACCGGCCGCCTGCATGGCGTTGCCGCGGCGTATGATCAATTCGACCCCGCTGTGCAGCGAAAGCGCGCCCGCCGTGACGGCGGCCGCCACCTCACCGACGCTATGCCCAATGACGGCATCGGGTTCGATGCCCCAAGACCGCCAGAGCGCCGACAACGAAACCTGAAGGGCAAAGATCGATGCCTGCGCCACATCGGTCCGATCCATGCGGTCCGGCGCCCCGCAATGCCCGATCAGGTCCGGCAGAACGTCCATTTCGTGGCTCGCAAGAAGGTCAGCACATTCCAGCAGGGTTTCGCGGAAAACCGGCCATGTATCGTAGTATCGGCGTGCCATCCCGAACCACTGACCGCCCTGCCCGGTGAACACCATGCAGATGGACAGCCGTTCGGCCGTCTGCGCGACCGGGTCTGCCAATGCGCCAGCCAATGCAGTGGCGAGTTCCGGCGCGGAGGCACCGACAGCGGCGACGCGCAACTTGCCATGAGACCGGTGCACAGCGGCGGTCTGGCACAGTGCGGCCAATGCCTCCGACGCGGAGGATCGCAGAGCCACCTGCCATCGCGCCACCAGATCGGTCAGCGCTTCGGGATGCTGTGCCGAAACCGGCAGGATCTGCGCGCCTCCCCGAAGCAAAGGCGCGCGTACTTGCACGGCAGCATCGCCAGACCGCAGCACGAGATGCGCATTGGTTCCTCCGAAACCAAAGGAGCTCACGCCGCCCTTGCGATGTTCGTCCGCGGCGAGGTTTTCGACGCGAACCGGAACGCCAAACCGACCGCTTGCAAAATCGATCAATGGATTGGGCTTGGAGAAGTGAAGGTTCGGCGGAACCGTTCCATGTTCGAGGGTCAGCGCCAGCTTGATGAGCCCGGCCACACCGGCTGCGGACTCAAGATGCCCGGTATTGGTCTTGACCGACCCGACCAAAAGCCGGTCCGACCGATCCCTCTTCTGACCGAAAACAGTATCGAGCGCGGCCGTCTCGATCGGATCGCCAAGTGCGGTGCCGGTGCCGTGCGCCTCGATATAGTCCGCCTCCGCCGGATCGATCCCGGCGCGGCGCCATGCGTCCCGCAAGACAGCCTCCTGTGCGGTTTGGCGCGGCGCCGTCAGACCGTTGGAACGGCCGTCCTGCACGACGGCACCGCCAAGGATCAGCGCTCTGATCCGATCGCCCGAACGCAGGGCCTCGGTCTGGGTCTTCAAGACGACGATACCGGCCCCTTCCGCGCGAACATAACCGTCGGCGCCTGCATCAAAGGTTTGACATCGGCCGCGCGGAGAAAGGAAGCCGGCGGCCGAAAAGCTTTCGAAAAGCTCGTGGGACTGCAACAGGTTGACGCCACCCGCAATGGCGATGTCGGCCTCTCCGCGTCGGAGCGCTTCGCAGGCTTCGTGAACCGCAACCAGCGAAGACGAACAGGCCGTATCAATGGTCAGGCTCGGGCCGTGCAGATCGTAGAAATACGACAGTCGATTTGCGGCGATGCTGCCCGCGACATCCGTTCCGGCATAAGCATCCGGCCCGGCGTCGCGGCTCAGCCGATGCATCAGGTATTCATGGCTGGACAACCCGATCATCACCGCGCCGCGCATCCCGGCGATGCGATCGGGCACGATGCCCCCGTCCTCCAGCGCTTCCCAACTGACCTCGAGCAGCAGGCGCTGTTGGGGATCCATGCCGGCAGCCTCGCGCGGGCCGATCCCGAAAAAGGCATTGTCGAAGCCAAAGGGATCGTCGAGCCAGCCCCCCGGCCAGGCCGCACCGTCATCGACCAAAGACCGGTCACGTTTCTGCCGCGAACGCCAGGGGTACCGCGCGGTCACGGCGTCGCGACCGGACAGCAAAAGCTCCCAGAACTCGGCCAGACCGTTGCAGCCGGGAAAGCGGCAACCGATGCCGACGATCGCAATGGGCTCGTCGTCGGTTTGTGGTGTCACCTGATCGGCGATCGCCATCGTCGCGGCCCCGGGCGCGGCGGCAGCGGTCGCAAAGGCACGGATCGTTGGCACCTGCCACGGCAGCGTCGGGCTCAACTGGGTGCCCAGCCAGGTTTCGAGCTCGCTGACCATCGAAACGGCATCCCGGGACGTGAGCCCATGGAAGGCAAATGTCTGTTCGGTGTCGATCACCGCGTCTCCGCCAAGGCGGCGGCGCAGCCATTGCGTCACCCAGTCGCAAACCTGCTGCGGGCTTCGCGGCGGGCCTGTGCCAGAGGTCCCGACGCTCACCATCCGGAATGCTCATGCAGCGGTTGCAAACGACCCTGCCGGTACCGTTGAACGCACCGAGCCCGTTGGATCTTGCCGCTTGTGGTTCTTGGCACGCCGCCAATCGGCAGGATCACAACCTTGCCGACGGTCAGATCGTGGTTGTCGGACACCGCCGCCCGCACCCTGTCGGAGATCGATCGACCCGCGGCACCGTCCGAGGTTTTCCCGGAACGGCCTGCGCGCAGTTCGACAAACACAACGACGCTTTCGTGCCCGTCTTCTGGGACCGCGGCCGCGACGACCGCGCCACGTCCCAGTTCGGGCAATTTACGACGCACCGTGCGTTCAAGGTCCTGCGGATAGTGGTTTCGGCCGTCGATGATCAACATGTCCTTGAGGCGCCCGGCGATGAAGACCTGGCCGTCGCGCAGAAAGCCCAGATCGCCAGTCCGGAGCCAAGGGCCGGAGTTCTCGCCTTCGATTTCAGCCTGGAAGACGTGCTTGGTGTCGCGCGTCCGCCCGTGGTAGCCTGCGGCGACATTGCGCCCGCGCAGCCAGATCTCGCCAATCTGGTCCGGTTGGCAGCGTCGGCGGCTCTTCGGGCTAACGATGGCCAGCTCTTCGTCGCCATAGGGCCGGCCACATCCGACAAGGCGCAGTTCCTCGGCCGGGTCACGCGCGTGGCGTACGATCTTTCTTTGCAGCGCCTCTGCATCAAGGCCTTCCACGAGCGGTGCCTCGCGCGGTGCGATACCCGACACGAAAACGGTCGCTTCCGCCAGTCCGTAGGCGGGAAGGAACGTCTCCGCGCGAAAGCCGCATGGCGCGAAGAACGCGCTGAACCGCTCCAGAGTGTCGCTGTTCACAGGCTCGGCTGCGTTTACGGCCACTTGCCATTCACCCAGGTCAAGCGCGTCGCGCTCGGCCTCGGTGATACGCTCGACACACAGGTCGTAGGCAAAGTTCGGAGCCATCGCAATCGTCCCTCGGAACTGCGAAATGGCCATCAGCCATCGGAGTGGCTTTTGGGCGAACACCGCCGGTGACATCATGATAACATGCCCGCCAACATAGAGGCCGTGCAAAAGATTGGCGATCAGGCCCATGTCGTGAAACAGCGGCAGCCAGCTGACAAAAACCGAATATCCGCCCGTCTGCATGGTCCGCTGCATACCGCGCAGGTTGTCCAACAGCCCGCCATGGGTCACGGTCGCGCCCTTCGGCGCGGCGGTCGAGCCCGAGGTGTATTGCAGAAACGCCGTGTTTTCGGCGGCGGCACCGTGCCGTTCCTGGCCCGGCGAAGCGGCCTCCATCAGCGCGTCGAGCGTTCCTGGACGCAGCCGGGCAGGAAACAGCGGCACGTCATCCGCGCGGGCAAGGAGCAAGCGCGACTCTGCGTTCCTGGCGATCGCGTCCAAGGCGAAGCCGGCCCTTTTCCGGTTCGGCATGGCGACCGGCACGGCGATCCGGCCTGAATGCATGCAGCCCAGAAATCCCAGCACGAAGTCCAGGGAATTGGGCAGGGCGATCAACACCCGGTCACGGGAATCGGTCTCTGCGGCAAGACCGGCCGCGGCGCGGCGGAGAGCCGCAAGAAGCTCACCGTAGCTCAGAGCGGTCCGGGGCTGCTCACCGCGTTCCAGAAACGTCAGCGCCGGTCGCCCGGGATGAAGGGCGGCGCGCCACTCAAGAACCTCGATCAGGGTGGTCGCGTGCGCCGGAAGCCAGACCGGATCCTCTGGCGGTTGCGGCCTCGCGGGCGCGTAAAGGGTCGCGTGCGCGTGGCTCATGGCGCAAAACACCTCTCGCCAAGTGGCTGGTCCGTCTCGGCGTCCCAGGTCCGCAATGGTATAAGTTTCTGGACGTCGCTGTATGGAAAACCGGTGAAGTCGACGCTGCGCGGGCGGATCTCGTCATGCCATTCCAGCGCCATCATCTGGGTCTTGAACGGGAACGCGCCCGGACTGACACGGAGCGAGGCCAATGGTCTGACCGGGTCATAACCCACCCACTCCTGATCGTGCCATTCCAGACCTACCCGAGGCAACACGTAGATCCAGCCGTCTTGCCACGGATCAGAACGCAGTATTCTTGGCGTCAGGGCGAAATAGAAATGCCGGGCCCCGTCTTCACCAGAGGCTTCGACACAGCCACTGCGCGTCGGGCCACGCAAACCGTCACGGCGCAAGACCGCGAAGAAAAGCGCCCAAACGGGTTCGGTGGAGGCGTGAAACGACAACGCCATATCTCCGCCGCGGGATTTGCGCACAGGATAGATTTCCGACAAGGCCGGTTGGTTGGACCCGTGCAGGACAACCGGATGATGTTCGACGAGAAACCTCAGGAACGGCAGTGTCTCAATCGGTTCATTCTCGGGGAGCCGCCCTTGCGCAAGCAGCGTCTTTGCGAGGTCCTCGAACCGGGCGCGTCGATCGGGGCTCACGGCGGGTTCCACATACCGGATCATCATCTCCGTCGGACCGATCTCCGGTATCGGCCCGGGGATCGACCCGGTGTGTTGCGTCGCGCGCGTGCGCGGTGTCATCTTGGACAGCCCGTAAAGCGCCCAGGGACGGGCCGCGGTTTCGCCGTCAGAAAGCTCTGACAGCGCCTGCTCTGCGGGGGATCCCAGGTGCGCCAGTGTCTCCGCGGCCAGCCCGGCCAGTTCGGCTTTCCCCAAAGCACGCACAAGGTGCGCGATGACCGCCGGTTCGGGCCGGCCGATCTCACCCAGGGCCGCGATGGCATTTCTGCTCAGGTCGGTCGAGCCCCGATCGAGCGCGGCAAGCAGCGTCGGGATGGCTTCGGCGCCGTCGCCATGAAGCCAACCAAGACTTCGCGCCGCCTGTACGCGGACCAGTTCGCTATCGTCTTGAAGACCCTCTATCAGAAGGGCAATGGCCCCACGGGCCGGATCGACCGTCGCGCCAAGAGTGCGCAGCACTTCCGCCCGGACTGTAGGCTCCGTCTCCGAGGCCAGCGCGCCGCGCAGGTATGGTTCCGCCGCCGCCGCGCGGCGTCCGAACAGGCAGAGCGCGCGCAGCGCTTCGAGCTTCAGCCCGATATCCTCATGGCCCGCAGCCGCGATCAGGGCTGGAATGGCTTCGGCATCGCCCTTTGCAAGGGTCGGCAGCGCCCGGACACATTCAATACGCGCGTCCGGCGAACGCCCAGGATCGGACAGGCAGCGGATCAGACCGCGCGATACGGACGCGGCTGTGGCTGCGTCCCCAAGCTCCGCCAAAGCCCATGCGGCATCCTCCGCCGACTGGTCCGCGCCGGTCTCAAGCTCTGTGACCAGAAACGCGATGACATCGTCCGTGGCAGCGGAATCGATTTGGGCCAGCGCCAGCGCCGCGAGCGGACGCGATGGGCCCGGCTCCGCCATGGACGCCCGCAGCGACGGCACGGCCCGCCGCCCGCAGGACACAACCAGTTCCAATGCCATGTGGCGGCGTACGGCCCAATGGCTGTTTCCAAGACAAAGCGCGAGATCCGAAACGCGCAGCGTCCCCCCATCGGCAGCGGACTGCATGCGCTGCAACGCGCGCCAGACATCGCGGGCCGAGCTTTCGTCGCCATCGACCTCTGAGCCTTCCAAGTCGGCCATCGGAGACGTGGCGGCCTGCGTCTTCATCAAACGGTTCCCTTCCGAGCGAGTTCGTCGCGCAACGCCGCGGCCATGGCCTCGAGGTCTTCGTCACTGACCTTGTCCAACCTATTTGCGTCACCCTGCGGCGTCAAACTGTCTGTCGGGGCAGCGGCGGGGCGCGAAGCGGCCACGTGCGCGGCCATGGCGGCCAGGCTTCTGAGCTCAAGCAAGGTCTTCAGGCTGAATTCGACACCGAACGCATCTTTGACATGCGCGGTAATGCGCAACGCCAGCACCGAATCCCCGCCAAAGGAAAAGAAATCGCTATCGGCGTTCTGGACCGGCTTGTTGAAACACCGCGACCAGATTTCCGCCATCGCGATCTCGGCCTCGCTTGATGGCGGCCTTCCGCCGCCCGATAACGTCGCGGGCTCGGGCGGGTCGGGGAGCGCGTCGAAATCAAGCTTGCCATTGGCCGAGATCGGCAGTGCCGCCACTCTCACGAAATGCCGTGGGACGCATTCTTTAAGAACCTGGGTCCGCATGAAACGATCCAGGGCATCCTCGGTGATCTCGGTGTCGCTGGTGTAGTAGGCAAGCAGATCGAGCTTGCCGGTCTCTGCCCGACGCAGGCGGACGGCACAGGTCTCGACCCCCGGAAACAGGCTCAGCGCGGCCGTGATCTCTTCGGGCTCCACGCGGACGCCCAGAAGTTTCATTTGCGAATCCAGCCGACCGAAACACTCGATCTTGCCGCTGCTGTCACGCCGTCCCAGATCGCCGGTGTGGTAAAGCCGTCCGGGTCCGAACGGGCTGGGGCGATAGCGCTCGGCCGTGGCCGCGCATCGGTCGAGGTAGCCATGGGCCAACGGGACACCGCCGATACAGATCTCGCCGATTGCGCCGTCGGCAACCGGTCGCCCCGTCGCATCGACAAGATACACTTCGGCGCCAGGGATCGGACGCCCGATCGGCACTGATCGTGCGCGGTCGTTTTGTCGATCAAAGCTGTGATGGATACACCCGACCGTGGCTTCGGTCGGACCGTACTCGTTGACGATGTCGACCCGCCCATCGAAGGCATCATGGATATCGGCAGCCAATTCGGGGCTGAGCTGCTCGCCGCCCACGATCAGGCACCGAAGCCGCGCGCTGGCAAGCGGACGCTCTTGCAACAGGGCCAGTTGGCTGGGCGTGATCTTGATCGCTTCGACCTCATCGGCGTCGACCGCAGCGAGCAACCGCTCAACCGCACGACCGGCGTTGTAGATGACGACGCGCCCGCCAGAGACGAGCGGCGCAAAAATCGAGGTCAATGTTAGGTCAAAGGCCGGCGACGTGAACAACCCCATGTTGCGGTCCGACGCGGTCAGGTACCGCTCCGCCGACCAGAGCGCATAGGTGCTGAGCGCCCGATGCGGAACCGCGACGCCCTTTGGCCGCCCAGAGGTTCCCGATGTGTACATCACGTAGGCGATGGCCTCTGGCGGCGGCGGGGGCGGCGGCGGGGGCAGATCCGGCATACCGCCGGTATCAGACCGAGCGATCTCCGAAAGGTACACAACGTTGTATCCAAGCGCTTCTGCGGTGTGAGCGGTGCTTTCGTCGACAAGCGTCAAGGTCGGCCGGGCGTCGTCGAGACTGGATTGCAGGCGCGCCTGCGGATGGCTGGGGTCCAGCGGAACAAAAGCAGCCCCAGCCCGCATGATCCCGAAAAGCGCCGCAACGGTTTCCGGCGCATGGTCGGCCAGAACCGCCACGCGGTCGCCGGTTCGGACGCCGCGCCGCACCAGTTGGTGCGCGATCGCGTCCGAGGTTTCCACGAATTCACGGTAAGTGTACCGGGTTTCTCCGCAGCGCACAGCTTCGCTGTCGCCGTCGCGATCCCGGATCGCGTCGACAAGCGATGTGACCGGTTTCGGCGCAAGGTCACCCTCCGATCCTGCCGCAGCGGTAGCCTCTGCCGGCGTAGCATGGCCGATCTCCGACAGGCAGGCCGTGGGATCCGAGCACAACCCCTCGAGCGTTCGAACCAGCATCCGGGCAACGGCCTTGAGGAGCGCGCGGCTGTAAAGCTCGGCGTTGTAGCGCAGCGAGAGCTGTGCTTGACCATCTGTCCGCAGCACGATGGTCAGATCGTAGTTCGACGTCAACGCAGCCGAAGGCGTATTGTACCGCTCAAGCGCGACCAGAACGGGGTATGTCTTGCTTTGCGGCGGCCACAGCCTGACATCGCGCAGCGCGATCACGTGTTCCAGGGAAAGCCGCGCGTGATCGAAAGCGCCGACCACCGTCTCGCGTATTGCCTCTTGATACGCGCCGACACGGCAGTCGTCGTCAAAGCGATGATGCAACAGCGCCGCTTCATCCAGACGCGCCGCATCGCGGTCGGTGCGCGGGACTGGTGCGGCCACCGCGACGACTTCGGCCGGAATACACCGTCTGAGGCACAGCAGACAGGCCGACACCAAGACGACAAAGCAAAGCGCAGGAGAGTTCCGGCTGAGACGCGACAGCGGGTCCAGAAGCAGATCGTCGATGGGGATCACGATGTCAGCGGTTGTGGCGCCCGATGACGCGCCGGTCCGCAGGTTGCCAGGAATGCCCGCCCACTGCAGCCCGGAGTGCAGACGCCCGTTCCAGTAGTCGCATTCGGCGCCGAAGAACTCCTCCAATTGGTTCGGCGCCAGAAACTTGAGAAAGGTCGTGTCCATGCGTCTGCCTAGCCGTTATCAAAGCGATGGCTGGAGAATTCAAACCGCTCCGATGGCTCGTGGCTCGGGCGCGCCTGCGCGGACCGTTCAGGATCGGCGGAGCCCAGCAGGGCCGAAATCGTAAGACTGGCCTGGGCGGCCAACGAGTCGGCGACCATCGCGTTGAGAACCCTTCGGTAGAGTTGCCCATAGCCTTCCACCTGTTCATCGGAAAACACCTCGGGATCCGCATAAAGGCGAAGGCTCAGACGAAACTCCGGCGGATGCAGCGAGAACCCGACCATCATCGGGTAATTCGTCGCCTCCCATGCCGGGTACTCGTCATGGACGTCCGTCAGACCAAGCTCGGCAAGACTGCCCAGATGATGGAAATGGACGAAGCTGAATAGCGTGTCGAACAACGCCGCGCTGCGGTCCTGGCGCGGAATCTCCGCAAGGGGAAACCGCCGATGCGCATGAATCTCGAGTTCGCGCGCGAATGTCTTCCGGACGAGATCGACCCAGCTCTCGTCGTCAAGCCGCAGTCGAAACGGAACGGTGTTCAGAAACAGGCCGCGCACCTTGTCGGCGTCCAGATCCTCCAGGCGTCCATTCGTCGGCAAGCCGGTCACCACGTCGCTGCTGCCAACGATCAGACTAAGGGCCTTGACATGAGCCGCCAGGCAAACGCTTCGCAACGGTGCCGCGGCCTGCCGCCCAAGGTCGCGCAAGCCGTCTTCCAGGGTTTCGTCGAGAGCCACCGGAAGCGCCCGGCGTGCACGGTCACGGCCGGCATCGTTGCCGCGAAGGGCGGCGGGCACCGGAAGCCGCGCATCGGGCAGGTCCTCGACCATGGTTGTCCAGAACCGCTGCGCGCCCTGGTCGGACGTGGCCTGCCGCTCAAGCCGCACATAGTCGCGGAACTGCCACGACGGCGGCTCGAACGGTGCCAGAGGTTTGCCTTCCGCAAGCGCGACGTGGTCGCGAAAGATCTCGCTGATGATCGAGGTGAGGCTCCATCCGTCGATGATCGCGTGGCATTCGGTGATCGTGAACTGGAAATGCGTGGCGTCGAACAGATGCAGCGCGAGGCATATCAACGGCGGATGTCCAAGATCGAAGGGCGTCACGCGCTCTGCGTCGACATATTCCGCCGCGGCCCTTTCCTGGGCCGCGCGGTCGAGATGCCGAAGATCGAAGACGCGAACATCCAACGCGGCCTTGCGGTGGACAAGTTGCATGGGCACGGAAAATCGCACCAGATCGAACCCGGTCCGCAGGCAGGCATGGCGATCCACGGCGATCTGGGCCGCCTGGCGAAAATGCTCGGGCGAAATCCGGCCACTCAGGCGAAACCCGCTGACGTTGCGATATGCCGGGCGCTCGGGCTCCAGTTCCATGTGGTAGACCATCCCGAGTTGCAGGGCGGTCATCGGATACGCGTCCTCGAGATCCGGCGGTATCGATTGCCGGTCCTGATCGCTTAGAAGCTCGAACGGCGCCACGCGCGCACTCGTCTCTTGGTCCTCGGCGAAACGCGCGATCTCGGAGAGTTCGCGCACGGTCTGGTTCTCGAACAGATCCTGGACATCGAACATCAGGCCAAGCTGACGGGCGCGCGCAACGACGCGCACACAGCAGATCGAGTCGCCATTCAAGGCGAAAAAGTTGTCATCGATCGAAACAGCATCGACACCCAGAACCTCGCTCCAGATCAACGAGAGTGCCTCTTGCACAACGGTCAGGGGCTGAATTGTGCGCGATGGGCGTGCCGAGACATCCCGCGCCGCCGCCAGCAGGGCGGCACGGTCGACCTTGCCGCGCACGTCAACGGGCAGATGAGACACGGTCCGAATGCTCGATGGAACCATATATCCCGGAAGCTGGCTTTGTGCGAACACCAGCAGCTCTTCGACCACCTCGGCACTGGAATGCTGCGAAACGGCGAAAGCGACCAACGAGGCTGTCCCGTCCGCCGCCTCTTCGGGTAGAACCACCGTCCGGTCGACCTTTGGGTGCTGGCTCAGGACGGCGGCAACTTCCCCTGGTTCAACGCGATAGCCGCGAAGCTTGAGTTGCTCATCGGAGCGCCCGAGCACGACGAGCGTTTTGTCCCCATTACGGCGGGCCAGGTCACCCGTTCGATAGAGGCGGCCACCGCCGGTCTGGTCGAATGGATCGGGAACGAAACGGTCGGCCGTCAGACCCGCCGCGCCAAGGTAGCCCCGCGCGACGCCGTCCCCGCCGATATAGATCTCTCCGACGACGCCAGGCGCCACGAGGTTCATCTCGGAGTCGAGCAAATGCACTTTCGTGGCCGAGATCGGCAGACCCACGGGTATCATTGCCGTGGAACGCGCCGCATCTGCGCGCATGAAATGGACCACGCTGCCGACAACGGTTTCGGTCGGGCCGTATTCATTCGCGATCAGGGTATCCGGCCACCTTTCCGCGAGAAAATCGAGGTGTTCGTCGCGAAGGATTTCGCCACCGACGACCAGAACACGCGGCGGCGGCGCCTGCTCGATGCCTCCGACCTCCCGCAACAGCGTCAGATGGGCAGGCGTCAGTTTCGACATGCCCACAGGCTCGTCGCGGGCGAAATTCTCGATCAACCAGTCGATTTCTCCGTCCTGAGGCGCAAGCTCGATCCGCCCCCCGGAAAGGAGCGGAACGAGGAGACTTGTGAGCGACAGGTCGAAGGCCACGTCGCTGTGGCAGAGGACGGTTTCTCCTGTCCGTCGCAGATAGGCGCCTGCGGCCCATTCCAGGTAATTCGCCAGGCCCCGGCGCGTGACCATCACGCCTTTGGGCAGGCCGGTCGAGCCGCTCGTGTGCATCACATATGCAAGACACGCGGGATCGGCAGCGCTTTCGGTCATGTCGGCGCCCGCCGTGTCCGGCAGGTCGGCGTCCAGCAGATCCTGCAACTGGTACACCGTTGCCCCTTCGGTGATCGAAGCAGAGGTCGTCGGATCCGCAAGAAGGTGTCGCGCCCCGGATCGCTGGATCAGCTGCGCGATGCGATCGGGCGGGTCCTTGGGCGAAAGCGGCATGAAGGCGGCACCGGCATTGAGGATGCCGAGCACCGCGACCAGAAAGCTGGCGCTGCGTTCCATGAGGATGCCGACGATGCTCTCAGGCCCGATCCCGCGTTCGGCAAGCCGGTAGCCAAGCAAACGCGAGTGCCGAGTCAACTCGCCATAGCTCAGGCTCTGCGCGCCGTCCTGGACGGCGATTGCATCGGCAGGCGCGGTCGCGATCCGGCGCAGAAGATCGGCAAGGTCGGCACCCGGCTGCTCATCGTAGGCGGGATTGCACGCTTCGATCATGCGATCCTGTTCAGACTGCGAAAGGTAGGGCTGCTGAACAGCGCGCCGCTCCGGAGAGCTTACAAGCGCATCGAGGAGAGTCGCATACCATTCGAGAACGCGGCCACCCGTCGTCTTCCCGAAGACGCGGCCAGACGCGTAAAGCGCGAGATTCGGAGCGGCACGCGTGGAGCGCACCGAAAGCAACGCATCAAAGCGGGTATCTGGCACGTCCAGATCCACGATCTCACCGGCTACACCAGATGCTTGGCCCCGCTGGCACAGAAATCGGAAACCGACGCCAAGACCGATTTCCGCGACAGCCTCGGACCAGCTCTCTCTGGGGTCCTCTGCGCTTTCGGTTCTCTGCCGGTCGCATGCCACGACTATGTCCACAAACCGATCGGCGTCCGAAACACGCTGTGCCATCGTTTCGACCACGGCATAAAGCCCGATGCCATCGTCCAGCTCCGTCAGATAGCGGCCCGTGTCTTCGACGCCAATCGATGCGCGTGACTGGCCACCGAGCCGGTCGAGGAGCACGAACCAAGCGGCCAGGTAGACCGCTTCGAGCCCGGCCCCGATCTTGCTTGCAAGCGCCGCCGCCTTTTTCGCGGTCGACAGCGTCATTGCCATGTCCAGGCGGAATTGACCGGCATCGGCATGATCAGCGGGGTCTTGCGCAGGGTTCCACCGGACGCTCGGGGGGACTGCCGGTTCTCTTTCGTGCTCGAGATCGGCCTCGGCCTCTTCGGCCGACCATTGCGCGAAATCCGGGTATTGCAGCGGCGGCTCCGGCTCGGCCGCGGTGTCGTGCGAGCAGGCATCGAGCACGTCATCGGCCAGCCTGAGAAGGCTCGCGCCATCGGCCGAAGGCGCCGGCAGATCGAGAAGCAGAAGCCATCGGCCGTCTTCGGCTCGGGACAGGACACATCGCAGTTGCGGCGCGTGTTCAAGACAGGATAGGGCCGGCGGCAACAGGCGCCGCAGGGCATCTACCGTATCGGGCTGCGCATCCTGGCTCCGACCGTGCGGCACCGCGTCTTGGAAGACAAAGCCCAAAGCCGGGTCGACGATCTGCAGTGGGTAATCGAGGGTGGTATCCAAATGGTACCGCGTATGCAGGATCTGATGACGTCGAAAGACAGCATCGACGGCGGCGCGCACGCGCTCGCTGCCAATCGGTTCATCGATGCCCAGAACGACCCCAACCCGCGCAGTGTCACTTGCGGCACCGCACCGCTTCCACAAACGCTTCTGATGCGGGGAGAGGTTGAAGCCTTGCGATGCCACGCCGCCACCCGTCACGTTGTCCGCTCCGCTAGTTTTACCGATGGGTCCGATGCCGCCTGAGCCGAGTCGAACGACGTCATGCTTCCGAGCACGACGAGATGTCGCCGCGGCCCCGAATACGGACGGCGTCCATGCGCCATCAGAGCGTTGTCAAGCAACAGAACGTCTCCAGAAGTCCATGGCACCACGGCCTCGTTGTCCTGATACACCTTCAGGATTTCCTCTACCATTTCGTCCGGTATTTCGCTGCCATCGGAAAACCGGCAGTCGCGCGGGCGTTCTTGCGGATCGTAAACCGCCTCAATCGCAGCCCGCGCTTCGCTATCGAGACAGTACGGATGCCAATGCTGGACCTGGTTGAACCAACACATCTCGCCGGTCATCGGGTGGCGCATGATGGCCGGACGCGTGCTGAACGTGCGTAGCCGATCCTCGTCGAGCCATTCGTATTCGATGTCGGCGGCGCGGCATCGTGCTTCGACCTCGGCTTGGACGTCGCTTTGGAACACTGTCCGCCAGTCGAGGCCAAGGCCGCCACCGAAAACCCGGACATAGGTGACACCGCGGTCGACGAAACGCTGCCGGATTTCTGGATCGAGGGCATGCCAAATCGCGCGGCTGTCGGCCAGCGTCGACTCGCCGCCCTGATCCGCCGGCCGATCACAGCAGAAGGCGATCCGTAGCGGCCACTCGGCATTGAAGGAGTTCTCGTTGTGCCAAAGCAGAGTGCGATCTGTGGGATAGGGGATCGGCGTATAGACGCGTTTTTGGCCGGTATCGCGCGGGTGTTCGACGTTTTCCTCGAAGAGACCGTCGCAGAACGGCGCGATCAGGCGTTCGAAGCTCTCTGGCTCTGTGATGTTGAAGCCGCGCCACCGCAGTGCTCCATGGCGGCACAGCAAGCCCAGCAGGCGATCGTGATTGGCTTGGGTCCACGCGTGGATGTCCACACCCGCGGCGCGCGCCTCGATGGTCGCAGGCTGGGCGACCCCGTCAGGCGGCGGCGAGACCTCGACCATGGGGGCGCCGCCGATCTTCTTTGCGCCTGCGCTGCGGATCGCTTTCAGACGGGCACGCCGGTCCTGCGCCTTGCCGGAGCCGGACGGCGCGGCACCGGACCGGTCGAGACCCCGGTGCACCGACGCTTCGGGCGCAAAGCCCTCCACAAGGGTTTTCGTGAAACCGTCCAGCAATCGACCGGCGACGTCCTCTTCGAACAGACCGGCGTCATATTCCAGGAGGCAGTCGAGCCCGTCCATTCGTTCCGTGACGAAGAGCGTCATGTCGAGCTTCGACGACACAACCGGGATCGGCTCGATCCGCATGTCTATCTCGCCAGCGCGGATTTCGCGCTTCCGGTCTGGGAGCATGACCAGTTTCACCTGGAACAGCGCCTGCCCGTCGGCGCGACGCGGGGGGTTGAGGCGGGTGACAAGTTCGTCGAATGACAGCGCTTCGTGCGCTTGGGCCGCGCGCGTTGTGTCCCGCGCCCGACGAACCAGGTCTTGCATCCCGGGACTGTCGCGCATGTCGATCCGAAGCGGCAGCTGGTTTGCGAAAAACCCGACGGTTTCATGCGTCGCCGGGTGCGTGCGCCCGGAAAAGTCGCTGCCAATGACAATCTCCTCACCGGCCCCGGCCTGTCGAAGCGTTTGGGACCAAGCCGCAAGGGCAACGTGAAACACTGTTGCGTCTTGGGCGCGCGCAAAGTCCCGTACATTGGCCTGAGCGTCGGCCCCAAGGTGACGCATGTGACGCCCCGCGCCGCCGCCGCGCCGCGCCTGTGCCCGGTGCGGCAGCGCGATCGCCGGCGGTGTCCCGGCAAGCTGACGGCGCCAATAGTCCCAGGCCGCTTCCCGGCGGCGCTCGCCCTCTCTGCCTGCCTCCCAAGCGGCGTAGTCCAGATACCGGACGCCCGCATCGTCCGAGCTTGGCGTCTCGCCGGAGCGGAGCGCGCCATAGATCTCGGCGAATTGCCGGAACAGCAACAAATTCGACAAGGCGTCGGTCGTGATATGGTGCAAGGCCAACAAAAGCATGTGCTCCTGCTCCGAGAGTCGCACCAACGAGACCTCGAAAGGCTGGCCGCGGGTTAGATCGATCTCGCAGCGTGCGGCGGCGTCTCGCAGCTCGGTCATTCGGCGGGACTTTTCGGCACCCGCCAAAGACGATAAGTCCGTTATCGGAATGTTGACGGCACCCGGTGGCACGACCGCCTGATAGGGTTCGGCATCGCCGTCCCGAATGGCGGTCCGCAGCACCTCGTGGCGGCGCGAGAGCTCCGCAAACGTCGCGTTCAACAGGTCGAGATCGAGAGGGCCCGAGAGCAAGACCTCTGACGGCAGAAGATAGGCGCGTGTGTCCGGTGCGATCTGCTGCGCCAACCAGAGCCGGCGCTGAGCCGATGACAAGGGCCCGCGGTCGCCATGTGCCAGACCGCGATAGAGTTCTTGCTGCGGTACGACGATATCCTCCATCCGGTCCGTAAGCCGCTTTGCGAGTGCGCGCGGGGTCGGCGCCTCGAAAACGGCGCGCAGGGGCAAAGAGGCACCGAATGCCTTCTCGATCCGCGCGATGACCTGCATCGCATGAAGCGAATGGCCGCCGACGGCAAAGAAATCCTCGTCAGCACCAAGTGGCGCTCGGCCAAGCACGGCCCCCAGCAGCGCGGCCACCTGCGCCTCCTGCGCCTCGGCTGCGGGCGCGCTGTCGGCAGTGGACGGGCGATCAAGCAACGCGCACAAGGCATCGTTGTCGATCTTTCCGTGCGCATTGAGCGGGAACCGTTCGACCGCATGAACCGTTGCCGGCGCGTTTTGCGCGCCCAAGACCGTGCGGATATGATCGCGCAGCACTGTCGGTTCGGGATGGGCACCGGGTCTCGGCGTGACGAAGGCGTGGAGGCTCGTCACCTGGGCACGCGATCGCGCAATTACAGCGGCTGAGGCAACGGACGCGTGACTGACAAGCGCGGCTTCCACGGCGGCGGGTTCGATCCGCACCCCGAGGATCTTCACCTGACGATCACCGCGTCCGAGAAATTCGATCCGTCCATCCGGAAGAAAGCGTCCCCGATCTCCGGATTTGTACATCCGGGCACCTGCTTCGGCCCCGTATGGATCGGGCTGAAACGCCAAGGCCGTTTGTCCACGCCTGCCGAGATACCCCGCGGCAAGCCCCGCGCCAGCGATGTGGATGTCGCCGACGACGCCAGCGGGAACCGGCCTCTGACGGTCGTCGAGAACATACATCCGGACATTGTCGATCGCGCGGCCAATCGTTGGCGGTTCGTCGCTGCGGACCTGATCGGCGCTTGCGTTGGCTGTCGCCTCTGTCGGTCCATAGAGGTTCCAGATCTGTGCCGCCGGGAAAGCCGCGGAGAATTGCGCGATCTGACCGGCGGTCAAGGTCTCGCCGCCGACATAGAGCCGGCGGACATGTGCCAGAGATTCCAAAGCCCCGTCCTGACGCCACTGTTCAACCAAGGCCGAAAGCACGGTCGGCGGCATGTTGAGGGCGATGTTTCGGCGGCCTTCAAGGAAATCCGCGAGCCGGGCCGGCTCCTGCAAATGCCGCTCTGGCGCCAGAACCACCGACGCACCTCGCAGCAGAGGCGCCAACGCTTGTTTGAAAAACGCGTCGAAAGTGGGCGGGGTGAGCCACGGCAGCTCGAGCGCGGACGGGTTCACGCGGTTGAACCACGACAGGTAATTCACCAGGGCACCATGCTCGACCATGACGCCTTTCGGCGCCCCCGTCGAACCGGAGGTATAAAGGACGATCGCCACATCGTCTGGTCTGATGTCGGCGATCTCGACCGGGTGTCGCGGCTGCGTGCTTTCGGCTTGTCCTTCCAAAGCAAGAGATACGATGTCCGAGCCGTGCAAACAGGGCGGAGCCTGCGTATCGACCAGAGCGATACGGACGGCCGCCTCTGGGATGATCTGCTCTGCAAGCCGGACGGGCAGCGCGGGGCTCAGCGGCAAGACAGTCCCGCCGACATGCCAGACCGCAAGCGCTCCTACGAGCCAGGCGTCACCCGGTTCACCGAAATGGACCACGACGTCGCCACGCCGGCAGCCAGCATCGGCCAACCGCTCGGCCAGAAGCAGTGCGCGTTCTGCAAGCGCGCGATAGCTGAGAGAGGAGCCATCAGCCCGCTGGACGGCGATGGCCGCCGGTTCGGTTGCCGCGCGCTGAAAGACAGCCTGTGCAATCTGAGTGAAACTGTGCGCCCTTCGGCTGGCGCGGGCCAACGCACCACCAAGACGCCGCGCCTCACGGGGATGGAGATCGGCAAGATCCGCCAGTGGCGCATTCGGAGCGTCCACCGCTGCGCGCACGATCGTGGCAAATTGGCGCGCGATGGTCCGGGCGGCAATCCTGTCGAACCACGCCGCGTCATAGAGCAGATCGACCTGCAGCCCCGTGTTCGTGCGCACCACCAGAGGTTTCAGGCGAAACCTTTCGCCAATCGACCAGACCCGTTCATGGCGCAGGATTGCAGAACCGAAATGCAGCGGCAGCGGCGCTTCAATCGTTTCGAAACCGAACGCAAAGCGGCCCGCACGCGCTTCGGGATCGGGCCAGCTGAGGTAGTCCTGGCGCGCAATCGCCTCGCTGACCGAACCGCCCAGTTGCGCCGCCAAGTCCGACAGGGTCGTGCTGTCTGTGACTGCGACGCGCAAGGGAAGCGATTTGGCGAAAAACCCAAGTTCAGACGCCACGTCGGGATGAGACCGTCCATCGCTGCCCACGGCCAGATCCAGCGTCTGCGCGCGCGTCAGACGCCACAGCGTGGCGACCCAGCATGCAAGAAGCGGGTCCGACCGCGGGGCTGCAGCCTGCTCTTCCCATGGCATGGGCCCGACCGGTCCGGACATCGCAACCCGGATACAAGCGGGCGCGAAAGCATCGGCTGCATCCCGGCGCTCCAGGCCCGTGACCGGGCTCGGAGCCTCCGCTGCGAGGATCTGCTTCCACGCGACCCTGGCAGTACTCCCTTCCTCGCTTGCAAGAAGCTGGTTCTGCCACTCGGCCAGGTCCGCGAATTGAAAGCGGCTCGATCCGGCGGTGTCGGGTTTGTCCGAACACGCTGCCTCCAGACACATCAGCAAGGATGACGAGTCCAGCGCCCCGCCAGGGACCGCGATTTCGAGCAGAGACGACCCGTTTGCAAAACGGTTCAGCGTCAGGGTCATCCGTTCGACATCCGCCGTCGAGCGCACGAAACTGGTATGGACCGCGCCATAGCGGATATCGGGGCGATAGGGCTCGGTGATGACCTGAACACCGATCTCTGATCCCTCGCGGCGAACCAGCCTGGTACGCAGTATTTCGTGTCGTTCGATCTGCGCCGCGAGCGCATCGGCAAGCGCGTCCACATCGAGTACGCCCTGCACATTGAACGCGACGCGCAGATTCACCGCCCCGCCGTTTGCTGCCTGGCGCTCGGAGAGCCAATGCCTTTGCGAAGGCGATAGCGCGAATCCCTGTAACATGCCGTGTGAATCCATTTGCCCAAATGATCGTGCGTCACTCTGCGCCTAGACGAAGGCCTCCCAGTCGCAGGCCGCGCCCATGGCGACCCGAACGGCGCGTTGCCCTTCGAACGGCTCGCGACCATGCGCCACGAGCATGTTGTCAATGATCAGAAGATCTCCCTCGCGCCAGCGGACGACCCGTTGAACCTGCTGGAACGCCGCGCGGATTTCGGCAAGCGTGTGATCGTCGATCGGCGTTCCATCGCCAAAAAACACGGTCTTGGGCGCATAGTCTTCACCATCTGCGGTCAACAGGCGGCGCATTTCTGGCCCAAGGGTCGAGACGTGGAACGCGGTCGCCTGATTGAACCAACACCGCTCTCCGGTCCGGGGATGGATGGCGATTGCGGGGCGCGTCTGCAGCGTCCGCAGAGTACCGTTCGGGAGCCATTCGAATTCGATAGACTCCCTGCGCGCCAAGTCTTCGAATTGGCTTTTGCTGCCCACGCCGAAGGTGTCGCGCCAGTCCTTGCCGATCCTTTCGTCGAAATTGCGCACATAGGTCAGACCAAGCTTCGCAAAGCGCGCGACCGTGTCTTCGCCAATCCGCTCAAGAACCGCACGTGTGTCGGCGAGCGGCGTTCCACCGCCTTCGGCAGCCGCCGTCTGACAGAAGAAGAAGAGCTTTCCCGGCCAGCGTTGCGCGTAGCAGGCTTCGCAATGAAGCTCGATCGGCCATTCTGCGGGAAAATCGGTCGAGGTGTAGATGCCGCGGCCAAGGGCCGACCGCGGCGTTGCGCCGTCCCGATACGGCAAGACACCGCCAGCGACCGTCTTGGCGATTTCTGGCAGATCCGTCTCGTCTGCGGCAAAACCTCGGAACAACAGGGCGCCGTGCGTATCGAGCAAGCCGTCAATCGCGCCCTTTTGCGCGGCGACGGCGCCTATCAGGGATTCGCCGGGCGATGACGGGTTGATCTCGAGCGGTAGCGCGGGCCGCTCCAAGTCGACAGACACCACGCGCCTGCTAGTCTGGATCGGACTCGGCTCCGAAGAACTCGTGCGACTATCGGTCAGTGTACTCTGCCCCTCCGCTGCGCCTTCCTTCATGACGAACACCTCCAATACACCCACTCTGGGTAAGTGCATGCTATTGGGTTCTCCTCAGACGGGAAAGAAAAATTCAGGCCCGCCTGGTCAAAAAATGCGGGTGCGGTTTCGCTGATCGGCCACCGCGAACTTCGCAGGTTATCCGCCTATGTTCCTCGGTGCGTTTTCATAATCCGGGTTGCTTTGACAGTGCGCCGCGCCCCCGGCATGCACTACGCGAAGCCCAGAAACGGTCTTGATCGGTGAATTGACATGGGACACTCTCTTGCAACAATCAGGCGCTATGGGAGCTTTTTCAAATGCGCACACGCTCCGGACGGACCACGATATGACGAGTGACGGCGTTGACGCACCCAGAGCTTCCGCCCCCGATGCAACGCAGCGGTTGTCATCGAATAGGACAGAGGCCGGAGCGGATGACGTTCGCGTTCTGGATGCGGGTTACTATTCCCTTGAACAGCTCGATACGATCGCGCGCCTGCTTCAGCCGCTGGATCTTTCATCGGCTGTATGGGCGGCGATCAGCGACGGTGCGGCGTTCGTTCAAAGTCTCACGGAGAGCGACGCGCATGTGTATGGCGTGAATACCGGTTTCGGGTCGCTTTGCGAAACCAAGGTGGACCGGCGTGCCGTTGAGCGCCTGCAGTACAATCACGTTATCTCGCATGCCAGCGGCGTCGGAAACTGGGCACCGGAACACATCTGTCGCCTGACATTGCTTATCAAGCTGCTGACGTTCCGCAGCGGGCGCACCGGAATCTCGCGCCAGCCTGTCGAGCGGCTGCTTGACCTCTGGAACCGCGGATTGGTTCCAGCGATCCCGCAAAAGGGCAGTGTTGGTGCAAGCGGTGATCTTGCGCCGCTTGCGCATATGGCTTTGCCGATCCTTGGAAAGGGCGATCTGTTTCTCGACGGGCAGGCCTGCTCTGCGGCACCGGTGCTGCAAGAACTGGGAATAAACCCGGTCGTGTTGGGCCCGAAGGAAGGCTTGGCGCTAACCAACGGCGTTCAATACATCAACGCCTGGGGCGTTGCCGCGCTGGTGCGCCTTCGGCGTCTGGTTGCTCTGGCCGATGTCGTTGCGGCGATGAGCGCGCAAGCTTTCAGCGCGGCGCGCGCTTTCTTCCATCCCACGTATCACCAGACATCGCTGCATCCCGAACGCGGGCAAGTTGCCGACCGGCTCGGAACGTTGCTGGCCGGTGGAAACCACGCCGACCTGCCAACAAGCAACAGGTCGCAGCAAGACCCGTACTCCTTTCGCTGCATACCCCAGGTGCATGGAGCCGCTCGGCAAGCGATCGATTTCGCGGCGACTCTGGTTGAGCGGGAGTGCAACGGCGTATCCGATAATCCGCTCTTCTTCGCCGAGGACCGGCTTGCCCTGTTCGGCGGCAACCTGCACGGCGCGTCGACCGCTTTGGCGCTCGACGTGGCGGCAATCGGAGCCACCGATCTGGCCAGCATCTCGGAGCGGCGCACCTATCAGTTGCTATCGGGTCAGCGCGGTCTGCCCAGCTACCTGATCGAAGATCCTGGTTTGAATTCGGGGTTGATGATCGTGCAGTACACCTCGGCCGCGCTGGTGAACGAGTGCAAGATCTGTGCGACCCCGGCCAGCGTGGACACGATCCCGACGAGCCAGCTTCAGGAAGACCATGTCAGCATGGGGGCCACATCGGCCTACAAGCTTTGGACGATCGTCGAAAACTGCGAAACCGTACTCGCCATCGAACTGCTGACCGCCATGCAGGCTGTCGATTTGAACGCCGAATTGGCTTTGTCCCCCGCAACGCGCGAGATACACGCCGCGTTCCGGCACAGCGTTCCGTTCCTGCGGCAAGACGATATCATGCGCGATCATATCGAGCGATCGCGTGAGTTTCTGCTCGAAACCCTTCCCGAATTCCCCGTTGTACCTCCGCAGGAGCCCGTGCATGAGTCGTCGCCCGAATAGTTACGGGGGCTTGAGCAGCGCACAACAGGCGCTGCTCATTCGCCAATTGGCGGACCGTGGCGTCGATCCGACAACGATCCCGATCGAACCACAACCGCCGGATCGAAGGCACTTCCCGCTGTCCTTCGGGCAGGAACGGCTTTGGGTCGAATGGGAACTCGACCGCGAGAGTCTCGCCTATAACAAACTCTTTTGTGCGCAGTTGCACGGCCCCCTCGACCGGCGCTCCCTGGCCGCCGCTCTCCGGACGATCGAAAAGCGGCACGTGGTCCTGCGCAGCGTCGTCGATGCCTCTGGCGACGCACCGCAGCAGATCGTCCAGCCGCCCTCGCTGGTCCTTGGCTACACGGACCTCTCCGGCGGCGATGATGTCTCATCGCGCTTTGATATGGCCATGCACCAGGTCGCCGAGATGTTTCGCGCGCCGTTCCGCCTCGATCATGCACCGCCTTGGCGCGCGATGCTTTTGCGGCTCGGACACCAGGAGCACATCCTTGCCGTTTGTCTGCATCACATCGCGTCCGACGGCTGGTCTGTCGGGGTGTTCTACCGCGAGCTTAGCACGCTCTACAGCCACTACCTGGCAGATACCGAACCTGCCTTGGCAGACTTGCCGGTGAGCTACACCGACTATGCCGCATGGCAACGCCTTTGGTTTTGCGAAGAGCTCCAGGCGTCCGACCTCGCCTATTGGCAAGAACGTCTGGCCAAGACCCGGCCGGCGCAACTCCCGAATGGGGCGCGCGTTGTCGCGCGCCGAAGCAGCATGGGCGCCAAGCTGCGACACACGCTGCCGGCCGATCTTGCAAGGGACGTATCCAGACTGGCGGCCCATTCCGGCGTGACCGAGTACATGGTTTTCCTGGCCGCCTTCGCGGTCTTGCTGCACCGGTATTCCGGCGAGACCGATCTGGCGATTGGCACCGATGTCGCCGGTCGAGACCGCCAGGAGCTCGAACCGCTCATCGGTTTTTTTGTGAATTCCATCGTCTTGCGCTGCGACCTCTCAGGAGACCCGGACGTGCGCGCGCTTTTGGCGCGCATCCGGACGACAAGCGTCGAGGCCTATACGCGCCAGCGCGTGCCGTTCAGCATGATCGTTCGCCGCGCGAATCCCAATCGCCGGCTGGGGTCCACGCCGCTCGGCAACGTCAAGTTCGACTTCCAGAACCAGCCAGCGGCCGGGCTGGACCTGGAGGGTTTGCAAGTCACACCGCTGACGCTGCAAGAGACCGCTGTCACCACGGATCTGCTGTGCTGGGCGGAGCGGAATGGCGATAGCTTTGACGTCACGCTCGAATACGCCACGGAACTGCTGTCGCACGCGCAAGCCGAAGATATCCACACCCGGTTCCGCGAGATCCTGCAAGGGTTCGTCTCGACGCCTCAGGAAAGGGTATCGCGGCTTCCGCTTGGCGCGATCGTCTCATCACAAAGCGCGCCTGCGCCGGGGGGTGACGGGCCGGACGACAGCGCGCTCTGGAGCCGCTTTCAGAAGCATCTTTCCGAGACCGACGCCCGGACGGCACTGCGCTGGCGGGGCACAGAGATCAGCTATGGCCGCCTCTTTTCCGCCGCGCGCGCCGTTGCCGAGCGGTTGCAGCGGGCCGGGCTGCCGCCACAATCACCGGTCGTTCATTGCGCGCCACGAAGCCCAGAGGCGATCGCATGCATGCTCGGAACCATGATCTCGGGCAATGTGTATGTGCCGCTCGATCCGGAGTGGACGCCGACGCGCTGCCGCGAGATTGCAGAAACGGTCGGTGCCCGCGCCGCCGTTGGCCCGGCCCATCTTACAGAGCGGTTCGACTGCGCCGTGAAAATCGAACCGTCGATGGCCGAAACCGGCGCGTACTCCGGCGCCGGCATCGCAGGACCATGCGCCGAGTATCTAGCCTATATTCTCCACACCTCAGGGTCGACGGGTCGTCCGAAGGGCGTGATGATCGACCACAGGACCCTTTCCCGGCACTGTATGGCGGCGATGGCCGCCTACGGGCTCCGGCCAGAGGATCGCGTGCTGCAATTTGCGCCGCTCACCTTCGATCCCTCGCTCGAGCAGATCTTGCCCTCGCTCGCGGCGGGCGCTTGCGTCGTGCTCCCGTCCGATGAGGATATGGCTCCGGACGCGCTCCACCGGCTGATCCTGCGAGAGAGCGTGACGGTCATGAACCTGCCGACCGGCTACTGGCATGAACTGGTCGACGCCTGGGTCCAAGGCAGACTCTTCAAGGCAACGGGCGCGGTGCGCCTTGTGCTGCCCGGAGGTGCGCGCATGTCGCCGGCGACGCTGCATCTCTGGCACCAGCATTGTCCAGAGCATATCCGCTTGATGAACGCCTACGGCCCGACCGAAACAACGGTCACCGCAACGCTCTGGCATGGCCCCCGGGACAGCACGCTGCCCGCCGGTCAGGTCCCGATCGGGCAGGCTAGCTTCGGCAAGCACGTGGCCGTGCTCGACGCGGCAGGCGCCCCGGTGCGGCCCGGCGAAGAAGGGGAACTCTATATCGGCGGGGACGGCGTGGCGCTCGGCTATTTCGGGATGCCTGCGGCCACTGCCGAGCGTTTTGCGCCGGATCCCTTCGCGGCAGAACCGGGTGCCCGTCTCTATCGCACCGGAGACCGGGTTCGTCTGATGGACTCGGGTGATCTCGAATATCTCGGACGCACGGATCGCCAGATCAAGCTGCGCGACCGGCGCCTCGAACCCGGAGAGGTCGAACGCATTATGCTCGAACAGCCGGGCATTCTGGAGGCCGCCGTAACGCTGACCGACGACGATGTCGGACTCCAGCGCCTGGTCGCCGCTGTCGTGCCCGAGGATACCGCGCACTTCGACGGTCAGACCGTTCGGCAGGCGATTGCCAACCGCCTGCCCCGTTGGATGGTCCCGACGGAGATCATGGCGTTGCGGCACCTGCCCCTGGACGGTAACGGCAAGCTTGACTACAAGGCCGTTGCCACGGCTCTGATGGACGGCGCTGTCCCGCCCGCGGCAGGCAGTCACAAGGATCGTAGTCAGAAAGACAGCCTGGAAGAAAAGCTGTGCGGCCTGCTCGCCGATCTTCTGGGGAAACCGGCCGTGGATGCCGGACAGAACTTCTTCGATCTCGGCGGCGACTCGATCCTCGCCATAAGGTTTGCCGCGCGCGCGCGTCAGGCGGGTCTGTCGCTGTCGGTTCGCGACGTCTTCGTGCATCAGACACCGTCAGAGCTTGCTCGCGCGCTCGCGCCCCGACGTGCCCCTCAACCGGCGAAAAGGGCCGACCGGGTGTCGTCGGCTCCGGTCACCCCGATCCAGGCGCGCTTTCTCGACCGACACCGCGACGATCTTTCTGGCTACGGCAACATCGTCCACGTGGATTTCACGCACGGCGTTTCGGAGACCCGTCTGCGCGAGGCGGTGCGCCGACTGCGCCGCCATCACAGCGCCCTCAGAACGCGGTTTTACATCGGCGACCAAGGGTGGCGTCAGGAACTCGACCCGACCGACGATGGGGCCGCAGGGTTCCAATGCGATACGAGCCACGATCGGACGGACACGCTCGCCCGTGCTGCGCAGGTGCTGGAGCAAATCGACCCGACGGTCGGGCCGCCGATGCGCTTCGTCTTCTTCAGGTTGGCCGACGGACGTGGAGACCGCCTGTCGATATGCGCCCACCATCTGGTCGTCGACAACATATCGTGGCGCATACTCCTGGACGATCTTGACAGCATGCTGACCTCTGATCCGATGCCCGAGCTGCCGGCGGCCGACAGTTTCCTTGACTGGGCCGCTGCGACTTCGACGGCGAACACGGCGGGTGCTGCGCCATCGGAGCCAGGTGGCGTGGACCAAGCGGCGAACGGCCCTCTGCCGCAAGCCGAACACCGAAAGGTCCGGTCGGAATGCGTTGCTACACGCCACGGCTTGTCCGTGACGCAGAGCGACCAATTGCGCGCCTATTGCGCGGCACGTCCAGGTGTCGAAATCGATGGCTGCATTCTCGCCGCATGTGCGACCGCGATCACCACTCTGACCGGGTCGGACGCGATCGATCTTCTGATCGAAGAACACGGTCGCGACACCACATCGAACGGTCTTGACACAAGCCGGATCGTGGGATGGTTCACCACCCTCGCGACCGCAACCATGGCGCCGGCTCCGGCCGGGAACCTGGACGCGCTTGCACAGCACGCGACCAACATCCTACGCGCCAAGCAAGGCGCGTTTCCCGATCCGTCCTGCGAACCTTCGATTGCGTTCAATTTCCTCGGAGATCTCGACGCCGATCTCAGGCGCTTCGAGGCGTTCGGCGTGGCATCGGACTCCTTCGGGCTACACGAACGGCGCCGTGTGCCGGGCGATCAGTCGCTCGACATTAATACCTTTGTCCTCGACTGCCGGTTGCATCTCGAAATTCTCTACGTCGTGGACTGGATCGATGCGGCCTTCGTCGAACGGCTGGTGACGGCTGCGTTGGGTCATCTTGAAGCTCTGGCCGCGAAAGCGCCGTCGCCCGTTGCGCCATTCCCGCTGACCGCCATGCAACATGGGATGCTTTTTGAGACACTCATGAACCCGAACTCGGGGGCTTATGTCGTTCAAACGCATTTCGACATGGATGATCGATTTGAGCCGGCCGAAATAGAGGCCGCGTGGAGCGCGACGATCGACTACTATCCGGCGCTTCGCACCAGCTTCTCCCTCGATGCGGAAAACGGCGCCGTTCAACGTGTCCATGACCACGTTCCGTTCGAGCTATCGCGGGTGGATCACCGCGGCATGGACGCGGCCGCGTGCAAAAACGCCTTCGAAGAGGTTCTCGACCGGGATCGGCGGCGTGGTTTCGATCCGACCTCTCCCCCGCTTATACGGGTTACGCTGATCCGCGAGCCTGTGGGCCGCGTGCGTGTTCTCTGGACGTATCATCACCTTTTGCTCGATGGCTGGTCCAGCGGCATCGTCTTGCAGAGGGTGCTGTCGCGGCTGGGTGGGCGTGCGCATGATCCATCGACCGCCCCTCCGGCGTTCAAGACCTTCATCGATTGGCTTGCGCGACAGCCTCGGGCCGAGTCCGAGCGGTTTTGGCGGCACCGGTTGGCGCAGGTCGGCGCGGCACCGGCGCTGCCCGGCCGTGAACAGATCGGCCCCTCGAAATTCATAGAACGCGCCCGAACACTGCCGCGCGCGCTCTCGGACGATCTGCGCCGGTTCGCCAGCCGCAACGGCCTGACGGTGAACTCGATCATGCTGGGCGCGTGGGTCCAGGTTGTGGGCGAGCTGAGCGCAACCCACACGCCGGTTGTCGGCGTCACGGTGTCCGGTCGCCCCCCAGAGCTTGACCGGGTCGGCGACATCGTCGGCCCCTTCATGAACACCATCCCCCTCGTGTCGAAACGCACGCCGGGTCAGGATCAGGTGACGTGGCTGCATGACTTGCAAGTCGAGCTGCTTCTGATCCAGGACGAGCAGTCGCACAGATCCCTAGCCGAATTGCAGCGCTGGAGCGCGGCACCTGCCGGGTCCTCGCTCTTCTCGTCCCTCTTCGTCTTTGAGAACTACCCTCTTGAGGCTCAAGTCTGGCGAGACACAAGCGCCCTTGGGGTTCGGGAGACGGGCTTTCGAACCTGGAATGTGTATCCTTTGACGGTCAAGGTCTTTCCGCAGGCGGATCTGGCGGTCTCGTTTCTCTACGACACGGGCCTGTTCGAAGATGGCTCCGTCGATCACTGGACGCGCATGTACTTGCATCGGCTTGAACGGCTGATCTCGGGCTCGGCACCGTCTGGACCGACCCAGGCGAAGCGCCGCCATGTGGCGGTTGACGGCGCGAAAATTGGTCCGGCAATCAGCAATAGATCGAGCAAGTCGTCAGTATGACCCCTACGGCAAATGACGAGAACGCCCCTTCGGCACGCGGTTCGCCCCAAGCGACCACCGAGTTGCTTCAGCGGATTGAGAAGGAAATTCAAAGGCGTAAGGCCGGCCAACGGGCGTCCTTTGCCCAGGAAAGAATCTGGTTTCTGCAACGGCTGTTTCCCGCGGATCCGACCTACAACGTCTATACGGTGCTCCGCCTCAAGGGCGCGCTGAACCAATCAAGCCTCAGGGCTGCGCTTTCGGCACTGCTGAACCGGCACCAAATCCTGTTGAGCGTGTTAAACGAACAGGGTGGTGAGCTTCGTGTAGACCGGGTGCTGCCGCAATCGGAACTGCTTGAAGTCGATACGGCCTCCCCCGGCGATCTTGCGTCGCAGGACGCCTGGGCGGCATCCCGGATCGGGCGTCCGTTTGATCTTGGTTCTGGTCCGCTTTACCGGTTTTCGCTTTTGCGTCTGGGTCCGGCGGAGCATGTTCTGCTGCTTTGCTTCCACCATATCGTTTTCGACCGTTGGTCGCTCGACGTTCTGGCGCGGGATCTGAGCGCGCTGTACAGCGCCGGTGGCGATCCCGAGGCGGCCGGGCTGCCGCCGCTGGCGGTCCAGTATTCCGACTACGCCGGCTGGCAGCGCTCGGGGCGGGGCGGCAGCGAGCAGCAGGCGGCGCTCGCGCACTGGCGGCGGCGTCTGGCCGGCGCGCCCTTCGATCTGGCGCTGGCCACGGATCGGCCGCGCCCAGCGCGGCAAAGCTACCGCGGCGGCCGGCGTATGCTTGCGCTCGATGCGCCGCTACTCGCCCGGGCGCGGGCGCTGGCGGAGCGGACCGGCGCGACGCTGTTCATGGTTCTGCTGTCGGTGTTCTATGTCCTGCTCTACCGCGAGACCGGGCAGGCGACGCTGCTTGTCGGCACGCCGGTCTCCAATCGCGACCGGCGCGAGTTGGAGGACCTGATCGGGGTGTTTCTCAACACGCTGGTGCTGCGCGCCGATCTTCGGGGCGAGGCGAGCTTTGTCGAGACCCTCGCCGCGGTGCGCGAGGGGGTGCTGACGGATTTCGAACACATGGCGCTGCCCTTCGAGTCGCTGGTCGAAACGATGCAGCCGGAGCGGGATCTGACGCGGCATCCGATCTTCCAGGTGATGTTCATGGTGCTGCAGGAAAGCGGCGGCGCGCTGGAACTGCCCGGGCTGGAGGTGGAGGTGCTTGAGCCAGCGGGCACCAGCGCCAAGTTCGACCTGACGCTGTCGGTGCTGGAGGGCGCGGATGGGGTGCGGCTGTCGGCGGAGTACAGCAGCGATCTCTTCGATGCCGCGCGCGTGGACCGGCTGCTGGCGCGCTACCGGCGGCTTCTGGAGGCGGCGGTCAGCGCACCGGAGCAGCCCATCGGGCGGCTGCCGGTGCTGCCCGAGGCCGAGCGGCGGGCGGTGCTCGCGCATGCCGGCGCCGGGCGGTCTGCGGCGCCGGCCGACGCCTGCCTGCACGCGCTGGTGGCCCGCCAGGCCAAGGCGACGCCCGACGCGCCGGCGCTCCGCGCGGGCACGCGGCGCCTGAGCTACCGCGCGCTCGACCGGGCCGCCAACCAGCTCGCGCAGCTGTTGCGCAGCAAGGGCGCCGGGCCCGAGACCGTCGTGGCCCTCGCCGCAGAGCGCTCCTGCGAGACCATCGTCGCAATCCTCGCATGCCTCAAGGCGGGGGCGGCGGTCGCACCGCTTGATCCATCTCTACCGACGACACGCCTTGAGGAGTCACTTGCGGGCTGTGGCGCACGCTTGCTGCTGACCGATGGGATCGGGCAAGGCCTGGACCCGCCCTGTCTCTGGATGTCGCTTTCAGAGGCTGTGCAAGACGCGGGCGCTTTCTCGCCCCTTTCCCCTGACGTCACGCTTACTCCAGATGCCGCTGCGTTTGTCTTTCACACCTCCGGGTCCTCGGGCCGGCCGAAAGCCGTCGTCCAGACCCATGGCTGCTTGGAGAACTTTGTTTGGCACTGTGTCGACGCGTACGACATCGGCCCAGGGGATCGCGTCCTGCAATTCGCACCGATTGGCTTTGACACGATCATCGAAGAGGTCTTCCCGACCCTGGCGGCCGGTGGCGAACTGGTTCTGCGATCCGAAGACTGTCTGCGTTCGGTCGGCGATTTCCTCGATTTCTGCAGCCACGCGGAAATCACGGTCCTCGATTTGCCGACCGCCTTCTGGCAGGTCCTCGCAAGAGATGACGGCTTTCACGAGCGCGGCCTCCCGCCAACCTGCCGACTCGTGCTGATTGGTGGCGAGGAGGCACGCCGCATCGATCTGGATCGATGGGCGTCCACCGTCGACAGGCAAACGCCTCTGATCAACACCTACGGCCCGACCGAGGCAGGGGTCGTGGCCACCGCCTGGAGGTGCCGCGCGCCGTGGGACGGGGCGCAGGTGCCGATCGGGACGCCGATCCACGGCGTGCGCGCCTATGTGCTCGACGACGCGCTCTACCCCGTGGGCTTTGGGGTCGCGGGTGAACTCTGCCTCGCCGGTGCCTGCCTAGCCCGCGGCTACCTGGGCCAGCCGGACCTCACCGCCGAACGCTTCCGGCCCGATCCGTTCGGCGCCCCGGGCGACCGGCTCTACCGCACCGGCGACCGCGTCCGCCGCCTCGAAGACGGCACGCTCGTCTTCCTCGGCCGGTCCGACGACCAGGTCAAGATCCGCGGCATGCGCGTCGAGCCCGCCGAGGTCGAGACCGTGCTGCGCCAGAACCCGGCCCTCGCCGCCTGCGCCGTGGTGGCCCGCGCCGACAAGGGCGAGACCGCCCTGGCGGCCTACTGCGTCGCGCGCGACGGCACGCCGGTCACCGCCGATGCGCTGCGGCGCCATGCCAGCGACCGGCTGCCGCCGCATATGGTGCCGGCCACGATCGATCTCTTGGCGGATCTGCCGCTGACCCCAAGCGGCAAGATCGACCGCCGCGCCCTGCCCGCGCCGCGGCGAACCGCGGTCACCGCCGACCACCGACCGCCCGCGACCCTGGCCGAGGCGCTGGTTGCCGCGATTTGGTCGGATGTGCTGGGGCGCGAAGCGGTCGGCGCCACCGACAACTTCTTCGATCTCGGCGGGCACTCGCTGCGCGCGATCCAGGTGATGAGCCGGCTGCAGGAGGCCTTCGGACGCCAGCTGCCGCTGATGACGCTGTTCGAGGCCCCCACCGTGCGCGCCCTCGCACAGGCCTGCACCGCGGAGAGCACCGGTTCCGAAACCGCCCCAGAGACGATCCCGCCCCATCCCGAAAACGCCCCCATCCCGCTCTCCTTCCAGCAAGAACGACTCTGGATCCTCAACCAGATCGAACCGGGACGGGCGACGTTCAACTTTACATCGGCGCTGCGGTTGCGCGGGCGCTTGGACGACTCGGCGCTCGCGACGGCACTCTCGAGCCTCGTGGCCCGCCACGGCATTCTGCGCACCGCCTTCGTCGAAGAGGATGGGGTGCCGGAGCAGCTTGTCTTGTCTCCGGCCGCCTTCGCCATGGGGCGCATCGATCTGACCGACACGGCACCCTCCGCGCGGCTCGAACTGGCACAGCAGCTGGCTCGTGAAGAGGCCGCACTGCCGTTCGACCTGACCAGCGCAATCCCATTTCGCGTGACCTCTGTGCGTCTTGCTAAAAACGACCACGTCTTGCTGGTCACCTTGCATCACATTGCCTGTGACGGCTGGTCGCTCGCGGTGCTTGTCGATGACCTCGCAGCGCTCTACGCCGCGGCGCGCACAGGCATCGCGCCAAACTTGCCAACGCTCGAGACCTCCTTTGCGGACTACGCGGCCTGGCAACGCGCCTGGATTGCCACGGATGAAGCTCAGAAGGGTCTGGACTATTGGCGCGCGAAGCTGAAGGGCGATGCTCCGACGCTCCGCCTGCAAGGCCGACGGGACGATGCGGCGCCAAGTGGCGTTTACGCGACCATCGAGTTACCCCTCGGCAGAGCTGCGGTCGAGCGGCTCATGGATTGCGCTCGGTCCCGCCGAACCACCACGTTCGTGCTTCTTGTCTCAGCGCTCCAGAGTGTCCTGCACAGGCTGACCGGCAGCAGCGACCTGCGGCTCGGAGTCCTGAGCGCCAACCGAACACTACCGGCGATCGAGCGGACCTGCGGGCTCTTCGTGAATACCATCGTCTTGGCCAGCCGCAGCGATCCGGCCACGACGAACGCCGATCTACTTTCCTGCGCCCAGTCCGAGATCATCACCGCATTCAACCACAGCGCGGTGCCGTTCGAGCATCTGGCTGAACTGATGGCGTCCGAGGGGCACGACGTCAGTCGGCTGTTCCACGTACTGTTCGTTTTTCAGAATCTGCCCTCCTCGTCGCTACATCTTGACGAACTGGAGGTGACGCCGTTCGAGCCAAACGCAGACGCATCAAGGACGGAGGCCGTGATGTCGACTTTCGGCCTCGTGATCTCTGCCACGGAACAAGACGGGGACCTGCTGATTTCAACCCGCTACGATACGGGCATGTACGAAGCCCGTGCCGCGGAGACGCTCACCAACGCGTTGGTCGAACTGCTCGACGGCTATCTCGATCGGCTCTCTGAAGGTGTCCTCCGGCCCCGAGAAGCGCCAAACTCCGGCGACGGAGACAAAGCCGGACCGCAGTGAGTTCGAGCATAACCTTGTCGCAAAGCGAAGAATCACTCTCGACACGCGGCCGGTATGATCACGGATACCCAGGAGGATCGCGCCAAAGGCGCTCTTCGGGGCGCCACACGTCCGGAATACTGTGCGTGAAGAGTCCGGTCAGCGTGATGAAGGGCGCCTTGGAGGGTGTGGTGATGTCGAGCGACGAGGCGAAGTTCAGCCAGGCCGTTTGCGCCGAGCTCGTGATCGCTCTGTAGTAGATCCGGTCGGACGAGCGCAAAACGACCCAGGCCTGCAATGGGCAACTGTAGACCGTCCGCGTACCGGCCTTCTTCAGTCCTTCATACTCGTATGACGCATAAAAGTTGTCAGGACGCCGTTTCGGCGCATTGACCGGGAGAAAGAGCAGCGGGTCCGTCGCCATTTCAACGGCAAAAAATGGCGAACCCGCAGCATCTATCAGAAATCGCGGCGGCATCGGATGATTGCGCTGGTAGGTCTCGGGGCCGATCGCGGACAGGGAGGATACCGCGTTACCATCCGTGGCGTCGGTACGGGCGGACCGGGTTTCTTCTGCCGCGCTCTCAGCCGCTTCGACGACCGCTTCCTCGGCACCCTCCGCGCTCGACGTCGTGGGTTCTTCAGCGGCGTTTACTGTTTCGGCAGTCGTTTCGGCGGCGCTTGCGGGTGCATCTGCGCCCGCGTTCGATCGGGCGCTTTCATTCGCGGCGGTTGCGGCCTCGGTCCTTCGGCCCGCCGCGCGCGCGCCTCGCCGGGCGCCCCGTCTTCCATTGCCTCTTGGCTTTGCTTCCGATTTCGGGGCTTTTGGCCCTTCAGAGTCCGACATGTCATATGTCCCCAGTCTTTCGCCTCGTGGCGCCGGCTCGACGCAGTTCAGTCCGTGACGGAAAACCACGGCGCGGACGCATGATCCGCACTCGGTACAGTGGTCCAGCTGTTCCGCCACTCCGATGAACTCTCGCTGACCCAGAGCCGGTAGTAAACTCGAGCGAGCCCGCTGAGACTCTCCCAGACCGCGCTCGGCAGTGTCACGGTTGCGCCGCTCAACAAGCCGTAATCGTGCCAGCTGGCAAAGTAATTGGAGCTCGTGCGTCCGCCGCCCGCCGTTTCGGAGGCAAAGAACTCATGCGCCCCCGCAAGCTCGATCGCGTAGTGAGGAGCCACCGACACATCAATCGAAAACGACGGCGGCGCCCCGTTTCGTGACCATTCGTCTTCGGTCGTCAGCGGAGAGACCACACCGGGCTCATCGCGCAAAATCTCGATCGAGAAATCGTCGCCCGCCGCCCCGGAGGGCGGGGTTACCATGACATTGGACCATGCCGACTGATCGGAGCTCGACAACATGCGATAGAAGAGCCGGTCAGCGCTGCGCAGCCGCGCCCAGGCGTCGTCGGGAAGTTGGAAACTCGGAGCGTTGAGCAACCCGCCGGTCTGCCAGCTTGCGAAGAAATTCGCGTCCGTGCGCATGTCCCCGGCGCCCGCGGAATCGAAGAGATCTGCGCGCGCGGCGACCTCGACGGCATAGTATCGCGTGGTTGGCAAGGTGATGGAAAACGTCGGGGGCGGATCCTCTTCGCGCAGCTTGTCCGGACCTTCGATCGAGTTCTCGATCGGGGTGGTCTGCGCGTCTTTGGCCGCACGTACCGCCGCGGCAGAATCGATGCGACCGTATCCGAAATTCGGACTGTGCCCATCGACGTAGTCGTCACCGATCTTGACCGCCGTCTCTTTCAGGATCCGGCGGACCTGGCCCACCGAAAGCTCGGGGTTGGCAGACAACATCAGCGCGCAAACCCCGGCCGCTAGCGGCGCCGCCGCCGATGTGCCGCCGAAATCGTTCACGTATGAGCCAGTCGCGTCGCCCAGACCGGTGCTGCCCGGGTTGTAGCCCGACGCGCCGAGCCGGTCCGTGGTGAAAATTCGGCGCTGCGCCGGTGTGTTGTCACCACTTGACGGCGCAGCGATAAAGATCTCCGGCCCGTATTCGCTATAGGGCGCTCGCGTGTCCTGCTCGGTCGACGCCGCGACAGCCATCACATCGGGGTTTGTCGCATAACCGTCATCGGAAACCAACTCATCACCGTTGCCCGCGGCCCAAAGGATTGGAATACCGCGCCCCTCGCGACCCTGTGTAACGCAATACCTGATCGCCGCGCGCACGGTCGGAGCAAGAGCCTGCGGGACGCCGCTTTCGGGGCCCCAACTGCAGTTTATGACATCTGCGCCGTTGTCGGCCATCCACTCGAACATCCGCGCTTCGTCGATACCACCAACGGTATCCGGAAACCGCACGGCCATGAGATTCGCCCTGGGCGCTGCTCCGGAGGCGGCAATTCCAGCGGCGACGGCCACGCCCGCACAGGCCGTTCCGTGGTTCGACGCCGGGTCCTTCGGCGAGCCGTCCTCCACATAAGATTCGAAATCGAATTCGGCGACCACACGTCCAAGGAATTCGGGATGCTGCACATCGACGCCGTCATCGCAAATCGCGACGGTCACGTTGGCCCCGCGGCTCTGGTCTTCTGACCAAGCGTCAAACACGCCCACCTTGTCGAGAAACCACTGTTCCGCCTTATAGGTCCAATCGTCACCCTGTGCGTCGCGCGTGGTGCGCAAAAACCTTGCCATCCAGTTCCGGAATCGCCGCCGGGTGATCAGATCCGGTACGCAGAACTCAACCTTGGGGACGCTCGGATCGTTCGCCGACTTCTCGAAGAAAGCGCGCGACAACTCCAGCGCATTCATCTTGCCCCCTGCGCCATTGGTGCTGATCACATACCCGACGCGCGGCCTCACGTAGCCAACAGGTTCTTTGATCGCGCCACCCGTTTCGGACAACACGGCTTCGATGAAGGCTTTCGCGTCCTGATCCGACACACCGTCCGCGAATACGACGGTCACGAGGTTGTTTAGCAAGACCGGGGCTTGATCTTCTTTCGCGTAGTGAAAGACCGGTTCCGCCGTTTCAACCGTGCTCTCGCTACGCAGTGATCTGAGGCGTGTCTTCACCTTCCGCGCAGGCAGATGGGATCGGTTGACGAGCATGTTGTACTGCGGAATGTACGCGACCTGCTCCGACTGATGCTTGACGAACGCAAGGTCTTTCGGCTGCAGGGCCTGCGTATCCGCATGACCGACCCGGCGAAACCGAACCACATACATGTCAGGGTCAGGGAAGAGTTCGAGCCGCTTACCGTTCTCGTCGTAGTAGTAATACTCACTGGCCATGCGACCGCGACTCCACTTCCGACAAGCGCTTTCGCAAGCTCAAAGGCCGCATGTCGGTCCAAACCTCTTCGATGTAATCAAGGCACGATTGTTTGTCCCCGTGCTTCCCGACGTCGGTCCAGCCAGGAGGCAGCTCTCGGTCAAGCGGCCAGATCGAGTACTGTTCTTCGTCATTGACGACGACGCACATGGTTTGTTCGGTACTCTCGTTACTCATGCTTATCTCCCCACCGAAATTTACATACGCATCGTACTTTCCCGCTTTTTGCCGAGCCCGACGCGTGACGGAGCAAGCGCTCGAAGAATCGAAGGCCTTGGGTTTTTTACCACATTTTGCCCCGACTCGGAATCGATGATTGCGGGCGCCATTCGGCGATTCGCTTTCCCAAAGGGCACCTGGCAGCTTCCGATACGCCACCGCCGCGGGCGTCATTCAAGCACGTGGGTCAAGCATTGGTTCAACCGTGCGACGAAAACCTGCCGGTTCTGCGCCATGTAGAAGTGATCGCCCGGAAGGCATTCAAGCGCAAAATCCTCAAGCGTCTCTGCCGCCCAGCCGCGCACGTCCCGTGCTGTCACCTGGCGATCGTCGCGCCCGACGAACGCCGTAATCGGGATCCCCAGCGGCTCCGATGCGCGCGGAGTGTAGGTTTCAAACATCATGAAATCGGCGCGCAGCGCGGGAAGCATCATGTCCATCAACTCTGCTTCGGCAAGCAGGTGCTCCGGTAAGGCCCCGTATTCGACGATACGTTCAAGGAATTGAGCCTGCTCAAGGTCCCAAATGCCATCCGGGCGCGGCAACGAAGACGGCGCAGGGCATGCCGACACCAACAGGCGCAGCAAACCAGTCCGCTTTCCGCGGGCAACTCCCCGTCGTGCCCATTCGAACGCGATCAAGGCGCCAAGGCTGTGGCCGAAAAGCACGGTTGGAGGACAGGTGCTCGCATCGAATTCATGCTCCAGTGCGTCAACGACGGCCGCAACACTTTCGAAAGAAGTTTCCAGCAAGCGCCTTCCTCTGCCAGGCAAGGCAGCACACCGGACCTCGACATCGTCGCGCACGCCTTCGGTCCATGGCACAACGCTCGCGGGCACACCACCGGCATGAGGAATCCAGATGAGGCACAATCGCGGCGCGTATACCCGCCGGATCGTCTCGAAACTCACCGTGGGCGTGCTCAAGCTCGATCTCCTGTCGCTGCAAGAAGATACGGAAAGGCAGAGGTCGTAAGGCTTACGCGCAACGCGTTCAGTCGATGGAAGGAAAGCTCGAGTCCCAACCGCTCCAGCGTCGCTGAAACCGGCTGCGCTTCGTCCATTGCGTCATAGACGCGGCTTGCGTCGGTTCCAGTGGGCGGCAAACCTGGAATGGATATCTCGACGCCCGTGGGGTCATAGCTGCCATCCGGGCGCCGCGGGTAGCGCCGCCCTGCAATGGAAACGCGCCTGAATGGGGTTGCAAGGAACGATCGGCACAGTTCGTGTTCATCGATCCGGCGGTGGCGGCTCTCCTTGTGCTGCACGTAGAACCAGATCATAGGCGATCGCTCCGCCATCAGCAGATTGGCTACCTGCCATCTCTCTACATGCGGCAACCCATTGAAAAGCGACTGCAGTTCCGGCGACCCAAGATCCAAATTCCATTGCAGCGCGGAGGCGCTCCGGCTTACAGGATCCACACAGAAAGAGAGCATCTCGAGGCCTCTGCTCGCCAGAAGGTTGTCAAAGCTTTCAATGGTGTAGTTGTGCTCTACCGGTTGAAGCGCTGCATCTGCGAAGGCTGCTTCCGGAGCGGAAGCAAATTGATTGAGTGTCGACGCCACAAGCCAATACGGGGGCAGCGCGTTCGTCAAAGAGAGCGCCAGGGGCAGTTCCATGTCATAGTCGGCTCGTTCCGGCTTGCCGGTGAGGATCCAAAGCGCCTTTTGGAATGCCGAAATCAGAATTCGGTGGAAGGTGTTATACACCATCAATTCCATGACCCCGTCAGGGGCGAGCGCGCAGGCGAGCCGATCCAGAACGGCGGCCGGGTCGCGATTGTGGTGGATCACACCGGTGCAGATCACCATATCAAATCGGTCGCGGTAGTCGGTATCGTTGAGACTTGCGCACTCAAGCGTCAGGTTTTCGACGCCGAGAGCCTTTGCATTTGACCGACAGACATCAAGAGATTCGGCTGAGAGATCTGTCCCTAGTACACGGGCATTCGGGTAACGGAGCGCCGTAATCAGCGCCTGATTGGTCCCGCAGCCTGCGACCCATATCGCTGCATCCGGGGGCAAGGCGCTTTGCCCCCAGCGGCCGAGGTCTTGAGCGATGAAAGCTGGCCAAAACCAGTCCTCTTGGATGCTGTCGAACCCGATTGGTGGCCAGGGGTAGCGAATTCTGCCGTAAAATGTCTTGTTGATTGCGTCCACGCCGTGCGTGGACTGCGCGTAATGCAAGCTCTCCAAATGCTTGTCTCCCGAAGCTGGCCATGTTCCATCGACAGTCAAAAAGCAATTGGTTGGCATTGCTTTTCGGCTGCCAATCTGATACTCGCTAAAAGTGCAGAGTTCTTCAAGGGAGGCTACCTTGGCACTAATGGCGCAACTTTACGGCCTTGACGCGCGCGATGCCGTTAACCTATCAGACTTCGAGGTCAACTATCTGGCTGAAAGCGCTAAGGTAGCGCTTTTATCGGCTGCTGCTGAAACGCCGCAGCTTCGTGCGGTGGTTCAGACACGGGCGGGACATGCTGTGCGCGAGATCCGCGCAGCGCGCGCAGCGCGCGCGGCGCGCGGCGGCTCGCCCTCGGATACGATTGGCCCTCCGCCCGAGGGTTGATTCACGAAATGAATGAGGGGCGCGGCGACGCGCCCCTCATGCCTTTGGATGCGGGCCTATAGTGTGTCTGCTTCTCCAAGCCTAGGGTCAGGATCTGTAATTGCGGAGCTCGGCGGTGTTTCCCTTGAGGGTTTCAAGGAGCTGTCCGCACTGATTGCTGTGAGGCGATCGTGCTGTATCGGGTTTCACAAGGCCGAACGTTGCATTGACTCGAACCGGGCTCCTGGGCCCATCCGGTAACCTTCGCAGATCGTTCGTCCCTGCGTTCCCTCTCGGGACACCGCCCTCGGATCAGCTCTCCGGCTTCACCGCTGGCAAATGATTTCTATCTCACCTCATGCTTCGAACAAAGTGCCGTCACGCAGCATCGCGTGCATTATTACGGCAAGCCGCCTGGCAAGCGCCACGCGCGCCTTTCGCAGACCTCGGCGTTTGGCGATCTTCTGGGCCCAAGTCTTGAGCGCGAAGCTGCCACGACTGCGCGTCAGGATCGAGTTGGCCGCTTCGTTGAGCAGCTTGCGGACCATGCTGTCGCCCTGTTTGGTGATGCGTCCGGTCCAGTCGATTTCTCCGGATTGGTGGCGCCTGGGGACCAGTCCGAAGTAGGCACCGGCGGTGCGGGATTGCCGGAAGCGGTCAGCTTGATCGATGGCCGCGGCGAAAGCGGCGGACGTTTGAACTCCGACGCCGGGGATGCTCATGAGCTGCCTGCAGGCCGACGATTGGTGAGCGAACTCATGCAAGACACGATCCAGATTTTCAGCTGCGAGAAACGTTTCACATGGTGGATCACGGATGACGCCGCCTCGAACAGTAGCCCACGCATAGCACCGTCACCACATTTCGAAACGCGCCCCGACCAATCCATCTCGCCAGACTGATGCCGCTTTGGCGTCAACCCAAGAAAAGCGCCCACATCCGACGTCCGGCTGAACCGACCGGGATCATCAACCAGGGCTATGAAGCTAAGCGCATTGACCGAACCAACACCAGGGATTGTCATCAGGCGGCGCGTGACAGGATGTGCCTTGGCCGTTTTCTTCACTGCCTTGTCCAGGTCGTCGACCACTTGGCACAGCCTGGCATGGGCCGCGATGAAGGCATCGGCTATGGCCCGCAGAGCCGGGTCGGTTTCGCCCGCTGCCGCGAGTTGATCACGGTACGCCTGCCTCTGTCGCCCCTGGCCAATGCCAATCATACGGATACCGAAGGTTTTGAGGACGCCACGGACGTGACCTTCGAGGTCCTTGCGCAACCGGATCAACCTTTCACGCGCACTGACAAGGCTCCGCAGCCGGTTGGCCTCTTCGCTGCGGATATGCACCCCAGTGAACCAGCCAGTCCGGGCGAGCTACGCCAACCCTTCGGCATCGGCGGCGTCAGACTTGTTGAGCCGGGCCGAAAGGCTCTTGTGCGCTTTGCGGGCATCAATGCAGGTGGCGGGAAGCCCGAGCTGCGTCATTCCGCGCTGCAGCCAAGTAGACAGCATTCCACTTTCATGCACGATCCGTCGGGGTGTGAGTTCACGGTTGCGACACCAGCCCGCGACGCCCTCGGAATCAGCGGGACAGACGCCACGCGCTACAGTCTCGCCGTCCCTTTCTACAACGCAGATCGAAATCGCTTTCAGCGACACATCTAAACCGACATAGTATTCCATAGGTCGTTCTCCTCACGGCTCTTATCCATGAGGCCAACATACCGGACCTCGTTCGCCGCCGGAGGGCGTCCGGACGGATTTCGCCACTGTTTCTATTTGTGCGCCTTGATGCGCTAAGTCGCTACGCACATTGAATTTTTCTGGCATCCCCCGCCGAAGCGTGCCGCCGAAGCTGGCGAGGACGCGCAGGCGATCCCGTTCCTGAAGCGGTTCACTGTCTTTAACACCGACCAGTGCGAAAACCTGCCCGGAGATATCGTCGTCTCCACGCCGCCCATTCCGGAGGGGTTGATCGAACCTGCGGTCGAGGAACTGATCGAGGCAGCCGGCATCGATTTCCGCATCGGTGGCAATCGGGCCTTCTACGTGCCGGCCCATGACTATGTGCAGGTGCCACCGCAGCAGGCCTATTTCGAGCCGATCAACTGGCATCGCACCGCGCTGCACGAACTCGGGCACGCTACTGGTCATCCGTCGCGGCTTAATCGCGAAATGACCAGCTCGTTCGGGTCGAAGAAACATGCCTTCGAGGAACTGATCGCAGAGATCGGTGCCGCCTTCTGCTGCGCCTCGCTCGGCATCGTGCCGACGGTCCGGCATGCCGACTACATCGCCTCGTGGCTCGACGTGCTTCGCGAGGACAACCGCGCCATCGTCCGCGCCGCCAGCCAGGCGAGCAAGGCTGCCGACTGGCTGCTGCCCTCCTGCCCGAAAACGAACAGCAAGGCGACCAGAAGCGGTCTTCCGACGACAGGAGGGTGGCATGATCCTTTTAACCGATGACCTGCGCGAACGGCTCCTCGCCAATGGCCAGCAGCTGGACATTGACCATGTGCCAGTGATCAAATTCTTCAATCCCTTAGGCGCCGGCACCTGGCTCGCCACGGAACTGGATGCTGACGGCGACACCCTGTTCGGTCTCGCCGATCTCGGATTCGGATGCCCCGAGCTCGGCAGCTTCAGCCTGACTGAACTGATTTCGGTACGCTTGCCCTTCGGCATGGGCATCGAACGGCACATCCTGTTCGAGGCCGCCTTCCCGCTATCGGTCTATGCCGAGGCGGCACGGCAGGCGGGGAACATCGTTGAAGGCGAGCGGCTCCTCAGGGCCGCTGCCCTGGCCTTGCGGGAAGACCGGTAACATCCCGCAATCCATCTCAGGCCACCCCTCCAGGCGGCGAGCGGCGAGAGAGTGAGAGGGCTGCGCCCTTTTCTGTGATGGGTCGAATGTCGAGAGAGAGGCTCTCGGCGCCCGTCGCGGAGTAGTTCACAATGGCAACCGCAGCCAAGAAGATCACCCTGTCGTCCTCGCGCGACATCCCGTTCAACAAGCTCGTGCTCAGTCAAGCGAACGTCCGGCGCGTCAAGGCCGGCGTCTCGATCGAGGAACTCGCCGACGATATCGCCCGGCGCGGCCTCCTACAGGGCCTGAGCGTCCGGCCGGTCACCGACGAGGCCGACGTGGAAACCGGCATGTTCGAGATCCCCGCCGGCGGCCGCCGTTACCGGGCGCTGGAGCTTCTCGTCAAGAAAAAGCGGCTCGGCAAGACCGCTCCGGTACCCTGCATCGTGCGCGAGGACGGCATCGCGGAGGAGGATTCGCTCGCTGAAAACGTCCAGCGTGCGCCGCTCCATCCGCTCGACCAGTTCCGTGCCTTCCTGACGCTGAAGGAGAAGGGCCAGTCCGAGGAGGAGACCGCCGCGACCTTCTTCGTCTCGGTCAACGTAGTCAAGCAGAGGCTCAAGCTTGCTTCGGTCTCGCCGAAGCTACTCGACATCTATGCCGAGGACGGCATGACGCTCGACCAGTTGATGGCCTTCACCGTGTCCGGCGACCACGAACGTCAGGAGCAGGTATTCGAACGCCTGCAGCAATCCTACGACAAACAGCCCCATATGATCCGGCGCATGCTGACCGAGGGCGCGGTCCGCGCCTCCGACAAGCGCGCGCAGTTCATCGGTATCGACGCCTATATCGAGGCCGGTGGTATCGTGCTGCGTGATCTGTTCCAGTCCGACGATGGCGGCTGGCTCCAGAATGTCACACTTGTCGAGGAGATGGTGACCGATAAGCTCAAACGGGAATCCGAAGCCATCGTCAGCGAAGGCTGGAAGTGGATCGACGTCGCTCCTGACTTTCCATACGGCCACACATTCGGTCTCCGCCAACTGCGCGGCGAGGAGATCCCGCTGACCTCGGACGAAGAAGCCGCCTGCGATGCGCTGAAAGTCGAATACGACAAGCTCGAGGAGACCTATGCCGAGGCCGACGAACTGCCCGACGATGTCGACCAACGTCTCGGGGAGATCGAAACGGCGCTCGAGGCCTTCGAAGATCGCCCGGTCAGGTTCGATCCGGAAGAGATCGCACGCGCCGGCGCTTTCGTCAGCATCGCGCATGACGGCAGCTCGCGCATTGAGCGCGGCTTCGTCCGGCCCGAGGACGAGATCGTGCCGGTACCGGAAACCGGAACCGGCGAAGACGGAACTGTTCAGCCTGACGCAGAAGGCAACCAGGGCAGCAACTCCACGGAGACCGCGGAACCATCTCAGTCCGACGAGGACGAGGGTCTGTCGCCGATCTCAGACCGGCTGATGTCGGAACTCACCACCCACCGGACGCTTGGGTTGCGCAACGCGCTCGCCCAGCAGCCTGACATCGCCTTCATGGCGGCGCTGCACGCTCTCACGCTGACCATCTTCTACCACTATAGCTCGGACACTTGCGTCGAACTCGGTTTGAAGAGCGTGGGGTTCAGCGCCCAGACGCCTAGCCTGAACGACAGCGCGGTCGCCGAGGCCGCCAACGCCCGGCACGAGGCCTGGGCCAAGCGATTACCGAAGGAACCGGACAATCTGTGGGAGGCGCTTCAACAGTGGGATGGCCAGGACCGGTCCAACCTCTTCGCCCATGTCGTCAGCCTCTCGGTCAATGCCGTTTCCGAATCCTGGAACCGGCGGCCGCGGGCACTCGCCCATGCCGACCTGCTGGCGCAGGCGGTCGGGCTCGACATGGCCGCAGCAGGCTGGCGTCCGACAGTCGACACGTTCTTCGGCCGTGTCACCAAGGCGCGTATCTTGCAGGCGGTCACCGAGGCGAAAGGCGAACGTGCCGCCGATCGTATTGCCCATCTCAAGAAGGGTGACATGGCCACCGAGGCCGAGACCCTGCTTGCCGACACAGGATGGCTGCCGGAGCCGCTGTGCACGCCGGGTGACACAGATACGGATGCTCAAGATGCGGAACGCGCAGGCGATCGGGCAAAGCCGGAAACAGCTGTCGAGCAAACGGCGACCGAGGGCGGTGAAACGGCCATGGGCATCGACGATACCCCGGACGAGAATGACGATGCCGAGAAGGCACCTCATGTGGTCGCCGCCGAATAGAGCGGCACTCGACCTGGCAACACTGGCCCGCGGCGACGCGGGCCTTTTCCTTTGGAGGAGGCGCATCATGGCGAAAACAGCAGGCGATCTGGCTGAACGGCTGGCCCGAAACGCCGAGGCGGTTTGCCGCGAATATCTGTCAAGCGGACGAAAAATCGGCCGGTACTGGATCGTGGGCGATGTCCGCAATACCTTCGGCCGCTCGATGTATGTGCGGCTGAAGGCGTCTTCGAAAGGTCGCGCGGGAAAATGGACCGACGCGGCGACCGGCGAGCATGGCGATCTGCTCGACGTGATACGGGAGAACTGCGGCTTCGTCGATTTCAAGGACGTCGCCGGTGAAGCGCGGCGCTTCCTGGCATTGCCGCATCCTGAGCCGGCGCCCGTACCGCAGAACGACCAAAAGGCGCCAGCACCGACAGGATCGCCGCTTGCCGCGAAGCAGCTGTTCTCGATGGCGCAACCGATCATCGGCACGCTTGCGGAAGCGTACTTACACAAACGCGGCATTACGGCTTTGCACGGAATCGGATCGCTGCGGTTTCATCCACGCTGCTATTATCGGCCGGATGAGCATGAGCCGACTGAGACATGGCCGGCCTTGGTCGCCTCGGTGACAGACCTCGACGGGCAACAAACGGGTGCACATCGCACCTGGCTCGATCCGGGCGGCTTCAGCAAGGCGACGCTCGGCAAAGCGCCAATCGGAACACCTCGGCGTGCCATGGGCGCGTTGCTCGGTAACGCGGTGCGGTTTGGCACAGCGGACAAGGTCATGGCGGCCGGTGAAGGCATCGAAACTATGCTGTCGCTGCGATGCGTTCTTTCCACCATGCCGATGGCGGCGGCGCTCTCGGCCGCTCATCTCGCCGCCATCTTGTTCCCAGTCGGGTTGCGCCGGCTCTATGTGGTTCGGGACGACGATCCGGCGGGGCATGGCGCACAGGACACGCTCACTAAGAGGGCAAACGAGGCAGGGGTCCAAATCCTCACGCTTTCCCCGATGCTGGGAGATTTCAACGAAGATCTTCGCCTGCGCGGTCTTAATGCACTGAGCGCTCTGGTTCGGGTTCAACTCGCGCCGCAAGATGTCGCGCGGTTCACGGAGCAGTCCACCACGGCCTGAACGGGAAGCGCGACGGGTGACGGGGCCTGTTTCATCCTCCTTGCCCCCGGTTTCTCCTGTTGAGTGTCGAAGAGAGCCGCACTCCGGCCTTCTTATCAAGCGCACCGGACAGCAGTCGGTCCGGACAGGCAATGGCTGCGACCGGCGATTTTCCCGGGCGGCCATTGGGCCGCTTCCATCGCGAAGCAAAATCGCCGGGCTACGCCATCCTCCACTGACGCTCCGGCCCGTCCGCTACGCGCGCCCGGGTGCAGACCCGATCCGCCCGCTGTCTTCCGGCGCCATGAAGGCCGCGGCGAGCGCGGTCAACCGACATGGGAGCACCACCATGACACGCGAAAACGAAGACACCTTCGAACCACACCACAAAGCTTCACCGATCGATCACGTGTTGAGTGAATTGCAACTCTTCGGCCACCACCGCGATGAGAACGCAGCCGATCCGAGGCCCGTTCCGGAAGACAGCACCATCGAAGGTGCTGTCTCCGATATCTTCGACGCCCTCATCACCACCATGGCCGACACGGTACTCGACTTCGACCTCAACAATCTCCTCTGGTCAACCGTGAACAGTTTCCACCGCGCCGTTGAGCGAGTCGAACGCAAGCTTGATGACAACGAACAGGCGCAAAAGCGCGGGCAACGGGAACAGGACGGTTCCGAGGTCAAGGCCGTCGAACTCGAAAGACTGATCGAGGTCGGGCAATGCCTCATCGAACGGCGCGACAGCCTGGAAGGCTTTCGCGACAGCGCCGCCGAACACTATCTGCACACCACGGGAACGCCCTGGTCACCGCGCACCGGTTCACGTGTCAACCATCGCACGCTCACCTCTGCCATGATCGACAGTCGCGATTTCATCGCCGCGAGAAAACGCGCGGATCGGGAATTGCTGCTCCCGGCCGGACCGAATATTGCCTTCACCGGCGGGCTCGACTTTAACGACCATCGTCTGATCTGGACCAAGCTCGACCAGGTTTACGCCAAGCATCCCGACATGGTGCTCATGCACGGCAAGTCGCCGAAAGGCGCCGAGAAGATCGCCGCCCGCTGGGCCGACCACCGCAACGTCCCTCAGATCGGATTTGCACCGGACTGGACGAAGCACGGCCGCGCCGCGCCCTTCAAGCGAAACGACCAGATGCTCGATGTCCTTCCGATCGGCGTCATGGTCTTTCCCGGCACCGGCATTCAGGAAAACCTCGCCGACAAGGCTAGAAAACTGGGCATCCCCGTGTGGAGGTTCGAATGAACCGCCGCAATTGGCTGCATCGCACACCTTTGAGGCCTTCACTGAAGATGACATTTTGTAGGAATGGGGGAAAGCGGGCTTTCGCTGCAGTGCCAACGTTCGGCGGTTGCGCGGATTTTTCGGACCTAGCAAGGATTACCCTCGCCAGGGTATCTGGCTGTTTGCCACGATCACAATGGGGCCTTGTCTTGTAACATCGGTAGCTCGGGAAAGTCGCGGTCGTGCCGACCGCCGATGTAGCAACAATAACGGCCCTCGAAACCAATCTCGCTGAGAAAAATGCGTGTAATGAGTTCGCGAACCAAAATGATGCTTTCCCAGATATCTGTATTGTCTGGCAGGAGGCCGCGATGAACAATTTCGTTCCTTAAGCGAACCAGTGACAGGATAACCTCCGTTGAGAAATCCCGACGGGAAATTCGATAGTGATCGAACACCGCGTCGATTTTTTCGGCGAAGGTCTTTTTGTTGATGCCGGCGACCCTAGTCGCAAAAACGTCCCGCTGGGTGCATGTGGCATCCGGATATAGTGCGATCACCTCTTCAAGACGCCGACGCAGGGTCTTGAATTTAGTCTTAGGCAAAACCGTTCCTCGTCTCGCTGGCAGCTCACTTTCTATAATCGTCTCAATCGCTGTCATCGCTGTGAGAAAACGAACTTCATCGAAGGTTGTATCGACTTGCATCCAGCCAAGTGCTGTCCAAAGCACTTCCGGCAGAGGACCCCGTTCAAAATAGCGATTTGTCAGCGCTGAGATGATAGGACCTTGGTTCAGGGAATGTTGAATTGGGAACTCAGGTTGGTGCCCGGAACCTGCAAAGAAAGTGGCGGTGAAGATATTGCCCTCTACATGATCTAGCCTTGGTGTCTGTAGACGGCCACCGTAAGCCAACGCCATGCCGCGATGCATATGGCTAAGGAACTCATCTGCTTTAGAACACCACGCGGAATCGGCTGTATCTTTTTGTGATTTAATCGCCACAAACCCCGTCATCTCATCTACCGAAGAGGGCTTTGTGGCGCCCCAAATTTCTAAAGTGCCCAACGGCGTTTCTACCGGTGTATTTCGATATGAAGAGAACCCGCGGAACCACAATTTCAGGATGGGATTTCGCGCGAATCCGTCCATAACCAATCTGACGGTGGCAGCCAGATAGTCGACTTCGATGGTGAAACCGCCGTCTTTATGCCGAAAGCTAATCAACGACAAGGTATCGGAGCTAACCCTGTTTCCGCTTCTGCTCTGTGCATCAAGTGCGAAGTGGCATGATCGCATCCCCGGTCTACCCATGGTCTTGGAAACAAGGTTGAAGCTACTCTGATCCAAGACATCGAAATCGAATCGCAATCGGCAGTCAGCTTTTGCAGAGAGCGTGAACCTAACGATTGCGGTTTTGCCATCGACTGTCGAGCTATGAGTGAATCTGGTGTCCGGGCGATTTGAATGACGGCGGTGCATCTGGTTGGAATGGCGTTGCCAAACATCCAGCCAACCGTTCAAGGACGCACCACTGTAGGGCGACAGTTCATTTTGACCGTAAGGCGACAGCTACCTTTACGAGGTGGCAACAGCCTTAGCTCATCGATTTTCCGTCAACAATTGGCGGAAAAAGACGATGAGCTTTCTCGCAAAAGAGGAACGGACAGCCATGGCTGTATTGTTGAAACAGGGGCATTCCCAGAGCGCAGTGGCGCGGCTTCTCGGGGTTACGGAGGGCACGGTTCGATATCATCACAAGCGCCGATCGGCGGGCGTATTGGATGGTAGGTCCAAGCAGACATTCAAGGCCGCCGATTATGCGGAAGCGATCTCGCATTGGCGCTCTCAGCAAGAGGACGGCCGTGTAAACCTGGTGGATCTTCATCGGTGGCTGCAGCGCGAGCATGGTTATGGCGGGAGCCTGCGATCGGTTCAGAGATATTGGAAGGCGACGTATCCGGCCCCGAAGGTCCGGGCGAGACGTCGTGTTGAGACGCCGGCCGGCGCACAGGCCCAGGTGGACTGGGCGGAGTTTCCCGGCGTGGTTCTTGGCGACGAGGTTGTCGATCTTTCTGCCTTGATCGTGACGCTTTCTTGGAGCCGCAAACGGGCGGTTGTCTGGTCTCGTTCGAAGGACATGTTGTCCTGGCAGTCTTGCAATACGGCGTGTTTGCGTCGCTTGGGCGGTTCAGTCGCGGTTCTGCGCATCGACAACGTGAAGACGGCGATCTCCAAGGGGGCCGGCGCCTGGGGCGTCATCAACGAGACGTATCGGCGCTTTGCAGCGCAACTGAACTTCCATGTCGACGCCTGCCAACCTCGGCATCCGGAGGGAAAGGGTAAAGTCGAGAGACATGTGCGCGACCTTCGTGAGACGGTTGATCCTCGCAAGGAGGCCTTTGACAGCCTGGAACAGCTGCAGGCCGTGACCGATGCGCGGCTTGAAGAGCGTGCCGGCCGCCTGCGGTGCCCGGCGACCGGCACCAGTGTCGCCGAAGCGTGGGAACAGGAGCGTCGTCTTCTGACGCCATTGCCCGAGACGCTGCCGGAACCGTTCGACATCGTCGTGCGCAGGCCCGTCGGAATTGACTGCCTCGTCAGCTTCGAAGGCCGACAATACAGCGTGCCGTTCCGTTTCGTCGGCCAGGACGTGGAGGTGCGCGGTCTGGCCGGGCACGTGCAGATCCTCAAGAATGCCGAAGTGATCGCCATGCATCCGCGCCGCACCGAGCGGCTGATCGTGTGTGACGATGCACACTTCGATGGTGATGACACCGATCGTGTCCGCGCGCCGATGCCGCTTGGCAAGATGGGGCGAGGCCTTCAGGCGCTGGCGGCCAGCAATGTTCAGCAGCGCTCGATCGACATCTACGCCCGTCTGGCGGAGGTGGCCCGATGACGTCTCGGAGCATAAAACTGGATATTGACGTAACCCGCGAGAAGCTGGACGCACTCGGCCTTGGCTACGCATCCGAGGCGCTGGACACTTTGCTGTCGGAGGCCGTCAGCACCGAGATGTCCGCTCACCAGTTACTTGAACGGATTCTCGATATTGAGCGTGCCGGCCGCGAAGAACGGCGCATCAAGACGATGATGAAGACGTCGAAAATCCCGACCGGGCAGACGTTGGAAAACTTTGATTTTGCCTTCCAGCCGGCAATCGAGCGTTCCCGCATCGACACCTTGGCGACCGGGGCCTGGATCCGGAATGCCGAGGTTGTCCTGCTTCAGGGGCCGCCCGGGGTCGGGAAGTCGCACTTGCTCGTGGGACTGGGCATCCGGGCGATCCAACTCGGCTTCTCAGTCCAGTACTATCGCTTTGATGAACTGCTGACGGCCATCAAGGCGGACGCGCTTCTGCCGCCTACAAGGCTAAAGGGCCGGAAATACATGTCCAGTTCGCTGCTGCTGATCGATGAAATGGGTTTTGATCCGATGAACCGGGAAGAGGCCGGCCTGTTCTTCCGGCTGGTCAGCTATCGCTACGCTCGGGGTGCGATGATCATCACCACCAACAAGAGCATTCGCGACTGGACCGAGTTGCTCGCCGGCGATGAAGTCCTTGCTGCCGCGATCCTCGATCGGCTCCTTCACCGATCTCATGTGCTCAACATCAAAGGCCGCTCATATCGGCTGCGCGACCTCGAAGAACTTCTGACAAAAGAGAGCGCCTGAACGGGCAAATTTTGGCGCCGCGATTTGGGGGGCGTACGCCCCCCAAATCGCGCTGTCCTCGTAACACTGGGTGTCGTCTTAACTCGTAAGTGTAGGTGTCGCTTGACAACCACCATGCACGACGCTACCATCATTGATTTCACCGGTCGAGATGCGGTCACAGACCCACTGACTGATCTTCTCCGCAAGGGCGCTCGGATTTGCTGCAGGCAGCCATCGAGGCTGAGCGCGACGCCTTTCTCGCTGAATTTGCAGAACGGCGAACAACCGATGGCCGCTCGGCTGTTGTTGGCAGTGGCTACCATCCAGAGCGCGCCGTTCAAACCGGGATCGGGCCAGTCACGGTCAAAGTCCCGAAGGTCCGAGCGAAGGACGGCAAGCCTGTTACGTTCCGCTCTGCCCTTGTGCCGCCCTACGTGCGCAAGGCTAAATCCATCGAAGTCGCACTGCCCTGGCTGTATCTGAAGGGCATCTCCACGGGCGAAATGGGCGCGGCGCTCAAAATGCTGCTTGGCCCTGAGGCCACCGGATTTTCTGCCAAGACCATTTCGCGCCTGAAGAGCCAATGGGCAGCAGAGTACGACGACTGGCGCAAGGCCGATCTGAGCCGAGACGAATGGGTCTATGTCTGGGCGGATGGCATTTACAGCGGGCTGCGCGGCTCTGATGACCGGCTCTGCGTGCTCGTTGTCATTGGCGTTAACGCACGGGGCGAGAAGCATTTTCTTGCCATCGAAGACGGTGTTCGTGAAAGCACGCAAAGCTGGCGCGAAGTGCTTCTCGGCCTCAAGGCACGTGGGCTCGCCGCTCCGAAATTGGCCACCGGCGACGGGGCCATGGGGTTCTGGACCGCGTTGGAGGAGGTTTTTCCGACGACGTGCCAACAGCGGTGCTGGGTGCATAAGACCGGCAACGTGCTGAACTACCTCCCCAAGCGGACCCAGCCCAAGGCCAAGAAGATGCTGCACGACATTTGGCAGGCCGAGACACGTGCGGACGCGCACGAGGCATTCGATCTGTTCATCAAGACCTTCGAGGCAAAATACCCCAAGGCCACCGAATGCCTGATCAAGGACCGCGACGAATTGCTGACCTTCTACGACTTCCCGGCTCAGCATTGGCAGAGCATTCGCACGTCAAACCCGATCGAAAGCGCCTTTGCCACCATCCGTCACCGGACCAAACGGACCAAAGGCTGCCTCAGCCGCGACGGCCTGCTGCACATGATGTTCAAGCTCGGCCAATGCGCAGAGAAAAGCTGGCGCAAACTGCGCGGCTTTGCTCACCTCGCCGAGGTCATCCAGGGCGTCAATTTCGTCAACGGCATCAAGACATCAAACCAGGATCAAGCCGCCGCTTGAGGAGCGCTTGGACACCAGATTTGACAATAGCTCTCGACTGTCAGTTTTCCGCGGAAGCGCATTTTCTTCAATATCGCAGGTTGACTTCTTGCATTGGCGGAGTGTGGACGCGCCCTTTTTTGCGTGCTGGTTTTGGTGTTTGTAGTCATCGGCTACTCCTTATCACGCGTCAAAAAACTGGTAGCATAATCAATGGCAACCGGCAGCTATGGCGAAATGCACTTTCTTTTTGCCGCCTCGGGTAAGAGTGAATCACGGCCCAATGTTGTCGTTCGATCCTGCAATCTTCCACCGCAGTGCGGCACGCCAACTTGCCGTTCGCTGCGTTCAAAAACCACAGCTAGATGGTCGGCCGCACTGCCGGACCTTTGAGACCTCCACCGAAGACGCCTGAATTGGCATGTGGGGAGATAGTGTGAATTCACCGCAACTGCGTAGAGTTTAGGTGAACTTGCGAAAAGCGGATATCCATCCAACGCAGATCTTATCTGCAATGTTGCGTCGCCGCATGACGGCTCCGAGCCCCACCGGTGTGAATGCCACCGTCAATAATGGTTCAACTTTGCCAATCCAGTTGACACGAGGCAACTGTGAAATTGAACCGGTTACCGCCAATCCTGTCTTGCAGACGAACTGCTGTTTTGTGCAGCTTTTTAGACAAAATGCTCATCCCATCTCGGATAAGTGGTGACACCTCGCGTCATGCTGTAGATTGTTAATGGACTACAATTTTTGGGAGACGGGTTTGTACACTGGGATTCCGTTTGTGCGAGAATTGACAATCAAGAACTTCCGATGTTTCTCGTCGGCCAACGTAATATTAACGGTCCCAGACGGAAGCCCTGGGAGCGGCTTGAACCTGTTCGTGGGTAACAACGGGACCGGAAAGACGTCTGTTCTTGAGGCGCTCGACTACTTATTCGGTGGTCGATACAAAGGTGAAAACAGGCTCAAAATTCGAGATTTTCATAATTTTGAAGAGAAGATCTCTATATCGGGCAAAACTGATCGCTTTAGTGTCAAATCAGGATTGGAATACTATAAAGGCAAATACTTTAACTGCACCGGCGTAGATTTCACGGCCAAACCAAGGGACAGGAAACAGCCCGGGAAACTTTTGTCAGCACCGATTTCTGCCAAAAGTGTGTATTCTCTAGACGAAGATGCATACTACAACGAAAGCAACTCCGAAGTTTATATTCAGAAGAACTCGCGTGACAGCAAATCGGTTGATCCGCGGGAATTGATTCTGGACTGTGGAAAGATCGGCCCGGCCGGAGTCAATGTATTCTATTTCGACAAGAACCGTGCACGCCATTTGGTTAGCGGCACGTATCGCACCACGTTTGACGCGATTTGCGAAGATTTGAACTGGAAGTTCCAAAAGAAACTTCGCGATGAGGGATCTGCTCCTGACTACGCTAACAAAGTGACGAACGATCTCTTTGGCTGGGCGATGGAGTTGGCTCAAAAGGGGACCGGCTCCAAGTTGGGCGACGAATTCAGTGACTTTTTCGACAATGATACTTTCAAGGATCTTCGCTTCGATCTTCTGTCTTTGCTTGAACCCTTTTCATCAGCCTTCCTCGCAGTGCGTGGAGAAGATAAAGTTCAGCAGATTCCGACAAAAAGCTTGGGGTCTGGCGTGGAACTCATTTTGGCGCTCCTTCTTCAGAGATTGCTTTCAGATTCGGCTACTGGTGACAAAATTCTGCTAATCGACGAACCGGAAATGCACCTGCATCCGACCGCACAAAAAAAACTAGCGGATTTGCTGCTTGAGGAATCAAAGGCAAGCCAGGTCGTCGTCAGCAGTCACTCGCCGTATCTGCTGCAATCTCTGGTGAGGTACGGACTAACGAATGTTTTTTCGGATTCTGGTGGCCCCGAGGTCAAGATAGAACCGCAACACGGGGCCAAAGGATATTTTCCCTGGAGCCCGTCATTCGGTGAAGTCAATTTCAAAGCCTTGGCCATGCCGACAGTTGAGTTCCACAACGAACTTTATGGTTTCATACAAGATCGTGAAGGCTTTAGAACTTGCCCGCAGATGGACCACTTTTTAAGTTCTAAGGGTGTTCACACCGATCACACTTGGAACAACTCGAAGTCAGGATTGGCAGAGGCCGTGACGGAGTGTACCTACGTTCGGCATAGCATTCATCATCCGGAAAACAGATTGAACCCGGCATACGACGAAACGAAATTGGTCTCCTCTATCAAGAAGCTGATTGGCGTCCTCTAGCGTGCCGCAGGGTGATGCGAGACAGGTCGCAAATCAGGTATCCAAGACAATCGAGTTTGGTCGGTTTGTCCGCAGTGCGGCCGACCATCTGGCTGGGATTTTCGCACGTGCAGCGAACGGCAAGTTTGGTGTGCCGCGCTGCGGCGGAAGATATCTGTGCCGAACGTCCGCAATGGGCCGGAAATGTCAGTCAAGGACGAGGGTATCGACACGACTCAGATTGAACGTCACGGGTCGCACCGTGATCGATATCGTGATAGCTAACTTGGTGCGCCATGGTGGTGGTGGAGGCGCGACCGTTCGAACACCTCTTACGGAGAAGCCACCATGATCATCCTCGCAATCGTCGTGATGCTCGCCGCCATCACAGCAATGTGCTGGTTCCTTTACACTATTGCTACCTTTGCCCTGCCCGCCTTGGTCGGCGCGTCAGCCATCATCTGGGCGTATCACACCGATGCTGGATTGGCCGGAGCCGTTGCAGTCGGTGTGGCCGCTGCCACTTCAACCGTCGTGATTGGCCGGTTGCTGCTTGCCTTGTTGAAACCCCTTTGGCTCCTGGTTGCGCTTGCCTTCATCGCACCCGCCGCGATTGCCGGGTTCCATGCGACCCATGGTATCGTGAAACACCTCATGCCTGCAGATAGTTGGCAGCTAGCCGTTTCCATCCTAGGCGCAGCGGCAATCGGAGCAACCGCCTTCATGCGCATTGCAACAATGGCCGTTTCGGAGCAGGCCGGGCAGCGCACCTCGCGCGCCTGAGAGCCTCGGCGCCAAGACGGGGCGCAAAAGCATGAGCGGCTAAGCTCCAGACTCCGCGGGGGCAGGCCATGATCGACCGGTGCCTCCTGACGCCATGAACCAACTCCGAACTTCGGAGTGCCGACTGCTCCACAACGACCTCTTCAATGGGCTGATCTGGCCGGAGACCGGCTGCGCCTCGATCGCCTCTGCCGCAATGCCGCCATCCAACTTTCATCCCCTGACCGCTGCGCGCTCATTCCTCGCGAGACAAGAAAGTTATCTGGCTGCCATCCTCCGCTCGCGCTCCGGTCGCAGGCGATGCGTCGCCGATCGCTTCCGGCCTCTCCGATCGCCATCGAGGCCGCATGGTGCGGGCTCGAAACCAAAGATCAAGGAGACTTAATCATGGCCACCATCGGCACCTTCAAGAAATCCGGCAACGAATTCACCGGCGAAATCGTAACCCTCAGCCTTCAGACCAGGAACGTCCGCATCGTTCCCGACACGAAGGCAAGCGGCGAGAACGCCCCGAGCCACCGGGTCTATGTCGGTCGCGCAGAGATCGGCGCCGCCTGGGCCAAGACCTCCAACGAGGGCCGCGGCTATCTGGGCCTGAAACTCGACGATCCGAGCTTCATCGCCCCGATCTACGCAAACCTCTTCGACGATGAAGACGGCGACGGCTACACACTCATCTGGTCCCGCCCCACGCGCCGCAGCGGCGAGTGACCCAAAACGGCACTCCGCCCGGCAAGCCCGGGCGGGGCTGCGTTCTTCCGCCCGGATCCGATCCACCGATTACTCCTGATCGTCGGGTTCGACGAGTTCGACGTGGCTAACCCCGAGAGCCTGGGCCAGTTCATAGAGCGTAATCACGGTGGGATTCCTCCGACCGCGTTCAAGACTGCTGAGGTACTGCTGGCTGAAACCCGAACGCGCTTCGACCTCCTCCTGAGTCAGGCCCTTCTCCCGACGCAGGCGGGCGAAGTTCCGGCCGACCAGTTTGCGCATGTCCATGCGCAGAAAGATCGCGATTTACATACTATAAGTTTATCAACTATAGTATGTAAATCGTCTACTGGGGAGTTTTAACTGTCCATGACACACGTCCGGACAAATCAGCGCCGCTCCGTCAAACCTCGGGCGTTTATCCAAGTTCCCCTACTCCAAAATCTCGCCCGTTCTTTCTTCGACGCGATTGCGGGACCGCATGTAAATGTGTTCAAATTGTGTTGACGAAAAAGGCGGGACTTCCTAACCCGTCTCAATGGAACAGCGAATGGCCAATCCGGATTATCTCGACGAGCCGCCGACGGACGAACAGATCACAGATTACGATCGGGCGCATTTCAAGACCTATCTCAGGCTGCTCGACGCCGAGGCTGAGGGTGCCGATTGGCAGGAAGCTGTTGAAATCATCTTCGGGATTGACCCGAACCAGCATTGGGATCGTGCGTCGCGGGTCCATTCAACGCATCTCGCCCGGGCGCGCTGGATGACCAAACACGGCTATCGCCATCTTCTGCGCGGTGAGCCGCAATAGCTTGTGATGCAGTATCGGCATCACCTCTTGCTCCAATAGAGACTACCGCGAATACAATCACAACGCGAACTATAGCGTCCGATTGTACCCGTCAGCTTTTGTTGGAGGCGCATCGATGGCGGAGGACGCGGACTGGCGACACGATAATGCCTATGATTATGTCGAGCAGCTCGATCCTGCGTGTCTGGCGTGGGAATTCCTGCGCCGGAATCGTAAATATCAGGACGATTACAAAGGCATACCGAAACAGAAGCGTGAGACGGCCAGCGATACGCTGACCAAGATATGGGGGTTGCGATTTCCCGGTTTGCTCGACCCTTCGCGCCACCGATGCAGATATCTCTTTCGCGCCACACATCAACCCCGGAATGCTCATTCTGACATCACCCTCGCAAGCCCTTGCGTTCAGTAGCCCCTCAATCGCTTTACCCTTCATCGATACGCACCAGGCCCCTGAAGGGCACTATCTGCACATCGAAATCGCCAATGAGCGCTTCCCTGCCCTATGCGTTGGCAATCATCTGCCAAAAACACCGGTTGCGGCAATTGCCCTGCTTGATCATTTCCTCACGGATCGTACGGACGCGATCCGGCGATTTGCGTCCGCTCTTCACCTCCAACGACGCATGCCCGACCTGCGCGTGAGCCCTTACCGGAAGAGCAATCTCCGCCAAATGCTTCAGGTAATCGACGGCCGTTGCTCCGGAGCCACATACCAGGAAATTGCCGAGGTCGTGCTCAACGCCGAACGTGTCAGCGCAACGACGTGGAAGACGATGCCGGAGCGCGACACGGTCATGCGCCGCTTCCGGGAGTGCAGGAAAATCATCGAGGGCGGATATCGTGATCTTCTGTTCCGCCACCGACCGATGTCTTGAGGGTGCGAAAACGCCGTCGCGTCTTCGCACTCCCTCTCGCCCCTCCTTCTCCGCCACCGTGCTCCCAAGGGGCCGCCGATACCCAGCGGTCTGCCCCAGGAACACGGAGGCACGATCATGTCAGCAACGCCAACCGGCTTGCCGCCACGCTTTCTCAGAACCCCTGAAGCCGCGCGCTTTCTCGGCCTATCGGGCCGGACCCTTGAAAAACACCGCACCTATGGGACGGGACCGGCCTATCGCAAGCTGGGCGGTCGCGTCGTCTATTCCGTCGAGGACCTGCAGGCCTGGGCGAACCGTGGCGCCAAAACCTCGACCTCGGACCCCGGCACCGACACGGTCCTGCCCGCCAAGCGCCACGACGGCGTGCCAGCCGGTTCAAACCGGCGTTGACCATTCACCATGGCACGAACCCGCACACCAGAGAGCGCACAGCTCGAACTGTTTCGAGCCCTTCCCAGCAACCTCGCGCCCCGGGACGCGCAAGACCTCATGGCCTATCCCTTTTTCAGCCTTGCAAAATCGCCCTGCACGACACCGATTGATTTTCAATCCGGCGCCGTTGCGATCCGGGTGGAGGCCGTGCCCGAACACGGCATGGCGACCATCTGGGACGCCGATATCCTCATCTGGGCGGCAAGTCAGATCGTCGAGGCCCGCGATAATGGCTTTCGCACCTCGCGCCTGATGGCGGCGACCCCATACCAGATCCTCACCTTCATCGGACGCGGCACCGGTGCGCGAGACTATCAGCGTCTGAAAGCCACCCTGGACCGCCTGCAATCAACGACAGTCGCCACGACCCTGCGGCAGCCTCCGCGCAACCACCGCGGCCAAACCCACGGCAAGAATGCATCATTGCGGCGTATGCATCGTTTTTCCTGGATCAACGAGTGGACCGAACGCAGCGACGCCCGTGGCCATCCCGATGGCATCGAACTCATCGTCCCCGACTGGTTCTACAAGTCTGTTCTGGACGACGCTCTCGTCCTCACTATCGATCGGGCTTATTTCAGGCTGAGCGGCGGGCTCGACCGCTGGCTCTACCGTATCGTGCGAAAGCACGGCGGAAAACAGCCCGGCGGTTGGCGCTTCGATTTTCGTCACCTCTATCTCAAATCTGGCAGCCTTTCGCCCTTCAAGCGCTTCGCCTTCGAACTACGGGCCATCGTCAAACAGCAGGCGCTTCCCGGCTACAGGCTTTTCCTCGAAATCGATGCGCGTCGCACGCTGCTTGCCTTCGAGCCAGCGCCCTGTGGACAGGCTGTGGAAGCCGTCGTGCCATCGGGAACCCCGACTATCGTGCCATCGGGAACCCGATCCTCGTGCTATCGGGAACCCAAACCGGCATTAAGTCCCCGTGAGCAATCGGAAAATCGCACCCCTAACTTAGAGTCTAACAAAGAATCTAACTTCTTATGGGACGGGCAATCTGGGGAAAACCACGATAACGGCAGCGTTTCGAGACCCGCCACCGGTAGGCTGAGAGGGCGCAACGCCGGAGATGCGTCATGATCGTCGCCCTCCTCAATCAGAAGGGCGGCGTCGGCAAGACCACCCTCGCCCTGCACCTCGCTGGCGAATGGGCACGGCGCGGAGACCATGTCACGCTTGTCGATGCCGATCCCCAAGGCTCGGCGCTCGACTGGTCGGAGCAGCGCGCCCGTGAGGGTCTGCCGCGGCTTTTCGGCATCATTGGCTTGGCACGTGACACACTCCATAGCGAAGCGCCCGAACTGGCGCGCAATGCCGATCACGTTGTCATTGACGGACCACCGCGTGTCGCCGGGCTGATGCGCTCGGCGCTGCTCGCCGCTGATGTCATTCTCATCCCCGTGCAGCCCTCGCCTTTCGACGGTTGGGCCTCCGCGGAGATCCTGCGCCTGATCGAGGAGGCACGCATATTCCGGCCGCACTTGATCGTGCGCTTCGTCCTCAATCGCCGCGCCGCTCGTACCATCATCGCGCGCGAAACTTCTGAGGCGCTGGCCGATCAGAATCCCCCGGTGCTGCGCTCGACCATCGGCCAGCGCGTCGTCTTCGCAACTGCCGCTCAACTTGGCCGGCTCACCTTCGAGATCGATCACCACAGCCTGGCCGCAAAAGAGATCACCGCCCTCGCAACCGAGATCGGGAAGCTCGCCCGATGACGAACCGCAACGCCAAGCGCGGTTTCGCGGCGCGCCCGAGCGATCCCGAGGACTGGATCAAATCGGCGGGCCGCACCGAGGCGAAACGCCCCGACTACACCGCGCGCCTGACCATTGACATCACGCCGGAGCTACGCGGGCGCATCAAGATCGCGGCCTTCGAGCGCGACGTGACCGTCGCCGACATGCTGCGCGATCTGCTCGCCCGGGAGTTTCCCGAACCCGAAGGAAATCAGCGATGACCAGCAACACAGTGCCACGCAAGGGCGGCAACCCGACACAGAAGACACCGTCCGCCGATGGTCCGACCCGCGTCGAACTCACCTGGATCGAGAAGCGGATCGAACACTGGATCCGTTTCGGCCATGTTACCGACGAGCAAATTCTCGATCGGAAGCGGCGCATCGTCAGCTTTGCGCCTGGAGGCATCTTCGCCTTCGTCCGGTGGGCCGCAAATGACTATGGCACGATCATCTCCCGCATCGATATCGTCCGCGCCGTCGCACCGGGCGCACCGTATCAGACCCTTCCCTTCGTGCGCCCCGGCGGCGACATCCTGCTCAAGATCACTGGCTGGCCGAAGGTCGAACGCGTGCTGCAAGCCGTTGATGCCATCGATGCGCTCGACATCGATCCTGTCGATGCCGCCCCGGACTATTGGCGTCACGTCCACAATCGTCTGACCGTCGGGCAGGAACCGCGTAACTATACGCTTACCCAACATCATGCCTGGCGGCTGCGGCAAAGGACGGAACGATGACGCAGTTCGGCTATGTAGTGGTCACCTGCCTCAGCGCACTGACAATTGGCGTCTCGGCTCTGGTTCCCGTGACCCCATGGTTCCTCTGGAACGCCTCGACCAGTGTGCCGGTCGGCCTCTATCTCATCCAGTCGAACGACCATTTCGAGGTTCCCGACCTCGTCGCCGTCGCACCGCCGGCGCCCCTCGCTCAAATGCTGGATCAGCGCGGATATCTGCCGCTCGGCGTACCACTTCTGAAGCGGATCGTCGCACTACCCGGTCAGAAGGTCTGTCGGCACGGTCGCGCCGTGACCGTTGACGGGATCGCGATGGCAGAGACGCAGCATCAGGACCGGGCGGGCCGCGCCCTACCTGTCTGGCAGGGCTGCCGGCGCCTTGCCGGCGGCGAGGTCTTCCTCCTCAATTGGCAGCATCCCGACAGTCTCGACGGGCGGTATTTCGGGCCACTGCCGCAAGAAGCTGTCATCGGCCGCGCCGTCCCGCTTTTCACCGACGAGTCCGGAGACGGCCACTTCGAGTGGCGCGTGCCCGTTCGATGAGCGCGTCATACCGCTTTCGCAATCCCACACCCACCACGATGAAAGGACCCAGCCCATGATACAGATTGGACAGTTCACCCGCACCAAGTCCGGATACACCGGGCATATCCATACGCTCACGCTCGACCGCGAGCTGACACTCGTACCGGCCGAAAGCTCCGATGCCGAGAACGCGCCCGACTATCGCGTTCATCGCGGTGACGGCTCCGGCCCGGAGGTTGGTGCAGCCTGGAAACGCACCGGTGAAAAGGCCGGGGATTACCTCTTCCTGTTGATCGACGACCCAGCATTCGACCGTCCGATCCGCGCCAACATGTTCCGGCTCGACGCAGAGAACGACACCTGGACGCTGCAGTGGAACCGCCCTCCGAAGCGCGGCGACAAGGACTGAAAAACCATGTCCCGCATTCGTCGATTCCATGGGGCGGGACCTGCAACGGGCAAGCTTCCGTCGTCTGGCAAAGGCCTCCTTCTACTTTCCGGCCTGCTGGCTTTCGGGGGCCCGCTGCCCATCTTTCCGGCCTGCGCAGCGGCGCAGACCACAACGACCGAAACGCAACCCACCGTCCATCCCTACGGCACGTATGTCGCCGTTGCGTCGCAGCGTTTCGGGCTTCCCGAACGATTGCTCCGCGCTGTCATGATGGTCGAAAGCGACGGAATCGCGCGCGCGGTCTCGTCCAAAGGTGCAATGGGGCTGATGCAGATCATGCCCGATACCTGGATCGAGTTGAGCGCCCGATATCGACTTGGCAACGATCCGTTCGTACCGCGCGACAACATCCTCGCGGGTGCAGCCTATCTGCGCGAACTCTATGATCAATACGGGTCGCCGGGCTTCCTTGCCGCCTACAACGCAGGACCGGGCCGCTATGACGAGTATCTCGTCGACGACCGTCCCCTGCCGGTCGAAACGCGCAACTATGTTGCGGTTCTTGCGCCCTATGTCGACGCATCCACCACCTCCCTCGCGGCAATCCCTGTGCGGATCAACCGCAGCGACTGGACACGTTCGCCGCTCTTCGTCGCGCAAGCCTACGGCGGTGCCGCTGTTGTTCCGGCGGGATCGTCGGCGAATCCTGCAACCGTGACACAGACACAGGCTGACGGCGTCGACGTGGATCTCACACCTTGGGATAGCAGACTGTTCGTCACGCCATCACAGCCGAGCGAGCACCAATGACCATGTGTGCATCATGGCGAAGACTAGCGTGCTTGCGCAAAGAACACACAGAAATGCATGCCGTGCGGGGGAGCACGACCGAAGGACGGCGAGATAAAAGAGGCACGCCGGTCGAACCACAAGTCATTGAAATGACACGGGTTCCGGCGTGCCGTTCGGTCGCACCACGTGCCGTTGTCAATAATTTTGTGTGCAATTTCAATGCTGTCTGCGGCACTATTGCCATCTGCCGGTATAAGGAGGGGTACGATGAGCGGTGACGAGTACGACTTCCGTATTCGGCCCGGCCGCATCCGTGACAAGCGGGTTCCGCGCCAGAAGAGCTTCATCAGCCAGGTGCTTCGGGCGGCGAAGAAGTCCGGCCATGTTTACGGTCCTGGAACCGGTGGCCGAAGGTCCGGCTATGGCCGATCGAGCTTTGGCCGGGGACGTACACGCTTCGCCAGCGCCCGATTGTTCAGCCCGTCGCGGCGGGTCGTGGTCAAGGCCCGTGTCGTCCGTCATCGCAGCCGTACCTACGGCTCGGCGCCGCTGACAGCCCATGTCGCTTATCTCAAGCGCGAGGGCATCACGCGCGACGGCGAGCGCGGCCTCATGTTCGATGCCACGACGGACACCACTGATGATTACGCCTTCGCGGAGCGGTGTCAGGACGACCGGCATCATTTCCGCTTCATCGTCTCGCCGGAGGACGCCGGCGAGATGCTGGACCTCAAGGCCTTCACACGCGACCTCGCTCGGCAGATGGAATCCGATCTCGGCACGAAACTCGACTGGATCGCTGTCGATCACTGGAACACCGACAACCCGCATGTCCACCTGCTTGTACGCGGCGTCGACCAGGCTGGCGATGATCTCGTGATCTCGCGTGGCTATATCAGCCGCGGGCTGCGCTCGCGCGGCGAGGAACTGGTCTCTATCGAACTCGGCCCGAAGCCGGAACATGAGATTCGTGCAACGTTAGAGAAAGAGATCACAGCCGAGCGTTGGACCAGCCTTGATCGCGAAATCCGATTTGCATCCGATGACACCGGTCATGTCGATCTTCGCCCAGATGCCGGTGATTTACGCAACAAGAAAGCCCGCCGGCTGATGATCGGCCGCCTGCAGCACCTGGAAAAGATTGGGCTCGCCGCTTCAGCCGGTCCCGGCGAATGGATGGTCGGCCTCGAGGCCGAGCGCAAGCTGCGCGATCTCGGCATGCGCGGCGATATCATCAAGACCACGCATCGTGCCTTCACCGAGCGCGGCCAGGACCGCGGGATCGGCGACTATGTAATCGGCGCGGAGGAAACAGGATCACCGATCATCGGCCGCCTGGTCGATAAAGGCCTGCATGACGAACTGACCGGTGAAGCCTATGCCGTCATCGATGGCACAGACGGCCGCGCTCACTATGTCCGCTTCCGTGGGATAGAAGCTTTTGAGTATGCGCCTCCCTTTGGCGGCATCGTCGAGGTGCGTCGGTTCGGTGCGGCGGACGACAGAAGGCCAACCCTAGTTTTGGCACTGCGCTCTGACCTTGATATCGAGGCGCAGACCGTTGCGCCCGGCGCCACCTGGCTAGATCACCGACTGGTTGAGAAAAAACCCATACCACTCTCCAGCGGCGGATTCGGCGGCGAGGTACGGGATGCCATGACGGCTCGCGCGGTACATCTCGTCGACGAAGGCCTCGCGCGCCGCCAAGGGCAACGCGTGATCCTGCAGCGTGACCTGCTCAATACACTCCGCAGGCGTGAACTGGATGCCGCAACAGGCAAGCTCGCTGATGGGACTGGATTACCGCATTTGAATACTGGGACCGGCGAGCACGTCGCCGGCATCTATCGTCAGCGTCTTGCACTATCCTCCGGACGTTTCGCGATGATCGACAACGGGCTCGGTTTTCAACTCGTGCCCTGGTCGCCATCGCTTGAGAAGAAGCTGGGACAACAGGTTTCCGGGATCCTACACGGCAGTGGCGGAGTCGACTGGAACTTCGGCAGGAAGCACGGACTGAATGTGTAAGTTGCGCCAATCGAAATGTCCTAATTGCGCGCCAGAACCACCAATTACTCGATAACCCCAAATATTCACTTGCTCGCGGCGCAGCTTGCGGACTGATCTTGGCTTGTCATGTCTGCAACCAAAATCTTCTGGGGCCAAATCACCGTCATCTTCCTCATCGTGCTCGCCACCACTTGGGGAGCGACGGAATGGGTTGCCTGGCGACTTGGTTTACAGCCGCAACTCGGAACGCCCTGGTTCGAACTTGCCGGTTTCCCCTTCTACTATCCACCGGCCTTCTTCTGGTGGTGGTATGCTTACGAGGCCTACGCACCGTCGGTATTCATCGAAGGCGCCGTGATCGCAGGATCCGGCGGCTTCCTGTCGCTCGGCGTGGCAATCATGATCTCGGTTTGGCGCGCGCGCGAAGCCAAAGACGTCATCACCTACGGCTCCGCACGCTGGGCCGAGTCAAAAGAAGTCGCACGTAGCGGCCTCCTCGGATCGGACGGCGTCGTACTCGGCAAGTTCGCGGAAAACTACCTTCGGCATGACGGGCCCGAGCATGTGCTTTGCTTTGCGCCAACGCGGTCCGGCAAGGGCGTCGGCCTGGTCGTCCCGTCTCTCTTAACCTGGCCCGGCTCGGCCATTGTCCATGATATCAAGGGCGAGAACTGGCACCTGACCGCCAGCTTCCGGTCGAAACATGGCCGTGTGCTGCTCTTTGATCCGACCGACCCGAATTCGACCGCATACAATCCTCTACTCGAAGTTCGCCGAGGCGACTGGGAAGTCCGTGATGTCCAGAACGTCGCCGACATTCTGGTTGACCCGGAAGGATCGCTCGAGCGGCGCAATCACTGGGAGAAGACCAGCCACTCGCTTCTGGTCGGCACCATTCTCCATGTACTTTATGCAGAACCCGATAAGACGCTCGCAGGCGTTGCCGCTTTCCTCTCCGATCCGAAGCGGCCGATCGAGGCAACGCTCAAGGCTATGATGACGACCCCGCACCTGGGGGACGCCGGACCCCATCCTGTCGTCGCTTCTGCTGCACGCGAACTCCTCAACAAGGCTGACAACGAACGCTCCGGCGTACTCTCCACGGCGATGTCTTTTCTCGGTCTTTATCGTGATCCGGTCGTCGCAAAGGTGACACGACGGTGCGACTGGCACATTGCTGATCTCATCGAGGGTGATCAGCCGGCGACGCTCTATCTCGTCGTACCGCCCTCGGACATCTCGCGTACCAAGCCACTGATACGGCTCGTGCTGAACCAGATCGGCCGGCGCCTGACCGAAGACCTGCAGGCGTCAAACCGGCGCCAGCGCGTGCTGCTCATGCTCGACGAATTTCCGGCTCTGGGTCGGCTCGATTTCTTCGAAAGCGCCCTCGCCTTCATGGCAGGCTACGGTCTCAAGGCCTTTTTGATCGCGCAGTCGCTCAACCAGATCGAAAAGGCGTATGGACCCAACAACGCGATCCTGGACAATTGCCATGTCCGCGTGAGTTTCGCGACCAATGACGAACGCACGGCGAAACGCGTCTCGGATGCGCTCGGCACGGCGACTGAGATGCGGGCCATGAAGAACTATGCGGGCCACAGGCTCGCGCCCTGGCTCGGGCATCTCATGGTGTCGCGGCAGGAGACCGCGAGACCGTTGCTGACGCCGGGCGAGGTCATGCAACTGCCCTCGGAAGATGAGATCGTCATGATCGCGGGCCTGCCACCAATCCGGGCGAAGAAAGTCCGCTACTATGAGGACGTAAGGTTCAACGAGAGGACCTCCGCCCCGCCCGATCCATCCCAAACCACGCTGCTTGTGAGAAGTGACACCTGGGCCGATCGCGTCGTCGCACCGGCTTCGAAACGTCGCGAGGATCGCAGCCGGCCTTTCGAGGACAGCGCAAATGGTGGAATTCGACGACAACCGGACCTGCCAGAACACGAGGATATAGTTAAGCAACCCCGGGAGCCCGCGCCTTCAAAGGAGTTCGACTTGCTTGAGGGCGACGCCGACGAGCCAGCGCGCCAGGCCCGGATGTTCCGTCAGCAGGGCCGTCAGATTGCGCGACAGGCGGCCTTGGACCCGAAAGACGGCATGGAACTGTAAGGGCCAAATGATGCGCAGCCGGATGAACGTTTATTTCCCGCCCGAAATGCTGAAGCAGATTGCGGATCTCGCCGATCGCAAAGGCTTGTCGCGTTCGGCCATTGTCGAAGCGGCCGTTGCCTCGTTTCTGTCACCAGATGGTTCTGATCGCATGGAGGCTGCCTTCACGCGCAGGCTGGATCGGCTGACACGGCAGGTACAGCGTCTGGAACGGGACGTCGGGATCAGCGCCGAAACGCTGGCGCTTTTCATCCGTTTCTGGTTGGCGATCACGCCGCCGCTTCCCGAAGACGCGCAATCAGCCGCTCAAATTAAAGGTAGAGAACGTTTCGAAGGTTTCGTTGAAACGCTGGGACGCCGCCTGCAGAAGGGACAGAGTTTCCTAAGAGAGATCCCGGATGATGTCGAAGCATCCAACAGGTAGGATGCAAAATAACATGGTATTTATGACGCCTCTCTCAACACATGGCACTCTAGCCCTGTAGACGATAAATTTGCCAACACTTCTATCGGCAATCCGCCATAAAGAGTAGGCAGGGGATAGATAGGCTTCATGTCCAAGCGCTTTGACGTCTTTGTCTGTCACGCATCACAAGACAAGGAAAGTTTTGTCCGACCACTCGCCCAAGCTTTGCGACAACTGGGAGTCGAGGTTTGGTACGACGAGTTCTCATTGGAACTGGGCGATAGTATTTCTAGTGAAATCGATAAAGGTATTGCAGGGGCGTCTTTCGGCATAGTCGTGATAAGCCCCTCATTTATTAATCGACCTTGGCCCAAACACGAGCTTCGAGGCCTCGTGAATCGAGACATTGAAGAAGATCTACGCATCCTTCCGATCTGGCATGGCGTCGGCAAGCGCGAAGTGGCACAGTTCAGCCCGTCGCTGTCTGACAAAGTGGCAATCGATACTCAATATGTCGATGCCCGCGAGGCAGCGATCCGAATCCTTCGGCATGTTCGACCGGATTTGTATGAGGAGCATACCCGCGCGGAACTCGAAAGGATCGCCAGTGGCGAGGCACTCCGCGACCTTCAGGAAGAGATCGAGGATCTACGGCATCAGATCTCCGAGTATCAATGTCCACACTGTGCGGCGCCACTCTCGAGCCGAATTCCTGCACCAGCCGATCCAGAAGAAAAACATTGGGATGAAAGGGAGACTTATGAATGCGGTTTCCAGACGTTCGGCGGCATGATCGAACGGCCATGTCCCAAGGACCCTCGATTTCCAAGGTTGGAGGACTACGAAATAGAATGCCAGCCTGACGACAACAATCGGCAAGGCTTTGAATGGCAGTGCAACGCTTTCCCAAAAACCGATATGGCCCGAAAAGTTGACCTCCAAACGGCGTATGGACAATCGGAGGAAGAGGCAAGGCGCAAATTACACGCTACATATCTCTATGCCGCTGGGCAGATCACCAATCGCGAATGGAACGAGATTCTGGTGGGAATCAAGAACGCCTAACAAGCTTGCCGCACAAAACCACGGCCTTCAATCGGTATGAGCAACCATACAAGAATCGCCTTTTCCCTGTCTTTGCACGCCACGTCCCTACTACGCCCTTGACGTTGTTGCGCTAGGCCATTTCCTGCCTCTTCTAATCATCCCCGATCCGGGATCGCCATCGCGATTCCAACCACTATCGGGGATGAGATGTCGGCTGCCTTTCAGAATTCGGAAACATTCTCACGCGGCGCACGCATGCTGCGTACCGCACTCGGTCCGGCCATCACGCGCTTTCTGGAAGAGCCCGGCATCGCCGAGGTAATGCTCAATCCGGACGGACGGCTCTGGATCGACCGGCTTTCCGAAGGTCTCACCGATACGGGCAAAACCCTCGCACTCGCCGACGGCGAACGGATCATCCGGCTCGTCGCACATCATATTGGTACCGAGGTTCATTCCGGGAGCCCGCGGGTTTCAGCGGAATTGCCGGAAACGGGCGAGCGTTTCGAGGGCTTGCTGCCACCTGTCGTCGCAGCGCCGACCTTTGCGATCCGCAAACCGGCCATCGCAGTCTTCTCACTCGACGACTACGTCACCCGCAGCATCATGAACTCGGCGCAGGCCGAGGTGCTGCGCACTGCCATTGCCAGCCACAAGAACATCCTCGTCGCCGGCGGCACGTCGACGGGCAAGACCACTTTGACCAATGCGCTGCTCGCCGAAGTGGCGAAAAGCGCCGATCGCGTCGTAATCATAGAGGATACACGCGAATTGCAGTGTGCAGCGCCAAACCTCGTCGCCATGCGCACCAAGGATGGTGTCGCAACACTCTCCGATCTCGTCCGATCCTCTCTGCGCCTCAGACCCGACCGTATTCCGATCGGTGAAGTTCGCGGCAGCGAAGCACTCGATCTTCTCAAGGCCTGGGGCACCGGACATCCGGGCGGCATTGGTACCATACATGCCGGGACCGCGATCGGCGCACTGAGGCGCCTCGAACAACTCATTCAGGAAGTTGTTGTCACGGTTCCCCGCGCGCTGATCGCCGAGACCATCGATTTGGTCGCGGTGCTTTCAGGCCGTGGCGCTGAACGCCGCCTCGCCGAACTTTCCACCGTTACGGGCCTCACGCCCGACGGTGATTATCGCCTCACCCCAGCCACCCAGACCTCGAAAGGAATCAGCGCATGATCCGCATCGCCCCTCGTCTTCGCCACCGGATCGCCGGCGCTGCTTCGACACTTGTCACCATCATGATGGTAACACCGGCGGCCCATGCGGCGGGTTCGTCAATGCCCTGGGAAGCGCCACTCCAATCAATTCTTGAATCCATCGAAGGTCCGGTCGCCAAGATCATCGCTGTGATCATCATTATCATCACGGGCCTGACGCTCGCCTTCGGTGATACGTCGGGCGGCTTTCGGCGGCTGATCCAGATTGTCTTCGGCCTGTCGATCGCCTTCGCCGCCTCGAGCTTCTTTCTGTCCTTTTTCTCCTTCGGCGGCGGGGCGCTCATCTGATGAACGACATCCCCGGTTTCGCCGTGCCCGTCCACCGCGCCCTGACCGAACCGATCCTGCTCGGCGGCGCGCCGCGCGCGATCGCAATCATGAATGGGACATTGGCCGCTGGGCTCGGCCTCGGGCTCCGCCTGTGGCTCGTCGGTCTTGTCCTGTGGGCCATCGGCCATGCCGCCGCCGCCTGGGCCGCCAGGCACGATCCGCTCTTTGCGGATGTTGGACGCCGGCATCTGCGCATTCCATCGCATCTGGACGTGTGAGGTCGCAGCCGTGATCAATCTCACCGAATACCGCGGCACCTCGGCCCGACTCGCCGACTTCCTTCCTTGGGCGGCCCTGGTCGGCGAAGGCGTCGTCCTCAACAAAGATGGTTCTTTCCAGCGCTCGGCCCGCTTCCGTGGCCCCGATCTCGACAGCGCCGTTGCCGCCGAACTGGTTGCGGTCGCTGGACGGCTCAACAACGCCTTCCGCCGTCTCGGCTCCAGCTGGGCGATTTTCGTCGAAGCGATGCGCGACCCCGCATGCAGCTATCCGGAAAGCGCTTTTCCCGACCCTGCATCAGCGCTCGTCGATGCGGAGCGTAAAGCGACGTTCGAAGAGGAAGGCGCGCACTACGAGTCCCACTATTACCTGACCTTCCTCTATCTGCCGCCCGCCGAAGACGCATCGCGCGCGGAACGATTCCTCTACGAGGGCCGGGAACGGGGCGGTAACGCCAATGCCCATGAGCAGCTTCAGGGTTTCATCGACCGCACATCACGCGTGCTGTCGCTTCTGGACGGCTTCATGCCCGAATGCGTCTGGCTCGATGATACCGAGACCTTGACCTATCTGCATGCGACGGTCTCGACCAACCGGCATCGCGTGCGCTTGCCCGAGATTCCGATGTATCTTGATGCGCTGCTCGCCGACCAGCCGCTCACGGGCGGTCTCGAACCAATGCTGGGCAACGTCCACATTCGGGTCCTGACAATCACCGGGTTTCCGAGTGCCACGACGCCCGGCATTCTCGACGAACTCAACCGGCTCGCCTTTCCCTATCGCTGGTCGACCCGCGCGATCCTGCTCGACAAGGTCGATGCCGCCCGCCTGCTCACCCGCATCCGTCGGCGATGGTTCGCCAAACGCAAGTCGATCGCCGCGATCCTCAAGGAGGTGATGACCAACGAGGCCTCCGCGCTCGTCGACACCGACGCCGCCAACAAGGCGGCGGACGCGGACGAGGCCCTGCAGGAACTCGGCGCGGACATTGCTGGCCAGGCCTATGTGACCGCCACGCTGACTGTCTGGGACGAGGATCCACGTATCGCCGACGACAAACTGGGGCTCGCCGAGAAGGTGATCCAGGGTCACGACTTCTCGGCGATGCCGGAGACCGTCAATGCCGTGGAGGCCTGGCTCGGCAGCCTGCCCGGACACGCCTATGCCAATGTCCGGCAACCGCCGGTCTCTACGCTAAACCTCGCCCACATGATCCCGCTGTCGGCGGTGTGGGCGGGGCCGGAACGGGACGAGCACCTGGCGGCACCTCCCCTGCTCTTTGGCCAGACCGAAGGCTCGACCCCGTTCCGGTTTTCCCTTCACGTCGGCGATGTCGGTCACACGATGGTTGTCGGTCCGACCGGCGCCGGCAAGTCGGTCCTGCTGGCGCTGATGGCTCTGCAGTTCCGGCGCTACCGCGACGCACAAGTGTTCGCGTTTGATTTCGGCGGCTCGATCCGCGTCGCCACGATCGCTTGTGGTGGAGACTGGCACCATCTCGGTGGCGGGCTGACCGAAGGTGCCGAGCAGAGCGTCGCACTTCAACCGCTGGCACGTATCGTCGACGTTCCTGAGCGCGCCTGGGCCGGCGACTGGCTGGTCAATATCCTGCGCCGGGAGGGGGTGACGATCGATCCCCAGGCCCGCGAGCATCTGTGGGCCGCCCTCACCTCCCTCGCCTCCGCCCCCGTGGAGGAACGCACGATCACTGGACTGTCGGTCCTTCTGCAGTCGCAGGACCTGAAACGCGCCTTGCAGCCCTACTGTGTCGGCGGACCCTATGGGCGGTTGCTCGATGCGGAAAGCGAGCGTCTCGGCAAAGCTCCGGTACAGGCCTTCGAGACAGAGGACCTCATAGGCACCGGGGCCGCGCCCGCGGTGCTCGCCTATCTCTTTCATCGCATCGAGAACCAACTCGACGGCCGACCGACGCTCCTGATCATTGACGAGGGCTGGCTTGCACTCGACGACGAAGGGTTCGTCGGTCAACTGCGCGAATGGCTGAAAACTCTGAGGAAGAAGAACGCCTCGGTCGTCTTCGCCACACAGTCGCTCTCCGACATCGACAACTCGACGATTGCGCCGGCGATCATCGAAAGCTGCCAAACGCGTATTTTGCTGCCGAACGAGCGCGCGATCGAACCGCAGATCACCACCATATATCGGCGCTTCGGGTTGAACGACCGGCAGATCGAGATCCTCGCCCGGGCGACGCCCAAGCGCGACTATTACTGCCAGTCCCGCGCCGGCAACCGCCTGTTCGAACTCGCCCTTGGCGAAGTCGCACTCGCCTTTTGTGGAGCCTCCTCGAAACCCGATCACGCCGCTGTCGAAAAGCTCCTCGCCGAACGTGGTCGCGAGGAATTCGTGGAGGCCTGGCTGCGCGCCCGAGACGCCGGCTGGGCGGCCGATCTCATCCCCATCCTCGACAATTTGGAGACCCCGTCATGACCTTCCGTCGCACAAGCGCAGCCTTGATCGCCGCGTCCGTTCTCTCCCTGCCCGTCGCTTTGTCACCTGTGACGGCGCCGCCCGCCCACGCGCTCTTCGGGTTCGGCGACATTGTCTACGACCCGACCAATCACGCCGAAAACATCCTCCAGGCGGCCCGCGCGCTGGAACAGATCAACAACCAGATCAACTCGCTGCAGAACGAGGCACAGATGCTGATCAACCAGGCCCGCAATCTGGCAAGCCTGCCCTATTCGGCGCTGCAGCAACTTCAGCTTTCCGTTCAACACACGCAGCAACTGCTGAACGAGGCGCAAGGCATCGTTTTCAACGTCCAGCAGATCGATCAGGCGTTTCAGACGACCTATGGCGACGCTTCCCTTTCTGCTTCCGAACAGGACCTGATCGCGGGCGCACGCGAGCGCTGGGAAAACACCATAGCAGGCCTTCAGGATGCGATGCGTGTGCAGGCCGGCGTGATCGGCAATATCGACACCAACCGCAACCAGATGAGCGAACTGATCGGCCGCAGCCAAGGAGCAACGGGTGCTTTGCAGGCGGCCCAGGCGGGCAATCAGCTTCTCGCCCTGCAGGGCCAGCAACTCGCCGACCTCACCGCCGTCGTCGCCGCCAACGGACGGGCACAGGCCTTGGCAGATGCCGAGCGGGCCGCCGCTGCTGAGCAGGGACGCGAGCAACGCCGCCGCTTCCTTGAACCCGGATCCGGCTACCAGTCCGGCAACGCCCAGATGTTCTACGGCGGCAACTGAGACGCAATCCATGGACGGCAAGACCCTCGCGCGCATCGGCGCCATCATCTTCGTCGCGGTCGCCATCACCGCCACCATGCTCGAACTGGCCCGGGAGCCCAAGGCGCCAACGGACAAGGTTTCCGCACCGGCATTGACCAGCAGTGCCAATACGAATCCGGCCCGCCAGGAACTGCGCCGCTGCCAGGGGCTCGGGGAAGCGGCCACCCGCGATGCGGACTGCCTGGCCGCCTGGTCCGAGAACCGACAGCGCTTCCTCGGCGGTGACCCGGAGGGGCAATAACGCTATGGGCGACACGGGCGTCATCGACCATTTCCTTCAGGTCTTCACCTCCTATATCGATTCCGGCTTCGGCCTACTCGGTGGAGAGGTGGCATTCATCGCCACCACCCTCATCGTCATAGACGTGACCCTGGCAGCGCTGTTCTGGTCCTGGGGCGCTGATGACGACATCATCGCTCGCCTTGTGAAGAAAACACTCTTCGTCGGCGCCTTCGCTTATATCATCTCCAACTGGAACAATCTTGCCCGCATCGTCTTCGAGAGCTTCGCCGGACTTGGCCTGAAGGCCAGCGGCACCGGTTTTTCCGCCACCGATCTGCTGCGGCCGGGTAAGGTGGCCCAAACCGGTCTCGACGCGGGCCGGCCATTGCTCGAATCCATCTCGGACCTGATGGGCTACTGGGCCTTTTTCGAGAACTTCATCCAGATCGCCTGCCTGCTCTTCGCCTGGGCACTGGTCCTGCTCGCCTTCTTCATTCTGGCCATCCAGCTCTTCGTCACTTTGATCGAGTTCAAGCTGACGACGCTTGCCGGTTTTGTGCTCATACCATTTGGCCTGTTCGGCAAATCCGCCTTCATGGCCGAACGCGTGCTCGGTCACGTGATCTCGTCGGGCATCAAGGTGCTGGTGCTGGCCGTCATCATCGGCATCGGCTCGACGCTGTTCTCCGAGTTCACCGGCGGCTTCGGCGGTGACCAGCCCAATATCGATGAGGCCATGGCGATCGTGCTCGCGGCGCTTTCGCTGCTCGGTCTCGGCATATTCGGGCCAGGCATTGCGGGCGGCATCGTCTCCGGCGGGCCGCAGCTCGGCGCGAGCTCCGCGGTCGGAACCAGCCTCGCCGCCGGCGGGATGATGGTCGCCGGTGGCGCCATCGCCGCGAGGGGCGGATCAGCAGCGCTGGCCGCGGGCACCGGAGCAGCCCGGGGCAGCGCGGGCATGGCGGGCAGCGCGGTGGCATCCTATTCGCTCGCCTCCTCAGGACAGACCGGGGTTACCGGCATCGCCGCCGGTCTTGGAGGGGTTGCCCGAGCAGGCGCCGGTACCGTGACCTCACCTCTCAGGCGTGCTTCGGCCGGCATGGGGCAAAGCTACGCCGACGGCGGACGCGCGGCCCTTGAGGCAGGCAACGGCACGGTCAAAGGCGGACCAGCAGCCGCTCCCAGCACATCGACCGCGCAAGGCGATATGCCTGCCTGGGCCAGGTGCATGAAACGTGCCCAACGTATCAGCCACGGCGCTTCCGCCGCCGCCCATTCCATCCGTTCCGGAGACGCCCATGGCGGCGGCTCCACCATCGATCTTTCTGAAGGCAACCGCTGATGTTCAAAAGGCCCGAGACCCATTACGGCAAGACGCCCGTACCCGAAACGCCCTATCAAAAGGCCGCGCAAGCCTGGGACGAGCGCATCGGCTCCGCCCGGGTGCAGGCCAGGAACTGGCGGCTCATGGCCTTCGGTTGCCTCATCCTGATGGCCGGCTTCGCCACTGCGCTGGTCTGGCAATCCACGCGCGGCACCGTAGTGCCTTGGGTCGTGCAGGTTGATGCCCTGGGCGAGGCACGGGTGGTGGGACCGGCCGCGGCCGACCATGAACCCACCGATCCGCAGATCGCCTTCCACCTCGCCCGTTTCATCGAGAATGTTCGGGCCATTGCGGCGGATCCGATCATCGTGCGTCAGAACTGGCTCAGGGCCTATGACTTCACCACTGACCGCGGCGCCCTGGCGCTCAACGACCATGCACGCGCCAACGATCCTTTCGCGAAGGTCGGCAAGAGCCAGGTCGCTGTCGAAGTGTCCAGCGTCATCCGCGCCTCGCCGAACAGCTTCCGCGTCGCCTGGACCGAACGCCATTATGAGAACGGCCAGCTCGCCGCGACGGAGCGTTGGACAGCGATCCTGACGATCGTCGTCCAGCCGCCGCGCGATGCGGAACGCCTGCGCAAGAACCCGCTCGGAATATACGTCAACGCAATTAACTGGTCGAAGGAGCTTGGACAATGACATTGCCGCTTTTCCGTAAAGCCGCAGGGACGGTTTCGTGTAAAGCCTCTTTCGCAGCTTTCCTGCTTTCTGTATCCACGCTTTCCGGCTGCGCCACCTTCAAGCCACCGGAGATCAGCTACGACAACAACGTCCCGCCCCTGCCATCCGTGCCCGCCGCGGTCACCGATGAAGACCCGAAGCCATTGCACGTTCCCCCGGGCTGGAAACCCGCGCATGGTGGGGAGATTGCAACGACGTCAACCGGACGGGTTGAGAACGCTAACGCCGCCGCAAGGATCGAGCCGAGACGGAAGGGTTACTACAACGCCATCCAGATTTATCCCTGGAGCGAGGGCGCTCTCTATCAGGTCTATGCCGCGCCGGGCCAGATCACAAATATCGCGCTGGAGCCAGGTGAAAGCCTGACAGGCGCTGGGCCGATCGCAGCCGGCGACACGGCCCGCTGGATCATCGGTGACACGGAAAGCGGCAGCGGCCGCAAGCGCCGCGTCCACATCCTCGTCAAGCCGACACGGCCGGACATTGCGACAAACCTTGTCATCAGCACGGACCGGCGCGTTTACATGGTCGAACTGCGTGCCGGCGAAGACCCGTACATGCCGGCTGTCTCCTGGGCCTATCCAAAGCGGCCCGCCGCGCGCCATCAGACAACCCCTGCCCGGCCGACGATACCGGCTCCGAGCGCACGCCACTATCGCTACGGCCTCACCGGCGACACGCCTCCCTGGCGGCCGGTGTCGGTCTTTGATGACGGGCGCCGCGTCTATATCCAGTTCCCCCGAGGTATCGTCCAGGGCGAGATGCCGCCCCTTTTCGTTATCGGTGCCGACGGCGAACCGCAAATCGTCAACAGTCGCATCTACAACAACATTTTGATCGTCGACCGGATCTTCGCCGCGGCCGAACTGCGCCTCGGAAGCGGCCGCAAGCAACAGGCGGTTAGGGTCGTGCGGAAGGACGGAAAGCCAGCGTCATGAGCCAGGACAATGAGTACAATGAAGAAACGGATCTCAAGGGTTCGACCACCGACACAGCCGAGGCAATGCGTTTACGCGCGAAGCCGCCAAGGGTCACCCGATTGTCACGCCGCACTCTTGCAGCAGTCGGCTTGATTGTGTCTCTCGGGCTTGGGGGCGCCGTGATCCATGCGTTCCGGCCACCGGACTCACGGACGGGCAGCGAGGAGCTCTACACGACCGACAATCGCCGTACAGCGGACGGACTCGAGGACCTGCCGCGAGACTATACCGGCCCGATCCTTGGTCCGCCTCTGCCGGGCGATCTCGGCCGGCCCATCCTCGATGCACAGGCGAGAGGCCAGCCTGTCGCTCCGCCGGTCATTGCGCCGCCCGCGACGGATCCCGAGGAGCAACGCCGGCTCGCAGAGGCGGAAGCGGCCCGCACAAGCCGTGTCTTCTTCCAGACCGGCCCGGTTACCCCCAACAGGCCTACAGATGCTGCAGCGCCAAACCCTGTCGGGATAAACCTCACCGGGCACCCCACTTCAACGAACACACAGGATCGCCAACTTGCTTTCCTCAATGCGGCTACCGACCGTCGCACGGTCGCACCCGATCGCATAATGGCGCCAGCGTCACCCTACATCCTTCAGGCCGGTTCCGTCATTCCCGCTGCGCTGATCACCGGTATCCGATCCGACCTGCCCGGACAGATCACTGCCCAGGTAACCCAGCACATCTATGACAGCCCGACCGGACAGATCCTGCTCGTGCCGCAGGGTACCCGCATCATCGGCGAATACTCGAACAATGTCGGCTTCGGCCAGCGCCGGATCCTGCTTGTCTGGAACCGCCTGATGTTCCCGAATGGCCGGTCCGTCGTTCTCGAACGGCAGCCTGGCGCCGACGCACGTGGCTTCACCGGTTTGGAAGACAGCGTCGATTATCATTGGTGGGACCTGGCGAAAGCCGCCGGGCTGTCGACGGTCCTCGCCGCGGGAGCGGAAATCGCCATGGATGACGACGATCGGCTAATCCAGGCCATCCGCAACGGTGCACAGGACACCATCAACGACGCGGGTCAGCAGATCATCCAGCGCCAGTTGCAGGTCCCGCCAACCCTGACGATCCGACCCGGATTCCCGATGCGTGTCATCGTCACCCGCGATCTCGTTTTGGAGCCCTACTCAGGTTGAGTCATGACAGCAAAACTGAAACTCTCTGCCATTCCCGATGACAAACCGGTCAAGGTCGCTGTCGAACTGCCCGCCGAGGTTCATCGGGATCTTGTCGTCTATGCCGAGGTGTTGGCTCGGGATGCCGGACAACCGGCGCCCGATCCGGCGCGGTTGATCGCGCCGATGCTGCAACGGTTCATGGCAACCGATCGCGCTTTCGCACGTCTGCGGAAATCGAACCAGAATCCACTCCGAAACTAATCTGGCGCGGCAGCCAGTCGGAGCTTCCGCGTCGAACCAGCCCTGCTAGGACGTGGGCCGTGCTGACCAGGCAACGCAGCGCCGGATTGTCATTCTCGGCCAGCCAGATTGCTTTGAATGGCAGAACGTCCTCCTCGCCCGCCAAAGGACGCAACACGAGACCCGGGAGATTGACGTGTGACCACGCCGCTGTCGTTACCGTCAGCCCGTGTCCGAGGCTGACGAGGTTCATCAGGGTTTCGAAACCGACGTACCGGGACTCGATCTCGACATGTATGGAGTTACTCGCAAGACACCGCACCAGGCAATCATGAAATTCAGGCCCCGGCGCTATCCTGCTCGTGATGAACTTCTCACCACTGACATCCGACCATTCAAGTGATTGACGATCAGCAAGTATGTGTCCTTTCGGCAACGCGATATGAAGCGCCTCCGACCAAAACTCGACACATTCGCAGTTCCGAGACTGGCACTCGCCTGGAACGAAAACGATGTCCAGTTCGCGCGTTCGAAGAGCAGCTATGTGTTCGTCCCGGCCGCCATCGTGAATATCAATCCAAACCTCCGGATATTCCTGCTGATAGGCGACAATGAGATTCCGGAGGAACCCGCCGGCGAGTGACGTCAAAACGCCAATTCGAATGTTCCCCCTTTCGGCGCGGCCCGCGGAATGGGCCGCGCGCTGCGCCTGCTCCAATTGTTGAAGAGCGGGTTGCACTTCTTCCAGGTAACGCCGTCCCGCATTCGTCAGCCGAACGCCGGTATTGCTCCGCTCAAGCAGCGAAACGCCGAGCTTATCCTCCAACCGCATGATCGAGCGACTGACACACGATTGCCCCACCCCTAGCGCTTCAGCAGCCTGTCGCAGGCTTCCGTTCTCAGCGGCAGCTACGAAGTAGCGGATTTCCGAAAGCTGTGGCACGAGCGGCAATCCATATCGTAAACAGGTTCAGCCAATCATCAGATGTCCGCGGCATGTTAAAACGTCAGACGGAAATCGGGTCATGGAACCGAATGACTGTCATCCGTTTGAAACCTGACTACATCGCTATTTGCGATAGTCAGAAACAGCCAAGGGGTTCACGCGCCTCCAGATTAGTTTCGGTACCCAAGCCAATAGATGTGGGCAATTGCAGGTTGCTCTTCACGACGGATTTTTCAAATGGGTTTTCAGGATCTGAGCTTCGATCTCGACGAGTAAGTTCACCACGCCAAGCGGTGCAGGTCACCAATCGATGCGGATCAATCCCGCGGTACTTGACCGGTGCTTGCCCTCAGTGAATTTACGATTCTCATGAGTGTAGCCTTACTGAAATCCCTGTTAAATGCGTATGGAGGTCGGTTTTTTGGGGGCGGCGAAGTCCACCGATTTGCAACAGAAACGGTAGCGCTTGCACACTGACAGCAGGAACCCCCTCAAAAATCGAATAGCGCAAGCGAACCACTTAGGGTATCTGTACTGTATGTGGAACACTGTTTCAATCGGAATCATGTTATGCCATCAATGAATATCGGCCGTTGTTTTCAGGTGCTGGAAATCCTTTGTGACCACGGCAGTGGTTTGTCCCTAGGAGACATCGCAATGCAGGCGGATATTCCCAAAAGCGCCACCCACAGAATGCTCGGATCGCTTTGCGAAGCAGGATATGTAGTCCAATTGCCGACAAAGGATTATCGACTGAGTTTGTCTTTGCCAGCGTTAGGGATGCGGTTTCTGTCAAAATCGAATCTGATAGGCGAGTGCCAGTTTGTGCTCGACGACCTAGCGGCGGAGGTCGAAGAGTTGGTTCGCTTGAGCCTTGTAAATGACAACAATCTCATATGGACAGCCAAGGCCCAGGGAGCCAAGACGAGCCTTGTCGTTGATCCTGTAATGGGAAAGAAAGTAGCTTTGCACGCAACGGCGACCGGCAAAATATGGCTCTCATCACTTTCCACAGAGATGGCGTTGAGATGCGTTCTTAGGGACGGTTTCGGTACTCCCGAGCAACATGGCCCTTCTGTCATTCAGAGCGTCGAGGCTCTGCAGGAAGACCTTAGGGCTACCAGGGAGCGTGGCTACGGATTGGCCATAGAAGAGGCTGATCCGGGAATTGTTGCTATCGCCGTGGGACTGCAAGGCAGCGAAGAAAGCGGAGAGTACATAGGCACCTTATCTATCGCTGGGCCGGCTTCACGGTTGTCGAAAGACAAGCTGGTTGGTTTTTTGCCAAAGCTAAAGAGTGCGAGCGTCCGACTGAGAGGTATAGAAACGCTAATGCGGTTTGCGAACGTCAACGGGTTGGACAGGCAGAGTCTCGATATTGTGTAGGGCCACCAGTACAATAGAATACTCATGAACATGGGATTCCAAATTTTCAACGGAACCGACGGCCGCGCCAATTATTCTATACAACTATGTACATCTTATTTGGATTTAATAATTTTTCATTACCAAGTTGCTCTTCCCCCCGAAACATCAAATATTGACCCGGTCGAAAAAGAACACGCTTCGCTTGTCACCCAAGCCACCATGGCTGCAACTTCTTCGGCGGAGCACAAGCGGCCCATCGGAATGCGCTCCACTATCGCAGCTTTTTGCTCTTCGCTAGCTGCATTGGCCATACCGGTATCAACAGCCGTTGGTGTGATGCAATTTACCGTTACTCCGAAAGACGCGAGTTCCTTGGCCAGTACTTTCGAGAGCGTAATCTGAGCGCCCTTTGATGCCGCATAGGCGCCGACATCCTGGGTTCCCTCCTTCGCCTGCAGTGAGGATATCATCACTATACGTCCCCATCGGGCTGACGCCATGATGGGGGCAACCGCTTTCGTGCAGATGAATGTGCCCGTTAAATTGACATCAATGACTGAGCGCCACTGGGTCAGCGGGATTTCCGTGACCGGTAAGAACGGCCCTTGAATGCCAGTGTTGTTAACGAGGATGTCAATGCGATCAAACGCTGAAATTATTTGTGATACACACGCGTTGACATCTTCCTCGCTCGTTGTGTCACAACGCAAAAAGAGATCCGGAGATTCGATCCAGGATTCCGGCTCAAACAAGTCTAGGGCTACAACCTTGGTTCCCGCGTGTTTTAGTTTTGCGATAATCGCTTGCCCCAGACCGCCTGAGCCACCGGTTACCATCGCCACGCGTCTAAGATTGGGCTGAGTGGAGTTCATATTTTCTCTCTCAATGGGACGACATTGCTCCCCGCTAGTATTGGCACGTGCCCATACGATTACTTACTCAAGCCCATTTAGAGGACTCGAGCATGTGCTGTGCAATCAAATCAATCTGATTGCGAATCATGTGAACACCGGAGTGAATCATTGCTCCGCGATCGCGAGCTGCTTTCAAGAAAGACGTAACTTCGGGGTTTGCCACCACATCGGCAATCAGCATTGTTTCGTCGATGCGATCGGAATCAACCGGCAGAGGGTCGTTCTCTTCCATTCCAAGAGACGTCGCGTTGATGACCAGGTCGCCGGACTGTGGCACAGGGTCGGACGTTCGGGCGAATTCAAACTGAAGGTCTTCATTGAGCCTTGATGCCAGCGATTCAGCTCGCGAAACATTGCGATTGGCAATTTGCAGAGATGTTGCACCTGCTTCTTCAAGCGCGTAGGCGATGCCAGCGGCCGCCCCTCCCGCACCGACCAGCAGGCAATTGCGACCAGAGGGCTGGTGGCCTTGCGACAGTAACCCGCGCACAAAACCTCGACCGTCAAACTGATATCCCCGTAACGATCCATCCGCCTCGCGGCGCACCACATTCACAGCACCAACACGAATGGCAGCGGCATCTAGGGAATCGCACAATGCCGGAACCGTCGTCTTGTGTGGAACTGTTACGCCTAACCCTATGAGGTTGCGAATGGACTTGAAGCTCTCCCAGGCACTGGAAAGGTCCTCGGCGGCGACGTGAAACGGGACACATTTGATGTTTGCGCCCCTCGCAGCAAACAACGGATTGATCAATTGCGGCGTTCTAATTTGTGCGATGGGGTCGCCAATAACGCCCATAATTAGCGTGTCGCCGTTTACGACATCCGATGAATTGTCAGCCTGCGGGTCCAGGTGGTTTCGTACTTCTACATTGGGCAAGATCTCGACCATCACATGTCGTCCGCAACTGAAAGGTCCCGTCGATCGAGCCAAACGAGGCTGCCGTCTTCGATACCGACAATGAGTCCCAAATCCCCGGTTCCAGTCCAATCGACGGCTTCAGGAGAAGCAACATGCATACCCATTCGAATTGTCTCTCCCTTGAATCTGAATGGCTTTGGATTGGAAAAGAGAGGCGCCACATTTGTTCCGATATTTTCCAGAAAGAAAATACCAGCTTGTCCCGTCGTATGACGCGGCTGACCGCATGGGCCCGGTGGCAGAGATGCTCTAGCGTGCGTACCTACGATCAGATCATAGGTACCTGTTGCGTTCCAATCGCATACGCAAAGTTTCACACGACCACGACCCCCACCAACATCTTCGGTAAACTCCACTGTGGTGCCATCTTCAAATCTCAGATGTCGCTTGCTGCTGAGTTCGGTGTTTGAGACGCGTTTGAAATCAGACAACTTCCCCTCTTCATCCAAACAAAGGTAGTGGAGTTGTCCGTCGCCCAGCCAATCAACCACCGACGGCCGAACACGCCACACCGTCTTCAAAGGAACGCCCTCGAAATGGAGACGCTGCTCTACCTCAAATTGTGGTGGATAGGATCCGAGCCGGTTTTCAAGAAGGATGTGGTGCCCGAGAACGTTGCTCATAATGACATCGGGGTGCCCGTTGCCCGTCCAATCTGCAATTGTCGGACAGGTGTAGCCAAACATCTTCTCCGAAGGGCCCTGGATTGATCCCGTGAGTCCGGCGCTCACCAGAACCTCGTCTCCGCCTGCTGTCAGCTTGGTCTCGCGCAGAAGCGTGGGCGCCTGGCGGGGTCCTGTAGTTTCGTAAAAGAATAATTCTCCGGAACAATTTCCGACAATGAGGTCGGGACGGTCTTTTTGACCGGATCGAAATGCGGCCGGCGTTGGCAGGACGCCAGCATGAACGACCGGTTTGGTTGTCTCCACGCGTCCTACCTTTTCGAACATCGGCGCACCGGATCCATCTGTTCCGGCATTTCTGAGAAAAGTGACATAGCCATCCTCCGCTCCGACTAAGATGTCTAGACGGCCATCTCCATCCCAATCGACGACACAAGGTAGATGAATGCAGTGATCAAGTTCTACCGGTTCGCCGCATTGGCCTGAGATCAATTGAAGATCTGTAAATGCCGTTGGTCCGGTAGAGTTGGCAAACTGCAAGATGTTCCAAAACTCGCCACAGACGATGTCAAGCGCACCGGATCCTGAAAAGTCACCAAACGCCGGGGCAAGCTGACCGTAAACCTCAAGTGGACGGTCTCCGGCGAATACCGGTGTGCCCCTACGAAGGCTTGGTGATGTAATACTTCCATCGTTTTTGAAACTGTAAAGAAAGCCGCGCAGGGGTCCGCCAAGCCACCGACCCGCAGCGTCATACGCCCTATATCCCTTGTCGTTCCACTCAAGACCGTTGGGCCAGTAGTCTTGCCAACTATCAGTCCCAACAACAAGCTCAAGGTCGCCGTCGCCATCGATATCAATGAAGCGGGCAAGGTGAAAATACTCGTTCCCTTTGACCCACTCCGCATCAAGTTCCAACACAATAGGTCTACCGAATTTTGGTGCTCCGGGCTCTCCTGTGTTGGGGTAGATGTGGATTGTCCGGCGCATACGAGAGGCCGACACCAAATGAAAGAGGCTACCGTCCCTTACCGCGGTAACGTATCCGCGTACGCCCTCGACCAGTTCTTCCTTGCCAAGTCTAGGAGACCCATCGGTGTTCAATCCGATCTGCCGACGAAGATAAACCCGTCCGTCATAGCAAGGATCCCAACTTGAAAGTATGAGGTCCTTTGTACCGGTACCGCTCCAATCGACGACCTCGACACAGGTGATGATACGGCCTGACACAAATCCCCTTTCGACGGAAAGATCGTAGGGCAGCAAGTTTTCGAGATAGTCGGGGCCTTCCCAAACGACCGCATCATCTTCCCAACGTTTGACCGACAAGCGTCCCTCCAATTCGAAATATTGTTGCGTGTGGAATACTATTCCTTTATACGGAATGATAATGTTGTTGTGAACCCCAAGTCTGTCTGTCAGGCAGACTGACCGAGAGCTTTTTCATGATCCGCGGCATTGTACCTGTCATGTTGACGCCGTTTGACAGTGAAAGTCGCATTGATTTTCACGGCCTAGAGCGGCTAACCGATTGGTATCTGCGACACAACGCAGATGCTCTGTTCGCGGTTTGCCAGTCGAGCGAAATGCAGCACTTATCGTTGCGTGAACGAACGGCCTTGGCGGAGGCTGTCACCGGCTTTGTCCAGGGCAAAGTGCCGGTTATCGCTTCTGGGCACGTTTCAGAAACGCTAGACGATCAGATCGGTGAAATGATCGCAATGAACGGTACAGGAATTGACGCTCTGGTGCTTGTCACCAACAGGCTCGATCCGAGGAATGCCGGCTTTGAAACATTTCGGTTCAATCTCGAGGCCATCATGGCTCACTTGCCGCCTGATATGCCACTTGGCCTCTATGAGTGCCCTGCTCCATTCCGCCGCATTTTGTCGGATGATGAGATGAAGCTCTGCCGGGACACTGGACGTTTTCACGTGTTGAAGGACGTTTCTTGCGATCTAGATATCGTAAAGCGACGCTTGGAGATCGTTGAGGGCACTAAGTTATCCATCGTCAACGCCAATGCCGCCATAGCCCACAAGGCCATACAGGCTGGATCACCGGGCTTTGCGGGAGTGTTCACAAATTTTCACCCAGACCTTTATGCCTGGCTCCTTGCAAATGCAGATGGCGCGGACCCCTGTGTCCAAGAGTTGGCAACGTTTTTGGCTCTCGCCGCAAATGCCGAAATGGCTGGCTATCCGGTGCTTGCCAAAATCTATCATCAAAGGCTTGGAACAATATCAAGCGTGCACGCTCGCGCGATCACCTATGACGTGCTTGAGCGTCATTGGGCGATTGAAGCCATACTTGATCACATACATAACGGCACAATGAGTTTCCGTGACCGTATTGCGAGCATCGAACAACGCCACGGAGCTGCGTGATGTCAGTTGCGATCCTCGGTCAAGGGTTTGCCTGAACTGGCCCGCAGGGGATTGGTGGCATTTGTGAACAAAAGTTGGGGTTGATCGGAAACCGGGAGCGAAAGTGCCGAATGGAGCTCTATCCGAACTTCGTGGCCATTCGACAGAGAATTGCGGCACCTCACCCAAATGTACACTGGCACACTATCAAAGTCCGATCCCCTCCCAGGTCGGGCTGCGGCGGCGGCACCTAGGGCGGGCGGGTGCCGCCGCAAAGTGTTACAGCAACTAAAATCGATTGGTGTTTGATTGTCTCGAACTGTTGTTGATCGACGAAGGTAAGTGGCCTGGAAAGTCAACTGTTTCGGGCGTCGCCGATACAGTCGTTGGAGATAAGTGATTATGATTGGTATTGACCGGATTGCGATCAATCAAGCCACCACCAGGAAGCAATGGTCCCTCCGCGAAACTATTAAGGGTTTCGCACGACATGGTGTGCAGGCAATAGGTATCTGGCGCGACAAGCTGGACGAATGTGGACTTCGAGAAGCAAAATCCCTACTCGAAGGGTGCGGGATGACTGTCACAGGGCTCAACCGTGCCGGGCCATTTCTTCTCAGCAAGCCAGGCGGTGGCTCGGCCTTGGATGACGCAATGAGAGCGATAGATGAGGCAGCTGAGTTGAATGCGCAGCACCTAATGTTGTTTTCAGGTGGATTACCGGGAAGCTCCAAAGATATTGAAGCTGCCCGGAACCGTTTTGAGGAAATTGCCGCTGAGTTGCTGTAGGGCGACAGTTCATTTTGACCGTAAGGCGACAGCTACCTTTACGAGGTGGCAACAGCCTTAGCTCATCGATTTTCCGTCAACAATTGGCGGAAAAAGACGATGAGCTTTCTCGCAAAAGAGGAACGGACAGCCATGGCTGTATTGTTGAAACAGGGGCATTCCCAGAGCGCAGTGGCGCGGCTTCTCGGGGTTACGGAGGGCACGGTTCGATATCATCACAAGCGCCGATCGGCGGGCGTATTGGATGGTAGGTCCAAGCAGACATTCAAGGCCGCCGATTATGCGGAAGCGATCTCGCATTGGCGCTCTCAGCAAGAGGACGGCCGTGTAAACCTGGTGGATCTTCATCGGTGGCTGCAGCGCGAGCATGGTTATGGCGGGAGCCTGCGATCGGTTCAGAGATATTGGAAGGCGACGTATCCGGCCCCGAAGGTCCGGGCGAGACGTCGTGTTGAGACGCCGGCCGGCGCACAGGCCCAGGTGGACTGGGCGGAGTTTCCCGGCGTGGTTCTTGGCGACGAGGTTGTCGATCTTTCTGCCTTGATCGTGACGCTTTCTTGGAGCCGCAAACGGGCGGTTGTCTGGTCTCGTTCGAAGGACATGTTGTCCTGGCAGTCTTGCAATACGGCGTGTTTGCGTCGCTTGGGCGGTTCAGTCGCGGTTCTGCGCATCGACAACGTGAAGACGGCGATCTCCAAGGGGGCCGGCGCCTGGGGCGTCATCAACGAGACGTATCGGCGCTTTGCAGCGCAACTGAACTTCCATGTCGACGCCTGCCAACCTCGGCATCCGGAGGGAAAGGGTAAAGTCGAGAGACATGTGCGCGACCTTCGTGAGACGGTTGATCCTCGCAAGGAGGCCTTTGACAGCCTGGAACAGCTGCAGGCCGTGACCGATGCGCGGCTTGAAGAGCGTGCCGGCCGCCTGCGGTGCCCGGCGACCGGCACCAGTGTCGCCGAAGCGTGGGAACAGGAGCGTCGTCTTCTGACGCCATTGCCCGAGACGCTGCCGGAACCGTTCGACATCGTCGTGCGCAGGCCCGTCGGAATTGACTGCCTCGTCAGCTTCGAAGGCCGACAATACAGCGTGCCGTTCCGTTTCGTCGGCCAGGACGTGGAGGTGCGCGGTCTGGCCGGGCACGTGCAGATCCTCAAGAATGCCGAAGTGATCGCCATGCATCCGCGCCGCACCGAGCGGCTGATCGTGTGTGACGATGCACACTTCGATGGTGATGACACCGATCGTGTCCGCGCGCCGATGCCGCTTGGCAAGATGGGGCGAGGCCTTCAGGCGCTGGCGGCCAGCAATGTTCAGCAGCGCTCGATCGACATCTACGCCCGTCTGGCGGAGGTGGCCCGATGACGTCTCGGAGCATAAAACTGGATATTGACGTAACCCGCGAGAAGCTGGACGCACTCGGCCTTGGCTACGCATCCGAGGCGCTGGACACTTTGCTGTCGGAGGCCGTCAGCACCGAGATGTCCGCTCACCAGTTACTTGAACGGATTCTCGATATTGAGCGTGCCGGCCGCGAAGAACGGCGCATCAAGACGATGATGAAGACGTCGAAAATCCCGACCGGGCAGACGTTGGAAAACTTTGATTTTGCCTTCCAGCCGGCAATCGAGCGTTCCCGCATCGACACCTTGGCGACCGGGGCCTGGATCCGGAATGCCGAGGTTGTCCTGCTTCAGGGGCCGCCCGGGGTCGGGAAGTCGCACTTGCTCGTGGGACTGGGCATCCGGGCGATCCAACTCGGCTTCTCAGTCCAGTACTATCGCTTTGATGAACTGCTGACGGCCATCAAGGCGGACGCGCTTCTGCCGCCTACAAGGCTAAAGGGCCGGAAATACATGTCCAGTTCGCTGCTGCTGATCGATGAAATGGGTTTTGATCCGATGAACCGGGAAGAGGCCGGCCTCTTCTTCCGGCTGGTCAGCTATCGCTACGCTCGGGGTGCGATGATCATCACCACCAACAAGAGCATTCGCGACTGGACCGAGTTGCTCGCCGGCGATGAAGTCCTTGCTGCCGCGATCCTCGATCGGCTCCTTCACCGATCTCATGTGCTCAACATCAAAGGCCGCTCATATCGGCTGCGCGACCTCGAAGAACTTCTGACAAAAGAGAGCGCCTGAACGGGCAAATTTTGGCGCCGCGATTTGGGGGGCGTACGCCCCCCAAATCGCGCTGTCCTCGTAACACTGGGTGTCGTCTTAACTCGTAAGTGTAGGTGTCGCTTGACAACAAGATCGTACTGGTCCAGGACAATTTGAATACGCACAGCCCGGCGTCGCTTTACGCGACCTTCGAACCGGCCAAGGCAAGGCGTATCGCAGAAAGGTCCGAGTGGACCTTCACCCCCAAACACGGATCGTGGCTGAACATGGCCGAAGCCGAATTGTCCGTGTTGTCACGCCAGAGTCTGAAAGAACGCATCGGGAGCAAAGAAGACCTCGCACATGACGTCAACACATGGGCGACCGCACGCAACGAAAAACGGTGCATCGCACGCTGGCAGTTCACAAATGAAAACGCACGCGTCAAACTCAGGAAACTGTACCCATCAGTATGAGTGATTCAGAGGACTAGACCGGTTTTGAATACAATCGAGGCAAGTCATGGTACTTACGGCGCAGCGCCCAGTGCCCGTCGCATAGTTTGAGCACTTCCAGCGTTCTGGCATCCGGATCAGCGAACCACGTGTAGCCGACGCATTCGCGGGCCAATATCACCGCCTTGTCGTGTCGGTCGATGGGCCGGGTGGATGGTGAAAGAATCTCGCAGACCCAGTCGGGAGCAACCTCGATATCGAAGGGTTCATGACGCCGGCTCTTCGCCGGCGGTTGACAGTTGCGTCTCGGAGGCTCTTTGGCAGACCGTCAACTGGCGAACGACGTCGGTGTGGTCTCGCACCCACTGGAGGGTGTTGAGCGCGCATTCGAGGCGCAGGACATGTTCCTGGCCGAACTCACCGTTCCGCGAATATTTTGCTGCGCAGCGCTGGTTGTCGAGGACCCGCACCACCGCATCGATCTGGGCGTCGAGGGAGCGTTTCGTCATAAGTTCTACTTTCCGTTTATCGTGCTGCATCCTGCGATACCACGTTCTTCACGTGTCGCACCCTTTCCATGCCGTTGGCGCATCTCGATGCTGGTGTGGTTCGATAACCGGGTCTTTCGAAGCTATCGAGGCTCTTAAGGTCCATTACCTTTCGCGCCATTTGCTACGGCTAAGGAAAGGTCCTGAAATTGCACAAAATATTTGACGATTTCGTGTCGATCTTTGTTTCACCAGCCCATAGCCAGTATGACTGATCCACGCCGGGTTCTCCAATGCCCTACCTTTTTGTTGCTCCGGAAATCACAGGTGTGGACACGCTTGGAGGCCAGAGGTTCGTGCGTCAATCGCGGCCCAATCCTGTCGTCCATTCGTCACTCGGATGCTATGTTGCAAACAGTCCAAGGAGAAATTCGCTGCGCTTGCGGAATCGAACCCAAATGGAATTCAACGAATTTAATCAAACAGAGGCCTTCGGGGCGGAGCGCGTATCAGCGCAGCCGCGTTGGCGGCAATGGACAGAAGCTGAGAAGCTGGCAATCGTCGAAGAAAGTTATTCGGCCTCCGGCTCAGTTACGGGTGACGGGGTTTCGACCTCGGCGCTTTCCCGATGGCGCCAAAATCTATCGCGAAGGCGAGCTCGACGGGGATCAAGCTTCAAGTTTCGTGCCTGCTAAGGAGACTTCCAAAGATTACCGACTCGGATGGACTGATCGGTATGCGGTGGTTTGACATCGGTCTCAGACAGAAGGGATTCCCGCACGGATTGATATGCGCTACCCGGTTTGCATGATTGATCTACTTGCAATTCAACAACGCTGGGAAGCGGACGGCTGCCATCGTGATGAACGTGGTCGCCGGCTGTTTGCCGCCAGTGAAGCGCGTGCAGCTGGCCGGGGCGGCATTGCCGCGGTCTCCAGCATCACCGGCGTCGCCAGGTCGACGATCGGGCGTGGGCTCAAGGACCTCGATGATCCGCCGCCCGGAAAGGTTCGCCGCCCAGGCGCTGGCGCGCGAACACTGACCGATAACGATCCGACCCTGCTTGCTGACCTCAAGCGCCTCGTTGAGCCAGTAACGCGTGGCGACCCGGAGCGACCGCTGATGTGGGTGTCCAAAAGTCCCGCCAAGCTGGCCGCGGCACTCAAGGACGCAGGCCACAAGATATGCCGCAACAGCGTCGACACATTGCTGGCAAAATTGGGGTTCTCGCGGCAGACGAACCGCAAGACCGACGAGGGCTCAAGGCACCCGGACCACAATGCCCAGTTCGAGCACATCAACACCAAGGTGTGTGAGGCACAAGGCGCCGGAGAACCAGTGATCTCGGTGGACACCAAGAAGAAGGAACTGATCGGCAACTACAAGAACGGTGGCACCGACTACCGTCCAAAAGCCGACCCACGACGCGTGAAGGTGCACGACTTCGAGGACAAGAGCTTGGGCAAGGTGGCTCCTTACGGGGTCTTTGACGTCACCGCGAACGAAGCATGGGTCAGCCTCGGCATCACTGCCGACACGGCTGAATTCGCTGTCCAGTCCATCCGCACCTGGTTCTATCGGATGGGCCATGCGCGCTATCCCGAGGCGAAGAAGCTCGTGATCACTGCTGATTGTGGCGGTTCGAACGGGGTACGTATCAGGCTTTGGAAGGTCGAGTTGCAAAAGCTCGCCGACGAGACCGGGCTCACGCTGCAGATCCACCACTATCCGCCGGGTACGTCGAAGTGGAACAAGATTGAGCATCGCCTGTTTTGTCACATCACCCAGAAACTGGCGCGGCCGTCCGCTCACCGATCGCATGACGGTGGTCGAATTGATCGGCGCGACGACAACCAAGGCAGGGCTCAGGGTCGAATGTGCCGTCGACGAACGGACCTATCAGAAGGGCGTCAAGGTCTCCAAAAGCGAAATGGCCGAACTCGACATCACTGGCGACAAGTTCCACCCTGAATGGAATTATACCATCAAGCCGAGAGTGAACGATTTGTAGTGGTTATTTTTGGAAGTGTCCTAACGTAACTGCAACCATCATTTCAAGCATCGCAGTTCCCCAGCTGTAGCCGGCCTAATGGTCCGCCACTCCTTCCCGATTATGCCGCTTAAAGTCTGCAGTGAAACTTGCCAATTTTGGACAGGTTACCACGCGCCATTTCCGCAGCACTCCAAATCGAGATAATGAATGAATGGCTAGCGCCCTTTGGTGCGTTGGCTTCAGACCTTAAGAGACACAGGTATTGCGCATATTTGTCGCGTCTCGTTCCATTGTCTCGTACTGAAACCCAGAAACTCGCTCTGCTTTCGATGGGCCACATCGCTTCAACCACTTGTGGTTCGGTAAGCACCAGAGCCGCATATGTTTTTCGCCATTCATCGTTTGCAATTGAAGGTTTCGGACAGAACACAACAAGAAGTCCGATGACATATGTAATTGTAGCAGGCATCTTCATAACAGTAGTTCCGCTGTTTCCGACCATAATTGTGTAGTCCAGTCCAGCGCTACGGCCGGCCCAACGGTCCACTACTCCCAACGACGCGGCCGTGGACGATCACCTTGTCAGACAGTTCCCCGGCTGGGATGAGAAGGTGCTCATATGCACTGTTGTCGGACAGGATCTTCAAATCACCGTTGAGTACGGTCTGCAGACGCTTGATCATGACCATGCCGGTGACGGTGAGAACGAAAACGCCACCCAGCGATATCGCGTCGGCATTGGCACCCGTATCGACGAGCAGCAAATCGCCGTCGCGCACGGTTGGCTCCATGCTGTCGCCGCGCGCCTCCAACACGACGACTTTCCCTGGATTGGAAGTATACTTCAACAGCCAGTTCCGAGAGACGGTGAGTACGTCCGAAGCATCACTGTGCTCGACCAGCGCTCCATGACCGGCGGACGCCTGAATATCATAGCGCGGAAGCACGATCGTGTCGCATTCTGCTTCACTGTTTGCTGCAACCAGCGCGGGTCGGCGCGGCGCCTTTCCAAATGAACGGCTACTCTTGGCGACACTGGTCCGACTGTCTTTTGCGCGGCCAAACATGACCGCACTGGTACACGAACGATATCTTTGCATGAAGCCATGCTAACAGTCCCGATCGTGCGGGAGTCTTATGGTTTCCAAAGCTGTCGGGTTTGCACTCGGGTGCAGGTGCTACCGCCGCCCACTCATTGGCCCGCCCGACCAGACGACGCGACCATGGATGATGACCTTATCGTCCCGTTCCTCTGCCGGAACCGTTTCGGCCTCATAGGCTGTGTTGTCGGACAGGATCCTGAGATCGCTGTTGAGCATGATCTGCAAGCGCTTGATCATGATCATTCCGGCGACGGACAGGATGAAGACGCCGCCGGCGGCTACGGTGTCGTTATCGACCGCCATCTCGACGAGGAGCAGGTCACCATGGCGCACCGTCGGTTCCATGCTGTCGCCCCGTGCTTCGATCACCACGACCTGCGCAGTGTCGGTAACATAACGAGACAGCCATTCACGCGACACCGTCAGATAGTCGACAACGGCATCGTCATGCGCCAGCGCACCATGGCCGGCAGAAGCCTCGATGTTGTAACGTGGAAGTGAGACCAAACCCGTCTCTTGCCCGTCCACTATGTCTCGTTTGTCTTGAGTAATCTGTGCAACAACCGCCGAATCACTGCTTTCGCGCGGCGGGCCTATGTAGAACTCGACGCCGAGGGCCGCCACGATATCCTCAGCTCTTGTAAGCGAGGGAACCTTGCCTTCCAAACTCGAAATGCTCCAGAAGGGTTTTTAGTGCGCCGATGGGCTATTTAGTCCCCCGTGAACTATCCACAAGCCTTTGATTGGATTGACTGATTGGGCTGGATAGGTGTTTTGGAATTGCAAGAAATCGGGTGATTGAGTGTCGTTTTCTTGCAATATGATTTTGCTGTTTCCCCCGCTTTGAAAGCGTGAATCACTGTCTTTGACGGCGGTTAAACGAGGCGGTGAGAATGTCGAGACCACGGGAGCGGCGTGAAACCGGAGAACAGGATTTGTTTCGGGCCCGGCTCGACCAGATCCTCAACATGCAGCATGAGTTGGTGCGACTGGCACAGGAGATCGACTGGGCGGCGCTGGAGGCGCGGTTCGGCGCGGTCTATTTCCAGTATCTGTGCGGCGAAGAATTTTTCTGTCATGAACTGCCGTTCGATCGCTCCTCCATGACCCGCTGGCGCCAGCGCATGGGCGAGGAGCGGATCCAGGCGCTTCTGCAGGAAAGCCTTGTGGTCGCGGTCAAGACAGGAGCGATGAAACCGCAGGATACCCGCCGGGTGATCGTCGACACGACGGTTCAGCCGAAGAACGTGATGTTCCCGACGGACGCAAAGCTTGTCCACCGGGCCCGCGAGCGGCTGGTGCGGCTTTCGAAACTGGTCGGTCTGGATCTGCGCCAGAGCTATGTGCGTGTCGGCAAGCAGGCGCTGATCCGGCATCAGCGCTATGCCCATGCCAAGCAGTTCAAGCGGGCCGGGGCAAGGCGCTGAAGACCTTTTCGGCCGCACCAAGCGCGACATTACGCGCCAGATCAAGGGCGACGAGGAACTGGAGGCGATCTTCAAGTGGCCGCTCTATCAGGCCTCGGCGGTCCTTGAGCAGAAGCAGCGCCAGCGCGGCCGAAAGATCTACAGCCTGCATGCACCGGAAGTCGAATGCATCGGCAAGGGCAAGGCGCATGCGCCTTATGAGTTCGGCGTGAAGGTCTCGGTGACGACCACAATGAAGCGCTCAAAGGGTGGCCAGTTCGCCCTGCATGCCATGGCGCTGCCGGGCAACCCTTATAACGGCCATACGCTGGCAACAGTGATCCCGGACATGGAAGATACCATCGGTAACGAGATCGAGCACATTCTCGCCGATGCAGGGTATCGCGGCCACAACGCTCCGCAGAGCCACAAGTTCAGGGTCTTCACAGCCGGCCAGAAGCGCCGGGTCACGCCGGCGATCAAGCGCCAGATGCGCAGGCGATCCGCCATCGAGCCGGTCATAGGCCACCTCAAGGCAGAACAATCGGATGAACCGCAATTATCTTGCTCACCGCCAAGGAGATGCCGTCAACGCCATCCTGGCAGCTGCCGGATACAACTTCTCGCTCCCGCTCAAATGGTTCAGGCAGCTCGGTGTGCCTATTCGAACTCCTGATCAACAGCAGACCAAAATCAATTCCCGCTTAAAACTCGCATAGATCACGGTCGACTAATCTACGTACCATCCCAAACTCGTCGGCTCACCCGCGCTATTCAATTCTCGACTACACTTGCACTTGCTTTCGAACACAGTATCCCTGTCAAAGTGGCTGCCGCTGCAGTCCGTTTTCTTCCGGCAACCGAGTAGAGGCAAACGCTTCTTGTCAGCTTTAGGTCCCTGATTTCAATCATGCGAAAACCGTATCCTATGCCCAAGCTCCTCGGAACGACGCATGCGCCCAAACCAGCTTTAACCAGTGGAACAAGATCACCATCACGGCTAATTTGTGCTGCTTGCTGTAAATCAAGGCCTATTTTGACAAATAAATCAAGAAAATCTGAATAGTTTTCACAATAAGGCCTCACCATGATTGGAATCTCACACAGTTGTGAAAGTTCGACGAATTCCCGGGTGGCGAATGGGTGGCATTCGCTGACGATCAATGCGAATTCCTCTTCGAACAAGGACCAGCTATCCAAACGGTCCCAATCATCCACCAACGGGCCCGCTACGGCTAATTCTGCTTCGCCTGTTTTAAGGAGTTCGATGATTTCTGCTGTGCTGCCCCTAAAGTACTCGAGTTCCACCTCCGGTAGCGCCCGGTCCAACTCCTTGAGGTGACGGGCAAGCAATTCCATGGCAATCGTATGCGAAATCGCGAGCCTTAGAGTTGTGTACTCACCGCGTTGGTGCTTGACAGCCAGTGCCCGTGCGTCCTGGGCACTGTCATAACACTGTTTCAGTAGAGGCAGCATGGAACGGCCGAGTTCAGTCAAGTGCGTATGCGAGCGCTCGCGGTAAAACAGATCACCCCCCAATTCCTCCTCGAGCTTTTTGATCGCTCTCGTCAGAGACGGTTGACGCACACGGCATCGTTCCGCTGCGCGGGTGAAATTCAACGTTTCAGCAACCGCAAGGAAGTACCGAACATAATTCATATCCATAAATCCGAACCCTCGCCCGAGGTATCAATAGGTCACAATCATTCCTGCGGCACAACGGGTTGCAACCATAAATGCCGAATTTATCCACCGGACAGATTTTGCCCTGTCTGCGGACGCTCCAGCCAACCATGGTTACGGATACCATGCCGAGAAAGCGAACCCTCAAACGTTGATGATGAAACAACTTATCGATTGAATTCAGTATTTTCCGCTATTGTTTCGATAGCTCGTTTCGTGCAGATTGCAATATAACTGCGGAGCCAGCTGGTCACTTCGAGGCGGCCCACGAACAGTAGATCCTGCCAACAACCGTCTAGTCTTTGTCCAAGTCTAGCAGGCTGCTGAAAAAGTCCTCGATTTTGGATAGCGAACATGATTCCGTCTTTTGAGCGGAGATGGAGTTGTGATGCGCGGCGGAGATGCAGACAGCGGTTCTTTGTTTTCCTATGTGGACCTTGAGCAGCGTGTGCCGCGCGGCCACCCGCTTCGGATCATTCGCCGGCTCGTGGACGATGCGCTTGTGTCGTTGGATGAGGTGTTTTCCAGTTCCTATTCCCACACGGGTCGACCTTCGATTGCGCCGGAGAAACTGCTTCGCGCCCTGCTTTTACAGGCGTTCTATTCGATCCGCTCGGAACGCCAGTTGATGGAGCAGCTGGATTACAATCTCCTGTTCCGCTGGTTTGTCGGGCTCGGCGTTGATGAGGCGCATGCGAAATGCTCGATCGCTTCCCAAACCCTGCGCATGTCCACCTCACGAGGCAGCCAACCTTGGCAGGCTGCGTAACAATCGCGGCGGTCAATTTCCATGCCTCGTCACGGCAATCGCTTGCATAGCGAAGGTCGCTTCGGTCATGATCAACACAAGTGGTTTTGGTCCAGGGCATCATCATTCTCCGATTCGGCAAAATCAGAAGAATGATAACCCGCTGAAATCACTCACCATAGTTTCCAATCAGGCTCTGAGGCGCGATGTTCGGCACAACGGAGCAGGAACCTTCTGCACAGATTCGGGTGGGACTACGTGGGATGAAGTGGGACGGGGTAGCGTTTTTTGACGGGACGGATGTCGAAGCCGGAAGTTTCCGGATGAAGCCGAATGGGCTTGTGGTTTGAACGCGGCCTGACTGAGGCGTTTTGGAGGTTTTTGGCTCAGTGCCGAATTTCCGGGGCGGTCAATTCGGGTTCCAATTCCGCCAGTATGTCATCCGCCAGTTCTTCCGGGTTTCGCTTTTGTGTCTCAAGGCGGAACTCCGGCTTGGTCGGCGCTTCGTAGGGGCTGTCTATGCCGGTGAAGTTTGGCAGTTCGCCGCGTCTGGCCTTACGGTAAAGGCCTTTCGGGTCGCGTTGCTCTGCAACCTCAAGAGATGTTTCTATGAAGATCTCGATGAATTCGCCGTCCTCGAACATATCGCGGGCCATCTGGCGCTCTGCGCGGAATGGTGAGATGAAGGCGGTCATGACGATGAGGCCAGCATCGACCATGAGTTTGGCGACCTCGGCAATGCGGCGGATGTTTTCCACCCGGTCAGCGTCTGTGAAGCCGAGATCCCGGTTGAGACCGAGACGGACATTGTCGCCATCGAGAATATAAGTACGCAAGCCTCTGGCATGCAGTTTCATCTCCAGCGCGTTGGCTATGGTCGACTTGCCGGAACCGGAAAGGCCGGTGAACCAGAGCACCCGACCGGGGTGGCCGTTAAGTTTCGCCCGGGCTTTCTTGTCAACCGTGACCGCCTGTCGGTGCACATTATTGGCGCGGCGCAGGGCAAAATCGATCATGCCCGCGGCAACCGTCTGATAGCTCTGTCGGTCGATCAATATAAAGGCGCCCATCGGCAGGCAGTCGCCATAGGGTTCGAATGCAACAGGTCGGTCGAGCGCAAGTTTGACCACAGAGATGTCATTGAGATTAAGAGACTTGCACGTCATCTCCTCGAAGGTGTTGACGTTGAAGGCCAGACGTATTTCCGAGATAGTCGCGTTGACGAGGCTGGTGCCGATCTTCATCAGGTAAGTGCGGCCATGGAAGCCGCTTTCTTTTGCCATCCAGACCAGCTTCGCCTCGAACTGGTCGGAGGTTTCGCATGGATCCCTGCTTGCAACGATGACATCGCCGCGGGAGATATCGACATCACGGTCGAGTGTCAGCATGACGGCCTGATCCGCCTGAGCGGTTGCACGTTCCGATTCACCAAGGACAATGCTCTCGACGGCCGCGGTCTCACCGGACGGCAGGATGCGGATTTCATCTTCCGGTGCGACGCGGCCCGCGAGGATTGTTCCGGCATAACCACGGAAATCCAGATGAGGCCGGCTGACCCATTGGACCGGCATTCGAAACCCGCGATCGACAAGTGCCCTGCGCGGATCCACCACGCCAAGAAATCCAAGCAATGTCGGGCCGTGATGCCAGGGCGTCCTGGCCGAGCGCACGACGACGTTGTCGCCTTCGAGAGCGCAGACCGGCACTGGTGTGACTGTTTCGAATGCAAGACGATCGCACAGTTTCACATATTCGGCGACGATACGATCGTATGCCGTCTGGTCGAAATCCACCAGGTCCATCTTGTTGACCGCCAAAACGACATGGCGGATGCCAAGCAGGGAGACGATGAAGGAGTGACGGCGCGTCTGTTCGAGCACGCCCTTGCGCGCATCAATGAGGACGACCGCGGCGTCGGCGGTGGAGGCCCCGGTGACCATGTTGCGGGTGTATTGTTCGTGCCCCGGCGTGTCGGCGACGATGAATTTGCGCTGGTCCGTTGCGAAGTAACGATAGGCGACGTCAATGGTGATGCCTTGTTCGCGTTCGGCGCTCAGTCCGTCGACAAGCAGCGCGAAGTCCATCTTCTCATCCTGTGCCCCGACTTTCTGTGAGGCCCTTTCGAGTTCGCAAAGCTGGTCGTCGAGGATCATCTGTGATTCGAAAAGCATGCGGCCGATCAGGGTCGACTTGCCGTCATCGACACTGCCGCAGGTGATAAAGCGTAGGGTCTCGAGGCTGGCCTGATTCTCGAGATAGGCGTCGATTTCGTGCCGCACATTCATCAGAAGTATCCTTCCAGCTTCTTTTTCTCCATTGAGGCGGCCGCATCGGTGTCGATGGCGCGCCCCTGGCGTTCGCTGCTTCTGGCGTGAAGAAGCTCGAGAATGACCGAATCGAGATCGTCGGCATCGGATTCGATGGCTCCGGTCAATGGATAGCAGCCGAGGGTGCGGAAACGGATCCGGCCGAATTCGACCTTTTCGCCCTCTCGGGGCTGCAAACGGTCGTCGTCAAGCATGATCAGCATGCCATCGCGACAGATATAGGGGCGCAGGGCGGCGAAGTAGAGCGGCACGATCGGGATGTTCTCGCGGTGGATGTATTGCCACACGTCCAGTTCCGTCCAGTTGGAGATCGGAAAGACGCGGATGCTCTCGCCTTTCCCGATTGCCGTGTTGTAAAGGTTCCAGAGTTCGGGGCGCTGGTTCTTCGGATCCCACCGGTGCGTGGCTGTCCGAAAAGAGAATATGCGCTCCTTGGCGCGGCTTTTTTCCTCGTCGCGCCGGGCACCGCCCAAGGCAGTATCGAATGCATGCTTGTCCAGCGCCTGTTTCAGGCTTTGTGTTTTCATGATGTCGGTGTGAACCGAACTGCCGTGGTCGATCGGGTTGATGTTCCTTTCCACGCCTTCACGATTGATATGGGTAAGCAGCCGCATATTGGCTTCGGCGGCCATGCGGTCGCGAAACTGGTACATCTCCTGGAACTTCCAGCCCGTGTCGACATGCAGAAGCGGAAACGGGGGTGGCGATGGATAGAAGGCCTTCCTGGCCAGATGGAGCATGACGGACGAGTCCTTGCCTACCGAATAGAGCATGACCGGTTTTTCGGCGGTTGCGGCAACCTCGCGCATGATATAGATGCTCTCGGCTTCCAGGCGGTCGAGATGGGAAAAGGCCAGCGACCTGTTGGCGGCGGGCTGCCTAACCATCGCGGCCGTCGCGCCATAGGATGGAGCGTACACGGCGAGTGCGGTCGACAGTTTTCCTGCAATTCTGCAGTCGGCGTCAGCCAGGCACCGCAGGCGCCCGCAAAGGTCGGTGTGTGGCCAGATGAGGTATCTGTCGCCGTCGCCGCCGCAGAGGGTGTCGAGCGCATCGATGAGTTCATCGTCCTGCGGATGGTAGGCATTGAGAAAAACCCAGCTCCGAGCCCGTCGCCCGTCATTGGCGGCCAAAAGCTTCTTGCCGGACGGCGTTTGGTGCATTTGAACAAATAGCGAGACGGTGCGTTCCCGCCCGACCTGTTGCAGCAGCGCCTCGGCCGCGTGTCTGCGTACCGGGCTTGCGTTTTCATCTACCAGATCGGCAAGCGAAATGGGGGGCGGGAGAAGCCCTTTCTCAACTGCTCTGTGCTCGACTGTCCGCTTCGATGTCGCGGCCCCTTCTTGCTCAAGACAGGCCTGCAGCAGTTCGATGGACCAAGGCTCGACTGTGCCTTCCGTGCCCGCCCGGTTATTCTGTGCTTCTTCGGGGAATCGATCCATTAGCCACTCCGTCGCTATAGTGTGTGAATGTCATGAAAAAGAGGGACGCAAAGTGGACGACGCCGGCGGTGCCGCTCAATACAGAACAGTTGAACATCTTCGTTGGTGATTGGGGGGCGAGCAGAGCGGCGCAGCCACTGCCCATGGATTGCGCCCTTGACGTTTTGCTCTACGGCCGAGCGGACGGCATCAGGTTCGTAGTATCGCGAAACCGATTGATCGGCACCAGGTTTTCGTGAACGCGGTTTATTCAGGCTGGACGTCGAGGTGCCATAGAATGCTCTTCAACGTGTTGCCGGGCAGGCCGGAACAGGCCACAAGCCGCTATATTCGGTTAGTTACCTTGGGACGCCTCATTCAAAATCAATCTGATCATGCTTTGAAATCGCATGTACAAACTTTCTTGTGCCGGATTCCCGTATTTGATCAACTCGCAATACTTGATCGCCCTTATCGAGAAATAGAAACCGACATAGTCGATCCACGTAAAGTCACTCGACCCGATTTCAATTCGATCCCCAATACGCTTCAATTGGCTCAATTTTTCTGCCGGATCATTGCCATATGCGTAGTCGGCTTCCAGATAGGAAATTACGTCAAAATATCGTGGTTTCAGTCCGAAATGCTCCCAGTCGAAAATTCGAGCCGTTCCGTCTGCGGCCACCAGCGCATTGGAGGCATGAAAATCACCGTGTGCCATGTAGCAATCCACCATGTCCGTGTCTCGAAAGCGGCTCAGATACGCTGTTGCAATATCCCGGGTCTGCTTGACGAGTTGCACCATCTCCGCTGGATGCTGAACGTGTTCATAGCCTGTTTCGACGAACCCGGAAACGAACGCGGATTTCTTCATATCCCCGATTGTCACAAAAGTCCTCGACCGGTTGTACAGAAGTTCATGCACCCTCAGAATCTCGGAAAGTGACAGGCGCCCGCGCCTGGTTCCCCCTGATCTCATGTTCTCCAAAGCCAGATGCCCGGCGAAGTCGACCCGACTGGGCAGCAAAGGCCGGATGTCCGGGTCCAATTGGAGTTCCATCAACGCCGACCGCTCGTTTTCAATGTGTGCGGTGGCGTAGCTCGACATGGGGACTTTGACAAAAATCTCTCGTCGCCTGTCCTTGGCAAAAACAACTGCCCTGGTATTCGGTATTAAGAGATGCCTGACACTTGTAGGGCGACAGTTCATTTTGACCGTAAGGCGACAGCTACCTTTACGAGGTGGCAACAGCCTTAGCTCATCGATTTTCCGTCAACAATTGGCGGAAAAAGACGATGAGCTTTCTCGCAAAAGAGGAACGGACAGCCATGGCTGTATTGTTGAAACAGGGGCATTCCCAGAGCGCAGTGGCGCGGCTTCTCGGGGTTACGGAGGGCACGGTTCGATATCATCACAAGCGCCGATCGGCGGGCGTATTGGATGGTAGGTCCAAGCAGACATTCAAGGCCGCCGATTATGCGGAAGCGATCTCGCATTGGCGCTCTCAGCAAGAGGACGGCCGTGTAAACCTGGTGGATCTTCATCGGTGGCTGCAGCGCGAGCATGGTTATGGCGGGAGCCTGCGATCGGTTCAGAGATATTGGAAGGCGACGTATCCGGCCCCGAAGGTCCGGGCGAGACGTCGTGTTGAGACGCCGGCCGGCGCACAGGCCCAGGTGGACTGGGCGGAGTTTCCCGGCGTGGTTCTTGGCGACGAGGTTGTCGATCTTTCTGCCTTGATCGTGACGCTTTCTTGGAGCCGCAAACGGGCGGTTGTCTGGTCTCGTTCGAAGGACATGTTGTCCTGGCAGTCTTGCAATACGGCGTGTTTGCGTCGCTTGGGCGGTTCAGTCGCGGTTCTGCGCATCGACAACGTGAAGACGGCGATCTCCAAGGGGGCCGGCGCCTGGGGCGTCATCAACGAGACGTATCGGCGCTTTGCAGCGCAACTGAACTTCCATGTCGACGCCTGCCAACCTCGGCATCCGGAGGGAAAGGGTAAAGTCGAGAGACATGTGCGCGACCTTCGTGAGACGGTTGATCCTCGCAAGGAGGCCTTTGACAGCCTGGAACAGCTGCAGGCCGTGACCGATGCGCGGCTTGAAGAGCGTGCCGGCCGCCTGCGGTGCCCGGCGACCGGCACCAGTGTCGCCGAAGCGTGGGAACAGGAGCGTCGTCTTCTGACGCCATTGCCCGAGACGCTGCCGGAACCGTTCGACATCGTCGTGCGCAGGCCCGTCGGAATTGACTGCCTCGTCAGCTTCGAAGGCCGACAATACAGCGTGCCGTTCCGTTTCGTCGGCCAGGACGTGGAGGTGCGCGGTCTGGCCGGGCACGTGCAGATCCTCAAGAATGCCGAAGTGATCGCCATGCATCCGCGCCGCACCGAGCGGCTGATCGTGTGTGACGATGCACACTTCGATGGTGATGACACCGATCGTGTCCGCGCGCCGATGCCGCTTGGCAAGATGGGGCGAGGCCTTCAGGCGCTGGCGGCCAGCAATGTTCAGCAGCGCTCGATCGACATCTACGCCCGTCTGGCGGAGGTGGCCCGATGACGTCTCGGAGCATAAAACTGGATATTGACGTAACCCGCGAGAAGCTGGACGCACTCGGCCTTGGCTACGCATCCGAGGCGCTGGACACTTTGCTGTCGGAGGCCGTCAGCACCGAGATGTCCGCTCACCAGTTACTTGAACGGATTCTCGATATTGAGCGTGCCGGCCGCGAAGAACGGCGCATCAAGACGATGATGAAGACGTCGAAAATCCCGACCGGGCAGACGTTGGAAAACTTTGATTTTGCCTTCCAGCCGGCAATCGAGCGTTCCCGCATCGACACCTTGGCGACCGGGGCCTGGATCCGGAATGCCGAGGTTGTCCTGCTTCAGGGGCCGCCCGGGGTCGGGAAGTCGCACTTGCTCGTGGGACTGGGCATCCGGGCGATCCAACTCGGCTTCTCAGTCCAGTACTATCGCTTTGATGAACTGCTGACGGCCATCAAGGCGGACGCGCTTCTGCCGCCTACAAGGCTAAAGGGCCGGAAATACATGTCCAGTTCGCTGCTGCTGATCGATGAAATGGGTTTTGATCCGATGAACCGGGAAGAGGCCGGCCTGTTCTTCCGGCTGGTCAGCTATCGCTACGCTCGGGGTGCGATGATCATCACCACCAACAAGAGCATTCGCGACTGGACCGAGTTGCTCGCCGGCGATGAAGTCCTTGCTGCCGCGATCCTCGATCGGCTCCTTCACCGATCTCATGTGCTCAACATCAAAGGCCGCTCATATCGGCTGCGCGACCTCGAAGAACTTCTGACAAAAGAGAGCGCCTGAACGGGCAAATTTTGGCGCCGCGATTTGGGGGGCGTACGCCCCCCAAATCGCGCTGTCCTCGTAACACTGGGTGTCGTCTTAACTCGTAAGTGTAGGTGTCGCTTGACAGAGCGATGTCAGTGCGCGTTGTGCACTTAAAGAACCGATCTTCTTAACTGCCATATTTATCCGTTATTATCTTATTGAATGACAAATATGTCACTTATCAACGATCGACCATCAATGCAACCAAAGTGCCAGCCGCAGCGATTTGATGGTCATCAAAATGCAAACATGCTTTGCGGTGCACATCCCTTGTTGATCGCACATCACGCTGATTTCCCGCCAGAGAAAGAGATCAGAAAGCCCGGGGTGCCGGGCTCTGAAAGGAGAGAGAGCCCCTCCTGGGTCCGGCGCCAAAGAGGAGCTTTCCGATGGCCCGTGCCAAATCCGAAACCAAACCCGTTGCAGTACCTGAAGAGATTCAAGTGATCCCGCTCACCAAACTATTGATCAGTCCCAAGAACGTTCGCAAAACGCCGACAATCGAGGCGGAAGACGCCGAAATTCTGGCCAGCATTCGCACTGTGATTTGCGTGGCGAAACGCATCTAGCCGAACCGGCGGTCCACTGCGAACAATGCTCGCCCTTTCTTCGTCATGGCTTCTTGTTAACTCCTCAACTCAAGAGTGGAAGCCTCCGGAAAGCCAGGTGCGGGTCATATCTACCCGAACGTTGCTGCCAACTGGTCGAAACCATGCTTTGTCGAGCGGGACGCCAGGCAACCCGTCTCAACTGGATTAAGTCCGCGCCTGGCGTGATGTAGGGTGGCGCTGACGCCCCCGCAGCGCCGGATCTTCTGGTGCCAGTTTCCATACGGTACTTTCGCAGCCGGTGAAGGTGTCGATTTGTCCTTTTGCCATAGCCTGTCGGGCGGCTTCGGATTTGCGCGGCGCGTCCGCCCGGGGGCGGCCACATCGCTGTTTTCCTTCAGGAAGGTTCTGACATTCTCTCGCCCATTCCGAGCCGCTGCGAATCGAACGAATAACATGAGTCGGACTTCTCGAAGACGCCGGCACCATCGGTAAGGTTGATCAATTCGCCCGTTCTGGAAATACCCTCGTCAAAGAGGATCTCGAACTCGGCCTGCCGGAACGGAGGTGCCGGCTTGTTCTTGACGACCTTGACCCGGGTCTGGTTGCCGATCACCTCGTCGCGATCCTTGACTTGGAGGCGTAGAACTTGAGCGCATTGCCGCCCGTGGTCGTTTCAGGTGGCCACGAAAAGACACCATCTTCATGCGGATCTGGTTGATGAAGATCACCAGGCAGTTCGACCGTGCGATCGTGCCGGTCAGCTTGCGCAGCGCCTGGCTCATCAACCGCGCATGCAGGCCGGGCAGGCTGTCACCCAATCGCCTTCCCAGTTCCGCTTTATAATGATATTAGGTGTCAGCGCGGCAACCGAACCGATCATCAGGACTTCGATGGCGCCGAAACGCACAAGCGTGTCAGCTATCTCCAGCGCATGCTCGCCGGTATCGGGTTGCGAGATCAACTATTCGCTCACATCGACCCCGAGCTTGCGGGCATATACCGGGTCGAGCGCATGCTCTGCATCGATGAAGACGCAGACGCCGGCATCCTTCTGCGCCTCTGCAAGCACATGCAGCGTCAGCGTCGTCTTGTCGGAGGATTCCGGTCCGTGGATCTCGATTACACTTCCGCGCAGCCCACTACCCAGCAGCCTGTTGGCTTCATGTTTGTCCTCAATTTATGCTTACATATCCTCTAACTCAGCTGTCCCAGATGGCGCCGTAGGCGGGGATGCCCTGGCTTTCCATGTCATGCACGACCCGGCGCGTCAGTTTCTGGTTGGAGATGACGATCACCGCCTCGGCGCCGCTATCGCGAACGGCCTGCAGGGCAAGCGCCGACAGGTCGGGCTTGCCGCGCGCGTCGGTGTCCCAGATCAACGGCCGGTCGGTGTGCGCCTCGATTTCGTCGACCAGCGCGTCACCGTAGGTCTTGCGCGGCGACCGGGTCGACCAGATCAGATAGTTGGGCACGTCGCCGGCCAGAAGGTGCGGCAGGATCGGCCCGATACCCGACCCGGTGCCGACATAGACCACCTTCTTGAACAGCACCTCGATGCGCGCCACGCCGGAGGTAGTGATCCCCTTCACCCAGACCTTGTCCGGCGGATTCTCGATGAACCTGCCGGTCCAGTCGCCGGATCGGCTGATCGCCAGCCGGTAGCCCGGTTGGCCGGGAGCCGGGATGTTGGCGAAGGAATGGTATTCGCCGAACGGCGTGTGGCTGATGGCGTTCGAACTGCCCGGAAACGGCGTGTCGCCATAGTCGAACCGCGCCAGGACCGCGTGGTTGGACGGCTTCACGATGTCGACGCTCACCTTCTTCATCGTCAGCCACGGCGAGACGATCGACAGAGTCAGCAGGCACAGCATCCAGAAGGCGGGTGCCTGCCACAGGGCAAGCCCCGTGTCGACCGCGATCGAAACGGTCTGGGCCCAAAACAGCGCCAGCACGGTCCATCCGACGAACCGGTGTATCTTCTCGAAGGCGTTGTGGAACCGGGCGCGCACGGGACCCTGGGCCGAGACGATCATCAGGATCATCAGGCCGACCAGCACCACCGTCAGCACCAGTGTTCGATCGGATGGAACCGCCGCCCCGCCGAGGCGGTTGAAGACCATTCCATAGAGCAGGAACGCGAACCAGACCGTACCCGACACCGTGCCGCCTGAGTGAAGTCCGCCGAAGTGAAAGACCTTGCCGGCGCCCCAGCGGATCCACAGCGGCCAGGACGTCGGCACCCGGGTCGCCAGCCAGAACAGTGCGTTGACGACGCGCTGCTGGCGAATGAGGACGCCGACGGCGATGTTGATCAGGGCCAGGTCGGCGATGACGTCCAGCCGATAGGCGCCATCCGCGAACCACCAGCCCTCGCGAAGTCCCATCGCGAACACAACGAGATTGGCAGCGGCGACGAGGAAAACCAGGCGATTGTATTCCATCAGGGCCGGATGTCGGGTGATCCTGCGCCAGTTGAAGCCCGAAAATTGCGGATTTGTCGCCTCTCTCATCGGGTCGCCTCCGCCCCTTCGGTCTGCAGACGCTCGCCGGCCAGCTGCAGCAACAGGCGCTTGTCGATCTTCCCGCGCGCGGTGCGCGGCAGCGAATTGAGCGGCATCACCAGCGCCGGCGTACAGTAGTAGGGCAGTTGCTCGGCAACCGTGGTCCTCGCCCTTTCCGGGCAGGCGTCTCCGGGGCTGATGAAGCAGACGAGCGTCCGGTCGTCATATTTCAGCGTCACCGCCTGGCCGCAGCAGCCGGCGGTTTCGAGCACCGAGGAAACGCCGTCGAGTTCGACCCGGAAGCCGCGAATCTTCACCTGGTCGTCGACGCGGCCGAAATGCTCCAGTTCGCCATCATCGGTCCAGCGTCCGAGGTCGCGGGTGCGAAACATCATCTGGCCGGGGCGAAACGGGTCGGGCCGATAGCGATCCGACGTCAGCTCGCGGTTCTTCAGATACCCGAGCGTCACGCAGTCGCCGCCGGCCCACATCTCGCCCTTCTCGCCGATCGGCAGCGGCTTGAGGCAGTCGTCAAGAATGTAGACGGTGTTGTTCGGCGTCGGTTTGCCGATCGACAGAACCGGCTTGTCCGGACGGTGAACGAGGGCCGTGTTGATGATGGTCGTCTCGGTCGGCCCGCAGCTGTTGTAGAAGCGGCAGAACGCCGACCACCGGTCGGCCAGCGGCCGCGGGCAGGGTTCGCCGGCAACGGCGGCGACCTTGACGTTGTGGCATCGCCCGGCGTCGATCGCGTTGAGGATCGACGGCGTCGCGATCAGCACGTCGACCCGTTCGGCGGTCTCCTGGATGCTCTTGCCGCGAATGACAAGCGTCGCGCCGTTCGACAGCGCTCCCAGCGTCTCCCAGGCCGCCATGTCGAAAGCGATCGACAGGATCTGACCGACCCGCAATCCGGGCCGCATGCTCAGATCGCCCGGCGCGGTCAGCAGAATGTTGCAGAGATTGCAATGGCTGACCTGCACGCCGTTGGGAACGCCGGTCGTCCCGGAGGTGAACAGCAGGACCGCGCGGTCGTCGGGATCGAGCCGATACCGATCGCCCGACGGCGCCGGGCCATCGAGAGCCGGATCGTCCATCAACCGGTCGATGGCGAGCAAGCGCCGGCCGTCGGTAACCGGTACGGCCTCGGCGACGTCGCTCACGGTGAGGATCACTTTTGCTTCAACCGCCTCGGCGATATGGGACAGCGTGGCGCTCGGGGCAACGCCGACATGCTGAGGCGCATAGGCCGCTCCTACCTTCATCGCCGCCAGCAGGCCGACGACCATTTCGATGGATCGGTGGAGATAGAGGCAGACAACATCGCCGCGCCGCACGCCGCATTCGGCAAGCACCCGGGCAACCCGGTTCGCCGCGCGGTCGAGATCGCCATAGCTGATCGCCTCGCCGGCGCATTCGACGGCAACGGCCTGCGGCTGCCGGGCGGCGAAGTGATCGAAGCCGTCCAGGATGGTCGCGAAGCGGGGCCGCGCCGCCGGTCCCCAGCCGAAACTGACGAAACGTTGCCGGTCCTGCAGGGACAATTCGTTCAGCGGGTCGAGCCGCTGGCGAGCCGCATCGGCCCGCGGGATCACTGTAATCGGTTTGAAATGAGTGTTGAAAGCATGAGTTTGCATTGCAGGGTCCTCCCGAAATCGTGAACGCTGACTCTGCATAATGGGAAATTTTCCCACTCAACAATCAAATGTCATGAACTATATTCACGAAAAGTGTTAGCGTTTAGAGACTTCGGGGAACTAGGGTGGCCCCTGATGCGGTTCTGTGCCTCGAGGCTTGTGGCGAAACGGAAAAGAGTGGCATCATGTTCTGGAACTCTGCAGGCTGGTCGAGGCACGCATCATTGATCATGACGGTATTTGTGGGCGTTGTTGCACAATTCCGAATTCCGTCTAAAGTTCGCCCAACCCATGACGCTCGGCATCATGAAATGCGCTGAACGCTGGTCGTCCGAGGACGGTCATCTTGTTGAGAACGGTGATGCCGATTTCGACTTCGGTTCTCTGATTTTCAATGGTTTGCGCCTTCAGCGTGGGCCCTATGACCTTTTTCCTATGTGCAGGAAATTTAGGTAGCTAATGCGTGCCGCCGATGTCGACTTCCGAGGCAGACAGCCGACTCGGCTTAGGCAGCTCTGAACAATAGCCAACTGAGTTTGAGTCAGATTGCGGGTTTGGGCACAATAGATGAAGGTTGTTACCAATTTTGCGAAAACGGCAATAATTTGTCGTGACGTTAGCTAGGAAATGTGTTATTACCAAATTCGCAAAAGCGGTAATAATTCGATGAAACCCATATCTCTCGCTTATCAGACCCTTTATTCCGAATTGTCGCAAAGAGCGCTGGATGCATCGTTTTCCGCGGAGTTCGATGTTCGGGGCCGGTTCGTAAAAGCCGAAGTTAAGGGGCGGCGCTACTGGTATTTCGATATGCCGAACGGTGACGGGGGCAAGAAGCGAACTTATGTCGGCCCCGTTGACGATCCGGAGATCACAAAGCGGGTCGAGAATTTCAAGGATCTGAAGGCGGACTTCAGAGAGCGGCGGAAACTGGTTTCGACGCTGACTCGTGAGGCGCATCTGCCACAACCCGAGCGTCTGACTGGTGATGTCGTCCAAGCGTTGGCTGAGGCTGGCTTCTTCCGGTTACGTGGTGTCCTAGTCGGAACAGTGGCCTATCAATGTTATCCGGCGGTGCTCGGTGTCCGTCTCCCTAGCACATCGATGGTGACCAGCGACGCTGATTTTGCGCAGTTCCATTCCATCTCCATGGCAGTCGAAGATGAAATGCCACCGGTGCTCGATACACTGCAGACTATCGATCGTACCTTCAGGGAGATTCCGCATCAGGCTGATGGACGCCATGCCACTCGGTTCGAGGCACGTTCCGGGTACCGTGTCGAGTTCCTAACTCCCAACACCGGATCCGCCGAGCACGAAGGACGACCGGCGCCGATGCCGGCGCTTGGCGGTGCGTCGGCACAGCCGCTTCGGTTTCTCGACTTCCTGATCTACCAACCGGTCCGCGCAGTTCTTCTCCGCGGCGCTGGCGTGCCGGTGACCATTCCCGCGCCAGAGCGATTTGCAATTCACAAACTCATCGTTGCTGACCGCCGTCGCACAGATGATGACGGCACTGCCAAGAGCCGCAAGGATCTCTTCCAGGCTGTCTCCATTATGGAGGCGTTGCTCGAACAGCGCCGGTCGGAAGACCTTGCCGATGCCTTCATGGAAGCGCATGGACGTGGTCCCGCCTGGAGGGAAGCACTTGCATCAAGCTTGCGAGCGTTCGATGAGGACAACCTCGAACGGGTCCAGGCGTCGCTTAGAGACGGGATTGAGCGATTTGGCGAAAATTCGGAGTCCTTTGGTCTTTAAATCCGAGCCGTTTCGGCAAACACGATCCAAACTCGCAGCACCCGGTGTCCGTTGAACCTGAAGCGGCATTGCCAAGTTGATTCCGGCGATTTGAGAGATGGGTGCTGGCTGTTCTCTATGAAGTCATTTCGAGCGTAAAGACTTGCCAAAGATCGAAAGCATTGGATCAGGCGTGGCGAGGCGTTGTTGCATAATTCCAGCTTCAGAGTTCAAAGATTGGTCTTTGAGTTCCAGCCGTGTTTCCTGAATGCCTTTCAAGTTCAATGTGTCACGCCGGGACAAGATCCCGAAATCCAGATACCGTGTCACCAACTGGCGCTATTACAACGAAAGCCTTCGTCGCCGGAGTGATGTCACCGTCAGGATTGATGAGGATGTGACCCGCCAATGGCAAGCGAGGCCGTCCTGCCATGCTCTCCGATTTTGCCATTGACACCTGCTTGCAACTGCCTGTGGTCTTTGGCCTGGCCCTGCGGCGAACCCAGGGGTTCTTGCGCTCGCTCTTCGGCCTGCTGAAACTTGATCTTGCCGTGCCCGACTATTCCAACCTGTCGCGGCGCTCCGGCAATTTAACTCGTCGCAAACGGCCGAAACCGAAGACGCCAAGCGATGAACCGGTTCATCTGGTGGTGGACAGCACCGGTCTGAAGATCTTCGGGGCCGGAGAATGGCACGAGACCAAACATGGTAGCAAACTCAAACGCCGATCCTGGCGCAAACTGCACCTTGGGATGGACCTTACAGGCGATTTGGCTGAACGAATTGTGTAATCGATTACATCATTCACTCCACTTTGTCGTTCCGTCATCACGTCGGCTACCAAAGCCGATCCAGTTCCCCCGGCTTTGCCGCATCCAGCATGGGTTTGAACTGATGCATCAGCTACAACATCCCGGCGAGCAGAGCTTCGTCACCGCCCCGCTTCAAAAGTCTGGCAGCCTCGGCGTCGATCTCCGCGGCAACACGAAGCTGTTCAGGCGACAACGGGTCCACGGTCATGGGAACTTCCCCTCTTCTTGCAAGACGGTTGCTGACCCCGGCATAGCATAGTGCTGCCACCCCACGATAGCCGCCAGTCCGGTGGCTTTGCCATAACCCATTGACGTGGCGGAATACTCGGCACCGCGTCATCCCGGAAGCATCCTGGTGCACGACGGTACGCGTCGGGCAACCTCGACAATCGAGTGCTATGAACTATATTCACAAAAAGTGTTTGTGTGGGGACTGGGCGGCCCCCACCCGTGACAACGTGGTGGCCGCCGGAGACTGGATTGATTGACGGACCTTCGAAAAAGTTCCTTGAAGAAGCCCTGGCGGACATCCTTACCCCGCTGGCGGTTGCCATGGTGGCACACGGTTTGACGCTAGGCTCGGCGACCCGAGCCCTCAAGCGCGCCATGCTGGCCGCTGCCCTGCGGCAGGGCGAGGACAGAAAGACCGACAGCAAGGTCGCCCTGATGACCGGACTGCACCGCAAGGACGTGCGCCGCCTGAGGTCAGACACCGCAGAGCCGGCCGACCGCAAGTCTCTGAATTTCTCCGCCCTGCTGATCGGCTACTGGATATCCGCTCCGGAGTTTCTTACCTCCGATGGACAGCCGCGCGAGCTGCGCCGCGAAGCGACCGCGGACGGCCCTGGCTTCGACGATCTGATCGGTAAGACCCGCATCGATGCGGCGCCGGGAACCGTCGTGCAGACACTGATCGACCAAGGTGTCGTGACCGAAACCCGGGACGGCGCATTTCGCCTTTCCGAGCATGCCTATGTCCCCGAAACCGACAGCGAAGAACTGATCGCAGCCTTCCAGGCGACGCTTACGGCGCACCTCGAGACCGCGGTCCACAACCTGCTCGCGGCAGGCGACGCACCCCGTCATTTTGACCGAATGGTCCGCTATTCACACCTGTCCGAGGAAGCGATCAGCGAGTTGGAGACCTACGCCAGCGAGTCGGCCCAGCGCATGCTGGAGGACGTGAATGCCAAGGCGCGCAGTTTCCAGGAACGCGATGCCGGAACCGGCGGCAAAGGCAGATTTACTGCCGGCGCCTTTGTGACACCGGAAAAATCGGGGCGGAAATCCAAATGAACCTGTTGCGTACCATTGTCTGGCTGTTCGCGGCCCTGTGGTTGTCCATTGCCACTGCCGCGGAACCGGACGACGAGGAAAAGGAGGGCGGCATACTCGGCACCGGCATTGTCGGAACGATCACCGGGCTGGGAAGCATTGTCGTCAATGGACAGACCATCGAGTTCGATCCCGGACTTGCGATCCGCGACGGTGTGACGGCGGCCACCGCCGATGCGCTGGCTCCCGGCCACACAGTCGCGGTCGTCGCGCAAAAGGAGGACGGCGCTTGGCGCGCCGTTTCAATCCGCCAGGTCCTGCCTCTGGTCGGCCCGGTCACCGTCGATCTCGGAGGGCAACTGCGCGTGCTCGGCACGCAAATCGTTCCGCCTTCGGGCGAGGAGCCGCCGTTGAGCGGCGACTGGGTGGCCGTCAGCGGCCTGTGGCAGGACCGGCAGGTGGTCGCCTCGCGACTGGAAAGACTGGCTTCCGCGCAAACCGCCCGCATCGAGGGCAGCATCCTCGAGCAGGCGCCGGGCTCGCCGTTCGTCGTCGGCGACACCGGCATCGCCGGGATCGTCCCGCAGCATGCCGAAATCGGCGACGTCGTGCGCGCCTTCGGTACCGCCGGGCAGGACGGTCTCGAAGCCACCCGCCTGGAAACCGGCCTGTTCCTCGAAACGCCTTCGGTCGTCCTGGTCGAGGGTTACCTGTCGCCGCCCGGCCCCGCCGGCGTCTACACCCTGCTGGGCTCGAACCTGATTGCCTTCACCCAGAACCCGACCATGATCGACACCCGGATCAGACAATTCGGCTGCGGTCGCTCCGGCGAACTCGACGCAACCCTGCCGACAGAGGCGGCCGCACAGGGTGCGGACATTGTGGAGATGCTGGACTGCAAAGGAAGACCGTAGGTAGTCAATGAAGAACTCAGGAACTCAGCGGGGTGGTCTTGGTGATATTCCCTCTTTGGCTGTGGGCGCCTTTAAAATACCCTCCCATGGAGGGTTAATTCGACGGGGCCTTTCCAATCCAACCCTTGCATCGGAGCTCAAAAAGGACCCCGCTTTTTTTTATTTGGGCACGGCGATCAGCGCCCGACCGGTTGGGCACCGCGCATCAACGGTATTGCAGCAAAGCGGCTTTCGGGCAGTGCTGGCTAGAGCATCGGGCGATTAGTATGCAACGCATCCGGTTGACCTGAAGAAGTTCCAGCATTCTTGTGGCGTGAACAGGCTGCAAACGCGTCCGACAGCCTTCCAAAGGTCATTATATATTCGCGCTTCAGCCCTTCTGATCAGCGTCTTTAGCTTGGAGAAGGCCTTCTCGATTGATGGTATGGATGGCTCCTGCTCCGGATGGGGTGTCATTGTCCCAATTGGAGGAGCCATCCATGTTTGAAGTTAGCACAGCCGGCGTCGATCTCGCCAAGAATGTCATCCAGGTCCACGGCATCGACGCTGACGGCGAAGTCGTGGTGCGTCGTCAACTCCGGCGGAGCCGGTTTCTCGCGTTCTTCGAAGAGCGCCCAGCTTGCCTGATCGGCATTGAGGCCTGTTCAGGAGCCCATCACTGGGGACGACAGCTGCAATAGATGGGTCACGAGGTCCGCCTGATGCCGCCCTCCCACGTGAAGCCCTACGTCAAGCGCAACAAGACAGATGCGGCCGATGCGGAGGCGATCTGTGAAGCTGTGACCCGGCCGTCGATGCGGTTTGTTCCCGTGAAGAGCGAGGCGGACTCCGCGGCGCTTGTCCTGCACCGGGCGCGAGACTTTCTCGTCGGGCAGGTCACGCAGGTCGGCAACGCGATCCGAGCTCACATGGCTGAGTTTGGCATCGTGACGGCGAAGGGGTCAAAGCGCGCAGCCTGGCAGAAGAATTGGACAAAGTGCCTGGGCCCGCGCACCTCCTGCTCCAGGCGCTGTTCGATCAACTGGCGGAGACGCAAGAGAAGATCGACCGGCTGACAGGCGAGATCGAGGAGGTTCACCGGCAGAATGAAGTGAGCCGACGTCTGGCATCGATCCCAGGCGTCGGTGTGCTGACCGCAACCGCGATGGGACTGTCAGGAATTCTGCGCCTGAGGCCATAGTGATGGAAAGGAGCGAATCATCACATGGCAATTGAGAAAGATCTGCTGGACCAGTTGTTGGCTGGTCGCGATCCGAAAGATGTGTTTTCCAAGGACGGTCTGCTTGACGACCTGAAGAAGGCATTGTCCGAGCGCATTCTAAATGCCGAATTGGACGAGCATCTAGAAGAAGAGCGATCCGAAGGCGGTTCAAGCCGCCGCAACGGCAGCTCGAAGAAATCGGTTCTGACGGGCACGTCGAGGATGAGCCTGTCGATACCGCGCGATCGGGCTGGCACCTTCGATCCCAAGCTGATTGCCAAATATCAGCGCCGCTTCCTGACTTCGATGAGAAGATCATCTCCATGTATGCGCGCGGCATGAGCGTGCGAGAGATCCGCGGCCACCTTGAGGAACTCTACGGCATTGACGTTTCGCCGGACCTGATCTCGGCCGTCACCGACGCCGTTCTGGAGGAAGTAGCTGAATGGCAAAACCGGCCGCTGGATGTTTGCTATCCGCTGGTCTTCTTCGATGCGATCCGGGTCAAGATCCGCGATGAAGGCTTCGTTCGCAACAAGGCAGTCTACATCGCGCTGGCCATCCTTCCCGACGGTACAAAGGAGATCCTGGGCATCTGGATCGAGCAGACGGAGGGCGCCAAGTTCTGGCTGCGCGTGATGAACGAACTGAAGAACCGCGGCGTCGCTGACATCCTGATCGCCGTCGTTGATGGCCTGAAGGGTTTTCCTGAGGCAATCACGGCCGTGTTCCCCGAGACGGTCGTCCAGACCTGCATCGTCCACCTGATCCGCCATTCGCTGTCGTTCGTGTCCTGGAAGGACCGCAGGGCCGTCGTGTCGGCGCTCAGAGCAATCTACCGGGCAAGGATGCCGAAACCGGCCTCAAGGCTCTCGACGAATTCGAGGCTGGTCCCTGGGGGCAACGATACCCGGCGATTGCTCAGAGTTGGCGGCGCAACTGGGAGCACGTGATCCCCTTCTTCGCCTTTCCCGAAGGCGTGCGGCGGATCATCTACACGACGGATGAGATCGACAAGACTTTCCTTTCGCAAACCGCTATTTATTGGTGGTGCGGTCGACCTCGTGGCGAAGCGTGGCGTGCCGGCTGGAATCGTCACCGGGCAGCCCATTCAGTCCCTGCCGGTCTGAGGCGGCCGCACACCCATCCTTTTTCGGAGGGTGTGGCCGCCACGCCGCAACAAAGTGTTCGTAGTGTTTCTGCGCCTGTTGTGCGACCTGCATTTCCTGTTGGCGCAACTCCTTCACGTTGTAGGCGAAAGCGGTGCCCCGCTTGTTTCCCTTGCGCTGCGGCAGCCCGGCCGCCAGTTCCATTGACCGATGCTTGTGTGCCACGAGACTTGGCCGTGCCCAGCGGTAATCCTCCCCCTTGGCCAGCATATGCCAGCACAACGTAGCGAGCTTGCGCGCAACTGCAACGGCGGCGATCTGATGGCCGCGGCGCGCCCGAATGCGAATGAAGAAGGCGCGCAATGGTCCTGGCGCTTTTGCGGCTGCCCAGGCCGCCTCGACCAACATCGCGCGGGCATGGCTGCGCCCGGCCTTGCTGATCCGGCCATGATGGGCGGGCCCAAGCCCAGATTGGCGAACGCGCGGGTTCAGCCCGAAATAGCTCACCAGTTTCTGGGGCGACTTGAACCGGCCAATGCTGCCGATCGCGGCCATCAGCCCGGCCGCCACAGTCAGATTGACGCCAGTGATGGTCAGCAACCGCCGGATCGGTTCGTCCTCCAGCGCGTCCTGGGCGATGTCCCGATCGAGCACGGCAAGGTCCTCTGCAAGCCGGTCCAGTTCACGGATATGGCGGGCAATCGCGGCCCGCTCGTCCTCTGGCACCGGCTGTCGCGTCAGCCAGTCGCGACCGCGCTTGTTGAAGAGATCGGCATGCGGACACTTCGGAATCAGATGTGCGTGCAGGATGGCATGCACCTCGTTCTTGATCCGGGTCCGATGCCGCACGACCTGATACCGGCGCGCGACAAGCCTGCGCATTCGCTCCGTGGCCGCGTCCGGGGTCCAGATTTCCGGCAGATAACCGGCGGCATGCAAGCTGGCCAGTGTGCCTGCGTCGACCTTGTCGGTCTTAACATGGGCATGGGCGATCGCCTTGACCTGAAGCGGATTGGCAATCACCACGCGTTTCACATGAGGCGACAGAACCCGAGACACCGCCATGCAGTTTCCAGTCGCCTCGATCACCACCTCGTCCGTTTTCTTCAAGTTCCTGCCGAAACCCTCAAGGGCCGTCCGGGTCATCTCGACCCGGCCCTCCTGTCTGGTCAGGCCGTTCTCCCAGATCACCACCTCTCCGAAGGTCCGATGGATATCTATTCCGATCACGCGTCGCATGCGCGCCTCCCTTTCCAATTGAAAACAACAGCGGGAGCGGCGGGCAACACGACAACTACGGATTCGCGCTCTCGGCGCAACCGGGCGAGTCGCAGAGGCGGCCAGCTACTAACACGAGCTCGCAGCTCATCGTATGGATCGGCCTGCCCGCACCTTCGTGCTCCCGGTGCCTCTGTCCCGGATGCTCGCAGCATACAACCTGATCAAAAGACCGGAGTGGAACATCGGCACCAGGATCTTCATACCGGTTACAAACGCCATAGAGGCACTGAATTCGAAGCTGCGGCGTGCCGTGCGTACCAGGGGACACTTCCCCAATGACGACGCGGCCATGAAGCTGCTATATCTGGTCTTGAACCAGGCGGCCGAAGATTGGAAACGGCCACCGAGAGAATGGTTCGAGGCCAGAACCCAGTTCGCCGTCGTCTTCGGCGAAAGGTTCGTCAGCCAATGACGAAACTGGCCTCAAGCACAGAATTCCTGACAGTCCCCAACATCTTCAGCCACGTGCCGTCCGGCAAGGTGCGCGAGGTGAGCCATATGCTCAAAGCCATCCATGCCCAGGGAGCCGTCGTTGCCTGATCCAAATGTGCGAAAGAAACTGATGGTGTGGATGGCCCCCGCTCCCGGCGTCGCAATGCGCCATAAAGTGTGGCTGTCAAAACGGCCACGAATGAAGGAGCCATCCACCATGCAAGTTACCACGATCGGACTCGATCTCGCGAAGAACGTCTTTCAGGTCCACGGCGTCGATGCCGCGGGAGAGACGGTTATCAGTAGGAAGCTCCGCCGCGCCGCTGTTTTGAAGTTTTTCGCGGAGCTTCCGTCTTGCCTCGTGGGAATGGAGGCCTGTTCCTCAGCTCACTATTGGGCGCGTGAACTATCTACGCTCGGCCATGAGGTGAAGCTGATGCCACCGTCCTACGTGAAGCCTTACGTCAAACGAGGCAAGAACGATGCAACGGATGCGGAAGCGATCTGCGAAGCGGTCACTCGGCCGACGATGCGCTTTGTTCCGGTCAAGAGTGCACAGCAGCAATCCATTGTGATGCTTCATCGTTCACGGGATCTTTTAATCCGACAACGTACGATGCTTGCCAACGCGGTGCGCGGCCACCTTGCCGAGCTCGGGATCGTGGCAGCGCAGGGACTCCGCAAGCTGCAAAGCCTCATCGCAATTTTGCAGGATGAGACGGACACGCGAATCCCCGAAGCTGCTCGGTACGTTCTTTCCGTGCTGGTTGCGCAAATGCGCGACCTGAATAGGCGGATCAAGGCGCTCGAAGGTCAACTTCTCGCTTGGCATCGGACGAACAAGGAAAGCCGCCAGCTGGAGACAATACCTGGCATCGGCTTTCTTACCGCAACTGCCATTGCAGCTACTGTCACCGAGCCATCGCACTTCAAATCTGGTCGGCAGTTCGCAGCTTGGCTCGGCCTTGTGCCCAGGCAGAACTCGAGTGGAGGGAAGGATCGGCTTGGTCGTATCTCGAAAATGGGCGACAGCTACATACGAAGGTTGCTGGTTGTGGGGGCAACGGCGTTAATCCGCTTCGCTCGAAATCGGTCGACACCCCTTACTGGTTGGGCCGATGCGTTGCTCTCCCGACGACCAGCGCGCTTGGTGTCTGTCGCCTTGGCGAGCAAGATGGCACGCATTGCCTGGGCAGTCCTGACTCGCGGAGAGGCGTATCGGATACAAGCGCCAGTCGCGGTGTAATCGACCAAGCCGCCGTAGAATCGCCAGATCACAAGGGGAGCCAAGAACGACGGAGTTGTGAGGGCATAGATGGTGTGATGACAAATCGGTCAAGCCGGGGAGCGGCAGAACCCGCGTAGTGTCCAGCGCTTCGAGCGCGCGAAACTGATTGGGACCGCTCCGCGAACTTCATCAGGGCCAACGGCCATATGCGCCGTGCAAACAGGCCGGACATATGACCGCACCTGATCGGATTTGGTCAAAACGCCAAAAGGCCCTTGCCCGCGGGGGCCATCCACATATGGACACTACTGCGCGTTTCGGTAATTACGGGACACCATTTCCGGTAATTGCCGGACAGTGATTTCAGTAATTACGGGACACTGATTCCTGTAATTCCCGGACACCCGACAGAGCGGATGTTACAGGTCGGTTCTCGGCTGCGCCGTTTGGCAGAGTTGGGCTCTTTTCATCGATTTGAGAGAGCCCATGCCAAGACGGAAGCAAGCGAGAAGAACAACATTGAAGGATATCCGATCGATCCTGCGCCTGACCCATGAACAGGGTCTGTCGGTGCGCGAGGTGGCCGAGCGGCTGAAGATCAGCAAGACGACGATTTCCACCTATCTGTATCGTGCGCGCGAGGCGGGTCTTTCCCGCTGGCCTCTTCCGCCGGACCATGACGATGCGACACTGGAACGGCTCGTGTTCCGGCGCGCCGGCCGCCCCCCACGCGACGCGAGCGAGCCGGACTGGCCGATGATTGCGCGGGAGCTGAAGCGCAAGGGAGTGACGCTGACGCTTCTGTGGCAGGAATATCGCGCGGCTCACCCGGATGGCTACGGATACACCTGGTTCTGCGATCGCTTCGCCGCCTTCCGGAACAAGACAAGCGCGACGTTCCGCAACCGTCACGAGGCCGGCGCGGCGATGCAGACTGACTACGCCGGACAGACGGTGCCGGTGATCGATCCCGAGACGGGCGTCATCCATCTGGCGCAGATCTTCGTCGCCGTGCTGGGGGCGTCCTCCTACACCTTCGCCTTTGCCAGTTTCAGCCAGAAGCTGCCGGACTGGATCGACGGCCAGACGCGGGCGCTGACCTTTTTTGACGGCGTCACCAGGACAATCGTCTGCGACAATCTGAAGGCGGCCGTTGTCAAGGCGCTGTGGTTCGAGCCGACGCTGAACGCGACCTTCGCCGCCATGGCCGAGCATTACGATACCACCATCCTGCCAACCCGCAGCCGCAAGCCGCGCGACAAGGCCAAGGTCGAGGGTGCGGTGCTGATCGTGGAGCGCTGGATCCTCGCCCGGCTCAGGAACCAAACCTTCTTCTCACTGGCCCAGCTCAACGCCGCGATCGCCGAACTGCTGGAGGAACTGAACAACCGGCCCATGCGCCATATCGGCAAAAGCCGCCGCGAACTGTTTGAGGAGATCGAGAAGACGGCCCTCAAACCTCTGCCGGATGTGCCCTTCGAATATGCCGAATGGAAAACGGCCAAGGTCCATCCCGACTACCATGTCGAGGTCGACAAGACCTTCTATTCCGTGCCGCACCGGCTGATCGGCAGACGCGTCGAGGTAAGGCTCACGCACCGCGTCGTCGAGATCTTCCACGATCACCAGCGCGTCGCCAGCCATGTGCGCCGCTCACAGCGGTCCGGTCACGTCACGGTCAACGCTCACATGCCCAAGGCGCATCAGCGTTACGCCAACACGACGCCGGCAAAGCTGATCGGGCGGGCGCGAAAGGTCGGCGTCAGCACGGCCATCCTGGTCGAGCGCCTGATGCGCGACAAACCTCATCCCGAGCAGGGTTATCGTGCCGCCATGGGCATCCTGTCGCTGTCGCCACGCTATGGGCGCGAGCGTCTGGAGGCAGCCTGCGAACGGGCGCTCACCATCAATGCGATCTCCTATTCCTCCGTCAACGCCATCCTCAAATCCGGCCTCGACCGCTCCAGCCAGGCGGACGAGCCGGCAAAGCCGGCGCCATCGCACATCAACATCCGCGGCAGCGCCTATTACCAGTAACGAAAGGAACAAGAATGCTGACCAATCCAACCCTCGATCAAATGCAAAGCCTCGGGCTTGCCGGCATGGCAAGCGCCTATCGGGAGCTGGCCGAACAGGGCAATAACGGCCAACTCAGCCGCGATGAGTGGCTCGGCCTGATGCTCGACCGCGAGGCCGCGACGCGCGCCGACAAGCGCCTGAAGAACCGGATCGCCGCCGCCAGGCTGCGCTTTCCCGAAGCCTGCATCGAAGACATCGATTTTGCCGCACCACGCGGTCTCGATCGGCGCAGCACCATGGCGCTCGCCCAGGGCCAATGGCTCAAAGCCCACGAGAACTTGATCCTCACAGGCCAGACCGGCACCGGAAAGTCATGGTTGGCCTGCGCTTTCGGACGCCAGGCGGCAAGGCTCGACCATTCCGTACTCTATGTGCGCATGCCACGCCTGTTCGAGGATCTCGCACTCGCCCGGCTCGACGGCCGCTTTCCGCGCCTCATGGACAAACTGGTCCGGGTCCAACTCCTCATCCTCGATGATTGGGGAACACACAGCCTCGCCGATCAGCAGCGCCTCCAGCTGTTCGAAATCATCGAGGAGCGCTATCGGCGAAAATCCACCCTCATCACCGCTCAGGTCCCCGTTGTAGGGCGACAGTTCATTTTGACCGTAAGGCGACAGCTACCTTTACGAGGTGGCAACAGCCTTAGCTCATCGATTTTCCGTCAACAATTGGCGGAAAAAGACGATGAGCTTTCTCGCAAAAGAGGAACGGACAGCCATGGCTGTATTGTTGAAACAGGGGCATTCCCAGAGCGCAGTGGCGCGGCTTCTCGGGGTTACGGAGGGCACGGTTCGATATCATCACAAGCGCCGATCGGCGGGCGTATTGGATGGTAGGTCCAAGCAGACATTCAAGGCCGCCGATTATGCGGAAGCGATCTCGCATTGGCGCTCTCAGCAAGAGGACGGCCGTGTAAACCTGGTGGATCTTCATCGGTGGCTGCAGCGCGAGCATGGTTATGGCGGGAGCCTGCGATCGGTTCAGAGATATTGGAAGGCGACGTATCCGGCCCCGAAGGTCCGGGCGAGACGTCGTGTTGAGACGCCGGCCGGCGCACAGGCCCAGGTGGACTGGGCGGAGTTTCCCGGCGTGGTTCTTGGCGACGAGGTTGTCGATCTTTCTGCCTTGATCGTGACGCTTTCTTGGAGCCGCAAACGGGCGGTTGTCTGGTCTCGTTCGAAGGACATGTTGTCCTGGCAGTCTTGCAATACGGCGTGTTTGCGTCGCTTGGGCGGTTCAGTCGCGGTTCTGCGCATCGACAACGTGAAGACGGCGATCTCCAAGGGGGCCGGCGCCTGGGGCGTCATCAACGAGACGTATCGGCGCTTTGCAGCGCAACTGAACTTCCATGTCGACGCCTGCCAACCTCGGCATCCGGAGGGAAAGGGTAAAGTCGAGAGACATGTGCGCGACCTTCGTGAGACGGTTGATCCTCGCAAGGAGGCCTTTGACAGCCTGGAACAGCTGCAGGCCGTGACCGATGCGCGGCTTGAAGAGCGTGCCGGCCGCCTGCGGTGCCCGGCGACCGGCACCAGTGTCGCCGAAGCGTGGGAACAGGAGCGTCGTCTTCTGACGCCATTGCCCGAGACGCTGCCGGAACCGTTCGACATCGTCGTGCGCAGGCCCGTCGGAATTGACTGCCTCGTCAGCTTCGAAGGCCGACAATACAGCGTGCCGTTCCGTTTCGTCGGCCAGGACGTGGAGGTGCGCGGTCTGGCCGGGCACGTGCAGATCCTCAAGAATGCCGAAGTGATCGCCATGCATCCGCGCCGCACCGAGCGGCTGATCGTGTGTGACGATGCACACTTCGATGGTGATGACACCGATCGTGTCCGCGCGCCGATGCCGCTTGGCAAGATGGGGCGAGGCCTTCAGGCGCTGGCGGCCAGCAATGTTCAGCAGCGCTCGATCGACATCTACGCCCGTCTGGCGGAGGTGGCCCGATGACGTCTCGGAGCATAAAACTGGATATTGACGTAACCCGCGAGAAGCTGGACGCACTCGGCCTTGGCTACGCATCCGAGGCGCTGGACACTTTGCTGTCGGAGGCCGTCAGCACCGAGATGTCCGCTCACCAGTTACTTGAACGGATTCTCGATATTGAGCGTGCCGGCCGCGAAGAACGGCGCATCAAGACGATGATGAAGACGTCGAAAATCCCGACCGGGCAGACGTTGGAAAACTTTGATTTTGCCTTCCAGCCGGCAATCGAGCGTTCCCGCATCGACACCTTGGCGACCGGGGCCTGGATCCGGAATGCCGAGGTTGTCCTGCTTCAGGGGCCGCCCGGGGTCGGGAAGTCGCACTTGCTCGTGGGACTGGGCATCCGGGCGATCCAACTCGGCTTCTCAGTCCAGTACTATCGCTTTGATGAACTGCTGACGGCCATCAAGGCGGACGCGCTTCTGCCGCCTACAAGGCTAAAGGGCCGGAAATACATGTCCAGTTCGCTGCTGCTGATCGATGAAATGGGTTTTGATCCGATGAACCGGGAAGAGGCCGGCCTCTTCTTCCGGCTGGTCAGCTATCGCTACGCTCGGGGTGCGATGATCATCACCACCAACAAGAGCATTCGCGACTGGACCGAGTTGCTCGCCGGCGATGAAGTCCTTGCTGCCGCGATCCTCGATCGGCTCCTTCACCGATCTCATGTGCTCAACATCAAAGGCCGCTCATATCGGCTGCGCGACCTCGAAGAACTTCTGACAAAAGAGAGCGCCTGAACGGGCAAATTTTGGCGCCGCGATTTGGGGGGCGTACGCCCCCCAAATCGCGCTGTCCTCGTAACACTGGGTGTCGTCTTAACTCGTAAGTGTAGGTGTCGCTTGACACCCGTGGCAAAATGGCATGAGTTGATCGCAGATCCCACCGTCGCCGACGCTATTCTCGACAGGATCATCCACAACGCACACCGCATCAGTCTCGAAGGCGAAAGCATGCGGAAGAAAAAAAGCCCATCACTCTTGACCGACACCGAAAACCCCGAAAACAATCACCAATGACGTCAACCAGACAACCGAGGATCGACACCGCTCCAACTGTCCGCACTTTTGCGGAATCGCTGTCCGGGAATTAGTGAAACTGCTGTCCGGCAATTACCGGAATCGCTGTCCCGTTTTTGCGAAACGCGCACACTACCAAGAAACTGGACAGTAAGCCTCCGGTGAGAGCCGTCTGACACGGATTGGAGATCCGGGCTAAGAGCCGACCTTATGTCAAGCTCTAAGGTCATTTCTCAAATTGAGGTTCTATCGGTTGTGGATGGTGTGCGCCGCCGGCGCTGGACGGATGCGGACAAGATCCGGATCGTGGAGGAAAGCCTGCGCGGGCACCGTCAGGGTTCGGCGACGGCAAACCGGTACGGACTATCGCGGTCGCTGCTGACGCGATGGCGCAAGGAATACAAGTGCGGCCTGCTTGGTGCGCCGGCAGCACCGTCCTTCACGGCTGTGGCGATTGCCGACGATCGCATGCCATCGTCCTTGCCCTCGTCGGCGACCAGCGTGGCGGACGCGGTTGAGATCACGCTCACGAACGGGCGCCGGCTGAAGGTCGGTTCGTCAATCGAGGCTGCGGCATTGGCGCGCCTTGTTCAGGTGCTGGATCGGTCATGATCGCCTTTCCCGCGGGCGTGAAGGTGTGGATTGCCGGCGGCGTCACGGACATGCGTCGCGGCATGAACAGCCTCGCACTCCAGGTCCAACAGGGCCTCGGCCGCGATCCATTCGCCGGCGAGATCTTCTGTTTCCGGGGTCGGCGAGGCGACCTGGTGAAGCTGCTTTGGCACGACGGTGTGGGCCTGTCGCTCTATGCCAAGCGGCTGGAGGCAGGCAAGTTCATATGGCCGGTGAGCCAGACGGCTGCTGCCGTACCGATTTCGGCGGCCCAGCTGGGCTATCTCCTGGAAGGGATCGACTGGCGCAATCCGCGCTGGACGCAACGCCCTGCCAAGGCCGGATAATCCTATAGAACTGACTGTTTTTGCTGGATTTTCAAGGCACGAATGGTACAAGATTTCCATGTCCGATTCGACCCTGGAACTCGAGCAGCTGCGCGCCGAACTGGCGGCCACAAAGGCCGAGCTGGCACAGGCCCGCGCAGTGGTTTCGAGTTCTGAGGCGCTGATCTCGACGTTGAAGCTTGAGATCGCAAAGCTGCGCCGGGACCAGTACGGCAAGAGTTCCGAACGCCGCGCACGGCTGATAGACCAGTTGGAACTGCAACTGGAGGAACTCGAGGCCGCGGCGAGCGAAGACGAGGTGCTGGCCGTAAAAGCGGCACGAACCTGCACCACGGTTCAATCCTTCATGCGCCGCCGTCCGTCACGTAAACCCTTTCCCGATCATTTGCCGCGCGAGCGCGTCGTCATCGAGGCGCCGGCCGCCTGCAACTGCTGCGGTTCGTCGCGCATCGTGAAGATGGGCGAGGACGTGACCGAGACGCTGGAGGTGATCCCGCGCCAGTGGAAGGTGATCCAGACGGTGCGTGAGAAGTTCACCTGCCGGGAATGCGAGAAGATCAGCCAGCAGCCGGCTCCCTTTCATCCGACACCGCGTGGATGGGCAGGCCCCAACCTGCTGGCCATGATCCTGTTCGAGAAGTTCGGTCAGCACCAGCCGCTGAACCGTCAGGCCGAGCGCTATGCCCGTGAAGGCCTCGATCTCAGCCTCTCCACGCTGGCCGACCAGGTCGGAACCTGTGCCGTAGCCCTGGAGCCGATCCATGCTCTGATCAAGGCTCATGTGATGGCTGCCGAACGTTTGCACGGCGACGACACCACCGTCCCGATCCTTGCCCGTGGCGGCACACGGACGGGCCGGTTATGGACCTATGTGCGCGACGACCGGCCCTTTGCCGGCGGAGCCCCACCGGCAGCCTTGTTCTACTTCTCAGCCGACCGCGAGAAGGTCCACCCGAACCGGCATCTCGCCGGATGGCAGGGCATCCTGCAGGCGGACGCCTATGGCGGTTATAACGACCTCTACCGGGGCGACCGCGAACCAGCGCCGGTGACCGGCGCGCTGTGCTGGAGCCACGCGCGCAGGAAGTTCTTCGTGCTCGGTGATATTGCCGGCAATGTCCGCAAGGGCAAACCGGCCCATCAGATCTCACCGGTTGCACTGGAGGCCGTGAAGCGGATCGATGCGATCTTCGACATCGAGCGCGGGATCAATGGCATGGAGGCCGAGATCCGTCTTCAGGCGCGCCGGCAGCTTTCCGCTCCGCTGGTCGGCAAGCTGGACGACTGGATCAAGGCCGAGCGTCGGCAAATGTCGAAGCAAAATCCTGTCGCCAAGGCGATCAATTACATGATTGAGAAGGACCGCTGGGCGGCCTTCACCACTTTCCTCGAGGATGGCCGGGTTTGTCTCAGCAACAATGCCGCGGAAAGGGCCCTCAGAGGTATTGCCCTCGGCCGCAAGGCCTGGCTCTTCGCCGGTTCTGAACGCGGCGGGCACCGCGCTGCTTTCATGTACACCATGATCATGACGGCAAAGCTTAACGACATTGATCCACAGGCCTGGCTGGCCGATGTCCTGTCCCGCTTGCCCAACACACCCGTGTCGCGCCTGCCGGATCTGCTCCCTTGGAACTGGTTGCAGAACTCTGCGCAGCAGAAAGCAGCCTGATGGCTCGTGTCACTCACGTCTACAGCATCGATTACGTCGCAAAGATGATCGGCGAGAGCCTCGAACTGATCGAGGTGGTCAGCGGCAACGCCGACAACATCGACTATGGCGAGATGATCCACGTCCGCACCGGGACCAAGGAAGGCCTCATCACCTTCACCGACCGCGGTATCGAGAACTTGCTGGAATTCCTGACCAACGCCCGAACCTGGCCCGGCGGAATCCGTCAGTTCCTGATCGACCATCAATGCGAACCGGATATCATCCAACGCGTCATGGCCACCGAGAAGAAAACCTGACGCCCCACGGTCTACGCCGGATGGTTACACTGGACACTACCCGCGGCAAACCATTTAACGCGGCAGTCGCCTAACAGGACACGAGGATCCAATGAACGACACTCTGCAGCTATCTATCAAACGGTAGGGGTAGCTATGGTGTGATGACGAACCGGTCGAACCGGGGATCGGACAAGCCCGAATAACGTACAGCGCTTAAAGCGCGTGACTCTGATTGGGATCCGATCCGCGAACTTCATCAGGGCCAGCGGTCATACATGAACCGCATCGAAAGGCCGGACATATGACTGCACCCAACCAATTCGTCAGATCGCCAGAAAACCCTTGCCCGCGGGGGCCATCCACATATGTACGTTATCCGGTTGCAGCCATAGGCGGGGTGCTCAAACGCCAAGTCCTTGATCCGATCCACGACCTCCGGAGGCGTCGTCATTGGGTGGCTCTTGTGGATCGGCGGAAGGTCTTTGAGGCCCTCAAAGCCCTGCGTTTGGAACCGACGCTTCCATTCGTAGAAGCTGGTTCGGTCAAGCCCGCGCCGACGGCAGGCCTCGGCAACATTACCCAGCTCTTTGGCCAGTTCCAGCACGCTCAAACGGTGTTCGACAAGCTTGCTGCTTGCATCACGTTGTCCCTTGCCGGGTGTCTTGTTTGCTCGCTGCGATGATCGTGACATGGCTTCCTCCCTTCATTGCTAAATAGCACGGAAAGAAGCTTAAGGAGACACACCAGGAGGCCAATCAAGCCAGACACTTGCTCCAATCCCGCGAAGCGGCTTCGCTCAATCAGAGTTATATTTAATTAGTTACCCTCGGGTGGCCGTTTGCACTGAAAGATATAGCTAAAGCCCCTGAATTGAGAATAGTCATTACCGGGCGTGAAAGGTTGTATCCACACTTCACCGGCCGCGCTTTTGCCTTGCTGAAGTGACATCATATAGAGTGGGTCCAACAAGCGCGCTTCGTCATTCCGCCAAACATCAAAACCCTCTTCATTTTGTCCCCATTCAATCTTCGTGCGGTTTGCGTTCGGAATTTCATAAACTTCCCAGTGGACTCCAAGGGTTGATCCTGAGTCGTCACCCGGAACATTAACCTTCCCGATGGGTTGCCCTCTCTTTATCACCTGATTTACGCTCAGGGATCGCAAATCATCGAGACCAAGGTGGCGAAATTCTGAGTAATACACCGACTTGTCGTTCGGCAAATTTAGATCACGCGCATCGTGTTGAATAAGAACATTCCACCCAACCTCTCGGCCTGTGCCAATTTTCCAAACAGCGAGTAAAGTTCCATCGGCCGGGGAGATTACAATGTCGCCGTTGCGACCGCCATCGACACCACCGGGTTCCCTGCGCATGGCTCCATTCAAATCTTTTGTGGAGCCAAATAAAGATGTCAGAGCTGGACAGATGCTGTCCTTCGGATAGCGTGGAAACAGCTCCATTTGTGCAGTTGGTTGTTCGCTGACCCTCGCAGATGAATCACCAAAGGTTGTTTGAGGAATGCCTGTAAGCGGAATTGTGCAAAGTGCTCCGGCTTTAATTAAGGTCATCAGTCTATTCGCTTCTTGAAACATGATGGATGTCAACTAGGCGCCGGCGAGACGAACCCATGAGGCTAGGTCATTGGCTGGAGGTTTTGGCCTTAACACATGAGCATCTCAAAATCATTTTGGTCCAGCGTATCTGCTTTGACACCTGTCAAGGTAATAGAATTTTCGCTAAAGCTGACAACCGCATCCTCACCTTTCTGCTTTATATCGAGTTGATCAAACCTGTTCAGGCCGTCAACATCGTAGAATAAAATCAAATCCTCGCCGTTTGTGAAGTCACCGATGGTATCGTTTCCAAAGTCACCCGCAAAGTCAAACAGGTCCGACCCTTTGCCGCCAATCAATGTATTGTCAGCGGAATCTCCGGAAAGAAAATCACCGAAGTCAGAGCCGGTCAGGTTCTCAACGTCTTTCAATTCGGCAACGATTTCCCATTTGCCGAACCAGAAATTTTGGGAGGTGTTGCCCCAAGCCTGCGGGCCATTCGCAATTCCCATATCAACATGGACAGAACCACTGGCGGTTGAGAAATCAGCGGTATCTGTGCCTTTACCGCCGTCCATGACATTCATCTTGCCTGGTTTATAGACTATTGTTTCGTCCTGGCTGGCAGGGGCCGGTTCGATCGGAGGGTCGAGAGGAGGATTAACTGGATCCACTGGTGGCACCACTGGAACCGCAGGATCAACCGGCGGGGCTATGGGTGCCTCGGTGGCGGCCGCTTCAACCTCGGCATCCGTCTTGTTACCATCAGCAAAGACAAATGTCTCTATCCCGGAAACCTCATCCTTGCCATCTCTGCTCATTTTGTCGGCGATTGAAAATATACCATCGCTCAGCGATGTGATGACGTAGTCGCCAAAATTGCCCGAAAAGATGGCTGTATCATTCCCTTCGCCGCCGTCTAGAGTATCATTTCCTCCGGCCCCGCGCAGGGTGTCGTTTCCTTCTCCACCGGTTAGAACATTGGCGACAACGTTGCCGCGCAGATTGTCGTCGCCGGAGCCCCCAACAGCATTTTCAACAACTGCCCCCTTGGCAATCGCCAAGTTGTGCTTCAATCCGCCAGTTGAGGAAAATGATTCCTCTCGCAGATCAATTTCAGCATTTTCCGAATAGCCAGACATGTCGATCGTATCGTTGCCGCCAGCATCCCAAATTGCCGCCTGAATCCAATCAGCCTTGCCGTCCAGTGTCCAACCATCATCGCCGGTGTTTGAGTTAAAGCCGTAGGTAGTGTCCGTTGTGTAGGTGGTTTTGTTGGCACCATATATGCGCTGAAGAGCGGCAATGTCGTACAGACCAAGGCCCGTTGCACCGCCCATGTAAACGCTATTGCCGGTTTCGTCTGTCGTGAAACGCCCAAGGACAGCACCCGTTTTTTCGCCGCCCCAATAGCTCATGACAGTGTACTGCTCACTGTCTTGATAGAACTCAGCATCCTTCTCGTAGGTAAAGCCCCCGCCGTTATAGTTGCCAGGATGAGACAACCCAACTGCATGGCCAATTTCGTGCAAGGCAAGAGACAAACTGGAGCCACCCAGCGCAATCGTTGCTTCCGTCATTTCGCTGGTTGGGCCACCACCACGCAGCCCCCAAGAAGCCCATCCGCCGCCGCCGCCGAAATAGCCCTGCAGCTTGATTTCGCCCTGATCGAAAACGTTGTTGTCGGCGGCGCTAAATGTTATGTTCGCCACAGACGACAGAATATCCATAGCGGATTTGCTTGTGGCCATCTGTTCTGCCGACAATTGTCGATAGCCTATGCCGGCTTGAGCATTGCTCAAAAATGAGTATGTCACATCACCTGCGGTTCCAAGATCGCCACCATCCCATTTTCGATTGTCGCGTGATATTTGCACTGCGGCCTGGTCTGTGTCGAAACTCGGTTTGTCGGTGTTGTTGCTGCTCAGTTCCCCCACGGTAGAGAACGCAGTTTCTGAATTTGTTGTCCCGGGAAACGCGACCACACCATTTTCAAAGGTCGCCTTCGTTAGGCAGTTGTTTGTCATAACATCTCCTCCATGATCCGTTTTTTGTTGGGGCGCGCAAACACTTAGAGGAGCTTCGGAATGTGGCAAAACGAACATCGTCGTGACGCTGTTGGCTTCACATTTAATAACGTTACGAGACGACTAACCCGTGTTGTTCATGACGTTCTTTGTTGATGGTCGGCGAGTGTAGCATAAGTATTTGATCTGGCGTAAGAATTGGTTATCCACACTGGTCCTTGCGACCACATCCTGCAAGCCACACCCGCCATGACCGAAGATACGTTACTGCCGTTCCATTTTCCAGCTATCGGCCGCAAGAAGATCACAGCCGCGTTTGACGGCGGGCGGCGGCGTGATGCTGCTTGCAGCTGACGAGCAACGCCCGAAGCTGGCCGACAGGCTGGCTGCCGCGATCCACGATCCGTGTGATCCGACGCGGGTGACCCATGCGATGGCAGACATCCTGCGCGCCCGCATTCTGGCCATCGCCTGCGGCTATAAGGACGCTATATGGGCGTCTTTACAACATTGCCGGATCCGCCGAGGACGGTTGCCGGGCAGCATCCCGGTGCAGTCCGGCCGCCCCTTTGCATCGATCACCGCCGCTTGTTTCTCGCCGTTTTACGATTCGTGTTTGTTTGTGTTTGTCGATGGATCACACGCCTATGATACCGTGCGATCCGGCACCGAACTGTTCAGCGACAATAACCATCGCCGGTGGGACTGACCGGAAGACGGGCATGCCCGTCTGAAGGGCAGTTCCACCGGCCAATCGCTTTTCAGGATGTAGTATGCTGGATACTATCTCCCGTATTAGCCTTGACATCCGGCCAGAGGCCATGGGGCTGACCTGGGATCAGCTTGAAGAAGGATTGAATACAATGCGCGCCTATGTCAACGAAGTTGGCCTCTGGCACTCGATCGCCCATGACGAACCAATTTCCGCCGGCTCTATCTCAGACCTGCGGCGGAAACTGACGAATGCCTATGCGCACCTTAGCTGACGACCGATAAAGGCAGGGCTCCCATACGCCATTCGAGTGCCTATTCAACGGGTGAACTGTACCATCAAAGGCACAGCGCCGCGCCATCGGCCTGCCGCACCCGTTCCTTGATGGCCCAATCGAACCGAGGCTGCGAAAACGGCCAGCTGGGTAAGGCGACTTTCAAGCTGCCGACGAAAATGCCATTATTTCGCGGGTTTGGCCTTGTCTTGCGAGCAAATCGTTTGTGCGACAAATCCGCAGGATCAGCACAAAAAATCACTTTGGGCGCGCGCAAACCTGTTGCAAAATCGCCTGTTCTCTGTGTGTTCCGGATGTTGGCCGCTTTCACAGCCTCGGTTCGTCTAGCAGGCTGTTGAAAAAGGTCACCATTTGACGGCTATGAGTTGTGCCTCATCGCCGTTGTGGAAATGCAGTTCGATGGTGAGCGTACCGTCGTCTTCATGCGTGGCCTCGCCATACCCGGAAGCTTCGTCCATTTCGTCGTTTCCAAGCCAGGTGAAGGAGGCGACACGCTTGCCGTATCGGCAGTTCATGCCGCCTGTCACGGCGCCGAAAGCAAATTCACCGCCATCGTTGGAGAACTGGATGTAGGCCGGTTCCGTCAGGTCGAGATAGGTCCGATCCCACAGGTCGGCTTCAATGATGCGCCATTTGCCGATCACCGCAATTCCTGACGGGTCGGTCACGGCTTTACTCCCAACAACTTAGGCATCTTGATCAGATTGTAGGCTGCCATGGTAAGGGTATCCACGGTGTTTCGTCTTCGCCAGACAGCCGACGGTCTTGGCCCATCCAAACGCCTCTTCGATGCGTTTGCGCACGCGCTGGCTAATCCGGTAGCCCTTATGGCGTGTCGTGCGCCCGTCGATGGCAGAGTGCTTGTCCTTCGCCGCAGCGTGGGGCGTCACATTCATGGACCGCAATTCATTGACGAAATCGGCAATGTTATAGGCTTTGTCGGCGGCAAGGGTGACGCGCCTCGGCCGGCCCGCTCTCGGCTCGATCATGTGTAGAGCTGCATGACGCTCGCCATGGCCATCGGCCTGACTGGCGACCGCATCGACGATCAGCCCATGGCGGTTCTCCATCAACACATGCCCATGAAGGCAAGTTTGGCCTCCTTGCCCCGACCTTTCTTGTAGAGCCGCGCTTCCGGGTCCGTGGTCGAACGATGGGTTGCGTTGGAGCGCTTCTCGGAATGGAACTTGCGCTCCCTGTTGCGCTTCGAGCCGCCCTCGTCGTCGTCATCATCCGGGCCATCGTCCTCAAGCAGACGGAAGCTCTTGGCCGAGGCCCAGGCCTCAATCAGCGTGCCATCGACCGAGAAGTGCTCATTCGACAACAGCGGGCGGATCTCCTCATGGGAAAGCAGCGCGTTCAGGAAAGCCAGCGCCACATCCCCTTCCAGCAAACGGTCCCGGTTCTTGGAGAATACCGTTGGCACCCAAACCGCCTCATCAACGCCGAGCCCGACAAACCAGCGGAACAGGAGATTGTAATCCAGCTGCTCCATCAACTGGCGTTCCGAGCGGATCGAATAGAACGCCTGTAAAAGCAGGGCGCGAAGCAGTTTCTCCGGCGCAATCGAAGGTCGACCCGTGTGGGAATAGGAACTGGAAAACACCTCATCCAACGACACAAGCGCATCGTCCACGAGCCGGCGAATGATCCGAAGCGGGTGGCCGCGCGGCACACGCTGCTCAAGGTCCACATAGGAAAACAAAGAACCGCTGTCTGCATCTCCGCCGCGCATCACAACTCCATCTCCGCTCAAAAGACGGAATCATGTTCGCTATCCAAAATCGAGGACTTTTTCAGCAGCCTGCTAGACCTAAAAGAAGATAAAATCATCCTCCATAATGTCAGTCGATTGCACACCCAAAAGTGTGATTTCAACTCGGCCACCCCAGGAGATGATGGTACTGAGGGCCCCGTCCGCTATATCCAGATCATTGAATGTCATCGTGCCATCGCTAATTGCGATCATGTCCTCGCCAGCTTCAAAGTCCGTGATAACGTCGTTAGAAGAGTCGCCGCGAAATACAAAGGTATCTTCGCCAGCACCGCCGGTCAGAAAATCAAAACCCACGCCACCATCGAGCCTATCAGATCCCGCGCCGCCCTCAATTTTGTCAAAGCCCGCGAGCCCTTCGATACGGTTGTTGCCATCATCCCCGGTCAGGGTGTCGCCATGGAGCGAACCCTCAAGGTCTTCGACGCTGAGGGTATCGCCCTCGGCATGACCGCCACTGGCTTCGCCGGTCGCAAGGTCCACCGTCACTGCTGCATCGGACCACCGGTAGCTTGCCGTATCCCGGCCATCGCCACCGTTGAGTATATCGGCGTCCCGACCGCCATGGAGCCTGTCGTCGCCAGCGCCGCCATTCAGTGTGTCGGAACCCCAGCCGCCACCCAGGTTGTCATCGTCGTCTCCGCCACGCAGCGTGTCGTCGCCAGAAAGCCCTCTTACGAAGTCGATGCCCGCGAGCCCTTCGATACGGTTGTTGCCATCATCCCCGGTCAGGGTGTCGCCATGGAGCGAACCCTCAAGGTCTTCGACGCTGCACAGGGTATCGCCCTCGGCATGACCGCCACTGGCTTCGCCGGTCGCAAGGTCCATCGTCACCGCTGCATCGGACCACCTGTAGCTTGCCGTATCCCGGCCATCGCCACCGTTGAGTATATCGGCGTCACGACCGCCATGGAGCCTGTCGTCGCCAGCGCCGCCATTCAGTGTGTCGGAACCCCAACCGCCACCCAGGTTGTCATCGCCGTCTCCGCCACGCAGCGTGTCGTCGCCAGAAAGCCCCAAGAGGCGGTTGTCGCCAGCATCCCCCAAAAGGGTGTCATTTCCATTTCGTCCCCCGGCGGATAACGGTTTCCGGCTCGTTGAGGTTCAGCCCGATCACCAGCGGGTCGTGGTCCGACGCGGCATAGAAATCGTCGTTGTAGAACAGCGGATTGTTGAACTGCGAATTGTAGTTCAGCAGATCCGGCTCGTCGGCATTGATGTGCCATTCGGCAACCCCGGTGATGTTGTCGAGGATTCCCTCGCTGGCAAGACCGTAGTCGAGCGTCCCGCGCTGGCCGTCGAAAACGAAACTGTAGGCCTCGTCGCCGAGAAACTGGTCGGCCAGATTGGTGTAGCCGGCGGCTTCCGCCGTCTGCACCGGATCCTCCTTGGCGTAGGCGTTGAGGTCGCCCAGCACCAGCACGTTCGACAAGTCGCCGGCGCCGGTCGGGTTGGTCTGCAGCCAGGCGGCAAGTTCGGCCGAAGCGTCGGCCCGCACCTGGTTCCAGAAGCCCTGGCCGTCGCCCTGGTCGTAGTTCGGATCGGCCAGCAGCGCGTCGATCAGCGCCTGCGTCGCGCCGGCGGCGATCGCATCCTCGGCAAGGTCTTCCAGGCCGCTGTCGCCCTTCGACTTGAAGTGGTTGACGGCGATCGTCACCTCGTTGCCGTCGGCGTCCATGAAGGTCGCGGCCGTGGCCGGCCGGTTGCGCTGGAAGTCACCGACCTGGCTGCCGCCGATTTCCTGCATAAGCTGGTCGGCGATGGCGAAGGTCGCCGCCGCCGAGCTTTCCTGGAAGGCGAGCGTCGCCGAGCCGACCAGCGACACAGCGTCGGTCTTGTAGATCAGCGCCGTCATGATGGCGTCGGTGCCGACGAAATCGTCCCCCGGATCGACATAGGCGTAAGTGCCGGCGCCGGCTTCGGCGTTCAGCGCGTCGACCAGCGCAGCAATGGCGCTGTCCGGCCCGAAGCCGTTGTTCTCGACTTCCTGCACGCCGATGATCTCAGCGTCGAGTTCCAGCAGTGCCGCGACGATCTTGTCGGTCTGGCGCTGCAGGTCTTCCGGCGTGCGCGCGCCGCGCGGATTGAGGTCGCCATTGGGACCGGTGCCGCCACTCAGCGTGGTGAAGTAATTGAGCACGTTGAAGCTGGCGACCTGAAGTTCGCCGCCCACATCGGGCGCTTCGTCGGGCCGCGCCCCCTCATTGGTTTCCGGAACCGTGTCCAGCGGACCTTCGGCCTGCAGCCGGTAGCTGCCGAAGCGTTCGTCCATGATGCCGGTGATCGAAGTGATTTCGGAACCCAACCTCAGCGTCGGCCCGTCCTCGGTGATCGGGTCGCCCGCCTCCAGCTGCGTGCCGTCACCCGAATCGATCAGCCGCTGAATGTCCGGATTGGATTCCGTCGACATGTCGTCGATGGTCAGCCGGTTGGCCTCGTTCTGCGCCGCCAGCGCGGCGATTTCCGCACTCTGCGTCTGGGCATCGAACAGCTGCGTCGGCTGCACCTGGTTGCCTTCCGACACGACGACTTCCCCGAACCGGTCGAGGTTGAAATTGGTGATCACCGTCAGCGGATCCTCGGAACCGGTCACCAGTTCCACCCGCATGCCCTCATAGGCCTCGAAATCCGGCCCCATGCCGAGCGTGATCTGGGTGACGGACGGCAGCGCCTGCCCGGTCGCCAGCACTTCCGTCGACGCGACATTGGTCAGTTCGGTGAGGTTGGAGAACTCGGCGACATCGGCCGTCACCCGCAATTTGTCGCCGACGGAAACGGCGATCGAGTAAAAGACGAAAATGCCTTCCGACGTGGCGTTGTCGGCATCCCAGTCGGCATCCTCTTCCTGTAGATAGTAGCCGAGTTGCCCGGTCGACGTGGTGACGACGCCGGTGACGATCGCCTCGACAGTGACCGTTTCGCCGACCCGTCCGGAAGCGTCGCCGGAACCCTGGATCGCCGAGATCAGCGTTATTTCGTTGTCGGCGACCGCCACGGTCAGGTCGTTGACCGCCAGGCCGTCATAGTCCGGGTCGCCGCTGGCGACGGTAATGCTCAGGCCGCCCAGATGCGGACTGTCCTCGTCGAGCGTGTCGTCGATGGCCCGCACGGTGACGGTTGCCGGATTGGTGTCCGACAGCACCACGTCGACCGAGGCGGCGAAGTTGATGCCGTCGATGCTGACTTCCGACTGCCCGTCCGGCGCATTGACCGTGACGGTCACATCCGAAGCCGGCTCCGTTGCCAGCGACAGCTCGAACGTGTCGGTGGTGGTGCCCTCCTCGGCCACGGCCAGCCCGTCGCCGGCATTGGCGACGACGGCCGGCTCGGTGACGCCGCCGGACGTGCCGACGATCTTGAAATTATCAACGGCGAAATCCTCGTCGCCGGCATTGACGGAGGTTTCGAACTGCAGGTCGAGCAGCGCGCCGGTTCCGCCGATATCGGCCATGAAATTCTGCAGGGCGTTGCCCAGCACGGTTCCGTCGCCGACGCCGTCGAAATCCGTGTCCTGACGAAAGACGCCGTTGAAATCGCCGCTGCCGGAGGAGAAATCCGCGCCACGGAAATCGATCACGTCGAACCAGGCGCCGCCGTCGATGCGGGCCCGCACCCGCATGAAGTCGCTGCCGTCGATATCGCCGGGCGTGTCGAAGAACTCGCCGAAATCGCCGGAGAACTTCAGGTCGCTCAGGCCGGAAATGTCGATGTTCTCCCAGGTCGCGGTGATCGGCAGGGCGGCGCCCTCGCCGTCGAGGTCCTGGCCGGTCAGGAAGCTGCCGGTGGCGCCGGTATAGCCCTTCAGGCCGGACGGCGCCGTCCCGCCGCCATAGTCACCGCCGCCGGCGCCGTCGCTGATGCCGAAATAATCGCCGCTGCCGTCGGAGAAGAAACCGGCGCTGGTGGTAAACCCGGCGGCCGTAGCGAAGGTTTCGTTCAATGCCTCGACGGTCACGGCGCCGGTTGTTTTTGCGGTTGCCATTCTGAAACCTCCCTCGATCAACTACACAATCGTCACAGTTGAGGGATTGATCTCAGTGTCATGCGCTGGTTCGCGGTACCCCCCGGCTGTCGGCGGAAAACCAAATACGGTGTAAAGCAAAATCGCCAGTTTTTGGATTATTTCCATTGGCTTTGATTGGACGATAAACACATCTTTGTTCAACAATGGCGTATCGAATTTATGCAAAGGGCGGGCATTGACAAGTTGATTTCGGCGACTTGAGAGATGGGTGCTGGCTGTGCTCTATGAAGTCATTTCGAGCGCATAGCCTTGCCAGAGATAGAAAGCACCGGATCTGGCGTGGCGATATGATTTTTTGGCCAGGCGGTAGCCGCGGGATCGAAACAGTGTGTTGACCTGGTCATGGGCCGTGAGAGAAAAATGCCTGAGCCCGCCTGGGAGACTTGAACCGGCCCATGAGTTTTTCGCGTTGCCGAGTTGGCCTCCTTCGATGCAGTTGTTGAGACCTTTGTGCGCCCGGTGATCCGCATCCGGCGCGAGATCGCGGTTCAGTTTGTTATAGCTGCGCAATTTTGTCTGTGAAGACCAAGCACGGGGTGCCGAAACGGGTGTCACTGAGGAGTGGAAAGGATCTGGGGATCAGGCCGCTTTGAGTCTTCCTTCCGAAAGCCTTCCGTCAAGAACTGCTGTCACTGTACCCTAATTGGCGAGGAAGTCGCCTCTCGAGAGAAGCAGCAGATGCGATGGTCTCGCATCGAAGCGCATTACCGGCTTAAAGTGCGCGCGGCGGTTATCAAGGGACTGTCAGGAATTCTGTGCTTGAGGCCAGTTTCGTCATTGGCTGACGAACCTTTCGCCGAAGACGACGGCGAACTGGGTTCTGGCCTCGAACCATTCTCTCGGTGGCCGTTTCCAATCTTCGGCCGCCTGGTTCAAGACCAGATATAGCAGCTTCATGGCCGCGTCGTCATTGGGGAAGTGTCCCCTGGTACGCACGGCACGCCGCAGCTTCGAATTCAGTGCCTCTATGGCGTTTGTAACCGGTATGAAGATCCTGGTGCCGATGTTCCACTCCGGTCTTTTGATCAGGTTGTATGCTGCGAGCATCCGGGACAGAGGCACCGGGAGCACGAAGGTGCGGGCAGGCCGATCCATACGATGAGCTGCGAGCTCGTGTTAGTAGCTGGCCGCCTCTGCGACTCGCCCGGTTGCGCCGAGAGCGCGAATCCGTAGTTGTCGTGTTGCCCGCCGCTCCCGCTGTTGTTTTCAATTGGAAAGGGAGGCGCGCATGCGACGCGTGATCGGAATAGATATCCATCGGACCTTCGGAGAGGTGGTGATCTGGGAGAACGGCCTGACCAGACAGGAGGGCCGGGTCGAGATGACCCGGACGGCCCTTGAGGGTTTCGGCAGGAACTTGAAGAAAACGGACGAGGTGGTGATCGAGGCGACTGGAAACTGCATGGCGGTGTCTCGGGTTCTGTCGCCTCATGTGAAACGCGTGGTGATTGCCAATCCGCTTCAGGTCAAGGCGATCGCCCATGCCCATGTTAAGACCGACAAGGTCGACGCAGGCACACTGGCCAGCTTGCATGCCGCCGGTTATCTGCCGGAAATCTGGACCCCGGACGCGGCCACGGAGCGAATGCGCAGGCTTGTCGCGCGCCGGTATCAGGTCGTGCGGCATCGGACCCGGATCAAGAACGAGGTGCATGCCATCCTGCACGCACATCTGATTCCGAAGTGTCCGCATGCCGATCTCTTCAACAAGCGCGGTCGCGACTGGCTGACGCGACAGCCGGTGCCAGAGGACGAGCGGGCCGCGATTGCCCGCCATATCCGTGAACTGGACCGGCTTGCAGAGGACCTTGCCGTGCTCGATCGGGACATCGCCCAGGACGCGCTGGAGGACGAACCGATCCGGCGGTTGCTGACCATCACTGGCGTCAATCTGACTGTGGCGGCCGGGCTGATGGCCGCGATCGGCAGCATTGGCCGGTTCAAGTCGCCCCAGAAACTGGTGAGCTATTTCGGGCTGAACCCGCGCGTTCGCCAATCTGGGCTTGGGCCCGCCCATCATGGCCGGATCAGCAAGGCCGGGCGCAGCCATGCCCGCGCGATGTTGGTCGAGGCGGCCTGGGCAGCCGCAAAAGCGCCAGGACCATTGCGCGCCTTCTTCATTCGCATTCGGGCGCGCCGCGGCCATCAGATCGCCGCCGTTGCAGTTGCGCGCAAGCTCGCTACGTTGTGCTGGCATATGCTGGCCAAGGGGGAGGATTACCGCTGGGCACGGCCAAGTCTCGTGGCACACAAGCATCGGTCAATGGAACTGGCGGCCGGGCTGCCGCAGCGCAAGGGAAACAAGCGGGGCACCGCTTTCGCCTACAACGTGAAGGAGTTGCGCCAACAGGAAATGCAGGTCGCACAACAGGCGCAGAAACACTACGAACACTTTGTTGCGGCGTGGCGGCCACACCCTCCGAAAAAGGATGGGTGTGCGGCCGCCTCAGACCGGCAGGGACTGAATGGGCTGCCCGGTGACGATTCCAGCCGGCACGCCACGCTTCGCCACGAGGTCGACCGCACCACCAATAAATAGCGGTTTGCGAAAGGAAAGTCTTGTCGATCTCATCCGTCGTGTAGATGATCCGCCGCACGCCTTCGGGAAAGGCGAAGAAGGGGATCACGTGCTCCCAGTTGCGCCGCCAACTCTGAGCAATCGCCGGGTATCGTTGCCCCCAGGGACCAGCCTCGAATTCGTCGAGAGCCTTGAGGCCGGTTTCGGCATCCTTGCCCGGTAGATTGCTCTGAGCGCCGACACGACGGCCCTGCGGTCCTTCCAGGACACGAACGACAGCGAATGGCGGATCAGGTGGACGATGCAGGTCTGGACGACCGTCTCGGGGAACACGGCCGTGATTGCCTCAGGAAAACCCTTCAGGCCATCAACGACGGCGATCAGGATGTCAGCGACGCCGCGGTTCTTCAGTTCGTTCATCACGCGCAGCCAGAACTTGGCGCCCTCCGTCTGCTCGATCCAGATGCCCAGGATCTCCTTTGTACCGTCGGGAAGGATGGCCAGCGCGATGTAGACTGCCTTGTTGCGAACGAAGCCTTCATCGCGGATCTTGACCCGGATCGCATCGAAGAAGACCAGCGGATAGCAAACATCCAGCGGCCGGTTTTGCCATTCAGCTACTTCCTCCAGAACGGCGTCGGTGACGGCCGAGATCAGGTCCGGCGAAACGTCAATGCCGTAGTGCAAATCTACCGCGAACTGATCGCCATAACCCGCACGACCCTGACGTATCTGGAGCGGGCGAGCGAGTGCTTGGCCAAGGCTCCCGATCCGGCCGTCGACCCATGGCAAGCCAGGTCTGTTACTATCGACCGCTAATCGAACGCATCGTCACACAGAGCCAGCGGCGTGTGCTTGCCGGGAGACGGTGCCGGCAGGCGACAAGTTGGTCAGCCTGTTCGAGCCGCATGCCGACATCATCGTCAAAGGCAGCCGCGACATCGAATACGGTCACAAACTCAATCTGACCACCGGCAGGAGCGGATTGATCGCCTCCGCGGCTCGTGGGCTCTTGTGGACGTTGAGATTGTCCCAAATGACGACATCGCCGGGCTGAAGCGTTGGAGCAAGCTGGGTGGTCACATAGGTGTCGAATGCCGGGCCGTTCATCGCCCCTTCGACGACCCAAGGTGCGACCAAGCCATCGCAGCGCAATCTGGCCACAGCCAAGGAATGGGGTGCGCGCGACATGGCCTTCCATAAGAAGGCCGGCCTCAGGATCGAAGACATGGTCGCAAGCAAGTGGGTCTATCGCAAGTTGCGCAACTTTCGCGCCGGCATCGAAGCTGGAATATCCTGCCTGAAGCGCGCCTACGGTTTGGCACGCTGCACCTGGCGCGGCCTCCAACACTTCAAAGCCTGCGTCTGGTCCTCCGTTGTCACTTACAACATCGTCCTCTTCACCCGATTAAGGCTGAGTTGATAACGACTGACCTCGCGGTGCAGCCTGCCGGTCACGACCAGACCATCGGGCATGCGACTGAGAAGCCTCAAGCGCCGTCTCATCGCCAACAGGAAATTGACCCAATCAAAATAGCTCGAAAAGGCCGCCTAAAGGGCTCATAGACGAGGATAAGCGCCGGACAAATGCCTCAAAACACACGCCTTTATGGACGGGCACTAGTCTAGTCCTCCGTATCAATTAAATTGATATGTTGCCGTGTTCAGTCTGGTCTGATTCCCTGTTTGCCGAATCGTGCGAAGAGGAGGCAGGTTTTGGCCAATATCAAATATGTTTTTGAGTTGACGTTGGACGAGCGCGAGGCGCTATTGTCGAAGATCAGGAAAGGAACGCTGGCTGCACGTGCGAACTGCAAGGCGCGCATTCTTCTGAAGGCCGACAAAGGCCACATGGCGAGGTTGGACGGATCACAAGATCTGGCAAAGCCTTGAAACCTCCCCCTCGACGGTCGCCCGGGTACGCGAGACGTTTGAGATGGAAGGGATGGATGCGGTGTTTGCCCGCAAACAGCGAGCCCATCCTGCCATCAAGCGCATCTTCGATGGTGAAGCCGAAGCCAGGCTGATTGCCCTTGCTTGCTCGCAGCCGCCACAGGGCCATGCGCGCTGGACCATTCGGCTTCTGGCCGACAAGGTCGTTGAGTTGAACATCGTTGAGGCGGCCCACTTCAACACCGTTGCGCGCGCGTTCAAAAAACGAACTTAAGCCTCACCGAAGTCGGTATTGGGTAATTCCACCCAAGCAGAACGCGGCCTTCGTTGCCGCAATGGAGAACGTGCTGGCGATCTATCGGCGCCCACGTGATCCGAAACGTCCGCTGGTTTGTCTGGACGAAGCGGCCAAACAGCTGGTCAGCGCCACGCGTCTGCCGATATCCATGACGCCGGGGCGCGTTGCTCGGCACGACTATGAATACAAGCGCGCAGGTATGGCCAATCTATTTATGGCTTTTGCCCCGCTTGAAGGCACGCGGCACGTCAAGGTCACCTGCCATCGCAGCAAACCGGACTACGCTCACTTCCTTGAAGACCTCGCCGACCGGCATTTCGCCGATGCGGACAAGATCGTACTGGTCCAGGACAATTTGAATACGCACAGCCCGGCGTCGCTTTACGCGACCTTCGAACCGGCCAAGGCAAGGCGTATCGCAGAAAGGTCCGAGTGGACCTTCACCCCCAAACACGGATCGTGGCTGAACATGGCCGAAGCCGAATTGTCCGTGTTGTCACGCCAGAGTCTGAAAGAACGCATCGGGAGCAAAGAAGACCTCGCACATGACGTCAACACATGGGCGACCGCACGCAACGAAAAACGGTGCATCGCACGCTGGCAGTTCACAAATGAAAACGCACGCGTCAAACTCAGGAAACTGTACCCATCAGTATGAGTGATTCAGAGGACTAGACCGGTTTTGAATACAATCGAGGCAAGTCATGGTACTTACGGCGCAGCGCCCAGTGCCCGTCGCATAGTTTGAGCACTTCCAGCGTTCTGGCATCCGGATCAGCGAACCACGTGTAGCCGACGCATTCGCGGGCCAATATCACCGCCTTGTCGTGTCGGTCGATGGGCCGGGTGGATGGTGAAAGAATCTCGCAGACCCAGTCGGGAGCAACCTCGATATCGAAGGGTTCATGACGCCGGCTCTTCGCCGGCGGTTGACAGTTGCGTCTCGGAGGCTCTTTGGCAGACCGTCAACTGGCGAACGACGTCGGTGTGGTCTCGCACCCACTGGAGGGTGTTGAGCGCGCATTCGAGGCGCAGGACATGTTCCTGGCCGAACTCACCGTTCCGCGAATATTTTGCTGCGCAGCGCTGGTTGTCGAGGACCCGCACCACCGCATCGATCTGGGCGTCGAGGGAGCGTTTCGTCATAAGTTCTACTTTCCGTTTATCGTGCTGCATCCTGCGATACCACGTTCTTCACGTGTCGCACCCTTTCCATGCCGTTGGCGCATCTCGATGCTGGTGTGGTTCGATAACCGGGTCTTTCGAAGCTATCGAGGCTCTTAAGGTCCATTACCTTTCGCGCCATTTGCTACGGCTAAGGAAAGGTCCTGAAATTGCACAAAATATTTGACGATTTCGTGTCGATCTTTGTTTCACCAGCCCATAGCCAGTATGACTGATCCACGCCGGGTTCTCCAATGCCCTACCTTTTTGTTGCTCCGGAAATCACAGGTGTGGACACGCTTGGAGGCCAGAGGTTCGTGCGTCAATCGCGGCCCAATCCTGTCGTCCATTCGTCACTCGGATGCTATGTTGCAAACAGTCCAAGGAGAAATTCGCTGCGCTTGCGGAATCGAACCCAAATGGAATTCAACGAATTTAATCAAACAGAGGCCTTCGGGGCGGAGCGCGTATCAGCGCAGCCGCGTTGGCGGCAATGGACAGAAGCTGAGAAGCTGGCAATCGTCGAAGAAAGTTATTCGGCCTCCGGCTCAGTTACGGGTGACGGGGTTTCGACCTCGGCGCTTTCCCGATGGCGCCAAAATCTATCGCGAAGGCGAGCTCGACGGGGATCAAGCTTCAAGTTTCGTGCCTGCTAAGGAGACTTCCAAAGATTACCGACTCGGATGGACTGATCGGTATGCGGTGGTTTGACATCGGTCTCAGACAGAAGGGATTCCCGCACGGATTGATATGCGCTACCCGGTTTGCATGATTGATCTACTTGCAATTCAACAACGCTGGGAAGCGGACGGCTGCCATCGTGATGAACGTGGTCGCCGGCTGTTTGCCGCCAGTGAAGCGCGTGCAGCTGGCCGGGGCGGCATTGCCGCGGTCTCCAGCATCACCGGCGTCGCCAGGTCGACGATCGGGCGTGGGCTCAAGGACCTCGATGATCCGCCGCCCGGAAAGGTTCGCCGCCCAGGCGCTGGCGCGCGAACACTGACCGATAACGATCCGACCCTGCTTGCTGACCTCAAGCGCCTCGTTGAGCCAGTAACGCGTGGCGACCCGGAGCGACCGCTGATGTGGGTGTCCAAAAGTCCCGCCAAGCTGGCCGCGGCACTCAAGGACGCAGGCCACAAGATATGCCGCAACAGCGTCGACACATTGCTGGCAAAATTGGGGTTCTCGCGGCAGACGAACCGCAAGACCGACGAGGGCTCAAGGCACCCGGACCACAATGCCCAGTTCGAGCACATCAACACCAAGGTGTGTGAGGCACAAGGCGCCGGAGAACCAGTGATCTCGGTGGACACCAAGAAGAAGGAACTGATCGGCAACTACAAGAACGGTGGCACCGACTACCGTCCAAAAGCCGACCCACGACGCGTGAAGGTGCACGACTTCGAGGACAAGAGCTTGGGCAAGGTGGCTCCTTACGGGGTCTTTGACGTCACCGCGAACGAAGCATGGGTCAGCCTCGGCATCACTGCCGACACGGCTGAATTCGCTGTCCAGTCCATCCGCACCTGGTTCTATCGGATGGGCCATGCGCGCTATCCCGAGGCGAAGAAGCTCGTGATCACTGCTGATTGTGGCGGTTCGAACGGGGTACGTATCAGGCTTTGGAAGGTCGAGTTGCAAAAGCTCGCCGACGAGACCGGGCTCACGCTGCAGATCCACCACTATCCGCCGGGTACGTCGAAGTGGAACAAGATTGAGCATCGCCTGTTTTGTCACATCACCCAGAAACTGGCGCGGCCGTCCGCTCACCGATCGCATGACGGTGGTCGAATTGATCGGCGCGACGACAACCAAGGCAGGGCTCAGGGTCGAATGTGCCGTCGACGAACGGACCTATCAGAAGGGCGTCAAGGTCTCCAAAAGCGAAATGGCCGAACTCGACATCACTGGCGACAAGTTCCACCCTGAATGGAATTATACCATCAAGCCGAGAGTGAACGATTTGTAGTGGTTATTTTTGGAAGTGTCCTAACGTAACTGCAACCATCATTTCAAGCATCGCAGTTCCCCAGCTGTAGCCGGCCTAATGGTCCGCCACTCCTTCCCGATTATGCCGCTTAAAGTCTGCAGTGAAACTTGCCAATTTTGGACAGGTTACCACGCGCCATTTCCGCAGCACTCCAAATCGAGATAATGAATGAATGGCTAGCGCCCTTTGGTGCGTTGGCTTCAGACCTTAAGAGACACAGGTATTGCGCATATTTGTCGCGTCTCGTTCCATTGTCTCGTACTGAAACCCAGAAACTCGCTCTGCTTTCGATGGGCCACATCGCTTCAACCACTTGTGGTTCGGTAAGCACCAGAGCCGCATATGTTTTTCGCCATTCATCGTTTGCAATTGAAGGTTTCGGACAGAACACAACAAGAAGTCCGATGACATATGTAATTGTAGCAGGCATCTTCATAACAGTAGTTCCGCTGTTTCCGACCATAATTGTGTAGTCCAGTCCAGCGCTACGGCCGGCCCAACGGTCCACTACTCCCAACGACGCGGCCGTGGACGATCACCTTGTCAGACAGTTCCCCGGCTGGGATGAGAAGGTGCTCATATGCACTGTTGTCGGACAGGATCTTCAAATCACCGTTGAGTACGGTCTGCAGACGCTTGATCATGACCATGCCGGTGACGGTGAGAACGAAAACGCCACCCAGCGATATCGCGTCGGCATTGGCACCCGTATCGACGAGCAGCAAATCGCCGTCGCGCACGGTTGGCTCCATGCTGTCGCCGCGCGCCTCCAACACGACGACTTTCCCTGGATTGGAAGTATACTTCAACAGCCAGTTCCGAGAGACGGTGAGTACGTCCGAAGCATCACTGTGCTCGACCAGCGCTCCATGACCGGCGGACGCCTGAATATCATAGCGCGGAAGCACGATCGTGTCGCATTCTGCTTCACTGTTTGCTGCAACCAGCGCGGGTCGGCGCGGCGCCTTTCCAAATGAACGGCTACTCTTGGCGACACTGGTCCGACTGTCTTTTGCGCGGCCAAACATGACCGCACTGGTACACGAACGATATCTTTGCATGAAGCCATGCTAACAGTCCCGATCGTGCGGGAGTCTTATGGTTTCCAAAGCTGTCGGGTTTGCACTCGGGTGCAGGTGCTACCGCCGCCCACTCATTGGCCCGCCCGACCAGACGACGCGACCATGGATGATGACCTTATCGTCCCGTTCCTCTGCCGGAACCGTTTCGGCCTCATAGGCTGTGTTGTCGGACAGGATCCTGAGATCGCTGTTGAGCATGATCTGCAAGCGCTTGATCATGATCATTCCGGCGACGGACAGGATGAAGACGCCGCCGGCGGCTACGGTGTCGTTATCGACCGCCATCTCGACGAGGAGCAGGTCACCATGGCGCACCGTCGGTTCCATGCTGTCGCCCCGTGCTTCGATCACCACGACCTGCGCAGTGTCGGTAACATAACGAGACAGCCATTCACGCGACACCGTCAGATAGTCGACAACGGCATCGTCATGCGCCAGCGCACCATGGCCGGCAGAAGCCTCGATGTTGTAACGTGGAAGTGAGACCAAACCCGTCTCTTGCCCGTCCACTATGTCTCGTTTGTCTTGAGTAATCTGTGCAACAACCGCCGAATCACTGCTTTCGCGCGGCGGGCCTATGTAGAACTCGACGCCGAGGGCCGCCACGATATCCTCAGCTCTTGTAAGCGAGGGAACCTTGCCTTCCAAACTCGAAATGCTCCAGAAGGGTTTTTAGTGCGCCGATGGGCTATTTAGTCCCCCGTGAACTATCCACAAGCCTTTGATTGGATTGACTGATTGGGCTGGATAGGTGTTTTGGAATTGCAAGAAATCGGGTGATTGAGTGTCGTTTTCTTGCAATATGATTTTGCTGTTTCCCCCGCTTTGAAAGCGTGAATCACTGTCTTTGACGGCGGTTAAACGAGGCGGTGAGAATGTCGAGACCACGGGAGCGGCGTGAAACCGGAGAACAGGATTTGTTTCGGGCCCGGCTCGACCAGATCCTCAACATGCAGCATGAGTTGGTGCGACTGGCACAGGAGATCGACTGGGCGGCGCTGGAGGCGCGGTTCGGCGCGGTCTATTTCCAGTATCTGTGCGGCGAAGAATTTTTCTGTCATGAACTGCCGTTCGATCGCTCCTCCATGACCCGCTGGCGCCAGCGCATGGGCGAGGAGCGGATCCAGGCGCTTCTGCAGGAAAGCCTTGTGGTCGCGGTCAAGACAGGAGCGATGAAACCGCAGGATACCCGCCGGGTGATCGTCGACACGACGGTTCAGCCGAAGAACGTGATGTTCCCGACGGACGCAAAGCTTGTCCACCGGGCC
>CAWUFE020000007.1:0-4151877 GCA_963921345.3 Rhizobiaceae bacterium | reverse complement strand
GGCAAATCTCGAGATATCTGCAGAAGGCGTTGGCCAATTGCATCTGCCTCGGGGTTCGGCACTCCGCCTCGAAAACCTTCGGCGAAGCGACCAGTACGGCAACACATTTCGCCCGCGAGACCGCCACGTTGAAGCGGTTTGCACTATACAGGAACTCCATGCCCCTCGGCGCATCCGCATGGCTGGATGTCGCCATCGAATAGATCGCAACAGGGGCCTCCTGTCCCTGGAACTTGTCGACCGTTCCGACACGCGCTGCGGGCAGTCGCTGCCGTATCTCAAAAACCTGGGCATTGTAGGGGGCAATGATCAGGATGTTCTCGCGCGTCAGCGGCCTCTCCTGGCCCTCCCTGTCAATCCATGTCGGTTTGCCGGCCAGCACATCCTCGAAGATTTTGGCAATGGCATCGGCCTCTTCGGTCGACGAGCTTTGATTGCCCGAATGTTCAACCGGAAAATACCGGAGACCTCTTCCGGACAGCGGTCCGGCCGAACAAATTTCCTGAAACTCACAACCCGCCACCGACTGCAGCTTGTCGTCGTAGAAGAGCTCTGAATTGAAGCGGCAAATGTCCGGATGCAGACGCCATGTTTCCTCAAGGAACAGCCCCTGGTTTTCTGCAATCGTTTTCGCGTCGCCCAGAACATGTTCGAGTGCGGAGACCCCTGTGCCGTCTGGATGTGTACCCTGTGTCGGCTGGTCCAACTGTCGCGGGTCGCCAAGGAGGATCACGGCCTTCGCGCTTTGGGCGACCGCAAGTACATTGGCCAGTGACATCTGTGCCGCCTCGTCGATCACGAGCGCATCCAGAACCTCATGTGCATCGGCGCGCGACCAGAGAAAGTGGGTTGCCCCGGCCACCTGCGCCGTCCCTGACCCCAGAGCCGCGCAGACACCCGCATTGTCGGTCACAAACTTCAGACGGTCCTGATCGGGTTCATGCTCCCCTGATTTCGGCTTCTGGATACAAATGAGGTCGACGTTCATCTCGCATGCGGCTTCCACGACCTTGTCGAGCAGACCCCGGATCACCTTGTGGCTGTTGGCCGTGATGCCGACTTTCTTTCCGCGTTTCACCAGTTCGCAGATCATGCGTGCTCCGGTGTACGACTTGCCAGTGCCTGGCGGACCCTGTATCGGGAAGATCCCGTCCTCAAGTTCCCGGGCGATACGCAGCGCAGATTGCAGCGCGGTCTCGTCTGCCTTCCGGATCGGTTCTCCGCCAAGAGATGGCTTCCGCTTCAACAGCAGTGCCCGAGAGCTCCGATAAGCGCCTTCACCTTCGATTCCATGATCGGCGACATACTCCCCCAGGCGCATGAGAGCATCCGCTTGTTGCCTGGTGTCGAACATCTGATGCGCAAAAACTGCGTCAGGATGGATTCCTGCCGTGCCTTCGCTCTTCTTGATGTCTACCGTACGATCATCCACCGAAATCGCGACGGCCGTGCCGATTCTGTCACCGCCGTTCATCCGCAACGCCTCATCGCCTCTGAGGTCGGTATCCTGCTGAAGGGCTGAATATCGATGGACCGGGGTTCGTGCACCCGGTGGCGAAACGTCACCGACGAAGGTCAGTTGGGACAGCGCGGCCCGCTCATCGACAAGTTCTTCCGCAGACAGCGCCGAAAGACGGAAGAACTCCCACCAGGTTGCCTTGTCCTCGCGGCGATGCCAGTCGAGGATATTCGCAAGAATCCACCTGGCGTGCTGCTCGCCCGTGCGTTCTTCGATATCCACTGGAACATCCGCCGTGAGACGCTCAACAAGCGCTTGCACGGCCGCTTGGCGCTCCGTCAGTTTCTCGCTCGGTTCCCGGTCAGTGGGTAACGGTCGCGCAACAGGCTTGCCGGCATCGACCAGTTCCTGCCGGCGCTCTTCAAGCCAGTCACGCAGTGCAATACTCGAAGTGCAGTCTTCGCTATTATACGACTGCACTGTCGCACGCACCTCACTGTTTATGGCGTCAATGTCGCCAAGCTCCAATCCGGCATGAAGCCTTGCCAAGGCGACATTGGCATCGGGCAGACCGGTATCGCGCTCAAACCCGTAGAGCGGCTCCAGTTTCTTGATCGAGTAACTCTCCACTCCAGCGCGCAAGCTGTTGCGTACGATGCTGTAAAGATCGACAAAAAGATTGCTGCGCAGGAAGTCGTCGATGTCGTGTTCCCGGGTCGCATATCGCCCCATAAGCCGTTTCAGCGCGGCGGGTTCGTAGGATGCGTAATGATAGATGTGCAAGTCCGGATATCGCTCTCGGCGTTCGTTCACAAAATCCACGAAACGCTCGAAGACGGCTTTCTCGCCTTTTCGGTCAAAGGCCCAGTCGGCCACGTAGTTCCAGGCACCGCTCTCGTCTCGGAAGATGTAGCCGAACAGATATTCGAGGCCGTTCTCGCCAACGAAAGCATCGCTTTCGATATCGAAGTAGATGTCCCCCTCGGACGATTCAGGCAGCAAGCACAGGCCGATATCCTCAACGACCGGCAGTAACTCATATCGGACCTCTCCGGCCTCCCGGCTCTCGACCTGAATGCGCGCCTGCTCCCGAGCCTTTTCGTACGACTGCGCAGAACCCTTCTTCGGAACCCAGTGCATAGGCGTCGGCATCGCTGCCAAGGCAGCCGTCGTTGTGATTGCGTTGTCATGAAGCTCGGCGGTCTGGTTCTTGCTGATTCCGGCCACCAGGCAAAGATGATCGTCTGCGCGCCGCCGCGCATCGCACCGGGTACGCCATCTGCAGATATCGCAGTGCTGTTTCGGCTCGGGATAATGAATGCACCGTGCAGCCAACCCCGTTGCCGCATCGGCAGCGGCCTTCGCTCTTCGAAAATACGCGGCATAGTCCGCAAACCGAAACGCCTGCGGTTCGAAGTCGGACCAGGGAGCAACCACATGGACGTAGTCTGGGGCAACGCCCTGCGCCTTCTCCAATAGGTCGGCGTAAAGACAGAGTTGAAGGACCGAGCCGGCTTTGGTCTCGCGGGCGAGCTTGGTGTCGATGATCTCGTAGGACCAGGTGCCAAGATTGCTGGGTTTCCCGACACGCCTCAGAATGTCGGCCCGACCGACCCACCTGCCATGCTCGAGGGCGGCCTGGACAATAATCTCGGCACCAGCGTCCATCGCAGCAACGGTCTCGGCGACAGCCGCAGGCGTAATGTCGACCCCGTCAATACGGACAGTTGTCAGACCCTGGGCCTGAAGGTGACCAATGAATGCCCTTTCGTGCCGATCACCGCGCTCACGCAGCATCTCCAGAAGCGGGTCCCAACGCCTCGGCCTCGCAAGCGCACCCTCCGCAACCTGCAGATCCAACTCTGTCAGGTACCCGCAATTCAGATGGCCCACAAGATCAGACGCGCTAAGGACGATCTGGTCGCCGTGCTTTCTCATGGCCGTGCACCCGAGAGCCGTTCGGATAAAGGGTTCAGTTCGGTAGTCCCTGCAAGGTCATACCAGGACATGTTGAAATTCATCGGGAATTCAGCACCGCTTTGCGGCCTGCGGCTTGGCGGTGAAGCATTCGTCAATTTTGCAGGTGTGCATGGCGATACGTTTGAATTACCTTGATTTTTCGGCGGATCTAGACAATATGGCACCATGTGTGGAGTTCCTTGTCAATCTCTCTCGACACTCTCTCGCCTCCGAATAGCCGAACCGGACACCCTGCTGTTGTTTCCCACCGCGGCGAAAAGACGACCTCGCGATCGGCAAAGAGGTCGCGGAACAGGGCGATCTTTTCGGCCGATGATGACGCGTTCGTCACCGGCGCATCGCCGAAATCGGTCCGCCGGACAACTTCGTGGCCATCGGCGAGCGGGCTCTGTTCGAGGGCTTCCAGTTCCCGCTGGAGCGTCAATCGCTCGGCATCCAGCGCGGCAAGGCGTTGCCGAATGCGTGCGATTTGCGCTTCTGCCTCGTTCGGGTTCGTCAAGTTCGATCTCCGTGCAAACGGCATGGTTCCGTGACACACCATCATAGAGCCGGGACCGCCTGAATTTAAGATGGTCCGGCAAGAAGCGCGAAGGACCCGGACTCGACCGTTGGGCGGGCCTTTCGTGTCCGAAAGAGACGAGGCTTGCGAGCGCGCTTCGCGGGTTGGCAGGTGCGTGTCCGAACACGCCATGGTCACGGCGGAAATCGGCCACGGGCAGATCCGGTGCCTGACGCGTGTTTAACGGGCTGTTCATACGCGTTGCAAGAAGCGTTAAACGGGATTGTAACCGCACCGGATTTAACGCTGGGCGTGGCGGGATTTCTTCGGTGGTACAGGCATGTGGTCGAACTCCTGGGCGGCATGTGGTGGATTCCGCAGCAACGACCGACGCGCGGCTGTGGCGAGGAATGTCCACCCATGGATAAGGCCGTGGCACCGGTGCCGCAGACCTCACGCCTCCGGACATCGATGACATCGCTCACGGATTACAGCGCCAGTTCCCGCCCCGAATTGTGGTCGTGCAGCACGCCGCTCGCCGAACGCACCACCGGGGCGATCTCGCCCAGGTCCTTCAGCAACTGATATTTCAGGAAACCGTTGGAGCCAGGGCGCGTTCCGGCAACGCGGTACCGCATGCGCCGTACCACACCCGCCCCGGCAAGGGCCTTCAGGTAGCGTTGCAGGTTGTGGGCGGCGTTGCATTCCGCTCCCCGCGCGCTGGCGACCAGCAGGTCGGTGACCGTGAAGGTGCGCTGGATGCGCATCGCCGTCCAGGCGCGCTGGCGCAGCGTGTCGGCCATCGGACGGCGCACACACTCGAGGGGTGCGTTCGGCCCGGAGGTGATCGCGGCACCGGACGCGACCGCCCTATCTCCGTCCAGGGTGAGCCTGTAACGCCCGATATCGACGCGTTCGACAAGGCCCTTGCGGATCAGGAACGAGGCTGCCCTGCTTACCTGAACACGGTGGAGGTTCAGTTCGCCGCTGAGTACCGGCAACGTCTTGCATGTGCCGGGCGGCAGAGCGTAAAGCACCCGCGTCTGGTGGGTTGCGACAACCATCTCCGGCGGCTCAACCGCCATCAATGCGCCTGCGGCACGTGAACGGCCTGACCGGTGCGCCGGTCATTGACCAGAAGTTCGCCGGACATGTCGGCCATGGTCAGGCCATCAACGCCCGGCGAGGCGCGGAAGCCGAAACGCTCGATCGAAACGATCGCCTCGCGGACTTCCCGGTTGAAGCCGCCCGTCACACGGGTGACGAATTCCGTCAGGTCAGGCGCGACCTTGACCTCGCACTGTTCGTCCATGAACCGCTGCACATCGGCCCGGTCCGAGGGCTCGAAGCGCACATGGCGGCAGATGCGGCTCATGGTCTGGGGAAAACGGCTCAGATTGTCGCGGATGCGGCCCATGCCGACCAGGATGAACGGCACCTCGCAGACATCCGAAAGATCGCGCACCGTGTCCACCAGCTTGCCCCTGGCGCTGATATGGTCGGCCTCGTCGATGACCACGGCAAAGTCGCGGGTTGCGAGGTCGGCCCCATGCGCCCGCTCGCCCAGCGCCTGCAGCACCGCGCCGAAGCGCTTCTCGTAACCGTGCGGCGGGTCGATGCGCATCGCCTTCAAAAGCTCGCCCAGCATCCAGTAGGGCGACCATTCCACCTTGGCCCGCAGATAGACGCAAATGTTGTCGGCGGCCCAGCGGCTCAGGATCGTGGTCTTGCCGAGCCCCGGCGGCCCGTCGACCACGACCAGGCGGCATTCCGACGCGCCGCGCGCCTCCAGCGCTTCCAGCGCACCCATGAAGCGCCGGTAGTTTTCGGTCTTGACGAAGGTCGGTCTCATGGTGAATTTCCCTTTCCGGTCGGTTTGCGTTCGGATGAACCGGCGGCGGTCGTCAACAGCAGGTCCTTCAGGTCTTCGAGCCTGCCGCCTTTCAGCTCGAAGAGTTCCCTTGCCGATGGCGAGTTGAAGAGTTGCACCAGCAAGCGGCGCTGGTTGGCCGTCATGTCGCCGGGATGGGCAATGCAGTGATCGGCCAGTTCATACTGATCGGCAGGCACTTGTTTCCGCGCCCGCTTCGGGTCCACATCGGCGATGGTCGCGACCCGGTCTCCGGCCTGCGGCGTCACGGTCTCGCAAGGCCGGCACTCCGGTGCCGGAAACGCCAACGGCACGGCTGCCGCGTGGTTGATCGTGAGCGCCGGACTGGCCTCTTCGAGGGCTTCGCGCCGATGCGCCTCGATGCGCTTGAGCCGACCCTTGGCGCGACGCTCCACGGCGCTGTCGCGCATGGTCTTCGGCACATAGGCGTGCTTGTTGTTGAAGAAGCAGGCCACACAGATCAGCGCCCCTGCAACCGGCGCGCCGTTCTCATGCTCCAGCCTGCGCACCCAAACCTTCGAGGCATCGAAGATGTCATAGCCGACAAGCACCTCCATGCCGTGAAAGGGCTCAAGCCGCGCGTCGAAATAGTGGTTGGTGTTGAACGAGACCTGGCCGCGATGCACCTTGCGGCGCTCGACCGGGCGAAACAGGTCATCGGCCTCGTGCGCCGTGAGCGGCACCGGCTCGAAGCCGCGCCTGCCGAAATCGGCCCACACCTCGTTCGGCGTCGCCTTGCGATGACGCCGGGTGAGCGGGTTGAACACACGCAGGTTGTTATGCACCCTGTCATTGTAGGCGGCAATCGCTCCTTCCGCCGCATCCTTGAATTCGGCAAAGGTCGGCAGCGTCGGCGACGCGCCGAATTGCCGGATTTCCCTGTCTATCCTGCGGTCGACCAGCCGCCGCGCCTCGCGGTCCATGTCGGCGCCCATATAGGTGGGCAGGTCCTTCGCCAGCCGGTTCCAGACCGTGCCGTGGACCCGCTCGATCAGGCCGCGCGCCTGCGAATTATAGGGCAGCGAATGGGTGGTGGTAATTCCGAGCCGTGCGCACAGCCCCAGCGTGGCGTGGTCGATCTGCCGGTTGCGATAACCCGGACCCCGGTCGCTGTAGAAGATCGCCGGAATGCCGTGGCTCTCGCAGGCGCGCCGCAGCGCCTCGGCGACCACCACGGTGTCTTCGGCCAGGCCGACGCTCCAGCCGACGATCTTGCGCGTCACCACGTCGAGCACCGTGGTGATCTCGGGCCGGAACGGGCGATGGTGGACCGGGTGCTCGACCAGCGCGTCGAAGGTCTTGCCGTCGGCGGTGTAGATCGTCGTCGGATCGAGACCGTCAAGCGTACGCGTGACGAACCCAAGCCGTGCCTTCAGCGCCAGCCGTCCCTCGCGGCCCCGGTGGGCGTCGAGAAAGCGCGACGTGCCCTGAAGCGCCTTCAGCGCCCGCCTGGCCTGGTCGTAGCTCGGAACGAAGGCATCCGGCGGCAGTGACGCTGCGTATTTCTCCAGCGCATGACCGATGGAGATCTTCGCCGGCGTGCAATAGAAGCGCAGGAACCCGGTCAGCCATTCCGGATGATCCTGCCTGCGGCGCGTCACCGCCGGGGCGAGAGCAACGGTGCCGCCTGCCTCATGGGCTTCCAGCCAGTTGTAGACGCCGCGCAGGGACAGCCCCCTGCCGCGATCCCACTTGCCGCGATCCCCCTTGCCGCGATCCCCCTTGCCGCGATCCCCATTGCGGCGATCATTGGCATCGCAGGCAGCCTTCAGCAGTTCCGGCGCAAGCACGCGCTGGTCGTTGCGCCCCTTTTCGACGCAGTGCAGGTCCCAAGCGACATCCTCGACCAGCGCCAGGATGGCCTTGCGGCGGCTGACGTTGCCCGTGAAGACGCGCCGGTCGACCTCGCGCAGGACCACCGCACGGGCCTCCATGACGCGGCGCTGGCGGGCGCTGAGCGCCGTGGCGGACCTTGCTCCCGCCGGACCGCCGGTAGGATCGCGCTTGGCGGCCTGCGGTTCGGCGCCCCTTGCATCCTGCCGGCGTCGATAGTCGTCCTGCGCGGCTTCGGGAAGGCAAGTCACATGGTATTCCCAACCGCCGCCCGAGCCCTTGCGCCTTCTGGCCTTGCCCGAGCCGGCCTGCTGCCAACCCTCGAGCCTGGCCATGATGTTGAGGCGACGCTTCGTCGTCGGCAAACCCGCCAGACGGAGACCGGCCAGTTCCGCCGACGTCCTGTATTCGTGATCCGCCCAAGTCCAGGCAGGAGACACTGCGGCAGATACGGCTGGCGGCGGCAGGGTCAAGTCCAGATCACGATGCAGGTCAGCCATCAGGCCACTCCCGTCTTGCGCGGATCGCAAAGGCGCTTAAATGCCTCGAGAAGCCCGGCGGGATCATCCGCATCAGGCACACCCGAGCCCCGAAGCGCACGGTCGCATTCACCGATGCGTGCGCGGAACAGTCAAGTTCGAAGGGGGCGGTTTTGGCGGAATTCGCCGGAATGTTGGCGCGGTGCCTGGAGGCCATGACGGCTTTGGCATTTTCGTGGCCCTTGAAGAGGATCTTTGGCATTGGCATTGGCAATCCGAAGGCAGACGGTATTGAGCATGTAGCACTCGTCCTTGGTCACGATCTGCGCAAGGCGCAGGATTTGGTCAAGATCAATCGTGGCCATTGTGCCAATAGTGATACTGGCAATCTGGCCAACAGGCAAGACCTTCATTGCCTCATGGCCAGTCTTTTGGCAGTTTGGCCAACATGAACCGGAAGCAACTGACGGACCTCATAGATAGACGCCTGGTCGCCTTGGGGCTGTCAGCCTCCGAGGCATCGATCAAGGCAGTGGGAAATCACTACCTCATTCGAAACATTCGGCGGCGAGGCGGAATGCCTTCGGTCGAAAACCTGCAATCGCTTTGCGGTGCCCTCGGCCTCGAGTTCTACATAGGCCTGCCTCGGCAAGGTGGTGATTTGGCCAACGCTGCACCGGACTGGACAGTCATGGGCACCTTGGAGGCCCCGCATCGTGGCATTGAACGCTGCAATGGCTGGGGCTGGGGCAAGGACGTGCCGAAGCACGAGCCTCTGCCACTTCCTCAAACGGTCGGCGACAAGGATGCCTTCTGGGTGACGGCGACAGGCAATTCGATGGCGCCCGAAGGCATCAAGAGCGGCTGGCTTTGCCTCGTCTCGCCGGCCGCCCAACCGGTGCCGGGCGACCGGATATGGATCCGCGACACAAGTGGCGCGGCATCAATCAAGCGGCTTGTCTCGATCAGGGACGACGGCACGCTTCACCTGCGCAACTGGAGGGCCAGGCCGGCCGGCCAACCGCAGGGTTTCGAAGAGAAGCGGTTTCCAGCCGACATCGAACGCGTGCACCCGGTGGTCGCGGTGTTCAGGGGCAAGCCGCGCGGCGAGCACTTCGAGCATGTGCCCGATCCGGGAGCGCCTGCCTCACCGCCGGCCGCGGCAACGCCGGAACTGATCGCCGTGCTTGGCCTGCCGGAGGGCGCGAGCATGGCGGATGCCGTAAGCACCATCGAGATGCGCCTGAAGGATGCGGGCGGCGACAGCGATGTTGCGGCGGCGATATCGGCACAGATGGAGGCGCTGCGCTCGGAACTGAAGGCCGAAATAGCCGATGCGAAGTTCGCGGTATATGAAGGCTTGGCGGACGCCTCGGCGCTGGCGGGCGATGAAACCGACCCGCCGGAGGCGCAACCGGTTGCCGTGGCCGAATTGGCCTCTGTCGCCGGCGGCGGGGCGACGTTCCTTTCCGAAGAAGTTACAGGGCGGGTGTGGTTCCGCCGCGCATGGCTCGACGAAAACGGCCTCGACGCGGAGCACTGCGCGGTCATCGGAGTGATGGGAGATGCCATGGAACCGACGCTGATGGACGGCGCGAAAATCCTGATCGACCGAACGCAAACGGAACGGCGGGCGGGCGATATCTTCGTGATCCGGGTACCGGCCGGCCTCGTGGTCAGGCGCGCCGGCGAGGACGCCAGGGGCAAGGCGCTGATGCTGAGCGACAATCCATCATCGCAGACGACAACCTGGCCCGACGATGCGCAGATCCTCGGCCGGGTGGTGTGGACGGCCAGGATGCTTGTTGGGAAGTAGGCGAATACCCCACCCCTTCGTACAGTCAGGCGGCGGGAGCAATGCAACCGTAAATCGAGTCCCACTTCTTTCTGCGCCTTTAACGATTTCAGATTGAGCAAGTAACTGATTTTGTGGTTGAAATCGCGAACTGGGACTCCCCGCAGAAGTGGGACCCGCTTGGTCCCACTTCGCCCCGACAAGTGGGACTCCCTTGCCCCGGGCAAATGAACGGCCGGGAAGCCTCAAGCCCTTGTTTTCCAGGAGCGAGCGAGCCATCAAAACTCTCTCGTTTTTTCTCGTTTTCATATCATTTGTGCCAGAAAACGTGCCGGATTTTCTCATTTTTCTCATTCTTGTGCCAAAGAAATATTGTTGCGTGTGCGCTCTATCCGACTGAAATGCAAAGACATTTCCGAGGATTCCCCCGAAAACCGTTTGTGCAGAATGAGAGGACCCCCCATATGCGCAGCAGTCGGGCGGCGATGACGGTCGTGCTGGCAATGACCTGCTGGGCCGGCAGGGCGCGGCCGCGGATTTCGAACTCGCCCGACTGGTGGCGGTGCATGCCGCCCAGAAGATCGCTGCCATAGGCCATGGGCAGGCCGGCCTCGGCCATGATGGACAGCGATTCCATGCCTCTCAGGCGCACGTCGTCGACCTTGGCAACCGACGCAGCCGGCAGGCCCATGCTGGCGCCTTCCGAGATCAGCTTGTCGTAGGTGACGAGGGTCGGGCAGGCGATGCAGCCCATTTCGGCCGCCAGCCTGGCGGTTTCGGGTTCGATGAGGTTGCAGTGTTCGAGCGAATGGACGCCGCATTCGACGGCGCGGCGGATCGCCTCGTCCGTGTAAAGATGCGCGGCGACGTAGCTGCCGACATTGCCGGCTTCTTCCACAGACGCGGTGATTTCCTCGCGCGAAAACCCGAGGAAATGGATCGGATCGGAGGGAGAGGCGACACCGCCATTGGCCATGATCTTGAGGAAGTCCGCGCCGGTGCGGAACTGCTCGCGGGCGCCCCAGCGGACCGCCGGCACGCCGTCGCAGATGAGCCCCATGCTGCCGAGCGGCAGGTTCAAGGGCGACGTCGGCGTGGTGTCGAGAAGTCCGCGCTGATCGGTGTGGCCGCCGGTCTGGGACAGCGCCTTGCCGCAGATGTTGAGGCGCGGCACCGGGATCGGCGCGTCCGCCACGGCGAGCCGCAGCGCCCCGGTCGCGCCGCCGAGATCGCGCACGGTGGTGAAACCGCGCATCAGCATGGCATGCATGATGTTCAGCGCCCCGATGGTGACGATCGGATCGGGCAGGCCGCCATTGGCCTTGAGGTCGGCGGTCGTCGCGGTCACATGGACATGCGCATCGATGAGGCCGGGCATGACGAACCGCCCGGCAGCGTCGATCGTTCGGGTGTCGGGGCCGGCGGAGAGGTCTGCACCCTGCTCCTGCACCAGGCCGTCGGCGATGCGCAGGTCAACGGCATCCCTGGGGCGATCGGCGGTTCCGTCGACGACGCGGGCATTCTTGACAAGCAGGTCGGACATGGGGCTGGGGTCCTCCATCGATGGGCCGGTGAGACGGCCGCGCCGTCCAATTGATCGGACAACAGTTTGTTTGGCACGTTGGTTTGCGCGAAATAGCGTCGCCTGACCTTGTATCAACGGTGCTTGCGACGTTCAAATGTCGTTGTTCTCTCGGGCTGCGCGGAACGCGCAATTAGCTCGCGGTATTTACGAGCGTCGACGAAATCGACCATTATGTGCACATGAGCAGCGAACCGGCAAATCGCGCGAAATCCTTGAGTGTGAGTGTCCGCATCAGCGGCGGATTGCGGGAGCATGTCGAGTGGATGATGGAATAAGGAGACTATGAGAGCGTGAGTGAGGATGTCCGCGACCTAATCCGGAGGGACAAGGCGGTTCGTGAGCGGGCAGCGTTCGAAGCGATCAAGGCCGAACTACGAGCCGCGTTTGCTGTACCCCGATCGAAGTTCGAAGATACAAGCGCCGACGATATCAAGGCACTGGCAGCCAATCGCATCGGTAAATGAGGACTTCCTTTCTGTCACGCTGGGCAAAGGCGGCCGTGACCGACATCCATCCAACCCAAGCATGAAGTGCCGAACTGGCCGATCGGTATCTCGATGGCTTATTCGGCGATTTCGACAGCATTGCCAAGCGGAGGAAATCTGGAGGTCGATATCGGCAGAATTCGAAGTCGACGGGTATCGTCCGGCGATCAAGCTACCTTGCCCCGCGCCGCAACCGGCACCGCTTCCACAATTCCGTCAGGCCGTTTGACGACGACCTCGTCCACCATGTTGGAGACGACGCAGGCGTGGTTCGGGACGATGGCGATGCGGTCGCCGATCTCCGGCTGCCAGTCGCTGGCGGAAAGGTCGACGATGCCGTGTTCCTCGCTGAGCCCGACGATGGCGGCCTCGGGCCGGCCGACAATCAGTCCGTGACCCGACAGGCCGAGAAGATCGGACGTCAGGACCTTCGATCCCGCATCGATGATTGCCCGGTCCCGCGTCGGTCGGCTGACCACCGTCGCGACGACGGTGAGGGCGCAGTCCTCGGCGGTGCACACGCCCGCTTCGATCAGCGACCGATCGTTGTACACATAGGTTCCGATGCGGTGTTCGGTGGCGATCGGAACGTCCTCGACGCGCCACATGTTGGGGGACCCGCCGCTGCTGACCGTCGCGCAGGACAATCCCGCCTCCTCGATCAGATCGCGCGCCTGCGACAGCCAGGCCTGAACCGGCGCCGGGTCGGTCATCGGCGGATAGGTCATCAGGCCGCCGAAAGCGAGGCCCGGCGCCCGGTCGATCGTTAGTGCAAGGTCCAGCGCCTGCTGCGGGGTCTGCACGCCGCAACGCCCGGCGCCGGTGTCGCACTCGACCAGAACGGTCAGGGGCGATGCTCCCGCTGCAAATGTGTCCGACAGGCCCGAGACCGTATGTCGATTGTCGGCCGTCACCGACAACCGGCAGGTTTTCGCCAGTTTCAGCAGGCGCTGAAGCTTTTCCGGTCCGATGATGTTGTAGGTAATCAGGATGTTGTCGATTCCGGCGGCGGCCATGACCTCGGCCTCGCCGATTTTCTGGCAGGTAATGCCGACCGCTCCCGCGTCGAGCTGCATTTGCGCGATTTCGGGAATCTTGTGCGTCTTGATGTGCGGGCGCACCTCGACGCCCTGTTTGTCACAATAGTCCTGAAAGCGGGTGATGTTCTCGCTGACGACCCTCAGGTCGATCAGAACAGCCGGTGTCTCCATAAGATTTGTCTCCCGGTGCGATTCTGCTCGGGCAGCAGAAATCCAAAATATCGCTGAACCGAACCTGCAAGACCAGCCCGGCATTGCGGCAGCGATGCTTGACAGGCCATCTCGAGTTGACTATTGCATGAGTCCGCTATTTTGTAAATAATTCCGGTATAGCGGAAATGATGATCCAAGGGAGGTTCCCATGTGGCACAAGATGTCCATACCGGCGGCTGTAACGGCCGTTTCGATGTTCGCTCTTGCAGCGGGCGCGTCAGCTCAGGAGAACGACCGGCTTCAGCAGGTGCTCGACCGCGGCAAGTTGATTGTCGGGACCGGCAGCACCAACGCGCCGTGGCACTTCAAGGATGCCGACGGCAATCTGGTCGGCTTCGATATCGACATGGCCCGGCTGGTGGCCAAGGGTCTGTTCGACGATCTGGACCGGATTGAATTCGTCATCCAGTCCGGCGACGCCCGCATTCCGAACCTGGCGACCGACAAGGTCGATATCGCCTGCCAGTTCATGACGGTCACCGCCGGCCGCGCCCAGCAGGTGGAATTCACCATCCCGTATTATCGCGAGGGCGTCGGGCTGCTGCTGCTGGAGAAGAGTCGCTATAAGGACCACGAAGCGCTGTTGGCGGCGGGCGACGACGTCACGGTCTCGGTGCTGCAGAACGTCTATGCAGAAGACATGGTGCATGCCGCGTTGCCGCAGGCTGCGGTCGATCAGTACGAGAGCGTGGACCTGATGTATCAGGCGCTCAATTCGGGCCGGGCCGATGCCGCCGCCACCGATCAGTCGTCGCTGAACTGGTTCATGCTGCAGTCGCCGGGGCGGTACCGCGATGCCGGATGTGGCTGGAACCCGCAGAGCTACAGCTGTGCCGTCAAACCAGGCGATCAACGATGGCTGAACTTCGTCAATTCGGTGTTCCACGAGGCCATGACCGGCGTCGAGTTCAACGCCTACGCCGCGTCGTTCAAGAAGTGGTTCGGGGTCGACCTGGCGCCGCCGCGAATCGGCTTTCCGGTCGAATACAAGTAACGAACCTGCCGGGGAAGGCCGCGGGACGTGGACTACGATTTCAATTTTGACGCGGTCTGGCGAGACTTCGATCTGCTGCTGTCGGGCCTGGGTCTGGGCCTGCTGCTGGCAGTGGTTTCGATCGCCATCGGCTGCGTGATCGGGCTTCTCGCCGCCTTCGGCATGGTTTCGAAAAACCGCTTCCTGCGCGGGGCGGCGGCAGCCTATGTCGCCGCCATCCGGAACACGCCGATCCTGGTGCTGATCCTGTTCACCTATTTCGCCCTGCCGCAGTGGGGAATCCGGCTGGGCAAGATCGAGTCCTTCATTTTGACGCTGGCCATCTATTCCGGCGCCTACCTGACGGAGGTGTTTCGTGCCGGTCTGATGGCGCTGCCGACAGGATTGCGCGAAGCCGGCCTGGCGATCGGATTGACGGAGTTCCAGGCCCGGCGCTACCTGATCGTTCCGGTCATGGTGCGCAACGTCCTGCCGTCGCTCGGCAACAACTTCATATCGCTGTTCAAGGACACGTCGCTCGCCGCGGCGATCGCCGTTCCGGAGCTCACCTACTATGCCCGCAAGATCAACGTGGAGACGTTCCGGGTCGTCGAGACCTGGCTCGTGGCCAGTCTGATGTATGTCGCCACCTGTTACCTGATCGCTGCCGGCCTGCGCCTGCTCGAACAGAAACTGGCCATTCCCAGATAGGAGGCGGCGCATGGAACTCACCAGCTTTGTGGTCGATGCCTGGATGTCGCGATGGGCGATTGCCGCCGGCCTCGGCAATACGATCCTCATCTCGCTGCTGGCCATCGTCAGCGGGTCGTTGCTCGGCGTCGCCGTCGGCTTGCTGCTTACCTACGGAAGCTGGCCGGTCCGGTTTCCGGTGCGTCTCTATACGGATTTCCTGCGCGGAACGCCGGTCTTCGTGCTCATACTCGCCTGTTTCTACATTCTGTCGGTCGTGGGCGTCGACCTGACGGCGTTTCAGGCCGGCACCTTTGCACTGGCGCTGTTCTGCAGTTCGCATATCGGCGAGATCGTGCGCGGTGCGCTGCAGGCGATCCCGGCCGGCCAGACCGAGGCGGCCAAGTCCATCGGAATGACGTTCCGCCAGGTGTTCGTCTATATCCTGCTGCCTCAGGCGCTGCGCCAGATCCTGCCCACCTGGGTCAACACGGCCACGGAAATCGTCAAGGCATCGACGCTTCTTTCGATCATCGGGGTCGTCGAACTGCTTCTGTCGATCCAGCAGGTGATCTCCAGGAACTTCCTCAGCCTGGAGTTCTATTTCTTCGCGGGCTTCCTCTATTTCGTCATCAATTTCGCGATCGAGAAAGCCGGCCGTTACGTCGAACGAAAAGTCGCGATTCCAAACTAGGGTGTTGCTCGAGTCCATGCGCCAGCCACTTCTGAAAATAGACAATCTGCACAAACGGTTCGGTGACCTCGAAGTCCTGAAAGGGGTCGACCTGACCGTCAACAAGGGGGACGTCTTCAGCCTGATCGGCTCGAGCGGATCGGGCAAAACCACCTTGTTGCGCTGCGTGAACCTGCTGGAGGAGTTCGAGGAAGGTGATATCGCCATCGACGGCCAGCAGATCGGCTATGCCCATCGTCGCGGCCGACGGGTCAGGCTGCCGGAGAAGGAGATCGCCACCCAGAGGGCGATGACAGGAATGGCGTTCCAGCAATTCAACCTGTTTCCGCACATGACAGCTGTCCGGAATGTCATGCTCGGCCTGATCAAGGTGAAGGGAATGCTCAGGGACGAGGCACGAAGCATCGCCGAGACCTGGCTCGAACGCGTCGGCCTTCTCGAACGCAGGGATCACTATCCCGGTCAGTTGTCCGGCGGCCAGCAGCAACGGGTCGCCATCGCGCGGGCCATTGCCATGAATCCGAAGCTCATGCTGTTCGACGAGGTGACGTCGGCGCTCGATCCGGAACTTGTCAACGAAGTCCTCAACGTCGTCCGGGATCTCGCCGGCGACGGCATGACGATGCTGCTGGTCACGCATGAGATGCAGTTCGCCTACGACGTTTCCAGCACCGTTGTGTTCATGCACGAAGGCAGAATCGCCGAAGCCGGGTCGCCGGAACGCATATTCAAGAGGCCCGAATCGGAACGACTCGCGGCCTTTCTCAAGAGTTCGAAGTTTTGATGCGCGGGAGAAAGCAATGACGATCAAACGGTATGGCGTGGAAGGTGGCAGGGGCAGCGGCGAACGGACGCTTCCGTTCGCGCGAGCGACGGAAGCCGATGGCTGGCTCTACGTGTCCGGACAGGTTGCCATGGAGAATGGCGAAGTCATCGAGGGCGGAATCACGCCCCAGTCGCACAAGGCCATCAGGAACATGCTGTTGATTGTTGAAGAGGCGGGATATGCACCCTCCGACATCATGCGGATTGGGGTCTGGCTAGACGACCCCCGGGATTTCTGGACGTTCAACGCCATTTTCGCCGAATATTTCGGAGATAACCCTCCGGCGCGTGCCTGCGTTCAGGCGACCATGATGGTCGACTGCAAGGTCGAGGTTGACTGTATCGCGTATCGCAAGACATAAATCGGCCCGTCCATTTGTCGCGCGGTAAGTCGTCGGCGCGAGCTCGAGAAAGATCGTGATGACCGAAACCAAAAAAAGCGGGCGGGCGCGGGGGCTGGATCGGGCGTTTGCCATTCTCGATTACCTGCGCGTCCGAAAGGGGCCCTTGAAACCCAATGAAATCGCCGTGGGCATGGGGGCGCCGAAATCGTCGATCTACGAGATCATCGGGCTGCTGATCGAGCAGAACATTCTCGAATACACCGACAATGAGGGACGGGTTTTCCTCGGCAGGAAACTGCATTTCTGGGGGACGGCCTATCTGGCCAATTTCGATCTGGCGCGCGAAGCCCAGCCTTATCTCGAACAACTGTCGCACGACACGCGTGAGACGTCCCAGCTCTGCATGCTGGACGGGAACAAATATACGGTCGTCCTGATGAAGGAAGGCATTCGCCAGTTTCGCATCAGTTCCGATGTCGGAGAACGCATTCCGATTCCCTGGACGGCTTCCGGCCGGCTTCTGGCGACCCATTTGTCGGACGCCGAAATCGGCGCCTTCATTCCCGAACCCGACTTTACTCTGCCGGATGGGTCCTATCTGGAACCCGGTGTCTTCATCGAGGAGACCAGAAGGGCGCAGCGGGACGGCTTCTTTTCTTTCGACAGCGTCGCGGACAATTTCACCCATTGCTTTGCTGCGCCGGTTTTCGACGAGAACGAACACTGTATCGCTACATTGTGCCTGATCGCTCCGAAGAAAGATGCGGCAAGAAACTACGACCGGTATCGCCAGAAGCTGATCGATAGCGCCGGCGAGCTCTCGGCGAAACTGTCCGGCAGCGGTATGGACCTGGTGAGGGTCGCCAGCGGATGAGTGCCGGCCGGCGCTCCCCCGGCATCGTTTCCGGGAGAGTGCGTCGTTTGCGCTTCAGATGAGATCGAACGCGAAGGCGCCTTCCGGCACGTAGGGAAAGGACGTCGGATCCGGTGTGGTGATCGGCGACGCGCCGCCGAAAAACACCTCGTCGCGGATGACTTCCATCGACCGGAAGCCGTAGATGTTGTCTTCGCCGAAGGCATCCTGGGTCACATATTCGAAATTGACGCCGTCGTTCGATTTGAGGATCTGGCCGGAGCCGTTGAGGCCGTTGAAAGTGCCGATGTAGAGCGTGCTGTCTTCGAGCCCAGGATCTTTGTTCGGATCGTCCAACGTTTCAGTGAGGAGTTTCTTCTCCCGTTGCATGACGGCGGCCGACCAGATGTAGAAATTGCCGTTGAGCAGGGGCACCAGTCCCGAATCGGGCGTGTTGACCGCTTCTGCGCCGAATTCGGAGAAGAACCCGTCGGCGGTGATCAGCTCCCAGCTCATTGGATCGTCGGGTCTTTGCGATCGCATCAGGGTCGCGCCGTCCTGGTAGTCCACCGTGCCGAAATAGAGATAGCCGGGTTCCTCGTCGCGCGGATTGGGATCGAACTCGAACATCTTGATGATGCCGAGGTCGTCGAACGGCGAGACGTCGCCGAAATCGTCGGCGGCATAGAGCCCGTTGGCGTCCGGTTCGCCGATGATGTAGTCGGGAATCTCGCCGGCATCCAGGTTGGGGCCCCGGCCGACATAGCGGACATGGGTCGGGGTAATGTCGACGATAACGGGCGTCGGCAGCGGCGCGACGTTGAATTCGGGCGCGTTCGGATCGCCGGTGTCGTCCTCCGGTTTGGCTGGAGCCACCGTGTAGAGGTTGTAGCCGTCGCGATCCCAATTGCCGAAATACGGCTGTTCGAAGGTATCGAAACCAAACGCCTCGGCTTCACCCTCCTGCAAACCATAAATCTTCGGGGCTCGCAGGCCGAGAATTTCGGAAATGGCAAAGCCTTCGACCTCCCCTTCGACCTGCTTCCATTTGGAGCCGTCGAAGGTCCACAATTCGGGATCTCCGGCCTCGGGACCGAGCAGCGCGGAAGCCTTTTCGGTGCCGACGACGAGCATTCCGTTGATCTCCTCGAGAGTTCGGATCGAGGTGTTGGTCGGATCGTCGAACGGGTCGTCGTCCGTACCCGGTCCGCGCGGCACTTCCGCCCACGTCCCGGGGTCGCCGCTCTTGGAGCGGATCATCATCGCCGGTTCACGGGAACCCTGCAGAAGCAGGGGAGCGAGGTTGTTCGACGTGGTTGCGTAAAGGTAGCCTTGGTAGGAAAACAACTCGCGAACGCCGACCTGGCCATCCAGCGCACCGCCGAGGTCGTCGCCGTCAAGCACCTTTTCCCAGTATCCCCGGTCGGGCAGGTCGAGCACCTGCTGGGCACTGTCTCCCGGGACGGCCACCTCGGCAGTGAATGAATCGACCCAGCGCCAGATTTCCGGCCCGGTCGAGTGCAGCGTCGGCGCAAACGGGATCTCGGTAAACAGGCTCAAAGCCGCCGGCAAAATGTGCAAGGGATTCGGATTGCCGTTGAGGACGCCGACATAGAGCGTTTTCTGGTGCTCTTCCTGCGCCCAGGGGTAACGATGGCCGGGCTCGCCGTTGCCGCGTCCCGGATCGCCGACGCCGTCATTGAGGTCAACCAGATCGCCGCTGTCCGGATTGTGGCGGAAGACCTTGAAGCCGAGTTCCGGCGGCTCGATGCAGGGTTTCGGATAGTGGTCGCCGAAGCCGCCGTAGTCGTGACCGGGCTTCCACCAATGGGCCGACGGGCTGAACTTGTCCAACGATTTGGCGAAATACCGCATGAGATGGAAGAGCTGTTCGGGATTGTCCCGGTAGAACTCGATGAGCCAGCTCGGATCTTGGTGGTTGCCGAGGCCGCCGGGCAGCAATCCGCCCAGCAGGCCGCCGAGCGAACCGACGCCGTCGCCGGGGAGATGGCCCAGCAGACCGTAGAGTTTTGTCAGAAATCCTTCGGACGGAAAGGGAAGGGCCTGACCGTGACCCGGCCAGCCATGGCCGGAGCCGTAACCATTTCCATAGCCGGACTTCCAGGGTCCGTAGTGGCCGAAGCCGCCTCCCTGCCACGGTCCATGATGGTCGAAGCTGCAGCAGCAGCCATCGCCGTCGGGCCAGGACCAGCTGTCGATGCCGGGGCGCGACCAGCTGTTCGTACCGGGCCGCGCCCAGCCGGCGTCGCCGGTGTCTTTGTCGTCGGTCTCGCACTCCGACGGGATGTTGGGGTCCGTCGCGCCGGTTGTCTGGGCCACCCACGGCCAGCCATCGGTTTTGCCGGTAGTCGGCGGGCACACGGGTTCGGGATCGCACCAGTTGCCCGGCTTGCGCCAACTGCCGCCATAACGGCCGTTTCCGGAACCCGACCACTGACTGATTTGCCAAGATTCGTACATCGATTGTCCTCCAATTGGGGCCATCACGCATTCGATCGCCGCATCGCCGCGGGGCCGACAACGGCCCTTTGCGCGCAACCGGGCGATCGCGTTGCCAATCGGGGTCTTCTCGTTGCTGGATAGCTGGACCGTGCTGAGAGCCCCGCCGCAGGCTCGGCAACCTGAGAACGATCAGATACAAAAATATTTGGGGGATCTACTGTTAGAGTTGCCAGTTTTATTCTGTCTATTTGGCCGTTTTCAGCTATTGATGAATGCAAGTGAAATATTTGTCTATTTTAATAAAATCGCCTGCTTTGCATTGGAGCTTCTTCTTTGAATATCGTCTGATTTAGGCGCCGAACACATTGATGCTAGCATTGCGGCACCGGCAGATCCGCGTTGATCGGTGTCAATGCAAACCGCCCCTGCGGCCGTTACCGATAGGTCGTTCAAAGAGGGACCCATGGCCAACGCCATATTCAGAACATCGGGCCTGACAAAGATCTACCGCACCGGCGAGGTCGAGGTGCGGGCGCTCGACGGCGTCGACATGGAGCTTTTCGAAGGCGAGATGGCGGTGCTGCTCGGGCCGTCGGGCAGCGGCAAGTCGACCTTTCTCAACATCGTCGGCGGGCTCGACCGCGCGACCGGCGGATCGGTGCACTTCAAGGATCAGGAACTGACGGCGATGAGCGATCGCCAGCTGACCCGCTACCGGCGCGAGCATGTCGGCTTCGTCTTCCAGTTCTACAATCTCATTCCCAGCCTGACGGCCTGGGAGAACGTGGCACTGGTCACGGAAATCTCCAAGCACCCGATGACGCCGGACGAAGCGCTGGCTCTGGTCTATCTGGGCGACCGGATGACGCATTTTCCGGCACAGCTCTCGGGCGGCGAGCAGCAGCGCGTCGCCATCGCCCGGGCCATCGCCAAGCGGCCGGAAGTGCTGCTGTGCGACGAGCCGACTGGGGCGCTGGATTCGAAGACCGGCATTATCGTGCTGGAGGCGCTTGAGCGCATCAATGCCGAACTCGGCACCACCACGGCGATCATCACCCACAATGCCGGCATCCGGAAGATCGCTCACCGGGTCGTCTCGTTCATCGACGGCCGCATCGCCCGGATGGAGGTCAACGAGGTGCGTATCGCGCCGGCGGAAGTGGTTTGGTAGCGATGCGGGTGCTCGATCGAAAGCTGTTCCGCGATCTGCGTCGTCTATGGGCGCAGGCTCTGGCGATCGCCCTGGTCATGGCCTGCGGCGTTGCCACGCTGATCCTGTCGGTTGGCGCCTACCGGTCGCTGGAGGAAACCCGAGCGACCTTCTACGACCGCTACCGGTTCGGCACCGTTTTCGCCTCGGCGACGCGGGCACCGCGGCACCTGAAAGACCGGATCGACAACATTTCCGACGTGATCTCCACGGAGCTGCGCATCGTCAGGCCGGTGCTCATCGACGTGGAGGGCATGCAGGAGCCGGCTTCCGGCTTCGCCGTGTCGCTTCCGGATTTCCGCGAACCGGCCGTCAACAAGCTCTACCTGCGCAGCGGGCGGCTGCCCGAACCGGGACGCGATCAGGAGGTGGCGGTGGTCGAGACCTTCGCCGATGCCCATGGGTTCCGACCGGGAGACAGTTTCCAGGCCATCATGAACGGCCGCAAGCGCGACCTGACGATCGTCGGCGTCGTGCTGTCGCCGGAGTTCATCTACGCCATCGGTCCCGGCGACATGGTCCCCGACCCGCGCCGCTTCGGTGTGTTTTTCCTGTCGCAGAAGACGCTCGAGGGCCTGTTCGACATGGAAGGCGCGTTCAACGACGTCAGCCTGACGACGCTGCGCGGCGCCGAAACGCGGGCGATCGTCGACGAGCTCGACCGCATTCTCAAACCCTATGGCGGCACCGGGGCGCATGACCGCGACGACCAGTTTTCACATGCATTTCTCGATGCCGAGCTCGATCAGTTGCAAGCCATGTCGTCGATCATTCCGCCGATCTTCCTGGCGGTGGCAGCGTTTCTGGTGAACATGATCCTGTCGCGGCTGATCGCGCTCGAGCGCGAACAGGTCGGGCTGTTGAAAGCGCTCGGCTACGGCAATCTGGCGGTCGGCGGCCACTATGCCAAGCTGGTCGTCGTCATTGCGCTCGTCGGACTGGTCATCGGCGCGGCGACCGGCTGGTGGCTGGGGCGCGGCCTGACACGGCTCTACGCCACCTTCTTTTCCTTTCCGTTCCTGATCTTCCGGCAGAGCTTCGATCTCTACCTGCTGGCCGGCAGCATCACCATTGCCGCTGCGCTCGCCGGGGCCCTGCGGGCGATCTGGACCGTGGTGACTTTGCCGCCGGCCGTCGCCATGCAGCCGCCGGCGCCGACCAGCTATCGCAGCGTGCTGGTCGGTCAGCTGCAGCGGCTGGGCCTGTTTTCGCAACTCACCATCATGGCGATACGCCATCTGGTGCGCTGGCCGGTGCGCTCGTTCCTGACCGCGTTGGGCACGTCGATGTCGGTGGCGCTGCTGATCACTTCGCTGTTCGCCTATGATTCGATCGATTTCATGATCGACGCCATCTTCTTTCGCGCCGACCGGCAGGACGCGACATTGACCTTTTCCGACGACCGGGCGCCGGCGGCCATGTTCGCCGTTTCGGCCCTGCCCGGGGTGATGCGCGCCGAGCCGTTCCGGCAGACGGCCGTCAAGCTGCGCAACGGCCACCGCGAGCTGCGCATGTCCATCCTCGGCGTGCCGGAGGACGCCAACCTGTCGCGCATCCTCGATCTCGACCTCAATCCCATGACGGCGCCGGCCGGCGGGCTGGTTCTGTCGGAGCGGGTCGCCGAAAAACTCGACCTGAGACCCGGCGAGTTCGTCGAGGTGGAACTGCTCGAACGCGACAACCGGGTGGTCGAGGTGATGATCGGCGGGGTGGGCCAGGGGACCACGGGCCGACCGGACGCGGCTGCCCAGATCAATCCGGGGGCCATCCTGGTCAGCGGTCTGGCGCAGAGCTATGTCGGGCTGACCGCCTATATGCGCGACGATGCGCTGGACCGGCTGATGCGCGACGGTCAAAGGGTGTCGGGTGCCCGCATCCTCGTCGACGGCGACGCCCTGCCGGCGCTCTACGACGCGGTCAAGACGACGCCGGCCATCGCGTCCATCGCCCTGCAGGGCGTGTCGCGGGACCGGTTTCGCGAAACCATCGAACAGAACATCACCACAAGCACGGCGGTCTATGTGGCGCTGGCGGTGATCATCACTTTCGGGGTGGTCTACAATTCGGCACGGATCCAGCTGTCGGAGCGGGCACGGGAACTGGCGAGCCTGCGAGTCTTCGGCTTCACCCGCCCGGAAGTTTCCAGCGTTCTGATGATCGAACTCGGCATCATCGTGGCCTTTGCCCAGCCGCTCGGCTGGCTGATCGGGTATCTGCTGGCGCTTGCCGTGGTGCAGGGCTTCGCCAACGACATGTTCCGCATCCCGTTGGTCATCGACCTGGCGACCTATGCGGTTGCCAGTCTGGTGGTGCTCGGCGCGGCGCTGGCATCGGCATTGATCGTGCGGCGGCGGGTCGACCGCCTCGACCTGATCAGCGTGCTCAAAACGCGAGAGTGAGAAAATGGCTGTCTGGTTCAAACGTCTCGGATTGCTCGGTCTGGTGCTGATCGTCGTGGCCGGCGTCTATCTTGCGATGCGCGAAAAGCCGATCGCCGTCGATACGGCGGCGATCGTTTCCGGGCCGATGCAGGTGACCATCGACGAGGAGGGCGTGACCCGGGTCAAGGACGTCTATGCGGTCTCGTCGCCGATTGCCGGCTACCTCGACCGCACGACGCTGGACGAGGGAGAGGCCGTCAAGGCCAACGAGACCATCGTGGCGTCGATCCATCCGCTCGACCCTCCCTTTCACGATCTGCGCACGCGGGCCGAACTTGCCGCCGCGGCGGAAGCGGCGCGCTCGGCCGTGGCCCTGGCCGAAGTGGAGCAGCAGCGCGCCCGCACCGCCTACGAGCTGTCGAAATCCAATTACGAGCGGGCGGCGAAGCTGGCCGAATCCCGGACCATCTCGGCCAGTCAGCTGGAACAGATCCACAGCCGCATGCAGCTCGACAGGGCACAGGTCGACAGCGCCCGGGCGGCCATCGCCCTGCGCAAGGCGGAGCTGGCCAGCGCCGAGGCGCGGCTGCAGCAGCCGGGCGATGCGGCGCGGGACGCGACCAACGAGCTGTGCTGCGTCAACATCACCGCGCCGATCGACGGCGTGGTTCTGAAGGTGCTGACGCGCAGCGAACAGGCGGTCACGCCGGGCACCGGCATCGCCGAAATCGGCGATCCGCAGAATCTGGAGATCGTCGTCGACCTGCTGTCGAGCGACGCCGCGCGCATCCGGCCCGGCGCCCGGGTGACGATCACCGACTGGGGCGGCGACGAGGACCTGCAAGGCACCGTGCGCATGGTCGAGCCGGCCGCCTTCACCAAAGTGTCGTCGCTGGGCATCGAGGAGCAGCGGGTCAACGTGGTCGTCGATCCCGACACGGTGCCGAGCAATCTCGGACACGGCTACCGGGTGCTGGCGCGCGTCGGCATCTGGGACAATCCGGACGCGCTGCAGGTCCCGATCGGCGCACTGTTTCGGGCGCAGGGCCGCTGGTCGGTCTTCGTTGTCGACAATGGCCGGGTCGCACTGCAGCCCGTGGGGGTTGGCCGGATGAACACGATCAACGCGGAGATTCTCGACGGGCTCGAAGAAGGCACGGTCGTGGTGCTCTATCCCAACGATCTGCTGGAACACGGCAGTCTCGTCGAGGTGCGGTAGCGCCAATTGATCTGTCGCAAGGCGGCGTCAGCGGGCGGCCGTAGACTGGCCGAAGTATCCATGGAGGTGCTTCCTGTCGATGATGCTGAAATCGTTCCTTTCCGCCGCCCTGCTGACCTCGGGCACCCTTTTGGCGGCCGCTCAATCCTCCGATCCCGATTGGCTTGACGCTCTGCGCCAGCAGCTGGCATCGGACGAACAGTGCGAGGTCAATTACTTCCTCAACCTGCACGAGGGACAACTCGGCACCAACAAATATCAAGAGGCGAGGGTCCAGTGCGTCGACGGCCGCATGTTCGACGCATCGCGCACCGAACCAGAAGAAGAGTTCATGATCCGGCCTTGCGGCATGGCCGTCTGCTGACGGCGACCATCGCCGAAATTGGTCTAATGCACGATCAGAATCGGCAGCTTCGATTTCGACGGGAGGTCGCGTGTGGTGCCGCCGAGCAGCCACTCGCGCAGGCGCGAATGGCCGTAGGCGCCCATCACGATCAGGTCCGCATCCTTGTCGAGCGCGTGCTGCAACAGCACGTCGGCCACCTCGCGGCCGCCGCTCGGCAGTTGATCGACGGTGACGCGCAGGCCGTGCCGGGACAGAAACGTCGCCATGTCGCTGCCGGGATTGGCCGCGCCGGAAAGGTCGGGGTCGACGAGAGCCAGGTGAATGTCCTCAACCGACTTCAGCAGCGGCAGGCTGCGATGGATGGCGCGCGCCGCTTCCGGCTCACCGTTCCAGGCCATGACGATGCGTTTCGCCCCCGGCAATGAATTCTCCTCGGCGCCGAGGATGATGACCGGTTGACCGGAATTGAACAGGATGCCGTTGAAGGCGCGGGTCGGAAGATCGACGGCCGGGATGCTGCCATGGGCGAAGATCGCGGCATCGGCGTAGAGCGCGTGCCTGGACATGGTGCGCCCGATGATGCCGGCATCGATGCATTCCACCAGCACAGAGGCCGACAGGTCGGTTTCCTGCAGGACCTTCTCGATCTCGCCCGCCCGTTCCCGCGCCTTGTGGACCACGCCGTCGCGCTCGTCCGTCAGATAGTAGTCCGGCATGGCGCCGTAGGCGGCCGTCGGTACGGTTTCGATGATGCCGAACACGACCAGGTTGAGATGAGCGCCTATTTTGCCGCACAGCGAGGCGATCGGTCGGACGGCGTCGACGGGTTCCTCGGTCGAGTGAACGGCAAGCAAAGTGGTGATGGCCATTGTCGAAATCCTCGTTCAGCCCAATCTTAGTGGTAAGGGGAGCGCTGCGCCATGCGCCGGATCGACGATTCGGCAGGCCGATTGACGGAGGTCAAGACGAGGTGCCCGCAAAACCGGCATGCTGTCGGTGGTGGGCCACAGTCAGGAAACAGCGTGATGTTCAAGAATGCGGTGAACCTGTTCGAGCTCTTTGGTTTCAAGATCCGCGTCGATCCCAGCTGGCTGCTGATCGTGTGGACCCTGTCGACGGCCTATTTTCCGGTCGAATTGCCCGGCCTGTCGCGGGTCGATCATGTTGGGCTGGCCGTCATCGCCATGCTCGGCCTGTTCGCCTCACTGATCCTACACGAGCTTTCGCATTCGCTGGTAGCGCGCCGGTTCGGGCTGAAAGTGGGCGGCATCACCCTGTTCGTCTTCGGCGGCGTGGCCGAACTGGAGCAGGAACCGAGCAGCCCGAAGTCGGAATTCTGGATCGCCATTGCCGGGCCCGTCATGAGCTTCGCCCTGGCCGGGCTCTCCTATCTCGCCCTGCTGGCCTTCAGCGGCGCTTCCGCGCCGGTTCGAGCGGTTCTCGAGTACCTCGCTTTCATCAATCTCGTGCTGGCCGTTTTCAACATGATTCCGGCGTTCCCGCTCGACGGCGGACGGATTCTGCGGGCAGCACTTTGGCACTACCAGCAGGATGTTTTTCGCGCGACCCGGATCGCCAGCATGCTGGGCACGGCTTTCGGCTTTCTGCTGATCGCTTCCGGCGTGCTGTCGCTGGTGACAACCAATCTGGTGGGCGGCTTCTGGCAGATCCTGATCGGCTTCTTCGTCGTCAGCGCATCGCGCGGCAGCTACCGTCAACTGGTCATCAAGGCGTCGCTGCGCGACCGCTCCGTGCGGGCGCTGATGACCGCCGATCCTGTTACCGCCGATGCAGGCGTGAGCGTGCAGGCGCTGGTCGACGACATCATGCTGCCGCGCCATGTCAGCTTCGTTCCGGTGGTGGAGGGCGAGCGTCTGCTCGGCTATGTCGACACCGCGGTGGTCAACGGCATCGATGTCGAGAACAGGGCGACGACCCGCCTCGGCGATGTCCTGGTGCCGTCCGGCGACGGCAACACCGTTGCGCCCGACATGCCGACCGACACGTTGTTCGAGAAAATGGCCAGGAACGGCCAGCGCAAATGGCTGGTTGCCAGCGACGGCCGGTTGGAAGGCGTCATTTCGCTGTCCGACCTGCTGTCCTATCTGGCAATCCGCCAGGGTCTCGGCATTCTTCCGCAGCGTGGCAGTTGAATGCTCAGTGCGAGAACAGAACCGGCAGCGTCATGTGTTCGAGCAGATGGCTCGTTGTTGCGCCGATAACGAAATCGTAAAAACGCGAATGGCCGAAGGCGCCGGACACGATCATGTCGGCACCGCTCTCATAGGCCTCGTTGAGCAGCGCGTCGCCGATCGCCACACTGCTGTTCTGCCAGTGGGCGACATGGGCATCGATATCGTGGCGGCGCAGGCTGTTGGCAACCGCTTCCGCCGTGCTTGCCAAATGTCTGGTGTCGCCCTGTGCGTGGGAGACCCACATCACCGTCGCCTCGCCGCCTTGCATGAAGGGGATGGCATCGTGCACGGCGCGTGCCGCCTCGCGGGTGGCGCTCCAGCCGATCATCACCTTCTCGCCGAAACGGTCGAAGGTTCCCGCATTGGGCAACACGATGACCGGGCAGCCGCAGCCCATGATCACCTCGCGCTGGATGTCCGCCTGGTCGGCCCGGTCGTGATCGGGATCGGCCTGCGACATCAGCACCAGGTCCGCGTAGCGGGCATGCTCGACATGACGGATGCCGGCGCTGTCGGCATCGGCATCGACCAGTTTCCACTCGCCGGCAATGCCTTCGGAGCCGGTCACCCGCTCGAAAACCGCGCGAATCGCCTCAGACTGGCGATTTTGAGCCTCGGCGAACATCCCGATCGCTTCCGGCGTCAGGTGGATGGCAACGCCCGGATGCACGTGCATCGACTGATTGGTGTGCAGCGCGATAATGTGGGCATCGAATTTGCGCGCCAGCACGCAGGCCGCCCGCGACAGCCGCTCGGCGTTGGTTTCGGTGGTCAGGCTCACCAGAATTGTCTTGTAGGTCATCGGACCCTCCTGTTCGGGGGTGCTCTTCGGCCGACAGCTTTGTCGGAACCCATGCGCCAGCCTAACGCGGATGCGTCCGCGACGGCTTGCGATGGATCAAGTCATCGTTACCGGCCTAATCTTCCGGGCGGCGCGCCTGGAACCGGCCCTAAATCGCCAGCACCTCGGTGAAGTGGGCGGGCAGCTTGATCGCCGGGATGTTGGTCAGGTCCTTGGCGATTTCGGCGCTGACCACGTCGGTCAGCGCATCCGGCATGTGCTTGCGCAGGGTACCGAGCAGCGCCGGCGGGGCGCAGACGATCAGCCGGTCGAAGCGGTCGCCGTTGTGCAGGCCCGACAGTTTGTCGGCCAGCAGGCGCGCAAACGCTTCGTGCTGCTCGTTGCCTGCCCCGTGGGGTTCGAAACTGTGGCGCATCGGGCCGACGCGCTTGAAGGAGCGGCCGGGCCGGTCGGTGTGCTCCGCCTCGGGCTCGGCGCTCCATTTGTGCGCAAGCATCGACAGGCCGCGGCCTGGGCCGGTATGCTCGGCCATGTGGGCGCTGCTGCCGTTGGCGATCAGGATCCAGGTGCGTATCGGTTTCATCGTCCATCACCTTCGTTCGATCGGGACCGGAATAGTGTTGTAACATATCCGGGCGGGATCGACGCCGTTTCAACCGGTGATCGAACCGATCCAGGTGCCGACGCCGTAGGCGATGGCGGCGGCGGCCGTCCCGATCGCCAACGTCTCGATGCCCGAACGCCACCAGGACGACAGTGCCCAGCGGCTCTTCAGGGCGCCGATGGCAAAAAAGGTGACCGCGGTCATCGCGGCGGCCAGCGCAAAGGGTCGGGCAACGCCGAACAGGAAAGGCAGCAACGGCACCAGGCCGCACAAAACAAAGGCAAAAAACGTGACCGCCGCGGCCGGTAACGGTCGCGGATCATCGGGCTGGGTGCCATACTCGTCCACCAACATCAGGTCGATCCAGGTCTTCTTGTTGGCCGTAATCGCCATGACTGCCTGTTCGAGGACCTCGCCGTCGAGCCCCTTGCGACGCAGGATCTGGCGCACTTCCTCCCGCTCGCCTTCGGGAACCTCGCGTATGTGACGCCGTTCGATTTCGCGCAGCCTCCGGACGTTGTCGGTCTCCGTCTTGGTGGCGGAATAGTTGCCGGCGGCCATGGAAAAGCCGTCCGCCAACACGTTGGCGATACCGAGCGCGATGACGACCAGATGGGAAAATCCGGCCCCTTCGACGCCGGCAACGATGGCGAAGGTCGTCACGGTGCCGTCGATGCCGCCATAGACGAAATCGCGCAAGTGGCCGCGTCCCGGCCGCCGGGCAATCCTGTCGCGCACCTCCTGCGGGCTGTGGCCGTGTTCCATCTTTCCGATCCGGTATCGGCCGTATTGTCCACGGTGGTTCGCCGTCTCGCCTTGAGCGAGATCAAGCTCCGTTCCATCGCCAGATGCCGTGACGGCGCCGCCGGTGGTTCACGGGGTCCAAACGGCGGTGCAACCGGGGGTGTCAAAGGCGGGTCGGTTCAGCAACGTTGACCCGGCTTACCTTATTGTGTATCTGCTGTCGCCTTGGAGCCCATTCATGTCCATTAACGCAAACAAACCTGCCGCCGCTGTTGTCCTGGCCACCCGCCGGGAAGCGTTTGCGTGTGTGGATTTACAAGGTCTTTCCTTGCGGCTTCGATCTTTCTGCAGATAGCAATTCCGTTTCTGGAAATCTCGCTCAAGCCGCTTCGCACCGAGGCGGCTTTTTTTGTTTGGAGTGGAACAATGTCCATCGAAATCAGAACCATAGACGATGTGCTTCCGCATATTTCCTATGAGGCCGGCATCGTCGTATCGTCGCGCAATTCCTTCACGGTCGTCGATTATGTCTTTGTGAATGACAATACATTCATCAACCCTGTTGCCCGGGAATGCCGCGGCCTGAAGTTCGACAGCGCCGGCCGAATTCTGGCCCGGCCGTTTCACAAATTCTTCAATATCGGAGAAAGGGAACGGCCGGAGGACGTCGACTGGGCGCAACCGCACATTGTGATGGACAAGCTCGACGGGTCGTTGGTTCACCCCTGCATGCTCGACGGCGAACTGGTTTTCATGACCCGGATGGGCGTGACCGACCAGGCCAAGGCAGCGCTGCGGAACGCGGATGCGAACGTTCTTGCTCTGTGCGCCGATGTTCTCGCGGATGGAAAAACGCCCATGTTCGAGTACACGTCGCCGGATCACAGGCTGGTCGTTTCCTACGAGAAGCCGCAACTGACGCTTCTTGCCGTACGGGAGACGATCAGCGGTTCCTACATGCCGCATGCCGCCCTGGTCGATCTGGCGCTGGCCTACGGGGTGCCGGTCGCAAGAACGTTCGGCCGCGTCGACGACGTCAAGACCTTCATTGCCTCCGGGCGTGCGCTGGAGGGGGTCGAAGGCTACGTCGTCGCCTTCGACAGCGGTCACCGTCTCAAGCTCAAGGCGGACGCCTATGTGCTTCGTCACAAGGCGCTGGCCGGCGTCGCCTATGAGAAGAACCTGCTGGCGTGGATTGCGAACGACGCGCTGGACGATGTCCTGCCGCTTCTCAACGACGATGTGGCGCGGCGTGTGCGTGACTATCACGACCAGGTCATGCGGTCCGTGACAGGGCACCTGCAGGATATCGAGGCGCTGGTCGATCGCCTGCGGGAAGCCGACCGCAAGGCCATTGCGATGGAGGTGCAGGCGACCGTCGATTATCGGCTGCGTGGGGTCGCGTTTTCGGTCCTCGACGGCAAAAACGGCCGCGACGCTATGATGGCCGTCGTCAAACGCGCGAGCCAGTCCGAGAACCGTCTCGAGCAGTTCCGGGACCTGTTGCAGATGCAATGGTCCGGCAACGATCTGGTCATGAAGGACGCCTGACGTGTCGGGCCCCGTCTTGCCGGCGAGGCCTGAATTAGACGGCCTCCGCCGAGACGACCGCTGCCGGTATCGGAACGACCCAGGGGCCGTCGGCGCCGAATTCGGATCTCACCTTGTGTGAGATCGCATTGCGGATGGCCTCGGCGTGCTTCTCCGGCTGGGAGCGAAGAAGCAACGCACCGCGCACGGTTCCTTCGTAGAAATAGTCGTAGGGGCGTCCGGGTTCGTCGATCCGCCAGACACAAGGGGCGACGTCGAGCTGCGGCTTTGCAAAGCCCCGCGACTGCAGGATGGGGAACGCGTGATCGGGATCGGCATAGGCATGGATGGGCGGCGCCGGCGGCATGACTATGCCCGGATCACCGTGTTCCTGAATCGATCCGAAGACAATTCGGAAGGCGGGCGAATCCTCCGGACCCTGCCAGACCGAGTAAACGAATTTTCCTCCGGGCTTGAGAACCCGGCGTGCCTCCGAAATGGCGGCCTCGGAATCGGGGATGTGGAGGATGCCGAACGCCATGGTGACCAGATCGAAGCTGGCGTCCTCGAAGGGCAGGCTGGTGGCGTCACCGTGAAGGAACTCCGCCGCCGGGACCCGCTGGCGCGCCAGTTCGATCATCGCTTCGGAAAAATCCAGGCCGGTGGCGGTCGCACCGGCGTTCAGCAATCCCTCGGCAACGATGCCGTGGCCGCAGCACACATCGAGCGCGCGCATGCCTTTCCCGGCGCCGGAAGCCGCCACCATGGTGGGGACGCAATGCTCCGCAGCCGAGGCGAAGCCCGTCGCATAGGCTTTGGCGGTGTTCGCCTCGGACCATCCGTAATGCTCGGCTTTGCCGAACTCGCTGAAGTCGTTCATGGTATCCCCCGCAGGATTTTCTGTTCTATTTTTTGACTCTGTTGGTTTCGACGGGATTTTTGCAATATTGGCCGCACGAATCCAACAATTAATCGAACTTGTTAAAGCGGTCGGTGGTGATGTTTAGCCGGCGATCCACTCATGCGTGCAAGGGCGCGTTCGCGGAGGTCGATCCAAGCGGTCGACAAGTCACAGTAAATTGAATACGGTATACTGTATTCAATTGGGAGCGCGGTCTTGAACGGACATTTGCCTGGAGGTTTCAGCCTGCTGGTCCTGCAGCACCATCCGGCCGAGCATCTCGGCCGCTTCGCGCCGCTGCTGTCCGAAGACAGCGCGCACGTACGGACCGTTTCTCTCGATCAGGGCGAAGAGCTGCCGGGTCTCGACGGGATCGACGGCGTCTGGGCTCTCGGCGGTCCGATGCAGGTCTGGCAGGAGGGGGAATTTCCCTGGCTTGCGGACGAGAAGGCGCTGATCCGCGATGCGGTCGTCGAGCGCCGGCTGCCCTTCCTCGGCCTTTGCCTCGGACATCAGCTGTTGGCTGAGAGCCTTGGCGGGGCCGTCGGCATCGCCGAGACACCGGAGGTCGGCGTTCTGCCCGTCACCCTGACCGATGCCGGACAGGCCTCCGGTCTTTTTGACGGCCTGGAGCGGGAACTGATGTGCATTCAGGGGCATGGCGCGCAGGTGTCGCAACTCCCGCCGGGAGCCGATGTGCTTGCGGCGTCGCCCGATTGCGCCATTCAGGCCATCGCATTTGGCCGGAAGGCATTCGGTTTGCAATTCCACTCCGAACTGACGCTCGACATGATCGACGCCTGCCTGAAGATCGACGCCTACAAGGCAGATTTCGAGGCGATGCTGGGCGAGCAGGGCATCGCCCGGTTCCGAGAAGAAGTCAGCAACCGGTCCGACTATTTCGACCGCGTTGCCGAACGGCTTTACCGGAACTGGGCGCGCTGCGCCGTCGCCTGATCAGTCGAGGGCATCCTCGGTTTCCTTGACCGCGGCGGACTTGTTGCGGGCGAGGAACCAGATCACCGCGGCGACCGACAGGATCAGCAGGGCCATGGCGACGGGATAGCGGACGATCTGCAGCGGATCGCCATTGGTCAACGCCAGCATCTGCGAGATCGAGATCTCGAAACGCGGCCCGAGAAAGAAGGCGATGATGAAGATGACCAGCGAATAGCCGAAGGCGGACATCAGGTAACCGATCACCGCAAAGACCAACATGACGCCGACGCCGAACAGACCGCTGGTCGCCATCGAGACGCCGACGATGCACAAGAGCAGGGCGGAGGAGAAGATGATCGATTCCGGCGCCGACACGACCCTGACCCACAGGCGCAGGCCCACCTGGCCGATCCACAGATTGATGAAGTTGGCCATGATCATGGCGCCGAACAGGCCGTAGACCAGCCGTCCCTGGTTTTCGAACAGCAGCGGACCGGGCTGCATGCCGTGAATCATGAAGGCGCTGATGATCAGGGCGGCGCCGACGCTTCCCGGAATCCCCAGCGTCAGCAGCGGGATCAAATTGGCGCCGACGACTGCCGAATTGGCCGATTCGGCCGCCGCAATGCCCTTGATATTGCCCTTGCCGAAGCTTTGCGGATCCTTCGACGACGCCTTGGTGAAGGCATAGGACATGAAGGCGGCGGCGGTCGAGCCGATGCCCGGCAGCGCGCCCAGGATGGTTCCGGTCGCCGCGCCGCGCAGCATGGTGTAGCGGCACGACCAGTATTCGGCCCAGGTCACCCGCCGGTCGTCGGGGTCGCCGGTGTCCTTGAGTTCGATGGCGGATTTGACCGAACCGTCGCTTTCTGCCAGCCGCTTGAGGATCTCCGATATCGCCAGCATGCCGATGGCAACCGAGGCCAGCGGCAGGCCGTCATAGAGGTCCCACATGCCGAAGATGAGGCGCGGCGTATAGTTTTCCGGATCGCTGCCGATGGAGGCAAACAGCAGGCCGAGGGCGGCGGCGATGATGCCCTTGATCAGCGATTCGCCGACCAAGCCCGACAGCACCGAGAAGGCGAAGATCATCAGGGCGACGATTTCAACCGGCCCCATGCGCAGCGCCAGTACGGCCAGCGGCGCCGAGACGGTGATCAGCACGATGTCGCTGAAGGTGTCGCCGGTCACCGAGGAAAACAGCGCCATCTTGGTGGCTTTGAGCGGCTTGCCGTTGCGTGCCAGCGGATAGCCGTCCAGCGCGGTGGCGGCGGCGTCCGGGGTGCCGGGCGTGTTCATCAGCACCGCCGGAACGGCGCCGCCGACGAGACCGCCCTTGTTGACGCCGACGAGAAAGGCGATGGCCGGCAGCGGATCGAGCGCGAAGGTAAAGGGAATGGCAATCGCCATGGCCATGACCGGACCGATCCCGGGCACTGCGCCGACGAACTGGCCGACAACGACGCCGAACAGGACGAAGAAGAGGTTCAGCAGCGAGAACGCGTCGCCGAAACCGGCTAGTATGACGGACAGGTCAACCATGGTTCACGGCAGAGCCCGGTCGAGCAGCTGGGCGACGAAGAACCAGATCGCAGCGGGCATTGCAACCACGCCGGCCGCCAGCCACAGCGGTCGCCGTTCGCCGATCTTGAGCATCAGGATCAGCGCCAGCACCGGCGCCACATAGACGAAGCCGAGCCAGGACATGGCGTAGATTGCCGCCGCGAGGATGGCGACATAGATGGCCGTCGCCGCGAAATAGCGCGCGTTTGGCGGTTGGTGGGCGGTCGGTTTGAGCATCAGCAATGCGCCGCACACCGCGATCACGATGGATACCGCATTGGGCAGCGTGTTGGGCGCCAGGTTGCCGCCGTCCACATGCTCGACATAGGCCGGGATCACGAGGAAGTAGACCGCCAGGCCGAACAGCACGAAGAACGCGCCCGTGAGCCGATCTGAGGATGTCATGGGACCCTCCCGCCGGAAAAGGTGGCCCCGCCGCCGATGTCAGCGGGGCTCTGCATCATTTCTGGAAAAGCACTTTGACGTTGTCGAGGCCACCGACGAGCATCGTCTTGGTGCCGTCGGGTCCCAGGTTCAAAGGCTTGCCCTTTGTCGCGTTGGCGACGATTTCCGCCATTTCGGGCGACTTCATCGCCGCGTCGATCGCCGCGCTGATGGCCTTGACCGCGTCGGGCGACGTGCCCTTCGTGGTGGCCAGGAAGAAATACGGATCGACATAAGCGTTGACGCCGGATTCGGTGAATGTCTTGATATCCGGCGCATAGCTCAGGCGGCCTTCATTGGCAGCGGCGATGACTTTCATGTCGCCGGATTCGGCATAGGGCAGGTGTTCGCCGGCACTGAATCCGGCCAGAACCTGGCCGCCGAGGATCAGCTTCATGGTCTCCGCGCCGCCCTTGGTCGAAACCATGTTGAACTGGGCGCCGGTTTCCCGGGCCGCCACATCCATCAGCAGCTTCTGCGGCGGTGCGCCGAAGGCAACCGGCAGGTTGCCCTGTTCCTTGGCGTAGGCAATCAGGCCCTCGAGGTCATCGAACGGCGCGTCCTTGCTGGCGACCAGGGCCAGCTCGGCCTTCGAGATGGTGCCGAGATAGTCGAAGCTGTCGAGATCGAATTCCAGCTGATCGCCGCGGTTCACCAGATTGACGAGGATCGGCATGTTGACGCCCAGGCCAATGACCTTGCCGCGCGGCGGCATCTTGGCGATGCCGGTAAACATGGCGACGCCGCCGCCGCCGGTCTTGTTTTCGGCGACGATGTTCCAGCCGGTCTGGTCTTCCATCACCTTGGCCAGCACGCGACCCATGGTGTCGGTCGAGCCGCCGGCGCCGAAGCCGATCTGCAGTTTCAGTGGGCCATCGGGCTTCCAGTCCGCGGCATTTGCCATGCCGGCGGCCAACAGGGCTGCGCCTGCGACAACGCCGGTCACGATCCGTTTGAACTTCATTGCGGTTCCTCCCTTTTGAAGCATGTGACAATGGTTGGGTTCAGGCGGGTTCCGTCGCCCTTTCGGGCAGGTGTTCGGGAACGTGGATCGCCGCCTTGGCAATCCGCTCCGCCATCGACAGAAATTGATCGAGCTCCTCGGCCGTCAGAGCCTGGTCGACGGTGCTGCAATAGACGCTGACGGAGGGAAGCTGGCGTTCATATTCGGCGCGGCCCCTGTCCGTGAGCGAAAATCGTCGAGACCGCCGATCGTCGTCGCAGCGTCGCGACGATATCAGGCCGTCATTCTCCATGAATGTGAGCGAACGGCTGATCTGCGCCTGCTCGATCTTGGTGAATTCGACCAGCTCCTTCTGGGTGATCTCGCCGCGCGAGGCCAGACCGATGAAGATGCGCCATGCCGGCAGTCCGAGGCCTGCCTGCTGGTTCAAAAGCTCGCCGAGTTCGCTTCTCAGCAACCGCGACAGGCGATGGGTGGCCATGGCGATGATGCTGGCGCCCGGCGGCACAAAGTCGAGATCGAGAAATCCGTCGGTCATTGCAGTCCCGTTGACAAAGCCGTTTCATCTTTTTTATATGATAAGTCATTAAATGACAAGTCATGGAAATTTGAACGTGCTCGAAACCCTGACCCTTCCGCCGCCGCCGAGGATTCTGCAATTGGCACAGGAGTTTGCTGCCGATGCCAGAGCGGGCAAGATCGATCTGGGGATCGGGGTCTACCGCGACCATGCCGGCAGAACGGCCGTGCTGGACACGGTGAAGCAGGCGGAAGAGCGGATCCTCGCCGACCAGACGACCAAGAGCTATGTCGGCCTGCAGGGCGACCCCGAATTCTGTCGCGCCGGCACGGAATTGGTGTTGGGCCTGGCGGTCGCCTCCGACCGGGTCGCGAGTGTGCAGACGCCGGGAGGCAGCGGCGCCTTGCGATTGCTGTTCGATCTGGTCAGACACGCGCATCCGGCGGCGACCGTGTGGCTGCCCTCGCCGAGCTGGGCCAACCATGAGCCGACCCTGAAGCAGGCGGGATTGTCGTCAGACAGCTATCGCTATTTCGACCCGGCCGGCCAATCGGTCGATTTCGCCGGCATGATCGAAGATTTGGCGGCGATTCCGCGCGGCGACATCGTCGTCCTGCATGGCTGTTGCCACAATCCGACCGGTGCCGACCTCTCCGCGGACCAGTGGGATCGGGTCGCCGAGATCCTGCTCGAACGCGGCCTGCTGCCACTGGTCGACTTGGCCTATCTGGGCTTCGGCGATGAGATCGAAGCGGACGCCTTCGCCGTTCGACACCTGGCCGCGATGCTCCCAGAATTGCTTCTGGCGGTTTCCTTTTCCAAGAACTTTGCGATCTATCGCGAACGCACCGGGCTGGCGGTGGTCGTGGCTGAAACCGTGTCCGCTGCCCGGGCTGCTTCGGGAACGATGAAGGTTCTTGCTCGCGGCAACTACTCCATGCCGCCCGATCATGGCGCCGCAATCGTGCGCACGATATTGAGCGACGCGGACCTGAAAGACCAATGGCTCGGCGAGTTGCGGACGATGCGCCAACGGGTCGCTTCGATGCGTCGGGAGCTGGCGGCCGAGTTGCAAAGACAAACGAATTCGCACCGGTTCGATTTCCTGGCCGGCCAGACCGGCATGTTCTCGCTGCTCGGCATCGGTCCCGACGCCATCGCCCGCTTGCGCGAAGACCACGCCATCTATGCCATCGACGATGGAAGGATCAACGTGGCGGGTATCCAGGCCGACGACATCGAACCGCTTGCGGTCGCCATTGCCCGCGTGCTCGAGGCGTAATTGAGGAAGAAAAATCCATGAATTCCACCGTAGCGGACCGCTTGGTCGACAGTCTTGTTGCCAACGATATCGATCATCTCTACTGCCTGCCGGGCGTGCAGAACGACCCGCTGTTCGATGCGCTCTATCGCCGGCAGAACGATATCAAGCCGGTCCATACGCGCCATGAACAGGGCGCCGTCTACATGGCGCTCGGCGCGACGCTTGCGACCGGCAAGCCGCAGGCTTTCGCCATCGTCCCGGGCCCTGGATTTCTCAATGGCTGCGCCGCGCTTTGCACGGCGCAGGCGCTAAACGCGCCGGTCTTCGGAGTCGTCGGGCAGATCCCATCGCGGGCCATCGGCAAGGGGCTGGGGCTGCTGCACGAAATCGACGGTCAGCTGGAAACCTTCAAGTCGCTCACCAAACACGCCGAGCGGGTGACCGAAGGCGACGAAGCGGCCGGGCAGATCGACGCCGCGTGGACCGCCCTGTTGACAGGTCGGCCGTCTCCTGTCGGCCTCGAGATCCCGGTCGACGTCTGGCGCAAGGAAACCGGTCTCGATCGCCCGGCGCCGACGGTCGCCGGACCGGCATCGATGGCTGCCGATCCGGCGCAGATCGAGCAGGCAGCGACCCTGATCCGGGCGTCCCGGCGCCCGTTGATTGTCGTCGGCTCCGGCGCCCAGGATCACAGTGCCCAGGTGCGCGAGCTCGCTGCCCGGATCGGCGCCGGCGTGATGGCGTTTCGTACGGGACACGGCGTGATGGATTCGCGCGATCCGCTTTCGATCAACATGCCCGTCGGCCATGCGCTGTGGAAGGAATGCGATCTCGTCATCGGGCTCGGCACCCGTTTGACCGCGCAAAAGCACGACTGGGGCATCGATGACGACCTGAAGATCGTCCATATCGATCTCGATGCCGACGTCCTCGACAGGGTCGCTCCGGCCACCGTCGGTATTCAGGCCGACCTTGGGGCCGCCCTGCCGGCGCTCAAGGATGTCCTTGGAGAACAGCCGGATCGCGCCGGCTGGGCCGGCCGGATCGCCGAGGAGAAGGCACGATTGGCGGCCGAGATCGAGGCGGAGCTTGCCCCGCAGCTCGGCTGGCTCAGGGCCATTCGGCAGGCACTGCCCGAAAACGGCATCTTTGTCGACGAACTCACCCAGATCGGTTACGTCTCGCGCTTTGCGTTTCCGGCCTATGCGCCGCGCACCTTCCTGTCCACCGGCTATCAGGGCACGCTCGGATGGGGCATCGCGACCGCGCTCGGCGCCGCGCATGCGCGTCCTGACGTGCCGGTGGTGTCCATCGCCGGCGACGGCGGCGCGATGTTCACGATTTCGGAGCTGGCGACCGCCGCGCACCACCATATCCCGCTCAATGTCGTCGTCATGAAGGACAATGCCTACGGCAATGTGAAGGGCATCCAGCGCGACAATTACGGCGGGCGCTATATCGCCTCCGACCTCACCAGCCCTGATTTCGTCGGACTGGCCGAAAGCTGCGGTGTGAGCGCCGCTCGCGCCGAAACGCCCGAGGCGCTGCTCGGTGAATTGCGCAAGGCCGTCGCCAACCCCGGCCCCAACCTCATCGAGGTGCCGGTCGGCGAGTTCCCTTCTCCGTGGAAGTACATCCTGATGCCCAAGGTGCGCGGGGCATAACCGCCCTTTTGCGATCCCAGTTCGGCGAGTTGTCCCGCAGACGGATTTATTGATCGGCTTTTCCGCGGGTCCCGGACCGGACCGGCAGGCCCTTGGCGTTGCCCGGCGTCTCGTCGACTGAATTCACTGACATTGCCCACGTCGCGATTGTCGTGATCGTTGTGCTGGAGTGAGAGTTGCGCAGGCATTGATCCGTGTCTTGTCACGATCGGACGGTGTCTCGCCAACTTCCTGATTTTATAGCGATTGTCGAACAGGCTTGACAGAACCTTCAGGTGAACCAATTATTATTTGGTTCGCTACCAATCGGTAAATGATCCGCCTGCTGGAGACATCCGCTTGCCCTCCGACGACGATACCATCTCGGAAGACCAGAAGGTCGTTGCCACCCTGCGCAGCATGATCGAGGAGCGGCGGCTGCCGGCCGACGGCCGTTTGCCGACCGAGCGCGAGCTTGCGGCGGAGCTCGGAACCGGCCGCCGCTGCGTGCGCCGGGCGCTCGACGCGCTGGAAGCCGAAGGGCTGATCTGGCGCAAGCAGGGCAAGGGCACATTTGCCGGCCAGCCGCCTGATCCGACCGGGGTGCTTGCCGCCGAAATCGTCTCTGAAGTCGACCCGATGGTTGCGATGGAGGCGCGGCTCTGCATCGAGCCGGCGCTGGCCGAGCTGTGCGCCCTGCGCGCCACCGGCGAGGACGTGGCGCGGCTGCGCCAGCTGTGCGAACGGGCGTCGCAGCCGGCCGATGCCAACGCGGCCGAGCTGTGGGATGGCGCCCTGCACCGGCTGATCGCGCGCATCGCCGGCAACCGCATCATGCTGACGACCTTTTCGCTGCTCGACGAAGTGCGCATGGGCGAGGACTGGCAGCTCAAGCGCCACCGCGCCCGCACGCCGAAAACCATGGAGCTTTACGACGCCCAGCATCACAGGATCGTCGACGCCATCGAAGCCCGCGACGGTCCGGCTGCGGCCGCCGCCATGAAAACCCACCTGCTGGCGCTCTCCGAAAACCTCAGGCGCGCCATCGACGAGGGTTCGCCATGAGCGAGAGCCGCGACCCGCTGCTCGATGTCCGCAACCTGTCGATCCGGCTCGACGGCGCGCCGCAGGCCATTGTCGACGACGTGTCCTTTTCCCTGGCTGCGGGCGAAACGCTCTGCATCGTCGGTGAATCCGGGTGCGGCAAGAGTCTTTCGGCGCTGGCGCTGATGGGTCTGCTTTCGACGCCCCCGCTGCACATCGCCAGCGGCAGCGCCCGGTTCATGGGGCAGGATCTGTTTGCCGCCGACCCGGAAACGTTGCGCACTTTGCGCGGCGACCAGGTCGCGATGATCTTCCAGGAGCCGATGACCTCGCTCAATCCCGCGATCCGCATCGGCGAGCAGATAGCCGAGGCGGTGCGCGAGCATCGCGGGGTCGGCGCGGAGGAGGCACAGGCCCGCGCACTGGACATGCTCAAGCGGGTGCGTATCCCGGCGGCCGAAAAGCGGTTGCGCGAGTATCCGCACCAATTGTCCGGCGGCATGCGCCAGCGGGCGATGATCGCCATGGCGCTGGCCAACGATCCGGCGCTGCTGATCGCCGACGAGCCGACCACGGCGCTGGACGTTACCATCCAGGCGCAGATCCTCGACCTGATGCGCTCGCTGGTCTCCGAAACCGGCGCGGCGCTGATCCTCATCACCCACGATCTCGGTGTCGTGGCCGAGATGGCCGACCAGGTGGCCGTCATGTATGCCGGCCGCATCGTCGAGGCCGGCCCGGTCGGGCAGATTTTTGACGATCCGCAGCACCCCTACACGCTCGGCCTGATGGGATCGATGCCGTCGCTCAGCGGCGACCGGGAGCGGCTGGTGACCATCGCCGGCCGGGTGCCGACGCCGTTCGACATGCCGGTCGGGTGCCGGTTTGCGGCGCGCTGTCCCTTTGCCGCGGAGGAGTGCCGCGAGCGCCCGGATCTTCGGGATGCCGCACCCGGCCACGGCGTCGCCTGCTGGCGCGCGCCACTAGAGAGCATGGTCGAAGCGGAACGAGAGGTGCAGATCGCATGACCGAGGATCGCACCATTCTTGAAGCCCGCGGCCTGGAGAGGCGGTTCGTCGTCAAGAAGCCGCTGTTCGGCGACCCGACGGTGGTCCGCGCGGTGGACGGGGTCGACCTGTCGATCCAGCGCGGCGAGACGTTTGCGATCGTCGGCGAGTCCGGCTGCGGCAAGTCGACCCTGGCGCGCGTGCTCATCCGGCTGATCGAGCCGTCCGGCGGGCAGGCGGTCTATGACGGAACGGATATCGGCTCGCTGAGCGACGACGAATTGCGGCGTCTGCGCCGCGACATCCAGTTCATCTTCCAGGATCCGTTTTCCTCGCTCAATCCGACCATGACCGTCGGCGCGCTGATCGAGGAGCCGCTGAGCACCCACGGCATCGGCGATGCCGCATCGCGCCGCGCCACGGTGGCGCGACTGCTTTCGCGGGTCGGGCTGCGGCCCGAGCATGCGGACCGCTATCCGCACGAATTCTCCGGCGGCCAGCGGCAGCGAATCGGCATCGCCCGGGCCCTGGCGCCGGGGCCGAAGGTGCTGATCGGCGACGAGCCGGTGAGCGCGCTCGACGTGTCGATCCAGGCGCAGGTCGTCAACATCCTCGAAGATCTCAAGCAGGAATACGGCCTGACCCTGATCGTCATTGCCCACGACCTCGCGGTGATCCGGCACATGTCGGACCGAGTCGCGGTCATGTATCTGGGCGAAATCGTCGAATTGGCCGATACCGACCGGCTCTTCGAGCAGCCGGCCCATCCCTACACGGAGGCACTGCTGACGGCGATTCCCATGCCGGCGGTGGGCGGCAGAAAGGCCCGGGTGGTGATCGAAGGCGACCCGCCGAACCCGATCGCGCCGCCCTCCGGATGCCGGTTTCACACCCGCTGCCCCTATGCCGAAGCGCGTTGCGCTTCCGAGCACCCGACGCTTCAGGACATGGGCTCAGGCCGCAAGGCGGCCTGTCATTTCGCCGGCTCGCTGCCGCTCAAGGGCGTGCGCTCCGGGTCCGAGAAGCGGGGCGAGGCCGCCGAGCGCCGCTTCGCCCTCTACCGCGACGCCCGCGCCGCGATGAACACGCAACCAAGTCTGTCCAACAGGGAGGAGTAACACCCATGCGTACCGCCAGAACAATCAGCCTTGCGGTCTGTCTCGCGCTGAGCGCGGGCCTTGCCCAAGCCAAGGATTTCCGGATCGGACTGCAGGAAGATCCGGACGTCCTCGATCCGGACCAGTCGCGGACCTTCGTCGGCCGGATCGTCTATGCCTCGCTCTGCGACAAGCTCGTCGACATCACGCCCGATCTCAAGATCATCCCGTCGCGCCGCGACGGGTTGGGAGTGGAGCCCCGACGGCAAGGAGCTGACCATGACACTGCGCGACGACGTGGTGTTCCATGACGGCACGCCGTTCAACGCGCAGGCCGTCGCCGCCAATATGGACCGCTCCAAGAACATGGAGACCAGCCGGCGCAAATCCGAGGTCAAGTCGATCGACAGCTGGGAAGTCGTCGACGACCACACCATCAAGCTCAAGCTGACCCAGCCGGACGCCACGCTGATCGCCCAGTTTGCCGACCGCTCGGGCATGATGCTGTCGCCGACCGCCTTCGACAAGGCGGGCGAGGACTTCGGTCTGGCGCCGGTCTGCGCCGGCCCGTTCAAATTCGTCGAGCGCATCCAGCAGGACCGTATCGTGCTGGAGAAGTTCGACGACTATTACCGCGCTGACGAAATCAACTTCGACACGGTGACGTTCCTGCCGATTCCCGACACCACCGTGCGTCTCGCCAACCTGCGCGCGGGCGATCTGGACATGCTGGAGCGTCTCGCGGCGACCGATGTGGGTTCCGTCGAAAACGACGGCGGCCTGCAACTGGAGAAGGCGACGTCGCTCGGCTACCAGGGCATGACGGTCAACGTCGCCAATGGTGACGGAGCCGACAATCCGCTCGGCCAGAGCCACCTCGTGCGCCAGGCGCTGTCCGCAGCCATCGACCGCGCAGCCCTCAACCAGGTGGTCTTCGAGGGCGCTTTCGCGACCGGCAACCAGCCCTATTCGCCGGCCTCGCCCTGGTACAACACCGCCTTTCCGGTACCGGAGCGCGATGTCGCCAAGGCCAAGGAACTGCTCGCAGAGGCAGGCCACCCCGACGGCGTGACGATCGAGGTGCAGGTTGCCAACAACCCGGTCCAGACCCAGGTGATGCAGGTCATTCAGGCCATGGCCGCGGAAGCCGGCATCAACATCGAACTGGCGGCGAAGGAATTTGCCACGCTTCTGGCCGATCAGTCGGCCGGCAACTACACCGCCAGCCAGATCGGCTGGTCGGGCCGCGTCGATCCGGACGGCAACATTCACCAGTTCATGACCACCGGTGGCGGCATCAACGATTCGAAGTACTCGCATCCGGACATGGACCGGTATCTCGACGACGCACGGCTTTCGACCGATCCGGAACTGCGCAAGTCGAGCTACAACAACGCCATCGCCTTGCAGCAGCAGGACATGCCGATCATCTATCTCTACCACCCGGTATGGATCTGGGCGCTCGATGACGGCGTCTCCGGCTTCACGCCCTATCCGGACGGCATGATCCGCCTGCATGGCGTGTCTGCCGCGGAATAGAAAGCAACCGCCGGGCCCGCATGATCGGGCCCGGCATTTTCGACCCTTCGGATGATCTGACCCATGCTCGGCTTCCTCGCCCGACGGATCCTGATAGCGATACCGACGATCGTGCTGATCTCGGTTTTCGTGTTCGGCATGCAGAAACTGCTGCCGGGCGATCCGGTGCTCGTCATGGCGGGGGAGGAGCGCGATCCGGAAATCCTTGAAACGCTGCGCGAAAAATACCGGCTGAACGATCCGGTGCCGGTGCAGTATGTGGCTTGGGTCGGTAACGCGCTGCGTGGCGATCTGGGCATCTCGCTGCGCACCAACCAGCCGGTGCTGGAACTGATCGGCGAAAAACTGCCGGTGACGATCCAGCTCGCCATCATGGCGCTGATCATCGCCATGATGGTCGGCATTCCGGCCGGCGTCCTATCCGCTTACAAAAAGGGCACCTGGGTCGACTGGGTGGCCAATGTCACGGCGCTGTCGGGGCTGTCGATCCCCAATTTCTGGCTCGGCATCATGCTGATCCTGCTCGTGTCCGTCCGCCTCGGCTGGCTGCCGGCCTCCGGCTATCAGCCGCTGGCGGAGGATCCGCTGCAGTCGATCAAGAGCATGCTGATGCCGGCCTTTGTGCTCGGCACCGGGATTGCGGCGACGCTGATGCGCCACACGCGCTCGGCGATGCTGAGCGTGCTCAAATCGGATTATGTGCGCACGGCCCGTGCCAAGGGGCTGAAGGAACGCTCGGTTATCGTCAAGCATGCGCTGCGCAACGCGCTCGTTCCGGTGGTCACCGTTCTGACGCTGATCTTCGGCGAGCTACTGGCCGGCGCCGTGCTGACCGAACAGATTTTTACCATCCCCGGCTTCGGCAAGCTGGTCGTCGACGCCGTCTTCAATCGTGATTACGCGGTGGTGCAGGGCATCGTGCTGTGCACCGGCATTGCCTTCATCTTCATGAACATCCTGGCCGACGCCGCCTATCGCATTCTCAATCCGCGGATGAGGGACGCATGACCGATACGTTCGACGCTCCGGCCATTGCCGATCCCGTCATCGACCGGCCCCGCAACCGGATCTGGGAGAAATTCCGGCGCAACCCGTCGGCGCTTTTCGGTGGCGCCATCGTCGGCTTCTTCATCGTGATCGCCGTTCTGGCGCCGGTGCTGCCGGTTCCGGGACCGGCGGAGACCGACTGGTCGGCGGTGCGCAAGCCGCCTTCCGCAGCTCATCTCTTCGGCACCGACGAGATCGGCCGCGATGTGCTGTCGCGCATGATCTGGGGCGCCCAGGCGTCGCTCCTCGCGGGCGTCGTTTCCGTCCTGATCGCGCTTTTCCTCGGCGTGCCGCTCGGCGTCCTGGCCGGCTACCGCAAGGGCTGGACCGATGCCGTGATCTCGCGCTTCACCGAAGCGTTGTTGGCGGCGCCGTTTCTTATCCTGGCGATCGCACTTGCGGCGTTTCTCGGGCCGTCGCTGACCAATGCCATGATCGCCATCGGCCTGTCGGCCATGCCGATCTTCATTCGTCTGTCGCGCGCCCAGACGATGGCCGTGATGACCGAAGATTACGTCGAAAGCGCCCATGCTGTGGGCGTCGGCCATCTGGCGCTGATCCGGCGCTATATCCTGCCCAACATCTTTGCGCCGCTGCTGGTGCAAGCGACGCTCACCATCGCCACCGCGATCATCGCGGAAGCCGCGCTGTCGTTTCTCGGGCTGGGGCAGCAGCTACCGGCCCCCTCCTGGGGATCGATGCTAAACGTCGCCAAAAACTTTCTCGAACAGGCGCCCTGGATGGCGCTATATCCGGGCATCGCGATTTTTCTCGTGGTCCTGGGCTTCAACCTGCTGGGCGACGGGCTGCGCGATGCCCTCGACCCACGCGATACCTAGGACTCGCAATGACATTCACCACACGACCGGAAATCAAGGGCACCTTCGGAGTCGCCACCTCGACGCACTGGATGGCATCGGCTGTCGGGATGCGGCTTCTCGAGCTCGGCGGCAGCGCCTTTGACGCAGCGGCCGGCATGGGTTTCGTGTTGAATGTGGTCGAGCCGCATCTCAACGGTCCGCTTGGGGATATGCCGGCCCTGATCCGTCTGGCCGGTGCGGATGCGCCGACCGTCATTTGCGGCCAGGGAGTCGCGCCGGCGGCCGCCACCATCGACCATTTCAAGGCGGAAGGTCTCGACATGGTGCCGGGTTCCGGACTGCTGGCGACGGTCGTGCCGGGAGCCTTCGACGCCTGGATGCTGATGCTTCGCGACCACGGTCGACTGCCAATGCGCGATGTTCTGGAGCCCGCCATTCACTACGCGCGCCACGGTCATCCCGTCCTGCCGCGGGTCGCCGCAACGATTGCCGGGCTCGGCGAGTTCTTTCGCGACGAATGGCCGACCTCCCATGCAACCTGGCTGCCGGGCGGCGCCGCGCCCGAGCCCGGTTCGCTGTTCAAGAATCCGGACCTGGCCGACATGTGGGACCGGCTGCTGCGCGAAGCTGAAACCGTCAGCGGTCGCGAAGCCCAGATCGAGGCGGCGCGCCGCGCTTTTCACCAGGGCTTCGTCGCCGAGGCGATCGACGACTGGATGCGCGATGCCTGTGTCATGGATGCGGCCGGCGGGCGCCGCCGCGGCGTGCTGACCGGCGACGACATGGCCCGCTGGTCGGCGACTTACGAAGCGCCGCTGGAGATCGACTATGCAGGCTGGCGGGTGTGGAAATGCGGCTTCTGGAGCCAGGGGCCGTCGCTGCTTCAATCGCTGCGCATCCTCGACGGCAGCGGCATCGCGGACATGGACACGCAGAGCGCCGGGTTCATTCACCTGGTGACGGAAGCGATGAAACTGTCGTTCGCCGACCGCGAAACCTATTGCGGCGATCCGCTGCACACCGAGCTTCCCGTCGAGACGCTGCTGTCGCGCGACTATGCCCAAGGCCGGCGCGATCTGCTCGGCGCCGATGCCTCGCATGACCAGCGCCCGGGCCGCATTGCCGGCCATGAGGCATGGGCGGATGCGACGATGCGCCGGGCTTCGCTGCGGCCGCAGGCCGGCTCCGGCGTCGGCGCCGGCGAACCGACCATGGCGCATCTGACCGAACGGCGCGGCGACACCGTCCATATCGACGTGATCGACCGCTGGGGAAATTCCGTGTCGGCGACGCCGTCGGGCGGCTGGCTGCAATCGTCTCCCGTGGTGCCGAGGCTCGGCGTCCCGCTCAATTCGCGGGCGCAGATGTTCTGGCTCGACGAAGGACTGCCGACCTCGCTGGCGCCGGGGCGTCGCCCACGCACCACGCTGTCGCCGTCGATGGCGCAGGATCCCGGCGGGACGCACTACGCTTTCGGCACGCCCGGCGGCGACCAGCAGGACCAGTGGCAGCTCATTCTGCTGCTGCGCCTGGTGCACACGAACATGAACCTGCAGGAAGCGATCGACGCGCCGCTGTTCCACACGTCGCATTTCCAGATGTCGTTCTATCCTCGTGCCACCCGGCCGGGGCACCTGATGGTCGAACCGGCCGTCGGGCCCGACGTCATCGAGGCCCTGAAACAGTGGGGCCACGACGTCGAGGTATCGGAACCCTGGACGATCGGGCGGCTGACCGCGGCAAGCCGCGACCCGGACGGGCTGCTGAAGGCCGCCGCAACGCCCCGCATGATGCAGGCCTACGCGGCAGGGCGATAGAGGAGACACCACGCATGACCTATTCGATTGTCGCCAGAGACCCGGAAACCGGATTTCACGGTGTGGCCGTTGCCAGCCGGTTCTTCGCCGCCGGCGCGCAGGTTCCGCATGTCCGTGGCGGCAAATGCGCGGTGGCCACCCAGGCCTTCGTCAGCCCGCTCTGGGGGATCGAGGCCGCCGACCGCCTGGCGCGCGGCGAAGCCGCTGCGGCGGTGCTCGATGATTTTCTCGCACGCGACGGGGGCGAGGCGCAGCGCCAGATCCACATGATCGACCGCGAAGGCCGGTCGGTCGCTCATACGGGCGGAAAATGCATCGACTGGTGCGGTCACCTGATCGGCGACAGCGTTTCGGTCGCCGGCAACATGCTGGCCGGCGAGGCGGTCATTGCCGACACGCTTGCCGCCTACCAGGCGAATGGCGACCTACCCTTCGCCGAACGGCTGATGACGGCGATGGAAGCCGGCGAAGCTGCCGGTGGCGACAAGCGCGGACGCCAGTCTGCCGCCCTGCGGATCCACCGGTCGGAGGACTATCCGTGGATCGACCTTCGCGTCGACGACCACGCCGACCCGCTGTCCGAATTGCGCCGCCTCCACGACGTCGCCTGGGAGCGTTACATGCATGTCGCCGACGCCATGCCGACCCGCGACAATTTTTCCGGCGTGACCGACCGCACCGGAATCGACGCGGCCATTGCCGCGGAGGAGGAGCGCCGCCTGCAGGAAGGCCGCGAGAGCCGTTCCTTCGCCAGCGATCCGGCTGGCGCCTGAGCGGGTCCAGCCACTTTCCAGTCGCACCGGTGCGCCGCTCCGACATTGCCAAATCCCCAAGCCCGACCGTCGAAACCGTCCTCCGGACATTGACAAAACTGCGCGCAGACGGCGTGATCGAGGTGTCGAACAAGCATCGCGTGTGGCCTCTGCAGGGCCAATGCGCCGGGTTCGGTGGCGGAGCAGGCTTAGAAATCGGCCAGCAGCCGCACTACATTAAGGCAGTACGGAGTAACTGCATGATCGATCTCGATTTTTTCCGAGCACGCCTGATCGAGCGTCGGGCCGAATTGATGAAAAGGCTGGTGCAGCTCGAGGACTGGCTTGACGAAGCGCCCGATCCGGACGTCGAGGAACGCGCCACCGAACGCGAGTTCGACGAGGTCTTCGAGGCGCAGGGCCTGGCCGGGCAGGACGAGGTGAAGGCCATCGATGCGGCGCTCAAGCGCATGGAAAACGAGATCTACGGCACCTGCCTTTCCTGCGGCGAGGAGATTTCCGAGGAACGGCTGAAGGCCGTGCCCTACGCGGTCAAATGCCGCCACTGCATGGAATAGCGAACGGTCGCCCGGATCCGCCCACGTTCCGTTTCGTCATGAAATAATCCGTTTTGTGCGGTTGTCTTCCCGGCAAGACCCGGCCACCTTCCTGTGGCCGACGGGCGCGGTCATGGGAGGGCGGAATGACACGGCATTTGCGTTTCATCATCGGAGCGGCGCTGGGGCTGTTGCTGGCGGGCAGTGCCATGGCGGCTGACAACAGGCGCATCGAGACCTACGAAAACGCCGATTTCTTCGGCTTCGACCTGCGCGCCGAAAAGGACGTGTCGCTCGATCAGTGCAAGGCGATCTGCCTGCGTGACAGCGACTGCCGCGCCTTTACCTATAACGGCAAGGCGCAGTGGTGTTTCCTGAAATCCGATTTCAACGCGACCCAGCCGTTCGAAGGCGCCGTCGCCGGCAAGGTCGTGGCGGTATCGGGCGAGCCCGATCTCGGGGCGCCGCCGCCGCTCACCTTCGTTTCCGAAGGCCTTTCCAACGAAGCCGCCGACATCAGGCGCAACCTCGGTCCGCGGCCGATCGATGCAGGCCTGTTCGAGCTGACAAGTGCGGCCGGCCTCAATCTCGCCGCCCATCACTGGGGCCTCGCGATCGACAAGCTGAAAGGGGCGCTGGCGATCGATCCGGCGGATGCGGCGGTCTGGCTCGACCTGTCGAACGCGTCGATCGGGCTCATCGGACGGGAAGGTACGCGCAACTTCAAACTGCAGCGCGATGCGACCGCGGCGGCGCTCAACGCTTACCGGCTGTCGCGCACGTCGACGGTTCGCGCAGCGGCGCTCGACAGCCTTGCCAAGGCGCTGGAGATCCGTCAGCTCTATCGCCCTGCGCTGGAAGCCTACAAGGCGAGCCTCGCCCTTGTGCGCTCTCCGCAGGTGCTCGCTGACTATCGCGATCTGCAGGCGCGCAAGGGGTTTCGCGTCGTCGACCATACGGTCGATGCGGACGGCAACCGGGCGCGCATCTGCGTGCGGTTTTCCGACCCGCTGGTCAAATCCGGGGTCGATTACCGCAATTTCGTGGCACTCGACGATCGGACAGCCAGCACCATCACCGTGGAGGAAGAGCAGATCTGCGCCGACGGGCTGGAACACGGGCGCAGCTACCGGCTGACGCTCCGCGGCGGTCTGCCTTCGTCGGTCGGCGAGGTGATCGATCCGGCGGTCACGATCAACACCTATGTGCGCGACCGGGCGCCCTTCGTGCGCTTCACCGGCGACAATTTCGTGCTGCCGGGCAAGGCGCGGCGCGGCATTCCCGTCGTCACCGTCAACACGCCGTCGGTCGAATTCGAGCTCTTCCGCATTGGCGATCGGTCGCTGGCGCCGCTGCTTGCCGATTCGCAATTCCTGCGGCAGCTCGACGGCTACGATGCGCGCCGCATCCGCGAGGAAATCGGCGAGCCGGTCTGGCAGGGCACGCTCGACGTGCGTTCTGAGCTCAACCGCGAAACCACGACGAGTTTCCCGATCGACGAGGCGGTTCCAGACCGCAAGCCCGGCGTCTATGTAATGATGGCCAAAGCGGCCAACGACCGACCGGACAGCTGGACACCGCGCGCCACCCAGTGGCTGGTGGTCTCGGATATCGGCCTGTCGACCTACAGCGGCACCGACGGGCTCAACGTCTTCGCCCGCTCGCTGGCGACGGCTCGTCCGGCGTCCGGCGTGACCCTGTCGCTGATCGCCCGCAACAACGAATTGCTGGCAAGCGCCGTGAGCGACGCGGCCGGCCGGGTGCGGTTCGCCCCCGGCTTGCTGCGCGGCAAGGCCGGACTGGCGCCGGCCGTAGTGACTGCGGATAGCGGTGCCGGCGATTTCGTTTTTCTCGACATGACCAAGGCCGGTTTCGACCTGTCGGATCGCGGCGTGACCGGGCGTGCGGCGCCCGGGCCGATCGACATCTTCGCCTGGACCGAGCGCGGCATCTACCGGGCCGGCGAGACCGTGCACCTGACGGCGCTGGCGCGCGACGACACGGCGACGGCAATAGCAGGCCTGCCGCTGACCTTCATCGTGCAGCGGCCGGACGGCAAGGAGGAGCGGCGGCTGGTGCACAGGGGCGGGCCGCGCGGCGGCTACGAAGTCGGACTGGCCTTGCCGAGCAACGCCATGCACGGCGCCTGGACCGTGCGCATCCACACGGATCCGAATAATGCGGCGCTGGTGGAGTCGCGCTTCCTGGTCGAGGATTTTCGTCCGGACCGCATCGAATTCGATCTCAGCGTGCCCGGCCGGTCGCTGGTGCCGGGCGATGTCGCCGCCGTCGGTGTCGACGGACGCTTCCTCTACGGCGCGCCGGCCGCCGGCCTGGCGCTCGAAGGCGATCTGCGGCTGAAAACGGCGCGATCGCTGGAGGCACATCCCGGTTTCGAGTTCGGGCTCGCCGACGAGGAGGAAACCGGCAGCGAGGTGGAACTCGGCGCCCTGCCGAAACTCGATGCGGACGGCAAGGCCATCATCGACATCGAGCTCGGTACGCTGCCGGCGACGACGCGGCCGCTGGTCGCCGACCTGGCGGTGCGGCTGCGCGAAGGCGGCGGCCGGGCAGTCGAACGCACGGCGCAAATGCCGGTGCGGGCTCCCGGCACGATGATCGGCATCAAACCGGAGTTCGAGAACGACCTGGTGGGCGAGGGCTCGGTCGCCCGTTTCCGCGTCATTGCGGTGGACCCGGACGGACAAACCGCCGATGCGAAGGGGCTGCGCTGGTCGCTGTTGCGCATCATCCGCGAGTATCAGTGGTATCGCGAGGGCGGCTCGTGGCGCTACGAGCCGATCGAATATACGGAGCTGGAGTCGGACGGCAGCATCGATGTCCCGGCCGACGGCGCCGAAATCGCCGCGACGGTCAACTGGGGACGCTACCGGCTGGAGGTCGAATCGGACGATGCGACGGGACCTGCCAGCAGTGTCGAATTCGATGCCGGCTGGTATGTCAGCACGGCCTCGACGGAAACGCCCGACGGGCTCGAGGTGGCGCTCGACCGCGATGTCTATCGCGCCGGCGAGACCGCCCGGCTGCAGATTTCGCCGCGCTTCGCCGGCGAGGTTCTGGTGACCGTGGCGGGCGATGCCCTGCACGAGGTCTTCACCGCACCGGTTCCGGCCGAAGGCGCCGAGATCGCCATACCGGTCAAGGCCGGCTGGGGCGCCGGCGCCTATGTGACGGCGACGCTGATCCGGCCCGGCGACAGCGCAACCACCCGCATGCCGTCGCGTGCGGTCGGCGTCAGATGGCTGGCGGTCGGTCCCGGCGAACGCAGCCTGGACGTCTCCCTCGACGTTCCGGAGCGGATCCGTCCCAACACAACGCTCGACATTCCGGTGTCCGTCAGCGGCGCGAATGCCGATGCGGCGCGGATCGTTATTGCAGCGGTCGATGTCGGCATCCTCAACCTGACCCGCTACCAGCCGCCGGATCCGGTCGACTGGTATTTCGGCCAGCGCAGACTCGGCGTCGAGATGCGCGATCTTTACGGGCGACTGATCGACGGGTCGCTCGGTGTCGCCGGCAGCATCCGCACGGGCGGCGACGGGCCGGGACCGGCGATCAAGGGCAGTGCGCCCAAGGAACGGCTGGTGGCGCTCTATTCAGGCATCGTCGATCTCGATGCCGAGGGTCGCGCTACCGTTTCCTTCGATATTCCGCAGTTCAACGGCACCGTTCGACTGATGGCGGTGGCGTGGACGCAGAGCGGTGTCGGCAAGGCGGTGCAGGACGTCATCGTCCGCGATCCGCTGGTGATCACCAGCAGCCTGCCGCAGTTCCTGGCGCCGGGTGATGCGTCGCGGCTGCGCCTGGATATCGCCAACACGGACGGACCGGAAGGCGATTATCACATCGCGCTGCGCACGTTCGGACCTCTCGACCTGCAAGGGTCCGGAGGCCTGCGCACCGTGCGGCTTGCACCGGGCGAGACGGCGTCCTTCGCGACCGGAATCCGGGCCGGGCGGCCGGGAGACGCGGAAATCGTCATCTCGATGACCGGGCCGGACGACCTGGCCCTGCAGGCGACTCGGCAATTGACGGTCCGCCCGGCGGCCCTGCCGGAAGTGCGGCGCATCGAGGTACCGCTTGCCGCCAATGGCGGCGCCCTGGTGGTTGACCGCGAGTTGCTGGCCGCCAGCTATCTCGGTGACGCCAGTGTCAGCATAAGCGTGTCGAATTCGCGTTTCGATGTGCCGTCGCTGCTGATGGCGCTGGACCGCTATCCCTATGGCTGCACCGAGCAGACGACCAGCCGCGCGTTGCCGCTGCTTTATGTCAACGATTTCGACGCGCCGCCCGCACTGCTGGCCGACAAGGGGCTGCAGGAGCGGGTGCAGGGGGCGATCGAACGGGTGCTCGCCAACCAGTCGGCCGCCGGCAGTTTCGGCCTGTGGTCGCCGGGCGGCGGCGATCTGTGGCTCGACGCCTATGTAACCGACTTCCTCACGCGGGCGCACGAAAAGGATTACGCGGTGCCGGCACAGGCGCTGCGACTGGCGCTCGACAATCTGCAGAACGTGCTCGGCTATACCGACGATGTCGCGAGCGAAGGCGACAGCATCGCCTATGCATCCTACGTGCTGGCGCGCAACCGGCGGGCGGCGGCCGGCGATTTGCGCTACTACGCCGATACGCGCCTCACCGAGTTCGAGACGCCGATCGCCCGCGCCCAGCTTGCTGCCGCGCTGGCGCTCTACGGCGATGCCGAGCGGGCGGAACGGGCTTTTGCGTCCGCCTATCGGCTGGCGGTGCGGACCCCGACAGGGCTGCGCTGGCAACCCCACTACGGTTCGCCGTTGCGCAATGACGCGGCCATGGTCGCGCTCGCCGGCGAAAGCCGGCCGGTCACGCCGCTGCTCGGCGACATGGTGCAACTGGTCTCCGATCTGCAGACGGTCCGGCCGGCGCGCACCACGCAGGAACAGGCGTGGATGCTGCTGGCGGCGCGGGCGGCGGCCGATGCCGATGCCAACCTGTCGCTGCGGGTCGACGGCGTCGCGCGGAGCGGCGCTTTCAACCGGCGTATCTCCGGGCGCGATCTGCTGCAGAACCCGGTCCGGGTGGAAAATGACGGCAATGCCGACCTTACCGCGGTCGTGACGGCGATTGCCGCGCCGGTCGATCCGCCGCAGGCCGGCGGGAACGGCTTTGTCATTGCGCGCAATTATTTCGACATGGCGGGCAATCCCGTCAGCATCGAGACGGCCGAGCAGAACCAGCGTTACGTGGTGGTCCTGACGGTCGAGCAGACCACCGAACTGCAGGCGCATATCGTGGTGACCGATCTGTTGCCGGCCGGCCTGGAGATCGACAATCCGCGGCTGGTGGAAAGCGCTCGGACCAGCGGTTTCGAGTGGCTCGGCGAGACCACGCCGGCCCATACGGAGTTCCACAGCGACCGCTTCGTGGCGGCGTTCGATGCCGGGTCCGGCCGGCGCGACCGGTTCACCGTCGCCTATGTGGTGCGGGCCGCCACGCCGGGTATCTACTCGCACCCGGCGGCTCGGGTCGAGGACATGTACCGGCCCTATCACGCGGCGCAGACGGCAACCCGGTGGATGGAGGTGAAAGCTCCGGCGCAATGAGACGCTTGCGCAAATCGCTTGGCCTGGCCGCGGTGCTCGGCGTCGCCACGGTCGTGCTCGCCGGACTGGCGGCGATGCTGTTCGACCGGCTCAATCCGCCGCCTCTGCCGGGCGAGCGGCCGCTGTCGACGGCGGTGACGGACCGCCATGGCGAATTGCTGCGGGTCTTTGCGACGCCGCAGGGACGTTGGCGGCTGAAGGCCGACCTGAGCCAGGTCGATCCCGATTTCCTGGCGCTGCTGATCGCCTATGAGGACAAGCGGTTCCGGTCGCATCCGGGCGTCGATCCGCTGGCCATGGCGCGCGCCGCCGGTCAGTTCGTGATGCACCGCCGCGTCGTCTCCGGCGGATCGACCATCACCATGCAGCTGGCGCGCCTTCTGGAGCCGCGGCCGTCGCGCACGATGGGCGCCAAGCTGTTGCAGATGGCGCGGGCGCTGCAGCTGGAGCGGCGGCTGTCGAAGGACGAGATCCTCGCCTGGTATCTGACGCTGGCGCCCTATGGCGGCAACCTGGAGGGCATCCGCGCCGCGAGCCTTGCCTATTTCGGCAGAGACGCGACGCATCTGCGGCTGTCGGAGGCCGCGCTGCTCGTCGCCCTGCCGCAATCGCCCGAACGCCGGCGGCCGGACCGGCAGGCGAAAGCGGCGCGCGAGGCCGGGTTGCGGGTGTTGCGGCGCGCGGCTGACAGCGGTCTGGTCGATATCCGCGAGGTCGATCGCGTCGGCGGGCTGGAATTTGCCGCCGTTCGGCGTCCGATGCCGGCGCTGGCCGCGCATCTGGCGGAACGGGCGCGGCGGGCGGATCCGGGGAACCTCGTTCATCCGACCCGGCTGGACCGGCAGGTCCAGGCCAATCTCGAGAGCCTTGCAGCGGAAGCCGCCGAGCGATTGCACGGCCGGGTATCGGTCGCCATCGTCGTTGCCGATAGCCGCGATGGCTCCATTCTGGCGCAGGTCGGCTCGCCCGGCTTCGTCGACAGCCGGCGGTCCGGCTGGATCGACATGTCGCTTGCCCGCCGCTCGCCCGGTTCGGCGCTCAAACCTTTCATCTACGGGCTGGCCTTCGAGGAAGGCCTGGTGATGCCCGAGACACTGATTGCCGATCGGCCTGCGGATTTTGCCGGCTATCGGCCGCGCAATTTCGACATGACGTTCCAGGGCGACGTCAGTGTGCGCGAGGCGCTGCAGCTGTCGCTCAACGTGCCGGCCATCCGGCTGCTCGACGGCGTCGGGCCGGCGCGGCTGACGGCGCTGCTGCGGCGTGGGCAGGCCGACTATGCGCTGGCCCGCGGTGGCCATCCGGGCCTCTCGATCGGGCTCGGCGGCATCGGCATCAGCCTGGTCGACCTCGTACAGCTCTATACGGGCCTCGCTTCGGCGGATGGCCGGCCGATGCTGCTCGTCAACGGCGTCGACGGGCCGAAGGAGGTTGGCCGCGGACAGCGGCTGCTGGAAAACTCGGCCCGCTGGCACGTCACCGACATCCTGCGTGGCGTGGCGCCGCCGGTCGGCGCCGACACCCGCAACATCGCCTACAAGACCGGCACCTCCTACGGCTATCGCGACGCCTGGTCGGTCGGTTATGACGGCCGTTATGTCATCGGCGTCTGGGCCGGTCGAGCCGACAACACGGCCGTGCCGGGCATGACCGGCCGTTCCGCCGCGGCGCCTGTTCTGTTCGAAGCCTTCGCCCGCTCCGGTCTCGACCCGGTGCCGTTCCGAGCCGCCCCGCCCGGGGCCGTTCGGCTGGCTCGCGACGACCTGCCGCCGGCCATGCGGCGATACGAAACCCTGGAGATGGCCCTGGAACGGCACGAAGGCGGCGAGGCGCCGCCGCATATCGCCTATCCGCCCAACGGCGCGAGGGTGGAGATCGGCCGCCGCGCCGACGCCGGCCTGGCGCCGCTGGTGGTCAAGCTGCAGGGCGGCCGTCCGCCGTTCCGCTGGCTGGCCAATGGCCGCCCGCTGGAGCGGCAGACTCGCCGCCGGCAATTGCACTGGGTGCCCGAAGGGCTGGGCAATGCCAATCTGGTGGTGATCGATGCCGCCGGCCGGGCGGCCAGCGTCGACGTCTTTGTCCAGTAGCGCGATGATTCCACCGTCGCTTCGATGGCTGGCCGACAAACCCGGCGGTGCGGCCTGGCTGGAGCAACTGCCGGATCTGTTTCGCACGGTCTGCGAGGCCTGGGATCTGCAGCCCGACGGTGCCGAGTTGAGCGGCAACGTCTCGTTCGTGATCCCGGTTCGCCGTGGTTCCGAGCGATTTGCCCTGAAACTCCAATGGCCGCACGACGAGTGCGCGCATGAGGCCGAAGCGTTGCGCCGGTGGAACGGCGACGGCGCGGTGCGGCTGATGGGCCACGATGCAGACCGCCACGCCCTGCTGCTCGAATGGTGCGAGCCCGGCACGACCATTGCCGCTGGACGACCGGCGGACCCCATCGGCACTGTCGCGGGCCTTTTGCAGCGCTTGAGCATTCTCGTAGATGCGCCTTTTCATAGCCTTGCGGAGGAAGCCGCGGAATGGGCGGCCGGCATGCATGAGGAATGGGAAGCGGCGGGTCGCCCGTGCGAGCGTGCCCTTGTCGACACGGCCCACGATTTTCTCGTCGATCTCAAGGACAGCCAGGGCGAGCAGGTGCTGCTGCATCAGGACCTGCATGGCGACAACATCCTGGCGGCGACGCGGGAACCGTGGCTTGCCATCGACCCCAAGCCGCTGGCGGGAGAGCGGGCCTTCGCCGTGGCGCCGGTGGTCCGCAGCTTCGAGTTCGGCGCGACGCGCGAGGATACGCTCTACCGGTTCGACCGCCTGACGGAGGAGCTCGACCTCGACCGCCAGCGGGCGCGCGGCTGGACCGTCGGCCAGACCATGGCCTGGGCGTTCGATAGCAACTGGTCGGAATGGCATTTCCGGACGGTGCGCTGGTTGTTGGAGATGTGAGTCAGTTGGCTGAATGCACTTGTGTGCCGACCACAATTTCGGCACTGCTTTCCTGCATTCATCGCCCCATGACGGAATTGTGGATGCCTTCGTCCATGTGGCCGTCGACCGGCATGCCGTTGCGGGCCTGGTACTGGCGGATGACGGCGCGCATGTCGAGGCCGACCCGACCGTCGGTGCGCGGCACCTTGTAACCCTGTTTCTGCATCGTTTCCTGGACGGCGATGCGCTGCTTCTTGTTGAGCGGGCGTTCGACGTTCCAGGTGCCGCTGAGCGGTGCGTGGCGGTTGGCGATACGGTCGGCCAGATGGCCGAGCGACAGGGCGTAGGCGTCGGAGAAATTGTAGCTCTTCAGCACCATGAAATTGTTGGTGGCGAGGAAGGCCAGCCCCTCGATGCCGCTTGGAAAGAGCAGCGTCGCGCTGCCGCGTTTCGGCAGGTCGCCGCCATCGGTGCGCTTGACGCCGCGCTTGACCCAGTTGGCGTAGGTGTCGTCGGCGCGGGTCAGGTCGATGCCCTTCGGCAGGGCCACCTGGAAACCCCAGGCGGTGCCGGAACTCCAGCCATGCTGCTTGAGATAGTTGGCCGCCGAGGCAAGCGCGTCGGGAACCGAGCCCCACAGATCACGGCGCCCGTCGCCATTGTGGTCGACGGCGTATTTGAGAAAGCTCGACGGCATGAACTGGGTGTGGCCGACGGCGCCGGCCCAGGAGCCGCGCATCTGTTTTCGCGACAGCCGCTCCTGCTGCATGACCAGCAGCGCGTTGATGAACTCGTCTTTGAAGAAGTCGCCGCGGTAGCCGATATAGGCCAGCGTCGCCAGCGAACGCAGCGTGTCGCTCTTGCCGATATAGCCGCCATAGTTGGTTTCCATGCCCCAAACGGCAAGCAGCACGTAGCGGTCGACGCCGTACTTCTTTTCCAGAGCTGCCAGCGTCCGGGCATATTTCTTGGCCATCGACCGGCCCATCCGGATGCGGTCCGAGGTGACCCGGTTGCCGACATATTTTCCGATCGAGCGTTTGAACTCCGGCTGCGAGCGGGTCAGCGATTCGATCTTCTTGTTGGGGGTGAGTCCCCTGGTCGCGGCCTCGAAGGTCTTCCATTCGACGCCGGCCGCAGCGGCGTCCGGATAGAGCGAATCGACGTAGTTGCGGAAGGACGGCTTGGCCATGGCCGGCATTGCGGTGGCGATGGCGAGGCAAAGGCCGAAGACGATGGCGACGGCGCGCGGACCGGGTGCGTTCATGAAGCGCAGCATATCAGCCCGCCATGGCGTGACAAGCGGCCGGCCGGGATCTCTGTATTGAACCTGAAAACGCCTCATTTTTTCAGCATTGATATTTCAATTTATACGCGATAGGCGGCTTTTCCTGTGTATCGGGAGTGCCTATACTTCCGCGGGGTATGGATTCGCCATTCGACCGAAGGAACCGGCCAGTCGAGTCGGTTCGCAACTGGACGACCGAGGCGGAGGTGTGTGCGTGAAGATTACATCCGTTATCGATTTTCTTGAGAACGTCGCCGCATTCGAAGACCAGGGCACGGTCATCGACGAGCTCGAGTCGGTGCTCGACGCCTACGGTTTCGAATATTACGGCGTGATCCGCCAGCCCAAGGTCTCCGACGATCCGCTCAGCCTGATTCTCGCCGGCCGCTGGCCGGATGGCTGGCCGGCGCGCTACATGGAGCGCCGCTACGTGCTGATCGATCCCAATATCCGCTATCTGGGCCACGCCCAGCGCGGCTTTCGCTGGGAGGACGCGGTGCCGGCCTTCCGCCGCGATCCGCATCGCCGCCGCATGCAGCGGATGATGATCGATGCGTTCAAATTCGGGCTTGAATCGGGCTACATGTTCCCGGTGCACGGCCGCCGCGGATTGCTCGGCGTGCTCGCCCTCGGCGGCAAGCCCGTCGAGTTGTCGTCGCTGGAGATGATCCAGTTCGACGCCCTCGCCAAGGCCGCCTTCTGGCGCCTGCTGGAGCTATCCGACCCGCTGGTGAACGACGAACTGGCGTCGGCCGTCGACGTGCAACTGACCAATCGCGAAATGGAGTCGCTCAGTTTTCTTGCCGATGGCATGACGTCGAACGAAATCGCCGCCATTCTCGACCTGTCGAACCATACGGTCGACTGGTACATGAACGCGGTCCAGGTGAAACTGAAGGCCAAGAACCGGCACCACGCCGTTGCCATCGCCTTCAAGCTTGGGCTGATCTCCTGAACGGCGAGACTGGCGCAATTCGTTACAATTGTGCCGCAGTGCAGCAAAGCATTTCATTTTGTCGGGAAAGGCTCTAAAGAAAGGGCCGAAAAAGGCCCTTTGCCGGGCTTTCGACGCCTTTGCTGGAGTGAACTGCCTTGCCGATTTCCAAGATCCTCGTCGCCAACCGGTCCGAGATTGCCATCCGCGTGTTCCGCGCCGCCAACGAGCTGGGACTGGAAACGGTCGCCGTCTGGGCCGAGGAGGACAAGCTCGCTCTGCACCGCTTCAAGGCGGATGAATCCTATCAGGTCGGCCGCGGCCCGCATCTGGCCCAGGATCTCGGGCCGATCGAAAGCTACCTGTCGATCGACGAGATGATCCGCGTCGCCAAGCTGTCGGGCGCCGACGCCATTCACCCGGGCTACGGGCTGCTGTCGGAAAGCCCGGAATTTGCCGAGGCCTGCGCCGCCAGCGATATCGTTTTCATCGGCCCCAAGCCGGAAACCATGCGGCGGTTGGGCAATAAGGTGGCAGCGCGCAACCTGGCGCTGGAGGTCGGAGTGCCGGTGGTTCCGGCGACCGAGCCGCTGCCGGAGGACATGGCGCAGGTTGCCCGGATGGCCAAGGAGGTCGGCTATCCGGTGATGCTGAAGGCTTCCTGGGGCGGCGGCGGCCGCGGCATGCGCGTCATCCGTTCGGAAGACGAGCTGGAGCGCGAGGTCACCGAGGCGAAGCGCGAGGCGATGGCCGCCTTCGGCAAGGACGAGGTCTATCTGGAAAAGCTGGTGGAGCGGGCCCGCCATGTCGAGGTGCAGCTGCTCGGCGACAGCCACGGCAATGTGGTGCATCTGTTCGAGCGCGACTGCTCGATCCAGCGGCGCAACCAGAAGGTGGTGGAGCGGGCGCCGGCGCCCTATCTCAGCGAGGCCCAGCGAAACGAGCTCGCCGGCTATGCGCTGAAAATCGGCCAGGCAACCAACTATCTCGGCGCCGGCACGGTCGAGTTCCTGATGGATGCCGACACCGGCGCCTTCTATTTCATCGAGGTCAATCCGCGCATCCAGGTGGAGCACACGGTCACCGAGGAGGTGACCGGCATCGATATCGTCAAGGCGCAGATTCACGTGCTCGACGGCTTTGCCATCGGGTCGCCCGAATCGGGCGTGCCAAAGCAGGACGATATCCGGCTGAACGGCCACGCCCTGCAGTGCCGCATCACCACGGAAGATCCGGAACAGAATTTCATTCCCGACTATGGCCGCATCACCGCCTATCGCGGCGCTACCGGTTTCGGCATCCGGCTCGACGGCGGCACCGCCTATTCCGGCGCGGTGATCACCCGTTATTACGATCCGCTGCTGGAGAAGGTGACGGCCTGGGCGCCGACCCCTGAAGAGGCGATCGACCGGATGGACCGGGCGCTGCGCGAATTTCGCATCCGCGGTGTCGCCACCAATCTGACCTTCCTGGAAGCGATCATCGGCCACGACCGTTTCCGCGACAATTCCTACACCACCAAATTCATCGACAACACGCCGGAACTGTTCGCCCAGGTGCGCCGCAAGGACCGGGCGACGCGGTTGCTCACCTATATCGCCGACGTCACCGTCAACGGCCATCCGGAAACCCGCGACCGGCAAAAGCCGTCGGACGACGTGGCGCCGCCGACGATTCCCTATTTCGACGCGCCGGTGCCGGACGGCGCCAAGCAGCTGCTCGACGATCTCGGGCCCAAGGCCTTTGCCGAGTGGATGCGCAACGAGCGGCGGGTGCTGATGACCGACACGACCATGCGCGACGGCCACCAGTCGCTGCTGGCGACGCGCATGCGCACCCACGATATCGCCCGCATCTCCGGCACCTATGCGCGCGCACTGCCGCAGCTGCTTTCGCTGGAGTGCTGGGGCGGCGCCACTTTCGACGTCGCCATGCGGTTTCTGACCGAAGATCCGTGGGAGCGGCTGCAGGCGGTGCGCGACGGCGCCCCGAACCTGCTCCTGCAGATGCTGCTGCGCGGCGCCAACGGCGTCGGCTACACCAACTATCCGGACAATGTCGTCAAATATTTCGTTCGCCAGGCGGCCAAGGGCGGCATCGACCTGTTTCGTGTCTTCGACTGCCTCAACTGGGTCGACAACATGCGCGTCTCCATGGACGCCGTGTGCGAGGAAAACAAGCTGTGCGAGGCGACGATCTGCTACACCGGCGACATCCTCAACTCCGCCCGGCCGAAATACGACCTCAAATACTACACCGAGCTGGCAGGTGAACTGGCCGACGCCGGCGCTCACATCATCGCCGTCAAGGACATGGCGGGGCTGTTGAAGCCGTCGGCGGCAACGATCCTGTTCAAGGCGTTGCGCGAGGCGACCGACCTGCCGATCCATTTCCACACCCACGACACGTCGGGCATATCGGCGGCGACGGTGCTGGCTGCCGTCGAGGCCGGCGTCGACGCGGTGGATGCGGCGATGGACGCGCTGTCGGGCAACACTTCGCAGCCCTGCCTCGGCTCGATCGTCGAGGCGCTGCGCGGGACCGAACGCGATCCGGGCCTCGACCCGGAATGGATCCGCCGCATCTCCTTCTACTGGGAGGCTGTGCGGGCGCAATATGCCGCCTTCGAGAGTGACCTGAAGGGGCCTGCTTCGGAGGTCTACCTGCACGAAATGCCGGGCGGCCAGTTTACCAACCTGAAGGAACAGGCGCGCTCGCTGGGTCTTGAAACCCGCTGGCACGAAGTGGCGCAGGCCTATGCCGACGCCAACCAGATGTTCGGCGACATCGTCAAGGTGACGCCGTCGTCGAAGGTGGTGGGCGACATGGCTCTGATGATGGTGTCGCAGGACCTGTCGGTGGCCGATGTCGAAAATCCGGAGCGTGATGTTTCCTTCCCCGATTCGGTCGTCTCGATGATGCGCGGCGATCTCGGCCAGTCGCCGGGCGGCTGGCCCGAAGCGCTGCAGAGCAAGGTGCTGAAGGGCGACAAACCCTATACGGAGCGTCCCGGAGCGCTGCTCGAGGATGCCGATCTCGGCGCGGCGCGTGCCGATATCGAGGCGGCGATCGACCGCCGGATCAACGATTTCGAGTTCGCCTCCTATCTGATGTATCCGAAGGTGTTTACCGACTACGCGCTGGCCGAACAGACCTACGGTCCGGTCTCGGCGCTGCCGACGCCGGCCTATTTCTACGGCCTGCCGGCGGGCGACGAACTGTTCGTCGACATCGAGAAGGGCAAGACGCTGGTCATCCGCAACCTTGCCGTCGGCGAAGCCGACGACAAGGGCATGGTCACGGTGTTCTTCGAGCTCAACGGCCAGCCGCGCCGCATCAAGGTGCCGGACCGCGCGCACGGCGCCTCGGCCGCGGCGCAGCGCCGCAAGGCCGATGCCGGCAACGATGCGCAGATCGGCGCGCCGATGCCCGGTGTGGTCTCCACCGTGGCGGTCGCCGCTGGCCAGGAGATCAAGGCCGGCGACGTGTTGCTGTCGATCGAGGCGATGAAGATGGAAACCGCTATCCACGCCGAGCGCGACGGCATCGTTGCCGAAGTGCTGGTGAAGGCCGGCGATCAGATCGACGCCAAAGACCTGCTGGTGGTCTACGCGTAAACGCAACTCGGTCAAAAGGCGGCGGCATGACGGGCATTCGGGCGGCGGTCTCCGCCCTGTTTTTCCTCAACGGCATGGTGGTCGGCGGCTGGGCGCCGCTGGTGCCCGAACTCGCCGCCCGCCATGGCCTGACGGAATCGGCCATGGGGCTGGTGATCCTCGCCTTCGGCGCCGGATCGATCGTCATCATGCCGCTGTCGGGGGCGCTGATCGCCCGGGTCGGCGCGCGGCCGGTGTTGCGCGCCACGTGCCTGGTGACCAGTCTCGGCCTGCTGCCGGTGGTGCTGGCTCCGAATGTCGCGGCCCTGGCGATCGCGATGGTCTGTTTCGGCGGCCTGCTCGGCTCCATGGACATTGCCATGAACGCCAACGCCGTGGTGGTCGAGCGGCGGATGTCGCGCGCCATCATGTCGTCCTGCCACGGCTTCTGGAGCCTCGGCGGACTGATCGGTGCCACGCTTGGCGGCGTGCTCATCGAATATGCCGGCACGCTGGAGGAGGCGGCGCTGATCAGTGCGACGGCGCTCGCCCTGGCGTTGTGGAGCCTGTCGCGCATCGCCGCCGACCTGCCGTCGGAAAACGGCGACAAGCCGAAGTTTCGCCTGACGCTCAAGCCGCTGCCCTATGTGCTGGGCCTCGCGGCTTTGTGCTCGATGGTGCCGGAAGGAGCCGTTCTCGACTGGGGCGCGCTTTATCTGCGCCAGGATTTCGGCGCCGACGCCGCCACCTCCGGCTTTGCCTTCGGCGCGGTTGCGGCGACCATGGCGCTGATGCGCTTCGCCGGCGACGCCGTGCGCCAGCGCTTCGGCGCCGTCGCCACCGTGCGGCTGTCGACGGCGATTGCCGCGGCCGGCCTGATCGTTGCCGCGGCCGCGCCGACGCCCGCCGTCGTCATCGCCGGTTTCGCACTGTCGGGCATCGGCCTTGCCAACCTGGTGCCCGTCGCCCTGTCGGCTGCCGGCAACGCCCCTGGCTTGCCGCCCGGCGTCGGCATCAGCATCGCCACGTCGATGGGCTATGCCGGTATCCTCATGGGGCCGGCGCTGATCGGCTTCGTCGCCGAGCACAACAGCTTTTCGTTCGCCTTCTACGGCCTGTCGGCCCTGCTGGCCATCGTGCTGCTGCTCGCCGGCCCGATGCGGCACGCGGATATCGACGGCGAGGCTGTTGCGGCGAAGGCCTGATCCCATTCAGTCGCACTTGATGTTGAGCTTGTAGGTCCGCTGCTCGCCATCGCGGAATGACTGGTAGGAACCGCGCGCGAATTCATAAGCGCCCGTACCGCCAATCACCACGCCAGTGTCTTCCGGTTTCAGCAGCGAAGGCTCGGTTTCGTGGATGCCGCGGCTGGTGTCCGCAAGGGTTTGCAGATGAAGCTGGCCGTTGTCGAGATTCAGGACCAGGCTCGCAAAGACCTCGCTTTTACTAGATGCATCCGGTGGGTTGTCGAGGGCGATGGCGATCCACCGTCGATAGCCGACCACCTGCCCATCTTCGTCGAGAAGCCGCCGGGTTCCGATGCGCATGTCGCCACGGCCGGTCCCGTCGTCCTTGACGTCGATATAGTCGACCGATCGACCCGTGTTGTCGCTTGTCAGCGTCATCGGCTTGCAGGCGCCCCCGGCCAACGATGATGGAATTGGCAATGCGAAGGTTACCGCGGCAAGGGCTGCCGGAATGCTTGGTTTGAACATGCGCCTCTCCTTCGGAAATCGAAATTGGATCCGCAGGAAGCGTTGGCTCCCTGGCACGAGGAGAGGCTGCAATCGTTGTCGAAATCAATCTTCGGACTTTGTCCGATGCCGTATTGTTTAAGACTTGCTTAACAACAGGTAATAGCCGCGCTCGACATCCGAGGCGGGTATCGGGCGAGGCGGCGGGTTACTGCGACCTTTCCGCTCTGGTTTGCTACGCCGCCTCGGCTTCCTGCCGCTTGACCTTCTGGTGCTCGTCTTCGACGAGGCCGATCTTCCAGTAGCCGGAGATGTAGGCGTCCTCCTTGGCGAGGCCTCTTTCCCTGATGAGGAAGCTGCGCAGGTCCTTGATGACGCCGCTCTCTCCGGCGATGCAGGTCTGGATGCGGCCTTCGGGCCAGGGCAGGGCGCGGATGAAATCCTGCTGCGCGGTCGACGGCCGGTGCGGGTCGGGATGAACCAGCCAGTGGGTCTCGATGCCCGGGGGCAACGCGATCTCCTGGCGATCGTCTTCCGTCGGGATCTCGAAGATGGCGATGCCCTTGGCGTCGCCCGGCATCGCTTCCAGGGTCGCGGCGGCGACCGGCAAGGCGGACGGGTCGGCGGCCACGACATAGAAGTCGGCGGAAAAATGGTTGACCTTGACCGGGCCGGGACCGGCGAAGCCGAGAAAGTCGCCCGGCTGGGCACGAATGGCCCAGGCGGAAGCGGGACCCTCGTCGCCATGGGCGACGAAATCGATGTCCATCTCCAGCCCAGCCGCACGGAAGTGCCGCACCGTATAGGTGCGGGTCGTCGGCCGGGGACCGTCCAGCAATCGGGCAGCAAAGTCCTCGCGGTTCTGGCCGGGCTCCGGCAGCATGATCTTGCAGTTGGCGCCCTCGCATCCCGTTCGGATGCCTTCCAGCTCCGGGCCGGCGAAGGTGACCCGGATCATATTGGGCGTCAGCGGGTAAGCTTGCTTGACGGTCAGCAGACGCGGTGCGCGGCGTTGCGGTTCGGCCATGGATTTCTCTCAATTAAGTAGACTTTGGCAGTCCACTTAATGCACTCGTGCCGGAAAGGGAAGAGCCGGCGGCTATTTTCAACGGATCGTGCCGCTCACCGGTACGATTCAGGATCGTCAATTGGTTGCCGCTAGCGCCCGCAGATCCTCGGTGCGCCGGCGCGTCAGCCGGGCAAGGCATTCGGCGACGATCATCGGCTGGATGGTGCCGCCTTCAAACGGGTAGCCCTCCGCCTTGCAGGCGGCATCGCGGAAGGGGATCCAGGCGCGCTGCGCTTCCAGCAGCGCCTTGGCGGCGCCACGCTGGCCGGGCGGCAGGTCGGCATCGTAGGACTTCATCACCGCGCGGGCCTTGGCGTAGGCGACGTTGAGTTCGGCATCGGCTTTGGAGTAGTCCTGCCCGGCACACATCGTCATTTCCAGCTGGGATTGCGGCGCGGTGCAGTCGAGTGTCTGTGCGACGGCGGGATTGAGGCAATAAACCGCGGCGATCGCTGACAGAAGGAGCGATGCCGTTACAGGCGGGAGCGATAGTTTCATAAGGAGGTCCACTTGACGGAAAACGGATTGTTCGGTGCAGGCCGCCATCAGGAGCCTACCACATGGGGCAGCCGGGATCGTCAGTCGGGATTCTCCCCGCCGCCGCCATAGTGAAGAGTGTCGATGTAGTTGCCATTCGATTGCGCGTTGTTCGTTCGCGAGCTTCTGACCCAGAACACGGAAAGAACCGGGCTTACCAGGGCGACGATACCGAATGTAACACCGGCAACGCGCCTCCAGTCGATCGACTCCGTCCCGCCAAGCGCGAAACTTGTCAGCCAGATGACCAGCAAAATCCCGCCCGTCAGGAGGCCAGTCCTCAACGCGAATTTTGTCAACCAAAGCAGCATGCGGTTCTGTATCCCTGCTGTACGCTTTGCCGTTTGCTTCCCTGCGTTTCGAGCGGAGAAGCGTTCGCGGCCCGATGCGATGTTGGCATCAGCATAGCGGCGACAATTCGATCTGCAATCGCGGCCAGGGCGCTCACCATCCGAATGGGTGAAAAATGTTCGCTGAGGCCTACTCGGTCATCACCGGTAAGCCACCGGCCGCAAATCCGTTCGGGATGTGCCTCATGCCGATCCTGCCCGTTAGGGACCGCGGACCGAAGTCGGTTTTCGGCGTTGGAGCGAGCTATAGCGAAATCGCCGCCCGGATCAGCTCCAGCGCTTCCGGCGACCAGCGCATCGGGCCGTCTTCCAGGCGCGAACGGCGGAAATATTCGGCCGCCGCCAGCTTGCTGTCGCTGTGCCAGCTCTGCGACTGGTCGGCCGCCTCGATCAGCAGCGCCGTGTAGTAGAACAGGTCGGCCATGCGCGTCAGCAGGTCCTTCAGCATCACCGATTGAAGGCCGGCATCGGCTGTCTTCGCCGTTTCCAGGTCGCGGCGCAGCGCCTGCGCCATGCGGCGGGTTTCGGCAGCCTTGGCGGCAAGGCTTTCGGGCAGGCGGCCGACATAATCGTCGAGCACGCGGAAGTAGGCATCGTCGTGGCCGTATTTGGCGAAATCGCGCTGCACCTGGACGATCAGCGTGTTGTGGGTGCCTTCCCAGTTTTCGTAAATGACCGTATCGCGCAGCAGGCGCGGCAGGCTCGACGTCGTCTCGATGGCGCCGTTGCCGCCCATGGCGTCGATGGCGTGGTGCACGGTGTCGACGCAGCGCCTGGAAACCACGCTCTTGCCGAGATTGGCCATCAGCCGCAGGAAGGCCCGCATGTCGTCCGAGATTGCCTCGCCGCGGTCGGCCTTGTCCTGCTCGTGCAGTAGCGCATAGGTGCCGGCGAGCGCCGTGGCGATATCGGCCTTGATCGAGGCCAAATTGTCCTGGACCAGCGGGTAGTTGGCGATCAGGTCGCCGAAGGCTTCGCGGGTGTCGGCATAGGCGCGCGCCGTCTGGTAGGCGCGTTCGCTCATGCCGAGCACGGAGACGGCGAGCGCCAGGCGCGAATAGTGAATCACCTGCTCCATCATGCGGTTGAAGCCGCGATCGACATCGCCGGCCGCTACCGCATAGGCGTCGTGGAAGTCGATCTCGGCGGAAGCGAGCGCCCGCGTGCCCATCTTTTCCTTCAGCCGCCGGAAGGTGAAATCGTTACGGCTGCCGTCGGGTTTTCTCGCCGGCACGATGAAGACCGACAGGCCGCGCGTGCCGGGCGCATCGTCGTCATGACGGGCCGAGATCACCATCAGGTCGGCATTGGCGTTGGAGCAGAACCACTTTTCGCCGCGGATGCGCCAGCTGCCATCCGGCGCCTTTCGGGCGCGCGTCGCGTTGCGGCCGACATCGGAGCCGCCCTGCACCTCGGTGAGGAACTGCGAGGCGGTGAAGTTGTCGTCGTAGCTCGGCGTTTCGAGGAGTTCGACCCAGCGGTCGCGCTCGTCGAATGCCTGCATCTGCCGCAGCAGCCGGGCCGTTTCGAAATTACAGATCAGCGGGCAGTTGTGGCCGGCCTCGCCGGCATAGGACGATAGCAAGTAGAAGGCCATGCCCTCGCACAGGCCTCCCGGACGGGCGAGCCGCTTGACCACATCGGTGCCGTAGATGGCGTTGCCGGCGGCGGCATAGGTCGGGTGATGGACGACACGGTCGTCGCGTTCGCCGATGCCGTTGAACTGCTCGACCCGTGGCAGGTTGAAGCGAAAATCGTTTTCGGCCACAGCCGGTTCGAGCACTGCCGGGACGGCGGCGCCGAAGGCTTCCAGATCCGCCGCGACCGCCTGATAGCCATCGCCCAGCCAGAAGCGCACCGTGTGCACGATATCGGGATCGGCGAGATAGGCGTTTTCGCCCATGCGGTCGAGCCAGGCGCGCATGCCGGTGCGGCCGCGCTGCTGCTCGCGCTGGGTTTCCTGGCGGCCGAGCCGCGGTTCGTCCGTCTGTTCCCCGATCCTGCCCACAAAGTTCACGGTCGCGTCTCCCGGTTTGTCTGTCGTCCTGCCTGGGATTGTCGTCACTATCTGTCCGTAATACCATGGTATTTCGGCCAAATCGAACAGGAACGGGGCCATGAGTGACCGAAAACAGCCTGGACACCGGCGGATCGTCGTCTACTGCCCGGCGCAGCTTGTCGGCTTCAGCGCGCTGATGCTCTACGAACTCTGCTGGTTCGGCCTGCAGGTGCATCGCGAGTTGGGCGGCGCCGGCGCCGGATCGGTGCTGCTGGTCAGCGCTGACGGTCAGCCCATCCGCAACCCGTCCGGCGTTCGCCTGGCGCCCGATGCTGCGCTGGCGGACGCCGGCCGGCCCGACGTGGTCTTCGTCGCCGGCTTCTGGGGCAGCAGCCGGCGCACGCTCGAGCACGAGAGTGCGCTGATGCCATGGCTGCGCGACGCCCATGCGGCCGGCGCCATCGTCGCCGGCGTCAGCAACGGGTCCATCTACCTCGCCGAGGCCGGCCTGCTCGACGGCCGCATCGCCACGACCTATCCGCCCTATGGTGACGAATTCGCTGCGCGCTATCCCGATGTCGAGCTGGCGCTCGACCGGGCGCTAACGACGAGCGGCCGGGTCTACTGCGCCAACGGTATCGCGTCGGGCTGCGATCTCGCCGTGCTGATCCTCGAAACGGTGTTCGGCGCCGCCGTCTCGCGCGAGGTCGAACAGCGCTTCCTGATGGGCTTCAACCGCAGCTACATGCTCAACGCGGCCGAGTTCGACGGCCAGAAATTCCACAGCGACGAAGCGATCCTGGCGGCGCAAAAATGGATGGAGCTGAATTACGCCGAGGACCGTTTCATGGAAACGGCTGCCGCGATCGCCGGCATGAGCCCGCGCAACTTCCGCCGCCGCTTCAAGTCAGCCACCGGCGACACCCCGCAGACCTATCTCCACCGCATCCGCATCAGCGTCGCCAAGGACCTCCTGCGCGGCCGCCACCACGGCATCACCGACATCTGCTTCCGCATCGGCTACAGCGACCTCGGCTCGTTCAACCGCATCTTCCGGCGACTGGAGGGTGTGTCGCCAAGGGAGTTTCGGGTGGGGAGGGGGTAGTGATTAAGCCGGAAGGGCTAGGCCTAATCTAAGGGCGGCCTTTTTGGATTGAAGAACCTAGATGGCTACCGGGCCAAACGGTGTTGCGTGTGGTGGGTATGGACGACACACGGAACAAAATCCCACTTCGCCAACAAAGCCACAATTAATGTCGAATTTCCATCCAAACATAGGTAGCTACAGCTTCCAAGATTGTATGGAAGGATATCAAGCGGCTCGCGGGGTTCAGCTCGGTCATAGAAAGCAGAGAACATATACTTATAGGCATTCTCAACGCCCTCTCTCCGACACCTTGACGGCATAATGCGTTTGGTCTGATATAGAAGCGTTCCCTTGTTGTTTTTGAAGTACCTGGTCGGACAATAAGGAAGTGAACCGAATTTCGCTGTTTTATGGGTGGGGACCGTGTATATTCTGAGCCTGTTAGTTCTCTTATCGAATATTTTCAACCTATGTCTCCATATACGGGCCCGTCATGCCGACGGTATCTAGCCTCCGAGAGCTCGCCGTTGAGCGAATCGGCGGTGCTGACGAGGTTGTGGACAGGTTTATGGCCGGCATATCTGCTGTCTCTGATGATATCACGAGTAACGTATTCTACACACGCACACGCGTCAAAAGCGTGGACAGCATTCTAAATAAAGTCCGGGTAAAGCGCCGGGAATCGGGCCGTGAATCTTACTCGATAGATGAAATCGGTGATATCGCTGGGGTCAGATTTGTTACTCTTTACGATGATCAACTGGAACATGTTTTTGAGAGCATACTCCGAACGATTTACAGTTTCTCCGCTGGTGTAAAAAGTGATGTTTATGCCGCGACGCACTTGAGTGGACTTGTTCGAGGAGTAAGACCAAGCACACCGTTGTTCTGGGCAATGGAATCCGGATCCCCAATTGATCGAATAAAGGTCTATCGGAGAAAGGAAAATGCTGCTGACTTCTATAACAGGCTAGCGAATTATGAGTTTCCCGAGAACGTAAGTGCCGCACTTGCTAAACTTCTTAAAGATAAAATAGTACTTCAGAAGATGAGGTCTGACTCATACTCTTCGGTTCACATACTTACGAGGGCTTTGAGCTACGGAATTGGATCTGTAAAAACAGTACCCTTGGAGATTCAAATAAGAACGGTAGCGGAAGATATTTGGTGTGAAGTTAGCCATGGTAACAAATATAAAGCTAAAGATTTGTTCTTTTGGTCAAAGAATGCTTCTAAGAGTTTTGAATTAATTAAGGGGTCTACCAATAATCTCAAAACACACATAGATGGCATAAACGAAGGTATTCGTACGCTGAGAGAGCACAAAAAGTCAATCGATGGCGCCATCGAGGAGGCATTTCAAGAAAGTGGATTAGCAAGCTCAACAGGTTCGTCGCTCATCGACCTGGCGTTCCTTTCCCTGGGTACATCGTTGAATGATGAAACCCTTGAAGAGATTTGCCAAAACCTGCGTACAAAATACGGCCAGTTGAGTAAAGTGGTGAAAAGCAGCTACTGGAGTTCTCTTCTAATTCTGCTTGAAAACACAGAGAAAACGCTTCTGAATCGAGAAATATTATATCTTGAGGAGATAGAGAACTATCCTTCGTACGAACCTAGTTCCCGCGTTCCGTATGATTATTGTGCTCTCATAAACGCGATATTTATTATTAGACTGGAAGTAGTTCGTGTTAAAACGCAGATAAATTGTATGACAGCGTCAAACGGAAGGCGCAACGGCGTAGTAAAATACCCATGGCATGAGTTAATGAAAAATGTTGAGGAATGGGAAGCTGATCAACCGCGTCGGTTGGAGAGGGTGGCGGATTGGGTCGAGTACAACGCAATAAACCCACGAGTAATCATAAATTACATAAAATATCGAATTGCAGAAAACATTGACGAAGTGGATGATGATTTTGCCTACCTTTCATCAGCGTTCGAGCTACTTCAGTACGACAAAACTATATATAAGAATTCAATAACAAGATTAAGGATACAAAGAGAATACGCTTTGTATCTCTGGTTAGTTGCAGATGGTGAGGAAATAACCTTTAGTGATTTGAACTTCGCATTAAATTCGCGGATCGAAAATTTAAAAAACCGGTTTTTACAATCTTTTCTTATCAGCATTGATTTGTTGGAGCAACATAAGAAATTGATGTCCAGCGGCTTGTTGAAAGATGACATCGAGTCTCTTTTTGAAGAGGAGGAGCTTTATCTCAGTTCTGAAATTTTGGTTCGTTCCTACCTTTCGGCAGTTCGGTACACAAAAAAACATAACCTACTCCGATCGGCTGCTGTGCCGGAAGAGTTTGTCAATAAAACGATCGAGTACTGCCTTGATCAGGTGGCCGAGTACCGGGATGTCGATGTTAGCTTTTTGTTCACGCGGGATATTTACGATTATCTTTGTTCTTATAGGCCTAGGGCAAGGAAACGAATATCTGAGGCCAAAAGAAGGTTAAGAACGCTCGCCGAGCAGGTCAGCGTTGACAATGGCATTAATGCGCAAATTCGGGGAGTGGCCGCGGAGATGTTGGGGGAGCAAGAATGAGCGGAAGTGAATATAGATCGTCACGTTCCCTGGCACCGGCTAAACTTAGATTGGTAGAAAGACGGTTGGTGGCCGGAAAGAGAAAGGATCAGATTGGAGGGGTGTTTAGAGCCTGCTCAAATGAAGAAGGTGGGGAAGGAAATGCCAGAAAAAACCGTTTGGATGAGGCGCTTAATGCCCGCATTAGAAGCTCGCGTGCGAAGGCTAAACATCGGTCAGCACAAACGTGAATTGGCGTTGATTTGTTTGATCAGAGAGAGGGTAATCACCTGACACAGCCGCTTTTGGCGCTTTGACCAGGTTGCTTGCTTACAGATTTTCTTTTTGCCTTTTTGTTCGCCCTTTTGCTGTTTCGATTTGGGTAACCTTACGACAGAGGCTTGGGCCGGTGTCCTCCCGGCTATGTTGCACGCCCCCATGTGGGCGGTCGTGATTGTAAACGACGAGATACTTGTTCCTGCGCGCAGGGCGCTATGGCAGGGCTTTTCCAGCTCCGCCCACAAGATCTTCTGCGATACCCGCTTGGGATGGGACCGTTAACTCCGGTCAGTCGATCCGTCAGCCCCTTAATTAGGCACCATAGGTCTGGAAGTTGGGCCTGAAATTAGCCTCGACGGTGGGTGCCTATGACAATGCGGCCGATCTCTATCCGACGGATTTCAGCTGGGTTCCGAGCTGGGGCGACAAGGGCAAGCGTGACACCAACGACCAGCGCGGGGTCCTCACCTCGGGGATCTGCGAGCGCAGCGTCCAGATCGACTATGACGAAGAGGTCACGTTCAGGGCGATCCAGAATATCTGCGACCTGGCGCGCTCCGACGACAGGCGTCCCTTCTTCATGCAGGTGTCCTACACCCATCCGCACGAACCCTATCTGTGCCGCAAGGAGTATTGGGACCTGTACGAGGGACGGTCGATCCCCTTGCCCGATGTCGGCGCCCTGCCGGAGGGCGAGCACGACCCCCATTCGCTCCGTCTGCTAGCCGATTTCGGCATTCTCAACGTGCAGTTCCGGGAACAGGACGTGCTGCGGGCGAGGCGCGCCTACTACGGATCGATCAGCTATGTCGATCGGATGATCGGCAGGATCCTGGAAGCGCTGACGGCGACCGGCGCGGCCGCCAACACGGCGATCGTCTTCACATCCGATCATGGCGAGATGCTCGGCGAGCGGGGCATGTGGTTCAAGAAGCACTTTTTCGAAAAGTCCATGCGCGTTCCTCTGATGATTTATGCGCCGTGGATTCCGGCGCAACGGATTTCCGAGCTGGTTTCGCTGGTCGATCTCCTGCCGACGTTCAACGGATTGGCGACCGGAAACCCGTGGTCGAGCCCGGTCGAGGAGCTCGAGGGAACGGACCTGACCCGGTTGCTCGATCGGGCGGACCCGCAGCCGGAGCGAGCGGTCCACGCCGAATACCTGGCCGAATCGACACTGGCGCCGATGTTCATGATCCGCCGGGGAAGGTACAAATTCGTTTCCTGTTCGCAGGATCTGGACCTGCTTTTCGATCTGCAGGCCGACCCGAACGAAACGGAGAACCTTGCCGAGAACCCGGCCCTGAAGCCGGTTGTCGAAGCGTTCCGCGGGGAGGTGTGCGACAAGTGGTGCGAGCCGGAACTCAGCGAGCGCATACGGTTGAGCCAGCGGCGCCGGGCGCTCATCCGGACGGCCATGGGACAGGGCACGCCCAACCGATGGAACCATGGCGAAAGCCCCGGCGACAAGGTTCTGTGGTATCGCGGCGAAGGCAGTTACAACGAATGGGCGTTCGACTACCTGCCGGTCGGCCCGGACGCCTGACCGGCCGCAGGACACACCTGCCGCAATGCCAGAGCCCCCGGCAAGATCTCGAACTCCGCATTCAGCCGGCCCGGAGATTCTCCGTCGATGTCGAGCAGCACATCGCCGTCGGGATCGACAGGCTCCGCGACGATCCGGTGACCGCTCGTCGCCGTGACCATCGGGTGGTCCATGTGGGCGCCACGATAGACCAGCGACAGGTCCTTGACCATGGTCAGCTTGGAGCCGCCATGAAGCACGACGATTTCGAATTCGCCGCTGTCGAGGCGGGCATTCGGGGCGACCTGCATGCCGCCGCCGAAGTAGCGGCCGTTGGCGATTGCCGCCATGGCGAGATTGACGGTGAAGGGCGGCTGGTCGTCGACGGTCAGGCGCACGTCGGTGAAGCGGTAGCGCCACAGTGCTGAAAGAGTAGCGAGGTAATAGGCCGGCCTGCCGGGCAGAAAGCGGGTGGTACGAGCCGCGGAGACGGCGCGGTCGACTTCGCCGGAGAGGCCGAAGCTGGCGATGTTGACGAAGAGGCGCGAGGCGGGGCGACCGTCATCGGCGATGTATGTCACGCGGCCCAGATCGATCCGCCGGACCGCGTCTGCGGCCAGCGCCGCGTCTCCCGGCGCCGACAGGCTACGGACGAAATCGGCGCCGGTGCCGGCCGACAGGGCTGCGAAGGCACAGCCCTGCGAAATGGTGCCGTCCTCGGCGGCGTAGCCGTTGATCGCCTCGTTGACCGTGCCGTCGCCGCCGACGGCGACGACCAGCGTCGTGCCTGAGTCGATGGCCCGGCGCACCAGTGTCGTCGCCTCGCCGGGGCGCTGCGTGAAGGCGTGATCGAAGCGGCCGACATCCCGGGCCAGCCGATCGGCGATCGACGGCCACTGACGGCCGCCGCGGCCGCGGCCGGCGTTCGGATTGACGACGACGAAACAGCTCATCCGGCTGTGTTCGGATTGGTGTCCATCACTGGTGTGCCCCCAACACAAACGATTGATTTTTTGCAGCAAATCAGATTCAACCGCGTTTGAAAAGCCGCCCCGGAGAAGATCGATCGTCGAACTTGCAAAGATCCTGATCGCCCTGTTTGCCGGATATCTTCTGGGCAGCGTCAATACGGCCGTTATCGTGGGCAAGGCCTATGGCGTCGACGTCCGAAAACAGGGTAGCAAAAGTGCCGGCCTGACCAATGCCCTGCGGGTGCTGGGAAAAACGGCAGCGGCCTTCGTGCTTGTGGGCGACATCGTCAAGGGAGTGGCGGCCTGCGCTATCGGCTTAAGTCTCGGCGTCACTGTCCATGCCGGTGGGGCGAGCGACAATGCCAGCCTTCTGGCCGCCGGCGCCGGGGCGATCGTCGGCCACAACTGGCCGGTCTATTTCGGGTTCAAGGGCGGCAAGGGCGCGCTGACGGCGGCGGCCGTGCTGTTCATGGTCAACTGGGTCATGGCGCTGATTTGCCTGGGTCTGTTCGCGGCGATCGTCGCGGTCACCCGCTTTGTTTCCCTGGGCACGATCAGTGCTACACTGTTCTTTGCAGTGCTCTCGTTCACGCCCTTTTTTGCGAGCACCTTCTATTTCAATATCTTTGCCTGCCTGATGGCCTTCATCATCGTATTCCGGCATCGCGAGAATATCGGCCGGCTGCTCGCCGGCAACGAGAACAAGCTCAGTTTCTGACCATGAAAGGGTCTAATTCGTCTGCGGTTCGACCGGTTTTTCGAGCAGCTTGCCCCAGTTGGTGCGGTTTTCCATCTGCTCGCGGGTCTCATCGTTGATGAAGCCTTTGACGTTGGGCGGGATCCAGCCGCCGGCGAGGCCCTTGTAGACGGCAATCAGATTGGTCAGGACGTCGGCGCGGGCGGCGAGAAGCCGCGATTGCGACAGCAAGAGTTGGCGCTGCGAATCGAGCACCCGGTCGTAGCTCGCCGTGCCGTCGCGGTACTGGTCGAGCACCACGCCCTCGGCGCGCTGAGCGGCGGCGACGGCGCGGCGCAGATAGACCACCTGCTGCTTGGCCTTGAGGAAGGAGACGAGCGCCGTCTCGACTTCAGAATAGGCGTTGAGCACGGTGTTCTTGTAGTTCAGCAGGAGTTCCTGGAACTCGGCGTCCTGCACCCGCACATTGTTGCGCAGCCGGCCGTAGTTGAGGAAATTCCAGGTGAAGCCGGGATTGATGAAGCCGTCGAAGCTGCCACGGCTGAAAAGGTTGCCTATGTCGCTCGACTTGACGGCGACGGCGCCGGTGATGGTGAAGGCCGGGTAGAGGTCGGCCTGGGCGACGCCGATCTGCGCCGATTGCGCAGCCGCCTGATATTCGGCGGCGCGGATGTCGGGCCGGCGGCGCAACAGGTCGGCCGGGACGCCGACGGCGACTTCGGCCGGAACGCGCGGCAGGCGCTGGTGCTTCTTCACCCGCGGTTCGACATCGCCGGGCGTCTCGCCGATCAGTACGCTCATGGCGTTCAACGCCTGGGCGAGCGCGGCCTGGTACTGCGGAATGGTCGCCAGCGTGGCGTTGTAGGAGGCCGTCGCCTCGTCGACGTCGAGCTGCGTGGTGGTGCCGCCCTGGAGCTTGACCTGGGCGATGCCGAGGCTCTCCTTCTGCAGAGCCGCATTGGCGCGGGCGATGGCGATCAGTCCCTGCAGTTCGCGGATGGTGACGTAAGTTGCGGCGATGTCGCCGGTCAGCGTCACCAGTGCGTCGTCATAGGAAGCGATCTGGTAGAGCAGGTTGGCCTCGGCCGATTGTACATTGCGGCGCAACTGGCCCCAGATGTCGATTTCCCAGCCGGCGTCGAAGCCGGCGCTATAGGTGTTGAAGCTGTTGTCGATGGGAATGAACTGGCGGATTTCCTGGACCAGCGAATTGTTGGAACTGAATTCGAAGCCGCGATAGCTGATGCTCGCCTGCTGTTGCTGCGGGAAAAGCTCGCCGCGGGCGATGCCCAGCTGGGCGCGCGCCTGGTAGATGCGCACCCCGGCGGCTTCCAGCTCGAGATTGTCGCGATAGGCTTCCTCGATGAAGGCGGTAAGCACCGGATCCTTGAACAGCGTCCACCAGTTGTTGACCGCCTCGCTGCGGGTGGTGAAGCCGGTCTTCTTGTCGATCGGCAGCCCGGCGCCCTTGCTCCAGCTGCCGAGATAGGGCGCCTCCGGGCGCTCGAAATCGGGTCCGACCATGGTGCAGCCGGCGAGCGCCAGGCCGAGGAAAACAGCGCCTGAAAGGCGCGCTTTGCGTGCCGTTCTCATCACAGGAAATCCAGCGGGAAGAGGAAATTAGCCCAGCTGTAGAGCCGCATGTTGACGCGCCGCAGCGGCGCGAAGCTCTTGCCGCCGCCGGTGTAGATGGCCGCCGCGCCATGGGCGCCGGCCGGCAGGCGCTTGAGCGCCGGGTCGTCGATGCTGATCTGGACGGCGATGCGGCCTTGGGGAGAGAAAGTGCGGAAGGACGGCAGCGTGCCACTCGGCTTGATCTGGCCGAGGCCGGTGCCCCACCAGACCGTGTCGACCTTGCCCTTGAAGATCTGGCCGGGGAAGATGTCGAGCGCCACCTCGACCTCTTGGCCCGGCTCGACGAATTTCAGGTGCTCCTGGTAGTAGGTCGCCAGGAAATAGGGATCCTGGTCGGCCACCAGAACGGCGAGGGCGCCGATGCGCCGGTCGCCGACCACAAGGCCCGGGCGCGCCTGCTGGTTGATGATCATGCCGTCTTCCGGCGCGCGCAGCGTCGTCTGGTCGAGATAGAATTTCGCCTGGGCCAGCGTAGCCTGGGCCTGGATCACCTGGGCGTTGACGCCCTCGATCTTGGCGTCGCGCGCCAGCTCGGCCTTGCGTACATTGTCATTGGCTTCGGCGACCTGGGCGTTGGCGGCGGCCAGCTGCTCGTTCCACTTGTCGAGCGCCTCCTGGCGGGCGCCGCCCTTGGGCACCAGGTCGGAATAGCGGGTCACCTGCTCCCGGGCGAAGACCTGGCCGGCCTCGGCCTCGGCGAGCGCGTCCTTGGATCCTTTGACATAATGCTTCCTGGTTCATGGAGTTTGTTCGAAGAGGGTGGGATTGTGATCTATGATCTTGATCCATAGGCCTTTTCTCTGCCCACGGACGACATGTACGGATTCCATCTCGCCGTGTTTTACTCGCTGCAACAAGGCCTGGCGGGACAGGCCGAGGGCATCCATGGCATCGCGTATCGGCAGGAAGCCGTCGGCGGGCGCAGCGAGGAAACGGGCTTTGAGTTCATCGGTCAGGCGAATGCGCCAGGGTGCGCCGGGCGTGATCTGTTGGCCCTGAATGAGGCCGTCGTTGATGTGGCGGTGGAGCGTCGATGGCGCTACGCCGAGCGCGGCGGCGGCCTGGCGGACGGTGAGGCTGTCACCGTCGGCGGCTTGTGGCTTAGCCTTGCAGACCGGGATCTTCCAGTGCCGGCGCAGATTGCCGACGCGGTTAGCGTCGAACCGGTGGCCGTATGCCGTTCGGCGGCCCTGGCGGTTGAGAATGCCGGCGATGACGGCGTCGGAGTAGTGCGGCGCCAGCCGCCGCAGTAGCGCCAGCGTGTCCTCGTCGGTGCGAACCGTGGCGGGTCGCGAGCGCGGCAACGCGAGGTCGATGCGGCTCATCGCGCCGCCCTTCCAGCGCAGCGCCAGATGCGCCGCCCCCTTGTCGCGGTTGACGCTGATGTTGACCTCCTCGATGAGCGTGCGCAGCAATTCCTTGCGGTCGCGTGACGTGGTGGTTGGCGCCGCCCACACGCTCGCCAGTTCGGGGCCAAGAGCCAGCAACCGGTCGCGCTCGTGCGGGCTGAGAACACGTGGACGCTCCTGTTCGCGGCAGGCAAGCTCGGCCTTTGCGGCATCGAGTGCAACGAGGCTTTCCTCCCATTCGCGTTCCAGCGAGCGCGCTACCATTCGGTTGTCTGGGTCGACAGCGCGATAGCGGCGTTCGGCGCGGCTGACCGTGAAGCGCGCGCGCTCGACATCGAGCCGCCACTGCTTGAGGACCATCTCCCGATCATGCTCCAACCGCTCGGCCGCCGCGAGCGTGGCGGTCAGCCGTACCGGCTCCAGCGCCGCCAGAAATGCCTGGGCGACGGCGTCGTCAATCTGGACGCCGCCGACATTCAGGCAATAGACACCCCGCCCGGCGACGAGGACCTTGCCCGGACAATGATAGCCGGGCGCGGCATTGCGGCCGCGATAATGGGTGTGCAGGCGCCGCCCGCAGTGGCCACAACGGGCTATGCCTTGAAGCAGCGCGCTGCCCTCTCTGGCGGCACCGCGGGTCTGTTCCTGAGCCTTGGCGTGCGTGCGGGGCTGGATGTTGTTTGCCATGCGCTGCTGATTGGCCTCGTAGGTCTGCCAGTCGATGTAGCCCTGGTGATGGTCCTTGATGAGCACCTGCCAGTCTTCGCGCGGTAGTTTGCGCACCCGTTTGCGGCGGGCGCCCGTCTCGTCGAGAACCGTCTCGTGACGAGTTTTGCCATAGACATAGGCGCCCGCATAGACCGGATTGGACAGCACGCCGTGAATGGCGTGGTAGCTGGCCTCGCCCCAGCGCAGTTCGCGCTGTTGAGCAAGACGCAAGGGGAACTTCATCCCGTGCTCGCGGAACCACAGCCAGACGCGGCGCGCCGAGCCCATCTCGGCAAAGCGGGCGAAGACGGTGCGGATGGCGTGGGCGACGCCCTCGTCGGGATGGATCAGGATCTCGCCGTCTTCCTCGCCCCACACAAACCCCACCGGCAATCCCCGACGCAACGCGCCGCGCGCGGCCTTGTTGCGGATGCCGCCATCGAGGCGGGCGCGCAAAACGTGCAGTTCCGCCTCGCTCATCGCCCCCTTCAAGCCCAGCAGCAGGCGGTCGTTGAACAGCGCCGGGTGATAGATGCCGTCGCCGTCGGCGATCAGCGTATCGGTGATGCCGGCCAGTTCAATGAGACGATGCCAGTCGGCATTGTTGCGGGCCAGCCGCGAGACTTCGAGGCCGAGCACGATGCCGACGCGGGCAAGCGCCACTTCGCTGGTCAAGCGGGCGAACCCGGAACGGATCGCGGTTCCGGCCCCGGACAAGCCGAGGTCTTCGTCGATTACCAGAACACGATCCTGATGCCAGCCAAGTTCGTTCGCGCGCGAGGCCAAGGCGTATTGCCGCTCGGTCGATTCACGGTTGTGTTCGACCTGGGATGCGCTCGACTGACGCAGATAAACGATCGCCAGGCGGGCGCGATGGCTGGCGGTGATCTTGGCGTGCTCATTCATCGCTCGCCTCCCGTTCCAACGCGCCGGCGTCCGTCAGCATGTGAGCAATCAGTCGTGCCAGCCGCGATATCGCCTTGTCGCGCGCTTCGGGCTGGAGGCTCTCCCAGGCTGGCGGCGGGTCCGGGCGCTTGTCCGCCGGCTCTCCCGGAAAGTTCAGCTTCAATTGCGATTGCATGACGCTCCTCCTTGTCGTCGGGCGGCGACTCACCGCGCCGTTCCAGAAGAGTGTCCGCCAGCAATCGCAGCGTCAGAAAATCGATGAGCCGGCCAGTACCGGCAACGCCTGCCGGCAAGGCGGCCCTGGGGCCATCCGCGGCGCCGAGATCTGTCCACGCCACAGGAACGTGCGACCGGCTACCGTCCGGCAATTCCACAAGCAGCAGCGGCTCGCCATGACGCGTAAGTCGGCTGAGAACCGCCAAAGGCCTTCCCTCAAAAGCATGACCCGCGCGCGTGACCGTTACCGATGCCGGAAGTTCCTGATGATGGGTAGTATGATGGTGTTTCCATGGCCTGCTGCACATCGACGTCGAGGATCTTGGCGTTCTGCTGCGCCAGCACCAGATTGGCTTCCTGCTCGCGCACGCGGTCGAGATAAAGCGTCTTGTCGAACTGGTAGAGAACGTCGCCCTTGGCGACCGGCTGGTTGGCGACGACCAGCACCTCTTCGAGCAGGGTCGGTTCGGGAAGTCGCGGAATCAGCTGGATGGTCGGCCGGATCACGTGGCCGTCCATGGAATAGGGCTGGAAGAAGCGCAGGGCGACGATGAAGATCAGGAACATGTGAACGCCGACCCAGAAGCCGACGACGCCCCAGACGATGGTGAACTTCATCAGCTTGAAGCGGAAGAAGACCAGCCAGACGAAAACGACATAGATGACAACGAGGCCGAGGGCGATGAGCATGGTTCGTCTCCCGTCAGGCCTGGCTGTCCGGCGTGCCGTCGGGCGGTGCCGAGGCGGTTTGCTGCTGTTCCGCGGGCGGTGCCGTTTCGACGGTCGACGGGTTGCTTCCCAGTGCAGCATTCACCTCGCCGCCGATGCCGTTCTTCGGCATGGTGCGGACGTCGATCGTCAGGCCGTCATGGATGGACCAGATGATGGCGTGGATCCAGGGGAACACCGTGAACAGGCCGATCCAGCCGACGATCTTGACGGCCTCGGCGCGCGGGTGGTGACGGCGTTCGGCAATCTTGCCCGGCAGGCCGCCGATCTGAATGATCGCATAGAAGAACGCGATGATCGCAACGACCAGAAAGGCGAAGGTCCAGTAGTCCCATTTCGTTAGCGAAAAGTCGAGCAAATGCATGGCTTTCCATCCTTCCGGCAGGCGCTCCGGTTGCCGTGCTTGTGCTGCATTGTCTCGCCACAACCGCGTCTCATGCGCCCCGCAATCGTCAATTTAGGGGCAAATTGCTTATTTTACGGTGAAGAAAATCCATCGTGACGCGAATTCTCTGGCTGGTCCGCAACTCCCGGTGGGAGGCGAGCCACACCGGTAGAGCTGGGATATCGATATCGATAAAGAGCCGGCGCACGCCCGGATCCCGGGCGGCCAGGAAATGGGCGGCGAAACCGATCCCGGCGCCGGCCCGAATCAGCTCCCAATAGGCGACCTGGTGGTCGGTGCGCACGGCGAATTGATCCCGGGCGGCGGCGATGCCGAGCTCGGCCATGCCGTCGAGTATCAGGGTCGAGCGATCCATGCCGATCAGCCTGTGGCGGAAAAGCGATGCGACATCCGTCGGTTCGCCATGGCGATCGAGATAGCGTCGATGGGCGTACACGCCCATGCCCAATTCGCCGGTCTTGCGAGCAATGACGTCGTTCTGGGTCGGCCGAAACATGCGCACCGCGATGTCGGCGTCGCGGCTGAGCAGGTTTTCGACCGAGTTGCTGGGCACAAGTTCGATCTCGATCCCGGGCTCGCTGTCACAGAAGTCGGCGATGATTGCGGGAAGGATATAGGTGGAAACCACCTCGCTGGCGGTGATCCTCACCGGGCCGCTGGCGATCTGCGACCGGCCAGCGGCCTTGAGGGCGAAACGGTCGGCCTCGGTGCGCATCGCCTTTGCCTCTTCGACCAGCGACAGACCGGCCTCGGTCAGCTGCATGCCGTGGCGCCCGCGGGAAAACAGGGTGAGCCCGGTGTCGGCTTCCAGCGCGTCGATATGGCGGCCCAAAGTCGGCTGGCTCAGGCCCAGCCGCTCGGCGGCGGCGGCAAGCGTGCCGCTTTCAGCGACGGCGAGGAAGATGCGGATCAGGTTCCAGTCCATAACAATTCAATTATGAATGATAATCGTGCAAATCCTTCCATTATAATTACATAACTGAAGCCTTACTGTCGATGCACGAGCAAATGACAGGAGCTGACCATGCCACGCATCGCTATTCTCGGCGCCAACGGACGGGTTTCCCACGCCGCCGCCAAGGCCTTCCACACGGCCGGATACCAGATCATCGCCGTCACCCGCTCGGGCCGTGCCGACGGCCTGCCGGCCGAAACCGTCCAGCGGGCGGCCGATGCCATGGACCGGCAGAGCCTGATCAGGGCGACCGAGGGCGCCGACATCATCTTCAACGGCCTAAACCCGCTCTATCCGCAATGGCGCAAGCTGGTCATGCCGATGGGCGAGAACGTCATCGCAGCAGCGCGCACGCACGGGGCGCTGCACCTGTTTCCGGGCAATGTTTACAATTACGGACGGGCCATTCCCGCCATCGTCGGCGACGACACGCCGTTCGAGGCGTCGACCGTCAAGGGTGGCATCCGCATTCGGCTGGAGGAGCATTTCGCCGACCAGGCGCGCCGCCACGGGGTGCGCACCGCGGTGCTGCGGGCCGGGGATTTCTATGGCGGCACGCGGCCGGGATCGTGGTTCGACCTGGCGATCGTCGAAAAGATCGGCAAGGGCCGGTTCACCTATCCGGCCGAAATGGACATCGTTCACAGTTGGGCCTACCTGCCGGATCTTGCCGCGGCCTTCGTCGCCATCGCCGATCGGCGGACCGAGCTGGGGGTCTATGAGAGCTTCCTGTTCGAAGGCCATGCCCTGACCGGGGCGGAGCTGAAGCGGCATTGCGAGGCTGCGGTCGGGCAAAGCCTGAGGATTGCCGGTGTGCCCTGGCCGCTGCTGAGGATCGCCGGCCTGGTGTCGCCGATGATGCGCGAGGTCTGCGAGATGGCCTATCTGTGGAAAGCGCCGCACCGGCTGGACGGCGCAAAGCTCGAAACGCTGACCGGTTCGGTACCCCGTACCGACCCGAAAGCAGCCGTCGCCCGGGCATTGGCCGACATGGGTGTCAAAGTCCCTCATTCGGCTGCGCAAGGGTTGGCCGAAGCCGCCTGAGCATTCGAGTGCTTGTGGCGAAGACATTCGAGAGGGCGGCTGGCGACCGACGCCAGCCGCTCCGCGTCAGTTGACTTTGCCGGGCAGGCTGAGGTCGCCCGAAGCGATGTCGAAAACATCCGTGACGCACAGCAGCGGTGCATGGATGTTGGCGTTTACACGCAGGGCGGAGGTCACTCCGTCATAGGCAATGCCGGTCAAATCGACATCCCGGGCAAGGCCGGCATTCACCGTGATCTCCGGTCCGTCGAACAGCGGCGTGAAACCGGGGCTGTCCAGAAACAGCGGAAAACCGGGCCATGTGGCCGGCAGTTTCGGTGTCTCGCCCTCGGGAATGTCACGGACCGCCAGCGCCCCGGAACCACAGGCCTCGGACGGAGTCAAAACGACCCAGTGGCTGTGCCATTCGACGCCGTCATTGCCCGGATCGCCGTCGCCGTTTTCATCGTAAAGCGGAGTGTCATCGAAATCCGGATGGCTGGTCGCGGCCATCGCCAGAATTCCGCTGCCGGCCTCGAAGCCGACGACGGACGGATCGAGCGATGTCGGCCAGACATAGGACCAGACCGAAGATCCGCCGACTTCACCGGTGGCTTCGGGAACATCCGCACCGGCGATGCCGTTGGTCGTCATGTGGAAGGTCACGACATTGCCCTTCCTGTGCACATGCGCCGCCAGAATGTCGAAACTCGCGGTCTTGGCGGCATCCGCCGGCGAATGAACGGCACCATCCTGATGAACGGCATGGTCGGCGCCGGCGAGGGCGACAGTGGTCGTGGCCAGAGCAGCAGCCAAAGCGAGGAAAGGGGATTTCATTTGTCGATCTCCTGAAAGTTGGAACGGCGCCGTTATAGTAGCGAGTCGAAACTATTGCAATAGTAATTTCGACTCGCTATCATATGGCCATGGAGAAAGAGATCCGAATCCGCGCGTTGATCAACCGCCTCGCCCGCATGGACGCATCGTCGAACTGGGACGGCGACATCAATCCCGCGCAGCGCGCGGCGCTCGATTATCTGGCGCAGGCCAACCGGTTTTCACGCGCGCCCTCCCATGTCGCCGACTATCTGGGTACGACCCGCGGCACCATGTCGCAAACCCTGAAGGCGCTGGTGCAGAAAGGCCACATCGAGGAAGAGCGGGTGGCGAGCGACCGGCGGTCGATCAGCTATTCGCTGACCGCCAAAGGCAGGAAAACCGTTGCCGAAGGGGTTCTGTTCGCGCAGGCGCTGACGGCGCTCGATGGCGATTTTCTGGAGTCGCTGGGCGACGGTCTCGAAACGGTGCTGCGGCGAATGCTTGCCGCCAATGGCGGCCGCTCTTTCGGCCTTTGCAGAACCTGCCGATACCATCAGGTCCATAAGGATACCCGCTACTGCTCGTTATTGTCGGTACCGCTGAAACCGCAGGAGGGCGAGCTCATCTGCCATGAACATCAGGAGCCGATCGGTGCCTGATCCCGAAATCTCATGTCGCGTGGATGGGATATTTCTGGGTGCGATCCGCGACCGCTGGCCGGGAAAGCCGCCCTCCGCCATCGGCAAGGAGCGCGTCCGGGGCGCCCAGCAGATCACCCATGCGGGCTTTGCCGACGACGCGCAGGCGGATCTGAGCGTGCATGGCGGCTGCGACAAGGCCATCCACCACTATGCCACGGACCACTATCGGCTCTGGCAAGCGGAAGGACAGATGGCCGCGGGCACAGGGCCGGCCGCCTTCGGCGAGAACATCGCCACCGTCGGCATGACCGAGGACACAGTGTGCATTGGCGACATCCTACGCCTGGGAACGGCGGTCGTGCAGGTCAGCCAGGGGCGCCAGCCGTGCTGGAAACTGGGTTTGCACACCGGCAATGCCGGAATGCCGGCACTCTTCACCCGGAGCGGACGCACGGGCTGGTACTACCGGGTCCTGGAACCGGGCGCGGCAGCGCAAGGGGACGAAATTTCACTGTTCGAACGGCGCCATGCCGACTGGACCGTCAGGCGCGTGAGCTCCGCCCGGCTGACCCGCCGGGTGACGCCGCAAGATGCGGAGACCCTCGCGAACCTGCCCGAGCTGGCCGCAGGATGGCGGCGTGCCTTTGCCCGCATGGCAGACGGCGATCTGGACGAGGACACCGGCAAACGGCTTCAGGGCACGCCGGAATAGAGGAGCCGCGCGTAAAAACGGTCCGCGCGATCTCCGATTGCTCTACGCAAAATCCACTTCGTGCGACAACGGCATTTGCCGTATGCGCTTGCCGGTCAGGGCGAAGACGGCATTGGCGAGCGCCGGAATCGAGGGCGGCGTGCCGGGCTCTCCGGCGCCGCCCATATGCGGTGCGTTTTCCAGTACCTCCACCTCGATATCCGGGCACTGGTTGATGCGCATGGCGTCGTAATCGTGGAAATTCGACTGTTCGACCATGCCGTCGGAGAAGGTGATTTCCTGGCCCATGGCCGAGGACAGGCCGAAGACGATGCCGGACATCATCTGCGCCTTGAAGATCGACGGGTCGAGCACCTCGCCGGGATCGGCGACGCACCAGACTTTTTCGATGCGGATGGCGCCGTCCTCGTCTTTGACCTGGACGATCTGCGCCACCCAGGTGCCGAAGGACAGGGTGAAGGCGACGCCCTGGGCGCGGCCGGCCGGCATGGTCTCGCCCCAATGGGCCATTTCGCCGACACGCTGCAGCACGCCGGTCGCCGTCGGCCAGGGCTTGGCCAGTTCCAGGCGCAGCGCCAGCGGGTCCTTGCCGCCGGCCGCGGCGATCTCGTCGAGGAAGCTTTCATGCATGAACGGGTTGAAGGAATTCCCCACCGAGCGCCAGAAGCCGACGGGAATGGCAAGATCCGCCGGCACCGCGTCGACGCGGTAGTTGGGGATTTCGTAGGGCTGGTCGTAGGCGCCCTCGATCAGCGTCTTGTCCGGCCCGCCCGCCGGCAGGCTGGGGAAGGTGCGGGCCATGACGCTCTTTATGATCGACGGGGCGGTGACGATCCCATGCAGTGTCTCCGGCATTCCGTTGCCGTCGAGCACCGCGCGGTAGCGGGCACGGGCCGCTGGCCGGTAGGTGTCGTGGGTCGTGTCTTCCTCGCGAGTCCATGTCACCTTCACGGGCCGGCCTTCGGTGTGCTTGGCGAGCTCCGTCGCGTAGATGGCGAAATCCACTTCGCCGCGCCGGCCGAAACCGCCGCCGAGGAAGGTGGTGTGCACGTCGACATTTTCTGCATCGATGCCTGCAACGCCGGAGCAGACGGTACGCAGGATGGTGGGCGCCTGGTTCGGCGCCCACAATTCCAGTCGGCCGTCCTTCATTCGGGCCGTTGCGTTCATCGGCTCCATGGTCGCATGCGCCAGGAACGGCACGCTGTACTCGGCCTCGATGACCTTGTCGGGAGGAGCGGCGTCGAGTGCCGCGTCGGCATCGCCGCTCTCGCGCAGCGACGTGACTTCGCCGTTTCTGAGCGCGTGGCCGAGTGTCACCGCGATCGCCTCGCTTTCCGGCGGGTAGGGCGCATCGCCCCACTCGACATCGACGGCTTCGGCCGCCTGGAAGGCGCGCCAGCTGTTGTCGGCGATGACGCCGAAACCATGGCCGGTCTGGGTTTCCAGCGGAACGATCTTGTAGACGCCCTTCATCTTTTCGGCTTCCGACGTGTCGATCGTCTTGACCGGGCCGCCGAGTCTCGGGTTCATCCGCACCGTGGCGTAGAGCATGTCAGGCAGGTCGACATCGACCCCGAAGATCGGTGCTCCGGTGACCTTTTTCAGCACATCTGTGCGCGGCTGGGACTTGCCGAGCAGTTTCCACTCGGAGCGGCCGCGCAGCTGCATGTCGGAGGGCGGGGTCTTGCCGGCAGCGGCCGACGCCAGTTCGCCATAGCTTGCCGATTGGCCGCTCGCGGGATCGGTCACCCGGCCGCTTTCAGTGGTCAGGGTCGCGGCTCTGACGCCGAATTTTTCGGCCGCGGCCTGCTTGAGCACTTCGCGGGCGGCGCAGCCGGCATAACGCATCTTCTCATAGGCATCGATCGTCGCCGACGACCCGCCGGTCACCTGTAGCGCGAGGAACTTGCCCACCACTTCCATGACGCCGCGCATGCCGCCGGCAGTGAAACTGCGGTCGAAGGTGGGAAACGGCGTCGACTCGATCAGCATGGCCTGGTTGAGATAGGCGGACGAGGCGGGGCCGTGCTCGACGACGATATCGTCGAGGCCGACATCCAGTTCCTCGGCCACGAGCGCCGCCAGCGTGGTGCTGACGCCCTGGCCCATCTCGGCGCGCGGCGCGATGATGGAGACGGTGTTGTCCGGCGCGATCTTGACGAAGGGGTTGAACGTCGCTTCGCCTTCGTCCAGCCAGGCAAGGAGCGGGTTTTCCGGCTCCCTCTGGTAAAAGTAGTAGCCAACCGCCAGGCCGCCGGCGATGGCGCCGGTACCGACCAGGAAGGTGCGGCGGGCGATGGTGCGCAGGCGCGATTTCTTCTTCGGGGTGTCGCTCATGGTCAAGCCCCCACATTTGCCGCGGCCGCGCGCTTGATGGCGGCGCGGATACGCGGATAGGTGCCGCAGCGGCACAGGTTCCCGGCCATGGCGTCATCGATGTCGGTGTCGGTCGGATTCGGGATGTCGCGCAGCAGCGCCACGGCGCTCATGATCTGCCCGGACTGGCAGTAGCCGCATTGCGGGACCTGCTCGGCGATCCAGGCCTGCTGCACGGCGTGCAGGTTGTCGGTATCGCCGATGCCGTCGATGGTTGTCACCTCGCCCTCGACGTCGCCCACTGGCAGAGAACAGGAGCGCACGGGCTCGCCGTCGACATGCACGGTGCAGGCGCCGCAGGCGGCGATGCCGCAGCCGAATTTCGGGCCCTTGATGTTGAGTTCGTCCCGCAATGCCCACAGCAGCGGCATGTCGGGCTCGACTTCGAGATCGTAGTCGGTTCCGTTGACGGTCAGTTTCATGATGGGGAGCTCCCGCGTTGGCTTGCCTTTTTTACGCATCCTGGTGCAATACGGATTGCAGGAGGGGCATGGCTACGTGATTGACAATATAACAAAAAATGTCAAAATGGCAAGATGATACCCGAGTCCGATGATCCGCGGCGCGATGCGATTTTGAACGCCGCCTTCGAGTGTTTCGTGACCTACGGTTTCCGGCGCACCTCGATGGAGGACATCGCCGTGGCCGCCGGCTTGTCGCGTCCGACGCTCTATCAGCGCTACAAGAACAAAACGGATATTTTCAGGGCGTTCGTGACTGCCATGATCGATGTCGTGGTGGCGGATGTCCGGGCGGCCTTCGATACGGACGCGCCGATCGAAGACAAGCTGATGGACGCGGTAAACAAGGGTTTCCTCAACCCGCACCGCGAGCTGGCGGCCACTCCGCACGGCGCGGAGCTGTCGATCGTCAACAAGGAGATTGCCGGCGATCTCTTTGCCCGCTGGCTGGCCGAGATGGAACAGGCGATTGCCGACGGGCTCAAACGATCGGCCGAACGGCACGAGATCGAACCGGTGCGCGGCGGCCTCGATTGCAGTCACCTGGCGCGGGTGATCGTCAACGGGATCGAAGGCGCCAAGATGCGCATGACGTCGATTGACCAGGCCGAAAGCGACATTCGCGACATGGTCCGCCTGATCGTTGCCGCCGAGCCCGCCTGACCGCCCACACGTCATCGTGTTGACATCGGGGGCTGATTGTACCAACTCAGAGCAATCATGTGAAACGGGCGCGGTGGCCCGGAGGTGGTGATGAACGCCTATTATTCGGAAGTTTTCGAACGGCGCGAAACCGTTGCTGTCGATGTCGGCGGCATTGTCGTCGGCGGCGGCGCGCCGATCGTCGTTCAATCGATGACCAATACCGACACGGCCGACGTGGACGCCACGGTCGCCCAGGTGGTGGCGCTGCATCGCACCGGGTCGGAAATCGTCCGCATCACCGTCGACCGCGACGAGAGTGCGGCCGCGGTTCCGAAAATCCGCGAGCGCCTGGAGCGACTCGGCCACGAGGTGCCGCTGGTCGGCGATTTTCACTATATCGGCCACAAATTGCTGGCCGATCATCCCGCCTGCGCCGAGGCGCTGGCGAAGTACCGCATCAATCCGGGCAATGTCGGCTTCAAGGAAAAGAAGGACCGGCAGTTCACCCAGATCATCGAAACGGCGATCCGCCACGACAAGCCGGTGCGCATCGGCGTCAATTGGGGTTCGCTCGACCAGGCGCTGCTCACCCGGCTGATGGACGAGAACCATGAGCGGGGCGGGCCGCTGTCGGCGCAGGAGGTGCTGCGCGAGGCGATCGTCCAGTCGGCGCTGCTGTCGGCGGAACTTGCCGAAGAGATCGGGCTCGGCCGCGACCGCATCATCCTGTCGGCCAAGGTCAGCCAGGTGCAGGACCTGGTCGCCGTCTATACGGAACTCGCCAAACGGTCCGACCATGCACTGCATCTCGGCCTTACCGAGGCCGGTATGGGTTCCAAGGGCATCGTCGCCTCGTCGGCGGCGCTGTCGATCGTGCTGCAGCAGGGCATCGGCGACACCATTCGCATTTCGCTGACGCCGGAACCGGGCGGCGACCGCACGCGCGAGGTGCAGGTGGCGCAGGAACTGTTGCAGGTCATGGGTTTCCGCCAGTTCGTGCCGATCGTCGCCGCCTGTCCGGGCTGCGGGCGCACCACCTCGACGGTGTTTCAGGAACTGGCGCAGAAGATCCAGGACGACATTCGCCGCAACATGCCGGTGTGGCGGGAAAAATATCCCGGTGTCGAACAGCTCAACGTTGCCGTCATGGGGTGCATCGTCAACGGCCCGGGCGAATCGAAGCACGCCGATATCGGCATCTCACTGCCCGGCACCGGCGAAACCCCGGCTGCCCCGGTGTTCATCGACGGCCGCAAAGCCCGCACGCTGCGCGGCGACAACATCGCCGGCGAGTTCGAGCAGATGGTGAGCGACTATATCGAGGAGCGCTTCGGCGACGGTTCGGCGCGCTCGGGGTCGGATGCGGCTTGAGGGCCGTGACCATGAAGCCGGGCTGGTGCTCCAACGCAGCTAATCACGTCGGGTGATTGGAGCCCGGTTCAGACGGCCAGCGAACTGGCAGCTACGTGCCCGGGAACCGTCGTTCGTTGACATTGCAGCGAAAGCCGGGATAGAGCCCGTTTGAGACCTTGAAACGGTGTCGCAAATGCGACGATCGGGACCTGACCGAATGGGCGCGTTTGACCCAAAGGTGCCGCTCCATGGCTGCAACAGTCATACCCAATGGGGTTGCGCTCGGCGACAGACAGCTTTGCAACCTTGGAATCATCGCGGTAGTCCGACCGATACGAGCCGTTCAATCAAGTCCGGAATATCAGGCCGGTCGGGATAGAAAATAATTTGATGCCAACGACTGGCTGTGAAGTTCGGACTTATTTCGACTAGGTTTTGGATTGCCTTCCCAGCTTCTGCTTCTTTTCCTAATCCGTGGAGCGCCAGGGCGTTCAAGATACGAGCCATAATCCAACCCGGACGCTTATCAATCATCTTCTCACTGAGTGCCAAGGCTTCCTGGTAGCGCTCGAGTGCGATGAAGGCTTCAACCATAGAGATGAAATAGAACTCCGGCATGCCCGGATTGAGGCTCATGGCACGCCGAGCAGAGCGCAGGGCTTCCTCCGGCAATTCGAGACAAACCAGTATGTGAGCCAGACACTGGTGAGCATCCGCATTGTTCGGATCCAAGGCGACAGCTAACTCACCCTCTAGCCGAGCGGCCTGAAAGTCGCCTTCCACCATCAAGACGTGGGAGAGTTCCATGTGGGCTGAGGCATGTTCCGGGTCAATCGCGAACACGCCGTCAAGCAGTCTCCGAGCTTCCTGCAGACTTTGTTCTCGGTCAGCCGACCAGCCAAATGTTGCGTCTTCAATATGGGTGCGGGCCAGACCAACAGCGGCCGAAAGAAATGCGGGTGACCGGTCCAGGGCTGCTTGATAGGAGGTGCGAGCACGTGCATTCCCGGGGCGAGAATACTCCTTATAAGCCGCGCGTCCCTTAAGGAACTCCTCATAAGCCAAGGGATCGTTGGCTTCCCGGTGCCAGTGCCTGACTTGCGGGCCTTCGGTAAGCTCAACTTCCAAGGCAGCAACCACTTGGTCGGTGATGTGGTCCTGGAAATCGAAAATGTCCTCCACTTGGCCGTCAAATTTCTCCGACCAAAGGTGATGACTGTCGGCGATTTCGATGAGTTGGACGTTACAGCGAATGCGCGGTCCAGCAATGCGAAAGCTGCCTTCGACATGGTATCGGGCTGCATCAGCACTTCCATTGCTTCTTATAGAAACGACGCGCAGTGTATCCAGTTTAGAAATCGCAGTGGCGATATCCTCAGCAAATCCATCAGCGTAGAACTGGTGGTCGGGGTTCGCCGATAAGGCTTCAAAGGGTAAAACCGCAATCGTCGGCGGTAAATTTTGCTCGCTGTCAGATGCCTTGTGCCGAGATGGTTGAGCTGTATCCTCGCCTGAGGCGGGCCAACGCCAAACACGCACCTTGCGCTCGATGTTCTTAAGGATTTGCTCGCCCATGTCCTCAAAAGAATCAGCGACGGTGCCGTGTAGATTCTGCCGTACCACATCGGAAACGCAAACTCCTGCAGCGGACGCAATTGTTTCCAAACGTGCAGCGACGTTCACACCGTCCCCCAAGATGTCATCGCCATCGATAACGATGTCTCCAAGGTTGATGCCAGCACGATAGAGAAGGCGATTAACTTCGGGAATGTGCAGCTCTTGTTCGGCAATTGTCGACTGGAATGCCAAGGCGCAGTCCACCGCATCAACCACGCTAGGGAACTCTGCCAGCAGGCCGTCCCCTGTCGTTTTAACGATGCGCCCTGCGTATCGAGCGATTTGTGGATCGATGAGGGTCTCGCGATGGGCCTTCTGGCGTGCGATGGTTCCGCTCTCGTCGTTGCCCATAAGCCGACTGTAGCCGACCATATCGACTGCTAGGATGGCCGCAAGACGCCGCTCCATCGATATACCTCCCTGATGACGGAGTTTAGTCGATCATTGTGCCATAATCTATGCCGCTAATGGCTGCAATTGGCAGTGTGCCCCGAAACGGAAGTACAAATACCGAACGTTCCTCTTTCCCAGAAGGCACGTCAGATGCGAAAGACATCGACAATCACCAATGCCTATGACAGCCACTTCATTGGCACAAAGTGTTCGTGCTCCGCGCGTCGCAAATCAGCATCCGTGGTGAATGAACATGGGTCGCTTAGTCCGCTTTGCCGTTATTAGAGTGGTGCCTGAGAATGCCGGCAATTGTCAGCTTCCGGGCTTTGGCTTCTGCCGTGGCGAAGGTCGTGATCGTCACCAAAGTCGCCGGTTTTTTTGCCGTACAGCAATTGGCAGCATCGGCGCGGAAGCAGCCGGTTCGGAGTCGGTTCTGAAAAAATGGACGTGGCGGGCCAGGCATGGCAACCTTGGCAATCCGAAACGACTGCGAGGCTGGGATAATGTCAGATACTCCGGGAGCGCCCCGCAAGGTCAAGAAATATGACGTCCTGAGGCCCGATTGGGGGCCGGGTTACAAGATCGTCGTCGAAGGCAGTCCACGCCGGGTGCGGGCCGTGTTCAATGGCGAGACCGTGGCCGATTCCATCCGTATGAAAATGATGCACGAGACGCGGCATCTGCCCGTCTATTACTTCCCGTTGGACGACGTCCGCAAAGACCTCCTGGAGAAAACCACGCACACGACCCACTGCCCGCACAAGGGGGATGCCTCCTACTGGAGCGTCAAGGTAGGCGATCGAGTCGCGGAAAATGCAATGTGGTCCTATGAGGATCCAATAGACAGGGGGTCGGATCTAAAAGGTCTGGCCGCATTTTACTGGGAGAAAATGGATCACTGGTACGAAGAGGATGAGGAGGTCTTCGTTCACGCGCGTGATCCATACAAGCGTATCGATACGACGCCGTCATCGCGCCACGTTCAGGTGCGGCTGGGCGGCGAGATCGTAGCCGAAACGACACGCGCCAGTTTCCTGTTCGAGACCGGACTGCCCACGCGCTACTATATCCCCAGGGAGGATGTGCGCGACGACCTGCTTACTCCGAGCGAGCTGAAAACGGCTTGCCCCTACAAGGGTACAGCGCATTATTACTCGGTCACGGTTGCCGGCAAATTTTTCGAAAACATAGTATGGACCTATCCCGAGCCCGTGCCCGAGTGCCCCAAGATCAAGAACCTCCTCTGTTTCTTCAATGAAAAGGTCGATTCGATCACAGTAGACGGCCAGGAAATTCCCAAGCAGGAGACGAACTGGTCCGACGGATAGAACCAGTCATGGTCAAATGGAAGCAATTCTGTTTGTGGTCGGCGAGGCGATCCGCGAGGAAGGAGCGCAGAGCGATGCCGGAGGCATCTCTCGAGCATCGTGACGCTGCGGGCGTCCGCCGACCGCAAACCCGAAGGGCCGGGCGCATTTGCGCCAATTCCTTCGCTCAAAGCCTCGGCCGGGCCACCAGCCCGGCCTGCGTTTTGAGCTCGACCTTGACGCAAATGCACCTCGGCAGAATGGTTCCATTTGACCATGACTGGCTCTAGACGTCGGGATCGAAATCCAATGTGGCGGAGAACTTCGGATGACTGAGCGTACAGGCAGATGCCTTTGCGGCGATGTGAAATATCGCATCGACGGTGAAGTCCGCGATGCCTTCTATTGCCATTGCGAGGCATGCCGGCGATCGTCCGGTGCGCCATATGTCGCCTGGGGACGGGTCGACGAAGGGCAGTTCGCCATCACCGAAGGAGAGGCAGCGGAGTTCAACTCGTCGCCAAAGGTCACGCGCACGCGCTGTGCCCGCTGCGGTACCGAAATCTGCTACCGGCACGCCGACGAGAGACCGGATCTCGACTTCCTGCTGGCCACGCTGGATGCACCGGACGCGGTGCGACCGGCCTTCCATATCCAGACTGCCGAGAAGCTGGCCTGGGTCGAACTCAACGACGCTCTGCCCAAATACGACCGATGGCGCAGCAAGGGGTAGACCTGGTCTATGCGCTGCGGCTCTCTTCCCGATCCGCTTCGCCCTGCAGCCAGTGCTCGACCTTGGCGGTCAGTTTTTCCGGCGAGATCGGCTTCGGCAGATAGTCGTCCATGCCGGCATTGAGGCAGCGCTTGCGGTCGTCCTTGAGCGCGTGGGCGGTGACGCCGACGATCGGCGTGTGCTTGCCACTGTCGGCTTCGATTTCCCGGATCGCGGCGGTCGCCTGGTAGCCGTTCTTTTTCGGCATCGACACGTCCATCAGGACCAGCTTCGGCTTGAGGCGCCGGTAGAGCTCGATCGCCTCTTCGCCGTCGCCGGCGATGCGGAACGACAATCCGGTTTCGCCGAGCATGTGGTCGAACACCATCTGATTGACCTCGTTGTCCTCGGCCACCAGGATGTCGACTTGGTCCGGCTCGTGCGCCGCTGCATCGGCACGCGGATGAACGGCGATTTCGGCGGGAGCCCGGGCCGGCTTCGGCTCGCGGGAACCGGCATCCTGCTGGTCGGCGTTGATCTGGTGCTTGCCCGTCAGGATGGCGGTGATGGTCTCGAGCAGCAGCGAGGCGCGTGCCGGCTTGGTCAGATAACCGGCGAAGCCGAGGCGGCGGCACAGATCGCCGGTTCCGGTGTGGTCGATGGCGGTCATCAGCAGCACCGGTGTGGCGCTGATCGGGGAAAAGGCTGCGAGGCAGCCGGCCAGCGTCCCGCCGCATTTTTCCGGCGTCTGGGTGTCGAGGATGATCAGATCGACCGGCAGATCCAGCTCGGCGGATTTGTGACAGACCGCGACGGCCAGTTCGATCGATTCGACCGCCACGCAGTCGAACGACCAGCTGCGCAGCTGCTCGCGGATCACTTTCTGGCTGATCCTGCTGTTGTCGATGACCACGACGCGGGCATCGCCGAAGCTCACGGGCGTGGTCTGCTTCTCCGCTTCCCGGGCCGCGTGGACCGGCAGGCTGAGGTCGATCCTGAACGTCGAGCCGTCGCCGACCTTGCTCTCGACACCGAGCTGGCCGCCCATCAGCTCGACCAGTCCGGCGGCGATGGCGAGGCCCAGCCCGGTTCCCTCGTGCCGTCGAGTCGAAGACCCGTCGACCTGGCTGAACTTGTCGAAGATGACGTTGATCTTGTCTTCCGGAATGCCGGGACCGGTGTCTTCGACCCGGATGCGAATGTCGGCCGAACCGTCGGCGTATTTGCCCGAGATGTCGACCACGATACGGCCACTGTCGGTGAACTTGACGGCGTTGCCGACGATGTTGGTCAGCACCTGGCGGATGCGCCCGACGTCGCCGACGAAGCTCTCCGGCAGGGACGGGTCGTAGCGCAGGACCATCTCCAGGTCCTTTTCGGCGACACTGCCGGCAAGCAGCGTGGCGATGTCCTCCACCGTCTCGCGCAGATTGAAGGGCGCGTCGCTCAGCGTCATCTGTCGGGCGTCGATCTTGGAGAAATCGAGAATGTCGTTGATGATCGTCAACAGCGCCTGACCTGACTTGACGATGATGTCGGTGAAGGTGCGCTGCTTGTTGTCGAGTTCGGTGCGCGACAGCAGTTCGGCCATGCCGAGCACGCCGTTCATCGGCGTGCGGATCTCGTGGCTCATATTGGCCAGGAATTCCGATTTGGTGCGCTCCGCCTCCTTGGCCTTGCGGCCTTCCTCGTTGGCCTGGTCGATGGCCAGATCCAGCCGCCGCATGGTGCGCCACAGCAGGATGTCGATCGGCAGGAAGACCAGCAGGCCGAGCGCAACCAGGGCGCCGATGGTGGTCAGCAGGAATGTCTGAACCCTGCGGCCCTGCGCCATCACATTGTCTTTGAGCGTTTCCAGGATGATCTGCGAGATCTTGGCGCCGCTGTGTTCGAGGAAGCTGTCGTACTTCGAAAACAGCACCCGTCCCTGCCAGCGCAGATCGTCGATGGTCGTTGCCTTCTCGATCTCCGTCGGATCGGCGATGCTCTTCAGATGCTTGAAGGGATCGTCCGCCTTCATGTACCGGTCGGCGTTGTAGACCTCGTGCTTCAGCGCCTCGCTGGTCTGCGGGTTTTCCCAGAGTTCACGGAAATGCCGGAATTCCTCTGCCACCGCGGCCTGTCGGAACAGCAGCCCTTTCTTGACGGATTCGATGCCGGCATCGTCCCGCAGTTCGCCGACCTGTTCGGCCCGAGTCGCAAGCGCCGCCAGCGTATCGTCGAGCTTGCCGAGTTCCCGGATCATCAGGCTGAGATGGCTGATGGTACGGTTCTGAGCGTTCTGTTCGCTGTAGAACCAGATGCAGATCGAACCGATCAGAAGCAGGGTTGCGACGTAGCCGACCCGCAGCAGCAGCGAGGTTCGCCTCCGGCTCTTCAGATTTTCGCCCAGTTCCACCATATCAATCAGCCGCGCCGGCGCCGGCGCGGCTCCCCCAGACACACCTCAGCGTGCATTCCCCCATTGCACACCGTTTCGCGCCGCCCCCAATGTCGGCTGCGCTGCGCCCTATACGCGCAGGTTCAGTGCAGGCGTATCGTCATGATTGCAGGCATATTTTTTCAGGCAACGGTTAATGCGGCCTTAAGCATGCGCCGTTGCGACCGGAAAACCGCTGTCCGTCAGTTCTCGCGCCAGGCCACGAAACGGGCGGCGCGTTTGAGGGGGCCGGCCCGTTCGCCGAACGGCTCGAGCAGGCCGCAGGCTTCCTCGACCAGGCCGGCGAGCTGCCGGCGCGCCCATTGCGGTCCGTGCAGGGCCACCAGCGTCGCCTTGCCATGGGCCGCGTCCTTGCCGGTTGCCTTGCCCATGGTGGTACTGTCGGAAGTGACGTCCAGCAGGTCGTCGGCCAGTTGAAACGCCAGGCCGATGGCCTCGCCGAAGCGCTTCAGCCGGCCGCGGTCGGCGTCCGTCGACCCCGCGATGATCGCGCCGCTTTCGCAGGCAAAGCGCAGCAGTGCGCCTGTCTTCATGGATTGCAGGCGGATGATGCCGGCCTCGTCCGGCGGATCGGTTTCGGCCAGCAGGTCCAGTGCCTGGCCGCCGGCCATGCCGCCGGGCCCGGCGGCCCGCGCCAGCGACAGGACCAGTTCGGTCTTGCCGCGGTCGTCGAGCCGGGTTTCCGGTGCTGCGATGATGTCGAAGGCGAGGGTGAGCAACGTGTCGCCCGCCAGGATGGCCGTCGCCTCGTCATAGGCCACATGCACCGTCGGCAGGCCGCGGCGCAGGTCGTCGTCGTCCATGGCCGGCAGGTCGTCATGGATCAGCGAATAGCAATGCACGCATTCAAGCGCCGCCGCGACCCGCAGCGCAGCTTCGGCGTCGCCGTCAAGCAGCGCCGCACTTTCGACGACGAGAAAGGGCCGCAGCCGCTTCCCGCCATTGAGCACACCGTGGCGCATGGCTGCGAGCAGATGTTGCGGCCGGGCGACCTCGTCGTCGCGCGGACGCGTGTCCAGCAGGGCCGAGAGCAGTCCTTCGACCTCGCCCGCCCGCATCGCCAATCGTTCGATGAATGTCTGCCGATCGTCTTCCATCGGGGTTTCTTCGCACGATGCCCCGCCTGCGGCAACGGGGAGTTTTGCAGTGTGCAGGCAGCGAAGCGGATTCCCATGGACGACGAAGTCCTCTATGCATGACACCAGAGTGGTTTAGGGGACCCGTTGGCACGCAAGCGGAAAAATCGGGGGATCCTGCGAAGAGCGGTGCGCACCGTCGGTCGCCTGGCGCTGATCGTCATCGTGCTTGCCGCCGTAACGCTGGCTGCGCTGATCGTGCTCTACCGGTCGCCGTCCATCCATCCCGTCTCGACCCTGATGCTGCGCGATCTGATCCTGCGTCGCGACTACCAGCGCGACTGGGTGGATTTCGACGCCATTTCGCCGGCGCTGGTCCAGTCGGTGCTGATGTCCGAGGACGGGCAATTCTGCTTTCATCAAGGTGTCGACTGGGATGCGCTCGACCTGGTGATCGACGACGCGCTGGAGGGCGAGCGCACCCGTGGCGCCAGCACCATCGCCATGCAGACGGTCAAGAACCTGTTTCTGTGGAGCAGCCGTTCCTATGTGCGCAAGGCGCTCGAGATTCCGCTGGCGATGATCGTCGACGTCGCCTGGTCGAAGCGACGGACTGCGGAGATCTACCTCAACATTGCCGAATGGGGTCCCGGGATTTACGGCATCGAGGCGGCGTCGCGCCACTATTTCGGCATCTCCGCATCGCAATTGTCGCGCCGGCGTGCCGCCTATCTCGCCGTGACCCTGCCCAATCCGCTGCAACGCAATCCGGCCAGGCCGTCGCGCGGTATGTCGCGGCTGGCGGCGGTGGTCGAGCGCCGCGCCCGGCAGTCGGGCGCATACATCAAGTGCCTTGATGAATAGGGCATGACCTATTTGTTGGTAATTGCCGGTAAAGCCGGCTATCGGTGACCCGCTAAAATGGGGGTGATTTGATGACGGATGCGGACAACGCGTCTCTGGTGAAGAATTCGACAGGCAACGGCGGGTCCGGTCGGCCGCGGCATTTCGGCACGCGCTTCGACGAAACCGGCCGGTTCCTGCAGGAGCCCGGCAACACCGTCGTTGCCCATCTGGCGCCGGGATCGAAAACGGAAGCGGTGCTCGCCGAGATTCGCGAACGGATGATGGCGCTGCCCTATGCCCATCATTTCTCGTTTACGCCCGTTTCGAGCCTGCATATGACCCTGATACAGGGCGTGATCGACACCCGCAGGAAGCAGCATTACTGGCCGGAGGGCATCGCGCTGGACGCACCGGTCGATGAGATTACACGCCTCTATCTGGATCGCCTGGAAGACTTCGAACACCGCGGACCGTTCACGATGGCGCCGCAGGCGCTGGCGCCCACCGGCCTGATCGTGTCGGGTGCGACACCGGAAGACGACAGGACATTGCGCGTCTGGCGCGACGACCTGACGGCCCGTTTCGGCTACCGGCATCCCGATCACGACGATTATGTGTTCCATATCACGCTGGCCTATCTGGTCGACTGGCTTCCCGAGGCGGCCGTCGAGCCGTACGAAATCGCGCTGCAGGCGTGCTTCGAGCACATCGTCGCCGAGGCGCCGGTGATCGAACTCGACGACATGGCGTTCTGCAGTTTCGTCGACATGAACCATTTCGAGCCGTTGCACTTTCTGCGCGCGCGGCAATCCGGAGTTTGAGAAGGAGGCCGCCATGGCGGATGAATTCACCCTCTATATCGGCAACAAGAACTACTCTTCCTGGTCGTTCCGCCCGTGGATCGCCATGCGGGCGCTCGACATCGCTTTTGACGAGGAGCTGGTCCCCTTCGACATGGAAGCCGGCAATCCGCGATTTGCGGAATTTTCGCCGACCAACAAGGTGCCGGTGCTCCGCCACGGCGACCGCACGATCTGGGAATCGCTGGCGATCATCGAATATCTGGCCGAAGCCTGCCCGGAAAGGGGCCTGTGGCCGGCAGATCCTGCCGCCCGCGCCCATGCCCGTTCGATCTCCTGCGAAATGATCAGTGGTTTCGGTGCGCTGCGATCCGAATGTCCGATGAACATGCGGCGGCCGCCGGCGGCCATCGAGGTGTCAGACCAGGCCAGACGCGACGTTGCACGCGTGCTGACGATCTGGACCGAATGCCTGGACCGGCATGGCGGGACTTTCCTGTTCGGCGACTTCTGCGGCGCCGACGCCATGTTCGCGCCGGTGGTCAACCGGCTGGAGATCTACGAGCTTGCGGTCGACCCGGTTTCGGCGGCCTATATGCAGCGAATGAAGGCCCTGCCGGCCTGGCAGGAATGGGAAAAAGCCGGGCGCGAGGAACCATGGGTCGTGGAAGAGGACGAGGTCTGAAAAAATTCGGTGCGGGTGGCTGGTCAAAGCCGCAATTGCCGTGTATAAGCCCGCGGAATTTCCGAGATTGACACGCGTCGTTTTCGGCCCCCGACCGGCCGGACCAGACGTATTGCCGGCGAGTGGAGTAAGAAAAATGGCTGTACCGAAGAGAAAGGTGACCCGCTCGAAGCGTGGCTCGCGCCGCGCAACCGACGCGCTGAAGGCACCGACCTATGTCGAAGACAAGGATTCCGGCGAACTGCGCCGGCCGCATCAAATCGACCTGAAAACGGGCATGTATCGCGGCCGTCAGGTGATGACCGTCAAGGACGACGCCTGAGGCGCAAGCGCCATAAACAGTGTGGAAGGCCGGCCATCGTGCCGGCCTTTTTGTATGCGCAACTGAGCCGCTTCGCTCTATAGTCGGGCGTCCGTCCCGCAGCTCACTCACCGCGAGGGGAAACCGCGATGCTGGCAGCCATTCCGCTGATGATCTTTCCGCTGATCGCCTACAACGTGCTGGTGTTCAGCCCCTATGGCGGATTGGGTCCCGAGGTTCTGAGCGGCGAAGTGATCAGCGTTTCCATGATGTCGGGCGCGCAGTGGACCATGCAGGTCAGCGATGTGGTGATCGTCGGGGCGCTGCTCCTGCTTTTCGTCGAGGTTCTGAAGGCGACGCGGACCGGACCCTGGTCGGTGATCGACCATCTCCTGTCGACCCTTGTTTTCGTCGCCTTCCTGGTCGAATTCCTTCTGGTCCGGCAGGCGGCGACGGATCTGTTCTTCATCCTCACCGTCGTCGCCTTTGTCGACCTGATCGCCGGCTTCTCCGTCTCCATCCGGTCGGCCGGACGCGACGTATCGATCGGCTTGTAGCGTCCTATTGCTTCGCCGTCGCCGCCTCGGCCAGACGCACCCAGTAGCTCACGCCGTGCGGGATTGCCTCGTCGTTGAAGTCGTAGGCCGGGTGGTGAAGATTGGCGGTGTCGCCGTTGCCGATGAAAATGAACGAGCCGGGACGGGCCTCCAGCATGAAGGAGAAGTCCTCGCCGCCCATGGTCGGCGCGACGCCGTCATTGACCTTGTCGGCACCGGCGATTTCGCTGGCGATCGACACCGAAAAATCGGTCTGGTCGGCATGGTTGAAGGTCACCGGATAGCCCTTGCGGTAATGCACCGTCGCCTCGGCATTGTGCGCGTCGGCGATGTTGTGGACGATCTGCGCGATGCGCTGCTCGGCCATGGCGCGCACTTCCGGCGACAGGGTGCGAACGGTGCCGCCAAGCTCCGCCTGCTCCGGAATGATGTTGAAGGCTGTGCCGGCGTTGAACTTGGTGATGGACACGACGATGGATTCCAGCGGATCGGCGTTGCGTGAGGCGATCAGCTGCATGCCGGAGATGACCTGGGCGCCGATGGTGATAGGGTCGATGGTCTGATAGGGCATCGCGGCGTGGCCGCCCTTGCCCTTGATCTCGATGCGGAACTCGTCGGTGGCCGCCATGATCGGGCCCGGGCGGATGGCAAACTCGCCGATGGCCAGGCCCGGCATGTTGTGCATGCCGTAGACCTCGTCGATCTCGAAGCGTTCCATCATGCCGTCGCGGACCATTTCGTCGCCGCCGCCGCCGCCTTCCTCGGCTGGCTGGAAGATCACCGCGACCGATCCGTCGAAATTGCGGGTCTCGGCCAGATATTTGGCGGCGCCCAGCAGCATGGCGGTGTGGCCGTCATGACCGCAGGCATGCATCTTGCCGTCGTGTTCGGACTTCCACGGCTTGCCGGACGTTTCGGTGATCGGCAGTGCGTCCATGTCGGCGCGCAGGCCGACCACCCTGCCGCTGTCGCTGCGGCCCTTGATCAGACCGACGACACCTGTCCTTCCGATTCCCGGCACCACCTCGTCGCAGCCGAACTCCTTGAGTTTCTGCTCGACGAAGGCGGCCGTCTGGTGGACGTCGAACAGGATTTCCGGGTTGGCGTGCAGGTGCCGTCGCCACTCGGTGATCTCGACTTGCAGCTCGGCGGCACGGTTGAGAATTGGCATGAAAGAGTCCCTTTGTCTGTGACCCGTTCGGGAAATCTCCCTACGGGTTCTTAAGTATCCTTTGAGCGATGTATGGCATATAAGGCGGCTTTCCGGTACAAGCAATTCCGCCCGCCACACGACTGAGAGGTCATTGTTGCAGATGCGTCGAGTTCGTTCCTGTTCAGCCGCACTGGCCGCAGCCCTGACTGTTGTCCTGACGTTTGCCGTAGCCGCGTTCGCAGCCGGGCCGAGCATCGTCGTCGACGTCAAGACCGGCAAGGTACTGGAACACAAGGACGCCTTTCAGCTGTGGTATCCGGCATCGCTCACCAAGCTGATGACGGCCTATGTGGTGTTCCGCCAGGTCGAGGCCGGCAAGATCGCGCTCGACGACAAGATCACGGTCAGTGCCGCCGCCGCCAAGGCGCCGCCCAGCAAGATGCATTTCAAGCCGGGCTCGCAGCTGACGCTCGACAATGCGCTGAAGATCATCCTGGTCAAATCGGCCAATGACGTGTCCGTGGCCATCGCCGAATCCGTTGCCGGCAGCAATGCCGCCTTCATCGACATGATGAACGCCGAGGCCGCACGGCTCGGCATGACCGACACCCGTTTCGTCAACGCCAACGGCCTTCCGGGCAAGGGGCAGCACACCACGGCGCGCGACATGGCCGTGCTCGGCGTGGCGCTGCACCGCGAGTTCGCGCGCCACAGCCACTATTTCGCCATCGAGGCGATCACCACCGGCGAGAAGACCTACCCCAACTACAACATCCTGATCGGCCGATTTGACGGCGCCAACGGCATGAAGACCGGCTTCATCTGCTCGTCCGGCTTCAACCAGGTGTCGTCGGCGACCCGGCGCGGCCGCACCGTGGTCTCGGTCGTGTTGGGCGCCAAGGACCAGGAGGAGCGGGCGAACGAGTCGGCGCGACTTCTGGGTAAGGGCCTGAAGACACGCTCCATGGGCAAGCCGTTGCTCGCCGATCTGCGGCCCTATGGCGAGGACCGCGCCACGCTCGTCGATCTGCGGCCGGTCATCTGCTCCAAGGAAGCGCGCAAGGCGCGCTATGGCGGCCGTGACGTCGAGGGCCGCATGGTGCTCAATTCCGACTATCTCAAGCCGCTGAACCGGGCGCCGAAGGCGGTCAAGGTCGGCCTTACCGGGATCGTGCCGCTGGCACTTGGCGGCAAGCCCATTCCGGTGCCGACGCCGCGGCCCGACAATGCGACAAGCGACGCGGTGGCTGTGTCGGCGGGCAGCATCACGCCGTCGGCCTTCGTGCCGGTGCCGAAACCGCGCCCCAGCCCGCCGTTTCAATGAGCGCGCCGATTCCCGTTTCGGTGCTGACCGGATTCCTCGGATCCGGCAAGACGACGCTGCTTAACCGGCTGCTGAAGGATCCCGACCTGCGCGACACCGCGGTGATCATCAACGAGTTCGGCGACGTGGCGATCGACCACCTGCTGGTCGAACAGTCGAGTGACGGAGTGATCGAACTCTCCGACGGCTGCCTGTGCTGCACGGTGCGCGGCGAGCTGGTCGACACGCTGGCCGATCTCGTCGACCGGCTGCAGACCGGCCGTATCAAGGCGCTGCAGCGGGTCGTGGTGGAGACCACCGGCCTTGCCGACCCGGCGCCGGTGCTGCACGCGGTGATGGGCCATCCGGTGCTGGTGCAGAGTTACAGCCTCGACGGCGTCATCGTCGCCGTCGACGCGGTCAACGGCGAGGCGACACTCGACAACCACGACGAAGCGGTCAAGCAGGTCGCGGTTGCCGACCGGATCGTGCTGACCAAGACGGATCTGGCCGATCCGGCGGCCGGGGCCAAACTGCGCGAGCGGCTTCGCGCCATCAATCCCGGCGCCGATATGCTGGCCGCGGCCGATGCCGATGTCGCCCGTCTCTTCCATTGCGGCCTCTACGATCCGGCGACCAAGACGGCAGACGTCGCCGGCTGGCTGCGCGACGCGGCCTATGAGGTCGGCCACCACCATCATCACCACCACGACGTCAACCGCCACGACAGCCGCATCCGCGCCTTCACGCTGACGGAAGACCGGCCGATCGATGCCAATGCGCTGGAAATGTTCATCGACCTGCTGCGCTCGAGCCAGGGTCCGCAGCTCCTGCGCATGAAGGGCATCGTCAAGCTCTCCGACGACGAGACGCGCCCGGTGGTCATTCACGGCGTACAGGAGATCTTTCACCCGCCGGCCCGGCTGCCCGCCTGGCCCGACGACGACCGTCGCAGCCGCCTGGTGCTGATCACCCGCGACCTCGACCCGGATTATGTCGACCGCCTGTTCGCCGCCTTCGTCGGCCGCCCCCAGGTGGACACGCCGGACCGGGCGGCGCTTGAGGACAACCCGCTGGCCATTCCGGGGGTGGGGAAGGTCTGATCCCGCCGACCGGCCCGATCATCGTGCCAGTTCATCGGTTCAGGTCTACTCCGGCATCCCGGATCGACGCATGTCTTCGAGCCAACGCTTTCGTATGGCAGCGTCTTTCCATTGCCTGTTGACCCGATCCGCTTCGATCGAAAGTGTGTGGTCGGGGCGTTTGCTCAGATAAATGTCCATGGCTGCTTTTGCCTTCTGCGGTTCGCCGACACAGGAATAAACCGCTGCGATCATGGTCTGGGACTCATCCGGCGGCAAAGGCATTGCTCTGACGGCTTCCAGCGCTTTATCGCATTCATGGTTTTGCCAATAGGCCCAGGCCAACTGCCATTTGAGAAAGTCGCCATGCAACGGGTCCACCGACTTCGCCTTGAGCAGGATTTCGATGGCGCGCTCGGTTTCGCCGATGTTGAGAAGCGGTATGGACATTCCCATCAGAACCATGGATGACGACGGGTTCAGATCGGCTGCCCGCTGAAAGTGCAAAAGCGATTCCGCGTGATCCCGGCGTGTTCCCAATACCCTCGCCAGGGCATAATGGGACATGTAGTTCTTGGGAGCGATCGACAGTGCCTTCCTCGAAAGGCCTTCGGCTTCTTTCAGAACTTCATCGCCCGGTTGGTCCGTCCAACCGTGGAATGTTCCGGTATTGAGCTGGAGGGCCGTTCCGATGTAGCCCCAGGGAGATTCGGGATCCTCTTTGATCGACATTCGCCCGAGATCCAAGGCTTTTTGCCAGTTCTCTCGCGAAACATTGCGCATGAGGTTACGAGCCTGGAGTGCCCGCAAAAGTGAATCAACCTCGCGGTCGGACCGTTCTGCCGGAATGTGCGCGAGCAGTGATCCACCTATCTTTGAAACAACGTGGCCCACGATCTGATCCTGCATCTCGAACAGGTCTTCGATCCTGCGATCGAATTTCTCCGAAAGCACGTGGGTTCCCGAGTCGGAATCGATCAACTGAAAGGTGACGCGCAGCCGCTCGCCGTCGAACTGTTGACTGCCTTCGACGACGTAGTCGGCACCAAGGGTTTCTCCTATCTTTCGGATATCGGTCGGAGCGCCGCGAAACTGAAAGCTCGAGTTCCGGGCAATGACCCTGAATTGAGGGAAGCGCGCAAGCTCGGTGATGATCCCCTCGCTCAGTGCGTCGCTCAGATGGCCCTTGTTGCCGGCATCGCTCAAATCATCGAAAGGAAGGACAGCGACAACGGACTCTTTTGCTGCGGCCGGAGGACGCAGAAGGGTCACAAAGCCGACGGTCAATGCGAAGAGCGCGATCGCGGCCAGCGCGACGGGCCACAGGTATTTTCGCTTTGCATCCGCGGGCCGATCGGAGGGCACCAGACGATATCCGACGCGCGGAATGGTTTCGACCATTCGTTTGTCGGTATCGTCGAGCGCCTTTCTGATATCGGCAATGCACTGGGCGAGATTGTCTTCGCTGACGTAGTCTTGCTTCCAGACCGTTTCGATCAATTCCTGCTTCGAGACGACCACTCCAGCCTTCGCGGCGAGGGCCAGGAGCACGTCCATGGACTTGTGTCGCAATTCGATTTGCCGGCCGCCGCCATCCTTCAACTGGCGCCTGGAGGTGTCCAAGACCTTGGAGCCCAAGGGAATTTCAAAAGATTTCAAAGAATTTCGTTTGATGAGAGCAAGTCCTTGGCCGTTTCGTGGGTCAACTGCACATCACCTGGTTAGGTGAACACAGGACTTGGTCGCATTCAAGACTGATGCCTGAGTGCAACGACGACCTGGTTTGCCATGGAGGGCACGATTATGGGCTTCAACACTCGATCAACCCGCCAGTCGATACTGGCCATCACTGCAGTCGCATCGCTGGTTGCATCGCCAAACGCGTCGCTGGCAAGCGGCTGCGACGATCAGCAGACTCTCCGTGTCGCGGCAGAGCATCAATGGTACTTGAGCAAAGCTCGGATCTTTGAGCGCCAGGCGGCGCGCCTTGCGCGGATGCAATCCCGGATCCTCCTGTCGAGCTATCTGGAGCAGCCATCTTCTGTGGACGTCCAGACTGCCAACAGCCGCAACGACGAACTGAGGCGGGCGATAGCGAACCATCAGGCCCGCGCCCGATACGCGGTCCATGCCTTGGCGCGCAGCAAAACGGCACACAGGGATTGGCATCTCATGGTCAACAACATTGCCGGTGCACACGACGCCATGAGCGATGCGTCCAGGGAAATCATCGGATTGATCGAACAGGGTGACATCGACGGCGCCAACGCTGTTCATCGGGCCAAATCGACCGCCCTCTACGATCAGATCGAGCGAGCCAGCTACACCCTGACCACCAACATCGAAGGCATCATGCTTCTGGGTGCGGCTCGTTAGGGCAGTGGGATTTCCGAATTTCGATTGCCGGAAGCGGTCTGGCGCTCCTGAGGGATGTCGGCGGGCCCCGGAGAGGCGGTGACCACCCGATCGGCAGGTAGCTGACAATTCCAGACATGCTTCCGGCTCCCGTCGCATGAAAACCCCGGTCAATTTCTTGAAGCAAGCCAGCGATGGATCGCATCGTCGTTTGCGGCAATCGCGTCCTGCCACGACGCCATTTCGGCCGCGAACGCCGCGTCTGTCATCGCTTCCAGCGCCGTGTCGCCCTCGTTGCTCAGGCTTGCCATGCTGTAGGTGATCCGGGCGATCGATCCGTTGCCTTTCGCATCGACCTCGATCTCTATGATCCCGGCTGTTTTGCCCTGTTCAACGCGGGCGTATTGCGCAATTCCGGCCGCGCCGTCATAGGCGATCGTGATGAAGGTATTCGGACCGACTGCAAAGACGTCGCCCCGATTGAATCCGTCTCCGCGCGGGAATGACGGATTCCAGCCAAGATCGCCCAGCCAGTATTTTTCGCCCTCGGCGGTAAAGAGCTGAATGGCGAGCTGTGGCGGATACTTCGTTTCAACGGTGGCAGTGCGTGTGATCTGCATCCTGGGTTCTCCGCTGGGTTGGGTGGAATGGGCGGCTGGCTTGTGGCCGGTTCCATCGCCCGCGATCGCGGTCGATGTGGGTGCAACCGCACCGACTGCCGTTCCCAAGGCAACCGCGAGTGCGAGACTCAGCTGGGCAACCATTGGTGTTTTCCTTTCTTATCGCATACCGAGTTATTGTGGTACTAATGTACGAACTGCGAATATGGAAATCAAGGGGGCACGCGATCGACAACGAAGCCGGTCGATGCGCCGGATCGTCGATCGAGCCTGCATGCCTGGGTCGCGACTAACGGCGAACCGCAATGATTCCGGCGGCGGTGATGAGGATCATGCCGAAGACTGCGAGCAGGTCGGGAATGTCGCCGAAGAAGATCAGGCCCCACAACACGGCAAATCCGACATAGGCAAAATCGAACGTCGACACGACCGACGAAGGACCCTTTTGGTAGGCGATGGCGGTGCCGATGCTGGCCGCCAGGATCGCGAGGCCGAGCAGGGCAATGGCGACGATCTCACGGCCCCCGAGATGGGCCCAGTCCGGCGACAGAAACGTCGAGGATCCGGCGACGCCTTCGATCATCGCGCCCGCTGCGGAGGCAAGCAGCCCGACCGCGATGAATGAGACGTTCAATGCGCCGGACAGGATCAACGGATGTTCATCCCGACACTTTGTCCGCGTCAGGATCATGGCCAGCGCATAGAGCATCGCCGAGACGAGAGGAAGCAGCGCATAAACGTTGAAATCGCCGGCGGTCGGCTTGAGGACGAGAATGACGCCGACAAATCCAAGAAAGACGGCAAGCCACCCTGCAGGCGCAACGGGCTCCCTCCCCAGGCGCGCGGAAAACAGGGTGATGAACAATGGCGATGTGTAAAAGGCGGCGGCGGCAATCGAGATCTGGAGATGCGGTAGCGACGCGTAGTACAGGACCCACATCAAAGCCAGCATGAGACTGCGCACTGCCGTCCAGGCCAAAGCGTTAGGCCGCAGCCGTACCGTCGAAAAACGCGCTTTCAGAATGAAGAGCAGAATCGGAAGCGCCAGGCAGGAGCGAAGCACGAAGATCTGCCACAGAACCAGATTGGCGCTGAGCAGTTTGATCACGGCGTCTCCGAACGACAGTATGAGAACCGTCATAACGATGACCGAGACAGCCAGTTTGATGTCGTCGTCGGGTTTGGCGGAGGTCGGGGCCATGGGCACCTTTCAATATCTCAGAGTTGAGATAATCTTCGATGGATGCCCGTGTAAATTGACTTCTCATCCGATATCCATAACTTCAGATCATGCAAAATTTTCGCAGAACATTGCCTCCTCTCTCCTGTCTGTTGCCCTTCGAGGCGGCGGCGCGTCTGGGCAGCATCACCAAGGCGGGGGAAGAGCTGGGTCTGACCCAGGCCGCGGTCAGCAAACAAATCAAGGCGTTGGAACAGAACCTGGGCACGGCGCTTTTCGAGCGGCGCAACAGGGCCGTCCACCTGACCCTGGACGGTCGGGATTTCGCGCGGACGCTGTCCGAGGCGCTCGGATCGATCGGCATCGCGGCGCAGGATCTGCGCCAACGGAAGCAGCAGGATGAGGTGGTGCTGCGTTCGCAGCTTTGCGAGGGGCTCTATTGGCTGATGCCGAGGCTTTCCGGATTCTATCAGAAACATCCCGATATCCATGTGCGCGTCACGGTCTCGACAAAGCCGCTGACACAGGCCGAGGAACGGTTTGATCTCGCCCTGCAGACAACCGGCCGAAAACAGGGTGCAACCCGGCGGGTCTTCACCGCATCCGATGAAGTCTTTCCGGTGTGCAGCCCCCGATACCTCGAAGATCTCGGCCATCCGCCGGCGATCGGACGTCTGCACGAGTATCGCCTGCTGCACCACAAGGTCGAGCCGCAGGACTGGATCGACTGGAACAGCTGGCTCGACGGTGCGGGTGTGGATCATAGCGTCGGTGACAGCGGCACGACCTTCGACAGCTACCCGATGATGATCCAGGCGATGCTCGAGGGACACGGCATTGCGCTGGCATGGCGGCGAACCATCGAAGCCTATCTGCGCGCCGGCACCGTGGTCCGGCCGTTCACGGAGCAGCTTTCCCTGCCGGACGGATTGTCGATCTATCAGCCGACGGGCTGGAAATCGCGGGAAGGGACGCAGGAGCTGCTGGATTGGTTGAAGCAGGAGCTTTCGTGACCCGATGGGCGCCCGGCAGAAGTCGACATGGCGGCTATACTGCGGACAGGAAGCGTTCCAGCGACTGCGCAAGTTCGTCGAACCGGACATAACCCGTTTCGGCATTGAGATGGCCGCCGCCGGCAATGACCGTCAGCTCGCATTCCAGCCGGTCGGCAATGTCACGCGTGCGGTGGAGTGGGACGTACGGATCGTTGCTGCCGGCGAAGCAATGTGCATGAGCCAGGTTCGACCGGACCGCGCGCCAATCGAGGTCGGTGGCAAAGAAAGAAGCATTGATCGGATCGTAATCCGGCAACCCAAGCTGGCCGATGAATCCGGAGACCAGGAACGCCCCCGCATAGGGCTGGCTTGATCGTTCCGCCATTCTCAGCGCAAGTGCCACGCCCAGGCTGTGGGCGATCAGCACCGTCTCCTCGGGGTCGGATGCCACCTCGTCGGCAGCGATCCGGATCCACGCCTCGAGGCTCTGGCCGGACGGTGTGGGGAAGCGGGGAACGCGGACGGGGTGACCCGCAGCGGCGAGCCGATCTCGAAGCCAAGGAAACCAGTTCGTGTCCGGGCCGCCATGCGCCCCGCAGTATGGCGATGTTCACCCGTCAGCTCCGACGGCGGCGTGACGTTCCGATCGTCCGGCCGATCCCGGATAAACCTGCCCGACAAAGTTCCGGCAGAGCCGTTCTGCGCAATCCAGAAATTCCGGCATGTGCCGCTCGGCATCCGCCTGCATGGACTTCAATCCCTTTGCTCCAAGGGTTTCCAGAAGCGCTTTTTGGTACGCCGGTATGGCGTACCAATTGGCGATGGTATCGGGTTCCAGCTCGACATGGTACTGCATCGACCAGGCGACCGATCCGACCCGTATTGCCTGGACCGGGCACAGGTCGGAGCTCTGCAGGACGGTGGCACCTTCGGGCGGCTGCAAAACCTGGGTGGAGTGCCATTGCAGGCACTTGTGGCTGCACGGCAGTCCGGCGAGCAACGGATCGTCTCTTCCGGCGGCCGTCGCCTGGACCGACAGCACACCGACTTCAGGCGGGTTTTGCGGACCGCAGGTTCCGCCGAGCACGTCGGCCAGCAATTGATGGCCAAGGCACAATCCGAGAAAGGGCCTCCGCAGCTCGACGACCCAGCGCCAGATGGCGGTTTTCTCGCTCAGAAGCCATGGATGCTCGTCGGTGTCCCAGACGTCCATCGGGCCACCCATCACCCAGAGTGCGTCATAGTTTTCGAGCGGCGGGATCGGTTCGCCGTCGAAGAGATTGACCGCGTCCCATCGGATTCCGTCGGCGGCCAGAAATCGACGCAGCGATCCCGGATGTTCGCAGTCCACGTGTTGGAAGACCAGCAGGCGCATGGGGCTCTCCGTTGTTTGGCTCGATTTTGCTGTCCGGGATCATCCTGTTTGTCGGACGCGGGTGAAGCGCCAGCGGAGAGATTATTGGTGGGGCCACCCACCGAACCGGCCGCAATTGCCGCTGTTTGTGCGTGGTGGTACCATCAATTTTCAAAAGGTTGGAACCGGTGCAATACAGCCCTCAATCTGCTTGGTGACATGCTGCCACTCGAACTCGATCGCAACGCTCAGGCAACGCTGCAGTCGCAGATTTACGGCCAGATTCGAAGACTGATCGTCGACGGCGTGGTCCGGCCGGGAATGGAGTTGCCGTCGACTCGGGCGCTGGCGGTGCAATTCGGCATTGCCCGCAATACGGTGCTGGCCGCCTATGACTGGCTGCTGAGCGAAGGTTACGTGGAAACGTCGCAGGGGCTCGGCACCCATGTCAGCTGGCGATTGCCGGAGGAATGCCTGACGATCGATCCGAGCACTGAATCCGATCCGGTTCACAGCGACCGGCAGGGTCGGCGGGAAAAGGTGCCGACGATCTGGGATACGCCGGATCTGGTGCTGCCGGAGATCGACGAAAACGCTCCGAAAGTGGATTTCGCGCCGGGGAAAATCAACCCCGACTGCTTTCCGGTCCGTCTGGTCCAGCGCTACGGACAGGACGCATTGCAGGGTATTCGCAAGCCACTCTCCTCCTACCGCGATCTGGCCGGCCTGGCGATCCTGCGGCAGGCGATCGCCGATCACCTGTCGACGTCGCGGGGCATGCGTGTCGAAGCGGAGCTAATCGTCGTGACCTGCGGAATCCAGGAGGCGCTCAACATCGTCAGCAGGTTGTTCATTTCCGCCGGGTTCAAGGTCGCGGTGGAAAATCCCTGTTATCAGAGCGCCGCGCTGGTGTTTGGAAGCCACGGCGCGACCATGGTACCGATCGACGTGGATGCCGACGGCATCGTCGTCGAACAGGTCGCAAGAACAAAGGCAAGGCTGCTCTATGTGACCCCGTCCCACCAGTTTCCCACGGGAGCGACGCTGACGTTGCAGCGACGGCGGGATCTGTTGCGTTGGGCCCGGGATACCGGCGCCTATATAATCGAGGACGACTACGATTCGGATTACAGATACGATTCTCCGCCGCTGATGTCCCTTGCCGGTCTGGATCGGTCGGACAGCGTCATTTATCTCGGCACGGTCTCCAAGTCGCTCGGCCCGGGGCTTCGGATCGGCTATCTGGTCGCGCCGCCGGCACTTGCCGAAACGGCGGTGCGGATCAAGACGATGCAAACGCTTGGAAACCAGTATCTCGAACAGAAGATCGTCAGCGGATTTCTGCTGTCGGGAACCTATCAGCGGCATCTCCGACGCATCCGCAAACTCTATCTGGAGACCCGGGACGCCATGCTGGGAAGACTTGCCGAGCATTTCGGCCCGCTCGATATTCGCGGCAAGGACAGCGGGATGCATCTCATGTGGACACTGCCCTGCGAACTGGACGATGCTTCCGCGATTTCGAAGCGGGTCCGCCAGTACGGCGTGCAGGTTCATACGATCGAGAGTGCCGGCGCGAAGGATTTCGGGTCGCCCTACCGGGACCGGTCGCTGATCTTCGGGTATTCCTCGCTCACGCCGGACGAGGCCAGAATGGGAATTGACGCGATCGCGAAAGTGACGGCTCGCCCTTAGACCGGCTCCAATGGTCTCCGCGGCTATTTGCTCTGCCACGATCTGTGCGGGGTGGCGACGCGGATCTGAAACCTGCCAAACGCCGCAGTCCTGCAGCTACCGCTCCGGCAGCGGCGTCGAAAGCGATTCCAGAAACGCGACCAGATCCCTGCTTTCCTGCTCGGTCAGGTTCAGCGGGCTGAGGATCTGGGTTCCATCGCTGTGGATGCGATCCAGGTCGATGTTCGAGTAATGGTCGACGACATCCCGCAGTGTCTGCAGGGATCCATCGTGCATGTAGGGTGACGTCTGGGTCAGCTGGCGCAGCGACGGCACCTTGAACTGGCCGAACGTGCGGTGGTTTTGCGCAACCTGGCGGGTGGCCCAGCCGGTCGCTTCATCGGGTGAGTCGTTGTAGCGGCTCAGTTGGTTGTAGGGCGATGCCTTCAGATCCTGAATGCCCTTGAAGCGTCCTCGGTCCACCTGGCCGGGCCCCGTGAAATAAGGAACCCCGGCATCATCGAACTCGTCGTTCGTGAACCGGGCGCCGACGTGACAGAGATTGCATTTGCCGCGCCCGACGAACAGTGCGGCGCCCCGCTGGGCGGATGCCGGATATTCCCGGGCGGACAGGTAGTCGCCGCGCGCCAGAGCATCGCGAAACGCATCGAAGGATGTGCGGCCGCTGCCGATGGTTTCCTGGAATGCAGCCATGGACTTGGCCGCATCGACCACCAGGTCCGACGCATCGCGTGCTTCGGGCGAAACGCCAAAAACCTCGCGATAGAGTCGGTTCAGCTCGGGGTCATCGCGGATCGTGGTGGCAACCTTGTCCGGAGTGGCGCCCATTTCCCTTTGGTCGAGGATCGGACCGATGCTGTGCGCCCAAAGGCTGTCGTTGCGGCCGTCCCAGCCGAACCATCTGTTGCCGGATACGTTGAAAAGCGACTGGGTATTGCGGTGCAGGCGCTCGAGCCCGCCGGCCCGCGCCTTTCCGTCCGTCCAGCCGAGCGCCGGATCGTGGCAGGTGCTGCAGGCGATCCGATCATCTGCCGACAATCGCGGATCGAAGAAAAGAAGTTCACCCAGTGCTATTGCCGAGGCGTTGCCCGAAACACGATTGCTGGGGTCTGTCTGTTGCTCCATAGGCCAGGGGCCATGGCGAACGACCCTGCTGATTTCGTCGTCGCTCAACAGAAGTCCGTCGCGGTTCCGATCTGCGAGTGCCCCGTTGCAGATCGTCGAAAGGAAAGCGGCGCATCCCATCAGAGCCGCCCTGAGCCTGTTCATTGAACACTCACATCGTGGGTGTATCGGTGCGGCTTGTCATTCTCATAGGCCGTTACTTCGAAGCGCCACACGCCGGGCATGTGAAACAGGAGATTCCTGGCTTCGTAGTGTCCGCTGTCGATCTTTACCGTCGCCGGTTCATAGTTCATGCCGTGCTTGTGCGCCGGCATTGTCGCATCCACGACGATGCGAGCAGGATATTGTTGCGATTGGGTGCAGACGATGATGTCCGCGTCAAACGGCGTATTCAGCGGCGCGCCATCCGGGCCGAGTTGAATTTGTATCGTCCAGGGCGCATCTGCCGCGCCGGACATCTGAACTCCGGTTCCGGGAACGCATTCTTCTTTCGCCTGCGCCGAACTCCACATGCCGAGACCGGCAACCAGCAACAGCGCGCCAAGCCGGTTCATTCCGATTTCCGTTTCTCCACCTGTCTGATCATCTCCTCCGCATTGCGATAGGCGATCCGATCGACGAGGTCTTCGGGCAAACTGGATATCCACTCACGGCTGAAATCCGCGTGGTCGCCGACATGGTACCATCGCTCCGGCGCAAATGTGTCCGTGCCGACCATGAACCTGTCGGGAAAGGCCTTGAACACCGGGAGCCAATCGTCGGAGACCGTGCCGCCGCTCGCCTGGTCGCTGCGGAACGCCAGATCCGCCCACAGGTTTTCGTGTCTTGCCAATGTTTCTCGAACCGCCTCCGGCTGGGCGAAGCCGGAGTGAGCCCAAAGCACCAGCGCATCCGGATCTGTTTCGAAAATCAGGTCGATCGCATCCGCGTCCGAATGTGCGTGCAGCAGCAGATCGTGTTCCTTGGCAAGGGCGATAATGCGTTGCAGGACCGGGGTTTTTATGTCGTCGCCGTAAGCGTGAAATTCCCCGATCGCGTGGTAAGTGTTTTTGGCCAGATTGGCCTCGACATAGTCGATCACCGTCGGGTCATGCATCCAAGAGGATATCTCGCCGCGTCGGCGATAGGGCCGCAGGGATGGAACGATCAGATCCGGTGCTGCCGCGAACAGGAGCTGGGTGCCGTTGTCGTCGGAACTGGAGACCAGAGCCTTGCGCAACCCGGCTTCGCGCAATGCCCTGATCGCTTCATCGGGTGGGACGAGCGTCACCGCGTCGTGACTGTAGTGAATGTGCGCATCGAATATCGGCAATTCATCGGCATGGGCCTGCGATGAGGCGAGTATGATGGCGCAGAGGCTGACGATCCTGATCATGGTTTCACCCGGCTAAGAAGGAAGGCTCACATCAAACATGCCGGCCACAATAGGCGGAATCTTGGTCGAAGTTTAGACCTCCCGCCTGGTCGCCTGCGCCGCCCTGGTCCTCGTCGACGTCTGCACAGGATGAACGATACGAAAGAAGCTCACGCAATCGTATCCATCGAATCGGCTAATGAGCCTGTCAGGATCGGCGATAATCCGGATATCGTCTTCAACAGGACCGAAACACGGAACGAGAATGCCGTTGCGTCGGCGAATGTGCCGACCAGTGCCCGAACCTTGCGAAGAACAGGCTTGCGATGCGATGTTCCGTACCGTTTTCTGCAGAGACAGGCTGCGAGGGATGACCATGGAGCACGATCAAAAGTCGCTGAATGATGAATTGACGTCCTGGCGGCGTCATTTGCATGCCAATCCGGAATTCGGGTTCGACCAGCACAACACTGCCCGCTTCGTCGCCGGGAAGCTGAGGGAATTCGGTATCGAGGAAATCGCCGAAGGCGTTGGGAAAACCGGCGTCGTCGCGACGTTGCAGCGAGGATCCGGGAATCGTGCCGTGGCCTTGCGGGCCGATATGGACGCCCTGCGGATCACCGAGGAGGGGGATGCTTCCCACAAATCGGCGACGCCGGGCCTGATGCACGCCTGCGGTCATGACGGGCATACGGCCATGTTGCTGGGAGCGGCAAAAAGACTCGCATCGGAAGGCGGTTTCGACGGCACCGTGCACCTCATTTTCCAGCCCGCGGAAGAGTGGGGCCAGGGAATGCAGGCGATGCTGGATGACGGGTTGCTCGAGCGATTTCCGTTCGAGGAAGCCTACGGACTTCACAACATGCCCGGTCTGCCCGTCGGCGAGTTCGCCACCTGCAAGGGCCCGTTCATGGCGGCCGAAGACAATTTCGAGATAACGGTGACGGGCCTCGGCGGTCATGCCGCGCAGCCGCACAAGGGAAACGATGCCCTGGTCGCGGCCTGTGCAATCGTCACGGGCCTGCAGACCGTGGTGTCGCGAACCATCGATCCGGCCGAGCTTTCGGTGGTCTCCGTTACGGAGCTGATTACCGACGGGACCACGAACGCCATCCCCGGCCTTGCGCGCATCCTCGGCGACTGCCGCTGTTTCGAACCCGCCGTCAGCCAGAGGATCGAGGCCACGATGGCGCGCATTGCGAGCGGCATTGCCGCGGCGCATGGCTGCGAAGCGACCCTGGACTACACCCGCGTGTTCATTCCGCTGATCAACGATCCCGATAGCAGCGGCGAGGCCGTCATGGCCGCCAGGCAAGCGGCGGGCGCAGACCGGAAAGTCGACAGCGAAGCGCAGCCGATCGGCGGGTCGGAGGATTTTGCGCGATTGCTGCAGCAGGTCCCGGGCAACTTCATGTTCATGGGCAACGGGGACAGCGCGCCCTTGCACAATTCGCGCTACGACTTCAACGACGGAGCGCTGCCCCACGGCGTGGCCTACCTGACGGAAATCGTTCGCAGGCGGCTTCCGGCGTCTTCCTGACGGCCCTAATTCTTCTTGGCGATCAGGAACCGGTGCCCGCCTTCCACACTCTGCGTCTCGACCAGTGTGTGGCCGAATTCCGAGCAGAAATGCGGGATGTCGACGGTTGCCAGCGGGTCGGTTGTTTCCACCCACAGCCGGGCGCCCGCCGGCATGTCCTTCATGCGCTTGCGTGTCTTGAGGACCGGCAGCGGGCATTTAAGGCCGCGCAGGTCGTAGATTTCGGGTTCGGTCATGGAAGGGTGAATATCACCAACGGTTCCAGACTTTCCACCAGGTTTTCTTCTGCTTGGCTTCTGCCGTCGGAGCGGGCGCCGGCACGGTGGCGGTGGATACCTGGTCGGTGTTTGCCACCGGCGCGGCCGGAGCCGGTGCGGCGACAATCGGTGCGGTCAGGACCCGAGGCGATTGCAGGGCCGGGGCCGCCGGCTGCGGCGCGGCGGCGACGAGGGCAGCCTTGGCCGCCTTCCGCTTGCTCTTCTTTTCGTCCTTCAGGACCTCGGCCAGTGCCTCGGCATAGTCCTTCTCATACTTCTTCGTATAGGAGGCATAAGCCAGTTCCAGCGACTGCGGCATGGTCGTCGGCGGACATTCCACTCTGGCTTCGAACTTGTCGCCCTCCTCTTCGAGGATGCGGTTGAAGACATATTCGCCGCCGCAGACATTGACCCGCGGCGGCCGCTTGGTGAGCTCGAAATGGTCGTAGCCGACCTTCAGCATCTGCCAGAATTCGTAGTGTTCGCTGTTGCGGTTGGCCGCCATGTTCTCGGCGGTCATGCGGAACGGGAAGGCCTGAACCTGAAACGCCGGCTGGCCGCCGCGAAAGGCCTCGCGGGCGAAGGCGTAAATCTCCAGCACCTGCTCGTCGGTCATCGAATAGCAGCCGGCGGAGGAACAGGCGCCATGCACCATCAGATTGCTGCCGGTACGGCCGTGGGCGCGGTCGAACTTGTTGGGATAACCCATGTTGAAGGAGAGATAATAGCTCGACTTCGGGTTCATCTGGTGCGGACGGATATTGTAGAATCCCTCCGGCGCCTGGCGGTCGCCTTCCTTGAACTTCGGCCCGAGAACGCCCGACCACTTGCAGATCTCGTATTCCTTGACGAGCGCGTAGCGGCCATTGCCCTTGGACTTCCAGACCTCGAGCATGCCCTCCTGCTTGTAGATGCGCATCATGATCGGCGCGCGCACGCGCTGGTCATGCGCCTTCATCTTGTTGACCAGTTTCCTGGGCAGGGGGTATTCGGCCTTGTTGTCGACCGACTCCAGCACATCCTGGCAGCCGGCCAGCAAAAAGGCCGTCGCGCTGACAGCGATCAGGGATCTCAAACCCGCAGAGCGTTTCGTCTTCATAGGTCTTCCGCGTTGCGTGCCGAAACCGGGAGGCCGGTCAGGCAAACGGTTCATCTGTCGCTTTCGTCCCCGCGGCCGAAACCAGCAAGACGAAAACGCCGTGTGGTTCCCTGATAGGCCGAATATGGTTCATGAACCTTTACCACGGGCAAGGTTAGGGTAAACCTCACAAAAATGTAATCAATATTGTGGCGAAAACCGTTCAGGGCTGTCGGATTGCGGCAAATTGCCCGCTGGTCGCGTCAGAGCAAGTCGCCGGCGGCGCCGTTTCTCAAGTTCGCGCCGTGCGTTTCAACGCCGGGGATCGCGGATGCGGCGTTTTCCGCACGATCTTCTCGGTCAGTTCTTCGCGCTTTTGCGCGTAGTCTGGATCGTCCCAAAGATTGATCCATTGCAGCGGATCGCTGCGCAGGTCGTAGAGTTCGCCTTCAGTACCGCTGTAGTAGTTCGTCCGGTCGTAGGCGGTGCAGACGAAGCCGCTGCGGTCGTAGACGCTCTTCATGCGGATTTCGATGCCGTTCTTTTCGGCATCCCACTGGCAGAAGACGGCATCCCGGTCGGGCGCAACGGCCTGTGGCAAGGGGCCGCCCTGCATCCAGGCCGGTGTCTGCAGGCCGGCGATCTGCGTGAAAGTGGGAGCCAGGTCGACCTGGCCCACCGGGTCGTCGATGACGATTCCGGCGTTGCCGGTGCCGGCGGAAGGCGCGGGGCGCCAGATCAGCGGGATGCGCATCAATCCGTCGACATGGAAGGGTCCCTTGAACATCAGGCCGAAATCGCCCTGGGTGGTGCCGTGATCGGTCGTGTAGATGATGTCGACGTCGTCGTCCCAACCGCGGTCGCGGATGCAGGACAGGATGCGTCCCATCGCCTCGTCCACCAGTTCGTTCTGGACATGCACCATGGCGTTGATCTCGCGCACATTGTCCCGGCTCATCGTCGCCGGCACGAAATCGTCCGGCGTTTCCTCGGCGATGTCGGCCTTTCCGAGATAGAAGTCGAGCCAATGCTTCGGTTTCTGCGACAGAACGGCGCGAATGTCGGCAGGATCTCCCGGATGGCCGTCCGGCAGGTCGAGGTCGCGCCAGTTCACCCGGCCCTTTTCGGCGATCGGCGGGTCGAACGGATGGTGCGGGTCCGGAAAACTGACCCACAGGAACCAGTCATCGTCCTGGCCCAGCGATCGCAGCCAGTCGATGGATTCATCCGCCACCCAGTCGGTGTGATAAATCTCCTTCGGGCATTCGTTGAAATGCACCTGGATGGCGCCGGTGTCGCCGCCCTTGAGGTTGTTGGGCCCGAATTTCGGGCCGACCGGTGGATAGAAGCACTCGACATATTCGCGATGGTGGTCGAGCATCCACCGGTTGTAGTGCATCATGCAGCGATAGGGGATGGCGCTGTGGGCGGCCAGCGACAGATATTCGAAGCCGCGATAGGGGCCGTGGTCGCGGCGCTCGGCGGCCGATGCTTCCCAGGAGCCGTGGTCGGTCATCGGCTGCCAATGTGCCTTGCCGATCAGCGCGGTGCGGTAGTTGCCGACTTCGCGCAGATAGCGCGCAACGCTGGGGTCGTTCTCCGGCAGGGAATAGCCGTTGCGATAGACGCCGTGCGCAGCGACGTGCCGGCCGGTGATGATGGTGGAGCGGGCCGGCATGCAGGTGACGTTCTGGTTATAGGCGCGGGCATAGCGGATGCCCGTCTGCGCCAGCCGGTCGACCACCGGGGTCCGGGCGATCTGACCGCCATAACATCCGAGGCCGTCATAGCGCTGTTCGTCGGTCGTGATGAAGAGGATTTTCCGACCCATCGGGGCAATCTCCAGAGGAATTTTGCATCCGGATGCAAAATTCCTCTTTTGATCTTCCGGTGTCAAGGGTTAAAAGCCTGTCTCGAAGAGGAGAACGGCAAGTATGCAGTCGGGAAGAGCGACCTCGTACGACGTTGCCAGGCTGGCCGGCGTCAGCCAGTCGGCCGTATCGCGGACGTTTTCGCCGAATGGCAGCGTGTCGAAGAAGACCCGCGAGAAAGTGCTGGCCGCGGCGGCGCAACTGAACTTCGCTCCCAATGCGGTGGCGCAGTCGCTCAGCCTCGGGCGCTCCAAGCTCGTCGGGCTGGTGGTCACCCAATATTCCCACCTCAACTATCCCGTGGCGCTGAAGTCGGCCGTCGACATTCTCGCCGGAACCGGCGACAGCGTTCTGCTGCAGATCGTCGATGCCGCCGACCGGGGCGACAATGCCGTTGACCGGCTGCTGCAGTTCCGGGTCGACATGATCATCAGCACCGCCAGCCTGACGGAAGGGGCGGCCACCGCTTGTCGCGAGGCCGGCGTTCCTCTGGCGCTGATCAACCGGCGACTGGATTTGCCGGGCATCGACCATGTGTCGTCCAACCATGCCGAAATGATGCGACGGCTGGCTCTGCAACTGAAGGCGACCGGGGTGCGCGGAACGGTGTTTCTGGACGGTCCGGAAATGAGCTGGGTGAGTGCCGAGCGCCGCCGCGGCTTCCTGCTCGGATGCGACGAGGCCGGGTTGCCCGAACCGAATGTGGTGCCCGGCGAGTTTCTCTATCAGGGCGGCTACGATGCGATCCGCGAGCTTGGCGCCGGCCTGCTGGACGCCGATGCCGTCGTCTCGGCCAACGACCCGATGGCCATCGGCGCGATCGATGCGCTGAGGTTCGAGTTCGGCATGCAACTGCCGGACGATATCCAGGTCGTCGGCCATGACGACACGCCGACCGCCGGCCACCGGGCCTATCGCCTGACGACCGTGCGCCAGCAGATGGACGTCATGCTGGAAAGGGCGATCGAACTGGCCTATGCCCGTCTCGACGATCTCGGCCGCCCGGAGGCCGATCTGGTGCTCGACAGCCGCCTGGTCGTTCGTGAATCGTCCCGGCTCAGGGACGATTGAGAGAACTATCGATCGGAGCCCGACGTGGCGCCGTGCACGAAGTGGCGTTGAATGAAATAGCTGATGGCGAACATGGGCAGCAGGATGAAGGTGCCGGTCGCGGCCATCAGCTCCCAGCGGTCGCCCTCTTCTGTGTAGTAGGAGCTCAAGGTGACCGGCAGCGTCACGGCGTCCTTGCGGGTGAGGATGAGGGCGTAGAGAAAGTCGTTCCACGAAAAGATGAAACAGAAGATGCCGGCGATGAAAAGGCCCGGCACCGTCACCGGCAGGACGATGTCCCAGATGACACGCAGCCGAGACGCTCCGTCGACCATCGCCGCCTCCTCCATTTCGACCGGGATCGTGTCGACGAACCCCTTGAGCATCCAGATGGCGAAGGGCAGGACGATGGACAGATTTATCCAGATCATGCCGATGTGGGTGTCGAGCAGGTCCAGTTGCCGGAACATCAGGAACAGCGGCAGAACGACGACGATCGGCGGGATGAACTGGGTGGCCAGGACGCCGAAAAACATCATCTTCTTGCGGCGGAAGGGAAAGCGGGAAAAGCTGTAGGCAGCCATCAGCGCGCAGGGAACGCCGATGGCGACCGTGAATGTGGAGATGACGATCGAATTGAGAAGCTTGTCGCCGAGGTAGAACGGTTTGTCGAAAATCTGCCGGAAATTGTCGAGGGTCGGCTCGAAGAATACCGACATGGTGTAAACGGCGCTGAGTGGCTTGAATGCGGTCAGGAAAATCCACAGAATCGGACCCAGGAACACCAGCACCAGAAGGGTCAGCCCCAGGCCGCGCAGAAACGCGGCGATACGGTCCTTCGATCTGCGGGTCATGTCAACTCTCCGACTCCTTCGGGAAGATCAGCCGGAAATAGACGATCGACACGCCGACAAGCAGCGCGGCGAGCACCACCGCGATCGACGAGGCGTAGCCCATGTCGTAGGCATGGAACCCTTGCCGATAGGCGTAGAAAGTCAGGGTCGCGGTGGCTTCGCCCGGCCCGCCGCCGGTCAGCAGGTAGACATATTCGAACATCTTGAACGAGAAGATCGCCTTGAGCACACAGGCGATGGCGAGCACCGGCATCAGCTGCGGCAGCGTGATGGTCCAGAAGCGTGTCCAGGCGGATGCGCCGTCGACCGCCGACGCCTCCAGCGTCTCCTGGGGAATGGCCAGCAGGCCGCCGATCAGCATCAGCGACAGGAAGGGCGACCAGTGCCACATGTCGGTCAGGATGATCCAGGTCATGGCCCAGCCGGCGCTGCCCAGCCAGTCGATGCCCGAAGCGAAGGGCAGCAGTGTGTCGATGACCCGGTCGAACAGACCGAATTCGGGATTGAGAAAGAAGCGAAAGGACGTTCCCTGCAGCGCCGGCGACATGGCAAACGGCAGGGCGATGACCGAGCGGGTGATCGTGTAGGCGCGCCCTTTTCGGGCCAGCAACAGGGCGATCAGCAAGGCCAGCGTGACGGCGCCGACCACCGATCCGACGACGAAGATCAGCGTCGCCTGAACCGAATTCCAGAAGGCCGGATCGTCGGTGAAAGCGCGCAGGTAGTTGTCGAGCCAGACCATGTCGGTGGGCGCCCGCGACCGGCTGAGACGCCAGTCCATGAAGCTGGTCGCCACGGCATAGCCGAGCGGATAGAGAATGGTCATCGTGACCAGGGCAAAGGCCGGCAGGATCAACAGGAATTTGACGTGCCTGTCTCGCATGGATGCATCCCGGTTCTTGGGGCGTCCGGCGGCCTGTGCCGCCGGACGCGGATCTACGGCGCCGTCAGCCGCGATCCAGGATCTTCTGCGCTTCCGCGGCGGCGTGGTCCAGCGCTTTCTGCGGATCCGCGCCGTTGGTAACGACCTCGGAAATGGCATTGGAAATCAGCTGCATGATCTCCGGCCATTCCGCCAGTTGCGGAAAGATGCGGGAGTCCTCGAGACTGAGCGCCGCAGCCGATTGCAGCCCGTTATTGGCGGAGTTGACGTCGTCGTCGAGAAGATTGTCGCGGTGCACCGCGACGATCACATTGCGCTTCGACTTGTCGGTCACGTTGACCTTTTCGAGATCGGCGTTGCTGACCCATTTGAGGAATTCCCAGGCGGCGCCTTGCTTGTCCGATTCGGCGTTGATTGCGGTCGGCATGGACAGGGCAAAGGTCACCGACGGACCCTCCTGGAAGGCCGGCATTCCGGTGAAGCCGACCTGGTCGGGGGCGAGGGTGGTGTTCTTGCCTAGAATGCGAGAGCCGTAGTGCCACCACCAGCCCATGTAGAAGGCGCTCTTGCCGGCCCCCATCGACAGCGATCCTTCATGCTGGTCGAAGCTCTTCGCGCCTTCGGAGTTTACTCCGTGCCGGGCTTCCAGATCGGCGTAGAACCGCAGTGCTTCGACTGCCTCCGGCGAATTGAAGACCACTTTTCCGTCGCGGATGAGATCGCCGCCATTGCCCCACACCATGTTCATCCAGACCGGAACGTTCTGGGCGTTCTTGTTGGTGTAGTAGGTGGCAATGCCCAGGCCTTCCTTGTCCTTGATGACCTTGGCCGCCTCGACCAGTTCGGGCCAGGTCTGCGGAACGTCGATCCCGTGCTTGTCGAGCAGGTCCTTGCGATAGAACAGCAGCTGGGCGTGGCCGCGCAACGGCAGGCCGTAGACCTGGCCGTCATAGGTGGATCCCTGCCGGTGGGCACCGAAGTAGCGGTCCATGGTGACGCCGTCCTCGCCCATCATCGCGTCAAGCGGCACGAACATGTCTTTCAGCGCCGGGCCCCAGGCGTCCATGTAGTTGATCAGATCGGGTTCGCCGTCGCCGGCGACCTTGATCGCCAGAATCTTCTCCTGCAGGTTCTTGAACGGGATGAACTCGAAGTCGACCTCGATTCCGGTGAGATCGACGAACTCCTGGATGCGTTCGGCATGGCCATCATACTGGCCGGCCACCGGAGCGAGATAGGTCAGCGTCGTGCCGTCATAGGGTTTTCCCGATTTGAGCCCGTAGGGCAGGTCACCGGCCTGTGCCCAGCCCGCCACGGTCAGACTCAGGAAAACGGCTGCTGTCCGCGTGCCCGGACAGCGCGCAAAAATACGGTGGATGCGGTCCATCGTGTCTCCTCCCAGGTGTCTTCGGCTGTTGCTCGCTCAGCCGTTCGCAGCCTCTTCCTAGCAAATTTTGCATCCGGATGCAAAATTTTTGAAATCGATCGTTTTGAGGACACGGAATCGGCCATAACGATGGTTGCGGAACCAGCGTCGGGAGATGCAGTGGGAAAGGGTTGCGCCGAGACCTTTAGAGATTGCGGCCCATGTCGAGGAATTTCTGGCGGCGGTCCTTGCGCAGCGTGTCGCCGTCGGACTGGCCCAGATCGGTGAGCGCTCCCGATATCATGTCGCCGGTCGCGGCGATCACCGCATCGGGGTCGCGATGGGCGCCGCCGACGGGTTCCGGAACGATGCCGTCGATGATGCCGAGGTCCTTCAGGTCCTGGGCGGTGATCTTCATATTGGCGGCGGCATCCTTGGCACGGGTGGCGTCGCGCCACAGGATCGAGGCGGCGCCTTCCGGCGAGATCACGCTGTAGATGGCGTGCTCCAGCATGTAGACCCGGTTGGCGGTGGCAATGGCGATGGCGCCGCCTGAGCCGCCTTCGCCGATGACGACGGAGACGATCGGCACCCGCACATTGAGGCAGGTTTCGGTGGAGCGGGCGATGGCCTCGGCCTGGCCGCGTTCCTCGGCGCCGACGCCGGGATAGGCGCCCGACGTGTCGATCAGCGTGATCACCGGCAGGCCGAAACGGTCGGCCATCTCGAGGATGCGCACCGCCTTGCGGTAGCCTTCCGGCCGGGCGCTGCCGAAATTGTGACGGATGCGCGACTTGGTGTCGTTGCCCTTTTCCTGGCCGATGATGGCGACGGATTCGCCGCGAAAGCGGCCGAGTCCGGCCTGGATGGCCTCGTCATTGGAAAACTTGCGGTCGCCGGCGAGCGGCGTGAAATCTTCGAAAAGGGCCGTCGCATAGTCGCGGAAATGCGGGCGCGCCGGATGCCGGGCGACCAGCGTCTTCTGCCACGGCGTCAGCTTTTCATAGAGCTCGGCGAGCGTGTCCCGGGCCTTGGCTTCCAGCTTCTCGATCTCGGCATGCGTGTCGATGATCTCGTCGTCGCCGGCAAGCTTGCGCAACTCGTGAATCTTGCCTTCGATATCGGAGAGCGGCTTTTCGAAATCGAGGTAATTGATCATAGGGCGTGCGATCTCGGTCTGTTGCGGGGAACTGCCTTCGGCGCGAAAGCAAGCAAATTCCATCCCCCGTTGGTATTCATAATCCGTTTTTACCTGCTTTTGCTAGCGGATGATGGTTGCTCACCAGTTTCTGCAGCCTCTCCTCCAGCACATGCGTGTAGATCTGCGTCGTCGAAATGTCGGCATGGCCGAGCAGTTCCTGCACGACCCGCAGATCGGCGCCGTTCTGCAGCAGGTGGCTGGCAAAAGCGTGCCGCAGGATATGGGGAGAAAGTTTGGCCGCGTCCAGTCCGCATCGGGCGGCAAGCTGCTTTAATTCCCTGGCGAACACCTGGCGCGGCAAATGGCCGCTGGCCGAGCGGGAGGGAAAGAGGAAGGGCGAGTCGCCATCCGGGTCGTCAGCGCGCGCACAGGCCAGGTAGCCGGCAAGCGCCTCGCGGGCCGCCGAGGACAGCGGTACGAGGCGCTCCTTGTTGCCCTTGCCGCGCACGATCAGAAATCGATCGTCCTCCTGGGCGGCCACGGAAGCCGGCAGACCGACCAGCTCGGAGACCCGCATGCCGGTCGCATAAAGCAGTTCGATCAGCGCCAGGCGGCGCGAGCGGGCCAGATGCTCGGCGGGCTCAAGACCCGGTTCGTCGGCTTCTTTTCTCGCCTGCTCGATCAGCGTCGTGACCTGGTCGACAGTCATCGTCTTGGGTAGGGGCATCGGCTTTTTGGGCGCATCGAGCACGCCGGTCGGATCGTCGCCGCGCAGGCCCTCGGAATAGAGAAACCGGTAGAACTGGCGCAGCGCCGACAGGCGGCGGGCCTGCGAGCTGGCGGCGAAGCCGCGAGCCGAGATGTCGGCCAGATAGCTCCGCAGATCGTCGCTGGTCGCCGCCAGCAGGCTGGATTTCGCGCCGAGCAGAAACGCGCCGGCGTCGGTCAGGTCGTTGCGATAGGAATCGAGCGTGTTGCCGGCCGAGCCGCGTTCGGCGCTCATCATTTCCAGAAAGGCTTCCAAATGGGCCGCGCTCAGATCCGCCATGGTCAGCTCCCCCGGGGCCGATGTCGCACTGTTGGGGTTTCAGTCGGGATTGACCTTCTCGGTCGGCACCCGGATGGTGATTTCCCTCGGTGTCGGCTCGACATAGGCGGTCAGGGCAAACATGGCGCCATAGACCAGACCGGCAATAACCGCACAAAAAACCAGAAATCGGATCAATGACGGCATGCGCTGTTCCGTGCCCCTTCCTCTCGGCCCTTTATGAGCGAGGCCCGGGGCGGTTGCAAGACTGCACAGGCGGCGCAGGCCGTGCGGCTTGACGGGACCGGCGCATTTGTCGATACCGGTTGCAGGCTCGTGCGCACCGCCGATCGCGAAGGGCGTGTGGCGGGCCACGGATTTTTGGGGGTGCCGGTTGTATTGCCGGCCTGAAACAGCGGGATGAAAAGCCGCGCCGACAACATGTTGCACAGCAAGGGACAGGCGGCGCTTCAAAGCCTCGGAAACCGGACCCTGGTCTTCGTCGGCCTGATGGGCGCGGGGAAATCGGTCATCGGCAAGATGGCCGCCTCTGCCATGAACGTCCCGTTCATCGATTCCGATCAGGAGATCGAAAAGGTCTCCCGCATGTCGATCAGCGATCTGTTCGCCAGCTACGGAGAGCCGGAATTTCGCTCTCTGGAGGAGCGGGTGATCCGGCGGTTGCTGAAGGGCGGGCCGATGGTCCTGTCGACAGGCGGCGGCGCCTTCATCAACGACCGGACGCGCTCCGTCATCAAACGGCGGGCACTGTCGGTCTGGCTGCGCGCCGATCTCGACGTTCTGTGGGAGCGGGTGCGCCGCCGCGGTCACAGGCCGCTGCTGAAGACGGAAAACCCCAAGGACACGCTGGCGGCGCTGCTGGATGCGCGCTATCCGATCTATGCGGAGGCCGAACTCGTGGTGCGCTCGCGCGACGTGCCGAAGGAAACCATTGCCGGCGAAGTGCTCGACGCGGTCATCGCGGCCGCGGGCGAACCGCCGGCCGACCCGAAACAAGGACATCCTGAATGACCGTCCAACCCGTTGCCGACGAAGCGCATGTGACCGTGCCGCTGGGCGACCGCAGCTACGATATCCTGATCGGGTCCGGACTGATCGGCCGCGCCGGCGAGGAAATCGCCGCGCGGCTGCCCGGCATCAGGGCGGCGATCGTCAGCGACGAGACGGTGGCTGCCCACTACATGCAGCCGCTGCAGGAAGGCCTGACGCGGACCGGCATCGACAGCACGGCGATCGTCCTGCCGCCGGGCGAGACGACCAAGCGTTTCGAGCATGTGGTCGACGCCTGCGGCGCGGTGTTGGAGGCACGGCTGGAGCGCGGCGATGCGGTCGTGGCGCTGGGCGGCGGCGTGATCGGCGATCTGACCGGCTTCGTCGCCGGCATCGTGCGCCGCGGCATGCGCTTCGTGCAGATCCCCACATCGCTCCTGGCGCAGGTCGACTCCTCCGTCGGCGGCAAGACCGGCATCAACACGGCGCATGGCAAGAACCTGGTCGGGGTGTTCCATCAGCCGGCGCTGGTGCTGGCGGATACCGACGTGCTCGACACGTTGTCGGAACGCGAGTTTCGCGCCGGCTATGCCGAAGTCGCCAAATACGGCCTGATCGACCGGCCGATCTTTTTCGAGTGGCTGGAAGAGCACTGGCGCGACGTCTTCACCGGCGGGCCGGCGCGGGTGCGGGCAATCGCCGAAAGCTGCCGCGCCAAGGCCGACGTCGTCGCCGCCGACGAGCTGGAAAGCGGCCACCGGGCGCTGCTCAATCTCGGCCACACCTTCGGCCACGCGCTGGAGGCGGCGACCGGCTATGACGGCACCCGGCTGGTGCACGGCGAGGGGGTGGCCATCGGCGTGGTGCTGGCGCACCAGTTCTCGGCCCGGCTCAACCTGGCAAGCCCGGACGACGCGGTACGGGTCGCACGGCATTTCAAAGCCGTTGGCCTGCCGACGCAGCTGTCCGACATTGAAGGTTCGTTGCCGCCACCCGATATATTGATGGACCACATCGCCCAGGACAAAAAGGTCAAGCGTGGCAAGCTGACCTTCGTCCTGACCCGCGGGATCGGCCAGTCGTTCCTCGCCGAGGACGTGCCCCCGTCGGAGGTCCTGAGCTTCTTGAAGGAAAAGCATCCACAATGATTGCCGAATACTGGCTGATGATCGTCGTCATCCTCGGGCTGATCGTGCTGTCCGGGTTTTTCTCAGGCTCGGAGACGGCGCTGACCGCGGCGTCGCGAGCGCGCATGCACCAGCTCGAAGCCAACGGGCAGCGGCAGGCCGGCATCGTCGCCGGGCTGATCGAACGGCGCGATCGGCTGATCGGTGCGCTGCTGATCGGCAACAACCTGGTGAACATCCTCGCCTCGGCGCTGGCCACCAGCATGTTTCTGGGGCTGTTCGGCGAGGCCGGCGTGGCCTATGCGACGCTGGCGATGACCGTGCTTCTGGTGATCTTCGCCGAAGTGCTGCCGAAGAGCTGGGCGATCTCCTCGACCGACCGCTTCGCGCTGGCCGTGGCCCGGCCGGTGCAGGCCTTTGTCGCCGTCGTCGGTCCGCTGTCGAGCGTCGTCAACGGCATCGTGCGGCGCATTCTCAACCTGTTCGGCGTTACGTTCTCGGCCTCCATGCTGACGGCGCATGAGGAACTGCGCGGCGCTGTCGACCTGCTGCATCGCGAAGGCTCGGTGATCAAGGCCGACCGCGACCGGCTGGGCGGCGTGCTGGATCTGGGCGAACTGGAAGTCTCTGACATCATGGTCCACCGCACGTCGATGCGCATGATCAATGCCGACGAGGATCCGGAAACGGCCGTCAAGCAGGTGCTGGAAAGCCCCTATACCCGCATGCCGGTCTGGCGCGGCGAAACCGACAACATCATCGGCGTCATTCATGCCAAGGACGTGCTGCGGGCGTTGGCCGGCGGCAATGGCGAAAAGAAGGCCGTCGACATCGTCAAGACGGCGCAAAAACCGTGGTTCGTGCCGGATACGACAAACCTCAAGGACCAGCTCGGCGCCTTCCTGCGCCGCAAGGCGCATTTCGCCATCGTCGTCGACGAATATGGCGAGGTGGAAGGTCTGGTGACGCTCGAAGACATCCTGGAAGAGATCGTCGGCGACATCGCCGACGAGCACGACCTCGACATCCAGGGCGTGGTGCAGGAGGCCGACGGCTCCATCGTCGTCGACGGCAATGTGCCGATCCGCGACCTCAACCGGGCCTTCGACTGGACCTTGCCGGACGAAGAGGCGACGACGATCGCCGGCCTGGTCATTCACGAATCGCAGATCATCCCGGAAGAGCGCCAGGCCTTCACCTATCACGGCATGCGCTTCATCGTGATGAAGCGAGCGAAGAACCGAATCACCAAGCTGCGAATCAAGCCGGTCGCCGGCTAGGCGGAGGTTCTACCAGCGAACGGTTTCGCCCGGAGCCGCGGGCTCGATGGCCAGCGCGTGCACACCGTCGCGCAATTCGTCGGCGAGCAGCTCGTTGACGGTGCGGTGCCGCTGCAGACGCGCCATTCCGGTGAATTGCGGCGATACGATGCGGACACGAAAATGCGTTTCGCCGGTGCCGTCGAAGGCTTCCTGATGGCCGGCATGCAGGTGGCTTTCGTTAATGACTTCAAGACGCTCCGGCGACAACGCCTGTGTCAATTTGTGCGTCATGCGCTGTTCAATGCTCAAATTTTGATCTGTCATGACACCACATTCCTGATATGCTATTGCGCCCGGACCGGGAACGAGGCGATACACCTTCGTCGTCCCTTCCTTCCGTTCCCGTTAAATCGGCATGGCGAGCCGAGTCAATTCTTGTCCGCCCTGTCGGCACATACCAAATTGAGAACATGAAGCTCGATTCGAAATATTTTGACAGCATTCGTTCGTCCAAGCGCAAGGGCAAGAACGGCGCCAAGGCCAAGGAAGCCGCGCCGATCTGCCAGTGGGACGGCTGCGAGAAGAAGGGCGAACACAAGGCGCCCGTCGGCCGCGATGCCGAGGGCGAATATTTTCTGTTCTGCGTCGACCATGTGCGTGAATACAACAAGGGCTACAACTATTTCTCCGGGCTCTCGGACGGCGAGATCGCGCGCTACCAGAAGGAAGCGCTGACCGGCAACCGACCGACCTGGACGATGGGCGTCAACAAGACGGCCAAGGCCAATCCCGACATGTCGACGGCGCGGTCGGGAAGCGCTGCGTCCTTCGCCAACATGAAAGACCCGTTCCGCATTCTCAACGAGCGCGCCAATGTCGGGCGGCCGCAACCGCGCAAGCGCAAGCTGAAGTCGCTGGAGGCCAAGGCCTTCGACACGATGGGGCTTGGCGCAAACGCGACATCCGCCGATATCAAGACCCGCTACAAGGAACTGGTCAAACAGCACCACCCGGACGCCAATGGCGGCGACCGCGGTTCCGAGGAACGCTTTCGTGCAGTGATTCAGGCCTATCAATTGTTAAAACAGGCCGGTTTCTGCTAGAGCACCACCAACTATTCGAAATTGCCACTATTCCCGAGATTCGGTAAAGCGTAGGACGGCCAAAAGGGCTGCGTTGGAGACGTAATGAACAAGATCGACCTCGATATCTCGAATTTGCCGGACACCACGGTTTCGGTTCGTGAGGCTTTCGACATCGACAGCGACCTCGTCGTGCCGGCCTTCTCCCAGGCCGACGCCTATGTGCCCGATGTCGACCCGGACTATCTGTTCGATGCCGAGACGACGCAGGCGATTCTCGCCGGCTTCGCGCACAATCGCCGCGTCATCATTTCCGGCTATCACGGCACCGGCAAATCGACCCATATCGAGCAGGTCGCCGCCCGTCTCAACTGGCCCTGCGTGCGCGTCAACCTGGACAGCCATGTCAGTCGTATCGATCTCGTCGGCAAGGACGCCATCGTCCTGAAGGACGGCAAGCAGATCACCGAATTCCGTGACGGCATCCTGCCCTGGGCCTACCAGCACAATGTCGCGCTTGTGTTCGACGAATACGATGCCGGCCGTCCGGACGTGATGTTCGTCATCCAGCGGGTGCTGGAATCGTCAGGCCGGCTGACGCTGCTCGACCAGAGCCGGGTGATCCGGCCGCATCCGGCGTTTCGGCTGTTCGCCACCGCCAACACGGTCGGGCTCGGCGACACCACCGGTCTCTATCACGGTACCCAGCAGATCAACCAGGCGCAGATGGACCGCTGGTCCATCGTGGCAACGCTCAACTACCTGCCGCACGACAACGAGGTCGACATCGTGCTGGCCAAGGTCAAGTCCTTCAACAACGAAGCCGGACGCGACACGATCAACAAGATGGTGCGCGTCGCCGACATGACCCGGGCGGCCTTCATCAATGGCGACCTGTCGACTGTCATGAGCCCGCGCACGGTGATCACCTGGGCCGAGAACGCCGAGATCTTCGGCGATGTCTCCTTTGCCTTCCGGCTGACCTTCCTCAACAAGTGCGACGAGCTGGAACGCACCCTGGTGGCCGAGCAGTATCAGCGCGCCTTCGGCGAGGAACTGAAGGAAAGCGCCGCCAATATCGTCCTGGACGCGTAAGGCCCGATGGCCGGGCGCGGTGACAATTCCCGGGCGCGGCCGAACGCGCCCATCGACGTCGAGCCGTTCAAGCGGGCGCTGACCGGCTGCGTGCGCGCGATTGCCGCCGATCACGAACTGGAAGTGGTGTTCGCCAACGACCGACCGCATCTGTCGGGCGAGCGCATGCGGCTGCCCGACCTGCCGAAACGACCGAACCGCGGCGACCTGTCGGTCACCCGCGGCATGGGCGACTCGCTGGCGCTGCGCAAGGCCTGCCACGACGACACCATCCACAACGCCATGGCGCCACAGGGCGACGAGGCGCGGGAGATCTTCGACGCCGTCGAACAGGCGCGCATCGACGCCATCGGCTCCAATCGCATGGCCGGCGTCGCCGACAACCTCAACGCGGTGCTCAACGACCGCTGCTCCAAGGCCAATTACAAGGGCATCACCTCGCGCGAGCAGGCGCCGTTGCAGGATGCGCTGGCGCTGATGGTGCGCGAGCGGCTGACCGGCCAACCGGTGCCGGACGCGGCCGGGCCGGTCGCCGATCTGTGGCGCAGCTGGATCGAGGAGAAGGCCGGCGCCGACATGGACAACCTGAGCGACGTGCTCGAAGACCAGCAGAAATTCGCCAAGCTGGTGCGCGACATGCTCGCCCATATGGAGGTCGCCGAGGAATACGGCGAGGATCCAGACCAGTCCGACCAGCAGGAAGAAACGTCCGACGACGACCAGCCCCGTTCCGACGAGGAAAACGAGCAGAATTCGGAAGAGGAAGCCGGCTCCGAGGCAGCACCCGCCGAGGAGAGCGAAGCGGCCGACGACCAGCTGGACGAAGGCGACATGGACGGCGCCGAGGTCACCGACGACGACATGCTCGACGACATGGACGAGGACGCCGAGACGCCGGGCGAAACGCGCCGCCCCAACATGCCGTTCGACGATCTGGCGCAGAAGGTCGATTACGCGATCTACACCACGACTTTCGACGAGGTCGTGGCGTCGGAGGATCTGTGCGAAGAGGCCGAACTCGAGCGGCTGCGCGGCTTTCTCGACAAGCAGCTGGCGCACCTGCAGGGCGTGGTCGGACGGCTCGCCAACCGGATGCAGCGGCGGCTGATGGCGCAGCAGAACCGCGCCTGGGAGTTCGACCTCGAAGAGGGCTATCTCGATTCGGCGCGGCTGACGCGGCTGATCATCGACCCGATGCAGCCGCTGTCCTTCAAGATGGAGCGCGATACCACGTTCCGCGACACGGTCGTCACCTTGCTGATCGACAATTCCGGTTCCATGCGCGGCCGACCGATCACCGTCGCCGCAACCTGCGCCGACATCCTCGCCCGCACCCTGGAACGCTGCGGCGTCAAGGTCGAGATCCTCGGCTTCACCACCAAGGCGTGGAAGGGCGGCCAGGCACGCGAAAAGTGGCTTGCCGACGGCAAGCCGGCGACGCCCGGCCGGCTCAACGATCTGCGCCACATCATCTACAAATCCGCCGACGCTCCGTGGCGACGCGCCCGCCGCAATCTCGGCCTGATGATGCGCGAAGGGCTGCTGAAGGAGAACATCGACGGCGAGGCGCTGATCTGGGCCCACAACCGGCTGCTCGGCCGGCCGGAACAGCGGCGCATCCTGATGATGATTTCCGACGGCGCGCCGGTCGACGATTCCACCCTGTCGGTCAATCCCGGCAACTATTTGGAGCGCCACCTGCGGGCGGTGATCGAGGAAATCGAGACCCGTTCGCCGATCGAGCTGCTGGCCATCGGCATCGGTCACGACGTGACGCGTTACTACCGGCGCGCCGTCACCATCGTCGACGCCGAGGAACTGGCCGGCGCCATGACCGAACAGCTGGCGTCGCTGTTCGAAGAGGAAACCGGATCAGCCGATCTCGGTTACCGCCGTGCCGGGTAGTCTGTACCGGGCGGGGCTGGCCGCATTTTTCGCGCTGGCCTTGACGTCGAATGCCGTTCAGGCAGTTGCGGCGTCACGCGATGGCGTGCCGAAGCCCGTCTCCATCGAGGCGCAGCCCATCTCTGCCTTCAAGATCCGTTCCGATGAAACCCGGTTCGGTCCCTTCGAATACCTCGGCGGCTTGGAACTCTCGTCCCCGGACCGGCTGTTCGGCGGCCTGTCGGCGATGCGCCTCAAACCCGACCGCAACGGCTTCATCGCCGTTCTCGACACCGGGCACTGGTTCACCGGGCGATTCGAGCGCGATACAGACGGCAGGCCCGCCGGCGTCGCGGACGCCGCTATAACCGCCATGCGCGGGCCCGACGGCAAGGTTGCGCAGGCCCGCTATTATGTCGATGCGGAGGGGCTGGCGATCGACGGCGACCGGGTGCTGGTGAGTTTCGAGCGCGAGCATCGCATCGAGATCTATCCGCTCGACGGCATCCCGACCGCGGCGCCGACCGGACAGTTGCCGCACGGAATTCCGCTCTACGAATTCCGCCGCAACAAAGGCCTCGAAACCGTCGCGGTCGCGCCTCGCGGCACGGCGCTCGACGGTGCCGTGATCGCGGTCAGCGAAAAGAGCATCAACAAGAAGGGCGACATTTTCGCGGCCATCGTCACCGGGCCGGGCAAGGGCGTGTTCTTCGTGCGCCGCCATCGGCCCTACGACGTGACCGACGGCGATTTCATGCCGAATGGCGACCTGCTGTTGCTGGAGCGACGGTTTTCCATCGCCGAGGGCGTCGGCATGCGCATCCGCCGCATCGCCGGCTCCGATATCCGCGCCGGCCGCACGGTCGACGGCGAGGTCTTGCTGGAGACCGATTTCAGCTACCAGATCGACAACATGGAAAGCATCGACGTCTATGCGGGACCGGACGGCGAGACGCGCATCATGCTGGCCTCGGACGACAACCAGTCGCTTCTGCAGCGCACCCTGATTCTGGAATTTCGCATGCACGAGGAGACGCCCTCCAACTGACGCCAATGAACGGGAGATCCGATGTCCAAGCCAGAGCAGTACATTGTCCGCACCTCTCAGATCCCGACCGAGCGAATGTTCCATTTCAGCCATCCTCTGAACGCGGACTCGGAAATGCGGCTGCTGCCGCTTTCGGATGCAGTCGGCATGAAGAAGCTCGGTGTCAGCATCGGCCGCATCCCGCCCGGCAAGGAAGGGTTCCTGCCGCACGCCCATGCCGGCCAGGAAGAGTTCGTGTTCGTGCTGGAGGGCGAGGGCAGGCTTTCGGTCGATGGCGAGACCGTGACGATCGGACCCGGCGACTATGTCGGATTTCCGACCGACGGAGCGGTGCACCACATTGTCAACGAGAGTGCTGAAGACTTCGTCTATCTGATGGGCGGCGAGCGCACGACCACCGACGTGGCGTACTTTCCGAGCGTCGGCAAGACCGGATTCTGGGCCAACGGTGCCATGCATTACGTCGACGAGACGGCGGTGGAAGCCTATCGTCCTCAGGACTTTGCGGCGACGAAGAGCGATCCCGACAGCTAATCGTCGCTCCGGCGCTCAGAATTCGTCGCGCGCCACAAAATGCAGTAGGCCGCGCCGCAGGGCGATGCCGATATCGAGGAACGGGCGCGGCGGCAGCCGGCTGGCGCCGGGAATGCTCAACTGGGTTTCAAGCAGATCGCTGTCCCGGCCCTCCATCAGGTCGGCGAGCAGGCGCCCAGCGGCCGCCCCTCGGGTCATGGGCGAAACATCATTGGTGAGGACCGCGAACAGACCCGGCTGAATCTCGCCGAACACCGCGCCGTCGTTCCAGGTGAAAGCCATGGCGCCGCCCCAGCAGTGCTCGAACGGCGTTTCGGCGAGATCGGGCCAGCGTGCACTCAACGCCTTGCGGTGCATCTTGCTGATTTCGGCGACCTCTTTCGCTGCGGTCGGCGCGTTGGGCACATGCTTGAAATAATTGCGGACGAAAAGCCGCCGGTCGTTGGTCAAACGGATAGTCGCTCCGTATTCCGAACCGCCCAGCAGGCCAAACGGGTCGCCGGTTCCCAGACGGGACATTTCAGCTTCGTTGAGCGGCGCGGTCAGGCTGGCATAGGTCGCCATCGGAACGTAGCGGCCGGAGGCCGCCCCGAATTGGCGCAAGAACACGCCTGCGGCCAGCACCAGACGATCGGCCACGAGGCTGCCGTTGCTCGTTTCGATGGCATAGCCGTTTTCACGGGGTTCGAACCCGACCACCGGGCTTTCCTCATAGAGGGCCACGTTGCTCGGCAAATTCCGCGCCAGGCCACGCATCATGGCGGCGGGATTCACCAGGGCATTGCCCGGTGTGTACAGCCCGCGCCGGTAGAATCCGGTGCCGATCCGCTGTTGTACCTCCTCGCTGGTCATCCAGCTTCGCTCGAGACCGAGCTCGCCGAGCGTTTCGGCAATCTCGTCGATGTGCTTTTCGCCGTCGGCTCCGGCCGACCCGTAGAAGCGGCCGAATTCGTGCCAGTCGCAGTCGATCTGAAATTCGCGAACCATGCGGCGGAGATCGGCAAGGCCGCTCTCCCAGAGCCGCATGTTCCGGCGCAGAATATCGATGCGCTTGGGCGGGCCGTGCGAGTGGACGTTGAGCATGAAGCCGGCGTTCCTGCCCGAAGCACCGTATCCGGCGCGCTCGGCCTCGATGAGCGCGATTTCGGCGTCCGGGCAGAGCTTGCCGAGCTGGTGGGCCACCGCCACGCCGCAAATGCCGGCTCCGACAATGGCGGTCTGAACGCGATGCGCGCCGGCCAAAACCCTGGCGGGCGGCGGTGGCGGCAGAGTTTCCCACCAGCCATTGCTGTCGGTGTGCCGGGGAATGATTGCCGGTCGCCGCATGGATCAGTAGCCGCGTTCGAGATCGACGATGGGCGCCGGGACGCCGCCGTCCATGCATCCGCGGATCTGCGTGGCAATGAACTCGGCCGCCGAATGTTCGTTGGTCGGGGCGGCCGCGTGCGGCGTGACCGAGACCGCCGGGTGATCCCAGTAGGGACTGTCGGCCGGCAGGGGTTCCTCGCGGAAAACGTCGAGTGCCGCGGCCTCGATCCGGCCGGAGTTCAGCGCTTCCAGCAAAGCGGCGTCGTCGATACTGGAGCCGCGGCCGCAATTGATCAGAAAACTGCCTTCGGGCATCCGGCCGAAAGCGGAGGCGTTCAGGATGTTCGTCGTGGCGTCCGTCAGGGGAAGCAGGTTGACGAGAATGTCGGCCTCGTCGACCGCCGTGTCGAACGTCGCTTCGCCCGCCAGGCAGCGCACCCCTTCGATGGTCTTTTCGCTGCGCGCCCAGCCGGTGACGTCAAATCCGAGATCGCGAAGCCGGCGGCAGGCGTCCTGGCCGGTTTGTCCCAGCCCGAGAACCGAAATGCGCCGCTGGGCGTTCTCGGGATAACGATGACGCTGCCACTTGCGTTCGGCCTGGTACCGCGCATAGCGGGCATAGTAGCGGTGGAAATGCAGCACCCAATGGATGATGTGACAGGACATGTCGAGCACCAGCAGCCGGTCCTGCAGCCGCACGATCGGGACCTCGCGCGGAAAGTCCGGGTCGAGCGTGATATGGGTGACGCCGGCGCCTATCGAAAAAATGTAGCGCAGATTCTCGAAGGATTTCAGCACGCCGGGCTGCGGCGCCCACACCACCGCGTAGTCGATGTCCCGCGGATCCCCGATCGAGCCGGAAAAGCGCAGGTCCGGCTCCACACCGGCGGAAGCGAAAGCGTCGAGCCAGATGTCGCGTCTGGCTTCGGACCAATGAAAGAAGATAGCCATGGGTTGCCCGGTTGGTCGTTGTGGAGCGGCCCGCTCATCGAGCGGGCCGCGCATTCATGCGGGATCTGCCTATTGCGCAGCCTTGGACGAGGCGATCAGTGCGTCCCAGTCGGCCTGGTTCGCGGCAATCCAGTCCTTGGCGATCTGCTCGATCTGGGCCGGCTCCTTCTCGCCATTGTTGACGCGGTCCATCATGGCGCTGAGTTCGGGAACCGAGATCCTCAGACCGTTCATGAAGGCCAGCGCCTTCGGGTTGGCATCAGCGAACGCCTTGTTGACCAGGATATAGTTGTCGTTGGAACCGAATCCCGGGTTGCGGCCGTCTTCCCATTCCGTGTTCGCATTGTCCTGTCCGGGCAGCGAGGAGAACGGGGCGTTCAGGAAGACCACGTCCTTGCCCTGCACCAGCACGGCATTGATCCAGTTCGGCGCCCAGGTGGTGTAGAAGATCGGCTGGCCGGCTTCATAGCGTTCGATGGTGTCGGCCATCAGCGCGAAATATTCGCCCTTGTCGTTGTTGACGTGGTCGCGCAAGCCATATGCATCGAGATGGTGCTCGATCACCTTCTCGCAGCCCCAGCCCGGGTTGCAGCCGGTCAGGTTGGCCTTGCCGTCGCCGTCGGTGTCGAAGATCCCGGCGACAGCCGGGTCCTTCATCTGCTCGAGCGCGTTGATGCCGTGTTTCTCGGCGGTCTTCTTGTCGATGAAATAGGCCTGCATCGCCTTTTCGTAGAGCGGGCCGGCGCGAACCATCATGTCCTCGCCGCCGGAATTGGCGAAGAACTCGTCGTGCAGCGGCTTCCAGTGCACGGCGGTGTAGTCCGCATCGCCCTGGCCGATGCTGAGGTGGATGGCCGGGTAGTTGCCGGTCAGCATCTCGCCGTTTTCGTATCCGAGCGCGGCGAGCCCTTCTTCGATGACCTCGTAGATCAGCTGATGATCGGTCCGTCCGGTGCTGATCGCCGTCACTTCGGCGGCGCCGGCAGCCTGGGCCAGCATGGCTCCGGTCAACGCCGCCAGCGCCGTGTTCAAGGCAAATCGTTTCATGGTGTCCTCCCTGTTGGATTGGCATTTCGAAAACCGTTTGAAAGCTGCAGCCGCAGCCAGCCGACCGGTCCCTGCTCCCAGAGACCGCGGTTGTTTCGCTCGCGGCGGGTGAAACCGAAACCCTGGGTGATGCGGTCGAAAACGATGGCCAGCAGCACGATGCCCAGGCCGCCGACCGCGGCGCGGGCCAGGTCGAGCTGGCTGATGCCGACCAGCACCAGGCGCCCCAGCCCGGCGACCGAAATCATCGAGGCGATGACACTCATCGCCAGCGAGAGCATGACGGTCTGGTTGATCCCGGCCATGATCGTCGGGCGGGCCAGCGGCAGCTCGATGGACCAGAGGCGCCGCAGGGGCGTGGCTCCGAATGCGTCGGCGGCCTCGACCAGGTCCGCGCGCACTTCGCGAAGCCCGAGATTGGTCAGGCGGACCAGCGGCGGAGTGGCGAAAAACGCCGTCACGATGACGCCCGGCACATTGCCGATGCCGAAAAGCAGGATGACCGGCACAAGATAGGTGAAGGACGGGATCGTCTGCATGAAATCCAGCACCGGCCGGACCACGGCCCAGATCACGTCGACCCGCGAGCAGAGGATGCCCAAGGGCAAGCCGACCAGCGTGGCGATGGCGACGGCGGTGATCAGAACCGCCAGGCTGGTCATTGCCGGATCCCAGGCGCCGATCAGTCCGATCGTGACGAAGGCGCAGAAGGTGAGAATGGCGGTCGTGCGGTTGACGATCTGCCAGGCGAAGGCGGTGAAGAAAATCAGCAGGATCGTCTGCGGCGTTCCGCGCAATCCGTCCTCGACCAGGTCGAGCACCCATTTGACCGGCGTCTTGATCGCCTGGAACACGCCGCGATAATTGGAGGTCAGCCACCGCATACCGTCATTCGCCCAATCGGCAAGCGGCAGGCTGACCGTTGCAAAGGGATCGAGCAGGGTGACCGGGTCCATGGATCAGGCTCCCCTGCTGTCGCGCGGTTTGGCGGCGCCGAGCGCCTGCACGTACCGGTCGACCGCGATCGCGGTCAGTACGATGCCGATGCCGCCGACGGTGGCGCTGCCGAAGTCGAGCCTGCCGATGCCCTCGAGCACGATCCGGCCGAGCCCCTCGACCGAAATCATCGAGGCGACGACGGCCATCGACAGCGACAGCAGGACCGTCTGGTTGAGTCCGGCCAGGATGGTCGGGCGCGCCAGCGGCAACTGGGTGCCGAAGAGAACCCGGGCCTCGCTGGCGCCGAAGGCTCTCGCGGCTTCGACCAGATCCTCGCGCACCTCTCGAATCCCCAGATTGGTCAGCCGGATCAGCGGCGTGATGGCGAAAAAGCAGGTCACGATGACGCCCGGCGTGTCGCCGATGCCGAACAGCATCACCACGGGAACGAGGTAGACGAATGACGGAATGGTCTGCATCAGGTCCAGGATCGGCCGCAACACCCGGAAAAACCGGTCGCTGCGTGCCGCGAGGATGCCGATGGGAATGCCGACGATCAGGCAGATGGTGACCGCCGTGATGACGATGGAGAGCGTGATCATCGCAGCCTGCCAGGCGCCCATGAGGCCAATCAGCGACAGACAGACCAGTCCCGTCAGCGCCAGTCGCCAACCGGAAATCCACCAGCCGATCAGAACCGCGCCGACGATACCGACGGTGGGCGGAATTGCCTGCAGCCCGGACTGGACCAGATCGAGGAAGGACTGCACCGGCGCCTTCGCGGCAACCAGCGTCGCGCGGCTGTGTCCGACCAGATAGTCCAGGGCCGATTCCGCCCATGAGCCGAAGGGCACGGTGAAATAGTCGAACGGATTGAGCAGCGGGTCCATGGCTTACCTGCGCTCCAGGTCGCGCCCGACGGCGCCGAGTATCTCAGGCCGTCCGATCCGCCCGACAAAGCTGTCGCCGTCTTTTACCGCCACGTGGTCGGCGCCGTTGGCGAGGCGAACGATCAACTCCGTCAGCGGCGTATCGGGAGCCATGACGGGCGCGTCGTCGGCGACCTTGCCGGCCACGGCGATATCGGAGGCCGAGATGTATTTGAGCACGGAGATCGAGCTGACGAACCGGGCGACGTAGTCGGTTGCCGGGTGCAGCACGATGTCCTCGGGAGTTCCCGTCTGTTCGATGCGACCGTCCTTCATCACCGCGATGCGATGGCCGATGCGCATGGCCTCCTCGAGGTCGTGGGTGATGAACAGGGTCGTCTTGTGGGACTTTTCCGACAGCCGCAGAAACTCGTCCTGAAGGTCGCGGCGGATAAGCGGGTCGAGCGCGCTGAACGGTTCGTCCATCAACAGGATGTCCGGATCGGCGGCGAGCGCCCGGGCAAGACCGACCCGCTGCTGCATGCCGCCGGAGAGTTCGTCGGGATAGCGCTCACCCCAGCCGGCGAGGCCGACCTTTTCCAGCGCCTGCTCGGCCGCGTAGCGGCAGGCACTCTTTTCGACGCCCTGCACCTCCAGTCCAAAGGCGACATTGCCGGCGATCGTCTTGTGCGGCCACAGCGCCATGTGCTGGAAAACCATGCCGATCTTGCGAGCCCTGAGCGCCCGAAGTTCCCGGTCGCTCAGTCCCATGACGTCCTGGCCGTCGACGTGAACCGATCCGGACGTCGGTTCGATCAAGCGGTTGACGTGGCGAAGCAGGGTGGATTTGCCGGAGCCGGAGAGGCCCATGATGCAGAAGATCTCGCCCGTTCGGACCGAGAAGCTGGCATCCGCCACGCCGATGACGCAGCCGAATTCCTGCAGAGCGGTTTCCTTGTCCACCGAACCCGCCTTGGCCGCGGCAAGGGCCTCGCCGGACCGGTTGCCGAATATCTTCCACAAATTGCGGCATTCGATCGCGCTTCGGTCGTTCGGCATATCCGCCATCTGTCAATTTCCAGCCTGTCGTAGCAGCAACTGTCGCACAGATGGCGGCGGACGCCATATTGCAAAAAAATGACCCCTTGGGTAACGTGATGTTACGCTGACGGCCCGCGATCAGGCCGCCTGGCGAGGCCGCACGGCAAAGGATGGGAACGCAAACTGGCTCAGGGATTCCGCAAGCTTCCGCCGCCGAAGGCGCTGATGGCGTTCGAGGCATCGGCGCGCAACCTCAGCTTTACGGAGGCGGCGAAGGAGCTGAATGTCACCCGCGTCGCGGTGTCGCGTCAGGTCAAGCAGCTGGAGCATTATCTGGGATTCGACCTGTTTGCCCGCGGTCAAAGCAGTATCAAGCTCACCCGCGCCGGCCGGCGATTGTCGCGCACCGTCCACCAGGGGTTCCAGTCGATCATCGACGAAATCGACTCGATCGAGAACACCAAGGAAGACAGCCTGATCACCATCGCCACCACCAGCGGCGTGTCCACCTACTGGCTGATGCCCAATATCGGCCGCTACAGGCGGATCAATCCGAAAGCGGATTTTCGCCTGCTGGTGTCGCACGAACTGGTCAACCTGGTTCAGTACGACGTCGATATCGCCATACGTTACGGCACCGGCAACTGGCCCGGCACGACCAGCGTGCTGCTGCAGCGACAGCAGATCCTGCCGCTGTGCAGCCAGGCGTTTTACGGAAAATACGGCCCGTTCGAGACCGTCGACGACCTGGCCAACGTACCGCTGCTCGAGTTCGAATCGGCCTTCGACCCGTCGTCGATCTGGACCAATTACTTTCGCGACAAGGGTTCGGTTCTGGGCAGCCGCATCCGCATGAGTTCGTACGATTCCTATATCAACCTGGTTCAGGCGGTGCTCGACGGTCAGGGCATCGGGCTGCTCGGCGCGCCGCTGATGCACCAGTTCATCGAAAGCGGCGTGCTGATTCCCGCCATCCGCACCGAATCGCTGCCGCAGCACGGGTACTATCTGTGTCAGCCCGACGGCGCCTCGCCCTCCCGGACGGTCAGCGAGTTCCGGGACTGGCTCGAAGCCGAATTGAGTTTCGGCGGCAGGCAGGAAGGCGATCCGCTCGATTTGCAAGCGAGCGCGTAATCTGACGTTTCGCCCCTGAGCAAGAATTTGTGAGATTGTCGGAAGCCCGCGGTCAGCCGATACTTCGCTGGCAGGAGCTTCAAATGACAACCACCTCCCATCCGCCTTCGCCCGTCCGGCGGAAACCGCGCCAGCGCAGCGGCGGCGCCGCCGGACGTCGCGAGGCGCGCCTGCGGGCGCCGATCGTCTATCCGGCGACAACCATCCGCAACATTCCGGCCTACGAGATTTTGGCGGTCGATGGTCTCGAGGCCATCGACGATCATGCGATGCGGATCCTCGAGACGATCGGCATCGAGTTTCGCGACGACGCGTCGGCGGCGATCTGGGGCGAGGCGGGGGCCGAGGTCGAAGGCCACCGCGTCCGTATTCCGCGGGAACTGATCCGCAAGCTGATTGCCACAGTTCCGGGCGAGTTCGATTACCACGCCCGAAATCCCGAACGCTCGGTTCGTGTCGGCGGCCGCCACATGATCTTCGGCCCCGCCTATGGCACGCCCAACCTGATCGATCTGGACGGAGTTCGCCGCGCGGCCACGGCCGAGGACATGGCAACGCTGATGAAGCTGCACCATGTCAATCCGGCGATCCATTACAATGGCGGCTACACGCTGGAGCCGATGGACCTTCCCGTCCCGCACCGTCACCTGCATATGGTCGAAACCAGCTTTCTGACCACCGACAAGCCTGTCATGGGCTCGCCGCAGTCCGACTACCAGGCGCGCGACAGCATCGAGATGGCGAAACTCGTGTTCGGGGACGACTACGTCGACCGGAACGTGGTCATGACGGCGATCTTCAACTGCAATTCGCCGCTGGTCTGGGACAAGACGCAGCTTGATGCGGCGCGCATCTATGCGGCGAACAACCAGGCGCTGCTGATGTCGCCTTTCGTTCTGTTCGGCGCTTCGACTCCGGTTCACACGCTGGCCGCAACGGCGCAGATTATCGCCGAGGTGCTGGCGGGCGTCGCCTTTACGCAGATCGTCCGACCCGGCTGCCGCGCGGTCATGGGCGTCGCCCCGATGGGCGTCTACATGAAAAGCGGATCGCCGACCTTCGGTTCGCCGGAAGTGTCGCTGATTATGTACATCTTCGGCCAGATGGCCCGCTATTACGGTATCCCCTGGCGCACCAACGGCGCCAAGTCCGGGTCGAAGCAGGACGACCTATATGCGGGCTACGATTCGATCCTCAAGGTCTATCCAGCCATCCTCGGCGGCTGTCACCTGCTGACCCACTGCGGCGGAACCATCGAAGGTTCGCTGTGCATTTCGATGGGGAAGCTGGCCGCGGACGCGCAGCAGATTCTCGGGTTTCAGACCCTGCTGAACGGCGCCGGGTTCGACGACATGGAAGTCGCTCTGGACAGCCTTGCGGCGGTCGGTCCGGGCGGGCACTTCTTCGACGAGGATTACACCCGCGAAAACCTGCCGTTTCTCGATGACGTGCAGGATAACGAGCGGTTTGAATCCTGGGTGGCGGGCGGTTCCAGAACCGTCAGCGAGCGCGGACGGGAGTGGTGTCAAAACATGCTGAACCGCTACGAGGACGAACCGCCGCTGCTCGAAGAGGGCCGGCGCGAGGCGCTGCGGGACTTCGTCAAGCGGCGCAAGAGCGAAATACCGGAGGGCCTGGCTTGAGCAGCCCGGCCGGCACGATCCTGGTGACCGGGTGGCCGCTGTTGCCGGAGGCCGAGCAGTTGCTGCGGGACCGGGGGTTTCGGGTATTGGTCACGGACCCGTCTCCGGATCGGGCCGCGCTCGTTTCCCGGCTGAGGGAGACCTCGCCCGACGCGATCATTGTCCGCACGGGCGTCATCGACCGCGCCAGCCTGGAGGCGGCGCCCGGCGTTAAGGCGATCGCCAATCACGGCGCGGGCTATGACGATATCGACGTGGCGGAGGCGAGCCGACGCGGCATTCCCGTCTTCGCCGCTCCCGGCCGCAATGCCATTTCGGTCGCCGAGCACGTCTTTGCCCTGCTCCTGGCGGTGCGCAAGAGCCTCCCCGAGCACGACCGGCTGGTGCGCAATGGCGGCTGGCGGCCGGCCAGTCCGCAAACGGCGGAACTGCACAGCGCAACGATGGGCATAGTCGGGCTGGGCGCCATCGGCGAGCGTGTCGCCCTGCTGGCCGAGGCCTTCGGAATGTCGACGCTGGCCCACGATCCCGGCCGCATCAGGCCCTGGCCCGACCGCATCGAGTCGTGTCCGACACTGGACGAATTGCTGGAACGCAGCGACGTCGTCAGCCTTCATGTTCCGCTGACCCCGGCCACCGAGAACCTCATCGATTCGCGTCGCCTGGGCCTGATGAAGCCGAGCTCGATCCTGATCAACGCGGCCAGAGGGGGCGTTGTGGACGAGGCCGCGCTGGCGCATGCGGTGGAGTCCGGCCATCTCTTCGGCGCGGGCCTCGACACCTTCGATCGCGAACCTCCGGGAGCGGAGGCCGCTGTCTGCCGCAATCCTCGAATCGTCCTGTCACCGCATGTTGCCGGCGTGACGCCGCAAAGCGCGTTGCGCATGTCGATGAGCTGCGCTGAAAATCTCTGTGGCTTCCTGCTGGAGGGCAGGTGCAGCGCCGATCTGGTGAACCCGGATTGGCAGCAGACGACGGCTTGATCGAACGCGGCGGCCTCAGCCTGCGAGGACGAGTACGGCGCTCAGAACCACAAGCACGACCATGGCCAGGCTGAAGATGCGGGCGCTCGTTCCCGTCGTCATCAGCCGCTGCAGTACCTGTCCAGCCAGCACCCAGACGCTGTTGCAGACCGGAGCCACGGCGATGAAGGTCGCAGCCATCAGGAATGCACGGGTGGCGGGATCGGAGGCAATGCCGGAGTAGGCGGCGCTTGCCGCGACAGCCATTGTCCAGGCCTTGGGATTGACCCACTGAAACATCGCGGCTTCGTAAAGACGCATCGGGCGCGACGTGCTTTTCGGTGCCTCTGGACTTGCCGCCCGTGCCACCGGTGCAAAGAGCGGGCTCGCCAGTTGCCATGCCAGCCAAAGCAGCCACAGGGCGCCGACAATGCGTAATGCCGACAGGAAATGCGGAAACTGGTCAAGAACCGCCGCGAGCCCCAGCGCCACCGACCCGATCATCGTAGCGAACCCCAACGCGATGCCCGCCATGTGCGGGACGGTCCGGCGCCAACCGAAGGCGGCGCCCGAGGCCATGACCATCAGATTGTTCGGCCCCGGGGTGATCGAGGCGACCACTGCAAAGCTCAGCAGGGCCAGATAGGTGTGTGTATCCGCAAAAATGTCGCCGTTCCCATTCCGTGTTGCGTTTGAGATACGGCTCGACATATGCTGCGTCGATGCCGCAATTTACAGCAAATGCCTGCAAGGATGCAGCTAATGAATATCGAGCAGATTGACTGGGAGGACCTCCACCTGCTGCTTGCGGCCAGCCGGGCGGACTCGCTCAACGCCCTGGCACGGGACATGGGCATCGACGCAACTACGGCGAGCCGGCGCCTGAAGTCGCTGGAACGCGCCGTTGACGTCTCGCTGTTCGTTCGAACGCGCGGCGGGCTCGCGCTGACGGAACCGGCCAAGCAACTGGTTGCCTACGCGCAGCAGATAGAGCAATCGGAACGCAGGTTTCGCCTGGCAGCACATAAGCTCCGGTCGGTACCGGCGGGACGGGTGCGGATCAGCGCTCCGCCGACGCTTGCCCGATATGTTCTGGCTCCCGGCGTTGCCGCCCTGCAGGAGCAAAACCCGGGCCTGTCGATCGACCTGGAAACCGAACCCGCCAACGTTCGGCTCGAGCGTCTGGAGGCGGATATCGCCGTGCGCCTTGGCGTGCCCGGCGACGCCAACGACGATCTGGTTGCCCGAAAAATCGGCCGCGCCGCCTATGCGGTGTTCTCGCCAGTCGAAGAACCGGCTTCGGAACGATGGATCGCCTATCCGCAGCGCTTTGCGCATGTGCCGGAAGCGCAGTGGGTCGAAAGCCGGTTGAACGGAACCGCACCGGTCTTGCGCAGCAACGATCCCGTGGCCATGGCGCAGGCGGTTGCATCGGGCGCCGGTTATGCGGTGTTGCCGGAACTCATGAACGGGACGGTTCCCGGCATGAAGCAGATGGGCTCCGCCGTGCTGCACCGGGAGATTTGGCTGCTCAGGCATGCCGAAGTCGGATCGACGTCCATCGTCCGGACGGCGAGCGAATGGGCGGCCGACCTCGTCCGGGCGGTTACCGCATGACTTTCCGGCTACCACGGGCGGCCGAAGCCGCCCGGATCCGGCAATGGAAATCAGGCCGCCGGGCGCAGCGGCTGGAAGAACGGGATGATGATCCGGTAGGGCGCCAGCAGGCTGAGCGCGACCAGCAGCTTGACCGCAAGGTCGCCGATTGCCCACGACATCCAGCGCGGTACGTCGACGGCGAAGGCGCCGAGGAACGGAGCCGCCTCGATGGCGAATTCGTCATTGGCGCCCAGCACGGCAAAGCTCGCGGCAAAGGCCAGCGAGAAAAACAGCAGCGTGTCGATGACCGAGCCGAGGACCGACGAGATCAGCGGCGCCCGCCACCAGTGCGCGCCGCGCAGCCGGTGGAAGATGGAGACGTCAAGCAGCTGGGCGACCAGGAAGGCCGTGCCGGAGGCAATGGCGATGCGCGGCGTTGCGGCATAGATCGAGATGCCGACGGCCAGCACGAAGCCGGCGATCACCACGATGCGCGCCTTGGCCGGTCCGAAGGTGCGGTTGCACAAATCGGTCACCAGGAAGGCGATCGGATAGGTGAAGGCGCCCCAGGTCAGCAGATCCTCGAGGATCAGCGGTCCCAGGTCGTAGCGGACCGGATACTGGACCAGCACGTTGGACGCGACCACGACCGCGGCCATGCCGATGAGAAAGGGAATGAGGTGTTTGGGGTCGAAAGGCGCCCCGTCGGTCTTCTGCATGTCTCGCATTTTTTTATCCTGGGTGATGCCACCAGCGAGGTCTCCGCTTGAATACGCAGGCGGGCGACCACAAGAAAACGGGCTGATCAGATCAGCCCGCGACACTTAGCACAAAAGCAACTGCCGGTTTAAGCGGCGGCGGCTTCCTCGAGCTTCTTGGCGATCTGCCGCTTGAGCAGGCGGGCGCGCTGCGAAAGCTCTTTTTCGTCGGCCTTGATCAGGAACGCGTCGAGACCGCCGCGATGTTCGACCGTGCGCAGGGCGGCTGCCGAAATGCGCATCCGGTAGCGCTGGCCGAGAGCGTCCGACAACAGCGTGACATGGCACAGATTCGGCAGGAACTTGCGCCGCGTCTTGTTGTTGGCGTGGCTGACATTGTTGCCCGACTGGACGGCCTTGCCGGTCAATTCGCAACTGCGGGACATGGTTTCACCTTCGGTTTCTTCGGGCCAATTGTTTTAGGCGACCGGCTGGATGCTCCGGCCGCCATCGTCTGGCCTCTCATAGGAAAGTCGCGGTTCTATAGTCGCCGGCGGCGGCTCCGTCAAGTGGTGGACCGACGCAATCGAACGCGATAGAGGGTTCGGTTTAAACTGGCGTTTCGCGAGCAGGTATCCGGAAACCGAGATGCGGGCAACACTGATCGGATTCAGCGCAATTGTGATGTGGTCGCTGCTGGCGCTGCTGACGGCTTCGTCCGGCCGGGTACCGCCGTTTCAGCTCGCCGCCATGTGCTTCGCCATCGGCACCGGCATCGGCACCGCGCTGCTGGTTGCGCAGCCGCGCCGCCTCAAGGCGCTACGCCAGCCGGCGAAGGTGTGGCTGCTCGGGGTTGCCGGCCTGTTCGGCTACCACTTTCTCTATTTCACAGCGCTGCGCAACGCGCCGGCGGTGGAGGCCGGTCTCATCGCCTATCTGTGGCCGCTGCTGATCGTCGTCGGCTCGGCGCTGCTGCCGGGTGAAAAGCTCGGCTGGCAGCACGTGGCCGGGGCGCTCGCCGGGCTGGTCGGAACGGTGCTGATCGTGTCGCGTAACGGCCTGTCCTTCGACGACCGTTTCCTGTTCGGCTACGGCGCGGCCCTGCTGTGCGCCTTCACCTGGTCGACCTATTCGCTGCTGTCGCGCCGCTTCGGCAACGTGCCGACGGATGTGGTCACCGGCTTCTGTGCTGCAACGGCGATCCTTTCGCTGCTTTGCCATCTGGCGCTCGAGACCACGGTGTGGCCGCAAGGCGCCGGCCAATGGCTGGCGGTTGCGGGCCTGGGCTTGCTGCCCGTCGGCGCCGCCTTCTATGTCTGGGACTACGGCGTCAAGCACGGCAACATCGAGATCCTCGGTGCATCGAGTTACGCCGCGCCGCTGCTGTCGACGCTGGTCCTGATCGCCGCCGGCGTCGGCCAGGCCGACTGGCGCATCGCCGTCGCCTGCGTGCTGATCACCGGCGGCGCCGCACTCGCCGCCAAGGATTTGATTCTGGCGCGGCCGAAGAACCCACCGGGAAGCTGATCCCATGCTGTTGTTCGAATATGGCGTCGACTCGCCGCAATTCGGGACGGTGCTGTTTTCCGTCGTCGCGGCGTTTCTCTCGCTGTTTCTGGCCGACCGGCCGCCCTCGGCGCGCAAAACAGGTGCGCGGGCCGTCGCTATCGCCCTGCTGGCCGTCCTGTCATTGATCCAGGAAGGGCCGCTGCTGCTGACGGGCGGCCTTCTAGTCTTTGCTGCCGGTCAGGCCTTCCTCGTTCAGGATGACGACCGGGCCACAAGGATCGGCCTGATCTGCCTGTCCGTGGCTCAGCTGATCTATGCGGTGTTGCTCTTCGGCTTCGTTCGCTTCGCCGAGGTGGTCGTTACCGACTGGTCGCTGATCTCGGGCGGGCTCACCCTGATCGCCGTGGCGGTGATTTTTGCCAGAACGGTCGGTTTTGCCGTCTTCCGCAATCCTGACGCGTCGGTCTATCTGGCCGCGACGGTGGCCAGCTGCGTGTTTGCCCTGCTCGCCAGGACCGGAGGCGCGGCGATCGGGTGCTTTCTGCTGGCCTATTTCGCCGGCGCAACGGTGGCGTTCCGATATCGGTGGCCTGTCTCGGCCGCGCCTGCCTGGACCGCGGCCTTTCTCTGGGCGGTATTCTATGTCGGTCAGCTCTTCTTCGCGCTGGCGCTGACGGGGCTGCTTTAGCCCTCAGAAATTGTCCTTGCGGCGGCGGATTTCGGCGAACACTTCGACGTCGCTGGCGTCTTCCATGTCGAGCAGGTGACGGATGCCGGGATCGTCGGTGCGCAGATAGGGGTTGGTGACCTTTTCCAGGGCGATTGTGGTCGGCAGTGTCGGCTTGCCCAATGCCATGAGGTCGTTGATGTCGGTGGCGCGCTGCACCAGCTGCTGGTTGCCGGGGTCGACGGTCAGCGCGAACTGGGCGTTGGTCTCGGTATATTCGTGGCCGCAATAGACGACGGTTTCGTCGGGAAGCGCGGCCAGTTTGCGTAGCGAGTCGTACATCTGTTCCGGCGTGCCCTCGAAGACGCGGCCGCAGCCGATGGCGAACAGCGTGTCGGCGGTGAACGCCGTCTGGACGGCGGGAATGTGGTAGCAGATGTGATCGAGCGTATGGCCCGGCGTGGCGATCACCTCGACATCGTATTCGGCGAAAACGAAACTGTCACCGTCGCCGACGGCCCGGTCGAGCCCCGGAATTTTGGAACCGGCCGGTCCGATGATCTCGGCCGAGAACTTGGATTTCAAGGCCTGGTTGGCCGCCACATGATCCATGTGATGATGGGTCGTGAAGATGTGGGTCAGCTGCCAGCCCTTTTCCTCCAGCACGTCGAGGATGGGGTTTTCCTCCGGAGCGTCGATGGAGGCGGTGGCCCCCGTCGCGGTGTCGTGGACGAGCACGCCGAAATTGTCGGAGCGGCACATAAACTGTTCGATCTGCAATGTGGTCATGCGGGCCTCCCGGGGTTTTCAACCAGCCTACATGAAGTTGCAAGCCGGCGAAACGGGCTTGCCGCAAGTGCTGCGTGTGTGCTTCAAACGCTTGTCCGACAACACTAAATAAGGCCCATGCACACCGACATCGTCGACCTTCGCCAGTTCTACTACACGCGTCTCGGTGCGCTGGCGCAGCGTTCCATCACCATGGCGCTGGCATCGGTATGGACGGCGCTGCCGGCGGAACGGCTGATGGGGCTCGGCTTCGCTGTGCCCTATCTCGACCGCTTCCGGTCCGACGCCGAGCGCACGCTGGCCTTTATGCCTGCCGCACAAGGGGCCGTGAACTGGCCGCCGCAGGAAGCATCGGCGACGGCGCTGGTATTCGACGAGGAACTGCCGCTGCCGGATGCCGCTCTCGACCGCATTGTGATGGTGCATGCGCTGGAATATGCCGAAAACCCGCGCGAGACACTGATGGAAGCATGGCGGGTGCTGGCGCCGGGCGGCCGGCTGGTCATCGTCGTGCCCAACCGACGCGGCGTCTGGGCGCGGCTCGAGCACACGCCCTTCGGTTCCGGCACACCCTATTCGCGCAACCAGCTGACCGGCCTGCTGCGCGAGACCAATTTTACCCCCGGCGCCTTCGCCGAGGCGCTCCTGTTCCCGCCGTCCAAGCACAAGGCGATCCAGCGGCTGTCGCGCACCATGGAGCGGCTGGGCCGACGCTACTGGCCGTTTCTGAGCGGCGTGGTGATCGTCGAGGCGCAGAAGCGCCTCTATCAGGGATTGCCGGTGGCTGAGCGGGCATCGCGGCGGGTGTTCGTGCCGGTGCTGGCGCCGCAGGGCGCGTCGCGGGCGATGCGCGGCCGGCCGGGCTAACCGTCCATCGAATCCAGCTTGTCCTGAAGCGCCCGGAGCTGGTCCTTCAGCTCTTTCAGGTCCTTGTTTTCCGCATTGGCCTTGTCGTCTTCCTTGGCGGCCGCCGCGCCGGTGAAGGGCGAGAACATCTGCATGGCCTGCTGGAACATCTCGGTGTTGCGCCGGACCTGTTCTTCCATCAGCTGCATCGGCACCTGCATGTTGCGGCCGATGGGCGTCTCTCCGAAGGCTTTGGTCATCTGCTCGCGCATCTGCTCCTGCTGGGCGGTGAAGGCGGCCATCGACTGTTCGAGATAGCTCGGCACCAGCATCTGCATCTGGTCGCCGTAAAACGAGATCAACTGGCGCAGGAAGGAGACGGGCAGCAGCGTGTTGCCGGTCTTCGACTCCTGCTCGAAAATGATCTGGGTCAGAACGGAATGGGTGATGTCTTCGCCTGATTTGGCGTCGACGACGACGAAATCCTCGCCGTCCTTGACCATCACCGCCAGGTCGTCGAGCGTCACATAGGTGCTCGTGCCGGTGTTGTAGAGCCGACGATTGGCGTATTTCTTGATGATCGTTTGACCGTCTTTCTTGGCCATCCCCATTACCTCCCTGCCGCCTATCCCCGCGGATGGCTGGCGATACGCTTGCCGAGCGGACTTGTCCTGCCTGTCCGCCGGGTCAAGATGAACATGGGCGCGCGTAAAAGTATAGCACTAATTGCCACTATTTGTGCATTGCGGTGAGCGCTCGGGCACCTGTAAACAGCCACTGCGCGCGCTTCCGCATGGCTGTTATGCTGCAACTGCGTTTGACTCCGGAAGCATCGTGCTTCACTTTCGAAGAGGACCCACCCCGACACGAATTCGAGATCAGACGAATGACACAACCCACCATCGTAATCGCCGGCGCGGCGCGCACCGCCGTCGGCTCTTTCAACGGCGCGTTCGCCAATATCCCCGCCCATGAACTCGGCGCTGCCGCCATCACCGAAGCCCTCAACCGGGCCGGTGTCGCCGCGGCCGATGTCGACGAAGTCATCATGGGCCAGATCCTTTCGGCCGGCGAAGGCCAGAACCCGGCCCGCCAGGCCGCGATGGCCGCCGGCATTCCGCAGGAGGCCACCGCCTGGGGCCTCAACCAGCTTTGCGGATCGGGCCTGCGGGCGGTCGCCGTCGGCATGCAGCAGATCGCTACGGGCGACGCCGACGTCGTCGTTGCCGGCGGACAGGAATCCATGTCCATGGCACCGCACTGCGCCAATCTGCGCGCCGGTCACAAGATGGGCGACATGAAGCTGGTCGACACCATGATCAAGGACGGCCTGACCGACGCCTTCTACGGCTACCACATGGGCAACACGGCCGAGAACATTGCTGAAAAGTGGCAGCTGACGCGGGAGGAGCAGGACGTCTTCGCCGTCGCCTCGCAGAACAAGGCGGAAGCCGCCCAGAAGGAAGGCCGGTTCGCCGACGAAATCGTGCCCTTCACCGTCAAGACCCGCAAGGGTGAAACGGTCGTCGACCAGGACGAGTATATCCGCCACGGCGCGTCGATCGAGCAGATGGGCAAGCTTCGCCCGGCCTTCAACAAGGAAGGCACGGTGACGGCGGCCAATGCCTCCGGCATCAATGACGGCGCTGCCGCCGTCGTGCTGATGAGCGAGGAAGAGGCCGAGAAACGCGGCGTCACGCCGATGGCGAAGATCATCTCCTGGGCGACGGCCGGCGTCGATCCGCAGATCATGGGCACCGGGCCGATCCCGGCCTCGCGCAAGGCGTTGGAAAAGGCCGGCTGGTCGACCGACGACCTGGATCTGGTCGAGGCCAACGAGGCGTTCGCCGCCCAGGCCTGCGCGGTCAACAAGGATCTCGGCTGGAACACCGACATCGTCAACGTCAATGGCGGCGCCATCGCCATCGGTCACCCGATCGGTGCATCCGGCGCGCGCATCCTCAACACACTGCTGTTCGAAATGCAGCGGCGCGATGCCAAGAAGGGTCTGGCCACCCTGTGCATCGGTGGCGGCATGGGCGTCGCCATGTGCATCGAGCGCGCGTAACACGAAGGAATTGGGAGAGCACCCATGAGCAAAGTAGCATTGGTCACTGGCGGAACGCGCGGCATCGGCGGCGCCATCTCCGTCGCCCTGAAGGCAGCCGGATACACGGTCGCCGCCAACTATGCCGGCAATGACGAGAAGGCCAACGCCTTCAAGGAAGAGACCGGCATCAACGTCTATAAGTGGAGCGTCGCGGACTACCAGTCCTGCGTCGACGGCCTTGCCAAGGTGGAAGCCGATCTCGGCCCGGTCGAGGTGCTGGTCAACAATGCCGGCATCACCCGCGACGCCATGTTCCACAAGATCACCCCGGAACAGTGGAACGAGGTCATCGACACCAACCTGACCGGTGTCTTCAACATGACCCATCCGGTCTGGCCGGGCATGCGCGATCGCGGCTTCGGCCGGGTCGTCATCATCTCCTCCATCAACGGCCAGAAGGGCCAGATGGGGCAGGCCAACTATTCGGCCTCCAAGGCTGGCGATCTCGGCCTGACAAAGACGCTGGCGCAGGAAGGCGCTGCCAAGGGCATCACCGTCAACGCCATCTGTCCCGGCTATATCGGCACGGAAATGGTGCGTGCGGTGCCCGAAAAGGTGCTGAACGAGCGCATCATCCCGCAGATCCCCGTCGGCCGCCTCGGCGAGCCGGAAGAGGTGGCCCGTTGCGTCGTGTTCCTGGCCTCCGACGACGCCGGCTTCATCACCGGCTCGACCATCTCGGCCAATGGCGGGCAGTTCTTCGTCTGATTTTGCAAGCCCGCATGATTTCAAGAACGGCGCTCTTCGGGGCGCCGTTTTTTCCTGAGTGATTCGCATTCGCCCCTAAACGTTGAAAGCCGGCGAAGTTTCCCGTGCCGACAAAGCAGCCGATCGGCGGCAAAAGTTAACCGATCGCCGCCGTTTCGACCGTCAACCGCCGTTCCGCGAGAGGCAGACTTGTGGCGGACCCGGCGGGCGACGGCCATATGTTGTGTGAACAGACTGGGAACATCGTGCTGTCAGCGATTCGTCGACGATTCGTTCCGCTTTTGGTCGGAAGGTTAACCGAAACTCCGATTTTCCGCGGTGCCGCCATTAACAATTCATTCAATTTTACCACGGTTAACAAATACTTACTGAGTTGGCGGCGCCGTGAGGCGACACTTTTTTGACAAAGGTTAACGACGGCGCGTCTGCCGCGGCGCAAATCCGCCCGACGAATTCATCGGGATTCAGCATCTAGTGGCGGGGTTGCACGGAATCGGCATATCTGGCCGTGAACAAACCCTGAATCGGTGCGAGTCAGTGATTCGTCGCCGATTCGTTCCATCCCTGTTCCAATTGTTAAAATCAAAGGTGACATTCGCCATATTCGATCCCATCTACTCGTGATAAGAGCCTCGTCCGACCGACACGTTTTCAGCGGGATTGCCTTTCTCTCGATGCTGACCTCTCCCTCCCAGAACAAGCCGATAATTTTCAGCGGTCGCGGCGTTACGGCCGTGCTCGGGCCGACGAACACCGGCAAGACGCACTACGCCATCGAGCGCATGGTCGCCCATCGCACCGGCGTCATTGGCCTGCCGTTGCGCCTGCTGGCGCGCGAGGTCTACGGCCGCATCGTTGGCAAGGTCGGCGCCGAGCATGTCGCGCTGGTCACCGGCGAGGAGAAAATCAATCCGCCGGGCGCCCGCTTTTCGGTGTGCACGGTCGAAGCCATGCCGCGCGAGACCGACGCCGAGTTCGTCGCCATCGACGAGGTGCAACTGGCGGCCGATCTGGAGCGCGGCCATGTCTTCACCGATCGCCTGCTCAATCTGCGCGGCCGCGAAGAGACGCTGCTGCTCGGTTCCGGCACCATGCGCGGCATCCTGGAAAGCCTGCTGCCCGGACTGACGGTGGTGTCGCGGCCGCGGCTGTCGCATCTGGCCTATGCCGGCTCGAAAAAGATCACGCGGCTGCCGCGCCGGTCGGCCATCGTGGCGTTTTCCGCCGACGAGGTCTATGCGGTCGCCGAACTGATCCGCCGCCAGCGCGGCGGTGCTGCCGTTGTGCTCGGCGCGCTGAGCCCGCGCACCCGCAACGCGCAAGTGGCGCTCTACCAGTCGGGCGATGTCGACTACCTGGTGGCCACCGACGCGATCGGCATGGGGCTCAATCTCGATGTCGACCACGTCGCCTTCGCCCAGGACCGCAAGTTCGACGGTTTCCAGTTCCGCAAGCTCAGTCCCGCCGAATACGGCCAGATCGCCGGCCGCGCCGGCCGTCACATGCGCGACGGGACGTTCGGCGTCACCGGCCGGGTCGATCCGTTGTCGGAGGATCTCATCGAGCGCATCGAGGGTCACGATTTCCAGGCCAAGAAGGTGTTGCAGTGGCGCAGCAAGCAGCTCGACTACGCGTCGATCGACGCCCTGCGCGCGAGCCTCGACACAGCGCCCGTCATCGCCGGTCTGACGCGGGCGCTACCGGCGGTCGATCAGCAGGTGCTGGAACATCTGGCACGCGGCGGCGAACTCGCCGGCCTGACGGCGACGCCGGAGAAGGTCGAACTCCTGTGGGACGTCTGCGCCCTGCCGGACTATCGCCGCATCACGCCGGCCCAGCACGCCGACATCATCGCCGCCATTTATGGCGACATCGTTCGCCACGGCGCGGTGCGCGAGGACTATGTGGCCGACCAGGTGCGCCGGGCCGACCGCACCGACGGCGATATCGACACCCTGTCGGCGCGGATATCGCAAATCCGCACCTGGACCTTTGCCTCGCACCGGCCCGGATGGCTTGCACATCCGACACACTGGCAGGAAAAGACGCGTGAAATCGAGGATCGGCTGTCCGATGCCTTGCATGAAAGGTTGACGAAACGCTTCGTTGACCGCAGGACTTCTGTGCTCATGAAGCGGTTGAGAGAAAAGACCATGCTTGAAGCAGAAATCGGTGTTGATGGCGACGTGTTCGTCGAGGGCCATCATGTCGGGCAACTGACTGGATTCCGCTTTACGCCCGATTCCAGCGCCGAGGGATCCGACGCCAAGGCGGTGCTGGCGGCTGCCCAGAAATCGCTGGCATTGGAATTCGAGGCCCGTGCCGCCCGGCTGCACGCCTCCGGCAACAACGACTTCGCGCTGGGATCCGACGGCACCGTGCGTTGGCTCGGCGATCCGGTGGCCAAGCTCAGCGCCGGCGATTCCGTTCTCAACCCGGGGCTGGTGCTGTTGGCCGACGAGCAATTGTCGACCCAGGCGCGAGAGGTGATTACGGCGCGGCTGCAGCGGTACGTCGGTCATCAGATATCGACGGTTTTGAAACCGCTGGAGGAACTGGCGCGGGCCGAGGATATCGAGGGCCTCGCCAAGGGGCTGGCCTTCCGGCTGGTCGAGGGACTTGGTGTGCTGTTCCGCCGCGACGTCGCCAACGACGTCCGGTCGCTGGACCAGGAAGCCCGTGGTTCGTTGCGCCGCTATGGCGTGCGCTTCGGCGCCTATCACATCTTCATGCCGGCGCTGCTCAAGCCGGCGCCGGCCGAGATGATCACGCTTCTGTGGGCGCTGCGCAATGACGGCTTCGACAAGCCGGGCTACGGCGAAATCACCAGCGCGCTGGCCGCCGGCCGCACATCGATCGTCACCGACCACACTTACGAACGCGAGTTCTACAAGCTGGCTGGCTTTCGCTTCCTGGGCAAACGCGCCGTGCGCATCGATATCCTGGAACGGCTGGCCGATTTGATCCGCCCGCTGCTCGCCTGGAAGCCGGACAGCGGACCGCGGCCCGACGGCGCCTATGACGGACAGACCTTCGTGACGACCCCCGCCATGCTGTCGATCCTGGGTGCGACCCAGGACGATCTGGAGGAGATCCTGAAAGGCTTGGGCTACCGTTCGCGCGCCATTCCAGCCGAAGACGCCGCAGAGCATCTGCAGGCCATCGACGCCCGGATGGCGGAAGCCGAGGCCAAGAAGGCGGCCGAAACGCCGGAAGCCGCTCAGGCAAACGGAGCTAGGGAGCCGGCCGCGACGCCGGATGCCCAGGGCGAGAACCAGCCGGAGGCGGCACCGGAGGCCACGGCGGAAGCTGGACAGGAAGCGGCCGCGGAAGCCGCTGCCGATGCAACGGCAGTTCAAGCGGTCGCGGAAGCCGCTGCCGATGCAACGGCAGTTCAAGCGGTCGCGGAAACCACGTCCGAACAGCCTGCTGTGACGGTGGACCAGCCGGCTCCGCAGGCCAGCGAAGAGCCGGTTGTCGAGAATGTCGTGCCCGAGCCGATGGCGAACGGAGCCGACACGGCGACCACGCCTGAGGCGGTGGCGGAAGAAACGCAGGCGCAGGAACCCGCGGAAGCGGTTGCCGCAGAGGGTGATCAGCAGCCGGCTGCCAACGGCGCGGCCCAGGAAGCGCAAGCCCAACCTTCCGAGGAAGAGGAAGAAGCACCGAAACCGGTGCTGCTGTGGCGTCCGGCCGGCCGTTCCGACGGTCCGCGCCGCAACCGTCAGGGCCAGAATGCCGGCCGCGGACGGCAGCAGCGCGACGGCGACAAGAAGCCGGGTGGCAAGTTTCGCGGCAAGGGCAAGCCGCCGCGTTCCGGCAAGGGCGGCCCGTCCGGCAAGCCGTTCTCCGCCCGGCCGCCGAAGCGCGACAAGCCGATCGATCCCGACTCGCCCTTTGCCAAGCTCGCGGCGCTGAAGGAACAGCTCAACAAATAGGCCGCCATGGGCGAGGATCGTCAACGCATCGACAAGTGGCTGTTTTTCGCCCGCATCGTCAAATCGCGGACGCTGGCGGCAAAACTGGCTCAATCGGGACGGGTGCGGATCAATGGCGACAAGATCGATCAGGCCAGCCGACAGGTCGTTCCCGGCGACGTTCTGACGGTGACGCTCGACCGGCAGGTCAAGGTGCTGCGCATCGTCGGCGCCGGGGAGCGGCGCGGCCCTTACGAGGAGGCGCGCCTGCTCTATGAGGATCTCAGCCCGCCGCCGGCTCGCCCGTCCGGCGACAAGCTGAACCCGCTGCCGCCACTGCGCGAAGCCGGCAGCGGCAGGCCGACCAAGCGGGAGCGCCGGCAACTGGACAAATGGCGCTCGTCGAGCGACTGATCGGGTTTTTGCTGCGACAAATTGGCTCAGGCCGCGGCCGCCCACCCAGGCGGCGGAGGAATTACCCCGCCGGACCGTGTTTTTGGAACGGAATTTCTCGACCGGCGTCGGGCATGGAAGGCACTGTGCGCAGCAGTTATACGCCGCCCTTGCCAAGTCAAAACAAAGCCGCTACTTGACCGGGCGCGAATGCGTAGAGAGACGGACCGGAGCCCTGCATGACCTACATCGTCGTTGAGAATTGCATCAAGTGCAAATATCTGGACTGCGTGGAAGTCTGTCCGGTGGACTGCTTCTACGAAGGCGAGAACATGCTGGTCATCCACCCCGATGAATGCATCGATTGCGGGGTTTGCGAGCCGGAATGCCCGGCCGAGGCGATCAAGCCGGACACCGAGCCGGGTCTCGACAAATGGCTGCAGATCAATACCGAGTATGCCGAAAAATGGCCCAATGTGACCATCAAGCGGGACCCGGAAGAGGGGTCCGAAGAATATGACGGCATGGAAGGCAAATTCGAGAAGTTCTTCTCTCCCGAACCCGGCCAGGGCGACTAGGCGCCTTTAAACTTTGGCCGCGCGCTCCTATATAACCTGATAAGCAAGGTGAAGTTTACGGAGACGCGTGTCGGGATTAACCAAACGCGCAAAAGTTGTTTGCAGGTTTGTGTGCACCTGCGGCAAATGATTGAATCCCGCGGTTTTTTGTGCTATTGGTAAAAAACTGACCAGTGGCCGGTCGATAGGGCCTGCCACGATTGCCATGATCACGGAAGATTAATATCCCCGCGAAACCCATCTATTGTGACAGCTACGTATACAGTCAGCTGTCGAATTGTGGCCGGATGTTGTGTGTTTTTGTGTGCAATCCAGCTAGCGGGTACAGGCGGTCCAGTCCTGTATGAGTTCAAAGCGAGACTTTGCTCATTACCAGTGCCCAGCCCGGCGGTCTCCGGGTTTGTAACAGGGAGTATGACAAACGAATGACGACCCAGCAGAAAAAATCTCCTCAGCGTCAGGGTTTCAAGACCAACGAATACATCGTCTATCCGGCGCACGGCGTCGGCCAGATCGTCGCGATCGAAGAGCAGGAAGTTGCCGGGCACAAGCTCGAACTCTTCGTCATCGATTTCGATAAGGACAAAATGCGGCTGAAAGTACCGGTGGCCAAGGCTTCGTCGATCGGCATGCGCAAGCTTGCTGCAAACGATTTCGTCGAGCGCGCCCTCAAGGTGGTGCAGGGCCGGGCACGCATCAAGCGCACCATGTGGTCGCGCCGCGCCCAGGAATACGATGCCAAGATCAACTCCGGCGACCTGATTTCGATCGCCGAGGTCGTGCGCGACCTCTACCGCGCCGACAACCAGCCGGAACAGTCCTATTCCGAACGCCAGCTCTACGAAGCGGCACTCGACCGGATGGCGCGCGAAATCGCCGCCGTCAACAAGCTTTCCGAAACCGAGGCAATTCGCCTGATCGAAAGCAACCTGAACAAGGGTCCGAAGCGCGGCAAAGCCGCCGATGACGATGCCGCCGGCGACGGCGATGCGCAGGAAGCGGCCGCCTGAGGCGCGATTTCCACACGGCTCACCGGAATGTGAATGCCGGTTCGACCCGATCATGTTCGGACAAAAACAGGAAAAACCCGGCCAAAAGCCGGGTTTTTTCGTTCCAAAGAGTGTATAAGAACTGATTAAGGAACGATTGGTTCCAAATCGTGAACACTGCGTTTCCTTGCAAATGCGGTGAACCGTACACACGATTGTTACGTAGTGAAAACACATTTGCCGGTCATAATGACCGCATGATGCTGTTCGAAGATTTTAGAAGAAACACTGCGTTAATGGGTTTCAGGGCTCCTGTCGGGAGATCAATATGAGCGACAATCGAGCAGGGCAGAATCTGATCAAGGCCGCGATGGCGGCTCCTTATCTTGATCGCGAGGAAGAACACGAACTCGCGGTCAGCTGGAAGGAACACCGCGATCAGGAAGCGCTGAACAAGATTGCCATGGCGCATATGCGGCTGGTGATCTCGATGGCCGCCAAGTTCAAGAATTTCGGCCTGCCGATGAACGACCTCATCCAGGAAGGTCATGTGGGGCTGCTGGAGGCGGCGGCGCGCTTCGAACCGGAACGCGACGTGCGTTTCTCCACCTACGCCACCTGGTGGATCCGCGCTTCCATCCAGGATTACATTTTGCGCAACTGGTCCATCGTGCGCGGCGGTACCAGCTCGGCGCAGAAGGCGCTGTTCTTCAATCTGCGGCGGCTGCGCGCCAAGCTGCGGCGCGGCAATGAGCATGCACCCGACAGCTCCATTCACGAGGAAATCGCGCTGGCCGTCGGCGTCAACGTCAAGGACGTGGCGGTGATGGATGCGCGGCTGTCGGGCTCCGACACCTCGCTGAACGCTCCCGTGGCCGATTCGGAGTCGCCTGGCTCGGATCGCATCGAGTTCCTGAAGAGCGAAGAACCGCTGCCGGACGAGCAGGTCAGCATCATCATCGACGAGGAACGCCGTTCCGAGTGGATCAAATCGGCGCTGGAAAAGCTCAATCCGCGTGAAGAGCGCATCATCCGCGAGCGGCGCCTGTCGGAAGACGGGGCGACTTTGGAAGCGCTGGGCAGCAGCCTCGGCATCTCCAAGGAGCGGGTGCGCCAGATCGAAAACCGTGCGCTTCAGAAGCTGAAGATCGCGCTGGAGAAGGACGCGCCGGCGATTACCGGGATTTAGATAGCGGCCGCTCTTTTACCGATCCGATACGATCTTGACCTCGGTGCCGACCGACGGGGTGCTGCCGGCGTGCAGCGCGTTGAGCAGCTGGAAAAGTTCCAGCCGGCGGTTGGTGCCGCGCATGCGGCTGGCCAGCGAGGTCACCGTGTCGCCCGGCCTTACCTTGACGATCTTGATGCGCAGCGGCTTCAGCGCGGCGACTTCGGACTGGGACATCTTGCGGAAAGACGAGCGCACGGCGCGTGCCGTCGGCTCCAGCCTCGAGCTGCCGGTGGGTGCTGCGGTCAGCACCCGGTAGATGCGGTTGCTGACGCGGATCACCGTGACATCGAAATCCCACTTGTCGGCCGCGGCGCGGGCGGTAGCCGCATCCAGTCCGCCGATCTTGATGCTGCGGATCGATGACGGGTCGAGACCGCTGACCCAGCCGCTTTCGATATATTTGGCCAGCGACATGCGGCGCTTGTCGGAAACGCCGTCGAAGCGGATCGCCACTTCGCCGGGCCCGGTCGCCAGCACCGCCTGTGCCGTATTGTCGATCTGGAAGCCTTCCGGAACCGAGAAGCGGATCCCCAACGATGGATGCAGGAAGGTCAGGCCGCGGACATAGCCTTCCTTGGGGCTGTCGCCGTAGAGCAGGCCGTTGATGCTCTCCAGATAGGCGTCGCGGTCGCGTTTGCCGGTGCCCTGCGGCCCGAAGGCGCGGGCGTGGCGGATCGCCAGTTCCAGGCGTTTCGGCGCATCGGGGTGGCTCGACAGGAAGTCGAGGCTGGGGTCGGCGTCGGCCTCGCCGGCGCGGAAGCGGCTGTAGGCCTCCATGGACTGGAGGAAGCGGGCGGCCGCATAAGGGTCGAAGCCGGCGCGGCCGAGCATGCGCACGCCGATCACATCGGCCTGCAGTTCCTGCTGGCGCGAGAAGGCCGCCAGCCGCAATTTGCTGCGCGCCAGGGCCTTCTGGCCGGCGATCTCGCTGGACAGGACCTCGGCTGCGACCCGGCTGGCGATCACCTCGGCCTCTTCGCGCCGCTTGCGTTGCAGCCCGTGATTGGCCGTTACGTGTGCCATCTCATGGGCGATCACCGCGGCGATTTCGGAGGAATCGTTGGCCAGCGCCAGCAGGCCGCGGGTGATGTAGAGATAACCGCCGGGCAGGGCGAAGGCGTTGACGGCTGGCGAATTGAGGATGGTGATCCGGTAGGTCTGTTTGGGGTTTTCCGAGACCAGCGTCAGCGCGCCGACGATGCGCGCCAGCTGCCGTTCGACCTTGGGGTCGCGGAACTCGCCGCCATAGCTGGCGACGATGCGCGGATGTTCGCGGGCGCCGAGCCGGGCGCGCGGATCGTTCTTTTCCAGCCGCTCGACCGTCTGCGGATTGTCCGAGGGGCCGACATTGGTGGGATAGGACTGGTCGAGCCAGGTCTGGCAGCCGCTCAGGCCAAAGGCCATGGCCACCGCGAGCAAAACCGCCTTCCGGCGCGGTGTCGTCGCGCGGATACGGCGTGGCGTGGCCGTGTCAGACGGCCCCGGATGGGTGTCGGCCCTGGCGATCTGTCGTTTACCTTGTCAAAAAGGAAGGCGGCTGCATCTCAATATTGTTTCACAGGTTCTAGCCGATTTCAGGGCCGCCGGGTAGCCCCTTGCGGGTGCCGGCGGGCTGGCCGAGATAGTCTGCAAGCCCGGGAATATCGGTCCGGTCCAGAAATGTGTCGGCCGGTCCCGAGGCCACCGTCTCGCCGGCGTCGATGAAGACGATTGTCGCGGCAATCTCCGCCGCCTCGTCCGGCTGGTGGGTGACGATTGCCGTGGTCATTCCGGTTTCGCCCTGCAGTTCGCGGATCAGGTCGAGCATGTCGCGGCGCAGACGCGGCCCCAGCGCCGCGAAGGGTTCGTCAAGCAGCAGCACCGGCTTGCGCCGAACCAGGGCACGGGCGATGGCAACCCGCTGGCGCTCGCCGCCGGACAGCGAGCCGGGAAGCCGCTGCTCGTAGCCGGCCAGCCCCACCCGCTCGAGCGCGGAGGCGATGACCGCCCGGTCTTGCGGTCGGCGGGCAATGTCGGGCCGAATGCCCAGGCCGACATTGGTTTCCACCGTCAGGTGCGAAAACAGGTTGTTTTCCTGGAACACCATCGACACCGGGCGGTCGACCGGGCTCAGCGCCGAGACGTCCTTGTCGCCGATCAGGATGCGGCCGGACAGCGGTGCCTCGAAACCGGCGACGAGATCGAGCAGGGTCGACTTGCCGGCCCCGGAGGGGCCGATGATGGCGGTGATCTCGCCGCTGGCGAACCGGGTGTCGAAAGCCATCGTCAGGCCGCCGCGTTCGAAGCGGACCCGGTCGAGGATCACCGGCCGGCCGATCATCGGGCCGTTCCCCTGTCGGATCGGCTGGCGAAAACCATGAGGGCAAGACAGACCAGCCCCAGCATCAGCGCCAGCCCCGCCGCGTCGTTGGTGCGGTAGCTGCCCATGCGCTGCAGCAGCAGATAGGGCAGGGTGATCACATCCTGGCTGCCGAACAGGGCGATGGCGCCGAGGTCGCCCAGCGACAGGGCCATGGCAAAGGCCAGCGCCAGCATCAGCGCATGCCGCAGGCCGGGCCAGTCGATCAGCGCGAGGCGGCGAATTCCGGTCAGCCCGAGAGAGACACTCAGGCGCTCGGTGCGCGCCATGTGGGTCATGTGCGCCGGTTCGAGCACGCGTATGACGAAGGGCAGCGCCATGAGGGCGTTGATCAGCACCACCAGCACCGGCGCCAGCGCGAACACGTCGACATGGCCGCGCAGCATGACGAACCAGCCGGCGCCGAGCACGATCGGCGGGACCAGCAGGACCAGGCTGGAACCGGCGGTCGCCGCGGAGCGAAACAGCCGCGCCGGTGCGTGTCTCGCCGCCAGCGGCAGGGCCGCGTGGCGAGCCCGCACCAAAACGAGAGCGGCGGAAACGGAGAGCGTGGCGGCGCAGAGCGCGATTGCCAGGCTGGTGGCGATCGCCCGCCAGACGACCGCTTCGCTCAACAGTCGAGGCAGGTCGGCGGCCAGCCCGGAGACGGCGATCGACACGAGCGGCGACACCAGGAACAGGGCGGCAATCGCAATCAGCCCGAAATCGGCGGCCCGCGCGCCGGCGCGGCGGTCCGGCTGGCGGCGCACCGCCTGACCCAGCGTCGCGCCTTCCTCGGGCGTCTTTCCGAGCAGCGCCAGCAGCCCGAGCAGCAGCGCGGTCAGCAGTAGTTGCATGACGGCCAGACCGACGGCGCGCGGCGGGTCGAAGTCAAAGCGCAGCGCCTGGTAGATGGCGACTTCGATGGTGGTCGCCGCCGGGCCGCCTCCGAGCAGCAGCACCAGCGTGAAGCTGGTGACGCAGAGCATGAAGACGAGACCGGCGATGCCGGCGAGATGGCCGCGCATGTAGGGCCATTCGATCAACAGGAAAACACTGCGGGCGCCAAGACCCAGCTGGTCGGCATTGCGCCAGTATTCGGCCGGCACCCGGTCGAGCCCGGCCAGCAGCAGCCGCGTCGCCAGCGGCAGGTTGAAGAAGACATGGGCAAGCAGGATGCCGGGCAGGCCGTAGATGGACAGCGGCTCGGCGAGACCCAGCCACAGCAGGCCGCCATTGATCAGGCCCTGGCGGCCCCAGATCTCGATCAGGCCGAGGGCGGCGATGATCGGCGGCAGTCCGATCGGTACGGCGAGAAGCCGGATCAGCCAGGCGCGGCCGACGAATTGCTGGCGCCGGGCGATCGCCCGGGCGAGCGGCACGGCGAGCGCGACCGACAGGAAAGTGGACAGCGCCGCCTGCAGCAGCGTGAAACGGGTGACACGCCAGATATAGGCATCGTAGAGCGGCGACTGCTCGCTCGATGAACCGGATGCGGCGATCAGCAGGGCCGCGACCGCTAAGCCGATGACCAGGGCCATGGCGCCGAGGACGAAGCCCCCGGCGGCAATGTTGGCGGCCCTGCGCCGGCGACTCAGCACGCGCGCGACATGCGTTTTGCCGTTCGATCTATTCGAAAACCGGTTCCCACTTTTCGGATCTCACGGTCAGCGGCTCATGACCGCCAGCCACTCGTCCACCCAGGCGCGCCGGTTATCCTCGACCTCCCGCGGTGAATAGAGCAGGGTCTTCGACGGCTTGACGAGTTCCTCGAAAGCGGCCGGAACCGGCTCGGTCAGCTTGCCGGCCGGGAACATCCAGTTGGTGGTCGGGATGGCGTTCTGGAAACCGGGACCGGTCATGAAGGCGAGGAACTGCCTCGCCAGCTCCTTCTCGTCCGAAGAGGCGACGAGACCGGCCACCTCGATCTGCATGTAGTGACCCTCGTCGAAGGCGGCGGCCTGGTAGCGGTCGGTCTCCTCGGCGACCATGTGGTAGGCCGGCGAGGTGGTGTAGGACAGCACCATCGGCGCCTCGCCGCCGGTGAACATGCCATAGGCTTCCGACCAGCCCGGCGTGACGGTGAGCACCCGGTCCTTGAGCTTTTTCCAGGCATCGGGCGCCTGGTCGCCGTAGATCGACTTGACCCACAGGAGCAGCCCGAGGCCGGGGGTCGACGTGCGCGGATCCTGGATGACGATCTTCTGGCTGGCATCGCCTTCGACAAGGTCCTTCATGCTGGCCGGCGGATCCTGCATCGCCTCGGTATCGTAAACGACGGCGAAGTAGCCGTAGTCATAGGGAACGAATACGTCGTCGGACCAGCTGCCCGGCACCGCAACGTTGGAAAGATCGATGCCGCTCGGTTCGAACAGGCCGGTTGCCTTGGCTTCGGCCACCAGGTTGGTGTCGAGACCCAGAACGATGTCGGCCTTGGTGGAACCACCCTCCAGCTTCAGCCGGTTGAGCAGTGCCACGCCGTCGGCAATGCCGACCCATTTCAGCTGGCAGTCGCATTCGGCCTCGAACGCCTTCTTGACCACCGGGCCAGGGCCCCAGTCGGAAACGAAGCTGTCATAGGTGTAGATGGTCAGCGTGCGGTCGTTGGCCGCTGCCGGAGCAGCGAGCAGGGCGAGCGCCGCCAGGGTGGCAAAAGTCTGTCTGGAGAAAGGCATCGAGCGCCTCCTTGTGCTGGTGTTGCAGGGAAAAAGGCGCTGATGTGGCGTCTAATCCCTCCGCCGGTACAAACCGGATCAGGTTCCTCGGGTTGGATAGTCCTCTCAGCCCGCGTTTCACGACGAGCACCCCGTTAGAGCAACGCCTGTCATAAATGCAGCGCCGTGCGCTGGCAAGTCCTGCAAAAGCTGCTATGTGCTGCGGTCATGAATGCGGTTAATCCTTTTTTGATCCTGCTCGGCGGCCGGTTGCGCGAGACCGAGCGCCTGATGCGGCAGATCGCCGGCGCGCGGGTGATCGCCGCCGATGGCGGCATGCGCCACGCCGGTGCACTCGGACTGGAACCGGAACTGTGGGTCGGCGATTTCGATTCCTCGCCCGACGAACTGCTGCGCAACTGGCCGGATACGGAGCGGCAGCCCTTTCCGGCGGAAAAGAACCTGACGGACGGTGAACTCGCCGTCGAGGAAGCGCTGAAACGCGGTGCCGACAGGATCGTGATGGCCGGGGCGCTTGCCGGCGAGCGCAGCGATCACGCGCTGCTGCACATGACCGCCGCCTGCGCCCTCAACAAGCGCGGCATCGACGTCATGCTGACCTCCGGCGACGAGGAAGCGACACCGCTTGTCGAAGGCTGCCAGGACTTCGACCTGCCGCCTGGCAGCCTGTTTTCTATCCTCAATTTTACCGAGGTGAAGGGGTTGTCGATCGAGGGCGCGCGCTATCCGCTCGACCGTTTCCACCTTGCCTTCGGCTCGTCGCGGACCCTGTCGAACGTCGCCGAAGGACCGGTGACGATCACCGTGCAATCGGGCACCGCCATTTTTCTGGCGCGTCCTTACGACATGACCGGCCGTTAAGCCATGGCGCCTCCGATCCTCAAACTCGACGATATCGAGCTGACCTTCGGCGGCGAGCCGCTGCTGTCCGGCGCCGGCTTCCAGGTGGAGGCGGGCGACCGGCTGTGCCTGGTCGGACGCAACGGATCCGGCAAGTCGACGCTTCTCAAGATCGCGGCGGGTCTCGCCGAAGCCCAGTCCGGAACGGTGTTTCGCCATCCGTCGGCAACAATCCGCTATCTCGAACAGGAGCCGGATTTTGCCGGCTACGCGACCGTCCGCGCCTATGCGGAAGACGGGCTCGGACCGGGCGACGATCCGCACCGGGTGCAGTATCTGCTCGACCGGCTGGGGCTCGACGGCGAGGCCGACCCGCGACCGCTCTCCGGCGGCGAGACGCGGCGCGCGGCGCTGGCGCGGGTGTTGGCGCCGGAACCGGACGTGTTGCTTCTCGACGAGCCGACCAACCATCTGGACCTGCCGGCGATCGAGTGGCTGGAGGGCGAACTCAAACGCCGCAAGAGCGCCATCGTGCTGATCTCTCACGACCGGCGGTTCCTCGAAAACACCACCCATGCGACGCTGTGGCTCGACCGCGGCATGGTGCGGCGGCTGGACAAGGGGTTCGGCGCCTTCGAGACCTGGCGCGACGGCGTCCTCGAAGAGGAGGTGCGCGATCAGCACAAGCTCAAGCGCGCCATCGTGCGCGAGGAGCACTGGCTGCGCTACGGCGTCACCGCGCGACGCAAGCGAAATGTCAGGCGGCTCGACGAACTGCACTCGATGCGGGCGCGTTACCGCGAGCATCGCGGACCGACGGGCACGATCGAGGCGAGTGCCGCCGAGGCGCGCGATTCCGGCAAGCTGGTGATCGAGGCACGGGACGTCGCCAAGGCCTATGGCGGCCGTCCGATCGTCGCCGACTTTTCGACCCGCGTTCAGCGTGGCGACCGGCTCGGTCTGGTTGGGCCCAACGGTGTGGGCAAGACGACGCTGCTGAACCTGCTGACCGGCAAGCTGCCGCCGGACTCCGGATCGGTGCGGCTCGGCGCCAACCTGCAGATCGTGAGGCTCGATCAGAAGCGCCACGACCTCGATCCGGACGAGACGCTGGGGCATTTCCTGACCGGCGGCCGCGGCGACATGGTGGCGGTCGGCGACGGCCAGCGGCATGTCACCGGCTATATGAAGGACTTCCTGTTCCAGCCCGAACAGGCGCGAACGCCGATCCGCGAGCTGTCCGGCGGCGAACGGGCGCGGCTGATCCTTGCCCGCAACCTGGCGCGGCCGGCCAATATGATGGTGCTCGACGAGCCGACCAACGATCTCGACATGGAGACGCTGGATCTGCTCGAAGAACTGATCGACGACTTCGCCGGCACCGTCATCCTGGTCAGCCACGACCGCGATTTCCTCGACCGCACGGTGACCTCGGTGCTGGCGCCCGCCGATGCGGACAATCCGGACGGACGCTGGCTGCGCTACGCCGGCGGCTACAGCGACATGCTCGCTCAGCGCGGTACGACGCAGGCGGCGGCCCGGCCGGACAAGCCGAAAGCCGCTGCCAGACCCACTCAGAAAAGGACCGCGGAACCGGCGAAAAAGCTCTCCTACAAGCAGAAATACGCGTTGGAGACGCTGCCCGGCAGGATCAGCGAGACCGAGGACGAAATCGCCCGCATCGAGGAGCAGATGGCGGTGCCGGACTTTTTCGCCAACGACCCGGAGGGGTTCAACGAGCTGGCCGAGACGCTGGCCGAACAGCGGGCCTGCCTGGAAAGCCTGGAAGAAGAATGGCTGGAACTGGAGATGCTGCGGGAATCCCTGGAGAAATCCTAGTCTGGTGACGATGTTGTTTCGGGATTCTCAGTTTAGATCGCCATCCTGATCGCCCGCCAGCCGGAACGTCCCCTGCCGATAGCGGAAGATGTCCTCGAGCACCGCGGCGAGGGCGGCGAGGCTGGTCAGGATGCCTGAAATCGGGATGATGGTAACGGCGTATTTCTTGGGCATGTAGTTGGGTTTGAAGACAAATCCGCCATCCTCCCAGGCGAAGTACCACATCTCCCAGTACTTGCCGCCCATGGTCGCGACCGCTTCCAGCCCGTAGTAGAAGATGACAAGGCCCAGGGCGAAAATCACCAGCGACCAGAATTGTTGAACCGCGAAGCCGAGAAACGGCGGCAGGCGCGAATAGATCAGATCGAGAGCGATGTGGCTCTTGTCGCGCACGGTGATCGCCAGAGCGAGAAAGACCAGCCAGATGTTGCTGAGCACCGTCAGCAGGTCGCCCCAGACAGGCGGATCCTCGAACACGTAGCGCATGACCACGGTGTAGACCGTGAATACGACCATGAGCGCCAGCAGCACTGCGCAAAACGCCACCAGGATCTTGCGTGTCGTGGCATCGACCCATTGGAGGAACCTGATCATCGGTGTTCTCCGTTCAATTTGCGAACCCCATCACGCGCGGCATGAACATGGTGATGTCCGGGACCAGAATGAGCAGGAACAGCAGCACGAACAGCGCCGCCAGATAGGGGAGCATCGCAATGCCCACGGCCTCCAGGCGCGCCTTGGCAATCGCGCCGGCGGTAAAGAATGCGACGCCCACCGGAGGCGTCACCGATCCGATCAGAAAGCCGACCACCACCACGAGTGCCGCCTGAACGTCGGGATAGCCGGCCTTCACCATGACATCGACCAGAACCGGGCCGACGACGATAATGTTGGCGGCCGAATCCATCACCATGCCGAGCAGGCAGATGAAGATGACCAGCACCAGGGCGAACATGAACGGATCGCCCGCATAGCCGAGCAGCCACTGTTCCAGTTGCGTGGTGGCGCCGAGCGAGGTGAGCAGCCAGCTGAACGGTCCCGAGGCGGCGATGATGATGAACACCATTGCCGAATTGCGGAAAGCCCGGATGAAGGCTCCCTTGCAGTTGGACCAGGTGATCGTCCGGTAGATGAACAGCCCGACGAACATGGCGATCGTGGCGGTCAGCGCTCCGGCTTCGACCACGCCGGCAATTCCGCCGACGACCGAGCCGACCAGCACGATCGGAATGAGCAGTGCGAAAGACGATTTGTAGCCGACGATGGCGACAGCTCTCAGGCTGAACGGTTCTTCGCTGCGTTCGAAGTCGTTACGCACCGCAAGAACGTGATTGATCACCATCAGCAGCAGACCGATCAGGATGCCCGGGACTATTCCGGCCGCGAACACCGCGCCGACGGAAATGCCGCCGGCATTGGCCAGCACGATCATCATGATGCTGGGCGGGATGATGCCGCCAATGGTCGAGCTGACGGCAGTTATGGCGGCGGCGAAATCCGACGGGTAGCCGGCGCGTTTCATCGCCGGGACCAGAAGCGAGCCGACGGTTGCGGTGTCGGCCACCACCGAGCCGTTCATTCCGGCAAAGAACATGCTGACCAGCACGTTGACCTGCGCCAGGCTGCCGCGCATCCGGCCGATCAGCCGCTTGCTCAGTTCCACCAGCCGGTCGGTGATGGTGGCGCTCGTCATCAGTTCCCCGGTCAGCATGAAGAACGGGATCGCGGTCAGGGGAACCGAGTCGATGGCGCTGAACATCTGCGAGGGGATGAGGATCATCGGCGCCGCGTCGGTGATCAGGATATAGACGACAGGAATCAGGATCAGCGTGAACCCTACCGGGGCGCCGAGCAGGATCAGGATCACAAGCACCAAGAGGAGGATTATGCTGTCCATGGGGCTTTGGCCTTGCTGTCATCGCGGGAGGTCGGAGCCGGGTCGTCAAAAACGCTGAACCGCCCGTCGATCGGCGCGGGGCGGGCGCACTGTACAGGGTTTTCGGGATCCCGCCAGACGAAGAGGGGGCACGCCCTCCATTCGTGCCCCCAGCGGACGGTCGATGGCTGCCGTCGGTCCGCTGCCTAAAGAGCGCCGGCTTCCTTGAGTTGGGCGATGAAATCGTCCATGCCCTGGTCCTTGAGAATGCGTTCCGCCACTTCCGGATCGAACGTGCCCTTGGCATCGAGCCAGGCGGTGATCGCGCCCTGCCGCCACATGGACAGTTCTTCGTCGGTCGGAACGTACCATTCTTCGATCGATGCCTTGATGGCCTCCTCGCCGTCGGCGACCCACTGGCGGTCGAGCTCGCTCACCCGGTCGCCGAACGCCTTGGCGGCAATGTGCAGCCATTCCTTCTCTTCATCGGTCAGCGCATTGTATTGGCGAGCGTCCATGGCAAGCTGGTTGCCCGACCACGCGCCGCCGATTTCGGTGAAGTATTTCGCGACCTCGTGGAGCTTGGCGATGTGCTGCCAGGGCACCGCCACATATTGCCCCGAAACCACTCCGGTTTGCAGGCCCTGGTAGAGCTGCGTCCAGTCGTAGGGAACGGGAACGGCGCCCCAGTTCTTGATCAGTGTGTATTCGATCGGACTTTTGGTGACCCGCCATTTGATCCCCTCCATGTCGCTGGGGACGTGAACGGGGCGCTGGGCATTGCCGAGTTGGCGGAACCCGCCGCTGGAATAGACGACGAGGCAGACGTGCCCGGTGGTTTCGGCGGCCAGCTTGCATTGCCGGTCGGAAAGCCACTCTCTCGAAATACGGTCGGCATCTTCGATGCTCTTGAAGATGTAGGGCAGATCGAAGATCGCCAATTCGGTGCCGAAGCTGCCGAAATTCGCTGTCGAGCTTGTCCAGAGCTGAAGCAGTCCCTGATTGGCCTGCTCGCCGCAGGTTTGTTCTCCGCAAAGCGATCCGCGATAGTGCGGTTCCACCTTGAGCTTGCCGCCGGAGACCTTTTCCAGGGTCGGGATGAAGGCCTGGTCGATCGCATCGCCGATGGGCATTCCAAGGCGTCCGACCGTGCCGAGTTTCAGGACTTTTTCAGCGAGCGCACCGTTTGCCATCAACAACAAGGCCATTGCGGTCGCAGCCGGTTTGATGAGAGCTTTGATGTTCATGGATCCGATTTCCTCCCGTTCGTCTCTCTGCCTCAACGTAAAGAGCAAGACGCTGGTCGAGTGAAGTGACAGCTGGGGCGATAACCAAGGACAGTTGACCGGCGGGCCCCACATTGGACTTGCGGCAAACCGTGGGGTGCCGGATAAGAACACCCGGCCTTTGCCCGCTCCCGGCAGCCGGTCGAAAATCGCAGGAGGGTGCGCATGAAACCTCCATCACTTTTGTTGCACACTTTGCCGGATTCGCCGGGATTGAGCCTGCGCGACCGGGTGTGCGAAGCCATTAGTTCGGCAATTGTTTCGCGATCCGTCGCCATCGACCGGCCGCTGCCGTCGTGCCGCGAACTGGCGGTTCAGCTCGGGGTTTCGCGAAACACCGTTTTTGCGGCCTACACCCGTCTTATCGACATGGGCTTTCTGATCGCGCGGGACAGATCGGGTTATTTCGTCAATCCCGACACCTTCAAATCCCTGCCGCCGGTCACCGCCGAACAGGAAGCCGGCGTGGATGCTCCCTCGCCAATCCGGTTCCCGCCATCTGACCTGATCCCTCTTACCAATCCGCTTGATTGGACCAGCTATCCGTTTCCTTTCATCTACAACCAGATCGATCCCGATCTGTTTCCGGTAGACGGTTGGCGTGAATGCTCCCGCCTTGCCCTGGGGCGCAAACGGATGCCGGTCTGGGTCAGCGACGCGGTTGAAAGCGACAGCCCGCAGCTGATCGAACAGCTGCGCCAGCGCTTGCTGGGAGCGCGCGGCATTTTTGCCGCGCCGGACGAGATTCTGATTACCCTCGGCGCACAGAACGCGCTGTCGATCCTCGGAACCCTGTTTGCGCAGTTCGACAAACCCATCGCGGTCGAGAATCCCGGCTATTTCGGCGGCTTCAATGCCTTCAATCTGGCAGGCAACTCGCTTGTCGGAGTTCCGCTCGATCAGGGCGGCCTGATACCCGAAGCAATCCCCGACGGGGTGAAACTGGTCTTCACAACACCGAGTCACCAGTTTCCGACCATGGTCACCATGCCGCACGAGCGGCGTGTCGAACTCCTGGAGACTGCCCGGTCCAGGGACTTCGTGATCATCGAAGACGACTATGAAGCCGAGATGAATTTCCATGCCCGGTCGTCGCCGCCGCTCAGGGCCATGGATCCCGATCAACGGGTGATTTATGTCGGCAGTTTCTCAAAAACCCTGTCGCCGGGTATCCGCATCGGCTTCATCGTCGCCCATCGCGATATCATTCGCGAGGCGCGGATTGTTCGCGGCACGATGTTCCGCCATCCGCCGACCCTCATTCAGGAGATTCTGGCGCTGTTTCTGCGGCTGGGTCACTACGATGCCCACCTGCACAATCTGGAACGCCGCTACAAGCGGCGGTGGCAAGCCATGCGGGCGGCGATAGCAAAACACCTGCCGATGTTGCAGCAGACCCAAAACGAAGGCGGCACTTCCTTCTGGCTCACGGGTCCGAAGACCTTCGACGCCACGCTCATGCGCGAAAACCTCCGCGAGCAGGGTGTTTTGATCGATATGGGACAGGCCTTCTTTCTGGCCCGCGATCAGAAGAACTGTTTCCGTCTGGGCTACGCATTCGTTCCCATCGACAGGATGGAAGACGGGATCCGGATCATCGCCAGCGAAGTGAAGAAGCAAATCTGATCCGGTGCAGACCGGTCTGCCCGCAGCCGGCAAACTGTCCCTCACTTCCGGGTCGCCTGTCTCTCCCACCGGCCGGATCAATCTGCCAGATATTGCCGAAGCCAGTCCCGTGTGCGCGCCGTCAGGCGGCGCGCGCCGGGAAGAGCCGATCACTGCGGTGACCATGCGGCTGTAAGACCAATGCAAGGAGACCAGGCCGTGGAGCACGCCGCGAGGAACAGGATCGACGGACCCCTGTCCCGGTGCCGCCGGTTCGAGGTCCGCGTGCCCGAAGAGGTGCTGGCAGATATCCGCGAACGCGTGCGGCGTTTTCCCTGGCACGAAATGCCCAATGACGGCGGTTGGACCTATGGAACCAATCTCGACTACATGAGGGAGCTTTGTGCCTACTGGCTGAGCGAATTCGACTGGCGCGAGCAGGAGGCGAAGATCAACCGCTTCTCGCAATATGTCGCGCCGGTTGACGACATCGACATGCATTTTCTTTTCGAAAAGGGCAGCGGGACCGATCCGGCACCGCTGCTCGTTTCGCATGGCTGGCCCGGCAGCATCGTCGAGTTCATGGAGATTGTCGAACCGCTGGCCCATCCCGAACGATTCGGCGGCAGCGAGGCAGATGCCTTCGATGTCATCGCTCCTTCCCTGCCGGGTTTCGGATTTTCGGGCCGCCCGCCGCGCCCCTTTGGTCCGCGCAGAATGGCAACCATCCTGAATAGGCTGATGGTGGATGTGCTGGGCTATGAAGGCTACATCGCCCAGGGAGGCGACTGGGGCGGCGCGATCTCTTCCTGGCTCGGCTTCGACCATGCCCCTGCATGCCGCGCCATTCACATCAACATCCTGACGATGCGCCACGCTTCCGGTCCGCAAAGCGAAGAGGAACGGGAATGGGCGCGCCGGTTCGAGCAGGATCAGATCCTGGAAAACGGCTACCGCACGCAGCAGGCGACACGGCCGCAGACGCTCAGCTATGCGATGATGGACAGTCCGGTCGGCATTGCCGCCTGGCTGGTGGAAAAGTTCAATTCCTGGTCCGACACCGACGGCGACGACATCGAGAGCGTTTACAGCAAGGACGAGTTGTTGACCAACATCATGGTCTACGTCGTCACCCGCACTTTCAACTCGGCATCGTGGATCTACTATGGAAGGCGCGAGGAGGGCGGACGAATTCTCTCCGCGGATGAGCGCCGGGTCGAGGTTCCGACGGCCTGCGCCCTGTTTCCGGCCGAGATGCTGGCCTGGCCGCCACGCTCTTACGCCGAGCGCCTCTACAATATCCAGCAATGGACCGAGATGCCCCGCGGCGGTCATTTCGCCGCTCTCGAGCAGCCCGAGCTTCTGGTCGAAGACATTCGACGCTTTGCCCGCAAGCTGCGCGATCAATAGCAACCAGGCGACGGCGCCCCCAATCAAGGAACTGATTCGTGGACCTGCTGAACAACGACTTTCACGCAATTGCCGAAGCAATCAAACCGCGCTCGCAGGCTTTCATTGACGGCCAATACTGCAACGCCGCCAGCGGCAGGGTCTTCGAGTGCTTCAATCCGGCAACCGGCGATCTGCTGGCCGAAGTGGCCCATTGCCATGCCGAGGATGTGGACCGCGCCGTCGGCGTTGCGCGGCGAGCTTTCGAGGACGGCCGGTGGTCGCGCCGGACGCCCGAAGAGCGCAAGGAGGCGCTGCTGAAACTGGCGGAGCTGGTGCGTGAGAACACCCCGGAACTGGCGGTGCTTGAGAGCGTCGATACCGGCAAGACGATCACCGACTGTCTTCACGAAATCGGCACTGAGGTTCCGACTTTCTTTCAATGGTATGCCGAGCTCGCAGACAAGTCGTTCGGCAAGATCGCGCCGACGGGCGACGATGCGCTGGCGCTGATCACCCGCGAGCCGGTCGGCGTGGCCGGCATGATCCTGCCGTGGAACTTTCCAATGGTCATGGCGGCGTGGAAAATCGCGCCGGCGCTCGCCGTCGGGTGTTCCGCCGTCGTCAAACCCGCCGAGCAGGCGCCGCTGACCACGATCCGACTGGCGGAACTGGCCCAGGAAGCCGGGATCCCAGACGGCGTTCTGAATGTCCTGCCCGGGCTGGGGGAGACGGCCGGGCGGGCCGTCGGCATGCACGACGACGTCGATGTGGTGTCGTTCACCGGCTCCACCGAGGTCGGACGCCTGTTCATGCGCTATTCCGGCGAAAGCAACCTGAAGGGCATCAGTCTCGAAATGGGCGGAAAAAGCCCCTTTATCGTGCTCGACGATGCCCAAATCGATGACGACCTGATCGAGCAGGCCGCAATGTCGGCGTTCTGGAACGGCGGGCAGAATTGCTCCGCGAACATGCGCCAACTGGTCGCCGCGCCGCTGTTGGACGAGTACACGGAGCGGGTCTGCGCCCGGGTCGAGGCGTTTCAGGTCGGCGATCCGCTCGACCCCGACACGGATATCGGTTCGATGATCTCGCGTGAGCACAAGACCCAGGTCATGAGCTACATTGAGGCCGGCGAGAACCAGGGTGCAAAGATGCTCATGGGAGGCGACCTGGAAGGACCCGGTTCCTTTGTCAGGCCGACGGTGTTTTCCGACGTCTCTTCGCGGATGACGATTGCCAGGGAGGAGATTTTCGGGCCGGTGCTGGGGGTCATGCCGGTCGGCTCGATCGAAGAGGCCATTCGCATCGCCCGCGACACCGACTACGGACTGCACGCCACGGTCTTCACCCACGACATCGACCGGGCCATCCACTGCGCACGCGCGCTGCCCTGCGGCACGGTTTCGGTCAACGCGTTCTCCGAGGGCGACATCAAGACACCCTTCGGCGGCTACAAACAATCCGGATCCCTGTCGCGCGACAATGGAACCGAGGCAATCGAACAATACCTTCAAACGAAGACCATCTGGATCAAGACGGCGCCCTGCGGGTGAACGTCCCCTCTCACAGCGTCGTGGCCTGAATCGCTCGCAAGACAGAGCCGGTTTGGAGGTCCGTCAACCTGACTCTTCCATTTGCACCGGAACGGCTCTAAGGTCCGCGCGAAAAATTGTGAGAGACGAGTCATATGCGTTTTGAAGGCACACAGGCCTATATCGCCGAAAAGGACCTGACGGTCGCGGTCAATGCGGCGATCACGCTGGAACGGCCGCTGCTGGTCAAGGGTGAGCCCGGGACCGGCAAGACCGAGCTTGCCAAGCAGGTGGCGGCGGCCCTTGGGCTGGATCTGATCGAGTGGCACATCAAGTCCACCACCAAGGCGCAGCAGGGGCTTTACGAATACGATGCAGTGTCGCGGCTGCGCGACAGCCAGCTCGGCGACGACCGGGTCAACGACGTGCGCAACTACATCAAGCGCGGCAAGCTGTGGGACGCGTTCGCCGCCGACCGCAAGGTCGTGCTGCTGATCGACGAGATCGACAAGGCGGATATCGAGTTCCCCAACGATCTGCTGCAGGAACTCGACAAGATGGAGTTCTTCGTCTACGAGACCGGCGAAACCGTCCAGGCTAGGCAGCGGCCGGTGGTCATCATCACCTCGAACAACGAAAAGGAACTGCCGGACGCTTTCCTGCGCCGCTGTTTCTTCCACTACATCAAGTTCCCGGATGCCGACACGCTGCACCGTATAGTCGACGTCCATTATCCCGGCATCAAGCAGGACCTGGTGCGCGCCGCGCTGACCCAGTTCTACGAGGTCCGCGACGTGCCGGGACTGAAGAAGAAGCCTTCGACCTCCGAGGCGCTGGACTGGATCCGGCTGCTGGTGGCCGATGACGTCGACCCGGCGGATTTGCGCGGCAGCGCGACCAACGCCTTGCCGAAGCTGCACGGGGCGCTGCTCAAGAACGAGCAGGACGTGCACATGTTCGAAAGACTGGCCTTCATGGCCAGGCGCGACGGCGCCTGAAAACCCTCATCAGTCTATCGAACCACGATTTCCGACAGTCCCATGCCCATCAAGATTCCCGATCAGCTTCCCGCCCGAAAAACGCTCGAGGAAGAGGGCGTCACGGTGATGACCGAGACGGCCGCCATCCGCCAGGACATTCGTCCGCTGCAGATCGGTCTCCTGAATCTGATGCCCAACAAGATCCGCACCGAGATCCAGATGGCGCGGCTGATCGGCGCGACGCCGCTGCAGGTGGAGCTTTCTCTGGTGCGCGTCGGCCAGCACAAGGCGAAGAACACGTCGGAGGAGCATCTGCTCGCCTTCTATCAGACCTGGGAGGAGGTGAAGCACCGCAAATTCGACGGCTTCATCATTACCGGGGCGCCGATCGAACTGCTCGAATACGAGGAGGTCGGCTACTGGACGGAGATGGAGCAGATCCTCGACTGGACCGTCACCAATGTGCATTCCAGCATGAATGTCTGCTGGGGCGCCATGGCGGCCATCAAGCACTTCCACGGCGTGCCGAAATACACGCTGCCGGAGAAAGCGTTCGGCGTCTACCGACACCACAATCTGAAGCCGGCATCGCCCTACCTCAACGGTTTTTCCGACGACTTCCAGATCCCGGTGTCGCGCTGGACCGAGGTGCGCGAAAGCGATATCGACCCGTCCTCGGGCCTGGAAATCCTGATGAAGTCTGACGAGACCGGGGTGTGCCTGGTGCACGAGGCCTATTGCAACCGGCTCTACATCTTCAACCACATTGAGTACGATTCCTTCTCGCTGGCGGAGGAATATCGCCGCGATGTCAGCCAGGGCACGCCGATCCACATTCCGTTCAACTATTTTCCTGAGGACGATCCGCAAACCGAACCGCAGAACCGCTGGCGCAGCCACGCCCACCTGCTGTTCGGCAACTGGATCAACACGATCTACCAGACGACAGATTTCGATCTCGACCGGATCGGTCTGGACCGGTGACCGGATCGAAAGGAGGCTGATATGGCGGATCTGACGATCAGGCCGTTGGCGGCCGCGGACGAAACACAGTGGCGGCGCCTGTGGACGGACTATCTGGCGTTCTATGAATCGACCGTCCCGGAAGAGGTCTTTCGAACCACCTTCGAGCGCTTGCTTTCCGACGGCGAATACGAGCCTTCGGCGTTGATCGCCGAACTCGACGGTCAGCCGGTCGGGCTGGTGCACTACCTGTTCCACCGACACTGCTGGCGGGTGGAGAACGCCTGCTACCTGCAGGACCTTTATGCCGACCCGCAGGTGCGCGGTACCGGCGTCGGACGGGCGCTGATCGAGGCGGTCTACGCCGCTGCCGACAAGGCCGGTTGTCCGTCGGTCTATTGGCTGACTCAGGATTTCAACGAAACCGCGCGGCAGCTTTACGACCGGATCGCCAAGAAGACGCCGTTCATCGTCTATCGCAGGGGGTAGATTGACCTCCTCGCCGCCGGCTGGTCAGATGGCGCGGGTCGGAGACAATCGGATCGCTAACTCATGTTCATCCCGTTCTTCCTCGAACTCAAGGCTGCCAGGATCCCGGTATCGCTGCGCGAATACCTGACCCTGCTCGAGGGGCTGGAAGCCGATCTGGTACCCTACGACGTCGAGGGATTCTATTTTCTGGCGCGTTCGTCGTTGATCAAGGACGAACGCTATATCGACCGCTTCGACCGGATATTTTCGACCGTCTTCAGGGGTGTCGAGGCGGTCTCGGGCGAGGCCGGCGTCGACGTTGCGGAATTGCCGGATGAATGGCTGCAGCGGCTGGCCGAAAAGCACCTGACGGAAGAAGAAAAGGCGCTGGTCGAAAGTCTTGGCGGCTTCGACAAGCTGATGGAGACGCTGCGCAAGCGGCTGGAGGAACAGCAGGGCCGGCACCAGGGCGGCAGCAAGTGGATCGGCACCGCCGGCACATCGCCCTTCGGCGCCTACGGCTACAATCCGGAAGGCGTGCGCATCGGCCAGAAGGAAAGCCGCCACGGCCGCGCGGTCAAGGTCTGGGACAAGCGTGAGTTCCGCAATTTCGACGATTCCGTCGAACTCGGCACCCGCAACATCAAGGTGGCGCTGAAACGGCTCAGGCGCTGGGTGCGCGAGGGCGCCGACGAGGAACTCGACCTCAACGGCACGATCCGCTCGACTGCCGAGCACGGCTATCTCGACGTCAAGACCCGGCCGGAACGGCACAACGCCATCAAGCTCTTGATGTTCTTCGATGTCGGCGGGTCGATGGACGGCCACATCAAGGTGGTCGAGGAGCTGTTCTCGGCGGTACGCTCCGAGTTCAAGCACATGGAGTACTATTACTTCCACAACTGCCTTTACGAGGGCGTGTGGAAGGACAACCGGCGCCGCCACAGCGAGACGATGCCGACCTACGAGGTGCTGCGGACCTACGGCTCCGACTACCGGGTGATCTTCGTCGGCGACGCGGCCATGAGCCCTTACGAAATCGTCTATCCGGGCGGTGCCGTCGAGCACTGGAACGAGGAAGCCGGGCAGGTCTGGCTGAACCGGCTCATCGACCAGTTCCCCAAGACCGTGTGGCTCAATCCGACGCCGGAAAAGCATTGGCGTTACACCCACTCCATCGGCCTGATCAAGGACATTTTCTCCGACCGCATGTATCCGCTGACCCTGGCGGGGCTGGAATCGGCAACGCGAGAACTGTCGCGCTGATGAACCAGCGGATCTTCGGACACACCGATGCCGGCGAGACGATACACCGCGTCGACCTCGAAGGCGGCGGGCTGTCTGCCAGCCTGACCGACTGGGGCGCCACCCTGCTCGACCTGAGGCTCGAAGGCCATGCGCCGCCGCTGGTGCTGGGCTATCCGAATTTTGCCGACTATCCCCGTCATTCGCCCTATTTCGGCGCCACGCCGGGGCGCTACGCCAATCGCATCGCTCAGGGACGGTTCACGCTGGACGGCACGCAGTACCGGCTCGACCGCAACCAGAAGGGAAAGCACCACTTGCATGGCGGTTCGAAAGGCCTCGGCGCGCGACCATGGCGCATTGCCGAGCTTGAACGCGATCGGGTGCGTTTCGAAATCGACGACCCGGACGGCCATATGGGCTATCCCGGTCACTGCCGCATCGCCTGCACCTACCAGCTGAAGCCGGGAGGCGTGCTGTCGGTGGTGCACGAGGCCGAAACAGACCGGCCAACACCCTGCAACATGGCGCATCACAGCTATTTCAACCTCGACGGGCGCGACGACATTCTCGACCACGAGATCATGATTGCCGCCGACCGCTATCTGCCGGTCGACGGCGACCAGATCCCGACCGGCGAGGTGGCGGCGGTTGCCGGGACGCCGTTCGATTTCGGCGAGATGCGGCCGATCCGCTGCCAGGGCGAGCAGGTTCTCTACGATCACAATTTCTGCCTTTCCGACAACCGCACCGAAAAACGGGCGGTGGCGCTTCTGACCAGCCCCTATTCGGGCGTGTCCATGGAAGTCTGGACCGGCGAGCCGGGCCTGCAATTATATTGCGGCTTCAAGCTCGACACGCCGGTTCCAGGGCTGCAGGGCCTGCCCTACAAGGCTTTCACCGGACTATGCCTGGAGGCCCAGATCTGGCCGGACGCGCCCAACCATGCGCATTTTCCCGATTGTATCCTGCGGCCCGGAGAGCGGCTGACGCAGGCCACGGACTACATTTTCACCAGAAACTGAGCCGGGTCGTTCGACCCTGTAGGGTGCTCGCAACGGTGGTTTTCCAGAACCGGAACCACTGCCGGGTTGACAGGTCTATCCGCTGAGGCTTTTATAATATATATTATATAAGACTTGGCGCGCGGCCGTGGGAGGAGATTGCGGCACCGCCGTCCGGTCGTGCGGGGAGGACCATGGCTGCCATTCTTATCGCTCTCCGGGGGCTCGCCTGGATCAACACGATTCTGCTGCGCATCGGCCGCAACATCGCCTGGGTGGCGATGGGGCTGATGGTGCTGATTATCTGCCTGCAGGTCGTATTCCGTTACGTGTTCAACAACGCGTTGCCGTGGCCGGACGAAGCGGCCCGCTTCCTGATGTTGTGGATGACCGGGCTGATTGCGCCGAGCGCCTATCGCTGGGGCGGGTTTGTTTCCATCGACCTGATCAAGGACATGCTGCCGGCGACCCTGGGCCAGTTGCTCACCCTGTTGCTGCTGTTCGTCGGACTGTTGGTGCTGGTGGTCGGCCTGCAACTCGGCCTCAAGCACGTCAATTCCGGCTGGCTGTTCAAGTCCAGTTCGCTGAAGCTGCCGCTCGACCTGATCGGCATGGGCGTCTACCGGCTTCCATTGGCCATCATGTACATGTCGCTGCCGGTCGGCATCGTGCTCATGATCCTGGTCAATATCGAACTTTCCCTCAAAGCGATCATCGGGCTGATCGATCCGTCGGCGGAGATACCGGACGACGGCGATCACGCGGTCATTTCAGCGGAGTAGAACGATGCTATTTCTCTTTCTGCCGCTGTTCCTCGTCTTCCTGATGATCGGCCTCCCGGTGTTCTTCGGCCTGCTGGCGGCACCCGGCATCCTGCTCTGGCTCAACGGCCAGGAGCGCGACGTGGCGCTGCTCTATCGCAATGTCTACAGCGGCATGGACTCCTTCCCGCTGATGGCCATTCCGTTCTTCATGCTGGCTGGCGAACTGATGAACCGCGGCGGCATCACCATGCGCATCGTCGAGTTCAGCCAGGCGCTGATCGGTCATGTGCGCGGCGGCCTGGCACAGGTCAACATCCTGTCCTCGATGCTCTTCGCCGGCCTCTCCGGATCGGCGGTGGCCGACACGTCGGCACTCGGCTCGATGCTCATTCCGGCGATGGAAAAGAACGGCTACACCCGCAAATTCGCTGCCGCGATCACCGCCGCGTCGTCGGTGATCGGACCGATCATTCCGCCGTCCGGCATCATGATCATCTATGCCTATGTGATGGGCGAATCGGTGGCTGCGCTGTTCCTGGCGGGCATTGTGCCGGGCGTGCTCGTCGGTGTCGGGTTGATGATCATGACCTCGATCATGGCCCGTTCCAACGATTTCCCTCCGGCGACGCGTCGCGCGACCCTCGCCGAGCGCGGCCAGGCTTCCTTGCGCGCGTTTTTCCCGCTCCTGACGCCCGTCATCATCCTCGGCGGCATTCTGGGCGGCATCTTCACTCCGACGGAAGCATCGGCCGTTGCGGCCGTCTACGCCTTCATCGTCAGCATGTTCATCCTGCGGACGATGCAGTGGCCAGATCTGCCCAAGGTCCTGACCAAGGCCGCGATCACCACTTCCGTGGTGCTGCTGCTGGTCGGAGCGGCGATGGCCTTCAAGACCGTCGTCAGCCTCAGTCATGCGCCGGAACTGCTGGCCGCCTTCATTCTCAGCCTGTCGGAAAATCCGCTGATCCTGCTGTTCCTGATCAATGTGCTGCTGTTCATCGTCGGCATGTTCCTCGATGCCGGGCCGGCGATCATCATTCTCGGGCCGATCCTGGCGCCGATCTTCACGTCGCTCGGCGTCCACCCGGTGCATTTCGCCATCATCATGAGCGTCAACCTGACGGTCGGTCTGGCAACGCCGCCCATGGGGCTGGTGTTGTTCGTCGCCTCGAGTGTCTCCGGCGTGAAGGTCGAGACCATCGCCCGGTCGATCCTGCCGTTCCTGGCCGTCGAGATCCTGGTGATCTTCCTGATTACCTACATCCCGGCGATCTCCATGGCGGTGCCGACATACTTCGGGTTCATCAAATAGGAGTTCCGAATAGTGGAACACGTCGGGAACATGTGTCCTTGACAAGCGTGCCTCGGTCGTCAATCTTATATCTTATATAAGACATCAAATCTGTCCGCATAGAGGGAGGTAATCTATGCTCTTGAGGAAATCTGCCAACCTGCTCGGCGCTTTTGCGCTTGGCCTTTCGATGACGGCGATGTCGGCTGTCGTGAGCGATCTATCCGTGGCCGAGGCCGCGGACTACAAATTGCGCGCAACCGCCAACTCCAACGAAAACGACGAGGACTATGACGGTCTGATCGTCTTCAAGGACTATGTCGAGAAGTCTTCGAACGGAGCCATTGAGGTCGAACTGTTCATCGGCACGCAGCTCTGCTCCGGCGGTGCGGAATGTCTGCAGGGCATCGCCGACGGAACGATCGACATCTATATCACCACATCGGGTGGCGCTGCCGGGATCTTCCCCTATGTGCAGGTGCTCGACCTGCCTTACCTGATGGCGGATGACCGGGTTGCGGAGCATGTGCTGACTGGCGATTTCACCCGCGCCCTGCGCGAAAAGGCGCTGAACGATTCCGGTGGCATGATCCGGCTGATGACCATCGGCAACACCGGCGGTTGGCGCAACTTCGCCAACACCAAGCGCCGTGTGCAGAATCCCGGCGATATGGATGGTCTCAAGATCCGCACCATCGTCGCCGATCTGCCGCAGGAACTGGTCAAGGCGCTCGGCGCCGCGCCGACACCTATACCGTGGCCGGAACTCTTCACCTCCTTCCAGACCGGGGTGGTCGAAGGCTCGAAAAACGGCATCACCGACATCATGGGCATGAAGTTCCCGGATGCGGGCTTGAAGTATGTGACGCTTGACGGCCATGCCTATATGGGCGCCCTGTGGTGGATGAACAACGACGTGTTCATGTCCATGCCGGAAGATCTGCGGCGGGTCGTCGTCGACGGTTTTGCCGCCCTGCAGCAGGCGACCTTCGCTTCGCCGAAGCGCAAGTCGATCCAGGCCTATCAGGATTTCGTCGCCGAGGGCGGTGATCTCTACGTGCCGACGCCGGAAGAGAAGGCTGCCTTCAAGGAAGCCGCGGCGCCGGTTTACGAGTGGTTCAAGGCCAATGTCGACGGCGGCGAGGAAGTGTTCAACGCCCTCAACGAGGCGGTCGCCAAGGCCGACGCGGAAATCAGCGCGTCACGTGATGCCGACCTGAACTGACAACAAGAACGGGACGTATCTCCTCCAGAACCCATTGCAGCCGGCAGGAGTCGCGACCTGCCGGCTCTTTTGTTTCGCAACTTGCGCTACCGGAACGGATACATCCAGGGCCGGTAGTCTTCGACCAGGATCTGGGCATGCGAAATCTGCTCCGGCGTCATCTTCTTGACGACTTCCTCGATGCTGATCGCCGCGTCCGGATCGCCGCCGATGGCCGACAGCCGGTACCACAGATAGGCGCGCACCAGGTCGGGCTCGGGAAGACCGCGCCCGATCTCGTAGTACCAGCCGATGCCGGACTGGGCGCCGGGATGACCTTTCATGGCCGAGCGCAAATACCACTCGAACGCGCGGGTGTCGTCGCGCGGCACGCCGAGGCCCATGGCATACATGACGCCGATCAGTTCCTCGGCATCGGCGTTGCCGGACCGGGCGGCCGGAATGAGCGCCTCCATCGCCTCCTCGAACCGGCTCTCCTCCATGAGGTCGCGCGCCTGTTCGATGTCGGCGCGCACGGGTCCCGCGGCGAGTATCAACACGGTTGTGGCGAGGGCGATACGCCGAATTCCGATTCCCATGTAAGGCATTCCTGTTTTGCTATGGTGTCGCTGCAAGCCCGGCCAGCAGAATGGAGAATAGCGTGAGGCTGAGATCGTGCAACGTCCTTTGGGCAGCTTTGTTTTGCTTGTCGACGGTGATCCTGCTGATGAGCCAGTCCGGCCGGCCGATGGCCGACGAGCCGACGGCCGTCGAACTGCCCAAACCGCTTGGCCCCCAGGATTTTCTGGCCTTTGACGAAAACCGCGCGGCCCTTGGACGACTGCTGTTCTACGATCCGATCCTGTCGGGCAATCGCAACATCTCCTGTGGCACCTGCCACCACCACGACCTGGCCAGCGCCGATGCGCTGGCGCTCGGCGTGGGCGAGGGCGGCGAGGGAATCGGCGCCAAGCGGACCACTGGCACGGGCCGGTCGAGCATCGAGCGGCGGGTGCCGCGCAATTCGCCGGCGCTGTTCAATGTCGGCCACCGCGACATCACCATGCTGTTCCATGACGGCCGCCTGAGCGTCAGCGATCTCTTCGGCAACGGCTTCAACTCGCCGGCGGAGGAATACCTGCCGAAGGGGCTCAACCATATCGTCGCCGCGCAGGCCGCCTTTCCGGTCACCTCGGAAACCGAAATGGCCGGACGGCCGGAAGAAAACGAAGTTGCCGGAGCCGTCAACCGCCGCATCGACTATGCCTGGCGGCTGCTTGCCGAACGGGTGCGCGCCATCGACGGCTACGAGCCGCTGTTCGTCCGGGCCTATCCGGATGTGAAGGGATCTGCAGACATCGACTACGTTCACATCGCCAATGCGATCGGCGACTTCGTCATTTCCGAGTGGCGCTCTTTCGACAGTCCCTTCGACCACTACCTGGAAGGAGACCGGGACGCTCTGACACTCGAGGCGCGCGCCGGCATGGAGGTGTTTTTCGGCAAGGGGCGATGTGCCAGCTGCCACGCCGGACCGCTGTTTACCGATCATGGCTTCCACGCGCTGGCGCTGCCGCAATTCGGACCGGGCCGAACGCGGACGTTCGATCTGATCGCTCGCGACGTCGGTCGCATGGGCGAAACCGATCGCCTCGAGGATGCCTACCGGTTCCGCACGCCGTCGCTGCGCAATGCGGCGCTCACCGGGCCATACGGGCACAACGGCGCCTATGCCACTTTGGAAGGGATCATCCGTCATCACCTGGATCCGCAGGCGGCCTTCGATCGCTGGCAGCCGTCCGAAGTCGAGCTGCCGAGCAGTGCGGCGCTCGACAAGTCCGATTTCGTCATCCTCGACAACAAACGCGAGATGCTGCAGGTGCGCAGCGCAGTGGACATCCAGCCGGTGGAGCTGAGCGACCGCGAGGTCCGCCATCTCATCGCCTTTGTCGAAGCCCTGACCGGTGGGGAAAGCGTCAAGGGACGCCTCGGAAAACCGGCTTCGGTGCCGAGCGGCATGCCTGTGGATTAGCGCGCGCCGATCACGGAAACCTCACGGAAAATCACATTTCCGTGAAAAGAATCCTTGTACAGCATTTTTAATAGGGTAGGATATTCGCCATCCAAGCTGTAACGGGGCGACAACCGTGCGACAGAAATCCGGCACCATCCTGCCCGGTATCCTGCTTGTGCTTCTGGCACTTGTCCTGGTTCCGGGATCCTCCGGGTCCGTCATGGCCGAGGGCGGCACCGCGCTTCCAAAACCGCTGGCAGAGAAAGACTTTCTGCCCTACGACGAAAAACGGGCGCGGCTCGGGCGGCTGCTGTTCTACGACCCGATCCTGTCGGGCAACCGAAACATTTCCTGCGGGACCTGCCACCACCATGACCTGGCAAGCGCCGATGCGCTGGCGCTCGGTGTCGGCGAGGGTGGCGAGGGAATCGGCGCCAAGCGCACCACCGGTGCGGGCAAGACGCTCATCCACGAACGCGTTCCGCGCAACGCACCGGCTCTGTTCAATGTCGGCCATCGCGACATCACCATGATGTTCCATGACGGCCGGCTGAGCATCGGCGACCGTTACGGAAACGGCTTCGTCTCGCCGGCGAAGGAGCAACTGCCCAAGGGCCTCAACCACATTGCGGCGGCGCAGGCGGCGTTTCCGGTCACCTCGGCGACCGAAATGGCTGGACAGCCGGGCGACAACGAGGTGGCCGGCCCGATCTCCAAGCGCATGGACCACGGCTGGGCGCTGCTGGCGCAGCGTGTCCAGGCCATTCCGGCCTATCTCCCGATCTTTGTCGACGCCTATCCGGATGTCCGGGCCGCCGACGAGATCGCCTTTGTCCACATTGCCAACGCCATCGGCGATTTCGTCATTTCCGAATGGCGGTCCTACGACAGTCCCTTCGACCGTTATCTGGCCGGCGACGCTACGGCGCTGAACGGCGAGGCCAGGGCCGGCATGGATCTGTTCTTCGGCAAGGGCAATTGCAGCAGCTGCCATAGCGGACCGCTGCTGACCGACCACGAGTTTCATGCTCTCTGCCTGCCGCATTTCGGGCCCGGCAAGGTGGTGGCTTTCGACAACGTCACCCGCGATCTCGGACGCATGGCAGAGACCAGGAAGGCCACCGACGCCTATCGGTTCCGCACACCGTCGCTGCGCAATATCGCACTGACCGGGCCCTATGGGCACAACGGCGCCTATGCCAGCCTGGAGGGGATCATCCGCCACCACCTGGATCCGCAAAAGGCTTTCGACAGCTGGACGCCGCAGCATGTGACGCTGCCGAGCAGCGCCCGGCACGACGACCATGATTTCGTCTCTTTCCAGGACACACGGGAACGCGAACTGATGCGCAGCGCGCTCGATATCGAGCCCGTGGCGCTGAACGACGTCGAGGTGCAGCAGCTCGTTGCCTTCATGCATGCGCTGACCGGCGAGCGTAGCGTCAAGGGACGTCTCGGTCGGCCCGCTACGGTCCCGAGCGGACTGGCGGTGGACTGAGAGGCCGGCGCACGCCGAAACGATCCGTTTCGAATGATGCTCCATCCGGAGACCGCAGGTTTTCCTGTGCCGGTAGCCAATGGAACTCCGAACATGGTAGCGGCTTGAGTTGTCCTGCCGGATCCATCGGCTTCTGGAGGCTGCGCTTTGGACATCTACGATACCGACCGGCACGAACCGCTTTGTGCGCATAGATGGGAAACCGCGGCGGCGGAGGCCGAGATCGTCGCCATCATTTCCGACATCGCCGCTTCGGCGCTGCCGGGATGTGGTTGGCCGTTACACCCGCTCGATGCCGAGAGCTTTCGGACCAGGGAGACCAAATGGTGCCTCTATTCCGGCGCTGCGGGTGTCATCGTGGCTCTCGAGATCCTTCGTGGACAGGGATATGCGGCGCCCGACCTGCGGTACCAACTGCCGCTTGTCCACGCCAGCTATCTGCGCGCCCCCGACGCCGATCGGGTCGAAGATGGTCTTCATCTCGGAGAAATCGGCATCCTGGCGCCGGCCGTTCTGGGGGATTCGGCGAACAGCGAACTGACGGCTCGCCTGCATAACTGCATGACGACAATCGTCGATCACGATGCCTACGAGATCACCAGCGGGCAGGCCGGAATGATGCACGCGGCCCTGGCGCTCCATGCCGCTACCGGGGAAGACGGCTGGAAGCATCACTTCCGCAATGGCGCCGAAGCTCTCTGGCGCAATTGGAAGCAGGGCCCCGACAGTGGCGGCTGGTACTGGGAAAGTCGCCTCTTCGGCCAAAACAGGCGCTACTACGGAGCCGGTCACGGCATCGCCGGCAATGTCGGTGTCCTGCTGCGCGGGGCCGATCTGCTGCCCGGTGGATTGCTCGAGACGATTTTGGATCGCACCGCACAAACACTCGAGCAGGCGGCGGTTCGGAACGACGGCGCGGTCAACTGGTTTGCAAGCGCCCCGCCGGTCAAGGGAAGGCTCTTTGTCCAGTGGTGTCACGGCGCCGCGGGAATCGCCACCGCTCTCAGCCGCACGCCAAAGGGGGCCGCCGGCAGCCGCGGAACCATAAACCGGCTGGTCGACGAAGCCGCCACGCTGACATGGCGCGCCGGGCCACTGAAAAAGGGCGCCGGGATCTGTCACGGGACTGCGGGCAACGGCTATGCGTTCCTGGCGATATACCGGCGAACCGGGGAACCGAAATGGCTTGACCGGGCGCGGGCCTTTGCCGCACACGCCATTCTTCAATGTCGGCGCGACAGGAAACGCTTCGGGCAGGGAAGGTACAGCCTGATGACGGGCGATGCGGGGCTGGCGATTTATCTCCATCATTGCCTGCATCCGACGGAGCCGCTGATTCCGGGGCTCGAGCAGTTCGGCTAACCGAAGGCCGTGCTCAGTTTCTGCCGGAAGCGGCCCAGCGCAGTTGCTCGTCCGTCTCCACCGCGCCGGGGCGTATGGCGCGCAGGCGGGCCAGGGTTTGTCTGACATCCTCGCCGCGCTCGACCAAAACGCGCAGTGCCATCATGCCACAGCGCCCGCGGCCGCCACGGCAGTGAAACAGCACGGCGCCATCGCGATCGAGCGTTTCATGGACCCGATCGGACAGGCCGGACCACATCGCCTCGCTGTCGCCTTCGGGGCCGCCGAAATCGGCGATCGGCATGTGCGACCAGGCGATCCCGGATGTCTCCAGCCGTTGCCCGAGATCCTGGGCGCCGGCCGCGACGATCTCTTGTGTGGTGGTCATCGACACGACGATGTCCGGCTGCCAGGCAATCAGGGCGGCGAGATCGGCGTCGAGGGCGCCGGTCAGGCCGGGCAGGCGGCAGAGGCCGAGCCTTCCCGTCTCACCGGCGGCCAGGGTGGCGATGTGCAGTGGGTCGGTCATCTCGTGTCGTCCCGGTTGTCCGATTCGGGAAAATCGGCGTTCGCAAACAGGATCGCGTCGCGATCGACCCGGTTGCCGCCGATCTCGGCGATCCGCCCGAAATCGACTAGAAGGTCGCCGCGGCCAAGATGCGCCCGCAGGCGGGCACTTGTCGAGGGCAAGAGCGGGGCGAGACCCTGACCGACGATATCGAGCGTCCGGGCAAGAGCGTATAGGCAGGCGTCCAGCTCCCTGCCGGCGCCGCTGTCCTTGTGCTCCGATTTGGCCAGCGACCAGGGCTGCCGGTCGCTGACGAAGCGGTTGGCCGCCGACACGCCGTCCCACAGGATGGCCAGGGCCTCTTGAAAACGGTAACCCTCTATGGCGTCGGCCACGGCGCTCAGTGTATCCGAACCGACGACTGCAGAAAGATCGTCCGGGCCGCCCGCCGGTGGTGCGGGCACGACACCGCCGCGGTAACGATGGATCATGGCGACCGTCCGGTGGGCCAGATTGCCCAGCTGACCGGCGAGTTCGGCGGAATAGGCCCGTCGCAGACCGGACAGCGTGAAGTCGCCGTCTTCCGTGCTGCGGATATGGCGCAGCAGGTAGTAGCGAAGCGCATCGGCGCCCAATGCCTGCGCAATCGGCACCGGATCGATGGCGTTGCCGGCGGATTTGCCGATCTTGCGGCCGTCGACCGTGACATAGCCATGCACCAGGAGGCGTGTCGGCAGCTCGAGCCCGGCCGACAGCAGCATCGCCGGCCAGTAGAGCGCGTGGAAGCGGGTGATGCCCTTGCCGATCACGTGTTCGCGGCTTGCAGCGCCGGTCCAGAACCGCGACAGGCCGCGGGAGCCTGTGCCGTAGCCAAGCGCGGTGATGTAGTTGCCCAGCGCATCGAACCAGACATAGATCACCTGGCTTTCGTCGCCGGGCACCGGAATGCCCCAGCCATGCGCCCGCTCCGCGCTGCGCGAGATACTGAAGTCTTCCAGACCGTCGTCGATCCAGGCGAGCACCTCGTTTCTGCGGCCGGCCGGCAGGATCTCCAGGCGCCCCGATTCGATCGCCGCGCGAAGCGGCTGACGATAGCGCGACAGCCGAAAGAAATAGTTGTCCTCGCTGATCTGTTCGGGTGGCGTTCCGTGTTCGGGGCAACGCCCGCGATCCAGTTCGACAGGCTTGTAGAACTGCTCGCAACCGGTGCAGTAGAGTCCCTCATAGCGACCGCAGTAGATATCGCCGCGCCGCGCGCAGGCCGCCCATAACGCTTCGACACCGCGCCGGTGTCTCACATCGCTGCTGGTCCGGATGAAATCGTCGACGCTCAAATCGAGAGCGGGTTTGAGCTGTTCGAAGCGTTTCGCGTTGCGGCGCACCAACTCTGTAACCGGCAGGCCGGCCTGCTCGGCGGCGAGCACGTTCTTGAGGCTGTTCTCGTCGGTGCCAGCCAGAAAGCGGACGCCATCGCCCTGCAGCCGGTAGAGTCGGGCAAGGCAGTCCGCCTGGATCATTTCCAATGCGAAGCCGATATGCGGTGCGGCGTTGACGTAAGGAATGGCCGTTGTGACGTACCGCCACAAAGGCGGTTTGGTGCTAATATGCGGAAATTCCGGTTGGGCAGTCATGTCTGTCTCCGTTTCGCTGCATTGCGAGACGGCCGAAACAAAAAAACCGCCTCGTCGGAAGGCGGTTGCTGCGTGTCGTTGAGTGTTTATGATCACATGAAGACGCGGGCCCCTTCCGGTGGTGGAAGCGGCATCATCATGAAAACGGACTGTGCGTTGCGTTCAGCGATCATGCGGGGACCCTACCGCAACGCAGTCGGGCGGACAAGCGGCAACGGCCGGAGCCACCGGACGCCGTCGCGCAAATGTTACCGAGTCGCCGCTTTGGTGCCCGTCGCTGCCGGTGCTAGTCTCGATCCGGGAGGATTTGCCCATGCGCTGGTTGCTGTCTTTGCTGTTTGTCATGACCGCGGGATCTGCTGCGACGGCCGACGAGGATTTGCAGCCCTTTGCCGCCTTCGACAAGGCCGGTCCGTCGGTACTCAACGACCCGCACGACCTGGCGATGGGACCCGACGGGCGGCTATACGTTGCCGACAAGTTCGGTTCGCGCATTGCGGTGCTCGATCCCGAGACGCTCGAGCTCGTGGAGGTGATGGCGGAAGGCCGGTTGCCGGGCGTGCGCGATATTTCCTTCGCCGACGACGGTCGTGCGGCGGTGGCGGTGACCGGGCTCGGCGCGGTCTTCGTCTTCGACCGGCTGGAAGGCAGCGACCCGCAGCCCGTTTCCGCGCTTGCCGCGCCGCGCACCGAAGGTGCTCTTCTGCATTCGAATGGTGCCGTCTACGCCATGGCCAGTGGCGCCGGAACGCTGGTCGCGTACAGGAACGGCGAGGCCTTCGCGGTGGCGAGCGGCCATTTCGGCGCCCATGACGTTGCCGAGGACCGCGACGGCAATATCTGGGTGGCCGACAATTTCAATCGGCGGCTGGTCAAATATGCGCCGGATCTCACTCTCCTGCAGACGCTCGACCACGCGAAATTCGGCTTCATCGGACCGCGCTATCTCGATACCGATTCCTTCGGTCGGCTGGTGGTTGCCGACCAGGACGCGCACCGGGTGCTGATGATCGATCCGGACGGGCCGGACGGCGGCAGCCTGATCGGCGTGATCGGCAGCGGCATTCCCGGCAAGGGACCCAATGTCTTCGATGATCCCGAGGGCGTCGCCATCGACGGCAGCCACTACTACATCGCCGATTCCGACAACAACCGCATCGTCCGCTACACGGTCGTGGTCAACTGACATTGCCGATCATCACGAAGTGTTCACTTCGACCCGGTTGCAATGCCGAGATGTGGCGCAATAGCATTCGAACTTCTCGTATGAAGGAGGACAGCATGACGACTTTCTTCTCACGTATTCTGGCCGCCATCGCCTTGGCCTTGCTGGCGACAGCGGCGCTGGCCCAGGACGCCAAACGCGGCATCACCAACGTTGCCGGCGACGTCTACCGGTTCCAGAACAACTTCCATTACGGCCTGGTCGTGGTGACCGACGACGGTGTCGTTCTCGTCGACACGATCAATGCCGATGCTGCCAATTGGCTGAAGGACAATTTGTCGACCATCACCGACAAGCCGGTGACGCATCTCATCTACAGCCACAGCCATCTCGATCACGCCTCGGGCGGCCAGGTGTTTGCCGACGGTATCGAAGTCATCGCGCAGGCCAACGCGCCGGACGCCATTGACGGGGTCGCCCCGACCGTGCGTTTCGACGACACCCACGTTCTGGAGGTTGGCGGCAAGACCCTCGAACTGACCTGGCTCGGCGTGGGGCACGGCGAGGACCTGATCGCCGTCGTCGTGCGGCCGGAGAATGTCGGCTTCATCACCGATGCCGCGGCGCCCAAGCGGCTGCCGTTCCGCGACATGCCGGGGTCCGACATCGACGGCTGGATCGACCAGGTGCGCAAGATCGAAACGCTGGATTTCGACATCTTCGCGCCGGCCCATGGCGGTATCGGCGTCAAGGAGGACGCGACGGACGCACGGGTTTACATGGAAACCTTGCGCGCCGAGGTTCTCGACGGCCTGAAAGCCGGAAAGAGCGTCGACGAACTGGTCCAGTCGATCACGTTGGACGACTACAAGGACTGGGGACAGTACGACGCCTGGCGCGAACCGAATATTCGCGGCATGGCCCGCTTCCTGACGGCAACCGGCCAGGTCAACTGAGTCTTTGCGCCGGCTGCGGCTTCGGTTGCCCGCCGGCGAGCAGGAACGCGGCCGTACCGGCGGCGAGATTGAGAGCGGCGAGAATCCCGATCGCCCACAGTACGTGCTGCATATGGGCTGCCGCGGCCATGATCGTGGTAACCAGCAGTCCGGCCAGCCGGATGATGGTCTTCGACACGGCGAGGCCGCGGACGCGGTATTTCTTCGGTGCGATGTCGAGATAGTAGAGCGAACGTGCATTGGTGACGCCTTCGGCGGCGACCGTCACCGCGAACAGGGTGGCGGCGTGGATGAAGACGTTGCCGGGCAGGTGGAAGAAGTGGTGCACCACGAGGACGGCGCCGCACAGGGCGGCCAGCACGCCGCCCATCAGCATGACGAAACGGTTGGATACCTTGCTCACGGCCGCCCAGAGCGGGCCGGACACGACGAAGCCCGTTGCCGTTGAAATCACCATGGCGGTCAGGCCGCGATGGTCGCTGCTGTGGGTCAGTGCCGCAAGAATGGCGAAGAAGGGCACGGAAAGGCGGATTGTCAGGAGAGCGAAGCGAACGGCGATGAACTGTCGGAACCACGGCATGGCCAGCAGCTGCAGCGCGTTGTCCCTGAATGCCCTCAGCGCCGCGACCACACCGCCGGTCGGACGGGCGGCGCCGGCTTCACGCTCCGCCCTGGGTTGATCGCGGATCACCTCGCGTACCAGCAGAATGACGATCGCCGCCAGCAGGAAGAAGACGGCGGCAATCCCGACGACGGTGGAATGGGCGGCCACGCGCGGATAGTCGGCCATGCCGATATGCACCAGCCAGGTCATGCAGATGGCGAAGGCGCCGCCCAGCGCCAGCGACGAATAGGTCATGCGGGTCCGGTCTTCCGATTCCAGCACGTCGCCGACGAAATCCGATTTCAGCATGATTTGGTACTGCTCCATCAGTCCGATGGCGGCAACGATGAGGACGAACGATGCGCCGATAACGGTCGCCGAGCCGACCAGCAGCGAAAACACCGCCATCAGGAAACAGATGGTCAGGAAGACGTTGGTCCAGGCGATGTCGATTTTCTTGTGCTTGCGGGCCGCGGCATGATCGGCCGCGAACAGGGCGCACAGCATGTTGGCGGCACTGCGGACACTCACCAGCATGCCGGCCAGGAAAATCGGAACCTCGTTGGCGACCGCCAGATAGACCAGCACGACGGACGGATTGGCCATCGTCCATGCGGCCATGCTCAGACCTCTCTGGCCGGCCAGCAGCGACAGGTTGCGGCGAGCGTCGGACGAGTTCGATGTGGCTTCCAATTTGGTGTTCAGGTGTCGCATCCCCGCCTATGATAGCCGGAAATCGCCCGTTGTCTGAAACCGCTGCGCGGCCGCGATGTCCGCTGGCGAACGATGCGGCCAAAATCCTTACCAATCGCTGAATTCAAGTCTTGTATCTTATATAAGACTTGATAAATTGGCGCTGACCGGGCGCGACATGCCCGGGCGTTCGTTTCCTGGAGGCTGTTTGTAGCATGACGACTGTCATCGCAGCTGGCGTGGCTGTCATCGATTTTGTGTTTCTCCTGGACGAAATTCCGCAACCGGCCCACAAGTACCGGGCGCGCGACGCGATGATCGTCGGCGGCGGTTGTGCCGCCAACGCGGCGGTCGCCGTTTCGCGGCTTGGCGGCAAGGCAGTGCTGGCCGCACGGCTGGGGGACGACCGGATCGGCGACATGATCCTGTCCGGCCTCGAGGACGACAATGTCGACTGTTCGCTGGTGCGGCGATTCGAGGGAAAACGGTCGTCCTATTCTTCCGTGACGATCGATGCGGACGGCGAACGCACGATCGTCAACTATCGCGACACCAGCATGGATTTCGGCGGCGAATGGCTGGCGCAAACCGATCTGCCGCATTTCGATGCCGCGTTGGCCGACACCCGCTGGCCGAAAGGGGCGCGGGTGACGATGGAAGCGGCGCGCCGGCGCGGCGTGCCCGGAGTGATCGACGGCGAAGCGCCGGTGCGCGAAGCCGAGGACGCCCTGCCCATCGCGTCTCACATCGCCTTTTCGGTTCAGGGGCTGCGGGATTTCTGCGGTGGAGACGATCTGGAAGCGGGATTGAGACAGGCGGCGCGGGAAACCGGTGCCTGGGTCTGCGTCACGCAAGGCGAACACGGCGTGCGCTGGCTCGACGGCGATACGCTTCGCCACGTACCGGGATTTCCGGTCGAGGCCGTCGACACGCTCGGCGCCGGGGATGTCTGGCACGGCGCTTTCGCGCTGATGCTCGGACGCGGCGTCCCGGAGCCGGAAGCGATACGCTACGCCAATGCCGCTTCGGCCATCAAATGCACGCAATTTGGCGGCCGCGCGGGCATTCCCGACGCTGCGGCCGTCGACACTTTTCTCGGAGAGCATTCATGACACATCTGTCCGCCGGCAAGCTTTGGGGCATGCGTCGCATGGCCGATGCGGCCGGCCGTTTCAAGATGACCGCTGTCGACCAGCGGCCGCCTATCAAAAACCCGATCGCCGCCCACTACGGCGCCGACACGGCGCCCTATGACGATGTCGCGCGGTTCAAGGCGCTGCTGACGGAGACGCTGCAGGGCGAATCGTCGGCCATGCTGCTCGATCCGCATTTTGCCGTACCGCGAGGCCTGCGCTTCCTGTCGCCGCAGAAAGGCCTGATCGTCACCCTGGAAGATTCGCTGTTCGAGGAGACCGAAGGCGGACGCCTGTCGTCGGAGATCGACGACTGGTCGGTGGCCAAGATCAAGCGCATGGGCGGCGATGCGGTGAAAGTGCTGGCCTGGTACCGTCCGGATGCCGCGCCTGAGGTCAACCGGCATCAGAAGGACATGGTCAAGCGGATCGGCGAGGCCTGTCACCGTTTTGACATTCCATTCCTGTTCGAGTTGCTGGTCTATCCGCTCGCCAGAGATGCACACCAGACGACCGACTATATCGAGCTACAGGGCAAGAAGACCGATGACGTGCTGGCCTCAGTCGAGACCTTTGCGGCGGCCGATTACGGCGTCGACGTCTTCAAGCTGGAGTCTCCACTCAACGCCAACGATGTGCCCGGTGTCGGCAATGAGGGCTGGGAGCAGGCGCAGCAGGCCTTCGACGAAATGGGCCGGCTGGCCGGCCGTCCCTGGGTCATGCTGTCGGCCGGCGCCGGCAAGGCGGCGTTCCGCAACATTCTGACCCACGCCTACCGGGCCGGTGCCTCAGGCTATCTTGCCGGGCGCGCCATCTGGCTCGATGCCTTCAAGGCCTTTCCGGATTGGCAGGGAATCCGGCAGGGGCTGGAAACTGAGTCAGTCGACTACATGAGGGACCTCAATATCCTGACGGATGCCGAGGCCTTGCCGTGGCATCGCCATGTCCAGTTCGACGGCGACGGCGAGGCGTTCGTGCCGGCGGACGAGACGTTCCGGCACGGTTATGCGGATTTCGGATAGGTCGATCGATGGAGCAGACGGTCTTGCGATCAGTTGAGCAACAACCGGGCGACCACGTCGATGCCCGGGTTGCCGCCGCCGTCGCGCGATGGAGCGACGATGACCGCTTCTCCGGCACGCGGCATGATGCCGGTCAGCGCCTCGACCACCTCGGGATGGGTCACCATGACCTGGTTGCCGGGTCCGCGAAAGGCCTTGATGATCTCGACGATGTCTGCCTTGTGGGCCGCCGGGTCGCCCTCGACGATATCGAGCGCCTCGAGTGGCTCGGCCTCGACGTCGCGAAAAGCGTTTTCGGCGGTTTCCAGGGTCCGGCACCAGCGGCTCGAATAGACACGCGGGATCGACACGGCGCGGGCGGCGAAGCGCACGCCCTGCCGACGCGCCTGCTGGCGGCCGCGATCGGACAGGTTGCGCTGAGTCGTGCAGTCCTCGATGTCGAAGAACGGCGGATCGCCGATCCCGGGCGCGTGGGCATGAGTCATCAGCACCGTGTAGCCGCCGGTCGCCAGGCGGGCCCAGGCGGCCTTGGTCGCCCGTGCAGCAGTCAAAGCCGCCGCACTCAAGACCATGCAAACGACGAAAACAGACAATCGAAGTTTCATACAACGGCTCCTGACTCAGATTTAGTGCATGTTCGCCGCGAAGGGAACAAGGGCGCGGAGGTGATTTTGTGACCTTGGAGAGAGGAATGGCCGCGCTTGGGCCGCTCAAATCGGCGGAACGGGGACCGGCACGAGGGGCTGAGCAATGACGAGGGTGCAGACAATCGGCGTCCTGCCGCTGGGGCGCCCGACCTTCGACGTCGGTTTTGCCGAAGAAAAACTGGCATCCATGCTGGCCGCTCTGCAGGCGACCGGTCTGAAGCCCTCGGGTTCGCAGCGATTGTTGCTGGACGGCGAGGAAACCGACGCGGCGATCGAGGCGCTGGCGGCCGAAGCGCCCGATCTGGTGCTGGTGCTGCAGGTCACGTTCACCGATGCGGTGGCGATTGCGCGTATCGCCGAACGGTTCGATACCCGGCTATCCATCTGGGCGGTTCCGGAGCCGCGGCTGGGCGGCCGGTTGCGCCTCAACGCCTTTTGCGGCCTCAACCTGGCATCACATGCGCTCGGCCTGCGCGGCAGGGTCTTTAGCTGGCTATATGCCGATCCGACCGCCTCCGATATCGGCGAACGCCTTGCTGGGCTGATTGCCGGGGCTGCCGAGGTCAAACCGGATCACGGCGTCAGGATTCCGGCCGATGCGACCGCCGGACAGGCGGTGCTGGCCGGCGTTTCCGGCCGCAGGATCGGCCGGCTTGGCGCGCATCCGGACGGCTTCGATACCTGTCGATACGATGCCGGCGCACTGAAGGCGCTGGCGGACATCGACGTCGAGGATATGCCGCTGCAGAAACTGTTCGACACGGCCGGCGGTGTGCCGGACGAATCAGCCACGGCGCTGCGCGCCGAGGTGGCACGGGACCTGGCCGGTATCGATAAGGTCGATCAGGGCGAGTTGTCGAAATCGCTGAAGCTGAAGTCGGCGATCGAGGATATTCGTCGCGATGGGGGCTTCGATGCTTTCGCCATCCGCTGCTGGCCGGAGACCTTTACCGAGTATGGCGGCGCGGTCTGCGGACCGGTGGCGATGATGGGCGAAAAGCGGGTTCCCTGCGCCTGCGAGGCGGATGTCTACGGCGCCGCCACCCAGCTGCTGCTGCAGGCGGTTGCCGACGCGCCTGTATTCCTGGCCGACCTGGTCGATATCGATGTCGAAGACGACACGGCCGTCGTCTGGCATTGCGGCCAGGCGCCGCTGTCGATGGCCGATGCAACGACCGAAGCGACGGCGACCATCCACACCAACCGGCGCATGCCGCTGCTCTACGAATTTGCCCTCAAGCCGGGTCGGGTCACGCTGATGCGGCTGAGCCAGGCCTTCGGCCGCCACAAGCTGGTGGTCGCCTCTGGCGAGATGCTGCGGCAGCCAATGGCATTCACCGGCACCTCGGGCGTGCTGCGTTTCGACCGGCCGGCAGCCGATGTGCTGCCGGCGGTCTTCGACAGCGGGCTGGAGCACCACATGGCGCTGGCCTATGGCGATCACAGCGAGGCGCTGCTGTCGCTCGCAGCGCAACTAGACCTTCCCGTTCTCCGTCTTTGAAAGTCAGCTATCGATGAAACCCGTTCGCTATGGAATTATCGGCTCCGGCATGATGGGGCAGGAGCACATCCGCAATATCGGCCTGCTCGACGATGCCGACGTGGTGGCCGTCGCCGATCCCAACGACGCCATGCGGGCCGAGGCGGCGGCAACGGCAGGACCCGGCTGTGTCGCCTTCGACAACCACATGGCGCTGCTTGAGAAAGGCGGTTGCGACGCCATCGTGCTGGCCGCGCCCAACCATCTTCACCGCGGGATCCTTACCGACGTGTTGCCGACCGACCTGCCGCTGCTGGTCGAAAAGCCACTGGGCATCGACGCACCGGAATGTCGCGAGATCATTTTGCTTGCCCGGCCGCGCCGGGCGCCAGTCTGGGTCGCGATGGAGTATCGCTACATGCCGCCGATCACCCGGCTGTTGGAAGAGGTGCGCGCCGGTACGCCGGGGACGCCGAAGATGATCGCCATCCGCGAGCACCGCTATCCGTTTTTGCCCAAGGTCGACAACTGGAACCGCTTCCAGGAGCTCACCGGCGGCACCATGGTGGAGAAATGCTGCCATTTTTTCGACCTGATGCGGCTGATCGCCGGATCGGAAGCGGCGCGCGTCTACGCCTCCGGCGGCATCGACGTCAATTTCCGCGACGAGAACTATGACGGCCAGCAGGCCGACATCCTCGACAACGCCTTTGTCGTCATCGATTTCGAGAACGGCATGCGTGGCATGCTCGATCTGTGCATGTTCGCCGAGGGCTCGTACTGGCAGGAGACTGTGAGCGTCACCGGTGATGTGGCCCGGGTCGAGGCCTTCGTGCCGGGTCCGGCACGCTTCAACCCGGATGGCAAGGAACGCCCGTCGCAGATCGCCATCGCGACGCGGGCGGACCGAACGGAACGGCGCGAGGACATCCATGTCGACTCAATGGTGTTGTCGGCCGGCGATCACCACGGTTCGACATTCTTCCAGCACGAAAAGTTCCTGCAGCTCGTCCGCGAGGGCGGCGAACCGGAAGTCAGCCTCGACGACGGCTACCGTGCCGTCGAAATCGGCGCCGCGGCGGAAGAATCGGCAAGGGGCGGAATGGCGGTCACGCTGTAGCGGTTGCCCGAAACCGATCAATCCGGCGCCGGCTGCAGGATGTCCTCGACGATTCTCTGGACGGACAGCGCATCCTCGAACGACGCCAGGCTGGTGGGTTCACCCGCAACCAGGCGCTTGAGATTGTCGAGCGTATCCAGGCAGCCATCGCGCCTGTCTGCCGGAATGTCGGTCAGTTGCCGCTCCCATTCGCCGCCGTCGCTTGCGAGAAGCTGTGTCCAGGTCCTCAATTCGCAGGATTTTTCGGTCCCCCAGATCGTGAACTGAACGACATCGGGACCGACACCGCCGGATCCGCCGGTCAGCGCGACGGGAATGCCCGAGCAGTCCAGTTGGGCGAGAACATGGGTTTCGCACGAGGTCTCGTCTTCGGGATAGGTCGCCGTCGAGCCGATCAGCGCCGCCCGGCCGAACAGTTTCTCCGTCAGATAGACAAAATGCGAGGCGACCTCGCGAACGAAACCGCCTTCTTCCCGGTCCGAAAGCCACCGGGCTGCCACCTGCCAGCCGCGCGGCCATTGGGAAAAGTGCAATCGAATTTCGACGCCAGTCACCTTTCCCAGGCGGCCATTGTCGAGCTCGTCCTGCATCCACTCGACCGCCCGGGTCGCCGCGAACGGGAAGTTGACGACGTTGGCGATGCCCATCTCCGCAAGGGCCTCGACCATCCGGCTGCTTTCCTCGACATCGACGCCCAGGGGTTTTTCGCAGAAGACAACCTTGCCGGCTCGGGCGGCCATCATGGCGTATAGCTCGTGCGATGCCGGCGGTGAGGCGATGTAGACGATTGCCGTGCGCTCATCTGAAATCGCATCCGCAGCATTTCCGGCGATGCGAACGTCCGGATAGAGTTGCGCGACCTTTTCGCAGGCTTCCCGGTTCGGGTCCCACGCGCAGACAATGTCGAAGCCTTCATGTTTTGTCACATTCGTCAGCATGCGATGGCCCATTGTGCCCAGTCCGATAAAAGCGATGCCCGGTTTCATGTCCAATTGCCTCCCCGTTTTGCTAATGCGCCACCATTATTGAAGGTCGGTGGGATAGTGTGCAATCGTAAGCCGTCATGGGCCCGACAGACACCAGCCGGTTGTTGTCATGAACATCATCGACTGTTGCTTGCCGAATTGATGGCGACACCCTAGGTTTGACCGCATGAAAATCGAACTCACGCCTCGGCAAGAAGCTTATCTACGCGGCCTGGTCGAAACCGGCGCATACGACAGCGTGGAAGATGCCGTCGACGACATACTCACCCCGTCAGAAGACGACGCGTGGATGAAGCCGCTTGTCGATGAAGCACTGGCAGATATCAAATCAGGCCGTGCGGCACCCTGGGATGTGAATGAACTGCGCCGTGAGCTGACTTCCCGGCACCCTGAACTGCTCGATGGCAAAGATCGATAGAACCGACCTGTTTTTGGCCGATGTCCGAAAACTGATTCTCTTCGATCTAGCATCCAAAAACCCCTACGCGGCTGACCGCTATCTGACCCAGATTGATCAAGCGCTTGAGCATGCCTCTGAGTTTCCGCGCTCGAAGCAAGTGCATAGCCATTTGGGTGAAGGTGTTCGCAAAATTTTAGTAAGGCCATACGTCGTTTTGTATCGAATACAGGGAACCACTCTGCAGGCGTTGCGCTTCTTGCACTCCCACCAACACATAACGCGCGCCGTACTGAAGCGCTTCGACTAGATTTCGACAGCATGTCTGACGCGGCAGCGCCGATCCTTCCGCAGAGTCGACATCCCGAGCTCGACATCCGCAGAACCGGTTGTTGTCCCCGCCAGCCGGCGTCGCTAGGTTGCCCGCATGGATGATCCGTTTGCCCGGCCGCGAATCCGCACAGGACTGTTCTATCGCGATCCGATTGCGGCGCTCGACTGGATCGAGCGGGCGTTCGGATTCGAGCGCTCGATGGACGTTCGCGACCAGGAGGGAAATCTCGTTCACGCCGAGATGAGTTTTGGCGGTTGTTCCGTGGTCATCGACGGCGAATGGTCGCCGGTTGTGGCCAGCCCGCGCACAGCCGGCGGGAAGAACACGCAGATCGTGTATGTCCAGCTCGAGGAAGGGATCGAGCGGCATTGCGAACGGTCGCGTTCAAGCGGCGCCGAAATCATCCAGGAGCCGCGATACGAATATTATGGGGATTGCGTCTACCGGGCGGTCGATCCCGAGGGTCATGTCTGGACCTTTTCGCAAGCCGTTCGGGATGTGGGCAGGGCCGAGGCGGAGCGGCTTGGCGGTGTCCGGATTTCCGGCTGGCACCGGGATTGAAGACCGTCAATTCGGTGAAACGGGGAGAGCCATGCAGGACGGTGCGGCGATTGCGACCGGCAAGATCATCTTTCTTCACGGAGCGTCCAGCGCCGGCAAATCGACGATCGCCGCGGCGTTGCAAAACGTCATCGAGGAGCCGTTCTGGCGCATTTCGATCGACCACATTCGCGATGCCGGCATCCTGCCGACGAAGCGCATCGACAGCGGCGAGTTTCAGTGGTGGGACATGCGCGGGCAGTTCTTCGCCGGCTATCACGGTTCCCTGGCGGCCTATGCCGATGCCGGCAACAATCTCATTCTGGAACACATTCTCGATACCCAGGGCTGGCACGCGGATCTGAGGACACTGTTCGATCCGTTCGATCTTTTTTTCGTCGGGGTGCATTGCAGCCTGCCGGAACTGATCCGGCGGGAGAGGGCACGCGGGGATCGTCCGGCGGGCAGCGCCGAACGGGATTACCGGACTATCCACCGCGGTCTTCTTTATGATCTCCAAATCAACTCGGAAGACCCGCTGGAAATCAATGTTCAGACCCTCATGTCCGCGTGGCGGTCGCGATCCGGCCGTTCGGCGTTTTATTCCGGAGGCGTCAAGTCATCTGGCGCCCGAGAGGAATGATCTCCCTGGACAGCTGATCAAACGGCTCGCCGGTCCAGCCTCCGAGCCACTCGTCCGCGTCCAAACCGGCTTCGGAGAGCAAGTCGGCAAGTTCCGACTTTGGCGTATATCGGATCCTGTCGACACCCGTTCTTACTTCTCCGGTCTCGAGGATACGGTAGGTGTTTGAATAGGTCAGGATCCCTGTCGCTTGGTCAAATCTCGACTCGTTCCATTTCTCGATCGGCCCGTATTCGGGATGCTCGAGCCGCAAAAGCGTCTCCTCTCTGTTGCGCTCCTTGCGGCCAGGAAAATCGGGATTGCGTGTGTCGAATATGAATCGCCCGTTCGGTTCCAGGTGTTCGGCGATGGTGCTGAGAACAGCAATCTGCTCTACCCTCGACAGAAAAACCTGAAAGGCATGGCCGGTGAGGACGACCAAGTCGAACCGGCGACCAAGTCGTACCGACACTGCATCGCCTTCAACCCAGCGAACGGCGTTTCGAGTGTCTCGTGCGCGGGCAATCTCCAACATCGCAGCTGCCGGATCGACGCCGACGACGGTCCGTTCATTGGAAAGTGCCGTCGCTAAAACACCCGTGCCGCAGCCCAGATCGAGAACTGACCCGGCGCTGCGCGCCAGATTCCGACAGTATTCGAAGTCGGTCCGTCGTGGCTGATGGGCGTCATAGAATGCAGCCAGACGGGAATCCGAATAGAGGTCGCTAACGGTATTGTCGGACATCGGCATATGGACCAGCGTATCTACGAAACCGGAGCGAAACCGGGATCGTTTCTCAGCTGGTCCAGCTGGCGCAATCCGGTCGCGCCGCCGACATGTCCGACCGCGATGGTGCCGCAGGCGATGCCGACTTTCAGGTTGTCGGCAATTGAGGTTTTTTCGAGCCAGGTGTGCAGGAAGCCCGCGTTGAAGGCGTCGCCGGCGCCGGTGGTGTCGACGACCCTGACCTCCTGTGCCGGCCGCGAAATCAACTCACCTGCATGATGTGCCTCTGCTCCCCCGGCCCCTTTCTTGATCACCACGATTGTCGATGCCGGCAGTGCGACACCACATTCTTTCAATCGCTCGGCTTCCGCCTCGTTCGGAAGAAACACGTCGGTGCCCGCGATCAGCTCACTCAGGCCTTCTTCCTGGAACACGGCATCGTCCCAGCTGCAGTCCAGCGACACCGTCATGCCCCTGGCCCTGGCCTCGCGCGCAAGCCATGGCTGCTCGACCAGCGTTGCCAGTTCGCCGATGTGGAGATGGCAGGCATCGGGCTCTTCGAGCCAGGCGCGGTTGTCGTCGCCGATCGCCGGGCCGACCCGGCGGGTCACGAAGGCGCGGTCGCCGTCATGCACCAGTGCCACCGTCATCTGCGGGTCGGTGCCGGTGGGCGGTGGGCGGCAGAAGCTGCTGTCGATGCCGGTTTCGGCCATCTCCGCCGCGACGACCGTGCCGAAAGGGCCGGCCGGAAGCGTCGCCACCAGCGAAACCGGTCGCCCGAGTGCGGCCAGATAGGCGGCCGTGATGTAACTGCCACCACCGGCTGCGAGCGTCAGGCCTTCGGCAAACAGCTCTTCGCCGAGGCACGGCATGCGCGACAATCCGTTGAAAATCAGGTCGCAATAGAGGCGACCAACGCAGATGACGCGACTTTTTTCGGTAGCGCTGCGCATTACGGCAGGGCCTCGCCGGATTGTGCGTCGAAGAGGTAGATGTTTTCGGGGCTGGCGCTCAGTCGCACCGTCGCTCCGAGGTCCGGCGGCGAGCGCCCCGGCGCCTTGGCGATCACTTCGTTGCCGTTGACGGAGACATAGACAAGCGTGTCGGCGCCGAGCGGTTCCAGAACGCTGACCTCGCCTTCGAACAGCGGCTCATCGTCGCCGACGACCAGGTCGTCGGGCCGCAGGCCGAGGATCACCGGCGATCCGCTCGCTGCCGCGTGCCCTTTGGCGGGAACCGTCAGTCCGTTTTGCATATGCACGGCGCCGTCGCCCCAGGTCCCCTCGATCATGTTCATGGACGGTGCGCCGATGAACTGGGCGACGAAGATGTTGGCCGGCTGGTGGAACACCTCGAAGGGCGTGCCGACCTGCTGGATATAGCCGTCGCGCATGATGACGATGCGGTCGGCCAGCGTCATGGCCTCGACCTGATCGTGGGTGACGAAGACGATGGTGTTGCCGACGCGCTGGTGCAGCTTCTTGATTTCTAGCCGCATCTGGGTGCGCAGCTGGGCGTCGAGGTTCGACAGCGGCTCGTCGAACAGGAAGACCGCCGGATTGCGCACCATGGCGCGGCCGATGGCGACGCGCTGGCGCTGGCCGCCGGACAGCTGGTTCGGCCGCCGGTCGAGCAGATCGGTCATGCCGAGAATCGCCGCCACTTCGTCGATGCGGCGTTCCTTATCGGCCTTCGGCATTTTGGCGGTGCGCAGGCCGAAGCCGATATTCTTGCGCACCGACATGTGCGGATAGATGGCGTAGTTCTGGAACACCATCGCGATGTCGCGTTCTTTCGGCTCCAGATTGTTGACCAGCCGGTCGCCGATGGAAATCTCGCCGCTGGTGACTTCCTCGAGCCCGGCGATCATGCGCAGCGTGGTCGACTTACCGCACCCGGACGGGCCGACGAGAACGACGAATTCGCCGTCCGCGACGTCCAGGTCGATACCGTGCAGCACTTCGGTCTTTTCGTAGGCTTTGACGAGGTTCTTGAGCGACAGCGTGGCCAAGGGAGCTACTCCTGCATCAGGGCGTCGAACGCCGCGTTCAGTGCGACCCGCGCGTCGCGGCTGCGGGCCATCGCACCGGCATGCACGTCGCACAGGTCGCAAAGCTGGCGCCGATAATCGGCCAGTGCGTCGTCCATGGCGGCAGGCGCCGGGCCTCCCAGCCGGTCGCGGACCGCAACGAATTCGCGGGCGCTGACCGCCTCTGCAAAGCTCTCTTCGTCGAGGCTGGCGGCATTGCCGGCAAGGCGTTGGAAGGCTTCGCCGAAAGCCTCGTAGCCGCCGCCCAGCGGCTTTCCGGCGGCGATGACGGCTTTTGCGGTCGCGGCCGCGATCTCGTGCGCCTGGCGGAACGACAGTTTTTCCCGGCGTACCAGCGTATCGGCGAGTTCGGTGACGGTAATGCAGGCGGCATCGCTGTTGGCGGCGACGCGGTCGGCATCGATCGAGCAATCCGCCACCAGCGCGGCCAGCAGATCGAGGACCCGGCCGCCGGATTCGAAGGCGGCATAGCCCGCCTGCTGCACTTCGCCCTCGCTGTCGTTCATGTCGGTGAACGGCGTGTTGTGCATTGTGCCGATCATCGTTTCGCAGCGTCCGCAGGTCAGCGATGCGAGATGGCGCAGATGTTCGATCGGCACCGGATTGCGTTTCTGCGGCATGATTGAACTGACCTGCACCAGGCTGTCGGGCACATATAGCTGACCGACCTCGAAGGCCGACCAGAACTGCAGGTCCTGGATGATCCGGCCGAGATGCAGGAAGATCAGCCGGATGGCCGAGTAGAGACCCGTCACGTAGTCGACCGAGGCGATGCAACCATAGGAATTGACCAGCGGTTTGGCGAAGCCGAGAAGTTCCGCCACGCGCCGCCGATTGATGGGAAAGCCGGAGGTGGTGATGGCCGCCGCGCCCATCGGGCAGCGGTCCAGCTCGTCGCAGGTTTGCTGCAGGCGCCTGATGTCGCGCAGCAGCACTTCCAGCGCCGCGGCGAGGTAATGACCGAAAGTGGAGGGCTGCGCCGGCTGGCCGTGGGTGTAGGCGACGATCAGCGTATCGCGCTCTTCCGTCGCCTTTTCGATCAGCGTCTGAGCCAGCGCGTGGGCCTGATCGAGCATCGCGTCGGTGCGGTCCTTCAGCGCCAGGCGGAAGACCGTGTGGTCCATGTCGTTGCGCGAGCGGGCGGTGTGCAGCCAGCCGGCCGTGTCGGGGCCGACGCGCTTTGCCAGCTCCGCCTCGACAAGGAAGAAATAGTCCTCGAACTCGCCGGTGTAGGTGAGTTTTGCCATGTTGACGCTGCGATCGATATCGACAAGTCCGCGGGCGATTGCCGCGGCGGTTTCGGCCGGCAGAATGCCGGTTTCGGCCAGCATCACCAGGTGAGCGCGGTTGATCGACCGGAAAGCCTCGACATGATGGGCCGTGACCGTGTCGAAGAGCGGCGAAAGCACCGTGCGCTTGTAGGCTGGGTGCGGAAAATCCGACGAACCGTTCATCCTTTCAACCCCGCCATGACCACGCCGCGAATGATGAAACGCTGGAAGATCAGGAATACGACCAGGGTCGGCAGCGTGGAAATCGCCGCTCCTGTCATGATCAGCTCCCACTCGACCTGCTGCTCGACGCTGAAGGTCGTCAGCCCGACGGGCAGGGTGTAGATTTCCTGCGAATTGGTAACGATCAGCGGCCAGATGAACGCCGTCCAGTTGCCGAGGAAGACGAAGATGGCGAGCGCCGCCAGCGCCGGCTTGACCAGCGGCATCGCCACCGTCCACCAGATCTGGAATTCGTTGAGACCGTCGATGCGGGCCGCCTCGATGAAGTCGTCCGGCACGGTTTCGAAAAACTGCTTCATCAGGAAGGTGCCGAATGCGGTCATCAGGCCGGGGAACATGATGCCCCAATAGGTGTCGAGCCAGCCGAAGGCGTTGCTCATCAGATACCAGGGAATGACCAGCATTTCAGTCGGGATCATCAGCGTCGACAGGATGGCGATGAAGACGATGTAGCGGCCCGGAAAGCGGAACTTGCACAGCGCGTAGCCCACCAGGCTGTCGAAGAAGACGTTGGACAGCGTGGTGATGGTGGCGATGATGAAGGAGTTGACGAACCAGCGGTAGAATCGTCCGTCTTCCAGCACCAGCTGATAGTTCTCCAGCGTCGGTTCCTCGGGAATGAGGTTGAGGTTGTAGACCTCGAACGGGAACTTGAACGAGGTCGACAGCATGTAGGCGATCGGCATGATCATCAGCACGCCGCCGGAAAACAGAATCAGCCAGCGAATGTACTGGGCATTGCCGCGCCGCCGGGCCATCGCGCGGGCGTGCAGCAGGGTCTCCGAGGACGGCTTGACGGTGAGGTCGGACGTGCTCATCTCAGCGGTCCCGCAGGATGCGCAGCTGCAGCAGGCTGACGATGAGCAGGATCAGGAACAGTACGACCGTCTGCGCCGCCGCATAGCCCATGTCGAAACTGTTGAAGGCGGTGTCGTAGATCATCAGCACCAGCGGCTTGGTGGAGTTGAGCGGGCCGCCGGGGTTGTTGGTCGTCATGTTGAAGACCTGATCGAAGATCCGCAGAAACCCGATCGACGAAAACACCACCAGGAAGACGATGGTGGGTTTCAGCAGTGGAATGGTGATCTCCCACAGCGTCGCGAGCGGCGAGATGCCGTCGATGCGCGCCGCCTCGTAATAGGTCTGCGGAATGGCGCGCAGGCCGGCCATGAAGATGATGATCTGGAAGCCGAGCCCGGCCCAGATCGCCGGCGCCAGGATGGAGGGCAGGGCGTTGGTGGTGGAATTGAGAAATTCGATCTGCTGAAAGCCGAAAAGTGCCAGGAAATTGTTGAACACGCCGATCGGAACCGGCTGGTAGAACCAGCGCCAGACCCAGGCCATGGCCACTGCGCTGGTCATGAACGGCACGAAATAGAGCGCCCGGATGAAGCCGTGCATGAACCGCACCTTGTCGATGTGGTAGGCGATGACGAAAGAGACGACCAGGCTGATCGGGGTGCCGAGGATCAGGTAGAGAAAGGTGTTCTTGAAGACCTTCCAGAAAACCGGGTCGTTCCACAGCTTGATATAGTTGTCGATACCGGCCCAGGTGCGGCTGCCGAGCAGGTTCCAGTCCTGAAAGGACAGCAGCACAGCATTGGCCGTCGGATAGAAACGGATCACCACGTAAAACACCGCCGGCAGGGCCAGGAAGGCCCAGGCCCAGACGATGCGTTTCTGTGATATGGACAGATGGCGATAGAACGACACCGGCACCCTCCGACCGACGGCGGCTGAAATCTAGAGCGCTTTGTTATTAGGGAGGTTCATTTGACCTCGGCGATTTTGGTCTCTTGCTAGGCGGCTTGCAGGCCGTGGTGCCACCCCACCACAAGTGCAAGCCAACGACGCCAGGGGCCAAAAGCGCCCGGCCCCGAAGGGGTGGCGAAAATCGGCCCATCGGCTGCGTTGCGACACTTGCCCGATGAACCACATCGCGCTGCGCGACGCGCCTTGCCGAGTGAACCGATTTTCCGCCATCAAATGAGCCTCCCTAATAACAAAGCGCTCTAGGCCCGGCGGAGCGGCTCCGCCAGGCCCGAAAGCAGACTAGTTGGCGTAGTATTCGTCGAGGATCTTCTGCTCCTCGGCCGCCGCCTGATTCAGACTGTCTTCGATCGACTGGTTCTCCAGCCCGATGCGCTGGATCATGTCGATCATCTGCTGGCGCTGGGCGCTTTCATTGGCGAACTTGGTCGTGTGGGCATATTCGAGCCCGCGGATGAACGGTCCGAACACCGGATTGCCGGAATTCTCGTCGGTCAGCGCCGTCGACGGCTTCGCCGGCAGTTCGCCGACCGTGTCGAGCCAGATCTGCATCGCCTCGTCCGAAGTGATGTATTCCATGAACTTGACGGCCGCGTCGTAGCGCTCGGCGTCGGCCTTGGTGGTGATGGCGTTCACCCAGTAGGAGGAGTAGTTGGACTTTTCGCCGTTCGGTCCGGCCGGCAGTTCGGCGACGCCCCATTTGAGGCCGCGCACCTTGTCCAGCGCACCGATACGGAATGAGCCGTCGATGTGCATGCCGGCACGGCCCGCCTTGAAGGCGGCCTGCGGTTCGTCCATGAAGCCGGCCTTGGTGACACCGTGCTTCTGTTCGAGGTCATTGTAGAAGGTGACGGCCTTGAGACCCGCCGGGTCGTTGTAATTGACCTTGGTGTAGTCGTCCGTATAGGGGTCGCCGCCGAACTGGCGGATCAGCACTTCGCGGAACCAGTGGTGGTCCTGCGCGGTCATGCCGGTGGTGATGCCGACGGAGGTGATGTTGCCGGCGCCGTCCTTCTTGGTCAGCTTCTTGGCCGTCTCGACGAATTCGTCCAGGGTGGCCGGCGGTTTGTCGATGCCGGCCTCGTCGAACAGGCGCTGGTTGTAGAACAGAGCCAATGAGCGCACGGCGGTCGGCAGGGCCATGTACTGGTCGCCGCGGCGCATGGCCTGGACCATCGGGAAGAATTCCGCCTCGATCTTGTCCGGTGGGAAGGTGTCGGCCGGAAGCGGCTGGATCAGTTCGGCGTCGACATAGTCGTTGAGCCAGCCGTAAAACAGCTGCACCACATCCGGGCCCTCGCCGGCGGGTATGGCCGCCGCGACCTTGGTGCGGTAGTCCGCATAGGGGAAATGCGTCATCTTGACGGTGATGTCGGGATTGGCCTTCTCGAAATTCTCGATCAGCTGTTCCATCGCCGTGACGCGCGGTTCGAAGAAGTACTGCCAGTATTCGATCTCGACGGCGAACGCGCCCATCGTGCCAGCTGCCGAAAAGGCGGCCGTTGCCGCGCTTAATAACATTTTGCGTAACATGTCTGTCTTCTCCCTTTGCCATCGGCGCCTGTCGCGAAAGAGCGGCCGATTATCTTGCCAACAATTCAGGAAATGCCGGAACGGTTCCGGCGATTGACCTCTCCCCTGGTCGTCGCGGGCGGCCATGCCGCCATGATTTACCATCGAATTATCGTTGGGCGGCTCGGTGGCCGGCCTTGACCCGTATCATTAATTCAAGTGAATTGAATGTTCAAGTAACTTGAATTAAAACCGGGCACATGAAGCAGAAACACGCCATTGTCGGCTCCAATGCCGAACGGACGCGCTTTCACAACCGGCAGGTCGTTCTGGGACTGGTGCGAAACCACCAGCCCGTCGGCAGGGCCGAGATCGCGCGCCTGTCCGGCCTCTCGACCCAGGCGGTCAGCAACATCACCGCCGAGCTCGAACAGGATGGTTATCTCAACGAGGCGGGACGGCAGACGCGCGGCCGCGGGCTGCCGGCAACCCAGTATGCGTTGAATGCGGAAGGTGCCTATGCGCTCGGAGTCGAGGTGCGTCCGCAGGTGATGTATGGCGCATTGGTCAATCTCGCCGGGCAGACCCGGCAGACGAAGCGCATGACCCTGAAGGACAGTTCGCCGGCTGCCGTCTGCGGCGCGACCGCCAGACTTCTGGGCGAGCTGACCGAAAAGGCCGGCATCCACCGCGACCAGCTGCTCGGCGCCGGTATCGTCATGCCCGGGCCGTTCGGCAAGGTCGGCCTGTCCGGCGCCAGCCAGTCCGAGCTCGAAGATTGGGACGGCGTCGATCCCGTGACCACGTTCGAAGCCTGTCTCGGCGTTCCGGTCGTCGTCGAGAACGACGCCACGGCGGCGGCGGTGGCGGAGCGGGTGGGCGGTGTCGCCAAGGGGCTGAATTCCTATTGCTACGTCTATTTCGGCACCGGTCTGGGGCTCGGCGTGGTTGCCGACGGCCGGGTGCTGCGCGGCGCCTTCGGCAATGCCGGCGAACTCGGCCATATCGTCGTCGTTCCCGACGGACGGCCCTGCGCCTGCGGCAATCGCGGCTGCCTGGAAACCTATGCCAGCCGCTTCGCGGTCCGCGACCACCTGGCCCAGAACGGGATTTCCGTCGACAGCGTTCGCGACCTCGAGCGCCTCTACCGGGAGCGCGACGAGGCCCTGATGGACTGGCTGGAGCAGGCGGGACGACCGCTGGCCCAGGCGATCGGGATGATCGAAAACCTGTTCGATCCGGAGACGGTCATTGTCGGCGGCGCGATGCCGGACAACCTGCTCGATCACCTGATCGAAACGCTGAAATTGCCGTCCGGCTCGCTGGCCCGGCGGCCCGACCGTTCCGTCGGCCGGGTGCTGCGCGGCGCGTCCGGCGGCATGACCGCGGCACTCGGCGGCGCCGCCCTGATCATCCACGACACCTTCACCCCGCGTATTGCGGCCAGCTGAGAGGATCGAATGCCCCTGTCCGACCCGGATCGCCTGTTCCGCCAGATGGCGGCGCCGAAAATCGTGCTGCTGTGGCGGGCGCTGCAGCCGCTGCAAAGCGTCGTATCGTTCATGAACACCGGTGCCCATCCGGACGACGAGACTTCGCAGATGCTGGCGGCACTCGCTTTCCGCGACGGCCTGGCGCTGTCCTGTGCCTGCGCCAATCGCGGCGAGGGCGGCCAGAACGACATCGGCCCTGAAGTCACACACGATCTCGGTGTCATCCGCACTGCCGAAATGGAACGGGCGGCCGATCAGCTCGACATGAGGCTCTACTGGCTGTCGCAAAGCCCGGACGACACGATCTTCGATTTCGGCTTTTCCAAGAGCGGCGTCGAAACCCTTGCCAAATGGGGCCGCGAGCGGGTGCTCGAGCGGTTCGTAAACATCATCAGGACGGAGCGGCCGGATATTTTATGTCCGACCTTTCTCGACATTCCGGGCCAGCATGGACACCACCGGGCGATGACCCAGCTTGCCCATGAAGCGGTCGAAGCGGCAGCGGATCCGGCCTATGGCAAGGCCGAACTGCTGCCCTGGCAAGTGAGGAAACTCTATCTTCCGGCGTGGTCCGGCGCCGGCGACTCCTATGACGACGACGAACCGCCGCCGCCCGCCACGATCACCATCGACGGCGACGGCGAGGATCCGGTCACCGGCTGGAGCTGGGCGCAGATCGGCGAGCATTCGCGGGTGTTCCACCGTACGCAAGGCATGGGCCGATGGGTGCCGCACGGCAGACCCAACCGCTGGCCGCTGCACCTCGCTCGCAGTTCGTCGGACGAAGCGGAGACCGACCTGACCAGCGGTTTGCCGCAGACGCTGAACGAACTGTCATCCATGGAAAGTGCCGGCGGGATCGCCGAGGCACTGGAGGGGGCGCAGATCGGATGCGACGCGGCACGCGCCGCTTTTCCGGATGCGGCAACGGTCAGGGCCCATGCAGCGGCGGCGCTGTCTTTCGTTCGGCAGGCCCTCCAGGATTGCCCGCCGGAAGCGGTTCACGAGGTCAACCATCGGCTCGTTCGCAAGGAGGAGCAGCTTTCCCGGGTCATTGCGCTGGCCGCCGGAGCACAGGCATCGGCGCGTTTGGAGACGGACTTTCCGAGACCGGGAGACCGGGTGCCGTTTGCGCTGGAGGCCTCCGGCGCGGACGCGGAGGCCGAACTTGTGCTGCCGGATGGCTGGGTGTCGGATGACGGTTGCCTGGCGATCCCCGACGATGCCGCGCCGACAAATCCCTATCCGGACACTCACTGGCCTGAGCGGGCCGATCTGCCGGCCGTCCGGCTGTCGATTGAAACCGACGGTGTCCGATCGGAGACGCTGCAATCTTTCGAGGTGCCGCCGATCGTTCTGCCGGCCCGGTCGGCCGCGGTCGACGGGGATATCCATCTCGTCAATCTGAACGCCGCGGTTTCACCGCTGGCCGTGCGGTTGTCGGAAGTGTTTCCGGCAGAGGCGAAACCCTCGCTGGAACTGCCGGCCGGATGGACGGCGCGCGAGGTGGATGGCGGCTTTGCGATCGACACGCCCGCCGGCGTTGCCCCGGGCCTCTACGACATCCCGCTGCTGCTGGACGGCGAGCCGGCCCATTGCATCCGCCGCTTTGACTATCCGCACATTCCGCCGCGCGCCCGGTTCCATCGAGCAACCGTCGCCGTCCGGGTACTCGAGGCCGCTTTGCCGCAAGTCGACATCGGCTATGTCGGCGGCGGCAACGACCGGGTCGACCACTGGCTGCGCGCGCTGGGACTTTCGGTCACCGGCGTGTCGGACGACATGCTGACGGGCATGGGTATCGACGCCTTCGATACGCTTGTCGTCGGCATTTTCGCCATGCGCACCCGGCCGGCCTTTCGCGCCGCCCTGCCAATGGTGCATGACTGGGTCAGGCGCGGCGGCAATCTGGTGACACTCTACCACCGGCCCTGGGACGCCTGGGACCCCGACACGGTGCCGCCCGCACATCTCGAAATCGGCAAGCCGTCGCTGCGCTGGCGGGTGACCGACGAGAACGCGGCCGTGACGCATCTGGTGCCGGAGCACGCTCTGCTTACCACGCCCAACGCAATCGGTGACACGGACTGGCGCGGCTGGCACAAGGAAAGAGGGCTGTATTTCGCCAAGGGCTGGGCCGACGCCTACACGCCGCTGCTGTCGATGGCCGACCCGGACGAAAATCCGCATCTCGGGGCCATGCTGACGGCGCGGATCGGTGAAGGACGCCATACCCATACATCGCTGATCCTGCATCATCAGATGGAGAAACTGGTGCCGGGGGCCTTCCGGCTCATGGCCAACCTGGTGGCGCCGGCGTGAGAACAACAGCGTCCTATGGCAGGCTTGCGGCGTAGTGCATGTCGCGGGTGAGGCAGCGCGAGATGCGCAACTCGACGGGGTTGTCCTGCAGGTCGCGGGCGATGCGGCGGACCTGCAGCAGCGGTTCGCCGATTTCGCAGCCGAGATGGTGCGCGTCGTCGGGGCCGGCGGCGATCGCCTTCAGTTGCTCGTCGGCCTTGGCGATGGTGATGCCCCAACGGGTGGAATAGAGCTGATAGACGTTGTTCGGAATCTCGTCCAGCGTGTCCCAGCCGGAGAAAATCTCGGCGGGAATGATGATGGTCTCGGTCAGCACCGGCTTGTCGAGCAGCAGGCGCACCCGCTCGATGTGCCAAACCGGCGCACCGGAAGCCAGCGCCAACGCCTCCGCTTGCTCGCCATCGGCCTTTTCGCCGGTGCAGGACAGCAGCGTGGAATCCGGAAATGCACCGCGGTCGTTGTCGCCGTCGCTGCCGTCGGCGGTCAGGCGAAAGAACTGGAAGAGGATGCGGGCATCTTCCGGCTCGGCGACGAAGGTGCCGCGGCCCTGGCGGCGCACCAGCAGGTTTTCGGCGGTCATCGAATCGAGCGCCTTGCGCACCGTGCCCTGGCTGACATTCAACTGGCGGGCGAGCTCCTGCTCGCTCGGAATGTTCATGCCGGGCTGCCAGGTGCCGTCGACCAGGCGACGGATCAGCTGATCCTTGACCTGGGCATAAAGCGGTTTGAAGCCGATCGTCGTTTCGTTGTCCTGCAGTGCCAAAATCCGCAACCCCCGTACTGTCCGCCTCTCACCGTTGCCTGCCCGTCGGGCGCCCTTGGCACGATGGCCCGGAGGGCAGTAAAAAGCAGCCCCGTTGTAGCCCGTTCCGGTTGACAACGCCAGCATAACGTATCTTATATAATATATAAGACTTGGGCGCACACCGTACGCCCGTTCAAATCCCGTTGGAGGTTCCGTTGAGTATCCCGCATTTGCTGGTCCACGACCACAAAGACAATGTCGGCGTGGTCGTCGTCGAAGAGCTGAAGGCCGGCACAAACATGACCTGTGTCATCACCCATGACGATTCCGATTTCGAACTGATGTGCAATCACGACGTGCCGATCGGCCACAAGGTGGCGCTCGCCGATCTCGATGTCGGCGACACGGTCTTCAAGTATGGCGAGGATATCGGCAAGGTCGTCGCTCCGATCCGCAAGGGCGAGCACGTCCACGTGCACAACGTCAAGACCAAGCGCTGGTAGGAGAGCAACATGTCGCGCATAATCAAGGCCTACCGCCGCGAAAACGGCCGCGTCGGCGTCCGAAATCATGTCGTCATCCTGCCGCTCGACGACATCTCCAACGCGGCCTGCGAATCGGTTGCCAACAACATCAAGGGTACGATGGCGCTGCCGCACGCCTACGGTCGGCTGCAGTTCGGGGCCGATCTCGACCTGCATTTTCGCACCATGATCGGCACCGGCTCGAACCCCAATGTCGCCGCCGTCGTGGTGATCGGCATCGAACCGGAGTGGACCAAGGTCGTCGTCGACGGCATCGCCAAGACCGGCAAGCCGGTGACCGGCCTGTCGATCGAACAGAACGGCGACATCGCCACCGTGGCGGCGGCTTCGCGGGTGGCCAAGGAGTACGTGCACTGGGCAACGGAACAGATGCGCGAGGAGTGCGACGTTTCCGACCTGTGGATTTCGACCAAATGCGGCGAAAGCGACACGACGACGGGCCTGTCGTCCTGTCCGACCGTCGGCAACATGTACGACAAGCTGCTGCCGGAAGGCATCTATGGCTGCTTCGGCGAGACCTCGGAAATCACCGGCGCCGAGCATCTGTGCGCCGAGCGCGCCGCCAATCCGGAAGCGGCCGAAAAGTTCATGCAGATCTGGCAGGCCTATCAGGACGACGTGATCGAGGCGCACAAGACCTCCGACCTTTCCGACAGCCAGCCGACCAAGGGCAACATTCTCGGCGGTCTGACGACCATCGAGGAAAAGGCGCTGGGCAATCTGGAGAAGATCGGTCGCAGCTCGACCTATGTCGACGCGCTGGGCCCGGCCGAAGAGCCGCAGAAGGGCAAGGGGCTCTATTTCATGGACACCTCGTCGGCCGCCGCCGAATGCGTCACGCTGATGGCCGCGGCCGGCTACGTCATCCACACCTTCCCGACCGGCCAGGGCAACGTCATCGGCAATCCGATCGTGCCGGTGGTCAAGATCTCCGGTAATCCGCGCACCATCCGGACCATGGGCGAGCATATCGACGTCGACGTCTCCGGCATCCTGCGCCGCGACATGACAATCGACCAGGCCGGCGATGCGTTGATCGACATGATTGCCCGCACGGCCAACGGCCGGGCGACGGCGGCCGAGGCGCTGGGTCACCGGGAATTCGTCATGACCAAGCTCTACCGAAGTGCCTGATCCGGTCCTGCGGACCGGCACCCAAAATCGCCGCAGTCGGGTGATTCAATCGGCCACATGGTGGTTCGAGGAGGGGATGGTTTGAGCACAGTCGTCATTACCGAATTCATGGACGAGGAAGCGGTCGGCACGCTTTCGAAAAAACTGGACACGCATTACGACCCGAAACTGGTCAATGCGCCGCGCAAGATCCCGCCTCTGCTTGGCGAGGCGACGGCACTGATCGTGCGCAACCGCACCAAGGTGACGGCGAAGCTGCTCGACGCGGCACCGAATTTGCGATGCGTCGGACGGCTCGGCGTCGGCCTCGACAACATCGACCTGGAGGCCTGCAAGCAGCGCGACGTTGCGGTGTTTCCGGCAACCGGCGCCAACAATCTTGCGGTGGCCGAATATGTGATCGGCAACGCCATGACGCTGCTGCGCGGCGCCTATCTGTCGACCGGTGCGATGCTGGAAGGCGCCTGGCCGCGCGAGAAACTGATGGGGCGGGAACTCTCGGGCAAGATCATGGGGCTCGTCGGTTTCGGTGCGATCGCCTACGAGGTTGCGGTGCGGGCGCAGCTCCTCGGCATGCCGGTGGTTGCCTTCGATCCCTACCGGCCGGCCAACGATCCGGCCTGGCAGCTGGCGCGCAACGTTTCGCTGGAAGGCGTGCTCGACAATGCCGACGTCATCAGCCTGCACACGCCGCTCACGGATGCGACCCGTCACATGATCGATGCCGAGGCGATCGGCAGAATGAAGAAGGGCGCCGTGCTGATCAATGCGGCGCGCGGCGGCGTGGTCGACGAGGCGGCGTTGGCCAAGGCCTTGCGGTCGGGAAAAGTCGGCGGGGCGGCGCTCGACGTCTTCGAGACCGAGCCGCTGACGGCCGAAGCGGCCGAGGTTTTCGCCGGCATTTCCAATCTGGTGCTGACGCCGCACATCGCCGGCGTAACGGACGAATCGAACGTGCGGGTGAGCGCGCTGATTGCCAAAACGGTGCTGGAGCATCTGGCCCAGCCGGCGGAGACCGCCGATGGGTGAAACGACCGTTCTGCAACCGCAAGAGGTGGAGCGGCTGGTGGCAGGCGCGCTGGAGCGCAGCAACACGTCCGCGACCAATGCGGCAAGCGTCGCACGCGCCCTGCTGGGCGCCGAGCTGACCGGCCAGGGCGGCCACGGCCTGCGGCGGGTCGGTTCCTATGCCGCCCAGGCGGCCTGCGGCAAAGTGGACGGCCATGCGGTGCCGGAGCTCACCGAAAAACGCCCTGGTGCGGCGTTGGTGGACGCAGCCCACGGTTTCGCTTATCCGGCGCTCGACCTCGCCCTCGACTGGCTGCCTCAGGCGGCCGTACGCCAGGGCATCGCCATCGCCGGGGCGACGCGGTCGCATCATTGCGGCGTTGCCGGTTCGATCGTCGAAGCGCTGGCGGAGCGGGGGATGGCGGGCCTCTTGTTCGCCAACACGCCGGCGGCGATGGCGCCCTGGGGCGGACGCAACGCCATCTACGGAACCAACCCGATCGCCTTTGCCGTGCCGCTGCCCGGCGGTGATCCCATCACTGTCGACATTTCGCTGTCACGGGTGGCGCGCGGCAAGATCATGGCGGCGCGGCAGAAGGGCGAGTCGATACCGGAAAACTGGGCTTTCGATGCCGAGGGCCGGCCGACGACCGAACCAGAGGCGGCGCTGGTCGGGTCCATGGCGCCGCTCGGCGATGCCAAGGGCACGGTGCTGGCTCTGATGGTGGAATTGCTGGCCGCGGGCCTCACCGGCGCCAATTACAGCTACGAGCAGTCGTCCTTCCTCAATGCGGAAGGATCGCCGCCCGGCGCAGGCCAGACCCTGATCGCCATCGATCCGGGTGCGTTCGGCGATGGCGTGATCGGGCGTTTCGGTGAAATGGCAGAAATGATTGCCGCTATGGACGGTGCCCGCGTTCCGGGGCATCGCCGTCAGGCGCTGAAGCGAGACATGCTGGCAAACGGAATTCCGGTCGACACCGCATTGATCGCGGAGATCGAGGCGATCGGCGCTTGACCGACGGGAAAGAGAACCGGCGGAAGCGGATTCCGCCGGCTCTGATTGGTGACGCCGTCAGGCGCTGCGCAGATTGGCAGCGGACGACTTGCCGCGGCGCTGGTCGACTTCGATGTCGTAGCTGACCTTCTGGCCTTCATCGAGCCCGCTCATGCCGGACCGTTCGACGGCCGAGATATGAACGAACACGTCGGCGCCGCCTTCATCGGGGGCGATGAAGCCGTAACCCTTGGTTCCATTGAACCATTTCACTGTACCTGTCGGCATTGCATTTTCTCCTTTTGATGCATGACGGGATTTCGAGGACCGGTTTTTCCGGTTTCCTTTTGTCGGACGATCGGACTGCGGTAGCGCTGTTACGTTGCCGAATACTCGATTAAGGCCGGCATCGGGCGCTTCTGTGGCAGAAATTGGATCCGGGCTGTTTTGATTCTGCGCCTGCCATTTGGCGCGGCGGCGCGCCTTGCGGTCGTTTGCCGGTTTCGGGGTGCGCCTGGGCCTTGCCGGCGCGGCATCGCGGTCGACTGTGCCGCCGGCGCCGAAGTCTCGTCCGATCAGCCGTTCGATGTCCTTCAGCAACCCGCGTTCCGCGGGATCGCAAAGCGAGATCGCGACGCCGCTGGCGCCGGCGCGCGCGGTGCGGCCGATGCGGTGCACATAGGCTTCCGGGACATTCGGCAGATCGAAGTTGAAGACATGGCTGACGCCGTCGATATCGATGCCGCGTGCGGCAATATCGGTGGCGACCAGGATTTTGACCCGGTCCTTCCGAAAGGCGCCGAGCGCCCGGTCGCGCTGTCCCTGGCTCTTGTCGCCGTGGATGGCGGCGGCCGAAAGGCCGGCCCGGTCGAGGTGACGGCTGACGCGGTCAGCGCCGTGCTTGGTGCGGGTGAAGACGATCGCCCGCTCGACATCGTGCTCGGCAAGCAGCTCGACCAGACGGTCGCGCTTGGCCGCCTTTTCGGTCCACAGGACCGACTGCTCGATGCGGTCGATCGGCCGGGACACCGGCGCGACGGCGATTTCCTCCGGACGGTTCAGGTAGTCGCGTGCCAGCTTGCGGATCTGTTTCGGCATGGTGGCCGACAGAAGCACGGTCTGGCGCCGGTCGGGCAGCTGACCGAGTATGCGGCGAATGGCCGGTGCAAAACCGAGGTCAAGCATCTGGTCGGCCTCGTCGAGCACCACGGTCGTCGTCCGGTCGAGCCGAACGGCGCCGCTGCCGAGATGGTCTTCCAGTCGGCCCGGAGTGGCGATCACGATGTCGACGCCGGGAGCCAGGGCGCGGATCTGCGGCTGCGGCCGCAGGCCGCCGACCACGACGGCCGTCGACGGACGGACGAATTTTCCGTAGGTGCGGATACTGTCGGCAACCTGGGCCGCCAGTTCGCGCGTCGGGACAAGGATAAGCGCACGGCACGACTTGGCTGCGGCTTTGCGCCGCTCGCCGGCAATAGCGTGCAGCAGTGGCAGCACGAATGCCGCGGTCTTGCCGGTGCCGGTCTGGGCGATGCCCAGAACATCCCGTTGCGCCAGCATGGTTGGAATGACTTCGTTCTGGATTGGAGTGGGGGTTCGGTATCCCTCGGCCGCAACGGCGCGAAGGACGGATTCGGCTAGGCCGAGACTGTTAAATTCGGTCAAAAGGGTCTTTCTAAAATCGTCCTTGCCGCCGACCTGTCTTTGGCGGCGTCGGGACGAACGGTTTGTCAGGGCAGAAAAGCGTAGATCAGCTGCGTGTTCTTTTGTGCATTCTTGCACTGTCTTGCGGCAACGATCTTCTCGAAATAGCGCTGTCAGTGCACGCCGCTGTTGACCCGTGGATCCTCTACGCGCGGCGCGTTGCGCAGCGTTAATCACAGATTGCGGGCAATAGCAAACGATTTCGTCACGTAAGGCCATGGAGCGCGTTCAATCGGCCTCGCCGTCGGGACTGGCAACGACAACGACATATCCGTCCGGATCGCACAGCCATATTTCCCGGTGTTTCGGGGCATCGTTAACGTGCGACTCGAGGATGATCTCGGCGTTCAGATCGTGCGCCCGCTCGACCGCAGCATCGAAATCGTCGACCTCGAACCAGAGCAGCACGCCGTGGCCGTGCCGGGCATCGTGTTCGCCCATCAGGTTGGGATGCTCCTCGTCGTCCCAGCTGTGCAACTGCATGACAAGCGCTTCGCCGTCATAGATCCGGTTATAGACATTGCCGTGCGTCGTTTCGACCGAATCGGCAAACATCCGCAGACCGAGCAGCGTGGCGTACCAGCGGCTGCTTGCCAGCACATCGGCGACGGCGAGCAGGGGTTGCGGTCTGACGGATTGGATGGCCATGCCACAGTTTTCTCCGGTTCTCGGAACCTGTCAACAAACCGCATGCCGCATTCGAGATGGCGTCGAGCCGTGGCCCGCGCTAGATTTTCCGCCATGATCGAGGCAACCGAACCGACTCACAAATTCCGTCGCGGCGAAGGCACGACCCTGCTGATCGCCTGCGGCGCGCTGGGCCGCGAGATCGTCGACCTGATCGAAATGAACGGCTGGCGACATCTGGACGTCGCCTGCCTGCCGGCCAAGCTGCACCACGATCCACGGGCCATTCCGGAAGCCGTGCGCGGGAAAATCCGCGAGGCCGGCACGCGCTACGACAAGATCTACGTGCTCTACGGCGATTGCGGCACGGGCGGCCTACTCGACAAGGTGCTGGAGGAGGAAGGCCGTGTCGAGCGCATCGGCGGGCCGCACTGCTTTTCTTTTTTCATGGGTAACGAAACGTTTGCGGAGCACGCCGAGGACGAGATCAGTACCTTCTACCTCACCGACTATTTCTGTCGGCATTTCGAAAAATTCGTCTGGGAGGCGCTGGGGCTCGACCGGCGCGACGACATGGTGGAGTTCGTCTTCGGCAACTACACCAAGCTGGTCTTCATGCCGCAAGTTAAGGATGTGGCGCTGGAGGAGAAGGCCAAGGCCATCGCCGAGCGGCTCGGCCTGGCCTACGAATACCGGTTCTGCGGTTATGGCGACATGGCTGCGTCGATGGCCGCCCTGCCGACGTCGTGATCAGTACAGCCAGCGCACCAGGCCCAGCGTGATGAACGGGAACAGCGCCAGGATCACCACCCGGATCAGGTCGGTGGCGACGAAGGGGAAGACGCCGCGATAGGTCTGGGACAGCGGGATGTCGCGTGCCATCGAATTGATGACGAACAGGTTCATGCCAACCGGTGGCGTTATCAGGCCGACCTCGACGACGATCAGTACCAGAATACCGAACCACAGTGCGAACTCTTCCGGCGTCAGGCCGAAATCGAGGCCGATGACGATCGGGAAAAAGATCGGCACCGTCAGCAGGATCATCGACAGCGAATCCATCACGCAGCCGAACACCAGGTAGAGCAGCAGGATCACCGTCAGCACCACCCAGGGGGAAAAGCCCTGTTCGGTGACGAAGGTGGCGGCCTCCTGCGGCAGCTGCGACAGCGCCAGGAAGCCGTTATAGACGGCGGCGCCGAGGATGATCAGGAAGATCATGCCGGTGGAGTTGGCGGTGTCGAGGATGGAGGATTTGAGCGTTGCCAGCGTCAGGCCGCGATTGGCCAGCGCGATCAGTCCCGTACCGGCGGCACCGACGGCGGCGGCTTCGGTCGGCGTGAAGATCCCCTGATAGATGCCGCCGACCACCGCCAGGAAGACCAGCAGCACGGGCCAGACGGCGAGCAGCGCGCGGAAGCGCTCGCCATAGGGCGCGCGGGCGCGCGAGCCTCCGGATCCGGGAACCAGGCGCACATAGATGGATATGGCGAGCATGTAGCCGACGGCCGCCAGGATGCCCGGGATGACAGCGGCGACGAACAGTTTGGCGATGTTCTGCTCGGTGAGGATGGCGTAGATGACTAACACCACGGAGGGCGGAATCAGGATGCCCAGCGTGCCGCCGGCGGCAAGCGATCCGGTGGCCAGCGAGCCGGAAAAACCGTAGCGGCGCAGTTCCGGCAGCGCCACCTGGCCCATGGTGGCGGCGGTTGCCAGAGACGAGCCGCAGATCGCCCCGAAACCGGCGCAGGCGCCGACGGCTGCCATGGCGACGCCGCCCTTGCGGTGTCCGAGCCAGGTCTCGGCGGCGTAGAACAGCGCCGACGACATGCCCCCCAGCTTGGCGAACTGTCCCATCAGCAGGAACAGCGGCACGATGGACAGCGAATAGGAAGAAAAGGTGCCGTAGGTCTGGTTCTTCAGCTGCCCGAAGATCATCAGGAAGGAATCGTTGATCATGTAGCTGCCGCCGACTCCCACCGCCAGCATCGCCAGACCGATGGGAATGCGCAGGAAGATCAGGATGAGAAGGACCGGGAAGGACCAGATGCCGATTTCCAGATTGCTCACGGCGCTTCCCCGCTGAGTGCCGGCGTCGGGCCGTGTCGGGCTTCGACCACGGCGCGCACCAGGCACCAGGCCGCGACGACGACGAAGACCACCGCGCCGACGAGACTGGCGGCATAAGCCCACCAGATGGGGAACTGCAGGATGAAGGTGGTCTCGCCGTAGGACTGCTTGTCCAGCGTGCCGAGCCAGTGGCGCCAGCAGATCAGCACCGCGAAGACCAGCATCAGCAAATTGGCGACGACATCGATGATGCGATTGACCCCGTCGCTGAAATGCATGGTCAGCACTTCGACCACCGCATGGCCGCGCCGCAGGTGGCACCAGGGCAGGAAGGCGAAGACGGCAAAGGCCGTTCCCGCTTCGACCAGTTCGAAGTCGCCCGGAATCGGCGCCAGTCCCGCGAAGACCAGCGCCCGGCCGGTCACGGAAATGACGGTGATGATCACCAGGATGGTCAGAACCAGACCGCCGGCCAGCGCCGTGATGCGTGCCAGCGCGTCGATGAAGCGCCCGATCCGCTCCATGTTTCCTCCCCTCACGTCGCGTTCGCCGCGACAAGAGCCCCAATCGTTATTTTTGTCAATGGATGCCGCGGGGCGTCACGCGCCCCGCGGTCGAATTCGGCCGGTACCCTAGTTCGAGTGTTTGGCCATCGCCGCCTGGGCGCGCTCGTACAGATCGGCGCCGTCGATGCCCTTGCCGCTCATTTCGGCAATCCAGTTGTCGATGACCGGCTTGGCCGCCGCCTTCCAGCGTTCGACCTCGGCCTCGTCCAGAGTAACGATGTTGTTGCCGCGTTCGTCGGCCAGCTTGCGGCCGGGTGCGTCGTAGTCCTGCATGGTGCGGCCGGCGAAAGCCGAGAATTCCATGCCGGAATTGTCGTCGATGATCTTTTTCAGGTCGTCCGGCAGGCTGTCATACTTGGCCTTGTTCATGGCCAGGACGAAAACAGCGGTGTAGAGGGCCGTGTCGCCGGCAAACTCGGTGTGGGTGTTGACCAGCTCCTGTACTTTCAGCGCCGGCACCACTTCCCACGGGATGACGGTGCCGTCGATGACGCCTTTCGACAGAGCTTCCGGAATGGCCGGCACCGGCATGCCGACGGGCGTGGCGCCCATTTCGCCGAGCAGGCCGTTGATGACCCGGGTCGGGCCGCGCAGCTTCTTGCCGCTCATGTCTTCCAGCTTCTGCACGCCGTCGCCCTGGGCATGGATGAGGCCGGGGCCGTGCATCCAGGTGCCGAGGATCTTGTAGTCCTTGAAGTCGGTGTCCTGCATGTCCGATTCGAACAGCTCCCAATAGGCGCGGGAGCCGGCTTCGGCGTCGGTCATCATGAATGGCAGTTCGAACACTTCGACCCGCGGGAAGCGGCCCGGCGAATAGCCCGGCAGGGTCCAGACGATATCGACGACACCGTCGCGGACCTGATCGATCAGCTGCGGCGGAGTGCCGCCCAGCGCCATGGCGGAAAACACCTCGATCTTGATGCGGCCGTCGGAGGCCTCCTCGATCTTCCTGGCCCAGGGGATCAGCACGTTGGCCGGCACGTTGGCCTGCGGCGGCAGGAACTGGTGCATGCGCAGCGTGACTTCCTGGGCGAACGCCGTGCCTGCGCCGGCAAGCGTGCCGGCGGCCAGCAGGGCGCCGGCGGCGAGGGTTTTGACAAAAGCGCGTCTGTTCATTGATTTCACTCCCAAGGGTGGTTCGGTGGATGCCGACGGATTCGTACCCCGTTGCCCGGCCTGCCCGCGGCGATCCGGTTCGTCTGCGGCAACCCGAAATGGCTTCGTTGCGGGTTGTCCGGACCAAAGTCGGCGCCATGAATGGGACTTATTTTGTAACTGTCTATAGGGGGTCTAAGCGCAATCAGGCCGCATCCAGCGGCAGTGCGTGGGTATCCTTGAGGGTTTCCAGCACGATCGCCGATTTGACGTGGCGGACGGAGTCGTGCGGCAGCAGCACGTCGTTGACGAAACCGGACAGGGCCTTGAGGTCCGGTGTCACCACTTTCAGCATGTAGTCCATCTCGCCGGTCAGCGCGTGGGCCTCGAGTACCTCCGGCAGCTGGTTGACCAGATCGGCGAAACGCTTGGCATTGTCGCGGTTGTGGGTGTCGAGGGTGACGGTGATGATGTTGATGATGCCGAGGCCCAGTTTCAGGCGGTCGAGACCGGCGAAATAGCCGCGTATGTAGCCGGTCTCCTCGAGCTGGATGCGGCGGCGCGAGCATTGCGACGCCGACAGGTTCACCCGCTCCGAAAGGTCGTTGTTGGTCAGCCGTGCGTCCTTCTGCAGCTCCTGGAGAATTCGACGATCGAATTGATCCATCATTTTGTGCGTTCTTTCGTTAAGATATGCGTGATTTGTGCGTATCAATGCAAAATATCGTGAATTTTGCAAGCCTTTTGTGCGTCGTCTGCGCGATAATGACGGCAATCAACACCATGACGAATTGAGGAGAAATCAAATGGGTCCGTTTCCGCACGACGCGCCGCCTGCAAAAATCAGCGAGCAGAACCCGGCCGGCACCGACGGCTTCGAATTTGTCGAATTCGCGCATCCGGAACCGGAAAAGCTGGACGAACTGTTCACCCGGATGGGTTATGTTCCGGTCGCGAAACACAAGAGCAAGGCGATCACCGTCTGGCGGCAGGGCGACGTCAACTACATCGTCAATGCCGAGAAGGGATCGTTTGCCGACCGCTTCATCGACCTGCACGGCCCGTGCGCGCCGTCCATGGCGTGGCGCGTCGTCGATGCGCAGCACGCCTTCGACCATGCCGTCGCCAAGGGCGCCACGCCCTACGAGGGCGACGACAAGGCCCTGGACGTGCCGGCCATAGTCGGCATCGGCGGATCGCTGCTCTATTTCGTCGACACCTATGGCGACAAGGGGTCGCCCTACGATGCCGAGTTCGAGTGGCTGGGCGAGCGCGATCCGAAGCCGCAGGGTGTCAGCTTCTATTATCTCGACCACCTGACCCACAACGTGTTTCGCGGCAACATGGACAAGTGGTGGGATTTCTACAGGGAGCTGTTCGGCTTCAAGCAGATCCACTTTTTCGACATCGAGGGCAAGATGACGGGGCTGGTGTCGCGCGCCATCACCTCGCCGTGCGGAAAAATCCGCATTCCGCTGAACGAGTCGACGGACGACAAGAGTCAGATCGAGGAATACCTGCGCAAATACAAAGGCGAGGGCATCCAGCATATCGCTGTCGGCACCGATGAGATCTACGGCGCTACCGATGCGCTGGCGGAAAACGGCCTGCGTTTCATGCCGGGGCCGCCCGAGACCTATTACCAAAAATCCTATGAGCGGGTGAACGGCCATGACGAGCCGATCGACCGGATGGCCAGACACGGTATCCTGATCGACGGCGAGGGCGTCATCGACGGCGGCATCACCAAGATCCTGCTGCAGATCTTTTCCAAGACGGTGATCGGGCCGATCTTCTTCGAGTTCATCCAGCGCAAGGGCGACGAAGGCTTCGGCGAAGGCAACTTCCGGGCGCTGTTCGAATCGATCGAGGAAGACCAGATTCGCCGCGGCGTGCTGAAGGTCGACGCCGCCGAGTAGAACGGGCTCAGGCAAAAAAAAAAGGTGCTGCCGGCATCGGCCGGCAGCCCCTTCGTCGTTTGACGGCACGAGGCCGGACTGTCGCGTCAGTAGTTGGCCGGGCACCGATCTGTGTAAGTGCGGCCGTAGCGGTCGCGATAGTAGCACTGGTCGGAATTCTCCGACACACGGCCGATCAGGGCCCCTGCCGCTGCGCCGACCGCGGCGCCGACCAGCGCGCCGGAGGTCCGGCCGGTGGTGATGCCGCCGACGGCGGCGCCGGTTGCGGCGCCGATGGTGGCCCCCTTCTGTGTCGGGGTGCAGCCGGCAATCACGGCCGCCACGAACACAAGCGCAAGAACTTTCTTCATTTTCCAGCCTCCGATCGCTTTCCTTCCGCAGGAAAGCCTACAACACTGTATACGATTCAGCGGTGCAAGCACCACTGTGTGACGCTATCCGGTCGGATGAAGCCCCCTCCGGCCGAAATACGGGAGCAATTTGACTTGCTTCCGTGACGGTAGCAGCGGGACATGAACCCAGCCTGAACGGTCAGTGGACTCCGCCGGCGACCAGTTCACCGGCACGGCTACGTGCCTCCCGGTCGATGTCGAAGATGATCTGAATGTCAGTCGGTGTCTCCCCTGGTCCCATCCGATCCATCACCTTCTCGACGATTGCGGCCATTTCAAGAAAGCCGATGCGTTCCTCGATGAACGCCTCAAGAGCCACCTCCTTGGCGGCGTTCAGGATGGCGCCCATATGGCCGCCGTCCCGCATGGCGCGGCGAGCCAGGCGCAGCGCCGGAAAGCGGGCCTCGTCGGGCTCCTGGAAGTCGAGCCTGGCAAGCCGGGCGAAATCGAGCCGCTCGACCGGCAGCAGCGGGCGGCGCGGATAGCTGAGCGCGTATCCGATCGCCGTGCGCATGTCGGGCGTGCCGAGCTGCGCCAGCACCGAGCCGTCGCTGTAGCCGACCATGGAGTGAATCACCGACTGCGGGTGGATGATCACCTCGATCTGCTCGGGGCGCAGCGAAAACAGATGCATCGCCTCGATCATCTCCAGCGCCTTGTTGAACATCGAGGCGCTGTCGATGGAGATCTTGAGGCCCATGTCCCAGTTCGGGTGGGCGGCGGCCCGGGCCGGCGTCACCTGTTCCATCTCGTCCCGGCTCAGCCGCCGGAACGGCCCGCCGGACGCGGTCAGGATGACCCGCTCGATGCTGTGGCGCTGATGGATGTCGAAGACCTGCAGAATAGCGTTGTGCTCGCTGTCGACCGGCAGCAGCCGGCCGCCGCCGGTCTCGATCTCGCGTTGGAACAGGCCGCCGGCCGAAACCAGGCATTCCTTGTTGGCGAGCGCGATATCGGCGCCGCGCCGCGCCGCGGCCAGGGTCGGCGCGAGGCCGGCCATGCCGACAATGCCAGCCATGACGCAATCGACCTCCTGTTCGGCCGCCTCGATCAGCGCCGAGGTGCCGGCGGCCGCGGCCACGCCGCTGCCGGACAGCGCCTCCTTCAGATCCGCATAACGGTTTTCGTCGGCGGTCACCGCCATTCTGGCGCCGCACTCGCGCGCCTGCCGGGCCAGGAGCTCGATATTGCCGCGGCCGCTGACTGCGGCAACCTTGAAGGCCTCGCGGCCGCCGAGATGGGAAATGACGTCGAGCGTGTTGCAGCCGATCGACCCGGTGGAGCCGAAAATGCTGATCGTTCGTGGGCCGGAGTTTTCTGTCATGGAGCGCCGCTCGACATTGTCTGTCCGCTGAGAAACCAGATGCCGGCTCCAAGGTCAATGTCTTAAATTGCCAGTTTTTCAGCATAGTCCGGGATGTTGCCGAACGGCGCCAATGCGGTGGCGCAAGGCCGGCTGTCAGGCGGGCCGGCAAAGCCTTGAACGGAAATAACATCGCTGAATTCGATCAAAATTGTAATACGATGTTGGCATTTCGGCTTGAATCATATCCATATCGCTATGATTTGGCGCCGAGTTTTCATTTTACCGCCTGTCGCCGATTTGCTTTCATGCCACCAGGGAGAGACACATTGCAGTTTACCAGGGTCAACGGAGTCACGCTTCATTACCAGCTGATCGGCGCGCCGGAGGGCAAGCCGGCGATGGTGTTCATCAACTCGCTGGGGACCGATTTCCGCATCTGGCGCGATGTCCTGGTGCGGCTGGCCGGCGACGTTGCCGTGGTTACCTACGACAAGCGCGGTCACGGTCTCTCCGATGTGGGTGATGCCCCTTACAGCATGGACGATCACATCGGCGATCTGGAAGCGCTGATGGACATGCTGAAACTCCAGAACGCCGTCATCTGCGGCCTGTCGGTCGGCGGGCTCATTGCCCAGGGCCTTTTTCAGCGGCGGCCGGATCTCGTCCGGGGTCTGATTCTGTGCGACACCGGCCACAAGATCGGCAATGACGAGTTGTGGAATGCGCGCATCGAGGCCATCGAACGGGCCGGGATCGCAAGCATTGCCGATCCGATTCTGGAGCGCTGGTTTACCGAAAAATTCAGGACCGAGGAACAGGAAGCCCTGGCCGGCTACCGCAACATGCTGTGTCGGACGCCTGCTGCCGGCTATGCCGGAACCGCAGTTGCGATCCGCGATACGGACTATACCGAGCAGGCCGGGCACATCGACGTGCCGACCCTGTGCGTGGTCGGCGAGGAGGACGGCGCGACGCCGCCGGAGCTCGTCGGCGAACTGGCCCGTCTGATCCCGGGCGCCCGCTATCAGCCGATCCCCGCCGCCGGTCACCTGCCGTGCATCGAGCAACCGGTCGTGTTGACCGATGCCATCCGGGCGTTTCTCGATCTGCTTGAGCAATGAGCGTTTCGGCCTTCGATCATCCTGTTCTCGCCGGCCTTGTGGGCGACGATGCGGTCGCTTCCCATTTCACAGTCGAAGCCGAAATCGAGGCGATGCTGGCGTTCGAGTTGGCCTTGGCCCGGGCCGAGGAGGAGGCCGGGCTGGTGCCCGCGGGAACCACGCAGGCGCTGGAGCAAACCTGCGAGGGCTTCCAGCCGGATCTCGAGGCGCTGCGTTCGGCGACTGCGCGAGACGGTGTCTGCGTGCCGGAGCTCGTGCGGCAGTTGCGCCGCGCCGCGGGCGATCCGCACGCTCCGAACATCCATTTCGGCGCCACCAGCCAGGATGTGGTCGACACCGCATTGGTGCTGCGGCTGAAGCCGGTTCTGGCCGACTTCGGGGTGCGTCTCGATACGCAGGCGCAAGCCTTCGAAGCGCTCGACGCGCGGTTCGGCGAGCGGCGGCTGATGGCGCAAACGCGCATGCAAAGGGCCCTGCCGATTCGCTGCACCGATCGGATTGCAGCCTGGCGCCGGCCGTTGCAGACGCTGGCGGACGACCTTCCGGCCCTTGAGGAGCGGGTACTTTGCCTGCAGTTCGGCGGTGCCGTCGGTACCCTGGATCGGCTCGCCGACAAGGGGCCGGCCGTTGCGGCGAAACTGGCCGCCGCGCTGGAATTGCGAAATGCCGGTTGCTGGCATACGGACCGCACGCCGCTTGCCGAACTTGCCGGCTGGCTGGCGCGCCTGACCGGAGTCCTCGGCAAGTTCGGCCAGGACGTGGCGCTGATGGCGCAGAACGAGGTTGCCACGATCAGACTCGCCGGCGGCGGCGGCTCGTCGGCGATGCCGCACAAGCAGAATCCGGTCGCGGCGGAAGTCCTGGTAACGCTGGCGCGGTTCAACGCCACGCAGATTGCCGGCATGCATCAGGCGCTGGTTCATGAAAACGCGCGGTCGGGCGCCGCCTGGACGCTGGAATGGATGCTGCTGCCGCAAATCACCGTAGCGGCGGCAGCGGCACTGTCGACGGCAACACGCCTGGTTGCCGACATCGACGCCATGGGGGAGGACGACTGATGGCCCAGGAGACGATCCGTACGCAGGTCGCGATCATCGGGTCGGGACCGTCCGGCCTGCTGCTCGGGCAACTGCTTCACCGGGCAGGGATCGACAACATCATTCTCGATCGCGTCGACCGCGACTACATCCTCGGCCGCATCCGGGCCGGCGTGCTGGAGGAAGGCACCGCGGCCATGCTTGACGAGGCGGGCGTCGGCGCTCGCATGCGGGCCGAGGGCCTGCCGCATGACGGTTTCGATCTGGTCTTCGACGGCGAGGTCCACCGTATCGGCCTGTTCAAACTGACCGGGGGCAAGCGGGTGCTTGTCTATGGCCAGACCGAACTCACGCACGATCTGATGGACGCCCGCCAGGCGGAAGGCCTCACCACATTCTACAATGCGCAGGACGTGCAGCCGCACGGTTTCGACGGCGACCGGCCGTACGTGACCTTCGAAAAGGACGGCGTCGCCAAACGCATCGATTGCGACTTCATTGCCGGCTGCGACGGCTTTCACGGCCCCAGCCGTGCCGCAGTGCCCGATTCGGCGAAAAACCTGTTCGAAAAGGTCTATCCCTTCGGCTGGCTCGGCCTGCTGTCGGAGGTGCCGCCGGTTTCGGACGAACTGATCTACAACAACCACGAGCGGGGATTTACCCTGTGCTCCATGCGTTCCACGACGCTCAGCCGCTATTACGTCCAGTGTTCGCTCAGCGACAAGGTCGAGGATTGGAGCGAGACGCGCTTCTGGGACGAGTTGCGGCGTCGTCTACCCGAACGCTTCGCCGATGCTGTGACCACCGGCCCGGCGCTGGAGATGTCGATCGCGCCGCTGCGCTCCTTCGTCTGCGAGCCGATGCGTTTCGGCCGGCTGTTCCTGGCCGGCGATGCGGCGCATATCGTGCCGCCGACCGGCGCCAAGGGGCTCAATCTGGCGGCCAGCGATATCCATTATCTGTTCGAAGGGCTGCGCGAGCACTATGGTGAGAATTCCGACGCGGCGCTCGACGCCTATTCGGACCGGGCGCTCAGCCGCATCTGGAACGCCGAACGGTTTTCCTGGTGGATGACCAGCATGATGCACCGCTTCCCCGACATGAGCGATTTCGACCGGCGCATCCAGAAGGCGGAGTTCTCCCAGGTGGTGCAGTTCGCGGCGGCCTCGGCGACGCTGGCGGAGAACTATGTGGGCATGCCGTATTAGCGCCCGTCAGTTCCCCACCTGCGAAACAGCCTAATCGGTTGCGCAGCCGGCCGCGTCAAACCTGACAGTGCCGATCAGCCCGCCATCCAGCCGGTGGTAGATGTATTCCACCGCGCCGCCGTCCTGAAGGATCGGGGCATAGGCCGGATTGGGACACTCGTCCTGCCTGGTTTCAGCGATGAACGAGTCCGGGAGGGAGTCGAGGTCGGTATCCACCGAATACTGGTAACTCAGGGTTTTCCCGGCCACTTCGACCTTCTCCAGCGTCAGGAAATCGTCGATTTTTTGAGGCGTCTCGGTGGATCTGGCCAGGATCCGCGCCGTCAGGGCCGCGCTGGCCTCGATTGGATCGAAATCCATGGCCCTTGTCATCAGCCTTTCAAGCACCCTGTCGGCACCCGTGCTCAACACCAGCAGAACGATGCCGAGGACGACATTGGTACCAATCTGCGACGACCGCGATGAAGACGAGACTTTCTGCGCCGGTCGGCGGAACAAGAGAACCAGATTGGCGATCGGAATGATGCCAAGAAAGGCATAACCAGGGTGGCCCCAGGCATTGCGCGAGCGCGCGCGGGAGATGGACCCCAGGAAATAGCCAAAGACGACCAGACAGCCAAGCCCGATGACGATCACGACCCAGAGTATCCCGCGGGCCATTGCCGGTATGGTGGCGAGCCAGACGAACTGGGTGAGGTTCGCCAGGAAAAGCAGCGTGGCTCCGGCAAAGAAATACTCGGACCTGAGGAGGTCTCTTTTGCTGCGGTCGAAAACCAGCGCCGCCAGGAACCCGGCCAATGCCGCTCCGATTGCGAGCAAGTCGATCTGACTTTCGCCCAGATCAAGCAGTTTGAACGCCAGATCTTCCATCACGCCCCCGGACAATTCAGGGTTGAACCTAGGGTTCGGTGCGACGGTTGTAAATCGGCTGGATCAACGCACCAGGATTGCCCGGAAATCGTTGACGTTGGTGCCGGTGGGGCCGGGTACGAAAAGCGTGCCGGCCAGGTCGAAGGCGCGCCAGGCATCATTCTTGGTGAGAAGTTCGGCCGGGTCTGCGCCGGCCTCGCGGATGGCGGCGGCGGTGTTGCCGTCGGCAAAGGCGCCGGCATTGTCCTCGGAGCCGTCGATGCCGTCGGTGTCGGCGGCGAGCGCGTGGATGCCCGGGAAACCGTCGATATCGAGCGCCAGCGACAGCAGGAATTCGCTGTTGCGGCCGCCGCGTCCCTTGTGCCGTAGCGTCACCGTGGTTTCGCCGCCGGAAAGCAGGATCACCGGCTTGCTGAACGGCGCATCGCGGCGAGCGACCTGGATCGCCATCGCCGCGTGCATGCGGGCGATCTCGCGCGCTTCGCCCTCGATCGCATCGGACAGGATGACGGCTTCGAAACCGCGGTCGCGGGCCGCCCGCGCCGCCGCCTCGAGCGACAGTTGCGCCGAGGCGATGATGTGCACCTCGTTGTTTTCGAACCGGGGATCGTCGGGTGTCGGCGCTGCCGCGGCGTCGGACATCAGATGGGCCTCCAGCGCCGGCGGCAGGTCCAAACCGTATCGGCGCACCAGGCCTTGCGCTTCCAGTGCGGTGCTGCTGCTGGGCACCGTCGGGCCGGACGCCACATGGGCGGCGATGTCGCCTGGAATGTCCGAGACGATCAGCGAGACGACCCGGGCCGGGTGGGCGGCAAGCGCCAGCCGGCCGCCCTTGATGCGCGAGGCATGCTTGCGGATGCAGTTCATCTCGTCGATCGGTGCGCCGGATTTGAGCAGGGCGTCGTTGAGCGCCATCTCGTCGGCGAGGCCAAGGCCTTCGGGCGGGGCGGGCAGCAGCGACGAGCCGCCGCCGCAGATCAGCGCGATCACCAGGTCGTCTTCCATCAGGCCGGCGACGGTATCGAACAGCGCCGCGGTGCCGTCGAGTCCGGCCTCGTCGGGGACCGGATGGGCCGCTTCCAGGACCCGGATATGCTCGGTGTCGCAGGAATAGCCGTAGCGGGTGACGACCGTGCCGGTCAGCGGACCGTCCCAGTGGGTCTCCAGCGCCCGCGCCAGTTGTGCGGCTCCCTTGCCGGCACCGACGACCACGGTGCGGCCCTTCGGCTTTTGCGGCAGAAAACCGGCGATTGTCCTTTCAGGAAGTGCGGCCTCGACGGCGGCATGGAAAAGCGATTCCAGGAGATCTTTTTCGGCGGTCATTCGGTCAGGCTCGGCGATGATGGGGCGGATGGCCGATGACCTATACCAGTCCGGTGAGAAAGGGAACCGACCGGTGCGTTTTAAGGCAGCTGCGCCAGCCGGCCGAAGCCTTCCAGCCGGTCGGGCAGGCCGAGCCGCCGCAGCGTGTGCCAGTACGTGGCGACATTGCTGGAAACCACCGGGCGGCCGAGCTCCTGCTCCAGTTTCTCGATGGAGTCGGCAATCCCCAGCGCGCCGCCGACATGCAAGAACGCGTCGACGTCGTCATGGTCGAGGCTCAGCAGTGCTTCGTGCGCTTCCGCAAAGCCGATCCGGATGATGTCCTCGGAGCGGCCGACCTGCAGGCCGGCGTGATAGGGCACTTCGAAGCCGTGTTCTTCGTAATAGGCCGCGACATTGTCCGAATAGGCGTCCGACATGGGCGAGATCGCGGCGATGCGTTTGGCCCCGAGCGCCTTCAGGCCGGCGACCGTGGCGTCGGTGGCCGTGACCAGCGGCACGGCGCCGATCTTGTCCTGCAGCGCTGCCCGGTAATCGTCGAAGGCTGCCGCCGAAAGGCCGCGCATCTCGACCGAATTGCCGATGACGACGATGTCCGGCCAGCATCCGAGGCCGCCGGCAACATCGCGGATCGCCGCTTCCGGCACCTTGTCGGGCGCGGCCAGCGAAAACCGGTAGATCTGGTTGCTGATGCCGGGCGGGCGCATCGCCTCGTATTCAGGCTGCATGTTGGAATTCTGCAGCGGGATGAACAACGCGATGACGCCGCGCGGGCCGAAACGGTCGGGCATGGGGCTTCCTTGTCGGGACTGGGTGCCCGATGACCATAGCGGCGGTGCCGGCGATCCGCAAAACAGACTGGAGAATCGGCTTCCCGACTGCACTCTTTACGTGTCAATTGCCGCTTGAGGCATTCAGGGATGTATTGGGCTTGTATTGCAGAAATGTCGCACTCGGCGATCTTTTGCGGCTGGCGGGCCGTTTGTCGGCAAACGCATTTGACTCCCAAATTTCTACTCGGGAATAGTATTTGCCGGGGAAGTATTGATACAGATTGTGGCGACGAATCGTGCGTATCAGTTCGTTCAGAGTGGGGTTTGTGCTCGCAGCCATCGGCTGTGCGGGCCTGATCGCCACTGCCGCGGGGGCACAGACCGCGCCGGAGGTACCCGCCAAGAAAACCGGCAGACCGCAGGTCACCGGCCAGGCGGAAACGCAACTGCAGGCCCGCCGCTCCGCGCTTTTCCAGCGCATGCTGGCACAGCCGGACGATCTGGATGCGGCCTTCGAATATGCGACACTGTCGATCCAGGTGGGCGACCTGGAAGCAGCCATCGCCACGCTGGAGCGTATGCTGATCTTCGCGCCGGGCCTGCCGCGGCTGCAGCTTGAGCTCGGCCTGCTCTACTATCGCCTGACCGCCTACAAGACCGCGCAAACCTATTTCGAGGCGGCGATTTCGGGCCCCGACGTGCCGCCGGAGGTGCGCCAGAAGGTCGAAGCCTATATCGACCGCATCGACGATGCCACCCGCAAGACCATCACCTCGGGCCAGATGCGCGCCGGCATTCGCTATCAGACCAACGCCAATCGCGGGCCCGACGGCGAGATCATCATCCTCAACGGACTGCCCTATCAGCTGAGCGCCGATTCGCAGGCCTCGCCGGATGGCAATGTCTATCTGGCGGGCGCCTATCACGTCTCGCATCAGCTGGAGCAGCAGGGCACGTCGCTGGAATTCGACATCGTCGGCTACGCCTCCAAGCAGTTCACCCAGGACCAGTTCGATCTGGCCCAGGCCGAGGCGACCTTCGGACCGGCCTTCGACCTGGCGCGGTTCGGCTACGACAACGCAGCGCTGGGCATCTACGGCATCGTCGCCACATCGTTCCTGCATGAGGACTATTACGCCACGTTTCTCGGCGCCGGGACGCGGATCGTCTCGCAGCTCAGCCCCCGCTCGTCGGGATCCGCCAAGATCGAATATCGGCACAAATGGTACAACAACTCGCCGACCGTGCCGCGCGCCACGGACCGCGACGGCGACGAGATCCGCTTTCTCGGAACCTACCAGTACATCGTCAACCCGATGCGCACGATCAACGCGGCGGCCGGCGTCACCCGCAGCATCTCGCGCGCCGACTATCTGAGCTATACGGAAGTCGGCGTTCAGATAGGCACGGCGATCGCCTTCATGTCGCCGATCAAGGGCGAACAGAAATGGATTTTCGGCGGCTCGCTGGGTCTGCTCTATCGCGACTACGACGCCCCCGATCCGCTGGTCAATGCGACGCAGTCGGAATACGACTGGGAATATGTCGCCCAGGCGTCGCTCAATATCCCGATCAAGAACAATCTGTCGCTGCTCGCCGAGTTCGACTACCGCTATGTCGACAGCAACTACCCGACCCGCGAGCACAACAACATCGGCACGACGCTGTCCCTGGTGAAGGTCTGGTAAAATGACGGTTCGACGGACACGCAGAACACTTTCCGCAGCTTTGATGACGGGCGTCGCCCTCTCGCTGCTTGGCGGTCAGGCGCAGGCCGCAACCGAGGTCGGCGTGACCGCCGCCGTCAATCTCGATGCCAAGAGCCGCCGCGGCAGCGCCCCGCCGCGGGTGATCACCATCGGTCATACGGTCATCTTCAACGAGCAGATCAGCACGGATTCGGCCGGTCTCGTGCAGGTGCTACTGGTCGACGGGACGACCTTCACCATCGGACCGAACAGCCAGCTGACCATCGACGAATTCGTCTACAACCCCAACACCGGCAACGCCAAGGTGGTGGCGACGGTCGCCAAGGGCGCATTCCGCTTCATCGGCGGACAGACCAGCCGGCGGCCGGGCGGCGCCACCATCAAGACGCCGGCCGGTTCCATCGGCATTCGCGGCGCGATGGTCGAGGGCGATGTCCGCGGCCGGACCGGCACGTTCTCGATGATCTTCGGCGACGAGGTCATCTATGACGGACCGGGCGGCGGCCAGCGGCTGTTCGAGCCCGGCTTCACGTTGGAAGTGTCGGGCGGCAGCAGCAATGTGCGGCCGCGTTCCGATACCGATGCGCAGAACTTCCAGGCCAGTCTGCAGGGCAATCCGGGCCAAAATGGCGGCGCCGGACAGCCGCCGGACGATGCGGCCGTCGCCGGGTCGCAGGTTGCCAGCGTCAACTCGAACATTGCCGGGGACATTCCTGTTCCCACGCCGAAGCCGGTCCAGGCCAGCGACCTCGACGAGGTCAGCGATTCGATCACCGATACGGACGAGGTATCCGACGAGATCATCCGCGACGAAGTGGCCGAGGGCGACCCGCCGCAGCCGCCGGATCCCGAACCCGAGCCCGAACCGGAACCCGAGCCAGAGCCCGAACCCGAGCCAGAGCCTGAACCCGAACCAGAGCCTGAGCCCGAGCCCGAGCCCGAAACCCTGGCGGCCCGTGTCGTTTCTTCGCCCGACGTCTACACGACCTTCTTCGGGGCGACCTTCCCCGGCGCCGGGTCGCGCGGCTTGATCGGATCGACGCCGGAATCGGACTTTCTGGTGACGTTTACCAAGGAAGACGGAAACCTGGTGGCGACGTCGCCGTTCGGAGGAACGATCAGCGTGCCGGACCTGACCGGCACGCAAGGCGATGGCGGCCTGCAGCAGTTCACGGCCACCGGCATTTCGCCGGGCGGCACCATCAGCGGCCCCGCCTATGCCGGCCGCGGCGATTTCGCCGCCTATCTTCTCGGCGTCGACGGCGACCCTACCGATCCGTTCTATATCCTTACCGGTACGGAAACGGATTTCACCGCTCTGCCGGTCCAGGATGACGATATCCGCGCCTATTCGCTGACGCTCGACCCGATCCAGAATGTCGATGTCGCGTTTTTCAATCCGACCTTCTACGGTTCGCTCAACAACATGGCCAAGACCGATTTTCTTTTGATCGAAGGGCCGCCCGGACAAAAGAGGACCTTCTACCACTGGATCGACATCAGCGGTTCCGGCAGCTCCCAGAAGAGCGCGATCTATGCCGGCACCGGCGCGTCGTTCACCAACAGCAGCGGCAAGAAACAGATTTTCAATGCACGGCGGGGCAGCTACCGCATCGCCGCCGATGCGCCGCTGGCGAATATGCGCGGCAGTCCGGGCTACACCTTGCCCGGCGCCAATGGCGGATCCGCATTCGGGCCGAACGCCGAACATTTCCTCATCGGGGTCAGCCTCGACCCCGACGCCGATGCGCATTTCGATTCGTTTTCGGAAGGCTGCGGCTATCTTCCGTGCAGCCCGCCGCCCGACACCTTCCAGTCCGACCGCAACTTTGGAACGCATCACGTGGCCGATCTGGTCAGTGAACTGCCGAAGAGCAGTTTCAGCCGAACGCCGCGTTCCGGCAATGGATTCATGACGGGAATGGCCGAGTCCAGCGGTGGCTTCGGGGATCCCTATATCCTGGCGTCCGACGAGGGGGCGAACATGTTCCTCGCACTCGGAACCGGAAGCAACGGGGACGAGATGCGGGCGGGGTCCGACGTTACCGACGTGGTCGACGACGCGCCGATCCATGAGCTGTTCATTACCTTCGGACGGGGAGTGCTGGCGGCATCCGGAGACTTCGGCAACAGCGCTTTTGTCGACGACGACATCTTCGGCGCCAATCACAACTCGAACCGCGACAATACGCAGATCGTCATGGACAGCGAGCAGGTCCTCTCGTCGACGCTGGTCAATCCGGGCACCTACATCGTCTCCGGCCGCGCCGCGCCGCTCGACGGCTACCAGCATTGCACCGAATGCGCCTTCGCCGACTGGGGCTGGTGGGGAACCTATGTCGGTGGCGAGATCGATCACGGCGAGGGCGAAGTCGAGCAGCACCGGGAATACGTCCACATGGGCACCTGGGTCGCCGGCGACATCACCAACAAGAACGATCTCCCGACCGGCCCGACGAACGCCCAGTACCAGGGAACGGCGCTGGCCAACGTCGCCCGCAACGGCGACCAGTACATCGCTTCGGGCGAGTTGTTCCTCACCCTGGACCTGGCCAGCCGCAACGGTGCTCTCGGCATCACCAATCTCGACGGCGCGAACTACGCCGCCGCGGTGACGGATGCTTCGGGCACAGGAAACCAGGCGCTTTACGGCGGCGCCCTGGTGGGATCCAACGGTCTCAACGGCTCGGTGACCGGCGCGCTGGTCAATGACGGCACGGCGATCGCGGCCGGCACGTTCGGTCAGTTCTACGCCAACAACGGCAACCACAGGATTGTCGGCACGTTCCTGGGCAAGGAATTCGATATCCCGCAATTGCTGGACTGATCCGATCGGATTCAACGCCGCATCCGGAATTGCGAATCGGCTCCGATCGTCCCGTCACCCTTGCGCTTCGGCTGATCGCGGTCATTATGGGGCCGGTTGATTAGCCGGCGCGGCCGGTACGTTCTGGGGTGAATGGAGGGACATGTCGAAGCCGGGTCTGCGGCGAATCCTATCGCGGCTCCTGCGTCGCCGGCGCGGCGTCATCTGGGGCTGTGGAGTGGCCGCCCTCATCTGCGTCCTGCTGCTGTCCCTGTCGCCCTATTCGCCTTTCCAGCGTTTGCAGGTGCAGGTGTTCGACACCTATCAGCGGCTGTCGCCGCGACCGCATGGCGGCACCCCGGTCACCATCGTCGACCTCGATGAGGAGTCGATCGAACGCATTGGCCAATGGCCCTGGCCGCGCTCGGTCCTGGCTCAGATCGTCGACCGGTTGGGGCAGCTGGGCGCGGCCACGATCGCCTTCGACATGGTGTTCTCCGAGCCGGACCGGACTTCGCCCGCAAGGGTGCTTCGCGGGCTCAATCTCGACAAGGCGGCGGAGCAGCGCGGCCTGGACCTTCAGGCGCTCGACAACGACCGGCGGTTCGCCGAGGCGCTCATCCGCAATCCGACGGTCACCGGCGCGCTGCTGTCACCCGACATCGACGATCCCGCACCGCGGTCGAAAACCGGCCTGAGTTTCGGCGGGGCCAATCCGAGCGAGTATCTGCCGGACGCCGGCGGCGCGCTCGCCAACCTGCCACTGTTCGACGAGGCCGCCTTCGGCCTCGGCGTGCTCAACTTCAATCCGCAATTCGACGGCGTGGTGCGCCGGGTGCCGCTGCTGACGAAATCCGGCGACAGCATCCTGCCGTCTCTGGCAGTGGAGACTCTGCGCGTCGCCCAGGGGGCTCAAGGGCTGCTGGCCCGTGGCACGGGTGCGAGCGGCGAGGCCGATACGGGCCTTGCGGCAATGGTCGCCATGCGCATCGGCAATTTCACCATTCCGACCAATGCCGACGGCACGCTGTGGGTCTACTACACCGACGGCAGCGGCACGCGGATTCTGCCGGCTCACACATTGACCGGCGCGACGGTCGATCCGGCCGTCGCCGACGCCATCGCCGGCCACATCGTGCTGTTCGGCGCAAGTGCCCAGGGGCTGCGCGACCAGCGGGCGACGCCGATGTCGGCGAGCGTCGCCGGTGTCACCATCCACGCCGAGATCATCGATCAGATCTTTTCCGGCGTTTCGCTCAGCCGTCCCGACTGGGCGCCGGGGCTCGAGATCTTCGCGACCGTGGCCCTCAGCCTGCTGGCGATCGCCGTCATCCCGTTCCTGTCGGTCGCCGGCAACACCCTGTGGGCGCTGCTGATTTCCGTCGGAGCCGTGGTCGCCTGCTGGTTCGCCTTTCTCGATTTCCACATCCTGCTCGACCCGGTGTTGCCGGTCGCCGCCGTGCTGCTGTCCTTCGGCGCCGCATCGGCCGCGCGGCTGCTGGTGACGGAAAACGAGGAGCGGTTCGTGCGTCAGGCGTTCGGCCAGTATCTCGCGCCCACTCTGGTGCAGCAGCTTGCCAAGCATCCCGAAAGCCTGACGCTTGGCGGCGAAAACCGGGAACTCACCCTGCTTTTCTGCGACATCCGCGGCTTCACCAAGCTGTCGGAAGGCCTCGATCCGTCGGAACTGACGGAGCTGCTCAACAATTTCCTGACGCCGATGACCGATGTGCTGCTGGAGAGCGGCGCGACCATCGACAAATATATGGGCGATGCCATCATGGCCTTCTGGAACGCGCCCATCGCCCAGGAGGATCATGCCGCCCGGGCCTGCCGCGCGGCGCTGCGCATGGAAACGGCCCTGGCCGAGCTCAATGCGGGACTTTCCCATCCGATCGATATCGGCATCGGGCTCAACACCGGTACTTGCTGCGTCGGCAATCTCGGCTCCACCCAGCGCTTCAATTATTCGGCGATCGGCGATGCGGTGAACGTCGCGGCGCGCATCGAATCGCTGACCAAGCAATATGGCGTCGCCAACCTGATCGCCGAAACGACGGCCGCCGAGGCGCCGGATGTCGCCAGGCTGGAAGTCGACCGGGTGCGGGTCGTCGGCCGTGCCGAACCGCTGACCATCTTCACGATGCCGTCGCAGGCCGAACTCGAGGGGCAGGAATTCGCCCCCCTGGCCGAGCGCCACGCAGCGTTTCTGAAAGCCTATTACAGTGGCGATCTCGGCTGCGCCCGCCAGGCCCTGGAGGCGTTGGCGACGGAGTCTCCGCGGTCGCTTCACGGCCTCTACCGGGTTTTCCGGGAACGTACGGAACAGTTGGCCGCCGAAGGCGTCGCCGAGGGCTGGGACGGGGTTTTCGTCGCTTCCGAAAAGTAGCGTCACTCCGGTGCGATCTCACTGCGATGTCCAACCGCCGTCGACCGGTATTGCCGGCCCGTGACGTTGTGGGCTATCGGAGCGCAGAGCCACAGCGCCAGTGCACCGATTTCCGCCGGATCGGACATGCGGCCCGACGGCTGTTTCTCCGACAGCAGGTCGGCGATGCCGGCGTCGCGGTCGCCGCCCAGCGCTGCGGCGCGCGCGTCGATCTGTGGACCGAGAATGGCGGTCTCCGTCCAGCCGGGGCAAATACAGTTGACGGTGACACCGCCGCTGCCGCGATCGCCGTGACAAGCATACTCCAGCGCGGCCACCCGGCTGAGACCCACCAGGCCGAATTTCGAGGCGACATAGGGCGCCTTGTCGACCGAGGCGACGAGGCCGTGCACGGAGGCGATGTTGATGACGCGACCGTAGCCGCGTTCCCGCATGGCCGGCAGGGCCAGCCGCATGGTGTGAAAGGCGGCAGATAGATTGACGGCGAGGATGGCGTCCCAGATCGCGGCGTCCGCTTCCTCGAGGCTGGCCGTCTTCTGGATACCGGCATTGTTGACCACGATGTCGGCCCCGCCCCAGGCGCCGACGGCCGACATCATCTGCTCGATGGCCGACGGATCGCGCATGTCGGCGTCGAAAAAGACCGCTTCGGGTGCGCCGTCGGCCCTTACCGCCGCGCAGGCGGCTTCCGCCTCCTCCGGCGTCGCCAGGCCGTGCACCCCGATGCGGGCGCCCGCCGCTGCCAGAGCTCGGGCGATCGCCAGGCCGATCCCCTGCACGGATCCGGTAATGAGGGCTGTCTTGCCGGACAATTCACCCATCCGATTCTCCTTCCGTCAACAGTTTGCGAAGCTCGGTCTTCAGGACCTTGCCGTAGTTGTTCTTCGGCAGCTCGGCGAGTTCGACATAGTCCTTCGGCCGCTTGAAGCGGGCGATGCGGTCGAGGCACAGAGCGTCGTACCGCGCCGGGTCGAAAGGCGCCTGCGCATGCAGCGTGACGAAGGCCACCACCTCCTCGCCCCATTCGGGGTGTGGGCGCCCGACCACCGAAACCTCGGCGATCGAGGGATGGGTCAGCAGCACTTCCTCGACCTCGCGCGGATAGATGTTGCTGCCGCCCGATATGATCATGTCCTTGGAACGGTCCTGCAGCGTCACGTAGCTGTGTTCGTCCATGAAGCCGACGTCGCCGGTATGCAGCCAGCCGTCCCTGATCGCGGCCGCGGTGGCCTCCGGGTTGTTCCAGTAGCCGAGCATGACCGAGCGGCCGCGCACGGCGATTTCGCCGATCTCGCCGCGCGGCAGTTCCCGGTCGTCGGCGTCGAGAATCGCCACTTCGCAGGCGCACTGGGCGGTGCCGACGGAGGCCAGGCGCGCCGCCCAGTCCGGATGGCCGCGGTCGGCAATGGCCGCGCGTGGCAGGGCGGTGATGCACATCGGGCTCTCGCCCTGGCCGTAGATCTGCACGAAGCGCGGCCCCATGACGGTGACCGCCTCCTCGATGTCGGCGCGGTACATCGGTCCTCCGCCGTAGACGATCGTCTTGATTCCGTCGCCGGTTTCGCCGCGCTCCGTGGCGCGTGCGACCAGCCGCTTCACCATGGTGGGCGCCGCGAACAGATGGGTGCGCGACAGGCCCGGCGCCAGGTCGAGGATCTCGTCCGCGTCGAAACCGCCGCTGGCCGGCACGACATGCCGGCAGCCGCGCATCACATGCATGAAATTGTAGAGGCCGGCGCCGTGGGAGATCGGCGCGGCGTAGAGCGTCGCGTCCTCCGGTTCGACCGTGTCGACATCGACGAAGTAGCAGAACGCCATGGTCGCGACATTGCCGCAGGAGATCATCACGCCCTTGGGCTTGCCGGTGGTGCCGGAGGTATAAAACAGCCAAAGCATGTCGTCGGCCGCCATTGCCACGGGTTGCGCCAGAGGATCGCCGTTGCGCATGGCGTCGAACGCTTGCCCCGCCGGCTCGATCATGGTCGGAGCGCCGCCCTTCATCACCGCGTTCAGAGCGTCGGCGCGTATGTCGTCGACGAAAGCGACGGCGGCCCCGGCGTCGCCGATGATCCAGGCGGCCTCGCGCGCGTGCAGCTTGGCGTTGATGGGCACCGCGGCGGCACCGGCAAACCAGATGCCGTAGAGCACCTCCAGATAGGCGGTGGAATTGCCCATGAAGACCGCGACCCGGTCGCCTTCGCCGATCCCGTGCCGTTGCTGCAGCGATCGCGCGATGGCCGCTGCGGATCGGGCAAATTGACCATAGGTCGCGTCGATATGCGGCCCCGTCATCAGCGCCGGCGCTTCGGGCAGCCGCCGCGCCGTTCGCACCAGCCATTGCGCCGGATTCATGCCTCACCTCCCTCGATTGGCGGTCTTATAGCCGATCGGGGAGGCGAGGTGATCCGTAGAAACACGCAGATCGGTGGGTGTCAGCCCATCTGGCTCGGGAGGTAAAGTGCCAGGGCCGGGATACTGACCAGCAGCGCCAGACGGATGATGTCGGCCACCCAGAAGGGCGTGACGCCCTTGAAGATGGTGCCGGTCGAGACGTCGCCGACGACGCCGCGCAGCACGAAGACGTTCATGCCGACCGGCGGCGTGATCAGGCTGATCTCGGTGACCACCACGACGACGACGCCGAACCAGACGGGATCGAAGCCGAGGTCGCGCACCAGCGGGAAGAAGATCGGCACCGTCAGGAGCAGCATCGACAGGCTTTCGAAAATGCACCCCAGGCCGATATAGATCAGCAGGATCAGCGCCATGACCACCCAGGGCGAGACCGAATAGGCGGTGACGGCGCCGAGCAGCGCCTCGGGCAGGCCGGCAATGTTGACGAAATTGGAGAAGATCCAGGCGCCGATCAGCACGCTGAACAGCGAAGCCGTGGTCAACGCCGTTTCCTTCAGCACCTCGAGCGTATCGCGGAAGCTCAGATTGCGCCGCGACAGGGCGATGATGAAGGCGCCGGCGGCGCCCATGCCGGCGGCTTCCGTCGGCGAGAAGGCCAGATGGATCGGCCAGAAGTCGAGCGCGCCGTAGAGACCGCCGATGACCAGGAAGAACAGCGCCAGCACCGCCCAGACACCCTTCAGTGCCGCCAGCCGGTCGCGCCAGACGGTGCGTTGGCCGGCCGGGCCGGCTTCCGGATTGCGGGTGACGGTGAAGAAGACGGCGCCGAGATAGAACATGATGCCGATGAAGCCGGGAATGATGCCGGCGATGAACAGCTTGCCGATCGAGGTTTCGGTCAGCAGGCCGTAGATCACCAGGATAACCGACGGCGGAATGAGAATGCCGAGCGTGCCGCCGGCGGCGATCGACGCCGTCGACAGGCTGTCGGCATAGCCGTATTTGCGCATTTGCGGCATCGCCACCTTGGACATGGTGGCGGCAGTGGCCAGCGACGAGCCGCAGACGGCGGCAAAGCCGCCGCAGGCGACGATGGTCGCCATGGCAAGGCCGCCGCGCAGGTGGCCGAGGAAGGCGTAGGAGACCTGATAGAGTTCGCGGCTGATGCCGCCCTTGTTGACGAACAGGCCCATCAGGATGAACAGCGGCACGACGCTGAGGCCGTAGTCCTGGCTGGCGTCGATGATCAGCCGCGCCACCATGGAGATGGCGCCGCGATAACTGGTCTCCAGCATGTAGCCGACCATGCCGACGAGGCCCATGGCAAAGGCAATCGGCACGCGCAGCAGCACCAGTGCCAGGACGGCGGCGAAACCGATCGAGGCTTCAAGCATCGTGGTAGTCCACCGTCTTGGGGGCAAACAGGATCAGCAGGCCGCGCATCAGCAGCACGCCGGCGGTGATATAGGTCATGATGGCGATGAACCAGCCGATATAGAATTGCGGAATGTTGAGATATTCGGTGAGATCGCCGTAGGAGCGGGCGCGCTCGGCCAGGACGACCACGCGGCCGGCCGGCAGGATGAGCATGGCGCCGCAGGCCAGCGAAATCAGGCCGTCGCGGATGCGACTGACGATGCCGCCGCGATAGAAGGTGTCCAGCAGGTCGACGACGATATGGCCGCTGCGCACCGACAGCACCGGCAGCACCGAAAACACCACGATCGCCATCAGCATGCGGGTCAGTTCGGTGGCCGCTTCGATCGGCGCATTGAAGGCCGAACGCAAAATGACGTCTGCAAAGGTCATTATCATGAGCGCGAAGAGCGCGGCGCAGGCCAGATAGATCGGCAGTTGCGCAACGCGTTCCGCCCAGCGCGCGACTTTGCTCATGATCCCACCCTTTTGTGATTGTCAGACGGTCCGCATGGCGCGGCCCCCCGGCCGCGCCATGACGGGGTGCGTCTCAGGCGTCAGTTGCCGGACATCTCCGACTTGACCATGTCATGCGCCGCCTTGGCGTCGACGCCCTTGTCGGAAAGTTCCGACAGGATTTTCGCCGTCACCTTGTCGATGATCGGCTGATAGGCGGCGACATCGGCATCCGAAGCCGTGCGGATGGTGTTGGTGTCGGTGGCCTTGGTGACCTCGGTGCCTTCGCGGTCGATCTGGTCCCAGGCGGCGCCGAGCATGCGGCTGGTCCGCTCGCCGAAGACGTTTTCTTCCAGCGCCTTTTTGACGTCATCGGGCAGGTTGTCGAAGGTCTCCTGGTTCATGATGACGGCGAAGGAGCCGCGATAGAAACCGCCGGGCATTTCGTAGACATTGCTGGCGACTTCGGTGAGTTTGAAGCCCTTGCGCGATTCCATCGGCATGGCGACGGCATCGGCAGCGCCCGAGGCAAGCGTTTCGTAGACCTTCGGCGCGGGAACACGAATGCCGACAAGGCCGAGCTCGGCGCCGACATCGCCGGCGACGCCGCCGCCGATGCGGGTCTTCAGGCCGTCGAGATCAGCCAGCGAATTGACATCGGAATTGGTGTGCATCTGGCCGGGGCCGTGGGTGTGCAGCGCCACCAGCTTGACGCCCTTGTGCTCGTCGAGCGGAGCCAGGTGCTTTTCGTGAACGCGCCAGTAGGCGACGGAAGCATCCTCCGCATTGCCCTCGTAGCCTGGCAGTTCGATCAGCTTGGTGCCGATGAAACGGCCGGGCTGGTAGCCGTGGAAGATGACGGTCATGTCGGCGGCACCGTCCTGGACGATGTCCATCATCGCCGGCGGCGGAGCCAGGCCGAACTTGATTTCGCCCGATACTTTGCCGTCGGTGGCCTCTTCCATCATCTTGATCAGATTGGGCCACATGATCGAATTGAGACCGTGGGTGGGCGGCGCCCAGCCGGCGATGGTCATGTTGTAGTCGGCGGCCATCGTGCCGGTGGCAGTGCCGATGAAAATCGCCGCGGAAGCGGCAAGTTTGAAGATCTGGTTCACGTATTCCTCCCTTATGCGGTCCGGTCGGTGCCGGACCCATGCGACGAGTCCCTTCGTTCGAGGGCCTTGTCCCATACGCTAGTACAATAAGCGCCGTTTGAGCAATATGAGCTACTATTGCCCCTTCCTGCCCGCAGCAACGGCGCTCGCGGCCATGTCCGCCTAGCGGACACGACGCAGCGTCCCGCGGCCCGGCCTTCCGAGCCGGCGGCGCCGTCTAAGAGCTTGCCGGCACCGATCCTGTCAATCCAATGACGTCGATTGGCTGTATCGAAATTTTCAATGACCTAGTCGTCGTCCTCGGTATCGTCGGCGATCAGATCGCGCAGCCATTTCTGCATGGCCGACTGGTGGGTCCGCATCGTCCAGTAGAGGTCGAGCCCCAGCGGGACCTCGAACGGCAGCGTGCGGCAGGCGATGCGGTCGGAAAAGCGCTTGGCGATGCGGCTCGGAACCGTGGCGATCAGATCGGTGCCGGCGATGTAGCCTTCGAGATCGCCATATTCCGACAATTCGATCATCGGCCGCAGCACGGTCCCGCGCGCTTCCAGGGCGTCGAGATAGAAAGGCCGCCAGTTGCCGACGAAGGTGACCACGGCATGATTGGCCGCCTGGTAGGCCTCGAAGGTCAGCGGCGTTCGCACGAGCGGATTGCCCACGTCCATGATGCAGACATAGTGGTCGGTCCGGATGCGGCGCTTGTAGAGATGATCGCCGGAAACCTGCATCGGCGCGAGCAGGACGTCGCATTCGCCGCGCTTCAGCTGCTCGTCGCCGATCGCCGACGAATTCAGCGCCCGCAAGCGGATGCCGGGGGCCTCGCGGCGCAGCCGGCGTATCACCCGCGGCAGGATGGTGACCCGCTCATAATGGTTGCAGGAAACCGTCACCGTGCCTTCGGCGGTGGCCGGATCGAAATCCGCGGTGCCGGCGATGCCCTGAAACTCCTCGAGGAAGCGCGCCGCGTGGCCGACGATGATCTGACAGCGGTCGGTGGCCGTCACGCCGTTGCCCTCGCGCACGAACAGCGGATCGTCGAACACCTTGCGCAGCCGGGCGATGGTGTAGCTGACCGTCGACTGGTTCTGCCCCAGCCGCTGTGCCGCGCGGGAGAACGATTCCAGGTCGTGCACGTATTGCAGTGTTCTGAGCGCCGCGAAATCGACCTTCAGAATGTCTGCCTGGTCCATGGTTACAATCCAGTCATCGAATTTTTCAATAGGATAGATCGAGGTCATCTGATTGACAAGTGACCTCCCAAGACCACCTATGGCGCGATCGTTGGTGCCCGGCAGGAGGTGAGACATGGCCACGCCCGTTCCCGTAATGGACGATGTATCGATCGGCACGTTGATGGCGGATCCCTATCCGAGTTTCCGCCGCATCCGCGAGACGGCCTCGGTCGTCTGGGTCAGCGATGCGCGCATCAACCTGGTGACCCGTTTCGAGGACATCATGACGGTCGAGCGCGACCACGGCCGCTTCGCCTCGACCAATCCGGGTTCCTTGATGAACCAGGTGATGGGCCACTCGCTGATGCGCAAGGACGACCGGGCTCACCAGGTGGAGCGCAAGGCCATCGAGCCGTCGTTCCGGCCGGGCGTGGTGAAGAACCACTGGGCGCCGATTTTCGACGAGATCGCCGGCCGGCTGATCGACGGCTTCGCCGCGGACGGGGAGACGGATCTGTTCGACAGTTTCGCTGCGCCGATGGCGTCGCTGGCACTCGGCGAAGTGCTGGGGCTGAAGGACGTGGCGTGGCAGGATCTCGCCCGCTGGTCGCAGGCGCTGATGGACGGCGTCGGCAATTACGGGGCCGATCCGGCAATCGCGCAACGCGCGACCGAGGCCTCCGACGGCATCGATGCAGCAATCGACGCGGCCCTCGACCGCTATCGCGACAATCCGGATCCGTCTGTCCTGTCGTCGATGCTGCATGCCGAACACGAACACACGCTGGAGCAGATCCGCGCCAATGTGAAGGTGATCATCGGCGGCGGCCTCAACGAGCCGCGCGATTCGATTTTGACCACCGTCTACGGCCTGCTGCTGCAACCCGACCAGCGCGCCCGGGTCGAGGCCGATCCGGCGCTCTACCGGGCAGCCTTCGAAGAGGCAGTGCGCTGGATCTCGCCCATCGGCATGTATCCGCGACGCGTCACCTGCGACACGGTGCTGGGCGATACGGCGGTCAAGGAAGGCGACCAGCTGGGGATCTGCGTCGGCGCCGCGAACCGGGACGAGAGCCGGTTTGCCGATCCGGACGCCTTCGACGTGTTCCGCAAACGCGGCCAGCATCTCGGCTTCGGCGCCGGCCCGCATTTCTGCGCCGGCACCTGGGTGGCGCGGCAGATGGTGGGTGAAATCGCGGTCCCGACGCTGTTCAACCGGCTCAAGGGCATGCAGCTGATCGAAGACAGGCCGGCGAAGCTCAGCGGCTGGGTCTTCCGCGGCCCGATATCGCTGCCGGTTCGGTGGGAGGCGTGACGATGGTCAAGATCACCTTTGTCCAGCCAGACGGCACGCGGCGGGAAGTCATGGGCGAACCCGGGAGCTCGGTCATGCAGACGGCGCTCGAACAGGGCATCGACGGCATCTCGGCCGAATGCAACGGCTCGGCCGCCTGCGCCACCTGCCACGCCTATTTCGAAACGGAGCGGCTGGGCCGCCTCGACCCCATGCAGGAGCACGAGGACGACATGCTCGACTTTGCCGCCAGCGAACGCCGCGCGGAGAGCCGGCTGAGCTGCCAGGTCAAGGTGAGCGAGGCGCTCGACGGCGCGGTGATCGTCCTGCCGGACATGCAGTAGCGGTTCAATCGAACGTCAGGACCGGCTCGCCGAGAATTTCGAGTTTCGGAGCGATGCCGAGGCCGGGGCTGTCGGGTGCGGTCATGCGCCCGTTCACCCGTTGCGGCGCGCCGTCGGCGATTGCGACCGTGCCGTAGCTGTTGAAGTCGGTGGCGGAGAAGCAGAAATCGGCCGGCGTCGAGCGCGCCAGGTGAGCGATTGCCGCCGTCGTGATGTCGCCGCCCCAGGTGTCCTCGATGGTCATCGGAATGCCGGAAGCGACGCACAGGTCGCGCATCAGCCTGGCGCGGGTCAACCCGCCGACCTTGGAGATCTTCAGGTTGATGATGTCCATGGCATCCTCGGCGATGCCGCACACCAGCATGCCGGCGCCGTCGATGACCTCGTCGAGCACGAAGGGCAGGCCGGTTCGCCGACGGATGGAGACACACTCCTCGTAGGTCGGGCAGGGCTGCTCGATATAGACGTCGAGATCCGACACCGCGGCGACCACTCGTGCCGCCTCATGCCGGGTCCAGCCGGTATTGGCATCGGCGACGAGGATGTCGGACGGCTGCAGGGCCGCGCGGGCGGCGCGGATGCGCTCGATGTCGTCATTGGCGTCGCCACCCACCTTGAGCTGGAATTTCGTGTAGCCTTCCGCCGCGTAGCCGGCGACCCGTGCGGCCATTTCGTTGGGATCCGCCTGGCTGATGGCCCGGTAGAGGGTGATATCGTCCTGGGCCGCGCCGCCGAGCAGGGTGTACACCGGCTGGCCGGTCGCCTTGCCGAGCAGGTCCCAGCAGGCGATGTCGATGGGCGCCTTGGCGTAAGGATGGCCGCGCAGACTGGCGTCCATGGCCCGGTTGACCTCGCCGATGTTCAGGGGGTCGAGACCGAGAAGCCGCGGCGCCATTTCCTGCAGCCCGGTGCGCACGCCGAGAGCGTAGGACGGAAGATAGGCGGAACCGAGCGGGCAGCATTCGCCATAGCCCGTCAGCCCCTCGTCGGTGCCGATTTCCACCACGGTGCTGTCGAAGACCTCGACGAAATTACCGTTCGACCAGCTGTAGCGGCCCTCCTTCAGCGGCAGGTCGACCTGATAGGCCCTGATCTGGGTGATCTTCATGGAGCAGTCCTTCGAATACGCATGAACCGCCGGAATCGGTCACGCCGATACCCATCATGTTGGATCCGGTTCAGCCCGTCCAGTGTCGCCGGCCGGTTCGAGCCAGCAGCGCAGGGGAGCAACCGTACCCCTGGACGAAGCACTGTTCGCTCCGCATCCGGATTGCCAAGGGCGTGCACTCGACGGGTGGATGACCGATGTCCACATTTGGCGGCATCTCCAAGACTGATCAAATCACCGTAAAGGTCGACGGTGCGGACGAACCTGCCGGTCGATGGATTGGTACGAATGACCGTTAAGCGAAAAATCGCGGCTGGTCACTTGGTCGAAGTGCTGCTTTAACGATGCTCGGGCGCGACGCGGCGAAAAACACCCGCAAAATCGCCCTTTATGGACGGGCACTAGCTGGATTTCAGCCCAAGGGAGTGCGAGTTCCACACCACACAATTGAGGGTGCGTCAAAACCTACCGTTTTTGACGCACCCCTCTAAAGAATGCTCGCCTTCAGCGTGCAATGCGGATATCGCCGGATAGTCTCCTCCGAACCCTTTGTAACGAATGTTATCGTCGGGAGAACTGGTGTATTGCGCTCGATACGGACGTTGCGAACTTGGAAATCGAAAGTGTTTAGTGCGAACCCGGAAACACCACTGCCAAGAATTCCTCCGTGAACTGGGTAAGTTCAACGCGACTTGCGCCGATGCGCGCGCGCAGGGCTATGCTGTGCGTCACTCCGACGACGATAGGCGCCAATTTGTTCGGGTCCACCGAAACAACCGTTTTGTCGTCGTCCTGAATTTCGCGCAAGCGTGCCGCGATTGCGGTAACGGCTTGTGTGAACATCTGCTTTAGCTTTTTACGAAGTGCGGCGTTGGTTTGTGCCTCCAGTATGGCGACATTGGCGATCAGGCACCCCTTTGGAAGCCCGGGTTCGGTGGCACAGCGAATGCTGCCATCGAGCAGGGCTTTGACCGCACTGCGCATGTCAAGTTTCTGATAGAACTCCTCGGCGGGACGCCGGGCCCGAGTTTCTGCATAACGGTCGAAGGCCGCGTCGAACAATTTGCTTTTGCTGCCAAAAGCTGAGTAGAGGCTCGGTGGGTTGATCCCCATCGCTTCTGTGAGATCGCCAAGCGACGCAGCCTCATAGCCTTTCTCCCAAAAAACCAAGATCGCCTTGTCCAGCGCGTCGTCGCGGTCGAACGCACGGGGGCGGCCTCGTCGCGGAGTATTTTTTTGTGTAGCGTTCACTACATTATCCTTGACAATAAGTTATAGCGATTATTAATGTAACGACCATTACAGAAAATCAACCTGCCAATCCAAGGGAACTCAAAAATGTTTGATACGAGAACCAGCAAGACGCTTGCAATTGCCGCGAGCCTCTGCCTGGGATTCCTAGCAACGCCGGCATTCGCTGCGGGCACCGGGGTCACGGAAGTCGCTGAAAACGTTTATGTCTTCGACCCAGGTGACCACTACAATTCAATGTTCATCGTGACCGACGAAGGCGTTATTGGTATCGAATCGGTTAGCTCTCAGCACGCCGCTGGAATGCTTGATGCGATCAAAAGCGTCACAGATCAGCCTGTCAAATATCTACTGCAAAGCCACAACCACTGGGATCACGCCAGCGGCGGCGGGGTCTTTCGCGAAGCCGGTGCCAACATCGTTGCCCATGAAAAAGCCGCCGAGTGGCTGGCCGCAAACCCCGGTCGCGACACCGTGCAACCCGACGATGTTTGGAGCGGCGCGCGAAGGGATATAACGCTCGGGGGCACAACGGTTGAGCTCCACTATATGGGATTGAACCACGGGCTTGGGATGACAATTTTCCGGCTCCCGGAAGAAAGAATCGTCTACATTGCCGACCTGGTCACGCCTAATCGCGTAATGTTCGCGATCGTCCCTGACTTTAACATCTCTGAGTGGTTAAGAACGCTTGGCGAGATCGAAGCGTTGGAATTTGAGACCGCTGTGTTTTCCCATTCCGAGAGCGGCAGCCCAATCGGCAGTAAATCCGATGTTGCCGATACCCGGCATTTCATTCAAGACCTTCAAGGCGCCGTCTTTGCCGAGTTTGGCAAAGGCACCGATCCGTTTGCAATCCCATCTGCCGTCAAACTGGACAAATACGCCGACTGGGTCGGCTATGATCAGTGGTTGGAAATGAACGTCTGGCGTATCATGTCGGACATGTGGTTGGGCCCCTATCCCTGGGTGCCTGAGTAGTCAAAACCGCAGAGGGCACGCGATCAGAACTGCGCCCAACGTCAAACAATTCCCGAAATGTGAAGGAGCGCACCCGGTGACAGTCCGGGTGTGCATATGTATATGTCTTCCGAATATTGTCTTAGGTGGTGTCCGCTTTAGACCGCGAAGAAAACATTCGGCGAGTTATCGGAGGCAAGGCCGACCGAGCCAAGCGTTCAACTTTGAGCTGTCAATATCGGTCGTTTGCGGATGAAATCTTGCGCACACCCCCCACGTGAAGCTCACATGTGCAGAGCCAATCAGTCAATGTTCACTGAAAAGTCAGCTCAGCGGAACGAAACGGACATTCATCGTAGTCGCATCAATTTCCGCTTTGGGCTACTTCCGGATAGGTGGTCCTATCCACTTATTCACCTACCGGGTTCATCGGAAAGACAAATGGTCCCTCATGGTGTTTCTTGGGCTAAAGAACGGGCCTTTCAATGATCAGAGTTGGAACGAAAATTTGCCATTCAGAGCACAATGCGCCTGCAGAGCTGTATCGATTGAGTTGGCCAACGAACCGCTCCAATGTTTTGTGTGCCATTGCGACTACTGTCAGCGGATGACCGGTTCAGTTGGAAATGCTGTTGCGCTTTTTCGAGAAGAGGACGTCGTGGCAATGACAGATGCGCACGAACTTGACCCCATGATGGAGAATTGGCCAGGGCTTAAACGATACGTTTGCCCGAAGTGCTATTCGAACGTGCATTGGGTGAATCCCAAGATGTACCCGGGGATGCGACTAGTCTCCCTTGGGTGCCTCGACGATCCCTCGGCATTCAAGATTTCAAGCACCGTGCAAAACCAGTATCGACCAACATGGTGTCCTCAGCTTGACGCGGAAAACGCATTTGACTCTTATCCATGATAGGGCTTCTTCCGGGGTAGCAAATATGATTGCCCGCTTCCAGGCGCTTAGAATGGAGAAGTGGGTCTACGAAAGCGCAGGCCAGAAGCGGCCCGGAATGCCCTATTGGACATTGCCCGACAGCGCCCTTGATGGTCCCGAAGAAGCCTCGGCCCTTGCACAGGAAGCACTGGCCATCTCGCATAGGGCGGGTGCAACAATCCCGTGGCCGCGCCCAACTCCGTGACATCTAGGGACGTTAAAGGGGGGTGCTGCTGCCAATTTCGACATTTCGTCAACGGGAAACGGGCCACATGGGTTGCGATAGCCGCCATTGGCGCGTTGCGCAACATCACGCAGATTGGGCTCAAAGCCGCCGAATTTCGCGGGGCAACAAATTGCATACCTCGAGCATTGGAATATGGACGCTCACGGCCCTTTGCAGACATTCAGCCTCCACCGCCATGCTGCTTTGCAATCCGTCGAAGGAGACATTCGCTGCGCTTGCGAAATCGAGCCCAATCTAAATTCACACATTGCGGACAAGGACGAAACCGCTCTCGCGGTAGGTAAACGGCGAAAACGGAGTGCATTCTCTTTCGACACACGAACACTTACAAAGCCGCGCGGTCCTGACCCGAAACCGTCCGAAAAGCGTATCGAGCACCCTTGGCCGATAGTCATGAACCGGTCGGGTGCGATTGCAGTCGGGGCAGCGACGGCTCGGGTACTGTCACGTTGTTTGAGTTGCAGATGCAAGGATCCCTTCAGCAGGGATTTCAGGCAGACAGTGCGCTCACGGCCGTCCATTCGGCCATGGCCCTACATTTGTCAAGCGACACCTACACTTACGAGTTAAGACGACACCCAGTGTTACGAGGACAGCGCGATTTGGGGGGCGTACGCCCCCCAAATCGCGGCGCCAAAATTTGCCCGTTCAGGCGCTCTCTTTTGTCAGAAGTTCTTCGAGGTCGCGCAGCCGATATGAGCGGCCTTTGATGTTGAGCACATGAGATCGGTGAAGGAGCCGATCGAGGATCGCGGCAGCAAGGACTTCATCGCCGGCGAGCAACTCGGTCCAGTCGCGAATGCTCTTGTTGGTGGTGATGATCATCGCACCCCGAGCGTAGCGATAGCTGACCAGCCGGAAGAAGAGGCCGGCCTCTTCCCGGTTCATCGGATCAAAACCCATTTCATCGATCAGCAGCAGCGAACTGGACATGTATTTCCGGCCCTTTAGCCTTGTAGGCGGCAGAAGCGCGTCCGCCTTGATGGCCGTCAGCAGTTCATCAAAGCGATAGTACTGGACTGAGAAGCCGAGTTGGATCGCCCGGATGCCCAGTCCCACGAGCAAGTGCGACTTCCCGACCCCGGGCGGCCCCTGAAGCAGGACAACCTCGGCATTCCGGATCCAGGCCCCGGTCGCCAAGGTGTCGATGCGGGAACGCTCGATTGCCGGCTGGAAGGCAAAATCAAAGTTTTCCAACGTCTGCCCGGTCGGGATTTTCGACGTCTTCATCATCGTCTTGATGCGCCGTTCTTCGCGGCCGGCACGCTCAATATCGAGAATCCGTTCAAGTAACTGGTGAGCGGACATCTCGGTGCTGACGGCCTCCGACAGCAAAGTGTCCAGCGCCTCGGATGCGTAGCCAAGGCCGAGTGCGTCCAGCTTCTCGCGGGTTACGTCAATATCCAGTTTTATGCTCCGAGACGTCATCGGGCCACCTCCGCCAGACGGGCGTAGATGTCGATCGAGCGCTGCTGAACATTGCTGGCCGCCAGCGCCTGAAGGCCTCGCCCCATCTTGCCAAGCGGCATCGGCGCGCGGACACGATCGGTGTCATCACCATCGAAGTGTGCATCGTCACACACGATCAGCCGCTCGGTGCGGCGCGGATGCATGGCGATCACTTCGGCATTCTTGAGGATCTGCACGTGCCCGGCCAGACCGCGCACCTCCACGTCCTGGCCGACGAAACGGAACGGCACGCTGTATTGTCGGCCTTCGAAGCTGACGAGGCAGTCAATTCCGACGGGCCTGCGCACGACGATGTCGAACGGTTCCGGCAGCGTCTCGGGCAATGGCGTCAGAAGACGACGCTCCTGTTCCCACGCTTCGGCGACACTGGTGCCGGTCGCCGGGCACCGCAGGCGGCCGGCACGCTCTTCAAGCCGCGCATCGGTCACGGCCTGCAGCTGTTCCAGGCTGTCAAAGGCCTCCTTGCTAGGATCAACCGTCTCACGAAGGTCGCGCACATGTCTCTCGACTTTACCCTTTCCCTCCGGATGCCGAGGTTGGCAGGCGTCGACATGGAAGTTCAGTTGCGCTGCAAAGCGCCGATACGTCTCGTTGATGACGCCCCAGGCGCCGGCCCCCTTGGAGATCGCCGTCTTCACGTTGTCGATGCGCAGAACCGCGACTGAACCGCCCAAGCGACGCAAACACGCCGTATTGCAAGACTGCCAGGACAACATGTCCTTCGAACGAGACCAGACAACCGCCCGTTTGCGGCTCCAAGAAAGCGTCACGATCAAGGCAGAAAGATCGACAACCTCGTCGCCAAGAACCACGCCGGGAAACTCCGCCCAGTCCACCTGGGCCTGTGCGCCGGCCGGCGTCTCAACACGACGTCTCGCCCGGACCTTCGGGGCCGGATACGTCGCCTTCCAATATCTCTGAACCGATCGCAGGCTCCCGCCATAACCATGCTCGCGCTGCAGCCACCGATGAAGATCCACCAGGTTTACACGGCCGTCCTCTTGCTGAGAGCGCCAATGCGAGATCGCTTCCGCATAATCGGCGGCCTTGAATGTCTGCTTGGACCTACCATCCAATACGCCCGCCGATCGGCGCTTGTGATGATATCGAACCGTGCCCTCCGTAACCCCGAGAAGCCGCGCCACTGCGCTCTGGGAATGCCCCTGTTTCAACAATACAGCCATGGCTGTCCGTTCCTCTTTTGCGAGAAAGCTCATCGTCTTTTTCCGCCAATTGTTGACGGAAAATCGATGAGCTAAGGCTGTTGCCACCTCGTAAAGGTAGCTGTCGCCTTACGGTCAAAATGAACTGTCGCCCTACAACGTTGATGATTTCGAACTTGTGTTGCGGAGCGATTGGTCTGGGATGGGACGAAAAGGTTGCGGACAGCTGAGAAGAATTGAGACGAATTTCTGTAGTGAAGCGATCGACCGGAAGCCTTTTCGTGTTCGCTCCCGCTTTCGAAGCGGCAGGTGCGAATTCTCGGCCCGGTTGTTGAGGCCTTGTGCGAGCGATGCTCGACCTCCGGCATGACCTGGCGTCTGGCCGCTCCATAGGATCGGAGCTTGTCGGTGACCATGCGCTTCGGAGCCATGCCCTGCTTCTTCAGCAGCCGGGTCAGCAATCGCTTGGCGGTCTTGGAATTGCGGCGGGTCTGGACGATCTCGTCCAGCACGTAACCGTCCTGGTCAACCGCTCGCCATAACCAGCATTTTTCCCCGTTGACACGGACAACAAGCTCATCGAGGTGCCAGATGTCGCTCGGTGAGGGAGACTTACAGCGCAAGCGGCGTGCATAGTCGGCACGATGTGTTCGACACCACCGTCGGGTCGTCTCATAAGAGACAGCGACTCCGCGCTCGAGCATCATTTCCTCGACTTCGCGCAGGCTCACATTGAATCGGAAATAAAGCCAGACGGCGCGGGCAACAATGTCTATTGGAAAGCGATGGTTCTTGTAGATTGGTGCGGTACTGTTCATGCTGCACAACTACCGCCACTCCGTTGATGAAAGATCAATGTGACAGCACCGTTCAAGCAAACCCGCAAGGAAAGGAGACTTCGATGACAAGGCTATTCATCCGGACACTTCTTGCAGCAACGTTTATCTGCCTGGCCGGCACGGCATCCGCGGACGATGCCGCGGCAATGCCTTCCTGGCTCGAACCGGGATCAAACACCATGTTGCGCGAGAAGATGGAGATTGCGGACGGACTTTCGGTGATTATCTCCGACGTCGTCATTCCGCCGCAGACCGAGGTGCCTCCACATACGCATCCCGGCGAGGAATATGTCTATGTCATCGAAGGAGAGGCCATCCACCGCGAGGAAGGCCAGGAGGACAAGGTCTACAAGGCCGGCGATGCCTTTGTAATACGCGCCGGTAAGGTGCACGCGCCCGCCACCGGTGAAAGCCCGGCCCGTGCGATCGTTTTCCGGGTGCATGTCGAAGGTGAACCCGACCAGACGCCGGCTTCATTCAACTAGGTAGTTTAGAAGCCGCGCCGGCCGACCTAAGCCGCGCCGGGCATCGTCTTTTCCATCCACGCCGCGCAAATCTCGGCCACGGTAAATGGGCGCTCCATTTCGGATCAAGCAAAGGCAGCCTTCAGGACGCAGGTGCGCTACCGGATCTCGCAGAGAAAACTGTGCCAGGCAGCGGCAATTTCTGTATCCTGACCGATATGCCGATTAACGATGTGGTAGAGCAACTCCGTCTCAACGAGGTCAAAATGGTTGAAGGGCCTGCTGAAAAACTGGGCGCCGTCGGCAAGTTGATGTCGGTCTACTTCCGAGACCCGGACGACAATCTCGTCGAAGTCAGTGTCGTGGTAAACTAGTTTTTCGGAATCTTTCAAATAGAAACGCAATTCTCATAAATTATTTTACCATGACAGCTGCAGTTTGATCTTGAACGAATACGTGTAGGCTCACGGATAATGGAGGCAGCTTTGATCCACATTTCGAAAGCATCCGGCGCATCGACAAAAAGTCGCGGAACAACCTGATCGAGAGCGATCATGCAGCTATGAAGCGGCTGCTTGGGTATCGTCAGAGCTTTCAGTCTTTAAAATCAGCCAAAGCGACACTGAGCGGGATCGAGACGATAAGAACAATCAAACGCGGTCACATCCAGGACAGAAATCCAGGCATCCGCGGCGAGATCCAGTTCATCAGCCAGCTCTTCGAAATAGCATGATCCAATGCGCCGCATCGACAATCGCGCATCCCAAAAAAACTAACGCAACAGTCCCGGAGGACAACATGACAAAGATGACCAAACTGGCCCTAGCTGCCTTACCCTTTCTGGCCATGAGCGGGCCGAGCCTTGCGCAGGATGTCACAATCACCCTGCAATCGGCTTTTCCGACCAACCTTCCGGTCGTCAACACGATCCGGCAGTTCGAAGCAGAGGTCGAGGCAGCCTCCGGCGGGACGATCCAGATCGAGCTGGCGGAACCTGGCGCGATTGTCCCACCGTTCGACATTCAACAGGCGGTCTCTGACGGCGAGATCGAAGCGGGCTATACCGCTGCGGCCTACCTTCATGGGTCCTTGCCCGTTGCGTCGTTTTTCACGTCGGTGCCGTTCGGGCCGCAGGCGCTCGATTATATGGCTTGGTTCTACGAAGGCGGCGGGCTCGAGCTCAATCAGCGCATGTATGACGATGCGGGCTTTGACCTCGTGACTATGCCAGTAACCTTCACCGGCATGGAATCGGGCGGCTGGTTCAACACACCCATCGAAGGGACCAACGATTTTGCCGGGCTCAAGCTGCGCTGGTCTGGGCTGGCCTCGGAAGTGCTGGCAAGCCTAGGTGCGGATACCGTGCTGATCGCAGGCGGAGAGATCTTTCCATCGCTTGAACGTGGCGTCATCGACGGGACCGAGTTCAGCTTTCCCCAGGTGGATCTTGCGCTGGGTTTTCCGCAGGTGGCTTCTTTCTACTATTTCCCCGGCTGGCACCAACCCTCGACGATGATTGAGTTGGTCATCAACCGCGACGTTTGGGACGGCCTGACAGACAGCCAGCGCACGATCATCGACATGGCGGCCAGAACCAACGCGATGCGTTCGGTCCTGCGGATGGAATACTCACAAGCCGCCGCCGTCGCGCAAATGGCAGAACAGGGCGTGGATGTCCGCCTTTACAGCCCCGAGACCCTGGACAGCCTCCGGGTAGCCTGGGACGCGCTTATCTCCGAGATGGCCGCGGCTGACCCCTTTGTGGCAGAGGTCTGGGACAGCTTGCAGGCCGCGCGAACGCAAGAAGACGCCTGGGACGCGTTAACCGAAACACCTATGCAGCGCCCATGATCGGCCGTCCCAGCGCGATCCCCCGCCCGGGGGCTGAGATGAGCCTCTTGCACAACATGAGCCGGGCCACAAAGGGCTCTGTCCGGACCTTCGCCGCTCAATGCCCGAATTCACACATTGCGGACAAAGCGACCATGTTCATCCACCACGGTTGTGTGATTTGCGACGCGTGGAGCACGAACACTTTGTGCCAATAATCACCGTTTCGGCTATTAGCGCAAATGGCGCCAATGCAGACGAAGCACCCGACCTGAAGGCCTGTCATTTCTTACGAACGCGCTAAAGAGACTTTTCCATGATTACGAGATGCTTTGCAATTTCCGGGTCCTGCACACTTGACGGGTCAAAGGGTGCGTCCTTGAAACCTAGCGACTGGTAGAAGGCTATCGCTTCCCGAAGTCCGCTGCTCGTATCCAGATAGAGCGACGAAAGACCCATCTTTCGTGCCTCTGCTTCGAGCCTGTCCAACAACCGTTTGGCGAGCCCCATTCGGCGGGCCTGTGGCTTAACGAATAGTCGTTTGATCTCTCCCTTGCCGTTTGGAAGTTTGTGCAAAAGCACCATGCCAATCAGTTCGCCTTCAGAACTTCGCGCAACGATGAAACGTCCGTCTGGACCAAGAAATTCATCGATTTGCGCGACAGTCTGGCGAAGTTGACCCTCTGGATCGACTAATTGCCCGGTTGCCTCTTCGTGGCGCGCCACGGCAAAATCAATGTACTCGAGTTTCATGTCGATCCAGCCGGGCGCGTTGGCCAAGTCTGTCACCACTTCGATTCTAATATCACCAGCTCTCATGACGTCCCTCCAAGCCTGAACCTAGCCGAGTTCAATTACGATAGAAATGGCAGGCTTTGGGTCAAAACCGCACTTTCGATTTCTGCAAAGTCATTGCTTGTGCGACATCGATTGAAGGTCTCGAAAGGGCGGAGCTACTGTCCTTTGGCAATCCGCAGAAGCGGTCATTCGTAGCGCGCGCAGCATTCGGCAAAATTGGGCTCGAAGCGGCCCAACGGAGATCGCCTGATGTTGTGCGAACCTCACCGCCATTTGAAGAGGACCGATCTGGGGTAAGGCAGAGCGAGCGGCGGAGTGTTCGTTGATTCGAAGTAGCCCAATTCTACGGTTTCGAGATCATTGGGCTCATGGGGCGAGCCCTGAACAACACAACGGTATACGAGAACCGTATGTTCCACCATGTCACCATTCGGATATGTATAACGAAAGTCGCGGCCACCGAATGCACGGACGAGAACTGCAGTCGAGACCTTTAGTCCGGTTTCTTCACGGACTTCCCGGCACAAGGCTTCTTCCGGCGTTTCCCTTGGGCTCAATCGCACCGGCTGGCAGGCTCCAGCCCTCCGACCAGGCTTTACGCTGCAAAAGGAGGCGATCTTGATCATCGCGAATGATTGCAGCTACGGACGGCACCAAAAGACGGTCGAGGCCGTCCTTTTGGCGAAGGGCACGGATGTACGATGCGGCGGACATCGGAAGACAATATCCCGGTGCTTTGTTGCGCGACGGTTGATTGGGCTTAGCAAGTTCTGAGGAGTTCCTGGTGCGGACGACAGCGTGTCCTCAACGGTACCTGGGGCACCATGGCGTGACCTGCCCGATTGCTAAGGTCCGTACACTTCCTGCTACAACCGGATCAACAGATATGGCGCAGGGCTGGTATTATGAGGCCACATCCAGGTCTTCGCCGACAACGCGCCAATCGGGGTGAACCATGCCATGAACAGTCGGATCTCGGTCGCAGTCCTCGGCGGAAACAGCATGGAGTGGTACGACTTCATGGTCTATGCCGGGCTGGCTCCGATTATCTCCAAGGCGTTCTTTCCGCACTCGGATACCGGCTCGGCGCTGATTCTGACATTTGGCGTTTTCGCCGTGGGCTATCTGTCCCGACCGCTGGGCGGCTTGCTGATCGGTTATCTCGGCGATCGCCTGGGGCGGCGAAAGGCGCTGATCCTGTCGATCAGCCTGATGGCCGTACCGACGGCCGCCGTCGGTTTCCTGCCGACCCATGCGGAAATCGGCGTCGCGGCGCCGCTTTTGCTGACCGCGCTGCGGCTGCTGCAGGGCCTTGCGGTCGGCGGCGAGTTTCCATCCGCCATGTCCTATCTGGCCGAGACCGCGCCGCAAAATCGCCGGGGGTATTTTGGCAGTTTCGCGATGTCGGGCGTTCTCGCAGGTCTGCTCCTGGCCAATGTCGTGACCCTCGCGACCAGCACCTTGCTGACGTCCGAGCAAATGGCGGCCTGGGGCTGGCGCCTGCCCTTCCTGTTCGCGATGGCATTGGCGGCGGTCGTGCTCTACCTGCGGATCGGTCTGGAGGAAACGCCGATCTTTCTGGAAAAGAGCAGGGGTTCGCAGGCGAAACGGAATCCGATCGTCAGCGCGTTGGAGGATCGTTGGTCGGAGATCGTGAAAGTGTTCTTCTTTCTCGTCTTCAACAGCGCCGCCTTTTACACGGTGATGGTGTTTGCAACGACCTATCTGTCGAAGACGGCCGGATTTTCCTACCGGACGGCGCTGACGATATCCATGATCAGCAGCTTTGCCATGCTCGTCCTGCTTCCTCTTGGCGGATACGTTTCCGATCGTATCGGCCGGCGGCGCACCACCGGCACTGCCGCCATCCTCGGCCTGCTCCTGAGCTATCCGCTTTACCTGGCCGTCAATCAGGGGTCGTTCGCGCTCGCCCTTGTATCGCAGCTGGTGTTCGTTGCCGCCCTGGCGCTTTATGTCGGACCCATACCGACCTGGATCGCCGAACAGTTCGGCACGACGCACCGCCTTTCCGGCGTTTCCATCGCCTTCAACCTCAACCTGACGATCGTGGGCGGGACGGCGCCGCTGCTGAACGAACTGATCCTCCAGCGAACCGGCTGGGCGGAAGCCCCCAGCGCCTACCTGATGATTGCCGTAATCATATCCGCGATCGCGATCTTCACGCTGCGCGAAACCTCTCGTCAGCCTCTCGACTGAGCCCTGATCCCGGCCGCCGGCGTCTCTATTCCTCCCGCAGGGCATGGGCGATCTGGTCGCGGATCGGTTTGACCAGATAGGACAGCATGGTGCGGTCGCCGGTGCGGATCATCGCTTCGACGGGCATTCCCGGCAGCAACGCGGCCGAGCCGAGTTTTTCGCGTTCGCCGTCCGTCAGCTGCAGGCGCGCCGTATAGAAGGTCTGGCCGGTGAGCTCGTCGCGCGAGGTTTCGGCGGACACGGTCAGCACCTGGGCGATCAGTTCCGGCGTGGTCCGCTGGTTGAGGCTCGGCAGACGGATGGTGGCCAGTTGCCCGGCATAGAGTTCGTCGATATCGGTGGGCGCCACCTGCGCCTCGATCAGCAGCACGTCCTCGTGCGGCACGATCAGCAGCACGGTTTCCGCCGGGCTGATGACGCCGCCGCGGGTGTGGACGCCGAGCTGGTGAACCTGGCCGGCGCGTGGAGCGCGGATCTCCATGCGGACGAGCTGGTCTTCGGCCGTCACCTTCTGCTCCTTCAGCCGGGCGATCTCGCTGCGCGCGTCGTGCAGCTGCTGCAGGATCTCGGCGCGCGAATCCTCCTGCAGCTGCAGGATCTGGACTCGGCGTTCGCTGATCTCCAGGCCGGTGCGGGCCGTCTCGGCGACCAGCGCGCCGCGTTCGCCGTTGAGCCGCGATCGGTCGCGGCGCACCGCATAGACCCGGTTGGCGGAGACCAGGTGGTCGTCGAGCAGCGATTCCAGCCCCTTCAGCTCCACCGCGATCAGCGCCATTTCCTGGCGCTTCGCTTCCGTCTGCACGCGCAAGCCCTCGGCTTCGCTTTGCAACTGACGGATCTGTTCTTCAAGCTGGTCCATGCGGCCGTTGAGGGCGGCCCGGCGGGCGGTCATCAGCCGCCGCTGCCCGTCGAGCACCGCGGCGATGGACGTTTCCTCCCGGCGCTCGGTGAGATCTGCCGGAAAGAGGATGGCCGGCAGGCCGTCGCGTTCCGCCAGCAGCCGGGCCTCGGTCGCCAGCAGTTCGTTGAGCTGGGCCTCGACGACGGCGAGATTGGCGCGGGTCACCGTGTCGTCGAGCCGCAGCAACAAGTCGCCGGCCGCCACCCGGTCGCCGTCCTGCACCAGGATGTCGGCGACGATGCCGCCCTCCTTGTGTTTGACCGTCTTGACGTTGCTCTCGACCACCACCGTGCCGGAGGCGATGACAGCGCCGGAAATCTGCATCCATGCAAACCAGCCGGTGACGAAAACAAGCAGTCCGCACAAAAACAGGCCGGCGCCCCACAAATGGCGACGGATGCTTGTCGACAGGGTCGTATCGGCCGGACTCATCGGGCAGCCGCCTTTTCGACCGGCGCCAGCACCTGGCGCAGCACTTCGTCCTTGGCGCCGAAGCTTCGGATGCGTCCCTCCTTGAGGAGAAGAAGCTTGTCGACGCCGGCCAGGGCGCTCGGCCGGTGGGCGATGACGATGACGATCGAGCCGGCCTCGCGCATGGCCTGGATCGCCCGGGTCAAGGCCGCTTCGCCCTCGGAATCGAGGTTGGAATTCGGCTCGTCGAGGACGACGAGGAAGGGACTGCGGTAGAGCGCCCGTGCCGGGGCGATGCGTTGCATCTGGCCGCCGGACAGGGCGTTGCCGTCGCTGCCGATCTCGGTGTCGAAGCCCTTTGGCAAGGCGGTGATCAGGCGCTGCGCATCGGCCCGTTCGGCGGCCCGGATGATGTCTTCGTCCGAGGCGTCCGGGGCGAACCGGGCGATGTTCTGGGCGACGGTGCCGGCAAACAGCTGGATGTCCTGCGGCAGGTAGCCGATGAAGGCGCCCTGACGGTCGCGCGACCATTGCGGCAGGTCGGCGCCATCGAATTTGAGCGAACCGCGCAACACCGGATAGACGCCGACCAGGGTGCGGGCGAGCGTCGTCTTACCCGCACCGGTCGGGCCGATGACGCCGAGCCCGTCTCCGGACTGCAGAGTAAAACCGATGCCGTGGAGCGTCGGATGGCCGCCCGGTCCGGAGACCAGGTTTTCCACCTCGAGGTGTCGGTGCGGCAGCGGCAACTCCGTTTCGATCACGTCGTCCGGTCGGCTTTCGATCACGTCGCGCAGCCGGCGGAAACCCTGGCGCGCGGCCAGGAAACCGCGCCACTGGCTGACTGCCTGCTCGATCGGCGCCAGCGCTCGCGACGTCATGATCGAAGCGGCGATCATGACACCCGGCGTAATCTCCTGGCCAATGGCCAGCCAGGCGCCTGTGCCCAGCACCGCCGATTGAAGCATGAAGCGAAAGGCCTTGATGATGGTGGCGAACAGGTTGGTGCGGTCGGCGGCGTGGCGCTGACGGTCGAGGAAGGCAGTGTTGAAGTGGTCCCAGCGGCCGCGCAGCGTGGCCATCATGCCCATGGCGGCGATCGCCTCGGCATTGCGCCGTCCTTGCTCAACCATCGCAGTGCGGTGCAGGGCATGGCGGTTGGCTTCGGCCGTCGGCCCGCGCGACATGACCTCGTTGAGTCCGATCAGGATGATGATGACGATGACGCCGCCCAGCGCCACGAAGCCGAGGATCGGATGAAACAGGAAGATGATGGCGAGGTAGGCCGGCATCCACGGAATGTCGAAGATCGCCGCCGGACCGGGGCCGACGAGAAACTGGCGCACCGTTTCGACGTCGCGCACCGGATCGAGGCCGCGGGCATGGCGGCCGAGCATCAGCGGCATGGAAACCGAACACTCGAAGCTGATGCCCGAAAGCTGTGCGTCGAGCCGCTGGCCGATGCGCAGGAGCACGCGCGAGCGGATGCCCTCCAGCAGGCCGTAGAAGACGAACAGGCCGGCGGCCAGCCCGCCGAGAACCACCAGCGTCGGCACCGAGCCGCTGGCCAGCACCCGGTCATAGACCTGCAGCATGAACAGCGGGCCGGTCAGCATCAGCAGATTGATCGGAAGCCCCAGCACGGCGACGCCGGCAAAGGCCGATTTCAAGCTCCGCCGGCAGTCGGCGATCGCTTCGAAGCCCCTATTGTCAGGTGACCGCATTCTTCTCGTTCGGGCAGCCTCGTCGCCCCGCCCAGCGCAACCCGGCAGGCATTCCGGATCTCGCCCTTCGACCGCCGACATCACCACATCAATCCGCCGGCAGCCGCATTCCTTCTACACAAACCGGAACGCGCCTGTCGACCGTTGCGAAACCGACGTCGTCTTCAAAACGATCGAATGGGCGTTGTCGAGCGTGATGGCGGCATCGCTGCGGTGGTCGATGCGCGGCATTCCGCATCCCAGAAAATTGACGGGTCATCGTTTTCGGCGCAAAATTCCAGACAACGCGGGGGAGTGTTCGTTGGAGTCGGTTGAGTTCACCACCGAAATGGCGGTTGTGGTCGGGGCGCTGGCCTTTACGGTGTTCCTGTTTGTCTCCGAGATCATTCGCGTCGACCTTGCCGCAATTCTGGTTCTGGTGCTGATCGGGATCCTCAGCTATGTGCCCGGGCTGGAGCAGCTGGCGGATGTCAACCAGCTATTCAACGGCTTTGCGTCCAATGCGGTCATCTCCATCATTGCGGTGATGATTGTCGGCGCCGGTCTCGACAAGACCGGAATCATGAACACCGTCGCAGCGACCATCCTCAAGCGAGGCGGCACCTCCGAGTCGCGGGTCCTGCCCATCGTGTCGGGCACGGTCGGCGTGATTTCGAGCTTCCTGCAGAATGTCGGAGCGGCGGCGCTGTTCCTGCCGGTGGTCAGCCGCATTTCGGCACGCTCCGGCATCCCGATGTCGCGGCTGCTTATGCCGATGGGTTTCTGCGCCATTCTCGGCGGCACCATGACGATGGTCGGCTCGTCGCCGCTGATCCTGCTCAACGACCTGCTGCAGACGGCCAATGCCGGCCTGCCGGCCGACCAGAAGATGCAGCCTTTCGGCCTGTTTGCGGTGACGCCGATCGGCGCGGCGCTGATCGTCACCGGCATCGTCTATTTCCTGCTGCTCGGCCGCTGGGTGCTGCCAGGCGAAAAACCCAGGGTCGACGGGACGACCGGCCAGGCCACCTCGCAATATCTGCAGCGGGTCTACGGATTGAAGACCAGCGTCTTCGAGGTCGATGTGCCCGAGGACAGCGCTCTGGTCGGCCAGATCCTCGCCGACATCAACAACGAGAACAATGTCTACATCATCTCGACCTTCTACCGCGGCAAGGCGTCGATGTTGCAGATCCTGACGGCCGAAATCGCCGCGCCCTGCCGGCTGGCGATCATCGGCAAATATTCCGTCGTGCGCCGCTTCGCCGACCGTTTCGGGCTGAAGATCCGTCCGCAGCTCGACGTTTTCGCCGACGAGTTCGCGCCCACCAATGCCGGCATCGCCGAACTGGTGATTCCGCCGGATTCGCAACTGATCGGCAAGAGCCCGCGCGACCTTCTGCTGCGCAAGTCCTACGGACTCAGCCTGCTCGCCATTCATCGCGGCGAAGAAACGCTGAGCCACGTGCGCACCGAAGACCATGAACCGACCCAGATCGGCCTGGTGCCGTTCCAGGCCGGCGACATGCTGGTGGCCCATACGCGCTGGGACAACCTGACCCGGCTCAAGCGCGATCGCAATTTCGTCGTCGTCACCTCGGACTTTCCCCAGGAGGAGCTGCGTCCGGAAAAGGTCGGCTTCGCGCTGTTCTTTTTCGCCGTATCGCTGTCGCTGATCCTGTTCACCGATATCCGGCTGTCGCTGTGCCTGCTGACCGGCGCCGTGGGCATGCTGCTGACCCGCGTCCTCAGCATCGACGAGGCCTATTCGGCGGTCGGCTGGAACACGGTGTTCCTGCTCGCCTGCCTCATTCCTCTCGGCCAGGCGGTGCAGAACACCGGTACGGCGGAGTGGATCGCCCAGCAGATCCTGATCGTGCTGGACGGCTGGCCGATCTGGGCGCTGCAGGCCGGCGTCGCCATCCTGGCGACCGCGTTCTCGCTGATGATGTCGAATGTCGGCGCCACGGTGCTGCTGGTGCCGCTGGCGGTCTCCATCGCCGTTACCGCGGGCGGCAACCCGGCGATCTTTGCGCTGACCGTGGCGATCTCGACGTCGAATTCCTTTCTCATCCCGACCCACCAGGTGAATGCCCTGATCATGGGGCCGGGCGGTTACCGGGTGCTCGATTTCGTCCGCGCCGGCGGCATCATGTCGATCCTGTTCCTGATCGTGTCGATGCTCATGCTCAGCGTGGTTTATTGACCGGCTTTTTCTGCACCGGGTCCGTGCTGATCGCCGACAGAACGATCTCGGCGAGATCGCGGGCGAATTCCTCGTCCAGCGGCGCGTGCCTGGAAAAGGCGCGAAAATAGATGGGGCCGGCATACAGGTCGATGATCAGTTCGCTGTCGAAATCGGTGCGGAAATACCCGGCGCGCTGACCCTGCTCCACGAGACTGCGACCGTGGGCGCGGCGTCGCCTCAGAAATCCGTCGTGAAATCGTTCCATCAGCGCCGGGTCGCTTTGCGCGCGCCCGAGAATCTCGGCCGTTACCCGCCCCACCCGGCTGCTCAAAAACCTGGTGAGCGAGGCGATATATTCCCGTAGGGCGTCCGGGGAATGTTCCTCGCGCGGTGTCGGCACCTCGTCTTCGACGGCCGTGAGAAAGGCATCGATGACGATCTCTTCGACCGAGTTCCAGCGGCGATAGACCGCCGGCCTGCTGGTGCCCGCGCAGGCTGCGATTTCGTTGATCGTCAGCGCGGCGAGGGGACGGTCGGCCAGCAGGCGCCAGGCGGCATCGGTGATCTGGCGGTCGAGATGGTCGTCCTTTGGCCTTCCGCGCGGCCTCTGATTTTTCTGCATTCTCGATGACCTCTTGTCAGCGGATGGTGTTTCCGTTAATAACGTTACATCATGTAACGTTATTATGTGTAACGAAATTCAATGGACCGTAACGAAAATCGCTCGACGGTCCAAGACTGGCGGAGGAGACGATGGCGGGAACATTTCTGGACAACGAGACCTGGCGCTATTTCTGGCACCCGGTCTGCACGGTCAAGGAGCTCGACGAGGCCGGCAACGAGCGCGGTCCGCTGCTGCAAACCAGTTTGCTCGGGACCGAACTGGTCATCGCGAAACTCGAATCGGGCGTCGTTGCCTTCAACAACCGCTGCCCGCACCGCTCGGCCAAGCTGCATCTGGGCTGGAACCGCGGCAACTCGATTCAATGTCCCTATCATGGCTGGACCTATGGCGCCGATGGCATGTGCGTCGCGATCCCGTCGGCGCCGGACGGACCGATTCCGCCGAATGCCAGGGCCACAGCCTATGACTGCCAGGTGAAGTACGGGCTGGTCTGGGTGCGGCTCGACGGCGGTGCCGATACGGAAATTCCCGGCCATTTGGCCTATGACGATCCCGAATTCAAATGCCTCCATGGCCCTTCCTACGACTGGAAAACCCACTCGGCGCGCCGGGTCGAGAACTACACCGATCTTGCCCATTTTCCTTTCGTGCACCCCGAGACGCTGGGCAGTGCCGGGCATGTGACGTTTCTGGTTCCGGACATCCATTTTCGCGGCGAGGGACGCATGCGGTTCCGCTACGACCCGCCGGAAGGGGCCCGCAATGCGGTGGATGCCAGCGGTGACCTGTCGCCGCTCTCCAGCACGGATTACACTATCCGTCTGCCGTTCGGCGTGACACTCGACCTGACGCTGCAAAACGGCAATCGCACGGTGCTGTGGATGTGGGCCACGCCGCTCGACGATCTTCACTGCCGCAGTTTCTGGTTCGCCTGTCGCAACAGCGATCACGACGGTCCGGACCAGCCGCACATCGACCAGCAGATGACCATCCTGGAGGAGGACATCGACGTTGTCGAAAGTCAGGACCCTGAGCAGATCCCGCATCCGCGCGACGAGATCGCCGTGGCGCCCGACAAGGTGTCGCTGACCTATCGGCGGCTGCTCTACGAGCTTTGCAAGGCCAAAGCCGAGGGACCGCAGGCGCTCAAGGCGTACCTCAACCAAGAACGCGACAGTATCTGAACCATGATGCCTTCAAGCATTGATGGCTGGCCGGCCGGGCGCTGGATTCTCGAATGCGTCGACATCGAAGCCGAGACCCACGACGTCAAGTCTTTTCATTTCCGCATCCGTCCGGACGCGGACGGCCGAACGCCGCTCTGCCTGCACCGCCCCGGGCAGTTCGTGACATTGCGCCTGCGCCACGGCGACCGTCTGGTGCCGCGCTCCTACACCATCTCTTCCTCTCCGTCGCGGCCGATGCTGATGACCCTGACCATCAAGCGCGACCCGGCGGGGCTCGTTTCGCGTTTCATGCACGATGTTTTCAAGGTCGGCGACCTGCTGCCGGTCAACGGTCCGGGCGGGACCTTCGACCTGGTTTCGGTCAAGCCGCGCAAGACCCTGCTGATGCTGTCCGGCGGCTCGGGGATCACGCCGCTGATGTCGATGCTGCGCCATCTGCACGATACCCGATCGACGGGCTTCGACATCACGTTCCTGCATTCCGCCCGTACCGCATCCGACCTGATATTTCGCCACGAGCTGGAGCTGATTGCGGCGCGAACAGGCATTCGGCTCGGCTTTATCTGCGAACGCCGGGCCGAGCCGGGCATGGAGGAGGGTTTCCTGACCCGCGCTCTGCTGGAGCGCCATGTTCCGGCCATTCTCGAGAGCACGGTGCTGACTTGCGGACCCGCGCCCTACATGCGCGCCGTCAGGGCGATGCTGGATGAGCTCGGCTTCGACATGGCGCATTATCATCAGGAGAGTTTTGGCGACCCTGAAGAGCGGGACAATCCCCGCGGCGCTTTGCCGGAGGAACTGACGCCGGACCTGAGCGAAATCTCCGCTCCGACCGCGGCGGCACCCGCGACGGATACGGTAACGGACGGTACAAACGAAATCGATTTTGTCCTGTCGGGCAAAACCGTTTCCTATGCGCCCGGCCAGACCATTCTCGACGTGGCCAACCGCGAGGGCATCGCCATTGCCACCAATTGCCAGATGGGGCTTTGCGGCACCTGCAAGGCGAAATGCCTGTCGGGCGACGTGCGCATGGACGACACCGAAGGGCTGGAGCCCGGGGAGCAGGAGGGCGGCATGGTGCTGACCTGCTGCGGACGGCCGCAGGGCCCGATCAGGATCGAGCTGTAGACGATCGGGACAGGCAAGGCGCTGGCCATGCAACCGGGCGCCGCCGGGGGCTGCTAACGTGCAGCAGGCACGTCGACCGCCGGGTTCTCCCCCACCGTGGTCAGAACCATGAGTTTGAGCGCGTTGAGCAGTTTCAACAGATGGCGTGTGTCTCTCGCGACCATTTTCGCCCCCTTGGCGGAGCCCTGAATACTGTCTGAGAGCTCGCGCGGCGTCATCCCGGCCGCCTTGATCCGGTCGCCATGGGGATTGAGCATCTTCTGCAGTTCGGCACGGTGCTTCTCGTGGGCGATCGCCAGTTCGTCGCGCGCCGCGTCGTTGAAACCGTCGATCAGATCCTTCGAATCGGGCAGCGACCGGATTGCTTCAAACGGCCTGATCACATGATAGCGGAAGAAGATGTCGAGCTTCTCGCCCAGATCTTCCGTACCGGATGCTTCACAGCGAATTGCGGCCAGGGACTGTTCGCACTTGTAGCGGATCATCGCGCGCAGGAGGTCTTCCTTGTTGGCGTAGACGTTGTAGAGCGTCTGGCGCGCGACACCGGCTTCGGCGGCGACATCGTTCATGGTGGCGCGTTTGACGCCATGGCGGGAAATGACGTTGATCGCCGCCTCGATGATCGTGTCGCGATTCTTCATCAAACGCTTATTGACAAAAAGGCTGATATTGTCAAATTTGTACAAATCGACTATGTTTGTCGAATTGTCCAGCTAACGGGCGAGATGCGCGCCAGCCAGACAGGGAGGTTTTTCTGCGCGTCCCGTTCCGTTTTCCATTTTGCATTCCCCAGCCCCCGAACCATCGCGTAGGAGAATTGCCTTGCAATATTCGCTGCAATTGAACGGCAGGACGCACAGCGTCGAAGCCGAGCCCGGCACCCCGCTTTTGTGGGTCATCCGGGACGAGTTGAAACTGACCGGAACCAAATTCGGCTGCGGTGTCGCCTCCTGCGGCGCCTGCACCGTGCATCTCGACGGCGAGCCGGTGCGCTCGTGCCAGACCTTCATCGAGGATGTCGGCGAATCGCCGGTCACGACGATCGAGGGTCTGAACTCGAAGGAAGCCGATGCCGTGCAACAGGCCTGGGTCGAGCTCGACGTCGTCCAGTGCGGCTATTGCCAGTCCGGGCAGGTCATGTCCGCCGTCGGTCTTCTGAAGGAGAATCCGAAGCCGAGTGCGTCCGAAATCGACGAATACATGTGGGGCAACGCCTGCCGCTGCGCCACCTATCAACGCATCCGCGCCGGCATCCAGCGCGCATCCGAAATCATGGAGGGCTGACATGACCGTTCATTCGTCCCGACGCGGCTTCCTCAAGGGTGCCGTCGCCTCCACCGCCGTGCTGATGGTCGGGGTTCGCCCCGGTGGCGCGCTTGCCGCCGCTTCCGCCGAAAGCCAGATGCTCAATCCGTTCGTCAAGATCGGTTCCGACGGCACCGTCACGGCCATCGTCAAGCATTTCGAGAAAGGCCAGGGCCCGGCCACCGGCCTGCCGACGCTGATCGCCGAGGAACTCGGCCTGCGCATGGACCAGATCGGTTACGAATTCGCGCCGTCGAACCCGCAAGTCTACAACAACCTGCTGTTCGGCCAGTTCCAGGGCACCGGCGGCTCGACCGCCATGGCCAACTCCTTCATGCAGTATCGCCAGGCCGGCGCCGCCGCGCGCGAAATGCTGATCTCGGCGGCTGCAGAGGAGTGGGACGTCGAGCCGGCAAGCCTGTCGATCGAGGAAGGCATGGTCGTCGGCGGCAGCAAATCGGCGCCGATCGGCGATTTCGTAGCCGCGGCCGCTCAAATGGAAGCGCCGGCGGAACCCAAGCTCAAGGATCCGAGCGAATTCCGGCTGATCGGCAATTCCGACGTGCGCCGCCTCGACTCGGCCATCAAGTCGAACGGCCAGGCGCAATACGCCATGGATATTCACCTGCCCAACCAGATGGTGGTGGTGATCAAGCGGCCGCCGCGCAAGGACGCGCTTGCGGTCGGTGTCGACGACGGCGAGGCCAAGGCGGTGAAGGGTTTCATCAATGCGGCGATCCTGCCCAACAAGGCCGGCGTTGCCGTCTATGCCGAAAACACCTGGGCCGCCTTCCAGGCGCGCGACGCACTGGAGGTGGAATGGGACCTGAGCAAGGCCGAAGCCCGCAGCTCCGACGAAATCCAGGCCGAGATCATGGCGGCGCTTGCGGCCGAGCCGGAGTTCAACGTGCTGAAGAACGACCAGGCCGCTGTTCAATCGGCCGTCGACGGCGCAGCGAAGGTGGTGGAGAAGACATTCTACTTCCCGCTGCTCGCGCACGCGCCGATGGAGCCGCTGAACTGCACCATCGAGGCGACTGCCGATGGCGGCATCCTGCTGCATGACGGCTGCCAGTTCCCGACCGGGCCGCATGCGGCGCTGGCGCAGATCTTCCAGCTGCCGATGGAAAAGGTGCAGATAAGGACAATGCTGGCCGGCGGATCCTTCGGCCGGCGGGCCACGCCCACAGCGGACTATCAGGTCGAAGCGGCGCTCGCCTTCGTCATGACCGACCGGTCGCGTCCGGTGAAACTGGTGTGGTCGCGCGAGGACGACCTGACCGGCGGCCACTACCGCCCGGCCTTCGGCCACCGGGTGCGCGTCGGGCTCGATGCCGGCGGCAACATCGTCGGTTGGGACCACCGCATCGCCGGCCAGTCGATCATGAAGGGAACGCCGTTCGAGGCTTTTTCGGTGCATGACGGTGTCGATCACAGTTCGGTCGAGGGCGTGTCCGACACGCCCTACCGCATTCCCGGCCAGTTCGTCGGCCTCACCGACACGCAGAAGGCCACCAGCCTGTTGTGGTGGCGCTCGGTGGGCCACACCCACACGGCCTATGTGATGGAGGTGATGATGGACCTGGCGGCCCGGGCTGCCGGCCGCGACCCGGTCGAGTTCCGGCTGGCCCATCTGACCGGCGACAAGGACCAGGACCGCATGGCCGGCGTGCTCAGGCTGGCTGCCGAGAAGGGCAACTGGGGCAAGCCGCAGGATGGCCGGGCCCAGGGGATCGCCGTGCACAAGTCCTTTGGCAGCTTCGTGGCCGAGGTGGTCGAGGTCTCCGGCAATGCCGAGGACGGCGTGCGCATCGAGAAGGTCACCTGCGCGGTCGACTGCGGCATCGCGGTCAATCCGGACGTGGTCAAGGCGCAGATGGAAGGCGGCATCGGCTACGGGATCGGCCATGTGATGCGCGATCAGATCACTCTGTCAGGCGGCGAGATCGAACAAGGCAATTTCCCCGACTACGAGCCGCTTCGCATCAGCGACATCGGCGCCATCGACGTGCACATCGTGCCGTCGCAGGAAGCGCCGACCGGCGTTGGCGAACCGGGCACGCCGCCGTCTTCGCCGGCGCTGGCCAACGCCATCGCCGCGGCCAGCAATGACCTGCTGGTGACCAGCCTGCCGATGAGCGAAAACGGCGTGTCCTTCGCCTGACGCACTCGACGGGGAGGGCGGCAAGGTCCGCCCTCCCTTTGCCTTCTTGGCTGCGCCGCAACTTGCCATTACAGTCGTCCCATTGGGGGGTGGCTGATAGTGGTCTCGGCAATTCGCGTGATCATCCTGTGCATCGTGGTGGGCTTCGGCGCCCCGTCGATTGCGACCGTTGCACAGGCCCAGGAGAACGGCGGTGCGATCGCCGCCGGTGACGCCGCGATCGACGATCGCACGATCGAGTTGCGCATCGAGGAAATTTTCAACGAGCTGGACGGTCTCGGCGATGTTTCCGTCGTCGTCCGGTCGGGGGTCGTGACGCTGCGCGGCATCGTCGCCGAGGCGCAGCTGGCGGATCGCGCCGAAAGCCTGGCGAGCCGGGTCGACGGCGTCGTTGCGGTGACCAATGAAATCGAGGAGGAAACCTCGGTCACGGAGCGCCTTGTTCCGGTTTACGAACGGCTCGAGGGCCGGACGATCCAGGTATTGAATTACCTGCCGCTTGCCTTGGTCGCCCTGTTCTTCTGGATCGTTGTCGGGACGGTCGGCTTTCTGATCGCCGCGCGAGACTGGCCCTGGAACCGGATCGCGCCGAATGCCTTCATCGCCCATCTCATCCGCCAGCTGGTGCGCATTCTGTTCGTCGTTGTCGGCGGGGTTCTGGCGCTCGACATTCTCGGTGCGACGGCGCTTTTGGGCACGCTGCTCGGGGCGGCGGGCATCGTCGGTCTTGCCGTCGGCTTCGCGGTTCGCGACACGGTCGAAAATTACATCGCCAGCATCCTGCTGAGCATCCGGCAGCCTTTCCGGCCGAAGGATTTCGTGGCGATCGAGGGATATGAGGGTTTCGTCATCAGCCTGACGTCGCGGGCAACCATCCTGATGGAGCCGGCCGGCAATCACATCCGCATCCCCAACGCCACGGTGTTCAAGAGCAACATCACCAACTACTCCACCAATCCGCAGCGGCGGTTTCTGTTCAAAATCGGCGTGGATGCCGACAGCGATCTCGACAAGGCCCTGCAAATCGGCCTGGAGACCGTCGCGGGACAGCCTTTCGTTCTCGACGATCCCGCCGCCGATGCCTGGATCGGCGATCTGGGCGATTCCAACGTCGTCCTGGTATTCGTCGGCTGGATCGACCAGACCGAAACCAGCTATGTCAAGGCGCGCTCGGAGGCGATGCGCCTGGTCAAACGGGCGCTGGAATCGAACGGCTTTTCGTTGCCAGAGCCGATCTACCGGCTGCGCTTCGACGCACGGTCTCTGCCGGTTTCTTCCGATGTTCTGGAGGCGGCCGCACCGGCGGCACCGGCCGTCGACCCGAAGACGCGGGCGTCTGCGGAATCGGCTGAGGCCAACGACACCGCGGTCGACCGGGAACTGGAAAAACGCGTCGACGAGGAACGCGTGGCAACCGGTGCGGACGACCTGCTCAACGAAGAGGCGCCGAACGAGTTCGGTGGGCATTGAAGGCGGCAGTGGTTGGGCCGCCTTAGCCGATCGGCTCGGATGCTGCGGTTTTCCGAGCGCCTTGTCGAATTGGCGGAAATATTGTTTTAAAATTTCAAATGGTTGATGGTGATCCCGACAGGATTCGAACCTGTGACCCTCAGATTAGGAATCTGATGCTCTATCCAGCTGAGCTACGGGACCAGTGGCGTCATCCATAGCAAACCGGCGCGTGAAAGCAAACGCTAACGATGCCGGCAGTTTGGGATGACCTTGGCGATGCAGCGGATTGTCGGGCCGGATCAGGCTGTGTAACATCGAACAGGACGCTCGGAGGGCACCTCAATGTACCCTGACGACTATCTCGGCCCCGGCTTTGCCTCGCGCCGTCGCCTGCTCAAGACAATCGGCGCCGGCAGTGCGGCGGTAACCGTCGGCATCTCCCCACTGGCTGCCTCCGGCGCAATTGCCGAGGAGTGCAGCGGCTCCGTGCCGCCTGAACTGGTCGGGCGGTTTGTCGACACCCATGGCCACCGGCACGTCATCGACGCAACGCACTGGCAGTCGTTTCACGACGACGAGGAATTCCTTCATCGCATCTGCTCGGTGCATCCGCAGGACGGTTTTCTGATTGCCCGGAACCACGCGAGCCAGACCTACCATCCCGATAAGTTCAGCCGGTTCGAATGGATGGTCGACGACGGAAGCATCTGGTATTGCCAGCAGGTCTTTTCCGCGGACAGTGCGCTGGAGGCGGCCGATTTCGACCGCTTCCCGGCGGCCCTCGGCAGCGATCCGGGCGGCGGCGGTTGCGGCGAAGCCGGCGGCTTCGCCTGGTCTAAACTCACCGCGGAACCGTCGCAGTAGCGTTCCTGCCGGAACTCCGTGCCGGTCATCCGGGCTCGATTGTCGCCGACCCAAGCTCTATGACGCTTGAGTCGAAAGAGCATGCAGCCCATGGACCTCGATCACATCTTCTTCTTCGTCGGGCCGGACGCGCCGGAGATCGCACGGATGGCGGATCTCGGCTTTGCCGAGACCTATCGGCGTGTGCATCGCGGGCAGGGGACACAAAACGTCTGCTATGCATTCGACAATCTGTATCTCGAACTGCTGTGGATCCGCGATGGGGACGAAGCGCGCAGCGCGGCGATCCGCCGGACCGGACTTTACGAGCGGTCGCGCTGGCGCGAGGACGCTACCTGCCCGTTCGGCATAGCCTGGCGCGGCTCCGCCGCCGACATTGCGGTCTGGGATTACCGGCCGCCCCATCTTCCCGCCGACACGGCGATCGCCGTGGCGTGCGACAGCGACGACCCGAGGCGGCCGATGCTGTTTCGCTCGCCCGGATCGGCGGCCCCGGCGGATTGGCCGGACGAGCGGCGCGGCGAGCTTCAGCACGCGGACGGCTTCGGTGCGGTTTCGGAAGCCGCGCTTTTCCTGCCGGATCGCCTGGACGCGGGGCCGGCCTTGCGCGTTCTCGAACGGGAAACGCTGCTCTGCGTTCACTCGGCCGGGGCCGGCTACCGGCTGGACCTGACCATCGAACGCCACGACGGAGGCATGGCGGTTCTCAGCCTGCCGGGTCCGTCACTGCGCTAAGCGGCTTTTCCACCAGCGTCGTCAGGTGCGATCCGCGGGCGCGCAGGAACTGCTCCAGCCGCTGCGGGTAACCTTCGGGCGCAGCGGTGGCGACGGAAGGCCGGGCCGCAACGACTTCGCGCCAGGCCCGTGTCCGTGGCAGGTCCGCGAGAAGCCCGAAATCGGCAATGCGGTCGAACGTGTCGAGGTAGCGGAAGACAGTGCCCCAGACACCGTCGATCATGTGGAATCGTTCCCCGGCGAAAAACGGGCCTGCGATCTGTGGTTCGATGCGCTCGAACCGGTCGCGCAGTGCCTGGCGCTTCTGCTCGAAGGTCGCCGCGTCCGGTGCGTTGTAGAAGGCTCCGATGGCGTTCAGCGTTGCGGAACCGAATTCGATCCAGGACCGATGGCTGGCCTTTTCGAGCGGGTCGTCCGGATGCAGCGCGCCCGGCGTGATCTCGTCGAGATATTCGGCGATCACCTGGCTCTCGAACAGGGTCTGGCCGTCGACCTCCAGCAACGGCACCCGCCCGAGCGGCGAGAGGGCGAGGAACCAGTCGGGCTTGTTTTTCAGATCGATGAAAGTGCGCCGGTGCGGGATGCCCTTTTCGCTCAGCACGATGACGGCCCGCTGCACATAGGGGCAAAGATGGTGGCTGACGAGATGCAGGTCGGACATGGTATCGACTCCTTATACATGCGATTGCATCTATATTGATGTGTCTCTATTGAATGTCAATGCAACTGCATGTATATTGCGAGCATGGCACTGCCGTCCGACATCACCATCGATACCTGGGTGCGATTGCTCCGGGCCCAAGGAGATTCTCTCGAGGCGGTTGAAAAAGCCCTGAAAACAGCCGGTTATCCACCGCTCGCCTGGTATGACGTGCTGCTGGAGCTAGATCGCGCCGGAGTAGACGGCGTACGGCCCTTCGAATTGCAGGACCGGCTGCTGCTGCCCCAATATGGCGTGTCGCGACTGATCGAACGCATTGAAAGAGCCGGCTACGTGGAAAAGCGTGCCTGCGCCGACGACGGCCGCGGACAGATGCTGGCGATCACCGCCGCCGGTAGGGACATGAGGGCCGCGATGTGGCCGGTCTACGGTGCGGCGATCGAACGGACGCTCGGCGAGCGCCTCACGCCGGGCGAGATGCGCATCCTGTCACGGCTTCTCGGCAAGCTGCTGCCGGAGACCTGAATCGGGCTTGCGCCCCGGAAGCGAAGCGGGTCTAGTGACCGGGTTTTCTCCACCGATCGCGAGCCGCCCATGACCCAGCCCATTACCATCGACCTCGTCAGCGACACGGCAACCAAGCCGACGGACGGCATGCGTCGGGCCATGGCCGAGGCTCCCGTCGGCGACGAACAGCGCGGCGAGGATCCGACGGTCAACGCGCTCAACGAGCGGGTGGCCGATCTGCTTGGTCAGGAAGCGGCGATGTTCCTGCCGTCGGGCACCATGTGCAATCAGGTGGCGATCGCCACCCATTGCCGGGCCGGCGACGAGATCATCGCCGCCGAAGGTGCCCATATCGACGGCGCCGAAGGGGCGGGTGCCGCAGTCTTCGCCGGCAGCTTCGTGCACACGATCGATTGCCGCCGCGGCATCTTCTCCGCTGACGACGTGCTGGCGGCAACGCGGCCGCGGCATCACAAGATCCCGCGCACCCGACTGGTCGAGTTCGAACAAAGCAACAATCGCGGCGGCGGCGCCGTGTGGCGTCGCGACGAGATCGTCGCGGTGGTCGAAACGGCGCGCACGCACGGGCTTGCCCTGCACATGGACGGGGCTCGCATCCTCAATGCGGTCGTCGCCTCGGGCGAGCCGGCCGACGGCTACACGCAGCTGCTGGACAGTGTCTGGCTGGACCTGTCCAAGGGGCTCGGCTGTCCGATCGGCGGCGTGCTTGCCGGCTCGCGCGCCTTCATCGAGGAAGCCGAAACCTGGAAACACCGGTTCGGCGGCGCCATGCGACAGGCCGGCATCGTCGCCGCCGCCGGCCTCTACGCCCTCGATCACCACGTCGAGCGGCTGGCCGAGGACCACGCCAATGCAAGGCGGCTGGCCGCCCGGCTCAAGGAACTGCCCGGCATCGAGCTCGAGACGCCGGATCCCGAAACCAATCTGGTGTTTTTCGACGTCGCCGGCACCGGGCAGACCGCCGGTACCGTCGGCGAGGCGCTGCTGCGCCACGGTATCCGCATGCATGTCCAGGGCGATGCCCGCATTCGCGCCGTCACCCATCTCGATATCGCCGCTGCCGATATCGAAAAGGCGGCCGACGCATTGGCGCTGGCGATTGCCGGCGGCTGACCGCGAGCGGCGAATATTTGTCATGGCCTGCCGGTTTGCTCTATAGGAGGCCAAAAGGGGAATGCGATGAATCTGACCCGGCAGAAGCAATTCGTGCTGCCCGACCTGCACCTCGCCTCGCTGCCCACCGGTCAGGTCAAGACCGTCGTCGACGCACTCGGCAAGATGATCGCCCGCGGCGATTTTCCCAGCGGCGAACGCATCCCGATGGAACCGGAACTGGCGGAGACATTCCAGGTCTCGCGCACCGTCGTGCGCGAAGCGGTCAAGGTGCTTTCGGGGAAAGGACTGGTGCGCACGGCCCGTCGCTACGGCTCGCGCGTCTGTCCGTTCGATGAATGGAACCTGCTCGATCCGGATGTCATCGGGTGGCACGAACCGTCAAGCCCGATGGCCCGCCGTATCTATGCCGAATCGACCCAGATGCGCTACATCTTCGAGCCGGAAGCCGCAGCGCTCGCCGCCGTCCACGGCACCAAAGAACAATTCGCGACGATCCTCGCGGCGGCCCGCAACATCAGTCCGGAACCGCACGGGGTGGAAGCGATGATCGCCGCCGACTTCATGTTCCACGCGACCATTCTCGACGCGACGGACAACATGATGCTGCGGCAGTTGCGGCGGCTGATCTTCGCCATCCTCAAATTTTCCTATTCGACCGGTTCGGTGGCCGTGCCGGATGAAGAGGTGTCGCGGCAGAACCACATCGTCGTCGCCGAGGCGATTGCCGAGCGTAACGGCAAACTGGCACGCGACCGCATGCGCGGAATGCTCGACCAGAACCTGCAGATCGCCGACAAGATGAGCCATTCCGGCCGGTCCGGCTGAGTAGGACCGCAATCCGGCGACCGCCGCCGCAATCCGCTGATTTCACTTCAGGAACCGCTGCCGAAGCAACGCCGGCAACTGGCCTGTGCTTGCGCGGATTCCTGGCATGAAGCCGCTGTCTCGGACGCGCAAATGTCGTTGCGGTCTTGACAAACGGCATTTTTTGAAATTCTCTAAGTATGATGTAGAGATCAAATTGTGCGTTCTCCATCATCGAGCGATTCGAACCGCGGGTCGGTCGGCGGGAGGCCGGCGGGCGCCGCAAACGGGAGGTTGACATGAGACTGAAAACGCTGGCTCTGGCGGGTGCACTGGCTCTTTCCACGAGCCTTGCCACGGCCGAAACCGTCATCGACGTGCTGAGCATCAATCGCGACACGGCACCCTGGAAGCAGCTCTACCTGGACACGGTCGAAGCCTACAACCAGGCGCATCCCGGCGTCACGGTGAACCTGCAGTTCATGGAGGACGAGGCGTTCAAGCAGAAGCTACCGACGCTGTTGCAGTCGGATGCGGCGCCCGACCTGTTCTTCTCCTGGTCCGGCGGTGTGTTCTACGAGCAGGCCGACCAGGGTTTCCTGCGGCCGATCCCCGCCGCGACGGTCGACGAGTGGAAGAGCGACCTGTCGGCCGGCGGGCTGGCGGCGCTGTCCTACAAGGGCAAATATTACGGTGCGCCGGAGGCGTCGCAGAACGTTGCCATCTGGTTCAACAAGGACCTGGCGAAGAAGGTCGGCGTCGATCCTACCCAGATCAAGACCTATGACGATTTCCTCGACCAGGTGAAGGCTGCCAAGGCGGCCGGCGTCACCCCGATCATCGTCGGCGGTCAGGACAAGTGGCCGCTGCATTTCTACTATTCGCTGATCGCCATGCGCATCATGGGCCAGGAAGGCATGGCTGCATCCGCTGCCGGGGACAATGGCGGCTTCGACAATGAAGACTGGGTGCGTGCCGGCCAGGAGTATATGCGGTTGATCGAGCTCGAACCCTTCCAGGAAGGTTTCATGGGCGTCAAATACGACCAGGCGACCGGCCTGTGGGGCGACGGCAACGGCCTGTTTCACCTGATGGGCGACTGGGATCTCGGCGCACAGCGCAATGCTGCAACCAATGGCGGGCTCAGCAACGAGCAGCTCGGCGTCGTGCCGTTCCCCATGATCGACGGCGGCCGCGGCCAGGTCACCGATACGCTCGGCGGCGCTTCCGGCTTCGTGCTGACCAAGAACGCGCCTGACGAGGCAATCGATTTCCTGCGGGCGTTCCTCGGCGAAGAGGCGCAGAAGCGTGCCGCCGCGGAAGGAGTCTATATCCCGACTGTGCCGGTTGCCGGCTCGCTGGTCGAGGATCCGATCCTCAAGCAGTTCGCGGCCATTGGCGGCGGCTCGACCTACCACCAGCTGTTCCTCGACCAGTATTTCGGATCGACGCTCGGCGGCGCCATCAACGACGTCTCGGCGCAGATGGCCACGGGCGACATCACTCCCGAGGAGGCGGCCAGGGTTCTGGAAGAAACTCGCGCCTTCCAGTAGCCGAACCGCCTTACGCCGCTCCGCTTCCGTGAACGCAGGTTGAAAAATGGGAACCCTCCTCAATCAAACGGGTGCCAAGACCATGGGAAGCGGGGCGGTTGCCCGCCCGCTGAACGAAGAGCTGATCCGCACCAAACCGTTGCCGAAGCCTAGCCTGAGGGTCCGCTGGCGGCGCATGATGCAGAACGGCCAGATGCGGGTGCTGGTGATCTTCCTGCCGCCGGCGATCCTGCTGTTTACCGTTTTCGTCATGCTGCCGATGCTGCAGGCCGGGTTTTTCGCGCCCTATAAATGGTCCGGCTATGGCCCGGCGCCGTGGGCGTTTAATGAGGATACCGGCCGCACATTCGGCAACTGGATCGGCGCCACCAATTTCGAACGCATGGCAGGTCATTCGGCCTTCAAGATCGCCGCCGGCAACACCTTCATGGTCATCGTCGTGTCGCTGTTCGTGCAACTGCCGCTGGCGCTCACCATGGCGCTGATGATCTACCGCAAGAGCTACGCCAACACCGTGTTCCGGCTGATCTTCTTCCTGCCCTATATCCTGGCGGAGGTGGCGACCGGCCTGTTGTGGTCGTTCATGCTCGACGGCAATTTCGGCGTCTCGCGATATGTCACCGACCTGCTGGGCCTTGAAAAGGCGTTCTTCCCGCTGGCGGAAAAACCGTGGGCCTTCTATTCGATCCTGGCCGTCATCGTGTGGAAGTACTTCGGCTTCCACATGATGATCTACATCGCCGGGCTGCAGTCGATCCCCAAGGACCTGATCGAGGCGGCGCGCATCGACGGCGCCAAGACGCTGCAGACGATCTTCTACGTCAAGCTGCCGCTGTTGTGGCCGGCGATCACCATCTCGATCTTGTACTCGGTCCTTGGTGGGCTGCAGGTGTTCGATCTGGTCATGCCGATGACCGCCGGCGGGCCGTCCAACTCCAGCCACACGCTGGTCTCCTATCTCTATAATTTCGGCTTCATTCGCCTCAATGTCGGCTACGGCAGCGCGGTCGGCGTGTTCCTGTTCGTCGTCGGCGTGGTCTTCGCCCTGGTCTACCGCAACACCGTGCAGAGGGAGGCCTCGGCATGAGGACGGAGTTCACCTGGAAGGAAGCGGGGCGCATCATCACGTTGCTGTTCGTCTCCAGCCTGATCATCATCCCGCTGCTGGCGACGGTGCTCGGCGGTTTCAAGTCGACCGGCGAATTGCGGGTCCAGCCCTTCGGCATCCCCGAGGTCTGGCACACGGAATATTATGCCGAGATTCTCAGCGACACGCAGTTCTGGCGCTATCTGTGGAACTCGCTGGTGATTTCGCTGCTGACCGTGGCGCTTACGCTGATCCTCGGCTCGATGGCGGCCTACGCCTTCGCCCAGGTGCGCTTCTTCGGCTCGGGCTTTCTGTTTTCCTACCTGCTGCTCGGCCTGATGTTCCCGTTTGCCGCCGCCATCATGCCGTTGTTCCTGACGGTGCGCGACCTCGGCATTCTCGATACGCCCTGGGGCGTGATCCTGCCGCAGGTGGCCTTCGGGCTGGCCTTTTCCGTCATGTTCTTCCGTACCTTCTTCCAGCAGATGCCGGCGGAACTGTTCGAGGCGGCACGGGTCGACGGCTGCTCCTATATCCGCTTTTTCTTCCTGTTCACGATCCCGCTGTCGACGCCGATCCTGGCGACGATCGCCGTGTTCGTCTTCGTGCAGAGCTGGAACAACTATCTGCTGCCGCTGATCATGCTCAACGACCGGGTGGGCTACACCTGGACGCTGGGCGCCATGGACTATCGCGGCGAATATGTCGCCGAGTGGAACCGCACGCTGGCCTTCGTGTCGGCGACGCTGGCCCCGGCGGTCGTATTCTTCCTCGCCGCGCAGAAATACATCGTCGCCGGCCTCACCGGCGGTGCCGTGAAAGGATAGAGAGATGGCCGAAGTCGTTCTGAAGGACATCAACAAGCGCTACGGATCCATCGAGGTGATCCCCAACCTCAACCTGACCATCGAGGACGGCTCGTTCACCGTGCTGGTCGGTCCGTCGGGCTGCGGCAAGTCGACTCTGCTGCGCATGATCGCCGGACTCGAGGAGATGACCGCCGGCAGCATTGCCATCGGCGGTACCGATGTGACCGAAGATGAACCTTCCGACCGTGGCATCGCCATGGTGTTCCAGTCCTATGCGCTCTATCCGCACATGACGGTGCGGCAGAATATCGGCTTCGGGCTGAAGCTGGCGAAAACACCGAAGGAGGAAATCAATCGGCGGGTCGAGCAGGCCGCCGACATCCTGCAACTCGGCCCGCTGCTCGACCGCAAGCCGCGGCAATTGTCCGGTGGACAGCGGCAGCGTGTTGCCATCGGCCGGTCGATCGTACGCGAGCCGAAAGTGTTTTTATTCGACGAGCCGCTGTCCAATCTCGATGCGGCGCTGCGCACCCAGATGCGCGTCGAACTGGCCGAACTGCACTCTCAGATCGGCGCCACCATGGTCTATGTCACCCATGACCAGGTCGAGGCGATGACCATGGCCGACCGCATCGTCATCATGCAGAGCGGCCATATCGAGCAGGTCGGTGCGCCGATGCAGCTCTACAACCATCCGCAGACACCGTTCGTCGCCGGCTTCATCGGGTCGCCGAAGATGAACCTGATCGAGGGCGCGGTAGCCGAAAAATCCGGCGCCCGCATGCTCGGCGTGCGGCCCGAGCATATCGACGTCTCGCCCGAAAACGGTGAGTGGCGGGGGCATTTGCGCCATGTCGAGCATCTGGGCTCCGACACGGTGGCCTATGTGGATGCCGACGAGATCGGCCGCATGACCGTGCGCATCCCCGGCGAAGTGGCGCTGCGGGCCGGCGAGAACATCTTCATGACGCCGCAAAGGGGCAATGTTCATCTGTTCGGCGCCGATGGCGGCGTCAGGAGGGTCTGATTTGATGAAAACGATCGCGGTGACGGGCGGCAGCGGCGGCGCCGGCCATTTCATTCTGCGTGAATTGCTGGAGCGCGGCTATGCCTGCGTCAACATCGACGTCCGCGCGCCGAGGGAAGAGCTGTGCCCGTTCCGCCAGGTCGACATGAACCGCTACCCGGACGCATTCGACAGCCTGGAGGGCGCCGACGCTCTGGTGCATTTCGCCGCCAACCCGCATCCGGACGAGGACCACATGGGTGCGGCGGATCGGTTCGCCAACAACACCGACAGCCTGTTCAACGCTTTCAATGCGGCGCAGGCCCGCGGCATCAAACGCGTCGTCTGGGCTTCTTCGGAAACGGTCTACGGGTTCCCGTTCGAGACCAACCGGCCGGCCGCCATTCCGGTGACCGAGGACGCGCCTCTGCAGCCGCAGAACGGTTATGCGCTGTCCAAGGTCGTTTCGGAGGAACTGGCGCGGCGCATGCACGCGCTCCACGGCATGGACCTCATCGGCCTGCGGCTATCCAACGTGCTCTACGACGATGAGACGGCGGAGCCGAGTTTTCAGAAGATCCCGTCCTACTGGGAGGATCTCGCGCACCGCAAGTTCAATCTATGGGGCTATGTGGATGCCCGCGACGTTGCCGACGTGGTGCGCAAGGCACTGGAAGTCGACTTCACCGGCGCCGACGTTTTCTCCATTGCCGCGCCTGACACCATCATGAAGCAGGACAGCCGCGCGCTGATCGACGCGGTGTTTCCCGGCGTCCACATCCATCCCGGGCACAAGGGCCGCGATGCCATGCTCAACTGCGAAAAGGCGCGTGTGGTGCTGGATTTCGATCCGCAATATACCTGGTCGCGGGTCCTGGGGATCGACGCATGATCATCACCGATATCAAGACCATTTTCGTCAAAGAGTGGCGCACCATGTTGTTCGTCATGGTGGAGACCGACGACGGCATTTACGGTCTCGGTGAAAGCGGCCTGACCAGCCGCGAATACGCCGTCGACGGCATGATCAGACACCTCAAGACGCTGCTGATCGGCCAGGACCCGGCGCGCATCGAGCATCACTGGCAGACCATGTGGCGTTCCGGTTTCCATCCGTCTGGGCAGGTGCTGTCGGCAGCGATCGCGGCGATCGACATCGCGCTGTGGGACATCAAGGGCAAGGCGCTCGGCGCACCGGTCTACGAATTGCTCGGCGGCAAGGCGCGCGACCGCGTTTTCAGCTACTGCCATATCGGTGGCGACACGCCGGAAGAGACGCTCGGCCAGGCGCGAGCGCGGGTCGAGGAAGGCTGGCGCTGCATCCGCTGGGAGCCAAGCTATCGCTCCGACGGGCTGATGGACGGTCGGCACGCGGTCGACAAGGCGATTGCCGAATTCGGTCTGCTGCGGCGCGAACTCGGCACCCATGTCGAGCTGGTGTTCGACGCCCATACCAAGCTGACGCCGTCGGAGGCAGCGTTCCTGTGCCGGCAGATCGAGGACGACCGGCCGTTCTTCATCGAGGACCCGTTGCGCAGCGAATATCCCAACGGCTATGCGACGCTGCGCCAGCAGACGAGCGTGCCGATCGCCGCCGGCGAGCAATTGGCGTCGAAATGGATGTTCCGGCCGTTCATCGAGCAGGACCTGATCGACTATGCGCGGGTCGATCTCTGCATCGTCGGCGGATTGACGGAATCGAAAAAGATCGCAGCGGCCTGCGAGACCCACATGATCGATCTCGCCGTGCACAATCCGATGGGGCCGGTGTCGACGGCGGTCTGTCTGCATCTCAACCTGTCCTGCCCCAATGTGCTGGTTCAGGAACTGCCGAAACGGCCGGGCGAGTGCCTGCCGACCGTGTTCTCGACGGATCAGGTGTGGGAAAAGGGGTATCTGACCTGTGCCGGCGAACCCGGTCTGGGCGTTTCGCTCAATCCGGAATATCTGGCGGACTATCCGTTTGAGGCGGAACACCTGCCGATCCTGCACAGGGCTGATGGTTCCTATGCGAACTGGTAGAGAGAAACGAACTCTGCCAGCGGATGCGGCTCCGGGTCGCCGTCACAGCCGGCGGTCTCGAGGTGGTCGACAGAGTGAGACCGCCGCAGCCGGTTAGGCTTTTTCGGGAGACAGCGCCGGCCTGATCGTCTTAGCCTTCTTCTTCGGGCTGGCCGGCGCTGTCGCGCTTTCCGGATCCTCTGTCCAGAACCGGTAGGCGCCGTAAAGCAGGAAGGCGATGACGGAACCGCCGACCAGGACAACGATCAACTCCAATAGCGACATGACATTCCTCCTTGGTTGGACCGCTCCGCGGCGGTCAGGCTTCCTGGAGTGTGCGGAAGCGGCGTTCCATGACCTCGATCTGGTCGCGCAGCTTCAGCTTCATCTTCTTCAGGGCTCGAACCCGAAGGGAATCGGGGGCCGGACGGCACTGCTCGCCGTGAATCTTGGCTTCCAGGATGCCGTGCCGGGCATAGAGGGATTTGAGGCGGTTGTGCATGTTGGTTTCTCCTTGCATCCAACGATATAAGTGCGCTATTCGATAGCTCAAATTGATTGTATCAATTGATACGATAGTTAATCTCAATTGGAGAACGGAATGACCGCACGGCCCACGCACCGCCAGCTGGAGTACCTGGTCGCCGTCGGCGAAACCGGCCATTTCGGTGCCGCTGCGCAGCAGTGCAACGTGTCGCAGCCGACCCTGTCGACGCAGCTGCAGCTGCTCGAGGACCGGCTGGAAGCGAAACTGATCGACCGGGCGCCCGGCGGCGCGAAGCCGACGCCGCTGGGCGAGATCGTCATCGAACTGGCACGCAGCGTCCTGTCGACCCTGGACGAGATCAAGGACGTCACCCATCACGCCTCGGAGAATCTCGGTGGCCTCATCCGTCTCGGCGTGGTGCCGACCTTCGGCCCCTATTTCCTGCCCTTCGTGCTGCCGCGGCTGCATTCGCTCTATCCCAAGCTGGAACTCTATATCCGCGAGGAGCGGCCGCCGGATCTGCAGCAGGCGATCCTCGCCGGCACCGTCGATTGCGGCCTGATGCCGCCGGAAAGCCACGAGCGGCTGGAGTTTCGCGAACTGGTTTCGGAGAGGCTGATGCTCGGCCTGCCGGCGGACCATCCGCTGGCCGAAAAGAAGCGCATCCGCCTCGACATGCTGAAGGGCGAGCGCATGCTGACGCTGGTGCCGGCGCATCAGCTCAGTCGCAATGTACGCGACTTCTGCAAGGGCGCCGGCGCCGTGCTCAACACCGATTACGAAGGCACCAGCCTCGACGCGGTGCGCCAGATGGTGTCGATCGGCATGGGCCTGTCGCTTTTTCCGGAGTTCTACATTTCCTCCGAATTCCCCAAGGAAAGCAGGGTTGTGCTGCGCGACGTCGAGGGCTGGCCGCTGACCCGCTCGATCGGCGTCGCCTGGCGCAAGGGGTCCGTGCGCAAGGCCCAGTACCGGCAGCTATGCAAAGAGTTCGAAACGGCGATCGCGGAATTCCGCGGCCAGGGAGCGTGATCAGCTTTCGACCAACTTCTTCAGGTCGGCCAGCTGGTTGCCGTCGACGCGCCGGATCATCGGTTTCAGCAGCGGCAGGAAAAGCCTGAACCAGCCGCGGGCGGTGCAGTCGGCTTGCAAGGCCACCGTTGTGCTTTGATGGCTGCCGTCGACGATCCGGTAACCATATTCGGCGGTGACCGGGCCTTGCGTCGAAATCAGCGTCATCGCCCTGCGCGGCTCGAAACGGCCGACAGCGCTCTTGCGCTCCTTGCCGCGCGCCGAAAAGATCAGTTGCGATCCGGCGTCGATCGGTGCGCCATCCGCCGTGCGCATTGAATCGATCCCGGCCATCCATTTGGCCATCGATGCCGGATCGGTCATGTGGGCCCAGACCGTTTCCACCGGTGCCTGGATCGTCTCTTCGGCTTCGAAAATCACGCTGCGCCTCCCTCGGGTTTCGTCAGAGACATAGGCGGCGCGTGACGGCGAGACTTGTAAAAAACGGAAGGCCGGTGGACCGGCCTCCGCGGAAATGCGCAGGGCCGTCAATCCGTTCGAAGATTGTCTCGCAGGAACGACAGGATCGCCTCGGCCATCCAGGAGTGATGGATGGCGCGCTCGTCCCCGCCGGCTTCGCATACCTTGGGAATGCCAGGTTCTTCCGCTTCGAGAATGGCCTGGGCACCGGGATTGCACAGCCCGAGCGCGTCGTAATGGCCGAGATCGCCGCGTTCGACATAGGTCCTGGATGTTTCCGGCAAAGCCGCGGCGAAGGCTCTGCTTTCGTATGCTATGCGCAGTGCTTCCGGGGTGCGGCCGGCGCCGATGACCAGGACGGGGCGGGCGATGTCGGCGAGGCTCTGCGGATCCATCGCCTGCACCAGTCCGAGATCGAGGGTGATGCCGGCGGCGATCCGAGGGTCGCTCAGGTCGGCTTCCAATGCCGCCCTGTCCGCTTCTTTGCCGTGCATGTCGGCATCGGTCGCGAAACGGCAGTCGGCTTCGCTGGCGTTGCCGGCGCAATAGGCCTTGTGCCGGTCCATGTCGAGCCGCGCGCCCATCAGGGCGGCGACGTCGTAGCCGCCGAGCGAATGGCCGATGACCGCAATGCGCGTCGGATCGATGCGAGAACCGAACACCGGGTGATCCAGCATTGCCGAAATCGTCCGGCTGAGGTCGCGCGGCCGTTCCCACAAAGCCCGACGCTCGGCGGGATCGCGGTTAACCCAACTGGTGCCGGGGTGATGCACGGATGCAACGACATAACCGGCCTCGGCCAGCCGGATGGCAAGCCAGCCCTGGTTCATGGCGTGGCCCATCAATCCGTGCGACAGCACCACGAGCGGCGCCGGGCCGTCCGCCAGTTCGGCATTGGGATAGACGTCGAAGCCCTTGCGGACCGCATTGGCTCCGAGCCGCAAGGGTGCGACGCCCGGGCGGCCGGGATACCAGATGTATCCCGACAACGGCCTCGGCGTGTCCTCGCCGAGGCGCAGTTCCGTGAAGCCGGCGACGGGGTCGGCCTCATCGGCGATGAGAGTGCCGGCGGTTGCGAAAACCAGACCGGCGGCGAGGGCCGCGGTTGCGGCGGTCAATGCGCGTTTCATGTTTGCCTCATTCGGGTGGGGTTGCTACCCAGATAGCTGAGCGAGGCGTGTCCGACGCGCAACCGGTCCGCCGCTGCGGGACTGTCCTCGAACGCGATGCGGGACAAAACCGGACGGGAGTCGATGTCTATTCCAATTTCGTTCGTTCTCGCGACGCTGTCGCTGCTGCTGGCGGCGCGGCTGTCGGTTTTGCGGACCGGCAGCAAAGCGAACCGGGCGATATGGATCGGTTTTTTCGGTCTCGTGACGATCGAAGCCACGCTGGTGGGCATGCGCTTCGGATACGGGTTCACGGCTCTGGTCCCGCTTCAGGCCGTCTTGCCGTTGTTTTTCGCGCCGCTGCTTTATCTGGGTTTTGCCACATTGACCGACCCGCCCGCGCGCATTGGGCCGCATCTGGCAGTCGCGCTGGGCCTGGCGCTGCTGCCCCAGATCGTGCGGCCGGTCGCCGTGCTGATCGACGCACTGGTTGCCGTCAGCTACGCGGTCTATCTCGTTGCCCTGATCCGCCTCTGGCGGTCGGGCCCGGCCGTGTTGTCGACGGTTCCGGCGGAGACGGCGGACCGCTGGTTCCGCTACCTGAGGGGCGCCATCCTGCTCCTCGCCGGCGTGCTCGTTCTTGACGTCTCCATCGCGCTCGATTTCGGCCTGACCCAGGGCGCCAATGTCACTCTGCTGATCCTGTGCGGCAGTCTGGCGATCATCGCGGCCTTCGTTGCCGTGCTGCTGGCGCCGCTGGACATGCTCTCGGCCAATGGCGATCCTGGACCTGCGCCCGAGGAAGCCGATGTCGACCTTGCCGAACGCCTGCGGGCGCTGCTCGACAAAACCGCGCTTCATCATGACCCGGATATCTCGCTCACCCGGCTTGCCCGCCGTCTCGGCGTGCCGTCACGGGCTCTCTCCCGGGCGATCAATTCGGTTCATGGAGAAAGCGTGCCGCAATGGATCAACAACCGGCGTGTCGCCGACGCCGCGGAGATGCTGCGCGACAGCGCCGACAGTGTTTCCGCCATTCACCAGGCCTGCGGTTTTCTCTCGCGATCGAATTTCTATCGCGAGTTCCAGCGTGTGCATGGCCAAAGCCCTGGCGCCTATCGCAGCGCTTCGAGGGGTGGGAATGATCCGAACCAGGTTCAAGATCCGGCCGGCTAGTTCTGCGGCACGAAGTGCACGTTTTCGCCTTTCCTCGCGTCCGGATAGTCACGGCGTCTTTCGGCGGCGTAGCGCGAGGGGCTGAGGCCGGAGAATCGCTGGAACTCGCGGTTGAAATGGGCCTGGTCGAAAAAGCCGAACCGGTGGGCCAGCTCGGTCCAGGAAATCGGAGCATCGGGATCGACGGCGTTGAGCAGGGCGCCGAGACGGTAGATGCGGGCAAGCACCTTCGGTGTGACGCCGACGGCCCTCTTGAAGCGGTCGCTCACATGGCGCGGCGTGCGTCCCGACCGGTCGTAAAGCTGCGACAGAGGCGCTTCGCCGTGGCTGGCGGCGATTGCGTCGTAGAAGTCGGTGAGCCAGGGCGGCAGCGGATCGGCGCGACGCTTCAGCAGCGCAGCGTGGATCGATGCGTGGGCTTGCCTCTCCCGCGCGCTCGACAACGCAGCCTCGACGGTCGTCACGAAATCGGCCGGCAATGCCTTGCGCGCATCCACCGTTCGGTCGGCGACGTCGCGCATGTCGATGCCGAACAGGGCGTGGATGCCGACCGGTTCGAACAGCAGGCCGAGTACATGGGTTTCGCCGGTCGGCAGATTGTAGACGGGCCGGGTCTGGACACCGTGAAACCAGCCGTGATCGTAGAGCGGGTTTCGATCGACGGCCTCCGCCTGGCCCAGCCGGTGCGGGCCGCCGAGGGTGAAGATCGCCACCGCGAGCCCGTTGGGCAGGATCTTGTCGTAGCGATAAGGAATCTGCCCGCGCGCAAAGAACGAGCGGCGCAGATGGGGTCGCAGGTCGTCGGGAGGTGAAAATTCGATGAATTCGAACTGCAAGCGGGCTGGCTCCTTCGGATCAGACCTTAGCAGGCGCGCTTGCGATGCGCCAACCGCGTGGCGGCTCCAACAATCTCTGGAAACGGCCGAAAAATTACACCATATTCGCCCAGATCGCCGCTCCGGGAAGGGCGGCTGATGAGAACACACCGACCGGCAGTGCCGGCAAACCGCGGGGAAACTTTCATGCACCGGATCAATCGACGTCAGACACTCGGCCTCCTCGGCGCCGCAGCCGCGGCCCCGATGTTGGGCCGGCCGGCCTATGCCAACACCAAGATCACCGTCGGCGCGCTGCGCTTCACCAGCCATGCGGCGAGCTTCGTGGCGCTGGAGCGCGGCTATTTTGCCGATGCCGGGCTCGACATCGAGTTCAAGTTCTTCCAGGCGGCCCAGCCCATGGCGGTCGCTATCGCTTCGGGCGATGCGGACTATGCGGTCACCGCCATATCCGGCGGGCTGATCTCGCTGGCCGACAAGGGTGCTGCCAAGGTGATCGGCGGGGCGCTGACCGAGGAAGACGGCATCGACGGCCAGAAGATCCTCGCTTCCGATGCTGCCTATCAGGCCGGCCTTACCCATCCGTCGAAGCTGGGCGGCAAGACCTATGCCATGACCCAGGCCGGCTCGTCCTTCCACTACATGGGCTCGAAGATCGCCGACGCCGAGCGGGTCGACGTCACCTTCAAGCCGCTGCAGAAGGTCGGCGCCATCATCGGCGCGATGAAATCGGGCCAGGTCGATGCCTGGTCGATCGTGCCGCATATCGCCAAGCCGCTGGCGAAATCCGGCGCCGTGCACATTATCGGCAATGTTGCGAGCTATGTGCCGAACTACCAGGTGACGACAGTCTTTACCTCGGCCGACAATGCGGCCAACGAACGGGCCAAGACCGAGGCGTTCCTGGCGGCGTTTTCCAAGGGAGCGGACGATTTCAACGCCGCGCTGGTCGACCGCACGGCCGGCGACGATGCGGCCGAGGACATGGTCAAGCTGGTGCACAAATACGTCTACACGGACCGGCCCTACGAGAAGGCCAAGCCGAGCATCGTCAACGGCGCCATGCGCATCAACAAGGGAGCGGCGCTCAATGCGGCTTCGGTGCAGGATCAGCTCGACTGGTTCAAGAGCGAGAAGCTGGTCAAGGACCACGTGACGTTCGAAACCCTGGTCGATCCGTCCTACGTGGACTCCATGTAGACCGCAATGGAACTGCGCGTCGATCACGTCGGCCATGCCTATGACGGGCTCGAGGTGCTGCGCGACATCAACCTCGATATTCCGGCCGGCCGGATCGTCTGCATCGTCGGCCCGTCCGGTTGTGGCAAGTCGACCCTGTTGCGCCTGCTCGGCGGACTCGAAAGACCGACCGCCGGCCGGGTGCTGGAGATCGGCGAACCGACGGCCGGCAGCCTCAATCCGCTGACCTATGTCTTCCAGGATTTCGCGCTGCTGCCCTGGCGCACCGTGGAGGGCAATGTCGGTCTGGTGCTGGAGGACCACAATCTGGGCAAGGAACGGATCGAGGCCATCATTGCCGACGTGCTGAACCGCACCAAGCTTGGCGACTTTCGAAAGGCCCTGCCGAAGCAGTTGTCGGGCGGCATGAAACAGCGGGTGGCGATTGCCCGGGCGCTGGCCGTCGATCCGGCGGTGCTGCTGCTCGACGAGCCGCTGTCGGCGCTCGACGCACAAACGCGGGAGCTGCTGATGGACGACCTCGTCGACCTGTGGACGCGCCAGCCCTTCACCGCCGTCTACGTGACCCACAATCTGCAGGAGGCGGTGCGGCTGGGACACCGCATCGCCGTGCTGTCGCGGCGCCCCGGCATGATCCGCGAGGTCGTCGAGATCGATCGACCGCTGAACGAACGCGGCCTCGGCGACCCGGTGTTGGAGCGTCGTCAGCAGCAGTTGTGGACGCTGATGCGGGAAGAGGCGAAAGCGGCCGATCTGGAACTGATCGATGGTTGACGCCACGGAGCGACCGACCGACGGGGAGCCGGCCGAACGAACCGTGCCGTTTCGCGGCGGCGGCTTCACGACCCGTTCCATCCGCTGGATCGGCCTTGCTGTCTTTGTCGTGCTGATCGCGCTGATCGAATGGGGCACCCGCGCCGGCTTCATCTCGGCGCTCACCCTGCCTAAACCGAGCGACGTACTGAGCACCTTCGTCGAGCTGTGGAACAGCGGACTGTTGTGGAAGCACCTGATCCCGTCTTTGACGCGGCTGATCGTCGGGGCGGCGTTCGGGGTCGCCGCCGGCATCGGCGCCGGTATCGCCATCGGTCTGTTCTCCTATGTGCGGGCCGGGCTGGTGCCGCTGGTCGCTGCGATCTTTCCGATCCCGAAGATCGCGCTGCTGCCGCTCTTCGTCATCTGGTTCGGCATCGACGAGGGCTCGAAATACGCTCTCATTGCGCTCGGCACCTTCACGCCGACCGTCGTCGCCACCTACGGCGCTGTCGACAATGTCGACCGGACGCTCATCCGCATGGCGCAGAGTTTCGGGCTGTCCTGGCAGTCGATCGTGCGCAAGATCGTACTTCCCGGCGCCATGCCGGGCATCCTGTCGGGCCTGCGCGTCAGCCTCGCCATCGCCATCATCCTGCTGGTCGCGGCCGAGATGCTCGGCGCCGAACACGGGGTCGGCGCCTATATCCTCGAGGCCGGCTCGCTCTACGACCTGGAGCGGCTGTTCGCCGGCGTCGTGATTCTGTCGGTGCTGGGCGTCGTGGTCAGCGCTCTGATCGGCGTGCTGGAACGGCGGCTGTTGCGCTGGCGGGTGTAGCGCAAGGGCTCACTCGCGCCTCAGAGCGGATGACGGCATTCGACAATTCCTCCGCGTATGGCCGGTAGCCGATAAAGCGAATGACGGCCCGTTGCGGACCTGATCAGCCATGTGCGAAGCTTGAATTCAGGAGGTGACTGTGACGACAACACTCTTTTCGGAAACAGAACCACTTCGATCAGGATATCTTTCAGAACAAGACGGTCATTCGGTGCACTGGGAAACCTTTGGCAACGCATCCTGCCCGGCGATTCTTCTCCTTCATGGCGGACCGGGCGATGGTATATCGCCACGCATGCCACGCCTGTTCGATCCGGATCGCTGGCATATCGTGACAATGGACCAGAGAGGTGCAGGCCGTTCCCGACCCCATGCCGGCGAGTCCATTGAAGCGCTCGCCGCCAACACCACGGCGCATCTTTTGAACGATATTGAACGGCTCCGAAATCTGCTCGGCGTTGACCGATGGCATGTCTATGGATCGTCGTGGGGTGCCGCACTGGCGCAAGCCTATGCGCATGCCCATGCGGCACGGGTTAGCGGGCTGCTTCTGGCGGCCGTCACGTCAACCAGCAAATTCGAAATAGACTTGCTGTATGGCGGTGCCGGGGATTTTCTACCCGAGGCCTATGAGGAGTTTCAGAAGGGGGCGCCCGAAGGCGAAGCAGGGCTGGGTATGGTCGCCGCATATTATGAAAGGCTGGTATCGGGTGAACCTTCCAGGCAGAAAGCAGCGGCTCTGGCATGGTGCCGATGGGAAGCAGCGGTCCTCACGGTCGACCCTCGTGCCGAGACACCCGGACTACTTGCCGATCCGCGCTTCAGCCTTGGTTTTGCAAGAATTGTTACCCATTATTTTCGAAACCTCGCATGGCTCGATCCTCCTCTTTTGGAACGGGCTAAGGCACTGAAGGACATCCCGGCGGTTCTGATCAACAGCCGGCTCGACCTCTCCACGCCGCTTTCGACAGCATGGAAACTCAACCGCGCGATGCCCTACTCTGAGCTGATCGTTATTCCCGGTGCGCTACATGGCACGTTGTATGGCCCGCTTTCCGAAGCTGTGATCGATGCCGGGAACAGGTTCGCTTCCGGCAAAGTCAAGCGGACGATATCTGACTGACGGGCAAGCACCTGATTGAGCGAACAGCGAGCCTGTCTTGAAAGCACCCTTTGGGGACAGTCGAATAACGGCGCAACGAACGTGCAAGGCTCCATGCCAGGTTAGTGGATTCAACGGGTCTGAAATCGCGATCTTTCGAAGCTGTCTGCCGCCTCACCGCTCGCCCTTGCGATAGGGCGCCATCAGCGCCTGCGGCAGCCGGGCGCGGCGCGATATGGCAATCAGCGCGGCGATGGACAGCACGGAAGGCATCATCAGGAAACAGCTGCCGCCGTCAAATCATGTCTCATATCCTAGACATTCCGGACGCTCGAACGGTCGTGGCTGAAGCAGACCTTGTGGGCCTTGAGAGACTTTAGACGAGCGATTGTCTCGAGATAGGCCGCTTCCATTCCCTTAAAGGACTGGGCCGGATCGCCACCCGCATGATATTCGGCAGCCGTGAAGGCGGCCTGAGCCGCAATCAAAGTCGGTTCGGAGGTGTCTTCAATCAGCACCGATTGGTGCCCGGGCGTATGTCCAGGGCTCGCGATCACGCGAATACCGGGAACAATGTCTCTGTCTCCGGAAACCTCAACCAGGCGGACGCCGTCATAGTCGAACCAGTTTTCTATCGTATATTTCGGCTGACGAGCAGCCATTACCTCCGCACTTTGGACAACAATATCCGCGTTCGGGAAAAGCCTGTTATTGCCGCAGTGATCATAATGGAGGTGGGAATTGATGACGGTCGAGATGTCGCCCGCATCAACCCCATGACGAGCAAGCAGTTCCGGAACGGATGACCTTTTCGGCCGAAACAGTGTTTCGACAACTGCGCTGTCGTGTCCAACGCCGGTATCAATCAGAACGGCACGGTCTTTCGTCAGCACAAGGTAACCGTACACTTCGATCTGTTCGTCGTCAGACCAAACGGTAGCGAAATGCAAACGATGTATGGCAGCCGTCATCCTGTTTGCCTCATCACTCCGCCGTGCACCGCACGCTATATGATTGGGTTAGGCCTTCCAGAATGCATCGCTTTCGACGGGCAAGGCTTCAACCATCCAGATGCGCGTGATCTGAGCCTCGCTGACAGACATCAGAAAGGCTGCAAAATTGTGAAGCGTGCGGCCTTTTCGTTTTGCTCGAATCTCGACCATAACCATCACCTGATCGGAAGAAACAGGCGCGATCTGTGTTGCCTTGATACTTGGGCGAACCGTTTCGATGTCCAGTGCGTCGATGGAGGCCATGTATCCGTCCCGCCCATTGACCTGCACCGTGCTGCCGTCGGGTTGGGTAATTTCGGCCGCGAGATCGACAGCCAGGCATGCGACAATGCGTTCTCGATCGGCGGCATCCAACGCCTCGACAAACGATGCCACGACGGCGGAGGGATCAATTTGGTTCATCGCCATATGCTTATTTTGGGTTGCAACTCGACGGAACATACTAGGTCGGCGCCGGTTGGTGAAGCGTAGTAAGCGCCGGGACACAGTTGCTCGGCAAGAGATAAAGGCCCATTCCCGCTCGGATACCCAGGGCGATTGTTAGCCAGATGCATCAGCCCATCCCAAGGTGGCAGATGCTCTTCAGAGGATCGGTGTGGCGAGTGAACCGCCGGAGTAGCTGATGGAGTCTTCCGATGCCGTTTGCCGCTTCACCGCTCGCCCTTGCGATAGGGCGCCATCAAGGCCTGTGGCACCCGGGCGCGCCGCGACATGGCGATCAGCGCGGCGATTGACAGCACGTAAGGCACCATCAGGAACAGCTGATAGGGAACGCCGCCTTCGACCACGTGCTGCAGGCGCAGCTGGTAGGCGTCGAACAGGGCGAAAAGCAGGGCGCCGAGAAGGGCCTTGCCGGGGCGCCATGAGGCAAAGACGACCAGGGCGATGCAGACCCAGCCGCGGCCCTGTACCATGGTCGGGAAGAAGCTGTTGAAGGTGGCGGTGGTGAGAAACGCCCCGCCGACGGCCATCAGGGCGCTGCCGACGACGATGGCACCGATGCGGATGCGGATGGGATCGAGCCCTTGCGCTTCCACGGCATGCGGGTTCTCGCCGGTCATGCGAACGGCGAGGCCGAGCGGCGTGCGCGCCAGTACATAGGCCAGCAACAGTGCGGTGAAGATCGCCAGGTAGGTCGGCGCCGTCTGGGAGAACAGCGCCTCGCCGACGAAGGGCAGATCCGAGAGGCCGGGAATGGCCAGCGGCTGGAACGGCTCGATGGTCGGCGGTGTCGACGACAGCGGCAGCGACAGGCGGTAGACGTAGTAGGTGAGCGAAGAGGCGAACAGGGTGATGCCGAGCCCGGTCACGTGCTGCGACAGCGCCAGCGGCACGGTCAGAAAGGCGTGCAGCAGGCCGAACAGGCCGCCGCAAAGGGCTGCCACGGCCAGCCCGGTCCACAGGTCGCCGCCCTGGTAGACGGTCATCCAGGCGACCATGGCGCCCATGGTCATGATGCCCTCGATGCCGAGATTGAGCACGCCGGCGCGTTCGCAGATCAGCGCGCCCAGCGTGCCGAAGATCAGCGGCGTTGCGATGCGCAGGACGGCGCCCCACAGGCTGGCGGTGAAGAGGATGTCGAGGGCTTCCATCATCGCCGCACCCGGTAGGTCGTGAACAACAGGGCGACGAGCATGGTCAGCAGCGAAATCGACACGATCACGTCGGCGATGAAGCTGGGCACGCCGAGCGCCCGGCTCATGCCGTCGGCGCCGACGAAGACGACGGCGACGAACAGCGCGGTAAAGACCACCCCGACCGGGTTGAGGCCGGCCAGCATGGCGACGACGATGCCGGAATAGCCGTAGCCCGGCGACAGGTCGAGGGTCACATAGCCCTTGAGGCCGGTAACCTCGATGGCGCCGGCGAGACCGGCCAGCGCGCCCGACAGGCAGGCGACGGCCAGCAGGGTGCGCGCCAGCGGCACGCCGGCGAAGGCGGCAGCGCTGGCATTGAGGCCGGCGGCGCGGGTCGCCATGCCGAACACGGTGCGCGCCTGCACCAGCGCGATCAGCAGGGCCACGACAATGGCGATGACGAGGCCGATATGCAGCCGAGTGCGGGCCATCAGCTTGGGCAGCATGACGTCACGTTCGACCGGCACCGATTGCGGCCAGCCGAAGGCCAGCGGGTCCTTCATCGGGCCTTCGATCATCATCGACACGAACAGCAGGATGATGAAGTTCAAGAGCAGCGTGGTGACCACTTCGTCGACCCCGAACCGCAGCCGCAACAGCACCGGGCCGAGCAGCAGCAGCGCACCGACGACCATGCCGGCGGCCATGATGACGGCGATGGCCAGGACCGGCGGTAGACCGGCGACGGCGTGGTGGCCGAGCCAGGCGGCGGCCAGCGCGCCGGCATAGAGCTGGCCTTCGGCGCCGATGTTCCACAGCCGGGCGCGGAAGGCGACGGCGGCCGCAAGGCCGGTCAGCATCAGCGGTGTTGCCCGGGTCAGCGTTTCGGAGATCGACAGGCGCGAACCGAAGGCGCCGCGCACCATCTCGCCATAGGCACTGAGCGGATTGACCCCGGCGAGTCCGATCAGCACGCCCGATATGGCGAGCGCGACGGCGATCGCCCCGAGCGGTGCGGCCAGCAGCAGGGCAGGCGATGCGTCGACCCGGCGTTCAAGCCGCATGCTCGCCCTCCCAGATTCCGGCCATCAGCAGGCCGATGCGCTTCGAATCCGCCTCGGCGGCGGCAACCGGTTCGGACAGGCGGCCGCGAAAGATCACCTGGATACGGTCGGACAGCGCCATCACTTCGTCGAGATCTTCCGAAATCAACAGGATGGCGGCGCCTTCGCGGCGGGCGGCGAGCAACTCGCCATGGACGGCGGCGATCGCCCCTTCGTCGAGGCCGCGCGTCGGCTGGTTGGCGATCACCAGGCGCGGGACGGCCGCCAGGTTGCGGCCGAGGATCATCTTCTGCATGTTGCCGCCCGAAAGCTGGCGTGCCGGCGTCTCCGGACCGGCGCCGCGGATGTCGAAGCGGGAGATGATGTCGGTCGCGAAGCTGCGGCAGCCGGTGCGATCGACGATGCCGCTGCGCGAAAATCGCGGATCGCGGATGCGCTCGAAAACGGCATTTTCCCAGATGGTCATGTCGCCGATGACGCCCTCGGCATGGCGGTCTTCGGGGATGCGCGCCGTGCCTTGTTCGACCAGCCGGCGCGGCGCGAAAGCGGTCGTGGTTTCGCCGTCATAGGTCATGCTGCCGGCCGAAGCCTCGGCCAGGCCGCAGGTCAGGCGCCCGAGCGCCGCCTGGCCGTTGCCGGAAACGCCGACGATGCCGAGGATTTCGCCCGAGCGGACGGAGAGCGATACGGCATCCAGCTGCTTGCGGCCGCCCTCGGCGACGTCGACCCGGTCGAGCGCCAACACGGTGTCGCCCGGCGCCTGGTCCTCGCGCACCGGCCGCACCACGCGGCGGCCGACCATCAGTTCGGCGAGCTCGGCGCGGTCGGTTTCGGCCGTCTTGCGTTCGGCGACGACCCGGCCGCCGCGCAGTACGACGACGCGGTTGGATGCGTCCATGACTTCGGCCAGCTTGTGGGTGATGAAGATCACCGACAGGCCGGTTTCGGTCATGCCGCGCAGTGTGTCGAACAGCCGCGCCGCTTCCATCTGGGTCAGCACCGCGGTGGGTTCGTCGAGAATGAGAATGCGGGCGTCGCGATAGAGCGCCTTGAGGATCTCCACCCGCTGCCGTTCGCCGACGGAGAGATCGGCGACCAGCGCGTCGGTATCGACCTCGAGGCCAAAGCGTTCGGCGAGCTCCAGCAGGCGTCGGCGCGCCGGGCCGGTGGCGGAGCGCACGAGCCCCAGGCTTTCGGTGCCGATCATCACGTTGTCGAGTACTGTCAGGTTAGGCGCCAGGGTGAAATGCTGGTGCACCATGCCGATGCCGGCCTCGATGGCCGCGCGTGGCCGGCCGGGCGGCAGCGCCTGGCCGAAAGCGGTCACGGTGCCGGTGTCGGCGACGTAGTGACCGAACAGGATGTTCATCAGCGTGGTCTTGCCGGCGCCGTTTTCGCCGAGCAGCGCCAGCAATTCGCCTTCACCCAGCTCCAGATTGATGTCGTCATTGGCGACGAGATCGCCGAAACGCTTGCCGATGCCGGCGAGTTCGAGAACGGCGGGGCGGGTCACGCCGGCGCTCCGGCGATCGGGAATCGATGGGTCCAAGGCGCGTCGGTTTCGATGTGTTGCGCCAGGTCGAGCAGCAGCAGGTCGGCGCCGATGGCGCCGATCAGCTGGAGCGAGAGCGGCAGGCCGGCGGCATCGAGGCCGCGCGGAAGGCTGAGTGCCGGAATGCCGGCAATGTTGGCCAGCGGCGTTCGCGGCGCGATCTGCGTCATGCGCTCCCAGTGGGCGCCGACATCGGTGTGGTCGGTCGGCAGCGCGCCGATGCGCGGCGGGCCGTGCCCGAGCATCGGCATGACGATCACGTCGGTTTCGCTGAAAAGCTGCCAGCAACCATGGGCGGTGCGGGCGGCGTTGGTGTCGGCGACGAAGAGTTCCGTGGCGCTCACCCGGCGGCCCTCCTCGTAGACGCTGCCGACGAGAGGGCTGATCTCGTCATTGTCGACGTCGAGAAACTCCAGCCAGCCCGTCATCGACACGGTCAGCATGGTGCGGCAGATATGGGCCGCCTGCCGCGCCAGCCGGTCGAGCTCGGCAATGTCGACGGCAACGATGGTGTGGCCGTGGTCTTCCAGCAGCGGCACCAGCGTGCGGATCGCTTCGGCCTGTTCGGCGCCGAGGCCGGTTTCCGCCGTGTCGACAACGCCGATGCGCAGACCCTTGACCGGCACGCCGGACAGCGTCAGTTCGCCGAACGGACCCATGGTGTGGCCGCCGGTCGACACCAGCGCTGCCCGCACGTCGCGCACCGACCGGCCGAGCGGCAGTTCGCCGGTGATGCCCATCAGGTGGTTGTCGAACCCGGGTGCGTTGGAGGTCATGCCGCGCGACGGTTTGAGGCCGACGAGGCCGCAGCAGGCAGCCGGAACCCGGATCGAGCCGGCGGCGTCCGAAGCCTGGGCCAGCGGGACGATGCCGGAAGCCACGGCTGCCGCAGCGCCGCCTGACGAGCCGCCGGGCGAAAAATCCGGGTTCCACGGATTGCGCGCCGGCGGGCCGTTGTCCGGCTCGCAGGTCAGCGACAGGCCGAAGGCCGGGGCCGTGGTGACGCCGAAGGGCAGCAGGCCGGCGGCGCGGGCGCGCCTGAAGCTCTGGCTGTCCTCTGCCGCGGGCGGCGTGCGCTTGGCGACCGCTTTCGATCCGGCATGCACCGGCAGGCCCCTGGCGGTGTTGCCGAGATCCTTGGCGAGGAACGGCAGGCCGGCGAAGGGAGCGTTGCGGGCGAGCGGGTCGTCGGCCGCAAGGCGTTCGTCGAAGCCTTTGGCGGCTTCCAGACCCATCTCGGCGTCGAGATGGGAGATGGCGCCGAAGGCATCGTCGCCGGCGCGCTCGATGCTCGCCTGCATCAGCGCAACGGCACTCGCCTCGCCGTGGCGAACAGCCTCGGCGAGAGCGGTAGCGTCATGCTGATCGGCAGACGACACGAATGCGGCTCAGGACGGCTCGTCGGCGTTGATCGGCACCTCGAAGGAGCCGTCCATGATCGCCTTCTGCTTGGCCTCCATGGCCGAGATTGCTTCCGGCGAAATGCCGTCGGGTACGAAGATCAGCTCGTTGCCGCCATGCTTCATGAACGAGAACTCGGTGTAGTCCTTGCCCACCGGGTTGCCGGCCTTCACGTCGGCGACCACTGCTTCCACGGTCGGGCGGAAGTTCCAGATGGCGTTGGCGAAGACCGTACCGGGATAGCGCGGCGTGTAGTCGATCAGCGAGCCGATGGCGAGAACGTCGTTCTCCTTGGCGCCGTCGGCGGTGCCGATGCGCTCGCCGAAGATGACGTCGGCGCCGGCGTCGATCTGGGCGATCGCCGATTCCTTGGCCTTTGCAGGATCGAACCAGGCGCCGATGAAGCCGTTAAGGAACTTGGCGTCAGGATTGACCTCGCGCACGCCGTCGCGGAAGGCGTTGATCAGCAGGTTGACTTCCGGGATCGGATAGCCGCCGACCGAGCCGAATGTGTTGCTTTCGCTCATGGTGCCGGCAAGCATGCCGGCGAGATAGGCGGCCTCGTGGTTGCGGGTGCCGAAGACGCCGAAATTGTCGCCGGACGGCCCGCCCGACGAGCCCATCAGGAAGGCGATATCGGGATAGTCCGCGGCAACCTGCCGGGCCTCGTTTTCGACGGCGTAGGATTCGCCCCAGATGAGGTCGACGCCCTGTTCGGCATATTCGCGCATGGCGCGGGCATAGTCGGTGCCGGAAACGCCTTCGGAAAAGACATATTCGATCAGGCCGTCATTGGCGGCCGATTGCAGCGCCTCGTGGATGCGAGAATTCCAGGCGTTCTCGACCGGCGAGGCGTGGATGCCGGCGACCTTGACCTTGTCGGCAGCAATCGCTGGCGAGGCGAGAACAGGAAGTATGCAGGTGGCTGCCGCCAAGAACAGGCGGCGCGTCAGGCTGTGTTTCATGCTGTGCTCCCAGTGTTTTGAATCAGACGGATTCTGCCACAACCCGCACGGTTCAAATTTTTTACTGTACGGTCAAATTTATGTACAGTCAGCGTGGCTTGTCAATAGTTGGCCGATGTTACGCGTTGCCCTCCACAGGGGCATAAGTTGCCGCGTCGACCGTTTCCGGGCGGCCTTCCAGATGCAGCCGTGCCCGTTTCGGCGGCGTTTCGCTGACGATGCGGCCGTTGCGGACAACCGTCAGCCGGGTGGCGCTCATCCGGATCGCCTCGATCGGGTCGACTGCCTGCAGGATCACACAGTCGGCCGGATTGCCCTTGGCGATGCCGTAGCCGTCGAGACCGAGTGCGGCAGCCGAATTCACCGTCACCGCATCGAACATCCAGCGCATGTCGTCGCGCGACGTCATGTGGGTGCCGTGGATCGCCATGTGGGCGACCTGCAGCATGTCGGCATTGCCGAGCGAATACCACGGGTCCATGCAGCAATCCTGGCCGAGCGCCACATTGACGCCGGCCTGCTTCAGCTCCGGCACGCGGGTCATGCCGCGGCGCTTCGGATAGGTATCGTGGCGCCCCTGCAGGGTGAGGTTGATCAGCGGGTTGGGAATGGCATGGATGCCGGCCTCCGCAATCAGCGGCAGCAGCTTGGAGACGTAGTAGTTGTCCATGGAGTGCATGGAGGTCAGGTGCGAGCCGGCGACCCGGCCCTGCAGTCCGAGCCGCACCGTTTCCGAAGCCAGCGTTTCGATATGGCGCGACATCGGATCGTCGCTTTCGTCGCAATGGATGTCGACGCGCAGGCCGCGCCCGGCGGCGATCTCGCACAGCCGCCGCAGCGAATCGGCGCCGTCCTGCATGGTGCGTTCGAAATGCGGGATGCCGCCGACGACGTCGACGCCCATGTCGAGGGCGCGAATGAGATTGGCTTCGGCATTGGGGGAGCGGAACAGCCCGTCCTGCGGGAAGGCGACGAGCTGCAGGTCGATATAGGGCTTGACCCTTTCGCGCACCTCGAGCAGCGCCTCGGCGGCCAGCAGCCGGTCGTCGCAGACGTCGACATGGCTGCGGATGAACAGCAGCCCTTGCGACACCGCGAGGTCGCAATAGCGCAGCGCCCGCTCGATCACCGCTTCGTGGGTGAGCAGCGGCTTGAGCTCGCCCCACAGCGCGATGCCCTCCAGCAAGGTGCCGGAGCGGTTAAGCCGCGGCAGGCCGAGCGACAGGGTCGCGTCCATGTGGAAATGCGGATCGATGAAGGGCGGCGAGACCAGCCGGCCGGCGGCGTCGATCACCGTTCCGGCTTGGGCCTCGATGCCGGGTTCGACGGCCTCGAAAAGGCCGCCGGAGATGGCGATATCGACGGTGCGGGCATCCGCAAGGCGGGCATTCTTGATCAGCAGGTCGGGCATCGTTCATCCGTTTCGCGGGTTGATCGGCTTTCGTGCCATAGCAGCATGCCGGGGGTGGCAGCGGCAAGGCTTCAGTGTCACGGGCGATAAACTGCCGGAAATACTCGACATTGCAGCGCCGGGGGGCTATGCCCCGCTGGTCACCGACGGAAGCGCCCAAACGCGCACGCACTCAGGGATGAAGGACCGATGACCGTATCGAAGGCGAAACCGGCACCGAAGCCGGGCGTCATGGATATCGCCGCCTATGTGCCGGGACGCGAGACCGCCCCCGGCGTCGAGCGCGTCTACAAGCTGTCGGCCAACGAAACGCCACTGGGCACCAGCCCCAAGGCGGTCGAGGCGCTCTCCGATATTACCGGCCGGCTGCAGATCTATCCCGACGGCAACGCCACGGCGTTGTGCGACGCGATTGCCGAGGTACATGGGCTCAATCCGGCGAACATTCTGTGCGGCAACGGCTCCGACGAACTGCTGACGCTGCTGTGCCAGGCCTATCTGAGCCCCGGCGACGAGGGCATCGTCACCGAGCACGGGTTCCTGGTCTACAAGATCCAGATCATGGCGGCGGGCGCGACGCCGGTGACGGTGAAGGAAACCGATTGCCGTGCGGACGTCGATGCGATCCTCGCGGCGGTCACGGACAAGACAAAGATCGTCTTTCTGGCCAACCCGAACAACCCGACCGGCACCTACCTGCCGATCGAGGAGGTGCGGCGGCTTCATGCCGGGCTGCCTGATCATATACTGCTGGTGCTCGATGCGGCCTATGCCGAATATGTGCGCCGCAACGACTACGAGTCCGGCATCGAACTGGTGTCGTCCAGCGACAACGTCGTCATGACCCGTACCTTTTCCAAGATCTACGGCCTGGCTGCACTGCGCGTCGGCTGGCTCTACGCGCCGCAGCACGTGATGGACGTGCTGCACCGCATCCGCGGGCCGTTCAACATGAACGCCGCGGCGATCGCCGCCGGCGTCGCCGCCGTGCGCGACCGGGCCCATATGGACCGCTCCGTTGCCCACAACGAGACCTGGCGTTCGAAGCTCACCGAGGGGCTGGAAGCCCTGGGGCTGCGGGTGACGCCGTCGGTCGGCAATTTCGTGCTCATCCATTTCGGCTCGGAACCCGGCAAGACGGCCGCCGATGCCGACGAATTTCTGTCTGCGCGCGGCTATCTCCTGCGACGGGTGACGGCCTACGGCTTTCCCAATGCGCTGCGTATGAGCATCGGCAGCGAGGAGGCCAATGAGGGCGTGCTGGCGGCACTGAAGGAGTTCCTGGACGCATGAGCCATTTCAACAACATCGCGCTGATCGGCATCGGCCTTATCGGCTCGTCCCTGGCGCGGGTGATCCGCGAAAAGGGGCTAGCCGACAAGATCACCGTCGCCAGCAAGACGTCGGAGACGCTGGAGCGGGCCCACCAGCTCGAGCTCGGCGATGCCTACACGACGTCGAGCGCGGAAGCCGTGCGCGATGCCGACCTGGTGATCGTCAGCGTGCCCGTCGGCGCCTCGGGCCGCGTGGCGCGCGATATCGAAGGGGCGCTCAAACCCGGCGCCATCCTCACCGATGTCGGATCGACCAAGAAATCGGTCATCGATCAGATGCAGCCCTACATTCCGGAAGGCGTGCATTTCATTCCCGGCCATCCGATCGCCGGTACCGAGCATTCGGGGCCGGATGCCGGCTTTGCCACGCTGTTCGAAGGCCGCTGGTGCATCCTGACGCCGCCGTCCGGCACCGACGAGGCGGCGGTTCGGACCCTGTCGGAATTCTGGCAGGACTGCGGCTCGATGGTCGACCGCATGGACGCCGACCACCATGACCTGGTGCTTGCCATCGTCTCCCACCTGCCACAGATCATCGCCTATAACATCGTCGGCACAGCGGACGACCTGGAGGCGGTGACCAAGTCCGAGGTGATCAAGTACTCGGCTTCCGGTTTCCGTGACTTCACCCGTCTGGCTGCCTCCGACCCGACCATGTGGCGCGACGTCTGCCTGAACAATCGCGACGCCATCCTGGAAATGCTGGCGCGCTTTTCGGAAGATCTGTCGTCGCTGCAGCGGGCGATCCGTTGGGGCGACGGCGACAAGCTCTTCGACCTGTTCAGCCGCACCCGCCATATCCGCAAGTCGATCATCGAGGCCGGCCAGGACGTCGACGTCCCGAACTTCGGCCGCCACGTGGCGACCGCCGAACCGGCTGAAGGAGCCGAGTAGAGTTCAGCCCTTCAGCAATCGGTCGACAAAGGCCGGCACGACCTCTGTCGCCTTGCCGTGAATGGCCTCGTCGAAGCGCGAGATGACCTCGGAGGGCTCCAGGTTGAGCTCCACCGTGTGGGCGCCGGCCGAACCCGCCTCGGCGACGAAACCGGCGGCCGGGTAGACGTTGCCGCTGGTGCCGATGGAGAGGAACAGGTCGCAGCGGCCGAGTTCGGTGTAGATCTTCTCCATCTGGTAGGGCATTTCGCCGAACCAGACGACGTCGGGCCGTACACCGCCCCTGTTGCCGCATTGCTCGCAGGCCATGTCGACCGACAGGTCGGCGCCTTCCCACGGGGTTCGCGCGCCGCAATGCATGCACAGTTTCTTGAGGATCTCGCCATGCATGTGGATGAGGTTCTTCGTGCCGGCCCATTCGTGCAACGGATCGATGTTCTGGGTGACTGTCAGCACCTCGCCGGAATACTCAGCCTCCAGCCGCGCCAGCGCCTCATGCGCCGCATTCGGCCGGACATCGCGGGCGCCGATACGGCGAGCGTTGTAGAAGGCCAGAACCCGTTCCGGGTCGCGGGCGAAGGCCTCAGGCGTCGCCACGTCCTCGATGCGGACCTTCGACCAGATGCCGTCCTTGTCGCGGAAGGTCGAAAGGCCCGACTCGGCCGACAGGCCGGCGCCGGTGAGGATGACGATGCGCTCGAAAGATCTGGTCATGGTCGGAAGGCCGTTTCTGAGGATTTAGACTAACCGTTGTCGAGGCCTATTCAGGCACACCCACACGTTGCAGGTCGCCGAGGATCTTGTCGCGGTAATGCGGCGATAGAGTGCGCCAGGCGACCCTGAATCTGGAAATCGTGATATCGGGGCGTTGCGCCAACGCCTCGGAAATGGCGGCGTTCGCCTCGTCGTAACGCTCCTGGCGAACCAGCGCGGCCGCCAGGAACAGGCGGGCGATCGGCGCCAGCGGCGGAAAGGTTTCGGCTTGGCGAAGCAGGGGTTCGGATTGGGCTTCGTCGTCGAGAAAATAGAATGCAATCGCCTTGATCAGATACTTCATCCGCATCAGCGGACCCTTGGGACTGAGCCGCAGCGACTTGTCGATGGCCGTCAGGGCCGCCTCGGCCCGCTCTCCCCAGATGAGGGTGCCGGCGAGGTTCAGATAGGCCAGGGTCGAGCTCGGGTTGAGCGCGACGCCGGCATTGGCTTCCTCGATGGCCTGGTCGTATTTGCCCTGGAACGCATAGATTCGGCTCAGCGCGATGCGCGCCATGCTGCTGCCTTCGTCCAGTGCCACCGCCCGGTTCGCGTGTTTTTGCGCGTCCAACAGGACTTCGTCCCAGCGGTCGACATCGATTTCTCCCGTAAAGGTCCCGCGCTGTTCCACGATGGCCAGCGCCGCATGCGCTCCGGCAAAATCGGGCGCCTTGTCGACCAGATCCGTCAACAGTTTTCTGGCAGTGTCCGTGTCCTGCGGGGTGAGCCGGTAGAAGGACCACATGGCCCGCTGAAACGTGTCCCACAGGGTAAAGTGGCTTCCTTTGCGTTTGGCCCGGTCGCGTTCGGTGATCTTCAGCCTGTCGTCGATATTGGAGACGATGGCAGCGGCGATGTTTTCCTGAAGTTCGAATATGTCGTCCAGGGGACGGTCGAAGCGGTCGGCGCGCTGATCATCGTTGGATGCTGGGTCGCCGGAGTGTTGCTGGTGATGGTGGTTTACGGCGCCATGCCGCTCGGCGAACTCGCCAGCGACGAGCAGGTCGATGCTCGCATCGACTCGCTGGTTGCCATGGACAGCCCCGAAGCCACGATAGCGTTTCTGATCAGCTTCTTCGGTATCTGGGTCGGAGTTTGGATCGCAGGTCGATTACTGCATCGGCAGCCCTTCGGCAGCTTCTTTTCACCGGATCGCAAATTTCATGCAGGCCAGTTTCTCAAGGGCCTGGCGCTCGGCGTCGTCCCCGGCCTGACGATCGCGCTCGCACTTGCGCTCTTATCCGACAGCGTGCGCCCCGCGCTGAGCGGTGCGGACGTCGCACGCCTGTTCGCGCCGATCGCCATCCTGGTTTTTCTGCAGGCCACGGGAGAGGAACTGCTGTTTCGAGGCTATCTGCTGCAGCAGCTGGTAGTCCGCTCGCGGCACTGGATCGTGTGGGCGGTGCTGCCTTCATTGGCGTTCGGAGCGTTGCATATCGACCCGGAACTGGGGGGCTCCGGATACTATTGGGGTTTGAATACATTCCTCTTCGGATTGCTGGCTTGCGTTCTGGTTTGGCGCAGCGGAAGTCTGTGGGCCGCCTCCGGCCTGCATGTCGGGGTCAACCTTGTCGCGATGACGGTGCTTGGCGCGGATGAGATCGGATCCGGCACCCAGCTTTGGGTGTTGGAGACTGTAGACCTCGAACCGTACATGCAACTCGATACCGTGGTATCCATCGTCATGCTGCTGATCGCGTTGAGCCCGGCGGGCCGCATCTTCGGACCGGGCGGCTTCTACTACACGCCCAACGCGTTTGCGCGCTAACGTACCGCTTGCAAGACGCAACCAAATCCGCTGAACTCCGACCATGCGCCGCACGAACCGCTCCTTCGCCGTAGGGATTCTTTTTCTCGCCGCCTGCGTCGGCTTTCTGTTTCCCGCGACCACCGCGATTGCCCAAACGCTGCAGACCGCCGTTTCCGCCTGGCTCGACGACGACGATGCGACGGCCGTTCCGCTGCTCGCCGAGCTGGCGCGGGCCGGCAACGAGGACGCCATGCTCTTGCTCGGGCAGATCGCCAGGCGCCCGGGAGAATTGTCGCCTTTCCTGCAGGCGCTGGATCGCCAGGAGCGGACGCGGCTGCTCGAGGCCGCTGGCGGCCGGTTCGGACGGTCCTGGCTGAAGCGCGTGAAGGACAACGAACCGCTGGCCGACGCATTGCTCAGCGTCGATGTTCGCGATCGGCGGATCGCCGGCGCGCGAACGCTTCTCGAACTCGGGGAGAACGGCCAGGCGGTGCGGGTGCTGAAGCGGGTGACCGGGCAGTTCGACGACTATCGAGAGATCGACCGTATCATGAGCGATGCCGTGCTGCCTCGGCAGGTCGGCTGGGTCGCATGGATTGCCGCGGATTTCGCCGGCCGGCCGCGCAGCGCGGAAGCGCAGGCGGCTCTGGAGACGGCGCTGCAAGCGGCGAAGAGCGGTGAACGCGGCGACGCGGACATGCAGGGCCTGCTCTATCTCCGGCACCTGGCGCCGTTGCTGGAATCGCCGGGCAGCCTGCGCCGGGAGATGGCGTTCGCCGGCGCCGTTCTCAGCGGCGGCCATCCGCAGAGGGAGACCGGCGGCGACGGGTCGCGACTGACCGACCGGGCGGCAGCCTTGACGATCACGATGCCCGAGCTCGAACCGGTGCGCCGGGTCTGCCGCAGCCATTGCCCCGGCGAGGTCGGCGCCTGCACGCGCACTGCCTACACGCTGCTGGGCGGCTATTGGGGCCTGACGGATCTACAGTCGCCGTTGGAGAAGATCATCCCGTCGGAGCTCTATTTCTCCAGCGATCGTTTCGCGATCGACATGTTCCGGCACATGGACCCGGTTTTGCTGCGGTTCTGGCTCGACGCGCGCCCGGAGATCGTCGATCTCTGCCTGGCCCGTCAGGCGGTGCTCGCCAACCCGCGCCGGACGCGGTCGCTCGAGCCGCGTCATTGGCGGGAGCTGGGCATCGAACGGTGACGGGTCGATCCGGTCCGACGGCGCGAAGTCTGACGGCTCACTCCGCCTCCAGCATCGCCGCCGCCGTTTCCGTGCACGTGGCCAGGTGGGTGGCGTAGCCGCCCTTGATGGCGGCGATCATCGGCTGCACCTTGTCGGGGCCGACGGAAACCAGCAGGCCGAGTTCCTTGTCGCGCATGTGGTCGAGCGTCACGCCGATCATGCGTTCGTCGATCTCGCCTTCGATCAGATTGCCGTCGGCGTCGATGAAACGGCCGCAGATCACGCCGGCCGCGCCCTGGCCCACATAGTCGGCCAGCACGCCGGGGTCGACCACTCCCGACGTCACCACATGGCTTTGCGGCGTGCAGGAGCCGGCGGGGAAGATCGTTTTGTTGCAGTCATTGACCGCCGCGAGCTGGTCGGCGATCACCGGTTCGGCCTTGAGGCGCGCCGCCAGCCCGGCGTCGCTGAGCACCAGCGGCGTGTGCAGGTTGATGCAGCGGGCGCCGAGCTGCAGCGCCAGGATGGAGGAACAGGTCTCGGCCTCGAAGCCGTAGGGCGTGCTTTTCGAGCCAACGAGCTGGGTCACCGTGAGGTCGGGTATGTGCGTCGGCGCCACTGCCTCGGCCACCTCGAACACGGTGCGCCCCCAGGAGACGCCGAGCCGGTCGGACGGCTCGAGCAGGCCGGGCAGCCAGTCGGCGGCGCCGCGCGCCACCCGCTTGAGGGCTTCCTCCTCGTCGCCCAGTCCGCGCGGCACGATGCAGGCGGCCTTGAGGCCGAAGCGCGCGCACAGCCGCTCGGCGAGATGGTGCCGTTCGAAGATCGACGGGCGCAGCGACACGCGCACATAGTCGCGCAAGCGCGCTTCCTGCAGGTGGTTGACCACCGTCGAACGGGAGACGTCGAGCAGGTCGGCGATTTCGCCCTGGTTCAGTCCCTCATGGTAATATTTCCAGGCGATCTCGACGATCAGGTCGTCGCCGGAAAGCCGCCGCGGGCCGTTCTGCCTGCGCTGCGACCCCATGCGCGCCTACCTCAACGCCGCTTCGATGTTGCCGCCGTCGACGGTCACCACATGGGCCGTCGTGCGCTCCATCGCGGCAAGCGCCACGAAGGCGTCGGCGACGTGTTTCGCCTCGACCTCCCGCTTGAGCAGGTTGCCGGCCATGTAGGCGCCCTCGTCGACGCCGCGGGCTTTCGCCCGCTCGGCGATGAAGTCGTCGGTGAGCAGGCCGGAGCGGATGCGGTCGGCGTTGATGCCGTTGACCCGGATGCCGTCGCCGCCCAGTTCCAGCGCCAGCTGGCGCATCAGGAACAGGGTCGTCGCCTTGGGCAGGCCATAGGCGCCGAAATTCTTGCCCGGATTGACCGACTGCTTGGAGACGTTGAACAGGATCTGCCCGGGCCGTCCCTGCCGTTTCATCAACCTGGCCGCGGCCACGGCGAAATTCTTGTGGGCGAAAAAGTTGAGCTCGAACGCCTTGCGCAGCGTCGCGTCTTCGAGATCGAGCATCGCTCCACCGGTCGCCGTTCCGGCATTGGAAACGAGAATGTCGAGCCCGCCGAACCGCTGTACGGCGGCCCGCATGGCCGCCTCCGCCGCGCCCTCGGCGGTGATGTCGGTCGCGAAACTAGCGTGCCAGTCGCCCAGCTCGGCCTGCAGACGGCCTTCGTCGAGATCGACGAGCAGGCATTGCGCCCCTTGAGCGGCAAAGGCCTTCGCCGTCGCCAGTCCGATCGCCCCGGCGCCGCCGGTCACCATGACGACGCGGCCCTGGAAGCGCGGCGGCTTGCCCTTGCCGAGCTTGGCCTGCTCCAGCGACCAGTATTCGCATTCGAACTGGTCCTTTTCGCCAAGCGGACGGTAGCCGCCGGCATCCTCGCCGATCGTCCGCACGCGGATGTTCTGAACCGCGAGGTCGGCGGCGGCCGAGGCCGCCTTGGCGTTGGCGCCGATGCCGAGCACCCCGACCCCTTCGATCCAGGCATGTCTGGGGTCGGGCGTCAGAAGGGTTTTCTCGTCCTTGGCCAGAGGCGCCTGACGGTCGAAATAGGCGCGGTACTGGCGCTCGAAATCCTGCACAGCGGCGGTGATCGCTTCGCGCCCGCCGTCGATCGTCGCCCTGCGCAGCACCAGCGGCTTGCCCTTGGTGCGCAGCACGTGGTCGGGCGAGGCCATGCCGCGCTCCGCCAGCGCCTCGACATCCGGCCGGTCGAAAAACGCCATGACGTCGTCGCCGTTGCGCAGATCGAAAACCGGCATGGCCGTGTCCGGATCGCCGCGCTGTTCGGCGATCACGCCGCGCAGCACCGGCAGAAGGTCGGAATTGTCCGCCGGACGGCGCGTTTTCAGCCGCGTCGATTCGGTCATTCCGAAGCGGGCGGCCGCCATGTTGGTGTGCCGTACCAGCGTGTCGTAGCTCTCTTTCGCCGTCGGTCCGAAGGCGAAATGGCCGTGGTTGAGCAGCAGCAGTCCCTCGACCGACGGGTCACGCTCATAGACCTCGGCCGCCGCCTTGGCGAGGCCGAAACCCGGCATGATGTAGGGCACGATGCCGAGCCGGTCGCCGAAGATCTCGCGGCAGACTTCTTCGGCATTGGGCAGGTTGGCGAGCACCAGAAACGGCGTCGCATGGGTGTGGTCGACGAATGCATGCGGCAGATAGGCATGCAGCAGCGTTTCGACCGAGGGGTTCGGCGATGCGCTGTCGAGCAGGTTGCAGCGCTGGACATTGACCATGTCCTCGTCGCTCAGCGCGTCCAGCCGCCGCAGCTCGACCAGCGGCTCCAGCCGGACGCCGGGCAGGCCCGGCGCCTCGATCGTGTCGAGATCCCAGCCGGATCCCTTGACGTGCAACACGTCCTCGGTCTCGCCGAAGAGGTTGCCGCGCCTCACCTTGACCGAAGTGTTGCCGCCGCCATGCATGACGAGATCGGGATCCTGGCCGATCAGCCGGCTGGTATAGACGCGCAGCGCCAGCGCCTGGTCGGCCGGGTCGTCTCCGGCGGCGGCGACCCGCGCCGCCGCGGCGGTCTCGTCGTAACGGTTTTCGATCATGCCTTGCTCCGTTCGGGAAACAGCGCCCGCAGCCCTTCCGGCGACGCCTTGGCGATGCCGCGTTCGGTGATCAGCCCGGTCACCAGCCGACGCGGGGTCACGTCGAAGGCCGGGTTGCCGCCTTCGGTGCGTTCGGGCGATACCTGCACCACCTCGATGCCGCCTTCCTCGTCCTTCCCCATCACATGGGTGACCTCGTAGGGATCGCGCTGCTCGATGGGGATGTCGGCGACACCGTCCTCCACCGTCCAGTCGATGGTCGGCGAGGGCAGGGCGACATAGAAGGGGATATCGTTGTCGCGAGCGGCGAGCGCCTTCAGATAGGTGCCGATCTTGTTGCACACGTCGCCGCCGGCCGATGTCCGGTCGGTGCCGACGATGACGATGTCGACCAGCCCCTGCTGCATCAGATGGCCGCCGGCATTGTCGACGATGTACTGGTGGTCGACGCCGTGGCTGCCGAGCTCCCAGGAGGTCAGCGCCCCCTGATTGCGCGGCCGCGTCTCGTCGACCCAGACATGCACCGGGATGCCGGCCTCGGCGGCCAGATAGATCGGGCTCGTCGCGGTGCCGAAATCCACGGTGGCGATCCAGCCTGCATTGCAATGCGTCAGCACCCGCACCGGTTCGCCGGCCGGCTTGTTCGCGGCGATCTCCTCGATCAGCTTCAGTCCGTGGCGGCCGATGCTGCGGTTGATTTCGACGTCCTCGTCGGCGATGCCGTCGGCAAGCGCGCGTGCGGCGGCGGCGCGTTCCGCCACGGGCAGCGGCTTCAGCACGTCGCGGCAGCGGTCGAGCGCCCAGCGCAGGTTGATCGCCGTCGGCCGGGTGTCGTGCAGTACCTCCCAGGCATTGTCGATTGCGCTGTCGCCGGCGTTGCGCGCCACCTCTTCGGCCATGCCGTAGGCGGCCGTCGCGCCGATCAGCGGAGCGCCGCGCACCCACATCTCGCGGATGGCGGTCGCGAATTCGTCCAATGTCGACAGTGTCGCGACGCGAAAATCATGCGGCAGCCAGCGCTGGTCGATGATTTTGACCGCACCGCTTTGCGGATCGCGCCAGATCGACCGGTAGGGCGTTCCGTTGACTTTCATAGGATCGCCTCCGCGTTCCAGACCTGGGCCGCCTGAACGACGTCCGCCGCCGACCGGTAACTGCCGGCATTGACGATCATGTCGCGGCCCATCATCAGGTTGCGCGCCTCCAGCGGTGCCCGGCGCGCCGGATCCTCGATCGATTCGAAATCGGCATTGTGGGCAAGCGACAGGGTACGGCGGTGCATCTCGATGCCGCAGTAACCGATCGCGTCGCGCCAGATGCGGTCGAGAACGTCGCGCAGCGCCTCGTCCGAAGCGTGGCCCTGATCCTCGAACATCGTCTTCGGAAAGAGCATGCCGGTGCGTTCGGTCTGCCAGAGGTTGGTGAATTCGGTCTCGAACGCGGACGTCACTTCCTCGACGATGCCCAGGATCCACGACTGGTAGTCCGCCAGTTCGTCCGGGCTGCGATGCTCCGGCTGGCTGAAATAGGCCATCAGGAAATTGGCGATCAGCATGCCGATATCGAAACCCATCGGCCCGTACATGCCGAACTCCGGATCGATCATCCTGGCGTCGGTGTCGGTGCACATGATCGACCCGGTATGCAGGTCGCCATGCAGCATGGTTTCGGTATTGGCGGCGAATTTGGCGAACAGGTGCTGCACCTCGCGTTTCATCGCCGCATCGCCGCGCAGCGTCGCCACCACCGGGTCGAGACCGTCGGTGTGGTGGTTCATCTCGGCGGCGAAGTAGGGATCGCAGAACACCAGAGCCTCGGTGATCGCGATGATCTCGATATTGCCGAGGAACAGGGCCGCGTCGTTCTTGCGCCGGGCCGCGCTCATCGACAGATCCGAGCCGCGGAACGCCGTGCGGGCGCAGAAATTTCCGAGCGTCGCGGCCAGCCCCTCGACCCGCTCGCCATCGATCAGCTTGCTGCGCAGGATCCGGTGCGGAGACAGATACTCCATCACGATCAGCGCCTGGTCCTCGTCGAAATGAAAGACGGTCGGAACCGAACCCGGGTCGCGCGTCTCCTGGCGCGTCAGCGCGTGATACTCGTAGAACGCCCGGTAGAGCGGCAGTGGCCAGCTGTCGCCGACCAGCCGCACATAGGGCAACGCCTGCTTGACGACGACGGCGCCGTTGGGTCCCTCGACGATGAAGACGAGATTGAGGTTGCCGTCGCCGACCTCGCGCACCGTCCAGGCCGACGGGTCCGGCCCGATGCGGCCGGCGACGGCTTCGATCTGCGCCAGCCTGTCGCCCAGCGTCTCCACGGTAAGGGGTGAATAGGTGCTTTGCGCTTCCAACGCCTGCCTCCCTTTCGGCCGTTTTTTGTTCGCTTCCGCCTCCACGGAAGCATGGCCCATATTCACCAATTCGCGCAAATTTCGCCATTTGTCAATTCAGTTGACATTTGGAGAATTCAAACTAGGCTGTGCCGTCGGGAGGACAGCATGGCGGCTGCCGTTTGCACGATCAGGGGCATCGAAAAGGCGTTCGGACCGAACCGGGTCCTGCGCGACATCGCGCTCGACCTGCCCCAGGGCAGGGTGACCGTGCTGATGGGCGCCAACGGCGCCGGCAAATCGACACTGGTGAAGATCCTGTGCGGCGTGCATGCCGCCGATGCCGGCGATATCGAGCTGTTCGGCGAGCCGTTCCGGCCCGCTTCCCCGGCCGACGCCTACGACAAGGGCGTCGTCACCGTGCACCAGTCGATCGACGACGGCGTGATTCCTGATCTCGACGTTGCCTCGAACCTGCTGCTCGACCGGCTGACCGAGCCGTCATCGTCGTTTTTTCTCAAGGACAAGGCGATGCGCCGCGAGGCGCGCGAGATCGCCGCGTCGATGCGCATCGAGGTCGACGTGCGCACGCCGGTTTCGTCGCTCGGCGTCGCCGACCGGCAGATGATCGCCATCGCCCGCGCCATGGCCCGCAAGCCGAAGCTGATGATCCTCGACGAGCCCACTTCGTCGCTCTCGGCCAACGAGGCGGAGCGCCTGTTCGAGCTGATCGACCGGCTCAAGGAAAGCGGCGTCGCGGTGCTCTACATCTCGCACCGCATGTCCGATATCCGCCGCATCGCCGACCGCATCGTTTCCATGCGCGACGGCCGCATTGCAGGCGTGTTCGAGACCGAGCCGCTCGACTATGAGGGCGCCGTGACGGCGATGCTCGGCCACGCCATGACCGAGGTGAACCTGACGCCGCGTACCGGCGGCGATGCGGTGCTGCAACTCGATGGCCTGCGGCTGTCGGCCGACGGCGCGCCAATCGACCTGGCAGCCCGCCAGGGCGAGGTGCTGGCCGTCACCGGCCTGCTCGGCAGCGGCAAATCGCGGCTCGCCGCCACGCTGTTCGGCGAACTGCCGCCGGCAGAAGGCGCCATGCGGCTCGACGGCAAACCCTTTGCCCCGGCTTCGGTGCGCGAGGCGATCCGTGCCGGCGTCTTTCTGTGTCCCAAGGATCGGGCGAGCAATGCCGTCATTCCGGATTTCGACATCACCGGCAACATCACCGTGCCCTTTCTCAAGCGCCATGCCGCCTTCTCGCTGCTGCGCGGCGCCGGCATGAAAGCGGCCGCCGACGCGATGATCGAGACGCTGGGCATCGTCTGCCGCTCCGACCGCGACGACATCGGCACGCTGTCGGGAGGCAACCAGCAGAAGGTCATGGTCGCCCGCTGGCTCTACCAGCCCTGCCGGCTGCTGGTGCTGGACGAACCGTTCCAGGGCGTCGACATCAAGGCGCGGCGCGATATCGGCCGCCACATCCGCGACACCGCCGACGCCCGCGCGACCATCGTCTTCGTCGCCGAACTCGATGAGGCGCTGGAGATCGCCGACCGCATCCTGGTGCTGCACGAACAGGCGCTGGTCGGTGAACATGTCAATGCCGATGTCGATCTTACCGCGCTGCTGGCGCAGGTTTCGGGCCGCACCGCGGCGACGCAATCCGCAGGAGCCGGGTAGATGGCAACGGAAACGGGCGGCGGCCTGCGCGCCGCCGCGATCAAATACGGCTTCCTGTGCCTGCTGGTCGGGCTGGTAGTCTATTTCAGCCTGTTCGCCAGCGGCTTCGCCGGCGCCCGCTCGGCCGTCTTCATCTTCCAGTCGGTCGCCATCACCGGCATCCTGGCGCTCGGCGTCACCTGCACGCTGGTGGTCGACGGCTTCGATCTGTCGATCGGCGCGGTGGCGACCTCCGCCCTGATGCTTTCGGCCTATGTCATGGTGGTCATGCAGCAGAACGCCTTCGTGGCGGTGCTCGCCTGCCTGCTGATGGGCGCGCTGGTCGGCCTGATCAACGGCCTGCTAATCGTCAAGACGCGGGTGCCGGACCTGCTGGCGACGCTCGGCATGATGTTCCTGCTGATCGGCCTGCAGCGCATTCCCACCGAGGGCCGGTCGATCGCCACCGGCATGCGCCTGCCCGGCGGCGCCGAGGCGACCGGCACGTTCTCGCCCAACTTCCTGTGGATCGGCCGCCACCGCTTCGATTTCGTGCTGCCCGACCTGATCCCGGTGCCGGTGGTGCTGTTCATCCTGATCGGCGTCGCCGTCTGGGTGTTTCTGGAGCGCACCCGCCACGGCCGGCTGATGTACGCCATCGGCTCCAACCAGCGGGCCGCAGCACTCGCCGGCGCCGACGTCAACCGCTACAAGATCGCCGCCTACATGATTTCCGGTGTGCTCGCCTCGGTCGGCGGCATTCTGCTGGCGGCGCGTCTCGGCCGCGGCGACATTGCCTCGGGCAACAATCTGCTGCTCGACAGCGTCGCCGCCGCGCTCATCGGCTTTGCCGTCCTCGGCGCCGCCAAGCCCAACGCCTTCGGCACCGCCATCGGCGCGCTCTTCGTCGGCATCCTGCTGCAGGGGCTGACCATGATGAACGCGCCTTACTACACCCAGGACTTCGTCAAGGGCGTCGTCCTGGTGATCGCCCTCGTCTTCACCTTCGCCCTGTCGTCGCGTGGACGAAAAGAGGGGCACTGACAACCGCAGTTGCGTTCAACCAGGGAGGAAACCATGGAGTTCTTCAGACGCACATTCATCAAACTGGCCGGCGCGGCGGCAATCGCCGCCGCTTCACCGGCTGCCTTTGCGGCGGACATGCCGGCACCGTTCGACAAGCCGCAGGACGTCAAGATCGCGCTGGTGCGCTATCTGTCGACCGGCGACTTCTTCCAGGCCTATCTGAGCGGCGTCGAGGCGCAGGCCAAGGCGCTGGGAGTCGACCTGCGCGTTTTCGACAGCCGCCAGGACGCCGCCCTGCAGGCCGATATGGTCGACCAGGCGATTGCGCTCGGCGTCGACGGCATCGTCATCCAGCACGGGCTGACCGAATCGATGAAGGAAGCCGCGCAGCGCGCCGTCGATGCCGGCATCAAGGTCGTCGCCTTCGACGTCAATGTCGAGAACGACGCGATTCCGCAGATCGAGCAGTCCGACTATCTGCTCGGCAAGATGGCGCTCGAACAGGCGGTCAAGGACAATGGCGACGCCTGGAAGGCCGGCTATGTCTACGTGCCCGGCATCGCACCGCTCGACCGCCGCGACAAGGCCTGGCAGGACACGCGCGCCGAATATCCGGGCATCGAGGAAGTCGCCGTTTTCGGCACGCTCGACAACCCGATCGCCAACTCCAACGCCAACCAGGCGCGTTCGGTGCTGCAGGCCAATCCCGACATCACGGTGATGTTCGCGCCCTATGACGAGTTCGCCAAGGGCGTCAAGATCGCCGTCGACGAGGCCGGCCTGACCGACCAGATCGACATCTACTCGGCCGACGTCTCCACCGCCGACATTTCGGCCATGCGCGAGCCCGGCAGCGCCTGGGCCGCCACGGTGGCGACCAACCCGGCCGTCGTCGGCGAGGTCTCGGTACGCGCCCTGGCGATGCTGCTGGCCGGCGAGAATCCCGGCGCCAGCGTCATCGTTCCGCCGACGCTGATCACCCAGGCTTTCCTCAACGAGAACGACATCAAGAACATGCAGGACCTCAGCGCCAAGATGCCGCAATTCGCCCATGCGGACGTGGCGGTGACGCCGTGGATGCCGCTGCCGCCGCGGTAAGCGAACAAGATCCAGGACCGGCCGGCCTCAGCGCCGGCCGGTTTCTATTCGGCGGCCTTCGTTCCCGACACCATCTTCAGTCCCACGACGATCGCCACGATCGCGCAGAGAAAGAAAATGCGCCAGAAGGTGACCGGGTCGCCGAAGGCGACGATGCCGACGATGGCCGTGCCGACGGCGCCGATGGCGGTCCACACGGCATAGGCCGTGCCCAGCGGGATTGTCTTCATCGCCCGCGTCAGCAGCCAGAAGCTGATGGCGGCGAAGACGAAGAAGCCGACATTTGCCCAGATGCCGTCGAGTTTCATGAAAGTGGTGAAGCCGATTTCGAACAGGCCGGCGAGCAGCAGAAGAACCCAGCCCATGGTCACGCCGCCGATACGAATTTGAGGCCGACCACCGCGGCGACCAGCAGAAAGATCAGCGCGATGCGCGCCCGCGTCGCCGGCTCGTCGAAGAGCGTCATGCCGACGACCGCCGTTCCCGCTGCGCCGATACCGGTCCAGATGGCGTAGGCCGTGCCGAGCGGGATAACGGCGATCGACAGGTTGAGAAAACCGAAGCTGACGACGGCGCTGACGACGAAGGCGATCGACCACCACAGCCGCGTGAAGCCGTCCGACATCTTCAGACACGCCGTGAAGCCGATCTCGAAGACGCCGGCTAGAACGAGATAGATCCAGTGCATGATGGCTCCCGGGCCGATTCCAAGGAGATCAGCCTATGCGCCGATCTGGTGGAAATCAAACGTGGGTTTGAAGAAGCGAGGCAGGCATTCACCGTCGTTCACGGCTCTGACGCGGACCCCCGTCGGCCAGCTCGCTCGGCATCCGGGCGGCAGACTATCGGCCGTCATCGGCCGGGTCGGGCGGCATGTAACGCGCAGGCTGACGCCCTCTCATACAACTATCGTCCGGACAGGGTGAACCTATGTCCAACCAGGGCTCCCGCCGCCTCCATGCGTTAGCTGCCTGTTAATCGGCCAATCGCAGCTTCGGCCCGCTGATCGAAACCGATTGAGGTGGAAAAAATGCGGATCGTTCTTCTTGGAGTGCTGGGCGTTGTCGCGGGGCTGCTTGCGTATCAGAATGCACCGATCTTCAACACGGCTCGAAGCTATGCGGAGACCGAGCGAAAGGCCGTGATGCTATACAGGCAGTCGCCTTCCAGGGTGCGGCGTCTCATCCGGACGGCGACGCAGGATTGCCTGGAAGAACACGGCGGGGCTGCGATGCCGGGCTACTATGCCGACTTCGTGGCCGACATCTTTATCCGGATGTTCAAGATCATCGACGCCAATGATTACCAGTCTTTGGACGATCCGGGTTTGCGCTCGGAGGTCGCTCGACTGACGAAAAAGGCGCAGTCACGCGCAGTGGGCGTGATGCGGCGCGTCAGCAACGAGCGGCTCGTGGTGCAGCGGTCGATTCAGGCAACCATTGATTGGATGAACGGCGACCAAAGCGGGCTGTCACGCTGTGTGGCTGCGAAGGTGGTCACCTTGGCTGAGAAACGCTGACGTGCGATTCCGTTGCTCTCGGATGGCGGCGACACCGCGCCCCGGGCGTTCGCAAAACGGGGTGCGGACACGCATGTGCCCGGTCGATTGCGGCTTGCAATGATTAACGACCGGTCTTCGGCTTTCGTCGCCATCAACGATTGGTTCAGACTAGTGGCATTGGCGCGGGTGCTTTCGGTTGCCGGTTGTCATAGAGTGGACTCTGATGGCTTTCCGATTGCGGTCGAGCGCCGGCACAGCGTGACCGCTCGTTCCTGGTCCTCATCAGCGGGGCAGACACAATGCGCGGTAGCTTGCTGGAAAGACTCGCCGGAGCGGTTGCCGGGCGCCTGAGCCGGATCAATGTCTGGTACAGATGGCCTTTCCCGATATCGCTGCTTCTGTTGCCGGGCCTGCGGGAAATCATGCGTCGCAACAACCTTTTCGACACACAGCGGCAGCGTCCCGAACTGGCTGCGCCCGAATGCGATCCGCGTCTCGGGCGAACGGCCGACGGCAGTTTCAACGATCTGGACGAGCCCTGGATGGGCATGGCCGGGGCCCGCTTCGGGCGCAATTTTCCGATCGAGCGCACCTACGGCGAAGAGCCGCCCCGGCTCTACGAGCCCAATCCGCGCGAGGTCAGCGTCAAACTGCTGGCGCGCCGCGAATTCGTTCCCGTCCCGCATCTCAACGTCCTGGTGTCGGCGTGGATCCAGTTCATGGTCCACGACTGGCTCAGCCACGGCGTCAACCTGCCGGACGATCCGCATCGTCTGCCGGTCTCGGAGGACGACGACTGGCCCGACGAGGCCATGGCGATCCTGCGGTCGCGGCCATCGCCGCGCGTCGATCCGGATCTCGGCCAGCCCGACGCCTATACGAACATCGAGACCCATTGGTGGGATGGCTCGCAGCTCTACGGATCGTCGCGCGAACGACAGCTGCGCATCCGCAGCGATCCTCAAACCGGCGAACTGTTGGAGGACGGCGCCATCGGTCTCGACGCCAGCGGCCATCTGCCGATCGAGAAGACCCGCCGCGAAATTCCCGATGCCGAGGGCGAGCGCTTCCCCGGCCTTGAATTGACCGGCGTGAACGGCAACTGGTGGATCGGCCTGTCCGTGATGCACACGCTGTTTGCCCGGGAACACAATGCCATTGCCGGGCGTCTGAAACTGGCCTATCCGCAGGCCTCCGGGGAATGGCTGTTTCAGAAGGCGAGGCTGGTCAACGCGGCGCTGATGGCGAAGATCCACACGGTGGAATGGACGCCGGCCCTGATGAACTCGCCGGAAGGGCGCCTTGCCATGCGCTCGAACTGGTGGGGCCTGCTCGGCGAGCAGTTCAAGGCCGCCAACGGCCGCGTCGGCGATCTCGAGGAAATCTCCGGCATCATGGGTTCGCCGTCCGATCACCACGCCGCGCCCTACTCGATGACCGAGGAGTTCGTGGCCGTCTACCGCATGCACTCGCTGGTGCCGGACGACTTCTCCTTCCGCCGTCACGGCGATGACGTCGAACTCATGAACACCGACCTTTCGAAGGTTGTTCACGGCGGACCGCCGAAAATCTACAAGAAAGTGCCGTTCGAGGATGTCGTCTATTCGCTTGCCACCAGCCATCCGGGCGCATTGACCCTGCACAATTTCCCCAACCGGCTGCGCAAGCTTGAGGAAAACAGGAAAAAGGGCATCTTCATCGATCTCGCGGCAATCGATGTTCTGCGCGACCGCGAGCGCGGCGTTCCGCGCTACTGCGAGTTTCGCCGCCTTCTGGGCATGCCGGTGCCGAAGACATTCGAGGAGATCACCACCGATTCGCAGTGGCGTGAGGAGTTGCGCGAAGTCTACGGCGACGTCGAGGACGTCGACCTGCTGGTCGGTACGCTGGTCGAGGGGCGTTCCGAACTCGGAATGCCACCGGGTTTCGGATTTTCCGACACGGTGTTCCGCATCTTCATCCTGATGGCGTCGCGGCGCCTCAAAAGCGACCGCTTCTTTACCGACGATTTCACGCCCGAGGTCTACACGCCGGAAGGATGGGCGTGGATCGAGGAAAACGGATTTCGCGACGTGCTGGCCCGCCACTGCCCGGAGCTGGCGCCGCGTTTCGCCGACTGCCGCAACGTGTTTTTCCCGTGGGCCAGGGCCGGAGAGGAATAAAATGGCGCGATCGCATATTCCCGGCCTGGTCGACCTCCTGCGCGTCGACGATCCGCAGGCCATCGAGTCGCTCGCCGGCGAAGACGGGTTCGATCGCCGGTTCGAGCCGCGCGGGCCACGCCTCAACCGTTTCCTGCTCCACCGGATCCGCAATGTGCTGTCCATCGGCGGACATCGGCTGCCGGCCGTCGCCGAGCGCGAAGATGCGGCAAGGGCCGAGGCCCAGGCGGAACTGGAGGAGCGGCTGACCGCCCTTGCCGCCACGATGGCGGAAGACGGCACTGCGCTGGACCCGCTGGTGGCCCGTTTGCGCTCGCGAGGCGGCGGAGCCGAGATCGGCCCGCTGGTGCAGGAAGCGGTCGGCCGGCTGTTCGTGCCGGGTTTCGAGGCGTCGGCGGATCTCTGGGACAAGGCGCGGCTCCTGGCGTCGGCACCGGGCTGCCTCAATCCGGTGAAACTCGTCCGCTGGGCCCTGACCGGCGAGGTGGAGACCGCCCGCAAAAAGCTCGGCGAGGCGGTCGGAGACGATCCCGTCGCCTTCCACGCCATCGCCATCGCCGTGCACAATATGGTGCGCGGTGTGGAAGCCATGCAGGTGCTATGGGACAACGAAGCCGAGCGCCGCACCCTGTCCACCGAAGCCGTCGTTGCCCGCTGCCTGTTCGCACCGCAGGCCGTGCTGCGCCAGCCATCGGCTCCCGGCCGCATCGGAGCGGACGACTACGGCACCCATACGCTGATCGTCCTGGAGCTCGACAAGGCCCGCGCCCGCCGGCCCGACCGGCAGATCGTCTTCATGACGGGATGCTGGAGCCAGTGCCCCGCCCATGCCTGGGTGCCGGCATTCTACGGGGCTCTGTGGAACCGTCTTGCGAAACCGGAGACAGGCGATGTCGGATAACAGCCTCAGCCGCGGCTGGTCCCGGTCCCGGGCCGATCGCGCCGCCGCCCGCTTTCGCGTCGCCATGGCCGCCTATCTCGCGTTCCAGGTGGTTGTCGGCCTGCTGTGTCTGATATTCGCCGGTTCGCTGGTCGAGCGGTCGGGTTCGACCGGGCTGCTTTGGATCATCGGCGGATTTGTCCTGCTGTCCGCGTGTCTGTCTCTGCCGGCCTATCTGCGGCCGGTGCGCTCCAGGGCCATGGTGCTCGCCGTCCTGGTGGGCGGCTATCTGCTCGGTTTCCTGTGGCTCACCGCGGGCGGCGTTTTCGTGACCATCGGGCTCATTCAACTCGCAGCCGCCGCCTTGATCAGCGTGTTTCTGGTCCGCTTCTACCTCGCTGAATTGCAGTCGCGGCCCTGACGGGATCGCCGAGGGTCCCCTGTTTGCCAGGCAAGACAGGGGACCACTCGACCGACATTGATCGATGGTCAGCGCGCAGGAATGACCGGCAGCAGCAGGTGCGAGCGGGTTTCGCCGCCGGTGTGCACGGTGTTGGTTCCCGAGCGACCGCGGTCGCTTTCGTCGGTGTGCAGGAACGGCCGCAAGCCCTTGCCGTCGCGCGAGGCGATTTCCAGCACCAGCCGGTGGCCCTTTTCGAAGACCATGCTGGTCGGCCAGATCTCGACCTCGACCGGCACCACATCGCCCGAGGTCAGCTTCTGCACCTCGTCATGGCTGTGGAACGGCCGGTAGGGGGTCGAACGGGCCGGGTCGGTCTTGCGCTGCGAGGCGCGCAGCCAGCCGGCGGTGACTGGCGATTGCGGGTTGTTTGCGCCTTCGAAGGTCACCTCCTCGCCGCTCGGCCCGATGTTGCGGACGATGGCAAAGATGTCCATGTCGTCGCTGCTCGACGACACGAAGAGCTTGAGATTGACCGGGCCGGTGATCTCGGTGTCGGCTTCGAACGGAGGCGTGGAAAACACCACCCGGGCCTCGCCGTCGGCGGCGTCCGCATCGGCCCGGTAGCTGATCTCGGCCGCATCGCCGGCGCCGGCCGCCGTCAAGCTGCCGTTTGCCGCGTCGAGATAGAACGGCGTCCATTGGGTGCGCGCCAGCGGCCATTCGTTTTCGTAGCGCCAGTCGAAACCGTCGCTGCGGCGGATCGCCAGCTTGATCGGCGGTTCCTGTTCAAGCCCGGTATCGATGCCCTTCAGCCAGTGATCGAAGAAGCGTTTCTGCTCCAGGCGGCCCTCGAGCGAGTAGAACGGGCCGATATGGGTGCCGGTGTGCATGCGCAGCCGCTTGTGTTGCGAGGCGGCGCCGGTAAAGCCCTCGACATTGCCGCGCAAATGCAGGCCGAGTCCGCCCCAATTGCCGGCCGACAGCAGCGGCACGTTGATCTGCGAGGCATCCGGCGTGCGTTCGGTGTAGAAGGCCGTCTCCAGCGGGGTCTTCTTGAGCATCACCGGGAACGGCACCAGGCCCTCCATCTTTTCGGCATCCGTCGCATCCGCGTCGAGGCCGCTCTGGTGGTCGACGATGCGCCGTTTGAACCAGCCGAAGGCAAAGGTGTTGGAAAAGATGCCGCCGTGGCGGCCGGCGTCGCGATAGGTGTCGAAGGCGCCCTCCCAGGGAATGATTGCGGCCAAGTGGTCGGGCTGAAGGGCGGCAACCCGCCACTGAGTCATGGCGAAATAGGACACGCCGAGCAGCCCGACCTTGCCGTTCGACCAGGGCTGCGTGCCGGCCCATTCGATGGCGTCGCGAAAGTCGCGCGTCTCGCGCTGCGACAGCAGATCGACGTCGCCGGGCGACTTGCCCATGCCGCGCCGGTCGACGCGGATGACCACATAGCCCTGCGGCACCCACCAGTCGGGATTGGCGGTCTCCCAGTGCATGTTGGGGCCCTTTTCGGCAATCTTTTCGTAAGCCTCGGGCGACCAGTCGGAGAAATGGATGTCCTTCGGATAGGGGCCCATGGTCATGATCACCGGGAAGCGGCCCGGCGCGTCCGGCCGAAAGACGTTGGCCGACAGCACCGTGCCGTCCTCGGTTTCGACGGGCACGTCCTTTTCGGCCAGCATGGCATGGAAGACCGCGGTACGGTCTTCCGACGCCGCCTGGGCTGGAGCGGTCGCCAGGCAGCCGGCAACCAGCAGTAAAATTTGCAGATGAAGTCGCATTGTGCACCTCTTGGATTTGAGAATCGCAAGCGCCGACCGGTGTGGACGGGCGGCGTCTTTCATATTATGTCTAAAGTGACATATGTCAAATATGTCATAAAGGAGCCGCCGTGACCGATCCCGAGATAAAGCCCCCGACCGTCTCCATTCTCGGCTTTGTCCTGCTGTCGCTGCTGGCCCGCGGCGCCAAGAGCGGCTACCAGCTTGCGACCATCCTCAAGGCGCCGGCCACGCTGATCTGGCCGGCCCGCCACAGCCAGATCTATCCGGAGCTGTCGAAGCTGGAGAAGGCGGCCTACGTGACCCATGACCGGGTGGCGCAGGAGAGCCGGCCCGACAAGAAGGTGTTCGAGATCACGGCGGAGGGGTTGTCAGCGCTGAAGGCCTGGGCGGCCGGCCGGTCGAAGCCCTGGGCACCGCGCATGGAACTGGCGCTGCGCGCTCATCTGATGTGGATGCTGGAGGCCGACGAAACGGCCGCGTTCCTCAACGACGAAATTGCCGAAACCGAAGCCGAGATCGAACAGCTGTGGGGCCGCTGGGAGCATTTCCTCGATGTCGTCGGCGACGATCTGACCACCTGCCAGCCGGGCAGCCAGGAGTTCTCGACCTATGCGGTCTACAAGCTTGCCGTCGCCGTCCGCCAGGCCAAGATCGAATGGTGCCGTTGGGTGAAGGAGGAGATGGACGGCGCCAAGACCTGACCCGTCTACTCGGCTGCTCCATTCGCCGCGCGGACGGTCCGGATCATTTCCGAGATCCGGGCGGTGGAATCCGCAGCGGCCCTGCCGGCGGCCTCATCGCCCTTGTCCACCGCGGCCGGTTCGCATCCCGTGACCTGGTTGACGGCCGTGACGAATTCCATCAGCACCGTTTCGTCCGTCTCGCCACTGAAGATCGGGAAGTCGGCAACGCCGCCGGAACGGGCACCTTTCCAGCGCGCCACGCTGAGATAGCGGCCGCAGCCGGCCCAGTCCGTCGCTCCCGAGCGACGCTGGATCCAGGCGCGCTTGATGCTGCCTTTGGCCTGCTCCCACTGGATGAAGGGCTGACCGAGCGTATCATGGCGGATTTCCATAGAATCACCTCACACCATGTCGCCCCGCTGCCTCTATGGCACAGGTGCGCATGCAGTTTCCAGTGATCCGAAGTTCAATAAAGCGGACCTTTCACGACATCTTCACCCTTCTTCCGTTGGTTGCCGCAACCGACCGGCTTTCCTCGCTGCCGACCGTTACCGCCCGCCAGGGGCACGTGATCCGAAGGTCGGCGTTGTACCGGGACCCGAAGTTTCCTAGATTACGGGGAAACGGGCGAACGTGAATGGGGCCACAGGGCGTCAGCAGCGATGCAGGATCAGAATGAAACCGCCCACCGCGGACTGCCCTGGCCGGATGCCTACGCCGATATGCAGCCGGCGATCAGACGTCAATGGGGCATCGACGGCGAGCTTTACCTCAGCCGCCAGCTGAGCGGCGGCAAATCCGGCGCCCTCGTCTACGCCGCCGACATCGAAAGCGTCGAATATACCGGACAGGCGATCCTCAAGCTCGATTCGGCCACCGATTCCGCCCATCAGGAGGAAATGGAGTCGAAGCTGCACGGCCAGGCGATCGCCGACGCGCCCGAATTCGCCGCCAACCACCTGCCCAAGCTCATCAACGCGCTGCACAAGGGCGATCAGTTCGCCATCCTCTCGACCATCGCCGGCCGCGGGCTGGAATATGCCGAACCCTGGCCCGATTGCGCTCACGAGCAGCAATTGCCGGCAGTGCGTCGCCTGTCGCGCGAACTGCTGGAAGAATGGAACCCGGATTATCGGCTGGCCGACGGCATGCACATGCCGCAGCAATTGCTGCAGGCCTGGCTCGACTACCGGCTGGTGCCGGCGGAAGGCGGCCGTGTTCACGATTTCCTGACCAACGACTGCAAGCTGTCGCCGGACGAGCCGAGCATCACCTTCGAAGGGCACTGGTATCCCAATCCTCTGGCCTTTGCCCTCGGCAAACGCGAGTTGCCCGAGCGGCTGCGGCTGCGGGCCGTCACCGGCCATATCCATGGCGACCTGCACGGTCTGAACCTGCTGGTGAGTCCCGGCCGGGGTGCCGAGCCGGCCTATCACATCATCGACCTTGCCGATTACCGCAGCCGCGCCTTCCTGTTCTACGACCAGGCCTATTTCGAGGTCGCCTATCTGTTGACGACGCGTGCCGCGGCAACCCCGGTGAAATGGGAAACGCTGCTGGCCAGCCTCTCCAATTTCGGCTGGCAGGAAGGGCAGCGCGGCCTGCGCACCGACGATCTCGGGTTGATCGAGATGGTCGGCGCCATGCGCAAGGAGGTGACGGACTGGGTCGAGCGCAACGAGGCCGACCGGCTGTCCTACATGGAGAGCCAGTATCTGCTGGCGCGCGTTGCCGCAGGCCTCAGCTTTGCGCACAAACGGGTCTCGGAAGAAACGCGCCGCATGGCTTTCGTCTACGCCGCCTCGAACCTGAAGGACTATCTCAAGCTCAACAAGGTGGACTGGCCCAAGCACGGACCGCCCTTTGGACTGGAGAAGGGGGCGCCGTGCACCGCGGCGCCCGTTGAAGCGGTCGAAAACGTCGTGCCGCTGTCCGTCGTCCAGCAGGAGCCGGCGGCCGGCGAAACCGGCTCGGTCGGTTCGCCGCCGGCGGAAGCCGCCGTTCGGCGGGTGCGCAAGGGCGGCTTCATTGCCGAGCTGCAGAAGCGGCGGGTGCCGACGGTCGTCGGCCTCTATGCCATTGCCGCCTGGCTGCTTGTCCAGGCGACCTCGGCACTGCAGGGAGCGTTCGGCCTGCCGGTCTGGATGGACGGCGTGGCCGCCATCCTGTTCATCGCCGGATTTCCCGTCGCCTGTCTGTTGGCCTGGCACAACGCTGCCGGCGCGCGCGGCGCCGACACGGCTGCCGATCAGCGCGGCCGCGGCATTCGCGACGTCCTGATCGTCATCTGCATCGCCGTCATCGTGGCCTTGAGCATGGGCCGCCACGTGGTGCACGATTTCTCTCCGCCCGCTTCCACGAACACAGCCGGAACCGGCAATTCCATCGCCGTTTTGCCGTTCCGCAATCTCAGCCCCTATGGCGACGACGACACCTTCAGCGACGGGCTGACCATCGAGATCATTTCGACGCTGACGCGCACCGGCGAGTTCCGCGTGACCGGCCAGAGCTCGGCCTTTGCCTACAAGAACCGCTCGGAGGACCTGCGGACGATCGGCGAGGCGTTGGGGGTCGAATATATCCTCGAAGGCAGCGTGCGGCGTTTCGGGAATTCGGTGCGCATTGAAGCGCAGCTGGTGCACGCCGATGACGGCTTCCTGGCCTGGTCGGACGTCTTCGAGGACGAGATCCAGGATATTTTCCTGGTCCAGGAACAGATCGCCAATTCCATCGGGGCGGCGCTGAAAAAGCCGCTCGGCATTGAAGCCCAGTCGCTGCAGACGGGGCGCACCAGCAACCCCCAGGCCTACGACCTCTTCCTCAAGGGATTGCCGCTATTGCAGGCACGCGGCGAAGGTGTGCGCCAGGCGGTGAATCTGTTTCAGCAAAGCGTGAAGATCGATCCGGAATTCGCTGCCGGCTGGGCCGCATTGGCGCTCGCCTATGACGTCTTTCCCTCCTATGTCAACGAGGTCGACGGCCGTCCGGTTCTGCCGACCAGCTATTATCGGCGGGCCCAGGAAGCCGCGCTGAAGGCCGAGGAGCTAGACCCCAGCCTGGCGATCGTTCTGCACGCGGCCGGCAACGCGCTTCGCCGCAACCGTCAATGGGCGCAGGCGGAGGACAGGTACCGGGCGGCGCTGGAGGCCGATCCCGGCGAGCACACGGTGATGGAGGATTACAGCGAACTGCTGGCTACCGTCGGTCATCACGAACAGGCGCTCGCCATGGCGCAGGACGTGCTGGCGCTGGATCCGCTCAACCCGCTCTATATTTACCGGGTGGCGGAACTGAACTGGCTGGCCGGCCACGGGGTCGATGATTTCACGGAACTGGTCGATCTGTTCGAGAAATACCCGGAGTTCCGCTATTCGGCCGTGCGGCCGATCATCGGGCATCTCTATCGGGAAGGCGAGATCGACCGGCTCAAGGCGCTGATCGAAGACTGTGAGGGTTGCGCAGCCGATCTCAAGGACCGTGCCCTGGGATTGATTGCGGCGGCGCAGACGGAGCCGCCGCAGACAGTGTTCGAAACCTACAAGGACGACAAGTTCCTCGGCTACGAATTGCTGCTTTCCATCGGCGGGCCGGAACTGGTTCTCAAAGGCTTCTGGTACGATGCCATGACGCCGAACCGACCAACGCTGATGTTCACCGTCCCCTGGACGGTGCTCGATTCGGTCGGAAAGGCCGATGAATTCCGCTTTCTGGTCGAAGAGGAAGGCATTGCGGACTACTGGCGCGAGCGCGGCTGGCCCGACCGCTGCCGGCCGGTCGACGACAGTTTCGAATGCAGTTAGAAGCCCGGTGCGCGTGACATTTTTTCCTGCTAACCCGTCCGTGAACGACGACAAGGAGGATGCGGGATGACCGACGGCACGCAAAAGGAAGACGCAGCGAATATGACCCGGCGCGAGTTCGCGAAAATGGGCGCCGTGGCGGCGACGACGGCGCTTGGCATCAAGACCGCGGCTGCCGGCGATCATTCGCTGGCTTTCCGCAGCGCCGGCGAACTGGCTGCGCTGATCGCCGGCGGCGATCTCAGTTCGGTGGAACTCACCCGCTATTACATCGATCGCATCGAACGTCACGACGGCGCGATCAACGCCGTCGTGGTGCGCGATTTCGAGCGCGCGCTCGAGGCGGCTCACGCTGCCGACGCGGCGCTTGCCGCCGGCAATGCGGTGGGACCGCTGCACGGCGTTCCGATGACGATCAAGGAATCCTACGATGTCGCCGGCCTGCCCACGACCTGGGGTATCCCCGACCGGCGCGACGACATCGCCGAGGCCGATTCGGTCGTGGTGTCGCGCTTCAAGGCGGCCGGCGCCCATTTCCTCGGCAAGACCAACGTGCCGATGCATCTGGCAGACTTCCAGAGCTACAACGACATTTACGGCCAGACCAACAATCCCTGGGACATCTCGCGTGGCCCGGGCGGATCCTCCGGCGGTTCGGCGGCCGCGCTCGCAGCCGGTCTGACCGGGCTGGAGTGCGGTTCCGATATTGGCGGTTCGATTCGCAATCCAGCGCATTATTGCGGTGTTTTCGGTCACAAGCCGAGCTGGGGGATCGTGCCCAGCCGCGGCCACAACCCGCCCGGCGCGCCGAAGGTCGCCCAGCATATCGACCTGGCAGTTCTGGGGCCGCTGGCCCGCAGCGCCGAGGACTTGGCGCTGGCACTGCAGGCGATCGCCGGACCCGACGTACTTGCTGCACCGGGCTGGGATCTCGAACTGCAGGAACCCGGCGTGACCGACCTGAAGGGTCTGAAGGTCGCCCTGTGGCCGGATTCGGGCCAGGCGCCGGTCGACGCCGAAATTTCCGACCGCGTCATTTCCGTCGGCGACCGTCTGGCGGCTCGCGGCGCCACCGTGTCGGACACGGCGCGTCCCGATTTCAACGCCAGCGACGCGCGCGAGATCTACTACACCCTGCTGCTGTCGATCATGGGCGGTCCGCAATTCGACATCGGCCACCAGAAATGGCTGGCGGTCAATTCCCAACGCGGCATCATCCGCCACAAATGGCAGGCCTTTTTCGACGCGTGGGACGTGGTGCTCTGCCCGATCTCGTCGACGGCGGCCTTTCCGCACGATCACAGCCCCATGGACGGTCGCGTGCTGCCCGTCAACGGCACCAGCCGCAGCTATTGGCAGCAGGGTTTCTGGGCCGGTCTGGCCACCATGCCGCTGCTTCCCTCGACGGTCTTTCCGACCGGTCCCTCCGAAGCCGGCCTGCCCATCGGCTTGCAGGCCATCGGCGCCCCCTATGCCGACTACAAGACAATCGAGATCGCACGGCTGATTTCGGACGAACTGGGCGGGTTCAGGGCACCGGCGGGTTTTGGCGACTGACGGTTACTGGTCGGCAAACCGGTCGAACTCCTGGCGCAGGGCGTCGACCGCATTGTCTCCGCCCCGATGCTGAAGCGGAGCGCTGATGCGGATCGCTGGCGTCTGCGGCGCATCGTCGGGGCGCGCAACCACCAGATAGGCGGAGATCGCCGTCTGTTTGCCGCAGCGGCGGTCGCCGCCCTTGGCGGATCCGGCTTCAAGGGCGCGCAGCAGCCGTTCGGCAAGAGGCAGCGACGGATCGGCGGTTTCGAACGCTTCGAGCGAAGCACTCAGCACGTCCGGGCCGGCAAGGATGTTGCCCTGGACCGACACGCCGTCGCCCTGCAGATCTCCGGTGGTTTCGGCGGTCGCACGCCCGGTGAAGCCAGCAGCGCTCGGCTCGAATCCCAGGGCGGCGACGCCGTGCTGCTGGCGCGCATGCGTCGGGTCGTGGCGCGGATCGGTGATCGCCGCAACGACCTCCTTCGGGCCGACATCGGCCATCAGCAGCACCTCGCCCTGGTAACGCGCCAGCTTGTTGGATGCGGCTTGCGTGACGATGACCCCCTTGCCCGGCACCACGCCGATAATCGCCGACGCCCAGGGTGTGCAGGTGGCGCTTGCGCCACCGACCTCGCCCGTTGCCGGATCGACCGCCACGATCGACCAGGTCGCGTGGGCAGACGAAACGACGGCCGCCGTCAGAAGGCAGGCAAGCCAAACGGCCGGTCGGATCACGCCCCATCTCCTCTTGTCGATCCACGACGCTGTGGGTCGTCTGGACGAGAGTTTGGGTCAAGAGACCGGCCGTGTCATCTCCTTTCGTCGGATCAGTTGCGCGTCAGCCAGTCGGCGATGCCGCGGCCGATCTCGTCCGGGTAATCCTCCTGCAGGAAGTGGCCGCCCGGTCCGAGATGCACGGTCTCGAGGTTTTTGACGTGTTGCTTCAGATGATCGGCCGTCTGTGGCGAGATCATCGCGCCCGGGGTGACGTGGAACAGCAGTTTCGGAATGTCGCTGGAGGTCAGCCAGTCATTGTTGGCGGCGGCGATGGCATGGACATTCGCCGGTTCGCCGGCGACGGGGATTTCGCGCGGCCATTGCAGCACCGGTTTGCGGCTTTCCGGCGTCGGAAACGGCCGGTTGTATTCGGCCATGATCGCGTCCGAAAGCGGTGCGTTGGTTCCGCCGCCACGCAGGAACTGGTCGATGAACATGTTCTGGTTGAGCACCAGCTCCTCGCCGGTGCCTTCGCTCTTGATACTGCGCAGGAAGTCCTCGAACGGCCCCAGCGCTTCATAGGACGGGATCGGGAAGAACGGCGGCGCGGTCGCCTCCATGAAGACGACGCCGGTGATCCGCTCTGGCCGCGTCCGGGCGTAGTGGAAGCCGAGGCCGGAGCCCCAGTCGTGCACCACCAGCACCGCGTCGCGCAGATCGAGTTCGTCGAGCAGGCCGTGCAGATGCGCCGCCTGATCGGCATAGCTGTAGTCGATGTCCGGCTTGTCGCTGTCGCCCATGCCGATCAGGTCGGGCGCGATGGCGCGGTGGGTGTCGGCGACGTGCGGGATGATGTTGCGCCACAGATAGGACGATGTCGGGTTGCCGTGCAGGAATACGACCGGTCGACCGCTGCCCCGGTCGACATAGGCCATGTCGCTGCCGAGGATCGTGCGCCTGGCTTTCGCCATCGGTTTGCCGGCCGGGGCGGCGAACGCGGGAAGGGCGCAAAGCACGCTCGCCGCAGCGCCCGTCTGAAGAAAGGTTCTGCGTTTCATGGGGGGTCTCCATAGAAAAAAGGCCGCAATTTCAGCCTGATTTCGTTCTATCGGACGAGTTCGACCCAGTGACCTACTGATTTGCGCCGCAGTGGGCTATACACGATCCACTGAAAAGGGAGGATCCTCATGCCGATGTCGGCGGTCGATTGGGAGCAGATGCCTTATTTTCTTGCCGTGGCGCGAGCCGGGAGCCTGCGCGCTGCCGCCGAATTGCTCGGCACCACCCATGCCAAGATCAATCGCCACCTGCAGGCGCTGGAGACGGCCTATGGCGTGCAGCTGTTTCGCCGCAGCCGCGCCGGCGTTGAACTGACCGCCGCCGGCACCGCTCTGTTGCCGGTGGCCGAGGAAGCCGAGACGCTGTTCCTCGGAGCCCAGCGCACCCTGCAGGGTCTCGACCGGCAGGAAACCGGCGTGGTGCGGTTCTCGCTGACCGGCACCATGGCCTATGACATCGTGGCGCCGATTTTGACGGACTTCTTCCGCGAGTTTCCGGAGATCGACCTGCAGATCCGCACCACCGACCGGTTCGAGGACATCGGCCGGCTCGAAACGGACGTATCGCTGCGCGTCGCCTATGAGGTGACCGATGACGTCGTGGCGCAGAAACTTTATCCGATCGCCATGGGCACCTACGCCAGCCGCGACTATCTCGACCGCCATTTTGCCGCCGCCGGACCGAAGGGCGAGGGGTTGCACTGGATTGGCTGGGACGAACCGGACCGCCACCCCGGCTGGGAGAAGCAGACGCCCTTTCCCAATGCCGAGGTGCGCCATTCGACCATGGACCCGGTCATGCACATCAGTTTGCTGCGCAACGGCTTCGGTATGTCCGGTATCGCCAGCTATTTTGCATCCATCTATCCCGAACTGGTGCGCGTTCCCGGCTCGCCCGTCACCGCGGGTCGGACGCTCTGGCTGCTGTTGCATTCGGACCTGCGGCGCACCGTTCGGGTACGCCGCTTCGTCGACTTTCTGTCGGCAGGCCTGCGGCGCATGCGGCCGCAACTGCAAGCCGACCTCGACTAGGTCCAACCGACACCACAACCCTGAATGTCGTTTGGACCTAATCCTGCGCCGTCGGGTCGTAACTGCCGAAGCTCCATATCTGTCCTTCCGGATCGAGGCAGACGAAGCCGCGGCCGCCATAATCCTCGTCGCGCGGTCCGATGACGATGCGGGCACCGGCGGCCCGCGCCCGCTCGCAGACCGCGTCGACGTCGGAGACGACGATATAGGCGCTTTGCGTCGTGCCGCCGAGTGCTTTCGGGGTCGACTGGAATTGCGAGAACTCGCTTTCCGTATCGTCGCCCAGCATGATCATGCCGTTGCCGAAGGTGAGCTGCGCGTGGGCGATACCGCCCTTGCCGTCCTCATAGACGGCGTGCCGCTCGAAGCCGAAAGCCGCGCACAGCCAGTCGATCATCTTGGACGCGTCGGCGTAGCGCATTGTCGGAATGATGGAAATCGTCATGGTGTCCTCCGTTTGCCGGGACTCTACGGCACGAAGGCGGGCCCGGCTTGAACGGATGTTACCCGGCGGCCACGAGCCCGGTGCCGTCAGACAGGCTGCCGGCGATGAACCGGGTTGGGGTCATGCCGGAAAACGCCCTGAATTCGCGGGTGAAATGCGCCTGGTCGGCATAACCGTGCTTCAGCGCCGTCTCGGCAAGACAGTCGTTGCCGGCCCCGAGATCCGACGCTGCGCGGGAGAACCGGGCGAGCCGAAGATAGGCGCTGGGGGAGAGGCCGACGCGGCTCTTGAACAGGCCGTGCAGATGCTTGCGGCTCATGCCGAGGTGGTCCGCCAGAGCCGCTACTCGAACCGGTCTCGAGCCGCCAAGCGCATCCAACGCAAAGTGCAGGCGCCGGTCGTCTTCGCCTTGCTCGAGCAGGCGTCGGGCCAGCCATTTCTCCAGCAGCGCCAGGCGCGGCGGCCAGTCGTCGAGGTCGCTGAGTCGGTCTTCCAGCCGCTCTTCCGCCAGGCCGTCGATGTCGGCAATGTCGACGATCCGGCCGGTCAGCTCCGCCAGAACCGGGCCGAACAGCCGCATGGCTCCGAGCGGCGTCAGGTTGGCCTGCATGCACAGCGCTTCGCCGCTCGATCCTATTCTGACCGGTTCGCCTGCCAGGCCGGCCGTGAAGCTGTTGCGCAACGGCCGCGAATTCGTCTCGTCTTCAAGCGAAAAGCCCGCTCCGAAAATGATGATGAACGGCACGATGCAAGACGGCAGCTCGGTGCGCACGATGGCCCGCCCGCCGCTCTCGCGATAGCCCTGCAATTCGTCGACATAGGGCAGCAGCGCCGCCCGCGGCCGCTGGCGACAAAGCGTCCAGCGTCCGAAAGCACTGTCGTGGTCGATCCGCTGCATCGCCGTTCGCCTCCGGTTGCTTCGGCAGCATAGCCGGAATCTGAGCCTGAAAAAAATTTCGGTACGGCGAACCCTTTTGGTTCGACCGGGCGTCTTCCTTGCGAACGCCAACGCGCCAAGGAGGATTTGACATGCGTTACCGCAAAGCACTCGTGATCGGCGGCAGCCGCGGTGTCGGCCGCGCCCTTTCGCTGAAACTCAACCGGGCCGGCGCCCGCACCGTGACCGTCGCCCGCAATGCCGGCGATCTCGACAGCCTGCGTGCCGAAGCGCCTGAGATCGAGACCGTCGCGATCGATGCCGCCGACGGCGTTGCCGACGAGTTGATGGCCGACATCGGCCCGGATCTGCTGCTTCTTGTGGGCGGTCACCGCCCGAAGATGGCGCCGCTGTCGAATCTGAGCTGGCAGGATTTCAGCGCCACCTGGCACGCCGACACCAAGATCGCCTTCGACTTCACCAAGGCAGCACTGCAGACGCCCATGGGCCGGGGCGGCGCCATTGTCAGCTTCGCCAGCGGCGCGGCCATCGGCGGCTCGCCCCTGTCCGGCGGCTATGCCGGCGCCAAGCGCATGCAGCACCTCATCGCCAATTACGGCAAGTGGGAGGCTGAGCGGCGCGACCTGGGTTTGACCTTCTACACGATCTATCCGAAACAGTTGATTGCCGGCACGAAAATCGCCCACGAGGCCTCGTCGGCCTATGCCGGCGCCCGCTCGGTGACGCAGGAGCAGTTCATGAGCCAATGGGAGAAGCCGTTGACCGCCGAACAGGTCGCCGACAGCGTGATGGACCTGCTGGCCGACGACAGCGGCGGCAATGCCGGCGCTTACACGATCGCTGGAACGGGCAGGGAGGCCTATGCCTGACTTGCCGGACAGCCAAGGGGACTTTGGCGGCGGGACGGCACTGGAAGCCGCCCTGCCGTCCCTGCGGCCCGACCTGCACCGTTACTGCGCGCGCATGACCGGGTCGGTCATCGATGGCGAGGACGTGCTGCAGGAATGCCTGCTGCGGGCGACCCGGGCGCTGAAAGACGGCGCTGCGGTGGACGATCTGCGGGCCTGGTTGTTTCGCATCGCCCACAACGCCGCGATCGACCTGTTCCGTGCCCGCCGGAGGGAGACGGCCATGAAGCAAGAACTCGCCCGCGAAGAGCCGCCCTTCGACGAAATGCCGCGCCACAGCACGGTCGCCGACACGCTGCGGCCGTTCCTGCGGCTGACGCCGAAACAGCGCAGTTCCGTCATCCTGCGCGACGTGCTGGGCTATTCGGCCTCGCAGGTCGCCGACATGACCGACAGCTCCGTCGCCTCGGTGAAATCGGCGCTGCACCGCGGTCGGCAGTTGCTGAAGGGCCTTGATCCGGATGAGGCGACGCCGCCGCTCGGCGAAAGCGAGAAGCGCAAGCTTGCCCGTTATGCCGACTGTTTCAACGCCCACGAATTCGACCGCCTGCGCGACATGCTGTCGGAAGAGGTGCGCCTGGAACTGGTCGCCATCGAGGATCGAAAGGGACGCGAGGGCGTCGGCGGCTATTACGGCAATTACAGCAAACGCCTGGACTGGATCATGGCGCCCGGCAGCGTCGAGGGCCGACCGGCGGTTCTCGCCTTCGACCGCGACGATCCGGCGGGCCCGCCGGTCTATTTCATCCTGCTGAAATTCGACGGCGACCGGGTCGTAGCAATCCGTGATTTCCGTTACGCGCGCTACGTCATGACGGATGCCCGCTGGGGGCGCTTCTGACGGTACAGGTCATTTGACCGCATATCCAAGCGGCGGCGTCCCCTGCTAATGTCGCCGCATGATTTCGATTCTCAGGAACGCCGCTTACGCCCGGCTGTTTGGCGCCCAGGTGATCGCGCTGCTCGGAACCGGCCTGCTGACGGTGGCGCTCGGCCTTCTGGCCTTCGATCTGGCTGGCGAGGCGGCCGGCGCCGTCCTCGGCACCGCCTTCGCCATCAAGATGGTCGCCTATGTCGGCCTGGCGCCGTTCGCCAATGCGGTGGCCGAGCGGCTGCCGCGCAAGGCCGTGCTGATCGGCGCCGACCTGGTCCGTGCCGCGGTGGCGCTGTGCCTGCCCTTCATCGACTCGGTCTGGCAGATCTACACGCTGATTTTCGTGCTGCAGGCGGCGTCCGCCACCTTCACACCGGCCTTCCAGGCGGTGATCCCGGATATCCTGACGGACGAACAGGACTACACCCGGGCGCTGTCAATGTCGCGCCTCGCCTACGATCTTGAAAACCTGGTCAGCCCGGCGCTTGCCGGCCTGCTTCTGTCGGTGATGAGCTACCACTGGCTGTTCGGCGGCACGGTGTTCGGATTTGCCGCCTCCGCTCTCCTCGTCGCCGCAGCCACGGTGCCGCCGCATCCGCCAGGCAGGGCGGCGCGCCCGTTCTTCGAGCGCGTGGTGCGCGGATCGCGCATCTATCTGGCGACGCCGCGGCTGCGCGGCCTTCTGGCGCTCAACCTGGCGGCCGCCTCGGTCGGCGCCTTCGTCATCGTCAACACCGTGGTGATCGTGCTTGGCGAGTACGGCGCGACGCAGGGCGACGTCGCCGCGGCGCTCGCCGCGTTCGGGTGCGGCTCCATGGTGGCGGCGCTGGCATTGCCGCGCATGCTGGACCGGATCGCCGATCGAACAGTGATGACCATGGCGGCCCTTTGTCTTTCGGTCCTGGCGATTGCGGAAGCGCTTTTTGCCATGACCGCCGGCCTTCCCCCATGGGGCGCATTTCTGCTCGCCTGGGGACTGTCGGGGGCGCTTTACGCAGCCATTCTGACTCCGTCGGGCCGGCTGCTTCGGCTTTCCGCCCATGCGGAGGACCGTCCGGCCGTCTTCACCGCGCAATTCGCTCTGTCCCACGCCGGCTGGCTGGTGACCTACCCGCTCGCGGGCTGGGCCGGCGATGTCTTCGGCCTGCCGGTGACCTTGGCTGCGCTCGGCCTCATCGCCCTTGCCGGAGCGCTGGTGGCGCTGGCCGTCTGGCCGTCGGACGATCGCAGCGAATTGCTGCACGACCACGCCGACCTGCCGCCCGACCATCCGCATCTGCGCGAACACCGGACTCGCGGCACCCGCCACAGCCACGTTTTCGTCATTGACGACGAACATCGGGTGTGGCCGACACAAGGTTGACGTTAATACTTAATAAAACAGAGACTTGACCTATTGCTCACGACGTTACATGTGATTGTTACAAAGGGTGACTGGAACAATAGTGGTCGAAGCAGGCTCGCTATTGTTCGAAGCCGTCGTGCAGATGGGAAAAAGGCGGGACATGGCGACACCAAGCGTTACGGTGATCGGCGCCGGCATTGTCGGCGCCGCAGCGGCTTTTCATTTGAGCCGTGCGGGGGCCGCGGTGCGACTCATCGATCGCCGGGCAGAACCCGGGCGCGGGGTGACCGGTCAGTCTTTCGGCTGGGTCAACTACATCACCATCGATCCACTGGCCGAGCCGGTGATGTACAGGCACCGCCAGGCGGCGATCGAAAAATACCAAAAGCTGAATGCCGGGCTCGACCACCGGCTGTTCGACCGGCCCACCGGCTCACTGGTCTGGAAGGCGTCGGAGGCCGAAACCGAGCGCTGGGTGGAGATCCACTCGGGGTCCGGCAGTTCCACCGTCATGGTCGAGGATATCGCCTTCGGAAAACTGGTGCCGGCCTTCGCCGCGCCGCCGCGCATCGCCGCGCACGCGATGGACGATATCGCCCTCGACGCGGCGCAAGGAGCGGCTCTTTTCGTCGAAGCGGCTGTCGAAGCCGGCGCGCAAGTGCATCTGCGCCAGGCCGTCGATCTGATCGATGTGGCAGGCGACGGAAAGGTGGACAGCTATCTGGGCGACAGCCGGCATCGCTCGGATTACGTCGTGGTTGCGGCCGGCGCGGCGAGCGAACGTTTCCTGTCGGCCTTCCTGCCCGACGGCTCGATTGGCGAATCGCCCGTCGCATTGGTCACCATCGCCGTTGAACGGGCCGAAATCGGGTGCATCCTCCAGGGGCCCGATATCGAGGTCCGCAAGCTCGACGACCGGACATTGCTCGCGGTGACAGCCGCACCCGAAGACGAAGACGACGAGGTGTCTCGGCAATATGTCGGTCAGGCGGCACTCGAGGCGATCGCCCGGCGAATGCCGTCGATCGGCCGGTCCAGGGTTGTTTCCGTCTCCGTCGGCAAACGGCCGATGCCGAGCGGCGGCCGCCCCCTGGTCGGTCCGGTACCCGGGGCTCCGAGCGTCCTGGCGGCGGTGGCTCACCCCGGCGTCATCCTGGCGCCGGCGATCGCCGAGATCCTGACCGAACTGGTCCTCGATCGCAGGGTGTCCTCGGATTTCGAGGACCTGGTCATCTGATGTCTGCGCAGCGGCGGGCGGATGATCCTGTGGTTCTGTGGGGTCAGTTTGCTAATGTTTCCCGGCAATCCGAAGCCTGCCCACGGGGAGAGCCGATCGTGACCCTATCCATTGCCGCGTTCAAGCGCCTCGTCGTGGTGTTCTGGGCACTCTGGTGGCTGACCGCGTTCCTGACCGACCTCATCGGCGCGATGAGGCAGCTCGGTCTCGTCACGGCGGCGTGGTTTGCAGTCACCAATTACGCGGACTTGACCCATGCCGTCGCGCCCTACGATCCGCCCGGCTGGCTGCCGCCGTTTCTCTATGCCGGCATTATCGGCTGGTCCTTTGTCTCGACCGTTCTGTTACTGATCGCCGCCGGCACGCCGCGCGAACCTCGGTGGCGCTGGCGTCGCCGGGTCGACACCGCCTTCGCCGTGTCGCTTGGCCTGTGGGCCGCCTTTTTTCTGGCCGATCAGATCGTGCTGAAATTCGGCTATGAACAGAACCACATGGTCCAGGGCGGTTTCCAGCTTCTGACCTGGCTGGCGCTGTATGCGCTTCCGGACGAGACCGAATGACCGAACCGGCCGAAATCCGATCGGGTCGGTTTCTGCTGCCGGCCGTGCCCGCGCTCCGTCCAAGGACCTTGTCCAGCCGGGAGGCAGCTTCGTCGTGGTGCTGGGCCTTCCGGCGGATTTGGCACTGTTCTATAGTGCCGGGCAGGGCATCGGATTGTGCGCTTGCCATATCCAGGCGAAAACGGCCGGCATGGCCGGACAACGCCTCGCCGGTTCGGATTCCCCCGACGTGAGGAGGCGCGCGGACCGGTGACAACCACATTGATCTACGTCCTGCAACTCGTGGCCCTGGTGCTCGTGCCGCTGGTTTTCGTGGTCTGGCTGGCCGCCTTCAGCGCCAGGTCGTGGTTGGCTTTCGTCGTCAAGGGGCTCGTTGCCGGCAGCTATCTCGCCCTGATCTTTCTCGCCGGACGGTGGGATATCGTCGGCACCTGGCTTCGCCTGGTCTGGCCGGTTGTCTTTGCCGCGGCGCTCTTCATCGGCTTCCTCAACTGCCGCGGTGCCGATCCGTTGCCGCCTCTGAAGCCGGGGCGCCTGGCATGGCTCGCGGTCAATGCGGTGATCCTGGGTTTTTTCGCAGTGCTTCTCTGGGATACGCGCGGTGCGAGCCGTTTCGACGGTGCGCCGGTGCCGCTGCATGTGCCGTTGGAGGCGACGCGCTGGTACGTCGCCCAGGGCGGCGGCGCGTCTGGCCTGAACGCCCACAGTCAGGTGCGCGCGCAGCGCTATGCGGTGGATTTCACCGGACTGAACAGCAGGGGCTTCAGGGCCGAAGGCCTGTTTCCGCAGGACCTGGAGGCCTATGTTGTGTTCGGCGATCCGGTCACGGCTCCATGCGAGGGGACGGTTGTCACGGTCGAAAACGGGCTGTCGGATCTGCTGCCGCCGCGCACCGATTCGGCCAATCTTGCCGGCAATCACGTACTCATGCGCTGCGGCGACGTCCTGATTCTTCTGGCGCATTTCAAACGCGGCACGGTGTCGGTCGAGGCCGGCGATCAGGTGCAACCCGGGACGCCGCTCGGCCTTGTCGGCAACAGCGGCAATACCAGCGAACCGCATCTGCACGTGCATGCCGTGCGCGCCGGGTCAACGGACGTCGATGGCCGGTCACAGGAGATTCTGGCGACGGGCGAACCGGTCCCGATTCTGTTCGACGGCCGGTTTCTGGTCCGCAACGCGATTGGCGGTTCGGGGCGCTGACCGACTTCAGGCCGTCAGTTCCACCGGCTTGGCGATGTGGCGTTCCAGTTGATCGGCCGGCATGGGCTCGCCGAAGGCATGGCCCTGCAGCATGTCGCACCCCATGCGCTTCAGCAGCTGGGCGTGGCGCATGGATTCGACTCCCTCGGCGACCACTTCGATGTCGAGCGATTTGCCGATTTCGATGACCGAGCGCACCAGCTTGCGCGGCGCCTTGGAGTCGAGCATCGGGATGATCAGCTGCCGGTCGATCTTCAGCCGGCGCGGATTGACCTTTAGTAGACTGATGATCGACGTGCGACCGGAGCCGAAATCGTCGATCTCGATGTCGATGCCGAGCGCCTTGATGCGCTCGATATTTTCCATGTGAATGTCGTCTCCGTCATCGAGAAAGATCGATTCGACCAGTTCGAACGACAGTGTACCGGGCTTGATGTCGAAGGCCTCCAGCCGCACCAGCAGCTCCGGGTCCTGCAGCCGTTGCGCCGAAACGTTGACCGACGCGCGCGGCACCGTGACGCCATGGCGCGCCCAGCGATCCATGTCGGCCAGGGTCTGGCGGAGGATCTCGCGGTCGATCGCCGCGGTCGCGTTGAATTCTTCGGCGACGGCCAGAAAATGCGCCGGCGTCAGCATGCCCAGTTCCGGATGGTTCCAGCGCGCCAGCGCTTCGACGCCGGTCACCGCGTGGCTGTGGGCATCGTATTGCGGCTGGTAGAAGGGCAGGAACTCGCCTTCTTCGATGCCGCGCAGAATGTCGTCAGCCAGCTTCTTGGTGCGCAGCGTCTCCGCCTGCAGTTCGAGGGTGAAGAAAGCGAAGCGATTGCGTCCCGTGCTCTTGGCCTGGTAGAGCGCCAGATCGGCGTTGACCAGCAGCCGCGAGATTTCCTCGGCATCCTGTCCGGCGGTCGATATGCCGACACTGACCCCGAACCGGCAGGCATTGCCTTCATAGATCATCGGCCGCTGCATCTTGGCGACGATCGACTGAGCGAGCAGCGTCAGGTGCTGTCGTTCCGTGTCGTGGCGGCACAGGATGACGAACTCGTCGCCGCCGATCCGGGCGACGAAATCGCTCGGCCGCGCCAGCGACCGCAGGATGTCGGCCACATGAACCAGCAGCGCGTCGCCGGCGGCATGGCCGAAGGTGTCGTTGATTTGCTTGAAGCGGTCGAGATCGACGATCAGCAACGCCCGCGGCGCCGTCTCCGTCCTGTCGACGGCCCGCGACAGTTCGATATCCAGAAAGCGCCGGTTGGGGAGGCCGGTGAGGCTGTCGTGCATCGCCATATGCTCGATGCGCGCCTTGGTATCCTCCAGCTCGGTGTTGCGGCGCTCGGCTTCCGCCTTGGCCTGCTTCAGCGCGTCCTGCAGCTTGACGTCGGCGGTCACGTCCCAGTTGAGGCCGACGATTCTCAGCCCGGCAGCGTCGTCATAGACCGCGGCCCTGGTGCGAATGTGCCGAACCTTGCCATCGCCGGGCAGCACGCGGAAGACGGAGCGGTAGGGCCCGCGGGTGCGCAGCGCCTCCTCGAACTCGTGTTCGGCCCGTTCGCGGTCGTCCGGGTGCAGCGCGTTGCGCCAGTCGTCGACCACCACCTGCGGCTTGTCGGGCGGGACGCCGTAGAGCTCGCGCATCCGGTCGTCCCACACCAGTTCATCCGTTTCCAGATTGTATTGCCAGACCCCGACCCGGGACGCGTCGAGCGCCAGTTCCAGCCGCTGCGACAGGCGTTGCAGCTTGTCCTCGCGGACCTGCAGGTCATGCACGTTCTTCTTGCGCTGTTCCGACAGCCGGCCGGCGATGACGATCGGCAGCAGGATCAGGAATCCGGCGACGGCGATGACCAGGCGCTGCGCCCACAGAGCCTGCGGGGTTTGCTGCCAGCCGGATTTGGGGACCGCCGCCAGCTGCCACAGGCCGCCGGGCAGGACCACGTCGACAATGACGGGATCGTTGGCTAGCACGTCCGGCGGACCGTAGAACTGCGCCCCCTCGGCGCCCATCGAATCGCGGCCGATGAGTGCGACATCGATGGAGAGATCGCGATCCATCAGGCCGCTGTCGGCGTAGAGCCGTTCGACGTCGATGACCGCCGAGACGATACCCCAGAATTCGCGCGTGTCTCCGCGGCCGGTGAACACCGGAAAGCGGGCGATGAAACCCTGGCCGCCCTGCACCAGGTCGACCGGGCCGGCAATCAGCAACCGTTCCTGGTCGCGGACCTTCAATGCGGCCTCGCGCTGTGCCGGATTTTTGCGGTAATCCAGGCCGATCGCCTTTTCGTTGCCCTGCATCGGATACATCAGCGAGATGACCAGATCCGGCGCGCCGGCCACGTTGCGCAGCTGGGTGTTGCCCGTGTACAGGTTGCTGGCGAGTTCGGCGAACCGTTCCTGCGACATGTCGGGCTCGGTCTTGAGCGTCGAAATCAGACCTTGAACGATGTGGATGTTGCCGTTGATGTAGCCTTCCAGCTTGGCACGGATCAGGCCGATCTGTTCGCGCACGGATGTGCGCAGCTCGTTTTCCGCGGCTTCGCGGCTCAGCCGATCGGCGAACAGGCCGAAGGTGATGACCAGCACCAGCGCCACCAGGCTCAGATAGCTGAACCTCGGCAATCTGCGCTCTGCTGTCTCTTCGGTCGCTGCCACGTCCAGGCCCTCGGAGGTCGGTCCGGCGCCCGGCCGGATCACACCGGAAGGTTGATGCGGTACGCCCCTCCACCCCAAACGCGTGCCAGTGTCGCGGGCTTTCTCCCTTCTCGGACCTGAAGAACTACAACTATAAAGATAATAAAGCTTGAAGCGCGGTGGTTAATGCCCTACAATGCGGGGTGATTGGCCACGCCGCTACAAATATGCTGAACTGTGGCGATGCAAAGACACTCCAGAGACAGATCGTGATCGACCAGACAACGCTTTTGACCTACCTAGCCGTGCTCCTCGGCTTCGTTTTTATCCCCGGTCCGGCGGTGCTGCTGACGCTGGCGCGCGCCTCGACCTCCGGAACACGGGTCGGTCTGGCAACGGGCCTGGGGATCGCTGCCGGCGACGTTGTCCACACGGCCATGGCCGTACTGGGCATTTCGGCCGTGCTTCTGACCTCGGCATTCCTGTTCAGCCTGGTCAAGTATCTCGGCGCTGCCTATCTGGTCTATCTCGGCTTGAGGGCGATCTTCGAAAAGTCGGAACCGCACAGTCCTTCGGCGACCGCAGGGCTGTCGCCGAAGGTGGCCTTTCGCCAGGCCGTTCTGGCCGAGGTGCTCAACCCCAAGTCGGCATTGTTCTTTCTCGCTTTCCTGCCGCAATTCGTGCAGCCGCAGAACGGCGCGGTTGCCTTGCAATTGACGATCCTGGGCATTCTGTTCGTGGTCATGGGGCTGGTGAGCACGGTCACGGTGGCGTTTTGCGCCGGCGGCGTCGGTGCCTTTCTGCGCCGCAATCCGGCGGTTCTGCGCTGGCAGGGCAAGGCGGTCGGCTGCATCTATTGCGCACTCGGAGTGCGGCTGGCGCTGCAGGAGCGGTAACACCGGGAGGAAGCGTTTTGGCGGAGGCCGTACCGTTTGAGCAGTGGTATCACGACCTGCATGGCATTTGCGGGCAGTATGACGGGGTGCCGAGAAAGGGGCAGCGCGACGTACGCGGCTGTATCGGTGTCCATGCATTCGACACACTGGATGTCGCCGACGTGTCGGGGGACGTGGCGCAGATAAAGCGGGACCGTGCGGGAATTCGCCGCGACGACGCCGAGCACGTCTTTCTGGTGGTCGACATCGATGGCGAAACCTGCGTCGACCACAACGGCCAGCGATCGCGCCTTGCCCGTGGCGACTGCGTGCTGCTCGATTCCACAAAGGAAGGCAACATCTTCATGGCGGAGGCCTCGAGCCGGGTTCTGTCCGTTCACCTGCCGCGACAGACTTTCCTGGGAGACCGCCAACCCGGTGTGCGCATCGGCCACAGACTGCCGAGCGACCACGCGGCTACACGCATGCTGCTGCGACATTTCTTCCGGTTTTTCCGGGAAGACGGCGAGGGAGAATTGTCAGGCAACGTAACCCTGTTGTTCGACATGATTCATGCGGCCTTTTCCGCGCCTGAGCGCGGCGTCCGGGCGGCGGTGCTTTCGCGCGAGGCGGATCGTTTCGAGGTTGCGATCGACCTGATCGACAGCCACCTGACCGGCGACTATCTGACACTGCCCTGGCTTGCCCGGGAAATGGGCCTGTCGGAGCGCCAGACCCAGCGCGTTTTCGCCGACCGGGACACCAGTTTCACCGCAACCGTTCGCGCCAAACGATTTCGCTACGTGACGGAGCATCTCGACCGCATCCCGGCCATCCATGGGCGCATTTCGGAAATCGCCTATGGTGCGGGTTTCCAGGATCTGTCCAATTTCAACCGCGGTTTCAAGGCGCGCTACGGACTGTCGCCGCGCGCCTATCACGAAACAGGGCTGCAGAAGCGGCTTGCACGCAGAAGGGCCCCCGATGCCGGTTCACGACACGCTTGGCGTGAAATGCATAGATTCGCACTGAGTTCCGCGTGTAGATATTGGCTCTCGCGACCGGCCCGCCGGACCGGAGCTGACGAGCAGGAATGGAGCGATAGCAGGTTCCAATGCGGCACCGTTGATTCAGACTTCGGGCACGACTACCCCTCGACAGCCGCACCCCTGCGGTAAGCCCCCGGTCATGCCGCTTACCGTCAGATAGACCCTGAATCGCTCTCCGGCGCGATGTTCCGGTTCGCTTGACCGCCGGTCCGCGAGAGGCGGCAACCGTGCCGCCAGGAGGAGCACATCAGTCAGGGAGGAAACATTGAAGCGATTCATCTGGGGCGCCTGCGGGTTGCTCGCGGCCACCTGTGTCCAGGCTCAGACCATCAGCGAGGATGAGATCAGGACGGCGGTCGGAGCGATCGATACCCAGGCCATTATCGACAACGACAGCCACGACAGAAACTGGCTGAACTACGGCCTCAACTACGGCGAGACCCGCCACTCGCAATTGAATTCCGTGACGGATGCCAATGTCGGCGATCTCGGCCTTGCCTGGTCCTACGATCTCAACTCCGATCGCGGCGTGCAGTCCACACCCATTGTCGTCGACGGCGTGATGTATGTCACGGCCTCCTGGTCGATCGTGCATGCGCTCGACGCCGTCACCGGAGAAAGCCTCTGGGTCTACGACCCGGAAGTCCCCGGCGACTTCGGCAAGAAGGGCTGCTGCGATGTCGTCAACCGCGGCGTCGCCGTCTATGACGGCAAGGTCTATGTCGGCGCCTATGACGGCTGGCTGCACGCCATCGACGCCGCCACGGGCGAACGGGTGTGGAAGACCGACACGATCGAAAACCGCGACATGTCCTACACCATCACCGCCGCACCACGGGTGATCAACGGTCGGGTGATCATCGGCAATGGCGGCGCCGAGTTCGGTGTCCGCGGTTATGTCAGCGCCTACGACACCGGCACCGGGGAGCTCGAATGGCGCTGGTACACCGTGCCCGGCGATCCGTCGAAGCCGTTCGAAGACGAATCGATGGAAATGGCGGCCAAGACCTGGGATCCGTCGGCGCAGTACTGGAAAGCCGGCGGCGGAGGAACCGTCTGGGATGCCATGGCCTACGATCCGGAGCTGAACCTGCTCTATATCGGTGTCGGCAATGGCAGCCCGTGGAACCGCCATTTGCGTTCGCCGGCCGGCGGCGACAATCTGTTTCTGGCCTCGATCGTCGCGCTCAATCCGGATACGGGCGCGTATGTCTGGCACTACCAGAATACGCCCGGCGACACCTGGGACTACACGTCGACCCAGCACATCATCGTCGCCGACCTCGAGATCGACGGACAAACCCGCAAGGTCTTGATGCAGGCGCCGAAGAACGGCTTTTTCTACGTGATCGACCGGGAGACCGGAGCGTTCATTTCGGCCGAACCCTTCGTCGAGGTCACCTGGGCCACCGGCTATGACGAAAACGGACGGCCGATCGAGGCGGAAGGGGCGCGAGCGAAGACCGGGCCCTGGGAGACGATTCCCTCGGCCTATGGCGCCCACAACTGGCATCCGATGAGCTACAACCCGGAAACCGGGCTGGTCTACATTCCCGCCCAGGGCATCCCGCTCGTCCAGTCCGCCGATCCGGCCTGGGAACTCAACAAGCACAAGCCCGGATCGACGATGTCCGGGGTTGGCTGGAACCTTGGCTATTTCTTCAACGAAGTGGCGCCCGAGGCGACGCCCTTCGGTCATCTTCTGGCATGGGATCCGGTCAATCAGAAGGAAGCGTGGCGGGCCGAATATGTCTCGCCCTGGAACGGCGGCACGCTGACCACGGCCGGCAATCTCGTCTTCCAGGGAACCGCCGACGGCCGTTTCATCGCCTATAACGCGGCCAATGGCGAGATGCTCTGGCAGGTCCCGGTCACGTCAGGCGTGGTTGCAGCGCCGATGACCTGGGAACATGAGGGCGAGCAATATGTCACCATCGCCGTCGGCTGGGGCGGCGTTTACGGCATGCTGCAGCGGGCGACCGACAAGACGGGGCCGGGCCGCGTGTTCACCTTCAAGCTGGGCGGCGATGCGGCGATGCCGGCCGCCGAGACCACCGACCGCACCGAGTTGGTTGCAGGCGTGCCCTACGATCCGGACCATGTGCCGGACGGGCTGGCGCTTTATGTCTCCAACTGTCTGTTCTGCCATGGCGTTCCCGGCGTCAACAATGGCGGCAATATTCCCAATCTGGGCTATTCGACACCTGAGGTCCTGGGCAATTCCAAAGCCTGGGTTCTCGAAGGGATCGCGGTCGACAAGGGAATGCCGACCTTTGCGGACAAGCTGACGGAAGAGGATGTCGCCAAGCTGGTTGCGTTCATCCAGGGCACGGCCGACGCGATCCGGCCGAAGTAGGATCAGAGACGGCGCGCCGGCAATGCTGGCGCGCCGGTCTTCAGTAGTTTGCGTCAGGGATGCGATGACCCGGCATTGCGGGTGTCGAGCCAGCGCCGGGCGGCGATGACCGCCCAGATCGACTCGGCGACCAGAAACGGATAAGAGCCGATCAGGAACGCGTAGAACGCCGCCAGGGCGCAGCCGGCGGCGAAGATCGCGATGAAGACCGGCGCGCGCTTTTCCAGCGCATAGCTGGCCACCATGATGACGATGGCGACGATCCCCAGCATTTCGGTTGCCGACATGGCTGTTCTCCTCTCCTGCGGCGAGCCCGCCACAATCCCGTTAAGGCACCGTTAAGCTCCGAGGGACAGAGCCGCAGCGCTGCCTTGTTTCCAGCGGATCCGCCGGCTACGTCTACTGGCAACCAGGCAGGCATCATGTTAAACGACACCTCCAACTTCGGACGCTTGACCCGACGGACTTTTGTCCGGCGCGCGGCCGGGGCCGGTTTGGCGGCTCTTCCCATCATCGGTGCGCCGTCGATCGTTCGGGCACAGACTGGCACCATAGGAGCCGTGCTGCCGCTGTCGGGCAATCTGAGCCTGTTCGGACAGCAGGCGCGCCTCGGTCTCGAACTGGCGGCCGCGGAAATCAACTCCGCCGGCGGCATCCTCGGACAGCGGATCGTCATCGACTATCGCGACGACGCCGCCGATCCGCTCAAGGCCGAACAGGCAGCGCGCTCGCTTGCCGCCGATGCCGGGACCCTGGCGGTCGCCGGTCCGGTGACCTCGGCCTCCCGCAACGCCATGTCAGCGACGATGATCGCGACCGGCACGCCGCTGCTTTACGCCACCGACTATGAGGGGGGCGATTGCGGCGACGCTCTGTTCTACTTCAACAGCGTCCCGAACCAGAGCGCCGCCCCGCTGATGCGCTTTCTGTTGAAGGGTGGCGGTGAAAGGGTGTTCCTGCTGGGCGCCGATTATGTGTGGCCGCACCGGATGTTCGATGCCTGCGCCGCCGTGATCACCCGTCGCGGCGGCAGCCTCGCCGGCCGCCGCTTCCTGCCGCTGGCCGGCCTGTCGGATTACGCACCGGTCATCGAGGACATTCGCGCCAGCGGTGCGACGATCCTTGTTCTGGCGCTGCCCGGAACCGCCCATGAGGCGTTCGTCGCAAGCGCCGACCGTGCGGGATTGCTCTCCTCGGTGACGGTCGCAAATCTCGGCGCCATTGCGCTTTACTCCGGCATCCGGGAACCCGGCAGCTCGCTGACCGCTTTCGGTTGCGTCCCGTTCGTCGCGACCGACCCCGCCAAATCGGTGCGCGATTTCGTGGCGCACGCACGCCATATGGCCGGCAGCGATGCGGTTGTCAGCGCCTATGTGGCGACCCATTACAATGCGCTGATGGCGTTGAAGGCGGGGTGCGAGAAGTCGGGCGCGCTGTCACGCGATGCGGCGATTTCCGGCATGGCCGGACTTACCTTTGAAACGCCGACGGGCAAGTCGCAAATCGACGCCGTGACCCATCATTCCGTTCTGAGGATGTACATCGCCGAGGCAACGGGGCAGGGTCTTCGCGTCGTCGGGCCGCCGCAAGGCATCGAATCGGAGGCCGCCTGCGCGTCCGGCGGGTAAGCGTCACTCCGCAATGGCGCAGACCGCGACCTTGCTGACGCAGGGGCGCCCGCCGCTTTGCTCCTGGCAATAGCCGACCGCCAGCTCGCGCGCCTCGCTCTTGCTGTCGGCATGGGCCCAGCCATGCACGTTGTCCGGCCCGACCGCCAGCGAGCCACAGCTGCGGAACCAGACCTTGACGGCGCAATCGGAAGCGCCGCGCTTCGTGCACTCCTCCACGGCCCGCCGTTCGGCGCCGCCGCGCGAGCGGTACTGGTAGGAAAAGCCGTAGGCGCCGGTCGAGTCGGAAAACGCGATGGCTCCGTAAAGCGGCTGGCCGGACGTGATGCAGCGATTGTGGCAGATCGAGCGCTGCGTGGCGCAATCGCGTTCGTTGAAGCCGCGCGTGCAGGAAAAATAGGCGCCCTGGCAATCCGACATGCAGTCGGCCCGGGCGTGGCCGACGGGCGCCAGCGTCAGCACTGCCGTTGCGAGAAATCCGCCCGCCAGTCTTCTGCAATCGCCCGCCCGGTTTGGAATGCGCATGTTGAGCCCCCAATTCATTCTACACACAATCGCGCGGTTCCCCACCGGTTTGGCGCCGCCGGGGCTCGCTCGACGGCATTCGGATACTCAGATTGGCGGTCCGGCCGGGGGATTGCGCGGTTCAGAGGATCGGCGCTAGAGCATGTTCTCAAAATGATCGCGCAAACCGTGGGCCGCCGCGTAGACCCTGTCTCCATCAACCAGATGCTCGTCAGCATCGAAGCCGATGGCGTCGGCATCGGCCTCACGCGCGACGATCAGCGCCGCGGCGGCATCCCAGAGATTGATATGCGGTTCGAAATAGCCGTCGAGGCGCCCGGCCGCGACATCCGAGATCGACAGGGCGGCCGAACCGAACCGGCGGTGTTCGATGCCGCGGGCGGCCAGATGTTCCAGCACGGCGACATAGCGTTCGAAAGGAACCCTGTTCGATATTCCGAGGCCGAACAGGATCCTGCCCGGCGTGGCATCGCGGCGGCGAAGTCGTCTTCCGTTCAGCCGCGAGCCGCCACCCAGCGAGGCTTCGAAAAGTTCCTCCCGGTCGGGTGCATAAACACAGCCGAGCTCGATGCGGCCCTGCCGCATATAGGCGATGGAAACGCTCCAGTGGTCGAGGCCCATCATGTAGTTGGTGGTGCCGTCGATCGGGTCGATCACCCAGCTGCCATCGTGGCCGGGCGTGATCCCGGTTTCCTCGCAGACGAACCCGTCCGACGGATAGGATTGCCGCAGTCGATCCACGATCAGCGCTTCCACGGCCCGGTCGGCCTGGGTGACGAAATCGAGAGCGTTCTTGGTTTCGATCTCGAGTCCTTCCATGCGCATGCGCACCGCCAGGTCGCCTGCATCCCGGGCGACGGTTTTCGCCAGGTCGAGTCGGGCGGCAATGTCTCCGCTCATCAGGAGCCGACCTTTGCCAGAACGTCCGCCTTGAGGAACTTTTCGATAACCAGCATGAACAGGACCGACGGGACCAGCAGGATCAGCGAAGAGATCGAGGCGATCTGGTAGTTGCCTTCCATGCTGGAGGTAAAGAGCAGCATGGGCACGGTGACGACGTCCGGGGCCCCGACGAAATAGGTGCCGGTGAACTCGTCCATCGATATCAGGAACACGAATATCGCACTGGCGAGCACGCCGGGCAGCGCCAGCGGCAGGGTGACGTCGAGGAATGTCCGCGTCCGCGACGCGCCTATGTTGCGGGCCGCCGATTCCAGTTCGGGATCGACCGCGGCAAAGGAGGCCGTGGCGATCCAGACGGCGAAGACCAGCCCCTGCAGCGCGTGAACGAGAACGACGCCTCCGATGGTGCCCGTCAGGCCGAAGCCGTAGAAAATCCTGGCTACGTTCATGTGCACGGCGACGGCCGGAAATGCCTGCGGCAGAAGGAACAGAAGAAGGATCACGTGGCGCCATGGCAATTTGCCGCGCGCCAGGGCGTACCCGGCGGGAATGGCGATCATCATGCTGACGACCACCGTCAGCACGGCGACCGCGATGCTGGTCACCAGAGACCGCGTCGCATAGCCCTGCGGTCGGAAGACCCGCTCCCAGAACCCGAAGCCCCATTCGACCGGAAGCTTGTGCGGGTAGTACCAGACCTCGGCGACCGACCACAGGAGCATGTTGGTGATCGGCCCGAAGATGGCGAAGGCCAGCAGTCCGAGCAGTGCGATGCGCACGATTGGAGCCAGGCCGGATTTCAGCCGATGCAGGGCGCTATCCGCCGATGTCGTGTGAAAAACGGATTCGACCGTGGTCATTTGGGTGCCCCTCCGTCTTTCAGGCCCTGGCGAAGATAGAACCAGGCGACAATGCCGGTGATCAGGTAGGAGATGATGCCGAGCGCGTTGGCTACGCCGTAATCGCCGTAGGAATTGATGCGCCAGGCCATGTCGACCGTCAGCATGGTCGGTGTCTGGGCGTTGATCATCAGCGGCACCGACAGCACCGACATGATGACGACATAGGTCAGGATCAGCCCGACCATGAGTGTGGTCGCGACCTGCGGCACGACGATTTCGAACAGGATGCGCAGCCTCGACGCGCCCAGATTGCGCGCCGCCTCGATGGTGGTGCGGTCAAGCGCCGCCATCGCGCCGGCGACAAGCAGCGCCACGAACGGCGTCTGCTTCCAGACGAAGGTGATGACGATGCCGCGCCAGTCGAGGAAGCTCACCGCCTGCAAGGGTTCCAGCAGGCCCAGTTCGATGAAGATGTTGTTCATCATGCCGTTTTTGGCCAGGAACGTACGCATCAGCTGGGCTGACACGATGAACGGTATGAACAGCGGCCAGCGATAGAGCCAGCGAAGCACGGCGACAGCCCGCGGATTTTCGCCGAGCGTGAGGTATCCGCCGATGGCGATCGCCAGTAGTCCGACCAGCGCGGTGGCGAGGAAGACGATGACGACGGTAAACAGGATGTCGCGCGAATAGAATTCGATGGCCTTCTCGAAATTGGCCAGCCCCCACTGGCCCTCCTCGCCGAAGGCCGAGGCGACGGAGTAACCGAGCGGATAGAGGAACAGCGCGCCGATCATCGCCAGGCTCGGCGCTATGAGCGCCAGGGAGACCGCGCGGCTGGGTCCGTTGTCATGAGTACCGGCAGACATGCGACATCGATCTTTCTGCGTTTGATGAGAGCAGGCGCGGGCCTTGCCGAAGCAGAAGCCCGCACCCGTCCGCGGAGGATCCTAGTTGGAGACCTGCTTTTCGTAGGCCTCTTTGATGTCGGTGAAGTAGGGCGCGATGGGGAACGGTTTTCCCTTGGCGGCCAGCTCTTCGGGCGTCACGTCGGTAAAGAGCTTGTTCCACACGGCCGGATCAAGCGATCCTTCCACATGGTTGGCGTCGATGCCGGGATACCAGTTGAAGCGGTTGACGATGCCTTCGGCCTGCACCTGCGGGCTGGTCGCCAGTTCGATGAACTTCTTACCGAGGTCGCTGTTGGCGGATTTCGCCGGCACCGAATAGTAGTAGGGCTGTCCGGGCATGCCCGGCGCGATGAGCTTGAGCTTCAGGTTCGGCGGAATGCGACCGTCGGCCTGCCACGAATAGAACATGTCGACCCAGACGGGGCCCATGACGATCTCGCCGCGGTTGAGCATGTCGAGCGTGCCGGCATTGCCGGGCGTGAAGGTGATGTTTTCATTGAACGATTTTAGATCGCCCAAAGCCGCGTCCCACTGGCCCTTCTGGCCGTCCTCATAGGGGCCGTTCTGGAGTTTCGCAGCATCGCCGCCATAGGCGTACATCCAGCCGACGACGAAGGCGACGCCGGACATGCCGTTCTTGATGCCGTTGTAGCCGAAGGCCTTGGGGTTCTCCTTCACCCACTCGCGCAGCTCGTCATAGGACGATGGCGGCGACTGAATGAGGTCGGAATTGTAGGCGATGGCGGTCTGGCTGTGGAACATCGGCATGACATAGCCGTCCACCGGAACGCCCAGCGCCATTTTCTTGGTGTCGCGCGTGGCCAGCTCGCCGGTGGAGATGGTGTCGCTAAAGGGGGCGAGCAGGCCCATTTCGACCATCTGGGCGGTCTTTTGCTGGTTGCCGACGACGACGTCGATGTCCCACTGGTCCATGCCGGCGTTTTTCTGGGCCTCGAGTTTCTCGAGGATTTTCTGGGTGCCGGCATCGCCAGGGCCGGTCCCGGTGACCCGCACCTTGACGCCCGGGTTCTGGCTTTCGAACAGTGGGCCGAGATAGTCGGTGACATATTCGACCATGTTTTCCGAACCGCCCGATGCCACGTTGAGAACGGATTCGGCCTGGGCGACCTGGGCGCCGAGGGCGACCGTTCCGGACACCAGCAATGTCGTCATGATGTTTCGCATTTCTACTCTCCCTGTCGTTGGATTTTCTGCGTCGGCGCCGATGCGCCGTGTCAGGCAATCAGGCCGAAAACACGTGCAGCGACGGCGCCGGTAGGCTGACCGTTACGTTTGCTCCTTCTTCAAAGATCTTCGGATCGTCGATCATCAGGACGCGGTCGAGACACTCCACCGCGTAGCGGAAGGCTCCGCCCGGATAGCTGGCCTGGCGCACCACGCCCGGCAGACCGAGATGGTTGTGCGGAAGGTCGCCGTCCTCGGCCAATCCGGCCTCGTCGGACCGGAAACGGGCCGAAACGCGGCCCGATCCGTTCGCCGCCCAATGCACACCTTCGTCTCCGAAGCGGACGGAACGGGGCAGGCGGCAGCCGCCGTCCGGCGTTTCGAACACCACTTCGGCTTCGCGCGAATTGGCGTCGAGCAGGATCTCGTTCTCGGCACCCATGAACGCCGCCACGAAGGAACTTGCCGGTCGTTGGTAGACCTCCGTGGGCGAACCGGCCTGGGCAATCCTGCCCTGGTCGAGGATGACGATACGGTCGGCCATGACCATCGCTTCCTCGCGATCATGGGTGACATGGACCGCGGTGATGCCCAGGCGCTTTTGCAGCATGCGGATCTCGTGTCGCATGGACAGGCGAATGCGTGCATCGAGGTTGGAAAGGGGTTCGTCCAGCAGCAGCACCGGAGGGTCGATCGCCAGGGCGCGGCCGAGCGCCACGCGCTGGCGCTGGCCACCCGACAGCTGGGTCGTCTTGCGTTCGGTGAACTGCGACAGGCCGAGCATGTCGACGAGCTGGTCGACCTTTGCCGCGATATCCTTTTTGGGCACGCGCCGCAGCTTCAGGCCGTAGCCGATATTCTGCCTGACCGTCATGTGCGGCCAAAGGGCGTAGGACTGGAACACCATCGCCATGTCGCGCCTTTCCGGCGGCATCGTGGTCATGTCCTTGCCGTCGACGAGAATGGCTCCGGCCGTCGGGTTGATGAACCCGGACAGGCAGCGCAGCAGGGTCGTCTTGCCGCAACCGGACGACCCCAGCAGGGCGACGAATTCGCCGGCCTCGATGGTCAGGTCGATGCCGTGCAGCACCCGCTGGTCGGCATAGGCGGCCTGGATGTCTCGGATTTCGATTCGGGCACCGTGCATGGCGCTCCCCAGTTTTATTGACGCAGCGATTTTGTGCGTTTTCGGTATCTGCAATCGTGTTCATATCCATATGCACACGATTGCAGAATGTGTGGACACGATTGCAGATTTAGTTCTATATGGCAAATGAAATTTTTGTATCAGTATGCAGCCGGGACCTGTTGGAAGGCGGAAAGGACAATGAAATCATGCCAAAACGTGCCACTGCGGAAGACGTCGCCCAGGCTGCAGGAGTCTCCCGCGCAACGGTCTCGAGAGCTTTCACGCCATCCACCTACGTCGCCAAGGAAACGCGCACGAAGATCTTCGAAGCGGCCAATGCGCTCGGCTATCGCCGCAACGCTCTTGCCCGCGCCCTGATCAAGCAGGAATCCGATCTGGTCGCCATCGTCACCGGGCGGATGAACAACATGTTCGACGCCCAGGTTTTCGATGAACTTACGCGCGAGCTTCAGGCCAACCGGAAGTGGGGACTGCTGGTGCACGCCGATGACGACGATGTCGCCAGATTGATCGACGAGGCCCTGGGATACCCGGTGGAAGCCGTCATCGTGCGCAGCGGCAGTGTCGATTCCAAGACCATCGAGCAATGTGCCCGCCTCGGCGTGCCGCTGATCCTGACGGGAATGGAAGAGCCGGAATTCGATGCCGATTCGGTGTGCTGCGACAACGTTGCCGGCGTGCACATGGCCGTCGGCGCCCTGGTCGAGCGCGGCGCGCAACGCATCGCCTATCTCGGCGGACCGCCGCATCTTTATTCCGAAAGCTCGCGCTTCGAGGGGTTCAAGGCGGCGATGGACCGGTTCGGCCTGGAGCCGGCAGCCGTCCTGCGCGGTGATTTCACCTTCGACAGCGGCCTCTCGATCGGCAACGACCTGCTGTCGGGACCCGACCGGCCCGACGGCATTTTCTGCTGCAACGACGCGATGGCGATCGGTATCCTCAACGCCGCCCGCGAAACCCACGGGCTGCGCATACCCGAGGAAATCGCAGTCGTCGGCTTCGACGACATTCCGATGTCCGGCTGGCCCTGTTTCGAACTGACGACCGTGCGAAACGCGCCGCAGCCGACGGCGACCGCCGTCCTGGACGTGCTCAAGCGACGGCTTGCCGAACCGGGTTCGCCGCCAATGGCGGTTCGTATCGAGCCCGAGCTGATCCGCCGGCGCACGGCATAAGATTCAAGATCAAGTCAGGAGCGGTAAGGTGCATTCGATATGGCTGATGCCCGATGCGCGCGGGCATGCAAGATTTTCCGATCTGATCAGACGGCACGCGGCCGAGTTGGGTGGCCCGGTGTTCGAGCCGCACATTACCCTGTTGGGCGATGTGGCCGCCGCGCCCGAATCCATCATTTCCAAATGCGCCGGTCTGTTCGCCGATGTCGGCCGCGATATTGCGGCGGTGCACGGTGTCGATTGCACGGACAAATACTACATGTCGCTCTTTGCCGACATCGTCTTGCCGGGCAGGTTCGCCGACTCCCAACACAGTTTGTCGCGCCTTTTCGGCACCGACGGTCCGGTGGCGTTCCGTCCCCATCTGAGCCTGACCTACGGTCAGATCGACCGGGCGAGCAGGAGCGAGCTTTGCCGCCAGATTGTCGCGGAACTGGCGGATTTCACGTTCGGGCTGGCTGCGGTGGAACTGGTCGCGGCTTCGAAGGAGGTTCCCGTCAACCAATGGAGGACGGTCTGGCGTCACGATCTGAAAGAGGCACCGATACCGGGATCGCTCCCCGAGCCCGCTGGGTAGGTCGCGGTCGTCGCCGGTTTGGCATTGTGCGGGTTTGCGGCCAGGGCCGAAGCGCGGTGCGCGGCGTCATCGAAGCTGAAACAGTTGGCCCCAGCCGGTGATGCTCGACGGATCGCGTCCGGCCAGAAGCAGCGATTTCCACACCGTCGCGCTAATCGAATCGTAGATCGGGACACCGGTTTCGGCTTCGAGTTTCCCGGCGATCGCCGCTCCGCGAAAATTGGTGCAGAGCACGACGACCGCATCGACGCCTTCGGCGGCGACCTGGCGGATCAACCCGCCAATCCGGTCTTCGGTATATTGGGCGAAGGAAAAGTTTCCGCGGTCGTCAAGGTGGCGTTCTGACACGACCGGATGTCCGGCGGCAGCATAGCTGGCCATGATCCGGGTCTGGACGTCGTCCAGATAGGGCGTCACCAGTCCGAGGCGAGTAACGTCGGTACGGGCGAGGATTTCGTTGATCGCCAGAACGCTTGTCGTGGCGGCAACGCCGGTGCGTTCCTCGATCGCCCGGCAAAGGATGACATCCCTGTCGAAACCGCGCCAGCCGGCGGATGTGCCGGCCCATGCGATGACGTGCATTTTCGCATCGTTGAGCATGTCGGCGGCCGCAAGCATCGCTTCGTCCGCGAACTGGTCGAGCGCCTGTTCCGCCAGCGAGATTTCCTTGACCGCAACCCGCTGGAAATGAACCGTTGTCTCTGGCTGCCCGCTCAGCAGGGATGCGACGGTGGGTTCGAGGACCGTGTTCGATGAGGGTGTGAGCATTCCAATGCGGGTTCGGGTCACCTTGATGCATCCTGTTGTCGTCACGAAAACTGAGCCGTCGATGGCCGAGTTTAGCCCGGCCGATGGTCTCAGCCCAGCTCCAGCGGACTGTCCAGGCGCTTCGAGCGCAGCCGGGATCGGGCACCCCTCTGCCGATCCCGGCCACCTATGCCTATGGAACCGAAATGCTAGGCCGGTCGTTTGCCGCCTCGCTGTTTGCCGCCCTCGACACGGTTCGACGCGACCGCCAGTCGCCGAGCAGCATGAGCAGGGGTGCGGCAACGAAGATCGACGAACTCGCGGCGATCACCACGCCGAACAGCAGCGGCAGCGCGAAACTGGCAACCGCCGGGCCGCCCCAGATCGCCATCGGCAGCACCGCCAGAAACGTCGTGGCCGACGTGAAAATGCAGCGCGCCAGGGTCTCGTTGATGCTCTTGTCGATCACCGCGCGAAGCGGCATCGCCTTGTAGCGGCGCAGGTTCTCGCGCATGCGGTCGTAGACGACCACCTTGTCGTTCACCGAATAGCCGATGATGGTCAGCAGCGCCGCAATCGCGGTGAGATTGAAGTCGAGACCAGTCAGGGCGAAAAAGCCGAGCACCTTGGTCGTATCCAGCGCCAACGTGGCAATGGCGCCGACGGCGAAGTGCCACTCGAAGCGCCACCAGATGTAGCCGAGCATGGCCAGCGAAGCGAGCGCAACCGCGAGAATGCCCGACCGGGCCAGCTCGCCGCTGATCTTCGGCCCGACGATTTCGGCGCTTTCGACCTGCGCTCCGGGCGCTATTTCGGCAATCGTCTGCCGCAGCGTCTGCGCGGCCTGCGTCTGCGTCTCTTCGCCCCCCGGTTGACGCTCGACCCGGACGAGGACGCTCTCATCGTCACCGATGGTCTGCAGCGCGACTTCGCCGAGTTGCAGGTTCGAGAACGACTGCCTCATCTGGCCAAGGTCGGCTGGACCGTCCGTCCGGACCTCCATCTGGATGCCGCCCTTGAAGTCGATGCCGTAGCTGAGGCCCGGATTCATGAACAGGCCGATGGACGCGAGCGACAGGGCGATCGACAAACCGATCCCGATGAACCGGGCCTTCATGAATGAGATCGCGGTTCCCTGCGGTGCCAGCCGGATGAGGGGCCTCAGCTCGATCCGCTTGAGCTTTCGCCGTCGCGCGATCTCCGTCATGACGACCCTAACGAGCGCAACCGCTGTGAACATGGAAATGCCGATGCCGAGCATCATGGTGATCGCGAAGCCGCGGATGGGGCCCGAGCCGAACATGAAAAGCAACGCGGTCGCGATGAGTGTCGTGACGTTGGAGTCGACAATCGTCGAATAGGCCCGGCGAAATCCCACATCGATCGCCTTGAGGGCACCGGCTCCCTTTGCCGTTTCCTCGCGAATGCGCTCATTGATCAGGACATTGGCGTCCACCGCCATCCCGATGCCGAGAATGATGCCCGCAATTCCGGGAAGCGTGAGCGTCGCTCCCAGCAGGCTGAGCGCTCCCACCGTGAGCACCGTGTTGACCGTCAGGGCAAGGTTGGCGATCAGCCCCCAGCCCCGGTAGAGCACCACCATGAAGGCTGCGACCAGGGCGAAGCCCGCCAGACCCGATAGGACGCCCATCTTGATGGCGTCGCTGCCGAGGTCGGGACCGACGCTGCGTTCCTCGATGACGGTCAGCGGCGCCGGGAGAGCGCCGGCGCGCAGCAATGCCGACAGCGTCGTCGTTTCCTCGAGAGTGAAGTCGCCGCTGATCTGGCCGGCGCCGCCGGTGATCGGCTCATTGATCACCGGAGCGCTCAACACCTTGCCGTCGAGCACGATGGCAAACGGCCGGCCGATATTGTTTTGCGTGATTTCCGCGAACTGCCTGGCGCCGACCGTGTCGAACCGGAACGACACGATCGGCGCGCCGGTTTGCTGGTCGAAACCAGCGCGCGCGTCCGTCAGCCGTTCGCCGCCGATCGCGACCCGATCCTCGACCGCGTATGTCACCGGAGTGTTGGCGTCGGGCAACAGCGTTGCGTCGGGTGGCGCGCGGCCTTCGGTGCCGGCGCCGAGAGCCAGCATATGGAAGTTCATCTGCGCTGTGGAACCGAGAAGCTCGCGAAGGTGCGACGGATCCTGGAGACCCGGCAACTGCACCAGAACGCGATCGGCGCCGACGCGCTGAATGGTGGGTTCGGCAATGCCGATCTGATCCACCCGCACCCTGATGATCTCCAGGCTCTGGTCTACGGCCGCGTCGAGCCGGTCCGAGAAGCCGGCCTTCGTCAGCCGGATCCGGACGGTGTCGCCGTCGGCGTCGATATCGAATTCGGGAGAGCCCGCGGCAAGGGCGGACGCGCCGACCGTGCCGTTTAGGTCCCGCAGAAGCGAACCCGCCTGCTCCATCTGGCCCGGATCGTCCAGCGTCACCACGATCTGGTCGCCGGTCAGCCTGCTGGACCGGACGACGATGTCGTTATCCTCCAGCCGGTTCCGAACGTCGCCGAGCAGCGTCTCGAGGCGCGCGGTCTTCAGCGCTTTGGCATCGACTTCGAGCACCAGATGGGATCCGCCGCGCAGGTCGAGGCCAAGCGTTACCTGCTGTTTCGGTATCCAGCCAGGCAGTCCTGCGAGGTGTGAGGAGGGGAAAAGGTTGGGAACTGCAGCGATCATGCCGAACAGAATGATCGCCGCATAGGTGCAGAGCACCCATCGGGATGTGCGCATAGGAAAAGCTCCAGGCGAGGCTGCGTCGCGCGGTCGGTCCGGGCGACGTGCTTGCATGACAATGTCGGTTGGGCCGCCACATCCGTGGCGGAAACGGTCATGCGGTTGGAGGAGCTCTGGCGTTGAAGCTGGGCGCAACGCCCACGGGGACAACTGATCGGGACGGCCGCGGTGGGTTTGCGGTAACGGCAGGCGCCGCAACGAGCGGAGCTGTCGCGGGAAGACCGGCAGGTTCGAGGCGCGGCGGGGCTGTGGCCCAATCGCCAAAAGCGATCCGCGACTGCAAGGAGGAACCGGGCAGGTGAATTTGGACCGGTGCCTGACGCGATGTTGCGGACCCGGATATGCGGCTTGTCTCAAGTGCTGATGTAGCACCGTTGGCGCCGCCGGCGAACGGGCCGAACCCGTTCACCATCAGCAGGACGAGAAACAGCCAAAGCGTCGACCAGACGCGCGACACTGCGCCGGTCGGCCGGCTCTGCTCTTGCTTGCCTTCCCAGTTCAGCCTAGGCAATCGCTGTTTCTCTCGTCAAAACAGAGGCTTGCGCCCGGAACGGCGGGCCGTCGAAAGCCCGGTCCGGCAGCACTCCACATAGTGATGCGGTGGACCCCTAACAACCCCGCAGCGGATATTGCCGTCGGACGCCCTCTCGGGCATCCGATTGCTCGTTTGTTTGCGCGCCGGGTTGCAAAGCGGTTTGTGGTCTCCCACATGAGTGGCCGCTTGTCCGGAGCGATGGCCATGAAGGGAAGTGTCCCGAGGCGTCACCGTCGGTGAATCCAGTCGCGGCCGGCAAGCGGCGCAGAAGGCGCCGTAAACAACCCAAATGCAGGAATTGATTGCTGTTTTCTCGGACCCGGTGGCCTGGGCGGCGCTGGCGTCCCTGATCGTCATGGAAGTCGTGCTGGGCATCGACAACCTGGTGTTCATTGCCATTTTGACCAACAAGCTGCCGGAAGCCGACAGGCCGACGGCCCGTCGCGTCGGCATCGGCCTTGCCCTCGTCCTCCGCCTGGCGCTGTTGACGGCCGTCGCGTCGATCATGCGGTTGACACAGCCGGTTCTGGAGTTCGCCGGATTCGATCTGTCGTGGCGCGACATCATCCTGATCGCCGGAGGCCTGTTCCTGGTCTGGAAGGCGACGCAGGAGATCCATCACCTCGTCGACCCCGAAAAGCGGCCGGCGGCCGAGGGCGGACGGGTCGCGACCAGCAGCTTCGCGGCCGTGATCGCCCAGATCCTCGCCCTGGACCTGGTCTTTTCGATCGACAGCATCATCACCGCCGTCGGCATGACGCCGCATGTCCCGGTGATGATGATCGCCGTCGTCGTTGCCGTCGGTGCCATGCTGATCGCCGCCGAACCGCTGGCGAACTTCGTCCAGCGCAACCCTACCGTCGTCATGCTGGCGCTCGGCTTCCTGCTGCTGATCGGCACCGCATTGATCGCCGACGGCTTCGGCGTCCACATCCCGCGCGGCTATGTCTACGCGGCGATGGGCTTTTCCGCATTGGTCGAAGCGCTCAACATGTTGGCGAGGCGGGCCCGGATGAAACGCCGCCGCCTGATGCGCCATTCGGACAGGGCCGCTCGGGGCTAACCGGTCCCCGCGCCGGAGCGCGGGGGCCGTGGTTGCGAACCGTCAGCGCGAAACGCAGAAGGAGCGCCACATCTGGGTGTGCCGGCTGACCCCGGTGAACAGGTTGTTCGGACGGTTGAAGCTCAGCTGGATCGCCCGGTCCCAGGCACGGAAATGCACTGTGAAGCCGCAGACGTCCGGCAGGGCCGGCGGCACGCTCTGGGCCGTCGCGACTGCCGCGTAGGCCGCGGTCAGGTTGAAGCCTGTTTTCAGCGGCACGGTGATGGAGGTCGGTGGCTGGGTGCCGCCGCCATTGAGGTCCGGCCGCCCGTCGTCGAACTCCGTCAGATCGGCCGCCACGGTGACCGGATGAGCACCGACGACGAAGCCGCCCGACCAGCGCAGGTCGTATTTCCAGAAATGCTCGTCATTGATGCGCCCCTTCATGTCGAGCACCACGTCGTTGCCGTCGCCCTCGATCTTGCATTGATCGCCGAGTGGCGAGGTGGCCGATGCCCGGTAGATGTCGAACCACAGGTCGCCGGTACCGGATGAGGCCGGCAGCAGGTTGTTGGGCAGAGCGATGCGGTCGTTGTCGATCTGCACCCGGACCGGCGCGCTGGCATAGGTGAGCGTCGCCGCGCCGATTTCGCGCATGACGACGCGAAACCGCACCAGCGCATCCACCGCGCCGGTGGTCGACTTCCAGGAAGCGAGACTCGGCGGGTCGCCGCAGCCGTCGAAACGCCGGTAATCGGTCACCGTAAACCAGCCCAGCGGATCGCTGTCATAGACGTCGTTGCGCGATATCGGACAAGGCGACAGCGCTGTCGGACGTACCATGCGCCGCCAGTCCTCGCTGGCCGGATGAACGACGCCGGGCTGCGCGAAGCTGGGAAACCCGCCGCCCTGATCGACCTCGACGCGATATTCGTACTTGTCGAGATCCGGGCAGTTGACGACTTCCGGCATCGAGCCCTGGATGCGTACATCCCCGGCAAAGGGCCGTTGCGTCACTCCGCCGAAGGTCGCCAGCCCGGTCGCCGGATCGATCATGCCGACCTCCACATTGCTGATGAAGGTGATCGACGGCGGCGTGCAGCGGGCCACGTCGCCGATATCGCCGTGCAGCGCATCGAGACCGAGATCCCGCGTCGCCGGCTCCAGCGCTTTCACCAGGTCGCCGGCCTTCAACCAGATCGCCGGCCCCGGCTGCAGCACATCGCCGTCGGTGAACGGCGTCGGCTCGAAGCCGACGATCTCCGTCGACAGCAATTCCACCGGCACCAGTTCGACCGGGTCGAGCGCCGGCGTATAGGCGTCCAGCCCGAAATCGACGCCGCGCACCGGAATGCCGGCCGGCAGCGCCGGCAGCAGCGAGGCATTGGCCCGAACGATGACGCCGTCGCGCGCCGAAAGCAGGTCGCCGTCGATGAAGATCGGCTTGCCGATTTCGGGCGGCGTGCCCTCCGTTGAGAACCAGATGTCGATATCAAGCTCCCGCAGCGCCTCGGGCAGTCGCTCCGGGTTGTCGCGCAATGCACCGCTGCGGGCGAGCTCGGCGAGGCGGCGCAGGCGCTGCTCCTCGCCCACCAGGGTCACCGCGTCGAGGCCCAGGTCCAGCGACCGCGGCAGGTTGAAACGGGCAAGCAGCGCGGCGTTGGGAACGACCCCGCCATTGGTGAACAGCAGGTCGCCGGCCGTGAACTGGCCGGTATTGGGGCTGTCGAGTTCGGTTGAGAAAGCGATCAGCTCGCGTTCCTTGTCGATGGCGGCGACTGCGTCGAGGCCGAGATCCACCCTGGCGATGTCGAAATTGCGGATCAGCTGGGCGTTGCGCCGGCACAGCCGGGCTCCGGCCGACACGTGCCAGGCGAGCAGATCGCCGTCCGAGATGATCGCATTGCCGTCGGCCGGCTCCGGTCCGCGGGTCACGAAGTCTTCAGAGGTCGAAAACAGCAGGCCCTCGCAGGGCGCGACCTGCGCCAGGGCGGAACCGGGTAAGGCGCCGGCGGCGAACAGTCCCCCCAGAACGACAGAGGTCGCCAGCGATTTCAGACGGTGGCGAAGAAGAGAGAAGTTTATGCCATGCAAAGTCATAACGTGCTCCTCCTTTTTCCTGAAATTGGAACGCAAACAGGGTACGCCCGGAACGGCGTTTCACGGCCGTTGCGGGTCATCAAAAAGCGTTACTTTCGGAAACGCGTTAACCGCGGATTTCAGCGGCCGGCAGTGTTTGATTCAACTGGTAATTCAACTGTTTTCGCCGACCGCGTTGCGCCAATACTCGCGTGATCGGGTGCCGCCGGCACCCCGAAGCATGGTCAGTCGCGGTCGCGGAAGTAATGATGCCGTTGCGACCCGTCAAGCCGGCCGGATTTCATGCAGCAGCGCTTGAAATCTGCGTCCCGATCCACATGGACAGGGATCGTTGCGGCCGAGCTTTTCGACGAGCTCGACGTCGCCGTGGACGTATCGTTCACCGCGTTTGACTCTGGTTTCGGATGGGTAGGATTTGCGACGCTTGCTGGTCGTCTCAAAAGGACGGCAGGCGGTCGAAGTCGCGATAACGGGTCATGGCAGCCTCCTGTCGCTGGTGGTTGTGGTTCCGGATTGCCCGGAGCGGCGCTTTTTGCATAGCCGGGCAGGTTTGAAAAGGGCCGATGACCATTCGTCTTTGCACGGCGATGTTTTGGCGGCTAATGTGATCGTCGATTGGGGGCAATCAGGTGGAACGACGTCTCGCCGCCATCATGGCAACCGACATCGTTGGCTATTCGGCGCTGATGACGCGCAACGAGGCCGCGACCCTTCGCGCCCTCAAAGACCATCGCACCGGAACGTTCGATCCGGCGGTCGAGCGTCACAGGGGACGCATCGTCAAGCTGATGGGCGATGGCGCCCTGGTGGAATTTGCCAGCGTGGTCGACGCGGTGCAGTGCGCCATCGATCTGCAAATGTCGGGCGATGGCCAGACCGGCGAGGCGGCGATCCGGCTGAGGATCGGCATCCATGTCGGAGACATCATTCTCGACGACAATGATATCTTCGGAGACGGCGTGAATATCGCGGCGCGGCTCGAGCCGCTGGCCGAGACGGGCGGGATCTGCCTGTCCGACATTGCGGTGCAAAGCCTTGGAAACCGGGTCGATGCAACATTTTCCGATCAGGGCGCGACACAGCTGAAGAACATCGACCAACCGGTCCGGATCTACAAATGGCTGCCGCCCGGTGATGCCTCCGAGGCGGCGACTTCCAGTGAGCCGAAATCCGAAAAACCGTCGATTGCCGTGCTGGCCTTCGACAATATGTCGGGCGATCCCGAGCAGGAGTATTTCTCGGACGGCATCGCCGAAGACATCATTACCGAGTTGTCCCATTTTCGCGAATTCTTCGTCATCGCCCGCAATTCGAGCTTCACCTACAAGGGCAAGCCGATCCGCGTCGACGAGGTGTGTCGCGAACTCGGAGTGCGCTATCTGCTCGAGGGCAGCGTTCGCAAGGCCGGCAACCGGGTGCGGGTCACCGCCCAGCTGATCAACGGCGAAACCGGCTCCCATATCTGGGCGGAGAAGTACGACCGAGACCTCGATGATATCTTCGCCGTGCAGGACGAGATAACCGGCGCCATCGTCGCTGCCGTTGCACCAAACACCATCGGCGCGGAAGTCCGGCGCTCCCACTCCAAACATCCGGAAAGCCTGAGCGCCTGGGAGAAGGTCCTGCGGGCAAGGTGGCACATCGGAAAACTCACCGAAGAGGACAATATGAGCGCCCGCCGATGGCTCGAGCAGGCGATAGCCACCGATCCGGGCCTGCCGGAGGCCTATTCCACACTGGCTTTCTGCGAACTATACGGCATGCTGCATCTGTGGCGCAGCGATACGCAGAAGGCCATTGCCGACGCCGGTGAAGCTTCCCGCAAGGCGATCGCGCTCGACGAGAACGACGCCAATGCCCATGCAATGCTCGGCATGTCGGAGTGCTTCGCCCGCGATTTCGACAACGCGGCACGCCATCTGGAACGGGCGATTCGCCTCAATCCGAACCACGCCAACGCCTATGGCATTCTGGCCGCCATACACGGCGTGGCGGGGGACTACGACGCGGCGAAAGCGTCGGCCGATCGGGCGATCCAGCTCAGCCCGCAGGATCCGCTCAAGAGTTTCTGGCTGGGCGTTGTCGGCATCGGCGCGTTCGTGTCGGAACGCTACCAGGATTGCGTCGACATCAGCCGGCAGGTGCTGGCGGAGTTTCCCGGCTACGCCTCTTCCATGCGCCAGGAAACCGCGTCTCTGGCCATGATGGGGCGCGACCAGGAGGCGAAACAGGCCTGCGAAAGGCTGCTGCAACGCATGCCGGGCCTCACCGTCTCGCAGGTGCGCCACATGGTCCCCGTACGCTATCCGGACGATCACGAGCGCTGGCTGGAGGGTTTGCGTCGGGCCGGCTTGCCGGAATAGGAACTCTCAACCGGCGGTGCCGGCATTGTCCAGATAATGCTGCAAAAAGGCAGAAAGGTCGTCGGTCACGTAGTCGATGTAATCGCCGTCGGAGCCGATGCGTTCCCAGTCTTCGCCCATCGCCTCGTCGAAATTGTGCGGCACCACGAGCACGGTTCGCATGCCGAGTGTCTTGGGCACGGCGAGATTTCGCGGCAGGTCCTCGAACATGGCAGCACCGCTGCTGTCGATTCCGTGTCTTTCCAGGAACCGGTCGTAGGTTTCGGCAGCCGGCTTGGGAGTGTAGTCGGCGGCTATGATGTCGAAGATCTCGTCGAAATGGTCGAGGATGCCGAGCGCCGTCGCCGTCCGTTCCGCATGGCTTACGCTGCCATTTGTGAAGATGAACTTGCGGCCCGGCAGGGCCCGGATGGCCTCACCCAGCGCGGGATCCGGATCGATCCAGGAATAGTCGATGTCGTGCACCTTCTCGAGGAACTCGTTGGGGTCGACACCGTGCTTCTTGATCAGCCCGTTCAGCGTCGTGCCATGGTCGCGGTAATAGGCCTTCTGGATCTTGCGAGCCTCGTCGTGCGGCAGCGACAGCAGGTCCGACACGAAGGACGTCATCTTCTGGTCGATCTGCGAGAAAAGGTCCGTGTGGCGCGGATAGAGTGTGTTGTCGAGATCGAACACCCAGTTGGAAATGGGCCTGAAATCGTCCCGGTTCGGCAGTGACTTGGACATGCCGGCCTTATGACACGATCGCTGGCAGCTTGCACGATCAAATTGATTGGCGAAGCAGGCGAAGCGTGATAGGGCCCGGCCATGGAATTGTGGATCCCGATCACCCTCGTCGCCGCCTTCCTCCAGAACATCCGCTCCGCCATGCAGAAGCACCTCAAGGGGGTGATGGGCACGACGGGCGCGACCTTCGTTCGCTTCGGCTTCGGTTTTCCCTTTGCGTTGCTCTTTGTTGCCGTGCTGCATTACGGCGTCGGCATGCCGATCCCGGCGGTGCACGGGACCTTCTTCTTCTGGGCGGTGATCGGCGGCATCGCGCAGATTTCCGCAACGCTTTTGCTGGTCTACCTGTTCTCATTCCGCAATTTCACCGTCGGCACCGCCTATTCGCGCACCGAACCGGCCCAGGCGGCGCTGTTCGGCCTGCTGTTCCTCGGCGAAACTGTGACCTCGGGCAGCCTTTTCGCCATCGCCATCTCGGTGGTCGGCGTGATGCTGATCTCGGTTGCCCGCAGCGCCGTCAGCTGGACCGGCCTGATCACCTCGGTGTTCCGGCGCAACGCCTTGATCGGCCTCGCCTCCGGCGCCTTTTTCGGCGTCGCCGCCGTCGCCTACCGCGCCGCATCGCTGTCGTTGGGCGGCCCCAACTTCATGATGCAGGCAGCCGTCACGCTGGCTTTCGTCATCGTCTTCCAGACGGCGATCATGCTGCTGTGGATGGTTGCTCGCGACCGCTCGGAGATCGGCCGCATCGTCGCTGCCTGGAAACCGTCGCTGATCGTCGGCCTTGCCGGCGTCTGCGCTTCCTTCGGCTGGTTCATGGCAATGACCCTGCAGCAGGCGGCCTATGTGAAGGTCCTGGCCCAGGTGGAAATCATCTTTACCTACGCCTCGTCGGTCTTCATCTTTCGCGAAACGGTCAACCGGCTGGAGACGATCGGCACCGTGCTGATCGTCGCCGGGGTGGTTGCGCTGGTGGTGTTTTCCTGATGCGGAGCCTGAATGACCACGGCTGATCATCCCACCGAGGACGAGCTGTACGCCAATCGCGACAATCTCTATCTGGCGCGTCTTGCCCACACACGCGCCGGGATGCGACGGCACGACATCCCGGTGCTGGCGACGGTCGACCCCAATCAGATCCTCTATTCCACCGGCGCCGCGAACATGCAGCTTTGGTCGGCCAGGACACCGGCTCGGTATCTGCTGATTTTTCTCGACGGTCCGGTGATCCTCTACGACTTCGCAGGTTCGCATCACCTGGCTGAAGGGCTGCCGACCATCGATGAAATTCGCCTGGCGGAGGGCCTGGACTATGTCAGCTCGGGCGGCGACCTGTTGGGGGCAAGCCTTCGTTTTGCAACGGAAATCGTCGAAACGATCCGTTCGCATGATGTCGCTATCGACCGCATCGCCGTCGACCGGTTTCCGTTTCAGGCCGTCGACGCGCTGCGCGGCCAAGGCCTGGACGTCGTCGATGCGCTGGAGGCACTCAGCCTGACGCGCGCCATCAAGCTGCCGATCGAACTACCCTATATCCGCGAAGCGATGCGCCGCGTCGAAATCGGCGTGCACCGGCTCGAGCAAAGGGCCGAGCCGGGATTGTCGGAGGCCGAAACCTGGGCCGAGTTCCACTACGAGCTGATGGCCAAGCACGGACATTACGTGTCCACCCGCCTGTTTCAGAGCGGCCCCAACACCTTTCCCTATTTCCAGGAGGCCGGCGCCCGGTTGCTGGAGCGGGGCGATCTGCTGTGTCTCGACACCGACGCCCTGGCTTTCGAAAACTATGCCGTCGACTTCTCGCGCACCTTTCTGTGCGGCTCGAACAGGGCTGCGCCGGACCAGAAACTGCTCTATGCCCGTGCCCGCGAACAGCTCGAGTGGAATGCCGATTTGCTGAAGCCGGGGCTGGCCTACCGGGAGCTGGCCGAGAAGGCCTGGACAATTCCCGAGGATCATCACGCCAGCCGCTACTACTGCATCGGCCACGGGCTGGGCATGGCCGGCGAATTTCCCAACATCCCGCATATGGACAGTGCCGGCACCGACTATCCGCTCGACGGCTATCTCGAGCCCGGCATGATCATCTGCCTGGAAAGCTATATCGGCTGGGACCGCTCAAACGAGGGGGTCAAGCTCGAGGACCAGTTTCTGATCCTCGAAGACGGCGTGGAACGTATGTCCACGTATCATTTCGACGAACGGCTCGGCAGCCGGATGATCTGAAACCAGTCTAATGCACGATCAGCGTGCCGGCGCCGTGTTCGGTGAAGATCTCCAGCAACACCGCGTGGGCGGTCTTGCCGTTGACGATGACGACGCCCTCGACGCCGGCTTCGATGGCATCGATGCAGGTTTCAACCTTGGGGATCATGCCGCCCGAGATGGTGCCGTCCTTGATCAGCGCCCGTGCCTCGGCGACCGTCAGCTGCTTGATCAGCTTGCCGTCGCGGTCGAGCACGCCCGGCACGTCGGTCAGGAACAAAAGCCGCGTTGCCGACAGGGCGCCCGCGATGGCGCCTGCGAAGGTGTCTGCATTGATGTTGTAGGTGTGGCCGTCGCGGCCCGGTGCCACCGGTGCGATCACCGGGATCATCTCCGACTTGGCGAGCAGGTCGAGCAGCGTACGGTCGACCTCGACGATGTCGCCGACGAAGCCGAGATCGAGGATGCGCTCGATGTTGGAATCCGGGTCGATGACGGTCTTCTTGGCCTTTTCGGCGAATACCATGTTGCCGTCCTTGCCGCACAGGCCGATGGCCCATTCGCCTTCGGCATTGATCATCGCCACGATCTCCTTGTTGATCGAACCGGCGAGCACCATTTCGACGATTTCGACCGTCTTCTGGTCGGTCACTCTGAGACCGCCCTCGAATTTCGATTCGATGCCGATCTGGGTCAGCATCGAGCCGATCTGCGGGCCGCCGCCATGCACCACGATCGGGTTGACGCCGGACTGTTTGAGCAGTGCGACATCGCGGGCGAAAGCCTGGCCGAGCTCCGGGTCGCCCATGGCGTGGCCGCCATATTTGACCACGATGGTGCGGTTTTCGTAGCGCTGCATATAGGGCAGCGCCTCGGACAGGAGTTTCGCCTGGATCTGGCTTTTTTCGCGCGTATCGGAGTCCGTCATCGGTATCCCTTATGAAAGTCGAGGCGTTTTAACGGTTTCGCGGGGAGGGGGCAATTGTCGTTTCGCGATCGCCCGGCCGCTGCGTCTCGCGAAAATGTCATGGGCAGTTCAACGCAGCAGCCCTTATATTGCCGGCAACAACGAAAGGACCTGTCGCCATGAAACGCCGCGCATTTCTGCTGTCCGGGGCCGGACTGGCCGCCATCGGCACCTTCTACGCCCTGAAGCCGCGCCCTTCGGTCGCCGAAGCCGAAGGCGGTCCGTTCGAGGTCAGCTTTTCAGAGGAGGAATGGCGTTCCCGACTGACGCCGGACCAGTTCGCCGTGCTGCGCGAGGAAGCGACGGAGCGACCCTTGACCAGCCCGCTGCTGGAGGAAAAGCGCACCGGCACCTATAACTGCGCCGGCTGCGACCTGCCGCTTTATGCATCGGAAACCAAGTTCGACAGCGGCACCGGCTGGCCCAGCTTCTACGACGCCATCGAAGACGCCGTCGCCACCAAGCGCGACTTCAAACTGCTGGTACCGCGTACGGAAGTGCATTGCAGTCGCTGCGGCGGCCATCTCGGACATGTCTTCAATGACGGTCCGCCGCCCACCGGCCTGCGCCACTGCATCAACGGCGTGGCGCTGACGTTTCAGGAACGGATCGCCTGACGGCTAGTCTTCGGGCTCCGGCCGAAAGGTCCGCCACAGCGACAGCGCGGCGAAATAGACCGACGACAACACCCACAGCCAGAAGAACATGGGCGACGTCTCGTGCACCGTCTCGTTGTCCGGGTCGATCAGCACCAGCCGCAGGGTCGTCGCCGCCCACAGAACCGTCATCGGGATGGTGATGCCGCGCCAGTCGGTCACTCGGAAGGGATGCACGAACTTGACCGGGATGAAGGTCAGCACGCCGCAGGCGGCAAGCACGATCAGATTGGTCCACGGCCCGGTCTGCAGAATGTGGAAGATCAGAACCACCAGGTTCCACAGCGCCGGCAAGCCGGAAAAATAGTAGTCCGACGTCTTCATGGCGGTGTTGGCGAAGGTGTAGCAGGACACCGCCATGATCGCTGCCGCCGTCACCGTTTCCCAGCCGGGCGGCACGAAGCCGAACCAGTAGATCATCATCGCCGGCACGGCGACATAGTTGAAATAGTCGATGACGTTGTCGAGCGTCGTGCCGTCGAGCTGCGGCGTGATCTCCCGCACCTTGACCTTGCGCGCCAGCGTGCCGTCGATGCCGTCGACGAACAGCGCCAGTCCGAGCCACAGGAAGACAGCGGTCTTGTCGTTGTTCAGGATGGCAACGAGGGCGAGAAAGCCCAGCACGATGCCCGAGGCGGTAAACGCGTGAACCGCCCATGCCATCGCGACCTGTTGCGGCTCGTGCTTGTCCTGTTCACTCACGCTTTACGCCCCGAAGGTCCAACACCCTGCAAATGATAGCACAATTGGCCGTGATTCAACCGGCAATGGCCGCAACGATCGCCGACCGCAGATCGTCGAGTCCGGCGCCCTTTTCCGACGACGTCGCCAGCACGCCGGGAAAGGCCGCCGGCCTTTTGGCGGCGCGCTCCGCCGTGCGTGCGATCAGCGGCGCCACGCCGGCCGCCTTGATCTTGTCGATCTTGGTCAGCACGATCTGGTAGGAGACGGCCGCCTGGTCGAGCATCGCCAGGACCTCCTCGTCATTGGCCTTGATGCCATGGCGGGCGTCGATCAGCACATAGACCCGCTTGAGGCTGGCTCGGCCGCGCAGATAGTCGAAGACAAGACGCGTCCACTGGTCGACCTGCGCCTTGGGTGCCTTGGCGAAGCCGTAACCCGGCATGTCGACCACCGCCACCGGCGGCATGTCGCCGGCCGATCCCGAATAGCCGTCCGGCACGAAATAGTTGAGTTCCTGGGTGCGGCCCGGCGTGTTGGAGGTGCGGGCGAGGCCCTTCTGCCGAAGCAGCGCGTTGATCAGCGACGACTTGCCGACATTGGAGCGGCCGGCGAAGGCCACTTCCGGCGGCCCTTCCGGCGGCAGGAAGCGCATCGCCGGCACGCCGCGGATGAACGCCCAGGGCCGGGCGAAAAGCGTCAAGTCGTCGGACATGGGGCGGCGGCCGCTACTCGGCCGCCTTGGGTTTCTTCTTCACCAGGCCGGCCAGATTGCTCCACAGCTCGATCTTGACGCCCTGGCGCTTCATGATTACCGCCTGCTGGATGATCGAAAGCGTGTTGTTCCAGGCCCAGTAGATGACCAGACCGGCCGGGAAGGTCGCCAGCATGAAGGTGAAGATCACCGGCATCCAGTTGAAGATCATCGCCTGCGTCGGGTCCGGCGGCGTCGGGTTCATGCGCATCTGCAGGAACATGGTGATGCCCATCAGCAGCGGCCAGATGCCGATTCCCAGATAGGGGATATCCGGCGCCGTATAGGGCAGCAGTCCGAACAGGTTGAGGATGCTCGTCGGATCCGGCGCCGAAAGGTCCTGGATCCAGCCGAAGAAGGGCGCATGCCGCATCTCGATGGTGATGAACAGGACCTTGTAGAGGGCGAAGAAGACCGGAATCTGCAGCAGGACCGGCCAGCACCCGGCGACCGGATTGATCTTTTCCTCCTTGTAGAGCTTCATCATCGCCTGCTGCATGGCCTGGCGGTCGTCGCCGTGCTTGGCCTTGATTTCCTCCATCTTCGGCTGGACCTTTTTCATATTGGCCATCGAGACGTAGGACTTGTTGGCGAGCGGGAATAAGATCAGCTTGAGCACGACGGTGGTCAGCAGGATGGCGACGCCGAAATTGCCGACCTGCTTGTAGAAGAAGTCGAGCACGTAGAACATCGGCTCGGTGATGAAATACAGCCACCCCCAGTCGATCATCTTGTCGAAGTGCTCGATCTTGTTGGTTTCCATATAGTCGTTGATGATCGGCACTTCCTTGGCGCCGGCAAACAGGTGCTTTTCCGACGACTGCGCCTGGCCCGGCGCGATGGTGAGCGGGTCGCTGATGAAGTCGGCCTGGTAGATCGGCCGTCCGCGCTCGAGATAGCTGTATTTCGCCTGGAACGACAGATCCTGCGCCGGTATCAGCGCCGTGGCCCAGTATTTGTCGGTGAAGCCGAGCCAGCCCTTGTCGGCCTTCGGCGGCAGGATCGTCCGGTCGTCCTCGACATCGCCATAGTCGATTTCTTTCAGACCCTGGTCGCCGATGACGCCCAGTAAACCCTCATGCAGAATGAAGAAGCCGGTGGTCTCGGGCCTGTAGAGGCGCGTGATGCGGCCATAGGGCGAGACCGAGACGGCGGCATCGGAATTGTTGGTCACCGTGTCGGAGATCTGGAACATGTAGTTCGCGTCGACACTGACGGTGCGCTGGAAGCTGATCCCCTTGTCGTTGGTCCACGACATCGTCACCGGGGTTGCCGGCGTCAGCGTCGGCTCGCCGTCGACGGTCCACACGGTGTCCGGTCCCGGAACCGCGCCGCTGGTTTCGTTGCCGGCATAGCCGAATTCGGCGAAATAGCCTTCCTGCATCTCGACCGGCGACAGGAGTTCGATAATCGGGCTCGTCGGGTCGACCGTCAGCCGGTAGTTCTTCAGCTTCAGGTCGTCCAATCGCGCGCCGGTGAGATTGATCGAGCCGGAAAGCGCCGGCGTGTCGATGCGAATGCGCTTCTGTTGCGCCACCGCCGTATCGCGATCGGCGCCCGTTGCGCCTGCGACGCCCGTAGCCGGCGAGCCGGTGGATGTGGCTCCGGCAGCCGCCTGCGGCAAATCGCCGGTGGTCGAGGTTCCTTGCGACGGGGCCGCCTGATTGTCCGCCAGCGGCGTCTGCTGCTCGGTCTGCTGCAGCGCCTCCTGAGCGGCGCGCTCGCGCTCGATTTTCGGGTTGAGGTATAAAAACTGCCACGCGATCAGGACCAGGACCGAAAGGGCAATGGCCACGATGTAGTTGCGGTTCTGTTCCATCATCTGTTCCTGTTGTCGCGCCGGGGCTCCGCCGGTCGCTGGGCGACCCGCTTCGCGAGCGATTGGACGAGCGTATCGAACGGCGCCTCGAGGGCGTCGCGTCGCGCTATCACCACATAGTCATGACCGGGCTTCATCGCAAATCCCGCCATGCGGCGGACCGCCTCTTTCAGGCGCCGCCGGATGCGGTTGCGTTCGACGGAATTGCCCTGCCGCTTGCTCACGGTATAGCCGACCCGCGGCGCCTCGTCGGGCGCCTTGCGGTCGAGCACCTCCAGAACGAAATAGGGCCCGCGCCTGCGTTCGCCATTGCGGGTGGCGAGAAACTCGGATCTCCGGGTCAGTCGTCCGGTCACTGGCATCGACCTTTGCGGCATGGGCCCTTCCGCGGATGGTCGGTTGCGGCTCAGGCCGACAGGCGCTTGCGTCCGCGGGACCGGCGGTTGGCCAGAACGCGGCGGCCGCCTTTGGTTGCGAGACGTGCACGGAAGCCGTGGCGGCGCTTGCGCACGAGTTTGGACGGTTGAAAGGTACGCTTTGTCATTTATTTGAATACCGCGGTGTGCGGCCCTTCTTCGGACTGTCGTAAAACAGCTGCGTTGCGATTGCCGTCTGGGTGGCGCGGGCACAAACAAACATGCGCCGGATGAGCGAACCCGAACGTGCGCGGCTTATAGGCGCAAAGCCCCCGCCAAGTCAATTGCGGGACGCTATCGCAGCGGTCCTTCTTCGACCGCTCGCGGAGCGACAGATATGCGCGACCGGGTTTCGGGCGCTGCCCGGATCACCTTGCATCACATGGCGGTGAAATCGCCCTTCCGGTCATTGTCTGGAAACGTCCGCCGCGCAAGTCTGTTGCCATGCACGAAGCGATTCCACCGGCACCCCGAGTTCGGGTGTTGCGCACCACCGATTCCCGCAGGAGTACCCGATGCCAAATATCGACCGCCGCCGCATGCTGACAGGCACCACCGCCACCGCGGCCGTCCTGCTGATCGGGATGCGGCCCGTTCTGGCCGCTGCACCACTGCGCCAGCTTGCGCCGCGCGGCTCGGGCGGTATGGACCATTCCGCCTTCAATGCCATGCTCGCCGCTTACGTCAAGCCGGATGCCGAAGGCTACAACCGTGTCGACTATCGCGGACTGAAGTCGGGCGGACACGCGGCGCTGAAATCCTATGTCGCGGATCTCGAAGCCGCTCGCCCGTCGACCTTCTCGGTCGACGAGGCTCACGCCTACTGGATCAATCTCTACAATGCCAAGACGCTCGACGTTGTGCTCGAGCGCTATCCGGTGAGTTCGATCAAGAAGATCAATCTCGGCGGCGGCGGACTGTTCGGCTCGGGGCCCTGGTCGAAGAAACTGATGTCGGTGGAAGGCACGGCCCTGTCGCTCGACGATGTCGAGCACGCGATCGTGCGGCCGCTGTTCAACGATCCGATGTCGCATTACGGGCTGAACTGCGCCTCCTATTCCTGCCCCAACTTGGCCACCGTCGCCTTCACCGGCGGCAATGTCGACGGCCTGCTGGCAGCCAACGCCCGCGACTATGTCAACCACCGGCGCGGCGTGGCGGTCAGCAAAGGCCGTATCACGTCTTCGAAGATCTACTCCTGGTATGCGGGCGACTTTGGCGGCCGCCGCAAGCTGAAATCCCATTGGGGCCGGTTTGCCGCACCCGATCATGCGGCGGCGATCAGGGCTGCGTCCGTCGGCCGATTCGTCTATGATTGGAGTCTCAATGACATAGGGTGAGAACCCGGGCCGGTTTCACAGGAATGTGAGTGGCGCCGACCGGCCAATCACGCACACTTTGGAAAAACGGCGCGAATGTCATTGGCGGTGCTCCGGCGCAGTTCTTAGGTTCGATGGACAGAACCACACGGGCGGTCATTCGGTGGGTTTCCGAAGCGTCCAGCGAGGAGCACAGGGATGAGTGCACAGACCAAGACAGCCGGCGCGGGGACGGACATGGCAATGAAGGGCGACAGCCGGAGCGACGACGGACCGCTCGAACAGACCGACGCAGCGCCCTCGGGCAGGCTGAAACGCTTTGCACCGATTGTCGTGGTCGTTGCCGGGCTCGCCGCCGCCTACTGGTTCGGGCTGGTCGATTTCCTGTCTTTCGAATCGCTGGTCGAGCATCGCGATTCCCTGATGGCCCGGGTCATGGAGAATTTCTGGCTCGCCGCCCTGATCTATCTCGTAACCTATATACTCGCCGTCGCTTTCTCGTTTCCGGCCGCATCGTTGCTGACCATCTTCGGCGGCTTCCTGTTCGGCTGGTTCGTCGCCGGAACACTGACCGCGATCGGCGCCACCACCGGCGCCACCATCATCTATCTGGCCGCGCGTTCGGCGTTCGGCGATTTTCTCAAGAAGAAGGCGGGCTCCGGCGTCAACAAGCTGGCCGACGGGTTCCGCGAAAATGCCTTCAGCTTCCTGCTGGTGCTGCGTCTTGCGCCGATCTTTCCGTTCTTCGTCATCAACATCGCGCCGGCTCTGTTCAACGTCCCCGTGCGCACCTATGTCGTTGCCACTTTCATCGGTATTCTCCCCGGAACCTACGCCTACTCCTATCTCGGCCAGGGGCTCGACAGCGTCATCCTGTCGGCGCGGGAGGCCGGCGTCGACGTCAGCGCCTCCGATCTGGTGACCACCGAAATCACCATTGCCTTCGCCGCGCTCGCCGCGGTCGCCGCCATCCCGTTCGTCATCCGCAAACTGCGCGGCGGGCGCGGGCCCGCCGGTTGAATAGGCGGCAGGGTCTGGTATCTCTCTTCGCGAGGGTTCATCGCCAATCCGCATTTTGAAAGGTCTCGCCATGAGCGAAACGCTGCGTCCGGATATCTGTGTCATCGGCGCCGGCTCCGGAGGGCTCACGGTCGCCGCGGCCGCCGCTTCCTTCGGCGTCGACGTGGTGCTGATCGAAAAGGGCAAGATGGGCGGCGATTGCCTCAACTATGGCTGCGTTCCCTCCAAGGCGATCATCGCCGCCGGCAAACACGCCCATGCGATCGGTGAGGCGCCGGCTTTCGGCGTCTCGGCCGGCGAGGTCAAGGTCGACTTCCGCAAGGTGCACAGCCACATTCATTCGGTCATCGGCGCCATCGCACCGAACGATTCCGTCGAACGCTTCACGGCGCTCGGCGTCCGGGTTATCCAGGAAGAAGCCAAGTTCACCGACCGCGAGACGGTTGCGGCCGGCGAATTCGAAATCAAGGCGAGGCGTTTCGTCGTTGCCACCGGCTCATCGGCTTTCGTGCCGCCGATTCCGGGCATCGACAAGGTCGACTACCTCACCAATGAGACGCTGTTCGACCGCAATCGCAAGAGCCGACACATGATCGTCATCGGCGGCGGTCCCATAGGCATGGAGATGGCCCAGGCGCACCGCCGGCTCGGCTCCGAGGTCACCGTGGTCGAGGGGCTGAAGGCGCTGGGCAAGGACGATCCCGAACTGGCGGCCATCGTGCTCGAAAAGCTGCGCGGCGAGGGCATCGAGATCCTCGAAGGCGCGACCGTGAGCGAGGTGGCGAAGCGCGGCAAGACCGGCGTGCGGGTGACGCTGACGACCGATGCCGGCGAAACTGTCATCGACGGCACCGACATCCTGGTCGCGACCGGCCGCAAGGCCAATGTCGAGGGTCTGGGGCTGGAGGAAGCAGGCATCGAATTCGACCGGTCCGGCATCAAGGTCGGCCCCAACCTGCGCAGCTCCAACCGCCGCGTCTATGCTATCGGCGATGTCGCCGGCGGGCTGCAGTTCACCCATGTCGCCGGCTACCATGCCGGCCTGGTGATCCAGCAGATCCTATTTCGCCTGCCGGCGAAGGAAAACCGCGACATCATCCCCTGGGTCACCTTTACCGAACCGGAGCTCGCCCATGTCGGGCTCAACGAGGAGGCGGCCCGAAAGCGGGCTCGCGAGATCCACGTGCTGCGCTGGCCCTATGTGGAAAACGACCGGGCCCAGGCCGAGCGCAAGACCGACGGCCTGATCAAGATGATCACCGACAAGAAGGGCCGGATACTCGGCGTTTCCATTGCTGGCGCCGGCGCCGGCGAGATGATCAACATGTGGGCGCTGGCCGTTGCCAACAAGATGAAACTGTCGGATGTGCGCGGCTTCGTGCCGGCCTATCCGACCATGGGCGAGATCGGCAAGCGTGCGGCCATCACCTACTACGCGCCGATGACCCGCAAGCCCTTCGTCCGCAAGCTGCTGACCTTCCTGCGCCGCTTCGGCTGATTGCCGCCCGTTTTTTACCGGTCGACAGCGCCGGATACGAGGAGCGTCGGTTCCAGCGCGGAATTCCACTCGACCTGCCCCGGTTCGAGGCGGATCCGGTGGTATTCGAGCGAGCGCGCAATGGCCGCGCGCGCCTGGGTCGACGCCATTTCAACCGCCGCGGGCGGCTGCGCAATCTCCCATGAGCTGACATTGCGGACAGCCGCATCGAGGCAAAGCGCCGAGCCGGCAAGGTTGCTCTGCCCCGGTTGTCGCACCGCGCCGCTCTCATCGAGCGTGATGTCCATGCCGGCGAACCGGTAGGCCCCCGGCGGTGCCGTCGCCGCCAGGACGGCGTCGCTCACCAGGACGCAGTTGGTCTGGCCCTTGATCGCCACCAGCGCGTTGAGCGCGTCCGGCGAAATGTGGTGGCCGTCGGCGATCAGGCAGGCCTTCAGCCGCGGCTCGGCCAATTGCGCCAGCAGCGCGTTTTCCAGCTTCGGCAGCATTCGCGGCAGACCGTTGCCGAGATGGGTCGACAAAGTCATCCCCGCCTCGGCCGCCGCCCCTACGGTTGCGAAGTCGGCTGCCGAATGGGCCATGGCGACGGTCTTGCCGAGACCGGCCAATTGCCGCACCGCTTCCACGGCTCCGACGCGTTCCGGCGCCAGCGAGATCAGCAGAACCGGGCGGCTCAGGCCGGCTTCGAGACGGGCGACGAAGTCGAGATCGGGATCGATCATCGCATCGCCCGGATGGCAGCCTTCGTAGCCGGCGGCGGGATTGAGAAAGGGGCCCTCCAGATGGTAGCCGGGGACCATCGACGCGCCGAGCCGACTGGCCGAGACGGCGGCATCGAGCGCCTGCAGGCGGGACGCGAGCTGTGCTTTGTGCGCGGTGATCAGCGTCGGCAGGCAGCCCGTGACACCCGCCGCCAGCATCGCTTCCAGCGCCAGGTCCACCTGGTCGGGGGTCAGGGTGTCGTCGTTGAAATCGACGCCGGCATAGCCGTTGACCTGAAGGTCGAAAAGCCCGTCCGTCAGCACTGGCGGACCTCGGCGCTATTGGCCGACAGAAGACTGGCCGCCGGCGGGTCCAGGTGCAGCGCGGCGTCGGCGTGTCGCTGACAGATGGATGCCGGATAGCGGTTCGAAATCTCTGCCTCTACCGCATTGCGCACCGCCTCGGCCTTGCGGGCGTCGGGAACGGAGAGAACCAGTTTCCGGGCCTTCATGATTTGCTGGATCGACATGGAAATCGCCCGAGCGGGGACCTCGTCGAGCGTCGAAAACCAGCCTTCGGCCAGCTGTTGCCGGCGGCAAGCGTCGTCCAGTTCGGTGACGATGTAGGGCGCCTGCGTTTCGAAATCGGCAGGCGGATCGTTGAAGGCGAGATGGCAATTCTCGCCGATGCCGGCGAAACAGACATCGACGCTGCGCTGCGAGATCAGGCCGTTGAGGCGGGCGACCTCGTCGTCGATATCGACGGCGTCCCCGTTCACCGGAACGAACGTTTTCAAGCGGCCGATCCTGTCGACGAAGCGATCGGCCAGATAGCCGCGGAAACTGGCCGGATGGTCGGGCGCTATGCCGACATATTCGTCAAGATGAAAGACCGTGACCCGGCTCCAGTCGATGTTCTTGGAAACCAGCGAGTCGAGCATTTCGAACTGGCTGGCGCCTGTGGCGACCGTGATCGTTGCGAAACCGGACGCGTTGATTGCCGCCCGAATGGCTTGAGCGCCTTCCTCCGCCGCGGCCTGTCCAAGCAAGTTTTTGTCGGGATGGATTGAGATACGCATATCGCTCCCATTTTTGAATGCGTCTGTTTCTAAAACAAAATCAGAAACGTATTATGGTGTCAACAAGCCGGAAATTAAGGAAAATAATTTAGAACAATTTTGTTTTTAAATATTGACACACTGATCGTTATGATCGATCTTCTCGGCGATCGAACTCAAAGGGAGGCACGAAAATGAACATGATCCGTTCCGCCATTGTCGGCTTGCTCGCCGGCATCGTCTGGCTGCCGCAGGCATCCGCCGAGACCGTCCTGCGTCTGGCCGAAAACCAGCCGGAATCGAATCCGGTGACGGTGGCGATGCATCGCTTCGCCGACCTGGTGAAGGAATACACCGACGGAGAGGTCACGGTGCAGGTGTTTTCGGGCGCCCAGTTGGGTCAGGAGCCGGAAACCATCGAACAGACCCAAGCCGGCATCATCGATCTCACCCGGGTGAACTCCGTCGTGCTCGCCAATGTCAGCCCGTCGATGGGCGTCTTCACGCTGCCTTACATATTCGGTGGCTGGGATCACAAATATCGCGTGCTCGATGGCGACGTTGGCACCGAGGTCCTCAACGATCTCGAGAAGGTCGGTTTGATCGGTTTCGGCTACATGGATGCCGGGTCCCGCTCATTCTATACGGTCGAGGGCAAGCCGATCCGCAGCATCGAGGATCTCAAGGGCATGAAGATCCGCGTTCAGCCGGCGCCGATTTCCATTCGCATGATGGAACTACTGGGTGCCGTGCCGACCCCGATGAATTACGGCGAAGTCTATTCCAGCCTGCAGACCGGCGTCATCGACGGCGCTGAAAACGACTATGTGAGCTACCACACCTCGGCCCATTACGAGGTTGCGCCGAACTATGTGGAAGACGGCCATCTGAGCCCGCCGGCGCTGTTGCTCATGAACAAGGCGAAGTTCGACTCCCTGCCGGAGGACCAGCAGGCGGCCATTCGCAAGGCCGGAATGGAAGCCGCGCTCTATGAGCGTGAGATCATGCGCCAGGCTAATCAGGATGCGCGCAAGACCGTGGAAGAGGGCGGCGCGACGGTCGCCGAAATCGACAACGGCCCCTTCCAGGCCGCCGTGCAACCGATCTATGAAGAGTTTCCCGACTACAAGCCGCTGATCGAGCGCATCAAGGCCGCGAAATAGTCGGCAGGCATCGGAGGCTGAATATGGCATGGCTGCGGACCGTCGCGTGGGGGATCGACTGGATCAACCGGCTCGCAGCCCTTGTCTGCCACGCCCTGCTCGTCGTTATCACCGGCGTCACCGTCCTGCAGGTCTTTTTGCGCTTTGTCCTGAACCGGCCGACCAGCTGGTCGGAGGAGATCGCGCTGCTGTGCCTGATCTGGTTCGGCCTGCTGGCGGTGGCCGTTGGGATCCGCCGCCACGAGCATGTGGCGATCACCTTCCTGCGGGATCTGCTTCCCGCTCGGCTGGCCGTCGCGCTCGACTATGCGGCGCAGGCGGCCATGGCGATTTTCATGTTTGCGGTGATGTTTTTTGCCGACGACCTGTTGGCGCTCGTCGGAGTCCAGGTCCTGCCGGCATCCGGACTGCCCAAGTCGCTGCTCTATCTTCCGGCGATCGTCGGCGGCATGCTCGGCACCGTCAATGCCTTGGCGAACATGCTGCTGCGTGATGTCCACTTCGCCCCATCTGCGACGATGGACGCCTGACCGCGATGCAGATCGACTGGATCGGCATATCGCTGCTGCTTGGCGGCTTTCTCGGCCTCATGCTGCTGCGCGTGCCGATTGCCTTCGCGCTCGGCCTGTCGTCGCTGGCCACCGCCGCCTATCTGCAACTGCCGCTGCTGATGGTGGCCCAGCGCATGGTCAACGGACTCAACTCCTTTACATTCCTGGCCGTGCCGTTCTTCATCCTCGTCGGCAACATCATGACCGAGGGCGGCATTTCCGACAGGCTTGTGCGCCTCGCCGACGTGTTGGTCGGACGCATGCGCGGCGGTCTTGCCCAGGGCAATGTCGTCGCCAGCACCCTGTTCGGCGGCATTTCCGGATCGTCGGTCGCCGACGTCGCATCGATCGGGTCGTTCCTGATTCCGGCGATGCAGCGCGGTGGCTATCCGGCCGGTTACTCCGTCGCGGTCACAGTCACCTCGTCCGTCCAGGGCGTGCTGATCCCGCCCAGCCAGAACATGATTTTCTATGCTCTTGCCGCCGGCGGTCTGCCGATTTCGACCCTGTTTCTGGCCGGCTATGTCCCCGGCCTGCTGCTGGGGCTGTCGCTGATGGCCATCTGCTTCGTCATGGCCCGGCGCCACGGCCATCCGCTGGGTCGCGCCTTCGGGTTTCGCGAAGGCGTCGCCGTGGCCCTGGACGCGGCCATCGGCCTGTTCACGATCGTCATCATCATTGGCGGCATTCTGACCGGCGTGTTCACGGCCACGGAATCGGCCGCCGTGGCCGTGGTCTATGCGCTGCTCGTCACCCTGTTCTGGTACCGCAGCCTCGACCGCGCCGCCGCGGCGCGGATCTTCGCCACCACGCTGACCACGCTGGCAATGGTCACGGCGATCATCATGACGTCGTCGGTGTTCGGGTTCCTCCTGTCCTATCTGCGCGTGCCGGCGGTACTGGCCGATGCCATCTTTGCCGTCTCGAGCAGCAAGCTGTTCGTGCTGTTCGCGATCAACATCCTGTTGCTGGTCCTGGGCATGCTGATGGATATGGGCGTGCTCATCCTGCTGCTGACGCCGATCCTTTTGCCGATCGTCACCAAGGTCGGTGTCGATCCGATCCATTTCGGCATCATCCTGATCCTCAATCTCGGCATCGGCCTGTGTACGCCGCCGGTGGGCACGTCGCTGCTCGTCGGATGCGGCATCGCCCGGATCAATCTTGAGCGGGCGACGCGCAGCCTGATGCCGTTCTATCTGGCCATGCTGGTTGTTCTGTTGCTTGTCACCTATGTGCCGGCCTTTTCGCTGACGCTGCCCTCGCTTTTGCGTTAAATGGGGATCATGGAAAGCAACCGTACCGAAGAGCTGGTGACGGTCGCACGGTTGGTGCGCGATGGGCAGGCGACGACACGCGGCGACGTCGCCCAGGCACTGTCGATGCGGTCGACGACCGTATCCGAGCTCGTCGGCGATCTGGTGGCCAAGGATCTGTTGCGCGAAAGCACGATCAAGCCGCGAGGCCGAGGCCGGCCGGCAGCCTCTCTGAACTACAATCACCGGCGCTTCGGCGCCGTCTATATCAGCGTTGTCGACCGCACCGTGATCGCCAGGGCCGTCGACATGGCCTATCGCGTGTTGGCGGAAAGCCGCGTCACGCCCGCCGAGGATGCCGGAAACGACGCCATGGCGGACTGCATGCGCCGCCTGGTGGCAGATATCGTCGGGAAATTTCCCGCCGGCATCGAGATCTGCGCCATCGTCTGCTCGTTGCCCGGTCTGCTCGACGTCGGCCGGTCGCTATGGTGCGTTTCCTCGCGCTGGCCGCGGATGCGCGACTTCGATGTTGCCAAGGCCCTGGCTGATGTCGACTGCCCGGTCGGGCTGGTGCGCAATCTCGACGCCGAATTGGCCGGTATCCGGCTGCAGGAAGGACACCCGGCCAGCGAGACCGCTCTGCTCCTGCATTGGGGCCACGGGATCGGGGCCGCCTACAGCGCCGATGGCGAAATCGTCAATCGCAGCCGCGGTCGTTTCTGCGAGATCGGTCACTGGAGCCTCGGCAACACCGTCGGCCGCCGCTGCACCTGCGGCAACACGGACTGCCTGGAAACGGTGGCCGCCCTTTGGGCGTTGGGCCCGCAGCTGCGCCGCACGTTTTCCGACCTGCCGCTGGACGAAAGCGGCCTGGCGGAACAGCTGCACCGGCTGGACCTGCTCGAATCGCCGGCCATGGAAGACGCCTTGAAAGAGGTGCTGCGCCTGACCGCCAATCTATGCCGCCTGCTGTTTCCGGACCGGATGATCCTGACCGGTCCCTTCGTCCAGAACCCGGATATATTCAGCCGCTTCGTCCAGGCGCTCGAACAGGCGCCGCTGCTCAAGTCGCTGGACAAGATCCGCGTGTCGGTCAATCACAACGGCATGAACCACGAAGTCGCCAGCGCGCTGCGCGAGCCCTTCGCAACCGCCGTCAGCGGGTTGGCGGCGGCGCCGGCGCTGTCGAGAAGCTGACGTCTGCACGATTTTTCACTGCAGTTTTCGACAATCCGGTGCGGCACAACGCTTTACTTGTTGCGCGGCCGCGCAATATTTGACACCCAGGAGGGGCGCGCGTCGCGGCGTAACGCGCTGCAACCGTTAAGCATCTATGAAACATGATATGATCCATTTAACGGTTTCTTTGATATAGAAGGTGTGCAGGGAAACTGTCCCATTCGGGGTGGAAGCGGAATGGAATCGGCACGAAACGGCAGGAATGGCGCCTCGCGGCGGCTGATCGGCGATGAAAAGCCGCGGCGCAGCCTGTCCGGCAAACTGCTTTTGCTGACGATTCTCTTCGTCATGCTGGCGGAGGTGCTGATCTTCGTGCCGTCGGTCGCCAATATGCGCATGCGCTGGCTGGAAGACCGGCTGCGCACCGCCGCCGCCGCCAGCCTGGTGGTCGAGGGCTGGGAGGACATGGAGCTGCCGCGGCCGATTCAGAACGATGCCCTGATGGCCACCGGCACAAAGTCGATCGCGCTGAGGACCGAGGGCATGTCGCGGCTGATCGCCTCCACCGACATGCCGCACCAGGTCGACATGCAGTACGACATCACCTCGGTATCGCCCTTCGGCGCCATCCGCGACGCCTTCGCCACGCTGTTTTCCGGCGGCGATCGCATCATCAGCGTTTACGGACCGGTCGAGGGCGACACCATGATGATCGACATCGTCATGGCCGAGGAGCCGCTCTACCGGGCGATGCTGATTTACGGCCGCAACGTCTTTCTGCTGTCGCTGCTGATTTCCTTCATCACCGCCGGCCTGGTCTTCATCGCCATCAACTCGATCATGATCCGCCCGATCCGGCGCATGACCGCCAGCATGCAGGCTTTTTCCGAAGCGCCGGGCGATCCCGACCGGATCATCGCGCCGCGCGACAATGGCGACGAGCTGGGCATCGCCCAGCGCCACCTGGCCTCGATGCAGCGCGAGCTGCAGGCGACGCTGCGGGAACAGCAGCACCTGGCCGATCTCGGCCTTGCCGTCTCCAAGATCAACCACGACATGCGCAACATCCTCGCTTCGGCGCAGCTGATGTCCGACCGTCTGGCGATGGTCGACGACCCGGTGGTCAAGCGCTTCGCGCCGAAGCTCATCCGCACCATGGACCGCGCCACCGCCTATACCCGCGAAGTGCTGGCCTATGGCCGCGCCCAGGAGGCCGAGCCGCACCGTCGGCTGATCCAGTTCGAGGCGCTGGTCGCCGATGTCCGCGACATGCTGATCGTCGATCCGGAGATTCGGCCGGAAGGAACCGAAGCGTCGAACACGCCGCCGATCGATTTCGTCATCGACGTCTCCCGCGGGCTGGAGCTGGAGGCCGACAGCGAGCAGCTGTTCCGGGTCATCCACAATCTCTGCCGCAACGCCATCCAGGCGCTCAACGCCGATGCGACCGACGATCCGGCGATCGTTCGCCGGGTCACCGTCTCGGCCCGCGTCGAGGATCATGTCGCGACCATCGAGGTCGACGACACCGGCCCCGGCATGCCGGAAAAGGCGAAGGAGAACCTGTTCACCGCCTTTCACGGCGCCGCCCGCGCCGGCGGCACGGGCCTTGGCCTGGCCATCGCCCACGAACTGATCCGCGCCCATGGCGGCAGCATCGAACTCGTCGACAAGCACGGCCCGGGAACGCGTTTCCGCATCACCCTGCCGGATCAGCCGGACCAGGTCGATTGCCCGTCTCCGGTCGAGCCCGTGCCGCTCAAGCAGTTCGGCGAATAGCCGCCGGCTGCGGCCGCGCGACGATTGTCGTTAAAGCGTCAATTTTTCCGGCGCGGACGCTTGCATTCCGGCGGCGAAAGGATTAGGTACACGCCTCGCGGACAGGCTTCGTCCGCCGCGCGCTCGTAGCTCAGCTGGATAGAGCACCAGACTACGAATCTGGGGGTCGGGAGTTCGAATCTTCCCGAGCGCGCCATTTCCAAATGGCCCGTTCCGGACACATAGGCTACAAAAGGTGCCGATGCGTAGCCACCAGACGGCGACTTTCGACAGACTGATCAGAGCGTTGGGACAGGCGAAGGGTCTGTCAGTCCGAATGGCTCACGGCAGGCCGAACTCCAGAACGGGCGATCAAATCCATCGAAAACGAAGTCTAAGCGTGTCGATTTCATGCCTTCGCCTTACCTCTCGCTACCCCAGAGTTTGTGAGCGCGCTACACTTGAGCAATCCGACAGATAGATGCCAATGGCGAGCCGACTGCTGACGTGGTCTGGCTGCGAATTCCAGTAATCTCCTAAATACACGAATCCGAGATTCCGATCGCGCACCTAGTGTAGAGTGATGGTGTCGAGGGCACTCGACACATGGGAGGTTCCAAACCTTGAAACTTGTCAGCCACATCACGAGTGTGCGGTTTGTCCTGGCTGTCTTGTGCTGCCTGTGGACAACGTTTGCCTTCGCCGATCGGGATGAGATGGAGCTGCACCTGGTGCTGGCTTTCGATGCTTCGGCCAGCGTCAACGATGTCGAATTCGATCTGCAGCGGGCCGGCACGGCCTTCGCGTTGCGATCCGATCTCGTTTCCGCTGCCATCGACGAGGCACCAGGCGGCGTTGCGATCGCCATCATCCAGTGGTCGAGCATCACGCAGCAGGCGCTCGGGCTCGATTGGGTTGCCATGCGGACAAGAGCCGATGCCCTGGGGTTTGCCGACTCCGTCGAAGCCATGCCGCGCCGGCTGCCCGGTGGTGGCACGATGATCCATGCCGGGCTCGAGTTCGCCGCACTGCTGTTCGAGACCGCGCCGGGAACGGCCCGCAGGCAGGTCATCGACATCTCAGGCAATGGCGTCGCGGACGATCCAAAGAAGCTGCTGGCGATGCGCGAAAGCCTGTTGTCCCGGAACATCGTGATCAACGGCCTTGCAATCGAGGAGGACAACCGGCCGATCACCCGCTACTACAGCCAGCACGTCATCGGCGGGCCGAATGCCTTCGTCATCACCGCCGAGGATTTCGACGACTTTGCCAGGGCCATGGAAATGAAGCTCTACCGCGAGGTCGCCGGATCGGTGTTTGCCCGCCGCGACTGACCGGCATCGCGTAGCGGGAATTCATTCCGCCGGAATGGCGATGGACTTTTCAGCGGGCCATTCGATCCAGACGTCTCCGGCGTCCGGGATCCCCGTCATCTCGCCTTCCTTGGCCAGCACCTTGATCGGCTGGTCCTGCCATTCCAGCAGATAGGTGACTGTGGGGCCGGCGAAGATCTTCTGGCGCATCCGAGCCTTCAGGCGGTTGGATTCGGCGCCGGCCGGCTCCGAAACGGACAGCAGCAGGCTCTCCGGCCGCACGGCGATCGCCGCCGGACGGTCGCCATCCGCCCAGCGGATCGTGCTGCCGTCGGCGAGCCTCATGCCGGACGGGTCGGCCTCGCCTCGGAAGATGTTCGCTTCGCCGAGGAAGCCGGCGGCGAATTCGCTGATCGGGGCGTGGTACATGTCGTGCGGCGATCCGGTCTGCACCAGCCGGCCGTCCTTGAGAATGCCGATGCGGTCGCTCAGCGTCAGCGCCTCTTCCTGGTCGTGGGTGACGAAGATGGTGGTGATGCCGATCTCCCGCTGGATGCGCTTGAGCTCGATCTGCATGTCGACGCGCAGAGCCTTGTCGAGCGCGCTCAGCGGTTCGTCCAGCAGCAGCACCCGCGGCTCCGTGACGATGGCTCGGGCGAGCGCAACACGCTGCCTCTGGCCGCCCGAAAGCTGATGCGGCCGCCGTTCGCCGAGATGGCCGAGCTGCACCAGTTCCAGGGCCTCGCCGACCCGGCGCGCGATCTCCCCGCCCGACTGCTTTCTGACCCGCAACCCGAAACCGACATTGTCGGCGACGCTCATATTGGGAAACAGCGCGTAGTTCTGGAACACCATGCCGATTTCGCGCTTTTCCACCGGCACCCGCTCGACCGGCTGGCCGCCGATCACCACCGATCCGCTGTCTGAAAAGATGAAACCGGCAATCACCCGAAGCAGGGTCGTCTTGCCGCTGCCGGAGGGGCCGAGTAGGCCGAAGAACTCGCCATCGGCGAAATCGATGGAGATGTCGTCAAGCGCCTTCATCGAGCCGAAATGCTTGTTGACATGCGAAACCGTGACGCCGGCCATCAGCGTTCTCCTCCGAAATTTGCATAGCGCGCCGACAGCAGCATCAGCGTCATCGAAATGGCGATGATGATGGTGGAAATCGCATTGATTTCCGGCGTGAAGCCCTTGCGGATCGCCGTTTAGATGACCACGGGCAGGGTGCTGTCGCCGGGCTGGGCGAGGAAATAGGAAACCACGAACTGGTCGAAGGACACGGCGAAGGCGAACAGCGCGCCGGCGATGATGCCGGAGGCGATCCACGGCAGTGTCACGTGGCGGGTCACTTCCCAGCCGCTGGCGCCGAGTGACCGCGCCGCTTCCTCCAGCTGCGGATCGAAGGTTCTCAGCCGCGCCGTCACCACGACGATGACGTAGGGCAGGGCGAGGGCCACATGGCCGATGATCACCGCCGGCGCGCCGCGTCCCAGACCGATGGAGAAAAAGAAGATCAGCATGGCCGTGCCGGTGATCAGCCAGGGGATGGCGATCGGCGGAAAAAGCAGCGCCTGCAGAATGGCCTTGCCGCGAAACTCGTAGCGGAAGAAGGCGATGGCCGCGGCGGTGCCCAGCGTCGTGGCGATCACCGTGGTGGTGCAGGCGATCCAGACGCTGCTCCAGGCGGCGCTGAGGATCTCGCTGTTGTTGAGGAGCTTGCCGTACCAGCTGGTCGTGAACTGGATCGGCAGCTGGTAAAATTCGGATTTGTTGAACGACATCAGCGCCATGACGAGGATCGGCACGTAGAGAAACGCCAGCACCAGGCCAAGATAGATCCGTCCCAGCCGCTCGAGAAACCGGCCCATCGTCATCACTGAGCCCTCCGCAGGACCGGGCTGGAGACCGCCAGGATCAAGAGCACCACGCCCAGCAGGATGAAGGACAGCGCCGCGCCCAGCGGCCAGTTGAACACGGCAACGAACTGGTCCTCGATGACCGTGCCGAAAAAGGTGCCGGCGCGGCCGCCGAGAATGCGCGGTTCCATGAACGAGCCGACGACCGGCACGAAGATGAGGACGGCGCCGGCGATCAGCCCCGGCAGCGACAGCGGCACGATTATGCGCCACAGGATGGTGCGCCGCGGCGCGCCCAGCGAGCGTGCGGCGTCGATCAGATTGTCGTCGATCGCCTGCAGCGCAAGATAGGACGTCAGGATGACGTAGGGCAGGTAGGAATGGACGAGGCCGATGACGATCGCAGGATAGCTGAACATCAGATTGACCGACATGTCGAAGGGCAGGATCAGGTCCAGCGTCTTGTCGATCACGCCGTTGCCGCGCAGCACGATCGCCCAGGAAAAGATCCGCACCAGGCTGTTGCTCCAGAACGGCAGGATAACCAGCAGGAACAGCGCCTCGCGCCAGCGGCCCTTGATTGTCTTCGCCAGGACATAGGCGCAGGGAAAGCCGATCAGGATGCAGAACCCGGTGACCACCAGGCCGAGCGTCAGCGATCGCACCAGCAGTTTGAAGTAAAAGCCTTTTTCGAAAAATTCGCCGTAATTGGCGAGGGTGACGTGCCAGTCTCGGTCGCCGAACGGCGCCTCGCTCAGCACGCTGAAGAACAGCATGGCCGCCAGCGGCAGGAACACCGCCACCGTCAGCCATGCATAGGCGGGACTGATGAGCGCCGCTGCGCGCAGATAGTCTCGGCGTACGAGCGTCGCGCTCATCGATGGTCCTCCCCCTGGTTCAGCGCTACTGGGCGTTCGCCTTCAGCTCCTGCCACAGCTCCAGATAGGATTTGCGGGTATCCTCCGGCACCGGCTGCATGAACTGCACCCGGGCGACGACGTCCGGATCGCCGAGAGTGGCGCGGTTGAAGCTGTCGCTGGGCAGCGCGGCGGCCGCCTTGGCGTTGGCCGATGCGGGCGCGCCGCTTTCAGCCCATTTCACGTAGAATTCCGGATCGATCATGTAGTTGATGAACGCCCGCGCGGCGTCCTTGTTGTTGGACGAGGCCGGAATGGACAGGCCGTCGAGCCAGCCGATGGCGCCTTCTTCCGGAACGATAAACTCGACCGGCAGGCCCTTGGCGATCGACCGGCTGGCCGACCCGCTCCAATAGGGCGCCATGAGGAAATCGCCGGCGGCGAAGAACTGGTTCCAGTCGTTTTCCGAGCTCCAGAAGGTCCTGATCTGCGGCAGCAGTTCCTCAAGCTTGGCCTTGACCGCATCGAGGTCCTTGACGTCGTTGATGTCCTGGCCGGTCGCCAGGGCTGCGAATTGCACCGATTCCAGCGCATCGTCACGCCAGCCGACCCGGCCCTTGTACTGCTCGTCCCAGAGCACCTGGATAGAGGTCGGCAGCGGCGTGACGTCGTCCCTGTTGACAGCAAACGAGGTCAGGCCCCAGACCCAGGCGACGCCCAGAACCTCGCCGCCAGGGCTGAGATCGGCATTGTTGGCGAGGTTAGGGGCCAGGTCGGCGTAGTTGCCGATGTCGGCAGTGTCGATCGGGCCGATCAGGCCTTCTTCGGCGGCCGTTCCGGTGAAGGCCGAGTTGATCAGAACGACATCGTAGGCGCCCGGGTTCGTCCGCAGCTTGGTCAGCATTTCCTGTTCGGAGTTGAAGTAGTCGTGAACGACCGTGTGGCCGGTTTTTTCGGTAAACGCCTCGATGGCCCAGTCGGCATCCGTTCCGTAGCCCTTCCAGTTCAGGACGCGGATTTCGTCGGCCTGGCTGGCCATGGCGCTGAGTCCAAGGGCGATCGCCGTCAGCGCGGCGCAGCCTGTCAGTCTGTTTCTGTTTTTCATGTTGCTTCTCCCTGTTGGATCTTTGCTGGTTGCCGGATGTCCCGGTGGCGCGGTTCAACCGCCATGAAAGCGTCGGTGTGGCGCCGTTCCGGCGCGGTCGCCGGACCCTTCTGCAGCGTCGAAAGCGCGGCAGCCGCGTTGGCAAAACGGGCAGCCGCCGGCGCCGTGGCGCCCGCCCCGAGGGCTGCGATGAACGATCCGATATGAGCGTCGCCGGCGCCGTTGGTGTCGACCGGCTCAACGGGATAGGGCGGCACGTGTTCGGCCGTGGAACCGGGAAGCGCCAGCCAGCACCCGTTCTCGCCCTGACGCACCAGCACGCCGACGGCAGCATCGCCCATTCTCTCAAGCAGGGCGGTCGCGTTTTGATGGGGTTCGCCGACGCCGGTGATGACGAGGGCTTCGTCGGCGTTGGCGCTGATCCAGGAACAGCGCGCCATCAGCTTCGCCAGAATGGCGGGCGGGATCTTGTCGACGACGGGCGACGGATCGAACACCAGCTGTGGCCCGTCGGGAAAGGAGTCCAACCAGATATCCAGGTTGTCCGGGTTGCGGCTGAGCGCGAAGGTGTAACCCGAAATCAGGACATACTCGAAGGCCGCGGCATCGATCTGTCCGAATTGCGACGAGCCGAAATAACGCTCGGCCCCGGCTTGCGACACAAACGTCCGTTCGCCCCGGCGGTCGACCAGCACGACGCTGGTTCCTTGGTCGCAGTTCTCCAGCTGGCTCTGCAGGACCGGAATCCCCAGTTCCGAGAGCGAGCTGCGGACAATATCAGCGAAACGGCCGGTGCCGTGCGAGCCGCCGTAGGAGACGTGCATCCCGGCGCGGCTGGCGGCCACCATGGCGTTGAAGCCGCCACCGGGCGCGATCAGGCTTTCTTCGACCACTGCCTCTTCACCGGGTTTCGGCACTTGCTCGACCCGGTAGACCAGGTCGACGACGATTCCCGACATCTGCAGCAGGCGGGCGGTACTCATGACGCTTCGTCCACGACGGTTTCGGCGGCGCGTGCGCGTCGCAGCTCCAGCAGCCCGGTCGCGACGTCCTCGACGTCCAGGTCATTGACCTCGACGAGGCGGGCGATCTTGTCCTGCGGCATCGATGCCAGGCCGCTCACCGCGCCGCACATGCCGGCCGCGATGGCGCCGATAGTGTCGGTGTCGCCGCCGAGATTGGCCGCCAGAAGACCGGCTTTCCAGGCATCGCCGTCAGAGTGCTTGAACAATGCAAACGCTGCTGGAACCGATTCCACGGACGCCACGCTGGTTCCGATCTCCCGGTCAATGGCGGAGGACAAGGTTGCTCCATCGATGTTTTCGGCAAGGGAAACGGCCAATTCCAGTTGCTGCGATACCGGCGTGGTGTCTGCGGATTTCCGTTCGACGGTTTGCGCCGCAGCGATCGCCGTATCGATCGCCTGCTGAACGCCCGCCCCGTCGATACCGGCGCTGACGGCGGCGGCGACCGCTGCCGCGCTGGCATTGGCTTCGATCGTGTTGTGGGTGATCCGGTTGGTCGCCGCAACCATGTCGGTAAACGAGGACAGCGGCTCGACCGGCGTCGATATCCCGACCGGCGCGATGCGCATTGCGGCCCCGTTGGTATCGCCTGACCGCCCGGTTTCCCAAGGTGGCGTTCCGGCGAGAAGCGCCTCCATCGCCCGCTTTGTCGACGGTCCGAGCAGGTCGTGCAGGCCGCGCTGCTTGACCGACCGTTCCCAGTCGAGCAGCCGCTGCGCCCAGCCGCGTTCGTCGAAGGCATCGGGCGAAGCGAGGATGTGGTCGGCCAGCAGAAGCGTCTGTTCCGTGTCGTCGGTGATCGATGCGGCGACCAGCCCGTGGGCGATCGGATGACCGGCGGGCGGTGCCTCGAAATCACGGATTTCGCCGAAAAGCTCGGCAATCTTCTCGCGCGAATAAGATTGCGTCGGCATGCCCAGCGCATCGCCGAGGGCGCCGCCCAGCAACGCGCCCATGGCGCGATCGAGTTCCGAAGCTCTGGTCTCGGGAGGTGCCATCAGAACTCCAGATGCAGACCGAAGCGCGACGGATCGAGGATACTCTCGACGAATTCGACGATGCCGCCTTCCGCCGTCCTGCTGACGCGCCGCAGGTGGAGCATCGGCTCGCCCGGGGCGCGCGCCATGATCCGGGCATCCGCTTCCGAAAGCGAGGGCAGAACATTCGCCCATTCTTCGCCGCTGTGAATGGCAAGGCCCGCCGCGGCGAGCGTTTCGCCCAGCGAGTCGTTGAGCAGGCCGTTTTCGGGCACGTCGGCGAATTCGTCACGCCAGGGCGTGCGGCTGCGCTCCAGCGAAATGCCGCTGCCGTCACGGCTCAGCACGCGCAAACGATCGACGCAGAGAAATTCGATGGCTCCCAAACCTAGAAATCCGGAAGTTTCGGCGCAGGCCCGCCGTTCGATTTCAAGCAGGCGGGTTTCAACCTGGTCGTCGGATTTCGACAGCGCCCGCGTCCAGCCCAGCGCGTTGTCGATCGACGTTCCCTCATAGGTGACGAACGAGCCGATGCCGGTGCGGGTGGTGATCAGGCCCTGTCGGACGAGCTGCTCCAGCCCCTTTCGCACCGTGTTGCGGCTGACGGAAAACCGCCTGACGAGTTCGTTTTCGCTGGCCAGCTGATCGCCGCGTGACATTGCGCCGGATCGGATCTCGTGCTCAAGCGTTTGTGCAATCAGCTCGGATTTGGGCAGTCCGATGCCCGGTTTGCCTGGCGATGACGTCGGCTTTCCCACGCTTAGATAGCTCCTGTTCAGACTTGTTCATACTTGTTTAAACATGTTCATTAAAGAATGAACAATGGCGGTTGTCAACGGAGAGGCTTTTGGATCCGGCGAGCGGCATCGCGACCGCCGGACAGGAAGCGGCGCCCGTGCCGTGGGCTTTGTCGAGGTTCGTGAACCGGCTTCTTGGCGGAACAGCAGGCGGCCGCACCGGAGCGGGATGCCGGTTTGTCTGTCGAGACGGAAGCTGGTTTCGCCGGCCGCTGCGACGCTGTATATGAACCAGAATCAAGGTAGGTTTCGGGGCGCTCTTCCCTGCGTTCGGCTGGGTCTTCGCCTTTGGGTGTTCCGAACCCATCCCGGCCGACGGGCGTTCAATCGGACCTTCGGTCAACGGAGAAAGCAATGAAATACAAGGCGCTTGGAAATACCGGCGTAAAGGTCTCGGAGTTGTGTTTCGGTACCATGTCCTTTGGCGGCGATGCCGATGAGGAGGAGTCCGCCCGGATGTTTCGAAGATGCCGCGACCTCGGCATCAACTTCTTCGACTGCGCCGATGCCTATTCCAGGGGGAAATCCGAAACCATCCTGGGCGCGCTGATTCAGGGAGCTCGCGACGAACTGGTCATCACCTCCAAGTGCTTCGTGCCGATGGCGGACGACGTGAATGCGGGCGGTGGCAATCGGCGTCATATCCAGCGGGCCGTCGAAGCCAGTCTGAAGCGGCTCGGCACCGACCGGCTGGACGTGCTGTTCATGCATCGCTGGGATCCGGTGGTGCCGCTGGAGGAAACGCTGCGTGCGTTACAGCGGCTGGTTGCCGACGGGAAAGTGCTCTATCTGGGCGCCAGCAACTATGCCGCCTGGCAGGTGGCCAAGGGGCTCGGAATATCCGACAAGCACGGCTGGCCTCGATTTGACGTGCTCCAGCCGATGTACTCACTGGTGAAGCGGCAGGCCGAAACCGAGATCTTTCCCTTGGCGCTCGAAGAGGAACTGGGGGTCATCACCTATTCGCCGGTCGGCGGCGGATTGCTGAGCGGCAAGTACGGCCGCAACAGCCGCCCCGCCGGCGGTCGCATCGTGACAAACCGGGAATATACCGGTCGTTACAGCGAGGACTGGGTTTTCCAGGTGGCTGAGGACTTTACCGAGTTCGCCAACAGGAACGGATTTCATCCCGTGTCCCTGGCGGTCGCGTGGGCTGCGACGCATCCGGCCGTCACCTGCCCGATTGTCGGTGCCCGCAACCTCGAACAGCTCGAGCCGTCCCTGCAAGCCCCGCAGATCGGCATGACGGACGAACTGCATACTGAAATCGCCGCCCTGTCCCGCACACCGCCTCCGGCAACCGACCGGCTGGAAGAGCAACTGTAGGAAGGGACTGTTTGCTGAGTGTCTGTTTCCAGGCCGGACCGCCGTCTTACAGGTCGTTGCGGTGGACCAGGCTCATCAGTGGCGTTGCCGCTATGATCTTCAGGTCGAACCAGAGCGACCAGTTGTCGATGTAGTAGAGATCGTAGTTGAGGCGCTGGTGCATGCCGAGAAGGGTCTCGACGGGGCCGCGATGATCGTGGATCTGCGCCCATCCGGTAATGCCGGGCTTGACGCTGTGGCGCTTGTTGAAGAGATACATGCGCGGAGCGTAGGCGTGGTTGAGTTCGATCGGATGGGGTCTGGGCCCGACGATCGACATCTCGCCGCGAAGGACATTGAGCAACTGCGGCAGTTCGTCCAGCGACGTGCGGCGCAGGAAGCGCCCGATGCGGGTGACCCGGCGGTCGCCGCGCCGGACTTGCCGAAAATCGGCCGGCTGCGGTTCCGTCGTCATCGTCCGGAATTTGTAAATCAGGAATTCCTCGTTGTTGCGGCCGGTTCGACGCTGCCGGAACAGGGCCGGTCCCTTGCTCTCAAGCCGGATCGCGGCCGCAATCAGCAACAGCAGCCATGACAGCAGGATCAGTCCGATGCCTGCGAAGACATAGTCCTCGACCAGCTTGAACATCCTGCCCCATTCGGTAATCCGCGTGCGCTGGATATCGATGAACTGATGCTGCCCCTGCTCGCTGATGCCCAGCAGCGGCACGTAGGAAAGGCCGGATGGCGGGATGACCTTGATGTCGACGGACAACATGCTGACGGCGTCGATCAACTTGCTCAGTTCGGCCGGGTCTTCATAGGGAGGCGCAACGATCACCAGGTCGAAGGCGGATTTCTGTCCCAGCCGGATGAGTTCGACCGGAAGACCGGCGGATTGACCGTTCTCACCGGCCATCCGGCCGAAAACGCCGACGACTTCGATGTACTGGTCCTCCGGTCCGATACGGTCGGCAAAGGCGCCGGCAGCCAGAGGTCCGCCCAAAACAACCGCCTGTCTGCGCATGACACCGGTTTTCAGCCAGCGTGAAAAGACTCGGGCAGCGACGGCGCGCAAGATCCAGATCAGCACCAGGGAGACCGCCAACCATCCGAAAAACCAGACTCGGGAAAAATCGCCGCTGATGCCAAAGATCGTGCCGGCCAGGGCGAATCCGGCGAACGCCCCGCCAATGCCGCTTGCCACTTTGCCCAGATTGTCGACAAAGGCGGTGACTGAGGCCAGTTCATAGAGACGCGACCGGTGCTGGATCAGAGCCATGACGAGCGGCAATGCCAGAATGGGCCACAGATAGGTGCTCAGATAGGCCTCGAACCCGAGTACGCCGCTAACGTAGAGGCGGGCGATTGCAAAACCCGACAGGGCGACGACCACGATTTCCACCGCGCAATAAATGTCGAGCATTATCCGGCCGCTGGCGTAGTTCGGCGTTTTCAGAGCCTTGCCGTACGTGTTGTCGCCCGTTTGCCACTGGCCCGGCCGGAACCGTTTGGTCGTGTCTTGTTTCGTCAAATAGGTTCGCCCCCAAACCAGTGTTCGGGAGAGAGTATTAAAGGGTTAATTAGGAGTTACCACGAAGCATTTAAATTAACAAAATTTAGTGTTAACGAAATTGACAAATTTACTTAGTTAACGAAAGCACGATTTATATTGAGTTTGAATAAAATTTTAATTGTCACAATTGTCGATATTAATAATAAGGTTGTCGGCTTATTGCGCGGCGGCTTCCTTTCCGGCTACACCAATGTTAACGATTTTTTAACCGGTTCGACGTTCGGGGGGCTGCGCGACATGACCAAGGAAAAGACCGTTCTCGTCTGTGGGGCCGGCGGCTTCATCGGGCATCATCTGGTGCGGCGCCTCAAGACCGAAGGGCACTGGGTACGCGGTGTGGACCAGAAGTTTCCGCGCTTTTCGGAGACCGATGCCGATGATTTCGCTATCGGCGACTTGCGCGACCAGGCCTTCGTACGCGAAGTCATCGATCGCCGTTTCGATGAAGTCTATCAACTGGCCGCCGACATGGGCGGTGCCGGCTACATCTTCACCGGCGAGAACGATGCCGACGTGATGCACAATTCAGCCACCATCAATCTCAACGTCCTGAACGCCAGCCAGCGTCGCAACATCAGACGCATCTTCTATTCCTCCTCCGCCTGCATGTACCCGGAGTACAATCAGCGGGAGCCGGACAATCCGAACTGCGCGGAAGATTCCGCCTATCCGGCCGATCCGGACAGCGAGTACGGCTGGGAAAAGCTGTTTTCCGAGCGTCTTTACCTGGCCTATGGCCGCAATCACGGCATGCAGGTGCGGATCGCCCGCTATCACAATATTTTCGGCCCCGAAGGCAGTTGGAACGACGGCAAGGAGAAGGCTCCGGCTGCCATCTGCCGCAAGGTTTCGGAGGCTGAGGACGGAGGCGAGGTGGAAGTCTGGGGCGACGGCGAACAGACGCGTTCCTTCCTGTTCATCGACGAATGTCTGGAAGGATCGCTGCGGCTGATGCGCTCCGACTGGACGGGACCGGTGAACATCGGCTCGGACGAGATGGTGTCGATCAATCAACTCGTCGACATGGTCGCCGAAATCGCTGGCAAACGCGTTCGCAAACGGCATGTGATCGGCCCGACCGGGGTACGTGGCCGCAACAGCGACAACCGCCTGATCGAAGAGAGGCTCGGCTGGAAGCCGGCGACCGGGTTGCGCGTCGGCCTGTGGCCGACCTATGCCTGGATCGACAAGCAGAACAGCCGGCAAAGAAACACGGCGGCCTGACATCGATGACCGTGCAAACCGCCGAAGCGGCGGCACCGCGTTTCGATCATCATTTCATGCTCGGCATGCGGCTGGATTACATCAGCACCGACCGCTTCGTTGAAGAGTTCACCGCTGCCGCCCGCAGCGGCGTTTCGGCCTATTGCTGCGTTCCGGACGTGCACCAATGCATGATCTGCCACGACCAGCCCAGCCACCGCGACATCGTCAACAACGCCGACTATGTGGTGTCCGACAGCACCATCCTGCAGACGGCAAGAGCGCTGCGTCACGGCGTGCCGGCCATGCCGACCCAACTCGGATCCGAACTGATGCGGACGCTGTGTGCGCAGGCCGAGCGGCAGCGGATTCCCATCGCCCTGATCGGAGGCCGCGACGAAGAAGCGCTTGCCCTGCTCCAATCCAGGCTGATCGAAGACTATCCGGCGCTTCGCATCGCTTACGGATATTCTCCGCCGTTTCGCCCGCTGACGCCGGCCGAAGAGGATCGGATGCTGCTGGATCTCGCAACCTCAGGCGCCCGCATGGTTTTTGTCGGTATCGGCTGCCCGAAGCAGGAGCAGTGGATGGGCCGCTACAAGGGCCGCGTACGGGCTGCGATGATCGGCGTGGGCGCCGCTTTCGACACGATCGCCGGCGTTGTCCGGTCGTCACCGGCCTTCGTTCACCGGCTGGGTCTCGAATGGCTGTTCCGGCTGGTCCGCGAACCGCGGCGTCTTTACCGGCGCTATTTCGGTTCGGCCCCGCGTTTCGTCCTGCTGACGGTCGCGGACGGATTGCGCGCTGCTTTTCAGCGCGGCTGAACCGAGAGGCGGCTGTCGCGGATGATTGTCGCTATCGGAGAACCCGCATTTCCCGGTTGAAGAACCAGAGCCGCGCCGCGGTGCCGGACGCCACACCCAGCAAAACGCAATAACCGCCGCCGGCGGCGCCGAACGCGCTGATCAGCGGATAGGCCGAGATCACGGTGACCGACAGGTCGAGCAGGCTTGCCTTGAAGTTATGGTGCGGCAGGCCGAGCGCCCGCAGCGTGAGACTGCGGCCGAGGATCAGCCCGCGCAGGAGAATGACGGTTGCCAGGACCATGATCAGGTGCCCCTGATCCAGCAGCTGCTGATCGTCGAAGATCCAGGCAATAAGGCTGTCGCCGGAAAGCGCCAGCCCCAGCCAGTAGGCCACGAGCACCGATCCGGCGAAAACCGTCGTCGCGTGGATCACGCGCCGCAGTTCATCCACACGTCCGGCGGCAAAGCTGGCGGCGGTTTTGGGTTCCAGGATATTGGCAAGACCGAGCAACAGCGGGTTGGCAGCGGTGACGACGATCGAGCAAGCCGCGAAGACGCCTGCTGCTGTCATCCCCGCGAGTGTGGAAACGAACCAGAGCACAACGGAGCCGCTCAAGGTTGCCACCTGTTGGGTTCCCAGAATCCACCGGCCGAAGGTCCAGTTTCGTGCGAGCTGAGGCAGGATGTGAGCCCGGCGGACGGTCAGGTGATGCCGATTGCCGGGCACCCAGGCCAGACCCGTCACGGCACAGGCAACACCCATGGCCGCCAGCGCGGTTGGGGCGGTCAGCGACGTTGCCGCCGCCAGCAACAGCAGGATGGCGACCTGGATGACGGCGACGGCCAGATCCAAAATCAGGGCCCACCCGACGTTGAAATGGGCAAAGCAGATCTTTCGGGCGAAGTTCTGCAGCAGTACGAAGGGAACCGCGCCGGCCAGAACGGCGCCCATCAGTGCGCTTCCGGCGTGGCCCGCCATTGTGGCCAGCACGGCAAATCCGGCAAGGGTGAGCGAGGCGACCAGGCTTAGGGCGAGTGAGAGCACGAAAATACTACCGGCAAAGCGCCGGCGGCTGGCCGGTTTCTCGCGGCTTCCGAGGACTGCATAAGGCGACAGGAGGAGCGATTCCTGGACAACGTTGACGAGAATGACGATCGAGAAACCAATGGCGTAAAGACCGAGTTCCTCGACGCCCGCCACTCGGCCGATAAGGATGGTTACGGCAAACCGGGTCCCGCTGACCACGGCCTGGTCCGCAAGCGAACTGAAGCCCTGCCGTGCGGTTTTTCCCAGAACACCGCGCAAGAAACCCTGCGCGCCTCCGTCGGACCTGTCGTAGCCTCGGGTCAGCATTTGACCCGCCAGCGGTCCGCACAGGCCGAGAGCGAATGGTTTGGCGTCGGCGGGCGACTTTTCACGATGGTTTTCCGGGTTCCTTTTCACAGCAGCCCAACGGGTCGGCGCGCCGTTCAAACTGTCCCAGTGGAGAAGTGTTTTCAATCGCGATCTCGAAAATCAGTTAATCCGTAATACATGACAAATTTTATTCAAATTTTAACTTTAACCAATAAGCAAATCGCGCAATTGAACTGCTTTTTTTACCATCTGTTAATGCTAGAAAGATCGGGAGACGGTGCCTTTTGGCCTCGTCCTGTGCATGTGCGCGGGGGCAAGACACGACAATGGCATTCACGTCGCCTCGAAAGGACAGCTACCCAGCGGCTGAAGCCGATTTCGGCGCCGCGGCTGGCGCGGACCTGCGCAGGCTGATCCGCATTTTCTGGAAGGGAAGTCCCGTCATCGTCGGATGCGGGGCATTGACCACGGCCGCCGCACTGGCCTTCATCTGGCTGACGCCGCCGCTTTACAGTGCACGCGCCGAACTGCTCATAGACCCGCGGCAAAAGCGGACGATCGAAAACGAGGTGTCGCCGACCGGTCTGGGGTCCTCGGCCGTCGGTGCGGATACCCTGCTGCTCGACAGTCAGATCGCCGTGATGCGTTCTCAGGCGGTCATCGGTCGTCTGATCCACGAAGACGGGCTTGTTCGGGATCCGGAATTCGCGGGCGTCGACCGCACGTCGCTGCTGGCACGACTGAAGGGTCTCGCAAAGGGTGTTGTCTATGGTCCGCAGAGCCAGCATTGGAACACCCTGAGCGATTTCGACCGGGCCAACGCCAATCTGCGTGAACGGCTGTCAGTCGAACGACAGCGCAACACCTATGTGATTGCCATCACGATGTTGTCGGAAAGCCCGCAAAAGGCTGCCCGGATCGCCAATCGGGTTGCGGATATCTACATCGAGCAATCCAACAGCACGGCCGCGAATTCGACTATGGAGGCGGCCGACAGCCTGTATGCCCGGCTGGCCGAACTTTCGGAGAACGCGCGCGAAGCCGCCCGTCGCGTCGAGGACTATCGTCGCGAGAACGGTTTGATCGGAGTGCAGAACGTTCTCGTCGTGGAGCAGCAGCTCCGGAACCTGAACGAGCAGCTCAGCGTGTCACACGGGCGTGAAAAGGAGGCGCAGGCGGTTCTCAACCAGGCAGAGGCGGCGGGCGCATTCGGCCTGGCCGATACCGGGGCGGTCGGCGATGTCTTCCAGTCGCAGGTCATGACGGAATTGCAGACCGGTTATGCCGCGGTCGAGGCGACGGAAGCAGAGCTTGCCGCCTCGCTCTTGCCGAACCATCCCCGCCTGATCGAATTGCGGGAACGAAAGAACGCGCTGAAGCAGTCCATCGACAACGAATTCGCGCGAATTCTCGCTCGGCTTCGGGTGGACTACGAGGCCGCGTCCGAGAATACCCTGTCGCTGCTTGCGGAAGTCGAATCGCTTCAGCAACGCCTGGCCGAATCCAACGAGAGCTCGGTCGAACTCCAGGAATTGCAGCGCCAGGCCGACGCCAGCCAGAACGTCTACCAGTCATTCCTGACCCGGTCGAAAGAGGCGGCGGAGCAGATCGGAATCCCGAACAGCACCGCGACGATCATTTCCGAGGCCTATCCCGCCACGCGTCCGGCCTATCCGGTGGTCAAGCTGATCCTTCCCGCGGCCGCCGTACTCGGTCTCATGCTGGGCATCGCCGTCGTCTGGCTGCGGCATCTGCTTGGCGCGGCCGAACCGGCCAGGCCGCTGCGGCCGTCCCTGAACGAGCCGTTGATGCCGGAGTCGCGGCCGTCAAAGCCGGCCTTGTCCGAACCGCCCCCGCCCGAACCGCCGCTGCTCAATCGCCTGCATCGGACGCAGACATGAGCCGGAGGCGCCGGCCGGCGAAGAACCGGATCCGGCGATAGGTGCGACATGACGACAGCAGTCGGCCAGCAAATTCATCCGGGATCGGCGCTCGAAACGATGGCCCGCCGTTTTGCAGCTGCCGTTCCCGCCGTGGTGATCGCCTATTCGGTCGTCATCGACCCGTTGATCAATCTTCAGCCGGTGGCACAGCGCGATTTCATCGGTGCCGTCACCGACGACTTTCGCAAGTCGACGCTGGTCGCCCAGCTGCTCGTGCCGTCCCTCTTCGTCACTCTGGCTTTTCTCGCAACCATCGCGCCGCCGCGGCGTCTCGACAGCCTGCTTCCGGTGCTCGCGCCGCTTTCGGCACTGCTCGGTCTGGCGCTGGCGTCGGCACTGTGGTCGCCCGTGCCCGGCCGCAGCTTCATCCTCGCGACATACCAGATACTGCTTTGTGCCCTTCTGGTGTTGTCGATTTCCATATCGCAGAACCCCGATCGCATTTTTCGCAACATCTTTTGGGTTTTTGCGGCCGCCATAGCGATCAACCTGCTGTTCGTGATCGCCCGCCCGCCGGGACCGATCGGTCATCAGGGCATCTATCCGTTCAAGAACACGCTTGGCAGCGCCACCGCCTGCGGCATTATGATCGCACTCTATCAGTTCAAGAATCGGAGCCCTTTCGTCCGCTTCTGCGCCTTGACCACGGTGCTGTTCGGTGTGGTCGTGCTTCTTGCCAGCGAATCGAAAACGGCAATCGGCCTGGCGATCGCCGCACCGACGGCGGCAGCGATTCTGCTCTTCCTTTCCGACCGGCTGCGCTTGAGCGCGGTAAGCGTCGCGGCCGGCCTTCTGCTTCTGATCGCTCCTGCGCTGATCGTCCTGGCGCAGGTGTTCCGCTTCACTGTCACCGATCTGCTCGAGAAAGGCCTTGGCGATGCGACCTTCACCGGACGCACCCATATCTGGTCTTTCATCTCCAGCCATATCGAGCAGGCGCCGTGGCTTGGCGGTGGTTATCGTGGTTTCTGGGGCATCGGCGATCTGTCGCCGAAACTCCGTTCCGAGATCGAGTTCATCCGCGTCACCGGCAGCAGCCACAACGGATTTCTCGACATTACCCTGGATCTCGGTTTCGTCGGCCTCTTCCTGCTTCTGATCCTGGTGGTCGCCGTTCTGCCGCGCTGCGGCCGCATTGCCGACGGTCGCGGAACGGCTTTCGTCTTCCTGTCGGTCGCGCTGTTCGTCGTCGGTCGCAACACGATGGAGTCGGTCATCTTGTGGTCGACCTTCTTCGATGGCCTGCTGTTCTTGCTGGTCGGCCTGTCCGCCTGCTATCTGGCCGGAACCCGATCGCCGCGACACCCCTTTGCGGAGAGAGCGCCGTGACCGGGTTGCGGATCCTCATGGCCCACAACCGCTACCAGACGCCCGGTGGGGAGGACCGGTCCACCCATGACGAGGCGGAGCTCCTGAGATCGGCCGGCCACCATGTCGACCTGTGGGAAGTCAGCAACGAAAAGATTGCCGGCGGCGGCGGGATCGGAACGGCTCTGGGCGCCATCTGGTCGACGGCCGCGGTGGCCGAGTTGAAACGACGGCTGCGGGTGCAAACCTACGACCTGCTCCATGTCCAGAATTACTTTCCGCTGCTGTCACCCGCCATCCTGTCGGTGGCAAGCCGCAACGGGGTGGCGACGGTCCAGCACCTGCGCAATTATCGCCATTTGTGCGTAAATGCCGGTTTCTTCCGCGACGGACGACCCTGTCGGGATTGCGCCAAAGCCTCGTGGCCCTGGCGCGGCATCGTCCACAAGTGCTACCGCGGCAGCCGCGCCGCCAGCTCCGTGCCGGCGGCCAGTGTGGCGGTTCACCGGATGATCGGCACCTATGCCAACGATGTGGACGCCTATATCGCCATCTCCGACTGCGTGCGCGACGCCCATGTCGCCGGCGGCTTCCCCGCCGACCGCATCCATCGTCGCTTTTCAGCCATCCTGCCCGGCAAGCGCATCGCCATTGACCGGAGGCGGCGCGAAATCCTCTGCGCTTCCCGGCTGACGCCGGAAAAGGGCGTCCATCGCCTCATTCGGATATGGCGCCGGCGTCCGCGCGCGGCGACGCTGGCGATTGCCGGATCGGGGCCGCTGGAAGAAGAGTTGCGTCGGCAGGCCGGCGACGATCCGTCCATCCTGTTCCTCGGTCAGCTCGACCCGGCCGCCGCCAGGGATCGCATGGCCCACGCGCTCGCGGTGATCAATTGCAGCCTGTGGCCGGAGCCGTTCGGCCGTACCCCGGTCGAGGCTTTTGCCAGCGGCATTCCCGCGATTGTGACCGAGGCCGGGGGATTGGCCGAGAGTGTCGTCGACGGAGTGAACGGGTTGATCGTTCCGCCCGGCGACGATGAGCGCCTCGATGGTGCCCTGACGCGGCTGATCGACGAGGAAGGCCTCGCCGGCAGCCTGGGTGAGGGCGCGGCGCGCGAGTATGAGCGAAAATTCCATCCGAGGACCGTAGCCGCCGAAACCGAGCGGATCTATCGGCAGGCGCTATGCCGACGGCAGAACGGCGCGACAGAGAGGGAAATGCAGACATGACAAGGTTCCGCCTGGTTTCAGCCTATCCCCGGCTGGGCGTACTCTTTCGGCCCTGGCTTGTTTCCAACGTCTACGAGGCTCTGGTCTTTCTTGCGAAACATCGCCGCTGGCCGAATTTCGAAAAGACCGGATACCTCAACGATCTGTTGTTCCGAATGCGGGCAACTGAATCCGATCTGGTTTTCCGCTCGTTCACGGCGGACAAGGAATTCTCGAAGATCTTCATCCGCGGCATCACCGGAGAAGATCTGAGCGTTCCGACCATCGCCGTGCTGCGCAGCGAGGCGGAGATCGACGACTATGTGTTTCCGGACCAATGCGTCATCAAGCCGACGCACATGTCGAAGGAATTCATGTTCCACGAAACCGGCCCCGTTTCGCAGGAAAAGCGGGCGCGGATGCGGCACTGGCTGAAAACGAATTTCGGCGAAATGACCGGTGAACGCCACTACCTGCATCTCGAACCCAAGGTCATCGTCGAGCCCTGGCTGAAACTCAACGACGGCTACTGCCACGACTACCGGTTCCACATGTACAAGGGACAGCTGACATCCTTCGGTCTCGGAATTCGGGAGAGCGCCGACAGGGAAACGCTGCAATTGCAACTCACCCCCGACTGGAAGCTGTTTCCAGGCGAGTCCTTCTACCAGGGCCGGATCGAAATGCCTGAGTTCATCGACATCGACGCACTCAGGCCCGACTGCCTGCCGCGAATGCTGGAGATTTCACGGCTGGTCAGCCGTCATGTCGATTATGTCAGGGTGGATTTTTTCACCGACTGTCGCGACCGGTTCCATGTCGGTGAAATCAGCCACATCATCGCCGGCGCGCGCGAAGTTTTCAAACCGGTGGAACAGGAACGCGTCTTCACGACGCCGCCACCGGCGAAGGAAGGTTTTGCCGAATAACGTCGACCGGCTCGCAAAAAGCCGCTGATATGACGGCAAAAAAGAAGGGACGCAAGCATGTCAAGGTTCCGCCTCGTTTCAGCGTATCCCCAACTCGGTGTCCTCTTTCGGCCATGGGCCGTATCGAACCTCTACGAGGGACTGGTGTTTATCCTGAAACACCGCCGCTGGCCGAATTTCGACAAAACCGGTTACTTCAACGACCTGCTGTTTCGGATGCGGGCGAGTGAGTCCGACCTGGTTTTCCGCTCGTTTACGGCGGACAAGGAATTCTCCAAGATTTTCATTCGCGGCGTCACGGGAGAAGATTTGAGCGTTCCCACCATCGCCGTTCTTCGCAGCGAGGCGGAGATCGATCGTTACGTCTTTCCCGATCGCTGCGTCATCAAGCCGACGCATATGTCGGGGGAGCTCCTGTTTCACGAAACTGGGGCGGTTTCGGAGGAGAAGCGGGTGCAAATGCGGCACTGGCTGAAGATGAACTTCGGCGACATGACCGGCGAGCGCCACTATTTGCATCTCGAGCCGAAAGTCATCGTCGAACCCTGGCTGAGACTGAACGGCGACTTCAGCCACGACTTCCGGTTTCATATGTACAAGGGGCAGCTGACAACCTTCGCGATCGGAATTAGGGACAACGCCAGAAAACAAGGGCCGAGGCTGCAGCTGACTCCCGACTGGGAGTTGTTCCGGGGCGAGGCCCTTCTCGGCGGGCGGGACGAAACGCGTCCGCCGGTCGAAACGGAGTCCTTGAAACCCGACTGTCTGCCGAGGATGCTGGAGATCGCTCGACAGGTCAGCCGCCATGTCGATTATGTCAGGGTCGACTTCTTCACGGACGGGCGCGACCAAATCTACGTCGGAGAAATCAGCCACATCATTGCCGGTGTGCGCGAGGTGTTCAAACCGGTCGAGCTGGAACGCGTTTTCACGACACCACCGCGGGTAAGGGAGGAATTGGCCGGCTCGTGATGGCCTCGCGACGCTCTCCGACCCGCCCCGTTAGCCAGATGGGTTCTCATCGGTTAGTTCAGGTCGGTCAAGTGGCGTTCGCCAGTCTCACGCCGGCTTCGACGCTCGCGATATAGCGTTCCATCACGGTATCATCCCGGAAGATCCTGTTGGAGCCGCGCCGCAAGGTGTCGATGAATTCGGGCGACGACGCCTGAAGGTCCTGGAGATGGCGTTCGGCAAGGGCGCGATCCTGCATTTCTCCGGCGCAGGCGATCAGAAGCGATCGCCTGATCGGCGCGCCGGGATTATCCTGCACAGCCCGCTCGGCGTGGAGCCGAAGAGCCGGATAATCGGCGTCGAGAAAGGCTGCCATGGCAAGTGCGAGATAGGCCGAACCGATCCACACGTCGTTCGGGCTGAGCTGGAGCGCCCGCTCGGCGAGGTGCCGGGCTTCCGCCCCATTGCCGCTCGCCGATTTGGCCCTCGCCAGGATGACCAGCACCCAGGCATCGTTGGGATTGAGGTTATGTGCCCTTTCCAGATCCGCGATCGCTTCGTCGAATCGTCCGAACGTCTCATTGACGTAGCCCCGGGCGAAAAAGCCGAGATAGTCCCCGCCCGATCGAACGAATAAATCATGGGCTGTCCGCTCGGCCAGGGCGCGGTTGCCGGAGGGATCGTCTGTCCAGGCAAACAGATGGCGCATCGCGCAACAGGCGCACAGCGTGACGTAAGCGGTCAGACAGCTCGGATTGCGGTCGATGGCCTGCCGCGTGGTCTCGATCGCGGCTTCCAGCCGTTCCCGGTCGCCAAGCTTGAGTGCATCCACATATTGAGTGCGCCCAAGCCAGGCCAGGTCGTAGGCCTTGTCGAAGGTCAGCCCCTCACGGCGAGCCTGCAACAGTTGTGCCTTGGCGATCTCGGGCTCCAGTTTTCCCACCACCTGGCGCGTTATCGCGTCCTGCATCTCGAAGGTATCCGCAAGGTCGCCCTGGTATTGGTCGGACCAGATACGATGTCCGCCTCTCCCCTCGATCAGCGATACCGAAACGCGCACGCGCGAGCCGGCTCTGCGCACCGATCCCTCCAGTACGAAACGTGTACCAAATTTTTGCGAGATGTCGCGTGTGTCCCAACCCGCGTCTTCGTCCCGGGTAAGGGCTCCGGCCGCAATCACTAGAAGATCGGTAAACCGGCAAAGCTCCGACGTAACGTCCTCGGTAATGCCATCGGCGAAATAGGCCTGGTCGGGATCGTCCGATGCGTTCTTGAACGGCAGGACGACGATCGATGGCCGGTCGTCATCCGCTCCCTCGGCCAAACCGCCGCCGAGACGTTGGTCGTCCGGCCCGGCGGCATTGACGGTCGACTGCCACACCTCCACCGGTTCCGGCATGTTCTTCAGCCGTTGGGGACCGCGCGGGGTGAGGACGGCGTCGACCTTGCCGCGAATCTGATCGCGCACGATGCCTGAAAGGCATACGCCTCCCGGAGGAGCAAGACCCTCGAGCCGAGCGGCCACGTTGACGCCGTCGCCAAGGATATCTTCGCCGTCGACGACGATGTCGCCGAGATTGAGGCCGATGCGAAACAGGAAGTCCTTGTGTGCGGACATGCGTTCCTGCCAGGCAAAGGCGCAGCGGGCTGCATCGAGCGCACTTGAAAATTCAACGAGGAAGCCGTCCCCGGTGAGTTTGACGATGCGACCTCGATGTTCGGCGATCAGCGGTTCGAGAACGTCCAGCCGCAGGGACTTGAGGGCCGACAGCGTGCCTTCCTCGTCGTCGCACACCATGGCGGAATAGCCGACTAGATCGGCGGCAAGTATGGCGGCCAGACGGCGTTCCATTTCGATCTCCTGACCGACGAGACTAGTTGACGGTGTGGATGCCGTCCATCGAACAAGTTACCGGCAAGCACCGGGTCGTCGGACGAAGGGGAACGAGTATGGTGGTCGAAATGATCCATCCACGGGCGACCGATTTCAGCTCTCCAGCAAGCTGAGTAGCCCCAACACGGCGCTTGCACGCTATTTTCACCATTCTGTCCTGTGATGGGTTCAATGCCGATGATTGCTGCAAGCCTCCGAAGGGCCGCGCAGGTCGGAATGGACGTGGAACGCTCGGAGCACCACAATGATAAGGCTTCTTCGCTTTTGTGTGTCATTCCTCGGCGCGCTGGTCTTGGCCGCCGCCCTCTATCTTGCGACCGCTTATGCATACAGCCGGTATCTGGCCCAATACCAGCACCGGCTGGTTGCCTGGCCCCCGCAATCGGAGTTCGAAGAGCCGGTCGCGATCAGAACCGAAGATCCAAAGCGTGTCCGCATCCTGTCGATCGAGGGCGGGGCTCTTTACGGCCTGGCGGACCTTGAGGTGTTGAAGGCGATCGAGGAGAAATCCGGCCAGCCGATCCATCGGCTTTTCGATTTTGTAGCCGGTTCATCGACCGGCGCGATAATCGCGACGCTGCTCCTGAACCCGGATCCGAAAACTGGCCGTCCCCTGTCGGTCGACGAAGCCATTGCGGCCTATGAAGAGTTCAGCGGCAAGGTCCTTGACAGCCCGCTCCATCACACGGTTCTGACCGGTTTCGGAGTGTTCGGGCCGCTCATGACCAATCGGGGCCGGATTGAATCGACGAGCCGGTTTGTCGGAGACGCGCGATTCAATGACCTGCTGCTGCCGGCCATGTTCCCGGCTTATTCGCAGGAAACCGAAGGGCTGAAGGTCTTCCGCAATTGGGACCGAACGGAGGGGAACCTGTATCTGCGGGCACTGGTGCCGGCGGTCACGAGCGCTCCGGCGGTGTTTCCCGGGATCGCGCTCCTCGGCGACGACGGGGAGCAGTTCTACGGCGATCCGGCGCTGTTTTCAAACGTGCCGGCCGATCTTGCCTATTTGCATGCGCGGACGCATCTGCCTGATGTCGAGGAGTTCGTTGTCGTATCGCTGGGCACCACACGGGACTTTTCGCTTCCCGAGAGGCTTCTGGTCAGGGGTGGCCTGGCCGACTGGTTCACCCCGATTTTCCGCCTGCTTTATCGTGGCGAGACGAATGTCAGCCTGGGCGCCCTGGAACGGCACGCACAGTTCGATTCGGCAATCGACGTGTCCCTCACCGTGCTTTCGCCTGTTCTGGGGCGGGACCTCAGCGGTTTCGATCCGTTGCCCGAAAACATCGCTGCCATACGCCGGGCCGGTCAGGACTACGTTTCGGAAAACGAAAAGCCGATCGATAACGTTGTCAAACAGCTAACCGGGCAATGAAGGCGCCTGGAGCGACCCTGGCGGATTGCACCGCCCCGACGGGGTGTTCAGGCGTCTTCACGCAGTCCCTCGAGCAGATGCTTGTTGCGGCAATAGTCCGGCGTCTCTGTTGCTCCGGATGCATGGTCTCGCAGCCAGCTCTCGCAGGTTTCGACCTTGGGGCACTTGCTGCACCGGTACACCATGTCCGGGAACGGGAAATGTCCCAGCCGGTCCGTCAGCACCGCCTGACCGAGATCGGCCCCCAGCGTCGAGGCCATTGTCTGAAGCAGTTCGGAATGACGCGCGAAGTTGTCGATTTTGACCATGTTTTAGTCCTCTATTGAAGGGGCGCGTGGCGCACGCGTAACCGAATCTATGTGCTGGAGAAGTCCGGATCTTCCCATGATCTGGATCAAATCCACGGGCTTTTTTCCGCGCCGACCGCATCGGCAAAACAGTCACTGCGCACTATCAGGTTGTACCTGTGCTGTTGCTCGCTAACATTGGCGGCAAGGAGAATGGCGTCCATGTTCAAGCATCTCAAAAGACTGATGTCGCGGTCGAAGACCGTCAACATGTCCATGGGTCCGGTGCTTTTCAGTACGCCGGTCCTTTCGGGACAGTCGTCCCATTCCCATTTTCAGTGGCGTGTCAAAAAGGGCCTGGACGACGAGATCTTCTTCTTCTCGCTCAAGTTCAGAGCGGACTACTACGGTGGGATGGACGGTGCGGAAAATTACTTCATCAACTTCGACCTGGAAACGGCCGAACGGGTGCGCGACCAGCTCGACAGTTGCATCGCCTATTATGAACGCGCGCGTCAGGAGAAGAAAAGGGAGATCCCGCTTGGGCGAGAGGGTGGCAGCAAGCCCTGAGCGCATGCTTCAGGCTCGTCGAGCATCACCGGAGAAGAACAACAACAGCTGATTGATCACATTGGTCGCGTAGGCGCCGGAGGGAAGGAAGAAGGAAACGACCGCGCTTGTCCGGTCCGTATGCGTTTCATCGGGTTCGATGCCGTCGACGGCGACGACCGTGTGGATCAGGGTCGGCCGGGCGACAGCTGTCGAAGTGAAGCCGCCGGCCTCCGGCCGGTAGCGCCGGTATTCGACGGTCGCGGTCCGCGACAGGGCCTCGGTCAGGTTTTCGGGAGACATTGCGGTGACAAAATCGAAGCCGTCTCGGACGTAGCTAACCCGGCGCTCCGGCTGCAGGCGCTCTTCCAGCATCCGGTTGACGGTTCTGTTCCATGTGAACGAGCTGTCGGCCGACATGAAGAAAGCGGTAACGCGGGGTTCCAGCTCGCCGAAAAAAGTCTGCGGCGTGCCAGGCCAGTTCCGCGCCTTTTCGGACTCGGGCGTTTTCGCTTTCTTCAGAAGCCCGAAAGCCGCGTCGTGGTCGTCGGCCAGCAGGGCGGCGCCGATGGCGTGGGTCGTTTTCGGCCCGCCGGGGACGCCGAAGCGCTGGGTGTCGTAGAAGTTGACGACCGAAATCGGATGCGCCTGGCCCGATTTGCCCAGGCTGGCTGCGAGCTCAGGCCGCATTCCGCGGATGCGGATGCGAAAGGCGTTGCCGGCCAGTCCGCCGACGGTCAGGGGGTCAGGATAGCGGCCGTAGGGAACCAGTTGCATGAACCGTTCGCCGGATGCGTAGGTGCGGTTGAATGCCGGCAGCTGCTTCAGGATCGTGGCGCCGGGAAAGGCGATCATCTGATCGGTGACGGCATCCTCATCCTTCAAGCCGCAATAGGTCACCTGGCCCGGTTCGAGGCCGAAAAACGCGGCAGCGGCTTCGATCGACTGGAATGTGGTGTAGCCGGATTTGCGCAGCCGGACATAGCGGTATCCGGGGTTGCGTCGGCTGCCCGTCAGCGAGGGTCCGAGCGCCACCGCCTCGGTGACACAGAAATCCTGCGGTCGCGACTTGATCGTCACCTCGTCCAGAACGGATGTGATTGCTGCTGCCGCGTCCATGGCGCGAAGCTTAGCAGCATTCGCCGGCTCAGCGGAACAGGTAAACCGGGCTCGACCAGGCCTGGAAACCGTCTTCGGTGGTCACGCAGATCCAGATCGGATTGTCGCCATTCGGCTTCAGTCCGATGGTGCGCCGGAACGCCAGCTCCCGGTCCAGCCGTTGTTCGGGCAGCCGGAAAACACGGATCCTGCGTTCCAGCCCGCCGGCTTCGCGGATCTCGTCTTCCAGCCCGACCGCGCCGAGATCGAGGTCGAGATCGCCATGGTTGGTGGTGACGAGGAGGTGGCCGCCTTCGCGGCTCAGCCAGGCGTCGAAGCCCATGAAGTTGCCGGTGGTCACCGCCTTCCAGATCACGGTGTCGGAGCCGCGCTGCTCGAACAGCAGGTCCGGGTTCCATTTGTTGATTGTGCCGAATCGGGAAATGGTGGTGCCGGAAAACTGCGCCCGGCCGCTCCAGTTGGTGTTGCGGCCGCGGCCGCGATATTCGGCGCCGCTCCACAGCACGCGGATGCGGTTGCCGAGATTGGCTTGCGAATAGGGCCGGATCGTCTCCAGAACCTCGATGCCGTTGCGGATTTCGACCCGTTCGATCCCGGCATGGGCACAGATCTCCACCGCCAGTTCGACCTGCGACGAATCCGTTCTGACGATGTCGCCCATTATGACGGAGTCGACCGAATGGGTGGCCGTGTCCGGAGCCGCGTCGGGATTGCGCTCGTAGAGCGTTGCCATTTCAGGAAGGTCGACGCGCACATCCACGTGCATGCGGCACCCGGTGGTGCCGTAATGGTGGCGTCGTCTCTGCGCCTCGAAGATGGAATCGCGGTCGTTGCGGTCGGTCAGGAAACAGGTCAGCCCGCCATAGGCGCCGAAAACCGAATCCCCAGGATAGCTTGCTCCCGGCCGCCCCTTGTGGCCGTCGCTGTTGCAGACGACGCCGACCCGGCGGCCCAGTTCGAAGCCGTCCGTCAGCACCCATTCGAAGGTGCCCCAGGCGGAATGGACCTCGACCGCCGTCTCGATCAGCGGGTCGTGATCGTAGTGGATGTTGGCGTAGCGGCCGCCGACATGGGCATAGACCACCACGTCTTCGCTGGTCTCCCGGAAGGCCCGAAACAGATCGCTCAGCGTGTGGGCATCGGTTTCGATTTCGGTGCGGTCTTCGAGCAGCGCATGCGAGCAGCGGCGGATGGTACGGCCTTCCTGGCGGAAGAACACGTTGTGGTCGCCGCCGATGGCCGTGTTGCCCGACCATTCGTAGCCGGGGAAAACAGTAAACCGGCCCGGATCGTCATAGTCCGCGGTAAGGACATTCAGGTGTTGCCAGAAGCCGGGGGTGATCTGGAAGTCGTTGGCCTGGTGGCTGGTGACGTCAAGGAACGCCTTGTTGCGGGCGAAGTCCAGGTAGCTCTCGATCGTGTTGGTGCCGACGGTCTCCCCGGTCTGGCCGTGCAGGTCGCCCCAGAAGCCGGCGACACTGCCGTCTCGAACCACCAGAGGGCCGGCCTCGGCCACCGTCTGGCCATCGATGGCGATGCCGATCCTCAGCACGCCGGGCTCCATGACGCGAAGGTCTTCCAGGGTCAGCGACCGGTCTTCCGGCGCGTAGTCCAGCGCCTCCGGCAGCCCCACGACGGGTAGCGACGGGTGCAGTGTCAGCCTGGCTCTGGCCTGCGCGGTCGGATTGCCCCATTTGTCCTCGGCCTTGATGCCGAAATGAAACGTCTCGCCCGGCCTGCGCAGGCTCGGCAGCACCCCGTGCCAGCTTTGCGCCGGCCCGGCGACGATCGGCACCGCCAGCTGCGTGTCGGGCAGTTCGACGAAATTGCCGGTGGCCTGGACGTCGGCCATGATGCGGAACTCGCGGCCGCCTTCGGCAAAGGTCTGCGCCAGCATGCCCGGCGAACCCTTCGACGTGTCGCCGAAGATCACGGTGATCTCGTCGCCTTCGCGCAAATAGCCGCCGCGCTGGTAGACGGTCAGGGTCTCGCTCCATGGACGCTGCCCGCCATGCGGGTCGTATTTGAGCTCCAGACGGCCTTCGCCGTTGCTTGTCGCCGTAACGTAGTTGGCGGCGATCGGATCGGTCATCTGCGGCCTGCCGGAATCGCTGACCATGCGCCAGGCGATGCGGATCGCGCCGGTGTCGTCGAGGCCGAGCTGGCCGACGACATAGACCAGCTTGAGCGAATGGAAGCTGCGCGCCTCGACCGGGGTGAGGGGAGCGAGCGTCGCCGATCCGTAGATCGCCGGATCCTCTCCTGGCATGACCGACGGGCCGTTGTCGCCAACCAGATCGCGCCTGACAGCGCCGTACGGGCCTTGTTTTTTCATAAGTGAGGTTCCCACGGATGTTACGGACTCGACAAGCCTATTAAAACTATATAGTTTTGTAAATCGGGATTTGCTGGAACCGGCCGAACCCGGTCCGGTTGCAGCGCAACTTGGGAGGAAACCGTGAAATCCAACATTGCACGACGGCATTTCGTCACCGCGATCGCAGCACTGGGGCTGGGCGTTTCGGGTCTCTGGAGCCTGGAGGCGCGGGCCGAATATCCTGAAAAGCCGGTGACCTTGGTCATTCCGTACAAGGCCGGCGGCAGCACCGAGACCATGGCACGGGTCTACTCGGTCGCGCTGGGCGAGGCACTGGGCCAGAAAGTCATCGTCAAGACGCGTCCGGGCGCCGGCGGCGCGGTCGGCTCGACCGAAGTGGCGAAGGCAGCGCCCGACGGCTACACCCTGCTGCTTGCCGCCTCCACCTCGCTGCTGTGGCCGCCGCTGACCCAGAACGTCGAATACGATCTCGACAGCTTCGACTATGTCGGCCAGATCACCGAGTTTCAGCAGGCCATCGTGGCCAAGGCCGATGCGCCGTTCGACACGCTCGAGGAGCTGATCGAATACGCCAAGTCGAATTCGCTCAACTACGCCGACCAGAGCGCCATGTCGCGGCAATACATCAATTTCATCGGCAACACCGAGGGCGTGAAATGGACCGGCATTCCGACCAAGGGCGGCGGCGAAATGGTTCCGTTCCTGCTCGGCGGCAAGGTCGACTTCGCCTGGAGCGGCGGCATCCACAATCGCTATGGCGACAAGATGAAGGTGCTGGCGTCGATGAATGCCGGCCGGCTGCTGGCATCGCCAGACATCATGTCGATCCAGGAAAAGTACAATGTCTCGATGCCGAGCCAGGCCGTCATCGTCGTGCCCAAGGGCACGCCGGCCGATGTGATCGCCAAGCTCGAGGGCGCCATGGAAACCGCCACCAAGGATCCGGAATTCGGCGAACTGGTGTCGGAGAAGCTCAAGTTTCCGGTGATGTTCGTCGGCTCGGAAAAGCTGACCCAGGACATCTCCGATACGGTCACCGGGCTGAAACAGGTCATCAACGCAACCAACTAAGCAGCTTGTGATGGCCGACGCCCAAACACCCGATCAGGGGTCCGAGCGGGCAGCCGTCGATATCGCGGCCGGACTGGTTCTGGCCGCGGCTTCGATCGTCTGTCTGGCATGGATCATCCCCAATCACGTCGGGACCAGCGTTAGCGAACACGACATTTCGCCGGCGTTTTTTCCCAACCTGACGGCCTGGCTGGTGCTTGCTCTGTCTCTGGCTCTGGTGGCAACGCGGATCCCGCGCATCGATCGCCAACAGGGTCGGCTCGGCGGTCTGTCGGCCGGACGGCCGATCGTGCTTCAGACGGCCGCCTGGGCGGTGGCGGCATTGCTCGCCTGGTATGGCATGACCGCCATCGGCTACATGCCGACCGCGGCGGCCATCCTGGTCGCGGGCGCGGTTGCCTGCCGCTATCGCAACATTTTCGCCATCGTCGGTCTGGCGATCGTCTTGCCGATCGCCATCGATCAGCTGGCCTGGTTCGTCTTCCAGGTCGATCTTCCATGAGCCGGGCGGGGAAGACCCATGATTGACCAGTTGATCGCCGGCTTCGGCGCCGCCTTCACGCTGACCAATTTGCTGTTCATCGCCGCCGGCATCACGCTCGGAATCGTCATCGGCGCGATTCCCGGGCTCGGCAGCGTGACGGCGCTGGCGGTGCTGGTGCCGATCAGCTACTACATGTCGCCGCTTTCGGCGATCGCCTTTCTGGTCGGCGTCAACAAGGGCGGGACTTCCGGCGGCGCCATACCGGCGATTCTGCTCAACAGTCCCGGCACGCCGGAGGCTGCGGCCACGGCGCTCGACGGGCACCCCATGGCGAAGCGCGGCGAATCCCAGCGCGCCATGAAATACGCGCTCTATTCGTCGGTCACCGGCGATACGATCTCCGACATGCTGCTGATCGTTCTGGTGGTTCCGGTCGCGGCGATCGCCCTGCAGTTCGGTCCACTGGAGTTTACCGCCGTGCTGGTCTTCGCCTTCGCGCTGCTGGCAGGAATCTCTGGCGGTTCGATGATCAAGGGGCTGGCGGCGATCCTGCTGGGCGTGTTCCTGTCGACCATCGGCCTCGATCCGATGGACAGTTCGGCTCGCATGACCTTCGACAATGTCAATCTGTTCGACGGCCTGCCGCTGACCGCAATCGCGGTCGGATCGCTGGCGTTGGCTTCTGTGCTGGAGCAGATTTTCGACCTGTGGCGGTCCGGCGGCGAGCGGTCGGCGGAGGAGGACGGTGCGGCGAAGAACATCAGTTCTGCGCTTCCGGTGGCCGAGTTCTTCAGCCACTGGCGAACCATCATTCGCGGCGCGCTGATCGGTTCCGGGGTCGGAATGCTGCCGGGTCTCGGCGTCACGCTTGCAGCGTTCCTCAGCTACGGTGCCGCCCGCCGCGCATCGCGTAAGCCCGAGACTTTCGGCCAGGGCAATCCGGAAGGGATCGTCGCGACCGAGGCCGCCAACAGCGCCGTGGTCGGCGCCAATCTGGTTCCGACCATCGCGCTAGGCATTCCCGGCAACATCGCCGCGGCCCTGCTCATCAGCGCCTTCATCATCCACGGCATCGTGCCGGGTCCGTTCATGATGACCATGCATGGCGACCTGATCTACTCCCTGTTCGCCAGCATGCTGATGGCCAATGGCATTCACCTGGTGATCGGCCGGTTTGGCATCCCGGTCTGGGCAACCATCTCCAAGGCGCCGCGCGGGCTGATCCTGCCGGCGGTCGTCATCCTGTGCATGGTCGGCGTCTATCTTCCCGGTCAGTCGATGTTCGACGTTGCCGTCATGCTGGCTTTCGGCGCGGTCGGGCTGGCCATGCGCCGCAGCGGTTTTTCGGTGGTCTGCATGGTCATCGGCTTCATCCTCGGCGGCATGTTCGAAACATCCCTGCGCCAGTCGCTTTTGCTCTATAAGTCGGATATCGGCGTCATACTGGAAAGCCCGATCGCCATTGCGTTCTTCGGGCTGACGGCAATCCTGCTGGTCCGGTCCGCCTGGCAAGAGAGCAAGAATGCGAACGGCTGAGATAATCGACACGGTCAATCCGGCGAGCCAGACCGATACCGCCGAAATGGCGGTTTGCAAGGCCCTGGCGGCGGAAATGCAGGCCGTTCAGGCCGCCCAGAAATGCACCAAGCGCACGGCCGTCCGGCTGGCGATCTCCAATGCGATCCAGTCGAACACGATCAAGCCCGGCGATTATCTTCCGTCCGAACTGGCGCTGACGAAGATCCTCAATGTCAGCCTCGGAACCGTCCAGGCCGCGCTGCAGCAGTTGCGCGACGTCGGTCTCATCATTCGCCGCCGTGGCGACGGCACGCGTGTCACCGCGCATGAACCGTTGACGGATACGGTCTGGCACTTTCGCTACCTGTCGAAGGACAGCCAGCTACCGATGCGCATCGGCGAAGAGACGGTGCAACTGGAGACGGTTTCCGAAGACGGGTTCTGGTCGGATCACCTGGGCGCCGGCCAGGCCTGCCATCGCATCGTCAGGCAGCTCGGCATGCGCGACGGCACCCGCACGGGTGCAGACATGTACATCCCCTGTTCCATGGCGCCCGGGCTGGCCGATATCGACATCAGCGAATTGCTGATGATCAACATCCGGCCGTTTCTCGAGGTCCATCTCAACCTCAGGATCACAGCGCGCGAACATGTGGTCACGACGGTAACGCCCGATCCCGCCATCAAGCGGACGTTCGAACTGACCTCGGGCGGGACCTATTACGAAATCCACGCCCGAACATGGTCGAGTGACAGCCGGCCGGTCTACTACCAGCGCATGCTCGTCGCCACATCCGACTGCAATCTCAAATTCTAAGTCAAAGGAAAGACCCATGGCGTGGATTGACACGGTCGCCTATGAAGACGCCCCGGATCGCCTGAAGAAACTCTACGACCGGGTCAAGGGTCCCGGCAACAACGTCGACAACATCATGATGATGCATTCGCTGCGCCCCCACACCATGGAAGGGCACATGGCGATCTACAAATATGTGCTGCATCATTCCGCCAACACGGTGCCGAAATGGTTTCTGGAGACACTCGGCGTCTGGGTCAGTTCACTGAACCGCTGCGACTATTGCGTCTAGCACCATTTCGCCGGCCTCAGGCGGCTCCTGCAGGACGATGACAGGGCTGCCGCCATCCGGCGGGCCATCGACATCCGTGACATTGACAGCGCTCCGCTCGACGCGGCGCAGAAACTGGCGATGGCCTATGCCCGAAAACTCACCGAGGACCCGTCATCCGTGGCGCAAAACGATATCGAGAGGCTGCGCCTGGCCGGTTTCGACGACGGCGAGATCCTGGAGATCAACCAGGTCAGCGCCTATTTCAGCTACGCCAACCGCACGGTCCTCGGTCTCGGATGCTCGACCGAAGGCGACATTCTCGGCCTGTCGCCGAACAATTCCGCCGATCCGGACGACTGGAACCATAGTTAGCCCGCGCGTCGATCCGGTCAAAAACCCAGTCCCGCATCCCAGTGCGGCTGCTTGCCGATCCTGTTGAACAGGAAATCGATGAATACGCGGACTTTTTGCGGAAGCATTTCACGTTTTGGATAGACGAGATTGAATGCCCGGTCGTCGGGAATGAATTGCGTCAGGGCCGCCTCCAAACGGCCGGCGCGCAGATCGTCGGAAATCTCCGCCGTCGACCGCATCGACATTCCTGCACCCGACAGCGTCCATTCATGCAAGACTTCGGTGCTGTTCGAATCGATCGATCCCTTGACCAGCAATGATGTGTTCTGGCCATCTTCGCGGAAATGCCAACGATACTGTTTCGATCCGGGAAAGCGCAGCAAGAGGCATTCGTGATCGAGCAAGTCGGCGGGCTTTGCCGGCCGGCCGAATTTTTCGAAATAGGAGGGTGCGCCGCAGACCACCCTGCGGTCAGCCGCGAGCTTGCGCGCGACCAGGTTCGAATCCGTCAGTCTGGAATTCCGGATTGCCAGATCGAAACCCTCGCCGATCAGATCGACGATGCGATCGGTCAATTGCAGATGCACCTGGATCTCGGGAAACCGATCCCGGAACTCGAGCACCAGCGGACATAGCTGGATGCGGCCGAAGAGGCCCGGCGCGGTGATTTTCAACAGGCCTCGCGGGTTGTTGCTCAGCGTCGACAGCGAGTTTTCCAGCCAGTTGATTTCGCCGAGGATCGCCAGCGCCTTGTCGTAGTAGTGCGAACCGGCTTCCGTCGTCGATACCTGCCGGGTGGTTCGATTCAACAATCGAACGCCAAGCCGCGCCTCCAGCTTATTGAGGCGTTTCGTGACGGCGCCCGGTGTCATTCTGAGTTCGCGTCCGGCGCGGGTGAGGCTGGAGCACTCGACGATCTTCACAAACACCGCCATGTCGCTGATATCGGGCAAATCGGCATCTCATTTTTGAATAATTTTCAATAAAGAATATAAAATGTTTCGTTTTACGACAAGTTCGGCCGGCTGGTATAGTCGAAGCCATAACAAAAAACCGCCGGAAAGGTGGTGCTGGAAAAGGGGTCGTGAGGCGCAGCTGATCGTGTGAACCAGCTGCACCGAAATCAGCACCTTCGAGCGCTGTAGAAAGCGCCGGGTCGCTATCAACGTCTTCTGAAAATCTGCTGGTTTGGCGGCCGCGTGAGCGTCCGCAACAGGCCATCTGTGCGTCATCGTCAACCGTCCGGCCGGGCGGGGGAAACGGGAACCCATGCTCAACAAAACCACACCATTCACCGACCTCGAAAAACCCTCGCAAGAGGCCATTGAAGGCTTTTACGAAGGCATGCGCTCCTTTTGGCATCCGGTTCTGCGACAGAACGAGCTTCAGGACGGGCAACTGGTTCGCGTCGAACTTCTGGGCGTGGGTATCGTCCTGGCGCGGCTGGATGGCGAAGTCACGGCGCTTCGCGACCTGTGCCGCCACTTTCAGGCACGCCTCAGCGGCGGCGAGGTCGTCACGATTGACGGTGAGCAGGCGGTCATGTGCCCCTATCACGGCTGGTCCTACGGCAGATCCGGACAATGCAGGCGCATTCCTCAATTGCTGGAGGGACGCAAGATACCGCCCACGGCAAAGGTCGATTCCTATCGCGTGACCATCGCCTACGGTCTCATCTGGGTCTGCCTTTCGGACGAACCCAAATTCGACATTCCGGAGTATCCGGAATGGGACGACACGTCCTTCAGAACGGTGACGATGATCGAAGACGAGACCTCGCTCACCTCGTCCACCCGCATGATCATGGGCACGCTCGACGATACGCACTTTCCTTGGGTGCATGAGGGAATTCTTGGCAACCGCAACGAACCGGCCGCGCCGGATCATCAGGTCCGGCGGGAAGGGCAGTATCTGGTGCTCCAATATGAGGTGGACCAGCCGCCCGGTCTGGCCACCACCGACATGTCGGTCGAAGGGGCCGCGGAGCAGGAGAGCGTCAGGATCACCTACACCGACTATGTCGGCATGCCCAACGTCATCCGTCTGATCAAGGACAGTTCGTCGGGCCGCTACGTGATCTGGCTGGCGACCTGCCCCAACGCCTACAACCGGACCACCAATTTCTGGGCTTTCTCGCGCAACTACGACCTCAGCCCGGACCGCGACAGAACCTATGAAGAGTTTGCCGCTCACGTCCGGTCGCAGGACAAACCCGTCATCGAGAGCCAGCGTCCGTGGATGATTCCACCCTTCTGGAGCCAACTCGAACTGCCCCTGGGGCCGGCCGATAAGCCATTGATGGAGTTCCAGAAATGGCTCGAGGAACTGGGCATCGTGACGGCGATCTGAATGGATCGAAGCAGAGCCCGGCGGAAATCACCATGAAACGGAATGACGAGAGCATGACGGACAAAGCACCGGCAGCGGTCAACCTGTGCAAGGAGCAGCACCCGGCGGTCGAGTTGCGGTCGATCACCAAGCGGTTCGGTTCTCTTGTGGCCAACAACGACGTGTCGCTCACGGTCGAGCGCGGCGAGGTCCATGCGCTGCTCGGAGAAAACGGCGCCGGCAAGTCGACCTTGATGAACATGCTCTACGGCATGCTCAGACCGGATGGCGGCAGCATCGTCGTCAACGGTGTGGAACGGCACTTCCGCTCCGCACAGGACGCCCGCGAAGCCGGCATCGGCATGGTCCATCAGCACTACATGCTCGTCCCTACGCTGACGGCCCTGCAGAACATTATTCTGGGCGACCGGGACAAATTCGTGCTGTCGACGGCACACGTGGCAGCGGTGAGGGCCGAGATTTCATCTCTGATCGAAAAATTTGGCCTGGCCGTGAAACTCGATTCCCCCGTGTGGCAGCTTTCGGTGGGCGAGCAGCAGCGAGTCGAAATCCTGCGGGCGCTCTATCACAAATCGACCGTCCTCATTCTCGACGAACCGACGGCCATGCTGACCCCGAAAGAGGTGGACCTGCTGCTGCCGCGTCTGAAGGCGCTTGCCGCCGAAGGCACCTCGATCATCGTCATCTCGCACCATCTCGACGAAGTCATGGCGTTCGCCGATCGGATTACCGTTCTCAGGGCCGGAGAAAACGCCGGAACCATGCGAAGCGAGGACACCGATTCACGGGCCCTTGCAAAGATGATGGTCGGCAATGACGTCGAATTGGACGGGGCAGCATTTGCTGCTCTGGGGAGAGCGACGGTCGACGGCAAACAGCATGAAGCCGGCAGAGAGCGCGTGCTTGTTGCTGACAATATCTGCGCTGTGGGCGACCACGGCCAACAGGCTCTGCAGAATGTCAGTTTCGATGTCGGGGCCGGCGAGATCGTCGCCATTGCCGGGGTTTCCGGCAACGGTCAAAACGAACTCGAGGAAGTGCTTTTCGGTCTGCGCGAACAGACTGCCGGCAGCATTCGGCTTGCCGGAGAGGACCTGTCCGCCGCAGAACCCGGCGAGCGTGCCCAGCGAGGCATGGGTTACATCCCTTCGGATCGCTATCACTACGGTCTGGTGCGCGACATGTCGGTATCGACGAACCTGGTGGTGGACCGGTTCGACGAGGAGCCCTACGGAAAACGCTGGCGCCTGTCGACCAAGGCAATCGTCGACCACGCCCGTAAGCTGGTCGAGCAGTTTGCCATTCGCGTCAAATCGCCCCTTCAGCCAGCCGGGACACTGTCGGGCGGCAATGCTCAGCGCGTCGTGCTAGCACGCGCCCTTACCCGTCAGATCACCACTCTTGTTGCAGCTCAGCCCGCCCGCGGCCTCGATGTCGGTGCCGTTTCCTTCGTCTGGGAGAAGTTGAGCGCGGCGCGGGATGCCGGCGTTGCGGTGCTGCTTATCTCCACCGAGCTGGAAGAGATCTTCGCCCTGGCCGACCGCTGTTACGTGATCTACCGCGGCGAACTTGTCGGGCACTGGCGGCGCGAGGAACTGAACCGCGAGGAGATCGGCCTGTCCATGGGCGGGATGCTGACGGAAGCATCTCCCATGCATGCGTCCAAACAGGAAACAGCCAATGTCGGGTAATGAAATCACCGCGCCCGCAAGGGACAATCGTGCCCTGTCGCGGGCTCTCGAACTGGCGGCGGGCTCTGCCGGTTACCTTATCGCCGTGCTCCTGGCCGCGGCACTTGCGCTTGCCGTCGGCGCGGTTTTGTTCCGGTTCGCCGGCGCCGACCCGCTGGCTGCGTACGCGACCATGGTGACCGGCGCGTTCGGTTCCTCTTTCGCGATATCGCAACTGCTGACCCGGGCAATTCCGTTGCTGATCATCGCCCTCGGTCTCGTCGCCGTTTTTCGGGCAAATATCTGGAATATCGGCGCCGAGGGGCAATTGCTGATCGGCGCCCTGGCCGGAGGCGTTGTTGCCATCGAGTTTCCGATCGCCAGCGGCTGGCTGGCGATTCCGGCCGCCATGGTCGCCGGCGCGGCGGCGGGCGGGACTTGGGCGGCGATCGTCGGATGGCTTCGCGCTAAATGGCAGGTCCACGAAGTCATCACGTCCCTGCTGTTGAACTTCATCGCGGCCATCCTGTTCAGTTACCTGGTGCGCGGACCCTTGCGCGATCCGATGGGTTTCCTGCCGCAATCGAAGGACGTTCCGGAGTTCGCACATCTTCCGCTGCTTGCCGGGCTGAACGTCAACATCGGACTCGTGCTGGCGCTAGTTCTGACGGTCCTGTTCGCCTACGTCCTGTCGTCGACACCCTTCGGCATGAAAATCCGCATGATTGGCAGCAGCCCGAGTGTTGCCCGCGCCGTTGGCGTGGATCCAGGGCGCATGACCGTTCAGCTCATGGCGATTTCGGGCGGCATGGCCGGCCTGGCGGGCGTCATCCAGGTCCTCGGCGTCCAGTTCAACCTGCAGGACGGCCTTTCGCCCGGGTTTGGCTTCACCGCAATCCTGGTGGCTCTGCTGGGACGACTTAACGCCCTCGGTGCGCTGATCGCGGCGATTGCACTGTCGGCAATCAGCGTCGGCGGCAGCGCCATGCAGGTCGCCCAGGGCATTCCCACCTCGGTCGTTGCGACGATCAGCGCGCTGATCGTGATGTTCCTGCTGGTCGCCGAACGGCTGACCAAACGGAAAGAAAAGTGAGGGTGTCTGATGTTTGACGGATTGGGTTTCCTTGTTCCGCTTCTGGCGACCGCTTTGGCGCTGGGCGTTCCGATCGGGCTGGCAGCCGTCGGCGAGTGCGTTTGTCAGCGCACCGGAATGCTCAACCTCGGCCTCGAGGGCATGATGCTGGGCGGCGCCCTGGCTGCCTTCCTGGGCGCCTTTTACAGCGGAAATCCCTGGCTGGGAGTGCTGGCCGGTCTCTGCGGCGGGTTGGCTCTCGCCATCTGCATGGGTGTTCTGGCCATTTCATGGAAAGCCGAGCAGGTGGTCAGCGGCATCGTCATCGTGCTGCTGGCCCACGGGCTGACTTCCTATCTGTACGGAACGCTGTTCCACGTTGGCACGACGCCACCGCGCATCGATGGCCTTCCCGCCTACAGCATACCGTTGCTCAGTTCGATCCCAGTGGTCGGGCCTGTGCTGTTCCAGCAGAACCTGTTGATCTATTTCGGCGTCGCCGTCATCGCCATTCTGTGGTGGCTGATGGAGCGCACCTCGCTGGGCCTGAACATACTGGGAGCCGGGGAAAAGCCGCAGGCTGTCGATTCGGTCGGCGTGAGCGTCGACGGAATTCGATGGTTTGGAATTTTGGTTTCGGGCGGCATGGCCGGCCTTGCCGGCGCCGTTCTGATCATCGGACAGCTGCATCTGTTTGCCGACAACATCACCGCCGGTCGCGGCTGGATTGCGATCGCGCTCGTCATATTCGGCCGCTGGAAGCCGCTATGGGTGTTTGGCGGCGCTCTTCTCTTCGGCGTCATCGACACGATCCAACTGCGGGTCCAGGTCCTGGCCGGCGGGATCGATTCAAGCGTTCCCTTCGAGCTGTTTCAGGCATTGCCGTATCTGGTGACGCTCCTCGTTCTCGTCGTTACAGCGGCGCGCGCGAAGCGAAACGCCCAACCGGCGGCGCTGGGAATTCCATACTTCAAAGAAGGAAAACACTGACCCCCACCCATGAAAACGGGCCGCCCAAAGGCCTGTTCCGTCCAAGGAGGAGGAGACACCATGACTATCCTACGGACATCCATCGCAATCGCAGGGTCAATCGCAGCGCTGACGGCGTTTGCATGGCCGAACGACCTGCTTGCTTCAGACAAGGTAAAGGTGGCGCTGGTGCTTCCGGCGGAAATCAACGACCTGTCCTGGAACCAGCGCGCCTATGAAGCCGCACAGAAACTGGTCGACGACGGACGCATCGAACTCGCTTACCGCGAATCGGTCAAGCCGGACGCGACCACCCTCGATCCGGTCATCGCCGGCTATGCCCAGGGCGGCTTCGATCTCGTGATCACCCACTCGTTTACCTTCGGCAAGACCGCGGCCCGCATGGCCGATCAGTTCGGCAGCACGAACTTCGCCTGGCCGGGCGGGATCAACAAGACCGGCTCCAACCTGGCGGACTACAACCAGCCCTTCTATCAGGGCTACTACCTGGCCGGCATTCTCGCCGGCGGAATGACCCGGACCGGTGTGCTTGGAGCCCTGACCGGTTTCGACGTTCCGGTCTGTCACGCGTCGATCGTGGCCTTTGAAGCAGGCGCCAAGAGCGTCAATCCCGACGTGAAGGTTCTGTCCACGGTCACCGGCAGCTTCGTCGACGTGGCCAAGGCCAAGCAGGCCGCGCTCGGTCTTGCCGACCAGGGCGCCGATCATTTCATGTCATGCGGCCAGGGGGTAACGCTGGGAACCATCGAAGCGGCCAGGGAACGGGATCTGGGTGCGGCGGGCTATGTCGGGGACATGTCGTCGCTCGCGCCCGACAATGTCTATGCGTCGATGATCTGGAACCTGGAGGTTCTGATGAACACGATGGTGACGGAAGTCGCGGGTGGCGATTTCAGGCCGGGGAAACTCTATTCCTTCGGCGTGCCGGAAGGCGGCATTTCCGTCACCATCAACGATGGCTACCGCATCCAGCCGACGGCCGAGACGATTGCCGCGTTCAACAAGGCAATCGAGGACATGAAGTCCGGCGCGCTGCAGGTCGAGTTCGTCCCGAAGTGAATGCAGGTACGGCCGGTCCCGGGAGTGAGCCTCCCGGGACCGCGTACAGTTGGAACCGATAATCCCATGACGAAGACTTTCTACCTCGGCTGCAACGGCCGCGGCGCCCAGCACCAGCCGGGCAACCCGCCGTCGATCGACGAACAGTTCCGGATGGTCAAGGAAAGCGGCGTGTTCGACTATTTCGATCGGATGCCGCAGCCTGGCGAGGAGCGGGAATACATCGCGGCGTCGGAAAAACACGACCTGCCGATGCTGACCGGCCTGTGGACCTACACGAAGGGAAAGGACGAGGACTTGCTCGTCCGAAATCTTCAACTGACCAAGGACGCGGGCGGCGAATGCCACAACATCATGGTGTTCGACAAGCATGCGGACGGGCATTCCATCAGCAATGAAGAGGTCGCGGAGACCTATCTGTTCGCTGCGGAGCATGCCGCGCGCATCGGCGTCGACATCACGTTCGAGGTCCATATCTACATGTGGTCCGAGGACTTGCGCCGCGTCAACGAGGTGGCCGAGCTGGTGGAGGCGCAAGGACATCCCTTCAATTTCCTGCTCGACCACAGTCACGTTCTCCTGAAGCTCGACAATCCGGAAGAGCAGTTCCGCTGCGGCATTCGCGGAGCGGTGGATGCCGGCGAACTGATCCTCGATCCGTTCGAGCCCGGCAACATCATCGACGACTGGATCAGCCGCAACATGACCCTGTGGCACGCGGTGCGGCCGGTCGCGCCGAACGGTCCGAAGAACCTCTGGGCGAAGGACGAGGCCGGAGAATATGGCAGAGCCTGCCAGTACCCGTTCATGCGTCCGCGCCCCGGTGAGTTTCATTCCGACTGGTTCGCCTACAAGGTGGAGCCCTGCAAGGAGGTGGTTCGCAAGGTCCTGCGCCACCACCGGGACAATCCGCAAAGCCGCCTTCGCTACGTCACGACGGAAATCATCGACCTGATCGACTACGGCGAAAACGCGAAATACTCCCTGTTCGAACAGAGCGTCGCGGTCGCCGAGTGGATACGCGACACCTGGGCGGACATCAGCGCGCAGGACGCGGCACCCGTCCGAAACGAAAATTCCGGAGAAAGAGTATGAAAACACGCGCCGCCGTTGCGGTTGAAGCCGGCAAGCCGCTCGAGATCACCACGGTTCAGCTGGAGGGCCCGCGGGCCGGCGAGGTCCTGGTGGAAATCATGGCGACCGGCATCTGCCACACCGACGAGTTCACCCTGTCGGGCGCCGACCCGGAAGGCATCTTCCCGGCCATTCTGGGCCATGAGGGCGCCGGCGTCGTGCGCGAGGTCGGCGAAGGCGTCACCTCGCTGAAGCCGGGCGACCATGTCATCCCGCTCTACACGCCCGAGTGCCGCGAGTGCGAATACTGCCTCAACCCCAAGACCAATCTGTGTCAGGCCATCCGCACCACCCAGGGCCAGGGCCTGATGCCCGACGGCAGCAGCCGGTTCTCGATGGGCGGCGAACAGCTCTTCCACTACATGGGCACCTCGACCTTCGCCAACTTCACGGTGTTGCCGGAGATCGCCCTGGCCAAGATCCATCCCGACGCTCCCTTCGACAAGGTCTGTTACATCGGCTGCGGGGTGACCACCGGCATCGGCGCGGTGATCAACACGGCCAAGGCCGAGCCGGGCTGCCGGGCGGTTGTGTTCGGCCTCGGCGGCATCGGCCTCAACGTCATCCGGGGCCTGCGGCTGATCGGCGCCGAGATGATCGTCGGCGTCGACATGAACAACGGCAAGAAGGAATGGGGCGAGAAGTTCGGCATGACCCATTTCGTCAACCCGTCGGAGGTGGAGGGCGATCTGGTTCCGCATCTGGTCGAGCTGACCAAGGGCGGCGCCGACTATTCGTTCGAATGCATCGGCAATGTGAAGGTGATGCGCGACGCGCTGGAATGCGCGCACAAGGGCTGGGGCGAATCGATCATCATCGGCGTTGCCGGCGCTGGCCAGGAGATCTCGACGCGACCGTTCCAGCTGGTGACGGGTCGGTCGTGGCGAGGCACGGCATTCGGCGGGGCGCGCGGCCGGACCGACGTTCCGAAGATCGTCGACTGGTACATGCAGGGCAAGATCGACATCGACCCGATGATCACCCACACGCTGAGCCTCGACGACATCAACAAGGGCTTCGACCTGATGCATGCCGGCGAGAGCATCCGCTCCGTCGTCGTCTATTGAGGCGAGCAGAAAGGACAAGTGACATGGCTGAAATCGAAGTTCTCGTGAAGAGCATATCCGACGAAGCCGAAGGCATCCGGTCCTTCGTGCTTGCCCCACCGGCCGGAACCGTCCTGCCGGCCTATGCGGCCGGGTCGCACATCGATGTCCACATCTCCCAGGGCCTGGTCCGTCAGTATTCTCTGTGCGCGGCCGGTGTGGAACCGTCGAACTACACGATTGCCGTCAAACGCGAACCCCGGTCGCGAGGCGGTTCTCGCTTCATGCATGAAGAGCTGGCCGTCGGCTCGACCCTGAAAATCGGCGCGCCGCGCAACAACTTTCCGCTCGACGAGCAGGCGGATCACAGCATCCTGCTTGCCGGCGGGATCGGCATCACTCCGATCATCGCCATGGCCGACCGTCTGGCCGCTCTCGGGCGATCCTTCGAACTGCACTATTTCGCGCGATCGATTGCCCAAACGGCTTTTCACGACAGGCTTTCCAAGGCGGACTATACCCGTCAGGTGCACTTCCACTATTCGCTCGATCCGGACGGCGTTCGTTCCTATCTTCGAAAGCTTCTCTGGGATCGAAGAACCGGGGGACACCTCTACCTCTGCGGACCTAAGCCGTTCATGGACATGGCGGAAACCGTGGCGGCCGCAACCTGGCCTCCGGAAGCGGTCCATCTCGAATATTTCTCGGCCGATCCGATTTCGCTTGCCGGCCCGCGCGCGGAGTTTGAAGTCAGCCTGGCGAGAACCGGAGGAACATTCCTGGTTCCCGAGGACAAGTCGATAATCGAGGTGTTGGCCGACAACGGAATAGACATTGAGTACTCTTGCGAACAGGGCGTTTGCGGCACATGTTTGACGGGGGTTCTGGACGGTGAACCGGACCATCGGGACATGTTCATGACCGCAGAGGAAAAATCCGCCAACGACAAGATGTGCCCCTGCGTATCGAGAGCCAGATCTTCCCGATTGACGCTCGACATCTGAGACCGGGCTATCGATCCGAATGCGGATTGGAAAAATCCGGCGGAAATGTCTATATGGCCGGCTGGAGGACGTGAACACTGGCCTGGCCATCCAATCGATCTGCCGAGACGCTCGACGGCGAGACATTTGCCGAGCTGAACGCCAAATTCGCCGACAGCGACGCAGCCGCGGGCATCGAGGTGAGCGACGCTTTCGAGCCGTTCAACCAGATGAACGACATGTTCACCCGGGCCTTCTGGGACGAGCGCGTGCGCAGCAAGGACACCGACGCTTTCTTCGCCAGTTACCGGATGGAAGCCGCACCGCGCCGCGGCGAAGGCTTTGCGCAAAGGGACTTTGCCCTGCGCAACGCCTCCTGGGCCATTTCGGACCTGATTTCCAACCGCAACAATGACGACGGCGAGCGCGAGGGTTTCCAGGCGGCGATCCGCTACGACACGCCGGTGGCGGACACGAAGGTGCCGGTCGACGACGTCGACGCACAGGCGACCGAGGTCAAGTCGCTGGCGAAACTGTTCGGCGCCGACCTGGTCGGCATCACCGAAATCGACCCGCGCTGGCACTATTCGGCCCGCGTCGACACCCGCGACTATTCCGAGGCCGACCTCGGCCTTCCGGAAGGGCTGACCCACGTCATCGTCATGGGCCATGCGATGAACGAAGGCCTGGTCGCCACCTATCCGTCGGCGCTGGCCGGCGCCGCGACGGGGCTCGAATATTCGCATGAGGCAGCGATCGTCATCCAGCTGGCCACCTATATCCGCAATCTCGGCTACGAGGCGGTGCCGTCGATGAACGATACGGCGCTGGTCATCCCCTACGCGGTGAAGGCCGGCCTCGGTGAATACGGCCGCAACCAGATGGTGATCACGCCGGAATTCGGACCGCGGGTCCGCTTCTCGAAGATATTCACCAATCTGCCGCTGGCCACGGACAGGCCGAAACCGATCGGCATTCGCGCCTATTGCGACATCTGCACCAAATGCGCCGAGGCCTGCCCGCCGCGGGCGCTGCCGTTCGGACCGCCGCAGGAAGACAATGACAGCGTTTCGACCATCAAGGGCGTCAGGAAATGGTCGGCCGACTGCGAAAAATGCTTCGGTTACTGGGCCAAGCTGAAGTCCGACTGCGCCATCTGCATGCGCGTCTGCCCGTTCAACCAGTCGAAATCCACGCTATACGGCCGCATCTTCAACGCCCTGGCAACGTCGAAATACCGCAAGCTGGCGCTTTATCTGGAAACCAGGCGCGGCATGGCCGAGCGGCTCAAGCCCGGCCAGTGGTGGCGGCGCATTCGCGGCGAGGGATAGCGGCATACCGTCAGGGAAGAGGCGGCGTTCACGGACGATGTCCGGCATCGGCTGCCTTGTTTTTTTGGTCGTTTCCGCGCCGTCGCCGGCGAATAGGCGCGCGGTCAGGCGGTGTCTTCCTCGCGCATGCAGTCTTTGAGAATATCCGCGAGAACGGCGCGACTGAGGGGCAAATCATGGTCGCGCGGCACCATCAGCGCGACCAGTGCCGGCGATGCGGTGCCTTCCGCCAGTGGTATCCAAACCAAGTCGTTGTGTTCTGCTCCCAGCCGGGTCAGAAAGGCGATGCCGAGCCCGGCGCGGACCAGCGCCTTCAGGATGGCCGGGCGCTCGGCGCGCGCGACCACATTGCGCGGTGCATGTCGGCCGTCGAGCAGCTTGCCGAGGCCGGAATGCCTGAGCCAAGCATCGCCCGGCAGCACGAAGGGATGGGTCGCATAGTCCTGATAACTGATCTCCTTCAGGCTGGCGACGGGATGGTCGGGCGGCGCCAGAATTCCAAGCGGCGATGAGATCACCTGCAGAACGTCTGCCTGTTCGTGCTCGATCAGGTCGAAGGAAACACCATCATACTACCCATCATCAGGAACTTCCGGCATCGGTAACGGTCACGCGCGCGGGTCATGCTTTTGAGGGAAGGCCTTTGGCGGTTCTCAGCCGACTTACGCGTCATGGCGAGCCGCTGCTGCTTGTGGAATTGCCGGACGGTAGCCGGTCGCACGTTCCTGTGGCGTGGACAGATCTCGGCGCCGCGGATGGCCCCAGGGCCGCCTTGCCGGCAGGCGTTGCCGGTACTGGCCGGCTCATCGATTTTCTGACGCTGCGATTGCTGGCGGACACTCTTCTGGAACGGCGCGGTGAGTCGCCGCCCGACGACAAGGAGGAGCGTCATGCAATCGCAATTGAAGCTGAACTTTCCGGGAGAGCCGGCGGACAAGCGCCCGGACCCGCCGCCAGCCTGGGAGAGCCTCCAGCCCGAAGCGCGCGACAAGGCGATATCGCGGCTGGCACGACTGATTGCTCACATGCTGACGGACGCCGGCGCGTTGGAACGGGAGGCGAGCGATGAATGAGCACGCCAAGATCACCGCCAGCCATCGCGCCCGCCTGGCGATCGTTTATCTGCGTCAGTCGAGCGCATCCCAGGTCGAACACAACCGTGAATCGACCGAGCGGCAATACGCCTTGGCCTCGCGCGCGAACGAACTTGGCTGGCATCAGGATCGTGTTCTGGTAATCGACGAAGACCTCGGCTTGTCCGGGGCCGGAACCGCGATCCGTTCCGGGTTCGCCCGCTTGACCAGCGAAGTGGCGCTTGCCCGCGTCGGCATCGTGCTCGGCCTCGAAGTCTCGCGGCTGGCCCGCAACAATGCCGACTGGCATCGTCTCATTGAACTGGCCGGCATCACCGATACGCTGATCGCCGACGGCGACGGCATCTATCACCCGGCGCTGTTCAACGACCGCCTGCTGCTGGGCTTGAAGGGGGCGATGAGCGAGGCGGAACTGCACGTTTTGCGCGCCCGCCTCGATGGCGGCATCCGCAACAAGGCCGCGCGCGGCGCGTTGCGTCGGGGATTGCCGGTGGGGTTTGTGTGGGGCGAGGAAGACGGCGAGATCCTGATCCATCCCGACGAGGGCGTCGCCCACGCCATCCGCACCGTCTTCGCCCGCTTTGCCGAGATGGGCTCGGCGCGCCGCGTCTGGCTGTGGTTCCGCGAGCACGGGATGAAGTTCCCCTTGCGTCTTGCTCAACAGCGCGAACTGCGCTGGGGCGAGGCCAGCTACCACGCCATTCACGGCGTGCTGTCCAATCCGGTCTATGCGGGCGCCTATGTCTATGGCAAAACTCGTCACGAGACGGTTCTCGACGAGACGGGCGCCCGCCGCAAACGGGTGCGCAAACTACCGCGCGAAGACTGGCAGGTGCTCATCAAGGACCATCACCAGGGCTACATCGACTGGCAGACCTACGAGGCCAATCAGCAGCGCATGGCAAACAACATCCAGCCCCGCACGCACGCCAAGGCTCAGGAACAGACCCGCGGTGCCGCCAGAGAGGGCAGCGCGCTGCTTCAAGGCATAGCCCGTTGTGGCCACTGCGGGCGGCGCCTGCACACCCATTATCGCGGCCGCAATGCCGCGCCCGGCTATCATTGTCCGGGCAAGGTCCTCGTCGCCGGGCGGGGTGTCTATTGCCTGAATGTCGGCGGCGTCCAGATTGACGACGCCGTCGCCCAGGCATTTCTGGCGGCGCTGGAGCCGGTACGGCTGACCGCCACGCTCGCGGCGGCCGAGCGGTTGGAGCATGATCGGGAGATGGTCCTCAAGCAGTGGCGGCTCGATGTCGAGCGCGCGCGCTTCACGGTCAGCCGCGCCGAACGCCGCTATCGCGCTGTCGACCCAGACAACCGAATGGTAGCGCGCTCGCTGGAACGCGAATGGGAGGAAAGCCTCGTTGCACTCGATGCCGCAAAGGCCGAGCTTGCCTGCCGCGAACAGGAGCGTCCACGTGTTCTCAGCCCGCACGAGCGCGACCGGTTGCTGGCTCTTGGCCCCGAACTGGCGAGCGTGTGGGCGGCGCCAACCACCACGTCACGCGACCGCAAGGAATTGCTGCGCACGCTCATCGAGGAGGTCAACATCAGCGTCAACCGCGACAAGGGGGCGGCGCATCTGGCGCTGCGCTGGAAGGGCGGCGCGATGAGCCGCATCGACCTCGCGTTGCCGCGCTCGCGACCCGCCACGGTTCGCACCGACGAGGACACGCTGGCGCTACTGCGGCGGCTGGCGCCGCACTACTCCGACGCCGTCATCGCCGGCATTCTCAACCGCCAGGGCCGCCGAACGGCATACGGCCACCGGTTCGACGCTAACCGCGTCGGCAATCTGCGCCGGCACTGGAAGATCCCGGTCTGCAAGGCTAAGCCACAAGCCGCCGACGGTGACAGCCTCACCGTCCGCCAGGCCGCCGCCGCGCTCGGCGTAGCGCCATCGACGCTCCACCGCCACATCAACGACGGCCTCATTCAGGGCCAACAGATCACGCCCGGCGCACCCTGGCGCATTCGCCTGACCGATGAACTCAAAGCCCGTTTCCTCGCTGCGCCCGCCGACGGCTTCCTGCCGATACGCGATGCCATGGATGCCCTCGGCCTGTCCCGCCAGGCCTTGTTGCAGCGAGTAAAACACGGCGAGATGGAATCCGTACATGTCGTCCGTGGGCAGAGAAAAGGCCTATGGATCAAGATCATAGATCACAATCCCACCCTCTTCGAACAAACTCCATGAACCAGGAAGCATTATGTCAAAGGATCCAAAGCAATGACGACATCTGCATCCTTGGAATGCAGCTCTGCGGCCAGTCGTGCGTTGTCTCCCGAGATGATGTCGAAATCGACAAAAGGATACCGTTGCCGGAACCGACGCAGGGCGGAGGGCAGGATTGTTTCGCAGATGCTCTCCGCCGCGGCAATGCGAATGGTACCGCGCACGCCGCTTTTCAGGCTGCCGATCTCCTGCAGCAACACGCGTTCCTCCTGGCCCCAACGACGCACGTAGCTGAGCAGAAGCTCGCCCGCGCTGGTCGGGCGGATGCCGCGCGGTAGCCTTTCGAACAGCTTGATTCCGAGTTCTTCCTCCAGCAGCAGCAACTGCCTGTTGACGGCCGATGAAGCCACATTGAGCGATAGTGCGGCTTGTCGGATGGAACCATGACGTGCAGCCCGGTCGAAATAGGTCAACGATCTCCGCAACACGATTTCACTGATGCCTTTTTTAGATCGGAATGCTCGAAATATAGAGCTTTTCGCGAGTGGCCACCAGACTGTAGCCTAAATATTAGATCTCATCGCAAAAAGCGAAACGGGAAGAGGCCTCCCGACACATTGCGAGCGGGGGATGCAAGGAATGCTTGACAGCACCAGCGAGATACAGTCGGGCAGCGACTCTGCCGCCATAGACGCCCGCGGCATCAGCATGATCTTCGAAGGTGCATCCGGGCCCGTGAACGCGCTTGAGGATATCGACCTCAAAGTGCCGCGGCGTTCGTTCGTTTCGATCGTCGGACGCTCCGGGTGTGGAAAGTCGACACTGTTGAGGATCATTGCGGGATTGATCACACCGACCACCGGCAGCGTTTTGCTGATGAATTGCAACCGCGGCTTTTATCAGTGCCGCAAGCGGCTTGGGTTCGTATTCCAGGATGCCAGCCTGCTGCCCTGGAAGACGGCCGCACAGAACATTGAACTGCCGCTGCGTGTTACCGGAGCGGCCAGCGGAAAGGCGATGAACGAGCGCGTTGAGGAAATGCTCAGGACGGTCCGCCTCGAGGAATTCGCCAACCACTATCCGGCGCAGCTCTCCGGCGGAATGCGTCAGCGCGTGTCGATCGCTCGCGCCCTGTCCTATGAACCTGAAATCATGCTGATGGATGAACCCTTCTCAGCGCTGGACGAGTTCACCCGACGCGAAATGCACGACGAATTGATCCGGATCTGGGAAGAACGGGCGCTGACGGTCCTGTTTGTCACCCATTCGCTCGGCGAGGCGATGGCGTTGTCCGACAGCATTGTGGTGATGGATGCCCAGCCCGGACGCGTCAGGAAAGTCGTCGATGTTGCGGAGGTGAGACCGCGCGACCGGGAAGCCCGTACCAGCAGCAACTATGTGCGGCAACTGGCCGAACTGGAGGCGCTTCTAAATGCCTGAAGGCAATCGTTTCAGCTCCGCAGCCGCGCTACGAGTGCCTGAGTGGGCAACCGGCCGCTTGCAGGAACTCGCACCGGCGGTCCTGCTCTTCGTCGCCGTCGGAGTGTGTTGGGAAATTGCGGTCTGGATCTTCGACGTGCCGCGTTTCCTGCTGCCTGCTCCCAGTGTGATCCTTGTCGAGATGTGGGAGAAGCGGATCTTGCTTCTCGAAAACCTCACTGCGACGATGATCGCTGCGGTTCTGGGCTTCCTGCTGGGTACGGCCATCGCGATTCTTCTGGCGATCGCCTTTCTCTACTCGCGAACGGCGGAGCGAGCGCTGTTCCCGTGGGCAATTACGCTCAAGACCATCCCGATCCTCGCCATCGCGCCTCTCTTGACAATCTGGCTTGGCTTCGGCCTGGGGCCGAAGATCGCGATCGCGGCGCTGATTTGCTTTTTCCCGACACTGGTCAACACCGTGAGGGGGCTGCGCACTGTCGACCGCAACGCACTGGAATTCCTTGATGTGATAGGCGCCAGCAAAGCTGAAACGTTCTGGCACGCACGGATATTCGCGGCGATGCCATACACGTTCGCCGCCGCCAAAATCGGCGTCAGTACGGCTGTTATCGGCGCCATCGTCGCCGAATTCACCGGCGCCAACAAGGGAATCGGCACGCTCATTGTCACCGCCGGCTACCAGATGGACGCCACGCTGCTTTTCGCTGCCATCATCTGCAGTTCGCTGGCCACCATCCTGCTGTTCTACGCGATTGTACTGGCCGAGTGGTTCTGTCTTTTCTGGCCCGACGCGCGGGCGGACGTCTGAGATGGCCGAACCGAGTTTCAACAACCACAGGAGACTGTAAATGTCCGGATCGATCACCCGCCTGGCCGCCGCTGCAATCGCCGCCGCGCTGACCGCCGGAACCGCGCTTGCCGAGGACGTTTCCTTGCGCCTTCCCTGGATCCTCAATGTGCAGGGCGCGGGCTATGTCATGGCGAAACAAAAGGGTTTTTACGATGCGGCGGGCCTGAACGTCGAAATCATGCCCGGCGGGCCAAACCTCAATTCGACGGCGTTGGTCGCCTCCGGTGCCAACACATTCGGCACCAACGATACCAATGGGGTGATATTGGGCGCCAATCAGGGGATGGATCTGGTGATGATCGGGGCCTGTTTTCAGCGACATCCGGCTGGCGTGATTACGCTTGAATCCGCCGGGGTCAGGGAACCGAAGGATTTGGTGGGCAAGAAGCTCGCCTATACCGAAGGCGGTCCCTGGACGCTGACCCAGGCGATGCTCAACGCCGCGGGTGTGGACCTGGACGACATCGAACTTGTCGTCTCACCGTCGACCGAGCTTTTGATCAACGGCAATGTCGATGCCAAGACCGGATTTACCGTCAACGAACCGATCGCGGTCGAGCTTGCCGGTCACCGGACACGCATCCTTCTGCCGTCCGATTTCGGAGTTGAAAGCAATGCGGAGGTGATCTTCACCACGCGCAGCTTTGTCGAGCAGAACCCGGAAACGGTGAAGGCTTTTCTTGCCGCTACCGTGAAGGGATACGAATACGCATACGAACACCCCGAGGAAACGGTCGAGGCCGTTCTGGCACTCAACGACCAGTTGGAGAAAGCCCAGCAGATCGAGCAGTTGCGCCGACAGCGAGACTATATCTTCACCGATTTCACCAAACACAATGGGGTCTGCGCAATCAGCCCCAATGTGGTTGCCGATACCCTTGCGATGCTGAATTCCGTTGGCGGCCTGTCGATCGAACTCGACCCGGCCATGCTGTTTACCACCGACTACCTCCCCGGCAACTGAATCGGCGCAGCGTCTCGGCTGCCTCACAACAGGAAAGCAAAATGGCGGATATTGAAGCGGTAAAACATACCCCAATCCACCCGGACGGCGTCCAGATGCACTTGCAGATCAAGCCCGGTGACGTGCCTCGCTACGTCATGGTGCCCGGTGATCCGGGCAGGGTCCCCGTCATCGCTTCCGGCTGGGACGAGGCCGAGGACATTGCCTATCACCGCGAATATCGCAGCATGCGCGGCAGGCTGGACGGGGTGGAACTGGCGGCCTGTTCGCACGGCATTGGCGGGCCGTCCACCGACATCGCGGTGGTGGAGTTGGCCAATTGCGGCGCCGATACCTTTCTGCGCGTCGGCTCCTGTGCTTCCTTGCAGGAAGAGATGGCGCCGGGCGATTTAATCATCTCGACCGGCGCGCTGCGGCAGACCGGCACCGTTGACGCCTATGTCGACCGAGCCTTTCCGGCGGTGGCCAGCCACGAAGTGGTGCTAGCGCTGATCCAGGCCGCAGAGGAGGCCGACGTGCGCTATCACGTCGGCCTTGCCGCCAGCGTCGACAGTTTCTATGCCGGCGAGGTCAACCCGATGCCCGGTGGCTTCCGCCAGTCCCACATGGATCACGTCCTCAGCGACCTGAACCGGGCAAGGGTCGCCAATTTCGAGATGGAAGCAGCGACGATATTCACCCTGGCGCAGCTTTTCGGACTGCGTGCCGGCATGATCTGTGCCGTCGGCGCCAACCGCATCACCCGGCAAAGACTGGACGATCCCGACGCGATCAAACGCTGCACCGCCGTCGCCAATCGCGCCCTGGTCATTCTCAGCGGCTGGGATGAAGCCGCTCTCGCAGCCGGTAAGCGGCACATCCTGCCGGCAATGATGGTGCGATAGGGCGCAAATTCCGGACCGCCCGGTCTCTGCGCTCGCCACGCCGGCAGCGGCGCACGGGAAGGCAATGGCGGCACTCTACCCGCCGCATGCGATGAGGTTTGAGGCGGCGTCTCAATGCGCCTCTTCGGCCTCGCTCCAGGCCAGCGTCTCCAGCGGCTGAAAATCCTCGTCGATGGCAAACGCCCTGGGGCCGAAGATCTCGACGGCTGTCTTCGAGCGCATCACCGGCAGCGCGGCGATGCCGATGACCTTGACGCGTTGGCCGTAGCGCAGCGTTTCGGTGGTGATGGGCTCTCCGGTTTCGCGGTCGAGCACGGCAATCAGATCGGGAACGATCGCCACGGTCTTGCCGTTGACCGTTGCCTGGGAATATTCGTTGCGGAAGGTGATCAGCATCTCCCCGTCGGCCTCGTTCAGCCCCTCCAGGAACACTTCCCCATGGGTCCAGCCGTCCTTGGTCTCGCGGATGATGTCCTGCACTTTGCCGTCGAACAGGATCTGCGAGAACCGCGGCGGGTTGGCGGTCTTGAAGTAGTCGACCAGCGCATCGCATATGTCTATTTCGCCGGCTATGCGCGCCTCACGCACCGTCTTGCCGATTTCACGCGCCAGCGAAACGGTTCGCGCCACGCAGCTGTCGCGCACCTGTTGGCCGGTCATGGCGTAGCTTGCGACCTGGGCAATGCCGCCCATCTTGACGCACACCGGGCGGCCATAGGTCTCGGTCCTGAGAGCGCTGTCCGTCTCCAGCAGGACGGTGTTGCCGAAATCGTCCGACATGACGAAGGGGCTGCAATCGACTCCGCAGATGTTGAAAGTCGTCATCTGGAATTCCGGGAAGGCGCGACCCATGCCGTCGCCGTCGATGACCGGCAGTCCCATGCGGGCGGCGACCACCAGCGGCAGCGTCGCATTCACCCCGCCCGCCTCGAGCGGCATGATGGCGTTGATTTTGCGTCCGACCTCTCGCTCCATCCGGCGGATGCCGTCGATTGCGGTGGTGGCGTTGGGCAGCTTTTCGCCGAACACCGTCGGCGCACCCATGCAGGCCACCGTCACGGCGAAGATGTCGTCGCCGACATCCTGCGGATCGATCAGTTCGATCGTCTCGCATTTCTCCAGCTCCTGCTGCAGCATCAGGCGGCCGATATAGGGGTCGCCGCCGCCGCCGGTGCCGAGGATCGCGGTGCCGCGGATGAAGTCCGCCAGATTGTCCAGGGTGATCGCGCTCATTGTGCCTGCTCCCGCATTTCCAGATCGCCGATGGCCTTGACCTTGACGCGAACCGCCCCGGCGGGAAGGTAGGTGAGGGGGACCTCCTCGATGCTGACGATCGCCACGGTGCCAGCGTCGGCACCGGCATTGACGGCGCGGTCGGATGCCTCCTGCCGTGCGTGGCCCAGTGCCGCGTCGCGGCCGAGATCGCCGTAGGAATAGACCCGGTCCACTTCGCCGCCGACCTGGGCAAGGCCGGCGCCGATGGCGTTGGCGACACCCGACAATTCCGGCTTGATGACGTCCGATGCGCCCTTGATCGGTCGATCGAGCAGGATGCTGCCGCCGCCGACCAGGACGACCGGCACGTTGCCCTTGCTGGATTTCACCCGGTCGACGGCCTCCTCGATCAGATCGTGGATCCGGTCGACCGCGGCAGCGACCAGCGCCGCGTCCAGGTGGCCTACGCCAGCCCTGTCGCCGATGTCGGCGTAGCCGGCAGCGACGGCGATATCGGTTGCGGTCAGCGTGTCGCCGCCGAACACCATCGCCTTGCTCAGGAGGTCAAGGGCAACCGAATCAGGGCCGACGCTGACATCGGCCGCGCCGCCGCGCACGATGCTGCCGCCGCCAAGGCCGATCGCCAGCACGTCGGGCATGCGAAAATTTGTGCGCACGCTGCCGATGTCGACCGAGACAGCGGATTCACGCGGGAATCCGCCTTTCAGCACGCCGACATCCGATGTTGTCCCACCGATGTCGACCACGATGCCGTCTTCGACGCCTGATAGAAAAGCTGCGCCGCGCATCGAATTGGTCGGTCCCGAAGCGAAGGTCAGGAACGGGTATTTTTCGGCGAATTCCGCCGTCATCAGCGTTCCGTCGTTCTGGCTGATGTAGAACGGGCAGGTGATGTTGAGCTCGGTCAGCGCCGAGCGGAAGGCATTGACCACGGTTTTCGACAGCGCCGCCAGCGAGGCGTTCATGATGGTGGCGTTTTCGCGCTCGATCAGGCCGACCCGGCCGATTTCGCTGGACAGCGTGATTTCCGTATCGGGCGCCTCGTTGAGGATGATCTCGGCCATGCGTTTTTCCATGGCGTCGTTGATCGGCGCGAAGACGCTCGAGACCGCCGCGGATCGCACGCCGCGCGCTTTCATGTCGCGGGCGCCGCTGGCAACGGCCGTCTCGTCCAGCGGCGAAATGTGCCGGCCGTCGAATTCGTAGCCGCCCTTGACGAGATAGGACAGGTCGCCGATCGGCCCTTTCAGGTGCGGTGGAAATTCGACCATCGGCATGACGTCCCGGGTTGCCGGCAGGGCCGCCCGGAAGGTCGCGACGGGGACCAGCTTCTTGCCCTCGACGAAGGCGTTGGTGAATTGCGTGGTTCCGATCATCACGCTGGTGATGTCGGAAACCGGGCAGCCCGACTGCTCCAGCACCTGGCCGATGGCGCCGACCACGCCGCGGCCGACATCGCCGGTCGTCGGGGACTTGATGGAAGACAGGACACGGTTTCCGTCCAGCAAGGCGGCGTCGGTGTTCGTGCCACCGACGTCAACACCAATGTGCATCGTCAAAACTCCTGCTACGCGATATCCTCGTTTGCGCCGATTATCGGTATTCGGCCCGGAACATCGCAAGCTTCGGGAGGGATAGGTGCCCGTGTAATACGGATAGTCTCAGGATGTCGTCGCCCGGCCCGGGCCGGGCGATCGATCGCCGCCCAGGCCGTGGGTGATGGCCAGATTGGCTGCCATCTTGCGCGAGTTGACGCCGAGCTTGCCGAAGATGTTCTTCACATGGAACTTGACGGTCGGCTCGCTCAGGCTGAAATGCCGCGCGATGACCTTGTTGGAGTGACCTTCCGCCAGCTGTTCCAGGACGGCGAATTCCCGCTCCGTCAGTATTTCGGCCAGGATGGAGGCGGTCGTCGCCTCGGTGTCGTTGGCGTGCGACCAGAGGATTTTCGCCAGCACCGCAAGCTCGTCTTCGCTATAGCCGGTGACGCCGGTCTGCCGGACGGTTTGCCGCGCGGCTTCCGCAAAGGCGTCGCCTTCGTTGAGGAAAGCGCCGATGAACCGGTGATCGTCGACCAGCTCCAGGGCCGATTTCAGGCTGGTCGACGCCAGGCCCCTGTCGTACGCCTGAACCGCGACGATGACCTTGAGGATCCGCGTGCGCAACAGGTATCGCGCCAGCCAGCCTTGCTGGCAGCGGTCTTCGATCGCGGTGAGAAGGCGCAAGGCCTCGCGATCGATCCCGTAGCGCGCCTCGAAGCGCGCCAGCGCCAGGCGGGCCAGCATGTTGCCGCGCCATCGCAGGTTCTTTTCCTGGTCCTTTTCGGCCAGCATGGCGCGCGCGGAGGCCGCCAGGCGCCTTGCTTCGGTCTCGTGGCCGGCCCGTACCGCCAGGTCCAGCTGCAGCAGCTTGAGCTGCCGCGAGAACCGCCACATTCCGCGCCGCGCGATCATGGTTTCGGCGCGCGAGACGTAGTCGACCGCGGCATCGAAATCGCCATTGCGATAGCTCAGCATCAGGCAGGTCTGGTAGCCGGCGAGGAAGGCCTCGGTCCAGCTTTCGCTCTTGTCGGCCTGGGCCACGGCTCTGCTGACCCGCTGCTCGAGACCGTCGACCTCGTTCTTCTCCAGCGCGATTTCGCAATAATAGATGTCGGACAGCGCAATCAGGGCCGGATCGAAACTGAAGTGCTTGCGGGTGACCTCGCAGGCGGTTTCCCGGGCCTGCAGCGCGCTTTCGTAGCGGCCGAGATCGAGGTCGATGGCGCTCAGGTGCAAATACATGAAGAACTGCAGGTGTACGATGTCGATGTCGGTGTAGAGCGCCATGGCAGACTCGCCAGCGATCTGGGATTTCTCCAAGTCTCCGTTCTGCAAGTAGAAAACGCAGAGGAAGTTGAACAGCAGGCCGCGCATGAGCTGGTATTTGACCGGCGTCGTCTCCGCCGTGTGCTCCAGCGCCGCGAGCTGGGTACGGGAAAGGTGGCGATCCTCGTAGAGCCGCATATGCGCTTCGACCATGACCAGCTCGCGCGTCAGGTCCTCGTCCGACGGATCGGCGTTTTCCCGGACTTCGTTGATATGCAGAATGGCTTCCGGAATGCGTGCTCCCTTGAGCAGCAGGTAAGCGCGGGCGATGCTGAGGCGCGGCGAGTTGTTGACCAGCCGCAGCGGGATCTGCTCCATGCAGGCTGCGAGCCGCAGCGATCCTTCGCGAATACCGATCTGCAGACCGCCGGCATCGAGGATCATCTGTGCGCCGAGTTCCGGGGCGCCGGCAAGGTTGGCGTGCCTGATCGCCGAACTCAGTCGGTCGTTCTGGCAAAGCCATTCAGCCGCCCGCGTATGCAGCCTGGCGAGGGCCGCTTCCCCGAACATCTTCTGCTTCCTGATCAGAAAGTCGCGCAGCAGTTGATGGTAGCGAAACCATGGATCGTCACGGCTCGGCTGTTCGAACACCAGCGAATGCGACTCGCGCAGGTCCGACAGGATCTGCCAGCTGTCCGACCGGCCGCGAATGTGGTCGGCCAGATCGCCGTTGACCGATCTCAGATGCGCCGTGTCGAGCAGGAACGCCTTGCAGTCCTCTGAGAGCTGCTGAAAGAACTGCTCGTTGAGATAGTTGGCGATATCGGAGTGCTGGCCGAACGCCCTGACGTTCTGCAGGTCGATCGGCGCCGCTTGACGCAGCAACTGCAGGGCGGCGACCCATCCTTCCGAATATTCGAAGTAACTGTCGATCAGATCCTCCGAGACCACGCCCGACAGCAGTTGCCGGGTTTCCGACCGGTCGAATTTGAGGTCGTCCAGGCCGAAATCCGAGACCTCGTTCTCCATGCGCAGCTTGGCCAGCGGGAAATCCGGCGCCTCGCGGGTTCCGACGACGACATGATACCGGCCCTGGCTCTGCAGCATCAGGCGGTAGACGAAGTCGGTGTCCAGCGAACCGGCTTCGTGAAAGTCGTCGAAGAAGATGCAGCTTCGCTGTCCAGCGTCGTTAAGGAGGCTGAAGATCGCCCGGGATGCCGGGTTGTCGAGACCGACCGTCTTGGAGGTCATCGGCAGCCCCTTGTCGACGGGGCTGGTTTCCTCGTCGCCGGCGATTTGCGTCAACAGGCCCTCGAACAGGTTGCCGGCTTCGCCGTCGCTGCTGAAGGAGACCCAGGCCGTCGCCACGCCCATGGTCTGCAATTGCTGCATCCAGGATTTCATCAGGGTGGTCTTGCCATAGCCCGCCGGCGCCTCGACGAGCGTCAGGCTGCGGGCCTGCCGCGACAGGAACTGCTCAAGCAGCGGCGGCCGGCTGATGATCTGCGTGCGTTGCTGGCTCTCGGTCATGGTCTTCCTGCGCGATCCTATCCAAATTGCCGCTGGGCAGCGAGTCGCGGACGGACCGTCACGTCAGGTCTGGATTGAGGATCAACACGTCGTCGAGCGGTTTGCGTTGCGAAACCGGCACCCTGAATTCGTCCTTGAGGTGCCCGGCGGACATCATGGTGATGACGATTTCGCTGTCGGGAATGCCCAGGCATCGGCGCAGGGCCCGATCCTGCTCCATTTCGACGCTCCAGTTCAGGAAGCAGGCGCCGAGGCCCTCCGCGTGCAGCGACAGGGCAAGCGTCATGGCGAAGATGCCGCCGTCGATCCATCCCTGGTAGCGTTCGCCGATCAGGTTGAGATGCGCCATGTTCGAGGTGATGACGAACACGGTGCCGATTTCCTGCCGGAAGCCGGCATTTCCGGCCTGGAACTCAAGGACCTTCTGGACGTCGTCGCGCCGATTGACGGCATAGACGCGGCAGGTCTGCCGATTGCAGACATTGGGCGATTGCTGTGCATTGGCGACAGCCCGCCGGATGGTGGCCTCGTCCACCGGGCCCGGCGCATATTGGCGTACGCTGTGGCGGTGCCGCAGGAAACTGTCGAAGTCGAAATCCGCCGACGCGCGGATTTCGGCGGCCGTAACCCGTTCCGCGCCTCCCGCCTGTTTGCGGTCGTCGATTTCGACCCGGTTCCGCAGGCCGGACACCTCGGCCTCGATGCCCTTCGGCACCGCGTGCCTATGGCGATGGAAATCTACGTAGTCCTGCAGCGTCGAAACGGCCCACACCACCGTCTCGTCGATGCCGTAATCGTCCACGTAACTTCGCACCTTGGCGATGATGGAGTGGATCTTCTCCTGACCGTATCCGAGCCGGACGTCCGGAAAACTCATACCGCCTTCGATATAATGCGTCAGGATGCGGATGATGGCACGGCGGTTTTCGCGGCCCGAGGAGCGGATCGCGAAGCTCGCCCTGGCATAGCGGCGGTAGTCGTAAAAGGCGTTGCGCGCCAGCGCGATGTTTGCCCGCAGAGCTTCCAGCATGGCTTTAATCGGTAATGATGCGCCCGCTGTCGACCGGCCACGAAACCCAGACGGTCGCGCCGGGTTCCGATCGTTCCAGGTCCGGGCGATTGGCGGCCTCGGCGACCAGTTGCTGGTCGCCGAGATCGAACTGATAGCGAATGAGAGAACCCTGATAGGTGACCTTCGCGACCTGCAATTGGTGGCTGTTCCAGCCGATTTCATCGGATTTGACGCCGACCAGGACGCGTTCCGGCCGCAGCGCCAGGTTGACGCTCGAGCCGGCGGTCACCCCGTCCCGCGCCGGAGCGACGATTTCGTGGCCGGCAACGTTCAGCCGGCAGTCGCATTCCGACATCGATGCGACCATTGCCGACAGGATGTTGGATTCGCCGATGAATTCGGTCACAAAGCGGTTCGCCGGGTGCTCGTAGATCTCCTGTGGCGTTCCGATCTGCGCGATGCGGCCGAGATTCATCACCGCGATCCTGTCGGACATGGTCAGCGCTTCGCCCTGGTCATGGGTGACGTAGATGGTGGTGATGCCCAACGACATCTGAAGCTCCTTGATCCAGAACTTCATTTCCTCGCGCAAGTTCTTGTCGAGCGCCGAAAGCGGCTCGTCCAGCAGCAGGATGCGCGGCTCGGTCACCAGGACGCGCGCCAGCGCGACCCGCTGCTGCTGTCCGCCGGACATCTCCCGCTGGAAACGGTTTTCGAAGCCCGCCATACCCACCTGGTCGAGCGCTGCGCGCACCCGGGTGTCGATGTCTCCCGCGGCAAGCTTGCGCAGCTTCAGCCCGAACGCGATGTTGTCGTAGACGTTCATATGCGGGAAGATGGCGTAGTTCTGGAACACGAAGCCGATGCCGCGCTGTTCCGGCAAAAGCCCCGAAACGTCCGAGCCGTCGATCTCGATCGATCCGATCTGGGTCTCCTCGAAACCGGCGATCATGCGCAGGGTCGTGGACTTGCCGCAGCCAGACGGCCCCAGCAGCGAAAAGAACTCGCCTTCCTTGATCTCCAGGGAGATGTTGTCGACCGCCAGGCTCTTTCCGTAGAACTTGCTGAGGTCCGAGAGCTTCACATTTGCCATATACTGTCTGTCCCTGGAGGCCCGGCCCCGGCGCAGACCGCGCCGGAGCCAGTGGACGGTTAACCCGCGAAGATCTCGTTGACGGTCTCGGTGATCTCGTCCTCGTTGTCGAGATACCAGTTCCAGTCGGGAATCCACAAACCGTCCAGTGCCGCGGCCGTGTTGGTCACGCCCTTGTTCGTCAGCCGCTCCGGCAGCACGACGTTCTTGTTGGACGGACGCAGATAGAAGGTGTCGGCGGCCTTGGTCTGGAAGCCCGGATCCAGCTTGGCATTCACCAGCGCCAGCGCCAGCTTTTTCTGCACCGGTTCGGAATAGCGCGACACCGTGTGTGTCTGCGTCAGGATCGGCTTGCGGTCCCAGGTCAGCGGGGCGACCTTGATGCCCTTGTCCATCTGCAGGAAGACCTCGCCCTCCCACTGCACGCCCATCTCGACCTCGCCGCGTTCCACCAGCGTCTGCATGTTGCCGGTGAAATCGCTGATCTTCATCGGCATGGCGCGGCGCATGGCGTCGAAGCCCGCCTCCATGTCCGTCTGGCCGCTGCCGAATTCGGCGCTGGAGGTCATGAAGAAGACCTGCTGCAGGCCGTTGGAGGTGATGTAGGTTGCCCGCTTGCCGGCCAGGCGCTCCTCCCAGAAGGACTTGAAGCCGACGGGCGCCGGATCGACCAGGTCGGTGCGATAGGCATAGGCATACTGGCCGAAACCCCAAGTCACGCCCAGCCCGCTGCCGAAGGCGAAATCCCAACAGTCGGCGGTGTTGGGAATGTTCGCCTTCATCTCATCCGTGCCGAGAAAGAAATCGCCGATGCGGCTGAGCTTGATGATCTCGTTGAGGTTCCAGTTGCCGACATTGAACGCCGGGTTCTTCGGGCCGTTGGCGACATATTTGGGGAACCAGGGGAACGACGAGTCGTAGGCCACCTTGCAGTTATAGGTCTTCTCGAATTCGTCGAGCACGTTGGCGCGCATGAATTCCTGCCAGAAGCCGCCCCATTCGTTGATGCGTAGGGTGGCCCCGCCGGCGTCGAAGGGCTGGCCGTCCCAGACGACGTCCTGCGACCAGGCGTGGTTGATGTTGAACAACGTGGCGGTTCCCGCCAGCGCCGCGGTTCCGGCGGCGCCGCGCAGCAGTCCGCGGCGGGTGAGCCCGTTTCTCGGGGTTGCATCGGTTTTGACGATCGACATGGTGCGTCTCCTTTGAGTCCAGTCTGATTTCAAGAGAAATTCACGTTCGCCAGGCGCTTGAGATTGGTCAGCTTGGCGGTGATCAGCATCGATACGACGACCAGAAAGATGGCGAAGATGCCGGCGGCGGCTGCCGTGGGCTCGAAGGTGTAGCGAAGCGAAACGTAGAGCGCCATCGGCAGTGGCGTCGAATTGGGAGGGGTCAGAAACAGCGAAACGTCGAACTGACCGAACGACACGATGAAAGAGAACACCGCGCCCGCCACGATGCCGGGCGCGATGACCGGGAGGGTTATCTTGCGAAATGTCAGAAAACGACCGGCGCCGAGACTGCGCGCCGCTTCTTCCAGCGACGTGTCGAAACCGACCAGGGCAGCGCTGACGGTGCCGATGACGTAGGGGCAGGTGACCAGAATGTGCCCGACGACCAGCCCGGGAATCGTCCTCAGAAGGCCGATTCCCGATGAGATGTAGAACAGATAGAGCGCCAGTCCGAGCACGATGCCGGGCAGCATCAGCGGCGACATGAAGAAGGCGCGCATGACTTCGCGGCCGATGAATCTGCTGCGAACCAGGAAGAGGCTGACCGTCGTGCCGAGGATGGTCGAAAACACCATGGTTACCAGCGCGATGATCAGGCTGAAGCCGTACGCCGGCAGGAAAATGTCGGATCTGAAGAACGCCGCGATCCAGCGAAACGACAGCCCCTCCGGCGGGAACGACAGGTGGTCGCCGGAATTCAGTCCGGCAAGAACGACGATTGCGACCGGAGCCAGCAGGATGAACAGGGTGATCCCGGCAAGCGCCCGCAGCACCAGCGGAACCGCCGCTTCCTGCCGCCGCTTGCGGGTTGGCGTCTCGCGGCCGGCCATCAGGTCCGCCCTCCCGAGGCGCGCGCCGCAGCCCGCTGATAGACCAGCATCGACAGCAGGCTGATGGCGAACATCACCACCGCCACCGTCGCGCCGAACTGCCATTTTCCGAGCTCGGCGATCTGCTGGTAGATGTGGATCGGCAGCACCACGACTTTCCAGCCGCCCATCAGCGTCGGTACGACGTAGGAGGAAAACGAAATCGCGAAAACCAGCAGCATGCCGGCGAGAATTCCCGGCATGCTCATCGGTATGGTGATTTTCCAGAATGTCTGCCAGCGGCTGGCGCCGAGACTGCGCGACGCTTCCTCGAGCGAGGGGTTGATCCCCTGGATCACCCCGACCAGCGACAGCACCATAAAGGGCAGCGAGAACTGAACGAGTCCGACCACCACGCCGAAGAAATTGTACATCAGCGGCACCGGCGCCTCGCCGATCAGCCCGACCCAGCGCAGGAACTCGTTGATCAGGCCGTTGTCGCCCATCAGCACCATCAGCCCGAAAAGGCGTATGACCATGTCCAGCTGCATGGCGCAGAGGACGAGGATCATCAGCAGCGTGTTGCGCCCGGGATTGAGGGTTTTGGCGATCACATAGGCCAGCGGATAGCCCAGAAACAGCGTGATCACCGACACTAGCGCCGCCAATCCGGCCGAGCGCATCGCCGCTTCGTAATAGAGCGAGCGGGTGAAGAAGCGGATGAAATTGTCCAGTCGGAACATCCACTGGACATCGACGATCCCCGCCGTCGGCTTGTCGAACGAAATCAGGAACAGGCCCGCCAACGGTATTGCGAAGAAAATCAGGAAGAACACCAGGCCGGGCGTGGCCAGAAGCCAGGCGCGGCCGGCTTTGCCGATCCGGTGCAAGGGCGACGATGACATGTGAAGATCGCTCAAGCCAGTTCCTTCCGGGGACAGGCGCCTGCTCCGGGGCGCACCGCCCGCTGCGCGCGCAAGTCCCCGCCGCAAACCGTTTCCTTTGGTCTCGACAACACCATTGTGCCTTCACCCGACGGTGACAACCGTGGAGTTGGATAGGTGCTGGGATCAGATGGATAGGGTAGCGTCCGGTTTGCGCAACACGGCGTCAAACGGCCGGTCCGGTCCTCATTGCTTCGTCCGGCGCCGGGGCGGGGTTCGACTCAGGCGCTTTCCAGCGCGTCGCCGATTGCCGACTTGTGCATCGCGTAGGCGCCGATTTTCGACGTCTTCAACCGGGCGGAGTGAAGCGCTTCCGCAAAGGTCACCGCGCAGGACACTCCGTCGATCACCGGCAGTCCGTGCTGGAGCGCCAGCCGGTGCATCAGGTCGGCCATTCCGGCGCAACCCAGAACGATGGCTTCCGCATGGTCTTCCGAGATCGCCGCCCGGATCTCGTCGCTGATCCTGTCGACCGTTTCCGGATCGTTGCGTTCGAGATCCAGGACCGGGATATCCGTCGCCCGCACCCGGGCGCAGCGCGCCGCCAGTCCGTAGCGCAGCAGGTTGGCCTCGAGCCCCGGAACCGACCGGACCAGCGTGGTGATGACCGAGAATTTGCAGGCCAGGAAACTAGCGGCATGGTAAGCGGCTTCGCCGATACCGATGACCGGCACGTCGACGGCGCATCGGACCGCGTCGAGCCCGGTATCGTCGAAGCAGGCGATGACGATCGCATCGACGTCCCGGTGGCGCTCGACTTGCCTCAGCAGTCCCGGCAGCGACAGGGCAATGTCGTAGAACCCCTCGATGCTGCCAGGCCCTTGATCGGGATTGACCGCGACAATCTCCGTATCGGGTCGGGCGACGGTGCGCGCTACCTCGGCGATGTTGCGCGTCATGGAAGCGGTCGTATTGGGATTGACGATCAGGATACGCATACGCTGTTCCATTCAGATATCGCCGCCGAGATAGGCGGCCTTGATGCGGTCGTCGTGCAGAAGTTCCTTCGATGGTCCGCTGATCACGACGCTGCCCGTGGTCATGGCGTAGGCGCGGTTGGAGATGCTCAGCGCCATGCGCGAATTCTGCTCCACCAGCAGGACGGAGACGCCCTCGTCGCGATTGATCGAGACGATCGAGCGGGCAATGTCCTGAACCAGTTTCGGCGCAATGCCGAGCGACGGTTCGTCGAGCAGCAGCAGCCGCGGCTTGGCCATCAGCGCGCGGGCGATGACGACCATTTGCTGCTCGCCGCCGCTGAGCGTTCCGGCGGCTTGGGAATAGCGTTCCTTGAGCCGCGGAAACCGTTCGAGAACGCTGTCGAGGCTGGCGGAAATGCCGCTCTTGTCGGAGCGGGTGAACGCACCCATCAGCAGATTGTCCTTGACCGACATCAGCGGAAACACGCGACGTCCCTCCGGGACCATGGCGATGCCGTCCCTGACGATGTCCGGCGCCGCCATACCGTCGATCCGCCGGCCGCAAAAATGAATGGCGCCGGATTTGATCTTCCGTAGCCCGGTGATCGCTCGCAGGATGGACGATTTGCCGGCGCCGTTGGCGCCGATCAGTGCGATCGTTTCGCCTTCTTCGACGTCGACGGAGACGCCTTTAAGCGCATAGACATTGTCGTAGAAAAGCTCGACGTTTTCGAATTTGAGCATATCGGTCACCGCCTAGATCCCAATCGCGTCGTCTTCGCTGCCCAGATAGGCTTCGATGACTTTCTCGTTCTTCTGGATGTCCTCCGGGCGGCCCTCGGCGATCTTCTCGCCGAAATTCAGCACGACGATGCGGTCCGAGATCGACATCACCGCCGGCATGTCGTGCTCGACCAGCAGGACCGTGACGCCACGGTCGCGAACCGAGCGGACCAACTCGACCATGCGCATGGTCTCGTCATGGTTCATGCCGGCGAAGGGTTCGTCGAGCAGAAGCACGATCGGATCGGTCGCCAGACCGATGGCGATGCCGAGAGCCCGCAAATGTCCCTGCGGCAGGTTGCTGGCCAACTCGTCCCGCAAATCGTAAAGCCCAAGAAACTGCAGGATCTCGTCGGCCGATCGCCCGAAGGCCTCGACGTCGCGGCGCGCCGAGCCGGTGCCGAGGAAATAGCCGCCCAGAGTGGCGGTGGAACGCAGGTGATGGGAAACGACGACGCTTTCGCGCACCGTCATGCTCTTGAAGATGGTGGTTTCCTGGAAAGTCCGCACCACGCCCTTGCGGGCAACGACATGCGGCGACAGGTTGGAGATGCGCTCGCCGCGCAGCAGAACCTCGCCCGAACTGGTTTTCAGGAAAGACGAGATCATCTTGAACAGGGTCGACTTGCCGGCGCCGTTCGGTCCGATGACCGACAGGATTTCCTTTTCCTCGACGTCGAACGAGATCGCGTTGTTGGCGACGAGGCCGCCGAAGCGGCGCGTGACGTCCTTGATTTCCAGTAGCGGGGTCATTAGCCACCCGCCTTTCTGCCGAACAGGCGGATGCTCAACACGCCGTTGGGCAGGAACAGCATGAGCGCGATCAGCAGGCTGGAATAGATCAGCAACTGGTATTTGCCGGTTTCGAACAGCAGGTCCCAGCCGAAATAGAGCAGCAGCGTTCCGAGCATCGGTCCGAACACGTAACCCAGCCCGCCGAGGAAACAGTTCAGCATGAAGTTGATCGAATCGGCGACCTGGAAGCTGGAGGGATAGAACGACTGCGAAATGGCGACGAACATGGCGCCGCCGATGCCGCCCAGGAACGACGATATCGCGTAGACGATGATCCGCAGATAGGTGATGTTGACACCGATCGAAGAGGCCAGTTCCTCGTTCTGCTGCAGCGAGCGGCACAGATGACCGAGCCGCGAATTGACCAGCCGGTACATGCCGGCAAAGCACAGCACCATCAGGATGCAGGCGACGTAATAGAAGGCCAGCTTGACGTTCTGCAGGGTCGAGAAGTCCGGAATGAGCGTCAGGCCGAAGATCGACAGCTTCTGCGGCAGCGGGATCGACACGATGCCCTTGGCGCCGTTGGTGATCGGCAGCGCCAGGGCACTGAGCCGCGCGACTTCGGTCAGAACCAGGGTGATCATGGCGAAATAGACGCCCTTCAACCGCAGGATCGGCAGGCCGATGAAGACGGACAGGACCGCGCAGAACAGCCCGGCGAGCGGTAATGTCCACCAGAAGACGAAGCCGTATTTGGTCACCAGCACGGCCGATACATAGCCGCCGACGAGAGCGTAGGCGCCCTGGCCGATATTGATGCGGCCGATATAGAAGGTCAGCCAGACCCCCGCACTGGCGATCGACAGCAATGCGACGGAGGTCAGCGTGTAGTAGAAGTCCCAGCGTCCGGTCACCGATATCAGCAGCGGAACGACCGCAAAAAGCACGATGAGGAAAGTCGCCGCGCCGACGATCTGGCGGCTCTGGGCGCCCGGAATGCCGGGCAGGCCGGCGGTTTTTGTCTGGGTGCTCGACATGACCGTCAACCCCACGGTTTGCCCATCAGCCCCTGCGGACGGATGGCCAGGAAAATCATCAGCGAAACGAAGATCAGCAGGTAGGTGATGTCGCCATATTGCGACAGGACCGCCAGCCCGACGGCCTCGAGGGCGCCGAGGATGAAGCCGCCGGCGATCGCCCCGGAGATCACCCCGGCGCCGCCGATCATCACCATCATGAAGGCCTTGATCGAGGTCGGTCCGCCCATGCCCAGATTGACGCCGGTGATGGTGACGAGGAGACCACCGACGATGCCGGCAAGCATCGCGCCCATGGCGAAGCCGATCATCGAATAGCGATCGACATTGACCCCCATCAGCTCGGCGGCGACGCGGTCCTGCGCCAGTGCGCGCAGCGCTCGCCCGGTCTTGCTGTATTGCATGAAAGCGATGAAGGTGGCGATGAAGACGATCGCCAGCAGACAGATGAGGATCCTGTCATAGGGCATGATCAGCCGGAAATCCCAATTGAAGACGCCGTCGACGATTTTCGGAACGCCGCGCTGCTTTTCGCCGAAGACGAGCAGGATAATGGCATCCAGAAGAAAGGCGATGCCGGCGGCGAGCAGCATGCTGCTTTCCTCCCGAACCGAGCGTTTCATCACCGGTCTGAACAGGAAATGCTCGACCAGCGCTCCGACGACGGCCAAGGTCGCAGCCGAAGCGAGCAGGGCGACGACGAACGGCAGTCCGAGCTGGCCGTAGACCGTGTAGGTGACGAAACCGCCCAGCACATACATTTGTCCGTGGGCAAAGTTCAGCACGTTCATCAGGGCGAAGATCAGCGTCAGCCCCAGCGCTATCATGGCGTATTGCGAGCCCAGATAGAGGCTGTTGGCAATGACCTGTTCCATCGGGAATCCTCCTCCTTCGGTCCCGGGCAAACTGCCCGGGACACAAGTCGACTTTGGAACGTGGAGAGGAGTTTAGTCGACTTCGGCGACGAACAGTGTCTCGAACTTGCCGTGGCGATACACGTTCACCACCAGAGGAACCGCCACCTGGCGCTTCTGTCCGAAGGACGACACGCCGACATATTTGAGCTTGGCGTCGCCCTTCATGTAGGGATTGGCCACCTCGAAGGTGTCCATGGTCTTCTTGAATTCCTCGACATCGTCGATGGCCGCCGGATTGGCCTTGAGGGTCTCGAGAATATATTCGAGCGCATAGACCTTGGTGTTGGATTCATCGTTGTACTCGCCGAACTGGTCGGTGTAGCGCTTGACGAATTCGTTCATCAGGTCCGAGGCGATTTCCGGTGTCGAGGCGCCGCCGACCGAGATGAAGCCGTTGGCCAGATCGCCGGCGCCTTCCTTAAGAACGGTGGCGTCCTGTGCCGTTTCGGTAGAAATCAAGCCCTGGTAGCCGAGTTCGCGTGCCGACCGGATGAGCTGTGGCGCATTGGCGGGCGACACGCCGGAAAGCACCAGCAGATCGGGCCGCGTCCGCATCACCGGGGTCAGGACCGGGGTGAAATCGGTAGTGTCCACCTGGAAGGTGACGTTGCCCGAGACCACTTCGAGGCCAATCGCTTCCGCTGCGGCAATGCCGCTGTCGCGCTGGCTCAGCGGATCGGATTCGTTGGCGGCAACGAAGGCGACGGTCTTCACGCCCTCCTCGTCCTTCAGATATTTGTAGATCGCCGGTCCGGACTGGTAGTTGGCGACCATGCCGAGAACCGCGTTCGAGGCGGGCGGGCTGTAGAGCTCCTTGGGAAAGGCGTAGGGGAAGTAAATGATGCCGTTGCGTTCGGCGACCGGGCGAACGGCGGCCGCTCCGTCGTCGACATTCGGTCCGACGACATAGTGGATGCCTTCCTGAGCCATTTTTTCCATGCCGGCGATGGCCCGCTTGGGGTCCTTCTGATCGTCGAAGGTGACGATCTCGATATCGTAGGTCTTGCCGCCGATTTCGACGCCGCCGATTTCGTTCAGCCAGTCGGCACGCGCCTGCATGGAGCGGACGTTGGAAATGCCCCAGGCCGCGGCGGGACCGCTGGTGACGCCGACGAAGCCTATCTTCAGCGTATCGTCGGCGGAAAACGCGCCCGTGCCCATCGAAAGCGAGCCGGCGAGGGCAAGCGCCGCCACCTTTAAGATCGTTGCTCTGTGCATATTGTCCTCCCTGAACCGCACACAATGCTCTGGCGAATGATGCGACGGATCGAAATCGCGTCGACGATTTATAGAACGATTGTTAACAAAATTTGTCAACCATCAATTTTCATTTCGTTAACAATCCTGCTCATGCTTGTTTACTTTCGCGCCGAATTTTCTTAACAATATCACCGAAGTTCGAATGGCCGAATCAAATGGTGAGCCGGTGGCACAGGTGCGGAAATTGCAGAAATCAGCGGCAGAAGGGGGCGAAACCGACCGCGGGCCGGATGAGCAGGAGATCGTTGACAGGATCTATGCCGCGGTCATGGAGCAGCGTTTGCCACCCAAAACCAAGCTCAGCGAAGCCAAACTGTGCGAGAGCTTCGGGGTCGGCCGGATGCGCATTCGCCGGGCCCTGCTGCTGCTTGCCAGCCAGGGTATCGTCGACCTTCACTCCTATCGCGGCGCGTTCGTATCCTGTCCGGATCGGAAAGAGGCCTCCGACGTTTTCGGTGCCCGCCGCCATCTGGAAGCCAGCATTATCCGCGATGTGGCGGTCAACGCTTCGACGGAAAGCATCGACCTTCTACGCCGCCACATCGCCCTGGAGGACGTGGCGCGCACGCAAAGGGAGCGACAGGAGATCATTCGGCTGTCGGGCGAGTTTCACGTCAAGCTTGCCGAGGCGACGGGCAATCTGGTCCTGCGCAGGGTGATGCGGGAGCTGGTCATCCGGACGTCGCTGATCATCGGCCTTTTCGGAACCTCAGGCGGTTCGAGCTGTCCGGATCACGAGCACCAGGACATCGTCGATGCCATCGAAAAAAGGGATCCCGATGCCGCCGAGGCTCTGGTGCGCGCCCATCTGGAGCACATCGAAGCCGATCTCAACCTGGCGACCGAAAAGGACAGTCAGCCGGATCTCGTCACCATTCTCGGCATGTAGGGCGTCGAGCCGTCCTGAGCGGGTTCCGGGCGGAAAGCCTGCCGCCGTTCGGCGAATGACACCGAAATGGGCCGTCGGGAGCCCCGTTCTGATTCTCGCGGCCGATCACCCTCTCTTGACCTGAGCACGGAAGCGCCTTCACTTAGTCGGCATCTGACTGGCGACGAGGGATGTAGGTCGGACATGGTCCTGGCTGACGGCTGGCCGCTGATATTCGCAATCACCCATGTCGCGCTGGCGGCCTGGGTGACCGTGCATGCGGTGCTGCACAAACGCGATACCCGCTCGGCCATTGCCTGGACGGGGCTTGCCTGGCTGGCACCCTATGCCGGTTCGATCGCCTATTTCTGTCTCGGCGTGAACCGCATCTATCGCAAGGCCGTCCGGCTCGGCGTCCAGGATGCATTGGCCGGCAGGCCGGCCTTCCATGTCGCGAAGGCGGATATCGAACAGGCCAGGCGCGCCATCGAGGCTGATCCCGAGCTGGCCGGCCTGGCTGCCGTCGGCAGGGCGGTGACGGGTCGGGACCCGGTCCCCGGCAACAGCATCGAGCCGCTGATGGACGGCGATGCGATCTTTCCCGCGATGATCGAGGCGATCGCCGGCGCCGAACGCTCGATCAGCCTGGCAAGTTACATTTTCGACACCGACCGGGCCGGCGACGCCATTTTCAAAGCCCTGTGCGAGGCCAGGGTCCGCGGCGTCGAGATCCGCGTCCTCGTCGACGCCGTCGGATCGCGCTACAGCCCGGTCAACATGGTCAGCCGCCTGCAGGAACAGGGCATCACCGCCGCACGTTTCCTGCCGACGAAGATCGGCCGCATTCCGCTCTTCGCCAATCTGCGCAACCATCGCAAGATCCTGGTGGTCGACGGCAAGACCGGCTTTACCGGCGGCGCCAACATCCGCGAGGCGCACTGGCTGTCGCTGAAGCCGAAGCATCCGACGGCCTGTCTGCATTTCCGCCTGCAGGGTCCGATCGTCGAACAGCTGCAGGAGGTTTTCGTGACCGACTGGGCTTTCACGACGGGAGAGGAACTGACCGGCGAAGCCTGGTTCCCGGCGCTTTACCGCGCCGGCGGCATCTGGGCACGCGGCATCGCCCACGGGCCCGACGAGGATTTCGAGTCGCTCAGCAAGGTGATCTTTGCGGCGCTTGCCGGAACCCGCGAGGTCGTGCGCATCGTCAGCCCCTATTTCATCCCCGACTCGCGGCTGGTCGAGGCGCTTGCAGTTGCCGCGCTGCGCGGGGTGCGGGTGGAAATCTATCTGCCGTCGAACAACAACATCCCCGTCGCCGACTGGGCCGCCGCTGCCCAGCTCGACCTGATCCTGAGGCCGGGCTGCCGGGTTTTCCGCACGGCGCCGCCTTTCGACCACAGTAAGCTGCTGGTGGTGGACCAGAGCTGGGCCCTGATCGGCTCGACCAACTGGGATCCGCGCAGCCTGCGGCTGAACTTCGAGTTCAACGTCGAGTGCTTCGATACCGACTTCGTGGCGGCTCTGAACCATATCATCGACGACAAGGCTCGCGGCGCCCGGCAGATCACCCTGGCGGATATCGAGGGGCGGCTTTTCCCGACTCGCCTTCGCGACGGCTTCGCCCGCCTGGTGTCGCCGTATCTCTGATTTTCGCCCTTCCGGGCGGGCGATGGGCGGTACGGGGTCCGAGGGCGTCGGAATGCGTGAATTGACGGTAACCAGGCGTTGGATGATGTCAGAAAGTGACCAGCTGCGGCAACCCGTCTACCCCTCCCGCGCCAGCCGCAAAAGATACTGTCCGTAGTCGGACGTCTCCAGCGCCGAGCGGAGCGCATGCAACCGAGGGGCAACTGGGCCCCGCCGAAACCGCCGGCCGGCGGGCCGGGGTATCAGTTCACTGCGTCGCCGTCGACACCGTTACCGGTCTTCGGAGTGGCTGGCAAGATCGACCTTGGCAGCGTCGGAAGAAACCGTGCGATTGGCGGTATTCCCGCGCAACGATGCGACCGCGTCGAACACCTTCAGCGTCTCTGACACGGTTCGATCCCAGGTGAACGTCTTCGCCCGCAGTCGCGCCGCCGCGGCCAGCCTGTCGCGCAGCTCCGCATCGGCAAGCAGCTGTTGCAGCCCGGATTGAATGGACTCCACATCGTCCGGTTCGACCAGCAGCCCGGCATCACCGGCCACTTCCGGCATCGACGCGCGGTTTGACGTGAGCACCGGCGTGCCGCGGATCATCGCTTCGAGCAGCGGCAGGCCGAAACCTTCGTAGAGCGACGGCATCGCCAGAAACAGCGCCTTCTCGTAGAGCGCGGCGAGCAGCGGTTCGCTGACATAGCCCAGCACGCTGACCCGCTCGGCAACGCCGAGCTCCGCGGCGATGGTCCGGGCATCGACGCCGCCCCAGCCGCTGCCGCCGACAATGACCAGCCGCGCGGCGTTTCGCAGCGGATCGGACAGGCGCGAATAGGCCTCGACGAGCCGCCGCAGGTTCTTGCGCGGCTCGAGCGTGCCGACAAACAGGAAGAACGGCTCGTTCAAACCCAGTTCCGTCAGTTCGCCATCGTCCGCGGCCGGTCCCGGTTCGGCGACGCCCAGCGCAATCGCATCCACCTTGCCGGCCGCTTCCGGTACCTCGGCGATCAGGTCGTTGGCGGTGTTCTGCGAAACGGCGATGATCCGGTCGGCCAGCCGAGCCGCCTGCGGCAGCAGCCGGGCATCGAGCCAGCGATTGGCGGCCGGCATGGTTTCGCCGGCATGCTTCCAAACCAGGTCGTGGATCGTCACCACCCGGGCGATATTGCCTGGAAGAAACCGCGGCAGACGGTGCGTCGGCGACCAGAAAAGGTCGACCCGGTCGCGTGCCGCCTGCCGGGGCAGGACGGTTTGCGCCCATACCAGGCGCAGCGGTCGGCTGGCGAAGTTGGAAATGCGCAGATGCACGCCGGGCCGCTGCCAGTCGCCGATGGCGATCGGCGCGGGCGAATAAAGGAACCATTCGTGCCCTGAAAGGGTCAGCCGGTCCAACATCTCGTGGGAGTAGCGTCCGATGCCGGTGATCTTCTGCGTCAGCAGCCGGGCGTCGACGCCAATGCGATAGGTCATGCGGCCATCCACTCCGTCGGATGGCCGCACGTAGCACAAAACCCGGATGCGGTCACATCAGGTTGCGGAAAAAGACGATGGTTTTTTCCAGGCCCTCGTGGAAGGGAACAACCGGCTCCCAGCCGAGCTTTTCCCTGGCCAGGGTGGTGTCCGGCTGGCGCTGCCTTGGGTCGTCTTCGGGCAGCGGCCGGTAGACCAGCCGGCTTTTGCTTTCCGGGATCATTTCCAGAATGGTCTCGGCCAGCTGCTTGATGGTGAACTCTCCGGGATTGCCGATATTGACGGGTCCGGAAAAACCGTCCTCGTTTTCCATCATCCGCACCATGCCTTCGACCAGATCGTCGATATACTGGAAGCTGCGCGTCTGGCTGCCGTCGCCGTATATCGTGATGTCCTGGTCGGTCAGCGCCTGGACGATGAAATTGGAGACGACACGGCCGTCATTGGGGTGCATGTTGGGGCCGTAGGTGTTGAAGATGCGCACAACGCGGATCTCCAGATCGTGCTGCCGGTGATAGTCGAAGAACAGCGTTTCGGCGCAGCGCTTGCCCTCGTCGTAGCACGACCGCAGGCCGATCGGATTGACCCGGCCCCAATAGCTCTCCGGCTGCGGATGCACCTCCGGGTCGCCATAGACCTCGCTGGTCGAGGCCTGCAGGATGCGGGCTCGCGTGCGCTTGGCGAGGCCCAGCATGTTGATCGCCCCGTGGATGCTGGTCTTGGTCGTCTGCACGGCGTCGAACTGATAGTGCACGGGCGAGGCCGGGCAGGCGAGATTGTAGATCCGGTCGACCTCCACATAGAGCGGGAAGGTGACATCGTGGCGCATGAACTCGAATTTCGGGCTGTCGAGAAGATCGAGAATGTTCTCCTTGGTCCCAGTGAAGAAATTGTCCACGCACAGGACGTCGGCGCCGTCGGCAAGCAGGCGCCGACAGAGATGCGAGCCGACGAATCCAGCGCCACCGGTGACCAGGATACGCATCGATTTTCTTTTCATTCGTCCTGTCCTCGCCCGCGACGCGTTTTCGATGCAGGGACGGTTCTGCTACTCGTAACCGCCGGCCTGTCGCAGGTTCTCCGATCCCCATTTATCTGTGTCGGCCGGACCGGGAGGCAAGACTGCAAGGCAACCCCATCGTTACTTTAGCAATTACTACCTTCACCGGCCGATTGAAAGAAACCGGCAGGAAGACGTTAGCGGTTGGTTAACGCTGTGGTCCGGATGACATGAGAGCGGTTAGCCGATGATCATCCGGAAGTCGAGAGGCGTGACACGATTGTTACCGGTCTAGAGCGAAGGGCGATTAGATTGCATCATTTGACAGCGGCGATTTTGGTCTCTGGCTAGGCGGGTTGCAGGCCGTGGTGCCATCCCACCACAAGTGCAAGCCAACGACGCCAGGGGCCAAAAGCGCCCGGCCCAAAGGGTGGCTGCATATCGGCCCATCGGCTGCGTTGCGCCGCTTGCCCGATGAACCACATCGCGCGGCGCGACGCGCCTGGCCGAGTGGAGCCGATCTGCAGCCATCAAATGATCCAATCTAATCGCCTTCGCTCTAGGCCCAGTCGAGCGTCGCTTGCATTGCCGCCCCGGTGTTGGGCTTGACGATGCTCAACTCGACGCCGGTTGTCGTCCGTTCGCTGTCGACACGGAACCCTTCGTTCTCAAACACCGGCTGGAGCGCCCGGTAACGCAAGCGGCCCACCCGCCGCTGCGGGTCGAGCGCCGCGCCATGGGCGACCAGCGCCGAAACGAGCAAGGGTCCGTGAACGATCAGACCCGGATAGCCCTCCTCCTGGAGGGCGAATTTTTCGTCGTAGTGAATGCGATGGGCTTTGAAGGTCAGTGCCGAATAGCGAAACATCTGAAGCCGTCCGACCGACATCAGGCCATCGGCCGACGTGTCCGCCCGGGTGGCGGGCGCCGTTTGCTCAGCCTGGCCGGAATCGCGATAGACGATGGTCTGGGTCTCGTCGATCGCTTCGCGGCCGTGCTGCCGGACGCGATGGCGCACGGTGACGAAACACAGAGGCCCCGAGCGTCCCTGCTTGAACTCGACATTGTCGATGCTCGTGGTCTTCTCGGCGTCGCGTCCGATGATCAGCGGCACCCTGAAGACAACGTCGCCGCCGGCCCACATGCGCCGCGGATAGCGGATCGGCGGCAGGAAGCGGCCGAGGCGTTCGTGGCCGTCGGCGCCGAGATCCGAAGTCGGCACCGGTTCGATGAAGTAGATCCAGTGCCAAAGTGCCGGCAGGTCGTCGCCGTCGGCAAGCGCCGGCTCCCGGTCGAGACAAAGCTCCATCAGGGTGGCCCGTTCGGGCTGCAGGCTGTCGCTCATCGTCCGGCTGCGCCCGATGGCCTCGAGGCATTGTGCCTGCAAGTCCTCGAGCGTCACTCCGCGTCTCCCAGGAATTCGCGGGTAACCGCCTCGGTGTGCGCGCCGAGCGCCGGTGGCGGCACGGCTGTCTCGTCTGCTTCGCCCAGCCAGTGGATCGGATGGGCGGGCATGGCATAGTCGGCGCCCTCGGCGGTTGTCGCCGGATCGGTGCGGAAGGCCGGATGGTCGGCCAGGTCCTCCGGGCCGTTGACCAGGCCGAAGGCGATGCGCGCCGCAGATAGCCGGTCGGCGAGTTCCGTCGACGACAGGCCCGAGGTGCGTTTTCCCAGCGCCGCTTCCAGCGCATCGCGGTGCTCGACGCGCCGGTTGTTGGAGGAAAACTCGGGCAGTTCCGCCAGTTCCGGATCGCTGAACACGGCGCCGCACAGCCGCGCCCACTCCCGTTCGTTCTGCACCGCGATCAGCACCGACCGGCCGTCGGCGCAGGGAAAGGCGCCGTAGGGAGCGATCGACGGATGGCGCAGCCCGACGGGCTTCGGCGGTCCCTTTCCATAGCGGGCATGCAGATAGGGCACCGCCATCCAGTCGGCGGCCACGTCGAACAACGATATGTCGAGCGTGGCCCCCCGTCCCGTCCGCCCGCGGCGCAGCAGTGCTTCGAGCACCCCGCTATAGGCGGTCAACCCGGCGCTGATGTCGCAGACGGAAACGCCGATGCGCCCAGGTTCGCCCGGACTTCCGGAGATCGACACCAGCCCGCTCTCGGCCTGGATCAACAGGTCGTATGCCGGCCGGTCGGCCATCGGGCTGCCGCCGTGATAGCCGGTGATCGCGCAGTTGATCAGCCGTTCGTTGAGCCGGCCAAGGAGATCGGCGCCGAAACCGGCGCGGTCGAGCGCCCCGGCCGCCAGATTGTGTACGAAGACGTCGGCCTTTTGGAGCAGTGCCTGCAGCAGGCGCTTGCCGTCGTCGGACTTGAAGTCGAGCACGACCGATTCCTTGCCGCGGTTGAGCCAGGCGAAATAGGAACTCTCGCCCATCGCCGCCGTGTCGTAGAGGCGGGCGAAGTCGCCCTCCGGCCGTTCCACCTTGATGACCCGCGCGCCGGCATGGGCCAGACGGGCCGTGCAGAAGGGGGCGGCCACGGCCTGTTCGACGGCGACGACCAGCAGGCCATCGAGCGGCCGCGCTTCGGGAGACGCCATCAGAAACTCCTCGGCAGGCCGAGCACATGCTCGCTCAGATAGGACAGGATCAGGTTGGTCGAGATCGGCGCGATCTGGTAGAGCCGCGTTTCGCGCAGCTTGCGCTCGATGTGATAGGCACGGCTGAAGCCGAAGCCGCCATGGGTCTGCAGGCAGATATCGCCGGCCTTCCATGATGCCTCGGCCGCCAGCAGCTTGGCCATATTGGCTTCTTCGGCGCATTTCTCCTGCGCATCGAACAGGCCGGCCGCCCGCTCCACCATCAGCGCCGCGGCCTGCGCCTTCGCGTAGGCTTCGGCTATCGGGAAGGCGACTCCCTGATTCTGGCCGATCGGGCGGTCGAACACCACCCGCTCGTTGGCGTAGGCCGTCGCCTTGTCAATGAAGTAGCGCGCATCGCCGACGCATTCGGCGGCGATCAGGATGCGTTCGGCGTTCATGCTGTCGAGGATCACCCGGAAGCCGCCGTGCTCGGGACCGAGCAGGTTTTCCGCCGGCACCTCGAAATCGTCGAAAAACAGTTCGCAGGAGTGGTGGTTGATCATCGCGTCGATCGGCCGGACGGTGAGGCCGCGCTCTTCGGCGCCGCGCAGGTCGACAATGAAACAGGAGAGCCCGTCGGTCTTCGACGTGCGCTCGGCGATCGGCCTGGTGCGCGCCAGCAGCAGCATCAGGTCGGAATGCTGCACCCGGCTGATCCACACCTTCTGGCCATTGACGACATAGCGGTCGCCGCGGCGTTCGGCGGTCGTCTTCAGCGACGTGGTGTCGGTGCCCGTGGTCGGCTCGGTGACGCCGAACGACTGCAGCCGCAACTCGCCCGAAGCGATCTTCGGCAAATAGGCCTGTTTCTGCGCCTCGGTACCGTGCCGCAGCACCGAGCCCATGACATACATCTGCGCATGGGCGGCGCCCGGATGGCCGCCGGAGCGGGAGATTTCCTCCAGCACGGCGCAGGCCTCGTTCAGCCCCAGACCGGCGCCGCCATACCTTTCCGGGATCAGGCAGCCGAGAAAACCGGACTGCGTCAGTTCCGCGACGAATTCGGTGGGATAGCCGCGATTGGCGTCGAGTTCGCGCCAATAGTCCTCGCCGTAGCGATCGCAGATGGCTTTGACGGACTGGCGGATTTCGGCGGTGACGGATGGACTTTGCATGCTGGCGTTGTAGCCGAGGGCCGGGGCGAAGTTAAGGTGCCGATGAACAATCCGAGGGGTCTGTAGCGTCGACGGCTCGCCGGTAGGGTGAGGGCGCAAAACAACCGCTCGACAGTCGCATGGCGGCTAATTATCTATAATTCATGGCCATGGACAAAAAAGACACGATTGCCACCCGCATCAGCCGCACTCTGGCCGACCGCATCGTCTCCGGTGAGCTGGCGCCTGGAGCGCCGCTGCGCCAGGACCACATCGCCGAGGAGTTTTCCGCCAGTCATGTTCCGGTGCGCGAAGCCTTTAGGCTTTTGGAGGCGCAAGGGCTTGCGGTGAGCCAGCCACGCCGCGGTTTCCGCGTCGCCTCCTTCGAGCGCGCCGAGGTGCAGGAGGTGGCGGAAATGCGGGCCGCACTCGAGGCGCTGGCGCTGCGTCATGCCGCACCGCATCTCACCAGAGCCATTCTCGACCGGGCGGAAGAGGCGATCAGGAGCGGCGAAAAGGCCGGCAACGTGCAGGACTGGGAGGCTGCCAACCGGACCTTTCACCGGCTGATCATCGAACCCTGCGGCATGCCGCGGCTGCTCACGGCCATCGACGATCTGCAGGCGGTCAGCGCCCGCATTCTGTTTGCCGGCTGGCGGGCGCAATGGGAAGCCCGCACCGACAGCGACCATCGCGCGATCTTGGCGGCTCTGCGGCGCGGAGAGGTCGATGCGGCCGCGTCCCTGCTGACCCGCCACATCCAGAAGATCGGCAAATTGCGGCGCGACGGAGCGCCAGGTGCCGGCGATGCGTTTGTCATCGTCGGCTAGCACCAATTATCTCTGAAACAGGGCGTTTCACAGAAGGGCTGGACTCTCTAATAGATCGAATCTATAAATTATCTATAATTTGAGTTCATCGATCAGGAGAGCCCCATGAACCAATCGGCCGCCCCCGCCATCAAGCCTGCCTTCAGTCCCTTGCATCTCAAGGACCGTTCGCTCGGCTGGCAGGTCGGCGCCGTGCTTCTCGGCACCGGCTTTCTCGCCCTGTCGTCCTATATCGAGGTGCCGATGGTGCCGGTCCCCGTCACCATGCAGACATTCGCGGTCACCCTGATCGGCGCGCTCTATGGCTGGCGGCTCGGCGGCATCACCATCACCGCCTGGCTGGTCGAAGGTGCGGTGGGCATGCCGGTGCTCGCCGGCGGTGCCTCCGGGTTTCTGCATTTCCTCGGGCCGACCGGCGGCTATCTGTTCGCCTTTCCGCTTTGCGGCGCGCTGGTCGGCTGGCTGGCCGAGCGCGGCTGGAACGGCCACCACGTCGGGCTGGCGTTTCTCGCCGCTCTCATCGGTAACGCCGCCTGCCTGGTGCTCGGCGCGGCCTGGCTGGCGATGATGATCGGCATCGAGCCGGCGATCGTGCATGGCGTCTTGCGCTTTATCCTGGGCGGCGTGCTGAAATCCGCGCTTGCCGCGGCGGTTCTCGGTGTGCTGGCCCGGCGTGGCGCGGCACGGCAATCCTGAGTCCGGCATGAGCATCGACAAGGGACCGGCACCGTTAACGGTGCCGGATATCCGCGGTCGCAAACAGGGCGAGCCGCTGGTTTGCGTTGCCGCCTATACCACGCCGATGGCCCGGCTTGCCGATCGTCACTGCGACCTGGTGCTGGTCGGCGACAGCGTCGGCATGGTGCTGCACGGCCTGGCCTCGACCCTCGAGGTCACGATGGACATGATGGTCCTGCACGGCCGCGCCGTGCGCCGCGGTCTGGACCGCGCCCTGATGGTCGTCGACATGCCCTTCGGCTCCTATGAGGAAAGTCCGCAATCGGCCTTCGGCAACGCCGCCCGGTTGATGCGCGAGACCGGCTGCGAGGCGGTCAAGCTGGAGGGCGGCACGGACATGGCCGACACCATCGCCTTTCTGTCGGCGCGCGGTATTCCCGTCGTCGGCCATGTCGGACTGACGCCGCAGTCGGTTCACGGTCTTGGCGGCTATGCGGTTCAGGGGCGTGGCGCCGATGCCGAGCGCATCCTGCGCGACGCCGTCGCGGTGGCCGCAGCAGGTGCGTTCGCCGTCGTCATCGAAAAAGTGACCGAAGGCCTGGCAACCCGAATCAGCGCGGAATTGGAGGTGCCCACCATCGGCATCGGCGCTTCGCCCGCTTGCGATGGCCAGATCCTGGTCGCCGACGACCTGCTCGGCGGCTTCAACGGCTTCAAGGCGAAATTCGTCAAGCGTTATGCCGAGATCGAGCGCGACTCCGATGCGGCGCTCGCGCATTATGCCGCCGATGTGCGGGCCCGACGGTTTCCCGCAGCCGAGCATGTTTTCGCGGAAGTCGCGCCATCGTCGGCGGCCGCCTCATGACGATGCCGATCGCGCGAACCGTCGCGGAATTGCGCGCCACCGTCCGTCCATGGCGCAGGGCCGGCCAGACGGTTTCGGTTGTGCCCACCATGGGCGGCCTGCATGACGGCCATCTCAGCCTGGTGCGGGCCGCCCGCTCAAGAGCCGATCGGGTGATTGCCACCCTGTTCGTCAATCCCCGGCAGTTCAACGACGCCGACGATCTGGCGGCCTACCCACGCACCGAGGAAACCGACGCCGCTCTGCTTGCCGGCCTTGGCACCGACCTGCTCTATGCGCCGGGCTCTGCGGAAGTCTACCCCGACGGTTTCGCCACCAACATCTCCGTCAGCGGCGTCGGCGAAGGGCTGTGCGGCGCCGCCAGACCCGGCCATTTCGATGGCGTTGCCACCGTTGTCGCCAAGCTGCTCCTCCAGACCGGCGCCGACACCGCTTTTTTCGGCGAAAAGGACTATCAGCAACTGCATGTCGTACGTCGACTGGTGCGCGATCTCGACATTCCGGCCGACATCGTCGCTTGCCCGACGGTTCGCGAGGCCGACGGCCTCGCCATGTCGTCGCGCAATGTCCACCTGACGGAGGCTGAAAGACGGCGGGCGCCGGTCCTGGCCGCGGCACTGCTCGGGATGGCGACCCGCATCGCACGTGGCGAGCCGGTTGCCCCGCTTCTGTCGGGAGCCGAAAAGGCCGTCGTCGATGCCGGCTTTGACCGCATCGACTATCTGGAATTGCGGGCGGAGAAGGATTTGCGTCCGCTCGACCGCGCCGATGTCCCGGCGCGATTGCTGGCGGCGGCCTTTCTCGGTAGGACCCGGCTGATCGACAATGTCGCGGTTCCGGCCGCGCCCCGCCATGCCTAGGCAGTCTCCGCTCGCGACCGGACCCGTTCCGCTTTGACGATCCGACTGCGCCCGCACCACCTGTTGTGCATATTGACCTATGTCGGCAAGGGTTACAGCCCGGCCTTCACCGCGAACTACGACGCTATCGCCCAACGCATTGCCGACGGCGAAGAAATTCTCCTGGTCGAAGGGCCCGACGACATCTGCGCACCGTTGATGGAAGAAGACGAGCCGCACTGCCTTGGCGACAGCGTCGCCCAGCGGGACAGAGACGCCGCCGAAGCGGTCAGCGAGCTGCTTTCGCTCCCCGTCGAAGGTGACGATCGGATAGTATTGGACGCCCGTCGCATCGGTCATCTGCGTGGGGCGTTCGAAGTCGGCACGATCCGCAAGGCCTGCACCGGGTGCGAATGGGCACCGCTCTGTACCGGCATTGCGGCCGACGGCTTTGGAGACACCCGGATCGGTGGCGAAAAGCCGCAACCCTAAAGCAAGGCGGTACCCACGCTGGCGCCGCCGCAGACGAACAGGGTCTGGCCGGTGATGAAGCCGCTTTTCGGGTCGGCGAAGAACATGAAGGCGTTGGTGATGTCCTCGACCGTTCCAAGCCGTCCGACCGGAATGCGGTCGGCCAGGTCGTGCTGCTGCTGGCTGTCCTTCGGAATGATGCCCCAGAAATTGTCGGTCAGCACCGGGCCGGGCGCCACAACGTTGACGGTGATCTGGTGTCTTGCCAGTTCCAGCGCCCAGGTTCGCGCCATGCCGATCATGCCGGCCTTGGAGGCGCTGTAGGCGGTGCGCGTCGGCACGCCGAGTGCGGCGCGCGAGCCGTTGAAGATCACCCGGCCGAAGCGTTTTTCCTTCATCGACGGCAGGAAGGCCTGTAGCAGGGTCAGCGCCGAGCCGAGATGCAGTTGCGCCAGGCCGGTAATGTCGGACGGCTTGGCGTCTTCGACCAGGTTCGGCCAGATCAGACCGGCATTCTGGATGAAATGGGTGACGTCGTGCTCGCTGGCAATTTGCGCCGCCGCATCGGCGACCGCCTGTTCGTCGAGCAGGTCGGTTTCCACCGACGACAGGTTGTCGTGGGAATAATCCGGCGCGTGCCGGGCGATCGAAATCACCCGGTAGCCGTCGTCGAGCATGCGTCGCGCCAGGTCGGCGCCGATGCCCTTGCTCGCGCCGGTGATCACCGCCGTCAGTTGTTCGCTCATGTCAGTCTCCATCGGTGACCAGTGCCATCACCCGCAAGGGGCTGCCGGTGCCCTGCTTGATCTTCAGCGGCGCCGAGATCAGCATTGCTCCGGTGGGCGGCAGCTGGTCGAGATTGCGCAGGCACTGCAGGCCGTAGCGGCCGGCGCCGTGCAGATAATAGTGGGCCGGGTAGGGCGGCGTGTAATGCATGCCCTGGCCGGCATCTGTGCCGACGGTTTCGGTGCCGAAACCGCGGATCTTGCGTTCGTCGATCAGGAAACGGATCGCGTCCGGCGTCGGCCCCGGCGCGTGCGGACCGTCCTCGCGCATGTTGAGATAGGCCTCGCCGCTGCGCTTCGACCAGTCGGTACGCATCAGCACCCAGCTGTCCTCGGGAATGCGGCCATGGTCCGTTTCCCAGGCCTTGATGATCTCCGGCGTCAGTTCGAAATCGTCGTCCTTCGAGGCATCCTCGCTGCAGTCGATCACACAGACCGGGCCGACGAATTTCTCCACGGGAATCGTATCGACGCTGTTGTTGGGCAGGTCGCGCCCGGAGATCCAGTGGAGCGGCGCGTCGAAATGCGTGCCGGTGTGCTCGCCACAGGAGAAATTGTTCCACTTCCAGCCCGGACCGCGCTGGTCGAAGTCGGAGACCTCCTCGATGCGGAATCGTGCGCACTGGCCGAACTCCGGCGGCAGGATGATGACCGGGAAATCCGGATCGAGCGTGTGGGTCAGGTCCACCACGCGGACCGCGCCCGAGGCAAGCGCCCCGGCGAGGTCCTGCAGCACATCGCCGCGCGCCGCCTTGCTCATGACCCGCCTCCCTGCTCGATCATCTCGCGCTCGAGGATTTTCGGGCCGGCGCGCCAGCGCTCGATCAGGTCCTTCGCCACGTCGCCGACGAACACGTCTTCGAGCCCGTCCTTCAGCCCGGCGACGACGGCCCGGGCGAGCGCCGCCGGTTGCACCTTCGGCGGCGGCAGCGGCTGGTGCCACTCGTCTTCCGTCGGACCCGCGAAGACGTTCATCACCCGCACCCCGCCCGGCCACAACTCCGCCCGCAGGCATTGCGACAGCGAGAGTGCAGCCGCGTTGGAAGCCGAGAAGGCGCCGAATTCCGGCTGGTTCGACCAGGCATAGACCGACAGGATGTTGACCCAGGCAGCGGCACTGTTGTCGCCATCGGCGCCGCGAGCGCGCAGTGCCGGCCCGAAGGCCTGGGCGAGCCGCATCATGCCGAAATAGTTCACGTCCATCTCGTCGCGCGCGTGGTTGACGTCGATGCTGTCGATGATGCCGCCGGGCCGCACGAAGCGGGCATTGTTGACCAGGATGTCCGTCTTGCCGCCGATCTCGCCGAGCAGCTCCCTGACCGAGGCCGTGTCGGTGACGTCGAGCGGCAGGATGTCGACATTGGGGATGTTGGCGAGCGCCTCGCGGCCCGGATAGGGCAGCCAGCTTTCCGCCTCGCCGACGAAGATCATCGATGCGCCGGCGTCGGCCAAGGCCTGAGCCAGGGCCGGTGCGTTCGGGTTGCGGGCATCGGTGATCAGCACCCGCCGGAATTTCGGGTCGCAGGTCATTTCGCGCATGTGAGGATCGTCCTCCATGTTCGGCGTGGCTTTTTCCGGCAGGGCGAACAGCACGCCCTGGCCGGACTTGTCCAGCCGGTTGATCATCCGCACCCGGTCGCCCATCGCCACGTCGCCATGCACGTGGCACATGGCCGGCGGGCCGGCATCGAGCTGCACCGTTCCCACGCGCCAGGGCGTGCGTTCGCGGAAATAGACATTGGTGCTGGTGCGCACCGTCGTTTCGGCTATCAGCGCGCCGCCGGTGGCGACATCCTGCCATGTCAGATCGACGCTCAGGCACTTGCCGCAGGCGTCGCGAGGCGGATATTGCACGGCACCGCATTCGCCGCAGACCTGCAGCATGAAGCGGCCCTCGGCGGCAGCCGCGGCCAGGCCCAGTGCTGCTCGGCTACGCATGTGCGACGGCCGGGTCGGCACGCGCGAGCGCCTCTGCGGGTCCTTCTTGGGCGGCGGCGCGAGCGGATCGGTCATGGCCCGTCTCCGCTGATGATGGCCGCGCCCGAACACAGGCCGCGGTCGTAATTGATCATGCCGAAGCCTGAGACCAGGGCGGTCCTGGCATCCTTCACCTGTGTCGGGCCGGCTGCGCCGGTGACCTGCCGCAGCGCCTCGGTCATGCCGATATAACCGCCGGCTGCCCCCGCCTGGCCGGCCGACAGCTGGCCGCCCGACGTGTTGTGGGGAAAGTCGCCGCTGATGGTCAGGTCCCGGTCGCGCACGAATTGCGGCCCTTCGCCCTTGGCGCAGAAACCGAGATCCTCGAACTGCATCATCACGATCACCGGATAATCGTCATAGGTCTGCATGACATCGATGGTCTCGGGAGCTGTGCCGGCCATGGCGTAGAGCTCGTCGACATCCATAACCCAGCCGCCGCGCAACTGGATCGGATCGTCCGGAAAGGCGTTGTGTCGCTCGATGGTCCCCAGAATATGGGCGTGCTCGAGATTGGCGGCACGAGCGTCGTCCTCGCGCATCACCAGAAAGGCCTCGGCGCCGGCAACCGGCATGACGCAGTCGAACAGATAGATCGGGTCCGAGATCGGCCGGGCATCCATGTACTGCTCGAGCGTCAGCGGCTTCTTCATGACGGCATGCGGGTATTTCAGCGCATTGTCGCGCTGGGCGACGCAAATGAGGCCGAAATCCTCGCGCGTCGCGCCATAGGTCCGCATGTAGTGGTCGGTCAGCAAGGCGAAGCAGGCATTTGGGCCGCCGGAGCCGTATGGGTAGGAGGCGTCCTGAGCGAAGCGGCTGAAGCTCGACAGCATGCGCCGGAAACTGTCGACATGGTTGGTGTCGCCGGCGACGCAGGCAACGATATCGGCATCGCCCGCCTGCACCGCCCGGGCCGCCCGCCGTACCGCCGCAATCCCGCTGGCGCCGCCGAACGGGATGTGGTCGAGCCAGCGCGGGGTCAGGCCGAGATGCTGGGTCAGGCCGACCGCCGTATCGGGAAACAGCGAGAAGCTGGACACCGACAACCCGTCGACATCGCCGGTCGTCAGGCCGGCTCCGGCCAGCAGTTCGCGCAACGCACGGGCGATCCACCAATGCGCGGTTTCCTTGGAAAAGCGCTGATAGGGCACCGTCACTGGGACAGCCAAAACGACGCCGTCATAGGCCTGCCGCCGTCCGCTCACGTGGGCACCAGCCGCTTTTTCATGGAACGGGTGTCGAAGGCGGCGCTTTCGTCGAGCAATCGGCGAACCTCGGCCTTCAGCACGCCACGCTGGATCTTCTGTGTCGCCGTCAGCGGCAGCCTGTCGACGAAGGCGACATAGCCCGGCGCCTTGTAATAGGCCATCTGCTCCAGGCACCAGGAGACGATCGACCGCGCCCGTTCTTCCGAGCGCTCGCCCTCGACCACGAGACAGACGAAGACCTCGTCGCCGCGCAGCGCGTCGGGGGCCGGTGCGGCGGCCGCCGCCTTGATTTCCGGATGCTGCATGAGGATGGTTTCGACCTCGACCGCGGCGATGTTCTCGCCGCTGCGGCGGATGACGTTCTTCTTGCGGTCGACGAAGAAGAAATAGCCGTCGGCGTCGCGGCGGACGATATCGCCGGTGTGGAACCAGCCGCCTTCCCAGGCTTCCGCCGTGGCGTCCGGGTCCTTGTAATAGGCGGTAAAGAATCCGAAGCGCGGATCGTCGCCAGCATGCCGTACCAGCAGTTCGCCGGGTTCGTCGGCGCCCGCCTCGCGGCCATCGTCAGTGACGATGCGCGCCTCGACGTCCGGTTCCGGCCGCCCGAGGCAGCTGACGCCGCGCTTGCGCGGTTCGCGATTGGCGGTGATGGTCGCGCCGAGGCCGGTTTCCGTCATCGCCCAGCCTTCGACCAGCGGAATGCCGAAGCGCTCTTCGAAGGGGATCTGCAGTTTGGGGTCGATGCCGGCGCCGAAGCCGAAGCGCACGGAGTGGTCGCCATCGCCGGGCTGCGGATCGGCCTTCATCAGGATCGACGGCATGACGCCCAGATAGTGCAGGCAGGTGGCGCGGCTTTCGCGCACGCTGTCCCACCAACTGCGCGGATGGAACCTGTCGAGCACCGTCAGGCAGCCGCCGACAGTGACCATCCCCATCAGCGAGCAGGCCATGGCGTTCATGTGGAACATCGGCAGCGGCGTGATCATCCGTTCGCCGTCTTCGGTGAGCGCACAGACCCCGCCGACCGTCGCATACCAGTCGCCGGCATTGAGGAAATAGGTGTTGGAGAGGATGCAGCCCTTGGGATTGCCGGTGGTGCCGGAGGTATAGAGCATCGCGGCTTCCGTCTCCGGCGACGGTTCGGCAGCGGTGTCGCTGTCGCCCTCGAGGCGCGGCAGGTCCATGCCAGGTACGATGACCGGAAAGTTGACACCGCTTCTGCTGCTGGCCCCTTCCAGATCGGAAACCCGGCTTTCCGTGGCCAGCGCCAGCACAGGCTCGGCATGGCCCGAGAGATAGTCGAGTTCCGCCGCCTGCAGGTCCGGATTGACCGGTACGACGGACAGGCCGAGCGCATTGAGCGCGAACCAGTGGAGCACGTATTCCGGCCGGTTCTCCAGCAGCAGCATCACCCGAGCGCCGGATTTGTAGCCGGCCGCGAAATAGGCTTCGCGCAGCCTATCGATCTCGGCAAGCGCGTCGTCGTAGGTTAGCTCGCCTGACGAAATGCCGTAGGCTTTCGCGGTTTCCGGCAGCACGTTGAGAAACGGCCGCTGCGGCCAGCGGCCGGCCGCCGCGGCGAACCGCCCATAGACGCTGCCGTCCTGTTTTGATTGCTCTGTCATGGTTGCCTAGAGAAACAGCTGGATATTGCCGAAGGCGGCGTCGCTGTTGAGCAGGTCGATGCGCTTCAGCCGCATTTTCAACGCGCCGTCCTGAAGCACCAGTTCATGGCGCGCATTCGCGGCCAGCAGAATCTGCTCATCGAGCCGCGTTTCGACATAGTGGAACGGCGTGTGGGTGACGAACAGCCCGTTGTCGTGGTCCATGAGGTCAATGAAGGGCCTTTGCAGCACGTGGTGGCAGCGGCTTTTCGGCTTTTGCGAAAAGGTCCGCTCCCCTTTCAGGCGCTCGACCCGCAACTTGCGCAAAAACTCGTCCTCGTACATCAGCGAGGTGACGTGCTTGGCGTCTTCCTGCTTGTAGTCGAGCGGCATCCAGTAGTAGCCGTCCTCGGTAAACAGCGACAGCCATTCGTCGAAGCGCCCGTCATCGATCATGCGGGCTTCCTCGTAGACGTAGTCGATGAGGTCGTCGCGGGTCGGGAAGCTCATTGGCTGGCCCCTTCCATCGTCATCGTCATGTATTTCGCCCAGGCGTGGAACTGGTTGCGCATCTGACGCTCGGTGGTGCCGTTTTCGACGGCTTCTTCGTCGAAGGTCTCGCCCTCTTCATAGAGGCGCTGGATGTTGACCCATTCCAGCCCGTCCGCATGCAGGCCTTCCTGCGCCCGCTCGTACATTTCCAGGTCGTCATGCCCGACGACCGACGTCGGCGCATTGATCAGCCGGTTGTACATGGCGGTGCGTTCGAGCAGCATGTCGGGCGCATCGACCAGCCGGTAGATATAGCTTTCGACCAGCGTCTTGTTGGCCGCCAGCGGAATGAAGATACGCAACTGCTGGATCGGCCCCTTGATCATGATGTTGGGGAAATACACGGTGTTGTGGCGGTTTTCGTCAAGGATCGCCTTGGCCCGCTCCTCGCCATAGGCCTCGACCATCTGGTCGAAATAGCCCGGTATGGCCGAGTAGTCCGAGTGGATGGAGTGGTGCACGCCGGTATGGCCGTGGCCGTTGGGCCAGGTGCGGATACCCATGCCTTCCATGAACTCGTAGGGCGACATGAACGGCGCGATTACCTCGACGGCCATCGGCTTCGGGGCGTCGGCCGGCTTGTTCAGCGATTCCCACAGTTTGAAGGCGGTGCCGGCGGAGCTTTCATGCGCCACCATCGGATGGCAGGTGTCGGTCTGGTTCTCGACCAGCATTTTCCAGTTGCACTGGTGCATGTAGCGCAGCGGCGGCCCGGCCACTTCCAGCCGTCCGACCGGCGAGCGGTCGATCATGTTGTCGAAGGAAGTCAGCGAATCGCCGAAAAATTCCTCGAAACCGGGTCCTTCCTTGTTGAGCCGGGCGAACACGAAGCCGCGATAATTGTGGACCGCGCCCACTTGCGCCAGTCCCTTTGCGGCTTCGGTTTCCTCCAGGCCGGTGTCCTTGTAGCCCTTCTTCAGCGGGATCGCCAAAAGGCAGCCGTCGGTCTTGAACGACCAGGCATGGTAGGGGCAGCGGAAGAATTTGCCGGTGTTGCCCTCGCGGTCGATGACGATCTTGGTGCCCTTGTGCGGACAGCGATTGTACATGACGTTGACGTCGCCATTGCTGTGGCGCGCCATCAATACGGGCTGCCGGCCGATCTCGGTGGCGAAGTAGTCGCCCGGGTTCGGCACCTGGCTGTCGTGACCCACGAAGATCCAGGTGTTGGCGAACAGGTGCTTCATTTCGAGCTCGAACACCTCTTCGTCGATATAGACGTCGCGATGCACCTGGGTCGGCTGCACCAGCGCGTTGATGGCCGCCGGATTGCCGCTATAGCGTCCCATAGTCCGTTCCTCCTAAGCGTCTAAAGGTCGAGGACCAGCCGTTCCGACTTCGCCCGCGAAACGCAGATCTGCATGACATTGTTCTCCGCCCGCTCGTCGTCGGTCAAGATGACGTCGCGATGGTCCGGGATGCCTTCGAGCACCGCCGTCTGGCAGATGCCGCAGTCGCCGCGCTGGCAGTCATAGATCAGGTCGATGCCGGCCTCTTCCAGAACCTCGATGATGGTGCGGTGCGGCGGCACCGTAAAGACCTGGCCAGTCGAACTGATCTCGACCTCGAAGGCGCCGCCTTCGACCTGTTCATCGTGCTTGCTGAACAGCTCGAAATGCACATGGTCCTTGTCGAAGCCGCGGGCGTGCGCCCGCTCGCGCACCGCCTCGATCATGCCGCGCGGGCCGCACACATAGACATGGTTGCCGGGCTGCAGTCCGTCGACCAATGCATCGAGATCGATGGCGGTGTCCGGCTCGTCGTCGCAGTGGATCGTCAGTGCATCGCCGCACACCGCGCTCAGCGGCTCGACAAAGGCGAGCGCCGAGCGCGAGCGTCCGGCGTAGCGGAATTCAAACGGCCGGCCGGCGGCTTTCAGTTCGCTCGCCATCGACAGGATCGGCGTGATGCCGATGCCGCCGGCGACCAGCACGATGTCGGCAGCCTCTTCCGTCAGGCCGAACTGGTTCTGCGGTTCCGAGGCGACGATCTGGTCGCCTTCCGACAGGCTGTGCATATAGGTCGACCCGCCGGCGCTGTCCTCTTCCAGGCGCACGCCGAGCCGGTAGGTCTGCGGCGCCTGGGTGGCGCCTGATGTCGGATCGGTATTGACCAGCGAATAGGGTCGGTCGCCGCCGTCGGGCAGTTGTACGCGGATATGCGACCCGGCACTATATCCCGGCAACGGGCCGCCATCAGCGGCCGCCAGCGTGATGATCCTGATGAGCGAGGTGGCGGCTTCGCTCTGTTTCACGATGAGCCTGAGGTCGGGCATTTGTCTCTCCGGAATGACCGTGATTAAACTATGCGTGAAGGCTCTCTTGTCGTCAAGTTTTAAATATAAAATATTTCGTATGCATCTATCTATGCTGCTTCGGGATTGTGAGATTTTCCTTGAAATATCCCCGCATTCGTGGATCATTGGCCACCAATCAGTCCATCTCGCAGGAGTCGGTAGATACCTTCTGAAACAAAAATAATTGCAATTGCAAGAAAAATAGACCATTCTTCATCAGGCTCGTTACGCGGCCGGCCAAGGGGGCTGTTTGCGACGACGACATGAGGGTGCGGGCATGAAGGAAAACACGGCGCTCGCCGCCGAGGATTATTCCGGGATCGAGTCTCCCAAGACCCTGGGCGAGATCGGCCTGCAGCATTTCGCGCCTTACCTCCTGAACCGGATCATGGGGCGCTACAATCAGAGCCTCCAGGAGCAACTCGGCGCCGCCGGACAGTCGGTCGCCAAGATGCGCACGCTGGCGGTTCTTTCCGTGGTCGACGGGCTGCGCACCAACGAACTCGCAGTCTATGCGGTTATCGAACAGTCGACCTTGAGCCGCACGCTCGATGCCATGGAAGCCGAAGGGTTGATCCGCCGCGTGTCGAGCGAAAGCGACAGCCGGGTGCGCCATATTCATATCACCGATGGCGGCAGACAACGGTTCCAGGAAGTGTGGCCGTTGTTCGCCGAATCCTATCATACGATGTTTGCAGGCATCCCGGCCGACGAGCATGACCGCTTCGTCGCCACGCTGCAGAAGGTGCTGCGCAACATCCGCAAACACGATTTCTGACGCCGGTCGGAGACGAGGAGGGCGATCATGGCCGAACGGTCTTTCGCAAAAGAAGTCGAGAAGCTGAAAAAAGGCGAGGGCGATGTCTTTCATGGCGAAGGCATCCTCGCCATCACCAAGGCGCTGCTCGAAAACGGTGTCGGCTATGTCGGCGGCTATCAGGGCGCGCCAATCAGCCACCTGATGGACGTGCTGGCCGACGCCCAGGACATCCTGTCGGACCTCGGCGTGCATTTCGAAGCGAGCGCCTCCGAGGCAGCCGCCACCGCCATGCTGGCGGCTTCGGTGCATTATCCGATCCGCGGCGCCGTCACCTTCAAGTCGACCGTCGGCACCAATGTCGCTTCCGACGCGCTGGCCAACCTTTCGTCGGGCGGTGTCACCGGCGGTGCGCTGATCATTGTCGGCGAGGATTACGGCGAAGGCTCCTCGATCATGCAGGAACGCAGCCATGCCTTCGCCATGAAGAGCCAGGTCTGGCTGCTCGACCCGCGGCCCAACCTGCCGTCCATCGTCAAGGCCGTCGGCGACGGTTTCGAACTATCGGAAGTCTCCAACACCCCGGTCATGCTGCAGGTGCGCATCCGCGGCTGCCACGTCCATGGCCGCTTCGAGACGCGCGACAACAAGCGGCCTGAAATGACCGTGGCGGAGGCGCTGGAGAATCCGCGGCGCGACCTGCAGCGCATCGTGTTGCCGCCGGCCTCCTTCCTGCATGAGCAGGAGAAGGTGACCAAGCGGCTGCCGGCCGCGATCGCCTATATCCGCGACAACAAGCTGAACGAGACCTTCGGGCCTGACGACGCCAAGGTCGGCATCGTCCTGCAGGGCGGCATGTACAACGGTGTCATCCGGGCGCTGCAGCGGCTCGGCCTCGCCGACCTCTACGGAGAGACGCAGATTCCGCTGCACGTCCTCAACGTCACCTATCCGATGCTCGACGACGAAATCGTCGGCTTCTGCAAGGGCAAGGACGCGGTGCTGGTGGTCGAAGAGGGGCACCCTGATTATATCGAGCAGGCCATCGGCGCCATGCTTTATGCCGAGGGCGCCTCGACGAAGCTGGTCGGCAAGGGGCCGCTGCCGGAGGCCGGCGAACTCACCGGCCAGGCCATGCTCGACGGACTGCGCGCATTCCTGCGCGAGCATGCTGCCGAACTTCTGTCGGACCAGGATCGCTCGCCGAACGAGCCGGAAGCGCCGGATATCGGCGATCTCGCGGCAGTCGTGCCGGCGCGGCCGCCGAGTTTCTGCACCGGCTGCCCGGAACGGCCGATCTTCGCCGCCACCAAGCTGGTGCAGGAGGAACTGGGCGAGCACTACATCGCCTCGGACATCGGCTGCCACCTGTTCTCGATCATGCCGCCCTTCGGTCTCGGCGCCACCACCATGGGATACGGCCTCGGACCAGCATCCGCATCGGCCTTCAATGCGCCGGATGCCAATCGCCGCTCGATCTCCTTCGTCGGCGATGGCGGTTTCTGGCACAACGGCCTGACCTCGTCGGTCGGCAATGCCGTGTTCAACAAGAACGACGGGGTGATCGTCGTCGTCGACAACTACTATGCCGCCGCCACCGGCGGCCAGGACATCCTGTCGTCGCGCGCCGTCAACCGGTCGAAATCGACCAAGCATCCGATCACCGAGGCAGTGAAGGGCGTCGGCGTCAACTGGGTGCGCCAGATCGACCGCACCTACGACGTCGGCAAGATGGCGAAGACCCTGAAAGAGGCGCTGACCACGAAGGAGAAGGGTCCGAAGGTCATCGTCGCCTCGTCGGAATGCATGCTCAACCGGCAGCGCCGCGAGCGACCGCTGAAAAATGCGGCGATCAAGGAAGGCCGCCGGGTCGTCAAGCCGCGCTTCGGCGTCGACGAGGATGTCTGTACCGGCGACCATGCCTGCATGCGCCTGTCGGGCTGTCCGTCGCTGTCGGTCAAGAAGCTGGACGATCCGCTGCGCGACGATCCGGTCGCCCATATCGACCAGAGCTGCGTCGGCTGCGGCAATTGCGGCGAGGTGGCGGACGCGGCGGCGCTGTGCCCGTCCTTTTTCAAGGCCGACACGGTGTTCAACCCGAACGGTTTCGAGCGGTTCCTCGACCGCCAACGGCGGCGGTTGACCGGCTGGCTGCAAACCCGCCGTGAATCCCGTCGGCTGATCTTCAGGGAGCGTCCGTCGGCATGAATATCGCAACGCTTGCCGGTTCGGATGCCAAGAGCGCCGACGCCACCGGCGACATCATCAAGCTGGCCATGCTGGCCGTCGGCGGCCAGGGCGGCGGTGTGCTGACCGACTGGATCGTGGCGGTGGCGGAAGCAAACGGCTATCGCGCCCAGTCGACTTCCGTGGCCGGCGTCGCCCAGCGCACCGGCGCGACCATCTATTATGTCGAAATGGCGCCCGACACCGGCCGCGAGCCGGTCTTCGCTCTGACGCCGTCGGTCGGCGACGTGGATATCATGATCGCCGCCGAGCTGATGGAGGCCGGCCGTTCGATCCTGCGCGGTTTCGTGACGCCCGACCGCACCACCCTGATCCTGTCGTCGCACCGCATTCTGGCGGTGTCGGAGAAGATCGTGCCCGGCGACGGTCGCGCCGAGTCCGACAAGGTGATCGCCCGCGCCCGTCAGGCGGCGAAGCGGGTCGTGGCCTTCGACATGGAAAAGGAGTCGGTTGCCGCCGGCAGCGTCATCTCGGCAGGCCTGTTCGGTGCGCTGGCCGGTTCCGGCGCCCTGCCGTTTCCGCGCGAAAGCTACGAAGAGACGATCCGCGCCGGCGGCCGCGGCGTCGAGGCAAGCCTGGCAGCCTTTGCCGCCTGCTGTGACCGGGCCGCTGCGGGCGACGAACCGGAAACTACCAGCGAAGAGGCAAAGGGCCAGGCGCCCGAATTCGCCGTCGAGGGGCCGACCAAACTGGTCGAGGCATGGAACGCGCTGGAGGCGCGCATTGGTCAATTGCCCGAGCCGGCCCGTGCGCTGGCGACGGCCGGGCTGAAGAAAGTCGTCGACTACCAGGACATCGACTACGGCCGCACTTATCTGGAACGGCTGGAACGGGCGGCCTCCGGAGACGACGAGGAGCACGGCTGGCGCTTTACGGCCGCCGCCGCCAAATACGTTGCCAACGCCATGGTCTATGACGACATCGTCCGGGTCGCCGATCTCAAGCTGCGAACGGCGCGGGCCAGCCGGGTGCGCGCCGAGGTGGGCGTTCCGGACGAGGCGGTGCTGCATGTCACCGAATATTTCCATCCGCGCGCCCAGGAAGTCTGCGGCACCTTGCCGGCCGGCCTCGGCCGCCGCATCGAAAACAGCCCGCGTTTGTTTTCCGCACTGGACCGGATGATCAATCGTGGCCGCCGCGTTCGCACCGACACTCTTACCGGGTATCTCAGCCTGTGGCTGATGGCCTCGCTCAAACCGATCCGCCGTCGCCTGCTGCGCCACGCGGTCGAGGAGGCACATTTCACCGAGTGGTTCGACCTGGCGCTCGCCACCCGCGCCGACGATTACGAAACAGGCGTCGAGGTCCTCAACTGCCGCCGCCTGATCAAGGGTTACTCGGACACCCACGCCCGCGGCCTGTCGAAATTCGACCGCGTCCTGTCGGCCCTGCCGCAACTGAAGGGCCGACCCGATGCGTCAAAACAGTTGCGCGCCCTGCGCGAAGCCGCGCTGGCGGGAGCGGGGACGGAGGCGCTGGAAGCGGCGCTTTCGGAGTTGGCGGACGAAGGGTTGTCCGAGGACAAGAGCGGTCGGTGAGGGATCTTCATGCAGGAGCATGACGAAGCAATCGAGCGGTGGTTGAAGGCGGAAGTTGCGCGGACTTATGACTCCGTTGCAGATGGACGCACGAAAACACACCCGATCCGCTATGCGATGGACGAAATCCAGGCGCATCATGCCAAAGTGACGGCCAGGCGTACGGAAACGAACCGTCGATATCTTCCACGAACCGACCGCTGACAGGCTTCACTTCTCGACCAAATCAACTGGACTATGACAGCACGGTCTCCCGCACCGCCGACCTGAATTTCCGTCCGATCGGCACGAAGCTGCCGTCGCTCATCCGAAGCCCGGTTCTGTCGTTGATGCGGCAGCGGCCGGACACGGCATGCAGAGCGATCCAATGCGAGCGATGCACCTGTGCACCCGGCTCCGGTTTCGCCTCGTCGATGGCATCCCGGAAGCGCATCGGGACAAGGGTGCGGCCGCGTGTCGTGATGACTTCGACGTAGTGATCCTGAGCCTGCAGCCGCAGGAGGCGGCCGCGTCTGGCGCCGGGCAGGCGCGCCAGCAGTTTCGGCGCCGTTGAACCCTCCGACCGACGGGCAGCGGGCGCTCCTTTGCGGGTCAGTAGCGCGACGCCGCCGACGACTGCGATGCACTGGATAAACAGCGTGACCAGGTCCGCGCTGTCCGCGCGGTAGCCGAAGGCGAACAACGCAAGAACGACGACGCCGAAGACCGGCACCGCGGTGAGAAGCGAGGCCGCCAGCAGGCGCGGGATGGTCGGCCAGGCAAACCGGCCCAGCAGGTATTCGACGGCAGTTCCGGTCGCGTGACCGGCTGCGGCGGTTCCGAAGACGATCAACAGCCAGTAGACAAACCGCGCGAGCGGTGAAAACGCCTCGTAGGTGCCGAAAGGCCCGGAGATACCGGCCAGAATCGCCACCAGACCCAGCAGTCCCAGATTACGGGCCGATCCGAACACCGCGCTGACCTCGCGTTTCAGATGTCCGGCAAATGGGTCGTTCGCGATGGATACGGGCATTTGGCGAAATCCTGCTTCGGTCGGGCGGTCTTCGACGCCAGTCTGACGAAAAATCGATCGAAGTCCAGCACAGGAATGGAGACCGCGATGCAACTGGCCCAATGGAATACCGGGATTCGATGCGCTGTGGGAATGCTGATGTCGTTGTCGGCATCGGCCGCCCTGGCCTGCACGACCATGGCGCTGGGACTGCCGCAAAAGCCGGTCATCGCCTACAGTTTCGACTACGCTGCCGCGGATGCAGGCTTTCTCTTCGTCAACCCGGCTTCGGCCACACGCAGTTCCATCATGGACGACACCCCGGCGCAATGGACCGTGCGCCATGGGAGCGTGACGTTCAATCAGATGGGCCCCGGCATGCCGGCGGCCGGCATGAACACCGCCGGTCTGGTCGTGTCGCTGATGTGGAATGACGACGCGGTATTCGCCGGCGACGAGGACGCTCCGGTCGTCACCGAACTGGAGTTCATCCAGCGCCTCCTCGACACCTCCGCTTCCGTCGACGAAGCGATGAACGCTCTTCACGGCGTCCGAATTCAGGGGTTTGTCCCCATTCATTTCTTTGTCGCCGATCGCACCGGGAACGCCGCGATCATCACGCCGACGCGGGCCGGGCCGACGATCCACGAACTGCAGGACATGCCGGTCCCGGCGCTGACAAACACGAGCTATGCGGAATTGAAGCAGCGATTGGCGGATTTCGCCGGGTTCGGGGGTGAACAGGACATGCCTGAAAGCGATGGCGACCCGTCCAGCCTCAAGCGGTTCTTGATTGCGGCGGACGCCATAGGGCAGGCGGGCGCTTCGGTGACGCCGGATGAGGCGTTTTCGGCACTCGCAAGGGTCGCCAACCGGTCGAGCCGCTGGCAGGTTGTGTTCGATCCGACGGAGGGGCGGGTCGCGTTCCGGATCGTCGGATCGACGGGTACCTTCCGGGTCGATCTATCGACCATCGACTTCGAGTGCCGTGAACGCCCGCTTGCGCTCGCTCTATCGGGTGTTTCCGGCGCCGATCTGCCGGCTTCCTTGGCTACGGTCGACCCGGCCGCCGTCAGTGCCGCGACACGCCAGATCCTCGCTTCGCTCCCCCGAGCTGCCGGTCTGAGCCCAGACATGGCGGACGGTTTGACCGCCGGCCTTCTTGCTGCGGTCAGCTGCAAATCCTAACCCTGGCTTGTCACCGCGTAGAGGAGCACAGCGGCTGCCGCAAAGCAGGCGGCCGACCTGACGCTGTTCCAGAATGTCCAGTTCGGTAGATATTGCGTGGTCCAGTAGCGCAGGCCGTCCGCAGAGGCGGCATCCAGCGACGCCAGCACGTTGTTCATCGGCACGTTGCAAGCGGCGGTCACGCCAAAGACACCGAAACCGTAGATCGCCGCGGCGGCGATGAAGGGAGCCGGCGCCGCGAGCGTCATGAAGGCCGCGGCGGCCAGGAGTAGCGAGACCGGAACCATGCCGATGAACAGAGACATGAACACATAGCGGAACACCTCGCGGTTGATAGACTGCATGGCTTCGGCGCCGCCGGCGCCGCTGGTGGCGCCGAGCGCCCGCATGATGAAGTCGGAGAAGGCGAGGAACACGCCGCCGAGCGCGGCGAAAGCGAGGATTGAAAACTGGCTGAGAAGCAGGATCCAGATCGTCATGGCGATGTCCTTTCCGGGATGAAGGGCGGGGCGCAATCGCGCCCCGCAATTGTCAGGCGGCGTCGGACCAGACGCCGGCGGCAGCCGCAGCGCGTGCAAAGTCGGCAAAGTCGCGCGGCTCGCGGCCGAGCGCGCGCTGCACGCCGTCGGTGATGGAGGCGTTGCGACCGTCAAGGGTCTCGCGCGCGATCCCGGTGAAAACGTCGGCGATGAACGCGCCGCCGATCTGCACCAGGCCGTCATGGAACTCCTCGAAGGTGAGGGGCACATGGCGGATTTCGCGGCCGGTCGCGGCGGCCAGTTCCTGCGCCATTTCGGCGAAGGTCATGAGTCGCGGTCCGGTAACCTCGTAGAGTTCGCCGGCATGGCCATCCTCGGTCAGCGCGGCGACGGCGACATCGGCGATGTCGTCGGCATCGACGATCGGCTCGCGCACGTCGCCCCCGGGCATCGCAACGACGCCGCCGAGGACGGGATCGCGGAGATAGCCTTCGCTGAAGTTCTGCGCGAACCATGCAGCGCGAACCAGGGTGAAGTCGATGCCCGAGTTCCGCACCACATCCTCGGCGCGGCGCGCGTGGTGTTCGCCGCGTCCCGACAGCAGCACGATTTTCTGCACACCGGCCGTCCGTGCGGCTCGGCACAGCGCATCGACCTTTTCGACGGCGCCCGGAAAGGCGAGGTCCGGAAAATAGGAAACGTAGGCCGCCGAAACGCCGTCGAGCGCAGTGCTCCAGGTGGTTTCATCCTCCCAGTCGAACGGGACGGGCGCGCTGCGCGAGCCGCGGCGTACGGCGTGGCCTGCTTGAGCGAGCTTGGCGGCGATACGCGAACCGGTCTTGCCGGTCGCACCGATAACCAGAATGGGTTGGGTCTGCATCACGTGTCTCCTTTGCAACGTTTGATGCAGGCAGGATGAAGGATTACGCCTCGGGCGGATTGACCGTCGATGCCAGAGCTTTGACCGCAGCTGCCAGGTGTCAGGCGGAGGTGCGCGCTTCGCGATAGGAGGCAGGCGTCTGGTTCATCCAGCGCTTGAAGGCGCGGTTGAAAGCGCTTTGTTCCGAGAACCCGGTCAAAAACGCCACTTCGGCCAGCGAATAGTCGCTCTGGACGAGCAATCCCTCGGCCAGTTCCCGGCGCGCCTCGTCGACGAGTTTCTGGAACGACAGGCCCTCGTCGCTCAATCGGCGTTGCAGCGTGCGTTCGCTCAGCCCCAGGCGCCGCGCGACCAACGGTATCTTCGGAACCCCGGCGCTCAGCGACGGGGCGATTGCGTCGTGAACCATCTGCCGAAGCGTGCGATCCGCTTCGACCTTGCGCAATTCCGCGTCGAGGTGGCCGAGCAGAAACCGGGTGATCCCTTCGTCCGCCAGCCGGTTGGGTCGCGCCAGGGCGTCCGCCGCGACCAGCAGCGCATCCAGATCGGATTCGAAGACAACGCGGCACCCGAAATAGCTTTCATGCACCTCGGTGGCACCGCGAGGCGGATGCTTGAAGTGCACCTCCAGCGGCGCGAACGCCACTGGCGAAATCTGCCGGATGATGGAGGTGACGCTGGCGAGCGTCGCCTCGTTTGACAGGCTCAAACCCAGACGGCGTTCTCCGGCGCGATGCAGAATGAACCAGGCGCTGTCGCCCTCGGGCCGCACCTCGTATTCCGAGACGCTGGTCAGCAGGCGCCAGTAGCGTTCCGCCCGGGCAAAGGAGGCGCGCAGCGTCGGAGCGGTTTTCCATGACAGGCCGAAGGCGCCGTAATCGTCGCAATTCATGCTGGCGCCGGCACGCAACGGCAGATCGGTCGCATCTCCGGTGAGGTCCGCGATCCGTTCGAGAAGGTCATAATAGGCCGTGTCCGATACCATGCGGCCAACATCGGCTTCGCCTGCCGGGTCGAGGCCGATGGACTGGAGCAGCGCGTCCCGGTCGACGCCGTCGCCGGCCGCCTGGACCACCTTGTACACGAAGAGTGAAGTAACCGCGCCCATGGTCCTTAGATACGGCCGGACGGCACACAAAAAAAGGCCGCACCTTTCGGCGCGGCCTCAGTGAAGCAAGGACGCCCCTGGATCAGAACTCGTCCCAGTCTTCGTCCGTGGCGACCGCCGCATTGCCGTCGAAGGCAGGTGCGGACCGAACAGAGCGGGCGGGAGCCGGCTCGGCATTGCTGTTTTGCGCTTCCGGCTCGGCCTCGGGCTGTACCCGCGCCGCGCCCATCTGGAAGCTCTTCAGCATGATGTCGACCCGGACTACCTCGTCGGCCAGCATCTGGCTGGCGGCCGAAGCCTGTTCGGAAGCTGCGGCGTTCTGCTGGGTGCCCTGGTCGATATTGTTGACGGCCTCGTTGATCTCCTGGAGGCCGATGGCCTGCTCATTGGCCGAGCCGGAAATCGATCCGATGTGGTCGTTGATCTCGGTGACCTGGGAAACGATGGCTTCGAGCACCGAACCCGTCTCGTTGACCAGTGTGGCACCGGCCTTGACGTGCTCGCCCGAGGTGTCGATCAGTTCCTTGATCTCCTTGGCGGCGCTGCTCGAGCGCTGAGCCAGTTCCCGCACCTCCTGGGCGACCACGGCGAAGCCCTTGCCAGCATCGCCGGCACGCGCCGCCTCGACCCCGGCATTGAGCGCCAGCAGATTGGTCTGGAAGGCGATTTCGTCGATGACGCCGATGATATCGGTGATCTTGTCTGCCGACTCCTCGATCTTGCCCATGGCTTCGATGGCGTTGCGCACCACCTCACCGGATTTCTGGGCGTTGTCGCGGGCGGTGGCGACGAGGCCGCTGGCATCCTTCGCTCGGTCGCTGGCCGATTTCATCGCAGAGGTGGTCTCGCTGACCGCGGCGGCGGTCTCTTCAACGGCGGCCGCCTGTTGTTCGTTGCGGCTCGCCAGACCGTCGACGACCGTGTGGATTTCCTTGGAGCCGGACAGGATTTGCTCCGAGGCCGATCCGACCTGCAGCATGGTATCCGACAGCTGCTCCATGGCATTGTTGAAGTTGTCCTTCAGGGCCTGGAAGGCTGGCGGGAACTCCGCGTCGATCCGATAGGCGAGGTTCTTGTTTGCCAGCGACGCCATCGCATTCTCGAAGTTGCGTGTGACCTCGGCCTGTTCGCGTGCTTGCGCGGCGTCGCGTTCCCGTGCCTGGTTTTCCTCTTCCTGACGCCGATTCTCCATCTCGCGCTGCTCTGCCTCGAGTTCGCGCGAGCGGATGAGGTTTTCCTTGAACTGGCCGTAGGCCGCGGCAACCTTGCCGATTTCGTCGTTGCTCACAACCCTGACGTCGACCGTCAGGTCGTCGGCGTTGAGCGCGTCGAGACCCTTGACGATGTCGTCCAGCGGCCGGGTGACGCTGCGCCGTACCATGAACACCGAAACACCGATGCCGAGCAGAAAGGCGATCGCGGTGATGGCCATCATCAGCTGCAGAGCGAACTTCTCGTGCGCTTCCGCGGTCTTGGCCGCGTGCAGGGTGAATTCCTCGATTTCGAACAGCAGCTCTTCCAGGCTGTGGTCGAGCTTTTCCTGCTGCGCTTCGATCTCCGGCAGCATGCTGACGGCGGCGTCGAGCCGGCCGGCCCGGATCAGCGCGAAGGATTTGAGCGCCAGATCGTCGTAGCTCTTGTGCAGCTTGGCCAGGTCGGTCAGCGTCGTGCCGACCTTTTCGAACTCGTGCCGTTCGGCGTCCGTGATCGCCGTGTCGTGGGCGTGATTGGCCAGCTCGATGGCTTCGACAAATTCATCATCCACCTGCGTCGTCAGCTTCTCGAACTTGGCAATCGAAGCGTCCAGCGTCTTTTTGGCTTCAGGGTGCCTGGCGACTTCCTCAGCAGCACGGAACGCGCGCTCGAAGTTGATCGCCTGTTCCAACTGATGGACCGTCACCTTGGTCATGGCGCCGGTCATCGGAGTATCGCGTTCGGCGATCGCCTCCACCTCCAGCCCAACTTGGTACATCTGCCAGATGGCGGTACCGGCCACCAATCCCAGCAGCGCAAGGCACATGCCGACGACGGCATAGATTTTGGTGCCGATTCCGATCGACAACCCGGACGAACCTTTCGGGCGCAAATTGATACTCATCACCTGCTCCATTGGTGAAGCGCGCATCCACGCGGTGGATGTCGGGCGCGAACCGTCGTCTCGCTGTCTTCTTTAAGACGGCGAGTGACGGGGTATGTGGGCGGACATGTTGGATCGAGCCGACGTGGTGGCGTGGCATCATGCCTTTGGGTCCATCCGACCCAAGCAACCACCGTCATTGAGCCGGATTTCTGGTTTCGAAGCGGTTAATGAAACCGGTTAAACCTGAAGAAATTCAGTTGTATCTCTGTCGATAATCAACCAGAAGAAATCTTTTGATATCAGAGGTTTCAATGCTGTTGACCGCACAACTATCAACAGTTGCAGCGGCCGGCGCCCGAATGTATTGCGGGGACCGCGACGGATGCGGCACAGACGCCAAATCGCGTTCTCAGCACAAGCTCTTTTGCCATGCTGCATGCTGCCTCCACGGTCCGGCCGGCGGCCATCAGCGTGGCGACGGCGGAGGCGAGCGCACAGCCGGTACCGCGCGCACTGCCCGGTCGGCGCGTTGCGCTGAAACGCTGGAGGGGCCGGTCGTGCGAATACAGCCGGTCGACCGCCGCTTCGCCGACGCCATGGCCTCCCTTCAGCAGGACGAAACGCACACCGCATGCGAGCAGCAGCTCCGCCTGGCGGTGCATGTCGGCCTCCGTGGAAGCCGGCGGCAGACCGGTCAGGGCTGCCGCCTCCGGCAGATTGGGAGTGAGAACTTCGGTCAGCGGCAGCAGCAGGTCCACCATGGCCCTGCTGCCCGCAGCGTCGATGAGAGCCGCGCCCGACGATGCCGCGATCACCGGGTCGAACACGATCGGCACGCCGTCGGCGGATGCCAGGCTGGCCGCCAGTGTTTCGACGATGGCCGTGCTGCCCAGCATGCCGATCTTGATGGCTCCGGGTCGCTTGCCGGCGAATGCGGCATCGAACTGGGCGGCGATCAGTTGCGGCGGCAGACAGGCGACGCGGTCGACGGTTCGATCCGTTTGCGCCGTCACCGCGGTCACGACCGCGCGCGCCTGCCCGCCCAGTCGGACGATGGTGTCGACGTCGCGGGTCAGGCCGGCGCCGCCGCTGGGATCGGTGCCGGCGATCACCAGGACGGTCGGCATCACGACGCTTCCGTAGCTGCGATCCATTCCCGCGTCCGTTGCTGCGGATCGGCATGCCTAGAAATGTCCGTCACGACCGCGGCGCTGTCGGCGCCGGCGGCAAACACGCAGGGCAGACGCTCGACGCTCAGCCCGCCGATCGCCACCAGCGGCCGATCGCCGATCAGGCCCTTCCATTCGCCGATCCGGTCCAGACCCTGCGGTGCCCACGGCATCTTCTTCAGAATGGTCGGATAGACCGGTCCCAGCGCCACATAGTCGGGATCGAAGCAAAGCGCCCGGTCGAGTTCCCCATGATCGTGGGTCGAAATGCCGAGGCGCAGACCCGCCCGGCGGATCGCCGCCACGTCGGCGCCGTCCAGATCGCCCTGGCCGAGATGGACATAGTCGCAACCGGCGTCGATGGCCGCCTGCCAGTGGTCGTTGACGATCAACTGGCAGCCGCAATTGCCGCAGATCCGCTTTGCCCTGGCAATCTCCCGCGCAACCACGGCCGCCGGCCGGTCCTTGATCCGCAATTGCACCAGCCGGACGCCGAGCGGCACCAGCCGCTCCAGCCAGTCGGCATTGTCGACGATCAGGTAGAATCGGTCGAGGCTCATGCCAGCACCGCCTTTCCGAACACCGGCGTGGACGGCGCCGCCATGTCGCGCGGTTCCATCGGGTCGGCGTGTCGCGCCGCCAGTCCGGCCCTGACGGCATCGGCGAAGGCGCCGGCCATGGCGGCCGGATCGCCGGAGCGCGCCACGGCGGTGTTGAGCAGCACCGCGTCGAAGCCGAGCTCCATCGCCTGTGCCGCATGCGACGGCAGGCCGATGCCGGCGTCGACGACCAGCGGCACATCCGCAAAGTGCGAGCGCAGGCTGCGCAGGCCATAGATGTTGTTGAGCCCGAGCCCCGTGCCGATGGGCGCGCCCCAGGGCATCAGTACGCGGCACCCGGCGGCCAGCAGCCTTTCCGCCGCTACCAGATCGTCGGTGGTGTAGGGAAACACCTCGAAGCCGTCTTCGACGAGGATGCGGGCCGCTTCGGTCAGGCCGAACAGGTCCGGGCACAGCGTGTCGTTGTCGCCGATCACTTCCAGCTTGATCCAGTTGGTGCCGAACACCTCGCGCGCCATGTGCGCCGTGGTCACCGCTTCCTTGACGCTGTGACACCCCGCCGTATTGGGCAGCACGCGCACGCCGAGGTCGCGGATCATCGACCAGAACTGTTCGCCGGACTGATTGGCGCCTGATTCGCGCCGCAGCGAAACCGTGACGACTTCGGTGCCGGAGGCGCGCACCGCCTCGGCGAGGATGGCGGGAGAGGGATATTGCGCCGTGCCGAGCAGCAGGCGCGATTGCGGTTCGAAGCCGTAGAAATCCATTTGGCTCAACCTCCCTGCATCGGGGTGAGGATCTCTACCCGGTCGCCCTCCGCCAGCCGGGCGGTGTCGCGCAACGGGCGTGGAACAAAGGCGCCGTTGAGCGCCGTCGCCACATGCTTGCCGGTCATTTCCAGTTCCTCCAGAAGCTCGGGCAGGCGCTCGGCGGCGACCTCACGCGCTTTGCCGTTGACGATGATCTTCATCGAGAAACTCCGGTGTAATGGTCGGGTCCTGCAGCATGTCGGCAAGCATGCGGGCGCAAGCCGGGGCGAGCAGGAAGCCGTGGCGAAACAGGCCGTTGATATGGATACGGTCGTGGTGGCGGCGAATGCGCGGCAGATTGTCGGCAAAGGCCGGACGGACGTCCGCTCCGGTTTCGATGATCTCGGCCTCGCCGAAGGCCGGATGCAGGGCATAGGCGGCGCTCAGAAGATCGACGATGCCGCGTGCCGTGATGCCGGTCCGGTCGTCGGATTCGATCTGCGTCGCGCCGATCATGTAGAGCCCGTCGCCGTGCGGCACCACATAGGCCGGAAAGCGCGGATGCACGAGCCGCACCGGCCGCGACAGGTGGATGTCGCGACAGCGCAACAGCAGCATCTCGCCGCGCACGCCGCGCAGGTCCGGCAGCCGGTCGCGGGCAGCGTATCCGCGTGTGTCCACCAGCACGTCGCACCGATTGTCGTGCGCCTCCAGAGGCGTGTCGAAACGGACCTGTACGCCCCGTTCGATCAGCCGTTCAGTCAGAGTCGCAAGCGCCAGCCGCGGGTTGAGGTGAGCCTCGTGCGGCATGTAGAGCGCTGCCTGGAACAGGCCGTTCAGATCCGGTTCGAGCAAGGCGAGACGCATCGGATCGATGGCCTCGTGGCCGCCGGTCCGGCGAGCGAAACAGTCGAGCTCGCGCCGGTCGCGCGACATGGTGACCACCAGCGAACCGGCCTGCACCACACCAGGCACATGCTTGCGCCACCAGGCAATCGCCTCGCGCCCGAGGCGCAGCACCGGCTCCTCGGCGCGCTCGCGTTCGCACCACGGCGCCAGCATGCCGCCGGCGTACCAGGAGCAGGCATGCGGACCCGGCGAAGGGCCGCGGTCGATCACTTCGACCTCGAAGCCGCGGTCTGCTAGCTCCGAGGCCGCGACCAGCCCGGCGACGCCAGCGCCGGCGACCGTGACCCTCATCGGTCCGGCTCCCCGGCGGCCTCCGCCCTATCGACGGGCATATAGAGGTCGCCGCCGGCGCGATATTTCTCCGCCATGGCCTGCATGCCCTCCTTCTGCGCCTCGCTGCGGATGTCGTGGGAAATCCGCATGGAGCAGAACTTCGGACCGCACATGGAACAGAAATGCGCCACCTTGTGGGCTTCCTTCGGCAGGGTCTGGTCGTGGAAGTCGCGCGCCGTTTCCGGATCCAGCGCCAGGTTGAACTGATCCTCCCAGCGGAATTCGAAGCGCGCCCGCGACAGCGCGTCGTCGCGCGCCTGGGCGCCCGGATGGCCCTTGGCGAGGTCGGCGGCATGGGCGGCGATCTTGTAGGTCACGACCCCGGTCTTGACGTCGTCCCGGTCGGGCAGGCCGAGATGCTCCTTCGGCGTCACGTAGCAGAGCATCGCCGTGCCGAACCAGCCGATCATTGCGGCGCCGATGCCCGAGGTGATGTGGTCGTAGCCCGGCGCGATGTCGGTGGTCAGCGGCCCGAGTGTGTAGAACGGCGCTTCGCCGCAGGTTGCCAGCTGCTTGTCCATGTTGGCCTTGATCTTGTGCATCGGCACATGGCCGGGGCCTTCGATCATCACCTGGCAGTCCTTCGCCCAGGCGATCTGCGTCAGTTCGCCCAGCGTCTCCAGCTCGGCGAACTGCGCCGCGTCGTTGGCGTCGGCAATCGAGCCGGGCCGCAACCCGTCGCCCAGCGAGAACGACACGTCGTAGGCCGCGCAGATGTCGCAGATCTCGTCGAAATGCTCGTAGAGGAAGCTTTCGCGGTGATGGTGCAGGCACCATTTGGCCATGATCGAGCCGCCGCGCGAGACGATGCCGGTGGTCCGGTCGACTGTGAGCGGCACGTAATGCAGCCGCACGCCGGCATGGATGGTGAAATAGTCGACGCCCTGTTCGGCCTGTTCGATCAGCGTGTCGCGAAACACCTCCCAGCTGAGGTCCTCGGCGATGCCGTTGACCTTCTCCAGCGCCTGGTAGATCGGCACAGTGCCGATCGGCACCGGCGCGTTGCGGATGATCCATTCGCGGATGTTGTGGATGTTGCGCCCCGTCGACAGGTCCATGACGGTGTCGGCGCCCCAGCGGATCGCCCAGACCATTTTCTCGACCTCCTCGGCCATCGACGAGGTAACGGCCGAATTGCCGATATTGGCGTTGACCTTGACCAGGAAATTGCGGCCGATGATCATCGGCTCCGTTTCCGGGTGGTTGATGTTGGCCGGAATGATGGCGCGGCCGCGCGCGACCTCGTCGCGGACGAATTCCGGCGTGACGAAATCCGGGATTTCGGCGCCGAAGCTCTCGCCGTCGCGCGCCGCCTGCTCCGCGAGCGCCTGGCGGCCGATATTCTCGCGGATGGCGATGAATTCCATCTCCGGCGTGACGATGCCGGCCCGCGCATAGGCAAGCTGGGTGACCCGCCTGCCTGCCTTGGCACGCAGCGGTTGGTGACGCAGTGAAAATTCCGGCGTCAGCCGGTCCCCCGATACGAAGCCGTTGTCGGCCGCCGTGACCGTGCGGCCGTCATAAAGCTCGACATCGCCGCGGGCCTCGATCCAGGCGCTGCGCACCCGCGGCAGCCCGCTGGCGATATCCTTCTCCACGGCCGGGTCCGTATAGGGTCCGGAACTGTCATAGACGGTCACCGGTGGCTCGCCGGCGGTCGGATGCAGGTCGATTTCGCGCATCGGCACGCGAATGTCCGGATGCAGCAATCCGGCCGCGTGGACCTTGCGGGATGCGGGCAACGGACCCTGGGTGACGGTGGGTGGTATGGCGTTCATCATGGCTCTCCCTGATCAGCTCATGGGACCCAATTCACGCCTTTGTCGGGGGGAAACGCGGTGCTGAAACTTGTCGATGAGATTCCGACGGGCGCACCGCTCAAACCATCCCTACGCCAGCGCTAACTGGATCAGGTTCAAAGGGTCGCCGAACCGGTGCAAAGCACCCCATCGGCCTCTCAGCTCCTTCCTGGAGCTCCCCTGGCAGGGACGAGTTGTAGGCCCGGCCGGCGGACAAAGTCAACCGGGGGTGGATGAACCACGGAAAAATCCCGCACCCGATGGAAGGCCATTACCTGTCGCGGGACGCCCGCGAAAGCAGTCTGTCCGTCGCCTGGTCGCAAAGGAAACTTTCTACTATAGATACTTATTGCAAAAATTTGCTATCGAAAGTAGAGTTAGATTTATCGGGCAAACGGGGTTCCTTGTCGTCGGCGACGGCCAAGCCGATGCGCTCGGATTGCGGTGTTGACGGGTGGATTTGCGCATCGGCGATACTGAAGACAAATCGATCCGATTGAGACAGTATGCGTCATCCTGACCGGAGGGATGGACATGCCGATTGCGCAGATGAACTGGGGGCGGATGCGCTTCCCGCCAACGGATCCGAGGTTGCAGGAATTCCTCGACAGTTTGAGTTCCGTATACGCAATTGCCGAACAACACCCGGGCTTCCTCTGGCGGATTTCCGACGATGAGGCGTCGGCGCAGTTGAACCGGCTCGGTTTCGACGACCGGATGTCTGCCACCATATCGGTCTGGAGCGACGTCGAGCATCTGCACGACTACACCTTCGCCACCATTCACGGAGACTATCTGAATCGCCGCGCCGAGTGGTTCGAAGAGGTGGACGGGCCGCAGCTGGTGATCTGGAACGTGCAGGCCGATGCCCGACCGGGCTTTCCCGAGGCTTTCGAACGGTTGGAGCATCTGAAAGCCAACGGACCTTCCGACTTTGCCCAGGGCTGGCCTCGCCCGGACGGGTGAACAGTTCCTTTACTTCGTGATTTGAAACCCGTTGCCGGGGATCGGGAAGTCGTGCGAGATCAACGCCTGAAAACCGGTGGAGGAAGGTGTCGTGTCTCTGAAGACCAATCTGTTGCTAGCTTCCCTCGTTGCCCCGATGCTGGCGCCGGCCGCGGCCGAAGCCTGCAGCCGGTTCGTCTACGAGACCGGAAGCGGTGGCTTCATAACCGCTCGCAGCATGGATTGGTTCGAGGATGTCGGTTCTGATTTCTGGGCCTTCCCGAAGGGCATGCAGCGCGATGGCGGCCTCGGCGAAGGATCCGTGGAATGGGTGTCGAAATATGGCTCGATCACCCTGTCCGGCTACGACATCGGCACCACGGACGGCATGAACGAAGCCGGCCTGGTGGCCAATCTGCTCTACTTGGCGGAAGCCGATTATGGAGCCGAAGACGACCGGCCGCGCCTTTCGGTGGGCGCCTGGGCGCAATACGCGCTCGACAACTATGCCACGGTCGCCGAGGCGGTAGCAGACCTGTCGACGGAGTCCTTCCAGATGGTCGCGCCGACCCTGCCCAACGGCCACGCGGCCGGGCTGCATCTCTCGCTGTCGGACAGAAGCGGCGATTCGGCTATTTTCGAATATCTCGACGGCAAACTCGTGATCCATCACGGCTGGCAGTACAAGGTGATGACCAACTCGCCGACCTATGACGAGCAATTGGCGATCACTGGCTATTGGGACCAGATAGGCGGCATGACCATGTTGCCCGGCACCAGCCGCGCGGCCGACCGCTTCGCCCGGGCGTCCTTCTACCTCGAGAGCGTTCCCAAATTCGACGATCCGCGCATGGCGGCGTCGGCGGCGCTGTCGATCATCCGCAATGTGTCGGTCCCGTTGGGGATCACCGATCCGGATGCTCCCAATATCGCGACCACCATCTGGCGGTCGGTCGCCGACCAGCAGGCCGGGCGCTACTATTTCGAGTCGGCCATCAGCCCGAACGTCTATTGGGTGGACATCGACAAGCTCGATCTCGCCGAGGGCAGCGCGCCCACCAAGCTCGACCTGAAGGAACATCCGATCCTTGCAGGCGAAGTCTCCGATGCCTTCGTGGCGGCCGAGCCGTTCAAGTGGCTCGCACCGCCGCAATAGGCCCTGCGACAATCCGGGTTCATCCGAGATGAACCGATCCTGTCGGCTCTTCACCTATTCTGACAGGTATTCAAAAATCCGTGATTTGTAGTACGCGCGCATCATGACGGCAGCGAGAGCGCTCCTTAGGCTCTCCGCAAAGTTGAATTGGGGGCGCGAACGGCGATGGCAAAAGTTGTAGGCACAAACGGCGACGACTCAGGCGCGGACGCTCTTATCGGCACGGACGGCAAAGACAAGATCCTCGGCAAAGGCGGCGACGACGAAATTTACGGCCTGGGGGGCAATGACAGGCTTTTCGGCGGCGCCGGCGACGACTCCATCTTTGGCGGCTTGGGCGATGACCGTATTTTTGGCGGGTCGGGCGACGATATCATCGAAGGCAATGAGGGCGACGACAACATCAAGGGCGGTTCGGGCGATGACACGATCGACGGTGGTTCGGGAGATGATTGGCTCGGTGGTGGCTCGGGAAACGATTTCATAGAGGGCGGTGAGGGACGCGACGACATCAGCGGCGGCTCCGGCGATGACACCATCGATGGCGGTGCCGATGCCGACTGGATCTTCGGCGGCTCGGGCAACGACACGATCGCCGGCGGCGACGGCGCCGACATCATCAAGGGCGGCTCGGGCAACGATATCGTCGATGGCGGCTCGGGAAACGACTGGATTGTCGGAAATTCCGGCAACGACATACTCGAGGGCGGCGCCGGCAACGACGTCGTGATCGGGGACTCCGGCTGGTGTTCCGGCGCTTCGGGCGATGATTATGTCGATGGCGGTGCCGGCTATGATGCCGTATTCGCTCAGGCCGGCAACGATGTCGCCACCTACAACATGTCTGAAAATCTCGGCTTCTGGGATTACTACGACGGTGGCCGGGGCAACGATGTTCTGCGCCTTGAACTTACCTCTGTCGAACTGGCCAGCACCGCGGTTCAGGCCGATATTGCCGCATACCGGTCCTTTCTTGCGACACATTCCAACCCCGACACCGACCATGGGAAACGTTTCGATTTCAGTGCCTTCGGCCTTGCCGTGCGCGATTTCGAAACCCTCGAAATCGTCACGCTCAATACCGGCCCGACGGCAAACGATGATTCGAATCCGACCGACGCGGTGGTTGAAGCCGGTATCAACCCGGACGGCACCCCGAACGCAGGCGACCCGTCGGCAACGGGAAATGTTCTCGACAACGACACCGATCCCGATGTCTCCGACGTCCTTACGGTCTCAGGTGTCGAGGCCGGATCGACGGCGGGACCCGTTGCGGGAAACATCGGCGGCAGCGGCATCGCCGGCACCTATGGCACCCTGATACTTGCGGCGGATGGAACCTGGACCTACGCGCTCGACAATGCCGACGCCGACACGAACGCGCTGGCGCAGGGAGAAACGGCGACCGACGTCTTCAGCTACACGATCTCGGATCTCGCCGGCAAAACCAGCACGGCAACGCTCAGCATCGACATTTCCGGCACCAACGATGCAGCCGAGATCACCGGCGTGGCGCAAGGCACGGTCATCGAGAATGCCGAACCGGTTTCGGTTCCGAACGATCTCGACGCGGCCGATGTCGACAACACCGACGATGCTTTCCAGGCGGTTGCGAACGGCGCATCGGCCAACGGCTTCGGAACCTATACCGTGAAAGCGGCCGGCGAGTGGTTCTACACGCTGGACAACGGCAACGCCGCGGTCAACGCGCTGGGCGGGTCCGACACGCTGAGCGACAGCTTCACCGTCTTTACCGAAGACGGCACCGCGAAGACGGTCGATATCACCATCCTCGGGGCCAATGACGCGCCCGAGGCCGGGGACCAGGCGTTTACGATCGGCCAGAACGAGACCCTCGACCGGATCGCCCTGGATCAATCGGATGTCGACGCCGGCGACCAGCTGAGCGATGTCCTGGCCGTCATCGACCCCAAACCGAAATCACCGCCGAAGGACGGCGGTGACGCTCTGGTCTTCTTCGATGAAAACGAATCCGGATCGACGTTCCAGCCGTCGCAAGGCAGCGGTCTCCTGACCAATCACGACGACGGCACGTTCAGTTTCGATACCGATGGCGATTACGAATTCCTCGGCGAAGGGGAGACCTTCGACGTCGAGTTCACCCATACGGTCAGGGACCAGGCCGGCGAGACCGTCACGGCGAGCGTGACGATCACCATCGAGGGTGAAAACGACGCGCCGGTCACCGTGGGCTCGTCGTGGACGATCCCCGAGGAGTTCACATTCTCGACCGGCGACGTCACCGGATTCGACCCGGACGACAACGACTCCGTCACCTTCGCCGTGGTCAGCGGCCCGGCGCACGCGGCGTTCTTCGAATTCGACGCTGTCCTCGGCACCTTCGTCTATACGCCGGAAGCCGACTTCAACGGAACGGACAGCTTTACCTTCAAGGCGAATGACGGACGCCTCGACTCCAACATCTCGACGGCGACGATCAACGTCACCCCGGTCAACGATGCCGCCGTGATAACCGGGGACGTCCAGGGCACGGTGGGTGAGGACGCGGTTCCGAACACGGTATCCGGCGATCTCGACGCCGCCGACGTCGACAACGACGGCGATGTTTTCCAGGCGGTCGCGATCGGCGCCGCGACGGCCAACGGCTACGGCACCTATGCGGTGGACGCTGCCGGCGTCTGGACCTACACGCTGGACAACGCCAACGCCGCGGTCAACGCCCTGAACGCATTCGACACGCTGACCGACAGCTTCACCGTCTACACCGAGGACGGCACCGCTCAGATCGTCGACATCACCATCAATGGCGCCAATGACGCGCCGTTGGCCGTCGATCAGATGTTCACGATCGGCCAGAACGGGTCGCTGGACCGGATTGCCCTGGATCAATCGGATGTCGATGCCGGCGATCACCTGACGGATGTTCTGACGGTGGAGAACCCCAATGCAAAAAGTTCAAAGCAGCGCTTTGTCGACTACGAAGAAAACGAGTCCGGTGACACATTCCAGCCGCAGCGCTTCCAGGGCCTCTTGAGCAATCATGACGACGGTACGTTCAGTTTCGATACCAATGGCGATTATGAGTTTATCGGCGAGGGGGAAACCTTCGACGTTGAATTCACTTACACCGTCGAGGACCAGGCTGGTGAGACCGCCACGGCCACTGTGACGATCACCATCGAGGGCGAAAACGACGCCCCGACCACCCGGGACACGACGCGGACGATTCAGGAGGATTCTCCAGGTCTGATCGGTGGCGTCGTGCGGGAAGACCCGGACGACAACGATGTCCTCACCGTCATCCTGGTCGACGGCCCGGCGCATGCGGCGTTCTTCGAATTCGATCCGGTGCTCGCGTCCTTTACCTATGCGCCGGAAGTCGACTTCAACGGGACGGACAGCTTCACGTACAAGGCAAATGACGGACGCGTCGACTCCAACATCTCGACGGTGACGTTCAACGTCACGCCAGTCAACGATGCCGCGGTGATTACCGGCACGGCGCAGGGCACGGTGGTCGAAGATGCGGTTCCGAACACGGTTTCCGGCGACCTCGACGCGACCGATGTCGACAACACCGACGATGTTTTCCAGGCGGTGGCGAACGGTGCGACGACCAACGGCTACGGCACCTATGCGGTAGATGCTGCCGGCGTCTGGACCTACACGCTGGACAACGCCAACGCCGCGGTCAACGCCCTGAGCGCACTCGAAACACTGAGCGACAGCTTCACCGTCTACACCGAGGACGGCACCGCCCAGACGGTCGACATCACCATCACGGGCGCCAACGACGCGCCCGTAGCTGCGGATCAGACGTTCACGATCGGCCAGAACGGCACCCTCGACCGCGTCGCTCTGGCCCAGTCGGATGTCGATGCCGGCGATCAGCTGACCGATGTACTGACGGTGGAGAATCCCCAGGCGAAGAGTTCAAAGCAGCGCTTTGTCGACTACGAAGAAAACGAGTCCGGTGACACATTCCAGCCGCAGCGCTTCCAGGGCCTCTTGAGCAATCATGACGACGGTACGTTCAGTTTCGATACCAATGGCGATTATGAGTTTATCGGCGAAGGGGAAACCTTCGACGTTGAATTCACCTACATCGTCGAGGACCAGGCTGGTGAGACCGCCACGGCCACCGTGACGATCGCCATCGAGGGCGAAAACGACGCCCCGACCACCCGGGACACGACGCGGACGATTCAGGAGGATTCTCCAGGTCTGATCGGTGGCGTCGTGCGGGAAGACCCGGACGACAACGATGTCCTCACCGTCATCCTGGTCGACGGCCCGGCGCATGCGGCGTTCTTCGAATTCGATCCGGTGCTCGCGTCCTTTACCTATGCGCCGGAAGCCGATTTCAACGGGACGGACAGCTTCACGTACAAGGCAAATGACGGACGCGTCGACTCCAACATCTCGACGGTGACGTTCAACGTCACGCCAGTCAACGATGCCGCGGTGATTACCGGCACGGCGCAGGGTACGGTGGTTGAAGATGCGGTTCCGAACACGGTTTCCGGCGACCTCGACGCGGCCGATGTCGACAACACCGACGATGTTTTCCAGGCGGTGGCGAACGGTGCGACCACCAACGGCTACGGCACCTATGCGGTGGACGCAGCGGGTGTCTGGACCTACACGCTGGACAACGGCAACGCCGCGGTCGACGCTCTGAACGCGCTCGATATGCTGACCGACAGCTTCACCGTCCTGTCGGAGGACGGCACGGCCCAGACGGTCGACATCACCATCAATGGCGCCGATGACGGACCGGTGGCCGCCGATGACGTCGGTTCCGCCACCGAGGCTGGCGGTGTTGCCAACGGCACGCCGGGCTCGAACGCCACCGACAATGTTCTCGACAACGACACGTCCGTATCCGGCAGCCTGGAAGTGACCGGAATTCGCACCGGCAACGCGGAAGGCAGCGGCACGGCTGGCACCTTGGGCGTGGCACTTGCAGGTCAATACGGTACGCTGACCATGCAGGCCGACGGCAGCTACATCTATGTCGTCAACGACACCGACCCCGAGGTGCAGGCGCTCAACGTCACGGGAGCGAACACGAGCCTGACCGATACGTTCAACTACACGACGTCGGACGGCAGTCTCACGGATACGGCCGTGCTCGCCATCACCATCAACGGCGCCAACGACGCCCCGACGGCGCAGCCATTGACCTTGTACGTGAAAACCGGCGAGTCCGTCGATGGCGTGCTCGTCGGCGGTGATGTCGACGGCGATGACGACGCCGGGTCGCTGATCTATCAGCTCGTCTCCGCCCCGGACACCGGCGAACTGACCGGCGGGTTGGTGAACGGCGACTTCGACAGCGCCTTCACTTTTATCACCCCCAGGAGGGGCCAAAGCGATGCCGTGTTCACATACAAAACCGTCGACAGCCATGGCGCGTCATCCGAACACACAACCGTGACCGTGATTGTCAATGCACCGACGGCGCCGACGGCCGTGGACGATGCCTTCGTCACTGACGAGGACACCCAGCTTGTCGGCAATGTGCTCGAAGACAACGGCAATGGCGCGGACAGCGACATCAACGGCGATGCGCTGTCTGTGACCGCCGGCACCTTTGCCACCGCCCAGGGCGGCTCGGTGACGTTCCAGGCGAACGGCGACTTCACCTACGACCCGCTGGCGGATTTCAACGGCGAAGACACGTTCACCTACGAGGTGGTCGACGTCGACGGCAGCTCGACGGGCACGGTCACGGTTACCGTCAATCCGATTGACGACCTGTTGCTATGACGGCACCGCGGCCCCTTTAGCGGTCGAGCCAGTCCTCGAGACTTTCGAAAAACGCCGCCTCTTCCTCGATGAACGGATAGTGGGCGGAGTTCTCGAGCACCACGAGGGTTGCGTTCGGCATCAGATTGGCGATGCGCTCGGCGCCGGGTTCGGGCGGGGCGATGCCGTTATGGCGGCCCGAGACGACCAGGGTGGGGGTGTCGATCTGAGGCAGTTTTTCGAGCATGTTGAACGTGCCCAGAAGCGGCCCGGCGGCGTTCCATGCCCGGTACTCGTACACCGTCCGGTCGTCCAGCGCCGCGCCGAGATTCGCGTCCCAATCCTTGAAGTACATCTGTACCACCTGCCCCCAGGTCGACTGCCAGTCGGCGTTGTCCGCCATGGGTTCGCTGAAGAGCTTGCCGAAAGCCGCCATCTGTTCGTCGGTGCCGGTCACCGTGGGCTTGTAGTCGAAGGCCGGAACCGTGCCGATGAGGACAAGACCGTCCAGAAGTTCGGGTTTCTGGGCCGCGAACTCCTGGGCGATAAAGCCACCATAGGAATGACCGATCAGCGTCATGCTCTCATGGCCGAGATGGGTCATGAGGGCTTCGGCGTCCGACACCATCCTGTCGAAGGTCATCTCGGCAAAGTCGTCCGGCTTGGCCGACCGGCCGTTGCCCAGATGGTCGTAGTAGATGACGGTGTGGTCTTCGGCCAGTTGATCGAAATAGGGCCGCAGGTAGTCATGGCTCAGGCCAAGGCCGCCATGCATGACCATGACGGCCGGACCGGACCCGATGGTTTCGTAGAATATGTCGTCGCCATTGATTTTGGCCGTCTCGGCGGCCGCGGGCAATGCCAGGGTCGCGACCACTGCCATGACGGTGAGTGTTGAGACGTTCTTTTCCATTGCTCCTGAACTCCTGTTGATGGCCGTCCTGGCCGCAATTCCGATCCGGGTGGCTTCGTGGCAGCACCGTATCGCGCCATCAGGTCCGAGACAATCAACGGCCGATCCGCTCGTTGCACCCGGTCGGGTTGAATTCCGTCGACGGTCCGCCAATTCACTCCTTGATCGGTGCGGAAACGGGACCTTGGGGAACGCCTAACGGTTCAATGCAATTTTGACGTTGCATGCGCCGCGAGTTTGCGCGAGTGTCCCGATCCGGCGGCATCGAGAAATGCTGTAGGTGTGCCGCTCAAGAGAGGAATTTACCGATGCAATATGAACGTCCGAGTTCGCTCAAGGAAGCGACCGGCCTTCTTGCGAAAGCCAAGGGCAGTGCGTTTGTTCTCGCCGGCGGCAGCGATCTGCTGGTGCGGATGAAAAGCGGCCATGTCGAACCGGACCTGGTGGTCGACATCAAATCGATCAAGGGACTGGACGAGATCAGGAAAACCGCCAAGGGGTTTTCGGTCGGAGCGGCGGTTCCGTGCGCGGTCATGGGCGAGTCGGCGGCGCTGAAAAAGGCCTGGCCGGGCGTCGTCGAGGCGGCCAATCTGATCGGCTCCAAGCAGATTCAGGGGCGCTGCACCGTCGCCGGCAATCTTTGCAACGCGTCGCCGGCCGCCGACAGCGTCCCGGCGCTGGTCGCCGCCGGCGCCAAGGCGGTGATCGCCGGCCCGGGCAAGAAGCGCACCGTGGCCGTCGAGAAGGTGGTGACGGCGCCGGGCAGGACGTCGCTCGCCAAGGGCGAGATCGTCGAGGCCATCACGCTGGAGAAACGCCCGCCGCGGTCGGGCGATGCCTATCTGCGCTTCATCCCGCGCACCGAGATGGACATTGCCGTGGTCAGCGCGGGAGTCAGCCTGACGCTCGACAAGAAGGGCAGGGTCGAGGCGGCCCGTGTCGCACTCGGCGCCGTGGCGCCGACGGTGCTTCTCGTCAAGCCGGCCGCCAAGGCCCTGATCGGCAGCAAGTTGGACGATGCCGCGCTGGAAAAACTGGCCGAGGCCTGTTCGGCGGCCTGTCGGCCAATCGACGACAAGCGCGGCACGGTCGATTTCAGAGTGAAAGTTGCGGGCGTGCTGGCCAAGCGCGCCGCCCGCATTGCCTACGAACGGGCAGGAGGAAAGTGATGTCCGCAACAGCTGTTTCAACGACCATCAACGGCGACGAGGTCGAGTTCCTCTGCCAGGCCGAGGAGACCCTGCTCGACGTGCTGCGCGATCGTCTGGGGATGACCGGCAGCAAGGAAGGTTGCGGCACCGGCGACTGCGGCGCCTGCAGCGTCATCGTCGACGATCGCCTGGTTTGCTCCTGCCTCGTCTTGGGGGCGGAAGCGCAAGGCCGCCGGATCGAGACCATCGAGGGCATGGCGGACGGCGAAGATCTGCATCCGCTGCAGACCAAGTTCCTCGAGCATGCGGCGCTGCAATGCGGCGTCTGCACGCCGGGCTTCCTGATCGCGGCGAAGGACCTGCTGGAGAAAAACCCCGATCCGACCGAAGAGGAAATCCGCTTTGGGCTGGCCGGGAACCTCTGCCGCTGCACCGGCTACGACAAGATCGTGCGCGCCGTCCAGGACGCTGCGCAGACGATGAAGGGAGGCTGATCATGGACTTTCAAGCACGCTACGAGGCCAAGAGTTTCAAATCGGTCGGCACCCGTCCCGTCCGCCCCGATGGCGTCGACAAGGTGACCGGACGCGCCCGCTACGGCGCCGACTTCAACATGCCCGGTCAACTGGTCGGGCGCATCCTGCGCAGCCCGCACGCCCACGCGAAGATCAAGAAGATCGACACGTCGAAGGCGGAGAAGCTGAAGGGCGTCAAGGCGGTGATCACCGCCGCCGACCTGCCGGACCTGACCGACGGCAACAAAGAGATGTACGACATTCTCGACAACTGCATGGCGCGCGAAAACGCCTATTACGACGGCCATGCGGTGGCCGCGGTCGCGGCAATCGATGCGAAAACCGCCCGCGAGGCCCTCAAGCTCATCAAGGTGCAGTACAAGGTCCTGCCGCACGTCACCGATGTCGACGAAGCGGTCAGGCCCGATGCTCCGCTGGTCCACCAGAACGTGTTGACCAGGGGGGTCGATCCGAAGCCCACCAAACCGTCCAACATCAGCAAGCAGAGCCAATACGGTCACGGCGACGTCGACAAGGGCTTCGAAGAGGCCGACTTCATCGTCGAGCACAGCTTCAAGACCGAGCAGACGCACCAGGGCTACATCGAACCCCATGCCTGTGTGGCGAGCGTCAATTCTGACGGGTCCGCCGAACTGTGGGTCTGCACCCAGGGCCATTTCGTCTTCCGCCAGCATTGCGCCGAACTGCTCGGCATCGACGTCTCCAAGCTGCGCGTCACCTCGTCGGAGATCGGCGGCGGCTTTGGCGGCAAGACCCATGTGTGGATCGAGCCGGTGGCGCTGGCGCTCTCGCGCAAGGCCGGCCGTCCGGTCAAGGTCGTCATGACCCGCGACGAAGTCTTCCGCGCCTCGGGCCCAGCCAGCGCGACGTCCATCGACGTCAAGCTGGGGGCGTCCAAGGACGGCACCATCACCGCGGCGCAGGCCACGCTGCGCTATTCCTGCGGGCCCTATCACGGCATGTGGGCCGAGCTCGGCGCCATGACCGCCTTCGCCTGCTACCATCTCGACAACGTCAAGACGGTCGGCCACGAGGTGCTGGTCAACCGGCCGAAGACGGCCGCCTACCGCGCGCCCTCGGCGCCGATGGCGGCCTTTGCGGTCGAAAGCGCCATCGATGAGCTGGCCGCCAAGGTCGGCATGGAGCCCGTGGCGTTCCGCATCAAGAACGCCGCGGCTGAAGGGTCCAAGGCCTCTTACGGTCCGGTCTACGGCCCGATCGGCATCGGGCCGACGCTGGAGGCGGCGAAAAAGCATCCGCACATGAAGGCGCCGCTGGGCAAGAACCAGGGCAGGGGTCTCGCCTGCGGCTTCTGGTTCAACTTCGGCGGCCAGACCTGCACCGACCTCAACATCGGCGTCGACGGCACGGTCACGCTGGCGGTCGGCACGGTCGATGTCGGCGGTTCGCGTGCTTCGCTGTCGCTGGTCGCGGCCGAGGAGCTGGGAATTCCATACGAACAGGTCAAGACCATCGTCGCCGACACCGCGACGCTTGGGCACAACGACATGACCGACGGCAGCCGCGGCACGTTCTCGTCCTCCATGGCGACGATTTCGGCCGCCCGCAACGCCATCGCCGTGATGAAGCAGCGGGCCGCCACCATGTGGGATATCCCGGTCGAGGACGTGGTCTGGGAAGACGGTCATGCGAAGGCCAAGGGCAAGAAGCACGGCAACCTGCCGCCGCTGTCGGTCAAGGACATCGCAGCTGCCGCGCCGAAAACGGGCGGTCCGATCGCCGGCCACAGCGAGCTGGTCGCCGACGGCGCCGGCGTGTCCTTCGCAACCCATATTTGCGACGTCGAAATCGACCCGGAAACGGGCTCCACCCGGGTTGTGCGCTACACCGTGGTGCAGGACGCCGGCAAGGCCGTGCACCCGACCTATGTGGAAGGCCAGTACCAGGGCGGTGCTGCCCAGGGCATCGGCTGGGCGCTCAATGAGGAGTATATCTATGGCGAGGACGGCCGGCTGCAGAACCCGGGCTTCCTCGACTACCGTATTCCGGTCTGCTCCGACCTGCCGATGATCGACACCGAGATCCTGGAGATCCCCAATCCCAACCATCCCTACGGGGTGCGCGGTGTCGGCGAAACCTCCATCGTGCCGCCTCTGGCAGCGATCGCCAACGCTGTGTCGCACGCCGCCGGTGTGCGCATGACCCACATTCCGATGTCGCCGCCGCGCATCCTGGCGGCACTGGAGGAAAAGGCCGACTGATGGTCCAGGTGACGCTCTGGGGCTCGGTCGCCGCGGCCGCCGGAGGCACGCAGACCATCGATATCGAGGCCAAGGACATCCGGGAACTGTTCCGCAAGCTGGCGGAACGGTACCCGAGCCTCGAGCCGCTGGTCGACAACGGCATCGCCGTTTCCATCGACGGCGTGATCTACCGCGACACCTGGTCGAAGGAGCTGCCGGAGGACGCCGAGATCATGCTGCTGCCGCGTTTGGCGGGGGGATAGGCCGATCGACCCTTCAGCCCGAGCCGGCATTGGAGGGCTTATCTCAGGCCCCGAGCATCGATCTGATTGTGCAGGACCTCCAGGAACCGGTCGACCTGCGGACTGACCGGCTCGTCCCTGCGCATGGTGATCCCGATCGGGCGGATGGCATCGTCCAAACGAAAGTCCACCGGCTTGAGATCCGGCCGCAACCTTTCGAGCGCCGGCAGGCTGTAGTTCATCAAGCCGATGGACTGGCTGTTTGCCATCATCTCTTCGGCGTTGGCGAACGACAGGATTTCAAAGGTCTGGGCGGGAGGACGCGTTCCGGAGGCGAAGAAAAGCCGTTCGAAAAATCTGCGTGTCGGCGTTCCCAGCGGAGCGACCATCCACTGGAATTGCGAGAGGTCTTTCAAAGTCGCGTTCAGACCGTGGCAGGGGTGATCCTGCCTGGCGATCAGAGTGAACCGTTCGGAATAGAGTGGCCGCTCGATCAACTGCGTGGACGGGGCCGGCTGCCGCAGCAGGCCCATGATCACATCGATTTCGCGTCGCAGCAGGGCGTCCGTCAGCGCATGATAGCTTCCCGGCACCGCCACCAGCCGCAGGTTCGGATGCGACTGCGTGAGAAGACCGAATGCGCGAACCACCAGGTCCTGATCCGAAAAGGGCAGCATGCCGACGGCGACCCGGCCGACCAACCCGGCAGCCGCGCGTTCCAGCAGTGACGGTATGGCAGACAGCTCCCGCCAGACATTGCCCCAGAGAGCGGCGATCCCGTGCGCCAGCGGCTCTGGTTCCAGTCCGTGCGAGCGACGCGTGAAGAGATCGGCGCCAGCGATTTCGGTCATCTCGGAGAGGGAGCGGCTCACCGCGGGCTGACTGATGCCGAGTTCCTTCCCCGCGGCCCGGGCGCTGCCGGTACGGATCACGGCGGCGACAGCCTCCAGATGGCTCCATCGAAGGCGGACCGGCAAGCGAAGATGGCCGTCACGATTGCCGAGCTCGCGGCGTTCGAATTGTTCGAGCAGTGCGAGAACATTGCCACATTGGGTGAACAGGATCTCACCGAAGGAAGTCGGTTCGGCGCCTGACCATCCCCGCTGAAACAGGGTTGCGCCAAGCAGCTCTTCGGCGGCCTGAACGCTGCGCGACATGGCCGACTGGCTTACATTCAGCCCATCTGCCGCATGGCCTATGTGGCCTGCCTCGGACAGGGCGTGAATCGCCCGAACCTGTTTCAGAGAGAGTAAGCCCGGAGAAAGCGTCGGCACAGATATAACCAAATTGCAACAAGAGTTCCGATTTGCGCATATGCGCAGCCGTTCGTCCAGCCCTAGAGTGCAGGCAAATCCAACGGGAGGACGGAGTTTCCATGACGGGGCCAACCCTGGAAAGCAGATTGCAACGGAACGGCAGCGCATCGCACATGCTGCAAAACGCCCAGGTCGGCGCCTATGTGTTTCCGATCCCGCCGCAATATACGAACTGGATCGAAGAAGTGCGCGCCTGGCGCAACGGGGCCGTGCTTCTGAACCAGTCCTACCACATGACGGATCTCTACATTCGCGGACCGGATACCATCCGTTTTCTGTCCCATGTCGGCGTCAATAGCTTTGCCGGGTTCGGCCGCAACAAGGCCAAGCAGCTGGTCTGCTGCAATCCCGACGGCTTCGTGATCGGAGACGGCATTCTGTTCGGGCTCGAGGACGACGAGGCGCTGTTCATCGGCCGCCCGCCGCTGGCCCACTGGATGACCTATCAGGCGCAAATCGGCCCTTACGACGTGACCACCGAGATCGACATCCGCTCGCTGGAAAACTCCGACAAGCCGCGCAAGCTCTATCGTTTCGAAGTGCAGGGGCCGAAGGCGCTCGACATCCTCAATGAGGCAAATGAAGGCGGGCCGCTGACCACCAAGTTCTTCAACATGGGCGAGATCGTGATTGCCGGTTGCCGCGCCCGCACGCTCTGCCACGGAATGGGCGGCGCTCAGGGATTGGAGCTCTGGGGGCCCTATGAGGAGGGCGCCAGGGTCTATGACCGGCTGATGGAAGTTGGCGGCAGGCATGGCATGTTGCGCGCCGGCGCCCGCGCCTATTCGACCGCGTCGAGCGAATCCGGCTGGGTCGCGGCACCCCTGCCGGCAATCTATTCGGGAGACGCGATGAAGGGCTACCGCGAGTGGCTGCCCGAGACCGGCTTCGAGGCAACCTGCTCGGTCGGCGGTTCGTTTCAGCCCGACAATGTCGAGGAGTTCTATTTGACCCCGTGGGATCTGGGCTATGGCCGTCTGGTAAAGTTCGACCACGATTTCATCGGCCGCGAGGCGCTGGAGAAAATGGCGGAGCGGCCGCACCGCACGAAGGTGACCCTCGTCTGGGAGAGAGAGGATGTTCTCGGCATCTTTGCCGGAATGATGGGCGATTTTCCGGGTCCGAAACTGATGGAACTGCCCGGCGGCTATTATGCGGCGCATTTTTATGACCAGGTGCTCCGGGACGGACGTCAGGTCGGCATCTCGACCTACCCCGTCTATTCCGCCAACGAGCGAGCCTGGATTTCCCTGGCAATGGTTCAGGACGAAGCCGCCGCTGTCGGCTCGAAGCTGAGTGTTCTCTGGGGCGAAAAGAACGGCGGCACGAACAAGCCCCATGTCGAACGACACAGACAGATAGAGATTCGAGCCGAAGTGAACCCTTGGCCGATTCATGAGGCATCGCGCCAACAATACCGATTGCAGGCGTGATGGCCGACGCGCCCGAAGCGGGTGCAACAGGTGAACTGGGAGGAATGACATGCCAAAGAGACTGATGCTGGCGGCTTTTGCCGCCCTTATGTTCGCGGCTTCCGCCGCGCAGGCGGCCGAGCTGAAACTGGCCAACTTCATGTCGCCGAACCACCGCTATGAAGCAAAGGTGTTCGGCGCCTTCGCCGACAGGGTCGCGGCGGAGACGGGAGGCGCCGTTACCGTCCGCGTCTACAGTGGCGGCGAACTGGGCGGCGGCCCGGTGCAGCAATACAATCGCGCGGTGGACGGCGTTGCCGACATCGTCTTTGGGCTTCCCGGTTACACGGCGTCCAACTTCCCCCTGACGCTGCTGAGCGAGCTACCCGGCGTCGTGTCTGAAGACAACGCCACGGCCGCCGTGCAGGCCAATCTCGATCATCTGAATGACGAATACAAACGGGTGGTTTTGGTCAGTCTCTGGACCAATGGCGAGAACGTCCTGTTCATGCGCGACAAACCGGTGCGCAGCCTCGCCGATTTGAAGGGGCTGAAGATCCGCGTGCCGTCGAAGAATGCCGGTCGCGTGGTCGAAGCCTGGGGCGCCACGCCGGTGTCCATGCCCGTTCCGGAAATCTACAATTCCATGCAGACCGGAGTGATCGACGGCGCCTTCATCGACGGCACCGCCACGGCCGCCTTCAAGCTGCAGGAGGTGACCGACTACATCACCACCGGCATGAACGGCACGATTTCGTCTTTCTTCCTGGTCATGAACCGCGACGTCTTCCGCGATCTGAGCAAGGAACACCAGGAGGCCGTCCTGAAGGCCGGCGGCGAGATCTCCCAGGTTGCCAATGAAGTACAGCTCGCAGGCGTCAAGGCCGGGCTGCAGCGCTTTGCCGATGCCGACGGCAAGGAACTGATTGCTCTGTCGCCGGAAGCCGCGGCCGAATTCAACGCCCGGACGGCGCCGATCGTCGACGCCATCGTCGCGGAGTACGAAGCGGAAGGGTTGCCTGCGGTCGCCTATATCGAGGCCCTTCGCGGAGAGTGATGTGACAACCCGGCCCGGGCTTGGCCGGTCGTCGGTGCTCGACCGGTCAAGCCGTGCCCTGGCGGCGCTTTCGGTGGTCGCGCTCATCTGGATGATGGGCGTGATCTTTGCCGCGGTCGTCATGCGCTACGCCCTGAACGCTCCGATCCTGGGCGCCAACGAGATCGTTGAGATGAGTTCGGTGGCGCTGGTCATGCTGGCGCTTCCCTTTGCGACCCAAACGGAAGCGCATGTCCGCGTCGACGTGCTGGACGCCTGGATCGGTCACTACGCGTGTTGCTTGGGCGACCTTCTTGCGCGCGGGCTTGCGGTCTTTGTGCTCTCGGTGCTGGTGCTGCGCACCTGGCAACGGCTTTGGGACGCCTATGAGTTCGAAGACGCCACCAACATGCTCGATGTGCCCTATTGGCCTTTCTACGGGCTCATTGCACTGGGGATGGCGCTGAACGTCGCTGTGCTCGTCGCGCAGACCGTCGACATCCTGCGCAGGGGTCCGGTAGCGAATGAGTGAAACCGCCATCGGTCTGATCGGCATCGGCGCGATGTTCCTGCTGATGGTCCTGCGCACCCCGGTGGGCATGGCGATGTTGATCGTCGGCTATTTCGGAACCTGGGTCCTGAACTCTCCGCGCGCGGCGAGCGCGCTTCTCACGACCGAGACCTTTTCGGCGGTTTCCAACTACAATCTGACGGTCGTCCCCCTGTTCATTTTGATGGGCAACATCGCTTCCGTCGCCGGCTTCAGCCGCAGCCTTTACGAAGCCGCGTTCGCCTGGGTCGGGCGTTTCCGCGGCGGGCTGGCTTCGGCATCGATCCTGGGCTGTGCCGCCTTTTCGGCGGTCAGCGGTTCGTCCGTTGCGACAGCGGTCACGATCGGCCGGGTCGCGCTCCCGGAAATGAAGAGACTGGGATACGGCAACGCGTTGTCGACGGGATCCATAGCGGCCGGCGGCACGCTCGGTTTCCTGATTCCGCCGTCGACCGGATTCGTCCTTTACGCGATCCTGACCGAGGAGAGCATCGGGCAGTTGTTCATGGCGGGCATCCTGCCGGGATTGCTGCTCACCGCCCTGTTCATAACGGCGATCTCGGTCATGACCCGGATCGACCCGGCGGCGGGCCCGCGCGGTGAGGCGCGCGCTCTTGCCGAACGCTTCACGGCGTTGGGGCGGGCCGCACCGCTTCTGACGGTGATCTTCATCTCGATCGGCGGCATTTACGGCGGTGTCTTCACCCCGGTCGAGGCCGCCGGTGTTGGCGCCGTCCTGGTGCTCGCCATGGCGGTCTTCTCCGGTAAGCTGGCTGTCGCCCAGTTTCGCGACGCCGCCTTCGAGACGGTGCGCACCACCGCGATGCTCTATCTCATCGTGATCGGTGCCAGCGTGCTCAATCCGTTCCTGGCGCTGACGCACATCCCCGGCACCTTGGGCGACGCCATGGCTGCACTCGGAGCCGGACCTTACGGCACCCTGGTTCTGATCCTGCTGGCCTATCTGGTTCTGGGCATGTTCATGGACGGCTTGTCGATGCTGGTGGTGACCCTACCGATTGCCTATCCGGTGATAACCGGAGCGGGCTTCGATCCGATCTGGTTCGGTGTCGTCGTGGTGATCATCATCGAGATGGGCATGATCACGCCGCCCGTCGGGCTGAACGTGTTCATGGTCAAGGGCGTGGCCCAGGACGTGCCGATGGTGACGATCTTCCGCGGCGTCTTTCCCTTCTGGGTCGCCATGCTGATTTGCCTGGCAATGGTGATCGTGCTGCCGGAACTCGCACTCCTCATTCCCAGATCGATGTTCAACTGACGCTCGTCTTCAAGGGTAGGGGGGCGCCTCTGCGCTCATGGTCATCCACTGATATTCTGTGAATTCCTCGATATTGTTGATGGTGCCGAAGCGCGATCCGTTGCCGGATTGGCCGCGGCCGCCCATCGGAATCTGCGGCAGGTCGTTGATGGTCTGATCGTTGATATGGACCATACCGACCTTCAGCCGCCGCGCCAGCGCGTGGGCGCGGCCGAAGGAGCGCGACTGAACGCTTGCCGAAAGTCCGTAGGCCGTGTTGTTGGCGAGTTCGACCGCTTCCTCGTCGTCCTCTGCTTCGACGATCGGCGCGACCGGTCCGAAAATCTCCTCGTCGAAGGCGGGCATGCCCGGTCTGACCCCGGCAAGCACCGTGGGATAGAAATAGGGGTCGTCGCGGCGGCCGCCGACGACGAGAGTGGCCCCCTGTTCGATACTCTCCCGGACAATCCGGTCGATGCGCTCGATCTGCCGATTGTTGATGATGGGACCGAGGGCGACTTGATCGGTCGCTGGGTTCCCGACCGGCAACGTCATGGCTTTTTCCGCCAGCTTCCTGGTGTATTCCTCGACAACGGACCGGTGAACGATGTGCCGCCCCGTCGCCATGCAGACCTGGCCCTGGTGGGAGAACGATCCGAACGATCCGCAGGAGATCGCGCCGTCGATATCGGCATCGTCGAGGACGATCATGGCGCCGTTGCCGCCGAGTTCGAGCGCGACCCTTTTGAGGTTTCGTCCGGCCAGCTCGCCGACGCGCCGTCCCACCGCGGTCGAACCGGTGAAGGTGACCATGCGCGGCTCCTCGGCCGTTACCAGTGCCTCACCGACCGAAGCGCCGCCCGACAACATGGCGAGCAACCCGTCGGGCAGACCAGCTTCCTGGAAAAGCCGGGCAAGCATGACGCCACCCGATACGGGCGTGTGCGGGTCGGGCTTCAGGAGCACGGCGTTTCCGAGCGCGAGCGCCGGCGCCACCGAGCGCATCCCGAGCACGAAAGGGAAGTTCCACGGCGTGATAACCACGACAAGTCCGACGGGCACACGCCGTGCAAAACTCGTTCGACCCGGATCCGGACTGTGCAGCAGCGCTCCGGGCTCGTGATAGTTCAGGGAAGCGGCGTGGCGCAGCTCGGCGATACTGGCATTGATCTCGAACTGAGCCTTGGGTGCTATCCCGCCGGTTTCCCTGACGATCCAGGGAACCAGTTCGCCGCGGTGCGCGTCCAGCAGACGAGCCGCTTCCAACAGGATCCGAGCCCGTTTGTCAGGGTCGGTTTCGGCCCAGGCGACTTGTGCCGAAGCCGCTTCGTCGAGCGCCTGCCGGATATGGTCCGGTTCAGCGACGCCGACCGTCGCCAGGATATCTCCTGTCGCCGGCTCTCGGACATCCAATCCCTCGTTTGCCGAAACCCAGCCGCCGGCAAGCACCTTTCTCTTCCAGTCGACGGCTCCGTTGATAAGGCCCATATTGTCGGACGTTTGCGTCGCCGCAGCGGTATCGTTCATCACCACCATCCCTTGCCGGTACCGGAATCTCGCGTCTGTGAGGTTACGCCAGCCGCGGGACGCCGGCATTGACTGAGGCTGCAAAACCCTTGGTCCCTGAGAGCCCTTCACATTCAGGATGCATGACGGAGAGCCGCCGGTTTTCAAGGCCTGACGGAGTGAATTCACGGCACGCCCGAGCAAATTCAGGGCGCTTCCAGACAACAAAAAGGCCGGTGTCAATCAATGCCAGGAGGAGCGTTCATATCTAGTCTTGTCGTCCAGGCTGAGCGGCTGAGAAACGCCCCCGGATTCGACCCGGGAAGATCGGCGTGTGGGAGAAACAACGTTCGGGAGGACGAGATGAAAAGACTGTTAACGCGGGGTACCGCAATCGGCGCACTGGCCGCCGGGCTTTTGGCCGGCAGCGCCGCTCATTCTGCGGATGCCGATCATGACTGGTCCGGCATCGACATAACCTTCGTCGTCTGGCTTGGCGCCGATGCCGAGTTTTTCGTGCCTTCGGTTGCGGGTGCCCGGGACGCGGCGGCGCAACAGGGCATCACGCTCGACATCCAGTATGGCGAGGGCGACACCGCCAAGATGAACGACATAGTCGAAACGGCGATCGCCAACCAGGTCGACGGGATTGCGATTTCCGTCTGGGATGACAGCGCCTTCGACGAAGTGGCCTGCTCGGCGGCCGCGGCCGGCATCAACGTCATCATCCACAACATCGACGATTCCGAGGGCGATGCCGGAAGGAGCTGCGCGCTTTCCTATGTCGGGCAGGATTTTGTCGAGGCCGGCTATCTGATCGGCAAGCGGCTGATTGCGGATTTCGACATCGGCCAGGGTGATCTGGTGTTCACCCCGGTTGAATTCCCCGAAGCCGTGTACGCCGTCAAGCGCCACGAAGGTGTCGCCAGGGCGATGGACGAGGTTGGTGCCAAAACCGAGATCCTCGGAACCGGCGTCGATCAGGCCAACGCTCTGAACGTCCTGACGCAATATCTGATCGGCCATCCCGACACCAAGGCCATCGTCGGTCTTGGCGTCGTTCCCATGTCGGTCGCCGTGACGGCTTCGGACGATGCCGGTGTTCAGCCGGCAATCGGCGGTTTCGACGTCTCGACGCCGATCATCGACGGCATCAAATCCGGTCGCATCACGGCGACCATGGACCAGCAGCCCTACAGCCAGGGATACCTGGCGGTGACGCAACTGGCCCTACAGGCGAAATACGGACTGCATCCGTCGACGATCAAGACGGGCGGCATCGGGATGCTGGACAGTTCAAATGTCGGCGCTGCGGAGCGGTGGGCATCCAAGACACGCTGACTGGACGGGGCCCTCAACGGGATCGTTGGGGGCCTCGCCCGCTGATTGAGATGATTGTTCACGGACCATCAGATGACCCCGGTAAGTGATGTGCAGGCTTCGACCTACCGCAGGCGCGTGCCGTTCCTGAGGAATCTGATCGGCATGCCGGAGGGACCAATTCTGGTTCTGTTTCTGGCCGTGCAGGCCGCATGTATCGTCGCGGCTCTGTTGTGGCCGGAGCAGTTCCGGTACCTGTCGGAGCCCAACATCCGGGTACTGCTGAAATCCGTCGCGCCGCTGGGGATCATGGCGTTGGGCGTCGGGCTCTTGATGGTTTGCGGCGAGTTCGACCTGTCGGTCGGTGCGCTCTATACCTTTTGCGCCGTTGTGACGGCGACTTTGGCCGCGCAGGTTCCGGGCCTGGCGGAGGGCGTCGGAATGCCGGCTTTTGCCGCTCTGCTGGTCGGCGTTGCGGTGGGTGTTCTGGCGGGGCTCGTGAACGGGTTCGTTTCCCTTAGGTTCAGCATCCCGTCTTTCATCGTGACCCTGGGAGCGATGCTCGTCTGGAAAGGCATGACGCTCCTCTACCATGGCGCGACGTCCAAGAGCTTTCGGCCGGAACCGGAGTTCAAGGCTGTTTTCGGAACACCGGTCTGGCTGATCGACACGAGCTTTCTGTGGTTCATCGGTCTCGGTTTGCTTTGCTATGTGATGCTGCACCATCACAAGATCGGCAATCACTTCTTCGCCGCAGGCGGCAACGCGTCCGCCGCCACGGCGATCGGCATCGACCCGGTCCGGGTCAAGATGATCGGATTTGCCATCGCCGGCGGCTTTGCCGCGCTGGCCGGCATCATCGCGATGACCCGCGTCGGCAGTGTTCAACCCGGCGGCGGCCTGGGCCTCGAGCTCAAGGCCATCGCCGCCTGCGTCATCGGCGGTGCCGCGCTGACCGGCGGCCGTGGATCGGTGATCGGGTTCATGCTCGGAACCGCGCTGGTGTTCACCATCCAGGACGTGCTTCTGCTGATCCAGGCGCCCGGTTTTTACCTGGACATCTTCGTTGGCGGCCTCATCGTCCTGTCCGTCATCGCCAATCAGATGCTCAGGCCGAAGGCGTAGTGCGATGACCGAAGACGCGCCCATTTTCGAAGCCCGCAACATCGTGAAGAACTATGCAGCGCTCCACGCGCTTCGCGACGTCACCTTCACCATTCGTCCAGGCGAAGTCATCGGCCTGCTGGGGGACAACGGTGCCGGCAAGTCCACCCTGATCAAGGTCATTTCCGGCGTGGTTCGACCCAATGCCGGTACCTTCCACGTCGACGGCCGTCCGGCAGCCATCGACAGTCATCAGGACTCGGTCAGGGCCGGCATCGAGACCATCTACCAGGACACCGCGCTGGTCGATTCCATGTCCATCGCCCGCAATATCTTTCTCGGACGAGAGATCGTCGGGTGGGGCGGATTGATGAAAAAGAGCCAAATGCTCGAAGCCTCCATGCGGGTGCTCGAGCATGCGGTTCACATCTCCGGCATCGACGATCCGGAAAAGGAGGTCGGTCTCCTGTCCGGCGGGCAGAAACAGGCGGTTGCGATTGCCCGGGCGGTCTATTTCAAGAGCCGCATCCTGCTGCTCGACGAACCGACCTCGGCCCTTTCGGTGCGCGAGACCGAACGGCTGCTCGACTATGTCCTGCAGCTCAAGCGGGAAGGCGTTTCCAGCGCCCTCGTCACCCACAACATCTATCACGCATTCCAGGTCTGCGATCGGTTCGTGGTGATGAACCGGGGAGCGGTTCGCTTCGAGATCGAGAAGGCGAATACCACCATCGAGGAAGTCACCCGGCAGGTCGTCATGACCTGACCGGCCCTCCCGGGCCGTGAAGTCCGCACAGGAGCACGTCAATGGAAATCCGCGCCGCCGTTGCCCGCGCCAAGCATGCGCCGCTTTCGATCGAAACCCTGGAACTCGATGCGCCGCGCGCCAACGAGATCCTGGTGAAGGTGGTTGCAACCGGCGTCTGCCATACGGATATCGCCATGCGCGATCAGGTTTTTCCGGTGCCGCAGCCCGTGGTGCTCGGACATGAAGGCGCCGGCATCGTCAAGGCAGTTGGATCGTCGGTAACCAAGGTCGCGCCGGGCGACCACGTGGTCATGACGTTCAATTCCTGTGGCAGTTGTCCGTCCTGTCTGGAAGACGCCGCCGCCTATTGTTTTGCCGGCCGTGAGCTGAACTTCGGTGCCCGCCGCGTCGACGGCTCGAGCCCGTTGCGCGCCTCGGAAGGTCTTGTCCACGGCAATTTTTTCGGCCAGTCCTCCTTTGCCGATCATGTCCTTTGCAATGAGCAGAACGCCGTGAAGGTCGACAAGACGGCCAACCTCGAGGCGCTCGGGCCGCTCGCCTGCGGAATTCAAACCGGCGCCGGCGCGGTCATCAACGCGCTGGAGGTCGGCATCGGCGACAAGATAGCTGTTTTCGGCGCCGGATCGGTCGGCTTGAGCGCGATCATGGCGGCGCGACTGGTCGGAGCGGCCACGATCATCGCGGTCGACGTGGTGCCGGCGCGGCTCGACATGGCGATGGAACTGGGCGCGACACACAGCATCGATGCCGCCAACGAAAGACCGGACGAAGCGATTTTGGCGTTGACCGGAACGGGTGTCACCCACGCCTTCGAAGCAACGGGGCGTCCGGAAGTGGTCGGCACCGCCCTGGCGTCGTTGGCCTTGCGCGGCGTGTGCGGCATGGTCGGGTCTTTTCCGCCGGGCTCGACCCTGCCGGTCGATCTGCTGTTCATGCTCGCCGGTGGGCGTAGCCTGCGCGGAATCGTCGAGGGCGATTCCAATCCGGATGTTTTCATTCCGCGACTGATCGACCTGAACCGTCAGGGGCGCTTTCCCTACGATCGGCTGATCACCTATTACGATTTCGACGACATCAATCGGGCCATCGACGATTCCGAAGCCGGAACCGTCGTCAAGCCGGTGGTGCGCATGGTGTAGCGGGTGATCCGCTCATTGCGGCAGGCGCTCCAGGCGGTACTTCCCCGGCGGAACGCCGAAATGGTCGCGAAACCGTCGTGAGAAATGGCTTTGGTCGGCGAAGCCGGCCCGCCAGCCGATTTCGCCGATCGGCAGCTTCGCAAAGCGGGCGTCGCGCAGCATCTGGCCGGCCCGATCGAGGCGCATCGCAAACAGTTCCGCACTGAAGGTGGTGCCGTGCGCCGCGAAGATCTTGTGCAGGTACCGGACCGAGATGTTCAACTGCCCGGCCAGCATGTGCACGTTGAATTCCGGATCGTGAGCGCAGCTTCTCAGCGCCTCCCGCGCACGCAGGAAGATGGGATCGGCGCCGGTCCCCGCAACGGGATTTTCCGTTTCTGCAAGGGCGAGCGATATCGCGCTTGTCAGTTGCTCCGCATACAGTTGAAGCCGGCCGAAATCGTCGCTTCCCTGCATCTCCGAGATGCTCACGGTCATGGCATTGACCACCTTGGCCCAGGGCGTGTCCTCGCGTATGACCCGCGCGCAGATATCGGTCGATGACGGGGCCCACAGGTCAAGCCACGGAATGGGCATATGGAAGACCAGGTTCTTCGAACTGTCCGACGTCTGCAATTCATAGGGTACGCGGTTGTCGACGAGCACGGATTCGCCGGCTGTCAGGACCTGCTCGCGGCCCTGTTGCCGCAACAGGGTCTGCCCTTCGAGCATGACGATGAACTCGAAGTGGTGCCGGTTGCATCTGGCGATGGAACGGCGCGAGCGTGAAAGGTGCTGGCGGCTGTTGAGTTCGAGGCGGCTGAGGCTGATGGGGCCTGCCGGCGTCTGGACGATGGACGCGCGAAAATCCTCGGTGCGCTCGACCGCCACTTCCATTTCGAAGAAGGCGTCGAGGTGAGCCTCCTGCCAATAGTCTGCCGCTGTTCCCCGGGCTGCATGCGTAGTGGACCAGCGGCGTTCCTCCAGGACCCGCGTCATCGTATATCTCCCTGGAAGCCAGTATGTTGTCGCGTCCGACACCCTGTCAACACAACCGCCTGGATGGCGTACGTTCCGCGCCTCGAGTGAGCGTTTTTGCCCCCACCCGATCCTATTTCGGGTCGGTGAGCGACAGGATCGCCGCAGCGAATTCCCCCGGTGCTTCCTGCGGCAGATTGTGGCCGGTGCCGGCAAGGACCTTCCGTTGGTAAGGCCCCTTGAAGTGAGGGCGGTCGAGATCCTCCGCAGCCGGCGGGTCGACGGTGTCGTCCATCCCCTGCAGCACGACACTGGGGACCTTTATGTCCGGCTGCTCGGCAAGCTGCGCCTCGATCGCATCCAGGGCCGGATCGCCGGGAATGCCGCCGAAGCGATGTCGGTAGGAATGCAGGACGATTTCGACGAAATCCGGGTTGTCGAACGACGGTGCGCTGGCGTCATAGGTCGCATCGTCGAAGGTCCAGCTCGGCGACCACAGCGACCAGATATAGCGGCAGAGGTCACGCCGGTTCTCCGACAGTCCGGCTCGTCCCCGCTCCGTGTGGAAGTAATATATGTACCAATAGCGGGCCTCTTCCTCGGGCGGGGCCGGGCGCCAGGCATTGGGGATGTCCTGAATATTGTAGCCGGCGCCGCAACTGACGAGGCCCTTCACCCGCTCGGGCCAGAGTGCCGCCGCGATGCAGACGGCCCTGCCGCCCCAGTCATAGCCGCCGAGCAGGGCACGATCGATTGAGAGCGCGTCCATGAAGGCCGCGAGATCGGCGGCCAGCGCCGCCTGCTGGCCGGAGCGCATCGTGTCCGGCGAAAGAAAGCGAGTCGGGCCGTAACCGCGCAGGAACGGCGCGAGGCAGCGAAATCCGTCCCCGGCCAGCCGCTCGGAGACGCCGTCATAGGCGCGCGCGTCATAGGGAAAGCCGTGAAGCAGGATGACCGGCGGACCGTCTTCCGATCCGCTTTCGAAATAGCCGATATCCAGCACCCCGGCCCTGACTGACTTCATCTGCTTGGTCCTCGTCCTCGGTCCCCGAGGCGAAACCTACAGGACGAAGGCGAGGGCCGACAATGGGGTTGCCGCCGAGCCCTGTCAGGCCGCTGCTGTTCTTCCGAAAAAGCCCATTTGCTCCTCCGGCGTCAGCGTCACCCCGGGCCGTTCGTAGAAGGTGAAGATGGTGACGATCCGCTCCTTCGGACCCTTCACCGGCACGACCCGGTGCATCGTGTTGACACCCTTGAACACGTTCAGCGTACCCGGGGTCAGTCTGATCCGCCTGATATACGGGTCTTCGCCGCTCAATACGGCTGCCACGCCGTCGTAGTTGGGATCTTCGGGCGTGCGCAGATCGGACCGATATTCCAGTTCGCCACCCTCTTCGGGCGCCTGAAGCAGCATCGTGGTGGTGAATTCCGACCGGTCGAAATGCCAGTTCAGCGCTTCTCCTTCATAGCTTGCCTGAACGTTCACCCTGCCGATCGGGTCGATCATGGGGTAGAGCTTTTCCTTGCTCATGGTGGCCGCGAGAAAATCGGCGAAGGGCTCCCACTCGTAGAGCCTGATGACCGGGTTGTCGCCGAGTTGGTCGGCGCAAAGGGTGTGGTTGACCGTCTCGACCTTTTTCAGCGCGGGATGGTCGTCGGGAAGGCCCGGAACGGAATCCTCGAAATAGATGTTGTGCGTCCGGGCATGCCGATACGCCTCGGTTGCCATGGCCGGTTTCACCGCTTCCGCGGCCGCTTTGACTACGTGGTCGTGAAAAAATCCCGGCAGGTCGTACATGCCGTTCGCACGCAGCGCCTCCCGGCAGCGCAGCACAAGATTACGGTAGTCTTCGCTCTCCGGCTTGTGGAGCGGGTACCGGCCGAGATCGAGCAGTTCTTCCATCCTTGGGACCTCCCTTGCAGATCACGGCCAACAATGGCCGACCCGCACGCAATTGCAACGATAAAAATTGTTGTCTATCATAAGAAAAAATAAAGGAAAGACATGCGGAAAATGCCTTCCCTGACCGGGTTGCGGGCGTTCGAATCGGCCGCAAGGTGCGGGAGTTTCGTGCGGGCGGGGGAGGAGCTTGGCGTCAGCTCGGCGGCGGTCAGTCTGCAGGTTCGGGGCCTGGAAGACCATCTGGGTAAAATGCTGTTCGAGCGGCAGGGCAATCGGATATTTCTGACCGATGCGGGTACGGAACTGTTTCCCAGACTCGCCCATGCCTTCGATGAAATCGCCGACGTCACGGGGAGACTGCAGCAGAGCCGAAAGCCCCGGCAACTGGTCGTCAGTGTCATTCCGTCCCTTGCCGACTGCTGGCTTATGCCCAGAATTTCAGAATTCAGTGCGCAGACAGGCGCCATTCTGGATGTCTGCGTCCGCGAAGATCCGATCGATTTCGTCAAGGAAGGCGTGGATGTCCGCCTGACCTATCAGTCGTCCTACTATGCCGGTTTGCGGGAGAAAATCCTGTTTTCCGATGTCGCGATCCCGGTGTGCTCCCAGGCGTTCTGGCGGGAATACGGCGATCCCGACGGCAAGCTGATCAACGTTCCGCATGAGAGGCTGGTGCAAATCAACTGGGGGCCCTCCTACGCGAGCAGTCCGAGCTGGCAGGACTGGTATCGCCAGGCGGGTCGCCGGCAGACGGGCGCGGTGACGTCCGGAATGATCACGAGCGATCTGTCGGTGGCCATCGCAGCCGCGCGCAACGGTGCGGGCGTGGCCTTGGTGCCCAGCACCTTCGTCGAGTTGCACCTGCGGGAAGGCGCACTCATCAAGCCGAGCCCGATCTCCATTGCGATGGTAAGACCCTATGTCTGCGTCTTTCCCGAGATCCGGGCGGATTATTCGATGCTGGTGAGGTTTCTCGAAACTCTGGGTGTTGCCGGCAACGGGCCTTAGCGTCCTAGTTCCTGGCCTCGCCGATTGCCGGCAATCTGATCGCGTAGATGGCCGCGACGACGTTCAGGGGAATCATGACGAGGAGCGCGGCGATCGCGCCCTGTATCTGGGTTATGCCGCCGAGGACGAACGCCAGACCCAAACCGACCACTCCGCCGGCGAGGTTCGAAAGGGAAACGCAGTAGGGGCGTTGTGCGTCCGAAGCCGCGTTGACCAGGTAGACGGTTCTGCTGACGACGACGCCTTGTGTGGCAAATGCCAGCAGCAGAAAAACGCCCGCATGCGTCATCGGCATCCGCAGGTCCGGAATGAACTGGAGCATCAGGGCGCCGATTGCGCACAGGCAACCGATGAGCGTGGCCATGCTCATGTTGAGCCGGTTCGAATTCCTGCTCAGGCGAGGCCATACAATTCCGCCAAGGATCATTCCGGCACTGCCCGCAATCACGAACAGGCTCAGGCTCGGCGTGGTATCGGGATGCAGCGCAGACGCGTGAATTGCGAAGAACGGCATCGCTATTTCGATCGGGACAAGCAGAATTCGAACCTTCAGGTATTTGTGGAACCATTCGAGGTCGGCCACCGTCCGCGTGCCGACGCGCAGTTCCGCGAAGTAGCCCTGCAGCGTGCTCCGTCGATCGGCCACTTCGGCGAAGGCCTCGGGAGCTTTGGCCGGTTCGTTGAGGAACAGGATGATCAGCGATGCCGCCATCAGCATCCCGAAGCCGATCAGGATCAATTCGATATGGGCGGCATGGGCGCTCTCGGATTCGCCGATCGCGATGGAACCGATCACCGACAGGATGACGAAGAGACCGGTGACCGAACCGCTGACGAAAAGCAGCCTGGCCCGGGAGCCCTCGAAAAGAGACCGGCCCAGCAAATCCTGAAAAGCCAGGTTGTTGACGCCTTTGCAGAGACCGATGATCGCGGCCGTCAAGACGAACGCAACAACCAGGAAGTGTGGAGACAGATCCTCCGAAAGGAACGACAGGACCGCCAGGGTCGCGGCGCTCACGGCTGTTGTCAGGCCGACATGCCACTTGGTACGGCGCGCGAAAGCCACCAGCGGCGACCCGCTGATCTGCGCCACGAACTTGCAGAACTCGACGGTCGATATGAGCAGGCCGGCGAAAAACAGCGGACCGCCCAGCGACGCGTAGAGAAAGGGGAGGACGAGCTTTTCGCTGCTCAGCTCATAGCCGACTTCCCGGGCGACGCCCTGGACCAGCAGGACGCTGAAGTTCCACCGGTTTTGTCCGGCGTTAAGATATGCGCTCATCCGTCACCAACACGCTGATCGCTCGGAAAACCGGTATCACAGATTGCGGTTGATCGGACAACACGAACGGCCCGATTGACGTTGGGTGATCGTCCAGGTCGGCAGTCAGTTCGATCGCTTCGGCAGCAAATGGCCGTGACTCGGGATGCATCGTCTTAAACTCGCTTGCAATCTCCCGCCAATGTACCGGCTTTACCGGCATCGGGCCTATTGCGAGGTGTTGCGATGTGTTGCGACCCGGGCGAGGCGTCGACAAGCGGCAATAAGTCAGTTGCAATAGCAACTCGAGGTATGTCATCGGAGTTTTTTGATGGGGTAGAGGCCATGCCTTATTTCTATCTATCAAGTTGTAATTAAAGAATTATCTGGAATTTCTAATTTAGTCTTGCCATTCAGCCATCTAAAAAGTTTCAGAAATTGAGTTGATAACGCAACTCACTTTTGATACCGGTACCGATGTTTCGGCCGGCCCGGCTGGAGTGGGAGCCGGGGGCCGGCTTCAGGAAAAAGGGAGGAATCGCTGATGAAAACTGGATGGACGGGCGCCCTTGCGTTCAGCATGGCAGTTGCGTTCGCAACCGCTGCGACTGCCGACACGGTTCGGGTTGGGGTGATCGCGCCCTTTTCTGGACCGTTTGCAACCTGGGGAAAGCAATTCAAGGAAGCGATCGAGGTTTATCAGGCTGAACACGGAAACAGCGTCGGCGGCCATGAGATCGAGATCATCTACCGCGACTCCGGCGGTCCGAAGCCGGATAACGCCAAGGCATTGGCGCAGGAATTGCTGATCCGCGAACAGGTCGATTACCTGGGCGGGTTCGTGTTCACGCCCAATACGCTTGCGGTCGCTCCGCTCATCGACCGGGCGGAAAAGCCGGCAGTGATCTTCAACGCGGCCACCTCGATCATCACCCAGCAATCCGACTACTTCGTCCGAACCGGATTCACCCTGTGGCAAGTGACCGTTCCGCTGGCCGAATGGGCCTACGACCAGGGTATCCGCACGGTCGTGACGGCGGTCTCCGATTACGGTCCCGGTGCGGATGCCGAAAAAGCCTTCAAGTCGGCATTCGAGGCGAAGGGCGGAACCGTCGTCGACCAGATACGCATGCCGCTTTCCACGACGGACTTTGCGCCGTTCATGCAGCGGGTGAAGGACAAAAAGCCTGACGCCGTGTTCGGCTTCCTGCCTGCGGGGCCGCCGACATTCGCTTTCACCAAATCCTACAATGAAAACGGGCTTCGCGACGGCGGCATCACCTTTTTGGGAACCGGCGAAACGGATGAGACCACGCTGGATGCGCTTGGCGACGCGGCCATCGGCCTGACCACCGCCTATCACTATTCAGGTGCGCATGACAGCGAACTGAACGCCGCCTTCACCGGCAGCCTGGCCGAGAAGTTTCCGGGTTCGGTGGCAAATCTCGCCTCGGTCGGCGCCTATGACGGAATGGAGGCGATCTATCGCATGGTCGCGGCCTCCGGCAATGACGGACCCTCGGCAATCGAAGCCATCAAGGGCGAATCCTGGGAAAGTCCGCGCGGCCCCGTGAGCATCGATCCGCAGACCCGCCATATGACTCAGAATGTCTATGTCCGAAGGGTCGAGAAAACCGAGGACGGCAAATACGTCAACCGCGAGTTCGAAACGATCGAAGCGGTTCCAGATCTCGGCTTGACGACTAACTGACCCCCGGAAATTGGCTGATTGATGTCCGAGCGGCAAGCCGCTCGGACGCCTCCTGAGGAGCGGATATGTCAGTGATTCTCTCCATACTCATCGACGGCGTTGCGTATGGCATGATCCTGTTCATGATTTCCGTCGGGCTGTCGGTCGTCATGGGTCTGATGCGGGTGATCAACCTGGCCCATGGCGGATTTGCATTGCTGGGCGGTGCTTTTGCCCACTGGCTTTCCCTTCGCGGAGGTCTCCCCTTCGTGCCCGCTGCACTGGTCGCGATTCTTGCAACGATGGCCATCGCCCTGCCGCTCGAGGTGCTTCTGTTTTCCCGTATCTACCGCATGGGAACACTGCAGCAGGTGCTTGCCACGATCGGCATCGCCTTCATCATGATTGCCGGGGTCAACTACTGGCTCGGTTCCACGCTTCTGCCGATCAGCCTGCCCGACTGGATGAAGGGCTCGATCGATCTTGGCTTTCGGACTTTGCCGATCCACAGGATCGTCGTGATTGTCACCGGATTGATCGTCATCGCCGGCCTCTACGCCTTGATCGATCGGACGCGTTTCGGAATCCATCTTAGGGCCGCTGTCGATCATGGCGGGACGGCTTCCACCCTGGGCATCAATACGGGCAGGATCTTTGCGTTGACCTTCATGCTGGGGGCGGGGCTCGCCGCTCTGGGAGGCATATTGGGCGCGGAACTGCTGCCGATCGACGCCTACTATCCGCTCCGTTACATGATCCTGTTTCTCATTGTCGTCGCGGTCGGCGGGCTTGGATCGATTGCCGGATCATTCGCAGCCGCAATTGGGCTCGGCATTGTCGATACCGCCGCCCGCTATCTGGTTCCGGATTTCGGCACGATCGCGTTCTTCATCGTGATGATGGCGGTGCTCGCCGTCCGGCCTTCCGGCCTCATGGGCAGGGCCGCGGCATGAGCATTGCAGAAAAGCACTCGCCTGTCCGGCGTGCCGCGTCGTTGCGGACCTTCCTGCCCGAGCTGACCGTTGCGGTAATTGCGGTCGGCGCCTTCTTCGCATTTCCCTACGACCTGGGATTCGTGACGCGGGTCGTCATCATGATGATCTTCGTCCTGTCGCTCGATCTGGTTCTCGGTGTCGCCGGCGTCGCGACGCTCGGTCAGGCGGCCATGTACGGAACCGGAGCCTATGCCGCGGGGATCTTCGCGGTCCATGCGACCGCCGCGCCCTTGCCCGGCCTTCTGGTCGGAGCGATTGCGGGCGCCGCGATTGCATTTGTCAGCGGCTTGCTGCTGATGCGCGCGCGCGGCCTCACGCTGATCATGCTGACCATCGCCGTCGCCCAGATTCTGCAGGAGATAGCGAACAAGGCGCAATGGCTGACCGGTGGCGCGGATGGCCTTCGCGGTATCCGCATGGATCCCATTCTCGGCCGCTTCGAGTTCGATTTCGTCGGGCAGACCGGCTACATCTACGCGGTCTGCGTCATGATCGCCGTGTTGGCCTTTCTGAAGGTGCTCATCGCCTCGCCGTTCGGGTTGATGGCGCGCGGCATTCATGAAAGCCCGGAACGCATGAGTGCAATCGGTGCCCCGGTGCGCCGGCGTCTCCTGGCGATCTATACCGTCGGCGGTGGCATCGCCGGGATAGCCGGCGCGCTGACCGCCCAGATTACCGAACTTGTCAGCCTGGAAGTCTACGCGTTCTCGCTGTCGGCCGAGGCCATGATCATGCTGATCCTGGGCGGTGCCGGCCGGATTTACGGCGCCCTTGTCGGAACCGCGATTTTCATGGTCACGCACCACCTGGCCGCAGCGGTCGACCCGTTTAATTGGCTATTTGCCATCGGGGCACTCGTCCTGGTCGTCGTGTTTTTCGTTCCAAGCGGGCTTCTCGGAGTGCCGGCCGCCCTGCGGCGTCTGATCGGGAGGTCCCGATGAGCACCGGGCTGGTGGTCACCGGTCTCAACAAGGCATTCGGCGGCATCGTCGTTGCCAGAGACCTGAATGTGAGCCTGGCGCCAGGTGCACGGACCGCACTGATTGGACCGAACGGAGCCGGAAAGACGACCTTTTCGAACCTGATCACCGGGATCCTACCACCAACATCCGGGGAGATCCTGCTGGACGGCAGAGACATTGGCGGGCTGGATGAATCGGAGCGGGTGAAAGCGGGGATCGCCAAGACCTTTCAGATCACGACACTCTTCAAGGCCCTGACCGTCAGGCAGAATGTCCGACTTGCCATCCTCGAGCGCGAAAACAGAACATTGCGGTGGTCGGTTCGCGCCGATTCCTGGCCCCACATCGAAGAAGAGATCGAAGCACAGCTCGAGGCCTTCGATCTCCTGACGGTGGCCGACAAACCCGTCGCCGAACTCGCCTACGGGCAGCAGCGACTGGTTGAAATAGCAATGACCCTGGCCCTGAAGCCCCGCATTCTGATCCTGGACGAACCGGCAGCGGGTGTTCCTTCCGCTGACAGTCATCTGATCATCGGGGCTATCGAGCGGCTTCCGAAGGATTTGTCGGTCCTGATCATCGAACACGACATGAAGCTGGTGTTTCGCGTTGCCAGCTCGATCATCGTACTCGTGAACGGATCGATCCTGACGCAAGGCACCTCGGCCGAGATTGCCTCCGATCAGCAGGTCCGTGACCTCTATCTGGGAGGGCGTCATGACTGAAACGGTCCTCGCTCTCGACGGGGTGACTGCAGGCTATGGAGACACAACCGTTCTCCATGACATCGATTTTTCGGTTCAGAAGGGACAGCGGCTGGCCATCATCGGCAGGAACGGGGTCGGCAAGACCACGCTCATGGCAACCATCATGGGTCTGACGCGGCTACGGACCGGATCCGTTTTCCTGAATGGTGACGATGTATCCGCCGAGCCCCCGCACAGGCGCTCCCATACCGGCCTGGGCCTTGTTCCGCAGACACGCGACATTTTTCCATCGCTGACCGTCGAGGAGAACCTGATCGCAGGGATGCGCGGCGGCTCCCGCCTGGATGAGGCCTATCAGATGTTCCCGCGTTTGAAGGAACGCCGACGCAATGGCGGTGGGCAGCTGTCCGGCGGTGAGCAGCAAATGCTGGCGATCGCTCGCACGCTCATGGGCCACCCGTCGCTTCTCTTGCTCGACGAGCCGCTCGAGGGCCTTGCCCCGGTCGTCTGCGACATGCTGATGAGCGTCTTCGACACGCTCGCATCGGACGGGCGTCATACGCTGCTGTTGGTCGAGCAGCATGCGGAGCTTGCACTGGAATTCGCCGACCGGGTCCTGATTCTCGATTCCGGGGAAATCATCGTCGACCAGCCGGCGGCCGAGCTCAAGGCCAACCCGGATCTCTTGGACCGCCATGTCGGCGTCAGCCTCGACGCGACCCGAGACCGTGACAGCGTCTCGCCCGACGCGAAAGCACAGGAGGAATACGATGACAGGTGAAGCGCTCATTCACGGTCACAAGGCAATCAGTCCACCGGCCGGCGTGCCGGTCTGGGATGTCGACCCCTATGACGAGGCAATCCTGACCGACGGGCGGGCATTCTTCAGGGAGCTCCGGGAACAGGGTCCTTTTGCCTATCTGCCGAAATACGGCGTTCTGGCATGCGGAGGCTATGACGTCACGAAGGAGGTCTTTTCGGATCACGAGCGGTTTGTTTCCTCGCGCGGCGTCGGTCTTTCCGACTTCCAGCTCGAAGAACCCTGGCGCCCACCGTCTGTCGTTCTCGAGGTAGACCCCCCTTATCACACCAAAACGCGGCGTGTGATCATGCGGGCACTATCGCCGAAGGTGGTCCGCGAACTGCGTGAGGCCTTTAGGGAAGACGCCGAGCATCTCATCGACGACGTTGTTGCAAGGGGCGAAGTCGAGGCAGTCGCCGAGATCGCGGAGGCGTTCCCGACAAAGGTGTTCCCGAGGGCGGTCGGGATCAAGGAGCCGGACACCCGCAAACTGATCGACTATGGCGCGATGGTCTTCAACGCCATTGGCCCCGACAACGCGTTGCGACGGGCAGGCATGGCCAAAGCGCAGGACATTGCCCCCTGGATCAACGAGCAGTGCAGCCGCGACCGGCTGACCGGAGACGGTATCGGCGCGGCCATCTACGCTGCTGCCGATACCGGTGAAATCACCGATGAAGAAGCCGGCATGCTGGTTCGGTCCCTGCTGTCGGCAGGGGTGGACACAACGGTAACCGGTATCGGAAACGCACTGTGGTGTTTGGCCTCCAATCCGGGCGAATACGACAAGCTCGTGCGCGACCCGGAGCGTTTGGCGCTCCCCGCGTTCGAAGAGACGCTGCGCTATACGTCGCCGGTTCAGGCGTTCTGCCGGACGGCGGGCATCGACACGCGGGTTGCCGGCATTGAGATCGAGGAAGGCACGAAAATACTGTGCGTGCTGGGAGCCGCCAATTCGGACCCCGAGCGCTGGGAAGACGCTGAACGCTTCGACATATCGCGCACGACAATCGGACATCTCGCCATGGGTGCCGGCATTCATACCTGCGTCGGCCAGAACATTGCCCGCGCCGAGGGGCAGGCGGTCCTGCGGGCGCTGGCCGAGCGGGTCGAAAGAATGGAACTGACAGGCGAGGCGGCCTGGCGTCCCAACAATGCAATCCATGCGCTCGACCGTTTGCCCATTCGCCTGACTGCGAGGTGAGTGACCGATGTCCAGGCCGAAGATTACCTATGTGAGTGCGTCCGGCGTTGCGTCCACGGTCGAAGCCGAGATCGGATCGAACCTCATGGCCACGGCGCTGGCCAATGGCATCGTTGGCATCACCGGCGAATGCGGCGGTGGCATGATGTGCGCGACATGCCATTGCTATGTCGACGAGCACTTTGCCGAAACGCTGCCGGAGTGCAGCGAAACCGAAGACGAAATGCTCGACTGTACGGCGTCCGAGCGGCGTGGCACCAGCCGTCTCTCCTGCCAGATTGTCGTCGGACCGGAAACGGACGGAATTATCGTTCACTTGCCTGAGGTCCAGTAGGGAACGGCAATGCAGTTGACCCGGATTGAGGTAGCAGAATGTCCGGCCGATCACATGGCTGTTCGCAAGTTGCTTTCGCGATGGGAAGGCATATCTTACGACCCTGTCATGAAGGCGGGCTTCGACCAGCTGGCACCGAAAGAAGAGGTTGCTCAAACCGCATGAGCGAAACGAAGGCGAAACCGGAGGTGCCAGTGGAAGCGGAGTACGAGAAGGTCGACCGAAGGGAACGCTATTCCTCCCCGACTCTGCGCAGAAACGGGCGCGACGTCATCGATGTCGCCAATTACGTCCCCTATTTCTTCGCAGCGATCAACAACGCACTCTCCCGTGGCGCCTCGCTGCACTATCTCGAAGAATTCGGTGTCGGTATCGTCGAATGGCGCATCATCGCCATGCTTGCGATCGAGCCGAGAATTCCTGCGGCGCGGATTTGCGAAGTTGTCGCGCTTGACAAATCGGCCACCAGCCGAGGCTTGAAAAGCCTGTCCGAGAAAGACCTGGTGTTGTTTGCGGAACCCTCGCGGGATGCAAGAAGGAGGATCTGGTGGCTGAGCGACAGGGGATATGAGTCTCACGACAAGATTCTGGAAATTGCGCTTGAAAGAGAACGCCGTCTTTTGCAGGGCGTTGATCCTGCAGATCTCGAGATTACCCTTCGGGTGATGCGCAAAATGCGGCGAAACGTCCGCGAACTTGCGACCGACTGAAACAAAACGGATCAGTCCGGATCCAATGTCCGGCCATGCGGTGTCGGTCGTCGAGCGGCTCCCGATTTAGCCGGCTACTCGCGCCGCGGTTCCGCCACTGCCCGATGCTGCGCCTCGCTGCCGCTGAGCACCAGGGTATCGCCGGGTTCGACCACGGTGCTTTCGGCGATCTGTCTCGTCCGCAGCGTGCTGGCGGAGCGGATCGCGATCAGGGTCAGCCCGCACAGATCGATAGTCCCCAGTGATCTTGGCTCGCCGCTGTAGACGTGCTCGGCGACGCTGAGTTCGTCGCCGAGTTGGAGGATGCGACGATAACCGGTGACGCGCAGGCTGCTGGCCTTTTCCAGGATGCGGCCGATGAAGGCGCACATCGTGCGGTCCAGCCTGCGTTTGGTCGCCGCCACGAAGGTGACGGCGATCGCCGCCAGCATGACGATCGCCTGCACGGCGATGTGACGCAATTCGGCACCGGTATTGACGAAGGCGACGATGAAGGTCGAAGCGATCGACACCAGGCCGATATTGCCGAGCACCATCAGCGTGACGACGATGCGCCGGCGCACGGGATAGTTGACGATCATTTCGGCTTCGTTGGTGGTGAAGCCGGTGCCGGTCAATGCAGACACGCACTGGAAGCGGGCGACGGTCTCCGGCAGGCCGGTGATCCGCATGGCGACCGCGGCGATACGCACGATGATCACCGACAGCGCCAGCAGCACGGCGACGGTGAGGGCGGCTCCCATATGAAGGTCAGGTTCCCAGCGTCGAGCGACTGGCCGTGAAGGCGCCTTCGATGAACTCGGTCAGGCCGCTGTCGACATGCGGCAGCTCGAGCAGCTGCGAGGCCGTGGCCACCGCCCCGACGAACCCTTCGGTGTGCCATTGTCCCGGCGCCGGCAGTTTCGGCAGGTTGCCGGCATCCGGATGCGGCCACGGGTTGATGTAGAAATACGGTTCGCCATAGCTCTTGTCGCCCGGCGACATGCCGCAACCGACCCCTCGGGCGTTTTCTCCGCCCTCGGCTTCGAGGCCGACATAGGTGGCGATGTCGAAATGGTGCGGCCAGCACCAGACCGGGCCGGGGCCCGGCTCGATGTCGCTGTGACGGTGGGCGAAATTGAGAAGCTGATGGTTGGCGAGATCGTACCAGCGCGACAGCACCTGCAGGCCGCTTTCCAGCCCTTCCGTGTTGAAACGGTCGATGGCGGCGACGTCTTTCGGCAGCTTGAACGGATGCTTGACGCTCGAGGCCGCTTTCAGCCCGCGTTCGGTCAGCGCCTCGTCGAGCCAGGCGATGCTGTCGGCCTCCGCCCGGTCGTCGAGCTCGATCGTGGCGACGGTTTCGCCGCCGCGCACCAGCCACATGGCCAGCGGCGACAGGGTCACCCGGATCATCACCGGACCGTCGCTGCTGGCGATCGCATTGGTCTGGAAACCGCCGCTCGCCGCTTCCCACTGCAACGCGGTATGGCTGTAATCCGGCCGCGCCTCGATATTGGCAAGCGCCGCAAGGGCGGCGATCTGGGCGGCGTTGTGGGCCATGTTGCGGGCATCCGCCAGCGCGTCGGGGGCAACGGTATCGAGTTCGGCAGTCTGGGGCATGGCTGTACTCCTCGGTTTCAGTCCGTTCAAACGAGTTCGGCGTCTGTCATGATTTCGACCAGTGTCGGTCCATCCATGGCAAGCGCTTCGCCGATGACGGTTTCCAGATCCGCCGTCTCGGTCACCCGCGTGCCGTGGCCGCCGCAGAGCCGCGCGAAGGCGGCGAAGGACGGGTTGGTCAGCTGGGTTTCCCAGACCGGCCACTGGCCGGCCTGCTGCTCCTTCGAAATCTTGCCCAACTGGCCGTTGTTCAGCAGGATATGGGTGATATCCATGCCGTATTTGACCGCCGTCGTGAACTCCATGGCATATTGCCCGAAACCGCCGTCGCCGGAAACCGAAATCACCTTGCGGTTGCGAAAGGCGTCGTGATCTCGGGTCGCCGCCCAGGCGCCCATGGCTGCCGGAAAGCCGAATCCGATGGAGCCGAGATAGCCCGACATCAGCACTCGCTGGTTGCCCCTGGTCTCGAAATAGCGGCCGAAGGAATAGGTGTTGTTGCCGACGTCGACGGCGATGATGGCGTCTTCCGGACAGAGTCTGCTCAGTGCGTCGAAGACCGCGAAGGAATGGATGCCGTTGCCCTTTTCTTCGGCCAGCCGAGAGTGCTTCTCGGTACGCCAGATCTGCCAGCGTTCGGCCAGTTCGGCGATCTGGTCGGGAGCATCCGCTTGCCGTTCCACCTCGTCCGCCATCACCCGGCAGAAGGCGCCGATTTCGGCCCAGACCGGCAGAGTCACCCGGTGGAACTTGCCGAGTTGCATGCGCTCGAAATCCACCTGGATGATGCGCTTCGACGGCTCGATGCCGGTGTGCTGGGAAAACGACGTGCCGAACGTGATCACCAGGTCCGAGGTGGCGACGAACCAGCTGGCAATCGGCGTTCCCGATCGGCCGAGCACCCCGGCGGCGTTCGGATGGCTGTCGGCGATCAGGCCCTTGGCCTTGAAGGTGGTGAGCACCGGCGCGCCCAGCTTTTCGGCAAAGGCGATGATGTGGTCGCGTGCCGCGACGGCGCCATGGCCGACGATGACAATCGGTCGCTTCGCACCATTGATCATCTCCCGCGCGGCCTCGACATCGCCGTCCGACGGTTTGATCGCCGTGTCGCCGATGCGCCCCTTGGGGCCACGCGGCTTGGCCTTGCTCGGTTGCGTCTGCACATCGTCCGGGAAGATCAGGTGGGCGACATCGCGCTCGACGCAGGCGTTCTTGCACGCGAGCGACATCAGTTCGGTGTGCTTCGAGGTCGACAGCACCGTCTGGGAAAAGCGCGAGACCGCCTCGAAGGCCGATTTCAGGTCGATGTCCTGGAAGGCGCCGGGGCCGAAGACCTGGGTCTGCACCTGGCCGGTCAGCGCCAGCACCGGCGCCCGGTCGACCTTGGCATCCCACATGCCGGTCAGCAGATTGGTGGCGCCGGGGCCGGCGATGGTGACGCAGGCCGCCGGCACGCCGGTCAACTTGCCGTAGGCGGAAGCAGCGAAAGCCGCCGCGCCCTCATGACGGATGCCGTAGTAATTCAGCTTGCCGTCCTGGGCGGCGAGGCGGATGGAGTCGGCCAGACCCAGATTGGAATGGCCGACTATGCCGAAGACGCTTTTGACCCCCCAGTTGATCATGGTCTCGGTCATCGCGTCGGTCACCGTGCGCTCGCGCTCCGGTTCCGGTTCCAGCCCGACGAAAACTTCCTTGTCGCGCAACTCGACCGGATAGAGCGTCTGGCCGGTGTCCTTGTGGCCGCCCGGCGGCATTCCGGTCAGCGGATCGAAATCCCAGCCGTGCCAGGGACAGCGGATCCAGCACTTGCCGTCGACCCCGTCTTCGATGGAGCCTTCGCCCAGCGGTCCGCCCTGGTGCGGGCAGTGATTGTCCATCGCCGCCCATTGGCCGCTGAAGTGCGACAGGCAGATCGAGACGTTGCGCGCGGTGACGGTCTTGACGCGGCCTTCCGGCAGATCGTCGACATGGCCGACGCGGATCCATTCAAGCGTTTGTTCGGTCATTGAAAACTCTCCCCTGTGCCGACTCAGGCAACGCCGCCATAAGCGACGCCCGACAGGTCGGCCATGTCCCTTTTCCAGGTCGTCAGGTCATCGGCGTTGAATTTCGACAGGTGATCGTGGCCGCAGGCCCGCGCCATCACCTGCATGAGTTCCACCGAGGCTGCGAAGAAGTTCTGCAGCCGTTCGGCCGATTTCTCGACGACGATGCGACTGACCAGATGCGGTTTCTGGGTGGCGATGCCGACCGGGCAGTTGTTGGTGTGACAGGCGCGCATGGCAATGCAGCCGATGGCCTGCATGGCGGCGTTGGAGACGGCGACCGCGTCGGCGCCCAGCGCCAGCGCCTTGATGAAGTCGGCCGGCTTGCGCAGGCCACCTGTGATCACCAGCGTGACGTCGTCACGGCCGGCGCCGTCGAGATGGCGCCGCGCCCGCGCCAGCGCCGGAATGGTCGGCACCGAGATGTTGTCGCGAAAAAGGATCGGCGCCGCGCCGGTGCCGCCGCCGCGGCCGTCGAGGATGATGTAGTCGACGCCGACATCGAGCGCCGCGTCGATGTCCTTTTCAATATGCTGGGCCGACAGCTTGTAGCCGATCGGGATGCCGCCGGTGCGGTCCCGCACCTCGTCGGCGAAGTCCTTGATCTGGCTTACCTCGGTCCAGTCCGGAAAACGCGGCGGCGAGATCGCCGCTTCGCCTTCGGGCAGGCCGCGCACTTCGGCGATCTTGCCTTTCACCTTGGGCCCGGGCAGATGGCCACCGGTTCCGGTCTTGGCGCCCTGGCCGCCCTTGAAGTGGAAGGCCTGCACCCGGTCGAGCTTGTCCCAGTCGAAACCGAAACGGCCGGAGGCGAGCTCGTAGAAATAGCGTGAGTTTTCCGCCTGTTCGTCGGGCAGCATGCCGCCCTCACCGGAGCAGATGCCGGTGCCCGCGAGTTCGGCGCCGCGCGCCAGAGACACCTTGGCCGGTTCCGACAGGGCGCCGAAACTCATGTCGGAAACGAAGAGTGGAATGGCGAGCTTCAGCGGTTTCTGCGCGTTCGGACCGATGGTCACGTCGGTGCCGACCGGGTCCTCGTCGAGCATCGGCACTCGATGCAGCTGGGCAGTGAGGATCTGGATGTCGTCCCAGTCCGGCAACTGGGTGCGCGGCACGCCCATCGCCTCCACCTGGCCGTGATGGCCGGTGCGTTTGAGGCCGGAGCGGGCGTAGCTCTGGATCAGCTGGTTGTAGGGTTCTTCCTCGGTGCCGTGGCTGGTGTCGGCGTAAATGCCCAGATAGGCCTTGCGGGCAAAAGGCTGCGGGTTTTCCTTCGCCCATGCGGCGATCTCGTTCTCGTCGACGAGCACCTTGCCGTCCTCGATCCAGTGGGAGAATTTCTGCAGCGCCTCTTCGTTGTTGTAGGCGGAGACCCCCGAATCCAGCCGGTAGTCCCAATTGTGCACGCCGCAGATCAGGTTGCGGCCGCGCACGAACCCGTCGGCCATCAGCGCGCCGCGGTGCAGGCAGCGGCCGTAGAACACCGCGATGTCGTCGTCGAAGCGCACGATGACGAGGTCCACTTCGGCGACCAGCGCATGTTGCGGCTGGCGGTCGGGCACGGCGTCGTAGTCGGCAATGGCTATCTTCTTCATTTTGGCTCCCCGGTCATGGATGGGTGGCTTGGATTGGCGGAGGATGCGATTTTGGCAGTCTCGGGACAGTTGCCCATGGCAGCGACGCGCTTCGCATACCAACGGGCGCCGGGCGCAGCGCTCACGCCATGCAGCAGCGCACTGATCCACACGGCGTTGACGGCAATCAGCAGCACCGGTTCGGCATAGGCGTGGTCGATCTTCGGCACCACGAGCAGTGCGAACAGGGCGGTCGCCAGGCCGCGCGGCCCGAACCAGCCGAAGAAAAGCCTGGTCACCGGCGCCGCGTCGCTGCCGATCAGCGAGATCCATATGGCCAGCGGCCGCACCACGAACAGGCTCAGCCCGATGATCGCCAGCATTTGCCAGTTCAGGTGCCGCAGCGCCTCCGGCACCAGCGCCAGCCCCAACAGGAAGAAGGCGCTCCAGGTGAGCAACTGTCCTTCGCTTTCGGTGAATTCGTAGATGAACTTGCAGCGGCCCTGGACCACATTGCCGAAGAAAAGGCCGGAAACGAAGGCGGCGATGAAGCCGTTTCCGTCGATCAGCGTGGCAGCGAGATAGGAGCCGCCGGCGAGCGCGATGGCGCCGACGCCTTCGAACGTGTCGGCGGTTGTGCCGAGGCGCTTCGCCTGGATGAGCACGATGCCGCCGATCGTGCCGGCGATGGCGCCGGCGAGCGGGCCCAGCAGGATCTGCTTGGCGCCGAAGACCAGCCAGTCGGCATTGCTGCGGTCCGACATCTCCGCCGTCAGGCTGGCGAAAAGCAGCACCGCCGGCAGCGCCAGCCCGTCATTCAGCCCGCTTTCGACGGTCAGCGCCCGGCGCGGCCGCCGCGGCACGTCCGGATTGCTGACCACCGCCTGGCCGAGTGCCGCGTCGGTGGGCGCCAGGATGGCGGCGACCAGCGCCACCGCCACGATCGGCCAGCCCGGCAGGAACGGGGCCGCGGCCAGCGTGCCGAAGACGATCGACAGCGGCAGTCCGATAACCAGCATCCGCACCGGCCAGACATGGCGCTTGCGCAGCGTCATCAGGTCGATCTGCGCCGCATCCAGGAACAGCAGCACGATCAGCGCGATTTCCGCCACCAGGTGCAACGTTTCCTCGGCCCCCTCGTTCGACATCAGGCCGGTCTGCGAAAGCAGCAGCCCGAAGGCGAGAAACAGCATCGGCGCGGTGAGGATCGTGGTGGCCAGCCGGTTGGCGATCATCGAGAACGCCACCGTAAAAAGGGCAAGAAGCAACAAGCCCGTCATGTCCAACCGATCCTCCCGTTTGGGCCGATGAGTTCGGCCGGCACCCTGGCGACTTCTTGTCAGATGCGGGGGCCCCGCATAAGGTTACAGGGCGGCGCCGGAAATCCGAAATTGCGTTTCGACAGGACGGGCGGTTGAAAGCTGAAGGCCAGCCAGGGCGGGCAGAACCGGGCAGCGACGACGACATCGTCATCGACCTGAAATCCGGCCGTGCCGCGACCACCGAACGTTTCGTGCGCGACCATATCGGCTGGATGCTGGCGGTGGCCAACCGCATCTTGCGCGACGCCCATCATGCCGAGGATGCCGTCCAGAATGCCTTCGCCAAGATCTTCGACAACCTGTCGAGTTTTGACGGGCGGGCCGCGCTCAAGACCTGGATGCACCGTATCGTCGTCAATGAAAGCCTGATGCTGCTGCGCAAGGCCGGGCGCATGGAAACCGTGCCGATCGAAGATCTGCTGCCGGTCTTCGATGCCAATGGTTGCCGCATCGAGGATCGCTGGATGACGGTGGAGACGCCGGAATCGCTGATGCTGCAATCGGACACGCGGGCGCTGGTGACGGCGAAAATCGACCAATTGCCCGACAATTACCGTATCATTTTGCTGTTGCGCGACATCGAAGAACTGACGACCGCCGAGGTCGCGGCGCTTCTGGGCATCAGCGAAGCCAATGTGAAGGTGCGATTGCACCGGGCCCGCGCCGCACTGAAGCGGCTGCTGGAGCCTCTCCTGAGGGGACAGGCGGAATGACAGAAGTCAGACCGACATTCATGCGCCGCATCCATGGCGCCATGTTCAGGCTTCCGCTGATGATCACCTGCGAGGCCTTCGAGGATTTCATTCTCGCCTATCTCGAGGGCGAGCTGACGCCGCGGCAGAAATTCGTCTTCGACATGCATCTGAAACTGTGCCGCGAATGCCGCGAGTACCTGCAGGCCTACAAGGCCGCGCTGGAACTGGCCAGGAGCTGCGGCAAGGGCGAAGACCTGCTGCCCGGCGAGGTTCCGGAAGATCTCGTGGCGGCCGTGATCGCCGCGCGGGATTGCTGAATCAAACGGCTGCTTCAAACCGTTCTGCAAGCTGTCCCCTCAGATACTCGGCCAGCCGCTGGGCCGACGTCGACAGCGTTCCCGAGCTGCGCGAAACCAGATGGAACGACCAGCTCAGGGCCGGCTCGAAGGCAACCGAACGGGTTCCCGCGATCGCCCGGGCAGCGACGATCTGGTCGACGATGCCGATGCCGACGCCGCTGGCGACGAGACCGGCAATGGCGCTCTGGGTGCGCACCTGCGCCCGGATCTTCAGCGACAGGCCGGCGCGTCCCAGGTGCTGGTCCAGGGCGTAGCGGAACGGACTTCCCGTGTTCAAGGCGATGAACGGCTCCGACTGGATCGATGCCAGCTCGACCGGAAGGGCGCTGCCTGAGCGCCAGTCCGCCGGCGCGATCAGCACCGAACGGGTGGACAGATCGGCATGCACCGCATGGGTCTTGTCCCGAACGCCCGAGACCAGCGCAAGGTCGACCATGCCCGCTTCCAGTAGGGTGAGCGCCCGGTGCGTTTCGGCAACCTCCAGGGTGATTTCGACGAAAGGGTTGTCGCGCATGAACCGGCCGAGCATGGCCGGCAGCAGATATTCCGACACCACGGGAATGGCGACGATGCGGACATGGCCGCGTTTGGCATTGCGGATCGCTTCGGCCGACTCCTGCAGGTTCGAGATGATCGGCAGGGCCGAGGCGACGTCGCCGAAGAACACCTGACCGTCCTCGGTCAGCTCCAGCCGCCGGCCGATCTTGCGAAACAGTGTCAGATTTGTCCAGCCTTCCAGCGATTTCAGCAGGTGGCTGATCGCCGGCTGGGTGACGTTGAGATGCTCCGCGGCGGCGGCCACCGAGCCCAGCGTAACCACCGCATGGAAGGCGTGAATGGCGCGAAGGCTGAGACGGTCGTTCAACATTACATTAGGTTCTCTAATGTAATAGGAGGAAAAAAGTCAATTGTTTTATCGGATTGGCATCCTAAGCTGGCGTCATGTTGACCTCCATGCTGACAGATTGGCCGGTTGCCGAATTCGGCCTTGCTTTCGGTCTGGTTCTGCTGGGCTCCTCCCTGCAGGTGGCGACCGGCGTCGGGCTCGGCCTGATTGCCGGGCCGTCGCTGCTGTTCTTTCTCGACGGCGCGTCGGCCATTCAGACGGCGATCATTCTCAACCTGGTGCTGACCGCCTGCCTGCTGCCCACCGAGCTGCGCGACGTCGCCGGCCGGCCGCTGGCGCATCTCTGCCTGTGGGCCTGCATCGGCATTCCGGTGGGCACCGTTCTGCTGCTGATGGCCGATTCGACCAGCCTGAAGATCGCCAGTGGCCTTGTCGTGTTGCTTGCGGTGGCGCAACTCCGCTTTTTCCCTGCGCCGCAAGCCGCCAGCGCCGGCCCGCCTCCCTGGGTCGTGCGCTTCGGCGGCACGGTATCGGGCGGCATGACCGGCGCCCTGGCCGTGCCGGGTCCGATCGCGCTGTGGACGTTGCTGAGCGGCGGGCTCAATCCGGCCGCCGTGCGTGCCACGCTGCGCGCCTATTTCTTCGTTGCCTACACGGTGGCGCTGCTCATTCACGTGCTGATGACGCAGCGCGGCGAGGGCAGCTGGAGCCTCAGCGTCGTGCTTTTGCCCGCTGTGGCGCTCGGCATCGGGCTGGGCCTCGCCGGCCGCAACGTCATCGGGTCGGATCGCCTGCGCCTGCTTCTCGAAGTCGTCCTCGTGATCATGGGAATTTCGTTGCTGAGCCGGGGGCTTGTCGATGCTGTCTGACCGCCTCGCCGACATCGATCTGCTTCCGGAACTCGGACAGCACCCGCGCGTCGATCTGGGTCTGATCCGCTCCGGGCTCGATCCGTTGCAGCGGCTGGGCGACAGCCTCGGCATCACGCTCTATGCCAAGCGCGACGACACCCAGCCCCTGGCCATGGGCGGCAACAAGACGAGGCAACTGGAATACTATCTCGGCAAGGGCGCCGAGCAGGGTTGCGACACGGTGCTGATCACCGGCGCCGTACAATCGAATTTCGTCCGCTCCACCACCGCCGCGGCCCGGCGTCTGGGCTGGCATGCGCTGGTGCAGCTGGAGGATCGGGTGCCCAAAAACGATCCGGTATACGCGGCATCCGGCAATGTCCTGCTCAGCCGGTTGCTGGGCGCCGAAATCCACCGCTTTCCGGAAGGCGAGAACGAGGCCGGCGCCGATGCCAATCTCGACCGCCTGGCGGAAGAATGCGAGCGGCGCGGCCGCAAGCCCTATGTCATCCATCTCGGCATGGACAGCCCACCGACCGGCGCACTGGGCTACGTCTATGCGGCTATCGAAACCTGGCGGCAATTCCAGGAACTCGGTACAATGCCCGATTATGTGGTGATCCCCTCGGGCAGCGGATTGACCCATGGCGGCTTTCTGGTCGGCGCCCGTGCCATCGGCTGGGATGTGCCGATCCACGGCATTTGCGTACGCCGTGCCGCCGAGCTGCAGTCCGCGCGGATTGCCACAAGGGCTGCCGAAATCAACGCCATGCTCGATGACCGGGCGAAACTGATACCGCAGGACATCCTGGTTGACGACGCGACGTTGGCGCCCGGCTACGGCCGGATGAACGATGCCGTTTCGTCGGCCATCCGCCGAGCCGCCCGGGACGGGGCCCTGCTGCTCGATCCGGTCTACAGCGGCCGCACCATGGCGGGGCTGATATCGCTGGTGGAGCGCGGTGTCATCGAAACAGGCGCCAGCGTGGCGTTCATACACACCGGCGGCACTCCGGCGATCTTCGCCTACCAGAACGATCTGGCGCTGGAGGAAAACGAGACGGGCGGTGCGCTGCCGGAAGGCAGCGTCGCAATCTGAAACCGAATGACTGTTGGATGAAATGGGAGGATCCAGATGAAAACGTCCATCAATCGCCACCTTGGTAGCTTTGCCTTTGCCGGCGCCCTGTTGCTGACAGGCGCTGCAACGGCAGCCGAGCAGCAATTCGTGTCTATCGGCACGGGCGGCGTCACCGGCGTCTACTACCCGACCGGTGGTGCCATCTGCCGGCTGGTCAACAAGGACCGCAAGGAGCACGGCATCCGCTGTTCGGCCGAGTCGACCGGCGGTTCGATCTACAACATCAACACCATCCGCGGCGGCGAACTTGAGTTCGGTGTCGCCCAATCGGACTGGCAGTATCACGCCTATAACGGCACCTCGAAATTCGAGGACCAGGGCAAGTTCGACAAGCTGCGGGCGATTTTCTCGGTGCATCCCGAGCCGGTCACCGTGATTGCCCATGACAACACGGGCGCCAAGAACATCACCGACCTCAAGGGCATGCGGCTGAACATCGGCAACCCCGGATCGGGCACGCGTGGCACCTGGGAGGTGCTGGAAGAAGCACTCGGCTGGGATCGCAGCGATCTCAAGCTGGCGGCGGAAATGAAGTCGGCTGAAACCGGCCAGGCCGTGTGCGACGGCAAGATCGACGCCTATTTCTGGCTCGTCGGCCATCCGTCCGCCCTGACCCAGGAATCGCTCGCCACCTGTGATGCGCACCTGGTCAACGTCACGGGCGACGCCATCGACAAGCTGGTCGCCGACAACTCCTACTACCGCAAGGCCAAGATTCCGGCCGGCATGTACAACAATGCCGAGGACATCGACACCTTCGGCGTGGGCGCCACCTTCGTCACCAGCTCCGACGTTCCGGACGAGGTCGTCTACACGGTGGTCAAGGCCGTGTTCGACAATTTCGACCAGTTCAAGAAGCTGCATCCTGCCTTCGCCAATCTCAGCGAACAGGAAATGATCACCGACTCCCTGTCGGCGCCGCTGCATGACGGTGCGGTCAAGTACTACAAGGAGCGCGGCTGGATGTAGCCGCCTGCTTGTAAGGGACAGCGACACAGTCCGCGGCGGCCCGGCAGAATGGCCGCCGCGGGGTCATGGGGGAGGATATGACCGACAAGCAAGCCGCGATCCACGAGGCCGACGACCTCGTCGCCCAGGTCGATACCGGAGCGCGACACCCGGCCGACTGGCAGCGCTACCTGATACCGGTAACCGCCTTCGTCTGGGCGCTGTTCCAGCTCTACATCGCGTCGAACCTGCCGTTCTACCTGACAGACGTCACCGGCATCAGCGTCATCGTCACCAATTCCAATGCGCGGCTGATCCATCTGGCTTTCGCCATGTTCCTGGCCGCCATGGCCTTCCCGCTTTTCAGGAACTCGCCGCGCCGCCACATTCCGCTTTATGACTGGGGGCTCGGGCTGCTGGGCGCAGCCGCCTGCCTCTACATCCTGGTGTTCCGCAACGAGATCGCCGACCGCGCCGGCCTGCCGACGACGTCCGACCTGGTCATGTCCTCCATCGGCATGATCGTCCTGGCGATCTCGGTCTACCGGGCGCTCGGCCTGCCGCTGGTCATCGTCGCGATGGTCTTCATCTGTTACGTCTTCTTCGGCCATAGCGACTTCCTGCCCGACGTCGTCCAGTGGAAAGGCGCTTCCTTCGGCAAGGCAATGTGGCACTACTGGATGCAGAACGAGGGCGTGTTCGGCGTGGCGCTCGGCGTTTCGGCCACCCTGATCTTCCTCTTCGTGCTGTTCGGCTCCATCCTCGAAAAGGCCGGGGCCGGCAATTACTTCATCAAGATCGCCTTCGCTCTGCTCGGCCATCTGCGCGGCGGCCCGGCGAAGGCAGCGGTCGTCGCCTCGGCGCTGAGCGGTCTCTATTCCGGTTCGTCCATCGCCAACACGGTGACCACCGGCACCTTCACCATTCCGCTGATGAAACGCACCGGCTTTCCGCCGGAAAAGGCCGGCGCCGTCGAGGTGGCTTCCTCGACCAACGGCCAGCTGACGCCGCCCGTTATGGGCGCTGCGGCCTTTCTGATCTCCGAATTCACCGGCATCAGCTACACCGAAATCATCAAGCATGCGCTGGTTCCGGCACTGGTGTCCTATATCGCGCTGTTCTACATCGTCCATCTGGAGGCCCGGAAGCTTGACCTCCGGGGCCTGCCGAAACCGCCGTCGTCGCTCAGTTTCGCCGGCAAGCTGATGGGCTTTCTCGCCGGATTCATCGGCATCTCGGTGCTCGGCATGATCGTCTATTACGGCATGGGCTGGATCAAGGTCGCCCTCCCGGGCGCCGCCTTCACCGTGGTCGTGCTGGGCTGCGCCGTCGGCTATCTGGTGCTGCTGTGGCTGGCGTCCCGGCACCCGGACCTGGAAGTCGATCCGCCGGATGCGCCGATCACCGAACTGCCGCGCGCCGGCGCCACGGCGATCACCGGTCTCTACTATATCCTGCCGATCGTCATCTTGATCTGGTGCATCATGATCGAGCGGCTGTCGCCGGCGCTGTCGGCCTTCTGGGCGACCATCGCCATGATCACCGTGGCGCTGACCCAGCACCCGATCAAGGCGATCATGCGCGGCAACACCGATATCGGGGCAGCCGCCCGGCGCGGCGTCTCGGAATGGGTCGACGGCATGATCGCCGGCTCTCGCAACATGATCGGCATCGGCGTCGCCACGGGTGCCGCCGGCATCATCGTCGGCACCATCTCGCTGACCGGCGCGCACCAGGTGGTCGGCGAATTCGTCGAGTTTCTGTCCGGCGGCCATCTGCTGCTGATGCTGATCCTGGTGGCGATCATGAGCCTGATCCTCGGCATGGGCCTGCCGACGACGGCCAACTACATCGTCGTGTCGTCGCTGATGGCGCCGGTGATCGTCGCGCTCGGCGCCAAGAGCGGGCTGATCGTGCCGCTGATCGCGGTGCATCTGTTCGTCTTCTATTTCGGCATTCTGGCCGACGACACGCCGCCGGTGGGCCTCGCCGCCTTCGCCGCGGCGGCGATCTCGCGCGCCGATCCGATCAAGACGGGCATCCAGGGCTTCGCCTACGACATCCGCACGGCACTGCTGCCCTTCCTCTTCATCTTCAACACCGAACTGCTGCTGATCGACGTATCGCCTCTCAAGGGCGTGTTCGTCTTCGTCACGGCGGTGATCGCCATGCTGTTGTTCGCAGCCGCGACGCAGGGCTTCTTCCTGACCCGCAACCGGATCTGGGAGACGGTCGCGCTGCTGGTCGTGGCGTTCACCCTGTTCAGGCCCGGCTTCTGGCTGGATCAAATCGACCCGCCCTTCCTTGACCGGCCGGGGGCGGAGATCCACCAGGTGGCGGAAGCGCAACCAGCGGACTCCCTCCTGCGCGCTTCCATTGCCGGGCCTGATTTCAACGATGCCGACAAGCGCATCGAGACCACCATTGTCGTTCCGCTTGGCGCCGCCGGCGACGGCGAGGCGCGCCTCGAAGAAAGCGGCATCCTGGTCATGGTCGACGACGGCCAGGCGCTGCTCGAGGAACCGTTCCCCGGTACGCCGTTCGAAAGCCTCGGGCGCGAGTTCGATTTCTATGCGGACGATCCGGTGACGGTTGCCATGGTGCAGGTCGCCAAGCAGCGGCTGCCCAAGGAGGTATTCTACATCCCGGCGCTGCTGGTGCTGGTGGTGGTCGTCCTGCTGCAAAGGCGGCGCGCCGCCCGCGAGGTCGCGTCGTGAGTGCCGGCACCTTCCACGCGATCCTGCTGCCGATAGACCTGGCCTCGGAACCGAGCTGGAGTCGGCCGCTGCAACTGGCGCTCGAACTGGCGTCAGGCGGCGCCGTGTTGCAGGTGATGACGGTGGTGCCGGATTTCGGCATGTCGATCGTCGGTTCCTATTTCGACGAGGGGTTCGAAAAGAACGCCCTTGCGGACGTCACGCGGCAGCTCGAGGCCTGGGCGGCCGATCACGTTCCCGACGGTGTGGACCACCGCATTCACGTGGCCCACGGCACGATCTATGAAGAGATCCTGCAGGCGGCGGACCAACTGCAGTGCGACGCCATCGTCATGGCGGCGCATCGGCCGGAGCTGAAGGACTATCTGCTCGGTCCCAACGCGGCGCGCGTCATGCGCCACGCCAGCCAGTCGGTTCTGGTGGTCCGCGATTAGTCGTCTGATTTGCTTGAAAGGACCTCCGCCGTATCGGCGCCCATGACAGGCGGCGCGCGGCGGTAGGTCACCGGCGTCTTCGACAGCTTCAACGGATTGCCGATCAGCGACACCTGGCCGTCACCGGCAGCCGGTGTTTCCATGTCGATCCGCATGGCGCGGGCTGCCACCTGGTCGGAAGAAAAAACCCTGTCGAGCGCGTTGACCGGTCCCGCCGGCACCTTGAGGGCCTCCAGGCCGGCGATCACCGTGTCGGTGGTTCGCGTTCGCAAGATCTCCTGAACGACAGGGGTCAGCGCGGCCCGGTTTTCAAGCCGCGCCGGGTTGGTGGAAAACCGCGGATCTGCCGCCAGTTCCGGTCGGTCCAGCCATGCCGCAAAACGCTGGAACTGGGTGTCGTTGCCGACGGCGACGATGACGTGGCCATCGGCGGTTTCGAACACCTGGTAAGGGGCGATATTGGGGTGGCCGTTGCCGCGCCGCTCCGGCACCTCGCCGGACGTCAGGTAGTTGACGCCTTCGTTGATCAGCCAGGCGACCTGGGTATCGACCAGCGCCAGGTCGATATGCTGGCCTTCACCGGTGCGGTCGCGGTGCCTGAGTGCCGCCAGGATGCCGACGGCCGCGTACATGCCGCACATGACGTCAGCGATTCCCACACCGACCTTCATCGGTTCGCCGTCGGGCGCGCCGGTCAGGCTCATGATGCCGCCATAGCCCTGCGCCATCAGGTCGTAGCCGGGCTTGGCGGCGTTCGGCCCGGTCTGGCCGAAACCGGAGATCGAGCAATAGACCAGATGCGAGAAGTCGCGCAGCATGGTGGCGTGATCGAGGCCGAATTTGGCCAGCGACCCCGGTTTGAAATTCTCGATCAGCACGTCGGCCGTGGCGGCAAGAGCGCGGACGACCTGCTGCCCCTCGCGCTTGCTGATATTGAGCGCAACGGATTTCTTGTTTCGGTTGGCGCTCATGAAATAGGCGCTCAGATCCGTGCGATCGCCATCGGGTCCGGTGACGAAGGGCGGTCCCCAGGTGCGGGTGTCGTCGCCGCCGGTCTTGGGGTTTTCGATCTTGATCACCTCGGCCCCCAGATCGCCCAGCAACTGTGTGCAGGTCGGGCCGGCGAGAATGCGGCTGAGATCGAGGACGACAAGTCCGTCCAATGCGCCTGCCATTGGTCTGTTCTCCTAAATTCGGCAGTCGTAGGATTGCGGGTCGATGACCGCCGCGATGACCGAGAACCGATCCGCCTCGAGTGCCTCGGCCAAGGCCTCGCGCAGTTGCCTGCGACCGGTCACCGTGTGTCCGTACCCGCCGAAAGCTTGGCCGATGGCGGCGAAGTCGTGGCTGCCGAAATCGACGCCGGCATTGCCAAGTTGCCGCTGCCGCTGCTTGAGCTCGATTAGCGCCAGGCTGGAATCGACGAACACGACGAAGATGGCGCGGCTGCCGAGTTCGGCCGCCGTCGACAGTTCGCCGGCGACCATCAGCATGCCGGCATCGCCGGAAAAGGACACGACCGGCCGGTCCGGGTCGGCATGTTTTGCGCCGATCGCCAGCGGTACGGCGCACCCCATCGTGCATAGGGCCGACGACTGCAGCAGGCTGCGGGGCTCGAAGCAGATCCACATCTGCGACAAGAGAATGCGGTGGGCGCCCGAATCCACCGTGGCGATCGTATCGCGCGGCAGCGTTCGCCGGCATTCGTCGATGACGGCCGCCGGTCCCCAGTCCTGGTCTGTCGGGAAATCCCCGGCCAGCCGCGCCTTCGCCATCTCGATTTCGCCGCCCGCCCAGGTTTCGCTCGCCGCGACGCCGGCCTGCAGCGCCGCCAGGGTCGCAGCCGTATCGCTGACGAAATGCAGCGATGCCTGGTGCATGTAGTGGTGGTTCGGCCCGGCGGTGATATCGACGACGTTGACCTTCGCCGGGTCCCAGATCTCACGCCAGCCGGTGCGCATTTCGATCGGATCGTAGCCGACGCACAGGATCAGGTCGGCGGACTGGACGAACGGAATCAGCGTGGCGTCGGCGAGCGGCGACAGTCCGGCGCCGCCGAGGCACATGGGATGGTCCTCGGCAACAATGCCCTTGGCCTTGTAGGTGGTTACCAGAGGCACGCGGTAGTTTTCGGCAAAGGCCCGGATCGCCTCGCCGGCCTCGTCCTTCAGCGCATCGAGCCCGACGACCATCACCGGCCTTCGGGCGCGCCGCAGCCATTCGCGGGCGCGGTCGAGGTCGGGGCCTTCGGCCGGAGCCGTCGGCGAGGCGACCGCCCTTCGGCGCGGCTGAACGGCACCCGGTTTCGCGTCGGCAACCGAGATCGGAACGTCGATATGCACTGGCCCGGCGCGGCCTTCCGTCGCCATGCCGACCGCCTTGTCGGCAATGGTGTCGGCTCCCCGGGCCGTCAGCATGAACGTCGCCCGGGTGATCGGTGCGAACACCGCCTGGTGGTCGAGGATCTGGTGGGTATAGGTCAGCGCCTCGTCGGCATCGACGCAGCCGGTCAGCACGATCAGCGGCACCCGGTCCTGCTCGGCATTGGCGACGACGTTCACGCCATTGAGCGCTCCCGGGCCGACGGTCGCCACCAGGATGCCCGGCGCGCCGGTGCGGTGGTATACACCCTCGGCCATGAAGCCGGCATTGTTCTCGTGCTTGGCCAGCACGAAGTCGATGCCGGCCTTCTGCAGCGCGTCGACGATGGTCAGCACCTCGCCGCCGGGCATGCCGAAGGCGTGGCGGCAGCCGGCCTCGTAAAGTCGCCGTGCCAGCAGGTCGGCGGCACGCAAATCGCTCGTCATGATGCTGCTCCCGCGGCTTTGGCGTAGCCGTCGCGCGTCTGCGGCGTCTTGATCCCCAGCAGGTTGCCGGCGACCTGGGTGCGCAGAATCTGCGCCGTACCGCCGCCGATGGTGAACATGCGCACGTCGCGATACATGCGCTCCAGCGGTTCGGCGTCGCCATAGCCGCGCGCCCCGAAAATCTGCAGGGCGTCGCTGACCACCTTGATCGCCGCTTCCGAGGCAAACAGTTTCGCCCGCGCCGCCATGGTCATGTCGGGAAACGGACTGCCGCCCGGTCCGCGCGAGCGCGCCGCCTCGTGCAGCATCAGCCGCGACGCGTGCACGGCGGTGTCCATGTCGGCGAGCATCCACTGCAGGCCCTGGAACTCGGCCAGCGGCCGGCCGAATTGCCGGCGTTCGAGCAGATAGCGCCTGGCGTGGTCGAGCGCTCCCGCCGCGACCCCCATCGCAATCGTGCCGGCGCCGACGCGCTGGCTGTTATAGGCGTTCATCAGATCGGCGAAACCGCGACGGAAACCGGAGGGCGGCACCAGCGCCATCGCCTCGTCGACTTCAAGGTCGTCGAACGCCAGTTCCGCCTCCGGCATGCCGCACAGGCCCATGGTGTGCTCGCGGCGCACGATCTCGAAACCCTTCGGCTCGATCCCCCGCTCGGGATCGCGGTGCACGATGAAGCCGCCGATGCCGAGCTCCCGGTCGTCCTCGTCCACGACCCGGGCGAAGATCAGGTACAGCCTCGAAATACCGCCGCCGGTGATCCAGTGCTTGCGGCCGCTGATGCGATAGGTCGCGCCGACCCTGCGCGCCGTCGTCGTCATTTCCGTCGCCGCACTTCCGGCCTCCGGCTCGGTGATGCAGATCGCCGGTTTGTCGCCGGACAGCACGACGGGCGCGCAGAAGGCTCTCTGCTCTTCAGTGCCGTAGGCCATGATCGCGCTGATTGCGCCCATATTGGCCTCGACGACGATGCGTGCCGACAGGGTGCAGGCCTTGGCGATCTCCTCGATCGCCAGCACCGCGTCGTAAAACGATGCGCCCTTGCCGCCATACTCGGTCGGCAGGGTCATGCCCATTAGGCCGGCCTCCGTCAGATCCGCAACATTGTCCCAGCAATAGCTGCGGCTCTTGTCCCATTGGCCGGCGCGCGGGGCGAATTTCAAGGCCAGTTCGCGGGCTTTCTCCTGGAAGGGATTGGTGGTCATCGAAGCCTCCTATGGCGGATGACAACCATCTTAAAGTCTACTAAATTCACCACAATCGAATAAACATGGATATCAAATTCAAGATCGATTGATTTATGCAGACCAGATCGCTGCGAACGCTGGCGAAAATCGCCCAGATTGGCTCCTTCGCCGCGACGGCGGAGCGGCTCAACATGACCTTGTCTGCGGTCTCCATGCAGATGAAGACCCTGGAGCGCGACCTCGACGTGGCGCTGTTCGACCGCTCCTTCCGGCCGCCGAAACTGACGCCGCAGGGCCGCGCCATCGCCGACCGGGCGGAGCGGCTGCTGCACGCCGAGGACGAATTGCTGCAACTGTGCAGTCCCGGCAACCAACTGGTCGGCCACTTTCGCATCGGCTTCATCGCCACAGCGAGCGTTCGCCTGCTGCCTGATTTTTTGAAACAGACCGGAATCAGGGCGCCGCGGGCGCGTTTCGACCTGGAAACCGGATTGTCGGAGGCGTTGGAGGAGAAGGTCCTCGCCGGACAACTGGACGCGGCGATCGTCACCGCCTCCGGCAAACCCGACCCGCAGCTCGACTATCTGACCTTGAGAACCGAAGCTCTGGCCTATGCGCTGCCGGCGGCGGCCCGGGAGAAATCCCTTGCCGACATTGTCGAAGACATGCCGTTCCTGCACTTTGCCCCGGGCACCGGCATCGGCAAGCTGATCGCGGCCTATATGAGTCGTCCCGGCGGCCTGCGACCCGGCAACACCATCGTGCTCGACGGGGTCGAGGCGATCGTCGAATGCGTCAAATCGGGGCTGGGACTGACGCTGCTTCCGGTTCCCGACATCGAACGCTACGCCGACGACCGCGTCGCCCTGCGGAAACCGGAAGGGCCGGAGCCGACGCGCCAGGTCGTGCTGGCGACGCTGAGCGGCAGTGCCGCCCATGGCAGGCGATCGCTGCTGCAGGCTTTGTTCTAGCCCGATTGGACCCTGAGAATTCCTTTCGGCCAGGCGGATGAAAAAGTGTGCCAAATAGTCCTGCGAGATGGTAAGGACCACCGACAGCAAATCTGGAAAAAACAGGTCGGAATCACACCGACCACAAAACACAGGAGTGGATTTTGGTGAAATTCATTGAGTTGACCGTGGCGCGAACGGGGGAGCCCGTATTCGTTAATCCCAACCTGGTCGGGACCGTGGCCGACGTCCCGGAGAAACCAAACGTCTCCTATGTCAAAATCGCCGACAAATATGGTTTCGAAGTCTCGGGCTCCGCACGTGAGGTCATCGCACTGTTACAGGGTGGCTACAACTGATTTCCGACGGGCAGAAAGCAGCTTGTCGGTCCTGACGCAGAGATAGCTCGCATGACCGATACCATTCACGATTTTCACGCGCATATCTATTTCAGCCAGGAGACGCTGCCGCTGGCCAGGTCGATTTGCGAGGCGGCCCGCGACCGTTTCGATATCGAGATGGGTCGCGTGCACGAAAAGCCCGTCGGTCCGCACCCCTGCTGGAGCTGCCAATTGCGGGTGCCGGCCGAGAAGTTCGGCGAGGTGTCGGCATGGCTGTGCACCAACCGCGACGGACTGACCGTGTTCGTTCACCCGAATACCGGCGATGCCCATGCCGACCATACCCGGCATGCCATCTGGATGGGGCAGATTCTGCCGCTCGATCTGTCGGGCTTTTGAAGCTTGGCCGGGGCCGCATCGACCGGCTGTCGTGGACTCATAAACGCGTAACCAGATCCGGATCGCCGCTAGCTTTACGAATGCGAGGAAGTTCGCCACCCGCTTTTCACATCGCGTGACGACGCGACGGCAATGCTTGATCCGATTGGAGAACCGCTCGACTAGGTTCCGATCCCGATAAAGGAACGGGCTGATGTAGATCGGATCTCGCCGATTGCGTTGAGGCGGAATGTTTGCCCAGCCACCATTGGTAGCGACCAGCGACCTGGTGGTGTCTGAGTCGAAACTTTTGTCTGCAGGGAGGCCACTTAATAGCAAAGATCGAGCTGAACGACGTTAAGCCAAAGAGCATGCTTGGCTGGAACACTTTGCTCACGGCTCGATACCAAAAAACATCACATTCCAACAGTTCGCCAAGGGGCAAAATTAGATACATTGGCCATAAGTAGTTCAAGGAAGGGACGATGTGGGAAAAAATTGAAGCCGTACTGAATCACCTTTGGAAGTCGGAGTATATAAACCCCGTCACTGGTCAGGCGAGTGGGCCTGCTTCGAAAGCATACCTAGTTTCAATCCTGAATGAAGGCGCCTTGCACCTCAAAGCTGGCAACCAGACACCTTCAAACGTAAATCAAAAAATGGCTCGGCCCACAAGAAAGTTCCTGCATATGCTCAACTTTTCATTGGGCTTGGACGATCTTGGAGTCTCAACAGATATTTGGCGAACTGAAGATCCGGTTCAAATTTGCAACTATATCAAGCGTCTTCAAAACGGCAGCCCATTACGGATGGCTGCTAAGCTTACTCAACACAGAGAACTCATCACGCTCGGTGCAAGTCAAAGGCTGGGCTTAGAAATGAATGAAGACCGAACACGTCTAGAGCAGTTCTTCAAGTCACCCGAGATAGTCATTCAATCAGGAATGGAGCTCCAGATCGAAGTAGCCCTTCCATTTGAAGGGTTCGTTAGAATCATCGCCTATGAAGAGGGTGAGTTCTTTGGACTAAATTTGGCATTAGGACTAGATGCCGGATTGCTGCCAGCTTCAGAATACTCAAAGCTAGAGCAACTTCCGCTGAGCGAAACGGTGCCACGTACAGCAATCATGGCGTTTGCATCGCATCATGATATGTTCGAAGGCTGGCCATTGGACAACAACTCAACTGGGTACCGTACAACCCAGCAAATGCTTGAGTTGATAGGGGCCTATTCGGAAATTCCGGAAAACCAGAGAGCACAGCGAATTACATCATTTCTAACTCGGGCAGCTTAGCATGAGACGTGCGCTCATCATTGCAAATTCCGAGTACTCAAACGAAGACTTGGATCGAGTTGAAATTAAGGCCTCAGCACGTGACATTCTCGGAATTGTTTCTGCTAAGCTCTACGGTGCCTTCAGCACCCGCATTCAAAGTGACCTTGGCGCTGAACAGATCGCGTCAACTTTGTCAGAGTTTTCGTTACTGTGTTCCGATGAGGATGAAGTTTTGATCTATCTAATCGGCCACGGAGGCGTCGATCAGAACGATAACTTCCAATTTTACGGTGCGAACTATGGTTGCTCACAGAAGCACTCTGCACCGAACGATGCTATTAACTCCCACCAGTTCCTGCTCGCCATCAACGAGATACGATGTAACAATCTCGTAATTATTCTGGACTGTTGTTTCGCCCGAAAATTGGTAGAAGTCCCAAAGGAGGGCATAGCATTTCCGAACGTTATAGGAAATGTCGAGTTCCTTACATCTGGAAACCAGAGCTACGAGGCATTTACCGACGGGCGGCGTTGTATTTTGTCCGGGGAGATAACAAAGCTGATACAAAGCGGTCGATCAGCAGGGCCAAATCGGTTTCTTACATGTAGTCAACTATTCCAGTCTCTGCAGCTAGGTATCGTGTCCAGTCTTGAAGTGGTACCGATCTACAGAAAGATTTCAAACGGTGACCGCCTGACTGCTTCCATCAGCAAGAACCCTAACAGCGCCAAGCAACTTCCAACTGAACTGATTGAAAGGTTGTACTCAGGGAATCCAATTGAATCGAGAGCCGCGCTCGGCAGCATTCAAGAGATGGCACATCTTCAAAACCTTACATCGATTCGGCGCGCAATCGAACTAATTTCTGACTTTTCCCACACAGTAAAGACAACCACACCCGACCTATATGATCAGTCTCGCGCCCTTCTAGGCAACCTGAGAAAGCTAGAACAAGAAGGAGATATCTCAGAATACGCGAAGGTTGTAATATACACGCCACAATCCTACTTCTGGGTAGTAATTACCCACCCCCTGTCAGCGCGGGCTTCAAGCAGAGAGTGTTTGGCGGATTTGGGTAAATGGATTGGTACCGACCAGGCTTGCTGTGTCGACGACGGTTCTGACTGCAGCGTCGGCCTCGGCCGCCCATTGGGCGCGGAAGCCGTTGGTGACCTTGCGGTTTATCACCGCCGGTCGTAGCGCTCGCTCGCAACTATTGTTGGTCGGTTCAACCAGGTCCGGCGCGTCAAGGAAAGTCATGAGTTGGTCGCGCGCATTGGCGAACTTGCGCAAGACCTTCCGGGTTTGCTCGCACTCGGTAGCGGTGCACACGATATCGGCGATGCGGGTGTCGAGGTCGCGCCTTTTTCGCTTGACCGTGCTTGCCGCCAGATCCCCGAGCGACCGCGCCAAGGAGAACACCGCGTCGATCCATAACTTCAATCTCAGCCCGATCGTCTCATCGCCGACCTGACCGACCCAGGCGATGTCGCGCGCCAGATGTGCCAGGCAGGTCTGATGCCTGGCGGCCCGGTTCTGCTGCGCCGAATAGCGATCCGACAGCCAGAAGTCCGGGCGATGATCGCCCATGACGGCATCAATCACCTTGGCGCCGCGCGAGAAGGCAGCCTCATGCACCACCGTATCGGCCGAGCGGAAAACCCAGTGATAGGCGTTCAATCCCTCAATCCGCACCCCGGTTTCGTCCGAGGCGACTGCCTTGGCCCCACGCAGCCGGCTGACAAGGCTGCTCTTTTGGGCCGCAAATGAAGCCGCGCCACGCCGCAGCATGTTCATCAACGCCCCTTGGCTGATGACAAGGCCAAACACATCCCGAAACAGACCCTGAAGCCGCTCATAGGAGACGTGCTGGAAATGCTTCAGATAAAATGCCAGCGCCTGGATCGTCGGCCCGAACGGTGAGCCCGTGGCGGCTTGCGGCAAAGGCGCCTTCGTCGTCGCACCGCATCCTGAGCAAACGCATTGCAAACGCCGGTGCCGTTCCACAACCGGCGCCACCGGCGGCAGGTCGATGGCGTCATATTCACCGATCACAGTTTCGCTCACATCCACAGGGAAGACTTCCCCACAATTCCCGCAAGTGTCGGGGCGGTGGTCGACCACGGCGTCTGGATTGTCGGCGAGACGGCGGGATGCGCCTTTGTGACCGGGCTTGGCTCCGCCGGGCTTTGATGTATCACGGCGCTGTTTCTTGTCCGTCGATGGTGGTTGGGAGGACGTGCGCGACGTCTTTGCCGGCCGCTGAAGCTTCGCCTGAAGCTCCAAATAGGCCTCTATCAGTTCTTTCTTGCTCAGTTTCTCAAGATCAGCGCGACTCATCCCGACTATGAATCACGACAGGCCCAAACGTTCAAGGGGTGGGTAATTACTCTGGGTACGCGAAAATATAGTTGAGAACCCAAAAGGCCAGCAGAATGTACTCCTCAGGGTACTGGACACAAACGAGCGCCCGAACTCTCATACGCTTGAAGCGATGGATACTGTTCTAAACGGAACGGCGTGTCATCTAGTTCTAGGAGATGATGCATTAGACATGATCGACGGAACACGAGCAGAAGTAGAAAGATTTGTTCGGGATGTCCAGGCCGCTGAAAGTGATATCGAGATCAAGCTCTCATTCACTGGCAGAAAGATGGAAGAATTCAAGAAATCAATCTTCCATCGATCGCTCGTCGAAGCAAGCCACGAATCGATAGTTCAGAATAGCAAAGCATATCTGGGTCATCGGCCCAAGTTATTTGAATGTGTTAGTTTCTTTCGCTTCATAGCAAATAGGCATGAAACAAAATTGTCCGAAATTTCGTTAAGTGATAAAATGGAGCGTCAACTTAGACAACATCAAAACTCCGTTCTAGAACCGAAGTTCCTGATATTTAAGAGAAGCGGTAGACTCGTCTTAGCTATTTGTGACAAATCTATTAGGGTTAATCAACGGAAATTACAGAGAACCAATGAACCAGAGGTATTTGCGCATTTTGCTGACGATACGACACTGGTTGAAATTGGGATAACTCCGAAACAAGTGCATCCCATGATCTTAGACCCGTTTGGTGTGTTCTCTCATGTAATCGTCGATGCACGAATATTCTTCCAATTCACCATGTTTCCGAACTCAATGGTACTATTACCAAATTACAAGTTTGGAGAAGGCCTTGACAAAAAATTTAGAATAACGATCTCTAGTTTCATAAGAAGCCTGCAGCAGGCATTCTCGCAAGATATCTTAGTCTTCTCAGATATTGCGCTTAAAAGTAAGCACAGTGAGACACAAGTCGAACTCATTGGCGAGCACGCCAGTTTTTCCAGGTTTGCACCAACTCCTTCCGGAACATTGCATATTGGTAACGCCCGAACAGCGCTTATTTCGAAACTTTTCTCAATGCCCAATCACCAAAAATCTGACTTTCATGTGAGGTTCGATGATACGAATGTTGATGAAAAAGACGCCGCACAAAATAAGTTGGAAATATCTCAAAGCTTGGAGTGGCTTGGCATATCCCCAAAGAGAACTTACTCTCAAAGTGATCCTGAACGTCAGCCGTTGTACCGTGCTGCACTTGACCTAATGATTAGCACCGACTTTGCAAAGCGGTACTCGGACGGCACTGTTGAGCTTAATATTGATGCGATAAAGAACAGGTACTCATTCTTTTTTGATTTTTTGCGTGGTCCTGTTTTAAGACACGGAATTCCCAAAACAGATAGTCGTGGAAATAAACTTGACTATACACTATACTGGCCAGATCGAGATTTATACAAGTATAAATTTGCGGGCATTATTGATGATCTCCTGAACAGTTCTGTTGTGATACGCGATTCACGTCAACTAGATTCGCTGTTCACCGCCCGTCAATCGATCATAGCGCAAGCGCTCCGCGAAGCTCGAGATGAATGTCGCGCGCGCAGCCTAAGCCGTCAGTTGGATAGCTTTGAATCGGCTATTGAAAAGTACCGCCCCAGAAGAATGGCGGCTACGCCGCTGTTTTGTACCCCGGTTTACCTTCATGTCGCCAGGGTCCAAAATTCGGATGGGAAAATCATCTCGAAGTCAAAGGGCAACAGTGATGTTAGCCTACGCTCAATAATGCTAAATGGCTCCCTTTTTCCTGAGACAATTGTGGCGTGGATTTTTCGGTCGCTTGGTTCCAGATTCTCACAGTCCCTCGGGTATTCATCGGATATTAAGGAGACTTCCAAAGATTACCGACTCGGATGGACTGATCGGTATGCGGTGGTTTGACATCGGTCTCAGACAGAAGGGATTCCCGCACGGATTGATATGCGCTACCCGGTTTGCATGATTGATCTACTTGCAATTCAACAACGCTGGGAAGCGGACGGCTGCCATCGTGATGAACGTGGTCGCCGGCTGTTTGCCGCCAGTGAAGCGCGTGCAGCTGGCCGGGGCGGCATTGCCGCGGTCTCCAGCATCACCGGCGTCGCCAGGTCGACGATCGGGCGTGGGCTCAAGGACCTTGATGACCCGCCGCCCGGAAAGGTTCGCCGCCCAGGCGCTGGCGCGCGAACACTGACCGATAACGATCCGACCCTGCTTGCTGACCTCAAGCGCCTCGTTGAGCCAGTAACGCGTGGCGACCCGGAGCGACCGCTGATGTGGGTGTCCAAAAGTCCCGCCAAGCTGGCCGCGGCACTCAAGGACGCAGGCCACAAGATATGCCGCAACAGCGTCGACACATTGCTGGCAAAATTGGGGTTCTCGCGGCAGACGAACCGCAAGACCGACGAGGGCTCAAGGCACCCGGACCGCAATGCCCAGTTCGAGCACATCAACACCAAGGTGTGTGAGGCGCAAAGCGCCGGAGAACCAGTGATCTCGGTGGACACCAAGAAGAAGGAACTGATCGGCAACTACAAGAACGGTGGCACCGACTACCGTCCAAAAGCCGACCCACGACGCGTGAAGGTGCACGACTTCGAGGACAAGAGCTTGGGCAAGGTGGCTCCTTACGGGGTCTTTGACGTCACCGCGAACGAAGCATGGGTCAGCCTCGGCATCACTGCCGACACGGCTGAATTCGCTGTCCAGTCCATCCGCACCTGGTTCTATCGGATGGGCCATGCGCGCTATCCCGAGGCGAAGAAGCTCGTGATCACTGCTGATTGTGGCGGTTCGAACGGGGTACGTATCAGGCTTTGGAAGGTCGAGTTGCAAAAGCTCGCCGACGAGACCGGGCTCACGCTGCAGATCCACCACTATCCGCCGGGTACGTCGAAGTGGAACAAGATTGAGCATCGCCTGTTTTGTCACATCACCCAGAACTGGCGCGGCCGTCCGCTCACCGATCGCATGACGGTGGTCGAATTGATCGGCGCGACGACAACCAAGGCAGGGCTCAGGGTCGAATGCGCAGTCGACGAACGGATCTATCAGAAGGGTGTCAAGGTCTCCAAAACCGAAATGGCCGAAATCGACATCACTGGCGACAAGTGTCAAGCGACACCTACACTTACGAGTTAAGACGACACCCAGTGTTACGAGGACAGCGCGATTTGGGGGGCGTACGCCCCCCAAATCGCGGCGCCAAAATTTGCCCGTTCAGGCGCTCTCTTTTGTCAGAAGTTCTTCGAGGTCGCGCAGCCGATATGAGCGGCCTTTGATGTTGAGCACATGAGATCGGTGAAGGAGCCGATCGAGGATCGCGGCAGCAAGGACTTCATCGCCGGCGAGCAACTCGGTCCAGTCGCGAATGCTCTTGTTGGTGGTGATGATCATCGCACCCCGAGCGTAGCGATAGCTGACCAGCCGGAAGAAGAGGCCGGCCTCTTCCCGGTTCATCGGATCAAAACCCATTTCATCGATCAGCAGCAGCGAACTGGACATGTATTTCCGGCCCTTTAGCCTTGTAGGCGGCAGAAGCGCGTCCGCCTTGATGGCCGTCAGCAGTTCATCAAAGCGATAGTACTGGACTGAGAAGCCGAGTTGGATCGCCCGGATGCCCAGTCCCACGAGCAAGTGCGACTTCCCGACCCCGGGCGGCCCCTGAAGCAGGACAACCTCGGCATTCCGGATCCAGGCCCCGGTCGCCAAGGTGTCGATGCGGGAACGCTCGATTGCCGGCTGGAAGGCAAAATCAAAGTTTTCCAACGTCTGCCCGGTCGGGATTTTCGACGTCTTCATCATCGTCTTGATGCGCCGTTCTTCGCGGCCGGCACGCTCAATATCGAGAATCCGTTCAAGTAACTGGTGAGCGGACATCTCGGTGCTGACGGCCTCCGACAGCAAAGTGTCCAGCGCCTCGGATGCGTAGCCAAGGCCGAGTGCGTCCAGCTTCTCGCGGGTTACGTCAATATCCAGTTTTATGCTCCGAGACGTCATCGGGCCACCTCCGCCAGACGGGCGTAGATGTCGATCGAGCGCTGCTGAACATTGCTGGCCGCCAGCGCCTGAAGGCCTCGCCCCATCTTGCCAAGCGGCATCGGCGCGCGGACACGATCGGTGTCATCACCATCGAAGTGTGCATCGTCACACACGATCAGCCGCTCGGTGCGGCGCGGATGCATGGCGATCACTTCGGCATTCTTGAGGATCTGCACGTGCCCGGCCAGACCGCGCACCTCCACGTCCTGGCCGACGAAACGGAACGGCACGCTGTATTGTCGGCCTTCGAAGCTGACGAGGCAGTCAATTCCGACGGGCCTGCGCACGACGATGTCGAACGGTTCCGGCAGCGTCTCGGGCAATGGCGTCAGAAGACGACGCTCCTGTTCCCACGCTTCGGCGACACTGGTGCCGGTCGCCGGGCACCGCAGGCGGCCGGCACGCTCTTCAAGCCGCGCATCGGTCACGGCCTGCAGCTGTTCCAGGCTGTCAAAGGCCTCCTTGCGAGGATCAACCGTCTCACGAAGGTCGCGCACATGTCTCTCGACTTTACCCTTTCCCTCCGGATGCCGAGGTTGGCAGGCGTCGACATGGAAGTTCAGTTGCGCTGCAAAGCGCCGATACGTCTCGTTGATGACGCCCCAGGCGCCGGCCCCCTTGGAGATCGCCGTCTTCACGTTGTCGATGCGCAGAACCGCGACTGAACCGCCCAAGCGACGCAAACACGCCGTATTGCAAGACTGCCAGGACAACATGTCCTTCGAACGAGACCAGACAACCGCCCGTTTGCGGCTCCAAGAAAGCGTCACGATCAAGGCAGAAAGATCGACAACCTCGTCGCCAAGAACCACGCCGGGAAACTCCGCCCAGTCCACCTGGGCCTGTGCGCCGGCCGGCGTCTCAACACGACGTCTCGCCCGGACCTTCGGGGCCGGATACGTCGCCTTCCAATATCTCTGAACCGATCGCAGGCTCCCGCCATAACCATGCTCGCGCTGCAGCCACCGATGAAGATCCACCAGGTTTACACGGCCGTCCTCTTGCTGAGAGCGCCAATGCGAGATCGCTTCCGCATAATCGGCGGCCTTGAATGTCTGCTTGGACCTACCATCCAATACGCCCGCCGATCGGCGCTTGTGATGATATCGAACCGTGCCCTCCGTAACCCCGAGAAGCCGCGCCACTGCGCTCTGGGAATGCCCCTGTTTCAACAATACAGCCATGGCTGTCCGTTCCTCTTTTGCGAGAAAGCTCATCGTCTTTTTCCGCCAATTGTTGACGGAAAATCGATGAGCTAAGGCTGTTGCCACCTCGTAAAGGTAGCTGTCGCCTTACGGTCAAAATGAACTGTCGCCCTACAACAAGTTCCACCCTGAATGGAATTATACCATCAAACCGAGAGTGAACGATTTGTAGTGGTTATTTTTGGAAATGTCCTAAGTTGATTCATGACGTTGCAACTCTCGGCGCTGGTCGGTTTTTGAGCAAGATATCTTCGTCTTTGCGTCTTTGGCCTCTCGTTGCGTCACAAAGTAATCGCGACGTTCGAGTTCGAGACCTTGAACGGCTTGACCGTACCGTCTTGAAGCTTGCGAGCGAGGCGACTTTGGTTAATCTATTGCTGAGCACTTCAACCGCAAGAAACTTGTCTCGGAGACAGACCGTCAACTTCGTATCCGCAATTTATCCTCTGAGACAGAATTTTGCAGGCGCATCGGAGGTTGCTCAATTTTTCCGCGTGTGCGTTTCTAACGGGCTTCTGGACCCTAAGACTGTTTCCAGCACTGTATTTTCATCTGGAGCTATGGACAGCCGAGGGGATGGGAACCGGGATGATTACGCCCATAGGCGTGCTCGAAAGCAGCTCTTTGGAAGCACCGAAGGACCGGCAGTTGAGGCACTTCAACAGGTTGTTGGAGCGCTCGTAAGTGGTAACGGCTAATATGGATGACGCTGTTGTATCATATCTCGACGCAGCAGAAATCGACGTTGTTGAACTGCGCCTCGCTGATGTTCTGATGCAAAGTCTCGCGAACGGAATCTTCCCGAGGGTAATGCTCGGGTTTTCGACCGGACGCGGTGACTTGGACGTAAGGCGCAATCTTAGAAGCCAAGACAATTGGCGCATAGTTCATACTAGCCAACTTGAAGGTAAGATCGGAAAGACTTTCGCCTCGGGATCTCCTCAACGCTGGCGGAGGGGCGATGACGACGACGATTACAAGGAGGGAGATGCTCGTACAACGGAAGAGTTTTGCTATCCGGTAAAGTCAGGTGATGATGTTGTTGCCGTCCTGTTGGTGGATTTCTTTTCTGGCGAAGAGGTCGGAGATGAAGGCCGTTTCGTGAACAGATTGCTCGAAGTTATTCATGAATTGGAGGAAATTCTCAGTGCTTCAGATAAAGAAAAGGCAAAACTTCGTTCGAGAGTCACGAATCTAACTCAGGAAATCCTGTCCGCAACCGATAGCCTCCGTGGGTATACCGCAGTTAGAGGTTGGGATGGCTCTATTGAGTACTTTCCAGTAGGCGAGAAAATTAAAGTATTTCGAGAATTGAACTTCGAGGAAGGACTGAGTGGGCATGCGTTCTCAACGCGGTCAATCGTAAATCTTGGAAACGTCTGGAGGCATCCAAAGTACCTTTCTTCTGATGATAGAATAGTATCGGAAATTGTAGTGCCGCTGATAGATAATGATCAGTGTATTGGCGTGCTCAATCTTGAGTCAGTCGCCCCCGACGCGTATCTTGATTCGCAAATTGAGAACAACGTTGTATCCTACGCCAATCAGATCGCGCTTGCCGTCCAAGACTTGCTAAAAACGAGTAGCGAGGGTACGCCACAATCTGTTTTGGCAGCCGCCTATCTTCATTCCCAGCTTGTATTCGATGACTCTAGCTCGTCACAAGATGATGTTTCGATATACTTGGTCGAGCGCTACACTAGGATATTGTCGAAGTCTCTTGACTTGCTATTCGGGCCAACAGGCCATTTTACCTATGAGTTCGACGACAAGAAAATTAAGAAGAAGAATTCGACATTACGAACTTTTGAGCCAGATGTAACGGTAACTCCAAAAAGCACTGAAATCTCACTCTTCATCGCCAGAAAGGGAATTCTTGTTTCCGAACTCAAGCTACGAATGGCTGAGAAGCCAAACAGGGCTGAGTTAGAAACCGCACAGGCCTTGGCTCGCATTGTATCAAATGACCTTTCGCGGAAGCATAGAGAACTTAAAACACGGTCACTGTTCACTTTGGTTTCAAAGATTGCTGCGGCATCGGGGACGGCAAGTACTTGGCTGAGCCTTCCTCATGAACTTGCCGCGATACTTGAAGTCGATGATGTAACTTGTTTTAACGCGAGTGTTCTTTCGGACGGCGCAACTGTCTTGTTGCCGGTTTCCTCAAACGGAAGAGACTGGCAGGAAATGCAAGGCGAATCGAGTTTCTATGATTTGGAGCGAGGCGATAGCTTGACGTCGGTTGCAATGCGAGCAAAACGTATATCAGTTTATGATAGGTTTCAGTCAGACACTTTGGCTAATTCTGCATACCTTTTAAAAGGTTCGCCGACGAATACGATTGTCGAAGACGGTGATGTGCGCATCCGGGCCGCTATGTATATTCCTATTTGGCGTGATGGTTCTGCGGCTGGCTTGATAAGGTTAAGGCGAAGGTCAAACGGATTGAATAGACCTTTCCTTCCGTCCGACGCTGAATTGGCGTCATTTTTGCAACGTGTTTTCGTCTTTTGAGCTAATCTCTTTGAAGTTTGTCCTAAATTGATTCACCGCCCCGGCCAGCTTTAGCACCATCAGTATAAAGTACGAGATGATCGCACAGAGAGAGGACCCAAGGTCGGCTGCGTAGCAGAATAAAAGAGCATAGGCTGCGCAGGTCAGAATTTTCTCATAGCAGGCCTTAGAGAGTGTAGAGCGGAACTTTTCAAAGCGAGGCATAGGATTGTCCTTTCGGCTTTGAATTTGCGCGAAAGGAGAGAGATAATTTATTCATCAAAAGTGCTCATAATTGATGCCAATTATTGAGCGCAACTGTTTTTGAATGAGAATTATTGAATCTTGATGTTGCGAAAAAATATCCTCCGCCAAACATGATTTTCATGCTCAATGAAGTAGTGGGATATCAATACGTTTGTGACCGATCAGCGAGAAGCCTATCGGGTGTTCGGTCACAACGCTATGTGCTGGCCCATTAGCCAGCTCCAAAGCGGACCTTGTGGCGACGGCAACTTTGTCCACAACGGAGACGTTGCCCGCTCTGTTACATGTGTCCAGTGAGCGATAAAAGCAGACGCTCCCGTTTATCAGAACACGTCCTAATATCGACCGGCCGAAAATTCCGTTCAGCAGGATTCGTCGCGCGGTTCCGTTTCGATCGGGATCACCACATTGCCCTTCTTGTGCCCCAGGTCGACATAGCGATGGGCCTCGACGATCTCGTCCAGCGGGTAGCATCGGTCGATCACCGCTTTGAAGCGGCCGGCCTCCATCAACTCGTTGATGAGCAGCAGGTCTTCGACGTTGGACTGTCCCAGACCGTGGTCGACGGAGACATATTGTCCGCCCCGGGATAAGGCCTTCTTGCAGTGCCGCTTCAACGCCGAGCTCTTGTCCATTCCGACGGCGTCGAGCACGAGATCGTAGGTTTCTCCCTCGTCAAGCCGATCCTGCCGGGTGTAGTCGATAACGGCATCGGCCCCGAGCGACTGCACCAGATCGAGGTTCGCCGCGCTGCAGATGCCGGTGACACGGGCGCCGAAATGCTTGGCGAACTGCACCGCCGTCGTTCCGATCGCTCCGGAAGCGCCGTAAATGAGGACCGTCTTTCGGTCTCGGATCTTGCCCTTGCGCAGGAAATGCCCGGCCAGCAGGCCGCCATAGGCGACCGCCGCGGCCTCGCGATAGCTGACGCCGGAGGGCTTCTTCACCAGCACCTCATTTTCCGCCATGCACTTGTACTCCGCATAGGTGCCGAATTTCGGCCCCGTCATTCCATAGACCTCGTCTCCCGGCCGGAACCGTTTGACGTCAGCGCCAACCGACTCGACCTCGCCGGCCAGCACGAGGCCCAAAATCGGGTGTCGCGGCCGGATGATGCCGATCATCAGCCGGGCCATCAGACTGGTCGGGTGCCAGAGGGGAAAGCGGAAGGCGCGCACCCGGCAATCGCTGGTCGTGACGGCTGATGCGTGGATTTTCACGCACACCTCGTTTTGCCGGGTAGACGGCTTTGCGACGTCTGCGATGCGAAGAACCTCGGGCGGCCCGTATCGGGGGCACAGGACTGCTTTCATGAGCTGCTTTCGATTTGGTTGGTTCGTTGGGGATGGCCGGATCGGTGCCGGCTCGTGCTTTGAGGCTTAAGCGAAATCCCTAAAATGGCCATGACAGCTTGTGACGAAGGCATGACGATTTGTAGCAGATGGGGATTTGTTTGACATGGCGGAGGCATCGGCATCGGCAGGACTCGTGGGCGGATTGTTGTCTTTCGCCGTCGCGCGCGGAGCTCCGCGCGATGCGCTCCTCGATTGCGCCGCCCTGTCGCCGGACCAGCTGGACGACCCCGACAATCGCATCCCGCTTGAAACGTACCGGCAACTCCTGGGCGCTGCGAAGGACCTGTGCGGCGACCCGGCGCTTGCTCTGAAATGGGGCGAGGCGGTCGACATGGCCGAAATCTCGATCGTCGGCCTGATCATGAACGCGTCCCGCACGATGGCGGATGCCTTTGCCCAGATGCAGCGCTATTCGCGGCTCGCCGTGGAGCTCGACACCGCTTCGCCGCAGCCGCGTTTCGTCATCGAGCAGAGCAGCGGCGAACGATGGTTGGTGGATACGCGCCGAAACCCCAACGGGTTTCCCGAAATGTCGGAAATTTCCTTCGCCAGGCTCACCTGCGGTCCGCGGCGATTTCTCGACCAGCCGCATGTGCTGGAGGCGCACTTCACCCATGACGATCCCGGCTATGCGGACGAATACGACCGCATCTTCCAGTGTCCGGTGGTCTTCTCCAGCCGCCGGAACGCCCTGAGGCTGCATCCCGACACACCCTCCTGGCCGGTGCAGCTCGAACCTGGATACGTTTTCGGCATTCTGACGCGGCACGCCGACCGGCTGCTTGAGAAAATCGAACGGACCCGCACGGTGCGGGCGCGGGTGGAGGGCCTGCTGATGCCGAACCTGCATCGCGGCGATTTCACCGCCGACGGGATCGCGCGCGAGCTCGGCTTCAGCCGCCAGACGCTCTACCGCAAGCTGCGCGACGAGGGCACATCCTTCGGTGCCGTCGTCGACGAGCTCAGGCGAAATCTCGCGATGGAGTACCTCACAAGCAAGAAAGCCTCGGTCAACGAAACGGCCTATCTGCTCGGCTATGCCGACCCCGCCTCCTTCTCCCGCGCCTTCAAGCGCTGGACAGGCGAAAGCCCTCGGGAGGTGGGGGGGCGGTAGGGTCGGCGACCCTCCGTCCGAACATGCCTGTCCGAACGGGCGGTTGTGTGCTTATGATCGCGGGCAAAAGGGGCATCTTCCGGGCGTTGGCTGACGGGCCCGGCGCCTCCTTTGTCTGGGGATTTCAAGGGGGAACCGGCAATGAAGGCAATCGGAATCTCAGTTCTGGGCTCAATATCCGCGGTTTTGGCGATTTGCGTTTCGGCGTCTTCACAGGCGCAAGAACCGCTGTCGTCCTTCAGGGATTGCGAGGTCTGCCCCGAAATGGTGGTCATGCCCACCGGATCGTTCGTCATGGGCGCGACCGAACAGGAACAGAAGGACATGTTCATCGGCCATGTGCCCGCCGAGCACCCGCCGCATGAGGTGACCATCGGCACACCGTTCGCCATCGGTCGGTTCGAGGTGACGACCGGAGAGTTCGACGCCTATGTTCGCGAGAGCGGCGCGCAGGTCGGCGGAACCTGCGGAATTCGCCTCATGGAAAAGGGCCCGCTTGCCCGCAAATACACCGGCACCCGCCATCCCGACGACGGCAAGGATCCGATGGGACCGTTCTTCGTTTTCATTTCCGACGGATCCTATGCGCAGCCGGGCCTGCCGATCACGTCGCGACAGCCTGCGGTCTGCGTGTCGCGGTTGGAGATCGGCGGATACCTGGACTGGCTCAGCAAAAAAGCCGGGCGCCATTACCGCCTGCCGAGCGAGGCGGAATGGGAATATGCCGCGCGCGCCGGCACCGATACGATCGGGTTCTGGGGCGACGACTGGAAGCAGGTCTGCGACTACGCCAATTTCGGCGATCGGAACTCAGGCTACCAGGCCGGCATGGCGGCACCCTGTGGCGAGAGCGTCAAGTCGGACTGGACCGCCGAGGTTGGTAGCTATCGTCCTAATCCCTGGGGACTGTACGACATGGCAGGAAATGTCCAGGAACTGGTCGCCGACTGCTGGCACCCATCCTATGAGGGCGCGCCGAATGACGGATCCGCATGGCTTGAGCCGGACTGCTCGCTTTTCGTCGCGCGCGGCGGCGATTACCAACTGCTGCACATCTCAATGCGGGCGTCCGAACGGCTGTTCTACGGCTATGTGCCGGAGGTGAGTGCAGTCGAAGGCCCGACCGCCGGCGACAACGGCCGCAGCAACGTAGGGGGTTTCCGGGTCGCGGTGACCCTGGAATAGCGGCGCCACCGATCCGAGAGATGCGTCCTCGGGGGCGGCCGGGCACGGCGGTCACGCGGTGCCTGACGGAATCTCCAGCGTATCGAGCGTCTCCAGCAGGACCTGGATCGCGGCGAAGCCGAGCGAGCTCTTGCGGATGTGGATGCCGGCTTCGCGGCGCGGCATGCCGCGACGCGACGGCCGGATGACCAGGCCCTGGGCCTCGATGGTGCGAGCCAGCTGCAGCGGCGCGGACATGACGAAATTGCCCTGCGACACGAGCTGCAGGCCGGTGCTGAAGGATGTGGTGCGGACCGTCACTTCCGGCTTCTCCAGACCGAGCGGCAGGTAATACTGGCCGATCGTCCGTTCGGTATCGGGATCGTCGGTGTAGACGACCCATTTCCGGTCGGAAAACCGTGCTGGATCGACGCGCTTGAATTTCGCCGACGGGTCGTCGCGGCGCAGCACGATGCCGTGCTCGACAAAGGCGATGCGGCGCACGAAGATCGAGTCGTCCAGAACCTGCGGTTCGATCACGCCCAGCACAACATCGAGTTCGCTCTCCATCAGCATCGGAATGGTGCGGACATTGGCGTCGGTCAGCAATTCCATGGAAAGCTCGGGAAAAGCTTCCGACAGGGCGTCGAACAGCGGCGCCACGTAATGGAGGTGGAACAGCGGTCCGGCGCCGACCCGCAGCACCGATATTCCCGCCGCTCCGATCGCCGCGACCTTCTCGCGGCTGTGCCGGTATTCGGCGTCGATGCGTTTGGCGTGATCGAGAAAAACCCGGCCTGCCGATGTCAGCGTCATGCCACGGCGATGCCGCTCGAACAGCGGCGCGCCGAACTCGTCCTCGAGATTGGCGATGCGCTTGGTGATCGATGGCTGGGTCACCCGCAGCAGATCGCACGCCTGGGTCAGGCTTCCCGTGCGCGCCACGGCCAGAAAAGCGTCGAGATTGCGATCCATGAGATATCGATGTTTTGCATATCTTCAGTCGAATTTTCGATTTTACAGAATACCTGAATTCGGTCAAGTTGGCGCCGAACGCCGCGGAAGCGGAGGGGAGGAATTTTGAGAACGGTTTTCGTACTATTCGACTCGCTCAATCGCCACGCACTCGGCGCCTATGGCGGGACGGCGGTCAGGACGCCGAATTTCGACCGCTTCGCGGCCCGCGCCGTGACCTTCGACAGCCATTATGTCGGCAGTCTTCCCTGCATGCCGGCGCGCCGCGACATGCACACCGGGCGGCTCAATTTCATGCATCGCTCCTGGGGGCCGCTGGAGCCTTTCGACGATTCCTTCGCCCGCCTTCTGAGCCGCAACGGCGTCTACACGCATCTGATCTCCGACCACCTGCACTATTTCGAGGACGGCGGCTGGGGCTATGCCAACGCCTTCGACAGCTGGGATTTCATCCGCGGCCAGGAATACGACGCGATGAAGGCGCTGGTCGCGCCGCCGATCGAGCGCTACCGCGAAAAATTCGATGCGCGGCACTATCCGCTGCCGGATGCCGACCCCGGCAAGGCGGTCACCCGCTACAATGTCGACAAGATGGCGTGGAAGAAACTGCGCGGTGCCGTCAATCGCGATTTCCTTGAGCACGAAGACGCGTTTCCGACGGCGAAATGCTTTGCCGCGGCCTTCGAGTTCCTCGAGCTGAACCGGGCGACGGACGACTGGTTCATGCAGCTCGAATGCTTCGACCCGCACGAACCCTTCGTGGCGCCCGAGCGGTTCCGCGAGGCCTATGCTTCCGGCTACAACGGCAAGATCCTCGACTGGCCGATCTACGAGAAGGTAGCCCAGAGCCCGCAGGAGATTGCCGAGATCCGCGGCAACTATGCCGCGCTGGTGGCCATGTGCGACGAGTATTTCGGCCGGCTTCTGGACTATTTCGACACCCACGATCTGTGGTCCGACACCGCCCTGGTGCTGTCGACCGACCACGGGTTCCTGCTGTCGGAGCATGAATGGTGGGGCAAGAACCGCACGCCCTATTACGAGGAAATCTCGCATATCCCGCTGATGATCGCCCATCCGGGCCAAGCCGGAAAAACGGATCAGCGCCGCGGCAGCCTGACCCAGACGCCCGACCTGATGCCGACCTTCCTGGATATCCACGGTTGCCCGGTTCCTCCGAGCGTGACCGGCAGATCGCTGCTTCCGCTTCTTGAACGCGATGTGCCGGTCCGCGAAACCGTCGCCCTGGGCATGTTTGCCGGTCCGGTCTGCGTCACCGACGGGCGCTACAGCTATTTTCGCTATCCCGAGGACACGGATGCGGCCGACCTGAACCTTTACACCCTGATGCCGACCCACATGCTCGAGCATTTCGACATGAGCGAACTGCGCACCGCCCAACTGGCCGGACCCTTCGATTTCACCAAGGGCGCGCCGGTGCTGAAGGTCCGCATGGACCCGAGGAACAGCCAGGTCGGCATGGACGGCCTCAGCCTGGCGCGGTTTAAAACCTCGCTGTTCGATCTCGAGACGGACCCCTGCCAGGAACATCCCATCGACGACCCGGCGACGGAGCGACGGCTGTCGGCCGCGATCGTCGAGCATTTCCGGCGCCATGACGCGCCGCCGGAACTCTATCCGCATTTCGGGCTGCCTTCTCCGCTGGCGGCTCCAGCCGGAGGCGGCGAACCGTCTCCGGCGTCCTTAAGCGCAAAACATGGGAGAGACATCTGATGAAACGCTTCGGATCCTTGAAAACCACCCTGGCCGCAGCCTTCTGCCTGGCCTTCACCGCCGGGGCCTCGGCGGCCGATTTCCCGGAACGCACGATCGAGCTGATCCACCCCTGGTCGCCTGGCAACGCCATGTCGGTGTCGCAGATCATCGCCAAGGCCATGGGCGAGGAACTCGGCGTGTCGCTGCCGGTGATCTCGACGCCGGGTGCCGCCGGAACCAAAGGGCTGATCTCGGCCATGAACCGGCCGGCGGACGGCTATACCATCATGGACGGCTATGTCGCGCCGCTGGTGCTGCAGCCGGTGCTGGGCAATGCCGACTGGACCTATGGCGACTTCAAGCCGCTCAATGCCGCGGTGTCCAACGCCTTCGCTATCGGCGGCCGCCCGGACGAGACCCGCTGGTCGAATTTCGAAGAGATGATGGAATACGGCAAGGCGAACCCGGGCGAACTGCGCTATTCGTCCGGCTCGCGCAACAACCTGCCGCACATGGTCATCGCCAAGGTGCTGCAATCCTATGGCGTCGTTGCCCAGAACATTCCCTATTCTGCCGACGGCAACGCCGTGAAGGACCTGAAATCGGGCGTGCTCGACTTCTCCTTCATCAATGTCGGCAACTACATCCAGGATCCGGGAGCTTTCAATATCCTGCTGGTGCTGTCGGAGTTGCCGGGCGCCAAGGCTTCTTATGACGGCGCGCCGAACATCACCGATCTCAGTATCGACCTCGGCCTGTCCGGGCTGGCGCCGATGGGCTGGACCTGGTGGATCGTGCACTCCGACACGCCGGACGACGTCGCCGACAAGCTGCGCGCCGCAATGAAGGCGGCCATGGCCCGCGACGACGTGCGCACCGCCATCGAAGCCGTCGGCTTCGTGCCGCTCGAATGGGACCACTCCCAGTATGACGAAATCGTCGGTCCCGTCGCCGGACAGCTGGGTGCTATGGGCAATGCGCTCAAATGGGAAGAAGATGAGCTGAAGAAGCTGAAATAGGAGCAAGACGACCGTGACCTTCAGAAGGCATCATCTGATCTGGCTGGCGATCGCCTTCTTCGCCATCGTGATCGCGGTCGTCTTCCAGCAGATCCATACAGACATGGCAGAGCAGGGGATCGCCTCCGGCGGTCCCTACGACAACGCCGCGGCCTATCCGCAGGCCATTGCGGTTCTCATCGGCCTGTTGCTTTTCGTACAACTGGTGCTGACGCTGTTGACGCGCGAGCGGGGCCAGGAAGCGGACGATGTTGTCGCCCTGTCCAGCCTGGCCAGGCCCGTCGCCATGCTGGCCGTCTTCGCCGTTTATCTGGGCGTGCTTAACTGGCTGGGTTATCACCTGACCACGCCGCCGATGATCTTCGCGGTGATGGCCATTGCCGGTATGCGCCGATGGTGGGTGATGATCGTCGCCGCGGTCGCCCTTTCGCTGGGCTTCGCCTTCCTGTTCGAGTTCTTCCTGAAGATCGTGCTGCCGGGCGGCATCTTCCGCCTCAACATCTCCTGGTGATCCGAAGATGCTTGTCGATTCGCTCGCTTCCGGCTTCGGCCTTTTCCTGACCCCGGCCGCCATCGGTCTGACGCTGCTCGGCGTGCTTTTCGGTCTGCTGGTCGGCGCCCTGCCGGGCCTCGGGCCGCTGATGGGCATCATCCTGATGCTGCCGGTGGTCATCGGCCTGCCGCCGGTCGCCGCCATGGGCTTTTTGATCTCGATCTTCGTCGGCGGTTCCTGCGGCGGCTCGATTTCGGCGATCCTCTTGCGGATCCCCGGAACGCCGCTCGCCGCCGCGACCCTGTTCGACGGCTTTCCGATGGCGCAGAAGGGTCGTGCGTCGGACGCCATCGGCATCGCCATTTCAGCCTCCGCGCTGGGTGGCCTGTTCGGCGGCATCGTCCTCATTCTCGCCTCGCCGGCGCTCGCCCGCTTCGCTGCCAACTTCGCCCCGCCCGAATACACGCTGCTGGCAATCACCGGGCTGCTCGCCATCGCTGTCATCTCCGGCGGTTCGGTGATCAAGGGTCTGCTCGCCGGCTGCTTCGGATTGCTGCTCGCCACCATCGGCACCGACGAATTCTCCACCGGCTTCCGCTTTACCTTCGGCTCGCACCACATGCTCAACGGCTTCCACATCGTTGCCGTCGTGGTCGGGCTCTTCGCCATTTCCGAGATGGCCTACCAGATGATGGGCCGCGACCTGCTCAAATCGCCCGATATCAAGGTCGCCCGGCCCGGTTTCTCGACCATCCTGATTTCCATCCGCCACGGCATCAACCTGCTGCGCTCCTCGACCATCGGCGCCTTCTTCGGCGCGCTGCCGGGCGCCGGCGGCGTCATCAGTTCGTTCACCTCCTACGCCGCCGCCAAGGCGCTTGCCGGCAAGGACGAAAAATACGGGGAGGGCGCCGAGGGCGGCATTGTCGCAACCGAAGCCGCCAACAACTCGACCGTCGGCGGCACGCTGGTGCCGACCCTGGCGCTCGGCATTCCCGGCGATGCCTCCTCCGCCATGCTGCTCGGTGCCCTGCTGATCCTCGGCATCGTGCCGGGGCCGACCATGTTCGAGCAGCAGCCGGCCATCGTCGGCGGCATTTTCATGGTCTACCTGGCGTCCAACATCTTCCTGCTGATCGCCGGCATCCTCGTTACCCCGCTGTTCGTCTATGTGCTGAAGCTGCCGAAGAGCTACCTCATCCCGATCGTGCTTTTGCTGTGCTCCATCGGCACATTCGCCCTGCAGGCTTCGGTCTTCGACCTCATGGTCATGCTCGGCTTCGGCCTCGTCGGCATCCTGTTCCGAGCCACCTCGATCCCGCTGGCGCCGGTCGTCATCGGCCTGATCCTCGGCCCGCTGCTTGAAAACAATCTGCGACGCTCGCTGCTGATTTCCCGCGACGGTCTGTGGATCTTTCTCGAACGCCCTGTCTCGGCAACTCTGGTTGTCATCAACATCCTGTTGATTGTCGGCGCCATCGTCTTCGCCATCCAGGCGCGGCGGCGATCGGCAATCGTGTCGGAACCTCTGACGAGTGAATAGGCCGAACCCGACGGGTCCGGCGAAACTCAAACCGGCTTCAAATAGCGGGCATCGCTGATCGGGTGAGCCGCGGCGAAGGTCGACAAGCGCGCCTGCGTGTCCGTGCACGAGTTTTCAAGGTGGACCAGCAGGGCCTGCGTCGCGACCTCCGGCTTGCCTGCGACGATGCCCTTGAAGACATCGATGTGTTCGGTCGTGAACAGATTGCTCGGCCGGAAGCGCAGATAGTAGTAGCTGTTGAAGACGTGGACGATACGGCTCTGCCGCAAGACGCTCATGAGATAGGGATTTCCGCAAGGCGACAGCATTTCCTCGTGAAGGTCGCTCTCCAGGTTTTCCAGCTGCTCTACGGTCAGGCCGTCCAGATGCTCGTCGGCCTCCCGCAGCTTCTCGAGGCATTCGGCGGCGAACTTCTGGTCGATATGACCAAATCCCTCTTTGAGCGCGTAGGGTTCGAGCTGCATTCTCACGGCGAAGTGGTCGGCCACGGCCTTGGCGTCGAAGCGATTGAGGAACCACTTCTGCCCGTCCAGCCGGACGAAGCCGTCAGCGATCAGCCGCACCTGGATGTCCAACAGCACCGTCCGGCTGATCTGGTATTGCTCCGCCAATCTGGCCGGCACGATCCTGAAGTCGCCATGGCTGGCGGCGGCCAGAAGATCGGCTTTGATTTCGTCGTACTTCTCGGCCCATTTCATCGACCGGCGGACCTCGCCCAGGCCGCTGAGCATGGCGAGCGGCACGACGGTGTCGCCGTTTCGGCCGTTGTTTTCGCGCGGCTGGCCCTTGACCACGAACCCGCGCCTGCTGGAATTCGATTCCAGCAGACCCTCCTCGCACAGGCTGCGCAACGCTCTTCGCGCCGGTTCCCGGCTAACGTCGAAATGCCGGGCCAATTGCGATTCCGTCAACCGCTGTCCGCCGGCGAGTTCCCCGGTTTCGATGCTGCGAGCCAAAGCCAGATGTATCCGCCTGTAAAGCGGTAGCGCGTCCTCGTCTGTCACTTTCGTCTCACCGTCCAATCGATCCACCGCAAAGTAGCGTTTTAACGCGCCCTGTCATCAAGCCTATTGAATTAACGAATTTTGTATGCATAAGTTGGAAATATGCATTTTGCATGCATAAGTCAAATTGTTCGTTGAGTGTTGGCGACAATGACCAACCCTTTTGAAGGAGGAGCAACGATGAGAATGAGAGCCATCGGTGGATTGGCGGTTGCTGCGGCAATCAGCCTGGGAGGGATTGCGGCAGCTCAAGCAGACGAATTCAGGATCATGTCATCCCTGCCGTCGCTTCAGTTTCCGTTCTTCGTGCACATGCAGGCGGAGATCAACGACGAAGCGGAGAAGATCGGCAACATCTCGGTCATCGAGGCCGACGGCCGCAACGAGTCCCCGCGGCAGGTGGCCGATGTCGAAAATGCCATTGTGCAGGGTCTGAACGGCATCATCATCAGCCCGAACGACGTCAATGCCTTGGCGACCGCGATTGAGGACGCGATCGGCGCCGATATTCCAGTCGTCACGATCGACCGCCGTGTCGACAATGTCGACGGCCTGCTCGCTCATGTCGGCGCCGACAACGTGGCCGGTGGCGAAGCCCAGGGTCGCTGGGTGCTGGAGAACTACCCGGATGGCGCGCGGATCGTGAACCTGCAGGGGCAGCCCGGCGCCAGCCCCGCCATCGATCGCAACAAGGGCCTGCACAACATCGTCGACGCCAAGAGCGACAAGTATCCGGTGATCGCCGAGCAGACCGCCAACTGGAAACGCGACGAGGGCCTCAATGTCACGAACGCGATCCTGACCGGCATGGCCAAATCCGAATTGCCGCATGTCATCGTTGCCGCCAACGACGAAATGGGACTGGGTGCGCTCGAAGCGCTGCGCGGACTGGGACTTGAAAACGACATCAGGATCGTCGCCTTCGATGCCGGTCCGGAAGCCCTCTTGGCGGTGCGCGACGGCGGTCTGGCGGGCACGGTCGACCAGTTCCCGGGCCTTCAGTCCAGGACCGCGGTTCAGATCATGAACGCCTACCTCACCGACGGCAAGCGCCCTGAAAAGGTGGTCAACCTGATCACGCCAAAGATGATCAGCGCCGACAATCTGGACGAATCCGAGCGCATCGGCGAGGTCAAGTAGCGCGCCTCCCGGAACCGGGCGCCGGAAAGAGCTCCGGCGCCCCATCCGCACATTCTAATATGCAGGACGGGACATGGCCGAGACGCCGATCCTCAAGGCATCGGGTGTAACCAAGACCTTTCCGGGCGTCGTTGCGCTCGAGGATGTCGATTTCACGGTCGGGCCGGCGGAGGTCCACGCGCTGCTGGGCGAAAACGGTGCCGGGAAATCCACCCTGCTGAAAATCCTCAGCGGCGCCCAGCCCGCCGACCGGGGCGAACTGACATTCTTCGGCGAGCGCCTGAAATGCGAAAATCCGCTGGAAGCGCGCCAATCGGGCATTGTCACCATCTATCAGGAGTTCAGCCTCATTCCGCCGCTGACCGTGGCCGAGAACATTTATCTCGGCCGCGAACCGAGAGGCCTGGTCGGCATCGACTACCGCCGGATGCGCAGCGGTGCGCGGGAAGCCCTGGCTCGTATCGGCCTGTCCGTCGACCCGATGCGCCTGGTCAGCAGCCTCAGCGTTGCCGAGCAGCAGATGGTCGAGATTGCCAGGGCCCTGTCTCTCGATTCGAAACTGATCATCATGGACGAACCGACCGCCGCCCTCAGCGGCTCCGAGGTCGATCGTTTGCTCGAGATCGTCAGGGGTCTGAAGGACCAGGGATTGAGCATCGTCTACGTCACCCATCGCCTGTCGGAGGTTTTCAGGGTTTGCGATCGATACACGGTTCTGCGCGACGGCAAGCTCGTGACCGCCGGCGCAGTTGCCGATACCGACGAAAACGGAATCATCCGATCGATGGTGGGTCGCGAGCTCAGCCACCTTTTCCGGCGACGGAGCGAGGCGAAGACCGGCGAAACCGCCCTGGAAGCGGCCGGATTGACCAGTCTGCCCAATCTTCGCGATCCGAACGCGACGGTGGTCGACGACGTCTCGTTCATGGTCAGATACGGCGAAATCCTCGGCATTGCCGGGCTCGTCGGTGCCGGGCGGACCGAGACCATACGGATGATTTTCGGCGCCGACGGCAAGCGTAACGGCGAAATCCGCGTCGACAGCAAGCCTGCCAACATCAGAAGCCCGCTGGATGCGATCTCCTATGGCATCGGACTTGTGACCGAAGACCGCAAGAAGCATGGGTGTTTCATCGATCTACCCGTCCGGCAGAACATGTCCATGGCGTCCCTGAAGCAGTTGTCGTCCCGGCTCGGGATCATCGATGCGACGGCCGAGAAGAAGATCTTCGAGGCGAACCGGGAACGGCTCGATATCAAGGTCAGCGGACCGCAGCAGCCGATCGGAAAGCTCTCCGGTGGGAACCAGCAGAAAGTCCTGATCGCCCGTTGGCTGGCAAGGGCGCCGAAAATCCTGATCGTCGACGAGCCCACCCGCGGGATTGACGTCAGCGCCAAGGCCCAGGTCCACGACATCCTGTTCAATCTTGCCGACAACGGCATTGCGATCATCGTCATCTCGTCCGAGATGCCGGAGATCCTGACCGTGTCCGACCGAATTGTCACGCTGTGCGAAGGCCGGCTGACCGGCGAGTTTTCCCGCGAAGAGGCCGACGAGGAAGTCCTCATGCGATGCATGACGCCCGGAGAAATTCAAACGGCCCAGCACGCCGTCGATGGAGTTGCCCGATGATGAACGACAATGCCGAAGACAACATTCGTCACACGCCGCGGCCAGGCGATCGTGGGGATCGAATCGACTGGACGGCGGTGCTGGCCAAGCTGGCGCCCCTGATTTTTCTGGTGGTGCTCGTCGCCGTCTTCGCCACCGCGAACGAGCGGTTCCTGTCGCCGCGCAACATCGTCAACATCCTCACCGAAGTTTCCATTTTCGGCATGCTCGCAATCGGCATGACATTCGTCATTCTGACCGCCGGCATCGATTTGTCCGTCGGTTCGGTTCTGGCGGCCTCCGGCATCATCGCCGCTGCGCTCGTCACCGGCGGGCAGAGCGAGTCGTTTTCGCTCAGCAGCGATCAGCAGGAAGGGCTGTGGTGGTTCTGGGCGTTCGCCGCCGCCCTGCTGTTCGGGACCGCAGCGGGGGCGCTGCAGGGATTCACGACGACCATATTCAAGGTGCCTCCCTTCGTCGTCACTCTGGGCGGGATGTCGCTGTTTCGCGGCATCACTCTGCTGGTCGGAGATGGCGGCCCGGTCAGCGGGTTCGACCAGGCATATCGATGGTGGGGACGGGGCGAGATCCTCGGCATTCCGGTTCCCGTCATCCTGTTAGTCGCGGCAACCGGCGTTGCCTGGTATGTCCTCAATTACACGCGTTACGGCCGCAGCGTTTATGCCGTCGGAGCCAATCCCGAGGCCGCCCGCCTTTCCGGCATCAACGTCAATTTCGTGATCGCAAGCGTCTACACCATCACTGGTTTCTGTGCGGGGCTGGCCGGGTTCGTGCTCTCCGCACGGTTAAACTCGGCGGAAGCCGTTGCCGGGGTCGGTTTCGAACTGCGCGTCATCGCGTCCGTGGTGATCGGCGGGACCAGCCTGTTCGGCGGGATTGGATCGGTCATCGGTACCGCGGCGGGCGCGCTTCTCATCGGCGTGCTGCTCAACGGCCTCGTCATGATGAACGTCAAACCGTTCTGGCAACAGATCGTCATCGGCATCATCATCGTCGCCGCGGTGGCCTTCGACACCTATGTGAAATCGCGCAGCCGCAACAACTGATGGCGGGCGTCTGACTTGGAGACGGTATTCACATGACCGACGGAATGAATTTCCAGCGCAACCTGGTCGGCGTTTTCGGACAGCCTGTCGCCGAAAATCCAAGTGAAATCATGGTCGAAGCGGCCTTCAGGCACCACGCTCTGCCCTGGCGCTACCTCACGATAGAGGTCGCCCCCGAAGGTCTCGGCGATGCCGTTCAGGGCGCCCGGGCGATGGGGTTTGCCGGCTTCAACTGCACAACGCCCCACAAGGTGGCGGTGATCGAGCATCTCGACGGCCTGGGCGAATCGGCGGCGCTGATGGGAGCCGTGAATTGCGTCGTTCGGCGCAACAACCGTCTCATCGGCGAGAACACGGACGGCAAGGGATTTCTCAGCTCGCTTCGCCCGGTAATCGATCCCGCCGGCAGGGATATCGTGATTTTCGGTGCCGGCGGCGCTGCCCGCGCCATAGCGGTCGAACTGGCGCTGGCCGGCGCCCGCGGGCTGGCGATCGTCAATCGCGGTCGCGAACGCGGCGTGCAACTGGTCCGCCTGCTCAATACCTCCGTTGCCGATGCCGTCGGCGGGTTGTTGCAGGCCGATTTCCATCCCTGGCCGGAAACCTATGCGGTGCCGGCGGCCACCGACATCGTGGTGAACGCCACGTCGATCGGGCTTTTTCCGAATGTCGAGGAAGAGCTTGCCATCGACTACGATACGCTGTCGCGCGACATGGTCGTCGCCGATGTCATTCCCAACCCGCCGCAAACCCGGCTCCTCCGCGAGGCGGACGGTCGCGGTTGCCGGACGATCGATGGTCTGGGCATGCTCGTTGACCAGGGGCGGATCGGCATCGAGCACTGGACCGGCGTCAGTCCCGACGCGGACGTCATGCGATCGGCGCTCGCGGGCCTCGCAGACCATTGAGCGGCGCCCGATGCCGGGACGAGCGCTCTACCGCATCAACACGGCGAACCACCTGGGTGCTGATCCGGAATTCGGCGGTTGTGTGTCGCAGCGAAACTCGGTCCAACCGTCGCGGCTACGTCAGGCAGAAGAAATTGAGTTTGTTGCCATCGGGGTCACGAAAGTATCCGGCATAGAAGCGGTCGCCGCGCGGACCGGCCGGACCTTCATCCTTCGCTCCCAGTTCGATAGCCCGGCGATAGAGCCGATCGACGGTTTCCGGTTTGTCGCATGCGAGTGCGACCATGACGCCGTTGCCTACCGTTGCCGGTTCGCCTTCGTGCGGTTCGAACACGGAAAAAGCCGGCCCGCCAGGCCCGGTCGCCCACACGATATGAGAATTCGATTCTCTGATGCGTTGAGCGCCGATCTCGCCGAGGAGCGCGTCGTAAAAGCGCCCGGCCTCGGCGATGTCGTTTGTCCCAACCGAGACATATCCAATCATTTTTTCATTCCCGCGTGAAAGTGAGACAGATGGTTCCCGGCATGCAAAGTGTCGGCCATCGGACGATCCCTATTCCACCGTCACGCTCTTCGCCAGATTGCGCGGCTGGTCGATATCGCGGTCGAGCAGCAGGGCACAGTGGTAGGCCATCAGCTGCAGTGCGATGCCGATGAGAATGGGGTCGAGTTCGACCGTGCTGCGCGGCACCCGGATGTGGAATTTCGCCGATGGGCAATCGATGCCTGGATGGGTGAGTGCGATGACCGGGCCGTTGCGGGCCGTCACCTCGGCGACCGAGGACAGGTTCTTCTCCAGCATGCCGTCATCCGGCAGCACCGCGACGACCGGCGTCTCGGGCGAGACCAGCGCCAGCGGGCCATGTTTCAATTCGGAGGCCGGATAGGCCTCGGCGTGCACGTAACTCACCTCCTTGAGCTTCAGCGCGCCTTCGAGCGCGACCGGGAAGCCCAGGCCGCGGCCTATGAAATACATGTCCTGCGCCTTGGCGCAGAACTGCGCGGCCGCCTCGATGTCGGCCGTGTCGGTGAGAACCTGATTGATCTGCTCGGGCAATTCTTTCAGCGCCTTGATCAGCCGCTCACCCGCGGTCGGCGCCAGGTCGCGGATGCGGCCGAAATAGAGGCCGAGCAGGGCGAAGGCGACCAGCGTCGAGGTGAATGTCTTGGTCGAGACCACGGCGATTTCCGGTCCGGCATGCAGGTAGATGCCACCGTCGCAGGCCCGCGCGATGGTCGAACCGACCACGTTGATGATGCCGATGACGCGGCCGCCGCGGCGCTTGATCTCCTCCACCGCCATCAGCGTGTCCAGCGTCTCGCCCGACTGGCTGACGGCGATGTAGAGCGTGTCAGGCTCGATCACCGGGTTGCGGTAGCGAAACTCCAAGGCCGGTTCGGCCGAGGCCGGAATGCGGGCCATGCGCTCGATCACATAGGCGCCGTTGCAGCCGGCGATATAGGCCGAGCCGCAGCCGAGGATCTTGATACGCCGGATGTCGAGCAGCTCGCGCGGCGTCAGGTTGAGGCCGCCGAAATGGGCGCTGTTGAAGCGGGTGTCGAGCCGCCCCTGCAGCATCCGCTGCACGGCGTCGGGCTGTTCGGCGATCTCCTTTATCATGTAATGGTCGTGGCCGGCCTTGTCGTAGTCGCCCTGGTCGGCCGGCGCGCTGACCGGTGTATTGTGCACGGGAGCGGCGTCCAGGGTGCTGGTCTCGAAGCCCTCGGCGCCGACCACGGCGATCTCGCCGTCATTGAGATAGACCACCTGCTCGGTGTGGCTCACCAGCGCGGCGGCGTCGGAGGCGACGAACATTTCGCGGTTGCCCAGGCCGAGGATCACCGGACTGCCGTTGCGCGCCACGACGATGCGGTCCGGCTCGTCGGCGGACATGACCGCCAGCCCGTAGGCTCCCTGGACCCGAAGCAGCGTCTGGCGCACCGCTTCTTCCAGCGTCTCAGCCTCGGACGCCGCGATCATGTGCGCGAAGACTTCGGTGTCCGTCTCGGAGCGGAAGACCACGCCGCGCGCCTCCAGCTCCGTCTTCAGCGCGGCGGCGTTCTCGATGATGCCGTTGTGCACCACGGCGATCTTGCCCTCGCCGTCGACATGCGGATGGGCGTTGACTTCGGAGGGTTCGCCATGGGTCGCCCAGCGCGTATGGGCGATGCCGGCCTTGCCGCGCGGCTTGTCCGGCAGGTTGGCGGCCAGCGCCTGGACCTTGCCCTGGCTCTTGTAGAGCTTCAGGCGGTTCGACCGGGCGAGCGCGATGCCGGCCGAATCGTAGCCGCGATATTCCAGCCGCCGCAGGCCTTCCATGAGAATCGGTGCCGCGTCCTTGCGCCCCACATAACCGACGATGCCGCACATGTTCTGCTCTCTCCTAAAATTGCTCTAACCGTAAATGATGCGGCGCAACTGCCGCTCGCTGACCGGCCCGGCGCGAAACGGCTGAGCCTCAATTTCCGTTTGCAGACGCTTGAAGATCGCCGGATTGGCCAGCCGGTCGGCCTGCAGCTCCAGATGCCGGCGCACCACATATTGCTCCAGCGTTTCGCTGCAGAACGCGGTCACCTCGCGCACCACGCGACGCGCCTCTTGCGACTCGAGCCGGGTGGTCTGCACGAGGTGCTGAATCAGCGTTTCAAGGTCTTCCATGACCCTTGAATGGGAGATTCGAATGAGATTCGCAAGGGTTTTGCCCGAATTCGGGCAAATAGCGTTAACTTTTGAGCAAGGTTTGAGAAATTGCTGTGATTGGCAGGTCGGTCACGACCCGTCGTTCCAGCCGATCGCCTCTCGCAAAAACCGGAATCCGAGCGCAGTGAAGGCCGCCCTTTCGGCATTGTCCTTGCCATAGCCATGACCGCCGGCGGCCGGTTCGTAGAACCACGCCTCGCAGCCCATGGCCTGCAGTTTCGCCGCCATTTTGCGGGCGTGGCCCGGATGCACCCGGTCGTCGCGCCGGGTGGTCGCCAGCAGGATCGGCGGGTAGGACCGGTCCGCATCAGCGGTGTGATAGGCCGAAATGTGCTGCAGGAACTCCCAGTCTTCGGGCTTCTCAGGATCGCCGTATTCGTCGACCCAGCTGGCGCCGGCCAGCAGTTTGGTGTAGCGCCGCATGTCGACCAGCGGGATGGTGCAGAACAGCGCGCCGAAACGGTCCGGATAGCGCGTCAGCATGTTGGCGATCAGCAGGCCGCCGTTCGAGCCGCCTTCCGCCGCGATCCGTTGCGGGCGGGTCACGCCGCGCCGCACCAGATCGGCTGCCACGGCCGCGAAATCGTCATGCGACAGCTGTTTTCGTTCGCGCCGCCCGGCTTCATGCCAGGTCGGGCCGAATTCGCCGCCGCGGCGGATCTGGGCGACGACGCCGGTGCCGCCGCGCTCGAGCCACAGCTTGCCGACGGCGGAATTGTAGTGGGGCAGCTGCGAGATCTGAAAACCGCCATAGCCGGTGAGGTGGATCGGCGCATCGCCGCCGGTATCTGCCGGCCCGACCTGCACATAGGGAATGCGGGTGCCGTCTTCGGAAACCGCCTCGTGCTGGCTGACCGCGAGCCCGGTCGCATCGAATGCTTTCGGCGCGCTGCGCAGCAAATGCGGCGCCTTCCCCGGTTCGATCAGCGACAGGGAGGGTGGTGTGATCGGATCCTGGGCATTGACCAGCAATTCGCCGTCGCCTTCCGTGCTCTCCAGGTCGAGGCGCGAGACGTTGACGACGCCGATCTTCGGCAGACCCGGAAGAACTGTGTGCGACCAGCTATCGTCAGAGGGCGTGAGCACCTGGAACACCGGCATGAGGTTGTCGAGGATCGACAGGATCAGGCGTCCGCCGCTCCAGAAGAAGCCTTGTACCGCCTTTCGTTCCTCCGGCTCGAACAGAACCTCGAAGCCGCGGTCTCCCGCGACGAAGGAAGACAAGCGAGTGGCGACGACTGTGCCTGCTGCAAAGGTCCTGCCACCGACGGTCCATTCGGTTCGCGGCATCAATGTCAGCCAATCGCCGTCGACCAGCGGCCAGATGTCTTCCGGCAAGTCGAGCCTGGTTTGCCGCCCTTCGCGATCGCCGATCCACAATTCAAAGGAAAAGAAACCGCTACGGTTGATGAACCAGACCGTTTCCTCCGCCTGAGTTCGGTCGACATCGGCCCAGACCGAGAGGTCGGACCGCTCCGTCTCGAAGATTGTCGCCGCGTCCTCGACCGGCGTACCGCGCTGCCACCGGCGCACCGTCCGGGCATAGCCGGAATCGGTTGCCCGTCCTTCGCCATGGGCGCTGGAAAGCAGCAGTGTGTCTGCATCCAGCCATTCGACGCCGCCCTTGGCTTCCGGCAGAAAGAATCCGTCTTCGACAAAGCCCCGCGCCACCAGGTCGAATTCACGCAGGACCACCGCATCGCCGCCACCGCGCGACAGGCGCAGGATCGCGCGCTCGTGGTTGCCCGGAAACGTTACCGCGCCAGCCCAGATCCAGTCTTCATCCTCGGCTTTTGCCAGGGCATCGATATCGATCAGCACGTCCCAGGTCGTTTCGGATGACTGAAACCCGTCAAGCGTGGTGCGCCTCCACAAGCCGCGCGGATTGTCAGCGTCGGTCCAGTAATTGTAGATCAGGCCACCGCGCCGGGTGATGTAGGGGAGATTGTCGGGCCGGTCGAAGATGGCCGTGAGCCCATCGCGATCGGCGGCGAAGGATGCGTCGCCGAAACGCGCCAGGGTTCGGGCATTCTGCTCCTCGACCCAGTCCTGCGCCTTTTGACCTTCGACGTCTTCCAGCCAAAGAAACGGATCGTCGTCGGGGGCGGCGAGGGTCGGTCTGATGGTCATGCGGCGGGTTCCTCCTGATCAGGCGCTTGTTCCATCGGCACCCAGCCGTGGATCGGTTTGCGGCTTTCACGGTCGAATGCAAAATAGTTGCCGCCGCCAATGCCCTGGTCTCGGCGCCGGTCGATCGCCCAGCCGAAGAGGTGGCAAAGCAGCAACGTTCCGACACCGCCATGGCCGACGAGCAGCAGGTCGCCGGCGGGCGATTCGGACAGAACGGCGTCGACCTCCTGCACGATTCGGCGTTGCGCATCGATCGCCCGTTCCCAGCCATTGATGCTGATTTCCGGATAGGCGAAGAACAGATCAGCAGCCTGTTCGAATTCGTCGGGCGGCAGGAAGCCCGTCGCCGACCGGTCGTTTTCGTGCATGGATTCGCGGATCTTGGCACCGAGGCCGAGGCTTTCGGCCAGCGGCTCGGCGGTCTCGATAGCCTTACGCTCGGCGCTGGAAACGACCCTGACGGTTCCGGTGAGCCACCCGGTCTGCGCCAGGGCATCGACCCGGGCCTTGCCCACGTCGTTCAGCCCCCATTGCGGCACGGCAACCGCCGGGTCGATCAGAACCTGCGGGTGGCTGAGATAGCGGACCGTGGCGACCATGCCGGCACGTTACGGTCGGCGTTGCGCGATTGCAATCGGATTTGCGGCGTCATGCCGTTCCGGCAAAGATGTCGAGTTTTGCCGCCAGCGCATCCCAGTTGGTGAACTCGCGGTCCTCCTTGATGACGCCGCGGTTTTCCAACACCACATGCTCGACGATCTGGCTCATATAATAGTCGTACTGGTCGTGTTTCAGCGCCCCGGCGGCAAACAGCACGTCGTCGGGCTCGAAACCGGTATAGTCGATGAAATCATCGACATAGCGCCGGGCTTCGGCCTCGCCGTTGTCGAAGGCGATCGACAGGCTGACCGAAATCAGCAGGCTGGGCTTTGTCTTCATTTGCTTCTTGTGGGCGATGACGAAGTTGGTCAGCGTTTCCTGATGGGTTTTCTGGTGCACCGAGCCGGCGACGATGACCGCGTCGAAGACCGCGATATCCAGGTCCAGCATGCGCCGGCGGCTGTCGCGCAGATCGACCGAATGGCCGGCTTTCGTCAGGTGATCGGCGCAGAACTCGGCGATCTTGCGGGTCTGACCTTCGGTCGAGCCATATACGAGCAGAATGTTCATGCTGGCCTCCTGAGCCGGCAGCGCCGCACGCGTGCCGCAACAGGGCCAGTTTAGCCGCCTGGCGGACCGGCGCCTTGCGATAGGTCAAATTCCCGCCTTTAATGCGCCAAAGCCATGGAGCGCCCGATGCCCAAAGCCAACCCGTATCGCCCCTTCACGCCGAAGCCCGACCAGATGGAACGGGTTCCCGACGTTTCCGGTAACGCGGTGAACGGCCTTGGCGAGGACCGGTTTCGGCGCCCGAGCCTGGTCTACTGGGCGCCCAATCCCGACGACATCCCGCACGGCCGCATGCAGCGCTGGTTCTACACCAACGATCCGCAGCCGGCGCTCGCCGAACAGCGCGCCGTGCGCCAGAAGATCCTCGATGCGCCGCTGCCACCGCTGGCTGCGGAAAAGGTCGAAAAATCGCCGGAAGCCTGGACCGAGGCATTGCACGGTTACGTCAGCGACGGCCAGTGCGAGCAGGTCGGTGCCACTCCGATCGATCGGGACTGGCTGTTCGAGGGCGAGGAAACGCCGTTTTCCAACATCCTCGTCTTCGGCGTGCATCACGAGTACGAGGCGATCTCCACCGCACCGAAACCAAGGGCAGGCGGCGAGGTGATGCGCCAGTACACCCGCGCCGCGGCTGTGGCCAAGGCGGCGGCCGGATGGCTGCGCGAAAGCGGCTGGGACGCCGATCCGATCACCGGGCCGATGGCTGGCAAGATCACGTTGATCCCGCCGGCGCTGGCCTGCGGCTTCGGTGAACTCGGCAAGCACGGTTCGCTGATCACGCCCGAAATGGGGGCCAGTTTCCGCCTTTCCGCGGTACTCACCAACGCGCCGTTCGCGCCGACGCCGCCCAGAGAATTCGGCATCGACGATTTCTGCGCCAGCTGCCGGGTCTGCGAGGACGCCTGTCCGCCGGAGGCGATATTCTCCGAAAAGCAGACCGTACGCGGAAAGAAGAAGTGGTATGTCGACTTCGACAAATGCCTGCCCTTCTTCAACCAGACCCATGGCTGCGCCATCTGCATCGCCGTCTGCCCCTGGAGCCGGCCCGGGGTCGGCGTGAATCTCGCCGCAAAGCTCGCCCGCCGCGCCGAACGGCTTCAGGACGAGTAATCCGGCTTTCCTTTTTCCACTGACCGTGTTCAATGAGCGCTTTTGTCGGAAAGGACCGGCTTGATGTCCCAGTTGAATGCGCCCAGAGAATTGACCACCGCGCGATTGTTGCTGCGCAAGCCGGCAATCGAAGACGCGCAGCCGCTGTTCGACGCCTATGTGTCGGATCCGGAAATCCCGCGCTACATGACCTGGGTGGCCCACCGGGAGGTCGGGGAAACCGAGGCGTTTCTGCGATTCTGCCTGAGCAACTGGGAAGAGGGATCGAGTTTCGAATACGTCATTGAACGGCTGCAAGACCCGGGCAACCCGGTCGGCATGATCGGCATGCATCCGGGGCCCGGGCGGGTCGGCTTCGGCTATGTGCTGGCCCGCGAGCACTGGAACCGCGGCTATATGACGGAAGCCCTGAAGGCGCTGGTCGACTGGTCGCTCAGCCAGGATGGGATTCACCGCGCGCAGGCCTTTTGCGATTTGGAAAACCCCGCATCGGCGCGGATCATGGAAAAGGCCGGCATGACCCGCGAGGGCATCCTGCGTCGCTACAGCCTGCATCCGAACCTGTCGGACGCGCCGCGCGACTGTTTCATGTATGCGAAGGTGCGGTGAGTGCGCCCGGCCATCACGAAAGGTTCAGTTGCACCGATGCGATCAGGCAATAGGCTCACGAGAATGCAGCGATTTCTGATCGTTCTTCTTGTCCTGCTGTTCGGTCCGGTGCTGTTGCGCGCCGCCGTCTACGCCGCCAGCGACCAGCAGGCGCACTGGAGCAGCGCCGACTGGTCGTCGGCCGGGCTGGCGCCCGATCCGAAAAGCGAGCCGCGAGCGGTTGTTCAGGTCTATGCGGCGCGCGCCTATCGCTGGCGCGGCATTTTCGCGGTACACAGCTGGATCGCCGTTAAGAAGGCCGGTGCCACGCGTTATACACGCTACGAAGTCACCGGATGGGGTCGCCCGCTGCGCATCTCGGACGGCCGCTGGGTGGGCAATGTGCCGGATATCCTGTTCGACCGGCGCGGCCCGCAGGCCGCCGCCATGATCCCCCAAATCGAAGCGGCGATCGCCGCCTATCCGCACGGCGAACGCGGCGGGTATACCGTTTGGCCCGGTCCCAATTCCAACAGTTTCGTGGCGGCGATCGCCCGCGCCGTGCCGGAGCTCGACCTGACCCTGCCGCCGCACGCCGTCGGCAAGGATTTCGCGCCCGGCTGGGTGTCGCTGATGCAGACCCCGTCCAACACCGGTTGGCAGGTGTCGTTCGCCGGCTATGCCGGCTTTGCTTTCGGCCGCGCCGAGGGGCTGGAACTGCATCTGCTCGGCCAGACGCTTGGCATCGACGTGCTGCGCCCGGCACTCAAATTTCCCGCACTCGGCCGCGTCGGCATGGCCGCCGGGAGTTGAGCGCGACCATTTGGCTATGGCGTCGGAGTCCTGGCCTCTGTAAACAGGTCGGCCATGAACTGGATCGACAAATTCCCCGGCCTGTCGCAGCTTGAAGAACCGATCCGCCGCACCCTTGTCGAGCGCAGCCGCGTCGTGCGCGTGCCGAAGGGCACCGTGGTCTTCGGCCCCGGCAAGGCGCCCGACAACATGCTGCTGCTTCTCGACGGTTCGCTGCGTGTGCAGCAGGTGTCGGAAAGCGGCCGTGAAATCGTGCTCTACCGGGTCCACGCCGGCGAAAGCTGCGTGCTGACCACCGCCTGTCTTCTGGCCTATGAGGAATATGGCGCGGAAGGCGTGGCGGAAACCGATGTCGAAGCGGTGGCCATCCCGAACACGGTGTTCGACGATCTCATCGCCGGCTCGAAGACCTTCCGCCGTTTCGTCTTTACCGCCTACTCCCGCCGCATTTCCGACCTGTTCATGGTGATCGAGGAGGTTGCCTTCCGCCGCGTCGACATCCGCCTGGCCCAGAAGCTGCTGGACCTGGCCGGCGACGGCAACACGTTGCAGGCGACTCACCAGCAACTCGCCACCGAACTCGGCACCGCCCGCGAGGTGGTGTCGCGCCTGTTGCAGGATTTCCAGCAGCGCGGCTGGGTGTCGCTGTCGCGCGGCTCGGTGGAACTGAGGGGCAAGGCCGGCCTGCGCGGGTTGTCCGAGGCGGATTGAGGGGCGCCGGCCGCCTTATTCCTGGCCGGCTGGTTTCGTAGCGTCCGATTCCATCGGAGGATCGGGTTTGCGCACGATACGGGGCTGTCTGTTTGTGTTGCTAATCTTGTTTTGCGTTGGGGCGAATGCCCAGGCGGACGAAGTCTATCCTACGCTGCTAAGGACATTTCCAAAAATAACCACTACAAATCGTTCACTCTCGGTTTGATGGTATAATTCCATTCAGGGTGGAACTTGTCGCCAGTGATGTCGATTTCGGCCATTTCGGTTTTGGAGACCTTGACACCCTTCTGATAGATCCGTTCGTCGACTGCGCATTCGACCCTGAGCCCTGCCTTGGTTGTCGTCGCGCCGATCAATTCGACCACCGTCATGCGATCGGTGAGCGGACGGCCGCGCCAGTTCTGGGTGATGTGACAAAACAGGCGATGCTCAATCTTGTTCCACTTCGACGTACCCGGCGGATAGTGGTGGATCTGCAGCGTGAGCCCGGTCTCGTCGGCGAGCTTTTGCAACTCGACCTTCCAAAGCCTGATACGTACCCCGTTCGAACCGCCACAATCAGCAGTGATCACGAGCTTCTTCGCCTCGGGATAGCGCGCATGGCCCATCCGATAGAACCAGGTGCGGATGGACTGGACAGCGAATTCAGCCGTGTCGGCAGTGATGCCGAGGCTGACCCATGCTTCGTTCGCGGTGACGTCAAAGACCCCGTAAGGAGCCACCTTGCCCAAGCTCTTGTCCTCGAAGTCGTGCACCTTCACGCGTCGTGGGTCGGCTTTTGGACGGTAGTCGGTGCCACCGTTCTTGTAGTTGCCGATCAGTTCCTTCTTCTTGGTGTCCACCGAGATCACTGGTTCTCCGGCGCTTTGCGCCTCACACACCTTGGTGTTGATGTGCTCGAACTGGGCATTGCGGTCCGGGTGCCTTGAGCCCTCGTCGGTCTTGCGGTTCGTCTGCCGCGAGAACCCCAATTTTGCCAGCAATGTGTCGACGCTGTTGCGGCATATCTTGTGGCCTGCGTCCTTGAGTGCCGCGGCCAGCTTGGCGGGACTTTTGGACACCCACATCAGCGGTCGCTCCGGGTCGCCACGCGTTACTGGCTCAACGAGGCGCTTGAGGTCAGCAAGCAGGGTCGGATCGTTATCGGTCAGTGTTCGCGCGCCAGCGCCTGGGCGGCGAACCTTTCCGGGCGGCGGGTCATCAAGGTCCTTGAGCCCACGCCCGATCGTCGACCTGGCGACGCCGGTGATGCTGGAGACCGCGGCAATGCCGCCCCGGCCAGCTGCACGCGCTTCACTGGCGGCAAACAGCCGGCGACCACGTTCATCACGATGGCAGCCGTCCGCTTCCCAGCGTTGTTGAATTGCAAGTAGATCAATCATGCAAACCGGGTAGCGCATATCAATCCGTGCGGGAATCCCTTCTGTCTGAGACCGATGTCAAACCACCGCATACCGATCAGTCCATCCGAGTCGGTAATCTTTGGAAGTCTCCTAAGTTCCGCCGAAGTTCGCGCGGCCTACCTTCAAGTCTCAGCCGATTGGAAACCGGTCCCGCCAATTGTTTCGGACGCCTTCCTGGTTGCCAGTGGCCGCAGTTTGTATTCGGGTCAGTCAAGACACTCTGCGATCGCGTATCACCTGAGCAGCTTCGTCTCGCATGAGAGATCGTTGCTGCACGAAGCGTATATGTATTCGGCCATCTTGAGCGGGTTGTCCGACGCCGAGATTCTGAACTGGTACGCCAACCGGGTATTTTTGGGCCAAGGCTGTTACGGAGTTGATGGCGCCGCAGCCGCCTACTTCGGCAAACCGCTTGATGAACTGACCCTGCAGGAAGCCGCCTTTTTGGCAGCTCTTCCCAAAGGCCCGTCGATCTACCATCCGGTTAGACACCATGATCGAGCGCTCGAAAGGCGGAATTTGGTCCTGAGGGAGCTTGAATCTGCGGGCGTTGTGCCGCAGCGAGACGCGGAAAAGGCCGTTGAAACAGAGCTTCTTGTCCGCAGTCCGCTTGGCTCCTGCCAAACAGATTAGATACTAAGCCATTCCGACAGGCACCTTGTTCCCCCGCATGTCGACCGGATCGCGAAGCGGGCCTATTCCGGCATGCCGGCGCGTCGCAGTCCCTCGATGAACCGATCGGCATCGTCTTCAAAGGCAAATGCGACGGCGCGGCGGGTGTCTCTGAGCGTAACTCCGGGTACAAGCTTGTTGAGTTGCTCATAAGCGGCTTCTGCCTCCGGAATCATATCCAGCATGCCGTAGTTGGCAGCTAATCCTCTATGGGGTGAGGGTTGGATCGGGTTCATGCGGATTGCCAACTCGAACCACTGCGTTGCGTCTTCGTAACGGCGGTCGTTGAACGCCATCATACCTCTTTGCGCGATCAGGAGACCGGCCAATGGGTCCCGAGGATTGAGGCGCAATGACCGATCAATCCCTCGCGATGCCGCGTCGAAGTCATGTGTATAGGTATGCACAATCGCAAGGTATCCGACCGCGCGCGCCAGATTCGGGTTGATGTCGATCGCCGTCTCCAGCCTCTCGATGGCGAGTTGGTGCTTCCGCAGCTGGAACAGCACCCCGCCGAGGACCATGTGCGCGACCGCGCTCCGGGGATCGAGTTCGACCGCACGTTGAGCAGCGGTATAAGCCCTCTTTAGCGATTCCGATTGAGGGCGGTGCCAGGCATAAATCGCATCGAAAACATAGAGCTCTGACAGGGCCGCGCTTGCTTCCGAATTGTCGGGATTCTTGTCGAGCGCGTTAAGCAGCAGTGTCTCCGCCTCGGCGCTGTCGTGGGGAGTGTACTTGCCGAAGTGCCACGTCGCGCGCGTCACCAGTTCCCAATCTGCGAGATCCGGAATAGCCTTCCTTCGGGTCCTTTCGATTTCAGCCGCTGCCAGCTCCGGCGCTACCGACCCTGCGATGTGCTCTGTGATATCGTCCTGAATCGCGAACAGGTCGCTGATTTCCCGATCGTATTGCTCAGCCCAGATATGATGGTCCTTGACCGCGTCGATCAACTGTGCGGTAACGCGGATCCGGTTTCCGGATTTCTGGACACTCCCCTCGAGCACGTATTGGATACCCAGGTCGCTTGCGACCTGCTTGACGTCGACGTTGCTGCCCTTGAACGTGAACGACGTGTTGCGGGAAATGACGAACAGGCTTCGAAATCGCGACAAGGCAGTGATGATGTTCTCGGAGATGCCATCCGAGAAATACTCCTGATCGGGATCGCCGGACAGATTATCGAACGGCAGCACCGCCAAGGAAGGCTTGTCCGGCAAGGTGAGCACGACTTCCGGTTCGCCGATGAAGGGAAGTCGGTTTCCCTGCCAGAGCCACCAGACCACGCCCGCCAAGAGAACCAGGCAAGCGACCGAAACGGCAACGAGCAGCGGCGTCCTTCTGGCGCCAGGCGGGTCGGAATCGGCGGTCGCGACCGCCGTCTCGATCATTCCCGCTTTCCTGTCCAGCTTTATTGCAAACACCGTCACCGGCGTCCCGATGTTCTTGAAGCTGACCTCGCCGAGATTCGCAAAGGTAACCTCGAGCCTTCCCTTGATCTGGTCGACTGCGGCCTGCGAAAGACAGATGCCGCCAGGTTCGGCATGGGCCTCGAGACGCGCCGCAACATTGACACCGTCGCCGTAGATGTCGTCGCCGTCGACGATGACTTCGCCGATATTGACGCCCATCCGGATCTGCATTCTTTCGGCCTCGGTGAGGGCGGCATTGCGTTTCCTCATGCCGAGCTGAATGGTGACGGCGCATTCGACGGCAGCCACGACACTCGCGAATTCGACCAGCAAGCTGTCGCCGGCCGTTCCCACTAGCCGGCCGCCCAGTCGCTTCATGATGGGGGTCCAAAGCTCCCGGCGATGGGCTTTCATCGCCGCAAGCGTAGCCGCTTCGTCGGCTTCCATCATTCGCGAATAACCGACGACGTCCGCTGCAAGTATTGCAACCAGTTTCCGTTCGACCATGACTGCAAAAGCCGGATCTCGGGTGTTTCATCGATAGTAAAACACACTTCCTATCCCGGCAAAACGCTATTCCGGCAAGGGTCCGGTCTTCACGCCATCCCGACGGGGACCTTGTTCTCCTGCATGTCGTCCGGTCGCGTCTCCAGATAGACTTCGAGCTGCCCCCGCACATCCGCATAGCCCGGGTCGCCGAATCGGTTGACCAGTTCGGCCGGATCTCCCTCGAGATCATATAACTCGCCCGCTCCCGAACGTAGGTCGACGGTCATCTTGTGGCGGGCGGTGCGCACGGTGCGCAATGACAGGTCGACGCCGGTGCGCTGGGCGAGCAGCTCCCATTCGTTGAGGGCGAAGTCGCGGTTGCCGTTGCCTGAGATCTGCGGCCACAGGCTGCTGCCGTGCTGGGTCTGCAGCGGGTCGGCGCCGCCGAGGTCGAACAGGGTCGGGGCGATGTCGAGCGTCGAGACCGGATGCGGCAGGGCGCTGCCTGCCGGCACTTTGGGACCGCGCACGATCAGCGGCACCCGCAGCAGGCCCTCGTAGTGCATCGGCCCCTTCAGGATCAGGCCATGGTCCCCCAGCCAATCGCCGTGGTCGGAGAAATAGATCACATAGGTGTTGTCGGCGAGGCCCGCCTCCTCGAGGGCGATCAGCAGGCGGCCGACATTGTGGTCGATGAGCGAAATCTGGCCGTAGGTGTTGGCGATGATCTCGCGCAGCTGCTCGTCGCCCTGCTGCTCGATGCGGCTGTAGGACTTGCGGATTTCGGCGTTTTCGGGATCACCCGCCGGTTCGCGGGTCATGACTGCTTCATGCCACCAGGGCCGGCCTTCGAATTGGCGTGTTCGGTGCTGCGGCAGGTCGACCGTCGCCGGATCGTGCAGCCGCGACCAGGGTTCGGGGCAGTCGAAGGGGTGGTGGGGATCGGGAAAGCTCACCCAGGTGCAGAACGGTTCGTCGCGGTCGGCGCTCTTCAGCCAGTCGATCGCCCGGTCGGCCGTCCAGGTGGAATTGTGCCAGGCGGCCGGCAGGCGCGAGTGCCAGGTCTGCGCCGCACCCTTGGTGTCGCCGGCATTTTCCCGGTAAAGCGCGATCTTCTCGTCGCCGCGCCCGTCGGCGTGGAACCAGCGCTCGTAATGTTGGCCGGCCGGCGGCTTTTCCGGCGGAAACCAGTTGTGGCCGACCAGCATCAGCTCGACATGGCCAAAGCCCATATAGGGGCCGAACCAGCTCTCGTCGTAAGCCGCCGATGACCGCAGGCATTCCGGCGTGCCGGTCGGTTCGAAGGTGTGATAGGTGGAAAAATGCGCCTTGCCGAAGAACGCCGTTTCGTAACCGCTGGCGGCCAGCGCACCGGCAAAGCCGCGTTCCCCGATCGCAGGATCGAGGTCGATGCCGTTGTCGTGCACGCCATGGGTGCGCGGCAGCTGGCCGGTCAGGATCGAGGCGCGCGCCGGCTGGCAGACGACGCACGGAGTGATGCAGGCATCGAAGCGCGTTCCGTCCGCCGCCAGCCGGTCGAGATGCGGCGTCTTCACGCCGCGGCCGGCGAAGCCGAAACAGTCGGCCCGCTGCTGGTCGGCCGATATCAGCAGGAAATTGGGACGGCTCATGAGGGCGGCTCGCTCTTGGCCCGGCGTGTTGTAAACGCGACCACGCCGGCCGCCAGGGCCATGAACAGCAGCGCGATCGGATGGGTAAACAGGAAAAACGCGTCGCCGCCGGTCGCCGCATAGGCCTGCCGCGCCGTTTCCTCCAGCCGGCCGCCGAGAATGAAGGCGATGACGAAGGGCAGGGGCGACATGCCGACAACCCGCATGAGATAGCCTAGCACGCCGAAGCCGATGGCGAACCAGATGGCTTCCATGCGGGTTTCCTGCACATAGATCGCCGTCAGCGTCAGCAGCAGCACCACCGGCAGCAGAATGTGCTTGGGAATGCGGATCATGATGCCCATGGAGCGCATGAACAGGCCGCCGAAGGTCCAGTTGACGGCGTTGGCGATGAACATGGCGGTGAACAGTCCGAAGGCGACGACCAGTTCGGGATTGACCGCGTCGGCGGTGAAGCGGAACACGGACGGGCCGGGATTGAAGCCGCCGATGCTGTCGGCGGCCAGGATCAGGAAGACGGCGGCGGCGTTGCCGGGGATGCCCAGCGACAGGACAGGGATCAGGTTGGCGCCTGATACGGAAGAATTGGCGGCTTCCGTTGCGGCGACGCCCTCCGGCGCACCTTCACCGAATTGCGGATCTTCGGCACCGCGGCGCCGCGCATAGCGGTGCCTGCCCATGCTGTAGCCGAGCGTCGCCGCGAGCGTCGACCCGATGCCGGGCAGGGCGCCGATCGCCGTACCGATGACGGCGGACTGGCCGATAAAAGGCAGCAGCCGCCGGATGTCGGCCCAATGCAGGCGCTGTTCGCCGCTGGAATGCTGTGACTGCAGCGCACCGGACTTGCGCTTTTCCTGCCACAGGTCCTCGATGCTCTTGAACACCTCGCCGATGATGAGAACGCCGAGGACCGCGGTGGCGATCGGAAAGCCCTGTGCGAGCGGCTGGGCCCCGAATGTCAGGCGCGGATAGAAATCCTCTCCGGTGCCGATATAGGCGGCGAGCAGGCCGAGCCCCATCGACACCAGCCCCTTGCCGACCGAGCGGCCGATCACCGACGCGATGAACGCCAGCGACAGGATCAGCAGCGCGGTCTTTTCCGGCAGGTCGAGATAGCGTTCGACCAGAATGGCGAGAAACGGCGCGCACAAAATGAGCACCACGTCGGAAAACGTGTCGCCGGCAGCGGATGAAAAATGCGCCACCCGCAGGGCCTTTCCGGCCTGCCCGTTACGCGCCATCGGATGGCCGTCGAGGGTCGTCATGAAGGCATCCGGCGTGCCCGGCGTGTTGAACAGGATGGCCGGCACGGCACCGCCGATGGTCGCGCCCTTCATCACCCCGATCAGGAAGCCCATGACCGGCAACAGGGCATCGGGCGTGAAGCCGAAGATCGAGATCAGGATCGGCAGCGAAATGGCCATCGCCATCGGTCCGGCGAGGCCCGGCGTCGCGCCGACGGCGATGCCGAGCACGAAGCCGGCGACGATCATCACCAGGGTCACCGAGATGGGCAGTCCGAACAGGCTGAACAGTTCCGGTCCGAGAAAGACCGACTGGATGCCCATCCAGATATAGTCGCCAACGCCCATCAGACGTCACCGTTGGGCGGCAGCAGCAGGTCGTCGAAGGGCAGGTCGTAGAGCACGATCATCGCCAGCGCGGCGAGCAGCGCGATCAGCAGCGCGCGAAACCGCAGCCGGCCTTCGATCAAGGCGATAAGCCCCGCCACCAGGGCCATGCCGCCGAGCACGAAGCCGATATATTTCCACGGCGGCGTGTCCCGCAATAGCCGGTAGGAAAGTTCGCTTTCGGTCAGACCGTTGGCGATGGCGACCGCAATCGGTCCGCTCCAGCGCATCAGGCTGGTCGACACGATCAGCAGGGCGATGAGCCGGGCCAGGTAGGCCAGGTTTTTGAGGGTGACCGCGCCGCCCGCATCCGGCGCGCGTTCGACCAGGGCGAGCATCACCCCGCCGAACAGGATGAACAGGCCGGCGAGCGACGGGGCGAGCGCATCGCCGATCGCCGTGTGCCGGCGTACCTTCTCGATCAGCCCCGTATCGGTGTCCAGCGGGATCCACACCAGCACGAGCAGCAGCGAGAACCCGATGCACAGGAGACCCAGCAGGGTGTCGCGATTGACCTTGCGCGGCATGTCGAAACCCCGTTCGCAGCCCGTTTTGCCGGCCTGGTTTCAGGCAATCCAGCCTAGTTCGCCGAGGCCTCCATCAACTCGCCGGCCGAATCCCAGTCATTCTTCATCAGGGCGGACAACGCGTCGCCCTTGATGGTCTGGGCACCGCCGAAGGCACCCTTGATCATCGCGCCAGCCTTGGTGTTTTCGTCGTTGACGACCGCGGCAATGGCTTCGGCGAGGGCGTCGCGCGCTTCTGCAGGCATACCGGCCGGGCCGACGAAAACGAAATATCCGTCGGCGTGATAGTCGACCCCGAGGTCCGCCATGGTCGGTGCGTCGGGCGTCTGATTCAGCGGCGTCGAAAGGCCGGATGCCAGGTTGACCAGATCACCGGCTGCCACGCCCTTGGCCTGGATGCCGGCCATGAAGCCGAGGTCGAGGTCGCCGGCATTGACACCGTCCATGACCGCCTTGCCGCCCTTGACCGAGACGATGTTGAAGTCGACGTCATTGGCCCTGCCGAGCAGATAGGCGAGATCGGCCAGTTTCGGGCTCATCACGCCGAAGCGGATCTGCTGGCCGCCCTTTGCCGCGGCGATGACGTCGTTGAAATTCTTCCAGCCCTTCGCTGCCGGCGAGACGATGCCCATCTGGAAACCGGCGGTGGTGGTGATCGGCGTGAAATCGGCCTGGGTCATGCCGGCATTGGCCGCCTGCATGTTGTAGGCCAGCGACTCGGTGACCAGCATGCCGACGACGGAGCCGTCGTTCGGCTGGTCCTTGAGCGCCGCCGCCAGGTTGAGGCCGCCTTTGCCAGTCACCTGTTCCGGGATGAACTTCCAACCGAGGCGATTTTCGATCTCCTCTGCAATCAGCCGCGCCTGGGTGTCGGCGCCGCCGCCGGCACGAAAGCCGATCATCAGCTTGATCGGGCCGGGCGGAGTCCAGTCCGAGGCAGCGACGGAAGTTGCGATCAGTGAAAAAATACCCGCAAAAACAGCAGCAATGGCTGAAAAGTGGCGCATTTTCCGTTCCTCCCAAATAAGATGACTATAGCAGGTCACAATTTCGTTGACCTGTCAACTAAATTCTGGAATGCTGCTTTGCCAAGATGGGAGGCGCGAGCGTGCTCGACGATCAGAAAAACAAAAGGCCGCCGGACGACCATCCGCTGAGCCGCTTCGTCACCTTCCGGATGTCGCGGGTCCAGGCCAAGCTCAACGCCCAGGCGACTGCCATCCTCGATCGCGAGTGCGGCCTGTCGGTCATCCAGTGGCGCACCATCGCCATCGTCTCTATCCTCGGCGAGACCTCGCCGATCGCAATCGCCCGCTTCGGCCAGCTCGACAAGGGGTTGCTCAGCCGCAAGCTGAAAGGACTGATTGCCGACAAGCTGATCAAAAGCAGACCCGACCCGCGCGACCAGCGCAGCCAGCTGCTGTCCCTGACTGCCAGCGGCCGTGCCATCTATGACCGCATGCTGCCGATCATGCAGGCAAGACAGGCGAACCTCGTCGCCGAATTGAGCGATGCCCAGCAGGATGCCTTTCTGGAAGCACTGGACAAGATCGAGCGTGCCACCGAGCGCCGGGACTTCCAGGACGGCACATGAACAATCTTCTCGTCATCATGTCGGATGAACACCAGGCACGGGCCATGGGCTGTGCCGGACATCCACTCGTCGAGACCCCCAATCTGGATGCGCTGGCCGAGCGCGGCTTGCGTTTCTCCAACGCCTACACGCCATCGCCGATCTGCGTGCCGGCGCGCGCTTCGTTCGCGACCGGCCGTTACGTCCACCGCAATCGCCTCTGGGACAATGCGATGCCCTATGACGGCTCGATCCCCGGTTGGGGCCATGCACTGCAGAGCGCCGGCATTGCGGTCGAGTCCATCGGCAAGCTGCATTACCGGTCGCAGGAGGATCCGGCGGGGTTCGATGTCGAGCACATCCCGATGATGGTGGCCGGCGGCGTCGGCATGGTCTGGGCCTCCATCCGCCGGGAAGACGAGCGCGTCGATGGCACGGGCCGCATGCTCGGCGACTATATCGGGCCGGGCGAAAGCAGATACACCGACTACGATGCTGCTGTCGTCAGGCACACAAAGGAGTGGATTGCCGACCGGGCAGGGCAGGACGGCCCGCCCTGGTGCCTGTTCGTCGGCCTCGTGGCGCCGCATTTTCCGTTGGTGGTTCCGAAGCGGTTTTACGACCTCTACCCGCACGACCGGTTGCCTCCGGCGAAGCTGCACCCGAAGGACGGCTATCGCCGCCACCCCTGGGTGGAAAAGCAGAACGCGTTCATGGACAGCGAGGCGAAATTTGCCGACGAATCCGAGCGTCAGCGCGCCGTTGCCTCCTATTTCGGCCTGTGCTCCTGGCTCGACCACAATGTCGGCGAAATCCTCAGTGCCCTGGACGAGGCGGGGATGACCGGCTCGACGACGGTGGTCTACACCTCCGACCATGGCGACAATGTCGGCGCGCGCGGCCTGTGGGGCAAATCCAATCTTTACGAGGAAAGTGTCGCCGTCCCGCTTATCATGTCCGATCCAGGCGGACGAAGGGGCGTTTGCGACACGCCGGTCAGCCTGCTCGACCTCTCGACCACGATCGCCAACCGTTTCGGCTGCCCGTTCGAAGGCGAGGCCGGCGCCCGCCCTCTGATGGAGATCGCAGCCGAAGCGACCGACCGCGAACGCGTCGTTTTCAGCGAATACCATGCGGCCGGCGCGGTGTCGGGCGCCTTCATGCTGCGCAAGGGCCGCTGGAAATACAATTATTACGAAGGGTTCCCGCCGGAACTGTTCGATCTCGAAACCGACCCGGAAGAATGCACCGACCTGGCTGCCGATCCGGCCCATGAACCGGTACTTGCCGCCATGCACGCCGAGCTCCTGAAGATCTGCGATCCGTCGGACGTCGACGCCCAGGCCTTTGCCGATCAGGCCGCCATGATCGCTCGCCACGGCGGTCGCGAGGCGGCGCTCAAATTGGGCGCGCCGGGTGCCACGCCGCCGCCGGAACACGCGACCTGACGCCTTTGTGACTTAATCACCGACAGGCGCCGCGCGTTTCTCCATAGTGCGTTCATCGAACCCCTATGGAGAGCGACCATGATCGCGAATCTCGGAACCGTCGATCGGCTGGTCAGGCTTGTTACAGGCCTTGCCCTGACGCTGGCGCCGACCCTGTTGCCCGGCGAAATCTGGAATCAACCCGTCGCGCTTTATGGCGCGTATACTGTCGGCATCGTTCTGTTGGCGACGGCAGGGCTCCGGTTCTGCCCTCTCTATCGCCTGTTCGGTTTGAGAACTTGTGGGGTATGACCATGTTCGAGACTCAATTCACTCCCTGGCTGTCGCTGGTCGGCGGCCTTCTGATCGGCCTGTCGGCGGTGCTGCTGATGCTCTTCCACGGCCGCATCATGGGCGCCACCGGGATCCTGTCGGGGTTTGTGTTCCCGACCGGTTTTCGCGACTGGCAATGGCGGGCCGCGTTGCTGGCCGGCATGATGACGGCGCCGCTGGCCTATCTGGCGGCGACCGGCAGTTTCCCGACCGTCACCGTGCCGGTATCCCTGCCGATGCTGGTTGCCGGCGGCTTCATCGTCGGTATCGGCGTGACCTTCGGCAGCGGCTGCACGTCGGGCCACGGCGTTTGCGGCATGGCGCGGCTGTCGCCGCGCTCGATCGCCGCGACGCTCACTTTCATGCTGGCGACCTTCGCCACCGTGTTCGTCGTTCGCCATGTGGTAGGAGGCTGACCATGCGCCTGATCTCAGCCTATCTCATCGGCCTCGTCTTCGGCCTCGGCATCTCTATATCGGGCATGGCGGACCCCGCCAAGGTGCTGAATTTCTTCGATATTGCCGGCACCTGGGATCCCAGCCTGATCTTCGTCATGGGTGGCGGCCTCGTCGTCACCTTCATCGGCTACCGTTTCGTTCTCCGCCGGCCGGAACCGGTTCTGGAGCAGGCTTTCGCGATGCCCGCGAGCAAGCGCGTCGACCTGCGGCTGCTGGGCGGATCGGCGGTGTTCGGCGTTGGCTGGGGCATTGCCGGCTTCTGTCCGGGAGGTGCCTTGCCGGTTGTCGGAACCGGCAGGCCGGAGGTGCTGATCTTCGTCGTGACTCTGGTTGCCGGCATGCTGGCGGCACGACTTTTCAACCGACCCGCGGCGCCCGTTGCCGGGCAGGCAACCGGCGTCTGACAACAAGGAGCAGTGATATGAGCGGCTATCCCATCGACATCGACGTCCGTCCCGAGGTTAAGGCCTTCTTGGACCCGGCCACCAACACCATCAGCTATGTGGTCAAGGACCCGGCGAGCGCGGCCTGCGCCGTCATCGACTCGGTAATGGACATCGATTATGCGGCCGGCCGCATCACCTACGACCATGCGGACGAGATCATCGACTATGTCCGGTCGAACGGGCTCAGGCTCGATTGGCTGATCGAGACCCACGTGCATGCCGATCACCTGTCGGCAGCGCCCTATATCCAGGGCAAGCTGGGCGGCAAGCTCGGTATCGGCCGCAACATCACCGTCGTCCAGGATACCTTCGGCAAGGTGTTCAACGAAGGCACCGAGTTCCAGCGGGACGGCAGCCAGTTCGACCGGCTGTTCGACGACGGCGACACCTATGAAATCGGCGGCATGACCGCCGTCGCCCTGCACACGCCCGGCCACACGCCGGCCTGCATGACCCATGTGATCGGCGATGCCGCCTTTGTCGGCGACACCCTGTTCATGCCGGATGGCGGATCGGCCAGGGCGGACTTTCCCGGCGGCGACGCCGGAACGCTCTACGATTCGATCCAGAAAGTGCTGGCCCTGCCGGACGCCATTCGCCTGTTCATGTGCCACGATTACGGGCCCAACGGCCGAGACATCGCCTGGGAGACCACGGTCGCCGACGAAAAGGCCAACAACATTCACGTCGGCCGGGGCGCCAGCCGCGAGGCATTCGTCAAACTCCGCACCGAGCGTGATGCGACGCTCGACATGCCGAAGCTGATCATCCCCTCGCTGCAGGTCAACATGCGCGCCGGAGAGCTGCCGCCGGCGGACAATGACGGCAACCGGTTCCTGAAGGTGCCGGTCAACACGCTCTAGAACCTCCGGACGGCTGTGATGAATGTAAAACGGATTTCCGACGATGTATCCGTCGGACCGCAGATTGCGATCGACGATATGAAGATGCTGGCGGAGCTGGGCTTTCGCGCGGTGATCTGCAACCGCCCGGACGGCGAGGGGGCGGACCAGCCGGTGTTCCAGGAAATCGAGCGGGCGGCCGAAGCTGCCGGTCTGGAAGCCCGCTATGTTCCGGTGACCGCCGGCAGGGTCGGCGATGACGATGTCGCCGCCTTTGCCGAGGCGATGCGCGAACTGCCGCGGCCGGTGCTCGCCTACTGTCGCACCGGCACCCGTTCGGCGACCCTGTGGTCGCTGTCGGAAGCCGGAAAACGGCCGGTCGCCGACATCCTCGCCGCCACCGATGCCGCCGGCTACGACATGGCCGGTGTCGCCCGGCGCATTGCCAATGGCGGCAAGACTCCGACGGCCAAGCCCGACCGCTCCTTCGACATCGTCATCGTCGGCGGTGGTGCTGCCGGGATCGCCGTCGCCTCCAGCCTGATCGCCCGAGATCCGCAGCTCGACATCGCCATGATCGATCCGGCCGACATCCACTACTACCAGCCCGGCTGGACCATGGTCGGGGCCGGCGTCTTCGAAGCGCAGACTACGGCGCGAACGCTGGCGTCGCTGGTGCCGCGCGGCGTGCACTGGATCAAGGCCGCAGTCGCCGCCTTCGAGCCGAGGAACAACGCCGTCGTTCTCGACGGCTGCCGCGTGGTGCAGTATCGGCGCCTCGTGGTGTGCCCAGGACTGAAGCTCGACTGGAATGCGGTGGACGGGCTGGTCGACACGCTCGGGCGCAACGGCGTGACCTCCAACTACCGCTACGACCTGGCTCCCTATACCTGGCAGCTCGCGCAGAACATGAGGAGCGGACGGGCGCTTTTCACCCAGCCGCCCATGCCGATCAAATGCGCCGGAGCGCCGCAAAAGGCCATGTATCTGTCGGCAGATCACTGGCAGAAGGCCGGTGTGCTGAACGACATCGACATCGGTTTCTGCAACGCCGGCGGTGCCCTGTTCGGCGTCAAGGAATACGTTCCGGCGCTGATGGACTATGTGCGGCGCTACGACGCGTCGCTGCAGTTCTTCCACAATCTCGTGGCGATCGACGGCGATGCCGGCAAGGCCTGGTTCGATGTCAGCGAGCCCGACAAGCCGGTCCGGCGTGTCGACATGCCGTTCGACATGATCCATGTCTGTCCGCCGCAGACCGCACCCGATTTTGTTCGCGTGTCGCCGCTCGCCGATTCCGCCGGCTGGGTCGATGTCGATCAGGCGACGCTGCGTCACAAGGTGCACGACAACATCTGGTCGCTGGGTGACGTGATGAACGCCCCGAACGCCAAAACCGCCGCCGCGGCCCGCATCCAGGCTCCGGTGGTCGCCGAAAACCTGTTGGCCGATATCGCCGGTAAAGGGCCGGCGGTCCACTATGACGGCTACGGGTCATGTCCGCTGACGGTCGAGCGCGGCAAGATCGTGCTCGCCGAGTTCGGCTATGGCGGCAGGCTGCTGCCGAGTTTTCCGAAATGGCTGATCGACGGCACGCGGCCGAGCCGCGCCGCCTGGTTCCTGAAGGAACGCATGCTGCCGCCGATCTACTGGAAGGCGATGCTGCGCGGCCGCGAATGGATGGCCAGGCCCGAAAAAGTGTCCGCCGGCTGACCGCTTCTTCAACATCGCATCCGGGTTTTCGGATGCGCTCCTAACCGGTGAAAACCCGTGCGCAAACGACCGTTCTTCTGCGGGCCCGTCTCCCGCATGCTGCCGATCCTCGACTGGGGTAGCCGCTACGACGCCGACACCTTCGCCAGCGATCTGGTGGCGGCGGTGATCGTCACCATCATGCTGGTGCCGCAGTCGCTCGCCTACGCACTGTTGGCCGGGCTGCCGGCTGAGATGGGGCTGTACGCCTCGATCCTGCCGCTGGTCGCCTATGCCGTCTTCGGCACCAGCCGGGTGCTGGCGGTCGGCCCCGTGGCGGTCGTGTCGCTGATGACGGCGGCCGCCGTCGGCAATCTGGCGCTGCAGGGAACCGCCGAGTACGCGATGGCTGCGATCACGCTGGCCTTCCTGTCCGGCCTGATCCTGCTGGCAATGGGTATTTTCCGGCTCGGTTTTCTGGCGAACTTCCTCAGCCACCCGGTCATCGCCGGCTTCATCACCGCATCGGGCATCCTTATCGCGGTCAGCCAGCTCAAGCATATTCTCGGGGTCACGGCATCGGGACACAATCTGCCGGAGCTCGCGAGCGCGCTGGTCGACAACCTGGCGCAAACCAATTGGCCGACGCTGGTTATCGGTGTTGCCGCCACCGGTTTCCTGTTCTGGGTGCGGTCCGGTCTGAAGCCGATGCTGCGCAAGGCGGGACTGGGACCGCGGCTGGCTGATATCGTCGCCAGGGCCGGGCCGGTCTTCGCGGTGGCGCTGACCACGCTGGCGGCCTGGGCGCTGCAGCTCGGCGAGCGCGGCGTGGCCCTGGTCGGCGCGGTGCCGCAGGGGCTGCCGCCGCTGACGGTTCCTTCCTTCGACCCGGAGATCTGGATGAGCCTGGCCGGTTCGGCCTTGCTGATTTCCATCATCGGCTTTGTCGAATCCGTTTCGGTGGCCCAGACGCTGGCCGCCAAACGGCGTCAGCGCATCGAGCCGGACCAGGAACTGATCGGGCTCGGCGCATCCAACGTCGCTTCGGCGCTGTCGGGCGGTTATCCGGTGACCGGCGGGTTCGCGCGCTCCGTCGTCAATTTCGATGCCGGCGCGCAAACGCCCGCCGCCGGTGCGTTCACCGCCGTCGGTATCGCCTCGGCGGCGTTGGTCCTGACGCCGCTGCTTGCCTACCTGCCGAAGGCGACGCTGGCCGCGACCATCATCGTCGCGGTGCTGTCGCTGATCGATTTTTCCGTGCTGAGTCGCAGCTGGAATTACTCCAAAGGCGATTTCGCCGCGGTGGCGGTCACCATCGCGGCGACGCTTGGCCTCGGAGTCTCCATCGGTGTTTCCGTCGGCGTGGCCCTGTCGGTGCTGCTGTTCCTCTACAAGACCTCGCGCCCGCATATTGCCGAGGTGGGGCTGGTCCCGGGCACCCAGCATTTTCGCAACGTCAAGCGCCACCGGGTACTGACCGATCCGCACATCTTCGCCTTGAGGGTCGACGAAAGCCTCTATTTCGCCAACGCCCGTTTCCTCGAAAACTACCTGTTCGAACGGGTGGCCGGCACCTCTCCGATCAAACACGTGATCCTGCAGTGTTCGGCTGTCAACGAGATCGACATGAGCGCCCTGGAATCGCTCGAGGCGATCGGCCATCGGCTGGAAAGCATGGGCGTCAAACTGCACTTGTCCGAGGTCAAGGGCCCGGTCATGGATCGCCTTCGGCGTTCCGCCTTTCTTGACGAGCTGACCGGCGGCGTTTTCCTGTCCCACTACGAGGCCGTGCAGGCCCTGTCCATTCGAAAGAATGAGGGCGAAGACCGGATCGAAGTCGGACAGGCGGAATGCCAATCGGAAAACCCGGCGCCGGCCTGACGCATTCGGCCGCAATTGCGCCACGCCGACATGGTTGTAGAACCGGAAAAGCAAACCATTCCGAGAAGAACTGCCATGAAAGCTCCCCTGTATTGTGCCGCCACGGCTATTGTGCTGCTGCTCCCGTCGACGGCCGTGGCCGATCTGACCATCGGAAGAACCGTCGGAACGACGATCGGCCAGGTCGCCACAACCTTTGAATCGGACGGCTACACGGTCACCGAGATGGACCTGGATGGCAACCAGATCGAAGCCGACATCATTGCCAACAACCGAAAACTCGAGATCAAGGTCGATCGGGCGACCGGACAGATCCTGTCCGTGCGGGACGACTGACCGATTTGGCATCGAACTTAGGTTTATTTGCCGGAATCCCGGCTTGCGGGTGCCGGTTTGGGTTCATAAATCGCGCTCAGGGTCGATGACCCGTCACGAAGAGTTTGCAACGCCGCGCCACTTGATCGCGGCGAGGAGCCCGTTTTGCACCCATTCGGAATCGCCCTCGTTGCCGTCGCGCTTCTCATTCCGCTCGCAGGGTTCGCACCGCTCGCGATGCAGCACGATCCGGCGGCGGTCTTCAGCGAATATGTCGGCGCCGTCGCGCTGATCGCCATGGCGCTCTCGCAGATCCTGGCCACTCGCCTGCGCCTGCTCGAGCACATATTCGGTGGTCTCGACCGCATCTATGTTCTGCACAAATGGCTCGGCATCGGCGCCATGGCGGCGGTCCTCGTGCACGACACGGTCGACGCCGATATCTCCGGTATCGGCAGCGGGTCGACGCTGGCGGATATAGCCGAGACATTCGGCGAAATCAGTCTCTACGGATTGTTGATTCTGGCAGTCATCACCGTGGCCACCTTCATCCCTTACCGCCTGTGGTACGCAACTCACAAACTCATGGGTGCGTTCTATGCGCTGGCCCTGTTCCATTTCGCCTTCATCGCGAAGCCGTTCGCCACCCTCGATCCCCTGGGCCTCTACATTCTCGTTTTCGGGATCGCCGGCGTGCTGTCCTATCTCTACACGCTGATCCCGCACGGCTGGGTTCCGGGCGGTCGCGACCATCACGTCACGGCCGTGAACCGGACCGGCGATGCTCTGGCCGTGACGCTCGAACCCTGCCATCGCGCGATAAAACACCGACCCGGCCAGTTCGCCTTCGTGCAGTTCGCTTTGCCCGGCCTGGAAGAAGTGCACCCGTTCACCATCAGCAAGGAACCGGACGCCAGCGGCCAGTTGCGGTTTACCGTCAAGGCGCTGGGCGATTACACCCGCGTCCTGGAGCAAAATCTCGCGGTTGGAACCCCGGCCCGCGTCTCGGGCCCGTTTGGACGCTTTCGCCGCAAGCGCGCGGCGTCGCGCGAAGTCTGGATCGCCGGCGGTATCGGCGTCACCCCGTTTGTCGCCTGGGCGCGGGCACTGGAGCCGGATCACCCGCCGGTTGATCTTTTCTACTGTGTGCGCGGCCGCCAAAGCGCGGCGCATCTGGAGGAACTGCTGGCGATTTCCGACGGCGACGAGCATTTTGCGGTTCATCTTGTCGATTCCTCCCTGGGCGAGCGGCTGACCGCCGATCGGGTGGCCGAAACCGTCGATACGGCGCTGACCGGAGTGCGGGTCTATTTTTGCGGCCCGGCGCCGATGCGCGATGCGCTTGCTTCCGGGCTGCATGCGCTGGGCCTGCGGCGATCTGCGTTCCGGCACGAAGTCTTCGAAATCCGATCGGGTATCGGATTGCGGCGCCTGGCTGCCTGGCTGCTGTCGTTGGCCGGCCCGCCGCGCGTCGAAACCCCCATACGATCGGAAGCGGGATAACAGGTTGATTCGTCGGATTTTAAACGAAAGGCGAAAACGGCGGGATTTAAGCCTTTCGTCAATGGTGACCCTTCCCAGGTCGATCCTTGATGCCGGACGTCCGTTCATCGCGGACTGTTTGAAAAGCAAGGAAAGGAACCCCGATGAAACATCAATTCCGCAAATTCGCCATGCTCGCGGCCCTGGTTGCCGGTACTGCGCTGGCGCCGGCTTTGGCCCATGCCGAGCTTTCCGTCGGAAACGTTCTGGGCACGACCATCTCGCAGGTCAGCGCCGCACTCGAGCAGCAAGGTTACTCGGTCTCGGAAATCGAGATGGAGGACGGCAAGATCGAGGCCGAGGTCACGGTCGACAACCAGGCGCTGGAGATCGAGGTCGACGCTGCGACCGGCAAGATTCTGGAACTCGAGAACGAGACGGAATAGGCGCTTCTTCCGGCCTCGCGCCGCCCTGCTGCCATCCGCATCCGGACCCGTATTGGGCGGTTGCGATATCAGCGGGGCGGCTGCAAGTCATCCTGTCTGCGTTGCCCGAGCATGGCCACATCGGTGTTGAATTCGGTTAAGCGATGATATCATCACGGCGTATCATGGAGGGCGACGAGATTTTGATGACGGCCATCTCGAACAAATATGTGCTTGCGGCCTTGTTTGCGTTGCAGCTGTTTTGCGTTCTGTTTCTCCTGGCCGACGCGGCATCCGACGTTTTCAGCGTTCAGGAGCTGAGCCTGGTCAAGGATACGGACGGCTTCGAATATGCCGTGGTGGTTGCGCTAATCGTCAGCATGGGCGCCACCGGACTTGAAATGCGACGGATCATGCAGCGCAACCAGCGGGTTGAGGAGCAATTGCGAGCCGCCTCGGGCGCGTTCTCCGAATTGCTGGAGTCGCATTTCGAAACCTGGAACCTGACGGCGTCGGAACGCGACGTCGCCCTGCTGGCAATCAAGGGGCTGGGCATCGCCGACATCGCCGCTTTGCGCAGCACCAAGGAGGGCACCGTCAAGGCGCAGCTCAATTCCATCTACAAAAAGGCCGATGTGACCGGACGTCCCCAGTTGATCACCCTGTTTGTCGAAGAACTGATGGGCGGGACGCTGGCGTCAGCCGGAACTTGATCATCGGCGTGATCCGGGAACGATGCGATGGCGTAAGTGTTGACGCCAAACGCAAATTCGAGACCCGCCCGTGAGCTCATCCATCGCCTTGTTCTGGTTCCGGCAGGACCTGAGACTGCAGGATAATCCAGCGCTTGTCCGTGCCGCCAGGGCCGGCCGGGTGCTTCCGGTCTACATTCTCGACGACGAGAACGCCGCCGAGCATCGCATCGGCGGCGCCGGTCGGTGGTGGCTGCATCACTCTCTGGCCAGTCTGAACCAAGCCCTCGGCGGAAATTTGCGCCTCTATCGCGGTGCCGCCGATCGCGTGTTGCCGCAGCTGGTCGAGACTCACAACGTCGAAAGTGTCTTCTGGAATCGCTGCCACGAGCCCTGGCGCAGGGCCCGCGATACGACCATCAAGGCTGAATTGGCGGCGCGCGGAATCCGCGCCGAAAGCGACAACGGATCTCTGTTGTGGGAGCCCTGGGAAGTGCTCAAGAAGGATGGCAGCCCGTACAGGGTCTTCACGCCGTTCTTCCGCAGGGGCTGTCTCAACGCCGCGCCGCCGCGCAAGCCTCTGGCCGTTCCGTCGTCGATGGACCTCGTTGATGCAGAGGATCAGGCCGCGATGCCCCTGGAGGGCCTGCAACTGCTGCCGCGCATCCGCTGGGACCGCTCCCTCGAACCGCACTGGACGATCGGCGAGGCGGGTGCGCAGGTCCGGCTGGACCGGTTTCTGACGGACGGTCTGAGGACCTACAATAAGGGGCGCGATTTCCCGGCGCTTGCCAGCGTTTCACGCCTGTCGCCGCATCTGCACTGGGGCGAGATTTCGCCCAACCAGGTCTGGCACGCCGCCTCCGCAATGCCGGCCGGCGCCGATCTCGACTGCTTTCGCAGCGAACTTGGCTGGCGGGAGTTCTCCTATTCGCTTCTCTACCACTTTCCCGATCTGCCATCGCGCAATCTGCAGCCGGCGTTCGACGCATTTCCCTGGCGCAGCGACGCCGGTCTGCTGCGACGCTGGCAGTGCGGCGAGACCGGCGTTCCGATCGTCGACGCCGGCATGCGCCAACTGTGGCAGACCGGTTACATGCACAACCGGGTGCGCATGATCGTCGCTTCGTTCCTGGTCAAGAACCTGCTGCAGCACTGGCATGCCGGCGAAGCCTGGTTTCGGGACTGCCTGGTCGACGCGGATCTCGCGAGCAACAGCGCCAGCTGGCAATGGGTCGCCGGCTGCGGCGCCGATGCGGCGCCCTATTTCCGCATCTTCAATCCGGTGGCCCAGGGGCGCAAGTTCGATCCCGATGGGGCCTATACGCGGCATTTCGTGCCCGAGCTGGCAGACATGCCCGCCGAATGGCTCTTCAATCCCTGGGAAGCGCCCCCGGCAACGCTCGAGGCTGCCGGCGTGGCGCTCGGAAAGACCTATCCGAAACCGGCTGTCGATCTCAAGGCTTCGCGCGAGCGGGCGCTTGCCGCCTATCGGCAGATGAAACAGCCGGGTGAAACCCGTTGACCTGATCGGGCTGCAAGTGGATGGTGCATCGAGATTTCCCGCCGAACGGATGACAGCCCATGAAACGCACCGCCCGCCTCCGCGCCCTGTTCGAGGCTCCGGACATTCTGGTCATGCCAGGCGCCTATGACGCCCTCTCGGCCCGGCTGGCGGAGCGGGCCGGGTTCGAGGCGCTGATCGTCGGCGGGTTTTCGGTAACCGGATCGCTGCTCGCCGCGCCCGACAGCTCACAGCTCGGCCTGGTCGAACTGGCCGAGCACTATCACCGGATCTGCGATGCGATCGACCTTCCGGTATTTGTCGACGCCGATACCGGCTTTGGCAATGTGTCCAATGCCCGCCGCACGACACGCGAACTGGAACGCGCCGGTGTTGCTGGCTTTTTCATGGAAGACCAGATGTTCCCCAAACGCTGCGGCCATACGCCCGGCAAGGCCGTGGTGCCGCCGGAAGACATGGTCGCCAAGGTCAAGGCGGCGGTCGATGCCCGGACCGACCCGGATCTTTTCATCATGGCGCGCACCGACGCGCTGGCCGTCGAGGGGCTCGATGCCACCATCGAGCGCGCCGCGCGCTACCGCGAGGCCGGTGCCGACGCCCTGTTCGTCGAGGCGCCGCGCACGGTGGAGGAGATGCGCCGCATCACCGGCGAGCTCGGCGGCCTGCATCTTGCCAATATGATCGATTTCGGTCTGTCGCCCGATCTGACGGCGGCCGAACTGCAAGACCTCGGCTTCGCCGCCGCCTGCTGGGGCCTCGGCCCGATTTTTACCGTGGCAAAGACCCTGGCGGTGCTCTACGACCAGATCAAGGCTGACGGCACGACAAGAAATGCACGCGACGGCATGCTGACCTTCGACCAGTTCACCGATCTCGTCGGCCTGCCCCAACTGCGCGAAGCGGAGCAACGGGATCTCGATTTTGCCAGGGGCCTGATGAAGGGTAGCCGTGCGTCAGGCCATCAAGGCTCGGGGCAAGTATAGGCCACCGCGCACTCGTTCTTGTCCTTGGTCTTGAGCAGCACCGGTCCCGGCAGCTCTCCCTGGTCGCATGGCAGATCGTCCCGTTTCGAAACCGGAACGCCTTCGTCGATCGGCAAGACCTGGCCCTCGTCGATCGTGTCGATGCGGCCATGCTCCTCGTAATGGGCCACGGCTTCCTCGCAGGTCATATCGTTCGAAATAGCCTGCGCCGAAGCCGCCACCGGCAGGAAGAATGCCACTGCAATGCCTGAAATCACTATCCGCATTTTGAGGTCCTCCAATGGATGCGAAGCATGACCGATGGCGGTGACCATAATTAGGCGGTGAAGATCTTAATCCTCGCCGGTCTCCATCGGATTGTCGGGATCGGCGGACCATTCCTGCAGCGAGGCAGTGTAGACGGCGACGTCGGTGAAACCGAGCCGGGTCATGACGAAGGCGTTGGACGACGCAAGGATGCCGCCGCCGCAATAGGTGATGGCGCGGGCGTCGCGGTCAGCGGCGTGCATGGCGTCGAGTTCGCCGTGGGCCAGGAACCGGCCGGCTTCGTCGATGAAGTCCATGCCGCAGATATTGACGGCGCCGGGAATGTGGCCGGGCCGGTCATACATGGTGATCTCGCCGCGAAAGCTCTCGGCCGGCAGCGTGTCGATCAGCAGCACGCCGGCATCGCCGATAGCCGCAAGCACCTCGTCCCGATCCGCGATCAGACCGGGGCGCGGACGTGGCGTCAGCGTTGCCGCAGCACGGTCGGCCGGATCGCTCGACAGCGACCGGTCCTCGTCGGTCCACAGTTTCAGCCCGCCATCGAGGATCGCGGCGTTGTCGAAGCCGACCCAGCGCAGCATCCACCAGATCCGGGCCGCCCAGACCGACATGAAACCGTCATATAGCACCACGCGTGAGCCATCGCCGACGCCCAGCGCGCCCATGGCGGCGCAGAAGCGCTCGGGCGACGGCACGGCGAAATCGATCGGGCTGTCGGAGTCGCTGAGATCGCCGCCGGTGAGGTCGGCAAAGCCGGCGCCGGGAATGTGACCGCGTTCGTAGTCGGGTCGTCCTGTCGACGTGACGAAGCCGCCGGCCTCGTTCTGGTCCATGCGCACGGTGCAGTCGAGCGCCACCAGATCCGGATCATCGAGATGCCGGCTGAGCCATTCGGTCGTTACGAGAGAATCCATTTGATTACACCGAAATTGCGTGTTGCTGGTCGAACGATAGATGGAGGAAAACCGGGTGAACGGCAAGGCGCAAGGTTCGATGACACCCGCTTCAACAGCGTCTCGGCGACACGCTTCCCGGTTCGCAAATGGTCTTCGGCCGGGAGCCATGCTACTGTAGGTTGACGGCTTCGGCGACCCTCTCAATTTCACCTATTCTGGACATGCGCAATGAAACAGGCGAGTGGATTCCTACTGTATTTCTGTGCGGCTACGATGGCCATCGGCCTGGGCACGACGCCTGGCCACTCCCAGCAGGCGGCGGAATGGACACCGGAATTGGGGCTTGCGGTCAAACGGTTGTCGGATTTGTCGTTTTCGCCCGATGGCAAAGAGCTTCTCTATGGGGTCAACACCGTCGATCTCGACACTGACAGCTATCTGACCAGCTTCGTCATCGCGAACGGCAGCGGCGAAGACCGGCGTATCCTGCTCCAGCCGTCCCCGCATGTTTTCGCAGCGCAATGGTCTCCGGACGGCAAATCAGTGGCTTATCTGTCGACCCAGTCGGGTCATGCCAACATCTGGCTTGTTGCATCGGGCGGCGGCAAAGGGCGGCCGGTGACCGAACTGAAAGAGAACATTTCCAGTTTTCAGTGGTCGCCCGACGGGCGGTCGATCGCCTTTGTCATGCCGGATCCGGCCTATGTGGATCCTGGCGTCGTCGATCCGGAGCTCTTCAATCGCAATCATCTGTGGCTGGTCGGGCCCGACGGCGGCGATCCGGTGAATCTCACCGCCGATCGGACATTCACGGTCAGCGACTGGGCCGGCAGCTGGGCCTATGACTGGTCACCCGACAGCAAGCAAATCGTTTTTGCGCATCAGGACGGACCCGGCCTCGACTCCTGGACGGAGGCGCAACTGGCGATCGTCGATGTCGAAACGAGGCAGGTTCGCGATGTCGCTACGGACAATCGATTCTGGAAGTATTTTCCGAAATTCTCACCCGACGGCAGGTGGCTGGCCTTCATCAACGCGCCCGGCCCGTTCAAGTGGTCATTCCTCTGGAGTGTCAAGCTGATGCCGCTCGGCGGCGGTGGTACGATCACCCTGAATTCGAAGAATCAATTGCCGTTTCTGTGGCAATGGTCGCCCGATTCGAAGAGCGTCTACTATGTCGAAAACGACCGCGTCACGTACTCCTTCTACCGGATGCCCATCGACGGCGGCCCGCCCGCCAAAGTGTTCGGATCGCCGGAAGACCTGAGCGTTCCCGGCCTCAACACCTACCTGGTTTCCTCATTCGTCGATATCGACAGCGACAATCGCAAGCTGGCCTTCATCGGGCAGACCTATGACAAACCGCCGGAAATCTATGTCGGCGACGTGGATCGCTTCGAACCGAAGAAAATCACCGACGAGAATCGTGAATTTTACGGCGTCCGAACGGCAAGGACCGAACTGGTCCGCTGGCATTCCTTGGACGACACGCAGGTCGAAGGTCTGCTGACGTTTCCGTCGAACTACGTCGAAGGCGAAAGATATCCGCTGGTGGTCCAGATCCACGGCGGCCCGAACGGCGTCGACTTCAACGAATATCTTGCACTTATGAAATTCATTCCGACCGCGGCTTTTGCCGCGGAAGACTATTTCGTTTTGCGGGCCAACTACAGGGGCACACTCGGTTACGGCAGGAAATTCCGGGAAGACCTGATCGGTGAATTCGGCATTCTCGACGTCCAGGACATCCTGGCCGGCGTCGATCATGTGATCGACCGGGGGCTCGCCGACCCGGATCGGCTGTTCCTCGTCGGCCAGAGCAATGGCGGTACGCTGACCAGTTGGATCATCACGCAGACACAGCGGTTCAAGGCAGCCTGCCCGATCGCCGGGGAAACCGACTATATCAGTCTGGAGGGCACCAATGAGTACTTCCAGACCAGCTGGTACCTGGGCGGAAGTTTTGTCGATCACCTGCAGCGCTTCATCGACCGTTCGCCGATCTTCCACGTTCGCAATGTCTCTACCCCGACCCTGATCCAGGGCGGATTGTTGGACAGGAACGTGCCCCACGGTCAGCTGCAGGAATTCTATCGGGCCCTCAAAAGGGTCGGTGTCGACGTCCATCTCATCGGCTATCCCGGCTCCAACCATGACGAATATCCGCCAAAGCTGTATCTGCGGCTGCTGCGGTCCTGCCTCGATTGGACAAACAAGCACAGGAACGCCGTGGCCGGCGACTGATCCCCGTTCGGCTCGCCGGTACCGGATCTTCGTCAGCCGGACGGAAAGGGCCGGTCGCCGAAATAGGTGGCCAGATGATCGATGAGCGCCCGCATGCGCGCCGTCAGATGCCGGTTGGGCGGGTAGAGGGCGTAGAGACCGTATTCCGTTGCCCGTCGATCACCGAACAGTTCCACCAGCCGACCGTCGGCGAGGGCCGCTTCGACGGCGTAGTAGGGGCAACGGGCAATGCCGATGCCGCCGATTGCCAGCTCGCTGATGGCCCGCGGCGCATTGGACCGGAAACTGCCGGAAACCCGTACGGTCTCTTCGTTGTCGCCGCTGCGAAAGCGCCATGAACCGGAGTCCGGCCGGTTTCCGTCGACGAGACAATTGTGCGAGGCCAGCGCCCGAGGGTGATCGGGACGCCCATGCGCGGCGAGATAGGCCGGCGACGCGCAGACGACGAGCGGCATGTCCGACAGCTTGCGTACGCGCAGGGTCGAATCCCGGAGGATGCCGATGCGTACGGCAAGGTCGAAGCCTTCCTCGATGACGGCGACCCTCGTATCCGTCAGGTGCAGGTCGATTTCGATGGCCGGATGGGCGGTCTGGAAGGGGACCAGCGCCTCCACCAGCCGCGTCGACCCGAAACCCGTCGGTGCAGTGGCCCGGATCGGGCCCGACAGGGCGGTCTGACGGTCCTGCACCAGGTCCTGCAGCTCGTCGAACTGCTCCAGCAGCGGTCGGCAGCGTTCCAGATAGGCCGATCCGACATCAGTCAGGGTAACGCTGCGGGTCGTGCGCTGAAAAAGCCGCGTCGACAGCCGGGCTTCCAGTGCCGCCACATGATTGCTCACCAGCTTGGTGGATCTGCGAAGCCGCTTCGCGGCGCCGGTAAAGGAACCCTCCTGCGCCACGGCCACGAAAGCGCGCATGGTTTCGACCTGGTCCACGACGATCTCCCAATTATGAAGAAATATTACATAATAAAAGAAAAAATTGGGAGATTATCTTCAAAACGAGCATAAGCCATATTGGCGTCGTGTCCGGCGGCCGTCCGTCGCCGCGTCAGATCGAACGCAAGAGGAAATCATGTCCAACGCCATTCGCATCCACCATCACCCGCTGTCGGGTCATTCCCACCGGGTCGTTCTCTTTGCCGGCCTTGCCGGGATCGACCACACGCTGGTCGAAGTCGACCTGCTGGCCGGTGAGCACAAACAGGAACCGTTTCTTTCGCTCAACCCGTTCGGCCAGGTGCCGGTGATCGAGGACGGCGACAATGTCGTTTCCGATTCCAACGCGATTCTGGTCTATCTGGCGCGCAAATACGCTCCCGACTGGCTCCCGGCCGGCGCGGCGCGCGAGGCCGAGGTCCAGAGATTCCTGTCCCAGGCGGCCGGAGACATCGCCCACGGACCGGCGGCCGCCCGGTTGATCACGGTGTTTGGGGCCGGTCTCGATCCCGCCCATGCGGCGTCGGTCGCCAAACGGGTCTTCGATCGACTGGAAAACCATCTCGACGGCCGCGCCTGGCTGGTTGGAAATCGCCCGACCATCGCCGACGTGGCGATCTACAGCTACACGGCGCACGCGCCCGAGGGCAACGTGTCGCTCGATGCCTATCCCAGCATCCGCGGCCTGCTGAGCCGGGTCGAACAACTGCCCGGCTTCGTCGCCATGCCGGCCACACCGGTCGGCCTGGCCGCCTGATCGTGCGGACGCGGGTCGCCCGCCCGCGTCCTCTCTCCCGAACCGAAAGCAGGAGACTGTCATGCTCACCCGGATCGATGACCACCGCTCCCCCTTCCATGCCAGCGAACGCGCCGTTCAGGAAAAGCTCGGGGTACGCGAAATCGAAACCTGGGCGCGGCAGGTGGTGCGCGATCACCTGCCGGAACAGCATCGGGCCTTCCACACCTCTCTTCCGTTCCTGATTGCCGCCGCCCGAGACGAGCATGGCCGGCCCTGGGCGACGGTGCTCACAGGACCGGAGAATTTCGTGACGTCGCCCGATCCGCGCAGCCTGCATATCGACGCCCGCCCGGCTCCGGGTGACGCCTTGCAGCGGGCGTTTGTGCCGGGCGCCGATGTCGGCATCCTCGGCATCGAGCTCGCCTCACGCCGCCGCAACCGGGTCAATGGCCGGATCGGCAGCGACGGCCGGACCTTGCTGGTCGATCAGACCTTCGGCAACTGCCCGCAATATATTCGCGACCGGGCCCTGCGGCGGGTCGCCCCGGGCGTTTTGCGAGCCCCCCGCCGCGGTACGCAGCTGACCGTCGGGCAGCAGAGCCTGGTGGCGGCAGCCGACACTTTCTTCATCGCCAGCGGCTTTCGCGGCGACGGCGACGATCCGGCCTTCGGCATGGATGCTTCGCACCGCGGCGGCGAACGCGGTCTTGTCGAGGTCCTCGATGCGGGGCATCTGCGGTTCCCGGACTACGCCGGCAACAATCACTACAACACCGTCGGCAACCTGCTTGCCGATCCGCGAGCCGGATTTCTGTTTGTCGATTTCGCCACGGGCAGCCTGTTGCAGATCACCGGCCGCGCGACGGTCGACTGGGAGCCGGATGTGAAACGATTTCCCGGCGCCCGCCTGCTGGTGACGCTGGAGATCGACGCGGTGGTCGAACAGCCGTCGGTCCTGCCGCTGCGCTGGAACGTCGACGCCGCGTCGGTTCGTTCCCTGCGCCTGATCGAGAAGCGTCCCGAAAGTGCCGACGTAACCTCCTTCCTGTTCGAGGCTCGCGACGGCGGACCGCTGCCGTCCTTTGCCGGAGGCCAGCATCTGCCCATCGAGTTCTTCATGCCGGGGCGGCCTGAGCCGGTCCAGCGAACCTATTCGCTGTCCGACGCCGCGCACGATGCGCACTACCGGATCAGCGTCAAACGTCTGCCGAAGGGGTTGGCCTCGACCTTCCTGCACGATCACCTCGAACCGGGCGCCATCATCGAATGCCGTCGACCGGCGGGGGACTTCCTGTTGCCGGCGGACGGCGCGCCTGTGGTGCTGGTGAGCGCCGGGGTCGGCGTAACCCCCATGGTTGGCATGCTGCACGATCTGGTTGCGCGTGGCGACCCGCGTCCGATCCTGTTCGTGCACGGAGCCCGCGATGGCAGGCATCATCCTTTTGCGGACGAGGTGCGGGAGCTGGCAGATGAAAACGCCAACATCGCGATCCACACGGCCTACAGCCATCCGGATCCGACCGACGAGCCGGGGCGCGACTATGACCGCCACCGGCGTGTCAGCGCTGACCTGCTCGCGGAACTGGGCGCCGGACCTGACGCCCATTACCTTATCTGCGGACCGGTCGGTTTCATGGCGGAACTGACCGGCGGTCTGGCGGATGGCGGCATTCCGGCCGGTCGGATCCACACCGAGACTTTCTGAGCCGCGGTGTTACGTGACGGTCAGCAATAGCAGACCGACGACGGTCACCATCCGCATGGTTTCGGCCAGCCGCCGATCGCCCTCGAAGCGGTCGGCCGATCGCCATACGCCCACGAGGGCAATATAATTGTAAGGCAGGGATAGTCCGTAACCGCCGAGGACGGCGAGCAGCGGCTGTTCCGCCATCATCAACGACACGAACAGCAGGCTGGTTACGATGTTGACGATCAGGCCGCCCAGGACCGCCCACTTCCAGAACGCGTCCTGAAGCGGCAGTTCGCCTTTCCAAAGCCGATTGATCGCTTGCATGTTGCTTCCGTTGCTTGATCGACTGCCAGCCATAATTTGCAGGCTCGCCCGGGTCAAATCGGCGTTGCGCTTCCCTGCCGACGGTTGCCTTGCCACGGCCGCAGACCCTGCGCGTTCCGTCTTGGCGCGAGGGATGGGGTGGACGTCTTTAATAAAAAGCTCTCCAAATATTTATCGCATCAATATATATTTAGTGAGAATATTATTTTCGACTTACGAAAAATATGCTAGGTTGTATTTGATGAAGATGCGATAAGCTTGGTTTGATTGCTATTTTATTTAAGGCCTGTCGGTCAGCCAGGTCGCAGCGGCTTCACTGACAACGCGATCGGAGCAATTCGGCCAACTGTCCGGCATCGGTGGTTCGACGGGAGGATGCGTCATGGCAAACAGGATATCCTATGCGGATCTGTTGGACCGGCTGAATGATCCCGAAACGTCGCCGGAAGACGTACAGTTTTATTTCAGGCAGGTGGCCGACCCGGCACGACCGTTTTCACCTCGCTTCGAGATTGACGAGACGATGGTCGATCTCTCGCAGGTCCACGATGCACCGCCCGGAGCGGAGGGCCTGGTCACCGATTTCTTCGTGGATTTCCTCAACCGGTTTCACATGCGGCGACGCCAGAGAGCCTATGAGCGGCGCATTCGGCGGGGATGGAACGGCCTGCGGCTCGTTGCCGAGGGTGACTCCTGGTTCCAGTATCCGTTGCGGCGCAACGATGACCTGATCGACTTTCTGACCCGCCCGTTTGCCGTCTACTGCCTCAGCGCGGCGGGCGACGAACTGCTCGACATCCTGAAACCCGAAAACCGCCGACGCATCGCCGACGCCATTCGCAACACCGAGGCCGACGGTTTCCTGTTAAGCGGAGGGGGTAACGACATCGCCGGCGACGGCTTCGCCGACTTCCTCGTCAATGCGGCGCCAAGCGGCAATGCGGCCGACTACGTCAACGCCGAACTCGATGCGTTTCTGGAGCGGGTCAAGGGGCTTTACCGCGACTTCTTTGCCGAGCTCCTGAACGGGTTTCCGCAGCTGAAGATCTTCTTTCACGGCTACGATTATGCGCTGCCGCAGGCCGACGGATCCTGGCTCGGACCCTCGCTGGAACAAAAGAACATCCCGACGCAACTCTGGGCGCCGATCGTTCGCGTCATCATCGACCGCTACAACGCGGCGCTGGTGGAGCTTGCCGCCGCCTTTCCGGGCCAGGTGATGCACGTCAATTGCATCGGCGCCATCGGCGACCTCGACGAATGGCGGGACGAACTGCATGGCAAGTCGGCCGGTTGCGAACGTGCTGCCAACCGGTTTACCGCGGCGATTACCGGGGTCTGGCCGAATGCCCTGGCCGCGGCAGTCGAGCCCGAGGCGATGGCCGCGGTTGCCGGCGAGGCGGCGCCGGAAGCTGCAGCCCCGCCCGAAACCGACGACCTTTCCGAAGAGCAGAAGTTCGAGGCCGATATCATCCCCGACGAGGATCTGGGGATCGGCGACGCATTCGATTCCGAGCCGCCGTCTCTGGCAGCGGCCGCCGCCGAGAGCCTTACCGAGGTTCCGCAGGTCGGCTGGCCGAACCATGACGTCAATGCGCCGGACTACGCCCATCTCGAAACCCCGCCGCGCGACACTATTTTTTCGCTGATTCCGGACGATCTGGAACTGCTCATCCAGGCCAACCATTTCGCACCGCAGGGCCATGACGGCACCATCGTATTCGGGCTTCGCGGCGCCGAGCTGACCGCCGGGCACCAGGTCGAAAACGCCACCTCGCTCGACGTGCGCGATGTCCGGCCCAATCATCTCACCTTCCGCTGCGTGATGGGGTTTTTCAACCGCGACAGCGGGCGTCTCAGCGCCTACACCGGTTCGACCGTACCGAATGCCGCGTCCATGCGGCGGTATTTCAAATGGCAAAACGGCCTGGGCAGCGAGAGCTGGGCCAATATGCTGCCGACCGGATGCTACGCTTTTCGGCGGGCCTCGCACGGCTGGGACCGCCAGCGGGAAGAGTGGAAGGTGCCGGTGGCCCTGCGCCTGACAAGGCCCGGCGCATCTACGGACGGCAAGGCGACCGTGCTGCGCACGAAAAACGATCTGACCTACGGGACGAAGGACTTCTGGCATACCAGCGTCCCGACCGACAACATTCACCCGGCCTTTTCGACGACGGCCTTTTCGTCGGCCGGATGCCTGACCGTGCGCGGCAGCAGCGAGCGTTTCACCAACAACGCCACCGAGCAGTGGAAGCGCTTCCTTTCCCGCATTCAGCAAATCCCGCTCAACGGCCGCATCGATCTGTTGCTCTTGACCGGCGCCGAAGGCGCCATTGCCGCATCGATGCGGGCAGGCGGGACTGCGGGCGATACCGCATCGGTCGTGAAGTCGCTGGGGCGCCTGCGTGTCGGGTCGCGGGGCGATCGGGTCAGCCAGCTGCAGACGTTTCTCGACACTTCCGTCGACGGCGCGTTCGGGCCGGCGACCAAGGCGGCGCTGACGGAGAGGCAGAAAACGGTCGAACCGCTCGACAAGGCCGATGGCGTTTATGCGCCACGCATGGACGCGCTGTTCGGGCTCGACATTTTCGGCGCCGGGACCGGATGACGGCGGAAAACCACGGGAGACCGACACGGACCTGAAAGACTATATCGCCAACACCGAGCTGGCTGCCGCACCTCCCGTCGTTGTGGCGGCGGGTGAAATTGCCGGTGCCGAATCGGCCGAAGACGATCTGCAGGCCGCGATCGACGCCGGCAGCGTCCTCGGCTTCGTCGACGGGCTGAGCGGTCAGGACAAGGACGACGTGCTGTTTTCCACCCAGTTCGCGCAGCGGGCGGCCAGCGCCAAGTCCGACCGTTTCCTGGAAGTTCAGAAATGGTATCGCGACTATGTCGAGTGGATGGAGACCCTGGGCTGGGTGGTTCCGCAGTTCAGTTTCAACGACTTCGATCTCGACGATCGGGAACTCAAGATGGATGCTGCCGCGTTGGAGATCATCGCGGCCGTGGCGAGCGGCGGCCAGACCGCGATCCTGAAGAAGACACTGGAGGCGCTGGGCGGCCTTGCCGACGATTCGAAGCAGATCAAGCTGTTCGACTTCCACTCCTCGGTGCAGTTCGGCGGCAACTTTCAGATGGGCGCCGTACAGAAAGCCGAGAATGGAGCCGTGTCGGTCGCGCTCGGCGCGTTCCACTACAAGTCGGTCGACAACCGCAAGGGGTTCCTGTTCATCCGCTGGGGCAAGCAGACGGTTAATTTCTGGGCCAGCGCGCAGACCATCACCCTGAACCAGACGCTGTACGCGCAGGTGCGTGATACCGTGGCCGAGGCGCTCGGCGCCAGCGCCAAATCACTGATCTCGGGCGTCAAGCTGCCGCTGTAGCGATTTTGAATCCGAGTGGGGCAATCTTGATCCTAAAGGAGGACACTTCATGGCCAGCTTGCAGAGTCTCAGCAAACCGATGTCATCCGGAATGGAAGCCGCCGCCGACGCGGCTCCCGCGCGCAAGGTTCTCAAGGGCGCCGGCGGTTCGGGCGGCGAGGAGCGTTCGCGTGCCGTCGAGCGGCTCGTCGTCGTCGGCAAGGGCGAGCCGATCGAACGGGCAAGTTCCGGATTGCCTTTCGGCGCCGAAAGCGTCATCGGCATCGACACCCGCGAACGGATTCTGGAAACGGATCTGGCGCCGTGGCGGATGATCTGTGCGCTGCGCATGTTCGCCGATGGCGGCGGATCCGCGATCGGAACCGGCTGGCTTGCCGGACCGCGCACCATCGTCACGGCGGGCCACTGCGTGCACCATATGGGCTTCTTCAGCGGCTGGGCCGATACGATCGAAGTCAGTCCCGGGCGCGACGGTTCGGAGTTCCCCTTCAAGACCGTGACCGCCAAGCGGTTCTCCTCGGTCGACCGCTGGGTCAATGATGCGGATCCCGATTTCGACATCGGCTGCATCCATCTCGACGAGGATCTCGGCAGCTCGATCGGGTGGTTTTCCATCGGCAGCCTGCAGCCCAAGGAGCTGGATAGCCACATGGTCAACATCTCGGGATATCCAGGGGATCGCGGCGGCGGGACGGAGCAGTATTTCCACAAGAACCGGATCCTGCACGTCGGCGCGCGGCGAATTTTCTACGATGTCGATACCGCCGGCGGACAGTCGGGGGCTCCGGTGTGGATCCACGAGAAACAGGGCGATCCGCCGCTGGTGGTCGGGATCCACGCCTACGGGACTGGCGGAACGCCGTTCGATCTCGGTATAACGGCGAATTCGGCACCGCGGATCATCCCCGAGGTGTTCGATCAGATCGCGGCATGGATCGAGGAGGACAACGGCACCGCTGCATGAGCGACACCGCAACCGTCAGACTGATGGTCGTCGACAAGCACGGAGCTCCCGTCGAGGGGGCGCTGGTTTCGGTCCTGCGCAGCACCGTGGCCTTTCCCGAGATCGCCCTGGTTTCGGATGCCGACGGCATGGTGCGATTGCCGCTGCAGAAGGGCCGCTACGTCTTGGGCGCCGTTGCCGGCAGCGCCTCGGGCGAGATCGAACTCGATGCGACGGACAACTTGCCCACCGGAGTCCTTCGACTGCCACTGACCAGAGCTGGCGGCTGAAAGGGTCTAGCCGGCCGCCGTTGCCTCCTGGGCCTCGAAAAATTCCGTCAGAGCGCCGTTCACGGCCTGCGGTTCCTCGATGGTCGACGAGTGTCCGGCTTTCGGGACGATGACCAGTTTCGAACCCGGGATGGCGGAATGCATGCGTTCCGATTTTTCCGGAACGGTCGCCACGTCCTCGTCGCCGACGATGATTAGCACCGGCATGGCGATCTGTCCGATCTCGTCGGCGACGCTGCGGCGGTCGATGACCCCCTTGACGGCGCGGGTGGTTCCGATCCGGTCGTTCGAGACGATGAATTTACGCCATTTCGCCTGTTCTTCGGCCCGCGCCGGATCGTTGAGGAAGGTCTGCCCGAACATGATCGGCATCACCCGTCCGATGACCACGCCGAACCCGAACCAGCGGCCGATGAAGTTGAGCATCCCGTAGCGGGGTTTGTTCTCCGCCGGCTCGGCCTCCGCCGACGTTTCCATCAAGACCAGCGAGCGCAGCAGTTCCGGCCGCCGGATCGCCAGGCGCATGCCGACGAAGCCGCCCATCGACAGGCCGACGAAATGGCAGGGCCCGGCGCCTAGCGCCTCGATCAGCCCCGCGGCATCCTCGGTCAGCGTCTCCATGTCGTAGCCGCCGTCTGTGATCTGGCTCTGGCCTTGGCCGCGATGAGCGAAGGTGATGCAGCGGTAGCGGCTCTTCAGATGCTCGACCTGATAGGCGAACATGGCGCCGCTGAAAAGCAGGCCGTGCGAAAAGACGACGGTCTCTTCGCCGCTGCCCTCGTCCGTGTAGTGCAGGCGCGTCCCGCCGATATCCAGTGTCGGCATGATCTTCCTCCATCCGGAACAGGTTGTTCCGGGTGGAAGTGTGGTTCAAGCCCGGTCTGGGGTCAAACCTAGGCCAGCAGCCTTTCCTCGAACGGGTAGTGGGTCAGCTTCTCGAAGCCGGTGTCGGTGATCAGCACCTGGTCTTCGAGCTTGACGCCTTCCTTGCCTCCGACGGCGCCGACATAGGCCTCGACGGATACGACCATGCCCGGTTCCAGCGCGCCGGCATAGCCGCTGGCGGCATAGTCTTCCGGATATCGGATGGCCGGATACTCGTCGCACAGCCCGACGCCGTGGGCGATCACGCTGTAACGCTGGGCGCGAAAGGCTTCCGGCAGCCGGTGGGCCTTGCGCGTGATCTCCTCGAACGGCGTTCCCGGCAGCATCAGTTGCATGTTCTCCAGGACATGGTCGTACGCCAGCCTGTAGAGGCTCTTCTGCTCCGCCGTCGGTTCGAAATCGCCGACCATCCAGGTGCGCGACATGTCGACGCAAATCCCGTAGACACCGATCAGATCGGTGTCGAAACCCAGCAGTTCGCCGTGCTGGATGACCCGCGGGCCGCACTCCTGAAACCACGGATTGGTGCGTGGGCCGGAGGCCAGCAGGCGTGTTTCGATCCATTCGCCGCCGCGCCGGATGTTTTCGGCATGCAGAACCGACCACACGTCGTTTTCGGTGACGCCGGGCTGCACGGCCTCCTGCATCTTGCCGACCGCGGTCTCGCAGGCGTGGACGGAGCAGCGCATGGCGGCGATTTCGTCCGGTCCCTTGATCACGCGCGCCAGCTCCGTGACTTCCTGGCCCTCGAAGACCTCGATTCCGAGCTGCTGCAGCGCAAACAGCCCGGCATGCTCGATCTTGTCGATGGCAAGCCTGCGATTGTCGCCGGCATGAGCGCGCACCACTTCGTCGACCTGGGCGGCGAACAGTCGGGCATGCTCGTCGGTGCGCTCGCCGCTTTCGAAATAGAAGAAGCTGGCGCCGTGCCGTACCTCGCGCACCAGCGGCAGATGCGCAGACAGGTGAGCGCTGGAGTGAAAGTCCCACAGCACGATATAGCCGTCGGCCGAGACGAAGCAGGCGCGTGCCGCATTGTGCGCCGTCCATAGCTGCATATTGGTGGTGTCGGTGGCGTAGCGGATGTTGAGCGGGTCGAAGCACAGCAGGCCGGCATAGTCGCGGCGGCGCAACTCGGCCACCAGCCGGTCGAGACGAAACCGGCGCATGCGCTCCAGATCGGGTGCCGCTAGCCCGGCCTGCGCCCACTCGTCGAAGGCCAGCGCAGTCGGGCCGATCTCCACCCGGTCATTGTCGTCGGGCGATCCGTCCGGCTTCACCGCCGACGGGCGTCGCCGCGTCGGGTCGATCTTCTGATTGGATACCGAAAAGGCGCTCATCGTTCCTCCCGAAAGAAAAGCCTGCGTTCGAAGAACCGACGCTACAGCAAACCGCCCCGGACGCGCGCCTGACCGCGACCCCTTCATTTCGGATTGCGTCCAGCAAGGCTCGTCGACAATTCACATGCAACCGCCCGCAGGCACTGGCTCTCGGCGCAAAATCTCTGTATGGAAGCCGCAGAAATTTCCGGCTCGATTGCGAAGGCCGGCGGTAGATGGACCCACCCATGCAGGAACTCGTACTGCGCCGTCCGGATGACTGGCACCTCCACCTGCGCGACGGCGACATGCTGTCGGCGGTCGCGCGGCATACATCGGGTCATTTTGCCCGCGCCATCATCATGCCCAATCTGGTGCCGCCGGTGACCGACACGGAAATGGCCGCCGCCTATCGCCGGCGCATTCTCGAGGCCGTCCCCGACGGTGACGATTTCACACCGCTGATGACGCTTTACCTAACCGAGACCACGGATGCCGACGACGTGGTCGCCGGTTTCGAAAGCGGTCTGATATCGGCGGTCAAGCTCTACCCGGCCGGCGCCACCACCAACTCCGACAGCGGCGTGCGCAACACCGAGACCGTCATTCCGGTGCTGGAAAGAATGGCCGAGGCCGAGGTTCCGCTCTGCGTGCACGGCGAGGTCACCGACCCGGACATCGACATCTTCGACCGCGAAGCGGTGTTCATCGACCGTGTGCTGGAACCGCTTCGCGATCGCGTTCCCGGCCTGAAGGTGGTGCTCGAGCACATCACCACCCGGCAGGGCGCCGACTATGTGCGGTCCGCCGACGGCATCTTGGCCGCGACCATCACCACCCACCACCTGATCATCAACCGCAATGCCATCCTGGCCGGTGGCATCCGCCCGCACTATTACTGCCTGCCGGTGGCCAAGCGCGAATCCCACCGCATCGCCCTGCGCGCTGCCGCGACCTCCGGCAATCCGCGCTTTTTCCTCGGCACCGATTCCGCACCGCACCTGGCGTCGGCCAAGGAGAGCGCCTGCGGCTGCGCCGGCATCTTTTCCTCCATCAACACGCTGTCCTGCCTGGCCCATGTGTTCGAGGAGGAAAATGCGCTCGACAGGCTCGAGGGCTTCGTTTCCCTGTACGGTCCCGAATTTTACAATTTGCCGGCAAATGAACAGCGGATCAGACTCGTTCGCCGGGAAACGGCCTTGCAGTTTCCGGAAGCGATCGAAACCGAGTCCGGACCGGTCACGGTCTTCGATCCGATGTTCCCGCTGCACTGGGATGTCGAGACGAGCGGGGCGGCTCAAGGCGGTTAGAAGGAAAAGCACATGTTCTCAAACACCTACCCGGAACGCGAGTTGGTGGCCGAACTGGTCGGCAAGATGCTGATCGAGATCCAGGCCGTGCATTTCCGCGCCGACGAGCCCTATACGTTCACCTCCGGCCTCGCCAGTCCGGTCTATATCGATTGCCGCAAAATCATTTCCTATCCGCGGGTGCGCTCCGCCATCATGGATTTTGCCGTGGCGACGATCCAGCGCGAGGCCGGCTTCGAGTGCTTCGACAGCGTCGCCGGCGGCGAGACGGCCGGCATCCCCTTCGCCGCCTGGATCGCCGAGCGCATGGGTCTGCCGATGCAGTATATCCGCAAGAAGCCGAAGGGCTTCGGCCGCGATGCCCAGATCGAAGGATCGATGCCCGAAGACAGCCGGGTGCTGCTGGTGGAGGACCTGACCACCGACGGCGGCAGCAAGATCAAGTTCGCCGACGCAATCCGCACCGCCGGAGCGCAGATCGACCACACCTTCGCGATCTTCTACTACGATATCTTCAAGGACGCGCCGGAACGGTTGAAAGCCAACGGCATGACGCTGCATTATCTCGTCACCTGGTGGGACATGCTGGAGCTGTCGCGCAAAAAGGGCTATTTCGATGTGGCGACGCTGGAACAGGTCGAGGCCTTCCTCAACGCGCCACTGGAATGGTCCGCCCGCAATGGCGGCATCTCCGAACTGCCGGAAAAAACCTGATCCTTTTCACCGGGAGCAGACCCGATGGCAAAGCCAAACCTTCTGATCGTCGGCGCCGGCGGCGTCGGCCAGGTCACCGCCAACAAAGCGGTGCAGTTTCGTGACGATTTCGGTGTGATCACACTTGCGGCACGGACGCAATCGAAGCTCGATGGGATCGCCGCCGACATCCAGCAGCGCTGGGCAAAGCCCGGCGATCCGCCGCTTCTGAACGTGCGCACGGTCAACGCCCGCGATCTCGGCGAAATGACCGCGCTGATCCGCGAACTGGACAGCGGCCTGGTGCTCAACGTGGCGTCGCCCTATTGCAATGCGACGATCCTGGACGCCTGTCTCGAATCCGGCGTGCCCTATCTCGACACGGCGCTGGCCGAGGACGAGTTCACGGAAAACATCGAGGCGCCCTGGTACGAGTATGTCGAATGGCCGCGCCGGCCGAAATTCGCCGAACGCGGCATCACCGCGGTGCTCGGCATGGGGTTCGACCCGGGTGTCGTCAACATCTTCTGCGCCCATGCCCGCAAGCACCTGCTCGATGAAATCGACACGATCGACATCATCGACGTCAATGCCGGCAGCCACGGGCGCTACTTCGCCACCAATTTCGACGCCGACGTCAATCTGCGCGAGATCAAGGAGGATGTCGTCACCTGGGAAAACGGCGCCTGGAAGACCATCCCGCGCCATTCCGCAGCGATGGACGTGGCATTGCCGCAGGTCGGCTCCCATCGGGTCTATTCCATGGGGCATGACGAGCTGCAGTCTTTGGCCGTCAACTTTCCGGGCACCGACCGCATCACCTTCTGGATGGGTTTCGGCGACCACTATCTGAAAGTGTTCGACGTGCTCGACAATCTCGGCCTGACCTCGTCCAAGCCCGTCATTGTCGACGGGGTCGAGGTGGCGCCGAACCGGCTGGTCAAGGCGCTGCTTCCGGATCCGGCGTCCCTGGCGCCGGGCTATGTGGGCAAGATCTGCATCGGCGTCGATGTGCGCGGCCGTATGGACGGCGAGGAAAAACGCTTCTTCCTGTGGTCGAACTGCGACCACGAAGAGAATTTCCGCGAGGTCGGAAGCCAGTCGATCTCCTATTCGACCGGCGTGCCGGTGATCACCGCTGCGCGGCTGATGGCCAACGGCACCTGGAACCCGAAGACGATGGTCAATGCCGAAGAGCTCGATCCGGATCCGTTCCTGGCGACGATGGCGGAGGTGGGTATCGACTGGGAAGTCGAGGAACTGCCGCTTGACGGCAGCTGGCCCTATCCGACCGGAATCTGATGGGTTTCGAACGCTTCGACCCGGTCCGTGTCCCGAGCCCCTGCCATGTGCTGGACGTGGCGCGGCTGGAGGACAATCTGCGGCTCCTGAAACGCGTCGCCGACGACAGCGGCGTCAAGGTGCTGCTGGCCCTGAAAGCGTTCTCCTGTTACGCGGTCGCCGATCTGGTCGCGCGCTACCTCTCAGGCACCGCCGCTAGCGGCCTGTTCGAGGCGCGGCTCGGCAAGACCCGCTTCGGCGGCGAAATGCATGCTTACGCACCGGGCTTGAAGGAAGCCGATCTCGACGAGCTTCTCGGCTATTCGGATCATCTGATCCTCAACTCGCTGGACCAGTGGCAGCGCTTCAAATGCCGGCTAATTGATCGACGGAACCTCCAGATTGGCCTGCGTGTCAATCCGGGTCACAACGAGGTCGAGAACCCGCTTTACGACCCCTGCGCGCCATGGTCGCGCCTCGGCGTTCCGGCCGGTGAACTGCGGCCCGAAGACCTGGAAGGACTCTCGGGCATCCATGTCCATGCGCTCTGCGATCACGCCTATCCGGCGTTCGACCGCATGCTCGAAGCCGTCGATCGCAATTGCGGCCATCTGTTCGGCGCCATCGACTGGATCAACCTCGGTGGCGGCCTGCTGATGACCGAGAAGGGCTTTCCGGTCGATGAGTTGATAAACCGGCTAAAGGAATTCCGCCAACGTACCGGCCTGATCGTCTATCTGGAGCCGGGAACGGCGGTGGCGCTGCATGCCGGCGCCATGGTCTCCGAGGTGCTCGACCGCAGCCGCAATGTCGGCGAGATCGCCATCATGGACACCTCGGCCACCTGCCACATGCCCGATGTCATCGAGGCGCCGTTTACACCCGACGTGCTCGGCGCCGAAACGCTGCCGCGCGACACGGGGGTGAATCCGGGGCATCCCGACATCGTCCGCCTCGGCGGACCGACCTGCCTTGCCGGCGATGTCATCGGCACCTATCGCTTCGAGCGACCGCCGCAGGTCGGCGACCGCCTGATCTTCCTCGACGTCGGCTACTACACCATGGTCAAGGCCACGACCTTCAACGGCACGCCGCTGCCGTCCCTGGCCCTCTGGGACAGCCGGTCCGATGAGCTGGAGATCGTTCGACAGTTTTCCTACGACGATTTCGAGCGGCGTTTGTAAGCTCGATTGCTGCACAAAATGCTGCGCAACATAAGCCGCAGCATTTTTTGTGCTGCAGTGCAGCATTTTCGCAGGTAAGCTGCTGTTTTATCAAAGGAACTGATCGCGTTCCTGTTCCGATTGCTGCGCGATGAAATCGACCACCGCCTTGACCCGGCGGATGTTGCGCAGGTTCTCGTGATAGACGATCCAGTAGGTGCGGTCGACCTGCAGCTCCGGCAGCACCCGGACCAGGTCGTCATGCGGCCTGGCAAGAAACTTGTGCAGGATGCCGATGCCGGCGCCGGCGCGCACCGCCTCGACCTGGCCCAGCACCGCGGAGATCTCGAAATCGGATTCCCAGTTGCGGGCGAAATGCGAGCGGTAGTGCAGCTGCGGCGAAATGATCAGGTCCTCGACATAGCCGATCAGCCGGTGCGACGACAGGCCGTCGGCGGTATTCGGCGTGCCGTGCTCGCCCAGATAGGATTTCGATGCATAAAGGCCCAGCGCGTAGTCGACCAGCTTGCGGGTGATCAGCCGGCCGGCCTGCGGCCGGTCGACCGTGACGACCACGTCGGCCTCGCGCCGCGACAGCGAAAAACTCTGCGGCACCGGAACCAGCTGGATCTTCAGCCCCGGATAGCGCTGCGTCAGCAAGCCGAGCCGCGGCGCCAGAAAGGCGATGCCGAAACCGTCGGTGGCGCCGATGCGCACAGTGCCGGTCACCTCGACATCGGTCATGCCGACTTCGGCGCGTGCCGCCAGCATCTCGGCCTCCATGCGCTCGGCTGCGTGCATGAAGGCCTCGCCCTCCTGGGTCAGGTCGCAGCCATTGGTGCGGCGGATCAGCAGCTTGCACTGCAGCGCCTCCTCCAGCGCCGTCACCCGGCGTCCGACCGTGGCGTGGTTGAGTTCCAGCCGCCGCGCGGCCGCCAGGATCTGGCCGGATCGCGCAACCGCCAGAAATATGCGAACATCGTCCCAGTTCATGACCTGCTCCGGAACGGCCTTTGAGGCCGCCGAGAGTGGACTATAAATTTTGCACAACGGATGCGCTAGCCTGTGCATTGATTTTCACAATTTGAAGCGCACAATGCCGGCAACAGACCGGACTTAATGATGGAGGATTGCAATGCGTGAGATAGGTCATTTTGTCGGCGGCAAGGCGGTCGCCGGAACCAGCGGCCGCATGGCGGACGTGCTGATGCCGATGGACGGCACGATCCAGGCCAAGGTGGCGCTGGCCGGCAAGGACGAAGTGCGGGCCGCGGTCGAGAACGCCAAGGCGGCGCAGCCCGGATGGGCGGCGATGAACCCGCAGCGTCGCGCCCGCGTGCTGATGAAGTTCCTCGAACTGGTGCATGCCGAATACGATTCGCTCGCCGAAATGCTCGCCAAAGAGCACGGCAAGACCATCCCCGACGCCAAGGGCGACATCCAGCGCGGCCTGGAAGTGGTCGAGTTCTGCATCGGTGCGCCGCACCTGATGAAGGGCGAGTACACCACCGGCGCCGGCACCGGCATCGATGTCTATTCGATGCGCCAGCCGCTGGGCGTCGTCGCCGGCATCACGCCGTTCAATTTCCCCGCCATGATCCCCTTGTGGAAGATCGCGCCGGCGCTGGCCTGCGGCAATGCCTTTATCCTGAAGCCGTCGGAGCGCGATCCGGGCGTGCCGATGCGGATTGCCGAGCTGTTCGTCGAAGCCGGCCTGCCGGAAGGCGTGCTCAACGTCGTCAACGGCGACAAGGAAGCGGTCGACGCCATTCTTGACGACCCGGACATCAAGGCCATCGGTTTCGTCGGCTCGACGCCGATCGCCGAGTATATCTACAGCCGCGGCTGTGCCGCCGGCAAACGCGTCCAGTGCTTCGGCGGCGCCAAGAACCACATGATCGTCATGCCCGATGCCGACATGGACCAGACCGTCGACGCGCTGATCGGTGCCGGCTACGGCTCTGCCGGCGAGCGCTGCATGGCAGTCTCCGTCGCAGTGCCGGTGGGCCAGCAGACCGCCGACCGGCTGGTCGAGGCGCTGATCCCCCGCGTCGAGGCGCTGAAGGTCGGCCCGTCCACCGATCCGTCGGCCGATTTCGGCCCGCTGGTCACGCCGCAGGCGCTCGAAAAGGTCAAGGGCTATGTCGACCTCGGCGTCGAAGAGGGCGCCAAGCTGGTGGTCGACGGCCGCGACTTCAAGATGCAGGGCTACGAGAACGGCTACTACATGAGCGGCTGTCTGTTCGACCATGTGACGCCCGACATGCGCATCTACAAGGAAGAGATCTTCGGTCCCGTGCTTTCCGTCGTGCGCGCCGACACCTATGAGGATGCGATCCGCCTGCCGAGCGAGCACGAATACGGCAACGGCGTCGCCATCTTCACCCGCGACGGCGATGCCGCCCGCGATTTTGCCGACCGCGTGCAGGTCGGCATGGTAGGCGTCAACGTGCCGATCCCGGTGCCGATCGCCTACTACACCTTCGGCGGCTGGAAGGCTTCGTCCTTCGGCGATCTCAACCAGCACGGCCCCGACGCCTTCCGCTTCTACACAAAGACCAAGACGATCACCTCGCGCTGGCCGTCCGGTGTCAAGGACGGCGCCGAATTCGTCATCCCGACGATGAACTGACCTGCGCCCGAAACAACCGCTGCAGCGCCCGCCGAAAGGCGGGCGTTTTTCGTCAGTGTACGCTGAAGGGGAATTGTTCGGCGTCCGGCTCCTTGCCCAGGCTGCATTTCTTGAACTTCATCCCGGACCCGCACGGGCACGGGTCGTTTCTGCCGACCCGGCTGTGTCGACCTCCCGCAGCCGGCAGGTGGGCACCGGTCAGTTGAAGCCTTGCCCGATAGAGCTGGTCAATGGACATGCCGATGGCGTCGGGCGCCATTTCTCTCAGAGCTTCGTCGGTTTCCATCGGTTCGAAGCCAGCAGGCTGTTGGTCGAGATCCAGGAGTCGCATCAGAACAGAGAACGCCTGGTCGGTAAGCTCGTCGTCCAGCGCTTCGAGAGCGGCCCAGGCCTCCGGGCGCAGGAACACTGCCTTCCCGAAACCGGCGATCCAGGTTTCCCACAGGTAGCTGTCATCGGTGTCGATATCGTAGATCGGGCCAAAGTTGCCCTTTTCGAGGTTTCTGACGATATCGTTGTAGTGGTCCATGATCGCCTTGACGACGAACCGCATCTGCTTCTCACTGTCGAAAACCGGGTCTACATCGCCCCAAACCTGCGGCAGCCACACGCTTGGCTCGATCAATTCAGGGCACACCACGATTCCGGTAAGAAATCCGTCGAGTTCGCTCAGCAACATGGCGTCGTCACCCACGGCCTCGCTGCAGAGGAACGCATCGAGTTTCTGAAGTTGCCTGGAAATGCCATCGCTCATCTTGTCGGGGCTCCTCAACTGCAGATCTTTGACACCCCACCTGCAAACATCTGCGGACGAAGCCTCTTTGTCCAGCACGGCCGGCGGAAATACTCGCCTCCAATTCAAGAGCAAGGAGCGGATATCGGCTCCATGCCGCCTCTGGCAAATCTCCTGAAAAAGGAGATCTGCCATGACCTTGAGCTTTCACGCATTGCCCACCGAAACCGTCCGCGCTCTGCAGGCCGGCTGTCCCGATTCCCACGGCCAGCTGCCGGAAAGACAGGTATCCGACGGCGGCGGCAATCCGTGCCGTCACTGCATGAGGGAAATCGCCGAGGGGAAGGAGATGCTGGTGCTTGCGCACCGGCCGTTCGGATCGGTTCAGCCCTATGCCGAATGCGGGCCGATCTTCCTGTGCGCCGATGCCTGCGAGCGGCACGAGGACGACGGCACCCTGCCGCCCGTCGTTGCGGCGCGGCCGCGCTTCATCGTACGCGGCTATACGGCCGACGAGCGAATTCGCTACGGCACCGGCCAGGTGGTTGAAACCGAAGACATGGCCGCGGCCTGCGAACGGATGTTCGAGGACCACTCCGACGTCGATTTCATCCACGTACGCTCGGCCCAGAACAACTGTTATTCCTGCCGCATCGAGCGCGGCTGAGGATCAGTCCGCGCGTTCCTCACGAATGAAGGCCACGAGACCGGCGGTCGAGCTGTCATGGCCGCCGGCACTCTCCTTGCCTTCCACCACCGGCAGCAGCGCCGTCGCCAGTTCCTTGCCCAGTTCGACGCCCCACTGGTCGAAGGCGTTGATGCCGAAGAGTTGCGCCTCGACGAAGACGCGGTGCTCATAAAGCGCGATCAGGCGGCCGAGCGCATAAGGGGTGAGCCGGTCGTGGACCATGGTGATTGACGGCCGGTTGCCCGCGAACACCCGGTGTTGCGACAGGTCCTGGCCGCCGGCGCCGGGCTTGGCCTGCGCCCGCGCTTCCTCCAGCGTACGGCCGCGCATAAGCGCTTCCGACTGGGCCAGGCAGTTGGCCAGAAGCAGCTCGTGCTGGTGGGCGAGATCGGCCTCGTGCCCGCGCGCGGCGACGATGAATTCGACCGGAATGATGTCGGTGCCCTGATGGATCAGCTGGAAGAAGGCGTGCTGGCTGTTGGTGCCGGGCTCGCCCCAGACGATCGGGCCGCAAGCGCCGGGAAGCGTGTTGCCTTCGATATCCACCCGCTTGCCGTTCGATTCCATGTCGAGCTGTTGCAGATAGGCGGGCAGGCGGGCGAGGCGCTGGTCGTAGGGGATGACGGCGCGGGAAGGATTGCCGCCCACGACGCGGTGGTAATAGCCGATCAGTCCGAGCAGCATCGGCAGGTTTTCCAGCGTCGGCGCGTTGCGGAAATGGATGTCGAGATCGTTGGCGCCGGCCAGGAACCGCGTGAAGCGGTCGGCGCCGATCGCCAGCATCAGCGGCAGTCCGATGGCCGACCAGATCGAATAACGGCCGCCGACGAAATCCCAGAAGCCGAAGATCCGGTCGCCGGCGATGCCGAAGGCGGCGACCTTGTCGAGCGCCGTCGACACGGCGACGAAATGCTGACCGACGGCCTCGCTGCCCAGCGCTTCTTCGACCCAGCGGCGCGCCGTGGCGGCATTGGTCATCGTCTCGACCGTGGTGAAGGTCTTGGACGCGACGACGATCAGCGTCGTCGCCGGATCGAGGCGGTCCAGCGTGTCGGCGATATGGGCGCCGTCGATGTTGGAGACGAAATGGCAGCGCGGCCCGTCGCAATAGGGGGACAGCGCCAGGCAGGCCATGGCCGGTCCGAGGTCCGATCCGCCGATGCCGATATTGACGACGTCGGTGATCGCCTTGCCGGTGGCGCCTTTGATGCTGCCGTCGCGCACCGCTTCGCTGAAGGCGGCCATGGCGCCGAGCACCGCTCGGATATCCGGCATGACGTCATGGCCGGCATCGAACACCTGGCTGTCGGAGAGGTTGCGCAGCGCCGTGTGCAGCACTGCCCGGTCCTCTGTCAGATTGATGTGGTCGCCGCAGAACATGGCCTCGCGCCGCGCTTCCACATTCGCCTCGTCCGCCAGCCGGGCGAGCAGCCGCATGGTCTCCGCGTCGACGGCGCATTTCGAATAGTCGAACAGCAGGTCGTCCAGCGTCACGGAAAACCGCTTGAAGCGATCCGGATCGCTGTCGAAGGCAGCGCGCATGTCGGTGGGTGCGCGATGCGCGCGGTGGTCGCGCAGGGCATCAAGTGTCTGCTCGAAGGAGGGGGTCATGACGGTTCCCGTATATGGCTGAAATCGGCCGCATTCATGCCACCGGGACAGAGAGGATTCAAGGGCGCCACCCGGCGGCTTGCGAGCGATTTGTCGACGCATTAACGTTGAGTGGAGCCTGAATTCACGAGAATGGTGCGGGCTGGCCGACGGCCCGAACCGGGAGTGGCGTCAAATCGATGGGGCAGTTCGACGACTTCAGCGCCGATGCGGCGGAGTTCGTCCGGTTACAATCCCGGCTGCCGGAGTTGTTCGAACGGATCTTTCCCGATCGCCTGCACCCGCGCACCGTGCTGATCATCCCCAGCCTGTCGCTCGATTCCGAGGTGCTGGCGAAGATTTCGGGCGTGCACCACTACGAAGAGCGGTTGTTGTGCATGCTGCGGCTGCTGCGCATGCCGCAGACGCGCGTCATCTACGTCACCAGCGGGCCGGTCGACGAGTGTATCGTCGACTATTACCTGCACCTGCTGCCCGGCGTGCCGCACCAGCACGCCCGCCGGCGTTTGACGTTGCTTTCGTGCCATGACGGTTCCGACCGGCCGCTGACTGCCAAGATCCTCGAACGTCCGCGACTGCTCGCCCGTCTCGAAGCGTCGCTTGGCGAAAGAGCGCTCGCCCACATGGTGTGTTTCAACGTGTCGGCGCTTGAGCGGCGGCTCGCGGCCCGGCTCGGGGTGCCCATCTATGGCTGCTATCCCGAATTGCAGCATCACGGATCCAAGAGCGGCAGTCGCAAGCTCTTTCGACAGGCCGGCATGTTGCAGGCGGAAGGGTTCGAGGACCTGGCCGACGAAGGGGACATCGTATCGGCGCTGGCCGAGCTGAAGGCATGCAATCCGGATTTGCAGCGAGCCGTGGTCAAGCTCAATGAAGGGTTTTCGGGCGAGGGCAATGCCGTATTCCGCTACAACGGCGCAGGTGAACCCGAAAACGGAATCGCCGGTCGGCTGAACGACCTAGACTTCTGCGCTCCCGACATGGATTGGGAGCAGTTCGACGCCAAGCTCAGCGAAATGGGCGGCGTCGTCGAAGCCTTCATCGAAGGCGAGGAAAAGCGCTCGCCCTCGGTGCAGTACCGCATCGACCCGCTAGGGCAGCTCGATCCGATTTCCACGCACGACCAGGTGCTCGGCGGCGACGACAGTCAGGTGTTTCTCGGCTGCCGCTTTCCGGCCGACGAGGCCTACCGGCTCGAGATCCAGAGCGAGGGCATGAAGGCAGGCCGGCTGCTGGCCGAGCACGGCGTGCTTGGGCGCTTTGGCATCGACTTCATCTCCGTGCCGGTGGGCAACAACTGGCGGCACTACGCCGTCGTGATCAACCTGCGCAAGGCGGCACCACGCATCCCTTCGTCATGCTGCAATTTCTGACCGACGGCCGCTACGACGCGGTCAGCGGGCTGTTCAAGACGCCGAGCGGGCGCGAGCGTTATTACTTCGCCACCGACAATCTTGAGTCGGAACGCTATCGCGGCCTGACGCCGGAAGACCTGATCGATATCGCGGTGCGCAACAACATTCACTTTCACGGCGCCGCCCAGCGCGGCGTGGTGTTCCACCTGATCGGCGCCCTGTCGGAATTCGGCAAGCTCGGCACCGTCTGCGTCGGCGCCAGTAACAAAGAAGCCGACCGCTTCTATCGCGAAACGGTCGAAATCCTCGATCGGGAAGGCAGTGTCTGAAGCTGCTCCAGACTAGAACTTGCCGTTGGTGTTGGCTGCTTCACTGTCCGGCAGGATGGGCGCAATCACGTCCCAGTGCTCGGCAATCTTGCCGTTCTCGACCCGGAACAGATCGTAGAATGCCGTCCGCTTGCCGCCGATTTCGCCCTCGGCCGTTACCAGCACGAAATTGCCCTCGCCATAGAGGCCGTGCCGTTGGGTGATGCGCATGGTGAGGCCGGCGTCGGCCAGCGCCTTTAGGCCTGCGGCCAGACCGCTGAGGCCGTCGGCGATCTGGGCGTTGTGCTGGGCATAGTTGTCGCCGTCGAAATAGTTGGGCAGCCGGTCGAAGGCGCCGCCGATCAGAACGGTATCGTAGAACTCGCCGACCAGCGCCTTGTTCGCCTCGGTCCGGCCGCGATCGGCAATTTCGGTGGGGCCGTCCGTCTGGCTGCGACCGGACGGATTGGGCGGCGCGACCGGCTGTAGATTGTCCCAGTGCTCGACGATCCGGCCGTCGGCGACGCGGAAGATGTCGAAGGCCACCAGCGGGGTTTCGCCGAAGCCTTCATAGATGCCGTGGGCAATGCCGATGTCGCCGTCGGCGAACACCCGCACCATCTCGTAGTTGAAGGCCGGATTGCCGGCAATGACCGCGCCGGCCAAACCCTTCAGGGCCTCCAGCCCGGTTGGCACCGACTGGTTGTGCTGGACATAGGGCTCGGCGAAATGGCGGTCGATGGCGCCGAGATCCTTTTCGATCATCAGTTCTGTCATCGCCGCCGTGACCACGGATTTGGTGTCGGCGGCGAACGCGCCGGAGGGCAGGGCCACCATGGTTGCAACCAGTGCCAGATGCGAAAGCCGTTTCATCAGTCAATGCTCCTTGGATAAATGGATCGGGCTGTTCGCGACCAATATGCGGCTTTGTTGTTTACGGCATAAGATCTGCTAAATTGTATTCATTGTTCGATGAAATGACGGAATGATGCTCGATCATCTGCGCGCACTGGCAGTCTTTGCGAAGGTTGCGGAAACCGGCTCCTTCAGCGCCGCGGCGCGGCAGCTGGGACTGTCCGCCTCGGTGGTCAGCCATCACGTGACCGCGCTGGAACGGTACCTCGACACGCCGCTGCTCTATCGCACCACCCGCCGTCTGAGCCTGACGGAAGCCGGCCGCAAGCTTGCCGGCTCCGCCGATGCCATGCTCGCCGCCGCGGAAGAAGGTTTCGGCCTGATCGGCCAGCAAAGCGACAGCCCGACCGGAAGCCTGAAGATCACCGCACCGGCGGTTCTGCAATATGCCCGTTTCGTCACCCGGCTTTCGACCTTTGCCCGGCATTTTCCCCGCGTCGAGATCTCCGTCAGTTTCAGCGACCGCCGGCACAATCTGGTGGCGGAGGGATACGACCTCGCTTTCCGGATAGGCCGGCTGGAGGATTCCTCGCTGATCGCCCGCAAGCTGGTCGAGGGCCAGCAGGTTCTGTGCGCGTCGCCGGGCTATCTGAAAACGGTCGGTATTCCACGTCAGCCGGTCGATCTCGAAAAACTCGAGATGATTACCGGCCCTTCACCCCGTCTCGAACTCCAGTCGCGCGAGGGGCGGGCGAGACACTCCGTGCGCATACCGCATCGCCTGTCGGTCGATTCGGGTTTTGCCGCCATGCGCATGGCGGAGGAAGGCTGCGGCGTGGCGATGCTGCCGGATTTTCTGGCACGTCAGACCATCGCAGCCGGCCGGCTGGTCGAAGTGCTGCCGGATTGGCGACTGCCCGCCTTCGGCATCCACGCCGTCTGGCCCGACAATCCTGGCACCCACGCGTTGCGGGCGCGCCTCGTCGATTTCGTCGCGCTGATCGCCCGCACCGAGGCGTCGTCCGACCGCGAGATGATCGAGCCTACTGCAGCCCCGCCGGGTCGATAATGCCGGACGAGCATCGGAGCGAAACCGGGTCGCCGGCGGCGAACAGCGCCGCAAGGTCGCCGCTCTCGTCGATCACTCCGCGCAGGTGGATGCGCAACTCCTGGATCAGTGTGCGGCCGCCGTCGCCCGAACACTGGAACTGCACCCGTTTGCCGGCACCGGCGCCGAACTCCTCGTCGAAGCGGTCGCGGATGTCCTGCGTGTCGACCCGTGCGCCGACATGGTCGGCGAGGAACGCGCCGATCGCGGACGCGTTGATGGCCTCGGTCAGCCGCAGCGTATCGTCGTAATATTCGTCGGCGCCGCCATCGCCGAGATGGCAGGTGCCGTGCTTGATCCACTCGTGCCGTTCCAGGAAACTGGCGGTTCCGGGCATGGCGACCTCCAGCGCTTCGCGCGTGTCGTCGTCCATCGGCACTTCCGGCAGTTCCGCCCAGCGGCGCGCCTTGTCGAGGTTGATCAGCGCCTGCGGCACGCCGCAATAGTCCTTGCCGCGCGGCTGCGGCCACAGGCCATGGATCGACAGCTGGGTTTCGGTCACCGGCAGCAGGCCGTCATTGAGCTGCCGGCACTCTGTCTTGCCGGGCTTGCTTTCGCAGAAGGCCGGCTGCCAGCTGAGCGCCAGCAGATGGTGCTGCGACTCGTCGCCGGGCGGCGGGTTGATCACCACCGGCCCGTCCGGTCCGCCGCCGATCGGCGTATCGGCCCGCACCACATGCACGCCGCAATCGACATGCACCCAGCGGTCCCTGGTCACCGGCGCGCCGGGCACCCGCATCTGAAAGAAGTCACCGCCCTTCTTGTTGATACCCTTGATCTCGTAAGCGTGGAACGGCTCGGTCTCGACATTGCCCGGATTGGTCAGCTTGTTCTTCGACTGATAGGCCTCGCAGACCTCGAAGGCGATGAAATAGCCGTCAAGTTTCTCGAAAGCATAGGTCGGGAGAGTGGTCAGGGCGAAGAATGCCAATACTGCTGAAATTCGAAACATCGTCTGCCTCGCATTTGGAGTGGGCCCCGACCAAAAAGAATAGCTCAAGAATATGACGGGTTGGAGGCGGCGGACGACCCTTGGCCGGCCGGATCACTCGTTGCGGGCTGTCCCGTTTGCGGCTCCCCCGGCGCCTGACGCGAGGGTCTTTTTCGGGTCGAAGAACGGTTTTTCGACTATTCTGGCCGACCGCGTTTCCGTCGGGGTCTGCACTTCAAGCTCCGTTCCGAGTTGCGCATGCCGTACCGCTGTCATTGCCAGGGCGATGTTGGCCTTCAGACGCGGTGAATGGACCGCAGAGGTGACCTTGCCGACGGGCTCGCCATCCTTGTGAAGCGGCCAGAAACTCGTATTCGGGCCGGGCATGGGATCGCCCTCGATTTGCAGGCCGACCTGCTTTCGCGACACCCCCTGCGCGCGGATGCGCCGCAGGGCGTCCTTGCCGATGAACGGCGCCTCCATGTCCAGGTCGACCAGTCGCTCGAGGCCAAGCTCGTACGGGTTGGTGCCGCTGTCCATATCCGCATGATAGGACAGCATCGCGCCTTCGATTCGACGGATTGTCGAGGTGTGGCCGGGCGCCAGGCCGAGGGGAGATCCTGCCGCCATGATCCGCTCCCACAATTCGGATCCGCGCGCGCCGTCGCGCAGGTAGAGTTCATATCCCAATTCGCTGGACCAGCCGGTTCGCGAGACGACAAGCGGAATTCCGTCGAGGTCGAGCTCGCGGAGACGAAAATATCGCAGGTCGGCGATGTTGTCGCCAAACAGTTGCCGCATCACCAGTCCGGATTTCGGGCCCTGGAGTTGCAGCGGCGAAACGTCGGGTTCGCTGATCGTCACATCGAGCCCGGCGTTCACGGCAATTCCCTTGGCCCAGAGGAGACCATCGCTGTCTGCCAGCGAAAACCAGAAGTGATTTTCACCCAGGCGCAGCAGGACGGGGTCGTTGAGAATGCCGCCTTCCGTATCCGTAAGCAGCACATATTTGCACTGCCCCACCTGCATTTTGGAAAGATCTCGCGGGCTGAGAAGTTGCGCGAAAGCCGCGGCGTCCGGGCCGGTGATCTCGACCTGTCGCTCCACCGCCACGTCGCAGAGGATCGCGTCGTTCACCAGGTTCCAATAGTTCTGCACCGGGTCACCGAAATCGCGCGGAATATACATGTGATTGTAGACGGAAAAATCCTGCGCGCCCCAGCGCAGCGTCGCTTCGAAATAGGGTGATTTGCGAATCTGGGTGCCGAACCCGACGTCTTTGGTGTTTGCCATTCCGCGGACCTCCCAAGACTGCGCGCGTCCTCTCTGGTGCGCGATCCGACCATGTTTGATTGCTGCAAACCGATCAAGGTGGTTGGTCCGTATTGTTGAATTGCGGACGCATTCGGCGGATGTCGGATTGCGGCCCAGCGGCGACCGGAGTTCTATCGCCGGACGATCCCGCTTTGACACACGATGCTGGCAATGACGGCCACGGCCGGCAGCCACACGAGATAGGCAAAGCCGGACCAGTACAGCAATCCGGCAATCACGGCACCGAGCCCGTAAGCCGCAAAGACCGAGGCCTGGAACCGCGTTTCCGCCTTTAGCCCTGCTGCGTTTTCCCGGCCGAGCAGCAATTGCATCGTCGACGATACGATGGCGACCAGGGTGGAGGTGAACACGATCGTGTTGAGGCCGGGCGCGTGGATGTATTTGGCGGCGATTCCCTGAATGCCCATGGCGAACGAGCAGACCAGAATGAGCGCGTAGTGCGCCGCGCTCGCCGCCGGATGGTCGGTCACCATCCACAGAACCGCAAAGCCCACCAGACAGGCGGCTTCGATGCAGAGCAGTGCCTTGACGGTCGCCGACCGGCGCGTTGCCAACCGCGCCGGGTTGAACAGCGTGGAGGCAAAAGCCGCTCCGGCGATGAAGCCGAGCAGCGCCGTCGCCGGTTGCGACGCGTTGATCCAGTTTCCGTCGCTCAGGGCAATACCGAGCAGGGCGGCGTTTCCGGTCATGGCCGACGCAAACACATGGCCCAGCATCAGAAAGGCCATCACGTCCAAACTGCCCGAGGACAGCGCCATGAAAGCCAGCCCGAGATGGCTGGGTGCGGGGACGGCGGTGGCGGTTTCGGTGGTCATGTCCAGCCGCCGCTCAGTCCCGCTCCGGTCCGGGAATGCCGCCGGGGGCGGCGCAGACGACCAGGATGCGGGCGTCGTTGTCGCCATCGGAGGCGTAGAGATGGCCGAGCGCGCTGTCGAAATAGATGCTGTCGCCGACCTGCAGCGTCACCGGGTCGCGGCCGTCGATGTGAACGGTGACGGCACCTTCCATGACGATCAGGAATTCCTGGCCGGGATGGCGCACGAACTCCTCGAAGTCGCGCACGTCATGGGCTTTCAGCGTGCCCATCATTGGTACCATCGCCTTGTGCCACAGCTCCGGAAACAGCATTTCGTAGACGTAGTTGCGGGTTTCCTGGCGGCGGAATTCGCCCTTGCGGGCGACGGCGAAACTGCCGGGCGTGAAGGTCTTGCCCTCGGACGCGAAGAAGGCCGCCATGTCGACCTCGATGCCGGCGGCCAGCTGCGCCAGCCGGTCGTAGGTCAGCGCGATGATGCCACGCTCGGCCTTGGAGATCGTCGAAATCGCCAGGCCGGAGCGCTCGGCGATTTCTGCCAGCGTCCAGCCGTTTTCCTGGCGCAATTGCCGCAGGCGGCGTCCGAAGGCGATCCTCTGGCTGTCGGCTGAGTCCGGCGTCGTCATGGCCGCAGTCTAGCGACGGGTCACTGACGCGCAAGCGGTTTTCCAATCATAAAAAACTTTTCCTATTGGAAAAATCGTGGTACTTTTCCCGAAGCCAGGGAGGAGCGGCATGATGGCCGAGCGGGCTGAAACCTACGACATGATCGTGATCGGCGCCGGCATTGCGGGCGCCTCGGCTGCTGCCGAAATCGCCGCCGATGGCGGGCGAATCCTGCTGCTGGAAGCGGAGAGCCAGCCCGGCTATCACACGACCGGACGTTCAGCAGCGCTCTACACCTGCGTCTACGGACCGCCGGTCATCCGGGCACTGACGCGTGCCTCCGGCCGTTTCTACAACGATCCGCAGAGCCCGCATCTGGAGCATCCGCTGCTGCGCCGGCGCGGTGTGCTGTTCGTGGCGCGCGCCGACCAGCGCGAAGAGCTGGCGAAACTGGAGACCGAGACGGCCGGTGCCGTGCGCCGCATCGACGGCGAAACCGCGCGGTCCATGGTGCCCCTGCTGCGGCCGGAATACGCGGTTGAGGCGCTGATGGAGGACAGCGCATCCGATATCGATGTCATGGCGCTGCATCAGCACTACCTGAAGAGCTTTCGTGCCGCCGGCGGAACACTCCGGACATCGGCGCGGGTGACGGCCCTGCGGCATGACGGTCGACACTGGCTGGTCGAAACGGCCGATGGCCGCTTTGCTGCCGAAACGGTCGTCAACGCCGCGGGCGCCTGGGCCGACGAGGTTGCCCGAATGGCTGGCGTAGCGCCCGTCGGGCTGGTGCCGATGCGGCGTACGGCACTGCTCGTGGCGCCGCCGGACGGCACGCAGGCCGACGACTGGCCGGTCACGGTCGACGCGCAGGAACAGTTCTACATGAAGCCGGATGCGGGCAAATTGCTGATTTCGCCGGCCGACGAAACGCCGTCGCCGCCCTGCGACGCGCAGCCCGATGAGATGGATGTGGCAATCTGCGTCGACCGGATCGAGACGGCCTTCGATTTTTCGGTGCGGCGGATCGATCACAAATGGGCGGGTCTGCGCAGCTTCGTCGCAGACCGTTGTCCGGTTGTCGGTTATGATGCCGAGGTGCCGGGTTTCTTCTGGCTGGCCGGGCAGGGCGGATACGGCATCCAGTCCTCGCCGGCCGCCGCCCGCACCGCCGCGGCGCTGGTGCGCGGCCGCGCGATACCCGCCGACATCAGCGACGAAGGCGTTACCGAACAAGCGCTGTCGCCGCGGCGCGACGGGCTGGCGGCGTGATCGCCCTTGTCCCCATCGCCGCAGTCGTCCTGCTGGCTTCGGGTCTGGCCATTGCCTATGTGATCGGCGGCGCTGCGGTCCTTGCCTTTCTGGCGACCGACAACGGCCGCTACCTGGCAATCCTGCCGCAGCAGATTTTCTCCCGCATCGACGTGTTCGCACTGATGGCAATGCCGTTGTTCATCTTCGCCGGCGAACTGATGAATCGAGGCGGCGTGACCGCCGCGCTGATCAATCTGTCGATGGCGCTGGTCGGCCGGCTGCGCGGCGGGCTGGGCCACGTCAACATCCTCACCAGCGTGTTTTTCGCCGGCATTTCGGGCTCGGCGGTTGCCGATGCCGCGGCGCTGTCCAACACTCTTGTGCCGGAAATGCGCCGACACGGCTACAGCCTCACCTATGCCAGCGCCGTGACCGCCGCCTCGTCGATCATCGGCCCGATCGTGCCGCCGTCGATCATCCTGATCTTCTATGGCGCACTGATGGGCACCTCGGTGACGGCTCTGTTCCTCGCCGGCATCCTGCCGGGACTGGTGCTGGCCGCCTCACTCATTGTGCTGAATGCCTTTTATGCCGTGCGCCAGGAACATCCGCGGATCGAGGCGGGCGACATGCCGCCCTTCCTGCCGACGCTGATCCGTTCGCTGCCGGCGCTGTCGCTGCCGGTGATCATCCTCGGCGGCATCGTCTTCGGCTGGATGACGCCGACCGAGGCTGCTGCCGTTGCGGTCTTCGCCGCGCTGGCCGCCGGCTCCTACTATGGCGGGCTGACCGGACCGTCGGTGCTCGAAGGCTTGCGCCGCACGGCGATCCTCTCCGGCTCGATCTTCATCATCATCTGTGCCGTGTCGGCGCTGGGCCATCTCGGCGCACTGGAGAAACTGCCCGAGGCGATCTCCGACGCGGTCACCTCGCTGGGCCTTGGGCCCGCCGGCTACATGCTGGTCATGAACGTGATATTCCTGCTGGCCGGCATGGTGCTCGACATTCCGGTGGCGCTGGCGCTGCTGGTGCCGCTGCTCGCCCCGGTCGCGCTGGCACAGGGCGTCGATGCGGTGCATCTCGGCATCATCCTGTGCTTCAACCTGTGCATCGGCCTGGTGTCGCCGCCGATGGGCGGCTGCCTGCTCGTCGTCTCCGCCGTCACCGGCGTCAACTACTGGAAACTGGCGCGCGCCGTCCTGCCCTTCGTCCTGGTGCAGGTCGCCGTGCTCATGCTGCTCATCCGGGTGCCTGAAATCAGCCTGGCGCTGCCGCGTGCCTTCGGACTGGCCGGAGGCGGTTAGGCCAGCAAATGCGGTCCCACGACAACCAAGCAACAAGGAAGAGGAGAATGCCATGAAACGGACGAAACTCTTGTGCAGCGCGGTGCTGGCCGCGACGCTTGCCCTGACCGGCGCCGCCGCGGCGCAGGTGAAGATCGCCCTCGACAGCCCGCCCAATCTGGAGGCTTCCGGCAGCTATGTCTGGGCCAACACCTTCAGCAAATATCTCAACGAACACGGCATCGAGGCCGAGGAGTACCAGCGCGGCGCGCTGGGCGGAGACGACGAGCTGTTCGACCAGGTCAGCCAGGGGTTGCTGGAAGTCTCCATGTCGCCGCTCAACATCGTCGGTTCGCTCGACAAGCTGATCTTTGGCCTGCGGCTTCCCTATTTCTTCGAGGACCAGGCGCAGGTCGACCGCGCCCTCAACGAAGGCGGCATGCTGGAAAAGATCAACGCCGCGACCACGCCGTCCGGCGTGCGGGTCATTTCGGTCAACAATGTCGGCCAGGCGGCCGGCATCTTCAACACCAAGAAGCCGGTCAAGTCGGTGGCCGACATGAGCGGATTGCGCATGCGCGCGCTCGATGAGAGCCAGATCGATCTCTACAAGGCCTGGGGTGCGGACGGCACCATCGTCAGCTGGGCGGAAGTGCCGAACGCTCTGCAGACCGGCGTCGCCGACGGCTATCTCAACCCGGCCTTCGTGCCGCTGCTCTTCGGCCATTCCGACATGATCAAGCACTACACGGATGCCGCCATCACGCCGTCGCTGCGTATCACCATCGTGTCGGAGGACTGGTACCAGGGGCTGAGCGACGAAGACCGCGCCATCGTCGATGCCGCCGCCGATGCGGCGACCAGAGCCAATCGCGACTGGCTGAAGACCCAGGATGCGGTGATCGACAAGCTGGAAGCCGCCGGGGTCGCTGTCGAGCGCCTCGATCCGGCAGCGCGAGCAGAGTTTCGCGCGGCGTCCGCACCGGCCTACGAAAGCGGGCTGCTGAGCCCGGAACAGATCGCGGAATGGGAAGCCGCCAAAGGCAACTAGCGCCGTGCAAGCGCTGGCCCGGACGCTCGACCGGCTGTCGGCGACGCTCAACCGCGTCGCCCTATGGGGCGCCGTCATCGCCGTCGTGGTGATGGCGCTGAGCGCCTCCTGGCAGGTGGTCGCGCGCTATGTCCTCGATGCACCGCCGGTCTGGACCGAAGAGCTGGCGCGCCGCGCCATGGTCTGGGCCGGCATGCTCGGGGCATCCTGCGCCTTTCGGGCGAAAGCCGATCCGACGCTGTTTCCGCAAATGCGGGAGGTGAGGAACCGTATGGGCGATGTGCTGGCGCTGATCCGCGCCGGCGGCGTCGTGTTGTTTGCCACACCGGTCATCTGGTTTTCGCTGTTCGGCGCCAACATGAACATGGCGCGCGGATTTCTCGCCCGCAGCCTGGGCCGCGAGGCGGAGATGATCGCCCTGCCGATGATCTGGTTCACGGCGGCGGTGCCGCTGGCCTTCGCCCTGATCGTCATCCACATGCTGGCCGACCTGGCGATGCGCCTGGCCCGGCTCGAACCGGACAACAGAACCGCGCCGAAGGAGGCGCCCTGATGAAAGTCTTCATTGCCGGTCTCGCTACGGAGACCAACACCTTCTCGCCATTGCCGACGGGCGAGCTCGCCTTCGCCGAGGGGCCGGTCTATCACGGTGACGCGACGCGTCACCCGCTGCAATATGCGACGGCGCCGCTGCACATCTGGCGCGAAAAGGCCGAAGCCCTGGGCTGGCAGGTGGTGGAGTCGCTTGCAGCCCATGCCCAGCCGGCGGGTCCGACGGTGCGCCGGGTCTATGAAGGGTTCCGGGACGAGATCCTGGCCGATCTGCAAGCGGCAGGTCCGGTCGACATCGTGCTTTTATCCCTGCACGGCGCGATGATGGCCGACGGCTACGAGGATTGCGAGGGCGATCTGATCGCTCATATCAGGCGGCTGGCGCCCGACGCCGTCATCGGCGGCCTGCTCGACCCGCATTGCCATCTCACGCAGGAGATGCTGGACAACGCTTCGCTGCTGGTGGCCTACAAGGAATACCCCCATGTCGATATCCCGGACCGGGCGCGCGACCTGTTTCGCCTTGCCGCCGACACCGCACAGGGTCGCATCCGGCCGGTCATGCGCGATTACGATTGCCGCATGATCATCGCCATGCCGACGCCGTCGGGACCGATGCGCGACTTCGTCGACGCAATGGCGGCGCGGGAATGGCAGAACGGCATCCTGTCGCTGTCCATCGCCCACGGCTTTCCCTGGGGCGATCATCCGCGTGTCGGAACGCGGGCGCTGGCTGTTTGCGACGGCGACGAGGCCCAGGCCGAGGCGGTGGCCCGGGACCTCGGTCAGAGCCTCTATGCGCTGCGCCACGAACTGCACCGGGACATCGCCGATATCGCAACGGCGCTCGATCAGGCCGCTGCCGAGCCGGCGGGGCCGGTCGTGCTCGCCGACATGTCCGACAATGCCGGCGGCGGAGCGCCGTCCGACGCGACTTTCCTGCTGCGTGAAATTCTGGCGCGCCGGCTGACGTCCGTGGCTACCGGGCTGTTCTGGGACCCTGTTGCCGTGCGCATCTGCCGCGAGGCCGGCGTCGGGGCCACCCTGCCGCTGCGGCTCGGCGGCAAGTGCGGTCCGATGTCGGGCGACCCGCTGGATCTTGTGGTGACCGTGCGCAATTGCCTCTCAGATCCGACGCAGCTTTTCGGCGAACTGCCGGTGCCGATGGGCGAGGTCGTCTGGGTCGAAGCCGACGGCGTCGACATCGTCATCAACGACAACCGGACGCAGACGTTCCACCCGGAAGCGTTCGAAAAGCTCGGCATCGACCTGTCGCAGCGGCGCATCGTCTGCGTAAAGTCGTCGAATCACTACCAGGCCGGCTTCAATCCCATCGCGTCCCGGGTCATCGCGGTAGCGACCCCGGGTGCGATCACACCGGACTACGCCAACATTCCCTATACCGGACGGGCCCGGAACTACTGGCCCGCCGTGGAGGACCCCTTCGCATGACCAACCCGCTGATCGCCGACCGAGACCGTTTTGCCGAAGCCCATCCGGAAACCAGGATGGACCTGAACGGACGCGATTGGGGCGTGACCGACGTCGGTAGCGGTCCGCCGCTGCTCCTCATCCCGGGCACGCTTGGGCGAGCCGACATCTTCTGGAACCAGATCGAGGCGCTGGCGGACCGGTTGCGCATCGTCGCCGTCAGCTATCCCGCGGAGGGCGGGATCGCCGAATGGACGGCCGACATGGCAACGCTGCTGGACAGGCTGGGCATCGAAGATGCCTGCGTTCTGGGCTCGTCGCTCGGTGGCTATCTGGCGCAGTCGCTGGCCGGTCGCCATCCGCGGCGCGTGTCGCGGCTGGTCGCCGCCAACACGCTGCATTCCTGTGCCGGACTGGAAACGCGCCTGCCCTATGCGCTGGACCTGCAGACCGCGCCGATCGACGAATTGCGCGCCGGCTTCGGCAATGCCCTGACGGTGTGGGCCAAGGTGCATCCCGAACAACAGGATCTGGTCGATCTGCTGCTGCGGGAATCGGGCGGCCGCATCCTCGAACCCGAATTGCGCGCCCGCCTTGCCGCATTGAAACACGGGCCGGAGCTGCCGCCATGCCCGCTCGAACCGAACCGGATCTTCACCATCGAAACCGACGACGATCCGCTGATTCCCGGGGAGATGCGCCGGGCCGTGCGCGACCGGCTGGCGCCTGCAGTCGCCTATCGTTTCCGCGACGGCGGCCATTTTCCCTATGTGGTGCGGCCGGCCGAATATACGGCGCTGCTGGAACAGGTCATGGGCCTTGCCGTCACCGGGCCGGATTGGGGCGATGCGCCGGAGCGGGTGCGCTAACTTGGCTGGATTGACCGCCGCAATCGATCCACTCAAAATTGCGCCCGGACAGGAACGACCCGGAGAAGCCGCATGACCGCAGACGCCATGTGCCACGTTGCATCGGCCGTGATCGACGCGCCGGAGGATGTCGCGTTCGAGCATCTTGCCGATGCGAAGCAGCTTGGCCGTTGGGCGCTCGGCTGCATGGATCTCCAGCCGACCGACGATCCCGCCGTGTTTCGCGGCCGGTCGCTGTTCGACGGCAGTCCGGCCTTTGTCGAGATCGATGCCAAGCCCGCGGACGGGCTGATCGACTACCATGTCGGCAGCAGCACGGCGCGGGCGCCGCGCATCTTCATCCGCGTCGCGCCGGCGGCCCTGTGCGGTCTGCCGGCAACGCAATGCACGGTCGCGTTGATTGCCTGGCGGACGGCCGACATGAGTGCGGAGCGCTGGCGCCAGCTGTGCACCACCCATGAGGCGGAGGCGCTGATCCTCAAGGCACAGATCGAAGCGCGTTTCCGGGAGGCGACCTCGAAAGCCGAATAGAGCGCTTTGTTGTTAGAGAGCCTCATTTGACCGCGGCGATTTTGGTCTCTGACTAGGCGGGTTGCAGGCCGTGGTGCCATCCCACCACAAGTGCAAGCCAACGACGCCAGGGGCCAAAAGCGCCCGGCCTCAAGGGGGTGGCTGCATATCGGCCCATCGGCTGCGTTGCGACGCTTGCCCGATGCACCACATCGCGCTGCGCGACGCGCCTTGCCGAGTGAACCGATTTTCCGCCATCAAATGAGCCTCTCTAACAACAAAGCGCTCTAAGCTCGACCGCCGAGGCTGGCCATCGGGTCAATCGCGGCGCAGCGGCTTCGGCAGCCCGTCGCGTTCGAGCTCGCTTTCGTCCCAGTAGCCGATGAGGATGCCCGTCGGTTCCCTGGCGCGGGCCATCGCGTCGACCTGTTGCGGCGAGCGGGTGATGCGGCTGTGGTGCCGTCGGGCCCAGTCGAACAGGGCCTCGCGCAGGCGTTCCCTTTCTGCAGCGTGTTCGGATGACATGCCGAGATCGGTCAGTTCGTCCGGGTCGGTTTCGAGGTCGAACAGCATCGGCGGATAGCCTTCGCAGTGGATGTATTTCCAGCGCCCGTCGAAGACCATCACCAGCCGCGCGTCGTGCTCCTCGATGCCGAGTTCGAGCCGCGCCTCGCGGGTCGAATAGTCGTATTCGGAAAAGGCGTAGGTGCGCCACGGCACGGTTTCGCCATACAGCAGCGGCTGCAGGGCGCGGCCCTCGAGAATGTGCGGTTTCGGCTCGCCGCCCTGAAAGGCGAGGAAGGTCGGCGCGAGGTCGATGCCTTCGACCAGCGCATCGCTGGCGGTGCCGCGGGTGGCCGCGGCCTCCGGGCTCGGATCGTAGACGATCAGCGGGATGCGCGCCGAGCAGTCGTAGAACAGGTCCTTTTCGCCGAGCCAGTGATCGCCGAGATTGTCGCCGTGGTCGGAGCTGAAGACGATCATCGTGTTTTCCAGATGGCCGCTCGCTTCCAGATGGTCGAGCAGCCGGCCGACCTGATCGTCGAGCTGCTTGATCAGCCCCATATAGACCGGCACGACGCGCTCCAGCACATCGTCGCGCGCAAACGTCTTGCAGATCCGCTGGTTGCGCCAGGCGGCGTAGACCGGATGTTCGTTGTCGAGCTCCGCCTTTGAGCGCACCACCGGCTGCATGTCGGCCACGGAATACATGTCGTTGTAGGGCGCCGGCGCCAGGTAGGGCCAGTGCGGCTTGATATAGGAGAGGTGGCAGAGCCAGGGCCGCTCGCCGGCGCCGTCGATGAATTCGATCCCCTGGGTCGTCAGATAGGCCGTCTCGGAGTGCTCCTCCGGAACCCGCGCCGGCAGGTGGTTGTTTTCGATCAGCCAGCCGGACAACAATTCGCCGTTCGGTCCTTCGGCCGAACTCGCCCATTCTTCCCACGGGTTGTCGCCGTCCATCTGGTGGCTGCGCAGATACGCGTCGTAGTGCGGATCGCTGTCGTAATAGCCGTCTGGATGCAGTCCGTCGTCTCGGATATAGGGCTCGAACCCGCACTCCGAGGCAAGAATGCCGAGATCCGATCGCGGGTCGATACCGAGCCGCTCCATGCCCTCCAGGTCCGCGATCATGTGGGTCTTGCCGACCAGCACGGAACGCACGCCGATCGAACGCAGATGGTCGCCCAGTGTCGGTTCGCCGATGCGCAGCGGAAAGCCGTTCCAGGTGGCGCCGTGCGAACGCACGTAGCGGCCGGTATAGAAACTCATGCGGCTCGGTCCGCACACCGGCGACTGCACATAGGCGCGGTCGAAGCGCATGCCCATCGCGGCCAGCCGGTCGATATGCGGCGTCTTCAGCGTCTTGTGGCCATAGCAGGAGAGGTAGTCCCAGCGCAGCTGGTCCGCCATGATCCATAGAATGTTCTTTTGCGGCACGTCGATACCCCTTGCTGCGGACGATCGGGCGGTTTGCGGGTCGGGGCAAGAATAACGGGATCGGGCCGGTATGCGCCAGCCCGCATCCGAAGACCTGCTTGGGGCGGATGGTAAGAAAAAGGCCGGGCGCGCCACACCGCGCCCGGCCGTTCACCGAGGTCCGATTGCGACCGTAATCAGAACAAGAAGTCGGATTCGTCGACGGTGAAATCGTTGTCGCTCTTGACGCGAATGCCGACCAGGCGGCCGTCGCCGTTCACGTAGGACAGCATCACCTCGCTGCCGGAAATGGCATTGATGTCGAGGTCGTCGATGCCGTTGATATTGGCGTTGCGGGTGAAGTCCATGACGTCCAGCCCGTCCTCCCAGTCGTTGATGACGGCGCCGCGGATGGCGGTCTCGAAGACGAACTTGTCGGCATCGGCGCCACCGGTGAGGTAGTCGAAGCCGCGGTCGGCGACGAGTGTGTCGTTGCCGGCATCGCCGAACATGGTGTCGCGGCTGCTGCCGCCCTCCATGAAGTCGTTGCCGTCGCCGCCGCGCATCAGGTCGTTGCCGCCTTCGCCGAACATGAAGTCGTCGCCGCCATTGCCGGACATGTCGTCCTTGCCGCTGCGGCCATGCATGTTGTCGGCCTCGTCCGTGCCGTCGAGTGTCTCGCTTGCGCGGGTGCCGACGATCAGGTTGCCGGCAGCGGCCGAAGCCTGTTCGTCCGAGTATTTGTCGATACCGTCGAAAACGTTGGTTTTCAGTTTGATATCGCCTTCCTCGACCTTGTCGCCGTAGACGCGAATGCAGCCGAGCGGATCCTCGTCATGGGCGCCGGCGGCCGTGTTTGCCCCGCCGTTGGCGCCATCGCCCTGCTGCGAGCGCACGATGATGTCGGAATAATCGCCGTTTTCATCTTCGCCATAGACGATGTCGGCGATTTCGACCGTGTGGCCGCGCAGATAGATCTTGTCGCCGTCCTGGTTGGAATAGTCCCAGATGATGTCCTTTCCGACGCCCGCGACCCAGTGGTCGTGCACCTCGTCGTTCTCTCCGGCGACGCGCCGCCAGTTGACGCTGCCGTCGTCCCTTGTATGCCGGGCGATGACCTCGTCGGTGGCGTCGATCAGGAAATTGAAGAGGAAGAGGTCGCGATCCTGCCCGCCATGCACCTCGTCCGCGGCCAGGTCGGGATCGATCGGCGGGTCGATGCGGCCCTCGGCGCCGTCCGTCTGTGCCGGATCAGGCTCGCCGGCGTCGGAGTAGAGCGTGATCTTGTCGCGCCCGCCGCCGGCCTTGATGATTTGCGCGCCGGCGCCCGCATAGATCAGGTCGTTGGTCTTGACGTCGTCCGGCATCTCGACCGTCTCGCCATGGGTGGTGCTGTGCACTTCCATGACGCCGCCATTGTAGTCGGCCAGCTTGTCGGCCTGCTCCAGCCTGTCGATTCCGTCCACGACGGTGGCTTTCACGATGATGTCGTCGATGAGGACCTTGTCGCCGTAGACCTTGATGGTGCCGAGCTCGTCCTCGTCATGCGCACCGGTGAGCGTGTTTGCGCCGGCCGCGCCACCGTTGCCCTGCTGGCTGATGACCCGGATCAGGGAGAATGCACCGGTCGCGTCCTCGCCATAGGTGATCTCCTTGATCTCCACCGTGTGGCCACGGATGATGATCCGGTCGCCCTGGTCCTTGAAGTAGTCGGTGATGCAGTCGTTGCCGAAGCCCTCGACCCAGTGGCCGTGCGGGTCGTCGTTCTCGCCCGCGACCTTGGCCCAGTTGACCCGGCCGCTCAGATTGGTGTGCGCCTCGATCACGTCACGGCGGGCGTTGATCAAAGCCCGGAACTCGAAGGTGTCGCGGCCTTCGCCGCCGGTGAAGACGTCGTCGGCGGCACCGTCGGGAATCGGCGGATTGATGCGGCCCACGCCGTTGCCGCCGAGCTGCGCAGGATCGGGTTCGCCACCGTCGCCATAGGAGATGATGTGGTCGTTGCCTTTGCCGGCGTCGACGGTCTGTTTGCCGCTGCCAGCGCGGATCCGGTCGCTTTTCCAGGTTCCGGTGAATTCGAGATCGATCTCTTCCGGGTTTTCGGCGGCATACTGGATTTGCGAGAGGACCGGTGTCGGATTGTTGGCCGGCGCTTCCGCCTCGCCCGCGGCGATCTTGTCGAGCTGGTCGATGCCGTAGAACACATTGGCCTTCAGCTTGATATCGTCCTCGGTGACCTTGTCGCCATAGACCTTGATGCAGCCGAGCGGGTCTTCGTCATGGGCGCCCGTGGCGGTATTTTCTCCGGCGGCGCCGCCATTGCCCTGCTGCGACCGCAGCACGATCTCCGAATAGTCACCGCCCTCGTCCTCGCCATATTTGATTTCGGCGATTTCCACGGTGTGACCGCGAATGTCGATCCTGTCGCCGTCCTGCTTGGAGAAATCGCGGATGATGTCCTTGCCGATGCCGGCGACCCAGTGGTCATGCACATTGTCGTTCTCGCCGGCAACCTTGCGCCAGTTCACGGTGCCGTCGTCGCGGGTGTGCTTGTCGATGATTTCCTGCTTGGCGTCGAGCAGCAGCCGGAAGGCAAAGATGTCCCGACCCTGGCCGCCCCAGTATTCGTCGTCGGACTGGTCGGCCGGAATCGGCGGATTGACGCGCCCCGCGGCGCCGTCGGTCTGCGCCGGATCGGGCTCGCCGCCGTCGGAATAGGCATAGATGACGTCGTTGCCGCCACCCGTATTGATGGTTTGCGAGCCGAGGCCGGCATGGACGCGGTCGACTTGCCAGGCGAGGATGCCGCTGTAGGAATGGCCGTCGGTGTTGCTGAACACTTCCTGGGTCGAGCCGGCATCGTGATCGCCATAGACCTCGTCGACCCGTTCCAACATGTCGACGCCGTCGAAGACGCCGGCCGCCTGGACCGTGATGTCGTCGAGCGTGACCTCGTCGCCATAGACCTTGATGCAGCCGAGCGGGTCCTCGTCATGGGCTCCGGTCTCGGTGTTGGCGCCGCCTGCGCCGCCATTGCCCTGCTGGCTGATCACGCTGATCAGCGAATAGCTGCCGAGTTCGTCCTCGCCATAGGTGATCTCGTCGATTTCCACCGTATGGCCGCGGATGACGATGCAGTCGCCTTCTTCCTCGTTGTAGTCGAGGATGATGTCCTTGCCCCAGCCCTGGACCCAGTGGTCGTGCACGTTGTCGTTCTCGCCGGCAACCCTTTTCCAGTTGACGCTGCCGTCTTCGCGCGTGTGCTGTGCGAGCACGCTTTCCTTGGCGTTCAGCAGTGCCCGGAATTCGAACCGATCGCCGCCGCTGCCGCCGGCAATGATGTCGTAGGTTTCTTCGATCGGCACCGGCGGCGTAACCCGGTCTTCCGCCCCGGATTGAGCCGGATCCGGTTCGCCCGCATCGCCGAATGAGATGATCCGATCGCGTCCCCCACCGCCATCGTAGTTCTGACTCCCACTTCCCAGATACGCCCTGTCGCCCCGGGCCGTGCCCAGAATCGTGTCGTCCGCCATAGTTGTCGCCCTCCTGTATGTCCGCCCTGCTGCGAACTGTTTCTTCCTATGGTCAAGCTCCTGTCAGAAAGCCTAGATGATTCGCGCCTCTTTCTTGCGATGCAGTTCTTTCGCAAACAATAAAAGTTGCCGGACAATTTGACTCGAAATGTGAAAGCGTTTCCGCTTTACACCACCTATGGACGAACCATGATTTTCTTCAAATTGAAGGGAAGTGTCGCGCGCGTTGCAGGCGCCGGACCGCGAAACGACTTTGTTTCAGAACGTTAGACTGAAAGACAGCCGGCTTTGATCTATCCCGGCCAGGCGAACGTCCCGGTTGAACGCATCAGGGCGTCGACGGCCGGGGAAAATTTTCGACCCGGTACGGTCATCGCCGCAATCCGTCTTTCCACAGCCGGTTCCACAAGCGGCCGCTGCAGCAGCCCGGGCAGCGTGACCGAATATTCCGGCATGAAGGCGAATCCGATTCCCGCGAGAACCATGGCCTGCACCCAGTCCTCGCGTTCCGAACGGAACCGGGCGTAGAGCTCGATGCGCCGCTCCTTGCAGACCGCCATCACCATCTCGCGCATCTCGCAGGCCAGCCGGTCGACATAATGCTCGCCAGACAGATCGGCCAGCGTCAGGGTTTCGAAGCCGCCAAAACGATGGTCGGGCGGGAACACGACGACATAGCGTTCGCGATAGAGTTCGCGGGCGCGGAACTCGGTCTCCAGATCGTCGGTTGCCGTCATCACGGCGACATCGAGTTCGCCGTCGGCGAGCTTTTCCTTCAGCTCCGGGATCGATCCCTCGCTGACCGACAGCTCGAGCCCCGTATGGGTCTTCTCGAACTGTGCCAGAAAGCGCGCCAGCCGAACATGCCCGACGGTCGAGATGACGCCCAGCCGGATCGGGACGTTTTCCAGCAACCGGAAGTTCTGGGCCAGGGTTTGCGCTGCTTCCGCCTCCTCGGCGATGTGCTGCAGGTGCGGCAGCATCGATCGGCCGAAATCACTCAAAAGGATGCGTCGGCCTTCGCGGTGGAACACCGGCGCTCCGAGTTCGCCCTCCAGCGCCTTGATGCCTTTAGTCAGCGCCGGCTGGGTAACGTTGCAGGCAGCCGCCGCACGGGTGAAGTTGAGGTGCTTCGCGGCAGCCAGGACATAGCGGATCTGCGACATTTCCATGGTGAAGGCCCCCAGGCGTCGAATGTTCGGTGTCATTCTAGGCCAACGAAACCAAACCTGCGGTTATGGATCAATAACAATCTTCCGCTTCTCACGCGCCCTGCCGCCGTGTCCAATGGGGCATCCAAACCAGCAAGGGAGCAAGGACATGTCGGTTTACATGGTCGAACGGGATCTCAAGGGCATCAGCATGGAAGATCTCGCCGGCGCCCAGAAGGCGGCGATCGAGACCGCCGGGAAAATGAGCAGCACTGGGCAGAAGATCGCCTATATCCGCACCACGTTTGCGCCGGAGGACGGCCGTTGCATGTGCCTGTTCGAAGGCGAATCCGCCGATCAGGTGCGGGCGTTGAACGAAAACGCCGGAATCCCGTTCAAGCGCATCGTGCCGGCGCTCGACCTGACGCCGTAGCGCTGCGGATCGCCGGCCGGACCGCGCTCTTCGCAGTTCGGCCGGAGCCGGTCACCTCGGCCGAATGCGCTTCAAAAATTCCCAGACGGGCAGGGCCGTCAGTCCGCCAATGACCCCGGCCAGATAGCTGGGAAGCGGGATCAGGAAGATCGCCTGCCACAGATAGCCGATCACAAAGCTGACGATCAGCATTGCGACCAGTGTTATCAGCAACCGTTGCCACATCGGCATCAACAACGTCATCGACAACTCCTGTTGCGTGCGGTTCCACGGATGATCCGATGGTGATACCGCGCTAAGGCCGGATTGCAAAGGGTGGCCGACGGCGCCTGACCCACGTCGCTTGCAAATCCGGTTCGTCACTCGAGAAGCACGGTGCTGGTCAATCGGTTCCGTATCGCGCTGACCTCGGCCTGCGGCATTCACCGCCGGAGGCGACCCACCTTCGCGGGATGGAAGGTTGCAGCGCCTTCGCCGGATACATAGGTTCACAAAGGTACGGCAACCCGGGAACCTTGATGAGAAGTATCGCTGCGCAGCGACACAGGATCAATCGTGCGATCAACTTCGCGCTCGCCCATTTGTCCGAGCCCGTCGATCTGGAGGCTATGGCCGACGTGGCCTGCCTTTCGAAGTTCCACTTCACCCGCGTCTTCACGGCCCATTTGCAAGAGACGCCGTTCGAGTTCCTGACGCGTACGCGGCTCGAGCTGGCCGCACGAAAGCTGGCTTTCATGCCCCAGGGAAGCGTCACCCTACTGGCGTTCAACTGCGGGTTCTCCAATCCGCAGTCGTTTTCGCGGGCGTTTCGCCGACGTTTCGGATTCACGCCCACTGCGTTCCGATCTGCCAATACGGGAACGTTTGACGGTTTCGTGCATGACAATCCGCTTCGGCGCGATGTCCACGCACCCAGCATCCTGCAAGAGGATTCCACATTTCGATCGCCTCCGGTTTCAATCGTACGGCGACCGCCGTACCTGGTCGCTTACCTGCGCCACAGAGGCTCCTATTCAAACACCGGGGCCATTCTTGCGACCTATTTGAAGCTGCACCATTGGACCGAGACGATCGGGCTGCGGGCAGAAGAATCGGCCTATCTCGGGATATCTCACAGCAACGCGCAAATCACGCCCGCGCGGTCTTGCATCTATGATGTCTGCGTCGCTGTGCCGGACGGTGTCGTCGAAGACGACGTGGTCAGCATTCAACGCGTGCCGGGCGGTGTGTATGCGGTCATGCCGGTCAAACTCCGCCGGGATCAGATCGCCGGGGCCTGGGAATATCTGCTGTCGCACTGGTTGCCCGATAACGCGATAGCGCCCCGGCTGGGCCCACACTATGAGTATTATCCGCCGGCTCCGGTGGCGGCCTCCGCCAATGTCGACGTCGAGTTATGCCTCGCGGTGCGATCCCCGGGTCGTGGCGCGGCCTCGTTCCAGGAGATGGGATGATGATGACGCTGCAACGAATGCACGATGTTGTTGCGACGCTCAACGAAGATTGGGAGAGCCCGGTTGCCGATGAATTGGTGCGACTGTGGGCCAATGACGGGTCAAGGCCCAAATATGTTCGGGCAAGCGCGAATTTCGTCTTCTTCTTTACCGATGACCGGGGCCGCTATCGGGTTCTCCGTTTCGTTCACGAGGCCGAGCGCGACCGCAACGCCGTCGAAGCCGAGCTGGCCGTGGTGGAACGGATGGCGGCGGCAGGTGTTCCGGTTGCCTGTCCCATCAGATCCGCGAACCAGCGACTGCTCGAGTTGGTGAGCACGGACTACGGTGTGTTCTACGTTGCCGCGTTCCAGCGCGTATTCGGGGAGCAGCATTGTCTCGAAGACGGGCTCGGTGAAGCCCGCCTGCGAAAGTGGGGTCGAACTCTTGGCGTGATCCATAACTGTTCTCTTGGAACCGCCGGCGCTGGCCGGCCCTCTTGGGAGGATCACGCGCGCGAAGCGCAGGTCGCCTTCCGCGACGATCCGCTTCTCCGCACTGCATTGGTGGATTTGATTGAGGAATTGCGTGCCCTGCCGCGCACAACAGGCAATTTCGGGCTGATCCACTTCGATTTCGAACTGGACAACATCGTCTGGCGCGGAGATGAGCCGGTAGCGATCGATTTCGACGACTGTGCGCAATACTGGTATGCGGCGGATATCGCCTTTGCGCTGCGAGACTTGTTCGACGACAATGCGACCTCGGTGGCGCTGGACGATCCGTCACTTCGATCCTTCGTTTCGGGATACCGCGAGGTTCGCCGCCTGCCGGATGAGGAACTTGAACGTCTGCCGCTGTTTTTGCGGTTTCACCACTGCACGGGTTGGGTCAGGATCCAGCGGTCACTCACGCCTCCGACATCCGAGGAACTTCCGTGGGTGCCCGATTTGCGGGCGAAACTAGCGAACTCGGCGGACGAGCTCCGGTCGATCCTGCTCGGCTGACCACATCCGCTCCGCCACCGCGACGACACAACGAAAAACCGCAATCTCGATCAGGAACGGAGCGCGGCCGGCCGTTATTGGTTGCAACATCTGCAACGCCGATCGTCGGGTTACGGAGATGAGAAGCATGCACGCGGTCAATGGAACAGCCGGAGAGATTTGCCGCATGGGCGCGGCCGAACTCGCACGCGCGATAGGCGATAGGGAGATCAGCTCGGCAGAGGTGGTGTCGGCCTGTCTGCAGCGCCACGATGACATCGACGAAACGATTGGCGCTGTCCCCTCCCTACTCGCGAAGCAGGCCCTGTCGAGAGCGCGGAAGGCGGACGCGGCGCTGCGCTCCGGAGCGCGCTGGGGGCCGCTGCATGGCGTGCCGGTGGTAGTCAAGGCCAACGTCGATGTGACCGGACAGGCCAATACGCACGGCGTGAGCCTGTTGTCGGGCAACATCGCCCAGGAAAATTCTCCCGTCGTCGACAATCTGCTGAATGCTGGTGCGGTGCTCCTGGGCCTGTCGAACACCTCGGAGTTCGGCTTGCGGTGGCACACGGAAAGCGACGCTTTTGGCCGGACGCTGAACCCGTGGGACCCTGAGCTGACGCCGGGTGGCTCATCGGGCGGATCCGCGGCCGCCGTCGCCACGGGGCTGTGCCCGCTGGCACACGGAAACGACTTCGGCGGATCACTGCGTTTTCCGGCCCAATGCTGCGGTGTTGCCGCCATTCGTCCTTCTTTGGGGCGCGTTCCGCATTTCAACGCGACCGCGGGGGATGAAGCGATTTTGGCCGTGCAACTGATGGCGGTTCAGGGGCCCATCGCGCGCAGCATCGAGGATCTGCAATTGGGTTTGCGTGTGATGGCGGGAAAGGACGCCCGGGATCCCTTCTGGGTGCCGGCTCCCTTTTCACAAGAGGGGCGGGACCGTCCCCTGAAGATCGCCGTCACCAGCGACCCGGGCGATGAAGGCGACGTCGATGCCCACACGAGAAGCGGCATCCGGAAAGCGGCTTGTCTGCTCGAGTATCAAGGCTGCATCGTCGATTTCGTGGATCCGCCCGAAGTGTCCGCCGCCCACGATCTCTATGCCCTGATTGTGGTCAACGAGATTCGGCACCGCTTCGCGCAGGAACTGAGACCCATCCTGAGGAACTCGGCGCTCGGCGCTTTTGAGAATCTGCTCGCGAATGTTCCAGAGGTCGGCCCATCGCAGATACTGACGGGATTATCGGAGCGAACCCGTTTCATGCGCGAATGGTCGGCGTTCTTTGAGCGTCACGATCTCATACTCGCTCCGGTGACGACCAGAAAGCCGTTCCGCGTTGGCGACGATGCGGCCGACGCCAACAGGCACGGGGAGATCTTCAGATCGATGCGGGCACTGACCGCCTGCAACCTGATGGGTCTTCCGGCGGTTGCCGTGCCGGTCGGTGCGGAGCAAGGTTTGCCGCAGGCCGTTCAACTCATCGGCCGCTGGTTCTGCGAAGACACCTGTCTCGATGCCGCCAGGATCATTGAGTGGGCGGTTGGAACGGTGAAGCCGACCGAGCCGGTATCTCGATCGCAGCATGAAACAAGCGAAGCAGACACCGCAGCGACCGACACATCTATGCCGATCCGGCCGTAAAACGGAGAAGATGATTTGCATAATATAGTCACCCTTTTGAAGATGCTGCTGGTCGCTGCATTCCTGGTCGTGAACGCTGGGGTCGTTTCGGCTTTGGAACTCGTTCACTTCCCCAGTGCGGTTGTTCCTCCCGGTGGCATGACGGAGAGCGAAGACACGACCCTGGTTGAACCGTTGACGGGATATCCGATCTGGGGACATCTCGGCAAACCCGATGGCGCGGGACCGTTTCCGGCGCTCGTATTGCTGCACGGCTGTGGCGGGGTTCGGGAGAAGCATTTGCGCTGGGCGTCCCATTTCAACGATCTGGGCTATGTGACGCTTATCGTCGACAGCTTCAGACCGCGCAGCATCGTCAGTATCTGCAAGGGCGCCGGATCGACGTCGGCATCCTACACGGTCCGGACTCTCGACGCTCTCGGCGCGCACGCGTTTTTGCGGACGCTGCATTTTGTCAAGAGAGACAATATCGGAGTGATTGGCTGGTCGCATGGCGGCATCACGGCGCTGGCGGCAGTGGCCAAACACGGCGTTGGAGAAAAGTTTCCTTCAAACTTTGCTGCCGCAATTGGCTTTTATCCGCTGTGTGTGACCGACCGCAGTTTTGGTGTTCCGACGCTCGTCCTGATCGGCAAAGAGGACGACTGGACGCCGGCCGGCCCCTGCATCGAGCTTCGGGAGCGCAATAGGAACTCGGAAAATTCGTTCGATCTGGTTGTCTACGACGGAGCGTTCCACGCGTTTGACGACTCGGATATCGGAACGGGCTTTTTCGTACCGGGCGTGCCCGGAGACATGCACTGGATCGCGTACGACAAAGCCGCTCACGAGGATTCCGTCGAAAGAACGAAGTCGTTTCTTTCGAAATACCTGGCTGAGTAGGGCCTTCCAGAGATCCAACTGTCTCTACAAAGAGGGCATCAAAAAACGATGGCCCGAACCGGGCGGGGTAAAGCGAACGTCGAAGTCCTCAAGAAAAAGCATGACGAAGATTTCTGGTCGGTTCCGGATCGACGCGGGAAACGCGTGTGCCCGAGAAAGACCGCAACACATTTCAGGCAACGCTTGAGACATGGCTTTGAAACAGATCCAAGCAATGGAGGTAGCGCAAATGATTGTTCGAACCTGGCGCGGCAAAGCCTCGAACGAAGAGGCCGCGGATGCCTACGCGCAGCATGTGGAGATGACCGCGTTTCCCAAGATGAGGAAATTGCCCGGCCATATCGGCGCCAGCCTCTCGAGAAAAGCGACAGCCGACGGAATCACCGTACTGGTCATGAGCTACTGGGAGACCATGTCGGCCATCAAGCAGTTCGCCGGCGAAGCGCTCGATACGGCCGTGGTCGAACCGCGTGCGAGGGCTGTCCTGGAATCGTTCGATCCGGAAGTCGAGCATTTCGAACTGGTTGTGAGGAGCGGGCAGGCGTGATGAAGACGAACGCGGTAAAGAAGCCGATCAACGTGGCGCACAAATTCGATCTCATCGACGAGATGTGGGTTCCGAAAATCGTTGCCGAGGTCAATGGCGATCACGTCAAGCTCGACAAGTTCCACGGCGAGTTTGTCTGGCACAAGCATGATTGCGAGGACGAGCTCTTCTTCGTGGTGAAGGGGAGCATCGTCGTTCGGTTTCGCGACGGCGAGGTCGCGGTCAAGGCTGGAGAAATGATCGTCATCCCGAAGGGTGTCGAACACAAACCGACCGCTGAAGAGGAGGCGCATGTCCTGATCATCGAACCGAAAGGCACGCTGAACACGGGCGATGTCGAGGACGACAGGACCCTGCCGGATCTGGAGTGGATTTGATCGGAATCGGTTGGACGTATGCAAACTTGGGCACTGCACTATATGAATGCACGGGGGACGCTTGATTCGTACAAAGAGCGAGTCGATCAGGCTTTCCGATCGGTCGCGCGACTGGTCGAGCCGATAACGAGCCCGATCGCCCTCGATATCGTTGTCCAGGCAATACCCGGCGGCGCTATCCCGGACATCGGACATGTCGGTTACTGCAGCCGCCCGGGTCTTATTCTGCTCATTCTCGATCCCGACAATCCGAATTTGGCAAACCACATGGGCGAGTCGTTGGAACGCATGATTGCGCATGAGCTGCATCACGCCATGCGTTGGGACAGCGTCGGTCATGGAAAGACGCTGGGCGAGGCGTTGGTGATGGAAGGATTGGCCGGGCGATTTGTACTGGAACTGTACGGCGGTTGCGGCGAACCATGGGAACTGGAACTGCCGCGTTCAAGCTTGAAACGCTTCGCAGCGGCGGCACTGCCGCAACTTCACAGCACTCAATACGACCACGGGAAGTGGTTTTTCGGCGACAAGCCCTACCCACGGTGGGTCGGCTATTCCCTGGGTTGGCACCTGGTCGGCGACTACTTGCAGGCTCGTCCCGGCGCCAGAGCATCGGCATCAGTCGCAACTCCGGCGGTTGCCTTCTATCCGTGTCTCGAAGCGCTTGCGAAACAAGCCGCTTTTTCTCGCAGATAGCGGCGCGAATTGTCGATTGATGCGGTTCTGTTGTACTATTGACCCGCTGAAAACGCAGCAAATCTTGGAGTAGGTACCATGACCGGTGCACAGACCAGGTTCGATCTATACAGCCGTACGATTTCGAATGCCGCTGTTCGCGAGTTCGATGCGGAGCCGGACCCGGTCAAGCGATTTCGCAAATACGCTTGTTCGATAACGAGTTCCGAGCAGGCAGCCATCGAGGCGCGGACTCGGGAAGTTGAAGCCGGAGAAGCGGGGCGCTCGCAAACGGTCCTCCTGGATTCGGATGTGGTTGACCACTTCAGGAAGGCGGGCGGGGATTGGCAGCAGAGGATCAATGACGTCCTGCGGGCGTCGATCGAACGCAACTGAGGCTCCACAGCGGAAGCCGCCATTCGGCTCAATCGCGCTGTTTCAAGATCCAGTCGACCGCCGCCGGCAGGTCGTCGACGACCGCCGTCGGGGCCGGTTCGACGGTGTTTTCGGCGCCGGGTCGGTATTTGCCGGTGCGCACCAGCAGGCCGTGGGCCAGCCCTGCCGCCAGCGCGCCGGCAACGTCCATCTCCGCATCGTCGCCGACCATGACCGCCCCGTCGGCCGGGCAGTTCATGCTGGCGAGTGCTGCGGTGAAGAAATCGGGGGAGGGCTTGCCGAGCACGGTGGCCCGGCGCTGGGTGGCGAACTCGAGGGCCGCCACGAAAGCGCCGGCGTCGAGGCTGAGCGCACCGTCGCTGTCCTTGAAGGTCCGGTTGGCCGCCAGCGCCAGGAAGTCGGCGCCGTCGCTCAGCGTGCGGAAGGAATCGTTCAGGGTCTCATAGGTAAACCCGGTCCCCGCATCGCCCACAACCACAGCTTTTTCGGCGAAGGTCGGCAGGTCCTGGAAGTCCACCTCGAGATCGGGATGGATGAGCAAATGCGCCGACCGGCGATGGCTCTCCAGCCAGGCGCAGGCGGCGGCGGCCGGCGTGAACAGCTCCCGGTCGGCGATGGTCAGGCCCATGCCGGCGAGCCGTTCGAGCAGGCGCTTTTTCGGCGTGCGGGTTGTGTTGGTGAGGTAGCGAACCGGCAGTCCGGCGTCGCGCAGAGCGGCAATCGCCTCGACGGCGCCCGGCAGCGCTGCGTCGCCGACATAGACGACACCGGACAAATCGAGCAGCACACCCTTGGCCATGGCCCAGCATGCCAATGCCGGGCCGACGGGTCAATCGCCCCGCGGCTAGCGGGGAGGTTGGTCCATCGCGGTCGGCTTGTCGGGTTCCCCGGCTTCATGCTAGCGTCTGCGGGCGTGTCAGGGCGCAGCCGATCCGCGGGCAGGGCCAAGCCCACCTGATTGCTTTATTTGACCCATATCGAACCTCTTTTCGGTCCGAGGGCGCGGATACCGGACGACGATGAAAGGAGGTCGATCATGTCGACACGCCACCTGCCCGAATCCCCCAGCCTCGAGAATCTGAAGAAGCAGGCCAAAACCCTGCTCAGGGTGGCCCGCGGTCGCGACCCGGAAGCTCTGGAGCGAATTGGGCCCTATTTCGGCGATCCGGCGGCCATCAGTCTCCAGGCGGCACAGCTCGTGCTCGCCAGGGAGCACGGTTTTGCCAGCTGGACCCGGTTGAAGCGGCACATCGAGAGGGGCGCCGTTTCAGGCGATCAGACGGACGAGCAGCGCGCGATCCGGTTTCTCGATCTCGTCTGCCTGTCCTACGGACCTGTTGCGAACGCCGGTCCGGCCCGGTTTGCCGAAGCCAAGGAATTGCTCGCTTCGCATCCGGACATTCGCGACCAGTCGATCCATGTCGCAGCGGCCATCGGCGATGTCGAGCGGATCGACCTGTGGCTCGACCGCGACGCGACGTTGGTCAACCGCAAAGGCGGCTACCACCATTGGGAGCCGCTGATGTACACCGCCTATGCCCGCCTGCCCGGCGCCTCGACGCTGGCAGCGGCGCGCCGGCTGCTGCAAAGGGGTGCGGACCCGAATGCCCACTACATGTGGGGCGGCCAATACAAATTCACGGCGTTGACCGGCGTTTTCGGCCAGGGCGAGAACGGCCCGACCAACCAGCCCGAACATCCAGACTGTCAGGCCTTCGCCCGGCTGCTGCTCGAAGCCGGCGCCGATCCCAATGACAGCCAGGCTGCCTACAACCGCTTGTTCGAAAGCGACAACACCTGCCTGGAGCTGCTGATCGAATACGGCCTTCGCGGCGACGACCGGGTCAACTGGTTCGACTCCGACGGCGAGGACTTCCTGCCCAGCCCTCTCGAGACCATGCACTATCAGCTCATCCAGGCCATCCACCGCGGCAATCGGACGAGGGCGAAGCTGCTGATCGATCATGGGGCGCAGATCGACAAGCCCGACGACACCTACGACACGCTGACAAAGGGCAAGACACCCTACGAGGCGGCCTTGTTGCTCGGCGAAACTGAGATCGCGGATTACCTGGAAGCGAAGGGCGCGAGGAAGAGCGCGCTTTCCGGTGCCGACCTCCTTCAGGCACGCTGCATGGCCGGCGACACTGCGGCAGCCCGCGCGTTGCTGGACGGGAATCCCGCCCTGCAGGAGGCGATGGATGAACGGGTGGCCGAGATGCTCTCCGATGCGGTCGCGACCGCCAATCACCAGGCGATATCGACACTGGTCGAGCTGGGTGCCGATATCGTTCGGGCAGGCGAACGGCCGCCGATCCACATGGCCGCCTGGAACGGCGATCTGGCGACCGTCAAACTGATGATCGACAAGGGGGCCGATCCGTCGCTGCGGGACCCGGACCACTTCTCGCCGGCGATCGGCTTCGCGCTGCATGCCGGCAGGCCGGAAATGGTCGCCTATCTCGAAACCCAGAAAATGGACGTCTTCACCGCCGCCGCACTCGGGCTGATCGACCGCATGCGGGAGATGGTGGCTGCGGATCCGGCCTGCCTGGAAACCCGGTTCGAAAGCGTGCTGCCACGGCAGTCCAGGCCGTCGGATCGCAACTGGCTCACACCGCTTGCCGTCGCCGTCAGCAACGGGCGCGTCGAGATGGTGCGGTTGCTCATCGATCTTGGCGCCGATCCGACCGTCAGCGACGGTGCCGGCATGACCGTAACGCGCCTGGCGGACGATCCGGCGATCGGCGCACTGCTGCGGGACGCCGTCGAAAAGCGGGGCTGATGGGAGAGCAATGTGTCATCCGGCGGCCGGATTTGGCCGCCGGATCGAAGGTCTTCAGGCGGAGTTCGCCTTGTCTTCCTCGCGCAGTTCGCGCCGCAGGATCTTGCCGACGTTGGATTTCGGCAGTTCGTCGCGGAACTCCACATATTTCGGGCGCTTGTAGTTGGTCAGTTTGTCGGCGCACCAGCCCTTGACGTCGTCCTCGGTAAGCGCCGGGTCGGATTTGACGACAAACAGCTTGACCGCTTCTCCGGAACGGTCGTCCGGCACGCCGATGGCGGCGGCTTCGAGCACGCCCTCCTGGGCAACGGCGACTTCCTCGATCTCGTTCGGATAGACGTTGAAGCCGGAGACCAGCACCATGTCCTTCTTGCGGTCGACGATGCGCGTATAACCGTCCTCGTCCATGTAGCCCATGTCGCCGGAGCGGAAATAGCCGTCCTCGGTCATCACCCGCTCGGTCTCTTCCGGCCGGTTCCAGTAGCCGACCATGACCTGCGGGCCGCGAATGCAGATCTCGCCGACTTCGCCTGTCGGCAGCGATTTGCCCTCGTCGTCGCGGATGTCGATATCGGTCGACGGCAGCGGCAGGCCGATCGAGCCGTTGAAGCCGGCATTGTCGAAGCGGTTGGCAGTGGCCACCGGCGAGGTCTCCGAAAGTCCGTAGCCTTCGGAGATCTTGCAGCCGGTCAGTGCCTGCCAGCGCTCGGCCACCGGTTTCTGCACCGCCATGCCGCCGCCCAGCGTCAGCCGCAGTGCGGAGAAGTCCAGCTTCTGGAAGTCCTCATTGGCGAGCAGCGCGTTGAACAGCGTGTTGAGGCCGGGCAGCACGTGATACTGGTATTTGCCCAGTTCCTTGACGAAGCCCGGAATGTCGCGCGGGTTGGGGATGAGCACGTTGTGGGCGCCCTGATCCATGCCCATGATGGCGTTCACGGTCAGCGCGAAGATGTGATAGAGCGGCAGGCAGCAGATATAGACCATCTCTTCGGGCAGGCCTTGCCCCCGCTTCAGCGCCTCCAGCCACACACCGTTCTGCGCCGCATTCGACAGGATGTTGCGGTTGGAGAGCGTCGCACCCTTGGATACGCCGGTCGTGCCGCCGGTATATTGCAGAAACGCGATGTCGTCCGGACCGATCTCGACCGGTTTGAACGAGCTGCCGTCGGTGGCCAGCACGCTCTTGAAGGAGACGTGGCCCGGCAGCGACCATTCCGGCACCATTTTCTTGACCCGGCGCACCACCAGATTGACCAGCAGGCCCTTGATGCCGAGCATGTCGCCCATGGTGCAGACGCACACATGCTTGACGTCGGTGTTGTTGATCACGTGCTGCAGCGTGGTGGCGAAATTCTCCAGGATGAAGATCGCCTTGGCGCCGGAATCGGTGAGCTGGTGCTGCAGCTCGCGCGGCGTGTAGAGCGGGTTGACGTTGACCACGGTGTAGCCGGCCCGCAGCACGGCGGCCGCGGCCACCGGATATTGCAGGATGTTCGGCATCATCAGCGCGACGCGATCGCCCTTCTCGAGGCCCTGCGCCTGCAGCCAGGCCGCGACGCCACGCGAATAGGTGTCGAGATCGCGGTAGGTGATGGCCTTGCCCATGCAACTGAAGGCCGTGCGGTCTGCATATTTCTGGCAGGACGAGACGATCAGCCCGGCGACCGAGCTGTGCTCCAGCGGGCCGATTTCAGCCGGTGTGCCTTCCGGATAGGATTTGAGCCAGAGCCTGTCGTCCGTGCCTGTGGATTCGGCCTGGCTTTCGGGTGTTGTTGTCATTGATTTCTCCTCCCGCGCGGCGCCCCAGTCGCCGCTTTATTTGGCCTGCGCCGGTTCACTGTGCCAGCGCACGAATTCGCGGTCCAGATGTATTGTCAGCGACGCAGCCGTGCAAGTGTCATTTTACGTAAAGGTAAGAATTTTGGAATGTGCTTGCCGGCCTCTTGCACTTGACGCTAAAGGCGCATTTGTCCGGATGGTGCGGGCACGCGTGTGTGGGGAGGTCCCAAATGCAGGAATTGCGAACTGACCGACTTCTTCTGAGACAGTGGAGAGCGGATGACATAGAGCCTTATGTTCGTTTCTTTTCCGATCATGACAGATGTCGATATTTCGGCGGAACGAGGAATGCCGATGATGCCTGGCGACACATGGCCCAGCAGATCGGGCATTGGTACCTGAAAGGCTTTGGCTACTGGGCGGTCGAGGAACGCGATGGCGGAACGTTTGTCGGATGTGTCGGGCTTTGGAAATCTCCGGACTGGCCGGAACTGGAACTGGGCTATTGGGTCGATGACCGGCAGCAACGAAAAGGATTTGCCGAAGAGGCAGCCGCAGAATGCCTCAGATATGCCCGCGAAACGCTCAAGCCGCCGTCTCTCGTCAGCTATATAGATCCCGCCAATGTTCCGTCTCAAAACCTGGCTGCGAAGCTCGGCGCAAAATACGAGCAGACGATAGAGTTGCTGGATCAGGGACCGCATCAAGTCTACCGGCATTTTTGACGAGATTTGCGTTCCTGCCCATGGCGTTGCGGGGGCGTCATCCGAGTAACGGCTCGCGGTCGCGTCAATCCCCGACGACCGTCAAGGGCGTTGAATTGCGTTCGCCTTCCTGGCCGGTCTCGCGCTCGATCAGCGCCCGATAGAGCTCGCGAATTCTCCGGGTTACCGGCTGCTCGCCATTGCCGATCGCCTTGCCGTCGATTTCGGCGACGGAGGTCTGGGCGCCGAAGGTTCCGGTGAGAAACGCCTCGTCGGCGCCATAGGCCTCGTAAAGGGTGAAGTTCTTCTCGAACACGGGAATTGCGTTGTCGCGGCAGAGGTCGATGACCTTCTGGCGGGTGATGCCGTTCATGCAGTAGTCGCCGGTCGACGTCCACACTTCGTCCTTTCGGACGATGAAGAAGTTGCAGGCATTGGTGGTGTTGACGAAGCCGTGCGGGTCGAGCATCAGCGCCTCGTCGGCGCCGGCCTGTTCCGCCTGAAGACTGGCGATGACGCAGTTGAGCTTGGAATGGCTGTTGAGCTTGGCGTCCTGCGACATCGGCAGGCCGCGGGTCTGGGGCACTGTGGCGAGGCGGATGCCGCGGTCGCTCAAGTGTTCGGCCGGCTTCGAGTGCTCCATGATGATGACCAGCGTCGGACCGGAGCGCGACAGGCCGGGGTGCTGGAACGGCTTGTCCTTGACGCCGCGGGTCAGCATCAGACGGCAGTGAACGTCGGTGGTCATGGCGTTGGCCCCGGCCGTCCGCTGCAGCGCATCCAGAATACCGGCCCGGTCGAGCCCGACCTCCAGCGAAACCGTCTTGCAGGAGGCAAAGAACCGTTCCATGTGCTCGTCGAAAAAGGCCCATCGGCCGTTGTAAAGGCGCAGGCCCTCCCACATTCCGTCGCCCAGCATGAATCCGGAATCGTAAACCGAGACCCTGGCTTCGTCCCGATGGACGATTTCTCCATTGACGTAGATCTGGATGTCGCGATTGCGCGGATCGTCGATTGCGTCATGGGTGGTGTGGCTGTTTCCGGTCATGATTTGCCGATTGAACCTTGCAGGTTGCTGGAGATTGCGTCGACGCTTGTCGTTGTTTCGGGGGCCGCCGCCACTCGGGCGGCGGTCCTCGGAGGTCTTGGGAGAATACGGCTACATCCAGCCGCGTTCCTTGTAGTAGCGGATCGCTCCGTCATGCAGCGGGGCGATCGTGCCGTTGGCGATCATGTCCGTCTCCTTCAGGTGTTCGAAGGTCGGGCGCAGCGCCTTGAAGCGCTTGAAATTGTCGAACACCGCCTTGACCAGCTGGTAGACGGCCTCGTCGTCGGTGTCGGTCGAGGTGACGAGGGTCGCGAGCGGTCCATAGGACACGACTTCGTCGGATTGTCCCTTGTAGAGGCCAGCCGGGATCGATGCCTTCGAATAGTACGGCGTATCGGCGATCATCTTGTCGATCTTGTCGCCCGCCACCTGCAGGAACACGGTGTCGCAGGAGACGGTTGCCTCCTTGATGTTGCCGACCGGATGACCGGCGGAGAACATGATCGCGTCGACCTTGCGGTCGCACAGCGCTGCCGACTGTTCGGCCGATTTCAGTTCGCCAGCAAGCGCCAGGTCGCCGACGTCGATGCCGACCGTGTCCAGAAGCACCTCGGCGGTTGCCCGCGAGCCGGAGCCCGGATTGCCGATATTGACCTTCTTGCCCTTCAGGTCGGTGAGTTCCTTGATGCCGGTGTCGGCGCGCGTCAGCACGGTGACGATGTCGGCATGGGCCGAGAACACCGACCGCAGCTTGTCGTTCGGCCCGTTTTCGGAAAACACGCTCGAGCCGTTCAGCGCGTGATACTGCCAGTCGGACTGAACCGTGCCGAAATTCACGTCGCCGGAAGCGATGCCGTTTAGATTGGCGATCGAGCCGCCGGTGGCCTGCGCGGTGCAGGTGTAACCGTGTTCGGCGCTGTTGCGGTTCATGAATTTGCAGATGGAATTGCCGACGACGTAGTAGAGACCCGTCACGCCGGCCGTCCCGATGGTGATGAATTTCTTTTCCTCCGCGCCGGCCTGGGCGAGCGTCATCGTGCTCAGCAGTCCCAGCGCGCACAGCGCCTTCAGTTTGTTCGCGACTGTCATTGCTTCCTCCTTGTCGATCATGCCGCCATCCGGTGGGCCTGGCGACCCGTAATTGTCCGCAGCATATCCATATTGTCTTATTGTAGGATTGTCAACAATTGACAGATCAGCCGGCTTGACCCATGGTCGCCCCTGCGACTCGCCCGCCGTCACGGCCACATCAGACAAGCGTTGGGAGCAACCGACATTGAACGTCCGACTTTCCGGAATTCAGCCGCTCGCAGATTCGACCCTGCGCGGCCGCACGGTCGACCAGTTGAAGAGGCTCATCGTGACGGGAGAGCTTGCGGCCGGCTCCCGGCTGACAGAGGTCGACCTTGCCGCCGCGCTGGGGATCAGCCGCGGGCCGCTGCGCGAGGCCATTCGCGAGCTCGTCGATATCGGGCTGGTGATCAGCAAACCCTACAAGGGCCTGTTCGTCCGAGACTTCACGCTCAAGGATCTTTCCGAGCTCTACTCGTTGCGCACGGCGCTGGAGCAGTTCGCCTTCCAGCTATGCTGGGATCGTCGCGACGAGACGGCCAAGGCCGACCTGAGGGCGCGCAACGAAGCCCTGTCGCAGACGATTCTCGAAGGGGCGGACCCGTATGAGGCCATTCAGCGTGAGCTCGATTTGCACAGCTGGTGCTACGAGTTGTCCGGCCACAGATTGCTGCAGCAGACCTGGGACAGAATGAAGCCCAATCTGCAGTTCTATTTCGCCACCCACCAGCAGGCGCACGGCCGTAAAGGCCCTTCGCGCGAGGCCCATGACAGGTACATCGAACTCGCCTGCGGCGACGACCTGGACGCGATGATCCGGTTTCTTGAAGCGCATATGCGCCAGGGTCTGGAGACGACCGCGAGCTTCATCACTGCCGCGTAGTCTTGTCGAATGCGACCGCTCTATCGCGAGCAGTTCCCGGCGACCTGGTCCCGGTGCGACACCAGACAGTCGATCAATAGCCGCAGGCACTCGACCCGTCTGTTCTGTTCCGGATAGTACAGATAAAACGGCGGCAGTTCCCGCACGAAGGGATCGAGAACGGAGTTCAGGTTTCCCGAAGCGAAGTGCTCGTCCACGGTCGCCCGCAGCGACCAGCCGATACCGTGGCCTTCCCGCGCTGCCTGGATCACTCCCACCATGTGATCGAAAATCAGCCGTGCCGGCGGATCGATGGTCTTGTCCTGTCCTTCCTCGGTGAAGTGCCAGTCGGCGACCTTGTTGGCGGTCGGGAGCCTGTAGCGGATGCACCGGTGATCGAGCAGGTCGCGCGGATGTTCGGGGCGGCCATGCCTGTCGAGATAGGCCGGCGCCGCGAAATAGGCCGGGGTCAGAGGCGGGGTAAGGCGCACCGCGACCATATCGGGCGACAGAATATCGCCGAGGCGGATCCCGGCGTGAAATCCGTCGCGGATGATGTCCACCAGTCCTTCGTTGAGGGACAGATCCAGGCAAATGCCGGGATTGTCCGCCTGGAATTTCTCCAGCACCGGCGCGATCGCGGTGACATAGGCGCCCCGTGACAGGCTGAGGCGCAGCGTTCCCTTGGTCGATTGTCCGACTTCGCGGGTCTTCTTGACCGCGTAGATCATGTCCCGGTAGGCCGGTGCCGCCGCCTCGAAAAGCACCCGGCCGGCATCGGTCAGCTCGATGCTGCGGGTCGTGCGGAACAGCAAGGCGGCGCCCATCTTTTCCTCCAGCGCCTTGAGCTGCAGGCTGACTGCCGGCGCGCCGACACCAAGGGTCCTGGCAGCCGCCCGCAAGGACCCCTCGCGAACGATGGTCAGGAAGACTTCAATGCCGTGAACAGGTGTCCGCTCCATTGTTTAATCCACTCAAATAATCAATTTGGTTTTCAATACATACTCAAACAGTCGCAATCGCAATATCACGGCCGTCAGCACATCTTGGAACGCTGGTCGGGAGTCGGGTCTTGTCCATTGCCGCAGCACGGAAGCGGCCGCAACAGGTCGCTCGTGGCGTGACCCTGATCGTGGCGGCCATGTTCGTCACGTCGGTTCAGGACGTGGTGTTCAAGCTGTTCAGCAACACAATGTCCCTCGGTCAGATTTTCGCAATCCGGGCGTTGCTGGCCTTGCCGCTGTTTTTTGTCGTTGCGTGGCTGCAGAGTAGGCAGCGGCGCGTCCTGTCGGAGGCCATGGGCAGATGGCCGCTCACCCGTTCGCTCCTCATGACCCTCATGTTCCTGGCGTTCTACGCCGCCATCCCGTTCGTGAGCCTGTCGGTGCTCGGTGCCGGAACCTACACGGCGCCGATCTTCGTCACCATGCTGTCGGCCCTGGCGATCAACGAGACCGTTGGCCGCCGCGGCTGGCTGGCTGTATTTGTCGGCTTTGCCGGCGTCCTCGTCCTCCTGCAGCCGGGCACCGGCGCCTTTTCCGCCTGGGCGCTGTTGCCGCTGGCGGGCGCCGGCTTCTACGCCCTTGCCCATGTGATGACCCGGTCGAAATGCCAGGCCGTTTCGCTGGCCGCCATGGCGCTTTCCCTCAACCTGGTCATGCTGGCGGCCGGCCTGGCGGTGAGCGGGTTGATCCTGCTCTGGCAGCCGGGCGAAGAGCTGGTCCGCGCCTACCCCAGCCTGTTGAGCGGCTGGTCGCCCCTCGGCGCGTCGCAATGGCTTGTTCTCGGATTTCTGGCGCTCCTGACGGTCGCGATCGGCCTCGGGATTGCCGGCGCCTATCAGGCAGCGCCTCCGTCGACGGTGGCGACGTTCGAGTACAGCTATCTAGTGTTTGCCGCGACGTGGGATTTCGTGATCTTTGCCGTTCCTCCCGGCGGCGCCACGACGATCGGGATGCTGTTGATCATCGGTGCAGGTCTGCTGGTCCTGCGACGCCGACCCAGCGGTTGAAAGCCATGGTTGAGGGCAGGCCGACGGGCAGATCCGACGGCCTTTTCCGCCGTGGCGATGTCAGTCGGATTTCGTTGAATCCGGCTTCGGTCTTGACAAATGGCGTGATTTAATCAAACGTTTGATTAACTCGATCAGGCGGCGTGAAAGCGGCCGATCGTCGGGAGGAGCAAACGTGGCAGCATCACCGGCGCGCGCCGGCGAGACCGGCAGGTCAGGGCGGACGGCCATTCTGGATTCGGCCGAACGGGCTTTTGCCGAACTCGGCTATGGCGGCGCTTCGATCCGGGCCATCGCCCGCGACGCCGGCGTCAACCAGGCGATGGTGCATTATTACTACCAGAACAAGGACCAGCTCTTTTCCGCCGTCATCGAACGCCGCGCCGGTGAGATCAACGACCGCCGCAACGCGACCCTGGACGCGCTTTTCGACGGCGAGGTGCCGTCGCTGGAGGCCCTGCTGGAGGCGCTGCTTCGGCCGACCATCGAAATCGGTCATGACGACGAGCGCGGCGGTGCGGCCTACGCCCGGCTGATCGCCTCCTTCAACAACGCTGCCGACGAACGCTCGCGGCGCGTCACCATGGAAAACTACGATCCCATCGCGCGACGGTCGATCGAGGCCATCCGCAAGGTCGTTCCGGAACTCGACAAGGCGTCGGCCGTACGCGGCTATCTGTTTTCCATCAGCATGGCCCTTTCGGTGATGGCCAAGACCGGCCGCGCGACCCGGCTTTCGGACGGGCTGCTCGACGATTTCGACACCGAGGAGACGGTCGCCAGCGCCGTTGCTTTCGCCTGCGCGGGCATCCGAGCTCTGGCGAACGACAAAAATCGCAAAGACCAACAATCAGGAGGAAACCGATGAAACGACTGCTTGCTACACTGGTCACAACCGCCTTGCTCGCCGGCGCTGCCGCGAGCGTGCGCGCCGAGACCGTCGACATCACCATCGCCGCCGGCCACCCGCCGGTCTTCCGCTGGGTCAAGCACGCCAGCCAGACCTTCATTCCGGCCGTCGACAAGGCGTTGGAGGGCACAGACATCAAGATCAACTGGAGCGAACAGTATGGCGGCTCGCTGGCCAAGGTCGGCGGCGTGCTTGAAGCCGTCGAAGAGGGGCTCGCCGAAGTCGGTGTCGTTTCCAGCCTGTTCGAGGCGGCCAAGCTGTCGCCGCAGAACGTTACTTATTTCACCCCCTTCGTATCGCGCAATCCGGCGGCCGTGGCCGAACTCATCGATGCCATGCACGAAGAGAACAAGGAGCTGCGTCAGTCCTGGGAAGAAAACAACCTGGAATATCTGGGCGGTGCCATTGGCATCGACGACTACCTGCTGATGACCAACTTCCCGGTCAAGTCGCTCGACGACCTGAAGGGCAAGAAGATCGGCGCGCCCGGGCCGGCGGTCAACTGGCTGAAGGGCACCGGCGCCATCGGCGTGTCCGGCAACCTCACCACCTATTACAACGAGATCAAGACAGGCGTTTATGATGGTGTCATCGTTTTCGCCTCTGCAGCCCTGCCTGGCAAGCTCTACGAAGTGGCGCCCCATATCACCCGCGTCGGCTTCGGCGCCCAGTATGCCGGCGGCATCGCCGCCAACAAGGAGTGGTTCGACGCCCAGCCGGAAGCCTTGCAGAAAGCGCTGCGGCGTGGTGGCGTGGCCCAGCGCAAGGCCTATCACGAGGATCTGGAAGCGGCGGTCGCCAAGGCCTTCGAGGTCATGCAGGCCAACGGCGCCACCATCACCGACGTCGGTCCGGAATTCCGCATGAAATGGGCCGCCGGCATGGAGAACGTCGCCAAGGCCTGGGCCGCGCAGCTCGATGGACAGGGCAAGCCCGGCACCAAGGTGCTGAACGCCTACATGGACGCCATGCGGGCCGACGGCGCGCAGCCCGTGCGCGAGTGGGACAAGGAATAGGCGCACCCGCCTGAAAGCCACAGGACGGCCCGTCCATCGGGCGGGCCGTACGGGGACCTCATGCTGACATTTTTCAAGACGACGGAGCGGTTGATCGACCGGCTCACCATGGCGCTCAACGTCATCGGCACGCTGCTGATCCTGGCGCTGATGGTGCTGATCAACAGCGACGTCATCGGCCGCGGCGTGTTCCTGTCGCCGATCTCCGGCGTGCCGGAACTGGTCAGCCTGTCGATCGTCGCCATCGTCTTCCTGCAGGTGGCGCAGGCCTTCCGCATGGGCCGTTTCACCCGCACCGACGCGCTGATCAACGTGCTGGAAAGGCGGGCGCCGCGGGCCCGGGCGGGGCTCGAATTCCTGTTCTGCGCCGCCGGCCTGTTCATCATCGGAGTGCTCTATTCGGCGAGCTACCCGCTGTTCGTGAAGGCCTGGGACCGCGATACCTTCGTCGGCACCGTCGGCGATTTCATCGCGCCCGTCTGGCCCGTCAAGCTGGTCCTGCTGATCGGCTGCGCAGCGCTTTTCCTGCAGCTGCTGATGGCAGCCATCCGGGCGGCCGCCGGGGTCTGGACCGGCAGTAGCATGACACCGGCGGAGGACGGCCATGACGCCGTTTGAAATAGGTCTTGCCGCACTCGCCGTCATGGTGGCGCTCGTCTATATCGGCATGTATGTGCCGCTCGCCCTGATGGTCGTCTCCTATTGCGCCGTCTGGGCGATGAAGGGCTCGCCGGTGCTGGCCGGCAAGCTGCTGGCGCTGGCCGCCTCGGAGACCATTTCGAGCTATTTCTTCGGCGTCGTGCCGCTGTTCGTGCTGATGGGCTACATCGTCTCCGTTACCGGCATGGGTCGCGACGCCTTCGACGTCGCCAACCAGCTGTTCCGGCGCTTCCGAGGTGGCCTCGGCATCGGCACGGTCGGTGCCAACGCCATCTTCGCGGCGATCACCGGCATCTCCATCGCCTCGGCCGCGGTCTTCACCCGGCTGGCGGTGCCGGAAATGGTGCGCCATGGCTACAGCAAGCGGTTTTCCGTCGGTGTGGTCGCCGGCTCGTCCGTTCTGGGCATGCTGATCCCGCCGAGCCTGCTGCTGATCCTTTACGGCCTGCTCACCGAACAGTCGGTTGGCGACCTGTTCATCGCCGGCGTCATTCCAGGACTGCTGCTGGCAGCGATCTTCGGTATCGGCGTCTATGCCATGGCACGCTTCTGGCCGGGCTTCGTCGGCGAAAACCTGTCCGATGGCGGCGAACCGATGCTGAGCACGGCGGAGCTCGCCAAGAAGGGGTTTCCCATCGCCCTGCTGATCGCCGTGGTGCTTGGCGGCATCTATGCCGGCTGGTTCACGCCGATCGAGGCGGGGGCCGTCGGCTGTCTCGGCGCCATCGTCATCGGCCTGGTCCGGCGTTCGCTGACCTGGAAGGACTTCTGGAGCGTGCTTACCGACACCGGCCTGGTCACGGCGTCGGTGTGTTTCCTGATCATCGCCGCGCAGATGTATTCGCGCATGCTGGCGCTCTCAGGCGCGCCGTCGGAGTTCGGCCAGTTCGTCGCCACCGCCGATATCGGCTTCTGGGGCGTGGTCATCGCCTATGTGCTGCTGGTCATCGTCATGGGCACGATTCTCGATTCCTCGTCGATCATGCTGATCCTGGTGCCGCTGATGCTGCCGGTGATCCAGCCGATGAACATCGACCTCATCTGGTTCGGCATCGTCACCGTGCTTGCCGTCGAGATCGGACTGTTGACGCCGCCCTTCGGCATCTCCGTTTTCGTCATAAAATCCTCGCTCAACGACAGCACCATTTCGCTCGGCGACATTTTTGCCGGCGCGGCGCCCTTCGCGCTGATGATGCTGTTCGTGCTGGCGCTCGTTCTGGCCTTCCCGATGCTGGCGACCCTGCCGCTCGGCTATTGATTGGAGAATCCATGCCTCGAAGAATCGTCGATCTGTCCGTTCCCCTGGAGGCCGACATCGCCTCCGATCCGCCGCCCATGCTGCCGGAAATCACCTATATGGACCACCAGATGACGGCCGAGCAGGTCATGGCTTTCTTTCCCGGCCTCAAGAAGGAGGACCTGCCCGGCGGCGAGGGCTGGGCGGTGGAGATGCTGAAGATCGCCACCCATAACGGCACCCATCTGGACGCGCCCTATCACTACCACTCGACCATGAACAATGGCGAGCGGGCGATCACCATCGACGAGGTGCCGCTCGACTGGTGTTTCCGGCCCGGCGTCAAGCTCGACTTCCGGCATTTCGAGGACGGCTATGTGGCGACGGCGGCCGATGTCGAAGCCGAGCTCAAGCGCATCGGCCACGACCTGCAGCCGCTCGACATCGTCGTCGTCAACACCGCCGCCGGCGCTGCCTACGGCCAGCCGGACTATCTGCTGAAGGGCTGCGGTATGGGGCGCGAGGCAACCCTCTATCTGCTCGAACGCGGCGTCCGGGTAACGGGCACGGATGCCTGGAGCTGGGATGCCCCCTTTGCCTTCACGGCCAAGGAATATGCCCGCACCGGCGACGCCTCGATCATCTGGGAAGGGCACCGGGCCGGCATGGATATCGGCTACTGCCACATCGAAAAACTCGGCCATCTCGAAAGCCTGCCGCCGACCGGCTACGAGATCGCCTGCTTCCCCTACAAGATCAAGGCCGCGTCCGCCGGGTTCGTCCGCGCCGTCGCGATATTCGAAGACTAGGAGCGTCAAATGGCCATGAAAATGAAGAAGGTGATCATCACCTGCGCCGTTACCGGCGGCGTGCATACGCCGACCATGTCGGACGCTTTGCCACTGACGCCTGACGAGATCGCCCGCCAGTCGATCGACGCGGCAGAAGCCGGCGCGGCCATCATCCACCTGCATGCGCGCAACCCGGAGGACGGTCGGCCGACGCCGGATCCGGAGGTCTTCATGCAGTTCCTGCCTCGCATCAAGCAGGCGACCGATGCGGTGATCAACATCACCACCGGCGGCGGACTCGGCATGACCGTCGAGGAACGGCTGGCGGCGCCGATGCGCGCAGAGCCGGAGATGTGCTCGCTCAACATGGGGTCGATGAACTTCTCCCTGCATCCGCTGGCGGACAAATATCCGGGCTTCAAGCATTCCTGGGAAAAGCCGTTCCTGGAAGGCAGCGAGGACTTCATCTTCCGCAACACCTTCAAGGACATCCGCTATATCCTGCAGCATCTCGGCGAGGGCTGCGGCACCCGCTTCGAGCACGAATGCTACGATATCGGCCATCTCTACAATCTCGCCCATTTCGTCGATGCCGGGCTGGTGAAGCCGCCTTTCCTGGTGCAGTCGATCTTCGGCATTCTCGGCGGCATCGGCGCCGAGATGGAAAACGTCATGGTGATGAAACAGACGGCCGACCGGCTGTTCGGCGACGACTATGTCTGGTCGGTACTGGCCGCCGGCCGCTTCCAGATGCCCTTCGTCACCCAGGCCGCGATGCTTGGCGGCAATGTCCGGGTGGGGCTCGAGGATTCGCTCTATATCGGCCGCGGGCAAATGGCCGAGTCCAACGCCCAGCAGGTCGCCAAGATCCGCACCATAATGGAGGAGCTCGGTCTGCAGATCGCCTCCGCCGACGATGCCCGCGAAATCCTCGCTCTGAAGGGCGGCGACCGGGTCAATTTCTGAGATTGGAGAGACAGCGATGACGGACATGCCATCGGAAGCGGTCGTGCGTTTCGACTGCACGGGAACCGCGGTCGGCAAGATGCGCAACGAACTGGACGTCGCCATGGTGAAGCCGTTCGAGGAGCGCTTCGAAATGGCCACTGACGAGGGCCCGTTCCACGGCGGCGATTCGACCGCACCGCCGCCGCTGGCGCTGTTCGTCGGCGGCCTCACCGGCTGCATCATGACGCAGATCCGCGCCTTTGCGAAACGGCTGAAGGTCGAGCTCAACGACCTCAAGGTCGAGACCCGGGTCGAATGGAACTGGAAGGTCGTCGGCAAGGTCTACGAGACGGCGCCGAAGAGTTTCGAGCTCGACATTCTGATCGACAGTCCCGATGCCGATGATCGCGTGGTCGAGCTGATCGAAACCGCCAAGCGCGGTTGCTTCATCGAACAGACGCTGGGCGTGCCCAACACCATCCGCCACCGCATGAAGACGGCGGATGGCTGGCGCGAGGTGTAGGCTGCGAATGCAGCTGCGGCAATTTCGGAATTCCGCCGAAATCACGGCACCGTGTGCTTGGTTCCCCATGCACGCAGCGCCTTGAGAACAGGCCCCAACTCGCGCCCCTTGTCCGTCAGGTGATATTCGGCGCGCGGCGGATGCTGCTCGTAGAGCCGCCGCTCGACAATGCCGTTCTTCTCCAGCGTCCTCAACCGGTCCGACAGGATGTTCGGGCCAATGCCTGTCAGGCTGTTCTGCAGGCCCTGATAGCGTTGCGGCCCTTCCAGGAACAGGTCTCTCAATATCAGGATGGTCCAGCGGTCGCCGATGATGTCGAGCGTCCGGGCGAGGGGGCAATCCAGGTTGTACGACTTCGCCATCGATCCGTCCTCGTCGTTCGGCTATTGACTACAAAAAAGATAGTCACTATCTTTTTTGTAGTTTAATATCGGTCTTGTGCGGCGGCAAGTCCCGAAATGGGAGCGATGACCATGCAACCCTTCGACCTCTTTCTCTTCGTCGTCATTTATGCCGTGGGAGCCGCAGTGCTGTTCTTTATGTCGCGTATTCTCCGGCGGGCCGGTGAGGCGGCGAACCAGGCGCGGACCGCAAACCGGCTGATTGCAGGCCTGTGGATCTGGCCTGTTTTCGCGACTGTCTATGCCTTCAACACAGGCACCGATATTTTGTGGTTTGCGGTGTCCTTCGTTATACCGTTCGCATCGGTCTCGGTCTGACATTCACCGAGCCGGTCCGCCAGATCCTCGGACAAGTCAGCATTGCCGGGCTGGTCGGCCTGCAGGTTTACCGCAACGCCGGCGCGGTGTTCCTGATCGCCTATTTCTTCTCCGACATGGGCCTGTCGAGGGAATTCGCGGTCAATGCCGGCTGGGGAGACATCCTGACGGGCATGTTGGCGATTCCGGTGGCGCTGGCCGCCCATGCACGGCTTCCCTTCTGGCGGACCGTCGTGGTTGTCTGGTGCTTCATCGGAGCAGGCGATCTCGTGCTGGCGCCGGCGACCGCGGTCCTTTACGGCGGACCGGGCGTCGACGACTTTCCGATCAACGTGATCCCGATTTTCCTCGGACCGCCGCTGGGCATCCTGCTGCATGCGGTGACTCTGCGGGCGCTGTGGCTGCAGCGCGGTGCCGCCGAAGTGTCGGGCGCCACCGCGGTCCGGGCTTGAAGCTTATTCTTCCTCGAGTTCGCTGCGCACCACCAGCACGGACTGGCGGGCGTGGCGGACGACCCGCGCGGCATTGGGACCGAGCAGGTAGTCCTTCAGCGCCGGCCGGTGCGAGCCGACGACGATCAGGTCGACATCGAGCTTGTCGGCCGTCGCCAGGATCTCCTCGTAGATGCTGCCATGGGCGATGATGTGCTGCACCCGCGTGCCCTCCGGCACGTGTTTTTTGGTGAAGTCGTGCAGCTCCTGCGTGGCATGTTCGATCATGTCGTGCTCATGATCTTCCGGAAAGAAGCTGCCGACGATGCTCTTGCCGTAATCGGGCACGATGCACACCACATGCAGCGTATCCTCCTTGACCATGACCTCGAGCGCCGCGTTGATGACGCGGACCGAGGACTCCTCGTCGCCGAGATCGACGGTGGCGAGAATGCTCTTGAACATGTTCATCGCTCAGGCTCCCTGTTCGGCGGCGATCGGGCTTTCGGCGTCGCGACGGCGGCGCTGCAGCAGATAGATCAGACCCAGCAGCGCCAGTGCCGGGATGAAGAACAGGAACTTCGACGGCTGCGGGGCCGGCACCAGCACCTGAGTGATCACCTGGTCGAAATCGAACCCGGCGGCCTGCGCCTTGGAATCGAAGGTCGCGTTATCGACCAGCACCTTGCCATCGTCGTCGAACAACTCCAGCCCGAAGGCTTCCAGCCGCTCGGCGCCGGTCGGCTCGTCGCCGACATCGATGATCATGGTCAGCGTGATCGGATCGCCGACATCGTCGAGGCCGTCGACCAGCGCCCGCAACTGGGTGCCCGGTTCGGCCTGGCCCATGACCTCGGCGAGTTGCGCCGGATCGGTGTTCTCATAAGGCGGCACCACATAGTCCATCCAGAAGCCCGGCCGGAACAGGGTGAAGGCGATGAGAAGCAGGGCGACCGACTCCCAGATCCGCGAGCGGGCGATGAAGAAGCCCTGGGACCCGGCGGTAAATATGAGCATCGCCGCAGTCGCGATGATGAAGACGAAGATGCCTTGCGCCCAAGTCACGTCGATCAGCAGCAGATCGGTGTTGAAGATGAACAGGAAGGGTAGCAGCGCCGTTCGCAGCGAATAGAAAAATGCCACGAAGCCGGTGCGTATCGGGTCGCCACCCGACACCGCCGCGGCGGCGAAGGAGGCAAGTCCCACCGGTGGCGTCACATCCGCCATGATACCGAAGTAGAAGACGAAGAGATGCACCGCGATCAGCGGCACGATCAGCCCGTTCTGCTGGCCGAGCGCCACGATGACGGGCGCGAGCAGCGACGACACGACGATGTAGTTGGCGGTCGTCGGCAGGCCCATGCCGAGAATCAGGCTCAGAATGGCGGTGAACAGCAGGATCAGCATGATCTGGCCCTGCGACAGGAACTCGACGAGCGCGGCGAGCACCGAGCCGACACCGGTCTGCGACACGGCGCCGACGATGATGCCGGCGGAAGCCGTGGCGATGCCGATGCCGATCATGTTGCGGGCACCGGCGATCATGCCGTCGACCAGCTCGTTTAAGCCGCGCGCCATCTGGCCCGACTGGCTGTCGCCGCGGAACATGGCGAAGAGCTGCCGCTGGGTCAGCAGGATGAAGATCATGAAGGCGGTCGCCCAGAAGGCCGAGAGCGACGGCGACAGGCGTTCGACCATCAGGCACCAGATCAGCACCAGCACCGGCAGCAGGAAATGCAGCCCGGATTTGATGGTCGGTCCCGGTTCCGGAAGCCTGATGACAGGCTCGTTCGGATCGTCGAGTTCAAGCTCGGGATAGGCCGAACAGAAGCGGATCAGACCGATATAGGTAACCGCCAGGAGCGCCGCGATGATCCACGGTGTGGACTCGCCGGCGAGCGCGCTGATCGTCTGGATCAGGTAGAAAACGCCGAATGCGGTGATGACGGTGACGCCGAGCACCAGCGCTCCGGTCGAAATCACCAGGGTTTTGCTGTCTTCGGCAAGCATCCTGCCAAGCACCGCAAGAACGGCAAAAATGATTCCCAGGACCACCGCGATGGCGAGCAGGCGACTATCCGCGGCCTGCAGCGCCTGAAAGGCCTCGAACAGGTAATAGACGATACCGGCGATAATCAGCATCGCGGACATGGTGATGAGGAAGGAGAGCATTCCCCAAACCATCGGCTTCGGTTCGGACGCCCGGTCGAGCCCGGCCATGCCTTGCTTCTTGGCTTCCAGGTGCACGATGTAGACGAGAGCGATGTAGGAAATGATCGCGGGGACGAAGGCGTGCTTGACCACCTCGAAATAGGAGATGCCGATATATTCGACCATCAGGAAGGCAGCGGCGCCCATGACGGGCGGCATGATCTGGCCGTTGACCGAGGAGGCGACCTCGACGGCGCCGGCCTTTTCCGGCGAGAAGCCGACGCGGCGCATCATCGGAATGGTGAAGGTGCCGGTGGTCACCACATTGGCGATGGAGGAGCCGGAGATCAGCCCGGTCATGCCGGAGGCGACGACGGCCGCCTTAGCGGGACCGCCGCTGAAATGGCCCATCAGCGAGAAGGCGACCTTGATAAAGTAGTTGCCGGCGCCGGCCTTGTCGAGCAGCGCGCCGAACAGCACGAACAGGAAGACGAGGTCGGTGGAGACGCCCAGCGCGATGCCGAACACGCCTTCCGTCGACAGCCACTGGTGATAGGCGACGGCGTTGAAGCTGGCACCCTTCCAGGCCAGGAAGCCCGGTGCGTAGGGCCCGAGGAAGGTGTAGCCGAGAAACACGATGGCGACGATCATCAGCGGCGGGCCGAGCGCCCTGCGCGTGCCTTCGAGCAGCAGGATGATGCCGATGACCGAGACGATCACGTCGAGCTGATCCGGGTTATTGGGCCGGTCGGACAGCCGCGTGCCGAAGATCGACTTGATCAGTTCGGTGTCGAAAACGAAGAGGTAGAGCGCGCAAGCCGCGGCGCCGATGCCGAGCACCCAGTCCGAGACCGGGATGTAGCGGCGGGGCGAGTTCTTGAATGCCGGATAGGCGAGATAGGCGAGGAACAGGGCGAAGGCCAGATGGATGGGGCGCGCCTCGCCGCTCGAGAACACGCCGAAACCCAGCGTGTAGGGCAGGGGTGAAGCGATCCAAACCTGAAAGATGGACCACAGCAGCGCGGTTCCGGCGATGAGCATCGCCACGGAGTGATTGTCCGGCTTTCGTCCGCCCGTATCGGTGGAGGCTACAAGATCTTCTAATTCCTGATCGCTGAGTTTGGTCGAACCCGTATCGTCCTGTGTCATGACACCGTCCCCTGGCGGCTTATCCATCGCCCGAATTGACAAGGGCGGGCCGAAGCCCGCCCTCTGGAACCTCTGCCGGATTACATCCAGCCGCGTTCCTTGTAGTACTTGACGGCGCCGTCATGCAGCGGTGCCGACAGGTTGTTCTTGATCATGTTTTCTTCTTTGAGATTGGCGAAGGCCGGATGCATCTTCTTGAACCGGTCGAAGTTCTCGAAGACGGCCTTGGTGATCTCGTAGACAACCTCTTCCGGCGTGTCGGAGGACGATACGAAAGTTGCACCGACGCCGAACGTCGTGACGTCGTTGTCCGTGCCCTTGTACATGCCACCCGGAATGGTCGCCATGGCGTAGAAGTCGTTGTCGGATGCAAGGCCCTTGGCGGCGTCGTTGTCGACATTGATCAGCATGGAATCGCACGAGGTCGTGGCTTCCTTGATCGAACCGTTCGGGTGACCGACGGTGAACACGATGGCATCGACCTTGTTGTCGCAAAGTGCTGCCGACTGTTCGGAGGACTTCAGCTCGGAGGCAAGTGCGAAGTCGTCCATCGACCAGCCCATCTTGTCCATCAGCACTTCCATGGTGCCGCGCTGGCCGGAGCCCGGGTTGCCGATATTGACCCGCTTGCCCTTCAGATCGTCGATCGACTTGATGCCGGAATCGGCACGGGCGACGACGGTGAACGGTTCCGGATGCACGGAGAACACGGCGCGCAGGCCGTCGAACTTGCCGTCGGGGAACTTGTCGGGAGCGGTGCCGTTATAGGCATGGTACTGCCAGTCCGACTGGGCGACGCCGAGGTCGAGGTCGCCGGTGCGGATGCCGTTGATATTGGCGACCGAACCACCGGTGGTGTGCGTGCACTTGATTTCATGGTCCTTGGTGCCGCGGTTGACCAGACGGCAGATGGCGCCGCCGACCTGATAGTAGACGCCGGTCTGGCCACCCGTGCCAATGGTGACGAATTTCTCTTCGGCAATCGCCGCACCGCCCATGGCCATCGACAGGACCAGGGCCGTTCCGGCCAGCATAGTACGAGGTAACATCACGCTTTCTCCCTATTTGATGATGTTGATTGGCTCACCTGCCAGTATTCACCCAGCCGGTGATTGTTCATCTCCACCGCCTTCAGCCGTTGCCCGGCGTCTCTGCCGGCGCGCCGGATCACCATCCCCATGAGGGACTCCAGCAGAACGAGCGTGGCTACGTAGGAGGAGAAGAATTGCGGGCTGTCCGTCGGCACGATGAAGCTGTGCGTGGCATAGCGAAATGCCGGACAGAACATGGAATCGGAAATCACCACGACCACCGCGCCGGCCTCGTGGGCAATCTGCGTTGCGTCGACGGAGCGGCGCGCATAGGGGTCCTTCATGATGACCAGCAGCGCGTCGTCGGGGGTGAGGCCGGTCAGCGCGGTGGTCAGGGCCACGCCGTTCTGGCCGATCACCTGCCAATGGGTGAAGGCGAGATTGGCCAGGTAGCCGAAATATTGCGCGAAGCCGACGGAGGCCAGCGAACCGGCGATGAACACCCGCTTGGCGGCAATCAGCCGGTCGGCGACCTCGCGCAGCTTGTCGACATCGAGCTCCTTGGCGAATTCGTCGATGTTGTGGATGGCCCATGTCGACTGCTGCAGCGCAAAGGGCTGTTCGTCGTCCTCGAGCGACCCGGTCTGCATCAGGTTGGCCTTTTCGGCATAGGAGATGCTGCGGCTCTTGATCTCGGTCCGGCACATTTCACGCATCTCCTCATAGGAGGAGAGGCCGAGCGCGCGGGCGAGGCGCGAATAGGTCGGCGGATTGAGATTGCTGTCGGCGGCGACGGCGCGCAGCGACCGGCTGGCGACATCGTGGTAGTGGCCGATGACATAGTCGGCCGCCACTCTCAGTTGTGGGCTGAGCGTACCGTAGCGCTCGGCGATCAGGTCATTGATCGATACCCGCTCGTCCAATCCGACCTCCCTGGAACGCGGACTTCGAAACAGACTGTTTCAAACAAATCCGTTCTTGTCAACGAATGAAACATTTGTATCATCAATTTTCGTTGCAGCACTCCGCCTGGTTCGACAAACTGGGTGCAAGGTGTTCCAAAGCCTCCGCCGGCCGGTCGGAGAGCTCCAGTGCAAATCGACGTAACTGATTGAAAGGGCAAAAGTTTGAAGGTCCTCCCTCTGATCATGGTGGCGCCGAATGGCGCTCGCCGCACCCACGATGACCATGTCGCCCTGCCGGTAACGATAGACGAAACGGTGGCCGCTGCGAAGGCCTGTTTTGCGGAAGGCGCCGGGGCCCTGCACGCCCATGTGCGTGATGCCAACGGCGCTCATGTGCTCGATGCAGGACTCTATCGGGAGCTGCTGGACGAGATGAAAAACAAGGTTCCGGGCATGGCGGTGCAGATCACGACGGAGGCCGTGGGCCGCTATTCGCCCGACGAACAGCGGCGCCTGGTGCGCGACATACAACCAGACGCGGTGTCGGTGGCGCTGCGCGAAATGCTGCCCGACGACACCGAGACGGCAGCGTCGCGCGCCTTTTATCATTGGGCCGCGGAGGCCGGCATGGCGGTGCAGCATATCCTCTACGAGCCGGCGGAAGTCACGCATCTCTTCGGGCACGTGGAGCAGGGCGTGGTTCCGGCGACCGATCTGCAACTGCTGTTCGTGCTGGGCCGCTACACGCAGGGCCAGCAGAGCGCCGTCAGCGATCTCGATCCGTTTCTGGACGCCCTCAACGATGCGGCCTATGCAAAAGGCGCGGTCGACTGGGCGCTCTGCGCGTTCGGGGTCAAGGAGACCGATTGCCTGGTCGAGGCCATCCGCCGCGGCGGCAAGGCCCGCATCGGCTTCGAAAACAGCCTGTGGAACCGCGACGGTTCGATCGCCGCCGACAATGCGGAGCGCGTGCGGGAACTGAAATCGCTGATCGGCTAGCGGTGTCGCGAACCGTGGCGGCCGACCGGTTTCAAGATTTCGATTTACTCCGGGCGATCAAAGGACTAGGTCAGGCGGCAATTCTCGCAAGCAGGGATTGTTGAAGCCCGATGGCCGTTCCGGACAGATCAGACAAAATCCGCCTGCAGATCGCCGCGCGCACGCGACCGGCCGAGCCGACTCTCGACCTGATTATCCCGGTCTACAACGAGCAGGACACGATCCCTCACTTCATGGAGCGGATCGACGCCATCGAGGAAACGCTGAAACCGGCCAAGGTGCGCTGCATTTTCGTCAATGACGGCAGCGCCGATGCGACGCTGGACGTGCTGTGGGGCTACGTTCAGTCCCGCGACGATGTCGCCGTGGTCGACTTGTCGCGCAATTTCGGCAAGGAAGCGGCACTCTGCGCTGGCCTCGAGGCTTCGACCGCCGATGTCGCGGTGCCGATCGACGTCGATTTGCAGGATCCGCCGGAGCTGATTGCGCAATTCCTCGACAAGTGGCGCGAGGGCTATGCGGTCGTCGCCGGCCGGCGTGTCGACCGCCAGTCCGACACGCCGCTCAAGCGCTTCACCAGCGGCGCCTTCTACCGCGTGTTCAACGCCATTTCCGACACGCCGATCATCGACAATGTCGGCGATTTCCGGCTGATGGACCGCAAGGTGGTCGAGGCGCTGCGCCAGATGCCGGAATCGACCCGCTTCATGAAAGGCCTGTTCGGCTGGGTCGGCTTCCCGACGGCGGTGGTCGATTGTACCCGGCCAAAGCGGGTATCGGGCCAGACCACTTTCAGCTACCGCAAGCTGTTCCGCTTTGCCATGGACGGCCTGATGAGCTTTTCCGGCGTGCCGCTGCGCATGTGGCTCTACCTCGGCATTCTGGCCGCCGGGATTTCGGCCTCGGCCGGCCTGTTCATCATGGTCCGCACCATGGTGTTCGGCCGCGACGTCCCCGGCTTCGCCACCCTGTTCGTTTCCATTGCCTTCGCCTTCAGTATCCAGATGGTCTCGCTCGGCGTGCTGGCCGAATATGTGTCGAGGATTTTTGTCGAATCCAAACGCCGCCCCACCTTCCTCGTCAACGCTTCCTTCGGCGCCGGCGTCGATGAGGACAAGGCCGCATGACAGCGCTGTCGCGCCTGGTCGAAGAGACCTTCACGATTTCCCGTTTCACGCTGATCGGACTGCTGGCGACGGCGACCCATGCGGCCGTCGGTTCCGGCGCCGTGCTCCTCGGCGTGCCCGTGCTGATCGCCAACGCCCTCGGCTTCCTGGTGGCCTGGACCGTGTCTTTCTACGGCCACTACACCTTCACCTTCGGCCAGCCCAACGACATTCGCGTCGCCCGCACGCGCTTCATCGTCATCTCGTTCACTCTGTTCGCGATCAGCCAGTTGACGGTCACGCTGCTGCAGACGACCGATGCGATGAGCGCCTGGCTGGAGCCGGTGATCGGCGCGATCGTCGTGCCGCCGGCGAGCTACGTGCTCTACCGGCTCTACGTGTTTGCGCCGACCCCGACAGGTTCAGCGGGTAGCTCCGCGGATTTCGATCTGCCGGTGCCGCTGAGACGCGCGCTCTGGCTTCACCGCCTGCTTGTACCGTTCGCCCTGTTCTCGCTGTTCTTCAGCATGTCGGTCCTCGATCCAACCGATATCGGCTGGCTGTCGGCCGGCGATCTCGGCCAGCACTACGCAGGATGGCTGGCCTTCCTCAACGATGGTTGGCGCTGGCCGATCGGTTTTTCGGAACTGGTGGCCTATCCGCACGGAATGCCCCTGACCGCGACCGACAGCAATCCGCTGGTCGCCATCCCTGTCAAGCTGTTCGCGGCCGTGCTGCCGGCCCAGGTCCAGTTCGTCGGTCTGTGGTATCTGCTGTGCCTGATCCTGTCCTACAACATCGTCTACAACCTGCTCGTCTGGCTCAGTCGCCGTCCGGTAGTGACGCTGTTTGCCACTGTCCTTGTCATCGCCACGCCGTTCTTCTTTCGCCGCTACGGCCATGACACGCTGATGGCGCATTGGCTGATCTTCGCCTCCCTGTCGGTCTTCATCCGGCCGAATTCGGATCGGCGCGCCTTGGCAAAGCATGCTGCCATCGTCGCCCTGTCGATGCCGGTCCATCCCTATTTCGTGCCCATGACCCTGTCGATCGCCGGCATGGACGTCCTGCGTCGCGGCTACCGTCGATACGGGCAGGTCGGCGAGCTGAAAAGGGCACTCGGATTTTTGGTGGGAGGCATCGCGACTGTCGTGATCCCGGCATTTCTCGTCGGATGGCTCATCGGTCTGTTCGCGCTCGACACGGCTCCCCAGCCGGTCGGATGGTATTCCACCGATCCCTTCGCCTGGTTCAACGGCCGCGACCATTCCCTGTTGCTGAACGGCTGGCAGATGCCACCGGGGCAGATGGACGAAGGCATCCAGTATCCCGGCCTGGGAGCATTGCTCGCCGTCGTGATCGCCGCGGTTTTATGGGCGACCGGTCTCGCCCAGCCGCCGGAGCGGTTGCGCCTGGCGCTGCCCTGGCTGGCGCCCGCTGTGCTCCTGCTTTTTGTGCTTGCCGTTTCGCCGGTTGTCACCGTGTTCGGTGTCCGGATCATATCCGTTCAGGTCATGGACTGGCCATTGGTCGGTCCCGTCTATTCGGCCTTCCGCTCGTCCGGCCGGCTGGTTTGGCCGCTGACCTATCTGGCGCTGCTCACGGCGACAACGCTGTGGCTGACTTTGCGGTCGCGGTCTGTCGGACCGATCCTCGCCGCCCTGGCTGTGCTGCAGATTGTCGATGTCTCGCCGCTTGCCGATAGTATCCGGCGCTCGACGGCACACCGGGAACTGCGGTTTCAGCATCTGCAACAGGACGAAACGTGGCGCCGGCTGGTGTCGGGCGCCGAGCGGCTTTATGCCGCGGGCGGGGTTGGCAAGCCGGTTCTCGTCGAGCTCGGCTTGATGGCGTTTCCGCAAGGAAAATCGCTCAACCGCTTCTACTTCGCGCAAGCGTTGGAGACGCCCGACCAGGCGCAGGCCGAGCGGGCCGGGCACATGGCAGTGCGTGCCGGTGATCTCTCCAACGATGTTCTCTAAGTCCTGGATCCGGTCTCGCTCGGCAGCCTGCTGATACAAAGCCCCGAAACGCTCGACCGGTTGCGCGAGCTGGACGGGCTGATCGTCAGCCCCCCGGTCGGCACGTCGTTGGATACCGGAAGCCGTATCCGATTCCAGCCGCGTCCCGGTCGCGAAACTCTCATCGAGCTTGTCGAGAACTGCCAAGCAGGATGCGCGCTTGTCCTGAGCGTCCGCGATGAGGCCACGTCGGCGCTGCCGGCGGAATTCGTCGAACTGATCGAGGCGCGCGGCGGAACGATCAGTTCACTGCAATACCGTGGTTCCTACGCGGCAATTCTGTTTGACGGTCGCGTTGTCGAGGACGGCGTATCGCCCGACGCCGATGTGACTCTGACGGCGTCGCTCTTCGGCAATGACGTCCGGGTGTCGAGCGGCGGTGCGTCGGCCTCCAACCGCTCGTCGATCACGGTCAACGGGCTGGAACTGTCGCCCAACGCCCGAGGCATCAACCTCATCCGTCTCGAACCAGGGGGCGTTTCGGCCGTCAACGCCTTCGACACGTTCAAGGACGCATCGAAGGCACTTGTTCCGTGAATGACGGGTGTGACGGGTCAGACCACCCACACACCATCATCGATTTCAGCCGATACATTGGCGACGTTGGCGAAGTTCACCAGCACCACATCGCGACCCAGCCCCTGATCCAGGGCGCTGGTCCAGTGGGCATGGCCTCCGGGGTCCTGCCAGCCCAGGGCGTTGTCATACATCGTCGTGATGAATTCCGCATTGGTCTGATTGCCGTAGAGCATGGAGTACTCCGGTGTTGCCAGAAATGCATTCGCAATGTGGATTGCCGTATCCACCCAGGGCTGGTTGGCATCGAAGTCGTCCAGCGTATCGGTCCAGTACCGGAAGCCGGCTTCGTCCGCTGAGCGGTCGAGGGCGACCCTGAACATACGGTAGACGAGCTGCGTGTTGGCGCTGTCGACATCGTAGATCAGATCTCCATCGACAAAGTCGATGCGCTCGATCCCAATCAGCGTGTCGGTGCCGACATCCGGCGTTTCGACCAGAACACTATCATCGACCCGAAGGTCGACGGTGTAGGTGGCTCTGACACCGTCATAGGACACGACGTCGTCGTCGGCGCCGCCGTCAATCCAGTCGTCGCCCAGGCCTCCGTCAAGCATGTCGTTGCCATTTCCGCCATAGAGCGTGTCGTTGCCGCCGCCGCCGGACAGAATGTCGTCGCCGTCATTGCCGTTGAGCACGTCGTCGCCGCGCCCGCCGTCCACGACATCATTGTCGGCACCGCCGCTCAGATTGTCGTCGCCGCCGCGGCCGAACACCGCGTCGTTGCCGGCGCCGCCATCGAATGTGTCACCATGTTCATGACCGTCGATCCAGTCCTGCAGTCCGGATTCCCAGGTGTTGACCAGATCGCCGATGTGATAGGAGCTGCCATCATCCTCGAACTGCAGCCACTCGACGCGGTTTGCGGCGGTGGCCCATCCCTTGATGCGGATGGTCTCGTCAAGGTAACCGCGCGTGATGGTCGGATCCTCGTGATTGCGGATATAGATCACCAAGTCGACACCGTTGCGCTCCAGGATCAGGTGTTGCAGTCCGACATTTTTCCCGAAGCGTAGAATGTCGGTGGCGTCGCCGCCGCCGCTGGACGATTCCTCGATAACGTCTTCGCCGTCGCCGCGTTCCCAGACATAGGAGACTTCCAAAGATTACCGACTCGGATGGACTGATCGGTATGCGGTGGTTTGACATCGGTCTCAGACAGAAGGGATTCCCGCACGGATTGATATGCGCTACCCGGTTTGCATGATTGATCTACTTGCAATTCAACAACGCTGGGAAGCGGACGGCTGCCATCGTGATGAACGTGGTCGCCGGCTGTTTGCCGCCAGTGAAGCGCGTGCAGCTGGCCGGGGCGGCATTGCCGCGGTCTCCAGCATCACCGGCGTCGCCAGGTCGACGATCGGGCGTGGGCTCAAGGACCTTGATGACCCGCCGCCCGGAAAGGTTCGCCGCCCAGGCGCTGGCGCGCGAACACTGACCGATAACGATCCGACCCTGCTTGCTGACCTCAAGCGCCTCGTTGAGCCAGTAACGCGTGGCGACCCGGAGCGACCGCTGATGTGGGTGTCCAAAAGTCCCGCCAAGCTGGCCGCGGCACTCAAGGACGCAGGCCACAAGATATGCCGCAACAGCGTCGACACATTGCTGGCAAAATTGGGGTTCTCGCGGCAGACGAACCGCAAGACCGACGAGGGCTCAAGGCACCCGGACCGCAATGCCCAGTTCGAGCACATCAACACCAAGGTGTGTGAGGCACAAGGCGCCGGAGAACCAGTGATCTCGGTGGACACCAAGAAGAAGGAACTGATCGGCAACTACAAGAACGGTGGCACCGACTACCGTCCAAAAGCCGACCCACGACGCGTGAAGGTGCACGACTTCGAGGACAAGAGCTTGGGCAAGGTGGCTCCTTACGGGGTCTTTGACGTCACCGCGAACGAAGCATGGGTCAGCCTCGGCATCACTGCCGACACGGCTGAATTCGCTGTCCAGTCCATCCGCACCTGGTTCTATCGGATGGGCCATGCGCGCTATCCCGAGGCGAAGAAGCTCGTGATCACTGCTGATTGTGGCGGTTCGAACGGGGTACGTATCAGGCTTTGGAAGGTCGAGTTGCAAAAGCTCGCCGACGAGACCGGGCTCACGCTGCAGATCCACCACTATCCGCCGGGTACGTCGAAGTGGAACAAGATTGAGCATCGCCTGTTTTGTCACATCACCCAGAACTGGCGCGGCCGTCCGCTCACCGATCGCATGACGGTGGTCGAATTGATCGGCGCGACGACAACCAAGGCAGGGCTCAGGGTCGAATGCGCAGTCGACGAACGGATCTATCAGAAGGGTGTCAAGGTCTCCAAAACCGAAATGGCCGAAATCGACATCACTGGCGACAAGTTCCACCCTGAATGGAATTATACCATCAAGCCGAGAGTGAACGATTTGTAGTGGTTATTTTTGGAAATGTCCATAGATGTCGTTGCCGGCGCCGCCGCGCATCGTATCGTCGTCCGCACCGCCGATCAGGATGTCCTCGCCGTGGTTGCCTTCAATCATGTCGTTGCCGCGGCCGCCTCCGATGACGTCGGACAGCACGATCTCGCGCTACTACGATCAGATGTACCAGCTTGAGAACCGCAAACTTCTGTCTTTGCAAACGCCCCGCATCCTGGGGATCGATGAGCACTTCTTCTCAAGGCAGATGCGGTTTGCGACCACCTTTTGCGACTTGCAACGGCGCCGTATCTTCGACGTTGCTGCCGGCCGCTCGGCAACATCTCTGGCCGATTATCTCAATCAAATGAAAGGCAAAGACCGTGTCCGCATCATCTGCATGGACCTGTCGGAGACCTATCGCTCCATTGCCACAACCCACTTCCCCAAAGCCCTCGTCGTTGCCGATCGGTTCCATGTCGTGCGCCTCGCTCTGCATCATCTGCTGAAAACCTGCCGCTTCATCGATCCCGATCTGAAAGACAGGCGCGGCTTGAGCAAACTGCTGAACAAACATGCCAGCAACCTCACTCAACGCCAGGCACGACGCCTCACTGACTACCTTGACCGCAGGCTATGGGGGGTCCTCTCATTCTGCACAAACGGTTTTCGGGGGAATCCTCGGAAATGTCTTTGCATTTCAGTCGGATAGAGCGCACACGCAACAATATTTCTTTGGCACAAGAATGAGAAAAATGAGAAAATCCGGCACGTTTTCTGGCACAAATGATATGAAAACGAGAAAAAACGAGAGAGTTTTGATGGCTCGCTCGCTCCTGGAAAACAAGGGCTTGAGGCTTCCCGGCCGTTCATTTGCCCGGGGCAAGGGAGTCCCACTTGTCGGGGCGAAGTGGGACCAAGCGGGTCCCACTTCTGCGGGGAGTCCCAGTTCGCGATTTCAACCACAAAATCAGTTACTTGCTCAATCTGAAATCGTTAAAGGCGCAGAAAGAAGTGGGACTCGATTTACGGTTGCATTGCTCCCGCCGCCTGACTGTACGAAGGGGTGGGGTATTCGCCTACTTCCCAACAAGCATCCTGGCCGTCCACACCACCCGGCCGAGGATCTGCGCATCGTCGGGCCAGGTTGTCGTCTGCGATGATGGATTGTCGCTCAGCATCAGCGCCTTGCCCCTGGCGTCCTCGCCGGCGCGCCTGACCACGAGGCCGGCCGGTACCCGGATCACGAAGATATCGCCCGCCCGCCGTTCCGTTTGCGTTCGGTCGATCAGGATTTTCGCGCCGTCCATCAGCGTCGGTTCCATGGCATCTCCCATCACTCCGATGACCGCGCAGTGCTCCGCGTCGAGGCCGTTTTCGTCGAGCCATGCGCGGCGGAACCACACCCGCCCTGTAACTTCTTCGGAAAGGAACGTCGCCCCGCCGCCGGCGACAGAGGCCAATTCGGCCACGGCAACCGGTTGCGCCTCCGGCGGGTCGGTTTCATCGCCCGCCAGCGCCGAGGCGTCCGCCAAGCCTTCATATACCGCGAACTTCGCATCGGCTATTTCGGCCTTCAGTTCCGAGCGCAGCGCCTCCATCTGTGCCGATATCGCCGCCGCAACATCGCTGTCGCCGCCCGCATCCTTCAGGCGCATCTCGATGGTGCTTACGGCATCCGCCATGCTCGCGCCCTCCGGCAGGCCAAGCACGGCGATCAGTTCCGGCGTTGCCGCGGCCGGCGGTGAGGCAGGCGCTCCCGGATCGGGCACATGCTCGAAGTGCTCGCCGCGCGGCTTGCCCCTGAACACCGCGACCACCGGGTGCACGCGTTCGATGTCGGCTGGAAACCGCTTCTCTTCGAAACCCTGCGGTTGGCCGGCCGGCCTGGCCCTCCAGTTGCGCAGGTGAAGCGTGCCGTCGTCCCTGATCGAGACAAGCCGCTTGATTGATGCCGCGCCACTTGTGTCGCGGATCCATATCCGGTCGCCCGGCACCGGTTGGGCGGCCGGCGAGACGAGGCAAAGCCAGCCGCTCTTGATGCCTTCGGGCGCCATCGAATTGCCTGTCGCCGTCACCCAGAAGGCATCCTTGTCGCCGACCGTTTGAGGAAGTGGCAGAGGCTCGTGCTTCGGCACGTCCTTGCCCCAGCCCCAGCCATTGCAGCGTTCAATGCCACGATGCGGGGCCTCCAAGGTGCCCATGACTGTCCAGTCCGGTGCAGCGTTGGCCAAATCACCACCTTGCCGAGGCAGGCCTATGTAGAACTCGAGGCCGAGGGCACCGCAAAGCGATTGCAGGTTTTCGACCGAAGGCATTCCGCCTCGCCGCCGAATGTTTCGAATGAGGTAGTGATTTCCCACTGCCTTGATCGATGCCTCGGAGGCTGACAGCCCCAAGGCGACCAGGCGTCTATCTATGAGGTCCGTCAGTTGCTTCCGGTTCATGTTGGCCAAACTGCCAAAAGACTGGCCATGAGGCAATGAAGGTCTTGCCTGTTGGCCAGATTGCCAGTATCACTATTGGCACAATGGCCACGATTGATCTTGACCAAATCCTGCGCCTTGCGCAGATCGTGACCAAGGACGAGTGCTACATGCTCAATACCGTCTGCCTTCGGATTGCCAATGCCAATGCCAAAGATCCTCTTCAAGGGCCACGAAAATGCCAAAGCCGTCATGGCCTCCAGGCACCGCGCCAACATTCCGGCGAATTCCGCCAAAACCGCCCCCTTCGAACTTGACTGTTCCGCGCACGCATCGGTGAATGCGACCGTGCGCTTCGGGGCTCGGGTGTGCCTGATGCGGATGATCCCGCCGGGCTTCTCGAGGCATTTAAGCGCCTTTGCGATCCGCGCAAGACGGGAGTGGCCTGATGGCTGACCTGCATCGTGATCTGGACTTGACCCTGCCGCCGCCAGCCGTATCTGCCGCAGTGTCTCCTGCCTGGACTTGGGCGGATCACGAATACAGGACGTCGGCGGAACTGGCCGGTCTCCGTCTGGCGGGTTTGCCGACGACGAAGCGTCGCCTCAACATCATGGCCAGGCTCGAGGGTTGGCAGCAGGCCGGCTCGGGCAAGGCCAGAAGGCGCAAGGGCTCGGGCGGCGGTTGGGAATACCATGTGACTTGCCTTCCCGAAGCCGCGCAGGACGACTATCGACGCCGGCAGGATGCAAGGGGCGCCGAACCGCAGGCCGCCAAGCGCGATCCTACCGGCGGTCCGGCGGGAGCAAGGTCCGCCACGGCGCTCAGCGCCCGCCAGCGCCGCGTCATGGAGGCCCGTGCGGTGGTCCTGCGCGAGGTCGACCGGCGCGTCTTCACGGGCAACGTCAGCCGCCGCAAGGCCATCCTGGCGCTGGTCGAGGATGTCGCTTGGGACCTGCACTGCGTCGAAAAGGGGCGCAACGACCAGCGCGTGCTTGCGCCGGAACTGCTGAAGGCTGCCTGCGATGCCAATGATCGCCGCAATGGGGATCGCGGCAAGGGGGATCGCGGCAAGGGGGATCGCGGCAAGTGGGATCGCGGCAGGGGGCTGTCCCTGCGCGGCGTCTACAACTGGCTGGAAGCCCATGAGGCAGGCGGCACCGTTGCTCTCGCCCCGGCGGTGACGCGCCGCAGGCAGGATCATCCGGAATGGCTGACCGGGTTCCTGCGCTTCTATTGCACGCCGGCGAAGATCTCCATCGGTCATGCGCTGGAGAAATACGCAGCGTCACTGCCGCCGGATGCCTTCGTTCCGAGCTACGACCAGGCCAGGCGGGCGCTGAAGGCGCTTCAGGGCACGTCGCGCTTTCTCGACGCCCACCGGGGCCGCGAGGGACGGCTGGCGCTGAAGGCACGGCTTGGGTTCGTCACGCGTACGCTTGACGGTCTCGATCCGACGACGATCTACACCGCCGACGGCAAGACCTTCGACGCGCTGGTCGAGCACCCGGTCCACCATCGCCCGTTCCGGCCCGAGATCACCACGGTGCTCGACGTGGTGACGCGCAAGATCGTCGGCTGGAGCGTCGGCCTGGCCGAAGACACCGTGGTGGTCGCCGAGGCGCTGCGGCGCGCCTGCGAGAGCCACGGCATTCCGGCGATCTTCTACAGCGACCGGGGTCCGGGTTATCGCAACCGGCAGATCGACCACGCCACGCTGGGGCTGTGCGCACGGCTCGGAATTACCACCACCCATTCGCTGCCCTATAATTCGCAGGCGCGCGGCCTGATCGAGCGGGTCCACGGCACGGTCTGGAACCGGCTGGCGAAGGACCTGCCCACCTATATGGGCGCCGACATGGACCGCGAGGCGCGGCGGCTGGTCGACCGCAGGATAGACAGGGAAATCCGGCAATTCGGCGCGTCGCCGACGCTGCCGACCTTTGCCGAATTCAAGGATGCGGCGGAAGGAGCGATTGCCGCCTACAATGACAGGGTGCATAACAACCTGCGTGTGTTCAACCCGCTCACCCGGCGTCATCGCAAGGCGACGCCGAACGAGGTGTGGGCCGATTTCGGCAGGCGCGGCTTCGAGCCGGTGCCGCTCACGGCGCACGAGGCCGATGACCTGTTTCGCCCGGTCGAGCGCCGCAAGGTGCATCGCGGCCAGGTCTCGTTCAACACCAACCACTATTTCGACGCGCGGCTTGAGCCCTTTCACGGCATGGAGGTGCTTGTCGGCTATGACATCTTCGATGCCTCGAAGGTTTGGGTGCGCAGGCTGGAGCATGAGAACGGCGCGCCGGTTGCAGGGGCGCTGATCTGTGTGGCCTGCTTCTTCAACAACAAGCACGCCTATGTGCCGAAGACCATGCGCGACAGCGCCGTGGAGCGTCGCGCCAAGGGTCGGCTCAAGCGCATCGAGGCGCATCGGCGCGAAGCCCTCGAAGAGGCCAGTCCGGCGCTCACGATCAACCACGCGGCAGCCGTGCCGTTGGCGTTTCCGGCACCGGAGTGCCGGCCTTGCGAGACCGTGACGCCGCAGGCCGGAGACCGGGTCGCGACCATCGCCGATGTGGACCCGAAGCGGGCGCGGAAACAAGTGCCTGCCGATCAGTATGAACTGGCCGATCACTGCATTGCCCATCCCGGCGACATGACGGCCAACCAGCGCCGCTTGCTGGTGCAACTCTTCAACTCGCCATCGGCAAGGGAACTCTTCGAGCTGAAAGGCGGCAGGCTCGAAGACCTGAAGGACCTGCTGTTGACGACCGCCGCCGGTTCATCCGAACGCAAACCGACCGGAAAGGGAAATTCACCATGAGACCGACCTTCGTCAAGACCGAAAACTACCGGCGCTTCATGGGTGCGCTGGAAGCGCTGGAGGCGCGCGGCGCGTCGGAATGCCGCCTGGTCGTGGTCGACGGGCCGCCGGGGCTCGGCAAGACCACGATCCTGAGCCGCTGGGCCGCCGACAACATTTGCGTCTATCTGCGGGCCAAGGTGGAATGGTCGCCCTACTGGATGCTGGGCGAGCTTTTGAAGGCGATGCGCATCGACCCGCCGCACGGTTACGAGAAGCGCTTCGGCGCGGTGCTGCAGGCGCTGGGCGAGCGGGCGCATGGGGCCGACCTCGCAACCCGCGACTTTGCCGTGGTCATCGACGAGGCCGACCATATCAGCGCCAGGGGCAAGCTGGTGGACACGGTGCGCGATCTTTCGGATGTCTGCGAGGTGCCGTTCATCCTGGTCGGCATGGGCCGCATCCGCGACAATCTGAGCCGTTTTCCCCAGACCATGAGCCGCATCTGCCGCCATGTGCGCTTCGAGCCCTCGGACCGGGCCGATGTGCAGCGGTTCATGGACGAACAGTGCGAGGTCAAGGTCGCGCCTGACCTGACGGAATTCGTCACCCGTGTGACGGGCGGCTTCAACCGGGAAGTCCGCGAGGCGATCGTTTCGATCGAGCGTTTCGGCTTCCGCGCCTCGCCGGGCGTTGATGGCCTGACCATGGCCGACATGTCCGGCGAACTTCTGGTCAATGACCGGCGCACCGGTCAGGCCGTTCACGTGCCGCAGGCGCATTGATGGCGGTTGAGCCGCCGGAGATGGTTGTCGCAACCCACCAGACGCGGGTGCTTTACGCTCTGCCGCCCGGCACATGCAAGACGTTGCCGGTACTCAGCGGCGAACTGAACCTCCACCGTGTTCAGGTAAGCAGGGCAGCCTCGTTCCTGATCCGCAAGGGCCTTGTCGAACGCGTCGATATCGGGCGTTACAGGCTCACCCTGGACGGAGATAGGGCGGTCGCGTCCGGTGCCGCGATCACCTCCGGGCCGAACGCACCCCTCGAGTGTGTGCGCCGTCCGATGGCCGACACGCTGCGCCAGCGCGCCTGGACGGCGATGCGCATCCAGCGCACCTTCACGGTCACCGACCTGCTGGTCGCCAGCGCGCGGGGAGCGGAATGCAACGCCGCCCACAACCTGCAACGCTACCTGAAGGCCCTTGCCGGGGCGGGTGTGGTACGGCGCATGCGGTACCGCGTTGCCGGAACGCGCCCTGGCTCCAACGGTTTCCTGAAATATCAGTTGCTGAAGGACCTGGGCGAGATCGCCCCGGTGGTGCGTTCGGCGAGCGGCGTGCTGCACGACCACAATTCGGGGCGGGAACTGGCGCTGTAATCCGTGAGCGATGTCATCGATGTCCGGAGGCGTGAGGTCTGCGGCACCGGTGCCACGGCCTTATCCATGGGTGGACATTCCTCGCCACAGCCGCGCGTCGGTCGTTGCTGCGGAATCCACCACATGCCGCCCAGGAGTTCGACCACATGCCTGTACCACCGAAGAAATCCCGCCACGCCCAGCGTTAAATCCGGTGCGGTTACAATCCCGTTTAACGCTTCTTGCAACGCGTATGAACAGCCCGTTAAACACGCGTCAGGCACCGGATCTGCCCGTGGCCGATTTCCGCCGTGACCATGGCGTGTTCGGACACGCACCTGCCAACCCGCGAAGCGCGCTCGCAAGCCTCGTCTCTTTCGGACACGAAAGGCCCGCCCAACGGTCGAGTCCGGGTCCTTCGCGCTTCTTGCCGGACCATCTTAAATTCAGGCGGTCCCGGCTCTATGATGGTGTGTCACGGAACCATGCCGTTTGCACGGAGATCGAACTTGACGAACCCGAACGAGGCAGAAGCGCAAATCGCACGCATTCGGCAACGCCTTGCCGCGCTGGATGCCGAGCGATTGACGCTCCAGCGGGAACTGGAAGCCCTCGAACAGAGCCCGCTCGCCGATGGCCACGAAGTTGTCCGGCGGACCGATTTCGGCGATGCGCCGGTGACGAACGCGTCATCATCGGCCGAAAAGATCGCCCTGTTCCGCGACCTCTTTGCCGATCGCGAGGTCGTCTTTTCGCCGCGGTGGGAAACAACAGCAGGGTGTCCGGTTCGGCTATTCGGAGGCGAGAGAGTGTCGAGAGAGATTGACAAGGAACTCCACACATGGTGCCATATTGTCTAGATCCGCCGAAAAATCAAGGTAATTCAAACGTATCGCCATGCACACCTGCAAAATTGACGAATGCTTCACCGCCAAGCCGCAGGCCGCAAAGCGGTGCTGAATTCCCGATGAATTTCAACATGTCCTGGTATGACCTTGCAGGGACTACCGAACTGAACCCTTTATCCGAACGGCTCTCGGGTGCACGGCCATGAGAAAGCACGGCGACCAGATCGTCCTTAGCGCGTCTGATCTTGTGGGCCATCTGAATTGCGGGTACCTGACAGAGTTGGATCTGCAGGTTGCGGAGGGTGCGCTTGCGAGGCCGAGGCGTTGGGACCCGCTTCTGGAGATGCTGCGTGAGCGCGGTGATCGGCACGAAAGGGCATTCATTGGTCACCTTCAGGCCCAGGGTCTGACAACTGTCCGTATTGACGGGGTCGACATTACGCCTGCGGCTGTCGCCGAGACCGTTGCTGCGATGGACGCTGGTGCCGAGATTATTGTCCAGGCCGCCCTCGAGCATGGCAGGTGGGTCGGTCGGGCCGACATTCTGAGGCGTGTCGGGAAACCCAGCAATCTTGGCACCTGGTCCTACGAGATCATCGACACCAAGCTCGCCCGCGAGACCAAAGCCGGCTCGGTCCTTCAACTCTGTCTTTACGCCGACCTATTGGAGAAGGCGCAGGGCGTTGCCCCAGACTACGTCCATGTGGTTGCTCCCTGGTCCGACTTCGAACCGCAGGCGTTTCGGTTTGCGGACTATGCCGCGTATTTTCGAAGAGCGAAGGCCGCTGCCGATGCGGCAACGGGGTTGGCTGCACGGTGCATTCATTATCCCGAGCCGAAACAGCACTGCGATATCTGCAGATGGCGTACCCGGTGCGATGCGCGGCGGCGCGCAGACGATCATCTTTGCCTGGTGGCCGGAATCAGCAAGAACCAGACCGCCGAGCTTCATGACAACGCAATCACAACGACGGCTGCCTTGGCAGCGATGCCGACGCCTATGCACTGGGTTCCGAAGAAGGGTTCTGCGCAGTCGTACGAAAAGGCTCGGGAGCAGGCGCGCATTCAGGTCGAGAGCCGGGAGGCCGGAGAGGTCCGATATGAGTTACTGCCGGTCGTTGAGGATATCGGCCTGTGCTTGCTGCCTGAATCGTCCGAGGGGGACATCTACTTCGATATCGAAAGCGATGCTTTCGTTGGCGAGAACGGCCTCGAATATCTGTTCGGCTACATCTTCCGAGACGAGAGCGGTGCCTGGAACTACGTGGCCGACTGGGCCTTTGACCGAAAAGGCGAGAAAGCCGTCTTCGAGCGTTTCGTGGATTTTGTGAACGAACGCCGAGAGCGATATCCGGACTTGCACATCTATCATTACGCATCCTACGAACCCGCCGCGCTGAAACGGCTTATGGGGCGATATGCGACCCGGGAACACGACATCGACGACTTCCTGCGCAGCAATCTTTTTGTCGATCTTTACAGCATCGTACGCAACAGCTTGCGCGCTGGAGTGGAGAGTTACTCGATCAAGAAACTGGAGCCGCTCTACGGGTTTGAGCGCGATACCGGTCTGCCCGATGCCAATGTCGCCTTGGCAAGGCTTCATGCCGGATTGGAGCTTGGCGACATTGACGCCATAAACAGTGAGGTGCGTGCGACAGTGCAGTCGTATAATAGCGAAGACTGCACTTCGAGTATTGCACTGCGTGACTGGCTTGAAGAGCGCCGGCAGGAACTGGTCGATGCCGGCAAGCCTGTTGCGCGACCGTTACCCACTGACCGGGAACCGAGCGAGAAACTGACGGAGCGCCAAGCGGCCGTGCAAGCGCTTGTTGAGCGTCTCACGGCGGATGTTCCAGTGGATATCGAAGAACGCACGGGCGAGCAGCACGCCAGGTGGATTCTTGCGAATATCCTCGACTGGCATCGCCGCGAGGACAAGGCAACCTGGTGGGAGTTCTTCCGTCTTTCGGCGCTGTCTGCGGAAGAACTTGTCGATGAGCGGGCCGCGCTGTCCCAACTGACCTTCGTCGGTGACGTTTCGCCACCGGGTGCACGAACCCCGGTCCATCGATATTCAGCCCTTCAGCAGGATACCGACCTCAGAGGCGATGAGGCGTTGCGGATGAACGGCGGTGACAGAATCGGCACGGCCGTCGCGATTTCGGTGGATGATCGTACGGTAGACATCAAGAAGAGCGAAGGCACGGCAGGAATCCATCCTGACGCAGTTTTTGCGCATCAGATGTTCGACACCAGGCAACAAGCGGATGCTCTCATGCGCCTGGGGGAGTATGTCGCCGATCATGGAATCGAAGGTGAAGGCGCTTATCGGAGCTCTCGGGCACTGCTGTTGAAGCGGAAGCCATCTCTTGGCGGAGAACCGATCCGGAAGGCAGACGAGACCGCGCTGCAATCTGCGCTGCGTATCGCCCGGGAACTTGAGGACGGGATCTTCCCGATACAGGGTCCGCCAGGCACTGGCAAGTCGTACACCGGAGCACGCATGATCTGCGAACTGGTGAAACGCGGAAAGAAAGTCGGCATCACGGCCAACAGCCACAAGGTGATCCGGGGTCTGCTCGACAAGGTCGTGGAAGCCGCATGCGAGATGAACGTCGACCTCATTTGTATCCAGAAGCCGAAATCAGGGGAGCATGAACCCGATCAGGACCGTCTGAAGTTTGTGACCGACAATGCGGGTGTCTGCGCGGCTCTGGGGTCAGGGACGGCGCAGGTGGCCGGGGCAACCCACTTTCTCTGGTCGCGCGCCGATGCACATGAGGTTCTGGATGCGCTCGTGATCGACGAGGCGGCACAGATGTCACTGGCCAATGTACTTGCGGTCGCCCAAAGCGCGAAGGCCGTGATCCTCCTTGGCGACCCGCGACAGTTGGACCAGCCGACACAGGGTACACATCCAGACGGCACAGGGGTCTCCGCACTCGAACATGTTCTGGGCGACGCGAAAACGATTGCAGAAAACCAGGGGCTGTTCCTTGAGGAAACATGGCGTCTGCATCCGGACATTTGCCGCTTCAATTCAGAGCTCTTCTACGACGACAAGCTGCAGTCGGTGGCGGGTTGTGAGTTTCAGGAAATTTGTTCGGCCGGACCGCTGTCCGGAAGAGGTCTCCGGTATTTTCCGGTTGAACATTCGGGCAATCAAAGCTCGTCGACCGAAGAGGCCGATGCCATTGCCAAAATCTTCGAGGATGTGCTGGCCGGCAAACCGACATGGATTGACAGGGAGGGCCAGGAGAGGCCGCTGACGCGCGAGAACATCCTGATCATTGCCCCCTACAATGCCCAGGTTTTTGAGATACGGCAGCGACTGCCCGCAGCGCGTGTCGGAACGGTCGACAAGTTCCAGGGACAGGAGGCCCCTGTTGCGATCTATTCGATGGCGACATCCAGCCATGCGGATGCGCCGAGGGGCATGGAGTTCCTGTATAGTGCAAACCGCTTCAACGTGGCGGTCTCGCGGGCGAAATGTGTTGCCGTACTGGTCGCTTCGCCGAAGGTTTTCGAGGCGGAGTGCCGAACCCCGAGGCAGATGCAATTGGCCAACGCCTTCTGCAGATATCTCGAGATTTGCCATCCACCGGGACATGATTGATCCGGTTAGCTGTGGCAAAGAGGAGACAAGCGCCTTCTGCGGCGAATTCGGAAAAGGATTACCGGTTCATGTCCGCCTTGGCTCGCGGCCTTTCGGTATTGCGTGCTTTCGGGCCGGACAACCGTCCGATCGGCAATGCCGAGATTGCCGATCGGGTCGGGCTGTCAAAGCCCACGGTTTCGCGGATAACCTACACGCTGACCGAACTCGGCTATCTCAAACACGATGAGGATATCGGCCGGTATTCACTCGGACCCGGCATCCTGACGCTCGGCTATGATATCATGGCGCAGATGGAAATCCGGGATATTGCGCGACCGCTGATGCAGGAACTGGCCGACTATTCCGATGCCAATATTTATCTGGGGACGCCCAACGGCACCGAAATTATCTATATCGAGGCTTGCCGCACGCCAGCCTCGATGGCCATCAGGCTCGGGGTCGGTTCACGCATTCCCTTGCCGACCACGGGAATGGGAAGGGCTTACCTGGCAGCGTTGCCGGAAGCCGAACGCGAAGGGCTCATCAAGCGGATCGCAATGGAGTATGGGGTCAAATGGCCGCAAGTGGAGGCAAAGATGCGCCAGGCGATCGTCTATGCGAGCAAGCGCGGTTACGCGCTCAGCGGTGGAGATTGGATATCGGAAGCCAATTCGGCGGGCGCGGTGATTCGCAGGCCCGACGGGTATCCGGTTCATGCCATCAATGTTGGTGGGTTGCGCTCGATCATCACCAGGGAACGACTGGAGAGCGATCTTGGCCCCCGGGTTCTTGGTGTCGCCCGCCAGATTGAACGCCTGGCCGGGGGAATGTTGTAGCGGCGGTCAGGCGGCACGGTGAATTCTGCGAAACTGCTCCAGGGTCATCCTGACGCCCTCCTGCAGCGATACCCGGGCCCAGTCTCCGATGATGGCGTGCAGCGGCGCCGTCTCGAAGCCGGATGCCGGGGAAACACGCTCTTCCGGGCTGCAGGCGATTCTGGCTCCGGGCATATGTTTCCTGATTGCGTCGATCACGTCGCCCGTCGAGTGAACTTCATCGGTCAAATCCGACAATTGGGCACCATCCCAACTGGCCAGGCAAGCACGGACAAAGATATCAGCCACTTCGCCAGCATACTGGAAGCAACCGGTGGTCGTGAAGGGGATTTCGTAGGCTTCGCCCAGAGCGGCAGCGCGGATCGCTCCGGTAATCGCCGAGGTTTCGCCTTCGTCGCGCCCAATGCCGTAGATGATGTACGGACGCAATCCGAGACTCGGCAGATCAAAATCTTGCCAGTAGATGCGAGCGATCTCCTCATCCGTCTTTTTGAAAACGCCATAAAGATTGGAGGGAGCATTGGCTGGCCCGCGCGGTTTGGCGGCTATGGAGCTTGTGTAGATGAAGCGACCAATGCCCCGCTTTCGGGCCGCTTCCATCAGATTGATATGGCCGACGATGTTGACCATGGCTCCGGCTGCCGGATTGACCCTGCAATGGGGGATCTGCAGGGCCGCCAGATGGATGATCGCCGATGGTTGTGTCTCTGCGACAAGCCGGTCGACTGCCTCTCCATCGGCGACATCGCACTTTCGGAAGTCAACCAGGTTCTCGGGGACTTCCGGCATCAGCAATCGTAACCGGTCGTATTTTTCTCCGATGTCCGTCGCCACGACGGCGACACCATGTCCGAGCAGGGTCGAAACGATCCATGATCCCAGAAAGCCGGTTGCGCCGGTGATCAGAATGGGGCGACTTGGGTCGTTCATGTCGTGTCGTCGGTCTGCCCGGCCCTGGCGCGGTTCAACGCATGACGGATTGCCGGCCACAGCAAGATCGCCGCTGTCAGGATGAACAGGGTGAGCGCAATCGGGCGTTCGAAAAAGGCGAGGAAGTTTCCCCTCGTCAGCAGCAATCCTTGCCTGAGTGAATTTTCGATCATCTGGCTCAACACCATGCCTATGACAAGCGGGGCCAGGGGAAAACCGTTCTTGCGCAACAGAAAACCGGCAACGCCGGCCATGAAGGCAGTGACCAGGTCAAGCGGATTGCCGCGTACGCCATATGCGCCAACGATCGCGACGATTGTTACCATGGTCATCAGCAGCGGTTCGGGAACGCGCAACGCCCGGGTGAACAGTTGCGAACCAAGCGCGCCGACGAAGAACATCGATATATTGACCGCCACGAGAATCAGGAATACCGCATTGACGAGGTCGAGATTTTCGGTGAACATTCGCGGCCCCGGCGTCAGGCCGTGGACGATGAAGGTTCCAAGCATGACGGCCGTCACCGGATCGCCCGGAATGCCGAGCGCCAGGGTTGGCACCAGGGCGCTGCCGGTAACCGCGTTGTTGGCGCTTTCGGCAGCGACCAGGCCGTCCGGTTCGCCGGTGCCCAGCTTTTCGCGGTTCGGCGCGCTGCGCCTGGCTTCCGAATAGCTGATGAACGCCGCCGTTGCCGCACCGGCACCGGGCAAGGCGCCGACGAATGAGCCGATCACGCACGACTTCAGGAGGAGGCCGAGGCGTGGCACCCAGTCGGACAGGAGCGGCAGGCGGAAACCGGCCCTGTGAACCATCCGGGCCTTCGGCTTGCCGGTATCCAGGGTGCGCATGAATACTTCCGACAGCGCGAACAGGCCGACGATGGCCGGGATCAGCGAAATACCGGCGGCGAGTTCGAAATTGCCGAAGGTGAATCTCATGTCTCCGGTGACGTGGTCGACGCCGATGGCGGCGAGGAACAGTCCGATGGTGCCCGACAAAAGTCCCTTGGCCAGCGCACCACGCGAGACATTGGCGATGCAGATCAGGGCGAAGACGCCCAGTGCAAAGTATTCGATGGAAGTGAAATTCAGCGAGAACGCCGCCAGTTGCGGTGCCGCAATGATCAGGACGATGACGGAAAACAGTCCGCCGATGACCGATGCGGCGGTTGCCCAACCGATTGCCAGATCGGCATCGCCGCGGCGGGCCATCGGGAATCCATCGAGCGCCGTCGCCGCCGCCTGCGGTGTTCCCGGTGTATTGATGACGATCGCCGAGATCGAACCGCCATAGACCGAGCCGCAATAGATGCCGAGCATCAGGGCCAGCGCCGGTATCTGCTCCATCGTGAAGGTAAAGGGAAGGATCATGGTAATGCCGATGACCGAACCCAGCCCTGGAAGCACGCCAACCGTGACGCCCAGGATGGTCCCGGCGAAGATGGACACGAGCGTCGAAATGCTCAGGATATGATCGAGGCCGAGGAAGAGCGCTTCCATCAGAACACCTTGAACCAGGGCGACGTCGGCAGGATGATCAGGAATATCCTGTCGAACACATACCAGATGATGAACGGATAGACCGCGGCGATGACCGTAATGACCGGCAGATTTCGGTACCCCAGCAACAAGGGAAGCACGAAGGTGAAGGCGGTCGTCGACAACAGGAAGCCGACAGTGCCGATAGCGTGAATATAGATACCGGTAACCAGGATGACGGCGATCATCGTCAAAACGGTCCTGGCGGGAATGGTGGTGCCCGGCCTTTCGTGAAAACCCTGGACGATCACCAGGAGCGACAACAACAGCATCGCCGCCAGGATGATCCTCGGAAAGAACATCGGTCCCCGCCCGGCAGTGAGGATCGAGGTCTGATAAGCGTCATCGAATGTGTGGTGGAAAAGGTAGAGAGTGGCGAGCAGGATGGATGCGCCAACCAGACTGGACCAGGAAAGCCGCGTCATCTTTGCACCTCCGGTAAATGGTTCGCGGCCGTATGGCCGCGAATGAATGTGGTGTCCTACTTCTTCAAGCCTGCGGCCGTCAGCAGTTTGTCGTTCTTGTCGAATTCGGAGCGTACAAACGTCTCGAAAGCTGTGCCGCCCAGGAACGTGACCGGCATTCGCAGGGCGGCCATACGTTCGCCGAAGGCTTCCGAATTCAAGCCGGCCTCGCAAGCCTTTTCCAGCTTTGCCCTGGCATCATCCGGCAATCCTTTCGGCGCGACAATGCCGCCCCAGATCGGGAAATGCATCGGTATGCCTTGGTCGGCCGCTGTCGGCAGATCGGCGGCGGTCGATACGCGTTCGTTTGTCAGCATGGCAATCGACCTTACCTGATCCGCATTCCTGGTCAGGAAAGAGATATGGGCGACAAACATGTCGACTGAACCGTCCAGCATCGCCTTGTAGGTCGGTGCACTGCCCTTGAAGGGAATGAAGGTGAACTCCGCCCCGGAAGTTTCGGCCAGGCCAAGACCGGCGACGTGCGGTATGGAACCGACCGCCTGGACGCCATAGTTCAGCCTGCCCGGATTCGCCTTGGCGAATTCCAGCATTTGGGTAAGGTCGTCGAACTGCGAATCCACCCGCACCACCAGGGATGAGGGTGCCGAATAGGCTTGGCAGATATAGTCGAAATCGTCGGGATCATAGGGCAGTTCACGCAGATGCGGCTGGGTGGTCATCGGGCCGACCGGCATCATGCCGATCGTGTACCCGTCGGCTTTGGCGCGTGCAGTCTCGGCGGCGCCGATCGTGCCGCCGGCACCGGCAGTGTTCTTCACGACGATCTCGGCACCGAGCGCCTCGGCCATCGGCCCAGCCAGCGTTCGGGTTGTTATATCGGTTCCACCGCCAGCCGCGAATGGCACGATGATCGTTACAGGTCTGCTGGGAAAATCGGCAGCATCTGTCAAGCGACACCTACACTTACGAGTTAAGACGACACCCAGTGTTACGAGGACAGCGCGATTTGGGGGGCGTACGCCCCCCAAATCGCGGCGCCAAAATTTGCCCGTTCAGGCGCTCTCTTTTGTCAGAAGTTCTTCGAGGTCGCGCAGCCGATATGAGCGGCCTTTGATGTTGAGCACATGAGATCGGTGAAGGAGCCGATCGAGGATCGCGGCAGCAAGGACTTCATCGCCGGCGAGCAACTCGGTCCAGTCGCGAATGCTCTTGTTGGTGGTGATGATCATCGCACCCCGAGCGTAGCGATAGCTGACCAGCCGGAAGAAGAGGCCGGCCTCTTCCCGGTTCATCGGATCAAAACCCATTTCATCGATCAGCAGCAGCGAACTGGACATGTATTTCCGGCCCTTTAGCCTTGTAGGCGGCAGAAGCGCGTCCGCCTTGATGGCCGTCAGCAGTTCATCAAAGCGATAGTACTGGACTGAGAAGCCGAGTTGGATCGCCCGGATGCCCAGTCCCACGAGCAAGTGCGACTTCCCGACCCCGGGCGGCCCCTGAAGCAGGACAACCTCGGCATTCCGGATCCAGGCCCCGGTCGCCAAGGTGTCGATGCGGGAACGCTCGATTGCCGGCTGGAAGGCAAAATCAAAGTTTTCCAACGTCTGCCCGGTCGGGATTTTCGACGTCTTCATCATCGTCTTGATGCGCCGTTCTTCGCGGCCGGCACGCTCAATATCGAGAATCCGTTCAAGTAACTGGTGAGCGGACATCTCGGTGCTGACGGCCTCCGACAGCAAAGTGTCCAGCGCCTCGGATGCGTAGCCAAGGCCGAGTGCGTCCAGCTTCTCGCGGGTTACGTCAATATCCAGTTTTATGCTCCGAGACGTCATCGGGCCACCTCCGCCAGACGGGCGTAGATGTCGATCGAGCGCTGCTGAACATTGCTGGCCGCCAGCGCCTGAAGGCCTCGCCCCATCTTGCCAAGCGGCATCGGCGCGCGGACACGATCGGTGTCATCACCATCGAAGTGTGCATCGTCACACACGATCAGCCGCTCGGTGCGGCGCGGATGCATGGCGATCACTTCGGCATTCTTGAGGATCTGCACGTGCCCGGCCAGACCGCGCACCTCCACGTCCTGGCCGACGAAACGGAACGGCACGCTGTATTGTCGGCCTTCGAAGCTGACGAGGCAGTCAATTCCGACGGGCCTGCGCACGACGATGTCGAACGGTTCCGGCAGCGTCTCGGGCAATGGCGTCAGAAGACGACGCTCCTGTTCCCACGCTTCGGCGACACTGGTGCCGGTCGCCGGGCACCGCAGGCGGCCGGCACGCTCTTCAAGCCGCGCATCGGTCACGGCCTGCAGCTGTTCCAGGCTGTCAAAGGCCTCCTTGCTAGGATCAACCGTCTCACGAAGGTCGCGCACATGTCTCTCGACTTTACCCTTTCCCTCCGGATGCCGAGGTTGGCAGGCGTCGACATGGAAGTTCAGTTGCGCTGCAAAGCGCCGATACGTCTCGTTGATGACGCCCCAGGCGCCGGCCCCCTTGGAGATCGCCGTCTTCACGTTGTCGATGCGCAGAACCGCGACTGAACCGCCCAAGCGACGCAAACACGCCGTATTGCAAGACTGCCAGGACAACATGTCCTTCGAACGAGACCAGACAACCGCCCGTTTGCGGCTCCAAGAAAGCGTCACGATCAAGGCAGAAAGATCGACAACCTCGTCGCCAAGAACCACGCCGGGAAACTCCGCCCAGTCCACCTGGGCCTGTGCGCCGGCCGGCGTCTCAACACGACGTCTCGCCCGGACCTTCGGGGCCGGATACGTCGCCTTCCAATATCTCTGAACCGATCGCAGGCTCCCGCCATAACCATGCTCGCGCTGCAGCCACCGATGAAGATCCACCAGGTTTACACGGCCGTCCTCTTGCTGAGAGCGCCAATGCGAGATCGCTTCCGCATAATCGGCGGCCTTGAATGTCTGCTTGGACCTACCATCCAATACGCCCGCCGATCGGCGCTTGTGATGATATCGAACCGTGCCCTCCGTAACCCCGAGAAGCCGCGCCACTGCGCTCTGGGAATGCCCCTGTTTCAACAATACAGCCATGGCTGTCCGTTCCTCTTTTGCGAGAAAGCTCATCGTCTTTTTCCGCCAATTGTTGACGGAAAATCGATGAGCTAAGGCTGTTGCCACCTCGTAAAGGTAGCTGTCGCCTTACGGTCAAAATGAACTGTCGCCCTACAGCATCGGCTGCAAATGCGAAGCCTGCGGCGGCGATCAGCGCCGCAAGTGACGATCCCAATTGATGTTTCATGCGAATGTTCCTCCAATTTTGTGCCGATCCGGTACGGCCGGCAGAGCCCGACCGGATAAAACCCGGGGCGATGTCCACTCTATCCGCTCGGCATCATTTTTCAAAATTAAATTCCAAAAAATTGAATCCTGGTTTCAAAGCGCGTAGCATGGTGGCTTCCGAGACAAGGATTGCCGGAAAATTGACCCATGGCACGGCCGAGCAAAGACGAGATGCAGATACGAGGACTGAGGCGCCCCATCCGGCCAAGGTCCAGACAAGGAACGCACTCGCCCGACATGAACCGTTCGAAGCGACCGATCCGGACGGTCAGGGGACGGAACCGCGCCCCCAACGAATTCGAAACGGCAAGAAACCGAACGCGTAATTGGAAACGAAAGGGTCTGCCATGCCAAGAACCAATGAAATGATCGTCAAGACGCTGCTCGAAGCCGGTGTTACCAAAGCCTTCACCTTGCCGGGCCTGGGCATAACCTGGACTTTGCCAGCCTTGTATGACGCCAGATCCGACTTTGATGTCGTGCTGACACGCAACGAATGGATCGCCTCGATCATGGCCCAGGTGACCGGCCGGTTGACCGGCAGGCCGGCGGTGCTGGCCGGACAGGGCCCGTGGGTCACGACGGTCGGTGCCGTCGGTGTGCTGGAGGCCCATTTCTCCGGTTCTCCCATGGTGGTGCTGACCGAGACGTCCGACTATGACGGTTATGGCCAGCAGGGCGTATACCAGACCATGACGGGCGACTATGGCGGTGCCGACGCCATGGCCTCGTTGAGGCCCATCACCAAATACTGCACCTATGCCACGGCGCCGGAAGAGGCCGTCTACGGCACCCAGATGGCCATCAAGCACGCCTGCCTGCCACGTACCGGACCGGCTGCGGTGATCATGAAGACACCGATCATCCGCCAGGAAATGCCGGAACCAGCAAAACCGGCGCTGTATCCGAGCGCTGGCTATCTCGCCCACACACCGGCGCTGCCGGACAGGAGAGCGGTGGAAAGGCTTGCGGCGATGATCGACAATGCACAGCGGCCGGTCATCATCGCAGGCAATGGCGTTAACGCGGTCCGGTGCGGAGAGCAACTGCAGGCATTGGCCGAAAGCACCGGCATCGCGGTGGCCACCAGTTACAACGCCAAGGGCGCGGTCGCCGAAACCTCGGACATTTGCGCCGGCATGCTCGGCACATGGGGCCACAAGGCTGCCAACCGGGTGGTTGCGAGTGCCGATCTGGTCGTCATGCTGGCTGCATCGATGGGACCCGACTACACTCGCTTTCGCGATCCCACTCTCATTCGGCCAGGCGAACAAATACTGGTTCAGGTTGATATAGATGCCCGCAACGCCGGTTGGGTCTATCCTGTCGATCTGGCGATCACGGGCGATGTCGGCGATGTTCTCCATCTCATCGAGGAGGTTGGCCTTTCCCGTGAACATGCGCAGGCAAGGACGAAAGCCGTCATGGTACTGAAGAAGCAAAACGGCTATTTCGACCTGCCGGATCTGCCGGCTGTTCAGGGCACCGTTCATCACACCGATGCCGTGCGAGCCATACAGGATTTTTTGGGACCGGATGATCTTCTTACGCTCGATGCGGGGGCTCAGCGCATCTGGTCGACATTCGGTTTGCGAATGCCTCATCCACATCAATTGCTGGTGCCCGGTGGCACCGGCGTCATGGGATGGGGCGGCCCGGCAGCCGCCGCGGCCAAGATGGTCCACCCCGAAAGACGCGTTACCTGCTTTGCAGGCGATGGCGGTTTCATGATGACCAACCAGATCATTCCGACCTGCGTACAACAGAATCTCGACGTGGTCTTCCTGGTGGCCAACAATGCAGGCCTCGGCATGGTGCGCGACAATCTCGGTGAAAAACGCATCGCCGTCGATTTCAACGAGGTCGATTTCGCCAGGGTAGCCGAAGGCATGGGGGGCAAGGGGCTTTGCGTGCTCCACAAATCCGACATCGCGGATGCGTTGGACGAGGCGCACAAAGTGGGCGGGCCGGTGGTCATCGACCTCAAGGTCGACCCCGAGGCAAACCATCATCAGGCGGTCGACAATGAACCTCTGTAAAGCAGGCCGGTTCAAGGGTCGTACGGCGCTCGTCACCGCCGCCGGCAGCGGCATCGGCCAGGGCGTGGCTTTGCGCCTTGCCGATGAGGGGGCGAAGGTAACGGTTTGGGACCGGGATGAAGCGGCGCTGGCACATACAATGACGCTGGCCGATGAACTGGGCATGGCGCTGGATACCCAATCGATCGACATGACCGACGGGACGGCGATCGAACAAGCAGTCGGCCGGATCATCGATCACCGAGGCGGGATCGACGTGCTGGTCAACAATATCGGCGGCTCGCTGCGCACACCGTTCAATTTCCTGGAACAAAGCGACGAGGACTGGGAGCGGGTGATGGCGGTCAATGTGACTGCCTGCGTGCGCACGACGAGGGCCGTACTTCCCCATATGGCAAGGGCCGGCTATGGGCGTATCGTCAACATGGGATCCAAGGCGGGTCGCTTCGGCAGCCTGTTCGCCGGCGCCAACTACATCGCATCGAAGGGTGCCATGCAGGCCTTTACCCTGCAGATTGCCCAGGAGTTTGGTCCGAACGGCATCACTTGCAACACGGTCTGCCCGGGTGCCGTGCTGACGCCAAGGGTCAAGGATCTGCTGGGGGAGCGCCAATCGGAGGAGGAACGCGCCCGCGTCCTCGCCTCGATCCCGGTCCGCCGCCATGGCACGGTCGAGGATGTTGCCGCGGCTGTCGCCTATCTGACCTCGGAAGAGGCCGGCTTCGTCACCGGTGCCTCCCTCGACATCAATGGAGGGCAGAGCATGGTGATTTGAGCCACCTTGGCTCTGACACCGGAAGGCTGCGAACCGGCAAGAGTTCCGGGCACCACAATTTGGTGATGAGGGCCGATGCGCTCCGTTCCCGCAACTGCCGTTCGATACCCTCACCTTGCCGGCATGGCACCAATTTCAGTTGAATCTGTCACCTGGCGCTACGCATCTGCGGGTAACGGAGCGTCAGGATGGATCAATCCCTCCGTTCGCAGGTCAGACCAAAGTCCAATCGGAATCGGCTTGTGCAAAATCCTCACATTGGCCGCCACTTCGGCTGCCGAGATTGCTCCCGGGATCACTGTCTTTACCGCCGGATGTCCGAGCACGAATTGCAGCGCGGCAGCGATCAGCGGTACATTGTGCCCGGCGCATACTGCCTCTATTCGGCGCACCCGCTCCAGGACAGGCTCTGGCGCGTCGGCATAATTGTATTTGGCACCTTCTACGGCACCGGTTGCAAGAATCCCGGAATTGTAGGGGCCGCCGAGAATGATGCCGACATCCCGCTTGATGCACAGCGGCAGAAAACTGTCGAGAGCCTCCTGCTCGAGCAGTGTATAGCGCCCGGCAAGAAGGAACCCGTCGAAATCGCCGAGTTCCAGCAATCTCTCACAGACCTGCCATTCATTGACGCCCGCGCCGAGTGCCGCAATCTCGCCGGCGTCGCGCAGTTCACTCAGCGCCCGATAACCGCCGCCATCGAAGAGTTCGCGGACCCTGGCATCACTTGCATCCTGCGAACCCTGCGAAAACGCATCGACGTCGTGAACGAGCAGAATATCGGCTTTGGCGACGCCAATGCGTTCGCGGCTTGCCTCGTAACTGCTCATGACACCGTCATAGGTATAGTCGAATACAATGCGCTTTTGCGGCACGTCGACAAAGGATTCCGGCGTCACCTCGTCAGGTCCACAGTCGACGAGCAGGCGGCCGACCTTGGTTGACAGTTGGATATTGCTGCGCCCGAACCGTCGGATCGCATCGCCGAAACGCATTTCCGAAAGACCGAGGCCGTATTGCGGGGCCGTGTCGAAATAGCGGATACCGGCATCAAATGCGGCCTGAAGCGCAGCCTGCGCATCACGGTCCTCGACCCTGCGATACAGGTTGCCAAGCGGTGCCCCGCCAAACCCTATTCGTGTCAGCGGCACCGGGCGTCCGGTGCGATGATTCAGGGGTGCGGTTTCTGTGACGTTCATTGCTGATCCTGACAGTTTCAACTAGTGACGGAACCATTCCGGGTGTGCCCGGGACAGGGATTCAACTCGCGCAATCAACTGGTTCAGATGCAACTGCATCGCCTTTCTGGCGGTTTCCGGATCTTTCGATCGGATCGCTTCGACAACAGCCCGATGTTCCTCGACGGTATCGACCGCGCGACCCGGAGTTGGAAGCAGCAACCTTCTGGCGCGGTTCACCTGCTGTGATGCCATTTGAGTGACGGCAAGCAGCCTTTTGGACCCGGTGAACATCATCAGCAATTCGTGGAACTCTTCATCGGCGTGATAAAGACCGGCATAGTCCCTGTCCTCGACCAGAAGGCCTTGCAGCCTGAGGCTGCGCGTCAATCGAACGAGTTGATCCTCGGTTCTTTCACGCGCAACCTTGGCCACCGCCGCAAGTTCCAGAGCTTCGCGCAGGAACATTCCGTCACGAATTTCGGGGATCGAGAAATAGGCGACGCGCGTCGCCGATTGCGGAACCACAGTCACCAACCCCTCTGCCGAAAGGCGGTTTATCGCCTCGCTGACAGGAGATCGCGAAACGCCCAAAACCTCGCAGATCGGACCCTTGCGCACGACCGACCCCGGAGGGAAATCAAGCGCCAGGATTGCCTCCCGCAGTGACCAGTAAACCCTTTGGGCAAGGGACCCGCCGGGCTCGACCGGATCCTTCAGTTTTGTTGCATCAATGTCGGTCATTGGCGTAATGGCATACTTTCATGCTAACATGTTAGTTGACTTTGAGTGACAGTCAATATATAGAGGCACAAATTCCGCGGCTTGAAAAGCGCACAGGCTGGGGAATTGCCATTGACCGGAATGGTTATGGTGGCACCGAACGCGGGAAGCATGGCGTTCATGGGCCGAGCAGAGATTTCGCACGACGCCGAGCAGCGGGGACGTTCAATTGCCCCGGAAGGTGGCTCCGACGGCTCGTTTCGGAGCAGCATATGGTCGTGAACTGTGGTGCGGAAGTGCAACACCGGCACGGGAGGTAAGGGTGGAACCGATCATCAGAATGGCGGGAATCGACAAGCGCTTCCCGGGCGTTCATGCCCTCAAGGGGGTTCAGTTTGAATTGTTTCCGGGAGAGGTTCACGCCTTGATGGGGGAAAATGGTGCCGGCAAATCCACGTTGATGAAAATATTGTCGGGCATATACCAACGCGACGGTGGCGAGATGTTCGTCAGCGGGCAAGGCGTCAACCCGAATGGTCCTCGCGCCGCCCAGGATCTGGGTATAGGCATCATTCATCAGGAGTTGAGCCTGATGAACGACCTTACCGCCGCACAGAACATATTCATTGGCCGTGAGCCGCGCAAATCCTTCGGACGACTTGATGATGTCGAATTGAATTCCCGGACGCGCGCAATTTTCGCGTCCATGAACCTGACCCTCGACCCCAAGGCCATCGTTGGCGGTCTGACCATCGCAAAGCAGCAAATGATCGAGATTGCCAAGGCGCTTTCCCATCGGACAAAGGTCCTCATCATGGACGAACCGACAGCGGCGTTGAACGATGCGGAGATTGCGGAGCTATTCGTCATAATCCGGCGCCTGAAATCCGAGGGTGTGGGTATCGTCTACATCAGCCATAAAATGGACGAGATCAAACAGATCTCCGACCGCGTTACCGTCATGCGCGATGGCGAATATGTCGGAACCGTCGAGGCTGACGAAACGCCCATTGGCAAGATCATTGCCATGATGGTTGGCCGCGAGGTCAAGGACGAACCGGTCGATATCCCCGATCTGTCCGACGCCGAGATTTCCCTGAACGTCGAAGGTCTGACCCGAGGCAATGATATCCGCGATGTGAGCTTCTGCGTCAGGAAAGGGGAAATTCTTGGTTTCGCGGGTCTGATGGGGGCCGGCCGCACCGAGGTGGCCCGCGCAATCTTTGGTGCCGACCCGCGCGATTGCGGTGATATCTACGTTCATGGCCGCAAGGTCGACATCTCAAGTCCCAATCATGCTGTCAGTGCCGGAATCGGCTACCTGTCGGAAGACCGCAAGCGTTTCGGACTGGCCACCGGAATGAACGTGCGCGACAACATTGCACTGGCCTCGATGAAACTCTTTTCGGGCCAGTGGGGCAGATTGAATGAACGCTCCATCAAGCAGACAGCCCGAAAATTCATACGTCAACTCGACATCCGCACCCCTTCCGATGACCAGCAGGTGCGATTGCTGTCCGGCGGAAACCAGCAAAAGGTCGTCATCGCGAAATGGTTGCTTCGTGACTGCGACATCCTGATATTCGATGAACCGACACGCGGCATCGACGTTGGCGCAAAATCCGAGATTTACACCTTGCTGGAGGAATTGGCAAAACAGGGAAAGGCGATCATCGTGATCTCCTCGGAGCTGCCGGAGATCCTGCGCCTGTGTCACCGAATTGCAGTCATGTGCGAGGGGCGACTAACCGGAATCCTGTCTGGAGGGGAAACAACCACACAGGAAGAAATCATGCATTTGGCCACGCTTCGAGAAGCTGCCATGAAACCGACCGGAGACATCCAATGACCACGGCTATCAGGACAAGATCGCGGAGCGTATTTTCCCATTTGGTGGATACGGGCACACACCAGAAACTATTGGCGTTTGCAAGTCTGGTCGCCCTGTTGATCGGCTTTTCCCTGGCCTCACCCAACTTCATGCAAACGTCCAACATGATTGCCATCTTGCAGGCCGCGTCGGTCAATGGTGTTCTCGCCATTGCCGCAACGCTGGTGATCATTACCGGAGGGATCGATCTTTCGGTCGGTACATTGATGACGTTTTGCGCCGTCATCGCCGGGGTCGTGTTGACGTTTGCCGGCATGCCGCTTCCGGTCGGCATTGCTGCGGCAATCATGGCAGGTGCACTCTGCGGCCTTTGCTCGGGCACATTCGTTGCCAAGATGAAAATTCCGCCCTTCATCGCAACGCTGGGTATGATGTTGATGTTGAAAGGGTTGTCCCTGGTCATTTCAGGCACCCGCCCGATCTATTTCAACGACACACCCGGATTCGACCAGATTTCCCGCGGCTCCATAATTGGAGAGATCCTGCCCTTCTTGCCAATTCCCAACGGCGTTCTGATTCTCTTTCTGGTCGCAATCGCGGCTGCATACATTCTGAGCAGCACCGTGTTGGGTCGTTACACTTTCGCGCTGGGCTCCAATGAAGAGGCCGTGCGCCTTTCCGGGGTCAATACAGACCGTTGGAAGATGGCGGTCTATGCATTGGCCGGAGGAATTTGCGGCATTGCCGGAATTCTCATCGCTTCGCGCCTGAACTCCGCCCAACCGGCGTTGGGACTGGGCTACGAACTCGAGGCAATCGCGGCCGTGGTTATCGGCGGGACATCATTGTCCGGTGGCCGCGGTTCGATCCTGGGCACACTGATCGGTGCCCTCATCATGGCCGTTCTGACGAACGGTCTGCGTGTCCTTTCAGTGGCACAGGAATGGCAGACCGTGGTGACCGGCGCAATCATCATACTGGCGGTTTATGCCGACATGATGCGCCGCAGAAACAGCAACTGAATTCGGTTGCCCAAGCCACCCTGCATTTCAAATCGTAAACAACAAGGAGGAGCCAGATGTTTACAAGAAGATCCTTATTGGCCGCAGCAGCCTGCATTTCCACCGTTTTTGCGGGAGTTGCGCAAGTGTCGGCACAGGATGACATCTACATCCCACTCGTTTCCAAGGGTTTTCAGCACCAGTTCTGGCAAGCCGTGAAGGCGGGTGCCGAAATGGCCGCAAAGGAATATGGCGTGAAAATAACGTTTGAAGGCCCTGACAACGAAACGATGGTCGACCGTCAGATCGACATGCTGGCCGCAGCTCTCGCCAACAATCCGGCTGCAATCGGATTTGCCGCACTCGACAGCCAGGCGGCGATTCCATTGTTGCGTCAGGCAAACGACGCCGGCATTCCGGTTATCGCGTTCGACTCCGGCGTCGACAGCGACATTCCACTTGCAACCGCAACAACCGACAACCTGGCAGCTGCGGCACTCGCGGCCGACAAGATGGCAGAACTGATCGGAGGTTCGGGGAAGGTGGCGGTTGTCGCGCACGACCAGACGAGCCGGACCGGAATCGACCGCCGTGACGGATTTCTGAACAGGATCGAGGCAAACTATCCGGATATCGATGTCGTCACCGTTCAATACGGCGCCGGCGATCAGCTCAAGTCGACGGAAGTCACCAAGGCGATCCTGACCGCCAACCCGGATCTGAACGGCATATTCGGTACCAACGAAGGGTCCGCCGTCGGTGTCGTGAATGGTGTCCGCGAGTTGGGAACCAGGGACCTGGTGATTATCGGCTACGATTCGGGCAAGGCGCAGAAGGACGCAATCAGGAGCGGCCTCATGGCCGGTGCCATCACACAAAACCCTGTCGGTATCGGCTATGAAACCGTCAAGGCGGCCGTGGCAGCCATCAATGGCCAGACGATACCGGAGACGATCGACACCGGATTCTTCTACTATGATGCGTCAAACATGGACAATCCGGAAATCTCAACCGTCCTGTACGACTGAATGTGCCGGCATTTGCAGCTTGGGTAAAGCGCTCAAGCTGCAAATGTCGAAGAACCTGCCGGCCTGCAAGCCCCGTCGGCCTGCAAGCCCCGGATCAAGAACAGGTTCGCGCCGACATCAAGCAGGGCAATATCGGCGGAAAGCTTGGAAAGAAAACGGCCTTCACTTCAATGAGGCCGGGGCACGCGTGCCCCGGAAAAGAGCTTCCTTGTTTCTACTATGCTTTGAGTAATGCTCTGCTTCAATGAGGCCGGGGCACGCGTGCCCCGGAAAAGTTATGGAGCTGGCTGAAACCGGGCCAACGCCGAATAGGCTTCAATGAGGCCGGGGCACGCGTGCCCCGGAAAACGCGAGTGGTGGGTGGACGGCAAATTCATCCGAGAGGAAGCTTCAATGAGGCCGGGGCACGCGTGCCCCGGAAAAGGCGGTCGAATGGGCCAACGGCCACCGCGAGTGGTGGGTGCTTCAATGAGGCCGGGGCACGCGTGCCCCGGAAAAGCCATTCTCAAGATCAAGCTTATATGGGTACGTTTTTTTGCTTCAATGAGGCCGGGGCACGCGTGCCCCGGAAAAGTTTGTCTCCGGCTGAGTTATACCTTGTTAGTTACAGAGCTTCAATGAGGCCGGGGCACGCGTGCCCCGGAAAAGGCGATGGCGGCGACGACCGATATCGCGGAGGCGCAGTTGCGGCTTCAATGAGGCCGGGGCACGCGTGCCCCGGAAAACCCTACACTATAATCTATTGCATCGAAACACAAATCTTGCGCGAATTCGAGCGCTGGCCTGCATTGCAAAATGGCCGATGTCGAAATATCGGCCCATGCGTTTACAATTTCAAAGATCCGAACGATAACAGGTGCTTGCAGGAATCGATCGCTGGCGAGGTTCAGACCGGCACCGGACCTCTCGAATCGGCGCGGCAGCAGGTTACGGAAAGTTCGATGTCTGAGGTTGTCCCGCCGGTTGCCATTATCATATCACGGTTGCCTGACGTTGTACCTGCGAAAACTGCTTGCCGATGCTTTCAACCGCCGGATTGACTTTGGCAGCCGGACCCACATCGATCACCAGAACGTGATCATGACCGTCTTTCACAGCCTCACGAAGTTGTGTCTCGAGTTCGGCACGGCGTCTCTTTGTCAGCCGGCACTGGAAAACCGAAAGTTGCAGCCATTCTCCATATCCCTGCATGATCCTGAATACCCGACGCCAACGCCGTTTGTCAGCGATGTCGTAGGTGACGATATAGAGTTGCTCCTTGCCCATGCGGATGCTTTCAACGCGGCAGGTAGTGAGGGTATGACAGCAACTCCCCGAGCAGAAAACGCGACAGCAACCGGGCCTGCACGATCAGCATTCGGCGCATGCTGACGCGGTAGCCGAAGACGGGGTGTGTCGTTTCCTGCGACAGCCGGCGTTCAAAGGCTTGCACGAACCTTCGGCGTCCGGCCTGGTTCAGCGCCGTTCCGGTCGTTGCCACGACAAAATCGCCTGGCCGAATTTCGCCGTTGTTGATAGCGTTAAGCACAACGCTGTCGGCTATGATGGGTCGGAACGGTTCCATGATATCAAGCGCAAGCGCCGGTCGTCCGTAGCGCGGCGCGTGGAAAAAGCCACGATAGGGATCGAGCCCGACGGAACTGAGTGCGACGGTCAGGTGCCGCGTCAACATGGCATAGGCCAAGGACAGCATGGCGTTCACGGGATCCGCCGGAGGGCGGCGGTTTCTGGCCCTGAAGTCGAAAGCGTGCGATGCCTTGTCGGATTGCGGCGCGTTGATCAGCCCGGCAAAGGCGCGGAAGTAAACGGCCGCTGCATCGCCTTCGAGGCCAAGAAGCCTTGAGGGTGTATCGGCGCCACCGACGGATTTTCTGGCCGCTGTCAGGCGATCAAGGACGGTTTTGCGTTCATGCGGCTTCCCACGCCAGTTTCGCCGGAGTATCGTGCGCTGGTTGATGATCTTGGCGGTAACGAGATCCCGTGAAAAACGCAAACAGGCGGCCTTGTCGAAGCTCATGGCATATTGCGCCGTGCGCACCTCGACATTGCGATGGCCAAGGCCGTGTGCGACGCCGCGAAACCAGCCGCCGTGGCTGTGAAAGCTGACCGGTATCTCCCGTTCAAGCAGGGCTGAGATGGCCGGCGTCGTGATCGAGACGTTGCCGAACAGCGCGACATCGGAAATGTCTATAAGGCGGACCCGGGTCTCCTCTTCGTCATGGCTGATTTTCAGAGATTGCGCATCCTTGCCGATACGTGCGCCCTGGGCCTGAACAACCAGCGGCAACGCGTCATCCGCCGGCACGGCGACGGAACGCGGTTCGAGGGAAATGCCCGACAGGCAGCGAACCTCATCGGGCAGGCACACTGTAACGAGCGCACACCGAGGACATTTCGGACTGTCCTTCAGCGGTGGTGGTATGCGGCCCTGCGTCACGGTCAGCCGCAAACCGCTGATCGCCGCGAGCGCTGCCGACCGCAGGTCGTCATCGAGCACGACGCGCACGCGCTCTCTGCTGCCAGCATACCAGATGGCCGCCTCTTCGACGCGGTAGCCATGCTCTTCGAGCAGCAGTGCCTGAAGGCAGATCTGGATGCGTTCCGGCTCAAAGGCGCCGCGTGCGACATGCGGGCGTTTTCCACGCTTGTAGTCGACGGGCGTGACCGTGCCGTTCTCGGTCTCGGCCACGTCCAGCCTGGCGATGACGCCGAGTTTCTCCGATGACAGCGTCATCGAACGACTGATGAAACTTTCAAATTCATCAGTTTCTGCGTCATCAAGCGCTTCGGGTGCCGGCAAAGGCGCACCGGCCTTGTCGACGCGCGCATGGATGCGCCTGCCCTCGACCGTATCGCCGGTATCGGCCCATTCGCCCTGCGCCCACATCAAATAGGCCAAGCGCGGGCAATAGACGAACTCGTTGACCATGCGGGCCGGTGCTAGTGGCGTTTCGCCATAGACCGCGGGCGCGGGAAGGTGCAATTCAAACTGGCCATCGGATGTCATCGTCAGCACCGTTTTCCGCGACGAACAGACCACCACCGCGGTGACTGTCGCGGCCAAGCAGCAGCGGCCCGTCCACGGCGGCGGCAAAACGCAGGCGCAGGCGGGCTGATGGACTCCCGCCTTTTGGCCCCGCCCGGAAATCGAGCACTTCGACGCAAGGCGCAGGCAATCCGCGGCGACGGCATTCAAGTGCAGCATCATCGCCGACCGCTGTTACGGGATCGCGGCCACGGCTGGCGTGGCGGGTCGGACGATAGCGTGTCCTGCTTATCCATGTCTGTTCGGGCCCGACGATCGGATCGTCGGCCAGGGGCGTAACAGGTTCGGAAAATTCGATGATACCAAACCGACCGGCCCGCAATCGGCGCAAGCACAGGACGACCTCGTCGAACTTCGCGCGTTCCGCGGCTTTCGGAGCGGCCTGCGAACGGTCACAGAGCCATGGCGCGGCGACCAGCAACCGGTCGACATGGCCGTCATAATCGGCATCCTCGGCCGCCAAGAAGATATGGCGGTGCCGGCCCGGTCGTGCCGGTCCGTCGCCTTCGTGGCCGCAGAACAGAAGGGGCACATCGTGGTCGCCGGTCCGCGAAAGCGCCATCAGCGCGCGGCGCACGGCCTCCAGCAACTGGCCGGCATCGGCGACGCCGACGCGGCTTTCCGGGGGTACGGCAAATATCCACAGTCCGCGATCTATCTCGGGGACCGGGCGCATGAGGCCGAGGCCGACATAACGGCCATCGCCGATGACAAGCGGGCCGCGAACCCGTTCCCGGAATACGATTTCAAGGTGCCATAAACGGGAGGCGGAAAACCGGCCAGCAGCGAACGCTTCGGCGCGTGTGCCCCTTGCATCGAACGGCTCCCGCCGGACCCGGACCGACAGGGGCGGCACGGCGATCCCGGCATGGCGCAGAGCCCGGGTGACCACGCTGGACGCTTGTGCCTCCTCATTCAACCGATCGGGTGAGGATTTGCGACCGCCGGCACGACGGGCAGCGAATGGCAGCGCCACCGGCGTGACCGATCGCCATGACCGATGGCTTTTTCCGTCGTCGATACCATAGTGCTCCAACATGCGGTTGGCGGCAGCCGGCAGCAGACGTGGTCCGTCGTCGTGAAGTTCTCCGGTATGCGAATCCACGCCCAGATCGAGCCCCGCAAATGCCCAGTCAATGTCGCCAGATTCAATCGTGCAATCCGGCGGGACTTCGACCAGCAGGCGGCGAATGCCGTAATCGGCGTGCGCATGGCCGATAGACGGCAATGGAACGATGCGTATTCGCTTGGCCTTGTCGTGGGGTCCGGCGCCGCGTCCAATCACAAGGCGTTCGATCTGCGCTTGCTGCTGTGGCAATCCCGAAATGAGCCTGGCGGCAGCCAGATTGCGCACCTTCTCAACTAGCCGCGCCGCCTCGGACGCAGGCTGCCAGGCAAAGTGTGGGCTCGCCGCGCCTGCGGGCGCAGCATCGCGAATTTCGTAAACGGTACGCCATGGTGGACTGTCATAGGCAAGGCGGTCGAAACGGGATTTCGGCGGCTGGGTGAAAACCAGCCCGGCGGGCAAGCGGCGTGTCGGATATTTCTTCGTCGGTTTGTTCTGGTAACGGGTCGAAAAACGCCTGTTGGATGCACGATGACGTTCGATCAGACTGTCGAGCGAGCCGCGCACCGGGCAGGCAAGGCGGTGCGTTCCGTTGCCCGCGGGGCGGTGCACGACTCCACCATGATCGGCGAGCCGTCTTTCGCCTTCTTGCCCGTCGAGCACCTCACCGCACGCCCATGCCATGTCTACGCCGCGGCCGAACTGGAATAATTCCTCCGTCATGGCGCATACATATGAAGCGTAAAGGTCGTTCTCCGGATAATCATCGATGGTCCACATATACAGAAAAGGCGTGTCGACGTCGAATAGCCGCGGTCGGATCTGCTTCCCGACCCGAATGCTGGCCACTGCTGCGTCAATATTGCCGCTGTATTTCTTCTTCGCGAGCGCCGCGTCGAGATCGTTGTTTGGGACATAGTTCATATAGCCACCTCCCATTCTCTCGGGCGGCGCGGCGATCGCCGGTGGCCTGAGCGCTTCAAGCCAGCGCAACGCCGACTTCGCCTCTTCGGCCAGAACCTCACCCCGCGCACTGCCCGCAAGCAGCGCTTGGAAAAGACGCGCCGGCGCGGGTGGCCAGTCACCAGAACCATGATAGCGGCCGTCATGGAAGCGGACCGACAGGAGAAGCACCCGGAACATGGCTAAGCCTGCTCTCCCTCTGTTTTCTTTTTCGCGTCTTCCTTTGCGCGATCCCTGTCGAAATTCACACGCATGTTTTCGCCGACGCCGAAGGCCGCGGCCGACCTTTGCGCATACTCAAGCACCGCTTGACGATCCAGCACGATTGCGGGGCGTTTCCCCGAACGCACGACAAGGCTCCATTGCGGCGGCTCGTCGGGATCGGAAACGAGCAGGCATCCTTGGCGCAGGAAGGGATCCGTCGGTTCGGTCGCGGCAACCAGGCAAAGGCCCAGAATGTAGCGCCGCAGCGTTGCGCCGCCATCGCCGTCCCGGAGCCGCCGCAAAGCCACCAAGTTCACCGTGACGTCGCGCTCGATCGGACCGCGCGCGATCACGCCGCCATGGGTTTCGACCGCCGGGACATGGACGAAACCGCGTTTCGCCAACTGACTTTTCGAATCGCCGCTTTGCTTTTTCTTTTCGGCTTCGCTGAATACATCCAGTTCAGCGTAATCCAGAGGTGGTTCGTATTGCGCCGAGCGCTTCAATGGAGAGATATCCCAGGCGCGGATGACCGACTGCACGAGGCGTGGCAACTTGGCTTGGGTATCGCGCGAATCCCAGACCCCGAACACCAGCGAGGTTGGTGCCAGCTTGGCGATGGCGCCCGCATCGCCGGTCCTGTTCAGGTCCTTGAAGGCGCTTTGTGCCTTTTCCCGTAGATCGCCGTCCGTTGAGCGAATCAAGGCGTCGCCCAACCGATGTCCGACATCGAAAACGGACACCGTTTTCTCATTGCCGTAAGCGATATCGATTTGCGGCACCAATTGCGCATACGGCGCGCGCTTGAACGTGGGCTCAATCCGGTTGGCTTGCGAGCCAACGCTGTCAATGGTCGCGATCTTCGTTCCGTCCGACAGTTCGTCAATATTGTAGGATGGCTTGCCTCCTTTCTGGGATGGCGCATAGGTCGGTGGAAAAATCACGCCGCCTTCGCCCTCGACCGGCAGGAGCTTCTGTTTCAGATGCAATGCGACCGGCCCCGCTCTTTCGTCAGCCCATTGGTCGAACGTCTCCGGCGATACTTGCGTTTCGGTCATGGATCAATCTCCTCATCGACATCGAGAATACAACGCGCCTGCCCTTCCTGTGCGGGCCAACCCAGGTGCATGCGGAACGTTCGGCGGGGAAGCGGCAGGAACGCGTCGTTTTCAGAAGACGGTATCGCGGGGCCCGCACCCAGCGCGGCCCGAAGGAAAACCGGACTCAATAGCCGTGTTCCTTCCAGACCTGCAATGCCGTATCGATATTCAAGATTTCCGACGCGCTGCGGTCTTGCATTTGTGAGGCCGATTGCCGCGAGGAGTTCGACAATCGGAAACCCGAGCATATTGACGTCCTTTTGGCTGTTGGGAGAAAACCCGGCATCGATTGGGATGTAGTCCCGTCGCCAATCAAAGCGAAAACTGCCGGATTGGGCAGCCGAAAGTGCGAATGGGTCTGAAACCGCATCTGCAAAACCTCGACATTGCTCAACAACGCTGGTTTTGATCAGGTCGCGCATATCGCTCACAAGAGCGACACCCGGATAGCCGCCGGACCCTGCCCAAAACTTCACCTTGTCGCGTAATGTTCCGTCGCCCCAATGATCAATGACCATCTCCCGTCCGTCGGCTGATGTCAGTCGAGCAGGCAGCGTCGCCGGAGTGTCCGGATCAGGGAATGGAAACGGATCACCGTCGGGCAGGCTTACTGTCTCTATTTTCCATTTCGCGGTGTCATTCGACGAGTTGGCAGGAGCAAGCGACACGATTTCGGCTTCGACCAGAAACTCCAGCACTGTCGCGAACGGGTTTCGGTCGCTGTCGGCTTTCAGCGTAAAGCGCGTATCGGCATCGTTCGACCAGTCAAACCCGCCTTCCGCGTGACCGCGCAGGATGTCGGCGGCTTCCATGAAACCCAGACAGGCGAAAACCTGGCCGGGATTGAACAGATCGACGGGAATGGACGCCTGCACCATCAGTCCGCACCTTTCGGCGCATCATTGTCGCGCGATGCCTGCTGGTCGGCAGCACGAAGCAGCGTCTCGAACCACGCAAGCCCCCAGGGTCCCCAGCGTTCCTGCTGCCGGGCAAAGCGCAGCGCGACCTCGCGGGCACGCGCCTGCAGAGCCGTGGGCGGCGCGTCGTCGCAGCCCAGCGTCGGGATCAGCGGGCGCCGCGCGCGGCCGTGGTGGGCGGCAACCAGATGCAGCGTCAAATCCTGCAACTCAGGGGAAAGCTGGGCAAATTCCTCATCGCGTTCGACATAGGGGAGCGATCCGAATTCATGGCGGTAGCCGTTGAGTTCGTTCGATCGGAAGGGCCCCGTGGTTTTCGCATAATCATGGTCGAAATCGGGCGCACCCGCCGCTCTTTGCCAGCGCTTTGCCCGCTTGCCCTCGTCATGCAGGCGCGCCGCCAGAACGAGGACGCGGCGATAGTCTTCCGGCAAGCCGAGGCTTTCGCCGAGGGCCCGCGCCCTTTTCGCCGTCTCGGCGAGGTGTTCCTGCAAACGCTGCGCATTTGCGGCGACCGAACGGCTCGTCTCGTTTGCCAGAGTCTGGACATGCAGGAATTCTGTCGGTTCGCCCTCCTCAGAGCGCCGCGTCACGAAGCTGTGCACCGTGCGGTCCGGCGGCGGTTCGTCAGCCTGCGACCGCTGAACCCGAAAGCCCGGATCCAACCCGTCAAGTCGGTCGCCGCTGTCCGCGGTCACCGGGGTTTCGTTATGCTTCTTGTCGAGCAGTCCGTCTTTGAGCCCGCCGAGCCGTGCATCGATCACAAGCGTCCGACCAGCGAGCGCTTTCTGGAAATCATCCCCTTTCCTGTTGATGAGTTCACTCAGCGGCCAGGATTCGGACACCGCACCGCGATGGTCGAGTGCAAGGGCGACAACGGTTTCTTCGCCCAGCGGCGGATATTGCGCGGTTTCCGCAGACTCGTCGACCGCGTCGGTCGGGTCTGCCTTTACATCATGGGACTTCAAGACCGTCTTGGCCCGCGCAAGCAGCCAGTCGAAAACCCGATAGGTCTCCGTCTCCAGCCGCTCGGTGAGATGCGGTGGCGCGGCGCGGAAGAACTCATTTTGCTCTTCGGTTGCATCGTCAGACGGACGAACCGGAAAATGGGTGCGCCAGACGACAGCGGTCTGGGGTTCGTCATCCACCCAACCGCGCAGCCAGGGGCTCACCTCTGTCCGACCGGTATGCTCGTCAAGCGAGGTCATCGACCAGGCATCGACGAGCGGTCGCGTCAGCGCGGGGTAGAGCGGGACCGGTGTCGTTGCGTCGGCTATCTGCCTGGCAAGGCACGCATCGTCTCGGGCATGCCTTTTCAAGGTGAGCAGACTGTCGGGGCTCACATCAGAAATTTTGGCATCCGCATCGCCGCCGCGGTCCGAAGCATCAGGAAGTTTGCCGAGAAGTTCTTTCGCCGCATTGTTTATCTCCCAGGCGACGATTTCACGCTTCTCCCGATCGGTCGGTTTGTCAGCTTTCTTTGGTGCCGGTTTCGGCCCATGCGCCACGATGAGCCGGATTTCAGCCGCCTTGCAGCCGCGCCGGTTGACCCGTCCGAAGCGCTGCACAAGCCGCTCGAAGGCAACGAGATCGCACACCATGTGATCGGCGTCGAGATCGATACCGACCTCGCCTGCCGCGGTGGCGACGAGAAAGGCGGGCCCATCTCGCATTGCAGTGTCCGCTTTCCCGGCGATGAAGCCAAGCGCCTCAAGGCGCTTTTCCGCCTCGCTTCGCTCACGAACGCGCCGGGCACCGACGAGCAATTCGGTGGCGTCCTTTCCGATGTTCACCGCCAATTTGTCGAGTTCTTTTTTTGTCTTTTCCGCGACGTCGCGACTGTCGCAATAGACAAGGCAGGTTGAAGCCGCCGCCTCATTATCGGACAGATCCCACGCCGCGTCCGCCAATGCCCGCGCAAGTTCGTCCTTGCCAGGCTTCGCCGCACCGTCGACTGCATGCATGGTCAATCTCTTTGGGGCCTCCAGCCTTTGCCGGACAACGCAGTCCTCGCGGTCTGCAGCTTCAAGCCGGAATACATCACTATCCGCCTCCGTGCGCCCGGTCGCCGACAGACAGAGCAACCGGAAGGACGGAATCAGAGCCCGGTCCGCCTCGTTCTCCGCTGCGATGGATCTGTGACCCTGGTCGCCGCCGCGTTGTCCGCGCTCGACCGTGCGCAACAGCCGTTCGAACGGCGGCACGAGATGCGATTCGTCCAGCACCACGAGCGCGTCGGCACCGAGCAGACCGGCATGGTAGGGGCGCATCCCGCGCGAGACGCCATAGCCTGAAAACAGCAGGCGCGAACCGATCATGTCCACCGTGCCGACCACGATCGCCGGTGCCGCCGGATCCTCCAGCCAATCGCGGTTGTCCGCATACTGGCCGCGCAGCGTACTGACGCGCAGGTCCGCATTGACGTCCTTCAGTTTCTCCGCCTCGCGTGTCGCCTGGTCCACCACCGCCCGGCGATCGACCACGTAGACCAGGCGACGCGGCAGCGGGGCACCGGCCTGTCGCGCCAGATGCCAGATCGCCATCACCGATGTCTTGCCGAGACCGGTCGGTAGGTCGAGGGCTTGTGGAATCCGGCCATGTTGGAACCAGTCCATGTAAAGCCGTCTTTGCCAAGCGAACGGTGCGTGGTCCGTCAGGCTTTTGAATGACCTGTCGAATTCGTCTTCAGCGGGCAAGGTATCTTTGCCGATCATCGCTGCCTACGTAATCATCGGCGTTCCCGGGAGCGCCGCCAAACTGTTCGCGCCGAAGGCGGCCATAAGAGCTGTTCATACCCGCGAGAGGGGGTCTTGAATGACCTTCGGTTCACGTTGCCTCCTGAAGCGCTGGTGTCCGGATATCCGGTCGAATATGAACGCCAGAAATACCCCAACGTTAAAAGAGTATCGCCTCGAAGACTCTATCGATTCCATGTATCTTCAGCTTGGCCAGGGCGTGGTTGAAATTAGGCCATGTGGGTTACGGACATGATCCTGCCCGGACCCGAAATAGCGAATTCCACACTGGCAGGCTATGCCGCACGCGTACCCCAACCCCCGGTACATGAACCGCGTTGCAGCTACCGTCCCGAATCCCCCGAAATTTTCGACTGGTAAATTGCAACTGGCAGTGGTGCCGCTTACTGCGAAACAGTTCCTTTGGTTACTTTTTCGATCAATGCGGACCGCAGGTACGACCCCTTCAGGATTTCGATCTCATCGCCCTCTTGCGCATCCAGCAAAGCTTCCGCCAAGGGCATTGCATAGCCGATCATGCCGTTCTCTATATCATTGCCATCCCTCGAAATTGTAACCTGAATGACTTCGTTACCGTGGCTCAGATAGCGAATGCGGACCGTGTCACCAATCTCTATTCGGCGGTGGCTCTGGTCAATGTCAAATGGCCGTTCCACATCACCGGGCTCCGGCCCCTCGCTGGATGAAATGGGCCGTTCTTCCGGCGACGGTGTTGGCAGCGGCAGGTCCTCGGTATCGGAGTCGGCTTCGAAAACATAATCGCTTTTCTGCGTTGCGTGTTTTTCCGTCGCCTTCAACTCCTCCAGCCGATCCGTGATGGCTGCGCGCAGCAATTCAATTTGGCGACGGGGATCCGCAAACCAGTCGGTGGACCAGATTCGATACAGCTTCCAGTTATAGTTGTCTTCGAGCACCTCCTGACGCAATCGGTCCCTGTCACGGGCGGACCTGGATGAATGATACGCCGCACCGTCGCATTCCACGCCCAGGATATAGCCGTGCGGCCAATCTTCGTGTTTGACGCCGATATCGATGAAGTAGCCAGCCACCCCCACCTGAGGAACCGGGTCGCAACCCATGGCCTTGATCTGCTCGATAACGTGATGCTCGAATTCCGAGTCGGGCTCGCGATCAGTCGAAGCACCCCCCTCCAATGTGCCGGAGGCGCAATATTCCAGCCATCGCTTGAGCATCCATGTGCCTTTGTTGCCGTTCTCGTCAGCGGTGATGTCCGCAGACGTCATGGAGGAAAACGTGACAATCTGCATCTTCGCGCGCGAAAACAGGACATTCAGCCGTCGCTGGCCGGCAAGACCATTGATCGGGCCAAAACGCTGCATGACGGCGCCTCCGGGCGTTTCGGGGCCATACACCGTTGAAATAAAGATCACATCGCGCTCATCACCCTGAACGTTCTCCAAATTCTTCACAAAGAAACTCTCCAGGCCGTCGTTCTGTTCCTCCCACCTGTCCAGGTATTTCCGAACATGGCCGTGGACCAGCGCAATGTCATTGTCGAACATTTCGCGAATGTAGTCTGCCTGTTTCTTGTTGAGGGCCACCGCACCCAGTGAACGGTCCGGGTAATCACGCATGAAGTCCACGATGGCTTCGACGACAATGCGGGCCTCATCAGAGTTCAAGCCCGAGTTGTAACGGCCCTTAACATGTTTGTAGAATACGCCCAGACCCGGCCTTTGTTCCAAAGGTGAAGGAAAAACGACAAGATCGTCCTGATAGATAATGCGATTGCAAAAACGAATCAGACTGGAGTGCTTCGAGCGATAGTGCCAGCGCAACCGGCGAGCAGGTCGAAAAGTCGCCTTGGCGATTTCCAGAACCGACTCCTCGAGAACGGTCTCGGTTTCCGCGTCGTCATCGATTTCGTCATCAAGCATCTTGCGGAAAAAACTGGTCGGCGGCAACTGGTTGGTGTCTCCGACGATCATGGCCTGATGACTGCGGTAAAGCGCTCCGATTGCATCTTCGGGAGGCATTTGCGATGCCTCGTCTATGATGCAAAGATCGAATTGCAGGGCGTCGCTGGGAAGGTACTGCGCAACAGCCTGCGGTGACATCATCCAGCACGGCTTCAGTTCCAGGACGGCACGGCCGGCCCGTCTCAACAGGTCGCGCACGGGAATGTGTCTCTTCTTCTTTTCCGTCTCGTTCCAGACAAGCGCCATCTCGGTATAGTCCGCCTTGCGCCCAATCCCGCAGCCCGGCGGCGGATTTGCTGTTTCGACGAGCCCCGCAACGAGTTTGGTACGGGATAATTCGACCATTTTCCTGTCGGCCTGCGAGAACCTGGAACGCAACTCGCAAAGCGCTTCTCCGGTGTAGCCTTCCAATCCCTTGCCATGGCGTTCATAAACCTGACGAACACGATACCGTGCAATCAAGGCATCGATGATCCCGTGGATATTTTCGACGTCTGACCTGTGTTCCATCAACTGTTCCGCAACTTTGCCGAACCCCGTTTCGTCAACAGCTTGCCTGGCCCTCGCCACCCGCATATGCGCCCGCAAACCGGTCCGGTCGTTTGCTGCCGCCTTCGACCAGACAAGCGCCGCAGCAGGATCACGCATGGGGCTCTCCAACGCCATTCCCGTCCTTTGCGAAAGCGACAGGAATATCTTTTCCGCTTCTGTGCTGCATTCGAGCAATCGGTCGAGCAAATCCGACAGGGTTGGCAGTTCCCCCGCGAGCGCACTCGATTGAACCGCACGCAGATAGCCTTCCTGGTCGATCATTGTGTCCAGGAAATCGATCCAGGGCTGCAACCGGGCTGAGCCGGGTTCACGCTTTGTACCGCCATTATCGGACAAGCCCAATTCAGCCTGGCCGATGTCGATCGCCTCCAGCAGATTTTCAAGGGCGTCCATATCGTTGAGTATTCTTTCAAGACCCTGAACCGTTGCCACGGCCGGATCGATCAGCACCGAGACCGAGGATTCGAGTTCGGACCGCTCTTCCTGTGCCGCATCCAATTTCGATTGTTGCAGCGAAATGACCCGATCCAACTCGCAAGCGGTCATCTGTTCCTTCAGGCCAGCGGTGTCAGGAAGCGCTAGAAGCAAATCAGTCTTCGCAGTCTTGAGGAAATCGCGAATGTCGCGATGGTCCGGCCCAGGGAACGTGGCATCCACACGTTCGTAGTAGGTTATGAGGTCCGAAAAAAGATCGAATTTGGTTTCGAGCCCCCGGAAGTGCAATCCGAAAACTGTCCGACAATTCGGGTCGGATGTGAACTCGGCTTCTCTTTCGACGAGTTCGGCAAGAACAATCAACTCGGACACCGCCGTATCCTTGTCAAACGATATCTTTCGCGACAGCGAAAGATATCGTCTCCTGGCTGTCCGCATGTCCGCTGACAAAAACGAAAGCACACCCGCATTCTTGATCACGGCAAGTGTTTGGCGAAGGGAATTGCCCGTTACCGAGGCATTGAAGATGAACGCCGAAGACAGTTCCTGTTTCCTTGCCGCCAACGCCGTTCCTCTTGCAATCAAGGCCTTCATCGCACCGTCTGCAGCAGCATCCCGCGATTCCCGGCTCCGCAGTGCCAGCACTTCGCGCGGGAAACCGAAAACCAGCGCCCTTGCTTCATGAAATACATTCAGTGTCCAACGTGATGCCGGATCGTGATGATGCTCGAACGCGCTGATGTGATGCCGAATTTGCGATATCGCCTGCAATGTACGCTGAAGTTTCTCGGTCTCCTGCTCAAGGCGACCCGGGTCCGGATTCCGAAATCCCGAGTTCCTGCAAATGGCAACGGCCCGAATAACCGAGGCCCTGTTTGCTTCGCTTTCCGGGTTCCGCAACGCCTGAGAAAGCCGTTCGCGCAATGCTGACACTTCACCGATCGCCTCGGAAAGCCGCTTCAACCGATCACGTTTTTCGCAGTCGAGCAAACCTGCCCATCCGCGAATTTCCGTGTCGCTAACCGACGAACGGAATGTGCTGAGCACGGATACGATGGTCTCAAGTTCATCTACCGAAGCGTTTGGAGGAATGTGGCGTTCCCGGCATTCATCCACAACCTCGCACAGGGAAGACATGGGCGATATTGCCGCTTTCGTCGATTCCAGAATTTCATCGACGGCGATGGGGGTCAGCGATGGACTCTCCATTCCTTTCCAGTGGCTTCCGGTTTGCATCGCTGCCGTCCGTGCTGAATCGAGCTCTTCCGCGCGTACCAGGATGTGCCCGATGGTCGTTTCATCGTAAACGAGGTCCGGCAAGGCCGACGTATCGCGTATGTGGGCGGGCAATTCCTCCAGAATAGCTTGCGTCGCAATCGCCCTTCCCAGTGCCTGGTGTACCGTGCAATCCATGTCCGGAAGGCGGGACGAGAGGATTTTCACGTAGCCGCAGAGTCTGCTTCGCGCATCCTGCAGCCTCCGACGTGTGTTCTCATAGTCGACCGGGACAGGCTTCTTCGCCAATGAAAGGCGCTCGCAGAGCGAACGAGCCACATCTTGCCGGCTCGAACGGTCGGCTTGCAACGGCAGGGTGAAGTCACCGAGGCCAACAGCGTCCAGACGCGAACGAACGACTTCAAGTGCAGCCAGCTTCTCCGCCACGAACAGCACTTTCTTGCCTTCTGCCAGTGCCGCGGCAATCACGTTGACGATGGTCTGGGATTTGCCGGTTCCCGGAGGGCCTTCGACTGCAAGGTTCTTTCCGGCGGCCACATCGATCATCGTGCTCAGTTGCGAAGAATCCGCATCCATCACGGTCAGGGGAACGGCATCGCCGCGCTCGCCCATGGCATCAATGTCGTGTTCATCCGAAAACGGAGATACGCCGGAGGGATCGATTCCGGCCATGATGCCCTTGACGATTTCGTTGCTTGCGAAATCGGTCGTTGAGGTATCGAGGTCATGGTACATTGCGATGCGAGCGGACGGAAAAATCCCGAATACGACCTGGCGGCGAACCCGCCATGTCCGGATTTTACCGGGTTGCAGGTCCACTATGGAACCGAAATAGTCCTCTACCGATCCGCCGCCATAGCGCGGCAGATCGATCCCGAAATCCCGTTTCAGTCTCTCGATGAGCACGCCATTCGATTCCGCGCTTTCTCCGGCGCCGACAGCCTCGAAGCGGGTCCCGTTGGGGGATTTTTTCGCCTTCAGCGATACAGGCAGGACCAGGAGCGGCGACATGTTGTTGTCGCGGCCGCTCGGGTCGGTCCATTCAAGCAGGCCGAACGCCGCCTGAACGACATTGATTCCGGTTTCCTGCTGCCAGGTTCGGCCTTTGGAGATCATCGCATTCATTCGACGTTCCAGGTCACGCGGCAATTGCAGTGTTTGAATCTCGTCGTCGGTATGGCGCCCGTCATCGCTCTCTTCTGCCGGATCGGGCAGGTCGTAAGCGGGCGTTATTCCATGAGCTTTCGCATGGGCCGAGAGGCTGGAAACATCCTTGCCAGTCGGTCTGGCAGGCAAGTCGAACGCATCCCGTATTCGGTCCTTGAGGGTACGTTCCAACTTGCGGGCTTGATCGAGATAGTCGGCTTCATTGGGATCCAGCGCTTCGGTCGCCATACGATAGGCTTCGTCATTGACCCGGGCAGCGGCAACCGCATCGCGAAATGCATCGGTCTTTTCGTCCTGCGGTTCGTCCTCGATCGGGGGCAGCGCCGAGAATTTCATCGACTTGCCCTCCGACAGGCGAAAGAAGAGAACATCAGGCAATTCGTCAACGACTCGCAGATACGAATTGCTGTTGTGCGAAAGACGCACACGGATAAGAGGATTTCTTGCGGTCAAATCGAGAAGGCGCGGTCTCAGGTTCTCGATTTTCTCGGCGACAATTTGGGCGATCTCGTCGCTGATTTCCTCATCTGCCGCCATATGAAACCTTTGCCAAGTCTTGCAAATCTATTGGTTGGCCCCTTTCCATTACGGAATTGAACCAGACACGGAAATCAACTGCAGACGAAATACGCGATTGCCGATCCAGGGCGCGGTCAAGCCGGATCGCGGCGGCGGTTTCGTAGGCCGCCAATCCAAGTGCGATGGTCAGCAGTCCCGTCCCCGGCAGTGCTACCACCTAGGCCGAGAAGAGCCGTTCATAGGTCCGGTTGGCAAGTACCTCCAGCATCTCCCAACTCATGGAACTGGAGCGTAGTCTGGGCGACCTGCCGACGGACAGGCCGCAGCGCAAGATCCTAATCTTTTCGGAATGGGTGCGCATGCTGGAACTGGTCCGCAAATTGGCAATTGAAATGGGGCTCGACTTCGGGGATCCGGGCTGCCGGCTGTTCCTGTCGTCGGAGTCGGGTGGCGTCGGCCTCAACCTTCAGGTGGCCGATGCGGTGGTCAATCTCGACCTGCCCTGGAACCCGGCCAAACTGGAGCAACGCATCGCCCGCGCCTGGCGCAAGCACCAGAGCCGCCCGGTCAGCGTCGTCAACCTGGTCACCGAAGACAGCATCGAACACCGCATGCTGTTCCTGCTCGACCAGAAACAGGGACTGGCCGACGGCGTGCTGGACGGTCTCGGCGATGTCGGCAATATACGCATGCCGAGCGGCAGAGGCGCCTTCCTGGAACGCATGGAAGCGGTCATGGCGGGTACCAAACCCCAGGTGCCGCAAGATCAGGCACCGCAAGACCCGGCCTCGCGGTTGTGTGAGGGCTTGCGGGAACGCCACGGCGACGGCTTCCTTGCGTTGTTCGCACCCGGCGGCGCGGACGAAGCATTCATGGCGGTTGTCGACGCATCGCCGGAAGCCGTCGAAGAGGAACGTCGGCGGCTCGCAGACGCAAATGTCGCCGTCGAGGTGAGATCGCCGAACCTGGGAGATGCTGTGCCGACTGGAGACGGCCGGGGTGCTGCGATTTGCCAGCGGTGACCGGGGCGAATTGTACCGCTCGCAGCATCTCGATGTCGGCGGCACAGCCGCCCGGCAGCACAGGGTGCAGGAACTGACGGCCGAGGCAGACCGCAAGCTGCGCATGGCGACCCTGCTTGCCGGAGGCGACTTCGAAGCCGAGGCCCGCGTCCCTGCCGCCGAGGCGATGACGATCGCCTTGCGAGCATTGACCGTCAATGGCGGTGCTGACGATCCGGGCGAAACGGCGCAGGCAGGCGAACTGGCCGACCGGCTGTTCGAACAGGGCGCCTTGCCATTGCATCTCAAGCGGAGCGTCGAGGGCGCGCTAACGGACGGTTCGGCTCTGATCGCCGCAAGCGACCTGCTGGCTCATGCGCGCGGTTGAACACCGCAGATGACCACCTGCAATGCACCTGAAAGGACGTTTCGGATGCTCTTCAGGACCGGGATTCGGCCAAACACCCGCCCCAGTCGGCCGTGTTAAAACCATTCCCGGTCCGGATAAGTCCGGATAAGTCCGGCAAAGTCCGGAAACGCCGCTTCCCGTTTGCCATCCTGCTTCATCCCATATAGTCCCCGCATCTTCCCATCAAATCTGTGCAGAAGGTCCTGCTCCGTTGTGCCAAAGATCGCGCCTCATGACACAGGCCGGCCATCGAACGCATCTATCGTTTCAAGGAAGATCTGATGGACGTGTTGACCGCCAAGAACCAATCCAAAAGACAGTGCAGGACATTGGTGCGCAGACTGCTGGAGGCCATCGACCAGCTCCGCCAGAGCGGCTTCAGGGATTGTCAAAAACTCGCAAAGACATTGCAAAGCTGGCAGCAAGAGATCGCACGCATGTGGCGCTTCTCACGATCAAACGGCATCACCGAAGGCTATCATCGAAAAATGAAGCTCATCCAACGCCGTGCTTTCGGCTTCCGCAACTTTGAAAACTACAGAAAGCGTGTCCGAGCTCTCTGCGCTTGAAGGCCAAAGAAGGAGAAATCTGATACAGAACTGATCCACAGACTGCAGATCATAGACGGATGCCCCCGTTTTCGACGAAGACCCCGGGTCGGACAAGAAACAGTCTGGTGCCGCAGAAGGGACTCGAACCCCCGACCCACGCATTACGAATGCGTTGCTCTACCAACTGAGCTACTGCGGCCCGCCGCCTGACAAGGCGGATGCGAGAATGCGGCGCTGATAGCGCCAATCCGGAAACAATTCAAGTCGCGAAATCGGCTGCCGAGGCGAATTTCCCGCTTCGTCCCCGCCGGTGCCGCGCTCAGGCTTCGCCGCGCAGCGCATTTCGGGCGGCGCGATACTCCTCGTCCAGCCGGTCGACATAGGTCGCGACGGGCCGGATTTCCTTGATCGCGCCGATGCCCTGGCCGGAGCCCCAGATGTCCTTCCAGGCCTTGGCGCCGGTTTTCTTTTCGCCGAAGTCCATCTTCGTCGGGTCGGCCACCGGCAGGTTCTCCGGGTCCATGCCGGCGCGGGCGATGGAAGGCTTGAGGTAGTTGCCATGGATGCCGGTGAAATAGTTGGAGTAGACCACGTCCGAAGCGCCGCTCTCGACGATGGTTGTCTTGTATTCCTCGACCGCCCGCGCTTCCGGGGTGGCGATGAAGGGCGTGCCGATATAGGCGAGGTCGGCGCCCATCGCCTCCGCCGCGAGGACAGCCCGGCCGGTGGCGATGGCGCCCGACAGGAGCACCGGCCCGTCGAACCATTCGCGGATTTCCTGCACCAGCGCAAACGGCGACAGCGGGCCGGCATGGCCGCCGGCGCCGGCGGCCACTGCGATCAGCCCGTCGGCGCCCTTGCGGATCGCCGAATTGGCATGCCGGTTGTTGATGATGTCGTGCAGCACGATGCCGCCATAGGCGTGCACCGCCTCGTTGACCTCCGGAACCGCGCCGAGCGACGAAATGACGATCGGCACCTTGTATTTCTCGCACATCTGCAGGTCGTGCTCGAGCCGGGTGTTGGAGCGGTGGACGATCTGGTTGACGGCGAAGGGAGCGGTCGGCCGATCGGGATTTCGTGCGTCGTGGTTGGCCAGCTCCTCGGTGATTTCCGCCAGCCATTCGTCGAGCTGTTCCTGTGGCCGGGCGTTGAGCGCCGGAAAGGAACCGACGACCCCGGACTTGCACTGCGCCAGCACCAGCGGCGGGTGCGAAATGATGAACAGCGGAGCGGCGACCACGGGCAGCCGCAGCCGGTCTTTCAGAATAACGGGAAGCGCCATGAAACCCTGACCTCGTGATTGACGTTTACGCAAACGTAAATGCGGGTAGCAGAGATTTGCCCACGGTGGAAGCCTGCATGTTCCTGCGGCGAGGTCCGTACTTGCGGATTGTCCGGGCCTGCCGACCGCAAGGGCGATTGACTTGCGCTGGGGACGCGGGCATTGCTGTGCGCCGCCCGGTCCGGTTCCTGCCCGCAAAACGCCGCATTGATCCTGTTGAAAGCGGCCGGTTTGCTTTGGCGGAATGCGGTAAACTGATAAGGGTATTGCGCCGGGGTGGGCCGGCTGTGTGTGGGGTTGTGCATTGAAGGGCATCGAGGCCGCCATTCGTAAGGCGCTCAGCAAGCCGGGCATGGCGGATCCGTTGCAGCGCGAGCGGGTCTATGCGTCGGCGCGACAGGCGCTGGCCAACGGCATCGACAAGCAGGGACTGGGCGGCACCGACCGCGCCATGCGGCAGTCCGATCTGCTTGAAGAACTGATTGCCAGGATCGAGGACAGTTACTGGGCTGAACCGCCGCCGCCAGATCTGGGTTTCGCGTCCGCTGCGGCGGATGAGCCTCCGGCCGACGACCCGGCTCGGGAGCTTGCCCGGCCGGAGCCGCCCGCCGAGGACGAGGAGGTGGCTGCCGTTCCGCCGGCTCCCGACCGCCGGGCTCGAGGCGCCGAAAGGGTCGAGCCTGATTTTGACGATCTGCCACGGCCGCCCCGTTCCGCCCCCTCGTTCGAGGATGTGCCTCCTCCAATCGATGACAGCGCACCGGGCCAGCCGCAGGAGATCGGAGAGCCGGTCGAATTCGCGCAGCCGTCGATATCGGACGAACCGGTGCAGCCTGCTCCGGGCCACCTGGACCCGATCGAGGTCGATGCGCCGGTGGATCCCCCGGAAGCCGGACCGACGCAGCGTCGGCGGCACGCAAGCGCACCTGCGGCTTCGCCGCCCGATCACCTGATCGCCGATGTTCCCGACGCCGATTTCGGCCCGGTCGAACCGCCGCCAAGGCACGGCGGTCGTCGGAAAAAACGCCGCCGTCCGATCTTTTCGCTGATACTTGTCGTCTCCCTGGTTGTCGCCTTTGTCGGCATCGGTGCGTTATGGCTGACGATCAACGGCGTTCTGCAGACACCGCAGCAGCGCGACACCAGCGTTCCCAATCCGCCGGCGACGGTGGACGCCGAGGATTTCGCCGGTCTTCCGTCGCCTGACGGGGCGTTTTCGGGCGACTGGATCGACGTGTTCACGCCAAGCGATCTGGCAACGGTGGCAGGCCGGGACGCGGCCAATCTCAGCCTTCTCGACAACGAAGGCCGCGACGCCCTGCGCGTGGTGTCGCAAAGCGGAGGAGCCGAAGGCGAAGTTCTTTTCGAACTGGGCCCGGGCCTGCTGCAAAGCCTGTCCGGCGCAAAATCGATGGTGGCCGTTACGCTGCGGTCCTCCGGCGACACGCCGACCCAGATCTATGTTCGCTGCCAGCTTCCGGGTGGCGGCGACTGCGGGCGCCATCGCTTCGACGTCACCTACGAGGCCGGCGACGTGATCTTCAGTTTCGACCTCGGCAACGCCGGCAATGCCACGGAACCGGGTTATCTGGCGCTCAACAGCGACATCACCGGCGCCGGCAACGGCGTCGATGTCTACGGCATCCGCATTCGTCCGCAATAGAGCAATCTGAGGCTCAGTCCTTCAGGAAGCCGGGTCCGGACCCGAGGATCCTGTCGTCTATTTCGCCGATGGCCGCCAGATCCTTGCCGTCATAGGGAAGCCCCGACAGAAGGTGGCGGATCAGGTTGATGCGGGCGCGCCGCTTGTCATTGGCACGGACCACTGTCCAGGGCGCGTGGTCGCTGTGCGTGTGCTCCAGCATCAGGTTGCGCTTCTGGGTGTAGTCGTCCCACTTGTCCAGGCTGGCGATGTCCATCGGCGACAGCTTCCACACCTTCAGCGGATCGTGGCGGCGGTCGTGAAACCGCTTGAGCTGCATTTCGCGGCCGATATTGAGCCAGAATTTGAACAGGTGAATGCCGGCCCGCACCGGCATGTGCTCGAAATCGGGCGTTTCCTGCAGGAAGCGCTGGTGCTGCTCCGGCGTGCAGAAGCCCATCACCGGCTCGACGCCGGCGCGGTTGTACCAGGAGCGGTCGAACAGCACCATTTCGCCGCTGGTCGGGAAATGGTCGACATAGCGTTGGTAGTACCACTGGCCGCGCTCCTTGTCGGTCGGCTTGGGCAGTGCCACGATACGGGCCGACCGCGGGTTCATATAGGCTCTGGTCGCGCCGATGGAGCCGCCCTTGCCGGCTGCATCGCGGCCCTCGAAGACGATGATGACCCGCTCGCCGCTGGCCTGCAGCCAGAACTGCACCTTGACCAGCTCGATCTGCAGCGCTTCGAGCTGTTCCTCATAGTCGTCGCGCTTGAGTTTCTTGTCGTAGGGATAGCTTTCGGAACCGAACGCCTCGTCCTCGATCCAGTCCGGAAGGACCGGATCGTCGATATCGAACCGCCGCCGCTTGCCGCCGACCATGATCTCGACGGCCCTGTCACTGTTTTTGTGGCTCATGCGCTGAATTCCGGTTTGCAGATTTGGCGCACATTAAGGGGGAGCTGCGACGATTTCCACTGCCTGGCCGACCCGCATCAGCGGTCATGCAACCGTCATATGCCGACGCTACATCGCGTGTTCTCATGCGCTTCGCACCGTGCTAGAGCGCTTTGCGAGCAGACCGGGTCAAGCAATCCCATCTGCACGCAAGGCGTTTTGGGCGGCAGACCGGGCCGCCCCGCGATAGTATCGAGGCCATGGACCGCCCGCAGGACAACCGCCCGAACCCGATGCAGGATTACGCACAAAGAGCCGCGCAACGCCTCTACGACACCCGCTTCATCCTGGCCGCCGCGGCGGTTCTGGCGCTGCTGCTGTCGCTGTCGGGCCTGGTGCCGCACTGGCAGATCTGGACCGGATTTGCGGTTCTGGTCGTGGCCGCTGCGCTGCCGACACGGTCGCGCGCCGCGCGCAAGCGCGAGCGTCTGCTGCGTCGGGAGGGGCGTGCGCCCGAGGCGGATGCCGTCTTCGGCGCCTGCGAGGCCTTGAACGATCCGGTATTCATTTTGTCGTCGCGCGGCAAGCTGGAGTACCAGAACCGGGCCGCCGTCGAACGCTTCGGCACGCTACCGCAGCAGTCGCATTTGTCGGCGCGGCTGCGCTCGCCGGAAATCCTCGAAATGGTCGATTGCGCGATCGCCGACAAGTGCCCGCATGAGATCGACTATGTCGAGAAGGTCCCGTCGGAGCGCTGGTACCGGGTGCGGATCGCACCGATGACGCCGAACGCCGCGATGGGCACGAGCGGCCGGTTTTTTCTTCTGACCTTTCGCGATCAGAGCGAGGTCCGTCGCATCGACCGGATGCGGACCGATTTCATCGCCAATGCCAGCCACGAACTACGCACGCCATTGGCCTCGCTCTCCGGCTTCATCGAAACCATGCAGGGCCCGGCTCGTGACGACCCCAAGGCGCGCGAGGAATTCCTTGCCATCATGCATGATCAGGCGGGCCGCATGACGAGGTTGCTTGACGACCTGCTGTCGCTGTCGCGGCTGGAGATGAAGGCGCATGTCGAGCCGACCGAAGCGGTCGAGCTCGAGCCGCTCGTCCGCCATGTCTGCGATACGCTGGGGCCGCTGGCCGACGAACTCGGCGTCAGCCTGCAAGTGAAGGCGCCCGCAGAACCGGTTCGCGTCTTCGGCGACCGCGACGAACTCATCCAGGTTTTCGAAAACCTGATCGAGAACGCCTGCAAATATGGCCAGAGCGGCAAGCGGGTCGAAGTGACGCTGCACCCGCCCAACGAAGCCAACGGCCTGATCGAGGTTGGCGTACGGGATTTCGGCCCCGGCATACCGCGAGAACATGTGCCGCGGCTGACCGAGAGGTTTTACCGCGTCAATGTCGAGGCCAGCCGTTCGAAGAAGGGCACCGGGCTGGGGTTGGCCATCGTCAAGCACATCCTGACCCGTCATCGGGCCCGCCTCGTCGTGCATTCCACCGCGGGGGAGGGGGCGGAATTCATTGTCAGATTCAGCAGGCAGCCGGGGCCGGAAGCTGACGGATATGAAAATAACACAGAAGAATCAGCCAGTTAACCTGTCACAAAGATGTAATGTAACCGTCATAAAACGTCCGTGTACCGGCTGTTAGGAGTCGGGCGCCAGTAACGATACCGGCTGCGCCCTGAAGGCGCATGGACCACACCGCATTGACGGAGAGATTTATGAAAACCCTTTACGTAACTGCCGCCCTGCTGGTGGCCTCGGCTGCATTCGCCGGCACGGCCGCCGCCCGCGATCAGATCAAGATCGTCGGCTCTTCGACGGTGTTTCCGTATACGCAGGCCGTATCGGAAGAGTTCGCCAACAAGACCGGCGGATCTGCACCGGTCGTCGAATCGACCGGCACAGGCGGCGGTTTCAAGGTCTTTTGCGCCGGCATCGGCCCGGACCATCCGGATGTCACCAGTGCATCGCGCGCCATCAAGGATTCGGAAAAGAAGCTGTGCGCCGAAAACGGCGTCGACAACATCACCGAAGCGCTGATCGGCTATGACGGCCTGTCGATCGCCGTATCGCGCGGCAACGACTCCGACTGGGACCTGACCGAAGAGCAGATCTTCAGGGCGCTGGCCGCCGAACTGCCCGACGGCAAGGGCGGCTTCATCGCCAACCCGAACCAGAAGTGGTCGGACGTCGATCCGTCGCTGCCGGATGCCGCCATCGTCGCCTTCGGTCCGCCCCCGACCTCGGGCACCCGCGATGCCTTCGTCGAGCTGGCCATGCATGACGGCTGCAACGCCCTGGCCGGCATGAAGGACCTGAAGAAGGCCGACAAGGGCCTGTGGAAGGAAAAGTGCTCGCGCATGCGCCAGGACGGCCCGTTCATCGAGGCCGGTGAAAACGACAACCTGATCGTTCAGCGCCTGGAAGCCGACCCGAACGCCATCGGCATCTTCGGCTACTCGTTCCTCTACGAGAACGCCGACAAGCTGAAGGGCGTCAAGATCAACGGCGTCGCTCCCGATTTCGCCACGATCGCCGACGGTTCCTATCCGGTATCGCGGCCGCTGTTCTTCTACGTCAAGAACGCTCACCGCGACGTCATCCCCGGCATGAACGACTTCATCACCGAGTACATGTCGGAAGAGGCTCTGGGCCCGGACGGCTACCTCGCCGAGCGCGGCCTGACCCCGCTTGACGACGCTGCCCGTGCCAAGACCCAGGAAAACGTCCTGGGTTCGGCCAAGCTGTCGATGTAAGTGACGCAGTAATGCCCCGGCCGGTCGGCCGGGGCATTTCCTTTGGGGGACGCGATGCTTGGCTATCTTTTCCTGTTTCTGATCGTCGCGGCGGTCATCGCCTATTTCATCGCCTCGCGCAAAGCCGTGAGCGTTGCCGGCGACGACATGCGGGGCCTGCACTCCCGTCCAATCTATCACGGTCTCAACGCCCTGGTTTACACGGCCGTTCCGGCCTTCATCTTCGTGCTGCTCTGGCTGCTGTTCGAGGGATCCGTCATCGACATGATGCTGCTGGGTTCCTATCCCGGCGCCGATGCGCTGACCGGCTCCGAGAAGGACCTGCTGATCAGCGAGATCCGCCAGGTTGCGGTGGGCAATATCTTTCGCGAGCCGACGCCGGAAATCACTACCGCCGTCGCCCATCTGAAATCGATGCAGTCGACCGCCCAGTTCCTGCTCGCGGCTGCCGTCGTCGTCATCGCGCTGGCCGGCGCCGGCTTTGCCCTCAGCTCGGTCTCCAAGCGCTTCCTGGCGCGCCACAGCTTCGAACGGTCGGTCACGGCCTTGATGGTCTTCGCCTCGACCGTCGCCATTTTGACCACAATCGGCATCGTCGCCTCGCTGCTCTACGAGGCCTTCCAGTTCTTCCAGCGCGTCCCGGTCACCGATTTCCTGTTCGGCCTGCGCTGGGAGCCGCAGATTCCGCTGCGCGAGGACCAGATCGCCGGGCAGGGGGCGTTCGGGGCCATTCCCGTCTTCCTCGGCACCATCCTGGTTGCGTCGCTGGCGATGATCGTTGCCGTCCCGGTCGGCATCCTGTCGGCCATCTATCTGACCGAATACGCGAGTTCGCGTTTCCGCTCATTCGTCAAGCCGATGCTGGAGATCCTGGCCGGCATACCCACCGTCGTCTACGGTTTCTTCGCCGTGCTTACGGTGGCCCCGGCCCTGCGCCAGATCGGCGCCGGCATCGGCCTCGACGTCGCCCCCAACAGCGCGTTGGCCGCCGGCGGCGTCATGGGCATCATGCTGATCCCGTTCATCTCGTCGCTGTCGGACGATGCATTCGCTGCCGTTCCGCAGGCGATTCGGGACGGGTCGCTGGCCATGGGCGCCACCAAGGGCGAGACCATCCGCAACGTGCTGCTGCCGGCCGCCTTGCCGGGCATTGTCGGAGGCGTGCTTCTGGCGCTCAGTCGCGCCATCGGCGAGACGATGATCGTCGTCATGGCCGCCGGCCTGATCGCCAAGATGACGGCCAACCCGCTGGATTCGGTCACCACGGTAACGGTGCAGATCGTCACGCTGCTGATCGGCGACACCGAGTTCGACAATCCGAAAACCCTGGCAGCGTTCGCGCTCGGGCTGATGCTCTTCATCATCACCCTGTTCTTGAACCTGATCGCGCTGCGCATCGTGCGCAAATACCGGGAGCAATACTGATGAGCGACACCGCCCTTCAGCGTCCGGCCTGGAAGTCGCCGGAGATGGCGGAACGCCGCCGCCGGCGTTATGCAGCCGACCGCCGCCTGCAGTATTACGGCGTCGCCGCGATCACATTCGCCATCGGTTTTCTGGCGCTGCTCGTCGCGACCCTGCTCTATACCGGCGCCTCAGCCTTCGTGCAGACCAAGGCGCGGGTGGCCATCGACCTGACAGCCGCCGAGGTCGACCCCGATGACATCATGGGTGCCAACTGGCGCAAGATCGTGCGCGGTTCCCTGAAGGCGCTGGAACCGGATGTACCGCGCTCCGATTCGCGCGCCTATTACGGCATGTTCACGTCCTCGGCGCCCTATCTGGTACGCGACTACGTGATCCGCAATCCGGATGTAATCGGCACGACCTTCGACTACCAGATTCCGTTCTCCGATCCGCTCGACCAGTTCGCCAAGGGCCAGATCTCGCGCGACACGCCGGAGGACCGGCGCCGCGTCAGCAACAAGCAGATCGAATGGTTCGACGAACTGCAGGCGGACGGGTTGGTCTCCAAGCCGATCAACTTCGGCCTGATCCTCAACTCAGACTCGCGCTTTCCGGAACTGGCCGGTCTCGCGGGCGCCATTTCCGGCTCGTTCTGGGCGCTTCTGGTGTGCTTCCTGATCAGCTTCCCGATCGGCATCGCCGCGGCCGTCTATCTAGAGGAATTCGCGCCGAAGAACCGCTTCACCGACCTGATCGAGATCAACATCAATAATCTGGCGGCGGTTCCGTCGGTGTTGTTCGGTCTGCTCGGCCTGGCGGTGTTCCTCGGCTGGTTCGGGTTGCCGCGTTCGGCGCCGCTCGTCGGCGGCATGGTGCTGTCGCTGATGACGTTGCCGACGATGATAATCGTCACCCGGGCGGCGCTGAAATCGGTTCCGTCCTCGATCCGCGAGGCGGCGCTCGGCATCGGCGCCTCGCGTCACGAGGCGATCCTCCACCACATGTTGCCGCTGTCGATGCCGACGATTCTCACCGGCACCATCATCGGACTCGCCCAGGCGCTGGGCGAAACGGCGCCGCTGCTGCTGATCGGCATGAACGCCTTCATCACCAGTCCGCCGGAGGGCGTGTTCTCCGCCTCGACGGCGCTGCCGACGCAGATCTACATCTGGGCCGACAGTCCGGAGCGCGGCTTCGTTTCGCGCACTTCCGCCGCGATCCTGGTGCTGCTCGGCTTTCTTGTGATTATGAACGGACTTGCGGTATTTCTCCGCAACCGGTTCGAGCGCCGCTGGTGAGGAAGGGTCTGTTGAATGTCGTCGACCGCCGAAAGCACAACGCCAAATGCCGGACAAACGGGGTATACAGGGATGAACATGATGTCTGAAGCCGCTGTGGAAGAAGCGATCGGCGCCAAGCCGCAGTCCCAGCCGCCCGTCAAGATGAAGGGCAGGGACGTCTCCGTCCATTACGGCGACTCGCAGGCTCTCTTCGGCGTCAATCTGGATATCCGCCAGAACCAGGTGACCGCACTGATCGGTCCTTCCGGATGCGGCAAGTCGACTTTCCTGCGCTGTCTCAACCGGATGAACGACACCATCGATATCTGCCGCGTCACCGGCGATATCACGCTGGACGGTGCCGACATCTACGATTCGTCCGTCGACGTGGTCGAACTGCGCGCCGCGGTAGGCATGGTGTTTCAGAAGCCCAATCCGTTCCCCAAGTCGATCTACGAGAATGTCGCCTACGGGCCGCGCATCCACGGCCTTGCCGCGAGCAAATCGGACTATGACGAAATCGTCGAGACCAGCCTCAGGAAGGCCGGCCTGTTCGACGAGGTCAAGGACCGCCTGCACGCACCCGGCACCGGACTGTCCGGCGGCCAGCAGCAGCGCCTGTGCATCGCTCGGGCGATCGCCGTCGGCCCCGAGGTCATCCTGATGGACGAACCCTGTTCGGCGCTCGACCCGATCGCCACTGCCAAGGTCGAAGAACTGATCGACGAATTGCGCCAGAACTTCACCATCGTCATCGTCACCCACTCGATGCAGCAGGCCGCCCGCGTGTCGCAGCGCACGGCCATGTTCCACCTCGGCAACCTGGTCGAAGTCGACGATACCGACAAGATGTTCACCAGTCCGAGCGACCAGCGCACCCAGGATTACATCACCGGCCGTTTCGGCTGATTGAAAAGGAATGGAAGGTGCCATGAGCGACGAAACCGCAAACGAAGCGCCGACAGCTCACATCGTATCGGCCTATGACGAGGAGCTGGATTTCCTTGTCCGCCGCATTTCGGAAATGGGCGGCATTGCCGAACGCATGCTCGGCGAGGCTGTGACCGCGCTGATCAATTCCGATGCCGGCCTCTCCCAGAAGGTCGTCTCCGACGACCTGATCCTCGACGAAGCCGAACGGCAGATCGGCGAAAAGGCCGTGCTGATCATCGCCAAGCGCCAGCCGATGGCCTCCGACCTGCGCGACATCATCGGCTCGATCCGCATTGCCGCCGATCTGGAGCGGGTCGGCGACATGGCCAAGAACATCGCCAAGCGGGTGATCGCCGTGCAGGGCATGGCGCAGCCGAAAAAGCTGGTGCGTGGGCTGGAGCATCTGACCGAGCTGGCCCAGACCCAGCTCAAGGAGGTGCTCGACGCCTACTCGACCCGCTCGGGCGAACTCGCCAATTCGGTGCGCGAGCGCGACGAGGAAATCGACGCCATCTACACCACTCTGTTCCGCGAACTGCTGACCTATATGATGGAAGACCCGCGCAACATCACGGCCTTTACGCATCTGCTGTTCTGCGCCAAGAACATCGAGCGCATCGGCGACCACGCCACCAACATCGCCGAGTCGGTCTACTATATCGCCACCGGCGAACAGCTCAGCACGGAGCGTCCGAAGGACGACGAGTCGGCGACAGTCGTGGTCGAAGGCTGATTAGAGCGCTAGAGGCATCTCATGGGAATGTCACCCCACATCACTGTCGTCGAGGACGAAGAGGCGCTGAGCGTGCTGCTGCGCTACAACCTAGAGGCCGAGGGCTACGAGGTCGACACGATCCTGCGCGGCGACGACGCCGAGGTCGCTCTGCTGGAGCGGCAGCCCGACCTGCTCATTCTCGACTGGATGCTGCCGGGGCTTTCCGGCATCGAACTGTGCCGCCGGCTGCGGGTGCGGCCGGAGACGGAAAAACTGCCGATCATCCTGCTGACCGCGCGCGGCGAGGAAAGCGAACGCGTGCGCGGCCTGTCGACGGGCGCCGACGACTACGTCGTCAAGCCGTTCTCGACGCCGGAGCTGATGGCGCGGGTGCGGGCGCTCCTGCGCCGGGCCAAACCGGAGACGATTTCGTCGGTGCTCAAGGCCGGCGACATCGAGCTCGACCGCGAGACGCACCGGGTCTACCGCAAGGGCCGGGAGATCAAGCTGGGTCCGACGGAATTCCGCCTGCTGGAATTCTTCATGGCGTCGCCGACGCGGGTGTTTTCGCGCTCGCAACTGCTCGACGGTGTCTGGGGCCACGACATCTATGTCGACGAACGCACCGTCGACGTGCATGTCGGCCGGCTGCGCAAGGCTCTGAATTTCGCCAATATGCGTGACGTCATCCGCACGGTGCGCGGCGCCGGTTACTCGCTGGAGTGCTGAGACCTATCAGCGTCCCGGCGGTCTGAACCGACCTGCTCCTGCAGAAATACCAAAGCATCCGCCACACTGCGCTGGGCCATTTCGACATGGATCATGTGGCCGATCCCGTCATAGACATGCATGTCCGACCCCGCAACGTCGCCGGCGATCCGCCGTCCCGTTTCGAGCGGCACGATGCGATCGTTGCGGCCCCAGAAGAAAAGCGCCGGCAGGCGCAGATCTTTCAAGCCGGCGACGTCGGCGTGGTGCGCCATGTCGTTCATGACGAGAGACAGCATGGCGCCTCGGTTCGGCGCGTAGCGCAGCAGCTTGAACTGGCGGTCGATCGCCGCCTCGACGGTTTTCGACCGGCCGAAAAAGAAGTTCTTGTGCTGGAACCAGCCGAACAGTCGGCGGCTCCAGAAATTGCGCAGCAGCAGCTTGCCGGCGGGTGACAGGGCGAAGCGAGCGATCGGCGGCGGCACGGCGAGGCCGTGCTCGGCCTTGTAGCCGCCCGGTGCGACGAGGATCATCGCGCAGGGGTCGTCCGGATTGGCAACGACGAAGCGCAGAACCGTCTCGCCGCCGAAGGAATGGCCGACAATCACGAAATCCTTCAGGCCCATCGTATCGACGAAGGCCTTGACCGATCCTGCAAACCGCTCGGTGCTGTAATTGCCATCCGCATAGGGATCCGACAGGCCGTGACCCGGAAGGTCGATCGCGATGAGATGATGCTCGTTCGCCAGCGTTTCCGCCCAACCGTCCCACGCGGACAGCGAATCGCCGCCGCCGTGAACGAAGAGCAGCGTGCGGTTGCCGGGATCGCCCCGTTCCCGGTAGTTCAGGGTCAGCCCGTCGGGCAGGGCAACCCTGGTAAAGGCATAGTCCGAAAGGTCGTCGCGGGAGAGGCTGGAGGAATAAAACCCCAACCGGATTGCCAGTCCGACCAGGACCAGCACGACCGCAACGATCAGCAAAACATCCATCCGGCACCAGACGGTATCGTTGGCCGCCGCACCATGTGACGGCGACTCAACAGATATGGACGCTGACCGGGTTCGACAAGGGAAGTGCCGATAGCAGAATCAGGTCGACGGTTATCCTTCCGGGACTTCGTTGACCTTCCTCGGAACGTGATAGCCCTTCTGCACCGCCTCGCGCGCTGCCAGCCGCTGGTACCAGGCCCGCACATTGGGATACTGTTTCAGGTCGACTTCCTGCCATTCGTAGCGCGAGACCCACGGCCAGCAGGCCATGTCGACGATGGAGTATTCGTCGACGATATAGTCGCGGCCCTCCAGGCGCCTGTCGAGGACGCCATAGAGGCGATGCGCCTCGGTGCTGTAGCGTTCTTCCGAATAGGCCGACTTGCCCTTGTTGTATTTGACGAAGTGGTGCACTTGGCCGAGGATCGGGCCGAGGCCGCCCATCTGCCACATCAGCCATTCCCAGGCGCGGGCGCGGCCTTCCAGGTCGGTCGGCATGAACCGGCCGTATTTCTCGGCGAGATACAGCATGATCGCGCCTGTCTCCATCAGCTTCAGCCCGTTGTCGTGGTCGACGATCGCCGGGATCTTGTTGTTGGGGCTGACTTCCAGGAACTCCGGAGCGTGCTGTTCGCCTTCGGTGATGTTGATGGGGTGAACCGTGTAGGGAACGCCGAGTTCTTCCAGCAGGATGGAGATCTTGCGGCCGTTCGGCGTTGTCCACGTGTAAAGATCGATCATGAAGTATGTCCGTTGCTGCGTGGGCCTCGACGACCATACATAGTCAATTGGCATCCGCCGGCAAATTGGAATTGGTGATGGCGCACATCACGGCGAATGATTGCCGGCGATCAGTGGCGCTGATCGTCGTCAGTCCCTTGCGGTATCCATGAATTGCCGAATCTCGGCAAGGCGCGGGATCATTTCAGCTATCGTTTCCTGTGAAAAGACCTCCGCGAAGCCGGCCATGTCGGGCACCATGGCCTTGATCGCGTCATCGCGAAACGCCCGACCCTTGTCCGTCAGCCAGACGCATTTGCTGCGGCCGTCGCCGGGGTTCGGCCGCATGTCGACGAGGCCGTGCTTTTCCAGCCCCGACAGCGTGTGGGTCATGGTCGTCTTCGCCACCTGAAACGACCGCGCCAGTTGCAGCGGGGTACGGCCGTCCGCCACGCGGATCAGGTGGTTGAGCACGGAGAAATGCGAGATCAGGAAACCGTCCGGCAGCCGCGCCTCGAACTGGGCGCGGCTCAACTGAGCGATGATGCCGATCTCGTTGAAAAAGGTGAAGTAAGTGGCGAGCGTCTTGCTATCCATCGACAATCCGGGTCTCCAACGGCCATCTCGGTGACTTCTGTACCGTCGGACCGTATCCCAGTCTACCGAGCATCTGCACGGTGTGGCCCGGTTCGGCCAGCATGGCGTGGGCCTTGTCGTAGTGCGGTTTCATCTCGGGAAATTCCTGCAGCGCCTGGCTCACCGGATGCAGCGCCAGCCCCAGCGCGGTGGTGGTCAGATTGAGCCGCAGCCAGCGGCGGCCGGCCTCGATCTGGTCGGCGCGGCCGTTGCCGGGCGTGGTCAGCACGGCATAGGCGGGCGTCGCGGCGAGCATCTCCTTGTAGATGCGAACGCCTTCCTGGAACCCGGTCGAGTCCGGATCCAACTGGGCTTCGCGGCCGAGCATGCCGACGACCATCAGGGCTTCCAGAAACGGTCCGCCGAGATCGATGCCGTCGGGATTGGCGTTGATCTCGCGCTTGCCGAAGCGCATCAGATCGACGCTCTCCTTCAGCGTGCGCGGCGTCATCATTTCCTGCATCCAGGCGTCCCAGGTGAGGTCGCGGATGGCTGCGACGCGAGTTTCGTCCGTGACGATCGTTGCAAGGGCTTCGAGCTTCTCGACCGACGCCTGCGGCACCGGTCGGTCTTCGAACGGTTCCTTGCACGACCGTCGCTGCATGACATGCGCGAACAGCGGATCCGAGGCGGCACCTTCGGCGAATGTCGCGGCCGCGACCGGTTCGTCCTCACCTCGCGGAAAGAGTTCCAGGTCGACCCGATGGCCGGTCTGCGAGGCGGCGATCGTCATCAGTTCGAGAAAACAGCCGAGACCGATCGTTAGCTGGCGGGCATGGGGGTCGGTGTGCGGCAGGTCGCGCGTCTTGTCGCGATGCAGGATCACCGTGTCGGCGACGCTCAGATCCACCAGCCAGGGCTGCCGGTTGTGCGGGTTGGGCGCAAGGACGGCGTAGGAGAGGGCGCGCCGCCGCGGCTCCTGGTATCCGCCGGCTGCCGACCAGGGCGCCAGCGCTTTTTCGGGGGTGCGGGTTGCGGCAAAGAGAGCACCGCCGGCGGAGGCGGCAATGATGGTGCCGCCGCCGATGATGCCCAGAACCTGACGTCTGCTGATGGTCATGTCGATCTCCATTTAGTGCGATTTCGTACTATATAGTGCGATATCGAACTAAATACAAGATCCCCGTCCCGACGGATGCGTCAAATCGCAGGTTGCCGCGACAGGCGCGATCTGAAACCATGCCCGCGACAGCCGAAGCGAGGAGGCCCGCCATGAAGACTGCCGATCTGGTCGACGCATTCGCCGACGATGTGCGCTTCTGCAATCTGCCGTTCCTGAAATTCGGCCGCAAGCCGGCCTTCTCCGGTCCGGCTCAGACCGTCGCCTGCTTCGAGGACAACGTGCTGTTGAAGGCGGAGCTGGAAAAACCCGGCGACGGGCGCGTGCTCGTCGTCGAGGGCGGCGGTTCCACCCGGGTGGCGATCATGGGCGACATGATTGCCGGCATCCTGATCGACAATGGCTGGGCCGGGATCGTCATCAACGGCGCCATTCGCGACAGCGCCGAGATCGACGCCATGGATATCGGCGTGCGCTGCCTGAGCACGACGCCGATCAAGAGCAGCAAGAACGGAACTGGCAGCGTCGGCGGACCGGTACGTTTCGGCGACGCCACCTTCAAGCCGGGCGACTGGGTTTATTGCGACGCCGACGGCGTGCTGGTTTCCGACAAGGAGCTCAATCCCGGTAGCTGACGCCGGCCTGCAAGCCCGTCAGCTTCGTGCCGCGATGGCCGAGGCGGCCGCGGCCATCACCCCGGCACTGAAACGGTTGGCGATGCGCACGGCGCGCCGGCTCTTCAAGAGCAGCCGCGCCCGTGCCGCCAGCATGACCCAGGCCGCATCGATGGCGATCAGCACCAGGAGCATGGTCGCGACCAGCTCTCCCCAGCCCCAGACGGTCAGTCCGCCCAGGTCGATGATCGTCGGCAGCAGGGCCAGATAGAACACCATGATTTTCGGATTGCCGAGCGTGACCGCCAGCCCGGCGGCGAACATCTTCGCCGACGAGCCCTTCTTGGGCAGCTGTTCGCCGGCGATCTCCGCGGGCGCATGCCACATCTTCCAGGCGAGATAGAGCAGGTAGCAGACGCCGGCCCATTTGATGGCCGCGAAGACCGGCTGGAACGTCGCCGCAATCGACGCCAGCCCCCACACCGCGAACGTCAGCCACACGGCTTCGCCGATCCACATTGCCGCCAGAAAGGGCAATACGTCGCGATGCCCGTTGGCGAGCACCCGGGCAACCAGCGCCGCAATGCTCGGGCCTGGCGAACCTGCCGCCACCAAAAGCGCGCCGGCAAACAGGATCAGTGCCGTAATTTCCACGTCGGTCTCCCCGGTCCGCAAAATTCCCAGGCGGTTTTGTAACCAGAACTGCCGCCGCAGGGAAGATTTGTTTGGCGCGAGCTTGTGTTTTGCAACCAACCTGCGCGGTGATCGTAGCCGTGCCCTAGCCAGGGCATCCCCTTTGGCTTCGCTCTCTCGGGCTGGTTGGGATCAACTGCCCGGAAACAGTTTCTGTTTCTGCTCGCGCTGGATTTGTCGGACCAGCGTCGGGTTGTCCGCTTCCCAGAGCTTGAAACGGCGATAGCCTCTGAGCCTGACTTCGATCTGCTCCGACGGCTGCAGTTCTTGCAGGGCCGAAACTTCGTTCTCGGTCAGGAACTGCATTTTGACGGCTTCCAGCGTGTTGACGCAGAACAACGCCTGCGCTTGCGATACGGGTGCCTGTTCCGCAGTCAGGTTGCAGGCGTAAAGCACCTTGAGCAAAGTCAGCAAGTCCGACAAGACCTCTCCTCCAATCTCCGTGGTTTGGAGACAGCCTCGATTGGAACGTCGGATAAGTCCTGAATTCGCCAGTGAAATTTGACGAAATTTTCTGAAGGCCGGGCAGGGCGCCTATTCCCCGAGGCAAAAGGCCGGTTCAGTAAACGGGTCGCTTGTTTTCTCGTCAAAAGCAGAGAAAAATCTGAGCGCTTTGCGAGCGGCACGTCTTTGTCGTCGCTCCCGGATAAATGCACTGGTCGTTCGCTCGACAAACACCTAACTGTAGGCCAGATTCGCTGTGCTCGAACACCGGTGACCTTATGGCCGACCCATCGCCCTGGAATGATCGATTTTCCCCGACGCTCGAAGACTTCGAGATCCTCGGGCGCGAGGCCTTTGCCGGGTTGCCCGACGAGTTCCGCAATTTGTGCGACAACATCCAGATCAGCGTCGCCGACTATGCCGGCAAGGACGTTTTGAAGTCGCTCGGCCTGTCCAGCCCCTACGATCTGCTCGGCCTGTTCGAAGGCCTCGGCCTTGCCCAGGGGGCGAGCGAGATCCGCACCGGCCAGATGCCCAACCGTATCTGGCTCTATCGCCGCGCCATTCTCGAATACTGGATCGACCGCGACGAGACCCTCGGCGCCATCGTCCGCCACGTCCTCATCCATGAAATCGGCCACCATTTCGGCCTTTCCGACGACGACATGGAAGCGATCGAGGCGGAGGCCGACTGACGGCCGGTCAACGCTCGCCGGTGGCCAGCAGGGCTTCGGCCGTTTCGGAACAGGTCACCAGGTGGCTGGCAAAACCCGCCCTGATGGCGGCCTGGATCGGCGCCACCTTGTCGGGACCCGAGGAGGCCAGGAGGCCGAGTTCCTTGCCGAGCATGGCGTCGAGCGTGACCCCGATCATGCGGTCGTCGATCTCTCCAGGGATCGGCCTTCCCTCGGCATCGATGAACCGCCCGCAAACCACGGCCTGGGCGCCTTTCGCCAGATAGTCGGCCAGTTCGTCGGGACCGACCACGCCATTGCGAACCACGTGACTTTCGAGCGTGCACGATCCTGCGGCGAACAGCGTCTTGTTGCAGTTGCGGATCGCCTCGAGCTGTGCGGCGATGACCGGCTCCTCGTGAAGAAGCCGCGCCAGCTCGGTCTTTTGCACGACGAGCGGCGCATGGAGATTGATGCAGTTCGCGCCGAAGCGTTGTGCCAGGTTCGCCGAACAGGTCTCGGCGGCAAAGCCCAGCGGAGTGGCGCGGGAACCGACCATCTGCACGATCTCCAGGTCGGGGATGGTGATCTGTTCCGCCGCTTCGGAGATCTTGAACACGGTCTCGCCCCAGGACACGCCCAGACGATCGCCCGGCCGCAACAGCGTCGGCAGCCAGTCGGCGGCGGCCCGTGCGACCCGGCCGAGGCTTTCCGCCGGGGCGTTTTTGACCGCCGGGACGACGAGCGCATCCTGCAGGTCGAAGCGCGCCTTCAGCTCCTCGGAAATCTCGCGGGCGGAAAATGCCCCGGGGCGCAGCGAGACGCGCACATAGTCGCGGGCCCGGGCCTCGGCCAGGCAGTTGACGACGGTGGTGCGCGATATGCCCAGCCGCTCGGCAATTTCGGCCTGGTTCAGGGCGTCATGGAAATAACACCAGGCGACCTCGATGATTTGATCCTCGATCCGTGAGCGGCTGCCGCCCGATTTGCGCCTGTTGCCGGACATCCCGATCGCCTCAATGTTCCCTTCCGGCTCGGCGCGAGAACGCCGCGACCAGCACGACAATCGCCAGAACGTAAGGCAGGGCCTCGGTAAACTGCTGCGGCAGGCCCAGACCCTGGATGCGAAAGCCCAGCGCGTCGACCAGTCCGAACAGGATCGCCGTCGGCAGGATCCAGGGCAGCCGGGCGCCGCACATCATGACGATGACCAGTGCAATCCAGCCGCGTCCGGCACTCATCCCCTCGGTAAACAGCGTCACGTTGGAAATCGACAGCTGGGCGCCGCCCAGCGCACACAGCATGCCGCAGGCGATCAACGCCCCGGTCTTGATACGCTCCGGGGACACCCCGACACTGCGCAGTGCGGAGGCGTTCTGACCCGTCGCCCGGATGCGCAGCCCGGCGCGGTGGTATTGCAGGAAATAATGCGTCGCGAAGACCATGAGGACCGCGAACCAGACAAGGGCCGACTGGCCCGAGACCAGATTGCCGACAAGGGGAATGTCGGCGATCGGGCCAAGATGGATGGTGGGGATTTCGACGATGCGCGGGTCGTCGAACTGACCCTGCACGCCGAACAGGCTGCGCAGCAGGAAGGTCGTCAGACCGATAGCCAGCACGTTGAAGCCGATGCTGACGATGATGTCGTCGCCGCCGCGTTGCACGCCGCAGAACGCAAAAACCAGCCCCGAAGCGATGCCCGCCAGAACCGCCAGGCCGACCCCACCGGTCCAACTGCCCGTGAAGTAGCAGCCGACGACGGCGGCGAATGCGCCGACCAGCATCATGCCCTCCAGGGCGATGTTGAAGACGCCCGATCGTTCGCACAGGGCCGAACCGATGGCGGCAAGAAGCACCGGCGTGAAAAAACGCGGAATCGACTCGACGATAGCGCTGTCGAACAGCATCAGTGATCCTTCCCGCCGCCGGCCGACAGTATCTTCCCGCCGACTCCGGCCAGATAGAGCACGATGACCGCCTGTATGATCTGGCCGATTTCGCGCGGGATATCGGCGGATCGCTCCATGCCGACCGCCCCGGTGGCCAGCATGGCGAAAAAGAAAGCGGTGATCGGGGTCAGCCAGGGAATGATGGCGGCCAGCAGAACGGCGGCAATCCCGGTCCAGGCGTAGAGCGGGATGGTCAGCATCCCGTCGATATAGCGCTGGTTCAGGCCGAACACGGTGGTGTAGCCGGTCATGCCGGCGATCATGCCGCTGGTCATCAGCGTCTGATAGTAGAGGCGTCCGGTCGGAAAGCCGGATGTGCGGGCAAATCCGAAACTGTAGCCCTGCAGGCGCACCCGGAAGCCGAAGACCGATGTGCGCTCCATGAGGATGACCAGGATGGCCGTGGCACCGATCAGCAGGATCCCGTAGTCGAGTATGGTGCCCGGAAAGCGTGGCAGTCGGGCTTCACCCATGATCCTGTAGGTCTGTGTCGCCCCGCTGGCGATGTCCCGCAGCGGGTGCGAGACGAAATAGGAGGCGATAAAGGATGCCGGGTAGTTGAGCAGAAGCGAGCCGATCAGCAGCGGCACTTTGCCGACCCGGTCAAGCACCCCGGCCAGCAACGCCCATGAGGCCCCGGCCGTCATCGCCGCCAGCAAAGCCGCGACCGAGACCAGCAAAGGCGGCCCCGGCAGGTAGACGCCGACAACGGCCGCCGTCAGGCCGCCCAGCACCAGTTGTCCTTCGCCGCCGATGTTCAACAACCCGGCGCGGAAGGAGACGAGCACGGCCATGGCCATGCCCAGCAGGATCGAAAACCGGCCCAGGGTCGAGAACAGGTTGAAATTGTTGCGCCCGCCGAAGGCTCCGTTGACGAAGCCGACGACTACGTCGCGGGTCTGCGGCAGGGCCAGCAGCACTAGCACGCCAAGCCCGATCGCCAGGATCGGCACGATGACGGCGTTGCGTTGCGACCGGATCATGCGCGATCTCCGACATCGCCCGACATGGCAGCGCCGACGGCGAAGGCATCCAGTTCCGCGCGCTCGAAGACGCGGTTCAGCCGCCCTTCGAACATCACGCCGACCCGGTCGCTGAGATCGAACAGCTCCTCGAGGTCGCTGCTGATCAGCAGGATCGCAACCCCCTTGGCCGCAAGGCCGAGAATTTGCTGGTGGATGAAGGAGATCGCCCCGACATCGACGCCCCAGCACGGATTCTCCACAACCAGCAGCCTCGGCTCGGCGGAAAGTTCGCGCGCCACGATGACCTTCTGCTGGTTGCCGCCCGACAGGTTGCCGACTCGCTGCAGTGCGCTGGGCGTGCGGATGTCGAACTGCTCGACAAGCCGCCTTGCATAGCTGCGGATGTGACGCCAGCGCAGGAACCCGGAAACGGAAAACGACTCGCGACCTTCGCGCCCGGAGATCAGGTTTTCGGCGATCGTGCCCTTTGCGGCAAGGCCCATCGCCATGCGATCCTCGGCCATGTCGCCGAGGCCGATGGCGCGCCGCGCGGCGACGCTCAGGCCGGTGATCTCGCGCTCGCCAAACCGGATCTCTCCCGCCGTCGCCGGTTGCAGGCCGACCATGGCGTTGACCAGTTCCTTCTGACCGTTGCCGCTGACGCCGGCGATGCCGAAAATTTCACCGGCCCGAAGATCGAAGGTGACAGAATCGAGTAGCGGCTTGTCGGAACCGGAACGGATCGTGACCGACTTCAGGGAAGCGACGGTTTCCTGCCCCACATGGCTGACTTTTTCGACCGGTTCGATCTGGCGCCCGACCATCAGTTCCGCCAGCTCGCCCTGATCGGTTTCGCCGGTCCGCCGCTCTGCCACCAGCCGGCCCTGTCGCATCACCAGGACCCGCTCGGAATTGTCCATGACCTCACCCAGCTTGTGAGTGATCAGCACGACCGATTTTCCCTGCTCACAGAGCTTCTTGAGCATGGCGTAGAGCGCCAGGCTTTCCTGTGGGGTGAGAACGGCGGTCGGCTCGTCGAGAATGACGGTCGACGCGCCGCAATAGAGCATCTTGACGATCTCGAGCTGCTGACGCGCATCGACCGGCAGGTCGGACACCTTGCGATCCGCGTCGAGCGCGAAGCCGAACTCTTCGATCAGAGCAGTCACCGCCTTGCGGCGATCCCGAAAGGGCACCAGGCCCAGGCCGTTCGCTCCCTCCTGGCCGACCAGCACGTTTTCCAGAACGGTCAGGTCGGGATAGAGCTTGAAATGCTGGTGGACCATGCCGAAGCCGGCGTCGATGGCGTCCCGTGCCGATTTCAGCCGGCGGCGTTCCCCGGCGATCTCCACAAAGCCTTCATCCGGCTCCAGCAGCCCGAACAACACCCCCATCGCCGTGGATTTTCCGGCCCCGTTCTCGCCGACGATGGCCAGGAACTCACCCTCCCGGACGTCGAAGGACACGTCCGAAAGGGCTTGGACGTCGCCGAAGGACTTCGAAACGCCCTTCAGTCCGCATATCGCGGGGCGGTGTGCCGCGGCATCATTCATCGTTCAGCGGTCGGTCAGTTGTTAAGACCGCCCACCTCGTTATTGCGCAGCCAGCGGGTCGTTGACCTCGATCTCGCCCGCGATGATCTGGTCGGCCAGCGCCCGGACCTTGGCGATGGTTTCCGCTTCTCCGGCGATCAGGCAGCCGCTGGCCGCGAGATCGGCGTCATCGCTGAGAACGACGCCACCGACACCGTTTTCCGCCAGGCCGTAGGACGCGAAATTCTGCTTCGCTCCGTCCATGATGGCGTCGACCGACTGCAGGATCACCTGGTCCACCCGCTTCAACGCCGAATCGTACATCGTGCCGCCCGCCAGGGGGCAGTGATTGACGTCGACGCCCATGATCCTGAAACCGCCCTCGGGGGCCGCTTCATAGATGCCGAAATTGCCGGCCGCTGCGGCCGCATAGATGACGTCGGCGCCGATCGCTTTCAGCGCCAGTGCCTGCTCCTTGGCGCGGACCGGGTCGGAGAAGGGATTCTGGCCGCCGACCCAGCGGGTCTCGACCTCTATGTCCGGATTCACATGGCGGGCGCCCGCCGCAAAGCCGTCGGTGAAGCGGTGCATGAACGGAATATCGATCGGGCCGACCGCGCCGAGCTTGCCGCTCTCGGTGGACAGGGCGGCCATGGCTCCCATCAGGAACGAGGCCTCGTGCTCGCGGAAGACGGCGCAATGAAGGTTGTCGGGGCGCTCGCCTTGCGGACAGGCATCGACGATCAGGAATTGCGTATCCGGCGCCGTCGGCGCCACTTCAGAAACGGCGTCGACGGCCGAGAAGCTCAGGGCGACAATGATATCGGCGCCCTCGTTGGCGGCGGCATAGAGGTTCTCGAGGATCGCCTGCGGGGTGTCGCTTTCGATGGTCGAGGCCTTGGCGCCGTACTTCTTGGCCACGGCTTCGGTGCCGTCGCGCCCCAGAACCAGAAACGGGTTGTTGCCGATCGGGTTCGGCGAAACGTAGATGATGGATTTTTCCTGCGCCGCGGCCATGCCGAGCGTGCCGGCCAGCACCGCGCCCATTGCCAGAAGGGCCGTCGTCAGTTTTTTCATGGTCTCTCTCCCTGTGTTTTTTCCGGTTCGACCGGGCGGCCGGCTACTGGGCAGCGACCGCGTCGGCGAACAGCTTCGAGAAGGCGTCGAAATCCACATCCATGGCCACATCGACCAGCTGCGTGGCCGGCGCGCCCGGGCGCCGGTCGGGCAGCATTTGTCCACGCGTCAAAGTGCCGGCGCATTCGATATCGGCCGACATGGTCTCGAACGTGCCGAGTTCGGGCAGTTCGGCCAGCGCCACGGCCAGCGGATCGTGGAGACCGCAAAAATCGGTGCCGTAAAGCCGCTCATAGGCGGCCAGGTAAAACTGCGAAGCCTGCATGGCCGCCTTCGCGGCCGGGCCGCCGCGTGCCTCGATGGCCGCGATATCGGACGCCTTGAGCTTGGCGCGCATGGTGACGTCCATGCCCACGGCCACAAGTTTCGTGCCGGACTGGAACACGATGCGCGCGGCCTCTGGATCGTTGTGGAAATTGGCATCGACCAGCGGCGGCGTCACGCCACCGATGCCGGGGTGGCTGATGGTGCTACCCATCATCACGATCTTGCGGAATTTTTTCGCGATATCAGGCGCCTTCATCAGGGCCTGGGACACATTGGTCATCGGACTGACGGCCAGAAGGGTGATTTCGCCGGGATGGGCGCGCGCCATCTCGATGAGCAGGTCCGGCCCCCAGATATCCACGGCCTTGCCCGATGGCGGGGGCATCTCGACGCCGCCGAAGCCGTTTTCGCCGTGTACGAAGGGCGCGCCGCCGTTGAACGGCTGGGTCAGCGGCCGCGACACACCGCGCGCGACCGGAATGTCCGGACGTCCGGCAAGCTCGAGCAGTTGCAGGGAGTTGCGCGTCGCTATCTCGACATCGATGTTGCCGTAGGTCGTCGTCAGCGCTTCGAGGGTGATGTTCTCCCGCCCCAGCGCGTAGAGGATCGCCAATGCGTCATCGATGCCGGTATCGACATCGAGGATGATCCGATATTGCTCGGCCATCAGCTCCCTCCCTTCCGCATCAACGGAACCGCGCCCTGGACCGTCGCAAGCCGCAACAGCTTGCTCGTTTCAGGAAACGCGAGTCATTTTTGGGTAATTTTGGTCATTTGTCAACTAGAGTGACATTTGAACGGAATTGTGAAGCCACACAGCGCGGAATGCGATCGCAAACGATCGGCGCGAGGCGAAATGGCATGCGACAGGCTGACGCCGGCGTTCGCACTGCCGGGTACCGCAGGCTATCCTCCGGCATAAACCGGGCTAGAAAATGCCCATGCCGAGACCGGCGCCCATGGCGGCGCCAAGGTCGCGGCAGGCGGCAAGTTCGTCGTCGGCGATCGTTTTCTCAGCAAGAATCTCTTCGGGCGTCTGCGCATGGACACAGATGATCAGCGGCGGCCGGACCTCCTTCAGCCGCCAGCCGGTGGCGATGCGGGCGGTCTGGCGCGCGGCGTTTTCACCGTCCGACCCGGCGCAGACCATCTGGGCGTAGGGCCGGCCCTCGATGCGCCCCAGCACCGGATAATAGCACCGGTCGTAAAAGTCCTTCATGACGCCGGCGATGGCAGCCAGGTTTTCGGGCGCGCAAAAAATGTAGCCGTCGGCCCGCAGCAGGTCGTCCGGTCCGGCCTGATCGGCGGTCTTGAGCGTGGTCGACACCTCTTCGCGCGCGGCCGCTGCTGCGGCCTCGGCCATTTGCCGGCTGCCGCCGGTTCTGGAGTGATAAACGATGAGAAGTTCCGCCATCTCCGGCCACCTTAGCGCTTCGTTCGTTCGGTGGCCACACGTGTGATCGGTAGATAGTTTACATCATAAACTAATTTTGCTATAGAGGTTTCACGATAGCCGATCCCGGGACCGCGATATCCGCCGCGGACGGGCAATTCCGCCGGGAACGCAAATGAAATCACCAACATGCCTCAGGGAGGACGGACGCATGAAGGGTCTTCTGAAAACGGTGGCTGGAGCCTTGCTGGCGGCCGGTCTTGCAACGGGCGTCTTGGCGCAGGAAGTAACGTTGCGGTTTCAGCACTTCATTTCACCGCGCGGCGCTGTGCCGATGAACTTCATGGTGCCTTGGATCGAAAAGGTCCAGGACGAGAGCGGCGGCCGCATCAAGATCGATCTGTATCCCGCCATGCAGCTGGGTGGTCCGCCGACGGCGCTGTACGATCAGATCCGTGACAACGTGATCGACGGCGGCTGGGCGATCCCCGGCTATACGCCCGGGCGGTTTCCCGCCGCGGAAGTGTTCGAACTGCCCTTCATCGGCTCGACGAGTGCCGAAAAGACCTCGAAGGCCCTGTGGGAATTCTACGAAAAATACCTGACCGACACCTTCAAGGACATCAAGGTTCTGGCCGTCCACGTTCACGGTCCGGGCGTCATTCACACCAAGGGCGCGACGGTCAACGGTTTGGCCGACATGAAGGGCCTGAAGCTGCGAACACCGACGCGGATCGCGGCCGAGGTTCTGGCGGCCGCAGGCTCGACCCCCATCGGCATGCCGGTGCCGTCGCTTCCGGAAGCGCTGTCCAAGGGCGTCGTCGATGGCGGCGTCATTCCCTGGGAAATCGTTTTGCCGCTGAAAATCAACGAGTTGGCTGACGCCCACACGATGATGGGCGGCAACCGTTCGCTCTACAACACCGTGTTCATCTGGGGGATGAACCGCGACGCCTACGACCGGCTGCCGGACGACCTAAAGGCGGTCATCGACAACAATTCCGGCATGATGGCGTCGCAATGGGCCGGACGGGCCATGGATGAGGGCGACGGCGTCGGCCTGGCGAAGACCACCGACGGCGACAATCCCATCGTGACGTTGTCGGACCAGGAAACCGCCAAGTTCAAGGCTCTTGCGGAGCCGGTTATCGAGGCCTGGATTCAAACGATGTCCGAAAAGGGATTGCCTGCGGCCCAGATGGTCGAGGATGCCCGCGCCCTGGTGGCGAAACACGACTGACGCGATTTCACCCACGGCTTGCTCCGGCTACCGGGCAAGCCGTCAAACCTCCAGGAAAACATCATGGACAATTCCCGACTTCTGGGCGATCTGCTCGCCCGGATCGACGACACTCGAGATCAGATCGGGACCGCCTGGCCCTACCACGCTGACCCCGAGACGGGCGATTGGCAAACCGTCGACGACGGCGATTGGTGCGGTGGCCACTATGTCGAGTGCCTGCGGATCAAGGGAGTGCTGGAAGGCCGGCCCGACCTGATCGAGGAGGCCCGGGAGCGAACCGAATGGTTGCGTCCGAAACTGGAAAAGGACGATCAGTTTCGCGGCCACCGGTTCTACTATTCCGCCGCCAGAATCCACGCGCAAACCGGAGAAACCGCCTTGCGCACGCTCGCCCTGGCGGCGGCCTACGCGGTGCGCGCCATGGCCATTCCGCACAACGGGGCGATGCCGATTGGCCACGAGGTGCAGGTGAAATCGACAACGCTGGCGTCGCGCCGGATCGTTGCCGTCGACAATGTGCATCCCAATCTGCGGCTTGATTTCTGGGCCTGGCGGGAGACCGGCGATACCACGTTCCGCGACGGTGCCATGCGGCACCTGGATGTCACGATTCGCGATTTCCTGCGTCGGGACGGTTCGACCGTCGAATTTATCGAATATGCCGCGGACGAAGATCGCGTGCTGCGAGAATTCACCCTTCTGGGCGTCAGCGACGACAGCTGCTGGAGCCGCGGCCAGGCCTGGGCGATCGCCGGTTTCCTGCGCGGCTGGTGCGAGTTCGGCGAGCAGCGCTATCTCGATGCGGCGCAGGCAACGTTCGGCTACTGGCTGGAGAAATGCGGCAACGCGCCGCCGCCCTGGGATTTCCTCGATCCGGACGGACCGGTCGACACATCCGCGTCGGCCATCGTGTTGGAGCAATTGGCGCGCATGGCCGTCTCGGGAGAATCCGGCCGATATTCGGAGTTCACACAGCATCTCCAGCCGATGATCGACGGCCTTCAGCCGCATATTCGGCCGACGGGGCGGCTCGTAAACGGATGCTTCAACCGGCCGAAGAGATTTGCCGATCGCGCCGAACTCATCTGGGGGACGGCCTACGTCCTCATGGCGCTGTCCTATCTCGAAGAGGGCAGGGTCATCTGCTGAAAAGCCGGCTAGGGCTCTTCGTCGACCCGGGCCACCTTTTTCAGGAGGCTCATGAGTTCGAAGGCCTCCTGCGGCGACAACACGCCAAGCAAATCGCTTTCGGCTTTGGCGATCTCGATCTTCAGGCGCTCGAACTTGCGCTGCCCTTCCGGCGACAGAGAGTATCCGGTCTGGCGCAGATCCGGCCGGCTCTTGCAGGTGACGACATCTCCAGCCTCAAGCAGCGGCTTCAACAGCGTGGTAACGACGGTTTTCGAGGTCCCCAACTGCCCAGCCAGGTCTCCATGAAAAATCCCGGGTTGGCCGGAAATGACCGCAAAGGCGCAATATTGCAGGCTGGAGACGTTGAGCGCCTTGAAGTGTTCGCGGAAAACCAGCTGCGCCTGGTTGCTGGCCAGCCGAAGGAGATGCCCGGCCAGGTCATTCAGGCCGGCGGCGTTGTCGGTCGATTCGGAATCGGATTCGTTCGAAGCCACGCGGTTTCAATCTCATCATTTGGGTGACTACACAAGACCGCCCGAGCAGGGGCGGAGGGGTCATCCTTCGCGCGATGTCGTTCTCGATATCCGAACCTGAGCCCAGTCGATCCCCGAAATGGAGACGTTGCTGGTGCAGAGGTCGATTTCCTCCTCGGCTGATCCGGTGATCGTCCAGGCGCGGCCGAATGACTGGGCCAGTTGCAGACTCTGTAACACGGTTGTCGCCCATGGCGCCTCCGGCATTTCTTTTACGAGCCGGGCGCTTGTGCCGCCTTTATGATATCGCTCGAGTTCCAGCAATTCGGCCGAAACGATCTTGTTGAGGCGAGATATCACGGTTCTCGCGTTGGCCTCCTTCTCGGTTTTGAGAATGCAGTGGATGTGGAGTTTCGTCATGGTCCTTCACGTCCGCTCAAACGCCACCGAAACCTTCAAACCCTTTCCACTGGCCGGTTCCTCCAGCGCCAGCGTGCCGCCGAAAAGCCGGGCGATTTCGCCGGCGATCGCCAGGCCGAGGCCGGAGCCTTCCGCCTTGCTGTCGGCGCCGCGCTGGAAGCGTTGGAGCACGGCCGGCCGCAAGGCTGGCGCAATGCCAATGCCGTTGTCCTCGACCTCGACGATCGCTCGGGGTCCGTCCTCGTGAGTTCGCACAGTGATCTCGATGGGGCGGCCGGCGTGACGCATGGCGTTGTCGACCAGGTTGCGCAGCATTTCGCGCAGAAGCACAGCATCGCCACGGATCGTCAGGCTGTCCGGGCCCTCGTAGCCCAGGTCGACATCGGTCGCGTCATTGGTCGAGATCAGCTCTTCGCACAGTTCCCGACAAATCAGGGCGATGTCGCAGCTGCGGCTCGACAGATCCTGCTGGGCAGCCGAGTCGATGCGCGCCAGTACCAGCATCTGCGACAGCATCCGCTCGGCATCGCCGATGGCCGCGTCGGTCTCCCCCAGCGCCCGCGTGAGTTCCTCGCGATCCTTCGCCCGGTTGGCGATTTCCAGCTGGGTGCGCATGACGGTCAGCGGTGTGCGCAGCTGGTGACTTGCATTGGCGGTGAAGTTGCGCAGCGCGCCGAGCGCCGAGCCGAAGCGCTTGACCAGATCGTTGATGGTCAGCACCAGGCCGCTGACCTCGTTCGGCACCGTGTGGCGGATCGGCCGCAAATCGTCGGGGCTGCGGCGCCCGACGGCCTCCTGCAGCCGGTGCAGCGGTCGCAGCGCCCGGGTGACGGCGAACCAGACGAGCAGCGCGGCGGCGGCGATCAGCACCGCCTGGCGCAACGCCGAGCGCAGCAGGATATCGCGGGCCATCTGGGCGCGGGCATTGGTCGTCTCGGCCACCGCGACGCGGTAGGCGAGCGACAGCGCGTCGGACGCCGCGGCGCTGGAATAGACGGCGATGCGAATCGGATCGCCGCGGAACTCGCCGTCGGCATAGTCGAGATTGCGTTCGCTGCGGGCGAAGGTGTTCGGGATGTCCAGCCGCCGGTAGCCGGTGATGAACTCGGCGTCGGGTCCCTCGATGCGATAGAACACCCGATCCTCGGCCGCCGAGGTCAGCATGTCCAGCGCCACATAGGGGATGTCGACCTCGAGCTGGCCGTCATCGTTGACGAAGACGCGCTCGGCGATGGCCAGTGCCGAACCGGCGAGCACCCGGTCGGAAATCTCGTCCGCCGTCAGCCGCGCCGTCCGGTAGGCGTCGTAGAGCGCCACCAGGCCGATGAGAAGCAGCGGCAGCAGCAACCACATCAGCAGCCGCCGGCGCAGGGAATAGGATGGCTGAAGCAGAGCCATCAGCTGTCGCTGTCCAGCCGCAGATAATAGCCCAGCCCGCGCGCGGCCTTGATCGACACGCCATGGTCGCCGAGCCGCCGCCGAAGCCGGCTGACATATTGCTCGATGGCGTTTTCGCTGATGTCCTCGTCGAAGCTGCTCAGCGACTCGATCAGCTGGTTTTTCGACAGCACCCGACCGTTGGCAAGCAGCAGTGCCTGCAACACGCCGATCTCGCGGGCCGGGATGTCCATCACGCCGTCGCCGGCAATCACCTCGCCGGTCTTCAGGTCGAAGGTCAGCCCGCCGGCCTCGATGACCGAGGTCTTGACCGCCGTCGATCGGCGCAGCAGGGCGCGGATACGGGCTTCCAGCTCGCCCCATTCGAACGGCTTCGCCAGGTAGTCGTCGGCGCCGAGATCGAGGCCTCGTATTCGGTCCTCCAGCGCGTCGCGGGCCGTCAGGATGAGCACGGGAACGGCGATGCGGTCGCTGCGCATTTCGCGCAGGACCTCAAGCCCGTCCATCTCCGGAAGGCTGAGATCGAGCACCACAAGATCGTAGTTCAGGGCCGTGACCGCGGACAGTGCGGATTCGCCGTTGTCGACACAGTCGACGGCGTAACCATTGCCGGTCAGCAGCTGCTTGAGGCCTTCGGCAAGCTTGCGGTTGTCCTCGACGATCAGTATGCGCATGCGTCCTCCGGCCGGCAGGGTAATTACTGGATTGACCCTTGTGAACAGCAATTTTTGAGGCCACTGTCGCACGATGCGAACGCTCTTTGCCCTGATCTCGCTGCTGTTCATGTCCGGTCTGGCGGCCGCGGCGACGCTGTTTCCGGCTCTTGAAGACGAGGGCGCGGCCCGCACCCTGACAGTCTATTCGTCGCTCGACGAGGATGTCTCCCGGCCGCTGATCCGGGCCTTCCAGGTGGCCAATCCGGATATTGCCGTCTCCTATCACGACCTGCAGTCGCTGGAGATCTACGAGCGGGTGATCCGCGAGACCGACGCCGGCGACAGGACCGCCGATCTGGTCATCTCCTCGGCGATGGACCTTCAGCTCAAGCTGGTCAATGACGGCTACGCCATGCGCCTGCCGGAGATCGACACGGACGGATGGCCGGACTGGGCGAGCTGGCGCCAGTCGGCCTTCGGCCTGACCTTCGAGCCGTCGGTGATCGTCTACCACAAGCCGAGCTTTCAAAATCTGCCGTTGCCGGAAAACCGCGCCGAGCTGATCGACCTGCTGCGCGACAATGACGAGCTTTACGGCCGCATCGCCACCTATGACGTCGAGCGCTCCGGTCTCGGCTTCCTCTTCCTCGCCCGCGATCTCGAACACAATCGTGACATCTGGGACCTGGTCAGCGCCTTCGGCGCCGCCGGCGTCAAGCTCTATTCCAACTCGTCGGCGATCCTCGACCGCGTCGCCGACGGTCGGTTCGCCCTTGGCTACAACATTCTCGGCTCCTACGCCCGCGGCTGGGCCGACCGGGTGCCCGAGCTCGGCATCATTCTGCCCAAGGACTACACGGTGGTGATGTCGCGAATTGCCTTCGTGCCGGAAGCCGCGGCCCATCCCGATCTCGGGCGTCATCTGCTGGCGTTCCTGATGTCGGTGTCGGGCCAGACGATCATGGCCCGCGACCTGCAATTGCCGGTGCTCAATCCGGCGGTGGACGGCGAAAATACAGCCCGCGCCATGCGCCAGAAGCTGGGGCGGCAGCTGCGCCCGATCTCCATCAGTCCAGGCCTTGTGGTCTATCTCGACCAGGTCAAGCGGGCACGGTTCATCTCGCGCTGGAACGAGGCGCTGCGTACCAAGTAACCGCGCGTTGGCCCCGTGTCAGCTTCATGACAGCTTTCCGTGTTCCCATCATGCAACGCACCCGCGATTGCGGCGCTGCGTCCTGTAGTTTTGGGAGGAAACCATGCTGAGAACCCTGACCGCGGCGCTCGCCGCGACCACCATCATGTTTGCCGCCGGCTCGATGACGGCCAGCGCGCAGACGGTCGACGAAATCAAGTTCCTGATCCCCGGCGGCGCCGGCGGCGGCTGGGACGGCACCGCCCGCGGTACCGGCGAGGCTCTGACCAAGTCCGGCATTGTCGGCTCGGCGTCCTATGAAAACATGTCCGGCGGCGGCGGCGGCAAGGCCATCGCCCACATCATCGAGACCAAGGATCAGGGGACGCTGATGGTCAATTCGACCCCCATCGTCATCCGTTCCCTGCAGAAGGTGTTCCCGCAGTCCTTCCGCGACCTGACGCCGATCGCCGGCACCATCGGTGACTACGGCGCCGTCGTCGTCGGCAAAAATTCCGACATCTCGGATCTCGGCGGGCTGCTCGCCGCCTACAAGGCCGATCCGACGAGCGTTGCCATCGGCGGCGGATCGGTTGCCGGCGGCATGGACCACCTGGTCGCCGCCCTGGTGATGAAGAATGCCGGCGAAGACCCGGTCGCCGTCAAGTACATCCCCTATGATGCCGGCGGCAAGGCCATGGCCGGCCTTCTCTCGGGCGAGATCAAGGCGCTTACCACCGGCTTCGGCGAAGCCATCGAACTGGCGCGCCAGGGCGAGGTCAACATTCTTTGCGTGACGGCGATGGAACGTCTTCCCGCTTCTCCCGACACGCCGACCTGCGACGAGTCCGGTTCCAAGGGCACCAACTTCGTCAACTGGCGCGGCTTCTTCGCCGCACCCGGCCTGCCGGACGACAAGAAAGCGGCCTATATCGCGGCGCTGGAAAAGATGTATGCGACGCCGGAATGGGTGGCCGTGCGCGACCGCAACGGCTGGGTCGAGATCTTCAACCCGGGCGACGACTTCGTCACCTTCCTGGAACAGCAGGAAGAGGAAGTCGGCGGCCTGATGAAGGAACTCGGTTTCCTTTGATTTGAGCTGCAGTGCTACTGCACCGGGTGGCGGGCATGATGGGTATCGGCCCGCCGCCCACCCCTGACTGACCGGGCAAAGGCGCGGCGATATCGTCGCGGGAGGGCGCCATGCTTTTTTCCAAGGACCGCATCGGCGGCACCTTGCTGCTGATCTTTTGCATCACCTACGGGCTCCTGAGCCAGAACATCACGCTTTTGCCGATCCAGGCGCGCGCGGCCTTCACCGCCCGCACCATGCCGGAAGTGCTGACGGTGCTCGGTATCGGCCTGTCGCTGCTGGTGCTGATCTTTCCGGGCTCCCATGACCGCCCGCAATTGCGCGGTTTCAATTGGAGCACCGCGGCGCTATTCCTCGTCCTCATGTCGGCCTACGGGCTGACGGTTCGACCGCTCGGCTTCATCCTGTCGACCAGCCTGTTCCTGATCGCCGGCTTCGCCATGCTCGGCGAACGCTCGCCGGTCAAGCTGTTCCTCGTGGCAGTCCCGCTGGTCGTCGCCTTCTGGGTGCTGATGACACAGGGTCTCGATGTGTTCATCGAGCCGCTGCCCTGGTTCATGAAGGGCGAATAAGATGGTCGAAGGCATTCTCATCGGGCTCGGCACCGCACTCACGCCGATCAATATCCTGTTCGTTCTCACCGGCTGCCTCGTCGGCACCTTCATCGGCATGCTGCCGGGACTCGGTCCGATGTCGGCCATCGCGCTGATGATTCCGGTGGCCGCCAGCCTCGAGCCGGCGACCGGCATTATCCTCATGGCTGCCGTTTATTACGGCGCCATCTTCGGCGGTTCGACTTCGTCGATCCTGATCAACGCACCCGGCGTTGCGAGCACGGTCGCGACCTCCTTCGACGGTTATCCCATGGCGCGCCAGGGCAAGGCCGGCAAGGCACTGGCGATCGCCGCCTATTCGTCCTTTTCAGGCGGCGTGATCGCCGCGATCTTTCTTTTGTTGGCCGCCCCGTCGCTTGCCGCGGTGTCCCTTTCCTTCCACTCGTCGGACTATTTCGCCCTGATGGTGCTGGGCCTGACAGCGGTGGCCGCCTTCGCCGGCAAGGGCGACATGCTGAAGGCGCTGCTGATGACCGTCATCGGCCTGATGCTGTCGACCGTCGGTACCGACCAGACGCAAGGGGTGCCGCGCTTCACGCTCGGCCTGATTGACCTGACCGACGGCATTTCCTTCCTGCTTCTGGTCATGGCGACCTTCGCGCTGTCAGAGGCCCTGATCGCCATTCTCAAGCCGTCCAGCGACGACAAACGCGACGAAGAAAGGCGCGCCTCTGCCAATCTCGGCTCCATGGCCGTCTCCAAGGACGAGGTCAGGGAGATGGTGCCTGTCATCAGCCGTTCCTCGGTGCTCGGCTTCATCATCGGCGTGCTGCCGGGCGCCGGCGCGACCATCGCCAGCTTCCTTGCCTACGGCACCGAACAGCGGTTGGCGGGGACGGAGAAGGGCAAGCAGTTCGGCCACGGTTCCGTGCGCGGGCTGTCGGCGCCGGAAACCGCCAACAACGCCGCCGCCACCGGTTCTTTCGTGCCGCTCCTGACGCTCGGCATTCCGGGCTCCGGCACGACGGCGATCATGCTCGGCGCGCTGATCGGCTACGGCATCCAGCCCGGCCCGCGGCTCTATATCGACCAGCCGGACGTCTTCTGGTCGGTGATCGTGTCCATGTGGATCGGCAACATCGTGCTGCTGATCCTCAACCTGCCGCTGATCCCGTATATCGCCAAGATCCTGGCGATCCCGGCGCGCTTCCTGCTGCCCCTGATCCTGTTCTTTTCGCTGATCGGGGTCTATTTCGTCAGCTTCAACACCTTCGACATCCAGCTGATGGTGCTGTTCGGTTTTGTCGCCGTGGTGCTGCGCTTCCTCGACTTCCCCATGGCGCCGATGATCCTCGGCTTCATCCTCGGAGGAATGATGGAAGAAAACCTGCGCCGGGCACTGCTCATCAACAATGACAGCTGGTCCTTCCTGTGGGAGCGGCCGCTGACGCTGACGATCCTGCTGATCGCCGCGGCCTGCCTGTTTGCACCGACGCTGTGGTCGCGGTTCCAGCAAATGCGCAAGGGAGCGGATGCGGCCGGCGAGGGCGGCTGACCGGTCTCGTCACGAACACGAGGGCCCGCTGATCCATTGATGGATTGGAAATCGGACAAAACTGTCGGCGCCGCGCTGACGCTCGCGGCCGGATTGCTCGGCGCGCTCGGCGCCTGGTGGCTGGGCTTTCCCGCTCCGGCGCTGACCGGACCGGCACTGCTTGTCTCGGTTCTGTCGGTCGCCGGGCTGAAGACCTCCGTGCCCGATTTCCTGCGCAACGCCTGCTTCGTCGTCATCGGCCTGTCCATGGGAACCGGCGTAACGCCGGAGGTCTACGAAACGGCACGGCAATGGCCGATCAGCTTCCTGCTGCTGGGGGTGAGCGTCGTCACCATCTTCCTGCTGTGCCGGACGGCGCTGCGGCGTTTATGGAAGCAGGACCGGGACACGGCCATCCTGTCGTCGCTGCCCGGACACCTGAGCTACGTGCTGGGTCTGTCGACCGACACCAAGGGCGACTTCGCCACCATCAGCGTGGTGCAGAGCACCCGGGTCCTGTCGCTGACGCTGTTGGTGCCCTTCGCGGTCAGCCTGATGGGTTACGATACGTCGGTCATGGGGTTGCCGGGCGCCAAGATGGGGCTGCTGCCGCTCGCCGTCAGTGTGGCACTGTCCTTGGTTCTCGGGTTCGGCCTGGCGCGGCTGCGGGTTCCGGCCGCCCTGCTGCTGGGCGGCATGGTATTTTCGACGGTGACCCATCTGAGCGGTCTTGTGGTCGGGCATGTGCCGCTTTGGGCGTCCATACCGGCCTTCATCCTCATGGGCAGCCTGATCGGCAGCCGCTTTTCCGGCGCCACTCTGCAGACGGTGCGTCGCGCCTTCGGCGCCGGCCTGGCGGTCACGCTGATCGCTTTTGTCGTGACCATCGCGTTTTCGCTGCTGCTCGTGCAGATCGTCGACCTGCCGCTGCCGCAGGTTCTGATTGCCTTCGCCCCGGGCGGCGTCGAATCGATGGCGGCGATGGCCATCATCATGAACGCCGATCCCAGTTTTGTCGGCGCCCATCACATCTGGCGGCTGGTCATCCTGACGTTTCTGGCACCTTTGATCCTCGGACGACGAAAGAGCTAGTCTATCCGTCGAAGGCGATGCGAAACCCGCAATGGCTGGTGGAGTTGTCGGGGGCCCGGCCCGAGCGGGCGGCGATGCGGTAGCGCCAGCAATAACTGCTGTGGCACAGGAACGAGCCGCCCTTCAAAAGCCGCTCCGCATCAAGCCGCGCAGCCTCATTGCGGGCCTTCGCAGCCTTGCTGACGGATCGTATGCGAAACGGATCGGCGCACCATTCCCAGACATTGCCGCTCATGTTGTAGAGGCCGAGCGGGTTCGGCTCGAAGCTGCTCACAGGTGCGGTTCCGTAGTAGCCGTCCGCCTCCAGATTGACGTCGGGAAAGCGGCCCTGCCAGATGTTGCAGTAGACGGTTTCGTCGTCGGGTTCGTCGTCGCCCCACGGGTAGCGCGCCTCATGGCTGCCGCCGCGCGCGGCATGCTCCCATTCAGCTTCCGACGGCAGACGTCCGCCCGCCCAGGCGGTATAGGCGGCCGCATCGTTGTGCGACACGTGGACGACCGGATGGTCGGCCAGCGCGAGCCAGTCCGATCCCGGACCGAATGGCGCCGCCCATGTCGCCCCCTCGACGCCGTTCCACCACGGCAGACCTTCCGGCTCGGGCCCTGCCGGCGCCGGCAGGAGCCCGCGAAAGACGAAGGACCAGCCGAGCCTCTCGGCGTCGGTGCGGTAGCCCGTGGCCTCTACGAATGCGGCGAACTCCGCGTTGCTGATCGCGCAGCGGGAGATGCCGAAACGCTCGAGCCGGGTCGCGCGGATCGGCGCCTCGCCGTCGGCCTTCAGTTCCGGCCGCCGCGTGCCGACATGGCTGTCGCAACCTTCGATCCAGATGATGTCCTTTTCGTCCATGCTGACCGGCTCCGCGACCAAGTCAATCGTCGCCGTCGTCGGGCGCTTCGGGAAAGAAGTCCATGTCGCCCTTCGGATTGACCGGCGGCACCGGCCACTGGTGGCCACGGGTCAGCGACAGACCGCGGTTCGGTCCCGGTCGGAAACGGCGCGCCGGTTTGCCGACGAAAGCGCCGTTGTCGATCCACTCCTGGTCGGAGCCGTAGAGTTCTTCCCTCAACCGGTCCTTGAGGTGGCCAAGAATGTTGGCGCTTGCCGGATCGTCGGCCAGATCGACCATTTCGTCCGGATCGTTTTCCAGATCGAACAGCTGGAAGACGTTGCCGACGGGATAGTAGATCAGCTTGTGGGTGCCGTTGCGCAGCATGCGCGAACAATGGCCGGCTTCGCCAAACTCGCCATAGAGGATCTCGCGCCGCTCGCCGGAGACCATCGACCGGCCCTCCACGGTTTCCGGAATGTCGATGCCGGCGAGGTCCAGCAGCGTCGGCATGACGTCCTGGAGGCCGACCAGGCGGTCGTCGGTGCGGTTGAAGCCGACGCGGCGGCAGTTCTCGGTGCCGACCAGCACCATCGGAATACCGGCAGACCATTCGTAGAAGGTCTGCTTGGCCCACAGATCGTGGTTGCCCAGCATGTCGCCGTGGTCGGAGGTGAACAGGATGACGGTGTTGTCGAGGATGCCTTCCTCGCGGATGGTCCCGATCAGCGTGCCGATCTGCTGGTCGATATGGGTGCACAGCGCATAGAACGCCTTTCGGGCCGCCCGTTTCTCGCGATCCGAATAGCCGCCGCGCGCCGCCACCGCCTGCAGGTGATAAGGCAGGGTTTCAGGATCCTTCGCCCAGTCGCCGACGAAGGCCTCGTCCAGTTCGACGCCGTCATAATGGTCGAGGAAACGCTGCGGCGGAACCAGCGGCGGGTGCGGGTGGCGATAGCCGAGATACCAGAAGGCCGGGCGTTTGGGGTCGCGTCGGCGGATGAAGCGGGCCAGCGTGTCCGTCGCCCAGTTGGTCGCGTGCACTTCCTCCGGCAGGTGCCAGGGCGTCGTCTGATAGGCATTGTTGCTCATGCCGTGGCCGAACTGTCGGCCGAGGAAGCCCTTGTCGCCGAGAAAGATCTCGTAGTCGTCGGTGACGCCGTAGAGGGTGCGGCCTTCGTCGTCGAGCTGCACGTCGTCGAAGCCGATCCGGTCGCGCTGCGGATAGGTGTGCGTCTTGCCGACCGCATAGGCCTGATAGCCGGCGTTGCGGAAAGTCTGGGCGAGCGTCGGAAGATCAGGCATCTCAAGCCGCGGCTGGAAGCGCCGGTCGCCATGGATCCGGGCCGGCGTTCCGGTCATCAGGGTGCGCCGCGCCGGAATGCAGACCGGATGTTCTGAATAGGCGTTGGTAAAGCGCACGCCGTTGCGGCACAGCTGGTTCAGCACCGGTGTGTGGATGGCCGGATGGCCGGCTGCGCCGAGCAGCGGCGCCGACCAGTGGTCGGTGACGATCAGCAGAACATTGGGATTGTCCATGGCTCAGCCCTCGCTCGGCGATACGGTGGTTTTCTTGCGTCGTCTCAGCGTCGGCAGCAACACGATGACGAGCGTGATGGCCAGGATCGTCAGCGCGATCGGATCGAAGATGAAAACCGCGAAATTGCCCTCGGCACTGATCATGCCCTGGCGCAGCTTGGCCTCGAAGGTCTTGCCCAGCGCCATGCCGATGACGATCGGCGCGATCGGGTATTTGGCGAAGCGCAGGATCAGGCCGGCGACACCGGCCACCACGGCAACGACGACGTCGACGGGATTGCCGCGCACCACAAAGGCGCCGACCAGCGCGAAGACCAGGATCATGCCCATCAGCAGCGGCTCCGGCGCCGACAGGATGCGGGCGAATATGCGCGCGCCGACCATGCCGATGCCGAACATCAGCAGATTGGCGATGAGGATGATCAGGAATGCGCCGGTGAGGATCTGCGGGTTGTTGTTGATCAGGTCGAAACCCGGCACCACGCCCTGGATGGTCAGCACCCCGAGCAACACCACGGTGCCGCCGTCGCCGGGTATGCCGAGCGCCAGCGTCGGAATGAGGGCGCCGCCGGTGACGGCGTTGTTGGAAGCTTCCGAGGCTATGAGCCCGTCCGGCTCGCCTTTGCCGAAATTGTCGCGCCGCGGCGAGGTGCGGCGTAGTTCCGAATAGGCGACGAAGGTCGCGGCCGTTGCGCCGGTGCCGGGCAGGATACCGATGAAGGTGCCGATGACGCTGCTCTGCAGGAACTGCCAGACCCGCAGCCGGATGGCGGCGAAATCCGGCAACCGAAATCCGACATTGGTGACGTCGGGCGGCTTGGCGGCGAAGTAATAGGCGGCGCGCTGGAACACTTCCGACAGGGCGAACAGCCCGATCAGCACCGGAATGAGCGCCAGCCCGCCGGCCAGCGCCTCGAGGCCGAAATCGAAGCGGGTGAACCCGGTCAGGTCATCGGGTCCGATGGTCGTCAGCCACAGGCCGATCATGCCGCCCATCAGTCCCTTGACGGCGCTGCCGGCCGACACCCAGGCGATACAGGTCAGCGCGAACAGGATCAGCGCGAAGATCGCCGGTGGGCCGAAGGCGACCGAGACTCGGGCAAGCGCCGGGGCCGCTATGATCAGCACGATCAGAGAGAAGATGCCGCCGATCAGCGACGACAGCGTTGCCCAGCCGACGGCCAGATCCGCCTTGCCGGCCTTGGCCATCGGATAGCCGTCGAGCACGGTTGCTGCCGATTGCGGCGTGCCCGGCGTGTTGATCAGGATGGCGGAAATCGAGCCGCCATAGACCGAGGTGACATAGATGCCGAGAAACAGCGCCAGCGAGGCTTCGGTCGTCATGCTGAAGGCGAAGGGCAGCGCGACGATCAGCGCTGCCACGGTGCCCATGCCCGGCAGTGCTCCGGCCAGCGTGCCCCAGGCGCAGCCGATGATGATGGCGACGAGAACGTCGACGCTGGCGAACTGGTTGATGGCGGCGAGGATATATTCCATGGCGAGCTAGGCCCTACATCGTGTGGAACCAGGGCGAGCGCGGCAGAAGCAGCTCGAAGCCGAAGGTAAAAAGCGCCCAGACCGCAACCGGTCCGGCAATGCTGATGAGCGCCAGCTGAACCGGCTTGCGGTAGCCGAAGGCCCAGCAGAACAGGAAGAAGCCGGGCACCATGGCGAAGACGAAGCCGATATTGATCATGGCGATCGCGGTGCCGGCTGCGATCGCCACGACGAGGAACAGCTGGCCGAAGCGCACCGGCTCGCCGCCCTTTTCCGGCGGGGAGCGCACGGCCATGATCGTGGCGTAGAGCGCCAGCCCCATCCACACCAGCAGGTAGCCGCGCGGCGCGAAGGCCGGCCCGACGTCACCGCCGAAGGTCGGCACGTCGAACTGATCGGTGAAGGTCAGCGCGAACAGAGCGACCGCGGCGATCAGCAGGAATCCGGAGACACAGATATCAAGGGCTCTTTGCATGGTCCTCCACCCGGTGACCGAAAGGGGCGTGGCCCTCGTGCAGCATCGAGGACCACGCCAGTATAGGCAGTCTCAGGGAGGTGCCTATTTGATCAGTCCGGCCTCCTTCAGCAATTCTCCGTTCAGTTGGAACGCTTCGCGGAAAAACGGTCCAAATTCGTCGGTCGGCATGTAGCGCACCAGACGGTTGGCGCCGGCCATATTGGCCTTGAACGAGTCCGTCGCGACCGCTTCTGCGCAGGCGCCGGAGAGCCTGGCGACGATGTCGTCCGGCGTTCCGGCGGGTGCGAAAAAGCCGAACCAGACGGACACCTGGGTGTCGAAGCCGAGTTCGGCGAGCGTCGGTACGTCAGGATGCTGGCCGGAGCGCTGGCTGTCCAGGATCGCCAGGGCGCGCCAGCCGAATTTGGTGTCGAAATCGGAAAACCAGGCCGTGGCATCGGCGCGGCCGCCGTCGATCTCCGTGGCGATGTCGCCGCCGCCCTTGGTCGGGATGTACTGGGTCTTGACCCCGAGCTTCTTGTCGAGCGTCAGCTGCGCCACATGGGCCATGGAGCCCGGTCCGGCGCCGGCGAAGCGGATGCGGTCGCCGTTGGCCTTGGCGACATAGTCGTCGACCGTCTTGATCGGGCTGTCGTCCTTGACCACGAGGTAGAACGGGCCCTGGCTGACCATGCAGATCGGCGTCCAGCTGTCGGCATTGTATTTGGTGCGCTTCAGGTGCGGCTGCGTCGTTGTCGTGCCGACCGGCAGGAAGCCGAGATTGTACCCGTCGGCTTTGGCACGCGACAGCTGGGTGGCGCCGATGGTGCCGCCGGCCCCTTCCACGTTGCTGACCACGATGTTCTGGCCGAGGATCTTCTCCATCTCGGCGGCGAAGAAACGGGCCGGCACGTCGGTGCCGCCGCCGGCGCCGAACGGCACGAGCACCGAAATCGAGCGTTCGGGATAGTCCGCGAGCGCCCCCGTCGCCGCGCAGGCAAGCCCCAGCGCGGCAAGAAATCTTACCGTCTTCCTCATGTCTTCCTCCCAAGGTCCGGTGTTGCTGGGGAGGCTAGCCAAAGGTTCCGGCGTTTTCTATTGTTAGTTTGCCAGACGCTAACAATTAGGTCAGCTATCATGACCCATAAGAAGCGCCGGCGCACTCTGCGCGACGTTGCCGAACTCGCCGGCGTCTCCGAAATGACCGTGTCGCGGGTGCTGCGCGGCAAGGGGGTGGTGGCGGCCGGCACCCGCCGCCATGTCGAGCAGGTGGTCGAACAACTCGGCTATGTGCAGAACCATCTGGCCGGCTCGCTGGCCACGGCCCGCTCCAACCAGGTCGCCGTCATCATCCCGTCGCTGGTCAACAACGTGTTCTCGCAGGTCACCGCCGGCATATCGCACGAGCTGGAAAAGGCCGGCTACAACGCCGTCGTCGGCATCTCCGACTACGATCTCGACAAGGAGGAGAGCCTGCTTGCCTCGATGATCTCCTGGCGGCCGGCAGGCGTCATTACCACCAATCTCGTGCATACCGACCGTGCCCGCAACATGCTCGCCAACGCCGCTGTGCCGGTGGTGGAGATGATGGACACCTCCGGAGAGCCCATCGACATCTGCGTCGGCCTCGATCACCGTCAGGCCGGCCGCACCCTGGTCGACCATCTGCTGTCGCGCGGCTACCGGAGTTTCGGCTATCTCGGCTGGAACGACAACGATTTCGCCGCAGCCACCCGCTACGCCTCGATCCGCGACCGGCTGGCGGAAGCCGATCTCGATCTGGTGGCGCCCGACCTCTATCATCAGCCGCCCGATCACCGCGCGGGCAAGGAGGGGATGGCCTATCTCTACGGGGAACATCCCTATCTGGAGGTCGTCGTCTACTCCAACGACACGGCGGCCACAGGCGGTATCGTCTATTGCATTGAGAACGACATCGCCGTTCCCGAACGGCTGGCCATTGCCGGATTCAGCGGTCTGCAACTTGGCCAGATCATGCCGCGCAGGCTGACGACCATCCGCACCCGGCGATTCGAGATCGGCCGGCGCGCCGCGCGCAGCGTTCTCAACCGCCTCGTCGGTCAAACGGTTGACCGCAAGGTCGATCTCGGGTTCGAGTTGGTGAAGGGCGAAACGGCGTAGGCGGAGCGGCATGGATCCTCGAGTTGCGGGGCGACGCAACATTCTTGCGGGCACCACGGGCAACATTCTCGTATGGTACGATTTCGCCGTCTACGGGACGCTGGCGCCCATTCTGGGCAAACAGTTTTTCCCGGCGGACGATGCGGTGGCGTCATTGCTGGCGGCCTTCACAGTTTTCGCGGTTGGCTTCGCGGTGCGGCCCCTGGGCGGAATCCTGCTCGGGCACATCGGCGATCGCATGGGGCGCAAGCCGGCCCTGCTGCTTTCGGTTCTTGTCATGGGCTTGGCCACCACAGCCATGGGACTGCTGCCGACCCATGCGGAAATCGGAACGGCGGCGGCGGTGCTGCTGGTTGTGATGCGAATTGTCCAGGGCCTGTCTGTCGGCGGCGAATATCCGGGGTCCATCGTGTTCCTGGCCGAACACGCGCCGGCCGGCCGCCGCGGCTTTTTTGCCAGCTGGCCGATGTTCGGCAGCGTCGTCGGTTTCCTGCTGGGCTCGGCAGTCGTCGCGGCGTTGAGCAACGCGCTGGGCGAAACCGCCATGCAGGACTGGGGCTGGCGCATTCCATTTCTGGCCGGCTCGGTTCTGGCGATTTTCGGTCTTTATGTACGCCACACGCTGGTCGAACCGGCAGCCTTCGGTCTGACCCGACCGTCGCTCACCGCGCCGGCCGTGAGCGCCCTGCGCGATCACTGGCGGGCGCTTCTGCGCATCGTCGGCCTGTCGCTGGTCAATGCGGTCGGGTTCTACCTGCTTGCCGTCTACGCGGCTTCCTACCTGACGGAACGGATGCATGTCACGACCGCGCGGGCGCTCGATGTCAATACGCTGAGCCTCGTCGTCATGCTGCCGGCTGTCACCGTGGCGGCAATCCTGTCGGACCGTATCGGCCGCAAACCGATCCTCTTCTTCACGGCGGTCGGAACCCTGGTGCTGGCCTGGCCGCTGTGGTGGCTGATGCACCATCAGACCTTTGTGCTGATCCTCGCCGGACAGGCGGGTTTTGCCGTGCTCTACGGTGCCGGATATGCCGGCCTCTCGGCCCTGGTTGCCGAGATGCTGCCCACCGGCGTGCGCTGCACCGCCACGTCGATCGGCTACAATCTGTGCATGGCGCTGTTCGGCGGCACGACTCCGCTGATCGCCACCTGGCTGGTGACCCGCACGGCGGACGATTTCATGCCCGCCTATTATCTCATGGCGACCGCGGTGGTTTCGCTGGTCGCCATGATCGGACTGAAGGAGACGGCGGGCAGGTCGCTGAACGGCTGATTCACGGCACCCCGGTCAGGCCGTCTTGCCGCGCAGGTGGAACAGGGCCATGGCGCTGCCGACCAGCACCGTCGCCAGGGCGAGGTTCGGCGGAACGGCTTCGCCGAGCAGCCACACTGCGACTGCGGTTCCGACGACGGCGGCGACGGTGCCGATCTGGCTGAGATAGACCGGGCCGGCGAGCCGCTGCAGCACGAAATAGAAGACGTAGAGCACGCTGAAGATGGCGGTCTGGGTCAGCAGGATCGTCAGCAGCGTCGGGTCCGAAAACAGGCCGGCGAAACTGCCTGGTGCCTGCAGAAAAGCGAACGGGATCAGCAAGATACCACCGCACAGCAGCATCGCTGCGGCGAGGAACATCGGTGATACACCGGTCGGCCAGCGCAGGGTTCGGTAGATATTGCCGGCGGCAATGATGATCGGCGAGGTCATTGCCAGCACGATCCAGAAGGTCGGGCTGCTGCCGAGGCCGACCTTGGAAACAGCCAGGATCAGGCCGCCGGCGAGGCCGGCCAGAACGCCGAGTGCCTTCGCGGCCTGTAACCGTTCGAGACGCAGCGTCAGCGACAGGACGTAGGTAAACAAAATGGGAAAGGCGAAGGTAAGCGAAAGGAAACCGGCCCCGACATGCTCGACGGCGAGAAAACCGACGGCATTGGGCGCGGCAAACAGAGCGCCTGTCACCAGGCCGTATTCGACAAGCGGTCGGCTGACCCGCGGCACGTGGCCGTTCCACCATTCGCCGGTCAGCAAAACCGTTCCGGAAGCGATCATCGAGATGCACAGGAAGGCGAGTGGCGCGGCGCCTTCGACAACGGCGACCTTGGCGACGATGAGCGACAGGCCGAGCAGGCTGCCGACCAGGAGCAGGCAGGCCAGAGAGGCGAGGCGGCGCCCGGCGGAAGGGCCGGCGATGCTGGGTTCGGCGGTTGTGCTGACGGACATAATATGCTCCCACTGTGCGAACGCAATTTATCTAGGCAATAAGTATCTTGATATCAAGATAAATGAGGACAAAAAGATGGATCGTGCTCAAGTGGCGGTGGAGCAATGGCGCAAGGAACATCCGGAATTCGACCTGCTGCCCATGGAGATCCTCGGCCGAATGGCGGAGCTGGCCCAGGTTATCGGGCGCACCCATCTGGAACCGCTGTTTGCCGAATACGGCCTGCAGCGCGGCGAATTCGACGTGCTGGCAACGCTGCGCCGCTCAGGCAAGCCCTATGCGCTGACGCCGACCGCTCTGTACGAGGCAACCATGGTATCGTCGGGCGGCATGACCAACCGGCTGGACCGCCTGGAACGGGCCGGGCTGATCGAGCGGCGCCCCAATCCGCAGGACCGGCGCGGCACCATCGTCGCCCTCAGCGACAAGGGTCTCGAACTGATCGACCAGGCGGTGCCGGCCCATCTCGCAAATGAGCGTCGCGTGCTGTCGGGCCTGAGCGTCGGGGAACAGAGGCAGCTCAACGCGCTGCTCGCCAAACTACTCGGTTCGATCTAGAGCCCTTTGAAAATGCTCACATAATCCTGGCTTTGCAGCAGCGGTCGGCGGGGCAGCCAAAAGTGGTCGATGACGAATTCGGTGATTTCGGTTCGCTGCCCGAGGTCGTAGTCATGGCCATCCGGATAGAGCATGATCATCCAGATCACCGCCATGAAGCGTTCGAAATCGTCGACCCGGAACCGCACCTCGCGGGTTTCCGCAACGACCCGGGCCTCCGGCACCTGTTCAGCGACCAGTTCGCCCAGCCTTAGCAGGTCCTGATCGGTCGTCCGGCCGAAGAACTTGTAAGCAAAGTGATTGTAGAGCCAGGTCGTTGTTCCGGGCCTGTTTTCCCGCGCCGACATAAGCGCAAGGTGCATCGCGCCGGGAGAGGCAAGCAGGTCGGAGAACAGCGTTTTGACGACAGTGGGCCAGATCTCGGCAGCGCTGTAGTAGAGCACGTGATGCAGCGTAATCAGGTCGAAAGGCCGGCTGCCGAGCCGGCTCGCAAGCGCCTGTTTCGCGGCGGTCGGGTCAACAAAATCCCGCGTGTAGTCGCCGCGAATGGTGGCAACGCCGCCGATCATCTGCCGATCGAGGCGCTTGCGAACGGTCTCGAGCGCGTGCTCGTCGATGTCGTAGAGGCTCACGCCGGCCTGAAAGGCCGCCAGCAGAATCCGGAACTGCGGCTCGTCGCCGGATCCGATCGACAGCGCGGCCAGCGGCTGCTCGAGCGGCACGGCCTTGAACAAGGCGCGAATGGCGGTGGTCAGGCTCGCCGCCACGCTGGCTTTTTCGTCGGTGTTGCGGGCCCAGATCTTGTTTTGCCGGTAGATCGGCGATCCGGCGACGGCGAGGCCGCGCTCCACGAGCTCGCTGCGGGTTTCCGCCATGGCCATCTCCTTTGCGCCGCAAGCCAAGCCGCACAAGGGTGACGGTTTTGTGTCGAAACCGACAAAAAAGGCGGCCCCGAAGGGCCGCCATTAGCAAGCGCGAGCCGCGGTCAGCGCGCGCGCTTGCGTTCCGCCGCGGGCTGGAAAGCCAGCCGGGCGTGATAGGTGCAATAGGGGGCGTTGTCGTCGCAATCGACGCCGCAGAAGTAGAAATCCTCCTGCAGCGGATCGCCGATCGGCCATTTGCAGGTCTTTTCGGTCAGTTCCGTCAGCGGCAGGCGCCGCGAAATCGGCACCACGACGTCTTCGATCGGCCTTGTATCCACCTCGGCGATCGCATCGGCAATGACATCCTGCTTGAGCGCGGTGGCGCCGGCGGTGCGCGGTGTCGAACGCGGTGCGCTGGTGCGCGCGCCGTAGCTGCCGCGGCTGGAGGCGACCCGCTTGCGGCTGCTGCTGGAGCCGCCGGATTTCGCCCGGCCGGGCAGGTTGAGGCGATGCACCTTGCCGATCACGGCGTTGCGGCTGACGCCGCCCAGTTCCGCCGCGATCTGGCTGGCGCTCAACCCGTCGGCCCAAAGCTTTTTCAGCCGTTCGACGCGTTCATCAGTCCAGCTCATGGTCCAAAACCCCTGTTTCTCAACCTGCGGGGCAGCGGACTCGATCAACGGGTCCCGATCGCCATCGGAACCGATTTTCGCTGAGAGTAAAAGGTTACTAGGTCCGCCGCATGCAGTCCATCTCGCTCCCCTAAGGTAGTGTTGCCGGGACTCGGTGACAAGAGTCCCGCGAATCAAGCGGATTCCTTTTTTGAGTTTTCCCCAACTTGAACGGATTTTCGTCCACGCGATGAAAATAGGGGTGGAAAGGCTGTCACTCGGCCGGTTTCGACGAAGATATTGATTGACAGGGCCTGTCGGTATAAAGAGAGCCGGTGGCTGCCCCCGGGGGCAGCTATTTATTTTTTGCCCCGACATACGGCAAATCGGAACTTCATCCATCTTTGCGGTCGACGCCGCACCAGTTGGGAGATCGGGCAATGTCCGCCACAGAGTCGCTCTACGGCACCTATATGCGCATTCCGCTGCGTTTCGAACGCGGCGAAGGCGTCTGGCTGATCGCCGAGGACGGCACCCGATACATGGATTTCGCCGCCGGCATTGCCGTGAATTCGCTGGGCCACGCACACCCGCACCTGGTTGCCGCGCTGAAGGACCAGGCCGACAAGTTGTGGCACACGTCGAACCTCTACGACATTCCGGGGCAGAGCCGGCTCGCCGACCGGCTGACCGAGGCAACCTTCGCCGACCGCGCCTTTTTCACCAATTCCGGCGCCGAAGCGATGGAGTGCGCCATCAAGACGGCGCGCCGCTACCACTTTGTCAATGGCGACGTCGAGCGCACCGGCATCATCACCATCGAGGGCGCTTTTCATGGCCGCACGCTGGCGACCATCGCCGCCGGCGGCCAGCCGAAATATCTCGAAGGCTTCGGCCCGAAAGCGCCGGGCTTCACCCAGGTGCCGTTCGGCGATCTGGAGGCCATGAAGGCGGCGATCGACGATCAAACGGCGGCGATCCTGGTCGAACCGCTGCAGGGCGAGGGCGGCATCCGCGAGCTGCCGACCCAGTGGCTGCGCGATATCCGCGCGCTGTGCGACGAGCACGGCATTCTGCTGGTGCTCGACGAGATCCAATGCGGTGTCGGCCGCACCGGCAAGCTGTTCGCCCACGAATGGGCCGGCATCACCCCGGACATCATGGGCGTGGCCAAGGGCATCGGCGGCGGCTTTCCGTTCGGCGTCTGTCTGGCGACGGCCGAGGCTGCCAAAGGCATGACTCCGGGCACCCACGGCACCACCTATGGCGGCAACCCGCTTGCCATGGCTGTCGGCAATGCGGTGCTCGACATCATCCTGGAAGACGGTTTCCTGGAGCATGTGCGGGAGGTCGGCCTGATCTTCGCCCAGGGCCTGGCGGCCATCGCCGACCAGTATCCGGACGTCATCGACGAGGTTCGCGGCTCCGGCCTGATGCTCGGCGTCAAGTGCAAGGGCCCCAACGCCGAGCTGCTCGTCGCCATGCGCGACCGGCACTTGCTGGGCGCACCGGCCGGCGACAACGTGGTGCGGCTGCTGCCGCCGCTGATCGTCACGGCCGACGAGGCGCGAGACGGCCTGGCGCGGCTCGAAGCGGCCGCGGCCGAACTGTCCGCCCGCGAAGGATGACGGGTGGCAGGACCGCGATCCTGCCGCCGTGACAAGGAACACGCCCATGACCACGAATGGCGGCCCCCGTCATTTCCTCGATCTTTCAGCCGTTGGCGCCAGGGACCTGCGCGCCATCCTCGATCATGCCCATGATCGCAAGGCAGCGACGAAGCAGGGTACGGCCGACCGGCCGCTCGAAGGCAAAATCCTGGCGATGATCTTCGAAAAGCCGTCGACGCGCACCCGCGTGTCGTTCGATGTCGGCATGCGCCAGCTGGGCGGCGAGACACTGATGCTGTCGGGCAATGAAATGCAGCTCGGCCGGGCCGAATCCATCGCCGACACGGCGCGCGTCCTGTCGCGCTATGTCGATGCGGTGATGATCCGCACGACCGACCATCGGCGGCTGACGGAGCTGGCCGAATACGCCACGGTGCCGGTCATCAACGGCCTGACCGACGATACCCATCCGTGCCAGATCATGGCCGACGTCATGACCTATGAGCAGCATCGCGGCTCGATCGCCGGCAAGACACTCTCCTGGGTCGGCGACGGCAACAATGTCCTCCACTCGCTGCTCGAAGGGGCGGCACGGTTCGACTACCGCATGAATATCGGCGTGCCGGAGGGATCGGAACCGGCGCAGGCCTATGTCGACTGGGCGCGCGACAACGGCGCCGAAGTGATGATGACCCGGGATCCCGAGACCGCGGTCAAGGACGCCGACTGCGTCATAACCGACACCTGGGTGTCGATGGGGCAGGAACAGCGGGCGCGCGGCCATAACGTGTTCAGACCCTACCAGGTCAACGACGCCATGATGGCCCATGCCCGTCCGGACGCCCTGTTCATGCACTGCCTGCCGGCCCATCGCGGCGAAGAGGTGACCGACGCGGTCATCGACGGACCGCAATCGGTGGTGTTCGACGAAGCGGAGAACCGCCTGCATGCGCAGAAGGCCGTTCTGGCATGGTGCTTCGACAGGCTGTAGGTCCGGCACTAGATAACAACAACAACGAAGCGCTCGGGGCTGACTGACAGGCGCATACTCAATGACCACAGAAAACATCAATTTCGGTGAAATCGGCTATGCCGGTGACGACCAGGTCGTGCCGTTCCAGGTGGAAGGCTTGGACGCGCGCGGGCGGGCCGTGCAGTTGGGCCCGATGCTCGACGCCATCCTCAGCCGGCACGATTATCCCGAACCGGTGGCGCGGCTCCTGGCCGAGGCGATCACCCTGACGGTGCTGCTCGGCACGTCGCTCAAATTCGACGGCAAGTTCATCGTCCAGACTCAGAGCGACGGTCCGGTGGATATGCTGGTGGCGGATTTCGCCACGCCCGACAGCCTGCGCGCCTATGCCCGCTTCGACGAAAAGGCGCTGGCCGAGGCGGTTGCCGAGGGGCGGCTGGAGCCGCAGCAACTGCTGGGCAGCGGCGTTCTCGCCTTTACCATCGACCAGGGTCCGCAGATGCAACGCTACCAGGGCATCGTCGAGCTCAACGGCGCGACGCTGGAAGAGATCGCCTGCGCCTATTTCCGCCAATCGGAACAGATCCCGACGGAGGTGCGGCTCGCCGCAGCGCAGCTCTATGCGCCCGGCGGCTCCGGCCACCACTGGCGCGCCGGCGGCATCGTGCTGCAGTTCCTGCCGGAATCGGAAGAGCGCATGCGCCACGCCGATCTGCCGGGTGGCGACATTCCAGACGACGTCGAGGAGATCGAGCTCGAGGAGGATGAGGACTGGCAGGAGGCCAAGGCGCTGATGGACACCATCGGCGACGACGAACTGGCCGATCCGCAGGTCGGTTCCGAACGGCTGCTCTATCGGCTGTTCCACGAGCGTGGCGTGCGGGTCTTCGAGCCGGTCCCGGTCCGCGACAAATGCTCCTGTTCGCGCGACAAGATCCGTTCCGTCCTGGACGGCTTCGACGAGGACGAACTGGCCGAAAGCGTCGAAAACGGCCGGATTTCGGTCAAATGCGAGTTCTGTTCGGCCGACTACAGTTTCGATCCCGACGAAATCGGCAAGCCCGATACCGATCAGTCGGAAAACCTGTAATGCGCTGATAATAAACCGCTTTTTGGAAAAGCTCCGAAATTCTGCGGCGGTCCCCCGCGACCGGTGGCCATATACCCGTGCCCGCCAGTTCCTCAGCTTTCACCTTTGTGAAGACCGTTTCCGTTACATTTTGCTACAAAGTGGAAACCAACAAAGTGTGGCAACGAATGGCCCGGTGACTATATGATCCGGAAACGCTGCGCCGCCACATGATAAAGTCCTGATTTGCCGTTTGATTTTCGATGACGTCCGGGAGGGACGAAACGCTGGGAACATGCTGAAATCGATTGACGCCGAAACGGAATCGAAGACGCCCGGCCCGGAAGCGCCCGCTTCCGGGCCGCCGATGCGGCGTTCGCTCTTCTCCGGCGGTGCCCGCGCCGGGCTGCAGGTCGTATTGATGCTGGTAGTGCTGGGCGGTTCCTATGTGGTGATGAACCAGCTGATTGCGAGCAAGCCCGAGCGGGCGGCGCGACCGTTCCGTCCGGCCGTATTCACCGTCGAATCGGTCGTTGCGGAGCCGCAGAGCAACCGGCCGCAGCTGCAGCTCTTCGGTGAGGTTCAGGCGGCGCGCTATGTCGAACTGCGGCCGCTGGTCAGCGGCGAGGTCGTCGCCATCCATCCTGCCCTCAAGGCCGGTTCGGATGTCGCCCTGGGCGACGTGCTGATCGAGATCGATCCCTTCAACTATCGCGGTGCGCTGGCCGAGGCGCGGGCCAATCTTGCCCAGGCGCGGGCGACGCTGGCTGAAACCGAAGCGCGCATCAAGGCCGAGCAGGACCAGCTCTCCGCCGCCGAGATGCAATGGACGCTGGCCGACAGCGATCTGCGCCGCGCCGAGTCGCTCGCCAGCAGCGGCACGCTGACGCAAAAGCAGATCGAGGACCGGCGGCTGATTCTGTCGCAGCGCGAGCAGGCGGTCGCCCAGCGGCGCAACAACCTGGTCATCGAGGACGCCAAGCGCGAGCAGCAGACCGCCAATATCGACAGCCTGGTGTGGAAGGTGCAGCAGGCCGAGCGCAATCTGCAGAACACGGTGCTGAAGGCGCCGTTTGCAGGTGTGGTCAATTCGGCCAGTGCCGAGGTCGGCCGCTATGTCAGCAGCAACGATCTCGTCGCGTCCATGTATGACGACGAGGCGCTGGAAGTCCGCTTTACTCTGACGGACGCGCAATTTGGCCGTATTTCCGCCGATGCCGATCCGCTGATCGGCCGCGACGTCGACGTCGTCTGGGCGGTCGGCCGGTCGAGCTACGCCTATAACGGCGAAATCGAGCGCATCGCCGCCGAAGTGGCCTCCACCCGCGGCGGCGTCGAAGTGGTCGCTCGCATCGACCCGGCCGGCTCCGAGGTTCAGTTGCGGCCCGGCGCCTTTGTCGAAATCGATGTGCCCGACCGGCTCTACACCGAGTCGTACCGCATTCCCGAGACGGCGCTTTACGACGGCGCCGCCGTCTACGTTATCGAAGAGGGCCGCCTTGCCCGGCGACCGGTCGAGGTCGCCGCTTTCGACGGCGAAGACGTCATCATCGCCTCCGGCCTGACGGCCGGCGATATCGTCATGACCACTCATCTGACCCAGGCCGACGACGGCGTTCGCGTCCGCGGGCCGCTCTCCGGCGACCGGCCGCGGCGTGGTGCGCGCACGGCGCAGAAGACCGAGGACGGGTAGGTGGCCGACACGGGTGACAGGCCAGCGGCGGACGGCGCAACAGGCAGCGGCCCCGGCGGGCTGGTGCGAACCTTCATCCGCCACCCCAACGCGGCCAATCTCTTGATGATGCTGATGATCCTCATCGGCGTCTTCAGCATCCTCAAGATCAACACCCAGTTTTTTCCGTCGGTCGACCGGCCGCGGATCAACATCTCTCTCACCTGGTCGGGCGCCAGCGCCGAGGACATCGAGCGCAACATCCTGGCGGTCATCGAGCCGGAGGTTCGGTTTACCGAGGGTGTCGACGAGATGACCTCGACCGCGCGCGAGGGCTCCGGCTCGATCCGGCTGGAATTCGAGGACGGCACCGACATGCAGAGGGCGCTGTCGGAGGTGGAAACGGCGGTCAAGGGCGTCTCGACGCTTCCGGATGACGCCGAGGAGCCGACGGTCAGCAAATCCAGCTTTTTCGACCGGGTCGCCAGCCTTTCGGTCGGCGGCACGGCGTCGGAGGCGGTCAAGCGACAATGGGCCAAGCGCATCCGCGACGATCTGATCGCCCGCGGCATCGACAAGGTCGACTTTACGGCGCTGCGCGCACCGGAACTGCAGGTCGATGTGCCGGAGCGCGAGTTGCGGCGGCTCGGGCTGACGATTTCCGATGTTTCGGAAAGGATCACCGACAACAGCAGGGACCTGCCGTCCGGTAGCCTCGAAGGGGCGCTGGAGCGGCAACTGCGGTCGCTGGCCGATGCCGAGACGCCGGAAACGCTGGGCGACGTCGAGGTGCTGGCCTTTCCGTCCGGCGAAAAGGTGCTGCTGGGCGACATCGCCGACGTGCGCAACGGATTCGACGAGGACGAAACTCGCGGCTTCACCGGCGGCAATATCGGCATCGAGATCGACGTCAGGCGGGCGGCGACGGCCGACACGCTGCGCACGGCGCGCATCCTCAGTGACTATCTGGAGGAGATCACGCCGCAGCTGCCGGACAATATCGAGCTGACCACCTATGAGATTGCCGCCGACTCGCTCTATGAACGCATCATGCTGCTGGTCAAGAACGGCACCGTCGGGCTCCTCCTGGTGGTCGGAATTCTGTTCGTCTTCCTGAACAGCCGCATCGCTTTCTGGGTCGCTGCCGGTATCCCGGTGGCGCTGCTGGCCACCGTCGGCTTCATGTACATAACCGGCCAGTCCATCAACATGATCTCGCTGTTCGGCCTGATCATGATGCTGGGCATCATCGTCGACGATGCAATAGTCGTCGGCGAACACACCAACACCCGACTGGAGATGGGCGACAGCCCGGCCGTGGCGGCCGAAAACGGCGTCGGCATGATGCTCAAGCCGGTCATGGCGGCCATGACCACGACATTGGCGGCCTTCGCGCCGATGCTGCTGATCACCGACACGATCGGCCAGATCATGGGCGTCCTGCCGCTGGTGGTCATCGCCGTGATCGTCGCCAGCCTGCTCGAGTGCTTCTACGTGCTTCCCGGGCATCTGGCGCATGCGCTGGAGGCGCAGCGGGCGCCGCGCCGGTCCTACTGGCGCCAGTTCTTTTTCGCCTTCGTCTTCGTGGTGCTGGCGACGGTTGCCGCCGCACCGTTCTCGCCACTGGGCGGATTCGTAGCCGAAACCGGCTTCGTGCGGACCATCGTCGACGGATTTGCCGATGCCGCCATGCCGGTGCGGGCATTGGCGGCCGCTGGATTGGCCCTGCTGCTCGCCACGGCGCTCGAGGCGGTCATCCTGTGGTTCCGCCGCCGCGCGGCGGGCGCCCATCCGGACGCGACCGGAGTGCGCGAAAGCCGTTTCCGCGTCTGGTTCGACCGCAACTTCATGCGCTTTCGCGACGGACCGTTCAACCGCTTCGTCTCGCTCTCCTACCGCTGGCGCTACGTCACCGTGGCCATTGCGGTTGGTCTTGCCATGGTGCTCGTCGCCGGGCTGATCCAGGGCAAACGGGTGGAGTTCGTCTTCTTCCCGTCGCCGGAAGCCGAGAACATCCGCGGCAATGTTTCCTTCCTCGCCGGCCTGCCCGAGGAGGAGGCGTTCAAGGCCATCGCCCGCATCGAAGGCGCATTCCGCAAGATCGAGAACGAACTGACCGGCGGCGACGAGCCGCTGGCCGATTCCATCTTCGTCATGTTCAGCAAGGCCAGCCGGTTCGGTGGCACCAGCGCCACCATCAAGGTGCAACTGACCCAGTCGGAAAACCGCGCGGTACGGACCCCGGACATCGTTCGTGCCTGGCGGCGGGCGGTGCCCGGAATTCCCGGCGTTTCGCGCTTTTCCGTGTTCCAGTCACGCGGCGGTCCGCCCGGACGCGACATCGATGTCGAGTTGCGCGGCGACCGGATTTCCGATCTCAAGGCGGCGGCCAACGAAATGATCCCGGTGGTCGGCTCGATCGCCGGTGTATCCGGCGTCGATGACAATTTGCCTTACGGCAAGCCGGAGCTGGTCATCGAGATGCTGCCACGCGGCGCCGCACTCGGCTTTTCCGCCGAAAGCATCGGGCGCCAGCTGCGCAACGCCTTCGACGGCCAGATCCCCTTCCGCTTCGCCCGCGGCGACGACGAAGTCACGGTGCGTGTCTCCCAGGTCATGCGCAGCGGCGGCACAGGGGCCCTGCGCAATTTCGAGCTGAGGAGCCCGACCGGCGAGTTCGTGCCGCTGACCGAGGTGGCACGGCTCACCGAGCGCCAGGGCTTTGCCTATATCTCGCGCAAGGACGGCAAGACCGAAATATCGGTGACCGGCGACATCGACAACGAGGTCAACACCACCGACGGCGTGATCGAGGAGCTGGAAGAAAGCGGCGCCATCGCCGCAATCGCCGGCCGCTACAATGTCGATTACTCCTTCGGCGGCCGCTCGCAGGAACAGCGCACGGCGTTTGCCGACCTGCAGCTCGGCACCATCGTCGCGCTGTCGGTAATCTACATCATTCTAGCCTGGGTGTTCGCCAGCTACTGGCGTCCCATCGCGGTCATGCTGATCATCCCCTTCGGCCTCGTCGGCGCGGTGCTCGGGCACTGGCTGCTCGGCATCCAACTGACCATCCTGTCGATGATCGGCCTGCTCGGCCTGGCCGGCATCCTGGTCAACGATTCCATCATTCTCGTCTCGCGTCTCGACGAGCGCCTCAGACTGGGCGAGTCTCTCGACGAAGCGGCGATCGGCGCCAGCCGCGACCGCCTGCGCGCCGTGCTGCTGACATCTCTGACCACCATCGGCGGCCTGTTGCCGCTTTTGTTCGAGCGCAGCCTGCAGGCGCAGTTCCTCCTGCCGATGGCGGTCACCATCGTATTCGGCCTCGCCATGGCGACCCTGCTGGTGCTGTTCCTGTTGCCGGCACTGGTCGGCATCGGCAACGACATCCGCAGCGCTTTCGTCGCCGTCTTCGGCCAGCAGCCGCGCGCCGGATCGGCCTGATTTGAAGCCCCGCCCGACATTCGGTACGCTTGCCGGAAACCGGGACGGCTTCGATGCAAACGTGGTCCAGCTCCGCGGCCAGACGCGAAAAGGGATTCGGCGATTGGGCAGACAATCTGGCCAGCGCCTTCGTTCGTCTCGAACCCACCCTGTTGTCGCCGCAGCCGTTCCGAGGCCGAATTCGACAGATTGCCTCCGGCGATCTGAAGGTCTCTGAGGTCACCGCCTCGGCGCATCGCGTCGAGCGCCTGCCAACGCATATCGGCCAGTCGAGCGACGATACCTGTTTCCTGAATCTGCAGTTGAACGGCGTGGGGCACACGCGTCAGAACTCGGTCGATTGCGTTACGCGGCCCATGGATTTGGCGGTCGTGAGGACGAACGAACCTTTCTCGATCGACCACGAGGACAATTTTTCGCTGATCTCCATCACCGTCGCCCGCGAGCAATTGCCCAAAGCGCTTCTGTGCCGGCAGATGCTCAGCCTGTCCGGCAGTCCGATGGGACGGGAGATCTGGAAACTGCTGCTGACGTCCGCACGGCTGTCATTGTCTGCGGATAGGGCTCAAGGTGCGATCAAGTCCAGACTGGTGTCGCATCTGTCCGATCTGGTTCATCTGGCGGTGGATCTCCAAAGCGGACAACCGGCCGAGACCGTCGCCCGATCCGTGCGGGCTGACATGGTGCTCGAATTCATCGACAGCAATCTCGACCGGGAGGGCCTTGGAGCCGCGATGATCGCCCGCTCGTTCGGCATCTCCACCCGCTATCTTCACCGGATCATGGAGCCGACAGGGGCGAGTGTTTCCGAGCACATCAACAGCTCGCGGCTTGCCGCGTGTGCCGCGGCTTTGCGGATGGCGCGGCCGGAAAAGATCAGCACGATCGCCTATGCCCACGGCTACCGGGATCTGTCCCACTTCAATCGGCGTTTCAAGCAGACCTACGGCGAAACGCCCGGACAATACCGCGCCCGGCACAATCGAGGCCGGCGTTCACATTAGCCCCATCAATCGGTTCCCGTTTGTCCAAGTTACACGGCCGGTTTGCCGATAGCCTCTTGCGACCAACCGACAGCAGGAGGAACGAAAATGGCAAGCATTGCGACACGTGTCACGGAGCGCTACGGCGTCCGGCATCCGTTTGCGCAGGCCGGAATGGCCTTTGCGGGTGAAAAGCCCGGACTTGCCATCGCCGTGGCCGGTGCCGGCGGCATTGGCGCTATCGGTGTCGGCTTCATGCAGGCGGATGAGCTGCGTCAGGTAATCCGGGAACTGCGAACGGCGACCGACTATGTCTTCAACATCAATTTCATCACCTGCTTCGGCAATGAAGAGCAGGTGGCGGTCTGCGCCGAGGAGCGCGTGCCGATCGTTTCTTTTCACTGGGGACACCCGCCCGATCATCAACTGGCGGCGCTGAAGGCTGCGGGCTGCGCTGTCTGGGTGCAGGTTGGCACGATCGAGGATGCCGAGATTGCTGTCGGTTACGGCGCCGAAGCCATCATCGCGCAGGGCTGGGAAGCCGGCGGTCACAATTACGGCGGATTGGGCACGATGGCGCTGGTTCCCGCCATGATCGACGCGGTCGGCGACCAGGCCATGGTGTTCGCCTCCGGCGGCATCGCCGATGCGCGCGGCGTGGCGGGCGCCCTGGCGCTCGGTGCGGACGGCGTCTGGGTCGGGACCAGGCTGGTCGCCTCGGCGGAGGCCAATGTTCATCCCGAACATCATCTCCGTCTGCTGGCGAGCGAAGGCAGCGACACGGTGCGCTCCGGCGTGTTCGGCCCGGAGATGCCGGATTTCAATCCGATGCGGTTGCTTCGCTGCCGGGTCGTCGACGAATTCACCGGCCGGCTGCAGGATGTACCGACCGTACGCGACGACGAGCCGGTCATTGGCGAGACCGTGTTTCTCGGTCAGCTGCATACGAAGCGACGCTTCGATGTCATCCTGCCGACGCCCGAAACCACCGGCGACTGGGAGGAAATGGCCTGGCTTGCAGGGCAGGGCATCGGACTTGTCCGTGACATCAGGCCGGCCGCCGAAATCGTCAACGACATGATGCTGGGCGCGGCCGATATTCTCAGGGACTGCCATCGCCGGCTCGGATGACCGATGACGGTTCGGGTTTTTCCGCGCGGCCCCTTGTCGGCAACCGCATTTGTTGCCATCGGTAGCGTTCTGCGAGTCGTCAGGGAGCAACAACCATACAGGGGCGCGTCGAGACGCTGTACACCTATCCGATCAAGGGGCTGACCGCGCGGCCGCTGGACAATGTCGACCTGGTCGCCGGTCAGGGTTTTCCGGGCGATCGCCTGTTCGGCTTCGCCAAGGCCAACAGCGGCTTCGATCCGGACCATCCCGAGCCGTTGCCGAAGACCAGTTTCGTCGTCCTGGCGCAGCACGCCAAGCTGGCCGGCCTCGACACGTCCTTCGACGCTTCGACCGGCGAATTCGTCGCCCGTGCACGCGACGGCGGAACCCTGCGTTTCGACCTGTCGGCGGAAGATGGAAAACGGCAGGCCGCCGATTTCCTGACCCGGCTGCTCGACCTCCCGGAAGCCGAGCGGCCAAACTTCGTCGAAGGCTCGCCGCACCGCTTCACCGACGTCTCGGTGGTGTCGGAAACCATGATGAACGCCGTATCGCTGATCAATCTGGATTCGGTCGAGGCTTTCGGTGCCCGCATCGGCGAAACGGTCGACCCGATGCGCTTTCGCGCCAATATCTACCTTCGCGGCTGGCCGCCCTTTGCCGAACTCGACCTGGTCGATCGCGAGATCAGCCTCGGCCAGGCGCGGCTGAAGGTGCTGCTGCGCACCCAGCGCTGCGCCGCCACAGAGGTCAATCCGAAGACGGCCGAGCGGGACCTGCGGGTGCCCTACCTGCTGCGCAAGAACTACGGCCATCTCGATATGGGGATCTATGCGGAGGTCATTGCCGGCGGAGCGATCGGTCCCGGCGACACGATCGCGGTCGAGCCGGCGCGGCAGCGCGACGGGCTTGAGGAGGTCTTTTGATCGACTTTACGTCCGCCAGAATCGCGGCAGGAACAGCACCATGATGGTGAACAGCTCCAGCCGGCCGAGCAGCATGCCGGCGGCCAGCACCCATTTGGCGGTGTCGTTGAGCGGCGCGTAATTGCCGGCCGGGCCGATGATGGTGCCGAGGCCGGGGCCGACATTGGAGATGGCCGAGCCGGCGCCCGACAGCGCCGTGGTGGTGTCCAGCCCGGTGAAGATCAGCGCCATGGCGATCACCCCGAAGCTTACGACGTAGAGGAACATGAAGCTCATCACCGAGGCGATGACCCTCGGATCGATGGGCCGGCCGTTGAATTTCGGCCGGAAGATACCGTGCGGATACATCACCTGGCTGATGTGCTGGCGGATGGCCTCGAACAGCACCTGAAATCGGAAGATCTTGATGCCACATGAAGTCGATCCGGCACAGCCGCCGATGAACATGATGACGAAAAAGAACGAGATGGCGTGTGGTCCCCAAAGACCGTAGTCGGTCGTCGCATAGCCGGTGCCGGTGGTGATGGACACGACATTGAAGGCGGCGAAACGCAAGCCGTCGAGACCGATATGATAGTTGCCGGCATGGGCCATAAGCCAGGCGATCAGAGTGGCGATGACCAGCAGGCCGAGGAACACCCGCACCTGGGAATCGAACAGGAACGGCTTCACCCGGCCCTGCAGCATCTGCACGTAGAGAATGAAGGGGATCGAGCCGAGGATCATGAAGACGATGGTGATCCAGTCGATCGCGGCGCTGTCGTAATAGCCTATGGACAAGTCCTTGTTGGAGAAACCGCCGGTCGCCACCGTCGTCATGGCGTGCACGACGGCGTCGTCGATGGGCATGCCGGCGGCCAGGAACAGAACGCAGCAAAGGACGGTAAAGGCGATGAAGACCAGCGTGATCGAGCTGGAGATCTGGGTCGCCCGCGGCAGGATCTTCTCGGCGGTATCGAAGGCTTCGGCCTTGAACAGCTGCATGCCGCCGATCTGCAGCATGGGCAGCACGGCGATCGCCATGACGATGATACCAAGCCCGCCCAGCCATTGCAGCAGGCCGCGCCAGAACAGGATGCCGGGCGGCGCCGCGTCGAGATCGCTGATCACCGTCGCCCCCGTCGTGGTCAGGCCCGACATGGTCTCGAAAAACGCGTCGGTATAGCTCGGCACGACGCCCGACCAGATGAAGGGCAAGGCGCCGAACGCCACCAGTGCCAGCCACGAAACGACGGTCATCAGCAGCGCCTGCCGGGTCGACAGGCCTTTCGGCGTGCCGCGGGTGGCGGCGAACAGCGACAGCCCGACCAGTGTGGTCAGCATCGACGCCGCCGCAAACACCACCCAGTCGCCATTGTTGGCGGCAAGGTCGACGATGGCGGGCAGCAGCATCGCCACCCCCAGCGTCGTCACCAGGATGCCGGCGACCAGGACAACCGGACGGAAATCGAGGGCTCCGTTCAATTAAGCGTTCTCGCCATGCCCGGAACGTCCAGCGAAAACGCCGGGATATCGACCATGAAGGTATCGCCGCTTTTTTTGCGCTGCATGCGGTACTGGCCAACCATCACGCCCGATGGCGTGTCGAGCGGGCAGCCGGAGGAGTATTCGAAACTCTCGCCCGGATCGAGCACCGGCTGTTCGCCGACGACGCCCTCGCCGCTGACCTCGTCGACCTGGCCGGTCGCGTCGGTGATGCGCCAGTAGCGGTCGCGCAACTGCACGGTTTCGTCGGACTCGTTGAGGATGACAATCCGGTATCCCCAGACATAGCGGCTGTCTTCCGGCTCCGACTGCTCTTCCAGATAGAACGGCTCGACCGTGACTTCGATATCATGTGTCCGGGCTCGGTACATGATCGCATTTTCCCCATGGCGCTGTGATCGCGCTTTTCTGTATAAATCATCCGGAAAGAAAGGGGAATCCGGTTTTGTCGGCGGTCGTCGGCCTCCCGGGACGGTTGCGTTACGCCACAACGCTCGGTTCAAACCGAACTGACACGATTGTGACAAAACATGGCTTTCGCGCCGCCCGGAAAGTTGTATGCATGTGGCGTTGAAAGAGGTGTGCGATGCTCGATGGCGCCGTTCGAAAACTGATCGACCCCACGCTCGACGCCGCCGGGCGGCGGGTGGCAGCCTATGGCATATCGGCCAATACCGTCACCGTGACCGGCTGCGTCGTCGGTCTGGCGGCTGCCTTTGCCATCTGGCAGCACGCCTTCCTGATTGGGCTCGTCCTGCTTCTTATCAGCCGAATCCTAGACGGTCTCGACGGCTCCGTCGCCAAGGCAACCAAAATCACCGATTTCGGCGGTTATCTCGACATCGTGCTGGATTTCGTCTTCTACGGCGCCATTCCGCTGGGTTTCGTGCTCGCCGACCCGATGGCAAACGGTGTCGCCGGCGGTGTGCTGATCCTGTCTTTCTACATCAACGGATCGACCTTCCTTGCCTATGCGATCATGGCCGAACGTCACAAGATGGTCAGCACCGTGCGCGGCGAGAAATCCCTCTATTTCACGACCGGACTTGCGGAAGGCACGGAGACCATTGCCGTGCTGTCGGCGATGTGCGTGTTCCCACAGCACTTCGAGGTCATCGCCTATGTCTTTGCGGCGATCTGTTTCTACACCGCACTGTCGCGCATCATTCTCGCCGGGCGCGTGTTTGCCGCCGCCGACGCACTCAAAAGTGAGGCGGAGATGAACGGGCCTGCCTTGAGATCGCCAGGAACGAGGGTCAAATAGCCGGAATCACCAATTGCGACGCTGTGTCAGACAGGGTTACATGAGGCCATGAACGATCCGGAGTTTCCACAGTACAGCCGATCCGAACAGATCGCCGACGGCCTCGTCCATGTACTCAGCATCGGCGCGGCGGTGGCTGGTGTCGTCTTTCTGCTGCTGATGGCGATCGGTTCGCTGCCGGCCGCGTCGATCGCCAGCGTTTCCGTCTACAGCGTCGGACTGGTCGCAGTTTTCTGCGTCTCGGCCGCCTACAACATGATCGGTGTGTCGCCGCTGAAGGCGCCGCTGCGCCGCTTCGACCAAGCGACCATCTATTTCAAGATCGCCTCGACCTACACACCCTTCATGGCCGTCAAGCTGGCCGGCTGGACGGGCGGCGGCTTTCTGGCGCTGGTCTGGTCCGTCGCCACTTTCGGCATGACCACCAAGCTGTTTTTCCCCAACCGGCTGAAGAAGACGTCGTTCGCGCTCTATCTGGTGCTGGGCTGGTGCGCCGTGCTGATCTTCCTGCCGCTGCTGGGCGCCCTGTCGATGCGGACCCTGCTGCTGCTTCTCGCCGGCGGACTGCTCTATACGGTCGGCGTGGTCTTTCACCTGTGGGACGGATTGCGCTACCAGAACGCCATCTGGCACGGCTTCGTTCTCGGCGGCGCCGGCTGCCACTACGCGGCCATCATGGATTCCGTGGTTCTCGCCTGAGTCTGGCCCTCAGCCGTTGCGCTGACCGACGATCAGGAACAGGCCGGCCATCAGCAAAGCCACACCGGCAACCTCAGAAAACCCGATGCGACGGGTCTCCATCCCGAAAGCGCCGATGTGATCGTAGAGCAGCGCGGCGACGAGCTGGCCGCAGACGATGGCCGATATGAAGCTGCCGGTTCCGATGCGCGGTACCGCATGGATGCTCAGCAGCACCACCGCCATGCCGATCAGGCCACCGGTCCAGATCCAGACCGGCATGCGCATGACGGCGGCACGCGGGAGGGCGCTGCCGGTGAACAGGCCGATGGCGAACAGAGCGGCAAGCGCCACCGCAAAGGCGACGATAGCCGCCTGGACCGGGCCGCCCGCATGGCTGGCGGAGCGCGCGAAGATCGGGCCCTGCGCGGCCAGCAGGGCGCCGGCGACCAGGGCGATCAGCACCAGAAGAGGCGCCGGCATGTCAGAGATCCTTGTGCATGATGGTCGTGGCGTCGAAGCGGTCCTCGAAGGTGTCGCGGCAATAGCCGGGAATGATTCCCGCCGTCTTGTAGCCCAGCGAAGCGTAGAGCGGTTCGGCCGGGTCGCCGGTGCGGGTGTCGAGTGTGATCAGACTGCGGCCCCGCCGCAGCGCGATCGCCTCGATCTCCTCCATCAGCGCCCGAGCGATTCCGCGCCGCCGGAAATCCGGGTGCACCATCAGCTTGGCGATTTCCGCCCGATGCGGCTGGTTGGGCGGGGTGTCGCAGTCGAGCTGCACCGAGCCCGCGATGCGACCTCCGGTTCGCGCCGCCAACAGGACCCGCGTGCCGTCCTCAAGGGCCGGCCGCACCTTCCGTTGCCAGAAGGCCAGGCTTTCGACCATCGGGAACGGCATGACGAAGTTGATGCTGGCGCCGGCGTGCACGCAGGCATGCATCAGCGACGCAAGCTCGTCGACATTGTCGTCGAACGCGCTCGGCGCCACCGGGGTGATGACCAGGTCCGTGCCCATGGCCGCCGTCACACCAGAAACAGGACGTAATGGGCGCCCTGCCGGTCGCCGGTGGCGAAGGCGCCGGGGCCGAACAGCTGGTAGCGCAGGCAGTCGCCGGGATTCAGATCGTGTCGGCGACCGTCGACCTCCACAGTCAGCCGCCCGTCGAGCAGCAGCAGGTGATGCTCGAGCCCCGGCCGGGGCGAGCGGTCATAGTCGATCCGGGTGCCGGGCTCCAGCCGACACTCCAGTGCCTCGCCGGACAGCGCCCGGGCCGGCGGCGACACCGAACGGCGCTGGAAACCGTTTTCCGGATCGGTCCAGACCGGCTGGGCGTCACGACGCATGAGCGGAACGAACTCGTCTTCGACCATCAGCATCAGCCGCGACAGCGTCATGCCGAAGGCGGCGCACAGCTTGTTGAGCACCTGGGCCGTCGGGCTGACCTCGGCATTCTCCATGCGGGAGAGCGTCGCGCGGCTCACGCCGCTGCGCCGGGCCAGCACGTCGAGCGACCAGCCGCGCTCGCCGCGCAGGTCGCGCAGGCGCTTGGCCAGACGGGCATCGATGGTGGTGTCGTCAGAGAGGGTTTCTTCCATATAAGAGAAATATTCTCGAATACGGGAAAGAGTCAAGGGCCAGTGGTTGCGTCAGCGATGGAATCGCCATGAACAGAGCAGCAAGTGGCCAGGTTTGATTATGTGACCGCGGCGACGGGACGGAAAAAATCCCGGACCAATGACGGCTGTGGCCGCGTCAGCCCGACCAGGTCCATCGCAACGGCTGCCGGGCGCCTCCTCGACCGGTTCAGCGGCCGAGGCGTTGAAACAGCCACTGAGAGCCGACTGAACCTTACCGCGCCGCCTTGAGCGCTGCCTCGATGTCCTCGACCAGGTCGTCGACGTCTTCCAGACCCACCGACAGGCGCACGGTCGCGTCGGTGATGCCAAGCTCGGCCCGCGCTTCCTCCGACAGGTTCTTGTGCGTCGTCGTCGCCGGATGGGTGATCAGGCTCTTGGCGTCGCCCAGATTGTTGGAGATCTGGATCGTCCGCAGCGCATTCTCGAAGGCGAAAGCGGCGCTCTTGCCGCCGGCGATCTCGAAAACGATCAGCGTCGAGCCGCCGGTCATCTGCTTGGCGACGATATCGGCCTGCGGATGGTCGGCCCGGCCCGGAAAGATCACCCGGTTGATGGAGCCGTGATCGTGCAGATAGTCGGCGATCCTGGCCGCGCTCTCGGTCTGCTGGCGCACCCGCAGCGGCAGCGTCTCGAGGCCTTTGAGCAGCGTCCAGGCGTTGAACGGCGACATGGACGGGCCGGTATGCCGGTAGTAGTCGTGCAGGTTCTCTTCGATCCACTCCTTGCTCGACAGCACGATGCCGCCGAGGCAGCGGCCCTGGCCGTCGATGTGCTTGGTGGCCGAATAGACCACCACATGAGCGCCCAGTTCCAGCGGCTTCTGATAGAGCGGCGTGGCGAAGACATTGTCGACGACGACACAGGCGCCGATGCCGTTGGCGATATCGCAGACGCCGGCAATGTCGATCACCTCCAGCGTCGGGTTGGTCGGGCTTTCCAGAAAGAACGCCTTGGTGTTGGGCCGCAGCGCCGCCTGCCAGTTGGCGAGATCGGTGCCGTCGACCAGCGTCGTCTCCACGCCGAGCTGCGGCATCAGCGTCTCGACCACCCAGCGGCAGGAGCCGAACAGCGCCCGGGCCGCCACCACATGGTCGCCGGCCCGCACCTGGCACAGCAGCGCCGCCGATACGGCAGCCATGCCGGAGGCCGTCGCCCGCGCGTCCTCGGCGCCTTCCAGAGCGCACATGCGCTTTTCGAACATGTCGACGGTCGGGTTGGCGTAGCGCGAATAGATGAAGCCTTCTTCCTCGCCCTTGAAGCGGGCTTCGGCGGCTTCGGCGCTGTCATAGATGAAGCCTTGGGTGAGGTACATCGCCTCGGAGGTTTCGCCGAACTGCGAGCGGGTCGTGCCGCCATGCACCATGCGGGTCGCCGGACGCCACCGGGATTGCCTGTCCGACTTGTCGATCTGTTCACTCATTGCATTCACCCAACAAAAAAACCGGCTGCGAAGGCCGCTAGCCGGTTTGCCACCCGACCTTTTAGCGACTTGTTTAACGTGGCAGCAAGCCGGTCGGCCAAATCACCACGGGATAAGGCTTCTTTACAGCGGCGATATGCTTGCGTCAATTGTGCGGCACGGTATTTGATAACGGCGCTTGGCAAGACTGGGAGAAGGCATGCGGGAAACCGGGATTCTGGCGGATCGGGAAATCAGCGCCCTGTTCGGCGCCGGCCGACTGGCTGCGCCGAGGCCGCTCGACGACGACCAGATTCAGCCAGCCAGTCTCGATCTGAGACTCGGCGCGAAGGCCTTCAGGGTGCGCGCCAGCTTTCTGCCCGGACCGGGCCACACGGTTGCCGACAAGCTGGCGCGGCTGAAACTGCATGTCATCGATCTGAGCGAAGGCGCCGTGCTCGAGACCGGCTGCGTATACATCGTGCCGCTGCTCGAAGGCCTCGAACTGCCCGAGGAGATCTCCGCTTCCGCCAACCCCAAGAGCTCGACGGGCCGGCTCGACATCTTCACCCGGGTGATCACCGACCGGGCGCTGGAGTTCGACAAGATTCCAGCAGGCTACAACGGGCCGCTTTATCTCGAAGTCAGCCCGCGAACCTTCCCGATCGTCGCCCGCACCGGCTCGCGGCTGTCGCAGATCCGTTTCCGCAAGGGCCAGGCGGCCCTGAACGAAGCGGAACTGGCCGCACTTCACGAGACGGAGGTTCTGGTTGCCTCGGAGCAGCCCAATATCACCGGTGGCGGCATCGCCCTTTCGGTCGACCTGCAGGGCGGCGCCGACGGGCTCGCCGGTTATCGCGGCAAACACCACACCTCGGTCGTCGACGTCGACAAGAAGGACGCCCATGATGTGCTGGAATTCTGGGAGCCGATCTACAATCGCGGCGCCGCCGAGCTGATCCTCGATCCGGACGAGTTCTACATTCTGGTGTCGCGCGAGGCGGTGCACGTGCCGCCGCTCTACGCCGCCGAGATGCGGCCCTTCGATCCGCTGGTCGGCGAGTTCCGCGTTCACTATGCCGGCTTCTTCGATCCCGGTTTCGGCCACAGTGCCGCCGGCGGCCAGGGCAGCCGCGCTGTGCTGGAAGTGCGCAGCCACGAAGTGCCGTTCATCCTCGAGCACGGCCAGATCGTCGGTCGCCTGGTCTATGAGCACATGCTGGAACGCCCGGTAGCCCTCTACGGCACCGATCTCGGCTCCAACTACCAGGCGCAGGGCCTGAAACTGTCGAAACATTTCCGCCGCGAAATCCGATAAGGGATGACGCTTGGCTGAGCCGTTTTGCTCGCAGCCGGCTTGATGGTACCCTTTCCGCCGTGTGGATTGGACAGGGAGGCGACCCGATGACGACCACCATCTACCGCATAATCATGGGAGCGACGTTCCTGGCAGCCGCTTGTTTTGCGTCCCAAGCGCAGGAAATGTCGCGGGTGACCTGCGCTGCCGGAGGGTTGAACTACGATGTCGGGGACGTCGCCTGCATCCCGGCCTGCCACGGCCAGCAGCAGTTGGCCAAATGCGAAAAATCGGGCGAGGGCGCTTCCTGGACCTCGATCTCGAACTCCTGCCCCAATGCGATGAACCGGTCTCCGCGGCAAAGCCTCAGGGCAGCGAACGCCGACATCAGCCCCAGGGTTTTGGTTTTCGCGCTGCGTTAGGCAAAGCGCTTCGCACCGGCGACGCAACAGACGACGAACAGGGTCACTCCGATCATCGACGGCGCGATGGTTTCCTGCAGCAGTGCTGCAGCCAGCATCAGTCCGAAGAAGGGTTGCAGGAGCTGTAGCTGACCGACGCCGGCGATGCCGCCGAGCGCCAATCCGCGATACCAGAAGATAAACCCGACCAGCATCGAGAAGACGGATACGTAGCCAAGGCCGATCCAAGCGGGCGGCCTCACGCCTGCCCAGCTTTCCGGCAGTGTCAATATTGCCAGGCATGCCATCACCGGAAGGGCCAGAACGAGGGCCCAGGAAATCACCTGCCAGCCGCCGAGGCGGCGCGACAGGGTCGCTCCCTCGGCATATCCGAGGCCGCACAGGACGATGGCGGCCACCATCAGCAGGTCGCCATGGAGCGAGCCGCCGGTGCCTTGCGACAGGGCAAAGATTGCGACGCTGAGGCTGCCGGCGCATGAAAATAGCCAGAACGGCGGTTTCGGCCGCTCGCCCCCGCGCAGCACGCCGAAAATGGCGGTTGCGAGCGGCAACAGACCGATAAACACGATCGAATGGGCCGACGTGATGTGTTGCAACGCCAAAGCCGTCAGCAGGGGGAAGCCGAGAACCACGCCCAGTGCCGCCGTGGCCAGGGAGGCCATGTCCTGGCGGGCGGGGCGCGGCTGACGCAGAACCACCAGCAATCCCGCGGCGAGCAGGGCTGCAATAACGGCGCGGGCCGAGGTCAGGAACAACGGGCTGAACCCGTTGACGGCAACCCGGGCCGCGGGCAGGGACCCGCTGAAGATGATCACGCCGAGCAGCCCGCTGACCCATGCTGCCGTAGTTCGTTGCACATCGCGCTCCTTTGTTCGGACGGTTCAGAAAGCTAGGTGAAAGGGTCTGGCCGAAACAGCTACAGATCGATACAATTGGCAGAAACTGTATTGATACAGAAACCAGTACAATCGAGAGCGGGTCCCATGAGTGGGTTACAAACGAGCCGGGTGATGGAGGCCATTCGCGGCAGAATCGCCAGCCGTGCCCTGGAAGCGGGTGAAAAACTGCCATCCATCCGCCGGTTTGCGACCGCGATGGGGGTTTCCCCATCCACCGTCGTCGACGCCTATGACCGGCTGGTGGCCGAAGGCGCCATCTATGCCCGCCGCGGCTCGGGTTTCTTCGTTGCAAACGTGACACAGCCCTTTGCGGTGTCGGAAACGGAACCGCGACTTGATCGGGAGATCGATCCGTTTTGGGTATCGCGACAGTCCCTGGACGCCGCTTCCGACGAACTCAAACCCGGTTGCGGCTGGTTGCCGGCCGACTGGCTGCCGGTCGCGGCGATGCGGCGTGCGATCCGCGGCCTCGGGCGGGTCGACGATGCCCTGCTGGTCGACTATGGCGCGACCCGCGGGGCCGCGAATCTACGCCGCATGCTGTCCCGGCAGTTTCTTGAGGAAGGGATTTCCGCCGGTCCCGATCAGATCCTGCTGACCTCTTCCGGGACGCAAGCCATCGATCTGATCTGCAGGCTGCTGTTGCGTCCTGGCGATACGGTGCTCGTCGACGATCCCTGTTATTTCAATTTTCAGGCTTTGCTGCGGGCACACCAGTCGAGGGTGATCGGCGTTCCCCTCACCATGGACGGTCCCGATTTGGAGCAATTCGAAGCGGCCCTGTCGCGGGACAAGCCGTCTCTCTACCTGACCAACTCGGCAATCCACAATCCGACCGGGGCGACGATTTCGCCGCAAGTCGCGCACCGGGTCATGACCCTTGCTGCCGCCCATGACCTGATCGTTGTAGAGGATGACATCTTTGCCGGGTTCGAGCCGGAACCGTCGCCTCGCAGGGCCGTGCTTGACGGCCTCGAGCGGGTGATCCGCATCGGCAGTTTTTCCAAGACCCTGTCCGCGTCCCTGCGTTGCGGCTATATCGCAGCGCGGCCTGACTGGATCGAAGCGCTGGTCGACCTTCAGGTGGCGACGAATTTCGGCGGCCCAAGTCCGGTCGCCGCCGAACTGGTCCACGCGACGCTGAGCGACGGCGGCTATCGCAAGCACATGCAGGCACTGCGCGAACGCCTGTCGCGCCAGCGTCGCGAAACCGCGGGGAGGCTTACGCAAATTGGGATGACACCGTGGCTGATGCCACGCGGCGGGTTCTATCTCTGGTGTCGGTTGCCCGAGGGAACGGACGCCGCCGATCTGGCGCGCCTGGCGCTGGCCGAAAACCTCGTGCTGGCACCGGGCAACGTGTTCAGCGTCTCGCAGTCCATGACGGGATTTATGCGGTTCAATGTCAGCCAGATGGGCTCACCCGCGGTCTTTGATGTCCTGGGACGTCTGATGCGGGGGCTTTAGGTGGCTTTCTCGGGGTTCGGTCAGGCCGATTGCTCTTTCTTCAGCTCCGCCACATCGGCGCGCAGCGCCCTGATCTCGTTGAGGATCATCTCCTGTTCGCTCTGCAGCAGCTCCCGGTCGGCGGAAGCTTCCGCCTCGTGCTCGGCCTGCATGGCCGAGACGATGATGCCGATGAACAGGTTCAGAACGGTGAAAGAGGTGGCGATGATGAACGGCACGAAGAAGGCCCAGGCCATCGGATAGACGTCCATCACCGGGCGCACGATGCCCATCGACCAGCTTTCCAGCGTCATGATCTGGAACAGCGAATAGGCGGATGCCGGGATCGAGCCGAACCACTCCGGAAAGGCGCCGCCATAGAGCTTGGTCGCCATCACGGAGAAGACGTAGAACACCAGGCCGAGCAGCAGCACGATCGAGCCCATGCCAGGCAGCGCCGCAATCAGCCCGCCGACGACCCGGCGCAGCGACGGTACGATGCTGACCAGGCGCAACACCCGCAGGATGCGCATTGCCCGCAGCACCGACAGGCTGCCGGTCGTCGGCAGCAGCGCGATGCCGACCACCAACAGGTCGAAAATCCGCCACGGATCGCGGAAGAAGTCGAGTCGGTAGACGATGAACTTGCTGACCAGTTCGACGACGAAAATCGCCAGGATCACACGGTCGAGCGCATAGAGCAGCGGCCCCGTTGCGGCGACTGCCGACGGCACGGTCTCCAGGCCGAGGGTGATGGCGTTGACCCCGATGATGATGGTGATGAACCACTCGAAGTGGCGGCTCTCGACGAGGGATTTCAGGGCGTTCATGACGATCTAGCGGGTGGATTTCGGGTGCCCTGCACATGGCAACGGCGGCGCGGCCTGTCAAGCTGAGCCGGACGGATAAATCCGTGCGTTGCGACAATCTCCACCCCTGCGATGATCCGAATACCGGAAACCACGGCTTTGCTCCGGCTGCGAGACCCGGACGCGTCCGGGACCTTGCGACATCCTCTTCCAACCGGTATTCAGGATGCTGCTGCGGGTATGATGTAATGGTAGCCTGCAAGCTTCCCAAGCTTGACGCGCGGGTTCGATTCCCGCTACCCGCTCCAATCCGTTAACGCATCGACGAACGCCGCTCATGACGCCGACCCTCCTGCGCCGCACAGCCTTTGCCCTGGCTTTGCTGCTCGTCGGTGTCGCTGCGCCGGCCGCCCAGGACCGCCAGCCGGCAGCCGTGCCCAATTACTGGGATCCGCGTGAACGGGTAGCGCTGCCGGACCTTTCGCCGCGCAATCGCATCCGCTTCCTCACCACCTCGGATTTCCCGCCGTTCAATTTCATGGACCAGAGCAATCGGGTGTCCGGTTTCCATGTGGATCTCGCCAGGGCGATCTGCGGCGAACTGGGGATCGTCGACAAATGCCAGCTGCAGGTGCTGCCCTGGGACGAGTTGCAGACTGCCATGGTCAGCGGCCAGGGCGACGCCATCATCGCCGGACTGGCCGTCAATGCCGACAACCGCAAGGACTTTCTGTTCACCCGGCCGTTTCTCAAACTGCCGGCCCGCTTCATCCGCCGGAAATCGGCGCTGCCGGAAGCGCAAGGTGCTGAGTCCCTGGCTGGCCGGCGCGTCGGTGTCATCGACAATTCGGCCCATGAAGCGCTGCTGCGCACCTATTTCCCTGACATCCGGCCCGTCGTCTACAACCGAGCCGATTTCCTCTTCGACGGCCTCAAGTCGGGCGAGGTGGATGCGGTTTTCGGCGACGGCGTACGCCTGTCGTTCTGGCTCGGCAGCGATGCGGCGGCCGATTGCTGCGGCTTTTTCGACGGCCCGTATTTCGCCCCGGCCTATCTGGGAGAGGGCCTGGCCATCGCCGTGCGTCGCGACAGCCCTGATCTGGCGCTCGCCTTCGACCACGCCCTGCACGCGCTCAGCCGCGACGGCACGATGAAGGAACTCTATCTGCGCTATTTTCCGAACGGGCTTTACTGACGGCCTTCAGGGAGCGGCCAGCACCAGCTCTTCGCCGTCATGGGCAATGCCGATCGCGGCAACGGCAAGAGCCGCCCCGTCGAGGTCGGCACCGATCGCCTGGGAAACGGCGCTGGCCAGGCCGCTTCGCTGCACCAACTCGGCCAGCAACTCGCTTTCCATCGGGCCCGATGCCAGCGCGTCGAGAAAGGTCTCGTAGAGGGGCAGGCTGCGCAGGGAAACACTGACGTCCGGCTGGCCGGCGCTGCTCACGACGAGCTGCACGTCGGCGAGGCGCCCGACCTGGCCGGAATGAAGGAAAACGATGTCGGCCAGGATCTCCGGCACGAGATCGGTAACCAGCTGGATCTGTGCCGGGTCCGAAAGGCCATGACGGGTGAGCACGGCGTCGGCATTGGTCCAGTCCCTGGCCAGCGCGATCGCTACCGCCGCATCGATGTCGCTGATTGCCTCGAGGTCGAGTTGCGCCGCTCGAGCCGGGCTGGTCATGACGGACGACCAGGCGAAAGCGACGAACAGCAGAACCTTGGCGGGCCTGCGCAACACGACAATGAACTCTCCATTTCGATTGGTGACGGCTCTCAGTGCCGCCGCGCCTGAACGATCATGCCCTCGATGGTGTCCTCGCCCAAAGCCCGGCAGGCCTCCAGCCGGTGGAGTCCCTCAACGAGGATGAAGCGGTCGCCGTCGGCGCGCACAAGGATCGGCGTCAGCTGGCCTTCTTCGAGCATGCTCTCGGCGATGTAGTTGACCACCGCCTCGTCGAGCGTCTTCTTGCGTTTGACCGGTACGTAGACCTTGTCGATGGGAACCGTGAGTTTCTGCATGACAGTAGGAGTGTAGCATCTCCGGCGACGCATTCTACGTGCAATTGCATGTTGGGTGCGGAACTGACGACGGGCCGCCGCGGGTCTCCCGCACGGGGCGAAGGTCCGAGCCGGCCCGTGCGGGACATGGACAAAAATTAATGTTGGAGAGGCCGAATTGTCTGTATGGTGCGGCGCCTGAGCGGCACAGGCCGGATTGCGGGTCATCGGTGTTTCGGTGAGCCCGATCGATTTTCAACACGGCGATTTAAGAAGATCATATTGACCAGGATACTATTTTGAAGAACGGCTACCAACCCCGTCAAAGGGCGCAAAACACCACTTTTTGATGGCGAGAAGCCGATGCGCTGGCGTTGAGGCGATGGGCAGGGTTTGCACCCGGCTTGCTGCGGAAGGCCGTGAAATTCGGCTCTTCCGACCCGATTCCGCCACGCTTTTGATCGGACTGGCAGTCCGTTCCGGCTGCGGCGATCGATGAACGAATTTGAATGACGAAAGAGTTTGGAGAAACCTGACATGTCCACGACGAAAACGGCCCTGGTGTGCGGGGCCGGAGGCTTCATTGGGTCGCATCTCGTGAAGCGGCTGAAGCGCGAAGGCTTCTGGGTGCGCGGCGTTGATTTGAAGTATCCGCGATTCAGCGAAACCGCGGCAGATGATTTCATTGTCGGGGACCTGCGCGACATGTCGATCTGCCGCGAGGCGGTCGACCGGCGGTTCGACGAGGTCTACCAGCTGGCGGCCGACATGGGCGGTGCCGGGTATATCTTCACCGGCGAAAACGACGCCGAGGTCATGCACAATTCCAGCCAGATCAACCTGAACATGCTGGAAGCCTGCCGGCGGCGGAACACCTGGCGCGTTTTCTACTCCTCATCGGCCTGCATCTATCCCGAGCATCGCCAGCTCGATCCGGACAATCCCGGCCTGGCGGAATCCGATGCCTATCCGGCAGCGCCGGACAGCGAATATGGCTGGGAAAAACTGTTCAGCGAGCGCCTCTACGGTGCCTATGCCAGAAATCACGGTTTCCAGGTCCGCATCGGCCGTTATCACAACATTTTCGGGCCGGAAGGCTCGTGGAACGACGGTCGCGAAAAAGCGCCGGCGGCGATCTGCCGAAAGGTCGCCATGGCCGACAATGGCGGCGAGGTCGAGATCTGGGGTGACGGAGAGCAGACGCGCTCCTTCCTCTATATCGAGGAGTGCCTCGAGGCGACCATTCGCCTGATGCGTTCAAACTGGAGCGAGCCGCTGAACATCGGCTCGGACGAGATGGTGTCCATCAACGGATTGGCGATGATGGCAGCCGATATTGCCGGCAAGCCGGTCGGCCTGCGCCACATCCCCGGGCCGCTTGGCGTCCGCGGCCGCAACTCCGACAATACCAAGATCGAACGAGTGTTGAATTGGCGCCCCGGCTGGCCGCTCCGCAAGGGACTTGAAGAGACCTATGAGTGGATTGCCACACAGGTCGATGTCGGGCAGCAACGCTCTGCCGCCAACAGCTGATCGCGACCGGCAAGGCCGGGTGCTTCGAATCGATGATGGGTCGATCCGCGAGCCTCGACCGACAGCTGGGTTTCTGCTTGGAGTGGGTGTTTGTTCGTTACATGGGGTCATCGACACCGGGCTAATTGTGACCCCGGGTTCATTGATCTCCATACCCATCGAGCTTATAAGACTGGCGGGGCGACGCTGTTCTGGAGACACACGACCATGTCGGACAACAGCGTTCGAATTCTAGCATCGGTTTTTTGCGGACAGCGATGTCGACCGAAGACATCGTTTCGCTATGGCTGCCCGGCAGCAAATTCCTAGGCCGGACATTTTCGATTCCTGACCGCTGACCGTACTCGAGCCAGCGGACGATACGGGTTTCCCGATGCCGGACCATCGCGGCATCGATCAATCCAGAACGATAACCGATAGGAATTCGTCTTGAACATCGTCAGTCGCGAATTTCCCGGTCGCGAACTCCGGGAGGAGGCCGATCCGGCCGGCAGGGAAAGTTCGGTGCCGGGGCTCTCGCCGCCACCGTTGCTATCCAACGGCAATGCCAGGCTGTTTCTGGTCGACCACATGTGCGTCCTGCCCTACGGGCACAATCTCAACGCGTTGGTTCTGTTCAAGAAATTGCTTTCCGACGGATTCCGCGAGACCTTCTGCCTGGCGACCCGCGATCTGCCGGATTATGTCGAGGAAGGCGCTCATATCGAACGCGTCCTGACCTATCCCTATGCCGGCCTGGTCGAACGGGCGCCGAAAAAGCTCGCCAGCAGGGAGAAGAGCGGGGATCGGAAGCCTTCCGCGGGGTTCGCGGGGCGCCTCAAGTCGCTCCGGCGGCCGGCGCGCCGCGCGTTCTACACGGCACTCAATGAATTTGCCAATTACGACGTTGTCCGGCGTCGGACGCGGGCCAACTGGAGGGGTATCCTGAGGCGGTATGGCGTCGACAGCGATGACGTCATCTTCTTCCCAAGTGCGGAATACTTCGGATGTCTGGGGCTGCTGGACGTCCTGAAAAGGATGGCACCGGCTGCAAGGCCGAAAGTTCATTTTCGAATGATCGGCGTTATGGAGAATGCCAATTATGCCCTGCGCCCCGGCCGCCCGGAGTTCCTGTCGGCGATCAGGTCGGCGCTTGCCGCGGGCATCAAGCTGGGCATTTCCGCCGAGACGCCCGCCTACGCCAACTATGTCGAGCGGCTGGCCGGTACGCCGGTTGCCTATCTGCCCTATCCTTTGGCCAACGGCCAGGCGCCGATCCGCTGGCAGGAAACCAAGGTCGTGGCGTCACCGGGGCAGGGCCGCGGCGACAAGGGCTTCTTTCGCCTCTACTCCATTATCGAGCAACTGAACACGATCGGAGCCAACGGTCCGTTTGCCTTCGACGTGCAGAACATGCGCAAGACCGATCCCGCGTTCAGGGCCCGCTACAGCAGCCTGCTCTGCCAGGTTCCGGGCATGAATTTGCGGCCGGCCAGGCTCAGCCAGCAGGAAATCGACGCGGTCTACTCAGGCTCGGACATTCTCGTCCTGCCCTACGATCCGAAGGTCTACGCCCTTCGCGGATCCGCCGTTCTCCAGGAAGGCCTGGCCTTCGGCCGCCCGGTTGTCTGCAGCGACGGCTTGGGTCTGTCGGAACAGGTCGAACGCTATGGCTGCGGATATCTGGCGACCAGCGACCATAGCTTTGCCGACAGGATCAACGAACTGGCCTCTCTTCCCCGACAAGCCGTCATCGACAAGATGACGGCTGCTAGGCGAGCCTATGAAAAGGACTTTGAAACCGGGCTGCGCGCGGTTTTCAAGGAGTTACACACTTGCAAAAACAGCTGATCGCCTTCGTTGACCATCCGGCCCATCAGAAGACCGGCTCGGCCGATTTTTTTGTCGAACTACTGGAAGAACGGTTCGACGTGCACCGGTATTTCCTGGAGCCCGACCCGCGGGCCCTGATGCAGGAAATCGCGGACGCCGGATACGAGCTGGTTGTCTGCTGGCAGACGGAGTTCTGCGCGCCGTATTTCCTGCTGCGCGGCCTGAGGGTCGTCTGCATTCCCATGTTCGACGGTGTGGAGGGAGTGCCGGACTGGTACTGGCTGCCGATGCGTCAGGCCCACTTCGTCAATTTCTCCGAAACCCTGCACAATCGGCATCGGCGCCTCGGCATCGACAGTCTGTATGTGAAGTACTACGGAGCCAAAGAACCCGATCCCGATTTGGCCGAGTTCGAAGACTTGCACGCCTTGTTCTGGCAGCGCCGCCCCGAAGAGGGGCTCGACTACCGGTTTGTCAGGAAGCTGCTGGGCGGCGTGGCGAATTCGATCCACATCCACAATGCACCCGACTTCAGCTCTGCGGCCGACTGGGAACCCGATCCGACCTGCTCGGTCTCCCATTTCGACAAAGACGGGAGCGCCTACCGCGATGCCTTGAGGAAGGCCAACATCTTTGTGTGTCCGAGACGGACGGAAGGTATCGGTCACACCCTTCTGGAGGCAATGAGCAGGGGCATGTGCGTCATCGCCAACGACAGGCCTACAGCCAACGAGTATATCGTCGACGGCTACAACGGATTGTTGATCGACTACGACCGGCCGCCGCGGGGCAGCGATTTTGTTCTGGACAGGGCGGCGGCCGAAGAACTCGGACGCAACGCGCGCGAGAGTTTCTGCCAAGGTCGATCCGAATGGCCGGAGCGGACGAAGAAGATCCTCTTTTTTGTGTCGACGGCGCCGCATCCGGATGTGTCTCCGCGCGAGGCGGGGCTGACCAATGCCTATTTCAACATCTGCCGGTTCGCAAACAGGAATTTCGACCGCTATCTTCACCTGCTGCTCAGGCTGCACAACCGGGGTTTGCGAGGCCAGGAGGCGTCGACCATCAGACTGAGGGAGGAGATCGGATGGTTCGCCAGACGCCTTCCCGGGCTCCGGTTCGGACTGAGGGTGGTGCGGGCGCTTCGAAAGCGCGCCATCGCCTGACTTCCGTTGACCCCAGCACGTGGTGAAGCGCGTCTCACCGCCGCCGCAAGCTCCTTCAATCTCGCAAAGCCGAAGCCAGTCAATGCACACCTTTGAATACGCGCCGCGGAATCAGGCCTTCACAAGGGCGATCCAGGACCTGGCGGAAGGCCTCACCAGTTGGCGCCTCTGGACAACGTTCGGCTATGAGGAATTGCGCCATTCCTACCGCCGCACCCTGCTGGGTCTGGTCTGGATCGCGATTTCCTTCGGTGCGTTCTCGGTTGTCAAGATCATCGTGTTCGCCGGGCTCAATGCCAAGGACGCGGACGTTTTCACGACATGGGTGGTGACAGGCTTTCTGATCTGGCAGTTCGTTTCCCACATCGTCGTCACCGGCAGCGCGGTTTTCATATCGTCCGAAAGTTGGATCAAAGGGGTCAAGCTGCCCTATTCGATCCATATCTATCAGACGATCTGGCGCCTCGCTCTGCAGGACGGTATCAATCTGCTGGTCGCCTATGTGCTGGTCGTCCTGTTCGGCGCCTACAGCCTTCCGGGCCTGTTGCTCGGTTTGCTTGCCATTCCGCTGTTTCTACTGACGGCCGTTCCAGTGCAATTGCTGCTGGGCATCCTGTGCACCCACAGCAGGGATTTGCAGCAGTTTATCGGAACTGCGGTGCGGCTCCTGTTCTTCGCCACCCCGATCATCTGGATACCGGTTCCGGGAACGTTCCTCGAAACGATCGCCCGGCTGAATCCGTTCAGCTACATCCTGGCGCTGTTTCGGGATCCGGTGATCTACGGGGTCATCCCACTGGATGCTCTCGCCGTCTGGGCAGGGATCACCGCATTTTTCTGGATCGCTGGATTGGCGGCGTTTTCCGCCTTCCGTTCGCGAATTTACTATTGGCTTTAAGATGGCGACCCTTACTGCCAGGAACCTCACCATCGAATTTCCGGTATTGACCCGAGGCCTAGGCGCCGCGTCGGTCAAAGCCGGAGGCGGCGACGGCCGTTTCGTTACCGGCAGCAACGGCAGACCCGCCGTCAGGGCGCTGAGCGGTGTCAGTTTTTCGCTTCAGGCCGGCGACCGTCTGGCGCTCGTCGGGCTGAACGGCGCAGGCAAGTCCACCCTGCTTCTGGCGCTCGCCGGAATTATCGAACCGACGAGTGGCACAGTTGAAGTCGACGGCCGGCTGGAGGCCCTGTTCAACCCACGGCTGGGGTTCAAACCCGAAGCAACAGGGCGGCGAAACGTCTATCTGCGCGGCCTCGTGCGCGGTTGGAGCAGAGAGCAGATCGACTCGGTTTTGGATGACGTCATCGCGTTCAGCGAACTCGGAGAGTTCATCGACATGCCGCTGCGGTCCTATTCCCAGGGAATGGCGGCCCGGCTGGCGTTCGCGGCGTCGACCGCCTTTGCGCCCGATATTCTGCTGATGGACGAATGGATCGGTGCCGGCGACAAGTCGTTTCAGAAAAAAGCCGCCGAGCGGATGGACGAGTTCATCGCCCGGACCGGAATTGTCGTCATCGCATCGCACAACGAGGCTCTGCTCCGGCGCCTGTGCAACAAGGCTCTCAGACTGGAGAAGGGCCGGTTCGTCGGGTGCGGAGATATAGGCAACATCCTGGGTGGCACCGGAGGCGACAAAGCAAACAAAGTCCAGTTGATCTCCCGCTAGAAGCGTGAGCCCATGCGTCCAAATTCGCTAAGGAAAATTCACATGTTGTTGAAGATGAGCAGTAACGTTCCGTATATCGGAATATATTCATTTCCGAAATCCGGAAATACGTGGATACGGCATATCGTGTCTTCCCTGTATTTTCGAGAATTCGACAAGAAAGATCTGAAGAGCATCCCCGACATGCATCAAAGGGTCATCGCCGACGCGCGATCGACCAGGATCGGAAATCGGATGGCTGTCAAGTTTTACAAATCCCATTGCGGCGAGATCGTTTCGCAGAATGGCGGCCAGAAAATAAACCACCACGGGATCATCTACATTACCCGGCATCCGCTCGACGTGTTCCTGTCCTATCTGAACTTTCTTCGCGCCGACGTCGGCGGCCCCGCAGGCGCCAGGAACTATTTCCTGCCCGTCGAATCCGTCGAGGATGTCGTTGCCAACGGCTCGATCGAGGTGTTTCTGGATGCCTTCATTCTTTACGGGACCCTGCAGCCAAGCTTCGCTGCACCGAAGAGCTGGTTCGAGAACATGGAGTACTGGACCGCGAGGGACGTTGTTGAACAAGGTGGGCGACAGGTTCCGATCGCGTGCCTCAAATATGAGGATATGGTTTTCAACGGTGTCGAGGCGATGCAGCCCCTATGCGATATGCTGGGACAGTCCAAACAGCAGGTCCGGGAGGCGCTGTCCGCGGCTGGGGAAAAAACCAAGGTCAACGGAAAATTCTTCTGGAAACAGAAGCCCGGTCTCTACAGGGATGTTCTTCCAGACGATCTGATCGCCAGGTTCAGAAAACACCACGGCGACAGGGTCGCCGCATTGGGATACGAGATCTAGCTGGCCGCATCGTTTTCAGCCAACCCATTGACCCGGCGCCGCCTTTGCCCCAATTGACAGCGGACCCCTTCTGATATCCGGATCCGGCCCGACGGGAAGCGGCCGCGATCCTCTCAACGGAGTTCGATAATGACCGATACCTATGAGCCGCCGAAGGTCTGGAAATGGGAAGACGAGAGCGGCGGGCGCTTTGCCAAGATCAACCGGCCGATCGCCGGCGCGACCCATGACAAGGACCTGTCGGTCGGCGAGCACCCGCTGCAGCTCTATTCGCTGGGCACGCCCAACGGCATCAAGGTCACGGTCATGCTGGAGGAGCTGCTCGAAGCCGGCCATGCGGGCGCCGAATACAATGCCTGGTTCATCGACATCGGCGAGGGGGACCAGTTCGGCAGCGGCTTCGTCGGCGCCAACCCCAATTCCAAGATCCCCGCGCTGATCGACCGCAGCGTGTCGCCGGCCGTTCGGGTTTTCGAATCCGGCTCGATCCTGCTTTACCTGGCCGAGAAGTTCGGCGCATTCCTGCCCGACGATCCGGCCGAACGCACCGAGGCGCTCAACTGGCTGTTCTGGCAGATGGGCAGCACGCCCTATCTCGGCGGCGGCTTCGGCCACTTCTATGCCTATGCGCCGGAGAAGATCAAATACGCCATCGACCGCTACACAATGGAGGTGAAGCGCCAGCTCGACGTACTCGACCGGCAGCTTGCCGAAAACCGCTATATCGCTGGCGACGACTATACCATCGCCGACATGGCGATCTGGCCCTGGTATGGAGCCCTTGCAAAAGGCAAGGTCTACGAGGCCGGCGAATTCATCGACGGACCGAGCTACAAGAACGTCCACCGCTGGACAGACGAGGTCGCGGCACGACCGGCGGTGAAGCGCGGCCGTCGCGTGAACCGCAACGACCAGCTGCGCGAGCGCCACGCGGCCAGCGATTTCGACGCGCTTCTGGCCGACGAAAAAGCCGGATGACGACGGTCAGTCGGCGCCCGGAACGACGATGATGTGGGAGTCGGCGGCGTTCCAGCGCTGCTCGCGCAGCGGCGCATAGTCGCTCGAATTGTACCAGGCGAGCGCCTTTTCCTTGTCGGGAAAGGCGACGACCACCACCCGCTCGTAATCCGCCTGGCCTTCCAGGCAATCGATGTCGCCGGTGCGCACCAGATAGCGGCCGCCATGAGCGGCAACACCGGGTGGCGCGCGGTCGATATAGTCGCTCATGGCCTGGGCATCGCTGATGCTCACCCGCGAAATCACATAGGCGGTCATGACAGGGCTCCTCGGTCTGTTCTTAACGGGTCATCGGCAGGGTAAGGCGGTGTTTGTCGGCGCAGCGGATCGCCGCCTCATATCCGGCATCGGCGTGGCGCATCACACCGGTGGCCGGATCGTTCCACAGGGTACGGCCTATGATTTCGTCGGCCTCCGGCGATCCGTCGGCAAGCAGGGCGATGCCGGCGTGCTGCGAAAAGCCCATGCCCATGCCGCCGCCATGGTGAAACGACACCCAGGTGGCACCGTTGGCGGCGTTGAGCAGGGCATTGAGGATCGGCCAGTCGGAGATGGCGTCGGAGCCGTCCTTCATGCCCTCCGTCTCCCGGTTGGGGCTGGCGACCGAGCCCGAATCCATATGGTCGCGCCCGATCACGATCGGAGCGCTGAGTTCTCCGTTGCGCACCATCTCGTTGAAGGCGAGGCCGAGCCGGTGGCGATCGCCGAGGCCGACCCAGCAGATGCGCGCCGGCAGGCCCTGAAAGCGGATATGCTCGCGCGCCTTGTCGAGCCAGTTGTGCAGGAACGCGTCGTCGGGCAGCAGTTGGCGCACCTTGGCGTCGGTCCGGTAGATGTCCTCGGGATCGCCGGAAAGCGCCACCCAGCGAAACGGTCCCTTGCCCTCGCAAAACAGCGGCCGCACATAGGCCTCGACGAAACCCGGAAAGCCGAAGGCGTTGTCGGCGCCGGCCTCCTGCGCCATCGCGCGCAGATTGTTGCCGTATTCAAGCACCACGGCGCCGCGGGCTTGAAAATCGAGCATCATGGCGACCTGTCGCGCCATGGATTTGCGGGCTTCGGCGGAAACCCGCGCCGGATCGCGCTGGCGCAGCTCCTCCCATTCGGCGACGCTCCAGCCGGTCGGCAGATAGCCGTTGATCGGGTCGTGCGCCGACGTCTGGTCGGTGAGCACGTCCGGCACGATGTCGCGTGCCTGCAGCTCGTCCAGGACATCGACGATGTTGCCGACAAGCCCGACCGACAAAGGCGCGTCCGCTGCTTCGATCAGCGCCAGCGCTTCGTCCAGCGAGGCCGCCGATCGGTCGAGATAGCCGGTGCGCATGCGGAAAGCGATCTTGTCGCGCTGACATTCCACCACCAGGGCGTTGTAGCCGGCCATGGTCGCCGCCAGCGGCTGGGCGCCACCCATGCCGCCGAGGCCCCCGGTGACCAGCAGCCGGCCGGCCGTCTCGCCGCCGAAGTGGCGGCGGCCGATTTCGCAGAACGTCTCGTATGTTCCCTGAACGATTCCCTGCGATCCGATATAGATCCACGAACCGGCGGTCATCTGGCCGTACATGGTCAGCCCCATGCGATCCAGTTCGTTGAAGGTCTCCCAGTTGGCCCAGTTGGGCACCAGATTGCCGTTGGCGATCAGCACTCGCGGCGCCATTCGATGGGTCCTGAGGACGCCGACCGGCTTGCCCGACTGCACCAGCAGCGTTTCGTCGTCTTGCAGCACCTTCAGGGCGTCGACGATGGCGTCGAAGCACTCCCAGTTGCGGGCGGCCCGGCCGATGCCGCCATAGACCACCAGCTCTTCCGGCCGTTCGGCGACGTCCGGATCGAGATTGTTCATCATCAGCCGCAACGGCGCCTCGGTCTGCCAGCTCTTGGCGTTGAGCTCGGCACCGGTCGGCGCCCTGACGATCCTGCGGTTCCTGCGGGTGGCGTTCGCGGTCATGCGCTAGACAACCTTCTTTTCGCGCAGCGTTTCGACGGTCTTCCTCGCTGCGCCGGCGAGCGTCACGAGCACGCTTTCCGTATGCTCCCCGAGCGTCGGCGTCGTCGGATCCGGCGTGTTATCGGCATGAGAGAACTTGACCGGCTGCGGCACCAGCGGGACCTCGCCGAGGGAGCGGTGCGAGCCTGACACGACGAGACCGCGTCGGGCGACATGATCGGAACCGGCCAGCTGGCCGAGGTCCCAGACAGGGGCCGCGGGTATGCCGGCCTCGAGCAGCGATGCAATGGCTTCGTCCTGGGTCACGGTCCCGGTCCACGCGGCGATCCTCGAACGCAGAAGCTCTTCGTTCTCGTTGCGCGCCGCGTTGCTGGCGAATTTCGGATCGTCGGCCATATCCGGATTGCCCATCAGCGCCGCCAGCGAAGCGAAGGTGCGGTCGGAAAAGCACACCATGACGATGTCGCCGGTCCGTGTTGGAAACGAATCGACCGGATAGGTGACTGGATGGCGATTGCCCGCCGGCCGCGGCGTGTCGTCCTTGTAGAGCTGGCGGGCCAGGCCGGTCAGTTGCATCGACATCATGCAATCGAGCATCGCCACGTCGATATGCCTGCCCTTGCCGGTCCGTTCGCGGTCGAAAAGCGCCGCCACCGTGCCGAACGCCGCGAACATGCCGGTGCACACGTCGGCCACCGATTCGCCGACCGCCGTCGCCGGTCCGCCCTTCGGGCCGGTCAGGCTCATCAACCCGCTCATCGCCTGGATGACCAGGTCGAACGCCGGCCAGTCCTTCAGCGGGCTGTCCTGGCCGAAACCGGAAATGCTGGTATAGACGATGTTGCCGTTCAGGGCGCGGACCGAAGGCTCGTCGAGGCCCAGACGCGCCATGACGCCCGGCCGGAAATTCTCGATGAGAACGTCGCATTTGGGGATCAGCGCGCGGATGAGATCCCGTCCCTCGGCCGATTTCATGTTGACCGTGACGCTCTTCTTGTTGCGGTTGAGCAGCATGAAATAGCTGCTTTCGCCGTCGACGAAGGGCCCGAAGGAGCGGCCTTCGTCGCCGCCCTCCGGCATCTCGATCTTGATCACCTCGGCGCCGAGATCGGCCAGCATGGAGGTGCAGAACGGCCCGGACATGACCCGCGTCAGGTCGAGCACGCGGATGCCGCCCAGCAGGCTGGCGCTTTGATCATTCATGGCCTTCTCCATCCGGGCGCACGCGCAGGGCGATCTTGCCGGTCGTCCGCCGGTTGGCGAGGTCGTCGAGGGCGCGCGGCAGGTCCTGCAGGCGATAGCGGTCGTCGACGACCGGCCTGATGCTGCCGGCCTCCAGCAGCGCCGTCAGTTCCCGGTTGACCTCGGCGAGCATCGCCGCATCGCTGTCGTGGTTCCAGTAGACGCCCTTGGCGCTGGCTCGCTTGAGGAGCAGCCGGTTGGCCGCCAGTAGCGGCATCTTTCCGGACGAAAAGCCGACGATCAGCAGCGTGCCGTCCATCGCCAGGCAGCGCAGGCTGTCCTCGCCGATCTTTCCGCCGACCGGGTCGACAATGATATCGGCGCCGCGTCCGCCGGTCAGCGTCTTGACCTGCTGGAACCAGTTTTCGTCCCGGTAGTTGATGCCTTCGGCAGCACCATGTTCCCGGGCGAGTGCCAGTCGATCCGCGGCGCCGGCCGTGGCGATGACCGTCGCGCCGCGCGCCGTCGCCACTTCCACGCAGGCAAGCCCGATGCCTCCGGCGGCCGCATGCACCAGCACGGTCTGTCCGGGTTCCACCCGCGTGCAATGGTCGAGAGCGACGATCGCGGTCACGTAGGAAACCGGCAGCGCGACGGCAGCGGCGAGGCCGGTGCCGGAGGGCAGGGGGATCGCCATGTCTTCGCGGACATTGACATATTCCGCGAAGCCGCCCCACAGGACCTTGCTGACGATCTGGTCACCCTCGGCAAAGGCCGATCCCGCCGGCGCCGTCACCACGGTTCCGGCGACTTCCTGGCCCGGAATGAAAGGGCGCGGCGGCCGGACCTGGTAGCGGTCGTCGATCATCAGCAGATCGGCGAAGTTCAACGCGGCATGGCTGACCCTGACCAGCAGATTGCCATCCTCGGGCTTTGGCTGCGCAACGTCATCCAGCGCCAGCGCCTCGATTCCCGGAACGGTTCCTGAAACCCAGGCTTTCATGGCCGCCCGTCTCCGGTCGACAGCAACTCGTCCACTTGCGCACAGGCGTCGCGCAGCAGAGCGCCGAAGCGCTTGATCGCCTCCGGCGTCGCCCGTTGCATCGGCGTCGCAATCGCCATGCTTCCCGCCGGTCGCCCGTCGCTCCAGAAAAACGGTGCGGCGACACCGGCAACACCTTCATAGGTTTCTTCGCGGGAAATCGAGTAGCCGCGCTGCCGCGTTTCGCTCAGGTCGCGGTCGAGCGCCTCGGCCTCGATGATCGTCGATTGGGTGACCGCTGACATGGGCCGCGACAGATAGCGTTCACGCTCGGCGTCCGGAAGAAACGCCAACACGGCTTTCGGGGCAGCACCCGCATGCAGCGGGAAAATCGCGCCGATCTGCTCGAACACCCGCAGTCCCTCCCGGGTGCTTTCGATCTGGTCGACGCAACGGACCGCGTTGCCGGAGCCGATGACGGCGGTCAGCAACACGGTCTCGCTGGTCTCACGGGAGAGCTGTTCCAGGGTCGGCTGGCAGATGGCGCGAAAATCGAACAAGGCCGAGGCCCGTCGGCCGAGGTCGATCGATGCCGGCCCCAGCGTATAGCGGTTGCGGCCTTCCAGCAGCGCCAGATAACCGCGGTCGGTCAGAAACCGGACCAACCGGTTGACGGTCGATTTCGGCATCCCGGTCGATTGCGCAAGCTCCGGCTGCGACCAGGTCGGCCGGTCGAGCTGGAACAGATCGAGGATCTGCAGGGTTTTCTGCACCAGGCCGACGCCGGAAGCGGTCCGCATGCTGTCCGTCTGATCGAGTGTCATATCCCAATATATATTGCAATGTCCCAAAATATGGAATACCTTTTTTCCAAACCCTCGCCAAAGGAGGGGCAAACGAGTGGAGGATCCGAATGATGCAAATGCTGCGAAGAACCGTGGTCGCGGGAGCCGCGCTCCTGTTGGCCGGACTGGCGCCCTCGATCGGCCTTGCCGCCGACAAGGTCCTGAAGCTGGCGAGTTTCGTGCCGCCGATCTACATCCTGCACGAGCCGATCTTCGTGAAGCTGGCAACGGATCTCGATGCCGCAACGAACGGATCGGTCAAGATCGAGATCTACCCCCTCCGGCGAACTGGGCAAGGGTCCGGTGGAGCAGTACAAGCGGGCGGTGACCCGCGTCGCCGAGATCAGCTACGGCCTGCCCGGCTACACGTCATCGGTGTTTCCCAAGACGCTGCTAATCGAGTTGCCCGGCGTCACCTCGGGGCACGAGGACGCGACCGCCAAGCTGTGGAAGGTCATGGATGCGCATCTGCGCGACGAGTTCAAGAAGACCGTGCCGCTGGCCCTGTTCGTCACGCCGCCGGCCGTCTTGATGATGCGCGACAAGCCGATCCGCAGCCTCGCGGACCTCGAGGGGCTCAAGATCCGGGTGGCGTCGTCGTCTGCTGCCGCGGTCATCGAGGCCTATGGCGCGACGCCGGTGCCGATGCCGGCCAACAAGGTCTACACGGCGATGAACACCGGTGTCGTCGACGGCGCGCTGATGGGGTCGGATTCGCTGCTGATCTTCAAGCTGATCGAACTGACCAAATATGTGACGACCAACCTTCCCGAAATGCCCACTACGATTTTCCTCGTCGCCAACGAGGAAGCCTATAACGAGTTGTCCGATGCCGAACGCAAGGCGCTCGACGACCTGAGCGGGCTCGACATTTCACAACGTTCGGCGGCCGGGCTGGCCAAATTCGGCCAGATCGCCCTGGGCAAGTTTGCCGGCATCGATGGCAACGAGACCATCGTGCTTTCCGACGGGGCGCGGGCCGAATTCGAAGCCAAGGCTGCCGAAGCCGTCGCGAAGCTGCTCACCGAGCATGACGCCAAGGGCGTTCCGGCCAGCGATGTCGTGGCGGCCATGAAAAACTAGTCGACGGTTCGGCGGCGTGAGGGGACTGCTGAAAAATCTCGACCGCGCCGTCACCCTGATGGCGATCGCCGGCGGCCTCGTGGTCGCCGGCCTCGTCGTTCTGACCTTTGTCGACGTGATCATGCGCTATTTCTTCTCCGCGCCGATGCGCGGCCGGCAGGACATCGTCGAAATGGGCATGGTCACCGCATTGCTGCTGGCGGCTCCCTACACCTGGCGGATCGGAGGACACATCAGCGTCGATCTATTCCGCCGCCTGCCTGTTCCGGCACTGGAAAGGCTGCGCTGGCTGTTCGTCAAGCTGCTGGTGGCGGCCGTCTTCGGCCTCATCGGCTGGCGTGCGTGGTATGCCGCCGAGGATGCGGCGCTGTTCAACGAAGCGACCAACATGATCACCATCCCGCACCGGCCCTTCATATGGCTGATCATGGTGGTCTCGCTAGTCCATGCGGCGATCATCCTTGTCGAGTGCATTGCCGGACCCGGCGATCCTGAAGACGACGGCGAGGCCTCATGAGCCCCGTGCTGATCGGCGCCGGCGGGCTCGCAGTTCTCCTGGCTCTGATGGCGCTGCGTGTGCCCGTGGCCTTCGCCATGATCGTCGCCGGTGTCGGCGGCATCGGCCTTCTCAACTCCTGGCCGGCCGCCTTCTCCACCCTGTTCACCGAGAGCTGGGGCACGCTGACCTATGTCGAACTGACCGTGATCCCGCTGTTCGTGCTGATGGGCAACACGGCCAGTGCCTCCGGCATGAGCCGCGATCTCTACAATCTCGCCTATGCGATGATCGGTCATTTCCGCGGCGGCCTCGCCCATGCGACCATTCTCGGCTGCACCGGGTTTGCGGCTCTGTCGGGATCATCGGTGGCGTCGGCGCTGACGCTCGGTCGCGTCGCCCTGCCGGAAATGAAGAGGTTCGACTACGATCCGAAATTCGCCGCCGGTTCGGTGGCCGCCGGCGGCACGCTGGGTATTCTGATTCCGCCGTCCACCGGCTTCATCATCTATGCGATCCTCACCGAGGAATCGATCGGCCGGCTGTTCCTGGCCGGCGTCGTGCCGGGGCTGATCCTCTCGGCCTGCTTCATGCTGACCATCGCGCTGATGACGGCCCTGCGCCCGAAGATCGGGCCGGCCGGCGAGCGTTTCGGGCTTGCCGACCGGCTGCGCTTTCTGGTTCGCGGCGCCGTGATCCTGCTGATCATAATCGCTTCCATCGGCGGCATTTACGGCGGCATCTTCACGCCGGTGGAGGCGGCGGCGGTGGGCGCCGTCCTGGCCTTCGTGTTTTCCCTGCCGCGCAAGGAGTTCACCCTCGCCAGTTTTCGCGACGCCCTGCTCAAGACCGTGTCCACAACGGTGATGATCTATTTCATCATCATCGGCGCCAGCGTGTTTTCGCCGTTTCTTGCGCTCACCCACATCCCGGCCGCGCTCGCCGACATGCTGGTGGCGGCGCAACTGCACCCGCTGGTCTTGCTGCTACTTGTGCTCGCCGTGTTCATCTTCCTCGGGACCTTCCTGGACGGCTTTGCCATGATGGTCTTGGTGCTGCCCATCGTTCTGCCCATCATCGAGCAGTCGGGCATCGGCCAGCTCTTGGGCATGACCGGCGGTTCCGACCTGCGCATCTGGTTCGGCGTCGTCATGGTGATCATCCTGGAAATGGCACTCATCAGCCCGCCGGTCGGCATGAACGTGTTCGTCGTCAAGAGCGTGTCGGACATCTCCATGGGCGAGATCTATCGCGGTATCATGCCGTTCTGGCTGGCCATGCTGGTCTGCCTGCTGATCATCATCGCATGGCCGCAGCTGTCGCTCTATCTGCCCTTCACCATGCGCAATTGAAGCAAGACGAGGTCAGGAGCGGGTCGCCTTGATCCGTCCGGTCACCTGATGCAGCCCGACAGGCTTGGAATTGGTATCGACTATCAGCGAACCGCTATCGCCGCGGCGCGAAAAGGGCAGCGCGTTTGCACATAGATCGGGATGCTCTGTGTCGCTGCAGCGCCTGCCATTGAACCCGGCATTTCGACAAGGTCGAGAATGACCTGAGGACTTCCGATTGGAGGTTCGTGACGCCGTCGAACTGCATGGGATGGTCCTCCCGGTCGCGTGGCGCACTATTTGATCTTGGTGGCCAGGTCGGTGAGGCCGGCATAGCTCGACGCGCCTGATGTCAGGCTGTGCAGGCCCAGGCCCCACAAAAGCGCCAGCAACAGATCCGTCTCGCTGCCCCACGTCGGTTCCCCGGCCCAAAGGACATAGACGCCGAGCGCAACGGCGATAGCCGCGATGGCGATCTGGAAGATCCAGTCACCCAGACTGTTATAGGCTTCGATTTGGGCGATCGTGGCGCGTGTTTCGCTGAGGTTTTCAGGCACGCCGCCGATCGGGAGGGTCACTGTAATTTCGGGTATGTCAGCGCCACCGGCCGCCGCTGCCTTTGCGTCGGCCTCGGCGGCAGCGGCGAACGCAGCCGGCGTCGCGGCGGACGTCGTGGCCGCATTGCTTATCTGTTTCTGCGCCTCGCTGCAGACGGCGCTGGCCTTTGCGAGTTCGCCGTTCCGAATCTGATCCGAAACACCTTCAAGAGCCGACAACTGCGCTTCGAGCAGGCTGATTTGCTGTCGGACCTCAGGGAGCCCAGCTTGCTCGGGATCGCCTTTCAACACCGTGAGAAGCTGCCGGGCGCGACCGATCAGATGTCTCGATAGCGGTTCGAGATAGAGGCCCAGCGCGGTTCTGTAGGAGGAGACGGCGGCGCTCGCCCGCTCCGCTTCCTGCGCATCCTTCAAGCCATCGCCAATACGGTTCAAGAGCGGCTGGCTAAGCCAGTCCGGTTTCGGCTGGAGCTTCCCCGCAAGATCACCAGCCAGAATTCGGGCTGCCTGGAGGCGTGCACTCTCGATGCGGTCCGATGCGGTCCGTGTGTTTCCCGCGACCAGAGCAGCGTGCGCCTCGGCAATCGCGGCTTCGACCTGTTTGGCCCAGCGGCCGTGCCTCGTTGCTTCGTCAAGTCCCCCGCCGATTTCGACGATCTGCTGCTGGAACCTGTTCAGCATCTCAGTCAGCGCAGCCTTGATTTCATCCGAAAGACCTGCGGCTGCTTCTTGCGCCGCGGTCTTGCTGTCGTCAGCGGGTTCTAGAGCAACAAGATAGCGCTTCATGACATCCAGTTTTGCTTGCAATGCGTGAGCTGCGGCGCCCAGTGACAATCCGGCGATCTCACGGCTGAAGCCGACCCATTTCACCAGAACGCCGAGTTTCTCCGCCGATCGGGCGATCAATGCGTCAGCATCGGTCTGGGTGCCTGTCCGCAATTCGTCATAGGCCAGTTCCAGATGCCGGCGCATGGCACCGACCACCTCTCTCTCTTCCGGTCTCGCAGGTTGGATTCTGGCAAGGAACTCGTCGAGGGCCCTGATACTGCCGAGGACCTTTCGAACCTGGGTCATTCGCGGCCGGAGTTGCGTAGCCCAAAGCCGCAACACCCCGGAAAGGAACACGCCGGCAAAGATCACCAGACCCGCCATTAGCGCCGAACGCCTGATGTTGAACGAGACCGCCACTTCCTTGGACGTGCGGTCCTCCGCCGGAAATATGACCTTGCCGCTATAGAGACCCGGCTCACCCAGGCCGGTAACCTCCATGCGAACCTTGACGATTTCGACCGGCGCCAGCGCGAATGTCTGCCGGTCCTGCAACTCCGTTTTGTCGAACCAGAAACGGGTCGCGGTCGGGGTGGCCGAGATATTGGTCGTTTTACCGCTTTGTCGGACAAGATCCGCGAGAATCGGCCTCTTGAGGGACACCCGGCGCCCTTCGGTTTCAGCCAGGCTGATGCCGAGATTTATCGTTGCTGGCTCGCGGAATGGTGTCGCTTCCATGCCGACGCCCGAAAACGACGGCGTAATGCTGGCGGCTACGATGGATTTGGTGATCTTGACGGGGATTTGCAGCCCACCGCCCTGATAGGTCAAATTGATGTGTCCGTTGTATTCGCCGGATTCCGGCAGGTTGGCCTGCAATCCGAAGCGTTTGATCTCGCGGCCGTCAATGACGCCCAGCCGCTCCATCGTCTTGCCGCCGTCCAGCGAAACCTCAGCACCGGATTTGTCGGGCCCGACAAACGGCCCGATTGTGACGATTACATTTCGCGCCGCAACTTCGGAATCAGCTCGAATGGCCAGTTTTCGCTCGAATGTTTCGGTTGTTGTGGTCAGGACAAGCGCACCGTTTTCCGCATCCAGTATCTTGACCGTCGGCGCCTTGCGCTCGACTGACAGTGTGTAGATCTTTCGGTCTGGCCCGTCCAACACCAGCGCAAACCGGTAGGCGCCCGGAACCGGCAGTGTCGCATCGACGGTAAAACGCCGCAGGCTGCCTGCGTCGACGCTTCCCAGATCAACCGGACCGGCAGAGCCGTCAACAAGAGGGTTGGCAAACTCAGCGGTGACCTGGTCTGGCCCGTCCAGAAAAATCAGCTGAAGCGAAACGCCGGCCGCTTCGACCTCGTTTTTGGAAGCCAGCGAGAATTCATGCCGAAAGGAGAGTGAATCGCTGCTGAAAGAGCCGAGTGACGGATCTTCGTCACCACCGGCGATTTCGAGCTGTGCAACGGGCGGCTCCCGCTCTTCGGTATCGGTTTCCGCAGAGGCCGTGAACGCCGTCAAAGCGATTAGGGCGCAGAACAAGGTCCGGTGCAGTCGACTGGGAGGAACTGATTTCTGAAGGTGCTTTTTACAACGAAAGCTGAACATCTGATGACGGGTTTCTTAATATAGATCATCAATATATTCTACAACAGATCGCTTTTTTCTACAATAATTGTCAACGAATGGAAGAAACAGGAAAGACAAAGAATGTACGGGGCGCGGTGATAAATCGCCGAGCCGATTGTGGAAGTTCGGTTATTTCTGAAAGCCTCTTGCCACATGATGGCAGAACCCGAACGATCGACTGTGTCGATCCTCATTTCAGTGCCATTGAGCCGGGGCCGTTTCCGGCCCCGGCTTTACGCTCAACTCGCCAGCCGCTCGGTGGCCGCGCGCCTGTTGCTCACGGCTTCCGCGAGATCCCGCAGAACCTCCAGCGTCGTCTCCCAGCCGATGCAGCCATCGGTGATCGACTGGCCGTAGGTGAGGGGGCCGTCGCCGAGGTCCTGGCGGCCGGCAACCAGATTGCTTTCGATGAGCACGCCGATGATGCGCCGGTCGCCGGCCGAGACCTGTCCGGCGATGTCGCGGGCGACGACCGGCTGCCGGGCCGGGTCCTTGCCGCTGTTGGCGTGGCTGGTGTCGATCATCACCACGCCGCGCGAGCCGGCCCGTTCGGCTGCCCGGCAGGCGGCATCGACGGATGATGCGTCGTAATTGGGTTCCTTGCCGCCGCGCAGGATGACATGGCAGTCGTCATTGCCGGTGGTGGCGGCGATGGCCGAGCGGCCGTTCTTGGTGACCGCCATGAAATGGTGCGGATGGGCGGCCGACTGCACGGCGTCGATGGCGATCTTGACGTCGCCCGACGTGCCGTTCTTGAAGCCGACCGGACAGGAGAGGCCCGACGCCAGTTCGCGGTGCACCTGGCTTTCGGTGGTGCGCGCGCCGATCGCCGCCCAGCCGACCAGGTCGGAAATGTATTGCGGCACGGTGGTATCGAGATATTCGCAGCCGACCGGCAGTCCCAGCCCGTTGATCTCGGCAAGCAGCTCGCGCGCCATGCGCAGGCCGGTGTTGATGTCGAAGGAACCGTCGAGATGAGGATCATTGATCAGGCCCTTCCAGCCGACGGTCGTTCGCGGCTTGGCGAAATAGACCCGCATGACGATCTCCAACCGGTCCGACAGGCTGCGGCGCAGCGCGGCAAGCCGCTCGGCATAGTCGAGGGCCGCCTCGGTGTCGTGGATCGAACAGGGGCCGACCACGACCAGCAGCCGGTCGTCATGGCCGTCGAGAATATGACGGATCGCGGTGCGGGTGCCTTGAACGGTCGCCGTCGCAAGTTCGTCCGGCGGGATGTCGTTCAGCAGGGTTTCGGGCGCGATCAGCTCCCGGATATCGCGAATTCGAAGATCGTCGGTTGGATTGTGCATCGTCGGGTTCCTTGGTTTCGGCCCCGGCGGCAACAAAAAACCGCCAGAGGACTGGCGGTTGGTGCGGTTTGCTTATGTGCCTGGTCTGTTCAGGACATGCGATCCCCTCCGTCCGCCATTTGGCCCGGAAAAAAGTAAAACCAGAAATAGACGAACGATTGGATCATGGGAGACGCACATACACGCTCAGCGCTGCTCTGTCACCCGTCATGACACATTTTTGTCGGCCAAGGTTCAGGTCGGTCGTATCCCGAGTTTGCTCAGCAGGCGGTCGCGCTTCTTCAGCCACCAGCCGAATTCGATCGGCCACAGGTCCTGGGCATTGTCGTGCCCCAGCTGCGCGGCGGCGTGCAGGGGCCAGTTCGGATCGTTCAGAAGCTCCCTGGCCAGGGCGATCATGTCCGCTTTCCCGTCGCGGACAAGGGCTTCGCAAAACTCCGCGTCCCACAAGAACCCGACCGCCATCGTGGCCAGCTCCGCCTCGCGACGGATCCGCTCGGCAAACGGAGCCTGAAACCCCTGCTCGATGACCATACGGCGGGGTCGTTCGCGCCCGCCGATTCCACCGGAGGAGCAGTCGATCATGTCGACCCCGACGCGCCGCAGCGCCCGGGCCGTTTCGACGGTGTCCTCGACCTCGGTCCCGCCCTCCAGCCAGTCGGTCGCGGACAGGCGGAACGCCAGCGGCAAACGGTCGGGCCAGTTGGCGCGAACGGCCCTTGCGACCTCGACGGCAAAGCGGCGGCGGTTTTCAGCTCTGCCGCCCCATTCGTCCGTTCGCTGGTTGGATATGGGAGAGAGAAACTGATGGACGAGAAATCCGTGCGCGGCGTAGATTTCGATGATCTCGAAGCCTGCCGCAAAGGACCGTTTGGCCGCCGCGCCAAAGGCGGAAATCACTCGCCCGATGTCCTCCTGCGTCATTTCCGAGGGTGTCGGCCACCCTTCCGCGTAGGGCAGTGGCGACGGTGCATCCGCCTGCCACGGGGCTTCCCGGCGTTCCGAAACATCCTGATCGTCGACCGGGGTTTCCCCATGCCAGGGACGCCGTTCCGATGCCTTCCGCCCCGCATGGCCCAGTTGCACGCCTGGAACCGCGCCCTCCTGTTTGAGGAACGCGGTCACCGGTTGCAGCGCGGCAATCTGGCCATCGTCCCAAAGACCCAGATCGCCATGAGTTCTCCGGCCCGTGTCTGCCACCGCCGTCGATTCCGCATAGACAAGACCCGCACCTCCCATGGCAAAGCGCCCGAGATGCACGAGGTGCCAGGCATTGGCCTGCCCGTCGACGGCTCGGTACTGGCTCATTGGAGAGACCGCGATACGGTTCTTGAACGTGATATCGCGCAGGGTGAAGGGTGAAAACAGCTGGGACAAGTCAGGCTCTAGTTGAGTTGTAAGGCTGGGTTGGCGAGCTCTGGGCGGCAGGCTCTCGCGGGAACTTTAAATTGGTAAACCACATTAGAATCAAAACCGTGCCAATGTCCTAATCGAATCAGAAGTACCAAATGCGGGCTCCATGCAAAGACCATAAAGCTCCGCAGTCTCAATTCGCGACGCAGTTGATGCGGATCAAGGGCGGAACCGGCATCAACCTGTAACATGTTGGTGAGTTGGTCATATTGGAGTTCGCCGTCGATGTCGTCCCGGCGCTGCTTCAATCCCAATCTGCAACGCAAACGCTAAAGAACTTCAGATGCCGTGGCGGCTCGTAGATGCGATCCTGTTGGATCTCTTTCGCCAGTTTCGCTGGTCGTTCCTGCCGCCGCTGATGATCTATTTCGCAGCCGGCATCTCGCGACTGACGGGCATCGTCGGCACGTTCTTCGTCAAGGAATATCTCGGTCTCTCGGCGTCGTTTCTTGCCGGCCTTGCGTTCTGGGCAGGCATTCCCTGGGCATTGAAAATGCCGCTGGGCCATCTGGTCGATCTCCTCTGGCGCCGGAAGGCGCTGCTGGTCTACGTCGGCGCGGGCCTCGTGACCACCAGCCTCATGATCATGTTCGCGCTGATAACGCGCACCGACCAGATGGCGGCCATCATGCCGGTTGCGGCCTGGTATGTTCTAAGCGTCATTCTCGCATCCGCCATTCGGCGTCGGAGAGGGCGTGTCTCTTGTTCAAGGCTCCTTTTCGGAGCCTGAATCACGCCGGCATGCCAAACTTCGATGTCTGCTTTGCCCCAGCCACTGCGGCTTGGTCCGTTCGGTCGATCGACCGCTTGGAGCCGACTTTAGCCGCATGGCGCCCAACCGTGCAGAGGCACCATGTTGGTCTTGGTCCAGGTTTCGTCGATAAAGACCAGACGGTGGGGATCGATGCCGCCGCGATACTTGATCCATTGCGCCCGTCGTCGAGCCACATCGGGGCGATCTTGTTCGCTCGCATTCAGCGTCTTTTTTTATGACTGAGCCCCTCGGCGTGGACGAACTCCCACACCGAGCGGTAGTCGACCTTCAGGCCCAGGTCGCCCAGTTCGGCGACGAGGCCGCGCAGCGTGAAGTCCTGCCCTGTGCAACGGGCGATCATCCAGTCACGCCATGGGCCCGAAAGCTTCTTCGGGCGATGACCACCCATCTTGCCAGGGGCCACGCTTCCCGTCTCGCGGTAGCGCTGCACCCAGTCGATCGCTGTCTTGACGCCAACACCGAAACGCTCCGCCGCTTGGCGACGTGAAAGGCCGTCGCGCTCAACCGCAAACACAACACGCTCCCGCAGATCCATCGAATAAGGTCTCGCCATCCATACTGGCCTCCTATCCAGCCAGGACTTTGAATCTGATTTGCAGAAGATTGGGAATCACAAAAATGATTCTGACAAAACTCATCCCGCTCTAGTACTTCCGGAACGGAACCAGCAGCGTCCACAGAAGCCTCGTCGGAGAGCGGTCGCGGTAATACTCCAGGCCAATTTCCATATCGGTGTGACCGCGATGCGGCTGGGCGCAATAGGTGCCGAAGAGATAATCCCAGAAGGGGAAATTAAAGCCGTAATTGGAGTTCGTCTCGTCCTTGAAACTGGAATGGTGCACCCGGTGCATGTCGGGCGTCACCAGCACCAGGCGCAGGATCCGGTCGAGCCCGAGCGGCAGCCGGGCATTGGCGTGGTTGAACATCGCCGTTCCGTTGAGCACGATCTCGAAGATCAGCACCGCGACCGCCGGCGGACCGAGACAGACGATGATCAGCGCCTTCCAGAACATCGACAATACGATTTCCAGCGGATGGAAGCGCAGAGCCGTCGTCAGGTCGAAGCCGATATCGGAATGGTGCATGCGGTGAATGCGCCACAGGATCGGGATCTTGTGGCTGAGCAGATGCTCGAGCCAGACGGCGAAATCGAGGATGACGAAAGCGGCGGTCCCGGCGATCCAGGCCGGGACCTCGTATATGTGGAACAGCCCGTAACCATTGTCGGCGGCCCAAAGCGCCGTACCGACCGCGGCGAGCGGGAAGATCACCCGCAGGACCAGCGACGACAGCACGAGGACGGAGATGTTGGTGAACCAGCGGCGCGCCTTCAGCGCCCCGATCATTTCGTCGCGTTCGAGCCTGGGGTTGAGCAGTTCGAAGGCCGCCATCGATAGGAAGATCGCGGCAAAGGCAATCAGGCGGATGACCGGCTCTGACAGGCCCAGAAGTTCCATGGGCTAGAGCAACGAAAGGCTAGGATCGGTCATTTGACCGCGGCGATTTTGGTTTCTGGCTAGGCGGGTTGCGCGCCGTGGTGCCGGCCGACCACAAGTGCAAGCCAACGACGCCAAGGGCCAAAATCGCCCGGCCCGAAGGGTGGCCGCATATCGGCCCATCGGCTTTGTTGCGCCGCTTGTCCGATGTCCCACATCGCCCTGCGCGACGCGCCTAGCCGAGTGGAGCCGATCTGCAGCCATCAAATGATCAATCCTAGCCTTTCGTTGCTCTTAGTGCGACCGGAAGCGCGCCATCGCTCCGCGTTCGATGGCCGCACAGGTCAGCTTGTCGAGGCCGAGCCTGTCGCGCAGGATCTGCAGCAGCCGCAGTTCCTCCTGCTCGACATGCAGGTCGGCAGCGGCCACCTCGACGGCCAGCGCGTAGGCCGTGTCGTAGAGGCCGGGCGGCAGCGCGTCATGGGCGATCAGCATGACCGTGTCGAGACCGTCCTGCTCGCTCAGGATGGCGCCGCAGTCGCGCGCAACGCGCACCAGCCGGTCCTCGTCGAATTCCTGGAAGATCGGCAGGGTCCGGGTGATGTTGCCGATTTGCGCCAGTTCGGCGTCGGTCATCGTCCTGTCGACGGCCGACATGGTGACCATCACGTAAATCAGCGCGTCCTGAATGGTGATCGGGGAACTCATGCCACATCCTTTGCGGTCTCGACTGCTTGACCACACGCTCTAGAACTATGGGGCGGCACGGTCAAGCAAAACAGGCGCCATGGCCGGCGCGCGAATTGTGCACCGCCGCATTGACCTTTCCTGGCCGTCGGCCTAGGTTCCGCGCGCCGTCGGGCATGCCGGCCGCCGATCAAGCAATTCGGGCGGTTCGGCCGCCTGGGTCGGCGGGCTTTGCAGTGCAGCACCCGCCGTCTTCAACATTCCTTTACCGAGCCCTGAAAGCACGACGATGAGCACCGACCGCCTTCCTGAAATCGATCTTGACGAAGAGATGATTGCAGCAGCGGCCGAGGCCAAGGCCTGGCCGTTCGAAGAGGCGCGCAAACTCGTCAAGCGCTACGAAAAGGGCGGCTATCCCGACACCGTGCTGTTCGAGACCGGCTACGGCCCGTCCGGGCTGCCGCATATCGGCACATTCGGCGAAGTGGCGCGCACCTCCATGGTACGCCATGCCTTCCGCGTGCTGACGCGCGACAGCGTGAAAACCAAGATCCTGTGCTTTTCCGACGACATGGACGGCTTCCGCAAGGTGCCGACCAATGTGCCGAACCAGGAGATGATGCAGGCCTATCTGGGCATGCCGCTCACCAAGGTGCCGGATCCGTTCTCCAGCGAGTATCCCTCGTTCGGAGAAGCCAACAATGCGCGGCTGCGCGCATTCCTCGACCGCTTCGGCTTCGATTACGAGTTCGCCTCCTCGACCGACTACTACACCAGTGGCCGGTTCGATGCGGCGCTTCTGCGCATGCTGGAAGTCTATGACGACGTCATGGCGATCATCCTGCCGACGCTGGGCGAGGAACGGCGAGCCACCTATTCGCCCTTCCTGCCGATTTGCCGGCGCACCGGCAAGGTGCTGCAGGTGCCGATGATTGCCCGCGATGCGAGAGGCGGCACCGTCACCTATATGGATCCGGAGACCGGCGAAGAAATCACCACCGGCGTCACCGGCGGTCAGGTCAAGTGCCAGTGGAAGGCCGACTGGGCGCTGCGCTGGTATGCGCTCGGCGTCGACTACGAAATGGCCGGCAAGGACCTGATCGACAGCGTCACCCTGTCGTCCAAGGTCTGCCGGGCCCTGGGCGGTCGTCCGCCGGAGGGCTTCAACTACGAGCTTTTCCTCGACGAGAACGGGCAGAAGATCTCCAAGTCCAAGGGCAACGGTCTGACCATCGACGAGTGGCTGACCTATGCCTCGCCCGAAAGCCTGGCGCTCTACATGTTCCAGAAGCCGAAGACCGCGAAGAAGCTCTATTTCGACGTCATCCCGAAGGCGGTCGACGAGTATTTCTCGTTTGTGTCGGCCTATGACCGCCAGGACTGGAAGAACCGTCTGGGCAACCCGGTCTGGCACATGCATTACGGCAATCCGCCGCAGGTCGAAAACCCGGTGCCGTTCGCCATGCTGCTCAACCTGGTCAGCGCCTCGAACGCCGAAAACAGCGACGTGCTGTGGGGCTTCATTTCCCGCTATGCGCCGGGGGTGACCCGCGACAGCCATCCGCAGCTCGATGCGCTGGTCGGCTATGCGATCCGCTACTTCAACGACTTCGTCAAGCCGACCAAGGTGTTCCGCGAGCCCGATGCGGTCGAGCGCGAGGCGCTGGCGGCGCTGGACGCCAAGCTGGCATCGTTGCCGGCGGACGCCGACGGCGCTGCGATCCAGGATGCCGTGCTCGACGTCGCCCGCGCCATCGAGCGTTACCAGGACCAGAATCGCAAGGGACCCGACGGCGGTCCCGGCGTCTCGGTCGCCTTTTTCCAGATGCTTTACCAGGTGCTTCTGGGACAGGAACGGGGCCCCCGTTTCGGTTCCTTCGCGGCGCTATACGGCATTGCCGAAACCCGCACGCTCATTCAAGCGGCGTTGGCGGGGACGCTGGCTCAGTAGCCGCATCCGGCTGCTGCGGAACCTCGACGCCGCTGTCGACCACCGCCGACAGGTTGCGCGGGTCGCTGCCATAGACCCCCTTGGCGCCTTCGCGAGCCATGTCTTCCAGGGCGACATACTGCGTCTCGGGCAGCGCCCGCGCCCAGCCGCGGCTGACCAGCCAGGCGGCCGGATCCTGGTTGCCGACGAGGCACTGGCTGACCACGGTTTCGGTCCAGCGGCCGTCGGGCACGACGCACGACATGGCGCGGCCACGCAGGAAATTGCGGAAGGCGGTACGGGCGATGACGCCGCAGGGCCAGGCGAGGCCGGCGATGTCGATGCACACCGACTGCGGATCCAGCACCTCGATATTGGCGAGCTGCACCTGGCCGCTGGCATAGGTGACGAGCCCGGCTGCGCTGACCACCGGCTGGTGCAGCAGCGTCAGCTTCGGCCCGGTTTCGCGTGGCGGCGTCAGCGGCTGGCGCGGCGCGATCCGCTCGAGCCGCACCGCATTCTCCGTAAAGGGCACCGCGAACTGTCCGGGGGAGATCTGCCGCACCGGGCCGAGTTCCTCGATCGGTCCGACTTCGAGGCCGTCGGCCTGCGATCGCCCTTGCGCTGTCTGCACGCTTTCGGTCGACTGATCGCCGGTAAGGGCAAAGAACAGCAGCACGAGAATGATGGCCAGCAGCGACAGGAGTATGGCCGGGATCCGCATCGGCCTACTGGCTCGCCCAGGCGATGCGGGCGATCCATTCGATTTCGTCCGCCGCCAAACTTCGGTCCGGATGGTCCGGGTTCAGCGATTGCAGTTCGATGCGGGCCGGCGTCCGGCGTCGCAGCAGTTTGGCCATCACCTCGCCGTCGCGGGTCTTGACGACGACGCGGTCTCCTGGACGCACCTGCGCCTCCGGCTCGACGATCAGCGTGTCGCCATCGCGATAGAGCGGCAGCATGGAATCGCCCTGTACCTTCAGCGCGTATGTGTGGCCGGTCGCCGCTGCCGGCAGCTCCACTTCGTCCCAACCGAAGCCGGCCGGGAAGCCGCCATCGTCGAAATAGCCGCCATCTCCGGCCTGGGCGAACCCGAGCAGCGGCACCGTGGTGCCGGTGCTCGCGCGCGCGTCCGGCGCCGCGAGTTCGATAAAGCGATCGGGCGGGCAGTCGACCGCCGACAGGATGCGCGACAGCGATTCCGTCGACGGCCATCGCGGCCGTCCGTCATTGCCCGTGCGCTTCGATTTGTTGAAGGCCGTCGGGTCCAGACCGGCGCGCCGCGCCAGCGCCGAAACCGAAATCCCGTTGCTGTCCGCCAATCTGTCGATCGCCATCCAGATTTGCGCATGCGAAAGCATATTTCACATTTATACTTTGCCCGATGCCCGGTTCAAGGCCGCATGTCGGAAGTCACCGGCAATATTTCCCGTGGATGTTGGCGGCAGGCCGCTGCCGTCAGGATTCGCCGTACTCGCCCGGTGAGCAGCCGAAAACGTCGCGAAACCGGCGATTGAAATAGGAAAGGTCGGAAAAGCCGGCGCCGTAGGCAATGTTCGAGATCAATTCGTCGCGGGCGCCGGAATTGCGCTTCTCCAGCTGCGACCGGGCAAATTCGAGCCGCTTCGCCATCAGGAATTTCGTCGGCGTCACGCCGAGGTTTTCGAACGCCCGCTGAACCTGTCGCGTGGTCACGCCGAGCGCGCCGGCTATGTCGTTGACCGAGAATTCCGGGTCCCGGAAACGCGATTCAACATATTCCAGCGCCCTGCCGAGCAGCGCGCCTTTATAGCCCAGATGACAGGCGCTGGCGTCGTTCCCGGTGTCGTTTTCGCCAAACAGGAACACCCCGAGCAGGCCGAACAGTGCGTCCTTGAGATATCCGTTCTGGCCGGATCCCGGATCCGACCGAAGCGCTTTCACCATGACGGCGTGGATAGCTCGCGCCGTCGGGTCGTCGCGCGACAAAGACGCGCCTCCGCGGATATCGAGCCCAAAGCGCTCGTGAACCTCAACCCGCGGCAGATGCAGCGACAATTGCCGGCTGCGATCGCCGAAAAAGGTGAATTCCGACGGCCTGGTGCTGTCGATCAGGATCATGTCGCCGGGCAACAGCATTGCCTTGGCTTCGTTCTGCGCCATCAGGGCTCGGCCTTCCTGCTGGATGATCAGGAAGTAGTTCTCGCCGAAGTCCTGGCGGATGTTCTTGCTGGTGCGGATGACCTGCTGCAGATCGGTCGCGACCAGTGCCATTTCGATGGCGGCCCGGTTGTCGAGCGCAACGCCGCCCCACGCCATCTTTTCTCCCGAAGTCGGGCGGACGTTGAAGCATCCGCAGACGGCCTGCAGGTCTGCCTCGAACTTCTCCACCGGCAGATTCGATGTCGTTTGTTGCACCAGCATCCTTCAAGCATGGCGCGTTTTCCGACCGAACGCAAATCGCTCTCCGGCCTGTCGCCGGAGTCCAATTGTTTTGTCGCTCAGTTCCAAGACCGGCGGCCGGGAGCCCGGTTTCATGGGCCCGAAACGGTTACTGGGAGGAAAAGCGTGACCGAATTCTCGATGACGATCGGCGGCGAATCGGCCGCGACCGCCGACAGTTTCGCGGTCCTCAATCCTTCGACCGGAGAGACCGCGGGCTATGCGCCGAAGGGGTCGGCGGCCGACCTCGATGCTGCGGTGGCTTCGGCAAATACGGCTTTCGAGATCTGGTCGGCGAAGAGCGACGAAGAACTGCAGGCGGCCTGCGAAGCGGTGACCGCGAAGATTGCGGAGAACGCCGAGGAGCTTGCCGTCCTGGTCACGCAGGAACAGGGCAAGCCGCTCAACGGGCTTGGATCGCGCTGGGAGATCGGCGGCGCCGGCGCCTGGGCCGGATACACCTCGGGTCTCAGCCTGCCGATGAAAAACCTGCAGAACGACAATGAGGGCACGGTCGAGCTTCACCGCAAGCCGATCGGCGTGGTCGGCTCGATCACGCCCTGGAACTTCCCTGTGTTGATCGCCATCTGGCACATCATTCCGGCGCTGCGCACCGGCAACACGGTGGTGATCAAGCCGTCGCCCTATACGCCGCTTTCGACCTTGCGCCTGGTGCAGATCATGAACGAGGTGCTGCCGGCCGGCGTCGTCAACTGCATCGCCGGCGACGACGAAACGGACAATCTGGGCGCCGCCATGTCGGCGCATCCGGACATCCGCAAGATCGTCTTCACCGGATCCTGCGCGACCGGCCGCAAGGTGATGATGTCGGCCGCCGAAACCATGAAACGGCTGACGCTGGAGATGGGCGGCAACGATGCCGGTATCGTTTTGCCGGATGTCGATGCGAAGCAGATTGCCGAGGGTCTTTTTTGGGGTGCCTTCATCAATAACGGCCAGACCTGCGCGGCAATGAAGCGCCTCTATGTGCACGAGGACGTCTATGACGACGTGTGCGAAGAGCTGGCCGCATTCGCCGGAACCATCCCGATGGGCGACGGCATGGCCGAGGACAGCATTCTCGGCCCGGTCCAGAACCGCATGCAGTTCGACAAGGTCTGCCGGCTGGTCGAGGACGGCGCTCGCAAGGGGCGGGTCCTGTGCGGCGGCGAACCCGGCGACGGGCTGTTCTTTCCCGCGACAATTATCGCCGATCTGGAGAACGGCGACGCTCTGGTGGACGAGGAGCAATTCGGTCCCGCCCTTCCTGTCATCCGGTACTGCGATGTCGACGAGGCGATCCGGGTCGCCAATGACAGCTCCAACGGTCTCGGCGGATCGGTCTGGTCGAAGGACGTCGCAGCGGCGAAGTCCATCGCGCTGAAGCTGGAATGCGGCTCGGTCTGGATCAACAAGCATGGGGCGATCCAGCCCAATGCGCCCTTCGGCGGGGTGAAGTCGTCGGGGCTGGGTGTCGAGTTCGGCGAAGAAGGCCTGCAGGAATACACCGATGTCCAGGTGGTGTTCTCGTGACGGATCGTTTCGACTACATCGTTGTCGGCGGCGGTTCGTCCGGTTGCGTCGTCGCATCGCGCCTGTCGGAGGACCCCGGCGTGCGGGTTCTGCTGATCGAGAGCGGGCGAAAGGACACCAACCGGTGGATCCATATCCCGGCGACCTTCTTCAAGGTGCTCGAAGAGGGCAAGGACGCCATCGCCTATATCGGCGAACCGTCCGAAGCGCTGAACAACCGGCCCACCATCGTACCGCAGGGCCATGTGATCGGCGGCGGCAGTTCGATCAACGCCATGCTCTATGTGCGCGGGCAGAGCCACGATTACGACAGCTGGGCGCAACTGGGCGTCAAGGGCTGGTCATTCGAAGATGTCCTGCCGGTCTTCCGCGATCTGGAAAACAACATGCGCCACAGCGACGGTTTCCACGGCGCATCCGGCGAGCTCCACGTGTCCGAAAAGCGCTATGGCCATCCGCTCAGCTGGGCGTTCATCCGCGCCGCTCAGGAAGTCGGGATCCGCTACAACGAGGATTTCAACGGCGCCAGGCAGGACGGCGTCGGGTTCTATCAGTGCACGACAAACGGGGGCCGCCGCTGGAGCGCTGCACAGGCGTTTTTGCGCAAGGCGGAAGGCCGTTCCAACCTGAAAATACTCACCGAGCGGCGGGTCGCCAAAGTCGTCTTTGACGACACCCGCGCGTCGGGCGTGGTGCTGGAGGACGGGACGCGCTACGACTGCATGGGCGAGGTCGTCATGTGCGCCGGCGCCATCGAAACGCCGCGGCTGCTGCAGCTCTCCGGCATCGGCAACGCGCAGGAGCTGAAGCAGCACGGCATCGAAGTCGTCAACGATCTGCCGGGCGTCGGCGAGAACTACCAGGACCATCCGGAGACGACCGTCCAGGGCGAGACCAAGGATCCGATCTCGATCTACCGCCAGGACAAGGGACTGGCTGCCGTCGGACACATGCTGCAATACATGACCACGCGGACCGGGCTGTTGACCTCCAATGTGGTGGAGTGCGGCGGCTTTATCGATGTTTCCGATGCGGGAATTCCGGACCTGCAATTCCATGTGCTGCCCTTCATGGTCGGCGGGCTGGACCGCGAAGCGGTCGAAGCGCACGGCATTGCCATCGGTCCGTGTTTCCTGCGCCCGAGATCCCGCGGCTCGGTCAAGCTGCGGTCGGCCAATGCCGGCGATCCGGCGCTGTTTCATTCGGGCGCGCTCACCGACGATCGCGATGTCGACATTCTGATGCGCGGCATCAGGAAGGCCATCGAGATCCTCGATGCGCCGTCACTGGCGAAACTGATGAAGCGGCGGGCCTTGCCCGAACCGGGCGTCGAAAACGACGACGATGCGTTGCGCGACTACGTTCGCCAGACCGCCAAGACCGTGTTTCATCCGGCATCCACCTGCAAGATGGGTACCGAAAGCGACCGGATGGCGGTGCTCGACAGCGAACTTCGCGTGCGTGGCGTCAGGGGACTTCGGGTCTGCGACGCTTCCGCCATGCCCAATCTTGTCAGCGGCAACACAAATGCACCGACGATGATGATCGCCGAGCGCGGCGCGCGCTTCATGAGGGGGCAGGCGACGGTCGCCGCCTGAAGGCAACAACAAGAAAACGCACGATTCCAGAACGGGAGGAAACCATGAATCTGAGACATCTGGCCGGCGCGGCAATCGGCGCCGGGACGCTTTTAGCCGCTGCTCCGGCCTTTGCCGCTCCGGTCTGCGGCGCAAATACGGGCGAAGCCGCCACGGGAGAGCCGATCAAGGTCGGTGGTATCCACGGCAACGCGGCTCCCGGCGACTTTTCCGCATCGACCGACGCGGCCGCCGCCTATTTCAGATGCGTCAATGCCAATGGCGGCATCCACGGACGACCGATCGAATACATGGTCGAAAACGACCAGTGGAATCCCGAACTGGCCGCACAGGCCGCTTCGAAGCTGATCAAGGACGAGGGCGTCGTCGCTATCGTCGGCAACGGATCGTTCCTCGAGATGGCGGTGAATGCCGGCACCTACAAGGACGAGGGCATCATGGCCATGGCGTCCGCCTGTGCCGTTTCGGAGTGTTTCGAGAGTTCGAACATCGTATCGACCAACCAGGGTCCGCTGCCGTCCAATGTCGGCGCCGCGCAGTTTGCCCAGGAGGAACTGGGCTCCAGCAACGTCGCCTGCATCGGCATGAACATTCCGAATGTGGGTCCCTGGTCCTGCAACGAAGTCATTCGGCTGATGGAAAAGCGCGGCGGAGGCGGTTCCGCCACCTACATCAATCCAGCGTCGCCCGACGTCAACTCGGTGCTCCTGGAGGCGATCGCCTCCGGCGCCGACACGATGTTGCTCAACCTTCCGGCGGGCCTGGCCATCGCCATGCTGAAGGCGGCCGAGGAGCAGGATCTGCGCGACCAGTATGTGTGGATCGCGCCAACGCCGCTCTACGACCTTTCGGTTCCGGCCGCACTCGGCGACTACTGGGACGGCAAGGTCTATGTGAACGCCGAATTGGCGCCCTTCAGCGTCGGCGGCCCCGATGCCAGGAACTGGATCGCGGTGATGGATGCCTACGCCAATGCGGACGACCCGCGAGACACCTTATCGCAGTCGGGTTTCCTGTCGGCCAAGTATTTCGTTGACACGCTGCTGATGATGGATCCGGCGAATGTCGGAGACCGCGGCAAGGTCAACGCCGCGATCAAGGCGATTTCCGGCTACACCTCCGACCTCATGTGCGGTCCGTACTATGTCGGCGAGGGCGATTTTCACATGCCGAACCACGCCGGCTACATGGTCCTGATCAAGGACGGCGGATTCGAGATCAAGCGCGACTGCTACGAATATGACAGCGAGTATTTCGAACCGCACAAGGCGGTAGAGAAGGAACTCGGCCTGCGCTGACGGCGGGTGAGCCGGTACAGCAATTCGGGGCACCTTCCGTGGCGAACACCAAATTCTTCAACTGGGCCGCCTATGCGGTGGCCATGGTGGCGATCGTCGGCTTCCTGACCGCTGGCAAGCCGGTAAAGGTCACCGGTCTGTTCGTGGTTTCCGGCCTCGCCGTCGGTTCTCTCTACGCGCTCGGAGGTGTCGGTCTGGTCGTCCTTTACCGCGCCACCGGCGTTTTGAACTTCGCCAACGGAGCCGCGGGTGCGGCCGGCGTCATGCTGGCCTGGCAGCTCGGGCAATGGGGCAGCCCGGAGCCTCTGAATTGGCTGGTCTGCATCCTGACGGCACTGGCCATTTCACTCGCTTACGGGCGTTGGCTGGCGCCTCTGCTGGCCTGGCGGGAGCCGGTCGTGAAGGCGGTCGCAACGCTGGGCTTCGCGCTGATCGTGCTCGGGATCACCAACTTCTTCTGGGAGGACGACCCGAGGAAATTTTCGCTGCCGACCGACAAGATCGGAGTGTTTATTCTCGGGCTTCGGGTCACGGCAACGCGGATCATGGTATTTCTCGCCGCGGTCGGGATCGTGATTGCGATCTACGCCTATCTGAACAGGACGGTCGTCGGACTGCAGATGCGCTCGCTTGCCAATGACCGCGATCTGTCGGCCCTGATGGGCATCCCCATTCTGCGGGTCGAAACCATCGCCTGGGGGATATCCGGCATCATTGCCGGTTTCACCGGGCTGATGTTCGGCGACCTCATCCGGCTCGACGCGACGATCATCACCTTCATGGTCATTCCGTCCATCGCCGCGGCCGTCTGCGGGCGCCTGGACGACATGGTGCTGGTTTTGGTCGGCGGTCTCTCGATCGGCGTCATCGAATCGCTGCTGACATTGTCGCCGCTGCTCAAGAGCGTTCGCCCGATCGCGCCCTTCGTCATCGCCGCGCTGGTGCTGCTTTGGTACCAGCGGGGGCAGCGTCTCACTTTCGGAACGTAGCGATGAGGCCGGATCTGTTCCGCATCACCCCGTCCGGCGCCGCCGGATTGTCGTTTGCCCTTCTGGCATTTCTCATTCTCCCCGCCGTGGCGGGCGGGCAATGGCTGAAGATCTTCACCTCGACGGGCTGCTTCACCCTTGCGGTGGCGGGTGTCGCCTTCATGTATGCCCGCCTCGGCATGGTCAGCCTGACCCAGGTGGGCCTGATGGGTGTGGGCGGCTGGGTGATGTTGCGCCTCAATCACGCCTACACGCTGTCATTCGAAATCAATTTCCTGGCGGCGGGCCTGATCACCATGGCGTTCGGCATGGTGCTGGCACTGCCGGCGCTTCGGCTTCGCGGTCTCTATCTCGCTCTCGTTACGCTGATGGCGGCAGGCGGCTTCGAGATCATCTTCGGGACCTTTCGGTTTCCCAATGGCGGCGAGGGCTTTTGGGGCGTCAAGACGTCGTTCTCGGCCGAATTCCGTCGGCCGGCCCTGGCGCTCTCCGACGAGGCCTATCTGCGGTACACGATCGTCGTGGTGACGTTCGGCTTGTTGCTGATCGAATTGCACCGCAGGCTGGCGCCCGGTCGCGCCTGGGCCCTGATCCGGCGGTCGGAAGCCGCGGCGATGGCGGCCGGCGTCAACGTTACCCGTTACAAAACCTGGGCTTTCGGCATTTCCGGCCTGCTTGCCGGGTTTGCCGGGGCTCTGCTGGCGGGAAGCCTCGGTCTGCTCGACGGCGGATCCTTCCGAGCCAGCGAGAGCGTGATGATCTTCGCTCTGGCGGTTGTCGGAGGGGCCAACTACTGGGTGGGTGCGGTGATCGCCGCGATTCTGTTTCGCGTTCTGCCCGCGCTCTTAAACGATTGGGGACTCGACGCCGACCTGTCCTTCGTCATCTTCGGTGCCGGGCTGCTGCATGCGGTCATTACCGCGCCGGACGGGATCGGCGGCCAGTTGATGGGGCTTGCCGCTGGAGTCCGCTCCAGGCTGAGACCGACCGCGAGCGCCGGGTCGATCCGAACGGAGCTTGCGACGCCGATCGAGGTAAGTGACGTGACAGTCCGCTTCGGCGGTGTGCTGGCGCTCGACAGCATCAGCGCGGAGTTCACCAAGCCGGTCAGCGGTATCATCGGACCGAACGGTGCCGGCAAGACGACCCTGATGAACGTCTTTTCCGGCTTCGTGGCGACCGAAAGCGGATCGGTCCGGGCAGAAGGTCTGGATCTGACGGCGCTGCCACCGCACAAACGGACGAATTGGGGCCTCAGGCGATCGTTTCAGCGAGAGGAGATCGCCGATGACCTGACCGTCGGCGACAACGTGCTGGCACAGCTGGACGGTTCGACGCTGTCCGGCCCGCAGAAAACCGCGGACGTCACGCGCGCCCTGGAGATCGTCGGCCTGGCGGGGAAGGCGGACATGCCCGCTTCGCAGCTCAACAGTTTCGAGCGTCGCCTGACGGATGTCGCCAAGTGCATCGTCGGCGAGCCCAAGATCATCATGTTCGACGAACCGGCGGGAGGACTGTCCACCGAGGAAACGGGAAGGCTGGGCGAACTCATCGCTTCGATCCATGAGCACACCGGGGCCAGGACCCTGGTGATCGACCACGACGTCGATCTGATCTCGCGCATCTGCGAGGAAACGCTGGTCCTCGATTTCGGCAAGCGCATCGCCTTCGGTGCGACCGCCGACGTGCTGGCGGATCCGAAGGTCCGGGCGGCCTATCTGGGCATCGAGGAGGAGGGCCGGGACCCGTGTCGCTGAGTGTCGACAGTCTGACCGTGCTGAAGGCGGGCAAGCCGGTGGTCGAGGACGTCAGCCTGTCGGTCGCCCCGGGCAGGGTGACGGCCGTTCTCGGCGCCAATGGCGCCGGCAAGTCGGAGCTGGTTCTGGCGATTGCCGGAATGCTGGAGGCGGTTGCCGGATCCGTCCGGGTCGATGGAAAGGACATCACCAATCTCGGTCCCGATCTCATAAGGCGCGCCGGCGTAGCGGCAGTGCCCGAAGGCCATCGCGTTCTGACCCGGCTCTCGGTCGACGATAATCTGCGCGCCGCCGGCAGCATTCTCGACGCGGGCCTCCATGATGCGCTGGGCGATGTCTACGCCATCTTTCCCGAACTTGCGGAGCGCAAAAGTCAGATCGCCGGTACGCTTTCCGGCGGGCAACAGCAGATGGTTGCCCTCGGTCACGCACTGATGTCGCGGCCGAACTACGTCCTGCTCGACGAAATGTCGCTGGGCCTGGCGCCGCTGGTCGTCAACCGCCTGATGCAGGTCGTCCGCGATCTGGCGGCGAAAGGGACCGGCGTTATCCTGATCGAACAGTTCACCGAACTCGCTCTGGATATCGCCGACTACGCCTGCGTTCTGAACGCCGGTTCGTTGCATTTCGCCGGCTCCGCGTCGCTTCTACGATCGCGGCCGGAAGTCCTCAACGAGGCCTATCTCGGCGGGTGAAACCGAGCGCCGGTCAAAACTCGAAATCCCCGCCGTCGACCTCCTCTTGCGGCAGCCAGGTCTCGTGCACATGCAGCCAGCGGAACGACTCCGTGCGGGTCATCAGCACCGTCGACAAACGGGCGTTCCTTGGCCGGTCATAGGCACGTGCGCCAGATTGCCATTCCGTGTAGGTTGCCAGCAGGTGGTCGGCCATTTCGTGGCGGATCGCCACATCGCGAATGGCGATCCGGAAATCCGGATTGACTCCATGCGCCTGGCGGAAGCCGGCCGTAAGCCCGTCAATTGCGGTGTGACGGCCGTCCGGCGTGACGATCACGAAGCCGGGGTCGAACCGCGGAACGAAATCGCTCTCCAGCGCTTCCGGCGCGACCGCTCCGGAATACCACGCGACAAAGAAACGGTGCAGCTCTTCGATTTCGTTGCGAACGCGCTGTTCGAGATCGTTTGTCATGACATTTCCCTCAGGTGTCGTGGTCGGGCTGCTGGTTGGAAACGACGCCCGCGTTCCAGTCTTTGTCCGCCTGTTTCTCGTCCTCGGACTTTTCAGGCAGATCCGCAAGGCCGTTGAAGAAACTGCAGCGGCTGTCGGCGTTGACCTGCACCGTCGGCGGGGCACGCTCCGGATTGTCGAGCGACCCGACGGCAATTTCCGTCCAGCCCTCGAACTCGTAGGTCAACGGCGTGCCGCAGGCGGAACAGAAGCCCCGCCAGTTGCGTTGCGAGCTTTTGAAGATCGACCGCTCGCCGCGCGTCCATTCCACGTCATGGGCCGTCACCAATGGAGCGAACAGGCCACCGAAGGCCTTCTGACACATGCGGCAATGGCAGATCGAAGCCCGGCCGAGCCGGCCGATGGCATAACGCACCGCGCCGCATTGGCAGCCGCCGGTTATCCGGTCTCGTTCCATCGTTTCACCTCCCGTCGGGCAAAGGCCAGTCGGCCTCTCAACCGCATGATGGTGCCGAATGTCAACGCGCTGGCAAGCACAAAGACCGCGCACAGCGAGAATAGGCCCTCATAGGTGGTCTGCGCCAGCAAGACGCCCGCGGCGACCGGTCCGATGACCTTGCCGAGATTGCGCAGCGCGCCGAGCGCGCCCATGCCGGCACCCAGCGTTTCGGCGGGAATTTCCGAACTGAGCAGCGACTGGGTAGAGGGCAGGATCAACCCGAGGCCGAGGCCGATCGTCGCCGCCGCCGCCAGCAGCATCACGACCCCGGCACTGCCGCTCAAAAGCAACAGGGCGCAGGCCAGCGTCAGCAGGCCGGCGGTGATGGTCAGCTCCGGCGAGTAGCGGTCGGCCAGTCGGCCGCCGATCGGACGCATCACGATGTTCGCCAGTTCCTGGACGCTGAAGAACAGGCCGACCAGCAGCAGATCGAACCCGGCGACGGTCAGCGCATAGACCGGCAGAAACGCCTTGGTCGCGTAGGTCGCGACATGCACGGCGATCTCGAGGGTTGCCGCCAGCCAGAAGGCGCGGCTCGTCCGCGTGGCGCGAATGGCCCGCATGGCGCCGGCGACAAAACCCTCGCGGCGGGTGACCGGACGCTGCGTGAGCAGCAGTGTCGGAACGAAAGCCGCACAACTGGCGAGGCCGATAATGGTGAACACCTGTTCCGGCTGCATGATCGTCAGCAGCAGAGCGGCCAGCGTCGGCGCCAGCAGGTAGCCTCCGCTGCGGGCCATGCCGAAGATACCGAGCCGCTCGGCGCGCCGGTCGGCGCCCATTTCGGCGACATAGGCCAGGGTGACCGGACCGAAGATCGCCGTCGCCGTGCCGTGCAGCAGCCGTAGCGCGATCAGGTCTTCCGGCGTCTCCACGAAACGGTAGAGGAACGGCGCCAGGGCGAACACGGTCAGTCCGATGAGCAGCCAAAGCCTGCGGCCCCAGCGGTCGGACAGGAAGCCGAAGAGCGGTTTCAGGGCGAGCCCCGTCAGGGTCGAGATCGACACGACGGTGCCGATGATCAGGTCGCTGGCGCCGAGCGCCGCCGCATAGATGGGCAGGAGCGGTGTCTTGCCCATCTGATAGGCGGTGCGCACGACGAAATCCGCCGCCGTGATGCGCCACAGATCGGCCGGAAGGCCGAACCAGCGTGCACTCATCGGCGCCTCACGCGACGATGGCCGGAATGCCCGCGGCCGCCGCGTCCCGGTTCAACTCGGCCACGTCGTTGTCAATCAGGGCTTTGTAGGCCGTCACCTGCCGTTGGACCTTTTCCATCACCTCGTCGGCGACGGCGACGAACTGGGTCGCCGGCGGCGTGTCGGCCATGGCGACGGTCCATTGCAAATCGCCCAGAGTGTCGTCGTGGTGGGCCGGGTTGCGCAGCACATCGCGCGGCGTTTCCCGATGGACATCGACCAGTTCGGTTTCGATCGCCGTGAGGGCCGCGGCAATCCCGTCGGCCCGGTCGGCGATCGACTCCTGGTCGCCGGCGCGGCGACGCAGCGCCTCAAGTTGCCGGCGCACGTGGCGCAGCCCGTTGACGGTCCGGCGCAGCGACGATTGCGACTGCGTCAGCCGCTCGGCCAGCGCGAATTGCTGGTCGAAGGCCTCCTGGGTCGTGGCCAGGCGCGGGTCCTTGCGGATCGCAAAGCCGGCATCCTGCCCGCTGTCGCCGATAACAAGCGAAACCCGGTAGTCGCCGGGCGGCACGGCCGGTCCGCTGCCGCCCATCGATTTGGCCAGCGGCTTGTATTTGCGCTCGACCAGGGTTTCATCGAACTGCTCGACCGGTGCGCAGCGCCGGTCCCAGACGAAGCGGTTGAGACCCGGTTCCGCCGTCAGCCTTTCGTTCGGCTTTTCCTCGGCATCGCTGGAAAACCGCCGGATCTCCCGGCCATCGGCGTCGGAAAACACCATCGAAATCGGCTCGTCCGGCTCGGCGTCCAGCCAGTAGTAGACGATCACACCGCGCGGCGGGTTTTCGCCGACGTCGAGATGCTTGCGATGCGATCGCCCGTCGCCGTCGGTCTCCATGTAGTAGGCGCCGCCGATGCCGAAGGACGGACTGTAATTGACGCCGTCGCCGTCGAACACGCCGACGCCCCAGGTGAGCGTCAGGCGGTGCGTGTCGCGCGGCGTCACCAGCACGTTGTCCGCCGCCTCGGCCGCCAGCTGGCGCAACGGCGACACGTCGTCGAGCACCCAGAAGGAGCGTCCGTGGGTGGCGGCGATCAGATCGCCGTGCTTGAGCTTCAGGTCGTAAACCGGCACGACGGGCAGGCCGCCGCCCATGCGGGTCCAGTTTGCACCGTCGTTGAGCGAAGCGAAGACGCCGGTTTCCGTGCCGACGAAAAGCAAGCCGGACCGCTCCGGATCGGGCCGCAGCACGCGGGTGATCTCGCCTTCCGGGAAACCGCCGCTCAGTGACGCCCAGCTCTTGCCGCCGTCGGTACTGCGGTAGAGATAGGGCTGGTAGTCGTCGTGCTTGAAACAGGTGGAGGCGACATAGATCGTGTCCGCGTCGTGCGGCGACACCTCGATCGAGCCGACATAGGCCCAGGCCGGCATGTCGGACGGCGTGACGTCCTGCCAGGTACCGCCGTCGTCGCGGCTGACATGGATCAGCCCGTCATCGGTTCCGGCCCACAATTCGCCCTTGCGATGCGGCGATTCGACCAGGGTCGACAGCGTCGCATAGGTCTCGGCACCGGCACTGTCGCCGGTCAGCGGGCCGCCGGACGGACCGAGCTTGGACTCGTCGCGCTGGGTCAGGTCGGGACTGATCTCCTCCCAGCTGTGCCCCTCGTCGCGGCTGCGGAAGACATGGTTGCCGCAGGCATAGAGCACGTTTGAATCATGCGGGGAGAAGACGATCGGGAAGGTCCATGCGAAGCGGTAGCGCAGGTCCTTCGGCGCAATGCCCGTGGCCTCTTCAGGCCAGACATTGACGAGCTGCGTCTGGCGCGTTCGGTGATCGTAGCGCTGCAGGGCGCCTGAGCCGCCCGGCGACGAGCCGACAGCGCCGATATAGACGATGTTCGCATCCTCCGGATGCACCGCGATGAAGCCGCTTTCGCCGGTGCCGGGCAGGGTGCAGTCGCCCATGGTGATGACACCCCATTCGGTGGCGTTGGGCACGCTGATCGACGTGTTGTCCTGCTGGGTGGCGTAGACCCGGTAGGGAAACTGGTTGTCAACGTCCATGCGGTAGAACTGCGCCGTCAGCTGGTTGTAGATGCTCGACCAGGTCCGGCCGCCATTGAAGCTGACATTGGCGCCGCCGTCGTTGCCCTGCACCATGCGCCGGTTGTTCGTCGGGTCGACCCACAGATCGTGATTGTCGCCGTGCGGCGTGGTGATCTCGCGGAACTCGTGGCCGCCATCGGTCGATTTCCACATCTGGTAGTTGGTCACGTAGACCGTTTCGGCATCGACCGGATCGGCGAAGACATGCATGTAGTACCAGGGCCGGTGCAGCAGATCGCGGTTGGGGCTGACCTGCGTCCACGTCTCGCCATAGTCCTCCGAGCGGTAGAGGCCGGCCTGCTCGTCCTTGGCCTCGACCAGCGCCCAGACGCGGCCGGCGCGCGGCGCGATGGCGACGCCGATCTTGCCGAGCATGCCCTTGGCGAAGCCCGGATGGTTGCTGACCTCGGTCCAGCTGTCGCCGCCGTCGGTGGAACGGTAGAGCTTCGATCCCGGTCCGCCGCTCGACAGCGTCCAGAAGTGCCGGTGGGCTTCCCATGTCGCGGCGAACAGGATGCGCGGATTGGTCGGGTCCATGGCGATGTCGATCGCCCCGGACCGCTCGTCCTCGAAGAGCACGAGGTCCCAGGTTTCGCCGCCGTCGGTGGAGCGATAGACGCCGCGTTCGCTGTTCGATCCGAAGGCGTGTCCGAAAGCGGCGACATAGACCGTGTTCGGATCCTCGGGATGCACCCGGATCTCGCCGATATGGCGGGTTTCGGCCAGACCCATGTGGCGCCAGGTCCGACCGGCGTCGGTAGAGCGATAGACCCCGTCGCCATAGGAGACGTCGACGCGGATGGTCGTCTCGCCCATGCCGGCATAGATCACGTTCGGGTCGGACGGCGCCACCGCCAACGCTCCGACGGAAGCCGAGTTGAAGAAGCCGTCGGACACGCATTCCCAATAGGTGCCGCCGTCGGTGGTCTTCCAGACGCCGCCTGCGCAGGCGCCGAAATAGAAGGTCATCGGGTCGACCGGGTCGCCGGCGACCGCGACGACGCGGCCGCCGCGCGGCGGCCCGATGCAGCGCCATTTGAGCTGCGTCGAGGACAGCAGGTCCCTTGCAAGGGAAGAAGAACCGGCCGCTTTCGCGGCTGTAGATTTGCTCATGGGGGAGGGTTCCTGTGAAGAACTCGATATACAGGCTGAGCAGGATAGACCGAGTCCCGATCGAAGTGCAATCGGTGCAACCGCACCGGCAGATTGCGATTGCTGCGTGGCCGCGACGGACAGCGTGTCCGTCGATTTTTGGCTACCACTCGCCGTCGGAAACTGCCATAGATGGCGTTCGGGGAGGACGCACCTTTCATGGCACCGATCGTTTCGATCAAGAACCTGTCGAAGACCTATGAGGGCGGCCAGGAGGCGCTGCGCGACGTTTCGCTCGACATCGAGGAAGGCGAGATCCTGGCCCTGCTCGGGCCCAATGGTGCCGGCAAAACCACTTTGATTTCAATCGTCTGCGGCATCGTCAATCCGAGCAGTGGCAGCATCACGGTGGGCGGTCACGACGTGATCGACGACTACCGGCGAGCCCGCGCGCTGATCGGCCTGGTGCCGCAGGAGATCACCCTCGAACCGTTCGAAAAGGTGTTCCGCACCGTCAGTTTCTCGCGCGGTCTGTTCGGCCGGCCGCCGAACCCCGCTTTTGTCGAGGGCGTGCTCGAAAAGCTGTCGCTGCTCGACAAGAGGGACGCCGCCATCAACCAGCTTTCCGGCGGCATGCGGCGACGCGTGCTGATCGCCAAGGCGCTGTCGCACGAACCGCGCGTGCTGTTCCTCGACGAGCCGACGGCCGGCGTCGACGTCGAATTGCGCAAGGGCATGTGGGACACGGTGCGCGAGCTGCAGAAAAGCGGCGTCACCATCATCCTGACCACCCACTATATCGAGGAGGCCGAGGCCATCGCCGATCGCATCGGCGTCATCAGCCACGGCGAATTGCTGCTTGCCGAAGACAAGGTTTCGCTGATGCGCCGGCTCGGCCGCAAACAGATGCGCATCGAGCTGCAGGCACCGCTCGAGACCGTCCCCGACAGCCTGTCGGGTTACGAACTGCATCGCGGCGAGGACGGCTGTTCGCTGACCTATACCTATGACACCCAGGCCGACCGCACCGGCATCACGGCGCTGCTCAACGATCTCAACAAGGCCGAGATCCGCATCCGCGACGTTCAGACAGACCAGAGTTCGCTGGAGGAGATCTTCGTCGATCTGGTGAGGGAAACGCCATGAATTTCCAGGCCGTCCGGGCGATCTACGTTTTCGAAATGTCGCGCACCTTCCGCACCTTGCTGCAGAGTGTCGTCTCGCCGGTGCTGTCGACCTCGCTCTACTTCGTCGTCTTCGGTGCGGCCATCGGCTCGCGCATCGAGGAAATCGACGGGGTCAGTTACGGCGCTTTCATCGTGCCCGGGCTGATCATGCTGACGGTGCTGACCCAGGCGACGTCGAACGCCGCCTTCGGGATCTATTTTCCCAAGTTCATCGGCACCATCTTCGAATTGCTGTCGGCACCGATCAACTTCCTCGAGATCGTTGCCGGCTATGTCGGCGCGGCGGCGACGAAATCGCTGGCGATCGGCCTGATCATCCTGATCACCGCCAATTTCTTCGTCGACATCCGCATCGCCCACCCGGTCTGGATGCTGGCCTTCCTGGTGCTGACCTGCGTGTCGTTCAGCCTGCTCGGCTTCATCCTAGGCATCTGGGCACAGAATTTCGAGCAGTTGCAGCTGGTGCCGCTGCTGATCATCACGCCGCTGGTATTCCTCGGCGGCAGCTTCTATTCGATCTCCATGCTGCCGCCCCTCTGGCAGAACGTCACGCTGTTCAACCCGGTCGTCTACCTGATCTCTGGATTCCGCTGGAGCTTCTACGGCGAAGCCGACGTCGCCGTCGGCCTCAGCGTATTCATGATCACCCTCTTCCTGCTGATCTGCCTCGGCATCATCTGGTGGATCTTCAAAACCGGCTACCGTATCAAGACCTGAGCGGAGTTCCGCGACAGAACCGGTCGAGCGGCGCGCTTCAGGTGCTGCCGTCGTCACTTCCAATAGTTGTTGGCGGCAGCGATCGTCTGGAAATTCGTGGCAACGACATGCGAAACCATGGTCAGGCTGTCGGCATCGTTTTCGTAAACAGCGCGCATCCGCTTTCTGGCCTCGTCGTCGGGTTGTGTCTTCTTCACGCCCATGCGCGACAGTTTGATTGCCAGGTCGAAGCCGTCCTCGGGTGTGTCGGTCATCAGGGTCGGTAGCCAGGACACGGATTTCTCCTTTTATATCGTGCACGATATTATAGTGTGCGATATATAGACATCAACCCGATCCATATGTCAATTCTCGGCGCCAGCAACAGAAGGAGCCCAGCGGATGTCGAAGTCGTACAACCCGGCAGCGGACGACCTGCCGACCCGGATCGACGAGCTCATCTGTTTCGCGCTCTACTCGGCTAGCAATGCGATGAACCGAACCTACCGGCCGCTCTTGTCCCCGCTCGGTTTGACCTATCCGCAATACATCACGCTGACGGCGCTCTGGGAGAAGGACGGGGTCACGGTCGGAACGCTCTGCGATCGGTTGATGACGGAAACGAGCACGCTCACGCCGCTGCTCAAAAGGCTGGAGCAGAGCGGTTACATCGAACGACATCGCAGCAGTGCGGACGAACGTCAGGTCTTCGTCCATCTCACCGATGCCGGCAGGAAACTGCGGAAGGAAGCCCCGGAAATCACCCGGTGCGTGGTCGACAGCACCGGGATAGCGCCGGCCGATCTGGCAGAGCTCGTTCGAACGATCGGCCGGTTGCGGGGCAACCTTCTCGACAGTCAGTAGCCACGACCTGCCTGCCGACGGCAAACGAAAGCCCCGCCGGGATGGCGGGGCTTGGTGATTGCGGAACAGATTGCGGATCGTTGCGTCAGGCCGCCTGGACCATCCCGGCTCCCGCACCGAAGCGGCCGTAGAAGGTCTCGCCCTTGGCCGCCATGTCGAGAAGCAGCGGCGTCGGTGTGAAATGATCGCCGTGTCGGCTGGCGAGGTCGGCGCACAGATCGACGAAGGCCTGGACGCCCATACCGTCGATATAGGACAGCGCGCCGCCCGAATAGGGAGCGAAGCCGAAGCCCAGGATGGAGCCGATATCGGCCTCGCGCGGATCGGTGACGATACCCTCTTCCATGGTGCGTGCCGCTTCCAGGGCGATGGTCGCAAGATAGCGGTGCTTCAATTCGTCGACGCTGACGCTGTCGGGGTCCTGCTGCGGGTAGAGCTCCTTCAGGCCCGGCCACAGGTGCTTCTTGGCGGGCTTCTCGGGATAGTCGTAGAAACCCTTGCCGTTCTTGCGGCCGAGCCGGCCGTGGGTATCGACCATGGTGTCGATCAGCTCGACATGGCGCGGATCGACGGCGCCCTGGCCTAGATCGGCGATGGTCGCGCGGTTGATCTTCTGCGTCAGGTCGATGGCGACCTCGTCATTGAGCGCCAGCGGTCCGACCGGCATGCCAGCCATCTTGGCCGAGTTCTCGATCATCGCCGGAGGAATGCCCTCGACCAGCATGCTGTAGGCCTCCGACATGTAGCGCATGACGCAGCGGTTGACGTAGAAGCCACGGGTATCGTTGACGACGACCGGCGTCTTCTTGATCGCCTGCGCATAGTCGAGCGCCACGGCGACTGCCTTGTCGCCGGTCTTCTCGCCAACGATGTTCTCGACCAGCAGCATCTTGTCGACGGGCGAGAAGAAGTGGATGCCGATGAAGTCTTCCGGCCGCACCGAGTTTTCGGCAAGGCCGGTGATCGGCAGGGTCGAGGTGTTGGACGCAAAGATCGCGCCAGGCTTGAGCACCGCCTCGGCGGCTTCGGTCACCGTCTTCTTGATGCCGCGGTCCTCGAACACCGCCTCGATGACCAGTTCGGCGCCACCGAGTTGTTCGTAGTCGGTGGTCGCGGTGATCAGCGACAGGAGCTTTTCGCCCTGTTCCTCGGTCATGCGGCGTTTCTTGACGGCCGCCGCAACCAGGCCTTCCGAGTGCGCCTTGCCCTTGTCGGCGGCTTCCTGGTCGCGGTCGATCAGCACGACCGGAATGCCGGCCTTGGCCGTGACATAGGCGATACCGGCGCCCATGAAGCCGGCGCCGATGACGCCGACCTTGGTGAACTCGGTCTTTTCGATGCCGGCCGGCCGGCGGGCACCCTTGTTGAGCTCCTGCAGCGAGATGAACAGCGACCGCACCATGGCGAAGGCTTCGGGCGTCTGCAGGATTTCGGTGAAGTAACGCTGCTCGATGCGCAGGCCCGTGTCGAACGGCACCTGCAGGCCTTCGAACACGCATTTGACGATGGCAAACGCCGCCGGGTAGTTGCCGTAGCTCTGCTTGCGCAGATTGGCCGAAACCGCCGGCCACAGCTGGGCGCCCTGCGGGCTCCACACCTTGCCGCCGGGCAGCTTGAAGCCCTTTTCGTCCCAGGGCTGAACCGGCTTCAAACCGTCGCGGATCATCTGCTTGGCCGTGTCGATCAGCGCGTCCGGTGCGGCGATCTCATGGATCAGGCCGAGCGACTTGGCCTTTTTCGGCGTCAGGTTCTGACCGGTGGTCATCATCATCAGCGCGTCCTGCTGATTGGTCAGGCGCGGCACACGCTGGGTACCGCCGGCGCCCGGGAAGATGCCGACCTTGACTTCCGGCAGGCCCATCTTGACGGCGTCGCCCTCGACCGCCACCCGGCCGTGGCAGGCCAGCGACATCTCGAATGCGCCGCCCATGCAGGTGCCGTTGATGGCCGACACCCACGGCTTGCCGCAGGTCTCGAGCTTGCGGAACAGCCCGGTCATGCGGCCGACCTGGTCGAACAGGATCTGCGCCGCACCGTCCGGATTGCGTGTTTTCTCCTCGCGGATGCGTTCGAACATGGAACCGATCATGGTGAGGTCGGCACCGCCCGAATAGGTCGTCTTGCCGGAGGTGATGACGGCGCCCTTGATCGCCTCGTCCCCGGTCACGGCGTCGACGATGGAATCCAGCTCTTCCATCACCTCCTGGGTGAAGACGTTCATGGTCTTGTCGGGCATGTCCCAGGTGACGAGGGCGATGCCGTCGGCGTCGGTTTCGACGGTGAAATTCGTGTAGGTCATTGTTGCTGTCTCCCGTCTCAGACGCGTTCGATGATCGTGGCGGTGCCCATGCCGGCGCCGATGCACAGCGTCACCAGGGCGGTGTTGAGGTCGCGGCGCTCCAGCTCGTCGAGCACGGTGCCGAGGATCATCGCCCCGGTGGCGCCCAGCGGGTGGCCCATGGCGATGGCGCCGCCATTGACGTTGATCTTGTCGTGCGGGATTTCGAGATCCTGCATGTAGCGCAGCACCACCGAGGCGAACGCCTCGTTGAGCTCGAACAGGTCGATGTCGGCCAGCGTCATGCCGGCGCGTTCCATCAGCTTGCGGGTCACGTCGATGGGACCGGTCAGCATCAGCGCCGGGTCCGAGCCGATATTGGTGAAGGAATGGATGCGCGCCCGGGGTTTGAGCCCCATCTTGCGGCCGCCTTCCTCGGTGCCCATCAGGATCGCCGCCGCGCCGTCGACGATACCGGAAGAATTGCCCGCATGGTGCACGTGGGTGACCATCTCCACGTCCGGGTGCGCCTGGACTGCGACGGCGTCGAAGCCGCCGATCTCGCCGATCATCCCGAAGGACGCGTTGAGCGATGCCAGCCCTTGCATGTTGGTGTCGGGGCGCATGTGCTCGTCATGATCGAGGATGGTCAGGCCGTTCTGGTCCTTGATCGGAATGACCGAGTTCTTGAAATAGCCGTTTTCCCAGGCGTGCGCCGCGCGCTTCTGGCTTTCCACCGCATAGGCGTCGACATCGTCGCGCGAAAAGCCCCATTTGGTGGCGATCAGGTCGGCCGACACGCCCTGCGGCATGAAATAGGCCGGCATGTTGACGGACGGGTCCATGAACCAGGCGCCGCCCGACATGCCGAGGCCGACGCGCGACATGGATTCGACGCCGCCGGTGATCACGATGTCGTCGGAGCCGCCGGCGAGCTTGGCCGCGCCGACATTGACCGCGTCGAGGCCGGAGGCGCAGAAGCGGTTGATCTGGATGCCCGGCGCTTCGGTGGCGTAGCCGGCCTCGAAGATCGAGGCGCGGGCGATGTCGCCGCCGGCTTCCATGACCGGATCGACACAGCCGAACACCACGTCGTCGACCTGGCTGGTATCCAGTTCGTTGCGGTCGCGCACCGCCTCCAGCGCTCGCGCGCCGAGGCGCACCGACGGCACCTCGTGCAGGCTGCCGTCCTTCTTGCCGCGTCCCCGCGGTGTGCGCACGTGATCGAAAATAAGGGCTTCAGCCATGGTGGGGTCTCCTGGTCTAGAGGCTGCGCGCGATGAGCAGTTTCATGATTTCGTTGGTGCCGCCATAGATCCGCTGCACGCGGGCGTCGCGGAACATGCGGGCGATCGGATATTCGTTCATGTAGCCGTAGCCGCCGTGCAGTTGCAGACACTCGTCCATCACCTTGCACTGCAGTTCGGTCAAAAGGTATTTGGCCATCGAGGCGGTGACCGTGGTCAGCTCGCCCTTCAGGTGCTGGGCAACGCAATTGTCGACGAAGACGCGGGCCATGACGGCTTCCGATTTCAGCTCCGCCAGCTTGAACTGGGTGTTCTGGAAGTCGATGACGGCCTTGCCGAAGGCCTTGCGCTCGCGCACATAGTCGATGGTCAGCGCCAGCGCCCGCTCGATCATCGAGATCGCCTGGTTGGCGATCAGCAGCCGCTCCTGCGGCAGCTCGGTCATCAGCTGGACGAAGCCCTGGCCTTCCTCGGTACCGATCAGGTTGGAGGTCGGGATGCGCACGTCGTTGAAAAACAGTTCCGACGTGTCGTTGGCCTTCAGGCCGATCTTGTCGAGGTTGCGGCCGCGCTCGAAACCCTCCACCTCATCGGTCTCCACCACCATCAGGCTGGTGCCCTTGGCGCCGGCCGACGGTTCGGTCTTGGTGACGACAATGATGAAATTGGCATTCTGACCGTTGGTGATGAACGTCTTCGAGCCGTTGATGACGTAGTGGTTGCCGTCCTTTCGCGCCGTGGTCTTGACCCCCTGCAGGTCTGAGCCGGCGCCCGGTTCGGTCATGGCGATGGCGCCGATCAGCTCGCCGGTCGCCAGTTTGGGCAGCCATCTGCGTTTCTGCTCTTCCGAGCCGTGATGCAGGATATAGGGCGCGACGATGGCGTTGTGCAGCGCGATGCCGAAGCCGTCGACGCCGGCATGGCCAAGCGCTTCGGCAATCACCGCCTCATGCGCGTAAGTACCGCCGGCGCCGCCATACTCCTCAGGAACCGAGGCGCAGAGAAGTCCGGCGGCGCCGGCCTTTTCCCAGGCTTCGCGGTCGACGATTTCCTGCTTTTCGTAGCGCTCGTAATGGGGCGCGATCTCGCTGGTCATGAAGCGGTCGGCCATGTCCTGCAGCATGGTCAGGTCGTCGCTCATCCAGTCGGGCCGCGGAACCTCCAGGACCTGTGCGGGCAGGGTGGCCATTCAATTCTCCTCCGGGCGGCCTTTCAGGCCTTGCTAAGCAATGTGGGACGAAAGGGCCGGGCTGCAAGCCCGGCCGGTCTCAAAAGGCGGCTGCGTCGAGCGCCATCATCGTGTCGGCGCCGGCTTCGACGCGCTGCCGGCGCAGCACCGTCTCCGGCATGATGCGCTCCATGAAAAAGCGTGCGGTGATCAGCTTGTTTTCCAGATAGGCCGTGTCGTCTCCGGCGCCCGCCTCGAGCTTCTCTGCCGCCACCTTGGCCATCTGCGCCCACAGGTAACCCAGAGCCACGATGCCGAACATGTGCATGTAGTCGGTCGAGCCGGCACCGGCATTGTCGGGCGCCTTGACGGCGTTCTGCATGAACCACATGGTCGCGGCCTGCAGGTCGTTGAGGCCCTTTTTCAGTGCCTTGGTGAAGGGATTGAGCTTGTCGTTGTCGCGGTTTTCCTCACAGAAATCGCCGACTTCCTTGAAGAAGGCCATGACGGCGCGGCCGCCATTGGCGCCGAGCTTGCGGCCGACCAGGTCGAGCGCCTGGATGCCGTTGGCACCTTCGTAGATCATGGCGATGCGGGCATCGCGCACGAACTGGCTCATGCCCCATTCCTCGATATAGCCGTGGCCACCGAACATCTGCTGGGCGGCGACGGCGTTGTCGAAGCCGCGGTCGGTCAGCGCCCCCTTCAGCACCGGCGTCATCAGGCCGAGAATGTCGTCGGCGGCCTGGCGCTCCTCGTCGGAATCGGAGCGGTGCTTGAGATCGGCTTTCAGCGCCGTCCACAGAAACAGTGCCCGGCTTCCTTCGTTGAAGGCGCGGTTGGTCATCAGCGTGCGGCGCACATCCGGATGAACGATGATCGGGTCGGCTTTCTTTTCCGGTTCCTTGGTGCCGGAGAGCGAGCGGCCCTGAATGCGCTCGCGGGCGTAGTCGGCGGCATTCTGGGTGGCGACTTCCGACTGGCAGAGGCCCTGCATGCCGACGCCGAGGCGCGCCTCGTTCATCATCACGAACATGGCTTTCAGGCCCTTGTGCTCCTCGCCGATGAGATAGCCGGTGGCCTCGTCATAGTTCATGACGCAGGTGGAGTTGCCGTGAATGCCCATCTTTTCTTCGATCGAGCCGCAGGTGACGCCATTGGAGTCGCCCACCGTGCCGTCGTCGGCGACGGTCAGTTTCGGCACGATGAAAAGCGAAATGCCCTTGACGCCTTCCGGCGCGCCCTCGATGCGGGCCAGCACCAGATGCACGATGTTTTCCGACATGTCGTGCTCGCCGGCAGAGATGAAGATCTTCTGGCCGCTGATCTTGTAGCTGCCGTCGTCCTGCGGCACCGCCTTGGTGCGCAGCAGGCCGAGATCGGTGCCGCAATGCGGCTCCGTCAGGTTCATGGTACCCGTCCAAGTGCCCTCGATCATCTTGGGCAGCCATTTGGCCTTCTGCTCGTCATTGCCGTGTTCGGCAATGGCCGCGATGGCGCCCTGGGTGAGGCCCGGATACATCATCAGCGCCATGTTGGCGGAAGAGAAATATTCGCCGACGGCCGTGTGAAGCACATAGGGCAGCCCCTGGCCGCCATGGTCGGGATCAGCCGCGAGGCCCATCCAGCCGCCCTCGCGATACTGGCCGAAGGCCTGCTTGAAGCCCTCGGGGGTGGTCACCGACCCGTCGTCATGGCGCTCGCAGCCCTGCTGGTCGCCGACCTGGTTGAGCGGCTGCAGCACTTCTTCGGCGAAGCGCGAGCCCTCGTTGAGGATGGCTTCGACGACATCCGGGGTGGCGTCGGCAAAGCCGGGCAGGTTGTTGTAGCGTTCGTAGCCGAGGATGTCGTTGAGGATGAAAAGCGTGTCTCTTACCGGGGCCTGGTAGCTGGGCATTGGGCGCTCTCTGGTATCGATCCGAAGGGGACAGGTGGTTGACGTCCTATACAAATAATTGACGTTTGCGTAAACGTCAAAATTTTTGTGTCTGCGGCAGTGTACGAGGTGAAGAAAGCGAAGCTGTGACGCTGCTGCTCTTCATCGGTGGCAGTCAAATCGGAAAACGGCAATCCGAGCAGATTCAAAGTCTTGTCGATGGATCGCGAAGGCCGCCGATCGAAGCGACGGACCCGGCATGCGACAAATTGTCAATGCACGGCAAGCGGGAATTGGGCTGTTCCCATACGCGCTGGGATGGCAGGCGGTTAACGGCCTTTTATTAAAAAATTTGCCAAAAAGTAAGATTGGTTAACGGCTTGTTTACCACGTTTCGAGGAATGTGCGTCCTAACGGCGGTAAATCCTGAACCACAGTATCGAGTCCCCGACGGGTTGCCAATGTAACGGGTGGGAGTGCGCGTCGCCCGTTTGGCCAAGGGTAGGGGTACCCGAGTCAAACTCATTTCTGTCGACACGGATATTAAAATGAACAGATCGAGATCACCGAGAAACTGGTCAGACAACGGGCAGTCGTCCCCCATCGACGCGCTTAACCGTTCGATAGCGGATCTGGAAGCGCGCATCGAAGGGCTGAACGCACGCGCCCGCAAGACCAGTTCCCGCTCGGAAAAACTGGGCACGGCCTCCGAAATGGTCATGCGCCAGCGATTGCTGGAACGGGAGCAGCGCGCCCGTCAGCAACCGCAGCAGCCGGCACGTCCGGAACCGCGCCACGAACGCCGCGCCGAACCGCGGCATGCACCCTTGCCGCAACGCGAAGCGACCGCGCCAGCCACGCAAAGCGCCGTGCGCGAGACCGGCGGCGCCATGCGCGACATCGCCGAGGCGCTTGTATCGCTGCGCGACGATCTGCGTCGCGACATCTCCGAAAACATGAACAAGGAATTCGCGTCGCTGCGTGACGACGTGGATGAGATCAAGAGCCTGACGGGTACCGCCGCCAAGCGTCCGGATCTGAGCAAGGACCTGGCCAATCTGGCCGATCAGCTCGAGGCGCTGGAGACGCGCCGTGCCGAAACCCAGGGCAGCGAACTGCGTTCCGAGCTCGACGACCTGCGCACCATGGTCAACGAACTGGCGCGCGAGGATTCCATGCGCCGCCTGGAAAGCCGCTGGGACGGTTTCGAGGAGCAGATTTCCGGGCTCAACCCGGCGGAAACGCTGCGCGAAGACCTGATCACGCTGTCCTACCGCCTCGACGACATCAAATCGTCCATCGGCATGCTGCCGTCGACGCTGCCGCTCAATGCGCTGGAAGACAAGATCAAGATGCTGGTTACGGCGATCGATGCCATGGCCCGCCAGCCGGCCGCCTCCGATCCCGAGGTCGCCCGCCAGTTCGCCATGGTCGACGAGCGGCTCGACGAGATCAGCCGCGCCATCGTCGCATCCAGCGTATCGAATCCGGCCGGTGTCGAGGCCGCCGACATCCAGCGCCTCGAATCGCGGCTTGAATCGGTGATCGAAAGCGTCACCAAGATTGCCGAGGCCGAAGCCGCCAACATCAAGAATCTCCAGGGCCGCCTGGACGCGGTGGTCAGCAGCGTCTCGCAGTCGGCCGAGGCCGATGCCACCAACATCAGGCAGCTGGAAAGCCGTCTGGATGCCGTCATCGACGGCGTCTCCCGATCGGCCCAGGCCGAAGCCGCCAACATTCATAACCTGGAAAGCCGGTTGCAGGCTGTGGTCGAGACCATCTCCCAGTCCGCCGAGGCCGATGCGACGAACATCAGGCAGCTCGAGCAGAGGCTCGACGCGGTGGCCGACAGCGTTGCCCGTTCGGCCCACGCCGACTCCTCCAGCATCCAGAACCTGCACGACCGCCTCGAAGCGGTGGTCGACAGCGTGGCGCAATCGGCCGCGGCCGACGTGACCAATGTGCAGCGGCTGGAAAACCGGCTCGATTCGGTCGTCGACCAGATCGGCCGGATCGACCAGTCGAACCAGGAGTCGGAGCTTTCGCATCGGCTGGAAGCGCTGTCGCACCGCGTCGAGGAACTGGCCAGCGAACAGCCTTACGGCGTGCTGCTCGAACGCCTCGATCACCTGTCCCAGTCCTTGAACGACCAGCCGGCCTCCGCCGATCCGCAACTGGTCGGACAGCTCGAGGAGATCGCCCGCAAGGTCGAGACGCTCGACCTCGATTCGGTCAACGAGCACGTGGCCGATCAGCTCAAGGCGCTGTCGATGCGTATCGACAACATCAACAGCGACCTGGCGGCCACCAACAGCAACCAGGACATGCTCTATGGCCGTCTGGAAGACTTGGCCGAGAGCGTCGGCAAGCAACAGCCGGTGGATCTCGGACCGCTGGAGGCGCGTCTCGCCGACATCGCCAACCGGCTCGACCTGACACAGGAGCAGGCCACGCCGAGCGACGAAGCCATCCGCAACCTGGAAAGCCAGGTGGCCGGGCTCTCCAAGTTGCTCGCGAGTCCCAATGCGATCGGCGGCGGCGCGCCGGAACTGGAGCCGCGCATTGCGGCCATCGAGGATCAACTGCTGAACGGACAGTCCGCCAATCAGGACCTGGTGATCGAGACGGCCCGCCATGCGGCGGAAGCCGCGGTCGCCTCCTATCAGCAGACCGGCGTGTCCTCGGCCGACATTTCGGCGATCGAATCCCTGGTCGGCGACCTGCGTTCGCTGGAGGATCTCAGCCGCCAGAGCGAGGAACGCAACGCCCGCACGATCGATGCGGTGCACGGCACGCTGATGAAAATCGCCGAGCGGCTGGACCGGCTGGAAGACGAGTCGACGGATGTGCTGGCGGAACCCGGGCCCATCGCCCAGCCGGCTCTGGCCGACACTGAGCCCTATGTACCGGAGGCGCGTGACGATTTCGGCGCCGACGACGATGCCTCGCCGCTCGACGTGCTGCCGCCGGACACGGATGATCTGCCGGGCGACAAGGGCCAGCCCTCCGACAAGGCCTTCCTGTCCGGCCTGATGCAGCGCATGACCGGTGGCAACGAAACGGAACGGCCTTCCGGCGACGAATTGATGCACGACATCGAAGCGGCGCCGTCGATCGATCCGGTCGAGGACATCGATCCCGAAACAGCCAACATGCCGCTGGAGCCCGGCTCCGGCGCGCCCGACATCAAGCGGATCATGGCCAAGGTGCGCGAAGCGCAGAGCGTGGCCGAGGACGATAGTCCCTACTCCGCCGAGGGCGAGCAGGCGAAGGCCGACAAGGCCGATTTCATCGCCGCCGCCCGCCGCGCCGCCCGCGCCGCCGCAACCGAAGCGGCGGAACTCGAAGACGAAGAGGTCAAGGAAGAGAAAAAGGGTTCGCTGGGTGAGGCGATCAAGAAGCGCCGTCGGCCGATGCTGCTGGCAGCCGGCGCGATCCTGCTCGCAGTCCTTTCCTATCCGCTGGTCTCCGGTTTCCTCAAGGGCGGCTCCAGCCCGCTGCAGACGGCCTCGATCGAACCGCCGGCCATCGAGCAGCCGGCGACCCCGCCGGTGACCGAGCCGGTCGCCGCTGCGGACGAAGAGCTGCCGGAAGTGCGCGTTGTCGAAACGGAGGAGGAAACCGCCGGCGGTATACTGGTCGCCCGTCAGACCGATGTGAACCTGGATACGGGGTCGTCGCAGTTCATGTCCCCGACCAACGAAATCCAGTCGAGCGACCGGTTCGTTCCGGTCCAGCCGGCGGAGCCGGACGAACCGGCCGCTACGGTCGAACCGGCCGCGACGGTTGACGCGACCCCCGAGCCGCCCATGCCGGCCGTTACCGAACCGGCGCCTGCCGAGGCGACGCAGATGGCGGCTCTGCCGCCGGAGGAGACACCTCAGCCGGGTGCGGCCGATCCTGCCGCGCCGACCATGACCGTCGACATGCCGCCGGAAGAGGCAGGCCCGTTGGCGCTGCGCGAAGCCGCCGCCGCCGGCGACGTGGTCGCGCTGTTCGAGGTCGGCGCCCGCTATACCGAGGGACGCGGCGTCCAGACGGATCTGTCGAAAGCCGCGAAATGGTATGAATATGCCGCCGATCTCGGCTTTGCCCCGGCGCAATACAGGCTGGCCAATTTCTATGAGAAGGGCACCGGGGTAAAGCGCGATCTCGGCAAGGCCATGACCTGGTACCAGATGGCGGCCGAGCAGGGGAATGCCAGCGCCATGCACAATCTGGCGGTACTGCACGCTATGGGCCAGAACGGAAACGCCGATTACGATTCCGCCGGCAGCTGGTTCACCAAGGCCGCCGATCTGGGTGTCAAGGACAGCCAGTACAACCTCGCTATCCTGCACGCCCGTGGCAGCGGCGTGCCGCAGGATCTCGAAGAATCCTACAAGTGGTTCGCCATTGCCGCCGACTCCGGCGACAAGGATGCTGCCGCCAAGCGCGACGAGGTCGCCAATGCGCTGACGCCGCAACAGCTGGAAAGCGCACGGGCGAAGGTCGAGCTGTGGAAACCGGGGGAACTGGACGACAAGGTCAACTCGGTCCGCGTTCCGAAGGAATGGCGCGGTGTCGACACTCGCACGGCTTCCGTCGACATGAAAAAGGCGATCCGCAACATCCAGGCCATCCTGACCAAGAACGGCTTCGACACCGGCGGCGTTGACGGCGTGATGGGCAACAATACGGTGGCGGCCATCAAGGCGTTCCAGACATCGGTCGGTCTCGAGCCGACGGGCGAGGTCGACGACAAACTGGTCAAGGCTTTGCTGGCCAACAACAACTGACCTTCGGATCGCCTGAAACCGTCCAGGCTGCTATAAATCCCCGGAACCAACTTCCGGGGATTTTTGTTGATGTTAGACAGCCCATTGCCGGACGGAACCGCCGAGGTCACGCGCCTCGTTTGCGAGTTCGCAACAACTACACCGGCTTCCGCCCTTCCGGAAAGATCCAGGGCAGTTATGCGCCTGTCGCTGGTGGACTGGGCCGCCGTTGCGATCGCCGGCTGCAGCGAACCGGCGGGGAGCCTGGTCCGCGACATGGTTTCGGCCGATGGCGGCGCCACCGAAGCGACGGTTGTCGGGGCCGACGGAAAACTGCCGGCGCGGGCTGCCGCGCTGGCCAATGCGACGATCTCCCACGCGCTCGACTACGACGATACCCACTTCATCCATATCGGCCACGCCAGTGCGGTTGTGGTGCCCGCCGCAATGGCCGTTGCGGAGAAGACCGGAGCCGATGCGTCCGAGTTTCTCGACGCCTGTCTGATCGGCGTCGAAACCGCCTGCCGAGTGGGCGCCTGGCTGGGACGCGCGCACTATCGCATCGGTTTTCATCCGACCGCGACGTCCGGCAGTTTCGGCGCCGCCATGGCCGTGTCGCGGCTGCTGCGGCTGGATACCGACCGCGCCAGCCATGCGATCGGCCTGACGGCGACGCGGGCGTCGGGGCTGAAGTGCCAGTTCGGCACCATGGGCAAACCCTATAATGCTGGCATGGCAGCCTCGAACGGCGTCGAGACGGCATCGCTTGCCGCCGCCGGTTTCGTTTCCTGCCCGCGCGGCCTCGAGGGATCGCAGGGCTTTGCCGAAACCCATGCCGGCGAGTGGCAAACCGAAGCGTTCGACGGAATGGGCGAGACATTCGTCTTCGAAGACGTGCAGCACAAGTTCCACGCCTGCTGTCATGGCACCCACGCGGCACTCGAGGCGCTGATCGAAGCACGTGACCGGAACCATCTCGAGCCGGAGGACGTCGACAAGATCCACATCACCGTCAATCCATGCTGGCGCAGCGTCTGCAACATCGCGGAACCGGCAACCGGGCTGCAGGCGAAATTCAGCTATCGCCTGACGGCCGCCCTTGTTCTGACGCGGTGCGACACGGCGGCACTCGCCACCTTCAGCGATGCAGCCTGCAGCGATCCGGCGCTAATCGCGCTGCGCGATCGGGTCGACATCGACTTCGACGACGGCGTTGCGGACACCGGCGCCCGAATCCGTATCGAGCGGAAACACGGCCCTCCAATCAAGGCCGAGTACGACCTGGTCCATCCCGTGCCGTTGGCCGAACGCCAGGCCCGGGTGCGCGCCAAGGCGGCGAGTCTTCTGGGCGAAGCCGGTGCCACCAGCCTGTGGGCGTTCGTTCATGACGAAGCCGGGCTGCTGGCCGACTGGATCGCGGAAAACCGGCCATGAACGAGACGTTCGTGCTCATACCCGGTGCCTGGCATGGCAGCTGGTGCTGGCGGTATGTGGTGCCGCTGTTGGAGACCGCCGGCAACCGGGCGTGCGCATTGACGCTTCCGGGCCTCGCCGAGCGTTCGTCCATGCGCATGAGCGGCGTCGATCTCGACAGGATGATCGCGGATGTCATTGATTACATCCGGTCGCAGGATCTGAACGATGTGACCCTGGTCGGCCACAGTTTCGGCGGGATGGTGGTGCACGGCGTCGCGGACCGGCTGGCCGATCGCCTGCGCCGGCTGGTCTATCTCGATGCGCTCTGGTCCCGGAACGGGGAATGCGTTTTCGACGTGATGCCGGGCATCAGGGAAGAGCGAATCCGCCAATCGCAGGCCTTCGATGGCGGTTTCGGCATGCCGCCTCCCGAACCCGGGGCCTTCGGTGTCGCCGACGAGGCGCAGAAGGCCTGGCTCGAAGAAAAGCTGACGCCGCATCCGTTGCAGAGCTATCAGTCGCCGATCCGCCTCGATGCGCCGCCGACGAACGGCCTGCCGACAACCTATGTCGCCTGCACCGCGCCGGTTCTCGGCGCTTTGGCCCGGTCGCACGAAGCGGCCCGCGCCGCCGGCGTGTCGATGGTGGAACTTGCGGCGCCGCACGACTCGATGCTGACGCATCCGCGGCAAACCGCAGAACTGATCATGGTCGATCCAGCTCAGCCCCGCGGGTTGCGGGGCTGAGCCGTCGAAAGCTTAGGAGGCTTCCTCGGGTTTTTCGATCGAGCCGGTCTGATGGCCGGACATGCCGCCCGAGACTTCCTCGACGGACTCGTCCGCCAGTTCCTCGGGCAGGATCAGATTGAGCACGATGGCGATCAGGGCCGCCGGCAGCAGGCCGGAGGTCAGCAGAATGCGCACCGTGTCGTGCGTGTACTGCACCGACTTCGGATCGAGCTGCAGGCCGAGGCCGATCGACAGCGCAATGGCGAAGATCACCATGTTGCGGCGGTTCCAGTGAACGTCCGACAGCATGGAGATGCCGGCCGCCACGACCATGCCGAACATGACGATGACGCCACCGCCCAGCACCTCGATGGGCACGGTGCGGATCACCGCTCCGACCTTGGGGATCAGCCCGCAGATGATCAGGAAGATCGCGCCGAAGGTCACCACATGACGGCTCATGACCCCGGTCATGGCGATCAGCCCGACATTCTGGCTGAACGAGGTGTTGGGCAGGCCGCCGAAGATCCCGGCCACCGCGGTGCCGACACCGTCGGCGTAGGTTGCGCCGCGGATCTCGTGGTCCGTGGCTTCGCGTCCGGCGCCGCCTTTGGTGATGCCGGAGACGTCGCCGACGGTTTCCACCGCCGAGACGAAGGCCATCAGGCAGAAGCCGATCACGGCGGCGATGGAGAACTCGAAACCGTATTTGAACGGCTGCGGCAGCGCGAACGCCGCGGCGTTGCTCCAGCTGGCGGCAATGGCGTCGGTCGAGATGATGCCGACCAGCAGCGCATAGACATAGCCGACGATGATGCCGAGCAGCACCGCTGAAACGGCCAGCATGCCGCGGGCGTAGAATTTGAGGCCGAGCGTGACGATGATCACGACCAGGGCGGCCGACCAGTTGAGCAGGCTGCCATATTCGGGCTGGTTGATCGCCGGCACGCCGCCGACTGCATACTGGATGCCGACCTTGACCAGTGCCAGGCCGATCATCATCACAACCAGACCGGTGACGAGCGGTGGCAGGGCAAAGCGGATCTTGCCGATGATCGTGCCGAGCAGTGCGTGGAATAAGCCGCCGATCAGCACGCCGCCGAACAGGGCGGCCAAGCCGTCGACACCCTTGCCGGCGACGATCGGGATCATGATCGGCAGGAAGGCGAAACTGGTTCCCTGCACCACCGGCAGCGCGGCGCCGACCGGCCCGATGGTGATCGTCTGCAGCAGCGTCGCCAGACCGGCGAACAGCATCGACATCTGGATCAGATAGAGCAGTTCCGGAAAGTCCGGCGAATTGGAGCCGAAGCCGAAACCGGCGGCGCCGGCAACGATGATCGCCGGCGTCACGTTGGAGACGAACATGGCCAGCACATGCTGGATGCCAAGCGGTACCGCCTTGTAGAGGGGCGGCGTATAGTTGGGATCTCTCAGTTGTTCCGGGGTTCCGATCCCGGTATCGGCGCCTGCCATGGCGTGTCCTCCCTGCTGGCGTGGCTCGCAAACCGATCCGGCAGCGGAGCGCCGGTTCGGGCAGGGGAGTGCGCGCGAAATCCAGAGGACGGTCTCCGCTCACCTCCATGATGCGGAAGACACGACCGGCCGGAACGGCGTCGCAATGCACCTCCCGGGCCGATTGACCTGCGGTATTCTCCTCCCCCAATGGTTTCAGTGTAAAGAAATCCCCAAGGGCGATTTTCAAAAAACCGTTGAAGATCTTTCCTCGTGCGGATCGGGAAACGGATGCCTGCCGTCAGCTCTTGTCGGGAGGCGATTGCCCGGCCTTCGGCGCCGCGTCATGCACTGCAATCCAGGTGAGCCAAAGTACTGCCACGGCCAGCAGAGCCGTCGCCAGGAACGGCAGTTGATAGCTGCCGGTTGACGCCAGCAGGGTGCTGGAGAGCGTCATGCCGACGGTGCCGCCGACCAGTTGCGCGGTCAGCATGATGCCGCCGACCTGGCCCTGCTTGTCCACCGACACGCTGTTCACGCCGGCCCGCAGTCCCGGGATAAAGAGAAAAGACGTCGACACGCTCCACAGGAGCAGCGCCGGAAAAGCCAGCCAGTAGTTCTGCCAATGAACGGCGACGGCGAGCCACACGAACACCAGCACAGTTGCGGCCAGCCCCAAGAGTGCCGGTTTGCGGCTGCCCACCCTGTCGGTGAACCGGCCGGTGATCTCGGCGACGAACGGTTGCGGGGCGACTCCGGCGAGCAGGGCTGTTCCCGCCAGCAGCGGGCTCATGCCGAGTTCCCGCTGAAAGAAGATGGCGAGGATGACGAGCACCGCGATCTTGGTGAACTGAGCTGTGAACACGATCAGGTTGCAGGCGGTAAATCCGAGATTGTCGAACAGGTCGACCTCGATCAGCGGTGCCGTGGTGCGTCGCTCCCGGCGAAAGAAAAGCACCAGCAAAACCAATCCCGCCGCGATCAAGATCCAGACGACCGCCCGGTCCCATCCCCAGTCCGGCGCCTCCATGATGGCGACGATCACCAGACCGATACCGCCCACCAGGCTGATGAGGCCGCCAAAGTCGAACCGGCCCTTCGCAACCGTTCTCGGCGGATCGGTCCAGAGTGCCAGGACGACCGCCGCGGTCGCCGCCACCACGAAAGGATTGATCCAGAAGATCCAGCGCCACGACAGGAACTCGGTGAACAGACCGCCGACGAACGGACCCGACGCCAGGAACGTCGTGCCCATGGCTCCGTAGATGCCGAGTGCCCTCCCGCGTTCTTCTTCCGGGAAAATGATGGCGAGCATCGCCATCGAGGCCGGAAAGATGATGGCTGCGCCGACCCCCTGCATGATGCGTGCGGCAATCAGCATCGTCAGGTCGGTGGCAAAGCCGCAGGCAACCGAGGCGATCCCGAACAGGCCGAGGCCGAGCAGGAACAGACGCTTGAAACCGAACCGGTCGCACAGCCTGCCGCTGGTGGCCGCCAGGCAGGCCAGCATCAGCAGGTAGACATTGACCACCCAGTGGCTGTCGGTAACGCTCAGCGACAGGTCGCGCTGGATGGTCGGCAGGGCCACTCCGACGACCGTCTCGTCGAGCAGGAAGACCCCCAGCGAAGCGCCCATGGCGGCAAGCACCCACCACTTTTTGGTCCGGTCGCTGACGATGCCCATCGGAACGGTTTTCGTATCCCGTTTACAAGCCTGTACCGTCTCGACAATACAGGCTTCGGGCCGGGGCGAAAAGCGACCCTTCTACCGGCCGCAAAGCCTTGATTGCCCTCAAATTCCACCAATTCCGTCTGAACCGGAAAACTTGTGTCTCTGGCCCCAGCGTGAGCGATTGACACGGCCTGAGAGAAGGCGCATGACAGGTGGGAGGCCAGCCAAGTCCGGGCCTCTTCTTTTTGGGGACTTTCTCTCAGGACGGGAATGACGATCTATCTGCCCATCGCCGAGATATCGGTCAATGCCTTTATCATTCTCGGCATGGGCGCGGCAGTCGGGTTTCTGTCCGGAATGTTCGGTGTGGGCGGCGGTTTTCTGATCACCCCGCTGCTGATTTTCTACAACATTCCGCCTGCCGTCGCCGTTGCCACCGGTGCCAACCAGGTCGTCGCCTCGTCCTTCTCCGGGGCGCTTTCGCATTTTCGCCGCGGCACGCTCGACATCAAGCTGGGGGTGACGCTTCTGGCGGGCGGTCTCGCCGGGGCGTCAGTCGGAATCTATCTATTTACGCTGTTGCGAAGTTTGGGCCAGCTCGACCTCATCATTTCGCTGTTCTACGTGACCTTTCTGAGCATCGTCGGCGGGCTGATGCTGGTGGAAAGCGTCAATTCGCTGATGCGCGCCGCCGCCAACAAGCCGGTGTCGCTGCGCAAGCCGGGCCAGCACATCTGGGTGCACCGGTTGCCGTTCAAGGTGCGATTCAAGCGTTCCAAGATCTATCTCAGCATCATTCCGGTGCTGGTGCTCGGATTCGGCATCGGCGTACTGACGTCGATCATGGGCGTCGGCGGCGGCTTCATCATGGTGCCGGCCATGATCTACCTGTTGCACGTGCCGACCAATGTGGTGATCGGTACCTCGTTGTTTCAGATCATCTTCGTCACCGCCTTCACCACCGTGGTGCAGGCGACCACCAACCAGTCGGTCGACGTGTTCCTCGCCGGCCTGCTGATGATTGCCGGTGTGATCGGAGCGCAGTACGGCGTGAGGGTCGGGCAGAAACTGCGCGGTGAGCAGTTGCGCGCGCTGCTGGCGCTGCTGGTCCTGGCGGTCGGCGTGCGCCTGGCGCTCGACCTGGTGCTGACGCCGGACGAATTCTATTCGGTCGTGACGACCGGGGTCGGGTTCTGATCATGGCGCACCGGGCCCTCACGACGCTGTTGGTTTTGCTGGCGCTGCTGGCGAGCCTTCCGGCGCGTGCCCAGGACTCGGGCACCCAGGAAAGTCTCGACATCGGTATTTCGACCAACGAAATCGCCATCACCGCCGATTTCGCCGGCGCCGACCTGACGGTCTTCGGGGCGCTCGACAATGCCGACCGTTTCCTGCTGCAGATCGGCGCCTACGACATCATCGTCGCGCTGGAGGGCCCGGCGCGCGAGTCCGTCGTGCGCAAGAAGGATCGGGTCTTCGGCATCTGGATCAACCGCTACTCGATGCGTTTCGAGCCGGCGCCGTCGTCCTACTCGCTGTCGAGCACGTTGCCGATCGACCGCATCGCTAAGCAGATCGAGTTGAGCGGCCGGACCATCGGTATCGAGCACATCCATCTGCAGCCCTCCGGCAATGTCGGCGACGGCAGTCGCGTGCCGGAGTTCCGCGAAGCGCTGTTGCGGCTGCGGGTCGATGACGGCCTCTATCAGAGCGAGCCGGTCGGCGTCGAATTCGTCAGCTCGAGCCTGTTTCGCGCCACCATCCGGCTGCCGGCCAACGTGCCGGTCGGTCAGCACCGTCTGCGCGCCTTCCTGTTCAAGAACAACGAATTCGTCATGGAGCGCCAGCTGACGCTGCGGGTCGTCAAGACCGGCATCGAGCAGTTCATCTTCGAACTCGCCCACGAACAGTCTTTTCTCTACGGCATCCTCGCCGTCGTTCTCGCCATGGTCACCGGCTGGCTCGTCAGCGTGATGTTCCGCAGGGATTAGATCCGATTTAGCGCCAGGGTTTCAGGGCGCCCTGCGGTTCGTGGCGCAGCGGCGGAGGCTGCTTTTGCGTTGACCGGATTTCGTCCGATTCGCGATTGCCGCCAGGAAGAAGCGGCTGCTCCGACGCCTGTTGCCGGGTGATGCCGACGTCATCGAGCAGCCGATCGTCGAGACCGCGCAGGCGACGAAGCTGACGCCAGCGCGATTGCGGCGAGGCGGAGAGAACGAACAGGATTTCGCGAAACATAGAGCCGATCCACCGCATGGTGCCATCCTTTCAGCCGGGACTACTTTTCGGCTCAGTATGGCGATCCAGATACCAAAAAGAAGATTTGACATTTTATGCAATACATAAATAGAATTTTGGTATGCGCGATTTCCGGCTCGACCAGCTCGACAGTTTCGCCAAGGTGATCGAACACGGCACGTTCTCGGCCGCGGCGGAGAAGCTCAACCTCACCCAGCCGGCCATCAGCTTTCAGATCCGGGAACTGGAGCGACGGCTCGGCGTTCGACTGATCGAGCGGGTTGGCAAAAAGGCGACGCCGACCGCAGCCGGCCTGACCCTGCTCGACCATGTGAAGCGAATAGATGGCGTCGTTTCGGCGACGCTTGCCGACCTGCTGCCCTACGCCCGCGGCGCAGCCGGTCGGGTTCGCATCGGCACCGGCTCGACGGCCTGCATCCACCTTCTGCCGCAGGTGTTGAAGTCCGTCCGCCAGCGCTTCCAGGGGTTGGAGATCGTGGTCAAGACGGCCCACACGAAGGACATCCTCAAAGCGCTTGAGGACAATGCGCTCGACGTCGGGTTCGTCACCCCGCCGGTGCACGGCCGGATGTTCGAGGCCATTCCGGTGCTGGACGATCCCTTTGTCGCCATCGCTGCCGCCGGCGACGATCGCCTGCCGCGGTCGGTGACCCCGCAGGCCATGGCCGGGCTGCCGGTCATTCTCTACGATGCTGAGGGAAACACCCGCCAGATCGTCGATCGCTGGTTTGCCCGGGCCGGCATAACGCTGACGCCTGCCATGGAGATGGGCAATACCGAGGCGATCCGAAAGCTGGTGGCCGCCGGTGTCGGCTACGCGATTTTGCCGACCAGCGCCCTCGAAGACCGCTCGTCGATCGAAACCCGCCCCCTGTCGCCGGCCTTCCACCGCAATCTGGCGATCGTTCTCAGGCGCGACAAGATCCTGGGCAAAGGGCTGCGGATGGTTGTCGAGGCGCTCAAGGAGGTGAAGCTCTAGCGCTCTAGGTCGGCTCCGACTCGAAACACCGGGTCCATTCCTCGATAGCGGTGATTACGCAGGCGCCCTCGAGGGCATCGGCGTCCGGAGTCACGACGATCGTCAGGAACGCATCGAAATGCGGGAAGGTCCGGCGGATTTCCGCGTTGACCGTGTCGCGGTCGAGGGCGGCGATACGCGCTTCGGTGGTTTCGAAATGCCCGTCCGGGCGGTCGCGCAGCCGGCTCGACATCAGCCGGTTGGCGACCCGGGTCGGGCGTTTCATGCCCTGTGCGACGCGCTGCTGCATCAGCTCGCGCGTGACCGTGAATTCCTCTTCCGCGATACCGTCGATCCGAAACTGCTCATAGGTCTCCCGCAGCGCCTGCAGCGCCTCTGGCAACAGCGCCGTTTCGACTTCTCCGCCCATGCGCAGCAGCCGGTGGCGGCGGGTGAAACTGTTGATGCCGGCGCGGAATCCATACGCCGCACGCAGGTCCGTGCGCATGGTTCTGAACAGCCGCGATTGCTGCCCCGATCCGAGCACCGCCGTCGCCATGCCGAGTGCCGGGCCGTCCTCGGCGGTAGGCGGCGGTATCGGCCCGAACGCCATGATAAGCGATTTCGGCGACTCGGGATCGTGCAGCACCACGGTCCCAGGCATGACCTCCGGGCCGGCGAAGGGCAGCGGCTGCCGGTTCGGCGACGGCTTTGCCGACCGCGTCGGCCGACGCCGAACCGGCGGCGGTGATCGTGATGTCCGCCGTTCCGAAGGAGCCCCGGTGCCAGGCGGCGATGGCGTCGCGGTCGATGGTCCTCACGTCGTCGGCCGGCGCGATGGACCAGAAGCGGTTGTAGGGATGGTCGTCGAGCAGGATTTCGCGGGCCAGGTTCCAGGCCGCCCCCGACGCGGTTTCGCCGCGCACCCGGACATTGCGCAGCAGGGTGCGCTTCTCGCGCTCCAGCCAGCGCTCGTCGAAGTCCGGCTTGGCCAGCCACAGATTGACGATCTGCGCCGCCTCCTGAAGGCTGTCCTCGGGCGCCACCACGAAGCCGCGGATTTCGCCCGGCTGGGCCCACAGGCGCGAGCCGGAGTCGAGATCCTCGAAATCGGCCGAAAGCTCGTCCGAGGCGATGCCGCCGGCGCCGCCGCTCAGCATCAGCGAGATGCCCAGCCGCGCCGTGGCCTCATGCGTGTCGGGACCTCTTGGCAGGCCGGCCGTCCAGGTGACGGAGACGGCCGTTCGCTTGGCTTCCTCCAGCGGCACGTACCAGAACACGTGGCCGGCCGGCGTTGTGTGTTTGCCGACTTCCGGCGCAGCGCCAGCCGCTGGTGCCGATGCCAGGAAAGGGACGGCGGCCAGTACGATCTTCAGAACCCGACGCATTTCTCACGACCCTCTTCGCTTGAGATTGACCTCGACAAAGCGATGCCGGTCGGCGACGGCGCGGATCAGCGTGTCCACATCCGCCTTGGTGACGGCGGCGATGCGCTCGCGATGATCGTCGGCGCCGTTGGGATCCAGCCCGGCAGTCAGGTTGCGCAGCGCCCGACCGAGGATGTAGTTCGGCTCGTCGCGTCGGCGGTCGGCCTCGCGGAAGAACCGCTTGCGGATCCGCTCCAGGCTCTTTTCCGGCACACCCGACCTGGCCAGCGCGACGAGACTGTCGCGCAGCTTGACCGAGACGGTTTCGGGCGCGACGCCCTCGTCCGGCCTGGCCCGGAACAGGAACTGCACCTGATCGCGCAGCTTGCGGTCGAGCCGCACGCTGTAGGCGCTGACGATGAACTCGTTGATCTCCAGCGGCTTGGCGAGGCTTCCCGGGAGGTTGGAGCCGAGCAGTTCGTTGAGGAAGCCGAGCGTATAGACGTCCTGCAGCCGGTCGCCCGATCCGATCCACTCCGACAGGGAAGAGAACTGGTAGGAATCCATCCTGGTCTGGTCGTCGATCAACTCGATCGTGCGGGCCAGCGCTTCGGTGGGCAGCAGCCGTCGCCAGGGTTGGCCGTTCTCGGACCCGGCATCGGCGCCGCCGAATGTCTTTTCGACCTGGCGGCGCACCTCGTCCTCGTTCAGGTCGCCGGAGGCGAACAGCACCATGTTGTCGGGGACGTAGAATTGGCGCCGGAACCGCTCGACCATGTCGAGGTCGAAGCTTTCGATGGATTGCGGCGTGCCGATCAGGCTGCGTCCGACGGGGTTTTGGCCGTAGAGCTCCCGGTTCATCCGCTGTTGCACGCGGGAGCGCGGATTCTCCGAGACGCGCAGGTCGTATTCGCGCGCGACGATGCGCTTTTCGTCCGCCATAAAGGTGGGGTCGAGCGCCGGCGGCGTCACCAGGCGGCCGGCAAAGGCAAACAGGTCATCGAGGTCGGCCTTCGGCCCGTCCGTGTAGTAGTTGGTGATGATGCCATTGACCCAGGCATTGCCGCCGCGATTGTGGAATACCCGATTGCTGACGCCGTCGGCGTGCCAGAACATCAGGTGCTCGAGATAGTGGGCAAGCCCCTCCGGTCCGTCCGAGTCGGCTTCGCCGGCGAGGATCACCGCGCTGACCCGCACCGTCTCGGCGGTGTCGTCCGGAATCAGATAGACGCCCTTCAGCGCGGTATCCGTTTCGATCTCGATGAGTTCGGCCGCCGCCGGGCCGGCGAGGGCAATAGCGAAAAGGGCGGGCAGGGCCCGTCGAAAAAGATTTGTCAACATGAATGCGATGATAGGGACAGGGTCCGCCGCTGTCAGTTCAACTCACGCGTCCGTAACAAAATGTTATCGGACGTGAGAGCAATCCCGGATCGCATCCGGGCGTCCGCGGTGGACTTGAGGTCGGGCCTCATTTGGAGATAAAGCGGACAACGTGCAGCGTTTTACGTGTGCGCAGCTTCGATACTACCACGACTGTCCACTCAGGTAGTTGAGGATCATGCCGGACACCATGACAAAACCCAATATGCCTGCCGCGACCAACGCGGCGCCCAACAGCGTTCTTCGCTGCCCGAACAGGTAGATTCCTCTGACCGTCAACAAGAGCGGTATGACATAGGTGGACGCGATCGTCAGCAAAATCACGATCTGCGCGAGTTCCAGAAATTCACGATTGGCACTCAGCATCGTTGTTCACCACCGGGGATGTCGGTCGGAGTTTGACGGCTTGACCCGACGGCCGACGAGGAAACGACGACCGCGGGCAGATCGTCACCTGCGCCCGAAAACCGGGCGGGTCGGGCTGGCTCGCTTGGCAACTTCCGGCGCTGACTGCGGTTCGGGCGTCGGCCTCGGCCGCTGGTGAGGAGTCCGGTCGATGTTGCCGCCGGCCTCGACCCCACAGAAGTAGATCATCAATCCGGTTCCGGCATAGGGCAGGAGGAAGGTCAGATACCAGAAACCGCTGCGTCCCGAATCGCGCAGCCGGTTTTGGCAGGCGCAGAAATTCATGTAGACCATCATCACGACGACGAACACGAACATGGCCTGCTCGCTCGAAGTGCGCGTATCGTATGAGGCCGAAGGATCAGCGAGAACCACGGCTGAAAAGATCAGGCAGGCGAACGCCAGCGTGAAAATTATCAACTGCAGCATCCACCAGTATCCGCGCCCGATTCGACCTTGCATTGGATTGAAAAGATAGAGCATCCCGAAACTCCGTTCCGATTTCGGATTTCTACTAATGCGAGAAAATGAATTGGCAGCTAAATTTTTGGGTTAAAATTTTGTCAGATGTCGGCCTTGGAAGTTCGACGCAGCCTCTGGCGAGGTTTCCGTCACGAAGCCGTGAGAGGATCCTGCCGGGAGCCCGGCATTCCGATGCATCGGTCGATCGCCGGCTCACTTGGCTCTTGATGTTTTCGACAGGACTTCTAATCTGGAATGCAATGCGGAATCAGCTAAGAGTTTGATAAAGTTCCCATAATCCAACCTGTGCCAGGTATTGAGTCGGTGAAGGCAGAAAGCACTTGAAGACCAACATTTCCACATCGTTTACCGCCAGTTCCGTCAATCTCGACATAACGTCGAGATGCACGCTGCTTTGTTCCCGCTGCACGCGGCAGAGCCCAGTCTGGAAGAACCAGCTGAAGGGCATTTCGTCCGACATTTCGATGGGCGACTACAAGAAGATACTGGGCTATTTCGATCGCATTATCTTCTGCGGCACCGTCGGCGACCCGGTCTTTCATCCCGATTTCATCGAAATGCTCGATCTGGCCAAGGGAAAGCGAAGAAAGGTCGAGGTGTTCACGGCGGCCAGTCACAGACCGAGGGGCTGGTTTCGCGAAGCGTTCCAAACCCATTCCGACGCCAAATGGACCTTCGGGATCGATGGTCTTCCCAAAGACAGCCACCGGCATCGCGTCAATCAGAATGGCGAATACCTGTTCGAAATGATGCTGCTGGCCAGGGAACACGGAATTGAAACCGAGTGGCAGCACATCGTCTTCAACTACAACCAGCACACGCTCGACGACGTCAAGGCACTGGCTGCCGAGCATTCCCTCAATCTGAACATCTGCCTGTCGTCGCGGTGGCGCGGACCAGAGGATCCGCTGAAGCCGGACGAGCAGTACATGATGGCGCGTAGTCCCGGCCGTTACGAAAAGGGCGACGTGCTCGACCCCGCCTGCTTCCACGGCCACCCGATCGGCCACAGCAGCCAGGGCTACATCGTTCCCTGCTGCTGGATGACGAATGTCGACGTGGAGGAGAGCTTTCCGGATCTGTGCAACGAATCCACGAGGATCGCCAATGTCGACCGGATAGAGGACATCATCCACAGCTGGGCCGGCTACGGCGATACTCTGAAAAACGAACCGCAGCGGTGCTATCAGGTCTGCTGGGACAAGTGCAACAAGAGCAATATCCGGGGAAGAAAGACCTTCGAGAGGGTCCAGTATTCTTCCGGCGACCGGACGGAGCTGTCAGCGTCGGCCAAATAGAAGCCGCGATGCTCGCGAGCTGACCGCTTTCAGAGCTGATAGCGCCGATGCGCTTCGGGACATTGCTGGCTCCTGTTCAACAGCACTTTGAGCCTCATTGCGGTCTTCCAGCGTGACCACAAGTCTCCAGGGAACACCGTCGGAAAACCACACTTTCAAAGTGACGCCTTTTTCCGGTCTAAAGTGATAGCAGGTTCGTTTGTAAGGTCTGCGTCGCGTGCCTACACGGCCGAAAGCTGATTTATAGACCGCTTCGAGCTTGGTTTCGTTGTATTCGTCGATGTGGAATGCTCTGCCGACAGCTTCCTCGACAGCCTTGAGAGTGAGCGGATTCGGAATCTTGTATGGCAGCTCGCCGGCATAGGGCGTGCTGTCACCGAATGAGCGGAGGGTGAAGTCGATACTGGTGCAAACGGCTTCATCTATTCCGATCCGCGCGTCCTCATTTGGCTCGACAAAGTCGAAGTGAACCCAGACTCCCCCCCTCATAGGGCAGCCAAAAAAAGAAAAAGTCATCCGATTGATGCTTTGGGCAACTGCCCAGCAACTCCGTCAACCGAGCTTCGGAGTAGGTCGTTCCGAGCGCATTGATATATTGCATTGATGTGTACCGAACTCCCCAAAGTGAATTGCACTTGTCAGGCGACATCTCGCTGACCCTCAGCGGTACAGCGTGCTCCACGACATGAGGTCGTCAAGCAATTCGCTCAATTCACTTGTGCTCGATACCCTCCCTTCAATTGCGACCAGTCGATGTCCATGAGATGCGATCCTCTGTTGCTGGCAACCATCCTTCGGCCGCTGAGCGTTGCTAAGCCGGTTGGGTCTTTAGCGACATGTTCAGTTCCCCGGTTTCACGTTTCCATTTCGTGCGCTCCGTCTGGGAGCCTGTTCAGCTAACGAAACGAAAAAACAAGACGAGGATCAGGATAAGGGTGGCAATGCTGGCCAGAATCAAGCCCACTCCAGCAATCACGCGTCCCTTCTGACCAAGAAGATAGATCCCTCTGATCGCCATCACAGCGGGCACGAACAACGTCGGGCTGAAGGCAATCACGATCAGCAAAAAGAACTGTTGCTCAACTGTCACCCAACCCTCCTGGGCTTCTGGTTGTGGCGCTTCAATTCATATCGGTTGAGGCAACCACCATTTGCCGCGTCCGATCCTGCCTTGTAGCGGGTTAAGAAGATAAAACAGGCCGGACTCCCGTTCGGGGTTCGGGATACATCTAATGCGCGAAACTGAATGGCCACCTAATATTCTGGGTTAACGTCCTCTGCCCACCGTCAACAGCCGACGAGCGTGTGGTCCGTATGCCGCGAAATGCGAGCCAGCTGCTTGCTCAATGTAACCTTGACGTTACACCGGCCAAAGTGAGAAAGTCACCTAAAGGTTACAAGGAGGTTGCCATGTTGTCTGCGAATTCCCTGCTGAACATCCGCGTTGCCGCTTTTGGCCTGACAGGTCTGGTTTGCCTTTTATACGCCGCGATGGCCATTCTGACCGGCCGGCCTGATCCAATCTCCCCGTGGATCCCGGCGGCATTCGGGATTGTGTCGGCCGCAAGTGTTTTGGTCGCGCTCATGTCTGCCGGGAAGCGCAGCGCCACCATGGCACGTGACGAGGGCTTTTCCGACGACTTCCGTCGAGCGCAAGGCGTCGGCTACTGGGTCGCGTTGCTGTTGTATCCGGTCTTCGGTTTCTTCCTGTCGAGCGGTGGAGTAGAATATCACGTGGCGTTCGCCGCCATGGGCACCTTGACCGGAGCGGCATTTCTTCTGCCATTCGTGTGGTTCGACCTCAAAGGCCGTGTATGAAGCTTGTCACCCGCCTGCCCGAACATCGCAAAGCGGCAGGTTTAACGCAGGCGCAATTGGCGGAACGGGTTGGCGTGTCCCGCAAGACCATCAACACAGTCGAAAAGCGCGTATTCATCCCGTCGACCTTGTTGGCGCTGAAGTTGGCTCGAGCTCTCGATGTGAGCGTGCATGACCTGTTCGAACTCGACGAGTAGCAAAACCGATAGTCAGGCACGCGCGTTGTCCTGTGAGCACCGTGTCGCGGATGAGTAACGGTCGACAATTGTCATTATCGCGCTATCCGGATACCCGCGCGGTTCTCCAACTTTAGTTGTAGAGCTCGTTCAATTCTCCCGCCCAGCATGGACGGAACCGGCATTTCAAATTATGATCCAGCATCCGTAAAAAAAACCGGCCCAGCTTCGTTTTCACTGAAGCCGGGCCGGGGAGTCTGGCCTTGGTGCGCCTAGTTGAATGGCAGAATCGGATGCCACTCGACAATGGGAGTTTGTCGTATCAGGACACACTGATTCATCGCCCAGGCAAAGGTTGTCGAAACCTGGACGATGAAGCCAGACCCAAGAGGCGCCGCCGGCCAACCAACGGTTGTCTGGCGGCGTTTTCTATTGCATGCATCCGTCGTCTCCGAGCGCGGACAAATCATAGGCCAGCGTGTTCTTCTCCTCGTCTTTGGTGACCTCTCCAAAATACACCGGATACAATCGGTCCGCTCTGCCGCCGAGCTTGGCCGTAGACCCATCCCAGCAGCTGACTTCCAGCGGCAGCCCGACCGGAACGGCTTGTCGTTCAACTGCCATGTCATTGTCCTCGCTGCTTTGCAACGAAGCGGCAAACAGGGCGGCGACAACCGCCGCGACCGCCATCGAAGCGGCTGCAACAGAAATCATGCGATGTAGCTGCAAGTCCCCGCGACCCAAAGTGCAGTTTCAAAGTCGTTCCATTGACCCCGGCCGTGCAGCGCCAGTTGCTCCGACTTTGACCCGCCCCAAGGATCGTGGCAGGCACGTTATCGCGAACATTAGCCGATTAACAGATATCAGCGGTTGAAAATTTGCCTTTGCAAATAAAGCGGACCGTTTCCGCCGCGGCGCGGATCGGCGGCGGGGCTCGCGTGTCCGGTGTCTGAGGACATTGCCGTTGATCGGCCAAAGGCCATGGCGGGAAGCGGCCTCTTCCGTGCGGTTTTTTCGCACAGTCAGGGCATTTCTTTGCGCTTGTTGTCAACATTAACGAACCGTATCGTTGCGCTATCAGGGCGGCAGGCGCACCGCGCTACCGGCCCGACCGACCGGGCGAGGAAGAGCTGAACTTCGCAAATCCACCGGCCGGCTTAGCGTCGCAGCGGATGTGTTGGCGAGAATGGATGGAGACGGCTCGCCCGTCCTCCAGGCGAGCCGATTTGCCGCCGCGCAGGGAGGATGACCATGACTTTACCGATCAACAGAAGAACCTTGCTCAAATCCGGTCTGGCGGCCGGCACGCTTGTTGCGGCGCCATGGGTGGCTCGCGCTGCCGAGCCGCTCAAGGTCGGTTTCGTCTATCCGAGCCCGGTCAACGATTTCGGCTGGTCCTACCGGCACGAGATCGGGCGCCAGCAACTGGTCGAGGCGCTCGGCGACAGGATCGAGACGACCTATGTCGACAATGTGCCCGAGGGACCGGATTCGGAGCGGGTCATCATGCGGCTCGCCCGGTCCGGCCACAAGCTGATCTTCACCTGCTCGTTCGGCTACATGGATCCGACGATCAGCGTCGCCGAGCGGTTTCCAGACGTGCTGTTCGAGAACAATACCGGCTACAAGACCGCCGACAATGTCAGCGCCTACAACGCGCGGTTCCACGAGGCCCGCACGGTTTTCGGCGTGATTGCAGCGCACCAGAGCAAATCCGGCATCATCGGGGTCATTGCCTCGTTTCCGATTCCCGAAGTGGTGATGAGCATCAATGCCCTGGCGCTCTCGGCGCGCAAGATCAGGCCGGACATCGAGCTCCGCGTCATCTGGGTCAACAAGTGGTATGACCCCGGCCTGGAGGCGGATGCGGCCAAGACGCATATCGCCCAGGGCGCCGATATCCTGACCCAGATCACCAACAGCACCGCGCCGACGCAGGTTGCCGAGGAAAGCGGCGTTTTTTCCTTCGGTCAGGACAACGACATGAGCGCGTTCGGACCGAACGCCCATCTCACCGGCGTCGTCAACAACTGGGGTCCCTACTACATCCGTCGCGTGCGTGATGCCCTCGAGGGCAGCTGGCAGTCGCGCTCCTCCTGGGACGGGTTTGCCGAAGACGTCGTGCAGCTTGCGCCCTACAACGAGAACCTGGCGCCTGAGGTCGTGCAAGCGGCGGAAGCCACACGCACGGCCATCATCAGCGGCGACCTGCATCCCTTTGCCGGTCCCATCGTCAATCGCGACGGTGGCGAGGTCATCCCGGCCGGAACCGCTTTGGAGGACAAGGCCATTCACTCCATGAACTGGTTCGTGGACGGGGTCGAGGGCGACCTGCCCAGCTGACCGGTCTTTCGAATTCACCCTCCCGACGACGATCCGTCGCCCGCGCGGCGGCGGATCGGTTCCGCTCGGCCGAAGCGCCGGCTGACCACGAAAAAGGAACTTCAGACATGACCGCAGACTTTGCCATCATCAACGGAACCGTCTTGCCCATGGGCGGCGGCGACCCGATCGAAGCCGGCGTGGTGACGATCAAGGGCGGTCTGATCCAGGCGGTCGGCGAGGCGGGTGAGGTCGATACGCAGGGAGCGGCCGAAGTCATCGATGCGACGAACTGCGCCGTCATGCCCGGCTTTTGCGACAGCCACACCCATATCGCCTCGAACCTGCTGTTGCGCGGACTGCTCGAAGACGTCAGGCTGTTCGAATGGCTGTCGACCATGTGGCTGCTGAAGCGCAATTTCGATCCGGAAACCCTGTACTGGGCGAGCCTCAACGGCTTGGTGGAAATGGCGAAATCCGGCGTGACCACCTTCAACGAGCATTTCGACGCCTATGCGGTCGAACCGCAGCTAGAGGCGATCCGGAAAATCCCGTTGCGCGCGACGCTGGGTTACGGGTTCGCCGATCGCGGTCTCTACGAATCGATCACCGACTGGTCGTGGACGACGCTGCACAATTTCGGCGACCTGGTATCGGAGCACCACAACAGCCTCGACGGCATGCTGCAGATCGGATTGTCGCCGCACGCCATCTATTCCTGCGGCGAGGAGATGTTCCGCCTGGTGCGCGAGGTGGCCGACGCCCACGACGTGCCGATCCACATTCACCTGGCCGAAAACCCCCAGGAGATGGAGTATGTCGCCGAGCACTACGGCACCTCTGCCGTGCGTTGGCTGCATTCCATCGATTTCCTGAAATCCGACGTCACGGCGGCCCATTGCACCCAGCTCGACGAGACCGACATCAGGCTGATGGCCGAAACCGAGACCAAGATCGCACACTGTCCGTGCTGCAACGCCAAACTCGCTTCCGGCGTCCTGCCGCTCAAATGCGTGCAGGAGCACGGCGTGACCGTCGGCCTGGCGACCGACGGTCCGGCCAGCCACAACACCCTCGACATGTTCCAGGAAATGAAGTTCGCCGGCATCACCCACAAGGAGCGCAACGCGGATGCCGAGTTTCTGAAGACCAACGAAATTCTGGAGATGGCGACTGCGACCGGTGCGAAAGCGATGAACCGGCCGGAAACCGGCCAGTTGAAATCGGGCATGGCCGCCGACGTGATCGTTGTCGACCTCGACAAGTCGCACACGCTGCCCGTCTACGATGTCGCGTCCACCCTGGTCTATTCGAGCCGCGCCGACGACGTGAAGCACACCATCGCCGGCGGCCGGCTGTTGGTCCGGGATGGCGTCATGACCGGTGTCGACGAAGCCGAAATCCGGGCGAAGTTTCGCGAAAAGGCGCATGCGCTGCGCAAACGCAGCCTGGGCTAGGTCCAATCGACACTCAGGATTGTGGCGCCGGCGCGGCCCGTTTTGCCGCTGGCTAGGCATGAAATGCGCCGTAGTGCCGGCCACTTCAAGCATTTCATAACGCAGACCAGGGGTGAAACGGGCCGCGTCCGAAGGATTTGGCCAGATTTGCCCAATTTCGCGCGCCTCCTCCTTGAATATGCGCCGGCATGTCCTGCGTCGTCGGCACACGAAACTGAACAAATCTGGCCAAACCGGCGCCGCAATCCTGAATGTCGATTGGACCTGGCCTGGAAACGGCATCGCCGAACGCGCATAATCTCAGTCATACTGTGCGAATTACGCGAACAGTGACGGAGGTCGGCGATGCCGTTGATGACGCAAGGGGCGAGGGCGCTGGAAATGGTTGCGCGGTTCGGTTCGATCCGCAATGCGGCCGAACACATGAACGCCGCGCCCTCGGCGGTCAATCGCCAGATCCTCAACCTGGAAGCCGAATACGGCACGCCGCTGTTCGAACGGCTGCCGCGCGGCATGCGACTGACGGAATCCGGTCAGCTTCTGGTCGATCTCATCCGCCGCTGGCAGCAGGACAGCCGCACCGCCGGATCCGCCGTCAACCTTCTGAAAGGGCGCGGCGGCGGCTTCGTCAAGATAGGCGTCATGGAATGCCTGGCCTCGGACTTCCTGCCGCGCGCCTTCGGCGAACTGCGCAAGACCAAGGCCGACGCCTCGCTGCGTGCCCTTGTCGGCGGCACCGCCGATTTGACGGAAAAGCTCATGGACGGCGAGATCGACCTGGCCGTCAGCTTCAACGCGCCGCGCGACGCCGGACTGCAGATCATGCACGATGTGCGGCTCGACCTCGGAGCGGTCATGGCGCCCGGCCATCCGCTTGCGGGAGAAAGGGAAATCGGCTTCAGGGACCTGCTGCAGCACCCGCTTGTGCTCGCCGACGACACCCTGACCGTCGGCCCGATCGTCAACGCCATGCTGGCCCGCAGCGGCCAGGAGCCGGCCGGCATGGTCACGACCAATTCGATCACCGCCATTAAGGCCCTGGTGATGCAGCGCGCCGGCTCCAGCCTGCTGACGCCCATCGACGTGCATGACGAGGTCGCTCGCGGCGACCTGCGATTCGTCCCGGTCACCGGCACCCGCATGTTCATGACCCTCTCGGTCGCCGCCCGCGACGTCAACACGCTGACCCCGGACGTGCGCGCCATGGCCCGCATCTTCCGCCGGATGCTGGACAGTTTGACGGGGGCTTAACTTTCAGCGCCTGAATTCCGTGGCCCCGAGCCGGGTGAAATCAGGACAGGTCCTCGTATGTGTAACCAAGCCGAGTGAAGTCGAGCATTGATCGGTTCGTGATCCCCTCTCGAATTACGGCCGGGCTGTCGCGGTAATCGACGTAAGGATAGAGCTCGTCGTCGATGTTCCAGCCCTGGTTGGCGCCCGAGATCGGTTCGTAGGAGCTGCCGTAGATTGTTTCCCAGATGGCCCAGAGACGATCGACATTGCAGTGATGCAACCAAAACACCGGATCATTGGGCGAGCAATCGATCGCCGTCATTGTGCCGACGAAGGTCGTCGGGCCGGGCTTGAGTGCTTCGCTATAAACCGTGGCATCCCACTGCCCGCCGACCCACAAATGCAGCAGCCGGTGCAAACGTGACATCCCCTGCAGCGACGTGGGAGAGGCCGTGGGGTCGGGAGCCCCGAGCAGGTAGTTGCGAAAGCTCCTGTGGATGTCTGCGGTCGCGTCGTAGGGGGGTGAATCATAGATATCGACTTCGAGGAGCGCCGAAACATCCGCAGCCGTTGGCAGGCGGATGTTGTCTTTCTCGCCGCGGGTCAAATACGGAAAGGGACAACGGGATTGGAAGTCGTTGTGTCCGAACGCACTGGCGGTCAGGTTGATCGTGAAGTTGCCACGCCGAAACGGTCCGGACACAACGGCGTAATTTTGCTTCGGATCGCCTTCGGCGGGCCCCATGAAATCGTCGTCGAAGACCACATCGAGGCTCGATTGATCGGTCCAATCCCAATAGGGCATGGTAAAGTTCGGATCGCCCGAAGTATCGCGAACCGCCTGCTCGAACATCAGGATCAGTTTTCGATGCCAGGGTAAAAATGCCGGCGATTGATGGGCGACGCTGTGGCCCAGTTCCAACCGCGACCGCAACACCGCCAACTGATGGAAGCGGACAAACTGATCGTAATAGTTCAGCGTTGGATCGATTGGTGACTGCGTGCGCTTGAGCCGATGGATGGCCTCTATCAGTGCGCTCTTTTGCCGATCCGACAGGCTCTTGACGTTCTGACGCACCAGCGGCCGCGGCGCATCCTGCCCCTGCGAAACCGTCCGGACATCCTCCGCGCCGGCGGTTCCGGGAATCGCGAACGCAGAAGTTGCCGCGACCGCCATGCCTGCTTTCAACAGGCCGCGCCGGGATCCCTGAGGCCGGTTGTGGCGTCGTCTGCTCATGAATCCTCCATTCGTCAGGGGGTGATACGAAACCTGTTAGCTTTCCATCTCGACTTCGCAGGCCTCTCCGTCTTCAAAACGCACTGACAGGACATGGTCGTCAAGCGGCGCCGCCGCGGGCAGCTTCATAGTCCGACGAATCTTTCTAAAAACAACTTTACGCTGACGAGGGTCATCGAAATCAGAAGTACATAGATGGACCACATGAAGCCCGCATATGCCAGGATCTTCATTTTCTCCTCTACAGGTCGATGATAAAACATGGCCACCTGCTTAAGAGGTCGGCGGAGAAACGCAGCGACTTCCGTTCGGCAATCGATTGCAAGTGCCACCATCCCAAGCGTCGGTGAGATGTCGAAGATGTTTTCCATGCTGAGCCACTGTTCGATCATCTCACGGGCTCAGTTCTGTCGCCTTGAGTTCTTCAATTCGCCGCTCCCGGTGGGGGGAGAGAGCCCTCACACCCAAGCCGCGCCAAAACTGACGAAGGGGCGATGCAGAAAGCCGTCTGCCGTCGCCAGCGAAATCAGATCAGCTACTACGCCGCCTTTTGCAGTCAAAAGTGCCGAAATCGGTATTGTAAACATGGCTCCCGTAGAAAACGGCATTGTCCTTGAACCAAACGACGGCAGGACCCTTCTCGGTGGGGCCAAACGGCCACTGCTTTTCTTTCCAGTTCACGCACACATACCAACTCGGGACATTGCCCTTCGGGCCGGGCCCCGATGTCAAAAGGCCGACCCAACGGTTTCCCAGTTTCGGTTCGGAGATATCGACATCAGTAAATTTGTCTGAGTTCCTGATCTCGTTTTTCAGATAGGCATGTACTTTTTGATTGGTATTGGTGGGTCTTGGCCCCGGGTCAAGATCGGCGGGTTCGACGTCACCCGTTGTCGTGCATCCGGACAGAGCAACAACCAGCACCAAAATCAGAGATAGCGCACGCAATTTCATCGCCTTCATTCGAGAGAACTGACACTGTGAAACGCACGCATATTCACCAACCAAATGACAATATCAACCTATGTTTGCAAAATCTCAGGGGCTATGTGCGACCTGACTTCGCCTGCCAAATACGCCGTCGCCCCCTGCCGCCGACGGCGCAAAATTGCTTCTGCCGATCGATCGAGAAGTCGGTGATGCTACGCAAAGAGCCTCGCTCCCGTCTTTTGAAGAGTGCGATGTCGCTACTACTTGTAGGGGACAAAAATGAGGCGTCTCAACCCGGTTTCTTAGCCGGTCGAAACCTGGGATAGGTCTTCGATCCTATCGAGCAGTTCACCCGGCTGCGCGCAAGAAACAGCTCCGGTGGCTGTGCCGGCTCGAGTTCTCTGCGAAGGTGATCATAATTTCCCATGCTCAGTAAAACTCGCCGCACCTGATCTTCGCGAAGCATAGCGTGAGTCGGTTGCTTGACTCGGCCCGCGTGCCGTGTGCCAATCGTGGCTTATCGCGACCGACCGAAGGTTTGCCCATGATCCGCAATTCAGGCCTATCGGCCGTTTCTGCCCTGATCATTGCCGCAATGTTGGCCACGGCCGCCGTTGCGCAGGACAATCCAGTTGTTGCCCGCATGGTTCAGTTTGTGGACGCTTACAATGCACGGGACGCCGCTGCAATTGCGCAATTCTATAGTCCAGACGCCGTTTTGCTGCCGCCCGGACAAGCGGCCGTCCAAGGTCGGGCAGCTATCGCCGCCCATTATGCCCAGGCTTTCAAATCGGGCGCTCGGGACCTTCAGTACAGGACCCTTGATATCCGAGCCGCCGATAGCATGGCCGTTGAGGTCGGTGAGTGGGTCATCAAGGTTGGAGATCAGCGCATCGGTGGGCGCTCCATGCATGTCTGGCAGGTGATTGACGGCCAGTTGCTTCGCACGCGCGATATGTATCACCTGCTGAACGTCAATTAGGCGGATCCGGCAGATGTCCTCACCGTGGACGAAGGCGATGAGCTATGATCTCGACTACGATTGTCGACCGGGCATGGATTGGAAAATTCACGTCTGTTCGAAGGGACGCAGAAACAGGTGGAAAGAAAAACCAACCGTCTTATTCTGACATTTGGACTGGTCCCTATGGGCATTTTTGCGCTTGTTGCACTTATTCCTGGGGTTTGGGAAAACGCCTTTTGGCTCGTCAACGCTTTGTGGACATTGGGCTGCATCAGCACCATGGTTTTTGGTATTTGGGGCATGCTGCCGCATGTGGTGACGGCGCAGATTGGGCCACTGCTGATTGATCGGAAACACGGGCGGCTCGAACCTGGTGGATACGGTGAAAAAGCTCTTCGCAATTTCGAGCGACTTAAGTTCCTGCGGATCTATCTGAAGCCAGAAATCGGTTCGGACATATAGGTAGGGACAATTGCCTTATTCACCAGTGCGATCGAACCAGTAAAAACCAATCCGGGCCAGTCCACCGGCTGTCACCCCTGCAACCACCCCGCCTGCTGCCGCCGCAACCGCACGATCGCCAACTCCTCGTCGAGCACCACGTCGTCATAGGTCAGCACCGTGTCGCGGCTCACCGGCCGACGCAGCGTCACCTGGCCGGTGAGTCCCAGCGGCAGGGCGTTCATCGCAACCGAGACCTCCGCCGGCCGCAGCTGGCCGGCGACGCAGTAGCCGCCTTCGCCGTCGAGGATCTCGCCGGCGGCGAGGTCGCGCTTGGCGACGGCGACGGTGTCGGCGCGGAAACCGGCGGCCGTGCCGGTCGCTTCGCCGCGCAGGCCGACATTGGCGACCGACAGGCCGAGTTCGAGGCCGATCAGGTGCCAGCGCTTGACCATCGCCATGTAGCGGCCGCTGTCGTCGGTCACCACCTTGTATTCGGCGAAGCAGGCCTGCTGGTAATCGGTCACCGCCTCGACGCAGACCCACACGCCCATGCGGATATCATGGTCGATGGCGCTGCCGTCGGGGCGCAGCGACGACACCACCTCGACCATGCCGGCCTTTTCCAGCACGCCGCCTTCGCATTGCGGCCGCATCAGCGTCGGGATGTCGTCGATGGATCCGGCCGGATAGAGCAGGCCGTCGCGCGGCGCGTCGAGGCCGCAGGCATTGGCGATCGCCGTCGATTCGATCGCCGGCTTGCTGCCGTCGAGGAAGGAGTTGAACATTTTCGGGTTGAGCCGGCCGCGCTCGGCCTGTTCGCGGCTCACGCCCCAATGGTCCCACACCGTATCGGGTGTCGAAAACCGGTATTCCGGCTTCCATTTGTGGCCGCGCCCGGCCGCCGCGACCGTGAAGCCGCAGGTGCGGGCCCAGTCGACCAGTTCGCAGACCATCGCCGGCTGGTCGCCATAGGCCATCGAATAGACGACGCCAGCCTGGCGCGCTCGCGAGGCAAGCATGGCGCCGCAGACCACATCGGCCTCAACGGTAGCGCTGACGACATGCTTGCCGGCGGCAAAGGCGGCGAGCAGGTGGTCGACGGCGGCCACCGGGTTGCCGGTGCATTCGACGACGATGTCGATGTCGGGATGGGCGATCAGGGCAGTCACGTCGTCGCCGACATGTGTGGTGCCGTCCCTGCCGGCGGCCCCGAGCGACGCGGCGGCAGATTGCTCTGCTTGCCAGCCAGCGAGCGCCAGGTTGGAACGCGCCGTTTCGGGCGACAGGTCGGCGATGCCGACGACATGGACGCCCGGAATGCGCAGCGCCTGCGACAGGAACATGGTGCCGAACTTGCCGGCGCCGACGACGCCAACGCGCAGCGGCCGGCCGTCGGCCTGGCGCTGCAGCAACTGCCGATGAAGACCCATCGGTTCAGCCGATCAGCCGGTTGAACGGCACGGAATAGATGCGCTCGCGGCCCAGCAGATGGGCGGTGAGCTGCGACCAGTCGAACAGCCGGTCGAAAGCCTGGTTGCGCAGGTTGAGGCCACCGGTCATAACCCCGAACGAAGGCAGGATCAGGCGTCGCCCGTCGGTGGCGAAACAGGGCCGGCGCACGCCCTTGCTGCGGCGCACGACCCGCGCCGCCGGATGCAAATGGCCGGCGATCTCGCCGCACGCCGCCGCCCGGTCTTCGCTCGGTTCGTGGCGGAACTGCAGGCCGTCGAAATAGAGCTCCTGCACGCTGTGGCCGTCGAGATCGCCCGGCTCGTCCGGGTCGTGATTGCCGGCGATCCAGAACCACTCGCGTCCGACCATCAGCCGCCGCAGCGTGTCCTCGAAGACCTGCGGCAGCAGGCTGGCGCCGACGCCGTCATGAAAACTGTCGCCGAGGCTGATGACGCGCGCCGGGCTGTAGCGCGCCAGCACCACTTCCAGCAGGCGCAGGGTGAGCACCGTGTCGTAGGGCGGCAAAAAGGCGCCGCGCCTGGCATGGGCGGCCCCCTTTTCCAAATGCAGGTCGGAAACCACCAGCGTGGCGCTGTCCGGCAGGTAGAGCGCGCCGAGCGGATCGCACACGGCGGTCACGCCGGCAATGTCGATCTCGGCCGTCTGGACCATGGGTTCCTCGTCGATTGCCAGTGCCGCCGCCGCCCTGTTCATCGCCCCTCCGTTTTCTGCACGTCTACTGTCCCTCGTAACCGCCCATCGCCTCGGCGATGATGTCGTCGGCGGCCTCGGCCAGAATATCGTCCTGCGCCTCGCCGATCACCGGTTCCTTGCCGATCTCCAGCATCACGGGAACGGCAAGGGGTGAAATCTGATCGAGGCGATTCAAGATGATTCGGCCCTTGATGCGCAACAGCATATCGCCAAGCCGGCGAATATCCAGCAACCCGGCGGCCGCATCCTGACGCGTCGCCTGCAGCAGGATGTGGTCGGGTTCGTGGCTGCGTAGCACGTCGTAGATCAGGTCGGCCGACACGGTGACCTGCCGCCCGGTCTTCTCCTTGCCGGGATGGCGGCGTTCGATCAGCCCGGAAATCATGGCGCAGGTGCGAAACGTCCGCTTCAGCATCCAGGATTCGGCCAGCCACGCCTCCAGGTCGTCGCCCAGCATGTCCTCGTCGAACAATTGCGCGAGCGACAGCTCGTCTCGCTCGATCATCAGGCCCATGTCGCGCAGGCCCCAGATCGCCATCGAATAGTCGGTGGCGACGAAACCAAGCGGCCGCGCCCGCGCCCGTTCCAGCCGGCGCGTCAAGAGCATACCCAGCGTCTGATGCGCCAGCCGGCCCTCGAACGGGTAGGTGACCATGAAGAACCGGTCGCCGCGCGGAAAGGTCTCAACCAGCATCTCGTCGCGCGACGGCAGCTTGGACTTCTGCCGCTGGAACTCCAGCCACTCGCGCACCTGGTCCGGCAGCACCCGCCAGCGCTCCGGCTCGGCCAGAATCGAGCGCACCTGGTCGGCGAGATAGGTGGTCAGCGGAAACTTGCCGCCGGCATAGGCCGGGATTTTCGGGCTGCCGCCGCCGCCCTTTGAGACGATGCACTCGTTCTCGCGGATGCCCTCGAACCGCAGCACCTTGCCGGCGAACAGGAAGGTGTCGCCGGGCGACAGCATCTCGACGAAGATCTCCTCGATCTTGCCGAGGATCGGCCCGCCGCGCACATTGGTGCCGCGGCCGCTGTGACGCGTGAGCCGCACAAGCAGCTCCGGCATTTCGATGATGGTGCCGATGTTGAGCCGGTATTGCTGGGCAGTCTGCGGATTGCTCACCCGCCAGGTGCCGTCCTTGGTCAGCCGGATGCGGGCGTAGCGGTCATAGGTTTTCAGCGCATAACCGCCGGTGGCGACGAAATCGAGCACCCGGTCGAACTGCGAGCGCTCCAGAAACGCATAGGGCGCCGCCGACGTGACCTCGGCAAACAGGTCGTCGGCCGCGAACGGCGCGGCGCAGGCCATGCCGAGCACATGCTGGGCCAGCACGTCGTAGGTGCCGGCGCCGATCGGTGGCGTGTCCTGGTGGCCGAGATAGTTGGCGTCGAGCGCGGCCCGGCACTCCATCACCTCGAAACGGTTGGCGGGCACCAGCAGCGCCTGGCTGGGCTCGTCCATGCGGTGGTTGGAGCGGCCGATGCGCTGGGCCAGCCGGCTGGCCCCTTTCGGCGCGCCGATATGGACGACCAGGTCGACATCGCCCCAGTCGATGCCAAGATCCAGCGTCGAGGTGGCGACCACGGCGCGCAGCCGGTTGTCGGCCATCGCCGCCTCCACCTTGCGCCGCTGGCTGGCATCGAGCGAGCCGTGATGCAGCGCGATCGGCAGATTGTCCTCGTTGATCCGCCACAGCTCCTGAAACAGCAGTTCCGCCTGGCTGCGGGTGTTGACGAAGAGCAGCGTCGTCTGGTGGTCGCGAATGGCGTCATAGACGTCCGCCATGGCATAGCGCGCCGAATGGCCGGACCAGGGCACATGTTCGTCGGTCTCGAGAATGCGGATCCGCGGTTTGGCGCCGCCCTTGACCTCGATGCGTTCCGACAGCTTCGGTTTGCCGTCGGGCGCCTGCGGCATCAGCCAGGCCTGCAGCGCCTCCGGTTCGGCGACCGTCGCCGAAAGGCCGATCGTCTGCAGGGCAGGGCGGTGTTTTCGCAGCCGCGCCAGCCCGAGCGACAGCAGATGGCCGCGTTTCGACGTCACCAGCGAATGCAGCTCGTCGAAAATGACGAAGCGCAGCCCGGCGAACAGCGTTTCGGCCTCGCGGCTGGCGATCAAGAGGGCAATCTGTTCCGGCGTCGTCAGCAGGATATCCGGCGGATCGCGCTTCTGCCGCTGCCGCTTGTGCTGCGGCGTGTCGCCGGTGCGCGTCTCGATGCGCAGCGGCAGCGCCATTTCCTCGACCGGCTTGGCCAGGTTGCGCTCGATGTCGACGGCGAGCGCCTTCAGCGGCGAGACGTAAAGCGTGTGGATGCCACGCCGTGACAGGGCCCACGCCGCACCCGGCCGGCGTTTCGACTTTTCCCGCGTCAGGTCGACCAGCGACGGCAGAAAGCCGGCCAGCGTCTTGCCGGCTCCCGTCGGCGCGATCAGCAGGCAGGAGAGCCCCGATTGCGCCATTTCCAGGAGTTCGAGCTGGTGCGCCCGCGGCCGCCAGCCGCGCTTGCCGAACCAGCCGGTAAACGGCTCCGGCAGGCCGGTCTTGCTTGCCGTGTCAGAATCAACGCTCACACGGCAGAAGGTAGACCAAGACTATGCCGCAACAAACGTCTTTTCCGGCGCGCCCCTGCGGAACGGCTTCAGGCGGTTTCCCTGCCGAGCCAACGCTGCAGATTGGCGGCAACGAAGGCGTCGTCGTTCATGTCGGCATAATCGCGGTAGACCCGGTCGATCTCCTGCATCTGCCCCGCGCCAAGCGTTTCGTCCGGATCCAGGCACCGGATGGTCTCGAGCAGGCCCTGTCGGCGGAGCACTTCGTGCAGTCCGGCGATGACGCCGCGAAAATCGTTGGCCGCGTCGAAAAAGGCGGCGTTGCAGTCGGTCGTGGCCGCATCGAGAGACAGCCAGGCCGGGTCGATCGGTCCTGCCGCGTCCAGTGCCCTGATGCGGTTGACCAGTTCGACGGCCTTGTGCGTCCACACCGACCAGTGTCCGAGCAGTCCGCCGACGATCCGCACGGTTACGGTCTCGCCGTTGCGTTTGACCCTGAACGGCGTCAGGAGGTCGGCAACGATATGGTCGTCATTGCCGGTATAGAGGCTGATGCGGTCTTCGGCGCCGGCATCGACGACGCCGCGGACGACGTCGAGCGTGTGGTAGCGGTTGAAGGGCGCGATCTTGATCCCGAGGACCGACTCCAGACCGGCAAACCCCCGCCAGAACTCCCGGGAGAGTTTCTGTCCGCCGACTGCCGGCTGCAGGTAAAAACCGATCAGCGGCATCACTTCGCCGACGGCGCGACAATGATCGACAAGCGCGTTCGTATCGCCATCACGGCCGGCCAGCGACAGCAGGACGGCGTGATAGCCGAGCTCCTTCGCCAGTTGCGCTTCGGCGACGGCCTGGGCAGTCGGCCCGACGACACCGGCGACCAGCAGGCGCGGTTCGGATGTCCAGCTGGACGCCTCTTCCGCCGCCAGTTGCAGAACCGGGCGCAGCAAGCCGTGCTGCCGGATCTCGAACTGGGTGGTGTGAACGCCAACGGCGATGCCGATGGCGCCGGCATCGACATAATAGCGCGTCAGCGCCCGCTGGCGCCGCTCGTCCAGGTCCCGGTCCGCGTTCAGTGCCAGGGGATGGGCCGGGATCACACCGCCGCGTCGGAACGCGGAGAGTGCGGCGGGCGGGATCGCGTCGAACATCACGGCTCTCCGTCTCCGCGACCCTCGGTCGGCATGCGCAGATATCCCAGCACCATCTCGACGATGTGCTTGCGCCGTCGCGCCAGCGCTGTTTCGTTCATCAGATCGCGATCGAAGATCACCGCCAGCGTGTGGCGGTTCGAAAAGGTGAAGTAGCTGGCGCCGGCGATCGACATGTAGAGTTCCACCGGGTCCACATCGGGCCGCATCGTTCCGGCGTCGGCGCCCCGTTTCAGCACATCGCTGATTTGCTCCACCAACGGCGTCGTCAATTTGCGCACTTCGGATGAGGCGCGCACGTGCCGACCCTCGTGCAGGTTCGCCTCGTTCAGCAGGGGTACGAATTCGGGATGCGTCAGAAACCAGTTGAAACTGAATTCCACCAGCTCGGCCATGGCGTCTTCCGGCGTCCGGCTGGAAAGTTCCAGTTCCGCCTCGGCCGACCGGATCTTGGCGTAATTGTCTTCGAGAACGGCCTGAAACAGTCCTTCCTTCGATCCGAAGTAGTGGAACAGCATGCGCTTTGCCACGCCGGCCTGTTCGGCGATGCGGTCGGTTCGTCCGCCCTCAAGCCCGCGGGCGGCGAATTCGGCGGTTGCGGCGGACAGGATATTGCGCCGGGTCAGCTCGGGATTGCGGCTCGTCGCCCCCGCCGCCGGACCGGTTTTCCAGGTCGCGGTTTCCGTCGCATGTTTGTCGATCGTCTTGCTCATGGGTCAGTAGGTTCCGTCGCGAACTTCGAAGTGGGTCGGCTTGCCCAGGCTGCCGCGACGGTTCGCCGTCCAGTCGGCGGTCCACTCTATGAGTTTGTCGAGCGGCACGGAAGGTTTGCCGAACAGGTCCTGCTGGGCTTTCGTGTTGACGAGCCAGGCCTTCGTCTGAGGTTCGCCCGTAAACTCAGGCGCCCGGCCGAAGAGCCGCCCGAACGCCTCGGCCATCTCGCGGACGTCGGCGGTTTCCGGACCGGAGAGGTTGATTGCGCTGGTCGGCGTGGTGACCTGCGTCAGCAGGCGCAGCGCATAACTGTTGGCATCGCCCTGCCAAATGACGTTGACATGGCTCATCGAAAGCGGGACCGGCGTGCCGTGGAACACCGCATTGGCGATGTCGTGGAGCACGCCATAGCGCATGTCGATGGCGTAGCTCAGCCTCACAAGACGGCCCGGTGTGTCGTGCTTTGCGGAAAAATACTCGAACATCCGCTCCCGCCCGATGCAGGAGTTGGCGTATTCGCCGGGGGGTGTCAGAGCATCCCCCTCGACCGAACCGCCGGACGACACGTCGCTCAACGCATAGACGCAGGCGGTCGAAAAGGCGACGATGCGGCTGGAGGCGAAGCGCTCGGCCACCAGCGCCGGAACATGTGCGTTCATGGCCCAGGTCAGCGGCTGATCGCTGGCCGCGCCGAATTTGCGGCCGGCGAGAAAAAGCACGTTTTGACATTCCTCCAGGCCGGCAATCCGGTCGCGGTCGAGCAGGTCGCAAACGACCGTTTCCACATCAACCGCTTCCAGCTGCGCGCGGGCTTCCCGGTTGGAAAAACGGGCAACGCCGATAATCCGCTTGTCAGGCGCCGCCCGTTTGGCGAGCCGGGCAAGCGTCAGCCCCATTTTCCCGGCGACGCCGAGGATCATGATATCGCCGTCGATGGCAGACAGCGCATCGACGAGCTGCGGTGACGGACGAGTCATGAATTCCTCCAGCTCGTCCTCGGAATTGAATCTGTCCGGCAGTTCGGTCATGCGTCCAACTTCTTTCTCAACATGCCATGGTTCCATTCGGCGGGCGGGATGAGGCGGTCCATATCCGGCGGGTCGGCGAAACCGAAGCCCGGTTTTTCCAGCGCCGAGACGTCGATCTTGCCGCCCCTGATATCGAGCGCGATGCAGCCATTGTGGTCGCGATAGAGGCCCTCGTCGGCAAGGGCCGCCTGCCGTTCGCCGGGCGACAGATGGTCGAGGCCGCGAAAAAAGTGATGGCCGTTCCGTTCGACGTGACTGATGCCCAGACTGGCGACGGCCGCCAGGTCGGATTGCAGCGAAACCACGGGAAGGTTGCTCAGATCCTCGGCGGAAAGAAAATAGCGGTTTTCTCCGGCTTCCGCGTTGCGTTGCGTGGCAATGGCATTGTTCAGGAACGACCGGAACACGCCCTTGCAGTTCTTGTGGCTGACACCCCGATAGCCGCAGGCAATGGCCTCGCAAAAAGCGGTGGTCCAGCCGTCTGCCTCGTCGATGAGCAGCGGCTTTCCGACCGCCGCGAGCGCCGCGGCATCGAGCGGCGCGTCGAGCGTCGCGGTCCTCTCGACCGGTTGTTCGATGAACAGGATCGCTTCGTGCAGCGATTGCAGTTCCGATTGCGCCCGGATGGCCTCCATCAGAGCGGCGAATTCTTCGATCGACCCGTATTGCTCGTTGCCGTCGAGGGTGATCGACAGGGGCTTGTCGATGGCCGCCGCCACGCGCCAGATGGCGGCAAGCCGATCCAGATCCTCGCTGCCGTTTCCCGAGACCTTGACTTTGAGGTAGCGGACGCCGTCATCGCGCAAATACTCCTCGAGCGTTTGCGGAAAGCCGTCGGCGATCCGATCGGCGTCCGAGAGATCGTCGCCGGAAAGCGGGTCCGCGAGACCCACCGTGTGTCGAAGGGTCAGGGACCTGCGCGGTCGTTTCGGAAGCGCCGCGGCGACCGACCCGCCCGGTAGTTCTGAGAAGACGGCAGGTTCGTCGACGCCTAGCAGCGGACCGCGGATCATTGCGTCGAAGCTGTGCCCGGTCAGGCGGCCGATGGCGTCGATGGTGGCGCGTTCGACCATCGACACGCCGAAGTTCCCGCCCAGCCGGTTATGTCCGCGCGCCACGCTGGCGGCTTCCAGGGCCGGATGAAGGTTGCGCCAGTGGTCGAAGGCGGAGGCGAAACCGGCCCCCCGGTAGGCCTGCGCCGAAGCCTCGATGGAGGCGATCAGGTCCAGCGTGCCTTCGGCCAGTCCCTTCTCGGGCCGTTTGTCGAACCATTTGTAGGACAGGAAATCCGCTGCGTAGCCCCGCGCCCGCTGGCCGTCTCGGGTTTCGACCATCACTTCCAGCGTGGCCTGTGCGATTGCGTCGATCGACACGGATCCGAAGCGGAAGGGCATTCGGGCCATGACATTGAGAATGCCGAGGCGCGTCTCCAGAACGCGGATGTGAACCGGGCTATCCATCGAGTGGGGCCTCGTTTTCGAGTTCTTCCATCAGACCCCTGATATAGCCGGCCGCCACGGCCGCCGTCGTCGGCCCGTCCGGTTCGTAGACGAAGGGTTCGACCGACATCGGTCCGCCATATCCGACATCGCGCAGCGCCCGCAAAACCGGACCGAAACGGTCGTTGCCCTGTCCCGGCGCCCGCTGATTGCGGTCGTTCAGCTGGATATGCGCCAGATGTCCCTCGCTCCAGCGCTGGCGAATGGTGTCGGCCACCGTCAGCGGTTCCATTTCGGCGGCGGCGCAGGTGTCGATCATCGTCCTGAGGCCCTTGGAGCCTGCCGTGTCGACGAAACGAACCGCCTCGTCGATCGTGTTGATCAACGGTGTCAGCCGACGGGCCAGAGGTTCGATGCAGTAGGTCAGGCCGGCCGCATGCGCCGCGTCTCCCGCGGCGCGCAGGCAGGCCAGCGCGTTGTCCCGTGCCGCCTGCGGGCTGTCGGCGTCGCCGGGGTCGCGTTGGGCCGGCGATCCGTGCACCAGCACGCCGCCGCCGAGATCGGCGCACAGCTCGACCAGCCTCAGGATCACGTCGCGGGTTTTCGCGGCCCGGACCGGGTCCGACGTGGTGATGGACAGGTCCTTCGGCGAGATCAGCAGCCAGTGCAGGCCGATGATCGGCACGCCCTCGCTTTCGGCGATGCGGCGCACCTCCTTTCGCCGCGCGGCAGACAGGAGATGCGGTTGATCGTCGAGGGTGAACGGGGCGAGTTCGATGCCCTGATATCCAAGGCGCGCGGCCATGGCGCACTGCCGTTCGAATGGCAGTTCGCGCAGGACTTCGTTGCAAAGGGCCAGTTTCATCGCGCTTCCTAGGGCAATCTGACGATAAAGACATCGGTGAAGATCACCGCGATGCCGTACCCGGCGCCAAGGGCGATGGCCGCGGCGACCGCGACCTGTCTTGCCCATCCCGGGTCGGAAAAACGCAGGCGCGGCCCCAGCAGCAGAATGAAGGCGAACACGAAGATCGCCGCTCCCGGGCCGAACGGCAGCCGCCCGAACAGCCCCAGCGCGAAGCCGAAGGTCAGCAGGAGCGTCAGCCCGACGCGTCGGACCGCATCGCTGCGCCAAAGTCCGGGCAGGGCACCGGTGTCGGGTTTGAGCCGCCAGCCGCCGCGGCTCGCCGACCGCACCAGCAGGGCTATGCCGCACAGAAACAGCAGCCCGCCGAGCAGGGCCGGAACCAGGCCGGGCGCGGTGTAGGGGTCGATGTCGAGACCTTCCAGATGATCGATCCGCAGGCTTTCCACGACGATCGCCAGGGCAAAGGCGATCAACGCGATGGCCGAAACGAAATCCGCTCGGTCGAGGGGTTTCGGGGTCATGCTGCTCCTCCCTTGCCCGGCCCGGCGCGGCGCCGCAGGCCGGCGATGCGGCCTCCGATCCGCTGGCGAACGCTCGGCATCGACAAAGCGATGAAGGCGAAAGCGCTCATCCAGAGAACGAGGCTGATCGGTCGGGTGAAAAACGGTGTCAGGTCGCCATCGGTCAGGACCAGACCGCGCCGCAGGCTCTTGTCGAGTATGTCGCCGAGCACGATGCCCAGAATGAGCGGCGCCATCGGATATTTCAGCTCGCGCAGCACGAAGCCCGCCACACCGAAGAACAGCATCACCCAGACATCGAAGACCCGGCTGGCGATGGCGAAGGCGCCCACGGTGCAAAGCACGAAGATGATCGGCATGAGAATTTCGCGCCGGATGCGCAGCACCAGCAGCAGCGGGCGCGTCAGGATCAGCCCCAGAAGCGCCATGGCCGCGGTTGCCATGAACACCATCGCCACCACCTGATAGACGAAATCCGGCGACTCGATCATGATCAGCGGCCCCGGCCGCACACCGTGGATGATCATCGCGGCCAGCAGGACGGCCGCCGGGGCGGAGCCGGGCACGGCCAGCGTCAGGACCGGGATCAGCGCGCCTGGTACGGCGGCGTTGTTGCCGGTCTCGGCGGCCAGCAGCCCATCGACGGAACCCTTGCCGAACTCCTCCCGTTCGGGCGATCGCATGCGGGCCGCCGCATAGCTGGCCCAGGATCCCATGTCTTCTCCGACGCCGGGGATAAGCCCCATGAACGTCCCGATCAAGCCGCTTCGAACCGCGGTGATCCGGTAGCGCAGGGCGTCGCGGATGCCGGACAGGACGCTGCCGATCTCGCCGCGCACGACCTCGTAATTCGCCTGTCTCATGACGGTCAGGATCTCCGCCAGGCCGAAGGCGCCGACCATCGCCGGCAGCAGACCGATACCGCCGGACAAATCCGTGTTGCCGTAGGAAAACCGCGGCACGGCGTGTATGCCTTCCTGACCGATCATGGCGACGAACAGACCCAGAAATCCGGCTATCCAGCCCTTGAGAGGGTCGTCGAAGGCCGTCAGCTGGCCGGCTACAAGCACGCCGAACACCGCGAGCCAGAAAAACTCGAAGGCGCCGAACGACAGAGCCACTTCGGCCAGCAGGGGCGCAATCAGCGCCAGCGCCAGCATGCCGATGAGCGAGCCGATGAACGATCCCGTCGTCGCCACGGCCATGGCCGAGCCGGCCTTGCCGGCCCGCGACAGGGGAAAGCCGTCCAGTGCGGTGGCAGCGTTGGCGGGCGTTCCGGGAATATTCAGCAGGATGGCACTGCGGCTGCCGCCATAGATGGCGCCGATATACATGCACACGAGGATGAGGATCGCCCGCTCGGCTTCGAAATTGAACGTCAGCGTCGTCATCAGTGCGACGCCGAGCGTTGCGGTCAGCCCCGGCAGGGAGCCGACGACGATGCCGAGCAACGTGGCCCATAGCACATCGAGGATCGCCGCACTGAACACGATCTCGGAAATCGCTGACAGAAAGGAGACGAGCCCATTCATCGTCAAGTGGTGTCCTTAGCTTAGAGCGAAGGGCGATTAGATTGCATCATCTAACGGTTCGTCGCGGCCTCTACCGACCTTAGCAGACGGGTCTCGCCGGTGCCTGTCGCAGCGCGGCCATGCGATCGCCGCGCCGCGATCATGTTCGTCGGGCCGTCGGGTGCACCCGACGGCCCGGCTTTGAGCGCCCCCGGGAGGTCAGGGCCGCTTGATGCCGTAGTTTTCCGGATTGTTCTTGGCCTTTTTGCCATCCCACAACATCCAGGCGTTTTGGCTCAGCATGGGTTGCGCCGCCGCCTGCGCCGCGTCTCCGTGCGAGGGATCGAAAAAGGCGCCGCGACCGGCGGCATAGTCCTTGAGGGCTTGCGAATTGGCAATGGCATCGCCCCAGATCACGTCCATGGTTTCGAAAACCTCGGCCGGCGCGTCGGCCGGCGCCCAGATGCCGAAATAGTTGTTGGCGACGTTCACATCGCCGAGCCAGTTGGTGATCGGCGGGATCTCGCCATAGCCCTCGAGATTGAGTGGCGCGGACGCCAGCACCGCGAGCGGTTTGATGCGCTTGCCGCGGATCATCTCGGCCTGTTCGGAGGCGAGCTGCGTGGTGATCTGGGTTTCGCCCGAAACCGTCGAAAGCACAGCCGGTTTGCCGCCGTCATAGGTGACGTGCTTGTAGGTCACGTCGGCCGCGTTGGCGATCGCCTCCATGGCGTTGTGTCCGCCGGAGGTGACGCCGGCGGTCGCCACCGTGACCTTGCCCGGGTTCGCCTTCATCTGAGCCAGGAGATCGTCCATGCTGTCGATGCCGGAATCCGGGTTGGCGCCGACGACCGCGACATTCGCGATATGCAGATACAGGCGCCAGTCCCCGATCGGCACATCCAGCATGCCGAGCACCGGATAGCTCCCGAGATCGACCGCGGCGCCGGCCGCCCATGTCAGGCCGTCATGATCGGCTTTCCAGGCATTGGTCGTGCCGACGGATCCGGCGGCGCCCGGCTGATTGACCACGACGACAGTCTGGCCGAGTGCCTTTTCCAGATCGCTGGCGAGAACGCGGGTGACGCTGTCGGTCGAGCCGCCTGGCGACCACGGAACAATGATCGTCACCGGTTCGGCGGGTTTCCAGTCGCCGGTCGACGCCGAGGCCGCAACCCCGAAGAGCATCGTGGCGGCGCCCGCCAGGCCGTACCATACTGATTTCTTGATCATGCGTTCCTCCCAGGTTCGATGGATTGTGTGGTTTCGTCTCTTTGAGCCTATAAGTGTCCGACTGGATAAAAAAGTGTCCAGTGAGTTACTTTTAGAACGGTTTCGTTGCGTGAGTCAATGTGACGGAGCACGAACGCTTCGGTCCGGGCGCTTCACAAATGCCTCATCGGCCAGCGAAGAAGGTGGCCAGACGGCCTTTCATCGGGTTGGAAGGATCATTCAGCGCGGTAATCGGAGTGTTAACCGAAACGCGCCTTTGCATCGCAACCGTGTCTCGCTTTGCACAAGCATCGGTTGTCACGCGGTTCGATGCATGATCAACTGTTGCTTGTTCAAAGGCTGGGCTGCGATTGCCGTGGAACCAGGCTGGCATTCGGCGGTGCGAACCTTTGAATACGGTCTTCGAGAGCGAGCGGGGCGCGTGAAATGGCTCTTAAAAGCATGATCATGGAATTCGGAATGGGCGCCGACATCCTCGGCGGTGACTATACCAAGGCCGCGGTGCGCGCGGTCGAAAATGCGTTGCGGCGCAACGGGATCCGGTTTGCCGATGCTCTCGGCATGTCGAAGCACGACTTCCTGGTGAAGGTCACCATCGGCGTGACCCGGCCGGACCTTGTCGACCGGGACCGCGTTGCCGCGGTGCTCCCCTACGGACAGCGCGAGGTCGCGGTCGAGGAAGGCGGTCTCGATATTCCGCTCGAAAACGTCGATGGCAACACGGTGATGGCCAATGCGGTGTTGACGGTGTTTCTCGATGTTCCGGACACGGCGGGAGAAGCGCGATGACAGGAGACCTGAAACGCGTTGCCCTCGAGATGGGCTCCGGCAGCGCCCTGCACAGCGGCGACTACACCAAGGCAGCGGTGCGTGCCGTCGAAGACGCGGTGCGAAATTCCTCGCTGACCATGTTCCGCAGTCTCGGGATCGATCCCGAGACCATGCACATCGACCTGCATCTGGCAGCGCGGCAGCCGGAGGCCATCGATCTCGATACCGTCTGCAAGGTGCTGCCCTACGGAAAGGTGACGCCGAGGCTGGTGAAGGGCGGGCTGGACGTGATCGACGTGACGACCGGCAAACCCTGTGTGATCGTCAACGCCGGCGTTCTCGTGCGCGTTCCAGTGTAGGCGGTAACCTCATCAAACGGCTGGCACACTTCAATTTTGCACAGCCAGCCCACAAAAGGACTGAGATAGATGCGGAAACGATCCACCTTTACCGTTGTGCTGGCGATTTGCACTATCTCGCTTGCAGCTGAGGGCGCCGCGCAGACCGCGGACTGCAGCCCTTTTGAAGTGTTTCTCGGGACCTGGCAGCTCGAGGTGATCGATCTGGGCGCCGCCGGCCTGAGCATCGGAGATCGTCGGGTCGGTAGTCTTGATCTGCTGAACGCGGACGGCGCGGTGATTGGACAGAGCCTGTTCGAGTCAACAGTCGCCGGTAGCCATGATGGGCGTTACCGGCTGATCGGCAATGCCCACCACATCTATGATAATGGGACGCTGCACTACAAAGTCGTGTATGAATTGCCCGATCCCACCGATCCGCGGCCGCAGGTGGATCTGCCCAGGTTCGAGTATCACGTGACGGGTGGCACGAAGGCATTCGCCGGGGCTCAGGGCACGGTGCGGACGGCCCTGGGCGACGATGGCCGGCGCATCATCGCGCTGGACATAGAATGCGATCGTTGATGGTCCGGTGCGGAGGCACCCGCGTCCTCTCTAGCCGGGCTTCTCGGCGCTCATCCGCGCGCCGCCGAGCGTTCGTTCCTTGACCAGTTCGACCAGCCTGCGATAGCTGTGATAGAAGCGGTCGTCGCCCGTCGGGCTGCCGGTCCTTCGGGCGTCCTCGCGCAGTTTCCGGTACATGGCGAAGCGTTTCTCCAGAATATCGGCCCATTCGGCGGTCAGGTCTTCCCCGGCAACGCCGTTGAAGCCTGCGCCGGACAGCAACGCCTCATAGCCCGATATGGACTGTAGCGTCTGGGCGGCGATTCCCTCCCACATCTCCTCGGCGTCGGCCTTCTGCAGCGGCCGGTGGATGATCCAGTCGGTAAAGGCAAGCCGGCCGCCGGGCTTGAGAACGCGAAACGCCTCGCCGATGGCCTTTGGCTTGTCGGGTATGTGCAGAAAGGCCTCCTGGCTCACCACCGCGTCGAAAGCACCGGCAGCGAGGGGACGGTCGAGCACATCGCCCTGGAGCACCCGCACCTGCCCGTCGAGGCCGACAAGGCGTGTCAATTCGTTGGCGCCTTCCACCCGGTTGGTCGTCAGCTCGACGCCGGTGACGTCGACACCGTAGCGCGCCGCCCAGTATCGGGCCGGGCCCGCCAGTCCGGCACAGAAATCGGCGATCTTCATTCCGGCGCCCATTTTGACCCGCTTTGCCAGCGCCTCGTTGGCCTCAAGTCCGCCATAGTGATCCTGATCGTGCGGATAAAGCTCCTCGGGACGCACGTCGTTGAGATCGCCGCGTTCCTCCGTCAGCTTCGCAAGGATGTGGTCGGCCGAGATCGGATGGCGTCGATAGAAGTCGGCCACATGCTGTTCCCGGTCCTGCATGGCTCCTCCGTTGGGTTGGCACGGGCCTTCACACTCCGTGCCGGGCGGGCCGAAGTCAATCTGTCAGATGTGTCAGCGGCCCGTACCTGCCCTCCAGTTGATCCATGCCCGATCAGTCATTACCTAAGACACAGAACGATTCGCGGAGACGGCGCATGTCGGGCAGAGTGACACGATTTCTGGGCGATACGCCGGGGCGCACACTGGTCAAGCTGGTGGTGATCTCGTTTATCGTCGGCGCCGTTATGAGCGCCTTCAACTGGTATCCGATGGATATCGTATATGCGGTGCGCGACTTCGTCGTCAACGTCTGGGAAAAGGGTTTCGCCGCGCTCGGCCGCTTCGGCGACTACCTGCTGCTGGGCGCCATCGTCGTCGTACCGGTGTTCCTGGTCTTGCGTGTGCTGAGCTATCGACGCTAAATAGCCGGACAATCCGGCCGCCGGTTCTTTTGCGACCGGCCGCACCTTCCACACCGCGATCGCGGAACAGGCCCAGCTGCATGTCGAACGCCCATCCTGCCGAAACCCGCTCGGCGGCCGCCACCGGCCCGCGACCCTTTTCGGTGACCCATCGCCTGGTGCTGTCGATCGCCGTTCCGATGACGCTCGCCTATCTGACCACGCCGCTGCTCGGCCTGGTCGACATGGCGGTCGTCGGCCGGCTCGGCGATCCGGCGCTGATCGGCGGCCTGGCCGTCGGCGCCATCCTGTTCGACCTGATCTTCGCCACCTTCAACTTCCTGCGGTCGGCAACGACGGGGCTGGTCTCGCAGGCCTTCGGGCGCGACGACGAGACCGAACAGCAGGCCGTCTACTGGCGCTCGCTGCTCATCGGCCTCGTCAGCGGCGGGATCCTGCTGCTGCTGTCGCCGGCGATCCTGGCCGTCGGCGTCTGGGCCATGGCGCCAGGCCCTGCGGTCAGCGAAGCGACGCAAATCTACTTCTCCATCCGCATCGTCTCGGCGCCGGCCGGGCTGGCCAACTACGCAATTCTCGGCTTTGTGCTTGGCCGCGGCGAGGGCGTGACCGGTCTGTTGCTGCAGAGCCTGATCAACGGGACCAACATCGTCCTGTCGATCCTCTTCGGCCTCTATCTCGGCTGGGGCATTGCCGGCGTCGCCTGGGCGACGGTGGTGGGCGAGACCGTCGGGCTGATCGCCGGCGTCGTCTATGTGCGGCTGACCACGAAAGCCGCGATGGCGCCGGATTGGCAGCGCATCTTCCACCGGCCGTCCGCTCTGCAGTTGATGTCGCTCAACCGCGATATCATGATCCGTTCCTTTGCGCTGATCACCGCCTTTGCCCTGTTCGTGCGCCAGGGTGCGCAGTTCGGTCCGGTGACACTGGCCGCCAACGCGGTACTGATGAATTTCTTCCTCGTCGCCGGCAACTATCTGGACGGGTTTGCCGCCGCCGCCGAACAGCTGGCGGGGCGGTCGATCGGTGCGCGGCACCGCCCGGCCTTCGACCGCGCCGTGCGTCTGACGTTGCTCTGGGGTTTCTGCCTGGCCGGTACGACGACCGTTTTTTTCCTGGTCTTCGGTCCGGCGGTCATCGATTTCCTGACCACATCCCACGAGGTGCGCGAGACGGCGCGGGTCTACATGATCTGGGCGGCGCTGACGGCGCTGGCCGGCGTCCTGGCCTTCGAGATGGATGGCGTCTTTATCGGCGCCACCTGGTCGCGCGACATGCGCAACATGATGTTGCTGTCGCTGGCTCTTTTCGTTGTTCTGGCGTGGATTCTGGTGCCCTTCATCGGCAATCACGGCCTTTGGCTGGCGTTGCTCGCGTTTCTCGGCACACGTGGCGTGACCCTCTACGGCCTCCTCGGGCGCCGCGCCACTGCAGTGTTTCAGCCGGGCGCCGCCGAATAAGTTACCCGACCGGCAGCGTCTTTGCCGCCCATTCTTCCACGCCTCCGTCGCGCAGATCGGCGATCGTATCGACCTTCTCGCCCGCCACCAGGTCGGACAACTCGCGCAGCATTTGGCCGATCAGTCCGGGCCCTTCAAAAATGAAGCCGGTATAGAGCTGCACCAGATCCGCGCCGGCGCGGATCTTCTCCAGCGCCGTTCGGCCGCTGTCGACACCGCCCAGCCCAATGAGCGTGTGCTCGGGCCCGAGCTTCTGGCGCATTCGCGCAAGAATGACGGTCGAGCGTTCGAACAGCGGGGCGCCGGACAGTCCGCCCGCCTCGCCGGCATGTCGTCCGGCGAGACCGTGGCGGGCCAGCGTCGTGTTTGAGACGATGGTGCCGTCGAGCGGGTGCAGCCGGATCTCTTCGGCGATGTGATCCATCTCTTCCTCGCCGAGATCGGGTGCGATCTTGAGGAACAGGGCGCGACGCGGTTTGCCGGCGGCCATCTGTCGCTCGCGCGCCCCGCACACCGCCTCCATCAGCGCCGCCAGGTTGTCGCGGGCATGCAGGTCGCGCAGGCCCGGCGTGTTGGGCGACGAGATGTTGACGGTGAAGTAGTCGGCGACATCGTAGAAGACCTCGATGCCGAGTGCATAGTCGGCGATGCGGTCGTCCGAATCCTTGTTGGCCCCGACATTGACGCCGATGTGACGTCCGGCGTGCCGGCGGCATTGCTGCAGGCGTCGGAGCACCGCCTGGTGGCCTTCATTGTTGAAGCCGAGACGGTTGATGACGGCGCGGTCTTCCGGCAGGCGGAAAATGCGCGGCTGCGGATTGCCGATCTGCGGACGCGGCGTCACCGATCCGATTTCCGCGAAGGCGAAGCCGAGCCTCAGCAGCGCGTCCGGCACTTCGGCATTCTTGTCGTAGCCGGCGGCAATACCGATCGGATTGTCGAAGCGCATCCCGGCCGCTTCGACGACCAGCCTGGGGTCGGAGGCGGCGGCGCAGGAGGGCACCAGACCCGATCGCAGGGCGCGGATCGACAGCCGGTGTGCCGTCTCCGGCTCGAGCGCGAAAAGCGCCCGCCTTCCGACCCGTTCGAACAGTCCCGCCATCAGCCGAGGTCCGGCAGATCGTGCGCGCCGTCCGGGCTCAGGGGCATCGGTCGAACCCACAGCACCTGTTCGAGCCGCAGATCGCCATAGAGATGCGGAAAAAGGTCGCCGCCGCGCGACGGCTCGTATTTGAGCGCGTCGCCAAGCCTGTCACCGTCGATCGCCACCAGCAGCAGGTCGGCCTGGCCGGCAAAATGCAGCGCCGCCGTCTGCGCCACCTGGCTGGCGGTGGAAAAGTGGATGTAGCCGTCTTCAAGGTCGATCGGTGCGCCGGTGAAGACTCCCTCGGCTTCCGCCTTCTCCCACAGGCTTCGCGGGACGATTTTGTAGATATTGCTCATGAATTCCGTTCTCTGACCCCGGGCGACGCGCCGTCGCAGGCGGCACGGTTCGCAATTTCGGCGTGATTTTGTGATACCTATACATTCATGTCGCGGAAATCACGGGGGTAAGGCCGATATGAACCGCTTTGTTGTCGGAACCGTGCTGGTCGTCGCAGCCACCGCCCTTGCCGCGCCCGCGGCCTGGGCCGATGAAGGCCGCTTCATCATGGAGCGGGCCGAGGGCGGCTTTGTCCGCCTCGATACCCAGACAGGCGAAATGTCGCTGTGCAAGCTGCAGGAGGAACAGATCGTCTGCCGCCTTGCAGCCGACGAACGGCGTGCCTTCGAGGACGAAATCGCCCTTCTTGAAGAACGCATCGACCGGCTTGAGGAAACGTTGGCGGCCGAAGGTCGATCGCTCGACAACGGTTTGCCGACGGAAGACGAGATCGACCGGACGATGGGCATTATGGAGAACATGATGCGCCGGTTTCTCGGCGTTATCCAGGAATTCGAAGAAGAGATGTCCGACGAAAAGGCCGGCAAGCCGCTGCCTGATAAAACGTAACATTACGAAACATTACGTGTCGACAAGCCGGTTTGCCTTGGCTGGAATCCGGCTCTAATATCGCGGCCGTTGATTCCGGGGCGACGTGAATCGAACACAGGCAATTCGCGGTTGGGCTGACAGTCCAGGCGCAGGTACTTGTGTGGAGAGGCGCCCCCAATGGCTAGTTACTTTCTGGACGACATCCCCAACAAGAACGGCGTTCGAACGGTGCGGTCAGCATTCTGCCCCGACCTGCCGGATTTCTACGACAGGATCTATCTGGGCGAATACGACCGCATCGAGCCGGCAATCAAGAAGGCACTGACCTTCCACACCCGCATAGCGGAATGCGCCGGCTGCGCCGTCGCCAGTCCGGCGAAATACGCCAGTGAGCCCGTCGAAGTCGTCACCTGAACAAGCCGGCGGCCGCGGCCGTCTGGCCGCCCTTATGGTCAAAGGCGGGTCAAACCGGTAATAGTGAGTCGAACCGGTAGCGCACGGTGACGGCGCGAAGGGGCCTGCCCTTTCAGTGTACCCATGCTCCCGCCCATGCGGGGGGTCCTCGCGATCGCGGCCGGTGGAACCGGACCGGGTTCAGGGGCGGGACGAACGCGGCCCCGGGCCCGTCGACCTCTGGGAGGGGGCACTGACTTGACCAAGACCATAGTGATCGCCGACGATCATCCGCTGTTCAGGGGCGCCCTGCGGCAGGCCTTGACCGGCCTGGAAGAGGGGCTGGAGATCGTCGAGGCCGGCGACTTCCAGGCAGCCCGCCAGGCGGCCTCCGACCACCCGGAAGCCGATCTGATGCTGCTCGACCTGACCATGCCGGGCGTCAGCGGCCTGTCCGGGCTGATCGCGCTGCGGGCGGAGTATGTGGGTCTGCCGGTGGTCATCGTTTCGGCGTCGGACGATCCGGCGACCATCCGCCGGGCGCTGGATCTTGGTGCCTCCGGTTTCATCTCGAAATCGGCAAGCATTGACGAGATCCGCCAGGGAATCCGCGCCGTTCTCGGCGGCGATATATGGACCCCGCGCGATTTCGATCTGGGTGCCGAGCAGGATCCGGAAATGGCCGACCTGATCGGCCGCTTGCAGACGCTGACGCCGCAGCAAAGCCGGGTGCTCGGCATGCTGGGCGAAGGGCTGCTGAACAAGCAGATCGCCTATGAACTGGGCGTTTCGGAGGCGACCATCAAGGCGCATGTCTCGGCCGTGCTGCAGAAACTCGCCGTCGACAGCCGCACCCAGGCGGTGATCCAGCTGTCGAAAATCGGCGCCGACCTTCTCGACCGAGACCAGGATCAATCGGCGTAGGGACCTATTCGGCCGCCGATTTGCGCGCCGCGGCGATCTGGTTGAGATAGGCTCGCAGCGCGGCCGGTTTCAGCGGCTTGTTGAAGATCGAGATCGACTGCGCTTCGGCCCTGTTGCGCACGTCGTGCGTCCGGTCGGCCGTCGCCAGCACGGCGGGTATGTCCGATCCCCAGCGCTGGCGCACCAGACCGACGGCGGCAATCCCGTCGCCGTCGCCGAGATGATAGTCGGCGACAATGGCGTCGGGAGGGACGCTCTGCCGCTTCAGCCGTTCGCTGAGGTCGGCCACCGATGCGCAGGTCTCCACGCGACAGTTCCATCCGCGCATCAGCAGCGCCAGCCCGTCCAGAATGTGCGGCTCGTTGTCGACACACAGGACGGTCAGGCCGTCCAGGTCGGAAACGGCCTGCCGCGATGCCGGCCGGGGCTTGCTGGCGGCGATCGGAGTAATGTGGGCCTCGACCGGAATCTCCACCCGGAAACTGGTGCCGCCGCCGGGTTTCGAGGACAGGTGAACCGGATGATCCAGCACCCGGGCGATGCGATCGACGATCGACAGGCCCAGACCCAGGCCGGCGGCTGTCTTGGCGCCTTCGTCGAGTCGGGTGAATTCCTTGAAAACGGTTTGCTGGCTGGCGGTCGGGATGCCGATGCCGGTGTCGATGACCTGCAGGAAAACCCGGTCGCCGCCGCGCCTTACGCCGACCAGAACACGTCCGTCATGGGTGTACTTGATGGCGTTGGAGACCAGATTCTGAATGAGCCGCCGCAGCAGGTTCGGATCCGAACGCACCATCACCGATGTCGGCATCACCGTGAGCCGCAACTGGCTTTCCGCCGCCACCGGCTGGAAATCGGTCTCGATCCGCCGCAGCACGTCGTAGAGCGGAAAACTGGTGATTTGCGGCTTCATGGCGCCGGTGTCGAGACGCGAGATGTCGAGCACCGCGCCGAGAATGGACTCCACCGATTCCAGCGACGAATCGATGTTGCGGACCAGGCCGCGATTGTCCGACTCGCCGAGCCGCTCGACCAGCGCCGACGAATAGAGGCGCGCCGCGTTGAGCGGCTGCAGGATGTCGTGGCCGGCGGCTGCCAGGAATCTTGTCTTGCCGATATTGGCCTCTTCGGCGGTGGCCCGCGCCTGGGCCAGCTCCTCGTTGACGCTCATCAGTTCCGCCGTCCGCGTCGCGACACGCTGCTCGAGGGTCTCGTTGGCCTGCCGAAGCGCCTTGGCCGAGGCGACGCGCTCGGTAATGTCGGCATAGGTGGTGACGACGCCGTTGTCCGGCATGGTGTTGGAGCGGATTTCGATGATCCTCTGCGATTCCGCCAGCGTCAGCGTCCACGACATGTCCATGGTCAGGAAATTGTCGATGGTCTTGCGCACCTGACCGGTCTTGATGTCGCCGCGGTCGGCAAGGATGGTGACGATGTCCTCCAGCGGGATGCCGACCTGGCCGACGGATTCGGGCAGGTCGAGCAGCGAACGGAAGCGGCGGTTCCACACGCTCAGCCGGTTCGAACTGTCGAACACGGTAATGCCCTGATCCATCTGGCCGAGTGCCGATTGCAGCAGGTCGCGATTGTATTGCAGCGCTTCCGACGCCTCGTCGAGCAGCCGGGCCGTGTCGGAGGACCGGTCGTCGTCCTTCTGGAACAGCAGCGACAGGACCAGCCGGGCCGAGGCCGACCCGATGGCGCTGCCGAGCAGCTGCTCCGAATAGCGCACCAGCTCCATGTCGGCCGGTGCGCTGGGCTCCAGCCAGCGGCCGCGGGTCAGTTCGAAGGTGTGGAAGGAGCGCTCGGTGCGCTGCGCTCCCAGATATTTGGTGATCGCCTGTTTGAGCTGCTTGACGGTGATGCCCGTCTGCATGTCGTTGCGGGCCGGCCGCGCCATCGATCGCTGCGGAATGAAGACGCTGGCCTGCAGCCGTTCCAGCGAGCGTGCCGGACGGCTGAGCGACCCGAAGATGAACAGCGCGAGATTGGCTGCGAGACTGAGGATGACACCGGTGACCAGCGGATCGATGTTGGCGCCGGAAAAGGCCGCCGTCCCGGGGATCAGAAAGTCGAGCACCGAGGCCGCCGCGACGGAATAGTCCGGCCCGCCGAGGCTCGGCAGCAGCAGCAGATAGACCCAGACCAGCATGCCGGCCGTCAGCCCGGCAATGGCGCCGCGCGCATTGGCGCGCTTCCAGATCAGCCCGCCGAACATGGCCGGCGCGAACTGGGCGATGGCCGCGAACGACAAAAGGCCGATCGAGGCGAGCCCGGCATTGACCGTCGCCGCCCGGTAATAGGCGTAGCCGAGCAGCAGGATGCAGAAAATGGCGGTGCGCCGGATCTTCAGGATGGCGCCGGTGAAATCGCTGTGGTCGCCGTCGCGCTGCAGCACGTTGCGGCGCACCAGGAACGGCATCACCAGATCGTTCGAAATCATGATGGCGACGGCCACCGACGCGACGATGACCATGGCGGTGGCCGCCGAAAAGCCGCCGATAAAGGTGGCCAGCGACAGCCAGGAAAGATCCTGCGACAACGGCAAAAGCAGCACGAACTGGTCGCCGATTCCGGTACCGCCGAACATCAGCAACCCGGCGATGGCGATGGGGATGACGAAGATGTTGATGGCGATCAGATAAAGCGGAAACAGGAATCGGGCGGTGCGCAGCTCGCTTTCCGTGCGGTTTTCGACCACGGTGACATGAAACTGGCGCGGCAGGAAAACGATGGCGAGCGCCGACAGCATGGTCAGCACGATCCAGCGGGCCGGCGCTGTTTCATAACTCAGAGATGCCATCACCCGTTCGTTCTGCCGGGCCTGCTCCATCAGGTCGGCCGGGCCTGAAAACAGGAATAACGTGACGAACAGGCCGACGGCCGTGAAAGCGAAGAGCTTGACGACCGATTCCGTCGCGATCGCCAGGATCAGGCCGTTCTGGTGCTCCGTCGCGTCGGCGTGGCGGGTGCCGAAGATCACCGCAAAGCCGGCGAGCAGCAGCGCAACCACCAGCGAGATGTCGGTCAGGAAATACGGTCCCTGTTCGGCCAGCGACGCATCCGACATGATGATCTCGACCGACGAGGACACGGCCTTCAGTTGCAGGGCGATATAGGGGATCGTGCCGATGACGGCGATCAGTGCGACAATGCCGGCGACCGTCGGATTCTTGCCGTAGCGGGCGGCCATGAAGTCGGCGATCGAGGTCAGTTTCTCGGCCTTCGCCAGATTGACGATACGGCGGATGACCGGCATGCCGATGGTGAACATCAGGATCGGACCGATATAGATGGCGAGGAACTCGTAGCCGCGCTCCGCCGCCAGGCCGACGCCGCCGAAATAGGTCCAGGACGTGCAGTAGACCGCCAGGCTCAGGGCATAGATCAGCGGCCGGCCACGCCCTTCATTGCGCTTGGCCGCGCTTTTGCGGTCGCCATAGCTGGCGATGGCGAACAGCAGGACAAGATAGAGCAGGGCCGAACTGACGATGGCCCATCCAGGCAGCAAAGAGAAACTCCTCCGTTTCAAACCCTTGACCCACAGCATAAACGCAAACGTCACGCGGGCAAATCAGACGAAAGGCGCGTCGTATTGACTTGTCGGCAACGCGCACCGACAGTCGGTCCCGGTGGGACTTTGGAAACGAGACCTTCAAGGGGGAAGCAATGTTCAAGGAGTTCAAGGAGTTCGTTGCCAAGGGCAACGTGATGGACCTGGCGGTCGGAGTGATCATCGGCGGGGCGTTCGGCCTGATCGTCAAATCGCTGACCGACGACGTTATCATGCCGATCGTCGGCGCCATTTTCGGCGGTTTCGATTTTTCCGACTACTTCATTCCGCTGAGCAGCGCGGTGACCGCATCGACCCTCGAGGCGGCGCGCGAGCAGGGCGCTGTGTTTGCCTACGGCAATTTCATCACGGTCGTGATCAACTTCCTGATTCTGGCGTGGATCATCTTTTTGATGGTCAAGGCGGTCAACAACATGCGGCGCAAGGAAGAGGCAAAACCGGCAGCCCCGGCGGCGCCGCCCGCCGATATCCAGTTGCTGACGGAAATCCGCGACCTGCTCAAGAAGTAGTCGACACTCGCGGCGGCCCGCAGTCGGGCCGTCCATCAATGCGGCCGATGGGACCATCACGCATTGTGATGTGATTTTTTCGGTGACGCGCGTTACGCGGTTGAGTGGAAACGGTGATCGGGAAGGAACCCATGTCTTTCATCGACCATATCAGCCCGTTGGCCCGTCAGGCACCGGAGAGCGGCATCGTTGCCGTGGTCAATCACGGCAGGCAAAAGGAAAACCTGATTCCGCTTTGGGTCGGCGAGGGCGATCTGCCGACGCCGGAGTTCATCACCCGACCGACGATCCGCTCTCTCGAGGCAGGCAACACGTTCTACACCTGGCAGCGCGGCATACCGCCGCTGCGCGAGGCGCTTGCGGACTACCACATCAGGCATTTCGGCGGCCGCCACGAACCGGAGAACTTCTACGTCACCGGCTCCGGCATGCAGGCGATCAAGCTGGCGGTCGAGGCAATCTGTCCGCCAGGCAGCGACATCGTCTACGCTTCGCCGTCCTGGCCGAACATTTCGGCAGCGGCGGAAATTTCCGGCTTGCGCGCCGTGGCGGTCAAAATGCGGTTTGGCGAAGCCGGCTGGTCGCTGGACCTTCAACGGCTGGCCGACGCCATCACGCCGCAAACGCGGGCGCTGTTCATCAACACGCCGTCCAACCCGACCGGCTGGGTGGCGAGCGAAGCGGATCTGCGCACGATCCTCGATCTGGCGCGCCGCCACGGCATCTGGATCATCGCCGACGAGATCTATAGCCGCTTCTACTATTCAGGCCACCGAGCGCCGTCCTTCCTGGACATCATGGACGACAGCGATCGCATCCTGTTCGTCAACACCTTTTCCAAGAACTGGTCGATGACCGGCTGGCGCGTCGGCTGGGTGCGCGCGCCGTCGGAACTCGGCCAGGTGTTCGAGAACCTGATCCAGTATTCGACCTCCGGCGTCGCCCACTTCATGCAGGAGGGAGCTGTCGCCGCGCTGAACGAGGGCGACCCCTACGTCGAACAGCAGAAGGAGCGGGCGGCGGATGCGCGCGGCGTGCTTTGCCAGGCGCTGCTCGCGACCAACCGGGTGCGACTGGTGCCGCCGGAGGGCTCGTTTTACGCCTTCTTCGCCATCGACGGCCTTGAAGACACCCGCTCGGCGGCGATCCGTCTGGTCGACGAGACCGGCGTCGGCCTGGCGCCCGGTTCGGGCTTCGGCCCCGGCGGCGAATCCTACTTTCGCGCCTGCTTCCTGCGGCGCCTCGACCAGGTCGAAGACGCCGCTGGGCGGCTAGCGGAGTTTTTGCTGAAAAACTGAGAGGCGGTCAGCCGCCCGATTTGGCGACCGGCAGTTGCACGACGCGGTCGGACTTGACCGGTTCGGCACCGGAATCGGTCGTCAGCGGGATGCCCAGCGCGTTCCACACCTCGAGCAGCGCGTCGCGCAGTTCCCCGATCAGCGTGTCGTCGTGGAACGGCGACGGCGTGATGCGCAGCCGCTCGGTGCCGCGCGGCACGGTCGGATAGTTGATCGGCTGGATATAGATGCCGTGCACGTCCATCAGCCGGTCGGCAGCCTTCTTGCAAAGCTCGGGATCGCCGACCAGGACAGGAACGATGTGGGTCACCGACGGCATGACCGGCAGCCCTGCTTCGAGCAGGATCTTTTTGGTGGTCTGCGCCTGGCGCTGGTGCTTGTCGCGCTCGACCTGCGAGTTTTTCAGGTGGCGGATCGAGGTGGTCGCTGCAGCGGCCATGGCCGGCGGCAGCGCCGTGGTGAAAATGAAGCCGGGTGCATAGGAGCGCACCGCGTCGATCACCGTCCGCGGGCCGGTGATGTAGCCGCCGAGCGCACCGAACGCCTTGGCCAGCGTTCCCTCGATGATGTCGATGCGGTCGGCCAGGCCGTCGCGATCGCAGATGCCGCCGCCGCGCGGGCCGTACATGCCGACAGCGTGCACCTCGTCGATATAGGTCATGGCGCCGTATTTGTCGGCGAGATCGGCGATGGCCTCGATCGGCGCGATGTCGCCGTCCATGGAATAGACCGATTCGAAGACGATCAGCTTGGCCCGGTCCGGTTCGGCCGCCTGCAGCAGCTGCTCCAGGTGCCCCAGATCGTTGTGCCGAAAAATCTTCTTTTCCGAACCCGACCGGCGCACGCCCTCGATCATCGAGGAATGGTTCAATTCGTCCGACAGGATCAGGCAGTTCGGCAGCAGCCGGGCGATGGTCGAGATCGAGGCCTCGTTGGAAATGAAGCCCGACGTGAAGACCAGGGCGGCCTCCTTGCCGTGCAGGTCGGCGAGCTCGTGCTCCAGCTCGACCAGCGGGTGGTTGGTGCCGGAAATGTTGCGGGTGCCGCCGGCGCCGGAGCCCATCTTGCCGGCCGCATCGCACAGCGCGGCGATGACGTTTTCGTTCTGGCCCATGCCCAGATAGTCGTTAGAGCACCATACGGTGACTTCCCGGGCCGAGGCGCCGGAGCGGTGGATGGCGCGCGGAAACTTGCCGACGATGCGTTCCAGATTGGCAAACACGCGGTATCGTTTTTCGGCATGCAGCTGATCGACAGCGTCCTGAAAAATGCTGCGATAATCCATGAGAGTCCCACTCCAGTTACGCGGTATTCGCCGCCTGCTCATCGATTCGTTGCCCGAACCGGACTCCGGCGGCTGACAAGCGCGCAGCCTGCGCCAATGCCGTCAAAAAGACCTATCAGACTTTAGATGCACTCTAAACAGGAAAAAACGCCGCAACCTTGATACGGATCAAGATCTCACGACATTTTGTTTCCGAATCGAGGTCGAACGGCAGGGTGCAATAGGAAAAAAGTCTAATATACCAAAGTCTTATACACGAATGGATTATTGCGCCTCCCGTCCACGCAGCTAGCATCCCGCTCTTAGTTCCGCCGGTCTTGGACGGAACGCTCGTTCAGCGACATTCGGGAGGAATTCAATGTCCAAACTCACACTGACTCGTCGTGGCCTGCTCAAGGCCTGTGCGGCATCCGGGGTTGCGCTTGCGGCACCGATGAGTTTCGTGCGCGGTGCCTATGCCGAGGACTTCTGCAACATGCCGACCGGCAGCAGCGTCACCCTCGGCTTCAACGTCCCCCAGACCGGCCCTTACGCCGACGAGGGTGCGGACGAACTGCGCGCCTATCAACTGGCCGTCAAGCACCTCAACGGTGAAGGCGACGGCGGCATGCTCAACACCTTCTCGTCGAAGGCGCTCAAGGGCAACGGCATTCTCGGCAAGAAAGTCGAATTCGTCACCGGCGACACCCAGACCAAGTCCGACGCCGCACGCGCCTCCGCCAAGCGGATGATCGAAAAAGACGGCGCCATCATGATCACCGGCGGATCGTCCTCGGGCGTTGCCGTGGCCGTTCAGGGCCTGTGTCAGGAAACCGGCGTGATCTTCATGGCCGGCCTGACCCACTCCAACGACACCACCGGCAAGGACAAGAAGCGCTACGGCTTCCGTCACTTCTTCAACGCCTACCAGTCCGGCCTGGCGCTGGGTCCGATTCTCGCCGAACAGCTCGGCAAGGACCGCACCGCCTATCACCTGACGGCCGACTACAACTGGGGCTGGACCCAGGAAGAGTCGATCAAGGACGCCACCGAGGGTCTCGGCTGGAACACCGCCAATGCGGTGCGTACGCCGCTCGGCGCAGGCGACTTCTCGCAGTATCTGACGCCTGTTCTCAACTCCGGTGCCGACGTGCTGGTCCTCAACCACTACGGCAAGGACATGGTCAACTCGCTGACCCAGGCCGTGCAGTTCGGCATGCGCGACAAGCAGGTCAACGGCAAGAACTTCGAGATCGTCGTGCCGCTGTTCTCTCGTCTGATGGCACAAGGCGCCGGCGACAACATCAAGGGCATTCTCGGCACCACCAACTGGAACTGGTCGCTCCAGGACGAGGGGTCGAAGGCCTTCGTCAAGTCCTTCGGCCAGGAATACGGCTTCCCGCCGTCCCAGGCGGCGCAGACCTGTTACACACAGGCGCTGCTTTATGCCGATGCCTGCGAACGCGCCGGTACCTTCGCTCCGCCGCAGGTGATCGCCGCACTCGAAGGCTACGAGTTCGACGGCACGGGCAACGGCAAGACGCTGTATCGCGCCGCCGACCACCAGTGCATGAAGGACGTTCTCGTGGTGCGCGGCAACGCCAATCCGAGTTCGCAGTTCGACCTTCTGGAAGTGGTCAAGATCGTGCCGCGCGATCAGGTCACCTACGACCCGGCGATCTTCGGCGGGGAACTCGGCCCGGCGGACGCCAAGGCCTGCTGACCAGCACCGACTAGACTGCAACAGTCTTCCTGACCGGCCGCTTCTGCGGCCGGTCGACCAACCAGGGTTCAAAGCCTCGGAGGGGTTTTTTGGCTATGGATGCGATCTTTCTTCAATTTCTCAACGGACTCGACAAGGGCGGTGCCTATGCCCTGATCGCCCTGGGCCTGACTCTGGTGTTCGGAACGCTGGGCGTCGTGAACTTCGCCCATGGCGCGCTGTTCATGCTGGGAGCGTTCTGCGCGGTTACCTTCAACAAGCTGCTCGGCCTTGAAAAGGTGGTTCTGGACGAAACCCAGAAAACCGCCTGGGGGACGCCGGTGGAAATCCGCACGCCCTATATCGAGGCCTGGCTGGGCGACTTCGGCAGCTTTCTGCTCGACTACTCGGTGCCGGTTTCGATCCTCATCGCCATTCCGGTGATGTTGCTGATCGGCATCGTCATGGAGCGCGGCCTGATCAAGTATTTCTACAAGCGGCCGCATGCCGACCAGATTCTCGTTACCTTCGGTCTGGCGATCGTCCTGCAGGAAATCATCAAGCACTATTTCGGCGCCAATCCGATCCCGCAAAGCGCGCCGGAGATCGTCTCCGGCAGCGCCGATATCGGCGCCTGGCTGGGGCTCGAGTGCAACATTGTCTACCCCTGGTGGAGGTTGGTTTACTTCGCCTTCTCGGCGGCCGTAATCGGCTCTGTCTTCGCCTTCCTGCAATTCACCACATACGGCATGGTGGTACGGGCCGGCATGCGCGACAGCGAGACCGTCGGGCTGCTCGGCATCAACATCCAGCGCCGCTTCACCGTGGTCTTCGGCATCGCGGCGGTCGTCGCCGGCCTGGCCGGGGTCATGTACACACCGATCCTCCCGCCCGATTTCCACATGGGCATGGACTTCCTTGTCCTGTCCTTCGTCGTGGTCGTCGTCGGCGGTATGGGATCGCTGCCGGGCGCGGTGCTCGCCGGCTTCCTGCTCGGCATCCTGCAGTCCTTCGCCTCGATGAACGAAATCAAAAGCATCTTTCCGGGGATCGACCAGATCATCATCTATCTGGTGGCGGTCGTCATCCTCTTGACGATGCCGCGCGGGCTGCTCGGCCGCGAAGGCGTGATGGAGGATTAGAGCGATGAAAGAGATGTTCTCCCGCGAACCCTTCGCGCTTCTGGCCTTTGCGGTCGTCGTTTTCACCATGCCGCTGTGGCTGGCGCCGCTGGGCGCCAACTATCCGGACTTGCTGCAGAAATTCGCGATCTACGCGATCTTCGCCATGGGCTTCAACATCCTGTTCGGCCTGACCGGCTACCTGTCGTTCGGACACGCCGCGTTCCTCGGCGTCGGATCCTACGCCGCCGTCTGGTCTTTCAAGCTGTTCACCATGAACGTGCTGCCGGCGATCCTGTTCGGCATGGCCTTTTCCGGGCTGTTCGCCCTGGTTATCGGCTATGTCAGCCTGCGCCGGTCGGGCATCTATTTCTCGATCCTGACGCTGGCCTTTGCGCAGATGTGCTACAACCTGGCCTATTCGGTTCTGACGCCGATCACCAATGGCGAGACCGGATTGCAGCTGACGCTGCAGGATCCGCGAATCATCGACCGCATGTTCGCCGAGCCGGGTGCGGGGCTGCCCGAAACCAACCTGTTCGGCATCGACATGAGCGGCTATCCGGGCTTCTATTTCTGTGCGGTCGTGCTGATCGTCTGCTTCTTCTTCACCCGCCGCATCTTCAAGTCGCCCTTCGGCCTGGCGCTGCGTGGTATCAAGTCGAACCAGCAGCGCATGAACTACACCGGCTTCAGCACGCGTCCCTACACGCTGGCAGCCTTCGTGATCTCCGGCATGTTCGCCGGCCTCGCCGGCTCGCTGCTGGCGGTCACCGACCCGCTGGCCGGCGCCGAGCGCATGCAGTGGACGGCGTCCGGCGAAGTCGTGCTGATGACCATTCTCGGCGGTGTCGGCACACTGGTCGGCCCGATGCTCGGCGCCTGGATCATCAAATATTTCGAGAACATCTTCTCCGCTTTCAACGAGGGGACCCTGCTGCAGTTCTTCAGCTTCCTGCCGGAAGGGCTGCAGCATGTGGCCGTCGACACGGCCAGCCTGTTCGTCGGCGAAGGCTGGCACCTGACGCTGGGCGTGTTGTTCATGCTGATCGTCATCTTCCTGCCGGGCGGCGTGATGGAAGGCTGGCGCCGGCTGGTCAAGCGACTGACCGGCGGCGGTGACGGCAAACAACGAACCGCTGCGGTCCCGCAGGCGGCCGAATAGGAGGACTGGGACGATGAAAAACAGCGTTCTCCACGTCACCGACGTCCACAAGAGCTTCGGTGGTCTGCACGCCCTGAGCGACGTCGACCTCAATGTCGAGGAAGGCACGACCCACGCCATTATCGGCCCCAACGGCGCCGGCAAGTCGACCCTGCTCAATGTCTGCGTCGGCCGCATCAAGCCCGATCGTGGCCATGTGGTCTTCAACGGCGACGTGCTCGACGAGCACACGCCGGACGAGATCAATCAGCTCGGCGTCAGCCGGGTCTTCCAAACGCCGGAGATCTTTCCGGACCTGACGCTTCTGGAAAACGTCATGATCCCGGCCTTCGCCCATCGCGACGGCTCCTTCAGCCTGCGGCCCTTCGTCAAGTTGCGGCGTGAAACGCAAATCCGCGAGGACGCGGAGAAGGTGCTGTCGGATGTCGGACTGGCCGCGCTTCAGGATCGCGAAGCGGCGTCCCTCTCGCGCGGCGACAAGCGTCGGCTGGAACTCGCCATGTGCCTGGTGCAGCATCCGAAGCTGCTGCTGCTCGACGAACCGACCGCCGGCATGTCGCGCCACGACACCAACCGGACGGTGGACCTTTTGAAGACCATCAAGGAGCGTGGTATGACTAAGGTCATCATCGAGCACGACATGCATGTGGTGTTCTCGCTGGCGGACAAGATTTCGGTCCTGGCGCAGGGCCGCATCATCGCTTCGGGAACGCCGGACGAGATCAAGGGCAATCCGAAAGTACAGGAAGCTTATCTTGGTGGAGCACACTGACATGCTGAAGAAAACCGACCAGAGCGACCTGCCGCTCGATGAGCAGCTGTCCGTGGCAGCGCCCGACGCCGACGCCTTTTTCAGCGTCCGGGACATCCATGCCTATTACGGCGAGTCCTACATCGTCCAGGGCATCTCCTTCGACCTGAGAGAAGGCGAGATCCTCGCTCTGCTGGGCCGCAACGGCGCCGGCAAGACCTCCACCCTGCGCACGCTTGCACGCGTCGACGATCCGGCACTTCACAGCGGTGAGATCTATCTCGGCGGTGAGAGCCTGCACGACAAGAAGTCTTTCCAGGCGGCGCAGCTGGGCGTGCAGCTGGTTCCGGAGGACCGCCGCATCATCGGCGGCCTGACGGTCGAGGAAAACCTGATCCTCGCCCAGGTCTCGGAACCGCGCGGCTGGGAGCTGGAACGCATCTACGAGCATTTCCCGCGGCTGGCCGAACGCCGCACGCAGATCGGCACGACGCTGTCGGGCGGCGAACAGCAGATGCTGGCGGTCGCGCGGGCGCTCGCCCGCGACGTCAAGCTGCTTTTGCTCGACGAGCCCTATGAGGGTCTGGCGCCGGTGATCGTCCAGGAAATCGAAAAGATCGTCCGCCAGATCAAGGAACTCGGCATCACCACCATCATTGTCGAGCAGAATGCCGTCGCGGCGCTGAAACTAGCCGACAAAGCGGTGATCGTCGACATGGGCGAAGTGGTCTACACCGGCAAGGCGCAGGACGTTCTCGACGACGAGGACCTGCGCAACGAATATCTGGCGATCTGATCGACGGCAACCAGAGACGCCACTCCAGCGTTACAGCACAAAACAAAAGGGGGTGCGCAAGGCACCCCCCGTGAGGTCCGGATAACACCGGTGTGGATTAAGTTGACAACCCTTGAAGGGTCACACCAGCGTCAGAGGCTGCTCTGATGCCGGGACTTTCCCCTCACCACCGGTATTATGTCCGGTAAACTCACTCGACATCTGACCACCTCCCTTCGTTGATTGAACACACGGGGCAGCATAGCCCGACGCCTGGGAGGGGCAAAGCCAAAAAGTCGATGTTTTTGCAAAGCACCGCAAATTGCGCTCTGGAGTGTGTTCACATTGCATCAACAGGCCATCACGCGCGGTTCAAGCGAATTGATACGCACCGCTCCCGGAAACTGGTAGTCTACGATTGCCTCGACCGACCCTTGCAGGGATTGGCAAGCCGCCCTAACTGGAAGCGGCACCATGGAGTATTGCCGTGGCTCTGTTCGAATTCGTCATGAAGCACTTTCGCCCGGGAACCCGACGCGACCAGTTGCCCAAGCGCGTCCAGGCGGCCTTGGCCGAGCGCGAGCGGGCCAACGAGATCATGGCGCGCCTGATCCAGCTGACCATCGTCATCGTGTTCTCCTCGATCTATGCGATCAGCCCGAAAACCAGCCCGGACGAAGCCTTTTCGCCGGTTCCCTTCGTGCTCGGCGCCTACATGTTCTTCAGCGTGATCGGTCTGATCTGGTCGATCCGCATGCGGCTGCCGCATTGGGCCGTCTACGGCTCCATCCTGTTCGATTTCGGCCTGCTTTACGGGCTGATGGTGAGCTTCCATGTCTAGTACATGCAGCCGGCCTCCTTCATCCTGAAGGCGCCGACGCTGCTCTACGTGTTCATCTTCATCGCGCTCAGGGCGTTGCGCTTCGAATCGCGCTTCGTGATCGCTTCCGGCATCGTCGCGGCCGTAGGCTGGGCGACGGTCATATTCTACGTGACCCGCATCGATCCGGGCGACAACATGCTCACCCGGTCCTATGTCGAATATCTGACGTCCAACTCGATCCTGATCGGCGCCGAAATCGACAAGATCCTGTCGATCCTGCTGGTCACCGCGGTGCTGACCCTGGTGGTCAACGCCTCGAACAACCTGCTGGTCAGCGCCGTCACCGAACAGGTCGCGGCCAAGGACCTGTCGCGCTTTTTCGACACCTCCATCGCCAGCGGCATCCGCGACAGCGAGGAGCAGCTGGAGGCCGGCAAGGGCGAAAGCCGCGAAGCGGCCATACTGTTCGTCGATATCCGCGGCTTCACCCGCATGGCGGCGAAGATGGAAGCGTCCGACGTCATGCGCACCCTGTCACGCTATCAGAGCCGGGTGGTTCCGATCATCCAGGAGCGCGGTGGCGTCATCGACAAGTTCATGGGCGACGGCATCATGGCGACTTTCGGCACCGGCGACCGGGCTGCCGGAGCGGCCAAGGCGCTCGAGGCGGCGGAACGCATCCTGTGCGACTTCGACGGCTGGAGCGGAGAGGATCCCGAACTGGGCCCCATCCATGCCGCCGGCATTGGCATCGGCGTCGCCTCGGGCAAGGTCGCCTTCGGCGCCGTTGGCCAGGAAAACCGCCTGGAGATCACGGTGATCGGGTCGGCGGTCAATTATTCGGCCAAGCTGGAAAAGCACAACAAGGTGCTGGGCTCGCGGCTGATCGCCGCCGCCGATACCTATCGCGAGGCCGTCGATGCGGGCTATGCCGGCGCATTGCAGGCCGAGTTCAGGACCGAGCATCTCGAGGGCATGGCGGAGCCGCAGGAAATAGCCGTCCTGTCCCTGTCGGAGGTGATCAAGCTGCAGGTCCTGTCGGCCCAGACGCCGCAAACGGTCAAACGGCCGGCCTAAGGCCAGTAACCGATCGATTTGGAGATATTCTGTGATTTTGCGTGTTTTGTTGTTTGCCGCCGCTGCTTTCGTGCTGTCGTCCTGCACGTCGACGTCCGACGGGACGCTGTTGAAGGACAGGCCCGTTTCGACCCAGGGCAAAGTGAAGAACGGCTACGATTACCTCACGTAGCGGCGACAATACCCGGTTCAGCGTGTCTTGAGGAGGCTCCCATGATCCTGCGTGTTCTGCTGATTGTCGCGGCGGCTCTTGCACTGTCGTCGTGCACCTCGACGTCCGACGGCCCGTTGCTCAAGGACCGCCCGGTTTCGCCGCAGGGCAAAGTGCCGAATATGCGGTGACCGACATAAGACCGTTCTTTGTTCACCCGCGAGCATGTACCGTGGGGTCGCTCAACGGGGATTGAACGGTGCAAGCAATCTGCCTTGCCGCGAATAACGACAGCGCCGACGCGGTGCGTGACCTGTGGAAGACCGTCGGCCGGTGGGAAGCGTCGCCGTCTATGGCCGCTATGAAGTACCCGCCGCATATCACGCTTGCGATCTACGACGACGTCCGCACCCAGCTGCTTTATGACGCAGCGTTTGCAGTATTCGCCGGGAAGGCGGCATTGCGAGTGCGGTTCGAAGCCGTGCGCAGCTTTCCATCATCGCCGCTGGTTCTCTGGGCAGAGCCTGCTGACGCTCGGGACCTGAAAAGCCTGCACCGGTCCATTCACGACCGCGTAGACCCCGAGCTGTGTCACGAACTTTACCGCCCGGCGACCTGGATACCGCATTGCACGCTGGGAACCGCCGTCGCAGCCGCCCATCGAAACGCAGCGCTGGCGCTGGTCGAGCAGCCGCTTGAGCCGTTCGAAGTGTTGTTCGATACCGCCGATTGCGTGACTTATCCGCCGGTTCAGCTGCGCGAGCGTGTCGAGCTGGGCTGACCGGCGGGCGGGCGGCTGGTCAGACGCGCCGCCCCGTCGCGGCGTCGAAAAGATGCAGTGCGCGAGCCGGCAGGTGGGCGAAGACCCTGTCGCCGTCGATCGGATGCTCGTTGTCGAGATGGGCGACGAACGGCGTCGAGCCGATGGTGGTGTGCAACAACCGACCGGCGCCCAGTTCCTCGAGGAAATCGACCTTGATCGGCACGGTGTTTTCCACCTCGTTCTGGTGGATCTCGACATTTTCCGGACGGATGCCGACGCGGATGTCGCCTGACACAGGCAGCTGATGGTCACGGCGACGTGGCCCAGATCCTTGATCTCCAGGCCGCCATTGCCGTTGTAGTGGCCGTCGAGAATGTTCATGGGTGGCGCGCCCATGAAGCCGGCGACGAAAATGCTGGCCGGCGTGTGATAGATCTCCGACGGCGTGCCGATCTGCTCGATCTTGCCGGTGTTGAGCACGGCAATCCGGTCGGCCATGGTCATCGCCTCGATCTGGTCGTGGGTGACGTAGATCGAGGTAACGCCCAGCTCGCGCTGCAGCTTGCGGATCTCGATACGCATCTGGTTGCGCAGCTTGGCGTCGAGGTTGGACAGCGGTTCGTCGAACAGGAACAGCGCCGGATCGCGCACGATCGCCCGGCCCATGGCGACGCGCTGGCGCTGGCCGCCCGACAGCTGGCTCGGCCGGCGTTCGAGGAATTCCTCGATGTGCAGCAGCTTCGCCGCCTTCTGCACCGCCACGTCGATATCTTCTTTCGAGCGACCGCGGTTCTTCAGGCCATAGGCCATGTTCTTGTAGACCGACATGTGCGGGTAGAGCGCATAGTTCTGGAACACCATGGCGATGTCGCGCTCGGCCGGATCGAGATCGTTGACGACCCGCTCGCCGATCGAGATCGCCCCTTCGGTGATGTCCTCGAGGCCGGCAACCATGCGCAGCAGGGTCGACTTGCCGCAGCCCGAGGGGCCGACCAGCACGATGAATTCGCCGTCACGGATGGAGAGCGTCGACGGCGTCAGCGCTTCGGTACCGTTCGGATAGACTTTGCGTACCTTGTCAATAAGGACCTGGGCCATTCACACTTTACCTATTTTTCCGATTCCACAAGGCCCTTGACGAACCATCTCTGGAAGAAGACCACGATCAGCACCGGCGGCAGCATGGCGACGATCGCCAGCGCCATCGCCTCGCCGTAATCCGGGATCTGCGAGCCGATGAAGACCTGCATGATTTGCGAAATGCCGCGCACCAGCGTGAAGAAGCCTTCCTCGGTGGTCATGATGGTCGGCCACAGATACTGGTTCCAGCCGAACACGAACATGATGATGAAGATGGCCGCGATCATCGTCTTCGACAGCGGCACGAGAATATCGAAAAAGAATTTTACCGGCCCGGCACCGTCGATGCGGGCAGCCTCGATCAGCTCGTTCGGCACGGACTTGAAGAACTGCCGGAAAAAGAACGTCCCCGTGGCCGATGCGATCAGCGGCACGATCAGTCCGGTATAGGTGTTGGTCAGACCGAGGCCCTGGACGATTTCATAGGACGGCAGGATGCGCACCTCGAGCGGCAGCAGCAGCGTCGTGAAAATCAGCCAGAAGGCGAGCGTCGCGAAGCGGAACTGGAAATAAACGATGGCGTAGGCGGCGAGCATCGAGATGATGATCTTGCCGACGGAAAATCCGATGCCGAGGATGAACGAGTTCATCAGCATGCTCATGCCGTCGACGGTCTTGGTAAAGCCGCCCGGAACCAGCATGGCATTGTAGTAGTTTTCCCCCAGATGGTCGCCGAAGCTCATCTGCAGGCCGCCGCTGTGGATGGTTATGTTGTCGTGGCTGGAGGTCAGGAAGGCCGTCAGCACGGGCATGAGCATGAACAGCGATCCGGCGATCAGCACCGCGTGATCGACGACGATGCCCCAGCGAAAACGCTTCTTGTGATGCCCCTCGGCTGCGACCGTATCGGCCTTGGACGGGTCCAGATGGATGTCGGAAGTCGTCATCGTGGCGCCCTCAACTGTAGTGCACGCGTCTTTCAATCATGCGGAATTGAAAGATCGTCAAAACGAGAACCAGGATCATCAGTATGACCGACTGGGCGGAAGAGCCACCGAGGTCGTTGCCGCGGAAGCCGTCGAGGAAAACCTTGTAGACCAGGGTTACCGGGTTGTTGCCGGGCTCGCCCTTCAGCACCACGTCGATCACGCCGAACGTGTCGAACAGCGAATAGGTGATGTTGATGATGAGCAGGAAGAAGCCGGTCGGCGCCAGCAGCGGAAAGGTGATGGTCCAGAAGCGGCGGGTCGAGGAACCGCAGTCGATGGCGGCGGCCTCCTGCACCGATTTGGGAATGCCCTGCAGGCCGGACAGGAAGAAGATGAAGTTGACGGGCACCTGTTTCCAGATGGAGATCGTCACCATCGCGAAGGCGGTGTCGAAGCGGTTGACGCCGAGCTTGAAATCCCAGCCGATCGACCGGAAGAATTCAGAGATCGGACCGACCAGATTGTCGAAGAGCAGGATGCCGATCAGGCCGGCAACCGGCGGCGCAATGGCGTACACCCACATCAGCAGCGTCTTGTATGTGGACGCGCCGCGCAGCACGCGGTCCGCGGTGACCGCCAGAAGCAGCGCGATCGCCAATGAAAAGAAAGTCACGAGGACCGAAAAGATGACCGTGAAGCGCGCCGTTGCCACATAGTCCGAACGCGTGACCATGTCGCGAAAATTGTCGAGGCCGACAAATGTCGAAGAGAACCCGAAAGGATCTTCAAGATAGAAGGAAGAGCGGATGGCCTCGGCGGCCGGCCAGTAGAAGAAGATAACGACGATTGAAAGCTGGGGAATCAGCAGGAGATACGGATAGAGCGGCGACTTGAACTGCGATTTCTCCATGCGTGGCGCCTCCCCAAAGTGCCGCTGCGGGGCGCCTCGGCGCCCCGCCTGTGGTTATGACAGGTAATTATATACCAGTTGTCAGTTGCTGCCCATCGACTTGGCGAAGCGCTCAAGCAGCTTGTTGGATTCTTCCTCGATGGTGGCAAAGGCCGCATCGACGTCCTTCTCGCCGGAGAAGATCTTGCCGTATTCGCGGTTCATGACGTCGCGGATCTGCACGTAGAAGCCGAGGCGATAGCCCTTGGTCCACTCGCCGGCCTTCTGGGTCAGCTGCTCGATGCCAACCTCGGCTTGCGGCGTTTCCTTGTAGTAGCCTTCCTTCTTGGCCAGGTCGTAGGCCGCCGTGGTGATCGGCACATAGCCGGTCTCACGGTGCCAGAAATACTGGATTTCCGGCGAGGTCAGGAAACGGAAGAACTCGGCAACGGCCTTGTTCTCGTCTGCCGGCTTGCCGGACATGGCAAACAGCGCGGCGCCGCCGATGAAGGTCTGGGTCGGTTCCTTGACGAGCGATTCCCAATAGGGGAGGAAGGTCGCGTTGAACGGGAATTTCGCGGATGCCTTGACGCCGCCGAACGAGCCGGAAGAGCCGAGCCAGATCGCGACCTGGCCTTCGTTGAACGGCTTCTGGTTGTCGGTCCAGCCGGTGCCGTACCAACCGAACATGCCATTATCCAACCATTCTTTGACGGCCGTGAAATGGCCTTTGATCGGATCGGCGTTCAGCAGCATGACCGGCGTGCCGGATTCATAGCCATTGGCCTTGGTGGCGAATTCCAGGTTGTGACGCGAATAGAAGTTTTCGGTGAAGATCCACGGCAGGTGCGACTGCGACATCGGCACATAGCCCGCTTCCTTCAGCTTCGGCGCGGTAACCGACTGGAACTCTTCCCAGGTCTTCGGCGGCGTCACGCCGGCCTTCTTCAGCGCATCCTCGTTGTAGTACATGATCGGGGTCGAGGAGTTGAACGGCATGCCAATCATCTTGCCGGCGCTGTCGGCGTAGAAATAGCGAACGCCGGAGATGTAGTCCTCGATGTCGAACGGCACGCCGTTCTCTTTCATCAGGTCCTGGGCCGGGATGACGGCGCCCTTGGCGCCGATCAGCGTCGCGGCGCCGGCGTCGAAGACCTGAATGACGTTGGGCTGCTCGCCGGCGCGGAACGCGGCGATGCCGGCTGTCATGGTTTCTTCATAGGTGCCCTTGAAGACGGGCGTGATCTTGTAGTCGGACTGCGACGCGTTGAATTTTTCGGCGATGTCGTTGACGGTGTTGCCGAGCTGGCCGCCCATGGCGTGCCACCAGGTGATTTCGGTCACGGCAAATGCCGGCATTGCAAATGAGACGGACATGGCGGTAGCCATGGCGCCAGCGAAAAGATTGCGTATGGTCATATGCGTCTCCCCAGAGTTTGTCGGATTGACCCCGTTAGCGACAAAGCTCCAGGGCCTGTCGGTCGCGGACGACAGTAGCTACGCTATGGCAAGTGACAGGCCAATGTCAAAAGGATGAAGCTTTTGTGACACGAAAAAATGCGAAATATTTCGCGGGTCGTGTTGTCCCGGGCGTCGATTCGTGACAGTTGCACGGCGCGCACCCATGCGTGCGGCACTGGCAGGCGGGCGGGCACGGGCGCTGTGAAGAAACTTGTTGATCATCTGATCCTGATTGCCGGCTCGCTGTTCATGCTCCTGCCTGTTCTCGCGGTGTTCCTGACGTCGACCTACGACAACGCAACCATTTCCCGCGAAGGGCTGCAGCTCGGATGGGGAGGGCAGTTCACGCAGGTCTACGGAACCCTGCTGACGACCAAGGCCGGCTTCAGCCAGACGATCACCGCTGGCGGCATGGCGATCAACTCGGCGGTGTTGGCATTCGGCTTCGCCATCGGCAAGTGCATTCTGTCCGTGCTCTCGGCCTATGCACTGGTCTATTTTCGTTTGCGTTTCGCTTCTTTTCTTTTTTGGCTCATTTTCGCGAGCCTGTTGCTGCCCATCGAGACCCGCATCCTGCCCAGCTTCACCGTGGTGCAGACCCTTGGCATGCTCAACAGCTATAGCGGCCTGATTCTGCCTCTGCTGGCGGCCGCGATCGGCACCTTCTTCTTCCGCCAGTTCTTCAAATCGGTACCGAACTCGCTGCAGGAGGCGGCGCGCATCGACGGTGCCGGACCGCTGCGATTTCTGGTCGATATCCTGGTTCCGGTGTCGCGACCGATGATACTGGCGCTGTTCGTCGTCACCTTCGTCCAGGGCTGGAACCAGTATCTGTGGCCGCTGATGATCACCACCACCGGCGAGGGTTACTTCACCCTGGTGCGCGGCATCGAACGCTTCGGTTCGTCGACCAATTACGGCATGGCGCTGGCGATCCTCGCCATGCTTCCGCCCGTCGCCGTGGTCGTGCTCCTGCAGAAGTGGCTGATCAAGGGTCTGGTCGGCGAGCGGGACTGAGGCCGCCCGCATCGCGGCGGGGTGCCTCCGAGCCTGTTGTTCGGGCTCGGCGATGCTGTCCCGGCATCGCATGCTTCTCAATTTTAGGCTTCTTTCGCACCAAAAATACCACTAAAAATGGGTGCAGCCATGATCCTCCAGCGAGGCGAGGATCATGCTGAACAGCAGCAGTGGGTTCCCGAGAGCACAAGCGGAATCGACCCTCCAATTCGGGGACTATGGAACCTTGCGATCGGCCGCCGGGACATCGGCGGACGACGTCCGCGCTGCCCGGCGGCCGGATTGCATGTGAAGTCTCTCGCCAGATGTGCCCGTTCCCGGCAGCGGGCAGCCGCACTGATTCTCGCAGGCGCGGCAATTGCTCAAACCAAGCGGCGAAGTGGTGTGACTGCAGGTCAGCAGACATTCACGATGGCGTTTGCCGTCGCGAACCCGGCCGGCAGGCTTTCCCCAAACGATGGATCGGATCGAATGAATCGAATTGACAAAATTCATACAACAACCGGTCGCTGGAGATATGGGCTGTTCCTGACGCTCATCGCAGCGCTGCTTTGGGGGATGCTGCCCACGGTGCTGAAGGTCCTTGTGGGCCACCTGGATGCCTACACCATCAGCTGGTATCGGCTGAGCCTGGCCTTTGCGATCTTGTTCGCAGTATTGTCGATCGGCGGAAAGCTCTCCCGGCTGCGAGACATCGACGGCAAGTCTGCCGTCCTGCTGGCCATCATCTGTATCGGGCTTTGCGTAAACTACGTCACCTATGCGATGGGCGTGGACATCGTCGGCCCCGGGCCCGCCCAGCTCCTGATACAACTCAACGCTGTGTTCGTGATCCTGGGCGGAATATTCATCTTCAAGGAGCGCTTCACGGGAACGCAGGTCGTCGGGTTGATCGCCATTGTCGCCGGGCTTGCCCTGTTCTTCCACGACAGGCTCGTCGAGCTTTTCGGCTCCGTTACCGAATATTCGCTGGGGGTGGTCATTCTGGTCTGTTCGGCCGCCGCCTTGGCGGCTTACTCCCTGGCCCAAAAACAATTGTTGCTGAACTTCAGCTCGTTGCAGATTTCGATGATGGCGTTCGTGGCCGGCGCCCTTGTGCTGCTGCCGATCTCCGCCGAAAACATTCCGCTTGGTATTGATTTGCACTGGTCCGGCGTCGCCATGCTGCTGTTCAGTGTGGTCACGACCCTGGGTGCTTATTGCTGCTATGCCGAAGCCTTGCAGCACTGGGAAGCGACGAAGATCAGCGCGGTCCTGTCGACGGTTCCATTGATCGCCTTGGGCTTTGCCGAATTGACCGTATATTTTCGTCCTGACCTCTTTTCGACGGACCCGGTCTCGGCCATCGGTGTGACCGGCGCAATTGTGCTTGTCGTCGGCTCGTACCTGATCGCGGGACGAACCGGTTGAGGATTCACCGGGGAGCCTGCAGGCCTCCGATCACCCGACCCATGAATTCGACAAACAGCCCGCGCTCCTCCGGCGAAAGGTCGGATAGTGCCTTTTGATTGGTTTGATCCGCGGCCCGATAGGCCGCGTCGCGGATCGATTTCGCCCCTGGTGTCAGCCAGATCTGCTGCGCCCGGGCGTCGGTCGGGTGACGGGTGCGGCGGATCAGCCCGTCGCGCTCCATGCGCGACAACGTGTTGGCCATGGTCGCCTGTTCGATGTCGAGTTTGGCGACCAGTTCCTTCTGGGTCAGCCCGTCGCTCTCCCACAGCGCAAGGAGCGCCGGAAACTGTCCGGTGACGATCCCCAGCGGCTTGATGCGTTCCTGCAGCGCCTGGGCGAACAACCGCGCCATGTGATTGGCCAGGTAACCGGCGGAGCTGTCTTTGTCGAAAGTCATGTATTTGAGTAGCACTTGAATAGCTAGCTATGCAATGATATATAGCATGCTATGTAAATTGCTCGAAGGAAAGGAAACCGATATGAAAAATCTGTTCTTCGCCCTGCCTCTGGCGCTTGGCCTCGCCGGCTCGCCGGCACTGGCGCTCGATCCGGAATTGACCGCCGTCAACCGGACGGCGTTCGAAGCTGTCGACGCCAATGGCGATGGGCGCGTTTCGCATCGCGAGATCGATCAGTTCCGCGGTCTGGTCATGCTGTCCCAGGACGCCGATGACGACGGGACCGTGAGTTTCGATGAATACATGGCCTGGGACATGGGCTGGCGTGCCGTCGCCGAAGCGCGCGACAAGGCCGAGGCGCTGCGTGACGCCCGTTCGGCGGTGTTCGTGTTCTGGGACAAGAACAGCGACGGTCTGCTGTCGTCGGCCGAGCAGGCAATGTCCCAGACCGCCGATTTCTATGCGGCCAATCAAGGCGGCACTGAACCGCTCGATTTCGACACTTTCACTCGCCGCCTGCGCATCATCGCGGCGATGAATGCGGCACTGACCCAGCCCGACCCGGTGACGCTCATCAACGTCTTCGAGGTGCCGCCGCAGAAGCTCGACGAAACCATCGCCATGTGGGAGGCGGCTCGCGACTTTCTGCAGGAGCAGCCGGGCTATCTGTCGACGGCGCTGCATCGGTCGCTGCTTCCGGATGCCCGCTTCCAGCTGATCAACATCGCCAGATGGCGCGACCCGGAGTCCTTTGCCGCGGCCACGGCAGCAATGCGCCGCGAAGTCGGTCTGGCGCCGGTCGACGGGCTCGGTTTCAATGCCGCGCTGTACCGGGTCGTCAGGACCGATTGAGGCCGTCATGACGTTGCGAAGCTCGACTCAATCCTACGGATCGGTGGCGGTTGCCATTCACTGGCTCAGCGCGATTCTGATCCTGGTTCTGCTGGCGTCCGGATTTCGCGCCGACGCCGCGGCGGGCGATGCCGCAAAGGCCATGGCCTTGCGCATCCACGTGCCGGCCGGCATCGCCGTACTCTTGCTGACCCTGGCGCGCATTGCCTGGTGGCTCTTCGCCGACAGCAAGCCGGATCCGGTCTCCGGTCCTGCCTGGCAGGAAAGGACCGCCCGCGTCGTCCACCTGCTGTTCTACATCATTTTGCTGGGCATGGCGGCCAGCGGTGTCGGCATGCTGGTGCTGTCCGGCGCAGCACCGGTCATCTTCGCTGGCGACCCGGCTGCGTTACCCGATTTCGAACTGTATCCGCCGCGTCTGCCGCACGGGCTGGGCGCCCGCCTGCTGATCGCTCTGCTGCTGCTGCACGGTGGCGCCGCGCTCTATCATCAGTTCGCCTTGCGCGACGGCTCGCTTCGCCGCATGTGGTTTTCCCGCTGATCTACGCAGGACTCTGCAATTCGGCGGTTCTCAAGGCTGCGAGGTCCGCCGAACCGGTGCAGAAGCAGGCGATGCGAAGTTCCGCGATCGTCGTCTCGAAATGCGCAATCAGCGCTTCCGGCGATTCGTTCGCCGCGCGCAATAGGCCGGCGGCCTGGCCGGCCAGATCCGCTCCGGTGCGGACGGCCTTGGCGATGTCGATGCCCGAGCGGATGCCGCCCGACGCGATCACTGTGGCATCCGGGCACTCCGACCGGACTTCGAAGACCGCATTGGCCGTCGGGATGCCCCAGTCGGCAAAGGCATTGGCAAGCCGAGCCTGCTGCGGATCTTCCATGCGCGCCGCTTCGACCGCGGCCCAGTTGGTTCCTCCCGCCCCGGCGACGTCGATGATGGTTATTCCGGCATCGACCAGGCGTCGCGCCAGCGGCGCCGAAATCCCCGAACCCACTTCCTTGACGGCGACCGGCACGGGCAATGCGGCAGCGACGGCGGCGATCTTGTCGAACAGGCCCGACCAGTCCCGATCGCCCTCCGGCTGAACGGCCTCCTGCAGCGGATTGAGATGGATGTAGAGCGCATCGGCGCCAATCATGTCGATGGCGCGCTGCGCTTCATCGGCTCCGAATCCTCGATTGAGCTGCGCGGCGCCGAGATTGCCCAGGATCGGCACAGAGGGAGCGAGCCGGCGCAGCGTTCCGTCCAGACCGCCTGTCCGACCTTCCTCGATTGCGACCCGCTGCGAGCCGACGGCAAACGGCAACTGCAATGCCTCGCAAACCCGCGCCAGGTTTTCGTTGATCGCAGTCGCCCGCTCCGGTCCGCCGGTCATCGAGCTGACGAGCAGCGGCGCACTGATCCGTTTGCCGAGGAACGACGTAGTGACATCGACGGCGTCAAGGTGGAGCTCGGGAAGGGCGCAGTGAACGAATTCGATTGCTTCGAACCCGGTCGTCTTGTCGGATCTCCGGTACCGCTCGCCGAGCACCACCGAGAGGTGTTCGTCTTTTCGGTCCGTCAGCATCGGAGAGCCGGGGGTCGGAAAACAGGTTCGGTCACGCTACAGGCAGGATCCTCGGTGTGGATGACATTATAAACTTAATCTGGCCATATAGTAGGCGGAATGAATTGTTGATTGGTCAAGTGCGTTTTTTGGGTTGCGCGGTTGTGCTCCATCCGTCCAACTTGCTGCGGAGTGCAGTGTCGATTTGAGTTGAACCGGGGTGACGATTGGGCACGGCCCAACCGACGGATATTGACGGGGGATGGACCACATCAATCCTTTTGCGGAGAGCTTGAAACGAGCCGATGATCGGGCGTCCGGCGGAAGCGCCGCGCTTCGAGCCGAGATCGACGGTCGCCTGGAGCAGCTGTTGCCCCCGGCGGACCGGCAGCCGGATCGGCTGCACAAGGCCATGCGCTACAGCCTGCTCGGCTCCGGAAAAAGGGTCCGCCCGCTGCTGTGCATTCTGGTCGCGGAAGCCGCAGGCGGGCCGGGCCGGTCGTTTGCCATCGACGCGGGCTGTGCGGTCGAAATGGTGCACACCGCGTCGCTGATCCTCGACGACCTTCCTGTCATGGATGACGCCCGTTTGCGCCGCGGCCGGCCGACGACTCATCGGGAATTCGGTGAGGCGACGGCCATTCTGGCCTCCATCGGACTGCTCAATCGCGCCTTCGGCGTCGTCGCGGAACATCCGGATGCCGATGCGGCGCTCAAGACGGGAGCGCTCGAGGTGCTGAGCGGAGCGATCGGCTCCGACGGCATGATCGCAGGTCAGGAAATCGATTTGCATCAACGGGCGGATTTCGACCGTGCGGCGCCGATCGAGAGCCTCAACTGGCTGAAAACCGGCGTTCTCTTCGTCGCCTCCGCCCATATCGGTGCCCTTTGCGGGGGGCTCGATCCCGGTTCCGTGGAGGCCGTGAAGGAATTCGCCAAGCATGTCGGACTGGCGTTTCAGACGGCCGACGACCTGATCGATTCGACAGCCAGCGTCGAGACGGCCGGCAAGGATGTCGGTCAGGACGCCGGTACGCCGACGCTCGTCTCGCTGTCCGGCAAGCAGGCCGCCAGGCTCTCCTGCGAGGGCCATCTGCAGCAGGCGATGGCGGCGCTGGAGCGTAGTGGCGTCGAGCCTGCCCGCTTGCAGTCTTTGGTGGACAACATCTTCGGTTCGAAGGCATAATTTCGAACGGGACCGATGATGCCGGACACGCAGCGAACGAAAGACAGCGGCCGGGCGCTACCCGCTGCCAATGACGTACCGCCGGCGCTTCACGTCGGACCGCTTGCCGTCAGCTATGGCGATCAGCCGGTGCTCAAGGGTCTGCAACTGGTCGTCGGGCGCGGCGAGATTTTCGGACTGCTCGGTCCCAACGGGGCCGGAAAGACAACGTTGATCAGGGCGATCTGCGGACGCCTCAGATCCTCCGCCGGCGACATTTTCATCTCCGGCCGCAGCAATCGCGAGCGGCGGGCTCTGCGCCGAATCGGCCTCGTTCCACAGGAAATCGCCCTCTATCCGCATCTGACGGCCCGGGAAAACCTCATGGCGTTCGGCCGGCTTTCCGGCCTGTCGCGCCGCGACACGTCCCGGGCGATGGAATTCGCCATGCGGGCGACGCGAATTACCAGGCGCGTCGACGATCCGGTGCACAGCCTGTCCGGCGGCTGGAAACGGCGTGTCAATATCGCAGCGGCGCTGGTCCACCGGCCGACGCTGCTGATCCTCGACGAGCCAACCGTCGGCGTTGACATCGATGCGCGCAACACACTTCACAGCGTCATACGCGACCTGAGCCACGCTGGATTGGCGGTGCTGCTGGCGACCCACGATCTCGACCAGGCCCAGACGCTGTGCGATCGCGTCGGTTTCCTGCGCGACGGCGTTCTGTCGCCGGTCGGCAGTCCTGCCGCCCTTCTCTGGGCCGCCTTTGCCGACCGGCGCGAACTGCACGTCGACCTCTACGAACCGGCGTCGGACGAAACCCGCGCGATGATGCGCCGGCTGCGCTTTGCCGAGCACCCCTCCGGTCTGGAGTGGAGCCGGATGATCAGCGCATCGACGCACCGGCAGGCGGAACTGACGGAGGCGCTGCACGAGACGAAATTGCGCATCAAGGAGGTGCGGTTCCGAGAACCGGGGCTCGACAGCCTGTTCCTGCGTTTCGGCAAGGCGGAATCCGGCGAATGATCGGGGCTCTCGTTAAGGTCATGATACTGGGCCTGGTGCGCGATCGCGGCGCTTTCGCCATGGCTTTCGTGCTGCCGCCGATGATCTTCGCGATCTTCGCCGCCATCTTTTCCGGAGCCAGCGGAGACGAGATGCGGTTGAAGGTCGCCGTTGTCGATGAGGTGGGGTCCGCCGAAACGGCGGTCCTGCTGGCGGCCATGGACGCGGAACCGTCTTTGCGCCTGCACGAGCCGGGTGCGCTCGACGCCAGCCAGTTGCGTCGCCTGGTCCTGTCCGGAGCGGCAGATGTCGGCTTGATCATTCGCGGTCCGCTTGACGACGAAAGCGGCGAACCGCCGGTGCTTGTCGTCGCCGACGCCGGCAGGGCGATGACCGGCCCGATCCTCTCCGGCCATGTGCAGCGTCTTGTCGCCAGCGAGCTTCCCGGCGTTTCGCTCAGCCGGCTGGTTCCGGCGGTCGAAGAGCTGGCCGGCGGCCTCACCCAGAGCCAGCGCGCCCGGCTGGATGCCGGCATCGGTGCGCTCAACCAAGAGGGTGGTGCCGACGATGAGGCGGGGCTGGTTACGATCGAGACAGTGGCCGGCCGCGGCGGCGTGACCGTCAGTTATTATGCCGGTGCGGTCGCCGTGATGTTCCTGCTGTTTTCGGCCATGCAGGGCGCGGCCACGCTGATCGAAGAGCGGACATCCGGCATCGTCGACCGGCTGGCCGTCGGCCGCGCCGGCACCGATGTCATGGTCGTCGCCAAGTTCCTGTTCCTCAGCGGCCAGGGGCTGTTGCAGGTCGCGGTGATTTTTCTGGTGGCCTGGCTCGCCTATGGCGTCGATCTGCCCGGTCACTTCCTGCCGTGGCTGATGGTGACCGCGCTGGCCGCCGCTGCCGCGGCCGGGCTGGCCGTGACCATGGCTTCGGCGTGCACCACCCGCCAGCAGGCCAACACCATATCCAGTTTCCTCGTGCTCGTCGCATCGGCTGTCGGCGGTTCGATGGTGCCGCGTTTCATGATGCCGCCCTGGCTGCAGGATCTCGGCTGGCTGACGCCGAACGCCTGGGCGATCGAGGCCTATCAGGGAGTTCTGTGGCGCGGCGACCCGCTGTCGGAGCTGGTGCCGTCCTTCCTGCCCTTGGCCCTTGTCGCTGTCGCGGGACTGGTCGCGGCCATCGTTCTGTCGCGTTATCGGCTGAAGTTGGGTTAGCCCGACTTACGGCTCCGATTTGCCGCACTCCTCGTTTAGAAGGATTTCGGCTACACTTGCGTCACACCAAGGAGCGGCTTGTCGAGCCCGGACCCGAAACCATGAGCGCCTTTCTGCTTGCCACGGCTATTGTCGTCGTCACCATTGCCCTGATGGAGCTCTTTGCCTGGTGGGCGCACAAACACGTCATGCACGGCTGGGGCTGGGGCTGGCACCGTTCGCATCACGAGCCGCACGACGACACCTTCGAGCGCAACGACCTCTACGCCGCCGTCTTCGCCGGCGTCGCCATCGTGCTGTTCTGGATTGGCACCGATATCTGGGTGGTCTGGTGGATCGCCGTCGGCATCACCGCCTATGGCGCACTCTATTTCATTGCCCATGACGGCCTGGTGCATCATCGCTGGCCATTCCGCTACGTGCCGAAATCGGGCTATCTCAAGCGGCTCTACCAGGCCCACCGGCTCCATCACGCGGTCAAGGGCAAGGATGGCTGCGTGTCGTTCGGTTTCCTGTGGGCGCCGCCGCTTGAGGGGCTGAAATCGCAGTTGCGCCGCAACCAGAGCAGTTGCGACGTCAAACTCTACGATAGCGAGCGCGACCTGTTGGCCGACTGACCCTGACAGGGCTTAAACCAGGCGGTGCACGGTGGCGAAGCAGCGTTCCAGCGCGGCGTTGGCAGTAACGAAGTCTTCCCTCTGGACATCGCGGAACCGGTGTTCGACCACGTCCGAAATGATGTCGAAGGCCGACAGCGTCACGTGGAACGCCTTTTCGGTCTCGGGCGTGCGCGTCTGAATCGGTCCGAGTCGTTTCATCAGGTCCGAGACGGCCTGCATCGCGAGCAGGGCCCATTTTTCGAGTTTGGCCCAGTCGTCGATCTTGCTCTGTCTCGCCAGTGAGTCCTGGGGAAAGATATCGAGCGTCGACCTGAGAAGGGACAGGTTTCTGACGACGTCCTTCTCTTCCTGCTCGCTCAGTTGCGGTCGGGTCTTGATGTCCCGGTCTATGGTCATGATCATAGCATCTCATTTATGATCGAGTAAAAGCGCCTCATGCGCCCGGGAAAGGTGGGGACCCGGCGCGGGGGAAATCAACACAAATGTCTGAAACATTCGAACAATCCGGCGAGCATCGTTAATTATCTGATAGCGTCTCCAGATAAAAACCTAAAATACTTATAGAAACAGATAGGTCTTACGAAGAATCTATAGAATAGGTTGTTGCAATATATATATTGCACTCCCGCAACGCTCTTCGTGTGCCACCGATGCTTTACGGCCTCAGATAAAGGCCCGTTCGGGGAACCGCCGCGCGGTGGGCAAACCGGGTCGCCGCGACATCGCCGAAGCCACAGGCGAGCAGCCAGATTTTCCGTGATCGCGTTGTCGATACGCGACGTTCCCAGGCCTGCGGGCCGTCGCGACGCAGCACGCGGCCGATGTCGCGGTAGACGCGCCGGGCTGCGGCGACCGCCCAGGCCGAGCGGAAGGAGAGGGCGGGCAACCCCGCATAGGCCGACCGGTAGTAGGGTTCGGCCCGGTCGAGCAGCCGTAGCGCCAGCCCGTGCAGAGCCGGCCACTGATCGCGGTTTTCCGGTTCGATGGCCGCAATTCCGGCCTCTTCGAGCCAGTCGGAGGGAAGGTAACAGCGTCCGGCGCGGGCGTCGTCGATGACGTCGCGGGCGATATTGGTCAGCTGAAAGGCCAGGCCGAGGTCGGAGGCCCGGTCGAGCACGGCTGCTTCGCGCGCCCCCATGATCATGGCCATCATCACGCCGACGACTCCGGCAACGTGGTAACAATAGTCCAGCGTGTCGTCGAAACTGCGATAGATCCGACTGTCCACATCCATGGCGAAGCCGGCGATCAGTTCCTGCGGGTGCCGGTGCGGGATCCGGTTGCGCTCGACGACCTGGCGCAGCGCCTCGAAAACCGGGTCGCCGTCGGCATCGCCGCGCAGGGCGGCGTCAGTTGCGCCCCGCAATTCCGCCAGGCGTTGCGCCGGATCGCCATCGCGATCGGCGAGATTGCCGTGCCCGAGTTCCTGGCCGTCGATCACATCGTCAGCATGCCGGCACCAGGCATAGAGCATGACGGCGTCGGCCCGGGTTTGCGGAGCGAACAGCCGCGCTGCCGCGGCAAAGCTCTTCGAACCGTCGGCGATCATCTGTTCGCTGAGGCGCAACACGGTATCGGCAGCCGGCTTCGTCTGAACCGTCATGCCGCGCCCGCCTGCGCTTCGGACAGCATCAGTCCGGCGGTCGCCTTGGCCGATCCGACCACGCCGGGAATGCCGGCCCCCGGATGCGTTCCGGCGCCGACGACGTAGAGGTTTTCGATGACGGCGTCGCGATTGTGCGGCCGGAACCAGGCGCTCTGTGTCAGCAGCGGCTCGACCGAAAAGGCCGACCCGAGGTGGGCGTTCAGCTCGTCGCGGAAGTCGAACGGCGTAAATATCCGGCTGGTCACCAGGTCGTCTCCCAGTCCCGGAATATAGCGCTCTTCGAGATAGGACAGGATCCGGTCGCGGTATCTCGGGCCCTCGACGGACCAGTCGATGGCGGCGGTGCCGAGATGCGGCACCGGCGATAGCACGTAGTAGGCGCTGTGACCCTGCGGAGCCAGGCTTTCGTCGGTGACCGACGGGCAGTGCAGATAGAGCGAGAAATCGTCCGCAAGCTGGTCGGACCGGAAAATCTCGTTGATCAGTTCGCGGTATCGCGGCCCGAACAGCACCATGTGGTGCTTCAGGTCCGGCCGCTTTCCACGTAGGCCGAAATAGACGACGAACAGCGACATCGAGAAACGTTTGCGCCGCAAGTTCCGCGCCTTGGTTGGGCCGCGCCCCGTCCCGCCGAGCAACTGTCCGTAGGTGTGGACGATATCGGCATTGCTGGCGACCATATCGCAGGCCAGACGGTCGCCTCCGGCGATCACCGTCGTCGCCCGGTTGTCTTCGACGACGATCTCGTCGGCCGCCGTGTTCAGGCGGATCGTGCCGCCGAGATCGGCAAAAAGGTTGGCCATGGCCGCGACCAGCGCCCCGGTGCCGCCCTTGGCGAACCAGACCCCACCCTGCCGTTCCAAGGCGTGTATCAGCGCATAGATGGAAGAGGTGTCGAACGGATTGCCGCCGACGAGCAGCGAATGGAAGGAGAAGGCCTGGCGCAGCTGTTCGTCCGCGATGAAGGACGCGACCTTGGAATAGACGCTGCGATAGCTTTCCAGCCGGATCAGCTGCGGGGCGGCCTGAACCATGTCCCAGAAGCTCAGGAACGGCACGGCGCCGAGTTTCTCGTAGCCCTCGCGGTAGACATCCCTCGAATAGGCCAGGAACTGCCGGTAACCCTCGACATCGGCCGGCGATTTCAGGGCGATCTGCCGGTCGAGTTCCGCCTGGTCGTTGACATAGTCGAACCGGTATCCGTCCTCCCAGCATAGCTGATAGAAGGGGTCGACCGGCAGCAGGGTGACGTCGTCCTCCATGCGGCGATCCGACAGGTCCCACAGCTCGCGAAGCGCTGCGGGATCGGTGATCACGGTGGGTCCGGCGTCGAACACGAAGCCCCGGTCTTCATAAACATAGGCGCGACCGCCGGGACGGTCGCGCTTCTCCAGCAACGTCGTCGTCACGCCTGCGCTCTGCAGGCGAATGGCGAGCGCCAGTCCGCCGAACCCGGCGCCGATGACAACGGCAGTCTTTCCGCGATGCATTCGCAAGTCAGTCCCCAATGAGCGCCCGCCTCTCACTTACGCACCGAAGCGCCCTGTGGATCGGTACCGGCGGCTTGCCGACCAGCAGGCGGATCTTGTCGGCGGGCCGGATGCGCCCGGCATAGAACCGCTCGATCAGCGTCTGCGGCAGGCCGTAAAACCGCTGCAGGACACGATAGCGCTTCTGCGGTTCGGCTGCTCTGAACAGCATGCGGTTGAGAAAGCGATAGAAACCGAGGTCCCGGCAGCGCCGAAGCGCCAGGCGCCGGACCGCCTCTCGCACCTTCCCGGTGGTCAGCGGCGCATCCAGTCCGGCAATCAGGCCGGCGATCTCGACGGCCATCGGCAGGCTGTAGCCGGTCGTCGGGTGAAACAGCCCGGCGCGCAGACCGATGGGCGCGGCGTCGGCCGCGACGCCGTTCCAGAAGCGTTCGACGTCCTGCGCCAGGGTGATCGGCAGGATGCCCTTTTCGGTGCGAACCGATCGGCGCACCACCCAGGCGCGGTTGGCCGCGTAGGCCAGCACGTCCGACTGCAGCGCCTCGAAATCGAGGTCGCCGCGGTCGCTGTAGCGCGTATCCTCGATCAGCAACCGGGTCTCCGACAGCGGCAGGACGTAGAAGAAGCGGTAGCCGTCGCGCTGGTCGACCGACGCATCCATGATGGTCGGGACCTCTTCGCCGTGCGGCCTGTCGAGTTCAAGTTCGATCCCGACGAATTTCTGAAAACCCAGCTTCAGCGCCTGGGACGGTGCGAAGCCGCGGCTGTCGATGACGCAGGGTGCGGCGATGCGCTCGCCGCTCTCGAGCTCGACATGATCGGCGGCGAGGCGGGCGATCGGCGCATTTTCGCGCACCGTGATCGCCGGCTCGGCATGAACCACGCGGCGCAGGGTTTCCGACGTCACGCTGGCATAGGGTGTCGACAGCCGCCGCCGGTAACGCGGAAAGATCACCTGTTGGCCCGGCCAGCGGTGGTCGATGAGGCTGTCGAGGCGTGGCCGGTCCGCCGGATCGATGTCCGTCAGGTGAAAAGACCAGGTGTGGTTGCCGCAGATGTCATCGGCTGCTTCGATCAGCATGGCCCGCCGGCCGGTTTCGGCGAGCCGCAATGCCACGAGACAACCGGCAAGGCCGCCGCCGGCAAGCAGCACGTCCACGTCCGGTTTCGTCAATTCGCTCGCCGTGTCCAGCGTCGTTCCCCGCTTCCATCGATTCCGGTCCGTCATCCTTTAGACAATCATTGTGGCACCGGTTCAACGGCTTCGTCGCTTGACTCCGGTGGTCGGTCGGCCGAGAATTTTAGTGACACTAAAAAACGGTGGAGGCGAGAATGCCGCGGGCGTGGGTGATCCGGGACTATTCCGGCTATCAGGGACTTTCGCTGGAAGAACACGATGCCGAGGAGCCAGGCCCCGGCGATGTTCGGCTGCGCGTCGAAGCCTTTGCCCTCAACTGGGGCGACATGGACCTCATGCTGGACCGCTATTCCTTCAGCTTTCCGCAGTTTCCGGCCCGCATCGGCATCGAGGCGGCCGGGATCGTCGATGCCGTCGGCTCCGACGTTTCAGGCATCGACATCGGCGAGCGCCTGTGCACGCTGCCCTATTTCTACTTCAACCGCGGCGCCAGCACCGAGTCGCTGGTCATCGACGCGCGATACGTCACCAAGGCGCCCCCGGACCTGTCGGCGGTCGAAAGCGCATCGATCTGGATGCAGTACATGACCGCCTATTTTCCCGTGGTGGAACTGTCCAAGGCCGGTCCGGGAACCTTTATCCTGGTGCCGGCGGCGACCGGGACCGCGGGCACCGCGGCCCTGCAGATCGGCCGTATGTGCGGCGCCACCATGATCGCGACGACCCGGTTCGAGCACAACCGGGCCTATCTGGAGGACAACGGCGCCGATCACGTGCTGATACCGGAGGCCGTCGATATGGCCGAAGAATTGCGGCGGATCACCGGCGGCCGCGGCATCGACGCCGCCTTCGATCCGGTCGGCGGCGGCATGATCGGCCGTTACAGTCCTGTCCTGGCCAAGGGTGCCCATATCTATTTCTACGGAACCCTGGACGGCGAAATGCCGTCGCTTCCCATGGTCGACCTGTTTCAGGCCGATGCGCGCTTTCACCCCTTTTCACTGTTCAACTATGTGGAAGACGAGGCGATGTGCGAGCGGGGCAAGGCGTTCGTCTACGATGCCCTTGCCTCGGGCAAGATCGCTCCGCGCATCGACCGGGTTTTTGCGATGGAAGAGTATCGCGACGCCTGGGACTATTTGCGGGCGCCGCGACAATCCCACGGCAAGGTGGTGATCAGAACAGGTCTTTGACCGGTCGATCAGTTGCCGAGGATTTCGTTGTTGCCGCCCTGGCCGAACTTGCAGCTGGCCTTCAGCGGGATCCAGTTGCTGAGCTGCTTGTATTTCGGCGCCGAGGCGCGATACATGGCGTCGATCGGCTGATGGATCTGCAGGGTGCGGTTGTAGGTGCCCATATAGGTGCCGTTGCCGGTCGCCTTGGTCTCGATTACGTAGGGTCCGGCCACCGAGCCGCCTTCGCGAGCGATGTAGATCGGTACCTTGCCGGCCTTGTTGGTGAACACCCAGGCGGTGAGTTTGGCTTCGGTGGGGCAGGCATTGGTCGTTGGCGATTTGATGCCCATCTGCAGCTTGGTGACCTTCAGCGCCGGTCCGCCGGCGATCTTGTCCATGGCCAGTGCGCCGCCATTCAGGCCGACGACGGCTGCGATCGATGCGGCTGCGAGGATTGTGCGTTTCATCATGCTCTCCAGGAATTCGTCCGGTGTTTCGATGATGGCACAATCGCAGAAGCGCTCTGAATGCCGTCTGAAAACACCGTTAAGCCGGCGTTCATCGCCGCCGGCCGGAAAGGATCCGTTAACCATAATCGGCAATGGTCGATTCAGAAAGGCGGGCCGGTTTGCCGGGAGACGGCGATCGTAAGGCTCAAGCGAGCAGAACCATGTCAGCACCCTCCGCGCAGCAGATCCGCGGCCGGCACCCGCAGACAGCGGATGGCGGGGGAGCCATGCGTCAGCGCCTGCGCCATCTGGCCGCCTCGGCGCTGGCCTTTCTCGCATTCTGCCTGTTGATGATCTCGCTGCAGCCCTTCGATTTCGCCAGCCAGTTCGTGACCGAGGACACCGAGGGCGACCGCATCAACCAGATCGGTTTCCTGGTCGCCGGCCTTTTCATGGTGCTTGGCCTGGTGACGCTGGTCGACCGACGGCTTCTTCACATTTTCTTCGCGCCCGGCTGGATCGCCATCCTGGTGGTACTGACCATCGCCGTCTATGCGGCACCCGACCCGGCGGCCGCCAGCCGCTCCGTCGCGCTGACACTGATCGGCATGATCCTCGCTGCCGGCGTCGTGCTGCTGCCGCCGGACGAACGAGCGTTTCAGCGGGTCAGCGCCGCGGCGGTGATGACGGTCATTGCGCTCAGCTATGCCGGCATTCTGCTGCTGCCCGAAATGGCCATCCACGGCAGCGACATGCTGCATGTCGGCCGCTGGCGCGGCCATTTCAACCACAAGAACATCGCCAGTCCGGTCATGTCGGTTTTCGTCATGTTCGGCATCTATCTGTGGCGGTCGAAAATGCAGGTGAGCGGTGCGATCATCATTGTCCTGGCGCTGCTCTTCGTCTTCCAGGCCGGGGCGAAATCGACCAACGGCCTGCTACCCTTGGCGATCGTCGCTGTCCTGGCGGGCCGGGTCCTCGGCCTGCCGCTGCTGACCGTCGGGCTCTATGCTCTTTGCGTCGCGGCGGTCGGCGCGCTGACCGTCGGCACGATCTACATCGAACCGCTGTCGCGCACGACGGCCGCCATTCTCTCCGATCCCAGCTTCACCGGTCGGGTGACGCTGTGGGAATACGGGCTCGACCATATCGGCCGCAATTTCTGGTTCGGCAACGGCTATGACAGTTTCTGGGGCACATCGGTCGTCAAGGACACCGAAGCGCCCTTCGACAGTCCCTGGGATTTCCGCGGCATTTCCAACGGTCACAGCAACTATATCGACATGATCCTGGTCGCCGGCGTCAGCGGAGCGGCAATCCTGTTCTGGGTGGTCTTCGTCGCCCCGGCCGTCAACTACGTCAAGTCGTACCGCACCCCGGCCAACCGCAATCTGGCGGACCTGTTCATGATGATCGTTGTCTTCATGGCCATGCTGTCCTTCCTAGAAACCTTCCTGATCGGCCGCGTGCATCAGGTCTGGCTGTGCCTGGTCATCGCCATCACCGGCCTGCAGCTGACGTCGCGTTACCGCATCGTCTGAAACAACCTCGAATTGAGCGATACGGAACGACATCTGCGTCTGGTGGTCGTCTTCGGGGAAAATGAAAAATGTTCGCTTTTTCAGGATGCTAACCCTAAAATGACTGTCGATTCATCGTGTTTTCAGTACGGGCGACATGGCCGACGAAACGGACAGCTGGTTGGAGGAACTGGGGCTGGGGCGCTATGCCCCCGCGTTTGCCGAGCAGGAGATCACGCTCGACGCGCTTTGGCATCTGACCGACGAAGACCTCAAGGAACTGGGGCTGCCGCTGGGGCCGCGACGCATCGTTTCCGCCGCCATTGCCGATCACCTGAATGTCCGCAGCCAGCCTCCGCCGCCGGTGGAAATGCCGGCGGCGGCCGTTGCCGCGGAACCGGAGCGGCGTCAGCTGACCGTCATGTTCTGCGACCTGGTCGGCTCGACCGTGTTGGCGCAACGGTTCGATCCGGAGGACTTTCGCGACATCCTCGGGCAGTTTCACGATGCGGTCACCGAGGCGGTCGAGGCCTATAACGGCTATATCGCTCAATATCTCGGCGACGGTGTGCTGACCTATTTCGGCTGGCCGCAGGCCAACGAGAACCAGGCCGAATGCGCCGTCTGGGCCGGCCTCGACGCGATCCGCGCCATCGAGAAACTGACGGTCGGCGGCGACCTGCGGCTCGACGCCAGGATCGGCATCGCCTCCGGTCTTGTCGTCGTTGGCGATCTGGTCGGCGAATTGAGCCGCGATCCGCAGACGGTGACCGGCGAAACGCCCAATCTGGCGGCGCGCCTGCAGGGCCTGGCGGCGCCCGGCGACGTAGTGATCGACAGCGGAACCCGGGCTCTGGTGGCCGATGTCTTCGCCCTGGAGGATTTCGGCCGGCACGACCTCAAGGGTTTTCATGATCCGGTGCAGGTCTGGAAGGTCGAAGGTGAGGGCAGCGCCGAAAACCGATTCGAGGCAGTGCACGCCGACCGGCTCGCACCCTTTGTCGGTCGCAACCACGAGCTCGGCCTGGTGCGCGAGCGCTGGGACATCGCCAAGGCGGGCGAAGGACAGGTGGTGCTGTTTTCCGGCGAACCCGGCATGGGCAAGTCGCGCTTTGTCGAGGCCTTTCGCAAGCTTATTGCCGGCGAGCCCTTTGTGCGCATGAGCTACCAGTGTTCACCGCACCACCAGAGCAGTGCCCTGTTTCCGGCCATCCAGCATTTGCGCCGTATCGCCGGGTTCGCCCAGCAGGACACTCCGGAGCAAAGGCTCGACAAGCTCGAGGCGATGCTTGGGGGTCGCACTGCCGAGACCGCCGACACGCTGCAGCTGTTCGCTTCCCTGCTGTCGCTCCCCGGTGCGGATCGCTATGGCGAGCTGAAAATGTCGCCGCAGCAGTTGCGCGAGCGGACCATCGAGGCGCTGGTGGCGCAGCTGATCGCGACCAGCCGAGACCAGCCGGTGCTGTTCATTCTGGAAGATGCGCACTGGATCGATCCGACCACCGAAATGCTGGTCAGCGAAGCCATGCAGCAGATCGGCGACGCCGCGGTGCTGATGCTCGTCACCTACCGGCCGAGCTATGAGCCGCCCTGGCCGAGCCTGGCCAACCAGGCAAAACTGTTTCTCAACCGGCTGTCACGCGGACAGAGCGAGCAGATCGTGCAGGCGATCGGCGAAAACCGCATACCGGCGGCCGCCGCCAGCGAGATCGTCGCCCGGTCCGACGGCATTCCGCTGTTCGTCGAGGAGCTGGCCAAATCGTTGATCGAAAGCGGCGATTTCGACGATATTCCCGGCTCGCTGCAGGTGTTGCTCGTGTCGCGGATCGACCGACTGGGCGATGCCAAAAGGGTCCTGCAGGTCGCTTCCGTGATCGGCCGGCCTTTCGACCTGGAGTTCATTCAGTCCGTCGGGGAGTTCGAGGACGCCGAGCTGGAGGAAGCGATTGCGGCGATCATCGACGCCGGCCTGCTGGTCAAGACCGTGCGCCAGCTGCGCACGATCTTCCGCTTCAAGCACGCTCTCATCCAGGAGGTCGCCTACAAGACGCTGCTGCGCAGCCGCCGGCGTGAACATCACGGCAAGGTCGCCGAAATCCTTTTGCGGGATACGGACGAAGGCGGTGTGGACGATCCGGAACTGGTCGCCTGGCACCTGTCCAATGCGAAGCTGCTCGAGCGGTCGACGGAATACTGGCTGCTGGCCGGCCGGCGCGCCGGTCAGAAATCGGCCCATCTGGAGGCCATCGCCAATCTGGAGAACGGGCTCAAGGATCTCGCCGAACTGCCCGAGGGGCCGTTTCGCGACGAACGCGAGTTCGACATTCGCACCGTGTTCGGCGCCTCGCTGCTGTAGCTGGAGGGTTGGTCGGCACCGAAGGTCGCGCAGAATTACGAGCGTGCCCGCGAACTCAGCGAAAACAGCGGCAATGTCGGCAATCTGTTCATCGCACTGCGCGGCCAGGCCAATGTGCACTTCCTCAACGGCCGCATCGGCAAAGCTTACTCGGTTGTCCGGCGACTGGTCGAGATTGCCGACGAGCGCGAGGAATCGGCGCTGATGCTCGACGCCTACCGGTCGGCCGGCATGTGCAAGCTGTTTTCCGGTGCCTTTGCCGACGCGCGTGACAAGCTGCACGCCGCCAACCGGCTCTACGACCGCGAGGAACACCACTCGCTGGCTTATGTTTACGGCACCGATCCTGCGGTTCTGGGCAAGGTCAGCCTCGCCTGGGCACACTGGTTCCTGGGCGAGCTGCCGGAGGCGAATCGGGAGGCCGAAGAGGCGATCGACCTCGCCCGCAATCTGGATCACCCGTTCAGCCTCGCCTATGCCCACTGTCTTTCCGCTTCGCTTCACCAGTTTCGCCGCGAACCGGAAGCCGTCATCGAGCATGCGCAAGCAGCAACGGCCATCGCGGCGGAACACGACTACATCTACTGGAAGGCCTGGGCCGGCATCATGCAGGGCTGGGCCGAGGCGGCGCTCGGCGAACCCGGCGCCGGGATCGAGCGGCTGAAGGAATGCTACCGCATCTACAAAAGCACCGGCGCCAAGCAGATCGTCCCCTATATCCTCAGCCTGCTTGCCGAGATGCAGGGCTGGGCCGGCTCACCGCGCGACGGTCTGCGGGCGCTGACATCGGTGCTCAACCCGACCGGCAAGAACGATGTGCGGTTTTTCCGCGCCGAATCGCTGCGTATCGCCGGCGAGCTCAGCCGCCAGGGCCAGGTCGAGAAAATGACCGGCTACTTCGAGGAGGCGGTCCAACTGGCCCGCGAGCAGGGCGCCGTCACGCTGGAACTGCGCGCGCTGACGGCGGCGCTACGGGCAGGGGAGGCGAATCCGGGCGACCTCGCGCGCCTGCGGGAACTGCTCACGCTAGCGGGAGACGATGACGATCCTGACTGCAGACAAGCGCGGGAGGTGATCGAAGCCGCCGGCTGACCGGCGGCTTCGCCCCGAGGTCTTACATACCCGTATTGACGATCAGCGGGTTGGCGCAGCGTCCCAGGCAATAGAAGGGCGGGCCCATGCCGTCGAGGGCCGCCGGCGGGCGGTCGACGAACAGCATGTCGATGCAGTTGTTTGCATCGCGTGCATAGAGCTTGGCGTATTTCGGATTGCTTTTCTTCAGCTCCCGCCAGTTGGGATTATTGGCGTTGGCTTTGAAGGAGACCTTTGTGACGTTGATTTTCGTACCCGTCGCCCAGAGCTTGTACTGGAACCCCAGGGAATCGATTCGCCGTTTCATATCGTCGGAGAACTGCATGGTGCCGGGGAACGGCGCATGCGGATCGGTGCCCTTCTCTACGACGGTGAAACCGCCTGCCTCGATCTCGATCTCCCACTTGTAGGCCTGTGTCCTGGTTTTCGGCCTGCCGCTACCCGAAGGAATGACGGTGCGCTCGATATAGGTCACGGAAGTGATGCTTCCGCTGCCGTCCGTCTCGTTGAACGAATAATCTTCGATCTGGCCGTGCAGGGCGATTTCGACACGCCGTTGACGATCGTAGTTTCCGGACAGCAGTGCGTCGCGTGCGGCGTCCAGGAAAGCGTGCCCCATGACGCCGCCGATGCCGGTCAGGCCGGGGACCTTTCTCGTGTCGCTTTCGTTGGCGGCTTCGATTTCCTCGACCAGTTCTCCCAGATCCGGATCGACGGGAGATGACGGCGACCGTTCCGGCTTGAAATCTTCCAGCGCCTGCTTGAGCAGGGACGTATTGGCGATCGCGATGTTGGCGCCCTGACCGTTGATGATCATTCGAGTGGGGGTGATCCCCCTGTAACTCGGCGGCGTTTTCCCGGCGGAAACCGGTCGGTTTGCCTGGTTTTGCTGGCCTTGATTGGATTGCGCCTGCGCCTGGGTCGAACACAGCAACAGGGTCAACAACCCAACGGATAATGCGGATACTTTGTACATACGTCCCCCAACGAGGTTTGCTTTTGCTTTCCCACCGCCGTTTAGTGATACAGCAAAAAAACCCGTTGCGAAACGGTCGGACGGTAAAACAAATCCGGCTAAGTGATTGGCAAAAAACTTAGCCGGCTGGTGCGGCGCCGCCGGCTTCCGTGTGCTCCGCTATATAGCCGGCGATCCTTTCCTCCGCCGCCGCACTGTGGTCCGGCACCGCGAAGTCGCGCAATGTGGCCTGCCACAGGCCGGTCGCCCGTTGCGTCGAGGTCAGCGCGCCGGCCTCGTTCCAGCTGCCGAAATTGCTCAGATCGGCGACCAGCGGCTGATAGAAGGCGTCGCGGTAGCGCTGCATGGTGTGTTCGGTGGCGAAGAAATGGCCGCCCGGCTGGACGTCTTCCAGCGCCGCCCAGGCGAGGCTGTCCGGGTCCTCTTCGGTCGGCCTGCAGAGTTCGGCAATCGTCTGCAGCGCCTCGATGTCGTTGATGAATTTCTCGTATCCGAAGGTCAGGCCGCCTTCCAGCCAGCCGGCGCTGTGCACGCACAGCGTCGCCTGTGCCATCAGCGCCGCCCACTGGCCCATATGGGTTTCGCCGGAGGCCTGCATGTCGGCAGCGCACGAGGCGGCCCCCGAGGCCGATCGCCAGGGCAGGTCGATCAGCCGCGCCAGTTGCCCGGAGCCGATCGACAGGCGGATATGTTCCGGTGTGCCGAAGGCCGGCGATCCGGATTTCATGTCGACATTGGAGGCGAAGCCGCCATAGGAGACCGGCGCGCCGGGGCTGGCAAGCTGTGCCAGCGTGATCGAAGCCAGCGCCTCGGCGTGCTGCAAAACCAGCGCCCCGGCGACCGTCACCGGCGCCATGGCGCCGGCCAGGCAGAACGGCGTGATCACGCTCATCTGACCGGCGCGGGCGAAGTCGATGATGCCTTCGGCCATCGGGATGTCGATCTGCCGCGGCGAATTGGTGTTGATGATGGTCGTTGCCCACACGCCGTCGGTGAAATTGTCGTCCGACAGGTCGAGCCCCAGCCGGATCAGTTCGAAGCTCTCGGCCACCTGCTGGCGGCCGCGCGCATAGACGAACATCGGCTTGTCGCCATTCACCAGCTGGGTGCGGGTCATGGCGTAGTGGCGCAGGTTGACCGGCACGTCCTGCGGCTCGGCCGACGGACCGAACATGTGAATGACGTCATAGGCCTGCTGCAGCTTGACCGTCTCCTCGAAATCGCGAAGCGAACCCGGCCGGCGGCCGCGTTCCAGGTCGGTCGCGTTGGGGCAGCCGGAGCCTGACATGAACAGCATGGCGCCCGGTTCGTAGACCTGCTCGCGCGCCGGATTGGCTGCCCTCAGTCGAAACGAACGCGGTGCCGTCTTCAGCGCCTCTTCGACGATGTCGCGGCCGATGAAGACCATCTCGTCCTCATCGACGCGCGCTCCCGCGGCCGCGAAAATCTCGCGCGCCTCCGGCAGCAGCATCTTGATGCCCAGCTCCTCCAGCAACCGCAGCGCCGTGGCATGGATGTTGGCGACCGCATCGTCCGAAAAGACCTTCTGCGGTTCGAACGGATGGCGCAATTGCCGGTAACCGTGGGCGCGAACGGGACCTTCCGTTGCGGCCGGGGTGCGGGCGCGCCCGCGTCCACCACGTCGTGCGCTCATGACGTCTTCTCCTCGATCATGCGCTGGCGAAACTCCGCAGCCTTTTCAATGTCGAGCTCCCGCCCGGTGAAGGTGCGGAAATAGTGCTCGGTGAGATTGAGCCGGGCGGTCATGCTTTCCTCGATATGCAGAGCGTAATAGGCGACCTGGGTGAAGTAGATCACGCGCGCCCGCACGAATGCGTCGTCCTCGTCGTAGTCGTGCTGGCGGAAGAACCGCGCGATCGCCTCGACCCTGTTGTCGTCCTCGCGGCGCATGGCGTCGCCCACGGCATCGTCGTTGCGCGCCCAGTTGCGGATCGCCTGGTCGAGATTGTTGCTGAACCGTTCGTCGTGCACCCAGATGTAGAACAGCGACAGCACGCCTTCGGTCAGCGATCCGGCATTCTCCAGCGTTCTGGCGATGATGCCCGAATTGGCCGCCTGCCATTCCTCGATGAGGCTGTTGAGCAGATCCTCGCGGTCCTTGAAATGCCAGTAGAAACTTCCGCGCGTGGCATCGAGTTCCCGGGCCAGCCGGGTGATCTGCAGCGCATCGATCCCTTCTTCGGCCAGCACGCGCAGTCCGGCGGACAGCCAGTCGTGCCGGCCCAGAGACGGTTTCGGCGGGTCGACGGTCCGAACGGCAATATCAGCCATCGCGCGGTCTCCATACAGGGGTGTATGGAAATTGACTGAATTGTCTTGCCTTGGCAAGCAGAAGTTACCCGATCAGCAGCGCAGCCTCACATTTGTGGGTTCCAACAGAGCTCTCGATTTTTCTAGATCCGCGGAAAACTGCTATTCCTCTTCAGTCGGATATTGTTGCCGGCCGTGGAGAATCCGATCTATGTCAACATGATATTGATCCGGTAGCGAGTAGACCACGAAAAATGGAGTGCGTGGAACTGTGATCTCCCTCGTGCCCGCCACCCGACCGTTCCTGCCCAGAAAAGGAAAATCCTCGAGTTGACTGACGGTGGTGAAAATCGCCGTCAGGATTCGATCGCAGGCGCGGGGATTGCGGGGTTCTAGGTAGTTCTAGATAGAACTGAGATCGGCGACAGCATCGTCCGTAAATCTAGCGTGCATCAACCCGAATTTACGCATGACCTCGTCGAGGTCGTGATAGATCGTCTGGCCGCTGGCTTTTTTCGCAAGCGTTTTTTCGATCTGTGCCGTTAGCCATGCTTCATGCTCCGCGCTTGCCTCTCCCGGCTTTACGGTCGCCAGGAAGGCCTCAAGCTCTTTGTCGAGTTGATCAGTATCGCTCATGGTTGTGTATATAGCGTTTTGTGATTGAATTTTCATCCGATTTGTTCGCTGCATCGTGGATTGCCGACCTCAGCGCTTCTGCGGCCGCAGCCGTTCCAGCAGCGCCAGCAGCCCACCGGGCGCCAGCCGCAGCACCAGGATCATCGCCAGTGCGACGATGATGAAGCGGGCCTCTTCGAGGCCGCGAATGCCGGCCAGCACCTCGGTGGCGAAAATTAGCGCGATGGCGGCGATCACCGGGCCCCAGATGGTGCCGACGCCGCCGATCAGCACCATGGAAAGCGCCAGCGACAGGGTGCCGAAGCCGAAGACTTCCGGCGAGGCGACGCGCAGGTAGATGGCGTAGAAGCCGCCGGCGATGCCGGTAAAGACGGCGCTGGCGACGAGAGCGGCGATGCGCTGCACCGAGATCGACACGCCGCGGGCGCGGGCGTAGTCCTCGTTGTCGCGCAGCGCCTTCAGCGACTTGCCGAAGGGCGAGCGCACGATTGCCAGCAGGCCGAGCGTCGACACCGTCATCATCGCCAGGGCGACGTAATAATAGCCGAGCTTGTAGTCGCGAATGAACTTGTAGTCGCCGATGCGCAGATAGGGCAGGCGCACCATGCCCTCGGCACCGCCGGTGATGTGCGACTGGCTGATGATGAGCTGCAGCACCAGCTGGCTGAACGCGAAGGTGACAAGCACCACATAGATGCCCTTGAGCCGCGCCACCGGAGCTGCCAGCACCAGCGCCGTCAGCGCTGCGGTTGCGCCGCCGAGCGGGATGGCGAACCACGGGTTGACCCCGAAGGACTTGGCGGCGATGGCCGCCGTGTAGACACCGACGCCGAAGAAGGTCAGATGGCCGAAATTGAACAGACCGGCATGGCCGAGGCTGAGGTCCCAGTTGGCGGCGATGACCGCGAAGATGAAGGCGATGATGAACAGGTGGCGCGTATAGGCGTCGGTTACCACCAGCGGGACCAGCGCCAGCAGGGCGACGAAGGCGAGGGGAGCGATCAGCGAGAGGCGATTGGTCATGGCGCTCTCCCGAACAATCCGCCCGGCCGCAGCACCAGCACTGTGATCATCAGCAGGAACAGCACCGACGGTGTCCAGTAAAGGCCGATGGAGAGCACCAGGAACGCTTCGAGAAAGCCGATGACATAGGCCGCGCCGACGGTGGCGCCGAGGCTGCCGAGGCCGCCGAAGATGACGACGATCATCGCCTTGACCAGCGGTTCGGAGCCGAGCGCCGGCGTGATGAAGCGGATCGAGCCGAGCAGCACGCCGGTAAGCCCCGCCAGCGCCGCCGACAACCCGAAGGCCAGCGCGAAGGCGCCCGGCACGTGGATGCCGATCAGGGCCGCCGATTCCTGATTCTGACCGACGGCTCTGAGGCTGCGGCCGATCCGTGTGACCGAGACGAACCACCACAGCAGTATGAGCACCGCGGGCGCGGTCAGCACGATCAGGCCCTCATGGGCGGAGATCGTCGCGCCGAAGATCGACACTTCGCCGTCGATGATGCGCGGCAGCTGTTTGAGCCGCGGGCCCCAGACGATCTGCGAACCCTTTTCGATGATGATCATCGCCGCCAGGGTCGTCATCACCGTGATCAGCAGCATGTTGCGGTTGCCGTAGTAGGGACGCACCAGCAGCCGTTCGATGATCATCCCCATCAGCGCGGCGCCGGCGATGCCGGCGGCCATGCCCGCTGCCAGCCCGAGCCCGGCCGCCTCGCTGACGGTCCAGGCGATGAAGGCGCCGAGCGTCATCAGCGCCCCGTGCGAGAAATTGAAGACGCCGAGCGTCGTCCACACGACGCTGAGACCACTGGCCATCAGTGCGTAGAGCGATCCGAGCACCAGGCCGGAGACCATCGTCGCAAGCAGCGTTTCGGTCATGATCCGTCCCCGCCGAAATAGAGCTTCATGATTTCGGCGTGGTCCGGCGCGTTGGCCCGGTCGATCTCGCGCACCACCTCGCCGTGCTCGATCATGTAGAGCCGGTCGGTGAGCGCCAGCAGGAATTCGACGTCCTGTTCGACCACCACCAGCGGCACGCCGTTCCGGATGATCTCGGCGATGGCGCCGGCCAGTTCCTCCTTGAGCAGCGGCGACAGGCCGAGCGTCGGCTCGTCGAGCATCAACAGCCGCGGTGCGCACATCAGGGCGCAGCCGATGGACAGCATCTGCCGCTCGCCACCCGACAGGGTCTTGGCCAACTGCTTGCGTCGCTCCGCCAGCCGCGGAAACAGCCGATAAACCTCGTCGAGATTGGCTGCGCGCTGCGGCCGTGCCCGACGGGTGAAGGCGGCAAGCTCCAGGGTTTCGAGCACGCCCATGTCGCCGAACAGCGTGTTGCCCTGAGGCGAATGAACGAGGCCGGCAGCGACGATGTCGGCCGGGCGGGCTGTGGTGATGTCGTCCTCGTCGAAGCGGATGGCACCGCCGCGCGCTTTCACGAGGCCGGATATCGTGTGCAGCAGGGTGGTTTTGCCGTGGCCGTTGGGGCCGAACAACCCGATCGATTCACCCGCATCGAGGTGGATCGACAGGCCGCGCAGGACAGTCACCGGGCCGTAGCCGGCAGTCACCCCGGAGATATCCAGCAGTCGGCTCATTCGGAGCGCCCGCCGAGATAAGCTTCGATCACCGCTTCGTCTGCGACCACCGTCTTGGGGTCGCCCTCGGCGAGAACCGCGCCCTGTTTCAGCACCATCAGATGCTGCGAAACCGACAGCAGCAGGCTGAGAACATGTTCGATCAGGAGGATGGTCATGCCGTCCGAATTCAGCGACAGCAACAGGTCGTCGAGCTGTTTGATTTCCGGTTTGGTCAATCCCGATGCCGGCTCGTCGAGCATCAGCACCTTCGGCCGCGACACCAGTGCCGAAGCGATCATCAGCTGCTTCTTCTCGAACACGGACAGGTCGGCCGACGGCATGGCGCGACGCGCCAGTTCGAAACCGACGCGGTCGAGCGCCGCTGTGACCGCTCCCGATGCCTGTCGGCCCGGCAGGCCGCCGCCATAGACAGCGCCGATCAGTACGGTCTCCTCGGCGCTCAAATCGGGAAATTCGGCGTCCTTCTGGAAGGTGCGGGCAAGACCGGCGCGGGCGATGCGGTGTGCCGGCCAGTGATCGATCCGGCGCCCCTCGAACAGCACTTCCCCCGACGTCGGCCGGTAGGGAATGCCGGTGATCAGATTGAACAGCGTGCTCTTGCCGGAGCCGTTGGGGCCGGCAATCCCGAAGATTTGGCGTTCGGTTACCGTAAAGCTGACGCGATCGACGGCTGTCAGGCCGCCGAAACGCTTTTCCGCCTGACGGATTTCGAGAAGCGGTTCGGTCATCTGGGCAAGTCTGTCACGCGGTGCGGTTTGGCGGAAGGCGGGGCCGCGACGCCGCGGCCCCGACAGGTTCTACTTCATCCAGGCCGGTTGCTCGAAGGCGCCGGTCGCATACTGGTCCGGATAGAACAGAAAGCGCTCGCCGTCTCGGATCTGGTAGAACTGGATCGGCACGCCGTCATTGCTCTGAACCGACAGGTGGGTCTGCGGATCGAAGCGAATCCGGCCCATCGCCGTCTGCTTGTCGGTCTTGCCGATCTCCGCGCCGATTTCGGCCCGCTTCGACGGGTCGCCGACCTTGCCGAGAGCGTCGGCATAGATCATGACCTGCTCGTAGAGCGCCGGGCCATAGGTTCCCGGCTCGTTGCCGAAGGCGGCCTTGTACTTGTCCAGCACCTCGGAGGCCCGCGGGTTCGTCGGAGTGTTGAGCACGCCGCCGAGCAAGTTGTAGACGACGCCCGACGATTTTTCCTTGGTCAGTTCGAGGAATTCCGGCACCGACGGGGCGTATTGGATGAACACCAGGCTGTCGGTCGGATTTTCCATGAACTGCGACATGAAGGTCGCGGCGTTGGCGGAGACATAGTCCGTGTTGATGAGCACGGCCGGCGGATTCTGCCGGACCTTGGCCAGGAAGGCGCGCCAGTCGTTGATTTCGCCGAACGGCAGCAGGTCGTTTTCGGTGACCTCCCAGCCGGCGCCCTTGAACGACTCCACCATGCCGTCGGCAATGCCCTTGGAATAGGGATTGTCGGAGGCGATGATCGCCACCTTCTTGTTCGGCAGGTTGAGCTTGCCGGCGGACGCCAGCCCCTCGACCACCGGAACGATCTCGGTGTTGTAGCCGGCATAGGACGGCGTCATCGACCACACGGTGCCGAAGTCGTCCGGATTGGGGCTGATGATGCCTTCCGTCTGCGCCGAGTTGGCGGAGACGATATAGACCATGTCCTGTTCGGCCATCATCTCGATCTCGAAGTTCGAGCCGGACGCATAGCCGGTCATGATGGCGCCCATGGCGCGGTCGCCGAGAAGCCGCTCGGCGGCGGTGGCCACGGCATCGGCGCTGGCTTCGCCGACGTCACCGACGACCAGTTCGGAGGTATGGCCGGCTACCCCGCCATTGGCGTTGAGCTCGTCGACCGCCATCTGCGCGCCGTTGACCATTTCCTGGCCATCGGCGGCGGCCTTGCCGGACACCGGCGCAAGCACGCCGATCTTGACGACGTCGGCCTGGGCGGCCGCCGGAAGGACGGCCATCGCCGCGGCCGAGACGGCCCCGATCAGCATTCGTCTGGTAAGCATCGTGGTTCCTCCTTTTTGTTACGCGCTTTCAAGCGCAGGCCCTAGCGCATGCCGCAATTGTCGATGATGGCGGCCGCCAGGACCTTGGTGGCGTCGACCAGACTGTCGATCTCCACGCATTCGTTGTCGCCGTGAAATCCGTCGCCCGTCGCCCCGTAGATCAGGGGAACGACACCGGCGCCGGCATAGTGGGCGGCATCGGTGACCGCCTCGAAGCCCTTGACCCGCGGCTGTCTCGTCTGCACCTCGCCGGCCCGCTTCAACAGCATCTCGGTCATCGGATGGTCGACCGGCGTGTTCATCGGCGGGAAATTGAGGTCGAACAGGTCCCAGAGGATCTTCGGCGGATTTTCGCGCATCCACGGGTCGGTCGAAGCGAAGTGGTGGACGAAGGATTCGAACTCCGCCTTGACGTCGTCGAAGTTCTCCTGCGGCATGAACTTGTAGTCGAGATCGATGGTCACCACGTCGGGAATCATCGCCGCGTTCATCATCACGGCCGGATTGCCGTCTTCGCCCATGCCGGCACCGCCGCGAATGACGCCCGGATTGATGGTGGCCAATCCGGGCGGCGTCAGCGGGTGCCAGTGGTTGCGGCAGCGCGACGACTCGAAATCCCGCAGCGCGTTGAGAAAACGGTTGGCGAGCTCGATGGCGTTGACGCCGGGGACCAGCCGGCCTTCCGCGTGCGGCTGGGGCCAGATCTCGTTGAAGCGGAAGCCGGCATGTGCCTGCCTGCCGAAGATCGTCACCCGCACCCAGGTGAGGCCGCCCTCCGCGGCGATCACGTCGCCCCAGGTCGGTTCGGCGATGATCGCCCGTTTGGCGAGCTTGCCGCGCTTGACGGCATCCATGGCGCCGAAGCCGCCGGCCTCTTCGTCGACCACGCTGTGGATCGACAGCCGGCCTTCCAGCTCGATGCCGGCGTCGCGCACCGCCTTGGCCGCGGCGATGTAGGCGGCGACGCCGCTTTTCATGTCGACCGCGCCGCGGCCCCAGATACGCCCGTCGGCGATGTCGGCGCTGAACGGATCGCGGTCCCAGGCAGAGGCGTCGCCGACCGGCACCACGTCGATGTGCCCGCACAGCAGGAAGCTCTTGTCCTCGCTGCCCTGCCAGTCGCCGATCACGTTCGGCCGGTCGGGAAAGACATCCCAGCGTTCGGTCGAGAACCCGGTCGCCTCGAGGTGGCCCTGGATGACGTTCTGCACGTCGGGTTCGCGGTTCTGTGCCGGATCCTGCACGAATTTCGGGTTGACCGAGGGGATTGCCACGATCTCACGGGTGAGGTCGATGACGTAGTCCCGTTCCCTGTCGATGGCCGCCCACACGGCCTCCACTGCATCGGTCATGCTCGTATCTCCTCCGGTTCCTTGATGAGGGCATCGGTCGTTGTCTGCCGGCAGTAGCCCCTGATGGCCCGCAACGAATTCTCGTGCCGCTTGTTCGTGATCGTGGCGCAGGCATCGGTGACCTGGGTGACGAGGTAGCCCAGATCGCAGGCGTCGCGGATGGCGCTTTCGACGCACTGGTCGGTCAGAAGTCCGCTGATCACCAGCTGCTTCACGCCCAGATTGCGCAGCACATAGTCGATATGGGTGGAAATGAAGACGGAGGACGACGATTTCGGGAAGCACATCTCGTCTTCACCCGGCTGCAGCTCGTCGATCACCTTGCCGTCCCATGAGCCGCGCGGCACGTTGAAACCGGTGATCTTGTAGTCGAGGCTGCGGTCGCGCCCGTCGAGCGTCAGGCTTTCGATGGTCGTGTAGAGCACCTCGATGCCGGCCGCGCGGAACGCCGCCTGTAGTCGCTGCATGTTGGGGATGGCGCTGTTTTCCAGATGATGGAAATAGTCGCCATAGGCCTCCTCGAAGGCGGCGCCGTCGAGATCCTTGAACTCGCCGCCCTGTCGCCGGGCGGAGAAGTTCTGGACGTCGACGAACAACAGCGCCGAGTCAGCCGGAACGAGAGGAATGTCGCGGGACAGGGTCATGTCAAAGCTCCGGCAGGACGGTTTCGATGCAGCGGCCGAGCAGCCCGGCCCAGCGGCGGCAGCCGGCCTTGTCGCGCAGATGGTCGTTGCGGATTTCGATCAGGCTGTGGGCAAGGCGCCGTTTTTCGCCGTGCTGCGGAACGAACCAGTCGCTGGCATCGTCCACCGTGTAGGGCTCGTTGAAGCCGATCGTGAGGCCCGGCGCCGCGGCTTCGAGTTCGGCCGCAAGGCGGTGCGACGTGGCGGTATCGCGACGAAACAGGAAGCCGACGTCCCATGGCCGGCTTTCCCCCTCGAGCGTCGGGTTGAAGCTGTGAATGGCAAAGACCGCGCGCCGCGGCACGACCTCGAGGATCATGTCCACCGCGCGGTGGAAGGGCGTGAAGATCTCTTCGATACGAGCCACCCGGTCCGCGTCCGTCAGGGACTGGTTGCCGGGAATCGTGATCCCGTGGCTGACCGGTCGGATCGATTCCGCCGCCACCGTCGGCCGGTTGCAGTCGATCACCAGCCGGCTGTAGTTCTGCAGGATCAGGGGAGCGCCGAGGTTTTCGGCCATCATCCGGGCGACGTCGGCCGCGCCGATATCCCAGCCGATATGCGTGCGCAACGCGTCCGGAGCAACACCCAGATCGCCCAACGCCTGCGGGATCGCCAACCCGGCATGCTCGCACACCAGCACGGCCGGATGCCCGCTGCCGGCGTTGACGATCTCGAACGGCGCGATGTCGCGCGGTCCGAGCAGAACGCCGCTGTGCTGTGCGAGATCGGATGAAGTCATCGGTCCCCTGGTCCCTGGATCGCTCCTCTAGTAACTGACAAGAAAATTTCACTGTCAACGATTTTCTTATTGCTGATGGAATTTTTTCATCATATGCATAGAAAACCAACATGATGACTGAAATGACCACCCTACGCGCTCGCATCGAAAAACTGTCCGGGGAACTGACTGCCTCCGAACGCAAGCTGGCGACGGCCCTGCTGTCCGACTATCCCTTCGCGGGGCTCGAGACCATTCAGTCGCTGGCCGAACGCACCCGGGTGTCCGCCCCGTCGATCACCCGTTTCGTCAACAAGCTCGGCTGCCGCGGTTACCAGGAATTCCAGCGCACGCTGATCGGCGAACTCAAGGAAGGCCAGCGTTCGCCGGTCGACCTTCACGGCGAGGCGACGGCGCTCAAGGAAGGGTTTCTGGCAAAGTCGCTGGCGCGCAGCGCCGAGGTCGCTGCCTCTGCCGCCGAAGGCGTGACGCCGGCGCAGTTCGAGCGCGTCTGCGCCATGCTGCAGGACGACAAACGCTCGGTGTTCATGCTCGGCGGTCGCATCAGCGACCCCATCGCGCAGCTGTTGTCGCGCCACCTGTGGCGGATTCGCCGCGATGCCTACCACATTCGGCCCGACACCGAGGTCTGGCCGGAATACATCCTGCGCATGAAACCGCGCGATGTGGTTTTCCTGGTCGATTTCCGCCGCTACCAGAAGAACCTGGCGACCCTGGCGGCCCTGGCCTCGAAGCGGGGCGCCCAGGTGGTCGTGCTGACCGACAAGTGGATTTCGCCGATCGCCAAGCATGCCAGCGAGGTCCTGGCGGTGCCGATCGAGAGCGGCACGGCCTGGGACAGCTATGTCGGCGCGGTGGCGCTGATCGAGGCGATGATCACCCGGATCGCCGAACAGGACTGGGAAGGCACCCGCCGTCGCATCGAGACCTGGGATTCCGTCAGGCTTGGCCATGGAGTGAGCGAAGATGATGCGTGAACCGTTGATCGCCGCCGTCACCAGCGACATTGCCGGCAAGGTGCGCGGCAAGGCCTTTCCGGTGTCGCAATGGGAAAAGCGTCGGAAGCGCGGCGTCGGCTGGACCCCGACCAATGTCCAGATCACCTGTTTCGACGCCATCGCCGAAAGCCCCTACGGCGCTCTGGGCGATTTGTTGCTGGTGCCGGACGCCGACGCCCGGGTCGAGGTCGATTTCGGCGACGACGGCGTGCCGGAGCGGTTCGCGTTCGGCGATATCGTGTCGCTGGAGGGCGAACCATGGGAGTGCTGCACCCGGGCGATCCTCAAAAAGGCGCTTGGCCGTCTCGAACAGGCCGCCGGCGTGCGTCTCAAGGCCGCCTTCGAGCACGAATTCCACATCATGGCGCCGCAATACGGGGTCGGTGAGGCCTATACGCTGAGCGGCTACCGAGCGCAGGCCGGCTTCGGCGAGACCCTGATGGCCGCACTGAGGGCGGCGGGATTGTCGCCCGACACGCTGATGAAGGAGTATGGCGCCGGCCAGTACGAGGTCACGGTCGATCCGGCAATGGGGGTGCGGGCTGCCGACGAGGCGGCGATCCTGCGCGAACTGACGCGGGCAACGGCGATCCGCTGTGGCGAGGCGGCAAGCTTCACGCCGATCCGCGATCCGTCGGGCGTGGGCAACGGCGTGCACATCCACATGAGCCTGATGAATGCCGACGGGTCGCCGGCGACCTACGATCCGGGCGGGCCGCACGGCCTGTCCGCAACGGCCGGCGCTTTCGTTGCAGGGATCCTCAAATATCTCGACGCCATCGTCGCGCTGACCGCGCCTTCGGCGATTTCCTATGAGCGTCTGACGCCGCATCGATGGAGTGCCGCCTACAACAACCTCGGCTTCCGCGACCGTGAAGCGTCGGTGCGGATATGTCCGGTGACGAGCCGCGATCCTGCGGCGATCGCTAGCCAGTACAACATCGAATTCAGGGCCGCCGATGCCGCCGCATCGCCGCATTTGGCGCTGGCTGCGATCGTGCATGCCGGCGTGCAGGGGATCGAGGAAGGCTTACCCTCGCCCGAAGCTACCGAGGAAGACCTGTCGTTGCTCGATGCCGATGCGCTGGTGGCCCGCGGCTATGTCCGCCTGCCGCAATCGCTGCCGCAGGCGTTGGCGCGCTTCATGGGTTCGGATGTCGTTGGAACATGGTTCGACGGCGATTTCCTCGGCATCTACCACGCCCACAAGCAAGGCGAACTGGCTTATCTCGAAGATCTGCCGCCGCAGCAACGATACGAGGTCTACGAGGCAGTCTATTAGTTGCTCGCCGATGGGCCTGTGAATCCCACCGGGCCGCCCGCCACTCAGTGAAGCGAAAGACGACTGCGCCCACGGCGCAGCCGGATGCAGCCTCTTTCACGACGGCCGCTACTCGTCCAGTGGAAACAAGGCTGCCTGAACGGTCTTGCAGTCGAAGTTGCCCTTGGCACCGTCCGCCAGCGCGGTTTCGGGATAGAAATCCGGCAGGCTTTCGTCGCTGCAGCCTGCGCGGAAGCTGCTCAGCATGTCACCGGCGATCTTCGGGTCGAGCGGACCGTGGTTGACCACCGGCAAGTGATATTCCGCCGTCTCCGGGCTGTTGAAGGTCGTGTCGTAGAAATTGCCCTCGACCTCGCCAACGGGCAGAAAGCCGGCCAACGAGATTGTCCCGTCCTCTTCGACAACCCCGCTCGCCGCAAGGCTGGCTACGGTGTCGTTTTCCATTCCGCTCCCCATCGCCTCTTTCGGGGTGCAGGGATTTTTTGCGCAGTTCTGGTGGTTCTGGATCGCAACCCACCAAACGGTCACGACATCGCCGGGCGTCAGGCCGGAGGACTTGATCGCCATCGCCGCACCAAACGGACCCTTCTCCAATACGGCCGAAGTTCCTTCTATCGGACCCGGTGTCTTGCCGCTGGGAGGTGTCCAACTCATCGGTTTGGTAATACCATCAGCCTGAGCCGTTGAGACGACCAGCAGCGCCAGACAAGAGGCGATCGCTGCACCGGCAGTTGCTTTCCAGGGAGAGAAATATCGGGCATTTTTCATGGGGTCCTCCATCGGCTCCGGTTTGAATTTACCACGGCTGGTCCAGATTGCTCGTGTCGCTCGACCAAGTATGATGACGATGAACCGGCACGGGCCAATGTGTCCTGAAATCAGGATGAAATTTTGTGAATTTGGATAAAGTTCCCCTTGGTGACGTCACTTTCGATCTAGTCAATCGAACGTTGACCGACAAAGACGGGCACATGGTCCAGCTGCGCCACAAATCCAAGGAGGTTCTTGGTTTTCTTATAGAAAATCCCAACCGGACGGTCAGCAAAGCCGAATTGTTGGAAACGGTGTGGTCGGACGTCACGGTATCGGACGAAAGCCTCGTCCAGTGCATCGCCGAAATTCGCCGCGTTATAGGCGAGAATGCCCGACAGATCATCGAGACCGTCCCCCGCCAGGGGTATCGGATCAATCTGCAGACGACTCGGCCGACGCGACGGCGTTCGCTGGCTCTCCCGCTTGCCGCGGGTGTTGCCGCCCTGGCCGCGGCATGGGTCTTCTGGCCGACATCGCCGGCCGTGCAACCATCACCTGCACCGACTTCGCAAGCCCGCTTAAGCGCGGCACTGCCCGGTACGGACGTGGTTGAAGCCTACCTTGAAGTCTTGAAGGGCCGCGTTTCCGCGGATCGCTTCGACAGCAGCGAAAGTCTGATCGCCGAGCGGCATTTCCGCCGCGCAATCGATTTGGACCCCAACTACGCCCGCGCCTATGCGGAATTGGGAACTCTGTTTGCCGTTCGGTTCGAAAACGACTGGACGGTGCTGCGGGACGCGGACAAGGAGAAGGCGCTCTATTTCGCGGAAAAGGCCGCCGCGCTCGATCCGGATCTGTGGCTGGCGCATTATTCCCTGGGGCGCCTGCACAGTATTATCGGCAACCTCGAAGAGGCAGAATCCCATCTGGAGCGTGCCATGTCGTTGCAGCCACACAACGAAGATGCCCGGGCGTATTTTGGGATCTTGAAGAATTTTCAAGGCGATGCCGAAGGCGCGGTTGCAATTCTGGAACCGGCCTTGGCGTCTCATCCCGACCCGCCCTACTGGTATTTTCTGGGCCTTGGAAACGCGCTTTTCAACACCGGACAGTACGAACAGGCGGCGACTGCTCTCAACAAGTGTCTTGAGCTGGCGCAAAACTCACCATACTGCCTGCGTTATCTGATTGCTGTTTACGGCAGCATGGGCCTAGTCGCCGAAGCCGAAGCAGCCAGCCGGGACTATGCGTCCATGGGATTTGATCCCTCGGTCGGTTCGATCATGAACCTCATGACTTTCCATAACTCGGACCACCGCGACAAGCTTGAAAAGGCCTTTCGGTCGGTGGGGTTGCCTGAACGATGATTGCCGGCTTTCGGCATCGTGCGATCATGCGTCGCGTACGAACCGGATATGACCGTCGATTGTTTGCCAAGGACATGCCCAGCCACTGCTCAGGCCAGCGACCGCGATCCTCAGTGAGACGGTGCGACACCGTCCATCTCGGTGCCGGAAACATAGGCTCTGGCATCCATCAAAGCATCCTTTTGATTTTGTGCCTTTTTCCACCCGCGGCCAGCTTCGGTTCCGGCGATTCCTGCAGGCCCAGCGCCTGATACGCCGAGAGTGCGTTCAGAGCGGCCAAAGCCACCAGCGGCAGAAATGCGCTGTGAAGCTGGGCGAGGAATCCGAGAAGGGCGGCGAACAGGATCCCGCCGACCCCCGCGACGACATCGCCGAGCGCCACCATGTAGGGGCGATCGCTTTCTGCCGACATCGAGAGGAGATAAAGGTAGCGTCCGTTCTGGGCGCCGCCGATCCCGAAGGACAGGAAGAAGATGGTCGCGGCGTAGACCCAGGGATTGTCGGCGAGCCCGTAGACATCGAAGGCAATCGCCAACATCGCTGAAAACGCGGCGATGGCCGAAGCGCCGGCGATGGTGTAGCGGATCGAATGCCGCACGATTTTACGCCAAAGCAGTGCTCCGACAGCGGTTCCGGCGCTTGTCGCGGTAACGAAGATGCTCAGGATGTGCGGCGTCGACAGGTGAAAGGTGGCGGCGTGTATCGTGTAGAACGGGGTCGCAAGTTCGACTGACAGCAGGAAGACGCGCGCCACGAGGAACTTCCGATACCAGGGATAGTGTATCGCGAGCGCCCATCCGCGGACCACCTGGGCGACGAAGCCCGGGGTTTCCTCTGGAGATGACGTATCGGAGCCTTCGGCCGCCGGAGTCCTTGTCACCACCACCCGAAACAGAAAAACGCAGGACACGAGAAGCGAAAGAACACCCATCGCGAGAAGCACACGATGGCGTTCGTAAGGCGTGTCGCCTGCCATCAAATCGCGGGTAAGCCAGACTGCCGCGATGGCCAGGATGCAGCTTCCGGCGAGCTGGACAAAGACGATCTCGCCGCGTTCCTTTTCTTCCAGCTCGGATCCATAAATCTGATTGCTGCCGAGAGCCCAGATCCCGAAGCAGAGACCCAGGACGATCGACACGACGACAAACAGGACAGCCGCAAGCCAAACCGGCAGGCTCTCCGCCGACAGCGCGACCAGCGCCAGGACGCCGGCAACGATCAGGTTCGGGAGCATCATCGCGTATTTGGCGCGTGCTCCAACCTTGATGTACGGCGAGATCAGCGCCTCCACGATCAGGCGCGCGGCCTTCACACAAGGGAGCAGGAGACTGGCGATAAACTGAGGTGCACCAAGCGCGAGGTAGAGGAACGGCAACACCATTCCCGGACTCGCCAGAATGTCGGAGACGGACTCTCCGATTCCCGACCACAAGAGATAGGATCGGTTCCTTGTCGAACCCGCCGCCGGTGTCTTGCCCGATTCGTTCATCCGCGCGCCTACGAAACCCCGACAGTATGAGTCGCTGTAAACGGTACCATCGAAAGCGAACTTTGTCCGCACGCCCGACGTTCCTGATGAACCCCGGTGCACCACGCGAACGCCGCTCAGGCCGCGACTGCGACCCTAGGTGAGACCGCCGCCATGTGGCGAACCTCGGTCCGCATCGCCTGGTTGAGATCGAGGTGCAGCGCCTTCATTTCGTCCAGGTCCCATTCGAACGACGCGACCCGGTCGGTGATCTCGAACAGGTCGCGCGACAGCGCGTCGCGTTCGGCCTGGTAGAGCGCCAGGGCGCGTTCGTTGCCCTGCAGGACGGCGCGGGCGAGGATCTCGGCATCGCGCAGCGCGTCGGTGATGCCGTGGGCCGTCAGCGGATCCTTGAAATATCCGGCGTCGCCGACCAGGGCCCAGCCGCGACCGTGCGCGGTCTTCATGAAGCCTTGTGCTCCGGCGAAGCCGTAAAGCCGGTCCGGCGGCATTGCCGCCCTGACCGCCCTGGCGAGTGTGGGATCGCTGTCTTCCAGCGCGGCGTGAAAGCCGCCTTGCAGGTTCGACCGGAAGCGGTTTTCGAATTCCGATTGCCGCACGCAGGTGAAGACACAGTGCGCGCGGCCATTGGTGGGAAGGGCGCCAGCCGCGACGCCGGGGCGGTAGTACCAGTGGAACCCGTCCTCGGGCATGCCCTTGAAATAGCCATAGACCGCAGCAGTCGCATGGTGCGCCGTGGCGAAGGACCGAGCGCCGGCGAGGCGGGCGACCATCGATTGCCGGCCGTCGGCGCCGATGACCATGCCGGCCCTGACATTCAGCGCGATCCGGCGCGCATCCTGCAACTGCACCCCGGTCACCCGACCATCGGAGCGGGTGTGCAGAGCCGTCAGGGAAACACCGTGGCGAAACTCGGCACCGGCCTCCGTCGCCGCATCGACGAGGATGCGATCGAGAACCGTGCGCCGCGGAGCGCAGAGGAGGTCGACCCCGACATCTGGCTTGATCGGAACCCGGAGCGCATCGTCGCCATAATGGAAGGTGATGCTGCGAACGGGAGGCGTTCCGGCGTGCAGGATCCGGTCGAGCAGGCCCCAGCGGTACAGCTGCAGCACGCCGCCGCGGGTCAGCGCATGGGTCGACAGCCGGTCGCTGCCGTAGGCCTGACGGTCGACCACCAGAACGCGGGCGCCGGCACGCGCCAGAAGCATGGCCGTGGCCGCGCCGGCGCATCGCGCGCCGACGATCACGACGTCATAGTGGCTGTTCAGGGCCGGGGCATTGTTCATCGAATGTGCTCCGCTACGCCGCCCGGCGGGCGAGGCCGCCGGCGAGATGGTCGGCCAGGTCGCGGGCGTCGTCCGCCGCGCCGTCGATCAGCGAGGACTTTCGGCGCCGCAGGAAGGGCAGGCCCATGACGTATAGGCCAGGGGCTTCGGTCACGCCGCCGTCGTGGCGAATGCGGCCCTTGCGGTCGAGCACGGGAACATCGAGCCACGACCAGTCGGGCCGGTAGCCGGTGGTCCAGATAACGGTTCTCACGGTGCCGTCGGCAAGGTTCATCAACAGCGGCGGATCGCCGTCGATCCGTGTCGGTTCGGGCCGGTGTATCTCGGCGAAGACGCCATGCGGCATCCGTTCGGCGACCCAGGAATCGATGGTGTCGAGCAGCCGGTTCATCTTCAGATCGGCCAGCGTGCACTGGTTTTTCAGCGATCCGGAGAACTGCGCATTGCCGTCGCGCAGTCCGGCAAGGCGACCGACGATCCGGACGCCGGCCCGTTGCAGCGCGTTGAGGTCCAGTGTGGTTTTCTCGGGCGTACCGACAAGCTGCAGCGACGGCACCTGCCGTGCCCGGGCCAGGTCTTCGAGCGTGTCGTAGCGGGTATCGAGAATGCCGGTGACATCCATCCACCATTTGATGTCGCGACCGCGATAGAGCCGCGGCACGCGCACATGCTCGCCGACCGCCAGCGTGACCGGCCGGCCGGATGCCTGGATCTCGTTGGCCAGCTGAATGCCGGTGGCCGAGGCGCCGACGACCAGGACGCCGCCCGGCTCCAGCTGCTGGGGGTTGCGGTAATCCAGGGAGGTGATCTGCCGAATGCTCGACGGCAGTTCCGTGGCCAGCTTCGGCACCGTGGCGATGTTGCAGGCGCCGCTCGCCAGGACCACGTTGCGAGCGGTCCATGGACCGCGGTCGGTGACGACGGCATAGCCGGTATCGGTCGGCCGGACGGATGTTACCGTCGTGCGGCAGCGAACCGGGGCGTCGATCTTCTGCGCATAACCCTGCAGGAAGCGGGTGACTTCCGGCATGCTCATATAGCCGTCGGGATCGGCGCCTTCGTAGACGTGGCCCGGCAGCCGGCTCTGCCAGTTAGGAGTCAGGAGGCGCAGGGAGTCCCAGCGTTCGGAGCGCCAGGACTGGGCGACCGCGCCGCGCTCCAACAGCACATGGTCGATACCGCGGTCGGTCAGTTCCTTGCTCATGGCAAGTCCGGCCTGTCCGGCACCGATGATGATGGTGGTGGCGCGTTTCACGGCGGTCGCTCCTGTATTGCGGGTCAACTCAGTTCACGTCGACGTGAACGTTGGTCGGGTTGGTGACGATGTCGAAGACGGCCGAGCGCTTCTGCGACTGGGCGACCAGGGCCCGGATATCCTCGTCATCGGCGTCGGCGTGGATTTCGAAATGCACCCGGATCGAGCTGAAGCCGTTGCGCACGTCGGAATCGATGCCGAGGATGCCCTGCAGGTCCATGTCGCCTTCGAGCGTTGCGATCACCGAATAGAGCTGGATGCCGCGATGCTGGGCGACGGCGGCAACGCCGGCCGTGAGGCAGCTGGCCAGGCCGGACAGCACCATCTCGACCGGAGTCGGACCGTTGTCCTCGGCGGCGAAGACTTCCGGGTGGTCGGCGTCCATGGTGAAGGTCTTGCCGCGGCTCTGCTCTTCGCCGAGGCCGAAAAAGCCTCCGACCGTGTTGCGGCTGTGGGTGCCGTTGACCCATTCGCATTTGCTGCGCCAGGTGAACTGTGCCGCCTGCGGTGCGGCGTCCAGCGCCGCGCGGGCGCCGATCAGCGCTTCGACGTTGACGCCGTTGTTGACGGTCTGTGCGGTTGTCTGGGTGGTGGTCATCGGTCTCTCCTCAAGCTCAGTTGGCTGCGAAAAACGAAGCCGTCTGCGCTTCGTCGAGGAGAGATTTGGGGTGCCGCTGTTTCAGTCCGATAACGGCCGATCGGCGGAAACGTTTCATTTGTTTCAAGCGGCTTTCAGGCGCGTATCCGAACGGTGAGGGAGGCGGTTGGCTTGATCAAAATCAGATGCCGGTCCGGGTTTTCTATTTGTTATATGAAATTACGAATTGAAAACCGAAGTCTTCGGTCGTGTCGATGTAAAAAAGTTGAATAAAAGTTGCGTATTCGAAAAATTGCTCTTCCGCTAAATCGAAGTTAATATTTGGGAGTGTGGGGCAAGGCAACCGATGGAAGAGTGAAGATGACCGACAAACTGCTGAAGATCCAGGAGTATCTGTCTGACCTCGAGGACAAGCTTTGCGAAATCGCTGAGGAGGTGGCTGAAATCGCTGACAAGAAGAAGAAGGAAAAGGACGACGGCAAGCCCAAGGGCGGTACGCTTGAGCCCGTGGAAGTAGGTGAGGACGAAACGCCCAGGGTCAAGATCACCGGCACGTGCGACAAGAATACGACGCTGATCAGCAAGACCAACGGACAAAGCGATACGCTGATGTATCCGAAGAACGCCGGCACTTGCGGCAATCTGACGATTATCTGCCTGGATTCGCTGGATCGGAAACAGGAGACCAGCGCCGTCAAGCTTGCGCCGGGCCAGAGCCTTCGCCGCTACGACACGATACGCAATACCCACTCCATCGTGTTCTCATGCGATGGGGACAAGGGCACTTGTATCATCGAGTTCGATCGCTAACCGATCACTCGCGCAGCGCCGGCAGGCCGATCCCGGTCGACTCGAAGCCGCCGTCGACCGAGATCACCTGCCCGGTGACATAGCTCGCCCGCCCGGAACACAAGAAGACGATGACCTCGGCGATCTCGGCCTCCGAGCCGTAGCGGTTGAGCGGGATGGCATCGTGATAGGCGGCGCGGATTTCCGGCGAGTGCACGGCAAGCGCCAGCTTGGTATTGACCGGTCCGGGCGCCACGCAGTTGGCGCGCACGCCGAACTCGCCGTATTCGGCGGCCTGTTGCTGCGTCAGGTGCATCACCGCCGCCTTGCTGGTGCCGTAGGCGACGCGCAAAGTGCTCGCCCGCAAGCCGGAGATCGAGGCGATGTTGACGATCGCCCCGGCATTCTCCTTCAGCGCCGGCGCTGCCGCCTGCGAGCACAGGAAGACGCCGTCCAGATTGGTCGCCATGACGGTTCGCCACTGGTCGAAGGCGGTATTGCCGATCGGCCCGAAATCGGCGACGCCGGCATTGTTGACGAGCGCGTCGAGCCGGCCGAAAGCGGAAAGCACGGTGTCGGTCATGGCGTCGACCTGCTCCGGGACGGACACGTCGCAAAGAACGGGCAGGGCGCCATCGAGCCCGGCGGCCGCTGCCTCCAGCGCCTCCGCGTCACGGTCGATCATGGCGACCCTTCGGCCTTCTTCCAGAAACAATTTCGTCGTCGCCAGGCCAATGCCCCGCGCGGCACCTGTCACGATTGCGGTCTTGCCGTCCATGCAGTCGGTCCCTCCCATGGATTGTCCGTCAGGCGGACAATTCGGATGCGGTGCCCGTCGATCTCTGATTAGCGAATAAGGTCCGCGCAATCAAAACCATTGGCCGACCCTCTGTCGGGCGCTTTCTGACGCAATGCATCGCCTGTGCTAGAAGGAGCCGGAAGCGGGCCGCAAACGGGAGGCGCATCGTGGCCATCAATGCCCTGGGGTATCTCGGCATTCGTTCCGACCGGCTGGAGGACTGGTCGGATTTTGCCGGCCGCCTGCTCGCCATGCAGCGGATCGAACGGGGCGGCAATGCGCTCGCCTTCCGCATGGACGATCGCAAACAGCGCCTCGTCGTCTCCGACGAGCCGGGCGACACGCTGGCCTTCATGGGCTGGGAAGTGGACGCCAAGTCCGATCTCGAACTCTACGCCGCCCGCCTGGTGAAGGCCGGGATCGACGTGCAGCTCGGCAGCCGCGAACTGGCCGACCGGCGTCTCGTTTCCGAACTGATCCACTTCGACGATCCGGACGGCAACCGCATAGAGCTTTTCTGGGATCCGATGATCGCCGCCGATCCCTTCGTTCCGGGGCGGCCGATCGACGGCTTTACCACCGGCCCCTACGGCATGGGCCATGCCGTGCTGCATGTGCGCGACGCGCCGGCGCTGCTGCCGTTCTACCGCGATCTGCTGGATTTCCACGTCAGCGACTATGGCATGACGCCCTATCCGCTGTATTTCTTCCACGTCAACGGCCGCCACCATAGCTTCGCCATGGTCGGTTCCGGCCAGACCGGTTTCCACCATTTCATGGTGGAGTTCCAGAATCTCGACGATGTCGGCCAGGGCTACGACCTGGCGCAGCTGGAAGACGGCCGCATCGCCTACACGCTGGGCCGCCACACCAATGATTACATGACCTCCTACTACGCCAACACGCCGTCAGGCTTCTTTGTCGAGAGCGGCTGGGGCGGGCGGGTCATCGATCCCGCCACCTGGGAGCCGCACGAGACCTTTTGCGGACCGAGCTTCTGGGGCCATGAACGGCTCTATCTGCCGGAGGAGCCGCGCACCCGCATGCGCGAAATGCGGCTCGAAACGGCGCGCCAGGGCCAGCGGGCGCCACCGGTCGCCGATTGCCCGTGGCTTTACGACCTCGCCGCACGGCAGGGTCGCTAACCCGACTTCAGGACGCATCGACAAGAGGAACCCGCTGTGAAAACGGCCGCTTCGTCACAGGACAGTTTCGACGTTGCCATCGTCGGCCTCGGCCCGGTGGGCGCCACACTCGCCAACCTGCTCGGCCTGTGCGGCGTCTCGACGCTGGTGCTCGAGCGCGAAAGCGACATCTATCAGTTGCCGCGCGCGGTGCATTTCGATGACGAGGTGATGCGCGTCTTCCAGACAGTGGGCATTGCCGGGGAACTGACGGACCTTGTCCGGGTCAATCCAGGCATGCGTTTCGTCGATGCCGATGGAACCCTGCTGCTCGACTGGCCGCGCCCGCAGGAGATCGGGCCGCAGGGATGGCATGCCAGCTACCGTTTTCACCAGCCCGATCTCGAACGGCTGCTGCGAGCGGCACTGCGTCGTTTCGACCAGGTCGAGGCACGCACCGATTGCGAGGTGGAGAGCATTTCCGAAAGCGGCGAGGGCTGCGAACTACGATACCGAAACCGGGTTTCGGACACCCGGCACAGGGTCGCCGCGCGCTTTGTCGTCGGATGCGACGGCGCCCGCTCGCTGGTGCGGCGCTGCATGCAAACCGCCATGTTCGACCATGGGTTCCAGGAGCGCTGGCTGGTTGTCGATGCGCTGTTGAACGCCGACAAGCCCGAACTCGGCGACCACACCATCCAGTATTGCGATCCCGATCGGCCGTCGACCTATGTGCGCAGTCCGAAGAACCGCCGCCGCTGGGAAATCACCGTGCTGGATGACGAGGACTCCGATGCCATCGCCCAACCGGACTCGGTCTGGCGCCTGCTCGACCGCTGGATCGCGCCGCACGAGGCAGAGCTGGAACGCAGGGCCGTCTACACCTTCCATTCGCTGATTGCCGAAGAGTGGCGCCGCGGCCGCCTGCTGCTCGCCGGCGATGCCGCTCATCAGACTCCGCCCTTTATGGGGCAGGGCATGTGTGCCGGCATTCGCGACGCGGCCAATCTGGCCTGGAAACTGGCTCTTTGCGTGCAAGGCCGGGCGGACGACGCTTTGCTCGACAGTTACCAGTCGGAGCGCCGGCCGCACACCCGCGCCTATGTCGAGACGGCCATCCGTCTGGGCGGGCTGATCAACCGCTGCGGCACCGAGGATGCTTTGCGGGCGGCCCTGCAGGATTCGGACGGCGGGGCCCGCATGGAATCGATCATGCCGGCTCTGGGGCCCGGTCTGACCGCAGGTGACCCGGCGCAATCGGGCCGGCTGGGCGCGCAACCGCACCTGAGTGACCGCACACGGCTTGACGATCGGGTCGGCTATGCGCCGGCGCTGCTGGCGCGGGGCGAGGTCTGGCGACTGGAGGCGGACAGGCGCGGCCTCGCCCCACCCGTTCCGCTGCTGCTCGACGACGACCAGCCTGATGTCGCGGACTATCTGGGACAGCTCGGCTGCGCCGCGGTTCTGCTGCGGCCGGACCGCTACATCCTCGGCACCGCCAACGACGGCGACGAACTTTCGGCGCTGTGCGCCGGCGCGCTGCATTCACCGCTTGCAACAACAGAAACGGTTTGATTCCATGAAACTCTGCTCCTATCGCGCCGGCGACGAAACCGGCTACGGCATCGTCGCGGACAACGGCATCGTCGATCTCGGCCGCCGCTTCGCAGACAGCCCCACCCTGAGGGACTTTCTTGAAAACCACGCTTTCGAAGAAGCGCGCGCCTTCGCCGGCGAAACGCCCGACCGGGCGCTCGACGCGGTGACCTTCGATCCGGTGATTCCGGACCCCGACAAAATCATCTGCGTCGGCCTCAACTACCGCGACCACGTGGCCGAAACCGGCCGGACCGTGACCGAATATCCGGTGCTGTTCGCCCGCTTTCCGGGCAGCCAGATCGGCCACGGCGAGCCGCTGGTCAAGCCGCTGGAAAGCGACCAGTTCGACTATGAGGGCGAGCTGGCCGTCATCATCGGCAAGGAGGGACGGCGGATCTCGGAAGCCGACGCGCTGTCCCATGTCGCCGGTTACGCCTGCTACAATGACGGCTCGGTGCGCGACTGGCAGCGCCACACGGCCCAGTTCATGCCCGGCAAGACCTTCGCCGGAACCGGTGGCTTCGGCCCGTGGATGGTGACCGCCGACGAAATTCCCGACCCGTCGGCGCTGACCCTGACGACGCGCCTCAACGGCGAGGTCGTGCAGAACACGACGCTCGACCTGATGATCACGCCGGTACCGGCGTTGATCGCCTATATCTCCACCATTCTGCCGGTCCTGCCCGGCGACGTCATCGTCTCCGGCACGCCGGGCGGCGTCGGCGCCAAGCGCACCCCGCCGCTGTGGATGCGCGACGGCGACGTGGCCGAGGTCGAGATCAGCAGCATCGGCTGCCTGCGCAATCCGGTGGTCGCGGAAGGGTAGGTGCCGAGGCAGCAGCCTCGTGGAATAAAGCAGAAGCGACGTGCTAGAATTTCGGGGACAGTTTACCTAATTCCCTTATATTCGTAATAGAATCAGTGTTTTAATCAGAATTAAGTAAACTGTCCCCGAAATTGCAGCCTCCGCATTTGTTGCCGGGGATACTCCCGGAAAATCTGGCAACGCCGTGACCCTCACCGCTGCAGGTCGGTCGATTCGACAGCAATGCCGTGGCATCATGGCGTTCGATACACAAGGGAGGCAGCGACCTGTCGGACGTCAAGCAGGACAAGGATCGCCGGTCGGGCGAGGGAGTGCGGGCGCTGGAACGCGGTCTGGCGATCCTGCGTTTCGTCAACGCCGCCGGCGACACCAAGCCGGCGGAGATCGCCGCCGCGCTGGAGATCCCGCGGCCCACCGTCTATCGCCTGCTGCAGACGCTGGAAGAGCAGGGTTACGTCGTCTACTCGCCGACCAGTGCCCGGGTGCGCGTCTCGCGCCTGGCCGCCGGCCTCGGCGACGGCTTCGCCCGGACGTCGCTGGTCTGCCAGGCGGCCGGCCCGATCTTCGGCGAGTACGCGCCGCAACTGGTGTGGCCGCTCGATCTCAGCATCTATGAGAACGCCGCCATGGTCGTTCAGGAGACCACCCATGACCGCAGCCCGCTGTCGATCGACCGCGGCATGACCGGCTACCGCCTGCCGGTGCTGCGGACCTCGGCCGGGCGTGCTTATCTCGCCCATTGCAGGGAGGCGGAGCGCGAGCTGATCCTCAATCACATCAGACGGCTCGACGATCCCGACGATCTTCCGTTCATGGAACCGGAGAAACTGGCGATCATGCTGACGGAGGTCCGCCGCCGCGGCCTGGCGGTGCGCGATTCCGGTCCCTACCGGCCGAAGACGTCGAGCATCGCGATTCCGGTCACGGTCGACGGCGACGTGCTCGCCTGCGTGTCGATGATCTGGATCCGCAGCGCCATGACGCTGCAGGAGGCGATCGGCACTTACGAGGAGCCGATGCGTGAAATCGCCGGCCGCATTGCCCGGGCGGTGCAGGCACGCTGACCGGCACCAAAAAGCCGCCCCGAAAGGCGGCTTCGAACTTGCTACCGGGAGATCCTCCGCTCGCCGCGGATGACGGCCGGTATATCGGTACGGGAGATGCCCAACACATTGAGTTCGCGGTCGGACAGTTGCTCCAGTTCCCGGCACTGACGGTTATAACTCCGCCAGTCCTCGACTGCTTTCCAAAGGTTCCTCATGACCTTTCTCCTTTCCGTGGCGTCCGTGAGCGTCGCCACATTGGCTGACTCTCAGATGGGGTCGGGACCGGAGAAGTTGCAGTGAATTTCCCGCACGGCGGCCGTGCGGAATCGGCATGGTGTCGAAAGACACCGGGCACAAAAAAGCCGCCTCGGGAGGCGGCTTTTTCGATGTCGATGGGGGAACCGGTCAGTTCGGCCGGCGATGGCCGCGAACGACGCTCGGGATGTCTGCGCGGAAGATGCCGAGATCGGCGAGTTCGCGGTCCGACAGGCGCGACAGTTCGTTCTGGGCGCGGTTGTAGTTGCGGCGTTGTTTCAGGGCGCTGAGCAGGGACATGGTCTTTTCCTTTCCAAAATCGCGCCGTCTGGCGCGTCAATCTCTTGATCGCTATATGGGCTCGAACGCGCGGAATTTGCAGCGAAAATTTCGCAGGGGAGCTATGCGGATTCGAGATGGGTCGGGCGGTGTCTTCAAGCACCGGGCGCGAAGGCGAAAGGATTGCGATAGAGCTCGTCATGCGACTCGACGCCGTCCTCGATGACGCAGTCGCTCTTCGGCCGCGCAACGCACAAAAGCACGTAGCCGGCCGCCGACTGGCGCTTGTTGAGTGCGGTCGCTCCGGGTTGCCGCACCTTGCCGGAAATCAGCTTGGCGGCACAGGTGATGCAGCCGCCGTAATTGCAGCCGATCGGCAGCTGGATGCCGGCGTCGAGTGCCGCCTCGTAGATCGGCTTGTCGGCACAGACGGTCAGCGTCACCCCGCTGTTGCGCAGCTCGACCTGGTAGGTTTCATCGCTCATGGCAAAACACTATCAGATCAGATCGCCTGGTTGAGCTTGGGTTTCCAGAACGGCCGGAACAGCTCGATCTTCGGGCACCGGTTCATCACAACCCGAAGGCCGGCGTCCTCCGCCAAGCGCGCCGCCTCTTCGTCATAGACCCCGATCTGCCCCCACAGCACCTTGGCGCCGACGTCGATCGCCTCCTGGGCGATGCCCTTGAGTGCCGATGAGTCACGGAACACCTGCACCATGTCGACCGGCTCGTCGATGGCGGCGAGCGATTCATAGACCTTGAGCCCGCGGATCTCGTTGCCGGCCTGCCTCGGGTTGACCGGCTTCATGTTGTAGCCCTGCTCGTGCAGCACCCGTAAGACGCCATAGCTGAACTTGGTCGGGTCGGGGCTGGCGCCGACCATGCCGATGGTCTTCACCTCGCCGAGGATGGAAGCGAGGTATTCGGGCGGATAGTCCTGGGTGTGATCCATGAAGAGAATTCCTAAAGCCAGATGTCGGAGGTGCAGTCGCCGCCGGGATAGCGGGTCTCGTGACAGCGGGACGGGCCGTTCGGCTCCTTGCCGAAATCGACGATGAAGTCCTGGTTGATTTCCATGCCGCCCTGATCGGTATCGCAGTCGATCATCAGCATGACGCCGCCCTTGTGGCGGATGTCGGGATAGAACTGGTTGTCCCAGGTAGAAAACAGCGAGGTGGTGACGTAGAGCCGCTTGCCGTCGAGGCTGAGCTGGATCATCTGCGGCCCGCCGGCGATGTTGACGCCGTTGACCACGGGCGCCTTGTTGAGCATGCCGCCCATCCACACCTGGCCGGTCAGTTTGGGATTGTGCGGATCGCTGATGTCGTACTGGCGGATGTCGCCGTGCAGCCAGTTGCAGAAATAGAGGAACCGGTCGTCCATCGACAGCAGGATCACGGTGATCATGCCGGGCAGCGGGATCGGCCACTCCGGATGGTTTTCGTTTTCCACGTCGATGATCTTTTCGACGATCCACTCCTTGTCCTTCTTGTACCAGTGGATGATGTTCGACGACAGCGCCGCGCCGACGAAGCCGTGGGTCGAGGCCGGGTCGTGGTGGAAGCGCACTTCCAGCGGCACCAGCCCGTCCTCGCCGAGATAGACGGTGTTCTCGACCTTCTTTTTCTCGAAGTCCCAGAAATGCAGTTCGCGGCCATATTTCAGATGGCCCACTTCCTCCAGGTCGAAGCCCGGCATGAAGGTGTTGGGCGCCGCCCACTCGCTCGACACCATGACGTTGTGTCGCGGCTGGTACCAGAAATCGTAGTTGAACTTCATGCCGCCCAGGTCGTTCTCCCAACGGCCGACGATTTCGAAATCCTTGTTGAGATGCAGGAAGCCGCCCGGCGCGTTGCCCTTGGCGTCGCCGAGCATGGAGATGATGATGTCCGATCCGAGGCAATGCACCGTGTGCGGCGCCGACAAATCGGTCTTGGCCTTGATTTCGTCGCCCGACACGATCTTGTGCAGCCGCGGATTGCGCGGGTCGGTGCCGCAGTCGACGATGTGCAGGTTGGACGAGCGCACGCCCGGCACGATCAGGAAGCGCCGCTCCATCGAACTGTCGTGATGGCAGGACGAACAGGCGTTCCACCCCATGTGGTGAAGTTCATCGCCGATGCCGGGCATTTCGCAGCGGCTGATCACCTGCGAATAGGTGGGGCTGTCCGGATCGGCGTCGATGGTGGCGAGATAATCCGGCTTCTGGATTCCGGTGCCGACATAGATGGCGATGGTATAGAGCAGCTTTTCGCGCGGTGCCTGCATCGCCTCGGCCGGCGAGGCATAGCCCGGCCCGCAGCATTCCGATCGACCGTTTTCAGCCATCCGTACCCCCATCGTCTTGATTTTTGGCCGCCCCCGCTGTTGGCTCGGCGCGGCGCCGTTTGGAATTGCTCGGTGATATCATTATATGATACAAATGTCTATAGAATGAGAAAACAATGCATCTGGACCGATTGATATCCGTGCTCGAAACCGTCGCCATTGCCGGCCGTCCGGTGTCGGCGGCGGAGCTGCAGAAGGCCACTGGCCTGCCGCGGCCGACCTGCTACCGGCTGCTGCAGACGCTGGCGGAGCAGGGGTTACTCGACGATATGGAAGGCAATTCGCGCTACCTTATCGGCGAGCGGTTGATGCGCATCGCCCTGATGGGCCGGTCCGACATCGATGTCCGCCACGCCGCGGCCCCGGCCATGAAGGAAGCGGCAAGCGCATTCGGCGAATCGGTCTTCCTGTCGCGCTTCCGCAATGACGGCGTCGAAATCATCCATGTCGAGATACCGGCCGATCCGGCCCGCGCCCACATTCATCCCGGCCTGGGGTTGCGGCCGATGCACGCCTGTTCCTGTTCGAAGGCGATCGCCGCCTTCGCGGAGGACGATTTTCGCGAGCGCATTCTCGGCGGCCCGCTGAAATCCTATACGGAGCACACCAAGACCAGCCCCGAGCGCCTGCGCGATGAATTCGCGGCGATCCGCGAGCGCGGCTTTGCCGAATGCGTCGAGGAGATCGAGATGGGCGTTTCCAGCGTCGCCGCCCCCATCCGCCTGGGCAATATCGGCGCCACGTTCAGCGTCGGCGCCACCGGCCCGATCCGCCGCTTCAACGACAGCTATCGTGAGAAGATCGGCAAGGACCTGATGGATTTGGCGTCAAAGGTGACGGCGGCGATCCAGCTCTATGACGCAACCTGATGGTCTCACTTGCATTCGATGCGCATGCTGCCGTGGCGGAAACGGGCCGTCCCGCCGTCGCCGTTGATTGCCGAACCGTTGACCGACACCTGGTAGAAGGGGATCCCGCGCACGTCGGCACGTGACTCCAGCACCTCCACCATGCTGTTCGGCTCGAACACCCGTTCCAGCCGGGTACCGTCGTCAAGTTCGCCGGAAAACGTGCCGCCGGCCACACAGGACCGCCGGTCGAACTCCACCATGTTGAACCGGTAGCCGGAGCCGCCGAAGGCCAGCATTTCCTTCTTGGCCAGCGCAATGGTCGATTTGAGCACCGAGGTGCCGGAGTTGATGATCTGCTCTTCGAACGCCTTGGCCTGGGCTTCCAGCTGCGCCTGCGCCGCCGCCGGCAGCGCCGATGCCGTGTTCTGGAACCCGCCGACTTCCTGGCGCAGCTCCGCCACCTGCTGCTCCGACGCTCGCACCGCCGCCTCCAGCGCCGCGACAGTCTGCTTCAGCTCGGTGACCTGCAGATAGGTCCAGGCGCCGATGGCGGCCACCGCGACGGCGGCCAGGAAAGCGATGACCGTGACGGCCGCCGACGACCCGCCGCCGGTCGTTACCTTCGGCCTCTTTGCCGCGCCGGTCCCCCTGGCATTATTGCCGGCCGGTTTGGCCGCGCCGCTAGCGGGCTTGGTCGTCTTTTGTTGTTCGTCCACGTCGCGTTCCCCGAGGGCTTAAAGTCACGGGACCTTACAGCACTCGGCGACTGGGTGACCAGAGTTGAATGGGCCCGGTCCTCTCGCACGGCAGGTACCTCGGGCGGAAGTTGTTTTGCGACGTGCTTTTGCCTATAGATCCCCGATCGAGCAGCCGCTGTTCGAAAGTGAACTTGGAGGCAAATATGCAACGTCGGGCCGAGTTTCGTCCATTTAGTTGGTTAAACGACCTGTTCGTTCGAGATCAGGTTGATTTATCTCCGCCGTATCAACGCAGGAGTGTTTGGTCGGACCGCTATAGAACGGACTTCATAACTACGGTTTTGTTGAACTATCCGTGCCCAGCTATATTTTTGTATGAAGAAATAAAAGCCGATGGTTCATTTATTTACAAAGTAGTAGACGGAAAGCAGCGTTTAACTACTATGTTCTCATTTGTAAAAGATGAGATTCCAGTAGCAGACGATTATCCTATTCAGCAATGGCGAGGAAGTGTATTTAGTAACTTGCCGGATGATGCGAAATTGCGGGTTTGGAGGTATTCGTTCGCCGTCGAATTTATCGAGCAGGAAAGCGAGCCCATAATAAATGATATATTTAATAGAATAAACAAAAACGTAGCACGGTTGACGCCGCAAGAGCTTAGGCATGCCAAATTTAGTGGCTATTTTCTACAATCGGTCGAAGACCTTGCAAATTTCGCAGAGGAAATGTTGGGGCCGAACTTCCCAAACATTGCCGTGCAGTCGCGGCGCCAGATGAAAGATGTCGAGAACATTGCAACGTTGATGCTCTTTCTCGAGGTTGGTGAGCGGTCTTTCTCACAGGCTGACTTGGATCGGGCATTTCGTGACCGTGAGGAGATCTGGGACCGTCGCGGGGAGTCAGAAAGAGAGTTTAGAACTATAATTGAGTTTGTTTCGCAGGTGCTGGCGCAGGATCGGAATAACATTATCAAACCAAGCAGACTCAAAAACCAGGCGGATTTCTATTCCCTGTTTGCCGCTTTGGCGGAACTGGGTCGTGACGGGCGGCTGCCAACAGCGCACTTCGCTGTTGCTCAACTCTCAGAGTGGATTGGCCAGCTGTTTCAATTGACACAGAGGAACGAAGAAGAGGGTGCTGTGCAGCCGCAAATAGAGGCTGCGAGGGAAAGGGAAGCGGCAGCCTATCTTGATGCAGCCCGTGCGGCCTCAAACGATGCGGGACCTCGCCGGAGAAGAATCGACATCATGAAAGCAGTGCTGACGGAAGTGTGATGGCAAAATCACTTGAGCAGGCATTTGCTGAGCGGCGATCCTATTTCATCGCACTATTCAACGAAGTAAAGGGAGCCTTAGATAAGTTTTGCTCCGACCATAACTTTTTACTGTCTGGTCGAGTCAAAACAATTGATTCACTTCGCAACAAGATTGAGAGTGGGCGATTTCCCGACATTGACAGCATTGACGACGTGGTGGCATTTTCTGTAATTATTGACACATCTGACCAAGTGAAGATGGTGAGAGATTATTTGAGAAAATCCTTTAATATTTGCGTTATAAGAGCAGGCGGAACCATAAGAGATGAAAGGTTGTTTGATTTTGATTGTCCAAGAATATATTGCAAGATAAAAGATCCAAGTGGTTCCAAAGGAGAAATATCACCTTTGTTATTTGAAGTCCAAATTAGGACAATTTTACAACATGCTTGGGCGAAAATAACCCACGGTCATGTTTACAAGCCCGGCGTTTTTGACTATCGCGCAAGCAGATTAGCATCAGAAACAATGGCACAAATTGAAGCAATCGACAGAACGTTTTCGGATTTTGATGAAAATTCTAGAAAAGTGAAAAAAATAGCAAGGAAGGGGATGAGCGGTCGCTTAGGCATTGTCCGGGCAATTGACCAGCTTGTAAAAGAGAACATTATACCAGAAGATCTTCGAATCTCAGACGGGAGAATATTGGGAGATAATATATTTACATCGATAAAGGGAAATGATGAAAATTGGCAGCAGGCAATTGAAGAAATGCGGAAATTCTTTGAGCAGCAGCGTGACAAATTTCCGAGGTCGGTGAGCCTTTTCCAACTTTCGATGGGGCGGTAAAAAGGCTATTTGGAAACTTGGCGCTGAGTATTCCCAGATCGATCATAATCTGTGGTTCTTCGGTAGGTCCGGATGTTGAAATGGCTGCCTCGGCCATTTCAGAATTTTTTGTGCGCCGTTTTGGCCCTGCCGGGCCACTTTACGGCTCCGCAGCGGCACATCGGTGAATGTTGAGCCCAAGTGCCCGCAGATGGACGACATAGCGCATGGCGCTCATGCCTCGGATACGCAGGTTCGTCATGTTCATCTGGCGTTTGAGGCGGGACATGGTTGCTTCGATGCCGGCGCGCCAGCGATAAATGTCGCGAAAGGCTTCACTCTTCTCATACAACCGACGCTTTTGATATGCGGCCCTTTTTGGGGTGTATTGGAACCGCGCAAATTGGCTGTCATTCCTGGCCGCCTTTACCGGGCATTGCTGCGCATGCGAGCATGCCCGGCAGATGGACAGGTCAAAACGGGCCTGCAGCTTGACCGTCGCGGCTGAGACCGAGACGGGCGCGACATCATTCGGGCACCGGACAACCAGTCCCCGGTCATCGAGGACGAAGTCCTCCAGGGTGATCCGCCCGGAGCGCGCGCCTTTGGCTGGTCGAGCAGGCGCTACGAGGTCGATATCACGTTCTTTGGTCAGCGCCATATTGTCGTCGCAGCCATAGTGGGAATCGGCCAGCATGACCTTTGGCGTCAGCGAGCGTGCGGCAAGTTCGTCGAGCGCATCCGGCAGACGGTGACCATCGTGGATCGTCATTTTATTGACGCTCACATAGGTGATCAGATTAGGCGCCATCGCGATGCCCCCATTCCCACTCTCTTCATCCTCACAGTACGTTTCAACGATCTGTGCGAGATAGCCATGACCTTTGTGCGCGTTGAAGCTGGCGTCGGGATCGGCCGGATTACCAACGGTGTCACAGGGCACATCCTTGGGATCACGAATGACCGCAGTGAGGCCGGCCTTGTCGTCGTCTCGATCACTGATTTCGAATTGATCACGGAGAACCCGCTCAAGAATGACAAAACTTTCAAGCGTCGCCGCCGGTGTGTCGCGGAATTGCATAACAATAGCCAGGAGGTCCTGGCCAGCCTCGCCAAGGCGTCGTCTGGAAACGCTTGGAGCAGTGTGGGCAAAGGCGCTATCGCCCTCACGGTCGACATAGCGGCGGATCACATCCGTACTGATCCGGGCATGCAAATCAGGATGATGGCGCGAGAGCTCGCGAACGAATTTTGCGATCCCCTCGACAACGATGCCGAGCCGCGTCAGACTGCGCATTGCCGAGCGAAGAGCTGTCGAGTCCATCCGTTGTCGGCTCGCATCAACATCGAATGCAACCATCAAACGATCCGTCAACGCGCGAAACATGACCTCGTCGAGACCGTCATCAATGACACGGCGGCGATAGTTTCGGACGGTCTTTTCGCAAAAATAGCTGTCAGATTCCGTTCTGATGTCAAGGGCGTAGTGCCAAGCCATATTGAAGGCAAGAGCTTCCACCGTTTGTGCGTCAGTCAGATCCTGTAACTGCTGCAACAGCAGGGCGCCGATGACAACATGAAGATCTTTCGAGGGTCGGCCAAGACGGTCGTTGAAATGACCGCAAAAAGCTTCGACCGGAAGAGCCTGAAGAAGATGACAACGAAAAACACCGGCCCAGGATCGTTCCAGTAACTGCCGGCGTTTCTCCCCAAGAAAGGACCAGTGATCAAAGAGATCATTCGTCCGTCGATCGCGCAAAGTCAACATGCCTCATCATAAAGCACAGCAATGCTCCGTGGAATCGACTTTTTACCGCCCCATCAACTTTCGATTGTAGCTTTGCACAGGGCGAGCCTTCTCGAGGAGGCAGAGGGCAAAAAACCAAGATATTACTACATCACTGAAGAGCTCATATCACTATTTCCTGAGGTATCGGAAATTAAAAATCAAGTCAGAATAAATTGAGAGAAAATCGGTTTATTTTTAATTGCTTAACTGCACTAAATTCCAAGATGCATCCGGTGGAATTATGATGGTCGCAACGCAGAAATCAGCTGTCGTTCGAGGCGATCAGCAGGCAGGCCGAGAGGATTTTTCGGGTGTCGTCGAACACCGACGGCTTTTCGCCGTTCCAGCGTGAAAAGAGCCGGTGGGCGGGCCGGTCACCACGCGCTTGCGCACACAGGCAGTCGCGGGATTCGTCGATGAATTTCGACAGTCGTGCCTTCATGTTGGACTGGTAGGTGTCCCAGTGCCGGGCTTCCATGCGCAGGTGGAAGAGCGAGCTGCGGGCGCGGGGAAGGACGGTCATCGATTCGACCGCCTCCGGGGCATGCTCCCAGATTGCAAGCGCCTTCCGATGGTAACGCCCGGCCAGGCCGGAAAGGCCAAGCAGCCCAGCGATAATAGCCATATTGGCCAGGCTGGTGGCGGACCGCGGATCGGTCCGCATCATGCGCAGCGCTGCGATGACCCGGGCGGCGCAGAACCGGGTGGCGGCGCGACCATTTCTGCCTTCGCCGAGCAGCCGGTTGCCGCTCTCGGTCAGTCGTTCCCAGACGAGATCGCTGCGCTTCCAGCCGGCGTTGAGCGCGGCGCGCATTTCGAGGTCGCGTGAGCTAAACCCCCAGATAGGCAGCGCGGACATGGTCATTGTCGTGCAACTCCTCTGCCGGACCTTCCAACACTTTCGAGCCGGTTTCCAGTACGTAGGCGTAATCGGCGAGATCGAGCGCCAGTTCGGCGTTCTGCTCGACCAGCACCACCGGCACGCCCTGGGCGCTGATGTCCTTCACGATCCGGGCGATTTCCTCGACGATGACCGGCGCCAGCCCCATCGACGGCTCGTCCATCAGTAACAGCTTCGGCTTCGCCATCAGCGCCCGGCCGATCGCCAGCATCTGCTGCTCGCCGCCCGACATGGTCTTGGACAACTGACGCCGCCGTTCATGCAGGCGCGGAAAGCGCGCATAGACCGATTGCAGGTCGTCGGCGACAGCCTGCTTGTCACGGCGCAGGAAGGCGCCGGTGTTGAGGTTTTCTTCCACTGTCAGGTCCGGAAAGACCCGGCGACCCTCCGGCACATGGGCGATGCCGCGTGACACGATGCGGTCGGCCGGCAGCTGGTCGATGCGCTCGCCGTCGAACCAGATTTCGCCGCGCTTCAGCCGCGCCAGGCCGGAAATCGCCCTGAGCGTCGTCGTCTTGCCGGCGCCGTTGGCGCCGATGATGGTGACGATGCCGCCGTCGGGAACCTGCAGCGAAATTCCCTCGATGGCGTTGACCTTGCCGTAGTTGACGCCGGCACCCTTCATCTCAAGCAGCATCGGCCGAGCCTCCCAGATAGGCGCGGATGACATCCGGATGGGTGCGGATTTCCTCAGGGGTTCCCTCCGCCAGCAGCCGGCCGAAACTCATGCAGGTGATGCGGTCGCAAAGACCCATGATGGCGTGCATGTCGTGCTCGACCAGCAGGATGGTGACGCCGCTGTCGCGCAGCTTGGTCATCAGCTGCATCATCCGGCGGGTCTCTTCCGGGTTCATGCCGGTAAACGGCTCGTCGAGCAGCACCAGTTCGGGGCCGGAGGCCAGCGCCACGGCCATGCCGAGCGCCCGCTGGTGGCCGTGCGCCAGTTCGCTGGCGAGTTCGCCGGAGAGATCGGCGAGATCGAAAAACGCCAGCGCCTCCTCGGCCTTCTTGCGGGCGGCCGCCCGGTCAGCGTGATCGCGCCCGAGGATCGCCGGCAAAAGCCTTGGCGAATAGGCCATGTGCGTGCCGACCATCACATTGTCGAGCACGCTCAGTTCGCCGAACAGCGTCGAATGCTGGAAGGTGCGCACCACGCCCGCGCGCGCCACCTTGTGCATCTTCAGCCCGGAAATGGTTCGGCCGCGAAACGTGACGGTGCCGCCGGTCGGCCGGTAAAAGCCGGAGATGGCATTGAAGGTCGTGGTCTTGCCGGCGCCGTTCGGGCCGATCAGCCCGTGAATGGCCCCTTGCTCGATTTCGAAATTGAGCTTGTCGACGGCGACCAGGCCGCCGAAGCGCATGGTCAGATCGCGGACCTGAAGAAACGGTGTGCTCATGCTTCTTCCGCCTTGATCGCCGGCGCCCCGGTGAGCTCGCCGGCGCTGTTTTGCGGCCGGTCGCCCTTGTCGCGGCGCGACAGCAGGCCCTGCACCAGGCTTTCCAGCCCGCGCGGCAGGAACAGGATCGAGAGAATGAGGATCAGTCCGTAGATCAGCGGCCGGGCCTGTTCGAAGCCCAGTTCGCGCAGGACGATCTCGTTGAGCACGGTGAGCACGATGCAGCCGAGGATCGGCCCGTAGAAGGTTGCGGTGCCGCCGACGATCGCCCAGGTCAGCACGAAGACCATCTGTTCGACGTCGAAGCTGTTCGGGTTGATGGTGCCGATATAGTGGGCGAGCAGCGCGCCGGAGAGGCCGGCAAATCCCGAGGCCAGCACGAAGGCCATCGTCCGGTAGCCGCGGACATTGACGCCGGAGGCTTCGGCCAGCTTGTCCTGCCAGTGGATGGCGTGGAAGGTCAGGCCGATGCGCGAGGTTTCGATGCGCCACATGATCCACAGGCAGACGGCGACGACGGCGAGCGCGAAATAGTAGTAGCTGACCGGTTCGAAGAAATCGAAGGCGTAGAAGCCGAGGTCGAAATCGGGCATCGCATCGATGCGCTTCAGGCCCTTGGGGCCGCCGAACGGATCGCGGAACCGCTTCCACAGGAGCCGGATGATCTCGCCCGCCGCGAAACTGCCGATCAGGAAATAGAAGCCCTTCATGCGAAACAGCGGGAAGCTGAGGATATAGGCGATCGCCGCGGCGACCAGGGCGCCGAGCGCCATGGACACGGGCACGTAAACACCGAGCCGCTTGGACAATAGAGCGGAGGCATAGGCGCCGACGCCCATGATGACCACATGGCCGAGCGACCACTCGCCGGTAAGCGTCAGCAGCCGGTAGAAGGCGACCAGCAGCACGTTGATGGTCAGGAAAACCAGGATCTCCTGCTGCGAAAAGCTGAGCAGGTGCGGCAGCGTCACCAAGAGCGCTGCCAGCCCGATCCATCCGCCAAACCTAAGCACGGTCGGCCGTCCCGAACAGGCCGGTCGGCTTGACGACCAGCACGCCCAGCATCAGCGACAGCCCGACGATGTCGGCGACGACGCCGTCGGAGAACGTGGTGACGAAGGTGTGGATGAAGGCATAGACCACGGACGCGAGCACCGCGCCCTCCAGCGAGCCGACGCCGCCGACGATGATGACGATGAAGGCGGCGACGATGACCGAATGGCCCATATGCGGATTGACCGAAATCAGCGGCGCCGTCAGCGCCCCGGCGGTGCCGGCCAGCCCGGCGCCGACGAACATGGCGATGCGCGCCGTCTGGGTGATCGAAATGCCCTGCAGGGCCGCCGCCTCCGGGTCCTGGGCGCTGGCCCGGAGCGCCCAGCCAAAGCGGGTCCGCTTGAGAAAGGCCCAAAGGGCCGCAAGCAGAACGATGGCCGCGACGATCACGAACAGGCGCTGCAGCGGCAGCCGCACCCGGTCGGAGAACACCAGGACCTCCTGGGTGACGGGCGGCACGTGTTCCATGCGCACGCCGAAGCCCATCGACACCAGCGCCTGCAGGATCATCAGAAAGCCGATGGAGGCGACCAGGCCGCCGAGCGGATTGTCGCGCAGCGGCCGGAACATGGTCCGTTCCATGAGCAGGCCGACGCAACCGACGAAGGCCAGGCCGATGGCGACGACCAGCAGGAACGGCAGCCCGAACCCGGAATAGAGCGCCACGACCACATAGGCGCCCAACATGAACAATTCGCCATGGGCGAAATTGACGATGCCCATGACGCCGAAGATCAGCACCAGGCCGACGGCCACCAGCGCCAGATAGCTGGCGGCATAGGCGGCGTTCAGCCCTGTTTGCAGAAGCAGGTCGATCATGCCCCGAACCGTTGGATTTGCAAGAAGCGGCGCGCCACGGCGAGGAGGGTTGCCGTGGCGCGCCCGGGAGGCAAGATCAGCTGCGCTGATCCCACATCTGGTTGTAGGCAGCCATGTGCTTCTTCAGGAGGTCGCCATGCTTGGCGTACCAGTCGGGGATCGACTTGAAGCCCTTGATGCGCGCCTTGCCGTCCTCGATGACGACGACCGGCCAGTTGCCGACCAGCGCATTGTCGATGCCGAACAGATCGCCGCCCCACCAGTCGGCCTCGCCGAAGGCGTGCTTGCCGGTGCCGCCGTCGGTCATGGCGGCCAGCACCGCGTCCGGCTCGGCCGATCCGGCCTTTTCGGCCGCCGCCTTCCACAGGTCCATGATGGAGGCGTATTCCCAGCTCACCGCGCCCCACTCGCCGGGGAAGCGCTTGTTGTATTCGGCGTAGAACTCGTTGGGCTTGTTGAAATTGATGTCGGCTCCGTTGAGCATCGGATCGTCGAAATCCGGGAACTGGAAGACGAAGCCCTCCATGAATTCCTTCGACGTCTTGGCGATCATCTGGTCGTAGAAGTCGGCCGTGCAGGAGATGATCTGGCCCTTGAAGCCCTGCTGGAACAGCTGCTCGGTGATCGGGTGCACATAGTCGGAATAGCAGGTGTCGAGACAGACGATCTGCGGGTTGGTCGACAGCAGCTTGGTGACGACGGGTGCGAAATCCGTGGTCGACGGATCGAACAGCAGCGGCTCGTCCTGCATCTCGATGCCGGCGGCCTCGAAGGCGGCGAGATAGGTCGCCACCGAAGGCAGCCCGAGCGCGTCGTCCTGGGCGCACATGACCGCGGTCTTCAGCTCCGGCTTGTTTTCGGCCAGCCACTCGACGCCGGTGACGTTGTAGATCGGATGCACTTCGGCCGGTGCGATCAGCGTCGTCGTGTCGGGACCGAGATCCGACGGCAGCAATGTCGAAAACAGCATGCCGGTCTTGTCGGCGACCGGCTGCACGCCGGGCCAGGTGTCGCCGCCCAGCATCATGATGAACTTGACGCCGTCCTCGCGGATCAGCTTGGTCGCGCCGGTACGCGCCTTGGCCGGGTCGTATTCGTTGTCGTATCCGATGAACTCGACCTTGTGCGGCTCGCCGTCGACGGTGATGCCGCCGGCGGCATTGACCCATTCGGCCCAGATTTCGCAGCCGTCGAGGCCGGGCTTGCCCCAGGCGGCAACCGCGCCGGTGAGCGGCGCCAGAAAGCCGATCTTGATCACCTTGTCATTGGCGAAGGCGCGCCCCGGCAGCGATGCGCTGACGACGCCGGCTCCCGCCGCCGCGGCTGCAGTGCCCAGAAGCTTGCGCCGGGTGATTCCCTTTCGGACGAAATTCGCGATCATGATGTCCTCCCTCACTTGAGTACCGTCGGTCGTTCGATGTCCGTCTAGACCAATATCAACCAATTCTTATTATTGTTGTTCTCCCAACGATCAGCTTACAGGCGATTTCTCCAATTGCAACCGCTTTTCGCACCAAATTCGAACCAAAAACCATTTTTCAGTTGAAATTGGCAGAGATTGGCATACTAATTGGTCTATATACGGTCGAAAATCACTAGATTGGTCGTAATTGGTTTGAATGTGTGAGGACATCTGGTTCAACGGGAGAGAGGATATGACGAAACGGGTTGCGATCATCGGAGCCGGACCTTCGGGGCTGGCGCAGTTGCGGGCCTTCCAGTCGGCGGCGCGGAAGGGCGAGGAAATTCCGGATATCGTCTGCTACGAAAAGCAGTCCGACTGGGGCGGGCTGTGGAACTACACCTGGCGCACCGGCGTCGACGAGCACGGCAACCCGTGCCACTGTTCCATGTACCGCTACCTCTGGTCCAACGGCCCCAAGGAGGGGCTGGAATTCGCCGACTACACCTTCGAGGAGCATTTCGGCAAGCAGATCGCCTCCTACCCGCCGCGCGAAGTGCTGTGGGACTACATCAAGGGGCGGGTGGAAAAGGCCGATGTGCGCCGCTGGATCCGCTTCAACCACAATGTGCGCGACGTGCGCTATGACGAGACCACCGGCAAGTTCAGCATCACCGCCCGCGACCATGCGACGGACACGGAATCGACCGAGGAATTCGACAATGTGGTCGTCGCCAGCGGGCATTTTTCCACCCCGAACGTTCCCCATTACGAGGGCTTCGAGGGCTTCAACGGACGCATCCTGCATGCCCATGATTTCCGCGACGCGCGCGAGTTCATCGACAAGGACATCCTGATCCTCGGCACCAGCTATTCGGCCGAGGACATCGGCTCGCAGTGCTGGAAATATGGCTGCCGCTCGGTGACCGTTGCTCACCGCACCGCGCCGATGGGCTTCAAATGGCCGGGCAACTGGCAGGAAGTGCCGGCGCTGGTGCGCGTCGACGGCCGCACCGCCTACTTCAAGGACGGCTCGTCCAAGGAGATCGATGCCATCATCCTGTGCACCGGCTATCTGCACAGTTTCCCGTTCCTGCCCGACGACCTGCGCCTCAAGACCACCAACCGGCTGGCGACCGCAGATCTCTACAAGGGCGTCGTCTGGGTGCACAATCCGAAGCTCTTCTATCTCGGCATGCAGGACCAGTGGTTCACCTTCAACATGTTCGACGCCCAGGCCTGGTATGTGCGCGACGTCATCATGGACCGGATCGCCGTGCCGGCGTCGCCGGAGGAACGTGTTGCCGATGTCGAAGGGCGCATCGCCGCCGAGGATGCCGGCGAGACCGACTACGACGCCATCCGCTACCAGGGCGACTATGTGCAGGAACTGATCGACCACACCGACTATCCGAGCTTCGACGTCGACGGCGCCTGCGATGCCTTCTACCAGTGGAAGAAGCACAAGAAGGAAGACATCATGGCCTTCCGCAACAACAGCTACCGCTCGGTGATGACCGGCACCATGGCGCCGCTGCACCACACGCCGTGGAAGGATGCGCTCGACGATTCCATGGAAAGCTACCTGCAGAACGAGGTTTCCAACGCCGCGGAATAGCGTAAGCCCCGGTCCCGGCGCGACAGGTCGGCTTGACTATCGTGCCGGACTCGGTGTTACCGTCGCTGCAGGACCATGAACGACGTAGCGATTCCATGACTTTAGTGTTGTCACCGCCCTGGGTGGACGGCGAGCGGATGCCGCATCCGATCCCCAACAGTGCCCGGCGGCTGGCCGACGAAATTTTTCGGCAGATCACAGAGGGCGAAATCCAGCCTGGCATGAAACTGCCGCCCGAGCGCGATCTCGCCGCGCAGCACGGCGTCACCCGCACGACCGTGCGCCAGGCGCTGTCGCTGCTGGAAACCTACGGTGTCATCGACCGCCGCCAGGGCAGCGGTTCGTTCGTGCGCAACCGGTCGAAGCCGGAGGAGGGCGCCGTTGTGGCGGCCGGCGACCACCTGCTCGACCTGTCGGAACTGTCGCAGATCACCAGCCCGTTGGAACTGGGCGTGCTGCGCTCGATCATCGAACCCGAGATCGTCCGCCTGGCCGTCCTCAACATCACCGGCCGCGACATTCGCAAGATGAAGGACATCCAGACCGAGCTCGAAGCGGTGAAGACCGACGGCGAGGCCTTTTCGCAGATCGACGACCGGCTACGCCTACATCTCGCCGAATGCACCCGCAACCCGCTGCTTCTGTCCGTCTGCCGGCTGACCCAGCACGTCTCGGCCAATGCCGACTGGGGCAAGAGCCGGCGTCAGAGCCTGTCGCCCGGCCAGATCGGCAGCTACGCCGCCCGCAACCGGGCGCTCTGCCAGGCCATCGAAAACCGCGACGTCGAGGCCGCCGTCGAGCACCTCAAGCTGGCGCTCGCCGATTTCCACAGAGATCTGGTCCGCGGTTAGTGGAATCTGCACCCTTGTGCCGAGTCGCAAATTCGGGGACAGTTTACTTAATTCTTTGAAAAGACTGCGCTTTTGAAGGGTCGTGCCTGAATTAAGTAAACTGTCCCCGAATTTCTGGCACTGCAGTACATCGCGCTCAGTCCTCCGACACCGCGCCGCCGGCCACCCAGCGCTGGTCCCACATCTGGCCGTAGGCGCGCATGTTGCGCAACAGCAGTTCGCCGTGCCTGTCCCACCAGTCGAGAATGGAGCGGAATTCGACGATGCGCGCCTTGCCGGCCTCGATACGCACCACCGGCCAGGCGCCGACCAGCGCGTTGTTGGTGCCGAACAGTTCGCGGCCCCACCATTTCGCCTCGCCGAAGGCATTCTGCGAAAAGCCATCGGTCTTCATGGTCGACAGCACGGCGATCGGCTCGGTCGTACCGGCGGCCTCGACCGCGCTGCGCCAGATTTCCAGAATGGAAAAATACTCCCACGGCACGGCACTCCACTCGCCCGGATAGCGGTGGTTGAACTCGTCGTAGAAATCGTTCGGCCGGGCGAAGCGGATCTGCGGGTCGTTGAGCGCCGGATCGTCGAAATCAGGAAACTGGAAGAGGAAGCCTTCCATGAATTCGGCGCTCGTCTTGTGCACCAGCGCCGAATAATTGTCGCAGGTACAGGACAGGATCTGGCCGGTAAAATTCGCCCGGTAGGCGGCTTCCGTCAGCGCATGCACGAAGGGTTCGTAAGCCGTGTCCCAGCACAGGATGTCCGGCTCGCCCTCGAGCAGCACGGCGACCATGGCGTCGACATCGTTGAGGTCGCCCGGAAACAGCACCTCCTTCTGGATCTCGATGCCGGCCGCTTCGAAGGCCGCCCGGTAGGTGGCCACCGACGGCAGCCCCAGCGCGTCCTTCTGGGCGCAGATCGCCGCCGTCTTCAGCTCCGGCCGGTTGGCGGCCAGCCAGTCGACCCCGGTCACCACATAGATCGGATGCACCTCGCAGGGCGCGATCAGATAGGGCATGTCGGGGCTGAGATCGGTCGGCAGCAGCGTCGTCGCCAGCACCTTTTCGCGGGTCAGCAGGTCGGAGATCGCCGGCACCGTATCGCCGCCCAGCATCATCACCAGCTTGACCCCGTGCTCGTGCACCAGCTGCCGCGCCCCGATGATGGCGCGCGCCGGGTCGTACTGGTCGTCGAAGGCGACGATTTCCACCGGCAGGCTCGAATTGCCGACCTTCAGCCCGCCGCCGCTGTTGACCCAGTCGGCCCAGATCAGCGACGCATGAAACCCCGGCAGCCCCCAGGACGACTGCACCCCGGTAAACGGCGCCAGCACCCCGAGCTTCACCGCCTCCTGCCCGGCCACATTGAGCCCCGGCATCGCCGCCGCCACTGCCAGGTCTGCGCCGAACTTGTAGGTACTCAAAGTGGTTCGTCCTGATTTGGAGTTTGGTGCGCTGGGTGCGTTTTCGGGGAGTAGGGTAGGATTCGGGGGGAGGCGGGGTCAAGTGTGGGCTTTGTTGGTTTGAGCTGTACAGCCTTGATGCGAAAGTCGGAGGTTCCCTTCTATTAGATGTTACTCAGTGCTGATCATCAACCGAGTGGCAAGGAAGACGCTTTGGCTCTTCCGAAGGAGAACCGCTGCGCCGACCTGGCCATTCACCGGTGACGTAAGCGGTGGGGAATGTGCGAAACAAAGGGTCAGAGCTGATTGATCGTATTCGGTGAGCATTGGCCGCCGTCCGATCGCCAAGCTAAAGTCGAGGATAACTCAGCAGAGAGAGAGAGAGGGATTTACAATATGACACACAGCGTTCCGCCGGGTAGCTATGAGACAACTCTTACCGTCATCAAAATGAGCAGTGGTGTTGTAGAAACAGAGCGAGCTTCAGTAAAATCGACTGCTGCCGTCACCATACCCCAATTGGGTAGTTTCTACGAATTGCATGACGATATATACAACAAAGAGCTGAAGGGGATCGTGACGAAAGTCTCGCACAAAAATTCAATTGCGCCAGGACCTGTCTTTATTGGTTCTGTCGAGGAAATCCTAGAGTAAAACCGCGTGCTACAGATCGTCGTCGGTTACAGGACCTTCGAAGAACGGAGACGGTCCAAAACTACGCGCATCAATCGAAGTGCAACCGGCCTCCCGCATAAGCCGAGTCCCCTCTTTGAATTCGCTCGACGCCAAAAAGGCCTCGGCGGTCTCGCCATCAGTGAACGTCATTGACGTGTAGGAGATGGGCGTAACAGTGCCACCGCGCTGCGAGCGAAAATCGATAAATCCCGTGGCCTTGAAGAATGCGGGCAAAATCTGCGTTCGGACTGCCTCTGAGTATCGCTCATGTAGCGCCGGATCCATTGGCGGGTCGAAAGTCAGTACTACGAGTCCGGTCTGCATAGGTGCCCCCTAGAGAATGAATATTGTTTTGCTCTGGAGCAGTATACGCAAAGACCGTTGACTTTTGCACCTCCCTTAGACACTTGAGTCGGATACAAATCGGCTACCGTGGTTGGCCTCGGTCTTTGTTTTTTGTTCGTTCAATCATTCAACTTGCTCACGTCAATTATCGGCTGAGCGGACATTGCGAAATTCCGCATCACTTCAGGAAAGCTCTAACCGGCTTCTTCAGCGATAACTATCGACCGGCCACTAGATAAAGCGGCGCTCCATTTGGATCCAAAACAAATGCGCAGTCAGACAAATGCGGCGCATCGTCTAATTGGTGGATAGCCGAACCTCCCTCCTCCTGCACCCGCAATAGCGCCTTAGAAAGTTGACCGTTTACTCGTACACTGGGCAGCCACGAATTGTTCTGATCGGATATTGCCCCATGTGAGGCCCAAAAACCGATCTGATTTTCTGCCCGTACAATTGGTCCCGTTGTTTCAGCGGTGCGTTGAGAGGGGAGAGTGCTCCAATCGAATAGCCTACCATAAAAATCCGCTGGGAAGTCTCTCTCGTGCGCCTGATAGACTTCGAAACCAAACTGCTTTTTCGGAATCGGAAAGGTGTGTCGGGACGTACAAATACCAAAAATAGCACCCGCTGGATCGTGCAGAAGGCAGTTACGTCCAACACCAGGGACCTCGAAAGGGGATTTCAAAACAGTGCCATCCAGGTCCGCGGCCATTCGAGCAACTGCATCGACATCCGTCACTTCAACATATGGAACCCAGCCAAGTGCACCCACGCAGTTGTGCACTACAAATCCAGCGCCGGCCTCGTCATCCGAAAGCGCGAGAATGAAGTCTCGTTCACCACCACCCCAGGCAAAATCTTCTGCTCGCTCAATGATATAGTGCCAGTCTGCAACCGCCGCATAGAAGGTCCGGGACGTGTCTGCACCGTCAGTAAACAGGTCGTGCCAAACAATCTGGCCGGTTTTTTCTGATGTCATCACAGTTGCCCTGGTGGATGTGCAACGGATAACGGCGATCCCCGGCACATTCGTTGATTCAGGTCAATATTATCGGAGTTGCTAGCGGCTTCCGTTTTGGGTTCGGTACCGGCATTTGTTGCGGTCTCAAAGAACGGCCGATGCCAAAAAACTTGTCCCTACTGTTTTCGCTCTAATAATCTCAATGTATGGGTATAAAGTCGCATGGCGGACACATCCATTATTCTCGGCTACGGATATCGACGGCGGAAACAGCGGCTGATCGATGCCGGCGCAAATCGCATACTGATCGACACCGACGACGAGAAGTTCTTTCTGATGGAGATCCGCATATGGGCATCATCCTGCGACCAGGGGACACTAACTGCTATCGTCAGGATCTGGGCCCTCGCCCCGTGCACCTGCTGAAGTGCCTGGGCGATTGGCAAGTGTCGGTGCAGATCGCTGGCCATGAACGAGTCATGCCGAGCACGAAAGAGCGGCGCGACCGGCTGGCGGCGCTAAAGGCCAACACTCCCATCGGGAGACGAAGCGCCGACGGGGCCGGCCAAAGTACTTCGATCCGACTGCGGAACAGGCCAGAATTATCCGCAGCATATGGGAGACTGAAGGGATGATGCCGAAGCAAAAGGTCAAACTGATTGGCGACGTGTTAGGCGAATATTTGGACGAAGCCGTCGAAAGCACTGGAAAATTGCAACGCAAACAGTAGGAGCCGAGCGGCTTCAACAGCCATGATTTACATCGACGCAGTATTGATAATTTTGGTACTCGTTGCGCTGTAATACAGGATCAAAGGGAAGCGGAACAAACTTACGTACATTCTACACGAAGCGGAGGACGTCAAGAAAGTCGGACGCGTGATAGCGAACCGCAATTTTCAAATTCTGATCGTGCTTGTCGTTCTATTTGCTTTGGGCTTATCTCTGATTACGTCCCTGTCCCATTGACGTTGAATTTGACCGCCACACTGAGAAAAAGCCACTGTAACAAAAGGATCGAATGAAAGTGGCCCGATGCGGATCCGTGGCAAACTGGGCATCGGGCCACTGGGAATAGGGAGGAAATTCCCAAAACTACTTAGAGTTGAGATTTCCTAATAATCTCCTAATTCGACTAACCTCGAGCCGGCAGCTCGCCGAGGCTCACGTCAACCGCAACCACCTTCTCGATCGCATCCGCCTTCAGCCCGGCAAGCTCCGGCGCTCTCACCGGAAATAGCTGTGTCCGGAAATGATCGACCAGCACGTCGATAGCGACCTGTGCATCGTGGATGGCACGCTCGGCGAACGTATCCATTTCAATCAGGGCGGCGAAATCGCGAAACCAGTTGCCGACGTGATCTCGGAGATCCAAGGCCGTGATCTCATCTATGCGCTCTATCAGGCTCGCAGCCTTTCCACGCTCATCAACGAACTGATGTATGCGGCCGGGAATAGGAAACATCGATACCGCTTTCAAACGCAAACAGGGCCGTCCTGCCAAACAGCCCGGCACATGGTAGTATTGCTTGAGTTCTACTTTAACGTCACCAGTCGGGCGCGCTGATTTACCAAAATAGCACATCAGGTATGGACCACCGACCAAATAAAAGCTAAGTGGACTCGTCTGTTAGGGGGCGGGTTTATCGTGGGAAGTTCTGATTTAGTGCGCGGTAGAGCGCCTGAAACTTCAAAGCCAAACAAATTCGTAATGCCAATAGCCACTCTTCTCGTCGCTCTTGGCTTAGTTGGCTTGGGTATTAGTCCCTATATCATCGCGTGGTTCATCCTAAAACAGTAGAGGCCGCGCTATAGGCGTCAACGACGATGGAGAGCTGCAATTGAATAGGTTTGTTACGATTGGGCGCTCGGACGGCTCCATCGAGATTCGCCCGGATGACCAGGATCATGGCTTGTCGATTCATCCGTCGGGCGAACGCTTGGCCGTCTATGCAGGGCAGGAAAAATGGTTCGAATGTGATACCCTTTCAGACTGCTTTGCGGAACTCGAAACTTTGCTCACCACAGACTGAGTCATTGGGCTGATCCCCTCCGAGCGATCGCGGTCGTCGTTCGACAGCCTGAAGAATGCGGTTGAGGGTCGACGTGTTGTGTGACAGCGTTGATTTCAGGCCAGTGATCTCCACCAGCAATTCGTTGTCGCGTCGTCGAGGACGCCCAGTACTCTTCCATCTGACGTACTTCGAACTTGTTGTAGGGCGACAGTTCATTTTGACCGTAAGGCGACAGCTACCTTTACGAGGTGGCAACAGCCTTAGCTCATCGATTTTCCGTCAACAATTGGCGGAAAAAGACGATGAGCTTTCTCGCAAAAGAGGAACGGACAGCCATGGCTGTATTGTTGAAACAGGGGCATTCCCAGAGCGCAGTGGCGCGGCTTCTCGGGGTTACGGAGGGCACGGTTCGATATCATCACAAGCGCCGATCGGCGGGCGTATTGGATGGTAGGTCCAAGCAGACATTCAAGGCCGCCGATTATGCGGAAGCGATCTCGCATTGGCGCTCTCAGCAAGAGGACGGCCGTGTAAACCTGGTGGATCTTCATCGGTGGCTGCAGCGCGAGCATGGTTATGGCGGGAGCCTGCGATCGGTTCAGAGATATTGGAAGGCGACGTATCCGGCCCCGAAGGTCCGGGCGAGACGTCGTGTTGAGACGCCGGCCGGCGCACAGGCCCAGGTGGACTGGGCGGAGTTTCCCGGCGTGGTTCTTGGCGACGAGGTTGTCGATCTTTCTGCCTTGATCGTGACGCTTTCTTGGAGCCGCAAACGGGCGGTTGTCTGGTCTCGTTCGAAGGACATGTTGTCCTGGCAGTCTTGCAATACGGCGTGTTTGCGTCGCTTGGGCGGTTCAGTCGCGGTTCTGCGCATCGACAACGTGAAGACGGCGATCTCCAAGGGGGCCGGCGCCTGGGGCGTCATCAACGAGACGTATCGGCGCTTTGCAGCGCAACTGAACTTCCATGTCGACGCCTGCCAACCTCGGCATCCGGAGGGAAAGGGTAAAGTCGAGAGACATGTGCGCGACCTTCGTGAGACGGTTGATCCTCGCAAGGAGGCCTTTGACAGCCTGGAACAGCTGCAGGCCGTGACCGATGCGCGGCTTGAAGAGCGTGCCGGCCGCCTGCGGTGCCCGGCGACCGGCACCAGTGTCGCCGAAGCGTGGGAACAGGAGCGTCGTCTTCTGACGCCATTGCCCGAGACGCTGCCGGAACCGTTCGACATCGTCGTGCGCAGGCCCGTCGGAATTGACTGCCTCGTCAGCTTCGAAGGCCGACAATACAGCGTGCCGTTCCGTTTCGTCGGCCAGGACGTGGAGGTGCGCGGTCTGGCCGGGCACGTGCAGATCCTCAAGAATGCCGAAGTGATCGCCATGCATCCGCGCCGCACCGAGCGGCTGATCGTGTGTGACGATGCACACTTCGATGGTGATGACACCGATCGTGTCCGCGCGCCGATGCCGCTTGGCAAGATGGGGCGAGGCCTTCAGGCGCTGGCGGCCAGCAATGTTCAGCAGCGCTCGATCGACATCTACGCCCGTCTGGCGGAGGTGGCCCGATGACGTCTCGGAGCATAAAACTGGATATTGACGTAACCCGCGAGAAGCTGGACGCACTCGGCCTTGGCTACGCATCCGAGGCGCTGGACACTTTGCTGTCGGAGGCCGTCAGCACCGAGATGTCCGCTCACCAGTTACTTGAACGGATTCTCGATATTGAGCGTGCCGGCCGCGAAGAACGGCGCATCAAGACGATGATGAAGACGTCGAAAATCCCGACCGGGCAGACGTTGGAAAACTTTGATTTTGCCTTCCAGCCGGCAATCGAGCGTTCCCGCATCGACACCTTGGCGACCGGGGCCTGGATCCGGAATGCCGAGGTTGTCCTGCTTCAGGGGCCGCCCGGGGTCGGGAAGTCGCACTTGCTCGTGGGACTGGGCATCCGGGCGATCCAACTCGGCTTCTCAGTCCAGTACTATCGCTTTGATGAACTGCTGACGGCCATCAAGGCGGACGCGCTTCTGCCGCCTACAAGGCTAAAGGGCCGGAAATACATGTCCAGTTCGCTGCTGCTGATCGATGAAATGGGTTTTGATCCGATGAACCGGGAAGAGGCCGGCCTCTTCTTCCGGCTGGTCAGCTATCGCTACGCTCGGGGTGCGATGATCATCACCACCAACAAGAGCATTCGCGACTGGACCGAGTTGCTCGCCGGCGATGAAGTCCTTGCTGCCGCGATCCTCGATCGGCTCCTTCACCGATCTCATGTGCTCAACATCAAAGGCCGCTCATATCGGCTGCGCGACCTCGAAGAACTTCTGACAAAAGAGAGCGCCTGAACGGGCAAATTTTGGCGCCGCGATTTGGGGGGCGTACGCCCCCCAAATCGCGCTGTCCTCGTAACACTGGGTGTCGTCTTAACTCGTAAGTGTAGGTGTCGCTTGACACTTGTGATCGCTTCTCCCTGAGGTGCCGGTGCTTGCGAGCAACTGGCGAAACTGTATAACGGCCAGATGCGGCGATACCCTCGTTCCCATCAAATGGAGGAATCGGCGCATGGCGGGTACGATACAGCGTCAAAAACGTTGCCCCAGGGGCCTGTATCGGGAAAGGGCGACCCGCCGCGAAGAACTTTCAGTAGCCGCTAGGCCTCGACGACATCGACAACCGCGTCCCTCGCCGCCTGTTCCTGTTTCGTGGGCCTTTTGGCCCTGGATTTTTCTGGTGCCTCCGGCTCGATCGGCTCGGATTTGTCCAATGCGGACAACAGGTCTGCCGTCGGGACGGTGAGAGGTATCGCGTTTCCGTTCACTGCCCTAGTGACAGCCTGAAGCTGGCCGCACATGGCAAAGATGCGACTGATCTGCTCGGCCGTCAGCTGACCGTGTAGGACTTGGTTTGGCTCCATGCCACTATGCCCCGTTGTCGCTGCGGGAACGTTCTACCCAAGCAGACAGAGCGCCGCTGCACATGAGGGTCAGGGTGTCTTGAATGCTACCCATGGCGGAGTCACTGGTCAGAACGAGATTTCCGGTGGTGGCATCCTTCGCCACCACGGTGCGAGCACTGCTCTCGGCTCGGATTACAAGCAACTGCCCATCGGTGCCGCCATTGATTGTGTCGAGGTCATCAGACGCGGCGTCGGACTCGGTGTCGATGGTGTGGAAGCCGCCCGTCGCGGTTACCGCACCTGTGGCGATAGTGAGTTCTTCAGCGCTTTGGGTGTGGACGGCACCGGCAAGATAAATGTCGCGCGGTCGGGTCGTTCCGTTAGCACCGATATCACGAGCATTATCCCCCGAAAACTGGTGCTGCCGGAGAGATTTGAACTCTCGACCTCTCCCTTACCAAGGGCGGGCTTCCCAAGCTATTTCGCCTTTCTTTTCCGTGGCTTGGTAGGTGAACGCGCATCGTCTTGTACGCGTTTTGTACGAAAGACGGCATGTACTCGGGCAGTCGAATCCTCGGCGTGTGCGTAGGTTTCGAGCGGGACCTTCGGGTTTGCCCACCGCCCCTCGCTGGCAACAGTGACGGCGTCAATACCATGGCGCACGATCAGTTCGGTGCCGAAGCCGTGCCGCCCGGCAGCGTGTGGCGCGATATAGTCGATCCCGGCGCTCTTGCAGACCTTGCGCCACCCCTTGTAAACGCCCCACCGGTGTTGATACCCAAACAGCCTGCCGCCACGCGGTGTCAGGTTCGCCAGGTCCGCAACGACTTCGGGTATGAGATCGATCCATTGCGCCTCATGACCTTTTGCCGCCGGTAACAGCACTCGGCCGTTTTGAAGGTCAAGGTCAGTCGTGTCGTTGATCAGAACAGCTTGGCCGATGCGTGCGCCTGTGGTGAACATGAATCTGGCCAGCGCCGCCAGCCGAGCAGGGGCCTTCGCCGCGAACGCATCGATCCAGACCCAAGAACCCGGTGTCTTTTGTGCGCGGCTGCGTTTGCCGCGGGCCTGATCCTGCTTGATCCGCTCGGCCTTGGTAAACCCAGCAATCCGGATTGGTGGCCCCTTACCAAGTGCATGCGCGTTGTTTATCACCGACCGAACCGGTGTCAGCACCTGACGCTGCCATGTGTCAGTCGATGCATGTGGGTATAGATCGCGCGCCAGCTTCTTGACCTGCACTGGAGTGATAGTCCCAACAAAGGTCTCGGATAGCACCGGCACAATCAGCGCAAGATACCCTGCATCGGCAGGTGGTGCGTCGTACAACAGCACCGCCTCGCCAAACGTTAGGTTTGCCGACTCCCCAATGAGATGACGTTTGATTTCTTTCGCTTCGAAGTTGGCGAGGATCTGCCGCGCTTCGGTTTCCGGCACTTCGACAGGTGCTCCAAGGCTTTGCCGGTAGTATCGACCGGCCGGTATCCGGTCGATCCGCCCCCTGATCCACCAGTGGCCGGCTCGGGGGTAGAGGGTGAGAGGCATTGCACTGGCTCCTGAAAGATCCGGTCGATGTGCTCCGGCATGATTATCATGGCATTGCCGAGGCGATGACAAGCGCCGAGCTTGCGCGCCGTTTGGGTGAGGGTCCTGGCCGAAATCTCAATGCCGCGATCGGCGAAAACCTCAACCCATTGCGCCGGCGTCTTGCCGTGCTCCAGAATGGACGGCTTGATACTCATCAGATCACCCTTTGCTGCCCAAACCACACTTCGAAATCCGCGCGCGGCCGCAGTCACGCGCGGCCGGCGCGGTGATGACGTTCGCAGGTCACTGGATGCTCTTTGGGTCCCGTGTGGGTTGTTTTGTCACCAGAGCGATCCTGCCTTCATGATCGACATTGATTTGGTCAATCTCCAGTCCGGCCCCGATCGCGCCCTTCACCAAGTGCTTCACGTCTGTTTCCGTGAAACCTGCCGTAACAGCCGGCCGGCCGGCGCACGCCGTCATGACCGGGCGCGTTTCGATGATCTCAAGGGCCTTCGCAAAGTCCTCGCGCCTGATCCGGCGATACTTGGGAACCTGGAAGCTGGATTTGAGCATTTCGTAGAGATCGCCCGGCTTCTCACCGGTCATCAAGATGCGCAGTTTGATGGCGTCCTGAATGGCCCGCGCCTGCGCGTCGGTGATTACGACCGGGCGCTTGTTGAGTTCCGCTTCCATGGCGTTGAAGGCTTCGAGGAACTTGACCTTCCACTCCATGGCTTTCCTGCCGCTGAAGCCCATGACGAGCAGAGTGAAACCGTCGCGGCTCATCTCGTAGTACTTCGACCGGCGGGTCGCGCCTTTGCCGATTTTGATTTCGCGGATCATCTCCGCAAAATTGCGGGCATGATATTCCGCCGCCATTTCAAGGGTTTCGATGCGCTTGAGAACATCGTCATGTCGCTTTCCAAACGCCTCTGCGACGATCAGCGATGTGGTTTTCAGGTCGGGTGAGATAAGGACGGATTGCGTCCGTGCGAGTTCTGTTGTCATGATCGGTCTCCTTTGGTTGGGTTTTATCCTGAATGCCGTTCGCTTTCCGGGGCCGCATGGCCCAGGACCAGCAATTCCAAAATCACCGGCAACAAGGCTTCCAACTCCGCATTGCGGCGGCAGTGATCGAGGAGGAAGTCCGCCTTGATCCGCACCTCTTCCCGCGTCGTTGCCGGATATGTCGCAATGGCGTCCTTGGCCTCATAAAGAGCGGCGACGCGCTGGTCATAGGTGGCTTCAAGCTCCTCGGCTTCCGTGGGTGGAACGGACGCGATGACCTTTTCGAACGACTCGCATTTCGCCCGGACTATTTCATAGTCGCGGATAAGGCGGTCCAGTTTCGTCGGACGCGTTGCCGGGCGCAGGGCGTTTGCAATCGCGACCAATTGATCTGCCAAAGGGGTATGGGGATGGGGTGCCATGGCTGGCCTCCTCGTGTTCGGGTTTTCCCGACCACTGGAGACTGCAATCACCGGGTGGCCGGATGACGCAGGATTGCAGTTACCGCCACGAGGAACGGCGCACCCGAGGGTGCTCCTGCGCATCCGACCATAAGAAAACCGCGCATGACGGCGCGGTTCGGAGCGCCTCGTGACGAACGGGACTGCAATCCCGACAGACCGGATTTGGCCGATCTGCACGGTCACCATGCCCGCCGTGGGCGCGTTTGTCAAATCATTGCCGTTTCGGTGCGGAGTGTCTATATCGTGCTCATGAGCATCATGAACGCCGAAATGTACGACGCACTGATTGCCGCAGGCGCGCCTGAGGACAAAGCCAAGGCAGCCGCTACGGCCATGTCGGAAGACACCCTTGCGACCAAGGCCGATATCGCGCGTCTGGAGCGGGACCTGACCGTGATCAAGTGGATGCTGGCGCTGGTGATCGCGGCGACCGTTCTGCCACTCATCAAGGACCTGCTGTAACACCTTTCGCTCCTTGTCTGCGGTTAGTGTGAGAACTCTTTGCAGTATGCGTCCATGGCCGCTCGCAAGATGGCGTGGTAGCCATCGACCATTTTCCGCGCCTGATCAGGATCGCGCACCACCGATGCGATTATCTTGCCCTGAGCCATCAGAGTGCCCAGCATGACCACATCCAGTGCCTTGCCGTCGGCGGCCTCGAACACCGCATCGCGCACGTCGAGGACTTTCTTTCTGGCTTCTTCGGACATGCCGCTGAATTCGATTGCCTCAGCCATTGAATGCCTCCGTTGGGTATTCCTGCACCTGCAGATCGTCCGGGAAGGACTCTTTGAGGGTCCAGACCTTGCCCGGCTTGTTGGGTGCCTGGAGCTGCTTCATGAAGAACGCGCCGTCGGTCTGGCGGCACCATTCAAGGGTCGCTCGATACCAGGCGTGATCCTCGTGGCGGGCGCGTGGCCCGCTCTCGCCGCCGGCAACAAGCCAGCTGAGGAACTCCCAGCCGGACCAGTCAACAGGACCAAGCGCCGGTTCGTAGGAGACCCAGGTGAGCCATCCTGCATCGGCCAGGCGGCGCATAGGCGGCCGGCGTTCGTCGGCGCGCCGCTGGTCTTCGATCGACGTGCCTAGCCAAACGTTCGGCAGCGGCCACAGGCCCGGATCGCCGAGATAATCGTCCATGCGCGCCGGTCGCTTTGTCAGCACCTGGAAGATGTGGTGCGGACACTTCGACATGACGGCAAGCACCCGGTCGATCATGAGATCGGTGACGCCCTCGGCGAACAGGTCGCCATGGGCGCAGACGAAGATTCGGCGCGGCCGGCGCCAGCGCCGCGGCTGGTATAGCCATTGTTCGTTAAAGCGGATCTCGCCGGTCCAGACGGGGCCGGTTTTTGTGTCGACTGTCAGGCCGCGGCGTGACGGTTGATTGCGCAGGCGGGTGCCGGCGAGCCGCATGGCGTAGCAGTTGATGCAGCCGGGCGAGGCGAGCGAACAGCCGGTGACAGGATTCCACGTCGCGTCAGTCCATTCGATGCTGGAATTATCCGCCACGGTTAGGCCTCCAACCGGTCGATGTTTTTCAGGACAGTCTCGAAGACGATCACGAACACCCAGGGGTTGATGTCCCAGCCGTAACCGCGCTTGGCGTTCAGGCCGTTCCAGAGTTCCATGAACATGCGGCGCGGTCCGCCTGGCCAATACTGGCCATCAATGTCGATGTCCTGGCCCGCACGTGCAGGCACAGCGACCGAAACGCCTTCACGGAGGGCACCGTCGTCGGTGATGTCCTGAAGGCGTTCTATGCGCACGTCAGTGACGATGCAGGTGATCCTGCTGCACCAGTGCGGCATGTAGATGGACGGCCGCCATGGATGGTCCTGGTTCTCAAGATCGGCCGCCCAGATGCTGTATTCGCCCGGATACTTGTCGTAATCGAAGCTGGGGCCAGCGCCATAGTCCGGACCGGTAAACGGCGGCTGCCAGCGGTGATTGTCGGCCCGGTAGCAGATGACCGGCCCACCGTCCGAGTTGGCCATCTGATGCGCCTCACGGACCCACAGGCGGTCGCCGGGCGCGCAGGGTGCTCGTTGTTCCGTCAGGACGTTGCCATGCGCAACGCGCGGAACCGCTTCGCCCTCGACGTGAAGCAACGTTTGCGGCAGACGTTTGCCATTGCGCATGATGACGGTGTCCGGCTGGGGATTCGCCACGCGCCGGGTGTTGGTCTTTTTGCCCGCCAGAAGCGCACGCACCATGGGGCCGGAGAAGAGGATCGGTCGGTCGGTAATGATCAGGCTCCCTCGCTCAGGATTTAGAAGCAGACGTTGGCAACATCAAAACGGCTGCTCGTCGTCGAGATCGGAGAAGTCCTCAAGCTGGCTCTGAGGCCGGTACTGCGTCGGGCGCGCCGGCCGCCGGTCGCGGGTGCCGAGCTGATCACGGGCCATATCCTCGCTTACCGGCTGCATGCCGTAGATCGCGGCGCAGCCGTAATACTCGGTGGTGTATTCTTCGTCAGCGTTGCCATCCTCGTCGGTGCCGCGGACGGGAATGTCGATGCGCAGCAACAGGCCGCCTGCAACCTGCTCATCGGTGCATTTTCCGACGCGGGTGCGGTGTCCCATCAGTTCGACGATGCACCATCCATAGTCTTTCAGTTCCACGGTTTCGGTGGTCATTTCATATCCTTTCCGGGGTGCTTGTGGTCTCCGAGGTTGAGGTCTTCCTGAAATTCATGCCGCTGTCCTCGAGGTCGCGGCCAGTTGCTCGACGGAAACGCCGATCAGCGAAGCAAGGAACTCGAGCACGGCCTGTTTGCTGTCCTGGAACACGCCTTTGCCCATGGCGCGCCTTGACTGGCTCTTTGCCGTCTGGCGAACCACAAGGCACTCCCGCACGGTCACCAGGCTGAATTCGTCCAGCGGCCGGATGTTGGCTGCCCAGCGCTCTGCTTCGGCCCTGGACGTGCAGGCATAGGACTGGGTGTCGGCGAAGCCGGACCGGATCAGCGCGAACTTGCGCAGGTGTTCCGTTGATATGCTATAGGGCAGCCCCGCATGCGTCTCCGGCAGGTTCAGCCAGGCGTGATGGATGCAAGCAAAATAATGGTTGTGAGATTCCTGGCTGCGTTCGGCATGTTCGCGGATCATGTAGGTTTCGCCGACGACCAGCTGGCGATCGGCGGCGGCCTGCCAGCGGGCATCCGTCGGGATGAGATACTCGCCGTCCCACTGCATGCGTATGGCCGGGCCGAAATCGGTCATGTCACGCCTCCGGCGGCTTTGCCGCCTTCCGGGCACGGCGTCGCGGTGCTTGCCTCTCGTGGAAGATCATAGTCGCCCGGTTTTTCCAACTCGGCACGGCAGGGCGGGATCCAGGTGAATTCCGTGAGGTCATTTGGCTCGTCATTGATCCACACGATCCAGCAATAGGCCGTCGCCGTCGATGCTTTCGGATCGCATCGCCCCTTGACCATCGGCACGCGCTCGCTGAATTGCCCGATTACGGTCGGCGGGTATGGGAAGAACAGGCGTTCGTGCCGCCCGACACTTTCCAGGAACGCCGTTCTGGCCAGCAGCGCGACGCCGCGCCACGGCGCTGAACGCAATGCCCACAGCGCGAATTGCTCGGCCAGCCGGAACGGCGGGTTCATGATGATCCAGTCGGTCTTTTCGACTTCCTCTGCCAGGAAGTCCCTGACCGGATAACCGCTGCCATAGTCGTGGATGTCACAGGCCGTCACGCGGCGGAACATTTCCTCCAACGGACGCACCATGAAGCCGCGATTGGCACAGGGCTCGAGGCAGTGCTGGAAGCTTGTCCCGGCAGGCAGGAGATATCTCAGCGCCCGCGTCGCCCACGGCGGCGTCGGAAAGTCGTCGAGGGAATCGGCTGGCTCGGAGCGCTGCGCCATGACGGCGTGTGAGGTATTCTGGGTCATCAGAACCCGGCCGCCAGAAACCGCTTGTGAATTTCGCGTGTGCGCTCCACGTCGTCGCAACAATAGCGCCTGATTTCCTCATGGCGGCCATCGGCCCACGCCTGTGCCACCATTGAGCCATCCATGCCATCCTTGCCGGGAATGCTCAGGATTTCGCACAGATCGTTCATCTTGATGCTATCTCGTGCGCCGGCCCATGCGGTCATGGTGTCGAAGACGGTCTTGTCCCACGGCTTCGGATCGCGCGGCAGGGTTGTCGGCGCTGGCAGCGGGATCCCGAGCTTGACGGCGCGCTTCAGCAGGAACGGAACATCGAAGCCGGTGATATTGTGGCCGGTCAGAACCTGCGAATGAAACGGATCGAGAGCTTCGAAGAAGGCGCGGATAACCTCTTCTTCGTCCTCAACCCGCTCGGCGTGTTCGGCGTGGATGTCTGCGCCATTTTTCGCCCATGCGATGGTGCAGACATGACCTCTGCCGCCGTCGAAACTGGTCTTGTCGATCTTCTCCTTCGCAGCAGCGTCACGGTTTTCGATCAGCCAGGCATCGATGCTTTCCGGCTTCTTGATGTTGCCGGGCGGCGTGATGGTCTCGGCGATCCGGTCGCGATAGGCATCGTCCTGCGTCGGAATGGTTTCCAGATCGAAATAGACGTATGTGGCGATCGACCAGCCGCGCTCTACCGGATCGGCTTTCTTGGCGGTTGGTTTCTCCACGGCGGCTTTGCCGCCTTCCGGGCACGGCGGCGCTTCGCTTGCCTCCATGATGGCTTCGTCATGCATCCTGCAGATCTCCTTCGATGATGTACTTGTGTTCTTTCCTGTCGAACGCGAGGCCCATTTCCCTGGCCCTTGCGACAAGCGCCTTGGACATGTCCTTGCCGCCTTCCTTTGCCTTCCCGAGCAAGGCGTTGATGTCATCGGGGGTCTTGGCGGCGGCGAGCGCCTGGGTGAATTCGTTGTCCACCGGCTTTGATTCCGGCGCTTTCTGGCTGGTCTGTCTGCTCTGCCTGGTCTGACCCTGTTTCGTTTCGGCTCCGGCGGGTTTTCCCGCCGCCCTCCCGGCGGCCTGGCCGTCATCGTCCTTTTCGACAGAGATGCCCAGTGCGGCCTTGAGCGTGTAGCGCTCGAGGTAGGTGACGGCGCTGCCGAGCGCCTGAAAGCCGTTCTTGTTGCCGGAATTGTCCATGCCGGCGGCCAGCGACGTGGATTCCTCATAACCGGACGAGTGGGCCAGAATGCAGGACACCTGCACGCGGCCATCGGCCTGCCTGGTGCAGAACCGGTACGACAGGCCGTGCCTGGAAAGGATGGGGTCAACTTCCCTGGCGATACCCGCCAGCGTTTCGTACTTGTATTGTGTCTTGCCTTTGGAGTTCTTGTTGTCGAAATCGACTTCGGCGTTCTTGAGGATCGGCGGCAGTTCGCCCCGTGCTGCACTGAGTGCGGTAGCGAACGCGATCTTGGCTGCCTTTTCCTCGCGCTGCTGCGCCAACTTGATCAGGCTTTCCAGCTTTTCCATCGGGGTTGATGCGTCAAGTGCCGCCCGCTCGATCAGCGCGTTCAGCGACGACGCAACGACCGTGCTGGCGACCTCGCCGAGGGTTTGTGTGGTGTCTTGGTCTTGATCGGTCATAGTGTCACCAGTGTTGCCGTGATGATGAGGATGAGGGTCGCGAAGGCGCAGGCGCCCTTGAGGTTAATCATGGGCATGCTCGGGGTTGTCGTAGTCCTCGAAATTGGGTGCCTTTGGCAGCGCTTCGAGATCGTCGGTCTTTCCGAACAGGCTGAATTCGTGCTCGACGAATTGGCCCTTATAGTCCGTTGCTACGATACGGATCATGCGGCTGTTGCCGTTTTTGCGGCTGCGACTGGCCAGGCTGATGCTGACGACGTTGTGGATGTTCATGTGGACGGACATGGCGTTCTCCGGCTGTGGTTCGGGTGACCGGACCGCCCGCGAAAGGGGACTGGCGATCCGGTCGGGCGGGTCGAGGCTTGGGGGTGCCGCCCGTCGGGGTCTAAAGGGTGACGGCTCCGGGCGTGGTGACCTGGACGCGCTCTCGCCGTCGCCGCGACCGCGGGCAGCGCCGGCGAGAACGAGGGCAATGGCCGCGCCCTTGATGCAACGGCGGATTTCAGGGGGAAGGGCGGGGGTGTGCGTCATGCGCGAATCCCCCGCTGAGGATTTATCGAAAGCCGCGCCTCAAGCTCCATCAAGCGCGCTTTGAGTTCGATGATGTCGGCATGACAGACGGCCGCTTCGCCGCCCGCCCGCAGAACCTGGCCCTGCAGCACGTCGATCTTTCTCTCGGCGGCGCTCAGGCGGTCTGCTGTCGATATGCTGTCAGGCTGGCCCATTGTCGGTCCTTTCAAATGAATCCGCGGCTTTCAGAATTTCGGCAAACTGGGCGATCTGCTTGTCGCTGTAGCCCCACGAGTCGGCCTCGCCGTCGTCGGTGCCGACCACGCGCACCGCCGCTACCTCACCGGAATGGTCGATGATGCCCTGGATTGTCATGGGAACGCCGACATAGAGGCCGCGGGTCTCTGCGTATCTCATGCGCCCGCGTCCTCGTCGCCGACCTCAAGGTGATGGGATGTGTCGGTCATGCCGGGGCCATTGGTTCCTGGGTTGAAAGTGCGGCCGACCTGTCCTGGGAGGATTGGGATAAAGACAGGCCGGCCGGCCCGCCGCGGTCAGAAGGGGGAGGACCCTCGGGCGGATTCGAGATGTGTGAGGGCAAACAATTGCTTGCATCGCCGATGGCGGCTATGGTGCGGCCATGAGCGAGAACGTCACGAACGAACTGATCTTTGAACAATTGAAGGCGCTTCGCAGCGAGGTTGGCGCGATGCATAGCGAGATGTCCGAGATGCGTGGCGAAATCCGGTCGATGAAATCCCACCTGATGGGACTTGTGCAAAGCGATCTGACCCGCGATAGCGAAAGCGCCACGATCAAGGCCCGTCTTGACCGAATTGAGCGGCGTCTCGAAATCACCGACTGAGATCGTGCGGTCCATCACGCCGCCCTCCGGTCAGCTTCAACCGGAATGCCGACAACCTCATCGAGGGGACGACCGTCCATGGAAAGCGTGTGGCCGATGCGTCGTTCCAGCCGGACGTATTCGCGATAGAGCTCCGGATTGTGCCTGGCGGCGGTGCGCAGGTCCTGCCGGTTCGCCATGATGCAGAAAACGCATGACAGGCGGGACATGCCGACACCATAGGCCCAGTGCGGCTCCTGGCCGGCCTCGGCAATGGTCTCGAAGACCTCGGCTTCCGACAGATCGAAGATCGGCAGCCAGTCGTACCACTCGCGGCCGGCGACGCTGTTGCGCGCGTTGAAGCCGAACGCCTTCTTCCTGGCCCTTGCCGGCGACTCCTGCGCACGGATGCCCATGCAGTTGACCACAAGACCTTCGAAGCAAGAATTGGCCTTGAGATAGCGACGGATTTCGCGCTCGATCGGACCTCGCTTCAGGTCACTGGTGCACTGGCGCTGGCCGGGGCTGGGCCACATGCTGCGCCGCTCCACCATCTCCAGGAGCGTCTTGTTGTCGTTGCGGCAGACAATCAGCGGCAGGTCGCCGATGGTGTTGCGAATGTGGTCCTGAACGCCTGCCCATTCGACGTGTCCGAGATCGGCGTGGATCACCAGCAGCTGATCCGCCGGGATGATCCGTTTCAGGACGATCGTCATGGCCTGGCTGTCCTTGCCGGCGCTGTGGTTGATCACGAACAGCGCGCCGCGATCGATCAGGGACTGGATGGAAGAGAGGGCGGTCATGGCGCCGCTCTCCCGTAAAGGTTGTTCGGACTCCGGGTGATGACTATGATGCGGCAAAGTGTGCTGACCCGTTGCAGCGGGTCAGCACGACGTGCCCCTTGACGAGTTGAGACCAACAAGGAGAACGCCAAAATGTCGAATGAAAACCAGACTGTTAATGGCTTTGATTTGCTTGTTTCGCATGTCCAAGCAACACAATACGCGGCAAAGCTAATCGTCGACGAACTGTCGATATCAAATCCGACATTCCCAAATCGCCTGATCGACGAATTGCAAGGGTGGGCAAGCCAAGACCATCCGATGTCAAGCGCTCGTTGCGAGGCCGTGGAAACACTGGTCAAGCTCATGCGGTCACCCACTTAATCCGCTACGGCGCATGGCAGCAACGAGGTCTCGCTCGATTTCAGCGCGAACCTCTTCGATAAAACCCTTGCGAGCACGTTGATCGCCCCGACCGGCAGGACGCAGCCGGACAGTGTTTGTGATGCTCTTGTTGCCAATGCGGACAGTCGTCTCGACGGACTCGGCTCTGTCAGGAAATTCCCGCAGAATTTTGAGGGAAAGTCGGTCGCTCATCACGCCGCATCCTTTCGGCTGGCCTTGAGCAGGGCAGCCCATTCCTCAGCCGTCAGCAGATCGTCGGAGAGACCGAAGGCCCATTTCGGGATGCACGAGACCGCCGACGGCCATGCCTTGCGGCTGGGCTTGTGCGACGTGGCGTTCGGCAGGAAACGCCAGCCCTGATCGTCGTCGCCGACGCAGCGGCCGATCAGGATGTCCTTGGTGATCAGAAACATCGACATGGCAGTTTCCTCCCGTTGGTCGCCCCCGCGATCGGCTCACCGGCAAGGCCGGGTCATGGCGCCTTCGGCGAGGGCGCACTTCGAACGATAAAAGAGACAATTATCTCTTGTCAATTAAAAAGGAGACAAATATCTCTATTTCGGTAGGAAGGGAGGCACACCTAAAGGAACTATTGTATCCGAGGGCGATGCGGGGATCGGAACGTATTGTGAAATCGAAGTGCACCAGCGGTGGCATGCGATGGCATTATGGCGACGGCATTATGGCGCTTGACTCAAGCCATAAATGTTCGCTTAATGTTCCGGTTTTTCAAATTTTTCCCGAAACATGATATTCCACGGGAATAGTCTATCGATGTTCGGAGCCAACTATGACGCCGAAGGAGGCTGCTAAAGCTCTTTGTCGGATTGCTGATGAGTTTGATTGCGAGCGGCGATCTGAGCTTTTGCGGCGTTTAGCAGAAACTGACGCTCCGAAGGTTCTAGCTGCATCAAGACTTCGATTAGCTCGACGTCTTCTCGAATTGAATGATCATCCAAAAACTGATCCAGGGACTGACCGAAAAACCGAGCCACCTTAACCGCGTCATCCACGTTGGTTGAGCGGCTTTTGCCTTCCTTGAGTTTTTTGAGTTGGTGAATTGACACACCGGTGGCTCTGGCAACTTTTTGCGCTGTCACTTGTTCCCGCTTTAAAGCTTCCAAGAATGCGTCACGAAATTTTTTGCCCATGTGGAGATTTATGTCTCATTTTCCCAGAGTTTGGTAGGCTGACAATAGTCTCTTGACTAAGGGAGACAAATGTCTCTAATAGGGTAGCTATGACCCGTGAATTCATAGCCCTCATTGAGAGAGAGTCTGAACTGCGCGGTATCGCTCCGGCAACACTTTGTCGAATAGCGGTGCAAAATAACAGGCTCTACAAAAACCTTCGTTCTGGCAAAAGTTGCACGCTTGAAGTGTTTGAGCGCTTTCTTGCCTATATTGATAGAAATCCTATCTCGCCGTCCCGAGAGGAGAAGGGCGGCCGCGCGCGCCCCACCCTGCCATCGGCCGCGTCCTGCGTCGCCGAAAAACCCCATCCGAAAGTTTCGAGAGAGATGCGGCATGCTCGAAAAGCTGACCTATGAGTTGAAGGCGGCGGTGCGTCGCGCGGTGACGTTGGCGGGTGGCGGTACGTTCGTTGCGGGCGATCTCGGCCTGTCTGCCGCGATGCTGTCGAAGGTGCAGTCGGCGCAATACGAGGAACAGTTGCGCCTCAGCCTGGTGCCCGATCTGGAGGCTTTGGCCGGGTCGCCGGTGATCACCGAGTGGCTGGCGCGCCAGCAGGGTTATCGGCTGGTCCGGATCGATGAAACGGATCGTGGGTTGTCGGCGACGCTCGCTGACCTGACGCGCATTCTGGAACAGACGGGCGACTTCAACACCTCGTTTTCCGGTGCTTTGGCCGACGAGATCATCGACGCCCATGAGCGGCGTGAATTGAACGCCCGGATCGAAAGTGTCTGTGCAGCGTTTCGCGGCGTGCAGGACAAGATCAACGGGGCGGGGCGCTCCGGCAAAAAATTGGAGAAGGACAGATGAAAAAGGAACTTTTGCTTGCATCGGTTCTGATGACCACGGCAGCGCTGACAGCCTGCCAGGACGACGCCAAAATCGCATCACACAACCTGTCAAAAGCCGCCGACAATTTCGAGATCGTGCGTCGCGTCGTCTTCATGAACTCCATCACCGACAGCTACCTGTTCGAAGTCGTCGGCCGGTGTTCCATCGCCGATCAGGGGCGGCAACTGGAAGTCACCTGCAAGGAAGCGCCAGGCGAATACACCAAGCACTTCTTCGGCAAGTCCGACAACACGCCGTACCTGGTCGAGCAACTCGGCACGGTTGATGTGTCCGTCTACCACACGCGCATCACCTTCAAGCCGCAGGCGATCATTCCCGATATCGATTTCCGTGGAGATGCAGGGGAGTTGGTGACGCCGCGCGATAGCAGCGATTGAGCGGGATGAAATCGATGGAAGAGTTAATCGCAGAAATAGAAGCTTACGCGGTTGGTGTTGGATTATCGCCATCGACGGTCATCCAGCGTGCGCGTGTCGGTAGCGGCAGCACTTGGCGACGATGGCGTGATGGTGAAGGCACTCCAACGCTTGCAAAAGTAGCGCGGCTCAAAGCCTATATCGCCGCCAACCCCGCCCCCGAGGCCAAGCTGTTCCTGATCAATGCCGACGATGATGGGCAGCCCATGCTTTTCATCAACACCGCCGAATTCGGCATCCCTTACGTTCGCGTCACCCTCGCACCTTCGGATATCGGGGTCATCAACAAAATCCACTTCGATCATCTTCACTCGAAGCGGCCAGGACGACCCGTCCTACACTTTTGCCGGAAAGAACGCGCCATGACGCAGCCAAATACACTGGTGGTCAATCGCCCGGTACGCAACTGCGTCGGACAGCGCATTGAGGGCGCCGTTATCGACGCGCTGGCCGCCGGTGACGGCCCGGACGCTCGCGCCCGCAATGCCATCGAATCGTCGCGCGACTGGCGCGCCCCGGCGCGACGGCGGCGTGCGCGTTTTTCTCGCCATCATGCCACTTTCCCATCCCCATCACGGAGGTTTTCATGAAATCCGCCATCCAGTTGATCCGCGAGGTTGATCGCGGCCAGTTGCTCAATGACTTCGAGGATGCGCTCGACCGGATCGTCGAGGCGGTCGAGAGCCATGGCGGCAAGGGCTCGATCACGATCAAGCTGAGCCTGTCGCGCAAGTCCGACGCCTATGAGGTCAAGGGCGATCTCAAATACGACGTACCGCAGCCGCCGCGGCTCGGCGCGATCTTCTTCTTCGACGCCGGCGCGGGCGAGTTGACGCGGCAAGACCCGCGCCAGCCCAACCTGCCGGCGATCGTCGAGGCCGACTTCACCAACACCAGAAAGGACAACGGCAATGAGTAAGACCGAACGCACATCCCCGAATTCCGCCGGCACGACCGAACCGGAAAGCGCCTGCGAGCGCGAAAACCTCGTCCAGTCGGCATTGGCCGCAGGCGCGGGACTTGCCGAGCCGGATGCCCTTACCCTGCCGGGTGGCCGCGTTGGCTATATCATCCCGAAGGGGTTCGAGATCGCCCAGTTCGAGCCTGTGAATGCGCAATTGCCGGACCATGTGCAGGCGACACCGAAATTCGAGGATACGGCGAGCTTCATCGAGTATGTGAACCGCTTCAAGGGCAAGGAGACGGCGATCTTCGCCAGCCTGGAGAAGAACACCATGCAGGCGGTGATCGATTATCATGCCGCCAGCGGCGGCAAGGTGTCGAGGCCCGACCGGTGCCGGCACACGGCAGCCCACGACTTTCCGTTCTCGGTGCCGTGGCAGCGCTGGCGCGAGATCGACGGCCAGTTGATGACGCAGTCCGAGCTCGGCCTGTTCCTGGAAGAGATGCTCTACACGATCGCCGCGCCCGCCGGCGCCGGTCTGCTGGAGCTTGCCTCGGAACTGCGCATCGACCGGCAGGTGAAGTTCAAGTCGGGGACGCGGCTGCAAAGCGGCGCCAACAGCCTGGCCTACGAGGAAGAGGACGAGACCAGCGGGCGCAGCGGCAAGATGGAGGTTCCGGACGCGGTGACAATCTCCTGTCCTGTGTTCATGGGCGGCGCGCGCCGGACCTTCGAAGCGAAGCTTCGCTACCGGTTGAACCGGGGCGACATCAAGTTCGCGTTTGCCGTCATCAACCGGCTTGAGGGCGAGCAGGCGGCCTTTGCGGAAGCTGTTGAGGGCGTCGGTAGCGCCACCGGCTGTCCGGTGTTCATGGGTCACCGGTAGCGGGAATTGCCCGCTGGCAAACCTGACCGCGCCAGCCGGGTGCGTGGAACAAGCCTCGGATCGTGATGGCGGACATCGCGGTGGGGCGGGCAGCGCTCACGGGAGTGTCATTGGACCACCGCTAATCCGAGGAAGCCCGGCAAAGAATGGAGAAGGACAATATGAAAGAGACGCAGATGCAGGAGCCGAAACTGATGGCCGGAAAAGCGAAGTTTCTGATTGCTTGGACAGTGCTGTTTGTCTCGATGGGATTCATCGGCTGGATGGCTCTGCTGGCGCGATGACGCAACGCTCTTTCACGGTCGACCTGCCGATGCCGCCGTCAGTGTGGCGGCTTTATCGCGGCACCGGAAAACGTCGCCACCGGTCACCTGAATACAGGAAGTGGATCGGCGATGCCGGCTGGACGCTCATTGAGGGGCGCAATCGCCAGTGCGGCAGGGCGTGTCTGGACGGCAAGATTGAAGTCGATGTCCACGCCTGTCGCAATGAAGGCAAGCGAAGCGCCGCCGTGCCACAGGCAAGCGCAGCGACGCCGTGCCCAGAAGGGCGACAAAGTCGCCCAGGAACGGCGGGAAAACCCGCCGGAGGCAAGCGAAGCGACGCCGTGCCACAGGAGCGGCGGGGGAACCCGCCGGGGGCAAGCACCGCGACGCCGTGCACAGAAGGGCGACAAAGTCGCCCAGGAACGGCGGGAAAACCCGCCGGAGGCGGCAAGAAGCGCGATCTGGACAACATCCTGAAGGCGCTTCTGGACCTTCTGACATCGACGCGGACGATCGGGGATGACAGCCAGGTCGTGGCGATCGATGCGCGCTGGGTGGATGATGGCCCGGCCTGCCGGATGACGGTGAGGGCTGTCGGCCCCGGGGGCTGCCGGTCATGAGCGAGCGGATGTCCCATTCCGAGATGGCCGAGATCATGACCGGGCTGGTGTCCGGCAAGGCACGCTGGCTGCAGAAGCATGCCGACAAGTACCGGCGGCGACCGGACTGGAACATCGAGTTGATCCGGCGCGAGAAGCGCGCGCTCGAGCAGGCGCGGGACGACTACCGGCGGGCGGCGGACAGAGGCAGGTCATGATCAGGATTTCCGATATCCGCATTGATGGCGGCACTCAATCACGCACCGAAATCAACGAGCAAACCGTCACCGAATATGCCGAGGCGATGGCCGATCCGAACACGGTCTTCCCGCCGGTGGTCGTCTATTCCGATGGCCAGGATTATTGGCTGGCAGACGGGTTCCACCGCATTGCGGCATGGCAGCGTATCGGGCGAGAGGAAATTCCCGCTGATGTTCGCGATGGAGACAGGCGCATGGCACTTCTTCATTCGGTCGCGTCCAATTCAGCGCATGGTCTGCGCCGCACCAATGCGGACAAGCGGCATGCGGTGACGATCCTATTGGAAGACCCGGAATGGAGCGGGTGGTCGGATCGTGAAATTGCGCGTCGATGTGCCGTCACACATCCGTTCGTTTCCAAAGTCAGGGCAGGTCTCACTGGTAACGATTACCAGTTAGAGGGCGACGGCAGCTCGCTCACTGCAAATATTTGCAGTGAGGACGGTGACGAACGTAGCTACATCACCAAACACGGCACCGAAGCCAGGATGAACACGGCCAATATCGGTGGCTCCGGGCAGGTATCCGAGACAGCGCCTGAAACCGAGGCGGACTCCGACGACGCATCTTTCGATAACGACGACGATCCCTTCCTCGCCGCGCTCGATGAGGCAGAGAAAGCGGACAGTCCGGCGGACAGTCCGGTGGACAAACCGGCGGACATTTCGGCTGCCGATATCGAGAAATACGCACCGCAAACGGATGTTTTCCAACCGGAAGATGCGGATTCCCGACCGGACATTCCGGACGCCGACACCGAGCCACCGACCGACAACTCCCGGACTGAAGAACCGGTTTCGGAAGCCGAAGTCAAGCTGCGCAAGGAACTGCGCAAGCTGACACCGGACGCCATCGAGGACGATTGGATCGGCCTCAAGCTCCAGGTTGTCGAGCAAAGGAAAAAAATCGGCGACCAGCGGTACGAAATTCAGGAATTGAAATCACGCCTGAAAGAATTTGAGGACCTGGAAGGCGGTCGCGCCTTGGGCAATGCCCAGCGCCAAAGGGACACGGCCAGGTTCCGAATGAAAGAACACCAGGCCAATGCCGCCCGCCTGCAACGGCGTGTGAACTTCATGAAGAAGGAGATCCAGGACCTCAAGAAGCAGATTGGAGTTCGGGAGGAAGGCGATGCTGCACCTGACGCCGCCTAAACAGATCCAGCTTCGCGGCTACCAGGCCGATGCCATCGAAAACCTGCGCGGTTTCATTCGCAGGGGTAAACGCCGCCTGCTGCTGTGTGCCGGAACAGGTGCGGGAAAGACCCTCACGGCGGCGCACCTGCTTCAGGAGGCCGACCGCAAGGGTTCCTATTCGCTATTCGTTGTCGATCGTGTGGCGCTCGTTGACCAGACGAGCGCCGTCTTCGACGAGTACGGCATGCGTCACGGAATCGTGCAGGGTGCCAAGGAACGATGGTCGCCTTACGAAAACATCCAGGTCTGTTCTGCCCAGACGCTGGCCCGGCGAAGACTGCCGCGCGACCCATCCCTGATCGTCGTCGATGAAGCCCATTGTCAGTACAAGACGACACTGGACTACATGGCGCGCCACCCGATGGTGGTGAAGATCGGCCTGACCGCGACGCCTTTCACAAAGGGCATGGGCGATCACTGGGATGATGTTGTCAACGTCATCCCCACGCGCCGCCTGATCGACGAGGGGTATCTGGTTGAACCCAAAATCTACATTGCCGTGTCGCCTGACGACGCCGAACTCGACCTGAACAATTGCGGCGAGTTTTCCGACTTGAGCGCCGAAGCTGCGGGCGTTCGCATCGTCGGCGATGTGCTTGAGGAGTGGCTTGCCAAGACGAAGGAGCATTTCGGCGGGCCGGTCAAGACGATCGTCTTTTCGCCGACGGTCGATCACGGGCGGCAATTGTGCGTCGCCTTTTGCGCCGCCGGACATAATTTCCAGCAGATCAGCTATCTCGACCGCAATGACGCCGAACGCGCCGAGAAAATCTCCGAGTTTCGCCGTCCCGACAGTATCATCACCGGCCTGGTTTCCTGCGGTGTTCTGACCAAGGGCTTCGACTGCCCGGATGTCAAATGCGGCATATCGTGCCGGCCCTATCGCAAGAGCCTTTCCAGTCACATTCAGGAGATCGGTCGCGTCATGCGTCCGCTTCCCGGCAAGGACAAGGCGTTATGGTTGGATCATTCCGGCAATGTCGAGCGCTTTGGCCTGGACATGTACGACGTCTGGGAAAATGGCGTCGGCAATCTGGCGAAATCCACCAAACGCGACAGCAAGCCGCGCGAACGATCCGACCAGATGCGCGAAAGGATCAAGTGTCCGGAATGCTCCGGCGCGCTGCATGGCAGCACCTGCGTGGCCTGTGGTTGGGAAAAGCCGGCAAGAACGGACATCGAGAATGTCCCCGGCGAAATGCGCGAGTTCGTTGCGCGACGGGAAGATTTTGCGCCGCGCACCGGCTTGCGGGCTGCGGTTACCAGCGACCCGAGAGCGGTCTGGGAGGCGGCTCTTGACTACACCATGAGCAGGAGCCGTCACGGCGAGGCCGCTGCCCGCCGCTGGGCCTATGGCATCTTTTGCGGCGTGTTTCCGGGCAACCGGCTGCCCTATGGCTGGTACGACATGGCACCGCCGGCGCTTGTGCCGCCCGATCACTGGGCCTTCATCGAGCGCGAGGTCAAACGCTTCAGGAAGAACAAGCGGAGGGCGGCATGAGTGTTCGGCGGTGGACGACGGACGACGAAAAACAGTTGCGGGCGCTCGTGGCGTCTCGCCCCAGGCTGTCAGCGTCCGAGATCGGCAAGCGCCTTGGCCGCAGCCGCAACAACGTGATCGGCCGCTGCCATCGCATCCGGCTGGCCTTGCCGCTGCCGCCAAAGGAAAAGGGAAAGGGAGGTGTGGCAAGGCGTCCAAACCCGATACCGCGGGCGGAAAACCCGCCTGCAAACGTAGGCCTGAAGCGCGGCAAGTGGTCTGATGAGGAGGTTACCAGACTGCGGCAACTGTTTGCTCAGCGACCTCGATTGAACGCCGTGGAGATCGCCAACAAGCTCAACCGGAAAGCGGACAGCGTCAGGGGCGCATTGAGGGAGCGCGGTCTTTCGCTGCGAGGCAATCGCGGCAATGGCGAATGCAAGCCAGCCGTCTCGAAGCCTGTCGACCGTGGCGAAACGATTTTGCGTCGTGCTCGAGGGCAGCAGGATATCGATAGAGGCAAGCCCGGCGGGTTCCCCGCCGTTACGGGGCACGGCGGCGCTTCGCTTGCCTTGAGCGCCGCCGTGCCACAGGCAAGCGAAGCGACGCCGTGCCCAGAAGGGCGACAAAGTCGCCCCGGAACGGCGGGAGAACCCGCCGTGGAGGCAGCGAAGCCGACGCGCTTCGCCGATCTTGCCGCTCACCAGTGCCGGTTTCCGATCGGCAACGACCAGCCCGGCCCGGACATGGCCTGCTGTGGACAGGCCGTTATTGACATCACGGCGACGACGGGGCTGCGCGCGACCCACTGCGCCGACTGCGTGAAACTGATGGTGGCGGCATGACGGCGGCAAGCCTCCACGACGCTATTGCCAACGCCTGCGCGGCTGTCGGCATCAAACCGCCGAGACGATACCGCATCGGTCGCTGGCTGACCTGCGACACGCTTGCGAAGAACGGCAGGGGAGATGGCCGCGTCAAGATCGACGACAACGGTCGGACCGGCGTCGCCTGGAACCACCAGACCGGCCAGCGGGCGCAATTCCGCATGGACGGGAAGCAATTGAGCGAGGCCGAGCAAAGGGAGATCAAGCGCCAGACGGCGGTACGCAGACGCCAGAGAGCCCTGGAGCAGGCAACCGCTGCCAAGGCCGCGGAGGCCATTGTTCGGGCGTGCAGGCCCGACCGGCACCCCTATCTGATCGCCAAGGGCTTCCCGGATGAACGCATGCTGACGATCGAGGATCCCGGACGCCTTATTCCGGAAGGCCCGATCGGCGACGCCATGCGCAAGGCGCTGCCGGCGATCGTTCCGGATGAGGGGCCATACCTGATCGTGCCGTGCCGGCACCAGGGAACATTGACTTCGCTGCAGTTCATCACGCCATCGGGGAGCAAGAAGAACCTGTTGTTCGGATCGATGTCCGGTGTCTTCCACCGAGTCGCGCTGGGGCGCACACTATGGATTTGCGAGGGCTTGGCCACCGGGCTGTCGGTTCGGGCCGCGCTGAAGTTCATCGGCCAGCCTGCGACCGTCCTGGTCGGTTTTTCGGCGCAGAATGTCGCCAAGCTTGCCAACCGGCTGAAGTCGCACAAGCCGATCATCGTTGCCGACAACGACAAGCCGGTCATGACCTTCAAGGGCCTCGGCACGGGCGAGCATTTCGCACGCCAGTCCGGCTGCCGATGGGTCATGCCACCGAGGCGCGGCGATTTCAACGATATGCACCAGCGTGACGGCTTACGGGCCGTGGCAATGCGACTGCGGGGATTGGAAGACCCGGTGCGAACGTGAATAGGGCGCGAAGATAAGGGGAAAACGAAACGGCCTCTTTTTCTTGAGAGGCAAGGAAACATTGTCGGTTCAAATGACGGCGGGATGTTTCGAGGTCCGACAGGGGCCCATTGGCTATACCGTGGGGCGAACCAAATAGCAGCCGCAGCCCGAAAGTCTGAAGCGGTGGTTCCCGAGGGACGGACCCTCAAGAAGTAGCAGACAAGGAAACGAGCATCCGACACTGACCGTTTCCGCCCTGTTCGACGGACGGCTCCGGCAGTCAAGATCGTAAGGGCATGGGGACAACCCTGGCTTTCAAAAGCCGGGGCTTGTCGCCCTATGCCCGGATCTCGGGACTCACCAACAGTCAAGAGCCTTATAGAGCAAACAGACTCGGAGTTTAGTTGTATGGGGCGCGCGAGGAAAATCCGACTTTTCCAGTCAACTTTCAAGGCAACCATCATGACCAAGATGGAAAAAGGAGGACCATCACCATGAAAAACCGCCTTTCCGACCTCAACAACCATCTCTTCGCCCAGCTCGAGCGTCTGTCCGACGAGGACCTGTCGGCAAAGCAGCTCGATCAGGAGGTGGAGCGTGCCCGGGCCATTGTCGGGGTGTCGGACCAGATCATCGAAACGGCCTCGCTGCAGTTCAAGGCGGCCGAGCTCGTTGCCAGGCACGGGAGCGGTGTTACCGAGATGATCCCGAAGACCATCGTGGGCCAGCTGATCGAGCACCGGAAGGACGAAAAGCCGCCAGCCGAACCCGGAGGGGGGGGCAGGTCATGACCGCCGAAGAACGCGAGCTGGCGGAAGCGGCCGAGCGACGGGCCGCGCGCGAGCAGCGGGAGGAGCGCGAGGAGTGGAAGCGGCGGAACCGGGACAATGCTGAAAGCGCATGAAGGATCGCACGATGCGGCCGGGACTGCTGGCGCAGGCCGATATGCCGACGACGAGCTTGACTTCATCGAGGAGACGTCGATCTATCCTCGCCGCCTGGCGCACGCGGCTTTCTGCGAATTGTTCGGCCGGGCTGTTTCGTTCCAGGCCTACAAGTCGCTGTGTGCACGCCGGGGATGGCGTACGGGGCGGACCGGGCAATACGAGAAGGGTGGGCGGCCGGCCAAGTACAAGCCGATCGGCACCGAGCGGCGGTCGGAGGAAGGCTATGTCGAGCGCAAGATCCACGACGGCCTGCCGCTGCAGTCGCGCTGGCGCGGTGTGCACCTGATCAACTGGGAGGCCCTGCATGGACAAGTGCCCGATGGCCACTGCCTGAAGTGCCTGGATGGCGACAGGGCCAACACGGACCCTTCCAACTGGGCCTGCATTCCGCGCGCCATGATGCCGCGGCTGTGCGGCCGGCACGGGCGTGGCTATGACGACGCGCCGGCGGCGCTGAAGCCGGTCATTTTGGCTACTGCTGAGCTCGAACACCGTGCTCGCGTAGCATGCCGTGAAAAGGCGACGGGTATACCGACCAGAAAGGCCAAGCATGAACGCCTATGAATGGAAAACGAAGGCAGTCGCCAGCGGCTATCTCGCGCTGTTCCGCCGCGTCGATCGATCAGAATACGAGACCATCCGCGGCAGGAACGGCAAGCCGCGCATCTTCCGCCGGCGCCATCTGGCCGAGAACGCGGCGATGCGTCTGCTTCTGTCCTTCGTGAACATCGATATCCGGTGCTGGCGGGCGCAGAGGCGGCAGGAACGTAAGGCGGCGGCGGAAGCGCTCTTTAAGGCAAGCCCGGCGGGTTCCCCGCCGTTCAAGGCAAGCGAAGCGCCGCCGTTGTTGGCGCCGCCGTGCCACAGGCAAGCGAAGCGCCGCCGTGCCCAGAAGGGCGACAAAGCCGCCGTGCCCAAGCTGGTCAAGCAGCGTGGCCGGACCAAGGCGGTTGAGGTGGTGCGGAGATGACCAAACGTCGCAAAAACCGCAAGCCGACCGTCATGGTCGACAACCCCTATTTCAATCCGGCCGCGCCTGCCGACCGGACCAATCCGCCCAAGATCAGGGCGCGGGTCAACCGTCGCGAGAGCTATCCGGTCTATCTGTTTCATCGCCGCACGATCGACGAGGCGGAGTTCATCGCCGCCAAGCGCGCCTGTGCCGCTTACGAGGCGATCGGCGGCGCCGGCGCACGGGCCATCGACTACGGCAGGCAACCCGTCGACGGCGGCCAGATCGCCCAGAGCGTCACCGAGAGCCAGCTATCAGCTTCGCAGACGCTGCGCCAGATGCTCGACGCCCTCGGCTCGGAAGGCTATCACCTGACGCTCAACCTCGCCGGGGCTGGGCTGTGGCCGCGCGATCTGGCCGGTGCTGATGCGCAAGACAGGCGACTAAAATACATAGGCGAGCGGTTCAAGGAATGCCTGGACGTACTGGCCGTCCATTGGGGTTTGAAGCGGCGACCGACACGATCGATGAAAAATGCCACTTGACCGTGGGACCTTCGTTTGGCATGAAACGGTTATTGGGGCGATTTGCGCGCAGCGGATCGCCCTTTTTGATTCGACGATCGTTACGGTGCGCAGACGTGGTGAAGGTAGACAGTATACCGTCGATCTATAGAGAGGGTTCAATTCCCGTATCCGCAACCGCATAATCCCTGAAAGAGCGCCAGTGAATCTGGACAGATCTGATCACCCCGCCGCAGTGAAGCCGGCCCGCGTAGAACAACACGCGCGTCATCGTCCATGACATCCGCTTCAACATCCATCGCGCTGATCAGTTCTGATCATGGAAGTTGAGCAGCGCTATCGATCCCTCGAACTTTGATGCCAATCGGCGCGCGGTATCTTCATCCCATCCGTCGACCTCGTTGAGCCAGCGTGCCAGACGGATGGTATCAAGTCGCTGTCCTGACCGATGAACGGCCAATATAAATTGAAACCACCGCTTTTGGTCAGCGGGGTGGCTGATTCCGGTCGTCTTGTTGGCTGCCCGCGAGAAGCGGCGCAATTTCGTTGCGGCGTCTTCGGACACCCAGTCCTCAATTGACTGTTGCGCTGCGGTCGTGGAGATCTCGAAGCCGAAATTCGTGACCACCTTGGACGCAACGCGTTCAAAGAAATCGTCCAGGATCGCGTTGTATTGCCCGCGGCTCAGGCGACCGGATCCCAAAGGAACGATATTGAGCACATAGTAGCCCTCATCATTCTCCCAAAGCGTGAGCCCGGCTTCCGGATATGATTCACGCGCAGCCGTGAGAAACAGCACAGTGCCATCGGCGGCAGGGTCTCTAGCGGTTTTCCTTGAACGCTCGAGATCGACGCTCCAAGGATCGCATGCAGCGGCCAAGAGTGCGTTGCGCAGTTCCAGACGTTCTGAATTTGGACCTCGAATGTAAAGATCCTTGAACACATCGATAGCATCAACCAAAAAAGTCTATCCTCAATCGCTGTAGGTGCGACCCGGGCGCAAATCAGCGATTCCCGAGTAAGCGTAATCAACGATTTGAATGGGCATTCTGGTGCTATGGTTTCATTGCCTCGCGTAGCTTGTAGTCCATCTCCGCCAAAGATCATGGAGGCGGTACGAGGTGCATCTGACAATCCGCCCCGATGACCAGGTTCTCGCCCGCTACGGCAACGCGCTCGGGCAACTGGGCGAGCGCACGGGACACAAGGCTCTGGCACGAGCAGTCAACCGCACAACCAACACGGTTCACTCTCGTGTGGTGCGGGCGATCGCCAAACAATCCTCGATCCCGGCAGGGATTGTCAGATCCCAGGTATCAAAGCGAACAGTGCGCCCCGGCTACGGGGGCGCCCTCGAGGGAGTGGTCCGCTCGACCGGCCGACCACTGTCCCTGAAAGTCTTTAACCCGCGTCAGTTCAGCTACGGCGTCAAGGTCAAGCTTTGGGGCAGGATGCGCCGGATGGAGGGAACCTTCATCTACGCAGGTCATTTTCGATCCGGCAAGGAAGTGGCCGGCGGCCACGTCTTCCAGCGGACAACAACTGCCTCGCTGCCGATCGAGAAACAGTATGGTCCAGCCGTGCCACACGAGATGGTGCGCGACGAGAGCGCCAGGGCGTTCGAGCGCACCGTTGCCGAAATGCTGCCGCAGCGCATCGCCCACGAGATCAATCGACTGCTGCCGGACGACTGAGTGGGAAAACGTCGTGCAGTCAAAGGTGCCCTTAAACCGGGAAGTTACTCGCACATGGAATTGCGAATTGCAGCACCAACTTGGGTGAGGTTACCATCGTAGACATGGGCTCCAATTTTTTCGCCGATGGCCCAAAGCGCTATATCAGCGGTGCTAATGGGCCCACCTCTTTGAAAGGCATCCGTTACTTCGTTCAACACACCACCAAACGTCGTCAATGGTGCTGGCAGCCCTTTACCCAAATAGACTGCCGCCATGGCGTGTTCGACCTGCGATGATCCGTCTTTCAACGAGGCCTTGAACCCGCTATCGCCGGTCTTGATGCCGCTCCAGTAAGCACCCCTGTCTTTGCGGCTCCAGTCTGAACCGATAATCACCAGGCGCATGTCTTCCAGCCAAGCTCCTACAGACGGGGCTGCTTTTGCCGCGGCCTCGGCCACCTTGGCAAATGATTTGCAATGATTGGTGGAGATTGTGAACTCGTTTGCCGCGACGGTCTTCAACTGTGTGCGCCGCGCCGCATCATCTGCGACAGCCGCAGTTATGTTGAACGAGAGCCCTGCCATGAATGCTAACGACGGGGCCAAGTGGTGCATGTGGCAGTCTCCATTTCAATTCAAAACCCGATTACCGGGCAGACGCAAAGCCTTCAAGCGTTGTTTGTACCCAGATAGCAACGCACAGGCGGAGTAGGTCAGTCTTGACGCGCCACCCTGTAAAGCCCTGACACGAGGCGGCTCAGCGCCTCTGCAAGCGACATGCATCACGATATTGGCATTCCCGATGGCCTTGCCCCTGTTTAGGGACCGTATGGGAGCCTGCTCCGGGGCGGTGCAGCAGCGCCCCGAGATTTCAGCGTTTTTTTGAAATCGAAAATCGCAGTTTGGTTTGGAAGTTCGGTTTGGTAAGGAGCCGATGGCACAGCGCAAAAAACCGGCCCCGGACCCCACTGCCGCGACGATCACGACCGCCCAGGCGTCCGCCTTGCTCGGCCTGTCGGAGAACTGGATCAACCGCCTGCACAAGGAGGGTTTTGTCGGCAAGGCCGGGCGAGGGCGTTGGAAGCTGGATGCCGTCGTCCAGGGCTACATAAGCTGGCTCAAGGACGAGGAACGCCGACACTCCAAGAGCGCGGCACATTCACGAATGACCGATCTGAAAGCCGTCCAACTAGAGATGAAGCTGCAGAGGGAACGGGGCGAACTGGTGCCTTTGGAAGACGCCCGGCTGGTTCTGGATACGGCCTCGGCTTTGATGACGAGCACGATCATGTCGGTGCCGGCGCGGTTCACGCGCGACCCGAAGGAGCGCAAGCGCCTTGAAACACTCGTAGCCGAGGCTCTCGGTAAGGTGGCGGATGGTCTGGATACCAAGGCGGCGGAGTTGTCGACCGGCGAAGTTGTCGGGGTTGACTGATCGCCCCGGCTGAGCGGGGAGATGATGCAGCCAGACCTTTTTCTGCGTTTTGCCCGGATGGTCCGTGTTCCGGATCTTGTGTCGCCGTCGCAATGGGCCGCCCGGAACCGTGTGTATTCCAGCACGTCGGGTATGCCCGGTCCGCGCGATCCGTATCTGTCGCCGTCGCTGGTTCCTCTTGGTCAGGCGGTCGTATCGGGAAGATACACGCGTGTCGTTGCTGTCACGGCGGCGCAGATGGGCAAGACCGACGCGGAGCTTGACGTGATCGGTCAACGGCTTGATCAGCGTCCGACGCCGATCATCTATGTGGGACCGAGCGCGGAGTTCAATCGCGATCAGTTCGAACCGCGTTTACGGCAGATGATCGATGAATGCGTCGGGTTGTCGGACAAGCTGGTTCGCGGGCGGCGTGAGAAGAAGACGCTCAAGATCGTGGCCGGCGTGAAGGTTCGCCTGGCGTCCGGCGCTTCGTCCACCGCGCTGAAATCCGATCCTGCGGGACTGGCTGTGGTGGACGAATATGATGAGATGAGCAGCAACATCCGTGGCCAGGGTGATCCTCTCGGGCTTATCGAGGCTCGCGGCGAGACCTATTCGGACTTCGTGACTGTCATCACCAGCACGCCCGGCAAGGGGGTGGTGGAGACGCAAGAGCATGTTGTCGGGGTCGGTGACGATGGTGCGCAAGTGACGATGGAGTTTTTCGCGGTCGGCGATCCGACCGAGATTGAAAGTCCGATCTGGCGATTGTTTCAGGAGGGCACGCGGCACCATTGGGCATGGCACTGCCCGCATTGCGGCGAGGCGTTTGTTCCGATGCGCAAGCATTTGAAATGGGCGCCGGGATCGACGCCCGCGCAGGCTGCGCGAACCGCGTATCTGGCATGCCCCAGCAATGGCTGCATCATCGAGGACGACAGCGACCGGCACGAGGATTATCGCGACACGATCCGCGCGAGGATGAACGCCACGGGCTTCATGATCGCCCCGGGTCAGACGATCGAGGATGCGAAGGCGGACCGCAATCATCCGGACAACAGCACGTGGAGCCAGTGGTCGAGCGGGCTGTGCTCTCCGTTCGTGTCCTGGGGCAAGCGCGCCGAGCGCCTGGTCAAGGCCGAGATGTCGGGGGAGGAGGACAAGCGCCAGACCGCGACGAATGCGAACTTCGGCGAGGTCTATTCACCGGGGATCAGCGGCGATCTTCCCGACTGGCAGGGGCTGCTGGAACATCGGCTGGATTATGGACCGGAATGCATTCACCGCGGCATGCTTCGGATCGCCATGGGCGTCGATGTACAGAAGCGCGGCCTCTACTTTGTCATTCGGGGCTTTGGGGCTCGCGGCACATCGTGGCTGATCCGCAACGGTTATCTGATTGGCGCGACGAACGAGGATCAGGTCTGGATTGATCTGGCCGACATCATGCTTTCGCCGATCTCCGGCGTGCACATCGAGAAGGTGTTTATCGATTCCGGCTTTCGCCCCGACAAGCCCGAGGCGGGGAGCGTTCACCGGGTCTATGATTTCTGTCGGCAGTATTCGTTCCTGTGTTCGCCCTGCAAGGGTCGCAGCACGAGCGGCGGCCGGCCCTATTCGATCAGCCGGATCGAGGTGAAACCGGATGGTTCCCGCCGGCCTTTCTCGGTCGGTCTGATCATGCTGGACACGGACTTCTTCAAGTCGCTGGTTCACAGCCGGATCAAGACGCCGCTGTCGGCTCCCGGTGCGTTCCACCTGCATGGCGAGGCGGATGAGGATTACGCCAGGCAGGTGCTTTCCGAGGTGCGTGTGGTCAGTCCGGGCAAGCCGAAAGCCCAATGGAAGCGGCTGCGCCGTGACAATCACTATTTCGATTGCGAGGCCCTGGCCGCTGCAGCGGGTTATGCGCTGAATGTCCACGCGATTCCGGAGGGGCTGACGCGGGGACGGGGCGATGTTGGGGATGACGATGCTGACGACGAGACCGATCAGGTTTCGGTCACGGAAGACATCAGGGCGAGGTTCCGTCGCCTGGGCGCGATGAGCAAGAGGTAGAAAATTGAGCCAGGCAACGCCCATTCTTGTTCGGTCCGACGGGTTCAGTCCGCTGATCGCGCCCGCGCAAAAGGGCGAAGGGTTCGTGCCGCTTCCGCGGGCCGAGTTCATGCGCGGCGCGAACGGGCATGATGCCCGATGGCGTCCGGCGCTACGTTCGGTTGAAGACGACGTAAACATGGCGTGGGAAGCCGCCGTTGCCCGCGCCACCGATCTTGTACAGAACAGCGGTTGGATATCCGGCATGTTCGACCAGGCCGTTGCCAACACGGTCGGGATCGGATTGCGTTTGCAATGCACCCCGGAAAACGATTTGTTCGGGCAGGATGAAAAGGCCGCGCAGCAATGGCGCAACGACGTGGAGCGGCGATGGAAACTGTGGTCCAACAGCGCCATTGAGTGTGACATCGAGGGGCGGCGCACGGTTGCGCAAATGCAGGATTCGGCTTTCCGGTCCTGGCTGAACACCGGCGAAATTCTGGCGGAACTGGTCTGGCGCAAGCGGTTCGGTTCGGACTGCGGCACGAAGGTACGGCTGTTGTCACCGACGCGCCTGTCTCTGGAAAGTGACCCGTTGCGCCGCATTGTCTCGGGCGTGCGGATGGACAGGGACAACTTTCCGATCGGCTATCTGGCGCGGCGCACGGATCCGGTACTCGGCGAGCGGACATTGCTGGTTCCGGCGCGGGACGGATACGGCCGGCCGAAGGTGATCCACAGCTTTGTCGGGTTGCCCGGTCAAGTGCGCGGTATAACGCCGTTGGTTCCGGTCATGAAAATCGCCCGGCAGTTCGACCAGCTTGCCGACAGTACCTTGCTGGCGGCACTGATCCAGACAGTGTTTGCGGCCAATCTGCAGTCGGACATGCCGACGGAAGAAGCCATGCAGGGGCTTTTGACATCGGATGAAAACGCCCGGCTGCACATGGAGAAAGTCTCGCCCTTTGCGGCATGGGCCGAAATTCAGTCGAGCTGGTACGACGAAAACCACATCGACGTGGGCATTGGCGGGCGGATTGCCACGACGTTTCCGGGCCAGAAGCTGGAATTTCTGTCGCCGCGTCACCCGGCGACGTCCTATCGCGAGTTTGCCAAGCACCTTTTGAGCGAAATGGCGCGCTGCCTGGGGCTGACCTATGAGAGTGCGACGGGCGATTATGAAAAGGCGACCTATTCGTCGGTGCGCATGGCCGTCAACGAGATTTTTCCGATTACGCTGGCGCGCCGCAAGTTCGTCGTCGCGCCGTTCGTGCAACCAATCTACGAGGCGTGGCTGGAGGAAGAGGTTTCGTCGGGCCGCGTCGGCTTTCCGGGTGGGTATGCTGCGTTCCTGATGCATCGCGTTGCGGCAAGCCGCGCAATCTGGGTTGGATCGCCTAAACCGGTCGCCGACGATCTGAAGGCGGCGAAGGCGCATCAGATTTATCGCTCCATGGGCGTGGTCACGGACGAAATAGTGGCCGCCGAGGCCTACGGCGTCGACATCGTGGACGTTTTGGCGCAAAGGGGGCGCGAGCAGGAATTGCGCAGGCACTACAAATTGTCGGAGCCGTCGGGAACCGGGCAAGACGACAAAGACGATGATGAGGATGAAGACGAGGGCAAGAGCAGTGAGTAAGGCAGCCGCGCCCGCGCCCATACCTTCCCTTGAGGACGATCCCTGCGGGCGTGCCAAGGCACTCAGGGCCATCCGCGATGCGATCATAACGAGCGGTAGCGTTACCGAGCTCGACAAGGAACATGGCAACGGCGTGCGGCGCCGGCTGCGCTGGTCAACTGCCGATCTTGGCCGGTTGGACCGCGAGATCGCGGCGGCCGAAAACAGGTGCCTGCTTAAGAGCGGCAAGCGTGGGCGGCGTTTTGCGGTCACACCAGGGGGGCGCGGATGGTGACGCAGAACATCCTGCCGCTGATTGCCGATCGGTTTCTCAACACGCCGCTGCTGATCGACCCGGCGAAGGCCGCCACGATCTACGGCGTTCTGCAGGGCCGGATTGCCGCCGACATTCCGCTCGACGCTGATGGAATCGACATCGAAGATGATGCCGCCGATGCACTCGGCGTTGAGGCCAATCGGCTGGCGGGGACGCATCGGCGCTCGGATGGCAATTTTTCCTGGTTGCGCCGCAACCGGTCGGTGGCGCTGATCGACATTACCGGATCGCTCGTCAACCGCGGCGCCTGGATCGGCGCGAGCAGCGGGCTGACCTCGTATGAAGGGATCGCAGCGCTGATCGACAAGGCCCACGGCGATGATGAAATCCGCTCGGCGATCCTGGACGTCAACAGCCCCGGCGGCGAGGCCACCGGACTTTTCTCGGTGGCCCGGAAGATACGGGAACTGGCGGCCATCAAACCGGTTGTCGCAGTGGTCAATGACATTGCCGCCTCTGCCGCCTACGGGATCGCCAGCGCGGCCCGTGAAATCGTCATTTCGCCGACGTCCTTCGTCGGTTCGATCGGCGTGGTGATGGTCCACATCGACCATTCGGGCGAGATGGAGCAGAAGGGCCTCAAGGCCACGCTGCTTCATGCCGGAAAGAACAAGGTGGACGGCCACCCGTTCGGCCCGCTGTCGAAGGATGTCCGCGCCAGCCTGCAGGCGCGGGTGGACATTCTGTACGACCGCCTTCTGGAAACGGTTGAAGCTGGGCGCGGGACCAGGCTTTCCGCTGCCGCTGCCCGTGAAACCGAGGCGAAAGTCTATATCGGCCAGCAGGCCGTTGAACTGGGTATCGCGGATCGGATCGGCACATTCGATCAGGTTCTTGAAGAGCTTCAACGCAACGCCCCGCGGGGACGCAAAACGGAGAATGTCGCAATGGCTTACGAAACCAACGGCCCGAAATCTGAAGGTGCAACCATCACTCAGGCCGATCATGACAAGGCTGTGGCCGATGCCAGGGCTGCCGGCGCGAAGGAAGCCACTGATCGCATCGGCGCCATCATGAGCTGTGACGAGGCCAGGGGTCGCGAGGCACTGGCCGCACATTTCGCCTTCAAGACCTCAATGGGCGTTGAGGATGCGAAAGCGTCCCTTGCCGTGGCATCGAAGGATACCGGCGGCGGGGAAGAGACGGTCCCCACGCCCGAGCAACGCGCTCTTGCCGAGCCGGAGATCGGCGCGGACGACCCTCGGCAGGATCAGCCGGGTGCCGATCATGGCTGGGGCGATGTCACCGCCGAGATCAATCGGCGCACCGGTTGATTGCGGCAAACAAGACCACAGTTCGAGGATCTGAAAATGAACACGAGAGAATTTACCGAACCGCGCCATCCGGGCGAGGCGATTTTGTCGGAAGCCAATTTCCATCGCTCACGCGAGGTGGTGACCATCGCGCAAGGTCAGACAATCGCGCCGGGCACGGTCCTGGCCAGACTAGCCGTGGTGGACGGTGTGGTTGCGAGAGCCGCGCCAGGCGCCGGAAATGCCGGTAACGGTGTTCTGACGTTGGGCGATCCGGCCGTCAGCAGCCGCGTCAAGGATGGTGTCTACACCGTCACCTGCACGGAAGCATCCGCCAATGGTGGCACTTTCGATGTCGCCGATCCCGATGGCAAATCGATCGGCGCCGCAAAGGTCGGCGTCGCTTTCAACAAGGCCGTCAAGTTCACCATCGCCGATGGTGCGACGGATTTTGCCGCAGGCGATCGGTTCACCATCACCGTGCAGGCGGATATCGAGGGCTACCGGCACGTCGCCTACGATCAGGACGGCGCTGACGGTTCCGAGGTGCCGGACGTGATTGCCATATACGGCGCCGCCACCGGCGAAGGGGAGACCACGAACATTGCCGTGATCGCTCGCGACGCCGAGGTGAACGACCACTGCATCGTCTGGCCGGCCGAGATCACCCCCGCCGAGAAGGCTGACGCCGTTCAGGCGCTTGAGGGCAAGGGCATCATCGTCCGGTCGTAAACGGCGGTAGCAGCCGCAAAGCTTCAACAACCCGCCCCCGGCGGGTTTTCTTTTGGGAGAAAGCCATGCTCGATGTTTTCAACCACGACGCCTTCAGCGTCATCAGCCTCACCAATGCCATTCGCGACCTCAAGTACAAGCCCAGCCGTATCATGGAGCTTGGGCTGTTCACGCCGGTCCCGGTGACAACCACGAATATCGCCATCGAGCGCATCGGCGACATGCTGCAACTGGTCAAGCCAAGCCCGCGCGGCGGGCCCGGCGAAACGCGCGACATGCCGAAAGCCAAGCTGCGCAGCTTCCAGGTGCCGCATTTCCAGCGCGATTGGTCCGTGGTTGCCGACGAGGTGCAGGGCGTCCGGGACTTCGGCTCGGAAAACCGGCTCAAGACCGTGCAGGGCGTCGTTGCGGGCAAGATGATGGCGCACATGTCCGATTTTGCACTGACCGAGGAACACGCCCGGCTCGGCGCCATCAAGGGCATCATCACCTATGCCGACGGATCGACCCTGAACCTGTTCAACGAGTTCGGCATTCGCCAGAAGGCGGCGATCAACTTCGACCTCGCCAGGAAGAAAGACGGCGCCCTGAACGAGATTTGCGGCGATGTCATCCACATGATGTGCGAGGCGCTGGGCGGTGTTCCCTACGACTATGTGCACGCATTTTGCGGTCGCGGTTATTTCAAGAAACTGTTGAAGAGCGAGGAGGTGCGCGAGACGTACAAGGGCTGGTCGGATGCGAAAATCCTGCGCGAAGCCTTCATTGGCACGACGCGCGGCAAGAACCGCATTCTCGAATTCGGCGGAATCGTGTGGGAGGAATATCTCGATTTCTCCAACACGGGCGTGTCGGTCGGGGACAATGAATGCCACCTGTTCCCGGTCGGCGTTCCGAACCTTTTCCAGACCTATTACGCGCCGGCCGATTTGCTCGAGACCGTGAACACGCCCGGTCGTCGGCTCTATGCCCAGCAGTGGCGCATGCCGAACAACAAGGGCATCAACGGGGAAATGCAGATGAATGCCCTGCAACTGTGCACCCGGCCCGCAACGCTTCTCAAAGGGACCGGCTGACCGGTGCCGGGGAGGGGAAAGTGGCCTCGTCTTTCGACGATATCGACGCCGCCGCCCAGGCGGTGATTGCGGATCTGCTGGGCGATGCCGTAACTTTTGTCGGCATGCTGGATGGCGAGTACTCGCGCGGCGCCGATCCCCTGCGACCGCAACAGGAATCCAGAGCGGTCACTGCGCTGAGCCCGCGTGCCGGCGAGGTGATTGCAGGCATCGAGGACGCGTCGCCGACGGGGACGCGTCGCACCCACACCAACAGCGAAATGTGGTTGGCCGCGGCCGACTTTGCAGCGCTGGCGTGGCCACCACGGCCCGGCGACCGCGTTCTGATCGACGCAGGCACCGACACCGAACGGACATTTTCGATCATGTCGGTCATGCCGCTTGATGGCGATGTGCAGTTCCTGTTGAGCGAAGAGGCTGTTCAGTCATGAGCGGCATGGTGTCCATGGCCTTGCGCATTGCCGCTCGGCGCGCTCTGGAAGGTGCGACATTCGCGGACATGCGGGTGCATGACAGCGCGATTACGCCGATCAATCACATGGTCTGGTCCGGAAAATCCGAACCGTTCATCGTGATATCGTCCGAAGACGAGGACGCGACGATCACGGGCCGCGACGTGACAGGCGGCGAGCGCATGATTGACCTGGTGTTCGAAATCGCCATTGCCCATGCGGTGGCAGCGAAGCCGGAAGCGGACGACTCTCTGCCGGAAATCGTCATTCCGGCCACGGACGCCGGGCTGGAATTGTCGCTGTCGCTGATTGCACGACAGATGATGCGGGCTCTGTTCGAGCAGGCCGGCAATCCATGGGCGAATTTGTTCCGCGAATTTTGCATCAATGTTCGCAAGATCACGAACCGGCGCGGCGTCGGCAACAAGGACGGTGCCCGGTTTGCCGCCCGCCAGATCATTCTAAGGATCGAGGGGCTGAACGAGCCGCCATTCGGTCACGAGCCCGCCGCCGACGAACCCTGGGGGCGATTGCTGGCGCAAATGAGACAGGATGATGAATTGGTCGATCTAGCACCGCTGGTGTCCGGCGCGATCATCGGCAAGCCGCCTGTGCCCGAATGGGATCGCGGGCGCTCCGATCAGGGACTGAGCCCCGAAACGGCGCGGCGCATTGGAATAGCCGCAACAGCCCCATTGGCGCAAGAAAGGCCACCGGTCGCAACCGAAGGCACCTTCGAGGAAACAACCAGTGGCGAGTGAATTCGAGAAACTGGCGCAGCGCGTCGAAGACCTTGAGCGCCGGATGAGCGGCGCGTTCCGCCAGGGCACGGTCACCGAGGTTGATCCGGAAGCCGGTACCGTTCGACTGAAACTGGGTGAGGCAGATCAGGGCGACTTTCTGTCGGCGCCTGTAGCCTATGCGCAGACCGCCGGAGCGATGAAGTTCCACAACCCGCCCAGCGAGGGACAACAGATGATGCTGCTGTCGCCCGATGGCGATTTGCGCAACGCACTGGCGATGCCGTTCGGGTTTTCCGCCGCCAATGCCAGCCCGAGCGGCGCCGGCGACCAGCATGTCATGACCTTCGGGGATGTGAGGATCGAGTTGACGGGCGGCGGCGCGACCATCTCGGTCGGCGGCTTCACGGTCACGATCGATGGTGCGGGCTTCCACCAGGACGGCGGCGCCGTTGATCACAACGGCACCGATATTGGCGACACGCACACACACAGCGGCATCAAAAAGGGGCCGGCGCGCACCGGCACGCCGCAATAGAGGGGCAGACGATGAGGATCGCGGATGGTGACGGAACCGACGCGCTTAATGTCGATTTCGATCGTCTGACCGGCGCAACGCTGTTCGGATGGCCGGCGGTCGCGCAGAACATCCGCGAGGGCCTGCTGACCGACTTCGGAACCCGCGTCATGCGCGAGTATTTCGGCTCGCTCGTGCCGCGCGCGCTCGGCCGCAACGTGTCGCCGGAAACAATGCTGTCCTTGACGGCCAGCATTGCATCCTTCCTCGATGTGTTCGAGCCACGCTTTCGGGTCACGAAAGCTCTGGCGGTCCATCTGAACCGAAGCGGCGTCGTGAAGATCGAGATCAGGGGTGAATACCTGCCGCGCGCCCTGCTCGGCGATCAGGCGACGAGCGGCGGCCTGGAACAGGTCACGGTGCAACTGGCGGGCAGCGATTTCGAAGTGGTATCCACATGACGGTGATTGATCTTTCCAAATATCCCGCGCCCAAGGTCGTTGAGGATCTGAGCTTTGAGCGCATTCACGAAGAGGTCGTCGCCGAGTTTCTGGCACAGTTTCCGGAGGATGAAGCCGAGGCGGCCGCGCGGAACGTGCCGACGCGAGCCAAGATGGCTTTGCTGCTGACCATCGAAGGCAACTTGCTGACGAAATTGCTCCAGGCCTATGCCTATCACGCCGTTGCGATCCGGGCGCGCATCAACGACGCTGCCAAGGCCACCATGCTGACCTATGCGGTCGGCACCGACCTGGACAACCTTGCTGCGTTCTACACGGTCGAGCGCAAGCAGGGCGAAGCGGATGACGTGTTCCGCAAGCGGATCGTGCTTGCCGTCGACGGCTTTTCGACGGCCGGGCCGGTCGGGGCTTACCAGTTTCACGCCCTGTCGGCGGACGATGACGTGAAGGACATCACGGTGGAAAGCCCGGTGCCGGGCGAGGTTGTCGTCACTGTGTTGTCACGGGTCGGCAATGGCGTGCCATCACGGGCCTTGCTGGATACCGTCAATGCAGCGCTCGGCGCCGAGGACGTGCGTCCGCTGACCGATCAGGTAACAGTTCAGGCCGCGACCGTCCGCGAATACACGGTCGAGGCAAGCATCTGGTGTTATCCCGGCGCCGACTGCGAGGCGGCCCGCCTGAGCGCCAAGGCGGCGGTTGAGGCCTATGTCGGTCAAATCCACCTGCTCGGCTTCGACGTGACCGTTTCCGGTCTTCTGTCGGCACTGCATCAGCCGGGTGTACAGCGGGCGGAGGTCTCACGGCCGGCAAATCGCGTTGTCAATGGTGTATCCGAGGCCGCTTTCTGCACTGCCGTGGCCGTAACGCATGAGGGCGTCGATGTCTGATCGGAAATTTCTGTCGGTTCTGCCCTGGCACTCCACCGGGACGGAACGGGCGCTGGAACGGGCGGGCCTGTGGGTTGAGGGAAACGACTTTTCGAACGACACATGGAACCCGGACAATTGCCCGGAGCATCTCCTGCCCTGGCTGGCCTGGTCGTTGTCGGTCGAAGTGTTCGATTCCCGATGGCCTGTCGAAATCAGGCGCAATGTCATCCGGTCCTCAATCGAGGTCCATCGCAAGCACGGCACCCTTGGCGGTCTGAAAACCGCTCTTGCCGCGCTCGGCGTCGATATACGCGTGACCGAATGGTTCGACACCGGTGCCCGGCCTTACACGTTCAGCATCAAGGCTTTGGCCACCGTCGATCTTATCGGCGATCCGTCCATTCCTTTGCTGAGTTCCGAATTGCGAGACCAGGTGATGCGGGTCATCGACTCGGTCAAGCCGGTGCGGGCCCATTACGACCTGGCCTTCCTTCTGCGCTTCACCGGCGCGCGCTCGGTCGCCGCAGGCACCGTGATCCGGTCTCGTGCCTGCCGCAGGCTGGATCCCGCCATCCGCGCATCAGGCGCCGGCTCGAGCGGTCTGGGCGCCGGGTTTGCCGTACGCGGCCGGGCCCGGCGGTCTTTCGCACCGAAGGTATTGGCAAGCGGCCTTGCGCCCCGCGCAATGGTCGCCGGCCTTCGCGTCACCCACCGACAAAGACTGTTACAGGCAAGCCCGGCGGGTCTCCCGCCGTTAGGGCACGGCGGCGCTTCGCTTGCCTTGAGCGTCGCCGTACAATGAAGGCGGCAAGGCCGCCGTACTGGAGCTGCCGACATGACCGGCATTGCCTTTGAACCCATCGTCACCACGGCGGGCCTCACGGCCGCCGCCCGCGCCCATGTGGAAGACCGCGCGCTGCGGATCACCCATGTCGCCATCGGCGACGAGGCCTGGGTGCCCGATGCCACCGCAACCGAGTTGCGCAACGAGCGCATGCGCGTGCCGATCGAAAGCCGCAGTCTCATCGGCGACGGTGTGTGGAAGGTGACCGCTTCGATCACCGGCGAAGCGGATTTCTTCGCCCGCGAGATCGGCTTCTTCGCCGACGATGACGGCACACCGGTGTTGCTCTTCGTCTACGCCCATGACGAACAAGTGTTTGCGGGTATGACCCGTGGCCAGGAAACCGAGTTCGAGCTCCAGGTCTCTCTGGCTGCGGTGCCGGAAGGAACCGTCGAGTTCTCCTTCCTCGATGCCAGCCAGACGATCCAGGACCTGATCGACGATGCGAGGAACCGGCACAATCTGGGCGGCGACTTCAACTTCGCGCTGACCCGCGACCTCAAACACTGGAAGGCGGTGGCCGTCGAGGAACTGGAGCGCGAGGCGATGATCTGGCGCGCCACCGGCCAGTCGGGCCTGACCGTGATGCGTCAGTACGCCAATGGCGGCGATGATGCGCTGTTCCGCCCGGGTGCGGTCAGTTTCTCCGCGCTGGGCCAGCACGATCACCCCGAATACCGGATGATGTCCGGACTGCCGGAACTGCAAGCCGCGATCAACGGCTATCCGGTGCAGACGCGCCACACCGATTATCGCTGGCTGGAGGCCGCCGACGGCCGCTACCTCGCGTCATCGCCCGCCACCATGCCGGAACTGCCGGCGGCGATCGCGGCAGAGGAGACCGTCGCCGGGCAGATCGCCCTGATGAAGAGTTTCTACCGGGCGCTCGCCTCCTTCGACGAGACGCACTTTGCCAGCTTCCGCGACCATGTCGACGTGCATGTCAGCTATCTGGAAATCTGGTTCGAGGAACTGATCGACAGCCGCCTGGTCGATGCCGTCCACTCCTTCCGCCACACGCTCGACGGCGCGACGATCGATGAGGTCCACGCCTCGACGATCGCCCATGCGCTGACCGGCCAGAAGGCGATCAGCGAAAACACCTCGCTCACCCCGCGCCTGGTCAGGCTGTCGGACGATCGTGGGACACCCCGCTATGCGGTGACGCGCTACCGGGTGCTGACGAAGCGGCTCGGCACGCTTGCCGAGTGGCCGGTGGACGACATGGTCGACTGTATCGACGATCCGGCGACGCGCATCCGTTTCGATCTCGATGGATCGGCCTTCGCCAATTCGCGCCAGTCGCGCTTCCGGGTGCTGCATGCGCGCGGCGATATCGAGATCGCGGCGCGCCGCGAACCGGGCCTTCTCGACCGCATCATGGCGCAAATCCCCGGTCTTGACGGACCCGGCGCTGAAATCGCCGAACAAAGCGCGGAAAGACAAGGCCGCGTGATCCGGGGCTTCGGCGACACCGACCTCAATGCAGCGCGCTACAGCCGCTGGCATGCCAAACCGCCAAGCGGCACGGGCAGCGACACACGGCGCGGCTTCAACGACCCGACGCTCTTCGTCGCCCAGGCGACGCGCGAGGAGGTGGCGGGCTTTGCCGCCCGCGGCCACGACTTTCGCGTCTCCTGGGCCATCCCGATGGAGATCATCCTGGCGCCGCCGCACATGGCCTGGAACCCGTATCGCCTGCCGGAACTTCAGGACCGTGCCGCCGTCACCGCGAACGGCGCCAACGGCAACACGGCCGCAACGGCCTATGCCGGCATTCACCCGGACCGTTACTGGTACATGACGCCGGACGAACTCTTCACCGGCCGGCCGGGATGGCGGCAACGTGCATGGGTGCGCGATCCGGACGACACCGCCCGCCTCATGCGCGCCTCCGGCGTCTATATCTTCATGCCGCGAATAGAGAACTGCGGGCCCGTGCGGCTGCGCTATCCCGTAGCCCCGATCCACCACGAGGGCAGCCCCGCATACGGCCATGCGCTGGCGATCCGCGAGGAGGCCGGCGCCGTCCAGGCGGCGCTCACCGGCGAGATCATCGCGCTGAAGGAACAGGCCAGACGGCAGGACAAGGCCATCGACGATCTGCGCATCCGCCAGAAAGCGATCAAGGATGCGCTGTTCCGCAAGGCGCATAGCGAAGGAGACTGACCATGCCGGCCAACAGCCTGCAAATCGAACTGGGCCGCCTGATCGACCAGGTGCGCACCATGGACGACCGGGTGGACAGACAGATCACCCGGTTGCGCGCGGCCGAGACGCGCCTGAAGGCGCACATGCCGGTCGCCCCCAACCTGATCGCCGACAGCAAGAAATTCGCAACGCTGTGCGGCGGCGATGTCAACACCGAGATGGCGGTCATCGCCGGTCATGCCGACAGTTCCTTCTCCGCCATACGCCACGGGGGCACGACCGCGCGCGGCACCATCGAGGTCGTCACGCCGGCCAATTTCGGCGCCAAGGGGCTCGACTTCGAGGGCGACCTGGAGAAGGCGATCAACCCGCGCCATCTGGCGGACGGCGGTGCCAGGGCCGGCTACATCGCCGCCGGCGGCAAGCGGCTGAATGTGACCGCCTCCGGCATCGACTTCAACGCGGTGCTCATCGACATCACCATCAGCAGCGACCAGACCAACGGCAACCCCGGCAATGTGTCCGTCCTCGCGCAGGGTTCCCGCTCGAAATACCTGACGCGCGACAGCGGCGGCTTCAGGACACAGGCGCATTGGCTGATCACCGTGCTGGAACATTCGGGCGACATCGTCTTCCGCCCGTTTTTCGACTACGGCCACCTTCCGGAGGCGACAGGTGCGCATCTCGGACGGGGCTGGACATGGCTGCGCATGACCGACACGGGTTTCGACAAGTCCTGGAATCCGAATTTCTCAGGCCAGGGCCGCATGAAGATCGCAGCCGCGCTGCCCTACTGGTCCACCGGCGATCACGGCGATGCCTATGTCTGGGCCGGCTCCGTCGGCCGCTACACCCATGGCGACACTCTGTCTGAAGACTGAACACTCTGAGGGAGGCACACATGCCAACAATCGAAAAGGACGGCCAGGTTATCGCGGCGGTTCATCCGGACATGCTCGAGGACTGGCTCGAAGAGAACGACCTGTCGGCCGACGACGTGACTGTTCGATGGTCGGATGACGAGACGAAGGCGAAGAAGCGCGCCAGGATCGCCGAGGACGCAGGCGACACCCTGTCGCTGCTCGGCACCACCAGCGACGGGGCGCACCTGCTGCTGATCCATATGGCGCGTCTGGCAACGGCGCTGAAGACAGCGCAGAACATCGCAGCGGTCCGCGCCGCGGCCACACCCTTCGCCGACCTGATGGAAGCGTATCTCGCCAAGCTCGACGCCGATCCGGCAACTGCCAAGCTGCCCTACGCCGTCAAACCGGGCGGCGAAGCGGCAGCACTCCTGGAGATCGAAACCCGCGCGACGGCCGTCGCCGATGCGCTGACCGTCGTGCAAGAGTAGGGGTTCTATCGAAAAGACCGGACCGCGACGGGGGGGCGATGTCGCGGTCCGGCCTGCGCCCCCGGCCTGCATGGATTTCGGGCCGGGATGAGAGGGCGGCCGAATCCGAGCCATAAGGTCACACGCAAAGTGCCAAGGGGCCGGATCCGGCCACGTGCGATGGCAACCGAGTATGTGATCACCGCACAACACCAGAAAGAGCCGATTCGGATCGCCGGCAAAACGCCGAAACGAGGCATGTTTTCGATAGCTGTCTGGCGAGCTGCCCGCTGATTGTAGGACTACCGCTGAAGAGGATTTCGGTTGGAAGGCCTCGCCATGAACATCAGCCAAAGCACTTGAAGAGGAATGACCGCATGTTCGAGTACAAGGCCATCGTCACCGCCGTCTATGACGCCGACACCATCACCGTCGATATCGATCTGGGTTTTAACATCTGGGCGCGCGGCGAGAAGATCAGGCTCTTTGGCATCGATGCGCCGGAAGTGCGCGGGCCGGAGCGCCCGCAAGGGCTGAAATCCCGCGACTGGCTGCGAGAACGCATCCTCGAAAGGGAAATCTTGCTGAAGAGCCACAAGGCCGGGAAGGGCAAATACGGCCGCTGGCTCGGCGATATCTTCTTGCCCAAGGAAACCATCAGTCTCAACCGCCAGATGGTCGATCTGGGGCTGGCGCAGCCGGCAACTTACTGAAACCTTCCGGTTTTCCCGACGTTTTGACACGAAGCCAATGGAGTTTTCGCAATGGCACAACCGACATTCGGCCTGACGATCAAACAGGTTGATCACGAACCGCGCCCGGCCGTTGCCGCCGACCTTTCGACAATCGGTCTGGTCGTAACGGCTCCCGGAGCAGACGCGAAGAACGCCGGGGTCAGTTTCGGACTGGCGGATGACAACACTGGCCTGCGCGTGAGCGCTAAGACCGCCGGTGCGGCCGGCAACGCCCTGCGGCTGGTGATTACGAAACCGGACAGGGCCAACGCCCGCCTGACCGTAGCCGTCGCGGACAACACAATCAGCGTCGCGCTGGCGACCGATGCGGACAGGGCCGCCACCACGACCGCGGCCCAACTCAAGGCCGGGATCGAGGGCAAGGCGGGGGCCAATGCGCTGGTCGCAGTCGCCCATATCACAAATTCAGATGGCTCCGGTGTGATTGCGGCCGGCGAGCTCCAGCTCACTGGTGGCGCCGACACCCGGTATCCGCTGAAGACGCCCGTCATGATCAACTCGTCGGACAGCAAAGCTGTGGAGGCGCTCGGAACAGCCGGGACCATCGCCAACCAGATCGATCTGATCGAGGCGCAGCTTTCCGGTTTCGCGGTATCCGCACGGATCGTGATCGTTCGTGTCGCCGAAGGCAACGACGACAATGCGACAATGGCGAACCTGATCGAGGGCATTGAAGCCCTTGAGCGCGCGGAGAGCATCCTGGGCGTTGCGCCGCGCCTGATCGCAGTGCCCGGATACACCCACCAACAAACAACGCCGGCGACGGCAAACCCAGTGGTGGCGGCCCTTCCGGGCACACTGGAGAAACTCGTCGGCATGGCCGTCATCACCGGACCGCACAACAGCTTGCAGGGCTACACCGACTGGCGTGAGACGTTTTCCAGCCAGCGCCTGATCCCGGTGGAGACCTGGGTGAAGGTGGGGGTCGAAGAAACGCTCACGGACAGCGCCTGCGCCGTTCTCGGCATGATCGTCGCCCGCGACAACAACAACAATGGCGTGCCCTCCAAATCGGCGGCGAACCGCCCGATGCAGGGCGTCGTCGACGTCAACCGCCCGATCCCTTTCTCGACGGTGGACGGCAACACCGAGGGCCAGCAGATCCTCGCCCTGAACGGCGGCATCATCGTTCGCGGCGAGGCCGGCTCGGTCACGTCCCTGGGGACCGGGGGCTTCACCTTCGTCGGCACCGACACGGCGGCCGAGGACGATCTGTGGCGCTTCTACAACGTCAAACGGATGCGCGACTACATCCACCTGATGTTCATCCGCACGCTGCGGATCTATCTCGGCCGCTTCAACCTGACCGGGCAGACCGTGGAAGCCATCCTCAACACGATGAAGATTGCGCTTCGCGACCTGGAGGCCGATCAGGACATCCTCGGTTTTCGTGTGGGCTTCGATCCGGACAAGAATTCGCCAGAGAACCTGCGCCTGGGACGCGTGACGGTCAACTTCAAGGCCGAGGAACCGCCCGTGCTGCGCCGCCTCGACATCGAATCCTATCGCTATCGTCCGGCCCTTGATGCACTGCTTGAGGACATCCAGGCGCTCGCCGTGGCCTGATTGCAGCAGCGACAGACCCAAACGGAGAACTGAAAATGAGCAACTTCTACGTGATGGAGGCCGTCAACCTGTTTTGCGGCGATCATGACCCGACAGCGTCCAAACACCTGACGCTCGACAGCTTGAAAGTGCCGGAACTGCAAGAAAAGACGGCCTCGCACATGCCCGGCGGCGGCGTGCTCGGCCTCGAGGTCGGCATGAACTTCATCGAAGCGCTGTCGCCGACCTTCAAACTCTCCGGCTTCGACCCGCAGACGCTGACGCTGTTCGGGCTCGGAACGCCACACCGCCACGTCTATACCGGCTATGGCGTGGTGCGCGACAAGAAGACCGGCAGGGCGCTCGAGGCCAAGACGATCATCGAAGCCCGCATGACCGCCATCAAGCCGGACGAATTCAAGCGCGGCGACATGTACGGGCATGACCACGAATTGAGCGAGGTCATGCACTACGAACTGCATTTCGACGGCAACGAAAAGTTCTATTTCGACTTCTGGACCAACGCCAAGCGCATCAACGGCACCGATCACAACGCCGACACGAACCGCATCCTGCGCATCGGCTGATCGACCGGCCGCAAGACCCGATCGGCACCGGCTGCGCACCTGCTGCGCCGTTGCCGCCCCTTGTACCGTAACAGGAGCATCCGCGATGAAATGGGAAACCAAGGAACACAGGCTCGAATGGCCCGTCGATGTGGCCGTGAAAACCGGCGAGGGCGAAAACGCCGCAACCGAGACCGTTCACGTCGAAAAGGTCGTGCTGTCCGCACCCAAGGGAAAGAAAATGCGCGAGATCATGCGCCTCATCAACAAGATGGAGGCCGATCCGGGCTACTCGGAGGGTGAAATGACCATGGATTCCATCCAGATCATTTCCGACATGCCGCCCGGTGCGATCGACGAGCTTCATCCCCGCGACATCACCACCATGGGTGACATCACCGCGCCTTTTTTGGAAGCGGTGATGGGCGGCGGGGGTTCGTCTGCGACCTCGCCGTCTGGTACTGCGAAAACGAAGCAGAAATAACCGCCAATATCAGCCACTTCCTCTCGGTGCCCTGGAACGAGGTCGTCGATCTGGACATCGTGACCATCTTCGAAATGCACCGGCAAGCGGTGCGCATCGCGTCGATCTATCAGGGGAGGCTGTGAATGAAGACGCTCACTTCTTCCCTTATCGTCCGTCTGATCGACCGCGCCAGCCGCCCGGCTCGCGGCATTGCCAACAGCCTGATGGGTATCAGACGGGCGGGCGAAAGCGTCGGCCAGGCCACGTTCGGCGACCGGCTGACGGCCGGCATCCGGCGCAATGATGCCGCCCTGGCGCGGGCGCGCGGTGGACTGATCGACGCGGCGGCCGGGTTCTACGCGCTCAAGACCGCCATCGGCGCGCCGGTGCGTGAGGCCATGCTGTTCGAAAGCGCCATGGCGGACGTGCGCAAGGTTGTCGATTTTCCAACACCTGAATCCTTCGAGAACTTTCGCAAGGGTCTGGTCGCCCTCTCGAAGCAGGTTCCGGTCTCCGTCAATGGTCTCGCCGCGATCGCCGCCGCCGCCGGACAGGCGGGGATCGCGGGCGATGACCTGAACCGCTTTACCGAGCACGCCGCCAAGATCGGCGTGGCCTTCGATATCTCCGCCGCCGAGGCGGGCGAATCGATGGCAAAGATGATGACCGGGCTCAAGCTGTCGCTTGATGAGGCGACGCTTCTCGCCGACGCCATGAACCACCTGTCGAACAATCAGGCGTCCAGCGCGAGGGAAGTCCTCGATGTCATCCGCCGTGTGGGCGCCGAGGGCAAGCAGTTCGGATTCGCGGCACAGGAGGTCGCCGCCCTCGGTTCGGCCATGATCGCCTCCGGCGCCGAGAGCAATGTGGCAGCGACCTCCTTCCGCAACATGGGCAACGCCCTGACCGCAGGCACCAGTGCGACAAAGCGCGTCCGCGAGGGGTTCGAGGCCCTCGGCCTCGATGCAGCCGTTGTGGCGCGTCGCATGCAGGAAGATGCCGTCGCCACAACGGTCGATGTCTTCGAGCGTCTTTCGAAGATGCCCAAGGACGTGCAGGCGGCGCTCTCAAAGGACATTTTCGGAAAAGAAGCCCGTGCCCTCGGTCCGCTCCTGACCAATCTCGATCTCGTTCGTGACAGTCTCGGTCTGGTCGATGACGCCACCCGTTACGCCGGTTCGTCGTTCCGGGAATTCGAGGTTCGCGCGGGCACCTTCGAGAATGCTGTCCAGATCTTCAGCAACAGGCTGTCGGCTTTGAAGATCGTCATCGGCTCCGCGCTCATTCCCGTTATCAACGACCTGATGGAAGCGATATCGCCGGTCATCGACCGGATGGCCGCGTTTGCCGATGCGCATCCCGTCCTCATTTCCAATGCCCTGGCCGCTGCCGGTGCCTTCGTGGCCGTCAAGGCCGCGCTTGCCGGACTCACATTCGCCGGACTGCTCGGACGCGGCGGAGCCCTGTCGCTGATGGCCATCGGACTGGGCACGGTCGGCAAGGCATCGAAAGGGCTGTGGGGAGCGGCCGCCGCCAATGTCGCCTACAATTCCAGTCTCAAGAGAATGGCCGGAAAGGGCAGGCTGTCCGGCCTCGAGAAACTGGGCGCGGCCCTTCGCGGCATGGCCTGGGCGATCCCCGGCGTTGGCATTCTCGGCGGTGTTCTCAAAGGGCTTGCCGTGGCGGCAACTGCGGTGGGTGGCGCGATTGCGGGGATAACGGCCCCTGTCTGGGGCGCCATCGCCTTGGGTGTGGCAGCGGTCGCGGCGGCAGGCTATGCGCTTTGGAAATGGTGGGACCGGATCGCCGCGACCCTTTCCGGTGTGGCGCGGCGCCTGGGCGAGGAATTGCAGCCGGCGCTCGAATACATCAACCCGGTGCTCGAGAGGATCAGGCCTGTCACCGAGGCGGTGGGGTCCGCCTTCGACGCGATGGGATCGGCAATCGGTCGGGTGATCGACTGGTTTCGGTCCAAATGGACCGGGTTCACATCGTGGATCAAAGGGTTTTTCCAGCGAGAGGTCCTGACCGAAAAGGAAGCGGCGGCCGTCGAAAAGCGCGGTTACGATATGGCGGATCGCGTCATCAAGGCGTTCAAGAGCGTCTTCTCCGGACTGGCCGACCTTTGGCTTTCGGCTGCAGGCCAATTGCTGTCGGGTCTGCAGGAGTGGTACAAAATGCTCGACAAATGGATGGGTGGCATTCCCGGGCGCATGGTGGCGGCTATTGCATCGCTGCAAGGCCTGATGCTCGAACAGGGCAGGGCCGCATTTCAATCACTGTGGGATGGCGCGGTCGAAACGTTCGACAAGTTCATCGAATGGGTGAAGAACATTCCGCAGCGCATCATCGGGGCCATCGGCTCGATCGATCTCTCGAACATCATCAACTGGCCGGAACCGCCGCACTGGTGGACCTATCTGGTTGGCGGCGATAACGAGCAGGCACACGTCCAAAGCGCCGCCGCCATGCCAGGTGCCGAACAGATGGACCCCGTAAAGCTGCAGGCAGGCCAGACGCTCCAAGATGCGCGATCACGCGGATCGCTGCCCACCCCCCAGTATCTGGAAGAACGGCGCGAGCGAGTACGGCACCTGAAGGAAGAAATCGCCGGAATTCAGGAGGAACTCGACCAGGTCGTCGATGGTCCGGTGAAGCAGATAGTTGCTCAGCCCCTTGAGATGAATATGGCGTCTCTCAAAGCTGAGCTGCAGACCGTCGAGACCGAGCTTGCCAATGGTGAAAGGCAGGCAAAAACTCTCATCGAGGCGCTGGTGGCGATCGATGATACCGAGACAGAGCCAGAAATCAGCACGCGGTCCATCGACGAAGCGCTGCGTAAGCTTCGGCTTATGGCCGACGAAATGAACCGGCTGCGCAACGCCAAGAGCGTTCCCGGCCCGGCGAGCACGACCATCCCGGTCAGGATCGACGGCCGGCGCGCCGGCGGTGGCGAGGTTCGCGCCGGGGAAACCCACCTCGTCGGCGAGGAAGGGGAAGAACTGGTGACGTTCGGCCAGCGCGGCTTTGTCCACAATGCCCGTGCCACGGCCAGCATATTGCGCAATGCCACAGCGCGGATGGTGCCAGGCGGAAATGGACCGGCGTTTGATGGCGTTGCCGAAATGCGCGCACAGATAAGGCAAAGCAGGGACCATTTTGCAAGCACCCGTTCCAAAACGGACGCCGGAGGCTCAAACGCCGTTGAGAGTTTCGCAGCACCCGCCGCCGCCCAGTCCGACCAAGCGTCTGCCGGCCAGAACTTCACGGTCAGGATCGAGGGGCCGCTGACCGGGCCGATCACAATCGCCAGCGATCAGAACCCCCTGGATGTGGTCGATCAGATCGCGGAAGCCCTTGAAGACGTTCTCGAAAGGCGGCTGTCCCGCAGAATGCGCGGCATTTTCGCGGACGGAATGACCTGATGCTCTACCAGCTCGGCGTCCTGTCGATCAAAGTGCATCCGTTCAATGTGTCCCGCGTCTCAAGCGATCGTATGACCGACTACGTGGCGAAGCCGGTGCTTGGCAGGGAACCGCCGATGGAGTATGTCGGCGAGGGCGCCAACAGCTGGCGACTGACCGGCGACCTGTTTCCCAAGGTTATCGGTGGGCTGAACGAGTTGCAGCTGCTGCAGGCCATGCGTACGAGCGGCCGGCCGCAATTCCTCCTGCGCGGCGATGGAACGCCGATGGGATGGGTGGCGATCGAGAAGGTTTCGACACTCGAACAGTACCTGAGCACGGACGGTGTCGGCCAGAAGATAACCGTAGATATCGAGGTCCGGCGGGCCGGACGACCAAGCCGCCTGGCGCTCTTTTCCATCGTTCTGGGGCTGTTCTCATGACCGCTGAAACCATCGAGAAAATCAAGGTGACCGGCGCCGGCCTTACGCTCTCGCGTCTGGTCTGGAACCGCTTTCAGGCGCCGGCCGCGCAAACCCTGGGAAAGGTCTATGATCTCAATCCCGGATTGGCGGCAATGGGGACGCACATTCCGATCGACACCGTTGTGATGGTGCCGATACCGGATCCGGTCGACGATCCGGTACTTGACCGGGTTACGCTGTGGACCTGACCCATGAAAAACCAGGGTGTTTGCGTCGTCTTCGTCGAAGGCATCAGCATCATGCAGACGCTACGATCAGTGTTGCAATCGGTCAGCGTGTCGGACCGCGCGGGCACGTCTTCGGACAGCGCCTCCATCGTGGTCGATGATCGCGGCGGCCGGGTCGCTCTGCCGAAAGAAAATGCCAAAGTCGCCATCCTCATGGGGTTTCGAGGGGCCGGGATTTCGCTGGTGTTCTCCGGAACCGTCGATGAGGTCAAAAGCAGCGGCGGCCGCAGCGGCATGACCATCGAGATCGTCGCCAAGGGTCTGGACACGAGCGGCAAGGTCAAGGAGCCGCAGCAACGCCACTTCGACGACATGACCGTCGAAGAAATCCTCAAAGCCGCGGGCAAGACCGCCGGCATCACCGACATTCGTGTCGATCCCGACCTGGCGTCGATCAAGCGCGACTACGAACACATGGACAACGAAAGCTTCGTCGCCTTCGGGGAGCGCCTCGCAAAGGAGATCGGCGGCACCTTCAAGGTGCGCAATGACGCGGCTGTCATGGCCAAGAAGAACAGTGGCAGAACGCCGGCCGGTGAACCGCTTCCGCCCGTCCTGGCGGTCCGTGGCCGCAATCTCCACACATGGGATATCGGCGCCTATATCGGTCGGCCTCGCTACAAGGAAATCCGCGTCCGCTACTACGACCGCAAGAAGGCAAGGCATGAGGAGGTCGTGGTCAAAACCGAGATCGACGGCAGCGAGGCAACCGCGGTCGGCCGCTTCGAGGCCAAGGACAAGAAGGCCGCCGAAGAAAAGGCCAACGCCCTCAAGGCCGAAAGCGAACGCGGTTCCGGGGCCGGTTCGGTGACGATCGAAGGCCATGCCGGTGCTCAACCGGAAGCGCCATGCCTGGTCGCAGGCACGCGGTTCGGCATCGACGGCAACTATGTTATCGACGGAGTGGACCACACCTATTCGCGACGCTCGGGCTTCGTGACCAAACTGGCACTGGCCTATCCAGCCAAGGAAAACTCGGAGAAAGACGAGAAGTCGCAAAGCTCGAAAACGTCGCCTGCGAACAAGCAGTCGGGCAGCAGCGGCGGCAACAGCCCCGGTGGCAAGCCGTCTGGCGGGCAGAGCGGGTCCGGCGCATCGACCGATACAGGCTCAGGCGGCTCCAAGGGCGCCACCGCAGCCGGCGTTCTCGGCGGCCTTGCGGCCCTGCGCGGGCGTAGGCGGCGATAGGTGACCGCTCGTTTCAGAAAATAGACACCGAGTTGATCACGCCAAATAGGACTAATCCTGATCAGGTGACCGCAGGTCGTATGAGATGCGCAGGTTGTTCCACGCGCTGCGATCCACTACCTGTGGCAGTGGTACCCGCCCGTTTTCCGGTTGCTTCGAGGGCGGGTCGCCGACGATGTTCATCCAGCTTTCTGATATGAATGCCGACTGGTCAGTGGTCAGAGCTTGCGGAGTTAGCCGGGGGCGGGGGCGGTGCGAAAAGGTGGGCCGGATCCAAGTCATTGGAGATGAACCCGGCCCTTTACGATGGCGCATAGTGGCGACAGTGCGCCATCGCATGGCCGGATCCAATGACTGCTCAGGGGACCGGATCCGACTCAGTGCGACGTGTTCAAGAAGGGCTTAGAACTGCATCGCACAGGGCTTATTTGTTCCGCTTTCGAACGATTGTGAAGACCGAGCTGAGGAATGCAATTGATAGTTGACGGTGACCAGGCCCAGGGTAGGATGTGGGAAGTGGGCCGGATCCAGAACGGTGCATCTAACTGGATCCGACCCAGCCCGGTGCGATGTTTTCCTCAAGGTACAGCGCGGAACCGTCCTCCATCGCACATGGCCATAGGAGCCGTCTTCATGAGCGATTGTAAACGCGATCCGCGTTATGCGATCCATAGGCACCAGTGAATCCGCCCCGGTTACTCTGGCGGTGCTTTCAGATAGGGCAGCGGCTGAAGGTCAGCGTGATAGGGCCGGATCCAACCCTGGAGTATGACAAGGTGGAATCCGGCCCGTGTGGGGCGCGATGGCGGGGGTTTCAGCCGACCATTGCGCAGCCGAATCCAAGACTGTAGGGGAACTGGATCCGGCTCAGTGCGATGGTACAGAGTGAGCGTCCGAACCGCATCGCACGAAGTCCATTAGGACCGACTTCGGGCGTTTGTGAAGGCCGTACCGAGGAATGCAATTGATAGCTTCTTAGTCGATAAACGGACCGGAACCGCAGCATGCGGTGTTGCGGCCCGGTCCGCTCCCCTCTGCTCGCATGGAATCAGCTGAGGCCAGCCGGTTCACGAGCAGGAAGCCCCTTCAGAAGGCGTGGGATTCGAGCGCCTGTAAATACCTGACACGCGAATGAGTTCGATAGAATTCTGGTGAGGCTACCCGTTGGGAAGGGAAGCAAGCGAAGCAAACAAAGATGGGCCGGATCCAGCCTGGAGTTGGAGTACTGGAGCCTGAATCCGACCCATTGCGATGGTTCCTGTTCAGGACAGGGCGACCGGCCCGCCCATCGCACGGCAACCGGGCCGGATCGCAGGCTGCTGGACGGCGGCGGCCGCGCGGATGCGCCATATGAGATCAGCCCCGAGCGCGCCGAAGCCACCAGGTCATCGTCGTCACCGATCGCCTCGTCGAAGCTGTCGCGCGCATGCGGGCCGGTCTCCTGACCGTGCGCCCCGACGCAATCGGAACGCGCTCGCAGCGGCGCGCCCATGACGATGCGTCGAAGGGCTTCATCTATATCGTGCCGGCAACCATCGAAGTGCGGGTCGCCGATTATCTTCTTCAAGCTCTCCGAGAGGAACGGCCACTGGTCCGTCGGCCAGAGTTTGCAGGGTTAGAAGGGCCGGAACGAGCCGAGTTGGGGCTGATCCGGCCCGGTGCGATGGTTGGGAGCAACTAAAAGACCACCGCGGGGCGGAATAGGCTGATTTCCGAGTAATTTGTAAACATGTAGCTGGCAAATGTAATTGATAGCTATCATCAGCACAGCTCCGCCTGGCAATGCTCGCATGGGTTTGCGACGGCAAATGCGAGCATGAATTAATGCCCCTTTGCCCGCGCTGAAGCAGGGCCGCAATTAGCGAGAGGGGTATCACCACCCGCTGCAACTGAGTGCCAGGCAAAGGGTAACCGGAATACTACCTTGGGTAGCATATTCCGCAATCCCGAGATGCAACGGGTTTTCCTCAAAGAAAGGACAGAACCATGGACAGAAGCGTGCCGTCCGGCGCGGCGATCCCGCCTGACCAACTCTCCTTCGAGCAGTGGCTGCAATGCCGCCTGACCGCACACGGCTTCTGCCCGGGGCCGATCGACGGGATCGTCGGCGAGAACACCGTGGCGGCGATCCGCGCCTTCGAGAAAGCCAACGGACTGCCCGTCAACGGCACCGCCGATGAAACCGTGGTCAAGGCGCTGCGCGCACCGGCCGGCATCGTGACACCGAAGGAAATGGCCGCAATCCCCGATCGCGATGCCGAACCCCGGATCAGCCCGCGCCCAAACGCCGACAGCGAAACACTTTGGCCAAGGCAGTCGCAGGTGCCGGCATTCTACGGCAGGGTCGGAACCGCCCAGACCCGTATCGAGATCCCGTTCGACTTGGTCCTTGCCTGGGACACGGGGCGGCGCATCACCCGCATGACGCTGCACGAAAAGGTCGCGCCGTCCGCCGAGCGCGCGCTGAACCGGATCGCCGATATCTATTCCGACGCCGAGCGTCGTGATCTCGGGCTGAACCTGTTCGGCGGGTCGCTCAACGTGCGGCGCATGCGCGGCGGCCGGCGCTACTCGATGCACTCCTGGGGTATCGCCATCGATTTCGATCCGCAGCGCAACCAGCTGTCATGGAAGCGACCGCGCGCCCGGCTGTCGCATGAGGACGCGGTGCCGTTCTGGCAGGCCTGGGAGGCCGAGGGCTGGCTGTCGCTGGGTCGCGCCCGCAACTTCGACTGGATGCACGTGCAGGCGGCGAGGCTGTGATGTTCGTTCAGCTGCTGCGTATCCTCGGCGTCACACCGGACGGGAGCAAGACCGGCAAGCGCGAGGCCGCGTGGGCGCTGATCTTCATCGTCTGCGTCTTCACCGGCGTCGCCATCTACCAGGGCGCGGACATCACCGGTGTCCTGTCCATCCTGTGGCCGGCGGCCATCGCCGCCGTCTTCGGCGCCTACAAGCTCGAATATGACCACCGGCAACGCCAGCCGCCCGATCGGCAAAGCGATCCAAACGCTCCGCCACATGACTGGCAGGGCGGCTCATAGAAGGAGAAAACAGTAATGACTACCGATGAACTCATAGCATTGATCAATGAACTCTCGGCGACGATCAGGGCCCTGCGGGAGGAACTGTCGGCGATGCGTGCGGACAATGAAGCCTTGCGGGCTGAACTGGGGCTGCCAGTGGTGGAGGTCGTCCCGGACATCACCATTCCAGACATTGATGTAGTGCCGCCGGTCAGCCCGCCTGAACGCCCGGACATTCCAGTTGCGCCTGATATCAGCCCGCAAGAAGCCATCGAAAATCTCCCGGTGACGCAGATGATGGTCCAGCACATGGATGACTATCTGATCAGAACCGATCCGAAAGATGTCAGGACAAACTACATCCTGAGCCAGCAAGGCACAGACAGAGAATTCCTGCGCGGCACCGACAAGGATGACGTGTTCGTCGATGGCCAACTTGAACCGCTGGACTTCCACAACAGCAACCTCATCGACTGGGATACGGCGCTGGAGTTCCCGGAACTGCCCAACGGATCCCGCATCAACGGACTGGATGGCTATGATGCCGTGCATCTGAAGGCCGAAGAAGGCACCAGGCAATGGCTCCACATCCGCAACATCGAGTATCTGCGCGTGGATTTCGAGGGCTCCGGCGGCGAGGTCTTCGGCGATTGGGAACTGCCAGACAATGGCTACGTTTACGTTGACGGTGAGTTCAACACAGCCGCCGTCTACGACGACGGTTTCAACCTCGTAGGCACTTGATGCGATGATGGTCTGGGTTGTCGCGCAGGCCGTGCCGTTCCTGCGCAAGGTTCTGTCCATTCAGGTGCCGCTGATCATTGTTGTCGCCGTCGCCGTCTGGCTGCTGATCGACAAGCGCTCGGCCGTGCGCCAGGCGGTCAACGAACTGGTTGCGGCCGAGGAACTGGCGGCCGAGCGGGCAAGGGGCGATGCGCTGCAGCGCATCAACGCGGAAAACGCCAGGCGGGTCGCCGCCGTCCAGTCGGCCAACCGGTCTTTCCTCGAGCAACTGGCCGCCGCTGAAACCAGCAAACAGGAACTGAGCGATGAACTCGACGACATACGGGCGGGCCCCGTCGGTGCTGCTTGCGCTGTCAGCCCTGACATTCTTGAGCGCCTGCGTAACCGCTGAGGAACGGCTCAGGGCGGCCGGCCGAACGAAGGCTGAAGCCGGCCTGGTGGATACGGCCATCGAGGCGGCGCGGCAGCTTCCCGACCTGCCGGCCGATTGCACCGCGCGCGAAGCCTCAGGCGTCAGAAAAGGCGACAGGCTCGATGTGGCGCTCGTCAAGACCGACCGGGCACTCGGCCGCGCCAACGCCCGCGTGCGGCGCTGCGCGGCCTGGTATGGCGATCTGAAGGCCAATCCGGCCGATGGTGAAAAGGCGGGAGGTTGAAACGATGAAATACGGACTGCTCTTGCTCATGGCCTGCATGGGTCTGATCGGATTGACGGTTCAGGCAAACAGCGCGGGACTGGCCTGCGGCGACCGGACATCTTTGCTCAAGGCGCTCGGCGACAAATACAAAGAGACGCCGCGAGCGATCGGCCTGTCATCGTCGGGCAAGGCCGTCTTCGAGGTCTACACGTCGAAGACCGGAACCTGGACGATCGTCATGACCACCACCAAAGGCGTGACCTGCATCATGGCCGCCGGCCATTCCTGGGAAGACATGCCCCGGAAGGCGGAACACACGAGGAAACCGATCTGACGAACGGTGTGCAGCCGGGATCGTGTATGGGGACGGCCAATGGATGAACAGTTCAACACCTTGTCGGGCTTGCTCGATTCCTGGCTCGGCGGCGCTGTGACCACGCTGTTCGGAGCCGCGATCGGCCGACTGATGTACCACGTCGGCGAAGTCCGCAAGCGCCGGCGCCGGTTCTGGAGCCGGGAGCTTCTATGGGAACTTCCGATCTGTTTCGGCATGGCGGTAATCGGAGAGAGCGTGGTCAGCTATCTGGAACTGGCGCAGCCGGTCTCCACGGGCGTCATCGCGGCACTGGCCTATCTGGGTCCGCGCGGGGCCGAGGTCATTCTGCTGAATTGGCTGAGTCGCAAGACGAAATAGCCACTGTTGGCGATCGGATGCTGAGTTGAAGGAACTGGGCAAGGGCGCAATTCTAAGGATTGATGCCAGCGGAAGAGTATTTTCGGCACTTAGGCCGGTCCCTCGCGCTGCAAGAAGCATTGAGCCGCGCGATCACATTTGCTACAGCAGTTGGATATTGTATAACATCAGACAACTTCTCGAACAACTCCTCGTATTCTTTTGAGCTATTGATACTGTAGTAAAATGACCTTGGTATAAAATTGAATATCTTCTTTTGAGATTCCGCAGACATCTGACGTGGCAACTCATATTCTTGGAGCGGGAATTCTTGCACGTAATCATCCCCTTCACGTTTATCGAAGTATATATAAGCCTCCGTAACATATGCGGGCCGTACACGCGGACTGGCCCTATTCTTCAAGCATTGTACGATCTGCATGATGCCAGCGAATTTGAAATAAGTTGGTTTCCATGAGCTGTCCCTGTAGGCGAAAACCGTCAGGTCAATAGCCTGATCGTTATTCGGGGCGATCGGAGCTACCAAACGTCCAACGACTTCCTGCCCTTCCTGGCGAACATTTCCGAAATCGAAGATCTCGATCGCTTTGAGGCTCCACCTCTTGTCATTAACTTCCCAAATCGTCGGATTTTCCGCATATTCATCCATTGAAGCTACTAAATCGCCGAGCGAACGCTTCTCGCCACATTTTGTGGCCAAATGCGAAGCATATCCGTCAGCAATTGTCCATCGGGGACTTATTCGACCTTTGTGGCGTGTAATAAATCCGCGCCGCTCCCTGTCTTCGAAGGCCTCGCGGGCATAAGTTATCAAGGCTTCATCATTGTTGTTAAGTATTACATGGTCGTCATGCTCCTCAACTATGGAGTATGAACCGCCAGCCGGTACTGTTATCGGGTCTCCAGTGCAGGCCAAGTTGCGGCAACCATCGTGGCTTCGATGTGTTACGACGTCCTTTGTATCCCGGTCGCTGAATTTTCCAGTTGAAAGCTCACGCTTCAATACGTGGACAGGAATGCCAGATTGTGTGGTGCCCGTTAGGTAGCCCGGATGTTCCTCGCTTGGCACCGTCCGATAGACAATTGTCATCGCTGGCAGAAATGTGGCTATCCGCCTACGTTCAATTTTAGATCCGGCATAAGACTGGTCGCGGACGTCGCTGAAAGGAAGATTGGAGATTGCAAAGGTCCCCAACGGTACCCATCGACCTGTCGATACGACCAACCCATCATCTTGACACCAAGCAGGCACGCTAGAAAACGGTGATAGTATTCCAAATGAAATCCCCGCAATAGTAAGAATTTTTTTCATGGTGTGAAACATCATTCAAAGTTCCTTGCTACTGTATTCACCATTTCTGCGTATGCAGTGTTGAAGTCTTCAATTCGTGATCTCACTTTATCAGTTTCACTTGTATCCCTTCCAAGCTGTTTCATTCGATCGATCGTGTTTATCATCACTGTAATAGACGAAAAATCCCGCCCTGGAAAAAGAGCGCTCAAGCGCGCCCTACTTACCCGCAACAACGCAACCATAGAGCTAAGCTGATTTTGGCAATCCGTCTCGATCACTTGAACAGAGTCTCGAGCACAGTCGATAGAGATATAAGCGTTGTTCGCGTCTCTTATCGCCTTGGACAGTGCGGCATTTCTCAGTGCATTAAATGCCGCTCGTTTCGCAGACCGTTCTGAGTAACTCTCTAGTTCACTGAAAACAAGCATTCCGATTACCGCAACAACAAGACCGCTGAAAAGCGCCTTTGTTGCCGCTTCGAACATAGACTGCAGCAGAGACTTTTTTTCACCCCAAAAAAAGTCATGGAATGCACTCATGCAGAAGTCAACTCCCTTCACAGGACTGGACGCGCGAATTACATGCTTCCGCTGTTTCAACAGAAAGGATGGCGCTGGACATTGCAAAGAACGAAGTGATCAAGAGCGAAAATAGAATAGAACGCATTAGGTTTACCTCCATTAGATTTGACGCAAAACTGTACCAAAAATGTAAAAATAGAATCGCTATTATTTTCATGCTGTTTTGTAACTTGGTGGGCAAGGAGATTGACGCTTTGTTGGGCCTCTGAATTGGTTTGCTAGCCGGCGTTGCAGGGGTTTCGGGCGGCCTTCGGTGGCTTGGCGCTTAACCGGGCCACATCAAGGTGGATGCCCCCCCCCCCCGGCGCTGTGGATGAGAAGTTTGCGGATCAGAAAACGGAACGGACCGTAAACACACTGTACGAGTTTTGTACGAGCAAATCCCACCTGTTCTCTGCATGTTCCCGTAAGATTCTGCACGAACTTGTGATGCGCGATTTCTAGCTTTGCCACTGCGCATTGATTTTATTGGATTTTATGGTGCTGCCGGAGAGATTTGAACTCTCGACCTCTCCCTTACCAAGGGAGTGCTCTACCCCTGAGCTACGGCAGCCCGTTCGCGCGGTTTGGCGGCGCGGGGCCGGCTTGCGCGAGGACGCCGAGCCTATTGCCATAGACTGGCGGGCAGCGCAAGGACGAAAGCGAGGGCGGAAGCGCTTTTTACCAAGCGTTAAGTATGGCGGCGCATCCTGTGCCACACTTGCCCGAATTGCGCCACGCAATTGCCCTTTGCCAGGTGCCGGGGAATGCGGTATGTCGGCCTGATGGGACGGACCAGCGACAGCGATAGCGGCAAGAGCCCGGCGGAGGCCCGAAAGGCCCGGCTGGCGGCCGAATTGCGCGCCAATCTGCAGCGTCGCAAAAGCCAGGTCCGGGCTCGCCGCGGCGGCGCCATGGACGAGGCCGGCGGGCTGCCGGCTTCGGCCAAGGACGCTGCGAAAGACGAATGACGGCCGGCTCGCGCCGGCTTTAATGAGAGGGCGGGCCGCGGCCCGGGGACTGTATGGATCGCATCAGAATCGTCGGCGGCAAACCGCTCAACGGGGTCATTCCCATTTCCGGCGCCAAGAACGCCGCGCTGCCGCTGATGATCGCGTCGCTGTTGACCGACGACACGCTGACGCTCGAAAACGTGCCGCGGCTGGCCGATGTCGAGCGGCTGATTCAGATCCTCGGCAATCACGGCGTCGACCATTCGGTCAACGGCCGCCGCCAGCGTGAGGGCGAGGGCTATTCGCGCACCATTCATTTTTCTGCCCGGCACATCGTCGACACCACGGCCCCCTACGAGCTGGTATCGAAAATGCGCGCCAGCTTCTGGGTCATCGGCCCGCTGGTCGCCCGCATGGGCGAGGCGCGGGTGTCGCTGCCTGGCGGCTGCGCCATCGGCACCCGGCCGGTCGACCTGTTCATCGACGGACTGAAGGCGCTGGGCGTCGAGATCGACATCGATGGCGGCTATGTCAATGCCCGCGCGCCGAACGGCATCCAGGCCGGCCGCTACGAGTTTCCGAAGGTGTCCGTCGGCGCCACCCATGTGCTGATGATGGCGGCGACGCTGGCCCGCGGCACCGTCGAGATCCACAACGCGGCGCGCGAACCGGAAGTCTCCAACCTCGCCGACTGTCTCAACGCCATGGGCGCCCGCATCTCCGGCGCCGGCACTTCCACCATCATCGTCGAGGGCGTCGACGCGCTGTCGGGCGCCCGCCACCGGGTGCTGCCCGACCGCATCGAAACCGGCACCTACGCCATGGCCGTCGCCATGGCCGGCGGTGACGTGACGCTGGAGGACACCAGCGCCAGCCTGCTGGAAACCGCGCTCGACACGCTGCGCGAGGCCGGCGCCGAGGTGACGCCGACCAATTCCGGCCTGCACATCAAGCGCAACGGCGCCGGCCTGGCGCCGGTCGACGTGACCACCGATCCGTTCCCCGGCTTCCCGACCGACCTGCAGGCGCAATTCATGGCGCTGATGACCCGCGCCAAGGGCACGTCGAAGGTCACCGAGACGATTTTCGAAAACCGCTTCATGCACGTCCAGGAACTGGCCCGGCTCGGCGCCGACATCCAGCTCTCGGGCCAGACCGCGACCATTCGCGGCGTCGATGCGCTCAAGGGCGCCCAGGTGATGGCCACCGACCTGCGGGCGTCCGTGTCGCTGGTGATCGCCGGCCTGGCCGCCGAGGGCGAGACCGTCGTCAACCGGGTCTACCATCTCGACCGCGGTTTCGAGCGGCTGGAGCAGAAGCTGACGCGCTGCGGCGCCGAAGTGGAGCGCATCAGCGGCTAGCATTTGTCGCTGCAAATGACTATCTAGCTGTCGAAGCGGCCCGCGCGCCGCAAGCCACGAAGCAAGAGCGTCCGATGAAAATCCTCAAACTCATGGCCCTCGACAAGGAGGACCTGTCCATCCTGTCGGCCTATATGCAGGACGCGGTGATCAAGGCGGCCGACCTCGACTACAATGCCGGCGAAATGCGTTTCCTGGTCGCCGGCAACCGCTTCGTCTGGGAAGAAACCGGCGGCAAGCGCCGCCGCTCCTACGAGCGCCGCCGGTCGGCGATGCATTTCAACCGGGTGACGTCGGTGCGCTCGCGCGGCTTCAACCGCCAGGACGGCGATCAGGTCCTGTCGCTGCTGACGGTCAATTTCGTGCCCGCCGACGAAGCGCCCGCCGGCACCATCGAACTGATTTTTTCCGGGGACGCGGCGATCGAATTGTCGGTCGAGTGCATCGAGGCGCAACTGAGCGACCTGGGTGCCGCCTGGGAGACGGAGTTCCGTCCCAACCACCCGCTGACCGACGTTTGATTTTCCGTTTTTGAGGAGAGGTCCCGTGGTCCGACGCCTGCACCAGTCGAGCCCGACGTTCGACGCCGATTTCACAGCCCTTCTGGCGATGAAGCGCGAGGTGTCGGAGGACGTCAACGCCGTGGCGGCCGAGATCATCGCCGACGTCCGGGAGCGCGGCGATGCGGCGCTGATCGACTACACCAGGAAATTCGACCGGCTCGATCTGGAAACCGTCGGCATAGCCATTCCGCAGGACGAAATCGATGCCGCGGTCGCCCAGGTCGACCAGCGCACGATGGAGGCGCTCGAGCTCGCCCACCAGCGCATCGAAAGCCACCATGCGCGGCAGATGCCCAAGGACGATTTCTACGAGGATCATCTCGGCGTCGGCCTCGGTTCGCGCTGGACGGCGGTCGAGGCCGTCGGCCTCTATGTGCCCGGTGGTCTGGCGAGCTATCCGAGCTCGGTGCTGATGAACGCCGTGCCGGCGCAGGTCGCCGGCGTCGAACGCATCGTCATCGTCGTGCCGTGTCCGGACGGCGAACTGAACCCACTGGTGCTGGCCGCGGCGAAACTCGCCGGCGTCTCGGAAATCTACCGCATCGGCGGTGCCCAGGCCGTCGCGGCCCTTGCCTACGGCACGCAGACCATCGCCCCGGTCGCCAAAATCGTCGGCCCGGGCAACGCCTATGTCGCCGCGGCCAAGAAGCAGGTCTTCGGCACCGTCGGCATCGACATGATCGCCGGCCCGTCCGAGGTGCTGGTGCTTGCCGACGCCGACAACAATCCCGACTGGATCGCCGCCGATCTGCTGGCCCAGGCCGAGCACGATGCTTCGGCCCAGTCGATCCTGATAACCGACAGCGCCGAAATGGCCGATGCGGTGGAGCGCGCCGTGGAGCTGCAGCTGAAGGCCCTGCCGCGCGGCGAGGTGGCCGGCGCCAGCTGGCGCGATTTCGGCGCCATCATCGAGGTCGCCGATTTCGATGCCGCCATGCCGCTCGTCAACCGCCTGGCGCCGGAACACCTGGAACTGGCGGTCGACGATCCGGACGCGCTGATGCCGAAGGTCCGCAATGCCGGCGCCATCTTCGTCGGCCGTCACACGCCGGAGGTGATCGGCGACTATGTCGGCGGCTCCAACCATGTGCTGCCGACCGCCCGTTCGGCGCGCTTTTCCTCCGGTCTGTCGGTGCTCGACTATGTCAAACGCACCTCGGTGCTGCGGCTCGATGCCGAGCAACTGGCGGCGCTCGGACCGGCGGCGATCGCCCTGGCAGAGGCCGAGGGCCTTGACGCCCATGCCCGCTCTGTTGCAATTCGAATGAATCGATAGGAGTATCGGCCGCGCCCCATTGTGCGGTGCGGCAAATCGAGCGGTCCGGCTGCCGTTCGCAGCTGGAAGGGATTGCTGAATCATGGCCGAAAACGGCGCATTCAGGCTTTCGGAAGTCACGCTCGATGAATCCATCGGGCGTTCGACGCCGGATGTCGAGCACGAACGCGCCGTCGCCATTTTCGACCTCATCGAGGAAAACAGTTTTCAGCCCGTCGGCCATGACGGCGGGCCCTACAAGCTGAAACTGTCGCTGGTCGATTCCAAGCTGGTCTTCACGGTGACCATGGAAGACGACAGCCCGGTCGCCACCCATATCCTGTCGCTGACGCCGTTTCGTCGTATCGTCAAGGACTACTTCATGATCTGCGAGAGCTACTACGAGGCGATCCGCAGTTCGACGCCGAGCCAGATCGAGGCCATCGACATGGGCCGGCGCGGCATTCACAATGAAGGTTCGCAGACGCTGATGGACCGGCTGGACGGCAAGATCACCATCGATTTCGACACCGCCCGCCGGCTGTTCACGCTGGTCTGCGTGCTCCACTGGCGCGGCTGACCTTGAGCGCTCTCGGCGACAGCGGTCCCGCCGCGCCGGACATCCCCGCCTCGGTGCTGTTCGTCTGCGGCATGAACGCCATCCGCTCGCCCATGGCCGAGCTGCTCGCCCGCCGCCACCTGCCGCAGGGCACCTATATCGCTTCGGCCGGCGTGCGCCATGGCGAGCGCGACCCCTTCGTCGACGCGGTGCTGGAAGAGGTCGGCCTCGATCTCGGCCGCCGCCAGCCGCAGACGCTGGACGAGCTGGAGGACGACTATTTCGACCTGATCATCACCCTGGCGCCCGAAGCCCACCACCGGGCGCTGGAGATGACCCGCTCGAGCGCCGTCGACGTGGTCTATTGGCCGACGCCCGACCCGGCCGTCGCCACCGGCACCCGCGATCGCATCCTCGCCGCCTATCGCGACGTGCGCGACCATATCGAGATGATGCTGAAGAAGCGCTTCGGATAGAGCGGCGCTCGAAGAATCGTCGCAGAGCGCGGTATTCGGTTCACAAAGCCCAAGCGATTGTGTATTTTCCCGCGCAATCGGGATGCGAGTCCGCATCCGCCATCAAAGGATGAACTAGACTATATGGCTAAGGAAGAAGTCCTCGAGTTTCCTGGTGTGGTCACGGAACTGCTGCCCAACGCGACATTCCGCGTCAAACTGGAAAACGAGCATGAGATCATTGCGCACACCGCCGGGCGCATGCGCAAGAACCGCATTCGCGTGCTGGCCGGCGACAAGGTGCTGGTCGAAATGACGCCCTATGATCTGACCAAGGGCCGGATTACCTACCGGTTCAAATAGCGCGCCGCGCCTCTCCGCTCCGCCGCCATGGTCCCTCCGCCCAAACTCATTTTGGCCTCCGGCTCGCCGCGTCGCGTCGAACTGCTGAAGCAGGCCGGGCTGGAACCGGACCATCTGATGCCGATGGAGATCGACGAGACGCCGGGCAAATCCGAACATCCCAGAACGCTCGCCCGCCGCCTGTCGCGGCAGAAGGCCGAGGCCGCCGCCAAGGCGCTGAAAGGCGATCCCAACTGGCCCAACCGCTACATCCTGGCAGCCGACACGGTGGTTGCCATCGGCCGTCGCATTCTCGACAAGGCGGAACTCGCCAACGAGGCCTCCGCCGCGCTCTACCTGCTGTCGGGGCGCACCCACCGGGTCTATACGGGCCTGAGCGTGATTACGCCGAACGACCGCGAGCGGCACAAGATCGTCGAGACTCGGGTGCGCTTCAAACGCCTGTCGCGAGTCGAGATCGAGGCCTATCTGGCTTCCGGCCAATGGCGCGGCAAGGCCGGCGGCTATGCTATCCAGGGCCTTGCCGGCGCCTTCGTCGCCAAGCTGATCGGCTCCTACAGCAATGTGGTGGGCCTGCCGCTCTTGGAAACCGTCAACATTCTGGTGGGCGAGGGGTTCGACGTTCACGCCCGCTGGCTGGAACCGGACTAGGCCGATGACAGAAAAAGCAACCAGCAACGTCGAACCGCTGCGCAAGGCGCGCCCCTGTCCGGAGTGCGGCCGCCCGTCGGCGCGCGCCACCTATCCGTTCTGCTCCGAGCGCTGCAAGAACGTCGATCTCAACCGCTGGCTGACCGGCTCCTATGCCATTCCGGTGACCGAAGAAGAGGAAAACCAGCGCCCCTCCGAAGACGGCGACTGATACCTCCTTGGCGGCATTGAAAAAAACCGCAAACGCGGCGCTTATTCGGCTGGACACGTCCAACGTACATGCTATAAACCCGCTCGCCTGAGAGGGGGACCACCAACGCCCCCAGCCGCAAAGGTCGCACCCGACCCGCCCGCCAGGCCCGATGCCCAGATAGCTCAGTTGGTAGAGCAACGGACTGAAAATCCGTGTGTCGCTGGTTCGATTCCAGCTCTGGGCACCATTCCCTTCAATCCGGAACGCGGTTGTATGCACCGAATAGATTGATCTTTTCGCTGATCGATTCGTTCAGTCTGCCGAGAAGCTTTTGAACGGCAGAAGTAAAGGGTTCCTGATAATGCCTTGGTTTGTTTATTTTTGTGTCGACGACCTTAAACCCGCTGATTGAACTGGATCCCTTGATTACAGCGGTCTTTTTCCACCCTTTGCTCTCATGGGGTACGAGCGTAGCCTTGCATTTGAAAGTGCCTTTTATCTGATACCTGGCAATGTTGCGAACCCGCGCTTCGCCGGCGAGACCTTCGGTCCCTGCGGTGACCCCTCCATCGAGTTCAAAGCTGATATCAGCAACTGGCTCCTTTTGTCCTGCTAGCTGACTGGCCTTAACAACCAATTTTGAGTTGTTGAAGTACCTCGTGTTTATCAAATGGATCGTAGCCAAATACAAAGGGGTTTTTTCTCGATCATTTGCGCGGTTCAAATCCCTAAGGACATGGTTGCGTATCAAAGATTCAAATTCATTGGGTTTCATGGTTTCTTTGGCTCCGTTGAAAAACGGAATAATCACAAATAAATTTTCTAAAGTATGTGATATAATTCACATGGAACAATACTTATTTTATTGGACATAATATTGAGAATTGGATTATTTCACTGAACTCATGTCCAAGACAATAATCAAATACGTTTCTAATGGAGAAAATCGAAGGTCCGCATGGCGGCCTCGTTGGGAAGCTCGAAAATCTCCCTGTGCCCGAGCGTGTGCGCGGCATCGGCGTAGCCCGCTTGCCAGTGTGCCTTCATGCTGGGGCGGGAGAACTCGCGATACCTTGGATCGCGTTCGTGGATCCCGGAGCGGTATATCAGATAAACGATGTTGTAGACGTTGCGATTGGCGATCTCGGAAAGCAGCTTCGCCTCCGGGCTCTCGGCCAGTTCGGGCGGTAGCTTGTCCAGCAGCCTGGCGATGTCGGAGCGGCGATCCAGGGCCTGCTTCCAGCTGTTTGTTTTCGAGCGGGTCATGCTGGAAAAGTGGATTTCACTCTGGCGCAGGACCACGTCGCCCAGATTTCCCGGGAATGCGCCGACGGCGCTCCACAGGTCGACCTGGAATGCCAGAACGTCCTTCTTCGTCGCCGTGTGCTTCAGGACATGGTTGAGCGGCGTGTTGGACGTCAGGCCGCCGTCCCAGTAGTGCTTGCCATCGACCTCGACGGCGGCAAAGGCAGGTGGCAGAGCACCGCTCGCCATCACGTGTTCAGGACGGATCTTGCTGTCGTTCGAATCAAAATAGACGAAATTGCCGGTCCGGATCTCGGCCGCGCCGACAGACAGACGAATGCCATCCCGGCAATCCGCGTTGATGCGGTCGAAATCGACCAGCGTTTCCAGCGTCGATTTCAATGCGCCCATGTCGAAAAGGCTCGTCGCCTCCGGCGAGCCGTTGCGCGCGAACAGCGGCCCGGGCAGGCGCGGCTTGAAGAAGCCGTCCGATCCGGCCATCACGTTCATCGGCGCGTGGAAAGCGTTGAAGGCCGGGTGCATGAAACTGTGCCGGAGCATGTCGCGAGCCAGATCGGCGAAGGGGGCGACATGTACCGGCCGTGAAATGGTTTCCCAGAAGGTCCTGAGCTTGTCGACGCGGTTCTCGGGCGGATTTCCGGCAATGATCGCCGCATTGATGGCGCCGATCGACACCCCGGCCAGCCAGTTGGGACGCAGGTCGATTTCGGCCATGGCCTCGAAAACACCCGCCTGGTAGGCCCCCAAGGGGCCGCCGCCCTGCAGCAACAGGGCAACGCACCCGAAGGACGGGTGCAAGGGGCCGTTGCTCTTTCGGTGTTTCGCCATTTGTCCGGTCGCCTTGGATCTCCTCCTCTTGCCGGCCGCGCGGTGACGGGACATGCGGACTTCCAGATCGTCGATTGTGCCATGACCCGATCAAATTAAACGGAGGTAGAATTGTCCCTTGACGATTTCAGTGCCGAAACTGCTATTTCGTCCGGATTAGCGGAGAAAAACTGACAGACCGCAAGCGTTGGCGGTCGGTCGGTGCCGAGGCTTATGCAGCAGCGACAAGGGCGTGTTTGCACCTTTCCGGCTCAAAGAGACGGCAGAAGTCGCCGAGTTGCATTGGCCTCCGAGTTACGTTCGTGCCACAAATTCCGGCGGCCGATGCACGCCGATCTCGGAAATCTCTCGCAGAAACTTCTCGATCTCCACAAGACAGCTCTGAGCGCTGGGTCCCTGGGCAAGCGGCGAGGTGCCGCGATCGGCAGTCAGGACGTTCGGATTGCCCAGGCGGCAGGTTCCGGCGTCCGTTTCATCGGGATCGAACCAAGCGCCGGTGCTGATCTGTACGACACCGGGCCTGATGTCGTCGCTCACCACCGCGCCGCACAGGCAGGCGCCGCGATCGTTGAAGACGCGAACGACGTCGCCGTCGCGGATGTTCCGCGCATGGGCGTCGGCGGGATTCATGGTGACGGGCTCATGGCCGGAGACCCTGCGCGCCTGACTGTTTTCGCCGTGATCGAGCTGCGAATGGAGTTTGCCGCGCGGCTGATTGGAAATCAGGTGAAGGGGATAGCGGTGCTCGTTGGCGGGCCATTCGGCAGGTTGCTTCCACGAGGGATGGCCCGGACAATCGTCGTAGCCGAAACCATCGACGGTCGAGGAGAAGATCTCGATCCGACCGCTTGGCGTCTTGAGCGGACAGGCGTCCGGATCCGCCCTGAAATCGGCCAACACGACATAGGGATCGGCCGCGGCCTCAACCTTGTGCCATCCCCGTTCCCGCAGTTGCTCGAATGTCGGCAGGGACACGCCCGCTTCGCCGGCTTTGGCCCGGCTTCTTTCGTAGATCCACGCCAGCCACTGCGCGTGATCCCGCCCGGCGTCGAACGCCGCCCGCTTGCCGAACTTCTGCGCCAGGGACGCAAAAATGTCGAAGTCGTTCCGGACCCGGGCAGGCGGGTCGGCAACCTGGTCCATGGAAACGATGTAGGGGTCGCGGGGTGTGAGCGCGATGTCGGTACGCTCGGCCGGTGTCGTGACCGGAAGGACGATGTCGGCGTGCCGGGCGTTCGGATTCCAGCACCATTCGTGCACGATGACCGTCTGCGGGCGGGCCCACACCCGGCGCAGGCGGTTGAGGTCCTGATGGTGGTGAAACGGGTTGCCGCCGGCCCAGTAGATCGCCTTGATGTCCGGATACCGGTAGGTGGTGCCATTGTAGTCGAACGGCGCACCTGGGTTTTCCAGCATGTCGGCAATCCGGGCGACGGGAATGAAGGCGGAGACCGCGTTGTTGCCCTGCGGGAACGCCTGATATTCGAGATCGGCGCGTTCGAGCCCGATATTGTTGACGGCGGAATAGCCGAGGCCGAAGCCGCCGCCGGGAAGACCGATCTGCCCCAGCATCGCCGCCAGCGTGACGGCCATCCAGATCGGCTGCTCGCCGCGGTCCTGCCGCGTCAGCGACCAACTGGCGGAGATCATGGTCCGTCCGCCGGCCATTCGCCGCGCCAGCGACCGAAGCGTCTCCGCGTCGATCTCGCAGATGCGCGCCGCCCACTCGGCGGATTTGGGCTGTCCGTCGCGCCGGCCGAGCAGATAGTCGCTGAAGCGGTCGAAGCCAACGCAGCAGCGATCGAGAAAAGCCGTGTCGTGCAGCCCCTCGACCAGCAGCGTGTGCGCCAGACCGAGCATGAGCGCGGTGTCGGTGTTGGGTCGCGGAGCGATCCAGCCGGCGCCCAGGGCCTCCGTCACATCGGACCGGATGGGAGAGATATTGACGAACTCGACACCGGCAGACTTCGCCTGCGTCATCGCCTCCAGCGCCCGGTGCCGGCCGATGCCGCCGGCACCGACCTGACTGTTCTTGATCGGCAGGCCGCCAAAGGCCAGGAACAGCTCCGTATTGCCGACGATCGATGCCCAGTCGGTCTGCCGATAGATGAAGTGCCGGTAGTTGCCCAGCACGTGGTCGACAATGACTTCGCCCGCGGCCAGGCTGTAGGAATTGACCGACCGCACGAAGCCGCCGATGAGGTTGAGGAACCGCTTCAGCTGGCCCTGGGCGTGATGAAAGCGGCCGGAAGACGCCCAGCCATAGGAGCCGCCGAAAATGGCTTCGTTGCCGTACTTGTCGATGATGCGACGCAGTTCGTCGGCAACGAGCGTTTCGGCCTCCTCCCAGCTCACCTCGACAAAGGGCTCGCTGCCACGCCCGCGCCGGTCTTCCCGCCGGTCGCGTTTCAGCCAGCCCTCCCGGATCGCGGGTCGTTTGATGCGCAGCGGATGGTTCAGCAGGCCGGGCAGATCCAGGCCGATCGGTGAAGGATGCGGATCCTCCTCGAAGGGATGCAGGGCCCGGAGCTTTCCGTCTCGCGTTTCAGCGCGATAGGTTCCCCAGTGGAAACTGGTCAGAGGGTATCGGGTAGCGTCCATTTCCGCCCTAGTAGAATTTCTGCGGCAGCCAGAGCGCAATGCCGGGAAAAGCGATCAGAATGGCGATCATGACCAGGATCGTGACGCTGAAGGGGAGCGCGCCCCAGAACACGTCCTTGATAACACCGCCCTTTGCCCTGACACCCTGCACCACAAACAGGTTCAGGCCAATGGGCGGGGTGATCAGCGCGAGCTCGATCAACAGGGTAATCAGAACGCCGAACCAGATGCCGTCGAACCCGGCCTGCTGGACGATCGGATAGACCAGCGGAACCGTGGTCAGCATCATCGACAGCGTCTCCATGAACATCCCCAGGACGAGATAGAAGACGACCACGAGCAGGATGATCTGGAAAGGCGACAGCGACAGATCCAGCACGGTCGACGCCAGCGCCTGGGTGACGCCGATGAAGCCGAGGACGAAATTGAGGAAGGTCGCCGCGGTCACGATGAGCATGATCATGCCCGTCGTCCGCAGCGTTCCCTCAAGCGCGCTCTTGAGCATCGACCGGTTGAGGCCGCCGGCATGCCAGGCCAGCACCAGCGCCGCGACGACACCGACCGAAGCCGACTCGGTCGGTGTCGCAATTCCCGCGTAGATGGATCCGATGACGATCACGAACAAGAGCAGGGGCGGCACCAGGTGCGGCAGGGCCATCAGCTTTTCCCGGAACCCGACGGTGACCTTGTCGCTGCCGAACCGCGGGCGCAGCACGCAGATCGCCACGATCGTCAGCATCAGCGTCGAGGCCAGCAGGATCCCCGGAATGAGGCCAGCAAGGTAGAGTTCCGGCACCGAGTTGTTGGTGATCAGTCCGTAGAGAATCAGATTGACCGAAGGCGGAATCAGGATGCCGAGCGTTCCCCCGGCAGCGATGGAGCCCAGGAACAGGCCTTCATGGTAACCCCGCGCCTCGATCTGCGGATAGGCCACCGTGCCGACGGTAGCGGCGGTCGCCACGCTGGATCCCGACGATGCGGCGAGGATCGTGCAGGTGCCGATATTGGCATGCATCAGGCCGCCGGGCAGCCAGGACAGCCACAGCGAGATGGCATCGTACATCTTGCGGGCGATACCGGCGCGCAGGAAGATTTCGCCCAGCAGCACGAACATCGGAATGGAAAACAGCAATGTATTGCGTCCGCTCTCCCAGACGAATTCGCCCATGCCGCGCGAAAGACGCCCGTTCATGTAGATCTGGTCGAGGCTGAGGCCGAGAAGGCCGAGCGTCGCGGCGACGGGAATTCCGATCAGCACGAACACCAGCAGCAGAATGACGGTCACGGGCACCTGGCGCACCTCCATTTCCGGCGAACGGTCACAGGACGTCCCTGGTTTCCGTCTCGATTTCTTCACGGATGGTCGGAACGCCGGCGATCCGTGCAACCTGCTGAAAATCCCCGACGATCAGCGAAACGGTGGCGTAGACGAGAAGCAGGACCAGCGAGAGCGAAAAGAACGCCAGACCCGCCACCCAGAGCACCTGCGGGATCCACAGCGGCGTCAGCAACGGGGTGTTGGAAACCGCGCCCCGCTCGATCGTCTCGAGAAGCACGCCGAGCGCATGGCGGGTCAGGACAACGATAAAGATCAGCATCGCCAGCAGACCGACGAGGTCGAACAGGCAGCGCAGGCGAAACGGGCAAAGCGCGTAAACCACATCGATGCGGATGTGCGACCGGTTCAGGAGGCAGTAGGAATAAGCCCACGCCGACGACACCAGAAGAACATATCCGGCGATTTCGTCGGATCCGGCCACGGTGAGGTTGAAGAACTTGCGGAAGATGACGTCGCAGGCGATGAAAAAGGCGACGACCAGCAGGGCTATGCCGTTCAGTTGCACCATCAGGCTGGAAACCGTGTGGGCAATCCGGTGCAGTCGCGAAAGCAAGACGCGTTCCCCTTCAGGTTGGCGATAGCGGAGTCAGGGACCGGCTAGACTAACGGAAGCCGATGCAACGGCAGCTTCCGGTCGGGGTCCATTGTCGCGTCTTTTCCCGGCGGCCGCCAGTGGCAGCCGCCGGGGCACGCAATCAGTGGCCGGCGGTCACGCCGAGGGCGGTGCCGACGGAGTCGTTCCAGATCTTCGTGCAATCGGAGCCGCAGCGTTCGGCAAACCGGGCGAGCACGAAATCCGAAACGACGCCGTCGACCGTATCCATGCTGGCGGCCGGGATCGAAATCGGCGCATGGCCGGCGGCGTCGCCGGCGCTGCACGGGCCGCTGCCGTAGCAAGCAAAGCCGGTCTCATCTTCCTTGACGGACCCGGCCGTGACGGCCTCTTCGAACTTGGCGAGCTGGCTTTCGATGAACTGCTGGGTTTCCGCGGACAGCCCGTTCCATGTGTCCAGATTCACCGCGACGACGACCGTGCCATAGCCCAGCGGAACGTCGACGAAGCTGTTGGTCACCTGGTGCCACTTGGCCTGATAGGCGGACAGAATGCCGGTCACGCCGCAATCGACGACGCCCTGCTGCAGGGCGGGAACCACTTCGCCGAACGGCAGGGTCACCGGGGTGCCGCCCAGCCCCTCGATGAAATCGCCCATCGGCTTGCTGTGCACCCGAACCTTGAGCCCGGAAATCGAATTGAGGCCGTCGCGGCTGGCGCCGTCCGGCAGGTTGCACAGCATGGTGTAGCTGGAGAAGCTGTACATCGCGAGGATCTTGGCATTGAAGTCCTCGGCGAACTCCTTCTCCAGAACCGGCCGATAGGCGGTGATCATTTTCTGGTAATCTTCGCGGCTTCGGATCAGGCCGCCCAGATCGATGCCGGCTGCCATCGGGATGTCCGAGGCCGAATAGACCGCCAGGGTGTGAATGACGTCGAACACGCCGAGTTTGAGCTGGCGCATCAGTTCAAAGCCGGTCAGCCCCAGCTCGTCCATCGGCCGCGCATTGGCCGTCAGGTCGCCGTTCGACGCTCCCGGCAGGGTTTCGTTCCAAAACGCGTTTTCGAAGTTCTTCCACTGCGACAGGCTGCTCCAGGTGCCGACGACCTGCAGTTGGGTCTTGTCAAGCGCCTGCGAGGCGCCGGTGGATAGTCCGATGGCGGTGGCGGCAGCCAGCGCGAATCCGGCGAGTTTTGCGGCCTGTTTGAATTTGGGTAGCATGAGTTTCCTCCCTCGGTTGGTAAAAGTGCCCCGTATGCGTGAGTTTCTTTTTGTTCTTGCCGGTTCGGGTCGGTTTACGAAGCGTCGCGCGCTTCCTGGCTTCCTTCCATTTTGACGTGAATGCGTCCGTCGCGAACCTCGACGGGATAGACGCCGAGATTTCTGGTCGCGGGCTCGCTCAGCACCCGACCCGTCGCGACCTCGAAGCGGGCGTGGTGAAGCGGACACTCGATGATGCCGCCGTCCAGATATCCGTCGCAGAGCTTGGCATCCTCGTGCGAACAATAGCCGTCCGTCGCGAAGTATCCGCCGTTGCATTTGTAGATTGCCAGGTACTTTCCGTTGACGGTCACCCCTTCCGGGAAAAACTCGTCGATGTCCTCGGCGGCCATCACATCTATCCAGGTTTCACCGGTCACTCTGCAAAATCTCCGATACTCAAGCGTCCAGCTTGGTTTGCGAAGCCGCGCTGCGGCGGTTTCGCTCCTGGTCGACCAGGCGCGACACCTGAAAGGCCACGGTCTGCGGGTATCCGTCTCTCACGTCCTTGGTGCGGGACTGCAGGCAGGCGTTGAGCCGCGGGATCGAAAAGAACGGAACCTGCGGCACTGCATGATGGGCTGTGTGCAGCGGCATGTTCCACGACAGCCAGCGGACCGGGTAGAACGAGAGGATGGTGCGCGTGTTCAAAAGCATGTCCGGCGTGCGATCGCAGCCATTGTGCTCGGCCAGGCGGATGATCCGCTCGACCGGTTCGCCGATGATGCGTGGGATCAGCCAGTAGGTGAGGGCGATCCAGCTTTCGAAGTAAAGCGAGGCAGCGAGGACCGCCAGGTAGAAAAGGACCATGAAGCGCGTCTGGCGCACGATCCTCGGCCGCGCCGAGTCGTAGACGTATTTCAGCTCTCTTTCGGAAAACCGGTTGAGCGAATGCCGATAGAGGTTCGACAGGATGTCGATGAAATACGGAATGGCACTGGCGTAGTAGAGGTAGCCCCACAACGTCTCGCCGATGAGGATCATCTGCGGATCGTTGTCGACGTCCTGCGTGTAGGTGTGATGGTCGACGTGCTGCAGCTTGAAGTGCAGCGGCGACAATCCGAGAACCAGCGAACAGAACCAGTAGACCCCGTCGTTCAGCCATTGGGTCTTGTATGCGGTCGAATGGCTGCATTCATGCAGGGGCGCGAAAAGATGCACGATGAACACCCCGTGCAGGAACATGGCCAGCACGGTCAGCAGGCCGCCGGGGCTGATGTAGATCAGATATCCGCTGACGGCGATCAGCCCGAAGTGCCCGCTCAGGAACAGCAGACCCGGCCAGTCCTTGCGGGTCATCATGTCGCGCAGTTCCCTGCGGTCGACGTATTTTCGCGCAGCCTGCGAGGGACCGATCGTGGAAACTGGTTTGGTGTCTGAGCTCACGCGAATACCCCTCATAGCAGTCGTCCGGCGTTTTCTCTTATATTTAATTTGCATATAATAAAAATACAAGAAAAATATTTGAAAAACGCCGTGTTTGTGATAGCCCCTATGCGGACGGTGCGGACCGCGCTGGCGAGGCGACCGGCAAAGCCGGACTTGTGGAGACTGGAAGGGTGACCGTTGATGCCAACGATGACTGACGACGGCCGCATGGATTCGCCGAAGCGCAAGAAACCGCCGCGCGGCAAAGGCACGGACTTTGCCTATGAATATCTGCGCGACCGCATCGTCGAGCTGAATCTGGCGCCCGGAGCGAAGATCGACGAAAGCAGGCTGGCCGCCGAGTTGGGCGTTTCGCGAACGCCACTGCGCGAGGCCATCGTGCGGCTGGCCGGCGACCGCCTCGTCGCCATCTCTCCCAATCACGGGGCGATCGTGGCACCGCTCGACGCGCTGGAACTGACGCAATACTTCGAATCGCTCGAGCTGGCGCATCGCGTTCTGCAGCATTGGGCCTGCGTGCGGCGGACCGACCACGATCTCGAAGCCATCTCCAAGGCCAGCGACGCCTATGACGAGGCGACCGCGACATGGGAAGCGCGCGCCATGAGCGAGACGAACATGGCGTTTCACCACGCCATCGCGCATGCCGCCCGGAACGAATTCATGGCCGATTTCGAAAAGAAGCTGTCCGTCCTGGGCATGCGCATCGGCTGGATCTGGTACCGCGACTTTTCCAAGGGCCGCCAGGCCGAGGACGTGGCGAGAACCGTCGAGGAGCACCATCGGATCGTCGACGCCATCAGGGAACGCGACGTTCGTGGGGCTGAGGATCTGGCTCATCGGCATATCGTTGCCTTTCGCGATCGCGTCTTCGCCAAGCTCAATCAGTCACTCGGCAACGCCGTGTCGATCTAGATCGGGCTTGCAATTCTCAAACGTTGCTTCCACCCAGCCGGCGACCTGAAGCAGGCGGCTGTCGTCTCCACGCCTGGAGAGCAGTTGAATGCCGAGCGGAAGATTGTCCTGCGTTCTCGCCACCGGTAGGGCCACGCAGGGAACGCGCATGAGGTTCCAGGAACGGGAATAGAGCGGATCCCCCGTAGCCTCCAACCCCGCGGGAGCGGCGCCTCCGGCCGACGGCACAAGGATTGCGTCGAATTCCGGAAATAGCGCCTCGAACTGGCCGGTCGCAAGGTCGCGAACCGCCAGCGTCTCGTGGTAGGCGACATCCGTTATTCGCAGCCCGTCTTCCATCAGCGACGCGAATTGCCGGCTGATTTTGTCCCGGTGAACGTTGAATTCGCCGATACGCGTGCGCGCCGCTTCGTAAGCCATCACGATCTGATGGGCATCGGCCAGGTTCTCGAACGCCGCGGGGTAGGGAATTTCCCGCGCCGGCGCCCCGCGCTTTTCGAGATTCGCCATCGCCATGCGGCAGACGTCGCGCATCGCCTGCGAGCCCTCCTGCCAATGCGGCCCCGGCATGAAGCCGATGCGCGGCGGACGGTTCTCGGGCTCTTGTCGGACAGTCTCCCGAGTCCCGGTCAGAATCGCGCGGCAGAGTTTCAGATCGGCGACGCTGCGCGCCATCACTCCGAGCGTGTCCAGGCTGGGCGACAGCCCCATGACGCCGCCCAGGTCGAACCCGCCGGTCGTCGGCCGAAAGGCGCAGGTTCCGCAATAGGCGGCCGGGCGAACCAGCGACGCCGCCGTCTGCGATCCAAAGGCCAGCGGCACCATGAAATCGGCCACGGCCGCGGCCGAACCGGAAGACGATCCGCCGGGCGTGTGGGCAAGGTTGTTCGGATTGGCGGTCCTGCCGGGACGGAAATAGGCGAATTCGGTCGTGACGGTCTTTCCCAACGGGATGGCGCCGGCATCCCGAAACAGCCGGACGCAAGTCGCGTCCGTAGCCGGTTGCCGCCCGGCATGGATCTCGCTGCCCCATTCGGTGGGCATGTCCGCGGTATCGATGATGTCCTTGATTGCGAAGGGAACGCCGTGAAGCGGGCCGCGTGCGTCGGTCGGCAGATCGTCGGCCTTCCGGGCCCTTTCCATCGCTCGGCCGGTGTCGAGATATTCGAAAGCTCCGACCCGTTGGTCCCGAAGCGAAATCCGATCCAGATGGGCGGCCATGACCGCGCTGGCGGTCGTCCGGCCGGCTGCAATCGCTGCCGCGATTTCGGTCGCCGGCATCCGCGTATAATCGGTCATCGGTCGAGCGCCTTCAGCGCATCGGCCAGCGGTTCGACCGGCATATCATAGACGCCGCCGCCGAGGCGTCCGGCAATGCCTTCGCGATCGAGGATGCCGAGACTGACAAGGGGCCCGGCTTCATATGCGACCGCGGCCCGTGCCGTGCATCCAAGCTTGATGTCCAGATCCGCGAAGGCCGGATGCGGTCCGCCTGCGAGCCGTGAAATCCGTTCGCTGGCATCGTCCGGAAGAAACGGCTGCAGATATTCCATCTGCGCGGGCGACCGTTCGATCGCCATCGCGCCGAGGCCGAAAACATCGACGACCGCGCTGTCGCCGATGGCGCCAAGCGCCCGGTTTTCCGGCAGGTCGACGTCGAAACGGCCTCGGGGCGGGCTTGCCGGAACGGTAAACCACTCACCGGGCAGCCCGGCGATCTGAACGCCGACGTCGCGGCCGTTGCCGCCGGCGGCCGTCACGACGGTCGATCCCGCAACCGATCCGGCCTGCTTCATCATGTATTTGGTGGCCGCCATCCACAGATTGAGGAACAGGCTCGGCGACGTCTCCATGAACTCGAGGACATCGCCGTCGGAGATTCCGCCTTTCGTTCGGCTTTTCAGCTCCTCGACCAGCGCGCTGGTCGAAACCGGCGTGCGGCCGTGACAGTCGTCGCCGTTCCGCAGGCCTGCGACGGCCAGCGGAACAAGTGGTACTCCATCGCCCAGGCCGTTTTCCAGGACATCGCGAAAATGCGTGTTGAGCCAACGGATATGCTCGAGCACGGCCTGCGTGCGCTGTCCGAGCCGCATGGCCGGGCGCGAGCCGCCATTGATGGGCGAGAATGTTCGGACACCGGGAGCGGCCGGATCCTCAACCGCATGCAGCGGCATGGAGGCCGAAACCACCGCGGCCAGCGGTGTGACGACGCCGTGATCCTGAGCCGGCTTCAACAGCAGCTCGCCGGCCGTGATCATGGCTTCCGCCTCATCGAAATCCGCCGCCAACCCTTCCCAAACCGCTGCGACGCAGGCGGAGTTGAGGATCGGCACGGTCACGTGGCGCGGCGACGTGAACCCCGGTCCGGCGTGCAACAGCACGTTGTCCGCCACGCCGCATGCGTCGGCTGCCGTCGAGAAGCCCGACCAGACGGGGTCGGCGGCGGCGATTTTCTCAAACGCGGTTCGATCAGCAGGATGCAGCGTCATGTCAGCTCCTGAGGCGTCTCCAGGGTGGTGGCATCGAAAGCCGCCGGCGGACCTCGATCATCGGTACCGTTGCGTCAGCGCCGCGCCCTCGTCGACGTCCGCTTCGGGCGGCGCCGTCGCGGCCTCGCCGAGTTCTTCAAGAACCAGATCAAGCAGCATTTTCATGTTTTCCGGATCGTCGAACCGCATCTGCTCGCCCTGCATCAGCAGGGCGTTCATCTTGGCTCGCATGCCGTTCAGGACCGACGTGTTGCGGGCGATGTTGTCGCCATATCCCAGTTCGCTCAGGCGCTTGCCGATTACGTAAGTCGGCGCCCAGCTCGGCATGACCTGATAACCCGGTGTCCGCCCGATCAGGCTGGGATCCAGATCGCGCGGGTTGTCGGTCTGCTCGAAATACTTGTCGACATAGAGATAGGCGCGTTCGCCCACCACCGGCGTGTTCGGCGGAATGTCGGTGTGATCGTGAATGCGCCACATCCTCTCCGCGACGTCCTGAAACTTCTCGGTGTTGAACATTTTGCGCACATGCGGATTGCCGGCCCGCATCAGATTGGTCAGCAGCATCAATGCCGAGCCGTGCCCGCCCTGTGCGGCCTGCGGCGTGAACCCGGACCAGACGCCGTCGCCGCCGGCCAGGATGCACTCCAGCGCCGCGGCGTCTTCCGTGCCGTTGCCGAGATGCGGATGGGCCATGATCCGATGCGGCCTGGGCAGGTAACGGCGCATCAGGGTCACCAGCGCGAACGTTTCGAACGGGAACCTCGTTCCCTTCACATCCTCGAACAGAATGCCGGTGATGTTCATGCCGCCGAGCATCTTGAAGATCTGCGTCAGATATTCGGCATCGTGATCGTAGGTCTCGAAGGGATCGCCGAGGCGGACGTAGATCCGGCCGCGGCGACCGTCAGGCTCTGGCAGGATGCGCTGGTATTCCAGAATGTGGTCGCGAAGATCCGCAATCATCTTCTGCTTGGTCGAACCGATCGCCTCGACGACCGAGGGGCAGGTTTCGACCAGGAGAATGACGTTCGGAATGCCGTACTCCACCGTCTTGGTGGCCGCCGGCCCCATCGGGAACGGCACTCCCTCACGCAAGGGCTCGACCGCGATGGTGGTGAAGAAGGGATCGAGGGATTCGCCCGTGTCGACCAGATAGTCGAGGAATTCGTCTGTGACGGACGGAAAGGCGAAAAAGTTGGGGAGCCCGAAATCATCGAAGCCGAGATCCCTGGCCAGCCGGTAGAGCTCTTTCTTGTCCTCGAACGTATGCCCGAAATAGGAAGACAGTGTTGCTTCCCGGGACGACATATCCATAAGATATGGTTCTAAATCGCGCAGCTTGGCAACGCGTTCCTCGATGTAGTCCACGGCTTCCTGGGTCCATTGCCGGTCTTGAGCGGAGAGATCGAATTCCGGCCCGGATTCCCGATTGTCTGTTGTATAGCTCATACCCGTACCTCTTGCTTTGTCACCAAGCATCCGACTTCTTGGTGGGTCAGCTAGGTGGAGAAAGTCCGCAGGGTCAAGAAAATCTTGTGGCCGATCCATAATCCAATATTATGGATAGAGAGGAGGATGAAGCATGATCACCCATCGCCAGGTTGAGGCGTTTCGCCATGTCATGGCGACCGGAACGGCGACCGCGGCCGCCAATGTCATGAACATCTCCCAGCCGGCCGTCAGCCGGCTGATTACCAGCCTGGAATACGAACTCGGATTTCCTCTGTTCGAGCGCAGGAACCGTCACATTCATCCGACGGGCGAGGCCCTGCAGTTTCATGACGCTGTCGAACAGTCGTTCGTCGGCCTCGAAAGACTGAGCCAGGCGGCGGCGGACATTCAGCAGAATGCCGGTCGACGGCTCAACCTGGTCTGTATCCCAAGCCTCTCCACCAATGTGGCGGTCGAGCTGATCCGGCATTTCCACGGGTTCCGGCCGAATGTCGCCGTATCGCTGGACGTTCAGCCGTCGCAACGGATTTTCGAGTGGATCTCGACCGGCAAATGCGAGCTCGGACTGACATCGCTGCCGATCCATGCACCGATGCTGGAGAAACAGGTGATCGCCACCGGTTTGGCGGAGTGCATCGTGCCACCCGGACATCGCCTCTGCGGTCGCTCCGTGGCAGAGCCGACCGATCTCGTCGACGAGACATTCATCGGCTACCGGGCAGATTCGGAGTTTCGGCAGCATTTGGACACGCTGTTCGGGAAGGCCGCCGCAAAACGTCGGGTCGTCTTCGAAGGCAGAACGACAAACTGCATCGTATCCATGGTCGCCGCCGGACTGGGTCTGTCCGTCGTCGAGCCGTCCTTTGCCCTACGGCAAAAGCGCTCCGGAGTGGTCAGCATCGGGTTTTTGCCGGAGATCTCCGTGGACCTCACCTTGATACGGTCTTCGCAAAGAACATTGTCGCAATCGGCGGCCCTGTTCGAAAAAATTGCGGCGAATTACTTCAGATAGAATTTACGCGAAGCTTGTCTGTGTCGCGATAGCCGGACCGAGAGGAAGATTCGATTGCCGGATTGGTCCCGCTGACGGAGGCATCGTCGCGGCCCGATCAACTGACTGAAAATCCGATCCCACCAGCCGATCCGGGGTATCAATCTGGACCGTGTGTGCTAGTGATGGCGCAACCATAGATTACGAGAGGAAAATCAGTGAAGGGCATCATCACGGTCGCAGGTCTAGCCTGTTTGATTGTCGTATCAGGCTGTACCACCGACGGTACCGAAACCGAGACCACGGAGTTGCGCACAGCGTCCCAGGCCAGGACGATCAACTACACCGCCTGGGCCTGCGAAGGCTACAGCAAGACCGTAACCGGAGGAAAATGCAAAGGGTTCCACTCCTTCTACGGCCCCGGAAGGGATGAAGCCGAGCGGCGCGTACAGGAAATTTGCCCGGGCGATTGTCGCATCATCTCCGTCGAGCCCGGCTGTGCTTCGCTCACGCTGAAGAGCCGGCGCGTCGTTCGCCCGAGGTGTTGAGGCACGCGCTGGAATTGCTGCATTTCCCATGATGGGCCATGCCCGGTTTCCCGACCCTCGGGAGACCGCTCCGCTCGGAAAAGCAGCGCGGCGCCGGTAGAGTTGTTTTTTTTCGCCTGGCCCGGATATGCTGCGATGCACGCCAGCCAATTCCGGGATTTTCGATGAGCGACTCCAAACCCGTTTCCGACTTTCGCCACATCATCAGAAGCAGACGCAGCACCCGCAAGTTCGAGGCGGGACGCGAGGTCGAGCCCGAGGTTCTCGACCGCATCGTCGAGTGCGGACGCTGGGCGCCGTCCGGGGCCAACGTCCAGTGCTGGGATTTCATCGTGGTTCGCGACCCGTCCATGCGCGAAGCGGTGCGGCAGGTGTTCCTGCGCCAGGCGCAGCGGCTGGTCGACCATGCCAAGGGGTTTCCGGCGGTTTCCAAGAACTATCTCTCCAACACCGTGGCGATCGTCGTCGTGCTCGGCGACCCGCGCTGGAAGGTTTGCTTTCCGCAGCCGACGAGCCAGGGGTGGGAAGCCGAATATCTCGACAACAACGAAGCGATCTTCCTGTGCTCGCTGGGGGCGGCGGTCCAGAACATCCAGCTCGGCGTGACCGCGGAAGGCCTGACTTCGGCCTGGCTGTCCGGCGGCGGCGAGGACATCACCAACCGGGAGCTTGCCGAAATCCTCGGCTATCCGGAATGGATGAAGGCCTACGGTACGATTCCGATCGGCTATCCGGTCGCCAGCCAGGACCGCCGCTACCGCCGCCCGATCGACCAGGTCCGCCATTGGGACCGCTACAATCCCGAGCAGTATCGCCGTCACGAGCAGGTCGATTTCTACGAAAGCACCCTGCGGCCCTTCGCCATGTACCGCGACCAGGAAGACCTGCACGACTGGCCGGATTTCGACGACAAGCTGGGTGACTGGGCGGACGCGTTTACCGGCGCAACGGCCAACCCTTCCGGGCAACTGCAAGAGGCGGCCGACTTCTCCAGGCCGCGGACTGCCGGCAAAGCCACCAAGGCGCGCCGACGGTCGAATGACTGACCGGCATCGCGCGAAGAGGCAACTTCTGACCTCGTCGACGACCCGTCAGGGCTTTTGAAACGTGCGTAATCGTTGCGATGGTCGATCCATCGATTTTCTAGTAACATATTGATTTTATGCACATTTTATCGGAATTCGGAAAAATTCTCCGGATGCGGTAACCCGCTGCGGCAAGCGCGCGTCTGTCGTTATCAACGCGAACCCCTCGTCTCGTCGGGCGATGAAGCCGAAGAGCACAGCGGCACACTGCCGTTTCCTGCAAAAACCTCGGCCGGCGCTTTTGGAGGGTTGACTCCTAAAATTTCGATTGAAATAATCAACTGAAATTTTAATCGAAATATCAGGATCAATGATGTCACTCAGGGAAGAAGCCTATGCCTCGGTAAAACAGGCTCTGTTAAAGGGTCGATTGGCACCGGGACAGTTCGTGACGCAAAAGGAGCTGTGCGAGCTGCTTGGGGTGTCGATCGCCCCCTTGCGTGACGCCCTGAAGGATCTGGAGCGCGAAGAGTTTCTGTCGATCATGCCGCAGCGAGGCGTGCGCTTTCGCACCCTGGACAGGGCATTCATAGAGAACGCTTTCCAGCTGCGGTCGTTTCTCGAGCTGGGTGCGATACGCGAGGTCGTCGCCACCGGGCGCACCGGTTTCGTCGAGGCTATTCGCAATCGCACCGCGGACATTTTGCGCCAGGCCGAGGAGCATATCGATGCCGATTTGCTGACGGAGGCGCATGAAGTGGACATGCAGTTCCACCATGACCTGGTGGCGGCGCTTGAAAACGACATGCTGGCCACGGTGCACGAGAGCATCAGCGACCAGATCCGCATGATCCGCCTGAACAATCGCTATGTGGCCTCGCGCCTCAGGAGCGCTTTGACGGAACACCTGAATATCATGGATGCCTGCCTGGCCGGCGATGCCGAGGCGGCGGCGACGGCTCTCGAAGAACATCTGGCCATATCGCGGAGTCGGGCGCTTGGCGATGACGACATTTATCTTTGAGCGGCGCAGATGACTTCAGCTCCGAATATCCTGTTTCTGTTTTCCGATCAGCACAGCGCCCGGATTGCCGGCTGCTATGGGGACCCGGTGGCGAAGACACCGAGTATCGACCGGCTCGCCGCCAGCGGTGTGACGTTCGACAATTGCTACACGCCGTCGCCGATCTGCACGCCGGCCCGCATGGCCATGCTGACAGCCAGATATCCGCACCGGCAGGAAACCTGGACGAACGACGACATCCTGCCGTCGCATTTGCCGTGTTTTCCGCATGCTCTGGCTTTGGCGGGATACAGAACCCGGCTGGCCGGCAGGTTGCACGCGCTCGGCCCCGATCAGCTGCACGGCTATGACCAGCGGTTTGTCGGCGATCATTCTCCGAACTGGCCGGGACGCCCGCGCATCGGGATGGGCGCCCTGGAGGGCGGCAATTCTCCCGTATCGGCGAGCATCCGGCGATCCGGGGCAGGTATGAGCGTCTATCAATTGCTGGATCAAAGCACCACCGAAGCTGCGCTTGGTGCGTTGGAGGCGATCAAGGCGGATGGCGGCGACCGGCCCTTCCAGATGACCGTCGGTTTCATGCTGCCGCACGCGCCCTACGTGGCGCAGCCGGAAGACTATGCCATGTTCGATGGCAAAGTGTCCGCACCGGCGCTGTCCGCACCGGAAGCGGAGGATGATCATCCGTTCCTTTGCCGATGGCGCAAGGACCGCGAACTCCCGGCCGTCGATCCGGCAGACGAAATGAGATGCCGCACCGCCTATTACGCCCTGACCTGGCGTCTGGATCGGATGATCGGCGAGATTCTGACGAAGCTCGGCGAATTGGGGCTCGATGAAAACACGCTGATCATCTACGCGTCGGACCACGGCGACCAACTGGGCGAACGCGGCCTGTGGTGGAAACACACCTTCTACGATCAATCGACCAAGGTGCCCCTGATCCTCAGCTGGCCCGGTGTCCTGCCCGGCGGCGAGCGGCGCAGCCAACTTGTCGACCTGCTGGATGTTTCGGCGACGATGATCGATGCGGCCGGTGGTCCGCCGCTGCCGAATTCCAACGGCCGGAGTTTCCTGCCTGTGGCAAAGGACGCCGAGTGCCCCTGGGACGACACGGTGTTTTCGGAATACTGCATGGACACCGGACAGCCCTGGGCGATCGAGGAGTATATCGCCCAGCGCATGATCCGCGAGGGCGACTGGAAGCTGAACTACTATCACGGCGATCCGGTGCAGCTTTTCAATTTGCGCGACGATCCCGACGAGCTGACCGATCTGGCTTGCGACCCGACGCATGCGGACCGGGTGACCCGGCTGACCGCGCGGATTCTGGAGGGCTGGGACCCCGAGGAGATCTTCCGGAAACTGAAGCAGCGCAACGCCGACATGGCAATGATCAAGGCGTGGGCAAAACTCCGCCAGCCCGACGACGTGGTGCGCTGGCATTTCGAACCGGAACAGAACCGACTTGACCCGATGCCCGGCGCGGTTGCCGGACAGCCGGATACCGCGGCCGAAATCTGAACGACAGGCCCATCTGACAATTGGAGGAGAGACATGAGACAACAACGGAAATCCATCCGCGCGATCGCAGCGGCTCTTGCGCTGACGCTCGGATTCGCCGGCACGGCCGTCGCGGCCGACTATCCGGCCAAACCGGTGACCATCGTCATCCCGTTCGGGGCCGGCGGCGGATCGGACTCCCTGGTGCGGATGATGCAGCCGGCCATCGAGGAAAATCTCGGATCGGATGTCATTCCGCTGAACGTTCCGGGCGCCGGCTCTGTCACCGGATCGCGGCGCGTTCTGGATGCCGACGCCGACGGTTACGAAGTGTTGGTCAACCACACCACGCTGCTGACGGCCATCGCCGGCGGCAAGGCCGATTTTGGCGTCGATGATTTCGACCTGGTGGCCTCGGGCGCGACCATGCCGCTGGTCGTCGTGGTTCCGGCCAGCTCACCGCACAAGACCCTCGGCGATCTGATCGCTGCGGCCAAGGACACATCAACTCCCACCATAGCCGGCGTAAACATCGGCGCCCTGAACCATTTCGCCATGGGCATGATTGAAGCAGCCGATGCCGACCAGGCCTATCGCTACGTCCAGACCGGCGGCGGCGCGGCAACGACCTCGGCGTTGCTCGGCGAGCACATTGATGTCGGGGTTCTTGCCGCTCCGGAAGCGCGCGGCATCATCGACTCGGGCGATGTCAGAGCCCTGGCGGCGCTGACCGCAGGGCGGATTCCATATCTTCCGGACCTGCCGACCGCCAGCGAACAGGGCGTCAATGTCGAGATCGGAATCGAATATTCCTGGTACATGCCCAAGGGCAGCCCGGACATCGCCAAGACCGCCTTCGCATCGGCCATTCGCAAGGCGATGACAGACACAGACCTCACCGCGGCTCTGGACGAGCGCGGCATCAGCCCATCCTATTATGAGGGTGAGACGGCCGAGACCCGGGTTCACGACCTGCTGACCCACCTGAAAACCGTCGCAGCGGGCATGAACTGACCCAAACAGCACGGGCACCTTCTCCGGAGGGTGTCCGCCAGCCTGGTTCGGACCGGGTGCGGAGGGCCCTATGGAATTGTTTAGCCAGTTCAGCCTGTTGACGGCCTTTTACGTCGTCTTGGGCACTGCGCTGGGAATCTTCGTCGGTGCAATCCCGGGCATGACGGCAACCATGCTGATCGCCTTGTCCCTGCCATTGACGTTCACCATGGATTCGTCCAATGCGATAGCCCTACTGGTGGCCATGTATGTGGGCGGCATCAGTGGTTCCTATATCGCTGCAATCCTGTTGCGCATGCCCGGAACGCCGGCCTCGGTCATCACCACGCTGGACGGCTATCCGATGGCACGGGACGGCCGGGCGAAACTGGCGCTTTCGCTGGCGTTGTGGTCCAGTTTCGTGGGCGGGCTCATCTCTTGGCTGTTTCTGGTGCTGCTTTCGGTGCCGTTGAGCCGTCTCGCGGTCAAATTCTCCGAGTTCGACTTCTTTTCGATGGTGATGATGGCGCTGGCGCTGATCGTGGTCCTGTCGAAAGGAGACATGGTCAAGGGCACGGTCGCAGGGCTGCTCGGCCTGATCGTCTCGCTGCCCGGCGTCGACCCGATCAGCGGGCACTACAGGTTTACCTTCGGCGTCCGCGAGCTTCAGAACGGCTTTGCGCTACTGCCCGTCCTGATGGGGCTTTTCGCCGGCAGTCAGATCCTCAACGAGATCCTGGCCGGCGACAGAAAGGCAACGAAGACGGGCGGCTCCGACGAGCGGCTGAACTCGATGGAGTTGCCGCTGTCCAAGCTGAAGCGGCATGCCTCGAATGCTCTGCGGTCCTCGGTGATCGGCACCTGGATCGGTATTCTGCCTGGTGTTGGCGCGAGCATCGGCTCGGCCTTCGCCTATTCCGTCGCCAAGACCGCTTCGGCCCGGCCGGACGAATACGGCAAAGGGTCGGAGGAAGGCATCGTTGCCTCGGAGGCGGCCAACAACGCCACGGTGGGCGGCGCACTGGTGCCGTTGATCTCGCTCGGTATCCCCGGCAGCGTTGTCGACACGATCCTGCTGGGCGGATTCATCATCCACGGTATCCAGCCCGGACCCAACCTGTTCAACGACAATCCGGGATTCGTCTATACGATCTTCATCGCCTACCTGCTGGCCAATCTGGTCATGGTGGCGATCATGTTCTTCTCGACGGGCAGGCTGTCGCAGATCATCGCGCTTCCGGCAAAAAGGATTCTGCCGTTCCTCGCCGTCATGTGCATCCTCGGCTCCTTTGCCACGTCCAATGACTGGTATTCGGTCGTGGTCATGCTGGTATTCACGGCGGTCGGGTTTTTCCTGAACCGGAACGGATACCCGTTGAGCCCGTTCGTGATCGGTCTGGTGCTGGCGCCCATCGCCGAAAAATCCTTTCGCGCTTCGCTCATGTGGACCGATGGGGCGATCCTGCCGTTGGCAGTCCAACCGGTGCCCATCATTGCGGCGGCCCTGACCATCCTCATGGTGGTCGTCATGCAACGGAGCAACAAGAATGCACAGCGATAGCCGCCCCCTTCATCGCGTCCTGTCGGGCGGCCTGGCGGCCATCGGCGCCGAGCTGTTGATCATCGCCTTCGCCCTGGCGATCGCGACACAGATCGGAGCATCCGACATGCCGGTCTACGATCCGCTGGGCCCCGACCGGTTGCCGGCGATCCTGGTCATCCTGACGATTGGTCTTTGCTGCCTGGAAATCGTCAAGAAGATCCTCGCGCATCGCGATCGTGCAGCCGCGACCGAAGCACCCCCGAGGCCGTCCGGAAACACACTTGCGGCGGCCGGCTTCGTTGTGGCGACCATTGCCTATGTGGCGGCGCTTTCGCAGGCGGTGCTGCCCTATTTCGCACTTACCGGCCTGTACTTTGCCGCGACATCGCTGATCATCGCGAGGAAGCTCAATGTCGTCGAGGTCGTCGTCGGGCTCTGCATCGGCTTCGTGCTGGGCTATGGGCTGCAGGCCCTCTTTACTCGTGTCTTCGTCATCGACCTGCCGTTGTGAGCCCGGCCGGGGAAACCGCCATGGTCGACACCGCCAAGACGTTTCTGGGCTATGAAAGGGCCGGGTCCAGGCCGGGCATCCGCAACCACCTCCTGATTCTGAACGTTACCGGCCTGACCGATCGGGCGGCGCGCCGGGTTCAGGCCGGGCTGAACGGATCGGTCTGCGTGTCGACCCATTTCGGCACCGGCATGATTGGCCCGGATGCCGAAATGCTGCAGGCCGGGATGACCGGACTGGCCCTCAACGCCAATTGCGGTGCGGTCCTGGTGATGGGGGCCAACGGGCCCCTGATCGAGGCCGTCAGCGACGGTCTGGCGAAAGCCGGCAAGCCCTTTGCGCGGGCCGACCTGGAGGACGCCGCCCATGATGTGCTGAACCTGACCGGGCTGGCCATCCGCAGGGGTGCCGCGCTGCTGCGGGAGATTTCACGGCAGCAGCGTCGGCGCTTTCCGATCGGCGACCTGTGCGTAGGGCTTGAGTGCGGTATGTCGGACCCCTCGTCGGGGCTGGCGTCCAACCCGCTTCTCGGCCGCGCGGTGGACCGACTCGTCGATGCGGGCGCGACCGCCATCATGGGCGAAACGATCGAATGGCTGGGGGCCGAAGACGATTTGGCGAAAAGGGCGCAGGCCCCCGCGACCGGCCGAAAAATCCGCGAGGCAGTCCACGGCCTCGAGACCGATATGTTGGAAATGGGGGTCGATTTGCGCGGCATCAATCCGAACGCCGCCAATATCCGCGCTGGCCTCAGCACGTTGGAAGAAAAGGCCAGCGGCGCCGTTCAGAAAGCCGGCTCGCGCTCCATTGCGTCGCTGCTCGACTATTGCGAAGCGCCTCAAACGGCGGGTTTGCACCTGATGAAGACGGTCAGTTCCACACCGGATTCGATATCGGGCTATGTCGCGGCAGGCGCCCAGATGGTGCTGTTCACCACCGGTCTGGGCAATGCGTACGTCAGCGAAATCGCCCCTACGATCAAGATTTCGGCCAATCCGCGCTCAGCCCGGACGCTCACTGAGCAGATCGACTTCGACGCGTCGCCCGTGCTTGACGGGAGATCGCCGGAAACCTTGGTAGACAGTCTGATGGCAGACATCGTCCGGACCGCATCGGGGGCGATGACCTGGGGCGAGATTCTCGGTGAGGGCAATGAGTGCATTTCGCGCCTGGGACCGTCGATATGAACACTGTCGCGAACAGGAAAACCGCCATCGTGATCCATGAGCGGGACGTCACTGCCAATGTGATCGCCGCGGTGGATCCGGGCGACCGCATCGATGTGCAGAATCATGCTTTCGCGACCGAAGTGATCGCCCGAACTCCCGTGCCCGCTCTACACAAGATTGCGCTGGTTGCGATCGCGAAGGGTCAGGTCGTCCTGCGGGGTGGTTACCGGATCGGTTGCGCGACCGAAGATATCGGAGCCGGGGAGTGGGTGCATGTGCACAATCTCGAGGGGGGTCGCGCAAGGTAAGCGCCGCCATGCCGGCCGGTTGCCTCGATGAACCGTTCCCTGGTTCCGACGAAATACGGCCACGATCTCCGGCGAAGGCCTTGTCGATGCTCGAAGAACGCTGCTCTTGGGGCACGCCGCGATCTGAAAAACAGCCGCCCGGCGTCCCGCCGCGCGGAGTTTGGCGCGGCGGGATGCTATTTCGGCTACAGAGACTGCGCCGGGTCCGTTTTGCCTGCGACAACGCGCAGGACGAGGAGCCCGGTCTCCGACCTCTCGTAGTATATGCTGTGCGAAAGGTATTCGAAGCGCAGAAGTCCGGGTCTTACCCGGCCGAAATCCTGCCCGTCTAAGGCGGAGCAGGCGAGCGCTTCGATGCGTTCCTGCAGCCCGAACACATACTGTCGGGCCACGGACGGTCCGAAATTTCGGATCGCGGTGTCGCAGATCTCCTCGATCTCGGCTTCGGCCTTGCAGGTCAGCTGATAGCTATTCATGTCGACCCAGCCTTTCCGCGACACCTGCCATGATGGTCGCAATGGTGCCATCGCCGACACCGCTTCGCCTGGCTTCGTCGACCATCGAGGCGAGTGTTTGTTCGGCGCGTCCGCGGCGTTTGTCGCGTTCGACCAGCTCGGCAAAATACGCGTCGCGGTCGGCATAGAAACCGCTCGAGATGCGTTTCTCCACCCAGTCGTTCAGGCCGTCGGCAAGCCTAATCGTTCTTCGATTGATGGGCATCCTGTTTCTCCCATTCGGGGCTTTTCGCGGTTTCAAGGCAGGCGTTTGAAGGCCTGATAGTCGCCGCTGGTTTTCAGGGTCAGGGTCACGTCCGATTTCGTCCGGTTTCTCCAGAACCAACCGTGGTTCCCGTCGAAGGCGGCCTCGAGCACGCCTTCGTCGCCGGCAACGCCGCGACCTTTTTCGTAACTCACCTGGCGTCCGCCGCCGTCGCCGTGGGTGTCGTAATTGAGAACGCTGCCATTGGCGGTCCACCAGAATTGAGCTCGTTTTCCGGCCTCCATGACGAGCTTGATTTCCGTTCCCTGTCCGGGTGCCAGGGTTATGCTGATCTCGTCGTTTCGGATTTCCGGCCCGGTCTCGACCGCCTCGACGACCGGCTGCGTGGCGGCGGCGGACGGCTCCGCTTCCGCCGGCGCCACGTCCTGAGTTTCCTGCCCACCGGCGGTGGACTGTTCACCGGCTATCCGGGCGATGAACTCCTTGTCGGCAAACCGCCGTTCCAGTTTGGCCATGCGTTGCTCGAGCGCCGATATCTGCTGGGCTGCTGGTTCGGAGCCGTCCGGCGGTGCGGTTGCGTCGGCTTCGGCCTCGGCAGCAAGCTGAGTCTTGATTTCACCCATCTCGGTCAGGCCGAGAAGCCGGCCCGCTCGGGTCGGATCGATGGCGTATTCCGCCGGTAGCACGATGGTGACGAGAATGACGGCCGCGATGAACGCGGCGATGATGGTCGAGCGTCTGAGTTGTGCAGACGTCGGCAGGTCCGCGCGACGCGGAAGATCGGTATTGTACATGGGAATTCACTCCTCAGGCGGAAACGAACCAGCCGGTGAGCTGATAGCCGATCAGCACGAATCCGGCGGTCATCATGACGACATTGGCGGTGTAGGCGTGGCGCCAGAAGCCCGGTGTCCGGCGCCAGTACCCCATGACGATGAGGATGGCGGCGAGCGCCAGCAACTGGCCGATTTCGACCCCGACATTGAACGCCAGAAGGTTGGGCAACAGCCCGTCAGGCGAGATGTCGTAGTCGATGATCTTGGTGGACAGACCGAAGCCGTGAAAGAAGCCGAAAATCAGAGTTGCCGCTTTTGTGTCGGGCTGAAACCCGAACCAGCGCTGAAAGGCTCCCATATTGTCGAGCGCCTTGTAGACGACCGACAGGCCGATAATGGCGTCGATGAGATAGCTGCTGACGCCGATGTTGAAATAAACCCCCAGCAGCATAGTGGTGGAGTGGCCGATCGCGAAGAGGCTTACATAGATACCGATATGCTTCATCCTGTAGAGGAAGAAGATGACGCCGAGCAGGAACAGGATATGGTCGTATCCGGTCACCATGTGCTTGGCGCCGAGATAGACGAAGGGAAGAATGTTCGTTCCCGATATTTCCTGAATGTAGCCCTTGTCGCCGGTGGCGACGCCGTGAGCGAGAGCGATGCTCGACATGGCAAGCAGCAGGCAGGCTGCGCATGCGGATGGTGAAAGGCCTCGGGCAAGGCGCGACGGCCACCCGACCCTTCGATCAGATTGTATCTGCATGATTTGATCCGTTGTTGCGTTTTTCTCGGGCCCGACAACGGGCCGACGAACGGATCAGTGCTTTGGCGGACGGTCCGGTCCCTGGGCGAGATGCTCCAGGCAGGCCGTCGAACGGTCGGCGATCCGGGTCCGAATCGGACAGAAGACGGCAATAACGGCGGTGACCGCCTGCGACGGCTGGTCGTGACTGTGATCGACGGGATTGTGGCCATGAATATGGCCGGGCCGCTGTTCCTCTCGCTCGCCGTCTTCATGCACGTGATCGGATTGCAAATGGTGGGCGTCGAGAACGGCGTGCCGTTCGGCCTCCGCGGCCGCAAGCCGGCTGAAATCGTGCGCCGCCGTCTTTGCCGAGACCGAGGCCGCGACGGAACAGGTCATCGCGAAGGCGATGACGATTTTCAAGACGGCGCTCGGAAACAAACTTAGCATGGTTTGTGATTGCCTACTTATCCTTAACGAACCCTTACCGCGCGCCGCTCCTCGAGCCGGCGATGACCGCTGGGCGTCACGCCCATCATGCTGTGCTTCCCCGCCGACGACGCGGGTGATTGCCTAAACCGGATCTGGCATCGATCACAATGTCGATCTGCTGTCCACGCGGAGGCCGTGCCGCAGCGGGATGACGGTCATTTCACGCTTAATTCACGACCGAACTGCAATCCAATCGAATAGTTGAAATGGAGCTGGCAGTTTTGCTTTCTGAATCGAAGTTCGCGAAGGGGGCGATTGGTATAGCGCGCGAATCGATGAGTAGAAATCGAAGTGTTCCAGCAATGTTGGCTCCTGGAAAATTGAAAACTGTGGAAATCTGATAAGGAGAAGAAACGATGGCTTACAGTGACGATGTCGTCAATGTCTACCAGGCAGTCCTGCAACGCGACCCCACCTCCGACGAGCTGGATGCGGCGCTCGATTCGGCCCAGAACGACGCGGCGCTGGTCGCTCTTGTCGAAAGCCTCGCCAACGGTGCGGAAGTCGAGGAATTCATCGCGCCGATGCTGCGGCTCTATCAGGCCGTCTACGGGCGCGCCGCCGATGTCGGAGGGCTGAACTTCTGGACCAACGTCTATCGTCTCGAGGAGATCCAGGCCCGGGACGATCCGAACACCACGACGGTCGACGAAGCGCTCGTCGCCGTGGCCCGGTTCTTCGTCGATCCGCAGACGACGCCGGAGTTCGTTACACATTATGGAGCCGATCCTTCCGCATCGGAATACGTGACCGCGCTTTATCGCAACGTCCTCGATCGCGACCCGGATGCGGCCGGACAGACCTATTGGACGGCGGTCTACAACGCGGTGCTGGACGATCTATCCGCCGGCGCGCCGCCGACCGAGGACGTCAAGCGCGAGGTGCGCGCCATTCTGCTTGAGCAGTTCGTCAACTCCGATGAATGCGAGACGCGCGCCCAGCCGGCCGTTGAGAACTTTCTCGTACAGTCGGCTCTGAACGCCGGGCCGGAACCGGGAACGCTTTGGGACCTGACGCCGTCGGACGATCCCGAAGTGGACCTGTCGAACTCCACCGAGGACGAAAACATCCTGCTCGTCGACGGCACGGATCGCTCGGTGACGACGGGCGCGGGCGACGACACCATCCGGCTCGGATCCGGCAGCCACACCGTCGACGCCGGTGACGGCGACGATACGGTGGTGACAGGCTCCGGCAACGACACGGTTTCCATCGGCGACGGCAATGATATCGCCCAGACCGGTGCCGGCAACGACCTGATCGTCGCCGGCAATGGCGGCGGGATCGACATCATCGACGGCGGTCCCGGCGGCGACACGGTGTCCTATCCGTCGGCGGCGAACGCCGTGCTGATCGATCTGCGCGCGGAAGACCGGAGTTCCCAGGCGGCAGGCGCCACGACGATCGGCGACGTGCTGGCGGGCAACTACGATCCGACGACGCCGGTCGGCTATGCGGAAGGAACGGATATCGAGACCGATATCCTCATCAGCATCGAGAACGCCGAAGGCGGGGCGGGCGACGACACCATCTTCGGCAATGACGAAGACAATGCCTTGCGCGGCATGGACGGCGACGACGAAATTGACGGGTTCGGCGGCGACGACGAACTGCTGGGCGGTGCCGGCGACGATGATATCCGCGGCGGCGACGGCCACGACCTGCTGGATGGCGGCGCTGGCAACGACACCGTCGACGGCGGCGGCGGGTGGAACCGTCTGCAGCTGTCGGGCAATCTCGACAACTATACGTTCGAATCCAACCCCGACGGCACCTACACCGTCACCGACACGCGGGCGGGTTCCCCGGATGGCACCGACACGATTACCCGCATCCAGGAAGTCGTCTTCGCCAACACTACGGTGGGTCTCTGGTCGCTTGTCGATCCGAACGAAATCAGCGGCGCCGGGATCCTCAACGGTACGGCGGCACGCGACCGCATAGAAGGCAGCCCGGGCGACGATGAACTTCGCGGCTTCGATGCCGAGGACAATCTTCTCGGCGGTGACGGCGACGACCTGCTCGACGGCGGGCCGAGCGACTATGACGACAGCAATTTCGTCTGGGACGCCATCGATTATTTCGGCGAGTACTGGCAGAATCAGGAACCGGACCGGTCGGGGGTCACGGTCGACCTGATGAACGGGACGGCGACCGATACGTTCGGATCGACCGACACGATCTTCAACATCGAACGCATCTATGCAACGCCGCTGGCCGACGTGCTCATCGGTTCCGACAATGATGTCACCGGCGAGGCTTTCGATCCCTATATCGGCGCCGACACCATTCACGGCAATGGCGGCTACGACAACCTGCGCTACAACCTGGCCGAAGTTTTCGGCACTCCGGGCGGAATCACGGTGACCTTCAGCTCGTCCGTGGTCGGTGCCGGCACGGCCATCGATCCCGCCGGCGACACCGACACCTTCACCGGCATCGAGGCAATCACCGCCACGCACTTCGCGGACACGCTCACCGGCGGTGCCGGGGATCAACGGTTCCAGCCGCTCAACGGTGCGGACACCATTGACGGCGGGGCCGACAGCGACAGGGTCGACTATTCCCGGGACGCCTCCTATGGAGGCCTCGCCGGGATCGCGGTGGACCTTGCCATCGTCGACGGTCAGGGCTTCGCCTCGGCGACTGATGGCTGGGGCAATGTCGATCGCCTGCGCAATGTCGAGGAGATCCGCGGAACCGGAGCGGCCGACACGATCCTCGGCGACGCCGCGGACAACGTGTTCGACGGCCGCCAGGGCAATGACACACTGGAAGGGCGCGAAGGCAACGACAGGCTCATCGGTGGCCTCGGCGACGACGATCTCCACGGCGGCGCCGGGGCGGACGAACTGTTCGGAGACTCCGGCGATGACCTTATCGTCGGCGGTCTTGGCGACGATCTCCTGTCCGGCGGGCTGGGGTTCGACCATTTCCGCTTTGCGGCCGGCGACGGCAACGACACCGTGACGGATTTCGTTGTCGGTGAAGACATCCTGCGCCTCGACCCCGGCCTGACGATCACTGCCCTGACGGAGGCCGATATCGGCGGCGAGGCCGGACTCGACACCGTGGTTACGCTGTCGTCCGGCGACGAGATCTACCTGCTCGACGTCTCCGGCGTCTCCGACCCGGAGCAACTGACCGGAGCAGCGGCGGATCTCGAACTGTTCATTGCCTAGATCATCCCTCTTCCGCTTGTCCTGAGGCCGCAGGGCCGACGGGCAGGCGGGTTGGTTGGTTGCCGGCACCAAATCCCCGCGGGAACCCGGATCGTTGCGATCGCTTGCCACCGGCCGGCCGGCGAGATACAAGTCGAGCGTTCTCAGGGCGGGGTGAAAGTCCCCACCGGCGGTGAAAGCCCGCGAGCGCCTCGTTGTCGAGGGTCAGCAGATCCCGGTGAAATTCCGGAGCCGACGGTGACAGTCCGGATGGAAGAGAATGGTGCGTCGGGACCCGTGGTTCCGGCGGCCGCGCTCTGGGGTCTTGTCATTTGGAAAGGATCTGGAGCAATGGCAAAATCCCTCAAATTCGCGTTCATCAAGGCACGCTGGCATGCCGACATCGTCGATCAGGCGCTGGTCGGTTTCGAACGGAGACTGACGGAACTGGAGGTCGCTTTCGGCATCGATACCCTCGACGTCCCCGGCGCCTTCGAGTTGCCGCTGCTGGCGCAGCGGCTGGCGCGGCAGGGCCGGTACGACGCCATCGCGGCCGCCGCCTTCGTCGTCGACGGCGGAATCTACCGGCACGATTTCGTATCGCAGGCGGTGGTGACCGGGCTGATGGACGTCCAGCTCAAGAACAACGTGCCGATTCTGTCCGTCTGCCTGACGCCGCACAATTATCAGGCGACGGACGAGCAGCACGCCTTCTTCCTGGAGCATTTCGTGCAGAAGGGGATCGAGGCCGCCGACGCCGCGGTATCCGTTGCCGAAATCTCGGGACGTTTCGGCAAGACTCCGGAGTCTGCAGCCGCCTGAGCGCGCTCGCCCCGGTCAGGGCGAAAACGCGTATTTCTCCGTCACTTTCTGCGGCGGCGAACGGTGGGCGGTGAAATACTGGCGGTCACAGAACCGGCTGGCAGCGTCGCCGCCCAGGCATTTGAGCGCACCGGGCAGGCTCACTTCGATCTCCACGTCCTCGTCATAGACGATGTCGTTCCACCAGCGGCTCATATCCTCCTCCTCGCGCTTGCCCGGCGGCAGCAGCGGGTGGCTGTAGGGGCCGTTGGGCAGGCGCGGGGAGGCGACGGCCACCAGCGTCATTTTCTCGCCCGGGGCGAGATCGACGCTCCAGGTCCTGTCGAGATAGACCGGTTCGGCATTCGCCGAGATCGCGAGGTCCGTGTAGGCCTCGTCGCCGGTGTTCTCGACCGTGACCTTGTAGACGGCGTGGAAGGTGGTGGTGCTGCACAGCGCCTTCTTGCCTTCTGCCTTGAGCTGTTCTTCCAGTTCGTTCGCCGCCTGCAGCATCGCCTGGCGCGAGCGTTTCTCGATTTCCTCCTGCAGCCGGTCGCGCAACTCGTCCTCAGCCATGCCGGCGGCGGTCTCGACGGTGATGTCGACGGCCAGATTGCCGACATTGGACGCCAGATCGGCAGTCGGCACCTGCTGCATCGCCTGCTTCGCCACCTCCCTGGCCAGCCCGTCGACGCCGTCGCGCATCACCTGGTTGAGATTGGGAATGTCGGGCGGGATTCCGGCCGAGACCAGCGCCGAATTGAGGGCGAATTCCAGCGCGCTGTCGGGGATGAGGTTGAGGGTCAGCGTGGCGGCGATATCGACCACCCGGTTCTTGACCCACTGGTAGGACTTGCTGGTCCAGCTCCAGGCGCCGGAGAAGAAGCCACCGATCTTTTGCAGGACATTTTTGTCCTTCTTGCCGTATTTTTCCTCCCAGGTCTTGCAGCCGGGCGGCCAGCGGGCGACCTGGTGGAAAGGCTCGAAGACCAGATCTGTCATGCGGATCTGCGGCCGGCTGCCCTCGACTTCCTCCTTGGCGTAGAACTCGAATGGCGGCTGCGGCGGCAGATCGGCGCCGTAGAAGACGCGCATGGTGTTGGACGGCTGGCCGACGATGCGCCCCGACCCGGCCGCTACCGGCAGAACGCGCACATGCAGGATCGCTTCTTTCGCGCCGCCCGGAAGGTCGACGGCGAGTTCCTTCGGATCGAATGCAAACCAGCCTTCCTTGACGTCGGCGATGTCCGAAGCCAGCAGCCCTTCCGGTTCGATGTCGCTTGATGCGCCCTTGGCGAAGGGCGGGAAGGGCAGGTAGCTGACCTGCCACAGCGCGCCGGACGCGTGCGGCACCTTGTCGACGCGGTAGTTGAGGTGCACCGTCCGGTAGGCGGCGTCCGGATCGACTTCGAAGTCCGCCGAGGTGGCGAGCGAACAGTCGCCGCTGCTGCATTTGAACAGGCTGGCGCCCCGCGGATAACGGTCGAGCGCATCGATGATGCCGACCCAGTTGGTGGTCAGCGTCTCCGCCGGCAGCGGTTTGAAGCGCTGATAGTTGACCGGCGGACCGATGACGATGAGGTCGGACTTCGGCGGTTTGGTCTTCAGCGTCGGTTTGGGCTTGGCGACTTGGCGCGGCGGCGCCGGCTTCGGTTTCGGAATCGGCACCACGACGTTGCGGCCGCCCGGAAGCAGCAGGACAAGTCGGCCGCCCTGCTGTTTTGCCGTTTTGCCCTGTTTGGCCGGTGCCTTCGGCTGGGCGACCTTGTCCTGTTGCCTGCGGGTGCAGGTAATCTGCCGGAAGCCGTTGCAGGCCGCGGCAGCGCAGATGCGCCCGTCGCCGAACACCAGCGTCGGAATGCCCTGCTTGCCGGTATCTTCGTCGATCGCGAACTTGCGGGCGCTGGCAAAACCCTGTTCAAGGCAGAACAGGTCGGCGGCCGGTTTGCCGCAGTTTTTGCCCCAGTTGCGGCACCAGTCGACGCGCAGCCCCTTGATCTTCGGAAACCGGAACCGCGTCCTGTTGTTGTCGAGCGTGACCGTCTGCATGTCCGGTCCTGCCGCTTTCGGTGGCTGCCCGACCATCTGGCCGCCCTTCGGCTGCTGCGGCTGGGCGTCGGCCTGTTTGGCGCAGGTGATGGCGATGAAGCCGGAACAGATCGGCGAGCGGCAAATACGGCCGTCGCCGAAAAACACGGTGGGAACGCCGAAGGCGCCGATGCCCGGATCGATCAGAAAACGCACCGCCCGCTGGTAACCCTGTTCCTGGCAGTACAGATCGGCGGCAGGCGCGCCGCACTGGCTGGCGAGATGCTTGCACCAGTCCACGCGAACCCCGTTGATAGTCGGCTGTTCGAAAGTCCGCGTGACCTCCTGCGCGGTCACACCGGTTGGAATGAGCGCGAGCAACAGCACTGAAAACGCGGCGAAGAAGCGCACCATGTCGACCCTTCCTCCGGAGGCCAGTGTACACTACGGGCCGGTTGGGGCGAAATTGCGAGCCGCATGGTCCGGGAGCCCGTTTGTGATCCCCGGCGTGATCGCATGGTTTGCTGCCGGTTACCGCTCGGCGGTTCTCTCGGCGATCGAAACGATCCGGTGCATTTCCCGCAGCACCGGCTTTTCGATCAGTTTGCCGTCGATAACCACGAGACCCGTGTCAGCGGCCTTGAACTTGCCGATGATCCTGCGGGCCCGGGCGATGGCCGTCTCATCCGGCGTGAAAACCGCGTTGAGCGCGGCGATCTGTTTCGGGTGGACGGCGCCCTTGCCGCAGAAGCCCAGATCGCGCGCCCGCAACGCCTCGCGCTTCATTCCTTCCGGGTCTTCCAGGTCGAGATACGGCACGTCGATGACGTCGAGGCCGGCGCCGGCCGCCGCGTGCACCACGCGCGAGCGGGCGTAGAGCAGGGGTTCCCAGGCGTTCTTGCAGCGCAATTCGGCCGCCATGTCGACACCGCCGAAAAACAGGGCGTCGATGCGCGGGCTCGAGCGGGCGATCTCGCAGGCCGCCTCCAATCCCTCATTCGTCTCGATGATGACATGCAGGCGGCAGTCATGCCCGCGTTCGCTGAGCAGATCGTCCAGCCACGCCACCTCGTCCGGTGTGCGCACCTTGGGCAGCATCAGTGCCGGCGGCGGCGTGTCGGTTTCGACGATCGCCCGGACGTCGGCTAGCCCATGGGTTTCGCGCAGGCAGTTGATGCGCACGATGCGTTCCACACCATCGCCCTGCTGCGGCTTCTCGAAAAGCGCCAGCGTCTTGGTACGCGCCTCTTCCTTGTCCTTCGGCGCAATACCGTCTTCGAGTTCGATGCAGACGATGTCGGCACCGCAGGCCAACGCCTTGTGGAACATGTCCGGTCGTAGCCCCGGCGTGAAGATGAAACTGCGGCGTGGTCTGGTCATATGGTCTTCTGGCATGGGGGACTTCCGGCGTGGTCTGGTCGGGGGTCGGGCGTTAACTATGCCGATGCAGCCCGCAAGTGCCAATATGCCGAGGCCAGATTATGCCGTCCGAGCATAGAATTGTCGGTCGGCTGGGTCTTCGCTGCAACGGCCATACTCCTCACACCGCCCAATCGTGATCCTTCGCGGCCTGGACGATCGCCTGGATACTGGTAGCGAAACCGTAGCGGTTGCGTGCCTTGTCGAGATGGTAGCGGACTTCGCCGCGCCGCATGCCGGTCTTTCGGGCGATCTCGGCGTGGGTCTTGCCGGCCGCCGCCCAGCGCAGCACGACTTTTTCGTTGGGCGTCAATTCCACGGCCGGTTCGTCCGCAGGTTCGACGCGAGCCGTGTCGTCCACGAGCATCCTTTGCGCCAGGCTGTCGAAGATCTTGGCCAGGGAAACTCCGGCGACGATGTCCGCGGGCCCCACACCCGCAAACAGCGGCAGGTGGATATGGTGCCGTTCGCTCCGGCCGCCGGATCCCGTACGCACGCTGGTCGGGACCAGCAACACGTCCTCATAGGGTGCAACATCCAATTCGGCGACGGAGCGACAAAGATGGCGATGGATGTCGCGCGTTTCCGCTGGCGAATCCGTGCATTCCAGCACGGGGCGATGCAACCCGGCCTTCCAGGCATTGTCGCGGGCTCGCACCGCCGGCTCGTAGTGCCTGAAGACGGTCTCCATGAGCCCGCTGCAATCGCCGGTGTGCTTTCCGAAACGATCGGAGAGATCCGACTTCCCGCACAGCGAGAACCGGGTCGTCGGGCTGGCGCCCCAATAGGCATAGCCGAAATACCCGAAATGCGCGATGGCGCGGCGGAACTGGCACTGCAACTCGTCGAACGACCCGGATCGCAACAGGTCCGAAACGAACGCGCCGATTTGGGGCCACCGGCCGCTGCGGACGACGTCGCTCAGATGAAGATCGATACTGGTCTGGAGGGGTTCGGCCGATGGGGAAAGTGTAGTCATCGCGGCTTGCCTAGCCGGCCAGGGGGTTCAGGTCGTAGTCGCGGGCGGCGCGGACGATCAGCTCCATCACGGTGTCGAAACCGTTGCGCCGGCGCGCCTGATCCAGGTGATAACGCACCGTGCCATAGGGCATGTCCATGATGACGGCGATATCCGGGTAGGATTTGCCGGCCGCCGCCCAGCCGATCACCTCCAGTTCGACTTTCACCAGTTCCACCGGTGCCGTGCGGGTGTTGCCGTTCGCCGAAGGATCGGCCTCGCCGCGATGGGCTTTCGCCTCATCGCCGAGGAGACAAGCCAGCGCGATGCCGGCCGCCACGTCGTGGCGGTCAAGCAGCAATTGTGTCAGCAGCTGACCTTCACCAGCCGACCGCGGTCTTTCCACCCGCCTCTCCCCATGCGGCCGGCATTGCCGGTCGATTGTCGCCCCGCACTTCGGATGGGCAGCAGATAATCTGAAACCCGGCGGCGGTTCAACAGGATTTCTCCAATGACTAGCAGATTTGCGGTTGCGTGCGGCCGCCGACTGACAGACTTGCGCTTGCCGGCTTCCTGGCGACTCGGTTACGTGCCGGTCGCGTCGTGCTGTCAACGGTCGCCAGCATGACGCGGGCGATCTCGGGGGTGCGCGGGCAACTTCCCTATTCTTGCTCTCGTGGCCCTGGGTCGTCCCCTCGTCGAACAGCGACGGCGCCGAAACTTTCCGCAAACCGCCGGCAACGGCATGGTGGATCAGCAACCGCACAGGCAACGGTTGTACATGGAAACGATGCGGGGGCTCGCTTTCCGCATCCCGGTGCACTGAATCCGGTATCAATAAAGCGTATAGTGGCCCCTGTCCGTTCTCCGGGCGGCGTCGGCCAAGCTCCTGTTTGGTCGACAGGAGAGGGACTTCAGGGACGTATCGCTTTCTTAACCCTGGTCCCGTTCGACCTTGCACCGGCGGCGACGGACACCCGCTGCGGGCATTCTCGGCATGACACCGGAATCAGTTGGTAGTTGCGGCGGCGCAGATCGCACGGCGGCGCCCGCTGGCGTGCAGGCAGCGGTTCGCGAGAACCGTACAACATGGAAGATCGGAGTAAACCCATGAGACCGGAAGACGCATTCAATGGATATGTGGTGACGAATTTCTGCTTCCTCCTACACGAGGCGCAGATTTTCGAGCTGTTTTCAAAAAATGACTTCACGATCAGCGAGGCCGGGTTTGTGCGCCATATCGAAAGCCGCAACCAGAAGGTCCCGCTGCGGGCGCGAGAACTGATCGACTTCGGACTTCGATTTTCGATCTTTGAGCGTTCGAAGCACCAGTCGCTGCGGCTGAGTAGGCACGGCGTATCCTGGCTCGACAACCGGGCGTTCGCGGTCTGGATGATCGGCGGTTATGGGGCTTTTCTGCGCAACACCATCATGCAAGCCGAAGACGGTGATCCTGCGGCGCAGGCCGCCATCAACGGCGAGTATGTGGCGATCGGATCGCAGATGGCCAATCAGGCGTTCATGAACGACGTATTTCTCGAATTGCTGAACGAGTACCGGCCGAAGACCATCGTCGATCTCGGTTGCGGCGGCGGCTCGCGTCTGATCACCAGCTGTCTCAACGACGAAAGCTGTCATGCCTTCGGCATCGACATCAACGAGGATGCCGTGAAGCTGGCCGATACCAATGTCCGTTCGCACCGGCTCGGCGATCGCGTTGGCGTCCTGCATGGCGACGCTCTCGAGAAGGGGAGCGAGCTGGCGGCTCGCATCGACCGCCCCATCGATGTCGTCATGTCGTTCATGTCGATGCACGATCTGTTCAACATCTACGGTCCGCGCGAGGCTGCCCGGCGCATCGTCGCCAATTTCCGGCAGCCCAGCCATATCTGGGTGGCCGACACCGTCAAGTCCAATTCTGACGACCCGCTGCCGCTGCCGATCTTCACCAGCGGCTTCGAAATGGTTCACGCCTTCCAGGAGATCGAGTTGTTCAGCCGCGACACCTATGTCGACGCGTTCGAGAGTGTCGGTGCGAGGCTCGTTCAGCAGCGATACCTCAACGTGCCCAACACCTTCGCCATGATCTTCAGGACTCAATGACCGCGGGAGACAAGTCATGAACAAGCTGCCCATATTCAAGCCCGTCGAGGGCCATCATCAGCAGGTTCCGTTCTACCTTTGCCGGGAAAACTGTGGCGAGATCGGTTTCGAGATTGCCGGCGGCAATATCGAACGCCTGCTGGACCGAGAGGTTGCCGAGACCCATACGCACGCGGTCGATGAATTCTACTTTTTGATTTCGCCCAACGACGGAGCGGCGGAGATCGAGGTTCATCGTGACGGGCAGGTGACCCGTCACACGTCCCCGGACGTGATTCACGTGCCGGCCGGAACGCCGCACAAGTTCATCACGCGGCGGGTCGAGCCCGGGTCGTTCTGTTTCGGAATTCTGGTCGACGGATAGAACAAGGCACGGCACCCCGGCAACCATCAGGTGCCGGGGTGCTGGCTCACGCGGCGGAACGGCGCCGCGATGGTGCGGCTACAGCCAGTGGCAGCGGGTCGTGTAGACCTGTCCGCGGGAGTTTCTGTACTGGCAGTTGCCGTCGCCGGTTTCCAGCAGGTAGGTGCCGAAGCCGCCGATCAGTGCGCCGGCGACCGCGCCGCCCGCACTGTTGGTGGCAATCGCACCGACCGCTGCGCCGACACCGGCGCCGGAAGCCGTCTTTTCGGCGGTCGTACACGCCGTCAGTGCGGCGGCCGCCAGAATCGCAATAACCAAAGCCTTCATAGAATTGCTCCTCGTTTCCCTTGTGTCCCCTCCGCAAATTTTTGAATCCGTATGGCAAGCCACCGGATGTTCCTGCGAGTGCGGGTGAGCCGCCAGCAGTATCGAAACTCCAATCGACAAGGTCAAGACTGGAAGATACTTCCGTTGCAACGACATTTTCGGGTTTCCGGTCCTCAGTCCAGCGGCTTGCGGGCGGTTTCCGGCATTCGGAACAGCGCGACAAGCATGACCAATGCCAGCCCCATGATGTAGTAAACCGGCGCCGACTCGTCGCCGGTCCGCGATACCAGATAGGTGGCGACGAAAGGCGCCGTCCCGCCGAAAACTCCAAGGCAGAGGTTGTAGCCGATGGATACGCCGCTGCATCGGACCGCCGCGGGAACCATTTCGACGATCGTCGCCGGGGCGACGGCGAAGGTGACGGCCGGCAAAACGGCCAGTCCGATTTGGCCGGCAAGCACCAGAAGAAAGGCCTCGCGATGCAGCAATTGCCACAGCGGCCAGACGAAAATCAGCGTGGATATGGCGACGAAGGTGAGCAGGGGCTTCCGCCCGATGCGATCCGAGAGCGCCGCAATCGGAACCGTCATGGCGAGCATCGCAACGAGACCCATCGTGTTTATTTCCAGGGCCCGGGCGGTGGAAAAGTGCATCTGTTCGCGCAGCTCGGCGGCAACGTAGAAGAACAGCAGTTGATAACCGACTCCACCCATCATCATGAGGGCGATCATTCTGGCAAGGGCGCGCCAGTGGTCGCGAACGACGGCCAGAACCGGCATGTCGAGGCGGCGAAAGGCTGCTTTCTGCTCGACCAGCCGCATTCGCAGAAGCAGCCCGAGCATCGCGACGGCGGCGCCGATGAGGAAGGGCAGCCGCCACCCCCAGTCCGTCATCGCGGCATCGCCCAGCACACCGCTGGTGACGCCCACCATGGCGGAACCCACCAGCGTTCCGCTGAGGGCGCCGCATTGCGCGAGCGCCGTTATGGCACCGCGGTGCCGTCGCGGCGCGTTTTCGCCGATGAACACCATGGAGCCGCCGTATTCACCGCCGACCGCCACCCCTTGGATGACGCGAAGAACCGACAGCAGGACGGCCGCCGAAGTGCCGGCCAGCTGATAGGTCGGCAGAAGACCGATGCACAGCGTTGCCGTTCCCATCAAACCGATCGACGCGATCATTGCGGTCTTGCGGCCGAACCGGTCGCCGACATGGCCGAACAGGACCCCGCCCAGCGGTCGCGCCACATAGCCCAGTGCAAAGACGGCAAAGGCCGAAAGCAGCGAGGCGACGTGATCGTCGGATGGAAAGAACAGCGGTCCGATGGTCGGGGCAAGGAAGCCATAAACGGCGAAATCATACCATTCCAGCATGTTTCCGACCGTGCCGGCTGCGACATTCTGGCGATTGTTCGCTGTTGCAGATTTGCCTTCGGAACGATACTGCACGCCGCTGTTCCCTGGTTGCATGGCCCGTTTGCCCTGCGGCGCGGAGGCCCAGGGTCGCCGGAATGGCTGATCGGTCAGGGTCAGCCGGTCGGTAAGAATTGTTCACATGACGCTTTTGCTTCGACCCGACAAAAACTACTACTATACCGGGTGAAAGCCAGTGTATTTTTACTAATAGGGCGGCGCCGGATGGCGGTCGCCGCAATCGGCCTCGGCAGAATGGTGCTTCGAAAGGAGTGGAGGGTCTGATGGCAATGGTCCACGCGATCAACGTGGTTGACGCGACGATGGCAACAACGGTCGTGATCAACGGATTGCGGCACAAGGGGCTGTCGATCCGCTACGGTATCGATTTTGGCGAACTGGCCGACATCAAGGCGACACTTGGCGCCGATGTGTCGGAACATTTCAGCCAGGACCGCAACACGTTTTTTGCCGGTGATGCCTTCTGGCTGTGCATCGTCGACGAAGACGAAAAGCCGATCGCCACGCACGCGGTCAAGGTTCAGCACCTCGGAGCCGAGACCCTGGACAGCTTCATTCAGCGCTACTGGCCACAGATCTATGGAGCCGGTTCGGAACTCGAAGTGCGCTTCGCCGAGCGGCAACGGGGATTCCTGCGCGATATCAGCGGTACGGTCGCCTATGCCGGCGAACTGTTCGTGGCCGATTCAGGCCGACGGCTGCGCATCGCCGACCTGCTGTGCAAATACGCTCAGATTTGCGCCGTTCTGCAATGGGAGGTCGAATACTATTATGCCTTCATGGAGCCGCGATCGGTCGCCAAGGGACTGGGAACCCTGGGCGGCTTCGTCCGTCAGCACAGGATGGTACCGCAGTCGAATTCGCCGCTCAGCCATGCACGCGGCGACTTCTGGTTCGTCGGCTGCACCCGATCCGATATCAGCGACCTAATCTACGATCTAAAGCACTCGGGTCTGGCGGAGTCGATACCGTCACCATAAAGCGGATGCCGAGGTTGTTGGTGAAGGGCAGGATCAGCCGCTGATACTCCACCGACACCTTGCCGACGTTCTTCACCCCGGCGGTGAACATGACATAGTCGAGAACCGGCTCGTTGTTCTCCGAGGCTTTCCAGTAGCCTTCAGAGACCAGCGATTGCGCGTTGGCCGGCATATTGTTGGTTTGCTTGCTTGGGCCGTTTTGCCAGTTGGATCCCAGAACCCGTGCGCAGAGGCTGTCCTGACCGATGATCAGCAGCTTCGGCGGCTTCTCGGGGTCTCTGCAGTTCTCCAGCATGACGATATCGTCGGCAAAGGTCACCAGTTCGTCGCACAGTATGCCGCGATGCTCGCGCCAGGCCTTGAACAGGACGCCTTCCGCCGGCGACAAGGGCGCCAGCTCGACATGGCTCAGCGGAATGTTCTCAACGTTTGGCGTCATCGGACCCGGGCCCCTGAATGATGGCTTGCTGCATGATGCTGCGATATTCGCGCGCCAGTTCCTGCCATTGATCGTCCGTCAGTGTGTTGTAGTGCGGTGTTCGGTACCGCTTCATGCAGGCGATGCGGAAGGGAATGTCCAGTTCGTACCGCTGGACCAGCGCCAGATATTGCTCAGCTTCGGTCTGGGAGTCGCATATCCGGCCGTTCGACAGGAATTCTTCCTTGATTTCCTCGAGGGTAAAAGTCACCGGTCAAGCTCCCTATGCATCGATCGTGTTCCCCACCGAACTGAGCAGACGTGTCCAAAGACATCTAACTATAGACGAAAGTGTCTGCCGAATTCACCTCATCTTCACTGCGGATATTGTTCTTGATGATATAATGGTAAAGGTGCATCACCAGCGTCGTGTGCGCAACGATATTTGCTTCGCCGAACAATTCGGCTTCCCAGCGGTCGGCAACCTTGACCGCCATATCGAACGCAAGCTGCTGGTAGCTGCGGTTCTGCACCGGCAGCTGGCCTGCACCTTCTGCAGCCCGGGTCTCACCGGTCAGCAACCAGACGGAATCGACATCCAGCGCCTTGGCCAGTTGATCGATGACCGAGCCGCGCGGATGCGAAACCTTGCCGGCGCTGTATTTGAGAACGTTGCTGTATGGCACGCCCGACCGCTTGCTGATTTCAGCCTTGTTCCAACCGCGATCCTCAAGACAGCCATTCAGTCTGTGATGCCAGGCCATTGTACTCGCTCGGTTCCCGAATTAAATTCCGCTTACGGAAATAAATTCCCTTTTTCCGGAATTATTATCCGCATTTTTCCGCATTTGTCCAGAGCACGTCATCCGGGCGCACTGCGAGGGCCGCCCGACAAGCTTGTCGGGCGGGATCGGAACAGGATTGGAGAGCGGCTAAAGGTAGCCTTCTTCGGCCGCGTAGATCTTTCTGGTGGTGAATCCGCAGGCGCTGCATTCGAGCGTGTGGATGACCTGTCCGAAGACATCGAGCCGGTCGAGTTTCTCTTGCTCGATGATGTCCATTTCGGAGAAACACTGGTCGCAGAGGCAACGCATCTGGACAACTTCCGGAAGCGCGCCGTTCAAATCGATCGAATCCGCGCCGTCCGCCGCAGAGCGACGCTTTTGCCGCCATGCCGGAACGCGTTCAAGGATCTTTGAAAAACCGGAGACAGATACAGCCAATCGTCACCCCATACATGTAGCCGCACCAGTAACGGCATATATCGTGCTGCAATGGATATCAAGACTATTGTTGCTGTATGACAGTGACTTGTGTTTTGCGCTGCTGAAGCCGCAAAGCCGGCGCCATTGTACTTCAAAATTTGCCGAAACCCGTCAGAATTGCGGGCTCATTTATCAGGAAGGGCCGACGGACTGGGTTGCGCGGCTGTCAGATTCGGCTAAATGGACCGCATGCGAATCGCTGAAGGCAAGAACATCGAATTGGTCATTTTCGACTGCGATGGCGTGCTCATCGACAGCGAGATCATCAGCGCCAACATTCTCGTCGAGCAGATCAACCGCCTCGGCGTCGAGATCGATTTTCGCTACGTTCAGCGCAATTTTCTCGGGCGCAGTTTTCCCCGGGTGGTCGAACTCATCCGGCAACAATTCGGCGTCACGCTGCCGGCGGATTTCGAGGTCACCTACCGGTCCGAATTGCTGCGGGCATTCGAGGACGGGCTCAGACTGATGCCCGGCGTGAAGGATGTTCTCGACACGATCGGGATCGCGCACTGCGTCGCCACCAGCAGCAGCCCGAAACGCGCCCGCCGGTCGCTGGAACTGGTGGCGCTGCTACAGCGGTTCGAAGGCCGACTGTTCACCGCCTCCCAGGTTGCCAATGGCAAGCCGGCCCCGGATCTCTTCCTGTACGCCGCTTCCCGCATGGGCTTCGAGCCGCATCACTGCCTCGTGGTCGAAGACAGCGTTTCCGGTCTCGATGCGGCGCTGGCAGCCGGAATGTCGGTCTGGCACTTCGCCGGCGGCAGCCATCTGTCGGGCATCGCCGACCCCCTGCCGTCCAGGCACGCACAGGTCGTCGCCTTTGACAAATGGCCCGATTTCTTTGAAATGGCGCCGCAACTGAAACGGAATGACGGCGTTTATGGCTAACCGTAACGATGGCGAACGAAGCCGGCTGGACGACGCGGCGAGAGCCGGATGGCTCTACTATGTTGCCGGCAATACGCAGGACGAGATCGCTCGAAAACTCGGGGTTTCAAGACAGTCGGCACAACGGCTGGTGTCGCTTGCGGTCAGCGAAAAACTGATCAAGGTGCGCCTCGACCACCCGATCGCCAATTGCATGGAACTGGCTGAGCGGCTGAAGCGGCGGTTCGAATTGCAGGTTTGCGAAATCGTGCCGAGCGATCCGTCGTCGCCGTCCTCCATCGTCGGCATCGCCCAGGCGGGCGCGGCGGAAATGGAGAGGCACCTGAAGGCGCACGAGCCGAAGATCATCGCCCTTGGCACGGGCCGGGCGCTGCGCGCCAGTGTCGAGCAGCTGCCGCCAATGGACTGTCCGCAGCACCGCATCGTCTCGCTGCTCGGCAATATGATGCCGGACGGCTCGGCGACACCGTATAACGTGGTCATCCGCATGGCCGACCGGGCCGGAGCCCGTCACTTCCCCATGCCGCTTCCCGCCTTTGCGCGATCGCCGGAAGAACGCGACGTGCTTCAGGCCCAGGAACCGGTCCACAACACCATGGAGCTGGCGCGTCATGCCGACGTGACCTTTGTCGGCGTCGGACAGCTCGGTACCGAGGCGCCGATCCTGCTCGACGGTTTCGTCACCCACGAGGAACTTCGGGCGCTGGAGAAGTCCGGCGCTGTCGGAGAAATCACCAGCTGGGCCTATGACGCCGAGGGACGGTTGATCAACGGCCTGACCAACGAGCGCGTCCTTGGCACGCCGCTCTCTCCCGACCAGCCAAACCCGGTGGTCGGCATTGCCGCCGGCGAGGCCAAGGTGCCGGCCATTCTGGGCGCTTTGCGGGGAAAATTGCTGAACCGTCTGATTACCAACGAATGGACAGCAGAGCTTTTGCTCAAAAAGTGAGCAAAAGGGTATTGTTCATATCTACATGAAATAATTACAAGAATCAGCCTGACTCACGTTCGGGTGCAATCTGAAACCGAATTTTCGGTTGACTCCAGGCACGTGGTTGAGTGAGTATTTGCCCGTTGTATTGGCAATTGCCCATTCTGGGAGGAACAGATGAAACACTTCGTACGCGCCCTTGCCGGCGCTACCGCACTGTCGTTGCTGGCGGTGCCGGCCCTGGCCGAAAAGCTGACAATCGCCACCGTCAACAATGGCGACATGATTCGCATGCAGAAGCTGACCGACGACTTCACCGCGAAGTATCCGGATATCGAGTTGGATTGGGTGACGCTGGAGGAAAACATCCTGCGGCAGCGGGTGACCACGGACATCGCCACCAAGGGCGGTCAGTACGATGTCATGACGATCGGCACCTACGAAGTGCCGATCTGGGCAAAGCAGGGCTGGCTGGTGTCGCTGAACGACCTGCCGGCGTCCTACGACATCGATGATCTTCTGCCGGCCATTCGCGCCGGACTGGCGGTGGATGGAGAACTCTTCGCCGCGCCGTTCTACGGCGAAAGCTCCATGGTGATGTATCGCACCGACCTGATGGAGAAGGCGGGGCTGGAGATGCCCGAAGCACCGACCTGGGACTTCATCGCCAAAGCCGCTCGCGCCATGACCGACAAGGACAACGAGATCTATGGCGTCTGCCTGCGCGGTAAGGCGGGTTGGGGTGAAAACGCGGCCTTCCTGACGGCCATGTCCAATTCCTTCGGCGCCAAATGGTTCGACATGGACTGGCGGCCGCAATTCGACAGCGACGCCTGGAAGAACACGCTGGCGTTCTATCTAGACCTGATGAATGACGCCGGACCTCCTGGAGCATCGTCCAACGGTTTCAATGAGAACCTGGCGCTGTTCCAGTCCGGCAGGTGCGGAATGTGGATTGACGCGACGGTTGCGGCCTCCTTTGTCACCAACCCGAACGACAGCACTGTTGCCGACAAAGTCGGTTTCGCCCTCGCGCCGGACAACGGTCTCGGCAAGCGAAGCAACTGGCTCTGGGCCTGGTCTCTGGCCATTCCGGCCGGTACCCAGAAAGCCGACGCTGCCAAGAAGTTCGTCGACTGGGCAACCTCGAAGGACTATCTGGAGCTGGTGGCATCCAAGGAAGGCTGGGCAAACGTGCCGCCCGGCACGCGGACATCGCTCTATGAGAACCCGGAATACGCCAAGGTTCCGTTCGCCAAGATGACGTCGGACAGCATCAACTCCGCCGATCCGAAAAACCCGTCTGTCGATCCGGTTCCCTATGTCGGCGTGCAGTTCGTCGCCATTCCGGAATTCCAGGGCATTGCAACGGCCGTCGGCCAGCAATTCTCAGCCGCACTCGCCGGCAACGTGTCTGCCGACCAGGCGCTTCAGAACGCGCAGGCACTGACTGAGCGCGAAATGAAGAAATCCGGCTACCTCAAGTAACCGGACCTCCCAGCGCGGGGCCGGTGTCTATCCAGCCGGTCCCGCCTTCACGATCAACGTCCCCACCAGGTGTCTGTGTCATGGCTACCCAGCACTCCAGAACCGCTGCCCGCTTCATGGTCTCTCCAGCAGTCCTGCTGCTGCTGTGCTGGATGATCGTGCCGCTGGCCATGACCATCTACTTCTCGTTCCTGCGCTACAACCTTTTAATGCCTGGAACCGAGGCATGGACCGGCTGGACCAACTATCAGTTCTTCCTGACCGACCCGGCGTTCTTCGAAGCCATGCGCAATACCCTGCTGCTGGTCGGCGGCGTGCTACTGATTACCGTGGTTCTGGGCGTGGCACTTGCATTGCTCCTGGATCAGCCATTCTGGGGCCAGGGCATCGTCCGCATTCTGGTTATCGCACCGTTTTTCGTCATGCCGACGGTTTCGGCCCTCGTCTGGAAAAACATGTTCATGAACCCAGTCAACGGGCTGTTCGCCCATGCCGCCAAGGCGGTGGGACTGCAGCCTTTCGACTTTCTGGCCCACGCGCCGCTGTTCTCGATCATCCTGATCGTGGCCTGGCAATGGCTTCCATTCGCGACGCTTATCCTGTTGACCGCCATGCAGTCGCTCGATCAGGAGCAACTGGAAGCCGCGGAAATGGACGGAGCGGGCTTTGTCAGCCGGTTCATCTACATCGTGCTGCCACATCTGGCGCGGGCGATCACGGTCGTGATCCTGATCCAGACGATCTTTTTGCTCTCGATCTTCGCCGAAATCCTGGTGACCACCAACGGCGGACCCGGCTACGCCTCCACCAACATCACCTACCTGGTCTACGCCCAGTCGCTTCTGCAGTTCGACGTTGGCGGCGGCAGCGCCGGCGGCATCATCGCGGTCATCCTGGCCAATATCGTTGCGATCTTCCTGATGCGGATGATCGGCAAGAACCTGGAGGCCTGAGCCATGGCGCGCGCAATCACCACCCGCCGCAAGGCCGTTTTCACCGTCATCGCCTGGGCGATCGGTCTGGCCATCTTCTTTCCGATCCTCTGGACCATCCTCACCAGCTTCAAGACGGAAGCCGAGGCCATCGCCTCGCCGCCCTCGTTCCTGGCTTTCGACTGGACGCTGGAAAACTATGGCGAGGTGCAGGAGCGGTCCGACTATTTCCGGCACTTCTCCAACTCGGTGATCATCTCGGTCGGATCGACCATCATCGGCCTGCTGATTGCCATTCCGGCCGCCTGGTCGATGGCGTTCTTTCCGGCAAAGCGGACCAAGGACGTGCTGATGTGGATGCTGTCGACAAAGATGCTGCCGCCGGTCGGCGTCCTGATCCCGATCTATCTGATCTTCCGCGATACCGGCCTGCTCGACACCCGCTTCGGCCTGGTCATCGTGCTGACGCTGATCAACCTGCCGATCATCATCTGGATGCTCTACACCTACTTCAAGGAGATTCCCGGCGAGATCCTCGAAGCTGCGCGCATGGACGGCGCCGCCCTGTGGGACGAGATCATCTACGTTTTGACGCCGATGGCGATCCCCGGCATCGCCTCGACCCTGTTGCTCAACATCATCCTGGCATGGAACGAGGCTTTCTGGACCCTCAATCTGACAGCCGCCGAAGCCGCACCGCTGACGGCCTTCATCGCCAGCTATTCGAGTCCCGAGGGACTGTTCTACGCCAAATTGTCGGCCGCCTCGACGATGGCCATTGCGCCGATCCTCATCCTTGGCTGGTTCAGCCAGAAACAACTTGTCCGGGGCCTCACCTTCGGCGCGGTGAAATAAACGGGAGCACCAACATGGGTAGCATCGCCCTCAAGGACGTATCGAAGAGTTTCGGCACCACCGAGGTGATTCCACCGCTGGAACTCGACATCAGCGACGGCGAATTCGTCGTCTTCGTCGGGCCCTCCGGATGCGGGAAGTCCACCCTCCTGCGCATGATCGCCGGGCTCGAGGACGTATCCGGCGGGACCATCGAGATCGATGGCGCCGACGCGACGACCAATCCGCCCGCCAAACGCGGACTGGCCATGGTCTTCCAGTCCTACGCGCTCTACCCGCACATGTCGGTGCGCAAGAACATCGCCTTCCCGCTGAAGATGGCCGGTCTTGCGCCGGAGGAGCAGGAGGAGAAGGTCCGCTACGCCGCTCAGGTTCTCAATCTGACGGATTACCTCGACCGTCGGCCGGGCCAGCTCTCGGGCGGGCAGCGCCAGCGTGTCGCCATCGGCCGCGCCATCGTGCGTTCGCCGGCCGCGTTCCTGTTCGACGAGCCCCTGTCCAATCTCGACGCGGCGCTGCGGGTCAATATGCGCCTGGAGATCTCGGAGCTGCACCAGCGGCTCGAGACGACCATGATTTACGTCACCCACGACCAGGTGGAGGCGATGACCATGGCCGACAAGATCGTGGTGCTGAACGCCGGCCGCATCGAACAGGTCGGCTCGCCGATGGAGCTCTACCGCAGTCCCCGAAACCGGTTTGTGGCCGGCTTCATCGGCTCGCCGAAGATGAACTTCATCGAGGGCGACGCGGCGCGCCAGTTCGACTGCGATGCCGCCGGCGTTCGTCCGGAACATCTGCGAATCGTCGCAGCGGATGGCCCGTGGCGCGGCAATGTCGGTGTGACCGAGCATCTCGGTGCGGACACCTACGTGCATGTGCATGTCGACGGGATCGGTGCCATGACGGTCCGCGCCGCCGGAGAAACGGACGTTGAGCCGGGCTCCGCCGTTTCCCTGGCTCCCGATCCGGACCGGATACACAGGTTCGATGCATCCGGCCGGACCATGTGATGAACCGTTTGAACGGCAAGACCGCACTGATAACCGGCGCCGGACGCGGCATCGGCCGGGCCTTAGGCACCTGGTCGGAGCCTCCGTTCCGATCGGCCGCGTGGCGACGGCGGAGGATCTGACGGGCATGGCGGTGTTCCTGGCCAGCGCCGATAGCGACTACGTCGTCGCACAGACCTTCAATGTCGACGGCGGCAACTGGATGAGCTGAACATGACGATCATACTGCGGCAAACGACCCTGGGTGATCTGCCGGCCGGCGTGGCGCGGCCACGATATGATCGCCGGGCGCTCAGCGCCGGAATCCTGCACATCGGTGTCGGCAACTTCCACCGGGCCCATCAGGCGATCTATCTCGACCGCCTTTTCAATCGCGGCCGGGACCACGACTGGGCACTCGTCGGCGCCGGTGTGCGGGCAACCGACGAACGGATGCGGTCGCGGCTGCAGCAGCAGGATTGGCTGAGCACCGTTGTCGAACTCGATCCCGCCGGACTGACGGCGGCAATCTGCGGCGCGATGATCGATTTCCTCGAGATCGATGCCCAGGTGTTGATCGAGCGCCTGGCGGATCCGGCCATTCGCATCGTGTCGCTGACCATCACCGAGGGCGGTTACTACATCGACCCGGAAAATGGCGGCTTTCACGCCGATCATCCCGATATCCTGCGCGATATCGCCGAGCCGCACCGGCCGCGGACGGTCTTCGGCATTCTCGCTGCCGGCCTGTCGCTGCGCTGCCGCCGCGACATCGCGCCGTTCACCGTGCTGTCCTGCGATAATCTTCCCGGCAATGGCGACGTGACGCGAAGGGCCGTCATCGGCCTTGCGGAAGCGGTGGCTCCGGATCTGGCGGACTGGATTTCCGACACGGTTGCCTTTCCCAATTCGATGGTGGACTGCATAACCCCGGCAACCACCGATCGCGAGCGGCAACTGGTGGCCGAGCGGTTCGGCATCGAGGACCTGTCGCCTGTGACGTGCGAGCCGTATCGCCAATGGATCCTGGAGGACAGGTTTCCGGCAGGCCGCCCCGCTCTCGAGGAGGTTGGCGTGGAGTTCGTCAGCGACGTCTCGGCCCACGAGCTGCTGAAGCTCAGAGTGCTCAATGGTGGGCATGCTGCCATCGCCTATCCGGCGGCATTGCTGGGCCTGACCTATGCCCACGAGGCGATGGCCGATCCGCAGATCAGAGGCTTTCTGAGACGACTGCAGAAGACTGAAATCATGCCGACGGTGCCGCCGGTGTCCGCGGTCGACATCGACGCCTATTTTGCCCGGTTGGAAGAGCGCTTCGCCAATGACCGCGTGGCCGACACTGTTGCCCGTCTGTGTTTCGACGGGTCCAATCGCCAGCCGAAGTTCATCCTCGCAACCCTGTCCGACCGTCTGGGCCGTGGTCAGCCGATCGGTGGGTTGGCGCTCGAGGTCGCGCTTTGGTGCCGCTACTGCGCCGCCATCGACGAGCAAGGTTATGAACTCGTCGTCGAAGATGAAAGGGCGGCCCGTCTGAAAGACCACGCCGAACGGGCGAGAACCAACCCGGCTGCCTTTCTGGAGATGACGGACATATTCGGCTCCGTCGGTGCAAGTGCCGAATTCAGAAGCGAATTTTCGCAGGCACTGCGGTCACTGTGGGACAAAGGCGTGCGTGCGACACTGCAGGCCTATATCGATTAGTTACGACAACAGCCGGCTAAGGTATTCGTGTCGTCTCAGGACGGTGTTCGTTCGCCGATAAAGCCGTAACTGATCCGGTTGTTCCTTTGCGTGTCCAAATGCCCGAGGAGCGTAAATGCAACTGACATGCACGCCGCGATCAGCAGTGCGGTAAGACTGAATACGAACATAGTAACTTCCCAAGGACAGTCGTCATGTCTATCGATTGACGACAAGCCTTTCAGACAAAACTTGCTTGAAGCTTGCGGCAGCGGAGTCGAACAGGTCGGGTGCAGGTAAAGGCGGCCGGAATGCAGCGGTGCGATTGCAAGCGTGTCGAACGAACGCCAAACGGTTGCGCTATGCATTGGAATTCTTGGATTTAACAGGTCCCGTTAACCTCTGGGAAACAAATTAACCATAGCGTTTGGGGACGGCGGGATGGACTTTGCGATCGGTATGCAGGCCATGGGCATGACGCTGCTCCGCTGAACCGGTCGAACCCGGTATTTGAATTCACACACAGTCTTGCGAAAGCGATCCTTGGCGGCCGGCGTCGCTGGGGGGAACCAGGCCCAATCGAGTCCGGTTGGCGTGGAACCGCGTAGCCGGCAACAGTCACAGATCGTTTCGAGGGCGCACGAAGCGGCAGCGCCGAGGCGTTGATGCCGCCGGGAATGCCGGGGAGCCCGCGTGTCGGAACGGGGATCGACAGAAGCCGAAACATGGGACTGCGCCGGCCCGCGCCGACGTCGCGATTTCATGGTGGCGGCAAATGACGACCGGCCCGGCCCGGAGGATCTGCGTGTGCCGATCGAACAGGCGGTCACCGAAGCACAAGCCGAGTTGATCAAGCGGGATTTTCCCGCCGGCATGCTGTCGGACGCCGACCAGGCCGACAGGCTGAAAGTGTTGCTGACGGGCATCATTCGCCAGTTGGGCGAAACCGCCGGCAACGCCAAAGACCCGTTCGACGACGAGCAGTCGAGGGCCTGGGAGCAGGTTGCACGGGGGTTTGCCCATGACACCGTGGACCCGCAATGGAGCCTCGTCGCCCAGGGCATCTTTTTAGAACAGGCCGTGTCGCGTGCGCTCGCAGCCCACTGGCCGCGCGCGCTGTTTTCGCGATCGGCGGCCGCCCAGTCGTCAATGGAAGCGGCCCGCCAGGCCATTCTGTCCATCGTCGAAACACTGCTGCAGAACACCGACATTCTGTGGACCGGTCATCTCCAGCAACGGCAGGCCGTGCTGCGGCAGGCGGACGACGTGGCACGCACGGAGCATTGCGATCTCGTCAATAATGCCTTCGGCAAGGCCTTCCAGAAAATGCTGGTCGGCGATTTCAGCGCTCGCATCGACGGCTCCGTTCCTGCCGAACACCGCGAACTCGCCGCCCGTTTCAACGTCGCCATGGAACGGGTGCAGTCGACCTTCGGCGAACTGGCCGGCCGGCTGATCCAGAGCCATCAGCAGGCGGGGCCTCTGGCCGACGAACTTGCCGGCATCGCCGAATTGTCGGAGAGCGGCTCGGAAAGGTTGCGGACGGCTGCGGATCGCCTTTCGGGCCTCGTGGAAGACGCGCGTTCCGCCGCGACCGAGGCCGGCGCTGCCCGTGAAACCGTCGACGGGGCGCGGCAATGTGCGGTCGAGGGCGGCCGCATCATGGACGACGCGGTTGAAGCGATGACCGGGATCGAGGGCTCGGCCGACCGTATTGGACAGATTACCGCCGCGATCGACGATGTCGCGTTTCAGACCAACCTGCTGGCGCTGAATGCCGGCATCGAGGCAGCCAGGGCCGGCGAAGCCGGGCGCGGTTTTGCGGTGGTGGCGCAGGAAGTGAGGGCGCTGGCGCAGCGCTCCGCCGAGGCGGCCAAGGAAATCGAAGCGCTGGTGTCGGACACCAAGTCGCGGATCAAGACCGGCGTCGGCGCCGTCGGGGCGGCCGGCGGAGCGATCGGCGACGTGGTGTCTCAAGTGACTCAGATCAGCGACGTCGTGACGGGCCTTGCCGAGCGTTCGGGCCGGCAGGCCGACGATGTCGGCGAACTGCACGAGCGAATCGCGGAAATCGACGCCGGATTTGCCTCGCTTTCGGAAACCGCCCGCCGTTCGGGCGATGCAGCCGGTGACATCCACCGGGTGATCGTCGAACTCGGCGGCATCGTCCGTCGGCATCGCGCCGATCTGGCAGAAAGGGAACGGCACTCCGCCGAAGAGGCACGCTCGGACCAAGGGCTGCGCGGGGCACCGGAAACGGAGCGCGAAGCGCGGAGGCTCAGGGCATGAATCGCGAGTTCCATCCAACTGCGGTTTCGCTCGCGACAAAGGGGCAAAGCCGTGTCATGCGGCTCGCAATGCCGCTGATTGTCGCGACCCTATGCCTGTCCAGTGCGCCGGCAATGGCAGCGGCCAGTGATGTGGTTGCCGCTCTTCCGGGCGGTCCGGTCGTGCTTGCCGTCTATGTGCTGATCATAGCCTGCCTGCTTTATGCGCTGGTGGCCGCTCGTCGTCGCGCCTCCCGGCCGCTCGGCGAGTTGACCGCCTATCTCGAGGCGGTTGCCTCGGGTTCCGAAGACGGCGACGTCCCGCACATCGACCGCAACGACGAGATCGGTGCCATGGCGCGCTCGGTGCAGGGTGTCCGACTGGCAGTCGCGCGCGAGAGACAGATCGGCGAACAGGCCCATGCCGAGCGTTCGGCCCGGGATCTGGAGGACGCCGAGGAAGCGGCGCTCAGGACCCGCCAGGACGAGAACCGGCAAACCATGGTCGACGACCTGTCGGACGGTCTCGAACGTCTTGCCGAAGGGGATCTGACCACGGCTCTCGATCGGCCTTTCGCGGCAGACTACGAGCCGTTGCGTCAGTCGTTCAACAAGACGGTTCGCATGCTCGACGAGACCCTTGGAGGGATCAGCGGGGTTACCGAAAACGTCCGCTCGGGCTCCTCGGACATTGCACGGGCCGCGGACGATCTGTCCAGGCGCACCGAGCAGCAGGCGGCGGCGCTGGAACAAACCGCTGCGGCGCTCGACGAGATCACAGCGACCGTTCGCAGCTCCAGCGAGGCGGCCGAAGAAGCCGGCAAGATGGTCGGAGAGGCCAAGGACGGCACGCAAAAATCCGGCGGCATCTGCAAGAACGCCATCACCGCCATGGAGCGCATCCAGCAATCCTCCGACAAGATCAGCCAGATCATCGGCGTCATAGACGAAATCGCCTTTCAGACCAACTTGCTGGCGCTCAACGCCGGAGTCGAGGCTGCCCGGGCCGGAGATGCCGGCAAGGGTTTCGCCGTCGTGGCGCAGGAAGTGCGCGAGCTGGCACAGCGCACGGCAACGGCCGCCAAGGAGATCAAGGATCTCATCACCAATTCCGCCACCGAGGTCGGCGACGGCGTTGCCCTGGTGAGCCAGACCGGGGATGCGCTGCAGGAAATCGAGCAGCATGTGCTGCGGATCAACGAGCGGGTGGACTCGATCATCACCTCCTCGCAGGAGCAATCGGCCGGATTGCAGGAGATCAACACCGCCATCAATCAGATGGATCAGGTCACCCAGCAGAACGCCGCGATGGTCGAGCAGACGAATGCCGCCTGCCAGGAGCTGAACGGCGAGAGCGGCAAGCTCACCGCGATGGTTTCGCGGTTTGCTTCGCAGGAGGCGTCAATCGAACGCCCGGTCGCGGCAAACGCTCCGGCGCCGGCAACCCGAACCGCGCGGCAGACCGCTTCGGGCGGCACGGTGAGGCCGCCCGCCGCAGCCGCTGCGACGCCGGCAAGCAGGCCGGTCGATTCGCCGGCACACAAACTTGAACGCAAACTCGCCGGTGCCTTTGGCACGGCACCTTCGGCTCCATCCGCGGGCGCCGATGACGATTGGACGGAGTTCTGAGCAGCGCCCGTGCGGCGCATCGCCTGAATGAGTTGAAAAAGGATGGGTTTTCACATGAGCGCAACCGATACTGAAACGAGGCAGTTGCAACTGGCAGAGAATCTCGATCTCACGGCGGCCGTGCCGCTGCATGAGACCCTGTTGACGATGCGCGGCGAGGATCTGGTCATCGACGCGTCGCCGGTCGAGCGGCTGGGCGGTCAGTGCGTGCAGCTGCTGCTGTCGGCGCGCCAGAGTTGGGCCGAGGACGACGCATCCTTCGCCATCGAGAAACCTTCGCAGAATTTTCTATCGGCACTTGCCATTCTTGGCGTCGAGCCGGGCAGCCTGAACGTCAAGGAGGAGCTGTAATGAAGAAGACCACCGTTCTGACCGTCGACGACTCGCGCACCATGCGCAACATGCTGCTGATGACGCTGAGCAGCGCCGGCTATGACACCCTCCAGGCGGAGGACGGCGTTCACGGCCTCGAAGTGCTCGGCGGTTCCATGCCCGATGTCATCATCACCGACATCAACATGCCGCGCATGGATGGCTTCGGCTTCATCGAGAATGTGCGAAAGAGCGACGAGCACCGCGCCATTCCCATCCTCGTTCTGACCACGGAGAGCGATGCGGAAAAGAAGGACCGCGCGCGCCGCGCCGGCGCCACGGGCTGGATCGTAAAGCCGTTCGACCCCGAAAAGCTGCTCAGCGCGATTCAACGCGTCACCGTTTAGTGGAGTCAGCGCCATGGACATGAACGAAATCAAAGACATCTTCTTTCAGGAATGCGAGGAAGGTCTGGCGGAACTGGAGACCGGACTGCTCGCCATGAATGACGGCGATGACGATCCGGAAACGGTCAATGCGGTGTTCCGGGCGGTTCACTCGATCAAGGGCGGGGCCGGGGCCTTCGCACTCGATGAGCTCGTCGGTTTTGCGCATGTCTTCGAAACGACGCTGGATTGCGTCCGCTCCAACGAGCTGGAGCCGACGAGGGATGTCATCAAGGTTCTGCTGAAATCCTCCGACGTGCTGGCTGATCTGACCGCCGCGGCGCGTGATGGCGGATCGGTCGATCCCGCGCGCTGCCAGGAACTGGTCGAGGCGCTGCAGGCGCTCGCCAATGGCGAGGCCGCGCCGCAGGTCGACGAGCCTGCCGCCGAAGCCGCCGCGCTGGTTGCCGAGCCTGCTGACGAGGCCGTGCCCGAGGAAACCGAGGCCGCCGACGACAATATGGGCTTCACTCCGATTCCGGTTTCCCTGGACGGTGACGAAGACGCCACCGACGAAGCCGCCGGTGACGAAGGTGACGATGACGACTTCACGCCGGTCGCCTTCTCCTTCGACGATTTCGATGCCGATGCGGGCTCGGCCGAAGCCGAGGCCGGAGAGACGTTCCGCATCGTCCTCCACCCGAAGTCGGATCTCTACAAGAAGGGCAACGAAGCACTGCTTCTGCTGCGTGAACTCGGCGAACTGGGCCAGACCCAGACGCAATGCAGCTGCGACGACCTGCCGATGATCGACCTGCTCGATCCGGAAGGATCCTACCTGACCTGGACGGTCGAGCTGACGACCGACAAGGGCGAGGAGGCTGTCCGCGCCGTATTCGAATTCGCCGAATGGGATTGTGATCTGGAAATCAACCGCATCGATGCCGAAGAAGCGGTCGAGGATGCGGTCGAGGCCGGCGATGTCGAGCCTGACGCCGTGGCGGAAGCCGAGGTCACCGAAGTCGCGCCGGAACGGAGCAGTGCGGCCCCGACAGCCACCGACGCCGAAGCGCCGCGGCCGGAGCCTGCGGAAGCCCCGCCGGCCAGCAACGTGATCGACCTGAAGCAGGCTGCTGAAGAACCAACCGCGCCGGCCAATAGCAGCCCGACGCAAAAGGCCGCCGGCAAGCCCGCCTCGGCGGCACCGGCAACCATCCGCGTCGACCTGGAGCGCGTCGACCGCCTGATCAACCTGGTCGGCGAACTGGTCATCAACCAGGCCATGCTGGCGCAAAGCGTGACCGAGTCGGAAGGCGACGGCACGTCGGCGGTGATGATGGGGCTGGAGGAACTGCAGCAGCTCACCCGCGGGATCCAGGACAGCGTGATGGCCATACGCGCTCAGCCGGTCAAGCCGATCTTCCAGCGCATGTCGCGCACGGTGCGCGAAGCCGCCGACATGACCGGCAAGAATGTCCGCCTGGTCACCGAGGGCGAGAACACCGAGGTCGACAAGACCGTCATCGACAAGCTGGCGGAGCCGCTGACGCACATGATCCGCAACGCCGTCGATCACGGGCTCGAGGGGCCCGAGGAGCGGCTGGCGGCCGGTAAGTCTGCCGAAGGCACGTTGCGGCTCACCGCAAAGCACCGCTCCGGTCGTATCGTTCTTGAAATCGCCGATGACGGCGCCGGAATCAACCGCGAACGGGTTCTCGGCAAGGCGATCGAAAAGGGCCTGGTCAGTGCCGAGGCCAATCTGACGGACGAAGAGGTCGACAACCTCATTTTCATGCCGGGTTTCTCGACCGCCGAACAGCTGTCCGACATTTCCGGTCGCGGCGTCGGCATGGACGTGGTCAAGCGCTCCATTCAGGCGCTCGGCGGCCGCATCACCATCGCCTCGACGCCCGGCAAGGGATCGGTCTTCACGCTCAGCCTGCCGCTGACCCTGGCGGTTCTGGACGGCATGGTCGTGACCGTCGCCGGGCAGACGCTGGTGGTTCCGCTGACCTCGATCATTGAGACGTTGAAACCGGAGGCCGCGAATCTGCACGCCTTCGGCGCCGAAGGACGTCTGATCGCCATTCGCGACAATTTCAATCCGCTGGTCGATGTCGGCCAGATCCTCAACTTTACCAGCACGCCCACTGATCCGCTCGCCGGTGTCGCGCTGCTGGTCGATTCGGAGGACGGCGGCCAGAGCGCCCTGCTTGTCGATGCCATCCAGGGCCAGCGCCAGGTGGTGATCAAGAGCCTGGAAGCCAACTATGCCAACGTGCCCGGAATTGCCGCGGCAACGATCCTCGGCGACGGCCAGGTTGCGCTCATCGTCGATGTCGAAGCGGTCGTTTCGGCGTCGCGCAGCGGTGCCCTGAAATCCGAAATGTCACTTGCAGCTGTGGGGTAGTACCATGAACCAGACATCCAAGAATGTTGCCGAGGGCGCGCGCGAGCTGATCGCCTTCAGGATCGGCGACCAGGAGTTCTGCGTCGATATCATGTCGGTGCGGGAGATTCGCGGCTGGACGCCGGCGACCGCGCTGCCGCACTCGCCGGGCTTCGTCCTCGGCGTCATCAACCTGCGCGGAGCTGTGCTGCCGATCATCGATCTGTCGGCCCGCCTCGGCATGTCCGACGCCGATCCGTCGGCCCGACACGTTATCATCGTGACCCAGGTGCACGACAAGTTCGTCGGCCTTCTCGTCGACGCCGTGTCCGACATCCTGACCGTGACCGACGAGAACATCCAGCCGACCCCGGAAGTTTCCTCCGAACTCGACAAGTCGTTCGCCAAGGGCGTGTTGGCGATCGAGGGCCGGATGATCTGCCTGATCGAACTGGAATCTCTGTTTCCGCATGACGAGGTCGAAGCTGCATGAGCATGACCACCGCCTTGAAGGGATCCTCGGCCGCCGGCGCCTCGCGGCGGCCATTCGACCGGGCCCTGCCGCCGGACGAACAGCTTGCCGACGGCGAGTTTCCGATGACCCGTCGGGACCTTCAGGACATTGCGGCGATGATCTACCAGGATGCCGGGATTTTCATGAACGAATCCAAGGCGTCGCTGGTCTATTCGCGGCTTGCCAAACGCATCCGCAAGCTCGGCCTGAAGAGCTTCCAGGCCTATTGCCAGCTGGTCTCCAGCGAGGCCGGGGCGCAGGAGCGGCGCCAGATGCTGTCGCTGCTGACCACCAATTTCACCCGGTTCTTCCGCGAGGAACACCATTTCGACCACCTGCGCGACACCGTCTTGCCGGACCTGGTCAAGCGCGCCAAGGCCGGTGGCCGTGTCCGCATCTGGTCCGCCGGGTGCTCGCAGGGCCAGGAACCCTACACCATCGCCCTGACGGTGCTGTCCGTGCTGCCGGACGTCGACCGCTACGATTTCAAGATCCTCGCCACCGATATCGATCCGCTGGTGATTGCCCACGCCAGGGCCGGTATTTACGACGATTCGGCAATCGAGACAGTGTCGCCGCAGATGCGAAAGAAATGGTTCAAGCCGGCCGACAATCGCGGCGAATGGCGGGTGGACCCGGCATTGCAGCGGCTGATCGCCTTCCGCGAACTCAACCTGATGACCGATTGGCCGTTCAAGGGCCCGTTCGACGTCCTGTTCTGCCGCAACGTGGTCATCTATTTCGATGAGCCGACGCAAGCGCGTATCTGGACACGTTATCGTGACATGCTGGCGGATGGCGGCTGGCTCTATATCGGCCATTCCGAACGCCTTTCAGGCGAGGCCAAGGACAATTTCAGAACGGCCGGCATAACAACCTACGAAAAGACCGGGAGAAATTGATGGCAGCCGGAAATGTCAAGGTTCTGGTGGTCGACGATTCGGCAACGATGCGCAGCATGATCGGTTCGGTCCTCAATGCCGATCCGCAGATCGACGTGGTCGGCACCGCGGGCGACGCGCTGGAGGCGCGGGCGGCGATCAAGCAGCTCAATCCGGACGTCATCACGCTGGATGTCGAAATGCCCAACATGAACGGGCTCGAGTTTCTCGAGAAGATCATGCGGCTGCGTCCGATGCCGGTGATCATGGTATCGACGCTGACCAGCAAAGGCGCCGAGGCGTCGCTTGCGGCGCTGGAACTGGGCGCCTTCGATTGCGTCGGCAAACCGGCCATGAGCGATGCCGCTCCTTTCGCCGACCTGCCGGACAAGATCAAGCTCGCCGGCCAGTCGAAGCGGCAGATCGTATCCGCGGCCAATGCCGGATCGCACCAGCCCGCTGCAACCGCGAGCGTTGCAGACAACTTTCGCCCGAGTTCGAGGGTGGTCGCCATCGGAGCCTCGACCGGTGGGGTCGAGGCGCTGCTGACGGTGCTGGCAAACTACCCGAAGAACTGCCCGCCGACGCTGATCACCCAGCACATGCCCGAGGCCTTCACCAGCAGCTTCGCGGCACGGTTGAACCGGGCCTGCAAGGCCGATGTGGCCGAGGCGACGGAAGGCGCGCAGATCAGGCCTGGTCAGGTCTACCTGGCGCCGGGGGGCGGTCAGCACCTGGAAGTGCGGGGCGGATCGACGCTGCGCTGCCACCTTCGCGACAGCGATCCGGTCAACGGCCACCGGCCGTCCGTCGACGTCTTGTTCAAGTCGGTCGCGGCGAATTGCGGACGCAGGGCCTTGGGCGTCATTTTGACCGGAATGGGTCGCGATGGGGCGGCCGGACTGTTGCAGATGCGGCAGGGAGGTGCGGCGACCATCGGTCAGAACGAAGCCACTTGCGTGGTCTACGGCATGCCGAGAACGGCATATGAATTGGGGGCGGTCGAAAACCAGATGCCGCTGAGGCGCATCGGCGAGGAAATCCTCAAGCTCACAACAGCCCGTGTGGAGGGGGTTGCATAATGTCAATCGCGCAGAAAATCAAAGCCCTCATCGTCGACGATCAGGTCACCAGCCGTCTGCTGTTGGGCGAGGCGCTTCAGCAACTCGGATTCACCCAGATATCCGTCGCCAATGACGGCGAGCAGGCCTATCAGATCATGCAGAAGGAGCCGCACCATCTGGTGATCTCCGATTTCAACATGCCGAAGATGGACGGTCTCGGCCTGTTGCAGGCCATTCGCTCCGATGCGTCGACCAAGCGTGCGGCATTCATCATCCTCACCGCCCAGGGCGACAAGGCGCTGGTTCAGAAAGCGGCGCAGCTCGGCGCCAACAACGTTCTGGCCAAGCCGTTCACCATCGAGAAAATGAAAGCTGCCATCGAAGCGGTCTTTGGAGCGCTCAAATGAGGGAACGGGCAGGAAAGAACCGCCTGCACGTGATCCAGGGCAAATACCTGGTGTCCAACGAGCCGGAGGTCGTGATGACGACAATCCTCGGCTCCTGCGTCGCCGCCTGCCTGCGCGATCCGGTGGTCGGCGTCGGCGGCATGAACCATTTTCTGCTGCCCGGCACCGCGGCCGGCGGCGGCGAGGCCACCCGCTACGGCGTGCATCTGATGGAACTGCTGATCAACGAGCTGCTGAAAAAGGGCGCCCGCAAGGATCGCATGGAAGCGAAAATCTTCGGCGGCGCTCAGACAATGACCCGTATTTCGAATGTCGGCCGTCAGAACGGCGAGTTTGCCGAACAGTTTTTGAGTGACGAGGGAATCCGGGTCGTCGGCGCCAGCCTCGGCGGCAATTTCGGCCGCAAGGTGGAATTCTGGCCGGTCAGCGGCCGAGCCCGTCAGAGCGCTCTGAACGGTGCCGAGACCATGCGCGCCGTCGAGCGCGAGCGTCCGGTCGCGCCGCAGCCGGCGCCGGCCGACGACGTCGAGTTCTTCTGACGGAGGCGAATAAATCCGACGGCCGGCGGTTCCGGTCTGTGTAGTGCGTAACTCGGCCGGCGTATCCGGTCGGACACCAGTAGGATTGTATAGTAATGAGTATCCGTGACGTGTCCCTTGGCGACGGCCCAGACGAACCCCTGGCCGTCCTTTTGATGAAAATCCAGAACGAACTGGCCGAGATCGCCGAGTTGATGCAGGCCATCGAGCCGGTGTTCAACAATGCCGGCGCGCAGCGAGCCAAGTTCAGCGGCGCCGACATCGCGGCACTTCAGGGATTGGACTTGGCGATCCAGAAGACGCGGGGGCTGGCCGATTTTCTCACCGAACTGTCCAGCGGCCTGCCGCAGGACTGGCTGATCGACGTGACCACGGCCCTCAACGTGTTGAAACTGTCGGAATTGCAAAGCCGGCTGCTCCCGTCGGGCAAGGACGTCGATGCGGATCGGCCGAGGGCCGTCGGCGATCTCGACCTTTTCTGACCGGATTTCTGGCACGTTCCGGTAACATTTCCGGACCGCGGACGGGCTCTTGAATCCAACCGAGCAAAATCATCGGTTTCTCTGATATTTCCGTCGCTTAGACGGATCTGTCCGACACCTTCGCGCAAGCTTCGGCCGGTATGGTCCGAAGCGGCGGATGCGCTGCCTATGCCGCAGCCGCACGCGATGATGTGGAGACAGAATGAATCTGTTGAACCAACTTTCCAGCCTGCCGGGAAACCTCGCAGGCCTCGGCGCCAGACGTCTTGCCGCCCTGGCGGGTGTCGGGGCGGTTGCCATCGTGCTGATCATCGCCGCCGCGGTCGTTCTCAACCGGCCGACCTACGAGACCCTTTATGTCGGTCTCGAATCCGGCGATTCCAATCAGATCGCCATCGCGCTCGCCGAAATGAACATCCCGTTCGACGTCAGCTCCGACGGTGCCGTGGTCAGCGTCCCTGCCGGGCTGACGAGCCGTGCCCGCATGGTGCTGGCGCAGCGCGGCCTGCCCAACAGCTCCACATCCGGGTATGAACTGTTCGACAATGTCGGCTCGCTCGGCCTGACCTCCTTCATGCAGGAAGTGACGCGGGTGCGCGCCCTCGAGGGAGAGATCGCCCGCACCATCCGGTCGATCAACGGCATCACCGCCGCCCGGGTTCATATCGTCATGCCCGATCGCGGCAGCTTCCGGCGGGGCGAACAGAAGCCCTCGGCATCGGTGATGGTGCGCGCCAACAGCACCGACGGTCGCCGTTCCGCCGAAGCGGTGCGTCACCTGGTGGCAGCGTCCGTTCCGGGCTTGAGCGTCGACGATGTGACGGTACTGGATTCGACCGGTCAACTGCTGGCATCCGGAGACGATTTCGCCAACAGCACCATGAGCCGGTCGCTCAACATCGTGCAGACCGTCGAAACCGAGGTTGTCGGCAATATCGACAAGGCGCTGGCCCCGTTCCTGGGCATCGACAACTTCCGCGCCAGCGTGCGGGCGCAGATCAACACCGACACGCAGCAGATTCAGGAAACGGTTTTCGATCCGGATTCACGGGTCGAACGCTCGGTACGCGTCACCCGCGAGAACGCCGCGTCGAACACGTCGGAGGCCAACTCCCCGGCCACCGTCGAGCAGAACCTGCCGACCGAGCAGGTCGACAGCGCCGCCGGACCGCAGACGTCGGAATCCAACGAGCGCAAGGAAGAACAGACGAATTACGAGATCAACTCGCGCACGATCTCGACGGTCAAGAACAGCTACCAGGTCGAAAGGCTGTCGGTCGCAGTAGTCCTCAACCAGAGCCGCATCGATGCGATGCTGGGCGAGAACGCCACCCAGGACGATGTCGACAGACATCTGGCCGAACTGGAGCAGATCGTCTCGTCCGCCGCCGGGCTCGACACCGAACGCGGCGACCGCATCAAGCTGACGGTGGTCCAGTTCCTCGAGACGGAACTGCTGAGCGAGGGAACTGCAACCGAGGGCATCGGTCAGTCCATCAACCGCCATGCCGGCAGCATGATCAACGCCGGCGCCTTCATTCTGGTGGCGCTGCTGGTGATCTGGTTCGGTTTCCGGCCGCTGGCTCGCGCGCTGACCGAATCCAAGGAGGATTCGGACGAAGCGCTCGCCGATCTGCCCGATTTCAGTCCCGACGCCGGAGCCGCCGCAGGCGCCATTCCCGGCTTCGGCTCCGACTTCGATTTCGATCCGTCCGACGCGTCCGGCGAGTCGGACGACGGCCTGGCTCTCGGAGGACCCGACGCCGATGCCGCGTCACCATTCGCCGACTTCGCGCCGGCGCAGCCCGATATCAGCAGCCGCGTCAAGGAAGGCCCCGAAAAACGGCTGGCACGAATGGTCGAGATCAACGAGGAACGGGCTGCCAAGATCCTGCGCAAATGGGCTCTCGAAGACGCGGCGTAAGGCGCTCGACCCAACCTACCTCGGCAAGAGACTGTGGAAAAACCGGGTTCGTCCGTGCCCGTTGGAGTGGTACCGTCCGAATCACGGGTTTGCCGGATGATCGACCGGCACCGCTTGGGGGCGGAATCCACGATTGGCTGACGGCACAAACAGACTGGTGGGAGCGACGCTCCGGCTGTGCGGATCCCGTCCGATGCGCCCGACCGGCTGCCGACAGGATGCTCGCCCGGTGCCGGCGGTCGGGCTGCCGCCGATCTGTCCAGAGAGCGGTACCCCATGGTCACGATGAGTCGATCGCGTCTGCTCAAGGAGGTGCTGGCGGCCAGCCGGACCGGCAATGTCGCGGATGGTCTGAAACGCATCGCCGATTATGCAGGCGCTTCAAGATACCTGCTGGCGCGCTGGGACACCTACAGCGAAGACAATCTGGAGTTTGCCGTTTCCGCCGACTGGCCCTTCGATCTGGTACGCAGCTTGGGATCGATCCTGGTACGGGCGCAACTCAAGACCACTGAAATCGACCGCTGTCTGGCGGCCATGCAGCCGGCTTTTTTCGAATGTCCGCCGTCCATTGCAATGCCGGCGGAATTGAGCCGCGAGCTGTGCCTGATCCCGTTCGATGTCGGTCCCGCCCGACTTGTTCTCATACTCGGCTTTGGGCAGGACATGATCCTGTCGGATATTCGGCTGGAAGATGTCGGTTACGTTTGCGCCTACCATCTGCAGCAATTCGGCGACCGTATATTCGCCGTCGAACGCAAGCACGATCTGACCCTGCGCGAGGCGGAGTGCCTCTCCTGGATCGCCGAAGGCAAGACCAGCGACGAGATATCGCTGATCATCGGCATATCCTGCAACACGGTGAACAATTACATCACGAGCATCATGAAGAAGACGTCCACGAAGACGAGATCGGAAGCGATTGCCTACGCGGTTCGTAACAATGTGATTTGATCGCGTCGCAGCGAACTCGGCGGGGCTGAACGGGGGCGCGTCCGTGGGGCGGGCGCAACAGGGGGCAGATCATGGCGGATGACGAAATCGATGCCGCGGTTGCGGACGCGGACAAGGCCCAGCAAGGCGAACTGGACGAACTGCGGACCCTCGGACAGGAGCTCAAGACCGACCTTGCCGCCGCGGGATATGCCGCCTGTCGGACCAGCCGCTTCGTGTCCGAAAGCAGGGAGGGCCCGGATATTCGCATCGGCTCGGTCGATCGCGACATGCGAGCCGCGCTGTCGTCCATTGGCGATGCGGTACGACAGCACATGGAAACGGTCCTGTTGCCGTTCCGCTGGTCCGACGATTCACAAACGGTCGGTTCGGATCATCCGTTCCTGAGCCGTCTTCCCGCGCATGGGGCGGTTGTTCCCGGCGTCGGCTTTCCAGTCCGGCTGGGCATTATGGGCAACGGTTTCGTCGCCTTTTTCGGCCGCGATCTGGATTTGGGCGGCGACCGGATTCTCGAGATCCACCGGCGTGCCTACCGGCTGATGCGTGAGCTGCTGCTGTTCGAAGTCCGATACGCGACGCCGCGACAAAGTCTCAACGACCGCGAACTGCAGTGCCTGCAGCTGGCGGCGGACGGGTTGAAGAGCGATGCCATCGCCAGGGAACTCGAACTGTCCGTGCACACCGTCAACGCCTATCTCGGGTCCGCATCCGACAAGCTCGATGCGGTCAACCGGATTCAGGCGATCGCCAAGGCCATCCGGCTGGGTTTCATCGGCTGAGTTGCGCCGATCAGGTCATGGCGTTGGGAAGTTCGATGCCGGCATAAGCGCTTGCCTTCAGGCTCGAGGCCAGGAACGCGGTGTTTTCATCTGGATCGGGCGACGGGTCGTCGAAGGCGATGTGGTTGATTTCCAGGGCACCGTGGCTTTCCAGCAGAGTCAGCCGGGCGAACACCGTCATGCCCTGCGGCCGCAGCTCCAGGTCCAGCGTCACCTCCGGCGGCGATCCCCAGTCGAGACGATAGTCGCCGCCGACCCCGAAATTCACAGTTCCCGGCTGAAAGAAAAGCTCCGCTGCCGAGGCGACGAGATCGGCCAGGTCGCTGTGGCACTCCAGGCGCAGCAGGGCGATCAGGTCGGCGGCGTCGATGAGCCGCAACTCGCTGGCGACCGAACGGATCGCATAGGCGACGATTTCTTCGCGCTGTTTCGTGTAAGGGCAGATTTTCATGAATGTTTTCGGGTGTAGATCACGTGAATCAGCTCGGCCACCGCCTTGTAGAATACGGGCGGGATGACGTTACCAATCGAAGCTTGTGCAAAGATGGAGCGGGCCAGCGGCGGATCCTCGAACACCGGAATATTGTTCTGTTCGGCGATTTCGCGAATCTTGAGCGCCACCAGGTCCTGACCCTTGGCGACGACCACGGGAGCGTCGTTTTCTTCCCGCGCATAGCGCAATGCCACGGCATAGTGCGTCGGGTTGGCGATCACCAGCGTCGCCCGCGGCACGTCCGACATCATCCGCTGCCGGGCCCGGTCGCGGGCCAGCGAACGCTGGCGCGCCTTGACGATCGGATCGCCATCGGACTGCTTGATCTCGTCCTTCAGTTCCTGCCGGGTCATGCGCAGTTCGGTTCGCCAGTGATGGCGCGTCCACAGGATATCGAGGATGGCCAGCAGTGCGGTCGCCAGGAGCACGATGACGAAGATCTTGCGAATCGGCCGCACCATGTGTTGCGGGATGGTGCCGGGATCGGAAAACATGCCGGTCAGCGTGTCGAAAAAGTCGCCGGTCAGCGCCACGGCGATGATCGCCGAAACCACCAGGATCTTGGTGATCGACTTGCCGAACTCCACAAACCCCTGCGCGCCGAAGAGGCGTTGGAATCCCTTGGCGGACGATACCCGCGAAAACTTCGGCTTGATGCGGTCCAGCGCCGGCCGCGGCGCGTTCTGCAGCACCGATGCGGCGATCCCGAAGGTCATCATCAGAGCGAAGGCCGGCAGCAGGAAATGGCTGGTTTCCCAGAACAGGTGATGAAACAGCGAGACGGTATCGTCGCCTGTGGCCAGCGACCAGCTGTCCGACTTTTCGAACAGATCGGCCAGCGAGCGACCCAGATAGGCGGCGCCGGAGGGCATGAAGAACACGAAAAAGACGAGGATGGCGGCCGAAGAGGCGAAAATCGGGACTTCCTTGGAGAACGGAATGTTGCCCTTTTCGAGGGCGTCGCGGATTTTCTTCTCTGTCGGTTCCTCTGTTTTGCTTTCCTTGTCCTGGTCTTCGGCCATCTACGCCGCCTCGACCTGCTCTTCTTCCTTCAGCGTGATCTGCTCGAGCGACGCCAGCCGGATGGCTTCCTGGGAGATGGACCGGCGCGCCACCGCGATGTCGCGGGCGGTGACGTTGCCTGCGCCGTCGGAAAGGTCGGCTTCGATCATCCGCCGGGTGCGCGCGCTCAGCGATGAAAGGACGGCTTCCTTGAGGTCGCCCTCGAGGCCGCGCAGCGCCAGGGTGATGGTCTCGTTGCCGAGGTCGTTGAACAGGGTGATGCGGCTGCGCGTCGGCATTTCCAGAATGTCGTCGAACAGGAATACCTTCGGTTTGACCCTGGCGGCGTCGGCGGAACTGATGGTCTCCAGGTCGCCGAGCAGCGCATCGACGACCGGCTTGTCCATTTCGTTCATCATGTCGGCGACGCGGCCGGTGACGGCCGAATTCTGCTCGCCCTCCATCACGTTCAGCATCTGCCCGACGCGCTGCTCGATGATCTCGGCAATGTTCGGGTTGACCGGTTTCATGTTGACGACCCGGTGCACGATGTTGGCGCGGGCCTCCTTCGGCAATTCGATCAGCGTCTTTGCGGCGAAGGACGGCGGCAGTTTGGAAACCACATAGGCAATGGTCTGCGGGTGTTCGCCGGCCAGGAACTGGCCGACCTGGGCCGGTTCGATTTCCTGGATCTCATCCCAGATCGTCATCGGTGCGCCGCCCGTTTCGCGATTGCGGCCGAGCAGCCCGTCGACTTCCTCGGGCGGCAGCCCTTCCTCGAGAATTCCCTCCATCGCCTGGGCGTTGTCCATCAGGCCGGCGCCCTCGGTAAACAGCTCCTCGAACTCGGTGACGATGTCCTCCAGCTCCTGCGGCGGAACGCTGCGCAGGGATTGGGCGCAGCCGATGATCGTCTGCAGCTCGGAAGGCGCGAAGAATTTGAGCAGCTTGCCGGCCACCGGCTTGCCCATGGCGATCAGGATGGCTGCGGCTTTCTGAGGCCGGGTCAGCGGCGAGCCGATTGCCTGGCCGGCGGTAAAGTCTGCCAGACCGTCCATCAAGCGGCGCCCGACGGTTTGCCGGCGCTGAGGACTTCCGTCAGCTTGACGCCGAAGCGGGTCTCGTCCTCCGCGAGCACTGTGATTTCGCCGCGTCCGATCATCCTGCCGTTGACCATGACATCGACCGATTCGCCGATCCGTCGGTCGAGAGAGATGGTGGCACCTTCATCGAGCTGCATCAGGCTCGAGACCTTCATGCGGGTCTTGCCGAGCACGATCTGCACCTCGACCGGAATGTCCATGATGATGTCGGAATTGGCGACGGTTCCCGATGCGCCGGTGGTGGCCGGCAACTCCATACTGTTCAACGCGAGATTGTTCATGTCGGGGGTGTCTGACTCCACTGGTGCTTCTTCGGCGCTATCGGCCGTGTCGGGAAAATCGTCCATGGAAAAGCCGCCGGCGGCGAAATCGGGCTCGCCCGCAGCGTCCGCGCCGAGACCGTCGGCCGGGTCTTCCAGACCGTCGACAGGGTCCTCGAGACCGCCGGCAGCTTCGCCCGTCGCGGCCTGGGCCGAGAAATCCGCCGCAAGCGGATCGTCGTCGCCGTCTGCTTCGGCGTCTGCCGTGTCCGAACCGGCGTCCGCTCCGGCTGCATCCTGTTCGAGCACGCCGCGCAGGTCGTCGATCGCCTGATCGAGTTCCTCCTCGTTCGGCGCCTCTGCGGCTTCTTCTTCGGTTTGTTTCACCGCTTCCGTGCTGGCCATTGTCTTGTCTCGCCTCTGGTCTGCGGGTTCCTGACGGTCGGCTGGTTCATCCGGCAATCAGTTCCTTGATCAAACCCTGTTCGGGGTAGTGCTGTTCCTGCACCCGCACCGTGTAGCGGTTGCCGGCCTTGCCGAACTCGCACCAGTAGATTTCCTTGCCGCTGGCTTTCAGCAAAGCTCGGACGGATCCTTCGTCTGCGAAGGGCAGGACGTCGCCGGGCTGCAGCCGTGCAACATCCCCGAGCGTCATGTCGGCCAATGCGATGTCGGCCTGCAGGGTCACGTAGGAATTGGTGACCTGATGCGATAGCTGCTCCATCCATTCCGGTGCATCCGGGATCTGCTGGTCGTCGTCCCTGGCTTCGGTCAGCGTGGTTTTCAGCAGCGCGCGCTGCGGCAGAATCACATGGAACGGCGCTTCGAGGTCGTCGGCAAACAGGGTGAAGGTCAGGCGAATAGCTGCCGACGATGTTATGTCATCCTCGGCCTGCCGTTCGGCGCCCGCCGGGTGAAGCCTGTTGCCCGCCGGAGCCGGGGAGGCGATCAGCGTCTGCATCCCCTCGACGAGGGCTGTAAACAGGAGCGAGGCGAAGTCCATCTCGATGGCCGACAACCCGCGCGCTGTCACCGATTCGCGTTCTGGAAGATCTCCGCCGAGCATGCCTTCCAACAGGGCGATGACAAAAACGTTGTCGGCCGACAGCAGGAAGAAATCGCACCAGTCGTCGATGGCCGCAATCCGGACGGCGGCCTGTTCGCCGAGCCCGTCCGCCATCTCTGCCCAGGTGCCGATGTCGAAGGCCGAATAGGTGGCGGCGATCGTGAAGCCGGTGGCCTCGCTGGCGGCCTTTTCGAACAGCGGCACGACCCGTTCGGCCATCGGCACGCAGATCGCTTCCAGCGAGCGCCGGTCGCCGGACCGGCCGGTCATGCGTGCCAGCAGCGTGGTGTCGATCTGCGGTGCGGAGGGCGCGTCGGTCATTCCATCAGGCCGCCTGCGCCTCGCCGCCGGATCCGGCGCCCATCATCTCCTGCTCGACCGCGTCGATCGACGGCCGCTCGTAGGACGAGATGGTCTTGCGGCCGTGTTCGAGCGCCACCTGCGGAACCGAGCCGTTCATGTAGGCGAGCAGCGTCTGCTTGACGATGACATAGAGCCGGTTCTGCTTTTCGCGCACCAGCTTGATCTGCGCTCCGATGGGCGCCAGGATCGAATAGGAAAGGAAAATTCCCAAAAACGTTCCGACCAGCGCGGCGCCGATCAGGCCGCCGAGGATCTCCGGCGACTGGTCGATGGCGCCCATGGCCTTGATCACGCCGAGCACGGCGGCGACGATGCCGATCGCCGGGCAGGCGTCGGAAACGGTGATGATCGCGTGGTACGACTTCAGCTTGTCGTGCTCGATCGTGTTGATTTCCTCGTCCATCAGCGATTCGATCTCATGCGGCCGGGCGTTGCCGATGATGATCAGCCGGACGTAGTCGCAGATGAACGCCGTCAGTTCCTTCTTGGCCAGCACCGAAGGCGCGGCCTGGAAGATGGGCGATTCCTCCGGATTGTCGATATGCGCCTCGATCTCGTTGCGCGATTTCGAGCGCAGGTCTCGCATCAGGCCGTAAAGCACCGCCAACGTGTCGAGATAGTCGCGTTCCTTGGGCACTGCGAATTTGAAGGCCTCGACGAGGGCCTTGCCCGAATCCTTGATGGTCTTCATGGGGTTGGCGACGAGGAAACCGCCGAAGGCGGCGCCGCCGATGATCAGCAGCTCGTAAGGCTGCATCAGCACGCTGAGATAGCCGCCCATCGCCATATAGCCGCCGAGGATACAGCCAAACGTCACGACCAGTCCGATGATGATGTTCATGGACACTCCCTTTCGCCACCGTTTCTAGGTACGTGTCGTGCCTTGCGTGAAGCTGGACGGCGATTCCGGTCGCCTGGTTCGAGGACAGCTTCGCGCAAGCCACTCGCCCTAGCATCCCGGACGCAGCGGTCCCGTAGGACCATCAGCCCGAACGCCGGCGCGGCCTGCCGGAGACCTTTTGTACGCTCGGAGAAACGCCCATGCTGACGGCCTATGCGAGCTACCTGCAGGTGACCGCCAACCTGCCGCGGTCCATCGAGCTTGTCGGCGAACGGCCGTTGGTGGCGCGCGAAACCGAGTATTACCTCGCCAATATCGGCAACGTGAAATCGATCGACGATTTCATGGCCGACCGCCGCATCTACGAATACGCGCTGAAGGCCCACGGCCTGGAGGAGATGAATTACGCCAAGGCGTTCATCCGCAAAGTCCTGGAAGAAGGCATCGAAACGGACAGCACCTTTGCCAACCAGCTGTCCGACAAGCGCTATGCCGCGCTGGTCGAGACCTTCAACTTCTTTCGCAATGGAACGGTGACCACGACTTTCACCAAGGCACAGCAGGGCACCGTCGACAAATATCTGCGCCAGACCCTCGAGGAGGATGTCGGCGCCGACAACGAGGGCGCTCGCCTGGCGCTCTATTTCCAGCGCAAGGCGGAGGAGATCACCGAACCCTACCAGATCCTGGCAGATACGGCGCTGTCGGCGGTCGTCCGCACGGTTCTGTCGCTGCCCGACGAATTCGCCCTGACCGATGTCGACAAGCAGGCGCAATATTTCTCCGAGCGGCTGGATTTTTCCGATTTTCAGGACCCGGACAAACTCGACCGGTTCCTGCAGCGCTTCACCAGCCTGTACGAGATCGCCAATCCGAGCACCGTGTCTTCCAGCCCGCTGCTGAACGGATCCGGTGCCTTCGGCATTTCCGGCGATCTGCTTCTGTCGATCAACAACCTCAAGCTCGGGGGCTGACATGCAACCTTCGCTATACGTCGCCCTGTCCTCGCAGATTGCTCTGGAAAACCGGCTGAACACCATTGCCGACAACGTCGCCAATGCAAGCACTGTCGGATACCGGCCGACGGAGATCCGTTTCGAATCCCTGGTCGGCGACGAAACAGCCTTCGTGTCGGAAGGCCAGACCTATCTGTCGAGCGTCGGAGGCGGACTGTCCCAGACCGGCAGCCCGCTGGACTTTGCCATCCAGGGAGACGGCTGGTTCGCCATCGACACGCCCGGCGGCATGGCGCTGACCCGCGACGGCCGGTTCACCATCTCCGACACCGGCGAACTGGTGACACTGGGTGGCTATCCGGTACTTGACGCCGGCGGGGCGCCGATCCAGCTCGAGGCCGGATCCGAACCGCCTTCCGTTTCGCGCGACGGGCTGTTGCGCCAGGAGGGCAATGTAGTCGGCTCGATCGGGCTTTATCAGCTGGATCCGAGTTCCGGCTTCGTGCGCTTTGAGAACAGCGGCATCATTCCGGAGGCCGAGCCGGAGCCGATCGTCGACCGGATCGATGTCGGGATCGTGCAAGGCTATCTGGAACAATCGGGTGTCAATGCCGTTGCCGAAATGAGCCGGTTGATCATGGTGACCCGTGCCTTCGAGAACGCGGCGAACCTGGTGCGCGAGGGCGAGACCGCCCTGGACAAGGCCGTAGAAACGCTGGGCGGAACGTCCTGATGCCGATGCTGATGGCGGTCCATTGAACGAGATGCCTCTCCCGACCGTAACGAGCACCCGCAAGTCGACCACCCTGACTGCGCTGGAGGCGCTTGCCGACCGCTTTGCCGGAGGCGACGATCTGATTCGTCATGGCGGCGTAGTGACGACCGTGACGCCGGCGAACTACCATGTCGGCGGCCTCTCCAGCCGTGTCCGGCTGGGCGACTATGTCGAACATCACAGCCGCGACGGGATCTATCTCGGCGAGGTCGTCAAGGTGGAGCCGGAGCGCGTCATCGTATGTCCCATCGAGCGCGGCGACGCGATCGGAATCGGCGATCCGGTGATCCGCTACGGCGCCTTCCGGATCGCACCGGACGACGGCTGGTGCGGCCGCACGATCAATGCTCTGGCCCAGCCGATCGACGGCGGCGGGCCGCTCGCACCCGGCAAGCGCCGGCGGTCGGTTTCCAGTGACGCGCCGGCATCGATGACCCGGCAACGGGTGCGTTCGCCGCTCAAGACGGGGGTCAGGGCGATCGACGTCTTTTCGCCTCTCTGCCTCGGCCAGCGGCTCGGCGTGTTCGCCGGCTCCGGCGTCGGCAAATCGACCCTGCTGTCCATGCTGACCCGCGCCGATGCCTTCGACCGTGCGGTCATCGCGCTGGTCGGGGAACGCGGTCGTGAAGTGCGCGAGTTCATCGAGGACACGCTCGGCGAGCACATGAAGAAGTCTGTCGCCATCGTCGCCACCAGCGACGAGAGCCCGATGGTCCGGCGGATGGCGCCGCTGACCGCCATGACCGTCGCCGAACACTTCCGCGACGCCGGCCAGAACGTGCTGCTGATCGTCGACAGCGTGACGCGGTTCGCCCACGCCATTCGCGAGGTGGGCGTGGCCTCCGGTGAGCTGCCGGTGGCGCGCGGCTACCCGGCTTCCGTCTTTACCGAATTGCCGCGGCTCATGGAACGCGCCGGCCCGGGAGCGTCGGGCACCGGATCGATCACCGCCATCGTGTCGATTCTGGTCGACGGCGACAATCACAACGACCCCATTGCCGATGCCATGCGCGGCATTCTCGACGGGCATATCGTGATGGAACGGACGCTGGCCGAGGAGGGACGTTATCCGCCGATCAACCCGCTCGCCTCGATCTCGCGACTGGCGCGAACGGCCTGGGAGCCCGACGAGGAGACCCTGGTGATGCGGCTGAAGGCGCTGGTGCAGCGCTACGAGGAAACCCGGGACCTGCGGCTTCTCGGCGGGTACAGGGCTGGAACCGATCCCGAGCTCGACATGGCGATCCGCCAGGTTCCGGTAATTTACGAGGTGCTCAAGCAGAAGCCGGAGGACCCGCCGGCTCGCGATGCCTTCGCCGATCTCGCCGAAGCAATGAAACGGGCCGCCGCCCAAGCCGAACAACAGACCCCGCAATAGCCGGATTGCCCAGCCCATGTCGGACCAGAGACAACAAAAGAACAGCTCCGAGCCGCCGGTCGGCGGTGACAGGAAGCCGGAAAAGACCGACCAGATCCTGCTTCTTTCCGGATTGCTCATTGCCGGTTTCGCGGCGTTCTTCCCCTGGTACGTGTTCCTCAACCAGGAGCAGTTCGGCATTCGTCCGATGGGGCTGGCGTCGGAGCGCGACCTGCCGGAGACACCGGGCCGTAGCGTCGTGTCCGTCTCGCCGCTGGCACTGCCCGACAACGACCGGGAATCACCCGGCATCTCGCTCGACACGATCAGCACCGCCACCGTCAATACCGGTGGCGAGGAGCGTGCGCCGCAGACGGATGCGCAGGCGGCGCCCGACCAGGCCTTTCCCAAACGCAAGCCCAGTTTCCGGCTGTTGCACGTGGTCAATGGCCGGGCGCTGATCGAGGATGGCAAGGGCATGTACATGGTGCGCATCGGCTCGATCCTCCCCGACGACAGCCGGCTGGCCACGCTTGAAAAGCGCAACGGACGCTGGGTCATCGTGACGTCGGAAGGCGCCGTCATCGATCGCTAGCGGGGGCGGACGGCCTGCCGGGCCGTGGATGACGCGCCGCTCGCAAGTCCCGCGCAAGATTGAATTCCTAAGCTTCGGTCTCCAGGGGAGATTCGGATGCAGCCGATTCAGCTTTTTGAACTCGCGTCGAGCCAGGCCCATTGGCTGTCGGTGCGACAGAGCGTGGTTGCCGGCAACATCGCCAACGTCAACACGCCCGGCTATGTCGCCAAGGACGTCGAGCCGTTTCAGTCGGTCCTCGATTCGTTGGGCACGCAGCAGTCGGCGACGCAAGCCGCCCACTTCACCGGCGCTTCCACCGGAAACACCCTTCGGGCCAACGGCGATGCGCCGGTCGTCGACATCGCCTCGACCGGAAGCAGCCCCTCGCTAGAGCAGGAACTGATGAATGCCGGCGAGACACGCCGTGCCTACGAGCTCAACATGGGCTTGGTCCGCTCGTTCCACCGCATGATGCTGATGACGGTGCGCAAATGACCGCTGATCCGCTGACCCAGGCGTTGAAGGTGGCGGCCTCCGGGCTCGAGGCCCAGTCGCTGCGCCTGCGCATCGTCTCGGAAAACATGGCCAACGCCCAGACCACCGGCACCACGCCCGGCAGCGATCCCTACCGGCGCAAGACGGTCAGTTTCGTATCGGAACTCGAGGCGCTGTCGGGCGCCTCGACGGTGCGCATCGACGACATCGAACGCGACACCTCCGACTTCAGGATCGAATACGACCCCGGTAACTCGGCCGCGGATGAAAACGGCATGGTCAAGCTGCCCAATGTCAACGTGCTGGTCGAGATGGCCGACATGCGCGAGGCCAACCGTTCCTATGAAGCCAACCTGCAGACGATCCGGCAGGCGCGCGAGTTGATTTCAATGACCATCGACCTTCTGAGGACCTCTTCGGCATGATCGACGCTGTTCAGACGGTAAGCGCTTCCTCCATCGCCCGCGGGGCGGGCAGCGTTCGCGAAACCGATTCCCTCACCGCCGTGGCCCCGAGCACCGCACCCGCGGTGGAGCCCGGTTTCGGCGCCATGATGGCCGACATTGCCAACAGCATGGTGACCGACATTCGTCGCGGCGAGCAGATGTCGATGCAGGGTCTGAAGGGCGAGGCCAGCACCCAGGAAGTGGTCGAGGCGGTCATGAGCGCCGAGCGCTCGCTGCAGACCGCCCTGGCCATCCGCGACAAGATCGTCACCGCCTATCTTGAAGTCAGCCGCATGACCATCTGAGGAAACCGTCCATGAAAGCACTGGCCATAGCGGCAACCGGGATGAGCGCACAGCAGCTTAACCTCGAAGTGATCGCCAACAACATCGCCAATATCAACACCACCGGGTTCAAGCGGTCGCGTGCCGAATTTTCCGATCTGCTCTACCAGGTCGAAAAGGCTCAGGGCGTGCCGAGCCGCGCCAACGACTCGATCATTCCCGAAGGCGCCCATGTCGGCCTCGGCGTGCAGACGATGGCAGTGCGCAACGTGCACGTCCAGGGTTCGCTGGTGACCACCGGAAACCGCCTCGACATCGCCCTTGTCGGTCGCGGCTGGCTGCAGGTGCAAAGTGCTGCGGGCGAGGACCTGTACACCCGGGCGGGCGCTCTCAACACCAACGCCAATGGCGACATCGTGACCGCCGACGGGCACGTCCTGCAGCCGCAGATCACGATACCGCAAGGAGTGACCGAACTGGTGATCAGCAAATCCGGACAGGTCTTCGCCCGGCAGGGCGATGATGCGGACCTGCAGGAACTCGGCCAGCTCACCATCGCCAACTTCATCAACGAAGCCGGGCTGAAACCGCTGGGCGACAGCCTTTTCCAGCAGACGGAAGCGTCAGGTGAAGCGATCGTCGGTGTTCCCGACGATCCCGGCTTTGCCAGCATCCACCAGGGCTACCTGGAGGACTCCAATGTCGACGCCGTCAAGGAGATCACCGATCTCATCTCCGCCCAGCGCGCTTATGAGATGAACTCCAAGATCATCCAGGCGGCAGATGACATGGCCGCTGTCGTTTCGCGCAATCTCGGAGGCTAGCATCCGATGATTCGAATGGCGGTCCTCGTCGCACTTGTTCTGCAGTTCGCCGCCGCTGGGGCGACCGCCGCGGAACCGGTCGCGGTGATCCCCAAGCAGATCATCTATCCCGGCGACACCGTCGAAGCGCATATGCTCGAAATCGTCAAGGTCACCAACAAGCGGATCCGTCGAGACTACGCCTCGGCCATGGCGCAGGTCGAGGGCATGGTCGCCCGCAAGACGCTTCTGCCGGGCCGCGTCATTCCGGTCTCGTCGGTGCGCGAGCCCTATGTGGTCGAACGCGGCAGCGTCGTCACCATGGTCTTCTCCCAGGGGGGATTGACGATCACCGCGCCGGGCACGCCGCTCAAGCCGGGCTCGATCGGCGATTTCATCCGCCTGCGAAACGTCAATACGGGCGTTACCGTCTCGGGCACGGTCATGGCCGACGGAACGGTGCGGGTGGCGGTGCGATGATCTGGCCGCGCCTTGTCCTTTTCGTCTTTCTGGCCGTCCTGCAGGCCGCGCCATCCGGCGCGGCATCGCGCATCAAGGACATCACCTCGCTGCAGAGCGCCCGTCAGAACCAGCTGATCGGTTATGGCCTCGTCATCGGTCTGCAGGGATCCGGAGACAGTCTGCGCGCCGCGCCCTTCACCGAACAGTCGCTGCGCGCCATGCTGGAAAATCTCGGTATCGCCACCACCGGTGCGGCGACCCGCGTCAACAACATCGCCGCGGTCATCGTCACCGCGAACCTGCCGCCCTTTGCAAGCGTCGGATCGCGCATCGACGTCACGGTCTCGTCCATGGGCGATGCTACCTCGCTGCGCGGGGGGACGCTCGTCATGACGCCGCTGACGGCGGCCGACGGGCAGATCTACGCGGTCGCCCAGGGTGCCGTCATCGTTTCCGGTTTCGCCGCTGCAGGCGACGCCGAGACGTTGACCCAGGGGGTCACCACCGCCGGGCGGGTTCCGACCGGGGCGATCATCGAGCGGGAAATTCCCCTGCGGTTCGGGGACACCGGGCACCTGACCTTTCAGCTGCGCAATCCGGACTTCACCACGGCAATCGCCATTGCCGATGCGATCAACGCCTATACCGGCAGGCAGTACGGCGCGATGATGGCGCGAGCCAACGACTCGACTACCGTGCGCGTGAAGCGCCCGAAAAAGCAGTCTCTGCCGCGCTTCGTCGCCGAGATCGAGCGTCTGATGGTGGAAACCGACATTCCGGCCCGTGTGGTGATCAACGAGCGCACCGGAACCATCGTGATGGGCCACGGCGTACGTATTTCGAAAGTGGCGGTGAGCTACGGCACGTTGACCATCCGGGTGACGGAATCGCCCTTCGTCTCGCAACCCCTGCCGTTCAGCGACGGCGTCACCGCGGTCGAGCCGCTGACCGACATCACCGCCATGGCCGATGGCGGCCAGGTCGCCATCCTCAACGGACCCAACCTGCAGACCCTGGTGGCCGGCCTCAACAGCATCGGCGTACAGCCGGACGGCATCATTTCGATCCTTCAGGGCATCAAGTCCGCCGGTGCTCTCAACGCGGAGCTGGTATTGCAATGACGCGACGACTCAAGACTGCGACAACGCTCGCCTCCCGACTGGCGGTCCTGGCACTGGCCGGTCTGTGGTTTATGCCGGTGGGCCAGACGGCTGCCCAGAAGGCCCATGATCTGACCAGCGACATTTCCGATGAAATCAGGACCTTCTGCGCCAACATCGCCGATGCGGCGCGCGACCAGCGATACCTGCTGCAGAAACAGGAGCTCGAGGGTCTGCAGACCGAGATCGAAAAGCGCATTGCCGAACTGGAAAAGCGGCGCAACGAGTACGAGCACTGGCTCGGGCTGCGCAACGACTTCCTCAGGAAGGCGGAAGGCGGCCTTGTGGACATCTACAAGAACATGCGGGCCGATTCCGCCGCCGAGAAACTCGAGCGCGTCAACATCAACGTCGCCGCGGCGATCGTCATGAAACTGAAGCCACGGCTGGCCAGCCAGATCCTCAACGAGATGGATGCCGAAACCGCGGCGATGTTGACGGGGATCATCGCCAGTGCCGCCGACCGCAACATGCCGAGGGACCCGTCATGAAGCAGCTGACGCTCGTCTTTCTTTCGCTTCTGTTGCTTGCCGGCTGCAAATCCGGGCCGCTGTCCGACGTCGGCCGCGCCCCGACCATGAGTCCGGTCGGCAGCGGTCTGCAATACGGCGAGACGCCGCAAATGGCGCTCTATCCGAGTCCGCCGCGCAAGCCGACCAGCAACTATTCGCTCTGGTCGGACACCCAGAGCGACCTGTTCAAGGACGCCCGTGCCATGTCGGTCGGCGACATTCTGACGGTGCGGATTTCCGTCAACGACCGCGCCACGTTCGACAACAAGACCGATCGCGACCGCACGAATTCGAGCGGCATCGACGCCAACGGCACCTATTACGGCTCCAGCGGCTCCGGCCCCAGCGCCGGATTGGGCTTGACCTTCGGCTCCAGCACCAAGACGGAGGGCAGGGGCACGACGGCGCGTTCCGAGCGCCTCGAACTGCGCGTCGCGGCCGTCGTCACCGGCATTCTCGACAACGGCAATCTGGTGATCAGCGGCTCGCAGGAAGTGCGGGTCAATTACGAGATGCGCATCCTCAACATCGCCGGCGTGGTGCGGCCTCGCGACGTTGATGCGGCCAACACCATCGCCTACGAGAAGATCGCCGAAGCGCGTGTGTCCTATGGCGGCCGCGGCCGCCTGATGGAAGTTCAGCAACCGCCTTGGGGACAGCAGCTGGTCGACAAGCTTTCGCCGATCTAGCAGGAGCAAGGGACAAGACGGGGACGGTGACATGACGACACCCGACACGGAAGAAAAGAAATCGGGCGAACTGTCGCTGGCGATGACCGGCGCGGTGCTCGCCGTGCTGTCGCTGCTGGCCGCCGGCGGCGGCTGGCTGCTCGGCATGACGTTTGGCGGGTCGGTCGGACCGGCGGGCGAAGCGTCTCAGGCCGCCACGACCTACACCGAAATGATCGAGGCGGAAGAGGAGAAGAAGGAGGAAGAGGAAAACGCGGAGCCTATTGCCCCGCAGGTCGTCAAGCTGTCGCCGATCACCACCAATCTCTCCTATCCGTCGGAAAGCTGGGTGCGGCTGGAAGTCGCCGTCGTCTTTGAAGGCGAAGTCGATCTCTCCCTCGCCGAGACCATCCATCAGGACCTGCTCGCCTATCTGCGCACGGTGTCGCTGCAGCAGATCGAAGGGCCGCGCGGATTTCACCACCTGCGCGACGATCTCAAGGAGCGGGTGGTCGTCCGCTCCGATGGCCGAGTCTCCAACCTCCTCTTCAGGACCTTTCTGATCGAATGATACGATTGCTGATCGCAGTGGTCGCCATGATGGCGACGGGCACGGCGGCCTTCGGCCAGGAACTGGCGCCGGACATTCTCAGCCAGCCGGTGGACGGATCGGTTGCGAGCTGGATCATACGCACCTTCGGCCTGCTGACCGTGCTGTCGGTGGCGCCGGGCATCCTGATCATGGTGACGAGCTTTCCGCGCTTCGTCATCGCCTTCGCGATCCTGCGCGCCGGCATGGGCTTGCAGACCACCCCGGCCAATCTGATTCTCATCAGCCTGGCGCTGTTCATGACCTTCTATGTCATGACGCCGACCTTCGACCGCGCCTGGGAAAACGGCATAAAGCCGTTGATGGACAACCAGATCAGCGAAACCGAAGCCTTCGACCGGGTCAGCGATCCGTTTCGCGATTTCATGTTGAACAACACCCGCGACAAGGACCTCAACCTGTTCGTGGATCTCGCGGCCGAACGCGGCCAGCGGGTATCCAGCGACGGCGAGGTGGATCTGCGGGTGCTGGTTCCGGCCTTCATGATCTCCGAAATACGGCGCGGCTTCGAGATCGGCTTCCTGATCGTCCTGCCGTTCCTGGTCATCGACCTGGTGGTCGCGACCATCACCATGTCGATGGGCATGATGATGCTGCCGCCGACCGCCATTTCGCTGCCGTTCAAGATATTGTTCTTCGTTCTCATCGATGGTTGGAACCTGCTGGTCGGCAGTCTGGTACGGTCCTTCATTTAGTGGATGCGGTTAATTCGCGCTTAATCGTAAGAGTGCGTTAACCATAAAAATGCATCCCGTCGCATCCTGTCCGCCGGAAAGCGCCCCGTTAGGCATTTCGTAACGGGGGACTGCCAGTGTCGCACTTGCATGACGGCAAAGGCTTACGACGTGAGACGGGGTCTTGAGGCATGATGCCAGTCCGCCATCACCGGTGAGCAAGTCCGGTATGTCCCTTCTGTAATGCGTTTTTCGGGGACACATAGATGACCAGCATAAACACCAACACCGCGGCGATGGCAGCGCTTCAAACCCTGCGCGGCATCAACTCGGGTCTGGAGACCACGCAGGCGCGCATCTCATCCGGCCTGCGGGTGGAAACCGCTTCCGACAACGCGGCCTACTGGTCGATCGCAACCACCATGCGGTCCGACAACAAGGCCCTGTCGACCGTCAGCGATGCGCTTGGACTGGGCGCAGCGAAAACCGATATCGCCTATACCGGCCTCAACAGCGCCATCGACGTGGTCGACGAGATCAAGTCGAAACTGGTCGCTGCCGCCGAACCGGGCGTCGACAAAGACAAGATCAACTCCGAACTGACCGAACTGAAGAACCAGCTGGTATCGATTGCCGAGTCGGCTTCCTTCAGCGGCGAGAACTGGCTCTACAATACCAGCACCACCGCTCCGGGCACCGCCTCCATCATCGGTTCGTTCAACCGTTCAGCCGCCGGTAACGTCTCGACCACGAAGCTGGACGTCGACGTATCCGCCACCACCCTGATCGACACGGACAACGCCGGCCGCGGCATCCTGACCAAGGATATCGACGCCGACGCTCTGCTCGACTCGCCGACGGGTACTTCGGCCAACTACTTCCTGATCGACGCCAGCTCGACCACGGCGGCCACCGGTACGGAAATCGCCCTTTCCGCATCGACCACCGATGCCGAAGTCGAAGCCATGATCCGCGTGACGGACTCCATCATGTCGCAGCTGACCACCGCAGCCGCCGACCTTGGTGCCGTGAACTCGCGCATCACCATGCAGGATGACTTCGTATCCAGCCTGATGGACTCCATCGAGAAGGGCATCGGTCGACTGGTCGACGCGGATATGAGTGAAGAGTCGACCCGCCTGAGCGCTCTGCAGACGCAGCAGCAGCTTGGCATCCAGGCTCTGTCGATCGCCAACTCCAACTCGCAGAGCGTCCTCTCGCTCTTCCGGTAGGAACCTGATCGGCACCTGACGACCGGAACGGGGCGACACTCGCCCCGTTTCTTTTTGGCCTGATCGGTCAAATTTGATTCAAATTTGTTCAGCACGGCGCAGGACCGCCTCCCGACCCACGGGAGGCGGTCCTGCTGCTTTTTCGGCCTGCAGCCATCGGGAGCCTCGCTGGCTGCCTTAACGGAAGATTAACATTAACGGAAAATTTACCATAAATAACAAGCACTTATCGCTACGATCTTCAGTATTGATTAACCTTAATACGGTCTTATAGGGACAACGAATGACGGACCAGGTCTTAACCATAGTGTGGCTAAGCCGTAGGTGAGCATGATGCGACACCGTCGTTGCCGGTAACGGACTCCGGCATGTCCCTTCTCGTAGACTGTCACAAGGGGCAGAACAAATGACGAGCATTATGACGAACACCGCCGCGATGGCGGCGCTCCAGACCCTCCGCACCATCAATTCCGATCTGGAGATGACTCAGGCCCGCATTTCGTCCGGATTCCGTGTGGAAACGGCCTCGGACAACGCGGCCTACTGGTCGATCGCCACCACCATGCGGTCTGACAACAAGGCCTTGTCGACGGTGAGCGACGCTCTCGGACTGGGCGCCGCCAAGGTCGATGTTGCTTACACCGGCATGAACAGTGCCATCGAGGTCGTCGACGAGATCAAGTCGAAACTGGTTGCGGCCGCTGAACCTGGCGTCGACAAGGACAAGATCAATTCGGAACTGACCGAACTGAAGAACCAGCTGGTGTCGATCGCCGAATCCGCGTCCTTCAGCGGCGAGAACTGGCTGCTGAACACCAGTACGACAGCGCCGTCGACCGCGTCCATAGTCGGATCGTTCAACCGTTCGTCGGCCGGCAATGTCTCGATTGCCACCCTGGATGTCGACATCTCGTCCTCCACACTGATCGACACCGACAACGCCGGTCGCGGTATCCTGACGCGGGATATCGACTCGGACGCTCTGCTGGATTCGCCGACCGGTACCTCCGCCAACTACTTCCTGATCGATGCCAGCTCGACGACGGCGGCTACCGGCACGGAAATCACCCTTTCCGGATCGACCACCGACGCTGAAGTGGAAGCCATGATCCGGGTGGTCGACTCGATCCTGCTGACCCTGACGGACGCCGCTTCGGACCTCGGCGCGATCAACAGCCGCGTCGGCATGCAGGAGACCTTCGTTTCCAACCTGATGGACTCGATCAACAAGGGCGTCGGACGACTGGTCGATGCCGACATGAGCGAGGAATCAACAAGATTGACGGCCCTGCAGACCCAGCAGCAGCTGGGCATCCAGGCCCTGTCGATCGCCAATTCCAGCTCGCAGAACATCCTGTCGCTGTTCCGGTAGCAGACGCCAGGATCCCCCCCGGGGGTACTTGATACGGGCGCCGGGAGACCCGGTCGCCCATCAGAAAGATCCGAAGGTCGCGCCGTTTTCCGGCGCGGCTTTTCTTTTGCCGGATACCCGCCAGGACGCTTAACCGTTTGGTGATGCACCTTAATAAGTTGCTACCGGGGTTAAAGGTCTGTTAACCATAAAGTCGCTATTTCTGATGACGGAATGGTGGGTTGACCCCGTTCATCAACCGGGTCAGCGGGCATGAGGCACGGCCGCCATCGCCGATAAACGGCATGTTGTGACAGCTTCCTGTCCAGGGGCGGCCTGAATGACCAGTATCATGACCAACGCCGCGGCAATGGCGGCTCTCCAGACGCTACGCAGCATCAATTCCGATCTGGAGATGACCCAGGCGCGCATTTCGTCGGGTTATCGCGTCGAAACGGCGGGCGACAATGCCGCCTACTGGTCGATCGCCACCACCATGCGTTCCGACAACAAGGCGCTTTCCACGGTCAGCGACGCCCTGGGGCTCGGCGCCTCCAAGGTCGATCTCGCCTATACCGGCATGAACAGCGCCATCGACGTGGTTTCCGAGGTCAAGGCCAAGCTGGTGGCCGCGCGCGAACCCGGCGTCGACAAGACCAAGATCGACAAGGAACTGGTGCAGCTCAAGAACCAGCTGGTGTCGATCGCCGAATCCGCTTCCTTCAGTGGCGAGAACTGGCTCTACAACACCGCGGTCGGCGGCGCCGGAACCCGCTCCATCGTCGGTTCGTTCAACCGGTCGACCTCTGGCAACGTTTCGGTGACGACGCTCGACATCAACGTCAGCCAGACCATTCTCATCGATACCGACAATGCCGGCGCCGGCATCCTGACCAAGGACATCGACGCCGACGCCTTGCTGGACACGCCGACCGGCACCTCCGCCAACTATTTCCTGATCGATGCCGGATCGACCACGGCAGCCACCGGAACCGAGATCACGCTGTCGGCCACCACAAGCGATGCCGACGTCGACGCGATGATCCGGGTCGTCGATTCGATTCTGACGCAGCTGACCGACGCGGCCTCCAATCTCGGAGCCATCAACAAACGGGTCGAGATGCAGGAAGATTTCGTCAGGAACCTGATGGATTCCATCGAGAAGGGCGTGGGACGGCTTGTCGACGCCGACATGAACGAGGAGTCGACCCGGCTGCAGGCTCTGCAGACCCAGCAGCAGCTCGGCATCCAGTCGCTGTCGATCGCCAACACCAATCCGCAGAACATCCTGACGCTGTTCCAGCGGTAAGCTCCCGGGTTGATCCCGACGCGCCCGGCTGACCGGGCGCATCATCCTCGCACAAGCTTCGCTTCCTAAAGTCGAGCCAGGACACTTCCGGCCCCGGCGATGCCGTGGATTGCATTCGCCTGGCCGGGTCTCCGCCGGCCGGTCCGCTCAGTGGAGGTTTTGCATGGCAGCCGCGATCGAACGCTATCTGAAGGACTTCGGGCAGCCGGAGCCGTTCGTTCTGGCGCCCGAGATGGAGGCTGCTGCACCGGCTTTCGATCTTGTCGAGACGGAGCCCGAAAGCCTGCCGCCGCCGGAGCCGGCGATCGACGTCGAAGCGGAACGCGCCGAGGCCTTCGAGCGCGGCCGGCAGGAAGCCGGAGAGGCCCTTGCAGCGGCGCACGCGGCTGAACTGGAAGCCGTACGCAGCCGCCACCTTGAAGAACTCAACGAACTGCGCACGCATTTCGAACAGGATTTTTCGACGACTCTTGCGGCGCGTTTCGATCAGCTGGCGGGCGACCTGATCGACACCGTCGGCGATCATGTCGGCAGGATCGTTGCACCAATGCTGGAACAGGCGCTGACCGACCGCATGGTGGCCGAACTGAGTGGCGCGATTTCCGCCACGCTGACCGATCGTGAAGGAACCCGCGTCGTTGTGTCCGGCTCCGTATCGATGCATGGAGCGTTGGCCGAGGCGTTGGGCGAACGGGCCGCGCAACTTGACTTCACGCCGTCGGAATCCTTCGACCTCACCGTCCGGATCGACGAGACGGTGCTCGCGACGCGGCTGTCGGAATGGGCGACCACCCTGCGCGAGGTGCTTTCATGAGCGAAAGCCAGTCGAAGCACCACACCGCCAACGAAATCATCATCGTCAAGAAGCGCGGCGGCGACCATGGCGGCCATCACGGCGGTGCCTGGAAGATCGCCTATGCCGACTTCATGACCGCCATGATGGCCTTCTTTCTGGTGATGTGGCTGATCAACGCCGCCAATGACGAGACCCGGGCGGCGGTTGCCAGCTACTTCAATCCCATCCGTCTGACCGACAACAAGCCCGCCGACCGCGGCTTGCGCGAGCTCGATCAATCGACCCAGGGCGAAGTGGTCGAATTCCACAAGAGCACCATGGACGGAGCCGGATACAGCGCCGGCCCGAAGAAGGGCGGTGGCGACGATCCCGACTCGTCGACCGGCGAACTGGTCAAGTATTCCGACGCCGCCTTTTTCGATAATCCCTTTTCCGTGCTTTCCGAGATCGCGCTCGAATCGGGCCAGCAGTCAAATATCAGCGCTGCAGGGGAGGGCGGCGCCAACACCTCCGGTCCGGCAACCGGCGCTTCCGGCGGCGAGGCCTATCGCGATCCATTCGATCCCGATTTCTGGTCGAAGGCGGTGGAGATCCGGATGGGTGCCGAGGAGGAGGGCGAGGGATCGCTTCAGGCGCTGGCGAATTCGGGCAGCCGCGAGGCGATCGAGCAGGCTCTGGCGGCGGGCGCCGGAGACAGCGACGCCGGCGGGCAGGACGGCGAGGCGGCGCAGGCCGGTGGAACCCGCGACGAAAAGGCCACGGTCGACGATGTCGCCGCCAAGAACAAGCAGGAGGCGCCACTGGTTGAGGCCGGGCAGGACGAGGCGTTGACCGCGGAGCTGATGCAGGCGTCCAAATTGCGCCGGGAAATCGAGGGAGCGCTGAAGGGCCGCAATATCGAGTGGTCCGGCGGCATGTCCGTGGTGCCTTCCGACGGCGGCCTGCTGGTCTCGCTGACCGGCGAACTGAAGGGCGGCATGTTCAACGTCGGTTCGGCGGTGCCCAAGCGCAACATGGTGCTGGCCATGGAAGAGATCGGCCGGCTGCTGTCGGAGCGTGGCGGTTCCGTGTCCGTTCGCGGCCACACCGATGCGCGACCCTTCTCGGGTAAGGGCGAGGACAACTGGACGCTCTCCATGGACCGCGCCCGCAGCGCCTATTTCATGCTGGTGCGCGGCGGCCTGGCGGAGGACCGGATCGAGCAGGTCTCCGGCTTCGCCGACCGCCGGCTGAAGGTGAAGGAGGATCCTTTCGCCGACGCCAACCGGCGCATCGAGATCCTCATCCGCCAGCCATGAGCCGCCGCCGATGAAACTCCGACCGATCCGAAACGCGGTGCCGCTTGCGTCCCGCTGGTTGGCGACGGGGCTCGCCCTGGTGGCGGTTCTGCTGCCGCCCGCTGCGCCTGCGGCAACCGGCGAAATCGCTCCGTTCACCATGGTGCGTTCGCTGCAGTTCGTGCAGGATTCGGTGGTACTCGGCGACCATTCCGCCGGCGAGATGCAGCGCCATCTGCTGACGCTCATCGACCAGAGGCTGCGTCAGGCCGATGCCGAGGATTTTCAAGACCGCCGCAACGTCGAGGCGGCGCTGATCTATACGATGAGCGGCGGCAATCCGGAAACGCTGACTGCGTTGATGCACGGCGCCGCGCGCGATGCGTTCGACTCCGATCTCGCTCAGGGATTGTCCGTCTATTTTTCCGGCAAGCCGGAGAAGGCGCGCGCCCAGTTGCTGCGGGCGCTGCGGCAGTTCGAAGGCAGTCCGATCGAAGCCTATCTGACGCTGGTGACCGCCAATGTCACCGCCGCGCGGGACATCGATGCGGCCTTGCGGCTGTTCGACCAGGCCCGGCTTCTTGCCCCGGGAACCATTATCGAGGAATCGGCGTTGCGCCGGTCCGCCCACGTCGCTTCGCTGGATGCGCGTGTGGATAACGCCATGGCGTACTCCGAGCGCTACGTCCGGCGCTTCATCAAATCTCCCTATGCCAGCCAGTTCGTCGATGTCTTCGTGCACACCGTGGTCACCCATTCCGACAAGGTGGACGCAAGCCACATGGAGTACATCCTGTCGCTGATGGATGTCGCGAGACAGCGGGAGATTTATCTGCGCATGGCGCGTATGAGCACGATCGCAGGCAAGGAGGACCTCGCGCTGCTGGCCGCCGGCCGGGCGGAGGCCCTCTCCGGAAACAAGCGGGATGTGGTCCGGCAACTGGCAAAATTCTATGCCGGCGTCGCCTCGGTCTCGACCGAAAATCTGACCGACGCCATCGACACCGTGGCATCGATGCCCGACGGCAACCTCACCGACCGCGACAGGGCACTGCGGGATGCGGCGCGCATCGTCGCGCAGGAAGTCATGCGCCAGCCATCGGCCGTCGACGGGATGGCGGCCGAGAAGGCCATGGCGGCATCGCCGGCCGGCGAGTCGCTCCCGCCCGCTGATGGCTGGCAGCCGTCGACATCGGGCGAAACCGATGAAACGTCCAATCCGCTGAAGGATTTCGTATCGGCGCGGCGCGCAACGCTGGAGGCGGTCGACCGGCTGCTCGATGGAGAAAGCGATGAGCGCTAGCCTGTTGTCCGGAAACGCAGCCCTCGGCCTGTCGGCGTCGCCGGCAAGGGCGCAGGGCGCGAAGGTGCCGGCGGCCGGAGCTGCCGACGAAACAGCATTTCAACTGGCTGTCGGCAGTGTCGGCGAACAGGGCCGCAGGACCGCCGAACGGCAACCCGGTCCGGGCGCAAGTGACACGGCACCCAAGGCAGAGAAGACGCCCGAGCCCCAGCCACCGCGGCTGGCTGCTTTTGGTGACCCGGCCCCCCGGCTGCACAAGTGGATCCTGGGCATGGACGCCAATCCCGCCGCGGGAGACCTGCTGCTGACCGGGGGCGCCCTGGTCCCGGAAGACCAGGCCAGCGAAGCGCCGGTCGACGCATCCGTCGACAGCAGCGACGAAACGCGGGTTCCCGAGCCTCAGCCACGCGGAGACAAGGATACACTCCCACCGGTGGCCGACGAGGCGCCACCGATGCTCCGGTCGCAGGAGACGGATTGGTCCCGACCTGCGCCGGCCGAAACGCAGACCTCCTCCGATAGCAAACTCCCCGACGGCGAAGTGGTGCCCGACAAGCCGGAGGCGGCCGACGAAGCGAAGCAACCGCCCGAGCCAGAGTCCTCGCCGCTGCATGCAAACAGCCGCCCTGAGTCCCAAGCGAGCGATGCAGGGTATGTTCCGAGGGGCGCCGCCGAAGTTGCTGAACCCGACGCGGAACCCCCACGATCCGAACTCTGGTCCAGCACCCCGGACCAGCCGGTCCGCACGGACAGGGTGGTCGTGGATACCGTGTCCCGCCTTGCACCCGTTCAGGCCCCGCATTCTGCCCAACCGGACAAGACGAATGCCGCGCCGGAACCACAAAATCCGCGGCCCGAGGCAATGGGGCATTCGCTGCAGCCGCTCGCTGCCGTCGCAGGACAGGGCACCAAAGTCGCCGCCACACCTGCGGCTGCAACCGCAGCACGCCCGGTCGTCGGATCAAAAGCGGCGATCGCGCAGAATGTCGATCCCGGTGTCGAGCACGCTGCACCGGACGCTCCGGAGCGGGCGGTGGACGATTTCGGAAAACAGGACCGGCCACGCTTGGACGATACGGGCCGAAACCCGCCGACGCGCGACCCGGTCGGCGACCAGCGCTCGCAGCCGCGTTCCGCACCGCTTGATGTGCGCGGACAGTCGGCAGGCGCCCGGGATCCGTCTGGCGTTCAGGCGGTACAGCTAACGTCGCAAACGCCGCAGACACCGCAAACAGCGATGGTCACCGTCGTCGAGGCGCGCCAGTATCCCGGCGTCGCCCCGCAGCAGGCGAACACCGAGGCGATTGTCCGGGCGGTGTCCGGCAACGAGATCTGGAGTGCCGCGTTGCGCGGCGAGACCGCCGTCCAGAGCAGCGCGCCGTTGCAGACCCTCAAGATCAGGCTCAACCCGGCAGAACTGGGAATGGTCGATGCCACGCTTCGGCTGGCCGGCGACAGGCTCATGGTAGAACTCAGCGTCGACACGCCCGAAGCCTATCGGCAGCTATCGGAAAGCCGGCAAACCGTTCTCAACGCGCTGCGTGGGCAGGGCTATGGCGTCGAGCAGATTTCTGTCCAGCTGGCTGCGTCCGACCGCAGCAGCCAGCAAGGGACTTCGACGGGCCAGCAGCAGGGCAGTTTCGACGGCCAGCCGACACAGGACAACTCACGGCAATCCGGCGAAGGCGGCCGGTTCGGACAGGAGAACGGCCATGGCGATGACCGGGGTTCAGGAAACGCCGCGCGCGGCAACACGCCAGCCGGCGAGCCGCCGGATCTGCCTCATGGCGTCCCTTCTGATGGGGCTGTCTATCTGTAGCACGGCGGCCTCGGAAAACCTCTGTGAGAGCGAGATCGTGACCGCTGCCGAGCGCTACGACGTCCCCGTTGGCATTCTCTATTCCGTCGGTTTGACCGAGACCGGAAAGCGCGGCTCGCTGCACCCCTACGCGCTCAACGTCGAGGGGCGGGCGGTGTTTGCCCGCAATCTCGGAGAAGCCTTGAAGGTGTTTTATCGCGCCCGATCCGATGGGCGAAAGCTGATCGACCTGGGCTGCATGCAGATCAACCATCACTATCACGGGCATCGGTTCGCCGACCTACGGGCTATGCTGGACCCGCGTCAGAACGTCGATTACGCCGCCCGGTTCCTGGTCGAACTGAAGGAGCGCCACCGCAGCTGGACCATGGCCGTCGCGCGCTATCATGCCGGGCCTGACAACGATCCGGCGCAGCGCCGATATGTCTGCAGGGTGATTGAAAATCTGGTGGCAACAGGCTATGGCGAGTGGACGGACAAAGCCTCCGCATTCTGCAAAAACAACCTATAATAGAATAGAGAGCTCGCAGTCGGCACCAAGCTCCAGCCTTGGTCCAGGGGGTTTTTGTCAATACACTTTTGATTAATGACATCACCAAAAGGTTAACATTTCCACAGCTTATATGCGGTTATCAACAGGCACCCACTAGATGTTGTGCCAAATCACCACACCGTTCGAAAACAACTATTAAAAATTACCCTTAATTTTCTGTAATTGTCGCTGATTCCGCCCTGTCGTTACGAATTGGTTAATGCGGCAACACAGTGATTCGGGGACACTAGGATGATCGTTGTGGTTGATGAGAGGGAGCTTGTAACGGAGGGTTATACGTCGCTGTTCGGAAGAGAAGGGGTTCCGTCAGCGGGGTTCGATCCCGACGAGTTCGGCGAGTGGGTGAATACGGCGGCCGATGCGGACATCGATGCCGTCGAGGCATTCCTGATCGGTCAGGGCAGCGACAACATGGTTCTGCCGCGGGTGATCCGCGATCGCTCGCGTGCGCCGGTGATCGCGGTGAGCGACCAGCCGTCGCTGGACACGACTCTGGCGTTTTTCGATTGCGGCGCCGACGATGTGGTGCGCAAGCCGATCCATCCGCGCGAGATTCTGGCGCGGGCGGCGGCCATCAGGCGGCGTCTCGAACCGGAGACGGAATACACCGAGATCGGCCGCATCCGCGTCTATTCCGACGGGCGCGATCCGGAGATCGACAACAGCGCCTTTCCGCTACCGCGCCGCGAGCGGCGGATCCTGGAATATCTGGTTGCCAATCGCGGGCGCCGGGTGACGAAAGGCCAGATTTTCAACGCCATCTACGGCATTTTCGACGATGACGTCGAAGAGAATGTGGTGGAAAGCCACATCAGCAAGCTGCGCAAGAAGCTACGCATGCGCCTCGGTTTCGACCCTATCGATTCCAAGCGCTTTCTCGGCTATCGCATCGACTGGCAATAACCGATCGCCGGTCGGAAAATGCCGGCGATTTTCTCCGATTGAAGGGCATCCCGGACGGCGGCGCGAGGCTCCTTTAGCCAGCTTCGCGCAAGCCACCGCCTTTACCCTGTTGCCGGATAGGAACGAGGAATCGCGCAATGAGTCTCTATGGAATGATGCGAACCGGCGTGTCCGGCATGAACGCCCAGGCTTCGCGTCTCGGCACGGTCGCCGACAACATCGCCAACGCCAACACCACGGGATACAAGCGGAGCTCGACGGAGTTTTCCTCCCTGTTGCTGGCCAATGGCGGCGGCAACTACAACTCCGGCGCCGTCTCGACCACGGTGCGTTACGCCATCTCGCAGGAAGGCGCCCTGCAGTTCACCACCTCGACCACCGACCTGGCAATCAATGGCGAAGGGTTCTTCGTGGTCACCGACTCCTCCGGTGTGGCGTTCCTGACCCGGGCCGGATCGTTCGTTCCCGACAGCGAAGGCAACCTGGTCAACGCCTCCGGCTACACGCTCATGGGCTACGACTATACCGACGGCCAGCCGACGCCGGTGGTCAACAGCTTCGACGGACTGATGCCGGTCAATGTGGCGCAGGGCGAACTGCAGGCGACCGCCTCGACGGCCGGCACGTTCACCGCCAACCTTCCGTCTGACGCCGTCGTTCCGACCGGACCGCTGCCGTCGACCAACGCGGCCGGCGCCGAATACACGTCGAAGAGCTCGCTGGTCGTCTACGACAATCTCGGTCAGGAAGTGCTGCTCGATTTCTACTACACCAAGACGGCGCCCGAGACCTGGGAAGTGGCCGTCTTCGACCGTGCCGAGGCCGCTCCCGGGACCTCGTTCCCCTACACCGCCGGACCACTGTCGACCGTGACACTGGATTTCGACCCGGCGAACGGTGATCTGCTCGGCACCAGCGCCACGGACATCACCATTGCCGTGCCCAACGGCCAAAGCCTCGTCGTCGATTTCTCCGACATGACCCAGTTGGCCTACGAGTTCAACGTCGGCGACGCCAACGTCAACGGCAACGCGCCCAGCAAGGTCGAAAGCATCGAGATCACCGTCGACGGAACGGTGTTTGCCAAATACGAAAACGGCGCGCTGGAGGCCAAGTACAAGATCGCGCTGGCCGACGTTGCCAGTCCGGATCAACTGAAACCGGTGGTCGGCAACGTCTATGCGCAGAACAGTGAGTCCGGCGTGGTGACGACCGGCTTCGCCGGTTCCGGCAATTTCGGCGGGGTCATTTCGGGCGCGCTGGAATCCTCCAATGTCGACATTGCCGACGAGCTGACCAGCATGATCGAATCGCAACGCAGCTTCACCGCCAACTCCAAGGTCTTCCAGACCGGATCGGATCTGATGGAAGTCCTGGTCAACCTCAAACGGTGATCCATGGCCTTGGGGATGTAAGAGCCAACCATGTCTTTGTCTTCTGCGATCAGTACGGCTCAGTCGATCCTGTCGAACACGTCCCGCCAGACCCTGGTGGTATCGCAGAACATCTCCAACGCCGGCAACCCGGATTACTCGCGGCGCGAGGCGAATCTGCAGACCTCGCTGGGGGGCGCCGACGTCGTCTCCGTCTCCCGCGCCCAGGACCAGCGGCTGCAGACCAAGACGCTCGAAAGCCTCGCGGTCAGCACCGCCCAGGGCACCGTGAGCGACGGTCTGGAGCGCATCCGCTCGACATTGGGCGGCAATGACTTCGAGCTGTCGCCGTCGCGCTATATCGGCGAACTGCGCGACACGTTGCAGGCCCTGGCGGCCACACCGGGTGACCTGACGCTGCTGACGTCGGCGATTTCCAATGCACAGGATGTCGCCGACACGATCAACCGGGCGTCGACCGAGGTTCAGACCATCAGGCTCGAGGCCGATCAGGCGATCGCTCGCGGCGTCGATACGCTGAACGGACTGCTGGCGCAGTTCGAGACCGTCAACAGCGCGGTCACCGCCGGAACCCGAACCGGAGTGGACGTCAATCAGGAACTTGACCAGCGCGATCGGCTGCTGAAGGAGATTTCCTCGCTGATCGGCATCCAGACGCTGGACCGAGGCGCCAACGACCTGGTGCTCTACACCAGCGACGGTCAGACACTGTTCGAAACCGTGCCGCGGCCCGTCACCTTCGTCCCGACCACAGCCTTCGATGCAACCATCTCCGGCAATACGATCTTCGTTGACGGCGTGCCGCTGGATGCCGGCCAGGGAGCGCAGACCAGCGCCCGCGGCGAGTTGGCCGCGCATCTGCAGATCCGCGACGAATATGCGCCGACCTATCAGAGCCAGCTCGACGAGATCGCCCGCGGGCTGGTGACGGTGTTCGCCGAAACCGATCAGTCGATTCCGGCGACGCTGCCCGACATGCCAGGCCTGTTCACCTGGGTCGGCGGCAATGTTCCGCCGGCCGGCACGATCGAACCCGGCATCGCGGCAACCCTCGCCGTCAATCCGGCTCTCGTGCCCTCCCTGGGCGGCGATCCGAGCCTGCTGCGCGACGGCGGCATCAACGGCGCGGCCTATGTCGCCAATCCCACCGGCGGTCACGGCTTCTCCACCCTTCTGGACGGTTATGTCACCGGCCTGGTCGAGCCGATAGCTTTCGATGCCTCGGCGTTGGCCGGTGCGAATACCAGCCTGGTCGATTATACGGGAAACTCCATCGGCTGGCTGGAAATGACCCGATCGGAAGCTTCGGTCGCGGCCGAGAACCGTGAGGCGGTCTACATTCGAACCCTGGAGGCGTTCTCAAATGCCACCGGCGTCAACCTCGATGAAGAGATGGCGCTGCTTCTGGATCTCGAGCAGTCCTACAAGGCGTCCACCAAACTGCTGTCGACCATCGACGAGATGATCAACGCACTGCTGGCGGCGACGAGGTAGGGCCATGAAGACCACCTTCATCTCCACCCAGGCCATCCAGAACGCCATGCGGCTGACGGTGCAGCGAGCCCAGGCCGACATCGTCACCGCCCAGACCGAATCCGTCACCGGCCGGCATGCCGACATAGGCCTCGAACTGGGCGCCACGACGGCACGCAACATTTCGCTCAATCGCGACGTCCAGCGCATGCAGGCGATCATCGACAGCAACGCCATCGTCTCGCTCCGCCTGTCGGCCTCGCAGGACGCGCTGTCGCAAATGGCCGACAGCGCCCAGCAGGTGCTCGATGCGCTCATCAGCGTCTCCGGCACGGACGACCAGAGCCGGCTCGACATCGCCCACGAGGCCGTGCGTACCGCCTTCGACACATTCAGCTCCACCGCCAACACGTCGGCCAATGGCGAGTATCTGTTCTCCGGCATCAACACCGACGTTCGGCCGCTCGCCCAATACGACGATCCCGCCGGATCGGCGGCCAAGGCGAGTTTCGACGCCGCCTTTCTGGGCTATTTCGGCTTTGCCCAGAGCAGCCCCTCGACCGCCGGAATCACCCCGGCGCAACTGGACGACTTCCTGACCAACACCGTCGAGCCGCTGATATTGGGAGCCGGCTGGGATGCCGACTGGTCCGCTGCGGACGACACGGTGATGTCAAGCCGGATCAATCGCAACGAAGTGGTCGACAGCTCGTCCAGCATCAACAATGACGGCGCCCGCAACATGGCCATGGTCTCGGTCGTCGTCACCGAGATGCTGGCCATCCCGCTGGCCACCGACACCCGACAACAGCTGGTCGAGCGGTCGATCGACTATGCCGGCTCGTCCATCGCCGGAATCAATTTCGAGCGCGCCCGGCTGGGCGTCTCGGAGCAACGGATCACCCAGTCCAATGAATCACTGTCGGCCCAGATCGATCTGGTTTCGCTGCATATCGGCGAGCTGGAGAATGTCGATCTCTACGAGGCGTCGACCCGACTGAACACGCTTCTTGCCCAGGTGCAGACGTCCTACACCCTGACGGCAAGAATCCAGCAACTGAGTTTGACCAATTATCTGTAGGCAGATGACAACGACGACAAAGGGCAGCTGAATGTATCAGTTCTCATACGCGGAAGTGCAGCAAGATGCAGTTGCTGACTCCAAGGAACGCGAACGACAGGTTCTCGACAAGTCGATCACCATGCTGGAAGCGGCGCGCGATGCGGGCCGCGGATCGCGCGAAGCGATCGAGGCGCTGTTTTTCGTCAACCGCGTCTGGGTCCGGTTCATCGAGGATCTGGGCTCGCCCGAAAACGAACTTGAACAGGAATTGCGCGCCAACCTGATCTCAATCGGCATCTGGGTGCTGCGCGAAGCCGAAAAGATCAGGATCGGCGAATCGGAGAATTTCGACGGCATCATCGATATCTCCTCCATCATCAGGGATGGTCTGCAATGAAAAGCTCGCTCAGGATCTCGCTGAAGACAGGCGAGAAGATCTTCATCAACGGCGCGGTTCTGCGGGTGGACCGCAAGGTCGGGCTGGAATTCCTCAACGACGTCACCTTCCTGCTGGAAAACCATGTATTGCAGCCGGAGGACGCCTCGACCCCGCTGCGCCAGCTCTATTTCATCGTGCAGATGATGCTGATCAATCCGGAGGGCGCCGAACAGGCCCAGGGGATGTTCAAGAAATCCGTCGTCATGCTGTTGAGCTGCTTCCAGAACGAGCAGATCCTGACCGATCTCAAGCATATCGACGCGATGGTCACCGAAGGGCGGGTCTTCGAATCGCTCAAGAGCATTCGCGCCCTGTTCCCCATCGAGGACGAGATCCTCAACAATCGTCAGATGCCGGTGGAAACGCTGGAGGACATCACCAGGGAGATCGCACCATGGCGGTAGACCCCGTATCGGGCGCAAGCGGCGCCCAGACGCAGTCGGCTTCGGCAGCGGCCGCCAACCGCGCCAGCCTCGACTACGACTCGTTCCTGCAACTGCTCATCGCCGAGATGCGCAACCAGGATCCGACCGAGCCGATCGATTCGACCGAGTATGTCGCCCAGCTGGCGACCTTCTCGCAGGTCGAGCAGACCATCCAGACCAATGCCAGGCTGGAAGAGTTGCTGAAGTCCTCGTCGATTTCGCAGGCCGGCTCGCTGATCGGCCGTACCGTGACCTCGCCCGACGGAACGGTCAGCGGTGTCGTCCAGCAGGTCGAGATCTACGACGACAAGGCCGTGGCGGTCCTGGCGAACGGCGACAAGGTCGATATCGGCCCCGGCATCGTCATTTCCTGACCATGAACGAAGCCGACGCCCTCGACATCGTCCAGAAATCCATCTGGACGATCCTCATCGCCTCCGGACCCGCCGTCTTCGTCGCCATGTTCGTCGGTGTCGGCATCGCCTTCCTGCAGGCACTCACGCAGGTCCAGGAAATTACCCTGACCTTCGTTCCGAAGATCATCGCCATCCTGGTCACCGTCGCCATTTCGGCCCCCTTCGTCGGAGCCCAGATCGCGACTTTCACCAACCTGGTGTTCTCGCGCATCGAAAGCGGGTTCTAGAACTGTCCGCCGATGGTGCCCGGGCTCGCCCCGATCATGCTTCATGGTAGTTTTCCATCAGGTATCGACGAGTGTTGCCGCCCAGCACGGCGACGACGCGAACTACCCAGCGACGCACCGTGATGCGAGGTTCAAGCGGGCTTTTGTTGGTCCGGCCGACGAGACCCGGCGCTGCCCAGCCCGGCTGCCTGCTTCTTCAGTTCGGAATATCGCCTTCGACTGACCGGCACCCGGTCGCCATTGTCGAGCTTGCAGACATAGGCGCTGCCGGAGCGTGACAGGCTTTCGACATGCCGCAGGCCGATCCAGTGCGAACGGTGACACTGAATGCCGTCGATCGGCGCCAGCCGGTCGACGCAGTCGTTGAACCTCTCGGTGATCAATGCGCGGCCCTCGGCGGTGACGACCTCCACATAGTGGTCCTGCGCGTGCAGCCTAATGAGGTCGTTGCCGAGCGAGGGCGGGATGGCGCCGATCAGATCGTGAAGCGTCGGTGTTTCGGGGGCGTGCGCTTCGGCGGGGCGGCGGTGGGTCAGGGCCTCACGGTAGAGGACGACGGTGAGGACGATCGCAGCGGCAAACGCCACCGGGACGACCGCCACGACTTCGCTCTGGTAAGCGGTCAGCAGGCTGCCTGACGACGCCAGTTCCTCGTCGGGATTGCCGAAGCCGTAGTCCAGGATCATTGAAATCGGTGCGAAGATCGCCGGCAGGACCAACGCCGCGGCCACGACCGGGAGCGGTTCTGGCAAACCCGTCCGCAGCAGCACGGCCGCGCTTGCTGCGAACAGCAGGAACATGATCAGGATGTGCGAGAACCAGAGCCCGAACGCGGCAAGCAGGGGCAGGCGCGCCGTATGGTCCGGTTCCACGATCAGGACGATGACGCTCCCCGCCAGCGCCGCCAGAACGGCTTTGCCAAGCACCGTCCGCCACCCGATGCCGGCCAGCGACACCTGTCCCGTCAGACATTTTGCAAGAGGTTCGCTCACGGTCATCGGTACGTCTTTGAAGATGCAAGTGCCGGGATTATGCGCAAGTGCCGATCCGCGCACAACGGGCATGGCGGCCGGCGCCATCGCCAACGGTCATCCGGCGACCGTTCGCGGGCGCATCCCGACCGCTCACGCGGATCGGTCGCCGTTGGCGCAATCCCGTTGGACAGGGGCTTCCTCGCCACCCAGATCACGCCGAGCACGCGATTTGGAAATGAAAGGAAATCCGATGGTATCGGACGCTTCGCAGCGTTATGCGTTTTCTGCAAGAGTCTTGCACTGGCTCATGGCCGTTGGCTTCATCTTCATGTGGGCTTGCGGTTTTGCGATGACCGCGCTGGTAACAGACGATTCGCCGCTGCAGGAGTTTCTGTTCGGTCTGCACGTCTCCGTCGGCGTGACGCTGCTGATGCTGCTGGCGCTGCGTATCGCGCTGCGCCTTTTCAACACGCCGCCACCGCTGCCACAGGGCCTCGCGAAGTGGGAACGGATCGGATCGCATCTCGGCCATGCGGGGCTCTATGTGCTTCCCGCCGCGGTCATCGCCGTCGGATGGGCCGAAACGGATTTCGGCGGACACGGCGTTCACTGGTTCGGCGTCACCATGCCGAAACTGTTCCCGACCATGGAGACGCTCTGGGGGTTCAACCTGGAGAATGTCACGGCAGAAATGCATGAACTGCTGGCCTACGCCATGCTGGCACTGGCCGTGGTGCATGTGGCGGCCGTCGTCAAGCACCGCTGGATCGACGGGCATGATGTGCTCGATCGCATGACGTTCGGGAAACGCGAGGCTGATTAGCGCCGATCGACGGTCTGCAGCCACCCTCGCGCAAGCTTCGCCGACTAGTTTGGCGGTATCCGTTTCCCGTTTTCCGCGACACAGGGTGATTCATGGCGCAGACGCAGGCGATCGCAATTCCGCCGCTCGAGGGCCGCGGCCGCGACGTCACCTTTGCCATCGGCATCGTCATCATCCTGTCGGTCCTGTTCCTGCCGATTCCGGCGTTCCTGATCGACATCGGGCTGGCTTTTTCCATCGCCTTTTCGGTGCTGATCCTGATGGTGGCGCTGTGGATCCAGCGGCCGCTCGACTTCTCGTCCTTCCCGACGATCCTGCTGATCGCCACCATGACGCGGCTGTCGCTCAACATCGCCACGACCCGCATGATCCTGTCGGAGGGGCATGAAGGCATCACCGCTGCGGGCTACGTCATCGGCGGCTTTTCGCAACTGGTGATGTCCGGCGATTTCGTCATCGGCCTGATCGTCTTCCTGATTCTGGTGGTGGTCAATTTCATCGTCATCACCAAGGGCGCAACCCGCATCGCCGAGGTCGGCGCGCGCTTTACCCTCGACGCCATTCCCGGCAAGCAGATGTCGATCGATGCCGACCTGTCGGCCGGGCTGATCGACGAAAAGACCGCCCAGCACCGTCGCCGCGAGCTGGAGGACGAGAGCTCGTTCTTCGGATCGATGGACGGTGCCTCGAAATTCGTCCGCGGCGACGCCATCGCCGGACTGATCATCACCGCCATCAATATCTTCGGCGGCATCATCATCGGCTACACCCGTCACGACATGGAGATCGGCCAGGCGGCCGACGTCTTCACCAAGCTGTCGGTGGGCGATGGCCTGGTCTCGCAGATCCCGGCGCTGATCGTGTCGCTGGCGGCCGGCCTGCTGGTGTCGCGCGGCGGCAATGTCGGTTCCACCGACGAGGCGGTGCTCGGTCAGCTGTCCGGCTATCCGCGCGCCCTGTTCGTCGCCGCCGGCCTGATGATTCTGCTGGCGGTGGTGCCCGGCCTGCCGTTCTTCCCCTTCGTCATCCTCGGCGGCGCCATGGCCTTTGCCGGCTGGTTCATCCCGCGCCAGCTGGCGCAGCATGCGCGGGCGCTGCGGCAGGACGAGGAGCAGAAGCAGCTGGAAGCCCAGCAGCAGGAAAAGGACTCGGTCAAGAACGTGCTGCACACTTCCGAGATCGAGCTGTGCCTCGGCAAGCACGTCTCGGCCAAGCTGCTCGGCGCCCATCAGGAGCTCGCCTTCCGGGTCGGCAAGATCCGCAAGAAGTTCGCCGCGCAATACGGCTTCGTGGTTCCGGAGATCAAGGTCAGCGATGATTTCTCGGTGCCCGACAAGTCCTACCAGATCCGCATCCACGGCACGACCGTTGCCGCCAACGAGCTGCGGGTCGGCGAAGTCATGGTCGTCACCGGAAACGGCTGCAAGCCCGACATTCCGGGCGACGAGGTGCGCGAACCGGCCTTCGGCCTGCCCGCCGTGTCCATCGTCGAGAGCTTTGCGGAGGACCTCAAGCGCGAGGGCTTCCACCCCATCGACAACATTTCGGTGGTGCTCACCCATATGAGCGAGGTGATCCGCAACAACCTGCCGCAGCTGCTGTCCTACAAGGACATGAAGGTGCTGCTCGACAGGCTCGATCCGGAATACCGCAAGCTGGCGGACGAGATCTGCTCCAACCACATGACCTATTCCGGCCTGCAGGCGGTGCTCAAGCTGCTTCTGGCCGAACGCGTGTCGATCCGCAACCTGCACCTCATTCTGGAAGCCGTCGCCGAACTGGCGCCGCACCTGCGCAAGACCGAGCAGATCGTCGAGCATGTGCGCATCCGCATGGCCCAGCAGCTGTGCGGCGACCTGGCCGACAACGGCGTGCTGCAGGTTCTGCGTCTCGGCAATCGCTGGGACCTCGCCTTCCACCAGGCGCTGAAGCGCGACGCCAAGGGCGAGGTCGTCGAGTTCGATATCGAGCCAGCGCTGCTGGAGGAGTTCAGCGAGCAGGCGACCAAGGTCATCCGCAACTACCTCGACGCCGGAACCCGGTTCGTACTCGTCACGGCGCCGGATGCACGGCCCTATGTGCGCATGATCATCGAGCGGCTGTTCGCCACATTGCCGGTGATCTCCCATGTCGAGATTGCCAAGGGCGTCGAAATCAAGATCCTCGGATCGATCTCATGATTTTCGATCCGGAGGGAACGGTGCTTGCGCTGTTCGCCGCCTTTTGCCGCATCGGCGCCTGCTTCATGCTGATCCCCGGCATCGGCAGCTTTCGGATCCCGCCGCAGATCCGGCTGTTCGTTGCCATCGCCGTGTCGATCGCCCTGCTGCCGCTCATGTGGGACGCGATCTACCCGCGGGTAGCGGCCGGTGCCGCCACCTATGTCGGCCTGGTCTTCACCGAGATCGTGATCGGCGCGGTGCTCGGGCTGATCGCACGCTTCTATACGCTCGGCCTGCAATTCGCCGGCACGTCGATCGCCATGGTGATCGGATTCAATGCCATGCCGACGCCCGACATCGTCGAACAGGAACAGACGCCGTCGCTCGGCGTCATGATCGGTTTCACCGGCCTCTTGATCCTGTTCATGCTGGATTTCCATCACCTGGTGATCGAGGCACTGACGGCGTCCTACGGTTTCATGCCCGTGGGCAGCGGCTTCGACGCCCAGCGAGCGCTGGTGACACTGACCGACACGCTGTCGGAGTCGTTCCTGATCATGCTGCGGCTGATCAGTCCGTTCATCGTCTACGGTCTGGCTTTCAACATCGCCGTCGGCATGGTCAACAAGCTGGCGCCGCAGATCCCGGTCTATTTCATTTCGCTGCCGTTCATCCTCACCGGCGGCCTGATCCTGCTGTTTTACGGATCCAACGATTTCCTGACGCAGTTCGCGGAGGGTTTCGCGCCGGTGTTCGATGGCCGCTGATCCGCAGTCCAAGCGCGTGCGCAACCTGCAGCGGCTCGTCCGCCTTCAGGAGCAGTTGCGCAAACGCGCCGAAGCCGACCTCGCTCAGGCGACGCGCGACCGCGAGGCGGTGCAGGTCGCCATCGACGATCTCGTCCAGGCCATGGGCAGCCTGTCGGAAACGCATCGGCTTTTCCCGCATCTCTATGCCGGCCAGCTCGGGCGGTTGAAAACCCGCGAGCAGGTGCTGGACGGCCAGATCGAACGCCATCGGGCGCGCATCGACACCGAACGCAAACGCGGCGAGCGGGTCGGCGAGCGTCTCGACAGGGCCAATCTCGACATCGACCGGCATCGCCAGGACGAGGGGCTGTTCGACCTGCTCGATCAGGTCGGCAAACCGCGGCGCTGGCCCGATTGACCGGTGTCGAACGAATCGCCTCAAGCCTCCGGCAAGTTTGAACCGGCATAGTGCCCTCGATCGAAACCGCGGACCGATTCATTGGCTATTTCACCACCCGGAGACCTGATCCTGGATGTTGTGCGCGCTGCCGACCCGGCGAAGGTTCGCGAGGCGCACAGCAAGCTCCTGGAAAAGGGCAAGGCCGTCGCCGAAACGGCCTTCGAACTGGCTCTCGACCGGCCGATCGGGGCCGACATCAAGCCGAACGCGGCCGAGGCAATCCCGGACAGCTATCGCGAGTTCGAGGCGCTGGTGCTGCAGACCTTCCTGCAGTCGATGCTTCCGGACGAGGCGGAATCGACCTTCGGCGAAGGGACCGCGGGAGACATGTGGAAGAGCATGATGGCGGAGCATCTGGGGCGCGTCATGGCGGAAGGCGGTGGTATCGGCATTGCCGCTCAGCTGGCGCAACAGAATGATCCTGCCGTAGCAGCAGTCAGCGACAGGACCAATCTTGCCAGCCGCCTGGTGGACGAAATCGAGATGAACTTGCTGCGCGACGCGGCCGCCGATGCGGACGGGTCGGCGAATGATGACGGCGGATCGCCGGCGTGACCGGCTCGCATCGACCGCACCGTAACGGAGACCTAGGACCATGAACGACTTCAGCAATGACGGCCGGATAATCCAGGTTCTCGGGCGGCTCGATGCGCTTCTCGACGCGGAAAACAATGCTTTGGGCAGCGATCCGGCTTTCGATGTCGCGGCGTCCAACGTTTCCAAAAGTCGTTGTCTTTACGAACTCACGACGTTGACGCGGCAGGTGCCGCCAGAAGCCATCGCCCGGGCGCATGGCAACCGGCTGCGGGTCTTGCACGACAAGCTCGAGCGCAACAGCCGCAAGGTCAAGGCGCATCTGGAAGCCGTTCGCGAAGTGACCGACCTGCTGCGCGAAGCAGCGATCGAGGCCGAGGGTGACGGCACCTATTCGGCCGAGCAGTTCTATTTGCGCGAGGCCGTATGATCAAACTCGTCATATCCGGGATCTGGGTTCTCGCAGTGACCCTGGCGTCGGTGTATTTTTCGCTGCAGATGTCGTCGGCCAAGCAGGATGGACAAGACCAGGCCGACTTTTTCGGCGGCCTCGATTATGTGCGCACGGATATGCTTTCCATTCCCGCCTTTTCGGAAGGCCGCGTGCAGGGCTACTTCATCACGCGGCTGGTCTACACCGCCGAACCGGACGTGTTGCGCACCCTGACGCTGCCGCCGCATGTGCTGATCACCGACGAGCTTTACTCCCTGCTTGTCGGCAACTCGGCGATCGACTTCACCAGCATGGAGACCTTCGACGTGGATTCCTTCCGGGCGGTCGTGCGCGACCGCCTGAACGACAGGCTGGGCAAGAAAGTGTTCCACGAGGTGCTGATCGAGCAGATGGAATTCCTGACCAAGCTCGAGATCCGCAACAACGCCGCGCAACGTCGCCTGCGTCCGGCGCCTCCGCCCCCGAAGGAATAGTCCCGCCGCACCGGCTCACGGCACCGGTTCGCAAAAGCTATCCTTCGGACTGTCAGAATTCGCGGTCAAACAGATATAGTTTTTATTAATCATCAGCCCGCATCCTGATCCCAATGCATGAGTTGGGGTTGGGGGACATGCTATGCGTATTCGCGAATTACTTGCGGAGAAAAAGCAAACCGAACTGAAATCCATCCAGGCGGATCGAAATCTCTTCGAGGCCGCTCAGACATTGTCGGCCAACAATATCGGGGCACTTCCGGTCGTCGATGAGGACGGCGTGGTCAGGGGCATCGTTTCGGAACGCGACCTGGTCCGCTCCGTGGCGCGACTGCGACAGAATTATTTCAGCACGCTGGTCTTCGACGTCATGACGACCGACGTCGTCATCTGTCGGCGAGACGATCTCATGGACGATGTCTACGGACTCATGACCGGCAAGAACATTCGCCACATTCCGGTCGTCGAGAACCAGAAGCTGCACGATATTCTCAGCATTCGGGACTTCGAGTATGCCTACCGGAAGCTGAAATCCCAGGCGTTGAGCGACGGCCTGACCGGACTGCACAACCAGCATCATCTGCTGAACATCCTCGATGGCGAATTCAACCGTTATCGGCGGTTCCGTTCGCCGCTTTCGGTGGCGGCCGTTCAGGTCGACGATTTCAGCGGGTACGGGGAAGCCCACGGGCATGACGCAGCCGACAATCTGCTGACCCGGCTGACGGCAATCCTGATCGAGGAGACGCGGGCCTATGACAGCCTCGGCCGAACCGCCGACGACCGGTTTGCCATCGTCTTCCCCAATACCGACCCAAGATCGGCTTTGCGGGCCAGCGAACGGCTCATCCGGGCGGTGCGACGCCATGCGGAAGAAGCTGCGGACGAGACTGATCGCTTCAGCGTCAGCATCGGCGTGGCGCATGCCGACCACAACATCCGCGACGGCATGAGCATCATGAAGCTGGCGGATGAAAGGGTCGACATCGCCGCTGGATCCGGCGGCGATGGAATCGAAGCACCGGATTCGGAGGATACGGCGCCGATGGGACCGTCGATGCGCGCATCGGAACCGGGTTCGGATTTCACAACCCGTCGCGCCGACGCGCCGAAATGGGGCGGGACGCACTGATCCTGCCGCCCGCGGCCTCATTTCTTCGGCAGTCCGGAAAGGTCCCGGACGATCGACGCCGTCGAACGCCAGGTCTGCGTCTTGCAGAACGGGCCGGCGCAGCCCTTGAGCAGAATCGTATGGCGGCCGGACTGCCGGACGCTGCCGCGATAAGTGCGGCCGTCCTGCGGATTGACCAGGGTGCCGCCCGACCAGGCCTTGCCGTCCCATTGCAGGCCGCGGATGATGACGTCGCCCCTCCTGGCCTTGAGGCTGCCGGCTTTCTCCCAGGTCCACACCAGGCGGCCGCAGGTCGTTGCGACGGCGCCGGAGCATGGCTCGAACCGCACGACGATGCCGATGCCGGGCGAGGCGTAGGCGCCCGATAGCGGCGCCGCTTGCGCTCTCGCAATATCGAGCGCACCGGCGACGAGCAACGCCAGAACGGCCGCAACGGTGTAGGGACGTACCTTGAGCGGGCGAGCGACCCGGGCGAATTCGGCGTGATAGTCCGGATATTCAGTGCCCATCCACCGGTCCCACCAGGTGAAATAGAGACCGAGATTATAGCCCGCATGGGCATGGTGCTGGTCGTGATGTGTGACCGTGGTCATCCAGTCGAACAGCGGTTTGCCGCCGCGATCGGCCGGAAACAGTTCGTAGCCGCAATGGCCGACGGCATTGCGCAGCATCATGTGCGACGTGAAGAACAGCAGCGCGATCGGGTGAACCGGCAGCGCCAGCAGCACGATCGGCAGATACGCGGCGTTCACGACCGCTTCGCCGGCGTCGAAACTGTAGGCGGTGAACGGCGTGGGATTGTGCGAGCGGTGGTGCAGTCGATGCAGGCGCCGAAACAGCGGCGGGTAGTGCAGGATACGGTGCCACCAGTAGAACCAGGCGTCGTGCAGGACGATCAGGATCAGGATCGACACGCCGAGATACCACCAGCCATACGCAGCAACATCGGAATAGACGGTGAACAGTCCGTGCCCGGCTCCGTGGAGGATGAATGTCCCGATAGCGGCAAAGATCAGCACGGTGCGCACGCTGGCCAGGATCTCCCGCCGGATTTGCCCGTCAGGGGGAGACTTTTCGCGGATCTTTCGCGCCGCAAGGCGTGCCGCCAGCAGCAGGTTGACGGTCAAATAAACCCCGCCGGCGCCGATGACGTAGCGCATGAGGTCGGAGGTGAAGACGGCCGGATAGATGGAAGTCAGGTCGTTTACGAGCTGGGTCAGCGACATGGCGTTGCTCCGTTAGGCGGTTGAACCTGCCACGGACATTTCCCGGATTCGACCGGGGGTTTCGCGCCGGATTCGTAAACCGGCCGCTTTTGTTCGGAATCGGCGCCTATATTTCGGAATCAGTCGGCGGCGCGGCTGTGCCGCCGGCGGTATTCCGAAGGACTTTCTCCGGTCGCTTCGCGGAACGCCCGGTTGAAAGGGCCGAGCGATGCAAACCCGACTTCGTGGGCAATGGTCAGGATCGGCGTGTCGGCGCGCTTTATGTCGCTCAGCGCGGCCGTTGCGGAGGCGATGCGCCTCTCGTTGATGAACGCCGCGAAATTGCGATAACCGAGCGCCCGGTTGATGACCCGCCGCAAGCGATGCTCGGGCGTGTCGAGCTCGGCGGCGAGCCGACCGACCGTCAGGCCTTCCGTCTGCCAGATGCCGGTGTCCATCGCCTCCCTAAGTCGCGCGAGAACCGCGGTTTCGGCGGGCGACAGAATCTCCTCCCGCGCTTCCGGTTCGGTTTCGCTCCGGACGGCCCAGATGTCGTCCCGTATGGCGAGCGCCCAGAACAGGAAAACGACCGACAGGAGCACGAACGCGGCGGCATGCAAGGGGAAAAGGAAGGCCGGCAGGTCCCGGTCGAGGTCGAACAGCTCGAAGATACCGATAGTGCCGCCGAGCATCGCCATCACGGTGATGAACCAGCGCCGGAACCGGCGACGGCCTTCGACGAGATCGTCGGGCGAGGTGTTGATCGCCACGTAGATCAGATGAAGATAAACCAGCACCACCAGCACGCCGCGAACATCGGCTTCCCACGGAATGATCCGGTAGAGCCAGGCACCCAGAGCGATGGCCGTCGCGACCGCGATGTGCCACCAGCGGAACACGAAACGGTCCACGAACAACTCTACGCCTGCCCAATAAACCAGGACGGGCGCGATTCCGGCAAGCATGACCAGCGGATAACCGACCCAGCCTCGACTCATCTGCAGATTGGGTGACGACAGCAGCACATAGGCGACGGTTCCCACCGCCAGCGCCGAGACCGACAGGGACTTGCGCGACACCGGTTTCCGCAGCCCGAAGATGACCGCTATCACCAGCAGGACCGCCGTCGCGCCGCCCCGAAGGAAAATGTCGAGTTGCGCCAGGAAATCCAATCAAATGCCCCGCGGGTCAGAATGGTGTCCAGACAATTGCGCCGCACCCGATCTGTCAAGCTCAGTTGCTTTCGGGATTCCGGTACTGCTCGTTGATCTGGCCGAATTCGGCGATGAACCGGCCGATGGCGACGTCGACAAAGTACAGACCGATCACCGGCGAGCCGGTGCGGCCCCACAGACGCAGCGAGCGCAGCGGCGACAGGACGAGCATGGCCAGCGACTTGGCGAAGGTGCGCAGCCGCCCGAAAGGACCTGGCCTGGCGCGTTTTTCGATGATCGCCGAGATGGCGCCCTCGCGCTGGCTTCGCGCCCGCAGCCAGGAGCGTTCCGTTCGGCGGTCCGGGACCGTCTCGAACACCGGCGCCTCGTTGCACCAGGCAAAACGGAACCCTCGCTCGCCAGCCCGTCTGTAGAAGTCGGAATCGCCACCGCCGATGAAATTGAACAGCGGGTCCAGGAACGGTTCGGGCATGGCGTCGAGTACGGGCCGGCCGATCAGCACATTGCCCGACGAATACAGGATCGGCACCCGGCCGGTTGCCGCATAGGCTGGCGTGAAGACCGGGTGGCGCGCCCACCGCTCCGACGCCTTGTGTTCGAAGATCGGGATCTGCGGCGCCCCGACCATGTCCGCCCCGAGGCGCTCGCGGGCATGCACCAGGTTTTCCAGCCAGTCCGGATCGGCCACCTCGTCGTCGTCGATGACGGCGATCGCCTCGAGCGCCGGGAAGGTCGCCAGCGTTGCGTGCCAGCCGGCGTTGTAGGCATGGCAGTTGCCGCGTTGGTGGGCGATCACCACCAGGCCGGGGAATTGGTGTTCCGACAGAAACGCTTCGGCCGCCCGCGCGCCGTCCAGCCCGTCAGCGTCGTTCTCCATGACGACGACGGCAAGGGGCCGGTCGAAACGCTGCGCGACCACCGACTGCAGGGTTTCTGTCAACTGATCCGGACGGCGGAAGGTCGGCACCGTCACGACATGGCGGATCGCCGTGTCGAGTGCCGGCGATCGGTAGTGAAAGCTGATATCCGGTTCGTCGCTCGGCGGCATCAGGCGGTCCGTTGGTTCATGCTGGTCGCCGAACCTAAGCCACTTTGGTGAATTTTGGCTGAATACCGGGCATTCACCTTTTGCTGCTAGGTTCCCGTTGCGCGCCTTGCGGAATGACCCGATGCATCTTGTCTTTGTCTCCTCCCTGCTGCCGGTGGAAAATCCGGCCTCCGGTTTCGATATCGCCAACCGGGTCATTCTCGATTGCCTGCGCGGCGAGGGTGCCCGTGTCAGCCTGCTCGGCTACCAGACGCCGGGAACGACGCTGGCGCCGGCGGACGGGCTGCAGCTGCTTGGCGAGCAGGAGGTCACCAACGCCCGGGCCTCGCGCCGCGACAAACTCCGCTGGCTGGCGACCGCGCTGTCGGCCGGCACCACCGTGTCGTCGGCGAAGATGCTGACCTGCGGGCGACGCCGCATCGAGCAGGCGCTGGCGGCGCTCGCGCCGTTCGACGGGCTGATCCTCAACTCCGTGCAGCTTGCCGGTGCCTATCTGCCGGTGTTTTCCGACCATGACTGCATCTTCGTCGCCCACAATGTCGAGGAGGCGTCCGCGACGGAGAATGCCCGCAGCGCATCCAACCCGCTGGAACGGCTTCTCTTCACGCGGGAGGCGCGGCTGATCGGCAAACTCGAACGGCAGCTCTGCCTGGTTTCGCGCTTCGTCTGGACCCTTTCGGACGAAGACCGGAAGCCGCTGCGCGTTGCCGACGACAACAAATCGGCAACCCTGCCGCTGGTGACCCGTGTTTCACCTCCCAATCCGCACGAACGCCATCGCGTGCCGCAATACGACCTCGGCATGATCGGTACCTGGAGCTGGCGCCCCAACCGCATCGGACTCGACTGGTTCCTGAACGCGGTGGCGCCGCATCTGCCGCGGAGCTTCAGCATCGCCATTGCCGGCGAGGTTCCCGACCTGCCGGCGCTGCCCCATCCCGGAATCCGCCTGCTCGGCCGTGTCGCCGACGCCCGGGCGTTTCTGCAGGACTGTGCCGTGGTTCCCCTGGCCAGCACCGCCGGCACCGGCGTGCAGCTGAAGACCATCGAGACCTTCGAAATGGGGCTGCCTGCGGTCGCCACCCCGGGTGCTTTGCGCGGAGTGGGAACCGTTCCTGAAAACTGCATCGTGGTAGGCGAAGCCGAGCCGTTTGCCGCCGCGTTGGAACAGGCTGTCGCCAAGGTGCGCGGCGGTGGCGTATCGCGCCTCGACGGCCGACCGTTTCATGCCGCCCAGCTGTCGGGTATGCGGGAAGCGCTCGGCCGCGGGCTGGTGCGGCTCGGCCGGCAGGATCCCGTCGAAACGCCCTGAATCGAGGATTTCACGACAGCGTGATTCACCATCGGCGGATTTGTTTGTTGTTATTTAAGCAATTGCACTTATTTTGCGCTTAAACCAGACTTACAGATTGCTGCGGGCAGGGACGGGGCACACAGCAGGTTGTGAATTGAACGATCAGACGTTCAGAACCCCGTATTGCGCAGGCGCCGACAAGGCGAATTGCGCCAGACAAACCCGAGGACGCGGCCCTACATGGCTGAGACAATTCCGATTTCACAGGGCATTCCGCCCGACCGTCGCACCTTCGCCGGATGCGACATCCTCGACATCGACGTCGCCTGGATGGACTGGCGCGACGCCTATCGCCGGGTCGACGAGGCATTGGCCAGCGACGGTCAGACGGTGTTTGCCTTCCTCAACGCCAACAATGCCAATCTGGCACAGCGCAATCCGGCCTTCCGAAAGGCCCTGGCCAACAGCGTCGTGCTTCCGGACGGGATCGGCATCGATATTGCCGCCAAGGCCCTTCACGGCAGGCCGTTTCCCGCCAATCTGAACGGTACCGATTTCGTTCCGGCGCTTCTGACCTATGTCGCCACCCCGCTGCGGGTGGCAATGATCGGCGCGACGCCGGATGTGCTTGAAAAGGCGCGCGGCGAATTCAGCCGTCATGCGCCGTGGCACCAGTTCATCGCTGTATCCGACGGCTATTTCAATGATGACGAAAGCGGCCATGTGCTTGGGAAACTTGCCGAAATCCGGCCGGACATCCTCCTGGTCGCCATGGGCAGCCCGCGCCAGGAACTGTGGATCGACCGCTATATCCGGGCGGAACACGGCCGGGTCGTCTTCAGCGTCGGGGCGCTGTTCGACTTCGTTTCGCAGTCGGTTCCACGGGCTCCGCGCCTGTTGCGTCTGCTGCGCAGCGAATGGATCTTCCGGCTGGCCTTGGAACCCCGGCGCCTCTGGCGGCGCTACCTGATCGGCAACCCGCTGTTTCTGTTCCATGTGCTGCGCTACAAGCTCTCCGGCCGCAAGCGGGCCGGCGAAGCCGCGTAGGCCGATTTCAGTACGGGGGAGCACATGCGCACGGCGGTCGTCACGGCTTCTTACGCGAGCGACTTCGAGCGCTGCCGGCTGCTGTGCGACAGCCTCGACCGGCGGCTCTCGGGCGACTGGTGCCACTACATTCTGGTGGAGGCCGCCGATCTCGCCCGGTTCGCCGCGCTCAGGGGGCCGCGGCGTCTGATCGTCGACGAGCGCGAGATTCTTCCGAACTGGCTGAAACCGTTTCCCGATCCACTTTCCTTCGGACGCCGCCGCGTCTGGCTGAGCCCCTTCACGCCACCGCTGCGCGGCTGGCACGTGCAGCAATTGCGGCGCCTCGGCATGGGCCGGCTGCTGTCGGAGGAAACGATCTTTTCCGCCGATTCCGACGTTGTCCTGATGCGCGAATTCGATCCGGCGACGCTGTGGCGGGACGGCGATCTGCGCCTCTATCGGCGCGACCTCGGCATCACAGCCGACCTGCCGGAGCATTGCGGCTGGGTGCGCCGGTCGCACAGCCTGCTTGGCCTTCCGGTGGAACTCCTGCCGCCTTATCACGACTACATCAACACGCTGATCGGCTGGCGCAGCGACACGCTGAGATCGCTGCTCGATCATCTGGAAGCGGAGAACGGCACGAACTGGGTCCGCGCCGTGGCCCGCAACCGAGCGATTTCCGAGTGCACGCTCTACGGTACCTATGCCGACGCGGTCATGGCCGGTGCCGGCCACTACCACAGCGACGAAGCCCTGTGTCTCGTCATGTGGAACGGCCGCGTCGACAGCGCTCCGTTGAAAAACCTGTCGGCATTCGTCGGGCGCATGGAAGCCTATCAGATCGGCATCGGTATCCAGTCTTTCATCGGCTATGATCTGGCCGACATCAGGCGGCTCGTTCTGGCGCCTTAGGATTGCAGCGACCGCCGAGCGGCGACAGCTTCACTTTTCGGGCGGGTGGCTTGTCTCCGGCGCTTCCGCACACCAGATCATGCAAGTGTCCACACCATCTTGGGTCAGGAGCGGTCGCCATGACAATCAGCAAACCAACCCGCCGCGGACTTTTCGCCGGCCTGGCCGCGTTGCTGGCCGGCACGGTCTGGTACCGCACCGCCAACGGGGCGGGTCTGACGCCCGGTGCCACCGAAGGTCCGTTTTATCCGACACGAGGCATGCGCCCGCCCGACGTCGACAACGACCTCGTCAAGATCGACGGGCGTGTCGCCGAGGCCGGCGGCGAGGTGATCGTCCTGAAAGGAAGCATCCGGGACGAAGATGGCGTCCCGCTGTCCGGTCACCGCATCGAAATCTGGCAGTGCGACCTGAACGGCAAGTACCTGCATCCCGGAGACGACCGTGCGATCGAGCACGACCAGGGCTTCCAGGGATTTGGCCACGACATCACGAATGCGGACGGCAGCTTCCGCTTCCGCACCATCAAGCCGACGCCCTATCCCGGTCGAACGCCGCACATCCACGTCAAGGTCCTTGACGGCGATCGCGAGCTGCTGACGACCCAGTTCTATATCGATGGCCATTCCCGGAACCGCAAGGACAGCCTCTATCGCAGGATGTCCGGTCAGCAGGCGCAGATGGTGTCCATGGTCTTTCGCGACGGGCCGGACGGGCTCGAGACGACCGTGAATATCGTTGTGTAGATCGTCGATCGACGCCAAACTGAACCCGTCCCATGTCCAAGCCACGAGGCGGGAAGCGCGTGTTCAGAACGTCACTTCAAACCATTACCTGGGGCGATCCGCAGCACGATCGCTTCGATCACATATTCGCCCTCGCCAAGGCCAGCGGATTCGACGGCGTTGAAATCGGGTTTCGCCGCCTGAGGTCGATCGGCATTTCCGAGATCGAGCGATTGATCGATCGCCACGGTATCGTCATCAACGCAAGCCATATCGGTGGAAATCTGGGCGATCTCGGCCAGGCGGAGAACGAGCGGGCAGACATCGAAGCGGCGCTCGAATATCTGACGGCGCTGCGCGTTCCCTACTTGCTTTATTCCGGACTCAACGAACCGGACGACGAGGCGCTGGCCGCGGCCATAGACCAATTGAACGGCTTTGCGGACAACTGCGCCGACAACGGCGTGAGCCTGCTTTTTCACAATCACGACTGGGAATTCCTCAACGACCGACGCATCTGGAAACGGCTCAGGGAGCAGGGCGGACCGTCGCTCGGCTACGCACCGGATCTCGGCTGGGCGGCCAAGACGGGGCAGGACCTGCCGGCTCTCCTCGATGATCTCGGCGACGCGGCAAAAGTTCTGCATTTCAAGGACTTCGCCTCGGTCGAATCCGGTCAGAACACCAGTCACCTCGGCGAGGGAATCATCGATTTCTCGCCGGTTTGGCATTGGCTTGAAAGCGCGAAGGGTCGCGACATCTGGCTCACGGCAGAACAGGACAACGCGGCGGATGCCGACGAAGCCTGTCGCCTCAACGGCGGCTATCTTGCAAGGCAGGTGGCGGCATTGAGGACGCCATGATGTTGAATGTCGCGATCATCGGCTGCGGCGACATGGGCAGCAAGCACGCCGCCGCCTGGGCCGCGCGCGACGACAGCAACATCGCCGCGGTATGCGACATCGATGCGGCGCGTCGTGATCGCCTCGCCAAGGAGTGTGGAGCCGAGGCCTATGGCGACTGGATGCAAGCCATCGTTCAGGCCGGCGTCGATGTCGTCAGCATATGCACGCCGGCATGCGAACATCGCGACATGGCTGTCGCAGCGGCAGCATCGGGCAGACATGTCCTGTGCGAAAAACCCATGGCCCTGACTTTGACGCAAGCGGACGAGATGATTGCCGCCGCGGACACCGCCAACGTCCATCTGCATGTCAGCCACCAATATCGCGGACTGTCGCGCTACCGCATCATCAGGCAGCTGATCGAGGACGACGTTCTGGGTTCGCCCTTGCACATCCGTTTCACGGAAATGCGCGAAGTGCGCCCGAAACTGGCCATGCACCGCCGCAGCCAGAGCGGCGGGCCGATCCACGACATGTCGGGACACCTTTTCGATCTGGCCCGCTTCTTCACCGGCAGCGAGCCGCAAAGCGTGACCGCGACCGGCGCGATATTCGGCAGGGGAAAGCAGCGCCTTGCCACCATCGACGACCTCGGTATCGACGCTGCCGATATCCAGGTGCGGTTCGCCGGCGGGCATTGCCTGTCGGTCGGGATCAACTGGGGCCTGCCCGAAGGTACGCCCAGCTATTCCAGCGAGGCGGTGCACGGACCCAAGGGCGTCGCCTACACCGAAGACAGGCATAACAGCGACTTCAATCTCGGCGAACCGTCGGCAACCAAAACGGTGGTGGTCAAAAACGGTCAGGGGACCCGGACGATTGCCTGCGAGGCCGACTACGAAGGCCCGGAGATCTGCATTGACGCAATCGTCGCCGCAATCCGGGATGACACCTCTCCGGGATTAGCCGGCGGTGAGGGCTACGATGCCCTGAGGCTGATCACGGCCGCGCTGGAAGCGATCGAATCGGGACGTTCTGTCGATCTGTGCTGACGCTCAGATCACCCGCGGCGCGGCGCCGCGCAGCGCCGGGTAGGTGAGCAGCGCCGACAGCAGGTAGAGCACCACGAAAACGGAGTTGAGCATCGGTGCCCAGGCCTCGACCGTATTGAAGACCGCCAGCAGTGCGGTCAGCATCGCCGCCTTGGCAAGGCCGATCAGCGCCAGGTTGACGGCGCGCACGAAGGTCCTTCCCGTCGCGTAGAGCAGTTCCGACTGGTATTCGATCAGGTTGCGCAGTGCCGGCACGGCGACCACGAGGATCAGCAGCGGCGCGGCTTCGGCGACATTGTGGCCCAAGGCCGTCGGGTAGAGCGTCAGGAACGCTGCGAAGAACAGCAGCGCGGCGGTCGAGACGGCGGCGATGCCGGCTTCGATCGTGGCCCTGATCTTCAGCGAGGCGATGGTCTCGCGCGACCGCATGATGGTCTGGACCAGCATCATGTTGAAGGTGCGTATGGGCAACGCGGTCAGATCGACGAGGCGCATGATGATGGCGTAGAGGCCGGCGGTGACCGGCCCGCCGATTGCCAGGACCAGCAGCTTGTCGAGTTCGGACTGCAGGTAGAACAGGATTTCGGCACCGGCGACCGACAGGCTGTCGCGCCAGCGCCTGAGATAGAGCGCCGGTCGCCAGCGCAACGACGATCGCGGATAGAATACGATGAGGCCGATGGCCAGAACGATGCCGTTGGCCGCCAGATAGTACCAGCCCCACAGGCCGAGGCTGGATTGGCCGAGCAGCGAAAAACCGACGGCGGCCGCGGCGCGCATCGACGAGCCGATGACGACCAGCAGCGCGGCGCGGGCGAAGCGACCCATGCCGTTGTTGACGATCATGACGATCTCGATTGAACGCCAGAGCAGCGCTTCGGCGACGATGAACAGCGCAAAGACGCCGGCACCCATGTCGCCGGAAAAGACCAGGAGGTAGGCAACAAGCGCTGCTATCGCGACAAGCGGCAGCGATACGACGAGCGCGGCCAGGTAGCCGAGCGAATAACAGCCGATCAGCCGCGGTTTGACGGTAGCGACGCGGTAGAGCGGCGACGAAAACCCCAACGCCGTGATGCGCGACAGCACGATGCCGGTCGCCGAGGCGGTGGCGAACAGGCCGAAATCGGCAATCGACAGGGCGTTGGCGATGGCGACGAAATAGGCGAGCGAAATGACCAGGCGTCCCGCCGATCCTCCAAGTGCCCAGAAATAGCCGCGAAAGACACTTATATGCCGCGCAATGAAATCGAGCCAGGTCTGTGGCACGCCGTCCGCCCGTCTGGAATAAACGCGCTGTGGTATGCCCGGCGGCCCCAACAGTCGCAAATGATCGCAACAAAATCATACGCCCTATTTCTTAATGGCCGGTTCCGGCGCATCGGCGGAGCGCGCACTTTGTGCGTGTGTTTACGAATTGTTTTCCATAACTGTTTAGGCTGCGTTAGTCATAGGCCGGGCGAATGCCTGTTACAGTTTTTCGAAAGGCTCAGATGTTCGATCCGGATTCGGAAAAGAAGGGCGCCAGACGCCGCTCATTACTCAGCCAGGGCACGCCTGCGCATGAGGATGCACCCGCGGCACGGGCCGAGGCTGGCGAGGGCGTTGCCGAGCGTCCCGGCTGGGCCGACCGCGTTCGCGCGCGGCTCCGCGGCGCCCCGGACAGCGGCCAACCTGCTCGCCAGACTGCCGACGCCGCTCATTCCGGCGGTGGAGCCAAAATGACCATGCAGAGCGGTCCGGCAGCGGAGGACAAACCGTTGATCGATCCGGTCGTGCTGTTGACGACGGCCTGGCGGTTCCGATTTTTCATCGCCTTCACCACCATTCTAGGGGCCGCTCTCGGCGTCGTACTGGCGCTGTCGACGCCGCATCTTTACGTCGCGGTCAGCCAGTTCGTACTCGATCCGCGCGAATTGCGGCTCACCGACACCGACTATCTGCCGCAATCCTATTCGTCCGATTCGACCCTGGCACTGGTCGACAGCCAGGTCGCCATCGTCGATTCCAGTCCGGTTCTGCAGGCCGTCGTCACCGACCTCAACCTTGCGGACGATCCGGAGTTCAATGGCTCCGATCCTGGTGAAATCGGCGGCGTGCTGACCGCGGCGCGAGGCCTGCTGAACGGCCGCGACGCGGCCAGCGACCGCAATTTCATGGCTGTTCAGACCCTGGCTCGTTCCGTCGCGGTCTACCGCGGCGAGCGGACTTTCATCGTCTATGTCGAGGCCGAGACCGAAGATCCGCAGAAATCGGCCGAAATCGCCAACAAGATCGTCGATGTCTATATCAGCAAGCAGCGGGAGGCGCAGTCGGCGCTGTTCGAACGCACCGCCGCGTCGCTCAACCGGCAGCTCGACGAACTGCGCCGCGATGTCGAGGCCGCCGAACGGCGGGTCGAGCAGTACAAGGCGGAGAACGACCTGGTGGATGCCGGCGGTACGCTGATCACCGATGCCCAGCTGGTGCAGCTCAATCAGCAACTGGCTCAGATCCGTGCCCAGAAGGTCGAAATCCAGGTCAGGGCCGAGACGGCGCGTCAGCTCGATGTCGACGCGCTGCTGGCCGGCACCGCGCCGGAGATCCTGCAGTCCTCCACCATCGGCGAACTGCGTGCCTCCTACGCCGCTTCGAAGCGCAGTTTCGATGCGCTGACGACCAGCCTCGGACCGCGGCATCCGCAGCGCATCGCCGCCGAACAGGCTCTCGCCACCACGCGTGCCGAAATCAGCAACGAGTTGCGCCGCATCGTCGAGGCGACACAGACCGAATTGCGCCGTATCATCCAGTCCGAGCAGCAGCTCGCCGCAGATCTTGCGGTGCTGAAAAGCCAGCAGGTCGACAATTCCTCGGCGCTTGTGCGCCTGCGCGAGCTGGAGCGGGAGGCGTCTGCGACGTCGCAGATCTATCAGTCGTTCCTCAAGCGTGCCCGCGAGACCGGCGAACAGCAGAACCTCAACACCAGCAACATCCGGATCATTTCAGAGGCGACGCCGCCGATCGAGCCGGCCGGGCCGTCGCGCAAGTTCATCGCAGCCGGCGGCATGGTTCTCGGCTTCCTGGCCGGCCTGGCGATCGCCATGCTGTTCGGCGCCTATCGCAGCATCCGCGACAATGCCGGCGAGTTGTTCAGCGATGCCGACGAACCGCTGCGGACAAGGCCGGCGGAGCAGATGGGTCGTGCGGTCGCGGCCGAACGGTTGGCCAGCGCGGTGGCGGTCAACGAACCCGACGCGGCCGCGGCGCCGCCTCCTGCGCCCGAACCGGCCAAGCCCCGGGCACCGGGCAAGTCCTCCGAGAAGCCCGAAGTTGCGGTCAAACGGCCACGGCCCGAAACGGCGAGCAAGCCGCCACGTCCCGAACCAGCAGCGTCCGAACACCGGGCCGACAGGCCCGAACCCGACCGCCACTGGGCGATCGGCTCGACCGACCAGCAGGACCTCGATCGCGAGGCCGACGATATCCGGGCCGAAATCCATCAGATGCGCGAGACCGTCGAACAGCTCTACCGGGCGCGCCGGGCGGCCCGCGAATCGGGCAGAACCTCCACGGTGCGCAACATTCGCGCCGGTCGCGGCGATTTTTGACGTCATACGCCGCAGGCAGGCTATTGGCCGCTGCCGAAATCTGATCTAAGGGGGCGGCCCGTCCGTCTGCCGGACGAAGTTCGACCCACAAGCCGATTTCAGGCGCCACCACACGGAGCGATGCCGATGGCAACCCGAATTGACGGCAAGGCCGTCGCCGAAGACGTGATCGAAACGGTCAAACAGGCGGCCGCAACGCTGAAGGAAACCGCCAGTGTCACGCCAGGGATAGCGGTGGTGATCGTTGGCGAGGATCCGGCGAGCCGGGTCTATGTGTCGTCGAAAAGCCGCAAGGCGAATGAATGCGGGTTCCATTCGATCCAGTACGATTTCCCCGAAACGACACCCGAGGCGGTGCTGCTGGACAAGGTGGCGGAGCTCAACGCCGACCCGGCGATTCACGGGATCCTCGTGCAACTGCCGCTGCCCTATCACATCGACGACAAGCGGGTGATCCAGGCGATCGATCCGCAGAAGGACGTCGACGGGTTTCACGTCATCAACGCCGGCAAGCTGACCGTCGGCGACATCGCCAGCGCCTTCGTGCCTTGCACGCCGGCCGGCTCGATGCTGCTGATCGAACGGGTGCGCCGCGCCGATCTGTCGGGTCTCAATGCCGTGGTCATCGGCCGCTCCAATATCGTCGGCAAGCCGATGGCGAGCCTGCTGCTTGCGGCCAACGCCACCGTGACGATCGGGCACAGCCGCACGCCCGACCTGCCGGCGCTCTGCCGCAACGCCGATATCCTGGTCGCCGCCGTGGGACGCCCGGAGATGGTCAGGGGCGACTGGGTCAAACCGGGTGCGACGGTCATCGATGTCGGCATCAACCGCATCCCGGCGCCGGAGCGCGGCGAGGGCAAGACCCGCCTTGTGGGCGATGTCGCCTATGAGGAATGCGCCGCCGTTGCGGGTGCGATTACGCCGGTGCCGGGCGGTGTCGGTCCGATGACGATTGCCATGCTGATGGCCAACACGGTGGTCTCCGCCTATCGGGCTGCCGGCCGGACGCCGCCGACTTTCTAGAGCACAACGGGACTTCGGCGTCGTCAGGCACCGGTCTCTGCGGTCGATTTTGCAACTTTTGATTATTTTCCGTGAATAACCGGTTGTGCCGCCGCCAGGCACGTCCAGTCGGCTGGACCGTGCCGCGATTTCTCTATATAGAGAATAAAGTTGTCGTTCGGGAAGCGGCAAGCCTTTCAAACGAAATGCGGAATCCCGATAAATAGAACGAATGTTCGTTTGCTCCGATTACTTTAGGACCGGGACGGCGGTAGCGTTTTTGATTGTCGTCTCCTCGAAATCACGTAGATGTCATTGATTCATTTATGTTTATTACGAAAATTTAACACAAAAAACGCTTGAACAGGTCGCTTCCTCAGCCCAAATCCAGTAAAAATGGATGGGAAAGTATCGAGGTCAGCCATGTCCTACGATGACAATCTTGTTTCGGTTCAGCATATGGTGGCTCGCATTCTCGAGTTGCCAGCCGACCAGATCAACTGTGATGTCCCCATCTATCACCTGAAGGGTTGGGACAACATTCTTCATCTGACTCTTGTCTTCGCCATCGAAGACGAAACCGGCCATGTCCTCACGCCCGACGAACTGAAGGCCTGCACGTCCCTGCGCGATATCGCCGACCTGCTCGACGAGGCGGGAGCCCACAGCAGGCACTAGGCTCAAATCAGGCGGACACCCTCGCCACCCAGAGGGCGGCGAGGATACAGGCGACCCCGACACCTTTCGAGAAGAGCCGCGACGATCCAAGATTGCGTTCCGCAAGGTTGACGGCCGACAGGGTGACAATCCAGTAAATGTTCATGACGCCGCCGACGAACAACAGGGACATCAACGGCGCGCTGCTGATCATGCAACTGACGGCGTTGCGCAGACCGCTGGCGGCGGATCCGTTTGTGTCGGTTGTCGCCCGGCAGCGTGCCAGGGCCCGCGCCTTCGCATCCGACATCTGGTAGAGACCGACACCGGCCAGCAGCAGCGACGACAGTCCTGAACTGGCGCTCCACATGGTCATGCCGTCGACAAATCCCATGCGCTCCAGAATGGCCTGCACGGCCGTCGCCGCGACACTGAATGGCAACCACGCTGTCGTGTAACCGAGGCAGAATCGCAGTCCGCCCGGCCACCGGCCACTGGCCGCTGCCTGTCGCCCGACACCCGGCAGCATCATCGCCACCATCATGATCCACCACATCAGCACCATCGTTGCCGCGTGCGCGATCGTCCAATGGATGGTGTGTGCCGGGCGGTCCAGCGGCGGCGGAAACTGCCAGGTCGACATGGCCGCGACGTTCATGCCGGTGCCGGCGCCGTTGACGAGGTAGATCCAGCATGCCGTGAGAACCGCGCCGAAAAGGACCGGTCCGGCAAGCCGGTCGCCAAGCAATGAGAGTGCGGTCGCCATGGGCCGTCTCAATACCGGTCGTGATGGCGAACCCAATCCATCGGGTTGCCCTCGGCGGGTTCGTTGCGGCCCATCGGGGTCAGGTCGATGTAGCGATAGGCGGCGTTGGTCGCGTCGAGGCCGCGGCCATAGGTGGAATAGGTGTGAAACACGCGGCCGCCCAGTTCCCGGGCAAAGACGCTGGTGCCATGCGCCTCGTCCATTGGATAGATCGCTCCCTCCTGGAAATTGTAATAGACCGGATCGTCGGGTTTGTGATCGGAGCCGAAGCTGACGTGGAAATCGGCATTGAAGTCGTTGCGGTACGAGGACACCCAGTCAAAGTCCCAGCCCATGCGCTTGCGAAAGGACAGGATCCGGTCGAGCGGCGTGCGAGAGATGGCGACAAAGGCAATGTCGCGAGCATTCAGATGCGGCCCGATGCCGTTGAAATTGTCGGCCCAGAAGGAACAGCTCTTGCAGCCCTCCTCCCAGTCCGGCCCGAACATGAAGTGGTAGACGATGAGCTGACTGTGCGGGCCGAACAGGTCGGCCAGTGTCGCCTCGCCGGATTCGGCATCGAAGACATAATCCTTTTCGACCGGCACCCAGGGCAGTTGGCGCCGGGCGGCCGCCGTTGCGTCGAGACGCCGGGTCAGGTCTTTTTCCTCGGCAAGCAGCCGCTTGCGCTGTTCCAGCCATTCCTGTCGGGTAGCGATGTTGACGTCGGTCATTGTGGTCTCCTCTTTGGCGGGTGCAATGGTCAGGCCTGCCAGTGGGGCGGCCATGTTGCGTCGATGCCGGGCACGGCGAGAAGGCGGTTCTTCCAGGCGTCCGTGTTCGGATAGAGAGACGGCATGTCGGCGAAGCCGAGAGGGTCCATCACGTCCGCCCGCGTATCGGCGGCGCGCTGGACGATGCAGATCTCCGGAAAGGTCACCGCCTCGGCCGCGCTGGGCGCGTCGCCGGCCAGGAACCGCCGGCCCTCGAGCAGCTTCTCCAGCCAGCGGCACTCGGCATGCAACGCTTCGGCCGCCGACTCGAACTCCTGCCGCTCCGGCGATCCGGCTTCCGGCAGCGGCCTGCCGGCGAGCAGCACCGGTGCCAGCAGGCGGCGGCTGGCTTCCCGGAGATAGTCGCAGCATTCCAGTGAAATCTGCCAGATGACGGCCGCTTGCCGCGCATCCTCGCCGAACAGCGGCGGCTCCGGAAACTGCCGGTCCAGCCAGGCGAGGGCCGCCATCGAATCGCGCAGTAGCACGCCGTCGGCTTCGACGACCGGTACGGTTGCACGCGGATTGAGGGCGAGAAATGCCGGCGATTTGTGTTCGCCGGCAGACAGCTGCAGCAGTCGTGTTTCGTAATTCAGCCGCTTGAGTGCAAGTCCGATGAGCACGCGCCAGCCCCGTGGAGAGCCGCTGATCGTATGGACGGTGATGGTCATCGCGTCGGTCCTTCCGGCAGTTGGTCTGCAATTGCCAAAAGGATAGTTGGGCGGTATCTTTTCACAAGAAGGCAGAAATTTCGTATATAGTATCGAAATTGATACTATTGGACATTTCCGGGCAGTTCGGAGGCGAGAAAATGGACGCCAAGGTGGAAATACCAACCCGCGAAGCCGTGGAGGAAACCGGCTATCTGTGCCCGATGCCGGATATTGCCAAGCTGATCGGCGGCAAGTGGAAGCTGATCATCCTGCAGATCCTGATCTTCCGCGGCACAAAGCGTTTCAACGAGTTGCGCCGGATGATGGACGGCGTCACCCAGACGATGCTGACGAATCAGTTGCGCGCGCTTGAGCGCGATGGGCTGGTGGAGCGCAAGGTCTATGCCGAGGTGCCGCCGCGGGTCGAATACACTGCGACCCGGCGGGCACTGGACCTCGAGCCGATGTTCCACGAAATGCACGCCTGGTGGGTGCGCGGCGGCGGAGAGCCTTGACGTGGCGGACTTGTTCTAGCCGGCCGTGACGACCTCGCTTTCCGGCGGAGCGGCGTGAAAAATACCGGGCATGACGATGAAACCCGGCAGCCGCTTCACCCGGTCGGTCCAGCGACGGATTGCAGGATAGTCCTGTTGCGATATGCCGCCTTCCTCTGACAGCATGGTGTAAGGGAAGCAGGCGATGTCGGCGATGGTCGGAAGATGGCCGTCGCAGATCCATGGCCGCTCTTCCTTTTCACCGAACCAAAGGTGTTCGTCGAGCACGCGGAACAGGCGATGTGCGCCACGCTGCGCCCTGCCGATGTCGATATCCTCGTAGAAGAAACCGTCATGCAAGCGTGCCGCGGAGGCGGTACTGGTGATCATGTCGGCGAAGGCGAGCCACTGATTGATTTGTCCCGTCCAGCCGGGGTCGTCAACGGGATACCAGGTGCCCGTGGGATCGTACTTGCAGGCCAGGTAGACCAGGATCGCCTGGGCGTCTCGCAGGCAAATGTCGCCGTCGACCAACACGGGCAGCTGCCCCAGCGGATTGATCTGCAAAAACGCCTCCGACTTGTGCTCGTTGCCGGGATAGAAATCCACCGGCACCGATTCATATGGCACGGCCAGCAGGTTCAGCAGCAGGCGTAGCTTGTAGCAGTTTCCGGAGAGTTCGAAGTCGTACAGCCTAATCACATCGCCCTCCATCAGATATCAAGCACCAGACGCTCGGATTTGGCCCGAGAAACGCAAGTCATCATCGATCTGTTTTCCCGTTTCTCCAGGTCCGACAGGTAAACATCCTGGTGATCCACTTCGCCTTCGATAACGGCCACCCGGCAGGTGCCGCAGGCGCCCTGTCGGCAACTCGAGGCGAGGCGCACGCCGTTCGCTTCGAGGGTCTCCAGGACCGTTTCCCCGGGGGCAACCGAAACGGTCAGACCGGAACGAGCGAGGGCGATTTCGAAGCCGGAGCTGTCATCGATGTCGCGGGTGTTCTTGAAATACTCGAAATGGATGGTTTCGTCGGGCCAGCCCGCCTTCCGCGCGCACTCCCTGGCGGCGTCCAGCATCGGAGCCGGACCGCAAATATAGGTTTGCAGCGTCGACGCGTGGGACGAGTAAATATCCTTCAGTGCATTGACGGTGGCTGCCGGGTCCAATTCGTCATGCACTTGGACGCCAACACCGAGATCGTCGAGTTCGTCGACAAATGCAGCATGCTCACGGTCGCGCACGAAATAGTGCAGTTCGAAGGCAAGCGCCTGATTTTTTAGGGTCTTCGCCATGGACAGAAGCGGCGTGATGCCGATCCCGCCGGCCACGAATATCGATTTCACCGCATCGCGCCGCAGCGGGAAGTTGTTGCGCGGATCGGACACCATCAGGACGTCGCCCTGGCGGACCGAGTCGTGCAGGCAGCGGGAGCCGCCTCTGGAGTCGGGGTCCCGTTTGACGCCGATCACGTAGGAGCCGGTTTCGGCCGGCCCGTTGGTAAGGGAATATTGGCGCACCAGTCCATTGGGCAGGTGAACGTCGATATGGGCACCTGGTTGCGCTGTCGGCAGTTCGCAATCCAGACCGACAAGCTCGAAGCGGGCGACATCGGCGGCAATCGGCTCTTTTGCCGCGACCCGGACTCGCCGGCCATGGGACTCGGTCTCCGCACGATCCGGCATCGTCGCCAGTTCCGCGCTTACCTGGGCATAATCGGCCTCGAATGGCGCGGGCGCGGGATGCAGCTCTGCCTCGGCCTCGATTTTCAGTCTGAGGCGATTGAGGTGGTCGTTCATCAGCCGCAGAGCGTCCAGTTCGCGCTCTGCCGCCAGTCCGCAGCCGACGCCGCGGATGACCGTCCGGTCCGCCGCCAACGGCTGCAGGAAAAAGAGGAGCGCTGATCCGGAGTTTCCGGCAATGTCGAAAACCACCAGCCCGTCATCCGTCTGCCGCATATCCCATGCGCAGGGCAATCCGATCTCCGTGGGCTCCAATGACAGCTTTGCTGCCACCAGCGCCTGCGGTGCGTTGATCGGCATGGCCCGAAACACGATCACGTCTTTGCCTTCCAGCGGACCGACCGTTGCAAGATCGCCGGTCGGCTCGAGCGCGGACCAGATCAGACCGTATCGTTCGGCTGCAGGAAAAGTCCGATTGCAGACCGTGCGGGCAGGGGCATCGGCGGGATGGGCGGGAATGTAGGTGCAGCTTGCCGACCGGTTCGCGTATCGCCAGCCGTGATACTGACACTTCAGTTCGCTGCCGTCATTGATGCCGATGGACAGCCGCACGCCCCGGTGGAGGCAGCGGTTTTCCCAGACATTGACGTATCCGTCGTCGGCCCGCCAGGCGGCCAGTTCGTGGCCCAGCAACTGACCGTCGAACACATGTCGCGGAACAAGATCGCTCGAAGCGGCGATCGGATACCATCGGTTGCGCAGGTCGTGCATGAGGTCCTCCACGGCTCACGCCGCCGCCGGGAGAGTGCCGTAGCGCAATCCCAGGTCGCGCAGCCAGCGGCGGTAGGCGATCGACACCTTGTCGGCGCGGATCGGCGTTTCCGCCCGCGGGTCCAGCGGCAGGAGCCGCGGTCGCTGGTTTTCGAGGATCGGTTTGTCCTGTCCAAGGATGGTCTGCTGGAACAGCCTGATGGACTTGTTCAGGGCGTTTTTCTTGTCGAGCACGCTGAGCATCAGATGCGCCTTGACGCGGTCCTCGGCAATCGGTTGGGCAAATACGGCGATGGCGTCGAGCCGGGTCTCGTCGTCCGGGCTGCTCTTGTAGAGCACGGCGCAAAACGGGTGCGGCACGCGGTAGATATAGTCGGCGACGACGCCCTCGTCCGAGGCGGCACTGGCCCTTGGCTGATAGAACTTGCAGTTTGTGGCCCAGATCTCCTGTTCATCCGGCCTGAACTCGACATCGTATTCGCGGACCTCGGTGTGCGGCTCGGCACCCAGAATATCGGTGTGGACGAAGGGAAAATGTCCCATGTCGAGAAAGTTTTCGACCACCCGCGGAGCCGATGTTCGAACGCCGACGCTGATGGCATTCATGTTGCGGCGGTCTGGTTCGGCAAATTCGGGAATGTCGAAAATATCGGACAGCGGGTCTCCAAGTGTCGCCCAGATATAGCCGTATCGGACCTGCGCTCTGACTGCTTCGGTCGCCCCTCTTGCCTCATGCGACCACACGCGTGCGGTCGCATTGTCCTCGAGCACGAAATGCAGCCTGGTTCCCAGCAAAGTGGTCGAACCTGGCCGGCCGTATTCGAGGTCGTCGATGGCCGAAATGACGTGCCAGAGATTGAGTGCAACCGGATCGAGGGCGGTGGCGGTGTCTGTCATCGATTGTCCTCCCGCGTGCCGCTACGCCAGCAAAGTGAGTCGTCGCACGACCGAGGGCGGGCACGTCGGATTGACGATAGAAAATCCCATATTGCTAGTCAATTTGTCGATTTCCGCTATTTTTCTATAAGGACTTTATAGCGATTTTAAAAAATTGACTTTTAATTTTATGATATCGATGACAGCATTCGGCGAATTCACTAGCCATCGAAGCGATAGTCAGTGAATGGAGGAACCGTTTATGCGCAACAAGGCGAGCGAGATCGTATCGTGCGTCACCAAGGCAATTCTCGATCACAAGCTGCTGCCCGGCACCAAGCTTGGCGAACGGGAAATCGCCGAGATCTTCGGCTTGAGCCGCGTGGTCGTACGGCAGGCGCTCATCGAGCTGTCGGATGAAGGGTTGGTCAGCCTGCAGCACCATCGCGGGGCCTTTGTCGCCAAGCTCAGTCTCGGCGAGGCATTGGAGATCTACGAGGCGCTGACGATGCTCGAACAGGCCACCGCCGAAAAACTCGCCGAACGCGGCGCCATGGCCGGGCTTGGAGAGTTGCGGCTGATGATCGAGCGTCAGGCCAAGGCCTATGCCGACGGCAACCAGATGCTTGCCGACGATATCGGCCGCGATTTCCATTCGGTGCTGGTGAGGCTCGGGCGCAATCGCATCATCGAGGAGTTCCACACCCAGCTGACGCGGCGCGCCGCTCTCATGTGGAGCCTTTACGACAGTCAGCCGGACACATGCGCGTTCGTCGCCGACCACCAGAAGATCGTCGACCTCATCGAGGCCGGCGAAGTGGCGGCGGTGAAGCGACACATTCAGATGCACAACAACCTGGTTGCCCGCAGTTTCGATTTCGAAGGCTCGCGCAAGCAGGAATTGAGCGTCAGGGAAGCCCTGCTTCCCTACAAGGAGAAGCTCCTGACCGGCTAGGCCGGGACAGAGGGCGATCGGGAGGAAAAATGCGAGAGAATGTTGACACGGAGCTGGTCCGCCAGCTTCCGAAGGCGGAGCTTAATATCCATCTGGAGGGTGCAATACAGTCGGGCACGGCTGTCGAGTTGGCGCGCCGGAACGGCGTGTCGCTCCCGGAATTCGACTCTGTCGAGGATCTCTATTCCTTCTCCGACCTGGGCGCGTTTCTCCAGGTCTATTCGGCGATTGCCAAGAGCATCGTCGGCGTCGACGATTTTCGCCGCATCACCTACGAAATGCTGCGGGATGCCGCGCGCAACGGCGCGCGCTATGTCGAGTTCTTCATCAGTCCGCATGCCCATGAAGGCATCCCCTTCGCCACGCAGTTCGAAGGCATCGTTCGAGGAATCGAGGATGCGGAGACGGATTTCGGTGTTCGCTCCGCCTTCATTCCGGGGATGAATCGCGAACTCGGTCCCGCCGCGGGCGAAGAATACCTGGACGAAATTCTCGCCAATCGCAGCGACAGGCTGATCGGCCTGGGTCTGGACTACAACGAGGCGCCGCATCCGCCCGAGCCCTTTGCGGCGGTCTTCGCCAGGGCCAGGGAGAACGGCCTGCATCTCAGCGCCCACGCCGGCGAAACCGGGCCCGCCGCCTTTGTGGAAGGTTCGATCGACGCGCTGAAGGTCGAGCGGATCGATCACGGCTACAACGTCCTCGAAGACCCGGCGCTGGTCGAGCGGTGCCGCGACATGGGGATCATGTTCACCTGCTGTCCGACGACGACGGTGCACACCACGAGCGCACGAGACCTGACCGCGCCGGATCATCCCATCCGGCGGATGAAGGAAGCGGGTCTCGTCGTGTCGATCAATTCCGACGATCCCCCGATGTTCATGACGAATCTCGGCCGCGAGTACGAACTGGCCATGAACGCGCTCGAATTCAGTCCCTCCGACATCAAGAATTCCATCCTCGCGTCGATCGAGCACTCCTGGGCGGACGCCGACAGCAAGAGCCGCTGGCGCGAGGAATGGGGAGCCGAGATCGACCGGATCTTCGAAGCTTCGCAAAACCAAAGCCGGCAATAAGACCGGAAGCAAACACACCGAAAGGGGTATGCACCATGAAACCAAGTGTCTTTTTCTCTCGACGGCATTTCCTGAAAACCACCGGCGCTCTGGCCGGAACCGCCGTCCTGTCCCCTCCATTGGCACAGGCTGCGGCAGGTCTGTCGGCTCCGCTCGATCCGGCAAACATGACGATTGCCTTCGGTCATGTCGGGCCGAAGACCGACGAGGGTTGGACCTGGACCCACCATCAGGGACGCCAGGCTGTCGAGAAAGCCTTTCCGGCGGCCAAGTTTCTCGAGGTCGAGAGCATTCCGTTTTCCGCCAAGGGGACGCGGACGATCCGTCAGTTCGTCGCCCAAGGGGCGGACATGGTTTTTCTGACCACCGATTACGGCGACCTGTCGAACCCGATCATCGAGGGCAGCCCGGATGTCGCCTTCATGGAGTGCGCCGCCTATGACAACGGGCCGAACAAGCGCGCCTATTACGTCAAGCATTGGGAGCCGAGCTACCTGATCGGCATGGCGGCCGGCATGCTGTCGAAGACCAACAAGCTCGGCTATGTCGGCTCCTATCCGACTCCCGCCGTCAACGCTTCGATCAACTCCTTCCATCTCGGTGCGCGCTCGGTCAATCCGAAGGTCGAGACCAATGTCGTGTTCATCAACTCGTGGTTCGATCCGCAGGGCGCGAACCAGGCCGGACGCGCGCTTGTCAATAGCGACTGCGATTTCCTCTTCGGGATCATGGACGAGGCAGCCTATCTGCAAGTGGCCGAGGAGGCCGGGATCTGGGCGGCCATGTGGAACACCGATATCCGCCAATACGGTCCCAACGCCTATGTCAGCTCCGTGCTGCTCGATTGGACGAGCTACTATGTCGAGCAGGTCAAGAACCGGGTCGAAGGCACCTGGAGCGGCGAGGGGCTCGACCTTCTGGGTCTCGGCGCCGGCGTCGACCGGGACGCCTGGGGCAAGAACGTTCCCAAGGAGGTGCAGCAGGAGGCCGACGCCATGCGCGACCGCATGCTCGGGGGCTATTCGCCGTTTGTCGGTCCGATGACCGACAATGAGGGCAACCAGCAACTCGGCAGTGGAGATACGCTCGGCGAGGACACGCTCTATGCCTGGCCCTGGCTGCTTGAAGGAGTTACCGCAAGCGGCTGATCATCGGCTTGTCACCCGCGCGACGCGCAAGCGCGCGCGGGCGACGATCACCAACAATCGAGAGGGTCGGGTAGCAATGCTTGCTGAATCCGAGGCCGAAGAGCGGCAGCTCGCCGGCACGCCGCTGGCTGTCGAGATGCGCCACATCACCAAAACGTTTCCCGGCGTTTTGGCGAATGACGATATCAGCATCGGCTTTCGCAAGGGCGAGATCCACGCCTTGCTTGGCGAAAACGGTGCCGGAAAGTCCACTCTGATGAACATCCTGACCGGGATCTATCGTCCCGATTCCGGATCCCTTCTGGTTGACGGCAAACCGGTAACGTTTGGAAGCGCGTCGGACGCCATTGGCGCTGGAATAGGGATGGTGCACCAGCATTTCAAGCTGGTGAAGGCCTTCACCGTTGCCCAGAACCTGCACATGGGCTGGCAGCAAACGCCGGTCCGGATCTCTCACGATCAAATGAATCGCACAGCCATGGCGCTGTCCGAGGAATTCGGATTGACCATCCAGCCGGACGCCTATGTCGACGAGCTCTCGGCCGGCGCCCAGCAGCGGGTGGAGATTGTTCGCGTCCTCGCGCGCGGCACCAACGTGCTGATCGTCGACGAGCCGACCGCCGTGCTGACCCCGGCGGAAGTCGGCAGTCTATTCAACGTGTTGCGCCGGCTGAAGGACTCGGGCCGCACCATCATCTTCATCAGCCACAAGCTGGATGAAGTGCTCGAGATTTCCGATCGCATCACCGTTTTGCGGCGCGGCCGGGTGGTTGCCACGCACGAGTCCGATGAAATGGACACGCGCGAGCTGGCCAATCTGATGGTCGGCCGGGACGTCATTTTCGACCGCATGCCGCGCTATGAGCCCGCCGCGGAGGAGCGCCACGAAGTGCTCCGGCTGAATAAAGTCGATGCTCTGCATGACACGGGGGCGGCGGCGCTGCGAGACGTAAGCCTTTCCATCATGTCGCACGAAATCCTCGGCATTGCCGGCGTCGCAGGCAACGGCCAGAGGGCCCTTTCGGAGGTCATCGCCGGCGTTCGCGATGTCGCCAGCGGCATCATTTCACTCAACGGAAAGGAGTTGACCGGCCTGCGGGCCGACGCCATCGCCGATCTCGGGGTGGGGCACATTCCGGAGGATCGGCTGAAGAGCGGATTTGCCGGTGATCTGCCCGTTTACGCCAACGCCGTATTGCGCCGCTACCGATTGCGCCCGGTCTCGACCGGTCTCTGGTATCGCGACCGCGAGGCGGTTGCCTTCGCAGAAGCCATGGTCAAGGAGGCCGACGTCAGCACGCCCGACGTCCATACGCCGCTGCGCAACCTGTCCGGTGGCAATCAGCAGCGGCTCATCGCAATGCGCGAATGCGCGATCGCCGATCATCTGCTGATCGCCGTGTACCCGATGCGCGGGCTCGATGTCGGCGCGGTCGAGCGCCTGCGTCGAATGATCATGGAACGTCGCAATATGGGAGCCGCCGTCCTGCTGGTTTCGGAGGAACTGGATGAGCTTCTGGAAATGTCGGACCGGATCGCCGTGCTCAACAAGGGCAGCATCGTCGGCACGCTCGACATCGCCGACGCGACGCTGGAGCGGATCGGTCTGATGATGGGTGGCGAACGGATCGAAACGGGAGTGTGACATGGTCGGCAACTGGCGCATTGAAAAGCTGAAAAGCGTCCCCAGGGCGCGCGGCGTGACGTTCCGTCTGCTGGCGGTTGTCATCGGTCTTGTCGTTGCCGGCATGACGTTGAAGTTACTCGGATATCAGCCGGCTGCCATGGGTCTCGAGGCACTCGGCTACACGCTCGGCTCGTCCTTCGGGCTCCAGGATCTCGGAACACTGGTCACGCCGCTGTTGCTGACCGGTCTGGCGGCGATGATCGCCATGCGCGTCAATCTGTGGAACATCGGCGGGGAGGGGCAGTTCTATATGGGCGCCTGGGCGGCTGCAGGGATCGGCATCTTTTTCGAAGGTCCGCCCGTCCTCATGCTGGTCGTCATGTTCCTGGCTGGCGGTGCGATGGGGGCGATGTGGATTGCTGTCCCGGCATACGCTCGAGCGAAGGCCAATGTCGATGAGATCATTACCACGCTGTTGATGAATTTCGTTGCCATCCTGTGGGTTGGCTATTTCGCGGCAGGCCCCTGGCGCGACCCGAAGGAGACCATCACCGCATCTTCCTTGAAGATCCAATATGCGCTGCCGGAGTGGTTCGGAATCTGGAACATCGGCATTTTCCTGGTGCTGGTCGTCATTTTCGGCAGCTGGCTGTTCTTCAACAAGACTGTGTGGGGTTACGAGACGAGCTACGTCGGCTCCAACCCGCACTCGGCTCGCTATGCCGGCATTCCGGCTGCCCGGCGGATCATGATGACGATGCTGCTGTCGGGAGCGGTCGCCGGCATCGCCGGCATGATCGAGGTCAGCGGTACCGTCAGCCGGCTGCAGGTCGGCATATCGAGCCAGTTCGGATATCTCGGGATCGTCATTGCCGCCCTGGCCGCCGGTTCGCATGTCGGGATCATCGTTGCCGCGGTGCTGATGGGTATCCTCCTCAATGCCGGGATCATTTTTGAAACCCAGGGGCTTTCCCTGAATGCCGTGGTCGCGTTGACCGGCTGGCTGCTCCTGCTTGTCGGCATGGCGCAGGTGGCATCGGGATACCGCCTGACGCGCGTGCGCCCGGCCTTGGCGTGAGGAACTGAACGATGGAACTGATGGATTTGATTGCCGGTCTCGTCGCCTCCGCATTCCTCGCCGGCGGTGTTCTGGCCCTGGCCGGATTGGGAGAAACCGTGACCCAGCGTGCCGGTGTTTTCAACCTCGGCATCGAGGGCTTCATGGGAATTGGCGGCATTGCCGCAATCGCCGCTGTCGCTGCCACGGGCAGCCTTGCGCTTGGTTGTCTCGCAGCCCTGGTTGCCGGTCTGGTCATGGGGCTGTTCTTTGCAGCGACGACAGTCATTCTAAGGGTGAACCAGGTGGTCAGCGGACTGGCCTTCACGTTCCTTGGACTGGGACTGTCATCCTGGCTCGGCGCGTCCTATGCGGGCAAACCGGCGGCCGTATCGTTCTCAAAGCTGCCCATACCCGGGCTGGCCGACATCCCGTTTGTCGGTGAAGCGTTCTTCGACCACCAGCTTCCGGTCTATGTGGCCTTTTTCGTGCTGCCTTTCGCTCTCCACTACGTGCTGTTTCGCACCCGCTTCGGGCTGAGTATCCTGGCCATCGGGGAGAATCCGGGCGCCGCCGATGCGACGGGGATTTCCGTCCTGCCACTGCGCGCCGGGTGCGTCGTGTTCGGTTGCATCATGGCGTCGCTCGCAGGTGCCTATCTGACGCTGGTTTTTGTGCCCTCCTGGTCGGACGGCATGACCGCCGGACGAGGCTGGATCGCCATCGCATTGGTGATATTCGCCGCCTACCGGCCCATCCGGGTCGCTGCGAGCGCCTTCTTTTTCGGCCTGATCACCGCCTTTGGCTTTACCGCGCAGACATGGGGCTGGGACGTGCCGTCGGCGCTGCTGTCGGCGCTGCCCTACATCGCCACTCTGATGATCATGTTGATCCCCGTCTGGGTGACGCTCAAAAGCAGGCAGTCGGGTCGTCCGGCATCGCTGGGCCTCCCATACTTCCGCGAGCAACGCTAGCCCTGCCATCAATCGCGGGCTTCACTATCGGGCCCATAACCGTCTAGATTGAAACGGGTGACTTGATCCGCCTGCGATTTTTTTCGGCGCGGCGGGAATAATTCGTGATGGGAAGACGTCAAACACTCATGCTGCGGACGACATCCGCGGTTGGAGGAGGTAACCATGACACATCACGACAAGGACCCCGAGGGTCTTTACGCCTATTTCGAGAAGGACCCGCAAAAGGCCGACCGGGAGTTTTTCGGTCGCGAAACCGGCGCCGACCGGCGCGGCTTCCTGAAGGGTGCCGGACTGGCGACCATGGGCGCCATGGTCGGCGCCGCCATCCCGTTCCATCGCAACATGCCGGCCGGTTTCATCCCGGCAGCGCTCGCCAGCGATGACGTGCTGGTCGGCAAGGACGGGCTGACGCTGCTCAACGACCGCCCGGTCAATGCGGAAACGCCGCCGCACCTGCTCGACGATCCGATCACCCCGACGGCCCGCCACTTCATCCGCAACAACGGCGTGCCGCCGGAAGAGCCCGATCCCGAGACCTGGACCCTGACGGTCGACGGGTTGGTCGACAATCCGATGACGCTGAGCATTGCCGACCTGAAGAACCGGTTCGACAACCACACCATGGCGCTGGCGCTGGAGTGTGGTGGCAACGGCCGCGCCGCCTTCGACCCGCCGGCCAAGGGCAATCAGTGGACACTCGGTGCCGTCGGTTGTTCCGAATGGACCGGCGTCAAGCTCAAGGACGTGCTCAGCGCCGCCGGCGTCAAGCCGAACGCCGTCTACACCGCCCATGTCGGCGCCGATATGCATCTGTCGGGCGACCCGGACAAGCTGCCGATTTCCCGCGGCATGCCCATCGACAAGGCGATGACCGACAATGTGCTGATCGCCTGGGCGCAGAACGGCGAGGACATCCATCCCAACAACGGCGCGCCGTTGCGCCTGGTGGTGCCCGGCTGGCCGGGATCGGTGTCGCACAAATGGCTGAACCGCGTCTATCTGCGCGATATCGTCCATGACGGTCCGAAGATGACCGGCACCTCCTATCGCGTCCCCAACCGGCCGGTGGCGCCGGGCGAAAAGGTCGACAAGGCCGACTTCGTCATCATCGAGCGCATGCCGGTCAAGTCGCTGATCACGGCGCCGGCAACCGGCGCGACCGCCGGCGGTTCGGTCGAGGTGCGCGGCCATGCCTGGTCCGGCGACCGCAAAATCGACCGGGTCGACGTCACCAGCGATTTCGGCCGTACCTGGCAGGCCGCCGAACTGGACGATCCGGTCAATGACGGCGCCTGGCAGAACTGGCGCACGACGGTCGCGTTCCCGACCGCCGGCTACTACGAGATCTGGGCACGGGCCACCGACGATGCCGGCGAGCAGCAGCCCTTTGCCCTGGCCTGGAACCCCAAGGGCTATCTCAACAACACCATGCACCGCGTCGCCGTCACGGCTGGCTGACCGTTCGTGCCAACCACAGAGCGCGGGAGCCGCTGTCTCCCGCGCAGCTTCAGGGAATCGTTGAATGCACCGTCTGTTGACCCTCCCGCTTGCCGCGGGACTTGTCGCGGCCGCCGTCTCCATGGCTGCCGTCGCCGCCGGCTCGACCGGATCGGAGGATGAGGAAGAGTACGAGTTCGGCGTGCTGGTCGCCGGCCCCGGCGTCGAGGAGACCTTCATCTACTGCACGCCCTGCCACTCTGAGATGATCGTGGCGCAGCAGGGCCTGACCCGCGAGGGCTGGATCGAATCGCTTGAATGGATGGTCGAGGAGCAGGGCATGGAAGAGATCGAGGAGCCCGATTACGGTCTGGTCATCGACTACCTGGCGGCCAATTACGGCGTCGACCGGCCGAATTTTCCCAAGCGATAGCCGGCGGCTGCGGATTCACTTAGCCACGGCGCAATATCCGTGGCAGACAACGGCCATGGCGACGGACTACGAAAAACTCTATCGGCGGGAGAAACACGCGCTGGGCGAACCGACGCGCCGGTTCGTGGATTTCTTCAGGAGCTACAATAGATCGCGGGCCCGGGTCCTTGATGTGGGTTGCGGGCAGGGCAGGGATGCCCTGTTCGTAGCCCGGCTCGGGCACCTGGTCACGGCCGTCGACCGATCGCCGAGCGGCATCGCCGATCTGCAGCACGATGCCCGGCGCGAGGGGCTCCCGATCGATACCGAGGTGGCCGACATCGTGAACTACCGTCCGGAAGGGCTCTATGACGTCGTGATTGTCGACCGGACGCTGCATATGCTCGGGGCGGAGGACCGCCTTCGGGTGCTGCGCGTCCTCATGCGGACGACCACAGCGGACGGTGTCGTGCTGATCGCCGATGAGCCTAGAAACATCGCGGCTTTCCAGCGCGAATTCGACGCCTCCGAATGGTCCTGGACACCGCTCCTGGCGAACCGGGGATTCTTGTTTCTCGAGCGTGCCGGTTAGGCCGCTTCCCAGGCGAATTTACAAACACAATCAATCGGTTCGGTCGGTTCCGTCATGGAATGATCGCACATGGCGATCGGTGTATGTCGGTAGTTCGTCGATCATGTCCTGGCGGAAATTTTGGAAAGTTCCAAAGACAATGTGAATTTGCCCGTCCGACCGGCAACGCCAGGCCAGGTAAGTTCCACGGCTCACGTACAGCTCTCCGAGATTGGGTTGTCCCCGAAGCAGACAAATGTTTAGCCTCTGCGCGACAATGGAGGCGAACACGATGAAGTGCCCGGGTCGATTTCGACAGCTGTTCGAGGAGAGGTTTCCCAGGAAGAGTATTGCGAAAAAGCAAATCCTGCTTCGGCAGGGCGAAGTCAGCACACACGCGTTTTTCGTGGATACCGGCTGCCTGAGGATGTGGCACAACGATGACGGCAAGGACGTCACGGTGAAGTTCTTTGTGGCGGGAGACGTTGTCTCGTCGTTGGAGAGTTTCTATCAGCAGATCCCGAGCGCGTTTGGGCTTGAATCGGTCATTCCGTCAACCGTCCGGACCGCGAGCAAAGCCGAATTCGACGAACTGCTCGGGAAGTCGGCAGAGTTCAGGGATCAGATGCTGAACGTGGCCGTCGCGTGCATGGCGGACTATCAAGAGCTCTTTCTGAACAGGATCATGCGAAGCCCCGAGGAGCGTTATCGGACCCTCATGGAATCGGATCCTGATCTGCTCGGTCTCGTACCTCAACACTACATCGCGTCCTATCTGGGGGTGACGCCGGTGTCGCTCAGCCGCCTTCGAAAAAAAGTTCTCGGCGTTAACAATCGATAATGCGGCCGGGGTTCGTGCTCGGATAGTTTGCGGATGTCCGGCAACCATGGGTCCCCGACAATAGGCATTTGAGACGGATATCTGGAGCGGCATGAATATTTCCAAGTCAGTTATGGGCCGCGTGCTGTTGTTCTTTGCCGTCGTGACGGGCTTGATCAGCTTCTGGTACACTTTGGAGTTCACCTGGACGCCCGAGTTTCGGGCGCCCGCTCTGCCGGCGGGGCCAACCCACACCAACTACCATGCATTTCGAGAGGCGATGTTGGCGCTTGCGGTCAATCTGCTGGTAATTAGGGTCGGCGTTGTCGGGACAGCGTTGAAGTTCGAAGCGTGGGCGACGACGCTGTTCATGGCGATATTCTACTATTCCGGTTGGTGGCTTGCGTGGCCGTTGTGGGGATTTCATGCCCCATCGATTGCGGCAGAGTTGAATCATGTCGTGGCCACGGTCTGTGGTCTGGCGGGGTTGATGGTTCTAAAGCCCCAACGAAGAGGGGAATTGGCGGCTTAGCTGCGAGCGACGTTCGGCGTCGAGCCGCGTGAGGACTTCCACGTAATCGATTGCCGGCAAGCTCTGTCGGTCCATGCCGTTGGCGATCGGGGAATGTGTTCGTCGCCGGCGCTGCGCCTGTTCGTGGGCTTGCCGAATTGCGACAAATGTCGGTTCCAACTTCATCCCCCGGCATGGTAACTTTTACCAACGGGATCTGTGTTAGGCTTGTGCCGAGGATGGTCTACCAGGAGACTGGCACGATGCGGCTGAATCCGCTCCCCGCTACCATTGCCGTCATGATTGCAGTTGCCTTGACGTGTTCGCTGCCCTCTCGGGCAGCCGGGCAAACCTCGGGCATTCCGGCTTGGCTGCAAAAGCATGTCGGCACAGGCGACGGTCAGATCGCCCCTGTCGTGCTGAAAGGGGCACGCGCGCTTTACAAACGGAAATTGCGTCAAGGCGCGATCAGAAATCCCTGCTACTTCGCCAAGGATGCAACGCGCCCGAGCACGTCCGGGGGTAAACCGGGGCGCCGTTTTTACATCATTTGCGAATCAAGGAAATCCTTCCGCGCGGTTTCGTCGGGCTATGGCAACGGGCGGAAGTTGAAACGCGCGAATTTCTCGAACGGCCGGCAATGCGCGAAACACTTCAGCAACGCGGAGGGATCGAAGCTGACGACCGGTGGATCTTATGTCACGGCCGAAACGCGCACGTCTTTCAAGGGCTATTTTCGCCAATCGGGCAAGCGGAGACCTTTCCGTCGCACGTTCCTGCTGTTTGATGGGGAAGGCGACACGAAAAATGCCCGAGAGCGGGCCATCGGCGGGCATCCGGCCGTTTTCCTGAAGTGGCAATGCCGCTACAAGAATCCGAAAAGCCCCCATGCCGACAAGGAGGGTTATGTGCCTTTCGGAAGGCTGGTGAACTATACGGGCGGCCGCAGCAACGGCTGCACAACCTGGTCGCCGTCGGCTTCCCGGGAAATTCTCGCGCTGGCGGAAGGAAATCCGACGACGCTCTACATCTATCCGGAGTCCCGTGACATCAACGCCGTTGCCAAAGCCGTGAAGAAGCGAAGTTCCCTGTCGCGCGCCGGGCTCTACTGGAACGCCGCATGTCTGAGGGCAATCGGCAGCCCCAAATTCTGGCCCAAACGGACCCTCCAGCCGATCATCAATGCATGGAGGCGGTCCCTTCCAAAACAGCCGCCGCTGGTGCTGCCGATCTGCAACTGAAGCCGACAGTGGTAGCGCGCGGCGCTCGACATGATTTCGGGCTTACGCGCAGCGCTCGGACCGCTCATAGGCTTCCGCCATGGCGGTGCGGGCCGGCGAGCGGCGTTCGGCATCGAGCCTGGTCAGCACTTCGACATAGTCCGCGATGGCGGCGAAGCGTTGCCGGTCCATGCCGTTGGCGATCAGGGCGAAGTGTTCGTCGCCGGCGCTCCAGTGGCGGAAGGCCGTGTCGGCATCGGGCTTCGGCCAGGCGGCCGGTGCGGCGCCGGTCGTTCCGTACCACAGGGTCAGGCGACAGCCGCGCAGGCCCCGATAGTGCATGACGGCACGCTGCGGCTCCGTTTCGCTGCCCAGCACGCGGGTATCCACCAGGAAGAGCTTCGAAGCCGACAGGTCGGGCACCGGGACGTCCCCGGCGGTGCCCAACGAAACGAACAGGGGACCGCTTTCGCGAGTCACCACATATTCCTGCGCCGAAAGGTGGTCGTGCCAGGCGGCGACGCCCGCGGGCGCAACGTCCGGGTCCCCGGACGCGATCACCAGCAAGGCGGAGAGCCCCGCGACCGCGACGAAAGACGCGGCCATTGCGGCGGGCCACCAACTGGCCCTTTTCGGCTGTGTGGCGGGCGGCGGTGCGTCGGCTGCGCCGTCGAACGCCAGGGCGCCCAGCTTGCGCTTGACCTGGCGGATTTCGTCATAGGCCGCCTGCAACTGCGGCTCGTCTTGCAGGCGCTGCCGCAGCCGGGTCGCCTCCGGTCCGCCCAATTCGCCGTCGGCGAGGGCGTTGAGGCGCTCGAAATCCTTGTCCGACAGCTCTTTCAATGCGGTGTCTTCCTCTTCGGTTTCAGCTTCTGCACTGGCGAGTCCTCCAGCTGCCGCATCATCTGCGCACGGGCGCGGCTCACGCGGCTCATCACGGTTCCTTTCGCCACGCCGAGCGTATCGGCGGCCTCGTCATATTTGAAGCCCATCATATCGACAAGAAACAGGATCTCGCGATGCTCCCGGGACAGTTGCGCAAAGGCGTCGCGCACGATGATCTGCTCGACGCTGTCGAAGCCGGACGCCGGCCTCTCGCTCACTAGACGTTCCTGTTCGACAAAATATTCCCGACGGACACGGTTTTTTCGAACGGTGTCGATATGGAGATTGCGCAGCATGGCGAAGGCGTAGGCCTGCATCGAGCGCGGTTCGTGCGGCACGTCCCTGCGCTCCAGCAACTTCAGCAGTGTCTCCTGGGTCAGATCCTCCGCCTGGTCCGGATCGCCGGTCAGCGCCGTGGCAAAGGCGCGAAGCTTGGCCGTGAGCTCGGCCTGAAGCCGGCGCTTGCGAAACAGATCCCTGATCACCGGGTGCACATCCCGCGTCGATCCTCCCCAACTCGCTTGTGCACGACGATACGGCGAAGGGCCACGGGCACAGCGATCCTGCGGCCAGATTACGGATGAGCCAGGCCGTCGGCAAGCGGCGATTCGCACGTCGGACAATGCCGGCGATCCGCCTCCTGCGATCACCGTGCGGGTATCGGAACTTGACGCAGGAGCGGTAATGCGATAATTAGTTCGGTAAGGGAACGAACTAATGGAGCGACGGTTGAGCGACGCATCGCGAAAATCCAGGCAGCTGTCGCTGTGCATGGTGATGGAGACCATCGTTCATTGCGGCCCGATCTCCCGGGCGAGCATCGCCAAGCAGACCGGCCTGTCGAAACAGACCATTTCGGAAATCGCCCGGCTGCTCGAAGAGGATGGCTGGATTCGCGAAACCGGCCGCACCAGCGGCCATGTCGGCCGCACCGCCGTCACCTACGAGATCGTTCCGGACGCCGCCTGCATCGCGGCAGTCGATCTCGGCGGCACCAAGACGAGGGCCGCCATCGCGGACCTGTCCTGCAATGTGCTGGCCGAATTGGTCGAACCCACGGACAAGCAGGGCGGAAAGCACATCGTGGCGCAGATTGCCCGCATGTGCCGCGACGTTGCACGCCACAACGGCATCGATTTCGACCGGGTGCGGCTTGCCGTCGTCGGCGCGCCGGGTGTCCCGGATCCCGAGACCGGACGGGTGCTGATGGCGCCGAACATTGCCGGCATCGACGAATTCGACATGGCCGAGGCGCTCAGACAGGAGATCGACCGCGACGTCCTGCTGGAAAACGACGTTAATCTGGCGGTGCTCGGCGAACATTGGGTAGGCACCGGCGCCGGCATGGACGATCTCGCCTACATCGCGCTCGGCACCGGCATCGGCGCCGGCATCATCGTCGGCGGCGATCTGGTGCGCGGCCATGCCAATGCCGCCGGCGAACTGGGTTTCCTGCCGTTCGGAGCCGATCCGTTCGAGCCGGACTCGCGCCGCATCGGGGCGCTCGAGCGCGTCACCGCCACGCTTGGCATGCAGGCGCGATATGCCGATCTCACCGGCCGCGACAGCGATGTTCCGGGCATCTTCGACGCGGCCGCGAAGGACGACGAAGCGGCGCTGACCGTCCTCGACGAAACCGCCCGCTATCTGGCACGGGCCGTCGCCGCGATCTGCGCCATCACCGGTCCGCGCAAGGTCGTGCTCGGCGGCTCCATCGGCAGCCGCGACGAAATCGTCGACCGCGTCCAGAAACTCGTGCCGCTCTGCATGCCGCGCCCCGTCGAGATCGCCGCCACGAAGTTGGGCACCAGGGGCGCCATTGCCGGCGGTGCGGCGGTCGGCCTCGGCCATCTCCACGCGATCCTGTTTTCCGGCGGCGTTCCCGGGGCGGAAATCGCTTTACCGCCGCCGCATGTGGTCAACTTTGCCGGAGCCGGCCGATGACCAACGACCCGGCAATCGCCGAACGGCTGCGGAGCCACCTCGACAGAGACAGTGCCATTGCGTTGCTGCGGGGGGCGGTCGCCCGCGAGAGCGTCACCGGCAACGAAGCCAATTTCGCCGGCTTCCTGGAAGAACGCATGAACGTCCTGGGTCTTGCGCCGCAACGTGCCGAGTTCGAGCCCGGCCGGCCGAATGTCTGGGGCGAACGCAAAGGCGAGGGCGACGGCCGCCACCTGCTCTTCATCGGGCACACCGACACGGTTCATGTGCGCGGCTGGCAGGAGCGCTGGGCCGGCACGGACCGCGAGGACCCGTTCGGCGGGGCGATCGTCGACGGCGAGATTTGGGGTCGCGGCACCGGCGACCTGAAGGCCGGCATCTGCGCGTCGCTCGCCGCCCTCGACCTGATCGACCGGGCCGGAATGCGGCTTGCCGGCGATGTCGCTTTTGCCTTTGTCGGTGACGAGGAGAGCGGCGAGCCCGGCAGCGGCGTTAGCGCCGGCATCAAGCACTATGCCAAGCGCGTCGGCGAGGGCGCCATCGCGCGGCCGGATTTCGCCGTCTATGTCGAACCCAGCCGGCTGGCTGTGTTCGCGGCGCAAATGGGCTTTTTCATTGCCGACATCACGATCACCGGTAAATCCGCCTATTTCGGCGTGCCGGAACAGGGTGTCGACGCCCTGAAGGCATCGCATGCGATCCTCTCGGCACTCTGGCAGCATTCCGAAGCGATCTCGCAACGTGCCAGCCATGACCTTGTCGGACGCGCCTTTCTGCTCGTCACCGAAATCGCCGGCGGCGGCTATATCGCCGTTCCAGGCGAAACACGGCTGTCGCTGATCCGCAAACTGCTGCCCGGAGAACAGCTCGATGCGGCCGTTGCCGAATTCGAAGATGTCGTCGTCGGCGTCGTCGTCGAAGACGGAATCGAAATAGGCATCCAGTACCCGGCCGGTCGCGATCATCCACAGGGCGGTTCGCCCGCAGAGGTCGACCGGAACCTGCCGGAGATCGGCCAACTTTCGGCGGCGCTCGACGAAGCGCTGCCCGGTCGCGGCGCCACCGAAGGCGCGCCCTTCTGGTCGGAAACGCCGTTTCTGATCGACGGGATCGGCTGTCCGGCCGTCTATTGCGCTCCCGGGGATATCACCAACTGCCACACGCTCGAGGAGAGGGTGAATGTCGACGAATACGTAGCCGGCATCGTCGCATTCGCATCGTTCATGGCCAGCTACTGCGGCGTCGCCGAAACCGACGCGCCGTAACGTCAAGCAAGGGAGGAACCTGTTATGAGATTGAAGAGCCTGATCGGGACGGCGGCTGTCGTTGCCCTGCTTTGCGGCGGCCTCGCCCACGCCCAGACCGTAGGTCCCAAGGGCGAGACGGCGACCGCCTCGTCATCCGTCACGGTGCCGGCCGACAAGGTCGACGCCCTCAAGGCCGGTAACCACAAGGCCGCATTGCTGTGGCACGACCAGTCGGATTTCGTCAATGCGGTGACCGCCGGTGCGACCGACGAGTTCAAGCGGCTCGGCATCGAGGTCGTCGCCACCACCAGTGCCGGTTTCGACGCGGCCAAGCAGCGCAGCGACATCGAAACGGCGCTGGCCAAGGAGCCCGACATCATCCTGTCGCTGCCGCTCGATCCGGTGACCTCGGCCGCGGCCTTCAAGCAGGCCAAGGAGGCCGGCGTCAAGCTGGTGTTCCTGTCCAACCTGCCGCAGGACTACCAGCATCCGGGCGACTACGCGGCCATCGTCACCGACGATCTGTTCCAGATGGGCAAGCAGGCTGCCGACGCGCTGGCCGCCGCCATGGGCGGCAAGGGCACGGTCGGCTGGATCTTCCATGACGCCAATTACTACGTCACCAACCAGCGCGACAACGCCTTCAAGACGACGATCGAAAAGGACTATCCTGATATCAAAATAGTCGCCGAACAGGGCATCAGCGATCCGGCACGCGCCGAGGACATCGCCAATGCCATGCTGCTGAAGAATCCGGATATCGGCGGCATCTACGTGACCTGGGCCGGGCCGGCCGAGGGCGTGCTCGCGGCCTTGCGCGCCAACGGCAACAAATCGACCAAGATCGTGACGCTCGACCTGTCGGAGCCGATCGCGCTCGACATGGTGCGCGGCGGCAACGTGACGGCGATCGTCGCCGACGAAGCCTATGAGCTCGGCCGGGCGATGGCCGCCGTCGGCGCCCGCGCGCTGTCGGGTGAGCAGAACCCGCCCTTCGTCGTGGCGCCGGCGATCACGGTCAACTCGGACAATGTGGCGGAAGGCTGGATGCAGTCTCTGCACCGGGAAGCACCCTCCAGTGTCACCGCCGCAAAGAAATAGTGCGATTGCTGATGCGGCCCGGCCGGTGCCGGGCCGCGATGGCGGTGTCGCCGGGAGATTTGCGCCGATGAACGCGCTCGATTCGATCAGGCGGCAGATCAATCTGCAGCAATATGTAGTCTATCTGGGCTTCCTGGCGATCTTCCTGTTCTTTGCCGTCACCCTGGCCGACGACGGCTTTCTGACAATCCGCAACTTGACCAACATCGTGTTGCAGACGGCGCCGGCGACGGTCATGGCCATTGGATTCGTCTTCGTCCTGTCGGCCGGCGAAATCGATCTGTCCTTCGGCTCGATCACCGCCGTTTCGGCGCTTGCGGCCGCCGTGGTCATGCAGGACATGCCGATGTTGGCGGGTGTCGTCGCGGGGCTCGGCGCCGGCCTTCTGATCGGCTGTTTCAACGGGCTGCTGGTCGCCTATCTCAGGCTGCCGTCGTTTCTCGTCACCCTGGCGACGCTCGGCCTGTTTGCCGGGCTGGCCCGGTCGATGACCGATCTGCGCTCCATTCCGGTGATCAACGACGCCTTCACCGGCTTCTTCGGATCCGGCTCGCTGTTCGGCATTCCGTCGCTGATCCTGTGGACGCTCGGCGCCGTCATCGTCGGCCATCTGATCTATCGCGAAAGCCGCTTCGGCGCCCATGTCATCGCCACCGGCGACAACCCGTCGGCGGCAGAGGTTTCGGGCATCAAGGTGCCGCGCATCCGGCTTGCCGTCCTGATGATCAGCGGCGGCTGTGCCGGCCTCGCCGGCCTGCTCTATGCCGGCCGCCTGCAGGCGGCGAAATACACGCTGGGCGAAAGCGACCTGATGACGGTGATCGCCGCCGTCATTGTCGGGGGCACGGCGCTGAGCGGCGGCCGCGGAACCGTCATCGGGGCTCTATTCGGCTCGCTGCTCATGGGCATGCTCAACAACGGCCTGATCCTGATGGGCCTCTCGGTGTCCGACCAGATGATGGTACGCGGCCTGATCATCCTGATCGCCGTCGCCCTGTCGCTGCGCGATACCGGGCGTTGAGCAACATGAGGTCAGGTTTGGTCATTTGATGGCGGAAAATCAGTTCATTCGGCAAGGCGCGTCGCGCAGCGCGATGTGGTGCGTCGGGCAAGCGTCGCAACGTAGCCGATGGACCGATTTTCCCCACCCACGAGAGGTAAGATCGGATGTTGATGTCGTACGATAAATGGGCCGGGCGCTTTTGGCCCCTGGCGTCGTTGGCTTGCACTTGTGGTGGGGTGGCACCACGGCCTGCAACCCGCCTAGCCAGAGACCAAAATCGCCACGGTCAAATGACCAAACCTGGCCTCATGTTGCTCTAGGAGAAAATCATGTTTCTGGACGTGTTGAGGCGCCGCAACCCGCAAATGATCGAAGCGGCCATGCGATTGCATCAGGACGGACGCATTCCGGCCAACGCCTATGTGCTCGATCTCGATGCCGTCGAGGAGAATTCGCGGACCTTCGCCGCGGCAGCCGCGGCGCGCGACCTCAAGGTTTTTGCCATGACCAAGCAGGTCGGCCGCAACAGCGGCTTCTGCCAGGCGGTCGTGCGTGGCGGTATATACCGCTCCGTCGCTGTCGACATGGCCTGCGCCATCGCCTGCGACCGCGCCGGCCTGAAAACCGGCCATCTCGGCCATCTGGTCCAGGTGCCGCGCCATGAGGCGGCTGCCGCGGCGCGCGATCTCGAGCCCGACTACTGGACGGTCTTCAGCGATCAAAAGGCTTCCGAAGCGGCCACCGCCAGCAGCGCGGCAAACCGCGAACAGGCTCTGCTGGCGCGCATTCAGACCGAGGGCGACATTTTCTATCGCGGCCATGAGGGCGGCTTTTCCGCCGAAGAAATCGTCGCGGTCGCCGACAGGCTCGAAGCGCTGCCGGGCGGGCGCTTTGCCGGCATCACCACCTTTCCGGCGCTGCTCTTCGATGCCGAAAGCCGCGCGGTCAAGCCGACGCCCAACCTGACGACCCTGTCGAGGGCGGCCGAGGCGCTGGCGGCGGCGGGTCGCGGAGCCATCGAGATCAACGCGCCGGGCACAACATCGTCGGTGGTTCTCGACGCTCTTGCGGATGCCGGTGCGACCCAGTGCGAGCCTGGCAACGGCCTGCACGGAACCACGCCGCTGCACGCGCTCGAAGACCTGCCCGAACGACCGGCAGTCCTCTATCTAAGCGAGGTATCGCATCTGCACGGCGGCCGCGCCTATTGCTACGGCGGCGGCCTCTACATCGATCCGGTGTTTCCCGACTACGACGTCAAGGCGGTGGTCGGCAGCGAGCCGACGGCGTCGGAAGCGGCCCTGGCGAGCGTGGAAATTCCGCCTCCCTCGGCCATCGACTATTACGGCATGATCGACTGCTCCGGTGCGGTCAAACCGAAGCCGGGCGACTCCGTCGTCTTCGGCTTTCGCGGCCAGGCCTTCGTCACCCGCGCCTACACGGTCGGTGTTTCGGGCATTTCAACCGGCGACCCGCAGGTCGTCTGCATCGAGGACGCCTTCGGCGTTGCCCAGCCCTGGCCGCAGGTGAGGTGAGCGACATGACCGCTGCAAATCTGGTGCTGGAACTGCGCAACGTGCACAAGACCTTCGGCGGCATCACCGCCGTCGAGGATTTTTCACTCGAGCTGCACGCCGGCGAGATCGTTGCCCTGGTCGGCGACAACGGCGCCGGGAAATCGACATTGGTGAAGATCGTCTCCGGAGTCCACGCACCGACCTCCGGATCGATCCGTCTCGAAGGCGAGGATGTCAGCTTCGCCGACGCCAGCATGGCGCGGTCGCGCGGCATCGAGGTGGTCTATCAGGATCTGGCGTTGGCCGATCAGCAGCCGGTCTACATGAACCTGTTCCTCGGCCGCGAGGCGGTCCGCGGTCCGCTGCGGCTGCTCGATCGCAAGAAGATGATACGCGAGACCCAGCAACTGGTGGACGAACTCGACGTGCGCATTCCGTCGGCCAGGGCGACGATCCGCGATCTGTCCGGCGGGCAGCGCCAGGGCGTGGCGATCGCGCGCGCCACACGCTGGGCGAAGAAACTCATTCTGCTCGACGAGCCAACGGCCGCGCTGGGTGTCGCCGAGACCGCCAAGGTCGAAAAGATCGTCGCCTCGCTGAAGGAGCGCGACATCGCGGTGCTGATCATCAGCCACAGCCTCGATCAGGTGTTCCGCCTGTCCGACCGCATCTGCGTGCTGCGCCGCGGCCGCCAGATCGGCGTGCGCGATAGGGCGGCAACCGACAAGAACGAAATCGTCTCGATGATCACCGGCGTCGGTTGACGCCGGCTATCCGTAAAGCACGCTGGCGCCGTTGTCGGCGCGCCCGGCAAGCGCCCGGAAGTTGGCGAACAGCTCGCGGCCCATGCCGTGTTCGTTGTCCGCAAGATCGACGGTGACCGGTTCGCGGGCGGCGAACTCCGCTTCGTCGACCAGCACCGACAGAGTGCCGGCATCGGCGTCGAGACGGATCATGTCGCCGTCGCGCAGCCGGGCGATGGGGCCGTCGTCGACAGCTTCGGGCGTGACATGGATCGCTGCCGGGACCTTGCCGGAGGCGCCCGACATGCGTCCGTCGGTCAGCAGGGCAACACGGCAACCGCGGTCCTGCAGCACGCCGAGCGGCGGCGTCAGCTTGTGCAGTTCCGGCATGCCATTGGCGCGCGGCCCCTGGAAGCGAACAACCGCTACGAAATCGCCATCCAGGGTGCCGGCCTTGAAGGCCTCCTGAAAGGCCTTCTGCGAGTGGAATATCTTTGCCGGAGCCTCGACCACGCGGTGCTCCGGCTTGACCGCCGAAATCTTGATCACCGAGGTGCCGAGATTGCCGGTCAGCATCTTCAGCCCGCCGTTCTTCTGGAACGGCGCGTCATAGGTCGAAAGCACTTTGGCGTTGCCGCTCTTCGCCGGGATCGGCTCACGGGTAACCGTACCGTCGCTGCCGAGTTTCGGGTCGATGGCATAGGCCGCCAGCCCCTCGCCCCAGACGGTGCGCACATCGTCGTGCAGCATGCCGTTGGCAAGAAGCTGGGCGACGAGGAAGCCGAGGCCGCCGGCGGCGTGGAAGTGGTTCACGTCGGCCGGGCCGTTCGGATAGACGCGCGCCAGCAGCGGCACGATGTCGGAGAGTTGAGAGATGTCGTGCCAGGTCAACCGGATGCCGGCGGCGTGGGCCATGGCAATCAGGTGCATGGTGTGGTTGGTCGAGCCGCCGGTGGCGTGCAGGCCGACGATGCCGTTGACGACGCTGCGCTCGTCGAACATGACGCCGGCCGGGGTGAATTCGTTGCCCAGCGCGGTGATTGCCAGCGCTCGCTTGGACGCTTCCTTGGTCAGCGCTTCGCGCAACGGCGTTCCGGGGTTGATGAAGGAGGCGCCGGGCGTGTGAAAGCCCATGATCTCCATCAGCATCTGATTGGAGTTGGCGGTGCCGTAGAAGGTGCAGGTGCCGGGGCCGTGATAGGACTTCGATTCGGCATCCAGCAATTCGTCGCGGCCGACCTTGCCTTCGGCGAAAAGCTGCCGGATGCGCGACTTTTCGTCGTTCGGCAAGCCCGACGTCATCGGACCGGCCGGGATGAAAACCGCCGGCAAGTGGCCGAAGGTCAGAGCGGCGATCACCAGGCCCGGCACGATCTTGTCGCAGACACCGAGAAAGGCGGCCGCATCGAACATGTTGTGCGACAGGCCGACGGCAGCCGACAGGGCGATGACGTCGCGCGAAAACAGCGACAAATCCATGCCCGGTTGGCCCTGGGTGACACCGTCGCACATGGCGGGAACCCCGCCGGCGACCTGCGCCACGCCGCCTGCCTCAGCGGCCGCGGCGCGAATGAGGTCCGGATAGCGCTCGAAGGGCTGATGCGCCGACAGCATGTCGTTGTAGGCGGTGATGATGCCGAGATTCGGCACCCGGTCGCCGGCCAGCGCCTCCTTGTCATGGACGGTGCAGGCGGCGAAACCGTGCGCCAGGTTCCCGCAGGACAGCACGCCGCGATGCGGACCGTTTTCGGCCGCGCGGTTGACCTGGTCGAGATAGGCTTCGCGTGTCGGTTTCGACCGTTCGACGATGCGGTCGGTGATCGCGAGAATGGACGAATGTGCAGCCATGTTCTTTCCTGCCGATCGAGTGGGTTCGGACTGCGGTCCGGTTGTCTTCAGTTTCTCAGGCGTTTCCCGAACGGAAGACGGTGCCGTTGTTTCCGGCACGCTTGCACAAACCGTGGCGCCGTCACGGCGCCCGGTAAACCTGCAGCGGGTTCTCGGTCTTCCTTAAGATAGCGCGCACCGGCAGTTCATCGACCGGACCGAGCCTCATGGCCTCTTCAAACACGCGCTTTTTGTCGTTTCCTTCAAGATGCAGCACGCACAGCGCCGCCTGCGCCACCACCGGTAAGGTCAGCGTCAGCCGCGTTTCGCCGGCGCCGGGCGCGTCGGCCGACAACACCGTTTCGGTGCCGTTCGGATCGGTGACGGCCGCCAGCTGCGGACTGTCCGGGAACCAGGACGCCGTGTGGCCGTCCAGGCCCATGCCCAGCACCGCGACGTCCAGCGGCATTTTCACCGAGGAGAGGCGTTCGGCCGCCTCCCGGGCGGCCTCTTCGGGCGACCGGTCGGCGGCATAGAGCGGCACGAAATCGGCAAAGGCCGCGGCGTTCTGCAGCAGATGCGTTGCCACCAGCCGGTGGTTGGAGCGATCGCTCGACGGCGGCACGAACCGCTCGTCGACCAAGGTCACGGTCACGAGCTTCCAGGCGACCTCGTGCTGGCTCAGCACCTGAAAGAAGCGCCGCGGGGTGGATCCGCCGGAAACGGCCAGGGTTGCCGATCCGTCGCGTTCAATCGCCTCACCGAGAACCTCGGCAACCCTTGCCGCCAAGGCCTCGGCCAGCACTTCGCCGTTTGCGAATTCCGTTAGCTGCGGTTCCGCCATGACGCTCAGTGATTCTCGTGCCAGGTGCGGCCGTCCCGTTCGATCAGCGCGATGGCCTGGGTCGGGCCGGAGGTGCCGGCGGTGTAGCCGTGAACGGGTTGATGGCTTTCCTCCCAGGCGGCGAGGATCGGATCGACCCACTTCCATGCCGCCTCGACCTCGTCGCGCCGCATGAAAAGCGTCTGGTTGCAGCGAATGACGTCCATCAGCAGCCGCTCATAGGCGTCCGGATTGCGCACGCCGAAACTCTCGGCGAAGCTCATGTCGAGCGGCACGTGACGCAGCCGCATGCCGCCGGGGCCGGGGTCCTTGATCATGATCCACTGCTTGACGCCTTCGCCCGGCTGCAGTCGGATGACCAACTGGTTGGCGATCACATGGCCGGCGCTTTTGTCGAAGATCGAGTGCGGAATCGGCTTGAAGTTGATGACGATTTCCGAGACCCGCTCGGCCATGCGCTTGCCTGTGCGCAGGTAGAACGGCACGCCGGCCCAGCGCCAGTTCTCGATTTCCGCCTTGATGGCGACGAAGGTCTCGGTGTTGGAGCCGCCATTGTCGAGCTCTTCCAGATAGCCTTCGACGGCGCCGCCTCGAGACGCGCCGGCGCGATACTGGCCGCGCACGGTCACTTGCGCCGCGTTGGAAGCGTCGATTGGGGACAGTGCCCGCAATACCTTGAGCTTTTCGTCACGTACGGATTCGGCTTCCGCCGATGGCGGCGCCTCCATCGCCACCAGGCACAGAAGCTGCAGCATGTGGTTCTGCACCATGTCGCGCAGCGCCCCGGCGCGGTCGTAGTAACCGGCGCGGCCTTCCAGTCCGACGGATTCGGCGACGGTGATCTGGATGTGGTCGATATGGGCTGAGTTCCACAGCGGCTCGTAAAGCGCATTGGCGAAACGCAGCGCCATCAGGTTCTGCACCGTCTCCTTGCCGAGATAGTGGTCGATGCGGAAGATCTGGTCCTCCGAGAAGGTGTGGCCGATGGTGTCGTTGAGCGCCTTGGCCGAAGCCAGGTCGCGGCCGATCGGCTTTTCGACGACGATGCGGGTATGGTCGTTGATCAGCCCGTTCTGTCCGATGCGCTCGCAGATATCGCCAAAGATCGAGGGGCCGACGGCGAGATAGAAGGCGCGAACGTCCGCATTGCTTTCCGCCAGCTTGCGGGCCAGGTCGTCCCAGCCGCGATCCGACATCGCGTCGACCGAGACGTAGAACAACCGGGCGAGAAAGCGTTCGATCTGCTCGTCGTCACAGTCGTCTTCGTCGAGATGGCGCTTCAGCGCATCGCCGGCGAACTGCCGGAAGCCGGCATCGTCCAGGTCAGCCCGCGAGGCGCCGATGATGCGGGTGGGTTCGGTCAACTGACCGGAGATCTGCCGGTGGTACAGCGCCGGCAGCAGTTTGCGTTCGGACAGGTCGCCGGTTCCGCCGAAGACAACGAAATCGAACGGATCGACGGGAATGGTCTGGCTGGTCATGGCCAATAGCTCGCTTGGAACCGAAATCGGCCTTCTCATAATCTAATCGATTTAAAAAGGCCAGTCCCAATATGCGGAATCACCCTGTGCGGTGCAAAAAAAGAGCATCGCGGGAGCCGGCGTGGCCAGCCGCGTTACCTTGCAACGGTCGAAAGAACTGAAGCAAACAGGCCTTTGCGCCGACGGACCGCAGGCGATGCGGCGGGTCGATCGCGACCGACGCTTGGCGCTCCCTGCGGCTCGTTATGAGCCCGGCGGGTCCGATCGTGCTCGGGAATCTGGTGCTTCGAGGTGGGATAGTGCAGCAGACGAAGATCGAGGATTTGCATGGCGGGAACTCACTGGTGACGATGCCTGGTCCCATCTTCGCCGGATCCCTTTCCGGGCGCCTGACCGGAACCCTGCGAAAACGCTGTCTTTTTCCTGCCAAACGCGCAAATTCGCGATGCAACTCTTGTGATCCTTCGGCCGTCGCTGTTTAGTCCCGCCATGCATTACCGGTTTGCAGACTGCGTCCTTGACGACGCGGCCTTTACCCTGACCCGGGGCGGCGAGACTCAAAGCATAGAACCGCAGGTTTTCGATCTCCTTCACCTGCTGGTGCGCAACGCGGGGTCACTGATCAGCCGCGACCGGCTGATCGACGCGGTCTGGTCCGGCCGGCAGGTGTCGGATTCCGCCATCACCGCCCGTATCGCGGCGGCGCGCCGCGCCGTGGGCGACGATGGAAAAGCACAAGCCATCATTCGAACCGTCCCGCGTCGGGGAATCCAGTTCGTGGCCGAAGTGGAGCAGAACGATGCAGAGTCTTCCGCCGTTTCCAACATCTCTCCTCGGCCGACCGTGCGCTATGCAACTGCCGACGACGGCGTGAAGATCGCCTATGCGACGTCCGGCAATGGGCCGCCGCTGATGCGGGCAGCACACCACCCGACGCATCTGGAACTGGAGTGGGCCGAGCCGACCGAACGCCCGTTTTTCGATCGGTTGGGCGAGACCCACACCCTGATCCGTGTTGACCACCGGGGAGGCGGCCTGTCCGACCTGGAGGTCGACGACTTCAGCGCCTCGCGCAGTGCCGAGGACTTGAAGGCGGTTGCCGATTCGCTCGGAATCGACCGCCTGGCGCTGCTGGGATGTTCGAACGGCGCCATGGTCGCCATCGAGTTCGCGGCCCGCTATCCGCAACGGGTTTCCGGGCTGATCCTACTCGGCGGCTATGTCGATGGCCGTTCGGTGCGCGACGGCGGTTCGTCGGGCGGCGATCGCGACGCCATCCTGAAGATGGCGGAGGAGGGGTGGGAAACGCCCGACAGCGCATTCGTTGCCGGCTACATATCGATCTATCTCCCGACCGCCACCCAGGAACAGGTCCGCCGCATCGCCCGCGACCTGCAGAACAGTTGTCCGGTCGAAAACGAGATTCGCGGCCGCGAATTCTACAACAATCATTCGGTCGCGGGCCTGCTTGAGGAGGTCGGTGTTCCGACGCTGGTGCTGCATTGTCGCGGCGATGCGGTGCATCCGCTGTCGGAAGGCCAGAAACTGGCCAAGGGCATTCCAGGCGCCCAGCTCGTCGTCCTGGAAAGCCGCAATCATTATCCTCTGCCGCAAGAGGATTGCTGGCAGACGATGATGACGATGATGCAGGAATTTCTGGCTATGTCGGACGAGGCCTAACCGACGACTTCGTAAACCTGAACCGGATGCGGGCTCAGCAATTTGATCCTGAGACGCGCCAGCAGCGACAATGGCCTGACACGGATGTGCTTGTTGTCGGTCAGCGTCCGGTGGTGCTTGGCGTTGTAGTAGACGATGATGACCCGGTTTTGTCCGCACTTCGGCGTGTCGGTGTATTTTCGCACGACCCTGTCGAGCAGTTCCGCCTCGAACGGATTGAAGAAATACAGGATGCAGTCGCCGTCAGGAACGTCGAAGTCGAGCACGTCGCTGAAGACCGACTTCACATCCGGGCAGGCCAGGTCGGCGTCGCGGCAACCGGCGATGTTGCGTTGTGCCTGTTCATGCAGAACGCTGCAGAACTCGACACCGCGTACCGCTCGAAAAGGCCTTTGCGCTGCTGTCAGCAGAACCCGGCCGCGGCCGGAGCCGTAGTCGATGAACGCAAAGCGGCTGAAATCCACTTTCAATCCGTTGAGGATCCAATTGACCACAAGCCGCGGCGATGCGCCGTATTCGTAGGACAGGTCCGCATGCGCGGTGCTGACCGGCTCGAGATTGTCGCGGTGGACCGTGCCGCTCGTCGCCACCTGTTCGTCGCCTTCGAAGCGGCGATCCCAGAGCCAGTAATGTGTCCAGTACAGAAGCATGGACCAGGAATGGCGAACCGTTTCCGCCAGGGTTCGCGGGCGTCGCAACGGGATGCCCGTAAGCGCCGCCGTTCCGTCTCGGTATTTGCTGATGAGACCCAATTCTGTCCGCCCGTTCTTCTTCCCTGAAAATCCGCCTCGCGCGCGATGCGCTCGCCGGTCCTTCGAGCCCCTGAACCATCCTTAACGATCAACCGCTCGCCTGACGACAGAGGTGCTCCATTCTCCCTCGCTATTCTATAAACGGGGTTAACATCGGGCTTCCGATTGTAGCGATTTTCGCTTTAGTCTGTCCGCGCCTACACGTTCAGCAGCAGGAATTCCCGTTCCCACGGGCTGATGACCTCCATGAAGGTCTCGAATTCACCGCGCTTGACGCCAGCATAGATGTCGATGAACTCGTTGTCGAACACCTCGACGAAAGCCGGTTCGCCCTCCAGCAACGCAACCGCCTCCTGCAGGCCGCGCGGCAGTTCGACCGTGTTGCCCAGATTGGCGGTGGTTTCGGTCGGGCTGTCCGGCACGATCTCGCGCATCATGCCGAGCCAGCCGCAGGCGAGCGACGCGGCGATCGCCAGGTAGGGGTTGGCGTCGGACGAGGGCAGGCGGTTTTCAAGCCGCCGCGACTGCGGCTCGGAATGCGGCACGCGGAACGCCACGGTCCGGTTGTCGTACCCCCAGGCATTGTTGACGGGACAGGCCATGTTGGGTGTCAGGCGACGGTAGGAATTGACGTAGGGCGCCATCATCACCAGCGCCTTGGGTACGAAATGCTGCAGCCCGCCGATGAAGGAAAAGAAACGCGGCGAGGGCGAGCCGTCCGGATTGCTGAAGATGTTGCGGCCGGTCTTGATATCGACCACCGACTGGTGAATGTGCAGCGCGGAACCGGCCTGGCTCTGCATCGGCTTGGCCATGAAGGTGGCATAGATACCGTGATTGAGCGCCGCCTCGCGTAGCGTGCGCTTGAACATGAACACCTGGTCGGCGAGTTCCAGCGGATCGCCGTGCCGCAGGTTGATTTCCAGCTGCGCCGGCCCTTCCTCATGGATCAGCGTGTCGATCTCAAGACCCTGCGCTTCGGAATAGTGATAGATGTCGTCGATCAGTTCGTCGAACTCGTTGACGCCGGCGATGGAATAGGACTGGCCCGGCAGGATGCGGCGTCCGGAACGTCCGACCGGCGGCTGCAGCGGGTAGTCCGGATCGTCGTTCTTGGCGATCAGATAGAACTCGATCTCCGGCGCCACCGCCGGGCGCCAGCCTTCGCGCTCATACAGAGCCATGACCCGCTTGAGCACCGAGCGCGGCGCGTAGGCGACGCTGTTGCCGTCGGTGTCCACCATGTCACAGATCACCTGGGCGGTCGGGTCGGACTCCCACGGGACGGCCGACAAAGTCGCGAGATCCGGCACCAGCTTGAGGTCGCCGTCAAGAGGATCGTGGCGGAAGTTGCCGGTCTCCTGCGGGTACTCGCCCGAGATCGTCTGACGGTAGATCGCGGTCGGCAGCGCGAGCGACGTGTTGGAAGTGAATTTCGACGCCGGCATCATCTTGCCGCGCGGCACGCCCGCCAGATCGGGCGTGATGCATTCGATGTCCTCGATGCCGCGCCAGGCGAGCCAATCATTGACCTGCTTCCAAGTGTCTACGCCCCGGACATTGTCGACATGGGCCGGACGCTTCGGGGGTTTCTTGCCGGCGCCGGCTTTGGCGCGCGCCGGCTTTTTCGCTTTCTCGGCCATGAAATGCTCGTTTCTTCAACGGGTTCCGGCATCTCTTAGCGCAAAGCGTGCGGCAATTCAGCAGCTTTGTTCGCTTCGTTTCAGCCCGCCTGGCGAATGGCGTCGCGTTCGACCTCGCCGGAACCGAGATAGGCGTCGATCACACTGCGCACATTGTCGCGCGGCATCGGCGGACTGAACAGAAAGCCTTGAAGCTCGCTGCAGCGTTCCTCGCGCAGCACCTCCAATTGCCCGACGGTCTCGACGCCCTCGGCGGTAATATCCATGCCGAAGCCGGTGGCCAGCCCGATGATGGCCCGGACGATGGCTCGCGAACCGCTGTCGATTTCCAGGTCGGCAACGAAACTGCGATCGATCTTGATGCGGTTGAAGGGAAACTTCGTCAGATATCCCATGCTGGAATAGCCGGTGCCGAAGTCGTCGAGCGCGATGCGAATGTCGAGATCACGAAGCCGGCGAAGGATCCCGATATTGTCCTGCGTGCCGTTGAGCAGGACGCTTTCGGTGATCTCGACCTCCAGCCGCTGTGCCGGCAGCCCGAACGCCTGAATAGTGGCGGCGACCGTATCCACCAGACCGCCATTGCTGAACTGCCTGGCCGACACGTTGACGGCGATGATCAGCGAATCGGGCCAAGTCACCGCTTCCCGGCAGGCCTCCCGCAGGGTCCATTCGCCGATGTCGCCGATGACGCCGATTTCCTCGGCAAGCGGTATGAATTTCCCGGGCGGAATGCTGCCCCGTGTCGGGTGGTTCCAACGGACCAGCGCCTCGAACCCGCGCAAGCCCCCGGTCTGCACGGCGATGATCGGCTGGTAGCTGAGTTCGAACTCGTTCTCGATCACCGCCCGGCGCAGGTCCATTTCGAGCTGGCGGCGCTCGCCGACGACGCGGTCCATCTGCGACTCGAAGAACCGGAAGGCGCTGCCGCTGTCCTGCTTGGCCCGGTAGAGCGCAAGGTCGGCGAATTTGAGGATCTGCTGCAGGTCGGTCGTATGGGTTGGTGCCAGCGCGATCCCGAGACTGGCCCCCACCCTGATCTCGCGGCCGTCGATCCAGTGCGGCTGGTCGAGTGCTTCGATGAGTGCGTCGGCGTGGCCGGCGGCGGCCTCCGGTCCTGCACAGCTTTGCAGGATCAGTGCAAATTCGTCGCCGCCCAGCCGGGCGATCACGTCGGGGGCGCGGGTCAGCGCCTGCAACCGGCGGCCGACATTGACCAGCAGCGTATCGCCGGCATCGTGGCCGAGCGTGTCGTTGATCAGCTTAAAGCCGTCAAGGTCGACACAGATCACGGCAAAGCCCGCGCCACCGCTTTGGATGCGGCCGAGCGCGGTTTCGAGCGTCTGCGTGAAAACGGTACGATTGGCCAGCCCGGTCAACGGATCGTGGTGCGCCAGGAAAGTGATCTGCGCCTCGGCCCGGGTGCGCTCTGTGACGTCGATGATGGTCGCCAGCACGGCGGGCCGTCCGCCCACGGCGATCTCGCGTTCGTACTCGACCACATCGAGCACGCGTCCGTCCGCGGTACGGTGGCGTTTGGGGTTTCCGCCCGCTTCAACGGCCGTCAATGGCCTGACGACCGGGTCGCTTGGGCCGTGCAGCAGAGCCTCCGGCTCCAGTTTCAGAAACTGCGTGCGGTCATAGCGGTAGAGGCGCAACGCCGCGTCGTTGACGTCCAGCACGGCCCGACCGCCGCTGTCGCGCAGCACCATCGGTACCGGATTGTCGTCGAACATCGAACGGAACAGGGTTTCGCGCGCCTTCAGGACTCCGACATCGGTCAGGGTAACGGTCAGAATGCTGCCGGTGGCTGTGATGCCGATTTGCAGCGACTTGCCGTTGGCCGAACACTCCAGGCTGACGGCATGACCGTTGCCGCGGCTTACCGCGTCACGCAGTTTGTCGATGCAGCCCTCGAAGCCCGTACCGGCGAGAGCGGACGACAATTGCGCCGACCGCAGCGCCTCCGACGTCGATCCGAACAACCGCGCCGCGGCCTCGTTGATGCTGAGGATCAGGAAGTCGGTGGGAGCACCGTTCTTTCGATCCAGCGCCGACAGGGCCATGATGCCTTCCGGCATCGAATTGATCAGCAGGTTGGCCAGTTCGATCTGCCGTTCGCGAGCCCTGGCGAAGAGCAGGAAGAACGCGCCTTCCCAACGCGACGAAAGCGGCAGCGCCGCGATTTCGACCGTCGAGATCATGCCGTCCTGCGCCGCCTGGCACAGCTGCAGGCTCGGCGCGCCGGTGCGCCGGGCATCCTTCAGCGCAAGTTCGATGGAGAGCTGGAAGCCGTGCGCAAGCCGATCGAGCGGTCTGCCGTGGCAGTCGCATTCGACAATCGCGGCAAAAGCGTCTCCGGCGCGCATTAGCGTGGCGCATCCGTCCTCGAGCTGGCGCACCACGGCGACTTCGTCGGCGATTCTGCCGAGGCCGCCAAGTACCAGTTCCTCGTAGATTGGCAGCCCGTCATACCGCGGAACCGTGCGCCATTTGCGCAGCAGAACGCGCAGGTCGTCGAATTCCGTCCGTGTGTCGATATTGCCCGGCGGATCCAACGATGTGACCGCATCGCGGCCGTCAGCCGGTGGGCCGGTTGTCTCGTCGGCGTGCCCGTCTCGACCTTCTTCGATAGCGGGCAACTCCCTGAAACCCATCATCAATCCCGGCTTTGCATTGACAGTCGCTGTCGATATTTGTGTCGGGCCGGACGGCCCTGGCGACAAACTACAACCAGCAGGTTAGGTCAGGGTTAACCGGCTAATCTTACCGCTCCTTGTGCACCGTAATTCGGGAGGATGGTTAAGAAAGGGCAACAAAAAAGAGCCGCCGCACGTTGGGGCGCGCAGCGGCCAGTTGCTCCTGATTTCGAGCGGGGCGGTGCGGTGGGTGAAACCGCCGCCCCGCTCGCGGGGAGGACAAGGGATGGGGGTCAGCGCCCCTGGGTGACGATGACCGGGATGAGCAGGTCGCCCCAGTTGCCTTCGCCGCCATGGTGGCGTGCCGAGCGCACCAGTTCCACCGACACGCCGGCGTCCACGGCCTTCATCACGGACTGGTTAAGCCGGTGCAGATCGTTGGCCACCATGCGGATGGCCGCCTGCTGGTCTGCCGTCATGGCCGAAGACTGTTCCTCGGCCCGTTCCTTGACGCGTGTCTGCGGTGCCATTGTCGGTACTCCTTGTCTGGCGTTTGCAGGTGGCGGGGTGGCGGCCTATTCGGCCGCCGGCTTGAATTGTGCGGTTTCCGTCGATTCGCCCATGGCGGTGGTCGACGACTGGCCGCCGGTGATGGCCATGGAGACGGCGTCGAAATAGCCGGTGCCGACCTCGCGCTGGTGCTTGGTGGCGGTGTAGCCATTGGCTTCGCCGGCGAATTCCGCTTCTTGCAGCTCCGAATAGGCCGCCATCTGGCGATCCTTGTAGCCGCGTGCCAGTTCGAACATGCCGAAGTTGAGCTGGTGGAAGCCGGCCAGTGTGATGAACTGGAACTTGTAGCCCATGGCGCCCAGCTCGCGCTGGAACTTGGCGATGGTCGCGTCGTCCAGGTTCTTCTTCCAGTTGAACGACGGCGAACAGTTATAGGCCAGCAGCTGGTCCGGGTGCTCGCGCTGGACGGCCTCCGCGAAACGCCGCGCCTGGTCGAGATCCGGCGTCGAGGTCTCGCACCAGACGAGATCGGAATAGGGCGCGTAGGCGATGGCCCGGGCGATGCAGGGCTCGAGACCGTTCTTGACCCGGTAGAAACCTTCCGCCGTGCGGCCGGCATCGTAGTCGACGAAGGGCTGGTCGCGCTCGTCGATGTCGGAAGTCAGCAGCTTGGCGGCTTCTGCGTCGGTGCGGCAGATGATCAGCGACGGCGTGCCCATGACGTCGGCGGCGAGCCGCGCCGCATTGAGGTTGCGGATATGGGCAGCGGTCGGGATCAGCACCTTGCCGCCGAGATGGCCGCATTTCTTTTCCGATGCCAGCTGGTCCTCGAAGTGGACGCCGGCAGCACCCGCCTCGATATAGGCCTTCATCAGTTCGAATGCGTTGAGCGGTCCGCCGAAGCCGGCCTCGGCGTCAGCGACGATCGGCGCGAACCAGGTGTCGACCGACAGGCCGTTGCCTTCCGAAGTCTCGATCTGGTCGGCCCGCTGCAGCGTCCGGTTGATGCGCTTGGCCAGTTCCGGACCGGCATTGGCCGGGTAGAGCGACTGGTCGGGATACATGGCGGACGCGGTGTTGGCGTCGGCGGCGACCTGCCAGCCGGAAAGGTAGATGGCCTTCAGGCCGGCGCGGACCATCTGCATGGCCTGGTTGCCGGACAGGGCGCCGAGCGAGTTGACGTAGTCTTCCTCGTGGATCAGCTGCCACAGACGGTTGGCGCCCATTTCGGCCAGCGTGTGCTTGATCTGGACCGAACCGCGCAGCTTCTTGACCTCTTCGGCGCTGTAGGGCCGCTCGATGTTGTCGAAGCGGCCCTCGGGGGCGCCGGGAACAAGGTTGTAAAAATCTGTCATGCCGATCTCCGTTTACTCATCTCTGGCAGCTGCTCGATGCGTGCGGCAGCGCTCTTGTTTGCGTCTGATGTGACTGTTTTTACACCGCAGCGCACAATCGACACAGGAAAATCAGCAAAAAGAGGCGGTTAAAAGGGTCACGCTGTTGATGTTTTGACAAATTCGGATTGTAATTTTGTAAAAATTGTAATAGAGAAATGAGCTGCAAAGTTTGTAAAAACGTGTAAATCCGCCATGAGCGAGCAAAAGATCTTCGCCGGGCCGAGGCTCCGGCGCATCCGCAACCAGCTGGGCCTGACGCAGACGGCAATGGCCGAGGAACTGGGCATTTCGCCGTCCTATCTCAACCTGATAGAGCGCAACCAGCGACCGCTGACTGTGCAACTGCTGATCAAGCTGTCGTCGGTTTACAAGCTCGATCTCGACGAGCTGCAAGGCGAGAGTACCGGCACCGTTTCGGCGCTGAAAGAGGTGTTTTCCGATCCGCTGCTGGCTGGTGAACTGCCGGGCGACACGGAGCTTCTGGAAGTGGCGGATGCCGCGCCCAATGCGGCGTCCGGCGTGCTCAAGCTCTATCGCGCCTACCGGGAGGCACAGTCGCGGCTGTCCGATCTGTCCGATCTGCTCGCCCAGGAGGGGCGCACCACGTCGGTCTCCGAAACCCGGCTGCCGGTCGACGAAGTGCGCGAGGTTTTCGAAAAGCGCGCCAATTACAGCGGCGCGATCGAAGAGGTGGCCGAGGCGTTTTACGAACGTCTTGCTCCGGGCGACGATCTGGCGGCGGCGCTCAAGGCCTGGCTGACGAAGGATCACGGCATCGTCGTGCGGCTGCTGCCGGTTCACACCATGCCCAACTGGCGTCGCCGCTTCGACCGCCATTCCATGCGGCTGTTCCTGTCGGAGCGCCTGTCGCCCTTCGACCAGCTTCGCGAGATCGCGCTGGAGGCCGCGCAGCTGGCCTTTCGTGAGCCGATCCTCGAGGAGCTCGGCGGCCTGGAACTATCGTCCGACGAGGCGCGGCGGCTGGCGCGCTTCGAGATCGCCCGCTATGCAGCCCACGCCCTCATGATGCCCTATGGCGCCTTCCAGGCCGCGGCCCAGCGCGCCCGTTATGATGTCGACGTCCTGCGCTCGCGCTTCCACGTTTCCTACGAGCAGGCCGCCAACCGGCTGACAATGCTGCAGCGGCCGGGAGCCTCCGGCGTGCCGTTCTTCATGCTGGAGGTCGATAACGCCGGCAACCGGTTCCGCCGCGCCGGTGCCCGCGGCTTTCCGCAGTCGCGCTTCGGCGGCGCTTGCCCGAAGCTCAACATCCACGCCGCCTTCACCCAGCCCGGTCAAATCTTCGTCGACGCGATCGAGATGCCCGATGGCGCCGAGTTCCTGGTCATCTCACGCACGCTGGAAGGACCGCAGGGCGCCTATAACGAACGGGTCCGCCGCACCGCGCTGATGCTTGCCTGCGACATCGGCTTTCGCGACGAGGTCGTTTACGGCGCCGCCACAACCGGCGCCGGCCAGGCCCCGACACCGGTCGGCCCTGCCTGCCGGCTGTGCGAGCGCCCCGGTTGCCTGTCGCGCGCCGAACCGCCGCTCACCCGGCCGTCGGGCCTGGACGAGATGGTGACGGGTCTGAGCGCGTTCGACTTTCGCTGACCGCACCAGACATTCCATCGTAGCGCTGGCGCCGGCGGTTGGCTTGAGCAGGTCCGACCAGGGGCAGTGTTGACAACGCCCGATTGAAGCGATTGACTGGCGCCCGTTGTCGGCAGCCAGTGATTTGGCCCTGGCGACAAGCGGGCGACATCCCCGGGGCGACACTTGGATTGCGTGAGCCGATTGCGGTGATGCCCTACGAATCAGGTTATGAAATTCTGCATTCCTACACCTGGCTGGCAGCCTATGTCGGGTGGGTCCATCTGCTTGTCGGGCTGGCAATGGCTGTCGGCGGTTACCTGTCTGGTGAAGAGACCGCCGATGCTGATGCGACCGCCGGCCTTCCCGCCCATTCGCCGACGGTGACGAAAGTCCTTTCCTCCGTTCCGGGAATTTTCGTCGCTTCCATTGGGATGGTGCTCCTGTCGTGGACCGTGGGAGGCTGACGGAACGGCTGTAACAGCCTGTCGGGAGAGGGACCATGAGGTATCTCGTTGTCGATGCCATGATGTCCGGAACCGGTATCCGCGGCGCCTTCCAGGGCGGCTATCTTGGTCTGTCGGAGTTGGGCCTGTCGCCGGGGCTGATCGACGACTTTGCACGGTGGCTCGCCAAGTATGACCTCGCCCGATCCAGGCAATACGGAAACACTCGGGAAAACAGGCGTCTCGACACTGCAGGGATCGAGCTCTGCAAGCGCGTCATGGTCGAAATTCCCGACTCCAAGGTGGAATATTTTTCCGACGCGCAGTGCCGGAACATACCGGTCGACGCCGGATCGCAAGCGCTTTGATCACCACCAGTACTCGACCTGCAGGCCGGCGCTCCAGGCGTTGGTCGAGCCGGCATAATCCGGCCAGCCGATCTCGTCGGCGAAACTACTGCTCCAGTCGGCGCGGGTGACGTAGGCGCGCCATACGGGACGGGAGAAGAACTGGCGTTCCGGTGCCCATTCCAGAGCGATGCTCTGTTTCAACAGGAAGCCTTCCGTGTCGTCGCTGTGGTCGAAGACAAAGTCGAACCCGACCTCCGCGGTGATGCGCCAGTGATCGTCGAGGAACCAGGTGGGCCGGGCGCCGATGCTGAACCAGGTCTGGTCGGTGCCGTCGAAATCCAGCGAATGCCGGTACTCGAAAATCGCCAATCCCAGCACCGCCCAGTTTTCGCCGTCGCGAAAATAGGTGTCGATGAGCCGCAAGGTCTCGGCGTCCTCGTATTCGGCCGCGGCTTCGCCCGATGTCAGCTTCTCGCCGACCCAGTCGGGCTCGAAGGGGTAGGAAAAGGCCGAGCGGGCGGCGCCACGGCCGTATTGCGCGATCAGCGTGTTGTAGCCGCCCCACAGATTGGCCTGGTGGTGGCGCAGCGCGACCGCAAAGCCGCCGGTGTCGTGAACGCCGGTGGCGCTGCCGTTGTTGTCGAAAATGCGCGACAGCCGCAGGTCGACGGCGATGTGGCCGTCCTTGTTGGTGTTGATGTCGTAGACGCCGAAATCGAGATTGTGCTGATAGACATTGCCGGTGGCGTCGTCGTCGTAGATCCGCTCGATGATGTAGGAACTGTAGAATTTTACCGGTCCGATGGGGACGTCGTAGACGCCGAGGCCGTCGCCCTGGGTGTTCATGTAGTTGTAGTCGGTGATGTAGACGTCTTTGAGCAGCGCCTCGCGGCGGCCGATCCAGGCCTTGGCCGGGGTGCCGGCGAGATGGCCGAGTTCGACGAAACTGAGGATCGGCTCGGAGCTGGTGAACGGCTCGCCATAGCCGCCCTCGACCGAAGTGCGGAACTCGTATTTGAGATAGTCGGCAATGCGGTTGTCGGGCAGGTCGAGCTTCACCAGGCCGCCGATGGTCAGATAGTTCTCGCACTCATTGCCGAGGCGGTATTTCCAGGCAGCGCCCGGCGCCCAGAAGCAGGCCTGATCGGGGCTGCCGGACGATGCGCCGACACCGGCCCGCAGATAGCCGTTGAAGGCGATCTCGTGGCCGTTTTCGGACCAAAGCACCTTGCCGGCGGCAGCCTCCGGCAGGACGAGCGCGCCGAAGAGCACGGCTGCCGGCAGGCGGTTCATCAGTCCGCTTTCCCGCCGGCGACAGGAGCCTTGACGACCAGCGAGTCGCCGGCCCGGACATCGCGCCAGACCAGCCGGCCGCCCCTGACTTCCACTGTTGCCGCCGCATGCAGCCCGGAATAGGTTCCGTCGGCCAGGTCCGTGCGGAATTCCAGCTGCCTGCGATCGCGGCCACTGTAGAGAAACAGCAGGGCCGGACCGCTGCCGTCGCTCGGGCCGCGCCGCAGGGCGATGTAGGAATTGCCGTCGATCAGGTTGAACAGATTGGCCGCCTTCAGGAAGTCCAGCTGTCCGTTGCCTAGGAAATAGTGGTCCCTGCGCAGCCGGATCAGTTTCCGGGTGAGAGCAAGCATGTCCTGGGCCTGCGGCTCCTCGATCCGCTGCCACGGCATGAACAGCCGGGCCCAGGCGGCATCCGACCGGTCGTGTTTCTGCCAGTGATCGCTGGTGCCGGCATAGGCCAGGCCGACTTCGTCGCCATAGAACAGTTTCGGCACGCCGGGCGACAGGAACATCAGCTTGAGCGCCGCCCGGTAGCCCGCCGTGTTGGCGTCCCGCAGCGACAGCATGCGCGGAATGTCCTGGTTGTTGATGAAATTGACCAACTGGCGGCTGCGCGATTTGAGCGGATTTTCAGGCGAATCGGCGTCGAGGATGTGGCGGATGACGGCCGGCGTGCCGAGGCCGTCCATGCGTCCGGTGAAATAGGCGCGTACGGCGGTGGCGAAGGAGAAATTGAACATGGTCATGTTCGATAGGCCCTGCAGCCAGGCGACGGACGGTGTGGTTTCGCTGGGCGACAGGCCGTTTTCGAATATGCCGCCATCGTAGTATTCGCCGATCAGGATGATGTCCGGCTTGGCCGCGACCAGCCGCTGCTGCAGGTCGGCGATGAAGTCCGGGTAGATGTTCTTGACCGCGTCGAGCCTGAAACCGTCGATGCCGAGCGCCAGCCACTTTTGGAGCGCCCGGTTGAGATAGGCCTTCACCTGCGGACTGCGCTGGTCGAGGTCGGCAAGGTTGCCGTTCAGGTAGCCGTCGTAATAGGTCGACGGGTCGTCCCACTCGACCCAGCCGGAAGGCGGGTGAAACCAGCCGTCGTCGACGAAACTCTCGGCGCAGGTCCTGCCGCCCTCCGGCAGGCATGGATTGGTGACGTATTCGCCGTCGTCGTAGAGCACCCCCATTTCGAGATAGTTGCTGTCGTCGAATATGGTGGTGTCGATCGGCGCCGGGCTGGTGTGGTTCAGCGCCACGTCCAACACCACCTTCATCGGCGGATCGTAAGCATGGGCCTTGTCGATCAGGCCCTTCAGCAGCACCCCGTCGGAAAGCACTTCGCGCATGGTCTCACCGGCCTTGGGCGGGTTGACGAAATGCTCTTCGAGGCGCTGGAAGTCCTTGGTCCAGTAGCCGTGATAGGCGGTGCCGCCGGCCTCGAAATGGTAACCGTTGACGTTCTCGAAGACCGGCGACAGCAAAATGACCGTGACACCCAGATAGTGCAGATAGTCGAGCTTGTTGACGACGCCCTGCAGATCGCCGCCCCAATAGCCGTCGATGTCGACGCCGCTGCCGTCCGGCGTGGCGTGCCGGTAATACATGCGGTAGAGCCAGTAGCGGTTGCCGCGGTCGTAGGCGCTGTCGCCGGGAAAGGCGAAATGCGGCACGTTGTTTTCGTCATTTCCGCTGGAAAAGCGGTCGATCATGATCGAGTAGATGACGTCGTTGCCGAGGCCGCCGTCGGCCTGCACGTCGCCGCTGAAGGTCAGCACCAAACAGAAAGCGGCGGCATGGATCCAGCGGCCGGGCCCGGGCCTGCGAAAGACCGCACCCGTCACCGCGTCACCATCCGCTTGACGTGCTCACGGTAAAGCTGGTTGCCGCGGTCGAGATAGTCGGGCGACGCCCGGACATAGGTCTGAACCGGAGTGATCGTCGCACTGTCGTCGGCGATTTCCACCCGCGAGCCGGGGAGTGCGGCCTGGATGTTGCGCTGGATAAACGCGTCCCACGAAGCGCCATAGCTGTAGGTCAGCCCCCAGGAGCAGATGCCGCCCATGACGATGCCGCCGAACATGAAGCGGAAGCGGCGATAGGAGGCGTTCTCGCCCTCCAGCACCGAGCCGAACAGACCGGGGTCGAGATCGGGGCTGACATCCCGGGCGCGCACCGCTGCCTTCCACCACTTCGCTTCGGCCAGGTGCATGAGCAGAGTTTCAGTGTGCTTGCGCAACCGGTGGTACTGCCATGCGCCGAGTTCGATCAGCGTGCTGCAGATCGAGGCGCCGTACATGCCGCCGATGGTGAAGGCGAAGATGATGCCGTAGCTGAAATACACCAGCAATTGAATGTTGACGGTCGAGCCGTAATGCAGATGGACCAGGACGTTTCCGGCGATGAAGGCAAGTGGGGTGCCGAGCACCACGAGAAAGAACTTGCGGATGATCTCGAACGGATTGGAGGTGTAGGAACGCCCGCCGACCTCGTTGAAGAACTTCGTCCAGTACTGGGTCCGCCACAACCAGCGGCGGCGACCCTGGTCGTTAACATAAACCGGTTCCGCATAGTCCGCCAAGTCGCCCAAATCGAAGCGCAGCGAGTGGCCCGGCGCATCGCGATAGGCGGAGACGGTCGGGCGGTAACGAACGACGAAACGCGGATCCTTGCCCTCGGGCACGAAGAATCGCCGCAGTTCGACTTCCAGCCGGGTGCCGCTACGGTCGCGCAGCAACCGGGTCTTTTTGATGAAATTGTGAACCTGCGCATGCGGCGACTCATGCACGACGATTCGTCCCAGGCGGTTGATGAAGACGCTCATTTCCAGCGGGATATTGTCGACGACGAGGTTGATGCCGAGGGTTCGCCGCCACTCCGGAATGAGTTTCTGCAAGCGCTGCTTGCTGAAGACCAGCGGCAGCACTTCGTGGATGAACATGTTGGTGACGGCGAAACCGACCAGTCGAGCGGTGTCGAGTACCGCCTCGATGCCGATGATCGGGATGCCCATACCGATGTAGAACATCGAATGGGCCAGGAATTTCTCCAGCAGATAGCGGATACGCCAGAAGCCGGGAATTGCCTGGCCCGCCCCGCCATGTTCGAACCAGTTGGCGGCGGTGTTGAAATAGCGCACCGAATAAAGCGGCAGGATCACCAGGGCCCATTTGCTCAGGACGAAGAGCGGCCATTGCTCCTTGCCGGGAACGCCAAAGGGTACCGACAGATAGTTCGACAGATCGAAAAGGTCTGACAAGCCGTCCATGGGGTCTTCCGAAACGATGTGCCTGCGGCCCTTGCGGGCCGGAGACGTCTTCGTCAGGCACGCGATCGTTGGTCGGCGCGCCGGCTGTCGTCCGCAATCAGATGCAGGCCTGTCTGCGTCGCGGCCGGCGGCCGATTGGCGTATCGCGGATCGTGGGAAGGCCGATCCGGGTTGAGAGGCCGGTCCTGGGCAATGCCCAGTATCTCTGCTTCGATCCTGCGGGTGAAATCCTCGCCATTGGCGAGGTCGAACATCCGGCGCATGGTAACGGCACGGATCGCGCGGGCCCTCTCGCTGTCCCGGAAAGCGGTCTTGGCCGCGACGATCCCCTGGCGAATGGCATCCGTATTGTGTTTGAATATGCGCCGGCGGTAGTCGTCGTTGGTGACGAACAGGCGCGCCCGCAGATCGTCCCAGCGAGCCGAGCGCAGGTCGCGCGGCTTGTCGATGTCGGGGCGAATGTCGATGAAGAACGTGGTGTCCGGATCGAAGATATCGATCTGGCCGCCATTGGCGGCAGTGACGATGAAGCCGCCCTGCATGCCGACCCAGATCGGCGCGTATCCGAACGGTTCGAAGTAGGAGGCCATCAAGGCGCCGTCGACGCCGGCCGCCACCAGCATCTCGTCCTTGGGCTGGAAGCCGTCGGTGGCGACGTTGTCCGGGAAGCGGTCGATCAGAGCCTGCAGCTTGTGGACATCCGCGGCCGAGCTGCCCTCGAAGATGTCGCAGAAGAATGCGATCTGCAGGTCGTCATGGCCGTCCTCGAGCAGGGATTCGACGGCGTGTAGAACCGCCGAGACCTGCTTCTGGTGGGTAAATCGGTGCGACCACAAGAGCAGGAAGGCATCGGATCGTTGAGCCAGGCCGAAATGGCTCTGCACCATCTCCTTGAGTTCCGGCTTCTCGCTCTCGAGCTGGCTTTCGCGGCGGATTGGCAGTTCCTTCGGCACGGTGATCGGATTGTCGATCCCGGTCAGCCGTCCGCCGCGCGCCAGCGGCTCGAAAACCTGGTGCAGACCGGCGCCGCGTTCGATGGTCGGCAGTTCGGCGGCGTGGTTGCGCGACACGGCGACGGCCTTGCCGCTGAGGCGCTTGAACCGCAGTGCGTTGAGAGCACCGCCCAGCAGATTGAACTGGCCGTGGACGCGATAGAGCCGGTCGTCGAAATGCTCTCTCGGCCAGCCCAGAATGGCGATGAGCTCCGGTGTCGGATAGATGCCCTGATAAAGGGCGTTGTGCAGGTGCTGGACATAGTCGAGCCGTCTGGCCAGCCGCTCCCTGGCCGGCAGCAGCAATTCTCCGGCGATGGCCGCGAAATGCCAGTCATGGACCCAGACCACGTCATAGTCTACACCACCCTCCGCAACCAGAGTGACGATGGCCTTGGCGATCGCCCCTTGCGTGATGGCGTTGAGCATGTCGGGGTTTTCGATATAGCGGCGCAGCAGCGGGTGCACGTGCCGCAGCCCGGGCATGTTGGCGAGGGTCAGGCGGCCGGCGGTCCAGATGGCCTGTTGATAGCCGTTCTGGTCGAGGTTCAGTTTGTAGAAACGCTGCAGCCGGTCGATCTTGTCGGAATGGTCGGAAAGGTCCGTTTCGAGCACGCTTTTGGAGGACGACAGCGGCTCCATCAGTTCGGCGCAGTAAAACAGCCAGGACAGCGAGCCGTTGTCTTGAACATGCGGATGTAGATCGACATAGAACCGGTAAGGTTCGCCGCTGACCGGATCGAACAGCTGGATCGGGATGGTGGCGACGGCCGGAGCCAGCGCCTCGCCGATCCGTTGGCGGACCTTCTCGGTCAGCGGCACCGCCCATTCGATTTCGGGAAACAGCGTGGCGGTCTGGGAGACGAAATCGCCCAGGCCGCCATAGGCGCCCAAAGCCGAATGCTGAATGACGGGGCTGATCACATGGCCCGGTTTGTCGTTGTTATTGCCGTGGGTCTCACGGTGCCCCAGGACGAATGTCCTGAAGCCTGCAAATTTGTTCACTGTGCGGCTCCTACGCAATACTGGCGGCCGTGCCGACGGGTCAGACCGGATGTCGCCGGAAGCGGTGAAATATCCGCAGCCGGGGCGAGCGTGTCAGCCGGTCCGCCATTTGCCCACCTAAAGGATCGTGTCTGCCGGTTGAAAGCGAAACTGTCAGCACTGACAGGTCGTTATGGAAAAACCAACAGATGCCGGGGCCGGCCGCCTGTGACGTTTGGACGGCTCACGCGGGGGTTGTATAGTGCGCCGGATAAGCATCGAAGGCGGGATTGCGATGGGTAGTCTGATCTGGACAATCCGATGCCGCGTGCCATAAGCGACAGCCGATTGGAAAGAGGTAAATTACACGATCAACCCGTCTATCGTGTATACCGAACACGATGGGGACATCGCCATCGTCGGATTCGCGGAAAATGAGCCGGAATTCGAATACTATTTCTTTCCGCTTAATGGATCAAAGCCGCCGGCTTCGAGCCGGTTCGCTTTAGCGTGAAAACAGAATGAGAGCCCCCTCTGTTTTTGGCTCGCCTTCTGAGGAAGCCAAAAACAGAGGGGGCTCTCATGTACCATTCTACCGCTTCTCATACCCGATTCTATCATCGCTATCATGCTGCTTGGGCGACCGAGTACCGTCACAAGGTGCTTCAGGGTGCGATGCGGGAGCGCATCCGCGAGATCATCCGGCAGACCTGAGCCGAACTGGACGGTCAAAGTCGTTCCGGCGCGCGACCATGTGCATATGTTCATCTCGGTACCGCCGAAGCTGTCGCTGTCAAAAGTGATGCATCGGATCAAGGGACGTTCGTCACGCCGGATCCAGATGGAATTTCCCCGAACTGCGAAAACGCTACTGGGGCAAGTGGTTCTGGGCTCGCGGATATTTTTCGACCACGACTGGAAATGTGACCGATGACGTCATTCTCCGGTACCTGGAATTACATTCCGAAAAGGAGGCTACCGGCGTCAGCCGGTAGTGGTTCACTTCAGGTTTTGCGGATCAAGAGCACAGGATTGCAAGTAACCGGCACTCAATAGGCAGCTCAGTTTTCGATATTTGTCTAGTGTCTGGTTTTGGTGGTACCATTCAGAGCTGGCAGTATAAACGGGCGAAGGCATTGGTTGTGTGTTTCTTATCTTTTTTCGGCGAACAGCAGTACTGTATGGAGTACTGATGGGATCAGCGGTTTCCCCAAGCGCTTTTGCTCAACAGGAGCTGCCACCCGTAGCGCCGTTCCAAAACTTCGGACAGTGTGTGGCGTTTCTAGTTGTCTCCGGTTTTCCGCAGGGAGCCTCCGAGCAAGCTTGCTCCGCACTCTATGAGCAAAGACCACCCAGCTTTGTTCCCTATTTGCCCACACATTTCGAAGGCATATGGGATTGGAAGGCTTATTGTCGTTCTGGCGAGTATATTGGCGTATTGAGCCTGAAGGACGGACATAATGGGGGCAATCTATCAGGTACATTTTCCACTGTCGGCGGCGGCGGCGTAATGCAACAAGCGTGGATGAACGCAAACGGCGAGATACAGTTTCTCCGAAACCTGGGTAAAGTAATTGATAATAATGATCTCATACAGACATGGTATGGCCGCGCCGAAGAGACTTCTCCGACTGACTCAAGAGTAATGTTCATAGTAGGTGATATTACTCAAACTCATGGTCAAGAAGAATGCTACTTCGAATTGCGAAGAAGGCGTTGAATCGCGAATCGGGCGGTTGATCTTAAGACGAACAATGAATCTTAATTTGATATTGGCGGCCACGCGGTGGCCGTTGGTGGATGTCCGTAAAGGGCTGTTTTTGATGAAAATGGCTTTGGCTTGACGATCTCCGGTTTCTGCTCGTGCATTTCCAGAACAGCTTTTCAGGCTGGTTGCGGGATCAGCTTGGCGAGTTTGCGGAGCGAAGATATTGAACTGAGCGGAGCAACGGTGGCCGATCAGGATTACATGGCCCGTGCGCGCTCCGACGTGCCGCGCCTGCTGGCGGAAGTGCGCCGGCTGCGGGCGCTGATGGCATGACCGGCCTTGTTCTTTACCGCCCCACCGGTCAGGCGGAGCTCGATCTGGTCGAACAAAGCGGTTGGCGGCGCTGGCCGCCGCGGTTGCCGGACCAGCCGATCTTCTATCCGGTGTTGAGCTTCGAATACGCCGAAAAAATCGCCCGCGACTGGAATTCCGTCCGACCGGCGCCGGACAATATCGGCTACGTGACCCGCTTCGAAGTGGACGCGGCGACGGCCGCGCTTTACCCGCCGCAGGAGGCCGGCGGGCGCGACCTGCGCGAGCTCTGGGTTCCCGCCGAGGAGCTGGAGGCGTTCAACGACGGCATTGTCGGATCGATCGAGGTGGTCGCTGTCTACCGGGACGGCAAGCGGAACTCGTGATCGTTCGTCGCGCCATGGACGAGGAGAAATGATGTTCGACCGTTTTCTCACTGCCTACAGGACGGACAGGCAGCCGGGGCCGTCTCGATCGCTGCTGCCGTCAGCCAACCGGGTTTCCACCAAAGACGGCTGTTGAACGCAACGGGCGTGCGCCGCATCACACAGCCCGTTACTCCCTCGCAGCGAACGAACGGTTGATGACGAGTTCCTCGTCCGACGGTTTGGGCTCCACCAGATACATGCCGATCAGGATGACGACAAAGGCCGCCCAGGCGATGAGCGAGAGTTCCTCGTTCAACAGCAGCATGCCCCAGACAATTCCGGCCAGGGTCATGGAATAGGCGCTCTGGCTGTAGAAGACCGCGCCCGCCGTGGCGATGAGATAGAAGGCGAGCAACAGCGATGAGGCGCCGACGATGCCCATGAAGACGACCAGAGCGGAGAGGCGGAGATTTTCCGGGCCAAGCCCGAACAGGTCGCCGTTGATATAGGCAATCGGAGCCAGGAAGGCGGCCGAAAGCCCCATCATGATCCCGACCGAAGCGAACATGTCGACATGTTCCGGACGCCGGCCGGCGAGCACGATCGCCTCGACGGCAAACAGGAACGGCAGGGCGAGTGCAAAGATCAGCCAGATGTTCTGATTGCTGCTGGACATGTCGAAGCGTGTGAACAGCACCGTCGCCACGCCGGCCAGTCCGACCGTCAGGCCGAGCAGGCGCCGAGGGCTGGCTTTTTCAAGCTTGGTGGCAGCGGCGAAGGCAAAGACCATGAAGCCCTGCAGCGTGACGATCAACGACAGCATGGCGGCCTCGACATGGGCGGTGACCCAGAACGTCGTCAGCCGCTGCAGGATACCGGCCAGGATCGCCCAATAAACGTAGAACATGAACTCGCGCCCGGTCAGCCGCGGCAGTTTCCCCCTATAGGCTGCGATGCCGAGGCAGAAGATCGCCGCGAATGTGTTGACCCAGACAGCGAGACCCAGCGGATTCGAGCCAATCCCGGAGGCCATGCGCGAAAGCGCCGGAGTGAGGCCCCAGACGACGCCGACCGCGATGACCAGCAGGCTCCCCTGCAAGGTGGTGATCGCCCGGCGCAGCTTCAGTTCGCGCTCATAGATTTCGGCGGCCATGCCGCGAAACACGGCTGCCAGGCGCCCCAGCGGATCGTTGCGAGCGGCGAGATCGTCGAGATCCAGGCTCTGCGGACTGAAACGGCCCGATTCCAGCACCTCGGCCGCCTCCGTCAGGCGTTCGACCCTGCGCCGGTATTCCCTTTCCTGATCGCGATAGCGCTTCTTGGTCAGTGATGCGCCCAATCGGGCGCGAAGCAGCACGGGGTCGAACTCCTTGGGCAGGAAGTCTTCAGCGCCCAGTTCGATGGCTTTGACCACACTTTCGGTTTCGTCGTCGAGCGCCGAGATGACGATCACGGGAATGTCGCGCAGCGCGTCATCCGCCTTGAGGGCCCGCAACACGTCGAAACCGTCCATCTTGGGCATGACGATATCGAGCAGCACCGCGTCATAGGATTTCTGACGCAGCGCCTCCAGCGCTTCCACCCCGTCCTTCGCGACATCGGCCTGATGACCGAGATGTTCGACCGCAAGCCGCATTTTCATGCGGTTGATGCCATTGTCGTCGACCACCAGAATGAGAGCGGCATCCTCCTCGACCGGGTCCAGGACCGATGCCCCGAGGGCTTCAAACATCGGCCACCCGAATGCTGCTCAAGGCCAGGCGGGCTGCGTTGAGCGCCGAGCCGATTTGATCGATCTGGGTTTCGGCGTCGGTCACCGCCTCCGCCTTGCACTGATGCTCCAGCCTTTCGCACAGCGTCGCCAGTTGAAGTGCGCCGAAATCGCGGCCGCTCGACTTGAGACTGTGCGTGGAGATTCGCAAGGCCGCCCAATCGCCGGCCGACCCGGCTGCGCGGATCTGCTCCATGATCTCCGGCGTCGTGTTCTCGAATTCGTCGATGAGATCCTGAAGGTCCTCCGGATCGCCGCCGATCACGTCCTTGAGTTTCTTCAAGGCGTTGATGTCAATCCCCTCGGTGCTCACGTCACTGTCCCCTCGCTACCTGCGTTGCTGCGTGCCAGGTCGTTGCGATAGGTCTCGGCGGCCTTCAGGCTGCCGGTCAGCGCATCGACGTCGATGGGCTTGCTGAGATAGTCGTCCATTCCCGATTCCAGATAGGTTTCCTTCTCCGAGGCCATGGCGTTGGCGGTCAGAGCGATGATGTAGGGCATGCGCTCGGGCGGCACGCTGTCGCGAATGCGCCGGGTGGCGGCGATGCCGTCCATATCCGGCATTTCGATATCCATCAGGACGACGTCGTAGTCGTCGGACTGGCAGCTTTCGATCGCTTCTTCGCCGCTGCCGACGACGTCCGGGTTGTAGCCCAGTCGCTTCAGGATCTTGCTGCCGACCTTCTGGTTGATGAGATTGTCGTCGACGAGAAGGATATGCAGGTCGGCGACGCTGCACGGTGCGGCCGGCGTCTTCGCGGTGTCTTCGGGGGCCGCGTCTTCCGGCGCCAATGCGCCGACAAGTGCCGTCAACAACTGTGCCGACCGGGCTGGCTTGGTGAGCACGGCGGAATAGCCGACTTCCAGCGTCGCCTCCCTGAAATCGCTGTCGACGGGCGAGGTGGAGCTGAACAGGATCATCGGCGGTGCCGCGTCGCCGAGAGTTGCCCGCAATTCCCTGGTCAGTTCGAACCCGTTCATTTCGGGCATCTTGTAGTCGAGGATGTAGGTATCGAAGACCTCGCCGCCGCGAATCCAGTCCAGCGCCTCCGACGGAAGCGAGGCCGCCTTGGGCCGCAGCTCCCAGCCGCGCAGCTTTTCGCTGAGGATCAGCCGGTTGGTGCGATTGTCGTCGACGATCAGAACGCGCTTGTCCTTGATCAGCCCCAGCTGGTGATCGTGGGATTTTCGATCCGGCAGACGCGCCACCTCGCCCGGAAGGGTGAATGTGAACGTGGTCCCCCGGCCGAGCTCGCTTTCGACCCCGATTTCGCCGCCCATCAGTTCGACAAGGCGCTTGGTGATCACCAGCCCGAGGCCGGTTCCGCCATAGCGGCGCGTCGTCGAGGCGTCGACCTGGCTAAAGGACTTGAACAGCCGGTCCATCCGGTCTTCCGGTATGCCGATGCCGGTGTCGCGAACCGAAAACCGCAGCAGCGTGTTTGTTCCGACTGCGTCGGCCGCATCGGCGATCATGGTCGAGACGGTCAGCACCACCTCGCCCTTTTCGGTGAATTTGACCGCGTTGTTGAGCAGGTTCATCAGGATCTGCTTCAGCCGGACCGGATCGCCGATCAGCGCGGCGGGGACGTCGGGATTGATCCGACAAGCGAGTTCGATGCCCTTTTCAGCGGCTTTCGCACCGACCAGTTCCACCGAGCTCTCGATGGTTTCCGCCAGGTCCATCGGCGTGCGTTCCAGTTCCAGGGCGCCGGCTTCGACCTTGGAAAAGTCGAGAATGTCGTTGATGATGGTCAGCAGGGTGTCGGCCGCCGTCGCGATCGTCGTCGAGAAGTCGCGCTGCTCGGGGTCGAGATTGGTGCCGTTGAGCAGCGTGCTCATGCCGATGATACCGTTGAGCGGCGTGCGGATTTCGTGGCTCATCGTCGCCAGGAAGGCGCTCTTGGCCTCGTTGGCGGCTTCGGCCGCATCCTTGGCGCGTTTCAGTTCGTCGGAAATGCGCTTGATCTCGGTGATGTCCGAATGCACGGCGACCGTGCCGCCCTGATCGGTGCGCCGGTTGCTGATCTGCTGCCAGTGATCGCCCTCGATTTCCTGAATAAACGGTTCCGATGCCGTTCGGTGGCGTGTGATCTGCCGCTCCGTCCAGGCTTCGGCGTCGTTTGCGGCATTGGGAAACCGGCCCGACGACGCCGCCTGTCGCACGATGTCGGCGAAGGAGACGCCCGGTTCCAGATCGGCATCGGTCCGACCCAGCATGATTTCCCGGTAGCGGGCATTGGCGACGACCAGGGCATCGTCCTTGTCGAACAGCGCAAAGCCTTCCGAAATGCTCTCGATCGCATCCGTCAGCTGGTTGCGGGCCTCCTGGGCTTCGGCCTCGGCGCCGGCCAGCTTGGCGGTGCGCTCGCGGACCCGGTTTTCCAGTTCGTCATTGGCTGCCCGCAGCTGTGCTTCGTAGGCATCCTGACGCTGCTGCATGTCGTTGAAGGCGGAAACCACCCGGCCGATCTCATCGTCGCTGTCCCAGTCGACCGGCTTTCTAGGGCCGTCGTTCTGGGCGCGATTGATCGAATCCAGCAACAGGCCGAGTGGTCGGCCGATGGTCCGGCGGTTGGCGGCCAGCGTGGCCGCCACGACAGCCAACAACAGGATGCCGGCGAGCACGACAGCCAGTACCAGGCGCTCGCTGGCCAACGCCGTCAACCGGGCATCGGTGAGTGTGACCTTCAGCAGGCCGATACGCAGTTTCTGGTCGCCATTGTCGTAGATGATGTCGCGACTGGCCGAATAGTCCGTGGTTCCGATCAGCGAACTGTCGCCAGCCTCGGCAACCACCAGGTCCCGTTCGTCGAGGACCGCCGCCGCCACCACGTCGGGATCGGTCAGCAGGGCGGCGAGGATCAGCTTGATCTGTTCATCGGCCACGTTCCACAGGGATTCGGCGACCACGGCACTCTGGATTTCAACCAGCTTGTCGAGCTTCACCCGCAACTGTTCCTCGGCCGAGCGCCGGGCATTCCACTCGAACAGTCCGAACACCACGATCGTGGAGACCAGAACCAGGGGAACCATGTAGGCGAGAAACTTGCCCTGAACCGATCGGACCCAAAAGGGGCCGCGCCGCCGGCCGGTCTTTGACAGGGATGACAGTTCCGGCTCGGTACCGGATGCCATCAGAATTCCTCTTTGAAGTAGGAATCGACGACGCCGTCGACATCGACCTGCGCCAGTCCCTCGTTGAAGCGGTCGCGCATCGCCCGGCCGGTTTCATCGTCGACGAAACACAGATAGAGCGTTTTGTTCTCGAGAGGACGCGCGTTGAATTTCAAGGTCTCGGCGGCGTCCGAAAGCGACGGTTCGGTTGCGATGAGATAGGACAGGACCAGCTTGTCGATGACCGCCAGGTCGATGCGTTGACGAATCAGCTTGCGCAGATTGGTCACATCGTCCTTCGCCGGAATCGCCCGGATCCACCCGGTCCCGGCCTTTTCGTCGAATTCGTCCGTATTGGCGTAGCCGAGGACGGTCCCGACTTTCAGTTTCTGTTCGCCGATTTCGTCGAGAGTCTGCCAGGTCACCGGCGCGTCGCTGTGCTCGGCAAATCCGAGAGGTCCGTTTCCGATCGGATCGGAAGCGATGAACCCGTCCACGTGGCGGCAGTGATATCCCGGGAAATAGGCGATTGCCCCGGCTTCGTTCTTGGCCTTGGCGATTGCCCGTTTCCACGGCAGCGTGGCGACATCGACTTCAACGCCCGCTGCATCGAATGCCTGCTGGATGACCGCCGTCGTCGCCCCACCTTTCGGCAGTTCGGGCGACGTATAGGGTGGCCATTCCAGGGTGGTGACCGTGACCTTGTCCGCCTTTGCCTGACCCCAGATCAGCGCGGCCAGGAGCAGCACCACCAAGCGGCTCAATACATTTTGCAAGACAGCCCCCTTCAGTTCCTCCTCGACGACCGATTTCCCATCGTCGATCGCCCGTCGCATTGTTTTCGGTCAGTCAACAAAGAAATTCGCGGGAGATCAATCCCATATTCCCGATTTCGCCGCTGTAAATTGTCCTGTAATGCGACATCATCGGGCAGATTGCGACAACCGCGCAGCTATCGGTTGCATTGGATTTTCTGGATGGAAGCAATGATGAACTGCACGACAATCGCCGATGATTTTGCAGTGGTTGGGTTAGACTTGCGCGCCGGATCACCGAGGCGAGCGGCGTCGAGATGATTGGTTAGTCCTCAAATTCCCGCATACCAGTCGTAGCCGCGGTCTTCCCAGTAGCCGCCCTTGCCGCGGCCGATGCCGGAAAAGTCGTCGATCAGCTCGATGGCGCGGATGTATTTGGCCATCTTGTAGCCGAGCTGGCGTTCGACGCGCAGGCGCAACGGAGCGCCGTTGGCAATCGGCAGTTTTTCGCCGTTGAGGCCGTAGGCGAGGATGGTCTGCGGGTGGCGCGCGTCGATCAGGTCGATGGTCTCGTAATATTTGACCACGCCCGACAGGCTGCGCTCGATGGTGTCGAAGCAGTGAAGCAGAACGTAGCGGGCCTGCGGTTTCGGTGCCACCCGGTCGAGCAGGACGGCCAGCGGCACTCCGGTCCATTGGGCGATGCAGCTCCAGCCCTCGACGCAGTCGTGGCGGGTGATCTGGGTGCGCGAGGGCAGGGCGGCGATCTCCTCCAGCGACAGTGTCAGCGGGCGGTTCACCAGACCGAATACCTCGAGCCGATAATCGGCAAATTCGTTACTCACGAGCGCCAGATAGTCAGCGTCCTGCGGGTTGGTGACGCCGTTGGGGCGCTGCGGTTGCCGAATGTCGGCGCGTGAATATTCGCGCGCCAGCGCATCGCGGTCGAGAAAGCCGCGCTGAGCCGCCATGGTCAGCCGGTTGGCGCCCTCCATGACATTGCGGACCCGGTTGTCGGGATTGCTCAGGCTGTCGAACCAGTCGCATCCGGTCAGAGCGACGCCCGAAGCGGCAAGCGCGCCGCCGCGCAGCAGGCCGCGGCGAGTGATCAGTCGCCTGGTCATTTTTCGTCTCCTTCGTCGCACCGGTACCAGCCGGTCAGGATGGATCGCATTTCGTTGATCGGTCCGGCGGCGAGGATCATCGCCATGTGCACGGCGAAGAACAGCGCCAGCAGGACCATGCCGGCAAAGTGCAGCGTGCGCGCCGTCTGCCGGCCGCCGAAGATCTCGGTAAGCCACGGAGCAACGGCGTTGGCCCCCGGCGACATGGCCAGCCCGGTGCTGATCATCAGCGGAAACAGCACGATCAGAACCGTCGCATAGGAGAGCTTCTGCAGCGGCCCGTAGGAGCGGCCGTGGTGAAAGCGAAAGCGCAGATGATCGGCGATATCGCGGCCGAGCCGCATCATGTCGCGCGACGCGGGCAGGATGTCGCGCGACAGATGCCGCGTCAGCACCGCCGCCGCCAGCCAGACGAACAGGGTGGCGACGAAGATCCAGGCAAAGAAGAAATGGATGACCCGGCCCGTCGCCAGATCCTGCTGCGACGGGATGGTGGCCCAGGCCGGGATAGCCGGCGACCCGTCGCCGCCGAGCCTGAGGACGGTGTTGTCATAGGCGAAGCCCGACTCGGCGCCGAGGTAGAGCACGGGGTGGGCGTTGAAAATCTGCAGGCCGGTGAGCGCCAGGAAGAACAGGCAGATTGCCCAGCTCCAGTGGGTGCCGCGCGTCCACGCGGTCTGGCGGTAGATCAGGTTGCCGGTCGGCTTGTCGGACGACATGGCACACTCCTTGGTGTTGGCTTTTGAGGGAGAAACGGCGACGGGTCGAAAAAGTTTCACTACGCTTGCGAATTGGTTCGTGATCCGATCTGCTTTTGCGAGAAAGGGATTGCGCCATTGCCCGCTCCGGCCGACATCGCAGACGCAATTGGACGGATCGCGCTGCGCGACCGGGCCGCCTTCGACTGGCTCTACGAGCGCACCGCGGCGAAACTTTTCGGCGTGCTCCTGCGTATCTTGAAGGACCGGGCCGAGGCGGAGGATGCGCTGCAGGAGGTCTATGTGCGGATCTGGCAGAAGGCCGACCGTTTTGCGACGACCGGCGCCAGTCCGATGTCGTGGCTGATCGCCATCGCGCGCAACCATGCGATCGACCGGTTGCGCAAGCGGGTGCCGGCGACGGCGCCGATCGAAGCGGCTGCCGAAGTCAGGGACGCGGCCCCCGATCCGGAGGCGCGGGCGATCGGCAGCGGTCAGAGGGCGCTGATCGACGAGTGCCTCGACCGGCTGGAAGAGGAAAAGGCGCAAGCCGTGCGCGCCGCCTATCTGGAGGGCTATGAATACAAGGAGCTGGCCGAACGCTTTGCGGTGCCGCTCAACACGATGCGAACCTGGCTCCGCCGGAGCCTGCAGAAACTGAAGGCCTGCCTGGAAGAATGAGCGACGACGACCACAGGAGCGACGACGACCTGGCCGCCGAATACGCACTCGGCGCGCTGGACGGCGATGAGCGCCGCGACGTCGCCGCGCGTATCGAACGCGACGCCGCGTTCGCGCGCCTGGTCGCGGCGTGGGAGGAACGTCTTTCCGGCATGAACGAGGGATTTGACGAGGTGGCGCCGCCGCCCGGCGTCAAGTCGGCCATCGATGCCGAACTGTTTCTGCAGCCGGCGCGCCGCCGCAATTGGTGGCTGGTGCTTGGTGGCGGTTTGGTGGCGGCCTGCCTGGCGCTGCTGGTCTTTTTGGCATTTCCGACCGGCGACCAGCCGGTGTTCACCGCAGCGCTCGAGAGCGCCGACAGCGGCTTTGCCTTCACCGCCCGGGTTACTGACGACGCCATCGAGATCGACCGCGCTTCGGGCGACATCCCGGCAAACCGTGTTCTGGAGCTGTGGCTGATCGAAGGCGACAACCCGCCGCGCTCGGTGGGCCTGCTCGACGGTTCGCAGATCGCCCTCGGCGAACTCGATCTCAAGGCCGGCTCGGTGCTTGCCGTCAGCGTCGAACCGCCCGGCGGATCGCCCACCGGCGCGCCGACCGGACCGGTGGTCGCGGCCGGCGAACTGAAAAAAGTCTGAACCGCCTGAAACTTTTTTTGCCGTCCTCCGTTTCTCCTGTTGTTCCCGCTCCCGGGACGTTCAACGAACAAGGAGAAACCCAATGATCAAGTCCCTCCGCAATGCCGCCGCCATCGGCGGCGTCATCCTGCTCACCGCCGTATCGGCCTTCGCCATGAACCCGCAGGTCGGCGGCGCGCCGATGTTTGCCGACAAGAACATCATCGAGAACGCCGTCAATTCGGCCGACCACACCACCCTGGTCGCCGCGGTCAAGGCGGCCGGCCTCGTCGATGCGCTGCAGGGCGACGGCCCGTTCACGGTGTTCGCGCCGGTCAATGACGCCTTTGCGGCCCTGCCGGCCGGCACGGTCGACACGCTGCTGATGCCGGAAAACAAGGACCAGCTGGTCAAGATCCTTACGGCCCATGTGGTGCCGGCCAAATTGTCCGGTTCGATGCTGATGCAGAAGGCCAAGGCCGCCAATGACGGCTTCTTCCATCTCGAGACGCTGTCGGGCGACGCCTTGTCGGCGCAGGTCAAGGGCGGGAAGCTCTACATCTACGACGAAAACGGCAACGCCGGCGCCATCACCATCGCCGACGTCAACCAGTCGAACGGAGTGATTCACGTCGTCGACAAGGTCCTTCTGCCGAAGTAACGACCTACGCACCGGCGCTCCCCCTGCCGGCGCCGGTGCCTGCCTCTCATTCAAGCCGTTAAAGTGCTGTTTTTCATCGCCAATTTTGTCCCGACAAATTTCTCGAACGCCCCGACACGAAAGTGCCCGCGTCGGGGCGCAATTTGTGTTGAGATCGCCGTCGAAAGAGCACAACCCTTTGCCGGCACGGAACGGAAATCAGCGGGAGACGCCCGATATGAGCAAGAAAACCGAGACCATCGAGATTCGTGTCTCGCCCGAACTGAAGGAACGGGTGAACGCGTTGAGCGGTGAACGCGGCGTATCGACCAGCAGGTTGGTCCGGCAGCTTCTGCAGCATGAGATTTCCGCATCCGCGAGCGAAGGAACAGCAACGGGATCTCCTATCATGACTTCGACATCAAACCGCGCGGTGACACTTGTCCTGCCTCGCGCTTATCGCTCTGGCGGTCGGCTGGAACCTGGCGACCCAGGGGCGGGTTGCGGCGCGGGCCGACGTGCGCGTTGCCTTTGCCGAAATGGACCTCGACAACAACGGCGTGATCACCCGGCAGGAGCACGCCGAATTCATGAAGACGAACGATGAGGATATGGAAGAGGTGCTGCCCGGCGGCAAACTGCCGGCCGCCTGCGAGGCCGACCTGGCCGGCGCCATGGACGATCCGATCGCGAACTTTGCCGGCTTCGACGCCAACGACAATGGTGAGATCGTCTATACCGAATTGCTGGACGCATTCATCCGAATGCACACCGAAGCCTTCAAGCGATACGACATCGACGCAAACGGCTTCCTCAATCGCAACGAGTTCACGGCCGGGCTGGCCGGGGACGGCATCGATCTCGGCAAGGAGTGCGAGGAAGCGTTGACGGCACTCGCGCCGCTGGACGACGAGCCGGATTTCGACGAGGAGGTGAAGGTGGCCTTCGCCATTCTCGACGAGAACCGCGACCGCAAGATAACGCTGCCCGAATTCTTGAACAATCAACCGCCTTTCGGGCTGCAGTTCTGAAGTGTCGCGTCCGGCCGGACCCGCCGGTAATTGGCCGGGGGCAATGGGTTGGGCCGGGGAGGCGGCGACCGGTTTGCCGCCTCCGTTTTCCTTGCCCGCGTTTCAGTCCAGCACGTCGAGATAGGTCACCGGCACCGCCTCGGTCAGCCAGACGCCGTTGGCGGTGACGAAGAACGCATGGCCGTCCTGCCACATGGCGCTGGCGGAGACCGCCAGCAAGACCGGCTTGCCGTGGCGGCGGCCGACGGTTTCGGCAAGGCCCCGGTCCGTATGCAGGTGAACATGATGCCGCTGGCCGCGCCGCAACTCGGTATCGAGGATGCTGGCGAGCGATTTTTCGGCCGTGCCGTGATAGAGCACCGTCGGCGGTTCGCACGGTTCGAGGCCGAGATCGACGTTAACCGAATGTCCCTGACTGGCGCGAATGAAGCGTCCGTCGGGGCTGATGGCGAAGCGCTTCTTGTCGTTATTCTCGACCAGTGCCAGCAGGTTTTTACGGGTCATCGTTACGCCCGCCCGCGGCAGGCGGTCGAGCAGCGCATCGATTTCCGCCCAGCCGGAAGCGTCGAGCGTCAGGCCGACGGTTTCCGGCTTGTGCCGCAAAACGAGGCTGAGCAGTTTGCTTTGTCTGGTGGTGTTGGGCATTGTTGGCTACGACTTTTATTCGTTGTTTTGGTCAGCCCACTACCACGTGTCGACGAACGTTCGCTAGACGGAATCAGCCACAGTTGCCGTCATCCTGTCTCTCGGACGGATCCGTCGCGAGGTTCAGTTCCCCAAAATCGGCGAAATCACCGGGGTCGGCCAGGAGCCGCCGATGAAGAACTGGATGGCATCGTCCTCGGCCGCCGGCTCGTCGCCGCCATTCTCGCCGTTCTCGCTGGCTTCCTGTTCTTCGGCCGGCGCGTCCTTGAGTAGGCCGACCAGGGCCAGGCCGCCGCGCTGATAGGGGATGATGCCGGTCATTTCGATGACCGCGTCCTCGCCGGTGATCACGCCCTTGTCGATTTCGGCGAGGCCCTTGGCGAAATTGGCGACGAACTCGGCCGAGGCGAAGGGGAAGGAGCCGTCGGAGATGCCGGTGAGACCAAAGAAACGTTCGCTGGCCGCCAGTTCGCGGAACTGGGCGAGATCGAAGGAGGGGATGGAGCCGTTGGCGATGGCGATCTCGAACTTGCCGTTGAGGTCGGCGAGGCCGGTCGCCCAGGTCGGATAGCGCGACACAAGCGCGATGTTGAGCGTCGCCGTGCCCTGCGGCAACGGCCCGCCGATTTCAAGCGCCTCCAGCATCTGCGCCAGGTTGATGTCGCGGGCTGAAAACTTGACTTCGCCGCCGCCCTGAACGCCGGTTTCGGCAACCATGATGCGGCCCGATACCCGTCCGCCATAGGCGGCGGCATCGCCGATGTCGAACACTGCGCGGCTCTCGATGATACGCGCCGCGGCGGCAACGTTCGACAGGATCAGCGGACCGAGCGTGGCCGATTGCGACGACAGCCGCATGTCGAGCGTCAGCTGGTGGAGGAACGAGGTGTCGATGGTCTCGGCGATCTCCTCGCCCGACTGCGGCAGCGGCGTGAAAGCACGCAGGAACGAGGCGATATCGAGCGAGTTGAAGGCGAGCGTTCCCGAAACGCCCGGTGTGCCGTCCTCGTTTTCCTGGAAATCGAGCACGCCGATACCGCGGTTGCCTTCCAGCTCGACGATCAGGTCGTTGAGCATTGCCCGACCGTTCTGCATCTGGATCTCGGCCTCCATCGACAGCGCGCCGATCGCCTCGCCGGGCTTGATCTCGGTGCCGGCCCACTGCAGCGTCTGGCGCATCGACGGGCTGGCCATGGACAGCGTACCGGCGAAAAACGGTTTTTCCGACAGGTTGACCATGCCCTCGAAGGTCAGGTCGAGCGGTGCCGCTGCCAGCTTGATATTGGCCTGGGCGCTCTTGCCCGACAACAGCAGCAGCGGATCGTCGGAACTCAGCTCGAGAGCGGCGGCTTCGCCGCGAAAGATGCCGCGTATGTTGAGCCGCATGGCGCTGTTGAGGCGCGGCCAGCTCACGGTGCCGTTGATGGCGGTGACCTTCTCCTCCATCTCCGTGCCATGGTCGATCCAGGCGAAGGAGCCGTTCTCGACCCGCATGTCGCCAAGCCGGTCGGCCGGGATGGTTACCGGCCTGCCGGCACTGTCGGTGACACCATCGACGCGCTTTTCGGCGATGGCGATCCCCTCCGGAATGCGCCCCTGCTCGCTGGTCCAGCTCGTGGTTCCCTCCGGAAACTTCTCCACCGTGAAAACCGGTCGCACCAGCACGAAATTGGAAAAGCTCGGTTCGCCGCTGAGCGCCGACAGGATGGAAAAATCGGCCTTCATCTCGTCGGCATAGACAATCGGCTTGGCATCCGGATATTGCCGGGAAAAAACGCTGATGCGGTTGAGCTCGATATGCGGCACCGGCCAGAAGCCGAGCTGCGGATTGTCGAGCAGTTCGACCTGATGTCCGGTCCAGTCGGAGATGTCGCGCTCCAGGCGATCGCGCACCACGTCGGTGGAGATGGCAAAGGGCAGGGCGACGCCGGTGACGCCGGCGGCGAGACCGGCGACGATGACGCCGGCCAGCACCCAGCGCAACCATCGCCTGCGGTATGAGCCTGTCCGTTCCACCGGTCTCCTGCCTTCGATCTGCACCGACACCCGGCGAATTGCCGGCCTTCCCCGTCGGTGGTCCATAGGGGTAAACAGTCGCGCCGCCGAATGCAATTCGCGGCGTCCCGTTTCCCGCGCTAATCGCGGGCCCGTCGAAGGCCAGATGCATGCGGCGCCACCCCGCGGCGCACCGAGTAGCGACCTGTATCGGAGAGAAACCGGACGGTTTGATGGCCGCACAACGGAATTCCAGGGATCCCGGCTTTATTTGTTGCGCCGCAACATGCTAAACGGACGCCCGAAATAACGCGCCGACCCGGGAGGAAGACCATGGCAGACCAGCAGCCCTTGTGGACACCGAGCGAAGAAGCCGTCAGGGACGCGGTGATCACGGAATTCGCCGGTTTCTGTGGCGAGCGCGACGGTCGGGACCTGACGGGCTACGACGCCCTGCATGCCTGGTCCGTTTCCGACCGTTCCGCCTTCTGGTCGGCCATCTGGGACTTCTGCGGCGTCATCGGCGATAAGGGCGACACGGTTCTTGAAAACGGCGATGCCATGCCCGGCGCGCGGTTCTTTCCGCAGGCGCGGCTGAACTTTGCCGAAAACCTGCTGCGGACCACCGGCGGCGACGACGCGATCATCTTCCGTGGTGAGGACAAGGTCGCCACCCGCATGAGCTGGGACGAGCTGCATGCGCTGGTCTCGCGCCTGCAGCAGGCGATGCGCGGCCTAGGCGTCGGCAAGGGCGACCGGGTAGCGGCAATGATGCCCAACATGGCCGAGACGGTCGCCGGCATGCTGGCCGCCGCCTCCATCGGCGCGATCTGGTCGTCGTGCTCGCCGGATTTCGGCGACAAGGGCGTGCTCGACCGCTTCGGTCAGATCGAACCCAAGCTGTTCATCGCCTGCGACGGCTACTGGTACAACGGCAAGTTCCAGGACGTCAGCGACAAGCTGATCGCCGTCGAGGCGGCGCTTTCCCCGCAAAAGACCGTCATCGTTCCCTATGCCGGCGATACCGATGCGCTGGTCGCCAGGCTGATGAACGCCATATCGCTGGACGGTTTCGTGGCGCCCTATACGGCCAAGGCCGTGGAGTTCGAGCGCCTGCCGTTCGACCATCCCCTTTACATCATGTTCTCGTCGGGCACGACGGGCATTCCCAAATGCATCGTGCATTCGGCCGGCGGCACGCTGCTGCAGCATCTCAAGGAGCAGCAGTTACACTGCAATCTGCGGGCCGGCGAGCGGCTGTTCTACTTCACCACCTGCGGCTGGATGATGTGGAACTGGCTGGTTTCGGGTCTTGCCAGCGGCGCGACGCTTTGCCTGTTCGACGGCTCGCCCTTCTACCCGGACGGCAACGTGCTGTTCGACTTCGCCGCACAGGAGCGTTTTGCGATTTTCGGCACCTCGGCAAAATATATCGATGCGGTGCGCAAGGGCGGGCTGACGCCGAAAAGCACCCACGACCTTTCGGCGCTGCGGCTGATGACCTCGACAGGCTCGCCGCTTTCGCCCGAGGGCTTCACCTTCGTCTATGAGGGTATCAAGCGCGACCTGCACCTGGCGTCGATCTCCGGCGGCACCGACATCGTCTCCTGCTTCGTGCTCGGCATTCCGGTCAAACCGGTCTGGCGCGGCGAGATTCAGGGCGCGGGCCTCGGCATGGCCGTCGATGTGTGGAACGACGAAGGACAGCCGGTGCGCCAGGAAAAGGGCGAACTCGTCTGCACCCGGGCCTTTCCCTGCATGCCGGTGATGTTCTGGAACGATCCGGACGGCGCCAAATACCACTCGGCCTATTTCGAGCGCTTCGACAACATCTGGTGCCATGGCGATTTCGCCGAATGGACCGAACATGACGGCATCGTCATTCACGGCCGGTCCGACGCCACGCTCAATCCCGGCGGCGTACGCATCGGCACCGCCGAGATCTACAACCAGGTCGAACAGATGGACGAGGTGCTGGAGGCGATCTGCATCGGCCAGGACTGGCAGGACGATGTGCGCGTGGTGCTGTTCGTGCGGCTGGCCGAGGGCGTCGAGCTCGACGAGGCGCTGATCAAGAAGATCAAGACCCGCATCCGCACCGGCGCATCGCCGCGCCACGTTCCGGCCGTGGTCGTCGCCGTCGACGACATTCCGCGCACCAAATCGGGCAAGATCACCGAACTGGCGGTCCGCGACGTGGTGCATGGCCGTCCGGTCAAGAACCAGGAGGCGCTTGCCAACCCGGAGGCTCTGGCGCTTTACGCGGATCTGGAAGCGTTGAGGTAGTGCCGACCGGTGGCGGCCCGCGGGTGCCTATGGTTAACCAAAGGTAATCAAAAAGTTTACTGTCTTTGGCATCGGAGCGAGTTGGTTACAATCTGTGAAGTTGTGTTAAGGTTGCGTTAGCATTCCCCTTATTAGGATACGATCGGTTAACGTAATCTCGCAGGTTGCATTCCGCTTGTCCCGAGCATTGCGAATTTAGCCCCGTTTTGACAGCATTCAGATTGAACAGGTGCGCTTCGGCGCACCTTTTTTTTGGGGGGGGGGGGTGGGGACGCTCAGGCTCCGCCGTAAAGGACGCGGGTGCGGTTGCCGTTCGCCACCAGGCTGCGCGACACCAGGATGACCGGGAAGATGCCGACGGCGACGATGATCAACGCGGCGACCGAAGCGTCCTCGACCCGAGCCCGCGAGGCGTCCTCGTAGACCAGCGTCGCCAGCGTGTTGAAATTGAACGGCCGCAGCAACAACGTCGCTGACAGCTCCTTCATCGTGTCGACGAAGACCAGCAGCGCCGCGGTGATGACCGCCGGGCGCATCATCGGCAGCAGCACCGAGCGAAAGGTCTGGCTGGCGTTGCGTCCGAGCGTCCGAGCCGCCATGTCGAGATGCGGCGACAGTTTCTGAAAACCGGAATCGACCGACCCCTCGGCCATGGTGAGGAAACGGATGCTGCACGCATAGACGATGGCCAGGCCCGAGCCGGTCAGCAGCAGCCCGACCGAAACGCCGAACAGGCCCTCGGTCAAAACGTTGATGCGGTTGTCGAGCGCGGCGAGGGGCACCAGAACCCCGATCGCCAAGACGGTTCCCGGTATGGCATAGCCGAAGGAGGCGATGCGTCCGGTCAGCGCGATCAGCGGGCTGCGCGACACCCGCGCGGCATAGGCGAGCACGAAGGCCAGCGCCACAGTGCAGATGGCGGTGGCGCTGGACACGACGAGGCTGTCGAACAGCGCGTAGTAGATGCGTTCGCCGAGCAGTTGGTCGAGCCGCTTGACCGCATAGCGTCCGAGCACGAAAGCCGGGATTCCGAAGCCGAGCAGGATGGGCAGCAGGCACAACAGCCACGCCAGCCATCGCCGCAGGCCGAACAGCGGCAGCGGCGCCGCGTCATGCACGGCGCCGGTCGTGCGGCTCGCGCCGAAGCGCTGGCGCCGCCTTGCCCAGCGTTCCGCCATGACGGCGCAGAGCGCCAGGAACAGCATGGCACAGGCCATTTGCGCGGCGCCGGCGAGATTGCTGCGGTTGAGCCAGGTGTCATAGATCGCGAAGGTCAGCGTATTGATGCCGAGATACTCGACCGCGCCGATATCGTTGAGCGTTTCCATCAGCGCCAGTGTGACGCCGATGACAAGCGCCGGTCGGGCCATCGGCAGCTGCACGCGAGTGAACACGGCCAGCGGTCCCGCGCCAAGCGTCCGGGCCACGTCCTGGGCCGATTTGCCCTGCATCAGGAACACCGCCCGCGTCGTCAGGTATACGTAAGGGTAGAGAACGAAGGACAGCACCAGAATGGCGCCCGGCAGGCTGCGCACTTCGGGAAACCAGTAGTCGCGGCCCGACTGGAAGCCGAACAAGTCTCGGATGGTCGACTGGACGGGCCCGGTGAAGTCGAGAAACTCGCCATAGGCATAGGCCGCCAGATAGGTCGGCACCGCGAAAGGCAGGACCAGCGCCCAGGAAAACACCCTGCGCATCGGAAATTCGCAGGACACCACCAGCCAGGCCGAGAGCACGCCCATCGAGCCGGCGACCAGCGCCACGCCGGCAAGCAACAGGAAGGTGGTCAGCACCGCGCCAGGGATCACATAACGGATCAGGTGCGGCCATTCGCTCGCGTCGCCCGAGAACGCCAGATAGACCAGCGCGGCGACCGGCATCAGCACAAAGCCGGCGACGAAAACCGCAAAGCCGGTCAGCAAACGACTGCCGCCAGGCTGCGTTCGCATTCGATAGGCTGTCAGGGGCAGGGTCTTCATCAGGCGCTTCCCGGGGGCTGCTGGCCGGTTCTGCCGAACGGTCCGGGGAGAAACACAATTCAGGCGCAGTCTAAGCCGTCACCCGGAAAAGCAGATAAGCGCCGTAAGGTCAAGAAAAACTGAAAAATCAATAATTTGGAACAGTTCTAAAGTGTAGGCGGTCGAGACTGAGGAGAGCCGTCTCGCCGTGAAATCATTGACGTTATCGCGAAACGAACCTACGAGTTGTCGACATGTGCAAGATCGCCGCACCCGCAGTGAACTATTGGGGCCGCCTCGTCTGAGCGCGGGTCATGCACGTCAACATGATGCCGCCGCATGGTGGCACATCGGTTTGGCTCCTGCGGCGCAACGGAGCCAAATGAATGTCTTTACCGCTTCAAACCAAAAACGGCATCGTTCGCGATGCCCGCGAATCCGAAGCCGAGCGCATCGTTCAGATGGTGGGTCAGCTTGCCGATCACCACCAGGATAAAGCCAGTCTGAAATCGAACGATCTGGTTCGCCACGCATTCGGCGAGCGGCCCTGGATCTTTCTGCTCGTGGCAGAATCCCGGGGCCGGCTGGTCGGTTACGCGGCCCTCTACGGCTTGATGCAGCTTCAGTCAGGGGAGCGCGGAGTCGACTTGCATCATTTGTTCGTTGAGCCGGCGTTCCGGGGAAGCGGATTCGGCGCTGCCCTGGTCGAGGGTTGCAAACTGAAGGGTCGCGAACTGGATTGCCGTTTCATGAAGGTCGGGACGGACCCGGAAAATCTGGAAGCGCAGGCATTTTATCGGGCCTGTGGGTTCCAGCGTCAGAATTCCTACCCTCCCAGGTTCGTTCTGGGTCTGGCCGAGTGATCGTCGTTCGATTGTCAGGTCGATCTCTATTCTGTGTGACCAGAAGTTGAAGATGGACCTGGCAGTCTAGATACGGTCGAAAAAGGCGGGCAGAAAGTAAGTATCGAGATGTGAACTAAGCCGACGTTGCAATTGCGAACGCACCATCGCTCGGTTACGTTTCCGCGGTGAGGTAATTCAAAAGGGAGATGTGGGACCATGGCAGGCAAGTTTGAACTCTACAAGGACAAGGCCGGCGAGTTCCGATTCCGCCTCAAGGCGGGGAACGGCCAGACCATCCTGGCGAGCGAAGGCTACAAGCAACGCAAGAGCGCTGAAAACGGCATCGAATCCGTCCGCAAGAATTCTGCCGACGATGCTCGCTTCGACCGTTCGGAAACGAAGAACGGCAAGCATATGTTCAATCTCAAGGCCACGAACGGCCAGGTCATCGGAACCAGCGAGACCTATGAAAGCTCCTCGTCGCGCGACAAGGGCATTGCTTCGGTGAAGAACAACGCGCCGACGGCATCAGTGTCCGACCTGACCTGACACTCTTTCCCGTTGCTGAAGCCCGTGCGCTTGTTGCGGGTCCGGTTCCCGGCCACCGGTCGCGGTGGGACCGGCGTGCCTATTCCGCCAGCACCCGCTGCGACGGGAAGATGATTTCCACCAGCGTGCCGCGGCCGGGCTGCGAGTTCATGGCGAACTGGGCGCGGTTGGCCTCGGCCATCGCCTTGGCCAGCGGCAGGCCGAGCCCGGTGCCGTCGCCGCGCTCGCGGGCGAAGCCGGCCACCTGCTTGAACGGCTTCATCGCCTCCTCCAACTGGTCGCGGGTCATGCCGACGCCGGTGTCGCGGATGCGCAGGCTGACATTGCCGTTGGATTCGTAGGACGTCGAGACGACCACCTGGCCGCCAGCCGGTGTGAAGCGGATGGCGTTGGAGAGCAGGTTGATGGCGATCTGCTTGACCGAGCGCAGGTCGGCGACAACGTCGGGCACCGAAGACGACAGGCTGGTGCGCACGATCACCCGCTGGCTGTTGGCCTGCGGCTGCAGGATGGAGACGGCGTCGAGCAGCGCCCGATTGAGCGATACGGCCTGGAAGTCGAGCTCCTGTTCGCCGGCCTCGATCTTGGAGATGTCGAGCAGGTCGTTGACGATATCTAGCACATGTTTGCCGGAGCGGCCGATATCGTGGGCGTATTCGACATAGCGCGGGCTGCCGATCGGCCCGAAGCGCTCCTCGGCCATCAGTTCGGAAAAACCGATGATGGCGTTGAGCGGGGTGCGGATCTCATGGCTGACGCGGGCCAGGAACTCGCTCTTCAGCGAACTGGCGTTCTCCGCCTCGCGCTTGGCCGCCCGCAATTCCTCCTCGGCGCGTTTCCACTGGGTAATGTCGCGCATCACCGCGCAATAGCCCTTGGAGCCGGACAGGTGCCCGATGGTCATGAACAGCGGCAGGAAGCCGCCGGACGCTTCGCGGCCGATGACCTCGCGCCCGTCATTGAGCACGCTGGCGACGCCGGCACCGGTGAGGCCGGCGAGATAGTCCTGCACGGCCCGCTGGCTTTCATGCGCAAACAGCATGGCGAAGGGCCGGCCGCGCGTGTCGGTGTCGTCATAGTCGAAGAGTGCTGCAGCTGAACGGTTCATCGAGCGAATAATGCCGTCCTCGCCGATCAATACGACGCCGTCTGTTGCCGTTTCCAGGATCGAGCGCAGTTCGTCGACCTCGACCTGCAGAGCGTTGCGATCGTCATCCGCAGCATCGTCTTGGCCCTGCTCGCCATCCGCTGAAACATCTGACAGCGCCAGCATCAGCGCCCGCCCGTCCCGCCAGTCGATGGACCGCAGGCGCGCCCGCACCGAGACCGTCCTGGCATTGGCCAGATGCAGCGTCAGGCGGCCCGAGCCGTTGACCGACGGACCGCCGTCATTGGCAGCCTCGCGGCCGCCGAACAGGACGTTGAGCCCGCCGGCTTCATTCAACTGGCTGGTCGACAGATAGCCGGTCAGTAGGCGAAACTCCTCGTTGATGTAGAAAATGCTCGACCCGTCATGCACCACGATCGGGGTCGGCAGCATTTCGAGGATTTCCGGCGTCAGCGCCTGGGCGCGTTTCGGCGTTTCGGAAGCCGCATCGACGTCCTCGGCCGGCGGTGCGTCGTTCCCCGACGTGCCGACCGCTGCGTCCGCATCTCCATCGACAGCGAACACCGGGGGCTCGATATCCACTTGTCCATCATCGTCGGCTTTTTCGTTCCGAACCGGCGTTTCGTCGGAGGCGGTGTCATCGGTCGGGGACGCCTCGTCGAGAGGCGGCTCGCCCGCCTGGTCGGTCGGCGGCGCGGTGCGTTTGCCGAACGGAGCGGGCGGCTCGGTTTCCTCGTCGCCCTCGTCCTGGCCGAGGCGCTTGGCAATCTCGCTGAAGGCCAGTTTTTCGGCCGAGGTCAGGCCTTCGCGCGGCCGGCTGCGCCGTTCCTCCAGGCGAATGACCTTGTCGGATTGACGCCGGCCGGGTGACTGACTGATATCGAGCGCGGGTTTCTCGCCGGCGTCCCGCGGATCGTCCTCCACCGGTTCCGGCTCGGCAGTGGCGGAAGCGTCGTCGGCCGTCGGCGGCAGGTCCTGGGCCTCATCGTCCCCGGCGTCCTCGGCGTCCTCGGCGGTCGACTCAACTGCGACCCGGTCGAACGGCCCCGGCTCCGACGGATTGTCGACCAGCACAAGGCCAATGCGCTCCGGATCGCCCTCCGCGTCGCTGGACCGCACGATGCCGAAGCCGCGAAACCCGTCGAATTCGCGGTCCCTCGAATAGGTCGGCAGCGCGGCAAGATCGACCGGCACCCGCAGATCCGTTCCCTGGACCGGCCAGAAGACAGTCTTGCCCGACCAGGTATCGCGCTTGCGCAGCAGGTCGGTGATGGTGTGATCGGGATCGATATTGAACACCTGGGCGACGTCGGTGAATTTGCGGCCCTCGATGTCTGCCGCATTGGGGCCGACGGTCTCGGCAAATTCCTTCGAAATTTCGCTGAACACGCCGCGGTCGTCGATCTTCCAGACGAAGCGCACCGGCCGTTTGCGCGGATTGAACACAAACCCGTCCTGCGGTGCCGCCGCGCCGGGATCGCGGTCGGCGGCTGTTGCCTCCGCCTGAGCGGGTTCCGCGTCATCCGGTTGCGCAGGCGCTTCCGGGTCCGCGTCTTTAACGGCTCCCTGGCTGTCTGGCGTTTGCGCAAGATTGAGCACCGACGGGGCTGGAGCCGGGACCTTGCCGGGCGTCACCGCCGGGCCGGTCTCCGATGGCGGATCCTGGCGGGCATCGGTTCCCTGCGGTGCCGGATCGAGATTGCCGATCGACATCTCGACAGCGATCAGCAGGTGCAGGTCGTCGGTGATGCGGGCGATCGCTGCCGGCAGATAGCCGAGCGAGGTGCGCACCGGATGCTTGACGAGCCGGTCATCCTCGGCCGCCACGTCGCGTACGATCTGCGCCCGCACCGCTGCGTCGACGCTGAGCCGCGCGAAGGACGGCGTTGCCCGCAGGATGTTGCCTTCGGCGTCGAGCACCGCGGCATGGGTGTCCATTTCCGCAAAGCCGTCGATGATGTTGGCAGCCTGGTCTTCCGCAGTGGTGGCGGGTGCCGCCAGTCCCGCGGTCAGAAGCAGCGCGTGATTGCCGTCGGAAAGCCGGATGCGCTGCATCGTTGCGGGCACCACCGGACGGCGAAACCCGGAGCCGGTGCGCATGACGAAACCCTGACGCGGCCGCTCGGCGATGTCGAGCAGGCTGCGGGCGGCCGCCTCGATCTGGCGGAACGAGGCCGTGGCCCGGTCGAGGCCGGCATCCATGAACTCGTAAATGCCCTCGTGGCCGAACAGACGGGCGCCGGGGCCGTTGACCCACAGGACGTCGCGCAGCGACTGCGACATCACGACGACGGCGTCGCCGGCCGCAAACCGGTCGCGAACCTCGTCATGAACGGCGATGTCGATAAATGGGTATTGCCCCGTCGGCATGGCTTGTCCCGAGTCTCTCCATGACGGGCTACCCAAGCGCGCAGGTCCCGATCCCGTCGCAAGCGAAAACTGACTGCATTCGCTCTTTTGTCCGGGCTCCGGGGGACCGAACGATCCGCCCGAAACCCGGCTGTTATTATTAAGATTTCGTTAATAAGTCGCAACGGTGTCACGGTCCAGAAGGGGGCCGGTTATGCCCGTCTTTTCCTGCCAAGAGGGTTAACGTGAATTGTGCGATGCAAAAAAATGTTGCAATGCACAAAAGACCGTACTATATGCGCTGCGAAGTCATTCACCAGCACAGGGTGCCTCCAAGAGGGCCCGCACGAAAGGAGCGCTATTATGGCTACCAAAAAGACCGCTACCCCCGACGCATTCGCATTTGCCGCTTTCGATCCGGCAAAGCTGACCGAATCCTACCGCGACTTCGCGGAAAAGGGCCTCGTCCAGTCCAAGGACGCCTATGACAAGCTGAAGGTCGCCGCCGAAGACGCCACCAAGACCGTCGAACAGACGTTCGAGAGCGCCCAGGCCGGCAGCGTCGAACTCAGCCTCAAGGCCATCGATACCATCCGCACCAATGCCGACAGCTCTCTGAGCCATGTCGAAGCCCTTCTCGGCGTCAAGAGCGTGGCCGAACTGTTCGAACTGCAGACCGCCTTCGTTCGCAGCCAGGCCGAAGCCGCTGTCGATCAGGCCAAGGACCTGCAGGACGCCGTTCGCAAGGTTGCCGAAGACGTCTCCAAGCCGGGCAAGGCCGCTTACGAAAAAGCCGCCAAGACCTTCAAGGTCGCCTGACCGGCAGCCGGAAGCGGGGACAGAAAAAGCCGGGCTGCGTGCTCGGCTTTTTTGCGTCTGGCAAAGGTTGACCCCTTGCAAAATCCACCGCATCGCCGTATGTCACGCCTTCAGCAACGACGCTGACCGTGCGGTTGTAGCTCAGCTGGTTAGAGCGCTGGATTGTGGATCCAGAGGTCGGTGGTTCGAACCCACCCAACCGTACCATTCATCATCTTGTATCCGACTGAACCACGACGGTCCGACCCCGGCTGTCCGTACCTGTGCTCGCAGGATGGTCGAGCATCAACACCTCTATGAAAAGACCGATGAATTCGGCGCGGTCGCGCGCCCCGGATTTGCGAAAAATGGCATTGCACTGGGATTTGACCGTTCCCTCGCACCGCTGGCGCAATCGGGCGATATCGCCGATCGACAGCCCCTTTATGGCCAAAAGCGCCACTTCCCGCTCGCACGGTGTCAGCTTCCACTGGGTAAAATGGTCATCCACGAACTCGGCGAATGCTCCGGAGGTGGCCAGCAATTGTCTGGCTACCCGCCGGTTACGGACCACCATTCGCCGAAGCTCGAGCACAATGAGGGCGAACCCGGCCGCCAGCGCCGCGATCAGCGGAAGTTTGATCGACCAGATCGGTAAGCCCGGAATCTGCGCTCCGCCCGCCAGCACCTTGATTGTCAGTATGGTGCCGCAGGTCAGTTGAAACAGCAGCAGGCTCTTCAGGTTGATCGGTTTTGTCGGCAGGCGCGCGATCGCTGTCATTTGTTTCAGCAGCGCGGGCGCGCCGTCATTCAAAGAACCTTTCTGCAGGTCGGCCTCGTTTGCCGTCATCATTGCCATCCCAGCTGTCTTGACGCCACCTGACGGCGCCGCTGCAATCGACTGACCGGCCGTGACGACCGGGTCCCAGGGACACACCACTTTCGGAAATTGTACGATGGTCCGGCAGCCGCCAGCCGGTGGCTCCTTCAGCTTGCCGTCTCGACGGAGATAGCCGCGCGCATCTCTGACCCGCGGTATGTGTCCACGGGGGACGCAAATTGCTCGGCCTCATCGCCATCAGCAATCTGGCCCCAGTTAACTGCTGATGCAATGAAACATAGGCGTCGCTGCCACCGAGTTCATTGGATGCCAGTCCGAATTTATTGGACCCCAGTCCAGACCTCGGGTGCCGCTTGATCAGCCGGTGAGGTCAAGCCCGAGCAGCTCGCCAGGGGCGACGCCGTGGCGTTGGCGGACAAGGCGGCTGAAATGGCCGGGATCCGTGAAACCCCATTTGTACGCCGCTGCCTTGACCGCCCCGCGGCTCGGCGCGGTAGCTCTTATCTCCCGGCACGCCAGATCGACCCGACGGGCGGTGATGTAGCTGCGCAGGCCGCCCAGATCGCGGAATGCCTCATACAGTGTCGAACGCGAAATACCATAGCGATGACAAAGGGAATCGGGTGACAAGCAGCCGTCGGATTGCAGATTGTCGTCGATATACCGCAGAAGAACTGCGCGCCGGGTTTGACGGAAATCCGCAGACTCGAAAATGGCCGAACTGTGCTTCAGGAACAGTTCCTTGAGCAGATTGACGACAAGGTCGGTCGAGCTATCCAACTCCGCTTGCGGTACCTTGCCGGCCTCTGAGAAATAAAGGGACAGCGCGGCCAGAGCGACGCGGTTTGACATGCCCGCTCCGTGAAGTGTCTGGTAACCGTCTTTCGGCCGCATCCCGATCATGTCCGTCGGAACGGACAGGACGCTGTTGTTCCAGTAACCTGACAATTGGCCGCTGGTATCGTCCAGAAATTCGATTGAGGCCGGCTGCGAGGCGACCAGGTGGCCGTTCACGCAGGTCCGGCCACCTCGCAATCCTCTTTCCGGCGTGTATCGAAAGAGAGAAAAACCGCTGTCGGGCGAGGGCTTTTTCAATCGCCAGTCCACGGCGCCGGAGAATGAGTGGAAGCAAGTAGCGATGCCAGGCCGAACGGGCGTTCCGCAAATCTCAACCTGAAAATCACCTGGAATATCGAGGTCCATGAAATCCAGGGTGTCGGCTATGCCCTGACGCTTGGCTTCATACGATAAGCCACGGGTGCTAAAGGTGACGGGATGCGGCAAATCCAAGAGTGGCGTTTCCTTCCGGTGCGCAACACGCTGACGATATGGGACGCCGTGACAAAGACGACATCGACCACGCCTGCGGACTCGGCGGCAAGCTTGTCGGCGAACCGGCTGACCTCCCCTGAGCCATCCTGAAGCTATCAAGATGAAATTGGTTGGCCTACCCATGCTTTAGTGGGAGAACCCTGAACTTCGATTCAGTGGCTCCGTTTGGGTACCCGCAACCCGGCAAAATCAGGATTTCCGGAAACCTTGCAGTTGCGCCGATCGCCCGACCCGGGAATGCCTAATTCCACCCCCCGCCGCCGGCGCATGAGCGCTCTCGTCCGCCGGCCGAAACGGGCCGATCATCGCCGAATTCAGCCATCGATCGGTCGCCCGCTCCGCCCATGCCGAAACCGGTCGCTCTTGACAGAAATTATTTTATGCTTGAAGTATCTGATTGAAAGCCCGGTCGATCACTCCAACCAGATTGAGACGGTATGGAATATTGTGTAAATATTTCAATGCTCTATCCGGAATTCTCCGTGCCGGACCGGATCGCCCAGGCATCGCGCGCGGGTTTCGACTGGGTCGAGATCCAGTTTCCATCCGAGGACGAAATCGGAAAAATCGAGGCGGTCTGCCAGCGCGAGCAGATCGGCATCGTACAGATCAACACGCCGCGCGGCGTCGGCGATGAGGTCGGCCTTGCCGCGCTGCCCGGACGGCAGGCGGACTTTCAGGAATCCGTATCGGTCGGCCTGTCCCAGGCCCGGCGCCTGGGAGCCAGGCAGGTCAACATCCTGGCAGGGCGTCCCGACGACGACGCTGATCCGCAAACCTGCCTGAGCGTCTATCTCGACAACATTCGCTTCGCTGCCGACGCTTTCGCCGAAATCGGAATCAAGGTGATGATCGAGCCGGTCAACCGGGTCGACCGTCCCGGCTTTTTCCTGAGCGGCCTCGAATTCACGCTCGATGTCCTGTGTCGCGCCGATCATCCCGATATCGCGATCCTCTTCGACATCTATCATCTGGCCATCACCGAGCCCGATCTTGTGCAGGCGGTCGAACGGGCCGGGCCTCACATCGGCCACGTGCAGTTCGCCGACACGCCGGGGCGCCACGAGCCGGGAACCGGAACGATCGATTTCGAAGCGGCTTTGGACGCACTCGTTCGCAGCGGCTATGGCGGCATCGTCTCGGCCGAATACATCCCCACGAAGGAGACCGCGGCAAGCCTCGGGTGGATGCCTCGATTCAAGGAGATCACGGGTTGAGCGGAACAACGGACCATGTGGCGGGCATCGTCGGCGACATCGTCGACGGCACGCCCTTTCAGCCCTACGCGACCGATCCGCCGCGCGATTTCGCAAGCGCCTATGCCGATCAGGATGCCGTGACCGCCCGGCTGATCTCCGGCGGCCACCGCGGTGCTGTCGCCGGTTTCAAGATCGCGGTCAATTCGAAGGCTCTGATGGACTTTTTCAGGATTGCCGAGCCGGCCAGCGGGCGGATCCATGCGGACCAGGCGTCGCAGTCGCCGGCCAGGCGTCGCGTTTCCGATTTTTCCGATTTCGCCTTCGAACCCGAGATCGCGGCCGTGTTGAAGGCGCCCATTGCGCCATCCGCCGGCATGATCGATCGCGATCAGGCGCTCGAGGCCATCGACCGTTTCGTTCCCGCCCTGGAACTGCTCGATCTGCGCCGCGCCAAGCTGACCGACGTGCATCTGCCCGACGTCATCGCGCAGAACATTACCAATGCCGGTGCGGTGCTGGGTGACGGCGGCGCCGATCCGTCGACCTTCGATCCACGCACGCTGGTCACGACGGTGTCCGTCAGCGGGCAGCCGCCGGTCGAGGTGGTCGGCGCGGCGCCCCAGGATCCGGTCGAAGCGGTTTGCTGGCTCGCCAATCACCTGGGGCAAAGAGGGATCGGCCTGGAAGCAGGCCAGTTCGTTCTGTGCGGCACCCATCTTCCGCTGCAGCCCCTCGAAGGGCCCGCGGAGATCGTCGCCGAAATGTCCGGCCTGGGCCGGGCGGAACTGTCGCTGGTGGAGGAGGAGTAGGTCAGGTTTGTTGTATACCTGAGAGCGCTTTTGGAATATCGTGAAGGGAATTGGACCGCAGGCCACGCCGTCGGGTCCGGAGTACACGCGAATGATCGGGCACAACAACAATCGCCCGGTGGCTCGCAAACGACAACAACTGCAGAAGCTGTCAAGGAGGAGGAATCCATGTACAGATCCATTGTCAAGAAATGCACGGTCGCGCTCGCGGCGCTGACCGTTTCGGGCAGCATTGCCGCCGCTGAAACCGTCCTGACCTATTCCTCATGGATTCCGTGGACCCACCCGGTCAACGAAGCCATCTACATCCCGTGGATGGAAGCGATCGAAAAGGACAGCGAAGGCCGCATCAAGTTCAAGCGCCTGCCCAAGGCGGTCGCATCGCCGCCGGCCCATTTCGACGCGGTTCGCACCGGCCAGGCCGATGTCGGCTTCACCGTCCACGGCTACAGCCGCAAGCAGTTCGCCGCCTATCTGTTCGCCGAGTTGCCGTTTCTGGGCGAAAGCGCCGAGGTGACCTCGATCGCGCTGCAGAAGACCCACGAAAAGTTCCTCGCCGACAAGGGCTTCTACAAGGGTGTCCATTTGATCGGCATGAACACCCATGGACCGGGGGTCGTTCACCACACGCGCATGAACATCATGACGCCGGCCGACATGGAAGGGCAGAAGATCCGTACCGGCGGCCCGATCCCGCTGGCCATCGTCGAGGCCTGGGGCGGCGTGTCCATCCGCCAGCCGGCACCGAAATCCTACGAGATCCTGTCCAGCGGCATCGCCGACGGCATCATGTTCCCGTTCGAAAGCCTGCCGAGCTTCAAGATCACCGACATCGTCAAGTTCTCGACCGTGATGCCGGGCGGCTGGTACTCGAGCAGCCACTACCTGATCATGAACAAGGCGAAATACGACGCGCTTTCTCCCGAGGACAAGGCCGTCGTCGACAAGCATTCAGGCGTCGCCTTCGCCAAGATGGCCGGCGCAGGCTGGGACAAGATCAACGCCTGGGGTCTCGAACAGGTCAAGGCAGCCGGCAATACCATCAAGACGGCGCCGGAAGGGACGGTCGAGGCGCTCGAGGGCCTCAACGCCGATTTCCTCAAGGCCTATATCAAGAGCGCCTCCGAGATCGGCGTGGATGGCCAGGCCACCTACGAATACTTCAAGTCCGAAGTCGACAAGGCCTCGTAAGCAAACCGATCGATGTCCCATTCCGACAATCAGGATGCACCGGCGCCGCCCACGGGCGCCGGTGCATCGGCCATGTCCGCGCTCGCCAAGGGCCTGTCCTATCTGGCCTGCCTGTTTCTGTTCGCCATGATGGCGGTCACCTTCGTCGACGTCGTCGGACGCTACCTGTTTCTGAGCCCGCTTCCGGCCGGTTACGAGATCGTCTCGCTGATCATGCCGGCGATCATCTTCCTGGCGCTGCCGCTGACGATCCTGCGCAACACCCATGTGACCGTGGACCTGCTCGACAGTTTCGTGCCGCCCTGGCTGGCGCGCTACCAGGCGATCCTCGCCAATCTGTTCGGCGCCTGCGCCTTCGCGCTCATCTGCTGGCGGCTGTTCGTGCGGGCGCGCGACCAGCACACCTATGAGGAGGTGACGGACGAGCTGATTCTCGACCTCTGGCCGTTCAGCGTCACCATGGCGGTGCTGTGCGCTGTCGCGGTACTGGCATTCATGACCAACATCATCGGTCTGCTGAGAAACCGCCGATCGGGAGATGCCGGATGACTGAAGCCCTGGTCGGCCTGGCGGCGCTGCTATTTCTTGCTTTTCTGCGCATTCCCATCGCCTTCGTCATGATCATCGTCGGCTTTCTTGGCATGGCTTATGTCCAGAACCCGATCGCCGCACTCTACAATGTCGGCCAGACGGCCTATGACGCCGCCATCAACTACGAGCTTTCGGTGGTTCCGCTGTTCGTGCTGATGGGCAATTTCGTCGCCCGCTCGCGCATGGCCGAAGAACTTTATTCCGCGTCCAACGCCTTCCTCGGCCACCGCAAGGGCGGACTGGCCATGGCGACGGTGGTCGCCTGCGGCGGTTTCAGCGCCATTTGCGGCTCGTCCCTGGCGACCGCCGCCACCATGTCAAAGGTCGCCATGCCGTCGATGCGCCAATACGGCTATGCCGACTCGCTGGCCACCGGATCGATCGCCGCCGGCGGCACGCTCGGCATCCTCATTCCGCCGAGCGTCATCTTCGTCATCTATGGCATTTTGACTCAGTCGAGCATCGGCAAGCTGTTCGCCGCCGGGGTCATTCCGGGCATCATCGGGGTGCTCTTCTATCTCGGCGCCGTCCGCTACACGACGTGGCGCAATCCCGCTGCTGGGCCTTCCGGCGAACGCCAGACCTGGCCGCAGCGGATGCGGGCACTGTCGTCCGTGTGGAGCGTCATCCTGCTGTTTTCGGTCGTGATGGGCGGGATTTATGGCGGCGTCTTCAGCCCGACCGAGGCCGCCGGCATCGGTGCCGTCGGCGCGTTTCTGCTCGCATGGCTGCGCCGCGCGCTGACGCTTCGGGTGATGTTCGAGGTGCTGGAAGAAAGCGTCCTGACCACCGCCATGCTGTTCACCATCCTGATCGGCGCACTGCTCTTTGCCAACTTCATCAACCTGACGGATTTCCCGCAGGCGCTGCTGGCGATCGCCGCCCGGTTCTCCGACACGCCATGGCTGGTAATCCTCGCCATTCTGGTGATCTACGTCGCCCTCGGCTGCGTGTTCGAAAGCCTGTCGATGATCCTGCTGACGGTGCCGATCTTCTTTCCGCTGGTGATGCAGCTCGGCTACGACCCCATCTGGTTCGGCGTGTTCGTCGTCGTGGTGACCGAGATCAGCCTGATCACCCCGCCGGTCGGACTGAACGTGTTCGTTCTGCGCGGCGTGCTGCCGGATGTCCGGACATCGACCATCTTCAAGGGCGTGACGCCGTTCTGGGCCGCCGACATTCTCCGCCTCGCGGTGATCGTGCTGGTGCCCTGGGTGTCGCTGTGGCTGCCGTCGTTCGTCCGCTAGCGGAGACCGCCAGGGCCGGCCCGCGGTTCTCGACAGCAGTCGGGCAAAGCTGTATACCAGAACTACAAAACGGTATGCCAGGGAGGATTTGATGAGCAAGCCAGCATCGGGCGATCGGCCGCTTCGATCGAGGATCACGACATTCGGCCTGGACCGCGTGCCGCATCGCTCCTTCATGCGCGGTTCGGGCCTGAACGACGAGGACATCGCCAAGCCGATGATCGGGGTGGTCTCTACTCACGGAGAGACGTCCCCCTGCAACGGCAATCTGGGTGACCAGGCGGCGCATGCCCATGCCGGCGTCAAGGAGGCCGGCGGCACGCCGCGGGCCTTCACCACGATTTCCGTCTCCGACGGCATCGCCATGAACCATCAGGGCATGAAGTGTTCGCTGATGTCGCGCGAGGTCATCGCCGATTCCATCGAACTGGTGATGCGCGGCCATGCCTATGACGGCCTCGTCGGCTTCGGCGGCTGCGACAAGAACCTGCCGGCGATCCTGATGGCCATGGTCCGCTGCAACGCGCCGTCGGTGTTCGTCTTCGGCGGCAGCACCCTGGTCGGCCAATGGCGCGGCAAGCGGGCCACCGTGCTCGATGCCTATGAAGGCGCCGGCGCGGTCATGACCGGCGACATGAGCCGCGAGGACCTGGACGATCTGGAACAGGTGGTGATGCCGACCATCGGTGCCTGCCCGGGCCAGTTCACCGCCAACACCATGGGCATGGTGGGCGAAATCCTCGGCATGTCGCCCATCGGCAGTTCGCTCGTTCCCGCGGTCTATGCCGGCCGTGACTCGATCGCCCGCAAGGCTGGCCACGCGGTGATGCAGATCCTCGAACGTGGCGGTCCGCTGCCGCGCGACCTGGTCACGGTGAAGAGCCTGGAGAATGCCTGCGCCATCGTCGCCGCGACCGGCGGATCGACCAATGCCGGCATGCACATCTCGGCCATCGCCCACGAGGCGGGCATCCGCTTCACCATGGACGACGTTTCCCGGGTCTTCGAACGCACGCCGCTGATCGGAAATCTGCGCCCGGGCGGACAGTATTATGCCATCGACGTGCACCGGCTGGGCGGCGTCGCGATGATCGCGAAAGAGCTGATATCAGGCGGCTTACTCCATGGCGACACGCCGACCATCTCCGGAGCGACCCTCGAGGAGGCGGTCGCCCATGCGCCGTCACCCGATGGTGAGGTCATCCGCCCGCTCTCCAACGCGATCGACAGTACGGGCGGGGTCATCGTCCTGAAGGGCAACCTCGCTCCAGAAGGCGCCTTCATCAAGGTCTCTGGCCTGAAGAAGCGCGTGCACGAAGGACCAGCGCGGGTGTTCGAAAGCGAAGAGGAGTGCATGGCCGCGGTCCGCAAGCTGGACTATCAGGAAGGCGACGTCATCATCATCCGCAACGAGGGGCCGAAGGGCGGCCCGGGAATGCGCGAAATGCTCGGACCCACCGCCGTCATTTACGGCCAGGGCATGGGCGAAAAGATCGCGCTTGTGACGGACGGGCGTTTCTCCGGCGCCACCCGCGGCATGTGCATCGGGTATCTTTCGCCGGAGGCCGCGGCAGGCGGCCCGCTGGGGCTGGTGCGCGACGGCGACAGGATCCGCATCGACGCCGAAGCGGCGCGCAGCATCGACCTGCTGATCGACGAAACGGAAATGGAGGCGCGGCGCGCCGCCGCCGCAGACAGGCCGCCGCGACGGCTGGCCGGCGCCCACGAAAAATATGCGGCCCTTGTCGGCAGCGCCTATGGCGGCGCAGTCACGCACTCCGGAAACGTCAGTTGGGAATGGGACGAACTGCCCGATGAATAAGCCACGGATCGGATATCTGGGATTGGGCCTCATGGGCTCGCCCATGGCGTTGCGGCTTCTGGGTGACGGCTATGCCGTGACGGTGTGGAACCGGGCGCCGGAGAAATGCGCTGACGCGGTTGCCGCAGGTGCGACCCAGGCGGCGACGCCGGCTGAAGTCGCCCGAAACTGCGATATCCTGCTGATGTGCCTGATGAACGCCAACGCCGTCGAGGCGGTTGTTTTCGGCGCCGACGGCGTGACATCCGTCGAGAAAACGCCGCTGTTGGCGGATTTCTCAACACTCCACCCGGATGCCACACGAAGCTTCGCCGACAGGCTGAAAGCCGAAACCGGCGCCGACTGGCTGGATGCGCCCGTGTCGGGCGGGACGCCCGCAGCGGAAGCCGGCACGCTGACCTTCATGGTCGGTGGCGCGGAGCAAGCGTTCGAGACCCTGCAGCCCGTTCTCGAATCGATGGGCCGGAACATCACCCACATGGGCCCGGTCGGCAGCGGCCAGATGACCAAGTTGGTGAACCAGGTAATCTCCGGCTGCACGATGACGGTGGTCGCCGAGGCCGTCAATCTGGCCGAGAAAGCCGGTGTCGATGCAAGCCGGCTGGCCTCGGCTCTCGCCGGCGGCTTTGCCGATTCGAAACCGTTCCAGCTTCTCGCGCCCCGGATGGCGGGGCGCCACTTCGAAAACCCGCTCGGAACGGTCGCCACCATGCTCAAGGACATCGATGCGGTCATCGAATTCGGCGAAACCAACGGCGCCATGCTGCCGATGACCCGCACCGCGCTGCAAATGCTCAATGCCACGGTTGACGACGGGCATGCCGACGACGACATTTCCACGCTGATCCTGGCCTATTCGCAAGACGACGGACCCGCATGAAGAAGACCAACGCCGGCACCATCGAAACGGAGAACCTCGCCACCAAGGCAAGGCGCGCCATCGAAGACGCCATTCTGAGCGGCCGGCTGCTTCCCGGCGACGTGCTGGACGAGCGCGTATGGGCAAAACGCCTCGGTATCTCCAGAACGCCGATCCGCGAAGCGATCCGCGACCTGACCTCCCAGGGCCTGGTGAGCAGCCCGCCGCGCCAGCAGGCCTTCGTCTGCAAAGTCGACGGCTCCGAACTGATCGAGCTTTTCGAGGCGCTGATCGGGCTCGAGACGTTGGTGGCCGAACTGGCCGCGCGGCGTATCACCGATGCGGAGCTCGAGCAGCTTCGCGCCGTCCACGAGGCGTCGGAAACCGCCATGAAGAACGGCGACATCGAAGCGTTCCAGGCCTGCAACATCCGTTTTCACACCCATCTTGCCGACGCATCGCGCAACGAGACGCTGCTGCGCTATCTGCGCTCCGTGCGCACCCGGGTGACGCCATACCGGGCCTGGCTGTTCGAGAAGCTCGACCGCATGAGGCAATCCTTCGCCGACCACGGCAACATCATCGATGCGCTCGAAAAGCACGACCCGGTGCTGGTACGGCAGTTGATGCGCGAACACGAAAAAATCGACAGCGACCGCCTGTTCGATTTTCTTCTCAGCGACCGCACGACAACCCGAAATGCCGGCTAGCCATGATCAAGGCAGCCCCGAAAATCGGCCTGATCGTCCCGCCGGCGCAAGGCTTCGTTCCGCCGGAACCGGGCCTGCTCTTTCCGGATGTCGAGTTCGTCGCCCGCGGTCTCGGCCTGACCGAAATGACCCCGGATGGCTATGACCGGGTCATCGATCGGGTAGGGGAGCTTGCCAAAGAGCTCGCCGCCGAGGGAGCGCAGGCCGTCTCGCTGATGGGAACCTCGCTGAGTTTCTACCAGGGCCCGGATTTCAACCGCGACCTGATCTCGGTTATGGAAGCATCCGCCGGCGTCCCTTCGACGACAATGACCCAGTCCGTTGTCGAGGCGCTGGAATTCCTTGGTGCCGACAAGCTGGCCGTTGCCACCGCCTACGGCGAGACGGTCAACACGCCCCTGCGGACCTACCTTGCCGCCAGCGGCTTCACCATCGAAACACTTCACTGCCTCGACATCAGGAACGTCGAAGACGTGTTCGAGGTGACCGACCAGGACATCATCGATCTCGCCGGACGGGCTGTCGACGAAGCGCCCGACGCCCAGGCCCTGTTCATATCCTGCGGCGGGCTGCAAACGGCGACGATCACCGAACCCATCGAAACACGGCACGGCCTACCCGTCGTATCGAGCGCCATGGCCGGCGCCTGGGGCGCGGCTCGCCTGGCGGGCATCACCACCCGATGCGAGGGGTTCGGCCGGCTCTTTCACGCGTAGCGCAATCGTCAATGCAATACTGCGCGCATCCCAAGGGCTCCTGACAGACCCACGCATGCTGCGCCACGCGCGAGAAGATCTCACACGCCTGAGCAGCGCCTCAACGGACCGTTTGACACAGGAAAATCCCAGCGCAGCGTCAGGTCGTCGCCGGACAGGATCATCCCCAGGAAGTAGCCCCGTATGCTGTCCTCGTTGCACTGCGCGTGCGCTCCGGTGAAAAAGCCGTCGTCGCGGCGCTCCATCGGGCCCCAGCTGAGGCGGCACCAGAACCGCCCCTGTTTCAACCAGTCCGAGCTGATCACGAACGGTTCGGCCAGGACGGTCCCGCCTAGTCTGATCGGCGCACGCGAACATTGTTCGGCGGTACCCCATGTCCCGTAGAACACAGCGCGGTCGTCGGCGGCGACGGGCACGGCGTGCCAGGTGATGAAGGCGATCAGAAGAGGCAAGCGCATCCGAAAGGGATACCGACACTCGACCGCGCTCACTAATCACTTCGCCTTGATCGCAGCCAACGTAAACTGAGGGCCGGCCAATCGGCGTAGCGAGATGGGGCGGCAAGTCACGGGACATTGATGCGTTTGTGATTGGCGGTCGGTTGGATGGGGACCGTAATGTCGCGGCGCGTGGGTTGCCGTTCCTCGACCGCGTTACGCCTGGCTGTGCATTTCAGGTATAGACTGGAACGGGTGTGCGAAAGGCTCTTGATATGACGGCAGCGACAAGTTCCCGGTCCCGATTGGCCCTCTCCGCAGCTTTGGTGGCTGTCCTCTCCCTTCTGGGTGCCAGGGATTTACCGGCCCAGGACGCTGCTGCGCTCCCCGACTATGTGGTCGAGACCTTCGGCGATCGGCCATCCGTGCCGGATGGGCCGCTTCCCGCGGATTTGCAGAGGGCGGTCCAGGTGGCGTTTGTCGACAGCATCACGCAATCGGTGTGGGGCAGGGAACAAATGGATGCCCTGCGGGATATCGCCGCGTCGAAAGATCCGCGGATCGGCTGGATTGTCAGCGACCTGATGCGGTTTGCCGCTTCGCCTCAATTGAACGGGCTTCTTGCGTCCATCGCGTCCGATCTTCTGGGCAAGGATATGCGAACGCAAAATCCCTGGGGCACCCTGACCGATCATCTCATGGCCTGGGACATACCGGCGCCGCCTGGCTATCTGGAGGTCAAACGGGCGATATTCACCGGGCTGGTTCCGGGCTGGGACCGGATCTTTGTCGAGGGAGACATCGACTGGCGTCACGTGTCCTGGGGTGGCGTGCTGATCGACGACCGCCCGCACGACAAGACCGATGACCTCTGCAACTGCATCCCCGCCGCCGACAATCCCGAAGTGACCAGCGCCGCGGGGGGCACGTGGCTGGACGACGACGATATCGTCTTCGGGATCACCGTGAACGGCGAGTCGCGCGCTTATCCAAGGCGCATCATGGAAGTGCGCGAGATGGTCAACGACACGCTCGGCGGACGGGACCTGGGAATCCCCTATTGCACCTTGTGCGGTTCTGCCCAGGCCTATTTCACAGACCGGCTGCCCGACGGCATCGAACGGCCGATCCTGCGCACGTCGGGGCTTCTGATCCGCTCCAACAAGGTGATGTACGACCTCAACACCTATTCGGTGTTCGACACCTTCCTGGGGCGCGCCGTCACCGGGCCGCTTGCCGAACGCGACCTGCAGCTCGAGCAGGCGACCGTCGTAACGACCGACTGGGGACGGTGGAAGAAGGATCACCCCGACACGACGGTGCTGAAAGAGCGCTACGCGCTCGGCCGCGATCCCGATTTTCGCAACACGCGGGACGCCGATGGCCCGATATTTCCGATCGGTGACGTCGACCCGCGCCTGCCGGTCCACGAGGACGTCATCGGCGCGATTACGGCATCGGGCAAGCCGGTGGCATTTCAGCGCAGCAAGGCGCTTGTCGCTCTCCGGAACGGCGAAGAGATCGCCTTCGAGAACGTCCGCCTGGCGCTGGATGGGGGCGGCATTCGCGCGGTCGACGCCGATGGCTCCGATCTCGGCAGCCATCAGGCATTCTGGTTTGCCTGGTCGCAATTCCATCCCGGCACCGCGCTCTGGCCCGAATAGTGCGTCCGATCGTTGTCGTCACTCATGCCGGCTTCATGGCCCTACCATTCGGAGATTCGTGGCGGCAGCGGATCGACTGTGAAAGCCATTCGATGGGTGAGTTCGGTCAGCAATTGCGCCTTGACTGCCAATGAACCAGGATCTCGCCACAGGTTGACGGTTTCACAGGGATCGGCGCCGAGATCGTAGATTTCGCCGTCGTCGTTTGCGTGGTCGACCACAATCTTGTGGGTCCTTGTTCGCAACATGGTCAGCTGTGCCGTGGGATCGCTGTGGAAAGGCATGGCGTTGTAATATTCGCAATAGATGTTCTCGCGGCCTTTAGGCGATGCATGGCCGATAAGTTGCGGCCAAAGGGAGTGCCCCTGCATCCCGGCAAAGCGATCGATACCGCAAGCTTCCAGCAGTGTCGGAGCCAGATCGACCAGTTCCGTCAGCCCCGCATGGTGTTGAGGCACGATGACACCCGGCCAATGAACAAGCAGCGGAACCCGGATCGCCGGTTCGTAGAAATAGGGTCCTTTCAGGTAGATGCCATGGTCGCCGAGCATCTCGCCGTGGTCGCTCATGAACACCACGATGGTATTGTCGCGCTGACCGGTCCGCGTCAGCGCGTCGAGGATTGCGCCCACCTTGACATCGACGAGGTCGCACATCGCCCAATAGGCTGCCCGGACCATGCGATGGTCCCCGTCCGACATGCCGCGCCAGTAGGGCATCGTCTGTCCATAAGCGCCTTCCGCATCTGTCGCCTGATAGGCGGGCTTGCCTGAAAGGTCATCATTCAGCGCCGCCGGTAACGGGATGTCGCCCAGCCTGTCGAGATAGGGCCGGAGAAACGTTTCCGGCGGATTGAAGGGGTGGTGCGGTGCGAACATGTTCAGTGAAAACAGCCAGGGCGTCCCCGGTTCGGCGCGCCGCTCGATGAATTCGATCGCCTGTCCGGCGCACCAGCTTGCTTCGTGAAATTCTTCCGGCATGCCGATCTCGACATACGCGCAGTCCGGATGGGGAGCGGTTTCAAAACGCTTTCCATGCTTCGAGAGGAAAGACGTATAGCCGCTGTGAAGGCCCCAATTGTCATGCGGGTCGCCGGCCCAGCAGAATTCCCTGTATCCGTCATTGATCCGGGCTTCGATAGTGGCATTTACGGCGGGATCGGCCGGCGCGAGATGGAACTTGCCGACCAGCCCGCAATGGTAGCCGGCGTCGGCCAACAGGCGGCTGATCGGCCTTTCGTCATCCGGAATCGTCTGACCGTTCTGACGCAGACGGGTCGTTCGCGGATAGCGGCCGGTCAGAAAGCTGGCGCGGCTCGGCATGCAGATGGGACTTTGCACGTAGCAGTTTTCGAAATGCGCCGATTGCTGCCCCAGCGCATCGATGTTCGGGGTCGTGACGAAACGGTTGCCGGTGCAGCCGAGTGTATCGCTGCGTTGCTGATCGGTGCAGATCCACAAAATGTTGGGACGCATGGGGCGCAATCCTTCCTATGCCTTCCGGTCTGGGCAGCCGAGCCGAAAGGCGAGATCCGTTGCAGGCTTGACAAGCCTGGGGTCGTCAGTCAATACTTCCATAATTGAAAGTTACTAACGGTTATGAAACTAAACTCATGGTGGGTGAAAATCAATTGTTGGCCGGGCGCAGGGCGCTCAACATTGTCGATGCGCTGTCACGAGCGCCCGAAGGTCTGTCTTTTTCGAAGCTTGAAACCGAGATCGGCGTTTCGGCGGCAAGCCTGTCGCGCCTTCTGAAAATGCTGCTGAATGAGGGGTGGATCGAGACCGAGCAGAGGGGGCGTTATGTCGTCGGCGCCCGGACGATGACGCTTGCCCGCCATCTGAGCGGTCACTGGTCGGAACACGAAATCATCGAACCGGTGGTCAAGGATCTGGCGATCGCCACGGGTCACTCCGCCTGCTTCGCGCGGTTCGCAAACGACTCCTTTGTCCTGACGACAAAAACGGAGATGCCGTCCTCGTTTCACTTCATCGAGCTTTATTTCAAGCACTACGAACTGCACGACAACGGCATGGCGCTGACTCTGCTCGCCTATCAGGAACCCGACACGGCCAGATACCTTCTCGAAGAGCAGATTGGCGACGACGACATCGAGGAATTCGTTGCGCTGCTACAGCAGATCCGGCGGGACGGGTACCACATCAGCCGCGAGGGCGCCGTCACGCGGATAGCCGTACCGGTGCATCAGGGCGTCGGCCACACCGTCAAGGGCGTTGTGGCCATTGCGGCGATCAACATGAACTCCAACGAGACGGACGAGTGTCTGAAATCGGTGCGCATTGCGGCCGGAGAGGCGGAACGACGCCTCAATAACAGAGCGGATTTGTCACCGCGTTCAACGGGATGAAATTCGCCATAACGCCGAGTTTCTCATGGGATAGGAGAGTGAAATGTCACGTTTTTCTTTTCGCGGCCTGATGGGCCTTGCCCTCAGTGCGGGCATCGCGTTCGGAGCGGTCTCGTCGGTCGCAGCAGCGGATATGAAGGTCCGGTATGCCGTTGACGGCTTCGTGCTCGGGACCCTCATTCGAGTAGCCGAGGCCAAGGGCTATCTGGCTGAAGAAAACATCCAGCCGGTCATGCTGACCTTTTCCTATGGGGTCGACACCGTCGATGCGGTGCTGGCCGGACAGGCGGATTTCGGCGTTGTTATCGACATGCCGCTATTGACGCGTTTGAGCTCCGACAAGCTGGCGGTTCCGGCTTTGATAGGCACGCCGAACCCGGGTTGGCACAAGCTCTATGTAACGCAGGATTACAAGGAGCCCCAGGATCTCAAAGGCAAGAAGATTGCGGTCGCGACCGGCACGGCCCAGGAGTTCGTGACCCGCACGCATCTGCGCGACAACGGTCTCGATCCGGAAAATGACGTGGAGCTTGTAGGTCTCGGCAGTCTCTTCGAGATCATCGGCGCCATGAAGGCAGGCCGCGTCGATGCGGCGTGGATCTGGGGCCAGGGCGTCGAACAGATCAGTGGTGATGACCGCTACCGGTTCGAAGCCGACGACAGCATCGTCAACCAGAAGACCACCGCGCTGTTGGTGGTTTCGAAGGACTATCTCGCCAACAATCGCGACGGTGTCGTGGCGACCCTGCGGGCGCTCGACAAAGCCGGAGCCGTGGTCAAGGCCGATGTCGGCGAGGCCGCCCAAATCGTCGCCAAGGGGATCGCCGGCGACGCGACCAAGGTCAAACCGGTGATCATGGGCCAGAACTATGCGCTGAGCTTTGAGAAGTCGGCGATGGACTCGCTCCGGGACAAGTATGACTTCCTGGTGGCGCAAGGTGTGATTGATCCGCCCTATGACTATGCTGCGCAATTCGACCTCGGCGTTTTGAAGGAAGCAGCGCCGAACGCCCCCGCCGTGGATTCCCTCAACTAAATCGACTCAGTACCGCACCGGCCGATCATGTGCCGGTGCGGCTCCTTAGGTTGGAGACGCTCGACAACTGGTGGAGTGCACCATGACTATTTCACTCGAATCGGTGGGCTTCGCCTATGCGACCTCCGGACGAGCCTCGCCGATGATCCTGCGCGATATCGATCTGACGATCCCGGAAGGCGAGTTCCTGATACTGCTCGGGCCGAGTGGCTGCGGCAAGTCGACACTGTTGCGGCTGGTAGCGGGATTTGACCAGGCAAGCGAGGGGCTGCTTAAAATCAACGGACAACCGGTATCGGGTCCGGGCAAGGACCGGGGCATGGTGTTTCAGGACCTCGACAGCGCGCTCTACGAGTGGCTGACGGTTCGCGAGAATGTCGAGTTCGGCCTGCAGATCGACGGGGTACCGCGCGAGGACCGGATTCGCCGCCGCGATGCGGCGCTCAAAATGGTCAACCTGCTGGACCATGGCGACAAGTTCCCGGATGCGCTTTCCGGCGGCATGAAACAGCGTGTGCAGATCGCGCGGATGCTGGCAATGCGACCGTCGATCATGCTGATGGACGAGCCCTTTGCCTCGCTGGATGCGCAAACGCGCCAGATTCTTCAAAATCAAATGGTATCGATCTGGACCGAGGTAGGCGGCACCGCGATCTATGTCACTCACGACATTCGTGAAGCCCTCAACCTAGGTCAGCGCATCATCCTGATGTCTGCGGGCCCGGCGGCGGGCATCAAGCACAGCTACGACGTCCCGATGGACTACCCCCGCAAGCAGAGCGATCCTCACTATATCGATCTGCTGGAGCGCATCTCGGCAGACATTGAAGAAGAGGTCAGCAAGGTATGGCAGTGATCGACCGCCACCCGCCCGCCAAGGCGGGGGCCGCAACAAAATTCGTGTTGGCGGCGAACCTGATTTCTCCGCTATCGGTGCTGATCGGTCTGTTGATCTGGGAATTCGGCGCGCGCCTTTTCATCGATCCGTTTTTTCTGCCGCCGGTGTCTGCGATTTTCCTCGGCGCGGTGGAACTACACCAGCAGGATTTGTTGTTGACGCACATTTCCGCCAGCCTGGTGCGGATTCTGGGCGGCTGGGTCCTCGGCAGCCTGGTGGCGATCCCGATCGGATTGCTGGTCGGCAGCTTTCTCAACGCCAAGCGCATCATCGATCCTTATATTCACTTCTTGCGCTTCATCCCGGCGATCGCGCTGGTGACGCTCTTTATCGTCTGGTTCGGGGTTGGCGAACTGTCGAAAATCCTGCTCGTCATGTACGCCACCGCGTTCATCGTGATGGTCAACACCGCAACTGGCGTCGTCACGATCCATCAGAACAAAAGGCTGGCGGCCCGCACTTTCGGCGCGTCGCTGTGGCAGATCTTCTGGCGGGTGACGGTTCCGGCCGCCATGCCCTCCATTTATGTCGGAATGCGCCTGGCGCTGGCCTCGTCGTTCCTGGTCATCGTAGCGGTCGAGATGCTGGCCGCCGAATCCGGGCTGGGTTACCTGATCTGGACGTCGAAGCTCTATTTCAAGATTGACTGGATGTTCGTTGGCATTTTCCTTCTCGGATTTCTCGGGCTGCTGACGGACTACACTTGGAAAATGTTCGGCAAACATGTTATCGGCCGTTTCGTGCGTACCGCCGCGAACTACTAGAGCAGCCCGGACAAATGGCAGCCGCAAAAAACATTGTCGTCATTTTCAATGACGATCACGGCCAGTGGGCGCTGCCGGCCTACGGCAACCGGGAATTGCGGACCCCGACGCTCGACCATCTCGCCCGATCCGGGGTCGTCATGGAGAACGCCTTCACGCCGACGCCGGTTTGCTCGCCGGCCCGGGCCTGTTTTCTGACAGGCAGGATGGCCTCGCAGCACGGGCTTCACGACTATATCGCCAACGGCGAGGGCTTCGAAAAGCAGCGCTGGCTCGAGGCGGAAGTCACGTTGCCGCAGCTTCTGCAGGATGCCGGGTATCAGGTGGCCTTGTCGGGCAAGTGGCATCTGGGAAATGACACCGAGCCGCATCCCGGCTTCGACCGGTGGTTCGCATTGAGCGGCGACTACCCGGTCGAAGCTAAGGGAAGATACAGATACAGCCGGGACGGAACGATCGTGGAGCGTTCCGGATACAAGTCTCAAGTGATAACGGACGCCGCCATCGACTATCTGCGCGGCTTCGACAAGACCCGGCCGTTTTTCCTTTTTGTGGGGCACACGGCAACGCACAGTCCCTGGGCCGATCATCCGGCGCGGCTGGTAGAGCAATATCGCGATTGCGCTTTTAGCGACATTCCGCCGGACCCGGCCTATCCGTTCGGTCATCAAAATCTGGAATCGCGCGACCTCGTCTCCAGGACGGAATGGCGCGAGGCTCTGGCCCAATACTATGCCGCGGTGTCCAGCCTCGACGAGGCGGTCGGCCGGCTGATGGACGAACTGGAAGCGCTGGCGCTGCGCGACGATACGCTGATCGTTTACACCTCCGATCATGGGCTGTGTTGCGGCCATCACGGCATCTGGGGCAAGGGCAACGGCACCATGCCGCTGAACATGGTGGAGGAAAGCATCCGGATTCCGATGATTTTCCATCACCCGAAAGCGCTCTTTTCCGGTCAGCGCCGCATCGAGTTCGTCGACCATCTGGATCTGTTCCAGACCCTCGCCGCTTTTGCTGAGGTTGCCGCTACCGATGAACCTGCGAAGGGGTATGCCGGCCGCAGTTTCCTGCCCATGCTGACGAATGAACCTTTCGATCAGCCGTGGCGGAACATCCAGTTTTGCGAGTATGGATCGGTGCGCATGATCCGTACACCACGATACAAGCTGCTGAGACACCATCATCCCGAACAGACGCTTCTTTTCGACCTGACGGAGGATCCCCGGGAGACCCGGAACCTGGCCCAGGAGGTTGAATTCGCGGAACTGGCCGGGCGGCTCGCGTCGGAGCTCGATGCCTATTTCCAGCGTTACGAACTGCCGGCCAAATCCGGTATCCGGGAGGGCGGTCCCGATCCGACAAACCGGACGGCGCCCTGGGTGGCCTGACCCCAGGTCCGGTCACTCGCCCGGATTTCACATCGATCGTCGATCGGCGTTGCAACCCGCGCAGCCCGGAACGGCTACGGTTAATTCAGGCGCAGCGTCATGTCCCAGCGGTCCAGCCCGGCAGCGAAGCCGTCGGGTGTGACTTTCGAGACGGTAAAGCCGAGCCCCTCGTAGAAACCGTGGGTGTGCTGGCTCGTTTCCAGCCCCAGCTCATCGATGCCCGGGGTTGCCCTTGCCAGCTCAAGTCTGGCCATCGTCAGACGGGTTCCCAGCCCCTGTCCGTGATACGACCGGTCGACCATGCCCCATTCCAGACGGGCTTGCCGCTTGCCTGGTTCGGTCGCGAGCCCTCCGCAGGCGATTACCGAATCGTTTCGCGTCAGCACCAGATACGGACTGTCTTCGGCATTGGCGCTTTCCAGAAATTCGCAAAACCCCGCACGCTCTTCGGGTGCGAAGAAAGTCGGCACGTTGCTGTCGAATATCGCCAGACAGGCGGAATAGTCGTCGGATCTGTAAGGTCGGGACACGATGTCGTTCATGCCGCAAGCATAGCGGGAATTGCCTTTTGTTGCCTAGCCCGCATTTCTCACACTCCCTGCGGTCTGCGTTGCGTTTCGGCGAGATAGGTGCGGTTCCAGGTGGCGAAAAGCGTATCGGGCCATACGGTTGAGCCGCACGGGACCGCAGATGTCCGCCGAAACGCAACCCTTCGGGCCGGCTGAGGCGCGCGACAGCGTGCGTCGAAGCGCTTGACCGTACGCCCGGTGCGCTCTGCGCACCTCTCCTACGCTGACGCGCGCTTGAGCCGGCGCAGGCCACAGCGAGTGTGAGAAAATGCGGGCTAGGTGTTCAGTCCCGGCATTTGATGGATTGGATCGATGATGAAACGATCCGGATCTGAAGTCCATCGTTTGCAGATGAATTCATAGGGCGTGAGACCTTTGAGGGTCTTCAGTCTTCGTCCGAAATTGTAAGCGTCGATGAAGTCCTGAAGGTGCCGGCGCAATTGGTCGTGATCGTCGTAGTGGAAGCGTTTGACGGTCGCGTCCTTGATGGTTCGGTTCATCCGCTCCACCTGTCCGTTCGTCCACGGATGATTGATCTTTGTGAGCCTGTGCTCGATGCCGTTCTCGTCGCAAACCCGATCGAAGATGTGGTGAAACGCGTATTTATGGCGGGCATGGTTTGTGAACTGGATGCCGTTGTCCGTCAGTACCGTGTGAATGGTGTAAGGCACTGCAGCAATCAGGTTACGCAGGAATTGAGCGGCAACCATCTTGCCCGCTTTCTCATGCAGTTCAGCATAGGCGAACTTGGATGTCCGGTCGATGGCCACGAACAGGCGCAGCTTGCCTTCGGCCGTCTGCACCTCAGCGATGTCGACGTGGAAGTAACCGATCGGATAGCTCTTGAACTTCCTCTTCGGAGGTTTGTCGCCTTCGACCTCCGGAAGCCGGCTGATGCCGTGTCGCTGTAGGCAGCGATGCAGGGAAGATCGTGACAAATGCGGGATGGTCGGCTGCAGAGCATACAGGCAGTCGTCGAGCGGTAAGAGGGTATGCTTACGAAAAGCGACGATGATCGCCTCTTCTTCCGGTGACAGCACTGTCGAATGCGGTTCCTTCGGCCCGGTCGGGAGGTCAGCCACTGACGTCCGCTTCTTCCATTTGGCAACCGTCTTCTGATTGATACCGTAGCGCTTGGAGAGCGTTCTCAGGCTCTCTTGACTATTCTGTATTGCTCGACGGACCGCCTCCGTCGTTTTGGCGCTCCCGTGCAGAACCTATCCCATAGAGCCTCCCTCCATTCCGGCGAAAAGATTGCACCATCAAAACCTGGGATCAAACACCTAGAGGTGCTTCGGCTCGGGTTCGAAGTGGCGGGGACACCGAAAGCTGCCCCTCGCAGCCCTGCGGTTCCCTCTCTGCCCATCTTGATTTACTAATTCCCAGGAGCGCGGATCTGACGATTCGGCAACCGACAGGGCAGGCGAATTGGCGACGGCGGTATCGGAACATCGGCTGCATTTGAGGACCGTCCTGGCGGCCGGGCTGGCCATCGCCGTGACGGTTTCCGCCTTCTATCTCCTGCACCGCTTCACCGAAGACATCACGCTGGCGGAGGTCCTTTCCGATATCCGCAACACGCCGGCGAGCCACATCCTCTACGCGTTGCTGGCGACGGCCGTCAGTTTTGCCGCCATCGCCGGCTACGAGATCGTCGCCGTGCGCACGGCGGCGCCCGGCCGCGTCTCCTACGCCACGGCCGCGTGGACCGGCGTTGCCGGTTTTGCCATTTCCGATGTTGCCGGTTTCCACGTCCTGACCGGGGGCGCGCTGCGCTACCGCATCTACAGCCAGAAGGGACTGGATTTCGCCCTGATCGGCCAGATCGTGTTCCTTTCCTGGATGTCGCTGTGGCTCGGCATGTTCACCATGATCGGCATCGCACTGACCGTTTATCCGGGCGGTCTTTCCACGCTGCAATGGCTGCCGACGGAGGCGGCGCGCGGCGTCGGCATCGTCATCCTGGTGTGCATTGCCGGCTATTTCGCATGGGGCGCCCGCGGCGGCCGGTCGGTGTCGGTGCGCGGCATGACGGTGCGCATTCCTGGCATCGGCACCAGCCTGCTGCAGACCGCCCTCGGCATGCTCGACATGGTCGCCTCTGCCTTCACTCTTTACGTCCTGCTGCCGGCAGACGTCGCCGGTTCGCTCAGCGGCTTTTTCGTCGTCTATATCTTCGCCATCATTCTCGGAGCGTTGAGCCATTCGCCGGGCGGGATCGGGGTTTTCGAGGCGGCGCTGATGGCCGGTCTCGGGGTCATCGGCCGTTCCGACGTGCTTGGCGCGCTGGTGCTTTACCGGGTGATCTACTACCTGCTGCCGCTCGTCCCGGTAGCGCTGATCCTGCTGTTTCTGGAAGTGGTGCGCGGCCACCGGGAAATCCGCCGGTCGATCCGCGAGATCGGCAAGGCATCGGAACCGCTGGTGCCGCCATTGGCGGCGGGTCTCACCTTCGTCGGCGGCCTGATCCTGCTGTTCTCAGGCTCGCTGCCGGCGAGCGCGCTGAAACAGAAATGGGTGGAGTCGGTGCTGGCGCTGCCCTTTGTCGAATCCTCGCACCTGATCGCCAGCCTGATCGGCGTGGCGCTGCTGATCGTCGCCCATGCGCTGCTGCGGCGGCGCGAAAGCGGCTACAACCTGGCGATCCTGCTGCTTGCTGCCGGTGCGGTGTTTTCGCTGGCCAAGGGGCTCGATTACGAGCAGGCGGTCATTCTCGGCGTTATCGCCGTCATCATCGTGCCGTTCCGGCCCGCCTTCTACCGAAAGTCGGGCCAGCCGATCTGGGCCGTCACGCCCGCCTGGCTGGCAGTGATCGCCATCACCGTCGCGGCCGCCGTATGGCTGGGCTTCTTTGCTTATCGCCATGTCGAATATTCCAACGAGCTGTGGTGGCAGTTCTCGTGGAAGGGCGATGCGCCGCGCTTCCTGCGCGCCAGCGTCGCCGTCGTCGCCGCGGTCTTCGCGCTCGGCCTCTATCTGATCCTCAACCGTCGCGCCGTGCATCTGACGCCGGTCGGTCCGGTGCCCGACAGCGTGCGCAAGCTGGTTTCGGAATCGACCGACGTCGACGCCACCATCGCCTTGCTCGGCGACAAGCGCTTCCTCGTCGCCGAAGACGAGAGCGCTTTCCTGATGTATGGCGTGACCGGCGGCAGTTTTGTCTCCAAGGGCGATCCGATCGGCGATCCGCATCAGGGCGAGACGCTGGCCTGGCGGTTGCGCGAACTGGCCGACCAGGGCGGCTACCGCACGGTCTTCTACTCCATCGGCCAGGACTATCTGCCGCTCTACCTCGACATGGGTCTGTCGATTCTGAAGATAGGCGAGGTGGCCTGGGTCGACCTCAAGACCTTCTCGCTCGACCAGCCGAAACAGAAGGATTTCCGCTATGCCCGGCGGCGGGCCGGCAAGGACGGACTGGAATTCGGCATCGTCCCGCGCGCCGAGATGCCGGCGATCCTGCCGGAGCTCAGGGCGGTGTCGGATGCCTGGCTGGCGATCAAATCGGGCACCGAAAAGCACTTCGCCCTCGGCAATTTCAACGACGATTATCTGAAGAATTTCGATTTCTGCGTGGTCCGCAAGGAGGGCGAGATCGTCGCCTTCGCCAACATACTGACGGGTGCTGAAAAACAGGAAATCTCGATCGACCTGATGCGCTACAGGCCGAAGGTCTCGAACGTGCTGATGGATTTCCTGTTCGCCGAACTGCTGCTGCACGCACAGGCCGAGGACTATCACTGGTTCAATCTCGGCGCCGCTCCGCTTGCCGGCCTTGCCGACCACCCGCTGGCCACGTCCTGGAACCGCATCGGCACCATGATCTATCAGCGCGGCGAGGATTTTTATCACTTCGAGGGCCTGCGCTCCTACAAGGAGAAGTTCAGCCCTGTCTGGCGTCCCAACTACATGGCCTGCCCGGGCGGGCTGGCGGTGCCGCGAGCGCTGCTCGACATCAACACTCTGATTTCCGGCGGCGCCATGGGGCTCGCCCGCAAGTGAGGACGGTCCTCACGGTCCTGCTGCTGCTCCTTGGTGTCGGCCGGGTCTCTGCCGACACGCCCGTCGACGATCTGCCGCTCACCGTGACCGAACCGAAAGGGGCGGTGCAGGGCCTGGTGATCCTGTGGTCGGGTGATGCCGGCTGGAGCGGCACCATGCAGGGCATCGCCGATGCGCTCGCCGAACGCGGCTATGGCGTCGTCGGCGTCAGTTCCCTGCGCTATTTCTGGCACGAGCAGGCGCCTGAGGTCATGGCGGCGGACAATGACCGGCTGGTTGCCCGCTTCACCGAGCTCTGGCAAACCGAGACGGTCATCCTTGCCGGCTACTCCTTCGGCGCCGACACGCTGCCCTTTGCCTGGCCGCTGATGGACGACAGCGTTCGCGGACGTGTCGACCTGATCGCGCTGATGAGCCCGTTTCGAAAGACGGAATTCAGCATCAGCCTGCTCGGCATGATCGGCGTCGTCCGCGGCAGTCACGACGTAGCCGCGGCAATAGCCGATCTCCCGCAGCAGCAGCTGGTCTGCATCATCGGCGAAGAGGAAACGGACATGGCCTGCGAGCCGTCTGCAGAATACCGGTTTCACACCATTCCGGGCGGACACCGCTACCGCGATTTCGGCCTGGTCGCCGACCTGGTCGTCGGAGCGCTTTGACCGCGTAGAGCGAAGGGCGATTAGATTGCATCATTTGACCGCGGCGATTTTGGTCTCTGGCTAGGCGGATTGCGCGCCGTGGTGCCAACCCACCACAAGTGCAAGCCAACGACGCCAGGGGCCAAAATCGCCCGGCCCGAAGGGTGGCTGCATATCGGCCCATCGGCTGCGTTGCGACGCTTGCCCGATGCCCCACATCGCGCTGCGCGACGCGCCTGGCCGAGTGGAGCCGATCTGCAGCCATCAAATGATCCAATCTAATCGCCCTTCGCTCTAGGTGGACAGGCGCCGCATTTCCGCCCATAAGGCGGCACAACCTATTGGAGACCGGTCCCGGGCGTGCAAGTGCCGCCGGGCTTCCCGAACCGACGAAACGAAGACCGAAGCCGCGCCGCGCGCGGCCACGAAGACAGTGACGCGCCATGCAGATCGAGATCACCCTGAAGGCACCCGGAGGCAGCGATTACGCGGCCACGGATCTCGGCTTCCTGCTGCACAAGCATCCGGCACACCTGCACGAGCGCGACACCGCGGCCGGCAAGGCGGTCGTTTTCTACACGCAAGCTACGGATGACCGCACAACGGCTGTGCTTTACCTGGACGTCGATCCGGTGGCGCTGGTTCGCGGCAAGGGCGGCCGCGCCGACGGCCTGCTGGATCAGTATGTCAACGACCGGGCCTATGCGGCCAACTCGTTTCTGTCGGTCGCGCTCGGCCGCTGTTTCGGCCAGTCCATGGCCGGCAAGTCGAAGGAACGGCAGACGCTTGCCGATCGCGCCCTGCCGTTCGAGGCGCGGGTCGTCCCGGTTTCGGCCTCCAGCGGCGACGACCTCGTGCGCGCGATGTTCGAGCCGCTCGGCTATGGCGTCGAGACGACGTTGCTGAGCGCCGGGTCCGGCCGCGACCTGTTTGCCTTCACGATCGCCGGAACGGTGAGGCTTCGCGACCTGCTCAACCACCTCTACGTTCTAGTGCCGGTGCTCGACAACGCCAAGCATTACTGGATCGACCGGCAGGAAATAGACAACCTGATGGCCAAGGGCGAGGGCTGGCTTGCGACCCACCCGGCGCGCGAGCTGATCGCCCGCCGATCCCTCAAGCACCGGCGCGGCCTGGTCGATCTGGCGCTGGCGCGGCTGGCCGACGGCGATCCGGATACCGAGGACGAAACGGAACAGACGAAGGCGGAAGGTGAATTGACGCTGGAGAAGCCGATCCGGCTGCACGAGCTGCGTCTGGAAACGGTCGCCGAGACGCTGGCCGAACGGGGCGTCACGTCGGTCGTCGATATCGGCTGCGGAGAGGGCAGGCTGTTGCAGCGTCTGGTGCGGCAGCGCGGCCTGGCCAGCATTCTCGGCGTCGATCCCTCGGTCGCATCGTTGGAACGTGCGGCTCGCCGGCTCAAGCTCGACGAAGCCGGCGACGCCCTGCGCGAGCGCGTCAGCCTGCAGCTCGGCAGCGCCACCTATGCCGACCGGCGTTGGCGCGGGTTCGACGCTGCCACCCTGGTCGAGGTGATCGAGCACATCGACCCGCCGCGGCTGCCTGCTCTGGCCATGTCGGTGTTCGGAGAGGCGGCGCCCGGCATCGTTCTGGTGACGACGCCGAACCGCGAATACAACAGCCTGTTTGAAGGCATGACGGAGGGTGCGCTGCGGCATCCCGACCACCGGTTCGAGTGGACCCGCCAGGAATTCGAAGACTGGTGTGGGCCCGTTGCCGAGGAGTACGGCTACGCCGTCACACTGAAACCGCTGGGGCCGGTGGACGAGACACATGGCGCCCCGTCGCAGATGGCGGTTTTCGAACGCAAGCCGGCGGAGGGGGAACGGGCATGAAAATCTCGATCCCCGATTTCGCCCTGATCGTGCTGATCGGACCCACCGGGTCCGGCAAATCCTCCTTTGCGGCAAAGCACTTCCTGGAGACCGAGATCATCTCGTCTGACCGGTGCCGGGCGCTTGTCTGCGACGACGAGACCGATCAGTCGGCAACGGGAGATGCCTTCGAACTGGTCCATGCCATGGCCGGCATCCGCCTGCGCCGTCGTAAACTGACCGTCATCGATGCGACGTCGGTGCGCCGCGAGGACCGGGCCAAGCTGGTTCGGCTGGCGCGCCAGTATCACGCGCTGCCGGTGGCGCTGGTGCTCGATATCGATGCGGATATCTGCCATGGGCGCAACAGGACGCGCAGCAACCGCGACTACGGCATCCATGTGCCGCGCAATCACTCCCGCGAGCTTCGCCGCGGCCTGCGCGGGCTGCAGAAGGAAGGGTTTCGCCAGATCCAGGTCATGCGAACGCCCGAGCAGGTGGACGCACTGGAGATCGTGCGGGAACCGCTGTGGACGGATCAGCGTCGCCTGGCGGGCCCGTTCGACATCATCGGTGACGTTCACGGCTGTTTCGACGAGCTGACGGAGCTGCTGACGGAGCTCGGCTACGACATCGATGCCCATGAAACGGGGTCGGAGGACCTGATCGGCGCCCGCCATCCGGACGGCAGGACGGCGTTCTTCGTCGGCGATATCTGCGACCGGGGCCCGCGCAACGTGGACAGCCTTCGGCTTGTCATGGGCATGTGCGCCGAAGGCTCGGCGCAATGCGTGGTCGGCAATCACGACCTCAAGCTCAACAAATGGCTGAACGGGCGCAACGTGCAGATCAGGCACGGACTCGAACAGACGGTGGCGGAGCTGGAGCAGACCTCAGAGGCGTTCCGCGAGCGGGTCAGGGATTTCACCTATGATCTGCGCTCGCACGCCTGGCTCGCCGGCGGATCGCTGGTCGTCGCCCATGCGGGGCTGAAGGAAGAAATGCACGGCCGCGGTTCCGGCGCGGTGCGAACCTTTGCCATGTTCGGCGATACCACCGGCGAGGTGGACGAATTCGGCCTGCCGGTGCGGCTCGAATGGGCGCGCGAGTATCGCGGCGACGCGGCCGTCGTCTACGGCCACACGCCGACGCTGGAAGCCGACTGGCTCAACAACACGCTTTGCATCGATACGGGCTGCGTCTTCGGCAACAGGCTGACGGCACTGCGCTGGCCGGAGCGCGAGATCGTCTCGGTCGCCGCCCACCGGCAATATTGCGAGCCGGCGCGTCCGCTCGACCATGATCGCGGTCGCACCGCCCAGCAAGACAACGACCGGCTGCTCTATTTCGACGATTATGTCGGCAAGCGGCGCATCGAAACCCGCTTTTCCAGCACTCTGCTGATCCCGGAGGAAAACAGCCTCGCGGCGCTCGAAGTTGCGAGCCGCTTTGCCGTCGACCCGCGCTGGCTGATCTATCTGCCGCCGACCATGGCCGCATCGCCGACGGCGACGGAGGGGCCCTATTTGGAGCACCCGGACAAGGCGCTGGATTTCTTTGTCGAGCGCGGGGTGACCGACCTCGTCGTCGAGGAAAAGCACATGGGCTCGCGGGCGCTGCTGGTCGTCGCCAAAGGCGCCGAGGCGGCCCGGCAGCGCTTCGGTGTGGAAGACGCCAAGGCAGGCATCGTCTACACGCGCACCGGCCGGCCGTTTTTCCGTGACGCTGCTCTGGAAGCCGCGGTGATTGCGCGGCTGTCCGAAGCGATCGGGACGGCGGATCTGTGGCAGGCGCTGGCGACCGACTGGCTGCTGCTCGACGCCGAAATCATGCCCTGGTCGGCCAAGGCGGCCGAGCTGTTGCAACGGCAATACACGCCGACCCACGCGGCCGCGCTGGCGTCCGCCGAAGCGCTGATGGGTGCGCTCGATGCGGCAGGCACGATCGATGGATTGGAGGCCCTGAAGACGGCAGCCGCCGCGCGCCAGGACAACGCGCTCCGCATGGCGAGCACGATCGACGGCTATTGCTGGACGGCGGAAAGCATCGAGGACTACAAGATCGCGCCCTTCCACCTGCTTGCCTCGGAAGGCGCGGTGCACGCGGACAAGCCGCATGTCTGGCACATGGAAACGCTGACGGCGCTTGCCGGGCACGACCCGATCCTGCACACCACCGGATGGCGCCGCATCGACGCCGGCGACGACAAGCAGCGCGCCGCGGTGGTCGAATGGTGGCTGGAGCATACGGGCGCCGGCGGCGAGGGTTTCGTCGTCAAGCCCGACGGCTTTCTGGTGAAGGGCGGCAAGGGACTTGTCCAGCCGGCCATGAAGGTGCGCGGCCGCGACTATCTGCGCATCATCTACGGCCCGGACTACGACATGCCCGGCAACATCGAACGGCTGCGCGAGCGCGGCCTCGGCCGCAAGTTCTCGCTGGCCGAACGGGAGTTCAAGCTCGGGCTGGAAGGCTTGCACCGCTTCGTCGAAAAGCAGTCGCTGGCCAAGGTGCACGAATGCGTTCTCGCCGTGCTGGCGCTCGAAAGCGAGCCCGTCGATCCGCGGCTTTGAACGAGCAAAAAGGGCACTGCGGTAAAGAGAGATAATCCCTGATCTGATCCCTCCAGGAGGAAATCGACACCGGCACAGCTTCTCTAGCTTGAAGCCTTCCGTATGGCTGCCTTCAGTTCGGCGTCGAAACGATCCCGATCCTTATCGTAGGCCCGATAGCCCTTTTGAACCGTCCGCTTGGCCACCGCAAACAACCGTTTGCACGTTTGCTCCGGAGACAGATTCCTAAGCTGGCGCCCTATCTCCCGGGCGTGGTACTTCGCAATTTCCCTGTGGCTCCGCGCAATATCCCTTGTGAGCAGCCGCACCTCTTGCAGTACGGCACGTGCTTTCGGATCCATCTGCCTGGATTCAGAAAAACGGGGCAACACAACTTCGACATCATACTTTACGAAAGCTCTTGCGACCCTGCACTCATCCGATGATTCGACGAGAAAGACCTGCGGGCTCATGTCGACCGTCGTGGTACCAATCTCCGATGAGCTTTTCTTCGATAGTTCGTTTATCACCTGTTCGATCGTTGTGCCCTTGACATCTTGATCGACTGTCGTGACCGGAACCGTCGTGCAACTGGCAAGGGCAATCATCACCACGGCTAGCGGTACTATTGTGCCACGGGGTGGGGTGATGCACTCACCCGACCGCAGCATCCGTGGGTCTTGAATTCGTCCTGCCCTATCCCTCTTTGGCATCAAATTCCCGCTGTTCCCTGACATGCGCCCGACGGCCCTTCTCAAGAACTTTGTCAACCTCGCGACGCAACCTTTTGCAGGTCGGCTGCGGGGGGATCTTCCTCAGCTCTCGTTCCATCATGCGGACATGGCGCCGGGCGATCTGAACATGCACCTGCTCATGTTCCCTCACATGCCGTTCCACATATCTGAAGGCAGCGCGCGTTCTTGCGTCGGATTTGTTGGCATCGGTAAAACGGGGAAGCGTAACCTTCACGTCGAGGTCAATCCGGGCTCGTCGAAGACGGCATTCACTCGAAGTCTCTAAGACCTCTGCATCCAAACTCATGGAAACCGCCGCTTGTCCTATGGCCTTTCCGTTGTTGGGACCGTGAAGCGACACCTGCTTTAACGCCTGCTTCAATTCGGTTCCGGGCACATCATAGTACACCGTTGAAAGCGAACCGGTCGTACAGCCGGAGATCACAACGGCCATCACTATTGCCCAGAAGGCTGTTCGCATTAAAAGAGCAGACGCAAGGCGGGTGGAGCACACAATAGAAGAAACCAAAGTAACACAACCAAAACAAGAGATTTGGATACGCCGCCTCGTCGCATCCAGCGGACAGAGAGTCAACAAACACCGACAATATTCGATCACATTACAAACGATATCCCCCAGATGGGAGGTATGACGCCTTGATGTTGGCTTATTGGTCCCACCTATCCACGCCCGCGTTGTTGGGTGCACCGTCTTGCCGGTGGTGCCGGCTTCGCGCAAGCTCGATTCGAGGATGGGCACCCTTCATGGGCGGCGGTTGCCCGACTGACGCCCTGCTGAGACGAGAATGCCTTTCACGCCGGGGGTCTGGCTGGACAAAGCGCTCCCGATACGGTCGAAGTTACAGGCCCAAATCAACCGCGGAAGATCCTGATGCCCCAGACCGTCGCGCAACTGACCGTCGAATTCCTGATCGCCAACGGGATCGACAATCTCTATTGCCTGCCCGGCGTGCAGAACGATCCGTTCTTCGATGCGCTCTACCATCGCCAGGACGCGTTGCGGCCGATCCATACGCGCCACGAACAGGGGGCGGCCTACATGGCGCTGGGGGCGGCGCTCGCGACCGGCGAGCCGCAGGCGTTTTCGATCGTGCCGGGCCCAGGCTTCCTCAACGGCTGCGCCGCGCTGGCGACGGCCTATGCGCTGAATGCGCCTGTGTTTGCGCTGATCGGACAGATCCCGTCGAATGCGATCGGCCGACGCGGCGGCGTGCTGCACGAAATCGAGGGGCAGCTGGAGACCTTGCAGTCGCTGACAAAACATGCCGACCGAGTCATCGACGGCGATCACGCGGCGGAGCAGTTGAGCACCGCCTGGCGGGCTATGCTGTCGGAGCGACAGCGCCCGGCCGGGCTGGAAGTGCCGGCGGATATCTGGAACCGCGAAGCGACGTTTGATCCGCTGGATCTGCGGGTCGATCCTCCGGCCCGGTTGCCGGCAGATCCGGGTTCGATCGAGGAGGCTGCCCGGTTGATCGACCAGGCGCGGCGACCGTTGATCGCGGTCGGAGGCGGCGCCCGCGATTGCGGCGAGGAGGTCGCTCGTCTAGCGCGCAGCATCTCGGCCGGCGTGGTGGCCCATCGCACCGGCCACGGGGTCATGCCGGCCGACGACCCGTTGTCGATCGGCTTGCCGCAGGCGCATGCGCTGTGGCCGGACTGCGACCTGGTCATCGGTCTCGGCACGCGATTAATGATGCAGATGCAATGGGGTTTTGACGACGATCTCAAGATCGTGCAGGTCGACGTCGACCCGGACATGCTGGACAAGTTCCGTCCGGCGACCGTCGGCATCCACGCCGATCTGACGCACGCCTTGCCGGACCTCAACGCGACGATCGCCCGGTCGCAGCCGTCGCGGGACGAATGGCGGGCGAGGATCGTCGAACTGCACGAGGCGCCCGATCACGCCCGCGATCTCGCACCGCAGATCGAATGGCTGTCGGCCATCCGCGAAGTCATGCCGGAGGACGGCATTCTGGTCGACGAGATGACCCAGATCGCCTACGTTTCGCGCATCGCCTATCCGGTGCACCGTCCGCGCACCTACCTGTCGACAGGCTACCAGGGCACGCTCGGCTGGGGCCTGGCCGCCGGACTGGGAGCGGCGCATGCGCGCCGCGACGTGCCGGTCGTATCGATCAACGGCGACGGCGGGGCGCTGTTTTGCATCGCCGAACTGGCGACCGCCCGGCATCACGCCATCCCGCTCACTGTCATCGTCATGAAGGACGACGCCTACGGCAATGTCCGCGGCTTCCAGCGCGACCGCTTCGATGCCCGCTACATCGCCTCCGACCTGAGCAGCCCGGATTTCGTCAAGTTGGCGGAGAGTTTCGGTGTGCGCGGCGTGCGGGCCGAAACGCCCGACGAACTACGCCGGCATTTGCGAGAGGCCATCGCATTCGACGGACCGGTTGTCATCGAAGTGCCGGTCGGCGAATTCCCGTCGCCGTGGAAACACCTGCATCTGCCGAAAGTGCGCGGTTAGGGAAGCCTGATTCGGGTGGGGATACGCGGTGCCAAAATTTCGGGGACAGTTTACTTAATTCTTTCCGTATCTTATCGTATTTTGATGCTGATGGGAATTAAGTAAACTGTCCCCAAAATTGCAGCCCCGGTATGTGCCACCAGGCACTCCTAATCCGCCCCCGTGAGCGACAGGATGCTGGCCTTGAGGGCAGCGAGCAGTGCCGTCAGATGCTCTTCGCTCTGGGCCGTATCCCTGAGCCCGATCGACGCGTTTTGGATGAAGTCGGCATACTGGTCGACGCTCATATCGGCCGCCTCGATGGCTTTGGAAAAAGGCGCCAGGATCTCCGCGATCGCGTCCTTCTTCTGTGTCTGCACGCGCAGGATCTCGGCCTTTCCAGCGGCGTTGTAGCCGCCGATCATGTCGGCTGCATCGGGCGACGCCCTGACGACGGCGTAGGACGTGACGATCGCCTGTTCGAAATAGACATCCAGCTTTGCGCCGAGACTGTCCGCCTCCGCCCAGCCTTTTCTGATCGCCGCCAGCGACTTGTCGGAATAGAAGCGGATCGCCGCGCACAGGACCTCGTCCTTGTTTGAATAGGCCTTGTAGAGCGTCTGCCGCACGAGGCCCGCCTCTTCTGCGATGTCGTTCATGGTCGTTCGCCGGATGCCGTAGCGCATGAACACCTGGATGGCGGCACTGAGAATATTTTCGTCCCTCGTCATGGCGGCATATTGACAAACAGTGTCTCTTTGTCAACAATGGCGACAAAGAGACATAATTTGTCGCCATGAAATGGAGAGGAAATTATCATGCTGATCGTCACAGTGGACGTTGTTTTCGCCGCGGAGCTGGGTGATGCGGTGCAGCAGGCCTTCCGAGTCATGGACGAGGAGACGGCAAAGGAACCGGGCTGCCTGAAATATGTCTCGTCCGTCGACGTCAACGACGCGCGCATCGTTCGCATCTACGAAATGTGGGAGTCGATGGAAGCGCTGGTTCCGCACTTCACGACGCCGCATATGGCGGCATTCCAGCAGGCATTGAGCGGCTTCGCGACGACTTCGATGGATGCAAAGGTCTATGAGGTCGCCCGCGAACTGCCGTTCCCAAACAGAGCTTAGAGAAGGAGCAGGGAGATGATCTCCAAACTGATATTGGTGTTACTCGGCGTGGCGTCGCTGGTTTTCGGAAGTTGGGCCGCCTGGATCGCGCTCAGCGATACCACGGCACTGACAAGCACTCTCGGCATGATGGGCGCGCTGGGATATCTGTTCCACAGCGCCGTCATCTTCACCTCGCTGACGTTTCCCGTGCAGGTCCGCCGGGTGCTGACGCTGCTTCTGCTCGTCTGGCACGTGCCGGAAGCGCTCCTGATCGCAACTCTCGGCATGGGAATCCCGGCAAGCGAGCAGCCGGTCGGCATTTCGATACACGGCGGCTTTGCGCTGCTGGCGCTGCTGTCCTGGTATCTGGCTAGGGGCGAACAGGATCACCTCGGCTCGGCCCGGCCGGCCGCGCCCGGCCACGCTGGCTGACGACCAGCGCCGCGAAGGCGGCGAGGCCGAGCGCGAACAGCGCGATGCCTGCGCCGCCCCAGCGGTCGTGGCCGAAGGTCGCGTAGCCGAACATCGACAGGGTGGCGAATGCGGCCAGCAGCCGCTCGACCGATGTCAGCCGTACCTTCTGCACCCCGTAGATCAGCATCGTCATGGCGAGCAGCGCGACCGGGATGGCGATCAGCGACAGCACGGTGGTCGTCACGCTTTCGGAACGCAGGTTCAGGAGCGGGTTGAAGACGATCAGATAGGGGATGATGAAGCCGGCGATCGACAGTTTGAAAGCCTTCATCGACGTGGCGAAATAGTTGGCGCCTGATATGGCCGACGCCGCCAGCGCGCCGAGTGCCACCGGCGGCGTCACCGCCGACAGGATGGCGAAATAGAAGCAGAAGAAATGCGCCGAGATCGCCGGCACGCCCATCTTGATCAGCGTCGGCACGGCGACGATGGCGACCAGGCTATAGGCGGCCACCGGCGGCACGCCGCAGCCGAGGATGATCGACACGATCATGGTGATGAACAAGCCGATCAGCATGTTGCCGGCGCTCAAGAGTTCCACCAGGCCGGCGATCTTGGCACCGAGGCCGGTGGTGATCAGCGTCTGCGAAATCAACCCGACGACGCACAGCGAGATGCCGATTTTGGCGCCGATCGCGGCACCGTTGGTCAGCGCTTCCAGGAACTCCCGCGCGGTCGGCTTCGGGCCGGGCCGGAAGAAACTCAGCACGAAGGCCGAGACGATGGCCCAGAACGCGGCGACGCTCGGGCTCATGCGCATCAGCAGCAGCACGGTGATGATGCCGAGCGGAATGACGAACAGCGGCAGGCCGCGCAGGATCAGCCCGAGATCGGCGGCCTCGCGCGGCGGCTCGATCTGCTCGGCGACCGACACGTACTGCACCGCCGCCATGACCCCGAGGTAGAACAGGATCGCCGGCAGAATGCCGGCCAGCATGATCTCGGCATAGGGCACCCCGACGAAGAAGGCCATCAGGAAGGCGGCGGCGCCCATAACGGGCGGCATCAGCTGGCCGCCCGTCGAGGCCGTTGCCTCGATGCCGCTGGCGAGCGCCCCGGAATAGCCGACACGCTTCATATAAGGGATGGTGAAGGCGCCGGTGATCGCCACATTGGCGACCGAGGCGCCGGACACCATGCCAACCAGCGAGCTGGAAATGACCGCCGTCTGGCCCGGACCGCCCTTCAGCCGGGCGCCGGCGAGCTTGCCGATCTCGTTGAGCGCGTCGGTGACGTTCATAACGCCGAGCAGCGCGCCGAACACAACGAACAAAAAAATTTGGTTGGCCGAGATAGAGAGGAAATTGCCGTAGACCCCCGACAGCCCGATCGACAGGTAAGAAATCACATAGTCGAAGCTGAACGGCCGGTGGAACAGCGGTCCGGGGATCCAGTGGCCGAACAGGAAATAGCCGACAAACACGGCCGCGACGATCGGCAGCGTCCAGCCCCAGGCCAGGCGCGTGCCCTCCAGCGCCAGCAGGATGATGACGACGCCGACCAGCACGTCCATCGGCTCGGGGAAACCGTAGAGCTCCTCCAGGTGTCCGAGATTGAAGCCCACATAGGCGGTGACGGCGAGGCCGCCGACGAGCAGCAGGCCGTTGACCGCCAGGCGCAGCCGCGACCGGCTCGCCGCCATCGCCGACAGGAACACCAGGGTAAAGACGAAGGCCAGATGGATGTTCTGATGCTCGATGCTGCCGATCAGCAGGAACTGGGCGCTGACCATGTGGTAGAGCACCATGCACGGCCCGAGCACCAGAAGGGCGCGACGGGCGAGACCACGCAGGCTATCGCCCGAGGTCCCGCTCATTGCATCTGCCGTTTCGACCGACATCAATCCAGCCTCCGTCCGAGCCGTCTTACTCGATCACGCCGGCTTCGCGATAGGCGCGCAGGGCGCCCGGATGGATGTTTTCCGGATCCCAGCCATAGGCGAGCGACTCGGCCGACATCAGCTTGCCGAGCGCGTGATAGTCGCCGAACTGGCCGACATTCTCGATCAGGGTTCGCGTTACCTCATAGGCCGCGTCCTCGTCGAGTTCCGGATAGGACACCCAGGCGATGGCGTCGAAGAAGCCCTCGAGATCGCTGTCGATGCCGTCGACCGAGCCGGCCGGCACCGCCAGGTGGTTCATGGCGATGCCCTTGTCGATGACCGCCTGCACGGCCGCCTTGCCCCACGGAATGTGGTAGAGCGTCTTGCCCGAGGCAAGCAGTTCGACGGTCTGCGGGCTCGGCTTGAATTCGCCGGTCAGCGGGTCGGCATAGCCGCCGACGATCGCCGCATCGACCGAGCCGTTGAGAAGCGCCTGGGCGGCGTCCTTGGTGCCCAGCCGTTCGATGGTGATCTTGTCTTCCATCTTCCAGCCGTCGCGGATGATGTGCATCGGCTCGATCGTCCACAGGATCTGTGGCGGCCGGCCGAGCGCGATCGTCTTGCCCTCGAGATCGGCGGCGGTCTTGATCGACGGGTCGAAGGTCGCCAGCCACACCGAGCCGAGCAGGTAATTGCCGATCAGCTTAACGTCGGGCAGCTTTTCATTGAACGGCTTCTGGCCGCTGGTCGCCAGATAGTTGATGCCAGTGGTGAAGGCCATGAAGGTGTTCTTCTTCATGTCCGGGTCCTTGTTCATCTGCTTGGCATTGTAGACCAGGCCCGGCGTTTCCGACGAAGTGACCTGCACCGTGTCGGAGTGCTTGGCGACGATCTGCTCCACCGCGTTGCCCAGCACGTAGGAGCCGGTGCCGAAGGGGCCGGTAATCAGCGAGATTTGTGCCTTGTCGTTGGTCAGGCCTGCGGCCGGGGCGAGCGCCGCCAGGGCCAGGGCGCTCAATACTGTCAGTACGCGTTTCATTTCGAGTTTCCTCCATTTCCTTTTGTCAGATCACCCGCTTCGCTCGAAGCGTGGCGATTTCGGTGTCGCTCAGGCCGAGACGGCCGGCGTAGATGTCGTCATTGTCGGCACCGAGGGCCGGACCTGTCGTGTGCACGGCGCCCGGGGTGCGCGAGAAGGTGGGCGTCACGCCCTGCATGCGCACCGGGCCGAGCTCGGGATCGTCGAGCCCGACGATCATTCGGTTGGCGGCGACCTGCGGATCGGCGAACAACTCGTCGATGGTGCGCACTCGCGCTGCCGTGACGGCATGTGCCTCCAGCTGCGCACAGGCTTCGTCGGCATCACGCCCGGCGAACCAAGCGCTGATGATCGCGTCCAGCTGATCGACATGGCTTAAACGCAGCACGTTGGTTGCGAAGCGCGGGTCGCCGATCAAGTCGTCGCGGCCGATCGCCTTTGCCAGCCGTTCGAACAGGGCCTGGGTGCTGGCCGCGACCGTGCACCAGCGGCCATCGCGCGACCGATAACAGTTGCCGGGTGCCGCATAAGGGTTGCGGTTGCCGGCGCGCTGCCGCACTTCGCCGAGCTGATCGTATTCGATGGGCAGGAAATCGAGGATGCGGAACATCGACTCGAACAGCGAGACCGACACGACCTGGCCGGCCGCATCCGGGTTTTTCTGCCGTTCCAGCAGCGCCATCAGGATGCCGAGCGCCCCGAACAGGCCGGTCACCGAATCGGCGATCGGGTAGCCGGGATGCATCGGCGCGCCGTCGGCCTGGCCGCACAGCGACAGGAAGCCCGACATGGCATCAGCGATGCGGGCAAAGCCGGGCCGGCTGGCATAGGGGCCTTCCTGGCCGAAGGCGCTGACCCGCAGGATCGTCAGCTTCGGGTTGACCGCCCAAAGCTCCTCCGGACCGATACCCCAGCGCTCGACCGTGCCGGGCCGGAAATTCTCGATCAGCACGTCGCACTCGGCTGCAAGGCTCTTCAGGATCCGCACGCCATCCGGTGTGCGCAGGTCGAGCGTAATGCCCTTCTTGTTGCGGTTGACCACTTTGGCCCACAGCGACACGCCGTCCTTGTGCGGCCGCAGCGCCCGCAGCCCGTCGCCGCCGTCAGGCATTTCGACCTTTAGTACCTCGGCGCCGAAATCGGCAAGCAGGCCGCCGGCCAGCGGTCCGGCGATGATTGTCGCGATGTCGAGCACGCGAATGCCGCGCAGCGGGCCCGCTGACGCGGAGGCGTTTCCGTCGGCCGCCAGGCGAGGTTGCGGGGTCTCAAGCAACGGAACGCCCTGATCCGAGAACGGCGCTGAGCTCGTCTGCCGCATGGCGGACCGTGTCGGCAAACAGCGCCTGCCGCTCCGCGTCGCGGTTGCGGCTCGACGGCATGATGACGGCGATCGAACCCATCACCGCACCGTCAGGGCCGCGAAACGCGGCAGCATAACCGGCCGCGTCGGCGACCCGCTGACCTTCTGTGGTGGCAAATCCCTGCTCGCGCGCTTTGTCGAGACCGGCGCGGATCCGCTCGGGCGACATATCGCCGCCGTCGGCGCGGTCCACGGCCGGTGCGGCGGTGATGTCGTCAACCTCGGTTTCAGGGAGTTGCGACAGGATCGCCCAGCCCGCCGCACCGACGCGCAGGTCGGCCCGGAAACCCAGGCCCAACGTGTAGCGAACCGGCTGCGGCGAGTGGATTTCGCTCACCACCACCGCCTCGCGGCCTTCGCGCAGATTGATGTCGACGGTTTCGCCGGTCGCATCCCGCGCCGCCTGCATGATCGGCTGCGCCCGCGAGATCAGGCCGGCCGGATCGAGTAATGCCCGCGCCATCGAAATCAGCCCATAGGAAATCGAGTAGATGCCGGTACGGCCGTCCTTGTTGAGCAGCCCCTCGGCAAAAAGGGTCTCGGCCAGCCGGAAGGTCGTCACCTTGTTCAGCCCGGTGCGCGCCGTCAGCTCCGCCAGCGTCAGCGAGGTCTCGCCCTCGTCGAAACAGCGCAACACGGCCACCGCCCGCGAGACCGTTTGCAGCGTGCCGCCGATGTCTTCTTTCCTGCCGTTCAATCCAGCCTCCCGAACTGCTGATTGGGTATTACATATAATGAAACGATGTTCCTATATTTGTAATACTGAAAATCAGAAACAGAGAAGCTTGTCAACCGACGGACGGCTTTCGAATGATTAGGTGTTATTTTTCAAGAGCTTGGCAGGCGGTCGCTACCGCCTCACGACGAAAGACGGGACGACGCTTCCCTGCCTGGAGACATTGACGATCTCTTCTTCCGAGATGCGGGTCAGAAAGCCGGCCAGGCGTCCACGGGTCACAAACGGATCCGTGTCCTCATACACCAACTGTTCAGGCACGCCGGGCTCGGAAGCCGGATAGGCGACGCGCTCGGTCGGAATGCGCTGCTGGACGACGAAGTCGGAGGCCAGCGCCGTCTTGATCGCGGCTTCCCAGGACGATGGATCGTGATGCCAGCCGAGTTCGACGCCGTCGCCTTTCGCTCCATGGGCCGGTTTCAGCACCAGATTTTCCCGGTTCGCCGTCACATGCTCGACGAGATCGACCCTGCGTCCGTCGGGATCGAGCGTCGATGTCTCCCGCAGCAGCCTGCCCCACGGAACATGATCGCGGATGACCTCGCGTTCGGCGTCGGATAGCCCCAGGTCGACATCCGGGTCGGTGAGCAGCGCGAAGAGCGCCTTGTGGCCCATCAGTTCGGCATGGAACGGGTTCACCATGCAGACCGCGTTGCGGCGAAGCGCGGTCAAAAGCGGCCTGACTTCATCCGGCGCCGCCAGCATGTCGTGGGTGAATGCGTGGCGATAGACCAGATCGATGGCTTTTCCGTCGGCGATCAGACGCTGGCCGTCGAATTCCAGAGCGCCGGGCTCGGCAGCCGTGACCTCGGCGATGCCGCAGTCGCGCAGGATTTCGGTCTCCCGAACGATGGCTTCCGCAGTGGTGCCGAGGCGTGCGAACCAACCGACAACGGCCACGACCGGTCGATGGGTGCCGCCCCAATCCCGCCAAGCCTCCATGAGGGCTTCGCCAACCGCCGGCTGAAGCAACAGGGGCTGCAAGTCGAATTCGCCTTTTATGGCCTGAAAGGCCTCGAGTTCCTGAAAAATCCCGGCAAGCCCGTCATTGTGTCCGGCGCCCCATGGGCAATCCGCATTCATCTCGATGAACCGCAAACCGGCGGTCGTCTTGAAGGCGTCCAGGCGAGTAATCGCGCCGTGATTGGCGGATTTCGGTTCCAGATGCATCAGGTCGCCGATCCAGTCGTAGAACCGGCCGAGATGTTCAGCCTCGCGCTGCCGATTGGCCGTCACGTGGTCTCTGGCCTTGACCAGGGAATTCGCGATGACATCGACGATGTGCCGGTGCCGCCGCAATTCGCTCTCGCCGACGAAATGCGGCCGGGCGACCGCGCAGACCGGGTGATTGTTTCTCAACAGCTTCTTCGCCAGTTGGCTGCTCTTCAGCCGCTCGACGTCACTCTGCCCGGTCCGAACCAGATTGTCGTTCCAGCAGTCGATGGCGCGTTGAAGCTGATCCATGGCGGACCCGGCCTATACGCCCGAGCCTGACCGAGGCCCGCCTGGCGCGCGAAAATTCAAACGGATCACCAGAAACCCTCATGGGCGGCGACGATCGCCTGCTCCAGTTCCGGATACGGCCCACGCACCGCGACCTTGCGCTGGCCGGCGTCGAAAACACGCTGGCAGGGCATGTCCATGGTCAGGTTTTCCGGGTTGTCGCCGGTCAGTTCCGCCAGCCGTTTCTCCGTCAGGCCGTAGACCAGCGTACCGATGCCGGCCCAGTAGGTCGCGCCGGCGCACATGCAGCACGGTTCGACCGAGGTCACCAGAGTGAAGGTCGCCAATTGGTCAGCTGAGTAGCGCCTGGCCGCTTCCCTGGCGACATTGAGTTCGGCATGCCCGACGCCGAAATCCTGCGAATAGGTGTTTCCCGATTCGACCACGATGCCGCCCTGGTCGTCGACAACCAGCGCTCCGAACGGATGATTGCCGGTGCGCCGGCTCTCCTGCGACAGCTCGATGGCTCTCTTCAGATAAACGATGTCGTCCTGCATGATCGGCCCTTCCGGTGAAGCTGCGTATGACCTCGACACTAGCGCAGTTTGCATTTGATATGCCACGCTCCGTGTTTTGCCGGCCAGACCTGCCGACCCATGGTTCGCTTCTGCAAAGTGGGTCAGAAAAGATGCTTTGTTGTTCGCCTAGTTCCCTGAGCACTCAGCGAGGTAGAGAACAGTCGATCGATTTGGAAGATCAGGCGGTTGAGGTTGTCACACTGCCCAGTGTCCTCCCATCAAGAAGCCGACGAGAATTACAATTTGCGTTTACTGGGAAATTGGTCTCTCAGACAACTTTCGTTCTATCCATTCGACGCTAACAACTACCGAAAAATACACGTTGAAACATACGCGTTTCCAACAGGCGGTAATAGCAAACGCTCTTGCGCGAGGATTCTCAAGGAAATTGACGCGCGTGTTTGAATTTTTCTGTGCGTGAGAAAGAAAATTAAACATGCGAGAAAAGAATATACAGCGTGAATAAGTGGTTCTGAATATTTGTCTTGTTCGCGTTTAGTATTTTGTTAACTATACGTGTATACAACCATAAGGTGATGAATTCTGGGTATCGGCGGGGAAGTTGCCATGATTTCGAGAGTTTCTACATCACTGAGGCTGGCCGTTGCAGTTGCTATTCCTATTGTCGCGTTGGCGGTGATATCGGCTCTTTTGATCAACCGATCCTGGCGGGAGGCCCAGTCGTCTGAAAATGCTGCCCTGATGGTCGAAACCATCGCGGAAATCAGTGTCTTTGTCAGTCGACTGCAAGTCGAACGGGGGCAATCGGCCATCTATCTCGGAAGCGATGCCGAGAGACCACAGTCGGCGCTTATAGAGGCGCGAAGTCATGTGGATGCTGGATTTGACATGATTGGCGCTCAGGAGGCCCGGCTTGCGGCGGTTGGCAATTCGGAACTCAACGAAGCATTGAGGCTGTTCGAGGCGCAGGCGCGCGAGCTCGTCGAGGCGCGACCGCAAATCGACAATCGCGAGATCACCCTCGCTCAGGCCATGAGCAGATATACAAAGGTGATCAAGAGCGGGCTCCACGTCGGTCACACCGTCGCCGACATCATCGACGCCGGCCGGATTGCGGTTGCGATAAACGGAATGGTCGATCTTGGAGAGGCCAAGGAAATCGCCGGGCAGGAGCGTGGCTTCGTGGCAGGCGCAATCGCCAGTGGCACCCTGACTGACCGGGATTATTCACGTATGCAGTCTTTCGCTTCCGTGCAGCAGGCGTTGATCGATGTCTTTATCGAGCAGGAGCCGGTTGACAGGCGGGCGCAGTACCAGGAGATGCTTGACGTCGCGGAAATCGCCGCAATCGCCCCGATGCGCAACCGAATCCTCGACCCGCAGACCGATCTTGCGACGATCAAGGCTTCGGACTGGTTCCGCGTAGCCAGCAATCGCATCAGAGCATTGTATGAGCTCGAACAGGAGGTGGCGCGCCATTTGCAAGAGGACGCGCGGGACCTGGCCAACACGCGCCAGACGGAAGTGTGGGTCCTGGCTGCCTTCACGATCGCTGCCGTGATCGGTGCGATGTTCCTCGCCTTTCTCATTACCAGGAGCGTAACCCGGCCGTTGCTTGGCCTCACGCGGGCTGTCGGGCAGATTGCACAGGGCGACCTCGATATCGAAATCGCCGGCACGGAGCGTCGTGACGAACTCGGCGCGATGGCAAGCGCATTGAAGACGCTGCAACAAGGGGCCGTCGAAAAGGTGGCGATGGAGGAAACCGTCGCCAACGAGCGCGCGCAAAGCGAGCAGGAGCGCAATGAGCGTGAGGCACAAAAGGCTAGCGAGGAAGCAGCCCTGAACACAGTCATCTCAGCCCTCGCTACCGGTCTTGGGGAACTTGCGGACGGCAACGTCGCCCACCGCATTGAAGAGACCTTTGTCGGCGATCTCGATCGGATCAGGCTGGATTTCAACGCAGCCGTCGACGCACTGGAAGCGGCTCTCGCCTCGGTCAATTCGAGCTCCGTGATCATCCAGGAGAGGTCTCGTGAGCTACAGTCATCGGTCAGCGACATGTCGATGCGAACCGAACAGCAGGCGGCGTCGCTCGAGCAGACCGCCTCCGCGTTGGACGAGATCACGACGACGGTCAAAAATGGAGCCGTGCGAGCCGAAGAAGCCGGCAAGCGCGTTGCCGAAACCAACGAGGTCACGCTGACTTCGTCGCGCATCGTGCAGGACGCCATCCAGGCGATGGAGAAGATAGAAACCTCCTCCCAGGAGATAGGCAGCATCATTGGTATGATCGACGAAATCGCTTTTCAGACCAATCTGCTCGCGCTCAATGCTGGTGTTGAAGCGGCGCGGGCAGGTGAGGCAGGCAAAGGATTTGCTGTGGTCGCCCAGGAGGTGCGTGAACTGGCGCAACGTTCTGCCCAGGCAGCGCGCGATATCAGCGACTTGATTGCATCATCGTCGGGACATGTCCAAACCGGCGTCAGCCAGGTCCAGGAAACCGGTAGATCTTTGGAGAAGATCGCCACGCAAATGGGCGAAATCAACGCGGGCATCCAGACGATCGTCAACAACGCCCAGGAGCAATCCGCGGGAATCTCGGAAATCAACACGGCGATCATTCAAATGGATCGGATGACCCAGCAGAATGCTGCCATGGCCGAGGAGACCAACGCGGCAAGCCACAATCTGAGCAGTGAAGCTGACACCCTCAAGGCACTGTCGGCGCGCTTTCGCCTGTCGGAGGAACGGTGTTGGGAGGCCTCGAACGACAGAACGCAGCCAGATGCGGAACTGATGTCAGCATAGACTGTCGGCAATGGTTGGGCGGCCCTCTGGCTCCGACGCCAATCGGCGAACGCCGCCCACCGAACCGCTTGCGCGGCCCAAGGTGGCCGCGTTCCCCGTGTCGCCGCCTGTTCAAGGCCGGAGCGATCTAAAGCTGCTTTTCCATGTCGCAAATCTCGATTTCGAGGCCGCCGCGGGTTTTCCATTTCTTGCGCCGGGTGATCCGGTAACCGCGCGCCAGGTAGAAGGGCAGGGCGGAGAGTGCCGCGCCGATGCGAATGGCCTCCGGCGGGTCGGTCCGGATAACCGCTTCCGCGCGCGCCAGGAGCATGGACCCGACGCCCTTGCCGGCAGCCCTGGGATCGACATAGAGACCGCAGACCTCGTCATTCTTGAATGAGCAGAAGCCGCACACGCCCGCGGCATCTTCGGCGACCAGAAACGATTCTCCGCCTGAGGTCATCACCTCGACATAGCGCTCCGGGACAAGGCCGGCGGCCCAACTCTCGCATTCGGCTGCCGTGTAGGCGCTCGTGCCGAGTTCGAGAATCGAGCGCCTGTGAACGTTCAGAATCGCCTGTGCATCGGCTTCGGCGGCGACCCTCAGGCGATGGCTGTTCATGGTCGAGGGACGCTCTTTGGCCTGCCGACCTAGCGCGCCAGCGCCAGATAGGCTTCGGCGACCGCCGCGTCGATATCGGCCGGCACCGGCACAACGCTGTGGCCGGCGTCGAGACCGCCACCGGCGACCCGTTCCAGACAACGCGCCTGCAATGTGAAGCCGAGATCCATCGATTCGATCGAATTGCCGAGCGGCCTCGGACCCGCCAGATTGGTCATGTGACCGCCTGCGAGCAAATGGATCGAGCGCCCGTCGGCCAGTTCGAACGTTTCGATGCCGTCCTCCGGATAGGAGACGGCCCTTTGCACCGCATTGGAATCGCGCAGTCCGGCGGCATCGATCTCGACCGGGAAATGGCCGCCATTGAGCAGGATGACACCGTCCTTGAGCAGCGGCAGGTCGGCCGCGGTCAGGATATCGGCAGCACCCGTGACCGTGGCGATCACGTCGGCACTGCGGATCGCATCTTCCCGCGGCGGCGTGCGGAAGCCGTCGAAATGGGCTTCCAGCGTGGTCACCGGATCGACGTCGACGACGCTGACATCGGCGTAGGCGTTGCGGAAGCATGCGGCGGTACCGCGGCCGCAGGCGCCGTATCCGAACACGGTGACCCGCTTGCCGTTGGTCGCCCGGTTGGTGAACCGCATATAGCTTTCGAACAGGCTCTGGCCGACGGCGTGGCGGTTTTCCGCGAACTGTTTGATCGGGCTGTCGTTGATCACCAGCACCGGGAAGGGCAGAGCGTCGCGCAGCGGCTCCAGCCGCATGCGCCCGGACGTTGTTTCCTCCGTGCCGCCGAGCAGCTTGTCGTAGGGTCGATCGGCTGCGCGGGCAAACAGGTCGCCGCCATTGTCGAGCAACAGGTCCGGTTGCCGTTCGATGATCGCGTCGAGAAATCGGCCATGCGCATCGGCATCGGTGGTCCGCTCGCCGACGACCGAAATGCCGTGTTGCTGCAGCCAGGCGATCGTCTCGTCCTGGGTGCTGTTGAGATTGCCGGTCGAGATGATATCCGCGCCGCCCGATCTGAGCGTCGCCAGCAGCGCTGCGGTCTTCGGCTCCAGATGGATCGCCGTGCCGATCAGCAATCCGTCGAACGGCCGGGTGGTACGAAACTCGTCCGCGACGGACCGCAGCAGGCGACAGCTTTCGCCAACCCACTCTATTCGACCTCGGGGTTCACTCGTCGGCATAGATCTCTCCGTCCAGATCGTCGAGTTTGATCTGCAGATGGGCGCGCACGTCCTGGACCGCCTGGTTGTAGACCGAGGGTCCGAGGACCTTCAGGAACAGTTCGAGCACGGCATCGGCGCGAAATTCCGAAAGCGGCTCGTCGAATTCGTCTTCGAACAGCGACCGCAGGGAGTTGAGAAACTCCGCCCGTCTTTCATCGCTCAGGGTGATTTGCATGGATGGAACCTCCGGTTCAAGCCATAGCGGGAATCGGTTCCGGGCAAAAGCCGTTGCAATCGACTAATCGAACGGGCCGTGTTACCGCTTTGAAGAGCCCGGCGTCGGGTTGCACCCCGGGAGGCGGCATTGTGATCTTCTCGGACACTTCAGACGGCAAACGCTGGCGGATCCTCTTTGCGATGGGAGGGGTGATCGGCCTTATCCTGCTCGACGAAACGGTCGTCAGCGTGGCGCTGCCGACAATTCGCAGCGAGTTCGGTATCTCGCAACTGGCAGCCCACTGGATCGTCAACGCCTATCTGCTTTCCTTCGCCGCACTTGCTGCGGCCGGCGGCAAACTGGCCGACCTGTTCGGGCATCGCAGGCTGTTCCTGAGCGGTGTTGCGCTGTTTGCCGGCGCTTCGCTCGTCTGCGGTTTCGCTCCCACGGGCGAAGCGCTAATCGCCGCGCGTGCCGTGCAGGGCATCGGCGCCGCGATCATCTTTCCGCTGTCGATGGCGATGATCACCATCGTCTTTCCGCCGGAAAGCCGCGGCAGGGCGCTGGGCATATACGGCGCCACCGGAACGACGTTCCTCGCTCTCGGCCCGCTGGTCGGCGGACTGTTCACCGACCTGCTGTCCTGGCGCTGGATCTTCTGGATCAACCTGCCGCTTGTGGCCCTGATCGCGTTGACGGTCGACCGCAACTGGTCGGATCCCAAGCGGCCCGAGGCGAAACCCCGTCTCGACTGGATCGGGCTGGCGATGATCGTTGCCGGTCTCGGCCTGTTCGTCGTCGGGCTGATGCAGGGTGTCGATTGGGGCTGGTCGGATCCCCGAACGCTGGGATCCCTGATCGGAGGGGCGGTTCTCTTGGTCCTCTTCGTTCGCTTTGAAATCCGTGCGACGGCCCCGCTGGTCGAGATGGACCTGTTTCGCGACAGAGGATTCAGCTTCTACAGCGTGGTGATTTTCGCCGCCCAGTTCGGCAAGATTTCCGTCATCGTGTTCGGGGCGCACTACCTGCAGGACAAGCTTGATATGAGCCCGCTCATAGCGGGTCTTGCAATTATGGTTTCGGTGATCATGGCACCGTTTCTGGCAGGGCCTTCGGGTGTGCTCACCGACCGGTTCGGCGCCCGTCCGCTGGTGCTGGCGGCGCTGCTGTCATCGACCCTGGGGCTGCTGTGGACGGCCTTTGCGGCAGGAGCGGAAAGCTACGCGCTGATGGTCCCGGGGCTGCTGTTCTGGAGCCTCGGCACCATCTTCATGTTCGCCCCGCCACGCAGCGCCCTGGTCAAGGTGTTGCCGGCGGAAAAGCACGGGCAGGTCGGCGGCATCGCCATGACCGCGCAACTGCTCGGCGGCACGCTCGGCATGGCCGTCGCCAGCACCGTCTTCGTGCTCACCGGCAGCTACAGCGCGGTGCTCATTGCCAACGCGGTGTTGCCCGTCGGGCTGTTCCTGCTCGGTGTTCTTTTCGTCCCGAGGCATGCCCCGGTCGGTCAGGCATGAGCCGGGCGCTTGCCGATGGTCTGGCAGAAGCGCAGCAGATAGCCGTCCGGGTCGAGCACCAGAAACTCCCGCTGACCATGTTCGACATCGCCCTGCCTGTACCAGGCGGTCCGGAGCTCTTCGAACAATGCAAATCCGGTTCCGGCCACGCGATCCCGAAGTGCCTGGACGTCGTCGACCTCGATCTGGAAGTTGATTCCGCGGCCGAAGGGCCGCTCCATTGCTCCGGTTTTCCAGTTCGCATTGAGTTGCTCGAGCATGATGTGAGCCTCGCCTCTCTGCAGGTAGGCAAAACCCTTCTCGAGCCGCTCGTACTTGATCCGGAACCCGAGGATTTCGCCATAGAAGGCAAGGCTCTCGCTCAGGTTCTGGCAGGACAGCTCCGGAACCAACGCCGGCCAATGCTCGTCAGTCATGGCAAGGCATCCCGCAATAGGATAAGTCTGAAGCGCACGTGGAAATCCCCGAAAAGGGTGGGCTGATTCATCCATGCACGCATCGTTTCATGATGGCAAGGGCAACGGTCCCATCTGGATCGCGTTGCATGGATCCGGTCTCGACGATCGGGTCATGCCGCCCTTCATTCGCCGCTTCGACCCGCACCGCTCCATCCTCTCCGTCCGCGGCGATCTTGCCAGTGAGAGCGGCTTTGCATTCTTCCGCAGACGCCCTGACCGGTCGATCGACCGGGACGATCTGTTGGAACGCGCCCATCGGCTGGAAGACTGGATCGCCGGAACCGTGGCCGGGAAGTATCCGAAACGTCCGCTTTGGCTTTGCGGCTTCTCCAATGGCGCGATCATGGCGACGGCGCTGCTCCTCTTCGGAAAGTCGCCTTTCGAGCGAGCTGCACTGTACCGTCCCCAACCCATTGCCGATCTGGCGGCAGCGAAGATTGATGCACCGACTGACGTTCTGGTCATCAGCGGAAGACAGGATCGAAGGCGTATGCCGGGTGATGCTGCAGCCGCCGTGGAGCAGCTTGCGGTTCGCGGCCACAAAGTGCGTCACCACCGGTCTGGTTCCGGGCATGCACCCGAGCTTGAGGACATCCGCTTGACGGTGAACTGGCTGGCGTTGACGTCCGCCTGAGCCCTTACGACAGCAAATTCCGTATTGCTTCGGCTTCGGACTTGCGGCTGCGCCCGGCCAGGACCGCAGCGGTCTGGCCGAGCCGGTTGCCGTGGGCCGGATTGGCGCCGGCCGCCAGCAGATGCCGCACCATGTGCCGCCGCCCGGCGCGCACCGCGTCGAAGAGCGGCGTTTCACCCTTGTCGTCGGCCGCGTCGATCATCGCTCCGGCCCTCAGCAGGACATCGGCGCATTGCCGAAAACCCGCCTGCGCCGCCCGGTGCAGCGCCGTCTTTCCCTTGTGGTCTCTGACATCGACATCGCAGCCGCGTTTCAGGAGATCGGCGATGGCGTCGGGGTCTTCCGCAGCGTTGTGGTTTCCCCGGCAGGCCTCGACCAGCGGCGGGAAACCGAGCCGGTCGGGCGCGTTGATATCGGCCGTGTAGCCGTAGGTGGCGAGCACCGGAGCCCAGAAAGGATCGAGACAGGCCTCGTTGGCATCGCCGCGACGCGGCTTCGCGCCGTGATCCAGAAGCTGGCGAAGGATATCTGGCGTTTCCAGGTCGAGCGCCCATGCAACCAGGCGTTCTCCGTCGCTGCAGATGTCCGCGCCCCGGGTCAGCAGTGTTGCGAGGATGTCGCGGTAACCCCCGGCCACCGCATAGTGGGCGGGCCGCAGACCGACGGCGTCGACCCCGCCATCAACAGGTTCGTCGACGAGAGTCGGCCGTTTGGCGAGCAGTGCCTCGACGCGCTCGCCGTCCCCGAGAAAGCAGGCCGAATCGATCCCGAATGTTGCTCCAAACCGGCGCATGCAGTCGGCAACGGCGTTGTGACCGCGATGGGTGGCGACGCACCAGGGAGAGATCTCGGCTTTGGTTTCCCGGAAATAGCAGCCACGCGCTTCGATATCGGCGCCGGCCGCTGCCAGGAATTGCACCGTTTCGAGCCGGTTGCCGCGGGCGGCTTCCCAAAGCATGGTGCGGCCGTGCGGACCGGTCGCCGAGACGAAGCGCGGCTCCTGTTCGACATAGTGACGCACGGCGTCCAGCCTGCCGGCAGCGGCTGCCGGCAGGACGATCTCCAGAAAGTCCCGGCTTCGCCCGGTCAGCGGTTTCGGTGGCCTTGTGGGTGAACGTGCCATGCGCCGACGATACCGCAGCCGAGTTAATGCAGGTTTTCCTCAGGCGTCGGGTTTCACCAGAATGATGCGGTTGGTGCCGCTCTGGTGGATCAGCAGGTTGCCGTCGCGGGTCGGGCGCATGTGGCGGACGATGCCGGCATGGATGTCGCCGGAGGGTATGGCCCAGCTCTGGAAAGTCTCGGTGGCTGGATCGAAGCGGACCAGCGTGTCTGGCCGCTGCCCGGATTCGTTGTACCAAACGATGCCGTCGATGACAGCAATGGCGTATGGGTGCGAATTCGGTCCGCTGGGCGACGGCCATTCGCTGATATCTCCGGTTTTCGGATCGAGGCGCCCGAGCCGGCCCTTGCCGGAGTTGACGTACCAGACATTGCCGTCGTCATCGAGATCGAGACGTCGCACCGTGGTTCCGGCAAGCGGCAGGTCGATCTCGGTCAGCTCCATCGTCTGCGGGTCGACCCGCAGCAGGCAGTTGCTGCCGTTGCAGGCGACCCATGGGTGGCCCTCGGCATCGAGCTTGATGCCGTAGGGCCGCGCGCCCGGTCGCGGCGCCGTTATCAGCTTGACGTCGCCGGTCGCCGGATCGAGCCGGCCGATCATGTTGCTGTGCTGCAGCGTGAACCACAGGATGCCGTCGGCGTCGAAGATCGCCGAATGCGGATCGCGCGCCGCCGGATCGGGCATGTCGTAGACGGTGATGTCGCCGGTTGCCGGGTCGAGACGGCCCATCGTGGCGTTCTTGTTGCCGGTGTACCAGATGTTGCCGGCGGCATCCGCCGTGACCGTGTGCGGCATCGCGCCGGCAGGCAGGTCGTATTCGGCCATTTCACCGGTCGCCGGGTCGATGCTGCCGATCAGGTTGCCCCATTGGCCGGCCCACCAGATCTTGCCGTCCGGTGCTTCGACCGGATCGCGCGAGCGCTGGCCGAGCGTCGGCACCACCCATTCGTGAAAGGCGATTTCGGCGTCTCCGGGCACCAGCACCGGCGTGCGGTCGTCATTCGGCGGAAAGTGGGCGGCCAGATACTCGGCCATCTCGTCCAGCGTCTCGGGGCTGCCGGACAGATCGATCATGGTGTCGATCAGAGCTTTCCAGCCCTCGGCGTCATAGCCGGAACTGCGGGAGAGCAGACTGACATTGTGGCAGGCGCTGCAGGTGCCTTCCACCATCGGACGGGCATCGCCCGCCGGAAGGCTGGCGGAGCTGGCGGCTGACGGTGAAGCACAGAGGGTTGCGGCAACGAGGCCGGCGGTCAGAAGCGATTGTCTCGGTTTGCGCGGCATATTTGTTCTCCGTTTTGGCGCAGATTGGTGTTGCCCGGCGTTCAGCCGGCGACCACCGCAACAACCTTGTGGAAATCCCATGTCACGCAACCGCCCAGATTGTGACGACGGCTTCGATTCCGCCCTAGCCGTAGATCGCGCCGCGGGTGTTTTCCCGGGTGATGATCTCGACATGCATGAAACCCGGCTGCACCGTCTGTCCCTTCATGTGCAACAGCAGGCAGTCGACCGCCAGACGGGCCGCTTCGCGCATGTTCTGGTGGACGATGGCGTCCATGGAACCGTCCAGAAGGTAGTCGTGGGTCTTCGGCGTCAGATTGTGGCCGATCATGGTGACGTTCTGCTCCAGACCGGTTTCGGTGAGGGCCCGAACGACACCTTCGTTGCCGCCGCCGACATTGTAGATCCCGCCCAGATCCGGCGTTTCGGAAAGCAGCTTCCGCGCTTCCTGATAGTTGCCCTCGATATCGTCGTGACCGCAGAAAGCGCCGATCAGGTCGACCTCGGGAAAGTCGCGGCGCAAAACCGCCCGAAAGCCCATTTCGCGATCCTCGTGGCAGCGGTAGAGCTGGCCGCCGGTGAAAATAGCCACCTTGCCGGCCGACTGGACCATGCGGCCCATGAGAAAGCCGGCCGTGCGGCCCGCTGCGCGGTTGTCGACGCCGACAAACCCGACCAGCGGCGCGTTGCCCAGGCCGGAAAGAAGCGCAAGCGAGGGGATGTTGTAGGAAGCAAGCTCCGCCACGGCGTCGCGCACGCGCGGATCATCGAGTGCCTGGAAGGCGACCGCGTCGATGCCCTGACCGATGCAGGCACGCAGCTTGCGGGCAAGCGCCGACGGCTCCATTTTGCGGGTGAACACGCATTCGATCGTGGCGTTGCCCTGGGCGCCGACGTCCTGGAAGCAGGCCGCAAGATATTCCGTCGAGGGACCGGCATCCTCCGGCAGCAGCACCTTTAGGCGCCAGGGTCGCGCCCGGTCCACTTCTGTGTCGCCGTTCTCGATGGCCGTCTTCGCCTGCAGCACCCGCTGCCGGGTCGTGCTGCTGACATGAGCCCGGTCATTGAGCACCCGGTCCACGGTTGCCGTGCCGACGCCGGCCAGCCGGGCGATTTCGGCAATGCGTGCCCGCCGCTTGATTCGTGCTGCCGTATCCATCCGAGCCTCCACGATCGTTCCACATCAAAATGGCAAAAAACAATCATCGCGACAACATCAAACAAAATCAAATTCGCGGATTTGGTTGATTCCGGTTGCTCCTCGCCGCCTGGGCGGCTTATTGAAGTCGCCGAGGGGCTGAACCGAGGGTGAAGATTCTCTCTCGCATTCCACAGCCGCCCGGGGAGCCTCCGCTGCCCGGGCGGCCGCTCGCTGGGCGTTGTCTCACCAGAGTACACGAAGTGACAAACGCTGTGCCGTGTGTCTAAGGTCCGCTGCGGAATCAGGAGACACCGAATGGCCGAGGCAAAGCCAGCAACGACATCTGAGGCTGCATCAGACGCCGACGATGAGCGTCCGGTTGTGATGTTCATCGCCGGCTTTGGTGACAATGCAAGCATGTTCTCCGGCTTGTTGGAAACCCATCTCGCCCGGACATATCGCCTTTTGCCTATCGATCTTCCGGGCTTTGGCGCACCGCCGCCCGAAGCCGAAACGACCTTGAGCTCCTTGGCCAACTTCGTTGCGGACAAGGCCGGGGAAACCGCTGCCGAGATAATTGTGGCCCATTCCGTTGCGTCGATCATCGCGTCGCTCGCTGCAAGGCGGCCCGGCTGCCCGATTAAGACGATTGTTTCCCTTGAGGGCAACCTCACCCCCGAGGACGCATACTTCTCCGGAACCGCCGCGGACCATGACAGTCCCGAGGCCTTCAGAATGGCGTTTCTGGAGCGTCTTGACGAAATGGCTGTCAACGAGCCCATCATAGCTCGCTATCGAGAATCCGTTTCGCAGGCCGATCCGCTGGCGCTCTGGCAACTCGGTACGGATGCGCGCCGCTTCTCCAGCGAGCACGTCCCCGGCGATGTTCTGGCCGAGGCGGCTCGCGTAACCTATCTCTACAATCCTCGGAACTGTCCCGAAGCCACGCTTTGTTGGCTTGATGCAAACCCCATGGATCGGATTGTTCTGGAGAACGCCACCCATTGGGCGAGCGTCGATCAACCGGCAATGCTGGCCGACAAGATTGCGGAAGCATTGCACTGAGGTAGTCCGAACCTGCCATTGTTGGCCCGGACCAACGTCAGTATTTGATCAACGCGAGCTAGAACAGGTCGCCCTGGTCTTCTGGATTGCGGGGTTTGGCGCTGCTTTTCTTCGGCTGTCTGCCGGCGCCCGCCGTGACAGCATCGACCCGGCCGTCAGCGAATTCCAGCGACAACGCTTCGCCGGCCGACAGCGCGGCTGCCCGGTCCACGGCCTGGTCGGTCGCGTTGCGCACCACGGCGTAGCCGCGCCTCAGGACGTTGCGGTACGACAGCGAGTTGAGAAGGCGCGCCGCCTCCTGCAATTGCCGCCGTCTCCGTTCGGAAATGAGTGCGGTGATCTCGCCGGCCCGTCGCGCAAGCCCGTCCAGCCGCTCTCGGCTTCGGCCGATTCGCTCGACGGCCGGTCGCAAGGTCAGTCGTGCCGCGGCGTTGGAGAGCCTGGCGGACGAGCGGTCGGCGAGGCGTTCGACATGGCGTTCGCCGCGTGCCGCCAGTTCGCCGACACGCTGTCGCTGCACCGCGACGCGCCGCTGCAGCGTTGCCGGCGTCAGCTGTGCCGCGCGGCGCTCGAACAGCTGCCGCTTGTTAGCGGTGTTGAGCCGCAGCGCCCGACCGATGCCGCCGGCCGCCTCGTCGAAGCGGCGGCGCGGCAGGGCCAGCAGCATGTCGATGGAGGGCAGGGCGCGCGCCAGCGCCCGCAGGGTCTGCCGGTTACCGTCGAGCGACCGCGTGGCGGCGCCAGAGAGACGGGCGGCGAGCGCTGCCAGATCGGCCTGCAGTTCGGCTTTCACCGGCACTGCCATTTCCGCGGCACCGGTCGGCGTCGGCGCCCGTCGGTCGGCGACATGATCGATCAGCGTCCAGTCGGTTTCGTGGCCGACCGCCGAGATGAGCGGAATGGTCGAGGCCGCCACGGCACGGACCACGGCCTCATCGTTGAAACCCCACAGATCCTCCAGGCTGCCGCCGCCACGAGCGACGATCAGCACATCGGGCCGCGGGAAGGGGCCGCCGGGGCCGGCTGCGTTGAACCCGTTGATCGCCGCCGCCACCTCCGGGCCGCTTGTTTCGCCCTGGACGCGCACCGGCCAGACGAGCACGTGCACCGGAAACCGGTCGGCGATGCGGTGCAAAATGTCCCGGATCACGGCGCCGGTCGGCGAGGTGACAATGCCGATGACCTTCGGCATGTGCGGCAGCGGCCGCTTGCGCTCTGTGTCGAACAGGCCTTCGGCCGCCAGCTTCTTGCGGCGTTCCTCCAGCAGCGCCATCAGCGCTCCGGCGCCGGCCGGTTCCAGCGACTCGATGACGATCTGGTATTTCGACGATCCCGGATAGGTCGTCACCTTGCCGGTGGCGACCATCTCCATGCCTTCCTCCGGCTTGAATTTCAGCCGCGAGAAAACGCCACGCCAGATCACCGCCTCGATGCGCGCCCGGTCGTCTTTCAGGGCGAAATAGGCGTGGCCCGAGGAGTGCGGGCCGCGATAGCCGGACACCTCGCCGCGGATGCGAACCTGGCCGAAGGCGTCCTCCATCGTCCGCTTGATGGAACCGGAGATCTCACTGACGGAGTATTCGGTGATGTTGCTGTGCGAATCGCGCGGGGAAGTCACTGCCATCCCGTCATTGCGCCCGGAACCGATGGCTGGGTCAAGGCCTACCAGCTCGGAACCGTCAACCCGTTCGGCGCCCGCGTGAGGCCGGTGCGATTCGGCAGTTTGCTATCGGGACCCTCGTCCGGGCCCGGCGGCGTCATGTTGTCGAGGCTGGCGGCGATGTGGTCGGTGATCGCATCCATCAGTGCGCTGGGCACGCCCGGGCGGCGGATGATGCCAATTTCGGCCGACGGCAGCTCGGGAAAGCCGTCGCTTGCCGTCAGGATGCGCATGCCGGGACGCAGGGCCGACTCCGGCAGCAGCGATACCGCAAGACCGGCCAGCACCGCTGAGGCGACGACGGTGGAGGAGGAGCTGTTGAACAGGATCGAATATTCGCGGCCGACGGAATCGAGCGCCGCGCAGCCGAGCTGGCGCCAGTCGCAGCTTCGCCGCCCGACGGCCAGCGGCAGCGGCGTTTCGGCATGCGCCGAATGGGCCATGGAGGTGACCCACAGCAGCGGCTCGGTGCGCACCACCTGCGATTGCCAGACTTTCGGGCTGTGGGTGACCAGGGCGATATCGAGCTCGTTGCGCGACAGCTTGTCGACCAGGTCGCGCGATGGCTCGCAGACGATGCTCAGCTCGACATTCGGATTCGATTTGGCGAAACGGGCGATGATATCGGGCATGTAGCGGTCGGCGTAATCGTCCGGCGTGCCGAGCCGCACTGTGCCGGCCAGCGCCTCTTCGTCGAAGGCCGCCAGGGTCTCGTTGTTGAGCCGCACCATGCGCCGCGCATAGGCGAGCAGCTTCTCGCCGTCGCCGGTCAGGCGGTTGACCCGCCCGTCCTTCTCGAACAGCACCTTGTCGATCCTCTCCTCCAGGCGCCGCATCTGCATGGAAACGGCCGACTGGGTCTTGTTCACCTCGCCGGCTGCCCGTGTGAAGCTGCCGGTGTCGATGATGGCGATGAAGGTTCTGAGCTGATCGATATCGAGCGGCGCGGCCATTTCGGTTGTCCATCAAAATTCGTGATCTTTAACATAAAAAACATTCACTGGATTAATTAGTCAAGGTTTGAAATAGTCTGTCGGCCGGCCCTCGGAAGATGCGGCGGCAGCGGTGCGTTCCCAGACAAACTGAATTTTCGATCCTCCCAACGGGGAATTTGCGCCGCGATCACAAGAGCCTGCCACGTGCTGAAACGGCAGGTTCGGAAAGGAGAGATGACATGACCACATTGCACGACAGTCTCGATCTCGGTACGACCCGCAAGCGCGGTTGGACAGTAGCGGCCTTTCTTCAGGCATGCGTCTCTCTGCGCAAGCGATACCGCAACCGGCGCCAGGTGTTCGACCTGTCCCATGTCGACGATCACATTCTGGAAGATATCGGCCTGACCCGTTCCGACGTGAAGCATGCGTTGCGCGGCGGACCACTCGCCGATCACTCTCCGGAACTGATGCGCACCGCGCTTCTGCGACGTTCGCGCCTCTACATCGTTTGATTGACCGCAAGCGATAACCCCCTGCGGCGCCAGCCTGTTACCTCCCGTCACGCGGGCGTCGCATCCTGTTCCCCAAGCGGGTCAATGCCCTGAGCCCGCTCCCTTCCCGGCATCTGCTGTGACAGATGCCGGGTTTTTTAGTCGGTCACGGCTCCCCGCGCAGGCTACGCATGTGGTGCTCGAAGATCGCTTCCATGTTGTCCTGATAGTCCTTCTGGACCTTGATCCCGGCATCGAACATGTCGCCGAAAAGCTTGTCGTAGGGGTTCGGGTTTTCTTCCGGCTCGGGATCCTTGCTTTCGGTGAAGCCGGGAAAGCCCATGCGCGTCATGGTTTCCATCATCTCGAGATAGGGATTGGCGGCGGCTGGTTTTTCACCGCGGGCGCTGCTGCCGAACATCGATTCCATCATCTGGCCGAACGGATTGGCCATCTGCCCGGCGCCGGAAGGTCCGCCGGCGGTTTGCCCCATCATCTGGCCGATCATGTCGGCAAAGGGATTGCCGGTGTTGCCGCTGGTCGATTGCTTGAACATGCCCCCCATCAGGGTGGTGGCCATCACCGGCAGCATCTGCTTGAGGATTTCCTGGCCGATACCGGTCGCCTGTGCGGCCTGTTCGGCAACCGCGCGGCTGACCTCCTTGGACCCGAACAGGTGGCCAAGAATGCCGTTGCCGTCGGCCACGCCCTGCGGCGAGAAGGCTTCGGCCATGTTGTCGAAGTACCGTGCATGCTGGCCGCTCGCCAGCGCCTGCATGAAATTGCCGATGTCCTGCGGACTGCCGGTGTTGCGCTTGAGCCCGGTCGAGAAGGCCGGCATCAGCGCTTCCATGGCGCGAGTCACCTGGTCTTCATCGAGCCCGAACTGGCGCGCCATGGCCTTCTGCGCTTCGCCGTGTTGGGCCTGCATCATCATCTCGTAAAGCGGCAGCATCGCGGGACCCTCCTGCATCGACTGGACGCCAGTATAGGATGAGATCGGGTTTGGGCAATGCGCAGCAAAGTGTCGCCGTGCCGCCTGTGGATGCGGCGCCGTCCGTACCTCAAAGTCTGATGCGGCAGCCGATGATCGTCAGTGCAGCCTGTCGAAATTGGCCACCCGGCGGTAGACCGACGGCGCCAGTCCGACATTCGAGGCGAAAAAGCGGGTGAAGCTCGCCTGCGAGGAGAACCCGAGATCCTGGGCGATATCGGTGACCAGCGGCTCGGGCTGCGACAACTCGTTGAGGGCGTGCTCGATCTTCAGCGTGTTGAGGAACAGGTTCGGCGTAATGCCGGTTTCCTGGCGAAACAGCCGGTAGAAATGCGGCCGCGAAAGGCCGGATTCGGCGGCGATGGTGTCCAGCCTGGTCGGCTGGCACAGCCATTCCTTCATCAGCTTGATCGACCGGCGGACCCGGAAATCGGTAATCGAGGCAAAGGAGTAGGGATTGCAGCCCGAATTCGACAGCTTCCAGGACTGGTCGTAGCACTCCTGCGTCAATTCGTAGAGATAACCGTCGAAGATGTCGGTTTCTTCGCCCATCAGCAGCAGCGTCGTGACCTTCTGCACGGCGGCCTCGATCTTCGCTGTCCGGTACAGCAGGTTCTGGCCGAAGCGCAGCCCCGGCTGCGGATTGCGGGCAATCTCCAGAAACCAGATCGGGGTGATGTAGAGAACCAGGAAGACCGCCGCCTCGTTGTAGCTGCCCGGCCGGAAACAATGCGGTTCCCAGGGCGAGCAGGCCACCACCGTCTCCGGATCCAGCGAATACGGCACGTCGCGCACTGGCATTTGCGAGTGCGGGCCGCCGACATAAAAGGTCAGGTGTCCCTCGCGGTGGGCATGCGGAATCATCGGCCGGTCTAGGCTATACAGCGCCACGCGCCCAAACGGGCCGTGATAAACGGCCAATGCCGAACTCATGATGTCCTCCCTTTGCCCGGCTTTCACGCCCGGTCTTCTTGGAACGCCCGAGACGGATTATTCACGCCATCAGAGCGTCCGCCTGGCAAGTGCGCCGGACGAAATATTAGACTGAAAGGTACATGAGGGAAAGAACAGCCCTGGGTTGCAATCCGGTGGCCGCCGCCCCGCGCTAGTAGGCGTATTCCTCGAACACAGGCTCCACCGAGCCATTCCAGCGACCATGATAGAGGTCGAGAAGTTCCCCGGCGGCGGTCTTGCCGCGCGCGGCCGTTTCCTCCAGCGGCGCCAGGAAATGCGCCTCGTCGTTGCCTTCCTCGTTGAACCGCCGGCGCGCCTGCAGCCCGGCCCGGGCAATGCCCAGCACCTCGCGCGACAATTGATGCAGGTTGCGGCCTTCGATCTCTGCATCGAGGCCGAGGCGCGGTACGGAATCGCGCAGCGCCTGCACCGCGTCGACGCTCCAGCCGCGGGTCAGATCCTCGACCGCGTCCAGAGCCGTATTGTCGTAGAGCAGGCCGACCCAGAAGGCTGGCAGGGCGCAGATGCGCCGCCACGGACCGCCATCGGCACCGCGCATTTCCAGGAAGCGCTTCAGCCGCACTTCCGGAAACAGCGTCGACAGATGGTTGGTCCAGTCGCCCATGGTGGCGTAGCCGTCCGGCACCTCGCCCTTCAGCGCCCCGTCCATGAACTGGCGGAAGGTGACATGGGTGCAGTCGTGGTAATGCCCGTCGCGCAGGATGAAATACATCGGCACGTCGAGTGCCCAGTCGACATAGTCCTCGAAGCCGAAATCGGCGGCAAAGGCGAAAGGCAGAATGCCGGTGCGGTCCGGATCGGTGTCGCGCCAGATGTCGGAGCGCCACGACACCAGGCCGTTCGGCTTGCCCTCGGTGAAGGGCGACAGGGCGAACAGCGCCGTTGCCAGCGGCTGCAGCTTCAGCGACACCTGCATCTTGCGGCGCATGTCCGTTTCCGACGCAAAGTCGAGATTCACCTGGATGGTGCAGGTGCGATACATCATGTCGAGGCCCTGGCTGCCGACCTTCGGCATGTAGGCGGTCATGATGTCGTAGCGCTGCTTCGGCATGCGCGGGGTTTCGGCACGCGTCCATTTGGGACTGCCGCCGAGGCCGAGAAAACCGATGCCCAGCGGTTCGGCGATTTCGCGCAACTGCGCCAGATGGGCGTTCGATTCTCGGCAGGTCTGATGGATGTTTTCGACCGCCGCGCCCGACAGTTCGAACTGGCCGCCGGGTTCCAGCGAGATGGCGCCGTTGCCGGTCGGCTCGACCAGCCCGATGATGTTGCCGTCGTCGAGGATCGGCTCCCACCCGAGCAGGTCGCGCATGCCGGTCAGCAGGGTGGCGATCGATCGTTTGCCTTCATAGGGGACGGGTGAATTGTCGCCCAGGAAGAAGGCGAACTTCTCGTGCTCGGTGCCGATGCGGAACTGGTCCGGCGGCTTGCAGCCATCAGCCAGATAGGCAACCAGCTCATCCTTGGAGGAAAGCGGTGTATCGTCGGTCGTGTCTCGGGCCATGCGCCAAACTCACTATGGGGCCGCTGTCGGCCCCCCGCCTCCCGGTTTGCCGCGCTCGCACAGTGCTTGAACCGGTTTGCCGTGCAGTGCAAGCAAAAATCGTTGATCGATGCGTTCAGAAATTGTTGATTTTCCTACCAGTCGCCGATGGTCGCCTGCAGAACGGCCATCGCCGCCACCGCCGCCGTATCGGCACGCAGGATACGCGGCCCCAGCGGAATTGCGGTGACGAAAGGCTGGGCCTGAAGCAGGCTCCGTTCGTCATCGGAAAAACCGCCCTCGGGCCCGATCAACAGCGCCAGCCGTTCCTCCTCGACAGCTTCGAGGGCCGGCAGGGGATTGTGGGTCTGCGCCGCCTCGTCGCAATAGATCAGCCGCCGTTTCGGATCCCAGCTCTCCAGCAGCCGGGTCAGCCGCGCCGGCTCGCGGCATTCCGGAATGGACAGGATTCCGCATTGCTCCGCCGCCTCGACGGCGTTGCGCTCCAGCCGATGCACATTGATCTTCGTGGTCTGGGTGTGATGCGTCAGCACCGGCTGGATGATGCCGGCTCCCATCTCGACGGCCTTTTGCACCGTGTAGTCCAGGCGTGCCTGCTTGAGCGGGGCGAACAGATAGTGGAGATCGGAGGCGGGCGGCTGCGGCCGGGTCTGCTCCTCGACGCCAAGCGTCAGCTTCTTGCGTCCGTCGAAGGCAATCCGCGCCGACCATTCGCCGTCCCGGCCGTTGAAGACCAGCAACCGGTCGTCCTCCTGCATGCGCAGAACGTTGGCGAGATAGTTGAACTGGTCGCGGTCGGCCGCGAGTTTCGCGCCCGCCGTCAGCGGGTCTTCGACGAACAGCCGTTGCATTCTGAAATTGGCGCGCATGGTCTGCATGTGCCCCAGTGCCGGCCGAAACTCAAGCCTCGGCGCTTGCGTGGACTTGCGGCGCGAAGCCGGCTCGGATCGCCGCGATCGTTGCAGGCGGCGTCAAAAGGCGAAGCCTCGCGGCCATCCGGTCGATCGCGACGGGCGTTCCATAGCCTTGGTGTGACCAGGGCAGCAGCGTGCCGCCACGCAGGACAAAGCTCGCGTCCCGGTCGGCAACGGCCGACCCGTCCGGCAGCGCCGCAACCTCGTCGCGGGTCAGCCATGTTTCACGGCCGCCGCTGGCGCCCCGCTCGGCGTGCAGGATGGTGTCCATTTCGCTCGCGTAGACGTGGTCGCGGTTCAATGCGCTGGCAAAGGCTTCCGCATATTGCAGGGCGCGGTGGCGCTGGCATTAGTAGCAGGGCCGGTGGCCCGCCGCGAGTGCGGTTGCCTCGTCGAGAAAGAACAGTTCGGTATAGCTCGACGGTCCCATCACCGGCCGCCAGCGCTGCTTGAACCGGGTGACGCAGATGATCCAGTGCTTGCTCGCCCAGCGCCGCCGCGACAGGGTCTTCGTCGCCGCATCGTGCATGCGCCCGCCGCGATTTCCCATCAGCGTGCCGCGCGCCGGCGTGCTTTCGATGGCGCCGAACGGGGTGACCCGGTTTTGCAGCGACATGTCAGGCGCTGCGGCGGGTGAAGGCGGAGACGACGCCGGCGCCGATCAGGAGCACCGCGCCGGTGCGCGTCGTCGCACGCAGCACCGACGGCCGCCGGATGAAGTGGCGGGCGCCGCTGGCGAGCATCGCATAAGCCCAGGCGTTGACGATGCCGAGAAGCACAAACACGACGACGAAGATCGAGGCCTGTGGCGCGAAGGCCGCCTGGGACGAGATGAACTGCGGCACGAAGGCCATGAAGAAAACGATGCCCTTGGGATTGAGCAGCGTCACCAGGAAGGCGTCGCGAAACGCCGACCAGCGATTGCCGTTGGCGATCTCGGTGTCGATCGTCGGAACGGTAACCGGATCGATCCACATGCGGATACCGATATAGACCAGATAGGCGGCACCCGCCCATTTGACGACCATGAACACGGTCGCCGAAGCCGCCAGGATGGTGCCGACGCCGATGATCGACAGCGATGCGGCGATCAGGTCGCCTAGCCCGACGCCCAGCACGCTGGCCAGCGCAATGCGTTTGCCATGCGCCAGCGCCTGGCTGACCACCATGATGATGGTCGGCCCCGGAATGATCAGCAGCACCGTGCTGGCAATGGCGAAGGTCAGCAGGGTTTCGATGGAAACGGGCATGTCGGGCTCCGGCGTCGCAAAAATCGGAAGCGCCGATCAAGCTATACGGGGAGCCCTTCTGTCAACCGTCATAATTGCCCCTGACCCGCTCCTTTTTGGGATCGAAGTGCGGGAAGGCGCTCACCGTCGCGGCCAGCCGCTTCTGCTGGCCGTCAAGTTGGCCCACTTCGACTTCGGTGCCCGGCTCCGCATGGGTGACGTCCATGCGGGCGAGTGCGATGACTTTGCCCAGCACCGGCGATTTCACTGCCGAGGTGATTTCGCCGACCTGGGCCTTGCCGATACGGATGCAGTCGCCGTTCGAGGGCACCAGGCCGCCGGCAATTTCAAGCCCGACCAGCTTGCGCTGTGGATGCGCCTTGCGCCGTTCGATGGCCGTTCGGCCGATGAAGTCGTCGTTCTGCGTCTTCAGCGGCACGGTGAAGCCGATGCCGGCCTCGAACGGATCCGTCTGGTCGCAGAATTCGGTGCCGGCGAAGATCAGGCCCGCCTCGATGCGCAGCATGTCGAGCGCCTGCAGGCCGAGCGGCACCATGCCCATCGGCTCGCCGGCTTCCCAGATGGCGTCGAACACCGCCGCCGCGTCCTTCGGATGGCAGAAAACCTCGTAGCCGAGCTCACCGGAATAGCCGGTGCGGCTCACCACCGTCGCCGCCCCGTGAAAATCGCCGACCCGCGCCACGGCAAACCGGAACCATTGCAGTTCGTCCATGGTCGGCTGGGCCGGCGGGGTCCAGAACACCTTCTTCAGGATATCGCGCGACAGCGGTCCCTGCACGGCGATGTTGTGCAACTGGTCGGTCGACGAGCGCACCCAGGCGTTGAGCCCATTTTCCTCGGCCTGCTTGCGCAGCCACAGGCCGCTGTCGTCATTGCCGCCGATCCAGCGGAAATTGTTGTCGCCGAGGCGAAACACCGTGCCGTCGTCGATCATGCCGCCATGCTCGTAGCACATGGCCGTGTAGACGACCTGGCCGACGGCGAGCTTCTTCATGTTGCGGGTGACGCACAGCTGCATCAGCTCTTCGGCGTCGGGTCCGGTGACCTCGTATTTGCGCAGCGGCGACAGGTCCATCACCGCGGCTTTCTCGCGGCAGGCCCAGTATTCGGCGATCGCGCCGTGCCCGGTCATCTGGTTCGGCAGCCAGTAGCCGTTATACTCGGTGAAATCGCGGGTGTGCCGCGCAAAGCACTCGTGAAACGCGGTCTGTTTGGTCTCTTCCACCTCTGCCTCCGCCGTCTTGCGCCAGCCGATCGAGCGTCGGAAGGGCTCTTTTTCGTCGTATACGCGCACCTGGATGTCCGTCGGGTCCCAGCCATTGGCCGGATCGATGTCGCACGGGCACGCCGTGGAGACGCAGACCAGATCGGACAGCGCTCGCAGCAGCACGAAGTCGCCCGGCCGCGACCACGGATCGTCCATGCCGATCGCATTGGTGTCGTCCAGCATGGTGTTGAAGAAGAAATTGATCGCCGGCCAGCCGCCGCGCGGTCGCACGTCGAAGCGCGCCAGGTCGCGATTCATGTTGTCGGAACAATTGACGTGGCCCGGGTAGCCCAGATCCTCGTAATAGCGGGCGGTGCAGGCGAGGCCGAACGTATCGTGGCGGCCGCAGGTATCCTGGACGATTTCCACCAGCGGCTCGTGATCGATGCTGAAATACTTGGAATAGAGGCCCGGCTCCGGATAGAGCGAGCCGGTGAGCGAGCGGGTCGTTGTCGGATCGATTTCCCGCTCCAACCCGCGGTCCAGCGCCCTGGCCGAAAACGCCTGGAAATCGGAGCATTCGCGCCCCTTGACGTCGACGACCTGGATGAACTGACCGGCTCGCACCTCGTAGGCAGTGGCATTGCCGGGCCGGATGTTGAAGTCGGCGAGCGGATCGGCCAGCGGTTCCGGCGGCGCCCGATCTTCCTTGCCGTCGCCGGGATTGGCCCGGCGGATGTAGAGGACGATTTCGGTCGCCGTGTCCTGGGTATCCGGCGCCATCGGCTCGGCCGGCGCGCAGACGATGAGCAGGCCGTCGTGAGCCGCCTGGAAGGTCTCCATGTCGCCGGCGCGCGAGCCGTCGTCGAACAGCCGCACCACATCGGCGCGGCCAAGGTCGAACCCGGCCGCATCGAGGGCCTTGCGGACCCGCCTGCCGGATGCGTCGCCGGAGAGTGCCGCCTTCAGCCCGGCGCCGTCACCGCCGCCCGCCGCACCGATCATGGCGGCGTCGGAACTGCCGTCGGGCGCGAAGAACGCCAGTTCGGCCGGCTGCAGGCCTTCCCGGTCGAGGACGGAGAACTCGTCGCCCTTGTCGATGCGCACGGCGCGCGAGCCGCCGCCCGGCACCGGATAGCGTTGCACGCCATGTGGCAGCACGGGCAGGCCCGGCGCGATCACGCCGGCGCGTTCATAGGGCATCTCGAATATCGGTTTGACGACGGTCATCACTCGATCCCCAAAGCTCTCTTGCGGTCGGCCGACCAGCGCAGCACCAGGTGGTCGACCATCAGGCCCATGAAGGCGACGCACAGCCCCAGCACCAGACCCTTGCCGACATCGGTCGACGACAGGGCGCGCTGCATCTCCTGTCCCAGGTCCTGAGTGCCGATGAAGGCGGCGATGATGACCATGAACAGCGAGAACATGACGGTCTGGTTGACGCCGACCATGATGGTCGGCAGCGCCAGCGGCAGCTTGACCGTCCACATCTGCTGGCGATGCGAGGCTCCCGACATCTTTGCGGCTTCGACCAGCGCCGGAGGCACGTTGCGCAGGCCCTCGATCGTGTACCGGGTCATCGGCACCATGCCGAACACCACGACAGCACCGATGGCCGCCACGTCATTGACGCCGAACAGCATCACCACCGGAATGAGGTAGATGAAACTCGGAAAGGTCTGCGCCGTATCGCAGACCAGCAGCACGGCATTGGAACGTCTTTCGCTGAGCGATGCCCAGATGCCGAGCGGCAGCCCGATGAGCGCCGCAACGATGACGGCGAAGCTCACCATGTAGGCCGTGATCATGGCACGGTCCCACCATCCCGACATGGCGATCAGCGCGACAAAGGCGAAGCAGATCGCCGCCGAGCGCAGGCCGCCGATCAGCCAGCCGAGCCCCGCGACAAGGGCCAGCACCGCGGTATAGGGCAGCCACAGATAGGCGTCGCGCATCGGGATCAGCACATTGACGATCAGGAAGGCACGCAGCCAGTCCGTCGCCGGCTTGATCATGGTGATGACCCAGTCGGCCGCCAGGTCCAGCTCCTTGGAGATGGTGAATGCCTGGGTCCGCTTGATCTCATGCGCCGGCGGCCAGAAGCTGGCGAGCAGCAGGGCGAAGGCGATCAGCCCGGCCCAGGTCAGGAACAGCCGATGGCGCTGCCACAACGGCGTTCCACGTTCGAAATGAACCGGCTGCTTTTCCGCCCATGCCTTGGAGCAGCGGTCGAGCATCACCGCGATCAACACGATGGTAACGCCTATTTCGAAGGAGCGGCCGATTTTCAGCGCCTGCAGCAATTGCAACAGTTTCTGGCCGAGGCCGGGCATGCCGATAAAGCTGGCGAGCACGACCATTGCCAGGCACTGCATGATCACCTGGTTGACGCCGACGAGGATCTCGGTGCGGGCCGTCGGAACGCGCACATGGCGCAGCAATTGCCAGTTGGTCGAACCGCACATCTTGCCGCTCTCGATGACTTCCGGCGGCACCTTCTTCAGGCCCAAGAGCGTCATGCGGATCATCGGCGGCGTGGCGAAGATGATGGTCACGATGGCGCCGGCCTTGGGCCCGACGCCGATGAACACCACCACCGGGATCATGTAGGCGAAATGCGGCAGCGATTGCGCCACGTTGAGAATGGGATTGAGCGTGTCCTCGACCCATTTGCGCCGCCAGGCGGCGATGCCGAGAAGCAGACCCAACAGCACGGCGATGGGTGCTGCGACGACGATCACCGACAGCGTCTCCATGGCCCATTTCCACTGGCCGAGCGCGGCGATCCAGACGAATGTGCCGCCCGAGAGGATGGCCAGGCGCCATCCCTTCAGGGCGTAACCGATCATGAAGGCGGAGATCGCCACGACGGTCCATGGCAACGGCCCGATCCTCGGCCAGCGGTTTTTGCCGTAGAGCAGGTTGGCCGTCACGTCGAGCAGCCATTCGACTCCGGCCGCAAAGGCCCGGGTCACATGGATCAGGCCCGCGGGCAGAACCGTTTTGGCGAGCACCAGCAGCACGGCGGCGGCAAACAGCGCATAGGCTATGGTCCTGCCGCTCACCTCGGGCAGCGGGCGCGGTGCGCTGGCGCTGAGGTCGCTCACCGGTCGTCTCCGAACAGCACGTTGAGCGCCGCCTGACGGTCGAGCCGGCCGACCAGGGTTCCGTTGCGGTCGACGACCGGCAGGAAGTCGCGCGTGTCGTCGGCCAGTTGCCGGCCGATCTGGGCCAGTGTCGCCGCGGCGTCGACCGGTTCGCCCTCGGGCGCCTGGCCGTTGAGCTTCTGCGCCAGTCCGCCGGCCCGCACGACGCGCGCCTTGGCAATGTCCTCGGTGAATTTGGCAACGTAGTCGGTGGCCGGGTCCAGCACGATATTGTCCGGCGTGTCGACCTGTTCGACGGCTCCGTCCTTCATGATGGCGATGCGATCCGCCAGGCGCAGGGCCTCGTCGAAATCGTGGGTGATGAAGACGATGGTCTTGCCGAGCATTTCCTGCAGTCGCAGGAACTCGTCCTGCATCTCCCGCCTGATCAGCGGATCGAGCGCCGAGAACGGTTCGTCGAGAAACCAGATGTCCGGTTCGATGGCCAGACTTCGGGCGATGCCGACCCGCTGCTGCTGGCCGCCGGAAAGCTCGCGCGGGAAATAGTCCTCGCGGCCTTCGAGACCGACCAGCTTGATGACTTCAAGCGCCCTTTCGCGTCGCGTATGGCGGTCCTGGCCGCGCATTTCCAGCGGGTAGGCGACATTGTGGAGCACGGTGCGGTGCGGTAATAGGGCAAAATTCTGGAACACCATGCCCATCTTGTTGCGGCGGATATCGATCAGCTGTTTTTCAGTGAGCGCGCGCAAATCCTCGCCATCGATCTCGATCTCGCCGTCGGTCACCTCCACCAGACGGGACAGGCAGCGCACGAGGGTCGACTTGCCCGACCCCGACAAACCCATGATGACCAGCATCTCGCCGCGCCGGATCTCGAGCGAGACGTCCCGGACGGCGGCGATGTAGCCGGCATTCCTGATGTCGTCGTAGCTGGGGGTTCCGGCAAGCGAACGCAGATAGTGTTCCGGTTTGTCGCCGTAGAGCTTCCACACGTTACGGCAGCTGATAACGGGCGTCTCTTTATTCATGATGTTCCCCGGAATAGCCGCCGCCCCGGCGATCCGGGGCGGCGTGCGTCAATCAGTGGTCTCCGGCTTGTTAACCGGTCCAGGGCTTCCAGACGTTGGGGTTGGCTTCAAGCCAAGCGGCCGCAGCGTCTTCGGGCTCCATCTCGTCAATATCGACGAGTTTCGCCATTTCGGCAATCTGCGCGTTGGTGAAGGAGATGTTCTTCAGCACCTCATACGCAGCCGGCCACTTGTCCTTCATGCCGTCCCAGGCGGCCTTTTTGAGATAGCCGTTGGCCGGGTTGCCGCAGTCGTAGGTCTTGTCCGGGTTCGGTCCCTTCGACGCGTCGTCCTTGCAGCCTTCGAAATAGGTCGGGAACTCGACGAACTCACCCGGATAGAGCGCTTCGACGAAGTTCGGCGTCCAGTTGAAGATGACGACGGGACGCTTGTCCTTTTCGGCCGAGGCCAGTTCGGCCCACAGCGCCGAGGCGGATCCTGCGTTGACCACGACGAAGTCCATGCCCAGGGCCTCGACCCGTTCGGCGTCGTGCTTCAGCCAGTCGACCGGTCCGCCGAGGAAGCGGCCCTTGCCGCCGGTTTCCGGGGTCGCGAACTTTGCGGCGCACTCGTTGAGCGCTTTCCAGTCCGGCAGTCCGGGACAGGATTCCTTGGTCCACAGGGGATACCACCATTCTTCCCGGGTCACTGCATTGTGGTCGCCCGCGTCATGCAGGCCGCCCTTGGAAAGGGCTTCTTTGAAGGCAACGCCGAAAGCGCCTTCCCAGACTTCGAGTTCAAGGGTTACGTCGCCAAGCCGTACGGACTCGTAGACCGCCTGGCTGTCTGTCGAGACATATTCGACATTGTTGCCCATCGACTCGAAGATCTGGCCGACAACATGCGACATCACGATCTGGCTGGACCAGTTGTGCGTCGGTATGATGATCGGATCCTTGCTGTCCTCCGCCAGTGCAGGTGCTGACATGGCCAGCACGGTCGCCAGTCCGGTTACGCTCCAAAACAGTTTGGTCTTACTCATTTTCTGCCTCCCGATTGAGTTAAAACGAAATTCGCCCACCAAATGATGGTTTTGGTCTCCTCCTCCTGTTGCGATGTGGGTCGTTAATCCGGCTCCGTCTTTCGCGTCCGCCGATCGACGGACTCGGAACCGCCCCGACTGCCCTCCCAGTCGGGTGCGAACGCCAGGACGATGGCCTCGGCGCGCAAATTCGGATTGAACAGATAATTGTGCCACCAGGTGGCTTCATGCAGCCAGTGATCCGGCGGCGGCCGGCTGACGGTACACGCCAGTTCGTAGAGCTGGCCGTAGGCTTCGAAAGTCAGGGTGCAGGCGCCGGCGGCTTCGATTGCACGCGCGCCCTCCGATCCCGGTTCGAAGATCGCCGTCAGCACATCGGAAAACTCGTCGCCGCGCTGGTAGTAGAGTTCGCAAAACAGCTGCAGCGCCTTTTCGCGACGCTTCGCCGGATCGTGGGTCTGCCGCGCCAGGTGCTGCAGTTCCGGTGTCTTGGAAAAGTCCGGCTGCTTGGACAGGATCGTGATGATCCGGCCCATGGGTTCGGTTTCGCCGGGCAGCGTCACCATCGGCATGATGCCGTCATCCGGCTTGCCGGCCCGGTTGCGCATGATCAACTGGCGAACCCGGCACTGCCAGCGCAGGAAGCCGCTCTTCAGCGGATGCCGCTGCGAAGCGGGTTCGACGAACTGCGCCGCGGCGTTCATGCGACTTGCCTCCCGGACGGATCGTTCAGCGTATAGGGGCGGTCGTGCGTCAGGCTGGGGATGCGTTGCCGCGTTTCGGCAACCTGATCGAGATCGATCGTGGCGTGCACGACGCCGGGATCGTCGCCACCATCGGCCAGCACCTCGCCCCACGGTCCGACGATCAGGGAATGGCCGTAGCTCGCGCCGCCGCCTTCGACCGGGCCGATGGCGCAGGGCGCCACGACGAAGGCGCCGTTTTCGATGGCACGGGCCCGGTTGAGCACGTGCCAGTGCGCTTCGCCTGTCTTTTTGGTGAAGGCGGCCGGCACCAGCAGAATCTCGGCACCCGCCTTGGCCAGGTCGCGATAGAGGCCCGGAAACCGCAGGTCGTAACAGATGGTGTGACCGAGCATGCCGAACGGCGTTTCGACCAGCACCGCCTGCCCGCCGCCATCGACCAGGGCGCTCTCGCGGTAGCTCTCGGTCTTCGACAGATCGATGTCGAAGAGATGGATCTTGTCGTAGCGGCTGCGGATGTCGCCGCGCTCGTCGATGACGAAGCCGCGATTGACGATCTTGTCGCCGGAGCCCGCGACCGCCAGCGACCCGATGACCAGCCAGACGCCGTGGCGGTAGGCGAAATCGCGCAGGCCGGCCAGCACCGGGTGGTCCGCCTCGTGCGCGGCCGGTGGCGCAAAGGCCGATCCTTCGGTGCGCAGTCCGCCGCAATATTCCGGCAGCGCGATCAGTTTCGCGCCGCCATCGGCCGCCGTTCTTGCCAGCCCCAGGGCTTCATCCAGCGCGGATCGGAAATCCGGCATCGGACGGGTCTGGAGGCAGGCAATAGGGACGGGCCGCGTCATCGCTCTCAGAACTTCGTGTAGGCTTTTCTCAGATTGACCAGCGGGTGGCTGTCGGACATCTGGAACTTGATCAGCAATTCGCGGGCGATCATGTCCCGGTCCTGCTGATTGTCCGGCAATTGGATGGATTCGGGCACCCGGACCCAGCCGTTGATGTTGCGGTCGAAGACGGCGGCCTTGCCGTCCTCGTAGCCCATGTGAACATCCTCCAGCCAGTTGAGGTCATCCCACCCCATGATCTCGATGTACTGACGCAGGAAAGGCGTCAGCCGGTCGTAGTCGGGGACGAGATTGACGTCGTAACGGTAGCCGATGTGCTGGCCGATTTCCTTTTCCCGCTCGCTGTCCAGTCCCGCAGCGTCGTCGAGGAACTGGTTGACGTCCTTGATGTCCGAGCCGCGATATTGCGTGCCTGCCATGGACGGTTCTCCTTACAGATGGTGGTAGTCTTCGACGCCAACCGTGTGGTTGGTGCCGGCAAGCGGCACGCCGGCCATGGCCGAGGCTTCCATCGTCAACGCGGCCAGGTCTTCCGGCTCGAGCGAGTGGATGTCGGTCTTGCCGCAGGCGCGAGCGAAGAGCTGTGCTTCGATGGTCAGGGTGTGGAGGAAATTGTAGACCCGCTCGGCCGCCTCGTCGGGATCGAGCCGGGCTCTCAGAGCCGGGTCCTGGGTTGCGACCCCCACCGGGCAGCGGCCCGTATGGCAGTGGTAGCAATGGCCGGGCTCGACGCCCATTTCCTCGACAAAGTCGGCTTCCGGGATGTCCTTGTTGCAGTTCAGAGCCATCATCGACGAGTGGCCGATGGCGATGGCGTCCGCACCCAGGGCGATGGCCTTGGCGACGTCGGCGCCGTTGCGGATGCCGCCTGCATAGATCAACGCGATCTCGCCGCGCTTGCCGAGATCGTCGATCGCCTTGCGCGCCTGGCGGATGGCGGCGATGCCGGGAACTCCGGTGTCTTCCGTTGCCAGGTGCGGTCCGGCGCCGGTGCTGCCTTCCATGCCGTCGATATAGATCGAATCGGGATCGCATTTGACCGCCATGCGCACGTCGTCATAGACGCGGGCAGCACCCAGCTTGAGCTGGATCGGGATCTGCCAATCGGTGGCTTCGCGGATTTCGAGGATCTTCAGGGCGAGATCGTCAGGCCCCAGCCAGTCCGGATGGCGAGCCGGCGAGCGCTGGTCGATGCCGGCCGGCAGCGAGCGCATTTCCGCCACCTGGTCGGTAACCTTCTGGCCCATCAGGTGGCCGCCGAGGCCGACCTTGCAGCCCTGGCCGATGAAGAATTCGCAGCCGTCGGCGAGCATCAGGTGGTGCGGATTGAAGCCGTAGCGCGACTGGATGCACTGATAGAACCATTTGGTCGAATAGCGCCGTTCGTCGGGGATCATGCCGCCTTCGCCGGAGCAGGTCGCTGTGCCGGCCATGGTGGCGCCGCGCGCCAGCGCCGTTTTTGCCTCGTAGGAGAGGGCGCCGAAGCTCATGCCGGTGATGTAGACGGGGATGTCCAGTTCAAGCGGCCGCTTGGCGCGCGACCCGATCACCGTCTTGGTGTCGCATTTCTCCCGGTAACCTTCGATGACGAAACGCGTCAGCGTGCCCGGCAGGAAGGTCAGGTCGTCCCAATGCGGGATTTTCTTGAACAGGGAAAATCCGCGCATCCGGTACCGGCCGAGTTCCGACTTGATGTGGATGTCGTCGATGACATGCGGCGGAAAGACGAAGGAATTGCCGAGACGGTAGGGATCGCGTCCGAGCGGTTTCTTGCTGTGTTCGTTCATTATTCGCATGCGCTCCCTAGAGAATGAGTTTCTTCTCGGTCGGTTCGAGATTGTCGTAGTTCCACAGCTGCTTGCCGGCGACGATCTTGGTGAAGTGGTCGACCCCGTTGTCCGGGTAGAGCTCGTACTGCCGCAGTTTGCGGGTCAGCCATTTGCGGTCGAGTTCGGTCAGTTCGGCCTCCACCGCGTCGACACCGAGCGACTGGATCTCGCCGCCGACATAGATGGTGCCGTCATACATGGAGTCGCCGAGGTTCTTGCCGGCATTGCCGCAGACCACGATGCGGCCGCGCTGCATCATGAAGCCGGAGAGTGCCCCGGTATCGCCGCCGACGATGATCGTGCCGCCTTTCTGGTCGATCCCGGTACGCGATCCGACCGAGCCGCGACAGACCAGGTCGCCGCCGCGGATCGCGGCGCCGAAGGTCGAGCCGGCGTTCTTTTCGACCAGCACCGTACCGGCCATCATGTTTTCGCCGCAGGACCAACCGACGCGGCCGTTGATGCGGACATTCGGCCCGTCGATCAGACCGACGCCGAAATAGCCGAGCGACCCTTCGAAGATGAGGTTGAGGCGGTTGAGGATGCCGACGCCGAGCCCGTGCTTGCCGCGCGGGTTCGAGACGACGATGGTGCCGTAACCGTCTTCCATCAGCGCACGCATGCGCGTGTTGACCTCGGTCGCGGTCATGTCGTCGGCGTCGATTTCCGTCCGCTTGTTGTAGTCGACCTCCGGTGCCCAAGGATAGGTGAAGCGCTCCTCGGCTTCCGGGTCGAATTCGATGAACAGCGACCGTCCGGTGAGCTGTTCCGTCGTCATGCCGAGCGCGTCAGCGCGCTCCTCCTGGCTCATGCCGCGGAGTTCGGCATCAGTTACGCCTGCCATACGCGGACCTCCTCGTCATACGGGTCGTAGGTGTCGATTTCCTGGGGAAGGATCGCGCGGATGGCCACTTCTTCGGAGGCCATGGCGATCAGATTGTCGCTCTCGTAGAGCACCAGCGGCTTGGCGGCCATTGTGTCCTTGGCCATACCGAGCTCGTCCTTGGTGGCCACCAGATAGGTGAACACGCCGTCGATCTCATTGATCGACCGGCCGAGGCTCTCTTCAAGGCTGACACCGTTGGCGAGATTGTGCGCCGTATAGACGGCCAGCAGCTCGGAGTCGCAGTTTGACATGAACCGGTGGCCGGCCCGTTCCATCTGCCGGCGCATGATCCAGTAGTTGGTGATCTGTCCGTTGTGGACCACCGAGACGTCGTTATAGGGAAATGCCCAGTAGGGGTGGGCCGAACGGATATCGACGTCCGATTCCGTCGCCATGCGGGTGTGGCCGATGGCATGGGTTCCCTGGAAGTCGTCGAGGCCGTAGGCGTCGGACACGTCGGTGGCGTCGCCAAGGTCCTTGATCAGCTCCAGGCCGTTGCCCAGCGACAGGATCTCGACCCCTTCGATCTCCTCGATATGCTTGGCCATGGCCTCTGTGTCGCCCTCATGGCGCAGCACGTAGCGCAGCGCGTAAGGAGTAACCGCCTCTTTCTGCCTGACGTCGGCCTTGTGTTCGCTGAGCCGCGTTTCCAGCTGATCGATGCGTCCGGAAATGCGTTCCAGGATCCCGTGGCCGCGATCGAGGTCCTCGCGTTCGGCGACCTTGATCCGCATTACGTAATCGCCCGGGCTGGGCTGGCCGTAGACCGCGAAGCCGGTCGAATCCGGCCCCCGGTGTTTGAGCGCCAGCAGCATGTCGGTCATTTCCTGACCGACATTGGAGCTGCTGCCGCGATGGATAAGTCCGGCAATACCGCACATGAAGTTTAATTCTCCGTTGGTGTTTTCCGTTAGCGCGTGCCGTTCAGGGCAGGCACTCCAGATAGGTGTCCTGGTCCCATTCGGTGACCGTGTGCATGAAGCGTTCCCATTCGTCCCACTTGTACTCGTGGTACAGCCGGTACATCTCGCCGGGCAGGCCGCGCTGGACGACCTCGTCGTCGGCCAGCGCCTCCAGCGCCTCGCCGAGCGACATCGGCAGCTTCTTGACATCCTTGCCGGCCTCGATGGCCTCGTAGATGTTGCGTTCCTCCGGCTCGCCGGGATCGAGATTGTTGTCGATGCCGTCGTCGGCCGCCGCCAGGATGGCGGAACCCATGAGATACGGATTGACCATGGAGTCGACCGAGCGGTATTCGAACCGGCCCGGCGCCGACACGCGCAGGCCCGTGGTGCGGTTCTGAAAACCCCAGTCGGCGAAAACAGGCGCCCAGAAGCCGGTGTCCCAGAGGCGCCGATAGGAGTTGACCGTGGACGAGCCGATGGCGGTCAGGGCGCGCAGGTGGTGGACGATGCCGCCGATGGCCGTCAGGCCGGCCTTGCCCGGCATCTGCAGATCGTCGCCGTCCGGCATGAAAGTGTTCGTGCCGCCGGAGACATACATATAGTTCTCGGCCATGCCCGGCAGGTTTTCCGGGTCGTTTCCGGTCGGACGCAAATTGTCCTCGCCGCCGCGCCACAGCGACATGTTGTGGTGGCAGCCGGATGCGGAGACGCCCATGAACGGCTTGGTCATGAAGCAGGCGATCAGGTTGAATTCCCGTGCAACCTGGGCGCAGATCTGGCGATAGGTCGTCAACCGGTCGGCGTTGCGCAAAACGTCGTCGAACATCCAGTTGAGCTCGAGCTGTCCCGGCGCGTCCTCATGGTCGCCCTGGATCATGTCGAGGCCCATGGCCCGCGAATACTCCATGACCTTCATGTAGACCGGGCGCAGGCTTTCGAACTGGTCGATGTGATAGCAGTAGGGTTTGGAGAACCCACCGGCCGGCTTGCCGTTCTCGTCCTTCTTCAGCCACATCATTTCCGGCTCGGTGCCCATGCGCAGGCGCAGGCCGTTGTGCTTGTCGGCGAAATCGTTGTGCAGGCGTCGCAGGTTGCCGCGGCAGTCCGCGGTCAGGAACCCGCCGGGGTTTTCCTTTTCCTCACGGTTGCGAAACAGGGTGCAGTAGAACCGCGCGATGCGCTTGTCCCACGGCAATTGCATCATGGTTTCCGGTTCCGGAATGCCGACCAGCTCGGCGGCTTCCGGACCGTAGCCGAGATATTCGCCGTGGCGGTTGGTGAACAGGTTCACCGTCGCGCCGTAAACCAGCTGGAAGCCCTTGCTGGCAACGCTTTCCCAGTGGTCCGCCGGGATGCCCTTGCCCATGATCTTGCCGGTGACCGAGACAAACTGAAGATAGAGATACTCGATGCCGAGTGCGTCGATCTTGGCACGCACTTCCCTGACGAGCTCTTCGCGGCCCGGCGCAGCTACAAATTCTTGAATATCTGTTGCCACGGTTTTCCTCCCTTTGATTTTCTGCAGGGGTCCTCGTCCCCGTGAAGTTGGTCTTGTGCCTCAGCTCCAGGGGAACGGGCTGTTCGATGTCGGATGCAGTTCTCCCTTTTCGAACCGGTCGAACCGGAACGGGGCGAGCAGCTCCTGCTCCTCTCCCATCACCTCGTCGGCAACCAGCCTGCCGACGCCCAGCATCTTGTAGCCATGGTTGCTGTCGGCGATGACCGTTACATTGTCTCGAAACCGGTCGAAGACCGGGAAACTGTCGGGCGTGAAACAGCCGATGCCGCCGGACGGTTCGCGGTGGTACTTCGGCATGGTGCCCTCGAAACGGCTGTGACAGTGGGCGAGCGCCGACACCCACATATGGGCGAAGTGCGGGCTCGACACGAATTCCGGGCTCGACGGGCCGTAGGGATCGATGGCGACGTCGTCGACAAGGGTTTCGACCTTGTAGGGAGCGGCACCGCCCTGGATGCCGCCGAAATGCCAGTCGGGCTTGTAGTAGATGCCCCACATCTCGTCAGTGACGAGACTGCCGTCGACGGCCGAATAAAGCGGTGCGTCGGTGTCGACATGGATGACCGGCGGCATGGCGCCGTCATTGGTCATCAGGGTTTCCGGCGACACCTGCAGGACACCTTCCTCCAACTGCCAGAACCGCCACATGTCGACATTTTCGTGGACGTCGCCTTCCGGCGTCTTCACCGTGATGCGCTTCGGCAGGTCGAGCAGGGTCCAGAAATCGCGCACCCAGGGACCCGCGCCGATGACGGCATGCTCGCAGGCGATCCTGCCGCGGTCGGTTTCGACATGCGATATGGCGCCGGAACCGTTTTCCGAGATGAAGCCCTTGACCTCGACCCCGGTCATGATCCGCACGCCGAGATCTTCCGCCTTTTTGGCCAGACCGTATATCGCTTTGGTGTTGTTGGCGTAGCCGCCGCGCTTTTCGTGCAGGACCGAAGTGATGCCCTGCGCCTGCCAGTCGTCGAAGAGGCCGCGCATATAATGCGTGCAGGCCTGGCTGCCTTCGATGAATTCGCTCTCGTAGCCGATCGCCTGCTGCTCTGAATAGATCTGCGCGACATCGTCACGCATTGCATCGCAGGAGATCTGCATGTATCCGACGGGGTGATAGCTGAACGCCTCGGGGTCGCTTTCCCAGACGTCCACCGAATGCGCCATCAGATTGCGCATGGCGGGCTGAAAGTAGTTGTTGCGCACGACCCCGCAGGCAATGCCCGATGCGCCCGACGCGATCCCCGATTTGTCGAGAACCAATATGCGTCCATCAACGCTGCCATCCCGCTCAATCAAACGCTCGGCGAGCCGCCAGGCGGTGGACAGGCCGTGTATGCCGGCGCCGATGACGAGATAGTTCACATGATCTGGAAAAGCCAAGACAAGCCTCGGAAACTCTTGTGATCTGCGCCGCCTGGAACGGCGTAAACCAATTCTAAACAACCGGAACCGGAAGCTAGGCCAATTTGTACCGATACGCAACCCAAACTGAGCCAATATTTTCGATATTGACCAAAATTGGCGGCATTGGTATAGATTTGGAATAGGAGAATCGATGAGTCAACAGAACCAGCTACGAATGGGAGCAGCGGAGATCGCCGGACTCCTGCGCCGTGAAATCGCTGCGGGCCGTTTTGCGGCCCATGACCGGCTGCCGCCGGAGCGCAAACTTGCCGAGGAATTCGGCGTTGCGCGCGGCACCATCCGCGAGGCGCTCAACCGGCTGGAACACGAAGGACTGGTTCTTGTTCGCCCGGGCAGCGGCACCTACGTCGCCGCCGAATCCGACGAGGAAAACAACGCCGTCGTCTCCAATGCACGGCCGCTCGAACTGATCGATGCCCGCTTCGCCCTGGAGCCGCATATCTGCCGTCTGGCGGTGCTGCACGCGCGCCGGCAGGACTTCGTCCAGGCCGAGGAACTTCTGACCGAGATGGAAAGCTGCAACTTCGATCCCATCCAGTTTTCGATGGCCGATACGGCTTTCCACAACCTTTTGGCGGAGATCACCGGCAACAGCCTGTTGATCTGGGTGGTCGGACAGATCAATTCCGTGCGGAACCAGGAACAGTGGTCGCGCATGACGGCACTGACCCTCAACGAGACGACGATCAGTCATTATAACCGGCAACACCGGCAGATCATCGAGGCCATTCGCAACCGCGAGCCGGAGCATGCGGCCACGCTCATGAAGGGCCATCTGGAGTCGGCGCGCCTGTCGCTGACCCGGGCGGCCGCAACCTGATCAGCCGCGCTTGCGGCGCCGAAGGTCGGACACGCGCTCCCAGTCGTCGGCCCGTTCTGCGGCGCGCATGGTTTCGGCCACATAGTCCATGTGATTTTCCGCGGCATGCCTCGCCGCCTCGGCCTCGCCGCTGACGATGCCGGCATGGATCGCCAGATGCTGTTCGAGCAACTGGTCGCGCGTGCCGGCATGGGCGTAGACCAGCGCCCGGTTGAAGAACACACCGTCGGCAAGAAGCCGGTAACAGGAGCGCAGCGTGTGCAGCAGGATGGCGTTGTGGGCGCATTCGCCAATCGTGTTGTGAAACTCGACGTCCAGCGCCGCCTCCCTTTCGGGATCGTCCAGTCCGTGTGCCGCCTTCATCGCCTCGACGATGCCGGTCAACAGGTCCTTGTCGGCGTCCGTGGCACGCTGCGCTGCGAATGCGGCGGCGATGCCTTCCACCTCCCGCCGGTACTCCAGATAGTCGTAGGCCGCATCGCGGTGCCGCGCAATCAGGTCGAGGACGGGCTGGCTGAAGATCGGGCCGATCACATCGGCGACGAACGTGCCGCCGCCATGGCGTGCGACGAGCAGGCCGCGCTCTTCCAGTACCTTGAGCGCCTCGCGCAGGATCGGGCGCGAAACATCGAAGCGCTGCGCCAGGTCGCGCTCTCCGGGCAGCCGGTCGCCGACCCGCAGCACGCCGTCGAAGATCAGTTTCTCGATCTGTTCGACGACGGCGTCGGCCGTGCGGCCGTGATCGATGCGGGAGAAGATGTCGCCGACCATGCGGACCTCGCTGCTGTTCCGCCGGGCGGACACGGCCGGATGGTATCAATCGCGATCAAAAGTGGTCAACAAAATTATCCACTTGCGTCGCTGACGCAATGAGCTGCGGCAAGGCGTCGCGGTTCAGGCGGGCTGTATCGACCGGGCCATTATGCGATTTAAGGGGAAAAGGACAGGGTCGGGCCGCGTTCTGGCGGCAAACGTGCCACAATGGTGCGGGTTGACCCAGGGGTAGACTTCCACCGGGGACAAAAATGGCCACGGGCAGTTTCGGATTTCCCTTTGCCGCGGACCGGTCGCTGGCGCTGGGCGAGGTGCATGCGCGGCCCTATCCGCTGATCACGTCGCCGCGCGTCATCGTGCAGCTGGCCTTCATGACCGACGGCGGCTCGACCGTCGACAATGCAGTGCTGGCCGAACTTGCCCGCTCCCGCGGTGTCGCGGCGCCGCAGGCCGATGCCCGGCACTACGTCATGGCCTGGGGACGCGGTTCGCTGCGCTGGGAGCGCCACACCGAATTCTCCACCTATTTATACGAAGGACCGGTGCCGAAGGTGTTCGGTGGCGAGATCGACGGCCACCCCTTCGGCGATGGTTTCAATCCGCCCGGCAGTCTGATTGCCGGCGTGCGTCTGGAAGTGCGCAAATGGACGGCTGAGGCGGAGAAGGCGGTCGAGGCTTTCGACGCGGCCAGCCTGTGTTTTTCGGAGGTCGAAAACGGCGCCGCCGCCGCGGTCACTGATTTCCGCCAGGACAAGGACGGCCTGACCCGCATCCTGCTGCTCGACAAGGGGCTGACGCCAGCCCGCATCGGCGCGCTGACCCAGCGCCTGATCGAGATCGAGACCTATCGGACGCTGGCCATGCTCGGCCTGCCGCTCGCCTATTCCCTGTCGCCGCAGATGCGCCGTATCGAGGACGAATTGGCACAGATCACCCAGCGCATGCGCAAGGAGGTCAAGACCGGCAGCGACGAGATGCTCGGCGACATCACTTCGCTTGCCTCCGAACTGGAGGCGGGTGCCGCCGCCAGCCTCTACCGCTTCGGCGCCAGCCGCGCCTATGACGGCATCGTGCAGGAACGGGTCGCCTCGCTCGGCGAGGTCGCGGTTGCCGGCTACGAGACCTGGGGCGCCTTCCTGCAGCGCCGCCTGGCGCCGGCCATGCGCACCTGCCGGTCGATCGAGGAGCGGCAAGCCAACCTGTCGCGCAAGCTGGCGCGGGCAACGGCGCTGTTGCGCAGCTGGGTCGACCTGCAGCTGGAACGCCAGAACAGCGAATTGCTGACCTCGATGAACCGTCGCGCCAAGCTGCAGCTGCGCCTGCAGCAGACGGTCGAAGGTCTCTCGGTCGCCGCCGTCTCCTATTATGTCGTCGGCCTGTTCGGCTACATCTTCAAGGCGCTGGAGAAATCCGGTCTGCCGATCAGCGCGGCCGCCATGACCGGCATCTCCGTCCCGTTTGTCGTGCTGCTCATCTGGTGGGTGGTCCGCCGCATCCGCCGCCATCACGACGACAGCGCCAAAACCCCAGCGTGACGCACACGGCTAAAGCTCCATCGTCAGCCGATAGCCTTCCGGATAGTACATCTTGAGCGTCGTGATCGGCGCCTCGTGCATCCAGGTGGAGCGTTCGACAAGGAAGATCGAAGCGCCCGGGTTCGTTTCCAGCGCCTCCGCCACCTCGCGGTCCGCCATGCAGACCGAAAAGCTGATTTCTCCGCGCGAGTAGGGCACTTCCCTGACGAGCCATTCATTGGGGCTGATCTCGCGCAGCGGGGCCTGCGTAATGTCCGGCACCGCTTCCAGATCCACCCAGCGATCCTCGAACATGTAGGGATGGCGATCCGACAGGTGCAGCGTCTGCAGGTGCAGCATCGACCGGTCGCTGTTGATGCCGAAGCGGACCCGCACCCATAGCGGCGGTGCCTTGCGGGCGCAGGTCAGCAAATGATGGCTGTAGGCGCCGCCGCGTTTTTCCACCTCGTGCCGGATGATCGGGATTTCCAGCGTCGCCCGGCGGACCGGGGTCAGCGCCACCCGCGTACCGGACCGGCGCTTGCGCACCACCAGCCCGTCGGTGGCCAGTTGCCGCAGCGCGCGGTTCACGGTCGTGCGGGCGCAGCGGAACTCTTCGGCCAGCGCGGCTTCGGTCGGAATCAGCGATCCCGGCTTCCACTCGCCGCTGTGAATCCGCTCCAGCAGCCTTTCCTGAATCAGGTGATGCGAATTGGTTGACCGTTGCGCCATATTCGGTATATTAGCCATTTAGTATGCACATATCAACAATAAAAAGCTTCATAATTGTTGATCAACAGCGGAACCGATGCCACCAGGGATAGGCAGCGGGCCCGTCTATCGAGAGCACAGCAAGGGAGGAGATAATGAGTTTGAAAGCGACCGTCGCAGGTCTTGCATTGAGCTTGAGTCTGGCCGCGGGCATTGCCCATGCCGACACCATCAAGCTGGGTTTCAACGTGCCTTTGACCGGCTTTGCCGCGGCTGACGGCAGCTCGGCGCTGAACGGCGCCAAGCTGGCCGTCGAGCAGGTCAATGCCAGCGGTGGCGTCAACGGCAACCAGATCGAGCTCGTCGTCTACGACGACCAGGCCTCGCCCAAGGAGGCGGTGCCGATCGCCCAGAAGCTGATCGAGAAGGACGGCGTCGTTCTTGGCGTTTCGGGAAGCTATTCGGGATCGACAAGGGCCGCCGCCGGCATCTTCCAGGAAGCCGGAATTCCCTACATTTCAGCCTATGCAGTTCACCCCGACATCACCCGCGCCGGCGACAACGTATTCCGCACGTCCTTCGTCGGTGAGGTGCAGGGACGCGCCGGCGCCAAGCTGATCGGTGAAATGCTGGACAAAAAACGGGTGGTGATGATCACCCTGAAGAACGATTTCGGCAAGTCGCTGGCGGCCGGCTTCAAGGAAGCCGCGGACAAGTTCGGTATCGATATCGTCGCCGAGTACGAATACAGCATCAAGGACCGCCAGTTCGGCCCCATCGTCTCCAAGGTCAAGGCCGACAATCCCGACGCCATCTACGCATCCGGCTATTTCTTCACAGCCGGACCGCTGGTCTCGCAATTGCGGGCTGGCGGCGTCGATGTTCCGGTCGTCGGGCAGGAAGGCTACGATTCACAGAAGTTCATCGAAATCGCCGGTCCGGCCTCGGAAGGAATCCTGATCACCACCTCGCTCGACCGCGACTCCGACGCGGCCGCGACACGCGATTTCATTGCCGAGTTCGAAAAGATGGCCGGCCATAAGACAGACATGGTCGCGGCGTCCGCCCATGCGGCGGTGCATGTGGCCGCCAATGCGCTGAAAAATGCCGGTGGAACCGATCCGGCGGCGGTGCGTGACGCCATCGCCAAGACCGATCTGAACACGTCTGTCGGACGCATCACCTTCAACGATCTCGGCGAGGTCCGGAAGGATGTGCAGGTCCAGGTAGTGCGTGACGGAAACTGGCACCGCCACTCCGTCATCAGCGATCCGGAGCTGCTGGCGCCGCCGTCGAAATAACGTCGAAGCCGACGGCCCGCCCCAACGGAGCGGGCCGTTTTCAGATCCGTCTCCACCGCCGGATTTCTCACCATGTTGTTTGCAGAACTGGTCACCCAGGGCATCGTGCAGGGCAGCATCTATGCGCTGATCGCCCTTGGCCTGACCCTCGTCTACGGGCTGTTGCGCATCCTGCATGTCGCCCATGCCGCCCTGTTCACTCTCGGCGGCTATGTCGGTGTCATCGTCACCAATCAGAGCGGCAGCCTGCTGCTGGCACTGGTCGTCGCGGCACTGGTCGTCGGAGCGGTCGGTATGGCCGTTTACCGGCTGGCCTACCAGCCGCTGCTGTCGCGCCCGCCCTATATCGCCCTGATCGCGTCGATCGCCCTGTTCATCGCTTCCGAAGAGCTGTTTCGGATCATCTTCGGACCCTACGGCCTGTCCTATGTCGATCCGCCGCTGATCGGCCAGTTCGAGCTGTTTTCCGGCTTTCGCCTGAAGTATTCAGAAACGCTGGTCATCCTGCTGTCGGTGGCAGTGCTCAGCGTGCTGGCCTGGCTGTCGCTGCGCACACGCATCGGCGTCGCCTGGCGGGCCACCGTCACCGATCCGGAAATGGCAAGGGCCTTCGGAGTCAGCGCCCAGAACGTGCGCTATCTCAACTTCTTCATCGGCTCGGCATTGGCGGCCGTTGCCGGGGTCCTGGTGGCGCTTCTCAACAATCTGGTCGAACCGACCATGGGCGCCGTCGCCAGCTACAAGGCGCTGGCGATCATCGTGCTCGGCGGTCTCGGCAACATCCGCGGCACGCTGCTCGCCTCGATGCTGCTCGGCATCATCGAATCCTTCGGCACCATCTATATCGGCCATCTCATCGATCGCGACGCGCTGGCCTTCGCCTTCCTGATCATCGTCCTGATGGTGCGGCCGCAGGGCCTGCTGGGGGTGCGCTAGATGGCTTACGAGATCACCCTGATGACTACTATGGCGATCAGCATCCTGTTCGCCCTCAGCCTCAATTTCATCTCCGGTTTCTGCGGCCAGATCAGCCTCGGCCACGCCGCCTTCCTGGGGATAGGCGCCTACACCTCGGCGATGATGACCAAGGCCTCCGTGCCGTTCCTGGCGACGCTGCCGGCCGCGGCCCTCGTCGCCGGCCTGTTCGGCGTTGTGATCGGGCTGACCAGCCTGCGGGTGCGGCACGACTTCCTGGCGATCACCACCATGGGCGTCGGTTTCCTGTTCGTCGGCATCATCCGCCAGCAGGATTTCTTCGGCGGCGAAATCGGTATCTCCGGCATCCCGTCGACCGGTCTCGGCCGGGTCGGCTTCATGCTGTTCTGTGCCGGCCTCGCAGCCCTGTTCGCCCTGTTCTGCGTGATCGTGCGCCGCTCCTGGATGGGCTTCGTCTTCACCTCGATCGCCGACAATGAGGACGTGACCCGCATCCTCGGCATCAATGCCTCGTCCTACAAGCTGATCGCCTTCATCATCGGCACCGCGACGGCCGGCGTCGCGGGAGCGCTTTATGCCCACCATTTCCGCTTCATCGGGCCCGACAGCTTCGGCTTTGTCGAATCGATCAGCGTGCTGGCGATGGTCATCGTCGGCGGCATCGGTTCAGTCGCCGGCGTCGTCATTGCCTCGGCGGTCCTCAGCGTCATGCCGCTGCTGTTCCAGTTCATCGACGACTACAAGCTGCTGCTCTACAGCGCGCTGCTGTTTTTCATGATGCGGTTTTCGCCGGACGGCATTGCCGGCCTGACCCGGCGGACGGTGGCGAAGATAACGGGAGCGGACCGGTGACGGCGGTATTGCAGGTGGAGAACGTCACCGTCCGCTTCGGCGGTTTGACGGCGGTCGACGGCGCGACGTTTCATGTCGACCAGGGCGAACTGATCGGCTTCATCGGTCCGAACGGGGCCGGCAAGACCACCCTGATGCGCGTCATTACGGGAATCGTCCGGCCGCAGGAGGGGACCGTGCGGATGGAGGGCAGGGACCTCGGCGGGTTGTCGATCAACCGGCGCATCCGCAGCGGCCTTGCGCTGGCACAGCAGATCGTCCAGCCATTGCGGCAGATGAGCCTCGTGGACAATGTCGCGCTGGCCTGCGGCGGCGCCAAGACGGCACAGGCGCTGGGCTCGATGTTCAAGCTGGACCGGCAGGCCGAGCGCGGCCGGGCGCAGGAGCTTCTGGAAATGGTCGGATTGGGCGACGTCGCCGAAGCCATGCCCTCGACCTTGCCACTGGGCTATCTCAAGCGGCTCGAAGTCGCCCGGGCCCTGGCGCTCGACCCCCGGCTGCTGTTGCTCGACGAGCCGCTGGCCGGCCTCAACCAGAGCGAAGCGCGCGGGCTGGCGGACCTGATCCGCGACCTCAACGCCAACGGCCAGACGGTACTCCTGATCGAGCACAATCTGCGCGAGGTGATGCGCATCTGCCCCAAACTCTACGTCCAGGACAATGGCCGCCCGCTGGCCTTCGGACCGGCCACCGAAGTGATGGGCCGGCAGGCGGTGCGCGACGCCTATCTCGGAGGCAAATCCGATGCTTGAGGTGAGCGGGCTTTCGGCCGGCTACGGCGACATCGTCGCCGTGCGGGATTTTTCCTTCTCGGTCGGCAGCGGCGAGACGCTGACGCTGCTCGGCGCAAACGGCGCCGGCAAGTCGTCGACCCTGATGGCGATGATGGGTCTGGTCGAACAGAAGGCCGGCACCGTGGTCATGGACGGCGACGATATATCGGCTCTGCCGACGGAAGCGCGCATTCGCCGCGGCCTGTCGATCGTTCCCGAGGGACGCCGCATTTTTCCCGATCTGAGTGTGCGCGAGAACCTGGTGGTCGGCGGCCATACGGTGGCCGGCGCCGACATGGAGGAGGGCATTGCTTCGGTGTTCGACTATTTCCCGCGCCTCGGCGAACGCCATTCCCAGCTCGCCGGCTCGCTGTCCGGTGGAGAACAACAGATGCTGGCCATGGGGCGAGCGCTGATCAGCCGGCCCAAGCTGCTGCTGGTGGATGAATTGTCGCTCGGGCTGATGCCGAAGGTGGTCGACGAGTGCTACGCGGTGCTGAGCGAGCTGAGTAGCCGCGGCATCGCCATCATTCTGGTCGAACAGAACACAGAACGGGCGCTGTCGGTCGCCGACAATGTCTGTGTTCTGGAAGCCGGCAATCCGACGTTTTCCGGCACGGTCGAGGCAGCGCGGGGCGATCGCCGGATCCTCGAGGCGGTGCTGGGGCATGAGTAGGCGGCGGCGCCCACCTCCTCATGTCTGATACGACGAAAGGCGTGGCGGCCGCCGCAGCCTCGGCGCTGGCCCTGTCGACCATGGGCGTGTTGGGCAAACTGCTCTATCGCCACGATGTCGATCCGCTGAACGTGGTGACGTTGCGGGCGGCCGTTGCCTTCTTCGTCCTTGGCCTGGCACTCGTGCTGGTGCGGGGCCGGCTTCCGGCCATACGGCGACGGGACATCCCCCTGTTCGTTCTCCTGGGGCTGGTGGGGATTTCTCTCAACTATGCGGGCTTCTTCCTGTCGCTGAAGTTCACCACCGTTGCGACGGCGATCTCGATCCTCTACACCTTCCCGGCCTTCGTGATCCTCGGCGCATATCTGTTTCTGGGCGAGCCGGTGACGGCCAACAAGGCGATTTCGCTGGTTCTGTGCTTCGGCGGCTGCCTGCTGGTCATCCGCATCTTCAATGCCGACGCGTTGCAACTGAACCTCTGGGGCATCGTCTTCGGCTTCGTCGCGAGCATCACCAAGGCCGTTTACACGCTCGCCGGAAAGCGCGCCCTGTCGACCTACGATCCCTGGACCGTGACGTTTTTCGCCTTTGGGCTCGGCGGTCTTTTCCTGGTGATCGGCACGACGTCGTCCGGTCGGCTGGATGTCGCCATTCCGGCCGAGGCCTGGGCCTATGTGGTTGGCATTGCGCTGCTTCCAACCCTGGTCGGCTATTCGCTCTTCCTGCTGGCGCTCAAATATCTGGAAGCCGGGAAGGCGAGCATCGTCGCGACGCTGGAGCCGGTCGCCGCAATTGCCCTTTCGGCGGCAATCGTCGGTGAGTTGATCACCCCGCTGCAATCCATTGGCGTGGCCATGGTGATCGGCGGGGTGATGCTGTCGCAGGTGAAAGCCAGGAAGGGCCGGGCTAGCTCCAGGCCGACGGATCCATCAGCTTCTGGGCGATCATGAAGGCGTTGCCGTCGTCGTCGAAGAAGGTGGCGAATTTGGTGACACCCGGAATGTCGACCGTCGGCCCGTCGAAACGCACGCCTTCTGCCTCAAGGTCGCGCCGCACGGTTTCGATGTCGGCGACCCCGAAGGTCGGCGTGGCGCCGCCGCGTCCGGGAGCCTCTTCGACCTCGGAAAAGCCCAGCGTCACGCCGTCGATGAAGGTGGCGACGGCGGCCCACCGGTTCTGTTCGTCGACGAACAGCTTGCGGAAGCCGAAATGTTCGGTGAAGAACCGCACAGCACGGTCCAGGTCGGTCACGCCGATGGAAAAATTGATTTCGTCGCCATAGTCGATGGTTGCCATTCGCCTTGCCTTTCGTTCACGGGTTTTCTAGATTTCGGTCTGAAAAGTATATCGATGGTCCGGAAAGTATATCGAGCGTGAGCAGCGGTCAAGCCAGGCAAAAGGGAAGGCGGGCGGAGGCAGCCATCGACGTGCCGCGGGCGCTGGTCCGGCACCGCTGGTGCATTCCGATCCTGGCGGTTACCGAGCTGTTCGGCGGCGCTCGGTTCGCTGCCTATCGCGGTCATCTCGGCATCAGCCGCGACGCGCTGTCCTCGACGCTCGGCTATCTGATCGAGCAGCGCCTGCTGAAGCGCAACACCGGCTACGGCCACCCGCTGCGGCCCGAATATGTCGCCACTTCGGCCGGCCTGGCGGTCGGTCCGGCCTGTGCGACGCTGTTCGAGCGGCTGCAGCGCCTCGACGTCGAACAAGTGGCCTTGCGCAAATGGTCGCTGCCGGTGGTCGGCGCGGTCTCGGCTGAGGCCGGCAGCTTTGTCGGATTGCGCGAGCAACTCCGTCCGATTACGCCGCGGGCGCTGTCGGCCTGCCTGGCCGAACTGCGACATGCCGAACTGCTGCGGCGCGAAACGGACGCCCTCTACGGACTGACCGAAACCGCCCGGGAAATCGTTCCTCCGCTCGCGGCATTGGGCCGTCAATACGGCCGGATTGCCGGCATACCAAGGTCATAATCGTCGGCTTCAATCCGCCCAGGGGTCGCGACATCACGCGAGCCGGCAACAGGAAAGGGCGGGTTTCATGCGGATATTTGCGCGAATGGCAGCTGCGGTCGTCTTTCTCATGGCGGTGGCGATACCGGCCGGCGCCCAGCACGCCGATTTCGTCGGGCGCTGGTCGGGCGAACTGACGGTGCTCCTGGAAGTGGACGACGAAATCGTCCAGGTGCCGCGGATCATGAACGTGGTGATCGAGCAAGTGGACGGCAATCTGGTACGCGGCTACCGCCACTGGCAGGCGGTCGACGACGTCCCCGGCAATGTCGACGGCGTGAACGTGCTCGATGCCCGGGAACCGTTCATCGGCGCCATCGACTCCGACGGCGTCACGTTGCGGCTGGTCGAAGTCGATGATTTCGGCATGCTGTTCTTCGAACGTCTCAGCGCCGAAGAGCTCGAGGTGACCTATCTGGAAACCGCTCCGCACGCAGTCGTCTTTTCAGCGGTTCTCCGGAAGGCAAAGGACGAGTAGGGCAGTTCCGTCAGACACGGATTGTCGGATGCCGCCTCACCGGTCGACTTGCAGGGCAGCTTTCATCGACGGGTGGAAGCGGCAGAAATAGTCCGCGGACAATCCCGCCGTGACCACGATGCTGCCCTCGCTGCCCGGCGCGATCTCGCCAGTGTCCCAGCTTTCGTCGATGGCCGTTGCCGTGTGCGGAACGATGTCGCGATTGATCCAGGTAACGGTGTCTCCCGGCCGCACCGTGAGCGGATCGGGTTTGAACCGGAATCGGACGATGTCGATCACATGCTGCCGGGAGGCGCTCGCGCCGGAAGGGGCGATGGGGCCCGCGCCGACGACAATTGCTGCCGTCGACGCGAGGAAATGCCGTCTGCTGAGCATTGCTCAGTTGACCTTCTCGACCATCATGGCCGCGTGGGTCTCATGCGCCTTGAAGATCTCCAGCCCGGTTTCGAACAGCGCCCGGACCTCGTCGTTTTCGATGTTGGGAATGAAGGCGTTTTCGACCAGGTCGTTGACCGCCTTGTGATAGGCCAGCTCGTTTTCGGCATAGCGCTTGTCGAACGCCGCGCCGCGCAGGTGGCTCATTTCGTCGATCAGCTGTTCGGCGTTTTGCTGCAGCGTCTGGCTGAGGAAGTTGTCCTGCGGCTGGGCGTTGAGCTTTTTCAGAAGGGCCAGCGCCTGCTCGTTCACTGCCGAATGGTCGCGGATCATGGTTCGCGCGAATTCATGAATGTCGGGATTGTCGGAAATGGCCAGCGCCAGATGCGCATAGCGGATGTCGATATTGTCGGCCACATAGGCGACATGGGCGATCTCCAGATCGTTGAGTTCGGCCGGCGACTCCGCCTGAGCGGTGCCGCCGAGAAAGAGAGCCGCCAGGCCGGCGGCGAAGAATGTGGTTCTGAAGGTCATGATCGGGTCCTTGACTTTATGATGGGCGCGCCCGAAGGCCCGCCGGGAGGACCGGCATCAAACGTCAAGCGCGCTGCTGTTTGAATGATCAAGAGTGCGTGATTCTTGATCGATCGTTCAGGCGTCTTGGCAGGGAGGCCCTATATGCGAATGATGCAGCGACCGAACGGAGGCCCCATGGACCTGCTCAGCGACATCCTTTCCCACATGCAACTGTCGGGAACGCTATATTTCCGCACGTCTTTCACCTCGCCGTGGAGCATCCATGTGCCGCCCTACGAAAACGTCGCGCGGTTTCATTTCGCCCACAAGGGCCGCTGCCTGGTGCGCATCGATCCGGACCAGCCCCCGGTGCACCTGGAGCAGGGCGACCTGGTGATCATCACCCGCGGTGCGGCGCACACGCTCTATTGCGATCCCAAGACCGAGAACCTCGCCGTGCAACTGGACACGGTGGTGGAAAAATCCGGCTTCCAGGGCAAGGGGGCGCTGGTCTGGGGCGAGCCAGGAACCGATCACGAAACGCAACTGGTCTGCGGCCACTTCGCCTTTGATCCGCACGCCAGCCACATGCTGCTCGACGCGCTGCCGTCGCACATTCATATCCGCAATTACGGCGAGGCGGCCGGCCTGTGGATGGAAAGCACACTGAAGGTGATCGGCACCGAAGCCGGTCGCAGCCGCATGGGCGGAGACCTGATCGCGCTGAAGATGTCCGAGATCATCTTCGCCCAGGCCCTGCGGGTTTATCTGAACAGCGAAGGCGCCAACCGCAGCGTCCTGGCGGGCTTCGCCGATGCGCACATATCCCGCGCCCTGACGGCGATCCACGAGAACCCGTCCTTCCCGTGGACGCTCGCCAGCCTGGCCAAGCTGACCGGCATGTCGCGCACCTCCTTTGCCATCCGCTTTGCCCGCTGCATGTCGATGACGCCCATGGGCTATGTCACCCACTGGCGCATGCAGCTCGCCCGCAAGGACCTCGAACAGTCCGACCAGCCGATCATCGAGATCGCCGAGCGGGTCGGCTACCAGTCCGAGGCCGCCTTCGGGCGGGTGTTCAAGAAACACCATCAGATCGCCCCGGCATCCTATCGGCGACAGCTCAAAGCGCCCGTTTCCGAACCCGCCTGACCGCGACATCCGGATTTCACAGCAGGCGGTGCGCCCACCGCCGGCGCCTGTGCACCGGCCTCAATGCCATCGCGTTTTCACAATGCGCTCCCGCCCGACGGTTGACCATTCTCCGGTTTTCCACTAAACATGAATTATGAATCATGTTTCATATTAGCCCATCGGGGGCGAACAGGGAGGATGACGTGAAACGCACACTGGTTGCAGGACTGGCCGCATCGCTGCTGATGAGCACCGCCGCACTGGCCGACATCAAGGTAGCCCATGTCTACGGCAAGACGGGGCCGTTCGAGGCCTATGCCAAACAGTCGCATGTCGGGCTACTGATGGGCATCGAATACGCCACCGGCGGCACCAACGAGATCGACGGCGAAAAGATCGTCGTCATCGAGAAGGACACCCAGCTGAAGCCCGACATCGGCAAGGCGCTGCTCGCCGAGGCCTATGGCGACGACGAGGTGGATCTGGCGGTCGGTCCGGTGAGTTCCGGCGTGGCGCTGGCGATGCTGCCGGTGGCCGAGGAATACGAAAAAGTTCTGATCGTCGAACCGGCGGTCGCCGATTCCATCACCGGCAAGAACTGGAACCGTTACGTCTTCCGCACCAGCCGCAATTCCAGCCAGGACGCCATCGCCAATGCCGTGGCGCTGGGCGGCGACAACGTACACGTCGCCACGCTCGCCCAGGACTATGCCTTCGGCCGCGACGGCGTCTCCGCCTTCAAGGAAGCGCTGGGCAGCACCGGCGCGTCGATCGCCCACGAGGAATACGTGCCGACCGACACCACCGACTTCACGGCCGCGGCCGAGCGCATCTTCAACGCCATGAAGGATCTCGAGGGCAGCAAGAAGCTGTTCATCATCTGGGCCGGCGGCGGCAATCCGATGGGCAAGATCAACGCCATGGATCCGTCGCGCTACGGCATCGAGATCGCCACCGGCGGCAACATCCTGGCGGCGCTCAAGGCCTACAAGGAATTGCCGGGCATGGAAGGCGCCACCTACTACTATTACGACATTCCGAAGAATCCGGTGAACGACTGGCTGGTCAAGGAGCACCAGGACCGCTACGGCTCGCCGCCGGACTTCTTCACCGCGGGCGGCATGGCGGCCGGTATCGCCGTCGTCGAGGCGATCAAGAAAGCCGGCTCGACCGACACCGACGAGCTGATTGCCGCCATGGAAGGCATGGAGTGGGACACGCCGAAGGGCAAAATGATGTTCCGGCCCGACGACCACCAGGCGCTGCAGTCCATGTACCACTTCAAGATCAAGGTCGATCCGGACGTCGAGTGGGGCATTCCCGAACTGGTGCGCGAGCTGAGCATCGACGACATGCCAGTTCCCGTCCGCAACTGACGGCTGAAGGGGCGGCTTGCGCCGCCCCGCTTCCCACCCGCCGGGCCCAGTTCCATGACCGATACCGTTCTCGAGACAAGCGACCTGACGGTCCGCTTCGGCGGCCACGTGGCCGTCGATCACGTCAGCTGCGCCTTCGCCAAGGGCGAAACGACGGCGATCGTCGGACCGAACGGCGCCGGCAAGACCACCTATTTCAACCTGATCTCCGGTCAGATCCCGGCCACCGAAGGCACGGTGAAGCTGAACGGCCACGACATCACCCGCCTGTCGGTGTCGGACCGCACCGACCGGGGCATCGGCCGGGCCTTCCAGCTTACCAACCTGTTTCCCAATCTGACGGTACTGGAGAATGTCCGGCTGGTGGTCCAGGCCAAACGCGGACTGGGGCTCAATCTGTGGTCCATGGCCACCGGCCATCGCGAACTGACCGATGCCGCCGCCGCCGTTCTCGAGCGGGTGCGCCTTTCGGCCATGGCCGAGCAGACGGTCACTGCTTTGTCCCATGGCGACCAGCGCAAGCTGGAAGTGGCGCTGCTGATCGCCCTCGATCCGACGGTCTACATGTTCGACGAGCCGACGGCCGGCATGTCGGTCGACGAGGCGCCGGTGGTGCTCGACCTGATCGACGAGCTGAAACAGGACAAAAGCCGCACCATCCTGCTGGTCGAGCACAAGATGGATGTAATCCGCACGCTCGCCGACCGTATCATCGTGCTGCACAACGGGGCGCTTGCCGCCGACGGGCCGCCCGCCGAGGTGATGGCCTCTGACGTCGTGCAGGAGGCCTATATGGGCAAGGAACTCGCCGATGTCTGATCCGATCCTGACGCTGTCGGGCGTTCACGCCAACATCGCCCAGTACCACATCCTCCAGGGCGTCGACCTGCAGGTTCCCGAAGGCGGCGTCACTATGCTGCTCGGCCGCAACGGCGTCGGCAAGACGACGACCTTGCGCGCCATCATGGGGCTGTGGCGGGCCCATCAGGGGTCGATCGACTTCGGCGGCACCGATATCACCGCGCTGCCGACACCGGCCATCGCCCGCCAGGGCATCGGCTTCGTGCCCGAGGATATGGGCATCTTTTCCGACCTGACGGTCGAGGAGAACATGGCGCTTGCCGCCGCGAGCCGCCCGATTTCCGACGAGCGCCTGGCCTGGCTGTTCAAGACCTTCCCGCCGCTCAAGACCTTCTGGCACAACGCCGCCGGCAACCTGTCGGGCGGCCAGAAGCAGATGCTGTCGATCGCCCGCGCCATGGCCGAGGAGCGCCGGCTCTACCTGATCGACGAACCGACCAAGGGGCTGGCGCCGGCGATCATCGGCACGCTGGTCGGGGCGCTGCGCGACCTCAAGGCGCAAGGCGCGTCGATCCTGCTGGTAGAACAGAATTTCGCCGTCGCCAAGGCGCTCGGCGACAGCTGCGCCGTCATGGATGACGGCCGCATCGTCTGGGCCGGCGCCATGGCCGATCTCGCCGGTGACACGGCCCTGCAGGAACGCCTGATGGGGCTGAGCATGGAGGCAGCATGAGCGTCGCACCCGAACACGCCCCGACGATCCAGGAGACATCGTTCCTCGAGCGGCTGGCGCCGCATGCGCCGCTGCTGCTGGTGCCGGTGCTCATCGTCGTCGGGTTCCTGTCGATCGCCAACCCGTCCTCCTGGCTGACGCTGACCGTGTCGGGTCTGGCCATGGGCATGATGATCTTCGTCATGGCCTCCGGCTTGACCCTGGTCTTCGGATTGATGGACGTCATCAATTTCGGCCACGGCGCCTTCATTTCGGTCGGCGCCTTCGTCGGCGTGACCATCCTGTTCGCACTTGGCTCGATGACCGAAGAGCCGTCGGTGTTGCTCAACCTGACAGCGGTGCTGGTCGCGGTGTTCGGCGCCATGGCCGGCACGGCGGTCATGGGCTGGGCCTTCGAGCGGGTGATCGTCAAGCCGGTCTACGGGGCCCATCTGAAGCAGATCCTGGTGACCATGGGCGGGCTGATCATCGTCGAGCAGCTCATCTACGTTGTCTGGGGTCCGGACGAGATATTCCTGACGCGGCCCGAGACGCTGAAGGGCGCCTTCACCTTCGCCGGCGCGGCCATCGAAAAATACCGGCTGCTCGCCGTCGCCGTCGGTCTGGTTCTGGTCGTCGCCATGCGCTGGGTGCTGAAGAACACCAAGATCGGCCTGATCGTGCGCGCCGGCGTCGAGAACGGCGAGATGGTCGAGGCGCTGGGTTACCGGCTGCGGCTTGTCTTCGTCGGCGTCTTCATCGCCGGCTCGGCGCTTGCCGGTCTCGGCGGCGTCATGTGGGGTCTCTACCAGGAGGTCGTCACCGCCCATATGGGCCAGGAAATCATGATCCTGGTCTTCATCGTCGTCATCATCGGCGGCCTCGGTTCGGTCGAAGGCTGTTTTATCGGGGCGCTGCTGGTCGGCCTGCTGCAGAACTACATCGCGTTTCTGGAACCCAAGCTGGCGCTGGTCTCCAACATCGGGCTGATGGTGGCGATCCTGATGTGGCGCCCCCAGGGCATGATGCCCGTCGTGAAGGCGAAATGACATGCTGGTGAAACTGCTCTCAGGCGACAATCCGCGCAGCCGCACGCTCTCGATCGTGCTGCTGATCATCCTGATCGGATTGGCCTTCGCGCCCTTCCTGTTTCCCGGCACCCGCTCGATGGAGACGGCGGCGCGCATCTGCATCTTCGTCGCGCTCGTCGCCAGCTACGACCTGATGCTCGGCTATGGCGGCATCGTCAGTTTCGCCCACACCATGTTTTTCGGCATCGGTGCCTATGGCGTGGCGCTCGCCTCGACCCATATGGGCCGCGGTTTCGACGCGCTGATCGTCGGCACGCTGGCCGGCGCCGTCGTCGCGGCCATACTGGCGCTGATCATCGGCCTGTTCAGCCTGCGGGTGCGGGCGATCTTCTTCGCCATGATCACGCTCGCCGTGGCCTCGGCCGTCGCCGTTCTGGTCAGCCAGCTCTCCGGCCTCACCGGCGGCGAGGACGGGCTCAACTACAAGATCCCGCGGGAACTGACGCCGGCCTTCAAGTTCGCCGACGGCAAGCTGTTCGGCGTGCGTCTGAACGGCAAGCTGCTCAACTATTACCTGATCTTCTTCGGCTCGCTGATCCTGTTCCTGATCCTCTTGCGTATCGTCAATTCGCCCTTCGGCCGGGTGTTGCAGGCGATCCGCGAAAACGACTTCCGCGCCGAGGCGATCGGCTACCGCGTCGTGGTCTACCGCACTGCTGCGACCTGCATCTCGGCCGCCGTCGCGGCGATTTCCGGCTCGCTCTTTGCCATCTGGCTGCGCTATGTCGGCCCCGACACGACGCTGAGTTTCGAGATCATGATCGACATCCTGCTGATGGTCGTCATCGGCGGCATGGGCACGATGTATGGTGCGGTCATCGGTGCTGCCCTGTTCGTCGTCGCCCAGAACTATCTGCAGAACCTGATGGGTGTCGCCGCCGAAGCGACCAGCGCGCTGCCGCTGGTACCGGAGCTGCTCAATCCGGACCGCTGGCTGCTGTGGCTCGGCGTGCTGTTCGTGCTCAGCGTCTATTTCTTCCCGTCCGGCATCGTCGGCCGCCTGCGCGGCGCCTCGTAAATGAGCCCGGTGCCTCCCTTTCGCGAGGCCGGAACCGGCCAGCCGATCGTCTTCCTGCATGGCTGGACGATGGACGGTGCGGTCTTTTCCAATCAGTTCGACCGGCTGGCGGGCGACTTCCGTTGCCTGGCGCCGGACCTGCCCGGTCACGGCGACAATCGGAGCGGCGCTCCCACTGTCGCCAGCGCCGCACAGGCGCTGCAGACGCTGCTCGAAGCGGAAGATCTGCGCGACGTCATTCTGGTCGGCTGGTCGCTGGGTGCGTCGGTCGGCTGGCATTATCTCGCAAACGGCCATGACGGCCGCGTCGCCGGCATGGTCTCGGTCGACATGAGCCCGAAACTCGTCAACGAAGCGGGCTGGGTTCACGGCCTGCGCGATCGCGATACTGCCGGCTGCCTGGCGACGACGGCCCAGTTCCGCAATCACTGGGCCGCCTGCATCCCGGCCATCGCCGCCGGCATGTTCGCGGAACGGGCAGGCGCAGCCGACCTGCCGTTCGACCGCGCGGTCGATCGGATCGCATCCAACGATCCGGCGGCCATGGTCGCCATGTGGGAATCGTTGCTGGCGACCGATGCGCGCGGCGCCATATCGCATCTTCCCGTGCCCCTGCTTGCCGCCTATGGCGGCGCCAGCCGCGTTTATACGGCCGGCACTGCCCGATGGTTGGCCGACAGCGCGCCCCGGGCGAGGCGGCACGCGTTCGAAGCGTCCGGGCATTCGCCGCATCTGGAGGAACCGGATACCTTCGCACGCACGATCATGGACTTTTCGGCAGCGGTTTGACGGGACTCCCCGCCGGATTTCTCAAGCTTTGATTCTTGCCATCGTCGGGTCGAGGAGCGGCGACATCGTCACCTCCGCCCGCACCCGCTCCGTCGCCACCTCCAGCTCGTATTCCCCTGACAATACGTAGTCGCGTGTGACGCCGTCGGGGTGGCGGACATAGCCCATCCCGATGCTCTTGCCGACGCTGTGTCCGTAGCCGCCGGAGGTCAGCCAGCCGCAGCGTTCGCCATTGCGGTAGATCGTCTCGCGTCCCGACAGGATCACGTCGGGAGCGGCGGTGAACGTCGCCAGCATTTTCCGGACGCCGTCGGCGCGCTGCGCCCGAACGGCGTCGCGGCCCTTGAAGTCGGTGTTCGAAGCGAGCTTGACCGCCCAGCCGAGACCGGCCTCGTCGGGCGTGTGGTCAGGCCCGATGTCGGAGCCCCACGCGCGATAGCCTTTTTCAAGCCTCAGTGTCTCGATCGCCCGATAGCCGGCGTTGCGCAGGCCGTGCTCCGCGCCGGCCCGATGCAATGCCTCATAGACGCTGAGCGCGTATTCGGTGGGCAGATGCAGCTCCCAGCCAAGCTCGCCGACATAGGTGATGCGCAGAGCCAGCACCGGACAGCCCGCGATGCCGATCTGCCGGGCCTGGCCGAATGGAAAGCCGCCATGGGTGACATCGCTGCGGGTGCACGCCGACAGGATGTTCCGGGCTTTCGGTCCGAACAGGGACAGCACGGCGTTGGATGAGGTCACATCCACCAACTGCGCATTGAGCCCCTGTGGAATGTTGCGCCGGATCCAGTCGAAATCGTGCGTGGCGAAACCGGTGCCGGTGACGATGTAGTACTCGTCCAGCGCCGTGCGAACGCAGGTCAGATCGCATTCGATCCCGCCGCGATCATTGAGCATTTGGGTGTAGACGATGCTGCCCACCGGCCGGTCGACGCGGTTGGCGGCGATCCAGCCGAGAGCCTCCTCGGCATCCGGGCCCTTGAGGATGAATTTGGCGAAGGACGTCTGGTCGAACAACGCGGCCGTCTCGCGCGCCGCCCGGTGCTCGCGACCCACCGGCCCGTGCCAGTTCGGCCGCTGGAAAGTGTAGATATCGCGTGGCTCTTCTCCGGGTTCGGCGAACCAGTTCGGCCGTTCCCAACCCAGCTTTTCGCCGAAGACCGCGCCCGATGCCTGGAGCGATCCGTAAAGCGGCGAGCGCCGGCAGGGGCGGCCACTCTCGTTTTCCTCGGAAGGCCAGGCCATGGTGTAGTGCTTTCCATAGGCCTCGAGCGTTCGGGTCCGGACCCAGTCCGTGTCCCGGTGCGGTCGACCGAAGCGGCGAATGTCCACCGGCCACAGGTCGTAGGGCGGCACCCCCTTCGCGACCCATTCGGCCAGTGCCATTCCGGCGCCGCCGCCGGAGGCGATGCCGAAGGCGTTGAAGCCTGCGCCGATGAAGACATTGTCCATTTCGGGAGCCTCTCCGAGGATGAAGTTTCCATCCGGAGTGAAGCTCTCGGGCCCGTTGATGAGCTGCTTCATGCCGGTTGTTTCGAGGGCCGGCACACGCGGCAGCGCCAGCTCGACCAGCTGTTCGAAATGATCGAAATTGCTTTCCAGAAGCTGAAAATCGAAAGGATCGGGGATGCCTTCGCTTGCCCAGGCAATGCCGTTCGGCTCGTAGCCTCCCATGACCAGGCCGCCCACCTCTTCTTTGTAGTAGGTCAGCCGATCCGGGTCTCGAAGCGTCGGCAGGTTTGACGGTACGCCGAACGGTTCGGTGATCATGTACTGGTGTTCGACGGAGACAAGCGGCACGTTCACTCCGATGGTGGCGGCCAGTTCGCGCGTCCATTGTCCGCAGCAGAGCACCAGCTTCTCGCAGCTGACGTCGGCCGTCGCGGTCCGCACGCCTTTGATCTTCCCGCCTTCGGTGAGAATCCCGGTGACCGGGGTGTTCTCGACCAGTAGCGCGCCGGAATTGCGTGCGCCCCGGGCCAGCGCCTGGGTGATGTCCGAAGGGCTCGCCTGTCCGTCGGTGGGCAGGAACGCCGCGCCGACGACGTCGCCGATATCCATGAGCGGCCAGAGGTCCTGCGCCTCTTTCGGGTCGAGGAGCTGCATGTCGAGACCGAAACTGTGCGCGGTTGTCGCCTGCCGCTTGACCTCGGTCCAGCGCTCTTCGTTGCACGCCAGGCGCAATCCGCCGTTCATTTTCCAGCCGGTGGCCAGGCCGGTCTCCGCTTCCAGTGTGTCGTAGAGCTGGATCGAGTAGCCGAGCAGCTGGGTGATGTTGGCGTTCGTGCGCAGTTGCCCGACAAGGCCGGCCGCATGCCAGGTCGAGCCGGAGGTCAGCTGTGTCTTCTCCAGCAGCAGCACCTCGCAGCCCATCCGGGCCAGATGGTAGGCGGTCGAGCACCCGACGATGCCGCCGCCGATGATGATGATCTTTGACGAAGAGGGAAGCGTCATTCAGGCCTCACGTATTTCGGAAGTCTTCGAGGGCGGCCCTGAGCCTGCCCAGGTTTTCGGCGGTGTAGGCGGCGTAATCGAAATCGATCTCGGAGTGGATTTCCGAGGTCATCGACCAAAGGGTCTCGCGCATGAGGGAAACGCATTTCATCGCCTGGTAGGGGCGCCAGCGTGTATCCGGCGGGGCTTCGAAATACCGCTCCAGCATGGCGCGCTCCTGGGCTTCGCTCAGGCCGTTGTTGCCGGCCAGCCCGGCGAGGTCGAAAAGCGGCGTATTGAAGCCGCCATATTCCCAATCGATGAGCCACAGCCGGTTTTCGTCGTCGAGAATGTTGGCCGCCAGCAGGTCGTTGTGGCCGATTACCAGTTCCACCGGTCCGGTGGCGGCTTCGAGCCGGTCCTGCTCCTTCATCAGTTCCGGCATCAGCGGCAGGTGCGGTGAATTGTCGGCGGCCAGCCGGGTCGCGTAGGTACGGTTCACCTGAAACGGCCAGAAAGCCAGGACCGGCGTGGTCAGATGCCGGCCCAGTTCGCGGTGGGTGCGGGCGATCAGGTCGATGATGCGCAGCAGGTTGGCGGGATCGCGCACAGCCGCCTCGTCATATGTACGCGCTTCGACGAAGGCGAGCACCAGCACGCCGGGTTCGCTGTGGACAACGGCCGGCGAAACGCCGGCGGCCTCAGCCGCGCGGCTGAGCGCCAGTTCGTTCCAGCGCAACACACCGTGCTCGGGAATGTCGGCGCCGAGGCGCACGACGAAGCGCTTGTCGCCGTCGCGGACCGTCAGGTTGACATTGGTGATTCCGCCGCCCAGTTCGCTGATGTCCTGCGGATCTTTGAAACAGCTCAGTCGGGCTGCCCGTTCGATGGCATCGCTCATTTTGAAATACCCAGCCTTTTGCGCTGACCTTCAGCCAGCGCGTTGACGACGCGGTCCGCAACGATGGCGATGAACGCCACCGAAAGGCCGGCAACGATTCCCTGTCCGGCGTTGGCCTTGGTCAGGGCGATGTAGACTTCCTGTCCCAGATCGCGCGTACCCACGAGGGCGGTGATCACCAGCATCGACAGCGCCAGCATGATCGTCTGGTTCAGGCCCAACAGCAGTTGCGGCGTGGCCAGCGGAAGCTTGATGCGCCACAGAAGCTGCCGTTTGGTGCAGCCGCAAACCAGTCCAGCCTCGATCAGTTCGTTTGGCACCTCGCGCAGCCCGTGCGCCGCATAGCGCACCGCCGGCGCCAATGCATAAAGGGTCACCGCGATCATCGCGCTGAAATCCCCCACCCGAAACAGCATGACCACGGGGATCAGATAGACGAAGCTCGGCAGGGTCTGTAGCGTATCCATGAGGCCGAGGATGACCCGGCCGGCGCGCGGGCTTTCGGCCGCCCAGATGCCGAGCGGGATACCGATGAGCGTTGCCAGCAGGCCGGACACTCCGCACAAATAGATCGTCACCATGGCTTTCGGCCACAGGCCGGAGGCGGCGATGAAGGCCATCAGCGCCGCGGCCAGGACTCCCAGCTTCCACCCGCCGACGCGCCAGGCGATGAGGCCGGTGGCGATGATTCCCCAGACCCAGGGAATGCCGCCGAAGAACTTTTTCACCGGCAGCAGCAGCCATTGCAGGATGAAGGTCTTGATGGCCTCGAAGACGTCGAAGAAATTGACGTTGATCCACTCGATTGCATTCGACCAGAATGGACCGGTGGTAACGGTCAATGCCTCCGGGTAGGTCTGGACGGCCGGAACGAAACGGCCGAGAATCAGGGTCGCTCCGATCACCAGAACCACCGTGCCCGACCAAGGGTGGCGCTGGAGGATATGGCCGGTCGGCGGATGCCGCTCGTCACGTTTTGCGAAGGCCTGGCTGGCCCGATCGAGGGCGATCGCCATGACGACGATGGCCAGTCCCGCCTCGATTCCGCCGCCGATATCGAGTTTGCGCAAACTCGACAAAACGTCGAATCCGAGGCCGCCGGCACCGATCATCGATGCGATGATCACCATGTTCAGCGTCAGCATGATGACCTGGTTGACACCGACCATCAGCGTCGGCGTGGCCGACGGAACCAGCACCTTCCACATCATTTGACGCCGGGTGCAGCCGGCCATGCGGCCTGCTTCGACCACTTCCTGCGGCACGCCGCGAAGCGCGACGATCGTCACCCGCACCATCGGCGGCATGGCGTAGATCACGGTCGCGACGAGCGCTGCCACCGGGCCGAAACCGAACAGGATGAGGATCGGGACCAGGTAGGCGAAGACCGGCACGGTCTGCATCAGGTCGAGCACCGGACGCAGCAGCCGCTCGAACCAGGGGGCGCGATAGGCGCCGATGCCCAGCGCCAGTCCCCCGACGGCGCCGATGGGAACCGCAATCAGAACCGAGGCGAGGGTGACCATTGCGCTTTCCCATTGGCCGAACACCGCGAGATAGGCGAAGCAGGCGCCGACCAGCGCGGCCAGCGCCCAGTCGCGAGCGTAGTGGCCGATGGCGGCCACGGTGACGATCACCGCGATCCAGCTGAGCGACGGTGCGATCTCCACCGCCGCATCGCCCAGCCCCGACGAAAATCCGTCGATCAGCAGGTTGCGCAATGCCCGATAGGGAGCCTCGATGGCCGCCGCGATTGCGCGGGTCAGGTCCTTGAAGGAAAACAGGAAAAACCCGGCGCTTTCGACCAGCCAGTCGAGAAAATCACTGATCCAGTCCTCGAGCGGCAATTCCCATTTTTTCGGGAAGCGAATGATCCAGCGGGCGTCCAGCGCCTTGTAAAGCTGGAAGGAAAAGCTCGACAGGACCCAGGTAACGCCGAAAAGCACGACCCAGAATGCCGCATCCGACTTGATGGCCCTGGCGATCATCGGCGGCCCACGAGAACGTCGATGGCGGTCTTGCGGGTGATCTGGCCCACCGGTTGCCCGTCTTTCATGACCTTGTGCGGAGCGTCCGCGCCTTCGACGCGGTCGGCGATGTCCTCGATCACCGCATCATGGGCGATCTCTCCGGCATGATCGTCGCCGCTCAGCGGTTCCATCACCGATGCCGCCCGGATCACCTTGGCCCGGCTGACGTGGCGGGTGAACTCGGCGACGTAGTCGGTAGCCGGCTGCAGAACTAGTTCCTCCGGCGTCGCCACCTGTTCCAAAGCTCCATCCTTCATCACCGCGATCCGGTCGGCGAGGCGGATCGCTTCGTCGAAATCATGCGTGATGAAAACGATCGTCTTGTGCAGAATATTCTGAAGGCGCAGGAATTCGTCTTGCATTTCGCGGCGAATGAGCGGGTCGAGAGCCGAAAACGGTTCGTCGAGGAACCACAAATCCGGCTCGACGGCGAGACTGCGGGCAATGCCGACCCGCTGCTGCTGGCCGCCGGACAGCTCGCGCGGATAGTAGTTCTCGCGCCCCTTCAGCCCGACCAGTTCGACCATTTCGCGGGCGCGCGCTTCGCGGGTCGCCTTGTCCACCCCCTGAACGTCCAGCGGGAAGGCGGCGTTCTGCAGCACCGTCAGGTGCGGCAGCAGGGCGAAATGCTGGAATACCATGCCCATCCTCTTGCGGCGGATTTGGATCAGCTCCGCCTCGGACGCGCTCAGCAGGTCCTTGCCGTCGAAGTGGATTTCGCCCGCCGTCGGTTCGACCAGCCGGCTGAGACAGCGCACCAGCGTCGACTTTCCCGAGCCGGAAAGGCCCATGATGACGAAAATCTCACCCTCGAAAATCTGCACATTCGCCGCCCGTACGGCGCCGATCAGACCCGCCTGTTTCAGGTCGTCCGGATCCGGCGAGGGATGGGTGCTCAGGAATTCGTCGGCCTGCGCGCCGTAGAGCTTCCAGACGTTGCGGCAGTCGAGAATTACGGATCGTGTCATTCCGCCCCCTGAGGAAAGTCGGTCCCCCCGAGAGGGAGTGTGCCGCGAGGCCGTTTGCGTTCCGGCGCGCGCCCTGGGAGGAAGGGCGCGCGCCGGTGGACGGGTCGGGCTACTTCTTGATCCAGCCCATCCAGGCGTCCTTGTTGGCGTCCATCCACGCGGCCACCGTATCTTCGACGGATTTGCCGTTCAGGTCCACCTCGGCCACCATCTGTCCCATGTCGTCATTGCTGATGGTGAAGTTCCTGATCGCTTCGGCGGCGCCCGGCCATTTGTCCTCGACACCCGACCATGCGACCTTCCAGATCGGACCGCGCGGCTTGCCGCAATCGTACGCAGCGTCGGGGTTCATGCCGGCAGCGGGGTCGTTGTAGCATTCCGCCGAATAGGCCGGGAACTCGACGAATTCGCCTTCATATTTGGACGGTGCCCAATGCGGCGCATAGACCCACATGACGATCGGAGCCTTGCGCTGGTAGGCCGATTCAAGCTCCGCGAAGAGCGCCGCGTCGGTCCCGGCGTGAACCACTTCGAAATCCATGCCCAGCGCCTCGACACGCTCGTCGTCGAAGCCGCCCCATGTGACCGGACCGCCGAGATATCGTCCCAGCGGAGCGGTTTCCGGCGTCGAGAATTCCTGGGCGCAGTCGTTCAGGGCCTTCCAGTCGGGCAGACCCGGGCAGACATCCTTCATGTAGGCAGGATACCACCACTCCTCGATGGCATTCATGCCTGTCGAGCCGAGATTGACGACATTGCCGGTCGCCGTTGCTTCGTCCATGGCTTCGCGACCCGTGGTTTCCCAGATTTCCATGGCCACGTGGAGGTCGCCAGTCTTCAGGCCGGCGAACTGGGCGATGTAGTCGGCCTGGACGTATTCGACATTGTATCCGGCCTCTTTAAGCACTTCGCCCATCAGCGTCGTGGTGATCAGCTGGCCGGACCAGTCGTGCAAGGTCAGCTTGATCGGGTCGCTGGATTCCGCCGCCGCCAGGGGCGAGGCCACCAACATGGCGGCGAGTGCTATGGAAAGACGGTGCATGATTGTAACTCCCTGATTGTGCCGGCATGCAGGTCCCTAAGAGCGGTTCTCCTCCTCAGCCTGCGCCAGCCGTGCGGGGAATATTCAACAAGGTTCGTGACGTATTTCAACAAAAATCAACATTTTTTCACGAATTTTGTGGTTTTCGGTTGCTAATCGCGGTTTGCGTGGGCAAGTGGAAGTGTGTTTTTCGACAGGCAGCGCCGATGACGGGATCTGAGTACAGACTTGAGAAAGCAATCGAGATCACCGCGGCCGCAGGCGCAATCAGCCTCTCCTATTTTCGCCAGAGCCCTGACATCGAAACCAAGGCTGACCGCAGCCCGGTGACCGTGGCCGACAAGGCAACGGAACGGGCCATTCGCGACGGACTGTCTCGCTACTTCCCGGATGAACCGGTCTTTGGCGAGGAGTTTGGCCAGTCGGGAGCGGGAGCGGCCATGTGGATCGTCGATCCGATCGACGGAACCCGCTCCTTCATCGCCGGTCTGCCTTTGTTCGGAATGCTGCTCGGCCAAATCGATGCCGACGGGCCGCAGCTCGGCGTCATCCGCATGCCGGCCCTGCATGAGGTCTATGCCGGGGGCACCGGTGTGGCGGCCACATGCAACGGCGAGACAATCTGGGTGAGCGGTCGCAGGCAGCTGAGCGAGGCCCGGCTCTTCATCAACGAAGGCGACAAGCTGGCGACTGCCGAACCCGCCGTGTTCGACCGCCTGGTGCGCGCCGGCCAGTTGCGGCGCATGGGTGCCGACTGCTATCCCCATGCGCTGGTCGCCGCCGGCCTTGTCGACGCCGTCGTCGACTACGATCTGCAGCCCTATGACTACCTTCCGGTGTCGGCGGTCGTCGAAGCCGCCGGCGGCCTGATGACGGACTGGCAGGGTGCGCCCTTGTCCATGCGGTCGGACGGGCGAACGGTGACCGCGGCCACGCCCGAACTTCATGCGCAGTTGCTGGAACTGGTCAACCGGTCCTGACGGCGTCGACATGGCCGTTGAAGGAAGGGGTCTGCATCAGCGCCTGGCAGCGATCGAACCGACCGGTCGCATAGGCCCAGAAATCTTCCGCCTCATTGCCGTCGGCATGCTGGATCAGGCCCCACAGCGTCCACAGCAGGTCACACATGGCCTTGTAGACGATCATGCGGCCGGTTTCTGATGCCGACGGCGGGCGACCGAAATAGGCGGCCATCATTTCCGCGTCGCGCGCCTCGTCCATTCCGGCCTCGACCGACAGGTCTCCCAGGTCCCAAAGCGGGTCGTTCATGCCGGAATATTCCCAGTCGACGATCCACATGATCTCGCCGTCGTCGAGGAAGTTCTCGCACAGCGGGTCGCAGTGACAGGGGGCGAGCGGCAGGTCGGCCGCGGCCAGGGCCTGCTTCACCGGGGCGGCTGCGTCGACCACGTCGTGATAGCCCTCGGGCAGGGTCGCATCCTTTGTCGACAGCACCTTGAGATAGTCCTCGATCATCGAGAAAAGCTCGAAGCGGAACTGAAACGTCTCGCCGGAATTGTGCAGCCGGGAAAGGGCCCTGCCGGCGCGCGCCGCCGCGCCGGGCGCGGTTGCGAAAGCTTCCGGGCTCATGGTCACGATATCGTCGATGGCGCGGCTGATCATCAGGCCGGAAGCGGCGTCGGCGTGGAGCACTTCCGGCGACACGCCGGCATGGGCCGCGGCACGGGCATTGTGTATCTCCACCGCGCGATCGATGTATTCCTCGGTGCCTTCTCCGGGGATGCGGACGATGACGGACTGCCCGCCGAAATCGACCCGGTGCACCAGATTGGTCAGCCCGCCGAGGCGCTCGATATGGTCGGCTTCGGCGACGTTGGCGAATTGCGGGGCCTTGCGCAGCGCCTCCATGACCTTGTCTGCATGTTCCGTCATCATCCTATCTCATCCCCTCAGAGCCTTGTTTTCCGGATCGTAAAGCGGACCGTCCACGCGGGTCACAGGGTGCCGGTCCCCGAAGACTTCCAGCTGGAATTCCGCGTGGTCCCAATACGCCCTGTCCAAATAGCCGCGGACGATGGTGCGGCCCACCGTGTGGCCGAAGCCGACCGACGTCGCCAGCGAAACCACCCGGTCGCCCAGCAGGATGGTTTCGCCGCCCGTCAGCGGCAGGTATTCCGGTGTGGTGAAGGTGCACAGCCGGCGTTCCACTCCTTCGGCTTTTTGTTGTTCCAGCACGGCACGCCCGAGGAAATCGCCTTTCGATTTCAGGTGCACGCTGAAGCCGAGACCCGCTTCGATCGGCGTGCAGTCCGGCGTCACGTCTCCCGACCAGTAGACATACCCCTTTTCCATCCGCAGGCTTTCGATGGCTCGGTAACCGACATTGGCGATGCCGTGCGCCGCGCCGGCGCTCCAAAGCGTGTCGTAGACGTGAAGGGCGTATTCGGTGGGAATGTGCAGCTCATATCCGCGTTCGCCGACATATCCGATCCGCACGGCGCGCACCGGCGCGGCGCCGACGACGATATCGCCCATCGTAGCGAACGGGATGGCGGCGTCGGAGACATCGCTTTCCGATGCCGACGCCAGTACGTCGCGCGATTTCGGCCCGACGATGTTGACGACCGCATAACCGCTGGTGACCTCGATGAGGTGCACCGAATCGTCCAGCGGAAGATTGCGCCTGATCCAGTCGCTGTCGTGAACGCCGAAGCCCGACCCGGTGACCATGTAGAACCGGTTCTGCGCCAGCCGGACGAAGGTCACGTCGGCTTCGATGCCGCCGCGTTCGTTGCAGAGCTGGGTGTAGATGACGGCGCCGTCCGGCTTGTCCAGGTTGGACCCGGCCAGGCGCTGAAGCGCGGCGAGCGCGCCGGAGCCGACGATCTCGAACTTGGAGAAGCTCGACTGGTCGATCAGCGCCACCCTTTCGCGCACCGCACGATGCTCGTTTGCGGCGTAGCGTTTCCAGCCGGGATTGAGAAAATCCAGCTGATCGACGGGCTCGACGCCCTCCGGAGCGAACCACAGCGGTCGCTCCCAGCCGTTCTTCGATCCGTAGACGGCACCCTGATCCTTGAGCCGCTGATAAAGCGGTGACAGGCGCAACCGGCGGGCGGTTTCATGTTCCTGACCGGGATAGCGCATCTTGTAGTGGTGCGAATAGTGTTCGACCGCCCGCGGGTACATGAAGCTGCGCGTGCCGTGATGAACGCCGAATCGGCGCACGTCGAGCGGCCACAGATCGAGCGACGGGCGACCTTCCAGCACCCATTCGGCGATCATTTCGCCGGCGCCGCCTCCGGCGGCAATGCCATAAAGGAAACCGGTGGCAAGCATCAGATTGTCGAAACCCGGTTGCCAACCCATGACGAAGTCGCCGTCGGCGGAATAGGGGATGGGTCCGTTGATCACCTGGCGGATGCCGACCTGGTTGACCACCGGCGTCACCTGGCCGGCGAGTTCCGCCAGCGGCAGGAAGCGGTCGAGATTTTCCGGCAGCAGCTGGCGCACGAATTCTCCGGGAATTCCCTGATCGCCGAAGGGCAGGGTATCGTCTTCATAACCGCCGATCACCAGTCGCCCGCCGACATCGGGCTTGTAGTACACCAGCCGCTCGGGGTCGCGCAGCGTCGGGTAGTGACCCACCTCGGTGCCGGTGGGCTCCGTCACGATGTATTGATGCTCCACTGCGCAGGCGGGAATGCGCAGGCCCAGCCGGGCGCCGAGCTCGCGGCTCCACATGCCGGCGGCAAGGATGACCGTGTCGGCCTCCCAGCGGCCCTCGGTCGTTTCGACTGAGGTCACCCGCCCGTGAGAGACGTTGAAATCCGTCACTTCGACATTCTGCCGGATGACGGCTCCCTGCTTGCGCGCAACTCCCGCCACCGCCTGGCACAGCGAAGCCGGATCGACATAGCCGTCCGAGGGAATGAAAGCGGCGCCCTCAAGCCCCGTCGAGTCGATCAGGGGAAACAGCTCCCTGGCCTCGGACGGTGTGATGATGTGCATTTCGAGATCGAAGCTGCGCGCCATGGTCGCCAGCCGCCTTGCTTCCAGCATCCGCTCCCGGGTAGCCGCCAACCGCAGCGAACCGGTTTTCTTCCAGTCGAACTGCAGGCCTTCCTCGTCCTGAAGCCGATCATACATCTCGACCGATTTCTTCAGCATCCGGGTTGTGTTGCGGGACGACCGGAGTTGTCCGACAAGACCGGCGGCATGCCAGGTCGCCCCTTCCGTCAGGCCGGCGCGCTCCAGCAGCACCACATCCTTCTCACCCATGCGGGTCAGGTGATAGGCGATGGAGCAGCCGATGATTCCGCCGCCGATGATCAGATGTTTAGCCGCGTGTTGCACCTCGTCCCCTTTACTGTCGTCCGGTTCGCCGTGCAGCCTAACAAAATTCAACAAAGCAACAACATATTTGTCGATTTTTGTTGATTTGAATGTGGATTCTATTGTCAAATCGGTTGTGGTCGTCCAATCAGACACCAGAGGGATCTGATGTCGAAATACGAAACGCAGCTTTTACAAACGGTCGATATGCGCGGCACCGTCAGCGTGCTGGAGCTGTCGCGGATTCTGGGCGTATCCGACCAGACCGTTCGCCGGGTGTCGCGTCCGCTGGTCGAGCGCGGCGAGTTGCGTAAGGTTCACGGTGCGCTGGTGTCCAACCGATCGGCACTGGACCCGCCGTTCCTGGCGCGCATGAACCTGAATCGGGAAGCCAAGGTTACCATTGCCAGAATCGTGGCCACGATCATTCAGGACGGCGACAGCGTGGCCATCGATACCGGGTCGACCTCGGCTTTCGTCGCCCAGGCGCTGCGCAGCCGCAAGCAGTTGTCGGTGGTTACCAATTCCGCCTTCGTGGCGAGCACGCTGGCGATGATTCCGGGCAACAACGTCTCCATGGCCGGCACCCAGCTGCGCGACCACGACGGTGCCGCCTTCGACCGGTCGGCCTTCGAGGTGATCGAACGCATGCGGGTCGACTACGTCGTGCTGTCGGCTTCGATGGTGGAGCCCGACAAGGGCTTTCTCGTGCACGAACAGTGCGAGGTCGATATCGCCAACGCCATGATGGAGAATGCATCCCAGGCGGTCATGGCGGTAGATCATTCCAAGTTTCTGCCCTTGAGCCGCAGGCCGGCCTTCCGGCAACCGTCGCTCAAGAACGACGACTATCTGGTGTCGGATCGGCCTCCTCCGGAGGCGTTCGAGACGCTCTGCGACGGGCTGCAGATCCGGGTTCCCTGAACGGTCCAGCGGCCGCGTCGATCAGCGAATTTCGAATGGCCGTTTCGACGGCGACCGAAGCCGGAGACATGCTAGTGGTGCACGACCGGCGTCTTGCGGGCAGAGAACACCACGCATTGCGGATTCTGGCGCCAGGCGGAAAACCGCGCCTGCAGGTCCGGCCGATCATCCGGCAAATCGCATCCCGCCCAGCCGAAGTCGCAAAGCCCGCCTTTTGACAACTCGCTTTCCATCACTTCGCGCGTCCAGCGCCAGACCGAGCAACTGAAATCGCCGATCCGCATCCGCGATTCCGCGTGCCTGTTGAAATCGATGAACACCCCTTCCTCGGCCTGCGCCGCGGAGTGGTCCTCATCCGGATCGATGTCCGGGTTCAGCGTGACCAGTGCGCAGTGGCCGTTCGGCTTCATGTTCCGGGCGATAAACCGGCCCATGCCGCCGATCGCCTCGGGCGAATCAGCGTAGTGCAGCACATAGAGCCCGCTGACCAGATCCGCCTGCGGCAGGATCAAATCGGATGTCCGAAGATCCGCCTGAACGAAACGGACCTTGTCCCGCTCTGCGGCCGGCAGGCTTTGGCGCCGTTCTTCGGCACGATCGAGCATTTCGCGCGAGATATCGACGCCGATGACGGATTTCGCGCCCATTTCCAGCAGCAACCAGCCGAGTCGGCCGTCGCCGCAGCACAGGTCGATCACCGACTTGCCGGAAGGGTCGCCGATAGTCTCCAGCAGGGTGTGCGTAGAGAAAATTTCGCGATCCTCATGCTCGGCGATCTGGTATCTGGATGTCAGATAGGCATCGGTGTTGACGTCGTATTCGGCCATCGCCGGGTCCTCCTTGTCACTTACCCCGGAGATGGCGACTGGCGGTCGGTTTGCAAGGAAAATTCGGCTTCATTAACGCGATTTAAGGATGTGGCGAAATGTGGGCCGGACCGACGGCGAGGCGGGTCTGCGGGTCCGTTCGCCGCCAGCTTATCCCGGCATCGAAATGGCGTGCTGGGGCCTGGAAATCAGCAGGTTTCGATCGATCAGGTCGACGAATTCCTTGGCAACTCCGGAGAATTCAGAGCGTGCGATCGCCGCGATCTCCCATGCAAACGGTCGGGTCAGCGCCTTGATATGGGCAGTGAATTTCGAATGGACGTTGAGCCGCGGAACCAGGGCGACGCCGAGGCCGGCACAGGCCAGTTCGATGGCGACCGAGACCTGGGTCGTTCGCACCGCTTCCTTGGGCCGGAACCCGGCGCGGGCGCAGGCGATGGTCATGTAGTCCGAAAGGCCCTGCGATTTGCCGTACATGATCCATCGCCGGTCGGCGAGCCGGTCCAGGCTGATCGAGCCGGGCGCCGAAAACAGCGGATCGTCCGACGGCAGGAGCACGATGAACTCGTCCCATCCGAGCGGCATGACGCCGCCGCTCCAGTTCACCGGGCGAACGCCGATCGCGACGTCGGCCAGCCCCATCTCGAACTCGTCGACCATTTCGGTCTGCTGGGTGAACTCCTTGATCCGGATTGAGATGCGCGGATGGAGTGCGCGCCATTGCTTGATCGGATCCAGCATGAGGCCGTCGACGAGGTTGGGAAGGGTGGCGATCTCAAGCATGCCGCCTTCCTGGCCGGAGGCGGTGACGGCGTGCCGGATCAGACGCTCCGACGTCGACAGGGTCGCGCGGGTTTCGGCAAGCAGCGCCCGCCCGAGGGGCGTCGGCTTGACACCACGCGGCAGCCGTTCGAGCAACTGGCTGCCGAAAAAGTCTTCCAGCGCCCTGAGTTGTTGCGACAGCGCCGGCTGCGAAACGCCGAGCCGGCGGGCGCCCGCGGTGATCGATCCCTCCTCGACGACGGTCATCCACGCCCTCAGGTGGCGAAGGTTGAGAGCTTCGACGTGCAATATCTGATCCATAAGTAATTCCTTTCATCAACAATAAATAACCCGTCTTTGACATATGGCAATCCCGCTCGCCATCATGTGCAACCGAAGGGTTTCGTCCGAAGGGAGGTCAGGATGTGCGAGTTCGACGAAAACGGTAATTTCAGGATGTGCGGCCTTACCCAGGAGGAGCTCGACAAGATCAGGCACGAGCTTCAGCCCGAGCCGTTGCTCGACAAGGGCGGCCACAAGGTCTCCAAAAGCCCCTGGGGTCCGCAGGACGAAATCGGCCGGCTGAACTGGATCACCCCGGAATCGGTTGCCAACATCATGTCCCGCATGGACGGCCGCAAGGTGTTCGACCTCAACGTCGTCTACGAGTCGTCGATGCCGTCCTGGACGGAAGCCGGCGATCCTCCGTTCAGCATCTGGATGACCCATACGCCGAAGGGCGAGATCGCCCATGGCCGCTCCGGCTACAGCGGCGACATCCACAAGGAATACAGCTATTCGGGCGACGCGATCTCGATGTACACCCACTGCGGCACCCATATCGATACGCTCAATCACATGGGCTATTGGGGCATGCAGTGGAACGGCTGGACCCAGGACGAACATCTCGGCTCGATGGTCTGGACCAAGGGCGGCAGCGACCGCTACCCGCCGATCATCGCCCGCGGCGTGCTCCTGGATGTGGCCGGCATGATGGGCGTCGACATCCTGCCCGATCACTACGAGATCACGCCGAAGGACATTCAGGATACCGCCAGGAAGCAGGGAACACGGTTCCGCAAGGGTGACGTGGTTCTGTTGCGCACCGGTCGCATGCGCATGTGGCCGAATATCGAATATCTGGCTGCGTCGCCGGGGATCGGCGTCGCCGGCGCCCAGTATCTGCTCGAGGAGTGCGGGTCCATGTGCTTGGCCGGCGACAATATCGGCCTCGAGCCGCAGCCCTATTACGGTCAGTACGCGCCGGTGCACTGCTACATGTTCGCCACTGCGGGCGCGCAGATCATCGAGGTGGTGAACATGGAGGAGATCGCCGCCGAGAAGATGTACGAGTTCGCCTTCATGGGTTTCCCGATGAAGATCTTCGGCGCCACCGGCGCGCCGATGCCCTCCGTTGCCATTCCTTTGAGGGACTGACCGATGCTGAAACCGTTGCGTCTCGACAATATGGACATCGTCGTCCGGGATTTTCCGACGATGGTGGATTTCTACAAGAACGTCCTCGGCCTGCCGCTGCATCCGCACGGGTTCGAGCCGGAAAAGGGCTGGGCCATGTTCATGTGCGGGGATACCGATCTGGTCTTGCTCAGCGTGCCGAACGCGCCGCGCGACGCGCACCAGCGGACCGGCAACTACGTCAACGACCCGGCCGGCGTGCACAGCTTCGCGATCCATGTCGCCGATCTCGACGAGGCGGTCGCCGAACTGGACAAGCACGACATCGAGTGGGCCGACAAGATGATGCATTACGGTGCCGGCGAGTTCCTGGAACAGGCACCCGACGGAGATTTTCCGGGCATGTGGTACCGGTTCCGGTCCTTCTACGATCCCGAGGGCAATGTCACCCATCTGTGCGAAGTGCATCCGCCGAAGGGGTTTGACCGGTCCGAGCATGGCGGAGGCCGGGCATGAGCAATCTTCCACGGCTCACCTACTGCATGACCATCGGGCTCGACGCCATGTCGCTGTGGATTTCGTCGTTCCACACCAACAATCCGTCCATGCTGTCGCGGGGCGAACTGGACGTGACGGGATGCCGCCGGGTGCTCGACATTCTCGACCGGTTCGACATCAAGTCGACGTTCCTGGTGCCGGGTCATACCGCGCTCGCCTATCCCAACCTGATCAAGGAGATCGCCGACAGGGGCCATGAATTCGCCTATCACGGCTGGATGCACGAGGACCCGCGCGACTTCAGCAAGCAAGAGCAGCGCCTGATCATCGAACGGGGTCTTGAGGCGCTTGATGTCGTCGTCGGCGTTCGTCCGCGCGGCCATGTGGCGCCGGCCTGGAACATGAGCGTCGACACGATCGACCTGATTGATGAGTTCGGCTTCGAGTTCGACGGCAGCCGCATGGCGACCGATCACCTGCCGGTTTACGTCCGCAAAGGCGACACCTGGACGAAGGACGGTCCATTCCAGTTCGGCGAATTGACCGACATCGTCGGCATCCCCGTGGCGTGGATCATGGACGACGTGCCGATGTTCGAATTCGCCTGGGGCGAAATTCCGGGTCTCAAGGCGCCGTCGCAGGCCGAGGAAATGTGGAACGGCGAGCTGGAATATGCCCGCGAGAACTGTCCGGGCGGGGTGTTCAACCTGACGCTCCATCCGCAATCCATCGCGCGGGGCGCCCGGATCAGAGTGTTCGAGCGTCTGCTTCAGAAGGCCACCGAAATGGAAGGCGTGACTTTCCTGAAGCAGTCCGACTATGTCGATCTCTGGCGGGCCGAGAATCCACGCGAGGAATGGCGCCAGAACAATCCGGAACTGGCCGGCGACGGCTCGATCCGGGTCCTGCCTTCCATGGCCTGATGGTCCGGTTCCATGGCACAACGAATCCTGGTTATCGGCGGCACCTCCCGCATCGGCCGGGCGCTGGTCAGGCGTCTGGCCGACCGCAGCGACAGGATCGTGTTCAACGGGCGAAACCGCCAGGTCGGTGAGGCACTGGAGACCGAGACCGGGTCCCACTTTTTTGCCTGCGATTACCTCGACGCCGGGGCCGCGGAACACATCGTCGGTCATGCCGTGTCGGAATTGCACGGCCTGGACGGGCTGGTTCTGGCCGGCGGGCTGTTGCATATGGCGCGCATTTCCGAAACCAGCGATGCCGCGTGGGACCAGGTGCTGGAGAACAATCTGGTCGCGCCCTTCCGCATTGCCCGTACGGCCCTGTGGGAACTGTCGCGCGATGGCGGCGGGGCGATCGTCACCGTCGCTTCGGGAACGGCGGTTCGAACCGAGTTCGAACTGGGGGCCTATTCCGTGGCGAAACGTGCGGTACACTGGATGACCAACATGCTCGCCGTCGAGGGCGGTCCCAGAGGGGTCGTTGCCAACACGCTCTGTCCCGGCGATCTGGCCGGCGGCATGCAGAGCGTGGCCGATGAAGCGCCGGCGCGTGAATTGAGCGACCCCTTCATTCCGCCTGTCGGGCAACTGACGACGCCGGAAGACGTGGCCCGAAGCATCGAGTTCCTGCTGGATGGCGGTCCGGCGCTGACCGGCGCATCATTGACGGTCGACGGCGGCCTCAGGGCGGCATTGAGAGCCAACAGGGTGCATAAGGAATGAGCGAGCGAGAAAGACGAGCCGCGTTTGTCACCGGTGGCACATCCGGCATGGGACGCGCCATCGTCACCAGGCTTGCCGGCCTGGATTGGGAGGTCGTCTTTACCGGGCGCGACGCCGGTCGCGGCGCCGGGGTGGCCGATGCCACCGGCGCCCGGTTCATCCGCGCCGACGCCGCCGACCGTAAGGCGGTGGACTTCGCCATCGCACAGGCGCAACGACAGTTTGGCGGCGCGCCCGACCTCTTCGTCTCCTGTGCGGCGATTGTCTTCGAACAGCCGCTGGCGCATACCCCCGACGCCATCTTCCGCGAAGTGCTCGAAGTGAACCTGACATCGGCGTTCCGCTATTCGCGTGCCTTCTACGAGGGCATGAAGGCGCGCGGCAGCGGCAACATCGTGCATGTCGTGTCCGACAGCGCCCTGGTAGGCATCCACCACTTGCCGGCCTATTCGATCTCGAAGGCCGGGCTGTTGAGCATGTCGGAGGCACTTGCCGCCGAAGCGGTTATGCACGGAGTGCGGGTCAACGCCATCTGCCCGGGCGCCACCCATCCGGGCGTGCAGTCGACGCCACGAGGCTATGAACATCACGCCGAAAACGACGACCGGTGGGGAGCCGCGCCATCGGGTCGCCACAACCAGGCAGATGATATAGCCGATGCGGTGCTGTTGTTGATCGGGGACGAGGCCAGACGCTGCGCCGGGGTGATGCTGCGCGTCGATGGCGGCGCGTCGGCGGCGATGCGAGGAGGAACCCGTGCCTGAGACCGCAACCGATCAGCTGGAGCGCGCCCTCACGGCTGCCGCCCGGACCGAAAGCGAAGTCCACGCCTACAAGCACCTGCTGGAACGCGACGCGCGGGCGGCCGCGACCGAGGCCGATGCGAACGCCTCGTCGTCGCCGGTGCACGGATGGCCTTTTGCGGTCAAGGAGGTCTTCGATGTCGCCGGCGTGTCGACCTCCGGCGGATCGCCGGCCTTCGAGGACCGGATACCGGAAACCGACGCCACCGTGGTTCAGCGGTTGCGAGCCGCCGGTGCCGTGCTGGTCGGAACCCAGATCTCGCATGAACTCACGTGCGGGCTCGATCAGCCGCCGACACGCAATCCCTGGAACCTGGCCTGTTACCCGGGTGGCTCCAGCGCCGGGGCAGGGGTCTCGGTCGCCGTCGGCTCCGCCTGTTTCGCCCTGGGCACCGACGCCGCCGGTTCGGTGCGCATTCCCGCGGCGATGACCGGAACGACCGGGTTGAAGCCGACCTCGGGTCTGATCAGTTCCCATGGGGTGATGCGCCAGGCCTCGGCGCCGTCGATCGACCACGTGGGAATCATCGCCAGATCGGCTGCCGAGATCGCCGATGTTCTGCCGGTGATCGCCGGCCCCGATCGATGCGACGCGGCGACCCTGCGGGCGCGACCGCTGGCCGACGAGGCACCGAAAGACAGCGTCAGACTGGCGGTTCTCAGCGACGCGACACTCTCGGCCCTGGCCGAATTCCGAGTGCTCGATCCGGATATCGCGACCTCGTTTTCGGCGGCCTGTGCCACGTTCGGCGATGCCGGCGCCGAAATCGTCGAACTCGAGCTGCCGTCGCTTCCAAAGGCGATCGACGCGATCGTCACGTTCTTCTCGGCCGAGCTGGCATGCGCCCATGCGCAATGGCTTGTCGAGCGGAAGTCCGCCTACAACGCGAAAGTTGCGGCGATGATCGAAAGCGGTCTAGCCACGCCGGCGGAGCAATTGTCGGAGGCCGTGCACATCCGTTCGCTGCTGCGGCAGGAAATAGCCGCGGCCTTTGCCGCCACGGACACCCGGTTTCTGCTGACGCCGACGACGCCGCGTCCGGCGATGCCGCTGGCGCAGTTCGATCCATCCGAAGAAATCGCAACGCTGGTTCCGTTCACTTGTCCCTTCAATCTGTCCGGAAATCCGGCGATCAGCCTGCCCTGCGGGCAGACCCGGGGCGGCCTGCCGGTCGGCCTGCAGATCGTCGGTCGCCATTTTTCGGACGCTGCCCTGCTTGGCCTGGCCGGGCAGTTTCAGCGGCAAACCGATTGGCATCAGAAACGGCCGCCGGCTTTCGGTTGATCGCCGACGGACCCGACGGGCACACGGAGAAAGGTCTGCATGAGAATCTCCCGACCAAGATCCCTGGATGAGGCCTTGGCCATTCTGAAGGATGCGCCCGGCACCGATGTGCTGGCCGGCGGCACCGATTTCATGGTCGAGGTGAACTACAATCACCGACGACCCGACGCCGTGCTCAGCCTGAGGCATGTCGGCGAGCTTCGCCAATGGCGCCGGGACGGATCCTCCCTGGTGCTGGGTGCCGGATTGCGCTTTACCGACATCATCGACTCGGAACTTGCCGATCTGGCGCCGGCCCTGGCCCAGGCGGCACGAACCGTCGGATCTCCGCAGATCAGAAACACCGGAACCATCGGCGGCAACATTGCCACGGCATCGCCGGCCGGGGACATCATTCCGGTCCTCGCGGCACTCGATGCGGTGGTCAATGTCAGAAGCCTGGACGGCGGTCGAAGCGTCACGATCTCGGACCTCATCACCGGGGTGAAACGGACCACGCTTGCCGGCGACGAACTCATCGTATCGATCAGCATTCCCGTCGTTGCCGGGCCCCAGGAATTTCTCAAGATCGGCAAGCGCAACGCCATGGTGATCGCGGTCTCGAACCTGGCACTGGTGGCCGACCGGGAGCGGCGGACCGTGGGCTGTGCGCTCGGCGCCGTGGGGCCGACGATCATCCGCTGCACGGCGGCGGAGCAATTCATCGAGGGCCGGATCGACTGGACCGGCGGCCGCGCTCTCGGCTCCGCCGACGGCGCCCGGTTCGGGGAGCTTTGCGGGCAGGCGGCCCGGCCAATCGACGACCACCGATCGACAGCGGCCTATCGGAACCACTCGATTGCAGTCATGGCCCAGCGGGCGATCGCACGGGCATTTTGAGGACAGACGGATGAACACGCATCTGCGCTACCAATTGCGGATCAACGGAAACGCTTATCCGGTCGACTCGTCCTGGCTGGGCGAAAGCCTGCTTTACGTTCTGCGCGAGCGGCTTGGTCTGTGGGGCAGCAAGAATGCATGCGAGCAGGGCGAATGCGGTTCCTGCTCGGTGCTGGTCGACGGGCGACTGACCTGTTCCTGTCTCGAGCTGGCTGCCGGAGCGGTCGGGACCGACATCGTGACCGTCGAGGGTGTCGCAGGAGATAACGACCTGACCGACATACAGCAGGCGTTCATTGCTGAAGGCGCGGTCCAGTGCGGTTTCTGCACGCCGGGCTTCGTGGTGGCCGTTCACGATCTCCTGGAAAGAAACCGGGCGCCGAGCAGCCTGGAAATCAGGGAAGCCCTGGCGGGCAATCTCTGTCGGTGCACCGGCTACGGCCGAATCGAAGCCGCGGTTCACAAAGTGGCCGAGGAGCGCGGGAGGCGGAACGATGACAATGCTTGAAAGGCCGGGAATTCGCGTCTCTGCCCTCAGACCGGACGGTGCCGACAAGGTGCGGGGCGAATTCGAATATTCGTCCGACCTTTGCGTCGACGGAATGCTGTGGGGCGCCACCTTGCGATCGCCACATCCCTCAGCACGGATCATCGGGCTGGATACAGCCGAGGCGGAACGGATCGACGGCGTTGCCGCAGTCCTGACCGCCGACGATCTGCCGGGCAAGCCGACCTACGGGCTGGTGGTCAGCGACCAGCCGGTTCTTGCCCGCGACGTTGTCCGTTTCGAGGGAGAACCGGTGGCGCTGGTGACCGCAAGGGATCCCGAGATCTGCCGGCGCGCTCTGGCGGCCATCGCTGTCGAATACGAGGTGCTCGAGCCGCTGACGGATCCGCAAACGGCGAAAGCCGCACCGCCCGTCCATCCGGACGGTAACATCATGCGCCGCGTACCGATCGAGCGCGGCGACCCCGAAGCGACCGGCGAGGTCGTCGTCGAGGGCGTCTACGAGATGGGCACGCAGGACCAGGCGTTTCTGGGGCCGGAATCCGGCCTGGCCGTGCCGGCGGACGATGGCGGCATGGACCTTTACGTGGCGACCCAGGGTCTTCACCAGGACCACGTGCAACTGGCGCCCTGTCTCGGTCTGCCCGACGAAAAAGTGCGGGTTCACCTGGCAGGCGTCGGCGGTGCCTTCGGCGGGCGCGAGGATTTTTCCGTCCATGCGCATGCCTGCATCCTGGCCCTGCACACCGGCAGGCCCGTCAAGATGAGCTATCTGCGGGACGAGTCCTTTCGCGGCCACCTGCACCGGCATCCGGCGCGGATGTGGTACCGGCACCATGCCAAGAGGAGTGGCGAACTGGTGAAGGTAGAGGCGCGCATTCTGCTCGACGGCGGCGCCTATACGTCGACGTCCGGCTTCGTTGCCGCCAATGCCGCCCGGTTCGCCTGCGGACCGTATCGTGTTCCCAACGTGTCGGTGGAGGCGACCTGCGTTCGCACCAACAACCACCCCAATGGCGCCATGCGCGGCTTCGGCGCGGTGCAGGCATGTTTCGGCCACGAAAGCCAGATGGACAAGCTGTCTGCGGCACTCGACATGGATCCCGTGGAATTGCGGCGGATCAATGCCCTGAAGACCGGAGACCGCCTGCCGACCGGGCAGAAGGTCGATGTTCCGGCACCGGTGCGCGCCTGCATCGATGCGGCGGCTGCGTTTCCGTTGCCGGGCGAAAGCAGCGATAATGTCGACAGCTACGGATTGCCGGGCGGAGCCGGACGCACCGCCGACCGGTCGCGTGTCCGCCGCGGCGTCGGATTTGCCGTCGGTTTCAAGAACATCGCCTATGCCGAAGGCTATGACGACGACACCCGTGTCCGCTGCCGACTGGAGAACGGCCGGCTGACGATCACCTGTGCCGCGGCCGAACTCGGGCAGGGCTTCGTGACCGTCAGCCGGCAGATTGCCCGGGAAATCCTCGGCGTGGACGATGTCACGCTGGAATCGGCCTCGACCGCCACGATCGGTTCGGCCGGCTCCTCGGCTGCCAGCCGACAGACCTATATGTCGGGAAAGGCGCTGGAGCTTGCCTGCCGCGAGATTGCCGATCAGATCCTTGCCGTCTGTGTGCAGCGGCACAATGTCGACGGTGCGCAACTCGCATTGGAAGACGGCCGCATTCGCGAGCGCGAGGGCAGATTCGACATGGGCGTTGCGGAAGTCTGTGACGAGCCGATCGAGACCGAGGTGAATTACAGCCATAGGCCGACCTTCGAGATGGACGAGAAGACGGGGCAGGGCGATACCGACGTCTCCTGGCTGTTCGCGGCCCAGCGGGCGGTGGTCGATGTCGACCTTGATCTCGGCCTTGTCCGGGTCGTGCAGATCACCACCGGTCAGGACGTCGGAACTGCACTCAACCCGGTCTCTGTTGTCGGCCAGATCGAGGGCGGAATCTCACAGGGCATGGGGTTGGCGGTGATGGAGGAAGTGCTGTTCGACCAGGGCAAGGTGACCAATGGCAGCTTCACCGATTACCTGATCCCGACCTTCGCCGACATGCCGCCCGTCGAGGTCACGATGATCGAAGAGCCGGAAACCGGAGCGCCTTTCGGCGCCAAGGGCGTCGGCGAAACGCCGAGCCTGGCCTCGACGCCGGCGGTGGCGGCCGCCATCCGAGCGGCGACCGGCCTCGACCTTCCGCGGGTGCCGATCCTGCCGGAACATATCGCCCTGGCTTAGCGCCTCTATTTCCACGGAATCCGATAACCGATGTGGGGTTCGGCCGCGGCTTCGCTCATGATCGGACCGACCACCTGCGTCGGATGCACTTCGGACGTCTCGAACACCTGCCGGCAGGACATGTCGAGCACGCGAGGGTTCGGGTTCTCGCTCTGCCACAGGCTGGCAAGGCCGTTTGCCGACAGACCGTAGACGACATTCGGAACGCCGGTGAAAAATGCCGCCGCGGCGCACATGGCGCAGGGCTCGCAGCTGGCATAGAGGATCGTCCCGCGCAGCTCTTCCACAGAGTAGGTGCGGCTGGCCAGGCTGAGCAGGTTGACTTCGGCGTGGCGGGTGAAATCATTGTCCGAAAACTCGGAGTTTTCCGCTTCCAGCAGAATGACGCCGTTAAAGTCCGCAAGCAGGGCGCCGAACGGTTTGTTGCCGTTCTCGCGCGCGCTGGCGGCCAGCGCGATTGCTCTGCGCATCGGGCCTTCATGGTTCACAGCAGCAAGCTGCGCGTGCGACATAATCATGGGGCGTTTGTTCCTTCCGGGCGGGAAATCGGGCAGACAGGTTCACAAATTTATAAATTATATTATCGTATGCGACATTGGTTGCAAGGGAATCGGATTCCGATTGGAGACAGGCCATGACAGGTGATGCGGGCGCACCGCTCAAGCTGCGGACCAGCACAGCGGAGGCCGTCACGAATCAGATGCGGATGGATTTGCTGGACGGAACCATTCCGGCCGGGTCACGCATCCTGGCACGGTCTTTGGCGGAGCGGTTCCAGGTGAGCATCGTTCCGGTGCGCGAGGCGATCAAGCGGCTGGTGGCCGAGGGCCTTCTCGTATCCTCGCCTCAGCGGGCGACCTTTGCCGCGGAAATCGGCTTCGAGGATATCTCCGGCGTCTACGACGTGCGTCAGATTCTCGAGGTCGAACTGGCGCGCCGCGCGGTGGCGCTGGCCGACGATGGGGCGCTGAAAAAATGCGACGACGCGCTGGCCGCGCTGTTGTCGAGCGATTTGCGCAGGCCAGAGTTCTTCGAGGCGCACCGATGGTTCCACTGGTGTCTCATCGAGCCGGCCGCCAGCACCGTTGCCCGCCAGGTCCTGGAGCGGCTCTGGACGAATGTGGATCGGTACATGTCGATGGCCATTCGATCTCAGGACGAAGAGCAGAAAAAGGCGTATCGGGAGAATTTCAACGACGCCCATACGCGGCTGGCCGAGATGTTCCGAGCCCGTGACGAAAGCGGACTGCAACAGCTCATGAAGAGCCATCTCAGCGATACCGAAAAGAGCCTCAAGGCGGCCTTCAGCCAACCGTCCTGATGGCCGCTGCGTCGAACCCGCGCCTCTCGCCGTCCGGCTGAGGCCTTTCGCCATCCAGTCAGACAGGGTATTGACCCGCGCAGATATAAATTATAATTTATAACGCATGGAACAGGAAACATCCGTAAACGCCGCTGCCGATACTCTTTCGGCGGATTATGTCACCGCCATTCTGTCGGATCTGGTTCGCACGCCGAGCGAGAATCCTGGAGCCTATGAAAACGGCGTCGCCGACCGCGTGGCCCGCTGGTTCAAGGGTACGCCGGTCGAGGTAAGGCAAGTCGAATCCATGCCCGGGCGCCATTCGGTCGGCGCCGTGCTGAACGGCAGCGGCGGCGGTCCGCGCCTAGTGCTCAACGGGCATATGGACACCGTGCCGGTCGACGATGTCGACCTGTGGACCGCAGAGCCGTTCGGCGGCAATATCAAGGATGGCTTTCTTTACGGACGTGGCGCCTGCGACATGAAAGCCGGGCTCGCCGTGCAGATTGCCGTGGCGCATCATCTTTGCCGGCACCTCGATCGGCTCAAGGGAACGCTGGTGATGCATTTCGCTGCCGGCGAAGAGCGCGCCGAACCGGGCACATTGTCACTGCTGGAGGCGGGGTTCACGGGTGATATGGGGATTGTGACCGAACCGACTGAACTGAAAATAGCCGCCGCGACCCGCGGTCTGGCGCCGATTCACGTCCGTCTGACGGGGCGATCGATTCATGCCAGCCGCGGGCATCTCGGTATCAACCCGGCCTGGGGGCTGCACTGGGTTCTCGAGGCATTGCAGGATTACAAAACGGAACTGGAGCAACGCAACCACCCGCTGCTCAGCCACGGATCCTGCACACCGACAATGGTGCAGGGCGGAGTTGTGCCCAATGCGGTTTCCGATTTCATCGACCTTTACGTCGACCGGCGGCTTATTCCCGGAGAGACGGTGGACGGGGAGGTCGCCGAGATCCGCCGCCGGCTGATAACGGCAAGGCCCGACGGTTCGCAGATCGGCATCGAAGTAGACGTCGCCTACAACCGCTTCGAACCGGCCGAAATTCCGGTCGATGCGCCGGTCGTCAACCATCTGCTGGAGAGCACGGAGAAGGTTCTGGGCGCGCCGGCGGAGGTCTATGGCGCCCCCTATTCGAGCGATGTGCGCAACCTGGTCAACGATGCCGGGATCAGCGCAGTGAATTTCGGCCCCGGAAACGTCGCCGAGTGCCATTGCGCCGATGAGCGTGTCGAGGTGCGTCAACTGGAGGGCTGCGCCCGGGTGATCGCGGATGTGGCGGAGGGTCTGCTGCTCGAACACTGACCTGCCGGCGCCGGCAAACCACTAGGGAGGAAGCAAATTTGTTCGTATCGACCGAGAAGACTCCGTATTCGGAGCTCCCGCGAAAATGCACATTTTCCGAAAGCGACTGGCATGTGCTGGCCGGATTCTGGCACCCGGTTGCCGCCTGCGAAGACGTCGCCGACAAGCCGGTGAAGGTCACCTTGCTGGATGTCGACATCGTGCTTTACCGGACCGTCGAGGGCCTGACGGCGGCCAAGGATATGTGCCTGCATCGCGGCGCGGCGATGAGCCTCGGCTGGATGGACGCCGAGCGCAGGAACATCATCTGCCCGTTTCACGGTTTGCATTACGATCACTCCGGCCAGTGCACCCGGATCCCTTCGATGGAGGATCAGTCGAAGCCGATCCCGAAGTCGATCAAGCTGATCCGCTATCAGTGCCGCGAGCGCTACGGGCTGATCTGGGTTTGCCTGAAAGACGAAGCGACGCGGCCGATGCCCGAATGGCCGCTGCTCGAAGACGAAGAGACCGACTGGACGATCGCCCGGGTTCCGGTCAGCACCTGGAACACGTCGGCCCCGCGCCATGTCGAGAATTTCAACGACGTGGCGCATTTTGCCTTCGTCCACAAAGGCAGCTTCGGAAACACGGAACACCCCGAGATCCCGAACTACGAGATGTGGAAGACGGATGCCGGCATCAGTCTGCGCATGCCCTACAAGGAGGGCGTTCGCGACAAGCTGGGCGACACTGAAATGGTTGCCGAACGCGACGTCGTCTATACCAAGAACCTGGTCTACCCGTTCGCCATGGAACTGCTGATGGAATATGGCGGCGACGGCGAAGACGACTTCACGCTCATCGCCTACGACATCGCCTCGCCGGTCAGTTCGCAAAAGACCGCCGTCTTCCAGTTCATGGTCTCCAGCCGGGCCGACGCAAATGCGGCAGATCTGGTGATCTGGGAATCCTTCGTGAACAACGAAGACATCCCGATCGTCGAGAGCCAGAAACCCGAAGAGCTTCCGTTGGACATTTCGGCCGAGGTGCACATCCCGGCCGACAAGTTCTCGATCCAGTATCGCAAGGATCTGGTGAAGCTGTTCAACCTGGGCTCGCCGGAACTGACCGCCTGATCCGCAAGAGATGACGCCGGGCCTGCTGTTTGAGGCGGGCCGGCGGTTGGGAGGGAACCCGAATGAACATGGGGGCGAAACCGGAATTGGCCAATGGAGCCAGCATCCTGGAAGATCCCGAAAGACGGCTGCAAAACGCCGCGCTGGCGGCGCGCGGCATCACCAAGGCCTTTCCCGGCGTGGTCGCCAACGACCGTGTCGACTTTGAAGTGCTCAAGGGCGAGGTACACGCGCTGCTGGGTGAAAACGGGTCCGGCAAGACAACCCTGTGCAAGGTTCTGACCGGCTTCCATCAGCCCGACGAGGGGCAGATCTATGCCAATGGAAAGCCGGTTCGCTTTCCGGCGCCCGCTTCGGCCTTTGAAGCCGGGATCTTCATGGTGCACCAGCATTTCAGTCTGGTCGGGCCGCTGACTGTCGCCGAAAACGTCGTGTTGGGATGGACGCGCGATCCGACCTGGCGCTTCGACAAGCGGGCGGTCGAGGAGCAGGTCATGGCCGCAGCGCAGAAGTTCGACATTGCCATCAATCCGCGCGCGACCGTTTCCGCCCTTTCCGTCGGCGAAAAGCAGAAGGTCGAACTGCTCAAGGCGCTCTATCGCGGCGCCCGGACGTTGATCCTCGACGAACCGACAACCGTTCTGACGCCGCAGGAAACGGAGCAGCTGTTCGTGTCGCTGAGGCGCATGGCGGAAGAGGGCGAGGCGGTCATCTTCATCTCTCACAAGCTGGACGAGGTCTCGGAGATCTGCGACCACGTTTCCGTTCTGCGCCAGGGCAAGTCGGCCGGCATGGCCGATCTTCGCCGTCAGAAGGTCGACGCCAAGGGGCTGGCCAAATTGATGGTCGGCCGTGACATCCACCTGCAGAGGAAGCAGACGACCGGCCTCAGGGCGGATGCCGGGACCACTCTCGAGATCGATGATCTGAACGCTCAAAACAGCAACGGATCGCCGCTGTTGAAGGATGTTTCGCTGACCGTGCGCGAGGGAGAGATCCTCGGCGTGGCCGGGGTCGCCGGCAACGGGCAACTCGCCCTGGCCGAAGCCATCGCCGGCCTGCAGCCCTTTTCGAGCGGCGATATTCGCATCAAGGGGACTTCGCTGACGTCCGGCAATGTCCGCAGGTCGATCGAAGCCGGAGTCGCCTATGTTCCCGAGGATCGGCTCGGCACCGGCCTGGCGCCCGGCATGAAGGTGTCGGAGAACATCGCGCTCAAATCCTATCGCAGCCCCGCCCACAGCGTCGGCCCGATGCTTCGCAAGAAGGCGATCCGCGACGAGACGCGACGGTTGCTCGCCGATTTCAATATCAAGGGACAGGAAACGACGCTGGTTCGCCAGCTTTCCGGAGGCAACGCGCAGAAGGTCCTGCTGGCGCGCGAACTGACCTCCGACCCCAGTCTGATCGTTGTCGCAACCCCGACGCGCGGCCTCGACGTGTCGGCCATGGAAACGGTTCGCGACCTGCTGGTGGAGGCGGCCGGGCAGGGCGTCGCCGTCATCCTGATTTCCGAGGATCTCGGCGAAATCCTCGACCTGGCGGATCGTGTCGCGGTGATTTGCGGCGGGGAGATTCAGGGTTTCGTCGACTCCGAAAATGCCGACATGGACGAGATCGGCATGATGATGATGGGGCAAGGCCGAAAGGAATCGAAACGTGCTGCCATTTGAACTTCGCTTCGAACGACGGCTGCGGGTCGCACCCTGGTTGGGACCGAGCCTGCCGATCGTGGCCATTCTTGTGGCGCTGCTGTTTGGCGCCGTGATCCTCTGGGCCACGGGACGCGATCCGATCGCCGGCTATGCCGCCCTTTTTCAGACCGCCTTCACCAAGCCAGGTGCGTTGACCGCGACTATCCTCTCGGCGACGCCGCTCATCTTTACCGGTCTCACCGCCGCGCTGGCGTTCCGCATCAGTGTCTGGAACATCGGCGGCGACGGTCAGCTCATGATCGGCGCGCTGGCGGCGGCGACCGCCGGCGTCGCCTTCGGGAATCTGGGCGGATGGATCAGCGTGCCCCTGATGATCCTCGCCGGGGCGCTGGGCGGCGCTCTTTGGGGGCTGATCCCGGCCTATTTCCGAGCGCGATCCGGCACCAACGAGGTGCTGACGACCCTGATGCTGAACTATCTGGCGCCGCTACTGCTGGCCTATCTGATCTTCAGCTCCCGATCCTGGTGGCGAGACCTGTCCAGCCCGAGCGCCAAGGTGTTTCCGAAGGCCAAGTCCATTCCCTACGAAACCTTCTGGCCGAGCTGGGGAACCGACATCGTCATTCCGCTGGGGTTCGTGCTCGGCATCGCGCTTGCAGTGCTCATCCAGATCGTCCTGCACACGACCAAATACGGTTTCGAAGTGCTGGTCACCGCCGACAGCCCCAGGGCCGGGAACTATGCCGGAATTCGCACCCGCCGGGTCTTCATCACCATCTTCCTGATGTCCGCCGCATTGGCCGGATTGGGCGGCGCCAGCCAGATCGGCGACTTCACATACCAGCTCGAGCCGCGCGTATTGCAGAGCGCCGCTTTCGGCTACACCGGGATCGCGGTAGCCGCGCTCGCCCGCTACAATCCCATCGGCGTCGTTGCGGCCGCTCTGTTCGTCGGCGGCCTGGTCAACGCCAATCTTAGCCTTCAGGGACCGGAGCTGCCGCTCGGGCTGCTCGGCGTCATCCAGGGATTGATCCTGCTGTTCGTCGCGGCCAGCGAAATCAGCGCCCGCTATCGCATCGTGATGCGCCGCAAGGCGAACTTTGTCGACCAAGCTGCCGCCGCGGCGGCCAATCCGGGAGCCTCGTCATGAATGCCTTCTGGTCGTGACGCTGCTGGCGTCGGGCATTCTATATGGCACGCCGCTGATCATCGCCGGCATCGGCAAATTGCTGGCGGAACGCAGCGGAGTAATGAACCTGAGCGTCGAGGGCATCATGTTGATGGGCGCGGCGACGGCCTTCTGGACGTCGCAGTCCTTCCCCGAAAGTCCCTCGGGCCTCGCCCTGACCGTGGCACTGGCGGTGGCGGCCGTGGTCGGAGCGCTCATCGCGCTTCTGCTCGCCTTCTCGGTCATCACCATGCGGGCCAATCAGGTCGTGTCGGGGCTGGCGCTGTTGATCTTCTGCGGGCCTCTCGGGTTGTCGAATTACCTGGGAACGGTCGGCAATCTGTCTGCCAGCGCCGGATTGCACAGCCTATCGGATCTGAACCTGTTCGGCCTCAAGGATTTTCCGATCCTCGGGCCGCTGGTTTTCAACCAGGACATCATCGTCTACTTTTCCTGGGCCCTGGCCCTCGCGGCCGGATTTTACCTCTACAAGACGCGCACCGGCCTGCATCTGCGCTCCGTCGGCGAAGACCCGGCCGCGGCCGATGCCATGGGCGTCCCCGTCGTGCGCTACCGGTATGTCCACACTCTTCTGGGCGGCGCGTTGGCCGGGATCGCGGGGGCATACTATCCCCTGGCGATCGCCACCAGCTGGATCAACAATCTGACCGCCGGAGCCGGCTGGATTGCCATCGCGCTGGTCATACTGGCCTTCTGGCGTCCGCTGTTCGTGGTAATCGGCGCCTATCTGTTCGGGATTGCGACAAGCCTCGGCTTCACGCTTCAGGCCCTCGGATATTCCCTGCCGGCCGAGCTGTTCAGCGCCATTCCCTATCTGATGACGCTGGTCGCCATCATCCTGGCCTCGGGCGCCTTGAGCCGCTTCAACCTCAGGGCACCGGCCGCATTGGGACTGCCGTTCCATCGCTGACGTCGGGCAATCTGGTCCGAACCAACCCGCTTCGCAATTCAAGCTGAAAGGCAACAGGAATGACCAATGTGACCAGAGAGTTTGTCGAAGGACTGCCGAAGGTCGAACTGCATGTTCACGTCGAGGCTTGCATCAGCGCCGACACCATCGAGGAACTGGCGGTTTCGCTCGACGTACCGATGATCAGGCCGAAGGACGAGTTGTTCCGTTACAACAGCCTCGCTGAGTTTTTGTCGATCTACGAGTGGTGGGTGGATCTGCTGCGCACGCCCGAGATCGCCGAGCAGGTCGCCTACAATGCCGCCAAGCAGATGCATGGCGACGGCATCGTCTATGCCGAGGTCTTTACCGGCCCCCGCTACTGGGCTCATGTCGACGATCAGCCTCAGATCGAAGCCCTCTGTCGCGGCTTCGAACAGGCACGCGGCGACGGCTTCGCCGATTGCTATCTGATACCGTCGATCAGTCGCGAGCAGTCGGCGGAATGGTCCATGGACCTGGTCAACTGGATGGCCGGCGTCGACCGGGTGGTGGGTCTCGGGCTCGACGGCAATGAGGAAATTCTCGGCCGCACCAGCCACAAATTCGTCGATGTTTTCGAGCGCGCCGCCGAGCTGGGGCTGGGTCGCAGCGCCCATTGCGGCGAATCCTCCGGCGCCTGGGGCGTCTGGGATGGCCTGGACCTGCTCAAACTCGACCGCGTCGATCACGGCGTGCGGGCCATCGAGGATCCGGCTCTGGTGAAGCGCCTGGCCGACGACAAGGTCCCGCTAACGATCTGCCCGACTTCCAACGTCATCGTCGGATTGCACGATTCCGTCGCCGACGGTCCGGTCGACGCTCTCTACAGGGCGGGCGTGCCCGTCACCGTCAATTCCGATGACCCGCAAAGCATGCAGGTGTCCATCAACGACGATCTCATGCGCGTCTCGGAGGCTTTCGGCTGGACCATAGACGACGTCCTGGCCGTTCAGGAAAACGCGATCGAAGGAGCCTATTGCGATTCCGGCGTGAAAGCCGAGCTGAGGCAAAACCAGCGCGCCTACGCGAAAGCATTTGGGGCCGAATGACGGCCGTTTCGGAAGACGCGTCCGCAGATCGGAGGCGAAAGGAAAGCAAGATGGAATGGTTTCGCAGCAGGGAGGTCTCGGAGGGCGTTTGGCTCATCGCCGAACCCGGACTCGTCAATCTCTGGCTGATCGCCGGCTCGCAACGGGCGGTTCTCCTCGATACCGGCTGCGGGATATCGCCGCTTCGCAAGGTCGTTGCCGCTCTGACCAGCCTGCCGATCACCGTCATCAACACGCACTATCATGCCGACCATATCGGCGGGAATTGCGAGTTCGACGAGATCATCGCCCACGAGACGGCGGTCCCGCTTCTGTCGCAGGAAGTGAGCCTCGAATGGCGCAAGGGCTTCGCCAGCTATGTCCGCGATCTTCAGAAACTGGCCGAAGAGTACCGCCGCATCGACAGGAAGCACTTTTTCCTGCTCGACGACTTTTGCGATATCGCTCCGCTGCCTGAGGGTTTCGATCTGGATGCCTGGAACATCGAGACCGGCCCGCCGACCGCGACGGTCGTCGACGGCGACCGCATCGACCTGGGAGACCGGGTGCTGCGGGTGATGCACACGCCCGGGCATACCGAGGATTCGATCTGCCTCTATGACGAGCGGGACGGTTTGCTGTTCTCGGGCGACACCGTGCTGACCGGCGCGCAGCTCGCGCAGTTTCAGGAGTCCGACATCGGGACCTATGCGGCTTCGACACGGCGCCTCGCCGACATGGCCCGCGCCGGCGACGTTGCGCTGGTTCACCCGCACCATTTCGGTCGAAACGCCGCCGGGGCCGAGTTCCTGATCGAAGTGGCCAACGGAATGGACGAGGTCGCTGCCGGTGAAGCGAAACTGGAGCGGACGATCGACCTGTTCAACAACCAGGTCCCCGCGGCCCATTACAGCCGGTTCTCGATCCTGGTGCCCGATCCCGACGCACCGCCGATTCCAGTGTTCACGGAGCAGCAGAAGATGACCGAAACCTGAGATTCCAACCATTCCGATCGCCTGCCGGAGCGACCGGCAAGACAGCGGAGAGGTGCGGTCAGTCCCATAAGTCAAACCTTATGCAATACAAGCGAAAGTCATCTTTGACAAATGGGTAGGCACTACAAATACTGGACGTCAACAACCAACAAAATGGGACAAATCGGCTTTCTGGAGGAAGATATGACCGAACGCAGCAGAATTGGAAGAAGAGCCTGGTTGCGGAACATGGCATCGATTGCGGCTCTCGCGGTCGCGGTGCCGGCGCTGTCCGCGACACCCGCGCTCGCCGCAAACGACGAACCGCTGAAGGTCACCTATTTTTACAATTTCTCGGCAGTCGACGGCGGCTGGAACGAAGCCTTCCTGAAAAGCCAGGACTATCTGAAGGAGAAGTTCGGCGACAGGATCGAGGTCGACTACAAGGAGAACGTTCCGGAAGGGCCTCAGGTTCGCCGGATCGTCGAGTCCGCTATCCAGAACGGCACTGATGTCGTCGTCAGCACCACCTACGGCTATGGCGAGACACTGCTGAAAATGGCGGCCGATCATAAGGACGTCTATTTCATCGCCTCGCAGTGGGACAATCCGGGCAATCTCAACAATCTCGTGGGCTTCGTGAACGCTCCGGAGGATGGCGCCTATATCGCCGGCGTTGCCGCCGGCCACATCGTCGAGCAAGGAGCCAAGGTTGGCTGGGTCGACGCTTTTCCCATCCCCTACGACATCCGCACGATCAACGGATTCGCTCTGGGGCTGGCGCACTCCAATCCGACGGCAACGATCCAGGTGGTGTTCACCAACAACTGGTCCGACCGCAACCTGCAGGCGCGGGCAACCCGCAGTCTGATCGACGCCGGATCGGAGATGATCGGAACCAGCATCGGCGGCCCGGCCATCGCCGAAGCGGCCGAAAGCGCCGGCGTTCCGGTGGTGACGTCGTCGCTCGATGTTCGCGCCTATGCTCCCGACCATCTGGTGACGACCTACGAATATGTCTGGGGTCCGGCCATCGAAGCCGTGCTGAACTCCATATTCGACGACAGTTTCTCGACCGACTTTCTCTATGCGGGCATGTCGATGGGCGCTGTCGACGTCTCGCCCTGGGGCGGTGCTTACAATGCTCTGTCGGACGAGGCCAAGGCCGACATCCAGGCCGAGTACGACCGGATCCGCAATGGCGATGGTGTCGTTTTCACCGGTCCGCTGACCGACAAGAACGGCAATCAGGTCCTGGCCGAAGGCGAGATCATGCCGGTCGCCAAATTGCGCAGCATGGACTTCGTCCTGCCCAATGTGAACGGCGTCGACTTCTGAGGCGAATTCCCCCAAGCACCTGACCCGGGCACCCGGCGGTGTCCGGGTCCCTTCTCGACAGGCGACCAGACATGAAACCGATCGGCGAAGGCGGGTGCCTGTGCGGGAACGTCCGCTACGCGGTTTTCACCGACCCGGTCCGCACCACCCATTGCCATTGCCGTTTCTGCCAGCGCGCCACCGGCGCCGCATACCACGTCGCACACGTTTTCCCCGAGGACAGCTTCAAGACCACCCGAGGCGACCCGAAATGCTACACCCACCGCTCGGACGGCAGCGGCAAGGCCATCCACGTGCGGTTTTGCGGCGAGTGTGGCTGCCGCATCTACCTGAGCCTGGAACGGTTTCCCGGAACCGTCGGCGTCTACGCCGGCAGTTTCGACGACCCGAACAGGCTGGCGGCACGTTTTCCGGTCTCGAAACAGATCTTCCTGTCGTCGGGCCGGCACGGAACGATCGTGCCGCCGGATGTGGAGAGTTATTGGGGGCATGCGATCGACGAAAACGACGTTCCCCTGGCGGCGGAGACGTTTGAGAATCCGGTGACACTGCGCCCGCCATTGCGGAGATAACACCGCAAGCGACAATCCTCGTCGCGATCGTCGCACCCGTCGATACGGGCCGACCACGTCGCGACTTTCCTCTCTTCGCCGCACTGTGAACAGGATTGGCGTCATAATCTGCCGATGATGAAAACATGGAGATTTCCGTGAAAGGTCTCGCCCTGATCGCCTGTGCGGTTGCCGGCCTCGCGCTTGCAACCACATCCGCTCCTGCCGAAGAAATCATGAGCAAAAACCAGTTTCTCGAGCAGATTGCCGGAAAGAAACTCGTGGACAAGAACAGCTGGGTGGTGCTTTCGCCGGATGGCAAGGTCTCCGGGCGCGGTCCCGGCGACGGCGAGATCGTCGGCCGCTGGTCGTGGCGCGACCGGTTCTACTGCCGCGACATCGTCGTCGACAACGTCGCCTGGCCGCGCGACTGCCAGGTTGTCACCCGGGAGGGCGACAGCGTTGCCTTTACCCACAAGGAAGGCAGGGGGATCTCGGAAGTCTGGACCATCGAATAGGGCTGCAGGCGGCCTCTGGCTTCAGGTCCCGAGCATGGCGCGGATCGATGCCTCGATCTGGCCGCCGCACCAGCCGTCGCCATATTCGGCGTCGCTGCGGGCGCGCAGTTCGACCTGCTCGGGCAGGGCCGCGATTCTGTTCGTGAGCCCGGCGACGGCAGGCGCGGTTTCATCAAGCATCGGTCGAAGCGGCGGCAACTTGGCCGTCATCGTTCCCCAGAGGGCATAGGCCGTGAGATCGGCGATGCCCGGTTCATCGGTACCAAGAAGGCAGCCGGTTCCGGATGTCATCCCGTGACGGCGGCCCGTCTCTTCGAAAATTGTCATCCAGCGCCGAAGGCGGGGGAGAAACGCGTCCCATGCCTCCCGCGTCCACATCTGCGCGCCGTTGTAGAGCGTGATCTCGTAGAGTACGTCGTTTGCGTCCGCCACGGCTTTTGCGGTCAACGCCTCGCGAATCGGGTCGTCGCCGACCAGTCCGTGCTTGCGGCCGAGATAGGTCAGGATAGCCGGCATCTGCGCCAGCGAAATACCTGTGGCATGGTCTGTCAGGACGGGAGGTCCCATGTGCGGACAAACCTGATTGCCCGGTGCATCGTCCTTTTGGGCGACGAGGTCTTCGATCTCGGTTTCCTGCCAGTCAGCGCCGACATGGGCGAGAACGGCGCGGATGAACTGTCCGCGAAACGGGATCGGCCAATAGCAAAGCGTGTAATCGGTCATGGCGCCGACCTTCTCAGGCTCCGACATCCTTGGCAAGCACCAGGCTGCGCCCCTCGCAGATCACCGTTCCGTCCTCGCGGCGGCAGGTCGACCACAGATCGACCAGGTGCTTGTCGGGCCGCAGGCGGGTGATTTCGACCCGCGCCGTCAGCGTCTCGTCGAGCGGGGCGGGGGCGAGAAAGCGCAGGTCCTGCTTCAGATAGTTGGTGCCGGGTCCCGGCAGGCGCACGCCGAGCAGGCAGGAAAACAGCGCGGCGATCAGCGGTTCGGGCACGGCGGCCGTTTCGGCTTCGATGCTGAGGTCGGCGAAACGTCGCAAATCGGCGGCCGAGTAGCGGCGTTCGATTTCGGCGAATTGTCCAACATTCATCACGTGGTCTCCGTCTCCCCCGTCAGAAGCACAGCCTCGTCCGCAGGACGCACGGCTTCGACCGTGAACCGACCGTCGCCGGCCGGCGTGACCGTCAGCCGCACCCGGTCGCCGACGAAGCAGGGGTTGGGAAACATCAGTGACTGGCCTCGATGGCGCGCCTCGGGCCAGCCGGTGCGCAGCAGGTTCCACAGCTTCGAATAGATCAGCATGCCGTGCGACACCGTGCGGCCGAAGCGGGTGCGCGCCGAAAATTCCGGGTCCACATGGATCGGGTTGTCGTCGCCGCTGATCGCGGCGAACAGGTCGAACTCGGCCTGGGTCGGCACCCAGTCCTGATGCACGGCATCGCTCATGGGAAGCGGCTCCTCAACAGCGGTTTGCGGACCTTGCCGGCGGCGGTGCGCGGGAAATCGTCCTCGACGTGGAAGCTCTTCGGCACCTTGTAGGCGGCAAGCCGCTCGCGGCACCAGGCGGTCAGGGTCTCGATCTCGATCATCTCGCCCGGGCGGGCCATCAGGAAAGCGGCGCCCACTTCGCCCCACTGGTCGTCGGCAATGCCGATGACCGCAGCTTCGAGGATCGCCGGATGGCTGTGCAGCACCCGTTCGACCTCCGCCGGATAGACGTTTTCGCCGCCGGAAATGTACATGTCCTTGATACGGTCGACGATGTAGTAGTAGCCGTCCGCGTCGCGCCGCGCGATGTCACCGGTTTTCAGCCAGCCTTCGGCATCGAAGGCCTTCTGCGTCGCTTCATCATTGTTGTAATAGCCGGGGGTCATCGCCGGGCCGCGCAGCAGCAATTCGCCGTTGCCGGGTGTGCCGTCGTCGACACCGTCGATGCGCGCCTCGGTCAGCATCTGCGCCCGACCGACGGATCCGATCTTGCTGCCGGCGGCGTCCTCGTCGTTGAGGAAGGCCGTCGGACCGGTTTCGGTCATGCCGAAGCCGTTGCAGATGTTGAGGCCGCGCTCGGCGAAGAAGCGGATCTGCGTCTCCGGCAGCGGTGCGCCGCCGCACGCCGCACGCAAGCGGCTCCAGTCCACCGCATCGACTTGCGGGTGCAGGCTGAGCGCCTGGTAGATGGCCGGCACGCCGAAGAACTGCGAGACGGCGCGATCGCGAACCAGCGCGAAAATATCCTCGACCTCGAATTTCGGCAGAACCGTCGACGTGCCGCCATGAAGGAAGAGCGGCAATGTGTAGAGATTGATGCCGGCGGTGTGAAACAGCGGCAGGAAATTGACGCTGGTATCGTCCGACGTCAGGTCAATGGCCTGCGCCACGTTGAGGGTGTTGGCCCAACACATGCGCGCGGTCTGAATGACCGCCTTGGGCAGCCCGGTAGTGCCGGAAGTGAACAGCAGATACCATGGTGCGGTGGCGTCGGGATTGCCGCGCATCGGCGCCACCGGCACCTGCAGCAATTCGGCAATGCTGGTGTCGGCGCCGGCAGTGGCATCGAGCGAAACGGTCCTGAGCGCCAGGTTGGACGCCAGTTCCAGAGCCGGTTCGGCGTTCGGCGCGTCGAACAGCACCGCCGCGGCGCCGACGCTCGCCAGCACCTCGGTTAGTTCCGGCACCGGCTGGCGCCAGTTGAGCGGCGCCATGATCACACCGCTTCGCTGGCAGGCGAACAGTGCAATGAAGAACTCGACCCGGTTGAGCGTCAGCACCGCCAGGCGGTCGCCCGGCCGCAGGCCAAGCCCGGAGAGCCCGGATGCGACCTGGCTCACCGCCTGGTCGATGGCGGCGAAAGACCAGCGGCGGTTCGTTTCGGCATCGATGAACGCGACGCGATCGGGCGTCAGCTCTGCGCGCTTGGCGGCCATATCGGGAACGGTGTCGAACATCTATCCGGTCCTTGCCAGTTGATCGAGAAAGCGGCCCATGGCGGCGGCGGTTTCCGGAGCCGCGATCTGGCGTTTGAACGAGACGAGCTCCGCCGCCAGCCGGGCGTCGACCGCCGCCAGCCGCGCCTCGTCCCAGACCAGGCGTTTGGCCGCCAGCATGCCGCTCGGCACATGATCCTGCGCCAACCGGTCGACCAACTCCTCCGATGCCTCCGTCAACTCGCCGGCGGCCACGACGCGATGTGCCAGCCCCAGATCGAGCGCCCGCGCTGCGGCAATGCGTTCATTCGCCAGCTGGATCTGCAGGGCGTGCCCGGCGCCGATGCGCTCGGGCAGCAGAGCGCTCCAACCGCCATCGGCTGAAAAGCCCACCGCGGCAAAATAGGGTTGCAGGAAGGCGTCTTCCGACAGGATTGCGAGGTCGGAGGCGAAGACCAGCCCGGCGGAACCGCCGGTGATCGCACCCTGCGCCGCGGTAATGACGATTGCCGGCAGCGTCAGCAGCCGGCGGATGACGCCCTGCAGCAGGCCGACGACCTCGTCGCTGTAGGCCTCGCCCCGGCCGGCCCGCACGGCCGCGTCGAAGGCGGCGACATCACCGCCGGTGGAGAAGTGGCGGCCCTCGGCCCGCAGGATCACGAACAGGGCACCCGCCTGCCGCGCCCGGTCGAGCGCCGCGGCGAGCTCGGACAGGATCCCGGGTTCGAGACTGTTGCAGCGCGCCGGTGCCGACAGCGTCAAGGTCACGCGACTTTCGCCCGTCGCCAGACGGGCCTCCCGATAGTCGACGGCGCCGCTCACGGTTCGAGCCCGTTGCGGATCATGTCGATGGCGTCTTCCGCGATGCGGTCGAGATCTTCCGCGGTGCCCCACAGCACGTAGCGCTCGCCCAGCGTCTTGGCCATGCCCATCAAGGCCCAGGCACGCACTTCCGCGTCGCCCGGCCGGATATTACCGGTTTCAGCGGCGCGGCTGAGCTGTCGCCGGTAGGCGTTGGCGAAGGAGGTGAAATAGTCCTTGTAGGCAGGCGGGTCGACAAACCGCGCCTCCTCGACGATGCGATAGAGCGCCGGATGTTCGGAGACGAATTCGAGAAACGCCTTGAGGCCGATGCGCTCGGCATCCATCCGGTTGTCGGCCGGCGAAATCGCCTCCGCCAGGACTTTCCGCGTCATGTGTCCCATTTCGAGGACCAGTTCGCGAAAGATCTCCTCCTTGCTGGAGAAGTAGATATAGAAGGTGCCCTGGGCGGTCCCGGCCTCTCGGGTGATCTCCGAAATCGAGGCGTCAACGAAGCCGCGGTCCCCTATCACCCGTTCGGCGGCTCGCAGAATCTGTTCGCGGCGGGTCTTGCCGCGTCTGGTCTTGGGGGTTGTCGGTGCACTCATAGCAAAACATGAATCATGATTCATGTTTCATCTATCACATTGTGGCAGCTCCGTCAATGAAGGCTGGGGCCGGTTGGACCGGCCCCCAGAGCGCTGGCGCTCTAGCATCATAAGCCATCAGGCCGCTGATGTCAGACGTTGCGCGGGATACGCAGCACCTGGCCGACGAAGATCAGATTCGGATCGGAGACGATGTGCTGGTTGGCCTGCTGGATGGGCTGCCAGTCATTGTTGCCGAAATACTGCTGGGCAAGCGCCGTCAGCGTGTCGCCGGAGGCCACCGTATGTTCCCAGAAACCGAGATAGCCGGGCAGGATCATCGGGCCGAACAGGATCGGAATGGTGACCGTGGGGATCGGGCCTTCGCCGCCGGCGCTGTCGTCGGTGACCGTCAGGAACAGACGGTTGAGCTGGAAGCTGACATCGTCGGGAATGGCGATGCTCGCCTGGAACTGGCGGATCGAGGTGGAGCCGGCGGTGGCCGCGCCGACGACTTCGTCGTGACCGTCGCTGACCCGCACTGTCAGGTGCGATTCGAAGCCGACCGCATTGCCGGCGATCAGGATGTCCTTGCCGACCAGATCGAAGGGTTGGGGCTGCTGCAGATCGATATTCATGATGACCTCTCCTTGGGGTGGGGTGAGGGTCCCGCCGCAAGGAGAGGATGACGCACCACCGCGTCAATTTGATGGCCGGGGAAGGCTCTTGGTTTGCCGGGGCGGCGCAAAGCTAGCTCAGGTTCAGCCCGCCGAGGATCAGAGGATTGATCTGCTCGTCGCGCGGCCGCCGCCGCAGCTTGGCCCGCACCCGCTTCATGCCCTGCATGAAGCTCTCTTGACGCCGATGCCGCGTACGGATGACCTGGTCGACGTCGTCATAGGATGCTGTGTGGAATTGCTTCGCCATTCTATCCTCCATTCGTGACTGGTTTGCATCATTGTCGTGTCATGTCTGCAAGATAGGTTTGCACCGGCGATAGTTCCAATCGATTGTTTCTATTATTGAGATAGTGCTTGCCTATCACGTGCGACGCTCCGGCAAATTCCAGTATCCTGGAACCGTTTGACAATCCGGTGAGTTTGCGGTGCAATTCCAGTCATGGATGCCGTTTCGCCACCCGATATCGGCCAGCTTGTCCGCCAGGCCCGAAAGAACCGCGGCCTCACCCTGGAGGGGGTAGCCGAGCGCAGCGGCGTGTCGAAATCGATGCTGTCGGCAATCGAGCGCGGCACCGTCAATCCGACCTTCTCCATCGTCTGGTCGCTGACCCAGGCGCTGGGGCTCGATCTGGCCTCACTGGAGGGCGGCCCGCGGCGCGACGAGCCGATCGAGCACCTGCATTCCTACTCGACGCCGGTGCGCCGCAGCGCCGACGGCAAATGCACGCTGTCCATGCTGAGTCCCAGGCGCACGGTGCTTCCCGTCGAATGGTACTGCCTCGACATGGAGCCCGGCGGAAGTTTGGATTCAAAGCCGCATGCGGCCGGCACCTTCGAACATCTGACCTGCCTGACCGGCATTCTTCGCGTGACCGTCGACGGACGCTCCGTCGAGGCGGGGGCCGGAGACACGCTGCGCTACCGGGCCGACCGGCCGCATCGCATCGACAACGCCGACAGCGGCGAAACGCAGGCCCTGCTGCTGGTCGCCCAGCCGCAGCTTTATGGCAGTCCCGTACCGAAGGCCTGACGCCTTCGCTTGACAGAACCGACAATATTTCCAATATCCAGGAATTATTGTCATATATTGGAAAAGCCCGATGTCCCGAACGCTGATCGAAAAAGCCGTGCAGGCCCTCGAGGAAATCGACGCGGCCGGCACCCGCAAGCACGAACGCCTGATCGTGTCGCCCCAGGCGACCGAGGTTAAAACCCGCATCGAGGGGGATGGAACCCGCGACGTGCTCAATTTTTGCGCCAACAACTATCTCGGCCTTGCCGACGATCCGCGGCTGGTCGAGGCGGCGAAACAGGCGCTCGACAGCCACGGTTTCGGCATGGCCTCCGTGCGCTTCATCTGCGGCACCCAGGATCTGCATCGCGATCTGGAAATCCGCATTGCCGACTATCTTCGCGCCGAGGACGCCATCGTCTTTCCCTCCTGCTTCGATGCCAATGGCGGCGTCTTCGAGCCGCTGCTGGGGCCCGAGGACGCGATCATTTCCGACGCCCTCAACCATGCTTCGATCATCGACGGCGTGCGGCTGTGCAAGGCGCAGCGCTTCCGCTACGCCAACAACGACATGGAGGACCTCGAGCGCCAGCTTGTCGCCGCGGCCGACTGCAAGGCACGGGTGATCGTTACCGACGGGGTGTTTTCCATGGACGGCATCATGGCTGACCTGCCGGCGATCTGCGACCTTGCCGAAAGGCACGACGCACTGGTGATGGTCGACGACTGTCATGCCACCGGCTTCATCGGCGATCGTGGCGCAGGCACGCCGGAATTCCATGGTGTCGAAGGGCGGGTGCAGATCCTCACCGGTACCTTCGGCAAGGCGCTGGGCGGCGGTTCGGGCGGCTATGTCGCCGGCCCCGGGCCGATCGTCGAATTGCTGCGCCAGCGGGCCCGGCCCTATCTGTTTTCCAATGCGGTCGCGCCGCCCGTCTGCGCCGCCGCGCTGCGGGCGATCGATATCGCCGAATCCGCAGGCGATCTGCGCGACAGGCTGCGCGACAATGCAGCACGCTTCCGGCAGGGCATGCAGGAGGCGGGCTTCAACCTGGTCGCCGGCAACCATCCGATCATACCCGTCATGATCGGTCATGCTGCCCAGGCCGGACAGCTGGCCGAAGCATTGCTCGAACGCGGTATCTACGTTATCGCCTTCTCCTTTCCGGTCGTGCCGCGCGGGCAGGCGCGGATCCGCACCCAGATGTCGGCGGCCCATACGCCGGAGCAAATCGACCGTGCGGTAGCGGCCTTTTCTGAGGCCGGTCGCGAATGCGGCCTGATCTAGCGGGGGCTAAGCCATGCGAGCGCTGGTCAAGAAAGAACCGAAACCCGGCCTCGAGATGATGGAGGTCGAGGATCCTCGTCCCGGCCCGGGCGAGGTGCGCATCGGGGTGACGCGGACCTCGATCTGCGGCACCGACCTGCATATCTACAACTGGGACGACTGGGCCGCCGCCAATGTGCCGACACCGCTGACCATCGGCCACGAATTCGTCGGCCGTATCGACGAACTGGGCGACGGTGTCGAGACCTTCGAAATCGGCCAGCGCGTATCCGGCGAGGGGCACATCGTCTGCGGCACCTGCCGCAATTGCCGCGCCGGCCGCGAGCATCTGTGCATCAACACGCAAGGGATCGGCGTTAACCGCCCCGGCGCCTTCGCCGATTACCTGGTGATCCCCGAACACAATGTCTACCCGATCCCGGACACGATTTCAGACGATCATGCGTCGATCCTCGATCCGTTCGGCAACGCCGTGCATACGGCGCTTGGCTTCGATCTTGCGGGGGAGGATGTGCTGATCACCGGCGCCGGCCCGATCGGCCTTATGGCCGCTGCCATCTGCCGCCACACCGGAGCGCGCCATGTGGTCGTCTCCGACATCAACGAAAAGCGCCTGGCGCTGGCCGACCGCATGGGTGCGTCGCGCGGCGTCGTCGCCGGCCGCGAAAGCCTGGCGACGGTGATGGAGGAACTCGGCATGAAGGAGGGCTTCGACATCGGCCTGGAAATGTCCGGAGCGCCTGCCGCGCTCGACGACATGATCGGCTCGGCCAACAACGGCGCCCATATCGGCTTGCTCGGCATCTATCACGGGCCGGTCACCGTCGATCTCAACAAGGCGATTTTCAAGGGCCTGCAGTTAAAAGGCGTCTACGGCCGCGAGATGTTCGATACCTGGCACAAGGGCCTTGCAATGCTCGAGAGCGGCCTCGATATCACCCCAGTGATCAGCCATCACTTCACTTTCGACGACTTCCAGAAGGGGTTCGATGTGCTCAATGCCGGAGAGGCTTGCAAGGTGGTTTTGACGATGGATGCGCAATGACGGTCGACGACGATCCGCTGTTCCGCGATCCGCGCTTTGTACAGTTCTATGACTATCTGTGCGGCTGGGACAGACGCGACGATTTCGATTTCTGCGCCCGGCTGGCGGCCGATGCGGGATCCGTGCTCGATCTCGGATGCGGCACCGGAACGCTGACGGCGGCGTTGGCGCGCGATAAGCGCGTGACCGGGGTGGATCCGGCCGCCGCCATGCTGGCAGTTGCCCGCGAGCGGCCGGGCGGTGAGCGGGCCCGCTGGGTCGAAGCCGATGCCCGCGACGTCCGCCTTGGCGAACAATTCGATTTCGTGCTTCTCACCGGCCATGCTTTCCAGGTCTTCCTGACGGAAGCCGACAGGATCGCTGCTTTGAAGACGATAGCCGCCCATCTCGCACCCGGCGGGCGCTTCGTATTCGACAGTCGCAATCCCGAATTTCGCGCTTGGCTCGACTGGGTCCCCGACCGGTCACGGGAGCGGATCGATCACGACGCGCTCGGCCCGGTCGAGACGTGGAACGGTGCGAGCTTCGAACCGGCGACCGGAATCGTCACCTACAAGACGTTCTATCGCTTCGGCCGATCCGCTGAGACCATCATCGCCGAGTCCCGCATCGCCTTTCCGCCGAAAGCGACGCTTGAAGCGGAACTGTTGGAAGCCGGTCTGGCCGTCGACCACTGGTATGGCGACTGGCTTGGCGCGGATTGGACCGAAAAGTCGCGCGAGATCATCCCAGTCGGCGGGCTGGCATAGTTTCTTGCGCCACTGAGCTTTCTCAAGCAGAGCGCCGGCAGTCTTGCACGAGGCCCATTGGGCGAAACATCTAAGAAAATGCCGTGCGACGGCACTCTACCTCCAAGATCATTTTACCACATCAACCTTGCTGCGGTTGAGTGAAATGGCGATGGCGGCAATCAGCAGGACACCAAGCGCAACCTGACTCCATGATGGCGGCACTCCGGCGATGGTCAGTCCGTTGCGCACGATCGTCAGGGTCAATGCTCCGATGATTGTCTTGACCACACTGCCATAGCCGCCCGTGAGCGGCGTGCCGCCGAGCGCCACGGCTGCGATGGCATCCAGCTCGATCATCAAGCCCGCCTGTGGGGTCGCCGCGCCCGACCTTGCCAGGTTGACACATGCCGCCAGCCCGACCATCAGACCGGCTGCCGCAAAGACCTTGACCTTGAAGGTCGTTACGTTGATGCCGACCAGGCGCAACACTTATTCGTTGCCGCCAACCGCGCGCAGCTGCTGACCGAAGACGGTCTTTTCATAAAAGACCCACATGAGAACGGCGACGATTGCGGCGAGGATGAAGATCGCGGGAAATTTCCCCATCGAAAGCAGCCAGGGTGCGGCGACGGACGATATGTTGGTGCCGCCCGACACGCTGTCATCGGTGATGTAGATAGCGGTGCCGTCTGAAATGATGATGACGACGGCCCGCACGATGATGAGCATGGCTAGGGTGGTCACAAATGAGGGAATTTTCAGCAGAGAGATAATCAGACCGTTGACCATCCCGACCAGACCACCCGCAAAGACGCCGAGGATCAGACCCGCATCCCCGAACCAGAGCATTCCAAGCGCGCCCAGAAAAGCCGAAAAGGCCAGGCTCGATCCGATCGAAATGTCGATCGAGCCGGTCGTGACGACCATCAGTTGCGCAAAGGCCAACAGCATCAGTACCGGAGTCTGCTGTGCAATGAAGGTCCAGTTGCGCGTTGACATGAAACGGTCGCCAGAGATCACCCAGAACATCAGGACGACCAACAAGATGGCGATGAACGGCACATAGTCGCGCAGCATTTCTGCGCGTTTGGGTGTCAGAAACGAGCCGGAGGCGGTTGTTGCGGTCATTGCACTCCCCTCATTCGCCAAGTGTGATGGCCTTGACGAGCCGGTCGGACGTGATCTCGTCGCGCTTGAACTCGCGTGACGTAACCCCGTGGTGCGTCACCACGATCCGATCGGCGAGCCGGCGGACCTGATCGAGATTGTGGCTGATCAGGATGAACGAAGTACCGCGTCGGTCACGGACGTCCTCGACCAGCCGTTCGACCTCGGCGGTCTCGTTTGGACCCAGCGCTGCCGTCGGCTCGTCCAGGATCACGATATCGCTGCCCCAGGCTATCGCGCGCCCGATGGCGATGCTCTGTTGCTGTCCACCTGACATGGATGATATCGGTTGGGACAAATCCTGAACGGTGGTAACGTTGAGCTGTTGCAGGACTTCACGGGTTTTCTCGCGCATTTTTCGCTCGTCCACGAAAATCCCCCATTTGCGCGGAATCCGCCCGAGATACAGGTTGTACGGTGCCGTCATGTTCGGAACCAGCGCGAGGTCTTGGTAAACGACCTCGATCCCGCGATCCTGCATGTGAGACACGCTGTGTTCGGCCCGCGGCACCTCTTTTCCGTTGATGACGATTCGTCCGGTGTCTGGGACATGTGCCCCGGCGACCACCTTGATCAGAGTCGATTTTCCGGCACCGTTGCCACCAACGATGGCAAGAACCTCACCTCGGTAAAGGTCGAAGGAACCGTCGCGCAACGCCTCTACGCCACCAAAGGACTTGGAAACATTTTCGACTGACAGGAGCGGTTGAGCGGTTCCGTCGTTCATCGTCGTACTTCCATCATGGCTTGCCAGCGACCCGTTCGGCGAGGATCCCCGGCTCTTCTCTGGGAGACCCCAGATAGGTCTGGGCAAGTACATCCAGGTAGGCTCCACGAAGCACCGTGTCTTCGCTTTGCCGGCTCAATTCGATTTTGACTGCGTCGTAGATGCTCGGCAGCACCGCTGACTTCACATGGGCCTTCAACTGGTCGAGAAACATCTGACCGAACCCGGCATATTCGTCGCCGATGACAACCAAGTCGGGGTTGGCGAAGTTGATGCAGTTGGTGATCCCTTGTGCCAGGTAGCGCGCCACCTTGCGGACCTCTCGGACGGCCAGCGCATCGCCGGCTTCGAATGCGGTAACGGTCTGCGCAAAACTCGCATCGGATGTCAGCTGCGTCTCGCCAGGGTCACCGGCACATTCACGGATTGCGCGCAACAGGGAAATTCGCGAGGTGAAGAGTTCCAGGCAGCCGCGATTGCCGCATTTGCACAGTTGGCCGTCAACGCTGATGGAGGTATGACCAAGCTCGCCCGCCAGACCCTGCGCGCCGCGAAAGACCTGTCCGTCTACGACGAGAGCGGATCCAATTCCCTGTCCGGCGGACACATAAAGCAGAACCCGCGCTCCCACGGCGCGGGCATGGTGACGCCATTCCGTCAGAGCTGCAGCCTTGGCGTCGTGTGTGGAATGCACCGGCACATCGGGGTAGCGGGAGCGGAGTTCGGGGATGAGGTCAAATCCCTGCCACTGAGGGCTTTCGGTCATTAGAATGACCCGCTCATCGCGCTCCAAAAAAGGGCCCGGAACAGCGACTCCGATGCCATCCACGCGTTCCAGTTTCGCGATATACCCGTCCAAAACCGCAGAGAACTCTGCAAAAATCTGATTTGCAGGACTGTCCCGCGGGATGGGAACCTCAGTGGATTCAAGCAAGTCACCGCGCAGATTGAACGCTCCGACGGAAAAGCTCCGCCGCTGCAGCCTCAGGCAAAGGATATAGCGTCCCGAGGCCGAGAAACTCAGGTTGATCGACCTGCGCCCGCGCCCCCCGCGCACCAGTCCCACCTCTTCGACAACGCCGTCGTCGACAAGAGGTGCGATTGCGCGTGTCACCGTCGCCTGGTCGAGGCCGGTGGCAACGCTGATCTCTTTGCGCGAACACGCTCCCATATCCTGAAGGGCGGCCAGGATAACTTGCCGGTTGTGTCCCTGAATGCCCCCAATCGACAATCCTTTTTGTGCGTCTTTCATTCTCGGACCACCCTCTTCGTGAGTCGGTCCAAGCATAGCGAGCATTTATTGCAGGCTGCAACGAATTGTCCGGCTTCACCCACTGACGGTCTCCCGAAACAGGATGTCCGCACCGGCGGCGTTTTTTCGGATTTCTACCGCATTGGGCATGTCGGTCTGCGCGATCTTGTCGCTTGTCTCGGTGGCGTTCTTGCCGCCGCGCGTGTGTCGCTGCTTCAGGCGTTCGCGCAGCACGGTGTCTGGGGCGTCAACGAAAATGCGCAGGTCGAAATGGACGGATGCCGATCGCCATGGTTCGGCATCCGTCAGAATGTAATTGCCTTCGATGACGCACACGGTTTCGTTGCCCTCGATTCTCGTGCCTTCCGGAACCGGATCGTGGCGGTGGCGCGAATACAACGGCCACCAGAACGCATCGCCTTTGGCAAGCCGCTCCACCGCCGCCACGAATTCGCCGGCATCGAAAGTGTCGATACGGCCCTTCACGCTGCGCAGTCCTGCGGCGTCGAGCTGTTTGTTCGTCTTGTGAAACCCGTCCATGGGGCAACAGGCGGCGGTCTGCCCGGCGGCCCGCAGATCCTCGACCAGTCGTTCGGCCAGGGTCGATTTTCCCGTTGCGGGCGGCCCTGCGATTGCGACGATCATTGGCGATTGGGCGGAGTGTCTCCGCGTTTCAACAGCGTTGAGCAGACTCCGGTAATTGCTCAAGCGCTCAGGCATCCATCCAGCTCCGCGTGCCGGAATAAGCACAGGAGTCGCCGGCGATTCGGTTGGCTGTGTTCAGCGCATCAACAAAGGACCCGGTCTCAAGATAGGCGTGGCAAAAAGCACCATGGAATATGTCGCCGGCCCCCAGGGTATCGACGGCATCCACCTCCAGAGCAGGTATCTCGCCATCGCTCCCCTGATCGTGCCAAATGACGCCGCCGGGGCCGCGTGTCATCGCCCAGCGTGAAATTCCGAATTCAGCGCACATGGCCGCAAAGGCGCCGGGACCGTTGCGGCAGAAGACCTCGCTGACGATGGGAATGTCCGCCAGGCGAAGGAAGTCCGGCGACCATTCCTTCCAGCCTCCGCCGTCCAGAACGATCGGCCCTTCGAAGTCCCGCAGCGAATCGCGGTGCTGCGCGACGAAATGCCTTTCATACTGGTCGATTTGGATCAGGTCGGCCCCGGCCGAAATCAAATCGCTTCGCCGGTGCACCTTTTCGCATTCCCCGCCTGCGCCGTTGACGATCATCCTGGCGCCGAGGCTGCGCGTCGAGACGACCGTGGAGAGCGGAATGCCGTATTCCGGGTCGTTGCAGACATCGTATACCGCAACGTTTCGTTCGGCGAGGTCTGTTGTCAGAAAGTCCTTCATCGGCGTCGGCGCCCCCAGCGACGTGGCCAGCGCTGCCGTGCCTCCCAGATGTGAAAACGTGACCGCCGCATTCAGCGCCGACCCGCCCGGCATCACGTCGTTGGCCAATGCCTTGACCTTGCCGTCGGGACCGGGAAAGTCTTCCACCAGCGCGGTCACGTCCAGAACCGATCGCCCTATGAAAAGCGCCCGGCTCATGCGGCCACCCTGCCTGGGCCGAGTGCGCCGTCTGCGTAGCGCCGCGCCATGTCGGCCAACGGGATCGGATTGATGTTTCGTCCGTGGCCAGCCGCACCGAACCGCTCAAATCGGTCGCGAACCAGTGTCTCCAACTCGTCCATCCCGGCCAGGATGAAAGCACGTGGATCGAAATTTTCCGGGTTCTCCCGAGCGAATCGCCGCATTGCTCCAGACATGGCCATGCGGCAATCGGTATCGATATTCACCTTGCGCACGCCATGGCGTATGCCGCGTTCGATCTCCTCCACGGGAACGCCCCAGGTTTGCGGCATCTCGCCGCCAAAATCGTTGATCAGGTCCTGCAATTGCTGCGGCACGGAACTCGATCCGTGCATGACCAGATGGGTGTTGGGGATGCGGCGATGGATCGCCTCGATCTGGCGGATGGCGAGGATTTCCCCGTCCGGCTGCCGGTTGAATTTGTAGGCGCCGTGCGAAGTGCCGCACGCGATGGCCAGAGCGTCGACACCGGTCGATGCGACGAACTCGGCAGCCTGGTCCGGATCGGTCAGAAGTTGATCGTGTTCCAATTTGCCGGATGCGCCGGAACCGTCTTCTTCACCCGCCTCGCCGGTTTCGAGCGATCCGAGCACGCCGAGTTCGCCTTCAATGGACGCGCCAGTCCAATGGGCGATCTGGGCTACTCGAGCGGTGATGTCGGCATTGTGCGCATAGCTGGCGGGCGTCTTTCCGTCCGCCATCAGAGAGCCGTCCATCATGGCGGAGGTAAAACCCGCACTGATGGCGCTGACGCAGGCCTGTTCGTCATGGCCGTGGTCCTGATGCAGGCAGACGGGGTTTTCTGGATACATTTCCGCCAGTGCCGTTACGATCGAAACGATCATCCGGTCGCCGGCATATTTTCGCCGTACGTTGAGGCTGGCTTGCAGGATCACCGGAGCGTCGCAAGCCCGCGCGGCGTTCATGATGGCAAGGCCTTGCTCCATGTTGGAGATGTTGAACGCGGGCACGCCGAAACCGTGTTCGGCGGCATAATCCAGCAATTGTCGGAGCGTTATCAGGGGCACGGCGCGACCCTCATTTCCGAAAGGTCAAGTCGTGGAATGTCGCCGAGCCTTCCTGTACGAAGAGCCCCCATGCGTCGGTGTTCGAAATGTCATAGACCCGAAACGACGCAACTACCTGTCCCGCCACGAAACATTCGATCGCCGACCCGTTGCGCAGGATCTGCACCCTGTACCGGCCGTCTTCCGGCGTAAAGGCAAGAGGGCGTTCAACCAGTGGATTGTCGATCTCCTGGCTCACCTCGATACCGTGCCGTTCGTTGAGCACGAGACTGTCCCAGAGCGGATCCATGGCGGCAGGCCACCGGTCGAACAGCACGCGTTCCTTCATCGGTTCGATGGCGAGGCTGTAGCCGCTGTCCAGGTGATCCCCTCCGCGGGGTTCGATCAGGATGCCCACTGCTTCCGTGCGCGTGTCGGGTTGGATGACCACATCGAGAAGGACGTCGTCACGGTTCGGGCCGTCGAGAAAAGCGTATCCAAAGGATTCGGTCGCATCGCAGCGGGGGCTGGAATTTTCACTCCAGTTGCCCAGAATCGGGCGCACTTCGTGTGGCACTGCCGCCGCATAGCTCCTGTCGATATCGTGCGGCAGTCTGCAGATCAGCGTTCCGTCGGATAGCGACACAAGTTCGCGCGGGCTGCCAAGTTCGCCACCCCAGACCCAACTGCGCTTGGGGTCATGATGCTTGCGGAAAGGAATCCAGGCGAAACTGATACGGCGGTCGCCGTCGCTTGCGGATTTGGCGGCATAGAAACGCCGGCCATCGAGACTGTCGAGCTTGCGGCTTTCCCAGGGCCCGTCCGGGGATCCAGCCACGCGGTAGACGGTTTGCATCCGCTCGGAGTAACGGCTCTCGACCAGATACCACCAATCGCCGAGCTTGAAGATCTCGGGACATTCGGGGCAGTGCGTCAGCATCGAGGACGCCAGTGGCGGTCCGACCTCCCAGGTCTCGAGATCGTCTGAAGTGGCCACGGCAATGCACCCTCGGCGAAATTGCGGCCCTTCTTTCAGGCGGGCCGAAATCAGCATCTTGAAACACTCGGCGGCTTCGTCGCGATAAACATAGGGGTCGCGCCAGTCGACCGTTTCGTACCATCGCGGATCGGGGGAAATCACCGGGTTCGCCCCGGATTTTTTCCAGTTTGCCAGGTCGGTCGACGTCGCCTTGCAGATGGTCTGTGGTGATACGGACTGGCGGTTGTAGCCGGTGTAGAAGAAATGGAATACGCCGTCATGTTCGATGACCGAGCCGGTCCAGATGCCGTCTCCGTCGCACTCACCATGCGCTCCGGGACCGAAAGCGTCGGGCATGACCTCCCAGGTTACCAGGTCTTCCGATCTCAGATAGGCCGTCGAAACACGCGCCCGTTCGACGTATTCCCATGCGCCCACCGGCGGCTGGGAAAAGAACAGGTGCCACTTGCCGTCGTAATAGAACGGCATCGTATCGCCGGCAGCGGCACCGTTTTCCGGGGCGTATCCGAACAGTCTCATTTGCGCGCCTCGATTTGTGTCTGCTGGTTTGGGTTGCCCCGGCTCGTCGAGCCGGGGCGCTATGCATGCCATGGAAGGTTATTGCACGTGATCCTGCCAGCTGGCCTGCCAAGCGTCGATGAAACCCGGCAGATCGGCGTCGGGGTTGTGTACCTTGCTGAGGCCCCGAATGGTTTCCGGGGACAGGATGCATCCGTTGAGAAGGCTGCTTGCATAAGTGTCCACATTCTCGGCGGTGACCGGGATGAGGCCGACGCGGGGCTGAGTGTCCTCGATCGGGTGGCCGTGCAGGTAGTCGTAGAGCTGGATCAGGCCAAATCCGCCGACCATCCAGTGACCGCCGATGGAGAAGTCCAGCTTGCCATCCTTGATGAACTGGGCAACCTGCTCGTCGATATCGGTGGTGATGATGGCAATATCGCCCCGACCTGCCTGATCGACCGCAAACTGGCTACCAAGGCCCGCGACGGCGCCGAGCACGATGATCGCGTCGACCTCGCCCGGAGCGAAACGGGCGATATATTGCTCTGCGTATTTCTGGCCGTTCTCACGATTTAGCCGGTCCCAGGCTTCGGCAATGACTTCGATGCCGGCATTGTCGAGTTCGCTTTGCACGCCGGCCCAGATTTCCTCGGCCGAGGTGACGCCCTTCTGGTTCCAGATCATGGCGACTTTCTTGTGCCCGAGATCCGCAGTCGCCTTTCCGATCGCCTGACCCCAGGTGTCGTTGTTCTGGGTGACCTGTGCGATGAAGTGTTCGCCCTCGTAGTCGTTGTCGTAATTTGAAACCACCAGTCGCCCCACCGCCACTCCGGGGATATCATTGTCCTCCAGAAGTCGGGCTACCTGGATGCCGGCGGGCGAGGTCAATGGATTGAAGATCAGTCCATCCGGACTGCTGGAGATAATGGATTCCGCCTGCGCGGCGTGCTGCTCTTCCGAATTCTGGTCATCGAATTCCTTCAACTCTACCCCGAGGGCATTGGCAACGCAGCGCTCGAAGCGGTGGCGGTTGATCACCCATGGGTTGGTTTCCGGCTGGCCGAGATCGGCGATCACCAGATCAGTTCGAGCGTGGCTGTCGGCCATTGCCCCGCCTGCGAACGGCAGCAAGGCTGCGGTCACGAGCAACGGCTTCAGCATCTTGTAGGTCATGATCTCCTCCCTGGAGAGTTGCGAGGTGATGTGTTCACAGGGATACGGAAATCCCTAATTAAATGCATATCGCAATTAAATGTTTCATGCAACTAATTTTGCCTCGCAGCCAAATCACTGCGTGCGAAAGCGCGATACGACCGTCCGGAATCGAGGCGGGTGAACCGTATGTGTCGGTAATCGGCAGCGCCGCGACCGTCGGCTCCGATCGTGTGTCCTGACCCTAGCTTTTCCCGTCCGCCGGCTTGAACCGCAATGCGAGCGCTCCGTAGACGAACATCGCCGCAAAACCGACGGCTGCGATCAGATAGGGCAGGCGTAGCGCCGCCTCGCGGCCGAGCCCCGGCTCGCTCCAGGCGACGACCAGGCCGCCGGCCAGCGCCCCGAGCGGCATCATGCCCCAGCCGAAGAACCGGTAGATGCTGTTGACCCGGCCGAGAATGTCCTGCGGGATGGCGCGCTGGCGGTAGGACACCGTCACAACGTTCCACAGCATTGCGGCAACCATCTCGACGAACAGGGCGATGCCGACGAGGATCGCCGAATCCGTCAGGTAGATCAGCGCGAAGGGCAGGGGAAACAGCGCCAGCGCGACGAACAGGCTGCGGCCGGGGCCGATGCGCTCGGCGATAATAGGACACAGCAGGCCGCCGACCACCCCGCCGGCCGCCCCTGCCGTCAGCAGCACGCCGTAACCGAAAGCAGAGAGTCCCAGAACCTCCTGCGAATAGAGCACCAGGACGGTGAGCCCCATGGTGTTCAGGGCATTGAGGACGCCGAGCATCACCGCCAGTTGCAGGATCAGCCGGTGCGACAGGATCCAGGCAATGCCGGCCCTCAACTCGCACCAGAAGCCTTCAGGCAGCTTGACGGACTCGCGCGCAGGAAACGCGATACACCAGACGCACCAGGCCGACAGTCCGAACATGATGGCGTCGAAGCCGAAGGGCACGGGCACGGCGATGGCGATCAGCACTCCGGCGAGCGGCGGGCCGACGAACGAGCCCATCACCTGTTCGATGCTCCAGATCTGGCCGTTGGCCTTTTCCAGGTCGCGGTTCTCGACCAGCACTGGCAACACGGTCTGCGCCGCATTGTCGCGGAACACCTCCGCCGCGCCCAGCAGGAAGGCGATGGTCGACAGTGCCAGGACCAGCGGCAGCGCCGCGCCCGCCCGGTCGTCGAGCGGCAGGGCCGGCGCCGCCAGGATCAGCGCCACCACGCCGAAACTCAGGATCAGCCGCAGCATATCCGCCCGCACCATCACCTTCTGCCGGTCGGCCCGATCGATGACGACGCCTGCCGGCAGCGCGAACAGGAACCATGGTAGCCGGGTGGCGAAGGCCACCAGCGCAATCAGCAGCGGATCGCGGGTGATCAGCGTGGCCAGCCACGGAAAGGCCAGCGCCGAGATGCCGTCGCCCAGATTGGAAAAGGCGCTGCCGGTAAACAGCAGACGGTAATTGCGGTTCTTGCGCAGCAGAAGGGCGGTCATGAAGCGATCCTGTCGGGGAGGAATGGCCGGACGTTAGCCCGGCAACGATTAGCCGGCAAGACCGAGCCGCCGCCGCAACGCTTCATCGTCGCTACCGTCGAAATGAAAGGCCTGCCACCCGAGATCCGCTGCCGCATCGACATTCTTCTGGCTGTCGTCGACCAGCAGCAGCCGTTCCCTTGGCGTATCGAGCGCATCAGCGACGGTGTTGAAGAATTGCGGCTCGGGCTTGGCGCATTTCAATCGCCCCGAGGAAAAGATGTCGTCGACGATCTCGCCGAAGCCCATGTCGTTCTCGATGTAGTCGGTGCGGCGCGGCTCGTTGTTGGTGGCGATGACGTTGCGCCGGCCGGCCTTCCTGATGTCATCGATGATGTCCAGCACCCCGGCGTTGGGCCGGGCATCCTTGGCGAACCAGTAGTCGAGAATGTCCTGCGCCGAGCCGTCATAGCCCGAGGCCTGCACCCAATCGTCGACGTGATCGAGCAGGTCCCTTTCGCCGCGCAGGATGCGCTTGAACTCGTCGCTGAAGACGAATTCGCGAAAATGCCGCAGCGACACCCCGTGGTCGGCCTCGAAGGTCTCCGACCACAGAAAGCGGCCGTCGATGATGTTGCGGTTGAGCACCCCATCGAAATCCCAGACCACGCAATCGATATCGATCATCGTTTCCTCGTTCCTTCCAAAAGCCCCTTCAGATCGAGAGCATAGAGCAAGTCGGCATGATCGTAGCCCTCGAACATGACTTCCCGTTCGAACCGCATGCCCAGTTTCTCCACCACGCGGAGCGCGGCTGCGTTGTCCGGATCGACAATGGCGATGGCACGTTCGAACCGCGGCAAAACAGCGATTCGCTCCATCGCCATGGTAGCGGCAAGCGTCGCATAACCGAATCCCCAGAACGGGCTTGCCAGGCGAAAGCCGAGCTCGGCTTCGCCTTCGCCGCAACGCTCCGGCGCATGGCTGAACCCGGCATACCCGGCCACTTTGCCCGTCGCCGTCTCGACAACCGCCCAGACCTGTGCATCGGCCGCCTGCCGGTCCTGTGCGATCCGTTGGTCAATCCATTCTTCGACGAAACCGCGCGATCGCGCGCCGAAATCGCTGAATCGCATGACGTCCGGGTCGCCGAACACGGCCTCCATAGCCGTAGCGTCGTCGGCGCGGAATGGTCTCAGGCGAATGCTGTTCGGGACCTCGGCAGGCATGCCCATAAGGTGGGGACGATCGGAAGCCGGCACAACGCCTTTTGTCAAATCGGTGGCTTGCCGACGGATTGATTGCGCCGGTCAAGGCCATACAATCCGCCCGGGAAAGCCGATTCGGAGAACACCCATGGTCGAGCCTGCCATCGTTGCCCGGGGTCTGACGAAAAACTTCGGCGACCTCCGTGCCGTTGACGACCTCGATCTCGAAATCCGCCAGGGCGAGACGCTGGGACTGCTCGGGCCCAACGGCGCCGGCAAGTCGACGACGATCAATCTGATGCTTGGACTGAGCCGGCCGAGCGCCGGGTCGGTACGCATTTTCGGCCATGCGCCGCAGGCACGCGAGGCACGGCAGACGACCGGCTATGTTGCCCAGGACAGCGACTTTCCGCCCAATCTGACGGCGGCCGAAATCCTCGACCTGGTGCGCAGCCACTATCCCGATCCGGCGCCGCGCGACGAACTGATCGACCATTTCGACCTGGCGTCGTTGACCGGCAGGCAGGTCGGCGGCTTTTCGGGCGGGCAGCGCCGCAGGCTGGCGCTGGCGCTGGCCTTTGCCGGACGCGGCCGGATCGTCTTTCTCGACGAACCGACGACCGGCCTGGACCGCGACGCACGCCGCGCCTTCTGGGCCTTTGCCCGCCGTTTCATGGACGCTGGCGGGACGCTGCTGCTGACCACCCATCAGCTGGAGGAGGTCGAAGCCGTCGCCGACCGGGTTTGCCTGATCGACCAAGGCCGCATTCGGCTGGAAGGCACGGTCGGCGAGATTCGCAGGCGGGTTGCGCAGAAGCAGGTACGCTTCGCCTGCGACGACCTTCCCGAGCTTGGACCGGTCAGCCGCGTCGAACGCGACAACGGCGTCGTCACGATCACCACACCGGACGCCGACGCACTGGTGCGCGAGTTGGTCGGGGGAGGCGCCCAGTTCCGCGACCTCGAAATCCGCAGCGCCTCTCTGGAAGAGGCTATCGAGCAGCTTTCGGATAACTCCGGCGGAGAAGCGCCATGATGCTGGCACTCTACAGGATATCGGCGCTTCTGCATCTGAAGTCGCTCCTGCGGCTCCCCGCCTACTGGGTTCCGACGCTGCTTTTTCCGGTCATGCTCTACATCATGTTCGGCAGCGGCGACCGCGGCATCGCCAGCGACTACCGCATGGCCTCCTTCGTTGTCTACGGCGTCATCGGCGTGGCCTTCTTCCAGTTCGGTATTTCGATCGCCCAGGAGCGGGAAAGCCACTGGGAACGCTATCGCCGAACCCTGCCGGCGGCCGTCGGCCCGCGCATCCTGGCGCAACTGGTTTCGGCGCTGGTCTTTGCTTTGGGCGCGGCACTGCTGGTGATTGCCGCGGCCAATCTGCTGTCCGCGCCGACTGCCGGTCCCTTGCGCCTCCTGGGACTGCTGGTCGCCGCTTTCCTGATCACCATTCCCTTCACCCTGCTCGGCATCGCGCTCGGATACTGGACGACGTCGAAATCGGCCGTTGCCGTCGCCAACCTGCTGTACCTGCCACTGGCCTATCTCGGCGGCCTGTGGATCCCGCCGCAGGGCCTTCCCCAGCGCATAGCCGAGATTTCGCCCTTCACGCCGACCCGGCAGGCAGGCGAGATCGCCTGGGCGGTGATCGGCGGCAGCGCCGTTCCCGTCACCAGCGTCCTCTGGCTCACAGGCTACTCGATACTGTTCGCGGCCCTCGCCTGGTGGGGCTACCGCCGAGATGAGCGTCGGCGCTACGTCTGAATCGTATGTTGACAAAGGCAACACAATATTGCTTCATGCAAGAATGCAGGAAACCACGACACCCGTTCCGGCCGACCGTGTCACCGCGGTTCGCCGGTTCAACCGCTTCCACACCCGTCTCGTCGGCGCTCTGAACGAAGGGCTGCTTGCTTCCGAGTTTTCGCTGCCGCAGGTTCGGGTTCTCTATGAAATCGCCAATGCGCCCGGCGGCAAACCGGTCTCGGCCGCGAAACTCGGACGCGACCTGGCATTGGATCCCGGTTATCTGAGCCGGCTCATCGCCGGGCTGGAACGAAAGGGACTTTTGGCCCGCACGCTGGCGCCCGACCACGCCAAGCGCCTTCTCCTGACGCTCACCGACAAGGGCAAAACGGTGTTTGCCGGCCTCAACGATGCATCCGCGGCGGAGGTCGCGGCGCTGCTGGAGAAACTGTCCGACGGCGAACAGCGGCAGCTGGTCGGGGCGATGAACCGGGTACTGCGGCTGCTTGGGCCCGATGGCGGCGACCGCACCTTCATGCTGCGCGATCCGCAGCCCGGCGATCTCGGGTGGATCACCCACCGCCAGGCCGTGCTCTATGCTCGCGAATATGGCTGGGACTGGACCTTCGAGGCGCTGGTTGCCGAGATCGCCGGCAAGTTCGCCCGCGAGTTCGATCCCGATTGCGAGCGGTGCTGGATCGCCGAGCGCGAAGGCGAGGTTGTCGGCTCGGTCTTCGTCGTGCGCGAGGACGATGTCACGGCCAAGCTGCGATTGCTTTATGTGGAACCCTCGGCGCGCGGTCTCGGGCTCGGCCGACGACTGGTCGAGGAGTGCATCCGCTTTGCCGGAGACCGCGGCTACAGCCGCATGGTGCTGTGGACCAATGATGTGCTCACGGCGGCGCGGAGAATTTACGAGACCACCGGTTTCACGCTGGTCGATGAAGAACCGCATGTCAGCTTCGGCAAGCAGCTTGTCGGGCAGGTCTGGAGGCGCGAGCTGTGAATCCGGCGTTCCTGGCCGCCGGATTATGCGGCATGCAGATCGGCGTCACGCTTCTGGCCAGCGAAGTGGTGGTTGCCGATGTCGGTCCGGGCCGGCTGGGCTTCCTGCGTTATACGATCGCCGTCGTTTTCCTGCTGCCGCTTGCGATGGCGGTCAAGGCGCAGCAGCCCTTCGCCCGGCGCGACCTGCTGCCGGTGGCCCTGCTGGGGATCGGGCAATTCGGCGTGCTCATCGCGCTGCTTTATGTCGCGCTGCTCTACACAAGTTCACCGCGCGCCGCGCTGGTGTTCGCAACCCTGCCGCTGATGACGATGGCGGTGAGCCAGTTGCTCGGACAGGCATCTCCGGGTCCAAGGGGCCTGATCGCGATCCTGCTGACGCTCGCCGGAATTGCCAGCCTGCTTGGACTTGATGCGTTGGCGGGCCGCCTTTCCTGGTCTGACCTGATCGGCTGTACTCTCGCCGCTTTGGCGACGTTGACCGGCGCGCTGTGCTCGGTCTTTTACCGGCCCTATCTGGAGCGCAACGGTGTCATGCGGACCAGCGCCCTGGCGATGGCGGCATCATTGCCGCCGCTGGCGCTGCTCAGTCTGCTCGAGCCGGCCACGTTGCCGATCTCCGACTGGACCGGAACCATCGTTGCCCTGGTCGTCTTCGTCGGTATTTCAAGCGGCACCGGGTATCTCGCCTGGCTCTACGCCCTGTCCCGGGCCGATGCCACCCGGGTGACCGCGTTCCTGTCGCTCAGCCCGGTCACCGCCGGAATATTGTCGGTGAGCCTTCTGGGCGAGCCGATGACCCCGGGGCTGGTTGTCGGCATCCTGCTGGTCGCCGCCGGTCTGATCGTGCTGGCCCGCGACGGGCGCAAGGCGCAAGCGGCGCCATCGGTCTAGAAGGGTTGAGAAAAATCAATTTGGCCTTAACTTTTTTGACTGTTTCGAATTACAGTTGAGAGTCTGCGCACCTCGCTCGGGACACGTTCAGGTGCATCTTCAGATCTGACTTTGCGGCAGTTCTTATCGTATTCGCCGGAAGCTGGATTGAAATCGCATGCGATAAATTCATCCGGATCGGCGGTGGGAAAATACCATGTTTGGGGCATTGCGTTTGGAGATGTCCGAGCCATGGATGGGTGCTCCCTTTTCTGCGTTTTACAAACTGCCGTTACTGATTTATCTGAATTCCGATTTGCGACGCCAGGAAGCTGTCGGCGGCCGAGCGCGAAGGACCAGATTTAGCGTCGTTTTGGGGTCCGAAGGTCACAAGAAGATCATGGGTTCGATCACGGCTCGTTGAGAATAAGGTCGAGTTCTTGTCAATCTCCACTTCAGTGAGTTTCCAAGAAGGCGATATGTCTCCGGATTTGACCAATTGGAATTTCACCTGTTGGGACAAGACGTTCTTCTTTAGAGGTGAGCTGGAACTTGTCGGTACACCGACGCTGCTGCCTGTGCCGATAACGAGCACCTGGGCCATTAGCCACTCTGTTATCTTCAGGTCGCTGGTAATCAGTAAGGACCCCGCACCCTTTCCCTTGCATTTTTTCCTGTCGCTGTTCTGCTTGTCCTTCGATGCATCATAAAGCGTTGCAACGGGCGAGTATGAGTTCATCTTGCTGATTCTTGTGGCCGTTGCGGTTGCGCCCACTCCGCCTTTTAGCGTGAATATCGAGGTCGGAGTCCAAACCGCGGAAGGATTGACCTTTGTCTTTTCGGCAATCGTCAACGTCAGGCCGACCTGCACTCCCCAATCGTCGAACCACTTAGCCCTCGGACCTGGTCAAATCTTCGGGCAGTCTTGATGTCGCTGTCGATCACCGTTGTGACGGCGTGCCTTAACTCACATAAGACGCTTTGATTGATTGCCTTGACCATAAGCAACGCATCTGTGGAACTGTAGGGTCCAAACCCAATCAGTGTATTGAACAAGCGGCGCAAATCAGATTCAAAGCCTGCAGACGGATTTCTGGAGTTGATGATGAGCAAGCTTTACTGGTTGAGCGACACGCAATGGGCGGCGATTGAGCCGCATCTTCCCAAGAACCAGCCCGGCGCCCGCCGTGTTGACGACCGACGCGTGATCTCGGGCATCATCCATGTTCTCAAGATCGGCTGCCGCTGGTGCGACTGTCCGCCGGAATATGGCCCTGCGACAACGATCTATAACCGCTTCAATCGTTGGTCCCGTCGCCGGTTCTGGACAGACCTGGTCGAGGCCCTGGCCGGGGCCGGCGCAATCACCAAAAGCACGTCCATTGATTCCACCTATATCAAGGCGCATCGCTCGGCTCATGGCGGCAAAGGGGGGCGAAAGCGCAGGATATCGGCCCCTCACGCGGCGGCCAAACCAGCAAGCTCCATACCCTGACTGATGTGCTTGGAAGGCCATTTGCCTTTACGCTGACACCCGGCAATGTCTCGGATATGAAAGCGGCTCCGGTGCTGTTGTCGCAGTTGAAAGGTGCTCGCTATCTCGTCGCCGACAAGGGCTATGATGCCGATGCCCTGCGCAGTGCCTTGCGAAGCCGGGGAACCCTCCCGGTCATTCCAGGCCGCATCAACCGAAAGCGCACGATTGCCTATGACATTAGGCGATACCGTGACCGGCACCTCATCGAGAACGCATTCTGCCGCATCAAGGATTTCCGTCGCGTGGCCACCCGCTACGACAAGCTCACCCGCAACTTCCTGTCCGCTGTAGCGCTCGCCACACTCATCACATTCTGGGTCTGAACGAGTCTGGACCCTAGGGAAACTCTTGGATATTGGGGACGAACGTCCCGCAGCCGCTGAGAAGCGCCGCAGTAAAAAGTGGAATAGTCGCCCGCATGGTCTTTTCTCCCCGCCCAAAGTGCAATAGTCGGTAAACAGAGGTGCGCATTTCCATCACCCAATAATGACTATTAGGAAATGGAAAAGAGTGAACTCATAACTCTATTAGTTATTCCAGGATATTCATCTTATTGGTAAAGTTTTGAACAGGCAACTAATTTTTATTGTTGTTATATTATAAAATGTAAAATTTTTTATATTTTGATAAACGTAGGTGGATGGTAATTCGACAAAATTTCATTGAAAGGTGGTCATTTCTCCCAATAGGGCCGCGGCCCGAACAGCTCGGACAGATAGTCGACGAATACGCGGATCTTGGTCGGCAGGAAATGCCGGCTGGCATAGACGGCGTAGACGGCGACATCGCGTGAGCCTTCGTATCTCGGCAGTACACGCACCAGCCGCCCGTCGAGCAGTTCCTCCGAAATGTCCCAGGTCGAGCGCAGGGCGATGCCGAAGCCGGCGATGACGCATTCGCGCACCACCTCGCTGGAGTTGGTCGACAGCCGGCCGGCCGGCCGGTAGAGCAAAGTGCCTTCGGGGCCTTCGAGCTTCCAGGGATCGTTGTTGTGCGGCGGCAGGCAGACGTGGTGCTCCAGATCCTCGATGTCCTGCGGCACGCCGTTGGCCGCTAGGTAGCCGGGTGTCGCGCACAGGATGCGCCGCACCGGCGCCAGCCGCCGTGCCACCAGGCTGGAGTCCGTGAGTTCGGCAATGCGGATGGCGATGTCGAAGCCCTCGGCGACGATGTCGACGAACCGGTCGCTTAGCATCAGGTGTACGGACAGGTCCGGATTGGCGCCCATGAAAGCCTTGAGGTGGGGTGCGATGTGCATGCGGCCGAAGGAAGTCGGCGCCGATACCCGCAGCACGCCGCGCGCCTGTTGCGAACGCCGCGTGACGAAGGCCTCCGCCTCCTCCAGCCCGGCGAGGATGGCGACCACCCGCTCGTAATAGCCCTGGCCGGCCTCGGTCAGAGAGATCTGTCGGGTCGTGCGCTGGATCAGCCGCGTGCCGATACGGTCTTCCAGCCGCCGCAACCGTTTGGAAACCACTGCCGGCGACAGGCCGAGTTCGCGCCCGGCCGCCGACAGGCTGCCGGCGGACACCACCTGTGCGAACACTTCGAGATCGCCGAGCTTGTCCATGTCGCCTTGTAGCGCGCTGCCCGGTCTCCCTCAACGGCTCATACGATGGTTGATCTTGACTGGTAAAAAAAATTGACCAATTATGCCCGAGCGCGTATGGAGAGCCCCATGAGCAACCCGAAAATGCCCGAACCGATCAAGGATGTCCTGGCGCGACGCGACCGCATCGTCGCCGATCTGCGCGACATCGTCCCGGGCGAGGGGGTCGTCGACGCGACCAATGAAATGCGGGCCTTCGAGACCGACGGGCTGACCGCCTACCGGCAACTGCCGCTGGTTGTCGTGCTGCCGGAGACCGTCCGGCAGGTATCGCGCATCCTCAAATATTGCGACAAGAACGGCATCCGCGTGGTGCCGCGCGGTTCGGGCACCTCGCTGTCGGGCGGCGCGTTGCCGCTGGAGGACGCGGTGCTCCTGGTCATGTCGCGCTTCAACCGGGTGCTGGAGATCGACTACGCCGACCGTATCGCCGTGGTCCAGCCGGGTGTCACCAATCTCGGCATCACCCATGCGGTGGAAGGCAGGGGCTTTTATTATGCGCCCGACCCGTCATCGCAGATCGCCTGTTCCATCGGCGGCAATGTGGCGGAGAACGCCGGCGGCGTGCACTGCCTCAAATACGGACTGACTACCAACAACGTGCTCGGCCTCGAAATGGTGCTGATCAACGGCGACGTGGTGCGCCTCGGCGGCCGCCACCTCGACGCAGCGGGCTACGACCTGCTCGGACTGATAACCGGTTCAGAAGGCCTGCTCGGCGTCGTCACCGAAGTGACCGTGCGCATCCTGCAGAAACCGGAAACGGCGCGCGCCATGCTGGTCGGCTTTCCGAGCAGCGAACAGGCGGGGCAGTGCGTTGCCGACATTATCGGCGCCGGAATCATTCCCGGCGGCATCGAAATGATGGACCGGCTGGCGATCCAGGCGGCCGAAGATTTCGTCCATGCCGGCTATCCGCTCGACGTCGAGGCGCTGCTGATCGTCGAGCTCGACGGTCCGGAGGCCGAGGTCGATCACCTGATCGGCGAGGTCGAGGCGATCGCCGGCAGAAACGGTGCCGCCATGTCGCGCGTCTCGGTGAACGAGGAAGAACGGCAGACTTTCTGGGCCGGTCGCAAGGCGGCGTTTCCGGCCGTCGGCCGCATCTCGCCGGACTATTACTGCATGGACGGAACGATACCGCGCAAGAAACTGCCGGAAGTGCTGGCCGGCATGCGTAGGCTCTCAGAGCAATACGATCTTGCCGTAGCCAACGTCTTTCACGCCGGCGACGGCAACCTGCATCCGCTGATCCTCTACGACGCCAACATGCCGGGAGAGCTGCAGAAGGCCGAGGATTTCGGCAACGACATCCTGCGCCTCTGCGTCGAGGTCGGCGGCGTGCTGACCGGCGAGCACGGGGTCGGCGTCGAAAAGCGCGATCTGATGGGCGAAATGTTCAGCGACGACGATCTCGACCAGCAGATCCGCGTCAAATGCGCCTTCGACGAACAGCATCTACTCAATCCCGGCAAGGTGTTTCCGCAACTGCGGCGCTGCGCCGAAATGGGCCGCATGCACATCTCCAGGGGACAGCTTCCGTTCCCCGACATCCCGCGGTTTTGACGGCGATTATGGAGACGATCGACAGCCAGACCTTTCGGCCCGAGACCGAGGAGCAGGTGCGCGATGCGGTGCAATGGGCGATCTCGGAAGCCGCGCCGCTGGAAATTGTCGGCCACGGTTCAAAACGCGGCATCGGCCGGCCGGTGCAGGCCGCTCACCGCCTCGACCTGTCGGGTCTGACTGGAGTCACGCTGTACGAGCCGGAAGAACTGGTTCTGACGGCGAAGGCCGGCACGCCACTTGCCGAGATCGAGGACCTGCTTGCCGAAAACAGCCAGGAACTGCAGTTCGGGCCGATGGACTATCGAGCGCTGCTCGGCGCCGACGACTGCGGCCGCGGCACCATCGGTGCGGTGCTGGCAACCAACCTCTCCGGTCCGCGCCGCCTCAAGGCGGGTGCAGCGCGCGACCACGCACTCGGTATCCGGGCCGTGACCGGTCGCGGCGACCTGATCAAATCCGGCGGTCGGGTCGTCAAGAACGTCACCGGCTACGACCTGTCGCGCGGCCTGTCGGGCTCCTGGGGTACGCTTGCCGTGCTGACCGAGGTCACCTTCAAAGTGCTGCCGCGGGCCGAGACCGAAGCGACGCTGGTGGTCTCCGGCCTCAACGACGCCGATGCCGCCGACGTGATGGCCCGCGCCATGGGCTCGAGCGCCGAGGTTTCCGGCGCTGCCCATCTGCCCGAAAGCGTGCGTTTCCGTTTCCTCGAAGGCACGCTGTCCGACGGCCCCGCAACGGTGCTGCGGCTCGAGGGCTTCGCGCCATCGGTGGACTATCGGCTGGGCCGGCTGACGGCGATGCTGGAGGCGGCCGGGCCTTGCAGCCGGCTCGATGCCGAGGAGACCCGGAGACTGTGGCGGCAGATCCGTGACGTCGAGCCGTTCTGCGACACCACGCACCGCGCGGTCTGGCGCGTATCAGTCGCGCCGTCGGCCGGCCACCAGCTGGTTGCCGCCCTGCGCCTTCAGGCAGGCGTCGACGCCTTCTACGACTGGCAGGGCGGTCTCGTCTGGCTGCGCATGGAAGCCGATGCGGAAGCTGACACGATTCGCAAGACCATGCGGGCTTTGGGGGGCGGTCACGCGACGCTGGTGCGTGCATCGGCCGAGATACGCAACGCAACGCCCGTTTTCGAACCGCCCGAGCCGACGCTCGCGGCCCTGACCGACCGGCTCAAACAACAGTTCGACCCGGAAATGATCCTCAATCCCGGCCGAATGGGGTAGGGTTCCGCATCGCTTGCGGAAAGAGGAGAGACCCATGAGCAATCAGGCACCGGACAACAGACCATCGAGCGACGCGGCAAGCTGGATCGAGCCCGGGCGGCAGAACGTGCAGCTTGTCTACATACTCTACCTGGTCAGCCTGGCTATCGGCCTCACGGTGATCGTCGGACTGGTCTTCGCCTACATGAATCGCGGCAACGCCGATCCGTGGCTCGACAGCCACTACACCTATCAGATCCGCACCTTCTGGATCGCCTTGCTTTATTCCCTGATCTGCCTGGTGCTGGCCTTCGTCGGCATCGGCTTCCTGCTGATGTTCGCGGCGCTGATCTGGTTCGTCGTGCGCTGCGTCAAGGGCCTGCAGCAGATCACCCGGGAACAGCCGATCGACAACCCGGAGACCTGGCTGGTCTGAGCCCGGCCGTTGCGACAGAGGACCCATTTGCATGCAGACCAATTTCACGGCCGAACAGCTCGCCGACAGCGGCGTCGCCGAGGCCGAGGCCATCCTGCGCAAATGCGTCCATTGCGGCTTCTGCACGGCCACGTGCCCGACCTATGTGACGCTCGGCAACGAGCTCGACAGCCCGCGCGGCCGCATCTACCTGATCAAGGACATGCTGGAAAACGGCAGGCCGGCCGATGCTCAGATCGTCACCCATGTCGACCGCTGCCTGTCGTGCCTTGCCTGCATGACCACCTGTCCTTCCGGGGTGCATTACATGCACCTGGTCGATCACGCCCGCGCCCACATCGAAAAGACCTACCGGCGGCCCTTCATGAACCGGCTGACGCGCAACCTGCTGGCGCTGGTGCTGCCGTTTCCAGGACGTTTCCGGGCGGCGTTGCATCTCGCCCGCCTGGCGCGGCCGCTGGCGCCGCTCCTGAAGGCGCTGCCCGGTCTCAAACCGATGGGCGCCATGCTGGAACTGGCGCCGCGCCGCATCGAAAAGCCGGGCGAGCGGTCGCGAACCCATGCACCCGAGGCGGGCCGCCGGGGCCGAGTGGCAATCCTCACCGGCTGTGCCCAGTCGGTGCTGGAGCCGGCGACCAATGCCGCGACCATCCGGCTTCTCAACCGGCTTGGCATCGAGGTGGTCGTCCCGGCAGGCGAGGTGTGCTGCGGTTCGCTGGTTCACCACATGGGCCGCGAGGATGAGTCTCTTGAGGCGGCGCGTCGCAACGTCGATGTGTGGATGCGCGAGATCGAAGGCGGCGGCCTCGACGCCATCGTCATAACCGCATCGGGGTGCGGCACCACCATCAAGGACTACGGCTACATGCTGCGCGAGGATCCGGTTTATGCCGAACGCGCGGCAACGGTTTCGGCGTTGGCCAGGGACGTCACCGAGTATCTGGCGACGCTCGACCTGCCCGAGCCCGCTGCGCCGCAATCGCTGACGGTGGCTTACCACTCCGCCTGTTCCATGCAGCACGGCCAAAAAATCACCCGCCAGCCGAAAGACCTCCTGAAGGCCGCCGGCTTCCGGATCGTCTCGCCGGCGGAGGGGCATCTGTGCTGCGGTTCGGCCGGCACCTACAACATCATGCAGTCCGACATCGCAACCCGCCTGCGCGACCGCAAGGTCCGCAACATCGAAGCCACCGGCGCCGACCTCGTCGCCACCGGCAATGTCGGTTGCATCACCCAGATCGGCCTCGGCACGAAGCTTCCCGTCGTGCACACCGTCAAGCTGCTCGATTGGGCCCATGGCGGCCCACGACCCGACGAGCTCGGCGGTTAGAAAATCCACATTTGCAAATACTGCAACCAAAGGGTGAATTCTGACATCCTTGACAGTGCGCTAATTCAGTCGGCCGATCGGCCTCGTCAACTTGTTCCAGCCCTGTAATAAAACGTGTTCCGAGATTCGCGCCAAAGAATTGCATTTGAAGGAAATACAATTAAAAATAGAGAAAGAAGGTCAATGCAATCAGGAATATGCAACCAAAAGTAGTTCTCGATGTTTGGCAGCGACAACGAGAACGTCAAGGGGGGCAAGTTCACGACGGTCGTTGAGCACCGGCACTATGAACCGCCGCCCAGAGCCTTCCGGATGGCGGGCCGGATCGTCCTGGCGCTGTGGGTTGTGGAGTTTTTTATCGCCTACGCCGCCTGGCATCTCATAGGCGTCGGTGCGCTGACCGCTATGCTTGCCATCACCTGGGCCGCCAAGTGACGAGGGATTTGTACGGCAACGTGAAACCGGTCGGATGTCATCGCCGCGGGATGACCGCGTACTGGTAGACGAAGGGGCCGGGGGCGCAATTTCCCCCGACCCCGCCGGCCCCACGCATGAGTTTTGCCTATGCGACCCAGATACCGTCATCCAGATCGGCTGCAGTCTTGTCCCGGTTCTCGTTGCTCTCGGCAAACTGGATCAGCACGCCTTCGCGGCCGTAGCCCTGATCCATGAGCCCGACCCAGTAGTCGCGACCTTCCTGATCCGGGAGCCGGTCCAGTACGTTTAGATACATGGCGTCTACAAACTCTCCATTACTCGGATCGGCACCATAAAGTTGGGTGAATTCGTCGGAACCCACGAACTGGTCGGCCAGAAACGTGTTGAGATCGCGCCACGGCTCGTTGGCCACGACATGGTCCGCAACCCCGGTCCAGAAGCGTAATCCGCCCTCGTCGGGTGTACGGTCGAACGAAGCTTCGTATATGCGATAAACCAGACCGGCATTGGGGCTCACCAGATCGTAAATTAGGTCGCCATCGGCAAAGTCGATGCGCTCCACTTCGATCAGCGTGTCGGTGTCGCCGCCGGTTTTGTCGACGAGGATGCTGCCGTCGTCCTGAAGGTCGTGGCCGAATTCGGATCGCTCGCCGTCATAGACGACGGTGTCGTGTTCGTCGCCGCCGGTGAACTCGTGTGATCCGCCATTGGCGACAATGGTGTCTGCAAAGGCCGACCCACGAACGTCGGCAATGAAACCGGTGAACGTGTCGGTGTCTCCGAATCCGTCGTCGGTTGTCGTGCCGGCAGCCAGATCGACATGCACGCCGCCCGCCGCGTTCCGGTAATCCAGGCGAACCAGGCCCGACGTGACGTTGATCGTGTCGTCTCCGGCGCCGCCTTCGACCTGCATCCACTGGTCTTCCAGGTTGGCGATGTTGAAGACGTCCGCAAGGCCCGTCCCCTCGATCCCGAAGCCGCCATTGCTGATCGGATTGACGATATCGGTAATGGTGTCGAGCCCGTCGGCGCCCTTGTCGACCGTGGCCGTGTTCGCCGCTCCGTCGAACGTTGCCACGAGGCCGGAGGTCGCACCGTAGAAACGGTAGCTGAGTCCTTGATAGCCCTCGGTGCTTTGCGAATAGATGATCGAGTCGTTCCCGGTGGAGCCGGCAATGAAATCGAAGTCATCGTTGCTGCCGGGTGTCAGAGTGTCATCACCACCACCGCCATTCAGTTGGTCGGTTCCGTCCCCGCCGATGATCTCGTCGTTTCCGCTGTTGCCATTGAGGACTTCGTCGGCGTCAGACCCGATGAGGACGTCGTCGCCGAAGCTGCCGTCGATACGTTCGATATTGGACAGGTTGTAAGCGAATGCATTGCCGTTCCAATTGCCGGTCGCCGTCCCGGCGTTCAGATCGACTGTGACATCGGCAGCGCCACCCTCGTCGAACCGCACCCTGTCGAACCCGCCGCGACCATCGATAGTGTCGGCGCCCTCTAGTCCGATGAAGGATTCGTCATTGTCGCTACCGATCAGCATGTCGGCGTGGTTGGAGGCTCGAATCTCCCAGAGATTGCCGTTGATGGTGTCGGTGTCGCCGAAGCCGTCATCGACAACCGATCCGGCACCAAGATCGACTTCAATTCCGTTTTGCGCTCGCCGGAAATCCAGGCGAACCAGGCCGGAGCCGATATTGAAGACGTCATCTCCGGCCGCGCCGATGATTCGCATCCACTGATCCGGGTCGTTGGAGATGTTGAACGTGTCGGCAAAATCCGTTCCTTCGATCCCGAAGCCGCCACCATTCAGCGGATTCACTATGTTGGTGAAATTGTCGATGCCGGCATCGCCCTTGTTGACGGTCACCACATTTGCAAGACCATCGATGGTCGCCGCCACACCTTCAGTCGGGCCGAAGAAGTTGTAGCCGATGCTTTGAAAGCCGTTGGTGCTTTGCGAATAGACGATCGTGTCGTCGCCCCGAGACCCCGAGATGAAATCATAATCCGAATTGTCACCCGGATTTATGAGGTCGTTGCCATCGCCGCCGTTGAATTCGTTGGTGCCGTCATCGCCGAAAAGCTGGTCGTTGCCCGCCCCGCCAAAGATCCGCTCGATATTGGCAATGGTGTAGTTGAAGGCGTTCCCGTTCCACGTGCCGGTGGCAGTCCCCGCTTGCAGGTCGACAATGACGTCCGACACGCCCGGGCGGTTGAACCGCAAGCGGTCCTCGCCGCCGCCGCCGTCGATGAAGTCGTCGCCCTCGCGTCCGATAAAGGATTCGTCGTTGTCGCTTCCGACGATGACATCGGCAAAATCGGATCCGCGGATTTCCCAGACGTCGCCGGTGAACGTGTCGGTATCGCCGAAGCCGTCATCCGACGCCGTCCCGGTCGACAGGTCGACATTGATTTGCCCCGGCACGAACGCGTAGTCGATGCGGACGTCGCCGGTCAGGATATTGAACGTATCATCGCCGGCATTTCCGGCAACCTGCAGAAACTGCCCGTCCTGAGTGCTCAGGTTGAAAACGTCACCCAGCGCCGTGCCCTCTATGCCGAAGCCGCCGCCGCCGGAAGTCAGTGGGTTGCTGATATCGACGATCGTGTCGACACCGGCGGCTCCCTTGTCGATCGTGGCCGTGTTCGATGTGCCGTCGATGGTGGCCGTTATGCCTTCGGCAGCGCCAAATGCGAAGTAGCCCAGACCCTGGTAGGAACTGCCAGGTGTGCTTTGAGAGTAGATGATCGTGTCGTCGCCAGCCGAGCCTCTTATGAAGTCGCCGTCATCGGAATTGTCTCCCGGGTTCAGGGTATCGCTTCCAGCGCTGCCGGTAACTCTGTCGCCGCCAGATGTGGCCTCGAACACCACGCCACCCACCGCAACGGTTTCCGCCGAGTAATCGACGGGAGCTGCATCGATCAGAGCGTCGAATGCCGTAAAGTCACCGAGGCGCGCGTCGCGTACGGCGTCGCCCCAACCGACGCCTGCGAGGATAAGGCCGGTGATTTCGACGATCGACACGCCTCCGTCGAAGATTTCTACGGAGGTAATGGTTCCCCCGGTCACTTCACCGGCACTGAAGGTGAGTCCGGAACCGATTATCGTCGCTGTAATGGTCGGATCCGCATCGTTCTCCAGTTCGATTTGCGTGGATGAGCTCGATTGAATGCTTGAGAATACGACACCGGGAACAAGTATATCATTGTAAAAATCTCCGGTTACTTTCTGAATAATATTGACGGTCGACATTGCAACACCTTTCAAATTTTCGCATTTTCCCGGTATCCGACGCCTCCGGCGAGCCGTTCCGGCGTAAAGACGCCAGCAGCCGAACCGGAAACCACTGCGGTTGCAGGCTTTTCGGAATGTGAAGCCGTGTAGCTTTCGCTATTTGGGCACGCTATTCGGTGCGCATAGTCGAATCATACCCCAGGTAGGGTAATTCGTTCGGTTTTGTGTTAGAACTACTTGACGATTGAAGTAAGGCGGCGACAAAGTGGGCGACACCACCGAATTTCTGATCGATTCAATGGAGGATGTCTTTTCAGCGCTCTCTCCTGAAGACATCGCTGATTCCAGCAGGGATGTCGTCCAAAAATATCTCGACCGCGATCTGCACGGGATCGGGAAAATCACCTGGGCGGAATTCGACGCCGATGGAACATTTGTTCGTGGCGGGATTTCCGACGCCGAGTTGATGTTGTCCCGTCTTGTCAACGATCGCGACTCCAATGAGATCATTGCCGAGATCGTCGATCTGGTGAACCGGGTCGACCTTCGGCCGGGCAAGCTGATCCCGGCCGCCAAATTCAAGGGGCACATCTGGTGCGTGCCCTATCGTACGGGGGACGCCTCGGGCCGGCCGCAAAACCGCATCAGGGCGATTTACCTCACCAATGCGCTGTTCGACGAAATCCTGGATCTGTTCAATGCCGATGCCGGTTTGACCCGGTCCGAAAAGAGGATCGCCTATCAGATCGTCATCGGTATGAACCCCAGCCGGGCTGCGGAGGTTGACGGCGTGTCCGTGCTGACCAAGCGAACGCAGCTGAAGATGGTTGCGGCCAAGCTGCACTGCCACAGTCAGGCGGAACTGGTTCGCTATACGGTCAGTCAACTCATCCATCTGCTTTATCTGTGTGAATCGGAGACCTCCGAGATCAGGCTGACCGAGCAGTTCGGTTCCCGGTACTTCGGCAGTTTCGGCCGCCTTTCGGTTCAAAGACTGCCGAACGGACGGGTCGTCCGGTTCTGGGAGTTCGGCCCGACGCAGGGTACGCCGATCCTGGTCATGCACGGGTACCTGTTTCCCTCGCTGGTGCTGGATGCGGAGCCGTATCTCGAGCAGCACGGCCTGCGGCTTGTGTTGCCGCTGCGAGGCGGCTTTCTGGATGATCAACCCGCCAGCGGAATCCTCGAAATCAACAAGCTGGTCGAAGACAACATCGAAGACCTGTCGCAGTTCATCGAATGCAACTGGGGAGAACCGATCACCGTTCTCGGCCACAATATGGGTGGAGTCTACGCGCTGCTTCTGGCGGCCCGGCGATCCGATCTGGTCAAATCCGTGATCGCCGCATCCGTGAACCTGATGCGGGGCGAAGAGAAAAACGGAACGATTTCGTCGAAATTTGTGGGCGGACTGAGAAAACTGGCGTCGGATGTCGGAATCTACGAAGTCGCAGCAAAGCACTTTCAAAAAACCGCCCTGTACAACGAACAAACCGCAAAGCTGGTTCTTCGCCGCCTCTTCAAGGACAGCCCGAGCGATCTGGATTTCGTCAACGGTCGCGTCGGCAGCGGACCGGCTTTCGAGTGGTTTCGCCAGATAGCTTTGCACTCGGCGATCGGGGTCGCCGCCGATGTGAGCGTATTGTCGGGCCCGATCGAGAACTACATCAGAGGCACCAAAAAGCCAGTCGCATTCGTCCACGGTTCCGCCGATCCCTACACCAGCAAGGAAGAACTCAAAGCCTACGCGTCTCTCAATCCGCGCGCGACGGTGACGGTTCTCGAGGAAGGCGGACACTACGTCTCCGCTTCCCATCCGGTCGCTTTCTGGCAAGCCGTCAGCGACAGCTTGGACGAGCTTCCCTGAGCGGGCGAAAGCTGCCCGTCGCGATCGGGTCTTCATGCGAGCATCGCCGACCCATGCGTTGGAACAGGCCTTCAGCGAATAGGAGAACCCGCTCAATCGTTGGCTTGTCGGAATTGGATCCGCCCGCTTTCGTAGATTAGCCGGCTTGGTACGGGCAACAGACGAAGGAGCCGGGGCGCGAATGCGCCTCCGGCCCCCGTCGGCCCCACGAGCGAATGCCGATCGCCCTCACCAGCGACTGGCGGAGCAGGTTACACCACCCACACGCCATCATCCGGATCGGCAGCCGTTTGCTGACGGTTCTCGTCGCTCTGGGCGAACTGGATCAGCACGCCATCGCGGCCGTAGCCCTGATCCATGAGCCCGACCCAGTAGTCGCGACCTCCCTGATCCGGGAACCGGTCCAGCACGTTCAGATACATGGCGTCGACAAACTCACCATTGCTGGGATCGACACCATAGAGTTGGGCGAATTCGTCGAAACCCACGAACTGGTTGGCCGGAAACGTGTTGCGGTCGCGCCAATGGCTCGTTGGGCTCGACATAGTCCGCAACCCCGGTCCGGAAGCGCAGCCCACCCTCGTCGGGTGTACGGTCGAACGAAGCTTCGTACATGCGATAAACGAGGCCGACATTGGGGCTCACCAGATCATAGATCAGGTCGCCATCGGCAAAGTCGATTCGCTCCACTTCGATCAGCGTGTCGGTGTCGCCGCCCGCCTTGTCGACGAGGATGCTTCCATCGTCCGAAGATCAAATCGGCCAAACGATATCAAAGTAAAAGTCGCCCGATGCATGTAGTGTGATGGTCGGCATGGTGTCGGCCTGCCGACTCTATTGAAGCCAAGTTCACTTCGACGATCAGGGTTGGAAGCGGCAGGTTGCTGGGACGAGCATCTAAGCACCGAAGTCAGTGCATTTGGCCAAACGGCAGCATCCAGGTTGGTCGGACGTTGCCAAAATGTAGAATTGGACGGGCAACTCGTAGAGGTTGCTCGATGAAAGCCGGAAGGTTCCTCCTTCGAAGGGAACCCCAGCGTGGCTGTGACTAACAGCAATACGATAAGCGCAACAAGCAACCAAATCCCAAGGCTTCCCGGGGTCGGTCGAAACTGGTCAACCGCGCGCCCTGGATCGGTTGCATCAAAGATTCACGATGAAATAACGATGAGGATCTGATACTGTGTGTAATAAGAATAGGGGGAAGTGTTGCATGAATTTCACTAGATTTAGAAAGTTTAGATTGTAATGAACATGGCGCTGTCAGTTTGTTGTATTCGTTGGTTCGGCCGATGGTATTGTCGCCCAAATCGATACTCAAATGCGGCGAAGCAAAACTTCTTTCAACAACGGAGTGAGGAAATCTGAGATGCACGGTATACCACAGTTTCGGCCACCCGACGAAGACGAACCCCGCCTTGACGAAGTGCCTCCCCCAAAAGGCATGCGCTTTCTCTTGGGCAGTAGGGCAGCCAACAGATCATCGGGCAACCTGGAAGACCTGGCCAGCAAGCTTGCCAGGAGCATTCATCGCACCGGGCCCGACTATTGGGATGCCTCACAAGATGACTCCACAACCGATCCGCGAGCCGAGGCAGCCAATCCCGAAGACAATTACTTGATTCCGTCCGGTTACACGTACTTGTTGCAGTTCATTGCACATGACCTGGTGGCGAGTGTCGTCTCGCAGTCTGTCAATCGTGGAGCGGTTCCGGAGATTCAGAATGCCCGCGCAAGAGGACTGATGCTCGATACCCTCTACGGAGACGGCCCTGATCTACAAGCGTCCGTCTATGAGTTCAGTGAGCGACATCACGAGAAACAGGGTCATATCCCAAGAACCGGGCTTCGCGTTGGGCTCAAAAGAGCGCCGCTGGACGCTCAAGATCTTTTTTGTCTCAACAGGGACATTGGCCGCGGAATTGCATCCTTTACAACCGACGAGGGTCGGGAAACCGATGATGAGAAGAAGTGGGCCACCGAAGCATTCGTTGCAGATTCGAGGAATGATAGTCACGCGCTGATATCTCAAACCACAGTTCTGTTTCACTATCTCCACAATTATCTCGAAATGTTCTTCAGAAAAGCAGTGCCAACCCATGCACGATGGTCGAATGTCGAGCTCGCCTATCGTCAGTATCTGGCGGCTCGGTTGATCGTTACGGTCCTGTACAGAGATATTATAAAACGCGATGTTCTGAAGCGAATTCTCCACAAGGACATCTACGAGCTCTACATGGATCCCGCCAAATCGCCACCATTCTTGGGGCGGACGAGGAGCTTCCCGGAGATTCCTTTTGAGTTTTCTCATGGTGCGTTTCGGTTTGCCCACTCGATGGTTCGGGATCAATACGACATCAACAGCAACAGCACAGGTCGTCAGGCAGAAACCGCTCTTCGCCAAAGTTCACTGCGACATCCGGAAGCAATGCCAGTCGATCAAGCTTGGATCATCGACTGGTCATTGTTTTTCGAAGTATCGCAGCGTCAACCAAACTACAGCCGTAGGATTGGGCCCAATTTCGCGACATTTTTGAGAGGCGGGGACATATTTTCGGGAATCAGAGGGCAAACGGAAGATGAAGGTTTGGTATTTAGGGATATTCTAAGCGCGCTTTATACTGAAATGCCATCAGTATCGGAAATTATTGCAGAATTTGGAAATACATGCGTAAAAATACCTGAATATGAGTCGACTTGGAAGAACTTAATCAAAGAATGGCTTGAAGATCACCAGAGTTCCGGGGGCTATGAGCCACCACTATCAGCAGAACAAATCGGCTTAATTTCAGAGAATCCACCGATTCCCTTTTTTACGCTTCTCGAAGCAGCATACACGATCGAGAACGGAATTCCTGTACGTAAAGGGGGCGGGTTGAGATTGGGACACTTCGCCTCGAGTATTATCGCCGAAACCTTCTGGGGAGCGTTTCTGCACAACCCCCTCAAGGCTAGCCCGCCAGGAAAGGCGATAATCGAACTGGACGACTTGGAGATCTCGCTGGAGGACCGAATTGGCGCGGTTTGTGCAACTTTGCTCGGCGATTCGGATCTGCTTACCGACACGGATGCACAATTGCTGACTTCGATCTCATCGATGCGTCGATTGCTGGAGGTCATGGACGGATTGAGTGTTTTCGACGAACAACAAGGGCAATAAGCGGGTGACCTTTGTTGAAATGGACCAGCCTGCAAAAGATAGGAGTGATAAAATGAACTTTGACACGTTTCACGCTCAACCAAGCAAAGAATGGGGAAAGCTTGTCAAATCATGGGCTACCGGGGTTAATCAGTTCAGCCCAGATTCACCAGTACCACCGCGGCCCGATACGTTGCAGGAGTTGGTGGAGATCTGCACTGACTTTGGAATAGAATTGAAAATACCCGACCGTATCAGCGAACAGAATATCGATTGGCACGTCGCCCGCTCAGACACTCTTTCCATAAGGTTGCCGCCCAAGGAGCTTGTCGACGAGTTCGAGCAACTCCTCCGGACGGAGGATTACTTTTTGCCTGGCTGTTACCTCACGGCCTTTGGCCTAGCCAATCTTCAAATTGCGGATCCGTCAGATCGCGTTGACTTTCAGGCTTGCCGCATTGGCGACTATTCCATCGGGATGTGTGTTTGATGGTTCGGCGCCTGTGAAATGTGGCTGATGTCATGCTCCAGCCTCAGCACGGGCGCCCCCAATTGTGCAAGATGATTTCGCAGTCGAAGCCACGCTTCTTTTGATCGTAGAGGGAACGAATGCAAGAACCACCGGACAATGTTTTCCGGACTTGCGGACGATCTACCGTACCAATTGCTTTCCGCTGCGTTCAGAAAGTCAGTGAAGGATTTCTGAGCAGCGGCTGTTTGCCCAAGCTCGATTAGCACAGCAGAACGCCAAGCAAGCATGGCAGGTACCGCAGCAGCATTCTTCATTGCTTCCATTGCGCCAATCGGATCGCCATGCAGGTATCTAATTCGCGCTTGGTAGCCCCAATGGGTCGGACTCGGATCGAGCGAGAGCTCCAGAGCATAGTCTGCCAATTGCTGTGAGCGCTCAGCGTCCCCGGCAAAGGCCAAACCGAGGGCTGACGAAATCAATGTCCACGGGTCGTTTCCGTTCAGTTCGCACGCGAGTGCATAATGCAAGCCCGCTTTGTCGTACTGATTGGACATGACATAGGCCCAACCAAGGCAAAGTTGTGCTCGCGAGTCCACCCCATCCAGCCTGACTGCTCGTTGCGCCAATGTTATCGCCTCACCCGCGCGCTCTTGGCTACGAAACACTCCGAAGTGAAAGAGGTGGATGGAGTTGTTCAGTTGTGCCAGGCTTGAGTAGGCTGGCGAGAAGGTGGGGGCAGTTTGCAAAATCTGGCTAAACAGATTGGCCGCCTCGTGCCAACTCTTCGGGTCGAAGCTAAGGACCATGGTTTGACCCTTTAGCCAAAGATCATACATTGCGAGGTCGTGGCGACGGCCTTCACCAATGCTCGCCAATCGATTGACCGAAACATGCACGTTGAGCGCAGTTGCGAGACGCCGCACAATTTTTTGCTGCAACTCGAACCAGGATTCAAGGCTCAGCGCAAGACGTTCGCTCCACAGGAACACACCAGTGCTTGTATCGCGTAGGGTCAGGACGAGTCTTATGGTATCGAGCGCCTGATATGCGCTTGCTTCTACTTTAAAAATGTGTGCATTTCCCAGCTGTGCTCCGGCGTCTGTTTCGCACACTTTCCATTCGCGAAATCTGATCAGGCAGGCCAACAGTTCTTGCCGAAAGCCCTTCACGAGATAATGGCTTTCACTTGCGATGGCACCAATGTCGAATTCTGTGACCTCGATCATGAGATTAGACAGCATGGCCAGGGAACTGGCGCGATTGCGGCTGCCGGCCCATTGTGATGGGGTCTCATCATCAATGGATAGCTCCGCATAACTCTGCACACGGGCTAAAGCGGTTTCGCTGGCGGCCGGCGTCCCCTGTCCTTCAGGTTGAGCGAGCTTGATTTTTGCGACGAGTTCCTGTGTTTCCTGAGAGGGCTCGACGTCGTATTCTTCTTCGAGGGTATCCCACAGGGCTTTATAGACGCTGAGCGCGCCGCCGATATCGCCAACGGCGGATCGTTGGCGCATGATCTCTCGGGCGGCCACTTCATGTGTTTGGTCAAGGTTGAGGAGTGCGCGCGCAGCCCGTTCGATTTCGATGCCGGGTCGCGCCCGATCGACCAACACCAGTTCAAGGGACTGAGCGATCTGTTCGCCAAGCGACCTTCGCTTCGCATTCAACCAGACTTGAAAAGAAGGATCGACGGTTTCAAATTCTCGCAGAAGCCCGTCGATTGCGGACCTGCTCTCCAGGAGCATAGGGTGTACGTTTCCGTTCTCGGCCTCTTGGAGCGCGTCCCAAATATCGACGTGCACTCGTGCTGAATCGATACCAAGTGCATTTTTGTCAACCCGCAACGCATCAGAGTCAATTCGCGCAAAGGCTCCGCGGAGTTCGCGAACGACTTGACGGAGTGAGCCCCGTGCACGCTGCTCGTCAGATTCACTCCAGAACATGCCGACGAGATGCTCTCGAGTTTCCCGACCCGTCTTCGACAGAAGCAGATAGCAAACGATAGCCTGCGCCTTGCGACTTGCGATATTGATGTCGCGGGAGCGATGACGTATCCGGATGCCGGACGCCAACTCGACCAAGGGTAACTCCGGCGCACGGTTGGTGCGGATAGTCGTCATTTGCACGGTATCATCAACCACTGGTATGCCTGTCGATTAGCTCCGACGCCGTCGACGAACTTTCTGCGGACCTGCTGCGTCACGGAAGTAATTACACGTTTAGTATAACGGCCATCTCCACAAATCACTAAAATATTTGTGAATCGCGAGTCCAGCGCCGTCCTCCGCCAGTCTCCGCGATTGTATTGGTCAAGCGCGTTGTTGCAAAGGATTCGGACAATAGCTGGAGGTCGCGGGATATAGCCATGGCCACCGGAACGCCGAGGTTAGGATGCGTAAGATCGACAACACCGAAATCGATACAGACTTCGTGGAAGCGTCTGCGAAGAGCCACAACGGGGTCTTTTTCTGCCGCAAGTTGCTCGAATGAATCAAGCGCTAGCGGTGCTCGGGCTGGCAGTATGAGGTCGCATTCGTTGGCATCGATCGCACTCGCTCTGACGAGCGCGCGCTCATCGATCTCGGTGATGGTCCCAACAGAAGGATCCCTCGTCTTCATCTCGGCCAGTCGCAATCCGAGCTCCATCTGAAGTAGTTCGAAGAACGCCCTCTCGGCGGCTTCCGCCAGAGACAGCCCCGCACCCAATCCGCAGCTGAAGCCTTTGCCGGATTGGTTCACTGAGACAGCCGCGACAACGGGTATCATCAAGTCAGTCGTGATGTCCAAGAACCAGCTGGTGCGGCTCGAACAGCCACCTCGCAAATCTTGCACCAGCTTCGTCAGTTTAGGCAGTTCATGACCCTCGAGCGCGATGGTACGGGGCCGAGCTCCGCCGATCCACCAAAGCGCGGCGGCATCGCGTTCGACCAGTTCGAGAATTGCATTGCGGATGGCGGCTTTAAATGATTGCCCAGCGGCAACTCCGGTGCTCATGGTTGCACCCGCGATAGCCATTGGCCCCGGACCGGCACGACGCAAACACCAATCTGCAGGAAGTCTGATCGGCTGATTTCCCAAGAATAGGTGACCGGTGATCCAATCAACTTCCTGGCCGCGCAGTTTTGCCAGCATGCGGTTTTGTTCGAGCTCATCCAGCCAAGTACTGGGCCATCCTACAATTCCCGTTTCGAAATTCATTGTTTCGAACGGAATATGCCCTTGATCTACCTGCGAAACACGCTCGACGGCCTCGCCGATACAAGATACCAGCGCATGCGATAACTCGCTGCCTGACCCCGCACAGCCAAATACTATTGGGTCCTCCGCAGCAATCGTGTTCAGATTTCCCGAGGCTTGTGCACCGACAAAGGCAAGACCTGGAGCATCTTCAGTTTTCAGAGCAAACAGTTTGGTCAGTTGAGGCAGCACACTTGCCAGCGATATTGCCGACTCATTGTTCAGTTGGCTTGATATGTATTCTGCGCCCTCGGGATCCAGCATCAGCTCCAGAAATTTTACCTTTGGCTGATTTGGACTGCCAAGTGCCATAATTCAGCTCCACACGCAGCGAGTTTCTCAATCGGTAAATCCGGTAGTTTGCGAGTTTTCTCTCCGTATTGACGGAAGCGCAAACTTCAGATTTTTCCACCCAGTGATTTTGATCGGATAATAAGATCTACCCCAAAACCCGGTCCAGGTCCGCGATCAGATCCTCAGCATCCTCAAGGCCGATCGACAACCGGAAAATCCCGTCGCCGGCGTAGTCGCGATAGCTCTGCAACTGTTTGCCGGTGAGCCGGAAAGAGGTTTCCATCATGCCCGACGTGGGCAGCCACCAGATAAGCGAGCGATGGTGGCCGAGCGAGACGGCGTGGTGGATGACCTGCAGGTTTTCGGCCATGCGGGCGGCGAGCGCCCCGCCGGTGCTCTCGTCGCCGACCTGGAACGCCATCATGCCCGAAGTGTTGCGCATCTGCCGTTGCGCCAGTTCGTGCTGCGGGTGGCTTTCCAGGCCGGGATAGAGCACCCGGGTCACCTTCGGATGGGCTTCGAGCCAGCCCGCGACGGCGAGCGCGCCCTCCTGGTGGGCGCGCAGGCGCAAGGGCAGGGTGGATGTGCCTCGGGCGATCAGCCAGGCGTTGAACGGCGACAGGATGCCGCCGTGGTGGATGGCCGCCTCGATGGTCAGCGCCTTGACGTCCTCGGCCGTCCCGCAAACCGCGCCGCCGATGGCATCGCCATGGCCGCCGATATATTTGGTGATCGAATGCATGACGTAATCGACGCCCAGTTCTGCCGACTTCTGGCCGATCGGCGAGGCGAAGGTGGCGTCGCAGGAATGTTTGGCGCCGGCCTGCCGGGCGATCTCCGAGACCGCGGCAAGGTCGGTGAGACGCATGATCGGATTGGCCGGGCTTTCCGTGTGGATCAGCTTCGTGTTCGGCCGCACGGCCGCCGCAACCGCGTCGAGGTCTGTCATGTCGACCAGCGACACCTCGATGCCGAGCCGCGGCAGCGTATCGCGGGCGAGTTCCGCGACACCGGCATAGGAAACGTCAGAGACGATCGCGTGGTCGCCCGCCGATAGCACGGTGAGGAAGATGGCGGTAGCCGCCGCCATGCCCGAAGCGAGGCAGAGGCAGGATTCGGTGCCTTCGAGCGCCGCGATCTTCTGCTCGAGCGAGCGCACCGACGGGTTGGCCCAGCGACCATAGAGAAACGGGCTGTCGTCGCTGAGATCATGGGCCGAAAAGCCGGCCGTTTCCTCCGCCACATAGGTCGACGACATGACGATGTTCGGCGCCGAAGCGCCTGTGACCGGATCGGGCCCTTCGCCCGCATGGATCGCCGTCGTCGAAAGACCCGAATACGCATTGGATTTGGCCACGGTCAGCACCTCGCATCGTTACAGGAGCTGTCTGCCTTAGCACGATTTTTGCCGCACGCAATCGTCGAGGCGCGGCATCGTCGGGACGTCAGCTGAAGATCGGACCGGATCCCCTAGTGTGGTGGATTTGAAGTTCCTATGATGATTGCGGCAGGCTCTTGTAGGAACTTCAAATCCCTAAACCACACTGGAATCATTATCTTGCTAGTGTCCTGACTGAATCTGAAGTTCGTTCGGCGTTTGCTGCACAATGTGGCGAACTTCAGATTCAGGACACTAGCGGCAGGCCTCGGTGTCGAAGAATTCGTTGAACTCGACGATACGGCCGTCCTTCATGCGGAACAGGTCGATCTTCTCCGTCTTCATCGGATGGCCGTCCGAGCGGCGGATGAAGAGCGTGTCGGCATGGACGGCGACGAGATCGTCCTGGGCGATCATCTCCTTCGCCCGATAGTGTTCGAGCTCGTAGGTTTCGGCGATACGCCCGACATTCTCCAATCAGGCGGCGCGGCCGCGACAGGGGCCGGCAAAGACGAAATCGTCGCAGCGCGCAATGGAATTGTAACTGGCGTCGTCGGCCAGCAGCGATAGCAGCGGCTCCGCATCGCGCCGGTCATAGGCCGCATAGGCTTCGGCCAATGCCGCCTTGTTGCGGTCGGCGTCGCCGGCGGCGGCGAATGTCTCGCCGTGGTCGCGGTTGACGAAGTCGGTGCAGGGAGCGCCTTTTCCGTCGCTCCAGTCGCGAAAGCCCGCGCTGTCGAAGAACTCGATGAATTCGGCGATTTTCCAGTCGTCGAACCGAATGAAGTCCGCAAGGGTGATTTCCGACTCGGCACCGTCCGCGAGGTTCTTGATGCGGCCGCCATTGATCGCAACCACGACGTCGCCCTCGGCGATCAATTCGAGGTTCTCATAGCGCAGCCACTGATAATGCTCGACGATGGCGGCAATCGCGTCGCGGACGCCAGCGGCGCCCCGGTAGGTTCGGGCGAAGTTGAACGACTTGTCGGGGGTGGCGAATCGAAACACGCCGTCATCGGCCATCAGTTGCAGCAGCGGTTCTGCATCGCCCTCTCCATAGGCGTGGTACATGGCGGCCATTTTCTCGGCTGGCGTTTGTGGCGACATGACATCCTCCATGTTATCGACCCGAAATTCAAATTTTGTTTTCGACGTGCGTCGATATGAATAGGATAACACAAAATAAAATCGAAATTAATAAATACGATCTGCATGTATTTGAGATGTCGAAGGGATATTTATATTATGACAGACGATGTTGCGATTGAAGTTCGGCGGCGGAATATTGAAAGAGCTGTCGGGTGCCTATTTCCCGAGCGGGGTTCAACCGCGCTGCGAGACGCTCCCTCGGTTGACCTGACACCGGTATTGCGGGTTATTATCCGCGCCAGCAACACTATGAAGGCGGCAGGGCTCAAGGGAGCGCCCGAGGCGTCGCCGGGAGGATGATATGGACAGGCGTAAATTTCTGACGGGCGCCACCGCCGTGACAGCGGGTCTGGCAGCACCTTTCGTGTGGACGGGTGGCGCGGCAGCGCAGCAGTCCGCATCGCGCTTCTACAAGGGGTATGTCACCGACGGTGGCTTCACCTTCAGGGCGACCAATTTCGATGCAGTCGACAAGCGCTGGCGCCGGCAGATGGTGCAGTATTATTCCGACGAGCCGATCGGCACCGTCGTGATCGATACCCGCAACCACTATCTCTACTGGATCTGGGAGAACAACACCGCATTGCGCTACGGCGTCGGTGTCGGCCGCGAAGGGTTCCAGTGGTTCGGCCGGGCAAACATCGCCCGCAAGGCGCGCTGGCCGCGCTGGACGCCGCCACCGGAAATGCGCAAGCGGCAGCCGGAGTTGCCCGCCTACATGGATCCGGGTCCGGACAACCCGCTGGGACCGCGCGCGCTCTATCTGCACAATGCGGGCGGCGATACCGGTTATCGCCTGCACGGCACAACCCAGCCCTGGACCATCGGCTCCGACATGTCGTCCGGTTGCATCCGACTCATCAACGAGGATGTGATCGACCTCTACCGAAGAACTCCGAAGGGCACCGCGGTGCTGGTTCTGGAGCATATCTCGGAACGCGCGCAAAACCTGAGCGACGGGTGACGGGAATGAACAGTGTCCAAAGCGTCTTTTCGGCTCTCGTTCTTCTTGCCGCGGGGCTCGCCGTGGCCGGCTGCAACACCGCCTCGACCCTGACGCCGAGAGGTACCGACAATGCGGCGGCCGGTTTTGCCGACGTGCGCCAGGGCACGGAGGAAGAGTTCATCATGGACGCCGGGCGCCGGGTCTATTTTGCTTCCGGCTCCGCCCAACTCGACGATGTCGCCATGGAAACGCTCGACCTGCAGGCTGCATGGCTGGTCAGGCACCGCGGCTGGCTGGTGAAGCTGCAGGGCTTCGCCGACGATCCGGGGTCGGATGCCAAGAACGTGACATTGTCACGGGAGCGCGCCGACGTGGTGATGGCCTATCTCGCCAGCAAGGGCGTCAGCCCACAGCGCATGTGGGCCAAGGGCTACGGCATGGACAGGCCGGTTCGCAACTGCTCGCAAACCGCTTGCAAGGTGCAGAACCGGCGGGTCGTCGTCAATCTGCGCGAGGAGTTCGACGCCGCCGCCCCGCAGTACAAAGGCACCTGAGCTCCGATCGCTTCGGGTCTCGTCCGGGCAGCCGGTATTTTGCAAGATGACCGCGTCCCTTCGGCGGCGCGGTCAGTTTTTTTGGCCAACAGCAGGAAGAAGGGGCACCGACATGAGAACACAGACAACGAGAATGACGGCCAAAGCGGCGGTACTGGCGCTCGCTGCGGTTCTGGCCGGTTCGGCATGGGCTGCCGAACAGGTCGTCACCATTCCGGTCGACGGTCAGAACGTCGTCGGCACGCTGGAAACGCCGGACGGACCTCCGGCGCCTGTCGTTCTTCTGCTGCACGGCTTCACCGGTTCGCGCGACGAACTGCCGGTCAAGGATACCGAAGAGGGTGTGTTTTCCCGCACGGCGCGGCAACTCGCGGAAAACGGCTATGCCAGCTTGCGCATCGACTTCCGCGGATCCGGTGAAAGTCAGGGCGAATGGGCCGACACCACCTTCAGCGGCCAGATCGCAGATGCCGTAGCGGCGATCGACTGGCTGAAGAACAACGATGCGGTCGACGGCAGCAACGTTTCGGTGCTGGGGTGGAGCCAGGGCGGCCTCGTCGCCTCGCACGCCGTGGCGCAGCGCCCGGACGTCAAGGCGACGGTTCTATGGGCGCCGGTGACCAACCCGATGGCCACCTATTCAGGCCTGCTGGGTGCCGAGACCGTTGCCGGAGCGATCGCCGGCGACGCGGCGACACCGCATACCGTCAAACTGCCCTGGGGCGTCGAAACCACGCTGAAGGGAGCCTTTTATCAGGAATTGCCGACTACGAGCCCGGCTGCGGCCGTCACCGGTTATCCCGGACCGCTGCTGGTCATCGTCGGCAGCAAGGACACGCTGGTGACCCCGCAGCCGGGGGCCGGCCAGGTCCTGCTCAATTACCATCCGGGCGAGGAAAAACTGGTGATGTTCGATACCGACCACGTCTGGGACGCCTTTGGCGGCCCGACGACGCTGGACGAAAAGATGATCCCCACCACGCTGGAATGGCTGAACGCCCACAAGTAGGGCCTCCGGAGGAGGAACTCAGTCTTTCGGTTCCTCCTCGTCGTCCGCCAGGCCGGTCAGGCCTTTCTCGACGCTGATGCCGAGTTCCTTCCCGATCTTCTTCAGGGCCGGCAGTTGCACGGCCATTTCCATGATCGAATCGAGCGCCTGGTTGACCGGCGGCTTGCCTGAGGATTCCGCCCCGCCGGCCGGCGCCAGGCCGCCGCCGATGTGGTGAATGCGGATGGAGTCGATCTTCTCGGTCGGCTTGACCATCTGTTCCATCACTTTCGGCAGCGCTTCGAGGCGGGCGATATCGCGTTTCAGGCCGATGACCTCGGCATTGAACACGTTTTCGGCCTCGTTGAGCGCCTTCTGGCCGTCCGCCTTCACCGCCATTTCCTCCTTGAGGGTGGCGATCCGCAGGGCCGAAGCTTCAGCCTCTGCCTTCGCCTCTTCCAGTGTCTGCTTGGACTTTTCGACAGACGCCTCGGCTTCCGCCCGGGCGCGCGATGTCAGCCGGCCGGCATGGACCTGGTTGTCCTGCTCGGACGCAAGCAGCGCGATCTTCTTCTTGCGCTCCGCTTCCGCCACGGCGCGCGCCGACGCAATGGCTTCGGCCGCGGACACGGCCTCGGCCCGCGCCATGTCGGCGGCGGCGATCGCCTTGCTCTCGGCCTCGGTCTTCTTGGCCACTGCAATGGTGCGGTCCTGCTCGGCGATTTCCAGCGCCTGCGCCTGGGCGATCTCCGCCTCGCGAACGGCCTTCTCGCGCGCCAGCTCGGCGGTGCGGATGCCTCGTTCCATTTCGATGCGCGCCTCGCTGGCGCTGCGTTCGCCGGCTGCCTTGTTGGAGGCGATCTCGGCAAGCTGTTCGGCACGCAGCCGCTCCAGTTCCAATGACTGGCGGATCTGCGCCTCCTGCTGCTCGAGGTCGATTTCCAACTTGCGCTTGGAAGCTTCCATCGACGAGCGGTGCACCGCCACCTCCGCGTCCGACTGGATCGCTGCCCGTTCCTTCTTGGAGGTGGCAATCACCTCCGCCAGCTTGCGCATGCCGACGGCGTTGAAGGCGTTGTTCTCGTCCAGCGCATCGAACGGCGTCTGGTCGAGCGCCGTCAGCGACACGCTTTCCAGCGCCAGGCCGTTGCGCGACAGCGGTTCGTTCAACGTATCGCGCACCTCGCGTACGAAATCAGCACGGTTTTCGTGCAGTTCGTCCATGGTCATGCGGGCGGCGACGGCGCGCAGCGTGTCCACCAGCTTGCCTTCGATCAGGTCGCGCAGGCTGTCGGCCCTGAAGGTCCGGTCGCCGAGCGTCTGCGAAGCACGGGCGATCGCTTCCGGATCGGACAGCACCGAGACGTAGAATTCGACCCCGGCATCGACCCGCAAGCGGTCCTTGGTGATCAGCGCCTGTTCGCCCTCGCGGCGGACTTCCAGGCGCAGGGTCTGCATGTTGACCCGCGTCACCTCGTGGAAATAGGGAAAGGCGATCACCCCTCCATCCATGACCACCTTGCGGCCACCGGCCCCCGTGCGGATCAGGCTGACCTCACGCGATGCCCGGTGGAAGAAGTAGGCCACCAGCACGACAGCGATGGCCGCCAGGATGAGAACGATGATGAGGAATGTAAGAAACGAAGCCATCGTTGACCTCCCTTAGCGGACTAGAACTGATGCATCCCCGACAGGACATGCGATGACATGCCGCCGTCGACATGGACATTGGTGCCGCGCATCCAGCGCGACATGTCGGACAGTAGAAACGCGACAACGGGCGCGATATCGTCGGCATGGCCCGGCCGGTCCATGACCCGCATGTCCTCTTCGGCGCGGGCGCCCAGCGTTTCGATGAAATCCTTCAGAATAGGCGTGTCGACCGGGCCCGGTGATACCGCGTTCATGCGGATGCCGCGGTCGCGCCAGGTCCAGCGGTTCTTCATGGTCCAGACGATCAGCGCTTCCTTGGAAAAGAAGTAACTGCGACCGCCCTCATTGCCGACCCGGTGGTGCTGGATGAAGCCCTCCACATCCTCGAATTCCAGCTCGTCTGCGGCGAGCGCCGTCTCCATCGCCTGCGGCCAGCCGAAGCCCGCAAGCGACGCCAGATTGACGATCGACGCATTGTCGTTGAGCTTCGGAATCAGGTTTTCGGTCAGGAACCGCAGGCCCACCAGATTGACCAGGATGACCTTGTCCGCCGGCGCCGTCGGAGGCAGGCCGGCGACGTTGGCAAGCCCGTCGATGCCGCCTGGCAGCGCCTCGACCAGCGCCTTGATCGTCTGCCGGTCGGACAGGTCGGCGATGTAGAGTTCGTCGACGTGTTCCTCGGTCTTGGTGACGTCGACGCCGATGACCTCGGCGCCAAGCTTCTTGATCGTGCGCGCCGTCTCGAGGCCGATTCCGGAGGAGCAGCCGGTCACCACGATGCGTTTGTCTTTCAGCAGCTTGCCTTCGGCCCAGCTCAGGTCGGACATGGTGCTTCTCCTCAAAATGCCGGCGGATAGGGACGGCCGCCGCGTTCCAGCGTGATCCAGCGAGTCTCTGTGAAGGTCTCGGTCGACCAGCGGCCGCCATGACGGCCGACGCCGGAGGCCTTGGCGCCGCCGAAGGGTACGTGCGGCTCGTCGTTCACCGAGGAGCAGTTGATGTGGCACATGCCGGTGTCGAGCGCATTGGCGATGGCCAGACCGCGGTTCTCGTCGCTGGTGATGACGCCCGACGACAGCCCGTATTCGCTGTCATTGGCAATGGCGACCGCCTCGTCGTCGCTACGGAACGGGATGACCGGCACCACCGGGCCGAATGTCTCCTCGCTGTAGATCATCATCTCCGGCGTCACCCCGGTCAGGATCGTCGGTTCGACGAAACGGCCATCGACGCCGCCGCCAAGTTCGACTTTCGCACCCTTTGCGACGGCATCGTCGATCTGCGCCTTGACCCGCGCCACCTGCTTGTCGTTGATCAGCGGCCCGATGACGTGGTCGCGGTCGGCCGAGGGCGCGCCGACCTTCAGGCGCGCCGCGCGCTCGACGAAGGCCGGCAGAAACCGGTCGTAGAGCGCGTCCTGCACCAGCACCTTTTCGACGCTCATGCAGATCTGCCCCTGGTGCATGAAACTGCCGAAATTGGCAGCACCGACGGCACGCTCGAAGTCGGCATCGTCGCAGATGATCAGCGCATCCTTGCCGCCGAGTTCGACACAGGCCTTCTTCAGGTGCGCACCCGCCTTGGCGGCGATCATGCGGCCGACCGGGGTCGAGCCGGTGAAGGAAATGCCCTTGATCCTGGGGTTCTCGATCAGCTCGTCGCCGATTTCGGCCAGGTTATCGCGCGAGCAGGTGACGACATTAAGAACGCCCGGCGGAACGCCGGCTTCCTCGAAGATCTCGGCGAAGATCAGCCCGCCCGTATAGGGCGTTTCCTCCGACGGTTTGAGCACCACGGTGTTGCCGGCCGCAATCGGAAAGGCGAGGCCGCGTGAGGTCAGAAGCGACGGAAAGTTCCATGGCGAGATCACCGTGACCACGCCCATGGGCCGCCGCACGGCCATCGACACCTTGTGATGTTCGGACGGCATGATTTCACCGACCGGCGCGTAGTTCATGGCGGCCGCGGCGCGGAAGACCTCCGGCACATAGCCGGATTCGAACATGCCCTTGCCGAACCAGCCGCCGCCCTCTTCCTGCAGAGCCTGAACCAGCTCGCCGCGCCGTGCCTCCAGGCCGTCGGCGATCTTCAGCATGTAGTGGGCGCGTTCGTGAAAGGGCAGCGCCGACCAGCCGGCGAAGGCGGCGTCGGCGGCATCGATGGCGGAGCGCACCTCGGCCAGGCTGGCATCGGCCACTTCCGCCCAGACGGAGCCGTCGGCCGGGTTGAGATCCTGGAAACGGGCGGGCGCCGGGCGCCAGGAACCGCCGGCATAGTAGGATTCGAACTGGCGTGCCATGTCACTCTTCCTTTCTGAGTTTGCCGTCCGGGCCGCGCTTCCAGATCTCGATCGGCTTGCGGCGCCAGACCTTGATTTCCGGCAGCGGCCCCTCGGCTTCGGGTTTCTTCGATTTCGGCTTGGGCGGGGAGGGTGTGTCGCTCCTGCCGCGGGCCCGCTCGGCCGCCTCCTCGATGTCCTTGAGCAGCCGCGCAACTTCAGGTTCGCGTTCGATCGCTCCGCCGATGTCCTTCGGTTCCGGATTGCGCGTCGGTTTTGCTGCTTGTGGGATTGTTGCAGGCGGCGGAGTCGCGCGCTTCGCCGCGCGCTTTACCAAACCGGAGATCGCCTCACCGGCCAGATCGTCGGCCTTGCGAGCGGAACCAGTGGTCGGCTTCGGTCGGACGAATTTCGGTTCGGACGCGGTCGTGGCTTTGGCTGAATGGGCGGCCGGTGTCGCCGCCGCGCCGCCCAGATAGGCCGCTTGCACCGCCGGGTCTTTCAGCATCGATTGCGCATCGTTTTCGCCGATGATGCCGCCGTTTTCGAGCAAATAGCCCCGATCGGCGATCGCAAGGCTCTGCTTGGCGTTCTGTTCGACCAGCAGGACGCCGAGGCCGGTGGAGCGGATTTCCGCCAGATTGTGAAACAGCTCCTTGCACAGGAGCGGCGACAGCCCGAGTGAGGGCTCGTCGAGCATCAGGATGTCCGGGTCCGACATGATCGCCCGGCCGATGGCCACCATCTGCTGCTCGCCGCCCGACATGGTGCGGGCGATCTGTCTGCGGCGCTCGGCGAGCTTCGGGAACAGCTCGAGCACTGCTCGCATGTTCTCGTCCTGACGTGCCCGGGCGCGGTTGGAATAGGCCCCCAGCGCCAGGTTTTCGGCCACCGTCAGGTCGCCGAAAATGCCGCGTCCCTCCGGCACATAGGCGATGCCGCGCTCGACGATCTCGTCGGGTCCCAGCCCCGGCAGCGGCGAGCCGTCAAGCTTCACCGACCCTTCGACCGTGCCCTCCGACATGCCGGCAATGGCCTGCAGCAGCGAACTCTTGCCGGCGCCGTTGGCGCCGAGAATGACGACGATTTCGCCCTGGCCGACATCGATACTGACATCGGCCAGCGCACGGTGGCGTCCATAGGTAACGGATAGATCGCGGACCTCCAGCATCATTCGTCTCCCAGATAGGCGCGAATGACTTCCGGGTCGGAGAGCACGTCCGTCGGTGTGCCTTCGGCGATCTTGGCGCCGGAGTTCATCACCACGCAGCGGTCGCACAACGACCGGATGGCGTCCATGACATGCTCGACCAGGATGATGGTGCGGCCCTCGCGGCGCAGATCGGCGATCAGCTCGATGCCGACCTGCAGCTCGGTCGGGTTCAGCCCGGCCAGCCATTCGTCGAGCAGCAGGATTTCCGGGTCGGAGGCGAGCGCCCGGGCCAGCTCCAGGCGTTTCTGGTCGATATAGGTGAGCGCCGACGCGTGGGCGTGCGTCTGGCCCTCGAGCCCGACTCGGGCGAGCAGCCTGGCGGCTCGGTCGCGAGCGCCGGCGCCCCATTGCGGCCTGTGGCCGAAAGCGGCTCCTGCCATGACGTTTTCGATGATCGACAGGCCGGGCAGGATGCGCACCAGCTGGAATGTTCTGGCAACGCCCCAGCGTGCCACCTGATGGGCCGGCGCCGTGCTCAGCACGCGCTCACCCATGCTGATCCGCCCGGCCGACACCCGCAATGCCCCGGAAATCAGGTTCATCATCGTCGTCTTGCCGGAGCCGTTGGGTCCGATGATGCCGAGCACCTCGTGCTGGCCGACGGCGAAGCTCATGGAATCGACCGCGACGAGGCCGCCGAAGCGCCGGGTCACGTCGTCGACGGTCAGGACGGTTCGCTGCGTGCTCATCGGGTCGCCCCCGCCAGCCTTTCGACCAGGCCGACGATGCCGTTGGGAATGAAATAGACGATGACCAGGAAGGTCAGGCCGAGAAACAGCGTCGTGTAGTTCGGGAACGAGATGGTGATCACCTCCCAGAGCAGCGTAAACGGAACCACGCCGATCAGCGGACCCCACAGCCGATGCGAGCCGCCCAGCAGTGCCATGATCACCACCAGGAAGCTGAGCTCCGGCGAAAACACCTGGTTGGGTTCGATGTAGGAGTAGCGCGGGGCGATGATGGCGCCGACCAGCGCACCGACGAAGCCGGTGGTCATGAACAGCACCACCTTCGACCAGGCGGTATTGATGCCGACATGGCGGGCCACGGTCTCGTCATTGCCGATGATGCGCAGCGCGAAGCCGAGCCGCGACTGCTGCAGCACCCAGCCGAGAAAATAGACCACAGCAGCTATGGTCAGCAGCATCCAGTAGATATGCGCCTCGGTGAAATCGGTCAGCACGTAGAGCCCGCGCGAGCCGAGGAAATTGTTCTGGATCCACGACACCAGGTTGCGGATCATCTCCGCCAGGCCGAGGGTGAAAATGACGAAATAGACGCCGGAAAGCCGCAGTGTGGCCAGTCCGATCAGCATGGCGACCAGCGTCGCCACCAGCGGAGCGATCAGCGCCATCAGCCAGAAGGGCTGCTCGTAGTCGCTCATGCCGGTTGCCACCAGGTAGCCGCCGATGCCGAAAAACGCCGCCGTCGCCAGCGAGATGTAATGGGTCGGCCCGGAGAACAACGCCCAGCTCGTCGCCAGCGCGACATACATCGCCGCGGTGACGGCGAGCGACAGCCAGTAGCCATTGGCGACCAGCGGGATACAGGCCGCCAGGATGACCACGATCGCCGCAATCGGCAGTTCCATCCGGTTGGCCGTCATGATGCGCCCCGTCCGAACAAGCCCTGCGGCCGAAACAGAAGCACCAACAGGAAGATCAGGTAGGCGGCGGCAAGGGTCAGCCCGGGATCGATCAGAGTGGCGACCGTGGTCTCGACGATGCCGAGAATGATGGCGGCGATGATGGCGCCGCGGATGTCGCCGACGCCGCCCATGATGACGATGATCAGCGCCTTCATGGTGAAGATCACGCCGATCGAAGCGTCGAGGGTGATGAAGGTGGAAATCAGCACGCCACCGACGCTGGTCACCGCGCCGCCGATGGCGAAGGCGAGTGCCGAGATGCGCGGCACGTTGATGCCGACGAGCCCCGATGCTTGCGGGCTGACGGCCACCGCCCGAACGGCCATGCCGAGCCGCGAGTGGTTGAGCCACAGATAGAGCGCCGCGCCGATCAGCACCGCCATGACGAAGGCGACGAAGCGGTTGAGCGCCACCGTCGTGCCGAGAAGAGACAGCGGGTCGGCCATGAAGGAGTAGGTGAAGTATTCGCCGTGGATGGACACCATGACGCCGACCAGAGCAAAGCTCATGCCGAAGGTTGCGAGGATGGAATCGACCTCGAGCTGGCCCTGGTTGTGGGCGCGGCGCACCAGCGGCCGCAGCAGGATCCGGTAGATCAGCCAGTTGCCGATAAAGGCCAGCGGCGCAACAACGAACAGCGTCAGCAGCGGGCTGATCGCGGCGGTAGTAAACAGCCAGAAGGCGGCAAGCGCGCCGAGCACCAGCATTTCGCCATTGGCCAGATTCATGATCCGCGCAACGCCGTATTGCAGGTTGAGGCCGAACGCCATCAGCGCATAGGTGCCGGCAAGCAGCAGCCCCGAGACGAGAATGTCCATCGTGGAAAACCTGTTTCATTCGCCCGGTGCCGAAGCACCGGGCACAACGGGCGGAACGCTTAGTTCCAGCCGCTCTTTTCGATCACCGGCACGGCACCATCGACATTCGAACCGGTGACGCCGCGGAACACGCCGTCCTGCCACTGGCCGACGCTCCAGAACGTGGCCGAGTTCTGGCTGTCGAAGCTGAGCGGGCCCATGATCGTGTCGAAGCTGTTGTCCTTGATGTACTGGGTGACCGCTTCCCGATCCAGCGAACCGACGCCTTCAATCGCCTGTTCGAGGATCTGCAGGCTGGCATAGGTGTTGGCCGAGGCCCAGTAGTCGGCGTCCTTGCCGGTGATGTCCTTGTGCGCCTTTCGATAGGCCTGCATCTCCGGCGTGTCGGGGTTCACCCCGCCGGCGCCGAGATTGCCTTCGACCTTGGAACCGAACTTGCCGTAATAGGCGGGGAAGGGCGTGGCGACGGCGGTGTAGAAGGCCTTCACCGGGAAATCCTCGATGATCGCCTGTTCGGTGATCGCGAAGGTGTCGGGCGGGTAGGACCAGGCCACGAAGGCGTCCGGCGCGGTCGCCTTGGCGCCCTTGACCACCGGCGACAGGTCCGGCGTGCCCAGCGGATAGGACTTGTCGTAAACGATGTCGAAGCCGGCTTCGGTCAGGATTGGCCGGGCCGTTTCGGCCAGTTCGATACCGAACGCGTCGGCGACGTTGACCATGGCGATCTTGTTGCCGATCTTGCCGGCATCGCGCATGTCGGTCAGCACGTCGCGAACGCCTTCGACGAAGGCCGTCGTCGAACCGAGCGTGAAGAACAGCGTCGGATAACGGTCCGTCAGGGTGTCGATCTGGTCGGTGATGGCGCTGACGGCGATCTGCGGATAACCGTATTTGGCGTAGATCGGCGCCGCCGCGACATTGAAGCCCGTGCCGTAGGGCGCGATGATGAAGTCGACCTCGTCCTGGGTGGCGAGCCGCTGCACTGCCTTGAGGTGCTCGGCCGGATTGGTCTTGTCGTCATATTCGATGATCTCGACCATCTTCTGGCCGCCATCGACCTTCAGCCCGCCGCGGTCGTTGACCTGGGCGGCCCAGAGCTGGATGTTCGGCCAATGGGTGACGGCGGCGCCACCGGCCAGCGGGCCGGTCTTCGGTGCGACGGCGCCGATCTTGATCGAATCGGCAGCCTGGGCGCCGAACGACACCATTCCGGCAACGGCCGCGGCCGATGCGATCGCCATGAGTTGTCTGCGTTTCATTTGCTTCCTCCTTGGTGGTTCCTGTTGTGTCCCGATGCCGCGTCAGATCGGGTATTCGGGCTTTTCCTCGTGGATCGAAAGCCAGCGTAGCTCGGTGAATTCACGCACTCCGGCCTCGCCGCCGAAACGGCCGTAGCCGCTTGCCTTGCAACCGCCGAACGGCATGCGCGGGTCGTCGTAGACGGTCGGGCCGTTGATGTGGCAGACGCCGGTTTCCAGCCGGTCGGCCACCGATTTCGCCCGGGTCAGGTCGCCGCCGAAAACCGCCGAGGACAATCCGAATTCGGTATCGTTGGCGATCGACACGGCCTCGTCCTCCCCATGGGCTCGGATAACCGCTGCGACGGGGCCGAAGGACTCTTCCCGGTAGATCTGCATGGAGCTGTCGACATGGTCCAAAACCGTCGGCTGCATGATCGTGTCGGCGACCTCGCCGCCTGAGACCAGCATGGCGCCCTTGCCGACCGCATCCTCGATCAGGGCGCGTACGCGCAGCGCGGCGCTGGCGCTGATCATGGAGCCCAGCGGAAAATCGCCTGTGCTCGGATCGCCGGCTGCCAGCGTATCGGTCTTGGCAATGAGTTTCTCGACAAAGACATCCGCGATCGACCGGTCGACGATGATGCGTTCGGTCGATATGCAGATCTGGCCCTGGTTGAAGAAAGCGCCGAAAGCTGCCGCCGCGACCGCTGCGTCGATATCGGCGTCGTCAAGAACGATCAGCGGCGCCTTGCCGCTCAACTCGAGCAGGCAGCGCTTCAGATGCGTCGCGCACGTCCCGGCGACCATGCGCCCGACCCGCGTCGAACCGGTGAAATTCACCCGCCGCACGGCGGCGTGGGCGACCAGCGTTTCGACGATTTTTTCCGCGTCGTCCGGCGCGTGCAGGACGAGATTGGCGGCGCCGGCCGGCAATCCGGCTTCCCCGAGAATTTCGACGACCAGGCTGTGGGTCTTGGGGCAGAGCTCGGAGGCCTTGAACACCACCGTGTTGCCGCAGGCGAGCGGTGCCGCCACGGCGCGAAAGCCGAGGACTACCGGGGCGTTCCACGGCGCAATGCCCAGCACCACGCCGACCGGCTGGCGCTGCAACACCGATTGGACGCCGTTGCCGTCGGTCGGCGACGTTTCCAGATTGCCGAATTCGGTCTGGCCGGCCGACTGGCGCAGGATCTCCGCGGCAAGCCGGCAATTGAACTGGGCCCAGGGCCGGGCGCTGCCGATTTCGTCGATCATGGCAGCGACGAAATCGTCGGAGCGCGCCTCGACGAGATCGGCGGCCTTCAACAGGATTTCGGAGCGCTCGCGCGGGTCGGTTCGAGACCAGGCAGGGAAGGCCGCCGCGGCCGCATTGGCCGCCTCCTTCGCGTCGTTCGGCGAGGCAGATGCCGCACGCGTCGCCAGACGCTCCGAAACCGGCTCCAGGCGATCGTAGACCGCGCCGCCTTCGGCGTCGGCGAAGACACCGCCGATGATCAGCTTTGCCTCGTTCAAGCGAGGGTCCTCCCTGTCGTCACCGCCTCTGCGAAAGGCTTCGGCGGGCAACTCGCCCGTCTGTTGCGGGCAGCGTAGGGGAAGTTAAACAGAGAAAAATTCGGCAAATAATGCAAAAAACTGGCATAGTGTTGTATTTTTTTGGATAGAAAAGGCCGATTTTCGGCCGTCACGGGAATGAAAGCCGCAAACCGATGATCAAGGCCGACAGGATCGAATGCGCGCTTCACGACCGGGTGTTCAGCCTCGGCATCGCCGCTTCGCAGCAAAGCTGGCGCGGTGTGCTGCTGACCTCCGGTGCCGGAACGCTGACCTCCGATTTCGCCGAGATGGACTTCGGTTCGCCCAGCCTCGTCTGGTCGCCCTGGAACCGCGATCACAGTCTTCGCGTCGGCGCCGGGGGCGTCGGCATGCAGTTCTCCATCACCGCCGACATCCTCGCCAAAGCCATTGGTTACAACGCCGAATCATCGGAGATGCGGCTGCTGTCGGAACGCCAGCTGGTGGTGCCGATCGGCGGCGACGACGAAGCCATGGCCGATGCTTCCCACGCTTTCGAGGTGATCGAGCGCGAGGCGAAGCGGCAGAGAGCCGGTTCGACGACGATGATCGAGGCCTGCGTCCGCACGGTTCTCGTGCTGCTGTGGCGATTCTCGGCCGAGAGCGAGGACCTGAAAGGGTCCATGGCCCGATCGGCGCTGGTCCTGCAACACTTTCGCCAACTGGTCGAAGCCAATTTCCGCGACCGCTGGCCGGTCAATCAGTACGCCCGGACCATCGGCATCTCGGCCGACCGGCTTCATGCGATCTGCACCCAAAAACTCGGCCGGCCGCCGAAACGTCTGGTGCAGGAGCGGGTCATCCACGAGGCCCGCATGATGCTGGAGAATTCGACCCTGTCCGTCGAACAGATCGCTGCGCGTCTGGGCTATCGCGACAACGCCCATTTCTCCCGCTCGTTCAAACAGTGGACGGGCCATCCTCCGGCCAGCTACCGGCGCCATCTGCAGGACAGGGGTGCGGAAAAAACCGAGATCGAGATCGCCAGTTACGCCGACTGGCCGTGAGGATCAGGCAGCCTGCAGCCGGGCCAGCAGGTCTTCAAGCGTCTTTTGGTCGGCTGCACCCCTCTGCCTGACCTGCGACTGTACCAGGCAGGCCTCCGACTTGAGGACAACGCCGTCGGCAAGCACCTTCAGGTGGTTGGCGCGCAGGGTCGAACCGGTCGAGGTGATGTCGACGATGATGTCGGCCTGGCCTGAGGCCGGCGCTCCCTCGGTGGCGCCGAGGCTTTCGACGATGCGATAGACCTGGATGCCGTGCTGGGCGGAGAAGAAGCGTTGGGTCAGCCGCCAGTATTTGGTGGCGATGCGCAGGCGCCGGCCGTGGCGGGCGCGAAAATCCGAGGCGACGTCGCCGAGATCGGCCATGCTGTCGACATCGACCCAGACCTCGGGCACCGCGACCACGACATCGGCGCGGCCGAAGCCGAGGCGGGCGCAGAACGTCACGCGGCTGTCGGCGTCAGCGAGGTCCTCGCGCACCAGGTCCTCGCCGGTGATGCCGAGATCGACGCCGCCATTGCCCAGTTCGCGGGCGATTTCCGAGGCCGAAAGATAGGCGATCTCGACGCCGGCCATTCCGGCGACGCGGCCGCGATAGGAGCGGTCGTTGCCGACGCTGACGACGTCCATGCCGGCCTTCTTGAATACCGCCAGTGCGTCGTCCTTCATGCGGCCCTTGGAGGGCAGGGCGATGGTGATGCTCATGCCGCCGTTCCCCCGGTGCGCGCCGCTTCGATGCGGTCGAGCCACAGCGAAAAGCCGACAGCCGGAATGGGTTTCTCTGCGCCGAGCAGGGTCAGCAGCCGGTCATAACGGCCGCCGCCGGCCAGAACGGCGCCGTCAGCAGCGATTTCGAAGACCAGGCCGGTATAGTAGTCCAGCGGCCGGCCGAAGGCGGCCCGGTAATGCAGCTCGGCCACGGCGCAGCCGGCCTTCTCCAGCGCCGCGACGCGCGCTTCGAATGTCGCCAGCGCGCTGCCGAGATCGAGGCCGGCACCGCCTGCAAAGGCAGCCAGGGCCGCCGGCGCGTCGACAAGCCTCGTTTCAAGCGCCAGGAAATCCCTCAGAACGCCCAGCGCTTTCCCATCGAGATGAACGTTCGCCAATTGCGTCTTGGCAATAATCCGGTCGGCGATTTCCGCCGGCGTCCGGCTGGCATTGCTGAGGTAGCCGGTGGCGCGCATCTGCGCATCGATTTTCTCGACCAGGCCTTGCCGGTCCCCGGCACGGGCAAGCGCCACCAGTTCGTCGTCGGAGCCGCCGTTCTCGCCGACCGGTTTCGACAGGGCGTTGAGCATCTGGTCGAGCTGGCCGTGGTCGCCGAAGGTGCGGATGAGCCGGGTCTGCCAGCCGGCCGGCAGGCCGAGTGCCTCGACGACAGCTTCGAAGAGTGTCTGGTCACCGAGCGTCGTCTGCAGCGAAGCATCCGGCAACAGCATCGCCAGCGTGTCGGCGGCGTCGTGTACGGCCTGCGCATCGGCGGCGGCGAAATCGGCATTGCCGAGATCCTCGATGCCGGCCTGGAAGAACTCGTTGCCGCCATTGCGGCGCTGGCGAAACACCTGGCCGAGATAGGCGTAGCGCCGCGGCGTGCCGGAATGGATGTCGATGTGCCGCACGCAGACGGGAATGGTGAATTCCGGCCGCAGGCAGAGGCTGTGGCCGGTCTCGCTTTCCGTCAGGAAGATACGCCGGCGCAGATCCTCGCCAGCCATGTCGAGGAACGGGTCGGCCGGCTGGATGACCGGGATGTCCACCACATCGGCGCCGCGCTCGGCGAACAGCGCCAGAATGGCATCGGCGAAATCCGGCTGGCCGCGCATGTCATCCGGCCTTGCGGTCTTCCGCCTGTGCGGCGAGGATTTTTTTGACCTCGTCGACGAGATCGCCGACGGCAACCGAGACCTGCGCCGGCCGGCTGGCCCGCCAGGCGACATTGTCCTCGATCTCCTCCGACAGCCTCTTGCCCTCGATCAGGTCCTTGATCTGCACGGTGCCGTCGGTCCGTTCCTGCGACCCCTGGATGATGGCGACCGGGCTGCCGCGGCGGTCGGCATATTGCAACTGCTTGCCGAAATTCTTCGGATTGCCCTGGAACATCTCGGCGCGGATCCCGGCCGAGCGCAGCTGCCCGACGAAACGCTGGTAGTGGGCCATGCTCTCGGTGTCGCGGTCCATGACGCAGACGACGACGGGCGCGATTTCCTCCTCGTCGCCGAGCTTGCCAAGGTTCTTCAGCGCAGTCATCAGCCGCGATACGCCGATGGAAAAGCCCGTCGCCGGCACCGGCTGGCCCATGAAGCGCGAAACCAGCCCGTCATAGCGGCCGCCGCCGCCGACCGAGCCAAACTGCACGGTCTGTCCTTTTTCGTTGACGACGTCGAACAAGAGCTCGGCCTCGTAGACCGGCCCGGTATAGTATTCGAGGCCGCGCACCACCGAAGGATCGATCTTGACGCGGCCGTCGTCGTAACCGGCCGCCTTGACCAACTCGCCGATCAGCTCGAGTTCGGCGACCCCTTCGGCGCCTTTCGATTCGGCGTCGCCGACGACGCCTTGCAGGTTGGCGATGGTCTCTTGCGTATCCTCGCCGGCCGCCTCCACGAAGGCGATCACCTGGTCGATTGCAGCGGCGTCGAGGCCGGCTCCCTTGTAAAAGTCGCCGCTTTCGTCCTTGCGGCCTTCACCCAGCAGCAGGCGCACACCCTCGACGCCGAACTTGTCGAGCTTGTCGATGGAGCGCAGCACCGTCAGCCGGGTTTCGGCGTGGTCGTCGCCGCCGATGCCGATCTGCTCCATCACGCCGTCGAGCACCTTGCGGTTGTTGATGCGGATAACGTAGTCGCCGCGGGCAATGCCCAGCGCTTCCATGCAGTCGGCGAACATCATGCACATTTCGGCGTCGGCCTGGACGCCCGGCGCGCCGACCGTGTCGGCGTCGAACTGCATGAACTGCCGGAACCGTCCCGGCCCCGGTTTCTCGTTGCGGAACACCCAACCGTTGCGATAGGTGCGATAGGGCAACTGGATGGTGTTGAAGTTCTCGGCCACGTGGCGGGCGAGCGGCGCCGTCAGGTCGTAGCGCAGGCTCATCCACTGATCGTCATCGTCGGTCAGCGAGAACACGCCCTCGTTCGGACGGTCGCTGTCCGGCAGAAATTTGCCCAGCGCATCGGTGTATTCGAACATCGGCGTCTCGACCGGATCGAAACCGTAGAGCTCGAACACGGCGCGGATCTTGGCGACCATTTCGTCGGTCGCGCGAATGTCGCCGGGCGTGCGGTCGACAAACCCGCGCGGCAGGCGCGCCTTCAGCCTCGGCTGCTTCTTCTTCTTTTCGCCCATTTCGGTGATGTCCGGCTGTGATAATGCTTACATACGATCAACTCGAAACATGTCCTGGATTTTTACATTTTTCGTGCAAATTGCGGCTTTCCTAAACCATTGACCGCAGTGCAGCAAGACGCGGCGTCAGCCTGATTTCCGGGGCCGTACAAGCGCGTCACGTTCAGCCTCGCATTCGGCCCGCGCAAAGCACCCCTCGATATGGTCGTTGACCATCCCCATCGCCTGCATGAAGGCGTAGACCGTCGTCGGGCCGACGAAGCTCCAGCCGCGCTTCTTCAGGTCCTTGGAAATGGCGGTGGAGGTCTCGGTCTTGCCCATGGTCATCAGTGTCGCATGGTCGAGCCGCGACGGCCGCTGGTCGGGCGTCGGCTCGAACGCCCAGAAATAGGCGGCGAGCGATCCGAATTCGTCGCGCATTTCGCAGGCCCGGCGGGCGTTGTTGATGGTCGACTCGATCTTGCCGCGATGGCGGATGATGCCGGCGTCCTGAACCAGCCGTTCGACATCTTCCTTGTCGAAATGCGCCACCGCGTCGAAATCGAAATTTGCAAAGGCGGCGCGGAAGTTCTCCCGCTTGCGCAGGATGGTCAGCCACGACAGCCCGGACTGGAACCCTTCCAGGCAGATCTTTTCGAACAGCCGGCGGTCATCGGTCACCGGGCGGCCCCATTCGCGGTCGTGATATTCGAGATAGTCGTCCTTGCCGCCGTACCAGAAACAGCGGCTGATGCCGTCGTCGCTTTCGATGAGTCCGCTGTCGGTCATGGGCCTCCCTTTCATGGTTAATGCGTGATTCCAAGCATTTAGCGTTCAGTTAACCGGCTTTTTCAAGGCCTCGATAACCTTGCCAAAAGCTTTGCCGGATGAATCGCATTTTATCGATCCGGATTCATTTTTGAGTCTTTTTCCAGTTCCACTGTCAAGCCGTAACCAATCCGCTGTTTGACGCGTTTTCCCCTCGGAGCGCGTGCGGTGAACTGTTGTCTGACGAAAGGTAGTGAGTCCGTCCGATGAACATCAAAATCCCTCTTCTTGCGGCCCTGTGCATGGCCGTGGGGCTCGGCATGGCCGAAGCCAACGACCGTTACGGTCAGCGGCCGCCCGTCGTTCTCAGCCCCGATCTGACGGCGCCCTGGGTCACCCAGCTGCGCCAGCGCAACACGCCGCACGGCGCCGGCGCCGTGGTCAAGCGGCGCAGCAAGGCCCGTTGGGGTGGCTCCCGGGCCAACACCCGCGTCGCCTCCGTGAACCGGTCCAACAAGGCCCGCACGGCGAAGATGAACCCGATCTATCTGCCGCAGACGGTGGCCTATCAAAGCCATCACAAGCCCGGCACCATCGTTATCGATACGCCCAGTCGCTTCCTGTATCTGGTGCTCGGCAACGGCCAGGCCCGTCGCTACGGCGTCGGCGTGGGCAAGCCGGGTTTCGAATGGGCCGGCACCCACCGGATCACCCAGAAGCGGCATTGGCCGGACTGGCGTCCGCCAGCGCAGATGATCGCCCGCGAAAAGGCGAAGGGTCGCATCCTGCCGACCTACATGCCCGGCGGTCCGGCCAATCCGCTCGGCGCCCGCGCCCTTTATCTGGGTTCGACCCTCTACCGCATCCATGGCACCAACCAGCCGTGGACCATCGGCGGAGCGGTCTCGTCCGGTTGCATCCGCATGCGCAATGAGGATGTGATCGATCTTTACGAACGCGTCGGTAATGGCACCAAGGTGGTGGTGATCTGAGGGGCTGACGCGTTCCGCGAGGCCGGAGAAGCGCATCCGGCCTCGTCTCTCTCTTTTTCTTTTCGGCTCGAGTGGAAAAAAAGTGGCTGCGAACAGGCGCCCGATCAGGATCCGACTTCAGTTCGGATATGCGATTTCCAGGGTACGCCGCGCCCGCTCGATCACTTCCTCATCCGACAGCCCGGCAAGGTCCAGAGCCGGAGTTCCGCCGTTGAAGGCCATCATCACTGGTTCGCCTGTGAATTTGTGGAGGTTCAGCCATTCGTTGAACTGGCCCGGAGGCAGCCCGTTTTCCGGGGTGGCGATCCAGGTTGTATCCGCGTCCCAGAACGGCTTGTCGAACAGCAGATAGACCTTGTCCAGCGTCCCCATTCCCAATCGTTCTATGGCCTCGACTTTCGCCGCCGGCAGCGGCGGATCGAATGCGACCGACCCGCGCTTCAGCACACCCAGCGGCAACGTGACGATCGTTGCGTCAAAGCGCTGCGGGCTTTCCCGCCGGCTGGCGATGGTCACCCCGTCGCCGCCGATCGACACACGGTTCACCGGGTTGGAAAGACAGATCGAGTAGGGGCCTCTCAGAGCGTCGAATATCTCCGCAAAGCCGTTGGGAAACTTGACCTGCTCGCCGCCATACTCGCGTTCGAACAGATCGGCCAGCCGGTTTATCTGATTGCGGTCTGCTCCGTAGCTGTGCTGGATCGACACAACGTCTTCCAGCCAGTCCGGCACATCGTCGTCATCGATCACCCGGCCGTTCCTGCCCCGATTGATGTAGCTGTCATCCGTGGCGATACGCGCCAAGCCGACGGAGTCAGCCAATGTTGTCAGCGGGTTGCCTTCCGTTCCGTGGATCCAGCTGGCGCCGAGATCGAGTGGTATGCCCAGACTGCTTTGTGTCCAGATGCGGCCGCCGATGCGGTCTCTCGCCTCGAAGACGGTGACATCGAGCCCGCCGGCTGCCAGCTTGTGGGCGGCCGACAGGCCGCTCATTCCGGCGCCGATGATCGCGACCCGCCGGGCGTTGCCCTGGAGGACGAATTCGGCGGCGCGCTGACCGGATTCATAGGCCGAATGAACGGTGGCGTTGTGGTCGGGAAACACCGCTTCGCCGGCGAAGAAAAGCCTGCCGTCGACAGGTTTTTCGAGATCCGCGCGATCGCGCTGGCGCGCGCCTTTGGCGACATAGGAATAGGAGCCGAAGGAATACGGGTCGCGGCTCCAATTGGTGCGGATGTATCCGCGAAGGTTTTGACCGTGCGCCGAGGCGCCGGTCCAGGGGATGAACGCAGCGGCAATACCGGCACCGAGAGTGCCGAGAAGTCGCCGTCTGTCCATCGGCAGGGCGACGGTCATGCTCGGTTGAGGAGGGTATCCTTGCCGTCTCGTGCCGGCAGCAAAGCCAGCAGCAAGACCGGCAGGATGAACAACACGCTGAAGATCACCCAGGGCCGCACAGCGCGCCCTTTCTTTTGCGCCAGATAATGGGCGGTCAAGCCGGCGAGCACCGTCATCACGAGAGCAACAACCAGATAAGCCATTGAAATCGCTTCCCTGTTTTCCGCGGAGCTGAATGAGAGGTAGTGGGTGTCGTGATCGAATGCAAGGGCGCAGGGGCATCGATCCAGCGCCGATGCGACCGTTCACGGGCGCCAACCGGCCTTTTGCAGACCGTCCACTACCGCGAGATGTTCGGGCGCGCTTTCGTATTGAGGAGGCTGCGTCAGAAATTCAGCACCCACTCTGCCCGGACTGATCTTTTCACATTCCATCAGCGTCGCTTCCGCCTCGTCCTGCCGGTCAAGGTGACCGAGAGCCGATCCCAGCAGGATATGAGCCCAAGTATTGAATGGCTGCAGTTGGAGGGTACGCTTCGACCAGTGATAGGCCCTCTGGTAGTCGCCCATCTGGAGATGGGACCGCGCAATATTCACGATGACGGTATCCGTGGATTTGAGGCTCCGGTGAAGCAGGAGGAGGCTTTTCTCCGGCTTGCCAGAAAACGCCATCAAATTCCCGATCGTTGCGCGGACTTCCGGATGATCCGGAATTGCGTCGAGTGCCTTTTGAAGCGAGTCGAAAGCCAGGGAATACCATCCCAGACGCAAATAGGATTTCCCCAGTGTCCAGTCGACATAGGGATCTCTGGAGTCGAGTGCGTAGGCCTGCAGCGCGAGCTCGAGGCTGAGAGCATACTTGTCCGCGCGACCCTTTCCGGCATGGCATACGCCCTCCTGCAGAATGGCCTGCGACAAGCCCGCGATGTTACGGGCATTGCCCGGCTCCATCGCCATGGCGTCGGAAAAGCACTGCTGTGCCAAAGGGATGCCATCGGGCGTATGCAGATCCATCAATGCCATCCCGCGATGGAACTTCTCCCAGGCACCCAATGGCCCGAGACGTTCGATCGCCGCGCGCCGGCGTTCGGCTACCTCGATCTGGAAGGCAATTCTGGCGACGATCCGATTTGCCACCCGCTCGGCTGACCGGAATGGTCCATCGTCCTCGATGTCGCACCCGCCCGAACCGATGTGTCGCAGCCTCGGCACGTCGATAACGCTGAAGTTGACGATCCAATGGCCGTCGACACGCCCGATGCTGCCTTCAACCACGTAGCGGGCACCGAACAATCTCGCGAGATCTGTCGTCTGTGTGGTTTTCGTGGAAGCGACGGTAACCGAGTGCTGATCGACCACCGTTAGAGGCAAGGCTCTTGCCAGAACGGCAATCAGTTTGGGCGTCAGCGATCCGGCAAGGGGCAACGAATCCGTCTCGGAGGTGTCGAAAGGCAAGACGGCCAGGACGGGCCTCTTTGAGCCATCGGGAACAGTCGTGGAGATGCCGATCGTTTCGTTGCCGGCGATCGCGGATCCCCTGCGTTTGTTCGCGAGTGAGGAATAAACGCTTTCGGTTTCCGCGTCGGGTTTGACGCCAAGTTCGGTCGCGAGGGCATTGCGGAAATCCTCATATTGCCTGGCGGCCAACCCCATCCTGCCTTGAGCGGCATAGGCCTTCATGAGTGTCCGATGCACCACTTCGTGCAGCGGATCCAGGGTCAGCGCTCTTCCCGCGATCCGGATGGCGTCAGCGTGACGGTCAAGCCCGAGATAGTGCGTCATGAGGCCTTCGAACACGGATAGCCCGATATCCCTCAGCCTTGCGGCCTCCTGCGCCTTCCAGTTTTCGAACGGGTTTTCCGGAACACTGAACCCCTGCAAGAACTCTCCGGCGTAGAGCCTGGCGGCCCGCTCCAAAGCAGCCGGGGTTCCTTCGACGGCCGCCAATTCAAACTCTGCCACATCGATCGATGCGTGTTGGGACAAAAGCGCTATCGATTGAGGCGTGGCTTCCAGTCCGGCAAAATTCGGCAGCGCCCTGCGGATCACCAGCAGGGTCTGGCGCAAGCTGTTCCTGGCCCCCGCGTCGTCAGTGTAGCCCCACAGGAGCCCTGCGATTTCCTCGCGTGATCGCTGGTTTCCTGCCGGAGTGGCCAAATAGGCCAAAAGAGCCGCCGCCTTCTTTCGCGGAAAGGCAACCGTCTGGCTCGAGGTGGTATCGAAAGCCTCCAAGCCCCCCAATAACTTCAATCTGAGAGCTGCCATTTTGCGACCCGGACGTTGTTGTTTCGGCTGCAGGCTAGCACACTCGACCGGGTGTCTTGGATGATGCCTCAATTTGTAACGCATAAATAACGCCAAGGGCTCCCGTAGGGATTAGCCACTTGGGGAGGCCGTGTGCGAGGAGATGAACGCTTCGGCAATCCGGCGGCGAACGTGTTCAGGACGGTCTTCCTGCCAATATCGGCATACCGGTTATGCACCGTCGAGAAGCGTGTTCCGCACTTCACGGGTCGGCAGCAATGTCGTCTGCCGCCAAGCCCCAGCGGTCGGCGCCGCTTGGCTAAGCCGCAAGCGCCCGCGAAAGGTAATCACCGAGAATGCGAGTGGCATTGGGGCAGCGGCCTGTCGATCGGTTAAGGACGATTTCCGTGTCCGGCAGATCCGGAAACCCGTGTTGCGGGCCGAGGAAGCGCAAGCCTTCGCTGGCCGACCCCTGCTTGGCCACGCACACCGCGATGCCGGCCGCCGCCGCTGCCTCCACGGCGGTGATGCTCGAACTGGTGAACAGCACGCGCCAGCCAATCCCGGCCTCGTCCAGCGCCTCGATGGCCCAGTTGCGAAACAGATTGCCGGGCGGCAACAGCGCGAGCGGGATCGACGGGCCGCCTGGAACCTCGTGACCGGCGGAAAACACCCAACGGGTCTTTTCCACGCGCAGGCGCTCACCCTTTCCCTCACCCAGCGGATGGGTGGACAGCACGAGATCGAACTGCCCGCCGAGCCGGTCCAGCAGATCCGTCGTGAATCCGGTGGTGACATCGACCAGGATGCCCGGATGCAGTGCCATGAAGGCAGCGAGATGATCGGGCAGCACGTGGGTCGCGTAGTCGCCCATCACGGCGAGGCTGACGCTGCCCTCGATCCGGTCGCCAGCCATGGCATCGAGCGTCTGATCGTGCAAAGCGACGATGCGGCGAGCGTAGCCGGCCAGTTTTTCACCGTCACCGCTCAGCTTGACCTTGCGGCCGTCCGGCACGAACAGGACGCAGCCGAGGATCTCCTCCATCCGCCTGATCTGCATGCTGACGGTGGATTGCGATCTTCCAACCGCCGCCGCCGCCTTGTTCAGCCCGTCCAGATCGATGGCTGCGAGGAAGGTGCGGAACAGGTCGATGTCGATATTGCGTCGCGCGGACATATCAAATTTCCCGAAGATTAGATTGCATATTATTCGTTTTTTTGAACTGAAAGGCAATGCTAGCGTCCCGTTGCCCGCACTTTGCGGGCATCTGACGGACGGGACGGACATGCCGGAACTGCGATCCAGAACCACCACATCGGGCCGTCGCATGACGGCGGCGCGGGCCCTGTGGCGAGCCACCGGCATGACGACGGAAGACTTCGCCAAGCCGATCGTGGCCGTCGTCAATTCCTTCACCGAGTTTGTGCCCGGCCACATCCATCTGCGCGAACCGGCGGCACTTGTCGCCGCGGCGATCCGGCAAGCCGGCGATGATGGCGACTTTTTTCTTCTCGGTCATGATCGGATCCTCCTGGCGGGATGCGCTCAGGCACCCTCCGGCGGCGGCAGGAAGTCGACTTCGTGCAGCGCCGAAAGACGTACGAGTTCCTCGGGGTCGGTCACCCCGTCGAGGGCGCCGAACAGCGCGAACAGTTTGCGGGACGGAGCTACACCGAAGACGCAGGTGGCGGTGGCGCCGGAACGATTGAAGATGCCGTGCGCTTCGCCCATCGGCATGCGGATGGTGTCGCCCGGCCCGGCTTTGTGCACATGGTCGCCGAACTCTATCTCGAGGTCGCCGTCGAGCATGGTGATCCATTCGTCCTGCGTCGGATGGATGTGCGGCGGCACGAAGGTGTCGGCAGGGATCACCGCATGCCACACAAAGGCGTTTTCGCTGAGCATTTTCGGTGTATATGTGTGGCCCACCACGTTCCAGGACGTTCCCTTGAGCCCTTCCGCGGCGGCCGTTACACCGGCTGTGTTTGTCATGGTCTCACTCCCATTTTTTGGATTTCGGGAGCAGGATAAGCGGCATATTGGCGTGGCTTTTATCCAAAAAACGAAAATAAAGCACGTGCGCGGCGTTCGATTGGCTGTCCCGGTTTGATTCAAACCGCCCGCTGGACGATACTTGCGGAATGATTGAGGGCGCACGGCCGGAAACGGCGGCACCGCTTCGCCGCCATCGCCTGTTTCGCAGCACGGAGCTGGACGAAGCACGGGATTTCGTGGCCAGCAAGTTCTGCCGACACCGGCTTGAACAGGTCAGCCGCGACGGACGCTTCGACGCCTGTCACCACCATGCGCCGGGCATCGGCATGTCGCTGAACTACATCCGGTACGGTGCCGATGTCGAAATCGAGCCGGGCGAACTCGGCTCCTTCTACCTGATCCAGATCCCGATCAAGGGGCATGCCTGGGTACGCAACGGCAGCACCGATGTCAGCGCGACGACGGCGACGCCCAGCGTGCTCAATCCCGATTCCTACACCACAATGCGCTGGTATGCGGGTTGCGAGAAGCTGCTGCTGCAGATCGACCGGGAGACGCTGCAGAACACCGCCGAGCAATTGGTCGGGCGGCAATTGCCCGGACCGGTGGTCTTCGAACCGTGCATCGAATTCGAGCGGCCGGAAATGCGTCACTGGTGGCAGCGAGTGCAGGCGGTCGTGCACGCGGTCGATGACGATCACCTGTTTACCACGCAGGATGGGCTGTCGCAGCGGCTGGTGGAAGAGGAACTGATCGAAGCGTTCTGCCTGCGTCAGCCCTCCAACATCACCCACTATCTGGACGTCGAGCCGGGCCGGGTCGCGCTGGCCCACGTAAAGCGGGCACAGCGTTTCATCCATGAAAACCTGCGCCAGGCGATCACCGTCGGCGACATCGCCCAGGCCGCCGGAGTGACGCCGCGCTGCCTTCAGCTCGGGTTCCGGGCCGCCTGCGACATGACCCCGCTCCAGTATCTGCGTTGCGAACGGTTGTTCGGCGCCCATTACGATCTGATGCGTGCAGAACCGGGCGCCACCGTCGCCGATATCGCCTACGATTGGGGTTTTACCCATCTCGGACGGTTCTCCAGCGACTATCGGCAGGCCTTCGGCCAATCGCCGCGCGAACAGCTGCGCCGGCACTGATCGCGGGAAAAAACCAACACCCAACCGGGTTAAACTCTAGTCCAATTGCGCCATCACGTGTCCGAATGCGGCATGTAAATGTCGCACCGCGTGTCGTTGCTGCTGACACGTACCTGTTAGGTTTTTGTCATTTGGGAGGTTCGTGGTGCCGGTCCGGGAGGAATGTGGACAGGCCCCACAACAGGGTGTTTTGGGTTGACTTGGCAGGCCCCCTGTTGCGAACATTCCAGCAAGAATAAGCACTTGGTCCCCTAAATCCGCAGGGGGCCGACCAACCAGGAGGGGATCATGGGAGGCGTATTGCCGCTGATAGGCAGACGGCTATTGCTTGGTCTGGTGACACTGCTTGTGGTGTCGATCATCATTTTCGGGGCCGTCGAGTTGCTGCCTGGCGATGTCGCCCAGCAAATCCTCGGACAGTCCGCAACCGACGAGACGGTGGCGGCGCTCCGTGAGGAACTGGGGCTGAACCGCCCCGTCTATACCCGCTATCTCGACTGGCTGGGCGGTGCCGTTCAGGGCGATTTCGGGGTCTCGCTGGCCAACAAGCGCTCCGTTGCGGAACAGCTCGCGCCGCGTTTCGCCAACACGCTGTTCCTGGCGCTCCTGGCGGCGGTCATCTCCGTGCCGCTGGCCATCGGCCTCGGCGTCCTGGCCGCCCTCTATCGCAACTCGGTTTTCGATCGCGTCGCCAATGCTGTCAGCCTGGTGTCGATTTCCTCGCCGGAGTTCTTCCTCGGCTACATCCTGATCGTCTTCTTTGCCGTTCAGAACCAGATCTTTCCCGCGATCTCCAATGTGACGCCGGACATGGAACTTGGAGAAAGGGTTTACCGAACCATGCTTCCGGCCATAACCTTGGCCATGGTCGTGACCGCTTACATGATGCGCATGACCCGGGCGGCGATCATCAACCTCCTTGCTTCCCCCTATATCGAGATGGCCCGTCTGAAAGGGGTTCCCAACTCCAAGGTGATTACCCGCCACGCGCTGCCCAACGCGCTGGCGCCGATCATCAACGTCGTTGCCCTCAACATCGCCTATCTGATCACCGGGGTGGTGCTGGTCGAAGTGGTCTTCGTCTATCCGGGCGTCGGCCAGTTGCTTGTCGACAGTGTGACCAAACGCGACTTCCCGGTCGTCCAGGCCTGCTGCCTGATCTTCGCTGCCACCTTCATCCTGCTCAATCTGATTGCGGATGTCGGCGCCATTCTGTCCAACCCGCGCCTGCGGCACCCCAAGTGAGGATCGGATAATGCTAACTTTTGTCATCATCTATTACGCATTTCTGATCATCGCCTGTTGCGTTGCCGGCTACTACAAGGCGCGCACGGCGCTGCTGCTGCTGTTCACGCTGCTCTGCGTGTCGTTGATCTCCGGCCTGCTCGGCGGCGCCGAGGTGCTCGTCAACATCACCATCTGCGTCGCCCTGCTGGCGGCGGCCGGCGGGCTTTCCTACAGCTTCCGCGAGACGCTGATCCAGGTGCTACCGCCGAACGGCGCCAAGCTGATGCGGACGGCGCCGCTGACCGCGGCCTTCGGACTGCTGGTGATCATTGCCTACGTCATCGCCGCCGTTTTCGCGCCGGTGATCGCTCCTTTCGGCGAAGCCGAGGTGGTGGGCAGTTCGTTCGCGCCGCCGGACGACGTGATGCTGCTCGGCGGCGACCAGCTTGGCCGCGACCTGTTCAGCCGGCTGATCTACGGCGCTCGCAACACGGTCGGGATCGCCCTGATGACCACGGCCATTGCCTTCATTGTCGGCACGATCACCGGGCTGGTCGCTGCCCAGTTGGGTGGTTGGGTGGACCAGGCCCTGGGCCGCATTGTCGACACGCTGATGGCTATTCCGCAGCTCATCTTCGCACTGCTGCTGCTGACGATCGTCGGCACCAACGTCCTCAACCTGACGCTGGTCATCGCGCTGCTTTATTCGCCGCTGATCTTCCGCCTGGTTCGGGCGGTGGCGGGCAACATCGTCGTCATGGATTATATCGAGGCGGCCAGGCTGCGCGGTGAATCCACCTGGTACCTGATCACCAGGGAAGTGCTGCCGAACATCACGGCGCCGCTGGCGGCCGAGTTCGGACTGCGCTTCTGCTTCGTGTTCCTGGCAATCTCCGCCCTGTCGTTCCTGGGCCTGGGTATTCAGCCGCCGACGGCCGACTGGGGTTCGATGGTGCGCGAAAACGCCACCTTGATCTCGTTCGGCGAAGTGACGCCGCTGATCCCCGCCGCCGCCATCGCCCTGCTGACGGTTGCCGTCAACTTCGTGGTGGACTGGATGCTGCACATTTCCTCCGGACTGAAGGAGTAGGTCATGAGTTCGAACCAAAGCGTTCTGCTGGAAATCAAGGACCTCAAGATCGAGGGCTACTCCGACGAGAAGTGGATCGAGATCGTGCACGGCGTCGATCTCACGCTCCACCGCGGCGAGGTGATGGGCCTGATCGGCGAATCCGGAGCCGGCAAGTCCACGATCGGCCTGGCGGCCATGGGCTTCACCCGCGACGGCTGCCGCATCTCCAACGGCACGGTGCTGTTCGACGGCATGGATCTGACCACGGCGACCCGGGCTGAGCGGCGGGTGCTGCGCGGCTCCCGTATCGCCTATGTGGCACAGTCGGCCGCCGCCTCCTTCAATCCGGCCCACAAGCTGATCGACCAGCACACCGAATCGGCGCTGCTGCACAAGATCAACACCAAGGCCGAAAGCCAGGCGGATGCCATCGAACTCTATCGGCGGCTGCGCCTGCCCAATCCGGAGGAAATCGGCTTCCGCTATCCGCACCAGGTCTCCGGCGGCCAGCTGCAGCGCGCCATGACCGCCATGGCCATGAGCTGCCGGCCGGACCTGATCATCTTCGACGAGCCCACGACCGCGCTGGATGTGACCACGCAGATCGAGGTGCTGGCCGCCATTCGCGACATCGTCGACCAGTTCAACACCGCGGCACTCTACATCACCCACGACCTGGCGGTGGTGGCGCAGATGGCCGACCGCATCAAGGTACTGCTCAAGGGCGACGAGGTGGAGGAGGCCGACACCCGCAAGATGCTGGCAGATCCGTCAGAGGACTACACCAAGTCGTTGTGGGCGGTGCGCAGTTTCCAGCGCGACCAGAAGCCGCCGCCGCCGAGCGGCGAAACGCCGCTGATCGCGGTCAAGGATGTGTCGGCCTCTTACGGCCCCGTGCAGGTGCTGGATGGCGTCTCTTTCGACATCTATCGCGGCCAGACGGTCGCCGTCGTCGGCGAATCGGGATCCGGCAAGTCCACGACGGCACGTTGCATCACCGGCCTGCTGCCACCAACGCATGGTGACATCCTCTATGAAGGCAAGGCCATGCCAAGGCGCTATCAAGATCGCACCAAGGATCAGCTTCGCCACGCGCAGATGATCTACCAGATGGCCGACACGGCGCTCAATCCGAAGAAGACGATCGGCGAGATTATCGGTCGGCCGGCACAGTTCTACGGCGGGCTGCGCGGCGCCGACCTGAAGAAACGGGTCGACCAGCTGCTCGATCAGATCGAGCTGGAGCCGTCGCTGTATTACCACCGACTGCCGTCCGAGCTGTCCGGCGGTCAGAAGCAGCGAGTCGGCATCGCTCGAGCGCTTGCCGCCGAGCCGAGTTTCATCATTTGCGACGAGGTCACCAGTGCCCTCGACCAATTGGTCGCCGAGGGCATTCTGCGACTGCTGGACAGGCTGCAGAAGGACTTGAACCTGGCCTACATGTTCATCACCCACGACCTGGCGACCGTGCGTTCGATCGCCGACGTGGTCGTTGTCATGAAGGAGGGCAAGGTCGTCGAAATGGGGCCGAAGGATGAGATGTTCAAGCCGCCCCACCATGAATATACCGACCTGCTTTTGTCATCGGTTCCGGAGATGGACCCGGACTGGCTGACCCAGCTTTTGCAGGATCGTGGTGTCGACAATATCGGTGAAGCTGCACACGAAAAGAAACCTGACGGGGCATAACGCCAGCCGTCAGGTTTGCGAAGTTCCGGTGCCCCGGACCCGTTGGGTCCGGGGCATTTCTTATCAGCCGAACCACCAGCGCTGGTAAGCGCGGGCACCGTCCAGCTCCCAGTTGGAAGCGATGAACTCGCCGTGCATGACGTTGTCGCGTCGTGCCATCGTGCGGTTGCGGAAGAACGGGACGATGGTGCCGCCGTCGTCGCGGCAAAGGAGTTGCATCTCCTGATACATGTCGCCGCGCTTGGCGTCGTCGAGCTCGGCCTTGGCGGCCAGCAGCAGCTCGTTGAAACGCGCATTCTGCCAGTGGCTCTCGTTCCAGGCCGCGTCGTCCTTGTAGGCCAGCGAGAACATGACGTCCGGTGTCGGGCGGGCGCCCCACTGGACGAAGACGAACGGCTTGACCAGCCAGACATTCGACCAGTAGCCATCGCTCGGCTCGCGCACGACATTGATGTTGATGCCGGCCGACCGTGCATGTTCGGCATAGAGCACGCACATGTCCACGGCGCCGCTCATCACGCTGTCGGCAGCCGACAGGTTGATGTCGATCGTGCCCAGTCCAGATTTGTCCATATGGAACTTGGCCTTGTCCGGATCATACTGGCGCTGTTCCAGATCCGCCCAGTAGGGCAGGGACGGCGCGATCGGGTGGTCGTTGCCGATGCTGCCGTAACCGAACAGGATCTTTTCGATGATTTCCTGGCGGTTGATGGCGTATTTCAGCGCCAGCCGGACGTCGACATTGTCGAACGGTGCCTGGTCGCAGAACATCGGCAGCGTCACGTGGGAACCGCTGGGCACGTCGTCGATCTTGATGCCCGGCGCCCGCTGCAGCAGACCCACCGTTTTCAGGTCGACGTCGGTGATGGCGTCGATATCGCCGGTGATCAGGGCCGTCTGACGCGCGTTGGCATCGTTCAGCGCCAGCATGGTAACGCCGTCGAAATAGGCGCCCTCGCGGTGCCAGCCATCGTGCCTGGTAAGCTCGGTGCGTACACCCGGCTCGTGGTTGACGATCTTGTAGGGGCCGGTGCCGTCGCCGCTCTGCCAGTCGACGCTGTCGCCCTTGGCCGGCAGGATCACCAGGTGATAGTCGGATACCAGGTAAGGCAGGTCGGCATTGCCCGACGACAGCTTGATGACGACGGTGTCATCGCCTTCGGAGGTGATGTCGGTCACATCGGTCAACAGCGCCGCGGCGGCGGACGTGGTGTCGGGGCCGCGGTGGAAGTTCAGCGAAGCGACGATATCGTCGACGGTCAGGGCCTTGCCGCTGTGGAACGTGATTCCGGGTGCGATCTTGAAGCGCCATTCGGAGGCGTCCGGAGTGGCTTCCCAGCTGACGGCGACGTCAGGCCCGAGTTCGTTGGTGTTGGTGATTTCGGTCAGGTAGCTGCGGCTGGCATGCGACAGCTGGATCATGTACACGCTTTCCGTCGTGCCCGGGTCGAGGCTGTCAGCGGTGTTGCCGTCATGCACGCCAACGCGGAATGTTCCGCCCTTTTTGGGTGTCTGGGCAGCGACCTGCGTCGACCACAAGGTCGAAGCCGCTGCAACCGTCGCACCGGTTGCCAGGGCTCCTTCCATGAAGCCACGACGGTTGAGGCGTTTCTTTCGCGCCGCTTCGGCGATGGCGGCCAGAATGGCGTCTGTATCTGGATTGCTCATAGTGTCTCCCGTGGTAGGTGTGCGTTTTTCTTATGGTTCAGATTAACAAACTAGCTAACTCCCATGGAAAATCTACCGATTTTTCCCAAGCTGTTGGCGTCATTCCCTTTTTTGGCGGCGGTCCTCCGAGCTAGCAGCGCTAGATTGCAAACCAGCCGGCCCGTTCTGCTGTGCAAAATGCGACATCAATGCGCTGAATTGCGTAAGTTCACAGGGCGCCAACGATTTTGGTGAATTTCGACGGTGTCCGGCCGGTGGCCGCGATTCCGTGAGCCGTGTGGCGATTTGCACAGATTTCTCGTGAGCGCGACGGGTGGCGGCCGATGGCCCGTAGCCGCACCCTTCGCGGGGCGACGCCGCGTAGCGGATCGGCAAATCCGCCGCTCCCGTGGGCCGGAGCGGAACGGCGGTTTCGATGCAAATTCAATTTGCACTTGCGGCCAGGTGAATCGATTGAATGTTATTGGCAGATGATTGCCTCCATGTAGTCATCGTCCCATGCTGCTGAGTGGCGCTTTTGGGGCAGGCTCAATTTACCGGATGCACGACGCAACAAGTTCATCGCTGCCTGCTGGATTGTGGCAAAATTGGCCGGAGCGTTTCCGGTTCTTATGCGGCAGTCATCTTGGCGGAAGGTAACGTCCAGCACCCAATGCAGGCAATTTTCGACCTGCCAGTGATTGCGTATATAGCGCGCCATCTCCTCAGGGGGCGCCACGAACGACGCGATGTAGAACCGCCGGATTGTTTCGGCTTTTCCCCTGACTTCGCGTGTGTATTCGACCATGATCACGGCCTTCAGACCCGGCCATTGATGGCGTTCCATGAGCCATTGCGTATCTGTGCAGACTTTGTAGCGCCGCACTTCAATGCGCCCGTGGTCCGCATCAACGGTTTCGCTCTTCCTGATGAACTCTGCGCCTATGTCCCGCTCAAGATGCTCATCAAAAAACAGTTCAACATCCTCGCGCAAGCTGCCCTGATTGCCCTTGAGACCGATCACATAATCAGCATCCTGATCAATAACTTGCTGACAAATTTTGCGCTGACAACCCATAGCATCAAGGGTGACGACAGCACCTTTGAGTGACAGCAAAGCCAGCAACTCGGGAACCGCAGTGATCTCATTCGACTTATCGTCAACCTTGCGATGCCCAAGCACGAGTTGCTGCTCGCACGCCCAGGCGGAAACCATATGAATGGCTGACTTGTTCGACCTGATGTCGAATGACCGTCGGAGGGTTTTGCCGTCAACAGCGACGACGCCCTTAAGCGCTTCACTCAAGCTTGCCACCCATGCCATGAAGCAGCGTTGGAACGCCTCCATATCCAGACTCGCAAACAGTATTCCCAACTGATCATGACTTGGGGTTCCTTGCGCGAAGGGCAGAAAGCGACGCAGCAATGCGAGCTTCTTTTCACCGTAGAGAGCGATGGACGTCCAGTTCTGCGCACCGGATATCACGGCACACAAAACCAGAAGGAGGATTTCGTTGAGCGGATAGAGAATCTTCGCCTTCTGACGCGGATCTTCCATAGCCTCAAAATGGGCCAGAAAATCAGGGTTTTGGTGGTTCTGGTGGCTGTGGGACATGCAAAATCTCCGAAAAAGGACGCACTCCACACCCTTGATTCAGAAAAATGCACAAATGTCAGCAACTTATTCACTCGATTACCCTGACTTGCGGCGGGAATTTTTCGTGATACGTTCACTAAAAAAATAAAATGAGTAAGGGGAGTGGAGCGCTGCATGGAAGCGTGCGCGTACGGAGTATTACATGTCTGACGGCACGGGGACCGTCCTGGACGTCAGGGACCTTAGAACCGTATTTCAAACGGGTCAGGGAGAAATCCACGCAGTCAATTCGGTGAGTTTCGACCTCCGGCCCGGCGAGCTGCTGGGCGTGGTCGGCGAGAGCGGTTCGGGCAAGTCCGTGACCATGATGTCGCTGATCGGCCTGCTGCCGTCGCCGCCGGCGACCATCGAAGGCGGGCACGTCAATTTCGACGGCATGGATCTGCTTCGGGCCAGCGACGAGGAGTTGCGCGCGGTGCGCGGCGCCAGCATCGGCTTCATCTTCCAGGACCCGATGACGTCGCTCAACCCGGTCTTCACGGTCGGATTTCAGCTGATGGAGCCCTTGCGCAAGCATATGGGCCTGTCGCATACGGCGGCGCGCGGTCGGGCGGCCGAACTGCTCGATCTCGTCGGCATCGCCGACCCGCACAAGCGACTGTCGGACTTTCCGCACCAGTTCTCCGGCGGCATGCGCCAGCGCGTCATGATCGCCATCGCATTGGCCTGCGATCCCAAGGTTCTGATCGCCGACGAGCCGACCACGGCGCTCGACGTGACCATCCAGGCACAGATTCTCGACCTGATGAAGGATCTGCGTCGCAAGCTCGGCATGGCCATCATCTGGATCACCCACGACCTGGGTGTGATCGCCGGCATCGCCGACCGGGTGATGGTCATGTATGGCGGCCAGATCGTCGAACAGGCGCCGGTCGACGAACTGTTTGCCAACCCGCAGCATCCATACACGCGTGCGTTGCTGCAGACGGTTCCCAATATCCGCGGCGATCGAGCCCAGCGGTTGCGGGTCATCAAGGGACAGCCGCCGATCCTCCTGCGGACTCCCAATCAGTGTTCCTACCAGGCCCGTTGCACCCACGCATTCGAGCGCTGCGGGCAGAGCGACCCCAAACGCCGGTCGGTCGGCCACGAGCACGATGTGGCCTGTTTCTGGGATCCGGCGACCGGAGGACCGCGCGATGCTTGATACGCCGCAGAGCCCGCTGGTTCAGGTCCGTGGCCTCAAGATGCACTTTCCGATTCTGGCCGGAGTTTTCCGCCGCCACGTCGGGGACATCAAGGCTGTCGACGACATTTCCCTCGACATCTTCCAGAGCGAGACGCTCGGCCTGGTCGGCGAATCCGGCTGCGGCAAGTCCACGGCCGGTCGGGCGATCATCCGCCTCTACGAACTGACCTCGGGTTCGGTGACGATCGACGGGACCGAACTGGGTACGCTCGACAGCGATGCGCTGCGCAAATTGCGGCCGAAGATGCAGATGATCTTCCAGGATCCGCAGGCCAGTCTCAACCCGCGCATGACGGTGGCCGGCATCATCGGTGAGCCGCTGGTCGAGCACATGGATCTGAGCAGGGCGGAAAGGCTGGAGCGCGTCTATACGCTGATGGATGCCGTCGGCCTCAACCGCTCCTTCGCCGAGCGCTATCCGCACGAATTCTCCGGCGGCCAGAGGCAGCGCATCGGCATCGCCAGAGCGCTGGCGCTGCATCCCAAATTCATCGTCTGCGACGAACCGATCGCAGCGCTCGACGTCTCCATCCAGGCGCAGGTGGTCAACCTGCTCGAAGACCTGCAGGAGCAGTTCGGGCTCACCTACCTCTTCATCAGCCACGACCTGTCGATGGTTCGCCATATCGCCGACAGGGTGGCTGTCATGTATCTCGGCAAGATTGTCGAGTTGGCACCGCGTGAAAAGCTCTACACGGAACCGAAGCATCCCTATACGCAGGCGTTGCTTTCGGCCGTTCCGGAGCCCGATCCGGTGCGCGAGAAGGAGCGCCGGCACATCATTCTCAAGGGAGACGTGCCGTCGCCCGCAAACACGCCCCGCGGCTGTAACTTTTGCACCCGTTGCCCCAGGGTCGTGGATATCTGCCGGGAGCAGGAACCCGAGTTTCGGGAAGTGGCGCCCGGCCAGTTCACGGCTTGTCATCTGGTCGAATCAACAACCATAGCGACCGGGGAATCAACCACCGGCGACAACAGCAATAACTAACTCCAACGGAGGACGACAATGACCAAAAAAGCACTTTTACTGGGAGCAGTCGCCAGCCTTGCGCTAGCGCCCGCGGCTCTTGCAGAGCGCGGCTCCGACGGCCATGTCAACATTATCTACTGGCAGGCCCCGTCGACCTTGAATCCTTACCTATCGGGCGGCACGAAGGACGTTGAATCCTCGTCGCTGGTCATCGAGCCGCTGGCTCGCTACGACCAGGACGGCAACATGGTGCCTTGGCTCTCCGAAACCGTACCGACGGTTGAAAATGGCGGTGTCTCGTCCGATCTGAAATCGATTACCTGGAAGCTGAAGGAAGGCCTTGTCTGGTCCGACGGTTCGCCGGTGACATCGAAGGACGTGCAGTTCACCTGGCAGTACTGCACCCATCCGGAAGGCGGCTGCGCTCAGAGTGAGCGCTTCAACGATATCGCCGACATCAAGATCGTCGACGATCGCACGCTGACGATCGAGTTCGACGTGGCGAAGCCGTTCCCCTACGGCCCGTTTGTCGGCGCCCAGACGCCTGTCATCCAGGCCGCTCAGTTCGCCGATTGCCTCGGCGCCAAGGCTCCGGAATGCACGGACGCCAATTTCGGTCCGATCGGCACCGGTCCGTTCCGGGTCACCGAGTTCCGTCCCAACGACGTGATCTCGATGGAAGCCAACCCGAACTACCGCGATCCGGCCAAGCCGGCCTTTGCAACGCTGACCTTCAAGGGCGGCGGCGATGCCGCGGCAGCCGGCCGCTCGGTGCTTGAAACCGGCGAATTCGATTACGCCTGGAACCTGCAGCTGGCTCCGGACGTGCTGGCCAACATGGAAGCCGGCGGCAAAGGCAAGGTCGTCTCCTCCTTCGGCACGCTGGTCGAGCGCCTGATGGTCAACCTGACCGACCCGAACCCGGATCTCGGCGACGCCCGTTCGACGGCAGCGCACCCGCATCCGTTCCTGTCGGACATTAATGTGCGCAAGGCCCTGTCCATGGCCATTGACCGCAACCTGCTGGTCGAAATCGGCTACGGCAGCGCCGGACGGCCGACCTGTAACGTTCTTCCGGCACCGGAAATCTACAAGTCGAGCGCCAATGACGGCTGTCTCGTGCAGGACATCGAGGGCGCCAAGAAGATGCTCGACGATGCCGGCTGGAAACCGGGTGGTGACGGCGTACGCGCCAAGGACGGCGTTCGCCTGTCGATCCTCTACCAGACCTCAACCAATGCCGTGCGTCAGGACTTCCAGGCGCTGATCAAGCAGTGGTGGTCCGATATCGGTGTCGAAACCGAGCTGCGCAACATCGACGCCGCGGTCTTCTTCGGTGGCGACCCGGCAAGCCCGGACACCTATCAGAAGTTCTATGCGGACATCGAAATGTACGCCAACAACTTCGACGGAACAGATCCGGAATCCTACATGGCCAACTGGGAATGCAAGCAGGCACCGCGTCCTGAAACCCAGTGGCAGGGCAACAACATGCCGCGCTATTGCAGCGAGGACTATGACGCCCTGGTCGACAAGCTGTCGCAGACCGGCGCGCTTCTGGAACGCGCCGACCTGGCGAAGTCGATGAACGACATGCTGATGCAGAACTACGTCATGCTGCCGTTGGTCGACCGCGGTCGTGTTTCGGCTCATTCCAACACGCTCGGCGGTGTTGTCCTCAACACCTGGGACTCCGAGCTGTGGAACGCCGCCGACTGGCACCGCACCAAGACCCAGTAACGAACTTGTGCCGCCCCGGATCTCTTCCGGGGCGGCATCGTGCCTGAGACGCCGAAGCGATGCTCAACTACACCATCCGACGATTGCTGCTGGCGATTCCGACGCTGATCGCCATCAGTCTGATCATCTTCCTGCTGCTCGATCTCGCGCCGAGCGACCCGACGGCCAACCTGCCGTTGACCATTCCGCCCGAGGTGCGCGAGAAGATCCGCCTGTCGCTGGGACTCGGCGAACCGATCTGGGTTCGCTACCTGCTCTGGTGCAAGCAGTTCTTCGTCAACGAGCCGCTGAATATTCTCGAGCAGTGGACCGGATGGCAGATCGGCGGCGACCGTTTGCGGGTGCTCAGCTGGCAGACCCGCTCTCCGGTGGTCGACCTGATCGTCGAGCGCATGCCGCAAACCCTTTGCGTGGTCGGCATGTCCTACGTGGTCGGCGTTCTCATCGCCCTGCCGATCGGCATCTATTCGGCCTATAAGCAGTACAGCTGGTTCGACCAGACCGGCACGTTCATCTCGATGGTCGGCTTTTCCGTACCGACATTCTTCACCGGCGTCCTGATGATCGTCATATTCTCGGTATGGCTCGGCTGGTTCCCGTCGATCTACGACACGACACACAAGGTCACCGACTGGTCGAGTTTCGTCTTTCAGATACGCCAGATGATCATGCCGGTAACGGTGCTGGCCTTGTTCAACGCCGCCCAGATCAGCCGCTTCATGCGCGCTTCGATGCTCGACAACCTCAACCAGGACTATGTGCGCACCGCCCGCGCCAAGGGCCTGCGCGAGCGTACGGTCGTGCTCATCCATGTGCTGCGCAACTCGCTCATTCCGGTTGTCACCGTGATCGCGCTGGGCGTGCCGCAGATCTTCGGCGGCGCTATCATCACCGAGCAGGTGTTCAAGGTGAACGGCCTCGGCCAGTTGCTGATCATCGCCATCCAGGGCGGCGATCTGCCGACGGTGCAGACCCTGACCTTCATCTTCGCCGTGCTGATCGTGGTGTTCAACCTGGTCGCCGACGTGCTCTACGGCATACTCGACCCGAGGATCCGCTATGACTGATATCGCGCCCGATTCACTCGCCGCCGCGCGTCCGCCGCAGTCGCAATGGCGCAATGTCTGGGATCAGTACAAGACCCACAAGGGCGCACTGATCGGCATGGGCTTCTTCCTCTTCGTCGTCATCGCCGTTGTGATCGGCCCGGCTTTGTGGCCGATCGACGCCCAGTACATCGACATTCGCGCCCGCAACCAGGGGCCGTCCTTCGCCCATCCGATGGGCACCGACCAGCTTGGCCGCGACACATTCGCCCGCGTCCTGATGGGCGGCCAGGTGTCGATGGCTGTCGGCGTAACCGCCATGTTGCTCGCTCTGATCCTCGGTACGCTGGTCGGCGTGCTGGCTGGCTATTTCAAGCGGCTCGACGGCCCGCTGATGCGCTTCACCGACCTGTTCCTGGCGCTGCCGCTGCTGCCGCTGCTGCTGGTCATCATCATGCTGTTCCGCGACACGCTGCGGGCTGCCTTCGGGCCGGAGACGGGCATTTTCATGCTGATCGTCTTCATCATCGGCATCACCTCGTGGATGCAGACGGCGCGCATCGTGCGCGGCGACGTGCTGGCGCTGAAAGAGCGCGAATTCGTCATCGCCTCGCGCTCGATCGGCACGCCGGCGCGGCGCATGATCTCGCGCCACATCCTGCCCAACGTGCTGTCGCCGATCACCGTGTCGGCAACGCTCGGAATCGCCAACGCCATCATTACCGAATCGGCGCTGTCGTTCCTCGGGCTCGGCTTCCCGTCGGACTTCCCGACCTGGGGCCGGTTGTTGTTCGATTCGACCGACTACCTGCAGCAATATCCCGAACGGGTCCTGTGGCCCGGCCTGGCGATCTCGCTGACGGTGCTCAGCGTCAACTATATCGGCGACGGCCTGCGCGACGCGCTGGATCCGCGGATCCGCGGGCGGTAGCGCTCTCCAGGGCGACGAATGGAAACCGTTCGAACCCGCTGCTGCATCGTCGGCGGCGGCCCGGCGGGCGTGATGACGGGGTTCCTGCTGGCGCGGGCGGGGGTCGACGTCACCGTGCTGGAAAAACGTGCGGATTCCGCGACTTCCGCGGCAACACCATTCACCCGTCGACGCTGGAACTGATGGCGGCAGGCATCTCAGATCGCAAGCAACTTGTGTTCGACGAAGCCTGTCTTGCGGGCTGTTTACAGCATGTAGTTTAGACCACCCAGACTCCGTCATCGAGGTCGGGTGCGGTTCGGGCGACGTTCTCGTCGCTCTTGGTGAAGGCGATCAGGATGTCCTCGCGGGTCAAACCCTGTTCCATGCCGCCCACCCAGAAGTCGTAGCCACCCTGGTCGGGCAGTCGGTCGAGAACGTTCAGATACATGGCGTCGATATATTGTTCGTTCGTCGGGTTGGCACCGAACAGCGCCTTGAATTCGTCCGACTGGATGAACTGGTTCGCCAGGAACTGTTCCTTTTCGTACTGGCTCCAGCCCTGGCCGTCCAACTGATCCAGGATCCCGATCCAGAACAGCACCCCGCCCTCGTCGGGCGTGCGGTCGAAGGACGCCTGATAGATGCGGTAGCCGAAGCCGAGATTGGGTGTGGCGACGTCATAGAGCAGCGCGCCGTCGTCAAACTCGATGCGTTCAACCTCCACAACGGTATCCGTGCCACCACCTGGTTTGACGACTGTGACGGTACTGTCGGCCATCAGGTCGTGCTGAAAGTCGTTACGCACCCCGTTGTATACGACCACATCATCGCCCTCATCACCGTCGATCGAGTCATTGCCTGAACTGCCGTTAATGATGTCATTGCCGGCAAGGGCCTGGATAATGTCACTATTGGACGTTCCGTCGAGAACGTCGTCGTCCGGTGTTCCCGTTATGGGGCCGGGTCCCGAGAGCGCCACCGTAGCAAGGCTCTCGCCTTCCGCGCTGGTTACGCGATATGTGAAGCTGTCCTGGCCGATGAAATCCAAATCCGGAGTGAATAGGAAACTGCCATCGTCGTTCAGTTCCAGATCTCCGTTGCTGGTCGTCGAAACGATCTGGACGATTGGATTGTTGCCGACGTTGTCGTTGGCAAGCACACCGTCGTCCATCGATACTTTCAACGGCGTGTTCTGCTCGAACAGATATGCGTCGTCCTCCGCAGTGGATTGGCTGTCGAACAGCAAGCTCTGGCCGAGCGAGGCCTCGAAGGCCCCGGCATCCACATCTTCGAGCACTATCTCCGCCAATACATCCGGAACCGACAAAAAAGCAACTCCAGCCACCGGCGCCGGCTGAGGAATATTGACGGTGACAATCGTGTCGGCACCGTTTTGTTGAACGGAAACATCGCCCAAGCCGACGCCATCATCCAACACAAGCAACTGATCCTCGCCAATCGTGAAGTCGGTTATCGTGTCGGTCCCGCCGAGCGAAAAGAGCGTAAAGATATCCTCACCGCCCAATCCAGTGAGAAGATCGTCTCCTTCCAAACCACTTAAATAGTCTGAAGCACTACCGCCGGATATCACGTCGGCACGGGCGCTTCCGAACACGACCACTGGATCGGGTCGTGCCGCTCCCGCTCTGAAATCAAGGGTGCCGAAGGAGAACGGGTTGCCATTCGAGTCCTGGACCACTCGCACCTGGAACACTTCGAAGTCATCGAAGGTGCTTCCGTTGAAGATACCGGTGTTGTTGTCCGGGCTTTCGAGGTCCAGAACGTTCACCCCGAACCCTTGGGTAAAGAGGAGCGTGTCCGTACTCGCACCGTTGCCGCCGTTGACGATAAACGGCCCCGTGGCGAAGCTGTCCGCAAGAATGAAAATGTCGTTCCCGCCACCAAGGTCAGCGTTGACGGCGCCCGATTGGACGATGACGGTTTCCGCTTCAGAACTTCCGTTGAAGGAGAAAGAGCCGTTGGCGGTCACCAGATCGCGACCGATCTCGTAACGCTCAAACCCGGCAATCGCGGTTCCCGCAAACATACCGGCGTTGTTTTGAGGCGCCACCAGATCCAGCGTGTGGTTTCCAGAGCCGTATTGAAAGAACAGCGTGTCAAAGCCATCGCCACCATCGTAATCGCCGCCGGCTGAAAACTGAGTGATCTTGACCGTATCGTCCCCGCCAAGGGCATTGACATGGTCGGCTCCGGTATCAAAGAGGCCGTCGCCGATGATGTTGCCGGAATCGTTGCCATTGATGACGTCGGCCTCGTTGGTGCCGATGACGTTTTCAACGCTTGTGAAGTTCAATGCGCCGCCATAGGGGTTGGTACCCAACCCTGTGGTCAGATCGACGGTGAATTGCTGTATCAAAGGCTCGCGATAGATGGCTCCCGTGGCGGCCTGCAACGAAAACCAGTCGGAGCCTTCACCGCCGTCATAGGTTAGGTCGCCCGACTTCCATTTCGCGACAAAATCATCCCCACCATTGCCATCCACGGTGTCGTTTCCGGCGCCGACTTCGATCCCGTCCGACCCGGTACCGCCGGTCACCGTGGTGTCGTCGTCCAAGAGGCCGATCAGATTTTCGTAAAGTGCGTCAACGCTGTTGAACGTGACGATTGTGTCGGTAAAGACACTCAAAGGAATGGGTTCGAAACTCAGTTCGACAACCTCCTCATCATCGAATGTTATCGTGAAATTGCTTACGGTAGGCTCGGCTTCGTTGGCGATTTGAAATGCGGACAGCCCGGCTTGGCCGGGAGGATTGCTTGCGATGGGGATGTAAAGCGGGTCGTCACTCAAGCCCCGGTTGTACGGGTTATCGCGTATCAATACTTGGTATTCGCATATCTCGTCGCCACTGGGACTCCTTTTTAGGTAACTTACTACTGTTGCTATCTCTCCCCTAAATTCATGTACCGTTATCCCAGCAAAATTCGCGTTCTTTAGGCAATCTGCATCGAGAAAATTCAATAATTCCTGTCTGTTTCCAAAATAGGAATTGAAGTAGGAATTAGGATAAACTTTAGAGCTTGCCATCGGAATGATCTCGGAGTGGATTGCATGGTAACAAATATGCCAAGAATCGCTCCTATTCGCAAATTGCGAAGACGGTACCCATCGGCTTGTTGAGCGCAGATATTGTTGTTTGAGCAACGGCGAAACCGCAATCAAAGTACTGTTCTCGCATAGCAAATCCTCTTGTTGCTCGATGCAGCAAAGTGGGCTGAAACAGGGAGAAAAGGGTGATGCTCTTGCGTTCACCTGTACCGCGCATCCGGGTTACGGCACCTTGCACCTACCACCGCTTTTCAAGCAATCGGCTCAGCGTGGATTGGACAAAGTCCGGGGTTCGATCCAGGCGGGCGGCCGGGCGAAACCTCAGGAACCGGCAGCAGCTTCGATCGGCTGGTGCACCTCGACTACGTTGCCTTCGGGATCGTGGAAGAAAATCTGATGCCATTCCTTTGAGAACGCCGTACCGTAGTCGGAATAGGGAATGCCGTTGGCTTCCAGGGTTGCCTTCACGGCATCGAGGTCGTCGGTGCGAAACGCGATGTGGCCGCGCTCGACCGGATTGATGACCTGCCCGTTCTTGAACGCCACGTCGAGATTGCGTTCCGCCAGGTGCATCTGCATCCTGCCATCGGTCGCAAATTTGATCTGACCGCTGTATCCCGCGTCGTCCGTCTCCTCGGTTCTTGGAAACTGGCTGACCGGCATGTCGTTCAAACCCAAGACCTTCGTATAGAAATCGTGAAGCCGGTCCAGATCCTCCGTGACGAAATTGATGTGGTGGAATTCGAGCTTCATTGGGCTTCCTGAAATGTGAGGAGCGTCGTCGGTTGATGAAACTCGGTTCATGACACAGACAAAGTTTGCGATCAAATGCAGTCGGGGTCGGAGACGGCAGAAACCTCAATCCTCCGGTGGCCCGTGTTTGAGCCAGCAGGTGACGGCGGCGCGAACGGGGCCGGGGACCCGGTTGTTGGTGACGTAGCGCCAGATCTGGGTGCGGTCGACGCCCAGATGGCGAGCGAGCGCGGATTGCCATCCGCGCTCGCCGAAGAGTTTGATTGCCGCCAGTTTCAGTTCCTCACCGGTCATTCTCGACCTCGGTGATGAAGCGGATGACGGCTTCCGAGAACCCGTCGATATGGGTCCAGCGGCCATAACCGACGCCGTTCCGATAGGAGCCGACGTTGATCATGTAGGCCCGCTCGGCCTTCGGATCCGGGACCGCGTCGTGCGACTGTTCGTCGGTGATGACGATCAGCCGGTCGTGCGTCAGCCGGTTGACCTTCTTGATCGCAGCGCCAAGCCGCGTTCCGAGGTGAGGCTGCGACTGCACGACCGCGTCGACGCCCGCCATACCGCGTCGCGGTGCGACCTCCACCACGCCGGTGGAGAAGGTGAACAGGCGCAGCTCGCCGTGCAGGATCGATGCGAGAGCCGCCGCGGCGTCCATCCGCGTCAGGTCGGAACGCTCCGACAGCCGCCAATCCATCGAACCGGACACGTCGACAAGAACGATGGTACGACCGTCGAGCCGCGGAGCCGAGGCGATGGCCTCGCACAGCGCCTGGTCGATCACCGGCTCGAGCTGCGGTACAGCGCGTGCCGCTGCGACATAGCGGAACGGAAAGACCAGGTCGGCGCCCTTGCGGGCGACGATGGCATCCTTGACCAGCTCCATATCGCAGCCGGCCTCGACCATGTTGCGCAGGTTGCGCAGCAGAGCGAGGTAACCGAGCTTGCGTTCGCGCAGCAGCCGCTCGAAGGACTCCTTCTTGTCCTGGCCGGTCGACAGCGCGACCTCCCAGGTGTCCGGGGTCTTCAGCGACCGTTCGGCAATCCGCATGAACAGTGCGGCCTGTTCCGCGTCCCGGGGCTTGGCGTGGGCAAGGAACAGCACGTCGCGCAGCCGCACGGGGCCTTCGCGGTCGTACTTGGCAAGCTGGTATTCGGAGAACTTCCCGAACGCCTTCGCCAGTCCGAGCTTCATCTGCTTGGACAGCGGCCGCTTGCCGTCGCGCCAGTAGAGCGCCACCAGTTCGGTGATCTCGTCGGCGCGTCGGATGGTGTCGGCGATCGTGTCGGCCACGCCCGGTCCGCCTCGGCGGATCAGGTCGAGAAGCAGCATCAGCGGCGCGTGGCGCAGCCCGTAGACCGTGCGCGCTTCCACCGCCAGCGCCGACACGGTTTCGCGATCGACCGCTGCGGCGTGCTCGACGATGCGGTCGGCAATGTGCCGGCCGTCCTCATAGAACTCGTTCTCCCACAGCAGGCACGACAGGACCGATCGGCGAAGGGCTGCCTCCGCCGGGATGTGCTTGGCCGGCGCACCTTCATGGGTCCGGCCGACGGGAATTCGGGACGCGATGTTCAGACGCATCGTTCTTCTCCTTTGCATTGTCTCGACCCGTCGGGCCAGCGCGGGAACAGGCGAAAACGGTCCTGGGGATTCGAACCCCATCTCCAAACGAGGATGACCGAAGTATCCGTTTCCTAAGCCACGCGCTCGCCCGAAGGCCGTGTGCGCCAATGGCAGGACCGCAGGCGGGAACAGGCGACCGCAGGGGGTTCTGCTGCTCTACCGGGCTGAGCTACGCTCCATGCGGAGCGGCGGGATTCGAACCCGCGGCCAACAGATTATCGAAGTATCTGCGGTCTACGCCACGCCTGCGGTCTTGAACCATTCGGGGACAGGCGATGACGGGCCTTTGTCGTCGTTACAGGAGCGAAGTATCCGTCATCTTCACCACGATTGGCGGAGCGCTGTGTACCCAAATATGTTGCAAATTGCAACATTAAAAATGAAAAAAAGATTGCCCATGACCAGTTCAACCAGGATCAGGCTGAATGAAAAATGTCGAACCGCAGGCGGGAACAGGCGAACCGGTAAAGCGCTCTACCGCTTGAGCTACCGGCCTATTGGCGGGCCGGGTCGGACTCGAACCGACAACCTCTCGATTTACAGTCGAAGTAACCGTGTTCTACACCACGCCTGCGGCTGTGGACCACTCGGGAACAAGCGACGACGGTCTGGTTTCAACCTGAATGAAGTAACCGCTGTCTTCACCACGAATGGAGGAGGCGGTGTTTAGCCGCTCACGTTGCAAATTGCAACAGTGGTGCCAGAAATCTTTCTCACCCGGCGTCAGGTGCGCCGTAAACGAGATCGAGGTCGGGCGCGGTGTCCGTGTCCGAAGTCGACCGCCTTGCCGCTGTCGTCACGCCGTTCGCCCATTCGAGGACGGAGGGCCAACGGTCGATGATGTCGGCGATGGCCTCGTCGCCGCCATAGGGTTTCATCCGAACGGACATGCAGGTCGGGAACCAGGGGACGTGATCCGTGCCGAGGAAGATCTCCGACTTTTCTCGGCCGAACTGGATGACCGGAACGCCGAGACCGGCCGCCAGGTCGGCGACCGAAACGCCGACGGAGATGACCACATCGCAGGCGCCGATCAGACCGCAGGCGCCGACAAGGTCGTCGCGCTGATCCACATCGGTGTAGTGATGCAGCGGCAGCCCCAGGCCGCGAACGGTTTCGATTTCTTCGTCGCTGCAGTCGTATTGCAGATTGAGCCAGCGGGCGCCGGGCAGCGCCTTCAGCGGTTCAAGCTGATCGCAGCCGAGGAAGTAGCGTTCGCGCGACGTGGCCCGGAAAGACGAGCGCCAGCACACCCCGACCAGCGTTTCGTCCGACGCCACCCCGAGTTGCGCGCGAACCCTGTCCTCCTCCTCGCCGTAGCGCCGGATCCAGGCAGCCTGCTTTTCGGCAAAGGCATCGACGGACGGCCGCAGGAGCGTCGCGACGGAGCCGGCCGGAATCTGATAGTCGAAGTCCCGGTAATCCTCTTCGGCCCGGCAGTCGGTCTCTCCTTCGTGCCGGATGGTCGCCCAGGGAAACGACCGTTCCCACAGCGGGGTCAGCTTTGGAGAACATTCGAAGGTCACGGACCCGCCGCACTTTTCCAGGTCCGGAAGGAGGGAGGCGAAGCGCACTTCGTCGCCGATACCCTGCTCGCGCCATACGAGCAGCTTCTTTCCGTCCAGCGGCTGGCCTTCCCACCGCGGCGCGTCGAACACGCGGCGCTTCGATGGGAATTCCCGCCGCTGCCAACGCGCCTCGTAGTTCTTGAAGCCCTCGGCCACGTCGCCGTTCTTCATCTGCAGCATGCCGAGATTGTAGCGCCCGACGACATGGTCGGGATTTTTGTCCAGCAGGGTCTTGTGATAGGCGATGCCGGCGTCGATCCGGCCTGCCTCGGCGTAGCACAGCCCAAGCTGCGTCACGCAATGCTCCTGGTGCTGGGTCTCCTTGTCGACCCATTCCTCGAGCACGGCGATTGCCTCGTCATAGCGCCCCTGTATCTGCAGCTGGAAGGACCAGATGTTGTCCAGCTCGGCTTGTTCGTCGAGATTGAGGCCGGCGCGGTCGATGCCGTCCCGGTGCTCGCTGATATAGTCGAAGTCCTCGAGACGGGCCGCGATGTGCAGCCTTTGCAGCAGATAGCTGGGGGTGACTTCGCCGCTCGCCACGAGCAGTTTGTCCATCAGCTCCTCGGCCTTCTTGTAATGCCGGTTGTCGATGAGCATGTGGACGATGTTCAGCACCGGCTCCGGTTTCGAGCGGTCGAGGTGATGGGCACAGGTGAACGCCATCTGGGCGGCGGGAAAGCGCTCCGCCTTTCTCAGCGAGACCCCGAGATTTTTCCAGGCCTCGTAGAATTTCTGGTCGGCCTTGGTGGCCCGCTTGAACTGCTCGATCGCCGGCTCGATCTCGTTCATCTGCAAGAGAACGACGCCCAGCGAATTCAGCATGAGCGCGTCGCCGGGTTTCATCTCGGTCGCCGCGAAGATCTTGACCAGTGCGCCTTCCAGATCGTTGTCGGCGCGCAGCGCCAGGCCGTGAAAATGCAACAGATCCGGGCTGAGAAAACCCTGCGCCGCGAGCCGGTCGCAGTGTGGCCTGCTTTCCCGAAACTTGCCGCGTTTTTGCAGGGAATGGATTTTCTTCAGCAGCTTCGGCGGAGGCGCTTTCATCGCTGCCGGCTTCTGGGCCAGTATCGTCATCAATTCGCCAATCCGGTCGGATCGCCTTTGCGGCGTTCCTTCAGACCGGTTTCAGAGGTATCGGATCAAACTTGCGCGTGGCTGAATGGCGACGGCCTGGGAAGGTTCGTCACGGCTGCGCTTCGACGAAATAGGTCACCTGGGCGATCCGGCATCCGCGTTTCTCCAGGGCCGCGATCAGGGCGTGATTGCCGGGTGCGACATGGACAGAGAAAGAGCCGTTTCTGACGGACTTTATGGCCGGCAAGGGTCGGTAGGACTTGAGAACACTGTCGAGCACGGGGTCGAGGCAGTCCGCAACGCGGTCGTCTTCGAGGTTGATCCCGATCGTGTTGTCGGTGTGAACATAGACGGAGCCGATGCAGGTTTCCGCGTCGCGAACGAGCAGCCAGGCGCGGTAGGGGTGATCCTGCACAAAGGCCGCGTGATCGGCGTAACTCGGTTGGCTTGCGTGGCTGATGCCGTGTTTTCGCGACCCAAGCAGCCGGTAGAGGATCTGCACCTGTTCCTCGGTGGGAGCGATCTCTTCAAGCTCGATCATGTCTTCGCCCGCGCTACGCCTCGATCCTGACGGTGAACCGGTCGAGGACGGATCTGCAGCCTGCTTCGACCGCATCGCGCGAAGCCAGCCAGTCGGCCTTCACAAGGCCGAGGAAATGCACCCCGATCCGCTCTCCGTCCTTTTCGATGTTGGATCGGCGAAACCCTTCTTCCTCGAAGCCGAACCTCTTGTGCATCCTGACGACGGCCGGATTGGTCTCGATGACTTCGCAGTTGAGCTTTTCCAGTTGCAGGTCGTCGAACGCGAAGTTGATCAGGGCGAACTCCAGCGCCGCGCCCAGTCCGCCTCTCTGGTTTTCATCCAGATAGAAGGCCCAGTCCGATTTCCTGTGGCGCCGATCCAGATCGCTGATGCTGACGGCGCCGGCCACCTTGTCTTCGATCAGAACGATGAAGACGATCTGTTTCGGGTCGTTGCGCAGGCGCTGCAGCCAGGACCGATGCTCGTCGACGCCGATCTCGTGATCGGTGTACATCGATGTTCTGACCGATGGCTGGTTCCGGATCAGACGGAGCTGTTGCTGCTGCTCCTCGTCGCAGTCGGCGATGTTTCTGAGAACGATCCTCTGCATGCGCTACGAAGGCTCCAGCAGATCCCACGACACCGGATTGTTGGCGCCGACGTCGCATTTCACCCGCTGGCCGATCACCCGGTCGAGATGCTTGGGCGCCAGGCCGAAGCCGGGCCGCACGCTGCGGACGTGGTCCCGCGTGACCGTGTCGCCGGCCGACAGATCCGCGACGAAATAGAGCGACCGGCGAAATTTGACGTTGCCCGCCTCGCTCGACTTGCGGCCGTAATCGACGCCCCCGAGGGCGGACCAGGCCGTCCGGCACTGGCGGCACAGGGCTGTCAGTTCGTCGGCCTCCAACGAGAAACTGTCGTCCGGGCCGCCGCCATTGCGGTCGAGGGTGACGTGCTTTTCGATGATGGACGCGCCCAGCGCCACGCTCGCGATCGCCGTTGTGTTGTCCAGGGTGTGGTCCGACAGTCCCGTGACCAGGCCGAACCGCTCGATCATGTCGGGGATCGTTTTGAGGTTGTAGTCGCTGGCCGGGGCAGGGTAGCCGCTGATGCAATGCAGGATCGCCAACTCCCGGCACCCTCCGTCGCGGGCGGCCGCGATCGCTTCGGCGATCTCTTCCGCGTCGGCCATGCCGGTCGAAACGATCATCGGCTTGCCGGTCGCGGCCGCATAGCGGATGAGCGGAAGGTCGACCGCTTCGAACGAGGCGATCTTGTAGGCCGGTGCATCGAGGTCTTCCAAAAGGTCGATCGCGGTTGTGTCGAAGGGCGAGCTGAAAAGGGTGATGCCTTTCTTGCGGGCATGTCGGGACAGTTCCTCGTGCCATTCCCACGGCGTGTGCGCCCAGTCGTACAGATCGTAGAGCGTGCGCCCGGCCCACAATCCGTCCCTGATGGTGAAGTCGTCGCCGTCGGAGGCAAGCGTGATGGTGTCGGGCCGGTAGGTCTGCATCTTGACGGCGTCGGCACCGGCATCCCTCGCGAGATCGATGATCCTGAAGGCGTTTTCGATGCTGCCATTGTGGTTGGCCGACATCTCGGCAACGACATAGGGCGCGGCCCCTTCGCCGATCGCACGGCCGCCAATGCTGATGGTCCGGCTCATTCGATGCTTCCCTCCGGGGGGCAGCCGCCGCGGAGCACCCGAAACAGCTGTTCCGAAACCTCCCAGTCTTCCGGCGTGTCGATATCCTGGGCCCTGATCCGCGGCAGCCGGATGGCGAGCGAGGCGCTCGAAAACACCGGCTTTTGCGCGATCCAGGCCTCATGGCGCCCCCAATAGAACTGGCCGGCATCGTGATAGGCGCTCTCCAGGTCCTGCGAACGCGTCGTCAGATGTTCCGGCGAGAACATCGTCACTTCGCCATTGTCGGCCAGCCGCAGCGCCCTTTGGATGGGGTAGGGAAATTCGTTCACGGAGAACGCATAGTCCCTTTGCTGCGCGATCAATCGCTCAAGGCCTGAGGTCAGATCCGACGGCTGCAGGAAGGGCGCGGTGGCCAGCAGGCAGCAGACATAGTCCGGTTCGGCCCGTTCACGGGCGTACCATCCGGCGGCATGCGCAACGACGGGGCCGATTCCGGCATAATCGTCGGAGAGTTCCGGCGGCCGCTCGAAGGGCGCCTCCGCCCCGTATTGCGTGGCAACCGAAGCAATCTCGTCGTCGTCGGTCGAGACGATGACGGCGTCGAAGCAGCCGGCTTCCCGGGCGACGTCCAGAACCCAGCCTATGATCGGCCTGCCGGCGAACGGTTTGACGTTTTTTCGCGGAATCCGTTTCGAGCCGCCGCGGGCGGGGATCACCGCAATCCTTATCGGGTCAGACTTTGCGCCAGGCATTCGACAATCTTGTCCTGTTGGGCTTCGCTCAGCCGGGGAAACAGCGGGAGGGTGATCGCCTCGCCATAATAGCGCTCCGCCTCGGGAAAATCCCCGCGCCCGAAACCAAGCTTTCGGTAGTAGGGCTGCGTGTGGATGGGAATATAGTGCAGGTTGACGCCGATATCCGACGATCGCAGCCGGTCGAAAACCGCCCCGTGGCCGATGCCGATGCGCTCGAGCCGGATGACATAGAGATGCCAGGCAGACGAGGCATCCGGATGCTGCCATGGCACGGTCAACGGCAGGTCTGCGAGCAGGCCGTCATACCTTTCTGCAAGCTGCCGGCGTCGGCCAACGAATTCGTCGATCCGCTCGAGCTGACTGCGCCCGAGGGCGGCCTGGATGTCGGTCAGGCGGTAATTGAAACCGAGATCGACCTGCTGGTAGTACCATCCGCCCTCCGACGGTCCGTGCATCAGCGCCGGATCCCGGGTGACGCCATGCGACCGCAGCAAGGCCATCCGGTCGGCCAGTTCCGGCCGGTTGGTCAGGGCGATGCCGCCTTCGCCGGTCGTGACGATCTTGACCGGATGAAAGCTGAAAACCGCAATGTCGCTGAACCGGCAGTTTCCGACCGGCTCGGCCTTGTAGGATCCGCCGATGGCGTGCGACGCGTCTTCGACGACGGAAAATCCATAGTCGCGGGCGAGGCGGCCTATTTCGTCCATCCGGCACGATTGGCCGCCGAGATGTACCGGGATGACGACCTTCGGCAGCCGGTCCTGCCGTGCCGCCTCTTCGAGCTTTTCGGACAGCGCATCGACGCTCATTCCGTAGGTGCGGGGGTCGATATCGACGAAATCGATCTCCGCACCGCAGTATAGGGCGCAGTTGGCGCTGGCAACGAAACTGATCGGGCTGGTCCAGACCAGGTCGCCGGGGCCGACGTCCAGGGCGAGGCAGGCCAGGTGAAGGGCGGCAGTTGCGCTGTTGACGGCGACGGCCCTGGACGCGCCGCAATAGCCCGCGACCGCCGTTTCGAAAGCCTCGACGGCCGGCCCCTGGGTCAGGAAGTCTGATCTCAGGACGTCGACGACGGCCGCGATATCAGCGTCTGAAATGTCCTGTCGGCCATACGGTATCATGATGCGGGTCCTACAGGATCTCGCGGTGGTTCTGCTCGATCCATGCGGCCAGCTCCTCCGGTTGCATCCAGTCGGCATTCTTGTCGGAACTGTAGATGAAATCGGCGGCGACCTTTTGGCCGTTGCCGATCCTTGCCGGGTCTTCCGACCAGTTGTGGATGGCCGGCAGGATCTTGAAATAGTCCTCATATTCGTAGGTGTAGAGAGCGTCCTCGATGCCGATCATCTGCTCGTGCAGCTTTTCCCCGGGCCTGACGCCGACGACATCCGTGGCGGCGTCCGGCGCGATCGTGCGGGCAATGTCCATGATGCCCATGGAGGGGATCTTCTTGACGTAGATCTCGCCGCCGACGGTGTCCTCGAACGCGGTCCAGACCAGTTCGACACCCTGTTGAAGCGTGATCATGAACCGCGTCATCCTGGTGTCGGTGATCGGCAGGACGCCCTTCTGCCTCAGCGACAGGAAATAGGGAATGACCGATCCTCGCGACCCCATGACGTTGCCGTAGCGGACCACCGCGAGGCGCGTGTCGGCGGCGCCGCTGTAGGAGTTCCCGGCGATGAACAGCTTGTCCGAGGCCAGCTTGGTTGCGCCGTAGAGATTGGCCGGGCTGCTGGCCTTGTCGGTCGACAGGGCGATGACCCGCTTGACGCCGGCATCGATGCAGGTGTCGATGACGTTCATGGCTCCGTTGACGTTGGTCTTGACGCATTCGAACGGATTATATTCGGCCGTCGGCACGATCTTCGTCGCTGCGGCATGGACCACATAGTCGATGCCGTTCAGCGCCCGCGCCAGGCGCTCCTTGTCACGCACGTCGCCGATAAAGAAACGCACGCGCGGATCGTCCCTGAACCGCTTGGCCATCTCCCATTGCTTCATCTCGTCGCGGGAAAAGATGACCATGCGCTTGGGATCGTATTTCGCCAGGGTCAGCGGGATGAAAGCGTGGCCGAACGAGCCGGTGCCGCCGGTGACGAGGATGGATGCATTCGTCAGCATTGTCGTCGGAAACGTCCTTCGTCATTGTCCGTGGTCGTGTGTCAGGACAATTCGCGGCACAGTCGACAGGGGTCCGTGATTCGCCTCGGGAGGGATCATCCACGATTTGGCTTGCGCGAATCTTGGGCGGTGGGCGCGTTGACGAGACGGTAGCATTATGTTCCGCAATACCTCATGCGGAATTCCGATCGCCGTATTTGCTGACCAGTGCATAGGCGATGAGGCCTGGACCGCGAGTTCGTGCTCGATCGGTCGCGACGGCAGTGCCGCCCGGTGGAATGACTCGCAGCAGGTGCAGGCCAAGCGCGGGCGTACAATCCGCTCAACCACAACGCGTCCGGGGATGTATCCCAGTTCCTCGGTGAATGTCCACGCCGAGTTGCTTTGCCACCACGGGAGACGCAGGCATCGCCGGAGCTTATCGCGATGGCTCGCGAAACGCCGTGGGCATTCATCGCTGTCACGGGGTTCCGCGCGCTCTTATCGCGCGCTCTTATAAAGTTAGATTCCATGCTCTCAACTAGAGCATGAACCCGCCGCCGGCCTGTACAACCTGCCCTGTAATCCAACCCGCATCGCTGCCAGCAAGCAACAGAACGGCCTTTGCGACTTCATCTGGCTGGCCAGGGCGCCCCATGGGGGTCTGTGCCACCATCATTTCAACCATCTGTTTGTCCATTGTTTCATACGTCGCCAAATCCGAGATCGTAAAGCCGGGTGCAATGGCGTTTACTCGCACGCCGCTTGGACCAAACTCAGCGGCAAGTGTTCTGGTTGCATGGTTCAAGGCCGCTTTCGACGAAGAATATGTGGCTGACCCCGGCATTACGCCATGAGACATGGTGGACGAAATATTGATGACCGCCCCCTTGCTGCTGACAAGATGACTGCTTGCCTCGCGCACAAGGGCCAACGGCGCCATCACATTGGTTCGGTAAATGGTCTCAATTTCTTCGTCACATGTTTCAGACAGCGAACCCACTTTCGCCGTCCCAGCGTTGTTCACCAGAACATCCAGTCGTCCGAATTTACGAATGATTTCCTTGATAATTCGGGCTGGCTCCCCGCTTTTGCTGACATCACTGGCGATCGAGAATGCTCGCGCGCCCAGTTCCTTGGCGGTCTCTTCCAGCACGGACTGCCTCCGGCCGGTAATAACAACAGTCGCCTCTTTGGCGATAAACGCAGATGCGATCGCTTTGCCGATTCCTGTTCCGCCGCCTGTGATCAGTACCACGCTGTCTTCGAAGTTTTCCATTTGCTTCTCCTGGATTGTCGGGGCCAATTTCCGAGACCCGACCAGCCAAAAATTGTCGAGGTGGCTGTTGTTGGTCGCTGTACTGGGCTTGAATTACCCATGCATCAATTGAATTGAAATTGCCTAATCGCGCATTGTGTGCATGCATAATCGCATGGATTGGAAAACCGTCTCCTTTGACTGGAACCAGATACGTGCGTTCTTAGCCACCGCGGAAGAGGGCTCATTCTCCGCCGCAGCGCGGGCCCTTTCACTGACCCAACCCACATTAGGCCGACAGATCGCGGCCCTTGAAGGTGAACTCGGCGTGCTCCTGTTCGACCGTGGCGGCCGATCCCCGTCGCTGACACAAGCCGGCATGGAACTCCTCGAACACGCTCGGGGCATGTTGGGGGCAGCAACGACGCTGTCGCTGGCGGCCTCCGGTCAATCCGAGGCAATTGAAGGTCAGGTGTGCATTACCGCGAACGAGATCATGAGCGCATTTATCCTGCCGCCGATCATCAGCCGGTTGCGCGACAAGGCGCCGGGCATCGAAATCAAACTGGTTGCATCTGACGAGTACCGGGACCTGACCCGGCGCGAGGCCGACATTGCCATTAGACACAAACGCCCCAACCAATCCGATCTGATCGCCAAACTGGTGGGGCAAACCCGAGTGCATCTTTACGCAGCGACGTCCTATATTGATGCGTTTGGGCGTGAAAATCTGGAAAAGAACCTGTCCGAAGCTGATTTCATCACTGACGGGCATTACGAGCGAGCAATGCGCGTCTTGAATTCGCGCGGCCTGTCACTCAGCAAGACGAATTTCAAGATCGTTACAAATAGCAGGGTCGCGAACTGGGAAATGGTCAAGCTCGGTCTTGGTATCGCCATCATGACGGAAGATTTTGCCCACAATACACCAGGAATCGAACAGGTGGTTCCCGACCGTGTTTCGTTGAAGCTCCCCATCTGGCTCGCGACCCACCAGGAGCTACGCACAAGCCGTCGCATCCGGTTGGTGTTTGATGAACTGGCCGACAGTTTTTCCTCAAGCAAAAGATACCGCATGTAGGTGGAAAAGCTCCGCGCTCAGTGGACAGTCCATCTGGCGCTGCGGCAAAAATCGTCAAACGCGCTTCGTAACAAAAAGCAGCACGCCGAGACTAGTTGGCCCGCACTCGACCGAACCACCGATGCCCATGAGGACTGCACAATCGGTGGATGTAAGGAAACACCTGCATACGCGACTTATTCGCTCAGTTAGGCCTCCAAACGACTAAGCAGGTAAAATGAGGGTGGCGAGGTTGAGGTGGGCTCGGTTCCAGGTCCGCCGTCTGTCCAATCCTGTTGGCACAGAAGAGGCTAGGTGTCTTTCGGAGAAGGCCAAGTGCTTGAAAAGATTTGGCTGGGGAACCCGGATTCGAACCGGGACTAACGGAGTCAGAGTTCACGCGACCTTTGCCGTAAGCGTCTGTTTTCCGCTTTACTTCCGCCTCTTGTCCGCGCGTCCCTGTGCCGGTTTTTGTGCGGCCACTTCTTTCGCCACTGCCTCCATCTCCAAAAATGCGTAGCGCTGTTCCGTGACCATGACGCTGCTGTGGCCGAGCAGTCCGGAGACTTCCGCCATCCCCCGTCGGTCTCTTTGGAGCCACCGGCACCCCGCTGTCCGGCGAAGGTCATGCCAGATCAAATCCTTTAGCTTTGCCCGCTTTACGGCGTTACGGAAGCCTTTTGACATCTCAGTGACAGGCTCACCCGGCAACTTCCCACGCATCTTACCATTTTTGTCTTTCACCCGATAACCTTTCGTGTGCGCGAACACGTTGAAAGTGCTGATATCCAGCGCTCTTTGCTCGGCTTTCAGGTGTGCCAGATTTTGTGCCGAACGTGCTGGCAATGGCACGATCCGACTGCGATGGTTCTTAGTGTCCGTCGTGGTGTGAATCGTGCCACCGCGAAAATCAACCTGAGCCCACGTGAGAGAGAACATCTCGGCACGACGCAGCCCAGTGTCAATGGCGAGTTGGATAGCGATGCTGACGGCGGGCGAGGCATGCATGAGCAGCTTCGTTTCTTCCTCTTCGGACAGGTATCGCTTTCGTCCTGGGGCCTCAGTCAGTCCTCTCCTCGCTCGGCGACGTAGGTAGCTGGGAACAGGGTTACGGCCATCGTCGATCCATTGCCGATCTTCGCAGAACGTGAACAGGGACGACAGACAGGCCAGGTCTCGCCTAATTGTCCCGCTCGATTTGCCTTGAAATCGACGCCAACCCTCGAAGCGCGAGAGTTCTTCGCGCGTGATCTCGTGAAGGAATTTGCCTGCAAGGCGCTCGGAGAGCCATTCGAGGCTCACCAGATAACGCGTGGCCGACGTGGCTTTCAACGTCGGCAGATATTCAGTGATGAACTGTCTTACCGCCGTGTCGAACAAAACTCGGGGACGCTCGCCCCATGACTGGGCTTCAATGTCTTCGAGCCATTGGGCCAGCCTTCTTTGCGCAGTCGCCTTATTTCTTGTCTCAAGTGATTTCCGGTATTCTTTACCCTTACGCTGGGCGCGGGCCCACCAGACTTGCCCACGTTTGTAGATGGTCGCCATGGTTTGCCCTCCTGTAGTTTCGATCTATACCAGGGAGCAAAGACGTCGAGGTCGAACATCCATCGCCCACCTTCGCCGGACGGTTGGTAGGCACCTGGCACTTTCCCGGCAGTAGCTTGGCGCGTCCAATGACGGCTTGTGTAAAGCCATACAGTTCAGCAAGTTGAGTGGCTGTGATTAACTTCATGGATAACCACCTTTTGCATTGGCGGAGATTTGGCGTTGGCCCATCAAGATCACCCTCAGTGTGAGAACTCTTTGCAGTATGCGTCCATGGCTGCTCGCAAGATGGCATGGTAGCCATCGACCATTTTCCGCGCCTGATCAGGATCGCGCACCACCGATGCGATTATCTTGCCCTGAGCCATTAGAGTGCCAAGCATGACCACATCCAGTGCCTTGCCGTCGGCGGCCTCGAACACCGCATCGCGCACGTCGAGGACTTTCTTTCTGGCTTCTTCGGACATGCCGCTGAATTCGATTGCCTCAGCCATTGAATACCTCGCCGAACTTGAGCGCCGCGCGGGCGATCTGCTTGTACTCGTGCGCCTGCGCGCCATAGACACCGTCGCCAATGGCGATCCTTTCCAGCGCCTCTCGCATTACCGCCGCATAGGCGGCGATATCGCGCATGGTGTCAGGGTCGCAGCGGGCGATGTGAGCGGCGTTTGCGTTTGCCACAGTGTCATGGAGCCCGCATGCAAGGGCGCACCATTCCGCGTCACCTTCGCTTCCCCGCCGCTTTATCCAACTGCCACGGCCACCTTGAAATTCCCGCTCACATAGACCCTCGGTGACACCATCCAGCCCGGCCATGATCTGATCCAGCGCGGTCTTGCCTTTGTGCTCAGGCATCTGAAGCCTCCAACTGGTCGATGTTTTTCGGAACAGTCTCGAAGAGGATCACGAACACCCAGGGGTTGACGTCCCAGCCGTAACCGCGCTTGGCGTTCAGGCCGTTCCAGAGTTCCCTGAACATGCGGCGCGGTCCGCCTGGCCAATACTCGCCATCAATGTCGATGTCCTGGCCCGCACGTGCCGACACAGCGACCGAAACGCCTTCACAGAGGGCACCGTCATCGGTGATGTCCTGAAGGCGCTCCATGCGCACGTCAGTAACGATGCAGGTGATCCTGCTGCACCATCGGGGCATGAAGATGGACGGCCGCCATGGATGGTCCCCGCTCTCAAGATCGGCCGCCCAGATGCTGTATTCGCCCGGATACTTCTCGTAGTCGAAGCTGGGGCCAGCGCCATAGTCCGGACCGGTAAACGGCGGCTGCCAGCGGTGATTGTCGGCCCGGTAGCAGATGACCGGCCCACCGTCCGAGTTGGCCATCTGATGCGCCTCACGGACCCACAGGCGGTCGCCGGGCGCGCAGGGTGCTCGTTGTTCCGTCAGGACATTGCCATGCGCAACGCGCGGAAGTGCTTCGTCTTCGACGTGAAGCAACGTTTGTTTCAGACGTTTGCCGTTGCGCATGATGACGGTGTCCGGCTGGGGATTCGCCACGCGCCGCGTGTTGGTCTTTTCGCCCGCCAGAAGCGCACGCACCATGGGGCCGGAGAAGAGGATCGGTCGGTCGGTAATGATCAGGCTCCCTCGCTCAGGATTTAGAAGCAGACGTTGGCAACATCAAAACGGCTGCTCGTCGTCGAGATCGGAGAAGTCCTCAAGCTGGCTCTGAGGCCGGTACTCCGTCGGGCGCGCCGGCCGCCGGTCGCGGGTGCCGAGCTGATCACGGGCCATATCCTCGCTTACCGGCTGCATGCCGTAGATCGCGGCGCAGCCGTAATACTCGGTGGTGTATTCTTCGTCAGCGTTGCCATCCTCGTCGGTGCCGCGGACGGGAATGTCGATCCGCAGCAACAGGCCGCCTGCAACCTGCTCATCGGTGCATTTTCCGACGCGGGTGCGGTGTCCCATCAGTTCGACGATGCACCATCCATAGTCTTTCAGTTCCACGGTTTCAGTGGTCATTTCCGGCTCCCTTCAATGGCCAATTGTTCAAGTGGCGTGCCGTATCCGAGCATCAGCTGGCCTCATCCCCTGTTGCTATCCTGACGGGGCAACCCATCTCTTCCGACTTCCGGTTGAATTTTGAAATGACGGCGGCGCCGAGATCGATGTCCTGCGACTGGGCCAGCAGGTCGAGATAGATGAAGGTGTCGGCAAGTTCGTCTGCCAGCGCCGTTTGCAGGTCCTCGAGCTTTTGCGTATTGCCGCGAATGCCGTCACGATGGCGATTGATTTTCTTGGCGATGTTCGCCGCCTCGCCCAGCTCGCCGGTGGTCGCGGTCATCCAGTCCGACAGCGACCAGTCGGACAGCTTGTGGTCGAAACAATGTACACTTTCGCATCTGCGGCGGTTGATGCGGCTGAATTCGCCGAGGCTGAGGGGTTTCGCCGGTTCGTCACGATCGGAAGCGACTGTACCGCTTTCCTCGCCGGCGCGCAGGCGGCGATCGATTTCGGCGGCGATGAGTGCGCCGGCCTTTGCCAGGTTGCGGATTGGCGTCGAAGGTCGCCACCATCCGCACGCCCATGGCCAGGTTTTCGGAGGCGTGTTTGTGCGGTCCTTTCCATGTTCGAAACGGACAAGGTACGTAAAGGCTGCCTTGGCAAGCTCGCCTTTGGTGTAAGTGTCATCATGTTCAGCCGTCCAGCCTTCCGCTTCGACCTGCCGAGCGCGCTCTGCGGCGATGATCTCTATACCGTCCATTTCCATGCTCTCCTTCTCTTCGTCAGACCTTTGGAAGGGGTCTGCCTGTGTGCGTAATTGCGTCCCATCAGAGAGGCGCGGTTGAGGTCGGCCATCAATGATCCTTCCCTTCGGCGGCCTTTGGCCGCCTTCTCTGTACGGCGTCGTTCAAGGCAAGCGCAGCGCCGTCGTGCCCGTAACGGCGGGGAACCCGCCGGGCTTGCCTTGGTTCATGCGGCCGTCCTCGAGGTCGCGGCCAGTTGCTCGACGGAAACGCCGATCAGCGAAGCAAGGAACTCGAGCACGGCCTGTTTGCTGTCCTGGAACACGCTTTTGCCCATGGCGCGCCTTGACTGGCTCTTTGCCGTCTGGCGAACCACAAGGCACTCCCGCACGGTCACCAGGCTGAATTCGTCCAGGGGCCGGATGTTGGCTGCCCAGCGCTCTGCTTCGGCCCTGGACGTGCAGGCATAGGACTGGGTGTCGGCGAAGCCGGACCGGATCAGCGCGAACTTGCGCAGGTGTTCCGATGATATGCTGTAGGGCAGCCCCGCATGCGTCTCCGGCAGGTTCAGCCAGGCGTGATGGATGCAAGCAAAATAATGGTTGTGAGATTCCTGGCTGCGTTCGGCATGTTCGCGGATCATGTAGGTTTCGCCGACGACCAGCTGGCGATCGGCGGCAGCCTGCCAGCGGGCATCCGTGGGGATGAGATACTCGCCGTCCCACTGCATGCGTATGGCCGGGCCGAAATCGGTCATGTCACGCCTCCGGCGGCTTTGCCGCCTTCCGGGCACGACGGCGCTGCGCTTGCCTCTCGTGGAAGATCATAGTCGCCCGGCTTTTCCAACTCGGCACGGCAGGGCGGGATCCAGGTGAATTCCGTGAGGTCATTTGACGCGTCATTGATCCACACGATCCAGCAATAGGCCGTCGCCGTTGATGCTTTCGGGTCGCATCGTCCCTTGACCATCGGCACGCGCTCGCTGAATTGCCCGATTACGGTCGGCGGGTACGGGAAGAACAGGCGTTCGTGCCGCCCGACACTTTCCAGGAACGCCGTTCTGGCCAGCAGCGCGACGCCGCGCCACGGCGCTGAACGCAATGCCCACAGCGCGAATTGCTCGGCCAGCCGGAACGGCGGGTTCATGATGATCCAGTCGGTCTTTTCGACTTCCTCTGCCAGGAAGTCCCTGACCGGATAACCGCAGCCATAGTCGTGGATGTCATAGGCCGTCACGCGGCGGAACATTTCCTCCAACGGACGCACCATGAAGCCGCGATTGGCACAGGGCTCGAGGCAGCGCTGGAAGCTTATCCCGGCTGGCAGTAGATATTTCAGCGCCCGCGTTGACCACGGCGGGGTTGGAAAGTCGTCGAGGGAATCGGCTGGCTCGGAGCGCTGCGCCATGACGGCGTGTGAGGTGTTCTGGGTCATCAGAACCCGGCCGCCAGGAACCGCTTGTGAATTTCGCGTGTGCGCTCCACGTCGTCGCAACAATAGCGCCTGATTTCCTCATGGCGGCCATCGGCCCACGCCTGTGCCACCATGGAACCGTCCATGCCGTCCTTGCCGGGAATGCTCAGGATTTCGCACAGATCGTTCATCTTGATGCTGTCTCGTGCGCCGGCCCATGCGGTCATGGTGTCGAAGACGGTCTTGTCCCACGGTTTCGGATCGCGCGGCAGGGTTGTCGGCGACGGCAGCGGGATCCCGAGCTTGACGGCGCGCTTCAGCAGGAACGGAACATCGAAGCCGGTGATATTGTGGCCGGTCAGAACCTGCGAATGAAACGGATCGAGAGCTTCGAAGAAGGCGCGGATAACCTCTTCCTCGTCCTCGACCCGCTTGGCGTGTTCGGCATGGATGTCGGAGCCATTTTTCGCCCATGCAATGGTGCAGACATGACCTCTGCCGCCGTCGAAGCTGGTCTTGTCGATCTTCTCCTGCGCAGCAGCGTCACGGTTTTCGATCAGCCAGGCATCGATGCTTTCCGGCTTCTTGATGTTGCCGGGCGGCGTGATGGTCTCGGCAATCTTGTCGCGATAGGCATCGTCCTGCGTCGGGATGGTTTCCAGATCGAAATAGACATATGTGGCGATCGACCAGCCGCGCTCTACCGGATCGGCTTTCTTGGCGGCTGGTTTCTCCACGGCGGCTTTGCCGCCTTCCGGGCACGGCGGCGCTGCGCTTGCCTTCATGATGGCTTCGTCATGCATCCTGCAGGTCTCCTTCGATGATGTACTTGTGTTCTTTCCTGTCGAACGCGAGGCCCATTTCCCTGGCCCTTGCGACAAGCGCCTTGGACATGTCCTTGCCGCCTTCCTTGGCCTTCCCGAGCAAGGCGTTGATGTCATCGGGGGTCTTGGCGGCGGCGAGCGCCTGGGTGAATTCGTTGTCCACCGGCTTTGATTCCGGCGCTTTCTGGCTGGTCTGTCTGGTCTGACCCTGTTTTGTTTCGGCTCCCGCCGCTTTCCCGGCGGCCTGGCCGTCATCGTCCTTTTCGACAGAGATGCCCAGTGCGGCCTTGAGCGTGTAGCGCTCGAGGTAGGTGACGGCGCTGCCGAGCGCCTGAAAGCCGTTCTTGTTGCCGGAATTGTCCATGCCGGCGGCCAGCGACGTGGATTCCTCATAACCGGACGAGTGGGCCAGAATGCAGGACACCTGCACGCGGCCATCGGCCTGCCTGGTGCAGAACCGGTACGACAGGCCGTGCCTGGAAAGGATGGGGTCAACTTCCCTGGCGATACCCGCCAGCGTTTCGTACTTGTATTGTGTCTTGCCTTTGGAGTTCTTGTTGTCGAAATCGACTTCGGCGTTCTTGAGGATCGGCGGCAGTTCGCCCCGTGCTGCACTGAGTGCGGTAGCGAACGCGATCTTGGCTGCCTTTTCCTCACGCTGCTGCGCCAACTTGATCAGGCTTTCCAGCTTTTCCATCGGGGTTGATGCGTCAAGTGCCGCCCGCTCGATCAGCGCGTTCAGCGACGACGCAACGACCGTGCTGGCGACCTCGCCGAGGGTTTGTGTGGTGTCTTGGTCTTGATCGGTCATAGTGTCACCAGTGTTGCCGTGATGATGAGGATGAGGGTCGCGAAGGCGCAGGCGTCCTTGAGGTTAATCATCGGGGTTGTCGCAGTCCTCGAAATTGGGTGCCTTGGGCAGCGCTTCCAGATGATCGGTCTTTCCGAACAAGCGGAATTCGTGCTCGACGAACTGGCCCTTATGGTCCGTTGCCACGATACGGATCATGCGGCTGTTGCCGTTTTTGCGGCTGCGCGTTGCCAGGCTGATACTGACGACATTGTGGATGTTCATGTAGACGGACATGGCGCTCTCCGGCGGTGGTTCATGGCGTGGTCCGAGCAATTTCGCGATCGCCTGGATGGCCTCGATCAGCCTCTCCGCTCAACACAAGTATCGCGACCTGTGCTCCGTCCGGTTGCCTTTGCCGGACGATCGCGGCCCGTTCGAGCCTGATCCGACGCCCGTCGATTTCGGCATGGACCGCAAGGTCCTGATCCCCGCAGTAACCGTCGATCAGCGCCGCGATATCGCCGGTGGTCTCGAAGGTCGCCAGCAGCAGGGTTTCGTCTTGCAGGTTCAATGTCATGCGGCTGTCCTTTTCCTTGTGGGCCGGCGCGCCTGCATTCTCTGCAAGCATCATGGCGCGCCATTGCCGCACACAGTCGTCCTGCTGTTCGGCTTCATCCAGGTCGCCGCGGTCGCGCGCCGCATTGGCGAGAGCCAGGGCGGCGATCGCGCCCTTGACGCAGCGGTTGGCCCGACTGGCCTTGCGCAGGGCCGCGTGACCGACGTCCGAGACGGCCTGCAAGTCAGCCCATGCCTCATCATTGCCGCCCTGCTTGCGTTGCTCGATTTCCTGATCGATTTGGCAAAGCGCCGCCTGAAGCGCCTTGCCAAAATCGGATGCCCGCTCCATCAAGCATGCTTTGAGATCGATGATGGCGGCATGGCAGACGGCCGCTTCGCCGCCCGCCCGCAGAACCTGGCCCTGCAGCACGTCGATCTTTCTCTCGGCGGCGCTCAGGCGGTCTGCTGTCGATATGCTGTCAGGCTGGCCCATTGTCGGTCCTTTCAAATGAATCCGCGGCTTTCAGAATTTCGGCAAACTGGGCGATCTGCTTGTCGCTGTAGCCCCACGAGTCGGCCTCGCCGTCGTCGGTGCCGACCACGCGCACCGCCGCTACCTCACCGGAATGGTCGATGATGCCCTGGATTGTCATGGGAACGCCGACATAGAGGCCGCGGGTCTCTGCGTATCTCATGCGCCCGCGTCCTCGTCGCCGACCTCAAGGTGATGGGATGTGTCGGTCATGCCGGGGCCATTGGTTCCTGGGTTGAAAGTGCGGCCGACCTGTCCTGGGAGGATTGGGATAAAGACAGGCCGGCCGGCCCGCCGCGGTCAGAAGGGGGAGGACCCTCGGGCGGATTCGAGATGTGTGAGGGCAAACAATTGCTTGCATCGCCGATGGCGGCTATGGTGCGGCCATGAGCGAGAACGTCACGAACGAACTGATCTTTGAACAATTGAAGGCGCTTCGCAGCGAGGTTGGTGCGATGCATAGCGAGATGTCCGAGATGCGTGGCGAAATCCGGTCGATGAAATCCCACCTGATGGGACTTGTGCAAAGCGATCTGACCCGCGATAGCGAAAGCGCCACGATCAAGGCCCGTCTTGACCGAATTGAGCGGCGTCTCGAAATCACCGACTGAGATCGTGCGGTCCATCACGCCGCCCTCCGGTCAGCTTCAACCGGAATGCCGACAACCTCATCGAGGGGACGACCGTCCATGGAAAGCGTGTGGCCGATGCGCCGCTCCAGCCGGACGTATTCGCGATAGAGCTCCGGATTGTGTCTGGCGGCGGTGCGCAGGTCCTGCCGGTTCGCCATGATGCAGAAAACGCATGACAGGCGGGACATGCCGACACCATAGGCCCAGTGCGGCTCCTGGCCGGCCTCGGCAATGGTCTCGAAGACCTCGGCTTCCGACAGATCGAAGATCGGCAGCCAGTCGTACCACTCGCGGCCGGCGACGCTGTTGCGCGCGTTGAAGCCGAACGCCTTCTTCCTGGCCCTTGCCGGCGACTCCTGCGCACGGATGCCCATGCAGTTGACCACAAGACCTTCGAAGCAAGAATTGGCCTTGAGATAGCGACGGATTTCGCGCTCGATCGGACCTCGCTTCAGGTCACTGGTACACTGGCGCTGGCCGGGGCTCGGCCACATGCCGCGCCGCTCCACCATCTCCAGAAGCGTCTTGTTTTCGTTGCGGCAGACGATCAGCGGCAGGTCGCCGATGGTGTTGCGAATATGGTCCTGAACGCCGTCCCATTCGACGTGTCCGAGATCGGCGTGGATCACCAGCAGCTGATCCGCCGGGATGATCCGTTTCAGGACGATCGTCATGGCCTGGCTGTCCTTGCCGGCGCTGTGGTTGATCACGAACAGCGCGCCGCGGTCGATCAGGGACCGGATGGAGCCAAGGGTAGCCATCAGGTCGATCAGGCTGATGGAAGGAAGGGCTGTCATCACGCTGCCCTCTCGTAAAGGTTGTTCGGACTCCGGGTGATGCCTATGATGCGGCAAAGTGTGCTGACCCGTTGCAGCGGGCCAGCACGACGCTCCCCTTCACGAGTTGAGACCAACAAGGAGAACGCCAAAATGGGAGAAGCACCATGGGAAGCAGCACAGAAACCACCGCCGCGACCGACACCACCTCCAAAGCCTCCACCGCCGCCACGCCCAACACCATCACCGAAGCCTATCGGGGATGTGCCGATCAGGAAGGGGCCAGGAGTAAAGCCGCCGTGAGCGACAGCGAAAAGCCTATCCAGGACCTTCGCGTAAATATCCTTCGCAATGCCTTGTACCACGGGGCCGCTGAAGGCTGGCTTGGCGGTCTGCACCGCTGGAACATGTTTGTGGTCGTTGCGGCTGGCACGGGTGCTGTCACGCAGATCGCAGCGAGTCATAACATGACTAGTGCATTTCTCGCCGCGCTCGCGGCATTGGCAGGTGCCGCTGACCTGGTGTTTGCTCCGGGTGACAAGGCCAGAGCCCACGGATACTTGCGTCGACGGTATTACGAGCTCATGAGTGAGATTGAAACCGAAGAGTGGTCGGAACAGCTGGCCAGAAGCATCAATGGGCGGCTCTGTATTCTCTACAGCGAGGAGCCGCCGCAAAAACGTGCCCTTGATGCCATCAGTTACAATGCGGCGAAAGAAAGCCTCGAGGGTAATGGAGAGCGTTTGCTGGAAATACGCTGGTACCATTCGCTCTTCAGACATGTTTTGCCATTCAACGGTGTTGAATTCGGCTGGAAGAAAGGCGCATCTTCCGGTGACGGAAGCTAAGGCGACCGTCATCTCGGCATGTTCGGCCACGCGCCGGTCGTAGGGGCGCGCGCTCACGCCGCATCCTTTCGGTTGGCCTTGAGCAGGTCAGCCCATTCCTCGGCCGTCAGCAGATCGTCGGAAAGATCGAAGGCCCATTTCGGGATGCACTGAACCGCCGACGGCCATGCCTTGCGGCTGGGCTTGTGCGACGTGGTGTTCGGCAGGAAACGCCAGCCCTGATCGTCGTCGCCAACGCAGCGGCCGATCAGGATGTCCTTGGTGATCAGAAACATTGCCATGGCGGTTTCCTCCCGTTGGTCGCCCCCGCGATCAGCTCACCGGCGGTACCGCCAATGCAGACCGGGAATTCGTCGGGATCGTGCGTGCATGAGAACATCGGGCTGCCTCCATTGATGGGAGGCAAGTTGCCACATGGCAATGTTTATTGCAACATCAAAAATTGCCTAATGGCAAAAATTATCTTAGGCCTACTATTCCGCGAGACCCTGAAAAATAGTCTCGGCTGGACCATCTCAATGCGGAATTCCGTGGATGGTAGAGTGTCCAGGAGGGCTTTATCGGGGCAGTTAAAAAATCATCAAAAAAGGCACCCGGAAGGTGCCTTATATGAAATGCTCACACTCACGCAATTTGTATGCCGGGCGCGGAGTAAGGGGCAGCGAAGTGTTTTCGGCCTTTTTGAAAGGATAATCTCCGCATGGCCGACGAGTTACTGAAAAGCCCGACGGGCTCAGCCTGAAGACATCTCTTTGGTAAGCTCTGACACCCTTTTGGAAAAAGCGGACTCGTGCTTTTCAGATGTCTCTTTGACATCCTCCTTTGCAACGACTTCCGTTGACTTGGCTCTCTGAGCAGGTGGCACAATCCAAGGCCGACCATCTGGCACCGCGTTCTTCCACTTAGCATTGGTCATTTCAGGCTACCCCTTCGATGTTGTCGGTTGAAGTACCGAGTGTTCAGCTCAGGTGGGAAATAGTGCTTTCGTTTAACCCACACCAACCCTTCGGCTTTCGTTATGACGGCCACGTCAACGTCCCCACCGACCGTTTCGCGTTCCTTGGTTACCGTGCGTTTCAGAGAAGTGATTTCAATAAGCGACTCGGCCAATGTTGCCAACTCCTGCTGGGGCATATAGCGAACCATATCTTCCACCTGTTTCGTGAAACTCTTTTTCACAAATTCGTCGGCCTTCTGCGAGTGTGTTTCTGCAAGGCTATCGAAGTTTTGCGCTAGGCCGGCGATAAAGGCCCGCGTTTTGACGTCATCCTCCAGAAATGGCGCGATCACCATCTTAGCAGACGCCTCGATCGCCGCCCGAAGTTGTATGGCAACATATTGGCGAAAATCTGGATCCGCCCCGTTCACAAAACTCTGAACCATATCATCCTGAGCGAATCCCCTTATCTCCGCTGGCGATCCGTCCCGCCCAATGTCGATACACTCGACCTCCACCTTCTTCAATTTCCCATCGATAATTCCGTCCGTTTCGACGTGAAATAACGAAGGGCAATATTCGTCACTCCCATAGCCCGCAAATACGATACCCATCTTTGCTGATGATAGCTTTGCTTTCGCAATCGAATATCCTACGTATTGCTTGAGCTTTTTCATTGTTGTCTTGGTTATTTTTAGTGGCAGTATTCTGGGCGCGAAAGCCTCAACAGCTGCATCGTGAACCGGATCAAGCGCCTTTCTACTAAAGCCTTCAGAAAATTTAATCTTCTTTAGGGCATCAATTTCCTTGTTCAATATTTTCTGAGCTATTACATTAAGTTTGCTAGGTAGAAAATTTTTTCCAGATGAAAAAATATCATTCAAATAAATATTGATTTCACGTTGAATAACCCTCAGGCTCTCGGATATTATCAAATAACTATTGTTTACATTGTCTTCATCTGAACATTGGAATTCAGTAGACAAATAACTTAAAAAATCTTCTTTAAAATCACTCAGAGTATTGTACTTTTTTTGCGATCGTCTCACTCTGTATTCTTTTATCACAACTTCGATTGGCATACCCATGAAGTCGAGGCTGTTAAAAACCATAATCGCTATTGGTTGCTGATCGCTGGCGTCGAATATCTTGCTAATCGTGTTGTAGATCTTTGCGTTGCCACCGTTGCCTATTGTAACGGCACTATCCGCGGCTAAGACGACCGCTGACTTGTTCATAATTGCGATTTCTGCGGTCACTGTTCATATTGCGGACCGTTTGGTTCAGGTCGCGCACTCCTGAAATGATCGTCGCTGCTTGCAGCCTAGGATAAGTTGATTCTGCCTCCATGGGTAAGATGCTTATGCGTTTGCCACAAGAAAAGGACGGGGCCTAAACCCCGTACAGCTCGGCAAAACTGCTGATGACCCGGAAAATCTGCTTCACGTTGTCCAATTCGAGGGTGTCGGACGGATTGAACTTGTCCAGTGCCACACGCTTGCCCTTGCGGAACGCAAGCCGACCGACATAGGCTTCTTGTTCGACCTCATCGATCTGGCGGACCGCGACCACGTAGTCTCTTGTGCGCGGCGGTCGGTGCGGATCGAGATAAAGCAGTTCTCCTGCCTCGAACTTGGGTTCCATGCTTTCGCCCTGGACGTAGATGCCGAACACGTCCTTTTTCCCAGCAAGACCGGGCGGCCGTCGCACATAGTCGATGGCTTCACCGACATTGATGATGAATGCGCCTTCGTTTGAGCCGGCCGCAACGCCCCAAACTGGAACGTCTTTGGGCATATCTTCTCGCTTCGGAAACTCAATATCAGCCTCGATGATCTCGTCTGTCTTAGCAGACGCATTACGCCTCAACTCAGCAGGCGCCCCTTCAATGGTAACGTGGCCTGCAGGCACATTGGTTTTTAATTCGCCGCCGAGGTCAGTTGGCTCCACCTTGAGTGCTTCTGCGATCGCTATCCTCGGCTCCAGGCGAAGTCCGCGCTTACCAGACTCTATGCGCGACAGGTAGCTTGTGGAGAGGTCTGTCATCTCCGCCAACTGCTCAAGCGTGACGCCCCTTGCCTTTCGTATCTCGCGGATTTTGTTGTCCATTAGGGCAGTCTTAGCCAATTGGCAAAAATTTTCCACCGCCATAAGGCAAATTGCCGTTTGACAAAATAATTGCCATATGGCAAAAACAAATTATGACCCTGGCTGAATTTATCAAATCTGAAGGTATCAAACCGGCCTCCTTTGCGGCTCAAATTGGCGTGGCGCCCTCGACGATCACACGGCTCATCCGGAAAGAGCGGTTGCCGCGGATCGATCTGATCATAAAGATCCAGAAAGCAACAAAGGGCCAAGTCGGACCTGAAGATTGGTGCAAGAGCGAGGCCACAGAATGACTCGTCGCTCCTCTGTTGTTAGCTGGTGCTTTGCCCCGCCCGCCAACCCAGCCCCGACTGATGCTGCCGTCGAGACGGACGCGATCGAGGGAGCAGCGGAATGATGCGGCTACTGCGTCCGATTTTTCCATTGGTCCCATTTGCGCTGTCGCTCGCGCTTGCGCTCGGCAAGCACTTCCGGCGGCACAGCTTCAATCGAAAAGCAGCCATGCTTATTCTTGCGACGACAACGCTGACAAAAATCGTCGCCCTGAAGAACCGAAATTTTGCCCGTCTCGTAGCAAATGGGGCACGCATAGTGCAGCGGTTCAGTTTCGGGGCGGTCATCCTTGCGGCGATACACGAAAGAACCGGCTGGCGTGTAGCACGGTTCGTAGCGGTCAAACTTTTCAAGCTACGCGTCAAGCTCCATCAGCATCTGCTTATGGTCGTTCAGGCTTATCTGAAGCTCAACATTCGCACTTTGCGCATCCAGTATCTGCTTCTGAAGATCGACGAAGGCGGCTTTGATCTCGATTTCGTTCTGGACCTTCGAAAGGTCGAGAAGGCGTTGGAACGCGGATGCTTTGTCGGCCAGCCCCCCGATGATGGTGGTTCCATTTTTCGCAAGCCCAGTGAGTGCGTCGATGCCTTGGAGCCATTGCTTCATGGTCGTCCTCCCTTGCGATTTTCCCGTCCGATTTTCGGAAACTGGCACAAAGCGGACGCCGCGTCATGAAGGACTTCGAGGTCAAGACGATGCTGGACGAGGGTCAGTACAAGGCGATGATGCAGGTGATCGAGGCTTCGGGCATGACGCAGGCGGGTTTTGTTCGGCATCTGATCCTCCGTGAGATTGCGCGGTCGCAGGATTATGTTGCGCAGATCGCGGCGATCACCGAAAGGGCCAAAACCGGCCTGAAACCGCCCCGAAACCGCGCCGATTTCCCGCGCAGCGACGGCGAGGGGGCATGATGCGCATCCGTGGTGATCAACGGGGCGGGGCGATGAGAAGGATGGTTGTCTCTTCAGTTTGTCGTCTGGTTGCGTTGCGACTGGGTGATGTTGCTGATGCGGTCTTCAACGGCCGCCAGCGCCTCGGTGATCTGTGCGATCTGACTGTCCGGCTCCATCGTCCTGTTCAGAGTTGTGTTTCCTGTATCCTGCGTCATCGTCTCCCGCAGCCGCCGGAAGAGTATCGCCGTGTCTCTGATTTCGGTCAGACTTCCGGCAAGGGATTCCAGGTCGCGCAGGCCAATTGCATTGGTCTCTCGTTCGGCACGCAGCACCATCTCGCAGATTTGCGCTGCGTTGCGGCAGGCTTGTTTCGCCTTTGTTTCGCATTCCCTCAAAAGTTGCAGATCGTTGTGCGAACTGATGGAAGCAAGCGTCTTGCGCGCCTGTTTGAACATGCCAACAATGGGCATCCGAGATCGTTTGCGCATTTCTGCCTCACCAGCTGTTTGGGATGCGATTTAAAGAAGTTCAGCCGATCGGGGCAACGGATAGAAGCGATAGCTTCTAGCGTTTTTCCAAGGCAATACGACCAAGGTCCAATCCCAACGCCAGAGTGGTGTAGAGCCGGCGAATTCAGCACCGCCATTTCCGGCGCGCTTGCCGTCGAGGAGCGAAAGCGTCTGCGCCGCGCTCCGCAGCGTTCAGGACAAGATCAACGGGACGAGGCGATCAAAAGGGCGGTTGTCTCTTCAGTTTATAGACTGTTTGCGCTCCGGCCGGGTAAGGTTGCTGATGCGGCTTTCGACTGCCGCCAGCGCCTCGGTGATCTGCTCCAGCTGGCGGTCAAGTTCCTTCGTAGCTTGCAGAACCACGCATCCGGTTTCCGGCGTCAACGTTTCCCTCATTCGCATGTAGAGCGTTGCCGAGTCCCTGATTTCGGTGATTCTCTCAGCGACGGATTCGAGGGCATGCAGATCGATGGCGCCGGTCTTCCTTTCGGCGTCGAGCACCATCTCGCAGATCTGCGTGCCCTGGCGGCAGGCCTTCTTCGCTCCCGCTTCACACCATTCACCCAAAAGTCGCAGATCGTTGCTCGAACAAATGGAAGTGATCGCCTGGATGGCGGCATTTGGGGGCAAATTTGTCATTACGTGGCTCTCCAGTTGAAAGACGCACCATCCCTGAGATTTATCTGAAGCAGTTTCATGTTTGCAGATGCAATACGACAAAAGTCTAATACCCGCCGGCCCCTCTCGGGCGATCGCCATTCCCGGCCAGCCCAGGACGGCGATCGGCAGCCATGGAGGGGATTTTCCATGACCATCAGCCGTTCGATCCCGGACGCTCGGCAAGAGCTTCTTGCTGCCTATCAGGCTGGGGAGCCGACAGCGAAGCGGGCTGACCGGCTCGTCGCCAATTCAGGCCGGGGTCGTTTGCCTGGGTCATCGAGGATCTCATCCTGGACGCACTGGCTTCCGGCAACGGTCCGGACGAGTTGGCGCGCAACACCGTCGAAGCCTCGCGCGACTGGCGCGATCCGCCGGCCAGGCGACGCAGTCGTTTCACCGCCGTCGGGTTCACCCGACGTTCTCCATCACCATCACGGAGGTTTTCATGAAATCCGCCATCCAGTTGATCCGCGAGGTCGATCGCGGCCAGTTGCTGCATGACTTCGAGGCCGCGCTCGATGACATCGTCGAGGCGGTCGAGGCGCATGGCGGCAAGGGGTCGATCACGATCAAGCTGAGCCTGTCGCGCAAGTCCGACGCCTATGAGGTGAAGGGCGATCTCAAATTCGACGTGCCGCAGCCGCCGCGGCTTGGCGCGATCTTCTTCTTCGATTCCGGGGCGGGCGAACTGACGCGCAAGGACCCGCGTCAGCCCGACCTGCCGGCGATCGTCGAGGCCGACTTCAACAACAGCAGAAAGGACAACGGACATGAATGACATCGACGCGAAGGACGATCGCGAAAACATCGTCCAGTCGGCATTGGCCGCCGGAGCGGGGCTTGCCGAACCGAAGCCGCAGAGCCTGCCGGGCGGACGCATCGGCTACATCATCCCGGAAGGGTGTCGCCTGCATGAAATCGAGCCTGTGAATGCGCAATTGCCGGACCATGTGCAGGCGTCGCCGAAGTTCGAGGATACGGCGAGCTTCATTGAGTACGTCAACCGCTTCAAGGGCAAGGAAACGGCGATCTTCGCCAGCCTGGAGAAGAACACCATGCAGGCGGTGATCGACTATCACGCCGCCAGCGGCGGCAAGGTGTCCAGGCCCGACCGGTGCCGGCACACGGCAGCCCACGACTTTCCGTTCTCGGTGCCGTGGCAGCGCTGGCGCGAGATCGACGGCCAGTTGATGACGCAGTCCGAGCTCGGCCTGTTCCTGGAAGAGATGCTCTACACGATCGCCGCACCCGCCGGGGCCGGTCTTCTGGAACTTGCCTCGGAACTGCGCATCGACCGGCAGGTGAAGTTCAAGTCGGGGTCGCGGCTGCAAAGCGGCGCCAACAGCCTGGCTTACGAGGAAGAGGACGAGACCAGCGGGCGCACCGGCAAGATGGAGGTGCCGGACGCCGTCACGATCGCCTGTCCTGTGTTCATGGGCGGCGCGCGCCGGACCTTCGAGGCGAAGCTTCGCTACCGGTTGAACCGGGGCGACATCAAGTTCGCGTTTGCCGTCATCAACCGGCTTGAGGGCGAGCAGGCGGCCTTTGCGGAAGCTGTTGAGGGCGTCGGCAGCGCCACCGGCTGCCCGGTGTTCATGGGTCAACGGTAGCGGGAATTGCCCGCCGGCAAACCTGACCGCGCCCGCCGGGTGCGTGGAACAAGCCTCGGATCGTGATGGCGGACATCGCGGTGGGGCGGGCAGCACTCACGGGAGTGTCATTGGACCACCGCTAATCCGAGGAAGCCCGGCAAAATTTGGTGAAAGACAAATGAAGGAAACGGAGATGCAGGAGCCGAAACTGATGGCCGGAAAAGCGAAGTTTCTGATTGCCTGGACAGTGCTGTTTGTCTCGATGGGATTCATCGGCTGGATGGCATTGCTGGCACGATGACGGAACGCTCTTTCACAGTCGACCTGCCCATGCCGCCGTCAGTGTGGCGGCTTTATCGCGGCACCGGAAAACGTCGTCACCGGTCACCTGAATACAGGAAGTGGATCGGCGATGCCGGCTGGACGCTCATTGAGCAGCGCAATCGCCAGTGCGGCAGGGCGTGTCTGGACGGCAAGGTTGAAGTTGATATCCACGCCTGTCGCAATGAAGGCAAGCGAAGCGCCGCCGTGCCGGGAACGGCGGGAAAACCCGCCGGAGGCGGCAAGAAGCGCGATCTGGACAACATCCTGAAGGCGCTTCTGGACCTTCTGACATCGACGCGGACGATCGGGGATGACAGCCAGGTCGTGGCGATCGATGCGCGCTGGGTGGATGATGGTCCGGCCTGCCGGATGACGGTGAGGGCTGTCGGTCCCGGAGGCTGCCGGTCATGAGCGAGCGGATTTCTTTCTCGCAAATGGCGGAAATCATGACCGGGCTGGTCGCCGGCAAGGGCCAGTGGCTTGCCAAACACGCCGACAAGCACCGGCGCCGTCCGGACTGGAACATCGAGTTGATCCGGCGCGAGAAGCGCGCGCTCGAGCGGGCGCGGGACGACTACCGGCGGGCGGCGGACAGAGGCAGGTCATGATCAGGATTTCCGATATCCGCATTGATGGCGGCACTCAATCACGCACCGAAATCAACGAGCAAACCGTCGCCGAATATGCCGAGGCGATGGCCGATCCGAATACGGTCTTCCCGCCGGTGGTCGTCTATTTTGATGGCCAGGATTATTGGCTGGCAGACGGGTTCCACCGCATTGCGGCATGGCAGCGTATCGGGCGAGAGGAAATTCCCGCTGATATTCGCGATGGAGACAGGCGCATGGCGATCCTTTATTCGGTCGCGTCCAATTCAGCGCATGGTCTGCGCCGCACCAATGCGGACAAGCGGCATGCGGTGACGATCCTGCTGGAAGACCCGGAATGGGGATGTTGGTCGGATCGGGAAATCGCCCGTCAATGCGCTGTTGACCACAAGACCGTTGCAAAAGTCCGCGCTGACCTAACTGAGGATTTCCCCAGTGACAACGCCCGCACCTACATAACCAAGCACGGCACCGAAGCGCGTATGAACACCGCCAATATCGGCGGTTCCGGGCAGACTTCCGAGCCGGAACCTGAAGCCGGGGCGGATGCTGACGACTCATCATCCGAAAGTTTCTACAAAGCCGTCCAGGAGAACGAACGGGAGGCTGCGGCGAAAGAGGACGCATCCGACGACGACCCCTTCCTTGCCGCCCTCGACGAGGCCGAGCAGGCGGACGCCGCCGGGGCAGACGTTTCGGACGCCGATATCGGGAAAACCGCACCGCAAACGGGTGAATCCCGACCGCAAGAGCCGGAAACCGAACCGGAAGCACTCGAACAGCCGGAATCGGAATCGGAAGCCAAGCTTCGATGGGGCGGTAAAAAGTCGATTCCACGGAGCATTGCTGTGCTTTATGATGAGGCATGTTGACTTTGCGCGATCGACGGACGAATGATCTCTTTGATCACTGGTCCTTTCTTGGGGAGAAACGCCGGCAGTTACTGGAACGATCCTGGGCCGGTGTTTTTCGTTGTCATCTTCTTCAGGCTCTTCCGGTCGAAGCTTTTTGCGGTCATTTCAACGACCGTCTTGGCCGACCCTCGAAAGATCTTCATGTTGTCATCGGCGCCCTGCTGTTGCAGCAGTTACAGGATCTGACTGACGCACAAACGGTGGAAGCTCTTGCCTTCAATATGGCTTGGCACTACGCCCTTGACATCAGAACGGAATCTGACAGCTATTTTTGCGAAAAGACCGTCCGAAACTATCGCCGCCGTGTCATTGATGACGGTCTCGACGAGGTCATGTTTCGCGCGTTGACGGATCGTTTGATGGTTGCATTCGATGTTGATGCGAGCCGACAACGGATGGACTCGACAGCTCTTCGCTCGGCAATGCGCAGTCTGACGCGGCTCGGCATCGTTGTCGAGGGGATCGCAAAATTCGTTCGCGAGCTCTCGCGCCATCATCCTGATTTGCATGCCCGGATCAGTACGGATGTGATCCGCCGCTATGTCGACCGTGAGGGCGATAGCGCCTTTGCCCACACTGCTCCAAGCGTTTCCAGACGACGCCTTGGCGAGGCTGGCCAGGACCTCCTGGCTATTGTTATGCAATTCCGCGACACACCGGCGGCGACGCTTGAAAGTTTTGTCATTCTTGAGCGGGTTCTCCGTGATCAATTCGAAATCAGTGATCGAGACGACGACAAGGCCGGCCTCACTGCGGTCATTCGTGATCCCAAGGATGTGCCCTGTGACACCGTTGGTAATCCGGCCGATCCCGACGCCAGCTTCAACGCGCACAAAGGTCATGGCTATCTCGCACAGATCGTTGAAACGTACTGTGAGGATGAAGAGAGTGGGAATGGGGGCATCGCGATGGCGCCTAATCTGATCACCTATGTGAGCGTCAATAAAATGACGATCCACGATGGTCACCGTCTGCCGGATGCGCTCGACGAACTTGCCGCACGCTCGCTGACGCCAAAGGTCATGCTGGCCGATTCCCACTATGGCTGCGACGACAATATGGCGCTGACCAAAGAACGTGATATCGACCTCGTAGCGCCTGCTCGACCAGCCAAAGGCGCGCGCTCCGGGCGGATCACCCTGGAGGACTTCGTCCTCGATGACCGGGGACTGGTTGTCCGGTGCCCGAATGATGTCGCGCCCGTCTCGGTCTCAGCCGCGACGGTCAAGCTGCAGGCCCGTTTTGACCTGTCCATCTGCCGGGCATGCTCGCATGCGCAGCAATGCCCGGTAAAGGCGGCCAGGAATGACAGCCAATTTGCGCGGTTCCAATACACCCCAAAAAGGGCCGCATATCAAAAGCGTCGGTTGTATGAGAAGAGTGAAGCCTTTCGCGACATTTATCGCTGGCGCGCCGGCATCGAAGCAACCATGTCCCGCCTCAAACGCCAGATGAACATGACGAACCTGCGTATCCGAGGCATGAGCGCCATGCGCTATGTCGTCCATCTGCGGGCACTTGGGCTCAACATTCACCGATGTGCCGCTGCGGAGCCGTAAAGTGGCCCGGCAGGGCCAAAACGGCGCACAAAAAATTCTGAAATGGCCGAGGCAGCCATTTCAACATCCGGACCTACCGAAGAACCACAGATTATGATCGATCTGGGAATACTCAGCGCCAAGTTTCCAAATAGCCTTTTTACCGCCCCATCAAGCTTCGCAGGCAACTCCGCAAGCTGACACCGGAAGCCATCGAAGACGACTGGATCGGCATGCGCCTTCAGGTCGAAGAGCAGAAGAAGAAAATCAAGGACCAGCGCTTCGAAATCCAGCAATTGAAATCCCGCCTGAGGGAGTTCGACGACCTGGAAGGTGGTCGCGCACTGCGAAACGCCCAGCGCCAAAGGGACGCGGTCAGTTACCGGATGAAGGAGCACATGGCCGATGCCGCCCGCAAGCAGCGGCGCATCAATTTCATGAAGAAGGAGATCAAGGACCTCAAGAAGCAGATCGGAGCACCGGAGCAAGACAATGCTGCACCTGACGCCGCCTAGAGAAATCCAGCTTCGCGGCTACCAGGCCGATGCCATCGAAAACCTGCGCGGTTTCATTCGCAGGGGCAAACGCCGCCTGCTGTTGTGTGCCGGAACAGGTGCGGGAAAGACCCTCACGGCGGCACACCTGCTTCAGGAGGCCGACCGCAAGGGTTCCTATTCGCTATTCGTTGTCGATCGTGTGGCGCTCGTTGACCAGACGAGCGCCGTCTTCGACGAGTACGGCATGCGTCACGGAATCGTGCAGGGTGCCAAGGAACGATGGTCGCCTTACGAAAACATCCAGGTCTGTTCTGCCCAGACGCTGGCCCGGCGAAGGCTGCCGCGCGACCCGTCCCTGATTGTCGTCGATGAAGCCCATTGCCAGTACAAGACGACACTGGACTACATGGCGCGCCACCCGACGGTGGTGAAGATCGGCCTGACGGCGACGCCTTTCACGAAGGGCATGGGCGATCACTGGGATGATGTTGTCAACGTCATCCCCACGCGCCGCCTGATCGACGAGGGGTATCTGGTTGAACCCAAAATCTACATTGCCGTGTCGCCTGACGACGCCGAACTCGACCTGAACAATTGCGGCGAGTTTTCCGACTTGAGCGCCGAAGCTGCGGGCGTTCGCATCGTCGGCGATGTGCTTGAGGAGTGGCTTGCCAAGACGAAGGAGCATTTCGGCGGGCCGGTCAAGACGATCGTCTTTTCGCCGACGGTCGATCACGGGCGGCAATTGTGCGCCGCCTTTTGCGCCGCCGGACATAATTTCCAGCAGATCAGCTATCTCGACCGCAATGACGCCGAACGCGCCGAGAAAATCTCCGAGTTTCGCCGGCCCGACAGTATCATCACCGGCCTGGTTTCCTGCGGTGTTCTGACCAAGGGCTTCGACTGCCCGGATGTCAAATGCGGCATATCGTGCCGGCCCTATCGCAAGAGCCTTTCCAGTCACATTCAGGAGATCGGTCGCGTCATGCGTCCGCATCCCGGCAAGGACAAGGCGTTATGGTTGGATCATTCCGGCAATGTCGAGCGCTTTGGCCTGGACATGTACGACGTCTGGGAAAACGGCGTCGGCAATCTGGCGAAATCCACCAAACGCGACAGCAAGCCGCGCGAACGATCCGACCAGATGCGCGAAAGGATCAAGTGTCCGGAATGCTCCGGCGCGCTGCATGGCAGCACTTGCGTGGCCTGTGGTTGGGAAAAGCCAGCAAGAACGGACATCGAGAATGTTCCCGGCGAAATGCGCGAGTTCGTTGCGCGACGGGAAGATTTTGCGCCGCGCACCGGCTTGCGGGCTGCGGTTACCAAGAACGCAAAAGCGACTTGGCAGGCAGCACTTGGCTACACGATGCGCAATAGCCGTTACGGCGAGGCTGCCGCCCGGCGATGGGCTTATGGCATTTTTTGCGGAATATATCCGGAAAACAAACTGCCCTACGGCTGGTACGACATGGCACCGCCGGCGCTCGTGCCGCCCGATCACTGGGCCTTCATCGAGCGCGAGGTCAAACGCTTCAGGAAGAACAAGCGGAGGGCGGCATGAAAAGGTGGACGCCAGAGGATGACAGGCGGCTGCGCGAGATCATTGCCGGTGGCCTGTCGGCCAGGGAGATCGGCTCGCTCATGGGCCGCAGCCGCAACAGCGTGATCGGCCGCTGCCATCGCATCGGGCTGGCCTTGCCGCTGCCGCCAAAGGAAAAGGGAAAGGGAGGTGTGGCAAGGCGTCCAAACCCGATACCGCGGGTGGAAAACCCGCCTGCAAACGGAGGCCTGAAGCGCGGCAAGTGGTCTGATGAGGAGGTTACCAGACTGCGGCAACTGTTTGCTCAGCGACCTCGATTGAACGCCGTGGAGATCGCCAACAAGCTCAACCGGAAAGCGGACAGCGTCAGGGGCGCATTGAGGGAGCGCGGTCTTTCGCTGCGAGGCAATCGCGGCGATGGCGAATGCAAGCCAGCCGTCTCGGAGCCTGTCGACCGCGGCGAAACGGTTTTGCGTCGTGCTCGAGTGCGGCAGGATATCGATAGAGGCAAGCCCGGCGGGTTCCCCGCCGTTCAAGGCAAGCGAAGCGCCGCCGTTGTTGGCGCCGCCGTGCCACAGGAGCGGCGGGGGAACCCGCCGGGGGCAAGCACCGCGACGCCGTGCCCAGAAGGGCGACAAAGTCGCCCCGGAACGGCGGGAGAACCCGCCGTGGAGGCAGCGAAGCCGACGCGCTTCGCCGATCTTGCCGCTCAGCAGTGCCGGTTTCCGATCGGCAACGACCAGCCCGGCCCGGACATGGCCTGCTGTGGACGGGCCGTTGTTGACATCACGGTGACGACGGGACTGCGCGCAACACACTGCGCCGACTGCCTGAAACTGATGGTGGCGCCCGCATGGCAATGACCCTCCACGACGCCATGGCAGACGCCTGCGCGGCTGTCGGCATCAAACCGCCGAGACGATACCGCATCGGTCGCTGGCTGACCTGCGACACGCTTGCAAAGAACGGCAGGGGAGATGGCCGCGTCAAGATCGACGACAACGGTCGGACCGGCGTCGCCTGGAACCACCAGACCGGCCAGCGGGCGCAATTCCGCATGGACGGGAAGCAATTGAGCGAGGCCGAGCAAAGGGAGATCAAGCGCCACACGGACAAGCGTCGGCGCGAGGACGCCGAGAAACGGGCAACCGCTGCCAAGGCCGCGGAGGCCATTGTTCAGGCAGCCAGGCCCGACCGGCACCCCTATCTGATCGCCAAGGGCTTCCCGGATGAACGCATGCTGACGATCGAGGATCCCGGACGCCTTATTCCGGAAGGCCCGATCGGCGACGCCATGCGCAAGGCGCTGCCGGCGATCGTTCCGGATGAGGGGCCGTACCTTATCGCGCCGGCCAGGCAACACAGGACATTGACCTCGCTGCAGATTATCACGCCATCCGGCGCCAAGAAGAACCTACTGTTCGGATCGATGTCCGGCGTCTTCCACCGAGTCGCGCTGGGGCGCACACTATGGATTTGCGAGGGCTTGGCGACCGCGCTTTCGGTTCGGACCGCGCTCAAGTTCATCGGCCAGCCCGCGACCGTCCTGGTCGGTTTCTCGGCGCAGAATGTCGCCAAGCTTGCCAACCGGCTGAAGTCGCACAAGCCGATCATCGTTGCCGACAACGACAAGCCGGTCATGACCTTCAAGGGCCTCGGCACGGGCGAGCATTTCGCACGCCAGTCCGGCTGCCGATGGGTCATGCCACCGAGGCGCGGCGATTTCAACGACATGCACCAGCGCGACGGCCTGAGGGCCGTGGCGATGCGACTGCGGGAGGGCATCATGCGGTAAGCGTACCAATCCCGCGAAGTTGCTGTTCGCGGAAGCCGGAAGACCGGGTCATCCCCGGTCAACCGGTGGGCATCCCTAAAGAGAAGTCTGGGAGTGGACGTGCCCTGAACGTCCGACTATGGCCTGCGAAAGACACTGCCGTCTGCAACACTGGGGGATGTGTGTCTGGTTACAGCAAACGTGTATCGTTCTTCTCCGCCAGGACCCAGCCCGAAAAGGAGCTGGAGCCTCCCACGCTGCGCTGTTGGTGGCGTGACGAGGTGCCGCTGTGTGGCTCGGATGAGCCAGCGTATCGCCGGGAATGAAGTGACCGCATAGCCCCACTTCCTCAGATTTGCGCAGGCATGCGTGCAAAGGCAAATCTGAACCCGATCCAACAGGTGCCATCTGACCCGATTGTCGGTAGGCACACCTCGCCCCGGACGACGGGCGAGGTGTGCCTATCTTTTGGATCCCGGAGGAACGGACTTGGACGACAGGCCCTACCAGAACAGTACAGCAGCAGCGAGACGACGGGCCTTGCAACACTCACCAGGCAACAGACTCAGAGGTAGCTGGTTGGTACGTGCATGCGTGCGAGGAAAACCCGACCTTTTCAGTCAATTTTGAAAGCAGCCAGCAGAGGAGAGACACATGCATTCTTTGGGCATTGAGGTTCGCGAATTGACCGATGGTTGGGCCGTGGTTGACGGCGACACCATCCTGAAAAGAGGCCTGCCGTTTGATGCTGCCCGCGACGAGTACCTCAAGCGACACGGCGCCACCAGGAAGGTCACGATCTGCACCGATGGCTCTTGCTGGCCGAACCCCGGACCTGGCGGATGGGCGTTCTGTGTCTTCCAGGACGGCCTTGAGACCGACGTCGGACAGGGCAGTGAGCGCCATACGACGAACAACCGCATGGAAATCACCGCTGTCCTGGAGGCGCTGCGCTGGCTCGAAGCGAACCGGCCGCCCCTGGCCGTGGAAATCCTTAGCGACAGTCAGTACGTGGTCAACGCCGTCACAAAATGGCGCTTCGGCTGGCGCAAGCGTGGTTGGAAGAAAGGCAGGAACAAGGCCCTTCCGAACGCCGATCTTTGGGCTGAAATCGATCCTCTGGCTGAGCGGCTGTCGTTCGAATTGCGCTGGACGCGGGGCCATGCCGGTCACGCCGGCAACGAGCGGGCCGACCAGCTGGCCGAACAGGCGCGCATGAGCGCGACGGCGCCATGAACGCTTACGAGTGGAAGGCCGAACCGGTTGTCGGCGGCTATCTCGCGCTGTTCCGCCGCGTCGCCACCTGGCCGAGAACGCCGCGATGCGCCTGCTTCTGTCATTCGTCAACATCGATATCCGGTGCTGGCGGGCGCAGAGCCGACAGGGACGTAAGGCAGCAGCGGAAGCGCTTTTCAAGGCGAGCCCGGCGGGTTCCCCGCCGTTCAAGGCAAGCGAAGCGCCGCCGTTGTTGGCGACGCCGTACCGGGAAGGCGGCAAAGCCGCCGTGCCCAAGTTGGTCAAGCAGCGTGGACGAACGAAAGCCGTGGAGGTGGTACGGCGATGAGCAGCCTTTGGAACGCAACATCCGAGTTCTGCATGATGCCATCCCGTCTGATCGTGCCGGGGCGCATCGCTGAGCGGGCAACGCAGCCAAAGCCGACGGGAATCGGCCTGTTCAGCGGTGCCGGTGGCTTCAGCCTCGGAATGATCCGGCAATCAATCACGACAGCTGCGAGCAATGACCCTGGACTGTTTAGTCGCTCTCCCCAAATAAACGAGAAAGACAACGGGACCCATTGGCATTCCGCGCTGCAGGAGTTGGGCTAGCAGACTGAATGATCCTGAGTTAGCTTTAGGTTGATCAAAAGGGTTGACGCAAGACCGGGCTAAATCAAGGATGATTGGGAAAATCGTGTGGGGCAGGACTAACATTGCATTGGCTTTGAAATGAGGTTTGATCTAGTGAAAATTATCACCGGATACAAGAGTATCAATGATGTTAAATCGCCAGCCGGAAGGAGTTTTGAACCGCCGATTCAGAATGAAAAACGTAGCTCAATTCCAATCGCGGTCATTGACGATCAGACTTTCGAAGCCGGGCGCAACCTTAGGAACTACGGTTATGATATCGCTGAAATCGGGGACATAAACAACGTAAGTTCCGTTGAAAAATATCCCGTCATACTCTGCGATTTGATGGATGTTGGACTGAGCTTCGACAAAAGCTTGCAAGGTGCTGCGCTGATAAAGGAAATTCGGAGGAATTACCCAGCTATCGTTGTGGCGGCGTACACTGGATCCTCCACGATGTCAGATGCAACGCACAGGGCAAAGTTGCTTGCAGACAAATATATTCAAAAAGATGCAGAGTTAGAGACGTGGACCGAAGAGCTGGACAACCTCATCAATCTTGCATCGGATCCATCTGAGATTTGGGAACGGATTAGATTAAGCTTGGTAGAAGAGCGCATTTCTACTAAACAAATAATGGAGTTGGAGGATGCGTATGTGAGATCAATAAACGCAAAGGATAAAGATTTTGATGCAATTCATACAATAATTGGAAAGGGCGCAATTAAAGGAGTTGCTGCAGACATTGCGAAAGGTGTGGCGTCGTCAGCAATATTTTCCGTTTTAATGGCATAGTATGTTTGCAGTCCCTATTGTTGTTTGCGGACCTGGTCAGGAATATGAATTCCACGACGGGCAAATATTACGTCTGTTGCCGGAACTCGGTGGATCTGGAAAAATAAGCGCTTACTCACGGCTACGGCAGTCAGGTTGGCACAAAATAGATTACGGATTTTGGGCGTATACAGTCGCTACTGATGAAAACGTTTCATACGTTTTTCCGGGGTTGAATCCAACTGGGACAACACAGAAAGCGCCTTTCAATAAGATGACGAAGTTTTACTCTAGGGAACAGTTTGAGAAATTCATCGAACATGTGATGGCGTTTGAAGCGAGAGAGAGACAAAAAATCTCAGCGGACTTTGACGTTTTAGTCCATGATCTGCGGCGGCTCTCGACCTCCATTTATCACGCGGCCGTTGAAGCAAAGAACGCTCTCGAGCAGGGTGCAGTTAATGAAGCGGTCGAACGTATCGAGAACATAGTGGGCGCACAGAGCATGCTGAAGATCCGTACGGATCTCCTGGATTTTTCAGGGAACCCCTCTTCTGATCTGGAAATAAAGGATGTTCCAATCTACAGGAGAGTGGATAAAGTTGTGCGCAGTTTTCGCCCAATTGCGACAAGGCAAAACGTTACCCTTCAGTTTTCAGGAAGCTCATTCAGCTCCAGCCGCGGGCCGGATGTATTTGAAATAGTTACATACGTTCTATTGGACAATGCGATAAAGTACTCACCGAGAAATAGCGATGTAAAAATAAGAATATTTGAGATCGAAAATAACATTGAGATAGAGATAAAATCCCTTGGACCGCACATTGATTTCGATGAAAGGGAAAAAATTTTTAGGAAGAACTACAGAAGTCAAAACGCGGTGCAGCGAGGGAGCGCCGGCTCTGGTATTGGATTGTATTTGGCAGATATGTTAGTGAGAAGGTTTGGTGGTAGAATCTCCGTTGAAGTTGGGGAGATGACTTTCAGTTCTTCAGATGGAGACGTCAGAGATATCACCTTTAAAGTTGCAGTTCCAAAGTCGGGGAATAGTCACAGTGATTTCGAAAGGAAATCTCGATTTAGTTGATTGATCCGGGTACCACTGGTATATGCGGCTAATCTGGACCCACCGGCTTATTGGGGTCCAGCAACTCCAAATCCTCCAGCCCCTTACGTATGAGGCGACGCATGGCTTCAGGTCGAGAAGGTGTGTCCTGTTGTGCGGCTATGTATGAGTCCAGGGGCTTCAGGAGATCATCGTGCAGGCGCACGCCTATCATTTTGCCTTTGCCAGTAGGGGGCGGCCCTCTACGTTTTGGTTTTTGTGATAACACAGTTATTGACCTCGAGTTGAAACCGTGTTAGCACAATATCGAGCCGGCGCGAAGTAGCAGCTTCCGCACCGGCCCTAACCGAAACCGGATCTGTGGAGGATCGCGGCATGGCTGATGCTTTTCTAGCACCGCACCTGGCCGAGCACAAACAACCGAGCGCCACCCTTGTTCAGCAACGCACTCGCCTTGAAAATCTGATCGCGATGCTCATCGAGATCGCCGATGAGATCGACGGCGACTGCGATTTCGAGACGTTCAATCCGGACCTGGAACCGGACGTGGATATCGAAATCGACGCCGGCGACTACGACGAACCCGGTTACATCTGGGGCGGGCAGGGCGAGTAAAATTATGCGGATAGCAGCATTTGCGATGGGGTTTGCGATTCGACCACTGCCTTTGAGTTTGTCGGGATAATACCAGTAGTGTCCGGTATGAAATCACCATAAAATTAGTTATATGGTTGGACTCAACGAGCCGGATATCCACAATGGCATACAAACGTCGCAAAAACCGCAAGCCGACCGTCATGGTCGACAACCCCTATTTCAATCCGGCCGCGCCTGCCGACCGGACCAATCCGCCCAAGATCAGGGCGCGGGTCAACCGTCGCGAGAGCTATCCGGTCTATCTGTTTCATCGCCGCACGATCGACGAGGCGGAGTTCATCGCCGCCAAGCGCGCCTGTGCGGCTTACGAGGCGATCGGCGGCGCCGGCGCACGGGCCATCGACTACAGCAGGCAACCCGTCGACGGCGGCCAGATCGCCCAGACCGTGACGGAAGCGCAGCTATACGCCTCGCAGACGCTGCATCAGATGCTCGCCGTCCTCGGCTCGGAGGGCTATCACCTGACGATCAATCTCGCCGGGGCTGGGCTGTGGCCGCGCGATCTGGCGGGGGCTGATGCGCAGCGCAAGCGAGCCAATTACATCGCAGAGCGGTTCAAGGAATGCCTGGACGTACTGGCCGTCCACTGGGGTTTGAAGCGGCGACCGACACGATCGATGAAGAATTCCGCTTGACGTTTGTACCACAAACGTGATTCACATCGGTTATTGGGGTGATCTGTGACCAGCGGATCGCCCTTTTTGATTCGACGATCGTTATGGTGAGCAGACGCGGGAAGGCAATGGGTGAGCCGCCGGCCTCGTAATCCCATGCAAGGGAAGCGCCGCCGTACTGGAAAGGGCGGCAAAACCGCTCGGTAAAAGGCGGGCTCAATACCTGGCTCCGCAACCAGTTCCGCACAACGAGGCTTTGCATGTTCACGGTCAGCGGCGTCGACATGAAGGACATCGAGCGCTTCGAGAACATGCTGGGCGCTTTGGGCAATGAAGCACCAAAGGCGGTCAGCCGCGCATTGGCGCGGACCGGTGACATGGCACGCACCCGAGTCGTCCGTACACTGGCGAAGCAGACCGGATTGCAGCAGAAGATCATCCGCAGGGTGGTCAAGACCAAACGCCCGGCTCAGGGCCATCCCGAAACCGGTGCGGGGCAGGACCTGACCTATACGCTCCATGCGGCTGGCGGCGACGTGTCGCTGAAATACTTCAGGCCGCGCGAAACCCGCCCCGGTGTGGTCGCCTTCGTCCGCGGCGAACGCAAGCTCTACGAGCGTACTTTCATGAAGGGCGGCAGCTTTGAGCGTGGGCGCGTCGCACTGAAAATGGGTGGTCACGTCTTCGAGCGTCATGGCAGGCGGCTGCCGATCGAGGTTGTGAAGTCCGGCGTGATTATCCCGGAGGAGATGGTGAGCGGCGAAACCGCGGCTGCCTTCGATGACACGGTGGCCAAGGTGCTGCCGCGTCGTCTGGACCATGAGATCAGCCGGGCGCTGGGACTTTAGGGACCGTATTTTTGGCCTTGGGCCGCCGCGAGGCGATTCAGCCCGGGATTTCGCCAGCGACAGGGCAACAAAATAGGTTCGCACCCCATGGGGTTCGCATCTAAGTGGCTGGAAAATATACAAAAAGCGGCAGCAAGGTTCGCACCTGTGGTTCGCACCGGTTCGCACCCATGGTTCGCACCTAAGTTCTTGAAAAATGGGGCATATCGTCCCTGATACCTGTGCAAGTCAGGTTCGCACCTTGGTTCGCACTGGTTCGCACGGGAGTGTTATAGCGGTGGGCGTATCAATCCGGGAGTATGCAAGGCAGCGTGGCATCAGCGACGCAGCGGTCCGAAAGGCTTTGAAACAGGGCCGTATTACTGCTGAAGCCGATGGCACTATTGATGTTGAACGCGCTGATCGGGACTGGTTGTCCAACACTGCTCCGGCCTCGCGGAAGCCGCGAACTGTGCGCGCTGCCAAAACCAAGCCGGTGCCGGCAGCGGCGGTCAAGGCTGTTGAGGAGACCCTTGAAGAGAGCGGTTCATCTGTATCCGGTGAGCTGAACTACATGCAGGCCAAGACTGCCAGTGAGGTTTTGAAGGTTCAGGAGGGCAAGATCAGGCTGGCCAAGCTCAAGGGCGACTTGATCGAGCAGGACAAGGCAGTGGCGCTGGTCTTCAGGCTGGCGCGTGAAGAGCGCGACGCCTGGGTGAACTGGCCGGCGCGGGTTGCTGCGATGATGGCGGCGGAACTGGGCACGCAGACGGCGGTCATGCAGAAGGTTCTGGAGACCCATGTCCGCGCCCATCTCGATGAGCTTGCCGAGCCCCGTATCGAGTTCGTCTGATAGCCGCATAAAGAGGTTCGACGGCGCAAAGGCGCTGATCGAGGCCTGGGGCAGTGGACTAAAGCCGGAGCCGTTTCTGACGGTTTCGGGGTGGGCGGACACACATCGCGTCCTGTCGTCGCGCGCCTCTGCCGAGCCCGGTCGCTATCGCAGTGATCGCACGCCTTTCATGAAGGCTATCATGGACGCCTTGTCGCCGCATCATGATGCCGAGCGCGTGGTGTTCATGAAGGCCGCGCAAGTCGGCGCGACGGAGGCCGGCAACAACTGGATCGGCTACGTCATCCATCATGCGCCGGGTCCGATGCTGGCGGTCCAGCCGACGGTGGAGCTTGCCAAGCGCAATTCGCGCCAGCGCATCGATCCGCTGATCGAGGAAAGTCCGGTTCTGCGCGAGCGGGTTCGTCCGGCGCGCGCCCGCGACAGCGGCAACACACAGCTGTCGAAGGATTTCGCCGGCGGCGTTCTGATCATGACAGGGGCCAACTCGGCCGTGGGCCTGCGCTCCATGCCGGCGCGCTACCTGTTCCTCGACGAGGTCGATGCCTATCCGGCGTCTGCCGATGACGAGGGCGATCCGGTTTCGCTTGCCGAGATGCGCACGCTGACATTTGCGCATCGACGCAAGGTGTTTCTGGTCTCGACGCCGACGATCAAGGGCACCAGTCGGATCGAGCGGGAATACGCGGCGTCGGACCAGCGCCGGTATTTCGTGCCGTGCCCGCATTGCGGCCATTTCCAGTGGCTGCAATTCGAGCGACTGCGCTGGGACAAGGGCAAGCCGGAGACGGCGGCCTATCACTGCGATGCTTGCGAGACGCCGATTGCCGAGCATCACAAGGCGGCGATGCTGGCGGCCGGTGAATGGCGACCGACGGCGCGGGCGCAAGATCCTGCGACGATCGGCTTTCACCTGTCGGCGCTCTATTCGCCGCCGGGCTGGAAGAGCTGGGCCGACATTGCCCGTGACAAGGCGGCGGCGAAAGGCTCCGACGAGGCGGAGCGGGTGTTTTGCAACACGGTGCTTGCCGAGACATGGGTCGAAAGCGGCGAAGCGCCTGACGAACAGCTGCTGCTTGCACGGCGCGAGCCGTGGAAATACGGCACGGTTCCCGCGGGCGGGGTGCTTTTGACGGCTGGCGTCGATGTGCAGAAGGACCGTTTCGAGGTCGATATCTGGGCTTGGGGCTGCGGTTTTGAGAGTTGGCTGATCGATCATGAGGTGATCGAGGGCGGGCCGCATGATCCCGGCGCATGGGCCAGGCTCGACGAGATGCTGACGCAGACGTGGGAGCATGCCGGCGGTCGCAAGATGCGCATTGCAAAGCTTGCCATTGACAGCGGCTACGAGACGCCGTCGGTCTATGCATGGGCGCGCCGGGCCGGTTTCACGCAGGTTGCTCCCGTCAAGGGCGTCGATGGCTTCAACCGGTCGAGCCCGGTGATGGGTCCGACCTATGTGGACGTGACCACCGCCGGCAAGAAGCTGCGCCGTGGAGCGCGGTTGTGGACTGTCGCGGTTTCGGTCTTCAAGGCCGAGACCTACCGGTTCCTGAAGCTCGATTGGCCTGGAGAGACGAAGACGGAAGAGCTCGCCTTCCTGCCCGGCACCGTGCATCTGCCGGACTGGATCGACGCCGAGTGGGTTCGGCAACTGATCGCCGAGCAACTGGTCACAGTTCGCAATCGGCGCGGTTTTGCGAAGCTGGAATGGCAGAAGATGCGCGAGCGCAACGAGGCGCTGGACTGCCGGGTCTATGCCCGCGCTGCCGCCTGGATTGCCGGTGCCGATCGCTGGTCGGAAGAGAAGTGGCGACAGATGGAGAAAGACCTGATGGTGCCGGACGAGGTTGTGAAAGCGAAGGCGCGTGAGCGGCAGCGCAAGCGGCAGAAATGGAAGGACCGGACGCGGCGATGACAGGCAGGCACGGCCAAAGGTCACTGGCGCAAAAGGCCAGGGGATGGGCGTCACGCACCTTTGCCCGCTACATGCGCGACACGAAAAGCGGCGTCCTGGCCGGGCGCATGGCTCCCCTGACGGCCCATCCCGACGATGTGCGTCGGTCGTGGACACGCGCGGCCGGTCTTGCCATGGACCTGATCCAGAACAGCGGTCGGCTAAAGGGTGCGACCGACCAGGTGATCGCCGACACCGTGGGCGTCGGACTGACGCTGACGCCCAATCCGGACCTTGACGGTTTCGGCTATGACGACAACGAGAAGGCCGACTGGATACGGCTGGTCAAGAAGCGCTGGCGGGCGTTCTGGCACAATCCGCGCGAGTGCGACATGCGCGGCAAGCTGACCGGGCCGCAGATGGTCGATATCGCGCTGCGCTGGCAGATCGCCTATGGCGAGGTGACGGGCGTGTTTGATTTCTTTTCCGCCGCCGAGCGCCGCCGCTACGGTATCGTCACCGGCACCAAGCTGTGTCTGGTGCCGCCGCCGCGCCTGGTGCAGGACAGCAACCGGCTTGAACGGCTCTGTCAGGGGGTTCGCCACGACGACAAGGGGCGCGCGATCTCCTACCGCTTCGAGATTGATAAGGACGGAATGAAGGTCAAGCGCGATTACGCCGCCCATGATGCCGATGGCCGGCCTCTGGTGCTGCATGTGTTCGACCCGATGGACGCGACCGATGTGCGCGGGATTTCGGCGCTGGCGCCGGCGTTTCGCAAACATATCCAGGCCGAGATGCTGGATGACGCGACCTTGCAGATGGCTATTCTGCAGACGGTGTTTGCCATCACGCTGACCAGCGACATGCCGAGCCGGGACGCCTTCGAGGGGCTGGAAGCCCTGAAGGAGAGCGATGTCGTCAACACGCCGGATGATGATGATGATGACGACGATGGGGGCGAGGCCAAGGGCAAGGCCTATGTCGAGGAGTTCCTAAACTATCTGGGCTATCAGATGGAGCGGGGCATGGACAGCAGGATATCGGTGGGCTCCGATCCGCAGGTCTCGCATCTGGGTCCGGGCGAAAAGCTGGGGCTGGAAACGGCCCGTGTGCCGGGGCAGACCTTCCTGCCGTTTGCCAACAGTCTGAACCGCGACATGGCGCGGGCGCTGGGGGTCACCTATGGCGCGCTGACCATGGATCACAACAATGCGACCTATTCGAGTGTGCGGATGGAAACGGCCAGCATCTGGGCGGTTGTGATGCGCCGGCGCGAGCGCATTGCCGCACCGCTGTGCCAGATGGTCTATGAGAACTGGCTGGACGAGGAAATCGGCGAAGGCCGGATTGCCTTCAAGGGCGGCTATGAGGCTTTCCGCATGGCCCGCGACCGGGTGAGTGCGGCGAGTTGGCAAGGGCCGGCAAAACCGACCGCGGATGATGGCAAATCGGCGAAGGCGTCGTCGGAGCGGCTGAAGAACGGCACCAGCTCCATTGCCATTGAGACCGGCGATCTGGGTGTCGATCCGGATGAGCTTTTCGAGCAGCGCAAGGCCGAGCACGATCGCTATGTCGAGGCCGGTATGGCATCGCCCTATGCGACCAAGAGCAAGAAACCGCCGGACAATTCGCCGCAGACGGAGCCGGCGCCATGAGCGTGATGAAGGTCGGCAGCGATGTGGTCGACATGAACGACGCCTGCGCCATGGTCGAGGCATTGCGCAAGGTGCGCATTCGCCTGATCGCCGGACAGTTGCGCGAGACAACCCGCATTGACGGTGAGGAAATCACCTTCATGCGGGCCAATGACACGCGGCTGACGAAGTTGATCGCCGAATACGAGGCGCAATGCGCAAGAACGAAGGGCGGCACCCGACGAAGCCGATTCGCCAAGGGTATCCGCTGGACCTGACAGGAGATGGCATGAGTGTTCTGATTGACGGCGAACTCGTGCTTTACGGGTTTGTCGGTGATGATTTCTGGGACGACGGGTTCACCGCGTCCGAGGTGATCGACGCGCTGGCGATGCTGGGCCATGACGCGGACATCACCGTGCGGATCAATTCTGGCGGCGGATACACCTCCGACGGCATTGCCATCTACAATGCGCTGAAGGCCCATCGCGGCGATGTGGCCGTTGTGGTCGACGCCATCGCCGCATCGATCGCTTCGGTAATCGCCATGGCCGGCGACACGATCACCATGCGCGAAGGCGCGCTGATGATGATCCATGATCCTTTGACGATCACTATTGGCGATGCGCACGAACACGAAAAGTCGACAGGAATCCTCAACAAGCTCGGTGACCTGATGGCCGATATCTATGCCGGCCAGTGCGGCCAGGATGCGCACGATATCCGTGAGGACATGCAGGGCGAGCTCTGGCTGACCGGTGAAGAGGCCGTGGAGCGCGGTTTTGCCACCGACACCGAGGCGAGCGAGGTCCGCGCCGTTGCCGTCGCCGCCTTCGACTACCGGCTTTATGCCCACGCGCCGAAGAAACTGGCGAAGATGGCCAGGAAGAAAAACTGGTCTTTCGAGGCAGCAACCCGAAACACGCCGAAGCGTAAAAGGAGATCATCGATGGCACCCAAACCCGACCCGGCGGCCAACGCGAAGGCTGCGGACAAGACTTCCGTCGATCCGGACACCGATCAGGCGAATGATGCCACGGATGCGACCGCAACAGGGGCGGCCGATGCCAAGGCCCGCATCAAGGCCATCCTCGAGGACGCCGCAGCCGGCGGTAACGAACCGCTGGCCAGGCATCTGGCCTTCGAGACGGACATGCCCGCAACCCAAGCCATTGCGGCGCTCAAGGCTGCGGCGACCGGTGCCGGGACCAAAGACAACGAGCCGGTCGCCGATGCTGACCGTTACCAGGCGCAACGCAGCGGGGCTGCCGCATTGGCGCAGCCGGTTGAAGGACAGAAGGAAGGAAGCACCGTTTCGGTTCTGACCGCTTCCGTCGATCGGCTGAACAAGCGCCGCTGATCAAGAAGGACTGAAAGGAGGGCAGCATGGCCCGGATACTCGAAGAAGACCTGCATCGCACAGCCGCATTCCTGGTCAGCGAGGGTCAGGGAACGATTTCACGCGAGCAGGAAATGATCGCCGGCGGCTCCGGCAAGATCAAGCCCGGTACCGTGCTCGGCAAGGTCACGGCCAGCGGAAAGTTCAAGCCGCTTGCACCAACGGCAAACGATGGCACCCAAAGCGCCGCCGCGATCCTGATCGAGGGTTGCAATACCGGTAAAGACGATGACGCCGAGGATGTCCGCCGCACGATCATCGCGCGCCATGCGGAAGTGCATGGCGCGATGCTGCTCTGGCCGGAGGGCATCACCGACCCCCAGAAGAAGACTGCGACGGGCAAGCTGGCAGGACTGGGCATCGTCATCCGCTAAGGCTGCGCCGACACCACACACGCAATACCGAATTCAAGGAGGACCCGATGGGCCTGATTACGGACATTTTCGAGCAGAACGCATGGGGCCAGATCGAGTTCCAGGAAGAAATTGTCGAGCGCATCGACTATCTGCCCCAGCTTCTGGGTCAGCTCAATATTTTCGAGCCGGTCTATTCGCGCTCCCAAACGATCGCGATCGCCGACAAGGACCGCACCTTGACCCTGATCCCGACCTCGGAAATCAATGCGCCGCTTGCCGAACTGGTGCCGGAGGGCGCGAAGCTGCGGGCCTTCATGGTGAACCGCCTGGCCAAGGGCACGACGATCCACGCCATAGAGCTTGCCGGCGTCGTCTCGCTGCCATCGGACCAGCAGGCGCGGGAGATGGCAGACGAGGTGAGCGAGCGCACCATGCGACTGATGAACGACCTTGAACTGACCTGGGAACACATGCGCTTCGGCGCGATCCAGGGCAAGGTGCTGGACGCCGACGGAGAGACCGTGCTGTTCAACTGGTTCGAGGAATGGGAAGTGGCCGAGCCGGCGGCGATCGAGTTTGCCCTTGGCACGGCAAATACGGATGTGCGAGCCAAATGCCGCAACGTCAAGCGCGCCATGATGAAAAAGGCCAAGGGCGTGTGGACCCCGTCGACGCGGATCGTGGGGCTGACCGGCGACACGTTCTACGACAAGCTCGTCAACCATAAGCAAATCAAGGAGACCAAGCTCGGCACCGAACGGGCAGCGCTGCTGGAAAACATCGATGGCTATTCGGCGATCGAGATCGAGGGGATCACGTTCATCAACTACCGCGGTACGGATGACGGCTCGACGATTGCGATAGACACGGACAAGGTGCGGTTTTTCCCTGTCGGTGCTCCTGGGGCCTTCCAGGCGGGCTTTGCGCCGGCCAATGAGTTCAAGCCGTATCTGAACCGGCGCGGACGGGAATATTACGGCATGCTGCTCGAGGACAAGTCGGGCCGGGAGGCGTGGGATCGGGTGGAGATCTACAGCTATCCGATCTTCATCTGCACCCGCCCGGAAATGCTGCAGAGCGCGACCACGAACTGACGCTCGCGAAGGAGGCTGACGTCTGATGGACGCTGACCTGCGCGAAGAGCTGATGGGCGAGATCGATGACGTCTTTGGCGAGGCCATGCGCATTCTTCCGCTTGCCGATGGTCGCTCGGATCGCGATCGCGAACCGGTGGAAATCATCGCCGTCCTGCGTACCGGCGATCGCCGGGGACAGGACATCGACGCTCGCGCCGGTAGCGTGGGTCGTCCCGGACTGATGACCGACGGCGCTTCCTTGCGCATAAACCGCGCGGCCTCACCCGACCTCGTCATTCGCAGCGGGGACAAGGCGGTGGCGCTTGAGCGCAATGGTGAGCCGGTGTTCGAGGTGCTGTCGGTCGATGACCGGTCACATCTTCGGCTGATTTGCGCGCTTGGGGATTGCGGCTAATGTCACTGACCATGATGGCGCTACGCATGGCGGCGGTCGAAGCGCTCAAATCAGGCGACACGCTGGTCGGCGAAAATGTGCTGGACAGCGAGATTTCGGCCATCGACCTGACGGCGGATGGCGCATTGAGCAGTGCCCAGAAGACCCCGTTCATCGCGGTCTATACCGATGCGGCCAAGGCGCAGAAGCTTGGCAATACCGGACTGCGGTCGAACGGCCATGTGGAGATCGTGTTCAACTACGGTGTGTCGATGGCGATGGCCGAGACAAACAAGGAGACCGGCGAGAAAACGATTGTCGAAGGCTTGCCGGCAACGGACGAGCATTTCGAGGCCCTGCTGGACGTGCTCGAGGTGCAGATCGGTCGCGCGCTCACCGATCCGGACAATCCGTGGGCGCAAGCGTTCGGCGGGTTCATATGCGGCTATGTGGCTAAGGAGCACCTGCGGTCAAGCACGGCGCAAAAGGTTCGCCTCGCCGCCGGGCAGACCCGGCTCACGGTCAACGCCTTTGCTGATCCGCGTCATGGCCAACCGCTGGCTGATGACGGTCCATGGCCACGCCTCATGGCGCTGATGGAAAAGCATGCGCACCCGCAATTGCCGCTGATCAAGCCGATGCTGGGCGAGGAATCCGCCGGGCTCTATGCCGAGTTCGAGCGGTTGACGGGCATGACAAGCCGCGATGCGCAGACGCTGCGCCTGTACACATTCGGCCGCGTGCCGCGCGATGTCCGGATCACAAAAGCGCGGAGCGAGGTAACACGCTGATGAAGGACATCGACGAAATCATCAACGATCTTCGCCGCCGCATCAGCGAGCTGGAGCGCATCAACCGGTTTCAGGCGCGCACCGGCGTGGTGGAGGAAGTTGACGCGGCCAAGGGGCTGGCCCGCGTCCGGTTGCAGGACGGCGATACGCCCTTCCTGACTGGCTGGTTGCCGTGGGAAGAAGCGGCAGCAGGTGCGAACAAGACCCACATTCCGCCATCGGTCGGCCAACAGGTCAGGCTGTCGTCGGAATCGGGCGATCTCACTGACGCCAGCATTCAGGCAAGCCTGAATTCGGATGCCAATGGTCGCCCCTCGCAGGCCGGAGACGAATTTGTCCTGCTTCAAGTCGGCAAGGCCGTCATCAAGGCGACGGGGGGCGGCGAGACTGTTTTCATTCAGGCTGGCCATATCGTCCTGGAAGCCGACCGCATCGATCTGAACTGATGCCCGCGGTTACCAGAAAAGGCGACATCTGCACCGGACACGGCTGTTTTCCGCCGCGGCCATCCACCGGTGCTAGCAGCGATGTCTTTGCCAATGGCATTGCCGTCCATCGGCAAGGGGACGCTTGGGCGGTGCACGGGTGTCCGGCCTGCGTGCCCCATGGCGGGGTTTTGGCCTCCGGCTCGAGCACGGTTTTTGTCAATGGGCGTCAGGTCGGTCGCATCGGCGATCCGGTGGACTGCGGCTCGACCGTCGCCAGCGGCAGTGCCGACGTGTTCGCCGGCGGATAGCGTAACGAAAGGAAGATGGCATGAATACACCAACGCAATACGAGGTGACGATCGCCCGCGAGATCGACGGCCAGTATCGCGCTGTCGGCGATATCATCGCCATGACGCCAGCGCAGGCGAAATATTATCTGCCGCCGCATGGGGACGGCCTGAAGCCTGTCGCCGCAAAGCCCGCTACCAAAGGCAAGCGCAGCGCCGCCGTGCAAAAAACGGCGGGAGAACCCGCCGGAGGCAAGCCCGCAAAAGCCGCCAAGATCTGACGTGGACCTGAACCACCATACCGGTGAGGCGATTCGTGGATGGGCGCATGTGGTGCAAAGTATCCAGACCGTCCTGGCGACGCGACTGGAGACGCGCGTCTTCCGGCGTGAATTCGGCGCCGATGTCCCGGCCCTGGTTGACGAGCCGATGAACGACGCCAGTGTGATGGCGCATTATGTGGCCGTGGCCGAGGCATTGGAACGCTGGGAGCCGCGCTTCGAATTGACTGACATCGAAGTAGCGGCGGTAGCGCCCGGCGTCATCGCGATCACGCTGACCGGAAACTATCGCCCCAACGCCCATAAGGGCGATCTGACCATCGTTACCGACAACGCCCGCACCATCCGTCTGCTGCGCGATCGCTATGACAACTGGAGCCTTGCCGCATGAGCCGTTTTGCCGCGCTTGATCTCAACACGCTGCCCCGACCGTCGGCGATTGGCGTTCTGGATTTCGATTCCATTCTGGAAGCGCGGCTGGTCGAACTGGAGGCGCGGCTTCGCGTGGTTTTCGAACCGGCGCAGGTGTCGGAAATCATGGCGCTGGCGCGCAATATCGCGGCCAGCCCGACGCGCTATCTCGCCGAAGCGGGTGCTGCGCGTGAACTCTACGGTGAAAACCGCATCAATGAGGCGGTGCGCTCGGTCTTCCTTGCCACGGCGCACGGCGGCGATCTCGACCAGATCGGCGCCAATCGCAATGTGGTGCGGCGGGTGCTGGACAACAGCGATCCGGACAATCCTGTGCCTGAAAGCGACGATGCCTTTCGCGCCCGCATCCAGTTGGTCATGGAGGCCTGGTCGCCGCATGGCACGGAAGGCTCATACGTCTACTGGGCGCTCGACGCCGACGACCGGGTCGTGGATGTGGTCGTCTATGGACCGAACCACGACCTTGATCCGCCCATTCCACCGGCGCAGCCGAAGATGGTGATCCTGTCGCGGGACGGCGATGGACGGGCGGATGACGACCTTCTGGCAAAGGTGCGGGTGCACTGTATGGCCGACAGGCGTCGACCTGTCGGCGACCTGCTGACAGTGGTCTCGGCGCAGCCGGTCCTCTGCACGATCGAAGCGGTCCTGCATGTGACCCGTCCGGAATCAGGCGCCGCGGTTCTCGAAGCGGCCAGAGCGGCAGCCGAAACCTTCCTCGCCAATCGCCTGCGCATCGGCCGCAAGCTCTATCGCGCATCGCTTTGCGCGGCGCTGGCCGTGCCGGGCGTCGAGGATGTCGATCTGCGCTCACCCGCCGAGGACATCGATATCGGCCCGTTCCAGGCGCTGCATTGTTCCGACGATATGGACCTTTCCATCACCTCGGTCACCGGAGGCTGGCGCGATGTCTGAAAAGACCCAGCTGCCGCCGACGGCAACGCCGCTCGCCAAGGCCCTTGATGCGCTGGAAAACCGGCTGCTGGACCTGCCCTATGAGGCGATCACCAAGCATCCGCAAAAGGTGCCGTTGCAGTTGCTTGATCATCTGGCCTGGGAATTGTCGGTCGATGTGTGGGATCCGGTCTGGCCGCAGGACATCAAGCGTCAGGTGCTGATGGATGCCGAGGAAATGCACCGCTTCAAGGGCACGCCCTACGGCATTGCGCTGGCGCTCAAGGCGCTTGGCGCACAGGCGCAAATCGAGGAATGGTGGCAGGGCGGCTTTGACGGCGTGCCGGGCACATATCGCGTCACCGCCTTTGCCGATCGGCGGCTTTATGGCAATGCGGACTTCATCATCGACAATGACACGGTGTTTGTCCTGCGCTCCATGGTGTTAGCCTTTGCGCCGGTCTCGCGCGGCCTTGTCTTTCGCATGGGATCACGCGGCAAGGCGCGCAAGGCGATCGGATCGGCGCTGGCGCTGCGTATGCGGCAGAGGCATGCATTCAAGCCAAGCGTACATGCCAGCGGCACAACCCGCAAAGGCCTGGTAACGGCACTGGCCGTGCGCGGGCGCACAAGACGCAAGCTGAAACCGGCCATGATTGCCAGCACGACCATGCAAAAGGGTATCGCCTGCGCCTTTCGCGTGATCCAGCGCCAGAAAATCGCCATCAGAATGGAGCCGGCATGACCGACGTGACTTCAGGCAAGCAAAGCGACGCCGTACAAGACAGGCGACCAAAGGTCGCCTATGAACCGATCGTCACACAGGCGGGCCTGACGGCTGCTGCCCGCGCCCATGTTGACGACCGGGCCTTGCAGATCACCCATATCGCCATCGGCGATGCGGCATGGGAGCCGGATGCCACCGCTTTTCGCTTACGCAACGAGCGCATGCGTGTTCCGATCGAAAGCCGCAGCCTTATCGGCGATGGCGTCTGGAAGGTCACCGCCTCGATCACCGGCGAGGCGGATTTCTTCGCCCGCGAGATCGGCTTTTTCGCCGACGATGACGGAACGCCCGTGCTGTTGTTCATCTTCTCGCACGCGACGAAGGTCTTTGCCGGCGTGACCACGGGGCAGGAAGCCCATTTCGAGCTTCAGGTCTCGCTGGCTGCGGTGCCGCAAGGAACCGTCGAGTTCGCCTTTCTCGATGCCAGCCAGACGATCCAGGACCTGATCGACGATGCGAGGAACCGCCACAATCTGGGCGGCGATTTCAACTTCCGGCTCGCCCGCGACCTCAAATACTGGAAGGCCGTGGCCGTCGAGGAACTGGAGCGCGAGGCGATGATCTGGCGCGCCACCGGCCAGTCGGGGCTGACCGTGATGCGCCAATATGCCGGAGGCGGCGACGATGCGCTGTTTCGCCCGGGTGCGGTCAACTTCTCCGCCCTTGGCCAGCACGATCACCCCGAATACCGCATGATGTCCGGACTGCCGGAACTGCAGGCCGCCGTCAACGGCTATCCGGTGCAGACGCGCCACACCGACTATCGCTGGCTGGAGGCCGCCGACGGCCGCTACCTCGCGTCATCGCCCGCCGCTATGCCGGAATTGCCTGCAGCCATCGCGGCAGAGGAGAGCGTCGCCGGGCAGATGGCCCTGATGAAGAGTTTCTACCGGGCGCTCGCCAGCTTCGACGAGGCAGCCTTCGAGGGCTTCCGCGACCATGTCGACGTGCATGTCAGCTATATGGAAATCTGGCCCGAGGAAGTGATCGACAGCCGCCTGGTCGATGCCGTCCACTCCTTCCGCCACACGCTCGACGGCGCGACGATCGATGAGGTCCACGCCGCGACGATCGCCCATGCGCTGACCGGCCAGAAGGCATTCGCGGAAAATACTTCCTTAACACCGCGCCTGGTCAGGCTGTCGGACGATCGTGGGACACCGCGCTATGCGGTGACGCGCTACCGGGTGCTGACGAAGCGGCTGGGAACGCTTGCCGACTGGCCGGTCGATGACATGGTCGACTGTATCGACGATCCGGCGACGCGCATCCGCTTCGATCTCGATGGCAAGGCCTTCGCCAATTCCCGCCAGTCACGTTTCCGGGTGCTGCATGCGCAGGGCGATATCGAGATTGCGGCGCGCTCCGGACCCGGCCTTCTCGACCGCATCATGGCGCAGATCCCCGGCCTTGACGGACCCGGCGCCGAAATCGCCGAACAAAGCGCGGAAAGACGGGGCCGCGTGATCCGGGGCTTCGGCGACACCGACCTCAATGCCGCACGCTACAGCCGCTGGCATGCCAAACCGCCAAGCGGCACGGGCAGCGACACGCGGCGCGGCTTCAACGACCCGACGCTCTTCGTCGCCCAGGCGACGCGCGAGGAGGTGGCGGGCTTTGCCGCCCGCGGCCACGACTTCCGTGTCTCCTGGGCGATACCCATGGAGATCATCCTGGCGCCGCCCCACATGGTCTGGAACCCGTATCGCCTGCCGGAACTGGAAAACCGCGCCGCCGTCACCGCGAACGGCGCCAACGGCAACACGGCCGCAACGGCCTATGCCGGCATTCACCCGGACCGTTACTGGTACATGACGCCGGACGAACTCTTCACCGGCCGGCCCGGATGGCGGCAACGTGCATGGGTGCGCGATCCGGACGGAACAGCCCGCCGGGTGCGCGCCTCCGGCGTCTATATCTTCCTGCCGCGAATAGAGAACTGCGGGCCGGTGCGGCTGCGATACCCGATCGCCCCGATCCACCACGAGGGCAGTCCCGCATACGGCCATGCTCTGGCGATCCGCGAGGAGGCAAGCGCCGTCCAGGCAGCACTCACCGGCGAGATCATCGCGCTGAAGGAACAGGCCAGAAGACAGGACAAGGCCATCGACGATCTGCGTATCCGCCAGAAGGCGATCAAGGATGCGCTGTTCCGCAAGGCGCATAGCGAAGGAGACTGACCATGCCGGCCAACAGCCTGCAAAGGAGACTTCCAAAGATTACCGACTCGGATGGACTGATCGGTATGCGGTGGTTTGACATCGGTCTCAGACAGAAGGGATTCCCGCACGGATTGATATGCGCTACCCGGTTTGCATGATTGATCTACTTGCAATTCAACAACGCTGGGAAGCGGACGGCTGCCATCGTGATGAACGTGGTCGCCGGCTGTTTGCCGCCAGTGAAGCGCGTGCAGCTGGCCGGGGCGGCATTGCCGCGGTCTCCAGCATCACCGGCGTCGCCAGGTCGACGATCGGGCGTGGGCTCAAGGACCTTGATGACCCGCCGCCCGGAAAGGTTCGCCGCCCAGGCGCTGGCGCGCGAACACTGACCGATAACGATCCGACCCTGCTTGCTGACCTCAAGCGCCTCGTTGAGCCAGTAACGCGTGGCGACCCGGAGCGACCGCTGATGTGGGTGTCCAAAAGTCCCGCCAAGCTGGCCGCGGCACTCAAGGACGCAGGCCACAAGATATGCCGCAACAGCGTCGACACATTGCTGGCAAAATTGGGGTTCTCGCGGCAGACGAACCGCAAGACCGACGAGGGCTCAAGGCACCCGGACCGCAATGCCCAGTTCGAGCACATCAACACCAAGGTGTGTGAGGCGCAAAGCGCCGGAGAACCAGTGATCTCGGTGGACACCAAGAAGAAGGAACTGATCGGCAACTACAAGAACGGTGGCACCGACTACCGTCCAAAAGCCGACCCACGACGCGTGAAGGTGCACGACTTCGAGGACAAGAGCTTGGGCAAGGTGGCTCCTTACGGGGTCTTTGACGTCACCGCGAACGAAGCATGGGTCAGCCTCGGCATCACTGCCGACACGGCTGAATTCGCTGTCCAGTCCATCCGCACCTGGTTCTATCGGATGGGCCATGCGCGCTATCCCGAGGCGAAGAAGCTCGTGATCACTGCTGATTGTGGCGGTTCGAACGGGGTACGTATCAGGCTTTGGAAGGTCGAGTTGCAAAAGCTCGCCGACGAGACCGGGCTCACGCTGCAGATCCACCACTATCCGCCGGGTACGTCGAAGTGGAACAAGATTGAGCATCGCCTGTTTTGTCACATCACCCAGAACTGGCGCGGCCGTCCGCTCACCGATCGCATGACGGTGGTCGAATTGATCGGCGCGACGACAACCAAGGCAGGGCTCAGGGTCGAATGCGCAGTCGACGAACGGATCTATCAGAAGGGTGTCAAGGTCTCCAAAACCGAAATGGCCGAAATCGACATCACTGGCGACAAGTTCCACCCTGAATGGAATTATACCATCAAACCGAGAGTGAACGATTTGTAGTGGTTATTTTTGGAAATGTCCAAATCGAACTGGGCCGCCTGATCGACCAGGTGCGCACCATGGACGACCGGGTGGACAGACAGATCGCCCGGTTGCGCGCCGCCGAGGCGCGACTGAAGGCGCACATGCCGGTCGCGCCGAACCTGATTGCCGACACCAAGAAATTCGCAACGCTGTGCGGCGGCGATGCCAACACCGAGATGGCGGTCATCGCCGGTCATGCATCGAGTTCCTTTGCCGCCTCATATGTCGGCGGCACAACGGCGCGCGGCACCATCGAGGTGGTGACGCCCGCCAACTTCGGCGCCAAGGGCCTCGACTTCGAGGGCGACCTGGAGAAGGCGATCAACCCGCGCCATCTGAAAGACGGTGGCGCGAAGGAGGGCTTCATCGCCGCCGGCGGCAAGCGGCTGAATGTGGCCGCCTCCGGCATCGACTTCAACGCGGTGCTCATCGACGTCACCATCACCGGCGACCAGACCAACGGCAATACCGGCAATGTGTCCGTTCTCGCGCAGGGCCGGCAGAAATACCTGACGCGCGACAGCGGCGGCTTCAAGACCCAGGCGCATTGGCTGGTCAACGTGCTGGAACACTCGGACGATATCGTCTTCCGCCCTTTTTTCGACTACGGCCACCTGCCCGAGGCGACAGGCGCGCATCTCGGGCGGGGCTGGACATGGCTGCGCATGACCGAGACGGGTTTCGACAAGCCATGGAAACCGAATTTCCATGGCCAGGGCCGCATGAAGGTGGCGCTGGCGCTGCCCTACTGGTCCACCGGCGATCACGGCGATGCCTATGTCTGGGCCGGCTCCGTCGGCCGCTACACCCATGGCGACACTCTGTAATCCTGACGGGAGACGACACCCATGCCCAGAATAGAAAAAGACGGCACGCTCATCGCAGCCATAAACGCGGACATGCTCGAGGACTGGCTCGAAGAAAACGACCTGTCGGCCGACGACGTCACCATCACATGGTCGGATGAGGAGACGAAGGCGAAGAAGCGCGCCAGGATCGCAGACGACGCCGGCGACACCCTGTCGCTGCTCGGCACCACCAGCGACGGGGCCCACCTTCTGCTGATCCACATGGCGCGGTTCCTGACAGCCGTGAAGACCGCGCCCAATCTCGCCGCCGTCAAGGCCGCCGCCACACCGTTCGCCGATCTCATGGAAGACTATCTGGCAAAGATCGATGCCGACCCGGCAACCGCCAGGTTGCCCTACGCCGTCAAGCCGGGCGGCGAGGCGGCGGTGCTCACCGAGATCGAAACCCGCGCCACGGCCGTCGCCGACGCGCTCGACCCGCCGGAGGCCGACTGATGTTCGAGTACAAGGCCATCGTTACCGCCGTCTATGACGCCGACACGATCACCGTCGATATCGATCTGGGTTTTAACATCTGGGCGCGCGGCGAGAAGATCAGGCTGTTCGGCATCAACGCCCCGGAAGTGCGCGGGCCAGAGCGACCGGAAGGCCTGAAATCCCGCGACTGGCTGCGTGAGCGCATCCTCGAAAAGGAAATCGTGCTGAAGAGCCACAAGGCAGGCAAGGGCAAGTACGGCCGCTGGCTCGGCGATATCTTCCTGCCGGGATCAACTTCCAACAGTCTCAACAATCAGATGATCGGTTTGGGGCTGGCAGAGCCCGCGTCCTACTGAATCCACATCGGGAGAGACCCATGTCCTTTTTGAACTTTCACCACGGCACCCGACTGAAGGAGGTGCATGAACTGCCTGTTCTGGTGCAGGTCGCGCAGACGGCGGTCGTCGCCCTTCTGGGCACCGCACCCGATTCGCGGCCGGCAATTGCCGCCGCCGCCAGCTTCGGCATCGGCAACGCCGCATTGAGCGTGACCGCAAAGTCCGCCGGTCCCGCCGGCAACGCCATCCGCCTAGTGTTTGCCGATCCGGATAGCGCCGACGCTGACTTGTCCGTCACCGTGGAAGACAACACCATAAACGTCGCATTGGCGACCGGTGCGGACAAGGCCATCACCACGACCGCAGACCTGCTCAAGACCGCCATCGAGCGCGAGGCGCGCGCCAATGCCTTGATTACGCTCGCCCATACCACGGGTTCCGACGGCTCCGGCGCGGTTACCCCCGGCATTGTCCGTCTTGCCGGCGGAGCGGACGAACCCTTTCCGCTCGACACTCCGGTGCTGCTGAAAGGCACACCTGCGGCAGCGGCCGCTCTCGGTAACGCCGGCACACTCAAGGACGCCGTGGACGACGTGTTCGACCAGATCGGCGCCTATACGTTCGTCATCCGTGTTGCCGAAGGTAACGATGTGGCAGCGACACTCTCCAACCTGGTTGGAGACGCCACACGACTGACCGGCGTGCACGCGCTGAAGAAGGCCAGGCCGCTGACCGGCATCACGCCGCGCCTGATCGCCATTCCGGGCTTCACCAGCGCCAGCGCAGAGGCCAATCCGGTCGTTGCCGAGCTTCCCGGCATCCTCGACGAACTGCGGGCCACCGCTTTCGTCGACGGCCCGGACACGACCGATGAGGCTGCCATTGCCTACCGCAAGCGCATCGGTTCGCAGCGCATCTATGTGGTCGATCCCAAGGTGAAGGTCTGGAGCACGGCAACCAATGCCTATGTGAGCCGCCCGGCCTCGGCCCGCTTTGCCGGCGTGCAGGCGCGTGTCGATATCGAGCGGGGCTTCTGGCATTCGCTGTCGAACAAGAAGATCCACGGCATTGGCGGGGTGTCGCGCACGATCAACTACGGCAAGCATGCGAACCTGCTCAACGAAAACCATGTCGGCACCATCATCAACATGGGTGCCGGCTTCATTACCTGGGGCAACCGCTCGACCACCGATACCGACCTGTGGCGCTTCCTGTCGGTGCGGCGTACGGCGGATTTCATCAACGAGGCGATGGAAGAAGCCTATCTGGAATATGTCGACGATCCGTTTTCGGCAGCCGCGATCAAGTTCATGCTGGAAAGCGGTAACGCGGCCATGCGCAACTTCAAGGCGCAAGGGGCCATTCTGGGCGGGCGCGTCTGGATCGATCCGGAAAACAACGATCCGACCGAGATGGCAGCCGGCAAGATCACCCTGTCGCTGGAGTTCGAACCGCCGGCGCCGATGGAGGACATCCGCTTCCTCGCCCATCGCAACATCCAGTATTACCTGGAGTTGACCAGGGAAGCGCTGAGAGCGGCGGCATAAGCCCCGCACAGTCGCGCGTCAACAGGAGACAGTCATGAAATCCACCCCAGCCTATATCCTGCGCAACTGCGCCCTGTGGGTCAACGAGGACGTGAAAGTGGGGCAGGCGTCCGAAATCACCATTCCCGCCTTCAAGGTCAAGACCGAGGGTATGCGCAATGCCGGCATGGTGCGCGAACGCATGGTCTCGCTCGGCTACGAGACCGAAGACCTCAAGTTCAAGATGACGGCCCTCGATCCCGACACCATCACAGTGCTCACCGGCAAGCCCGGCGACGAAAAGTCCGTCATGGTGACCGGCGCCCTGGTCGATGAGGACGGCACCACCAACAACGCGACGCTCTACCTGCGCGGCTTCATGAGGTCCTTTGATCTGGGCTCCTGGCAAGCCGGCGAAAAGGCGGAACTGGAGTGTGAATTCGTCTGGCACTATTTCCGCCTGGAAATCGGCGGGCAGACCCGGGTCGAAGCCGACGACTTCGATGTCAGCATCAACGGCGAAAGCCAGACCGGCGACATTCGCAACGCCCTGCTGTTGTAACGGAGGTCAAGCCCATGGAATACCCCATCGAAGTGGCGCTCAAGCGCCCGGTCACCGTCAAGGGCAGGACTTATGACAAGCTGACGTTCGACGAGCCGGACCTCGGCACCAGCATCGCGGTGGAAGAGGCGAATTTGCCCGCCGAGCAGGTCGTCGTGCTTCTGGCCGGCATGGCCGGTGTCGACCGGGCCGTCATGGCGAAGGTCAAGGAAAGCGATTTCCGCGAAATCAGCAAGCGCGTGCTGGAACCCTACAAGGCACAAGTCGCTGCCAACCAGGCGCAGGTGGGAAACGCCGAAGCGGAAGCGTAGACGGGGATCTGCGTTTTGCCGCCGGGTTTGTGGCGCATGTGCTGTCAACGCCGATCGGCGATGTGCTGGCGCTGAAAATGGCGGACTTCGAGCGCTGGCACGAAAAGGCCGTCAAGGTCCTGCAAGTCACGCGTCCGAGGATCGGATAGGCGCGTCACGCCCGGTTCCTGAGCGCTTTCTGCTTGCGGGCAATGTGCTTGCGATAGCCGCGATTGCGGAAGCCGTTCCGAGGCTTGTCTTCCCACCGGCTCACCCTGTGCGCATGGGCATCGTCATCATCGTCGGCAAGTGCCGCCTGGAAGGCGTTGAGTTCGTCGCGGCGCATGGGCCCGCTCATGCCGGGCGACTCGTAGGTGAAGGCGTAATAGATCAGCACCCACATGGCGACGAAGGCCAGCGCACCCAAAAGGCCGACGAACATGTACATGATGATCGTGAAGAAAATCAAAATGGCGAATATGACGAAGGCAAAGATGGCTGCGAAAATCTCCATGCCCGCACCATAGCCGCTCCCACCCCACATCTCAACGAAGACACGCCCACACGAGACCATCGACCATGGCTGCCAAGCGCATCGAAACGCAACTGACCATCAGGGCCATCGACAAGTATTCCGGCAAGCTCAAGGCCATGAAGACGCTCACCGGCAAATTTGCCGACGGTGTGCGTACGCAGATGAGCGCGTTGCAGAAGATGCGCGGGCCGCTCAAACTGATCGAGGATTTCCGCGAAAAGCAGAAGGTGGTGGCCAAGTCCGGCCAGGCGCTGGAGAAGGCAAGGGAGAAACAGAAGCAACTGCTCTTGCAGATCAAGGCAACCCGCAACCCGACCGCACAGATGCGCCGCGAGTTCGACCGCGCCCATGCCGCTGCAACTCGCCTGCAAAGGACCCATGCCAGGAAGCGGCAGGAACTGAACGCGCTACGCTCCGATCTGCGCCAGGCGGGTGTGGCAACATCGAAACTGGCCAGTGAAGAACGCCGTCTGGCAGCGGATGCCGATCGCGCCACCACCGCCCTTGGCCGGCAGGTGGAGAAAATGAAGCGGCTTGAGACGCAGCAGACCCGTCTCGCCAAGGCGCGCGAGAAAATGGACAGGTCGCTGGCACGGGCTACGAACCTGTCCTTTGTCGGCAATGCGTCCATGAATGTCGGTCGCCGGATCTTGAGTTTCATGTCAGGGCCGGTGGAGAAGGCAATCGACTTCGAATCCGCCATGTCGGACGTCAGGAAGGTCGTCGATTTCGACAGTCCCGAAGGCTTCAAGGAAATGTCGAACGACATTCGCGAGCTTTCGACCCGCATTCCCAAGACTGCAAGCGAACTGGCACAGATCACTGCCGCCGGCGGCCAGTCGGGCCTCGCCAATGAGGAACTGCTTCAGTTCACCGAAATGGCCGCGAAGATCGGCGTGGCTTTCGATATCTCGGCGCAGCAATCCGGCACCGCCATGGCCAACATCAAGACCGCCCTTGGCCTGACACTGGACGAGACCGGTCTTCTGTTCGATGCCATGAACCATCTGTCGAACGAGATGGCAACGACCGCGCCGAAGGTGCTTGAGTTCACCAAACGCGTGGCCGTGGACGGCAAGGTCAAGGGCTTCAACGCCACCGAAACGCTCGCCTTCGGCGCGGCCATGACCGCCGCCGGTGCTCAGTCCGATGTGGCGGCGACCTCGTTTCGAAACATGGGCAAGGCGCTGGTCAGGGGAACCGCTGCCACGGGCAAGCAAAAGAGCGCTTTCGCGGCGCTCGGGCTTTCCGCCGTCGATGTGGCAAAGCGCATGAGCAAGGATGCGACCGGCACGGTTCTGGACGTGTTCGAGCGCATCAACAAGATACCGAAGGAGGCGCAATCCACCACCATATCGCAACTCTTCGGCGACGAGGCCCGCGCCCTTGCACCGATCATCGACAATCTCGACCTGCTGCGCGAGGCGCTTGGCCGGGTGTCGGAAGAAGAGAAGTACCAGGGCAGCGCGGAAAAGGAATATGCGGTGCGCGCGGCCACCACCAGGAACAAGATTCAACTGCTGCGCAACGAAATGGACGAACTCGGGCGTTCGATCGGCGACGTGCTCATGCCGCCGTTGAATGCGCTTCTGGATACGGCCAGGCCGATCATCAAGAGCATCACGGAGTGGACCAAGGCGCATCCGAAACTGACCAAGTATCTGGCGGTTACCGCTGTTGCCGTCGGTGGGCTTGCCGCCGCCGGCGGTGCGCTCCTGACCACGGCGGCGGCACTGATCGGCACGCTCGCCGTGCTGCGCTTCGGCATGACGTTTCTCGGAACGCGGGCAGGCGCTACCGGCGCGGGGTTGAGTGCCGTCGGTTCGGGATTGGGAACGATTGTGACGCCGCTTGGGCGATTTAACCGCCGGCGCGCGCGTGGCGTTCGCAGGGTTGGCGGTGCCTTGGGAACCATTGCCGCCATCACCGGCCTGGCGCTTGTTGCCGACGAGCTCGATATGCTCAACACCGCCCTGTTCGCACTTTCAATGATATCCTTTGCCAACCTCGGCAAGCTTCCGAAACTGCTCAAATCGATCGGGATCGCGGGTGCGGCAAGCGCTGCCGGTGCGGCCGGCGTTTCCACTGCTGCCGGTGCAGGCATAGGCGCGATGCTCAAAAGGTGGGGCAAAGGGGCCGTGAAAGGGGTTGTTCCAAGAGCCTTCAGCCTGACTGGAATAGGAACGCTCCTGGCCGCCGTCCTTGAATCGACGCCAGTCGCCGACGGGACGCCGGACGGCCAGCCTGACATCAGCGAAGAGGAGAGCAACCGTCAAAGAATGAGCCACATGGAGGGTGGCGGCGCGTGGGATACAGGTCTGCCCCTCGATGCGGTAACGGAGGGCCGCGCCCAAAGGTTCAGAACCCTGCTGGAAGCCGGCCCATTGCCGACCAGCGAGCAGCTGACCAGGATCGAAGCCAGAACCGAGGCCCGGCGTGAGAAAATCCCGGCGCTTGAACTTGAGGCCGGGGATATCCGAAGCGACATCGCCAGGGTCGAGGCGGATATCGCCAGAATCAATCGCGACATGCCGAATGCGGACATGCTGATCGGGCAATTGACGCGCGTGAAGAACAGCCTCGAGGTGGAACTTGAAGGTGTCGAGGCAGAAATCCAGAAAGTCGAAACGGAACTGGAAAAAGCCACCGAGCGCTCCGAAGAACTGGGCAAGGTGCTGAAGGAGATCGGTGGCCTGGAAGCCGCGCCGGAGATCAATACGGAGTCCATCGAAGCCGCGATGGAAAAACTCCGCGAGTTCCGTGCCGCATATCGTCGCGCGCTTGGCCCCGTTCCCATTGTCGATGGCCGTGTTTCGGACAATTACGTGCCCACTCCCAGACCGAAACCTCGCGCCACCGGCGGTCCGGTCCGCACCGGCATGCCCTACCTGGTCAACGAAAACACACCGCGATCGGAATGGTTCGTGCCGTCGCGATCCGGCGGCATTCTCAACGTCCCGCAGGCGCAATCGGCATTCCGCTCCTATCTCGCCGCAAACATCCAGCGCATCCACAACCCGCATGTCGCCGGACTGATGCGCGGCGCACGGGGCCTGCATGCCGCCAGCATCGCCGGGGTCATGAGCACCATGATGGCAACGCCACTGGCAGCAGAGCCTGCATCCGTCGCGCCTCCTGCCCAAAAGGCGGAGACGAAAGTGGAGTTCCATGGCGATATCAACATCCACGTCCCCGCCGGCGTCACCGATCCGCAGGCCATTGCCGATTATGTGGTCGACACCCTCTCCCGGCGGGTCGACGCATCCTGGATAGCCAGCCATTACGACTGAATTGAGCACCAGGAGGTGACATGCCCGGACCCGTCAGCATGGCGCTCGGACCGTTCCTGTTTCGCGCCCACGGCTTCGGCTATGCCAAGCTGGAACGAAAACTGGATACGTCATGGGCCGAAATCGAAACCGTCGGACGCATGAACGCCCTGCAATGGACAGGGCCGCGACAGGACGTCGTCAGCATCAACGGCGTGCTCTTTCCGCAGGAGTTCGGCGGTACCGCCTCGCTGGAGGGCCTGCGGCTTGCCGCGCAGTCAGGCATCCCGCTGATGCTGGTCTCGCTGGGCGGCAAGATTTTCGGCAGCCACGCCATCCAGAAAATCGAGGAAGACCGTGCATTCCACGACCGCTTCGGCACGCCGGGTCGAAACGCCTACAGCATCGAGGTCAGACGCCTGTCACGCGGAGGACTGCTGGCATCCCTGTTCGGAGGCCTCTAGATGGCCCGCATTCACATCACGCAGGCCTTCGAGGCACTGGACCTGATCGTCTATCGCGAATACGGACTCCAGGCCGGCGCGGTCGAACCGGTGCTCGAAGCCAATCCGCATATCAGCGACATCGCCCACGACCTGCCGGCCGGAACCAGGATCCTGCTGCCCGATCTGGCGGTAAACGACCGGACGATCCGGGCACCAAAGCTGTGGGACTGACGCCAGACGTCAGGAGGACCTGAAGGACATGACAACGCATCCGCGCATCCAGGTCAGCGTCGATGGCGTGCCCGTCTCGGGCGGATTCTTCGAACGGCTCGTCAGCCTCACCATCTTCGACCGCGAAGGCATCCAGTCCGACACGATCGATCTGGTCTTCAACGACGCCCCGCCACATCTCCAGTCGCCGCGGCGCGGGGCCGTCATCGAGGTGACTATCCTGGGCGGCAGCAGCGGCAGCTTCGCCGGGGCCTATGTCATCGACCGGGTGGAATTCATCTGCCTGCCGTACACGATCGAGGTCAAGGGACATTCCGCCGACCTCAAGGCCGGCATGAAAACCAACAGGACGAAGCATTGGGACAAGGTCTCGGTCAAGGAACTCGTGCAGGAAAAGGCCGACGATCACGGCATCGAAGCGAAGATTTCCGACGCGGTGTCCGGACATGTCTATGAGTGGATCGGCCAGCAGGACGAATCCGACCTGCATTTCCTCGAACGCCTGGCCAAACGCCACGGCGCGTTCTTCACCATCAAGAACGGCGTCTTGCTGTGGCTCGAGCGCGGCAAGGGCGAGAAGGCGGACGGGAGCGCCATTCCGACCGTCACCATCCGCAGGCCGGTCGTCGTCGAACGCAGCCTGCGGGTATCCGAAACCGATTCCGACCGCTTCGCCACGATCAAGGCCTATTACCGGACCCACCACGCAGCCGCAAAGACCGATGGCGAGGTCGCAACGGGCGATGAGGTCTGGGACATACTGGGCGGCGAGGAAGGAACCTCGACGCGGCAGGCCGTCGTCATCAAGGCGGCCGAAGACGGTGCCGGCGAGAAGGTGCTCAAGGAAACCTACGGATCGCGCGCCGAGGCCCTTCGCGCGGCAAAGGCCGCCAAACGCGAAATGGAGCGCGCGCAGATCGAGACAAGCTGTACGCTCATCGCACACCCCGACCTGCAGGCCGGCCAGCCGATCAGCTATGAGGGCATTCGCCCGCAGGTCGATGGCCGCGAATTTATCCTCGATACGGTCAGGCACAGCTACACCAAATCAGGCGGCTTGCGAACCGCGTTCAAGGGCAAGCTGAAGGCGGACGAGGAAGGTGACAAGTCCGCGGCGAAAAAGAGCGGCAGCGGTGGAAGCCCGGAAAGCGGCTCATCGGCGAGTACGGCGACGACCGCGCCATCGACAAGCGGCGGCGGCGCGGCCGCCACAAGCGCGGGCTCTGTGCCGACGTCGCAGGTGTCGGGCGGATCAGGCCTCGCGGCAGGTGCCGGTGCCGCATTGGGCGGTCTTGCGGCCCTGCGCGGGCGTAGACGGCGATAGGCGAGCGTTTATGGGGCACGTGGATGGGACAGGGCTACAGGTTCACGGCCATCCATATATCGAGCAACGCAAAGAAGTGTTTCACAGCCAAGATCAGCGTGGCTGCGATGATGACGCATCCGATAGTGTAGCCTGCTTGGAGTACACTCATTGTTGTAATTCCCCTGGTCGCCTTTTTTGATTGCAGTTGATTTTTTCGTGAATTATGGACCGGATCCAAGCGCTACCGAGAAATCCGGCGCGAATGCGATAACCTTTAAATTTGGCGACATTGACCATCGCACGGCACCAGAAATCACCAGTTTTGGTCGATTGTGAAGACCGAAACGACGAATGCATTCAATAGCTACAAGGCTTACCCGGCGAATTTCGAGAATCGGACCGGACCGCGGTGGAAGGGATTGGGTTGCGATCCGGTCCGCTTGGCAATGCTCGCATTGGTTTGCGACGGCAAATGCGAGCATGGAACTGAATTGTGCCCTTTGCCCGTGGTGAAGCAGGGCCGCTCTTAGCGAGAGGATACCGGCACCAACTGCAACTGGAGTGCCGGGCAAAGGGTCGTTGGAACTCTACCTCAGGTGGCGGATTCCACAATCCCGAGATTTAACGGGTTTCCTCAAAGAAAGGACAGAACCATGGACAGAAGCGTGCCGTCCGGCGCGGCGATCCCGCTTGACCAACTCTCCTTCGGGCAGTGGCTGCAAAGCCGCCTGACCGCACACGGCTTTTCGCCAGGGCCGGTCGACGGCATCGTGGGCGACCAGACCGTGGCGGCGATCCGCGCCTTCGAGAAAGCCAACGGACTGCCGGTCAACGGCACCGCCGATGAAACCGTGGTCAAGGCGCTGCGCGCACCGGCCGGCATCGTGACACCGAAGGAAATGGCCGCAATCCCCGATAGCGATGCCGAACCCCGGATCAGCCCGCGCCCAAACACCAACAACGGAACACTTTGGCCAAGGCAGTCGCAGGTGCCGGCATTCTACGGCAGGGTCGGAACCGCCCAGACCCGTATCGAGATCCCGTTCGACATGGTGCTTGCCTGGGACACGGGGCGGCGCATCACCCGCATGACGCTGCACGAAAAGGTCGCGCCGTCTGCCGAGCGTGCGCTGAACCGGATCGCCGATATCTATTCCGACGCCGAGCGCAGCACACTCGGGCTGAACCTGTTCGGCGGGTCGCTCAACGTGCGGCGCATGCGCGGCGGCCGGCGCTACTCGATGCACTCCTGGGGTATCGCCATCGATTTCGATCCGCAGCGCAACCAGCTGTCATGGAAGCGACCGCGCGCCCGGCTGTCGCATGAGGACGCGGTGCCGTTCTGGCAGGCCTGGGAGGCCGAGGGCTGGCTGTCGCTGGGTCGCGCCCGCAACTTCGACTGGATGCACGTGCAGGCGGCGAGGCTGTGATGTTCGTTCAGCTGCTGCGTATCCTCGGCGTCACACCGGACGGGAGCAAGACCGGCAAGCGCGAGGCCGCGTGGGCGCTGATCTTCATCGTCTGCGTCTTCACCGGCGTCGCCATCTACCAGGGCGCGGACATCACCGGTGTCCTGTCCATCCTGTGGCCGGCGGCCATCGCCGCCGTCTTCGGCGCCTACAAGCTCGAATATGACCAAAGGCAAGCACCGCGACGCCGTGCCCAAGAGGGCGACTTTGTCGCCCAAAGGCAACGCCAGCCGCCCGATCGACACCAACAGCAAAGCGATCCGAACGCCCCGCCGCGGGATTGGCAGGGCGGCTCATAAGAGGAGAAGAGTTATGAACACCGATGAACTCATAGCATTGATCAATGAACTCTCGGCGACGATCAGGGCCCTGCGGGAGGAACTGTCGGCGATGCGTGCGGACAATGAAGCCCTGCGGGCCGAATTGGGGCTGCCGGTGGTGGAAATCCCGGAGACAGTCATTCCGGACGTGACCATTCCAGAGGCAACGCCGATCAAGCCGGACATGAGCACGCCGGACATAAAATTTCCGAAGGTTGACCTCACGGATGTCCCTGTGACCCGGATGATGGTCCAGAGCGAGGACGATTATCTGATCAGAACCGATCCGAAGCAGGTCAAGACGAACTACATCTTGAGCCAGGACGGCCCGCGAGAGTTCCTGCGCGGCACCGACACATCCGACGTGTTCGTCGACGGCCAACTCGAACCGCTGGACTTCCACAACAGCAACCTCATCGACTGGGATACGGCGCTGGAATTCCCGGAACTGCCCAACGGATCCCGCATCAACGGACTGGACGGCTATGACGCCGTACATCTGAAGGCCGAAGAAGGCACAAAGCAATGGCTCCACATCCGCAACATCGAGTATCTGCGCGTGGATTTCGAGGGCTCCGGCGGCGAGGTCTTCGGCGATTGGGAACTGCCGGACAATGGCTACGTCTACGTTGACGGTGAGTTCAACACAGCCGCCGTCTACGACGACGGTTTCAACCTCGTAGGCACTTGATGCGATGATGGTCTGGGTTGTCGCGCAGGCCGTGCCGTTCCTGCGCAAGGTTCTGTCCATTCAGGTGCCGCTGATCATTGTTGTCGCCGTCGCCGTCTGGCTGCTGATCGACAAGCGCTCGGCCGTGCGCCAGGCGGTCAACGAACTGGTTGCGGCCGAGGAACTGGCGGCCGAGCGGGCAAGGGGCGATGCGCTGCAGCGCATCAACGCGGAAAACGCCAGGCGGGTCGCCGCCGTCCAGTCGGCGAACCGGTCCTTCCTCCAGCAACTGGCCGCCGCTGAAACCAGCAAACAGGAACTGAGCGATGAACTCGACGACATACGGGCGGGTCCCGTCGGTGCTGCTTGCGCTGTCAGCCCTGATATTCTTGAGCGCCTGCGTAACCGCTGAGGAACGGCTCAAGGCCGCCGGACGCATGAAGGCCGAAGCCGGCCTGGTGGATACGGCTATTCGTGCTTTGCGTCCATTGCCCGACCTGCCGGCCGATTGCACCACGCGCGAAGCCTCCGGCGTCAGAAAAGGCGACAGGCTCGACGTGGCGCTCGTCAAGACCGACCGGGCACTCGGCCGCGCCAACGCCCGCGTGCGGCGCTGCGCGGCCTGGTATGGCGATCTCAAGGCCAATCCGGCCGATGGTGAAAAGGCGGGAGGTTGAAACGATGAAACACGGACTGCTCTTGCTCATGGCCTGCATCGGCCTGATCGGATTGACGATGCAGGCTAACAGCGCGGGACTGGCCTGCGGCGACCGGACATCTTTGCTCAAGGCGCTCGGCGACAAATACAAAGAGACGCCGCGAGCGATCGGCCTGTCATCGTCGGGCAAGGCCGTCTTCGAGGTCTACACGTCGAAGACCGGAACCTGGACGATCGTCATGACCACCACCAAAGGCGTGACCTGCATCATGGCCGCCGGCCATTCCTGGGAAGACATGCCCCGGAAGGCGGAACACACGAGGAAACCGATCTGATGGTGGAACTGGCTCTCAAGGACGGACTGTATTTGCTGGTGCTGGCTGTTGGCGTGGCCGGTTCGCACTTCATGCTTCGCGCCAAGGTCATGGTTCTGGAAGAGCGCATCAAGGGGTACTCGAAAGCCATCGAACGGATATTCGCAGCGCTCCAGCGGATCGAAAACAAACTGGATGAGAAGGCGGATAAATAAAGCGATAAAGCGCTCTGAATAGAGTTTATATTCCGTATTTTAGCTATATAAATAAATATCTAAAATTGGATTAAAATATTAAAAATAACTCTAAGAAAAGATACGAATGTTGGAATCGCGATACAAATTAGTCCAAGAATAACAAAAAATGCGCAAAAAAAAACGACCGCGAGGATCATCGAATTCGCGTAGTTTGAGGTCTGCCTGATAAAGGCGCGCTGCATAACTGCGCCAATTTTCCTCTGTAACGTCATCATTATATATTTTTATACATTTATCTACATCTGTAAATATTGCAAGAGGTGGCGCGAGCACCCCCTTTGAGTCAATTCTTGATCGAAGTCCTTCTAAAAGAACCATGCGACTTTTTAAGTCGCTATAAATCGCACTCTGAGACCATTCAATCGCAATCGCTGAAATTCTCTGACCACTTCGAAGCTCAATAGGTGCGCGAATTTTGAACAATAGATAACCAGCCAAAAACATTATCCCGCCAAATAAAACAAAAATCAAATTCCATGATCCAGGGAAGATCATTCCAAAAGCATCAGGTATATTCGCCAAAAAAAAGTTGATAATGAAATTGATAAAACGGCTTTTGAAATAAAAGAGTTGGTTAATTCACCAATAGAAGAATATTTTAAGGATTCTTCTGCCTGAATACAAATTTTGCTAATGATACGTTCAATTTTTACCAAGATATTTATATTTCCACCTAAACATAGAGAGATGCCAAAATCTGAGAGAGCAAAAATCCCGAATTAGCATCATTATAACTATTACGGAATTGGTAGCGCTCAAGGAATTCCCGTCCAGCGTTGCTACCACTTAACGTTTCGACACGTTCCTCTATTGCGTCATATACGGACTGTATATCACTATCAAAGTTGCCCCGGATCTCAAGTAGGCGTGTGACGGCAGTTCTGTCGATTGCTAAATCAATTGAAAATCTTGCACTTGAATTCGTTGGGGTTATTATTCTCTGAAAAAAATCCCCGACTGAATCTTCTCCGCAATCAACATGGCACGGACCATCGGGACGCACGTATGCAGCATACCCTGAGCCGGGGCATGGGATGCTGCAGTCTGGATGTACAGGGTCTTGATAAACCGGCATTGTAATACTCCTATTTGTACAAAAACCATAGGGTGCATTTCCACTTTCTTCAACCTCGAAATGAATGTCACCTTGTGGCGACACGGTTGGCCGGACCGCTGGATCTGACGCTGCGAGCTGACGTGCTGCCACTCATGGAATAATGAAATGTGCCGACTTTTGTGCGTCCTGTGTATACCGAATGTTCTCGCTTGTCGGATTTGTCCGACGCGTCAAGGCCCTTGTTTTCTAGGAAAAAGTTGGCTGGGGAACCCGGATTCGAACCGGGACTAACGGAGTCAGAGTCCGCGGGTCTACCGTTAACCTATTCCCCAACGAAGGCACCGTTGGTGCGGCGGCCTTATAAGCGAATATATAGCGCGATGTAAATGGCGGCGCCAGAATATTTTGCCGGTGATCGCACGAGGTCAGGAGGGCGCGCTCTCCGTCTCGTGCGGATCGAGTTTCTGGATCTCCGGGTTGCCGCGCCAGAGGATGGCGACCAGGACGAGCGCGACGACGCAGCTGCCGATCCCGATGAAAAGCGGCAGGCCCGGATTGATCGCCATGGCGCTTCCGCCGACGATTGAGACCGAGCCCGATCCGATGGTGAACAGGGCGACGCAGACGCCCATCACCCAGCCCTGGCGGGTCGCATCGACGCTGGCCGAAAACATCGACAGCAACGTCGGATAGAGAATGCCGAATGCCCCGATGATCGGGATGACCAGCACATAGGCGAGTGCTGCGACCGGGTTGAAGACGTAAGCCGTGATGAAAACGGTCATGATGACGACCGTCACCACCAGGATATTCACCTGCCTGAAGCGGGCAAAGACCGGGCCGACGAGAAACAAGCTGATCGACCCCATCGTCGCCCCGAGCACGATCATGATGATGCTGTTCTGGACCGTCGTGAAGTGGAAGCGCTCGATCAGGAAATCGTTGAGGAAAATGAAAAATCCGTTGAAGCCCATCACCGCGAAAAAGAAGACCGGCGCCAGCCTCAGCGTGATCGGGTGGTGACGGATGCGCAGCAGGGTGAGAACGACTTCGCTCAGGCCGAAATCGATCTTGCGGCGGCTGGCCAGCGTTTCGCGGAAGTACATCACGATCAGCGCGACGTTGACCAGAACCAGCACGATGGCGGCATAGATGGGCAGCGTCAGCGAGGCGGCGTCGCCCATCAGCGTCTTGCTGCTCAACGTGGCCGTGAGCAGCGGTCCCGCGATGAAGCCGAGAGCCACAGCTGCCACCAGTTGTCCCATGAACTGTGCCTTCTGCTGGTCGTCTTTCGCCTCGTCGATGAGTGCCGCCTGGGCAATCGGCTGGTTGCCGGCGGTGAAGCCGCCGATGAAGCGGCCGACGATCAGCATGATCAGGCTCGCATACTCGATCGCCACGATGGTCAGGGCGTATCCGGCAAACGCCCCGAACAGGCAGATCAGGATGCAGACCTTGCGCCCGATATAATCGGAAAGTTTGGAGATGAAGGCCGCGCCGAAAAACCAAGCGAGGTAGAACAGGGCAAGCACGATGCCGTAGCGCAACTCTCTACCGGCCTGAGATACGTCCTTCGGCAGGAAGTTCTGCGACGGATCGAGTAGCAGCGAGCTCAGGATCGGAAGCAGCAGCCCCTGGCCGAGAATGTCGATGAATACGACAAAGAGAAGCGCAATGCGTGCCACGACCGATCTCCTTCCTTGCGGAGCGAATCAACGCTGACAGTATTGCAGAAGATCGGCGGCGCATCTGGAGCGACTGCGATTTATTGTTGAGCGAATCTGTTTCGCCGCTCGATAAAGGCTGATCACACCACCCAAACGCCATCGTCCAGATCCGGGGCGGTGCGGGCGACATTCTCGTCGCTCTTGGTGAACGCGATCAGGATGTCTTCGCGGGTCAGGCCCTGTTCCATGCCGCCCACCCAGAAATCGTAACCGCCCTGGTCGGGCAGGCGGTCCAGAACGTTGAGATACATCGCATCGATGTATTGTTCGTTAGTCGGGTCGGCCCCGAACAGGTCCTGGAACTCGTCGGATTCGATGAACTGGCTGGCGAGGAACTGTTCCTTGTCGTAGTCGCTCCAGTTGGACAAATCGAGTTGATCGAGCACGCCGATCCAGAACAGCACACCGCCCTCGTCGGGCGTGCGGTCGAATGACGCCTGGTAGATTCGGTAGCCGAAGTCAAGATTGGGCGTGTCGACGTCGTAGAGCAATGAACCGTCGTCAAAGTCGATGCGCTCGACATTTTTCAGACTGTCAAAATCACCGTCCGGCTTTTCGATCGTGATCTCCTGGTTCTGCATCAGGTCGTGAGACACCTGGTCCCTGTTCAGCGCATAGACGACCGTATCGGTGCCCGTGCCCCCGTCGATGTTGTCGGTGCCGGCCGATGCGTGGATTCTGTCATCGCTGCCAAGTGCGTCGATGGTGTCGTCCAGTTGCGTGCCGTTGATGACATCAGGGCCCGGCGTTCCCACCAGAGGCGCAGGAACAAAGGTGACGACGGTATTGTCGCCTTCAACGGTGACGACAAACTCGCCGTTGGAAAAATCTCCTTCAAGGATCAGCGAACCATCCACCGACCCGTCCCCATCGGCATCGAACCCGAGGATCGCGGAACCAAAGGTAACGCGAACATCATCTTCAGTGAGCGCGATGTCCTTCAGTATGATTTGATCGTCCGAAAAGAAGCCTTCGACACGGTCGCCAAAATGCTCTTCCAGTTTTCCGATCAGGGAGTGCGAACCGTAGCCGAGCACAATCAGGTCGTTTCCCAAGCCTGAGGTTATGAAATCGTTGCCTCCCATGGTGTTGTAGCTGTCATCGCCAGCCCCCAGAAATGCGAAGTCAGATCCGGCCGTGCCAACCAGAGTGTCGTCGGTGTCGTTCGAACCCAAAATGTTGTTGAGAGTCTCGTCCAGGTCCTCTTTGGCTTCGTCAATATCCTTGCGCAGGTCCTTGTATTTGTCTTTGTCGACTGCATCCCTGAAAATGCTGCGGGTGAGGTCTCTGACATGCTCCTTGGCAAAACTGTCATAGGCCACGCTGAGACCCCACCCGATGCCGACAGTGGCCAGGACCGGCAGCGCAACGGGCACAGACGCCACTCCGGCAAAGCCAAGTCCCCATGTTGCAACGGCCGCAAGACCTGCTGCACCGAATTTGGTCGCAACCTCCTTCGCCGCTGCGTCAACGAGATCGACGGCGAATGTCTCTACGGCCAGGTGTTCGGCGACATAACGCTCATCGCCCTGCAACTGGGATGCGTTGTCCAGGTTGGCGGACAGGTTTGCAATCGCCTTTGACGCATCCAGAACGAGCCCGATCTTCTTGGCAAAGTCGCTGGCGACTTTCCTGGCGAGGCTCCGATCGGTGGCAATATCAGCCGTCGTAAGAACGTTGAAGAGGTCTTTGGTGGCCTTGGTGGCCAGCTTTATTTGAGCGAAAGATTCGGCAAGTTGGGATTGCTCAAGGCCCGCAGTCACGCGATCCGTGAGCTCGATATCGAAACTGTGTTCGGTTGATGCCTGCCCGCCCAGGTTGCCGAGGAAAATCGGAATCGATTTGCCGCCGACCGTCGCCGTTACGGTCAATGTGTCGGTCTGTACTTTCTCCAATTCTTCAGCATTGGTTAGAACCCGAATCAACTCGGCGTCCACCGACTGCCCACCGGCCGGAATCGTTGCCGTCAACAATTCCACGTCCTTTTCGAATCCGCTTTGCGACAGCGACGCTTTGATGACGATGTCCTGGTCTATCGGATTGCTAAGTTGGAAGTCGAAGGTCGGTGCTGCGACACCCTCCGTCAGTATGAGTTGCGTGCTCGGATTGCGGAGAAGTAAAGTGGCCGTCGATACGGTCAGTTCGGCTTGCGCTTCAGCGCCGAACTCATCCATGACGGTGTAACTTACCGTGGTCGAGGCCACTTCGTCGGGAGCGTCGGTTACGACAACATCACCGTTTTCCAGGATACTGATTGAGAAACCTGAGTCGGAAAAATTCTCGGCCTTGGCGCTCACGGATTCCTGATCGCCGTCGACAGGCTGCTCCAGGAGGTTGAGCAAAGGTTCGTCGCTTCCGGTAATGGCGAAAATCTGCTGGTCTACCGGGTTTGGCAATGAGTTGATGCTGACGGTCAGCGTTTCGCTGATGGGAACCCGTTCGAGTTCTCCAAAAACAAGTTCACCAAGAATATTTTGATAGAACGCACCCGCACCTTTATCCGGCGCGATCCAGTCGATGTAGCCGTTCAATGTCAAAACGGCATCTTCGACGTTCTCGATAATTCCATCGTCTGTCGCGCTGAAGGTCACCTCAACGCTTGTTATCGATTCGTTGGTGGATACGGTATAGTCGACGTTTCTGTGAGCCTCTCCTCCATAAGTTACGCTGGCGTCCCATTCAAACACGACATCCGGTATGAAACCAAAGTCATCAAAGGTAAAAGTATAAGAAATTTCGCCTTTCTCTGTTACATCTCGATTTATTGCCATATCTTATCCCCAATAAGAAAACTTACTTTTGTTTGTTTATGCCCAGGTTACCAAATTGTACGCACATCACCATGACCCAAATGGGCTATAAGGTTATTCAAGTGGCGTGAAATTATCGTGAAAACGCGGGGCTTTAGGCGTTTTCGGCTGAGCCAGCCGAACGCCCGAGCGACAAGGTGAATTCGCTATTCCCACGTGTTCCGGTTTAATCGAATACTGATTTTAACTGATAGAACGCGGTGCGAATACTGATACTTCGGGCAGCGATGGGCTCTTTGTGCGAAAGATCCCCAACCGCACGAGCGGCGGTTCCTTCGCTCGTACCCAGGCCCGGGAAACCAGCTGACCTGCATTTTGAGCTCTATCTTGTCGCCGATGGATGTAGTGGTTCAGCCAACCCTGACAGGCTCTCACTTGGTTCTCGGCGACTCGCTCGAAAGACAGTCCCAGGATCGAAGGTGACACATAGGTTGCTGTCGATCAGCGTTCCGCTGTTCGATCGTTCAAAGTCGCCGGGCTCAGGAAACCGTTCGAAGATGCTAACCAGGGCAGGGTCCCGTGCTGCCAAAGCCTTACCGAAAAACAGTTTGTCGAACAAACAAGGCGCTGATACACTTTCCGCAACAGAGGTTCGAGAAGCGCCAGCTGCAGCCTTGGGGGCGTGCGCGGCGCGTCAGGATACTTACGTGACAGACCCCGCAGCGGGCGCCAAAGCGCCCATCAACGGGGCGCTGGAAGCTGGCGGAGAGGCATCGCTGCGATCGCAGGGCGACCGTGCCGCCGCAGAAGCACAAGGGCGGACATCCGCCGGCGTGCCGGCTTTGGATGGGCAGGACCGGTCCCAGGGGATCGATGCCCGGCGCTCCGACAGGCCCAGCGAACCGCCCGGTGCTCCGACCGGCGGGCCGGGCGATATCCCGCAGGGAACTCCCGGCAAGAAACGCCGCCGCCGGCGCTCGAAAAAGCGCAAGCACGGACCCGTCGGCAAACCCGAGGCACACCGGGACAACGGTCCGGCCGCGGATGGCGGAGCGAGCCCGCAGGGCGGTTCCGGAACCGGCGGCGAGGTTTCGCGCCAGACCACATCAACGGCCGAGACCGGCCCGCATGACGGGCCTCCGCCGAAGCAGCAGCACCACAGACACTGGAAGCCGCGCCGCGACCGCGGGCAGGCGCCGGTCTATGCGGCGCTCGATCTCGGCACCAACAACTGCCGGCTGCTGGTCGCCGTTCCGACCCGTCCCGGCCAGTTTCGCGTCATCGACGCCTTCTCGCGCATCGTGCGGCTGGGGGAGGGGCTGACCGCCTCCGGACGGCTGTCGGACGCCGCCATGGACCGTGCGGTCGAAGCGTTGAAAATCTGCGCTAGCAAGCTCGAGAGCAAGACCGTTCGCCGGCATAGGCTGATCGCCACGGAGGCCTGCCGTTCGGCCGGCAATGGCTCGGAGTTCCTCGATCGCGTCAAGGAAGAGACTGGTCTCGACCTGGAAATCGTCGACCGCGAGACAGAAGCCCGTCTGGCCGTTTCGGGCTGCTCTTCGCTGGTCGAGCGCGAGACCGCCGGCGTCGTGCTCTTCGATATCGGCGGCGGCTCATCCGAAATCGCGGCCATCGACCTGTCCGGCAGCCGCTCCAACCGCCTGGCCAACCACATCCGAGCCTGGACGTCGCTGCCGGTCGGTGTGGTCACGCTGTCCGAGCGTCACGGCGGTCGCGAGGTGACGCAGCAGATCTTCGCCCGGATGGTCGACGAGGTTGCCGATCTACTGCGGGACTTCCCCTGTCCGGACCTGCCCGGATGCGGCAACGGCGCCAATGGCGCGTTCCATCTGCTCGGCACGTCCGGCACGGTCACCACGCTCGCCGGCGTGCATCTCGACCTGCCGCGCTACGATCGTCGCCGCGTCGACGGGCTGTGGCTGACCAGCAGCGAGGTCGACCGCATGACCCAGAAGCTGCTGTCGTGGAATTTCGACGAGCGCTCCTCCAATCCCTGCATCGGTTCCGACCGGGCCGACCTGGTGCTGGCCGGCTGTGCGATTCTCGAGGCCATCCGCCGCCGCTGGCCTTCCGACCGGCTGCGCGTCGCCGACCGGGGTCTGCGCGAGGGCCTCCTGACGGAGATGATGGCGGCGGACGGCGTGTGGCGGCGCGGCCGCGGCCGACGGCCCTACTACAAGCGTCCGAACCGGCCGCAGGGCGGGCAGCAATGAACCGGCCGACCGGCGGCAACCGCACCGGCCGCAAGCTTGGACAGAAGGTCAGGAAGAAGCGCATCAAGGCGTCGTCGCGGCGCTGGATCGAGCGTCATCTCAACGACCCCTATGTGCAGCGGGCTCAGCTCGAGGGCTATCGCTCGCGTGCTGCCTTCAAGCTGCTGGAGATCGACGAAAAGCACGGCATCCTCAGCGGTGCCAGGCGCATTGTCGATCTCGGTTCGGCGCCCGGCAGCTGGTCGCAGATCGCCGCCAAGGTGACCGGCTCGGCGGACGAGGACCCGCGCGTCGCGGCAATCGACTTTCTCGAAATGGATCCGCTGCCGGGCGTGGCCTTCCTGCAGATGGATTTCCTCGACGATGGTGCGCCCGCGGCGCTGGTCGAGGCCTGCGGCGGCGCCCCCGACCTGGTGCTGTCGGACATGGCGGCCCCGACCACCGGCCACCGCCGCACCGACCATCTGCGCACCATGCATCTGTGCGAGGTCGCCGCCTATTTCGCCGTCGATGTGCTCAACGAGGGCGGTCATTTTCTCGCCAAGACCTTCCAGGGCGGCACCGAGGCCGACCTGCTGGCCATGCTGAAACGGCGGTTTCACTCGGTCATTCACATCAAGCCGCCGGCTTCGCGCGCCGAATCGGTGGAAATGTACCTGCTGGCCAAGCGGTTCAAGGGTCGCGCGGGCGGCGAAGACGACACCTAAAGTCCCGCAACGCGGGGCTTTATCCGAGGTCCGCGGCCTCTCGGCATTTTCTGTTTCCTTGGCGTCGCATCCGTGTTACCAGCCAATGCCAACTTCTGAACGCTTTGACGATCTGCACGGAGCCGCGCGGCGGCACGGCCGGCAGTTTTTACAATTACGGAGATTGGCAATGGCGCACATCATCGATTCAGCGACCGGGCGGGAAGCCCTGACTTTTGACGACGTGCTTCTGCAGCCGGGACACTCGACCGTCATGCCCGGCCAGGTCGACATCGCCACCCGCGTCGCCGACGGCATCGACCTCAGCCTGCCGATCATTTCCTCGGCCATGGATACGGTTACCGAGGCCCGGCTCGCCATCGCCATGGCGCAGGCCGGCGGCATCGGTGTCATTCACCGCAACCTGACGCCGGAAGAGCAGGCCGAGGAAGTTCGCCAGGTCAAGAAGTTCGAATCCGGCATGGTCGTCAATCCAGTGACCATCGGGCCGGAAGCGACACTGGCCGATGCGCTGGCGCTGATGAAGACCCACGGCATTTCCGGCATCCCGGTCGTCGAAAACGGCGGCACCGGAGGGTTCGGCACCGGCCGGCTGGTCGGCATCCTGACCAACCGCGACGTCCGCTTCGCCTCCGATCCGGCGCAGAAGATCCACGAACTGATGACCTCGGAAGGGCTGGTGACGGTCAACGAGAATGTCGAACATCACGAAGCCAAGAAGCTGCTGCACCAGCACCGCATCGAAAAGCTGCTGGTGGTCGACCCGGACGGCCAGTGCGTCGGGCTGATCACGGTCAAGGACATCGAAAAGTCGCAGCTCAACCCGAACGCTGCCAAGGACCTGCAGGGCCGGCTGCGGGTGGCCGCCGCGACGACGGTCGGCGAGGACGGATACGAGCGCGCCGAGCGGCTGATCGACGCCGGCATTGACATGCTGGTGGTCGATACCGCCCACGGCCATTCGCAGCGCGTGCTCGATGCCGTGTCGCGGGTGAAGAAACTGTCGAATTCCGTTCGCATCATGGCCGGCAACGTGGCCACGGCCGACGGCACCAGGGCGCTGATCGACGCCGGCGCCGATTCCATCAAGGTCGGCATCGGTCCCGGCTCCATCTGCACAACCCGCATCGTCGCCGGTGTCGGCGTGCCGCAACTCTCGGCGATCATGGGCGCCGTCGAGGCGGCTCAGGCCAACGGCGTTCCCGTCATCGCCGACGGCGGCATCAAGTATTCCGGCGACATGGCCAAGGCGATCGCCGCCGGCGCTTCCGCCGTGATGATCGGCTCGCTGCTTGCCGGAACCGAGGAAAGCCCGGGCGAGGTCTATCTTTACCAGGGCCGCTCTTTCAAATCCTATCGCGGCATGGGCTCCGTCGGCGCCATGGCGCGCGGCTCCGCCGACCGCTATTTCCAGGCCGAGGTGCGCGACACGCTGAAACTGGTGCCCGAGGGCGTCGAAGGCCAGGTACCCTACAAGGGGCCGGTTTCGGGTGTGCTGCACCAGCTTGGCGGCGGCCTCAAGGCGGCCATGGGCTACGTCGGCGCGGCCAATCTCGACGAATTGCATCAGCGGGCGCAATTCGTGCGCATCTCCGGCGCCGGCCAGCGCGAGAGCCATGCCCACGATGTGACGATCACCCGCGAAAGCCCCAACTATCCGGGCGCGGTGTAGCCCGGGCAGCCTTCCCAACCGCTGAGGACTCGATTAGCGTCTCGCCGGAGAGTCGCATCGGGGAACGCCATGAGCAACACTGCAATCTTCTGGCCGCTGATTGTGCAGACGGCGCTGGTCTACACGATTTACGTCATCATGTCGCGCCGCCGTCGGGCGGCGGTCAGCAGGGGCGAGGTCGACGCTTCGGCGTTCAAGGTGCCGCAGGTCGAGCCGGAATCGAGCTCCACCGTGGTGCGCAACCTGGTCAACCAGTTCGAGCTGCCGTTCCTGTTCTACGTCGTCTGCGTGGTTCTCTACATGATCAACGGCGTCAACGATGCCATCATCGTGCTCGCCTGGGCCTTCGTCGCCAGCCGCATTGCCCACTCCTGGGTGCACATCACCACCAATCGGATCCGCCATCGCCGGCCGCTCTTCGTCGCCGGTTTCCTGATCAATGGCGTTCTGTGGCTGTGGCTCGCCTGGAAGCTCATCTGATTTTGGAAAACCGACCGGCTTTCCTATATCCTTCAGGCGCGATTTAAGAAGGAACGACACATGCGGCTGGGCGGTCGGATGGCGGCGGCCATCGAGGTGCTCGAAACCATCGAGCGGCAGAAACGGCCGGTGGCCGAGGCGCTGAAGGACTGGGGTCATGCGCACCGCTTCGCCGGATCCGGCGACCGCGCGGCGATCGGCAACCTGGTTTACGACGCCCTGCGGCAGAAGCTCTCCCATGCCTATCTGATGGACGACGACAGTGCCGCGGCGCTGGTGCATTCGGTGGTGTTGCGGCAATGGGGCCTTGATTCAGCGCGGCTCAAATCGCAGCTGGACGGCGACCGCTTTGCACCGGCTCCCTTGCCGGAGGCGGCGCACAAGGCCTTCGCCGCGCGCCGCCTGTCCGATGCACCGCCGTACGTCCAGGCCGACATTCCCGAGTGGATCGAGTTCGCCTTCGAAGAGAATTTCGGCGACGACTGGCTGGATGAGGCCCGGGCACTGGCGCAGCGCCCGCCGCTGGATTTGCGGATCAACACGCTGAAGGCCGATCGCGGCAAGGTGGCGAAGGCGCTTGAACGCAGCGGCGCGGCGCCGACGGCGATTGCCGCCAACGGTCTCAGGATCGCCGCCGGGCAGGGGCCGTCGCGGCTTCCCAACGTCACCGCCGAACCGGCCTTCGCCAAGGGCTGGTTCGAAGTCCAGGACGAAGGCAGCCAGGTCGTTTCCGAATTGATCTATGCGCAGCCCGGCGAACAGGTGCTCGACTATTGCGCCGGTGGCGGCGGCAAGGCCCTGGCGCTCAGCGCCTTCATGGAAAACAAGGGCCAGATCCACGCCTACGACATCGACCGGACCCGGCTGGCGCCGATCTTCGAGCGGTTGAAGCGCGCCGGGACCCGCAATGTGCAGGTCCATGAGAACGCGGTCGATCTCGATGCTCTGGTCGGCGGCATGGACCGCGTGCTGGTCGACGCACCCTGCTCGGGAACCGGCACCTGGCGGCGGCGTCCCGACACCAAGTGGAAGCTGACGCAGAAGAACCTCGAGGAGCGCCTGACCCAGCAAGAGGAAGTGCTGGCGGCGGCCGCGCCCTATGTGCGCCCCGGCGGTTTTCTCGTCTACATCACCTGCTCGATCCTGCCGCAGGAGAACGAGGCGCAGATCTATGGTTTTTGCGAAGACGACGGTGATTTCGAACTGGTGTCGGCCGGTGAAGTCTGGCAGGACCTGTACGGCGACGACAAGCCGCAGCCCTGGTCCGCCGACATGAAGACGGTCACACTGACGCCCGCTTCGACCGGTACCGACGGGTTCTTCTTCGCCGTGATGCAGCGCAAGGATTGACGAGATAGCGATGCCCGAATTCGTGCCGAAGAACCCGGATTTCGAACGCCGGGCCAATGACAGTTTCGACCGCCAGGCGGTGATGAAGACGCTCGGCATGATGCTCGTGCATGTCGAGGCCGGCCGGGTCGAAATGGCAATGCCCTACCGGGCGGACCTGACCCAGCAGCACGGTTTCCTGCATGCCGGCATCGTCTCGACGGCGCTCGATTCGGCATGCGGCTATGCCGCCTTCTCGTTGATGCCCGCCGACGCCGCGGTGCTGACCATAGAGTTCAAGATCAACCTGCTGGCACCGGCCGCCGGCGAACGCTTTCTGTTCCGCGCCGAGGTCACCAAGCCCGGCCGCACGATCACGGTCGCCGACGGCCAGGCCTTTGCCGTCGACGCCGAAGGCCGGGAAAAACTGATTGCAACCATGACCGGCACGCTGATGGCCGTGGTCGGACGCGAAGGGATCGAGGGATGAAAATGGAAGACGTCGCCGGAAAACGGGTTCTGTTCGTCATGGCGGCCGACCAGGAATACGGACCGGCGCTGAAAGCCCGCTTTACACCGTTGATCACCGGGGTCGGGCCCGTCGAGGCCGCGGTGCAACTGACCGCGGTTCTGGCAGCGACCGACCCGCTGCCCGACCTGGTCGTCTCGCTCGGCTCGGCCGGTTCGCGCGAACTGGAGCAGACGGAAGTCTACCAGGCCACATCCGTCTCCTACCGTGACATGGACGCTTCGCCGCTCGGCTTCGAAAAGGGCGCGACGCCGTTTCTGGATCTTCCCGTCGTGGTCGACATGCCGGTGCAGGTGCCCGGCATTGCCGGCGCGACATTGTCGACCGGCGCCAACATCGTCTCGGGCGCTGCCTATGACGCCATCGCCGCCCAGATGGTCGATATGGAGTCCTTCGCGGTCCTGCGCGCCTGCCACCACTTCGATGTGCCGCTGATCGGTTTGCGCGGTATCTCCGACGGCAAGGACGAACTGCGCCATGTCGATGACTGGACGGAATATCTCCACATCATCGACGAAAAACTGGCCGCTGCGGTCGACCGGCTGGAGGATGCCATCAAAAGTGGTGAGATACTGGGCTAGAGGCTGTCACTTTGCTTGCACTGCAGCAAGGGAATCACTAAAGCCTCTCCATGGAAAACACCGCACATCCCGACACCGTCTTGATCATCGATTTCGGCTCGCAGGTCACGCAGCTGATCGCGCGCCGCGTCCGCGAGGCCGGGGTCTATTGCGAGATCGTTCCGTTCCAGTCTGCCGAGGAAGGTTTCGAGCGGCTGAAACCGAAGGCGGTCATCCTTTCCGGCGGGCCGGCATCCACCCATGACGCGGGCAGCCCGCGCGCCCCGCAGATCGTTTTCGATTCAGGCCTTCCAGTGCTCGGCATCTGCTACGGGCAAATGACGATGTGCGTGCAGATGGGCGGCAAGGCGGAAGCCTCCGATCACCGCGAATTCGGCCGCGCCTATGTGGAGGTCATCAAGGATTGCCCGCTGTTCGATGGCGTCTGGGCGCCCGGCCAGCGGCATCAGGTTTGGATGAGCCATGGCGACCGGGTCATCGACCTGCCGCCCGGTTTCGAGATTCTCGGCAAGTCGCAAGGCGCGCCGTTCGCGGTTTTCGGCAATGTCGAGCGCAAGACCTACGGCATGATGTTCCATCCGGAGGTCGTGCACACGCCGGACGGCGCGCGGCTGCTGTCCAACTTCGTCCACACCATCGCCGGTCTCAAGAGCAGCTGGAGCATGGCCGCCTACCGGACCCAGGCGATCGCCGCGATCCGCGAGCAGGTCGGCGACGGCCGGGTCCTTTGCGCGCTGTCGGGCGGAGTCGATTCCTCCGTCGCCGCGCTGCTGATCCACGAGGCAGTCGGCGATCAGCTCACCTGCGTGCTCGTCGACCACGGGCTGATGCGCAAGAACGAGGCAGCCGACGTCGTCGCCATGTTCCGCGAGCACTACAACATCCCGCTGGTGCATGTGGATGCCTCCGATACCTTCATTTCGGCGCTCGAAGGCGAGGGCGATCCGGAGGTCAAGCGCAAGACCATCGGCAAGCTGTTCATCGACGTCTTCGAGGAGGAGGCGAAGAAGATCGGAGGCGCCGACTTCCTCGCCCAGGGCACGCTCTATCCGGACGTCATCGAGAGCGTCTCCTTCACCGGCGGTCCCTCGGTCACCATCAAGTCGCACCACAATGTCGGCGGCCTGCCGGAGCGCATGAACATGCAGCTGGTCGAACCGCTGCGCGAACTCTTCAAGGATGAGGTGCGGGTGCTCGGCCGCGAACTCGGCCTGCCGGAAAGCTTCATCGGCCGCCACCCGTTTCCGGGCCCGGGCCTTGCCATCCGCTGCCCCGGCGGCATCACCCGCGAAAAGCTCGACATCCTGCGCGAGGCCGACGCCATCTATCTCGACGAAATCCGCAATGCCGGCCTTTACGACACCATCTGGCAGGCCTTCGCCGTGCTGTTGCCGGTGCAGACCGTCGGCGTCATGGGCGACGGCCGCACCTACGAATTCGTCTGCGCCCTGCGCGCCGTCACCTCGGTCGACGGCATGACCGCCGATTTCTACCCCTTCGACATGGATTTCCTCGGCCGCGCCGCCACCCGCATCATCAACGAAGTGAAAGGCATCAACCGCGTCGTCTACGACGTGACGTCGAAGCCGCCGGGGACCATTGAGTGGGAATAGTGCCGGTTGAAGCGAACGGCATCTGAAGAAGCCTTGCTTCAGCGGTGTTACAGACAAATCAAGACGAAACCGGGTCGGAGGTCCTGCCTTCCTGTCGCGCGTGACCTCCCGGGCTCGGCGGTCACGCCGGTGTCGCTGCGCGGATGCGTTCTTCAGTGCATGAATCCATTTCATCGAAATTCGCGTTTATTTTGATTTTTTTTCAAGCTAGGCTTCAATATCTTCCTCCCGCACATATTGGTTTGCACCCGCTCCAGACTTCCGTCGGGGCGCAAGCCAGTCCATCAGCTTCAGACGAGAGGGAGGATGAATATGTCCGTGAAATCATGGTCTGATTTATTGAAAGTGGCCGCCGTGGGTGCGGTCTCCGTGGTCGGCACGATGGGATTGGTCAATGGCCAGGCCATCGCTCAGGACTACGGAAGCCACTCCTTCAAGGTGATCGGCAACTGGACCAATGCTCCGCATTTCAAGAACACCGAAAAACCCTTCTGGGAGGAAACGCTTCCGGGTGCGACGGGCGGCGCGCTGTCGGCGCAGATCACGCCGCTGGACGAACTCGGTCTCAAGGGTTTCGACGTCGGGCGTATGCTGAAACTGGGGCTGTTCGATTTCGTTCACGCCGGTTTCACCTATGTTGCCGGCGACAACGCCATGTTCGAAGGGGTCGACCTGGCCGGTTCCATTCAGAATTGGGACGATGCGCGTCAGTCGGTCGACGCCTACCGGCCGATCCTCGACCAGCAGATCAACGACACGTTCGATGCCAAGCTGCTCGCCATCTACAGCGAGCCGACACAGGTATTCTACTGTCGCGTTCCCATCAGCGGCATCGGCGACATCGCCGGAAAGAAAGTCCGGGTCTACAACCGCGCACTGTCCGATCTCGTGGAGGGGATGGGCGGCATTCCGACGTCGATCGATTTCGCCGAGGTTGTGCCGGCTCTGCAGAGGGGCGTCGTCGATTGTGCGGTCACCGGAACCCTGTCGGGCTATACGGCTAAGTGGTACGAGGTCGCCACTCATCTCTACACCTTGCATGCAGCGCAGGGATCGAGCCTGTTTCTGGCGGTGAGCAACGCCACCTGGGACAAGCTGAGCCCCGATGCGCAGCAGCTCGTCTTGGCTGAAGCCGGCAAGCTGGAGGACCAGGCCTGGGCGTTCGGGCAAAAAGCCGACCAGGAAGGCATCGATTGCAACACGGGCAACGGGCCCTGTTCGTTCGGCGAGGCCCAGAAAATGACGCTGGTTCAGCCAAGCGACGCGGATCTCGAGAGTCTCAAGAAGATTGTCGAGGAAAACGTGCTCGCCGGCTGGAGCGAGCGGTGCGGAGCCGACTGCGTAACGGCCTGGAACGGTTCCGCCGGCAAGGCACTTGGATTGACCGCGCCGTCCAACTGACGGGTGGACGCAGAGGAGCCGCCGTTAGCCGGCGGCTCCAACTCTGGGTGGTAGGATGCTCGATTCCCTTGCCGAGAAAGTCTTTTCGTTCTCCAGGATCATGGCGATCTTGGCCGGTCTGATGGTTCTGAGCGCGGCCATCGTCGTTTTCGTGGACGTCGTGCTGCGCAGCCTGGCCGGGTACACGCTTGGCGGTGCCGACGAATTGTCGGGATACGCACTGGCGATCGGAACGGCCTGGGCGCTGCCCTATTGTCTGCTGGGAAAACACAACATCCGCGTCGATACGGCCTATCGGCTGATGTCTCCGAGAACGCGAGCGGTTCTGGATTGCGTCGGCCTGCTGGCCATCGGCGGATTTGCTCTGATTTTGACCTACCGCGGCGGGCTCGTGCTGTTTGAAACGATCGAGCGTAATTCCCGTTCGGTCGGACCGCTCAGCCTTCCCCAGGTGTACCCGCAAACGCTCTGGTTTTCCGGCCTGGCGTTTTTCACGTTCGCTTTTCTTCTCACGGCACTGCGCAGTTTTGCCGCCCTTTTGTCGGGTGACCTGCAAAAGGTGCGTGAGATCGCGGGAACCCGGGATCAAGCGACAGATCCGTCTGGCAGTTCACCGGCCTAGACCAGCCCAGGATCGCTCCATGCTTGCTGTTACCGCAATCGCCCTCATCGTCATGATTGCCCTGGCCATTCCGATCGGGGCGGCACTGGGACTGTTGGGCGTCGGACTGGGACTGGTCTATTCGCCGGTCGCGCTCGATCGCGCTCTCGGAGAGATTCTCTGGCGAAGCAGCAACGATTTCCTGATCGTCGCCGTCCCGATGTTCGTGCTGCTCGGAGAACTGGTTTTGCGGGCGGGCATTGCCAAGCGCATGTATGACGCCCTGGGGCACTGGCTGTCGTGGTTGCCGGGAGGGCTGATGCACACCAATGTCGGCAGTTGCGCGATGTTCGCTGCAACGTCGGGCTCGAGCGTGGCGACTGCGGCGACGCTGGGCACGGTTGCGATGCCCGAATGCGAACGTCACGGCTACAATAGACGCCTGTTTTTGGGTACGCTCGCAAGCGGCGGCACGCTCGGCATCCTGATCCCGCCGTCGATCAATCTCATCGTTTACGGGCTGCTGACGAACACATCCGTCCCCAAACTCTATCTTGCCGGATTTGTGCCCGGCATCCTGCTTGCCCTTCTTTTCATGGGGACCGTGCTCGTCGCATGCCTCGTTCGCCCGGACTTCGGTGGCGAACCCGTCCGCAGTTCCTGGCGCGCCCGCTTGCAATCCCTGGTCGATCTGCTGCCGCCGCTGTTTTTGTTCCTGCTCGTCATCGGCTCGATCTATGCGGGGCTGGCGACGCCGACGGAAGCCGCCGCACTCGGTGTCATCGGCGCGCTGGTGCTGTCGGTCTGGACCGGGATGTTGTCGGTCGACATGCTGAAGGACGCGCTGCTGTCCACCATGCGAACCACCGGCGTCATCATGCTGATCATCCTGGCGGCGGTGTATCTGAACTTCGTCCTTGCCGCGATCGGCCTGACCCGTGAACTGACCCAGTTCATCGAGAGCCTCGGCCTCACGCCGCTGCAGATGATCATCGCTATCGTCGTGTTCTACATCGTGCTGGGCTGCTTTCTCGAGACGTTCTCGATGATGCTGACCACCGTCCCGCTGATAGCGCCGATCATCATCGCCCTGGGGTACGATCCGATCTGGTTCGGGATCCTGTTGATGGTCTTGCTGGAAATGGCGCTCATCACGCCGCCGATCGGGATCAATCTGTACGTCATCCAGGGCATTCGAAACGATATCCGGTTCAACGACGTGGCCATCGGCTCGTTTCCGTTTGTCGTTGCCATGGCGTTGACGGTGGTGGTGCTGATCGCGTTCCCGCAAGTGGCGCTTTGGCTGCCTGATCTGGTTTCCACCGCGCGCTGACGGCGGCGGGTCGGGAAGGCGCGGTTATGGAAACCGGATATCGCGGCATTCTTGAAAAACTGGTCGGATTTGAAACGACACCGGATCGGTCGAACCGACCATTGGTCGATTGGCTTGCCGATCTGCTGGAGCGTCGCAACATCGCGGTTGACGTGCTGCCCTCGCAAGGCACCGACAAGGCCAACCTGCTGGCGAGGATCGGACCGTCGGTTCCGGGCGGTATCGTGTTGTCGGGGCACACGGATGTCGTGACGGCAAAGGGTCAGGATTGGCGGTACGAACCCTTTGCAGTGACCGAGGACGCAGGGCGTCTGTTCGGTCGAGGCACGGCCGATATGAAAGGCTTCGTGGCGTTGGCAACCGGATTGGCGCCCTGGTTTTCCGCTTTGCCGTTGCGGCGGCCCATATTCCTGGCGTTCTCCCATGACGAAGAGACCGGCTGTCTCGGCGTGCCGGCCCTGATCGAACATATCGAAAGGACCTGCGAGAAGCCGGGCATGGCGATTATCGGCGAACCGACAAACCTGGAAGCCGTGACCAGCCACAAAAGCATGCACCTGTTCAGCACGCGGATCGTCGGAAAGGAAGCACATTCGAGTTCGCCTGGCCTGGGCGCCAGCGCGACGGTCGCGGCAGGCAAACTGGTCGCGTTCCTCGATGATTACTTTCGCGAATTGCAATCCAGGTTTTCCCGGGACGATCGCTTCGATCCGCCGCACTGCACCTACAATGTCGGCCGCATTGACGGAGGCATCGCGACCAGCTTCGTAGCCAATCGATGCCGGATCGACTGGGAGTTCCGGGCTCTTCCGGACGTTCCGACGGATGCGATATTGAAGGATATCAGATCCCACATCGATCGCGAGCTGCTCCCGCAACTGCGTCGAACCCATCCCGCGGCGGAAATAGAGCTGAATTGCTGGGCGCAGGTGCCGGCCTTACGGCAAGAGAACCATGACGCCATCACAAAAATCATGAGCCTGACCGGAAGCAGCCGGCAGGGCGCCGTTTCGTACGGCACGGAGGCCGGGTTCTATCAGTGGGCAGGCATGTCGGTGATCGTTTGCGGACCGGGGAGTATCGCACAGGCCCACAAAGCCGACGAGTTCGTCACGATCGATCAGCTCGAAGCCGGAAACGCGCTTTTGAAGAAAGTCGCGGCGTGGATGTGCGAGTGAATCCGATATTGGCTGTCGGAATACTACTTAAGCTGATAACACCGCCGCTTGTTTGGCCAGGGTAGGTCCGGTTGCCTACCGAGCTCGCATCCGGGGCACAACAGCATTATCAGTTTTATGTTGTAGGGCGCGATGTTTGGTGAGATGGGCTTTTCTTCAGGCGCATTTGCTTGCATTTATGGAATTGATAAAAATCTTCGACGATGCTTAACTGCAAACGGAAAATATAAGAAGATAGAAAATTTCGCTTTGCAAAAAGCAACTCATTAATACGCAATCTGCTTGGTAAATGCTGAGAAATAAAGGTGTTGCGTGATGCAATATGGGAGAAAAATCCCACCAATTTCAACGAGCCAAAAAAAGCCGAGGCAGAACCGAGTGTGGGTTTCTCCCATCGTAACGGCTCTTTGTACTGCTGTATTCACGGGGTTGGTGACATCGGTAATTACTTCCTACAGGATCTCTCAGGAATTTGATGCTTGGCAAAAAAAGGAAGCGTTCAAGATAGAGCGAGATAGATATTATAAGAGGTTGGACGATGTCGCGGTACTTCACGAAAAGTTCTATCAATTTAGATTATCTTTGATCGAGAGCAGATCAAATGAAGTGTCATTCCACTATTACGAGTATATGAAGACACGAAAGCCAGAATATATATTTGGAAATGAAGGAGATGAGCGATTTTCGAGATTGCTGAAGCATATGGAAGAATCGCAAAAAAAATTGCATGAACAAAACATCGAGACGTCGGCAGTTCATTCAAAGAAAGTTGCCGAATTTCATGTGAAGTTGGCGCAAATGTTTTATACACATGGAGCAGAGTCTGCTGGAGATTTATCGATCTTTGGAGAATATAACAACGAAATCGGAAATAAAAAGATCGAAGTTCATAAAGTTGTAGAAAAAATTCTGACAGAAGGAGTTGGGAAGAAGCTTCCAGAGCAGGATTTATATAATAGTATTGTTGGAAACAGAGATGTAATCTCCTACACAAGCATGGCAGAAATGGATTTGAAATTTAACAAAATGGTTGGAAAACTGTACGAATACAATGCGGCGAAATTGCAAAAATTCGAAAAGATTCTGTCGGGGAACAACTTGTAGAATTAATTGCCGGTCGGCCACAAGTAAATAAGAGACCCGGCTGTTTGCCATGGCCACCTGCATAAGGTGGCTTTGGATTTCGCGATCGGCCGTGCCTTGCACCCTATTGCGAGCGGCGAAGAACGTCGGACGGCAAGCGTCCGAAGCGTTTCCTGAAATCGCTTGAGAACTTGCTCAGGTGAAAGAAACCGTACCCCGTCGCGACCTGGGTGACCGTGCGGTCGTCTGTTTGCAACAGGTCGTCATAGGCCGCGTCGAGCCTCAGGTTTTTCAGCAGCGTCATCGGCGATGTTCCCCTGAAACGGCGAAAACCTGCATAGAGCGATCGGCGGCTGACGCCGGCCGTGCGTACCAGGTCGTCCATGCCGATATCCGCCATGAGGTTTTCGCGCATGAACTCCTCGGTGCGCTTGACGTAATAGGGCGCGGCGGGGCTCTCGCAGGGTTGCAGCCGGTCGGTGAAATTGTGCGGCAGGTTCAGCAGCATCGAAACCAGGGCGTCCTGGAAGGTGCGCTGGACGGACTGTTCCTTCAGCATGCTGTCGCCTGAGTTGAGCTCATTGCAGATTGTGCCGATGAGACCCGAGAGGACACGGGCCGCTCCCGGCTGACCGGTTGCAGTCCTGTCGAAATGGATGGCTTCGTTGGCTCGACGGCCCAACCTCTCGTCGAGCGTCTTCTTCAGGACCGTGCTGTTGACCTGAAGCGTCAACTGCGAATAGTCGCCGGACATGGCTATGCGGTAGGGCATGCTTGGCCGGGCGATGTAAATATCTCCCGATTGCAGCGATTGGGCGCTGTTTCCCTGCACGACTTCCGCCTTTCCGGAAATCGGCAGTTTCACCAGCAGATCCTCACCCAGTTCCGGTGCGACGATCTCCACTCGATCCGCGTTTGTGCGGTATTGGGTATAATGCAACGTCAGCTGATCGATGGCGGCGCGATCGTGACGAAAGCACAGCGTCGGCCGTCTGCCGCGCAGATTGAGGTGGTGCGGCGTCAGTTCGCGGGCCATGTGCAGAATTGCGTGATCGGTCGTCGTCGAACGGGTGGAATTGAAGTGTGTGTAGGGCGAATCCAACGCGCCGCACCCGGCTGGCTGGTAGCCTGCAAAGCCGTTGCTCTCCGCCGGCAATATTTGCGGCGCTGCTATGGGTTCCTCCCTGGCATTTCCCATCGAACGATAATGGAGCAAACGCCGCCGGGCTTCAACAGCGGCCGGAAAGGTCTGATTTTTATGCCGTTTTCTTGCGAGTCGACCGGGAAAGGCCGAAGCCTTCCGACTGAAATCGGCGATCCTCGCCAGGGCCCGGCTGCCGTCTGTTGCAGCCCTTTTGTGCAGAATAGTCCTGCACAAATGTGATATTCGCACCGGCTATTCCATGTCATTTGTGTCCCGTCCTGACCCCCGCGACTTGGAAGGCTTCCGGGTGAACGGCGAAGGTAAAATGATACAGCGTCCGGGACGGTCGGTTTTCCCGGAAAGGAAAGGCTGAATGGAGCCCGGTCACGAAATTCTGCGCCTCGAGGGCATCGTCAAGGAGTTTCCGGGCGTTCGTGCGCTGCACAATGTCTCCCTGTCGTTGCGCGCGGGAGAGGTGCATGCGCTGACGGGAGAGAACGGCTCGGGCAAATCCACGCTTTCGCGCATCGCCGCCGGGGTGATGCAGCCGGATGCCGGACGCATCGTCTTTGATGGCCGGGAAACGGTGTTGCGCGGTCCGCGCGACGCGCTCGATCTCGGCATCGCCATGATCAGCCAGGAACTGACCCTGGCCACGTCGCTGACGGTGGCGGAGAACATTTTTCTGGGCCGATTGCCGAAATCATCCCTTGGCACGATCGACTGGAGAAGGCTGACGCGGAACGCGTCACAGGTCCTCGAGCGGCTGGGTGTGCATGTCGACCCCCTGGCGATTGTTTCGGACCTCAATGTGGAGCTGCGTCAGGAAATCGAGATCGCCCGGGCATTGTCGATGCAGGCCCGGCTGCTGATCCTGGACGAGGCGACAAGTTCGCTTTCGGAGGCCGCCACCGACCGGCTGATGCAATTGGTCGAAACCGAACGCGCGGCCGGCGTTGCGATTTTGATGATCACCCACAAGATGTCCGAGATTTATCGTGCCGCCTCCGTGTCGACGGTCCTGCGCGACGGTCATCGTGTCGATACGGTGCAATTGGAAAACACGCCCGAGGCGCGGCTGGTGCAGCTGATGGTCGGCCGGGAAATCAAGGACTATTACGGCAAGCGGCCGATCGCCATCGGCGATCCGGTGCTGGACGTTCAGGACGTCCACACGCCGATGGGCATGCTGAAGCCGACCTCGCTGCAGGTCCATCGCGGCGAGATTTTGGGAATTGCCGGTCTGGTCGGCTCCGGCAAGACGGAGTTCGGCAAGGTTCTCGGCGGTGCCGTTGCGGCGACCGGGTCGGTTCGCGTCGCTGGCAAATCCGTCCCGCTCGGAAACCCGCGCATGATACGCGAGGCCGGCATCGGTTATGTCCCGGACGATCGCAAGAGCGCGGCGCTGTTTCTGACGCGCAGCGTCGCCGAGAATTTCTCGATTTACTGGCTCCGCCGTCTGTCCAGGCTTGGCGTCATCAATACGAGGCGCGAGCGGGCCAAAGTCTCCGGAGCCATCGAGACCTATCGCGTCGTGACCCGCTCGCCGGCGGACCAGGTGACGACGCTGTCGGGCGGCAACCAGCAGAAGATTGTCCTCGGACGCATCTTTGTGGATATGCCCAACGTGCTCGTGCTGAGCGAGCCGACCCGCGGCATCGACATCGGCGCCAAGAGCGAAATCTACCGCATGCTGCATCAGGCGGCTCAGACCGGGACGGCGGTGATCGTGATTTCTTCCGAGCTGCAGGAACTGCTCGGCATATCGGACCGCATCGCCGTGTTTCACGAGGGCGGGCTGTGTGCCCAGATACCCGCCGACCAGGCCGATGAGGAAACGATTGCTCACCTGGCCGTTACCGGGTCCGCCGGCCTGGACGAATCAACCACACATCAGGTGCTGAATTGAATACCATGTCGTCATTCTTCGAGCGCGTGGCATTGAGCCGCTACGCCGGAGCCCTGGCCGGGCTGATCATCGTCTCGATCTACCTCGCGTGGAACCAGCCCGTATTCCTGGGCTGGGCGAACCTGATGAACATCGTGAAGTCCAACAGTGTGGTGTTCATCCTCGCACTGGGTGCCACCTACGTGGTCATATCGGCCGGTGTCGATCTTTCCGTCGCCAGCGCGACGGCGGCATGCGCCATGATTTTCGGCCTGCTGGTCAGGGCCGACCTCGGAATCCTGTCGGCAATCGTCCTCACCTGCGGGTTCGGGATCTTCCTCGGCGCGATCAACGGCGTTCTGATCAGCTGGTTCAAGATATCGTTCTTCGTGGTGACGCTCGGGACCCTGTCGATCTTTCAGAGCTTTGCGCTGATCGTCACCGACGGCAATACGCTGAGCCTGTTCACCAAGCCCGCATTCATGCCGTTGAACGCCTTCGTCAACGGTCAGGTCGGACCAATCCCGAATCTTCTTTTTCTCGACATAGCGCTGCTTCTGCTCGCCGGAGGCGTATTGCGCTACACGGCGTTCGGGAGGGCGATCTTCGCCATCGGTTCCAATGCCGAAGCCGCGCGCCTGAGCGGCATCAGCATCCGGCGTGAGCTGGTCTTCGTCTATGCGGTCGCGGGTCTGGCGGTCGGCATCGCCAGCGTCGTCCAGGTTGGACGCCTGACGGCGGCATCGCCCGATGTCGATCCGACGCTGCTGCTGACGGTGCTGGCGGCCGTACTGATCGGCGGCACCGCGTTTTCCGGCGGCGAGGGCGGTGTTTTCGGCACCATGATCGGGGTGCTGTTTCTCGGTGTCCTGCAGAACGGACTGACCCTGAGCGAGGTCTCCTCGTTCTGGCAGGGAATGGTCAGCGGACTCATTCTGATCTGCGCCGTCTGGCTCGGCGGTGCGCGAAACTTCCTGCGCCGGCGGCGCCAGGTGCGCCAGGCCAGGGAGCCTGAGCAGCAGCTTCACGAACGATCCGCCGCGCTCGGCGGCGCACAACACAATCATGACAGCACGGGAGGAGTGTAAGATGATCAATCGTAGCAACAGGATGCGCGGTGCAGCCATCGGGGCGGTGGTTTCGGCCTTGCTGGCCTCGGGCAGCGCCCACGCGGAAGACATGGTCGGTTATGTCTCGCCGGTCGCGGTGCAGCCGAGCGAGCAGCAAATCACCATGGGGATCGAATATGCCGTCGGCGAGATAGGCTGGGATGCGCGCATCCTGGACGCAAATCTTTCGCCGGACCGCCAGATCTCGCATGTCGACACGTTGATCACGCTGGGCGCCAAGGCCATCGCGGCCTGGTCTCTCGACCCCAACGCCGTCGCCGGAGCCTATACGCGGGCGCAGCAACAGGGCATTCCGGTCATCGGCCTCAATTCGCTGGGAGAGGGGCTGTCCAACACCGTGTGGTGGGAGATCGATACCTGCGAGCCGGGCGGCGTCTACAACGAACATGCCGCATGGATTGCGGAGCGCAAGCCCGGCGCCCGGGTGATCGTGTTCGGCGGCCCGCCGGTGGAAGCGCTGATCAACAATGTCAATTGTTTCATGGCCGCGGCGAATGCCGCCGGCCTGGAGGTCGTCAATCAAACCGACAACACCAGGGACAATACGGCAACGGCCGCAACGCTGGCCGCTGACGTGATTACCAAATATCCCGACGTCGATGCCGTTTGGGCCTATAACGACTCGACGGCTTTGGGCGCATCCGCCGCATTGGCTGCCGCCGGAAAATCCATCTACAGCTCGAAGAATCCCGACGGTGTCATGGTGTTCGGCATCAACGCCAATACCGAAGCGATCGACGCCATCAAGGCCGGGCTGATGACGGGCACCTGGGATCCCAACAACGTGGCGACCGGCATCGCTCTGGTGCTGGCAATGAGGTCCGCACTGGCGGATCCCGACAAGCAGCAGGAACCTCTCACCGTCACCTCCGTGTTCTACACGGAAGCCAATGTCGATGACTGGGTGAACCCGTCCGAGCGCTCGTATACGCTCGACAGCATCCCGTTGAAATAGCGCGAAACCGCCGGCTCCCGGGCCGGCGCCTCCCCACTCGATCGACGGAGAAAACCCGTGGTCCTGGAAAATGATCTCGAAGTGCTCGGCGCGGAGGCGACAGCGTTTCTGGACCGAGAGCATGGCCTGCACATTGGCGGAGCGCAGGTGCTCGGTTCGGACGGCTTTTCGATCGTCGATCCGACCAGCGGCAGGGTGGTTTCCGTCGCCGCGGAAGCATCGCCGGAGCAGGTAGGGCAGGCGGTGTCCTGTGCCCGCAAGGCGCTTCAGGGCCCCTGGTCTTCGTTTCGTCCGCATGAACGCGAGCAGTGTCTGCTGAGGCTGGCCGATCTGGTGGAGGCCAATCAACGCGAACTCTCCGAAATCGAGGCGGTGTGTTCGGGACGCCTGCTCGCCAACACCCGGGGGATCGATGTGGGCTATTCCGCTCATGTGCTGCGCTACATGGGCGGATGGGCGACGAAGATCGCCGGACAGGCGATCACGCCTTCCATTCCTTATATACCGGACGGGCATTTCAGCGGGTTCGCGCTGCGCAGGCCGGTCGGTGTGGTGGCGGCAATCGTGCCCTGGAACGTGGCGCTCGGTTTGGCCGTTTGGAAGGTCGCTCCGGCGCTGGCTGCCGGATGCACCATTGTGCTGAAGCCGTCGCCGCAATCGCCGTTGACCGCCCTGCGACTGGCGGAACTCGCCCTGGAGGCGGGAATACCCGAAGGCGTGGTCAACGTGGTGACGGGACGCGACAGTGCGGTGGGCGCCGCCCTGGTGCGTCACCCCGGTGTCGACATGGTTTCCTTTACCGGCTCGACCGACACGGGAAGCCGGATTGCGGTCGACGCCGCGGCATCCCTGAAACGGTGCAACCTGGAGCTCGGAGGAAAGTCGCCCCTTTTGATCATGGAAGATGCGGATCTGGATCGTGCAATCCCCGCGGCGGCCTGGGCGATCTTCGCCAATCACGGGCAGAATTGCTGTGCCGGCTCCCGTCTTTATGTGCATGAGAGCCGATACCAGGACGTTCTGGCCGGAGTGGCGGAGATTGCCGAGGCGATCCAGCTGGGCTCTCCGCTGGACGAGACCTCGACAATGGGGCCGCTTGTCAGCGAGGCTCAGCAGCAACGCGTGTTGGGTTTTGTCGCCGAGGGAAAACGGGAGGGCGCACGCCTGGTGGCGGGCGGCGTGGGTCTCGAGCATCCCGGTGCCTATGTTGTGCCGACGGTGCTGGCCGACGTCGAACCGCAAATGCAATGCGTGCGCGAGGAGATTTTCGGGCCCGTGCTTGTCGCCGCGCCCTTCGCCAGCGAGGAGGAGGCGATCCGTCTGGCCAACGACAGCAGGTATGGCCTCGGCGCCAGCATCTGGTCCAAGGATTTCGACCGGATCGGCCGGATGACCGAAGCGCTGCAGGCCGGCGCCGTGTGGGTGAATGTGCACAACGCCCTGGACGTCGCCCTGCCATTCGGCGGCTGGAAGAGTTCAGGACCTGGCGTCGATTTAAGCGAACAGGCGGTGCTTGCCCACACCAAGATCAAAACGGCCGTGCACCACTACTGTTGAGGAGAGGTCGGGGTGGCCGGTTTGGTGATGAACAGAACAGAGCGGCCTTCCGCATGCGGCGGCGGGTACATTGGAATTCGGGAGTGTGGTTAGCATGGATCTGGACGGTGCGGCTTTTGACTACATTGTCGTTGGCGCGGGGTCGGCCGGCTGCGTTCTGGCCGCCCGGCTGTCGGAAGCGTCCGACGCGACGGTCCTGCTTTTGGAAGCGGGCGGCAAGGACACCAGTTTCTGGATCCACATCCCCATCGGCTACGGCAAGACCATCGCCGACGAGCGGGTCAACTGGAAGTATGAAACCGAGCCCAATCCCGCACTCAATGGCCGGCGAATTTACTGGCCGAGGGGCAAGGTGCTTGGTGGCTCCTCGTCCATCAACGGATTGATCTACATTCGCGGTCAGGCGGAAGACTACGATCACTGGAGCCAATTGGGGAATGCAGGCTGGTCCTATTCCGAGTTGCTTCCCTATTTTCGCAAATCCGAGCGCCAGGAAAACGGAGCCGACGAATGGCATGGGGCGGACGGGCCCCTTTGGGTCACCAATCTGACCGAGCGTAATCCCCTGTGCGATGCATTTATCGGTTCGGCGGAGCTCCAGGGCATTCCGCGCAACGACGACTTCAACGGCAAGCAGCAGGAAGGCGCCGGCTATTTTCAGGCGACCATAAGAAACGGGCGCCGCTGCTCGGCTGCCCAGGCCTATCTGAAACCGGCGATGAAGCGCCCCAATCTCGCTGTCGCTACTCGCGCTTTGGCGGAGAGGGTTCTTTTCGAGGACGGTAGGGCAACGGGCTTGCGGTTCAGGCAGGGCGAAAAAACGGTCACGGTCAGCGCCAGGCGCGAAGTCGTGATTTCGGGAGGGTCGGTGAACTCCCCGCAACTGCTCATGCTGTCCGGGATCGGCGATGCGGCCGAATTGTCAACGCACGGTATCGAAGTCGTTCGCGACCTGCCGGGCGTGGGCAAGAACCTGCAGGACCACTATGGCGGTCAGATCACCTGGAAATGCAATCGCCCCATCACCACGAACGACGTGATGCTCAGCAAATTCCGGCAACTCCGTGCCGGATTGCAATGGCTTCTGACGCGAAGCGGACCGCTCTCGGTCCCTGCGGGGCAGGCGGGGCTCTTTACCCGCGTACTGCCCGGCTCCCTCACGCCGGATCTGCAGTTCCTGTTTCAGACATTCAGCGGCGGCTACTACGAGGACGGGCTGTTCAAATTCTCAGGCTTTGCAAATTTCATTTGCCCGGTCAGGCCGCACAGCCGCGGCGAGATTCGCCTGCGGTCAGCGGATCCCGCGGACCCGCCGAAATTGTTTCCGAACTACTTCAACGAGGAAGCCGACCGCCTCGTCGCGGTCGAAGGCCTCAAGCTTGCCCGGCGCATGGCCTCGGAGGGGCCGTTGTCGGACTACATCATCGAAGAGCATCTGCCGGGCAGTGAAACCGCGAGCGACGAGGACATCGAAGCCTACCTCGTCGAAAACGGAGGCTGCGTTTCGCATCAGGTCGGCACCTGCAAAATGGGGACCGACAAGATGGCGGTGGTCGATCCCGGTCTGCGCGTGCATGGCGTCGACAATCTCCGGGTGGTGGATGCCTCCATCATGCCGACGCTCATCTCCGGCAACACCAATGCCCCGACAATCATGATCGCCGAAAAAGCAGCGGCTGAGATTCGGAACTCGTAAAGTTGGAGCAGCGCCTGATTGGCTGTTGGCGCCGACATTGATCCGGCCTGCCGGTTGCAGGCGGTCAGCTTTCGCCTGTCAATCTTACACCCGCCAGACAGGTCAATCTGACAATTCCCACCGCAACCCATGACCGAGATAAATGCGTAACGGCGACAGCCAACGAGAACCGGCGGTTCTCTGAGGACCTTTGCGGGAGCGATAAAGATGTGGACGAAGAATGTGCTGGCACCGTTGGCAGTCTGTGCCGGGACCGTGCTGGGTACGGCTCAGGCGAATGCGGCTGACGGCTTTGCTGCCGGGGGACACTGGGTTGCCGAGAGAGGCATGTTCATATTCTTCAATCAGGAAACGGTAAGCGTTCCCGATGAACTCCAGATCGACATCGAGATCGACGATTCCAATCATCCCGCGCTCTTCATCAAAATGACCGAAACCTACATTCCGGGAGCCTCCACCGGCTATCACGTGGATGAACGAATCGTCAAAGCCAAAACCTTCAACGTGGTCGGCGCCGTGTCCTATGCCAACGACAGGATTGTATGGGGCGACGTGGATGACACGACGGTGTGGTCCTGCGACATCGTATCCGTGGATCGTCTCGTTTGCCTGGCAAGCGAACCTGGCGTCCACGCCGTCTCGGGAAGCATCGTTCTCACCCGTTCGCGGTGACTGCCGCGGGAATCGGATGCAGCCTGGAAACCTCAACTCTCCAGCGACACCCACAGAACCTTGGCGTTTTCCTTGCCGGTGGAAACGCAGCAGTGGCCCATGCCGGCGTCGTAGTAGGCGGAGTCGCCGGCCTTCAGGTCCAGCGGCCGGTAATGCTCGGTAAAGAGCGTCAGCTCGCCGCTGATTACATACATGAACTCTTCGCCCCGGTGCCGGATCCAGGTATCGAATTCAGAGATGTCGCGCGCCTTGATCGTGCTGATATAAGGCAGCATGCGTTTGCTGGTGAGCTCGGTGCACAGCAGTTCGTGGCCGTAGGTCGGTGTGTCCTGAGGCTCGCCCTGGCCGTCGAGCGTGTAGTCGCGGCGACCGGAGATGCCGCTCTGGCTGGATTGCACGAACAGCTGCGGCGATTGCAGTTCCAACACCTTGGTGAGGCGTCGCACGACGTCGAAACTGGGTTTGGTCTGGTTGTTCTCGATCTTGGAAAGCGTTGAGCGGCCGATTCCCGCGGCCTTGCCGGTTTCTTCCAGGGTCCAGCCTTTTTTCTTGCGCGCCTCGAAGATCATTTTTCCGAGATCGGACGTATCCGCGGCTTCCAATCCCTCGGCGGCGTCGCTCGGCAAAACGGGTTCCATCGTCTGATTCTCCAATTGTCGACGCAACTTAGCTTGCGTTCCTGAGAAGGTCAAAATTCGCGTACAAAAACATTTTGTTTCCTATAATGGAAAATGTTGCATAGGATGGAAAAATGTCGTATCAATGGCGAAATCCTATCAAAATGGTTCCCAGAAGAGGGAGGAGCGGGTTTGGAAGAGAAACTGTTTCAAACGGATCTGCAGGTTTCCGACCCCGACGTGGCCGGTGCCATCGCGGCGGAAGGCGTCCGCCAGGCCGACCAGATCGAACTCATTGCTTCCGAGAACATCGTCTCGAAAGCGGTGCTGCAGGCGCAGGGATCGCTGCTGACCAACAAATATGCCGAGGGCTATCCGGGCCGCCGCTATTATGGCGGTTGCGAGCATGTGGATGTCGTCGAGAGGGCGGCGATCGATCGCCTGAAGCAGCTGTTCGGCGCGGGCTTCGCCAATGTGCAACCCCATTCCGGCGCCCAGGCCAACGGCGCGGTGAAGCTGGCGCTGCTGCAACCCGGCGACACCATTCTCGGCATGTCGCTCGATGCCGGCGGTCACCTGACCCACGGTGCCAAGCCGGCGCTGTCAGGCAAATGGTTCAAGCCGGTGCAATATGGCCTGGACCAGGACGGCCGTATCGATTTCGACCAGGTCGCCGCCATCGCACGGGCCGAAAAGCCGCAGATGATCATCGCCGGAGCTTCCGCCTATTCGCGCATCATCGACTTTGCCCCATTCCGGGAAATCGCCGACGAGGTCGGCGCCTGGCTGCTGGTGGACATGGCCCATATCGCCGGACTGGTGGCGGCCGGCCTGCACCCGTCGCCGGTGCCGCATGCCCATGTGGTCACCTCGACCACCCACAAGACGCTGCGCGGCCCGCGCGGCGGCTTCATCCTGAGCAATGACGAGGCAATGGCGAAGAAGATCAACTCGGCGGTGTTCCCCGGCCTCCAGGGCGGACCGCTGATGCATGTGATCGCCGCCAAGGCCGTCGCCTTCGGCGAGGCGCTGAAGCCGGAATTCAAAACCTACGCCCAGCGCGTGGTCGACTCCGCGAAGGCGCTTTCTCAGGTAATGATCGATCGCGGCTGCGCCATCGTCTCCGGCGGCACCGACAACCATCTGATGCTGGTGGATCTGCGACCCAAGGGCGTCAAGGGCAATGCCGCCGAAGCGGCGCTCGAGCGCGCCGGCATCACCTGCAACAAGAACGGCGTGCCGGGCGATCCGGAAAAGCCGACCGTCACCAGCGGCATTCGCGTCGGCACAGCCGCCGGATGCAGCCGCGGTTTCGGCCCAGAGGAGTTCGCAGCGGTCGGTCATCTGATCAGCGACGTGCTCGACGGTCTTGCCGCCCATGCGGAAGGCGACCGCGAGGTCGAGGACAGGACACGTGCGCAGGTGAAGGATCTGTGCGCCCGGTTTCCCATTTACTGACGGCAAGGGTCAAACGACATGCAAGCTTACGATCTCGTTGTCATCGGCGGCGGCCCCGGCGGCTATGTCGCCGCCATCCGCGCCGCACAGCTGGGCCTGAGCGTCGCCTGCGTCGAGGGGCGCGGGGCGCTCGGCGGAACCTGCCTCAATGTCGGCTGCATTCCGTCTAAGACGCTTCTCACCTCGTCGGCCAAATACGCCGAACTGGCGCATCTTGCCGCCCACGGCATTGCCATCGAGGGTGCACGGCTTGACCTGTCCGCCATGATGGCGCGCAAGGACAAGACGGTCGGCGATCTGACCAAGGGCATCGCCTTCCTGTTCAAGAAAAACGGCATCGAGCTGGTCGAGGGCTGGGCGTCGGTCCCGGCGCCGGGCCGCGTCGATGTCTCCGGCGAAACCGGTAGCCGCAGCCTGACGGCCAGGCACATTCTAATCGCCACCGGCTCCGAACCGACGCCGCTGCCCGGTTTGGAGACGGACGGATCGGACATTCTCGATTCGACCGATGCGCTGGCCCTCGACCGGGTTCCCGAACGGCTGGTGGTCGTCGGTGCCGGTGTCATCGGGCTGGAACTCGGTCAGGTCTGGTCGCGGCTCGGCGCCCAGGTGACGGTGGTCGAATATCTCGACCGCATCCTGCCCGGAACCGACGCCGAAATCGCCAAGCTGGCGCAGCGGGCGCTGAGCAAGCGCGGGCTCAAATTCCAGCTGGGACGCAAGGTCATGGGTGTCGAAAAAGGCCCGCACGGCCTGACGCTGACCATGGAGCGTCTCGGCAAGGACACCTTCGAGGCACTGGAAGCGGACAAGGTGCTGGTTGCCGTCGGCCGCCGCCCGGTCACTCGCGGCCTGGGGCTCGATACGCTCGGGGTCGGTCTGGACGAACGCGGGTTTGTGGCCGTGGACGCCTCCTTCCAGACCTCGGTTCCCGGCGTTTACGCCATCGGCGACTGCATCGCCGGCCCGATGCTTGCCCACAAGGCCGAGGAAGACGGTGTCGCCTGTGTCGAGACGATTGCCGGCGGGCACGGTCACGTGGACTACGGAACCGTGCCGAGTGTCGTCTACACCGATCCCGAGGTCGCTTCGGTCGGCAAGACCGAGGAGGAACTGAAAGGGCAGGGCAATCCCTATGTCTCCGGCAAGTTCACCTTCATGGCCAATTCGCGCGCCCGTTCCGCCGGCGAAACCGATGGCGCAGTGAAAGTTCTGGCATCGCCCGAGGGCACGCTGCTCGGCGCTCATATTGTCGGCGCCCATGGCGGCGACCTGATCGCCGAACTGGTCCTGGCCATGACCAGAGGCACGACCGTCGAGGAGGTTGCCCGAACTTGCCATGCCCATCCGGCGATGGCGGAGGCCGTCAAAGAGGCCTGCCTCGATGCGCTCGGACGGGCGATCCACGCATAGGGGCCGACGCATCATTTCGAAGAGATCTTTCATCGCCCTCTGGCTGGCCAAAATTTCTGAAAACGGCCAGCGGGGCAAACCGCTGAACACAACGGGAGGCAAACCATGGAAGTACTATCCAATTTAGTTGGCCAGATTAACTCGATCGTCTGGGGACCGGTGATGCTGGTCCTCATTCTTGGCGTCGGCTTCTTTCTGCAGGCCGGGTTGAAATTCATGCCCATCTTGAAGCTGGGCACGGGTTTCAGTCTGCTGTGGAAGGGCCGCGAAGGTCACGGCGCAGGCCAGATCAGCCCCTTCAACGCCCTGATGACGTCGCTGTCCGCGACCATCGGAACCGGCAACATCGCCGGCGTCGCGACCGCCGTCTTTCTCGGCGGACCGGGCGCTCTGTTCTGGATGTGGATGACCGCGCTGGTCGGCATGGCCACCAAATATGCCGAAGCCGTGTGCGCGGTGAAATACCGTGAGCAGGACGAGCTCGGAAACTATGTCGGCGGGCCGATGTACTACATCAAGAACGGTCTTTCGTCGAAATGGTACTGGCTGGCTCCGGCCTTTGCGCTGTTCGGCGCCATCGCGGCCTTCGGCATCGGCAACGGCGTGCAGGCCAACGGCGTCGCCCATGTGGTCAACGAGAACTTCGGCGTTCCCGCCGAAGCCACCGCTGTCGTGCTGATGATCCTGACGGCCGGGGTGATCCTCGGCGGCATCACCCGCATCGGCGCGGTGGCCGGCAAGCTGGTGCCTTTCATGGCCGTGGCCTACATCGTTGCCGGCCTTCTGGTCCTGCTGATCAATATCGGCGCGATCGGCGACGCCATCGGGCTCGTCTTCACCCACGCCTTTACTCCCAGCGCGGCCGAAGGCGGCTTTGCCGGGGCAGCGGTCTGGGCCGCCATCCGTTTCGGCGTCGCCCGTGGCGTCTTCTCCAACGAAGCCGGCCTCGGCTCCGCGCCGATCGCCCATGCGGCGGCCGAAACCGCCGGACCGGTCAACCAGGGCCTCATTGCCATGCTGGGCACGTTCATCGACACCATCATCGTGTGCTCGATCACCGGGCTTGCGATCATCGCCTCCGGCGCCTGGACCTCGGGCCAATCGGGCGCGGCCCTGACTTCGCTCGCCTTCGAAACGTCGCTGCCGGGCATCGGCGGTTCGCTGATTGCCATCGCGCTGTCGATCTTCGCCTTTACCACCATTCTCGGATGGAGCTTCTACGGCGAAAAATGCGTCGAGTTCTTCTTCGGCACCAAATCGCTGCTGCCCTACCGCGTTCTGTGGGTGGTCGCAATCTATTTCGGCGCCACCGCCGATCTCGGTTTCATCTGGTTGCTGGCCGACACGCTGAACGCCATGATGGCCATTCCGAACCTGATCGCACTTGCGCTGCTGAGCCCCATCGTCTTCACCCTGACGCGCGAGTTCTTCGCCTCGGGCGGCAAGACGGAAGCCGAGGGCGACGCCGCGGAGTAATGCGGACCGACAGGCGGCCCGGCTTCCGGTCGGGTCGTCGCACCGTTTGAAGAAAGGAGAGCACAGATGGCAACAAAGATTCTGCTGCCGATCGATCATACGGACGAAAACTCCTGGAAGAAGGCACTGCCCGTCGCCCTGGAACAGGCGAGGTTCTACGGTGCCGTACTGGAAGTGGTTTCCGTCATTCCGGAAATCATCCGCCTGCCGAACCTGCCGGAAAATTACGGGGCAGGGGCCAAGGACCACGTCGCTGGTGTCGTCCGCAAGATTTTGGACGGGCAGGGCGCCAAGGACGTGCCGGTTCACATCGAACAGGGCAGCGTCTATCGCGAGATTCTCAAGCTCGCACATCAGGGCGGATTTGATATGATCGTCATGGCGTCGGCCCAGGGTGATTTTCCGAACTACGAAATCGGTCCGAATCTCGCCCGCGTGGTCCGCAATGCGCATTGCACCGTAATGGTCATTCGCGACTGATCCCCTAAGATATCCAAAGAAGGTGTTGGCTCATGTCTGAAATGCCGAAAAGAACCCCGCTCTACGACCTGCATGTCGAACTCGGCGGCAAGATGGTCGATTTCGCCGGATGGGAAATGCCGGTGCAGTATCCGATGGGCATCATGGGCGAACACAATCAGTGCCGCACCAGGGCCGCCCTGTTCGACGTCAGTCACATGGGCCAGGTCATCCTGCGGGGCGAGAACGCCGCGGCGAAACTGGAAGCCCTGGTGCCCTCGGCGCTGACCGCGCTGCCCGAAGGCAAGGCGCGCTACACCTTCTTCACCAACGCGGAAGGAGGCATCATGGACGACCTGATCGTCTCCAATGCCGGCGATCACCTGTTCGCCGTCGTCAACGCCTCGATGCGCCATCAGGACATTCCGCACATGGCCGACAATCTCGACGGTGTCGAAGTCACCGAGATTTTCGACCGGGCGCTGGTTGCCGTCCAGGGGCCGAAGGCGGAAGACGTCGTCGGCGCCCTGTGTCCGGCCGCGCGCGAACTGAAATTCATGGAAACAACGGTCGTCGATATCATGGGTGCCGAATGCCGTGTCTCGCGCCTCGGCTATACCGGCGAGGACGGGTTCGAGGTCTCCATTCCCGAGGATCGGGCCATCGAAATCTCCAAGGCCTTCCTGGCCCATGACGACTGCGAACCGGCTGGCCTCGGCGCCCGCGACAGCCTGCGCCTGGAGGCGGGCCTCTGCCTCTATGGCAACGATATCGACAACGACACGTCGCCGGTCGAAGCTGCGCTGACGTGGGCCATCCAGAAGCGTCGGCGCGAAGAGGGCGGCTTCCCCGGGGCCGCGCGCATCCAGAAGGAAATTGCCGAGGGTCCGTCACGCAAGCTGGTGGGCATCAAGCCGGAAGGTCGCGTTCCGGCCCGTCACGGCGTGGAGATCCAGAGCCCGGATGGCGAGACGATCGGCGAGGTGACGTCGGGCGGCTACGGTCCGACCGTCGGCGGCCCGGTGGCCATGGGCTATGTCGCCTCGGGTCACGCGGGCCTCGGCGAAAACGTCAATCTGATCATTCGCGGCAAGGCGCAGCCGGCAAACGTCGTCGCCTTGCCCTTCGTACAACAAAACTACAAACGCTGAGTTCGGAGGCGACCATCATGACGACCTATTTTTCTGACGACCACGAGTGGATTGCCGTCGACGGCGATATCGCGACCATCGGCATTACGGCCTACGCCGCAGAGCAGCTCGGCGAGATCGTCTTCGTCGAGCAGAAGGACGCCGGCGACAGCTTCGAAAAGGGCGACGAGATCGGCGTGATCGAGTCTGTCAAGGCCGCGTCGGAGATCTTTGCCCCGGTCGACGGCGAGATCGTCGAGGCCAATGCGCTGCTGGTCGACAGCCCGAGCGCGCTCAACGAAAAGGCCGAGAGCGACGCCTGGATCTACAAGGTCAAGCTGTCGGATGCCGGCCAGCTCGAAGCACTCATGGATGCGGACGCCTACAAGGCGCTGATTGGCTAAGGGGACACGGCAATGGCCTTCGAACTGACCGACTACGAAGCCTATGATTTCGCAAATCGCCGCCACATCGGCCCGTCTCCGGAGGAGATGGCCGAAATGCTGGAGGTGCTCGGCTTCGATTCCCTGGACGCGTTGATCGACGCGACCGTGCCGCCGGCGATCCGCCAGAAGGAGCCGCTCGACTGGGGTCCCGCCATGACGGAGCGCGATGCGCTCTTTCACATGCGCCAGGTGGCCGAGAAGAACAAGGTGCTGACATCTCTGATCGGTCAGGGCTATTACGGAACCACCACGCCGGCGCCGATTCTGCGCAACATCCTCGAAAACCCCGCCTGGTACACGGCCTATACGCCCTACCAGCCGGAGATTTCCCAGGGGCGCCTGGAGGCGCTGCTCAACTTCCAGACCATGGTCAGCGACCTGACGGGCCTCGACATCGCTAACGCCTCGCTGCTGGACGAATCCACCGCAGCGGCCGAAGCCATGACCATGGCCAAGCGTTCGTCGAAATCGAAGGCGGCGGCCTTCTTCGTCGATGAGAACTGCCATCCGCAGAACATTGCCGTCATCAGGACCCGCGCCGAGCCGCTGGACATCGAGGTGATCGTCGGCAAGCCGGAAGACGTCGATCCGGAAGCCGTGTTCGGCGCCATCTTCCAGTATCCCGGGACCTACGGCCATGTGCGCGATTTCACGGATGTGATCGCCGCGCTGCACGAACACAAGGCCCTGGCCGTTGTCGCCGCCGATCCGTTGTCGCTGGTGCTGCTGAAATCGCCGGGAGAAATGGGCGCCGACATTGCTGTGGGATCCACCCAGCGCTTCGGCGTGCCGATGGGCTATGGAGGTCCGCATGCGGCCTACATGGCCACCAAGGACGCCTACAAGCGGGCCATGCCGGGCCGCATTATCGGGGTCTCGATCGACAGCCGCGGCAACCAGGCCTTCCGTCTGGCGCTCCAGACCCGCGAGCAGCACATCCGCCGCGAAAAGGCCAACTCCAACGTCTGCACCGCCCAGGCTCTGCTGGCGGTGATTGCGTCCATGTATGCGGTCTATCACGGTCCGGACGGCCTGAAGGCGATCGCCCAGTCGGTCCACCGCAAGACGTCGCGCCTGGCCAAGGGGCTCGAGAGCCTCGGCTTCGAGGTGCAGCCGGAGGTGTTCTTCGATACGATCACGGTCGAGGTCGGCGCGCTGCAGGGCGTCGTCCTGAACGCCGCCGTCGAACACGGCATCAATCTGCGCAAGATCGGTGCCACCCGGGTCGGCATCAGCCTCGACGAGCAGACCCGCCCGGAAACCATCGAGGCGGTCTGGGCCGCTTTCGGCGGCGACATGAAGGACGACAGCGAGGCCAACCGGGAATACCGCCTGCCGCAGCATGCGCTGCGCGACAGCGAGTATCTCACCCATCCGATCTTCCACCTCAACCGGTCGGAAGCGGAGATGACCCGCTATATGCGGCGGTTGGCCGACCGCGACCTGGCACTCGACCGGGCGATGATCCCGCTCGGAAGCTGCACCATGAAGCTCAACGCGGCGGTGGAGATGATTCCCGTCACCTGGCCGGAATTCGGCAACATGCATCCGTTCGTGCCGCAGGATCAGGCCGCCGGCTATCTGGAAATGATCGCCGATCTGAACGACAAGCTCTGCCAGATCACCGGCTACGATGCGATCAGCCAGCAGCCCAATTCCGGCGCGCAGGGCGAATATGCCGGTCTGCTGACCATACGCAACTACCACATAGCCCGCGGCGAGGGCGGTCGCGACGTTTGCCTCATCCCGACCTCCGCCCACGGCACCAACCCGGCCTCGGCCCATATGGCCGGCTGGAAGGTCGTTCCGGTGAAATCGGATGCCAACGGCAACATCGATCTTGTGGATTTCCGCGAGAAGGCCGAGCAGCACAGCGAGGCGCTGGCCGCCTGCATGATCACCTATCCGTCGACCCATGGCGTGTTCGAGGAAACCGTGCAGGAGGTCTGCCGCATCACTCACGAGCATGGCGGTCAGGTCTATATCGACGGCGCCAACATGAACGCCATGGTGGGGCTGTCCCGCCCCGGCGACATCGGCGGCGACGTCAGTCACCTCAACCTGCACAAGACCTTCTGCATTCCGCATGGTGGCGGCGGTCCGGGCATGGGGCCGATCGGAGTCAAGGCGCATCTGGAGAAGTTCCTGCCCGGTCACCCGGAATATGACGATGCCGTGGGCCCCGTTTCGGCGGCGCCTTTCGGATCGCCGAGCATCCTGCCGGTGAGCTGGGCCTATATCCTGCTCATGGGCGGCGCCGGCCTGACCCAGGCGACCAAGGTGGCGATCCTCAACGCCAACTACATCGCCGCTCGCCTGCAGGAGGCCTATGGCATTCTCTACACCTCCGACAACGGCCGCGTGGCGCATGAATGCATCATCGACACGAGGCCGCTGGCCGACAGCGCCCATGTCAGCGTCGACGACATCGCCAAGCGGCTGATCGACAGCGGCTTCCATGCCCCGACCATGAGCTGGCCTGTCATGGGAACGCTGATGGTGGAGCCGACCGAATCGGAACCCAAGGCCGAACTCGACCGGTTCATCAACGCCATGCTGTCGATCCGGCAGGAGGCGCGGGACATCGAGGAAGGGCGCAGCGACGCGGAAAACAATCCGCTGAAGAACGCGCCGCACACGCTGGCCGACCTGGTCGGCGAGTGGGACCGGCCCTATTCGCGCCAGCAGGCCTGCTACCCGGCCGGCTCCTTCGGCGTCGACAAGTACCTGGCGCCGGTCAACCGGGTGGACAACGCCTATGGCGACCGCAACCTCGTCTGCACCTGTCCGCCCATGGAGGCCTATGAAGAGGCCGACGGCTGAACATCTGACATAGCCGGCGTCCCGCCCAGGCGGGACGCCGTGCGCCTGAAGCAGACGGGTGTCCCATGTTTTTGAGTGTCTTTGACATTTTCAAGATCGGCATCGGTCCGTCTTCGTCCCACACGATGGGACCGATGACGGCCGCCGCCGCGTTCCTGCACAGTCTCCGCCAACTGCAGGCGGATCCGGGCAGCGTCACGCGGATCGACGCAACGCTCTACGGTTCGCTCGCCTTTACCGGCAAGGGACATGCGACCGACCGGGCGGTGATCCTCGGCCTGATGGGTTTCGAGGCCCACAGCCTCGATATGGTGCGCGCCGAGCAAAGCCTGGCGGACCTGCACGCGCGAAAGCGGATTGCGCCACCCGGCCTGCCGGAAATATCCTTCGACCCGGAGACCAATGTGGTCTTCGACTATGGTCCGCCGCTGGACCTGCATCCCAACGGTATGAAGCTGACGGCGCTGAGCGACGGTACCGTTGTTTTCGAGGAAACCTACTATTCGATCGGCGGCGGTTTCGTCATGACCGAAGCCGAATTGGTCGCTTCCGAGAGAGGAGGCGATTCCGATCTGCATACCGAACAGGAGAGCGCGGGTTATCCGTTTCCCTTCGGGTCGGCGGCCGAGATGCTTGAAATGGGTGTAGCCTCCGGCCTGACGATCGCGCAGATGAAGCGCGCCAACGAGGTCGCCGTTCTTGGCGAGGAAACGCTGAACCGGCGGCTCGACGAGGTGTGGCAGGCGATGAACGGCTGCATCGAGCGCGGCCTGGAGAGCGAAGGCGAACTGCCGGGCGGCCTCAAGGTCAAGCGGCGGGCACGGGCGATCCACCAGCGGCTGCTATCGGCAGCGGGTTCCAATGCCCAGCAGCCCCATGTCGCCAATGACTGGCTGTCGGTCTACGCCATGGCCGTCAACGAGGAAAACGCCGCCGGCGGCCGTGTGGTGACATCGCCGACCAATGGCGCCGCCGGGGTCATGCCGGCGGTGATCCGCTACTATCTCGACCATTGCATCGGCGCCGACTGCGAGGGCGTCGACATCATCTTGCTGACAGCCGCTGCGATCGGCGGCCTGATCAAACACAATGCGTCGATCTCCGGTGCCGAGTGCGGATGCCAGGCGGAAGTCGGCTCGGCCTCGGCCATGGCAGCGGCCGGACTGTGCGCGGCACTCGGCGGCAGCAACGCACAGGTCGAGAATGCCGCCGAAATCGCCCTGGAGCATCACCTCGGCATGACCTGCGACCCGGTCAAGGGCCTGGTTCAGGTCCCCTGCATCGAGCGCAACGGCCTCGGCGCCATCAAGGCGGTGTCGGCGGCGTCGCTGGCTCTGCACGGCGACGGCAGCCACTTCATGCCGCTCGACAACTGCATCGAGACCATGCGCCAGACCGGCGTCGACATGCGCGACAAGTACAAGGAAACGTCGCTCGGCGGCCTGGCCGTCAATCTGCCCGAGTGCTGACCAGAGACTCAAACATCGGCGTCTGCCAAGGTTCGGAACGCGCCCGAGAGCTGCTCACGGAAATGGCCCGCAATGACCGAGGACGGGCGGTGTTTGGGCGTAATCAACGCGATGCGGAAATGGACATTCGGCTCTAGCCGCTTGAAATGCAGCTCCGACTCTCCCCCCTTGAAGACCCGCCAGCTCTCGGCTGAAATCGGGTCGACGATCGCGCACGCTAGTCCCTGTTCTACAAAGTTGAGAAGCGGCAGAAAATACTGGGCCATGTGGCGTATGTTCGGCTGCAGACCGAACTGCGCAAAGGCGTTGCGGATTTCCGTGTGGACCGCGTGCTCCGGGCCGAGCGTTGCCAGTGGAATGCCGTCAAGATCCGGGGGTGTGATGGTGTCCAGGCCGACAAGATCGTGATCGGCGGGAAGAATGCAAAGGCAGCGAAATTCGAAGACTTCGCTGTCGATAAGGGAAGCCTCAGCTGAGAGTTCCGGCGAATAGTCGGCCAGTCCGATATCATGGCGCTGACCCGACATCAGCCGGTAGACGCCCTCGGAACTGCGCGAGACGACATTGGTGCGCACATTCGGTTGCTCGACCCCGTGCCGGGCGATCAGGTTGGGCAGGAAAAACACCGATGGCCCGGGCATGGAGGCAATGTGCAGCTCGCCGGTCTGTAGCGATTTGATGCGGTGCATATTGTCTGAGACGGTTTCGAGGCGGCGAAGAATTTCCACGCATTCGTGATGCAGGTATTTGGCCTCGGGAACCGGATGAAGTCGGCCGTTTCTGCGCTCGAAGAGTTGCATTTGCAGGTCGTCTTCGATGCTTGCGATCGTGGCGCTGATACTCGACTGGGTGCGGTGCAGGTGCCGCGCCGCCTGTGAGATCGATCCGGTGAGCATGACTTCGTTGAAAGCCAGCATCTGGTTGACTTTGAGCATGGGCAAATCCATCGGAAAAAACGATATCTATAGCAATATTAACAATTTGTTTCAATGAGGCAACACGCTTACCCTTGGTTCTGCCGAACCCGGCGAGCGGACCGAGCGCGGAATTCGAACGTGACGGGGTCAATCCGCTAGAGAGCGAACCGACAAGGGAGAACACGAATGAACAAGAAACTAATGGGGGTGCTGAGTGCGTCTATGATCGCGCTGAGCGCGTCGGCGGCTTTGGCCCAGGAAAAGGTCAATGTTGCCGCTCCGAACTGGTCGAGCGCCACGGCGATCGCGCATCTGATCAAGGTGCTGGTCGATGAGAAGATCGGCGGCGAAGCCACTCTGGTTCCGGGCACGAACGCGACGATCTATCAGGGCATGGACCGCGGCAAAGGCGACATCGACGTGCATCCCGACATCTGGCTGCCCAACCAGAAAAACTTCACCGACGAATATGTCGCGCAAAAGGGCACCGTCGTGCTGAGCGGCAACCACTATGACGGCAAGCAGGGCTTCTGCGTGTCGAAGGACTTTCAGGATAAGACCGGCATCACGTCCATCTACGACCTTGCGCGGCCTGACATCGCCGGGATGCTGGACAGCGATGGCGACGGCAAGGGCGAAATCTGGATCGGCGCACCGGGGTGGAACTCGGCCAACGTCAACGAGATCAAGGTTCGCGATTACGGCCTGTTGCCGTTCATGGAGCCTTTCCGGGCCGAGCAGACGGTCAATACCAACCGCGTGGGCGACCGGATCGCCAAGGGCGAGGGCGTTGCCTTCTATTGCTATGCGCCTGAGGCCATCTGGTTCATGCACGACATCGTCCAGCTCGACGAGCCGGCGCACGATCCGTCCAAATACAAGGTTGTCCAGGCGTCGGAGGATCCGGACTGGCTGGCCAAATCCAAGGTCGAGACCGCCGACGCCCCGCGTGCAGTCCAGATCGGCTACTCCAAGTCGCTCGAGGAGCGGGCGCCAAACATCGTCAAGCTTCTCAACAGCATCGCGCTGGACACCGACACCGTGAGCGGCTGGGCCTTCGAGATGATCGTGAACAAGCGCGAACCGGAGGATGTGATCCAGGAATGGGTCGCGGCGAACTCGGACCGTGTCGATGGCTGGCTGGGGTTGAACTGACCCTTTGATCAGCGGGCTGCCGGGCGGCGGCCGAAATCTGCCGGCGGGACGCGGAGATGATCGCGCCTCGCCGGGCTTTTCCCAAAGAAACCACGGGAGGGTCCCATGCTCGACCAAGCAGGGCGCGTAGATGAGGGTGCCCCGACCTCTATCGAGATCGACGGCGTCTGGAAGATCTTCGGTGCCAATTGGAGGGAAGCTCTGGACGATATCCAGGCCAACGGCATCTCGAAGAAGCAAGTGCTTGAGAAATACAACTGTGTGGTCGGTGTAGCGGATGCCAGCTTTTCTGTGCGTAGAGGGGAGATTTTCTGCGTGATGGGGCTCTCGGGCTCCGGAAAGTCCACCCTTGTGCGCCACATCAACCGGTTGCTCGAGCCTTCGGCCGGCAAGATCGTCGTCAACGGCTCCGATGTGATGGGGCTGGACCCGGAGTCGCTTCGGCATTTCCGCAATGAGAAGATCGCGATGGTCTTTCAGAACTTCGCACTGATGCCGCACCGGTCCGTGCTCGACAATGTGGCGATGCCGCTCGAAATCCGCGGCATCAGCAAAAACCAGCGGATGAGGAAGGCGGCGGAAGCGCTCGATCTGGTGGAGCTTTCGGCCTGGGGCAACAAATTCGCACACGAATTGTCGGGCGGTATGCAGCAACGCGTCGGACTTGCCCGGGCTCTGGCCTCCGATCCTGAGATCCTCCTCATGGACGAGCCGTTCAGCGCCCTCGATCCGCTGATCCGGCGGCAGTTGCAGGAAGAGTTCATGCGGCTGGCCTCGATCATGAAGAAGACCACTGTTTTCATCACCCATGACCTCGATGAGGCCGTGCGCATCGGCGACCGGATCGCCATAATGCGCGACGGCGTCATTGTTCAGATCGGCACGGCCGAGGACATCGTCATGCATCCGGCCGACGACTATGTCGCCGATTTCGTCGCCGGCATCTCGAGACTGAAGGTGGTGCGGGCGCATGCGGTGATGAAGCCGATTGCCGAATACGAGCAGACCCACAAGCCGCTTCCTGACGACGCTCCGGAATTCGATGAGGACGTCAATCTGAGCGTGCTGATCGATGCCGCCATCAAATCCGAAGGGCCGCTTGCGGTCGTCGACGCAGACAGAAACCGCATCGGTGTGATCACCCGTGCCGACCTTCTCACCACAATCGTGGAAGGGACCGAAACATCATGACCGTAGACGCAATTTCCGGCGCGCCGAGCGCCGACACCGCTTTGACACCGCCTGACGAGCGCACCGAGCTGATCGCCGAGTTCACCGGCCTGAACGGAAACTATTACGCCGCACAATTCGACCGCATCGGCAGCACCACGCGGTTCACCTGGACCTTCAACCCGGCCGCCGCGCTGTTCGGGCCGATCTGGTTCGGCATGCGGCATCTGTGGCATTGGGGCCTGCCGTTCCTGATCCTCGAAGCGGTTGCACTTGTGCAGCTTTCGCGCGGGCTCTTCGGCGACCTGTCCGCCGATATTCGCGAGCGGATCGTCCAGATCGAACAGACTCTGGAACAGCGCCGCGAACAGCTCGAGGCGGCAATCGCCAACAATGACGACAATGTCGCCGTCTTCGAACGCACCATCAAGTCGCTCGAGGATGCGATCTCAGGCATCCAGGCAGAAGCGGCGACGGCCGATGCGGCCGGCATCTGGGTTGCGCTCACCGGGCTCGCACTTTTGATCGTCGTCAAACTTGCCGAAGGCGTTGCCGCCAACACGCTGCTCGAGCGGCGTTATTCCGACTGGCTCTCGGACCGCTCCTATCCGGCCGGAATATCGCAGCCGAAGACGGCACTCAGCGTGGTTTTCGTGGTTCTCATCTACGCGGTGAGCATTGCCCACTACGCCTTCCCCGGAATGTGGCCGGTGCTCGCGCAGTTCCCCGAGCGCCAGCCCTACCGGCTGGCGGCAATCGACGGCATCCGTGATTTCTTCAACTACGCCGTGATCAATGGCGAATGGTTCTTCGATTCGATCTCCTACGGCATTCGTGTGATCCTCGACGCCCTCGAGGTGCTCTTCGTCAACACGCCCTGGGTGGTCATCGCCGGCATCATCATCCTGCTGACGGGGCTTTCCGCAGGGATGACGGCGGCCATCTATACGGGTGCATTCCTGCTCTACATCGGCGTCCTGGGCTTTTGGGAGAAGGCCATGACGACGCTGGCCCTGCTGGGGACGGCCGCCTGCATCAGCATTTGCCTGGGCATCCCTCTGGGCATGCTCTGTGCACGGCGGCAGAGGCTTTATGCGGTGGTGCGGCCGGTGATGGATTTCATGCAGACGATGCCGTCCTTCGTCTTCATGATCCCGGTGATCGCGTTTTTCGGCACAGGCAAGCCGGCCGCCGTCATCACCACCATGATCTTCGGCGGCACACCGGTCGTGCGCCTGACGGTTCTCGGGCTCCGCGGCGTTCCTGAGCATGTGCGGGAGGCGGCGATCGCCTACGGCGCGTCCAAATGGTACCTGCTGACCCGGGTGGATCTGCCGCTTGCCGCACCTTCCATCCGCGCCGGGGTCAACCAGACCATCATGCTCAGCCTTGCCATGGTCGTCGTCGCGTCGCTCATCGGGGCGCGGGGCCTCGGCGAGGACGTGCTGGAAGCGCTGCAATATTCCTCCGTAGGGCAGGGTATACTCGCAGGATTCTCCATCCTCTTCTGCGCAATGATCCTCAATCGGATCGTCCAGGGCGATCGCACCTAGAGGCAGGCACGGATGGTGGACCATAAGGCAAGCGATCCCGTCCCCGACGTGACCATCGTCGGGGCAGGGATCATCGGCATCTGCGGCGCGCTGGCGCTGCAGGAGCGCGGCCTCTCGGTGGCTATTCTCGACCGGCAGGCGCCCGGTGAAGCGACGAGCTACGGCAATGCCGGTATCATCTCCCCCTGGTCGTGCGTGCCGCAAAGCATGCCGGGAATCTGGAAATCGGTGCCCAAATGGATGCTTCATCCCGAAGGACCCCTGAGGGTCCGGTTCCGGGAAATTCCCGGACTCCTGCCATGGGTAGCGCGGTTTTTCGCCAACACCAGGCTGGAGCGCGTCCACGCGATTTCCGACGCGATGGACATGCTGATGCGTGGCAATATGGAAGCCTATCGCGATCATCTGAAGGGAACCGGTCGGGAAGACCTCATCCGCGACAGCTGGTTCATCAACGTCTATCGCGGCAGAACTAAACCCGATCTCAATGACCTCGGGTGGCGTCTCAGGACCGATCGCGGCGCGCCTGTCGAAATAGTCAGCGGCAACGATCTTCGCGAGATCGAACCGGAACTATCCGACAAATTCGATCGGGCGGTAATCCAGAAGGGGCAATCGCGCGCGACATCGCCGGCTGAGATTTGCCGGGTGCTGGCCGACAAGGCGCGGCGGCAGGGCGCTTCGCTCCTGCGCTGTGACGTCAGGGCGCTGAAGCCCAACGAGGACGGCAGCTTCCGGCTGGTCACCGATACCGGTGAAATCGCAGCCAGGAAGGTGGTACTTTGCGGTGGCGTCTGGTCGATGGACCTTCTGAGCGACTTCGGGATCAAACTGCCGCTGGTGTCGGAGCGCGGTTATCACCTGGAGTTCACCGATCCGGGGGTCTCGCTCAACAACTCGATTCTCGATGTCGCCGGCAAATTCATCATCAGTCCGATGGAGGGCGGCGTTCGAAGTGCCGGCACGTCCGAGTTTGCCCATGTCGACGCGCCACCGAATTACCGGCGGGCCGACATTCTGGCGCCGATGTCAAAACGGCTCATTCCGCGGCTCAACACCAGCAAATCCCGCCGCTGGGTGGGTTCCCGACCGTCCTTTCCGGACAATCTCCCGGTCATCGGCGAGATGCCGAAAATCCGCAATCTCTATGGTGCGTTCGGCCACTCCCACTACGGGCTCGGCATGGGACCAGCCACGGCGCGATTGCTGGCCGAAGCCGTATTGGAAGATGCCCCGAACGCCGATCGCTCGGCAGTCTCGGTCGGCCGGTTTCTGTGAGGGCGTCGCGCACGCTGCCACTGGATGTCGGGTGCATCGACACCATCGGTGCGCGGTTTCGGAGCGGCTCCATGTCGTCGGTTGCGCTGACCGAACGCCTGCTCCGCCGGATTGAGGAGCACAACCCAGAACTCAAGGCCTTCGTGACGGTCACGGCCGATCTGGCCTTGAGGCAAGCCAATCTCGCCGATACCGAATTGGCCGAGGGCATCGATCGCGGTCCGCTCCACGGAATCCCGATTGCGGTCAAGGATAACATCGACACCAAAGGCATTCGCACGACCCGCGGATCGAAACTCTTCGAGACCTTCGTGCCTGAGGATGATTCCACCGTCGTCAGAAAGTTGCGGGCGTCCGGAGCGGTGTTGCTGGGAAAGGCGGCGATGCACGAGTTCGCCTATGGGATGAATGGGATCAATCCGCATTTTGGAGCGACCCGGAATCCCTGGAAGCCCGATTGCGACGCCGGCGGCTCGAGCAGCGGATCCGCTGCCGCCGTCGCCGCGGCCCTCGCCGTTGCGGCGATCGGCACGGATACCGGCGGTTCGGTTCGTCAGCCCGCCCATTCCTGCGGCGTCGTCGGTTTCAAGCCCACATTTGGCCAAATCAGCAACCGCGGCGTTTACCCGCTCGCGCCGTCGATGGATCACGTCGGACCGATTGCGGTTTCCGTGGCGGATACACGGATCCTGTTTCGAGCGCTCAAGCACAAGGCTCCAAACGACGGGCAGGAGAGTTTACCGGATGTCGGTAGATTGAGCCGGAAAACAGCATCGACCTTGCGCGATCTTTACATCGGCATTGTCCGCGGCGAGTTTTTTGAGGGACGAACTGAGACAGTCACGGTCGTCGAGCGAGCTCTTGGGCGCCTCAAGGCGGCCGGCTCTACGTTGGTCGAACTCGACCTTGCCGGCGTGGAGACGGCATTGCGCGCCGCGCGGACGACATTCGCCGAGGCCAATGCGATCCTGTGGGAGGAATTTTCCAAGAGGCCTCGGGATTTTGGCGACGATGTCGCAGCGAAACTGATCTCGGCTCGGAAACACACTCCTGCAGACTTTGCCCAAGCACAGCGTTTTCGCCGGGGCTTCCGGCAAAACGTGGAACACCTGTTTGAGCGAAGCGATGTTCTGGCGTTACCCACATCGGCAATCTCCGCCATGCCCATCTCTGCACGTCCCGACGATCATCCGCGCCTGGCCTGGAAAAACTGCGGGATTTTCAACTTCACCGGTCACCCGGCGATTTCCTTGCCAGCCGGACTTACGATGGCCGGCCTTCCGGTCGGGCTGATGCTCGTGGGCCCTCTCGGGAACGATGAGGCGCTTCTCGCCCATGCCGAACTTGTCGAGGGCTCGCTCAATTGGAACAGAAGGGCCGGTGGATTTGAGTAATGTTCGGCGCTTTGACTTAGCTATCCCCGCGGCACGAGCGCCAACGCCCGGATCGGCGAACCGGTACCGTTGGTCAGCTTGAGCGGCGCGGCGATCAGGATCGCGCCCTTGGGCGGCAGCCGGTCGAGATTGGTGAGGCTCGCAAGGCCGAAGCAGTTGTCGCGGTGCAGGTAGTTGTGCGCCGGGTAGGGCGGGCTCATCTTGCCGGCCATGCCGGCATCCGTTCCGATGCACTGGCTGCCCCAACCGACGATGCCCTTGGAGAGCAGATAGTCGATACAGTCGGTGGTGGGGCCGGGGCTGTGCGATCCGTCCTCATGCGGATCGGGATCCTCGTTGAGAAACAGTTCCTCGTCATGCGAGCGCTGGTCCCAGTCGGTACGCATGACAACCCATTCGCCCGGTTTGATCTCGCCGTGCTCAGCCTCCCAGGCCTTGACCCGCTGCGCCGTCAGCAGGAAGTCCGGATCGTCGGCCGCTTCCTTCGAACAGTCGATGACGTTGACAGGCGCCATGAGGCGCTGAACGTCCAGGCTGTCGGTTGCGCCATCCTCGAAATCCTTGCCGGAGATCCAGTGGTGCGGTGCATCGAAATGGGTGCCGGAATGCTCGCCTAGCTTGAGCCAGTTCCAGGCGAAGAACGGTCCGTCGGTGTCGTATTCGCTGATCTTGTGGATCTCCACCTTGGGAGTGTTCTTGGCAAAGTCTTCCGGCAGCCGCAGGATCGGGGTGTCCGGGCCGAGCTCCGCCGAGCAGTCGACCACTTCGACCTTGCCCGACAGCAGCATGGAACCGAGCGATCCGAGCAGGTCGCTCGGAGCTCCACCGCCATTCGTCCCGGCCGAGGCCTGCGGGCCTTTGCCGGCGAAACGGTTGCGACGGCGGGTCAGGACCTCTTCGGTCATGTCGAAGACGGTATCGATCGTCGCTTCATGGGTGAGATTGCCTGGAGACAGGCGCACCAGCGACCCGCGAAAATCCACCGAATAGCCCTCGACCCCAAGCGCGCCGACAACGGCCGAGGCTTCCGCCTTGTCGGGAAAACGCAGCATCACGGAGCCGCCGCGGCCGTCCGCCTCGCGCGGCGAATGCAGGGGCAGGTCGAGCGCATCGGCGCGGGCGATGATCCGGTCGACCATCTTGCGGTTCGAGGCGGCCAGCTCGGCATGATCCTGCGCCGCGTGCCAGCGCAACGCCGGAAGCGATGCCAGGGCCGGCATGCAGGCCGGCGTCCCGCTGTCGAAGCGACGGATGTCGGGGGCATATTCGAACTTGTCGAGATCCCAGGAAAACGGGTTGTTCTGGGAAAACCAGCCGCGAGTTTCCGGCTCCAGTTCCAGCGTCAGGGATTTGTCTACGTAGAGGATGCCGGCGCCGGGCGTGCCGCACATCCATTTGAGGCTGGTCGACACGACGAAATCGACCTTCGGTTTCATCGCGTCGAAAGGGATCAGGCCGGCGGCCTGGGTGATGTCCACGCCGATCAGGCTGCCCATTTCGCGCCCATGGGCGACCAGCGGCGCCAGATCGACACGGGCCGAGGCGGTCGACGTCACCCAGGTGATGAGCGCCAGGCCGACATCGCGTCCCCAATGGGCCATGAAATCTTCGGCTTCGGTCCAGGTCTTGCCCTCGCTTTTCGGCACGGTGTCGAGGGTGAAGCCCATTTTCGGCGCCAGGCCCGCCAGTAGGAAATGCACTGACGGGAAGCAGTCGGCGGCAACCAGGACCCGCTTGCCCTTCAGCCGGCCTTCCGGCAGCGACCGCATCAGCATGTGAACGCCTTGCGTGACGTTTTCGCAGGTGGTCGTCGACCCCTTCGGCACGTTGATGATGCGTCGCCAGTAGTCGATGAAATCCTGCCGGCGCAGCAGAATGTAGCCCCATTGCTTGTCGTCGGGCGCCGCCCAGGCCTGGGCGAATTCGGCCATGGCGGCTGCCAGTTCCTCGTCCTTGCCGGGGTACATCCCGATCGAATGATAAAGAAAATATCCAGCGTGGCCGGTGTTGGTCAGCATGACGGGCTCGGTTGGTTCGGTGTGGAGCATTGCGCGGTCTTCCCGGAAAACGGGTCCGTGGCAGTCTGACAGAATTGAAGGAAAATTGCAAAATTGACAAATTTTGCGAGGATGCTTCTCAATTCGCAAGCTGGACAGTATACTTCCGCAAAAGGGTGACAAGCCTTCCAGCGTCGACGCCGGCGATATCGCGGCGGACGCAAGGATAATAACGAGGTTCGAGTTCAAAGGGGAAACACTCAATTGCGCGACCACCAAGCCAACAGCAGCGCGATCTGACGGTGCCGGAAAACGGCGACGCACTTCTGTCGATCCGCGGGGTCACCAAGCGGTTTGGCGGCTTCACGGCGGTCGATGCCATGTCCTTTGACCTCTCGCCCGGTGTCATAGGCGGCCTGATCGGGCCGAACGGTGCCGGAAAGACCACGCTCTTCAACACGCTGGCAGGCCTGATGCGACCGGACGAGGGCCAGGTTTTCCTGGACGGAGCGCCGATCCAGAACCTGCCGCCGCACCGGATCTTCTCGTCCGGGCTGTCGCGGACCTTCCAGATCCCGCGGCCGTTTCCGGAAATGTCGGTCCTGGAAAACGTCATGATGGTGCCGTTGAACCAGGCCGGCGAGATGTTCTGGAACAACTGGTTCCGGCCGGGAGAGGTGGCACGCCAGGAGCGCGAGGCCCGGGGACGGGCCAGCGAGATCATCGAGTTCTGCGGGCTGACCCGGGTGCGTGGAGATCAGGCCGACACCCTGTCCGGCGGCCAGCTCAAGCTGCTGGAACTGGCCCGCGTGCTGATGGCCGATCCGAAGATCATCCTGCTGGACGAGCCGGCCGCCGGGGTCAATCCGTCGCTGATGGTGACCCTGGTCGACAAGATCAAGGCGCTGAACGAGCGCGGTTACACCTTCCTGATCATCGAGCACAACATGGATGTGGTCATGTCGATCTGCGATCCGATCATGGTCATGTCGCAGGGCAAGCTGCTCTATCAGGGCGATGCCGACGGCGCCCGCCAGGACCCGAAGGTCCTGGACGCCTATCTGGGGGACCTGCCGTGACCGCGCCCGCAGGCCATATCCTCGAAGCCTCCGGCGTCGTTGCCGGCTATGTGCCCGACATGCCGATCCTGCATGGCGTGTCCGTCTTCGTGGATCCGGGCGAGATCGTCACCATCATCGGCCCCAACGGAGCAGGGAAGTCGACCTTCATCAAGGCGGTCGCCGGACTGGTCGACGTGTCGGACGGCGAGATCCGGCTCGATGGCGAACACATCACCCACATTCCGGCCCACAGGCTGGCGTCCGAAGGCGTCGGCTTCGTGCCGCAGACTGGCAATGTCTTTGCCACGCTGACCATTCAGGAAAATCTCGTCATCGGCGGAGCCGCCCTGCCGAAACGGCAGGCCGACCGGCGGATCGAAGAGATCTTCGACATCTATCCGGTCCTTAAAGAGCGCCGTCGCGAGAAGGCCGGCGTGCTCTCGGGCGGGCAGCGGCAGATCCTGGCGGTGGCCCGGGCGCTGCTGACCGAGCCGCGGCTGATCATGCTGGACGAACCCACGGCGGGCCTGTCGCCGATGGCCGCCGGCGAGCTGTTCGCCCTGGTCCGCGACCTGGTGAAGAACGGCGCCGCGGTGTTGATGGTGGAGCAGAACGCCAAGGCCGCGCTGCGCGTATCGGACCGCGGCTACGTCCTGGCCGAAGGCCGCAACCGGATCGACGGCCCGGCGCAGGATCTGCTGGAGGATGAGGAGATCGGCGAGGTGTTCCTGGGAATGCGGCGCGAGGACCCGGCAAACGCCGGGCGGGAGGGAACTGCCTGATGTTTCTGCAGCACTTTGCGGATGGAATTCTGAGCGGCGCGATTGTGGCGCTGGGGGCAATCGGTCTCAGCTTCACCATGAAAATGCTGCGCTTCGCCAACTTCTCCCATTCCGAACTGCTGACCTGGGGGGCCTATTCCGCGCTGATCTTCCTGGCCTTCTTCAGCGTTTTCGGCGGCCTGTTCGATTCTGTCATCGGACCGTTTTCGTTCGGACTTCCGCTGCTGGTGGCGATGGTCGGCTCCTGTGTCCTGACCTGGATGGTCGCCTATCTCCTGCACCGTTTCATCTTCGAACGGTTGAGCAGGACGGCCGGACACATGACCATGGTCTTCGCCAGTTTCGGCGTCGCCCTGATCCTTCGTAACCTGGTCGTGCTGATCTGGGGGTCGGACCCGATCTACTTCTCCAACGAACTGCAGTTCGCCATTCTGCTGCCGGGCGGAATACGGGTCATGCCCGATCAGGTCTTCCTGTTCGGGCTCACCATCGTCACGGTGGTCGCGCTGCACCTGTTCATGACCCGTACCCGCACCGGTATCTCCATGCGCGGCGTCGCCGAAAGCCCCGACCTTGCCCGCGTCGCCGGCGTCAATGTCGGCGCGATCATCAACTGGGTGTGGATCATCGGCGCCTCGGGAGCTGCCCTTGGCGGCGTGCTTTACGGTCTGACCGTGCAGCTTAGGCCCGAGCTTGGATTCAGCCTGATCCTGCCGCTCTTCGCCGCGGCGATCCTCGGCGGTACCGGCAGCCTCTACGGAGCGGTGATCGGCGGTTTCGTCGTCGGGTTGTCGGAGAACCTCTCGGTGATGGTCATACCGACCACGTACAAGCCGGCGGTTCCGTTTCTGCTGATCCTGCTGGTTCTGATCTTGAAGCCCGAGGGTCTGTTCGGAGAACGTGCACGATGATCGGGCTGGTATCCTACATCGTCTTTTTCCTGATCCTGTCACTCGTCTTCGGGATTGCCGTATTGGGCCTGAACCTGCAATGGGGCTTCACCGGCCTGTTCAATGCCGGCGTTGCGGGCTTCATGGCGATAGGCGGCTACACCATGGCCATCCTCACCGGTCCGGCGCGCGAACCCGTCTTCGGCGGCTTCGAATTGCCGTTCATTGTCGGCCTGATCGGGGCGATGGTGGCTTCAGGAATCGGAGCGTTGATCGTGGGCCTTGTCACCCTGCGGCTGAAAGACGAGTACCTTGCCGTCGCGACCTTCGGCATCGCGGTCACCATCCAGCTGGTTTGCCTCAACTGGGAATACCTGACCGGCGGCACGCTCGGTCTCATCGATATCCCCAACCCGACAAAGGCGATGGTCGACGGGCCGCTGGCGCAAAACGCCCTGTTCCTGCTTATCGTCCTGATCGTCGGCGGACTAGCCTTTCTGGCGCTCGAGCGTATCGTCAAATCGCCCTGGGGCCGGATGCTGAAGGCCATCCGCGAAGACGAGACCGCGGCCGCCTCGCTGGGCAAGAACCCGACGCGTGTGCGGATGGAGTCCTTCGTGCTCGGTTGCATGATCATGGGTCTGTCGGGTGCGCTCTACGTGTCCTTCATCGGCTATGTCAGCCCTTGGGACTTCCTGCCGATCCTGACGTTCCAGGTGTGGACCATGCTGATCGTCGGTGGCAGCGCCAACAATCGCGGCGCGGTCCTCGGCGCCCTCATCGTCTGGGGTGTCTGGACTTTCAGCGGTTTTGTCATCTCGCGGGTCGTGCCGGCCGAAATCCAGGCGCAGGGCGGTGCCTTGCAGGCGATCCTGATAGGCCTCATTCTGGTCGTCACGCTGCTTTTGCGGCCGCGCGGGCTTATCGGCGAGGAACTGCACGTGTCGCGTCACGCGCAGTCCCAACAGGAGGCAGCAGAAACGACTTGAATTGAAAGGAATAACGTCGCCACGCCAAACAAGGCCAATTGTAGTCTAACAGGGTATCCGGAGAGCCTGGCGACAGCCATCCGGGCGCAACGAACGGAGGAAGATATGTTGCGAAATCTGAGCATAGCGGCGGTCGCCGCGGTTGTTATGGGATTCGGCTCGACCGCATTCGCGGCCGACTGCCCCGTCAAGCTGGGCGCGGTGCTGCCGGTCAGCGGCCCGATGGGCCAGGTGGGCGAGCGCATTGCCGAAACCGGCCAGTTCGCGGTCGATCAGTTCAACGAAGCCGGCGGCGTGCTCGGCTGCGAGGTCGACTATGTGCTGCGCGATACGCAGGGCCAGTCGGCCGTCGGCGTCGATGCGGCCAAGAGCCTTGTCGACCTGGAGGGCGTCCAGGCCCTGATCGGTGCCATCTCGTCGGGCGTCAGCCTGCCGATCCTGACATCCGTCGCGGTGCCGTCGAAGATCACGCAGGTGTCCTGCTGCTCGTCCTCGGAGAGCTTTACCGAGCTCGCCAGGGACGGCAAGACAGACGGCTTCTGGTTCCGCACCTACGCGACCAACCGCAGCCAGTCCGCCATGGGGGCCTATCTGGCCAACAAGAGCGGCTTCAACAACATCGCCGTCATCTACGTCAATACCGACTTCGGTGTCGGCCTGGCCAAGCGGTTCGAGCAGGACGTCGCCAAGATGGGCGGCAACATCGCTGCCATGGTTGCCTATAACGAAAGCCAGCAGAGCTACCGTGCCGAGGTGACCAAGGCGCTGGAAAGCAACCCGGATGCGCTCTTCCTGGTCGCCTTTCCCGTCGACGGCGCGACCATCACCCGCGAATGGCTGGCGCTCGGCGGTACCGACAATCTGATCGTCAACAACTCGCTGCGGTCGGACGACTACTTCAAGGCGGTCGGTGCCAAACACCTGAAGAACCTGCAGGGCTATGACAGCGCCCAGCCGCGACTGCCGTCTGTGGATTCGTTCAACGAAATGTTCGAAGCCCGCTTCGACAGCCCGCCGAACGGCCCCGGCCTGCATTCAGTGTTCGATGCCGTGACAGTCGTCCTGCTGGCAATGGAAGCCTCCGGCGACATCACCGGCGAGAACATCCGCGACAATATCCGCAAGGTGACCTCGCCGGACGGCGTCGAGGTCTATCCGGGTCCGGAAGGCATCAAGCGTGCCAAGGAGTTGCTGGCGGAAGGCAAGACCATCCGTTATGTCGGCGCCACCGGCGCGCTCGCCTTTGACGAAAACGGCGACGTTCAGGCTCCGAAAATGACCTGGAAGCTGGACGGCGACAAGAATGTCGAGACCGAGTATCTGACCACCGAGCAGGTGGCCGATCTGATCAAGAAGCTCGACAACGGATCGTAGAAAACTCGACAGGGGGCCGCTTCGGCCCCCTGTCGACCTTCTGCCATACAAAGGAATTCGGCCATGGCTGGCGTGCGCAAACATGTCTTCAGCGGATCGATTTACGAGGACATGGCAGGCTATGCCCGGGCGGTGATCGTCGACGACCGGATTTTCGTTTCGGGTACGGTGGGCGTCGACTTCTCCACCGGCGAAATGGCCGAGGGCCCGGAGGCTCAGGCCCACACCGCGCTCGACACCATCGAACGCGCGCTTGAAGAGGCGGATTCCGGTTTGCAGGACATTGTCCGCGCCCGTGTCTACGTGCCCGATCCCGATGACGTTCCGGCGATCTCGGCGGTCTTGAAGGACCGCATCGGGTTCACCCGACCGACCAATACGACGATCTGCTCGCCGCTGGCCGTGCCGGAGGCGCATGTGGAGATCGAGGTCGACGCCATTCGCGGTTCGGGAGTGCCCGCCGATGCGTGAGGCGGCCAAATCGGAAAAGCGGAATGTCCGCCAGCCGCTCGGCAGGCGGATTTCAAGCCTGCGAAAGTCGAAGGGGATGACGCTCAGCGAAGTCGCTGACATGTGCGGGATTTCGGAGGCGACGATGTCGCGCATCGAGACCGGTCAGACCGATATCTCCGCCCATCATCTGTTTATTCTGGCCAACGAATTCGGCGCCGACATCGCCGAATTCTTCACCGACCACGCCAAACCGCTGACCAGCGGCATGCGCTCCGTCACGCGTAGCGGCGAGGCCAAGGGATACACGCTGGCGCGCTATTCGACTGAAGTGCTGTGCGCTGATCTCTCGAACAAGGACATGCATCCGGCGATCAACCATGTCACGGCGGAATCCCTGGATGAAGTCGGAGGCCTGTGGTCCCATGACGGCCAGGAATTCCTGCACGTGCTGAAAGGCAGCATCGTCTTGCATTCGGAATTCTACGTACCGCTCCTTCTCGACGCCGGAGACAGTGTCTATTTCGAAGGCTCGATGAAACATGCCTATGTCAAGGCAGGCGACGAGCCGGCGACCATTCTCGTGGTGGTGGGGCCGTCCAGAGGAACCGCGAGATAAGCTGCGTCGTCGTTTGGGGTGGTTGCTTCCATCACTTCACCTCATTCATCCGGACATTCGAGAAAGATGCGCTTGTCGCAGGCGGCGCAGATCGAGCGGTCGAGCACCGGGACGATTCTGCTGATGGCCGCGTGCTTGTCCGGCAGCACGTGATCGTCGCCGATCGCGGCGTTGAGGCCCAGCCGCTTGAGACGCTCGATGAAATGCACTGCGCGGGTGATCACGTAGAGGTCGCCGCCAATCGACCGGCGGCGCTGCGCTTCGGTGATGATCGTGTCGACGCCCGATAGGTCGATGTCGCCCACACCCTTCAGGTTGACCACGATGATCTTTTGCTGCGGCCGTTCCACGGCGATGCGCCGGAATTCGGCCTCCAGCATTTCAGACGATCCGAAATAAAGCGGCCCGTCGAAGCGGCAGACCATTGGCCGCGTGCTTGTCCGGCAGCACGTGATCGTCGCCGATCGCGGCGTTGAGGCCCAGCCGCTTGAGACGCTCGATGAAATGCACTGCGCGGGTGATCACGTAGAGGTCGCCGCCAATCGACCGGCGGCGCTGCGCTTCGGTGATGATCGTGTCGACGCCCGATAGGTCGATGTCGCCCACACCCTTCAGGTTGACCACGATGATCTTTTGCTGCGGCCGTTCCACGGCGATGCGCCGGAATTCGGCCTCCAGCATTTCGGACGATCCGAAATAAAGCGGCCCGTCGAAGCGGCAGACCATCATCTGCGGACATTCGGGCAGCTTGAACACCTCGGCGTTGCGAAAAGTGCGCTGGCTGAGCGAAGGGTCCGGCGCGCCGACGGCGAATTTCGGCTGCATGGTGCGCAGGATGAACGTGCCGAGCGACAGGATGACACCGACGAAGATGGCCAGTTCCAGCTCAACCATGATGCCGATGGCGAAGGTGACCGCCAGGATCGCCGTTTCGCTGCGGCTGGAGACGACGATGTGGCGGATCTCCTTCACGTTCACCAGCCGCACGGCAACGATGATGATCAGCCCCGACATGGCGGCAATCGGAATGGTCGCCACCAGCGGTGCGACCGCGAAGAGGATGGCGATTAGGGCCAGAGAAGCGAACACCGTCGACAGCGGTGTTTTGGCGCCGGCCTCGAAGTTCAGGCCGCTGCGCGTGAAAGAGCCGGAGCCTGGGTAGGCCTGGAACATGCTGCCGACGATGTTGGAGAGGCCCTGGCCGATGATTTCCTGATTGGCGGAAAACGGCACGCCGGAGCGCCCGGCGAAGCTGCGTCCGATCGCGACCGCCTCCAGCAGTCCGATCAGCGCGATGGCGAGTGCGCTCTCGGCAAACAGGCTCGCCTGGTCGAAGGTGGGGATCACCGGCGAAATGGCGGGCAGCACCGAGGACAGGGCGCCGACGGTGGCCATGCCGTCTGCGCCGATGGCCAGGCTGTCCAGCGTTCCGGCCACCAGGGCGATCAGGAAGGCTGGCAGTTTCCTGTGAACGAACGGAACGGCAAGCGCCACCGCCATGGTGATGACGGCGATCAGAACGGCCCGCCATTCGACGCCTTGCAGCGCTGCGGCCGTGACATTGCCCAGCCGCTCGAAAACCGCACCGCCTTTTTCCGACTCGACGCCGAGCGCACCGCGTAACTGGCTGACACCGATGAGGACGGCGGCCGCGGCGGTGAAACCGATCATCACCGAGTGCGATACGAAGGCGGCCAGCCGACCGAGCTTGGCAATTCCGAGAGCCAGTTGAATCAGCCCGACCATCAGGGTCAGCGTCAGCGCCGCATAGATGTAGGGCCCGGACCCAGGTGGATAGAGTGGCGCAAGCGCCTCGAAAACGACGGCGGAAATGGCGGTTGTCGGGCCGGAGATCATGACCATGGACGAGCCGAAGAAAGCGGCAACGATCGGCGTGACCATGGCCGTGTAGAGGCCGTATTGCGGCGGCAGGCCGGCGATCGCCGCAAACGCCACGCCCTGCGGCAGGACCACGGCGGCGTTGGTCAGGCCGGCCGCGAGATCGCTGCGCAGACTGGCCGGCGTGATCCGGTCGGTCCAAAGCAGGAACGGGCAGCAGTTGCGCAGCCGGTCGAGGGCTGTTTGGCTCGTTGTCATGTTCGGTTCAAGGGCGCCATGCGGACCATCCGCACGATGCCGTTCGCTGTTGGGTTCATCCCGGCGAGCCGGTGCCTGCGCTACAGCAACCGGCGGGAGAGCTCCAGGGCCATCCCGCCGCTTGTTGGGCTAGATCGCAGACGCTTGCTGACGCATGTCGGCACCGGTCACGCCGGCAACGGCGACGGGTGGTTTCATGGCGTCGCGCCGGAAGGGTTCGCCCAGCTCCTGGTTGAGGATCGCCTCGATGAAGGTGGTCTTGCCCTGCTGCATCTGCGCCTCGATCGCTGAGTGCAGCGCATCGGTCAACGCGTCCATGGAGCGCACCTGAACGCCCTCCAGCCCGCAGGCACGGGCGATGCCGGCAAAGGACACCTTCAGATCGAGCTCCGTTCCCACGAAATTGTCGTTGAACCACAGTGTCGTGTTGCGCTTTTCCGCGCCCCACTGGTAGTTGCGGAAAATGACCATGGTGATCGCCGGCCAGTCGTCGCGGCCGCAAGCGGTCATCTCGTTCATCGAGATGCCGAACGCCCCGTCGCCGGCAAAGCCGATCACCGGCGTGTCCGGACAGCCGATCTTGGCGCCGAGAATCGCCGGGAAGCCGTATCCGCAGGGACCGAAGAGGCCGGGCGCCAGATATTTGCGTCCCTGTTCGAAGGTCGGATAGGCGTTGCCGATGGCGCAATTGTTGCCGATGTCGGAAGAGATGATGGCATCTTTCGGCATGGCCGCCTGGATAGCGCGCCAGGCCATGCGCGGGCTCATGTGATCCGGTTGCCGGGTGCGAACGCGTTCGTTCCAGGTGGTGCCAGGATCGTCCTCCTCGTGGTCGAGCGACGTCAGTTCCTGGGCCCAGGCCGACTTGCTGTGGGCGATCAGGTCGAGGCGTTTCTGCCGACCCTGTTCTCCGGCCGCATCGGAAAGCTGCGCCAGGATTTGTTCGGCCACCAGCCGGGCGTCGCCGACAATGCCGACGGTCACCGGTTTGGTCAGTCCGATCCGGTCGGCGTTAAGGTCGACCTGGATGAGTTTCGCGTCGTTCGGCCAGTAATCGATGCCGTAGCCGGGCAGGGTGGAAAGGGATTGAGCCGCGTGCCGATTGCCAGCACGACATCCGCTCTGGAGATGAGCTGCATGCCTGCCTTGGAGCCGTTGTAGCCCAACGGACCGGCAAAAAGCGGGTGCGATCCGGGAAAGGCGTCGTTGTGCTGATAGTTGCAGCAGACCGGCGCCCCCAGCCGCTCGGCAAGTGCGGCAGTGGCGGGAATCGCGCCTGCCAGCACCACGCCGGCACCGTTCAGAATGACTGGAAATTGGGCCTCGCTCAGCAGCGCCGCTGCCTCGGCAATGGCATCCGGACCGCCGGCCGGGCGCTCGAATTCGACGATGGAAGGCAATTCGATGTCGACGACCTGGGTCCAGAAGTCCCGCGGCACGTTGATCTGCGCCGGCGCCGACAGACGCTTGGCCTTGAGGATGACCCGGTTGAGCGTCTCGGCGATGCGGCTCGGATCGCGGACCTCCTCTTGATAGCAGACCATGTCGGCAAACAGCTTCATCTGTTCGACTTCCTGGAACCCGCCCTGTCCGATGGTCTTGTTGGCCGCCTGCGGCGTCACCAGCAGCATCGGGGTGTGGTTCCAGTAGGCGGTCTTGATCGGCGTGACGAAGCCGGTCACGCCCGGACCGTTCTGGGCGATCGCCATCGACATCTTGCCGGTGGCGCGGGCGTAGCCGTCCGCCATGTAACCGCCGTTTTTCTCGTCGGCCACGTCCCAGAACCGGATGCCGGCCGTGGGAAACAGATCGGAAATCGGCATCATCGCCGATCCGATGATGCCGAAGGCATGCTCGATGCCGTGCATCTGCAGGACCTTGATGAAGGCTTCCTCGGTTGTCATTTTCATTGCATTCACTCCAAATCTGTCGAAGCCGCCGGCCGACGGCCTGCCGTTGACTGCGTCCTCGAGATTTCAGTTGCGCCGGTCGGCGAGGATCAAGTCGCTGGCCTTTTCGCCGATCATGATGGTCGGTGCGTTGGTGTTGCCGCTGACGATCGTCGGCATGATCGAGGCGTCGGCGATCCGCAGGCTTCCGATCCCGTGAACCCGCAGCCGCTCGTCCACGACGGCCATCGGATCGGCGCCCATCTTGCAGGTGCTGGTCGGGTGATAGATCGTCTGGCTGATGCTGCGCGCCGCCTCCAGCAAGGCATCGTCCGTGTCCGGAACGTCGTCGGGCACGTGTTCGCGCACGATAAACGGAGACAGAGCGGCGGTTTTGGTCATCGCCCGGGCGAATTTCATCGCCCGGACGGCGCACAGCTGGTCGGCGACGGCGGAAAGATAATTCGGCACGATCTTCGGGTAGTCGGCCGCATCGGGCGAAGTGACGTGGATGTTGCCGCGGCTTTCGGGCCGCAGCTGGCACACCGACGATGTTATGCCCGAAAACGGGTGCATCTCGATGCCCGGCTTGTCGGCGCTCAGCGGCTGGAAATGAAACTGTATGTCGGGCGTATCCAGGCCGTCCATCGACCGGGCGAAAATGCAGACCTGGCTGGCGCCCAGGCTCATCGGCCCGGTTCGGGAAAGCGCATATTGCATGCCGATGCCCATGCGCCGGACGAAACTGTTGATCGAGTCGTTGAGGGTCGGCACGTTGACCTCGTAGACGAGGCGAATCTGCAGATGGTCCTGCAGGCACTCGCCGACGCCGGGCAGCTCGTGGATGACGTCGATACCGGCATTCCCCAACACGTCGCCCTGTCCGATGCCCGAGAGCTCGAGAATCTGCGGGGAGCCGATGGCGCCTGCCGAGAGGATCACCTCGCCGCCTTGATTGAGCATGGCGTGCTGCGGTTTGCCGTTGCGCGTGTAGCGGACCCCGGTGACCTTGCGCGACCCGTCGGACGAAAAAACCAGGGTCTGGGTGTGAGCGTGGGTGACGACATCCAGGTTCTGCCGGCCCTTCGCCGGCTTGAGAAACGCCCTGGCAGACGAACATCGCAAACCGTTTCGCGCAGTCTGCTGGAAATAGCCGGCACCCTCCTGCTCGGCGCCGTTAAAATCGTCGGAGCGGGGGACGCCCATTTCGACCGCGGCATCGATGAAGGCCTCGGAAATGGCGCTCTTGGCGCGCATGGTCGAAACAGAGAGGCCGCCCTTGTCGCCATGATACTCGCTGGCGCCGAGTTCGAAACGCTCGGAGCGCTTGAACAGCGGCAGCACGTCGTTGTAGCCCCAGCCCCGATTGCCCATCTGAGCCCAGAGATCATAGTCCTGGCGCTGCCCGCGAATGTACAGAAGCCCGTTGATCGAACTGGAGCCGCCCAGCGTCTTGCCGCGCGGCCAGTCGAGCGAGCGCCCGTTGAGGCCGGGGTCGGGCTCCGTCTTGTAGCACCAGTCGGTGTTGGGGTTGTGCAGGGTCTTGAAATAACCGACCGGCACATGGATCCACGGATTGCTGTCCGACCCGCCGGCTTCCAGCAGAAGCACCCGGTTGGTCAGGTCCGCGCTCAGCCGGTTCGCCAGAACGCAGCCGGCAGAGCCGGCGCCGACGATGATGTAGTCGTAGCTCATAGGGGCTTGTCGGGCTGGGCGGGAGAAACACGGGGCAGCCGGGCCTTCGCCTTGGTATCGGCGGCCCCGGCGTTGCGGATGTAACGGTCGTTGTCGTCGACCCGTACCAGGTTGACCCAGGTCGGCTGGCCGCCGGTGGCATTGTGGATGAGCAGCCGGCGTTCCTGGTCGTCACGGATCTCGGCCCGCAGCCTGTCCGGATCCCAGCCATCGAACGCAATCGAACGCAAATCTTCGGCGACGCCCGCATGCCGCGGGTCGTCGATGTGGTTGTCCAGTTCCCGCGGATCGGCCGCGACGTCGTACAACAGCTCGTCGACGCCCTCGAGATACATGTATTTCCACGGTCCCTTCTTGACCATGCGGCTGGGCCCGGTTGATCCGTCGGCGGCGAACTCGGAAATCACGACGTCGTCCATTGCCGTCGTGTCGCCGTTCAGCGGCCTGGCCAGCGAGCGGCCGTCGATGGCGCCGCCGGCATAATCGGTGAATGCGCCGTCCACGGCCAGGTCCAGCATCGTCGGCATCAGGTCGATCAGCGAGACGTTCTGGGAAACCCGTCCCGAGCGGAAGCGGTGGGGCGCATGAATGACCAGCGGCACCCGGCAGGCCCATTCGAAGAAGTGCTGCTTGTACCACATGCCGCGCTCACCCATCATTTCGCCGTGGTCGGCTGTGAGCACGATGACGGTGTTTTCGGAGAGACCGCATTTCTCCAGCGTGTCGCGCAGCAACGCGATCTTGTCGTCGACATAGGAGATCATGCCGTAGTAGCCGTGCCGAGCGTTGCGCTTGTGCTCCTCTGTCACGGTGAATTCGTGCCGGCCCTGGCAATAGTGGAGATTGAGGCTGAGATGGTCTTTCTCGTTGAGGGAGATCTCGGGCACGGTGGGCGCCTCGATGTCGTCGTGATTGTAGCGGTCCCAGTATTCCCGGGAGATGACGAAGGGCGAGTGCGGCTGGGTGAACGACACGGTCAGCAGCCAGGGCCGGTCGTCGTCCTTTCGGGCGAGATCGTAGATGGCCTGCATGCCGTGGAAGGCGACCTCGTCGTCATAATCCATCTGCAAGGTCCGCACGCAGGGACCGCTTTCGATCACCGGCGCCATCGTCAGGTTTGTCGGCCGGTATTCGCGCCCCTTCGACCAGTCGACAGTCCAGGCGAAATTGGCCGGGTAGATTTCGGTGGTGTGGCGACGCCCATAGCCGTGAAGCTGGTCGGCGCCGACGAAATGCATCTTGCCGCTCATCTCGACGCGATATCCGAGCCACCGCAGATAGTGCGCGAAGGTGGGGATCGCGGAACGAAACTCGCTGGCGTTGTCGTACATCTGGATGCTGAAGGGCAGCCGTCCGGCATGCATGGAGGCGCGCGAGGGGCCGCACATCGGCAGATTGCAATAGCAGTTCTCGAACACCACGCCTTCCTCGGCGAGGCGTGCCATGGCCGGCGCCTTGACGGTGCGGTTGCCGCTGAAGGGCATGGCGGGGCCGGCCATTTGGTCGGCCTGAATGAAGAGAAAGTTCGGCCGTTCGGAAGGCATTCAAACCTCCATCGTCAAAGAGAATTCGCAAGTGTCGGTAGTCGCGGCGGCGCCGGTTGGACGCCGCCGGTCGGCTGCTCTATTCGACGGTCAGGCCGAGTTTTCGCAGCGTTTCGTCAAAGGTCTCGTACTGTGCCTGGACGAAGGCCCTGGTGTCTTCGGGGCTGCGCACGTCGACGACGTTGCCGAGGCCCTTGGTCATGCGGTTCCAGGCGGTATCGTCCTTCAGGCTCTGCAGCGTATCGACCCATTTGGTGACGATCTCCTCGGGCATGCCCGGCGGTCCGTAGATGGCCGACCAGCCGATGATCTTCTCCATGTCGGGGTAGCCGAGCTCGCTGACGCTCGGCACGTCCGCCAGCGCCGGGAAGCGTTCCGGCGTCGTGACGGCCAGAGCCTTCAGCTGGCCGGCCTCGATGGCGTTGATGACGCCGGACAGGTTCTGCCACATGAAATCGACCTGGCCGCCGACGATCGCGGCGCGGGCCTTGCCGCCGCCTTTGAACGGCACGTGAATGAGATTATCGAGGCCGACCCCCATTGTGTCGGCCATGACGGCCGTGGCGATATGCAGAAGGGTGCCGACGCCGGCCGAGCCGTAGGTCAGTTCGTTGCCGGCTTTTACCTTGGCTTCGAAGTCGGCGAAGCTGTTGATGTCGCTGTCGCCGGAAACGACCAGAACGAACGGATTGGTTTCGATCAGGCCGAGAAAGGTGAAGTCATCCCAGGCATAGGGAATGGTCTTGTTCATTGCCGGCACGCCCATCTGGCTTCCGACCCGCGCGGAGAGCAGCGTGTAGCCGTCCGGCTTCGAATTCACAACGAAGTTGGAGCCGACGACGCCCGCGGCGCCGGTTCTGTTGACGGCGAGGATCGGCTGCCCCAGGTAATTGGGCGCTGTGCCGGCGACGAGCCGCGCAGACAGGTCCGCGGCGCCGCCCGGCCCATAAGGCACGACCAGCGTGATGGGACGCTCCGGATACTCGTCGGCGGTGGCCGGCCCCACAGCGGCCGTAAGGCCGACAGCCGTCGCCAGGGCCGCTTTCAGAAACAATCTTCGCATTCAATCCTCCCTTCGGTTTCGGGCTTCGAACGGCTGTTCGAGCGCTTGCTTCATACAAAGATCGATCGCAGGATACAATAATTAATTACCGATTGCAAAAAATAAATCAGACGCTATAATTCGGGAATATCGCGGATGATGGCTGGAATTTGATGATGACAGGAAAAAATGAGGAGACGCAGAGGAATTCGACCCCCACGGCGGCGTTGAGGCGGATGAATCGCGAAAGCCTGATCGGCCTGCTTGCCCAGGGCGTATCGATGACCCGCGGCCAACTGGCGGAAGAAACCGGTCTGACCGCTGCCGCCATTTCGCGCATTACCCGCGAGATGATCGATTCCGGAATCCTGCGCGAAAGCGAGCCTGTCCGTGCGGACGGGCGGGTAGGGCGCCGCGAGTCGCTGCTGTCGATCAATCCGTCCGGTGCCTATGTCCTGGCGATTTCGCTGACCGCCAACCGGCGCAGCATCACCCTGGCCAATGCGCTCGGCGAAGTGGTGCGTTCCGAACCCTGCGACGATATCCCGGTCGACGATCCGGCGCGCTTCCTCGAGGCGATCTGCACCCGCGCCAAGACGTTGGTCTACGACCAGGACTTCAATCGCGGCCGGCTGCTCGGAGTCGGCGTTTCGGCCGGCTATTCCGTCGGCCAGCCGGGCGGGAATGAGGACGAACTGATCACCTTGAACCCGCTGGGCTGGGAGGCCGTGCCGGTGCAGTCGACACTTACCGAGGCGCTGGGGCTGCCGGTGCGGGTCGAACACAGGGCGAGCGCCATCCTGCGCGCCGAACTCAAGGCGATACCACCGGAAACCGATGTTTTCCTGATCAACGTTGCTCTCGGCATCGGCGTGAGCGCCCGCCTCGATGGCCGCTTTCAGGGAACCGGGACCCGGGGCTTCGGCTCGCTGTCTCACTTCGCCATTCCCGGCGACGAAACGCCGTGTGCGTGCGGAAGGAAGGGCTGCCTTGAAGTGACGGCCGCCGGAAACGCCATTCTCGAGGCGCTGGGCCGGGCCGATTGCCCGCTGGCGGGACGCGCCAAGCGCATGGTCGACGCGGTTGCCGCCGCCGACGCCGATGACGGCGATGCCCGCGCGGCGTTTCGGCGGGCTGGCAGGTTGCTCGGCCGCGGCGTCGACGCGGTTTTTGCGCTTTTCAATCCCGAGCGGGTGATCCTCTCGGGAGAGGTCGGCCGCCAGGCCGACTATTTTGAAGGAATCCTGGAGGTGCTCGAAGAGGCGGGCCGGTCGGGCGCGGCGGACTGTCTGGAACGGAGTTCGATCACCTCGGTCGACGCCGCGGTCAGCGTGGCACTCCAGGAATACATTTTCACCGGCGAGCTGAACCTGACGAAGCTCAAGGCGGCCTAGCGCCGGGGAGCTGCACCGTTCGCAGACCTGTAGCGGGAGGATTGTCGCATTGCTTCACAAACGTGATTTCTGGGCGGGGGGAGCCTTCCTGGTGCTCGGCCTGGCGCTGCTCTTCGTTCTGATACCCGTCGGCGTCGACGCGCCGAGAAAGGTACAGATCGCGGCGCTGGCGCCGTCCTACTATCCCAACCTGATAGCCATCGCGATGGCGGTGCTCGGGTTGGCGATCGTCGTTCGCGCCGTGATGTCGAACGGCGATAACGGGCGATTGGCAGGCGCCCCGGCCGCTGCCGTCGCCAAGGTGTGTTCCGTGGTCCTCGTGCTGTTCGCAACCGCCTATCTCCTTCCGTTTCTCGGCTTCGTACTGGCGTCCACGATCGCCTTGATCGTGCTGATGCTGCTCGCCGGCGAGCGCAATCCGGTCACCGTCGCGCTGGTCGCCGTGCTGCTGCCGGCGGTGCTTTATCTGTTTTTCACCAAGCTTGCGAACATCCCCATCCCGGGCGGCGTGCTTGACCCCATTCTGCTGAGGATCTGAACCATGCTGCTCGATACGCTTGCGCAGGCCTTCACGATATTCGCGACCCTGGAAAACGTACTGATCCTCTGCCTCGGGGTGATTATCGGCACCTTTGTCGGCGCCATACCCGGCATGACGACGCCGATGGCGGTGGCCCTGACGCTGCCCTTCACCTTCACCATGGCGCCGGTGACCGGCATTCTGCTTTTGCTGGGTGTCTACAAGGGCGGCATCTATGGCGGGTCGATCACCGCCATCCTGATCAATGCGCCGGGGACGCCTGCGGCGTCCTGCACGGCCCTCGACGGCTATCCGATGGCCAAGCGCGGCGAGGCGCGAAGGGCGCTCGACATGGCGCTCTACGCCTCCTGCGTCGCCGATTTCATCTCCAACATATCGCTCATCCTGTTTGCCGGAGTGCTGGCGAGCTTCGCACTCAAATTCGGTCCGGCGGAGGTCTTCACCCTGATCGTGTTTTCCCTGACCATCATTTCCGGCGTTTCCGGCAATCAGCTGCTGAAGGGTTTCGGATCGGCGTGCCTGGGCCTCATGCTGGCGACGGTGGGGCTGGACCTGGTCTACGGCACCAACCGCTTCGTCTTCGACAACGTCAATCTGATGAGCGGCCTGACCTTCATTCCGGTGCTGATCGGGCTGTTCGCGCTGCCGGAGATCATCAATTTCTTCCTCGGCAGGGAGGAGGCCAGGGAGCATAGCCCGCTGGCCGGCATTGGCGCCAAGCTGGAGGATTTCAAACGCTGCTTCAAGACCATTATCCGCGGCAGCGTCATCGGTGTCATCCTCGGCGCGATTCCCGGCATCGGCGGCGCGCCTTCGGCCTTTCTGTCCTATTCCGAGGCACGTCGGACATCGAGGAATCCAGGCAATTTCGGCAAGGGCGAACTGGAAGGCGTCGCCGCCGCGGAGGCCGGAAACAACGGTGTCGCCGGCGCCACGCTGATCCCGCTTCTGGCCCTCGGCATTCCCGGCGACATCATCACGGCGATCATCCTCGGCGCCTTCATGATCCACGGGCTGCGGCCCGGGCCGCTGATGTTCCAGGAAAACATCAGCCTGATCTACGCGCTGTTCATCGGTATCATGCTGAGCTCGGTCTACCTGCTGATCGTCGGCAAGATTTCGATCAGGCTGATCAGCCGCATCGCCGACATTCCGCATCGGGTGCTGTTTCCGGTGGTGTTCGTGCTTTGCGTGTTCGGCGCCTACGCCGTCAACAACTCGACCTTCGACGTGCTGGTCATGATGATCATGGGCGTGGTCGGCTTCGCAATGCTGAAGCTGAAAATACCGGCGGCCCCGTTCCTCATCGCGTTCATTCTCGGGCCGATGCTGGAAGATAATTTCCGGCAATCGCTGCTGATTTCTCGCGGCAGTCCGGACATCTTCTTCTCATCGGTCATCTGCTGGTTCTTCTGGGCCCTGACCGCGCTGGTGATCGGCTTCACGGTCTGGTCGCAGGTCAAGCTGCATCGCAACGTCCTGGCCGATGGTTGAGAGGGACCCCATGACCATTCGGTTCGGCATCATCACCGATACGCACATCCGCCCGCAGAGCGGCGATCAATCATCGCCCTACGCGGTGAACGCCAGGGCCAACGGACGGGCCGCCTATGCCGCGGCGCTGTTGGCGGCACAGCGGACGGAGTTCGACATCCATCTGGGCGACGTGGTGCATCCGCTGCCGCATCTTCCGACCTTCGGTCCGGCTTGCGAGGAAGCCAGAAATCTGTTGGCGCCGCTGGGCGACGGATTGCGCTTCGTCCCCGGAAACCATGACATCGGCGACAAGCCGCATCCGGGTTCGCCGGCCGGGCCGGTGACCGAGCAAAGCGAGGCGGCCTACCGGTCCCGCATCGGCGAGCCCTGGTATGTCTTCGACCATGGCGGCGTGCATTTCGTCGTCATGAACTCCTCCCTGGTCAACGCCGGAACCCGGTCTGAGGCCCGGCAGCGCGAATGGCTCGAGCGGACCTTGCGCGAACGGGCAGGCGAGCGCCTGTTTCTGTTCTCGCACTATCCGTTGTTCATCGATCATGCGGATGAGCCGGAACACTACGACAATTACGCCGAGCCCGGCCGCTCCTGGTTGCTGGACCTGGCGGCCGTGACGGCCGTGGAAGCCGTGTTTTCGGGCCACGTCCATCACTTTTTCTACAATCGCCACAACGGCGTGAAGTTCTACACGATCCCCGCCACGAGTTTCACCCGGCAGGACTTCGCCGAGCTCTTTCCGGTCGGTCCGGCACCCGAATTCGGGCGCGACGATCGCGGCAAGTTCATGGTGTGCGTGGTCACGGTCGACGACGCGGGCCATCGCCTGCAGTTCCTCGATACCGGTGGATGCGAGGACGGTGCGCCAATCGATGCCTTCAAGCAAGTGCCGGAAAACGCGCTGACGCCTTATCTTCGCCACTCCTGGGCCCGGTCCGTGGATCTGCCCTATCAGGGTCCGATGGAGGAATTCAGCCGCAAAAGGGCCCGCAACGACTATCCGCTGCTGCGGTTGTGGCAAATGGGAATTGCCACCGTCAGAACACCGCTTGCCGACCTGATGGATGCTCAAACCCGCGCCCGAATGTGCGACTGGCATGCTGTCGGAATCCGTTTCAGCCTGGTGAGTTCCAGGCCGCCGGGCGAAGCGGAACGGGCGATGCTAGTAGATAATGCCGACATGATATCCGCGCTCGAGATCGCCGTCGCCGGCGGGCCCGCGGGGACGATTGCCATGCCGGGCGGATTACCCATACGCATCGGCCGGATCCGCAGCTCGGCGGACGGGCCGGCGCAGGGGTCGAAATTCGCGCATACCGTCAGTTTCGGCTATCTCGCGTCGGAGCTCGACAAGGTCCAGGAGAAGATCGCGGCGATCCCCGGATTGGGCGCGACATTCCAGATCGCAGCATCCGAGGATATCGGAACGATCGGCGAACGCATCGCTTCCTTTGCCCGGGAGACCGCCAGGCCGGTCGGCGTCGCGGTGCGGATATCGCTCGACGATCCGTCGGTCCCGCAGACCGATCTGGATTGGTCGGCGGCCCGTGTCCGGGAGGCCCTGGCGCTGTCGCGCCGACACCCGGAGATCGACGTCTCGATCGATACGTTCTGCGAGGTCGATCGCGGCTATCATCCGCGGGCCGGGCTTGTCGACCGGCTGTGCAATCTGACGATCGCAGGGCGGGAGCTTTGCTACGGCGGACCCGAGACGGACCGTTGATCGCTTCGCGGCGACGTCACCTCGCCGCGATCGTTGTTCCGGCCCTCGACCGGCCTCAGGCGGCGAGCCCGTCCAGGTCTTCGTCGTCGAACATCCTGGTCAGGTTGAGGAAGCAGATCATGCCGTTGTCGCTGGTAATGATGCCCTCGGAAAATCCCGTGTCGAAGGATGCGCTGATTTCCGGAACCGGCTGGATCTCGGAGCCGTTCACCGTCAGGATATCCGAGACACGGTCGACCAGCATGCCCACGACCTTTTCGTGGAGTTCGGTGACGACGATCGCGCTGCGCTCATTCGCCTCGGTGCGCGGCATGCCCAGCTTGTAGGCAAGGTCGATGATCGGAATGACCGTGCCGCGCAGGTTCATGACGCCGACCATCTCGGGCGGCGAATGCGGGATCGGAGTTGACGGAGCCCATCCGCGAATTTCGCGGATGGACGTGGTTTTGACGCAGAATTCCTGGTCGTGCAGCCGAAATGCAATAATTTCCAGCGCCTGATCGGCGTAGGCGGAAACGGCGTTGGTCGAGGTCATCAGAAATCCTCCCATTCCTCGGCGGTGGCCGCGGCGCTGGAACCGAACGCCTTGGCAACCTTGGCTGTCATGGCGCGAGCCGGTGATGCCACCGGAGTGGCGTCCCTGTTGACCGGCGCCGGGGCGCGGTGCTGACCCGCCGGCACGGCGGCAGCGCCATCGCCCATCCTGAACTGGCCCAGCAGGCTGCTCAGAGCATCTGCCTGACTTGCCAGAGAGTGGCTGGCAGCGGTCGATTCCTCGACCATGGCCGCATTCTGCTGCGTGCCCTGGTCCATGGTGTTGACCGCGGTATTGATTTCCTTGAGACCGGTGGTCTGTTGCCTGGCGGCCTCGACGATCGCCGTGACGTTGGCGTTGATGTCGACGACCTGGGCGACGATCTGCTCGAGGGCCTCGCCGGTCCGCCCGACCAGGGATACGCCGCGTTTCACCTGCTCGCCGGAATTGGTGATCAGTTCCTTGATCTCCTTGGCGGCGTTGGCCGAACGCTGGGCCAGTTCGCGAACCTCCTGCGCCACGACGGCAAAGCCCTTGCCGGCATCGCCGGCCCTGGCTGCCTCGACCCCGGCGTTCAGAGCCAGCAGATTGGTCTGGAAGGCGATATCGTCGATCACGCCGATGATGTTGTTGATGGCATTGGAAGAGACCTCGATCTCTCCCATCGCCTCGATCGCCTCCTTGACGACCTTGCCGGAATGCTCGGCATTGTCGCGGGTCTTGGAGACCAGGTCGCCGGCTTCCTCGGCCCGTTGGGTGGAGTCGGCAACGGTCGTGGTGATCTGCTCGAGGGCCGCGGCGGTTTCTTCAACCGAAGCGGCCTGTTGTTCGGTGCGCTTCGACAGATCGTCCGCGGCGGAGCGGATCTCGGCGGAGCTGGCGGCGATCTCGTTGGCATTGGCGCCGACATTGCGCATGGCGCCTTCGAGCTTGCCGACGGAATTGTTGAAGTCGGAACGCAGCATCTCCAGATTTTCCGGAAACCGCTCGTCGATGCTTTGATCGAGATTGCCGTTTGCCAGCTCCTGAAGGCTACCGGCAAGGGTTTCGACGGCGTGAACCCGCGAGGTGATATCGGTCGCGAATTTGACCACGCGGAAGACTTTGCCCTGATCGTCGAGGATCGGATTGTAAGTTGCCTGAATCCAGATTTCGTTGCCGCTCTTGCCGAAGCGCTTGAACTCGTCGGATTTGAAGGTTCCGGCGGCCAGGTCCGCCCAGAACTGCTTATAGGAATCACTCGCCGCGTAGGCAGGCTCGCAGAAAATGGAGTGGTGCTTTCCTTCAATCTCCGACAGCTGATAGCCGACTGCGGCACAGAAGTTCTCGTTTGCCGTGATGATCTCGCCGTTCGGGAAGAACTCGATCACCGCCTGGGCGCGCGACAGGGCGTCGAGCTTGCCGGCATCCTCCATCGACTTGATCTTGGTCGCTGTGATGTCGGATGCGAATTTGATGACCTTGACCGGCTTGCCGCCCTTGAAAACCGGATTGTAGGACGCTTCGATCCAGATTTCCCGCCCGCCCTTGCCGACGCGCTTGTACTGGCCGCTGTCGAACTCGCCGCGACCCAGCTTGGCCCAGAATTCCCTGTACTCGTCCGAAGCGGCGTAGGCCGGCTCGGCGAACATGGAGTGGTGCTTTCCCTGAATCTCGGAAAGCTGATATCCGACCGCGCTGCAGAAGTTCTCGTTGGCGGTGAGAATATTGCCGTTCAGATCGAATTCGATGATGGCCTGCGACTTGCTCATCGCCTCGAAGACCGCCTTCGCGTCCGAATTGAAATCAAACATGGTGTTACCGTCCCCTCCAGGTTTCCCCGATTACTGAATTTCGCGTGTGTCCGCCGATCTCGCTCGGCAATGGTTCCGATTGTTGGAAAACACGCTCCCCAGGAGAGAGAGTTGGGGAGACTGGTTAAGAAAAGTTTTCGAGACGGTGTCTGGCGTACGATTGTTACAGATTTGAACTTAGAAGTAGAAAAAGAAAGCCAATACAAACATTTACTGGTTGAGGCTTCTACAGTGGTGCAACTGCAGTTTGGTTGCCGGGTTCAGTTTGTCGGTAGCGAGCTTCAGCGTTTGCATGCCGTCGGCTACACCCGAAAACCGATGGTACTACCGACCTCTCAACGCATCCGCGACTTGTGCGCAGGTCGCCACCGGCGTGATGGTGCCCAGCGCCCGCAGCGTGTCCTCATGCACCCGACGGTCGAACGCCCCTGTTCCGTCGGACAGCAGCACCGTTTCAAAATCGCGCACATGGGCGTCGCGCAACGTCGAGGCGACGCCGCCATTGGTGACGATGCCGCAGACGATCAGCTGTCGGATATCGCATTTGCGCAGCAGCCATTCGAGCCGCGTCATGTAGAAGGCAGAATAGGCGACCTTCTCGACCGTCAGATCGGCCGGTGCCAGCGGATCGACAAGCTGATGGCCGAAAGCGCCAGGGCAGAAATCACCCTTGGTCAGAAACGGCCGCAATTGCTTCAGATGCGGAGAGATCAGCGGCTCGCCGCCTTTCGCCGGCACCAGTGTGAACTGGGTCGAGACGATCCAGCCGCCGGCAGCCCGAAGCGCATCGGCAACCGGCACCAGCCGGTCGGTCAGCGCGGCGATTTCGGGACTGGTCTGGCCGGCGCGTCCATAGGCTCCGTCCGGATGCAGGAAGTCGTTCTGCATGTCGACGACGAGCAAGGCTATGCGGCCGCGATCGGCGAGCAGCGACGGTGTCATGCGTTCTCCTCCCGGGTCACGACGAGATTGCCGAGGTCGTCGACGCGTGCCTGAAAGCCCGGTTCGATCCAGATTGTCGTATCCGGCTGTTCGAGCACCGCCGGGCCGGCGACCACTGCAGCAACAGGAAGGTCCAGCCGCCGGTAGACCCGCGCCGCATGCGGCGCACCGGCGAAATAGACCGTGCGCGAGCCGGCCTCGGCAGCTTCGACCGTCAGGTCGCCGGTCGGCGCCAGGACGCGCGGATCGAATTTCGGCCGCCGCCCGATCACCGTAGTGCGCAGGTTGACGATGACCGGCTCGACCGCATCGAGCACCCGGCCATAGGCATTGCGGTAGCGCCTTTCAAAGGCATCGAGGACCTTCTCCCGGCGGAACGAGCCGGCAAGTTCCGTGTCGAGCGGAACCTCGACGGTGTGGGTCTGGCCGGTATAGAGCATGTCGAGCGACACCCGCGTCTCGATCGACGAAAAACGCGCCTCCGATTCCCGCAGTCTTCTGGTGCCGGTATCGGAGAACTCACGCACGACCGAGGCCAGGTGCTGTTCGTTCAGGCCCGACAGCGGCGAATTGACGGTGCGCACGAAATCCTGGCGCATGTCGGCGATGACGCAGCCGAGCGCCGAAACGATCCCCGGATAGCGGGGCACCAGGGCGCGGCCGAGGCCGATCTCGCGGACCAGGGCGCAGGCATGCAGGGCGCCGCCGCCGCCGAACGGCATCGCCGCGAACTGCCGCGGATCGTGGCCGCGCTCGATCGATACCAGCCGAATGGCGCCGGCCATGCGGGCATTGGCCACATCGATGATGGCTTCCGCCGCCGCAAGCGCCGACATGCCGAGCGGTTCGCCGATATGTTTCAGGATCGCCGCTTCCGCAGCTTCGCTGTCGAGCCGCTCAAGCTGGCCGCCGATCGGCTGGTCGGCATTGATGCGGCCGAGCACCACGTTCGCATCGGTGACCGTCGGCCTGTCGTTGCCGCGGCCGTAGCAGACCGGCCCGGGCATGGACCCGGCGCTCTCCGGACCGATGCGGATCAGCCCGCCGGTATCGATCGAGGCGATTGATCCGCCGCCGGCCCCGATCGTGGTGATTTCGATCATCGGCGAGCGGATAACCAGACCGAAATCGACCGATGTCTGTGACGACAGGGCGGCCTCGCCGCCGGCGACGACGGAAACATCGAAACTGGTGCCGCCCATGTCGCAGGTGATGACGTTGTCGAAGCCCGACTGGCCGGCGAGATAGGCGGAGGCGAAGACGCCGGCGGCCGGACCGGAGAGGGCGGTGCGCACCGGCAGGCGGGCGGCTTCCTGCGACGTCATCACCCCGCCATTCGACTGGACGATGAGGAACTCGCCGCCGAAGCCGCCATCGGCAAGCCGCTTGTCGAGCGTCTTGAGATAGTCGCCGACGACCGGCTGAAGATAGGCGTTGAGCGCGGTCGTCGAGGCCCGCTCGAATTCGCGGATTTCCGGCAGAAGCTCCGACGAAATGGAGAAGTGTTCGTTGGGCCAGATCGCTTCCAGCACGGCGCGTGCGCGGTCTTCGTTCGCCCTATTGGCATAGGCGTTGATGAAGACCAGCGCCAGCGATTGGGCGCGATTGGCCAACAGCTCTTCGAGCGCCGCGCGCAGAGCCGCCTCGTCGAGCGGCGTGTGCACGCTGCCATCCGCCAGCACCCGTTCCGGAATCTCGTGGCTCATGGACCGTTCGATGACCGGGTCGTAGCGGCCGCGCAGGCCCCAGGTGGTTGGCCGGTCGCGGCGGCGCATCTGCAGGACGTCGCGGAAACCCTCCGTCGTCACCAACCCGGCTTTGGCGCCCTTGCGCTCCAGGAGAGCATTGGTGCCGACCGTGGTGCCGTGGATCACGGCGGCGATGCTCGACAGGTCCGAAACGCCGGTGGTCACGCCGTCGATGAACCCGTCGGCCTCGCGGCCGCGCGTCGACGGGACCTTGTGCACCGAGCAGGTGCCGCTTGCCTGATCGACGACGAAGATGTCGGTGAAGGTGCCGCCGACATCGATGCCGAGAAGGATGTCGCGCGGCTGCGATGCTGCCTCGCTCATGCCGGCGCCGCCCCCCGCAACGCTCGCGTGGCCGCTTCGTCGACTTGCCCTTCGGCGATCACCACGCCGTAATCGCTGCGCGCGCTTTCCACCGAAACGAAGCCGTCAAGCACGTCGGCCAGCACCCGCCCGGGATCCCGTTTCCGGGGATCGCCGCAGCCGCCGCCGCCCGGCGATGCCAGGCGCACGCGCTGGTTCTTGCGGATCCTGATGCCGGTGATCTTGGAGGCCATCGGCGGGCGGCCGGAAAAGCCGCCGGTTTCGTCGTCGACGTCATAGGAGAAAATGTTGAGTGCACCCGGCTTGCCGCCGGCAATCGGTTGAGGCGGATGTTTGCCGCGCTCGCCGAACAGGAATCCGGTCGCGTCGTTCATGATTTCCATCTCGTAAAGCCCGCCAAGGCCGCCGCGGAACTCGCCGGGGCCGCCGGAATCGTTGCGCAGCGCCCATTGCGTGAAGCGCACCGGATAGCGCGCCTCGAGGATCTCCACCGGCGGGATCGTCGCCATGGAAATCGGCGCGTTGCCGTGCGACAGCCCGTCGCCCTCCGGGTGGCCGCCGTGGCCGCCGCCGAAGAACGAGAACATGACCCAGCGCGACCCGTCGTCGCGATGCCCGGCAACCGACAGGGCATTGATGGTGCCGTAGGCGCAGGCGGTCAGCGCCTCCGGCGCGGCTTCGGACAGCGCCACGAAGATCACGTCGATGACCCGCAGGATCGTCTCCGTATAGCCGCCCACGGGTCGCGGCGCGGTTGCCGCCATCAGGCTGCCATCGGGAATCCGGATGATGACGGGATCGAGCACACCGGCATTGGCGGCGACGTCGCGAAACACGTGCTTGAGCGCCACATAGATCGAAGCCTCGGCGGTGGCCCGGGAGATGTTGACCGGTCCGGCACACGCTTCCGACGTGCCGGTAAAATCGAGCGTCATCGATCCGCCATCGACGGTGATGGCGACCGCGATGTCGAGTTGGCGGTCGTCGATACCGTCATTGTCGAGATGGTCGACCGCGCGATAGGTCCCGTCGGGGAGGGCGCCGATATGGTCGCGCATCTGCCGTGCAGTGCGGTCGCGCAATTCCCGAACTGCGCCTGCGATCGTGTCGGCGCCGTATTGCTCCATCAGATCGTGCAGGCGTTCTTCGCCCAGTTTGAGCGCGGCGATCTGGCCGTGCAGGTCGCCATATTGCGACAGCGGCAGGCGGGTGTTGGCAGCCAGGATATCGACGATGTCCTGCTGGATGTCACCCGCCCGGATCAGCCGGACCGGCGGGATGAGCACGCCTTCCTGGAAGATTTCGGTGGCCGCCGGGTTGTAGTTGCCGGGCACGTTGCCGGCCACGTCGTGCCAGTGCCCGACGGACGCCATGTAGCAGGAGATCCTGCCGTCGTTGAAAACCGGCTGCACCAGCTTGAAGTCGTTGAGATGGGTGCCGCCGTCATAGGGATCGTTGAAGATGAACACGTCGCCTTCGCCGGGTTGCCCGTGCTTTTGCGCGTGAGCGATGACCGCGCGCACCGCGAAGGCCATGGCGCCGACGAAGATCGGCAGGCCGAGCTTGCCCTGCACGAGGGTGTCACCGGTTGTCGCGTCGTAGAAACCGTGGCTGGCATCGTGCGCTTCGGCGATGATCGGATTGAATGCCGCCTTGAAAAGGGTGGCATCCATTTCGTCGGCGATCTGTTCCAGGCGTCCCTGAAGGACGGACAGCAGCACCGGATCCATCAGGCCTGTCCCTTGGCGACGAGCGCCGGGTGGTCGTAGACCCACGGCCGTCGCTTGTGATCGCGGGTGACGAACCGGTCGATTTCCTTGCTGTGTTTCATCACCACGTCGATGGGTTTCAGCCCGGCGATCAACAGCTCGCGCTTGGCTTCCTCGAGCTCGAAGGAAAGGCGGCCCGAGGACGTTTCAACCGCCTTTTCGTGCAGATCGATCACCAGGTTTTGCGGTTCCGACTCAGCCGCCTCGACCAAGCGTTGGATGTGCTCGCGCTCGAGCGCCACCGGCAGGATGCCGTTGGCGATGCAGTTTTCGAAAAAGATGCTGCCGAAGCTCTCTGCAATGATCACCCGAAAACCGTATTCATGCAGGGCCCAGACGGCGTGTTCGCGCGACGAGCCGCAGCCGAAATTTCCGCCCGATACGAGAATGCTGGCTTCGGCGTAGTGCGGGTGGTTGAGCACGAATTGGCGGTTCGGTGTCCGGCCGCCTTCGGCGGCATCCGAATAGCGCAGATTGGCAAACAGGCCGTCGCTGAGGCCTTCTTTCGAGACCCGTTTCATCTCCCGTGACGGAATGATCTGGTCGGTGTTCACATTGTCGATGAACAGGGGGACGGCAATGCCTTCGTGGCGCGTGAACTTTTCCATCATGCCGTCTCCTGCGGCTCTTGCGCCGCCGCCCGGTAAAGATCGGCCGGGTTGCTGATGCATCCGTTGACCGCCGAGAGCGCCACCGTCTCGGGACTGGCAATGTGGGTGCGCACACCCGGGCCTTGCCGGCCCTCGAAGTTCCGGTTGGTCGATGAAATCACCCGCGCGCCGTCGCCGAAACTCTCGCCGCCGGCATAAAAGCACATGGCGCAGCCGGCTTCGCCCCAGACAAATCCGGCCTCGCGAAACACTTGATCGAGGCCTTCTGCCTCCGCCGCGCGACGCACCTGGGTGGAGCCCGGAACGCACACGGCCTTGATGCCCTCGGCAACTTTGCGGCCCCTGAGAATCCGTGCTGCGCGGCGCAGATCGGTCAGCCGGCTGTTGGTGCAGGAGCCGATAAAGGCCGCATTGAGCGGTAGGTCCGTCAACCGCATGCCGGGCTTCAGCCCCATATAGGCAAGCGCCCTGGCATGAGTCTCGTCGACCATCCCTTCGCGTTCCTGCGACGGCACCGGCATGTCGATCGGAACCGCCTGTTCCGGACTGGTGCCCCAGGTCACGATGGGGCTCAGATGGCTGGTGTCAAGAGTGATCTCCCGGTCGAACTTGCTGTTGTCGTCGCTGCGAAGCGACAACCAATGGGCTTCGGCCTCATCCTGTGTCGCCAGCGTCGGAGCGTAAGGGCGGCCGGTCACGAAAGCGATCGTCTTGTCGTCCGGGGCGACGATCCCGGTGAAGGCGCCGAATTCGACCGCCATGTTGCACAGGGTCAGGCGTTCCTCGATCTCCATGCCGGTGACCACAGGCCCGGCGAACTCGATCATGTAACCCTTGGCGCCCGACGCCGAATGGCGACCGATCAGGTGGATGATGATGTCCTTGGCCGTCAGCCAGTCGGGCGGCGTGCCGGTGAGGTTCACCCGCATCTGTTTGTGCGGTCCGATCCGCAGGGTGCGGCTGGCGAGCGCATGTTCGCAATCGCTGGTGCCGATTCCCCAGGCGAAGGCGCCGAGACCGCCGAGCGTGCAGGTGTGACTGTCGGGGCAAACGAAGGACAGGCCGGGCAGGGCGATGCCGAGTTCCGGCGCGATGACGTGCACGATGCCCTGGCGCGGGTCGCTGACATCGAACAGTGTCAGGCCGAAGGCGCGGGCATGCTGCCGCATCGTGTCGATGAACGCCTCGCCGCCGGGCATGCGCGTGCCGTGTACGCGGCCGGGCGTCGTGTCGACGATGTGGTCGATGGTGCAGAATACCGATTCCGGAGCCGCGATCGGCCGGTCCTCGGCGATCAGGTGGTTGAGAGCCACGGCGCCGGTGCGCTCATGCAGCATGATGCGGTCGATCAGCACGAGAGACGATCCGTCGTCGAAGCGTCGCACCTGATGGGCCGCCAGCAGCTTGTCGAAAATCGTCTTTCCCGTGCGTTTGCTCATGCCACGGCTCCGGCCGACCGCAGGTGGCGGATCTTCTCATCCGCATAGCCGAGATCCGACAGGATCCGGTCGCAGTCCTCGCCGATTTCAGGTAGGTCGTGACGGATCTCGCCACGCTCACCGTCGATTTCGATCGGCAGTTTTGGCAGCCGCAATGCCTCCTCAGAGCCCGGCAGGGTGAGCGAATGAAACCCGTTGAATGCCAGGTGGGCGTCGTCGGGCAGGTCCTCCGGCCGCTTGATCGGCGCATAGGGCAGGCCGGCCAGCGCCAATTTTTCCTGCAGCGTATCGGATGTCATGCCGGCGAACTGTTCGCGCAATCGCGGCATGATGTCGGGGCGCCGTTCGACCCGGTCGGGGTTCGTTTCCAGGGTCTCGTCTGCCGCCCAGTCGGTAAAGCCGAAGACTTCGCAGAACTGGCGCCACTGGGTGTCGCTGACCACGCCGACGAAGACCTGTCCGTCGCTGGTGTCGAACACGTCGTAGATGGCCCAGGCGGAGACGCGCGACGGCATCGGCCTGGCGGCGACGCCGGTGACCGCGTGCTGGGCGATATGCTGGCCGACCAGGAACGCGGTCGTCTCGTAAAGGGCCGAGGTGACGTGCGCGCCTTCGCCGGTGTCGTGCCGGCGCTGCAGCGCGGAAAGAACACCGATGACGCCGAACATGCCGCCGGTGATGTCGATCACCGACGATCCGGCTCGCAAGGGGCGGTTCTCCGGCCCCGTCATATAGGCCAGCCCGCCCATCATCTGTGCCACCTCGTCGAGCGCCGTGCGCTGCTCGTAGGGACCGCTCAGAAAGCCCTTGGAGGACTGATAGACGATACCGGGATTGATCGCCTTGACGGACTCGTAGTCGAGCCCCAGCTTGGCCAGGGCCCCCGGCCGGAAATTCTCGATCATCACGTCCGCTTGGCGAAGCAGATCGCGGATCACCTCGGCGCCTTCGGCGCTCTTGAGGTCGACGCAGATGCTGTGCTTGTTGCGGTTGAACATGGCGAAATAGCCGGCGCCGGAGCCGGGCAGGCGGCGCGTCTTGTCGCCGCCGATCGGCTCGATCTTGACCACATGCGCACCGAGATCGGCCAGGATCATTCCTGCCGACGGCCCCATGACCATGTGCGAGAATTCGACGACCTTTATGCCATTCAGAAACTGCATCTTCGACCGTACCGATGTCCCTGCGGTTACGTGAGGGGTTCATTCAACCCTATTTTTCCGTCGCGGCATAATTTCGACAGTTGGCAGAACTATAGAAATGATATAATAATATATCAATACCACATTTACAGCCAAGGGACCCCAACCGGTGGATATCGACGTTCTCGTCAGCGAGGTCGGACCGCGCGACGGACTGCAAAGCATCGATCGCGTTCTCGATCTGGAAACCAAGAAGCGCTGGATCGAGGCCGAAGCGGCCGCCGGCGTGCAGGAGATCGAAGTCGGTTCCTTCGTCAACTACAAGCTCCTGCCGCAAATGGCTGATACGGCGGAACTGGTGAAGTTCGCCAGAACCATTCCCGGCCTGCGGATCGCCACCCTGGTTCCCAACGCCTATGGCGCAAAGGCGGCGATCGCCGCGGGCGCACACAAGATCTCGATACCCGTCTCGGCCAGCGAAACCCACTCGCTCAACAATGTGCGTCGGACCCATGCGCAAATGCTCGACGAGGTCCGGCACATCCGGGAGCTCGTGGATCAGGTCGATGCCCCCGACCGACCGTATTTCGAGGCCGGCATCGCCACGGCCTTCGGCTGTACCATGGAAGGGCATGTTCCGCTCGCCGTCGTCGTGGATCTCGCCGAACAGCTGCTGGCTGCCGGCGCCGAGGAGATCGGTCTCTCCGACACCACCGGCTACGCCAATCCAAAAATGATCCGCGAGCGCATTCGTGCCGTTCACCAGGCGGTTGGTGCCGACAAGCTCACCGGTGTCCATTTGCACAACACCAGGGGTCTGGGCCTCGCCAACGCAGCAGCGGCTCTGGAAGAAGGCATCACAACGCTCGATTCCTCGTTGGGCGGTCTTGGCGGCTGCCCGTTCGCGCCCGGTGCCAGCGGCAACATCGTCACCGAAGATCTGGTGTTCATGCTCGAGGCCATGGGGCTGCGGACCGGCATCGACATGGACCGTCTTCTGACGGTGCGCGACATCCTTCGAGAGGGTCTGCCTGAGGAACCGGTCTACGGCTTCGTGACCGATGCCGGTTTGCCGCTCGGTTGGCGTGAGAACCTGCCGGACGCCGCGTTTAGCCAGTCACAGGGCGGATGACGTTGAGCGCCGGTACGACCGACACCACACTCGACACCAGCAATCCGACGCCGCTTTACCATCAGCTCTACCTGCTCTTCAGGCAACGGATCCTGTCCGGGAGCCTGGTTCAGGGCGACAAGCTGCCGAGCGAAAGCGTGCAGGAAAGCACCTATGGCGTGTCGCGCATCACCGCCAAACGCGCCATGGACGAACTCGCCAGGGAAGGCCTGGTGACACGCGAGCGGGGCAGGGGAACGACGGTCAGCTATTCGATGCCGCCATCGAACGTGTCGGCCGACTTCTCGGGCCTGATGGAGAACCTCATCGCCATCGGCGCGACGACCAGTGTCGAGGTGCTGTCGTTCGAATATCTGCCGGTGCCGGCCAATGTCGGCGATGTACTGGGTCTGGAGCCCGGAACGATCGTGCAGAAGGCCGAGCGCCGCCGTTCCAAGGACGATCGGCCATTCTCCCATATCGTCACCTATATCCCCGAGGACATCGGCCGAACCTTCGATCGCCAGGATCTGACGGATCAGCCGATCCTGAAGCTGATCGAGCGGTCCGGCCGGTCTGTTGCCGATGCGGAACAGTCGGTCACGGCGGTTGCTGCCGACGCCCTGACATCGGTGATCCTCGACCTGCCGCAGGGGGCACCGCTACTGAAGGTCAATCGCGTCGTTCGCGACAGCGACGGCCTACCGGTCCAGTATATCGAGGTCTTCTACCGGCCCGACCTCTATCAGCTCAACATGCGCCTCGCGAGGGTTGACGGGGGCAGTGCCGAACGCTTGTGGGAAACCCGGGAGATTGGCACTGTCGAATAGGGAAGGCCCGTTCGAACTTTCATAGAGATTGTCTATCGATTCAATAGACAGAATCGAATTGAGCTATCGCTGATCACTTCCTATCTCCAGTCTATCAAGAGAGGATTGTTGATCGCTCTTGGCCACAAGCAACCGCGCGAAAATCGATGCAAATTCGGCAAAACGCCGGTTGTCGATCCGAAACGCGCAAATCCGCGCACGATCAAGGGAGACTGTTATGACAAGCCGCTTCATGTCCTATTTCGACAGGGGCCACCGGGGTGACGAGGAATTCCTGATCAAGGTTTGGCCCGACGATGCCTTCCGGGCGCTGCCGGTCAGCGATCCGAAAGCCGGTAAGCGCAAGGATCGGCGGGCAGGCAAAAGCCGCGACTGATAGTGAGCTCGCACCACATGGCCGCAAACCGGTCGGGATCGAGGTCGCCGCAAATCTGCATGGATCGCGATCCCGATTGGCGAGGGTTGCCTATTGCGCCGCATCCGATCGCGCGGCTCTGGCCTTCTTCAGGCGTGCCGTATCGAGGCGCATCTTCTCCAGAGCACCCGTGCCGCCCATGGTTCGGCCGATAAGGTCGAGGCTCGCGAGCTTGTTCCGCCCGATCGGTTCGACCGCGAGGTCGCTATAGGTCCGGTCGGGATTCCTCTTGAGACGCCGGTATTCAGGCAAAACGGCCATGAACATGCTGAGCCATTTGATCTGCTTGGCGACGGTTTCGGCCACATAGGCCGGATAGAACCGCCAGGCCGGAACCGTTGGCAGGCCCGGGCGCCGGTCGCGGCGAGTCTTGCGCCGCAAAAATCCGGCTTCCAGAGGATGGACTCCCTCGATCTTCACCCAGCCCGAAAACAGTATCATGTAAGTCATGATTTTGCCGGGCGACGTGCCGCTCGCCGCCATCCGCCGCATCACCGTCTTCACGTGATCGGGCGAATAATAGCGGTTCCAGGCGTCGTTATAGGCACGCTCCCACTCCGCATCGGTCATTGTCGGATGGTGCGACACACGATGATTGAGATCGTATTTGTTCATGTCCGGGTCCATCCAAACACTGCTCTCGTGCATTTTCTTGTGGTCCTCGGAACCGGGCAGCGGCGTCAGATAGAAGAATTCGAGAAGATCGAGCGGCAGTTCACGCTTGATGATATCGATGTCCCGCATGATCGAATCGTAGGTGTCGCCGGGAAAGCCGAGAATGTAGCCGGCATAGGTCGTCGATCCGACGGACCTCCAGGCTTGCAGCATCTCCCGGTATTCGACGATCCGGTTCTGCTTCTTTTTGACCGCCATCAGATTGTCGGGGTTGATGTTCTCCAGGCCGATGAAGACGCGGGCAACGCCCGCGCGTCCGGCTTTTTCGATGAAATTCTCGATCCTGTGGCAGAGCGTGTCCACTTGGATGGTGAACTTGATGTTCAGCCCCTCTTGCTCACGCAATTCGATCAACCGGTCGAAGAAACTCTCCCACATCCGGTTGCGGGCGAGATTGTCGTCGGTGATGAAAAATCGGTTGATGCCCTGAGCCAGGTTTTTGCGAATGATCAATTCCAGATCGTCCGCCGAACGGAAACGCGATTTGCGGCCCTGCACGTTGATGATCGTGCAAAATGAACATTGAAAGGGGCAGCCGCGGCCCAGATCGAAAGACGACATCTTCGCCGCCGTGCGCCGCAGGTGTTCGGCGGGCAGCAAAGGAATCGGCTCCGTGGCGATGTTCGGCAGGTCGGGCATATAGTTGTAAATCGGCTGCAGCGAACCGTTTGCGGCATCCCGGATGACCGTGTCGAAACGGTTTTCCTCCGCCTCGCCGGCGAAGATCGCGATCCCGAGGTCGAGTGCCTCCTGGACATCCGGCTGGATGTCATCCAGCATCGAAATCGTTCCCGATACGTGAAAGCCGCCGAGGGCGACCTGACGGCCTTTCGCCCTGAACCGGCGCGCGATATCCACCGCGCGGGGAAACTGGTTGGTCTGCACGCCGACCAGCGCAATCAGCGAGGCGTTTGGGTCTTCCGGCAGACCGCGCAGAATTCGGTCAGTATCTATTCGGGAATTGGTCTCGTCATAGGTGGACAGGACCAGCTCGACATCCGGACCGAGTATGTTGCGTGACCGGCAGTCTTCGGCCAGCCCGTTCAACGCAGCAAGCGTGTTCGACGGAATATAGGAACGAAACCACTGAATCACATAGCCGTCGTCGTCGTAATGCGACGGCTTGATCATCACCAAATGAAATCTCTTTTTTTCGAACACCGGTCGCACGTACCGTCGACGAACAGAGGAAAATTGCATGTACTGCGCAGCCGGCGATCCGTGTCGGTTGCGCTGTCGTTTGACTACTTAAAAAGCTGCTGTTCGATGACCAAAACTGAGGTTGATCGCCCGAAACATGTATAGACCATCGGCAGTTTCGTTGCAATTAAGGCAGAGATTGCCTTAATTGCGCTTTCAGTCAACCATCGAAATGGCCCCGCTGTCGACGGCGAAACCTCGCGACGGTGCGCGCCGGAGTATGCATTTGCTCGGGCGCCAAGTTGTGTAGACTGCGGTCCCGATTATCAATGGAGATGCGCGTCCATGGCCGTCGTCCCACCGGAAGACGAACGATCCACCGAAGGCATGGTCGATTACAACGAAAACTCGGCGATGCAGCAGCAGCTTGTCATTCATCAGGCCGCACGCATTCGGGATCTGACGCGACGCGTTGGACGCATCGAGCCCGAACTGAGGCTCGTCGACTATGGTTGTGGCCCTGGACAAAGCGCCATCGAAGCGGTCGAGCCGGCGATTACCGACTATCGCGCAAGATTTGCCGACGCGCCGATTTCAGTGTGCCATGCGGACCAGCCCGGAAATGACTGGAACGGCCTGTTCAACCTTGTCACGGGACCTTCCGGCTACGCCGCGCCGGACATCCGCACGGAAGCGGCCGTCGGAAGCTTCTACGATCGGATGGTGGCCGACGGCTCGGTCGACCTCGGCACGTGCTTCATGGCCAGTCACTGGCTCAGCCACGCCGTTCACCTGAACGCACCGGGTTCCGTCTGGTTCGCCGATCTCGAAGGCGCTGCGCGCGCGAAAATGTCCGAGCTTGCGCGTCATGACTGGGTTCGTTTCCTGCACTGCCGGTCGCGGGAACTGCGTCGCGGCGGCTACCTGCTGGTATCGCACCTGGGTGCTGTTCCCGACGACAGCGAGATCAACGGCGTCGCGGCGTCCGGATACGGAACCTACCGGGCGGTCCAGGCCGTTGCGCAAGACATGGCGAATGACGGCCTGATCGATCAACTGGTCCTGGACGGTTTTGTTTTCGGCGTCTGGTTTCCGACGGAGCGCGAAGCGCGCGAGCCGCTGGAACAGGATCCCGAATTGAAGAAGGCCTTCGACATCGAAGAACTCTCGGTCGTGCCGGCTCCGCACAATCCCACCGATGTCTATGCCGACTTCATTGGCGATCCGGTCGAGTATGCGCGGCTTTATGTCGGTTACATTCGCGGCTTCGGCCATTCGACGCTGAACACCCAGCTGTTCGAACCGAGTGCTGCCGCAGGCCGGAATGCGCAAAGCCTGGCGGACGAATTCTATCGTCGGCTGGACGAGCTCTATCGAAATTTCCCGGGACGATACCCCGGCCAGAACTGGTATCTGACCGTCGTCCTGCGCAAAATCTGAGCTCGGAGGTCAGGCGCGCCGGCTTGACCGCTGCTTGCGCTTGGTCGAGTTGGGGATTCCCAGAAGGCCCCGGTATTTCGCGACGGCGCGGCGCGATATCTCGAAATTCGATTTCGCCAGCATCGACGCCAAAACCGCATCCGACAGCGGCCGACGGCGATCCTCGGTCCTGATCATCAGGGAAAGCCTTTTCAATGCCTGATCCCGCGTCCGGTGCTGCGCGTCGTCATTGAGCCGGCGTATGAAAAACACGGTTGCGTCGAGGACGCCGTGCCCGGTTTCGATCGTACAACCGCTCAAGGCGCGGCTGACCGTGCTTTTGTGGAGACCGAGCGCTTCGGCCGTCTTGCTCATCGACAGGGGAACCCTGTCGAGCTTGCGTCCGGTTTCCAAAAACCGCCTCTGAACCGTGGCGAGATGATTGCCGATCGACAACAATGTGTTGGCCCGTTTCTGCAGTGCAGCGACAAGCTGGGCCGCGTCGCGATAACAATCCCGGTAGTAGGTAGCCGCCACACCTTCCGGGTCCACCGTTTTGAGTTCGGAAAACAAGGCGTCGTCTGTGAGCAGATCGGGCAGGGCATCGGGATTGAGCTCAGCGACCGGCTCTCCACTTTCGGGCGCCTTGATGATCAGGTCCGGCCGTCGGATGTCGGCGAGGGGCTCCAGCTGGCGCAGGGGCGAGGGTGATAACAGACGAATGTCGTCGACCATGTCCTCGGCATCTTCGCGGTCGACCTTGCACAGATTGCAGATCGCGTCGAAATCGCGGTTCGCCACCAGGTCGAGGCGGTCGAGAAGCAGTTCGATTAACGGATCGAACCGGTTCTTGGCCTGCAGCTGAATGCGGAAGCAATCGCCGAGTGACCAGGCGAAAACACCCGACGGATCGAGCATCTGGAGCTTCGCCACCACCGCCTGAATGCGGGCAACCGGAACCCCCAGATACACGCTGATCTCCTCGGGGCGGTCGCTCAGGAACCCTCGCTCGTCGAGGCAGTGGACAAGATCCGAGGCGAGGCTACGGTCTTCCGCCGAGATTTTCATCAGTCCGATTTGGCCGGACAACTGTTCGCTGGCGGTTTCCGGCGCAGTCGGTTCGAAGGCTGCCCGGTCTGCGGTACCTGACGAAAAATCCGGAACGAAAGCGCCCGGGTTTCCGACCTTCAGGAAAGGGTTGCGGCTTCGCTCGGTTTCCACATCGCGGATGATCTCGGACTGGGACATTTGCAACAGGTCCAATGAGCTCCGCATGGCCTGCGTCAAGGACAGCCTTTGGCTGAGAACCGTTTCCTGAACCTGTTTCAATTGCCTTCGTCCGGCGTTGCCTGGCGAAGAAAAAAACACGGGCGTTGCGGGCCCGTCAACGAGCACATGGCGCAAAACCTGCAGTTGGCACATGCGTTGCTTGGAAAGGCTCAACCGAGCAACCGAAAAGCGGCGAGAGTTTCTGTGTCGAAAGTAGGGATCATTGCAAATCCGGTGTCCGCGAGGGACATCCGTCGGGTCGTTTCCCATGCCGGCAACCTGCCCATCAATGACCGCGCCAACATCGTATTGCGCATGCTGGCGGGACTGTCGCAGGCGGGCGTTGACGATGTCGTCATCATGCCCGAAGACGGCGGCATCCGCATCCAGCTGATGCGCACCATCGATCGCGAAACACGCATGGGGATGAACCGCTTTCCCCGGGTGAATTACCTCGACATGCCGGTCACGGGGACCGCCGCAGACAGCGCCCGGGCAGCCCGCATGATGCATGACGAGGGGGTGTCTGCCATCGTCGTGCTGGGTGGTGACGGCACATGCCGAGTGGTCGTCTCGCAATGCGGCAACACGCCGGTGGCGGGTGTATCCACCGGAACCAACAATGCCTTTCCGGAAATCAGGGAGCCGACGATTACCGGTCTGGCCGTGGGTCTCGCCGTCACCAAGCAAGTGCCCAGTGAGCACGCCTTCACCTACAACAAGCGGTTCGAGGTCAAGGTCAACGACCGCCGCGAGATCGCGCTGGTCGATGTCGCCGTCGTCGCCGATCGTTTCGTCGGCGCGCGCGCGATATGGCGGGCCGACAGCTTCCGCGACCTGTTCACGACCTTCGGCCAGCCGCAGGCGATCGGCATGTCCTCGATCGTCGGGTTGCTGGCGCCGCTGGGGCGTGACGAGCCGGTTGGCAGGCGCGTTCGCCTGCAGCCGGTCGACACGGCGCCGTTCCGGCTTTCGGCTCCCATCGCGCCCGGCCTCATCGAGGATATCGGCGTCTCCGGCGTCGAGACGGTGGATCCGAATGTCCTCTATTTGCCCGGTGTCTCGGCCGGCGCGATTGCCCTCGATGGCGAACGGGAGATCACCTTCAGCGAAATCGACGACGTCAGCATCCGCCTGCAGACCGACGCCTTTCGCACCATCAACGTGCCCGACTGCATGGCCTTTGCCGCCAGGCACGGTCTTCTCACGCACGGTCTCGACGGCCGCTGCCGCGCAGCTCAGTAATCAGGGAGGTCCTCATGAGCAACCCATTCCCGTTGGACAAGGACAGGCTTCTGGAAGCCTATCGGCGGATGAAGACGATCCGCGAATTCGAGGAGCGCCTGCACGTCGATTTCGGCCGCGGCGACATTCCGGGTTTCGTCCATCTCTATGCAGGTGAAGAGGCTGCCGGCGTCGGCATCATCATGCATCTGCAGGATCACGACCGCATCGCTTCGACCCACCGCGGCCACGGCCACTGCATCGCCAAGGGCGTCAGCGTCAAGGAGATGATGGCGGAGATCTACGGCAAGACCACCGGTTCCTGCGCCGGCAAGGGCGGGTCGATGCACATTGCCGACCTGTCGAAGGGCATGATGGGCGCCAACGGCATTCTCGGCGCCGGCGCGCCGTTGATCTGCGGCGCGGCACTGGCGGCGCAGAAGCTGGAGCATGACGGCGTCGGCATCACCTTCTTCGGCGACGGCGCCTCCAATCAGGGCACCGTACTGGAGTCCATGAACCTGGCGGCGATCTGGAACCTGCCGGCGATCTTCGTGGTCGAAAACAACGGCTACGCGGAATCGACATCGGTCGATTACGCCGTGGCCTCCGATTCCTATGTCGACCGCGCCACCGGCTTCGGCATGCCGGGCATCACCGTCGACGGAACCGACTTCTTCGCCGTTTACGAGGCTGCAGGCGAGGTGATCCGGCGCGCCCGCGAAGGCGGCGGACCGTCGCTGATGGAGTGCAAGATGATCCGCTTCTTCGGCCATTTCGAGGGTGACGCCCAAACCTACCGGGCGCCCGGCGAGACCGAGGATAACCGCGCCAACCGCGACTGCCTGAAGATTTTCCGCGCCCGCGTGACCGAGGCGGGCGTCGTGTCCGATGCCGAGCTGAATGCCGTTGACGATTACGTCATGGCGCTGATCGACGAAGCGGTTCAGGAAGCCAAGCAGGCGCCGTTACCCGGTCCCGAGGAACTGACCACCGACGTGTACGTGAACTACTGACACGGATCGAACGAGAAGGAGCAAGACAATGGCACGTACACTGAGCATGAAGGACGCCATCAACGAGGCGATCGATCAGGAAATGAGCCGCGATCCCACCGTCATCATGATGGGCGAGGACATCGTCGGCGGCGCCGGATCGCCCGGCGAGGACGATGCCTGGGGCGGCGTCCTGGGCGTCTCCAAAGGTCTCTACCACAAGCATCCCAAACAGATGATCGACACGCCGCTGTCGGAAAGCGCCTATATCGGCGCGGCCATCGGCGCCGCGACCTGCGGGCTGCGGCCGGTCGCCGAGCTGATGTTCATCGACTTCATGGGCGTCTGCCTCGATCAGATCTACAACCAGGCGGCCAAGTTCCGTTACATGTTCGGCGGCAAGGCCGAGACGCCGGTGGTGATCCGCGCCATGTGCGGCGCCGGCTTTCGCGCGGCCGCCCAGCACAGCCAGATGCTGACGCCGATCTTTGCTCACATTCCGGGCCTGAAGGTTGTCTGCCCGTCCAACGCCTACGACACCAAGGGCCTGCTGATCCAGGCGATCCGCGACAATGATCCTGTGATCTTCCTGGAACACAAGAACCTCTACGGATCCGAAGCCGATGTACCGGAAGAGCCCTATGCGATCCCCTTCGGCGAGGCCAATGTGGTGCGCGAGGGCTCCGACGCGACGATTGTCGCCTACGGGCTGATGGTTCCCAACGCGCTGCAGGCGGCAGAGACCCTCAAGAGCGAGGGGGTGGACGCCGAAGTAATCGACCTACGCACCCTGTCGCCCATCGATACCGATACGGTGATCGAAAGCGTCGAGGAAACCGGCCGTCTGGTCTGCGTCGACGAGGCCAATCCGCGTTGCTCGATTGCCACCGATGTGTCGGCGACCGTCGCCCAGGATGCGTTCGGGTCGCTCAAGGCGCCGATCGAGATGGTGACGGCCCCGCACGCGCCGGTACCGTTCTCTCCGTCGCTGGAAGACATCTACATTCCGTCGCCCGGCCGCATCGCCGATGCGGTTCGCAAGACCATGGGAGGCTGACCGGCATGGGCGACCAGATCACTCCGATCATCATGCCCAAATGGGGGCTCTCCATGAAGGAGGGCACCCTGGCGGCCTGGCATGTCGACGAAGGCATCGAGATTACCCCAGGCGACGAGATCATGGATGTCGAAACCGACAAGATCGCCAATGTGGTCGAGGCCGCCGATGGCGGGCTCCTGCGGCGCCGGGTCGGCCAGGCGGGCGAAGTATATCCGGTCCGGGCGCTGCTCGGCGTGATGGCGCCCGAAAGCGTGCCGGATTCGGATATCGACGCTTTCGTCGACGCCTTCGAGGTTCCGATCGTCGAGGAAGAAGAAGAGACAGGCCCCAGCTACGCGTTCACGGAACTTCCCGTCGGCCGGATCCGCTACGCCGAACGGCCGGGCGAGGGGACGCCCATCGTGCTGATCCACGGCTTCGGCGGCGATCTCGACAACTGGCTGTTCAACATCGATGCCCTTGCCGAAAAAGCGCCGGTTTTCGCGCTGGACCTGCCCGGCCACGGGCAGTCGGTGAAAGCGGTGGACAATCCCGGCGTGGACGTGATGGTCTCGACCGTGCTGGATTTCCTCGACGACCGAGGCATCGACAGGGCGCATTTGGTCGGCCACTCCATGGGCGGGCTCGTTGCCGGCAAAACGGCCATCTACGACGCTTCCCGGGTTGCGTCGCTGACGCTGATCTGTTCGGCCGGCCTGGGCGAGGAGATCAATGCGGACTACGTCGACGGCTTCGTTTCGGCCGTTGGCCGCAAGGATCTCAAGCCGGCGCTGTTCAACCTGTTTGCAGACCGCGGCCTGGTGAGCCGGTCGATGGTCGACGATCTATTGAAATACAAGCGTCTGGACGGCGTTCAGGACTTCCTGGAAAAACTGTCGAAGTCGCTCTTCCCGGGCGGAAAACAGGCTGAGCAGATTGCCGAGACGCTGGCCGGACTGGACTGCCGCAAGCAGATCGTCTGGGGCGAAAGGGATGCCGTCATACCCAGTGCCCATGCAGATGCCGTCGGTGGTGCCTTGGTGACCGTCGTCAGCGATGCTGGCCACATGGTCCAAATGGAAAAGCCGACGGTCGTCAACGACCTGATCGGGGATCAAGTATGATCCTCCCTCGGTGTGCGTCCGGAGGCTCGGCGCGCCGGGCGCACATCTGATTTCTTGAAAGAGGAAGCAATGAGTTCTGCAGCACAGCGGCTTCAGGCCGCCAACGACCGCCTTGTCGGACTGTTCAAGGCCGACTCCAAAACCATGATGGGCTTCAAGTCGCTCAGCGAGGCCGCGGTGCGCGAAGGGGTCGTCCCGACCGCCATGAAAGAATTGATCGCCGTTGCCATAGCGGCCGCCAGAGGCTGTGACGACTGCGTCCTCTACCACGTGGCGGAGGCAAAGAAACACGGCGCTGACCGGTCGACGCTGGTCGAGGTCCTTGCGGTCTCGGTCGAGATGTCCGGCGGCCCGGGCGCGGTCTACGCCGCCAAGGCGCTCGCGGCCTATGACGAGATTTGAAAGGACGCAATCGATGCAGACAGGATCCGCCCTCCCATCCGTCCCGGTGCAGCAGTTTGTCGACGGCACGGTGAACCAGATCGATCTGAAGCGATATTGCGAAGGTCGGACGGTCGTGCTCGTGGCGCTGCCGGGAGCATTCACGCCGACCTGTTCGGAACATCACGTGCCCGGCTACCTGGCTCACGCGGCGGCGTTTCGCCGGAAGGGGGTCGATGCCGTCGTCATTCTGGCCACCAGCGATTTTTTCGTGGTCAAGGCCTGGGCGGACACGATGACGGCCGATCCGATCGTCGAGTTCATGGCCGATGGCAGCCAGCGTTTTGCCGAGGAAGCCGGCCAACTGCTCAATCTCGGCGAACTCGGGCTCGGCCTGCGAACGCAACGCTATGCCGCGGTCGTCAGGAACGGCACCGTCGACCATATATTTGTCGAGCCGGATGTCTCCGAGGTAACCGGAAGTGCGGCAGAACGGGTGTTGAAGGCGCTTTGACCGAAAGGACAAATTGGCTTTCAAGGGGAAAATTGGTAGAAACGACCGACTGACCTCTGTGCAGACAAGCCGGGTTGCCGCCGCCGTGGGAGGGGTGCTGCAATGACCGAAACAAAAGCCTTCGACGCTCACGTCCGCGAGATCATCACTGCCGCGGAAGGCGGCAATGTCGACCGCGATCCGGACGTCGTCGAAAGCTGGCTGCGCTGCCTGCGCGACTACAAGCTCGATCCCGAACACAAGGGCGAAGCCCGCATTGTCACGGAACATCAGCTCCTGCAGCATCAGCAGGAATCGGAGGAGCTTCTGACCATCGCCCGCTATGGGATGGAAGACCTCTACCGCCGCGTCAATTCCATGGGATACGTGCTGTTGCTGACTGACGCCAAGGGTGTGACGGTCGACTTCATCGGCGACGAGAAGGTCGACCGGGAACTCAAGCGGGCCGGGCTCTATATCGGTTCTGAATGGAGCGAGGAGAATGCGGGGACCTGCGGTGTCGGTGCCTGCCTGACCTCGGGCGAGGCGATCACCATCCACCAGACCGACCATTTCGACATGGCGCATACGCCGCTAAGCTGCACCGCCGCACCGATCTACGGGTTGAAGGGTGCGCTGATCGGCGTCCTCGACGTCTCGCTGCTGATGTCCCCGACCGAGAAATACAGCCAGGCGCTGGCGCTGGAGGTCGTCAAGTCCTGCGTACGGCGCATCGAGCTGGCCAATCTGATGGCCAACCGCAAGTCCGACTGGATCGTGCGCATGAGCCCGTCCTTCGAATTTCTCGGCGTCGACCCCAATTGTGCGATATCGGTCGCCCCGGACGGAACGATTTCCGGCATGACGCATGGCGCCCAGCGCACGATGGCCGGCGCCGTGGGAGCCGACTGGAATAGTCCCGAGTCCGTGATCGGCCGACCTTTCGAAGACATCTTCGAATTCGATTTCAACGATCTGCCCAATCTGGCCGGCGCCTCCATGCCGGGCGAACAGGCTATGGAAACCGTAGATGGGCAGATCCTGTTCGCTGATGTCCAGGCACCCAGCTATCAGCCAAGAAATTCTTCGGGGACCAGGATTCCCGATCCGCTCGGCGAGACCCATGGCGGCGATCCGAGCATGCAGCGGCTGACGGAAAGGGCAGCCAAGATCGTCGACAAGCAGATCAGCGTCATTCTCGAAGGCGAAACCGGCGTCGGCAAGGAATTCGTGGCCAAAGCGCTGCACGCGTCGCGCAAGAAGAAGGGCCCGTTCGTTGCCATCAACTGCGCCGCTTTGCCGGAAAGCCTGATCGAGAGCGAGCTGTTCGGCTATGCGCCGAACTCATTCACCGGGGCTCATGCCAAGGGCAAGAAGGGGCTGATCGAACAGGCTGATGGCGGCACGCTCTTCCTCGACGAGATCGGCGACATGCCGCTGGTCCTGCAGGCGCGCCTGCTGCGGGTTCTGGCCGAGCGCGAGGTCATGGCGGTCGGCGGCACCAAGCCGGTGCCGGTCGACATCCGCGTCATTTCGGCCTCCAACCGCAACCTGCAGGAACTGGTCGACAGCGGCCAGTTCCGCCAGGATCTGTTCTATCGCCTCAACGGCGTGGTGCTGAGCATCCCGCCACTGCGCGACCGAGAGGACAAGGAGTGGCTTATCCGGCGTATTGCTTCCGTTGTCGGCGAGACCCAGAATCTTCGCTTCTCGGATGACGCGATGGCGCGGCTTTGCGCCTATCACTGGCCGGGCAATATCCGCGAGATGACCAATATCTTCGAGCTTTGCCTGGCCCTCTACGAGGGCGACGTGATCGAGGCGGACCAACTGCCTGAGCAGATTCGTCCACAGTAAGTGCGCCCGCCGGCCAAGCGGTCTCTTTCCCCCAATATTCGCGGTTTCAATCGCTTGCTGCCGCCGATTTATGCAGTCACGGCAAGAGATTACCGTTCTCAGCTAATCCCGATTGGCAGTTTTCCCAACCGATCTTGGCATGTGCGTTGCTTGGTCTTCGGCACCAGCAGTTTGCCAAGACAGGGAGGAGATCATGGCAATCAAACACCCAGGCGGAATCCCGGCGTCACGCCGGCAGTTCCTGAAAACGTCCACCGCTGCGGCGGCCGCCGCCGGTATCGGCGGCTTTGGCCCGTTCATCGCCGCACCGGCATTCGCGGCCGGTTTTGCCGATGGCATGACCGGCGGCCCGACCGGCTTCGACGGTGCTGAACGCTTCCAGTACAACAACGGCATGTCGGAAGGGCGCGCCATTGAGGGGATCAAGGCGCTGCGTGCCGCAGGCAATGTGCCCGACAAGCTGACGATGCTTTTGACCGACGGTGCTATCGGGCAGATCACCAAACCGTTTCCCGACGGGGCGCCGTCCGTGAAGGATGTCTGGGAGAAGGAAACCGGCATCGGCATCGACATCATCGGTGCACCGGCGGAGGACATCTTCAAGAAGGTGATGCAGGACGTCACCACCGGTGGCGGCTCGTTCGACATCTACACCGGACCCTGGAATTCCACCGGTGATCTGGTGTCATCCGGCGGCGCCGTCGACTGCACCGATTTCGTCAAGAAATATCAGCCCGACTGGGCTGACCCGCAGCGCGGCACGCCGACACCCGAAATGGAGCAGTTGCTCTACACCTATAACGGCAATTACACCTCGTTTTCGCTCGACGGCGATTTCCAGACCTGGTTCTACCTCAAGGGCATCTACGAAATGCCGGAGGTTCAGGAAGCCTTCCTAAAGGAGACCGGGCACGAGCTTTCGACGCCGGACACCTGGGAAGATGTCGACCGCATCTCGAAATTCTTCACCGGCAAGGATTTCGGCCACGGCACCATGTACGGCAACGGCAACCTGATGAGCCCGTTCTGGGGTCTGGCGACGTTCTACGCCCGTTTCGCGTCGATGGATTTTCCCAATTTCCACTTCTTCGACGAGGACGGGAACCCGAACCTCAACAGCGATCTCGGCATCCAGTGCGCCGAAGAACATGTGCGATCGTTCGAATGGTGTCCGCCGGACGCGCTGACCTTCACCTGGGCCGAAGCCTACGCCACCATGTGGAACCTGCAGATCCCCCACACGGCGATCTACACCAATCTTGTGAAATTCGGCGACGGCTTCAATCCCGACGGCACGGCCAAGTCGAAGGCCACCGGCATGATCGGCAGCCATCTGCCGGTGGGGCGCCGGTTCGGCGACAAGCTCAACCGCCGCTCGGTGCTCTACTATCACATCACGGCGTGGATCTCGTCGAAGTCGGCCTATCCGGAAGCCACCTATCTGTTCCTGCAGTGGCTGAGCTCGACCAGGACCTACACCTGGATGGCCGGCAATCCGGGCGGCTATTTCGACCCGATGCAGCAGGCGAACTTCACCGAGCCGCTGGTCGCCTCGACCTACCATCCCTATTCGATGGAATCGATCCCGGCGACGATCGCCCGCTCCGTGCCGTCGATCAACTTCGCCGGCCAGACGGCGCTCGACAATGCGCTGGACGAGGAAATCCAGGCGGCGATCACCGGACAGAAATCCGCCCGCGACGCCATGGATGCGGCCCAGCGCAAATGGGAGCGGATCATCCGCCGCCAGAAACGCAACGGCATCGTCGACGCCATCAAAGCCAGCCGCAAGACCTGGCCGACCATCGTCGATCCGGCCTGACCGGAGATTGCGGCAGCGGGGTCGGGGTCTGCGAACGGGCAGGCCCTGACCACTTCCGAGACAAAAGAGGGGTAGCCCGGTGAAAACGTCTCCCGGCGCATTGGTGCTGAAATATTGCTTCGTCCTGCTGGCAACCGCGGTGGTGCTTTACCCGCTGTTGTGGATGGCGACGATGGCCTTCAAGCCGCATCCGGAATGGACCACGGTTTCCGGGCTGACCTGGTTTCCGAAAAACCCGACCTGGCAGAATTTCGAGTTCATCTTCTTCGGTCGCGCCGAGGGGCTGGTGGTCAGTCTCGACCGGACCATTGTCGGGCCGCTGATTTCCAGCCTGGTCGCCTCGATCTGCGGCACGGCGTTGGCCGTCGCCGCGGGGACCCTGTCGTCATACGCAGTGGTCCGTTTCGGGCTCGCCCAGTCGTTGCCGCTGTCGGTGCTGCAACTGCGGCTGTTTCCGCCGCTGGCGGTGATGATCCCGGTCATGGTGATGTGGGCATTCATCGGCGCCATCGACACCTGGTGGGGTCTGTCGCTGATCTACGGCATCGTCACGCTGCCCTTCGCTTTCTGGCTGATGAAGACGTTTTTCGAGGAGGTGCCGGTCGAAATCGAGGATGCGGCCCGGGTTTCCGGCTGCTCCTACTGGCGGGTCTTCTACCGCATCACCCTGCCGATCGTGAAACCGGGCCTCGCCACCTGCGCCCTGTTCGTCTTCATCCTCAACTGGTCGGACTACCTCCTGGCGCTGATGCTGACCCAGAAGGAATGGGTCACCCTGCCGGTCTATATGGCGACGCTGACCTCGGCCATGGGCGGGCAGATGTACGGCATGAAGGCAGCCCTCGGCCTGATCGCCGCCATCCCGCCGGTGGTCTTCGGACTGATGATCCAGAAGCACCTGGTGCGCGGCCTGACATTCGGAGCACTGAAACAATGAGCGAGAGTTACGCGGAACACCGGCAGGGCCGGCTTGCGGAAAAGAAGCAGGGCTACTGGTCGACTGTCGCCCGGGACGGCAACAAGCTCGGCTTCTGGTTCGTCCTGCCGACCTTCCTGCTGCTGCTCTTCATCGTCGTGTTTCCGCTGCTGATGCAGGTCTATCTCAGCCTCACCTGGTGGACGCCGCTGGAAGGCATCCCCTGGTACCAGGCCTATGAGGGCTTCGACTGGATCGAGAACTACATTCTTCTGTTCACCGATCCGCGGCTGTGGGGTGCGCTGTGGCGGACCGTGCTCATCATGGGTGTTGCGGTTCCGGTGCAGTTCTTCCTGGGACTGGGTCTCGCTTACCTGTTCATCGACTATTTTCCTGGCCGCAAGCTGTTCTATTCGATCATGCTGACGCCGATGATGATCGTACCGGCCGTCGTCGGGCTGATGTTCTTCCTGCTCTTTCAGGGTACCGGCCCGATCAACGATCACCTCGGGTTGCCGGCCGAGTTTTCGTGGCTGACGGATGTCAACCGGGCGATGATATCGGTCATCATCGCCGATATCTGGCAGTGGACGCCGCTGATGTTCCTGATCCTGCTGGCCGGCATGCTGGGCGTGCCGTCCGACCAGCTGCTGGCGGCGAAGCTGCTCGGCGGTTCCAACTGGCAGAATTTCCGCAAGATCATTCTGCCGCGCATGAAAACGGTGATCATCATCGCTTTGGTGCTGCGCGCGGTCGAGTGCTTCAAGATCTTCGACCTGATCTACATCATGACCAAGGGCGGTCCGGGCGTTCAGACGGAAACCATCTCCATCTTCCTCTACAAGCTGACCTTCGGCGAACTGGAATGGGCCTATGTCGCGGCCATCGGCCTGACCATTCTCTTCGTTCTCAGCGTGATTGCGGCCAAGGGGCTTTCCTACATGGCCAGAAAGGCCGGGTAGGGACATGTCGAGCATCGAAATCCGCAATGTCACGAAACGGTTCGGCGACTTCACCGCGGTCGACGACCTGTCGCTTGACATCGCCGAAGGCGAGTTCGTTGCGCTGCTCGGGCCTTCCGGCTGCGGCAAGACGACGACGATGAACATGATCGCCGGGCTGGAAGACGTGACGCAAGGGTCGATCCTGTTCGACGGACAGGATCTCGGCGGCGTACGCATCCAGGACCGCAATATCGGCTTCGTCTTTCAGAACTACGCCATCTTCACCCATCTGAGTGTCTACAAGAATCTGGCTTACGGGCTGGAGGTCAAGAAGGTCGAACGGCCGGAAATCGAGCGTCGCGTGCGCGCCATGGCGGAGCGCATGAGCATTGCCCACCGACTGGACCAGCCGGCCTCCAGTCTGTCGGTCAACGAGCTTCAGAAGCTGGCCATCGGCCGTTCGGCCATCGTCGAGCCGCGCATCTTTCTGCTCGATGAGCCGCTGTCGAACCTCGATGCCGGTTTCCGCGCCTATATGCGCGCCGAATTGCGGGTGCTGCAGCACGAGTTCGGCCAGACCATGATCTATGTCACCCACGACCAGATCGAGGCGATGAGCCTGGCCGACCGGATCGCCATCATCGACCGCGGCAGGCTGATGCAATACGGAACGCCGTTGGAGATCTACAACGATCCGCACAACCGTTTCGTCGCCAATTTCGTCGGCAGCCCGCGCATGAACCTGTTCGACGGCGAACTGCGCGAGGAGGCCGGCATTCTCAAGCTGATGCTGCATGGCGGCGCCGAAATCCCTCTGGCGGACGAGACCCGGTCCGATTTCGGCAGCGGCGGCGGCGTGCACAGCGGATCCTTCGGCATTCGGCCGCAGGACATCTATTTCGGCGATCGGCGCGGCGCTGCCGATGTGGAAATGCACGGCGTTGTCGAGGTGCTGGAGCGCATCGGCCCGAAGCGGCTGGCCTATCTCCAGGTGCAGGAGACGATGTTCCTGGCCTTCGACGACCAGGACCGGATGCGGCTGGGAGACGAGGTGGCGTTCTACCTGCCGCCCGGCAAGAGCCTCGCCTTCGACCTCGATACGGGACGGCGTCTGGGAGGGCGGCACTGATGAATGCGATTGAACTCAGAGGCGCGGTCAAGACCTATCCGGAATTCATCCTCGGTCCGATCGACCTGGACGTGAAACCGGGCGAGTTCTTCGGCATTTTCGGACCGCCCTCGACCGGCAAGACCTCCATACTCAAGCTGATCCTCGGGCTGCTCCGGCCGGATGACGGCGTTGTGCTTCTGAACGACCGTGATTCTTCGGAGCTGTCGGTATCTGAACGCGACATATCGATGGTGTTCCAGAACTTGGCCCTGTTTCCGCACATGACCGGGCGGGAAAACATCATCTTTCCGCTGACCGAACGCGGCGCGACGGAAGCCGAGATATCCGAGCGCCTGGACTTCGTTTCTGAAGTCCTTCACGTCAGCCATATCCTGCACAAGAACCCGGCCCAGATGTCGGGCGGCGAACGCCAGCGCATCGCCCTGGGCCGCGCCTTTTCGGCCGACAGCCGGGCCATGCTTCTGGACGAGCCGATTGCCGCGCTCGATGCCCGTCTGCGCGAGGAAATGCGGGTCGAACTTAAGCGGCTGCAGCGCGAGAACAACCAGACCTTCGTCTACGTTTCCCACGACGAGGAAGAAGTGATGGCGATCTCCGACCGGGTTGCCGTGGTGATCGACGGAGCGATTGCCCAGACCGGAACGCCGGACGAGATCTACAACCGACCCGCCTCGCTGGCGGTTGCGAGGGTGATCGGGTCGCCGCCGATGAACTTCTTTGAAGGCGTTATCAATGAACCATCCGGCGCTTTCTCCTGCGACCTGTTCGAACGGGACCTGCGGATAGAAGGGGACGCTCTTCCTGGCGGCACGGCAACCTTGGGCATTCGGCCGGAAGATGTCTGGCTGGCCGAGCCGGACGAGCAAGACGCGCTCACCGTTCAGGTGAGCTCGTCCGAACCGCTCGGCTCCTACACGATCGTCAACGCGAAGATGAACGGCCAGCTGATCAAGATCCGCGCACCGGGGCAGGTGACGTTGACACCGGACAGCTCGGCCCGTGTCACACTCGATGCACGGCGCATACATCTGTTCGATTCTCGCGGCTTGCGGTTCGAGCCGGTCTGATCCCGGAGACGTCTTCAGGCGCTGCTCTCGACGCCGTTCATCATGACTGTGATCTGGCCGCGTTGCACGGACGCACCGGTCTGGTTGACGACGTCGAAGCCGAAAACCCGGATGAACCGGCCGGGGCGGGACGTTGCACGGGTATTTTCGATCGTCATGCGCGCCCGGATGGTGTCGCCGATCTTCACCGGTGCGGAGAAATCCCAGTTGACGTTCAGCAGGCCGATCACGCTTTCGCCGAACAGACCGGTTTGGGTCGCCAGGCCGAGCGCGGTCGACATGGTCAGCGGGCCATGCGCGATCCGCGTGCCGTGCGGCGTCGTCCTGGCAAAGGTCTCGTCCATGTGGATCGGCGTGAAATCGCCGACGAGGCCGGCAAAGGCGTGAATGTCGCACTCGCCGATGGTTCGACCGGCGGTTTCGAGGATCTCGCTCTCAGGCAAGGTCAGGCTCCTCCTTCAAAAGCGCCTCCATCTCGTGGCGCAGGACCTTGCCGGTGGTGCTGCGCGGGAAATCCTCGAAGGCGATGAAACGCACCGTCTTCGGGCGCTTGTAACCGGCGAGCGCCTGCCGGCACAGCGCTTCGACCTCCGCCTCGTCGAGAGCTTCGTCGAAACGGGCGATGAAGGCGGCTGGAACTTCGCCCCAACGGGCATCGACCTGCTTGACGATGACCGCTTCGCGCACCCGCGGATCGGCCAGCAGGACCCGCTCGATCTCGGCCGGATAGATATTCTCGCCGCCCGACTTGATCATGTACTTGGCCCGGTCGACGAAATCGAAGCCGCCATCCGGTGTCCGCCGGAACAGGTCGCCCATGCGGAACCATCCGTCGCGAAAGTCGCGGGCGTTCACGTCCGGAGCATTCCAGTAGCCACTGAAAACGGTCGGGCCGCGCACGGCGACTTCGCCCGGCTCGCCATCGGGCACATCGTTGCCGTCCGGGTCCACAAGGCGCACAGCGCACATCGAGCTTTGTCGTTTGGCTAGGCTGTCCGGGACGGTCCCCGGCGGGATCAGCATGGCCGTGGCGGGTGCAAGCCCGGTTTCCGTCGATCCGAAACTGTTGAGGTAGGGAGCGTTGGCCAGCCCGGACAGCCTGGCGATCAGGCCGGTCGGCACCAGGTCGGCCATGGCGCCGATCGCCCGGATCGATTTCGGAACCCGGCCGCTTGCCTCCAGGATCTCGACAATCGGTTCGATCGAACCCGGCATGAGCACCATCCAGCCGATCGGATAACGCCCCATCAGGTCGACGATGGTCTCCGCTTCGAAGCCATCGACCATGTGAACAGCCGCTCCCGACATCAGGGCGCCGAGCGACTGATCGGTCGAGGCCATGTGGAACATGGGCGCCCAGGCGACGAAGCCGTCCTTCTGCGTCACGTTGAGGTCCATCCTCAAGACCGCCATCCGGGCGATCTGCGACCGGTGGCTGATCAGTGCGCCCTTCGGCAGGCCGGTCGTCCCGCTGGTTTACAGGATCACAAGTCCGCTTTCCGGATCGACGGCCGGTGCCTGGGTCAGCGGAGCGGCTTCCGTCAAAGCGGATTCGAGATCAGGACCGATGACGAGATCCGTCGTCCTTCCGAGGTTCTCCAGCAATGAAACGTGTCTCGGCGAAGCAATGACCAGCTTCGGTTCCACCAGATCGATGCAATGCCGCAGTTCGTCGGGCGCCAGACGCCAGTTCTGGCAGGCGACAATGGCGCCGAGCAGCGCCGCCGCCAGCTCGATCTCGACATATTCGTGGCGGTTCTCCGATAGCAACGCGATCCGGTCGCCGGCGGCCAGACCCCGTGACGACAGCACGGCGGCAACTCGCCGGACCCGGTCTTCCAACTCGCCATAGCTCCAGCTGGCATCGCCCTGGGTGAGCGCCAGCGCATTCGGCGACCGGGCCGCCTGGGCGGCGAACAGCTCGAAAACCGTCAGCCGGCCCGCCGGCGTGATATCTGGCTGATCCATGGACCTAACTCCACCTTGCCGCTTCGGACAAAGCCGCACGATACTCTTCCGACAGCCGCGCGCAAAGCTCTGCCGCGCTTGGAACATCATCGATGCCGCCGACGCCCTGGCCGGCGGCCCAGACCTGCTTCCAGGCCTTAACATCGCCGGTTCCGAAATTGTAATCCTCAGGCAGATCGTCCGGATCGAGTCCGGCCTGGCGCACGCTATCGCGCAGGAAATTGCCGTCCACCCCGCTGATCGCAGGCGTGTAGACGATGTCGGATGCCATCGAGTCGACGACCATCTGTTTTTGTTCCGCGGGCGCCAGGCTTTCCCGCGTCGCCAGAAACCGGGTGCCGAGATAGGCAAGGTCGGCGCCCAGCATGCGTGCGGCGGCGATCTGGCGACCGTTGGTCATGACGCCGCCGAGGATGATCGTTCCGTCGAAGGTGCGGCGGATTTCCGGCACCAGCGCGAAAGCGCTCAGCGTGCTGGCATGGCCCCCGGCGCCGGAACAGACGGCGATGATGCCGTCGACGCCGGCATCGGCGGCCTTTTGCGCATGCCTGACATTGATGACGTCGTGAAACACCAGCCCGCCAAAGGAATGCACGGCCTGTACCAACTCGTTGACCGCCCCGAGCGAAGTGATGACGAGCGGCACCTTGTTGTCGACGGTTGCCTTCAGATCGGCGTCGAGCCGCCGGTTGCTGCGATGGACGACGAGGTTGATGCCGAAAGGCGCGACCGGGTTCGCGGGCGCATGCTCAAGACCGGCCAGCCGGTCGCCGATCTCCTGCAGCCATTCGGCATAGCCCTCGGTCGTCCGCTGGTTGAGGGCAGGGAAAGTGCCGATGACGCCCCGGCGGCAGGTCTCGACGACAAGATCCGGACCGGAGACGAGAAACATCGGAGCGGAGATGGCGGGCAGGCGCAACCGGCCCTCGAACGCGGCGGGAATCGGCATTGCTATTCCTTGAAGTAATCGGGTTTGCCGGTCGTCCAGGTCTCGCCCCAGTGCTGGCTGCCGCCAGCGACATGCATGACTTCACCGGTCACATAGCCGGCCGCCGGCCCGCCGAGATAGGCACAGGCTTCGGCGACCTCCCACGGTGTGCCGGTGCGCATCATCGGATTGGAACGGTAATACTGGGCGCGCGCCTCGGGCGTATAGACATTCCAGCCCTCCGTTTCGATGGCGCCGGGTGCGATGCAGTTGACGCGGATATCCAGCGGCGCCCATTCCACGGCGAGATTCTGGCTGAGGCCGACGACACCGGCGCGCGCCGCGACCGTGTGGGCGACGCCGAAAAGGCCGTGCCGGGTCACCACGACGACATTGACGATCGACCCGGGCGTTTCGGTATCGCGCCAGCGGCGCGCCGCTGCCTGCATCATGAACCAGGTGCCGTTGAGATTGGTATCGATGACGGCCTTCCAGCCCTTTTCGGAAAAATCGATCGCAGCTTGCGGAAACTGCCCGCCGGCGCTGTTGACGAGCAGGTCGAGCCGGCCGTGGTCCTGCCAGACCCGCTCGAACAGAACGTCGACGGAATCGGTGCTGCGGATATCCACCGCCTGGGCACTGGCCGCGATGCCGCGTCCCGCGAGCGCGTCAACCAGCGCATCGAGCTTTTCCGCCTTGCGCCCTGCCACAACCACATGCGCGCCCAGACGGCCGAGCAGCCAGGCGACGGCCCGCCCGAGCCCGCCGGCGCCCCCCGAGATCAGGACCACCCGGCCGGCAAAAGCGTCCGCCGCATAGACCGTGGGGTGGTCGGCCAGTGCCTGATCGTCGAGACCGACCGGTTCTTCGCTGTTGTTCGCGGCCATCGTCAGGCGATGTCCTTCAGCAGTTCGCCGGCGATGATCAACTTGCGGACCTCGGTGGTGCCGGCGCCGATTTCGAGCAGCTTGATCGAGCGGTAGAGCCGATTGATTTCCGATTCCCAGATGTAGCCGGAGCCGCCATGGATCTGCACCGCCTTGTCGAGCACCTCGTGACAGGCCTGCGCCGCATACATCACCGATGCTGCGGTCAGCATGTGGATGTCGCCGCGCCCGCCGCCGCCGACCTCGAGCGGCGCCGCGGCGGCGAGCGTGCGGTAGGTGAAGGTCCGCATGGTTTCGACGGCCACGTACATGTCGGCGATCATCGACTGGACCATCTGAAAACTGCCGACCGGCTTGCCGAACTGCTTGCGGGTCTGGGCATAGTCGATGGAGAGCTCGAGCGCCCGCTCAGCGACCCCGAGACACAGGGGCGAAATCATCGAACGCTCCAGGTCGAGTCCGCTCATGACGACGGACACGCCCTTGTTTTCGGTGCCGACGAGGTTTTCCGCCGGCACCGGGCAATCGTTGAACACCAGTTCGGCCGTCTGGCTGCCGCGATAGCCCATCTTTTCAAGCTTCTGCGCCACCTCGAAGCCGGGAAAGTCGCGTTCGACGATGAAGGCGGAAATGCCGTGTGCGCCGCGCTCCTTGTCGGTCTTTGCATAGATCAGCAGCACGTCGGCGACAGGGCCGTTGGTGATGTAGATCTTCGACCCGTTGAGAATATAGGAATCGCCGTCGCGTCGAGCCGTCGTGCGCATCGAGCCCAATGCGTCGGAGCCGGCTCCTGGCTCGGTCAGTCCGAGCGCACCGATCTTGCGGCCGGAACACAGGTCGGGAAGGTATTTTCGGCGCTGCTCCTCATTGGCGTTGCGATAGATGTTGTTGAGGCACAGGTTTTCGTGTGCCACCCAGCTGAGCCCCAGCGCATGGTTCCAGCGCCCGAAGGCCTGCAACACCAGGCCTGATGTGACGAGGTCCATGCCGATCCCGCCATATTCCTCCGGCACGGTGATGCCGAAATAGCCGGCGTCGCCCAGTTGCGGGAAGATCTCTTCCGGCCACCATTCCTCGGCGTCCATCCGTTCCGACAGGGGATAGAGTTCCTGCCGCGCATAGCGATCCGCCTGATCGAGGATCTCGCGTTGCTCGGCGTTGAGATCGAAGCCTCCGCCATCGTCGAAATTGGCCAGGGTGTCCGTAGCCACGGCGTTGGTCATCACCGTTTTCCTCCCTTGAAGCTCCATGCTTCGTTTTTGCGATTCTCACCCAAAGCGATCAGAGTGAAATGAATGAGGCTCATTTTAGTGAATGAGGCTTATTAAGTCCATAGATGAACAATAATTTCGAAAAATTCGGACATTAATCAAGCTAAATCAGTTAATTAGAGATACTTTGTGTGTCGGGAAAATGGGTCAGAAAAGATTCTGAAGTTTCCCGGTTGACAAATTTAGTGAGGAGCGCTCATTTTATTGGTGAGCGCGACTGAAGACCCGAAACCGCGTCGCGCAGGGAGGAAAATCTTGAACGAAGTCGTTCGCACCGCACGAGACCGCGGCGTCCTGACCGTAACCATTGATCGGCCGGAGCGGCGCAATGCCCTCAACGAGGCGGTAGCGCAGGGTATAGCCGCCGGGCTCGATGCGGCGGAGGCCGACCGGCAGGTACGGGCCGTGGTCCTGACAGGCGCGGGCGACAAGGCCTTCTGCGCCGGCGGCGACCTGCAGCTCAATGCCGACGGCACGCCGTTTACGATCGCCGCCGAGGATCCCCGCCACTATGTCGCGCAGCTGTTTCGCCGCATGCAGGCCTGCCGGCTGCCGATCATCGCCCGGGTCAACGGCCATGCGCTGGCCGGAGGCTTTGGGCTGGTCTGCGCCTGCGATCTCGCAGTGGCCCGGGAAGACGCGATGATCGGCGTCACCGAGGTCAAGGTCGGCATCTTTCCGATGATGATCTTGCCGCTGCTCATGCGCGTCGTGCCCGACCGCACGCTGATGGAAATGTGCCTGACCGGCGAGACCATGTCGGCCGGCGAGGCGGCACAGCAGCGGCTGGTCAACTACGCCGTACCGGCCGCCGAGCTCAACGCCAAGATGGATTGGCTAGTCGAGCGGGTGACGTCCAAGTCGCCGACCGGAATCCGGCTCGGCAAGCAGTCGTTGGCGAAGATGCGCGAGATGAGTTTCGACGGAGCGCTCGAATACGCCCAGTTCATGCTCGCCAACATGACCCGCACCATGGACGCGCGCGAGGGCTTCGCGGCTTTCGCCGAAAAGCGCGCTCCCGTCTGGACCGGGGAATGATCGCGATGGCCAGGACCGTTCGGATCGGCTGCGGCGCGGGTTTCTGGGGCGACACGCCCGAGGGGCCGGCACAGCTCATCCAATCCGGCCGGATCGACTACCTGGTGCTCGACTATCTGGCTGAGATCACCATGTCGATCCTGGCCCGCATGAAGGCGCGCCGTTCCGAAACAGGCTACGCCACCGATTTCGTCGGAATGGTGGCCGCTCCCCTGGCGAAGGAAATCGCCGACAAGGGCATTCGCATTGTCACCAATGCCGGCGGCGTCAATCCCGAGGCCTGCCGCGATGCGCTGCAGGCGGCCTTCGAAGCGGCTGGGGTGAAGCTCAAGATCGCCGTCGTCAGCGGCGATGACCTCAGCGGCCAGATCGATGCACTCCGCGCCGAGGACACGCGCGAAATGTTCAGCGGCGCGCCGCTGCCGAAGGAACTGGCCAGCGTCAACGCCTATCTCGGCGCTTTTCCGATCGCCCGGGCCCTGGCCGAGGGGGCCGATATCGTGCTGACGGGCAGGGTGGTCGATTCCGCCCTTGTCCTCGGCCCGCTGATCCACGAATTCGGCTGGAAAGAGGACGATTACGATCGTCTCGCGGCCGGCAGCCTTGCTGGTCATGTGCTTGAATGCGGCACGCAGACAACCGGCGGAATTTTTACCGACTGGCGCACCGTCGATGGCTGGGACCGGATGGGCTTTCCGATTGCCGAGTGCCATTCCGACGGCAGCTTCGAGGTGACCAAGCCGCAGGGGACCGGCGGTTTGGTCAGCCCGATGACAGTGGCCGAACAGATCGTCTACGAGATCGGCGATCCGGCCCGCTACATCCTTCCCGACGTCAGTTGCGATTTTTCCGGCGTTCGGCTCTCCCAGACCGGCCGGGACCGGGTGCGCGTTCAGGGAACGCGTGGGCGCGCACCCACCTCCACATACAAAGTCAGCGCCACCTATGCCGACGGCTATCGGGCGGCCGTGACCATGATGATCGCCGGCCATGAGGCCGTCGCCAAGGCCGAGGCGGTCGGCGCGGCAATCCTGTTGCGCGCCCGCCGGCTGGTGGGCGAAGCCGGTTATGCCGACTTTTCCGAGACCTCCGTCGAGGTGCTCGGCGGCGAATCCACCTATGGCCCGCAGAGCAAGGCGCAGCACGCGCGCGAAGTCGTGCTGAAGATCGCGGTGCGCCACGACGAAAAGGACGCTCTGAAGATCTTCGCCCGGGAGATTTACCCGGCGGCAACGGCGATGGCGCAGGGCCTGACCGGGTTTGCCGGCGGCAGGCCGGAACCGCAACCGGTCATCAGGCTGTTTTCGTTCCTTGTCGACAAGGCTGATGTCCCGGTCGAAATCGAGATCGGCGGCCGGCGCATCCCGGTCCCTGTCTCAGCGGGTGATGACGAAGCGGCGCCCGCCGAGGCGGCAGGCCCGGCCGTCGCCGATCCGCCTCCGGGCGGCGAAAGGGCGGCTGTTCCGCTGCTGGCCATCGCCCATGGGCGCAGCGGCGACAAGGGCGACATCGCCAATATCGGCATCCTGGCGCGGCGGCCCGAATATCTTCCTGTCATTCGGCAGGCGCTGACCGAGGAGGTCGTGCGCGACTATTTCAGCCATATCGTCGAAGGCCCGGTGGAGCGTTTCGAATGGCCTGGCCTCAACGGCTTCAATTTTCTCCTGCACGGGGCGCTGGGAGGAGGCGGCATCGCTTCGCTTCGGCACGACCCGCAGGGCAAGACCTACGCCCAGATGCTGCTCGACATTCCCGTTGATATCCCCGCCGCCTGGCTGGACCGCAGCGGTTCCCTTGCCGAATGGTCGACTGGTGAACAGCGCCAGGAGGAATTCGCATGAACACCGCCAATGCCAAACGCCGCTTCGTCAGACTGCCGCGCGAGCGCCGCATGCGCGAGATCGAGGAGGCCGCCCGCGAGGTCTTTTCGCAGCGCGGCTACGACGCTGCCTCCATGGCGGACATCGCCAACCGTGCCGGCGTCTCCGAGGGCTCGATCTACAAGTTCTACACCAACAAGCGCGAGCTGCTGCTGACCGTCATCCGCACCTGGTATCAGAGCATGATCGAGGAATTCATGGAGAAGCTGTCGGGCGTCGAGGGAACCCGCGCCCAGCTTCAGACCGTGATCTGGCAGCACCTGAAGTCGATCAAGGCCAATCCGGATCTGTGCCGGCTGTTCTTCGCCGAGGTCCGCAGCGCCGACGACTACTACGACAGCGATCTCTTCCACCTGAACCGCGACTACACGCATGTGCTGATGGAGATCGTCCAGAGGGGCATCGCGCGCGGGGAAATCCGCCCGGACATCTCGGTTACGCTGTTGCGCGACATGGTGTTCGGCGGCATCGAGCACCGCGTCTGGGCCTTTCTCGTCAATCGCGGTGACTTCGACCACGAAGAAGTCGCCAACCAGCTCAGCGACATGGTGATGGCCGGCATCGCCGTCCCGGAAAAATCGCCGAACGGACTGGACGCCCTGGTCGAGCGGCTGGAGCGGGTCGCCGACCGGCTGGAGGAGGACGACTAGGTCATGTTGAGCCTCACCAATGTGCAGATCATGTACGACCGGGCGATCGAGGCGGTCCGCGACGTGTCGCTGGAGGTCGAAAGCGGGCAGATCGTGGCGCTGCTGGGGTCGAACGGCGCCGGCAAGTCGACCCTGCTGAAGGCGATCTCCAACGTCCTCTATCCGGAGGAGGGCGAGGTTCTGCACGGTGAGATAGCGCTCGACGGCGAGGACCTCCTGTCGATCCCTGCCGACGGCATCGTCACCCGCGGCATCGTCCACGTTCCCGAGGGCCGCCGGCTGTTTCCGCTGATGACGGTCGAGGAAAACCTGACCATGGGCGGTTTCCTGAAATCGCGCGGCGAGGTGGCCGGCGATCTCGACCGGGTCTACGCCCTGTTCCCGCGCCTGAAGGAGCGCCGCAATTCCACCGCCGGTTATCTCTCCGGCGGCGAGCAGCAGATGGCGGCGATCGGCCGGGCCCTGCTGGCAAGGCCGAAGCTGCTGATGCTCGACGAGCCGTCGCTCGGCCTGGCACCGCAGATCATCGACCAGATCTTCGAGACCATCGTCGCTCTCAACCGCGACGAGGCGATGTCGATCCTGCTGGTCGAGCAGAACGCCTCGCTGGCGCTGCAGATCGCCGACTACGGCTACATCGTCGAAAACGGCCGCGTCGTGCTCGACGGCCCGGCCGAGCGCATCGCCGGCAACGAGGACGTCAAGGAGTTCTATCTCGGCTTTTCCGAAGCCGGTGCGCGCAAGAACTACCGCGAGGTCAAGCACTACAAGCGGCGCAAGAGGTGGCTGTCGTGAGCGCACTCCTGAAACTCAGGAACGTCACCCGGCGTTTCGGCGGCCTCACCGCCGTCAACGATGTCGCCTTCGACGTTCCGGAGGGGGCGATCTACAGCGTCATCGGCCCCAACGGCGCCGGCAAGACGACGCTGTTCAACCTGGTCAGCGCGCTGTTTCCGCCGAACGAAGGCACGATCGAATTCGACGGCCACGAGATCCACCGGGCGAAGACCCATCAATTGGTGGATTTCGGCATCGGCCGCACCTCCCAGAACCTGGCGATCTTTTCGCATGCCACCGTGGTTCAGAACCTGCTCGTCGGCCTGCACCACACGCTGAAGGCCAATCCGCTGACCGCGGCCCTGTTCTGGGGTGCTGCGCGGCGCGAAGAAATCGCCGCCAGGAAACGCGTCGAGGACATCATCGACTTTCTCGAGATCGAGCATCTGCGCGACATGCCGGTCGGCCTGCTGTCCTACGGTCTGCAGAAGCGCGTGGAACTCGGCCGGGCGCTCGCCACCGGTCCGAAAATGCTGCTGCTCGACGAGATGGTGTCGGGCATGAACAGCGAGGAGACCGAGGACATCGCCCGCTTCATCCTCGACATCCGCGAGGAACTCGGCGTGACCGTGGTCATGGTCGAGCACGACATGGGCATCGTCATGGACATTTCCGACCGCGTTGCGGTGCTCAACCACGGCGCGCTGATCGCCGAGGGGACGCCGGCCGAAATCTCCTCCGACGACGCCGTCGTCCAGGCCTATCTGGGAAAGAACTGACCATGTTGCGCGACACCGGTTTCATGGAAGGATCGACGCTGCCGGGCCTGCTGCGCTTCTGGGCCCAGCGCCATCCGGACCGGCTGGCCTTCCGCGAGAAGGACCTCGGCGTCTGGAACCGCTTCACCTTTCGCGATTACTACGAGCGCACCATGGACTTCGCCTACGGGCTCGTCGCGCTAGGCGTGAAGAAGGGCGATTTCCTTGCGGTCGCCAGCGAGGACACGCCCGAATGGATGTTCGCCGACCTGGCGATCCAGGCGCTGGGCGGGGCGTGCATCGGCATCTATCCGACCAATCCCTGGCCGGAGCTGCGCTACATCCTCGACCACTCGCGGGCCCGCATCGTCGTCTGCGGCGACCAGGAGCAGACCGACAAGGTATTCGACGCGTTGGAGCAGGGCGGCCCGCTGCCGCATCTTGAAAAGATCATCTGCGTCGACATGAAGGGGCTCAAGCATTATCCGCGCGACCGGCTCATGAGCTTCGAGGAGGTAGCGGACCTCGGCCGTTCCAAGCGCGAGGAATACGGCGATCTCTTCGAAAACTCCATCGACGCGCTGACCCCGGACGATGTCGCCGTGGTGGTTTACACCTCCGGCACGACAGGCATGCCGAAGGGCGCGATGCTGTCGCACCGCGGCCTCATCTGGGGCGCGCTGCGCCTGTCGGAGCGACACGGCATCGACGAGACCAACTGGGAAGTGCTCTGCTACCTGCCTCTCTGCCACGTCGCCGAACGGCTCTGCTCGACCGTGATGCAGCTGGTCAACGGCACGCCGGTCAATTTCGCCGAATCGATCGATGCGGTGAACCAGAACCTGCGCGAGATCGCCCCGACCGGCTTCCTCGGCGTGCCGCGCATCTGGGAAAAGCTGCAATACGGCGTCATGGTCAAGCTGAAGGACGCCACGCCGCTGCAGCAATGGGTGGTCGAAAAGAGCCTGTCGCTCGGCAGGCCCATTGCCCAGCGCCAGCTGGCCAATGGCGGCGACCGCCGGACCCTGCGCGACAAACTCGTCTTTGCGGTCCTGTGGCTGGTCTGCTTCCGCTCGCTGCAGAAGTCGATGGGCCTCGACCGGGCGCGCACCATGCTGTGCGGCGGCGCGTCCATCTCGCCTGATGTGCTGGAGTTCTTCTGGGCGCTCGGCCTCAAGGTATACCAGGTCTACGGAATGACCGAGCTTTCGGGCATTTCGCACAGCCAGTATCCGGGCCACACGGCGCTCGGACAGGCCGGCCCGCCGCTCGACACCTACGACCAGAAAATCGCCGACGACGGCGAAATCCTGGTGCGCTCGGCCTCGGTCTTTCCCGGCTATCTGCGCAATGACGAGGCGACCGCCGAGGCGGTCCGCGACGGCTGGATGCGCACTGGCGATGTCGGCGCGATCGCCGATGACGGGTCGATCGTGATTACCGACCGCAAGAAGGACATCATCATCACCTCGGGCGGCAAGAACATCACTCCGTCGCTGATCGAAAACCGCATCAAGGACTCGATCTTCATCCGCGAGGCGGTGCTGATCGGCGAACGCCGCAATTTCCTGACTTCGCTCATCCAGATCGACTACGAGACCGTCGGCAAGTGGGCGCAGGAACGCGGGCTTCCCTACACGACCTTTAAGAGCCTTGCAGGTCTGCCGGAGGTCCGCGACCTCATCACCAGGGAAATCAATGCGGTCAACGACGAGTTCTCGCGGGTCGAGAACGTCCGCAAATTCTCGCTGCTCGACAAGGAACTCGACCACGACGACGGCGAGGTCACCGCCACGATGAAGGTGCGCCGCTCGGTCATCGAGGAAAAGTTCAAACCGCTCATTGACGCCATGTACGGGGCCTGACCGATGGATCTCTTCCTCAATCTCGTGGCCTCCGGCCTGGTCATCGGTTCGATCTACGGCATCATCGCCATGGCCTTCGCCATCATCTTCAAGACGACCGGCGTACTGAACTTCGCCCAGGGCGAAGTGATGATGCTGGTCGCCTATGTCAGCTGGAGCCTCGGCAGCGAGCTGGTCCTGCCGTTCTGGGCGCTGGTGATCGTGTCGATCGGCGTTGCCGCGATCATCGGCATCGTGATCGAGCGGCTGTTCATCCGACCGATGATCGGACAGCCGATCTTCGCCATCGTCATGGTGACCATCGGGCTTGCCGTCATGCTGCGCAGCCTGATCGTCATCCTGTGGGGCGCCGACGCCGAACCCTTCGATGCATCGATCGAGGGCGGGCTGGTCGAAATCGGGCCGGTGGTCCTGTTCACCGAGCAGGTCTTTGCCTTCGTGCTCTTCCTCGTCATCGCCGCCGCGATCTTCCTGTTTTTCCGCTTCACCCGCATCGGCATCGCCATGCGCGCCACCGCCATGGACGAGACCGCGGCACTGCTGATGGGCGTCGACGTGCGCCGCATCTCCGCCCTTGCCTGGGCGATTGCTGCCATCGTCTCGGGTCTCGCCGGCATCACTTTCGCGATCATGTTCTCGCGTGCACCCGACCTGTGGTTCCAAGGCCTGCGCGCCTTCCCGGCGACCATTCTCGGCGGTCTCGATTCGCCGCTTGGGTCGGGCTTCGGCGGCCTCATCGTCGGCGTCATCGGCGACCTGTCGGAAGGCTATATCGGCCAGGGCCTGAAGGAGATCTCCGGCTTCGTCGTCATCATCATCGTCCTCATGGTCAGGCCCTACGGTCTGTTCGGTGAGAAAGAGCTGGAGCGCGTCTGATGCGGACCCACCACTTCGTCGAAACCTACGAGAAGCACATCGCGCTGTCGCACAATCCGATCACCTGGATGTGGACCGGCCTGCTGATCGTCTCCCTGGTGATGTTTCCCTTCGCCGCCAGCAACTACCTGATCGCGTTGATGACGACGGTCGGCATCGCCGCCGTGGGCGCCATCGGGCTCAACATCCTGACCGGCGTCACCGGCCTGATCTCGCTGGGGCAGGCGGGTTTCCTGGCCGCCGGCTGCTACACCACGGCGCTGCTGATCGCCGATTACGGTTGGCCGCCGGAACTGGCGCTGGTTGCCGCCGGGGTCGTTTCGGCGCTGCTCAGCCTGGTGGTCGGCGTGCCGTCGCTGCGGCTGAAGGGCCTCTATCTGGCCATCACCACCATGGCCTTTTCCTTTATTATCACCCATTTCCTGCTTTACGCCGAGAGCATCACCCACGGTCCGTATGGCGTGCGCATCGAGGATCTCGACTTCTTCGGCCTCGATCTCGCTTCGCCGGTGCAGCTCTATTTTCTGGTGCTGGCGGTGACGATCCTCGCGGCGGTCGCAGCGCTGAACATCCTGCGCACCCGTGTGGGCCGCGCCTTCACCGCCATTCGTGATCACGACATCGCCGCCCGGGTGATGGGCATCAGTCTCACCCGCTACAAGCTGTCGGCCTTCGTCGTCTCGTCGTTTTTCGTCGGCATCGCCGGCGGGCTGATGGCCTTCCAGTTCCGTTTCATCAATGTCGACATCTTCAACCTGCTGCTGTCGGTCGAGGCGCTGGCGATGATCATTGTCGGCGGGCTCGGCTCCGTCGCCGGCGCCATTCTTGGCGCGGTGTTCATCGTACTTTTGCCGGAGGCGACGCGCGAAGCCGTCGACCTGCTGCCGACCGGCATCACCACCATGCTGTCCACTTACATTTACGAGATCCGCGGCCTGCTCACCGGTCTCGCCATCATCATCATGCTGCGCATCGAGCCGCACGGCCTGATCGGCCTGTGGCGCGACATCAAGCGCTACTGGACCCACTGGCCCCTGTCGGTCTGACGCGGGCGGAGAAAACGGGTAACACAAGGAGGAAACACCATGAAATTCCCAGCAATCGGAGCAGTCTGCGCACTGGCGCTCACGACGGCACTGTCGCCGGCGGCGGCCGAACCCGGGGTAACCGACACGGAGGTGGTGATCGGCAACATCCTGCCGATGACGAGTTCGGCGGCGCTGGTCGGTCGGGCGGCGCATTTCGGTTCCGTCGTCGCGGCGGCCGAAGCCAATGCCGATGGCGGCGTCAACGGCCGCAAGATCGTCATCCGCACCGAGGATGACGGCTATGTCCCGGCCCGCACAGTTCAGGGCCTGCGCAAGCATATCGACGAGGGCGTGTTCGGCCTGATCGGCACCGGAGCTGGCGCCGGTACGGCGGCCATCCTGCCGATCCTCGAAGAGGAAGGCATTCCGGCGATCGTATCCTTCTCGCCGCTGCAGGCGGCCGTGGATCCGATCAAGCCGACCGTGTTCATGATCGGTGCGTCCTACCAGGACCTGCTGTTCGCCCAGCTCAAATACATCCACGACAACCACAATCCGGAAAACGCCAAATACGGTGTCATCCGCCAGGATGACGATTTCGGCAAGCAGGTCGAAGAGGCCTTCGATCGGGCTATCGACGCCTTCAAGGTCGATGCCGCGGACCCGATCCGCTACAAGCGCGGCCAGAAGGATTTCGGCGCTGAAATCCTGAAAGTCCGCTCCAATGGCGTCAACGTACTGATTGCCGGCGGCGTGACGACGGAAATCCCGACCATGCTGAAGGAGTCGAGCAAGTTCAAGCTGCCGCTGCAGGTGGCGACGGTGCCGACCTCGACCCTGCCGCCGATCATGAAGCTGTCGGCGCCTTACGGCTACAAATACTTCAGCGGCGACTACATCTCGCCCATGGGCTCCGACGGCACCGCGCACTTCCTGGAAATGGCCAAGGCGAGCCTGACCGAGGACGAACTGAAGGCGCTGAACCGCTATGCCGCGACCGGCTACGTGGCCACCCGGATCATGATCGAGGCGATCCGCCGCTGCGGTGAGAACCCAACGCGCGCCTGTGCGGTCGAGAAGCTTGAATCCGGTGAGGAGTTCGACACGGCCGGCGTGACCTTGCCGCTGACCTTCGCCAAGGACCGCCACATTTCGGCGACCGCCGTTCGGGTTCTCGAAGTCGATCCGGTTGCCGGATCGGTAACGCCTGTGACCGAATTCACCCAGTACTGAGCAATCCCGCGGGCCGGTATCGCCGGCCCGCCCCACGCTGCTTTTGTCAACGGACTTCCCATGCGTTCGATGTCTCCCCCGTTTGCCAAGATCCTGATCGCCAACCGCGGCGAGATCGCCTGTCGTGTCATCGACACCCTGCGCGAAATGGGCATCGCATCGGTCGCGATCCACCACCACAGCGAACGTGACGCCCGTTTCGTCCGGATGGTCGACGAGGCCCATGAAATCGTCGGCGAGACCCCGGTCGCCGCCTATCTCGATGGCGGGCAGATCATCGACATCGCCTGCAAAACCGGAGCCGAAGCCATTCATCCTGGCTACGGCTTCCTGTCGGAAAACGCCGACTTCGCCCGCCAGGTCAAGGCGGCAGGACTCGTCTTCATCGGTCCCGAACCGGAGACCATCGAGCTGATGGGCGACAAGATCACCTCGCGACAATTCGCCGAGGCGCACGGCGTGCCGGTTGCGCCCTCCGCCCTGACGGAGGGGGATCTTGACGCCTTTTTCGAGAAGGCGCGCGCCATCGGGTTTCCGCTGCTGATCAAGGCGTCAGCCGGCGGCGGCGGCAAGGGCATGAGCATCGTGCATTCCGCCGAGGAACTCGAACAGGGCGCCCGCATCGCCGCCAGCGAAGCCGAACGCTATTTCGCCGACAGCACCATCTATGCCGAACGCTATGTCGAGCGGCCGCGCCACATCGAGGTGCAGGTCGTCGGCGACGGTAACGGCAATGTGGTGCACCTGTTCGAGCGCGAATGCTCGGTCCAGCGCCGCTTCCAGAAGATCATCGAGGAGGCCCCGTCGGCTGGCCTGCCGGACGAATTGCGGCAGCGGATCTGCGATGCCGCCGTGCGGCTTGCCGCGGCGGCCAGCTATCGCAACGCCGGAACCGTCGAGTTCATCTTGGCGCCCGATGGCGAATTCTATTTCCTCGAAATGAACACCCGCCTTCAGGTCGAACATCCGGTGTCCGAGATGATCACCGGCATCGACCTGGTGCGCATGCAGATCGAAATCGCCGCCGGCAGGCCGATCGGCGTCGAACAGGACGACATCGTCGCCAACGGTCACGCGATAGAGTGCCGCATTTGCGCCGAAGTCCCCGAGCGTGATTTCATGCCGGCGACCGGCAAGATCCTCGTGCTCGATCCGCCCGCCGGCGAGCATATCCGCTTTGAAAACGGCCTCTTCGAGGGACACGCGGTGACGCTGAGCTTCGACTCCATGCTGGCGAAGCTTGTCGTGCATGGCGACAACCGCAGCGATGCCATCGACAAGATGCAGGATGCGCTGCGCGACACCGTCCTGCTCGGTGTCGAAACCAATCTGGACTATCTGGCCCGTGTCTGCGGCCATTCCGCCTTCCGCGACGGCGCGCTCCACACCGGGTTCGTCACCGAGTATGCGGACGATCTGACCGCGCCGGCGACCGACCCGTTCGATCGCGACGCCGCGTTGCTGGCTGCATCGCTGGCCTTCCGCGAGTTCCGCACGCTGCTTTTCGACGCGCCCGATCCCTACGCGTCCATCGGCGGATGGAGGAACTGACCATGTCCCTGAAACTCACCATGGACGGAGAGGCGTTCGCACTCGATATCGTCACGCTGCGCCCTGCGCCGGAAATCGAAGTCGACGGCCGCAAATACCGCGTCGCCGACGACGGCACGCGCGACGGGGCGCGTGTGGTGACGGTCGACGGCAAGCGCCTCGAGTTTCGCCAGGCGCGCGATGGCAACCGGGTGTTTCTGCGGCTCGGCGGCCGCAACTGGGTGATCGACCTCGTCGACCCACGCGACGCCGCGCTCGAAGGCGGCAGCAGCGCCGACGAGATCCGCGCGCCCATGCCGGGCGCTGTCGTCAGCGTCCACAAGGAGGTCGGCGCGACCGTAAGCCACGGCGAAACCGTCCTGACAATCGAAAGCATGAAGTTGCAGACCAACCTGGTATCGCCGCGCGACGGCACCATCGCGTCGCTGCTCAAGGCTGCCGACGAAACGTTCGAAAAGGACGAGGTGATCGTCATGCTGGAGACGGAGAGCCCGGATGCGTAGAATCCAGTCCACCATCAACACCGCCAGCGCGGATTTCCAGCGCAACCAGGATCACTATCGCCGGCTCGTGGCGGGCCTGCATGAAAAGCAGGAAGCAGCCCGCCGACAGCGCCCCGAGCGCGACATCGCCCGACTGGAGCGCCAGGGCAAGATGCTGGCGCGCGACCGGGTCGAAAAGCTCCTCGACCCCGGCACGCCGTTCCTCGAACTGTCGACGCTGGCGGCCAACCTGGACTACGGAGGCGAGTCGCCGGGCGCCAGCATCATCACCGGCATCGGCATCGTCTCCGGCCGCGAAGTGATGATCCATGCCGACGATTCTTCGGTGAAGGGCGGCGCCTGGTATCCGCTGTCGGTCAAGAAGATCATCCGCTGCCTTGACATCGCGTTGGAAAACCATCTGCCGGTCATCCATCTGTGCGACTCCGCCGGCGGCTTTCTGCCGCTGCAGTCGGAAGTGTTTCCCGACCGCCACATGGCCGGGCGGATCTTCCGCAACCAGTGCCTGCTGTCGAAACACGGGATCAAGCAACTGTCGCTGGTGTTCGGCCAGTGCACCGCCGGTGGCGCCTACATTCCCGGCCTGTCCGACTACAACGTGATCGTCCGCGGCACCGGCGCGGTGTTCCTTGGCGGACCGCCGCTGGTCAAGGCGGCCACCGGCGAGGAGGTCGGCGTCGAGGAACTCGGCGGTGCCGAGATGCACACCAGCGTCAGCGGCACCTGCGACTACCCGGCGGCCTCGGAAGAGGAGGCGATCGCCATCGGCCGCGAGATCGTCGCGCAATGGGACCGGCCGCAGAAGTGGCCCTGCCAGCGCGAGCAGCCGGCTGATCCCTATTACGACCCGGAGGAGCTCTACGGCATCCTGCCCGACGACATCAAAAAGGGCTTCGACATTCGCGAGGTGATCGCCCGCATCGTCGACGGCAGCCGGTTTCACGAATATCAGCCGAATTACGGCACGACGCTCGTCTGCGGCTTCGCCAATATCTGGGGCTGGAAGGTCGGTATCCTCGGCAACAACGGTGTGCTGTTCAACGACTCGTCGCTGAAGGGCGCCCATTTCATGGAATTGTGCAACCAGAACAACACGCCGCTGGTCTTCCTGCAGAACATCACCGGCTACATGATCGGCCAGGCCTATGAACGCCGCGGCATCACCAAGGACGGCGCCAAGATGATCATGGCGCAGACCTGCTCGCGGGTGCCGAAATTTACCGTCATGTGCCATGGCTCCTTCGGCGCCGGCAATTACGGCATGTGCGGCCGCGCCTTCGACGGACGCTTCCTGTTCGGCTGGCCCGGACACCAGATCGGCGTGATGGGCGGCGAACAGGCGACCAACACGCTGGCCGACGTCAAGATCGCCCAGATGCGCCGCAACGGCGAGGCGATCGACGAGGCGGTGATCGAGGAATTGCGCGAGACCACGCAATCCGCCTATCTCGAACAGCTTTCGGCCTATTATTCGACCTCGCAGATCTGGGACGACGGCATTCTCGACCCGGTCGACACCCGCAATGCCCTCGGCATGGCGATCACCAGTTCCCTCAACGCACCGCTCGGCGATCCGGGCTACGGCGTCTTCAGGTTCTGAGCGATGTCGAACGCCATCGAGATGTTCTTCGACTTCGCCTCGCCCTACGCCTATTTCAGCCTCGATCGGCTGGAGGCGCTGGCCCGGCGGCATGGCCGGACAGTGACGCTGCGCCCGATTCTGCTGTGGGCCGTGCGCAAATCCTTCGCCATGGCGCCGCCCATGGATGACGCGCCGAAGGGCGCCTATCTCATCGCCGACATGGAGCGCTCCGCACGGTTTTTCGGCATGCCCTACCGCCATCCGGACGCCTTTCCGATTTCGACTCATCTGGCGGCGCGCGGCTACTACGGGCTGGTGGCGGTCGCCCCGAGGAAAGCGCGGTTGTTCGCACAGTCGGTGTTCGAGGCCTATTTCGTCGAAAATCGGGACATTTCGGACGAAGCCGTGTTGGCGGATATCGGCAGCCGGCTCGGCCTGGATCCACGGATCCTCGCAGCCATGGCGGCTGGCGACGAGGCGCGAGCGACGCTGGTTGCCGCCAATGACGAAGCTGCCGCCAGGAGCGTCTGGGGCTCGCCCTTCGTTTTTGCCGACGGCGAGGCATTTTTCGGGGCCGACCGGTTGCCGCAGATCGAATGGCACCTTTCCTCCGGCGCCCACAAACAAAGCCCAGTTCTGACGGGAGCAGACAATGACATTTGAGGATATCTCACTAGACGTCGAAGCCGGCGTCGCAACGATCACCGTGCGTCGGCCGGACAAGCTCAATGCCATGCTCGACCGCACCGCCGACGAAATGCGGGAGGCGCTGACGCAGATCGAGGAAGCTCCGGTCGTTCGCGCCGTCATCCTGACCGGGGAGGGGCGGGCCTTCGGCGCCGGCTATGACCTGTCCACCGTCGAAAACGGCGCCGCGCCGAATCTCGACGCCGTCATCGAAACCCACTTCAATCCGCTCGTCCGCAGTCTGCGCACCTCGCGGCTGCCGATCATCGCCGCCGTCAACGGTCCCTGTGCCGGCGTTTCGGTCGGCATAGCGCTGGCCTGCGACATCGTGCTTGCGGCGGACACCGCCTATTTCTACGAGCCGTTCGCCGGCATCGCGCTGGTTCCGGACGGCGGCAACACGTTCTTTCTGCCCCGCTTCGCCGGGCGCATCCGCTCGACCGCCGCCATGCTGCTCGGGGAACGCATCTCGGCGCAGGACGCCCGATCCTGGGGACTGGTCTGGGAAGTGCACGAGGCCGACCGGCTGATGGGAGCTGCGCGGCAGGCGGCCGACCGGATCGCGAAACTGTCCCCTCCGGCCGTGGAAAAGACCAAGCAGTTGATTGCCGCCGCCTGCGAGAAGGGGCTCGACGCGCAACTCGACATGGAGCGGGACATCCAGGGCGAACTTGGCGGCAATCCCGATATGAGGGCGGCGATCGACGCCTTTATCGGCAGCGCCAAAGGCCGCTGACGGCAAGCGTTCGCAAACATACGACAGAGGTCAACATGCCGGAATCGGTGGTCATTCTCAGTGCCGTTCGCACGGCGATCGGCTCTTTCGGCGGGAGCCTCTGCGGCATGCCGCCGGTCGAGATGGGCGCGGCCGTGTCGAAGGAGGCGATTGCCCGCAGCGGCCTCGACCCGTCGCGGATCGAGCAGGCGGTGTTCGGCAACATCATCCACACCGAGCCGCGGGACATGTATCTGGCCCGGGCGGCGTCGCTGCTGGCCGGGGTCGATATCGATACGCCGGCCCTGACCTTGAATCGGCTTTGCGGTTCCGGCCTACAGGCCATCGTCAGCGGCGCTCAGACAATCCTGTTGGGAGATGCGGCGACCGTGTTGGTCGGTGGCACCGAGAGCATGAGCCGATCTCCCCATTCGACCCGTTCGATCCGAACCGGTCGAAAAATGGGCGATATCCAGTTCACCGACATGCTGATCGGGGTGCTCAGCGATCCGTTCGGAGCGGGACACATGGGAGCGACGGCCGAAAACGTCGCTCGCGACAAGAGCGTGTCGAGGGAAGAGCAGGATGCTCTGGCCGCCGAAAGCCATCGCAGGGCGGTGCGGGCCATCGACGCGGGCTTTTTCACGGATCAGATCCTGCCCGTCGAAGTGGCCGCCGGGCGGGAAACCAATCGGTTCGAGGTGGACGAGCACCCGCGACGCGACGTTACCGCGGAGGGTTTGTCCGGCCTGAAGCCGGTGTTTGTTAAGGACGGATCGGTCACGGCCGGAAACGCCTCGGGCATCAATGACGGCGCCGCGGCGCTGGTTTTGATGTCGGAGGACCGGGCCGTGGACGAGGGGTGGGAACCGATGGCGCGGATCGTCGGCTACGCCCACGCCGGTGTCGAGCCGTCGATGATGGGGATCGGGCCGGTAACCGCCGTGCGCCGGCTCCTGGAAAAGACCGGCCTGAGCCTCGCCGATATCGACGTGATCGAATCCAAGGAAACACCATCATACTACCCATCATCAGGAACTTCCGGCATCGGTAACGGTCACGCGCGCGGGTCATGCTTTTGAGGGAAGGCCTTTGGCGGTTCTCAGCCGACTTACGCGTCATGGCGAGCCGCTGCTGCTTGTGGAATTGCCGGACGGTAGCCGGTCGCACGTTCCTGTGGCGTGGACAGATCTCGGCGCCGCGGATGGCCCCAGGGCCGCCTTGCCGGCAGGCGTTGCCGGTACTGGCCGGCTCATCGATTTTCTGACGCTGCGATTGCTGGCGGACACTCTTCTGGAACGGCGCGGTGAGTCGCCGCCCGACGACAAGGAGGAGCGTCATGCAATCGCAATTGAAGCTGAACTTTCCGGGAGAGCCGGCGGACAAGCGCCCGGACCCGCCGCCAGCCTGGGAGAGCCTCCAGCCCGAAGCGCGCGACAAGGCGATATCGCGGCTGGCACGACTGATTGCTCACATGCTGACGGACGCCGGCGCGTTGGAACGGGAGGCGAGCGATGAATGAGCACGCCAAGATCACCGCCAGCCATCGCGCCCGCCTGGCGATCGTTTATCTGCGTCAGTCGAGCGCATCCCAGGTCGAACACAACCGTGAATCGACCGAGCGGCAATACGCCTTGGCCTCGCGCGCGAACGAACTTGGCTGGCATCAGGATCGTGTTCTGGTAATCGACGAAGACCTCGGCTTGTCCGGGGCCGGAACCGCGATCCGTTCCGGGTTCGCCCGCTTGACCAGCGAAGTGGCGCTTGCCCGCGTCGGCATCGTGCTCGGCCTCGAAGTCTCGCGGCTGGCCCGCAACAATGCCGACTGGCATCGTCTCATTGAACTGGCCGGCATCACCGATACGCTGATCGCCGACGGCGACGGCATCTATCACCCGGCGCTGTTCAACGACCGCCTGCTGCTGGGCTTGAAGGGGGCGATGAGCGAGGCGGAACTGCACGTTTTGCGCGCCCGCCTCGATGGCGGCATCCGCAACAAGGCCGCGCGCGGCGCGTTGCGTCGGGGATTGCCGGTGGGGTTTGTGTGGGGCGAGGAAGACGGCGAGATCCTGATCCATCCCGACGAGGGCGTCGCCCACGCCATCCGCACCGTCTTCGCCCGCTTTGCCGAGATGGGCTCGGCGCGCCGCGTCTGGCTGTGGTTCCGCGAGCACGGGATGAAGTTCCCCTTGCGTCTTGCTCAACAGCGCGAACTGCGCTGGGGCGAGGCCAGCTACCACGCCATTCACGGCGTGCTGTCCAATCCGGTCTATGCGGGCGCCTATGTCTATGGCAAAACTCGTCACGAGACGGTTCTCGACGAGACGGGCGCCCGCCGCAAACGGGTGCGCAAACTACCGCGCGAAGACTGGCAGGTGCTCATCAAGGACCATCACCAGGGCTACATCGACTGGCAGACCTACGAGGCCAATCAGCAGCGCATGGCAAACAACATCCAGCCCCGCACGCACGCCAAGGCTCAGGAACAGACCCGCGGTGCCGCCAGAGAGGGCAGCGCGCTGCTTCAAGGCATAGCCCGTTGTGGCCACTGCGGGCGGCGCCTGCACACCCATTATCGCGGCCGCAATGCCGCGCCCGGCTATCATTGTCCGGGCAAGGTCCTCGTCGCCGGGCGGGGTGTCTATTGCCTGAATGTCGGCGGCGTCCAGATTGACGACGCCGTCGCCCAGGCATTTCTGGCGGCGCTGGAGCCGGTACGGCTGACCGCCACGCTCGCGGCGGCCGAGCGGTTGGAGCATGATCGGGAGATGGTCCTCAAGCAGTGGCGGCTCGATGTCGAGCGCGCGCGCTTCACGGTCAGCCGCGCCGAACGCCGCTATCGCGCTGTCGACCCAGACAACCGAATGGTAGCGCGCTCGCTGGAACGCGAATGGGAGGAAAGCCTCGTTGCACTCGATGCCGCAAAGGCCGAGCTTGCCTGCCGCGAACAGGAGCGTCCACGTGTTCTCAGCCCGCACGAGCGCGACCGGTTGCTGGCTCTTGGCCCCGAACTGGCGAGCGTGTGGGCGGCGCCAACCACCACGTCACGCGACCGCAAGGAATTGCTGCGCACGCTCATCGAGGAGGTCAACATCAGCGTCAACCGCGACAAGGGGGCGGCGCATCTGGCGCTGCGCTGGAAGGGCGGCGCGATGAGCCGCATCGACCTCGCGTTGCCGCGCTCGCGACCCGCCACGGTTCGCACCGACGAGGACACGCTGGCGCTACTGCGGCGGCTGGCGCCGCACTACTCCGACGCCGTCATCGCCGGCATTCTCAACCGCCAGGGCCGCCGAACGGCATACGGCCACCGGTTCGACGCTAACCGCGTCGGCAATCTGCGCCGGCACTGGAAGATCCCGGTCTGCAAGGCTAAGCCACAAGCCGCCGACGGTGACAGCCTCACCGTCCGCCAGGCCGCCGCCGCGCTCGGCGTAGCGCCATCGACGCTCCACCGCCACATCAACGACGGCCTCATTCAGGGCCAACAGATCACGCCCGGCGCACCCTGGCGCATTCGCCTGACCGATGAACTCAAAGCCCGTTTCCTCGCTGCGCCCGCCGACGGCTTCCTGCCGATACGCGATGCCATGGATGCCCTCGGCCTGTCCCGCCAGGCCTTGTTGCAGCGAGTAAAACACGGCGAGATGGAATCCGTACATGTCGTCCGTGGGCAGAGAAAAGGCCTATGGATCAAGATCATAGATCACAATCCCACCCTCTTCGAACAAACTCCATGAACCAGGAAGCATTATGTCAAAGGATCCAACGAAGCGTTCGCTGCGCAGGCCTGCGCGGTTGCCCGCGAACTGGAGTTCGATCCGTCAAAGGTCAATCCGAACGGCGGCGCGATTGCGCTCGGCCATCCGGTCGGCGCCACCGGCGCCATTCTCACGGTCAAAACGGTCTACGAGCTGAAGCGCACCGGCGGCCGCTACGGCCTCGTCACCATGTGCATCGGCGGCGGTCAGGGGATCGCCATGGCCGTCGAGGCGATGTAGTCGGGCGCCGTCACAGCTCGTCGAGCTTCGCCAGGATTTCCAGCAGTCGCTCGAGATCTTCCTCGCCGAGGATCTCCTGAAAACGGGCGGCGATGACCTTCGCCTCGTCGAGATGGTTGTCGATGATCGCCTGGCCGGCCGGTGTGATGGCGACGGTCTGGCGCCGTCGGTCGTTGTTGTCCGCCGTTCGGGTGACGTAACCGCGTTCCAGCATCGACTGGACGATGCGCGTCTGGCTGGAGGGCAGCAGGCTGGTGCGCTCCGACAGCAGCGTGCCGTCCTGCGGACCGAATTCGGACAGCACCCGCAAAATCCGCCATTGTTGTTCGGTAATGCCGGAATCGGCAAGCATTTCGCGGATCGGCGCCATCACCTTTTCCCGCGCACGGATCAGCGCGAAAGGCAGCGAGCGGCTGGTCGATCGCAGTCCGGCTTTGTTGCCGCGGTGTCCGGATGTGGTCATGGCTGCCCCGTTCAACGCTTTCTTTTTTGCAACACAAATTAGTTGACATCGCAAGCAATAAATGTTTAACATCGCAACTATTGATATCGCAAGGAGATCGCGATGCCGCATGTCATCGTCGAATATTCCGCCAATCTGGAGGATGCGATCGACTTCGCCGCCTTCTGCGAGCACCTGCGCAAGGCGGCCGTGGCGATCGAGGCCTTTCCGTTGGCCGGTGTGAGGGTGCGGGCGACCCGGGTCGACCACTACGCCATCGCCGACGGCGATCCACAGCACGGATTCGTCGACATTTCCGTGCGTCTCCGCGGCGGGCGTCCGCTGGAGGTCCGCAAGGCGGCCACGCAGACCATGTTCGATGCGGCTGAAGCTTATCTGGCCTCGACACTCGAAACCCGGTCGCTGGCGCTGTCGCTGGAGATGCGCGACATCGACCCCGAGCTATCGCCCAAGACGGGCACCATCCGCAAGTTTCTGGGAGAACAGACCGATGTCTGACCTGAACACCAATATCGACAAGCTGAACGGCTATCTCGCCCGCTTCAGGGAATCCGGCATCCTCAACCGCATTGGCGGCGAGGACAGGCAGGGGAGCGCAGGCAGCTTCGACTCCGTTTCTCCGGTGGATGAAAGCGTCATTTGCGCGGTAGCGCAAGGCAATGCCGCCGATGTGGACGCTGCCGCAAAGGCTGCTGCCGAAGCGTTCCCGGCCTGGCGCGACATGCCGGCGCTGGAGCGCAAGAAGATCCTCATCAAGATCGCCGATGCGATCGAGGCGAGGGCCGAGGAGATTGCGTTCTGCGAGTGCTGGGACACCGGCCAGGCGCTGCGCTTCATGTCCAAAGCCGCTTTGCGGGGCGCTGAGAATTTCCGCTATTTCGCCGACCAGGTGACTTCGGCCCGTGACGGCAAGAACCTGCGTTCGCCGACGCTGATGAACATCACCACCCGGGTGCCCATCGGTCCCGTCGGCGTGATCACGCCGTGGAACACGCCGTTCATGCTCAGCACCTGGAAGATCGCCCCGGCGCTCGCCGCCGGCTGCACGGTCGTCCACAAACCCGCTGAACTCAGCCCGATGTCGGCGCGCATCCTGATGGAAATCGCCGAGGAAGCCGGCCTGCCGCCGGGCGTCTGGAACCTGGTCAACGGCTTCGGAGAAGAGGCCGGCAAGGCGCTCACCGAGCACCCGGCCATCAAGGCGATCGCCTTTGTCGGCGAAAGCCGCACCGGCTCGATCATCACCAAGCAGGGCGCCGACACGCTGAAGCGCATGCATTTCGAGCTGGGCGGCAAGAACCCGGTCATCGTCTTCGACGACGCCGATCTGGACCGGGCGCTCGATGCCGTTCTGTTCATGATCTACTCGATCAACGGCGAACGCTGCACGTCTTCGTCGCGCCTGCTGGTGCAGGACACGATTGCCGAGGAATTCCAGGCCAAGCTGGTCGAGCGCGTCAACAACATCAAGGTCGGCCATCCGCTCGATCCGACAACCGAGATCGGTCCGCTGATCGGCAGCGAGCATTTCACCAAGGTAACCAGTTACTTCGACATCGCCCGGGAAGACGGCGCCGCGATCGCCGCGGGCGGCACCCGCGTCGGCGATACCGGCTATTTCGTCCGGCCGACACTGTTCACTGGTGCCAACAATAAGATGCGCATCGCCCAGGAGGAGATTTTCGGGCCGGTTTTGACGTCCATCCCGTTCTCCAGCGAGGAGGAGGCGCTGCAGTTGGCCAACGACATTCCCTACGGCCTGACCGGCTATGTCTGGACCAACGATTTGACCCGGGCGCTGCGTTTCACCGACCAGCTCGAGGCCGGGATGATCTGGGTGAATTCGGAAAACGTCCGGCACCTGCCGACGCCGTTCGGCGGCGTCAAGGCCAGCGGCATCGGCCGCGACGGCGGCGACTGGTCCTTCGAATTCTACATGGAACAGAAGCATATCGGCTTCGCCACCGGCCAGCACCGTATTCCGCGTCTCGGCGCGTGAAACCCGAAGGAGATTTGACGTGGGAGAAATAGTACTCGCTGCAAAGATGACCCATGTTCCGACGCTGCTGATGTCGGAGCAGGAGGGTCGCGTCAAGGGCAAGCGCCAGCCCGCCATCGACGGACATTACGCGATTGCGGAGCGCGCCGCGGCGCTCGGCGCCGATACCGTTGTCATCTGCGACACCCACTGGGTGGTCAATGCCGGCTACCACATCAACGCCAACAACCGGTTCGAGGGTCTGTTCACCTCCAACGAGTTCCCGCAGTTCATCCAGGACCTTCCTTATGAATATGAAGGTCATCCGGCGCTCGGCGACGCCATCGCCAAAAAGGCCACCGAGAAAGGCGTCTACACGCTGAGCCACCATCTCGACAGCCTGGAGCTCGAATACGGGACGCTGGTGCCGATGCGCTTCATGTCGCGCAAGCACCGGATGAAGGTGGTGTCGATTGCCGCCTGGTGCACCGTGCACAGCCACGAGGAAAGCCGCGTGCTGGGCGAAGCGATCCGCGAGGCGATCGAGGCTGGCGACGACAAGGTACTGCTGGTTGCTTCCGGCTCGCTCTCCCACAAGATCTGGGCCAATCGCGACTACGAGGCCAATAACGGCACCTTCACCATCTCGTCCGAATTCAACCGCCAGGTCGACCTGCACGTGCTCGAAATGTGGAAGAAGGGCGACCACGCGACCTTTCTCAAGATGCTCGGCGACTATGCCGATTTCTGCTGCGGCGAGGGGTCGATGCACGACACCGCGATGCTTTACGGTGCGCTCGGTTGGGATGCCTATGACGCCAAATGCGAAGTGGTGACCGAATATTTCCCCAGCTCCGGCACCGGCCAGACCAACGTCATCTTTCCGGTCCAATAGGAGGCAGCCATGCCCGTTCCCGCTCCGGTTCTCTACCCGCCGTTCAACATCGTGCGGCTCTCACACGTCGAATACCGGGTGACCGACTTGGCCAAGTCGCGTGCCTTCTATGTCGACACGCTGGGCCTGCAGGTCACCCACGAGGATGCAGGCCAGATCTATCTGCGCGCCATGGAAGAGCGCGGCCACCATTGCATCGTGCTGACACAGGCCGACCAGGCGAATGTCGGCGTTCTCGGCTTCAAGCTCTATGACGAGCCGGATCTGGAAAAGGCCGAAGCCTTCTTCCGGAGCAAGGGGCTGCCGACCGAATGGATCGAGCGACCCTATATGGGGCGCACCCTGCGAACCCGCGACCCGTGGGGAATCCCGCTGGAGTTCTACGTCAAGATGGACCGGCTCGATCCGATCCACCAGCAGTACAAGCTCTATCACGGGGTCAAGGCGCTGCGCATCGACCACTTCAACATGTTCAGCGCCGATGTCGATGCTTCGGTGGCGTTCTACAACGAGATTGGTTTTCGCACGACCGAGTACACCGAGGACTCGGAAACCGGGAAGGTTTGGGCCGCCTGGATGCACCGTAAGGGCGGCGTGCACGACGTGGCCTTCACCAACGGCGTCGGCCCGCGCCTGCACCACACCGCGTTCTGGACCGCCAACGCCCTCAATATCATCGACCTGCTCGACCTGATGGCGACGACCGGCTGGCTGGAGAGCATCGAACGCGGCCCCGGCCGCCACGGCATCTCCAACGCCTTCTTCCTCTATGTCCGAGATCCTGATCTCAACCGCATCGAGATCTACTGCTCCGACTACCAGACGGTCGATCCCGACCACGAGCCGATCAAATGGGACCTGAAGGACCCGCAGCGCCAGACGCTGTGGGGCGCGCCGGCGCCGCGCAGCTGGTTCGAGGAGGGCTCGGTGTTCGAGGGCGCGGACCTGTCGGAACCGGCCCTCAAGGCCCAGCCAATCGTCGCGCCGTAGGAGGGACGCATGCGTTTTGCCACCTACACGGCCGAAGGGCGCCGATACTACGGGGCGGTCGCCGATGCGGGCATGATTGCGCTGTCGCCGGACTCTCCGCAATGGCCGACCCTGCGCGAGGTGATCGAAGCCGGCGCTCTGCCGGAACTGGAAGCGGCAGCGCAGGGCAGGGACGTGACCCATCCGGAGTTCGACTACGACATTCCCGTCCCCGCACCGGAAAAGATCGTCTGCGTCGGCGTCAACTTTCCCGACCGCAACGCCGAGTACAAGGACGGGCAGGAAGCGCCGCCCAACATGTCGCTGTTCATCCGTTTCCCGCGGTCCTTCACCGGCCACGACCGGCCGCTGGTCCGGCCGCCGGAAACCCCGCAGCTCGACTATGAGGGCGAGATCGCCATCGTCATCGGCAAGGCCGGACGCCGGATTCCGCAGGCCGAGGCCTATGACCACATCGCCGCGATCACGCTGTGCAATGAAGGCACGCTACGCGATTGGGTGCGGCACGCCAAGTTCAATGTGACCCAGGGCAAGAACTGGGAGCGTTCCGGGGCCATGGGTCCCTGGCTGGTGCCCTTTACCGACCCCGGCCAGCTCGACGACGTGCGCATCACCACCAAGGTGAACGGTGATCTGCGGCAGGACGATCGCACCTCCCGCATGCTGTTTCCGATCCGCCGGCAGATCGAATACATTTCGACCTTCACCACGCTGGTCCCGGGCGACATCATCGTCACCGGCACGCCCACCGGCGCCGGCGCCCGGTTCGATCCGCCGCGCTATCTGGTTCCGGGCGACGTGATCGAAGTCGAGGCGGAAGGCATCGGCCGGCTGGTCAACACGGTGGAGGACGAAACGTGACGCCGCAGGAGCACGAAGCCGCCGCCGCCGACCTGCTGGAGGCGGAAAAGAGCGGTCGGCAGATCGGCCTGCTGTCGCTGCGCCATCCCGACATCGGCATGGATGACGCCTACGCAATTCAGTCGGCGCTGATGGAGGCAAAACTGGCCGAGGGGCGCCGGGTGATCGGCTGGAAGATCGGCCTGACGTCGAAGGCCATGCAGTCGGCTCTCAACATCGACATCCCGGATTCCGGCGTGCTGTTCGACGAAATGCTGTTCGAAAACGGAACCACCGTTCCCAGGCGCCGCTTCATCCAGCCGCGCATCGAGGCCGAGATCGCCTTCGTCATGAAAGCGCCGGTGGCGGGCGAGGCCGTCACCCGCGACGAGGTGCTGGCGGCCACCGACCATGTGGCTCCAAGTCTTGAAATCCTCGATACGCGCATCCTGCGGGCCGATCCCGAGACCGGTCGCACGCGCAACGTCTACGACACCATTTCTGACAACGCCGCCAATGCCGGGATCGTGCTGGGAACCGAACGCCATCCGGTCGACGCTCATGATCTGCGCTGGACCGGCGCCATCGTTTCGCGCAATGGCGAGGTCGAGGAAACCGGCCTCGGCGCCGGCGTGCTCAACGATCCGGTGGAAGGGATCGTCTGGCTGGCGCGCCGCATGGGCCAGTACGGACAGCGGATCGAGGCCGGCCAGGTCATCCTCTCGGGCTCGTTCATTCGCCCCGTCGAATGCCCGCCGGGCACATCGATCCACGCTGACTTCGGCCCGTTCGGATCCGTCGATATCGATTTCGCCTGAGGGAGCGATATGGCCCACCCTGCGCTGACCGCACTGGAATCCCTGCTCGGACCGTCGGGCTTTCTGACAGGCGATGATGCAGCCGACTATGCGACCGACCTGTCCGGCACGGGCGCGCCATGCCTGGCCGTTTTGCGCCCTTCGTCAACCGAGGAAGTCTCGAAAGCCGTCGAGATCTGTGCCGCCCACCGCCTGGCGGTCGTTCCCCAGGGCGGCAACTCCAATGTCTGCCATATGGCGGTGCCGCTTGAAGGCCAGCAGGCCGTCATTCTGTCGCTGTCGCGCATGAACCGGATCCTCGAGGTCGATCCGGCCTGCTCGACCATCGCCGCCGAGGCGGGATGCACCGTTCAGGCGCTGCAGGAGGCAGCAACTGGGGAAGATCGCATGTTTGCGCCCGACTGGGGTGCGCGCGGCACGGCCCAGGTCGGCGGCGCTGTGGCTACCAATGGCGGGGGCCAGAACGTGTTCCGCTACGGCACCACCCGCGAACAGGTGCTGGGCATGGAGGTGGTGTTGCCCGACGGGCGCGTCTGGGATGCCATGCGCACGCTGCGCAAGGACAATTCCGGCTACGACCTCAAGCAGCTGTTCATCGGCTCCGAAGGCACGCTCGGCATCATCACCAAACTGGTCTTCAAGCTGCATCCGCGTCAGCCGGTCACCAATTCGATGATGGCGGTTCTGACCGACATGACGCGGCTGATCGACTATCTCAACCTGGCCAAGGGCATCGCCGGTGACGGGCTCGTCGCCTTCGAACTGCTCAACGGCCTGGGTGTCGAAAAGGCGCTTGAGCGCTATCCCGATCTGCAGCGCCCGCTGGAAACACAGGCCGATTGGTATGTGCTGATCCGGTTGGCCGGTACGGAACCGGTGGACGAGACGTTGGCCACGATTTTCGAACGGGGCTTCGAGCAGGGCATGCTGGAAGATGCGGTGATGGCGCAGACCGTCGCGCAGGAGCAAAACCTGTGGGAAATCCGCGAGCAGATGATCCCGATGCAATATTTCAAGGGGCGCCAGGTCAAATGGGACGTCTCCGTGCCGATTACCCGCATGGTGGAGTTCCTGCAGAAGGCCGAGGCCGTCGCCGCCCGGCATCAGCCGGAAGCGATCTCCTACGCGGTCGGCCATGTCGGCGACGGCAACATCCACTACAGCATCTTTCCGGTCGGCGACGACGGCCCGGAGATGGACCGGCTGGCGCAGACCTACACTAAGGAAATCGATGCGCTGATCTGGTCGCTGGGTGGGTCCATCGTAGCCGAACATGGCGTCGGCTCGGTGTTCGTCGAGCGCATGCGCCGGCAGAAGCCGGCCGTCGAATATGAGATGATGCAGAAACTTCGCGGCCTGTTCGATCCGCAGGGCATCATGAACCCCGGCAAGCTGACGGACGATGGGATCCTATAGAACCATCCGTTCCGTTGAACGGGCTCTGGCGGTTCTTTCTGCACTCAACAAAACAAGCATCCTGCGTCCGCATGAATTGGAAGCCAAACTTGGTCTGCCGTCGGCGACGGTGATCCGCATCCTCGAAACCCTCGAGGATCTCGGCTATGTCCGCAATAACGGCCGGCGGGCCGGCTACACGCTGACGGAAAAGGTGCTCGAGCTCTCAGCCGGCTATCATGGCCTGCCGGTCTTCGTGCAGGAGGCCGAACGGGTGTTGCTCGAATTGACCGCTGCAATCCGCTGGCCGGCCGCCCTGGCCACCCTCGACGACGTTTCGATGGTGGTGCGCCTCAGCACGATCCCGCAGAGTCCGCTGGCCCACACCCACTCGACGCTGCAGAAGCGTTTGGAGCTTTTGACGCGGGCGCACGGCCGGGCCTATCTCGCCTATTGCCGCGAAGAAGAGCGGGCGAGGCTCTACCGCCGTCTTTGCGAGGCGCGCGTCACCACGCTTTCGCCGGACGCCTTGGAGGCCCGCATGGTACCGATCCTGGATCAGGTCAGGCGCCTGGGCTTTGCGCAGCGCGATCACGAAATCGACCCGCAGACCACGACCCTGGCCATGCCGGTGCTGGCAGAGGATAGCGTTCTCGCAACCGTCGGTGTGACCTGTTTTCGCGGTGCGCAGGCCGATCGAAACCGCATCCTGACGGAGCTGCGGAAAACGGTCCGCACGCTTCAGGACATTGCCGGAAACGCGGAATCTAATTTCACTCTGTGAAGTTTCGCAACTTCGCGATCATTCGGCTCCGCCGTATCGGCTAAAGTCACACCGATCTTTTTCGTTCGGGAGTGACCCATGAGCCTGCTGGAACCCAATCTCGACATTCCATTCAACATTACCCGCCTCAGCCACGTGGTTCTCACCAGCTGCGATCTCGACAGGACGCGCTACTTCTACGAGACCGGCCTCGGCCTCGAGGTGACCTCGCAGGATGACGAGCGCCTGTGCCTGCGGGCGATCGAGGAAACCGGCCACCATTCGCTGGTGTTCGAAAAGGTTGCATCGGACGGACCCGGCCTGTGCCGGCGTGTCGGCTACCGCATGTACAGCGACGACGACCTCAAACGAGCCCACGACCATTTCAACGCAAGTGGCACTCCCGCCGAGTTCGTCGAACGCCCGTATCAGGGGCTGACGCTTCAGCTGCGTGACGGCGTCGGGGTATCCGTCGAGTTCTGCGCCACCATGGACCAGCAGGAAAACCGCATGCAGCGTTTTCATACCCATGCGGGCGGCAGGCTGGCCTTTCTCGACCATATCCAGATCGCCTGCCACGATGTCGCCGCCGCCTATGGCTGGTACAGCGACCTCGGCTTCCGCCTGACGGAGTATACGGCCAAGGACGGTACCGACGAGATGTGGGGCGTGTGGCTGAAGCGCAAGAACAACACCCAGGACGTGGTGTTCGGCAACGGCGCCGGACCGCGCCTGCATCATTTCGCCTATCACACGCCCGAGGTCGGCAGCATCATCCATGCCGCCGACGTCATGTCGTCGCTGGATCTCGCCGGAACCATGGACCGGGCGCCCGGCCGCCACGGCATCGGCAACGCATTCTTCATCTATTTTCGCGATCCGGACGGCCATCGGGTGGAGATTTTCTCCAGCCATTACAATGTGATCGACATCGATCATCAACCTAAACGCTGGGATTTGAGCGACACCCGGCGCTCGCAGCTCTGGGGCTTTCCGGCACCGAAAAAGTGGTTCTACGAGGCGTCCGAATTCGAAGGAGTCGACGTCCAAGAGCCGCTGATGGATGCCACCCCCGTTACCCTCGAAGCATTTCTTGAAAGCTGGTGAAGCCATGAAAGTCGGAACGATCATCGCAAACGGCAACCGGGTCGCGATCCTGCAGGGCGCGGACGGCCGTGCCCGAAAACTGGAAGAGGTATGCGTCGCCGCCGGGCTCGATCCGGTCGCCGATGTCCTGACGCTGGTCCAGCGGTCGGGTGTCGACTCTGAGCTGCTTCAGCGGCTTGGTGAGGCCGCCGACCGGGTTCCCGGGTTTGACCTGGACAACCTGGACTGGGGCGCACCGCTTCCCAACCCGTCAAAAATTCTCGGCGTCGCCTTCAACAACAAGGAGCTGATGAAGAAGGCGCATCGCGATCCAGGCGTGCCGAATTTCTTCCTCAAACCACCCTCGGCGCTGCAGGCGCACAACAAACCGATCATCGTCGATCCAGACTGGGGCGCGGTCATCCCCGAACCGGAACTGTGTGCGGTGATCGGCCGCCGGGCCAAGCACATTTCCGAGGACGAGGCGCTGGACCATGTCTTCGGCTACCTCATCCACAACGACGTCACGTCGCACGGGCTGAAGTTCCAGAAGGATTCCATCGCCGTCACCTATGACCGCGACATGGCGCGGCCCGAATTCTACACCTGGCGCAATCTCAACGGTCCCGACGATACCGACGCCTACTACGTCTATCACACTCGTTCGAAGGGCACCGACACCTTCGGTCCGATGGGTCCGTGGATTACCACCGCCGACCGGATCGCCGACCCGAACGATCTGACCGTGGTCGGCACCCTCGACGACGAGACCTTCACCCGCGACCACACCGGCAATTACCGGTTTTCCATTCAGGCCTGCATCGCCGAGGCCAGCCGCTACTTCACGCTGGAACCGGGCGACCTCATGTCCTTCGGCACCACCGGCAAGGGGGCGGGGCGGTTTCCGCGCGGTCACAAGAGCCTGCTGATCGGCGAGGAGAGAGGCGTGATTGCCATCGAGATCGAACCGCTGGGCCGGCTGGCCAACCCGATCCTGCACCGCAAGGGAGGCGCCTGATGGTCCGTTCGATCACCAGCCGCCGGGCGGCACAGCACTCCAACCCGGTCCCGAACGCCGCCATTCATCGCGGGCTTCTGATCACCTCGGCCGTTCTTGGCAAGGAGCTGGACGGCGATACCTACCCGGCGGACAAGGCGCGGCAGGTCGCGCTCGCCTTTGACTATCTCGAGGCAATCCTCGATGAAGGAGGGGCAACGCTGCATGACGTGGTCAAGATCGATCTCTATCTCGCCGACAAGAGCGACCGGCAATTGGTCAATCCGCACTGGCTGCGTCTTTATCCCGACGCGGCGAGGCGACCGGCACGCCAGGCGCACCAGGCGGTGCTTCCCGACGACTGCTGCCTGCAGATCGTCGCCACGGCGATTGTGGATGAGGTGAGATGAATGCGGAGCCAGTCAGGGTCGGCCTTCTCGGTATCGGCGAAATGGGTGCGGCGATCGGAGGACGCCTCAACGCGGCCGGGTATGCCGTCAGCGCCGTGCTGACCGGCCGCAGCGCGGAGAGCCTGGCAAGGGCCGAGGAAGCCGGCATTGCAGCCGCTGCTGACTGCGATGAACTGGCCGCGGGAAGCGACATCGTCTTCTCCGTGCTGCCGCCCGCGGTCGCCGAGCCGGAAGCGCGCCGGCTGGCCGATGCCGCGAAGGCCGCACAGGCGGATTTCGTATTTGTCGAAGGCAACGCCGTTTCGCCCGCTCATGTGCGCAAGATCGCCGATGGGTTTGCCGGTACGAAAGTCGGGTTCATCGACGGCGGGATCGTCGGCGCGCCGCCGTCGCCAAGAGGCGTGCCGAGACTTTATTTATCGGGAGCCTCATCGGAACTGCTCAGCCGGATGGACGGGATTGCCTTCACCTTGATCGATCTCGGCGGCGACGTCGGATCGGCTTCCGGCTTCAAGATGAGTTATGCGGCTGTCACCAAGGGCGTCAATTCGCTGCTGACCGCGGCAATGCTGTCGGCCGAAAAGATGGGTTTCCTAGATGCCTTCCTGCGCGAATTCGTCGGCAGCCAGCCGGACCTGATGCGGCGTGCCGGGGCCACCATCCCGCGCCTGCCGGCGGATGCCGGACGCCGGGTGCGGGAAATGGAGGAAATCAGCGAGACCTTCGCGGCGCTCGATCTGCCGCCCGGATTTCACCAGGGCGCAGCCGACATCATGCGCATTCTGGATGAATCGCGCTTCGGATCGGAGACCCGCCGCTCGCGCGACAAATCCCGTGGTCTCGAAGCGACTCTGAAGGCCGTTGCAGAGGACTGCGAGCGGCGTTGAATCCAAATTTGAAGCTTTTGAATCGTTACCCGAGTAAAAAACGGTAACGCGTTCAATATGCTGCGGATTCTGAAGGATAAGATACGGTCAACTCTGTCCGGCAATTGAATCGAAAGCATTGCGTGCATAGGTTCAAGCGACCGTAAAGAACTCGGACAGAGCCGCGCATGGACGAACACTCGATCGGACTGGCACTAGGTGCAGGCGGCGCCAGAGGCATCGCGCATGTCCACGTTTTGCGTGCGTTGGACGATCTCGGTCTGCGACCGACCTCGATTGCAGGCACCTCCATCGGTGCGATCCTGGGAGCCTGTTACGCCCATGGCATGAGCGGCGAGGATATTCGCGCCTACCTGATGGAACGCTTCGGCGACCGTTCGGCGATTCTTTCCAGCATGTGGGAATTGCGGGTCCGAAGCTTCGACGATCTGAAGGGCAACGGTCGGATACGGCTCGGCGAAGTCGATTTGGGGCGCATCCTGGAGAGGCTGCTGCCGCCAACGCTGCCGGCGACGATCGAGGAACTGCCGATCGAGACGCAGATCGTCGCCACCCGCTACTACAGCCACGATTTCGCGGTCTTCACCAACGGCCCGCTATTGCCGGCGGTCACGGCCTCGGCCGCCATGCCGGCGATTTTCCATCCGGTGATCATCGACGGTGTCGTGCATATCGATGGCGGCAGCACCAATCCGGTGCCGATCGACTTGCTGCAGGAAAAGACGTCGGTGATCGTCGGGGTCGACGTCTCGGGCGGTCCGGAGGGCGAAGAGGGTACGATTCCGGGAAAGATTGACGTTCTTTATGCTGCAAGCCAGCTCATGCAGCGCACGATCATCCAGGAGAAGGCCAAGAGGATGCGCTGCGACCTGCTGATCCAGCCGAAAGTCGGCGCCTGGCGCGTGCTCGACCTGATGCGGACCGACGAGGTGCTGCGGGCGACCGAGCCGCTCTACGAGGAAACCAAGGCCGCCGTTGGTCGGGTGCTGGAACGCGGCGCTTTGCCGGTGGGCTGATTGACCGCCATTAACGCGGCCGAAACACAGGATGACCTATAGAGCTTAACCCGGACCTTGGGGGCGACCGTGATAGTACCGTTTCATATCCGCGACATGCTTGCCAACCTGCGCCGGCGCTTCGACGCCGAGGCGGTCGACCGGACGCTGGCGGACAAGGCCCACGACGTGCGCCGGTTGCGTCCGGCCCGCCGGGCGACGGAAGCCAGCACCCGTCGTTTCTGGGATCGCATCGTGGCCGACACGGATGCCACCGAGACCGACCGCGATCTCATTCTCGACAGCAGGACGGCCGGTTCTCTTGAGGCCTACGACGCCAATATCGAAAACATGATCGGCACGGTGAAAGTGCCGCTCGGCATAATCGGACCGCTGCGCATCAACGGCATCCACGCCCAGGGCGATTTTCTGGTGCCGCTGGCGACCAGCGAGGCGGCGCTGGTGGCGTCCTATGGACGCGGCGCTGACATTACCGCGACAACGGGGGGCATCGCCGCCGCGCTGACTTATGACGGTGTGCTGCGCACACCGGCCTTCCGGTTCCGCTCCACCGCCGAAACTGGCGTCTTCATCGACTGGGCGGTGCAGAACGCCACCAAGCTCAAGGCGGTGGCCGAAGAAACCACTCGCCACGGCAAGCTCGTGTCGCTCGAACCGGCGATGGACAACGACGTCTGCTTCCTGCTGTGCCGCTACCAGACCGGCGATGCGTCCGGCCAGAACATGGTGACGATCGCAACCGCCGCCATGTGCGAGCACATCGCCGCCCATTCGCCGGTCGAGCCGCTGGCCTGGTATGTCGAGGGCAATTACTCCGGCGACAAGAAGGGTTCGTTCCTCGGCCTGCTGACCGGCCGCGGCGCCAAAGTGACCGCCAGCGCCACCATCCCCGCTGATGCCGTAGAGCGCAAACTGCATTGCACGGTGGAGCAGATGCTGGCCTATGGTCGCATCGCCAATCTCGGCTCGCTGCTGTCGGGCCAGCTGGGCGCCCAGGCCCATTACGCCAACGCCCTTGCAGCACTCTACATCGCCACGGGCCAGGACGCCGCCTGTGTCGCCGAATCGGCGGTCGGCTTCACCCGCATGGAGGATCATGACGGCGATCTGTTCGTTTCCGTGACATTGCCCAATCTGCTGGTTGGAACCGTCGGCGGCGGAACTGGCCTGCCCAGCCAGGCGGCCGGCCTGCGCATCCTCGGCCTGCAGGGGACGGGCAAGCGCGCGGCGCTGGCCGAAGTGGCGGCCGCACTTTGCCTGTGCGGCGAAATCTCGATCGTCGCCGCCATGGCCTCCGGCCACTTCGCCAAGGCCCACCAGCGTTATGCGAGGCAGCGCACGTGCTGACCGAGATCGACGCGGAACGCGACCTGCCGCTGCTCAGGCGGCTGTGGATCTATCAGGCCGAGCGCATTCCGCTGGTCAAGACCGCGACGCTTCTGGCGGTCTTCAGCGCGGCAAGCGTCAATGTCTCCGCGCTGCTTGCCGGCCGGTCCTTTCCCGGCTGGTCGGCTTATGCGATCGCGTTTCTGGTTTCGCTGATCATCTTCATCCAGCTTCGAGCCTGCGACGAATACAAGGACGGTCCGGACGACCGGCGCTACCGGCCGGAGCGGCCGATCCCGCGCGGGCTGGTGAGCTTGCGACTGATTCTCGGCATCGGTGCGGGGCTGATTCCGGTCGCCGTGCTTCTGACCTGGGTCTACAGCCCGCCGCTGCTCTTTTTGCTGGCGCTTGTCTGGCTCTGGCTGGCGCTGATGACCGTCGAGTTCTTCGTGCCCGACTGGCTCAAGGCGCGCCCGGTTCTCTATCTGGTGTCGCATATGGCGATCATGCCGCTGCTCGACCTTTTCGTCACCGGCGCCGAATGGCTGCCGGCATCGGGACGGCCGGCGAGCGCGCTGGTGCTGTTCCTGGCGCTGTCCTTCGTCAATGGTTGCGTGCTCGAGATCGGACGCAAGATCTGGGCGCCGGAAAACGAGCGGGAAGGGGTGGAAACCTATTCCGGGCTTTGGGGCGTGCAGGGCGCGACTGCGGTCTGGATCGCGATGACCGGGCTTTCGTTTCTGCTGCTGATCGGCGTCGGCCTGGCGACGGGACACGTGCTCGCCACCGGCCTGCCGGGCCTGGCGATGCTGCTCTACGCCTGGTGGGTCGCGGTCGGCATGCGTCGGGCACCGGACGACAAGGGCCAGGCTCGACTCGATGCGGTCTCCGGTTTCTGGGTGTTCGTCTGTTACACGGCGGCCGGCTTCGCGCCGCTCGTCGGAGACTGGCTGTCATGAATGCCGTGACTGGGGCCATGGTGCTGCATCCCGATGACGGCACCCTGCCGGAAGCGGCCGGCGGAAAAGGCAGGGCGCTGGCGCGGCTGGCCGGAGCGGGGTTTCAGCCTCCTGCCTTCTTTGTCGTCCTTCCCGGTGCTTTCGATGGGAACGGACTGAAACCGGACTATGCGGACGCTCTCGAAGAGGCGAGCGGAAAACTGGGCGGAGGCCCGTTCGCAGTGCGCTCTTCCGGCGCCCAGGAGGACGGGGCGGACCACTCGCACGCCGGACAGTTCCTCAGCCTGCTGAATGTCGAGCCGGGCGGTGTCGCCGACGCCGCATATCGGGTGTGGCAATCGGGACATGAGGGAAGTGTCGCCGACTACCGGGCGGTGCGCGGATTGGACGAAGCCGATCCGGCACCGGCAGTCGTCGTCCAGAAAATGATCGATGCTACCGCGGCGGGCGTCGCCTTCTCGGCCGACCCGGTGAGCGGCCTGCGCCATCACGCAGTGGTTTCGGCGGTTGCCGGGCTCGGCGACCGGCTGGTGTCGGGCGAGGAGGATGGCGAGACCTGGACGATCGACACGGTTCGGAAGGCGGTTGTCTCGGCGCCCGACGGCGGGACGGTTCTGACGCCGGACCAGGCTTTGGAGGTCGCACAGCTGGCCGGTCGGATAGAAGCGGCTTTCGGAGCGCCGCAGGACATCGAATGGGCCATCGCCGACGGCGCGTTGCATATTCTGCAGGCCCGGCCGATCACCACGGAGCTCAAATCACCGGCGCACCCCGACCCGCAGGTCGTGATCTACGACAATTCCAACATCGTCGAGAGCTATCCGGGCCTGGTCACGCCGCTCACCTACTCCTTTGCGCGGTACGCCTATGCCCGCGTCTACCGCGCCTTCGTTCGCATGGTCGGCGTGCGCGAAGACGTGATCGCCGCCAACGCCCCGATCTTCGAGAACATGCTGGGGCGCATCGACGGTCGGGTCTACTACAACCTCGTCAACTGGTACCGCGCCCTGGCGCTGCTGCCCGGATTCGCCGTCAACCGCGCCCATATGGAAACCATGATGGGCGTGTCGGAACCGTTGCCGGAATCGGTTACCGCGACCATTGGGCCCGGCGCTCTTACGGGCGCAGCGCGCTGGCGCGAATACGGCCGCATGCTGCGCGCCGGTGCGGGTCTCGTGGTTCAGGCGGTCCGGCTGCGCCGGACCATCGACGACTTTCAAAACCGCCTCGATGCGGCACTCGGCCCGGATTCGCTTGACCCGGCCACGGCCGGTCTGAGCGCGCTGGCTGAGGAATATCGACGGATCGAGGCCTCGCTGCTCGACCGCTGGGACGCCCCGATCGTCAACGACTTCCTCTGCATGATGGCCTTCGGCGCTTCCCGCAAGCTGATGCAGCGCTGGTTCGGCGAACCCGGCCTCGAACTGCACAACCATGTGATGATCGGCCAGGGCGACATCATTTCGGCCGAGCCGGCAAAACGGATCGCCGAAATGGGTGCCTTGGTCGCGACCGTCGACGGCCTGGCCGATCGGGTCGATGCGGATGGCACGGAAGCTCTTGTCGAACATGAAGAGCTACACCGCGCCTTCGAGGCCTATATCGAACGCTTCGGCGACCGGTGCACCGAGGAGCTCAAGCTCGAAAGCGTCACGCTGGACGAGGATCCGTCGGCGCTGCTTGGCGCCATCGCGGCGTCGTCACGCCGCCCGGTCCGGCAGGATCGGCAGCAAGCCTCCGACGCCCATGACTTCGATTCCGTAGCCGGCGGCAAGCCCCTTCGGCGCTGGATCGCGCGCCGCTTCGTCGGCTGGGCCAAGGCGCGGGTGCGCGACCGGGAAAACCTGCGTTTCGAGCGCACCCGCATTTTCGGTCGCGCCCGAAAGGTGTTTCTGGCGATGGGGCGCGAACTGGCCGCCCTGGGTCACCTCAGGGAGCAGCGCGACGTGTTCTACCTGACCGTGGACGAATTGCTCGGCGCGATCGAGGGATACGCATCGACCCAGAACCTGCAGCCGCTGGCCGATTTGCGCCGCTCGGAGATGCAAGCGAGCGCCGACCGTCCGGATCCGCCCGAACGCATCGCCGTGAACGGGGCTGCGGTCAATGTCGCAGCTGAGATCGGCAGCGAAACAGAGGTCGAAGAAGCCGGCCGCGAGTTGCGGCGCAGCGGAACCGCCTGTTCGGCTGGCACGGTGACGGCGACTGCACGGGTCATCCGCGATCCGGCGAAGGAGAGCCTGCAGAGCGGCGACATTCTCGTCGCCCGCCACACCGATCCCGGCTGGATCGCCGTTTTTTCCAACGCGTCGGCCATCGTCGTCGAACGCGGCAGCCTGCTGTCGCATTCGGCCATCGTCGCCCGCGAGATGGGCATTCCCTGCGTTGTCGCACTGAAGGGCGCGACCGCTTGGATCCGCGACGGCGAGACGGTCACCGTCGACGGAACCAGCGGCGAGGTCACGAGGCAGCCATGACGTCACAGATAGCCGGCAAGGCCGATTTCGACGACATCCGCTACGCCCAGCTATGGGAGGACGCGGACGTCCTGACCGACGCTCTTGGCACGGCGCCCGGTGCGACGCTGGTGTCGATCTGCTCGGCCGGCGACAACGCGCTCGCCATGCTGACGCTCGATCCGCAGCGCGTCGTGGTCGTCGACCTGTCGCAGGCCCAGATCGAGTGCCTCAACCTGCGCATCGGCGCCTTCCGCAAACTCGACCACCAGGGCCTGATCGAACTGATGGGCTCGCGCCCGTCCGACCGGCGCGGCGAATTGCTGGCGACAGCGCTGCAGGGCGCCGACGAATCGACCGCCGCCTTCTGGAAAGCGCGCGAGAGCGATGTCATCGAGCACGGGGCCGGCGGTTGCGGGAAGTTCGAACGCTATTTTCGCCTGTTCAAGAACCGGGTGCTGCCCTACGTGCATTCCCGCGCCACGGTCGATGCGATTTTCGCACCGCGCGGGAAGCCGGAGCGGCATGAGTTTCTCGACAGGCGCTGGAACAACTGGCGCTGGAAACTGATGGTGTCGCTGTTCTTTTCGCGCTTCGCCATGGGTCGGCTGGGCCGCGACAAGGCCTTCTTCGACCATGTCGACGGTTCCCCCGCCGCCCATGTGCAGCGTCGCATCCGCCACGCGGCCGTCGACTGTGACCCGTCGATCAACCCCTATCTCTTCTGGATCATGAACGCCCGGCACAACGAGCACCTGCCGATGACCTGGCGGGAAGAGCATTTCGACACCATCCGCGACCGGCTCGACCGTCTGGATATCCGTCAGGGTTCTCTCGAGGCTTTCATCTCGACGGGCGACAAGGCCGACGGCTTCAACCTCTCCGATATTTTCGAATACATGTCGCCGGAAGTCTTCGAGCAGGTTTACCGTTCGATCCTCGAAGCCTCCGGTCCGGCCGCACGGCTGGTCTACTGGAACATGATGGCGCCGCGCCGCGTGCCGGAGGCGCTGCGCGACAGGGTGGTCACGCGGACGGAAATCGAGAATGCCGGCAAGGCGGTCGACAAGGCGTTTTTCTATTCCGATTTCGTCGTCGAGGAGGTTCTGCCTTGACGCTTCCGCCGGCCGTCGCCGTCCTGCTTTTGCCCGTTGCCGTCGGTCTCTTGGTCTTGGGCATGTGGCTGGTGCGTCTGGCCGGTCGCCGATACGGATGGAGCGCCGAAATCCAGCGCAAGGCCGTGCATGTCGCCACCGGCCTTTTCGCCATCTCGCTTCCCTGGCTGCTGCCGGAGGCCTGGCTGGTTTACGGCCTGTTGGGTCTGGCGCTTGTGGTAATGGCGGTGCTGCGCATTCCGGCGATCGCGACGCGCGGGGCAGGGGCCGCCCTGCACGGCGTCGAGCGCAAATCGTGGGGCGACTTCATGCTGGTTGCGGCCGTCGCCACGCTCTACTTCTTTTCCGGTGGCGCCGCCGTGCCGGTACTCTACGTTCTGCCGCTCGCCGTTTTGACCCTGTCGGATGCCGCCGCAGCTGTGGCCGGGTCGAGCTACGGCCGCATGCGCTACACGATCGAGGAAGGCCAGAAGAGCATCGAAGGATCGGTCATCTTTTTCATGGTGACCGTGATCCTCGCAATGGTCGCGCTGCTGCTTCTGTCGGATGTCCCGCGCGCCAATGTAGTCCTTCTTTCCCTGATCACGGCGGCGTTTGCCACGGTCATCGAGGCCGACAACTGGCGCGGCTTCGACAACTATTTCGTGCCGGTGGGCGTGCTCTTCCTGGTCGCGGTGCACATGGAAAGCGAACCTTGGGTGCTGGCGTTGCTGGCCTTTGGCTTTCTAGCGGTGTTCACGCTGTTGCGGGTCTATGGCGGCGCGCTGCTCGGCATCTCCGTCCACACCGCGCGTGCCTATACGGCGGCACTGTTCATGATCGGGGCCGTCGTCACGCCGCCCAATATCCTGTTGCCCGCATCGACGCTGGTGGCCCAGACCTTCGCCCGACGCCGCAATCCCAGCAGCGCCGGCCATCCCGATCTCGATATGCTGGCGATGCTGGCGGTCGTTTCCTTCATCGCCCTGTTCGGTGGGCTGGCGCTCGACAGCACCGCCATCTCCTTCTACGGCCTGATCTGTGCCGGCGTCATCGTGCAACTGGGGCTGCTGGCGGTCGCGCCACGTCCGATGTGGGTCAGGGTCGCGACGGCCGTGGTGCTGATGGTGGTGCTGGCGGCAGTCGTGAGCGCCGTCGTTGCGCTCAACCCGGAAACGTCCCGGTGGCACGGTCCGATCCTCCCGATCATCGGTACCAGCCTGCTCGTGGCTGCGCTCGCCAGCCTGGCGTGGCCCGGGTTCTATCGCGACAACCGGCATGCCAAGGTGGGCGTCGTCGCGGCACTTGTTCCGCTGGCCAGCTATCTTTTCCTCCATTTCAGGCAGGGAGGTCTGTCATGACCGCGGTACCCGAAACGATCACGGACGGCACCTCGAGCCTCGCCATCTTCCGCGACGCGCCACCATGGAACGACCTTCGGACAGCGGCGCTGGGACGGCTCAAACTCAAATCCGCCGAGGGCGGTGCCGATCTGTTTGCTCAGGCGACGGCGGCGCTGAAGGCGGAGGGTTTTCAGGCAGTGATCGGCCCGATGGACGGCGACACCTGGCACGCCTATCGGGCGGTGACCGAAACGGACGGTTCGCCAGCCTTTCTGATGGAACCCGCGAGCGGCGAGCACGATGTCAGGGTGCTGAAGAAAACCGGCTTGGAACCGATCGGCGGCTACGTTTCCATGAGGGTCGCCACCCGCGATGCGATCGGTGAACGGCCGGAGGTTCCGGCAGGCGTCGAAATCGTCAATTGGGACGGCGAACGGCCGGAAGACTTTTTCGGCGAAGTCTATGATTTCTCCGTGGAAGGGTTTGCCCGCAATGCCTTCTACAAGCCGATCACCCGGGACGCATTTCTCGGTCTCTACATGCCCTACGTTCCGTTCCTGAAGCGGGAACTGATCTTCTTTGCGCGCACGCAGGACGGAGGATTGGCCGGCTTCCTGTTCGGAATTCCCGATTATGCAAAGGGACCGCAGCCCGATACCGCCATCCTCAAGACCTACGCCAGCGGGCTACGCGGCGTCGGGCATCTGTTGGCCGATGCCTTTCACCGCAATGCGCTGGAAATGGGGTACGAAACCACCATCCACGCGTTGATGAGCGACGAGAACATTTCGCGCGACCGCAGCGGCCAGCACGGCGCCGAGATCTTTCGCCGTTATACCTTGTTCGGGCGTGCGCTTTGACGACGTTGCTGGACACGTTTGCGCAGACTATCGCCCGCTTCGGTCCCCGACCTGCGATCATCGAAAAGAGCGGCCGAACCGTCAGCTTTGCCGAACTCGACGACCTTTCCCGGTCGCTTGCCGCCGGTTTCGCGGCGCGTGGCATCGGACATGGCGATCGGGTCTTGATGGCGATGCCCGTCGGGATCGAGCTCTATGCCTGTCTGGCGGCACTCTGGCGGGTCGGCGCGACGGTGGTCTTTCTCGAGCCGGCCATGGGGCTGAAGGGCCTGCGCCACGCGGCGCGCGCGACCGAACCCAAGGCCTACCTGGCCGCCGGTCCGTATCGCCTTCTTGCTTTCGTCGTTCCGGAGTTGTGGCGCCTCGACATGCGTCTCGCGCCGAATAGGGGCAAGCCGGCGGAGGCGCCGGAAGCAGGGATTTCCGCATCCGACATCGCGCTGATCTCGTTCACCAGCGGCTCGACCGGCGCACCGAAGGCGATTGCCCGTAGCCATGCCTTCATGATGGCGCAATGCGATGCCATCGTGCCCATGCTCGAACCGGGCCCGGACGGCGAACGGGATCTGGTCGCATTTCCGGTCTTCGTGCTGGTCTGCCTGGCGCTGGGCATCACCTCGGTGCTGCCGGCCTGGAAGCTCACCCGCCACGACCAGGTCGATGCGGACACCATCGATGCACAGATCGGACGCTACGGGATCACTCGGCTTCTGGTCCCGCCGGCCATTTGCGAGACCCTGAGCCGGGCTCCGAACCTGCCGCAGCTCAACGCCATTTTCACCGGCGGCGGCCCGGTCTTCCCGGACACTCTGGAAAGGCTGGCGCAACTGCAGCCCGGTTTGCGTCTGGTCGCCGTTTACGGATCGACGGAAGCCGAACCGATCGCCCATCTCGACTTTGCCGATGTTTTGGCCGACGATCTTGAGGCGATGAAAACCGGCGGCGGTTTGCTCGCCGGCGAGCCGGTCGATGCCGTCGAGATCTCGATCGTGGATGGCGAGATTCAGGTGGCCGGGCCGCATGTCAACGAGACCTATCTCGATACCGCGCAAAACGCCGAAACCAAGGTCAGTCGCGATGGCCGCATCTGGCACCGCACCGGCGATGCCGGCCGTCTCGACGGGCAGGGGAGAGTATGGTTGCTCGGGCGCACCAATGCCCGCATCGACGGCGTCGACCCGTTCGCCGTGGAGACAGCGGCGCGGTTCTGGCCCGGCGCCAGCCGATCGGCGCTGGCGAATGTCGGTGGCCGGCCGTTGCTCGCCGTTGCGGGCGATCCCGCTTGCCTTGACGACTGGAAAGCGGCAGCGTCGGCTCTTGGTGTCGAAGACGTACGTCATCTGCGTGAAATCCCGCTCGACAGACGCCACCGGTCGAAGACTGACTACGGCGCTTTGGAGAGAGAGCTGAAACAGGCCTGAGCCGCGTTTCGAAAAAAAGTTCGAAGCATGTCACAAACGCATGGTCCGGTTCGTCTTGGCTTCAGGAACGGCAAAACGCCGCTCTGCATGTAAGCCAAACAAGGAACCATCTGATGAGCGATATGCGCTTCAACATCTACAAATCCGCCCCCCAACTCGTGCAGGGGCTCATCGACGTGGAAAAGGCGATTTCAGCCTCGCCGATCGACACAAAGCTCAATCATCTGATCAAGCTGCGGGCGTCGCAGATCAACGGTTGCGCCTATTGCGTCGAAATGCACACTCGCGAAGGCCGCGAGGACGGCGAAACCGATGCAAGGCTCGATTCGGTCATCGTCTGGCGCGACACCAAGCATTACACCGAAGCGGAACGGGCGGCCCTGGCCTGGACCGAAGCGCTGACGGATCAGGGAAGCCGCGCCGATCTCGACCGGCTTTATGAACGGCTGGGAGCCCATTACGATGAAGCCGAAAGAAACGCGATCTGCATGACCATCGCGGCGATCAACGCCTGGAACAGGTTGGGGGTCGCATCCCACGGGTCGCGGGCCGCCTGAGCCGGAACCGATGACCGACACAATCCAGATCGACGATCCAGCTGCGCCGTTCGAGGCGGCGCGGCAACGTCTTTGGGGCATCGCCTACCGCATGCTGGGAACCGCGGCCGAGGCCGACGACATCGTTCAGGAAACCTATCTGCGCTGGCAGAATGCCGACCGGAGCAAGATCAGGATCGCTGAGGCCTGGCTGGTGCGCACCTGCACGCGGCTGGCCATCGACACCCTGCGGGCGGCGAAACGCCAGCGCGTCGACTATGTCGGCCCGTGGTTGCCTGAGCCAGTGGCTGTTGTCGAGCCGGAGGCCGAACTGGCCGACACGCTGTCGATGGCGTTCCTGCTGGTTCTTGAGCGACTGAGTCCGGCCGAACGCGCCGCTTTTCTGCTGCGCGAAGTGTTCGACTACGACTATGCCCGGGTTGCCGAAATCCTGGGCCGTAGCGAAACGGCCTGCCGCCAGCTCGTGGCGCGCGGGCGCCGGCATGCGCGTCAGGAGCGGCAGCGTTTCGTGCCTCCGAAAGAGGCCGGCGAGGAACTTCTGGGCGAGTTTCTGGCAGCGATACGGACCGGCGAACTGGCATCCCTCGAGACATTGCTCAGCCGCGATGTCGAGATGTGGGCCGATGGCGGCGGCAAGGTTCTTTCGGCCATGAATGTCGTGCACGGGACCGACCATGTCGCCCGTTTCCTCGACGGTTTGTGGCGCAAGCACTGGTCCAGGGGCACCGTCGAACGCGCGACCGTCGGCGGGCTCCCCGGATTGATCGTTACGCTCCGCGGTCAGGTCCACGCGGCGGTCGGCCTCGACGTCGACGACGACCGCCGGATCCGCCAGGTTCTGGTCGTGCGCAATCCGGATAAACTGTCCGGGTTTGTCGGCTAGTCGTTCGTTTCGGGCGGCAGGAAGTCGACTTCGTGCTGGGCGGAAATCTTCACAACTTCTTCCGGGTCTTCCAGATTGTGCAGGTTGTTGAACAGCTCTTCGAGCTTGCGCGCGGGCGACACCCAGAACATGGCTCTGGCGGGCTTGTCCGATTTGTTGAAATAGCCGTGGGGAATGCCCTTCGGCATGCGCACCAGATCGCCGGCCTCGGCCTTGACCCACTGGCCGTCGAGTTTCAGGTCGAGCACGCCCTCTTGAACCAGAATGAATTCGTCCTGCGTCGGATGCACATGCACCGGTACGAACTGGCCGGGCTCCGAATTGGTCTCGAAGGCGAAGGTGGTGTCGCAGCAGGCCTTGGGATAGTAGGTCTGGCCGAGGATGTTCCAGCTCTTGTCGGCGTAACCGGTGCCGTTCCGCGTGATTCCCTTTTCGAGATCCTGAGTCATGCATTCCTCCCTGTTTCGGTTACCGATGAAATATTTTGAGCTTAAAGAATGAAGCGCACCTTTGGCTGTGTCTATCCGATTTGCGCAAAAAATTCGGATGACGGTCCCGGGCCGGATACCGGTTTGACTCCGTCCGCCGGCCTCGTCATGGGTAGTTTCATCCATTCGACATATCGGAGGCTGCAGTGCTGGAACGTTCGGATCTTGCTGAAAACGCGCTTCAGGCACTGCATGACGAGGCCTATGACCGGCCGTTCAACCGCCAGGACCTGAACCACGAAGGCATGATCTTCACCGGCGGCCGGGCGGCCATGTCGCTCGATGGCGAATGGAATTTCTGCGTCGACCTGCTCGACACCGGGTTGCGGCAGAAATGGTTCGCGATGGAGGAAGTGCCGGCCGAAGAGCGCACCGAGCCGTGGGACTACGACCCGCACGAGGGCGAGACCGTTCCGGTGCCGTCCTGCTGGCAGATGCTGAAGGAGAAGTGGTACTTCTTCGAGGGCAGCGCCTGGTATTCGCGGCCGATCGACATGCCCGACGACGGTGTCGGCCGGCGCCGTTTCCTGCGAGTTGGCGCCGCCCAATACGATTGCAAGGTGTTTCTCAACGGAGAATTTCTCGGCAATCATTACGGTGGATCGACGCCGTTCTTTTGCGAACTCACGGGGCAAATGAAGGCCGGGCGCAACTGGCTGATGCTGGTCGTCAACAACAGCCGCACCCTCGACCGGGTACCGATGCGCAACACCGACTGGTTCAACTATGGCGGCCTCTACCGGGAGATCGCGCTGTACGAAACGCCGCCGACCGTCATACGCGACCTGTTCGTCCATCTGGTGCCGGACGGCACCTATTCGAAGATCGCGGTCGAAGTGTCGGTCGACACAGACGGACCGGTCGAGGCGTGGCTGCGAATACCGGAGCTCGGCATCGACGCACCGGTCGAGCTCGACGGGCAGGGCAGGGGCAAGGCGGTCATCGCCGCAACGCCCGACCTCTGGTCTCCGGACCATCCGCGGCTCTACGACATCGAATTCACAGCCGGCCCGGACCGGGTGACGGATCGTGTCGGCTTCCGGCAGATCGAGCGGGCGGGCGAAGCCTTTCACCTCAACGGGCAAGCGCTGTTTCTGCGTGGTATATCCGTGCACGAGGACGATGCGGTGGACGGCAAGGTGACGAACGAGGCCGATCTGCGCCGCCGCTTCGATCACGCCCGCGACCTCAACTGCAATTTTCTGCGGCTGGCACACTACCCGCATCACGAACGCGCCGCCCGAATGGCCGACGAACTGGGCTTCCTGCTGTGGGAGGAAATCCCGGTCTACTGGGCGATCGCCTTCGACAATCCGGACACCTTTCAAGACGCCCAAAACCAACTGCTCGAACTGATCAAGCGCGACCGCAACCGTGCCAGCGTCATCATCTGGTCGGTCGGCAACGAAAACCCCGACACGGATGCCCGGCTCGACTTCATGCGTCGTCTGGCCGAAACCGCCAAGGCCGCGGATCCGACCCGCCTGACGTCCGCCGCCTGCCTGGTCAACCACGCCAAACTGCGCATCGACGACCGGCTGGCCGACCATATCGACGTCATCGGCATCAATGAATATTACGGCTGGTACGAGGAGGATTTCGAGGACCTCGCCGCCATCGGCCGCAACTCGAACCCCGGCAAGCCGCTAGTCATCTCCGAGACCGGGGCCGATGCCGATATCACCGGACGCGGACCGAAGCGCCGCCTGTTCAGCGAGGCCTACATGACCGAGGTCTACCGAAAACAGATCGCCATTCTGCGCTCGATCCCCTTCGTCGCCGGAATGACGCCCTGGATCCTCTACGACTTTCGCTGCGAGCGCCGGCAGAACGTTTTCCAGCGCGGCTATAACCGCAAGGGCCTGATCGCCGCCGACAAGGCGACGCGCAAGGAGGCCTTCGATGTGCTGGCGGCCCATTATGCCGAGCGGCGCGACGAACCGTCAGGTTGAATCGATTTGCCGGCTTTCGGCCGCAAGGTCTTGAAAGCACGCGATCATTCCTGCGATCTAAAGTGCCGCTCCCTGCGGATCGAACAGGTGCATTTTCGACCGGTCGATATGAACGGGCACGCGGTCGCCCGGGCGGACCTGGTATTCCGGCGACACGCGCATGGTCACCGGATCGGCGGTAAAGCCGGTCTGCAGATAGATCAGCGACTCGGCGCCGAGCTTTTCGACGATCTCGATCCGGGCATCGAAGTCCGGCTCGCCGTCCCCGGCCATGACAAGATGTTCGGGCCGGATGCCGAGCGTCGCGGGTCCGGCGGCGACGGCGGCGTCACGACCGTCCAGCGAGAGCGACGCGTCGCCGACGCGCAGCACCGCAGCCCCGTCGCTCCGGTCGATCTCGGCCGGCACGAAGTTCATCGACGGGGCGCCGATGAAACCGGCGACGAACGTATTGGCCGGGTTTTCGTAGAGATTGATGGGCGACCCCACCTGTTCGATCCGTCCCTCGTTGAAAACGACGATCCGGTCGGCAAGCGTCATCGCCTCGGTCTGGTCGTGGGTGACGTAGATCATGGTCGCGTCGATGCGATTGTGCAGCCGGGCGATTTCGAGACGCATCTGGACGCGAAGGGCCGCGTCGAGATTGGACAGTGGTTCGTCGAACAGGAAGACCTTGGGGTCGCGGATGATCGAGCGGCCGATGGCGACGCGCTGGCGCTGGCCACCCGACAACTGGCGCGGCGTGCGGTCGAGCAGCGGCTCGATCTGCAGCGTGCGTGCGACCTCGCGCACCCGCCGGTCGATCTCGTCGCGCGCCGTTTTCGCCAGCTTCAGGCCGAAGCCGATGTTCTCGGCGACCGTCATGTGCGGAAACAGCGCGTAGGACTGGAACACCATGGCGATCTCGCGTTTCGACGGCGCCACGTGGGTGACGTCGCGGTCGCCGATGACGATACGTCCTTCGCTGACGCTCTCCAGGCCGGAGATCATCCGCAGCATGGTCGATTTGCCGCAGCCGGACGGACCGACGAAAACGACAAACTCGCCATGGGCGATCGCCAGGTCGACACCGTTGATCACCGCCACGTCGCCGAAGGATTTTCGAATGTTTTCAAGGATAAGTCGTGCCATGTTCTACCCCTTGACCGCGCCCATGGTCATGCCCTTGATGAAGTAGCGCTGGAAAAACAGAAAGACGATCAGCGTCGGCAGGCTGGCGATCAGCGACAGCGCGCCCTGAACGCCCCAGGCGACGGAATACTGGCCGCGCAGATTGACCAGGCCGAGCATGATGGTGCGCTTTTCGTCCGATTGCGTGAAGATCAGCGGCCACAGAAAGTCGTTCCAGATCCAGGTGAACTGCAGCGTCGCCAGCACCGCCAGCGCCGGCAGGCTGAGCGGCAGTGCCACCCGCGTCAGCACCTGCCACTCGTTGGCGCCCTCCAGGATCGCCGCCTCGCGCAGCGCATTGGGGACAGTGGCGAAAAAGTTGCGCATCAGCAGCGTGCAGATCGGAATGCCCATCGCCGTGTGGATGAAGATCAGCGGCCACAGCGTGTCGATCAGGCCGACGGCGTTGAACAGCCGAAACAGCGGGATTAGGATGACCTGCGGCGGAAAGAACATGCCTGAGACGATCGCCAGGAACAGCAGATCGCTGCCGCGGAAGGGCAGCTTGGCGAAAACGTAGCCGGTGAGCACGCCGAGCCCGATCGACGCTGCGGTCGCCGGCGCAGCGACGAGCAGCGTGTTGAGCAGGTAGCGGTGGACGGCCGGGTTGTTGAGCACCTCGACGAAATTGCCGAGATAGAGCGCCGACGGGATCGACCATAACTCACCCAGCGCAATGTCGCGGGTCGTCTTGACCGAGGACAGCAGCACGCCGACCGTCGGCGCCAGGAACAGCACCGCCAAACAGACGAGCGAGATGAAGATCACCGCAGGCCACGGATTGAACGGCTTGCCCGGCACCTCGACCGCGTCGATCGCACGCGCATCAGCCATAGATCTCGTCCACTTTCTTCAACTGGCGGAAATAGATGCGGATGATGGTGAGCGCGAGCAGGAAGAGCACCACCGAGATGGCGCTGCCATAGCCCATCAGGTATTTCTTGAAGGATTCGTTATACATGTGCATGGCCAGCGTGTCGGAGCTGTTGAACGGCCCGCCGCCGGTCATGATGAACAGGATGTCGAAGCCCTTCAGCGAATTGATGACGCTGAGCGCCACCACCACGACCGTCGCCGGCGTCAGCAGCGGAATGATCACGTAGCGGATGCGCTGCCAGGCAGACGCGCCTTCGATTTCGCAGACCTCCAGCAGGTCTTCCGAAATCGACGTCAGGCCGGCGAGATAGATGACCATCGACAGGCCGGTCTGCTGCCACGACCAGGCGACGATCACCGAGCCGAGCGCGGTATCGGGCTTGGCCAGCCAGGCGTAGTTCAGGTCCTGTCCGGTGACGTGTCCGACGATGGTGTTCAGCAAGCCCCAGTCGGGCTGGTAGATCCACACCCAGATCTGGCCGACGACGATGGCAGACAGGCAGATCGGCAGATAGAAGATCGATTTGAAGACGGGACCGCCCGGGATGCGGCTGTCGATCAGCAGCGCCAGCCCCAAACCGAGCAGCGTCGGCAGCAGGATGGCGGCAGCAATCCAGATCGCGGTGTTGATGGCGGCGCCCAGAAACAGTCGATCCGTGTAGATTTTGGCGAAGTTGTCGAAACCGACAAAATCGTAGTCCGGGCTGAAACCGTTCCAGTTGGTGAAGCTGTAGTAGAAAGAACTGGCCAGCGGCCAGACGACAAGGAGGGCGAATACGCCGAGCGGCAGAGCCAGCAGCACGATCCGCCAGAAACGCTCTTCCCGCTCCATGCGACCTTTCCCTTATGTGCGGCCGCCGGAACCGTGCCGGCGGCCGGAGCTGTCGAGCAGCCTACTGCTTGAAGGCGGCGGCTGCGTCGCTGGCAGCCTGCGACAGGATGTCGTTCACCTTGCTCGGATCATCCATGAAACGGGCGAACATGGAAAGGCCGACTTCGGCGACCGGCGGAGGCGTCGCCAGGTCGTAGTTGAAGGCGAAAGTCTCGGCATTGGCGACCGTCGTGAACGCCTTCTGCATGACGGCGTTGTAGTTCGCCGGGTCGACATTCACGTTGGCCGACAGGGCGCCGAAGGTCTTGGTCCATTCGGTCTGGACGTCGACATTGGACGCCATGTAGTCGACGAACGCCTCGGCGCCGGCGACATTCTTGGCATTGGCGGCGATGACCAGCCCGTCCACCGGTCCGACGACCGCGTTGGGGATGCCGTCCTTGATGGCGGGGAAGGGGAAGAAATTGTAGTCGTCGCCCGGAACCAGTCCGATGCCGTTCCAGTAGCCGGTGATCCAGGTGCCCATCAGCGTCACCGCCGCGTCGCCGCGAGCGACCTTGTCGGAGGCGTCGGTCCAGCCGTCGGCATTGGCATTGGGAACGAAATAGCCCTTGTCGGTCAGGTCCTTCCACAGACCCATCGCGGCCTTGACCTCGGCATCGTCATAGGAGGCCGAGCCGTCCATCAGCTTGGCGCGGTACTCCGGTCCGGCGGTGCGCAGGAGCAGATAGTCGAACCAGAACTGGGCCGGCCAGCGGTCCTTGGAACCGAGAGCGATCGGGGTCACGCCCTTCGACTTGAGCGTCTCGCACATGGCGAGAAACGCGTCCCAGGTCGTCGGCATTTCGGTGATCCCGGCATCGGAAAGCACCTTGGTGTTATAGAACATGCCGGCATAGTGATAGTTGAACGGCACCAGATAGCGCTTGCCGTCATAGATGGTGGCACTGTCGGCGACTGATTTGGCAATGACGTTGTCGAGCCCGTCCTTCTTCCACATGGCATCGATCGGGTGCAGCGCGCCTGAATCGACCACGAACTGGACGCGGGCGCCGGCCCAGTAGCTGAAGACGTCGGGAAGGCTCTGCCCGGCGGCGCGCACAAGGATGTCGGTTTTGAAGTCCTCGTGGCCGACCGGGCTGTTCTTCAGCTTGTAGCCGGTGTCCTTCTCGAACTTGGCGACCTGCTCGTTGAAGCTCTTCTGGCCGAGCTCGCCGGTGAAGTAGTGGCTGATGGTGACGTCGCCCTTGTCCTGGGCCAGGACCGGCGCGGCAATCGCCAGTGCCGGCGCGGCGATGGCAGCCGCGAACAGGTGACGTCTCTTGAATGTGGGCATGTGCTCCTCCCATAGCTAAGTTTACACATATTGCACTTCAGTGTGGCGTGAGCCCATGTGACGCCAAAAATACAACGCTTGTCAACAAAAAGTATTGCATGATTGAAGAAAATATGAAGATATTGACCTGAAGCAAGTCGAATGAGCAAAAAGTTTGAGTATGTTGAACATTTCGTACAACACTGGTAAACAGTCCGAATTGGAACTCATTCGGAAAGGACCGGCCGCCATGCGACTGCTGCAATCCCTGACACGAGGCTTGAACGCTCTCGATTATATGGGCGAACGCAACGAACCGGTCCGTCTCACCGACGTTGCAAGTGCGCTCGGGGTGGAGAAGTCCAACGCCTCGCATGTGTTGAAGACGCTGGTCGCCGCCGGCTTTGCCAGCCAGGATGCCAACCGCCGCTATCGCGTCACCGACAAGATCGCCGTGCCCAACCGCCACAGCCATTCGCTCGAGGAGATCGTCGCCTGTAAGGAGGCGTGGCGTCCGGCGCTCCTGCGCCTGGTCGCCGAAACCGGCGAGTGTGCCTATCTCGCGGTGCTGATGAAGGCGCAGGTCTGGTACATCGACAAGATCGATTCGACGCTGCCGCTGAAGGTCGATCATCCGATCGGCTCCCTGGCGCCGCTGCATTGCACGGCCCTCGGCAAGACCTTCCTCGCCTTCGGTCCGGGAGAGCCGGAGGAGGAACTGCAGACCTTCACCGACAAAACGATCACGTCGCCCGCTCGCCTGCGCGAGGAGATGCAGAAGGTGCGTCAGCGCGGCTATGCGGTGGACGACGAGGAATTCGCTCCCGGCATCCGCTGCGTTGCCCGGCCGATTTACGATGCCCAGGGCCGGATGATCGCCGCCATGGGCGTTTCCGGTCCGACCGTGCGCATCGATGCCCAGCGTTTGAAGGAACTCGGTCACCTCGTCGAGAGCGCCTGCAACGATCGCATGGAGGAACTGGCCGGATGACCGCGGACACCATCGGCGTCGGCATTGTCGGCACGGGCCGGATTTCCGACCTGCACGCCATCGAATATCGCCAGAACCATCGGGCGCGGATCGTCGCGCTGTGCGACCGCGACACCGACCTGGCGCGGCAACGGGCGACCGCCTGGCAGGCGAGCGATGCGGCGATCACCGACGATCTTGACGAACTGCTGGCGCGCGACAATGTCGACCTTGTGGAAATCCTCCTGCCGCATCACCTGCACCTGGCGGCGGCGCAACGGGCGATCGAGGCCGGCAAGGCGGTCTCGCTGCAAAAGCCCATGTGCCTGTCGATGGAAGAGGCGGATCGGCTGGTTGCGGCGGCGGATGCGTCCGAGCGTCCGTTCAAGGTGTTCGAAAATTTCGTTTTCTACCCGCCTGTCATGCGGGCCCGGGCGCTGATCGAGGAGGGGGCGATCGGAACGCCGCTGTCGATCCGCATCAAGAGCAATCCGGGCACAAGCAAGACCGCCTGGGACGTGCCGCAGGGTGCGACCGCCTGGCGCCAGGAGAAGAAGCAGTCGGGCGGCGGCCCGCTGGTGTTCGACGATGGCCACCACAAATTCGCGCTCGCCTGGCATTTTATGGGAAACCCGCTGGAGGTGCATGCCTTCATCGGCAGCACGGAAGCGGCGGACGGTTCCTGGCTCGACGCCCAGTCGATCATCTCGTTTCGCTTCCCGCAAAACCGCATCGGCAATCTGGAAATCGTCTATTCGCCGGAACTGGAGATCGCCACCAGCCACTATGCCCAGGACGATCGGGTCGAAATCACCGGGTCGAAGGGAGTGCTGTGGATCAATTGCGGCCACGGCCGGCTCGGCGACCCACCGCCGCTGGCGCTCTACCGAGACGGTTCCGTCACGACCTATGACGACATGGCGACTGGCTGGGAGGAGAGTTTCGTCCTGTCGACGCGCCACTATATCGACTGCCTGTGCGACGGCGGCGCACCGGTGCTGACCGCACGAGAGGGTCGCCAGGTTCTGCGGTTTGCGCTCGCCGCCGAGGAATCGGCTCGGCTGGGCCGGCCGGTGGCGGTCGAAAGCTGAGCGGAGTGGCAATGACGGATCTTTCGGCAGGCACATCCTTTCCCGGCACCATGGACGGTCGCGCCGCATGGCTTGCGCAGGCCGGCGGGCTGCAGGCGGCGATCGACGCCGGCCGGCTCGAGGATCCGGTCGGACTGCCGCTTGCCGAAGCGCTGGTGCTCGGCCTCATGCGCCAGGGCGTTACCAAATACCTGGCGATCTTCGGCCATGGATCGACCACCTTCGGCGAGGTTTTGCGGGTTTACGAAGCGCACGGTCTGGTGCGCTGCTGGCAGTTCCGCAACGAGGTGGAGATGGCCCATGCCGCGACCGCCCTGCGATGGGTCCATGGCGAACCCTGCGCCGTCGTCACCTCCATCGGTCCAGGCGCGCTGCAGGCTATGGCGGGTTCATTGGCGGCCGCTTCGAACGGCATCGGCGTCTATCACATCTACGGCGATGAGACGACGCATGGCGAAGGCTACAACATGCAGCAGGTGCCGAAACCGGAGCAGGGGCTTTTCGGTCGTATCACTGCGCTGATGGGGCGGTCCTACACGCTGCACAGCCCGGGCGCTCTGCGCGAGGCGCTGCGCCAGGGCGCCATGACGGTGTTTCACCCGTGGCGGGCCGGGCCGTTCTATCTCAACCTGCCGCTCAACACCCAGCCGGCGGAAGCGGAACTGCGCCTCGACGCGCTGCCGCGGGAACCGGTCTTCGAGCCGGCGGTTCCGGCAACCGATGACGGCCTGACCGCGGCCGCTGCCCTGATCGCCGGCGCCTCGCGCGTTGCGATCAAGGCGGGAGGCGGAGCGCGGCCTTTCGCCGACCAGGTGCGGACTTTGGCCGAGCGGAGCGGTGCTGCGGTCGTGCTTGCGCCAGGCTCCACCGGTGTGCTGCCGGACGCCCATCCGCAAAACATGCATGTCGGCGGTTCCAAAGGCTCGATCAGCGGCAATTTCGCGATGGACGAGGCCGAACTGCTGATCGCCATCGGCAGTCGCGCCGTTTGTCAGAGCGATTGTTCCGGCATCGGCTGGCCGAAGGTGCGCGACGTCGTCAACATCAATGCCGATCCGATCGACGTGCAGCACTACAACCATACCCTCGCCCTGTGCGGGGATGCCGGCAGCATCATCGAGCGCCTGTGCGCCACCCTCGATGCGAACCATCCCGAGTGCACCGCCAACAAGCGACAATGGCTCGCCGATTGCGAGGCGAAGAAAGCCGAATGGCGGTCCTTCAAGGCCGCACGCTTTGAGGCGAACGCTCTTCACGATCCGGTCTGGGGTCGGCCGGTGCTGACCCAGCCGCAGGCCATCAAGACCGTTGCCGATTTCTGCCGCGACGTCGGTGCGGTCAAGTTTTTCGATGCCGGCGACGTTCAGGCCAACGGTTTCCAGATCGTCGAGGACGACCGGCCGTATGAGACCTTCACCGAGTCGGGCGCTTCCTATATGGGGTTCGCCGTCTCGGCGCTGCTTGCCGGCGCCATGGCCGACGAGGGCCGCTACGGCGTCGCCTTCACCGGCGACGGCTCCTTCATGATGAACCCGCAGGTGCTGATCGACGGCGTCGAGCACGGGGTGCACGCAACCATCGTGCTGTTCGACAATCGCCGCATGGCGGCGATCAGCCACCTGCAGATCGCCCAGTATGGCGACGACTTCCGCACTGCCGACGGCGTGCCGGTGGACTATGTGGCTATGGCCCGTTCCGTTTCGGGGGTCGCGGCACTTTCAGGCGGGTTCGATGGGACAACGCTAAGCGAGGCGCTGAAGGAGGCGCATGCCCATCCGGGCCTCAGCCTCGTTCATGTGCCGGTCTATTACGGCGATGACGCCGCCGGCGGCATGGGCGCCTACGGCCAGTGGAACGTCGGCAGCTGGTGCGATGACGTGCAGCGCCGGTATGTGCGCATGCGGATCTGATTTCGACATCGAATTTCTTGAGGAACGACAATGTTTTACGCTTACGGCCTTCTGATCGACGGCGAATGGCGGGAAGCCGCCGAGGGCGGGCGCCAGGACGTATCGAGCCCGGTGACGGAGGAAGTCATCGGCAGTGTGCCTGCGGCGGGTGAGGCCGACATCGCGGCGGCTCTCGCGTCGGCGGACAAGGCCTTCCGGTCCTGGTCCCGCGTTCCCGCCTGGGAACGCGCGGCGGTGCTGCGACAGACCGCCGATCTGCTGCGCCAGCGCAATGAAGACATCGCCGTGATCATGAGCACCGAAACCGGCAAGCCGCTGGCCGAGGCCCGCGCCGAGACGAATGCGGCGGCCGATCAGTTCGAGTGGTATGGCGAGGAAGCCAAGCGTATCTATGGACAGACGATTCCGGGTCGCCATCCGCAGGAACGCCTGTCGGTTGCCCTGCAGCCGGTGGGGCCCTGCCTTTCCCTGTCGGCTTGGAACTTTCCGGCGTTGCTTCCGGCCCGCAAGATCGCCGCGGCTCTGGCCGCCGGCTGTTCGGTCATCGCCCGCCCGGCGTCGGAAGCGCCGGGGTCCTGCTTCGCCATCGGCCAGGCGCTAATCGATGCCGGGTTGCCGGCCGGCACACTGTCGATCTTGACCGGGCCGGCGGTGCCGATGGTCGGCCAGCTGATCGATTCGCCGGTCGTTCGCAAGGTGTCGCTGACCGGTTCCGTACCGGTCGGTCGGGAAATCCTGCGTCGCTGCGCCGAGGGCATCAAGAAAGTGACCCTGGAGCTCGGCGGCCATGCGCCGGTGATCGTGCATGCCGATTTCGATCCGGCGGCAGCGGGCGAAAAGCTGGCGGCCGCAAAATTCCGTAATTGCGGGCAGGTCTGCATTTCGCCGAGCCGCTTCTATGTACACCGCTCGATTGCCGGCGCTTTCGAGGATAGCTTCGCCCGCTATGCCGAAAACCTGGTTGTCGGCAACGGCCTGGACGACAACGTCACCGTCGGGCCGCTGATCCGGCGGCGGGCGCTGGACTCGGCTCTCGGCCTCATCGAGAATGCCCGGCAACGGGGCGCAAGCCTGCTTGCCGGAGGAGGCCGGCCGAATGATCTCAACAGCGGACATTTCCTCGAGCCGACGGTACTCTCGGACGTGCCGGACGATGCGCTGATCATGTCGGAAGAACCCTTTGCACCGATTGCGCCGATCGCGGTGTTCGATGATGTCGACAATGTTATCGACCGGGCCAACGCGACGCCGTTCGGGCTTGCCGCCTACACCTTCACCCACGACAGTGCTCTGGCCGCAGAAACCGCGGACCGCCTGCAGGCCGGCATGGTCGGCATCAACGAGACACTGTTGGCGACGGCCGAAGCGCCGTTCGGCGGAACCAAGGAGAGCGGCTTCGGCCGGGAAGGCGGCAGTTTCGGCGTTCTCGACTATCTGACGCCCAAATATGTGCGCCACCGGCTGGTGCGCGGAGGCCCGCATGGCTGACGCGCCGAAGGGCCTCGACAACGGTCTGACGGACTATGGCGACCGCGATTTCGCCCGCTATCTGCGCCGCTCCTTTGCCAAGTCCATGGGTTACACCGGCGCATCGCTCGACAAGCCGGTCGTCGGCATCTGCTACACCGAAAGCGGCTTCAACAACTGCCACCGCCACTTCCCGGAAATGCTCGAAGCGGTCAAGCGCGGAGTGACCGCTGCCGGCGGGCTGCCGGTGCCGTTTCCGGTCATTTCGCTGGGTGAAGTGTTCCTGAACCCGACCTCGCTGGTCTACCGCAACCTGATGGCGATGACCGTCGAGGAGATGATCCGCGCTCAGCCGATGGATTCTGTTGTGCTGATGGGCGGTTGCGACAAGACCGTTCCGGCCCTGCTCATGGGGGCTGCGTCCGCCGGCAAGCCGGCGGTGCTGGTCGTCGCCGGGCCGATGATGACCGGCCGCCATCGCGGCGAACGGCTGGGCGCCTGCACCGACTGCCGCCGCTTCTGGGCCCGTTACCGGGCCGGCGACGTCGATGCGCAGGAAATCGCGCAGGTCGAGGGCCGGCTGGCGGTCACCGCCGGCACCTGCGCCGTCATGGGAACGGCGAGCACCATGGCGCTAATCGGCGAGACCCTGGGCATGATGCTGCCCGGCACCGCTGCCATTCCGGCCGTCCACGCCGACCGGCTGCGGGCGTCGGAGGAAACTGGCACGCTGGCCGCGCGAATGGCCCAGACTGGCGGTCCCACGCCCGACGAATTGATCACGCCCGGCGCCGTCGAAAACGCGCTGCGGGTACTGCAGGCGGTTTCCGGCTCGACAAATGCGGTCATCCACCTGACGGCGATTGCCGGCCGACTGGGCATCGACATCGACCTGCAGCGTTTCAACGCGCTCTCCGATGAAACTCCTGTGCTGGTCGACCTCAAACCGGTCGGGGCCGGCTACATGGAGGACTTCCACGCCGCTGGCGGTCTCGATGGCGTCCTGCAGGGAATTGCCGGTGCTCTAGACACCGCGTGCCGCGACGTCACCGGACAGACCCTGGCTGAGCGCTTGACCCGACCGCTCGACGATCCGATCGATGCGGATGTCATCCGGCCTGCGACCAATGCGGTCAACGACCGCGGCGGGCTGATTGCCCTGCACGGCACACTGGCGCCGCAGGGCGCGATCCTCAAACGCGCCGCCGCAACGCCCGCGCTGCTCGAACACGAGGGCAGGGCAGTGGTCTTCTCGTCGCTGGAAGACCTGTCGAAGCGCATCGACGACCCGGATCTCGATGTCACCGCCGACGATATCCTGGTGCTGCAGAACGCCGGCCCGCGCAGCGCCTCCGGCATGCCGGAGGCCGGTTATCTGCCGATCCCGAAGAAACTGGCGGCGCAGGGCGTCAAGGACATGGTGCGCATATCCGACGCGCGCATGAGCGGCACGGCCTTCGGCACCATCGTGCTGCACGTCACGCCCGAGGCCGATCTCGGCGGCCCGCTGGCCCTGGTGCAGAACGGCGACCGCATCCGCCTATCGGCCGAACAAAAGCGCATCGATCTGCTCGTCGAACCGGACGAACTGGCGCGCCGAAAGGCGGCATTCGTCGAGCGACCGCCGTCGGCCGGTCGCGGCTACCGCAAGCTCTATCGCGATTGTGTGCTGCCGGCGACATCGGGTTGCGACTTCGATTTCCTGCGACGCTGACCAGAAGGGATTGCATTCGCCAGATTTTTGAAAGAAAATCTAACGGTTTTCGTTACAAATAATCGCTTTCTGAAATAAATGATTACCAATAGGATCGCCACGGAACAGTCCGGATGACTTAACTGGGGCAGGAATCGTGTCGGCGACCCTTGGCAGCATGGATATCTCCGTCTGGAGAGGCGGACCGGATGGCGGTGGGTTCCAGGACTACCGGGTACCGGCCGAAGACAATCAGACGATCCTCGATGTGGTTTCCTGGATTCAGCAGAACCTTGATCCGGCTCTGAGTTACCGCTTTGCCTGCCGGGTGGGCATGTGCGGTTCCTGTGCAATGATGGTCAACGGCGAACCGCGCTGGACCTGCCGGACCCATGTCCGAAAAGTGCTCAGGAACAACGCCATCTGTATCGCACCGCTGCGCAATCTGCCGGTCGTCAAGGATCTGGCCACGAACATGGACCCGTTCTTCGACAAATGGGTCAGGGCCGAAGGCGTGTTTCACCCCTCGTCGGACCGCGATGCCGAGGTCGAGATCGTGCGGCCCGAAACGGAGGAGAGACGCACTGCGGATGCCGGGATTGAATGCATCAACTGCGGCATCTGCCACGCGGCCTGTGATGCGGTGGCGGCCAACCCGGAATACCTCGGACCGGCGGCACTCAACCGGGCCTGGACACTGGTCAACGACGTCAGGGATGGCGCGTCGCAATCGATCCTCGATGCCGTCAGCGCCGGCGGCGGCTGCCACAACTGCCATTCCATGGGAAATTGCGCGCATCATTGCCCCAATGGGCTGAGCCCGATGAACGCCATCGCCGGACTGAAGCGGGCGACGGCGCGTTCGTTCCTCAAGGGTCGGGGGTGAGCGATGCTGGACCTACGTCTCTACATGCTGCAGCGCCTGTCGGCACTTGTCATGGCGCCGCTGGTAGCAGGCCATATCGCCATCATGATCTACGCCATTCAGGGCGGCCTCGATGCTGCAGAAATCCTCGGGCGCACCCGCGGCAGTCTGCTGTGGGCGCTGTTTTACGGCACCTTCGTGCTGGCGGTCGCAGTGCATGCGGCCATCGGTCTGCGGGTGATCGTTTTCGAAACGTTCCGGCTTCGCGGGTCTGCTCTGGCTCTCCTGACCTGGCTGATATTTCTGGCACTGTTCGGTCTGGGTGCCCGGGCCGTCTGGGCGGTCACCGCCGGAGGCGCAGTCGCATGATCCGGCCTCACCGTACCCATCCCTTGTGGTTTGCCTTCATCCTCCACCGCATTTCGGGCCTCGTCCTGGCGCTGTTCCTGCCGGTCCATTTCTGGGTGCTTTCATTCGCCCTCACCGAAACCGAGCGGCTCGACGCCTTCCTGTCGTGGAGCGAATTGACCGTCGTCAAGATCGCCGAATTCGGCCTCGTTTTCCTGCTGGCGGTGCACCTGTTCGGCGGACTTCGCCTCATGGCGCTGGAATGGCTGCCCTGGACAACTCGCCAGAAGACCCTGGCGGCCGGAGCCGTCGGCCTTTCGGTCCTCGTCTCCGGAACGTTCTTTTTGCGCGCGGTGTGACGCATGCCTTTGAAACACGACATCGACCGGCAAGACACGGACATCCTGATCATCGGCACGGGCGGCGCCGGACTGTTCGGCGCGTTGCATGCCCTGCAGGCCGCACCACATGCGCGGGTGACCATCGCGGTCAAGGGTCTGATCGGCAAATGCGGCTGCACCCGCATGGTGCAGGGCGGTTACAATGTCGCTCTGGGCCCGGGCGATTCGGTCGAGCGCCATTTCATGGACACCATCGTCGGCGGCAAGTGGCTGCCGAACCAGGACATAGCCTGGCGTCTGTGTGAACAGGCGGTGGTGCGCGTGCGCGAGCTGGAAAACGAGGTCGGATGCTTTTTCGACCGAGTGCCCGACGGGTCGCTGCACTACAAGGCGTTTGCCGGCCAGACCGCCGACCGGACCGTTCACAAGGGCGACCTGACGGGCATCGAGATCATCAACCGCTTGATGGAACAGGTCTTGTCGCGCCCGGTCGAAAAACTCCAGGAGCACCGCGCTGTCGGCCTGATTCCGTCCCGCGACGGTGCATCGCTGGCCGGCGTGCTGTTCATCGACATGCGCACCGGCCGCTATCGCTTCGTGCGCGCCAAGGCGGTGCTGATGGCGACAGGCGGCGGGCCGACCATGTACCGCTATCACACGCCCTCCGGCGACAAGACCATGGACGGCCTGGCCATGGCACTGCGTGTCGGCCTGCCGCTGCGCGACATGGAGATGGTGCAGTTCCACCCGACGGGTCTTTTGGCCGGCGACCATACCAAGATGACGGGAACGGTGCTGGAGGAGGGGCTGCGTGGCGCCGGCGGCCATCTGCTCAACGGCGGCGGAGAGCGGTTCCTGTTCGATCATGACGAGCGCGGCGAGCGCGCCACGCGCGATATCGTCAGCCGCGCAATGTATGCGGAGATGCGCAGCGGCAATACGACGCCCAATGGCGGCCTGTTTATTTCCATGGGTCATCTCGGGCCGGACATCGTTCGCGAGAAATTCAAGGGCATGGTCCGGCGCTGCGCCGACAGTGGATTCGATCTCGCGGCAGGGAAGGTCGAGGTGGTGCCGACGGCGCATTACTTCATGGGCGGCGTCGTCGTCGAACCCGACACCCGGACCGCGATGGAGGGCCTTTATGTTGCCGGCGAGGACGCCGGCGGCGCCCACGGTTCCAACCGCCTGGGCGGCAACGGCGTGGCGAATTCCACCGTCTATGGCGGCATTGCCGGAGACGTAATGGGCGCCGATATCCGCCGTGACCGGGCCTTGCGCGATCCGGACGAGGACGTGCTCGACTTCGAGATCCGTCGCGCCGAGGCGCCGTTCGGCAAACAGGCGGGTCGCGTCCAGGACCTGCGGCGGACCCTGCAGGACGTGATGTGGGACGAGGTCGGGGTGATCCGCACGGAAGCCGGAATCGACCGCGGGCTCGCGACGATCGAATCGCTCGGCCGGGATCTGCTGGAAACAGGTGTTTCCGCCGACAGCCGCGCCTTCAACCTGACCTGGCACGACTGGCTCAACCTGCGATCGCTTATCGAGGTGTCTGAAGTGATCGCCGCGGCGGCGCGGGCCCGCGAGAACTCCCGCGGCGCCCATTGTCGCGAGGACTTCCCGGATGAGGGCGATCTCGAGTCGTCCTATTTCACCGTCGCACGACGGACGGAGGTCGGCCTCGAAGTCCAACGCGAACCGGTCGACTTCACGGTGGTGCGACCCGGCGAAAGCCTGTTGCCGGACGACGAGCCCGAAACGCTGGTCGCGGCGGCCCAGTAGCGGCGTCGCGCAGAACCGGAGGCGAACCCATGATCCCGATAAAGCTGGTCCAGGCGACAGCCGAGACGCTGATGGACAAGGCTGCCATCGAGATTCCGCAGGATTATCTGGACGGGCTCAAGGCAGCGGCGGCCGTGGAGGACGGAGACCTTTCCTCCTTCGTGCTGCAGGCGATGCTGGAGAATTACGAGGCGGCCAAACAGGACCGGCGCGCCATGTGCGGCGACACCGGATGTCCGCGCTGGTACGTCAAGATGGGTAACGAGGCGCGGGTCGAAGGCGGTCCGGTGGCACTGGAGGAAGCGCTGCGCCGGGCGACCGCAAACGCCACCAACGGCGTGCCGCTCCGGCCCAACCGGGTTCATCCCCTGTGGCGCACGGACCACGACAATAATGTCGGCATCAACGCGCCAGAGATCGAATATGGGTTCGAACCGGGCGGCGACTGGATCGATCTGACGACCGTGCACAAGGGCGGGCTGTTCGGCACCGACTACCGCATGCTGTTCCCGTCGGACGGGATCGAGGGGATTAAGCGCTTCTATCTCGACAGCCTGGTGGCCTTCGGCAAGCGCGGCCTTGCCTGCCAGCCGGCGATCATCGGCATCGGGCTTGGGGGCTCCAAGGACACCTGCATGGTGCTCGGCAAACGCGCCGCCTGCCTGCGGACAGTCGGCGACCGCAATCCGGATCCGAAAATCGCGGCGCTGGAGATGGAGTTCAAGGATCTCGGCAACTCCATCGGCATGGGCGCCATGGGCTTCGTCGGCAAGTCGATGGTCGTCGACTGCCATATCGAGGTCGGCTACTGCCACACCGGCGGCATGCAGATGTCGGTGCATGCCTTCTGCCTGTCGTCGCGGCGCGCTTGCGCCCGCGTTTACGCCGACGGCCGGGTCGTCCACCGCACCGACCCCGAATGGTTCACCGACTATCAGAGACGGGAGACGGTTGCATGGCAGATGCCCACGGCCACAGAAAAGTCCGCCTGAGCACCACGCCGGCGCCGCAGGACCTGGCGCAATTGCGGCTCGGCGACATCGTCTATCTCGACGGCGTGATCTACACGGGCAGGGAAGGCGTCTACATGCGCGCCATCCAGGAGGGCGTGCCGCTGCCGATGGACCTGCCGGCCGAAAGCGCCACCAACTTCCACTGTGCGCCGGCTGCCACACAGCACGAAGACGGCAGCTTCGACATGGGTGCCGTCACCGCCACGGCGTCGTTCCGCTTCTCCAAATGGATCGACGACTGGTTCGAGCTTTCCGGCGCCAGGATCATCATCGGCAAGGGCGGCATGAGCCCGGAGGATTACCGCGCCAAGTTCGTGCCGCACGGCGCCATCTACTTGACCACAGTCGGCTACGGGACCGGCGCGCTGCTCGGCCGTGGTGTCAAGCGGGTGAAAGACCTGCACTGGCGCAAGGAACTCGGCATTGCCCAGGCCATGTGGGTGATCGAGGCCGAGAATATGGGACCTTTCATCGTCGCATCGGACCTTGAGGGCAACTGCCTGTTCGAGCGCGAGAACGCCAAGATCGCGGCGGGTCTGGAGAAGGTCTATGAAGGCACGAAACCGGCGGTACTAAAACGTTTCGGCGAAACCGACGACCGCAAGGACGAACTGATCTGATCCACGCTGCTTGCGGCCGGATACTCGAACGTCATGGATGAGCGGTTCCCTTGCCGGCGGGATCGTAGGAGCCGATGCAAACGGCGGACCGCAGCTTATCGACCAGCACCTCCAGCACCCGCACCTTGACGGTGTCGGAGCGCGACAGCAGGCCGAGCGCCCGCGGTTCGGGCGGTGGAGAAAGGGGCAGCCGCTTGAGCGGCAGGGCGTTGGGCGTGGCGACGCAGCGCTTGGGAACGATCGAGACGCCGAGATTGGCGTAGACCATGCTCGATATGGCATCGAGGTTTTCCAGCTCCATGCTGTCCTCGACGTCCAGTCCCTGCTCCTGCAGCCAGCTTTCGATCATCGCGCCGACGACCGCCTGGCGTGAGAAGCGGATGAAGGGATTGGTATGAAGCAATTCGATCGGATCGTCGCTCGCCGTCTCGCGCGATGCCAGCAGTTCCATGTCCTCCTCGGCGATCTGCCGCCACTCCAACCGGCGAGTAAGCGCCGGCGGCCGGGTGACGATGGCCGCGTCGAGGGCGGCGCGTTCGACCTGCGACACCAGATCGGTAGTCAGACCCGGCACCACGCGCACATGCAGGTCCGCATGGTCTTCCTTGAGCATCGCCACAGCGAACGGCACCAGCCCGGTAAGGGTCGTGGGCACTGCTCCGAGCGTCAATTCGCCGCGAAAACCCGACTCGCCGATGACCGATGCGACCATGCCGTCATAGGCGGCGACGACTTCTCGGGCGCGGGCGACCAGAGCGTGTCCGACGGGGGTCAGTTCCGGTGTTCGGCGCGTGCGGTCGAACAGGACGATGCCCCATTCGTCCTCCAGCGCCTTCATCTGTTGGCTGACCGCGGCATGGGTCACGAAAACGGCCTTTGCCGCGGCGCTGAAGGTGCCGTGTTCGGCAATGGCGATGAGCGTTTTGAGGTTTCGAATGGACATTTTTGATTGTTAGATTTTCTTACTGAATTTGTAAAATTTTGTCGCTTTTATTAAAATTATCTTACTTTTAGTTTGCGATTGCAAGAGCCCAGTTTCCATCCAGGGAGAGAGTCGGTCGTGAGGAGCGGATGCTGGCGTCGTTCATCGAAAATGAGGGAGGCAGTTCAATGAATATCGCAGCAAAGGCCGCCGGCACGGCACTCGCGTTGGCCCTGTCGATGACCGTGGCGCAGGCCGGAGATTATCCGGAGCGCCCGATCGCCATGATCATTCCCTACGGACCGGGAGGGGCGACGGACATATCGGCGCGCACCCTGGCCGAGCCGCTGGGCAATGCGGTTGGTTCGCCGCTTGTCATGGTCAACAAGACCGGCGCGGGCGGCGCCACCGGTTCCGTTGCCGTTCAGAACGCCAAGGCCGACGGTTATACGCTGCTGTTCGCCCGCGTCGGATCGCATTCGGTCAATCCGGCGATGAAGGCGACGCTGCCCTACGGGCTGGACGATTTCCGCTTCGTCGGCGTCTACGAGATCAACCCGGTTGCCTGTGCCGTCGCCGAGAGTTCGGACATCATGTCGATGGACGACCTGATCGCCAGGGCAAAGTCCGGCGGTGTCAGCTACAGCTCGTCCGGCGTCGGTTCGCTGCTGCACCTGGCCGGCGCCATGGTCCTCAAGGAATTCGGGGTCGAAAAGCCGTTGGAGACGGCTACCCACATTCCGCTGAAAGGCGGCGGTGCCGCGGCGACGGCCGTCCTGTCCGGCACGGCGACCTTCCTGTGCACCAACTCTTCGGCGCTGGCGAGTTTCGTCGCCAACAAGCAACTGCGGCCGCTGATGGTCACGACGGCCGAGACGGTGCCGGGTTTCGACGCGCCGACTTCGGTTGATCTCGGCAAACCGGCGCTGCAGCAGCTGGTCGGCTGGACTGGAATCGCCGGCCCGAAGGGACTGCCGGACGACGTCGCCGAAAAGTGGGGCGCCTGGATGGCCGTGGCGACGGAAGATAGCGGGTTTCAGGAAAAGATGGGCGACCGCGGGTCGGTCATCCGGCTGATGTCGCCACAGGAATCGAAGGCGTTCGTGGAGGGCCAGTACCAGGTGTTTCGGGCTCTGGTTGACGAACTCGGCATGCGGATCGAAGGATAGGATCTTTCGCCGTTGCAGTCGCCGGTCGGTTTCCGGCGGCTGCGCTTTCCGGGCCGGGAGGGATAACATGTCCAGGAAATCCCATCTGCAAATCGGGATTGCCGCCATCGGGTTCGCCGTGTTTCTCTATCTCGTCGGCATTCCCTATGGAGTGACGGCTCCCAGCAACATCCGCAACATTGTTCTGTCGCCGCTGTTCTGGCCGCAGATCCTGGCCGGGCTGATGGCCCTGGTCGGACTGGGACTGGTGCTGACGGCGCGCAACCTCGACGACGACCGCCACGGGTCGCTTCTCGCTGGCGTCGAGGGCGCGCCGCTTCGGCTCGCGGCAATGGCCGGGTTGATGATCGGCTATGTCCTGTTGACCCCCGTGCTCGGAATGGTCTGGACATCGATGCTGGCCTTCGTCCTGCTGGCCCTGCTGATCAAGACGTCCCATCCCGTCGCCGCGGTCCTGGCCGGGGTGATCGTGCCGCTGGTTCTCTATGCCTTCTTCGCCCATGTGGCCGGTGTCGCCGTCCCGCAGGGCGAGCTTGTGAGGCTGCCGTGAGCTTCGTCGACAATTTTGTCGCGGGACTGGCCATCGTTTCCAACTTCGAGGCTTTTCTGGCGCTGATCGTCGGCGTGGCGATCGGCACCGTCGCCGGAGCGATCCCCGGCCTTTCGGCGACCATGGCGGTCGCGCTGACGCTGCCCTTCACCTTCGCCATGCAGCCGATCACCGGCATCCTGCTGCTGCTCGGCGTCTACAAGGGCGGTATCTTCGGCGGTTCCATCCCGGCCATCCTGATCAAGACGCCGGGCACGCCCGCCTCCAGCGCCACCGTGCTCGACGGCTATCCCATGGCCGAAAGAGGTGAGGCGGGGCGTGCCTTGACGATGGCGCTCTATGCGAGCTGCACGGCCGACCTGTTCTCCAACATCACGTTGATCCTGTTTGCCGGCTGGCTGGCATCCTTTGCCCTCAGTTTCGGCCCGCCGGAATTCTTCACCCTGATCCTGTTTTCGCTCACCATCATCGCCGGCGTGTCGGGCGACAGCCTGCTGAAAGGCCTGGTTTCGGCGGTCATGGGACTGCTTCTGGCGACCATCGGGCTGGATCTCGTCTACGGCACCAACCGGTTCAATTTCAACGATCCGAACCTGATGGGCGGGCTGAACTTCATCGCCGTGCTGATCGGCCTGTTCGCCATCCCCGAAATCATCGCCATGGTGTGGAACCCGCATGAGCGCGGCGGCAAACAGCGCGCCCTGGGCCAGGACAGGGTGACCTTCGGCGAGTACCGCCGGTGCTTCAAATCCATCCTGCGCGGCAGCGCCATCGGCGCTTTCCTCGGCAGCATCCCCGGCATCGGCGCGGCACCGTCGGCATTCCTGTCCTACAGCGAAGCCCGCCGCACCTCGCCGAACCGGGAGAATTTTGGCAAGGGCGAGATCGAGGGCGTCGCGGCGGCCGAGGCCGGCAACAACGGCGTTGCCGGAGCGACGCTCATCCCCTTGCTGGCGCTGGGCATTCCCGGCGACGTGATCACCGCCATCATCATCGGCGCCTTCATGATCCACGGGCTGCAGCCGGGGCCGATCATGTTCGTGACCAACGCCGACATCATCTACGGCCTGTTTCTCGGCCTGATCGTCAGCTCGGTGGCCTTGTTCTTCATCGGCGGAGCGACGATCCGTGTCTTCAGCGTCGTCGCCGACATTCCGCGCGGCATCCTGTTTCCGCTGGTCCTGGTGCTCTGCGTCTATGGCTGCTTCGCGGTCAACAACAACATCTTCGACGTCGGCGTCATGTTCGCCATGGGCTGGCTGGGGTTCGTTATGCTGCGTTACGGAATTCCGGCGGCGCCATTCCTGATCGCCTTCATTCTGGGGCCGCTGCTGGAGGACAATTTCCGCCAGGCCATGCTGATGTCCGGCGGAACGCTGGACATCCTGTTCAGGGGACCGATCACCTGGTTCTTCTGGGCGCTGACGGCGATCACCGTCTTTGCGACGATCAGGGCCGGCCTGCGCGCCGTCAACGGACGGCTCGTCGCCACCGAAAACGAGGAGTAGGGAGCACATGCGAGGTGCGGATCTTCTGGTCGCGACACTGGCGGCAGCCGGTGTCGGGCGCATTTTCAGCCTGTCCGGCAATCAGATCATGCCGGTCTACGATGCCTGCATCGATGCCGGTATCGACATCGTGCACACCCGCCACGAAGCCGCCGCCGTGTTCATGGCCGACGCCCATCATCAGCTGACGGGGGAAATCGGCGTAGCCCTGGTAACCGCCGCGCCCGGCGCCGCCAATGCTCTGGGTCCGCTGTTCACGGCGCGCCAGTCGGAGAGCGCCGTGCTGTTCCTGACCGGCGACTCACCACGGATCCAGGACGGGCGCGGCGCTTTTCAGGAGCTCGACCAGGTGTCTATGACGGCGCCACTGGTCAAACACGCATGGCGGGCCGAAACCGCCGGTGCCCTGGGCGGGGATGTGGCCCGCGCCATGCAGATCGCCCTCTCAGGGCGTCCCGGACCGGTGCATGTCGCCTTGCCGTTCGACGTCGTCGAAGGTGATGCCGGCGATCGGCCGGTCGTGCCGGAGGCGAAGGCTTCGAAGCCGGCGGAAACGGCTGTCGCCGATGACGTTTTGAAGGTCGTCGAGACGCTCGCGGCCGCCGACAAGCCGTTGGTGCTCTGCGGCCCGGTCGTCAGCGAAACGCGCGCGGGTGCGCTGCTGGATGGCCTCGCCGAAGCCGCCGACGCCTCCGTCCTGGCGATGGAAAGTCCTCGCGGCCTCCGGGATCCGTCCCTTGGCGGTCTCGCAAAAGTGGTCGGCAGGGCCGACCTCATCGTCTGTCTGGGCAAGCCCGTCAACTTCACCCTCGGGTTCGGCACCGCTGCGTCGAAGACCTGTCGGTGGATTGTCGTCGACCCCGAGCCCGCCGAACTGGAGCGGGCGCGCCTCAATCTCGGGGGCGAATTGGAGCTGGCGCTTCTCGGCGCGACCCGCCCGGCGATCGAGGCGATGACCGCGGCGGCATCCGGCGGCGACCGGCGGGCGGCCTGGCGCCAGCATGTCGCCGAACTGATCGCCGCGAGATCGCATCCGACGACTGAGCCGAAGCGGATCACATCGGCGGTTCTCTGCGCCGCCGTGCAGCGCCACATCGAAGCGGCGGCGGAATCCGTCGTCATCAGCGACGGCGGCGAATTCGGCCAGTGGGCACAGGCGACGACGCGCGGCACACACCGCATCATCAACGGGCCCTCCGGCGCGATCGGCGGCGCCCTGTGCTACGCAATAGCCGCTGCCAAGGCCAAGCCGGACGCAACGGTGGTTGCCTTCATGGGAGACGGCACCGTCGGTTTCCACCTTGCCGAGTTCGAGACGGCCGTGCGGGAAAGAACGCCAATCATCGTCATCGTCGGCAATGACGGATGTTGGAACGCCGAGCGACAGATCCAATTGCGCGACTACGGTCCCGACCGGCTGATCGGCTGCGACCTGAGCGCGGCCCGCTACGATCTGGCCGTGGAGGGCCTTGGCGGGCACGGTGAATATGTGACGGAGTGGCGGCAGCTGGACGCGGCGTTGCAGCGTGCCTTTGCGGCCGGGAAGCCGGCTTGCGTGAATGTGGAAATCGAAGGCCTGCCGGCGCCGGATGCAGGCAGCGAGGTCGAACGGGACGAATGACCGCACCTGCGATGACTTGCAGAGCTTGAATCTAGTTTTTCAAAAAGTTCCTCAAGTGTCGGGAAATAAATCGATAGTTCTCTAGCGACTCCGTCCTCGACCAAGAGCCGGAAAATCGAGCCGTTGCGTCCTCTCGCCAGTCTCGGGCACGTCACACCGATTCCATCGGCCCTTGCAATCGGAGGCGACCGGCTTCACGCTGCGAGCCACGAACGGCGCCCGGCAAGGAGCGATTCCCCTGCTGTGGCGCAGACAATTTCCAGGCACTTTGCAGGCGCGGAACCATGGACAAATTGCGCATCGTCGGCGGAAACAGGCTGCAGGGCGCCGTGCCGATCTCTGGTGCCAAGAATGCCGCGCTGCCGCAGATCGCCGCGTCGCTGCTCAGCCCGCATCCTGTGCAGCTGAGTACCCTGCCGGCGGTGGCCGATGTCGATAATATGCTCGACGTCGTTGCCCTGCACGGGGCGCAGGTCTCGCGCTCAGGCAATACCGCCACGATCGATGCCCGGGAGGCCCGGCCCGGAGAGATTTCCTACGACACGGTGCGGCGCATGCGGGCCACTGTCCTGGTGCTTGCCCCGCTTCTTTCACGCTTCGGCCAGGCTCGGGTATCGCTGCCCGGCGGCTGCGCCATCGGCGCTCGTCCGGTCGACATGCATATTGCGGCGCTGGCAACTCTGGGCGCCGATATCGATGTCGAAAGCGGCATGATGGTCGCGAACGCGCCGGACGGCCTGACCGGTGCGCGCATTGTGCTGGGGTCGCCTTCGGTCGGCGCGACCCACACGGCGATGATGGCGGCGACGGCTGCCAAGGGCGAGACGGAAATCCTCAACGCCGCGCGGGAACCGGAGGTCGCCGATCTGGCCGCCTGCCTCAACGCCATGGGCGCTCACATCGAGGGGGCGGGGACCCATCGCATCCTGATCGATGGCGACCGCGGCTGGCGCAAGGCGGCGCACGAGATCATCCCCGACCGCATCGAGGCCGGCACCTACGCCGTCGCTGCGGCGATCACCGGCGGCCAGCTGGAGCTGACCCATGCGCGGCTCGAACACATGGCATCGGTGGTGCAGTCGCTGGAGGCAACAGGCACCAGCGTCTGGCCCGGCGACCGGGGACTGGTCGTCAGCCGCGACGGGCCGCTGAAAGCGACAGATCTGACGACGGAACCCTATCCGGGCTTTCCGACCGATCTGCAGGCGCAGTTCATGGCGCTGATGTGTCGCGCCGAGGGAGCGGCGCTGCTGCGCGAAACGGTGTTCGAAAACCGTTTCATGCATGTACCCGAGCTGATGCGGCTCGGCGCCGACATCAAGCTGCAGGGCACCACGGCGCTGGTGCGCGGCGGCGCACCGCTGAAAGGCGCCCAGGTGATGGCCACGGATCTGCGCGCCTCGGTGTGCCTGGTGCTGGCGGGCCTCGTTGCCGAAGGCGAGACCGTCGTCAACCGGATCTATCATCTCGACCGCGGCTATGAGCGGCTCGACCGCAAGCTGCGCCTGTGCGGCGCCGACATCGAGCGGGTGGCCTGATGGGTGGCGAGGCCGTACATTTCCTCGGCGTCGATGGCGGCGGCACCGGTTGCCGGGCGCGCATCGAGGACGCTGTAGGAAACGTGCTGGGGCAGGGGCTGTCGGGACCGGCCGCCGCCCGGCTCGGAATCGAGACCTCCTGGGCCTCGGTGTCGCGGGCCTTCGAGGCCGCGATCGACGACGCCGGGTTGGGTGAAGCAGAGATCGCGCAGGTCTATGCCGGCGTCGGGCTGGCCGGCATCGGCCGCAAGGGCGCGCTCGAGGCCTTCCGAGCCATCGGCCATCGCTTCGCCGGGATCGATTTCGTCAGCGACGGTGTTGCCGCCTGTCTCGGCGCCCATGGCGGCCGTGACGGCGCCATCGTCATCAGCGGCACCGGATCCGTCGGACTTGGGTTTGCGGAAGGCAGTGACCTGCGCGTCGGCGGCTACGGCTTTCCGATATCCGACGAAGGCAGCGGCGCCGATCTCGGCCTGAATGCGGTGCGCTTGGCGCTGCGGGCCCATGACGGACGCCTGGAGCCGACGCCGCTGCTCGCCGAGGTCATCCAGCGTTTCGATGGCGATGCGGCCGAGGCCGTGGCTTGGATGGATCGTTCGACCGCGACCGACTATGCAGCCTTTGCACCGATGGTGCTGCGCCATGCCGACCAGGGCGATCCGGCCGGTCGCCGCATCGTCCAGGGTGCAGCGGAACAGATCGACTCCATCGTTCGCGTGCTTTTCGACAAGGGCGCGCCGCGGGTGACCCTGCTCGGCGGCCTGTCGACGTCGCTGGAGCCGTGGCTGGCGCCCGACGTGCGTCGGCGCCTCAAACCGGCCGACGGCGACGCCGTTTCCGGTGCCGTTATTCTTGCCAAGCGGTTGGCCACCCGTCGCTGAAAGCCGGCAGCCCGCGCCGGTCGCTTCCGAGATGAGCGCAATGGAATAGAATATTCCAAATCATGATTGACATTTGGAATATGCAATTCTAAAACGTTAACAAATGACAACCGGCGAGGCGGCCACTCGATGCCGCTCGACAAGGCGGGCAATGACCGAACAGGGACTGATCACCGAACTGGAACGTCTCGTGTCCGAGGGGCGCAACCCCAACACGATGGGTATCGATCTGCTGCCGACGGCCGATATCCTGCATAAAATCAATGACGAGGACAAAAGCGTTCCCGTCGCGGTCGAAAAGATCATTCCGCAGATCGCCACGGCCGTCGACCGCGTCGTCGATGCCTTTCGCAAAGGCGCCCGTCTCATCTACATGGGCGCGGGCACCAGCGGTCGGCTGGGCGTTCTCGATGCCTCGGAATGCCCGCCGACCTTTGGCGTTGCCGATGACATGGTCATCGGCCTGATTGCCGGCGGCGCGGATGCGCTGATGCGGGCGATGGAAGGTGCCGAGGACGATGCGCAGGACGGCGTGCGCGATCTGCAGGACATCGACCTGACGGCCGACGACGTGGTGGTCGGCATCGCCGTCAGCGGCCGCACGCCTTACGTCATCGGCGGTCTGAAATACGCGAAGCAGCTGGGCGCCACGACGGTGGCTCTGTCGTGCAACACCACTTCGGTGATAGCCGGCATTGCCGATATCGCCATCTCCCCGGTGGTCGGCCCGGAAGTGCTGACCGGATCGACCCGCCTGAAGTCGGGTACCGCCCAGAAGCTCGTCCTCAACATGCTGACGACGGCGAGCATGATCCGTATCGGCAAGAGCTATCAGAACCTGATGGTCGACGTGAATCCGAGCAATCGCAAGCTTTTCGCCCGGGCGGCGAGAATCGTCATGCAGGCCACTGGCTGTACGGCTCAGGAGGCGCGAGAGGCGCTCGACCGCACCGGTGACGACGTCAAGCTGGCGATCCTCATCACCATGACCGGGATGGAGGTGGAAGAAGCGCGCAGGGCTTTGCAGAACGCTGGCGGTTTCCTGCGCAAGGCGATCGGCGAAAGGCTCGCATAGGCAAAAGGCAACGAACCAAAACAGGGAGTAGACACGATGAAAAAGCGATTGATAGGCAGGATCCTCACGGGCGTGGCCGCGGTGGCGATGCTCGGCATGACCGCGATCAGCACGCCGGCGGACGCCGCCAATCTGCGGTTTGCCTGGGCGCAGGACGCAACAGGCCTCGACCCGCACAAGCAGACGGCGTTTCCCTCGCTGCGGCTTCTCGAACTCGTCTACGAGCCCCTGGTTCGGCTTGACGCCGACCTGCAGATCGTGCCGGCCGTTGCCGAATCCTGGGAATTCTCGCCGGATGGCCTGCAGCTGACGTTCAAGATCGATCCCAACGCAAAGTTCCAGAACGGCGCGCCGGTGACGGCGGCCGACGTCAAGGCATCCTTCGAACGCATCCTCAACGAGGACACCGGTGCGGTCGCGCGCGCCAACTTCCTCTCCATCGACGGCATCGATACGCCGGACGACAAGACCGTCGTCTTCAAGCTGAAGCAGCCCGACACGCCGATGCTCACCGCCATGACCGACGTCAATGCGGCGGTCGTCCCGGCCAGCGAGATCGCTGCCGGAACCATCGGGACGACGACTATCGGATCTGGCCCCTTCAAGCTGGAAAACTGGGATCCCAATTCCAAGGCCAGCCTCAGCGCCAACGCCGACTGGGCCGGCGGCAAGCCGGGCGTCGACGGCATCGACATCAGCGTGCTGCCGGACGAAACCGCGATCCTGGCGGCACTGCGTACCGGACAGATCGATTTCGCGCTGCTCAACGACCCGCTGGTCGCCACCCTGGTGCCGCGCGAGGACAATCTGCAGCTCAACCGCCGGCCGGTACTGTCCTATCACGTGCTTCAGCTCAACCCGTCGCGCGAACCGCTGACCGAGCTCGGCGTGCGCCAGGCGATCTCCTGCGCCATCGACCGTCAGGAGGTGCTCGACACCGCCTCGCTCGGCGAGGGCAGGGTGACCGGGCCGCTGACCATTCCGGCCTACGCCACCGACACCAACGAGCTGTTCTGCTACAGCCGCGACGTGGAGAAAGCGAAGAAGCTGCTGGCCGACGCCGGCTATCCGGACGGCTTTTCGGCGACCGTCATTGCTGCCACCGGCGAGCCGCCCACCGCCGCGTCGGAAGCCCAGGTCATCCAGGCGCAGCTGGCCGAGATCGGTATCGATCTCGACATCAAGATGATGGAGCTCAACGTCTATATCGACGCCTGGCTGGCCGCCGATTTCGACATGGCCGTTGCACTCAACGGCGGACGCGCCGATCCGTTCACCATGTACAACCGCTACTGGACCAAGGCCGGCAACCTGCAGAAGGTTTCCAACTACATCGACGACACGCTCGACGACCTGATGCAGAAGGGACGCGCCGAAACCGATCCGGCGGCACGCAAGGCTGTGTTCAGCGATTTCGAAAAGCACATCGCCGAAATGTCGCCGTGGATCTGGCTCTACAACTCCTACGGCTACACGGCTCAGCAGAAGAACGTCGAAGGCTTCCAGCCGTCGCCGACCGGCTCTCTGTTCAGCCTGTCCAACGTCACCGTCAAGTAACGACGATACAGCCATTGCGGCCTTAAACGGGGTGAGGTCAAATACGATTTGACCTCACCCGACGCTACCCGTCTGCCCAGAAGGACCCCCAATGCACTACCTGACGAAACGGCTGGTTTCGTTTCCTTTCGTCCTTCTGGGTGTTTCGATCATCGTCTTCGTGGCCATCCGCCTCGTTCCCGGCGACTCGATCACCGCCATGCTGGGCACGGAAGCCGGCCTGCTGACGCCGCAGCAGCGCAGCGCTCTGGCCGCCTATTTCGGCATCGACCAGCCCTGGTACATCCAGTACTGGCGTTGGCTGAACGACCTGTTGCAGGGCGATCTCGGCATTTCCGTCACTTACGGCCGGCCAGTCCTGCAGGTCATCCTCGAACGTTTTCCGCTGACCCTGGAGCTGGCGCTTCTGTCCATGCTGATCGCGCTGCTGATCGGCATTCCGGCCGGCGTCTTCGCGGCGACCCACAATGAGCGGCTGTCCGATCTCGGCGTGCGCGTCGCCGCCATGATCGGTCAGTCGACGCCCAATTTCGTCCTCGGCCTGGTTATCATCTACATCCTGTCGGCGGGCTTCGGCGTGCTGCCTGTCATGGGCAGCTATGCGCCGCTGTGGACCGATCCGCTGGCAAATCTCGGTCAGTTGATTCTGCCGGCCATCACTTTGGGCTTTGCATTCGCCGCCGCCGTCACCCGCATTTCGCGCTCCGCCATGCTCGATGTGCTCAGTGACGATTACGTGCGCACCGCCCGCAGCAAGGGTGCCTCGGCACGCAGCGTCATCTGGCGACACGCGCTGCCCAACGCGCTGATCCCTGTGGTCACGCTGAGCGGCATCGAGTTCGGCTACCTGCTCGGCGGCGCCGTCATCGTCGAACAGATCTTCGCCCTGCCGGGCCTCGGACGTCTGGTTCTCGATGCCATCCAGCAGCGCGATTATGCGCTGGTGCAGGGCTGTGTCCTGTTCATCGCGTTCAACTTCATGATCGTCAACCTGCTGGTCGATCTGGCCTATGCCGCGCTCGACCCGCGCATCCGCCTCGGGGAACGCTGATGTCCATGATCGCCAGCGTCTTCCGGCATCCCAGCGGCCGCATCGGCGGCGGCATCATCGTGATTTTCCTGATCGTTGCCGTCCTCGGCGCCGTCGGGCTGACCCCTCACGATCCGCTGAAGCAGTACCGCCTCGATCGGCTCATCGGCCCCAGCGGGACCTACTGGATGGGCACCGACCTGTTCGGCCGCGACGTTGCCAGCCGGCTGATGCTGGGCATCGGCCAGTCTTTTACGGTGGCGTTTTCCTCGGTTGCACTGGCGACGATTGCCGGCACCGTGTTGGGTCTTGCCGCTGCCTGGCTGGGGCGTCGCTGGGACGGTTTCGTCATGCGGGTCATGGACGTGCTTCTGGCGTTTCCGGCGATCCTGCTGGCGCTGCTCATCGTCGCCGTTGCCGGACCGGGGCCGCTGACCAGCATCGTCGCCATCGCCATCGTCTATACGCCGATCTTCACCCGCGTGGTGCGCGGTCCGGCGCTGTCGCTGAAGGAACGCGAATTCGTCGACGCGGCGCGCACCTTCGGCAGCAGCCAGAGCTACATCCTGTCCCGGCACCTGCTGCTCAACCTGGTGGCGCCGCTGACGGTCCAGGTGACCCTGGCGCTGGCCTGGGCACTGCTGACGGAAGCCGCGCTGAGTTTTCTCGGGCTCGGCACACAGCCGCCCGATCCGTCGCTCGGGCTGATGCTCAGCGACAGCCGCAACCTGATGGAGACCGCCCCCTGGCTGATGGTCTTTCCGGGGCTGGCGATCATGCTCAGCATCCTCGGTTTCAACCTGCTGGGCGATGCACTGCGCGACATTCTCGACCCGAAGACGCGGAGGGCGCTGGCATGAGCGATCTGCTGACGGTTTTCGGCCTGAGGGTCGGCTTCGGGCCCAATCCAAAGGCCAATGAGGTGGTGCGCGGCGTCAGCTTCGATGTCGCGGCCGGCGAGACGCTGGCCGTGGTCGGCGAGAGCGGATCGGGCAAGTCGGTGACGGCGCTGTCGGTCAATCGCCTGGTCGATTTCGGTGGCGGGCGCCTAACGGCGGGTTCCATTACCTGGAAGCAGGCCGACGGTTCCGAGATCGACCTGACGACCGCCGACGAGAGGCAGATGACGCGGATCCGCGGCGCCGAAATCGGCATGATCTTCCAGGAGCCGATGACCTCGCTCAATCCGGTGCTGACCATCGGCAGCCAGATCGAGGAATCGTTTCGCCTGCATCGCGGCCTGACCGGGCGACAGGCGGCAGCCGCCGCCCGCGAGGCGCTCGACCGGGTGCGCATTCCCGACGCCGCGCGGCGGCTCAAATACTATCCCAACCAGTTGTCGGGCGGCATGCTGCAGCGGGTGATGATCGCCACGGCGCTGGCCTGCAATCCGCGCCTGCTGATCGCCGACGAGCCGACGACGGCGCTCGACGTCACGGTGCAGGCGCAGATCATGGCGCTGCTGGCCGAGCTCAAGCGCGAAACCGGCATGGCGATGATTTTCATCACCCACGACATCGGCCTGGTCGCCGGTATCGCAGATCGCATCATGGTGATGCAGAACGGCGAGGCGGTCGAACAGGGTGAGGTCAACGACATCCTCGACCGGCCGCAGCATGCCTATACGCAGCATCTGTTGCATGCGGTGCCACATTTCACCGGCGGACGCACGGTGCGGCAGGACGGCCGGCGGGCCGAAACGGCCGAACCGGTGCTGACGGTCGACGATCTCGTCGTGCGCTTTCCGGTGAAATCGGGCCTGTTCGGCCGCAGAAGCGGCGCGGTGCATGCGGTCGACGGCGTCGATTTCGACCTGATGCCCGGCGAAACGCTGGCGATTGTCGGCGAGAGCGGCTCCGGCAAGTCGACCACCGCGCGGGCGATCCTCGGTCTCGAGCCGTCGACCCGCGGAAGTTTCACGGTCGGCCGGCTGCCGGCGACCGACGGCCGCATGATCCGGCCGGTGCAGATGGTGTTCCAGAACCCTTACGCGTCGCTCAACCCGCGGCTCAATGTCGAGAGCCTGCTCGCCGAACCGGTGATCGCCAATGACGGCCGGGTAAGCGCCGACATGCGCGACCGGATGATCAGGCTGCTCGCCCGCGTCGGCCTGCCCGAGGACAGCCTGAGGCGCTATCCGCACGAGTTCTCCGGCGGCCAGCGGCAGCGACTGTGCATTGCCCGGGCGCTGATGCTCAACCCGTCGATCGTCGTTCTCGACGAGGCGGTCTCGGCCCTCGACGTCTCGGTGCAGGCGAGGGTGCTTGACCTTCTGGTCGACCTGCAGCGCGAATACGATCTCGCCTATCTGTTCATCTCCCACGACATGGCGGTGGTCGAGCGCATCGCCCACCGGATCGCCGTCGTCTATGCCGGCCAGATCGTCGAAATCGGCGATGCGGCGTCGGTGCTGTCCGCGCCGTGCCATTCCTACACCCGCAAACTGATCGAGGCGGTTCCGAGCGTCGACCGGCGTCGCGAACGCTTCGAACTCGACACCCGTCAGGTGCCGTCGCTGGTGCGCCCGCCGGGATACGAGCCGCCGCCCGCCCATTGGCAGGAGGTCGGCCCGGACCATCGGGCGCGTGCCGAAGCCGCGCAGGTTGAACGCTAACAGCAGGGGAAAACGAACATGCAGCCAATCTGGGCCGTCGGCCTGATGACCGGAACCGTGCTTGACGGCAATATCGACGTCGCGCTGATCAGGACCGACGGCGAGGGGGTCGAGGACTACGGCACCTACACCCTCGCGCCCTATCCGCAGTCCACAAGGACGCTGCTGGAGCGCACGGTGGAGGCGGCACGCGCATGGAATTTCTCCGGCCCCGAACCGGCGATTTTCCGTGAGGCCGCGGAGACGCTGACCCGCGCCCAGTCGGCAGCGGTTCGCGACCTCGTGGAGAGCCATGGCCTGACCATGGCCGATATCGGCGTTGTCGGGTTCCATGGTCAGACAGTGCTGCACCGGGCACCCGCTGATGGCCGGATCGGCGAAACCCGGCAACTGGGCGATGGCGCGCTGATGCATTCGATCCTCGGTACGCCGGTCGCCTTTGACTTCCGCTCCGCCGACATGCGCGCCGGCGGGCAGGGAGCGCCGCTGGCGGGGGCCTACCATGCGGCGCTGCTGCGAAAGATCGGGGCGCAGGGCGAGACGGCGGTGCTCAATATGGGCGGCGTCGCCAACATCACCTGGTGGGATGGCGGCGAACAGGTGATCGCCTTCGACACCGGGCCGGCCAATGCTCCACTCAACGACTTCGTCAAGGCGCGCGGGCGGGGCGAGATGGACAATGAGGGCAGGTTGTCGGGCGCAGGTACGGTCGACGAGCAGCGTCTCGCGAAGTTGCTGGAGCATCCCTATCTTGCCGCACACTATCCGAAATCGCTGGACCGTTTCGACTTCGGCGCCTCCATGGCGGACGGTTTGAATATCGAGGACGGCGCTGCTCTGCTAGCAGCCTTTACGGCATCGGCCGTCGGCAAGGCGCTGGACCTGCTGCCGAGGCGGCCGGAACGGATCATCGTCTGCGGCGGCGGGCGCCACAATCCGACCATCATGGCGATGCTCGGGCCGCGTGCCGGGGTCGAGGTGGTGCCGGCGGAAAAGGTGGGTTGGAGCGGCGATGCCATCGAGGCGCAGTGCTTTGCCTTCCTGGCGGTGCGTGTGCTGCGCGACCTGCCGATCAGCTTTCCGAGCACCACCGGCGTGCCCGAGCCGATGCGCGGCGGGCAACTGGCCGGCGCCTGACAGATGATCGGATCAGGACTGCCGCAGCGATTTCTGCAGATAGATGCGGCTGCGGCCGATCGGAAAATCGGGCAGAATCCCGAACGGGCTGTAGCCCTGGCGCTCATAGGCCCTGGCCGCGGCCGGGCTGAACGTATCGATCAGCGCGCCATGGCAGCCGCGGTCCGCGGCTTCCGACTCCGCCGCATCCAGCATCCTGGAGGCCATTCTCTTTCCGCGCCGCCGCTCGTCGACCCACAGCCACTGGACATAAAGCCAGCCCCAGGCCGTGTAACCGGAAACGCCGCCGACCAGGTTGCCGGCATCGTCGCGAACGAAAACGGCGAGCGGCGTTTTGCGCGCCGGTCCGACATCGTCCTCGTTGAAGGCCGACAGCCGTTCTTCGAGGATTTTCAGGTCGCCATGGCCGGGTTTGGCGGAGACTTCCAGAGTCGTATCCTTCATACCGTGCATCATACCGGTTTAGAATGAAATATTCTATGTTTGATCTCATTGTGAGATAAAATATTCCAATCTATTGACAATGCCGGAGCGACCCTCATGCTTGTCGCACCCCGCGCGGCGCCGTTGCAGAGACACCCTGGGAGGCCTTCATGTCCGTTCTAGTGAAGATTGAGGCGACCCTCGATGCCATGTCGCCGGGCGACCGGCAGATCGGCCAATACATCGTCGAACGGCCCGAACAGGTGCTTCGCCTATCCTCCGCCGCGCTTGCCAGCGAAACCGGAACCAGCCAGTCAAGCATCGTCAAGTTCAGCCAGAAACTGGGGTTTTCCGGCTATTCCGATTTGAAGCTGGCCGTCACCGAGGCGAGGGCGCGCGGGCAGGACATACCGGAAGAGCTGATTCACGGAACCATCCAGGCCGGCGACGACTATCCCGTCGTCCTGAAAAAGCTGATCGGCAGCAAGCTGATGTCGATCCAGCAGACCCTGCAGGTGAACCGCGAAAAGGACATACACCAGGCGCTCGAACTGCTGACCCGGGCCGGTCGCATCCATCTGGTCGGCGTCGGCGCGTCGTCGCTGGTCGCCCGGGACTTTTCCTACAAGCTGCAAAAGCTCGGTTACAACGTACAGTATGACAGCGATGTCCACATCCAGATGGCGAACGCTTCGACGCTCGGTCCGGGCGACGTCCTGTTCGCGCTGTCCTATTCCGGTTCGAGCGCTGAAACGCTGAAAATCGCTCAGTTCGCCAGGGGTCGCGGTGCCGATGTCGTCGCCGTTGCCAAAGTGGCGAAGAACCCGTTGCATGGCGTCGCCGACATCCGCCTCTACACTGTCGCGGATGAGGAAAAGGTCCGCAGTTCGGCAATCACCGCCCGCGACGCCCAGCTGACGCTGACCGACCTGCTGTTCCTGTTGCTGGTGCAGACCCAACCGGACGCCCATGAGCACATCGCGGCAAGCGAGGCGGCGGCTGCGGCTCTTAACGCCTAGATAGCGGTTCGCGGACGGTCACCTCAAACCGCCGGCCATGGCCGTCGCCGCCGACATTCCGCGCAGCCGCAGCATGGCCCAGACACCGACTAGCGGTCCGGGCGCAAGCATCACGAAGCCCCAGCGCCAGCCGCCCAGTGCGTTGACGACAAGCGGCGTGACCCAGATGACCAGGATGGTAATGGCGAAACCGACGCCCATCTGCAGAGCGAGGGCGGAGCCGACCTGATGCTGCTCCGACAGCTCGGTGACGGCTGTCGAAAACTGGGCGGAATCGGCAACGACGGTCAAACCCCAAACCAGTGCGATGGCGGCAAACAGCCAGCCTGGTCCGTCAAAGGTCAGGCCGATGGCCAGGGCACACAGCCCGGAGATCGTCATCATGAGCGCAGTGGTGTGGCAGCGGCCGATGCGGTCGGAAAGCCAACCGCCCAGGATGCAGCCGGGCATGCCGATGGCGACGACCGCGAATGTCAGCAGCGAGGCGTTGCCGTCGAAGACCGAATTGCCCGTCGCGAACGAGGCCTTGGCATAGGCCAGAAACCAACCCCACATGGCGTAGAGTTCCCACATATGGCCGAAGTAGCCGGTGTTGGCGAGCATGACCGGGCGGTTGCGCAGTATGCTGCCGACCTGGCGCAGGTCGACCCGGGTCCGGGAAAAGGGATGCGGACCGTCGCGCAGAACCAGAAAAATTGCTGCCGATCCGATGCTGGCAAGCGAGGTGATGCCGACCACCGTGGTCCATTCAATGCCCGCGCCCAACGCCCGCACCAGGTGCGGCATCGCCGAGCCGAGGGTCAGCGATCCGACCAGCAGGCCGAGCGCCAGGCCGCGGCCCCTGACGAACCATGTCGCCGTGTATTTCATCGCTGGTGGGTATACTCCGGCGAGCGCGACGCCGGTAACGAAGCGGGCGGCGATCGCGCCGGCGGCGTTCGGCTCGATCAGCAAAGCGGCATTGGCGATGCCGCCGAGTAGGGCGGCGCCGGCCATCAGGTGCTGCATACGCCAGATGTCGGCGAGTGACAGGATACTGGCGGTCAGCGCGCCAACGACGAATCCGGCCTGCACGCCGTTGGTAAGCCACGCGGCCTCGGTGCCGGTCAAAGACCAGCGCACCGTCAATTCCGGTATGACGGCGGTTGCGGAAAACCACGTCGTCAGCGACAGCACCACCGCAAGGCAGGTCAGCGCGAGATAGAACCAGCGGTTTCCGGCACTTTCGTCCAAGCGGACAAACCTTTCCCGGTTAATCGGATTCCCTATTACCCGGAAATCGCCCAAATCCCAACCAGCGGCATCGTGTATTTGGTGGCGGTGCCGAGGAACAGCCGTAAATTGATCGATACAAATAGGTAAAGATCACTTTAGCCGCGGAAAACGGGCCGGTTTCAGCCCGCTCGGCGCTTCATATACGCAGATAGCCGCCGTCGACGATCAGGGACGTACCCGTGAAGTAGGATGACAGATCGGAGGCCAGATAGAGGCAGGTATCGGCCACTTCTTCCGGCTCGCCCCAGCGCCGTGCCGGGATCATGTCCAGATAGCCTTCGCCCGTCTCGGTGCCGATCACCGGATCGTCCTCGACATTCATCAGCGTCCGCATGATGCCTGGATTGACGTTGTTGACGCGGATGCCGAACGGTCCGAGTTCGTCGGCCAGGGCGTAGGTCAAAAGGCGCACCGCACCCTTTGTCATATTGTAGTGGCTGAAACCGCCGGTGCCGCGCATTCCGGCGATCGAGCACATGTTGATGATGACGCCGCTCTTGCGCTTTGCCATGGCCTTTGCGGCGATTTGGCAGCCGAAATAGACGCCTTTGACGTTGACGTCGATCATCTTGTGAAAAACGTCCTCCGTTGCCTCGAATATGGGCTGTTTCATCAGAATGCCGGCATTGTTGACCATGATGTCCAGCCCGCCCCAGGCCTCCGCCTCGGCGACCAGCGTTTCCAGGTCGCTGACACGGCTGACATCGCCTTTGACGAATTTGGCCATGCCGGCATGTTCGGAGTTGATCAGCTCAGCCGTCGGTTCGCCGCCCTCGCGACCAGCAGGGCTGAGATCGGCGACGATGACCTTGGCACCGTGTTCGGCGAAGCGGCGAGCGACGGCGCGCCCGTTGCCGCTGGACGCTCCCGTCACGATGGCTGTTTTGCCTTCCAACATGTTTGTCCTCCCTTTGGTTTTCGCCCGGCGGGAGCTGCAAGACCGGCGGGGTTGCTACGATTCCAGAAACCAGAGGCTGGCCGGGGGCAGGAAGATCGGAATCGAATGGCCGGGCTCGAAGCGCTCGACTTCGTCCGGATTGGCGATGGCTTCGATCTGTTCGTCGCCGATCCGCAGTTTCAGTCGCGTCTGGGTGCCGAGGTAGATTTTCTCGACAAGGACTCCGGTCAGCGCATTATCGTCCGCCGACCCGTTTGCGATGCGAACGTTTTCCGGGCGAAACGTCAGCTTGCCCGAACCGCTCGCAGCGCCGGAGGGGAGGTTCAGGCTGCCGACCGGTCCTTCGAAACACTCGCCGTCCGAACGGCCCGGCAGAAAATTCTGGCCGCCGAAGAAACGGGCGGTCGCCTCGTCCACGGGTTGCTTGTAGAACATGTCGGCTTTGGCATATTGCTTCAGCCGACCGTCGAGGATCAGCGCCACCTTGTCCGCCAGAACCACGGCTTCTTCCTGGTCGTGTGTGACGAAGATGGTGGTGATGCCCATTTCCTGCTGCAGCGAGCGGATCAGATCCCGCATCTCGAAGCGCAGATGGGCGTCCAGGTTCGACAGCGGCTCGTCGAGCAGCAGCACATTGGGATGAACGATCAGGGCACGCGCCAGTGCGACGCGCTGCTGCTGGCCGCCCGACAACTCCGACGGCCGGCGTTTTCCCAGGTCCGGTAGCTTGACCAGCTCGAGCATCTCCGCCACCCGCCGTTCGATTTCCCCCTTGTCGACCTTGCGCATCTTCAGACCGAACCCGATGTTGTCGGCGACGCTCATATAGGGAAACAGCAGATAGTTCTGGAACACCATGACCACGCCGCGGTGCTCCGGCTTGTCGTTGAGGACCGACCGTCCGTCGAAAGTGACGTCGCCCGATGTCGGCACAAGCAGGCCGGCGATCATCTTCATCGTCGTCGTCTTGCCGCACCCCGAGGGTCCGAGCAGCGCCGTGAGTTCGCCGCTGGCGATCTCCAGGTTCAACCGGTTGAGCGACGGTTCGCTGGCGCCCGGATACACCTTGGTCAGCTCTTTGAGGGAGACATGGGTCATATCTGTCCGAAACCTCCGACGGCGCCGCTGCGCCCCGACAGGTGGCGTGCCGTCAGCAGCAGAATGATGATGCCGGGCAGAATGTAGATCATGCCGATCGCTCCGGTGATGTCGTTGCGGCCCGAGGTGGCGAAATTGAACAGCAGCAGCGGCAGCAGCACGACCCGCCCGCCGCCGATGAGCAGCGTCAGGATGTACTGGCTCCAGGAAACGAGAAACGCAAACAGGCCCCGACGATGATGCCCGGCATGATGGCCGGCAGGGTCACATACCAGAAGGTCTTGATGGGCGAGGCGCCGAGGCTGCGAGCCTGGTCCTCGAATGACGGATCGTAGTTGGCGAAGATCCCTGACATCACCAGCACCATATAGGGAAGCGTCGGAATCAGGTGGACGAGGATCACGCCCCAGACCGTGTTGTTCAGCCCCATGGTGATGAAGATGCTGTGAATGCCGAGGACGACCGCGATCCCTGGCACGATGGTCGGTGCCAGGATCATCAGTTCGACGAACTCCTTGCCGCGAAACCGGTAGAGGCCGAGGGCGCGTCCGGCCGGCACCCCGACGAGAATGGAAAGCGCCGTCGCCGCCAGGGCGACGACGATGGTCAGCCACAGGCTGTCGAGCACGCCGGCCGTATCGGAAAAGGCATATTCCCAGGCCTGCAGCGACCACTGTTTTGGCAGAAGCGAAGGAAAAAACCAGCCGCGCGCAAACGACCAGATGGCCAGCGGAATAAGCGGCAGCACCAGCCAGGTGATCAGCACCGCTCCGGTCAGAAACCGGAAGCCCCGCATGGTGAAGCTTTCGCGTCCGATCATGTTCAGCTCCGGATCCGGCGCCGTGTGTAGCGCACGTAGAGATAGATCATAACGGCGCTCAGCAGGGCGATGACGATTGCCATGGCCATGGCCTCCGGCCGGGCTGCAAGATCGACGTCGGTGTATTTGCGGTAGGCCAGGACCGGCAGCGCCGCGGGATAGTTCGCGCCCAGCAGCGCCGGGATCTCGTAAGCGCCGAAGGTGAAGGCGAAGACGATGACCGAGGCGGAAAGAACCCCCGGGAAGATCAGCGGCAGCAGCACATGACGGAACGCCTGCCAGCGGCTGGCGCCGAGCGAGCGGGCGACGCTTTCATAGTCCTCGCCGAGCGACTGCATGTTGGCCAGCACGATGACGCCGATGAAGGGGATTTCCTTCCAGACATATTGCAGGATGATGCCGATCGCATAGGGATCGAACACCATTGCCGGAAACTCGCTCGGCCTGGCGATCATGCCCCACTCGGCGGCCAGCCGCGCGAAACTGCCGGACTGCGAAAACAGGTACAGAATGCCGATTGCCCCCACCAGGTGCGGCACGGTCAGGTTTAGTTGAAATAGAAAATTGACGACCGCCCGGCCGATGAACTGCCGCCGCAGGAGAAGTGCGGCGCCGATGGCCAGTACCGACGAAATGACCGTCGACGTAAAGGCGATGTAGAAGGTGAGCAGGAAGGAAAGATAGAATTCCGTGCTGGTGAAGATCGCCAGATAGGCGTTGAAATTCGGCTCCGTCAGCCCGATCAGCGGCATGTAGTTGAAGCTGCGCATCAGGCCGATGACCAGCCCGCCGAAGAACAGCGGGATGATGACCAACATGGCGGGCGCGAGAAGCAGGATGATTTTCATGCGATCCGACATCTCGGTTCGCAACCTCCAGGCTGGCCAGTCTCAGATATTCGTTGTCGCTCCGCGGCGCCGGTCGCGGCGCCGCGGACGGTCCGCCGTCGTCAGTTGCCGACGTTTTCGAGCCATCCCTTTTCGATGGCCGTGATCCATGCCGCCTGCAGTTCGGGCAGTGCGTTTTTGGCAAGCTCCGAGGCCGGTATCACGGAAGGATGGGTCTTGATAGACGCAAACTTCTTCTGCACGTCGTCGCTGGTGCGCGAGACCTCGATGGCCGGCTGAGTGCCCCAGACGTCGGGACGGGCTTTCTGATACTGCGCGTCGCCCGAAAGCAGCACGTTCTGCAGGACCAGTGCGGCCGCCTTGTTCGGCGAGTTGATCGGAATGATCGTGTAGTTGGTGTTGCCGATCGTTCCGTCGCTCAGCCCGTAGCTCATCGTGGTCGGCGGGAAGGTGCCGTTGTCCACATTGACGCCGACGCCAGCCGGTTCGTAGTTGAAGTAGAGGTCCACTTCGGAATTGGCGAACAGCTGCTGAAGCGCGTTGATCGAGGTCGGGTAGGTCTTGCCCTCGCGCCACAGATGGGGCTCGATCTCGTTCAGGATCCGCCATGTCTCGGCAGCGGCCTTGTCGTACTTCGCCTGATCGAAATCGCCGAGCAGGTTATCGACGCCACCGGCGGCGTGGTAGAAAACGTGTCGTACGAAGACCGAACCGTTGAAATCCGGCGGGGCGGGGTAGGTGAACGATCCGGGATTCGCCTTGATCCATTCCAGCAGTTCGGGAATCGATTGCGGCGGGTTTTCGGTGCGCGCGGTGTCGTAGGCAAAGGCGAATTGCGCCTTCGACCAGGGGATCTCGCAACCTTCGACCGGCACGCCGAAATCGTTGGCGATGGCCGGATTGTCCCAGTTGACCAATGCGTTGTTGGGCAGCGTGTCCGGATAGCCGCAATAGGCGAGATTGCCCTGCTTCATGGTGCGGAAGTTCTCACCGTTGATCCAGATCATGTCGACGGAACCCTTGTCGGTGACGCCGGATTCCACTTCGCCGAGGACGATATTGACGCCTTCCACCGTGTCGGAAAGGCCGACGCGGTTCAGGGTGATGTCGTATTCGTCCTTGAGAATGCCGCCGATATATTCGGAGACATATCGGTTGATGTTGTCGGAACCGCCCCACAGGAACCAGTTCACGGTTCCGCCGCGGGCCATATCGACGATTTCGTTCCAGGGCTTTCCGATCAGCGATTCGCCGTCAGCCGTGTCTGCCTGCGCGGTGTGCGCAAAAGCGGCTGTCGATGCGATCAGGACCCATTTCGCCAGATGTTTCATGATTCCTCCCTGTCAGATGATTGACTTCTCTGCCTCTTGGTTGCCAGCGTGTGTGCTGGCAGTTGGTAGTCTTCCGCGTCATTCCTCCGCTTCGAACGACTTGCCGGTATTCGCAATCCGAATGACCGGCCGCCCCCTCCCGAGGGCCAGACGATTCAAATTGGTATTTACAATTTGATTAATATCACTTTGGGTGTCAAGCCCGACAATCAACACCATCCAGGCGGAGCAGCCAGCCTTGGGTTAGGGTTGGTTGCCGACTGCAAGGCCGTTACGCGGGCGTTGAGCCATCCCGGCGACGATCGGCCCCGAATACGGCCCGACTTCATGGGCCGGCTGTGCGCCATTTCCCGGCATTGCTGCCAAGCGGTGGAGGCAAACAGTGCTCGACGTCAATGGCGGAGAACGCTCGTTGTCGGTGCTCCGGCGACCGTCTCGCGGTCAGGAGTCGCGCAATTCTCCGAAACTGGCCATGGTCTTGCTGCCGCGCAGCTTGGCACTCAGCCAGATGCCGAGCACTGTTACGACATAGGGCAGGGCAAGCAGCAAGTCGTGCGGCACCTTTTCGCCGAACTGCAGCTGAGCGCGGATGCCCAACGCGCCGACGACCGCAAAGAACAGGGCGGCGAGCGCGCCGCCAACCGGGTGCGCCGCGGCGAAGATGACCGCGGTAAACGCCATGAAACCGCGGCTGGCGGTCATGTTCTGCGAAAAGATCTGCAGGCTGCCGGCGGCCAGTTCGGCCCCGCCCAGGGCGCAGAACAGACCGCCGATCATCAATGCCCACAACCGCATCCGGTCGGGTTTGACGCCGACGCTCCTGGCGGCGAAAGGATGTTCGCCGGTTGCCGCCAGCCGCAGGCCGAAGCGCGTCCGGCACAGCAGCAGCCAGACGGCGAGCACGGCGAACGGCATCAGCGCCACAAGGACGGAGAGCGATCCGAACGGCCCGAACAGCGGACCCAGGCGGGGAAGGCCGAACGGTGCCGAAACCGCCGCCTGGGTACCGAAGATCGCTTCGACGGCCAGCGTCGTGCCGCTCAGTCCCAGGCCGGTCAGGCCGAGTCCGGCAATGATCTGGTTGGCCTTGAGTTTTTCGACCACGAACCAGAACAGCACCGAGGTGACGGCGCACAGCGCGATGGCGATGACAAGGGCCAAAATGACCGACCCGGTCGCGACGATCCCCAGAATGGTGGCGCAGGCACCGATGATCATCAGCCCCTCGAGCCCGAGATGCCAGATGCCGGCGCGCCAGGCGAAGACCCCGGCGAGCGTCACATAGACCAGGGGTGTTCCCGAGCGCAGAACGGCAATCAGGGTTTCGTCCATGATCGTCCTTTCAGCCGGTCGGCGAGCCGGTCGAGCATTTGCGACCGGGCGGTGATGAACAGGGCGATGGCCGCATTGATCATGTCGACCGCGGCCGACGGCAGTCCGGCGATGATCGGCAGATAGAGAGCCGCCGAGGCCAGCCCGCCGAAGAACAGCGCGACGATGGCCGCACCGGCGATCGACAGATTGGCGACCAGAGCGATCAGGATGGCGGTAAAACCGTGGGCCGGAAGGAAACCCGATGCCAGGCGGCCATTCGGGCCCATCAGTTCGATGGTGCCGGCCAGCCCCGCCAGCGCGCCGCTGACGACGAAGCTGGCGAGACCGATCTTCCACATCCGCGCGCCCTGCCAGGTGACCATGGTCGGGTTGCGCCCGGCAAGTCCCGACAGCACGCCGAACGCCGTGCGGTTGACCAGCAACCAGACGGCCAGGCCGACGAGCACGGCGATGGCGATGATCGTCGGCGACAGGCCCTGCGACGTGCTGATGCGATAGGCCGCTTCGATCGGCCGGCTCGATGCCTGTTGGCCGGAACCGGACGGGTCCTTCAGCGGACCCGATGTGACGTGCACCAGGATGATGGCGGCGAGAAAGTTGCCCATCAGCGTAGTGATGACCTCGTCGGCCCCGGATCGCAGCCGCAGGATGCCGGGCCATAGCGACCACAGCGCGCCGCCGGTCATCCCGGCCAGGAAACAGGCCGGGATCACCACCGTGGCTGGCGCTCCGCGCAGCCATTCGGCGACGAAGGCGGCGCAGATGGCGCCGATGTAGAACTGGCCCTGGGCGCCGATATTGTAATAGCCGGCGCGAAACGAGACCGCCACGCCGACCGCGGTGATGAACAGAGGCAGGCCCCAGCGCAGCACCTGGGTGAGGGCACCGTTGCGCAGGAAGGCGCCTTCGACGATCGACTGGAACATCGTGGCGGCGGGATAGCCGGCCACCGCGAAGATGGCGGCGCAGAGGGCCAGGCCGACGCAGATGAAGACCAGTGCGTGGGTGAGTGCGACAAGACGGTCCGTCATTGAGCCACCCCTGTCATCGCGGCGCCGATGGGCGCGATGTCGAAAGGCGGTTCGAACGTCCCGGCGACACGGCCGGAGAGCATGACGACGATCCGGTCGCAGATATCCATCAATTCGTCCAGATCCGACGAAATCAGCAGGATGCCGCAGCCGGCAGACCGCTTGCGCCGCAGCGATTCCCAGACGAACGCGGTGGCACCGATGTCGAGCCCACGCGTCGGCTGGGCGGCGATGACCAGTCTTGCGCGATCGTCCATCTCGCGCGACAGGATAACTTTCTGGGCGTTGCCGCCGGACAGGGCGCCGGCATTCTGTCCAACTCCGGCATAACGCACGTCCCAGGCGCGCAACGCGTCGTTGCAGCGCTTGCGAAGCTCGGCCGGACTGACCGAGGCGAGCAGCGGCATTTGCAGCAACTCGCGCGCCGACCAGTTCTCCCACAACGGGCTGGTGAGGCTGAGGCCCTCGACATTGCGCTCGAACGGAATGATACGCAGGCCGACGGCGCGGCGCTCGACCAGCGACGCCCCGGTCATCGCGGTCCCGTCGATGACAATGTCTCCATCCGCCACGGATGCGAGCGCCGACAGGCTGCGCACAAGCGTGCGCTGGCCATTGCCCTCAACGCCGGCGACGCCGACGATTTCTCCCGGCGCGATCGTCAGGTCGATCCTCTCCAGCGGCGGCCCGTCTGCGTCCGGCAGCGTGGAGACCGACCGGAACTCCAGAACCGGAGCAACGGATTGGGGATGCCCTTGGTCGCCATAGGGGTGCGGAACGGCAGCGCCGGTCAGGGCTGCTCGATCGTCCGCATCGAGCCGGTCGCCGGCCTGGCCGATAATGAGTTCGGCAAGCCGGTCGGCGTCGATCCGGTCGATGTCGGTCGGCCCGTCGACGAGCCGCCCGCCGCGCAACACCGTGACGGTATCGGCCACGGCGAGCACTTCGCGGATCTTGTGCAGGATCAGCACCACGGTCACGCCCATCTCCTTGAGCCGGCGTATCCGTTCGAACAATTTTTGCGTTCCTTCGGGAGAAAGCACGGCGGTCGGCTCGTCGAGGATCAGCAGACGCGCATCCGTCACCAGCGCCCGGGCGATCTCGACGCCCTGCAGCGTTTCGACCGGTAGGTCGCGGATACGGCTGCCGGCCTTGATGCGAACGCCGAGCGCATCGAGATGCGGCTGCCAGCGCGCTTCCAGCCGGCGGCGCGAGTACAACCCGCCTTCGGCCGCACCGAATTGCATGGCTTCGGCGACGGTGAAGGAGGGCGGCAGCGCGAAACTCTGGTGCACAAGCTCCACGCCGGCGCTGCGTGCATTGTTGACGTCTCCCAGCGGCAGGGCAGCGCCGTCGATCGTCACATGGCCGGCGTCCGGCTTCAGCAGACCGGCGACGGCGCGGGCGAATGTGGTCTTGCCGGCACCGTTCTGGCCGACGACGGCGTGGATCCGCCCCCGCTGGAACGAAACATCGACGCCGGAGAGGGCCACGACATCGCCGAAGCGAACGGTGAGGCCGTGGCACCCGAGAGCTGCATCGTCATGCCGGGTCATGGGCGCGCCGCCTGACGTCGATCCGGTCTCACAACGTCGTGTTGAACGGCACGTCGAGCGAACCGCCCATGATCTCCGACTTGGCTTTTTCGATACCCGGCCAGATTTCCTTCGCCCGCGCGTTGATGTCGGACGGCCCCTGTTTTTCGAACTCCGGCGACCGCAGGAAGTCGATCACGCCGGTGCCCAGCCCCGTCGAAACGTGGGTCCCGCCCGACCAGTCGCTGCCCAGCGCCTTGCTGGCTTCATTATACAGCGACGCGCCGAAATCGAGACCGACGATGGCGATCAGCGATTTTGGGCCCAGCGGGAACTGCGCCGGATCGAGGGCGCTGACCATTCGTCCCTCGGCTTCATTGGCGGCGGCGATAATGCCGGCATCCGTCGCCGCCGCATCGGTCTGGATATAGTCGATGCCGTCGCTGAACATCTGGGTGGCGATTTCCTGACCCTTGGCCGGGTCCTGGAAGGAACCGGCGAACGCCGCTGTGGCGGTGATCTCCGGCCGCACCGACTGGGCGCCGGCCTTGAAGGCGTTGAAATCGGCGTTGATGGGCGGAATGGAAATGCCGCCGATGAAGCCGAGCTTGCCGGACTTGCTGACGCCAGCGGCGAAGATCCCGGAAAGATAGCAGCCGAGATAATAGTCGTAGGAGACCGTCACCAGATTGGCGATCGGCGGTTCGACCGCGTCACCGAATAGCTGGATGAACCGTGTATCCGGATAATCCGGCGCCACCGCCTTGAGCGGTTCGGAGACTTCGTTGAACGTGGTGACGACGACCGCCGCGCCGGCGTCGCCGAGGGTGCGGAAGATGGTCTCGTAGGTCGCCGGATCCTGGGCGTAGATGGCTCTGTAAGGGACGTCTTTTTCGGCCGACAGCTGCTTGAGCTTGGCGATCATGGAATCGACCGGGCCGTTGTCGCCGGCGGCCTGCGTGTGCACCAGGGCGACAAGTCCACCGGCAGCGTGCGCCGACGGCGCCAGCAGCGTGTCCATCAATCCCAGGGCGGCCACTCCGGCGGTGGCTTTCAGCAGCGTGCGCCGACGCAGCGGGCCGACGATCGGTGTCGTTTTGCGTTTCATCTTTCTGGTCCTCCCATGAAGATCCCTATTGGGGTGTCGATGCCTTGCATCACTGGTTGTCCGGCGAGAACGGCGCCGGGTTCATGATCATCACGTCCTGGCTCTGAATGGCGTCGAGTTCCCAGACTTCCGAGATGAACTGTTGCCATTCAGGATCGGCATACATGGCGGTCCGCCGCGCTTCGCGGTCGGCCAGGCTGTCGTAGCCCCACATCAGCACGGTGGTGTGCAGCCGGCCGATTTCGCTGACAAAAAGCCCGAGAAAGCGGTTGAGATGGCGCTTCTGGACGGGCAGTCCCTGGGTCTCGTATTTCTTCATCCAGCCATCGACCGTTCCCGGCCGGAAAGTGTAGGTACGGTGTTCGACGATCATCGCTTCATGCCTCCGACAAAATGAACTCGGCCGCCCGCTCGCCGATCATGATGGCGGGCGCGTTGGTGTTGCCGCTGGAGATGATCGGCATGATCGAGGCGTCGGCGACCCGCAGCCCCTCGATCCCGTGGACTCGCAGGCGCGCATCCACGACGGCTTGCGGATCGTTGCCCATCTTGCAGGTGCCGACCGGATGGAAGGTCGTCATGGCCGTTGCGCGCAGCCACTCGGCCATCTCGGCGTCGGTCTCGACCTTGGGGCCGGGCGCCAGTTCCTTGCCGCGATAGGGGTCGAAAGGCTTTTGTGCGATTATCCCGCGCGTCATGCGAATGCCCGTAATCATGGTGCGCAGATCGAAGTCCGACTGCAGGTAGTTTGCCGTGATGCGGGGCGCGTCGGCGGGATCGGCCGAGCGCAGGCGGATCTCGCCGCGGCTTTCCGGATTGACCGGCCCGACGCGCAGCGTGAAGCCGTGATTGGACTCCGTCGGCGGATTTTTCCGGAACGGATTGGGCAGATGCAGGTTGGCCGTCTTTTCCAGCGCCGGCATGAAATGCAGCTGGATGTCCGGTGCCGAAAGCCCCTCATGCGAGCGAATGAACGCGCCCGCTTCATAGGGGAAGGTGGTGACGATGCCGCGGCCGAACAGCATGCCCTCGACCAGCGACCAGGCCAGCTTGTCGGCGCGCAGGTCGCCATAGAGCGTTACCGGTTTCGTGCACTCCCAGGACATGACGCAGTCGACATGGTCCTGCAGGTTCTTGCCAACGCCGGGCAGATCGTGGACCGTCTCGATGCCGTGCTCCGCCAGTTCGTCCGAAGGCCCGATCCCGGAAAGCAGCAGCAATTGCGGCGAGTTGACCGTGCCGGCCGAAACGATCACCTCGCGGTCGGCACGGATCGACTGCGGAATGCCGCCCAGCGCGACCTCGATGCCGGTCGCACGGCCGTTTTCGACCAGGATCCGCTGAGTCAACGCGCCGGTTTCGACGGTCAGGTTCGGCCTGCCGAAGACCGGCTTCAGAAAGGCGGAGGACGTCGACCACCGCTTGCCGTTGCGGATCGTGAAGTCGAACCTACCGAATCCGTCCTGCTCGGCACCGTTGAAATCGTCGTTGCGCGGATGCCCGGCTTCGGCGCCGGCGTCGATAAACACCTCGTGCAACTGATTATCGCCGCGGGCCCGGCACACGGTGAGCTCTCCATCGCTGTTGTGATAGGAGCCGTTGCGCTGAATGTGGCCCTCGGACCGGCGGAAAGCCGGCAGCACCTCGTCATAGGACCAGCCGGGCAGGCCGAGCTGCGACCAGCGATCATAGTCGCGGCGATTGCCGCGCACGTAAAGCATGCCGTTGATGGTGGATGAACCGCCCAGCACCTTGCCGCGCGGCCAGTAGAGCGAGCGGCCGTTCAGGTGCGGCTCCGGCTCGGTGTGGTAGTGCCAGTTATAGATGCCGGACTGGAAGAGCTTGCCCATCAGCATCGGCAGCCGGAACAGCGGATTGCGGTCCTTGCCGCCGGCTTCCAGCAGCAGCACGCTGCAGTCCGGATCCGCCGAAAGGCGGTTGGCGACTACGCAACCGGCAGAGCCGGCACCGACGACGATATAATCGTAGCTCCTGGTTTTGCTCATGACATCACCACGCAATCGGCCGTCCGCCGTGGTCGGCGAGAAAACGGTTGCAGGCGAGGAACGGGTTTTCCTGCGCCAGAAACGCCGCCGCTGCGGCCGGATGCGGCCGCCGGATCGTCTGCAGCGGTGGTTGCGGATCGTGAAGACCGGCGGCTCTCAGGCAGGCGGCCGCCGCATCGCCGAAGGCCATGAAGACGACCGGACGCCCCGAGGCGGCCAGACGCTCCAGCACGCTGACCATCAGCGGCTGCCAGACCGGCAGGTGACCCAGCGCCTGGTGCGGGTCGGTTTCGACGCGGAAGCGCGACAGAGTCAGCGATGCGTTCAGCAGCAGCGTTCCGCTGTTCACCCAGCGGTCGGCAAGCGCATCCGGCGCTTCCAGCTCGATGCGTCCGGCCTCGATATCGGACAGCAGCGCCGGCCAGTCCGCGAAGGAACGGGCGCAGTCCTGACGGCCGGTGCGGGCGGCGCAGATCTGCTGCAGGAAGGCCCGGACGCTTTTGGAGAACATCTTGTCGAGCTCACGCCAGGCGGCGACGTTGCCGCATTCGAAAGCCCGTCCGGTGGCGAAATCAGGGGCGGGATAAGGGTCCTGTCCGAGGATGACGCAGCGCACGTCGCCGGGGTCGATGGCGTCGAAGGCGCGGAAAATGTGGGCGCCAGGCGGCGCGCCGGGAAAGGTCTTCCCGCGGCGCACGGGAAACACCGGTTCCCAGGGTTCGAGGGTCAGCGACGGGTCGCAGGCATCGAAGCCGAGCCGGGTGTCGCCGATCGCTTCGCGCCATGGCCCCGGCAGATCGCTTTGCCAGTCCGCCAGAATCTCAAGCAACGCTTCGATCAGTCTGATCGCCATTCCCGGGCGCCTCCCAATTGACGGAAACTGTCTCAAATCCTGACCAAAACGTCAAGAAAATTTGACCAAACCGTCAAGAAAATCAGATTTCAGGAGAATGGCGACTTGGATTGCGGTGTCAAAACGTGTATGTAAATCAGTAGGTTTGAGTACCGATCTATCCTGAAACGGACGCCGCGTCGTTCACTCGAAAACGGAAGGTTTTCTCGCAGAATGTTGGATCAAAAAGCGTCGGTAGCGAAAATCGGTTCCGAGGAGCGGATTCGGACGCGCAACGAAAAGAAGATCCTGAAGACCGCGGTGGAGCTGTTTTCACGCAAGGGATTCGACGGCACGCGGATCGCCGAAATCGCTGAACTGAGCGGCTTGCCGAAAGCCAATGTCTACTACTATTTCGCCACCAAGGAAGCGATCTACACGACCCTGATCGAGCGTCTGCTGGCCGGCTGGGACAAGGCGCTGGAGCACATCAGGGCGGATCGGGAACCGCGCGATGCCCTGGCCGACTATGTCCGTGCGAAACTCGATTATTCGCGCAGGCATGTCGATGAGTCGCGGTTCTTCGCAAGCGAAATGCTGCGCGGCGGACAATTCATCTCGAGGCGCCAGAAGCGCCATATGCGGGAGATCACCCGCGAACGAGCCGCCGTGATAGAAGGCTGGATCGCCGACGGCAGGATGGTGGCGGTCGATCCGAACCACTTTCTCATCATGTTGTGGGCAACGACGCAGTTTTATGCGGACTTTGCCGAGGTCACGGCCGTTACCCTCGGCAAAAGCCGGCTGACCGCCACGGATTTCGAAGCGGCGCGGGAAACCGTTGTCGAAGTCGTCCTGAACGGCTGTTTGGGGCCCGGGCCGGCAAGAGGGGAGGGGGCTGATTAGAGCGGATGAAGCCGCGCGGCGGGTGACCTCCCGAATCCGGATTGCGGCTTGAAAACGGTCTCCGTTACCCTAGTTTCCAGCTGCAACTTCGGGGGAGGCTTGCCATGGCCCTGACGGTATCTGCGGTGCTTGACTCAGCCGCTGCGCAGAGCGGTTGCAGCAAGAAGGATCTCGGCAGGTTTTCCGAGCATCTCGAGGCGCTGCCTGCGATCGAGGCAGCGCGCATCAATCCCTTCACCTTTGCGGAGGCAGCCGGTATCGGCCGGGATCGCGCCCTCGACCTGTTTGTGCTCGGGACCAAATCCGGTTTGTTCGATCTTGAATGGGGCATGGTGTGTCCGATGTGCGGAGCGATCACCCATACGGTGGCCGACCTCGACCGCGTGGCGGAGGACGTTCTGCACTGCGCGCTGTGTCGCAGGGATGCTCCTTCGGTGCTCGACGATACGGTCGAAGTCAGCTTCGCTTATGTGCCGTCGGGCACCGTGGTCGACCTCCACGGCGATTTCGGCGCCTTTCAGCGGTATCACACGTCCACCAGCTATCCCTACCGTCAGCAGTGGCTCGGCTACCACGCCCGCAACATGGTCGCCGATGTGAAGCTCGCCGCCGGCGAACGTGCGGAACTGTCGTATGAGGCCGATGAGGGCGAGGTGTTTCGCCTGCTCTGCATGGACACCCACTCCGGAGCAAAACTTCAGGCTGCCGGCTCACCTGCGTCCCGCGGGCCGGTCTCCGTTGAACTCACAGACGCCGGATTTTCGAGGACCGAGCTTTCAGTGCCGTCGGGCACGGTGACACTATCCATCGCAAACAACACCGAGCAGCCGGTGTGGTGCCACGTCATGCGGGTCGTCATGCCCGAGATCATCGCAATGGTCGGCAACACCATGCCGCAATTCGGACCCCGGCTGACCGGCAAGACGTTGCTCAACAACCAGACATTTCGCGACCATTTCGCGCTCGATGCACTGGCACCGGACCTGAAACTGAAACTGCGCAGCCTGACCCTCCTCTTCACCGATCTGAAGGGTTCGACCGCGCTTTACGATCGCGAAGGCGACATGGCGGCCTATCGCCTCGTCCAGGATCATTTCGCGGCGCTGAAGACCGTGGTTCGGGACCATTCCGGAGCTTTGATCAAAACCATGGGCGATGCGGTTATGGCGGCATTTCCCACGGTCACCGACGGGACGTCCGCCGCGATCGAAATGATGGCGGCGATGCAGGCGCTTGCCAGCGAGCGCGGGACGAGCGACGTCGGGCTGAAGGTCGGACTTCATGCCGGTCCGGCCCTTGCCATCAACGCCGGCCGGACGCTGGATTATTTCGGCCAGACGGTGAATATCGCTGCGCGGGTGCAGGGGCTTGCCGATGCCGGCGACATTTGTCTGACCAACGCGCTCAACGACAGGGATACCGTTCCGGCGCTCCTGTCCGAGGCCGGATATTCGGGCCGGTCCGAAACGGCCCGGCTTAAGGGCGTTTCGGCCGAAGAGCGCATATTCCGGTACCGAATGGCGGCGTAGATGGGCAGCCGAACACCATAGCCGCGGGCTTGCGGCGATGATCGACCCTTTTCCCTGATTTGACGGCGATCAAATCGTCGCAATGCCACATCATTTATGCCTTGATGCGGGAGTATAGTTGGCAGTCAGACAGGAAAGCGTCGCATGGGCCCGAGCAAACTCGAGCAACTGTTCAATCCACGATCCATCGCCGTCTTCGGGGCGAGCGATTCCGGCCACTCGGTCGGCTCGAAGGTATTCGCCAATCTGCTGGCCGGTGAATTCGCCGGACCGATAACCCCGGTCAACCCGAAATACCGCACGGTCTCCGGGATACGCTGTTTCCGGTCGATCGACCGGGTCGATCAGGACGTCGACCTGGCGGTCGTCGCCTCACCGGCCCGAACCGTTCCGGGGATTTTGCGCCAGTGCGGCAAGGCGGGCGTGCGCCATGCCGTGGTGCTGTCGGCCGGCTTCGGCGAGGGCGACGGCGGCGGCAAGGCGCTGGAGGCCGAGTTGATCGAAGCGGCGGCCGAGGGCGGCGTGCGCTTCATGGGCCCCAATTGCGTCGGGCTGGTGCGTCCCTGGCTCGATCTCGACGCGACCTTCCTGAAATCGAAGACCCCGAAGGGCGGGCTGGCGCTGGTCTCCCAGTCCGGCGCCCTGTGCTCGGCCATCTCCGACTACGCGGCACCCCATCATCTCGGCTTTTCGACGCTGATCTCGCTGGGCAACGCCACCGATATCGGCTTTGGCGAGGTGCTGAAATTTCTCTCCGACGACCCCAAGACGAAGGCGATTCTGCTCTATGTCGAGGGCATCCGCAGGGCCCGGTCCTTCATCAGCGCTCTGCGGCTGGCCGCACGGGTCAAGCCGGTGCTGGTTCTCAAGGCCGGACGACACAATCAGAGCGCCAAGGCGGCGCACACCCACACCGGTGCGCTGATCGGCTCCGACGCGGTGTTCGACGCGGCGCTGGAGCGGGCAGGCGCCGTGCGGGTCGATACGTTCGGTCAACTGTTCGCCGCGGCCGAGATCCTGTCCTCGGCCACAAGAGCTCGCGGCAACCGGCTCGGCATCATCACCAATGGCGGCGGTGCCGGCGTGCTGGCGGCCGATCGCGCGGGCGACCTGCATCTCGAACTGCCGCAGCCGTCGACGGAGACGCTGCAAACGCTGGACGCAGCGCTGCCTCCGTACTGGTCCAAGGCCAACCCGATCGACATCCTCGGCGACGCGCGGCCGGAAGCCTATGCCGCCGCGGTCGCCGCCGGCCTCGGCGATCCGCAATTCGATGGCGTGCTGGTGATGCTGACCCCGCAGGCCATGACCGATGCGACGGCCGCAGCGCGCGCCGTGATCGAAGCCCTGCCGTCGGACAACCGCAAGCCGCTGCTTGCCTGCTGGATGGGCGAAAGCTCGGTGGAGGAGGCGCGCCAGCTTCTGAGCGCCAGTGGCATTCCCGACTTTCAGACGCCGGAACGGGCTGTCGAGGCGTTTTCCTACCTGGCCCGGCACGAGCGCAACCGGCAGCTTGCGCTGCAGACCCCCGGCCCACTGACCGATCGCAAGGCGCCGGATGTCGATCGCGCCCGGACCGTCATTCACGCCGCGTTGGCTGACGGCCGGTCGATGCTCTCGGATGCGGAATCGAAATCGGTGCTGGACGCTTTCCACATACCGGTCAATCCGACCCTCGAGGCAACGAGCTGCGAGGACGCGCAGGCCAAGGCGCGGGTGCACGGCTATCCGGTCGCGGTGAAAATCAACTCGCCGCAGATCAGCCACAAGTCGGATGTGGGCGGCGTCCTCCTCAACATTCGCGACGACGAAGGTATCGCCGCTGCCTGGGCGGAAGTGCGCGACAACGCCAGGCAGGCGGCACCCGACGCCTTGATCCTTGGAGTGACCGTCGAGCCGATGATCCAGATGGAGCATGGCCGCGAACTGGTGGTCGGCGCCAGCCGTGACGCGGTGTTCGGTCCGACCGTCCTGTTCGGCGCCGGCGGTACCATGGTGGAGGTTCTGCGCGACAGCGCCATCACGCTGCCGTCGCTGAACGCCGTGCTCGCCAACCGGCTGATCGATCGCACCCGGGTCGCCCGGTTGCTGGCGGCGTTTCGCGGCAAGCCGCCGGCCGATCGCGGCGCGGTGATCGCGGTGCTGATGCGAGTGTCGGAGATGGTCGCGGAGTTGCCGGAAATCGAGGAGATCGACCTCAATCCGCTGCTTGCCGGTCCGGACGGCGTTGTCTGCATGGATGCGCGCATCCGGGCCAGCCGCCCGCCGGAAAGCGCGGGACGCCACGACCACATGGCGATCCGGCCCTATCCCCGGCACCTGGTGACCGAAGACCGGCTCGACGACGATACGCTGCTGACCATTCGGCCGATCCGTCCGGAGGATGCCGAGAGCGAAAAGAACTTCGTGCATGACCTGTCGGCCCAGGCCAAGCAATTCCGCTTCATGTACGCGTTGAGCGAGTTGACCCCGACCATGCTGGCGCGCTTCACCCAGATCGACTACGACCAGGAAATGGCGCTGGTCGCCTTCACCGACGAGGAGGGGCGACCGGTGCAGCAGGGCGTTGCCCGCTATACCATCAACCAGGACGAGACGAGCTGCGAATTCGCCATTGTCGTCTCCGATCGCCGCCGGCACCAGGGGATCGGAACCCGGCTGATGGAGGCGCTGATGGACGCTGCCCGTGCTCACGACCTGTCGGTGATGGAAGGCACCGTGCTTGCTGAAAACAAGGCGATGCTTCAGTTGATGAAGGAACTCGGCTTCACGCGAGAACAGGTGGCCGACGACCCGTCGGTGGTTCTGGTGCAGCGACAGCTGTGAAACCCGGGCCACGATGAACCAACGCTGGGAACCGGAATCGGATTCTTCGATTATCGCCGCAAGTCTTGGAAAAGAGTCGGCAATCCGGCCTTGTCCAACGCGCTATGCGCCGATCTTCAGCAATGGCCGGATCGATTTGAGCGAGGCGAGCGTGGCCTCGCACAGCCGATCGACGCTTTGCCCATCCATGGGCGTGGACAGGGCTGCCGATCCGGTATGGATCAGCATGATCCCATGGTCATACATGGCGCCGATAAAGGCGCCGAGAGCCTGCTTCTCGGCCGTTGCCGCATAGGCCTCGCGGTAGCTGCGCGGCTCCGCCGGCTTGAAATGAAACCGCAGCAGCGATCCCGCACCGGTCACGCACGCCGGGACATCGGTCAGCGCGATGGTCCCGGCCAGGTTTGCGCGCGCCAAATCGCCCAGATCGTTGAGGCGTCGAACGCTCGCCTCATCGAAAAGCGATAGGGCGACGAAGCCTGCGGTCATCGTGACCGGGTTTGCCGAGAAGGTTCCCGTCATGGGAAGGCGCATGCCCGCGTCGCCACGCACGAAGACCTCCATGACCTCGGCTCTCCCGGTCAGCGCACCCACCGGGAAGCTGCCGCCAATGATCTTGCCGAGAGCGGTCAGGTCTGGAACGACGTCAAGGTCCGATTGCATTCCGCCAAATCCGTTGCGGAATGTCATGACCTCGTCGAACATCAGAATCGCGCCGTTTGCAGAAGCCCAGTTCCGCAGCGCCTGCAGGAACTGAGCAGCAGCCGGGATCATGCCGATGCGATGCGGTAACGGGTCGACCAGTATGCAGGCGATCTTGTTATTGAATTCGTCCAGGATGGTTGTGCTGGTTTCGGCATCATTGAACGGCAGAACCAGGGTTTCATCGGCGACCCCTGCCGGCGTCCCGCGAGCGAGAGGAACCGAACGCGGACAGGCCGCGTCGCCCCAATTGTTTGGAGTGGGCGCCTGGCTGACCTCGGCGAAATCGTAGGACCCGTGATAACTGCCTTCGACCTTGGCGATCATTGTCCGGCCGGTGAAGGCTCGCGCAGCCTTCAGGCCCGCCATCACGGCTTCGGTACCAGAATTGACGAAGTGGATCCGTTCGAAGCCGCAAGCGCGGTCGCACAGCAGTTCCGCCAGCTTAATTTCCGCCTCGGTGGCCATCGAGAAGGCGCTGCCGTGCCGCAATTGCTCACGCACCGCACGAATGACGGGCTGGCAGGCATGGCCGTGGATGTTTGCGGCCACATTGTTGGAAAAGTCGAGGCGCTCGACGCCGTCGGCATCGGTCACCCGGCAGCCTTCGCCATGCCGCGCATAGTGAACCGGGCCGCCATAGAGCAAGGTGTTGCGACTGACGCCCCCCGGCAAAACGCGCCTGGCGCGTTCGAACAGTCGAGCACTTTCGGAAGGTGTGCTTACCGCATGATCGGCGGCTGTCCGGGTGTCGTGATGATCGTTGGAATTCAGCATCGATTTCGATCCCCATGCGGCGGTGGCGCCGGATATCGGGGAAATAATTCATGATCCGATGAACGCGCTCAAACGAAAATCGCGCACCGGTTCAATACGTTTGGGAATGAACAACCGTGAGCGTTCGGCCCGGACGTCGCGACCACGTTTTCGGTCGAGTGATTTCGAGGATTGTCGTGATTTATTCAATGATTTCAATGGTTGACAAAATAGGTAGTATACTACATAATATTGATCATGATTGCTGGCGATGATGCCGGTGTGAGGGATCCGCGCAATGGCGGAAAACAGCTTGCGGATCCGGGAAGAACGGAGGAACGCATGACCAAGTTACTGAACCTGTTGGCCGCCACGGCCGTTGGACTGGCGCTCTCGGCAGCCGCTGCAATTGCCGCTGACATGAAGATGCTGACGGCCTGGGGCCCCAACCACTCCGGCACCGCCAACATGGCCTATGGCTATATCAAGCTGGTCGAGGATCTGACCGACGGCAAGGTGACGATCAAGCCGAGCGGACCGGAAGTGGTGCCGGGCGGCAAGCAGCTTCAGCCGGTCGCTTCGGGCGTGTTCGATCTGATCTACACCCATGGTCTCTATCACACCGGCACGACCGGCATCGGTGCCGCCATCGATGCCGTCAACGGCGACATCGAACAGCGCCGCACCAGCGGCGTCTGGGACTGGGTCGACAAACACTATCAGGAAACTCAGAACCTGAAGGTCCTGTCGATACCGACCGCGACGACGGGTTTCCGCTTCTTCCTCAAGAACGAAATGGATCCCGGCAAGAAGCTCGACGGCATGAAGATTCGCGCGCTGCCGTCCTATAACAAGATCGTCGGCTCGCTCGGCGGCACCGCCGTCGTCATTCCGTTCGGCGAACTCTATTCGGCGGCGGAAAAGGGTGTCATCGACGGTCTCGTCTGGCCGACGGTCGGTGCGGTCGGCTTCAAGTTCCACGAGGTCACGCCTTACCTGGCCGAACCGGCCTTCGGTACCGTGTCCTATCTCATCATGATGAATCTCGACAAATGGAACGCGCTCGACGCGGATACGCAAAAAGCCATGCTCGAGGCCGGCCACAAGCTGGAGCAGGACACCGTCGGCATCTTCAATGAGTTGCTCGAGAAGGAAAACGGCATGATGAAGGCGGAAGGTGCCAAGTCGACGAATATCGGCTACTCGCCCGAGGAAGCCAATAAGCTGTTCGCCGATCGCGCCATGGAAGTCGCCATCGAAAAATCCGGTGCGACCGGAGAGGCCTTCCGCGACTTCGTCGCATCGAAGGGCATGTAATTTACTCCCATGACTGTTCTGCCGCGCTTCGGCGCGGCGGATTTTTCAAATGCATCGACGACGTCCGAACCGGCAGGCTAAGCTGGCAACCGGATCTTCACGCGACGCTGACGGGGCAAGGGCGCCATGGGCAGAGTTCTTGACTGGTGCTATGCAATTCATGACCGGTTGACGCAGCTGGCCGCCGCCCTGGCCGCCATCGGGCTGATCGGCATCGTCGCGTCCTACGCCTACGAAGTCATCACTCGCTACTTCTTCAACGCACCGACCGCCTGGGTCAGCGATTTCGTCTCCTACGCCCTGTGCGCATCGGTTTTCCTGGCGTTGCCGAAAGTGACGAAGGACAAGGGCCATGTCGCGGTCACCATCCTGGTCGAGGTGATGCCGGCGAGAATTGCCGATGTCGTGCACAGCTGCATCAGCCTGGTCGGTTTCGCCTGTCTCGGCTTTGCCGCCTGGGTCAGCCTTCAGGAAAACATCCGCCAATACACCAAGAATATCGAGACCCTTGCCATCGTCCCGGTTCCGCAATGGTGGATATCGAGTTTCATCACCTTCGGACTGGCGCTGAGCGCGCTCTATTTCCTCCGCCAGGTGCCGGCATCACAACGCGCCGGCGGCAACACGCTTGCCGAGAAGGCCGGCTGATGGAGTGGTACGTCACACTGCTGGCAGGTATCGCCGTCCTGTTCGTGCTGTTTCTTTCGGGGGCGCCGATTTTCCTGGCCTTCCTGTTCGCCATCCTTGCTGGCATCTATTTCATCATCGGCCCGGCCGGCTATCCGATGTTTGCCAACAGCATTCTGGACACCGCCTCGATCACGTCTCTGGCCTCCATTCCGCTGTTCGTTCTGATGGGGGAACTGCTGTTTCGCTCCGGAACGATGGACGTGCTGTTCGATTCCATCGACAAGCTGGTCGGCCGGGTGCGCGGTCGCCAATACGTACTCGTCGTCGTCCTCTCGGCCGTTTTCGGGGCGCTCTCTGGCGTTGCCATGGCGGTTGCGGCCATGCTCGGCCGGGCGATCATGCCGGGCATGCAGGCGCGCGGCTACGACCGCGATATCGCCGCCGGCCTGATCGTCAGCGGCGCCAGTCTCGCGCCGATCATTCCGCCCAGCCTGCTGGCCATCATCGTCGGCTCGATTGCCGATGTGTCGATCGCCAAGCTGCTGATCGCCGGTGTCCTGCCGGGCCTGCTGCTCGGCGGCATATTCCTGGTCTATGTGTTCGCGCGCATTGCCGCCAACCCCGAACTGGCTCCGGCCAATGTGCGGGCGGAGCGCGACGACGTGACCGCCGGCGAGCAGGTCATGGCGCTGGTTCGCATCCTGCCATTCGCAATCGTCATCTTTTCGGTCATGGGTTTCATCATGCTGGGCATCGCCACACCGTCGGAATCGGCGGCGACCGGCGTCATCGGCGCCCTGATCACCGCCGCCATCTACCGCAATCTCAGCTTCAAGATGATCTGGGACTCGGTGATGGCGTCGATCACGGTCTCGGCGATGATCCTGGCCATCATGGCGATGTCGAAGATGTTCACGCAACTGCTGGCGTTCACCGGTGCGACCAGCGAACTGGTGCAACTGGTGGCCAATCTGGGCTTCGGTCCGCTGCTGATGCTGATCGTCATGCTGGCCGTGCCATTCGTACTGTGCATGTTCATCGACACCATAGCCGTCATCCTGCTGACCATCCCGATCTATCAGCCGGTGGTGACCAGCCTGGAGTTCGATCCCGTCTGGTTCTGGCTGCTGTTTCTGATCAACATCACCCTGGGCGCGATCACCCCGCCCTTCGGCTACACGCTGTTCGCCTTCAAGGCGGTGGTGCCGGAGATGACGATCAGCGACGTCTACCGCGCCACCTGGCCCTTCGTGGCCCTGTTCCTCGCCGGCATCGCCGTCATCATCATGTTCCCGGGGATTGCGACCTGGCTGCCGGAGTTGACGGGGTAGCTGACTGACCTCCCATGTTGGGTTGACACGTTGTTGCGATTTGGCTCCAACCGACCGCATGTGCTCGATCCTGGAACTCGTTCGCGCTCGGCTGAGCGGCGTCGCTGCAGCGTTCGCCAACCCCGCCGAAGCGGATCTCGTATCCACCGTGTGTGACGACAGCCTTGGGGTGACCATCGCGGCGGCTATCAGCAACCGGAAGCAGGGGCGAATCGATCTATCGATCAAGCAGTTGACCCGCGCAAACCGGGTACAGCTCGATGCGATCGAAGGAATCCAGAAGACAGTCGACGCTTTGCTCGATCGGCCCGAATCCGAAATCGTCTTCGCAAAGTATCGCCAGAATTATCCGTTTGCGATGGGGATAGAGGGCGGCGACAGCGTCCTGGAGTTGATCGCATTGTTCGATGCCCGACTTGGTCGCGGCGGTCAGGTCCTTTGTCAGAAGCTTCATGATTTGGAGGAAGACAAACACGCTGAAGCGGAGCGCCTGGCATTCTTCGAGCAACGGTTCGTCGACGGTGGCGAGGACGACACGATCCAACAGACGCGCAAAGCCGTCCAGTCAATCTCCAACGGTCTCCTGGAAGTCAAATTGCGACTGTTGGACGCTGCTATACAGGTCTCCGAGGACTTCCTGTCGTCGGTTTCGGCTCAACGTCTGGACGTTGAAGTGAAATACAATCTCGCGAAATGGCTCTACGTACTGGTGACAAGCCCAACAAAGACCTGCCGCGCAAGCGAGATCAGCGTGAAGGAGTGACTGGCAGCGACTTTATGTCTTGAAAACGGCAGCGGCCCCATAGGAGGATTGGCGACGGTCCGCGGAGGCGTCGCCATAAAGCGTCGTGCGCTGCCGTGCCGGGCGACCGAGGTCGGCCAGCAGCGCTTCCATGGTTTCCGGTGTCATTTCCTGGCCATGCTCGGCGCCGGCCGAGCGGGTGATCGTCTCGTTCATCAGAGTACCACCGATGTCGTTGACGCCGGCCGCCAGGCAGGCCGCCAACCCTTCCGGGCCGAGTTTGACCCAGGAGGCCTGGATGTTGGTGATATGCGGATGCAGGACGAGGCGGGAAACCGCGTGCATCAGCAGCGCTTCGCGCCAGGTCGGTCCGCGCCGCGATCCGCCCTTGAGGTAGATCGGCGCCTGCATGTGAACGAAGGGCAGAGGAACCAGTTCGGAAAATCCGCCGGTTTTCTTCTGCTGGTCGCGTAGCTGCACAAGGTGGCGCGCCCAGTTGAGCGGCCGGTCGATATGGCCGAACATGATCGTTGCCGTCGTTTTCAAACCAAGCCGGTGGGCCGTGTCGACCACCTCGAACCATTGAGCCGTATCGATCTTGTCGGGACAGAGCGTGGCCCGCACCTCGTCGTCGAGGATTTCGGCGGCCGTGCCCGGCAGGCTGCCGAGGCCGGCCTCGATCAGCTGACCGAGGAAGTCTGCGATCGGCATGCCCAGCGTTTCGGCGCCCTGATGGATTTCCAGGGGTGAAAAAGCGTGGACATGCAGATCCGGCACCTCCGCCTTGATCGCCTTGAGAATGTCCAGATAGGTCCGGCCCGTGTAGCTCGGATGAATGCCGCCCTGCAGGCAGACTTCGACCGCCCCCCGGTCCCAGGCCTCGCAAGCCCGCCGGGTGATTTCGTCCAGCCCGAGATCGTAGGGTCGGCCGCGCAGGTTTTCGCTCGTCTTGCCCTTGGAGAAGGCGCAGAACCGGCATTTGAAGGTGCAGATATTGGTGTAGTTGATGTTGCGAGTCACTACATAGCTGACGGTGTCACCGCAGATTCGCTGGCGCAGCGCGTCGGCCGCAGCGGTGACCTGACACACCTCGCCGTCGCGGGCGGCCAGCAGTCGCTCGACCTCGTCGATGGCAAGATCCTGCCCGTCGTCGGCGCGATGGAGGATGCGATCAAGATTACGGTCGGCAATGAAACCGGGCGTCGTCGGCAATTCCGGCAGTGACTGCGCCGCCGCTCCCGGATGCCACCCGTCTGTCCGTGCCAGCCCGTCGGCATCGATGGCGTCGAGCACCGGTGCCCGCAAGCCGGCGTCCAGCCAATGATGGCCGGCTTGGGCGAACTTCGGATAGATCCCCAGCCGTTCGACCAGCAGCTTTCCCGAGGCGGCGGTGTCGCGGGCGAGATCGTCGAGATGCGGCCAAGGCGCCTCCGGATTGACGTGGTCGGGCGTGACCGGCGAAATGCCGCCCCAATCGTTCAGCCCGCTGGCGATCAGGTCCGCGGCGCGCCCCGACGACAGGTTGGGTGGCGCCTGGATCGACATCTCGGGCCCGAAGATCAACCGGGCGACGGCGATCGTCCATTGCAGATCGGCAAGGTCCGGTTCCGGCGCGCTGGCCATTCTGGTGCCCGGCTTGGCGCGGAAATTCTGCACGATGATCTCCTGCAGATGACCGTGGCGTTCGTGCAGATCCCGCAGTGCGAGCAGGCTTTCGATCCGTTCGCGGCGGGTTTCGCCGATGCCGATCAGGATGCCGCTGGTAAACGGCACCCTCTGCCGGCCGGCCTCGTCGATGGTCGCCAACCGCACGGCAGGATCCTTGTCGGGCGAACCGTGATGGCAGCCGCCGGGTTGTGCGAGGCGCGGCGAGGCGCTCTCCAGCATGATACCCATCGAAACCGAGACTTTTCGCAGGGTGGCGATTTCGTCTGCCGTCATGACACCGGGGTTGAGATGGGGGAGAAGGCCGGTTTCCCGGAAAACCAGGCCTGCCATCGCCTCCAGATAATCGATGGTGCTCGCATAGCCGAGATCGGCCAGCGCCGACCGGGCCGCTGCGTAGCGCAGTTCCGGCTTGTCGCCGAGCGTGAACAGCGCTTCCTTGCAGCCCGCGGCCTTGCCGGCGCGGGCGATCGCCAGCACCTGGTCGGGGCCAAGATAAGCGGCTTCGAGCCGCCGCGGCGCTTTGGCGAAGGTGCAGTAGTGACAGACGTCGCGACACAGCTGCGTCAGCGGAATGAAGACCTTTCGGGAATAGCTGATCAGACGCTCGTGGCCGGCGTCGCAAACCGCAGCAGCGCGCGCAAGCAAGACGTCTTGTGGCTGACCGAGGAGCGCGTGGGCGTCTGCAACGCCAAGCCTGGGCATGGTGCCTCCGGCATCGATGGTCACGGTGTTCATGCTGCGCCCCTTTCGAAAAAACGACTGTGGTTGCCGCCCGGCAATCCGCTCAAAAACCGCCGGGTGGCGCCTTTCGCAGAGACGCCGGCAAAGTCGACGAGGTCTGCCGGTGTGTCGATGTCGAGTGACAGGCCCGGCGCATCGATATGCACCGGTCGCGCTCCGATTGCGCGGGCAGCCCTGATATGGCGGGAAAAACTGTCGGCCCCGAAGGCCGGGGAAAGCAGCCGGCGTTCGGACAGAAAGAGTCCGTTGGTTCCACAGCCGTCGCGGGCACCTGCGATGCGGACATGCGGTGTCCCGTCCGAGGGTGCGGTCAAAGCCGCGATCTCGCCGCTTGTTGCAAGCGGCAGGTCGCCCGGCAGCACCGCAACCGACTTTCCGGATGTCACGGCGGCAAAACCCGTGGCCACGGCTTCATTGTACCCCCGAGACCCAGGCTCGCGGATTGCATGGGCGTCGAACGACCTGCCGATATCGAAGACGACGTCGTCGCTTGCAATCAGCCATATTCGGCACCCGTCGACCTTGCTTGCCGCTGACAGCAGGTCCTCAAGCATGGCCAACACCAGCCCGGCGCGGTCGCAAGGTGAGAGAACACCAGCGAGACGCTGCTTGGCTCGGGATAGATTCTTGATCGGGATGATGACTTCGGTCATCGGCGAATGCTCCCCCGAAGTCGGGCGGCGAAATCGACGGTTTGGCGGGCAAGGTCGATGCGATCGTCGAGATCGCGCATGATCGCTTGCGCTATGTGCGCACCGATTCCGAGTTCCTGGATGGCCGGCGCCAGATCGGAATCCGTCTCGTCGATGACCAGCCCGTCGATGAAATTTTGATAATGGCGGGCAATCTCCAGCGCCGAAGCGGGCATGCCGAGCTCGTCCATCATCTTCGCGGCCGGGCCTTTGAGCGCCCTGCCGCCGACGATGGGCGACACGGCGACGATCGGCGCACCGCAGCCGCGCAACAGCGTTCGCATACCGGGCACGGCGAGAATGGGTGCGACGCTGACAAAGGGATTGGACGGCGCCAGGATGATGGCTTCCGGCCCGGCGGCGAGCGCTTCGACCAAGGCCGGAGCGGGGCGCGCGGCATCGACGCCGTCAAACTCGAAACCGGTCACCTGCGGCGCACAACGTTCGCGTACGAAATAGTGCTGGAACGCCAGCCGGCCCTGCGGCGTGTTCACCATGGTCGCCACCGGCTCGTCGCACATCGGCAGGACCGGCACGGCAATACCGAGGCTGCCGGCAATATCGGAGGTTACGGCACTGAGACTGGCTCCCGCCCTCAGTCTGTCCGTCCTCAGGACATGCAACGCCAGATCGCGATCGCCGAGGTTGAACCAGCCTTCGCCGCCGAGCTGCGCCATCGCTTCCATGAAGTTCCAGCTTTCATCGACGCGGCCCCAGCCGCGCTCCGGGTCGGCGAGATTGGAGAGCGTGTAGATCACCGTATCGGTGTCCGGACAGATGCGCAGACCGAAATGGTCGAAATCATCGCCGGTATTGGTCACCACCAGCAACCTGTCGGATGGCAGCACGTGGGAGAGGCCGAGGACCAGCTTGGCGCCGCCGACGCCTCCGGACAGGGCTATGACCGTGCCGCCGGTCACCGGAACAGATCCTCGGCGTGAGGACGCAGCAGGTCGGCTGCCGGCCGCGAGGGCGGACGGTCGGATCCGTGAAAATCGAGGCCGCGCATCAGCACAACCGGGCGCCCTTCGGCGCCCTGACCCTGAACCAGCGATGCAGCGGCGGCGATTTCGTCGGCGATTGCCTGCTGGCTGACCTGCAGCTCGCGGCCGAACAGGTCGGTATCACCGCGACGGTCCCACAGGCTTGGGATGCCGGCGGCACCGAGCGCTGTGCCCGTCGTGCCCAGCCGCCACGGGCGTCCGAAACTGTCATTGATGACCACGCCGATTTCCGCGTCGGTGCAACGGTGCAGCTCCTGCCGCAATCGCGAGCAGCTTTCGTCCGGGTCGAGCGGCAACAGCAGCACATTCTCCCGGCCGGCCGGGGAGGCGACGTTGGAGGCGTCGATTCCCGCATTGGCCATCATCCATCCGTTGCGGTGTTCGGTGATCAGAACGCCGGGCGCCTGGCGGACGATGCGTCGGCTCTCGGAGAGAACGACCTCGACCAGGCGCGGGTCCTTGTCGGTAGCGCGAGCGATCTCGATCGCGCGTTCACCGGGCTCGACCGTCCCCAGGTCGATCAGGCGGCCTTCCGCCTTGGAAACGATCTTCTGCGCCAGAACGAGAATGTCGCCGTGCTGAAGCGAAAACCCGCTTTCCGTCAACGCGTCGGTGATGATCGCCGCCAGGTCGTCGCCCGGTTCGATCATCGGCACGTGGTCGACGGCCTGTATGGTCAGCGGATGGCCCATCTCCTAAGCACCTTGAGGCGTTCCGGTGATGCGAATGCCGGCGCCGGGGATTTTGTATTGTCCGTTGATGAAGATCAGTGCCGATGTCAGCGCTTCGGCAACGGTCGAGTTGGCAATTCGACCGGCGTGCCAGGCGGTCATGCCGGCATCCTCGGCAAGTTCGATGACCCGAGCCCGCGCCTGCGGATCGTTGCCGCACACCAGCACATCGCAATCGACGCCGTGGTCCAGGTCGGCAAGATGAGCGGCCGCCACGTTCTGGAAGGCCGATACCACCTTGACGCCTTCGCCGAGTGTTTCCTGCGCCGCTCTCGCCACGGAACCGCCCTCGGGGAGCTGTACGGTTCGCACTTTCGGTGGCACCAGCGGAACCGTCACGTCGATCAGGATCTTGCTATCCAGGTGGGGCCGTATGGTGTCGAGTGTGGCGGCGTGATTGGCGTAAGGGACGGTCATCGCGACGATGTCCGCGGCGGCTGCGGCTGCGGCATTGTCCGTTCCGGCCATCGGGGTTCCGGCCTTTTTCGCCAGCTCCCGAGCGATCGTGGCAGCGCGCTCGGCGTCGCGCGATCCGATCGTCACGGTATGTCCGGCGCGGGCCCACCGCAGCGCCAGGCCTGCGCCGAGGGCACCGGTGCCACCGACGATGGCGATCTTGCTGGTCTTGTCGGTCATGAGGTCTGCCTTCCGTTAGTGTCCCTGGGCGGGTCTGTTTGCTGGGGCCGGATCGCGTAACAGGCGCGCCCGACCGCAACGAGTTTTCCGCTGTCGTCGTCGACGTCGACATCGACGAAACCTGCGGTCCGGCCGGCGCGGCGCACGCGGGCCGAGGCGACCAGGTCGGTTCGCTCGGCCAGGCGCAGAAAGTCCGTGCTGAAATTCAGCGTCAGCATGGGCCCCTTGGCGACCAGCATCAGGGCGTAGCAGCCGGTGATATCGACCAGTGAGGCAATGACGCCGCCGTGCCACTGATCGGTGTCGGGCTGCCGCTCGAATTGCGGGCACCAATGCACCTTGAGGACCAGGCGAAGCGCCTCGTTGTCGACTTCCAGCACCCGCGGCCGGAACATCTGATGATACAGCGACCGACTGACGTGCTCCTGGATGTCATCGGCTGTCAGGGGAGGCATCATTGCGGCTGCCTCACCCGGCTTTCATGGCCTGGAGGCGCGGCAGGATCTCGTCGGCGAACTTGCCGACATAGTCCATGCGTTCCTCCGGCGGCATGACCAGCGCGATGATCACGTGGTTGGCGCCCGCTTCCACGTAGCGGGCCAGGTGTTCGACAATCATGTCGGCGGGCCCGTAGGCGCAGTATTTGTCGACGATCTTCTCGAACGGCATGTTGAAGCGGAAGCTCAGCTGCTCGATGGCGCGATTTCGCGCCTCCTGCACATCGTCGTGCATGCTCACATACATGAAACTCGTGAAGGCGAAGTCGGCGGCGAGGGGCCGATCGTATTCGTCGGCAAACCCGCGCACCTTGTCGACCGACTCCGCCAGCATGCCGGGCGTGTACATGTAGGGTTGCCAGCCGTTACCGAGCCGCGCGGCGCGCTTCATCGCAGGATCGCTGCGGCCGCAGACCCACAGGGGCGGGCCGCCCGCCTGATATGGCGGCGGCAGCATGTCGACCTCTTCCAGCTGGAACATCTCGCCGTCATAACTGAAGCGCTCGCCGCTCCAGTATTTGCGCATGATTTCGATGCCCTCGTTGGCGCGCTTGCCGCGTTCCTTCATCGACACGCCGCAGGCCGGAAACTCGCGTGGGTAATCGCCGCCGATGCCGACCGAGGCGATCAGCCGTCCCTTCGACAGAATATCCAGCGAGGTCAGTTCCTTGGCGATGATGGTCGGATGCCGCAGCGGCAGGATGAGCGTCGAAGGCACCAGTTTGATCTTGTGCGTGACGGCCGCGGCATAGGCGAGGACGGTGACCACGTCGAGGATCGGGCGGAAGAACACCATGTGTTCGCCCGTCGTCAACAGGTCGAAGCCGGCATCCTCCACCCCCGCAAGCTGCTGCGGCTCCCAGATGTCGCCATCGACGTGAAATCCGACCTGAACCCTGGTCATGTCATTCTCCCTCTTCGCCGATCAGGCAGACCGGCGGTGTTCGAGCTCTTTCTGAACGAACGCTTCCAACTCGCCACGCTGCACTTTGCCGATTGCCGTCAGCGGGATCTTGTCGATCGTCACGGCGAATTCCGGCCACTTCGCCTTGTCCAGCCCGTGCTGTTCGCAAAAGGCGCGCAGGTCGCCGAGCGTGACCGGTCCGGATTCCACCACGACGGCGGCGAGGCGCGAGCCCAGCCGGTCATCCGGATAGGCGACGATCGCCACGTCTTCGACACACGGATGTCCGTGCAGCACGTTTTCGATCTCCAGCGGCGAGATGTTCTCGCCGCCGCGCAGGATGATGTCGCGCGCCCGTCCGATCATGCGGATATAGCCATCGGGCCGCTGGACCGCCGCGTCGCCGGTCGCATACCAGCCATCCGGCTTGAGCCGGCCGCCGGGGTCGCCGCTCCAGTAACCGGTCATCATCTGCTGCGGGCTGTGGAGTTCGAGTTCGCCGTCGACCACCCGTGTCGTCGTGCCGGGCAGGGCGGTTCCATCGGTCTCAAGCCGGTGTTCCAGCGCCGCGTCGAGCGGAACCGCCGTCACGGCTCCGGCCTCCGACGTCCCGAAGTAAGACCAGATCTGGCAGTCCGGCAGCGCGGTCAGTCCCCGCTTCACGAGAGAACGCGGGACGGGTGCGCCGGCGGACGGGAAAAAGCGCAGGGATTGCAACCGGTCGCTGCCGTTTTTTTCGGCCCACGCGACGATGTCCATGAGAAAAGGGGTGGGGGCGACCGTGAAGCTGCATCCATGCCGTTCGATCAGGTCGACGGCGGTCTCGACCCGCCAGCGCGGCACCAGCACCATGACGGAATCGAGCAGCAGCGCCATCCTCACGCCGAACAGCAGGGCGACGGCGTGACCAACCGGCGACGACACCAGAATCGGATCGTCGGCAGTCAGACCGAAATGCTCGGCAAAGACTTCGGTCTGCCGTTCCAGTGTCGCGGCAGTGTGCTTGGCGGCCTTCGGCGTTCCGGTCGTGCCCGACGTGCAGGCAAGCCAGACGATTTCGTCCGGAGCGCGGGCGATCGGTTGCGAGGGACCGAGGGGCGCGTCTTCCTCCGGGCGGAAGCGACGGTCGCCGAGCTGATCGAACAACGGATTGTCGCCGACAAGATGCTCGGTCAGGATGACGCAGCGTGCATCCAGGATCTCGGCTAGTTCGGTGATGGTCGTGCCGGCGGCCCAGGGCAGGTTCACCAGCACCGCGCCGCACAGCCTGACGGCAAGGTAGTCGACGACGAACTCGATGCTGTTGGGTCGGGCGACGATGACCCTGCTGCCGGGCTCGACTCCCTGGGCAATCAATTGCCCGGCGCGCCGTCGCGCCAGGACGGTGAGCTCGCCAACGGTGACTTGACGCTCCGGTTCCGCAACTGCCAGCGCGTCGGGGTCGCGGCGGCACAGGCGCGCCCATTCCTCGGCGGTGAAGTCGCGGCCGCTGCCGGCCTCCCATCTGTCGGCGTCGTTGTTCATCCCGCCCCGCTAAATCTTCTTGATCTCGGCCACGAGCGACGCAATGTCGTCGTCCGACAGGCCGTCGAACCAGGTTTCGTCGATCTGGATGCGGTCGACCTGGCCGCCGAACCGCTTCTTGAGGGCGCCCGGCAGATCGGCCGGCTTGGCGATCACGGCATAGGCTTCCAGCATGTCGTCCGAGACCAGCCGACCCATTTCCGACCAGCGGTGTTCGCGCGCCATTGAGATGAAATCCGACAGATTGACGTCCCAACCGTGCATTTCGAGCATTTTTTCGTATTCCGGGGTCGAGGAGTAGAACGCCACACGTTCCTTCAGTCCCTCACGGACCCGTTCGAGGCCTTCGTCGTCGGCGGCACAGCCGACGAAGCCGTAGCTTCCGAGATCCAGATCCTTCAGCGAGCGCCCGGCCTTCTTCGCGCCGATTTCCAGATTGGGCAGCATCACCTCGGCGTGCCATTTGTCGGTGATCGGATCCCCCGGCAGGTGTCCGTCGGCCAGTTCGCCGGTCAGCTGACACATCAGCCGGTTGATCGCCGCGACATGGATCGGCACGCGCGGATATTCGAGCGGACCCGGATCGTAGTAGGGGATCATCAGGTTGAGCTTGTAGAACTCGCCGTCGTAATCGAGTTTGGTTCCGTTCTGCCAGCAGTCCCAGATGGCATGCAGGGCCTTGATGTAGTCCCGCATGCGCTTGACCGGCGGCTGGAACTCGACGCCGAAACGGCGGGTCAGGTGCGCCTTGATCTGGCTGCCGATGCCGAGTTGAAACCGGCCCTTCGAAAGCGACTGGATGGAATAGGCGTCATAGGCGGTGGCCATCGGGCTGCGCGGAAAGGCGACGAACACGCCGGTCAGCAGGTTGACCTTGCTGGTGGTCATCGCGCCGGCCACGGCCGAAAGCGTCGGCGGTACGGTCAGCTCCAGCAATGTCGTGCCGTCATATCCGAGCCGTTCAGCCCGGGCTACGGCATCGGGAAACCCCTCGAGCCGCTTGCACCGTACCATGGAGTAAACACGCATCAGCTTGCCTTTCGCTTGCCGGGACCGGCGTAGTGTCGTTCGATGAAAGCGGCCGAGTACTTGCCGCTGCCGAGGTCGGTCGCGACGGCGTTTTCGGAACGCTCGGCCGGGCGGCCGTAGCCGCCGGCGCCGGGCGTTTCGATGACGACCCGTGCGTCGGTGGAAACCGATACTTCGCCCGGCTTGTCGTCGAGGCGATGCTCGCCGTCGCCGTTGCGCAGCAGGAACCGGCCGGAGCCGCCCGCTTCACCGCCGAACAACCCCCAGGGCTGGTAGCGGAAGCGTTCACCGGCGCCGTTGAACACGCAGGTGTGGTCGACCGGCGTCACGATCCGCCGCAACCCCATGCCGCCGCGATACCTGCCGGCACCGCCTGAGTCCTCGACAAGGCTGTATTCCTCGACGCGCAGCGGATATTCCTGCTCGATGGCTTCCACTGGCAGGTTGGAGGTGTTGGTGATGCCGACCTGGACGCCGTCTTTGCCGTCTTTGGTGGCACGTGCCCCCATGCCGCCGCCCAGCGTCTCCAGATAGAGATACGGGTTTCCGGTGCGCGGATCGACGCCGGAGAACACCGCTGTCGTGTTGGCGCCGTTGGCCGCGGCGATCACCCGGTCGGGCAGCGCCTGCGACAGCGCTCCGAGCACCACGTCGATCGCCCGCTGGCAGGAGTGGGCGCGGGCGGCGACGGGCGCCGGAAACTCGGAATTGAGCAAGGTCGCTGGTTCGATGTGGATGTCGACGACATCGAGCACACCCTGATTGCTCGGCAGTTCCGAATCGAGCACGGCGATGAGCGCATAGCAGACGCTCGCCTGGACCGCATTCAGCGTGGTGTTGATGTTGCCGGCCACCTGCGGACTGGTGCCGGTGAAGTCCAGCTTGATCCGGTCGCCGCGAACGGTCAGCGCCAGACGGATCGGAATGTCGAACGTGCCAATGCCGTCGCCATCCATGTAGTCTTCGAAATTGTATGTTCCGTCGGGGATTTCGGCGATCGCGGCCCGCATTCTGTGCGCCGTCCGGTCGATGATTTCGTCGAAAGCGGTCAGCACGTCGTCGAGACCGTGCACGCCCACCACTTCGCGAAACCGCCGGGCGCCGAGATTGCACGAAGCGATCTGGGCGTTGTGGTCGCCACGGCGCTCGTCGGGGACGCGCACGTTGAGGAGCAGGATGTCCATGACGTCCCTTTGCAGCACGCCCTGTCGGAACAGCTTGACGACCGGGATCCGCAGGCCTTCCTGATAGATCTCCGACATGCCGCCCGCCATGGAGCCGGGCACCATGCCGCCGATATCGGCGTGGTGGGCGATGTTGCAGATGAACGCCACCAGTTCTCCGTCGATGAAGATCGGTTTGGCATAGTTGATGTCGGGCAGGTGAGTGCCCCCGGCCGTATGCGGATCATTGGCGACGAACACGTCGCCTTCGTGGATGTCGTCGCCGTATTTCTCTAGCACGCACCGCATCAGGCCGCTCATCGACGCGATGTGGATGGGCAGGGTCAACGCGGCCTGGACGACCAGCCGGCCCTCCCAGTCGACAATGGCGATGGAGTGGTCCCGACGTTCCTTGATATTGGTCGAATAGGCCGACCGCATGAGCGCGACAAAGCACTCGTCGGCGATGGAGCGCAGCCCGTTGGCGATGATCTCCAGCCGGATCGGATCGAGTTTCGGATTGTCGCCGCTCATGCCGTTGCCTCCGGGTCAATCGTGATGATCAGGTGCCCGTCCGGCGTGACCTCGGCGATGTCGCCGGGATAGACCGGGGTGGTCGTGTCCAGTTGTTCGATGATCGCCGGACCGGCGATGCACTGGCCGGGTAGCAGGTCCGCTCGGGCATAGATGCCGGTTGCAACCGCCTGTTCGGCGGAAAAATGGACCTGACGTTCTTCGCGCGGCTCGGGCCTCGCCGGGGCATCCGAATTCCCGGCGGGTGCGGTTTCCTGGAAAAGCCGAGCGCTGGCCGAAAGCCGCACATTGACGATTTCCACGGGATCGGTCTCGCTGGCATAGCCATAGGCGGTCTCATGCGCCGTGCAGAACCTGGAATGCATGTGGGCGCTGTCGGGAATCTGCGACGCGACAATTGAGGCGCCCTCTGCCACCGGGACCGCGAGTTCGAAATTCTGGCCGACATAACGTGCGTCGACGATCAATTCGACGCGACGGCTGTCGGCCGGAGCGTTTTCCGCTTCGAACCACCGGGCGGCCCGCGATTGCAGTTCGGTCAGCGCTTCAGCGAGCGTTTCCATGCCGCTCCCGTCGACATCGAAACGACGGCTGGCGACAAAGTCCTCCTTCAGGTCGGAGACCAGCAGTCCCTGGGCGCAGACGATACCGGGCGCGGCCGGCACGATCATTTCCGTCATGCCGAGGCTGACTGCGACGTCGCGCGCATGCAGCGGGCCGGCTCCGCCGAAGGGCATGAGAACGAAATCCCGCGGATCATGGCCGCGCTCGACCGAAATCGTCCGGATCGTGCGCACCATATTGGCGACGACGATGCCCAGCACGCCCTGCGCCGTCCGCTGCGGTGAAAAACCGAGCCTGTCCGCAATCGGCCGATAGGCGGCTTCGGAAAGAGCCGGGTCGAGCCCCATGTCGCCGTCCAGCAATCCGCGCGAGGACAGACGACCGAGCAGCAGGTTTGCGTCGGTGACCGTGGGCCGGTCTCCGCCGCGCCCATAACAGGCGGGCCCGGGATCGGCGCCGGCGCTGATCGGGCCGACCTTGAGCAGGCCGTCGCGATCGAACCAGGCGATCGATCCGCCGCCGGCTCCGACGGTTTCGACGTCGACACAGGGCATTCGGATGGGAAAGCCGGCGACGTCGCGGTCGAAAGCGAGATCGACCTTGTAGTCTCTGATCAGGGTGACATCCGCGCTGGTGCCGCCCATGTCGAGCGTAATGACGTTGCGCCGTCCGGTCTGGCGCGCAGCATGGGCCGCTCCGATCGCGCCGGCGGCAGGGCCGGAGAGGGCGGTCCTGACCGGAAATTCGCGCGCCCGCCGCGGTGACATCAGTCCGCCGCTCGACTGGTTGATGCCGAGGGTTGCCCCGGCTGCGCTCCCGGCGACGCCATCCTCCAGGGTCTGCAGATACTCGCCCATGACGGGCTGCAGATAGGCGTTGAGGACCGTCGTCGACAGCCGCTCATATTCGCGGAACTCGGGCTGGACTTCCGACGAGAGCGAGACGGCAATGTCAGGCGCCCGCGTTTTCAGGGCCGTCGCGACGCGGCGCTCGTGCTCCGGATTGCGGAAAGCGAACAGGAAGCCGACGGCGCAGGATTTGGCGCCTGCCGCCAGGGCGTCGTCGACGGCGGCATTGATCTCTTCCGGCTCCGGCGCAAGCACGACACCGCCGTCCGAGTCGATGCGTTCGCGCAGTTCGATGCGGTGCTGGCGTTCGACCAGCGGGGCCGGATGGTCCCTTTGCAGGTCGTACATATGCGGCCGCGTCTGGCGGCCGATTTCCAGCAGATCGCGGAACCCCCGGGTCGTGATCAGCGCTACCTTGCTGCCGGTGCGCTGGATGAGGGCGTTGGTTCCGACCGTCGTCCCATGCGACAGCCGGTCGATGCCTTCAAACGGGATGGCATGGCGCTCACACAGGCTGGCGAGGCCTTTTAGAATGGCGTCCGCCGGGTTCGCAGGGGTCGAAGGCGTTTTGCCGACGTGAACGACGCCTTCCTCATCATTGGCCGCGTAAAAGTCGGTGAATGTTCCACCAACGTCCACGCCGATTGTCCACGCCATCTGCCAGCCTCCCGAACCATGAGCAGAACATCGGCTTGAAAGCGCCGACTGAATAATAAGGAGTATACTACGTAATTTTATGCTGTCAACGTGAACGAGGCGTCCAGGGTCTCCGTGTCTCGAGCGGCGGGCCGGTGCTCAAGGCCGATCTCGGTATCCGAAAACAGCATCGGGACGCACAGCCGACCGGGCTTTAAATCAGTGAAAAAATTGGGTAATCACACATCAGCATTGCATGCAGCCAAGCCGACCCACGGAACTCGCATCCCATGAGCAAGCCAAAACACAAACCCCGTGACTTCAGCAGTCTCTGGGATCGGCCCGGCTTTCTTATCCGCCGCCTGCACCAGATCCACGTCGCTCTGTTCCTGGAGGAGTGCAGCGAGTTCAACATCACGCCGTTGCAATTCGCCGTGCTGACGGTGCTTTATGACCGGGAAACGCTGGATCAGGTGACGATCGCCAATCAGATCGGCTCCGATCGCAACACGGTCGCCGATGTCATCCGGCGCCTTGAAAGACGCGGTCTGCTGGTCCGCCCGGCCAGCGTTGCTGACAAACGCGCGAAACTGGCACGGATCACCGATGAGGGGCACGCCTTCGTCGAGGCGGTGCAACCGCGCATGATCGAAGCACAACGCCGCTTCACCCGTTCGCTGGAACGCGAAGACTACGACATGTTGATGAAGCTGATGCGTGATCTCGTCCTGGAAAACAACGAATCGAGTCGCGCTCCGTTGAAGGCGACCGCGGTGGCGCCCGACGGTTGAAGATCCGCTCGGTGCAGAGTCGCGCTTCCCGAAGCGCAGTGGAATCGATTTGTCCGGAACAGTGCCAACCGGCTGAAGCGAAACCGCGAAAGTCGGCAGCCTACAAATAGTCCAGCACCAGCCCGCGGGTTTCCGCGGGCAGCGTCTCTTTTGTCAGTTCGATGGTGCTGGCGCAGGCGAAATCGACCTTGTCATTGGGAAAATGGCTGAGGAACTCCGTGATGAAGAACATCTCCTGCGGCTTGTAGCAGAGCGTGCGGAAATGCATCGGTATGACCAGTTTGGGCTTCACGGTATCGGCGATACGCACCAGTTCCTCCAGCGTGATGACCGGAAAGCCGCCGGCGAGGCTCAGCAGCACGTCGACGCCCTCGAAAAAGGCCATCTGTTCGTCGGAAAAGGGATTGCCCATGTCGCCCATATGGCCGATTTCGATGCCGTCGACGGCGAAACGGTACATGCCGTTCTGATCGGGATCGTGCAGATGGTGTTCCAGGTGCTCCATGGCCTCGATGGCCCTTACCGCAATGCCGTGGGACTCGGTCGCGCCGCCGGATTGCGCCACGTCGAGCGCGGTGATCACCACGGCACCAGGGCGTTTCGGTACCAGTTGTTCGTTGCAATGGAACGTATCGTTGTCGGATGATCGAATGACGATGTCTGCGGTATCGGGAAACGGCTTGAAGCCGGACGTGCTCGGATCGTAGGGGTCCGTCACGATGCGCAGTCCGGTCTCCGATTCGATGCAGAAGCTTGCCTGTCCGTACCAGGTGATTTTCATTGTGGCTCCACCCCCATCAACGTAGGTTGCGCGACATGCCGATGCGTGGTGATCATTCGTCAAGTCGAGGCGCAAATCCGCGGGAGGATAGCATGGAAGCACAGGACGCCAACGGTGAGGGTTTGTGGAAAGGCCAGGCCTTTTCGATCAGTCACGCCGATTCATCGCAATTCGAGGGCCAGGGACTTCGGGCGTTTTTCGAATACCGCAATCTCGGCATTCGCGACGCGACTTCGGGACGTTTCGGCGCCCACGTCATTCGCGCCGTGCCCGGCCGCCATTCGGAGGGCGCCTGGCATACCCATGATCTGGACTTCCAGATGGTCTACGTCACTCGTGGCTGGGTCGTTTTCGAATATGAGGGGCAGGGCGAACACATCCTGCGTGCCGGCTCATGCGTCCTGCAGCCGCCCGGAATCCGCCACCGCGAAGTCCGCCACTCCGACGACATGGAACTGATCGAAATCATCTCGCCGGCGGAGTTCTACACCCATCCGGCCGACGAGCCGGGTTGATCGAACGACCTATTCCGACCAGCGGTTGTCGAAAAACGAGACCGGCGGCGTCTGCACGAAACCGGCCGTCCAGGTCGGCATGTCGCTGCGGGCCACATGCTCCTCGAGCGTCTTGACGAATGACCGTTTGAAATTCAGCCGCGGCACCTCGTCCTCGATCATCTCCAACTGGCCTTTCGACAATTCGTCGGCTTCCGGACCGTAGATATCCTGGGTCGCGCCGATCATCACCAGGGCGACGTCGGGGTCGGGGTTCGGCCGGCGGTCGGCGTGCCGAAGGATCCCCTGTGCGACCTTTTCAGCGCGTTCCGGCTCGAATCCGCCTTCGGTGACGAAACGGCGGGCGAAGTCGGCGCTGTTCTCCTCGAAGGATTTCGCCGGGTCGCCGTGCCGCGTTTCGGTGAGGGCCAGGCCGTGCAGCATGGAAGAGATGAAGGCAACTTCCTCATCCACCTCCAGCTGCCGGCGGCCGGCGTCGAACATGCCCAGGAGGTAGGTCCGCACGCAGTGGTTATAGAGCGACGGCGTGCCAGCGATCCGCATGATCTTCGAAGCGCACTCCGCCATTTCCGTGTCGGGCACGCAGATCCCGATGATGATCCGCGCACACACATCGGGCGCTTGGCTCCAATCAGCGGTGGATCCGGCGGCGGCGGGACCGGCTTCCACCGGTCCTTCTCTCCGCCGCCTGCCGCCCCCGCGGTCAGAGGGTTCTATCGAGACGCCCATACAATAGATGCACATAGCCTTTGTCCCTGCCGTTGCCGATAGCCGGCATCACGATTGTGCGAGCAGGGAGGTTGGTATGTCTGTGACAAAAGCCACATTGCGGTTTGCGTTATCGACGTTTCAGCTGTCCGGCGGCGGAAAATCGAAAATTCCGCGCCCGTCGGGGCGATCGGCCGGCGTGGCATATTCGGCACACACCGGATGAAGCGTTCGAAGATCTGCCGGGGTAAGCTGCCTCAGTCCGTCGACGCCGTCGATGAACCGGCGCCGCTCGGCGTCGTCGCAGCATTTGCCGGTGAGCGAGTCGAACTTAGCGACATAGTCGCTCCAGCCCCACGGCGCCGATCCGTTGGGATGGGCATCGGCGGCCGCCTTGCGCTCGACGATCCGGGTGCCGTCGTCGAGAACGACTTCCAGTTCGCCGCCGAACGCCCGACGTTCGGGATCCGGATGGTTGTAAAGCTCGGTCCATTCCGGTGCTTCGACCGTGCGAATCTTGTGCCAAAGGGCGATGGTCGACGGCGTGATGGCCCGCACCGGCGGATAGCTGGCCTCATGGTGCCAGGCGCCGTCCTCCAGCGCGACTGCCAGGATGTAGGTGATGGAGTGGTCGAGGGTCTCGCGCGAGGCGGCCGGGTCCTGCTTCTGTGGATCGTTGGACCCGGTGCCGATGACGGCGTGGGTGTGGTGGCTGGTATGCAGGATGATCTCGCTCACCCGGTCGAGGTCGATCCGGTTGCGCATGGCGAAAGCTAGATCGATCAGCGCCTGTGCCTGATATTCGGCCGAGTGCGCCTTGGTGTAGGTTTCGAGTATGGCGCGCGCCGGTTCTCGGGGCTCCGGCAGCCGCACGCAATACTCGGCATCGGGACCGTCGAGCATCCAGGCGATCACCGAGTCCTCGCCCTCGTAGATCGGGCTCGGAGCGGTCTCGCCGCGCATGGCCCGATCTACCGATTCGATCGCCAGCTTGCCGGAGAAGCCCGGGACGTAGGCCTTCCAGGCGGAGATCTCGCCCTTGCGCGACTGGCGGGTCGAAAACGCCAGGTGAACGGCCTGGTTGACCGCCTGATAGGTTATTTCCGTCGGCAATCCGAGCAGGGCGCCGATGCCGGCGACGCTGGCGGGCGCAAGATGGGCGACATGGTCGATCTTGTGCTTGTGCAGGCAGATCGCCTTGACCAGAGCAACATGCACCTCGTAGGCGACGAGGATGGCGCGCGTCAAAGCCTCGCCGCCGAGGCCGCATTGCTGGGCCACCGCAATCAGCGGGCTGATATTGTCGCCCGGATGGGCGTAGTCGGCGGCCAGGAAGGTGTCGTGGTAGTCGAGTTCCCGTACGGCCGTGGCGTTGGCCCAGGCCGCCCACTCGGCATGGACGGTGATCTCCGGGCGAAGGCCGATCAGGGCGGCACTGTCCTTGCGGCCATGCGCCAAGGCCTGCCGATAGGCATTGGCGACCGGATGCCTGCCGATGCCGGCAAGCGCGACCGCTGCATTGTCGACGATGCGACAGGCGACCATATCGGCGGCCTGCGGATCGATCTCCCGGTCGTCGGCAGCAAAGGCGGCGATCTTCCAGGCCAGTTGCTCGCTGGCCGCCAGGCGCTCCGACGACTTGTGGACGCGAACGGTGAAATCACGCATTGGGGGTCTCCGGAACGACGCTTTTCGGAATCGTTTCGTCGAGCGCTTCGAAAGCCGAATAACCAATGGTTTCATAGAGTTCGGCGCGGGTCTGCATGCGCCCCAGCTGACTCTCGGTTTCACCGGTCTCGGCAAGTGCGGCGTAGAGATCCGTCACCGCCTTGGCGGCGACCCGCAGCGAGGAAACAGGCCAGATGACGATGCTGAAACCCAGTTGATGGAAGGCGTCGGCGGTCCGATAAGGCGTGCGGCCGAATTCCGTCATGTTGGCCAGAAGCGGCACATCGATGGCTTCGGCAAAGGCGCGGAAGTCCTCGTCGCTGGTCAGTGCCTCGGGAAAGACGATGTCGGCGCCGGCCTCCACGTAAAGCCGCGCCCGGGCAACGGCCTCGTCGAAATCGTGCGCGGCCGCGTCGGTGCGCGCGACGATCTGCAGATGGGTGCGGGCATGGCGCGCGGCGGCGATCTTGTGCGCCATCTCCTGCGGCGAAACCAGCGTTTTGTCGTTCAGATGACCGCATTTCTTGGGCAACACCTGGTCCTCGATCTGCACGGCTGCTGCGCCAGCATCCTCCAGTTCCCGGACCAGACGCATGACGTTGAGAGCCTCGCCATAGCCCGTGTCGCCGTCGACGATCAGCGGCAGCCCGGTCGCGCGGGCGATCGCCCGTGTTGCCGCACACAGCTCCTCCATGGTCAGGATGCCGAGATCCGGCAGACCCCGGGCGGCCGTCAGCGCAGCACCGGAAACATAGAGGCATTCGAAGCCGGCCTGCCGGGCAAGAAGGCCAGAAAGCGCGTCATGACTGCCGGGAACTTTAAGAATTGCGGGTCGGGCCAGCAGGTCCCGCAACTGCTCTCCGGGCTGCTTTTTCGACGGTCCCGCCTCCAGCCAGGTTTTCGGCGTCGCCATGGTTCAATCTCCTCATTGGTGATCGCGCCGCAACCCTACGACACCGCGACAGCGGGACAAACCGGCAGCTGCGGATGGCGTGAACGATGTGTTGCCAGCCATCCGGCCGCAGATCCACTCAAAGGCGGTTGCGTAACTGGTAGGAGTCGTAGTTGTCCGAAAACGCCTGATAACTGTCATAGACCCTCTTGAACATCGGGTCGGCGGCGGATTCCTCGGCGAAGACCTCGTCGGAAGCCAGTTTCAATGCGGCGAGCACTTCATCCGGAAAGCGGTGGATGGTCACGCCGGCATTCTCGAACTTCGTCAGCGCTTCATGCTGCTTGGCGGCATGACGCTGCAGGAACTCCTCCGACGTCGCCTTGCAGGCCATGTCGATCACCATGCGCTGCTCGTCGCTCCAGCTGTCCCAAAGATCCTTGTTGATCGTCAGTTCGATCAGGCCGGCGGGCTGGTGCCATCCGGGGAAGTAGTAGTTCTTGACGATCTTCTCGAAGCCGAGCAGTTGATCGACCTCCGGAAACGAAAACTCGGTCGCGTCCAACCGCCCGGTCTCGAGCGACGTGTAGATTTCGCCCGTCGGCAGGGACTGGGCGCTGGCGCCGAGCTTTGCCAGCACCTTGCCGCCGATGCCGCCGATGCGGATTTTCAGACCCTGCAGGTCGTCGACCGAGCTGATCTGCTTGTTGTACCAGCCGCCGGCCTCCGGAAGGGTCACGCCGCAGGGCATCGGCACGACGTTGAACGGCGCATAGACCTCGCGCCACAGCTCCAGGCCGCCGCCGTGATAGATCCAGGCCAGGTATTTCTGGGCGTCCGGGCCGAAGGGGATCGACGCGAACAGCGTCACGGCCGGGACCTTGCCGGCCGTGTAGGCGGCGTAGGACCAACCGGCGTCGAGCGCTCCGGAACCGACATTGTCGACGATCTCGGCCGGAGGCGATAGTTCGCCGGCGCCATAATGCTTGAAATCGAGTTCACCGCCGGTTGCGACTTTCACCCGTTCGGCGAAGTAGTCGGCCGACGGACCGACCATGGGAATGGCCTTGGGAAACGCGTTTTGCAGCGACAGCTCTCCGGCTGTGGCGGTCGCCAGCGCCAAGGGAACCAGTCCGGCGGCGATCATCAGTTTTTTCATGTCTCTCTCCCTGTCTGCGACCGCCTCCCGCGGCCGCGTTGCTTTACCGGCTTCAAAGCAAGCCGGTAACGAGTTTCGGAAATGCCATCAGCAATCCGAGTGCCGCGATCTGCAGTCCGATGAACGGAACGATGCCCCGGTAGATGTCGATGGTCGCCACCTGCTCTCCGGCGGCGCCGCGGAAGTAGAACAGCGAGAAGCCGAACGGCGGCGTCAGAAAGGAGGTTTGCAGATTGAGGGCGACCAGGATGCCGAACCACAGCATGAGCTGGGTGCCGGCCAGTCCGTTGCCGAAGTCCAGCGCCGTCACGACCGGCGCGAAAATCGGCATCAGGATAAGTGTGATTTCCAACCAGTCGAGGACGAAACCGAGCACAAAGATCGCGCCCATGACCACCAGCAGCACGACCCAGGGTTCGGTTCCGAAAACGCCGATGGCGGCCTGGATGGCCTCGTCGCCGCCGACCTTGCGGAACACGGCGGAAAAGCAGGTGGCGCCGATGAGAACCAGAAACACCATCGAGGTCGAGACGACGGTTTCGCGTGCCGCTTCCATAAGGACGCCGAAGGAAAAACTGCGATAGGCGAGGGCGATGAGGATGGCTCCGACGGCGCCGAGCCCGCTGGCTTCCGTCGGCGTCGCCAGTCCGAAGATGATCGACCCGAGGACGAAAACGATGAGCAGAACAAGCGGCAGAATGTCGAGGACCGCGGACCATCCCGGAGTGTGTTCCCGAGCCATCGGACGGATGTTCCAGGTCCGTATGATCGCATAAACAGCATAGAGACTGACCAGCAGCAGGCCCGGCAGGATTGCACCGGCGAACATGTCGCCGATCGGCACCTTGAGCTGGTCGCCGAGCACGATGAGCATGATCGAAGGCGGCATGAGGATCGCCAGGGTTCCTGACGAGACCACGAGCCCCGACGACGTCGCATTGTCGACGCCGGCATTGCGCGACTGCGGCAGCGCCAGCACCGCCAGGAGAACGACCGATGCGCCGACGATGCCGGAAGATGCGGCGAGCAGCACGCCGATCACCAGCACCGACAGGACCATGCCCGACGACGTTCCGCCGAGCGCCCTTTGCGCGGCCTTCAGCAACCGCTCGGCGACACCGGTTTTCTCGAGCAGGAACCCCATGAAGATGAACATGGGGATGGCGACCAGCAGCCAGTTGGACAGGACGTTGGCGTAGATGCGGCTGAGGATCAGCTTGAAGAAGGAAACCGGCGTGTCGCTGAGCAGGATGAAGAGGGCGGCGCAACCGGCAAGCACGAAGGCGACTCGGTATCCCGACAGAATGCCGGCAAGCGCGGCGATGGCCATGAGGATTGCGGCGCCGTGTTCGATCATGACGGCCTGCCTCCGACAGCGCGGCGCAACAGCGGCCACAATTCCAGCACGATCACCAGCAGGACCAGTGTGAGGCTGACCGGAACGACGCCCTTGACGAGAAACCGGTCCCACAATCCCGCATTGGCGGATTTTTCGCCTCGTTCATAGGCAAGCAGCGTCATCGTCCAGGCGGCCGGGATGCACATCACCAGAAACGGTAGGGCAAACAGCAGGTGCCCGAGCAGTTCGATCCGGGCTTTCTGTCGTCGGTTGCAGCGGGAATAGAGAAAGTCGACCCGCACATGGCGGTCGACAACCCAAACCAGAGCAGCCGGACCGATGGCCACCAGCGCCATCAGATACCATTGCAGATCCGTCAGCGAGTTCAGCGTGACGGCAGTGCCGAACAGGGGCAGCGGACTTTCGAATGTCACCAGATTGGCAATCCCCACACGGCTTGCCGCGACCTGGACGGCGATGGCCGCCACCATGGCGATCAGGCAGATGGCAAACAGATTGAGCACCGCGCGCGTGAGACGCTCGAGCCGCACCTGGCCTGCAGTCGGGTGTCCGCTGGAGCCGCCTAACGCCATGGCGTCACCTCCGCTTGCGCACCGGTGCAGTGAGCCGGAAGCGATTCGAGAATAGCCCGAAGATTGTCGTCGGAGCGGCAATCCATCATCGGCAGGTGGCTGGTGCCCCGTGCGATCTCTTCGGCTGCGAGAATCTTGCGGACATTGCCGCCGGCTGCGGTGAAATCGGCGACCAGCCGGTCCCAGCGTTTCTTGCGCCCGTCCCAGCGTTCGTCGACATCGAGATAGTCGCCATAGAGCATGACCAGCGGCAGGTCGACGATGGGCGACACGGACCGCGGCATGGCCGACGGCTCGACGCCGACGAGACCGGCAAACAGGTCCGGCCGCAGGCAGGCCGCTTCGAAGGCAATTTCGCCGCCTTGGCTGTGGAAGAAAACGGTGGCCGGCCCGCAACGCTCGAGCAGGGCGATCAGCGCCGCAACATGCTGCCACGACGTGGTCAGCCAGCGCGGGCAGAAACGCTGCGCCAGTGCGTCGAGACGATCGACCGGGAATTGCTGGTCGGGAAAGGCCGCGCGCTCTTCAAAATCGGCCGCCCGGCCGAAGCGGAACAGGCTCCAGGCCTCCTGCAGCGATCTCAACAAAGGATCGCCCTCCCAGAGACCCGGCGCGAAGCCGGCGCGGCCTCTCTCGACATTATCGATCACATGGACCTCGAGGCCCGATTGCAGCAGCCGGTGGATCCAGCCCGGTCGACCGTCCGGCGTCGTCTCCCAGGTCGAACCGCACATGCCGCCGCCGTGCAGTAGCACCACCGGCGGCGCCTCGCGGCGCCGTTCGGGCACATAGTACTGGACATAGGCATGTTCGACGGCGAAGTGCCCCTTGGGGTCGTGGACATAGCCGGCGTCGCGGGTGAAATGCACTTCGAGCGGTTCGCCCGTGGTCACCTCGTGGAGTCGGCCGGCGACGGTGTGGCAACCGAAATCCCGAAGGTGGTAGGTCATGCCGCCGCCTCCGATCCCCACAACATGGCGCTCGCGAGCCGCGCGCCTTCGCTGAGCGCCCTGAGCTTCTCCCAGACGATGCTCTCGATCACCGGGTTGTTGGGCCCGGCGAACGTCGCAAAGCCGCAGTCGGTGGAGGCGATGACCCGTTCCCTGCCGACCGCTTCGGCAAAGCGGCAGATGCGCTGGGCGACCAGGCGCGGATGTTCGACGAAGTTCGTCGTGGTGTCGATGACGCCGGGGATCAGTACCTTGTCGTCGGGCAGGCCCAGGTCGCGGATGTCTTCCCATTCGTGACCGTGCGCCGGATTGGCGCCCTCGACCAGAAGACCGGCAGGCCGGGCCTTCATGATCACCGGGAAAAGGCTGGCGAGCGGAATGTCGTGGACATGCGGCCCCTCGTAATTGCCCCAGCACACATGCATGCGCATGCGCTCCGGCGGGATGTTGCGGGTGGCATGATTGAGCGCCTCGATATTGCGCTCGGCGATTTTCAGAAAGTCGCTTTCGCAAAGGTCCTGATACTGGTTGTGGCGCGCCGAGCCGAGATCCGGCGCATCGATCTGCAGCAGCAGTCCGGCCTCGACGATCGCCTCGTATTCGACGGCCATGGCATCGGCGAGGTCGGCGACATAGCGGTCTTCGTCGCCATAATGGAGGTCCGGAACGAATTTGGTGAGCACGCCGGGCGAGGCTGAGTTCATGAAGGCCTCTTCGACGCCGGCGGCGTCGCAGGCGAGACGGAGGTTCGCAATGTCCGTCTCAAGCGCCTGCAGATCGCCATAGCTGACGGGCCCGGTTGCCGCCGGCGGCAACGCCCGGTCGAACCAGCTCATGCCCTGGTTGATGCGCCGCGTGCGTTCGACCATGCCCGGATGGTCCATCAGGTCCCGGTGCTGGGCGGTTTTCGGAAGATCCCGCTCGGGCGGCTTTGGGCCGACCCCCTCGAGACGGTTACGAACGTAGAGCGTATAGGATGTTTTGGAGTTCTCGCCGTCGTTGACGATGTCGATCCCGGCGTCTGTCTGCCGTTGCACGATGTCGGCAATGGCCCGCCGCGTCCTGTCGGCAAGCGCTGCATCGTCTTGCGGCTCTCCGGTTTCCTTGTCCTCCAGCATGGCCAGCAGGTCCGCCGGTCTCGGCAGGCTTCCGACATGACTGGCGAGAATCCGGGTTTCGCTGCGTCTCATTTCGGCTCCGGCCCTCCCGATCCGGTTCCACTTTCAGTAGAATTCGCTCCAAATGGAGCTAATATACGGCTATCACGTATTCGCTCCAAATGGAACTAATTTGTTGACAAGGCCGGATTGGCATCGTTATCTGGTTGTATTCAATGGAGAATCCATGAAGCTCATCGACATCGTCAGCGGCACCAGCTTTCCCTACGTCTACCGGATCGCTTTTTTGACGATCTTCTTCCGGGAACCGTTGCTGCGGCGGATCGAGCGGGAATTCGGCATCATCCGGCCAGAGTGGACCGTGCTGCTGTGCCTGAACTTTCGCGACGGGCTGAATGCCCGCGACATCTGCGAAATTACCGAGCAGCCGAGCAACACCATCAGTCGGGCGGTGAACACGCTCCAGGAAAAGGGGTTGATCGTCTCCAGACCCGATCATGCGGACGGTCGCCGGGCCTTGCTCTACATCACCGAAAAGGGACAGCGACTGCACGATACTGCCGTGCCCCTGGCCGAAGAGGCGGAACGCAAGCTGCTGGAGTGCCTGGATGCCGACGAGGTCCGGCAGTTGGATGGCCTTCTCGAAAAGCTGGCCCGAGCAGTGCCGAACTGGTCGTGACAGGCAGTCTGCCGGCCGCCGGCAGCCCGTTTTCAGCCCGGCAGTCGGCGGCGTTGCAGTCGATCCTGGCGTTGACGATTGCTGAAACCCGCGTGAAAGTGGAACTGGCGGAACGAAACAACGAGGCGACCATGAGCAAATATGTGTGGCAGCATGCCATCGAGGGCGAAGCCGATCGGCTTCGCATGATGTCGGACCTTCTCGATCCCAACAGTCGGCACCATCTGTCGATGCTGCCGCTTCCCGATGACTGCCACTGCATTGAAATCGGCGCCGGCAACGGCTCGTTGTCGCAGTGGATCGCGGGTGAATATCGGCCGCGCAGCCATGTAGTAGCGACGGATCTGGCTCCCGAATTGATGGATGGCATCGAGACCGACAATCTCCAGGTTCGCGGGCTCGACATCGTCAAGGACGGTTTGCCGGAAAACGAATACGACCTGGTGCTACTCAGGGCGCTTTTGCACCATCTGCCGACCCGCATGGACGTTGTCGAGACCATGGTCAAAGCCGTCAAGCCGGGAGGCTGGGTGTTCATCCAGGAGCCGGACTTCTATCCGACCCTGGTAGCGGAGCCGACGGAGGCCGCCGAATTCTGGCGGGCCTTCCTGCGCTGGTCCGCAACCCGCGACATCGACTATTTCATCGGCCGCAAGATCGCGTCGAAATTCCAGCAACTCGGGCTTCAGAGCATCAGTGCGGAAGGCCACGCCCGGCTTTACAATGGTGGTTCGCTGTTTGCGCGATGGTGGCAGCTCAGCCTGCAGGTCGCAGCCGACACGATGCTGGACGAAGGCGCGGTCACGCGCGAACAGCTCGACAGTTTCATGGCGCTTTACGACGATCCGCAGCGCTGGACGATGACCATCGCCTTCACCGTGACCTGCGGTCAGCGACCGGGAAAATAGGTGCATCTTTTCAGAGTGTTACGCGATATTCCTGAATCGCGGATCCGACACGCCTACGGGTAGCGGTCAGTCGAGGTAGTCGGCACACAGCTCCAGCAGCCATGACCGGATCTTCTTCACCCGCGCCAGCGCATGGCTGCGCTCGCTGGTGACGAAGTAGTAGGACCAGCCGGTATGGACGGGCCGGGCGACCGGTTCGACCAGCTGCCCCTGCGCCTTCTGCAGTTCGCCGGACGGCAGCCGGTCCATTGCCAGTCCCAGGCCCTCGCGGGCCGCCTGCAAGGCGTTCGACCGGTTGTCGAAGGACAGGTGGCGCGGCGGGATGTCTCGCTCATGGCCGCACAGTCGCGCCCATTGCGTCCATTCCTCCGGATCGATGTGCGAACCGATCAGGTGATGCGACAACAGCTGCTCGACCGATTCGATCGGGCCGTTTTCGGCCAGGAATGCCGGCGAGCAGACCGGAACGATGACTTCGGCGAACAGATGGTCGACATAGGGCGAATCCGGCGGCGTCTCGCTGTAGACGATGGCCGCGTCCGTGTCGCTGCCCGGCAGCACGACGTGTTCGGGCAGCGTGGTCACCGTGACCCGCTGCTCCGGGAAGACCTCCGAGAACTTCTTGAGGTTGGGCACGAACCAGAGGGTGGCTAGCGACGGATACATATGCAGTTTCAGCGGCGTGTCGTCGACGCTCGCGATCTTGTCGGCGGTCGCTTCGGAAATAATGTCGAGTGCCGCCGAAATGCGCTCGAAATAGCTCTGCCCGGCCGGCGTCAGCGCCAGCCCTCTGGGGTCGCGTCGAAACACCGGAACGCCGAGATAGGATTCCAGCGCCCGGATCTGATGGCTGATCGCCGATGTCGAGATGTGCAGCTCCGCCGCAGCGGCCGTCTGCTTGCCAAGACGGGCCGTGGCCTCGAAGGCGCGCAAGGCCGAGAAAGGCGGATAGGCGCGTGACATGGTAAACGGCTTTCGTGCATTCACTCCAAGGGGTTATCCATACAACAAAAAGTCCGGCCGGTTGAGCACAATTCAATTGGCGGATCGGTGAAAAACTGGTTCGGTTCGGCAACGCCATTTTTCACGAGGAAATGCGATGAGCGCGCGCGGCCGCCGAGGACGTCAACGGGAACGGGCCACCGGGCCGGCGAAAGCCGGGTGGCGGGAGTTGCACTACCCCTACGCGCCGATTGAGCCGCTGTCCCCGGAGCAGCTCGAGCTCATCCACGATTCGGCGATGACCGTGCTGGAAGATGTCGGCATGCACATCCAGGACGGCGAGGCGCGGTCGATCCTGTGCGATGCCGGCTTCAGCGTCGATGAATCGGAAGAACGGGTGCGCTTCGACCGTGAGCGGGTGCTCGAACTCGTCGGAATGGCGCCGTCCTCGACCTCGCTGCGCGGCCGCGACCCGCAGAAGCGGGTGAGGATGGGCGAGGGGCATTTTGCACTGACCGCCGTCGGCGGGCCGCCCTTCGTCTCCGACCTGGACGGCGGCCGTCGAGCCGGGACCTTCGCCGATCAGCTGAATTTCCTCAAGCTCGTCGCCATGTCCGACCTGATGCAAATCATGGGTGGTGCCTGTGTCGAGGCGCAGGACCTGCCAGCGGACACCCGCTACCTGGACTATTATCTCGCCTGCTGCACGCTCTCCGACAAGGCCTGGAAGCCGCTGACCATCGGTCGGCACCGGGCGCGGGACGCCATCGAAATGGCCAAGATCTGGCTCGGAGAGGACGAGGCGCAGCTGGCCGCCGACCCGGTGTTCTTCCTCAACACCAACACCAACACGCCGCTGGTGCTGGATGCCGAGATCGCCCAGGGCGTGATCGAATTCGCCCGCCTCGGCCAGCCGATCACGGTCACGCCCTTTGCATTGGCCGGCGCCATGTCGCCGGCCACGGTCGCCGGGGCACTGACGATGCAGACGGCCGAGACCCTGGCGGCCTGTGCGCTGGTCCAGGCAGTTCGCCCGGGCTGTCCCTATATCTATGGTGGTTTCATCTGCAATGCCGATATGCGCACCGGTTCGCCAGCCTTCGGCACGCCGGAATACACGTTTGGAGCCCAGGCCACCGGCCAACTCGCGCGCCGCTACGGCCTGCCGTGGCGTTCTTCCAACGTCAACGCCTCCAACGCGCCGGACGCGCAAGCCGCCTATGAATCGATGATGTCGCTATGGGGCGCCATGACCGGCCAGGCCGGCGTCTTCAACCATGGCGCCGGATGGCTGGAAGGCGGGCTGGTGGCGTCCTACGAAAAATTCGTGCTCGACCTGGAGATGCTCGGCCTGATGACGGCCTGGCTGACACCGCCGCCCATCGATGCCGAGGCGATCGGCCTGGATTCCATCCGCGAGGTCGGCCCGGGAGGCCATTTCTTCGGCACCGCCCACACGCTGGAGCGTTACAAGTCGGCGTTCTATCAGCCGCTGGTCTCCGACTGGAGCAATTTCGAGAACTGGAGCGACGCCGGCGGCCTCGACGCGACGCAACGTGCCGGCAAGATCGCCCGGGACATGCTGGACAACTTCCACGCTCCCGACCTGGATGTTGCGGTGCGCGAGGAGCTCGAGGACTTTGTGGCGCGTCGCAAGCGCGAGATTGAGGCGGCGCGCTGACGCGCCGGCTCTCAGGCGATCATCTTCAGGTAGCTGCGGTGGAAATCGGTAATGCTCCACTCCATCGAGGAGAGCGGGCCGGGCCGGTAGTGCATCGAGTTCACGCCCTCCTGGTTGTGACGGATAATGCGCTCGTCGTCGAGCGTGGTCACGTGCCACAGCCAGGTCAGCCGGTCGAGATCGTAATCCTTGCCCTCCTCGGCGTCGCCGCGCACCAGCCAGACCGTCCGGATGTCGGTCGACTGCAGGCCGTTGGGGATGAACCGGTAGCCGACCACGTGGTCTGAATAGACGAGGAAGTTGTTGAGCGGCCCCAGCTGCACGTCGGTGGCGCCGCCGTCGAAACCTTTGAGATCCCCGAGCAGGGGCGCCAGTGCCTGGCCGTCCTTGCTGCCGGTATCGTAGCCCGGGAAAAGTGGATACCGGCGGTAGTAGATGTCGGCTCCGAGGTGCTCCGCATCGGGGCCCGTCTCTTCGATCTGCTCCGTCGGCAGTCCGGCGGCAACGGAACGTTCCTGCATGGTGGCCAGCAGTTCGGGCGTCATTGCAGCCGGATCCTTGAGGCTGTGCGAGCGCGAATACTCCTCGTGCGACGGAGCGCAGTGATAGCACTCCAGATAGTTTTCCAGCGCCAGTTTCCAGTTGGCCGGGACCGGGTAGGAGGCTTCGTGAGCCACTTTCAGATTGTCGAAGCCGAAGGGTTTCGTCATCGGTGCCATGCGGTCCAGGGCGCCGTCGATGGCCGGTGGACGGTCCGACAGGCAGATGAAGATCAGGCCCTGGTAAACGCGCAGATTGACGGGAAACAGGCTGTAGTCCCTGCGATCGAAGCCGTCCGGCATCTGCCGTCCGCCGCGCAGTTCACCGTTCAGGCTGAAGGTCCAGGCGTGGTAGGGACAGGTGAAGACCTTGGCATTGCCGGCGCGCTTCAGGCATACACGCGACCCGCGGTGACGGCAGACATTGAAATGGGCGCGGATCGAGTCGGCGCTGTCGCGAACGACGATGATCGACTCCGTACCCAGTTCGAACAGAAAAAAGTCGCCTCTGTCAGGAATCTGGCTGACATGGCCGACCCAGATCCAGTTGTTGGCCCACACTTTTTCAAGATCCCGCCGGTAGATGCCGGGATCGGTGTAGAAAGGCCGTTCCAGCGAAAAGCCCAGCTGGTGGTCGGCGATCAGGTGCTGCAGGGACTGGCGGTCCACAGTTTGGTCGATCTGGCTGTGCTGCATGGCTGTCACCCTCGATTGCCCAGGGAAGGGATTTCGCGTTGATGATAAGCGGCATCGACGGCGCCTGCATCGTCCTGATAGTTGCGTGCCGCAAGATGACCCGAATGGACCGCATCGGCGATAAGGCCCGGCGCCAATGCGTCACCGATCCGCTCGACGTGCAGCCTGCCATCCCGGGCAGCCTCGGTCGATTGAAGCGCTTGATAAAGGTCGTTGCGCGGGGCGCGTTCGGTGACCGTGACCAGCGTCCGACAGGGTAACTCGCTCTCGCGACCGGTGAAGACACAGGCTGTTGTGACGGCATTTTCGGCAACACCGGTGACCGACCGGCTGGTGACGACCGAGACGCCCAGCTCCAGCAGGTCGCGTTGCGTGCGCTCCTGCTCGAGCGTGTAAGCGGTCCATTGCGAGACCACGCCGCCAGGCGTGACGATGGAAACCTGCTGACCGGCGGCCGCCAGGTGACCGGCCAGCACGCCGCCGAGATAGGCCTGGTCGTCGTCATAGATGACCACGGGGCCTTCCGGCACGGCCGATCCGGCCATGATGTCGTCCGGCGTCAGCACCAGCACCGACGGATGGATCTCGAAGGGCGTGCGGCTGGAGCGGCCGACACCATCGGCGCGCCAGGAAGCACCCGTTGCCAGGAAAACCGCGTCGACGCCGAGCTCGAGGATCTGTTCGCTGTCGAGTTCGCTTTCGGTGAAGATCTCGACATTGTCCATCTGTTGCAACAGGTACACACGGTTGTCGCGCACCCGCCGCCACGCTGCCAGGCCCCGCAGTTTGGGCTCGGCCAGAGTCCGGCCGCCAAGTTCGTTCGAGGCCTCGGCCACGATGACCTGGTGGCCTCGGCGCGCCAGCTGAAGGCCGCATTCGAGGCCGGACGGTCCCGAACCGACGACCAGCACCGAAGCCGGGGAGGGCGCCGGCGCGATCTCTTCCGGGTGCCAGCCGCGGCGCCATTCCTCGCCCATGGTCGGGTTCTGGGTGCAGCGGATCGGTATGCCCATCGTGTCGCTGGAGACGCAGATGTTGCAGCCGATGCACTCGCGGATCTCCTCGATCCGGTTGTGGGCGATCTTGTTGGGAAGGAAGGGGTCGGCGATCGACGGACGCGCCGCGCCGATCAGATCTACGACGTTGCGTTTGATCAGCGAGACCATCAGATCCGGCGAGCCGAGCCGGCTGACCGCGACCACCGGCTTGCTGGTGATGGTCTTGACGAACTCGACGTAAGGGATCTGGTAGCCGTCTTCCGGCTCGAAGCGCGTCGTCTGCGAGTCGTTCGACCAGTCGGAGACGTTGACGTCCCACAAATCCGGGAGTTCGGAGAGTATTTCGACGATACCGCGACCTTCTTCCGCGGCCTGAATGCCGTCGGCGCCCTTCAATTCATCGACCGCAAAACGGAAGGCGACCGCGCAGGTGTCGCCGATTTCCTCCCTGGTTTCCTCGAGCAGTTCGCGCGTCAGCCGCACGCGATTTTCCAGACTGCCGCCATATTCATCGATGCGGGTGTTGAAACGCGGCATCAGGAACTGGTGGGCGATGGTCATCGAGTGACCGGCGTAGACATAGACGATATCGAAACCGGCCTCGCGGGCGCGCCGCGCCGCCTGCCGATGCCAGCGCCGCAGTTCCCTGATGTCGGCCTTGTCCATCGCCCGCGCCTGCTTGGGGTAGACGAGACTGATGGACGTATCCGACGGCGCCAAAGGCGGCATGCGGGTCTGAAGGTTGGGCGCGTGCAGGCCGTTATGCACCAGTTCGATCGCCGCCAGCGCGCCATGCCGGTGCACGGCTTCGGTCATCAACCGCAGCGCCGGGATGTCGCGATCGTCCCAGATGCGCTGTTCGGGATGCGGCGACAGGTCGGAGCTCGGATGGATCTCCGCTTCCTCGGTGCTGACCACGCCCCAGCCGCCCTTCGTCTTCATTTCGCGCATGGCGGCGTGCGCCTGAGGGCGTAGGTGCCCCAGGCCGCAGCAATGGGGCACCTGATAGAACCGGTTCCTGGTGGTCACCGGACCGATGCGGACCGGCTCGAACAGAACATCATACCGACTGCCTTGCAGCATCCAGTACTCCTCGTATTCGAATTTGGATGGCGGCGGTCCGGCTGCCGGCCGCCGCCTGGTTTCCTAGAATCCGGCCTTGATGCGCTCGAATTCCTTGATCATCTTGGCTTCGAGCTTCGGATCGAGAGCCGAAGTCAGGAAGCTCTCGCTCAGAAAAGTCTCCGCATTGTCGAAACCATATTGCTTGACGAGCTCCGGATCCACCATGTCGTAGGCGTCCTTGTTGGCATGGGCGTAACCCCAGGCCTCGATGATGTATTTGCCGGAGTTGGCATCGCTCAGCGCGTTCAGCATATCGTAGACCTGATCGTCCGACTGCGAGCCGCCGGTCAGGTGCACATAACCGCAGACCCAGGTGGCCACGCCCTTGTCGACGTCCTTCATCATGGCGGCCGGCGTCTTGTTGGCGATCAGGTTGAGCTCCGACTGGTTCCAGCCCCAGCCGGCGTTGATTTCGCCGCTGGCGAGCGCCTGGTCGAGCTGGCCCGGATCGGTCCAGTAGAAGCGGATATTGGGATGGAGCTTGCGCAGGTAGTCCGACGCCGCCTTGAACTGCTCGTCGGTCATGTGCGTCCAGTCGTCGACGCCGACGGCGATCGCCGCCATCGAATAGGCACTGGTCACGATGTCCGGAATGGCCACCTTGCCCTGGAACTCGGGCGTCGTCAGCAGGTCGAGCGAGATGTCGTCGGCACTGACCTTGTCGGTGCGGTAGATCACTCCGGAGTTGCCCCAGTCGAACGGCATCATCCAGGTCTCGCCGTCGAATTCGACGCCCGATACCGTGCGGATCGTCGGCAGCAATTGCTCCCAGTTCTTGATGCGGCTGGTGTCGAGCGGCTTGATGAGCCCTGCATCGGCCCACTTTTTGGTGACGCCGATGCAGGGATGCGCAAGGTCGGAGGAGAATCCGGAGCGCAGTTTGGTGAAGGCTTCTTCCTCGCTGCCGAAGAACGAGTAGGACGGCGCCTTGCCGTACTGTTCCATATAGGCCTGGAAAAAGCCGTTGTCCTCGTAGCCGGACCAGTCGAAAACGCGAAGGTCTGCCCCTTCGGCCAGGGCCGTGGAGCTTGTGCCGACGGCGAGCACGAGCGCGCCGGCCAGCAACAGGGATTTGGGTGTGCGTGACATTTGATTCCTCCTTAGGGTCTGTCGACGTTCAGGCTTCTGTTGTCGGAGGCGGGTCAGGCCGCCTCTCGCTTTTCCCCGAGGTCGATGACCGAGGCGTGCTGGAAACCCACCCAGACCTCGTCGCCGATGCGGTGATCGACCTTGTGAAAATAGTTGGTGACGGCAACGATGACGGCCTCGTCGAGGCCGTCGATGCTGACATGGTAGTGGATGTTCTCGCCGTAGAAGGCGACGTTGATGACCTTGCCTCGCGCCACGACCTCGCCGGCGTCTGGCTGCTGGGTGGAAATCTCCAGCTGCTCCGGGCGGACGCCGATCAGCATGTCGGCGGCCGTCTCCAGGCCGTAGGGGTTGCGCGGGACGCTGATTTGGCCGAACGCCGCCGTTTCGACCTCGACCGTCTCGGTGTTTTCAGATTTGAGCCGGGCGTCGAGAAAGTTCATGCCGCCGATGAAGGAGGCGACCTCGCGGCTGCGCGGCGAGCTGTACATGTTCTCCGGCGTGTCGACCTGGGCGAGCTTGCCGCCCAGCATGACGCCGACCCGGTCCGACATCGCCATCGCCTCGTACTGATCATGGGTGACCATGACGAAGGTGATGCCGACGGAACGCTGCAGGCGGCGGAGTTCGATCTGCATGGTTTCGCGCAGCTTCTTGTCGAGCGCCGACAGCGGTTCGTCGAGTAGCAGCACCTTGGGGCGCATCACCAGGGCGCGGGCGAGGGCGACGCGCTGGCGCTGGCCGCCGGAGAGTTCGTCTGCGCCGCGCTGGCCGAGACCCGGCAACTCCACCATGTCGAGCGCCTCCTCGACGCTCTTCTTGATCTCGGCCGAACCGAGACCCTTCTTGCGCAGGCCGAAGGCCACGTTGTCGGCGACGTTGAGGTGCGGAAAAATGGCGTAGCTCTGAAACACCATGTTGGTGGGACGGCGGTTGGCCGGCACGTCGCGCATCGACTCGCCGTCGATCAGGATCTCGCCTTCCTCCGGCTGCAGAAAGCCGGCGATCATGCGCAACACGGTGGTCTTGCCGCAGCCGGACGGTCCGAGCAGCGAAAAGAACTCGCCCTCGGCAAAATCCAGATTGAAACCGGTCAGGGCGACGAAATTGCCGAACCGCTTTTCCACGTTGTTGAGGGCGATGATGGGGTTTTCGATCGTCATGGCCATCCCCTATTGTCCATGGGTCGTCGGGTTTGCCTTGCGGCGGAAATATTCGGCGGCCACCAGCAGCATGACCGAGGCGACCAGCAGCAGCGAGCCGAGCGCCAGCACGTTGGGCAGCTTTGCCGGAAAGCGGATCTGGCTCCAGATATAGACCGGCAGGGTCGGCTGGTTGCCGGCCAGGAAGAAGGCCAGCACGAACTCGTCGAAGGAGACCGTGAACGTGACCAGCAGGCTGGAGACGATGCCGGGCGCAACGACCGGCAGGGTGACGCGCCGGAACGTGCCGAGCACCGTCTCGCCAAGATCGTAGGACGCTTCCTCCAGCGACTGGTCGAACTGGTCGAAGGAGGATTTGAGGATCGACACGGCGAAGGGCAGGGCAAGGAACACGTGCCCGACGATGATCGCCGTCAGCGACGGCTGCAGGCCGAGATTGATGAACAGCACCAGCATGGACGAGGCGACGATGATGCCGGGAATGACCAGCGGCAGCATGACCAGGCCCTCGGCGGTGCCCTTGCCGACAAAATTGTGCCGGGCAAAAGCGCGGGCCGCGAACAGGCCGATGCCGGTGCTGATGACCGCCGTCGAAGAGCCGACGATCAGGCTGTTGACCAGGGCTCCGAGCAGCGGACCGGCGTCCGCCAGCTGGGCGTACCATTTGAAGGTGAAGCCGGTCAGCGGGAAGGCGATGATGGTGCCGTCATTGAACGAAAACACCGGCAGGAACAGAACCGGCAGATAGAGGAACGCCAGATAGAGCCCTGCATAAAGGCCGAGACCCGGCTTGAAGGTGCGCAACGCGGTCATTTGATCACTCTCCGCGCGCCCTGCATGCCGGTCACGAAGATCACCGCGACGCACATGACCGACAGCATCGCCAGGATCGACAGGGCCGCGCCCATCGGCCAGTTGTTCGCCGGGCCGAACATCACCTGGATCATGTTGGCGATCATCTTGCCGTCGGACCCGCCGACCCGCGACGGCGTCACATAGTCGCCGACGGTCGGAATGAAGATGATCAGGCTGGCGGCGATCACGCCGGGGATCGACAGCGGCAGGGTGACCCGCATGAACCGCTCTACCGCGCTGCAGCCGAGATCGGTCGCCGCCTCGAGCAGGCTCGGGTCGATTTTCTGCAGCGAGACATAGATCGGCAGGATGGCGAAGGGCGCCCAGGCATGGGCGAGCGTCAGCACGACCGCGTTCGGATTGTAGAGGATGAAATCGAGCGGCTCGTCGATCACGCCGAGCATCAGCAGGCCGCTGTTGAGCACGCCGTTGAAGCCGAGAATGAGTTTCCAGGCGAACACCCGCAGCAGATAGCTGCTCCAGAACGGGATGGTCACCAGCATCAGCCACAGCGCCTTGCGTTGGGTCTTGAAGGCGATGAAATAGGCGATCGGATAGGCGGTCAGGACGGTCAGGATGGTCACCAGGCCGGCGATCACCACCGACCGGATCAGCAGGATGGCGATCAGCGGATCGCTGAAGGCCTCTTCATAATTGGCCAGCGTGAAGGTCCGGTCGATGTCGATATAGTCCTGCGTCCAGAAACTGTTGGCGATCATCAGGCAGACGGGAACCACCACCAGAAAGCCGACATAGGCCACGGCCGGTCCGCTGAGCGCATAGCCTTTCGCGCTGTCAGATTTCAATGAAATCGCCATGGGGCAGCTCCTCGAAGTGCCGGCGAAAAGCTCCGCCCGGATTGCTTTCGTCATAAAAATGGACAATCGTCCATTTATTTGTGTAGACTATAAACAGCCCGTGAGTCAATTGCAGACTGTGATGGAAACCAGACCGGACATCAGAGGTTTCAAAAAGGCCCGCCACCGGGAGATGCTGATCGAGGCGACCGCCGATCTCATCGCCGATGAGGGGATCGCCCGCACCTCGATCACGCGCATAATCGAAAAGGCCGGCTTGTCGCGCGGCATGGTGCACCTGCATTTCGAGAACAAGGACGATCTGATGCTGGAGGTGGCCAAGCACGTCGCCGAACAGTATTTCGTCAAGCTCGACGGTTTCCTGGAGCAGGCCGGATCATCGCCTCAGGAGCAGCTCGAGGCCATCGTGACTGCGGATCTCAGCGAGATTCTGCTCAACCGCAAATCGGTCAATATCTGGTACGCGTTCCGCGGCGAGGCGCGCTCCCACAACGAGTTCATGGCCTATTCCGATACCCGTGACGACGCGCTGCGGCGGCAGATCTTCAAGGCCTACCACCAACTGGCCGGGGAGGCCGGCGAGGACGACAAACTCGCGCGCGACGCCACACACGGAACGATCGCCCTGCTCGAGGGCATGTGGACGGACTTTTTCCTGCACAGCGATGAATTCAACCGGGAAACGGCAAGGCGCATCGTCTTCCGCTTCATGGCGGCCCTGTTTCCCAAGGCGTTTTAGAACTGCTTCGCGGTCAGCATTCCTTGTCGACCATCCAGCCGATCCAGTCGCCCTGCTTGACCGGCTTCGGATCGCAGCCGCTGGCTGACGCCGGGACCGGCACGACATAAAGCGATTTGCCGCCGGCTTCCGCCCAGGATGGGTCGCCCGAAACCTCCAGCCGCTGGATCGTGCCGGTCTGCAGATCCGCGGCGCATTCGACGATCTTGCCGTCGGCCGTCTGCAGAGCCACCAGGCCGAGGCCGCGATTCATCGGGCCGGCGCGACGCACCCAGTGGGTGTCCTTCCACTCCGGTTTGGCCTGAGCCGCCTTGACGCGGGCGCCGATGACCGTCGTGAATTCCGGCATGAGCACGGTCCAGTCCTTGACCCAGGGCGGGTCCTCGGCCGTCGCCGTCGAGCCGGCCATCGCGGCTGCGACGAGGGCCGCTGTCAACAGTTTCGCCGGTCCCGGCATGGTCAATCTCCCGAAGCGTGCTGCGAATTGAGCCGCGACGAACCTGACGGCCTTTTGGGACCGTTTCAAGGCTGTGGATAACCGGCCGTCATCGCCTCGAGATGCACTTTCAATTCCGCCTTTGCCGGCTTGCCGCTAGGCGTTCGCGGCATTTCGGCGAGCACCGTCATGGCCGAGGGCACCATGAAACGGCTCATGCGCGGACGGCAGAATTCGACGAGTTCCTCCAACGTCAGCCGGCCCGAGGGACGCAGGGTGATGCATGCATGAACGATCTCCTCGCCGATGCCGTCGGGAGCACCCAGCACGGCGCAGTCCTCCACGCTCGGGTGGGCAAGGATCGTCTCCTCGATCTCGTAGGCCGAGACCATCTCGCCCTTGACCCGGATGCGCTCCGACATGCGCGCCACCCAGAACAGGTCGCCGGCCTCGTCGAGGCGGGCCAGGTCGCCGGTGTGGAACCACAAATTGCGCCAGGCCTTCAGTGTCTCCTCAGCCATGCCGACATAACCGGATGCCATGATAGCCGGCTCACGCGGCCGGATGACCAGTTCGCCGACGGCACCGGCCGGCAACGGGTTGTCGCCGGCGTCGACGACCGCCACCTCGTAGCGGTCGAGCACCTTGCCGGCGCCCGCTTTGTCCATCATCGGCAGCGCCACGCAGCCGGCATCGGTCGAGCCGTAGCCGCCGCCGCGCGCGACCCGGATGTTGAACCGCCTGGCGAAGGCAGCGTGGTCGACCGGAAGCGGTGTGCCCCAGATGAAGCGCAGCCTGTGCGCGGTTTCCTCCGGGCGGGGCGGTGCTGCCCACAGCAACTGCTGTACCGAGCCGAGCGCCATGAACCAGGTGGCGCCGTGGCGCGCGACCTCGGGCCAGAACTGCGACACGCTGAACCGTTCGCGGATGACGGCGCGCCCGCCCACCATCATGGCCGGCAGAATGTCGTATTGCGTCGCCCCGCAATGGAACATCGGGTAGGGGCTGTAGACGCAATCGTCCCGTGTCAGATCGAAGGCCTCGATCATCCCTTCTGCAGCGCGGATCGAGGCGCGGTGCGGGATGGAGCATCCCTTCGATACGCCGGTCGTGCCGGAGGTGAACAGGATCAGGGCGGTCTCGTCGTCCGGCAGGTCGAGCGCGCAATCGTCGCACCGATCGCTGGCGACATCGGCAAGCGCGCAAACCTCGAGCCGAGGAAAGGCGCGCCGCGCCCGGGACGGATCGTCGGTCGTCACCAGCCGCGCAAGATGCGGCAGATCGCTCTCGACTTCACCGAGAACCGCCAGAAAGCCTGCCGATGTGATGAGCGTGCTCAATCCGGTCAGGTTGATCATGCGGGTCAAGGAAACGCCGCGAAAACCGCTGTTGATCGCCACCTCGACCGCCCCGATCTTTTTCAGCGCGTAGGAGCAGGCGAGAAAGTCGAGGCTGTTCTCGAGCATGATCCCGACATAATCTCCACGTCCAATCCCGAGATCGGTGAATCCATGGGCCAGCCGATTGACGAAGGCGTTGAACGCAGCATAGGTCAGGCTTTCTCCAGTTTCGACCTGGGTCACGAAAAGGCGTTGGCCGTGACGCGATGCTTGTCGCTCCAGCAGTTTTCCAAGCCCTATTTTCAAGGGTTTTGGGTGCGAGTTTTGCGGCGGGGTCAAAAAGTCGAGGGCGGTCATGGCGTGCGGCACTCCCAGGTCGGATCGGCCGGAAACTAGGGGTGTGTGGGCCGCCGCGTCAACTTGTATAAGCAGTGCATTTCACATAACATTCAGTTTATGTATAACCTGCGCAGGGATGTGCCGCCCCTGGGGTGTCTTGTGGCCTTCGAAGCGGCGGCACGACATCTCAGTTTCACCCGCGCCGCCGAGGAGCTGGCGGTGACTCAGGTGGCGGTCAGCCGCCAAATCAAGGCGCTCGAGGCGCATGTCGGGGTTCGACTGTTCGAGCGGCTCAACCGGGCCGTTCGCCTGACGCCGGAGGGGCTGGCTTTCCAGCAGGCCGTCGCGGATGGTCTGACCCGCATTGCCGCTACCGCCACCGGTTTCCGCGAGGGAGCGCAGAGGCGTGGCCTGGTGGTCGGGTCGACGACCGCGTTTTCGGCCTACTGGCTGATGCCGCGGCTGTCGCGGTTTCGCAACGCCCATCCGCAAGCCGAGCTGCGTTTTGCCGTCGACGACCGATGCGTCGATCTGCTGCGCCAGCGCATCGACCTGTCGATCCGCTATGGCGGCGGCCACTGGCCCGATGTGAATGCCGTCTTTCTGTGCGGCAGCGACGCGGTGCCCTTGTGCAGCCCTTCCTACTGGGGCGACCGACCGCCGGTCTGGAACCCGCGCGACCTGCTGGCCGAGACCCTGCTCGAATACGACAATATTGTCGATTCACGCTGGTCCAGCTGGTTTCGGCACATGGGAGTTGCGGTGGACAGCGATCCGTCGAGCATTACGGTGGATGCTTTCACCTCGATGGTTCAGGCCGCGCAAAACGGCCAGGGCATTGCCCTGCTGGGCTCGCCCATCGTCGACGATCTGATCGCCAGCGGCGCGCTGATGGCGCCGACCGTTTTCGACCGTTGGACGCTGCCGGGTGCCTATCATGTGGTCACGCCCAGGGCCGCCGAAACATCGCCGATGCTGGAGGACTTCCTCGCCTGGTTGCAGGCGGAGATCGCATCCGACTCGTGACGAGGTCTCAGACAGCCGGTCGTTCCAGCGGCCTGCGCCTGAGCCGGAACCAGATTTCGAGCCCGATCAGGTAGGGGACGTAGAAAGCGAACAGCTGAAACTGGTCGAACGGCCCACTGAAATTCGGTTCCATCCACAGCCCGCCGGTCGCCAGATACCACAGCTGGTATTGCAGCCGGTAAAGCCAGGAGCCGATCGCCAGCACGAACAGCCGCAGGCCCCATTCCTGATGACGCTCGAAATTCCGCGCTCGCGCCAAGCGCACAGTCTGCAGGGCGGCGATCAGCAGACAGACTCCATAGCCGGCAAAGGCAAAGTCCATCATCGGCCCTCCAATGGTGTGCCGCAGGGCAATATAGGCGAGGCCGCCGAGCCCCGCGACGATCGCACCGGCAAAAAGCGTATAGCCCGACCAGCGGTGTATTGCCGGAAACCGGGCGCGCAGGGGCGCCAGCAACTGCAGCGGGGCAAGCAGGGTAATCAAGGCTCCGGCCAGCATGTGCGCGAAAATCGCCGTGGTCGCGGCCGGATGACCGGGTGAAAAGAGGTGCGATTGGACCGACAGATCGGTCGTCAGGCCGCGCAGGCCGAACGACGAGGCGTGGAGCACGAACGGAAGCGCCAGAACAACCGGCACCAGCGGTCCCAGCCACCATATCGTTCGCCATGTCAGCAATCGTCCGGACAAAATCAGCTCCGCATGCCTGCCGGCGCCAAGCTTAGCGGAAAGCGGCCGAAATCCCGTCATCACTCTTTCGTCTTAGTTCGTTTTGACAACTTGACAATATTTGATATTTTGTAAATATCTAGCCAAGCCGGCGGATGCGCCGGGCTTCAGGGAGACCCAATTCATGCAGTTGAAGGTGAATGGAACGTCCCACGAGGTGGATGTCGAGGAAGACATGCCGCTGCTGTGGGTGTTGCGCGACGAACTCGGAGTTACCGGACCGAAATATGGCTGCGGCATCGCCCAGTGCGGCGCCTGCACGGTTCATGTGGACGGTGTTGCGGTGCGCTCGTGCCAGCTTGCGGCCGGCGACGTCGACGGCGAGGTGACGACCATCGAGGGCCTCGGCACGCCGGAAGCGCTACACGCCGTGCAGGCCGCCTGGGTCGAGCATCAAGTCGCCCAGTGCGGCTATTGTCAGTCCGGGCAGATCATGGCGGCGGCGTCCTTCCTCGATCTCAACGACGACCCGACGGACGAGGATATCGACTACGCCATGTCGTCGAATCTGTGCCGTTGCGGCACCTATCCGCGCATCCGCGAGGCGGTCAAGACGGCCGCCAGGAACCTGAGGAGTGCATGAGATGGGACGCGCCACCACCATTGCCCGCCGCACTTTCCTCATCAGCTCCGTGGCCATCGCCGGCGGCGTTGCCTTCGGTGCGTACATGTACCGGCGTCCGGGCGAAAACCCGCTGCTCGCGGATCTGCAACCGGGCGAAGCCGTCATCACGCCCTATGTCAAGATCGATCCCGACGGGGTGACGCTGATCACGCCGCGCACCGATCTGGGGCAGGGCGCCTATTCCATGCAGGCCATGCTGATCGCAGAGGAACTGGATATCGAACTGGATCAGGTCGAGGTCGATCCGGGTCCGCCGGCGCCGGCCTATTACAACACGGCGCTGGCCGAAGAGGCGGCGCCCTTCCGCTCGACCGACGAGAGCTTTGTGGCCGAATCCTCCCGCGGCGTGATGGACGTGTTGATGAAGTTCCTCGGCATGCATGTCACCGGCGGTTCGAGCTCGGTGCCAGACGGCTATCGGAAGCTGCGCACTGCCGGCGCCGTGGCGCGCGAGACGCTGAAAAAGGCGGCCTCGGAAAAGACCGGGGTTCCGGTCAGCCGGTTGAAGACCGCAAAGGGCGCGGTGCAACTGCCGGACGGAACCGAACTGACCTATGTCGAACTGGCGCCGGTCGCCGCGACCATTACGCCGGTCACCAACGTGACCCTGCGCGATCCGGACGAATGGCGGCTGATCGGCAAGCCGATGCGCCGCCACGACATCGTCGCCAAATCGACGGGCACGCTGCCCTACGGCGTCGACTTCAAGATCGACGGCATGCTGAACGCCACCGTCAAGCTCAACCCTCGGCAGGGAGGCGCCGTCAACGGATATGACGCCAGCGCCGCCAAAAAGATGCGCGGCGTCAAGAAGATCGTGCCGGTCAAGGGCGGTGTCGGGGTGATCGCGGACAACACATGGCGGGCCATCCAGGCCGCCGAGGCCATCGAGTTCGACTGGGGCGCCGCACCCTATCCGGCAGAGATGGACGACCACTGGGCGGCGCTGGCCGTTTCGTTCACCGAAGAGCGGCTCGAGGCCCGCAACCGCGACGACGGCGATGTCGAAACGGCGCTGGCCGGCGCCGAAATGATCGAGGCGGAGTATCGCGCGCCCTATCTGGCGCATGCGCCGCTCGAACCGATCAGTGCCGTGGTCAGGGTCACGGACAACCGTGTCGACGTATGGACCGGCACGCAAATCCCGCGTTTCGTGCAGACCAGTGTCGCGGCAGCCACAGGTGTCGATGTCGACAATGTCCATATCCACGTTCTCTATATTGGCGGCAGTTTCGGCCACCGACTGGAAGACGAAGTGGTCAAGCAGGCGGTCGAACTGGCCATGGCCATGAAGGGCACGCCGATCAAGCTGACCTACAGCCGCGAGGAAGACATGATCCACGACTTCCCGCGGCAGATCGCCATGGGACGTGGCCGGGGGGCAGTGAAGGACGGCAAGGTCGATGCCTTCGATCTGGGCATCGCCATGCCGTCCGTCATCACCTCGCAAATGGGTCGCCAGAACCTGGCGATGCCGGGGCCCGACAGCCAGATCATCGCGGGCGCCTGGGAGCAGCCCTTCGCCATTCCCAACTACCGGATGACCGGCTACCGCGCCCCGGATCTAGCGCCAATCAGTTCCTGGCGGTCGGTGGGCGCTTCCACCAATGGCTTCTTCCACGACTGCTTCCTCGACGAACTGATCCACGCCGCCGGTGCCGATCCGCTGGAGGAACGCATCCGGCTGATGTGGCATGACAATTCGCGAAAAGTTCTGGAAGCGGTCGGTGACATGTCGAATTGGGGAAGCGATCTCGGTGAAAACCGCGGCCGCGGGGTCGCCTTCTGCCTGTCCTTCGGCGTGCCGACGGCCGAAGTGGTGGAGGTGACCCATACCGACGATGGCATCAGGATCGACAAGGTCTATGTCGCCGCCGAGGTGGGTCGGGTTGTCGATCCGGTGAATTTCGACAATCTGGTCAAGGGTGGCGTCATCTGGGGCCTCGGCCACGCCATGAATTGCGAAATCACCTATTCCGACGGCATGGCGGAACAGACCAACTTCCACGATTTCGAGGGCATGCGCCTTTACCAGTGTCCTGATATCGAGGTACGCGGGCTGGAAAATGCCGACAAGATCCGCGGCATCGGCGAACCGCCGGTTCCGCCGGCGGCACCGGCGCTGGCCAATGCGATCTACGCGGCCACGGGTCAGCGCATCCGCGAGATGCCGTTCAACAAGCATATCGACTTCGTCTAGGGGCCAAACCCGTGAAGAAACTGCTATTCGCTGCGGCCGGCCTGGCCGCGCTTACCTCGCTCGCCCTGGCCGCCGAACAGGTCGGCACCAACCGGGTGATCAACGAGTTTGCCGCCGGTTCGGTTACGGTCGAAGAAGGGCTTGCCAGCTGGCAGACCTTCTACGAGGTCGCCTCGCATCCGCGCTGCGCCAACTGTCATGTCGGGGCCGATCACCGGCCGATGTGGTCGGGGCCGAGCTACGGCAAGACGCGACCGCATGGCATGAACATCTATGCCGGCGAAAGCCGCATTGGCGCCGAGACCGTGCCCTGCGGAACCTGCCACACGACGGCCGAATCGGCCGGCGAAAACGTCAACGCCACCCCGCACGCGCCGCCGCGCGTCGCCATGGGCTGGCAGCTGGCGCCGGTTCAGGCCGAATGGTTCGGCAAATCATCGGCCTATATCTGCGAACAGCTGAAGGACCCCGAGCGCAACGGCAATCGGACGATCCGCGAGGTCGCCGTGCATCTCGATCACGACCTTATCCTGCACTGGGCCTGGACGCCCGGCGGCGGGCGCGAACCGGCACCGCACTCGTTGCAGGCAGCGATGGATGCACTGATGAAGTGGGCGGCGGCCGGCACGCCGTGCCCGACGGAGTAGGACCATGGCAAAACCGAGCGAAGCGCTGCCGTCCGGCCTGGGATTGGCCGGCCAACTGTTGATCGCGACCGGCATTCTGCACTGCCTGGCATGGATCGTCAGCGGATGGAGCGACGACACCATGCGGCTGATCCCGGTCGGCCTCGTCTATGCGGCCCTCGGAGCAGCACTTTACTTCCGTATTCCGAAAATCCGCTACCTGGCATTCCTGGTGACCTTGATCGGTGTTCTCGTCGCCTACATCACCATGAACGGCGCCCAACTGGCCATCTGGCTGAGCTGGCTGTTCATCGTCATCGACCTGACCGTCCTCGCCATCCTCGCCGCCAGCATCTGGCGCGGCCGGCAGCCGGCTTAACGTTCGGCGGTTGCACGGCCCCGGCCGGCGGGGAATACTCTTTCGTGCCGCAGGATCGCGGTTCGATGCGAGGAGTTTCAGGTGACCGACGCAAAGACGATACTCTGCTACGGCGATTCCCTGACCTGGGGTTGGATCCCGGTGAAGGAAGGCGCGCCCTCGGTCCGCTACCCCTATGAGCAGCGCTGGACCGGCTGCATGGCGGCGCAACTGGGCGACGGCTACCACATCATCGAGGAGGGCCTGAGCGCCCGCACGACGGATCTCGACGATCCCACCGATCCGCGGCTCAACGGGGCCGCCTATCTGCCGTCGGCTCTGGCCAGCCATCTGCCGCTCGATCTGGTGATCGTCATGCTCGGCACCAACGATACCAAGGCCTACTTTCGCCGCACGCCCTTCGAGATCGCCAACGGTATGTCGAAACTCGTCGGGCAGATCCTGAGCAGTGCCGGCGGCATAGGCACGACCTATCCGGCACCCAGAGCATTGGTGGTGGCGCCGCCGCCGCTGACGCCGATGGCGGATCCGTGGTTCGAAGCGATGTTCGGCGGCGGCCATGAAAAGACCCAGGCGCTGGCGGGCCTCTACAAGGCGATGGCCAACTTCATGAAGATCGATTTCCTCAACGCCGGCGACTTCATCACGAGCGACGGCTGCGACGGCATTCACTTCACTGCCGAAAACAACGCCGACTTGGGCAAGGCCATAGCTGGCAAGGTGACAGAAATTTTTCGGGCATGACCGGTAGATCCAAAGGGGCGGACGACACTGCCGTCGCCGTCTACTCAGGCGTCTTTCGGTAAATTGACGGGTCGGCCATGCGGCGTATTGAGGTAGGCATTGCGCCAGGCCGCAGTCCGTGCGTCCAACTCCGCGTCGCCGATCCCCACCTGGGTCGAGACGCGTTCCAATGCGGCAAGCGTCGAGAGGAAATAGGTCTCTTCGGTGTCGGGTGCTCCCCGTTCGGTGGCGTCAGCGATCTCGGCCCCCAGTGCTTCGGCCCAATCATTCGCGCTGATGTGACCGCCATCCACCAGCATCTGTGCCAGCCCCAGCACCTGGGCATGCCACGGCTCGGCGAATTTAGCCGGCGTGTCAGAGCGGCTCAAGGTATGGCTCCCAGAGATCGATCATGACGGTGTCGGCGGCGGAAGCGTCGGGCCCCCAAAGTTCCTGTGCGGTAAAGCGCACGGTGTAGAGTGGTTTGGCCTCTTCCACGCCGCGCCACATGGCGTCGGGCAGCACATGGGCGCCATGGCTGGTCAGCACTTCGCCGACACGATCGCGGGCGTAGCCGGGCAGCCGCGTATGGCCGGCATGGCCGTGTTTCGCCGTGCGCACTGGGTCACCGGGCGCAAAGCGCGGTGCGTCCGCGACCGGACGGGAGAAATCGGTGCATTTTGCTTTGACGGCTACCAGGACGTCCTCGACGCTGTGCGCTTCCGGGACTTCCGCAGGTTCCTTTGCGCTGCTCCCGGCCAGAACCTCCTCCACCGTGAAGACGCCGGAGTTCACCATGCCGGACAAGGCGGTCAGACACCATTTTTCGAAATAGGGGATCGTCAGATAGGCCTGCGGCGGCAGCAACTCCACCATGTGACGGAACCAGTCGATGGACCAGTCCGCCCCGCCGACATTCTGTGACAGCGCGTACATGCGGCCCTCCCAATCCTCCGGAAAGGCCGGGTCTTCGTGAGTGACTGCAATCGGTCCGAAACCTTCGCAACCGCCGAGATCGTGGACACCATCCATCAGCCTGCACCCCGGTTCAGATCCCGGTCGGTTCCGATCATCGCATTACGCGTGACCAGGGCCGCCAGACGCTCGTCATCCCAACCCTCGGTGCCCGCCGGACGTTGCGGGACGACCAGATAACGCAGCTCAGCCGTGCTGTCCCAGACGCGCACTTCGACGCTTTCGGGCAGATCGACCCCAAACTCCGCCAGAACCGCGCGCGGTTCGCGCACCGCCCGGGCCCGATAAGCGGCCGATTTGTACCAGGCCGGCGACATGCCCAGAAGGCTGAACGGGTAGCAGGAGCAGAGCGTGCAGACGACCAGATTGTGAACGCGGTCCGTGTTTTCGACCGCCTTCAGATGCGCCGTCGCATTGCCTTCGAACCCGAATTCGGCGATCGCCGCCGTGGCATCCTGCAGCAGCCGTTCGCGGTAGGCGGCGTCCGACCACGACCGTGCCACCACCTGCGCACCGCGCTTCGGTCCGATGTGCTCCGAATAGGCTTCGATCCAGGCATCGAGCGATTCCTGCGCGACGAGCCCGTACTCGACCGCCAGGCTTTCCAGCGCCTTGACCCGCAGCGCCGGCTCCGGAGGCAGGTGGCTGTGAAGATGCCGATGAATTCCCGCTAGCGTGGGGCCATCATGTTTGACGTCGTCTGACACGCTGTTCTCCCTTGGCCGGTCATCCTTTCACCTTCCGGGAGGGCCGTCAAACACGGTCCGAATCACACCGTCGCGGCGATGCTCCGGATCTGTCGCGTCGCTGCTGTCGGCGTGAAGGCGGTACCAAATTCCCGGAATTTGCCAATGGCCGGCTGTTTTCTGTAATCAATTGTCAGTTTGAGACAATATGCGGAAGTGTGAGATGGCTGGATTTGATCGCTACGAGAACATCCTGCGCCTGTTCAGCGAGCAGCGCAGTTCCTGGACCGTCGCCGATATCTCGGCGGCGCTGGATACGTCCACCAGCACGATCTACCGAACGGTGCGCGAACTGGTCGGCGCCAGGCTGCTCGAAAGCACCGTCGAATCCCACTACCGCCTTGGACCGGCTTTTGTCGAATTCGAACATCTGATCCGTGTGACCGACCCGCTCATTCGATCGGGGGCGGTATTCCTGGATCCGCTGGTCGAGCAGGCCGGCATTCCTGCAACGGCCGTCCTCGCGCGGCTTTACGGAGACACGGTGATGTGCGTCGCCGAGGCACGCTCGCCACGGTTCAAGAAGAGCACGAGCTATGAACGCGGCCGCCCGATGCCGATTTTGAAGGGCGCGACCTCTAAGGCAATCCTGGCCGGGCTGACAGGGCGCAAGCGAAGCAAGCTGTTCGCGTCCATCAGCGCGCCGGAGGGCGTGGCGCGCGAGGAACTGTTGCGGGAACTCGAGAGCATCCGCAAAGTTGGAATTTCGGTGACGCGCGGCGAGGTCGACAAGGGCCTCATGGGCATTGCCGCCCCGGTGCGCAACGACGGGCTCGGCATCAATGCCTCGCTCAGTTTCATCATTTCCGATGCCGACTTCAGCGAGGAACTCCGTCCCCGCCTCTTCTCTCTGTTGGCCTCCCATTCACGACTGATCGAAAATTACATGGAAGACGCCTATCAGGACATCTCTCGCCGGTCGGGAGGAGGTGTCGGTGCTTCGGCCGAATGAGCGAGTAAAGGGAAGGTAAATTCTCATAATTTGATATAGATCAAATTATTGCTTGCGAAATTATCATAATATGGTAATTTAGTCCTCAAGAAACTCTTGAGGAGATCTGTCATGCCGTCTACCGCCGTACAGGCCGGTGCCTACCTTCACCACCTTGCTTTCGAAAGCGCCAACCCGCAGCGCCTGGCCGAGTTCTACGCCGACACCATGGATATGGATCTGCAGGAGATCTCGGAGCGCGAATGGCGTTGCGAGGGGCCGGCGCGGCGGATGATCGTCGTTCCGGGAACCGACAAGAAGCTGGCATTCGCCGGCCTGGCCTGCCGCGATGAAGACGGCCTGCAGGCCATGCGCGCCAGGGCGGTGTTGGAAGGCCTGGCGGTTCTCGGCAGTCCGTCGCCCTATTTCCATGACGGCGCCTTCGCCTTGCGCGATCCGAACGGGCATCTGGTCAGCTTCGGGCTGGCGAAGTCGGGCGGCAGCGAGCGCAAGGCCATTCCCGGACCGACCCAGCATCTGACCTTCGCGGCGCCGGACCTCGAACCCTTCGTGGACTTCTATCACAACAAGTTGGGCTTCGCCCTGGTCGACCGCGTGCTGCACGACAACGGCGACCTGGCAACGGCTTTCACCACGTCGAACCACGAGCACCACACGATCGCCTGCTTCAAGTCGGACCGAAACGGTGTCGACCATCACTCCTACGAGGCGGGCGAGTGGATCTATATCCGCGACTGGTGCGATCACTTCGCCTCGCGCGAGGTTCCCCTGATGTGGGGGCCGGGGCGCCACGGACCCGGCAACAATCTGTTCATTTTCATCGAGGACCCGGACGGAAACTGGATCGAGGTTTCCGCCGAGCTCGAGGTCATCCATGACCGCCCGGTGAAGGACTGGCCGCAGGCGGCGCGCACGCTCAATCAGTGGGGACGGGCGATCCTTCGCTCCTAGGTCAAATGAAATTCATCAGCTATACGCAAGAGGGAGCGCCGGGCTTCGGCGCGGTGGTCGACGGCGGTGTAGTCGGCCTGACCAACCGACTGGCTCCCGATCTAAAGTCGCTCAAGCAAGCCTTGCAGAACGCGCTGCTGGCAGACGCCTCGCACTATGTCGCCGGCCGGCCGCCCGAATTCGCCTGGTCGGACCTGTCGCTCCTTCCGGTCATCCCCGATCCGGGAAAGATCCTGTGCATCGGGCTGAACTACGAGACCCACAGAGCCGAGACCAGGCGGCCGGATGTGGCGTATCCGACAATATTCACCCGCTTTGCCGATTCCCAGGTGGCGCACAGGCAGGCGCTGATCAAACCGGCCGTCTCCGATCATCTCGATTACGAGGGCGAACTGGCCGTCATTATCGGCCGCGCCGGTCGCAACATCGAGGAGAGCAGGGCGCTTGCCCACGTCGCCGGCTATGCCTGCTACAATGACGCCAGCATCCGCGATTGGCAGCGTCACACGTTCCAGTTCACACCCGGCAAGAATTTCCCGGGCACCGGAGCTTTCGGCCCGTACCTCGTCACGGCAGACGAGGTCGAAGACTACCGGGCGCTGCCGATCCGGACCCGGCTGAACGGCGAGGTCATGCAGGACGCCTCGCTGTCCGATCTGATTTTCCCCCTCGAGCGTCTGATCGCCTACGTGTCGCGATTCACGCCCCTGGCGCCCGGCGACGTCATCGTTTCCGGCACTCCGGGCGGCGTCGGCGACAAGCGTGAACCGCCGGTCTATATGGGTCATGGCGACGTCGTCGAAGTGGAGATCGGCAGCGTGGGCACGCTGGTCAATCCGGTCCTGGCGGAAGCAGTGCCATGACATCGGCCGACCGAGCAAACCAGGAGACGGATGTTCTCATCATCGGGGCCGGCCCGACGGGACTGCTGATTGCCAATTTGCTCGGCACGATGGGCGTACGCACGACCATCATCGAGCGCAATGCGCACACCGTCCAGGAGCCCCGCGCGGTTTCCATCGACGACGAATCCATGCGCGCCCTGCAGGCTGCCGGCCTTGCCGAGGCCGTAACGCAGATCACGGTGCGCGGATACGGGTCGATCTACAGGGGACCGTCGGGGAAGGTCTTCGCGACGGTCAAGCCGTCCGCGCGTGACTATGGCTTCGAAAAACGCAACGCCTTTCAGCAGCCGGAGTTCGAGGCGCTTCTGCGACGGGCTCTCGATCGCTTCGACTGCCTGACGCCGATGTTCGGCACCGAACTGACAGCGTTTGCGCAAACAGAGGACGGGGTGAGCGCAACCGTCAGAACGACCGGTGGCGAAAGGCGGATTGCCGCGCGCTACATGGTCGCCTGCGACGGCGGCCGGTCCTTCGTGCGCAAATCCCTGAACATCGAAATGCGCGGGTCCACCTTCCGCGAACCGTGGCTGATCGTCGACCTTAATACCACCCGCAACCGGTGTTTCCACACCGAGGTCGCCTGCGATCCAGCCCGCCCTTTCATCACGCTTCCAGGCCCCGACGGCATGCGCCGCTACGAATTCAAGCTGCGGCCGGACGAGGACCCCGAGACCGCCGTGCAAGAGGATTTCGCACGCGCTCTGCTGGCCGACACCGGTCCGGACGGGCAGGCGGAACTGCGCCGTGTCCAGGTTTACACCTTCCATGCCCGCATCGCCGAACGCTGGCGCGACGGCCGGGTGTTCCTGGCCGGTGACGCAGCCCACCTCACGCCGCCATTCGCCGGGCAGGGGATGAACAGCGGGCTGCGGGATGCCCACAATCTGGCCTGGAAACTCCATGAGGCGCTTGCGTCTGGTGGCGCCATAGCGGTTCTCGAAAGTTACGAGTCGGAGCGCAGTCCGCATGCCTGGTCGATGATCCTGCTGGCCCTGCGGATGGGCCAGGTGATGATGCCGTCATCGCGCCTGCAGGGCGCGGCTGTGCGAGGTGCCTTCCACCTGCTCGGTCTTTATCCGCCGGTGCGAAACTACTTCGCGCAGATGCGCTACAAGCCGAAGCCCCGCTTCACGGGCGGCTTGATCTGGCCCCGCCGCGGGACGCCCGATCGAACGGTCGTCGGCCGAATGCTGCCCCAGCCGCTGGTCGAGACAGCGGAGCGTCGACGGGTGCTGATGGATGAGATCCTGCCCGACCGGCCGGTGGTCCTGGTCTATTCCGAACGGCCGGAGGCAGCGGTGGATCCGGCGCTGAAACAGGCTGTCGAGGCCGCCGGCGCGTGCATCGTCGGGATCACTCCCGAATGGATGAATCCGTCGCAGAGCGATTTTCCGATCGTTCGCGACCAGAGCCGGCTGCTGAGCGAATTGCCCTACCGCAGCTGCCTGGAACACGCCTTCCTGTTGCGCCGCGATCGCTACATCGCCGGCATCAGGCCGCTATTGCAGCTGAACGAACTGCAAAGCATGCTGTCCGGTCTCTCGGCGCCCGACGACCCTCAGGCCCTTGCTGCCGGACAGAAAGAAACAACACAGGGAGAGGATCTTTCGCGCCGCCTTGCCTTTCCTGGTCGCTTTCATTGCGGCGCTCGCGGTGATCATCCTGATCCCGGCGATCTCGACCCGCCTGCCGATGATGCTGGGCCTGTAGACGGTATGTCGGTGCGACCGATCGAGAACAGGCTCTTCACATCCTCTGTGATAGCCAGCAGGACCGGGACCAGCAGCAACATCAGGGCGGTGGCGAACAGTTCGCCATAGGCGAGCGACACGGCCGCCGGGATCAGATACTGGGCCTGCTCGGAGGTTTCGGTCAGCAGCGGCAACAGGCCGATGACGGTGGTGGCGGTGGTCAGGAAGATCGCCTGGAAGCGGCCGGTGCCAGCGTCCTGCAGCGCTTCCGCCGCGCTCAATCCCGCCTCGCGGCCCTGGTTGTAGCGGGTGATCATGACCAGGCTGTCATTGACCACGACTCCGGTGAGCGCCAGCATGCCGAACAGCGACAGCACCGACAGCGGAATATCCATGATCAGATGGCCCACGGCGGCTCCAACGAAGCCGAAAGGAACGATGGCGAGGATGACGAAGGGCTGCCAGTAGGATTTCAGCGGCACTGCCATCAGCACGTAAATCAGCACCGCAGCGAGCAGCAGCGCGCGCAGCATGCCGCCACGGATCTCGCCCATCTCCTCCAGTTCGCCGGCCTTGGCGATCTGCACGCTGGGATAGCGTGCGGTGAGGTCCGGAACCAGTTGCTCGAATACGGCCTGGCTGACTTCCTCGGGCGCCACGACCGAACGGTCGATGGAGGCGGCGACGGTGTTGACCCGCTTGCCGTTCTGCCGGTGGATGGCGCCGGCGACGTAGCTGCCGCGCACCTCGGCGACCGATTGCAGCGGGATCCAGCGACCGTTCTTGCTGCGCAGCCGGGTCTGCATCAGGTCGTCGATCGTGTCGCGTGCCGTGCCGGCGTTTTGCACCAGCACCCGCAGTTCAGTACCGTCGCGGTTGATCTTCTGAACCTCGGCGCCGCCGAAGGAATAGCCGATTTGCGAGGCCAGCGTTTCGGTGTCGAAGCCGAGATTGCGCGCCTCCGGCCTGACCCGGATCTCCAGCTCGGGCTGACCGGATGCCAGGCTGTCGCGGATGTTGCTGACGCCTTCGATCTGCGCCAGGAAGGACCGCAGTTCCTCGCTAGCGCGGTCGAGCAGGCCGATGTCCTTGGAGAACAGCCGCAACTGAAAGCCTCCTGCCAGTTCCTCCGATCCGGTGAACTGCAATTCGGTGGCGCCTTCGACCGTTCCGGTCCGCTCCTGCCACTCGCGCAGGATATCGAGAATTCCGACTTCCGGCCTCTCTGCGACCGGCGTCAATTCGGCGTAGATCTCGGCAGATTTGGCGCTTGATATGATCAGGAAGGTCGTGCGGATCGGAGCGCGCTCCAGGCCGTGACGCTCGCGGATTTCCTCGTTCAACTCCATGCCGATCGCATCGATCCGCTCGATGACTTTTTCCGTCAGGCGGTAAGGCGCCCGCGCATCCATTTTGAGGCTGACGGTGATGATCTGGCCCGGAACTTCGGGGAAGAAGACCGTCTTGATCTTGCCGAGGCCGAGCAGGCCGATGCCGAGGGTTCCGGCGGCGACGAACAGGATGAGCACAGCGTAGCGATGGCGGACCGCGCCGGTCAGCATGGGCGCGTAGATCCGGTCGCGAAACCAGGCGAGGCCGCCCTGGGCACCGCGCTGCACGGCGCCCCAGAAGCGAAGCAATACGAAGCGCGGCGGCTCCCGTTCGAAATTCAGTTGCGCCAGATGGGCCGGCAGGATGAATTTACTTTCGATCAGCGAAAAGATCAGCGCCAGGATCACCATGCCGGAAAAGCCGGCGAGAACCTTGCCGAGAGGATTGTCCAGAAGCAGCATGGGAAAGAAGGCGGCGATCGTGGTCAGCACGCCGAAGACCGTGGCGACCGCGACCTTCGCCACGCCGGCTTCCGTGCCTCTGATCCGGTCGGGATTGCGGCGCCTTTCCTCATGCACGCTTTCGCCGACGACGACGGCATCGTCGACCAGGATGCCGAGCGCCAGGATCAGGCCGAAAGTAGTGACGTCGTTGAGCGAATAATCGACCCATTTCGACCCGGCGACGGCGAGCGCGCCCATCACCGAGACCGGAATGCCCATGGCCACCCAGAAAGCAAGCCGCAGGTTGAGGAATAGCGACAGGATGAGGATGACCAGCAGCAGTCCCTGGATGCCGTTGTCGCGCAGCAGTTCGAGGCGGTCGGAAATGTAATTCGATGAATCGCCCCAGATGCTGATCTCGACGCCGGGCGGCAATTGCGGCTCGAACGCCTGGACGACCTCGTGTACCACCTCCGAGATGCGCAGCAGGTTTTCCTTCTGGCCGACCAGGATTTCCACGCCCGCGGTCGGTGCGCCGTTGAAGCGGAACAGGTAATTGCCTTCACGGATCGTGTCCTTGACGATGCTGATGTCGCTGAGCAGCACGGTCGTGCCGTTGGGCCGCTCGATCACCGGGATGCGGGCATATTCGGTCGAGAAGCGGGCGCGATCGTCGGCCCGCAAAAAGATGTTGCCGCCGGTGGTGCGAAGGGTGCCGGCTTGAAAGTCCAGCGAGCTGGCGCGGATGAGCCCGACCACATCCGAAACCGTCAGATTGAGCTGCTGCAGGATGCGCGGTTCGACCTCGATGCGCATTTCCCGCTCATGCAGCCCCCAGACATTGAGCCGCGAAAGCTCCGGCTGCGCCAGCAGCTCTTCCCGGAACCGCTCGGCCAGGATCTGCAGCGTGACGGGATCAGTCTGACCGTGGATGTTCACATAGAGGGCAGGGAAGTCGAATCCGCTGGCCTCGATGACCGGCCGCCGGACCGCCGCCGGAAGGTCGATAACGCCGTCGATCCTCAGACGCACCTTGTCGAGCAGTTTCTGCAGGTCTTGTCCGCCGGCCCGGCGCACCGTGACCAGCGAGGATCCGTTGTCGGAGCGCGATGTGAGGCTGCGCACGCCTTCCAGGCCTTCCAGGGCTTTTTCGATCTTGCGCGTTACGAGTTCGTCGACCTGGGCAGCCGGAGCGCCGCGATACTCCGTCGTGATGTAGATGCTGTCGGGGGGAACGCGCGGAAACCCCTCGATGCGGATCGACAGCGCCGTCATGGTTCCGGCGAACAGGATGAACAGCATCAGCAAGTTGGCTGCTACCGGATTGCGGATGAACCAACCGGTCAATGCGTGCAAAGCTCAGCCCTCCGGTTGCTGCGCGTCGACCATCTGGCCGGGCAGAAACGATACCAGCGGCGTGATCGCCACGCGCCAATTGTCCGAGCCTTCGGGCGCCTCGATGACGATCCGGTCGTCGCGGCGGAACAGCACGCGCGGTTTCAGGCGCTGCAGCCGGCCATCGGCGTCGACATGCCAGACGAACCCTTCCTGGGTGAAGGCCGATGCCGGGATGTTGAGGGCCGCCGGCACGGTGACGCCGGGTAACACCACCTGGACGAAATCGCCCGACAGAAGCGATGTCGGCGGGTCGGACACCTCCAGGAACACCTTGTACTGGCGGGTTGTCTCGTCGAGGAAGCCGCCGGCTTTGCGTACCTTTGCACGCGCCACGGTATCGCCGTTCTGGTCGACGAGGCCGGCAGTGAGGCCGACCAGCGGCTGTTCCAGCAGGGCCCAGTCGCCGCGGCTCAGTTCGACGGTCAGTTCGAAGGTCTGGTCGTCGACCAGCTTGACCAGGGCATCTCCGATATTGACCGTCTGTCCGGGACTGACGAAGCGATGGGTGATAAAGCCCGAAAACGGTGCGGTGACGGTGGCGTCGTCGAGCCGCTGTCTGGCGGCGGCGACCCGCGCCTTCGCCGACACCACGGCGCTTCTGGCGATTTCCAGTTGCGGAAGGCGCAGCGCCAGGTCGTTCGGCGCTGCGATCTTGTTCCTCTTGTGCTCCCGTTCGGCCAGGACGTTGGCGTTTTGCGCCCGGCGCAGCGCCAGTTCCGCTTCCTCGAGAGCCAGCTCGGCGGCGTTCACTTCCGCCACGTATCGGCTGTCTTCGATGGTGATCAGGGTCGTCCCGGTCTCGACACGTTCGCCGACCAGGGCATTGTCCATCACTTGAAGCACCCGTCCGGAGACCGCCGCGCGCAGTTCCGCCGACCAGCGTGGCCGGACTTCGGCGAAGCCGCGTATCTCGACAGTCTCCGCGCCGACCGGCCGGACTTCGACGGATACCGATTGCAGGGGAGGGGGAGCCGTGGCCCGCTGCACATCGACTGAATCTTCCGCCTCGGAGAGGAACAGCAGGACCCCGGCCAGTACGCCGATGGCGGCAAGGATCCAGATCCAGCGCCGAACAGGCCTGATTTCACCATCTTGCGGCGGCTTGCCGACGGTTGTCCGTTCGGTCATGACGGCCTCGCATGGAGACCGCCAAGCCTGGATATCCACACACGGGAGCGGTGAATCGGAGCCGTCGAAAGCGAACCCCTGTTCGACAGGCTATGATCGACATTGATATGAATCGGGACGATAAAAATGTGGCATTCCTTTCGGAGGCGGCCTAAGTGAAGGGTGACACATCAGGCGAACGAACGATCGTTCACTATGTAATTGCGTGCCGGAAGGGATTCAAGTCATGAATGCGGCCCTCGACAGGTTGAGCGCGCTCCAGCGGCGCAAGATGCGGATCGTCGAGGCGGCGATCGCCTGTTTCCTGGAAAACGGATACCACCAGACAGGCGTGCGCGAGATCGCCAAAAAGGCTGGCATCAGCCTCGGCAACCTGTACAACCATTTCTCCGGCAAGGAGGCCGTGCTGGCGGAGATTGCCACGCTGGATCGGCAGGAGACGCAGCCATACCTGCGCATGCTTGGCGATCACAGGCGGCCGGCGGATACCCTGATGCGGTTCGTCCGCGACTACGCCACCTACGCGGCCGAGCCCGAAAACGTCATCCTGACGGTCGAGCTCATCAGTGAATCGGTCCACAACCCCGAAATCGCCGCGCTCTTTGTGGAAAACTGGAACGACCTGATCGAAGCGCTCAGCGGCTTGCTGAGGAAGGGAGCGCAGGACGGCTGCTTTCGCGACTTCGCCGATCCGGACGAAGTCGCGGAGCTGATCCTTGACGCGGTGGAGAGCTACGGCCTGCGCCGGCACCTGGCGAAAACGAAAAAGAAAAGCGCGATCGAAGAGCTAAAGACCTTCGTTCATCACGCCACCCGGAAATAGGCTTCCAGCTACCGGTCGAACAGGTGGCAGTGCACCTTGCGGCTGCCGACCTGGATCGCCTTCGGCTCCTCCAGCGCACAGCGTTCGAAAGCGTGCGGGCAGCGGTCGCGCAGACGGCAGCCCGAGGGCGGGTTGCGGGCGTCGGGCGCACCGGCCTTGATCGGCAGGGCATCGTGCGACTGGTCCGGGTGCGGCACCGGCACGGCGGCGACCAGCGCCTTGGTATAGGGGTGCATCGGCTCGCGCACGATATCCTCGGTCGGGCCGTCCTCGACGACGCAGCCGAGATACATGACGATGGTGCGCTCGCAGACATAGCGCACGAGCGCCAGGTCGTGGCTGATATAGATGGCTGTCAGGCCGAGGTTTTCGCGCACTTCGCGGAACAGGTTAAGGATGCCGGCACGCACACTGACATCGAGCATCGACACCGGTTCGTCGGCGACGACGAAGGCCGGTTCCAGGATCAGCGCCCTGGCCATCACCACGCGCTGCAACTGGCCGCCTGACATCTGATGCGGATAGCGGTCGAGGAACTGTTCCGGGTTCGGCAGATGCACCAGGGTCATCGCCCGGTTGATACGGTCGCGTTGCTCATCCTTGGGCACACCGATATTGACCAGCGGTTCGGCCAGCGACTGCTCGACGGTAAAACGCGGATTGAGCGCCTCGAACGGGTTCTGGAAGATCATCTGCGCCTTGGTGCGATAGGCCTTCAACCGGTCGCCCGTACAGTCGGCAAGGTCCTCGCCTTCGAACAGGATCCGGCCTTCGGTGATGTCCTCGAGTTTCAGCAGCAGCCGGCCCATGGTTGTCTTGCCGCAACCCGATTCGCCCAGCAGCCCGACGCTTTCGCCCTTGCGCATGGCGAAATCGACGCCGTCGACCGCCTTGACGACGGTGGACGTTCCGCGCAAGGCCGCCATCAACGGATTTCCCACGGAGAAATGCTTGCGCACGCCGTCGATGTGGACCATCGGTGCGTCCGTATCCGGATGTGTGACTTGCGCGGGGTCGCTCATGCGGTGGCCATCCAGGTTTCGGGTTTTGCGGCCGTGCCGCGCAGTGTCGTCGCTTCGTCGGAGCGCAGGCAGGCGGAGTAGTGGCCGTTACCAACATCGGTGAGGGGGATCTCGCCGCTGCGGCAGCGGCTTTCGGCGAACGGGCAGCGCGGTGCAAAGCGGCAGCCGGGCGGCGGGTCGCTGAGATCAGGCGGATGGCCCTCGATGGGCGTCAGCAGCCCGGCGCTCGACTGCAGGTCGGGAAAGGCGTTGTAGAGGCCCATCGTGTAGGGGTGGTAGGGCGCGGTCAGCACGGTTGCGGTGTCGCCCGACTCCACCACCCGTCCGGCATACATGACGACGATCCGGTCGCAGACATAGGCGACGACGGAGATGTCGTGGGTCACCAGGATGACGGAGATGCCAAGCTTGTCCTGCAGCGATTTCAGCGTATCGAGGATCTGCCGCTGGACGATAACGTCCAGCGCGGTGACGGGCTCGTCGGCGATAACCAGCTTCGGATTGAGCGCCAGCGCCAGTGCGATCGCCACCCGTTGGCGCATGCCGCCGGAAAACTGGTGCGGATAGTCGCGCAACCGCTGCGGCTCGATGCCGACCATCTCGAACAGCTCTTCGGCGCGACCCCGCGCCTCGACCTTGTTCAGTCCGCCGCGCTGGATCAGCACCTCGTTGAGCTGGTGCTCGATGGTGTAAACCGGGTCGAGCGAATTCATCGCGCTCTGCGGAATGAAGGCGATGTCGCGCCAGCGCAGATCGTTCATGGCGCCTTCGCCCATGGCCAGCAGATCGTGGCCGTTGAACCGCGCTTCGCCGCCCTCGAAACGGGCCGCCTTTGGCATCACTCGGGTCAGCCCGCGCGCCACGGTGGTCTTGCCGCAGCCGGATTCGCCGACCAGGCCGACGATGGCGCCCTTGGGAATGGAGAAGGTGGCGTCGTCCACGGCGCGGATGACCTTGTCGCCCACCACATAGGAGATCTTCAGCCCCCGCACTTCGAGAATGTCGTCGCTCATCCGCGGCTACTCCTTGAGCTTCGGGAACAGGATTTCCTCATAGCCGCGGCTGATGAAGAAACCGGCGACGACGACCAGCACGATGCAGATGCCGGGCGGGACGAACCAGTAAAAACCACCGGTCGACAGCGCTTGGCTGGCATAGGCGTCCTGCAGCATGTAGCCCCAGGAAATGGTTTCCGGGTCGCCGAAGCCGAGGAAGCTGATGGCGGCTTCCGTGAGGATGGCCCAGCCGATGGCGATCGAGCCGTAGAGAAAACTGAGCGGCAGGATGTTCGGAGCAATGTGGCGGAAAACGATCTTCAGGTCGGACGATCCGGCGACCCGCGCTGCGTCGACATAGGCGCGGGTGCGCAATGTGAGGACCTGGCTGCGGATCACCCGCCCGGTGTCGCGCCACAGGATTAGCGCCATGGCGAGCACCACGTTCCAGATCGACGGTTCAAGAAACGCCGCCAGAACGATGACGAAAGGCAGGAAGGGGATGCCGAAGGCGATGTCGGCGGCGCGCATCAGCACGATGTCGACCCAGCCGCGAAAATAGCCCGACAGCAGGCCGACAATCGTACCGATGATCGCCACCATGAATGCGGCGGTCAGACCGATCAGCAACGCGCTGCGCGAGCCGTAGATGAGCTGCGAATAGATATCACGCCCGAGGCTCGTGGTGCCGAGGACATAGCCGTCTTCGAGTGGCCGCAAATCGGAAGCCAACTGGTAATCCTTGTCGTAGAGGATTTCCAGCGGATCGTGGGTTGCCAGCTGGTCGGCGAAGATCGCCACCAGGAAGAAGATGGCGTAGATGATCATGCCGACGACCGCGAACGGATCGTCCAGCGGCAGGTGGATCTTTTTCAGCATGCGCCCGAAGGCGCCGAAGGCTGCGGGGGCCCGCCCGGCGGTTTCGCTACGCATGGGAAATCCTCGGGTCGAGCAGGCTATAAAGCAGGTCCGCCAAAAGGTTCATTAAGACCACGACCACCGCGATCATGAGAAAGGCACCCTGGGCCAGCGGATAGTCGCTGGCCGAGACGGCATTGACCAGTTCGCGTCCCAAGCCGGGCCAGGAGAACACGGTCTCGACCACCACGTTGCCCTGGATCTGGTAGCCAACGGCAATGGCGAACGAGGTCATGACCGGCAGCAACGCGTTGCGCGCGGCATGGCGGACCACGACGGTCCAGTTCGACAGGCCCTTGATGCGGGCCATGGTGACGAAGTCCTCGTTCATCACTTCCAGCATGTTGGAACGCATCAACAGCAGCGGCAGGCCCTGGCTGTAGATCGCCAGCGTCGCCGCCGGCAGGATCAGATGGGCGAGGAAGTCGCGGGAGGTATAGAGCGCCAGGTAGCCGCTATATTCGCTGCCCGGGCTGCGCGTGCCGCCGGCTGGAAACCAGCCGAGGCTGAAGCTGAAAACCGCGAGCAGCAGCATGCCGAGCCAGAATTCGGGCAGGGCGCGCGTGGTCAGCACCACCGGGATCGCCGCCCGTTCGGCCAGGCTGTCGCGCTTCCAGGCGAGCCAGGCGCCGACGACGATGCCGAAGGCATAGGCGATGATCAGCGAGCTGAAGGTCAGGATAAGCGTATTCGGCAGCAGCTCCAGCACCCGCGAGCCGACCGGCTGGCGGTAGAAGAAGCTGTCGCCGAGTTCGCCCTGCAGCAAATTCCACAGATAGATGAAGTACTGTTCCCAAAGCGGCTTGTCCAAGCCGAACTTGGCCATCAGTGCCGCCTGCTGCTCGGCGGTGAAGGTCGGGTCGATATAGGCGGCGAGCGGATTGCTCGGCATCAACCGGAACATCAGGAACAAAATAGTGGCGACCGCCCAGAGCACGAATACCAGTTGCGCCAGGCGGCCGCCGAGTTGTTTGAAGCCAAGAATGACCCCGTCCTCCCAAATAAGGGTCTATTCGGCCAGCGTTTCCTTCACGCCGTCAGGATAGTGCAACGCACCGCCCTGCACCTCGTAGCCGGCCTCTTCGAGGATCGACTTGGCGAGGTCCGTGCCCGTCTGGAAGTTGTTGACGTCGGCATTGTGCCAGAAGCCAAGGGCCGGAGAGATCACCGAGTTCGATTTGACGGCAAAGCCGCGGAAGGCCGCACCGACGATCAGGTCGCGGTTGATGGCGTAGGAGAGTGCCTTGCGGAACGCCGGATCGTTGAAGGGCGGACGCCGGTGGTTGAAGGCCACATAACGGAAGCCCATGTCGACGGTCGAGACGATTTCGAGGTCTCCATCTTTTTCGGCCATGTCGATAAGGATCTTCGGATCGCCGGAGAAGTCCGACAGGAAGTTGATCTCGCCCGACCTCAGCATACCGACGGCGGCTTCCTGATTTGGCACGATGCGCAGGATCCAGCGCTCGGCCTTCGGCGGCGAGAAATGGTCGCCATTGGCTTGCAGCACGATCTCTTCGTTGGTCGTCCAGCTTCCGAACTTGTACGGACCGGAGCCGATCGGCATCTCTTCCTGGTGGTCTTCGGCATTCTCTTCCTTGGTGGCGAGATCGGCCAGGATCGGTTCCCAGATATGCTTGGGAATGATGTTGAGTTTGGCGAGACTCGCCGTCAGGAATGCGGCCGACGGTTTGACCAGCTTGAAGGTGATGGTGTTGCCATCGGTGGCGATGCTTTCGATGTTTCCGACGAAGGGCTTGTACATCGGCGCCTCTTCGCCCTGCGCGGCTTCGAAGGAGAACTTGACGTCGTCCACCGTCACCGGATGACCGTCGTGCCACTTCATGTCGTCGCGCAGCGTCAGCTTGATGGTCTGCGGGTCGAGCCACTCATAGCTTTCCGCTGCCCAAGGCTGCGGCAGGCCGTCCGGTCCGATGCGAAGCAGCCGGTCCCAGATGAGTTCGGTAATCCAGCTGTCGGTGCCGCCGGAGATGAACAGCGGGTTGATGGCCTGGATATTGTCGGCCGAGTTCAGAATGATGTCCTTCTGGTCGCCGAGCGGCGCCATGTTGATGAAGGTCCATGTGTTCTTGATGCCAATACCGCCCTGGTCGACGACGGTTGAGGCGTTCCAGACATTCTTGTCGAAAGCAAAGGTCGATTTCGGATGCACCAGCATCAGGTTGGGCTGGTCGGCGGCGAGGATCGACTGGGCCTTGTGAAGCAGTTCCTTGCGCTTGTCGGGATCGGTCTCGACCCGCTGCGCCTCGACCGTGGCGTCGAGCTCGGGATTGTTGTAGCCGATGAAATTGTAGCCCTTGGGCGCGGTCGACGAGTGGAAAAGGTTGTAGATCAGTTCGTCCGGGTCGGAGCGTTCCGGGCGTCCGACCATCTGCCAGCCGGTGGTGTCCCACTTGTCGCGGTTGTACCAGACCAGGTCGGCCATCTGTTCCCACGGCATGACGTCGACCTTGACGTCGAGACCGAGCTTGCGCCACTCCTGGGCGATCAGCTGAACGAATTGGAATTCCTGCGGCTGGGCTGCCTGCGGCCTGGTGGTCAGGCGAATTTCGCGGATCTGATCACCGGCCGCGAAAGCCTCTCCGGCCATGGCCACGCCGGCCAAAAGAAAGGCCGTGGTTAAGAGCTTTTTCATATCCTGTTCTCCCTATCGTTTATGGCAATACCGGTCTTGTGCCGGATTTATCCGACGCGAAGCTCGGCGACTTTCTTGCCGCCCGACACCTTGGGCGGCGTCGCGAAGGCGGTTTTGGAATGGCTGAGGCCCATGGACACGAGCGTTTCCGCCTGCTTGAGGGCAGCCTTGCCGGCATTGACGAACGGTACGCCGACGGATGCCGAAATTTCCTCCGACATGTCGAGGAACGACATCGTCATGCAGCCGAAAAGAATGGAATCAGCCCGATCCTCTTCGACACATGCACTGGCGACATCGATCATCCTCGCCTTGGTGAAGGCGCGGTCGTTCATCAGTTCGAGGACCGGAATTCCGGTGGCGCGGACCGAGGCGAGCTTGTCACGCACCCCGGCCTTGACCGCCAGATATTCCTGGCCGGCGATCAACGTGTCGAAAATGGTCAACACGCTGAATTTGTGTCCCAACGCGGCTGCCAGCAGCATCGAGGATTCGCACGGTCCGACAACCGGCATGGTCAGCAGCTCTCGGGCCGGCTCGAGGCCGGGATCGCCGAAGCAGCCGATGATCGCCGCGTCGTAACCCTCTTCCTGGCACCGCATCAGCATGTCCAGGGTCGGCGGGATGGAGAGCATCTCCTCATAGGAGGATTCGATGGACGCCGGGCCGTTGGGTACGTCGCGGACCTCGACCGAGGTGCCGTCGAACGCCCAGTCGTTGAGAAGACCTTCGCGTCGTTTGACTTCAGCTTGTCCCATAGGCCCCTTCGACATGGGCCCCGGGACGACATAGGCGATTCGCATGTTTGCCAGCCCCTACTTGACATCTGCTGTTTTATACAGCAAAACGCTGTTTTAGTTTTTTTAGCCTACGTGAAATGGGCGATGCATGCAAGCCCCGGCTCGGGAGGCCGCCATGGTTGAGACCAAGAGTTATCGAATTGCCGCCGTCGACCGCGCCCTGAGCGTGCTGGAAATCCTCAGCGATCGCGGTGAGTTGGGCGTCACGGAGATTGCCTCTGAACTGGGCATGACCAAGAGCCTGGTTTTCCGCATTCTCTACACGCTTGAAGCGCGCGGCTACGTGGCCAAGGACCCGGAGCGGTCCCACTACGGTCTCGGCTATCGCGCCTGGCACATGGCTGACGAGGCGGCCAAGCAGCGCGGTCTCCTGCGTATGGCGGAGCCGCTGATGGAAGAGCTTCGCGACCGTTTCAACGAGAACGTCAATCTCGTGGTGCGCGACGGGCTCAACGCCCTGGTGGTCACCACCCGCGAGAGCCGCCATTCCATGCGCCTATATGCCAAGCCGGGCCGTCACGGTCCGCTTCACGCCGGCGGCGGGTCCATGGTGCTGCTTGCCTATGCGCCGATGGAAGTGCGCCGGGAAATGCTGGCAGGGGAGTTGGCCCGGTTCACGCCAAGCACGATCACCGATCCGGTGGAACTGGAAAGGAAGCTCATCCAGATCGAGGCGGAAGGTTCTCACTTTACCCGGGACGATCTCGACGACGGCGCCTTCTCCATCGCCGCGCCGATTTATGGCCCGAACAACGATGTCGTCGCCGCCATATCCGTTGCCGGCCCGGTGACGCGGCTCAACGCCGACATTCAGAACCGCATCCTCGAGGGAGTTCTCGAGGTTGCCGGACGCATCTCCACCAATCTCGGCGGGCAGCCTGCGAGGTCGCAGGTAGCGGTTGCCTGACTGACAGCCTGCTGCGCACACGACTCCAATTCTCTCGATCGATTGTCGGCCTTTTGGCTGCGCTGCGGACCGACGCTCTTGATTCGCGCAGGGAGGCTTGTTACGCTCAGAAAACAAAACAGTGTTTTACTCAGTAAAACATACGAGATATGGCGATTGCTGGCGACCGTCTGCGGCAACGTCGCACCCGCGAAGGAGGAGTCCCGATGAACGAGATCGAAACCGCACTCTTGGCCGATGTCAGCCTCGACGAGCCCTGGGGCCTCTTGGAGAGCTTCTCCACCTTCAAGCGCGAGCACCCGCGCGATGTCGACCGCGGCATGGACGAAGTGGTCTCGCGACTTCGCGCCCACGGCGTCGAAGTGACCGTCCACCAGCCCAACCTTTACCTGAGCCTCCCGGGCGAAGCCCGCATCGAGGCCGGCGGCCGCACCTTCCGGGCAAAGCCGCCGGCCTATAGCCTTGACGCCCGCGACGGGCTCGAAGGCGAACTCGTCTATATCGGCGCCAACCAGGCCGACGACATCGACACGATCTTCGACAAGAAGCTCGACCCGACCCGCGACGTGCGCTCCATGGTCTCCGGCAAGATCGTCATTTCCGAGGGCTTCGCCAGCCCCGGCATGATTTCGCAATTCGAAGAGCTCGGAGCGATCGGCGTCATCGGTATCAATCCCGGCGTCGACATCCACTGGGGCATCTGCACCACCGTCTGGGGCACACCGGATCTCGACGACCTGCCGCGCAAGCCGAATGTCGTGTCGGTCGCCGTCAACCAGCCGGACGGTCAGGCGCTGATCGAGATCGCCAATGCGGGCGGCCGCATCAAGCTGTTCACCGAAATGGAGGAGGGCTGGTTCCCCTCCAAGCTTCCGGAGGTCTTTATCCGCGGCAACAAGGAGCCTGAAAAATACGTGTTCCTGCACGGCCATCTCGACAGCTGGGACGTCGGTGTCGGCGACAACGCCACGGGCGACGCCACCATGCTGGAGGTCGCCCGGGTGCTGTGGAAGAACCGCGACAAGCTCGACCGGTCGGTGCGCATCGCCTGGTGGCCCGGCCACTCGACCGGCCGCTATGCCGGCTCAACCTGGTTTGCCGATGCTTTCGGGCTCGATCTCGAGGAAAACTGCGTCGCCCAGGTCAATTGCGACAGCCCCGGCTGCCGCTGGGCGACGGAATTCCTGAACCTGTCGCGCATGTCGGAGACCGACGCTTTCGTCGCCAATGCGATCCAGGACGTTGCCGGCAAGCCGACTTTCGGCGAGCGGCCGCACCGGGCTGGCGACTATTCCTTCAACAATATCGGCATTTCCAGCTACTTCATGTTGTCGTCGACGATGCCGACGGAAATGCGCGAAGAGAAGGGCTACTATGCGGTCGGCGGCTGCGGCGGCAATATTGCCTGGCACACCGAGAACGACACGCTTGAAATCGCCGACAAGGACATCCTCCTGCGCGACATCAAGCTCTATGTGCTGACGGTCTTCCGCAACGCCAATGCGGAGGTTCTGCCCTTCGACTGGCGCGAGACCACCCGCGAGTTCCTCGCAACCATCGGCGCCTATCAGCAGCGGGCCGGCGACCGCTTCGATCTGGGGCCCTCGAAGGATGCGGTGGGACAGCTGCAATCGGCACTCGAATCGTTCTATTCCCGTGTCGAGTCGGGTGCCATCGCCTCCGGCGACGCCAACCAGGTGATCCAGGATCTGGCGCGCATCCTGGTGCCGATCAACTTCACCCGCGAGGTGCGGTTCCGCCACGACCCGGCACTGACCGTGCCGCCGCTGCCGACGATCTCGGTTGCCGGCGATCTTGACCACTACACCAACGGCACCGAAGGATTTGCTCTCACCCAGCTCACCCGCGGCCAGAACCGGCTGGTTTCGGCTATCCGCCAGGCCAAGCGGCAGGTCGAGCAGGTCTTGCAGTAAGCGAGATCCGAAAAGTGGGAACCGGTTTTCGGACAAATCGAGCGATCGCTCATATCGCCAAATCACCCGCCACGATCACTCGATCGTGGAGGGTGATTTAATCTCATGCGCGCCGCCTGGTACCGGAGCACCGGTCCGGCAGCCGAAGTTCTCGAGGTCGGCGACCTCGCCGACGGCCTGACCGGCCGTCCGGGACCCGGCGAGGTGGCGGTGCGCATGCGCGCCTCCGGCGTCAACCCGGCCGACGTCAAGCGTCGCGCCGGCTGGGGCGGCGCCACGATGGATCACGATCTGGTGGTGCCGCATGCCGATGGCGCCGGTATCGTCGAGGCCGTGGGCGAGGGCGGTGACGCCGCCCTCGTCGGCAACCGCGTGTGGATCCGCAATGGGCAGGGCGGCTATGGTGAAGCCGGCCGGGCTCACGGCACCGCGGCCGAACGCATTGTGCTGCCGGAAGCGCAGATATTTCCATTGCCCGAGAATCTCAATTTTGCCGCCGGCGCCTGCCTCGGCATCCCTGCGCTGACCGCCTACCACGCCGTCTTTGCCGACGGTCCCGTCACCGGCAAGACGCTGCTGATCACCGGAGCGGCGGGCGCGGTGGCGCATTTCGCCGTGCAGTTCGCTCTTGCAGACGGTGCCCGGGTGATTGCCACGGTCAGCTCACCGGAGAAGGCGGCCCACGTTGCCGATACCGGCGTTGCCGACATCATCCGCCGCCATGACGAGGACGTCGCCGCCCGGGTCAAGGATCTGACCGGCGGTGCCGGAGTGGATCGGGTGGTCGAGGTGGATTTCGGCGCCAATCTCGATGCGACGCGCCGGGTGCTGAAGCCCGGCGCGGTCGTCGCGGCCTATTCGTCGACGGCGGTCCCCGAGCCGGTTTTGCCCTACTACGACTTCGCGTTTCGCGGCGCTACTCTGCGTTTTATCCAGGGCTATCTGCTGGCGCCCGAGGTGGTGAATGGTGCCGTGATGTTCATCGACCGATTGGCGGAGCAGGGTAAACTGCATGTGGCGGTCGCCCGGCGCTTGCCGCTGGCGCGCATTGCCGAGGCGCATGAGGCTGTGGAATCCGGTAGAACCATCGGCAATGTCGTGGTCGAAATCGACTGACCAGGCGCCCGGTGTGGCAAAATTGCTCTACTCCCCACGGATCTGACCCCGCGGTTGCAAATCCGTCATTGTCGGGCCGGTCCCGGTCTGTATAATTGCGCCTGTACTAAATGAATTTTCAAGCCTCGACGGACGCCTTACGCGCATGATGGGAACCGCGTAATCCGGAAGCCGGGGATGACGAATGAATATTGGGGCGACGCGCTTTTGTGAGGCAAAAGATGCGCGCTGCCGTATGCGGACGCCGCTGGTATGCGGCCAACACCCTTCCCAATCGTGAAGCCCTGGCGTCAAGCCAACTGCTCCGGCAAGGCTTTGAGGTCTATTTTCCCAAACGCCGAAAGACAGTGCGTCACGCACGCCGGACCCACGAGCGCATCGTGTCGTTCTTCCCCGGATACCTGTTCGTGTCGATGGATCTCAGCGTCGACCGTTGGCGCTCCGTCAACGGCACCATCGGCGTGCGCGCCCTGGTCATGGACAGCGAGCGGCCGCTGCCAGTTCCGGCCGGAATTGTAGAGAATCTGCGGGAGATGACCGATGAACTCGGATTCCTACACCGGGTCGAGAAGCTGCGACCGGGAGACAGGGTCAAGGTCCTCGACGGTCCGCTGGCGGACATGATCGGAACGATCGAAAGGCTGGACGGAAACCATCGCGCGCGGGTGCTTCTGGACATGTTGCACGGAAAGATACCAGCAGTGCTGGAACGCATTGTATTGTCAGGCATGACGATTTGAGTGGCGTTGTGCCAGCGGCTCATTCGATCACGGGATGGGGCACAACACTTTGGGCTCGTTCGTTCGCTCACCGGAAGGTGGTGCCGCCGGTGGATGCGAAGTGCCGGTTGGAAAATGATGCGAACTAGCGGAATCATTTGCGAAAGAAACCAATATCAGAAGGCAGCTTCCGACAGGGGCACTGAGCGGGTTGTTGCAGCGGTAAAAAGAGAGCCGGCTTCGGGGTTTCCGCTGACTCCGATTGGTTTGCCGGACTGACCCAAATGGGCGTGGAAGGTCACGCCCGGCGCCCGCTACCAGTGATCAAGCCGGCCCCGGTCAACTATTCCGCAAGCCGGCCCTGATCCCTCCTCTGACGTGCATCGTTAGGCGGCATGTGTGGCTACCTACGTCTGCAAAACGTCCACGGAAGTTTTCGTACGAAAAATCTAGTATTGCAAACTGTTATTATTTGAGTTTCAGCTTTAACTGCCTGTTTTGACAGTCGAATGCTTAACCAATGCCGAGCCGAAATATAGCCTGAGTAAACACATTATCGTAAATCTGAAGCACATTCAGGTTAGCGGTGGTCACATCGGATGGCCGATTGGTCTCTTTGCTGATGTGATTGGCTGCATTTGCCGCCTCGACGACAAAAACCCCGTTCGCGTACTAATTGAATTGTTGCGTGGCCGGATTCCGAGCGTTATAGGTCGTTGCTATGTTGCAAGTTTCGCCGATCCAGGTGGGCAACATGAGCGTCATTCAACTGGGGGCTGAATGCCACCCGGTGTGCGGTAGCCTTACCAAACATCCATGAGCGCTCTTTCAACCGAACCTCACATGGACGATGTCTGCGAAGTACTTGGGAATCCTGCGGAAATCACGAAATTCAGTTATAGATTCTCGGCATCGCCAACAACATCAGCAACGCTTTAGCTAAATCAGCAGCGCGGAGTCGATGAAATTCAGCGCGCGCTTACGACGTTGCTGGTCCGACGTCGGGTAATTCTTTCCCGGGGACACTTCAACGCCATTGGCCAGGACGGTTGAGTTGGTCACCTTCGACCGGGGGATTTTTGTGCCACTTCCCGCGCGACCTAGTAGCGAGCAACCAGCAGACGCTGCCAGGCGTTCGACGGCCGTTTAACCGGGGCTACACTTTCCGGTTGTTCGGTAACAAAAGTTGATGATTGACCGCCAGCCGCGCCCGCTGGATCGATTGGATCCTGCATCTTGGAGGGCAGGTCACTGCTGATAGAGAACTGAACTGTGCAGCGAATATGGGAATTTGTTGCTGGAACAACTGTTCGAGGCGCTCAGGTTTCCGTCCAAGTAGGTTGGGCATTCTCAGGCTGGCACGCCCAAATCGAATATCCGTCTGAGGACGAGCGGGAATCTCTGCCAGGCGATTTGTGTTTTTGAGTTGGAAACCGTCTGCCGGCGCTACTTGCTCGATCTGCGTTTTGCCAGTTTCCCAAGCACCGTTTGTTCCCGCCGCGACCGCTGTTCGGCGTGGCGATCAGGGTCGATCCTTCTATCGTCAGTAGAAACAAGATGAGTCATTCGAAGCGTCCCGAAAAGGGCGGCAAGCGATGGTTTGCGGCCGCTTCTCTTCCCAACCGCGAGGCGTTCGCATACTCACAGCTCGAGAGACAGGGTTTCGAGACGTTTTTTCCGAAGCGGATCCGCACAATTCGCCATGCGCGAAAATCCATGGATCGGGTGGTATCATACTTTCCGGGATACCTTTTTGTTGCGTTGGACCTGGAAGTCGATCGTTGGCGCTCCGTCAACGGAACCTATGGCGTACGCTCCCTGATCATGGAGGGTGAAAGACCGCTACCCGTCCCTGAGGGGGTCGTCGAATCTCTGCAGGTCTTTACCGACGAAAAAGGCTTTCTCAAACGGGTCGAAGACCTCAAGCCGGGCGACCGCGTAAAGGTGCAAAATGGCCACATGGCTGACATGATTGGCCAAATCGATCGCCTCGACGGCAAAAACCGCGTTCGCGTGCTAATTGAGATGTTGCATGGGCGGATTCCTACCATTATAGATCGTAACAATGTTGCGAAGCACAACGATTCCGGTGCGGCAACCTAAGGCAATGTTCAACTGGGGGGCGAGCACCACCCAGCATGCGGTAGCCGTAATCTCCTCCAGCCGCATCATCGCTGCCACAATCCACATCCACAGCGTCGAAGTACCAAGGCAAGCAGCCCGATCAATGTCGACGAAAAATGGGTACAACGATCTACGTTGACCCGTCTACTGTCACAAATGCCAGTTTTTGAGGTACGGGCTGACAGCCGATACGATCGAAATTTGCTTCGATTGATGACCCGGACCGCCTTTCAGGACCAGGTCCACCCATAGACACTGCAACAGCGAAACAACGGCGATATGCCGGGATTTCTTGACGCCAGCGTAAAAAACCCGAATTGGCAATGACACCGTCAATAGCTTCAATTGCTGACTCGAGCGCGCGGATAACCTCCGGGCCGCGCCCCTTTTGGGGTCGGGTCCGTTTCCAATTGGGAATCGGGTTGCTGGTCGCCAGTGTGTTACCGACCCTTGTGCGAACAGACATAGTGTTGTCGCAAAAACTGGCGGGTTCATCGCAATCGAATTCGATGATCGCCACCATTTTTGCTGTGCTGCTGGGGTACTACCTTGTGCGACGCTTGACGCGCTATCCCGGTGTGGCGGCGATATCCTATGTTCTGCCCACATTCACGGTGGCGTATGGCGTGGCGCTGATCGTCATCCTCTTTTTCCGGATTGACTACTCGCGGTTCTTCCTTCTCATCAGCTTTCTCAATGCGCAGATCTGGTTCCATTTTGTGTTCATGATCGGAACCAGGGTCGTGAAGCCCTCATTTGCGGTTGTCCCGTCCGCCAAAACGCATCAGCTCAGCAATATCCCTTTTGTACGCTGGAACTGGCTCAAGACTCCGGCTTTGGATGGGGGAATGCCCAACGGACTTGTCGCCGACTTGAGAGCCGACCTGTCCGACGAATGGGAGGCATTCATCGCAGAGACGGCGATTCAAGGAGTGCCGGTTTACCACTACAAGCAAATCGGAGAGACCCTGACGGGCAAGGTCGAAATCGAGCATCTGTCGGAAAACACCCTCGGTTCCTTGCTGCCCAGTTTTGTCTATCTGAGGTTGAAGCAGTCGCTCGACATTGCGCTTGCGATCTTGGCACTCCCTTTTCTCCTGCCGCTGTTTGCCGTCGTTGCGATCGCCATCCGGCGGGACAGCCAAGGTCCGGTTTTCTTTCGCCAGGAGCGCATGGGGTACCAGGGCAGAATATTCAGGGTTTGGAAGTTTCGGACCATGGAGTGCGAGCCGTCGACCAGTGAGCGCAGCACCTTCATCACCGAAGACGATGACCCGAGGATCACCCGGGTGGGCCGATTTCTCCGCAGAACCCGTATCGACGAGCTACCGCAGATCTTCAACATCTTGCGCGGCGAGATGAGCTGGATTGGTCCGCGGCCGGAGGCTGCACCACTCTCCGTTTGGTACGAGACTGAGCTTCCTTTCTACCGCTACAGGCACATCGTTCGCCCCGGGATCACCGGTTGGGCCCAAGTCAACCAGGGGCACGTTGCTCAGGTTTCTGACGTGCGGGGTAAGCTTCACTACGATTTCTACTACATAAAGAACTTTTCCGTATGGTTGGATATATTAATTGCATTGCGCACTATCACGATAGTTGTAACCGGATTCGGTGCGCGTTAGTACATAAGAATTAGAATACAAAACAACTTACTTCTGAAAAATCGAAATTTCTAATTTGATATTGCACTGACGGTGACAATTTTGCCGCTTAATGTATTTCTATGTCAGAAATCTGAATGATGTATAAAAGAATATGAGGTCAGTATTTGTGTCATTTTTGTCACAGTTACTCATTTCATTAGGTTGATTGCGGGACAATTAGTTCTCGTATTTTTGGCATAGGGTTGTGTTAACTTTCCCAAACCATTATCACGATTGTAGTGATGGAAGTCTCAGAGGGGTGTTGAGGTCCATGAAACGGATTGCGGCAGTATGTGGTTTGGCAGTTGCCATCGGAAGCACAGCGTTCTCAGGCGCGTTCGCGCAGGCCACGAACGAGTGTACGTGTCTCTTGCCGCCGGGGCCGGAGGGGCAGTCGCTTGGCACGATCGAGTCCTTTGAGGGCAACGTTCAGGTGTCGCAGCCGGCAGGGTTCACCGGCGCGGCCGCCGGCATGGAGGTGACCCGGGGAACGCGCATTATTGTGGGGCCCGGTTCACGCGCGGTCCTCGACCTGGGTGCGAACTGCCGGCGCACGATCGAAGAAAATCGCGACGTGGAAATCGATCCGCTGAATACCAACATCTGCGTCAAGATCATCGATCCCGCCACGGGAGAAGTTGCCTCCGCGGGTAATAACGTGGTCGGCGGTGTGGCCGCAGCCGCCGCGGTAGGCGGGGTCGCCGCATTGATCGCCAACTCGGTTTCCGACTAGATCCGCTGCCGTTGCCGATTTTCGGTGCAATAGGAGTGGGGCACGGGGCGCGCGGCAAACGCGGATCCTGAGGTAGAATGGGTTTTGACCTATAGAATGCGTGCGGCAATAGCGATTGTTGTTCTGTCTTTTGGCATCACCGCCTGCGTGTCCGACGGCGATGCACTCGGAACGGCGGACGGCCTGCAAACGGCCGCCGTGCCGGGCGCCGGCGCGGGAACACTGCGGGTCGTGGAAGACCTGCCGCCTCCGCCGGCTGCGGAAGACGGAAGCCTGCAGAAGATTGCGGCCAACGATGTCCTGAAAGTGGAAGTCTTTCAGGTCAATGAGTTGGATCGCACCGTTCAGGTCGATTCCATCGGCAATATTTCGTTGCCTTTGATTGGCGAGGTCAAAGCGGCCGGCGAATCGCCGAGTGGTCTCGAGAGAAAGCTCGAAGCCGCCTATGGAAAACGGTACTTGGAATCCCCGCAAATATCGGTTTTCGTCGAAGAGTCCGTCGGTCAGCGGGCGGTTGTGGATGGCGAGGTGAACAAGGCCGGCATCTATCCCGTCACGGCGAATACGACTCTTCTCGGTGTCGTGTCGCAGGCCGGGGGCCTGAAGAAAATCGCCGATCCTTCCAAGGTTTACGTTTTTCGGGAATTCGGCGAGCAAAAGCTGGTCGCCAAATACAGCGTCAAAGACATCCGGCTGGCCAAAAAACCCGATCCGCGCATCTATGGCGGCGATCTCGTCGTGGTCTTTTCCTCGGCGTCGCGTGTCGCGATGCAAAACCTCATGGACGTCACCGGTCTGGCCGCCCGTGCAGCGATTTTCGTTCCTTGAACCACGTGCTTCGGACGGCCTGTTTTGAAATGACGGCGTCGGTCAATCCGACGGGGGGGCACCGTGCTCAATAGCAACCATCCTGACAGCCGTGCGATGATGAACCATCCGCACGACCCGCAAGGGTCTGGCGCGATGACATCATACGCGCCGTGGTATGGCGGTCACGGCAATGGCTATGGCCCGGGAATGGAGGAAGACGAGGGCGGAATAGATCCGCTTGCGCTGCTCCGCTACGCCATAAAATATCGCTGGATGATTGCCATCACCCTGGCTCTGGGGCTGGTAACGGGCTTGGTGGTCACCTGGATGATGACGCCGCTTTATCGGGCGACGGCGCAGATTGAAGTCCAGGTGCCTTCGGCGAAAGTGTTCCAGGATCTGGAGGTCATCACCGAATCGGCCGATGCCCGCGTTTTCCTGACGGCTCAGGAAAAGCTCAAAAGCCGATCGCTGGCGCAACGTGTCGTCTTCGAACTGGGCCTTGCGAACAACGCCCAGTTTCTGTTTCCGGAGCCGCAATTCGCCGTCAAAAACCTGCTGGCACGCGCTTTCGGGTTCGAGACCGTCAGATCGCTGGACGAATACACCCCGGAACAACGCGAGCGGATGGCCGTTGGACGACTCCTCGACGATCTTTCCGTCAACCTGGTCAGAAACACCAGCCTGCTGGCGATCAACGTCACCAATCAAAGCCCGCAACTGGCGAGCGAGATTGCCAATGAAGTTGCCGCGAGTTTCATCAACCAGGGTGTGGACCAGACCAGCGAGACATCGGATCTCGCGCGCCAGTTCATCCAGGAGCAGGTCGCGCAGGTCAAGGAGAAGCTCCAGGACTCGGAGCGAGCGTTGCTGGACTATGCCAAGGCCGAGGGAATAACCGTAACCGGCGGCGAAATGTCGCTGATCGCTGCCAATCTGGAGCAAATCAACAGCGCTCTCTCGGAAGCGATCCAGGAACGGCTCGACCACGAACGCCTGGTCAAGCAGATCGATGCCGGTCGCGGCGCCAGCCTGCCGCAGGTGCTGGACAGCCCCGGCATCCAGAACCTGAAGCAGCAGCGAGCGGAGCTCAGCGCCCAATACAAGCAAAAGCGAGCCCTGTTGAAACCGGATTTTCCGGAGATGCGGCAACTGCAATCGCAGATCAACGAACTCGACAGCCAGATCGATCAGGCGGTTGAGGTGGTCACCACCTCCATCAGACAAAAGCGCGACGAGACGTTCGACAAGGAAGCGGATCTGAAGGCGAAGCTGAAGGAGCTGGAACAGGAACAGGCGGCGTACCAGGACAAGAACATCCAGTACACGATCCTCAAGCGCGAGGTCGATTCGAACCGCTCTCAATACGAAACGCTGATCGGCAAGCTGAATGAAGTCGGTGTCGGTTCGGAACTGAAGCGCGAAAACACCGCTATCGTTGATGCTGCTGTTGTTCCTTTATTCCCCTTTTCACCCAACCGGAACAAAAACCTGGCCATTGCCTTTGCGTTCTCCGGCCTCCTGGTGGCTGGGCTGATCTATCTGCGCGAGCTGCTCAACAACACCTTCTCCATACCGGATGAAATCGAGTCCGAGCTCAAACTTCCGGTTCTCGGCATTTTGCCCCTGATCGACGAAGACAAAATGTCCGAACAACTTGCCGATCCCAAATCCGCCCTGGGCGAGGCTTATCGGTCTTTGCGGACATCGTTGCAATTCACCGGCACGGAGGGAAATCCGCGCTCGCTTTTGGTCACCAGTTCCGAACCGTCGGAAGGCAAATCGACCACCGCTTTCAAGCTGGCGCAGGACTTCGGGTCCCTGGGCCTGCAGGTCCTGCTGATCGATGCGGATATGCGCAAGCCCAACATCCATCGCTTCTTCAACACGGACAACACTGTCGGTCTGTCCAACGTCCTGACCAACACCGTGCACAAGGACGAGTTCCAGAGGATCTTCCGACGCTCACGCCATGCCAACGTGACCTATCTGTGCGCCGGCACCATTCCGCCGAACCCGCCGGACCTGCTCTCTTCGCCGAAGATGGCGATGCTGATGCAGGCCTGTGTGGATCGTTACGATTTGGTCATCGTCGACAGTCCTCCGATCATCGGCCTGTCGGACGCGCCTATTCTGGCGCGCCTTGTCGAGGGAACCTTGCTGGTTGTATCGTCCAACCAGGTGACCCGGAAATCCACCGTGGCATCGCTCAAACGCCTCAAATCGGTCGGCGCCGCCGTGTTCGGCGCCACCATGTCGAAGTTTGCCGTCAAGAAATACGACTATGACTATGCCTACCGCTACATGTCGGATAACTACTACGCCCTGGCCGATGACAGTGGCAAATCCGCCGCGCGAGACAGGTCTGCCCAAAGCGGCACCATGCGCCGCGCCGGAGATTTTTTGCGCAGCCGCATGAACGGCGCATAGTCGATCGTTGTCCAGCCCAACGACCTTGCAAACCGAAGATCCACCGCAAAACGCCCGCCGATGAGCCGGGTTCCTCGAGTAATGGACATCCTGCCCAAACGATTGACGGTTCTCGCAGTAGGAGCGCTCACGCTGGCTTTGGTTGCCTTGACTGGAATCGGCAACTTCTATCAAGGCTCCCATCCGCAGCGCGCCCTGGCGTTCAACCCTTTTGACGTAGATGCGCGTGCCACGCTGATCGAGCAGTCCGTCCTTGCCGAGGCACCGACCGCTTCGCCGGATCTAGCGACGGTGGCGCAGCAAGCGATCCGCTTTGCGCCCATCGACGCGCGCTCCTACAGCCTCCTCGCCGAGGTTCAGCAACAGTTGGGCAACGACCGGCTGGCCGAGTCGCTTTTCGGCACGGCACTGACCCTCTCCAAAACCGAAGGCTTGGCGCTCCAACGCACGCTACAAAGCGCTCTGACAAATCGCGATTTTGCCGGCGCGCTGGACAAGCTCGACATCCTCTTTCGGCGCTATCCGGCCGCATTCAGCGCCTTCGCCCCGGCCATTCCACCGTTGCTGAGCGACCAGGATGGATACCAGCTTGCGCTGGCTGTGCTTCGCAACGACCCGCCCTGGCGCGGCCGATTTCTGAGCTTCCTCGATCGCGACCCCGCTTCCATCGACCTTGCCTATCGCCTCCAATTGGCCCTGAACGGAAGCGGAAATGCCAACCGTCCGGGCGAAGTCGGCGGCACGCTCAACGCTTTGATACGCAATAGGGACTTTGGCCGAGCCTTTCGTCTGTTCCTGCTGACCCAGTCTGAGGAAGATCGCCAGCATGGCGGCTACATATTCAACGCCGCTTTCGACTTGGAACCCTCGGGCCGCCCGTTTGACTGGACAATCCACAACAGCCCCGGCGTCAATATGTTCCGCGAAACGCGAGAGCAAAGTGGAGCCCCGGAATCGTCGCTGCTGGTCCAGTTTCTCGGCAAACCCGTAAAGCGTATCGGCATCGGTCAGTACATCTACCTGCCCCCGGGAGAGTATCGGCTCCGGGCCGACATCGACGCGGCCAATCTGAGGGCCCCGAAAGGGCTCTATTTCAGCCTGGCTTGTATCGATCCGCGCGATGGTCTGGCCCGTCTGGATGTCCCGGAAGGAAGTTATCGTGCGCGAACGCTCGAGGCCGACTTCGATCTGCCCGACAGCAGCTGCAAGATGCTGAGATTGGATATGCAGACCGATCTCATCGCCGAGAGTTTTCGCTACGCCTATACCGGCAGCCTGTCCATTCAAGGCATCACCATTGACAAACGAACCTCATGAGCGAGGCGCGTCAATCGGAAATCGACAAATACCTCCTCGGCGTGGCTCTGCTTGCGGCCCTGGTCTTTGGTGGCGGAACGCAGCCGGGGCTGACGACGGACACGGCCGTCCTGCTGTTATCCTCCATCATTACCACGATTGTCTGTGTGCGTTGCATGAACAGGCCGATCGATCGACGGGTGTTCTGGTTCATTGTTCTGGCAGGACTGGCGATTGCGCTCCAGTTGTTGCCGATCGGATCGGGTTTCCTGCGCACGACCCAGGGCATCCTTCCCGATCGTGTCCCATTGCCCGGTCTGGAACCGGTACCGATCAGCCTCGGCTTTGGCAGAACGCTTGAGGTCCTGGGCTACTTCCTGACCGTCAGCCTCTTTCTGGTGGCGGTGCTAAAACTCCGGTTCGACCAAATGTATGGCCTTCTGGCCTTTTTTTTTGTCGGCGTCGTGCTCAACCTGACCGTTGGCCTGATACAATATTCCTATTCCGGCCGGGCGGTGATCTCGGATTGGTTTTCCTATCCGCTCAAGGCTGGCTTTTTCGTCAACGTCAATCACTATTCAAGCCTGGTTTTCGTCTCCATTCCGCTCGCTTTCGTCTACTTCATAGAAAACAACCGGCTCCTATTGTTGCCTCTCTATCTCGTTACGGCTCTGCTGATCCTGCTCGCCGCTGGCTCGACGGCCGGCGTGCTGGTCGGCCTGGCCATCACGGTCTTGAGCGGTATATTCCTGTTTCAGCATGGTCGCCTGAGCTTGGTGTCGACACTGATAGGAACGATTATTCTGGGTGTCTATTCCGTTGGCGTCTGGGCACGCCTGCAGCTCGAGGAGGTAAATACCGGCTACGGACGCGTCGAATTTGCCCGCACGACGCTTGACGGCATTCGCGACAATCTCCCCTTCGGCATCGGCTACGGCAATTTCGTCAACGCCTATTCCAGCTATGAAAAAGGCGACATGATTTTCAACACCTATGTCAATCATGCCCACAACGACTATTTGGAACTCCTGTTCGAGGGCGGACTGGGCACGGCAATTTTGATGGTCGCTTTTCTGATCCTCGTAGCGTATCGCGCGTTTCAAACCATGCATCTGCCGCTGCACAAAGCGGCAACGCTGGCAATCCTGTTCCTTCTCATTCATTCCGTTGTCGATTACCCGCTTCGGACGCTTAGTCTGATGTTCTCCTTCGCGTTCTTTCTCGGCCTCTTGTTTCATCGCGGTTCAGAAAAAACTCAGAGAAATGAAGCCGGGGAGGCCTTCGTGGATCTTAATGGTAAGAAAATATCCGTACCACTAAGTGGTGAGCGCGGCTGAATGCAGCCTAATCTGATCCCAACCTCGGTTACGTTCCACATAACATAGTTACTAGGGTCCAGACTCGTTCAGACCCAGAATGTGATGAGTGTGGCGAGCGCTACAGCGGACAGGAAGTTGCGGGTGAGCTTGTCGTAGCGGGTGGCCACGCGACGGAAATCCTTGATGCGGCAGAATGCGTTCTCGATGAGGTGCCGGTCACGGTATCGCCTAATGTCATAGGCAATCGTGCGCTTTCGGTTGATGCGGCCTGGAATGACCGGGAGGGTTCCCCGGCTTCGCAAGGCACTGCGCAGGGCATCGGCATCATAGCCCTTGTCGGCGACGAGATAGCGAGCACCTTTCAACTGCGACAACAGCACCGGAGCCGCTTTCATATCCGAGACATTGCCGGGTGTCAGCGTAAAGGCAAATGGCCTTCCAAGCACATCAGTCAGGGTATGGAGCTTGCTGGTTTGGCCGCCGCGTGAGGGGCCGATATCCTGCGCTTTCGCCCCCCTTTGCCGCCATGAGCCGAGCGATGCGCCTTGATATAGGTGGAATCAATGGACGTGCTTTTGGTGATTGCGCCGGCCCCGGCCAGGGCCTCGACCAGGTCTGTCCAGAACCGGCGACGGGACCAACGATTGAAGCGGTTATAGATCGTTGTCGCAGGGCCATATTCCGGCGGACAGTCGCACCAGCGGCAGCCGATCTTGAGAACATGGATGATGCCCGAGATCACGCGTCGGTCGTCAACACGGCGGGCGCCGGGCTGGTTCTTGGGAAGATGCGGCTCAATCGCCGCCCATTGCGTGTCGCTCAACCAGTAAAGCTTGCTCATCATCAACTCCAGAAATCCGTCTGCAGGCTTTGAATCTGATTTGCGCCGCTTGTTCAATACACTGATTGGGTTTGGACCCTAGAAACAATGCAAAAACACGGAATCCTCCAAAATTTGCAAAATAATGTATTTAAACTCACTTTTAGACCATTTGGCGAACACTCGGTTGGGTAAGGCCAGAAATATAGCATGGGTAACAACAAGCCGAATTCTATCACGCGGAAGTATCGTAGTGGCATCAATGGTATTGGCCAGGACGCTTGATGTACGATCTTTTGCTTCTTTCAGCTATTTTTTACTAACTGTTTCAATGGTTTCAGCCTACGCTTCTATAGGATTGGGAGTCGCCGCAAATCGATATTTCGTTGGGGCAGCGAATGCTGACGAAGGTAAGAGTGATCTTATATATAATATATTTGGTTTGTCCGTTATATTCTCTCTTTTCGCGGCACTTATTGTATTAGTGATCCCTCACCGACTAATGGTCGGAACTCTTCAGGTCCCGCACTGGGCGATCGTACTGGGTGTGCTATTTTTTTCACTAGAGGTAGTTCCCCAAAATGGACTAAACGGTTTGGAAAAATATTATCAAGATGTGATTCTATCTACTATAAGCGCTGTAATAGTTGTCGTGATAGCTAGCATTGCCGCGATGTCAGAAGATTTAAATCTCGCCATGCTTGCGGTCATACTCGGGAGCATTAGCCGTTTTTTGGGAGGATCGGCCCTTGTGATACGGACTGTTGGCTACAGCCACATAATGAAAGGGACTATCAACTCGGCAGCTCATTTGAGGAGCATATTCAATTTCTCTCTACCCATGTTTTTGGTATCTCTACTAGCCAGTACGGGGCCGTGGGCCGTTGGCAGAATTATCTTCCGAGGTAGTGGTGGTGAACACGCTTTCGCCCTATACGCAATCGGACTCCAATGGTTTTCACTCGGGATGTTTTTACCCGCGGCTGTGTCGCGCATATCGTTGCCGACACTGGTGAGGAACTTTGAACAAAGCCGCGGGAAATCTATATTCGTAAGGCAACTAAAAAATGGGTTAATGGCGTCAGTTATCTCTGCATCGGTTGTTGCGGTCATAGGTATTTTTTTCAGTAAATATATATTATTGCTTTACGGAAAAAATTACATTTCACAAAGCTGGTTTGTAGGCATATTCCTTTTTGTTGCCATCGTCGCGTCAGCCGCTCAAATGATCGGAGTGGCTATAGTGGTGACCAACAATCAATGGAAGTGGTTAAGGCTAAATTTTATATTTGTTATATCGATGGTTGTTTCTTCGTTATATTTTGTAGATATGGGTGCTATCTCGGGACCAATTTCCTTTATGATAGGCTATTCAGTATTGACTATTTTGAGCTTATTTACAGTAAAAAAAGAAAATATATTTAGGTTTTAGGACTATGTTGGCGAATGCCTCCGGCAGAATCTGAGGTTGGAAAAATTAGTAGGGGAACTCTGGCGTGCCTGATCATGGTGAAGAAAGATATTTTGAGTGCGGGGCCGGGAGAGACTTCCCCAGTGGCCACCTGATAAACAGCAGAGAGTACCAAGACCTGGAACTGTGGTCAGAGCATCAACCGCTCAGTTTTCGCATTGCGGTCTGGTGGGCGCGATATATGCCTAGGGGAAAGGCTTATGTTTCAAGATTGATTGGGAAATTTCTAGTGAACGATGCGCATATATTAATACGAACGCGATCAGAAGCCCTTCTGGCGGTTACGCCATGTAGCCTGGATACCTACACGTATGTGTTAGTCAACGGCAGAGTAATGGCCGGAGAGGTCATCGATGCCTGTTGTCATCTTCTCGACGAAGGTATGGTATTTTTTGATATCGGCGCAAACGCCGGTGTGGTGACACTCGAAGTAGCTAACAAGTTCCGGGATAGTGTTACGATTTGCGCCTTTGAGCCCCAAGAAGCCTTCGCTCGAAATTTGGCAGTTTCACTGAAATTAAATGCGTTCACCAACGCAAGTGTTCATCAGCTTCTTGTAGGAAATAAAGTTGGGTTCGAAAATCTTTTTATTCCAAATACGACTGCTCCAACTTCTCATGCTTCGTTAAGGTCGAGAACTCCGCAAGCGAATGTGGTGAAGTGTCGTATGGAGACCATTGATAGTTTGGTTTCTTCTGGTGCAGTTCCGGCGCCCAATTTGATAAAGATGGATGTTGAAGGGGCCGAACTTTCCGTGCTCCAGGGCGCGAAAAAGACCATAGAAAAGCACAATCCGATAGTCATATTCGAATCGGATACCAATTCAAACCGCTTTGGATATACCCGAAAGGACGTTTGTGAGTTTCTCCTCAGACATGGTACTTACCGTTTCCTATTTCCGACCCCGAATGGGCTTATTGAGGCGAAACAACGCATTTTTGACCACACCGAAACTGATGTTGTTGCAGTGCCAAAAGATTATAACCATCGAACATGAGGATAAAATCGTTAATAACTGCTTTTATACGAAAATTGAATCGGAATAAGATTCACCATCTGAGTTGTTCATGATGGCGAAAACACTAGCAATCTATCGATCTTCATTTCCGCTCACTATTCTGATAGCCCCGGTTCTATCTGTTACGCTAAGGATAGTCAGTCCCGAAACAACAAGCCTAAGTTATTTTGTTCTCGCCATTTACGCGTTGATGGGAAGATCGGCGGTTGTTCAAGCGCTTTTTACCTCCTGGTTTATAACGATGTTAAGCCCTGCCATTGCCCCGGAATCTTCAGCTGACGCAATTGGGCGGTATGCGGTTATAGCTGCAGCGGTTTTGTCAATATTATTGAGGCTGAATCTCCTACGTGGAAAATTGGTGATAAAAAGACATACTGCAGCTACATTGGTCCTGGGAGTTTTTTTGGTATTGCACGCCAGCATATTTAGTTCGCTTCCGGAAGTTTCAATACTTAAAAGCGTATCGTTTATAATTGTTTTTGTGGCCTTATTATCGGCATGGAGCGGATTAAATTATATGGAACGTCGAAATACGGAGATATTCGTATTTGGCGGTATGGTTCTCATCGTATTGTTCAGTGTACCGTTTCTCATGAACGATATAGGGTACCTACGCAATGGTACAGGATTTCAGGGAGTTTTGAACCATCCACAAGCCTTCGGTCCCTTGGCAGCTATCCTAGGTGCCTGGCTCGGAGGTCGGTTTTTGCGCTTGAAGGAATTTCCGTTGTGGCAAACTTTCCTGTTGGTTATATGCTTGGTGTTTGTTGTCGAATCAGAGGCTCGTACCGCTGCGGGGGCCTTCGTTTTGGGTCTTGGATTACCGTTTTTATATATATTATTCTTTGGGAGTGCAAAACTAGGCACTGCTTTACCGGGAGTTTTCACGAAGCGATTTGTTTGCGCCGTTTGGGTAGTAGGAATTGGACTGATAGCCTTTGGCATTGTTGTATTCACACAAATTGACAACTTCATCCTAAAGTCCGGACGGTCTGAGGGAAGGAATTTGACGGAAGCTTTCTGGTCCTCCCGCGGAGGTCTTGTTGAAGCTATGTTAGATAATATTAAGACAAAGCCGATCAGTGGAATAGGATTTGGGCTAAGCTCCGATCCGGATACTATGGTGGTAAAGCGCGACCCATATCTAAATTTGCCCATCAGTGCTAGCGTAGAAAAGGGGGTTACACCGTTGGCCGTTGTCGAGGAGTTGGGCGTCATTGGAGGAATATGTTTCGCGTACTATTTTACCACGCTGGTTCGGCGATCAGCGAGGTCAGGGTTTATTGCGTTAGTTGTGATATCAGCGGCGCTCGCGACGAACCTTGGGGAAAGCACGTTATTTTCCCCAAATGGGTTCGGTATGTTGTTGATGGTACTAGTTTCGTGGGCAGCCACGACGGCAAAACAAAATATTATTGGGCAGAGAACGTAATGAACCACATTGTATTTTGGCAAGATATCGTAAGTCCACACATGTACCCTCTTGCAAAAGCTCTTTCTACTGCCGGGTTTACGATTACCTACGTGGTTGAGCAAGCCATGTCGAGTAAAAGAGCTTTGATGGGTTGGATAGTAGATGAAAGAGAAAATGGTAAGATAGAATTGAAGTACCTTGACCGGCCAGTAGCTATTGTTATGGCAGAGATTTCACCCAACGCTGTCCATATCGTTCAAGGTATACATGGTAACGGTGTGATTGGATCGGTGCGACGTGAACTTAAGAAAAGGAAGGCAAGATGGGGAATTATTATGGAGGCTGTGGATGAGCGCCACGTATATTGGTTTCTGAAAAGAGCACTGTACAGATGGCGTTTCACCAAAATGTCGTATTGCCCCGATTTCGTCCTTGCAATAGGTGCAGGAACACCTGACTGGGTGATTGCACGGGGATACTCGGCCGATCTAACTTTCCCTTATACATATTTTATTGGTGATAAATACGAATTACTTCCTTGAATTCGAAGTAAAAAGAGGTGTTTCAGATTTGGAATTATCGGTCAGCTCATTCCTCGGAAACGTTTTGATATCGTTATTAGTGCCCTTTCAGAATTAATGGAATATGACTTTGAGCTAGTTGTAGTTGGTGATGGTCCGCTATTTAGGCAAATTGGGGAAAGTGCTGTTTCTAAATTGGGAAAAAGTAGAATTGTAATGCTTGGGCGGCTACCAATGGACGACGTGTGTACCGTAATGAGATCTCTGGATTGTTTGGTGTTGCCGAGTGACCATGACGGTTGGGGGGTTGTCGTAACGGAAGCTATGGCGGTAGGAGTTCCCACAATCTGCAGCGATGCTTGCGGTGCTGCATTGGCTGTGGAGGTATCGGGCCTCGGAGGAGTATTTCCGAAAGGCAATGGCGAACAATTGAAAGGCCTTATGGAAACGTCGATCCAAAAAGGGCCAATTAGAGAGAATGAACGTATCCAACTGTTCAAGCTTGCCCGTACCTTTTGTGCAAGGGCTGGCGCGCGATACACAGGCAGTATACTAGAGACGGTATACGGGTGTGATGTGAGACCGGAACCGCCCTGGCAAGAAAACGTAGTCCAAACACCCTGAATGTGTTTAGTAACACGTACCTGGATTAAACGGATAATGTGTGGAATATTTGCAGCGTTCGGGCAACAGAATCTAAGTGACTCAGCGTTACGTAAGGCATTGGATGTACTGGCGCCGAGGGGGCCAGATGGGGAGAGTGTCTACAGGTCCGCGGGCGTTTTGCTTGCTCACCGGCGGCTAGCTGTAATTGACCTCAATGACCGCGCGATTCAACCAATGTATTCCGCCTGCGGACGTTATATTATCGTATATAATGGAGAAATTTATAATTACCGGGAACTGAGGCGGGAATTGGAGGTCGCCGGGACTAGATTTCGGACGACCTCGGATACAGAGGTAGTCCTCGAGCTCTACTCAAGCTTGGGGAGTACGATGTTACATCGACTAAGCGGTATGTTTGCTTTTGTAATTTGGGATCATTTGAAAAAGTGTGCATTTGCGGCGCGCGATCCATACGGAATAAAACCACTCTATTTTGCGCGTGTCGGAGGCGGAGTTATATTCTCGTCCCAAGTTCGAGCGCTTCTGGCCACGGGGCTGACTAGTCGGGAGCCAAACATTCGCGGTCAGGTGGGATTCTGGATGCTTGGGAGCACTCCAGAACCGAACACGTGGTATCGGGATATTTTCGCGCTCGCCTCTGGGCATTCTGTCACAGTGACGGATTCGGTTGCATCTGAACCTGTATGCTGGCACGACATCGGATCTGCGTGGAGAAACAGTGGTAAATCGGTAGGACGAGTCGAGGATACCAAGGCGGCCGTTGCTTTGGCGGTCAGGCAGTCAATTGAACGTCACCTAGTTTCAGACGTGCCTGTCGGTGTTTTTCTCTCGGGTGGTATTGACTCTGGCAGTTTGGCTGGGTTGATGGCAGAATTTTGCACGGGGAAAGTTACAGGGATAACAATCGCTTATGGGTATTTTGACGGCACACATGACGATGAAGCGCCACCTGCTGCGTCGATTGCTGCATATTACGGAATTGATCACCACGTGAGATGCGTCACACAACGCGAGTTTCTAGACGACCTCCCGTTGATATTGTCGGCGATGGACCAACCTACTATTGATGGGATCAACATCTGGTATGCGAGCAAGGCTGCCTCTGAGCAGGGACTCAAAGTTGTAATATCCGGGCTCGGCGGAGATGAACTATTCCTTGGGTATAGGAGCTTCTCTCGGTTACCACACCTTGTTCAAAGATGGCAATTGATCCGTACTGTGCCCGGTTTACAGGCATTGGGCCGGGCGTTGGGAAAAATTCAGGCACGTCGTACCAAAAATCTGCGGTGGTGTCACGCATGGGATTGGATGAGTAGTATTGCGGGTGCTTGGTGGCTCAGTAGGAGCGTAAATAGTCCAGAGGTCGTGGAAGCTATAATGCCCCTCAGTTTTTCAGATTGCACGGATGGTCATTTTAATCCCAATTCTTGGCTATCTGATACCACAGGTGCTCTTTCCACCAACCCGGTTCTCGCACTTGCGCAGCTTGAATCGGTGAACTATATGCGAAATCAACTGCTGCGAGATTGCGACTGGGCTAGCATGGATCACAGCGTGGAGATTCGCACTCCTTTAGTTGATACAGCACTACTAAGTAGCCTTACACCATATCTTTCATTATTTCAGCGCTTCCCATTCAAGACCCTGTTGGCGGACACTCCCGCACAACCTCTGCCGAGGGAGATCGTGTATAGGCCGAAAACTGGTTTCGGAATTCCAGTTAAAAAATGGGTTGGAGAACATTTCGCCGTAAACACCCAATTAGATTGGATGCGGCAAATTGTTTCAGCCTATGAAACTTCGCACTAAATACCCGGCTAATTGTTCGATCAAAATACAATAGAAATAAGTACACCGTGATGTGGTCGTCTTGTCTGTTAGAACAGTTCAAATCGTACCTAGGATAAATCGTGAGGCCTCCGGTCCATCTTATAGTGTCACATCCCTGTGCAATGCCCTTAACTCGTTGGGGTGCCCCACTCGATTAGCCACGCTTGATCCGGTTCCCGCTCATATTGACCGGAAATATGCTTCAGGATTTGAACAAGGAGTGGGCCCCAAACGCCTCGGTTGCTCACCGACCATGCGGAAATGGTTGAGGAATTGGGCGATTTCTGGAAACTGCGAAATATTTCACAATCACAGCCTTTGGATGATGCCAAATTTATACCCAGCTTTGGCAGTGAAAAATACAAGCTGCAAGTTGGTTGTCTCGCCTCGGGGAACACTATCCGACACTGCAATGGCGCGATCGTCTACAATAAAGAGATTCATGTGGCCACTACTCGCCTCACCTGTGTTGGAGGCAGCGTCGGCCTTCCATGCTACGTCGATACAAGAGTACTGCGACATACGAAGGAAGGGATTCAGTCAACCGGTCGCAATTTTGCCGAACGGTATTGACGTCCCCGTACCAAGCAATTCTCATTCGCCGAATCACAGCAATAGACGTGTACTATTTTTGGGCCGTCTCCATCCAATAAAGGGTCTAGATAACTTGTTGCGTGCTTGGGCAAGCGTTCAAGATCGTTTTACTGATTGGGAGTTGATTATAGCTGGACCAGAAGATAGGGGCGGAAGTCTTGCAGCGCTGAAATATTTAGCAAACGAACTGCAACTAAGGAGGTATACCTTCGTCGGTGCTCTGTATGGCTCAGCAAAATTCTCCGCATACCGCGATGCAGATGTTTACGTCCTACCTACGCTTTCGGAAAACTTCGCTATGACGATAGCTGAAGCTCTTGCATCTGGTACGCCGGTGATCACAACCAAAGGAGCACCGTGGCCAGGACTTATGACTGAGGACGCGGGCTGGTGGATCGAAATTGGAGTTGAGCCCCTTGTTGCTACATTTAGTCACGTACTTGCGCTTCCTCGAGAGGCTCTCGATGCAAAGGGAAGAAAGGGGCGCGAATGGATGAAACGAGACTTTTCATGGAGTGTAATCTCAGCGGAGATGATCCAATTTTATAACTGGTTGTCTACTGGAGGTGAAACACCCCAATTTGTGTACATCGACTAAGTTTAAATGTGAATGAGCCGCTAGGATGTTAAGCCGCCGAGCTAAAGTCGGTTTTTACTTAGTTTTTGGGCCAATAATGAGAATTAATGGCTGGATCCATAGTAGATTTCGTTCGCCATCGAAATCTATTCCGGATTTGTTGCGCGTGCACCTCGGGCCGGGCCCGAAGAAGTATCTCGCGGGATGGGTTAACGTTGACGCTAACATGTTCACCGGCAAGTGTGATATTTGGGCTGATCTGAGACACCCTCTTCCGTTTCGCGATGAATCGGTAGACGCTGTCTACTCATACCATGTGATTGAGCATCTCCCGGACATAGAGAAACACCTCACTGATGTCTTCCGTATTTTGAAGCCCGGCGGTGTTTATCGTCTGGGAGGTCCAAATGGCGATACAGCGATACAAAAATTTGTAGAAGGAGACCATAGTTGGTTTGATGACTGGCCGGACCACTACGAGAGTATCGGTGGAAGGATGGCCAATTATTTACTCTGCCGAAATGAACATATTGCAATACTGACAGAGAGCTTTCTTCGTGAGTTAAGCTTACGTGCTAAATACTCACGTGCAGTGAGACTCTCTGCCCATATCGAGACCGAGCATCCAGATCTATTTGCGGATTGCATTGCTACAGAATATGAACGAGATAATCGGTATCCACGTAACCTTATCATCGAGCTGACCAAATAGTTTACATATTGGATAATAAGGAGGACAAGGTAAAATGGATACCGGGTTCCGCTCCGGTAGCTGTGGTTATGATAACCTTTAACGAAGCGCACAATATGCCCAGCGTCCTAGAAAACATTAAGGGGTGGGCTCACGAGGTGTTTCTTGTAGATAGCTACAGTTCCGACGACACAGTAAACATTGCCCTATCGTACGGAGTGCGAGTGTACCAACGTTCGTTCCGAGGATTTGGTGACCAATGGAACTTCGCCGTGCATGAGCTACCGCTTGAAGCGCCTTGGTGCATGAAAATCGATCCTGATGAGCGACTAACGAACAAGCTCAAAAACTCTATTGAAAATGCGATAGCTGATGGAGAGTATGATGCATTTGAATTGCGTCGACGCCTCTGGTTTATGGGTAAACCGCTCCCGATAAAACAAACAGTATTGCGCTTGTGGCGTACGGGCTTATGTAAATTTTCCGATGTTTCGGTCAATGAATACCCTATCGTTGAGGGTCGAAAATTGCTTCTCACCGGCGAACTGGAGCACTATGATAGCCCAGACCTTGGCCACTGGTTTGAAAAGCAAAATGAATACACAACTGCACTTGCAATTTCGGCATACAATAACGAAAATCTATCATTCAGGCCTACGGTATTGGGCTCTTCGCTGCAGAGGAGAATGTGGTTGAAGAAAAATTTCAGAAAAATACCTTTGAGATATGTTTTAAGCTATATACATAACTTGATAATACTTGGAGCATGGCGGGCTGGATCAGTTGGATTTGCTTGGGCTCGAATGAGAGTTGTGGCCCGTCGAATGATTGAGGATAAGATACTGGAGATACAAATTACGGGCCGATTGCCGCCTAAAAGAAAACGACCTTTAGGGTCACCAAATCCTGATGCCACACAGGCTGATTAGGGTCCAAACCCAATCAGTGTATTGAACAAGCGGCGCAAATCAGATTCAAAGCCTGCAGACGGATTTCTGGAGTTGATGATGAGCAAGCTTTACTGGTTGAGCGACACGCAATGGGCGGCGATTGAGCCGCATCTTCCCAAGAACCAGCCCGGCGCCCGCCGTGTTGACGACCGACGCGTGATCTCGGGCATCATCCATGTTCTCAAGATCGGCTGCCGCTGGTGCGACTGTCCGCCGGAATATGGCCCTGCGACAACGATCTATAACCGCTTCAATCGTTGGTCCCGTCGCCGGTTCTGGACAGACCTGGTCGAGGCCCTGGCCGGGGCCGGCGCAATCACCAAAAGCACGTCCATTGATTCCACCTATATCAAGGCGCATCGCTCGGCTCATGGCGGCAAAGGGGGGCGAAAGCGCAGGATATCGGCCCCTCACGCGGCGGCCAAACCAGCAAGCTCCATACCCTGACTGATGTGCTTGGAAGGCCATTTGCCTTTACGCTGACACCCGGCAATGTCTCGGATATGAAAGCGGCTCCGGTGCTGTTGTCGCAGTTGAAAGGTGCTCGCTATCTCGTCGCCGACAAGGGCTATGATGCCGATGCCCTGCGCAGTGCCTTGCGAAGCCGGGGAACCCTCCCGGTCATTCCAGGCCGCATCAACCGAAAGCGCACGATTGCCTATGACATTAGGCGATACCGTGACCGGCACCTCATCGAGAACGCATTCTGCCGCATCAAGGATTTCCGTCGCGTGGCCACCCGCTACGACAAGCTCACCCGCAACTTCCTGTCCGCTGTAGCGCTCGCCACACTCATCACATTCTGGGTCTGAACGAGTCTGGACCCTAGTAAACGGTACACTTTGTGATATTTCTTGGAGATATATCGCACCCGTTCGTTGGACCGCCCAATTGGTTCGACCAGGTACCTCCGTGGGGATCGCAACCCGCTATTGCAAATTTTGAAGGCCGCTAAACGACAATATGGGGTTACTGAAACAGAGAGTGTTGTTCAACCATACCTCAATTCTTCCAGCGCTTGATTTTAGTGGTATCAGTATACTTTCTCGCCCTACAGGCCAATAATCATGTTACGGATATAAAAGGGGGGTTGGGTCAGACGATAGCTCAACTTAAACGCCGCGGCATCGCTGTAGTTGGTGCTGGAAGAAATTACGAGGAAGCAGCTCGGCCAATCACAGTGTGTGATAACGGCAAGCTAGTTGTTATTCTAGCATTTGGATGGAGCACAATTCAGTGCAAACCGGCCGCGAGGAATTCATCGGGTGTTAATCCACTCTATACAACACACGTATTGCGTTCGATAGAAAAATGGCGGCGTAGGGAACCGGGGGCCATGATTGTGGCGGTCGTACATTGGAACTTTGAGGGGGAACTCTATCCACAACCCGCGCATCGCCAGCTAGCATTCGATATGATTACAACTGGAGCGGATGCCGTGGTCGGTCATCACCCTCATAGGGTGGGTGGGATCGAAAACTACAAAAAAAAAGTTATCGCTCGGTAATTGGTGGTTACCACACCACTGTTTCTGGGATGGAGCACTTGCATATGGGAATGAGACAAACGATCAGCTAGCCCTCGAGTTGACGGTGAGTGGCCACAACCGGTGCCATTGGTTTGAATACAAACCGAATTCCCATCAACTCCTTCACAGCAAAAGTGAACCGGTAGACCAAAGTCACAAGTTAAAGAAACTTACGCCCTTTCAGGGATTAGATTCCTCAGATTATATACAGTGGTTCCGAGTTAATAGAAAAAAGCGAATTGCTTTACCAATATACAAGTACCCAAATTCGAATTTTGCAAATGCACTAAAGGACAACATGATAGGCGCTCGACATTTGGGGATTAGGTTTCTCGAGAGATGTGGAATTAGGGGTGGGCAGAAGTGACGTACATCGATGAAGTATACCGCCGGCTTCCGATGTTTGCTCAGAATATTGCGTGTAGTTATTACGGATGGAGGGAAAAGAATATAAGAATGGGTCCCGCGTTTCGTGCCAAGTACGCATGGCTAATGAAAACCGAGATGTTCTCTAAACAAGATATAATTGCATATCAAGATAAGAAAGTTTCTGAATTGATCAATCATGCGTATTCAATGATACCCTATTACCGGGATGTCATGCGACAATACGGCCTCACACCCGATGATATTCAATCATGTGAGGAACTAAAAAAGCTGCCGGTATTAACAAAGGAAGATGTTATTTCGAATTTTAACCGTTTGTTTTCTGCGTCCTACATTAAAAAAAATACCGTAATTCGAAATACCAGCGGAACTACAGGAAAAGCCTTGCAGTTTTCATCTTCTCGCGAATCGATAGCATTTCAATGGGCAGTCTGGTGGCGCCACCGCCACCGATTTGGAGTAGAACCATTTGAGTGGCATATAAATTTCACGGGCAAGCGTGTAGTCCCGGTTAATCAACGTCGGCCACCATATTGGCGCATAAACTTTCCCATGCGACAAGTGTTGGTAAATATGCATCATATATCTCCTGAAAAGTTGAGGGATCTTGTGCAGGTTTTCAACAAAAAGAAGTTTAAATATTTCTCAGGATATCCATCGATATTACATTCGCTCGCAACAAACCTATTGGAGGCAGGCATCGAAATACCAAATCCGCCGGATGCGATATTTCTGGGAGCGGAAAAAGTGTATGAGTTTCAAAAGGCCGCGATTGAGAGTGCGTTCAGTACCAGGGTAACTGATCAATACGGCTTATCTGAGGGCTGCGGTAATGCTTCTCAGTGTGAGTTTGGAAATTACCACGAGGACTGGGAGTTTTGTGTGTTGGAGCGCGTAGGTGGCGGTCCTGATGACGGTCCGGGAGTTCAGGGAAAAATTGTTGCTACTGGCTTTTCCAACTACATATTTCCATTTATTCGGTATGAAACCGGAGACACCGGAGTTTGGGCGCCCGACGACTACCGCTGCCCATGTGGGCGAGAATCCCGGGTAATCTTTGGGATAGAAGGACGTAACGAAGATTATGTAGTTACACCGGAGGGAGCGAGAATAATGCGATTTGACTACGTATTCAAAGATATGATTAACGTAATGGAAGCTCAAATTATACAAAAAAGACTAGGAGAAGTTGTTGTTCGAGTGGTCCCAAGGAATACGTATACCAAAGAAGATAGGGTTATTATTGAAGACCGTATAAAGAGTTGGATAAGCCCTACCATGCGCGTGGAAGTGGAGGAGGTGGAATCCATCGGTAGAACGTCTAGTGGCAAATTTCGCGCTGTCGTTTCGGAGTTGCAGTGTGGCTTTAGATGAAGGATATTCTTGTGCGGATGAGCGTCGCCTGATGCATACAGTTGGTTTGATTTTGAAAATGGATATATGAAAAGAATAAAACTGGAAGAAGAACATCGAATACGGAAACGGACTTAACGATTAAACAGGTTCTGCAGTCGCTGAAGACAGGTATGGCTGGTGTTTCGGAGGTTCCTAGCCCGAGCGCTAGTGTCGGGCATGTGGTAGTTCGAACTCATAGGACGTTGGTGTCGCCTGGCACCGAACGCATGTTGGTCGAATTCGGCAAGGCCAATGCAATTAACAAAGCGCGACAACAACCTGACAAGGTTCGCATGGTGATCGACAAGGTGCAGGCAGACGGATTGATGTCGACGATAGAATCAGTACGTAAAAAACTCGATCAACCTTTGTCACTTGGTTATTGCAATGTTGGCACCGTTGTCGAGGTCGGGGCCAGTTCGGGCGGCTTTGCTCTTGGAGATCGAGTCGCATCGAACGGTAAACATGCCGAAATCGTCGCTGTACCGGCAAATCTGTCTGCTGAAGTCCCCGACAGTGTTAGCGATGAAGCTGCCGCCTTCACGGTTGTCGGCGCGATCGCCTTGCAGGGTATCCGCTTGGCTCAGCCGACACTTGGCGAATCGGTCGTGGTGACTGGGCTTGGCCTTGTTGGGCTAATGGCGGTTCAATTGTTGCGGGCTCATGGTTGCCGTGTTCTTGGGATTGATTTAGATCGCAGAAAGCTGAACCTGGCGAGAGAATTTGGCGCGGAGACCGTTGATCTATCTGCTGGTGATGATCCCGTCTCAGCAGCGGCAGTCTTTTCGCGGGGCAAAGGCGTTGACGCGGTGATCCTGACCGCTGCCACCAAAAGCTCAGATCCGGTACATCAGGCCGCACAAATGTGCCGCAAGCGCGGGCGGATCGTGCTGGTCGGCGTAACCGGGCTGGAACTGTCGCGAGCGGATTTCTATGAAAAGGAACTGACCTTCCAGGTTTCCTGTTCCTACGGGCCCGGACGCTACGACTCCAATTATGAAGAAAAGGGCCAGGACTATCCTGTGGGTTTCGTCCGGTGGACAGCCCAGCGCAATTTCGAGGCCGTGTTGGACATGATGGCCGACGGCAGGCTCGATGTCATGCCGCTGATTTCTCATCGTTTCGACATAAGTGATGCGCCGGCCGCCTACGAGGTCGTTGCCGGCTCGGAGCCATCACTTGGAATTCTGCTCAGCTATCCTCAATCGAGTGAGATCGCGGATCGAACTGCGTTCATGCGCACGGTCTCCATCAAGGCTGCGTCTGCAAAAACCAGCGGTCAGCCGGTTGTGAGCTTCATCGGTTCCGGAAACTACGCAACCGGCATTCTGATCCCGGCGTTCAAGGCGGCCGGTGCAAGTCTGAAAAGCACCGCCTCCCTCGATGGCGTCAGCGGTTTGCATGCCGGGCGCAAATACGGCTTCGACGAGACAACAACAGATGTTGACGCGATTCTAGCTGATCCCGAGAACGACGCCGTCGTCATCACCACGAGACACGATACCCACGCGCCATTTGTTCTCCAGGCACTTGACGCCGACAAACACATCTTTGTTGAAAAGCCGCTTTGCTTGACCATGGATGAACTGGCGGAGATCGAAGAGCTTGCGGCAGTGAAACGAGATCGTTGCCTTATGGTGGGCTTCAATCGGCGATTTGCGCCGACGGTAGTGAAAACAAAGGCGCTGCTGGATTCGGTCGCCGAGCCGATATTCTGCCAGATGACAGTCAATGCAGGCGCGGTTCCGAACGATCATTGGACGCAGGACCCGGCGGTCGGCGGCGGACGCATCGTCGGTGAAGTGTGTCATTTCATAGATCTATTGCGCTTCGTCGCGGGTGCGCCCGTGGTCTCGTTCGATATTTCGGGTCTCGACCGGTCCGGTGGGCCGGAGCGGGTGGACAACGCGGCGCTCACTTTGCGTTTCGAAAACGGTTCCCTGGGCGTGATCACCTATCTTGCAAACGGTCACCGGCGATATCCTAAGGAAAGACTCGAAGTGTTCTGCGCCGGGCGGGTATTGGTGCTGGATAATTTTCGAAGGCTGTCCGGGTTTGGGTGGCCGGGATTTCGCGGAATGCGGTTGTGGCGTCAGAACAAGGGTCAGCGGGCGTGCGCCCAAGCCTTCCTCAACACCATCCGATCTGGCGGACTGCCGCCGATACCGCTGGATGAGGTCATCGAAGTGAGCCGCCTGTCGATCGAGGCCGCCGAGCGCTTACGCTGAAATGCTCCAGCCTGTCCGGCTCTTTCATACCGTCCGCTATCTCAAGCCTGTTCAAATATATAGCCGTATTCGGCATCGCTACCAACGGCCGCAACCTCGGCTCGATGCAGCTCCTTGCCGACGGAATATCGTATCGAAATTCGAGGCACCGATCAGACGCCGGCAGACCCTGATCGGCCAAACCCGTTTCAGGTTTCTCAACGAAGAGGGCCGGATCGACAGGCGGAAAGGGTGGAATGATCCCACCAAGGAAAAGCTGTGGCTTTACAACCTCCACTATTTCGACACGCTTGCCGGATCGGCCAACGATGAACAAAAGCGCTGGCAACAGGCTCTTGTTTCACGCTGGATTGCCGAGAATCCAGTCGGGCAGGGCAATGGCTGGGAGCCTTATCCGCTTTCGTTGCGGATCGTGAATTGGATCAAGTGGTTTCTTTGCGGGACCGCTATGCAAGACACCTGGCGTGCCAACCTGGCCGTGCAGGTCCGATGGCTCGAAGGCCGGCTGGAATGGCATTTGCTCGGCAACCACCTGTTGGCAAATGCCAAAGCTCTGGTTTTTGCAGGGCTTTTTTTTGAAGGTCCGGAGGCGGAACGGTGGCTTGAACGCGGTCTTTCCATCTACCGAACGGAGCTTGCGGAACAGATTCTCGATGATGGCGGCCATTTTGAACGATCGCCGATGTATCACGCGATCATCCTGGAGGACCTGCTGGACATATATAATCTGGCCAGGTCATTCGAAGCTGCCGAGACGGCCGAATTTCGTCGCCTGCCCGAATTGGTCGCGCGCATGCTGCATTGGCTCGCCGCCATGACGCATCCTGACGGCGATTTTTCGTTTTTCAACGACACGGCATGCGGTATCACTGCGAGCCGACGCGACCTCGAAGACTATGCCGCCCGGCTCGAGTTGGCTGCACCCTCAAAGCCCAAGAAACAGGTGCTTCACTTTGCGGATTCCGGCTATATTCGCGTGAACGAAGGCGAATGGAGCGCTTTCCTGGACACGGCACCCATCGGGCCGGACTATCTTCCCGGTCATGCCCATGCCGACACATTGTCATTCGAAGTGTCGCTCGGCAGCGAACGCGTGATTGTAAACAGTGGAACGTCGGTATACGGCCATTCGGCGCAGCGCCAGGTGGAGCGATCGACAGCGGCGCACTCGACTGTCGAAGTCGATGGCGAGAATTCCTCAGAGGTTTGGGGTGCATTTCGGGTAGCGCGCCGCGCCCGGGTGCACAATCTGCAAATCGAGCAGTCTGGCCAGACCATATACGTCAGCGCCGATCACGACGGTTATCGGCGGTTCGGTGGAGATGTCGTTCATCACAGGTCGTGGCAGTTCAAGGCGGACACATTGCTGATCAGCGACTTCATAAGCGGACGATTCAGTCGTGCAGTTGCGCGGTTTCACTTGGGTCCCGATATGAAAGTCACCACTCGATTTGATGGGTGCTCGGGAGAGATTGCTTCTCTGCTCGGGAAAAAAATTCGTTGGTCGACATCGGCTCCGGCACGGCTCGAACCGTCGGAGTGGCATCCTGAATTCGGAAAAACGATCGAAACCACAATGTTGGTCGTAGACCTGACTGACGGTCATCTTGAAACGTCGTTTCAGCACTAACACGCACTGATTTGCATATTCTGTTTCTCACCGACAATTTCCCGCCGGAGGTGAATGCCCCGGCGTCGCGAACTTTTGAACATGCCCGAGAGTGGGTCAAGGCGGGGCATCGGGTCACGGTAATGACCGGCGCACCCAACTTCCCGACAGGAAAGTTGTTCGAGGGATACCGGAATCGGCCATGGCAATGTGAAACTATCGACGGGGTCAATGTCGTTCGTGTGTGGACCTACATCACGGCCAACGAAGGTTTTCTAAGGCGTTCGCTCGACTACGCCAGCTTCATGGTCGCCGCTACTATCGCGGCGCCGTTTATGGCCAAACCGGACATCGTCGTTGCCACGTCACCGCAGATTTTCACAACACTGGCCGGCTACTTTGTATCCCGGATCAATCGAATTCCTTTTGTTTTTGAGCTTCGCGATCTATGGCCGGAGTCAATCCGAGCCGTCGGTGCCATTCAGAATCGGCGGTTACTCGACGGGCTCGAAAGGCTGGAGCTTTTCCTCTACCGCAAAGCTGACATGATCATCGCCGTTACACACGCGTTTCGGAGGAATCTGTCAGATCGCGGCATACCTGAAGACAAGATCCATGTTGTGACCAACGGCGCCGATCTTTCCCGCTTTGTCCCCATGACCAGGGACGAAGAACTGGCGGGAGCCTTGGGCATTTCCAACAAATTCGTAGCAGGATATATCGGCACACACGGGCTGGCGCATGCCCTGGACACTGTGCTGAATGCCGCCGAATTGCTGCAAAAGAACGGTCGGGACGACGTTCAACTGCTGTTTCTGGGCAACGGAGCTTCGAAAGCCGCTCTGCAGGAGCGAGCTGGTAAAATGCGCTTGGCGAATGTCACGTTTCTTGAATCGGTGTCCAAGAAAGATGTTCCGCGATACTGGTCGCTGCTCGACGCGTCGATCATTCACCTGCGAAACACTGAACTCTTCACCACAGTCATTCCGTCGAAACTCTTCGAAGGCATGGCGATGGGCATTCCTGTATTGCACGGCGTGCGCGGTGAGTCGGCGGAGTTGGTCAAGAAGGCGGATGTCGGCCTCGTCTTCGAGCCGGAAAACGCCAGTGCGCTGTGCGATAACCTGATCAAGTTGAAGGAAGATCAAGAACTTCGCTGTCGTTTGCGGTCCAACGCCATATCCTCTGCCTGTCACTATGACCGAGCACATCTTGCCGGCCAAATGCTGGATAGAATCAAAGATCTGACCATAGCAGGAGACAGATGAATTCCATTGATCGGCTGCGCGTCGTGAGCATTGTCGGCGCACGCCCCAATTTCATGAAAGTAGCGCCCCTCGTTACCGCGTTTCAGGCCCATGTTCGAGACGTAAAGCATCTTTTGGTGCATACGGGGCAGCACTACGACAAGAGAATGAGTGAGTCGTTTTTCTCCGACCTCGGCATGCCCAAACCGGACATCAATCTGGGTATCGGTTCAGGCAGCCACGCAGAGCAAACCGGCAGAGTCATGATGGCGATTGAGCCGGTGCTTGAAGCCCATCGTCCGGACGTGATGATCGTTGTTGGAGACGTAAACTCCACGATTGCGTGCGCATTGACCGCCAAGAAAATGGGTATTCGAGTTGTCCATGTGGAGGCCGGTCTGCGTTCATTCGATCGAACAATGCCGGAAGAGCTCAACCGGTTGTGTACTGATTCAATCAGCGATCTTCTGTTTACGACCGATCATATCGCTAACGAAAATCTGTTGCGCGAAGGAGTTGACGAATCCAAAATCCACTTTGTCGGCAATGTCATGATCGACAGCCTTATGCGTCATCAACCGGCAGCCAACGACACGAAATTTGCTGAGTCGTTGGGCCTGAAATCGAAAAGCTACGCATCACTGACCTTGCATCGACCAGCGAACGTCGATGATCGTGAAAACCTCGTCGAGATCCTGGATGCCTTGGTCGATGGGCTCCATGGAATGCCCGTGGTCTTCCCCGCCCATCCGCGCACACGCCGGCAAATCACTGAGTTTGGGTTGGCGGACAGGTTTACGAGCAAATTGGCTGAGGGCGGAATCTGGATGACCGAGCCTCTCGGTTATCTCGAATTTCTTGATGTCAATAGCCGGGCCCGACTTGTGTTGACAGACTCCGGTGGCCTCCAAGAAGAGACCACAATCCTGGGAGTGCCGTGCATCACAATCCGGGAAAACACCGAGCGACCAATCACCGTTACTCAAGGCACAAATCGCCTCGCCGGCACCAGTCGACAGGGCATTCTCAAGGCAATTTCGGAAGTGTTCGCATCCGACGGCCAAGTATCGGCTCGACCCGAAAAGTGGGATGGGCAGGCAGCAACCCGGATCGTCGATTTGTTGTGTCGAGGCGCATAGCCTCAACGTCATTGAAAAAGGAACTGTTATGAACGTGGTTGGTGTCGCCGGCGCGCGAAGCGACGTCGCGCTTGAAGACAGAATTGCCCTTCGCAAAGCGGTCGTTGGCATTATCGGGCTAGGTTATGTCGGACTTCCCTTGGCGGCGTCAGTCGCCCGCGCCTCCTTCCGTGTCATAGGGTTCGATATCGATGATGTAAAGGCGCAGCGTCTGAACAACGGTTCGTCCTATATTGATGCCGTGAGCTCGGATGAACTTCTGAAACACGTCGATGCCGATCTGTTTCGCGCGACGACGGACTTTACCGCACTCGCAGAGTGTCACGTCATTGTCATTTGCGTGCCGACGCCGTTGTCGAGATTTCGTGAGCCGGATCTTTCCTTTGTTGTTGGCACAGCCGAAACAATCAGTCGGCACATGCAGCCAGGACAACTTATCATCTTGGAGTCGACGACTTTCCCCGGTACGACGGTTGAGGTTCTCAAGCCTATCCTCGAAAAAAGCGGTCTTGTTGCTGGCCGAGACTTCTGGATCGGCTTCTCTCCAGAAAGGGAAGATCCAGGCAACCGCAACTTCCATACCGCATCCATTCCAAAGGTCATCAGCGGTGACGGCCACCTTGCGAGCCGGCATGTCGAAAACTTCTATAAGGCGGTCGTCGACCAGGTCGTTTGTGTCTCATCGCCATCGACGGCCGAAGCTGTGAAAATTACCGAGAATGTCTTTCGAGCGGTCAACGTGGCGCTCGTAAACGAACTCAAAGTGATTTTCGCAGAAATGGGTATCGATGTCTGGGAGGTGATTGATGCGGCAGCAACAAAACCCTTTGGATTCATGCCGTTCTACCCGGGGCCAGGTCTTGGCGGACACTGTATCCCCATCGATCCATTCTACCTGACCTGGAAATCGAGGGAGTTTGGGCTACCAACCCGCTTTATTGAGTTGGCCGGAGAGATCAACGTCGCGATGCCACGCTACGTCATCGCCAATCTGGAGAGGGCTATCGACCAGCGCCATTCAATTTCACTTGGCAACGCACGCGTTCTCGTCGTTGGCCTTGCTTACAAAAAGAACGTCTCTGACATACGAGAGAGTCCAACATTTGCCCTGATGGATTTGCTTGAAAAGCGTGGCACCGACGTTGACTATCACGATCCTCACGTGCCGAAAATTCCTTTGACCAGGGAACATTCCCAATTCGCCGGTCAGCGGAGCGTCGCTCTAACGCCGGACGGATTGCGTGAATACAGTGCAGCACTGATATCGACCGACCACGATATTGTCGATTACCAGATGCTGGCGGAACATGCCTCACTTATAGTCGATACGCGCAATGCCATGGCCAAACGAGGTTTGGAAGTGTCTCAGCTTGTCAAATCATAGCTCGTCGTAACTGTTGCTAATACCGTTTGAATGAGCCGGCTTCGAAAAGGTCACGAAATCACTCAGGACAACTTCGCCCCTTCACCTCAACTGTAATACTCTTGCAGCCGACAATCGCATTGCCTCGTCGACCGCACGAGGTTGCGTTTTTGGCGTGCCATCCATATCCCTCGACCCGGCAATTGGCCCAGTTGTCATAGGATCCATACTTCATCGGAAATTCGGGTCGGCTTGTTATGCGTCCGCGAAAGTAGGGCTCTATTCTCCCGCCGCTTTCCCACTCGCAGGATTGGGCGCGCACAAAACCCGGGATGCTGTTCGGTGAACGATTGCCGGGATACGTGCATATCGCAGCCATTGACGAAACTGTGCTGACAGCGAGAAAGAAAAAAGCAGAGATGAAGGTGGCTTTCTGCATGGGTTTCCGGCGGCTGTTTCGGGCGCAAAGTCCTGATGCCGTGGATATCGACGCTAGTCCTGATATCCACCCAGGTGTTCGTACAAAGCCCTGATCTGTTCCTCGCCGCGGATGGTTGGATACCGATCGACCAAGTGACCGGGAAAAACGATCGTCACGCCTGTCCAGATCTCGCCTGAATCAAACAAGGCCTCGACGGCAAACCGCACCAGCACTTCCAGCGAGTGCTCTCTCGGTTGCAGCGCCGTTGTGTTTTGGGTCTCGAGCGGCTGCTCGAGCCTAGTCCCGTAGAGTTTGGCGATCTGCTCGAAATCATAGATGGTCGGATCGAAAGGCATATCGACACACATGTGCTGTTCATGGGGAGTAATTCCATAAACAGATAATCGAAAATACAGCAAAATCAAGCGAAATACTGCAGCGAAAACAAAGTAATTGCTGCCAATGCTAATCTATTTTCTTAAGTGTTTCTGTGGAATTTTGAAGTAATTGCCGATACATATTTCGCTCGGCAATCGCTTCGGTTGTATGGAGCCCGTGTTTGAAGGCGTTTTTGTTGCCGCGAGGCGCACCTGACCCCTTGGCGCCGCCATGCATGCGGCACCGCTTCTTCCCTCTGACGGCAGGCGCCTCGCAGGCCGACCCCGCACGCGTCTTGGCGCCGCAACGCGGGCTCAGCCGCATTGCTTCCGTGTTGCGTCGGTGTGTGCCGCTCACCTCACGAACGCGCCTTTACCGGAGCTCGTCGACTGTCGGTCGATGGCGGCTTAACTGGCGGCACAGCGGGGTCGGGATTGTTTGCAAGGCGCTTTCCGTCGTCCGTATCGGTGCCGGTTGTCTTCCGGTCGTTCGCATCGACATGTCCGACAATGGCCTGGCCGCCGGCATGAACCTGCACATGCTCAACGGTGATCTTCTGCTGTCCCTTGCCGCGATGTTTGTCGAACGCCTCGATTTGGCGCGTGTACAGGCCAAGAAATTTGGCGGCGTATTTCAGGTTTTCCTGCCGGCCCTCGAAGGTCTGTTCTGCCAGCATGGCACGTCGCAGGCATTCCATGGCGGTGTTGTGGGTCGCCACCATTTGAGCGGCCAACATTCCCTCCAGCTCGTCAAGCGGGGCAATCTTCTTCAGCGCGGCCAAGACGGCGGCGATGACGCTGTTTTGCTCATCGTGATCCTCGGGCCCCGGAAGCCAAACCGTGTTCAAAACGGCCCGCAGCCTCTGCAACTGCAGATGCTCGTTTTCCGTCCCGGTCGCCTGGCTCAATTCGGCAGCACGAAGTTCAACCTTAAGGATACTGTCGCTATCTGACCGGTTCGCCTTTGGCTTTGTCACAGGCGATCTGCACTCCATCTATAAAATCATCCTCGAAATAGTGCGGAATAAGGAACAAATCAAGAACATATAGAATAATATGTCAGCAAGCCATTATGTGGCGTAAAGATGAGGCTGTAGGAGCATTCAGCCGAACGTCAAGCGGGCTGAGGCTAAGGGCGGTTTTTTTGTTGCTTGAGGCGCTGCCGCAGAGCGTCGTAAGTGTCGCTATTCATTTCGTATTTGGACGTGAGGATACCGAACGGTCCGCGATTCACACGCACACGATATTGTCCGAAATAGGTTGACGCCGTCGTAAAACTGGCGCCGCGGGCAACCCGTTTCAGGATAATTGCAATTGTCTTTTCATCAATCGCCATAGCATATTCATATAGTGATACGGTGTTTATCGAATATAATGAACGAAATATGAGTCTTCAAAATTTATTAACAGGTGATAAGAATATCTTTTGAAAATGTGAAAACTTCCTTGATGGAAAAATGAAGTAGGGCTAAAGTTATGTTAGCCCTCGAGGTTGCTAACCACAACCTCAATTCTGTTGACCCGCTGCGCCCGCCAGTGCAGCGGGTCAATCTTTGTCCAACCGTCGCTTTTTGTCCTGCGCCTCTCGAAATTGCAACTATGAGGCGATGCCGCCAAGCTGGTTTGGATGGCTCGCAGGTCACCCGGAGGAGCGACGGGTGTTTCAGCTACCCACCAGCGGACAAGCCGGAAAGCAGCGCATCTCTACTTTGCGTGGGGTTGAATTGAGAAAAGCCGGACATACCGGACCTGGCCAAGCGAGCTGAAACAAGCCCGCTCGGCCAATCTCGGTCAAGCCAGACCGACCGTGTCGTTAAGACAGCCCGCCGAGAAGCCCCGTGCCCGGCGTGCAGTTGACGTATTCCGCCAGCTGTTCGCCGGCCGGCAGCACCGAGACCTCGTGCCACAGCCGCAGTTGCAGATCCGGGCCGTATTTCGGCGCGATCTCCAGGAAGGTGTTGAAGATCGCCAGATGGGTCGGGTGATGTTCGGCCCAGTCTTCGAGGTCCTTCATGGTTCGGAAATAGGCGAGGCCGAAGGAGCGTTCCACCGGTGCGCCACTGCCGTCGAGCTCACGCATGTAGCGGCAGGCATAGCAATTGACCTGGTCGCCCTCGTCACGCAGAAAGGCCATTCCAGCGGCAAGGGTCGGCTCGATCCGTTGCAGATACTCGTCGCGCTGCGTTCCCTGCGTAAAGCTCCAGTCCTGGCCGGAGCGGATGATGCAGAGGTTCTCATGCGCCTCGACAAGAACGCGCCGTTGGTCCTGTTCGACCACCCGCAGGGCGCCGTCCGCTTCCAGCGCGTTCATCGCCGAATGCGGGATACGATCGCGCATGCCGCCCCAGTACATATGGCGGTCGACCGGGCCTTCCACGCCGACGCGGCCCTGACTCACGCCGTGATCGTGTTCGGGTCCTGAAAACAGCGTCTCGAAATGGGTCGTCGGCACGTTCATCATCTCACGGAAAACGCCGTAGGCCCGGTCCGCCGAGCTGTGTTTCTCCCAGAAGCCCGTGAAGGCCGGAGATTGCAGCCAATCGGCGGCACGCAGTGGATTGTACCAATAGAAGATGCCGACCGTCTGCCGCAGCCCGGCGCCGTCGGTGCAGGTAGCGAAGTCGAGAATATCGGCCGCATTGCCCGCCGCCTTCAGATCCTCCAGGAACTCCGAAACATCCGCATCCGGCGCGTGCTGGCAGCCGACGACGTTCATGCTGACCGCATGAACGTTCTTGTCGAAGACCGATTCGAAGGCCGGCACCGGCGGGTTCCAGCCCGGCGGCATCCGCAAGGGATACCGCCGTTCGGCCGTGCGTTCGAGCGTGTCACTGGGCTGCATCGGGCTGCTCCCGGGCGCCATTGACCAGTTCCGGTGCCGGCACCGGTTCCGGATCGGCCGCGGCGCCGTGCGCCACCTTGTGGCCTTCGTCGAAATGCATGACCGCCGGCGTGGCGCCAGGGTTGAACATCAGCCGCAGCACGTCGGGCCGCGAATAATGGCCGACCGGATCGGCCGCCGCCTTGGCATAGGCGATCATCGCCAAGTCGATTTCGGCAATCAGCAGGCCTTCCTCGTTTTCCGGCAGCTGTTCGCCAAGCGGTGCGCCGTCCGGACCGAAGATGCTGGCAAAGCCGCCGCCGGCCTGCAGGAACTGGTGCTTGTCCGGCGTGTCGCACAGCATGTCGATCATCTCCTGCGAGACGGTGGCGCAGGAGGCGAGCACGAAACACTGGCCCTCGGCCGCATACATCTGGCTGGCCGACGTGTTGAGCTCCGGACCCAGCGCGTAGGCCGCACCGCGATAGAGGCTGAAACTCGGCCATGAGGCGATGTGGATCTGTTCGTGCTGCGCATACATGGCGTATTTGGTCAGCGGCTGCAGGTGTTCCCAGCAGCACAGGGCGCCGACCCGGCCGACATCCGTGTCATGCACGACGATGTCGCTGCCGTCGCCTTCGCCGAAGACGGTGCGCTCCACATGGGTGGGCTTCAGCTTGCGGCGGCGGTTGACGATTTCGCCATCCGGTCCGTAATGCCACTGGCCCATATAGAGGCTGCCGCCGGCGCGCTCTGAAACGCCGACAATGACATGCATGCCATTGCGCGCCGCGGCTTCGGCAAGCGCCCGGTCCTGGTCGCTGCCGATTTCGATGGAATTGTCGAAATAGCGGCCGACGAACTGCATGCCCCAAGCCGGGGCGCCGAGCCAGATCCACCACGGATAGCCGGGAATCCAGGTTTCGGGGAATGCTATCAGCTTGACGCCTTTGGCGCCGGCCTCGTCGATCAGCGCGACGGCCTTGTCGACGGTGCCGTCGAGGTCGAGAAACACCGGCGAGGCCTGTACGGCCGCGACCTTGAACGGTCCTGACATGGAAAATCCTCCCTTGATTCGCATCAGTGAAACCGCATTGTCCGCGACCGGCCGCCGGGCAGCTTTTTCAGCCAGGCGGAAAAATGTGTCGATTTGGGCGGGCGGCGCAAATTCCGGCCAACTTGCGGCTTCAGCGGCTTTGCACTAGCCTTTGCTTGGCCCGGCTCCGGGAAGGGCAGGGCGCAATGCCTCTGGAGGAACGCATTGCTACAGCGCTACGACACACGCACAGTCCGTGATTATGAGAGCTTCGCCTTCTGGCGCGAAGCCGTGTGCGAGACCTATGTCCAGCTCAGCTGCGAATCCAATCGTCGCGACGACTTCTGGGGCGAGATCGATCTCGAGCGGCTGCCCAAGCTGGCGGTCTCCTTCGTCACCAGCGCGCCACAGGACGTTTATCGGCGCCGAACCGAAATCGCCAAGGCCAATGACGCGTTCTTCCTGATCAGCCTGCAGCTCGGCAGTCACTCGACCGTCACCCAGCGCGACCGCGAAGCCTATCTGAAACCTGGCGATTTTGCCCTCTACAGCAGCACCGACCCTTACGTGCTGCGCATGCCCGAAGACTTCAAACAACTGGTGCTGCAGATCCCGCGCGAGGAATTGCTGCGGCGCCTGCCCAATGCCGACCTGTTGACCGGACGCACCGTCAGCGCTCAAAGCCCCGTCGGCGCGCTGGTCAGCCGCAGCCTGCACCAGTTCTCACGCGCCATCGGCGAGCCGTCGGATACCGTACGCCAGTTCATGCAGGATTCGCTGATCGACATGGTCGCCACCGGTCTGTCGTCGCTTGATGCGAGCCGGCTTGAACTCAGCTTGCCGGAACAACAGATCACCGCCAGGGCCAAGGCCTTCATCCAGTCCAACCTGGACAACCCGGCGCTCGACCGCACCCGCGTCGCCGATGCCGTCGGCATCTCGCTGCGCCGTCTGAGCGAGATCTTTGCCGGGGAGGGGCTGTCGGTCGCCGCCTATATCCGTGAAGCCCGCCTGCAACGCATTGCGGACGCATTGTGCGACCCTCGCTATCAGCGCTACTCCATCAGCGATATCGCGATGCGTTGGGGCGTCAACAACCTACAGCATTTTTCGAAGATCTTCCGTGACCGGTTCGGCCGCTCGCCCAGCTCCTACCGCAACGAAAAGCGCATCGGGCCGCTGAACTAGTAATCCAGCTTTCCGAGGATCGTCAGCAACTGACCGCGCTCTTTCTGGGTCAGCTTGCCGCTGAGCTTGCGATCCTGTTCGAGCGCGACCCGGCCGAGTTCCTCGAAGACCTCCAGACCCTTTCGGGTCAGTTCCAGATGCTCGACGCGGCGGTCGTACTCGTCCGTCTCACGCCGCAGCCAGCGACGCTTTTCCAGCGAGAACACCGCTCGCGACACCTTGGTCTTGTGGATCTTGGCACGGGTCGAGATGTCGGTAGCGGTCATCGATCCGAACTGCCCGAGATTGGCCAGCACCCGCCATTCGGGCCGGGTCATGCCGTGGCGTTTTCGGTAGATGTCCTGGAAGGCCAGGCTGGCCGCCTCCGCCGCCTGGTTGAGGCGGTAGGGCAGGAATTGCTCCAGGTCGAATTCGGCGTCACTGGTCATGGCGCCACGATTTAGCGTTTGATAGTTACAAAATCAATGGTTACGTTTTTAACGAGATAGGTTCGAGAGACGAGGCCCGAGCTTCGCGGGAACCGCAACCATGACGAAACGCTGCAGATGCCGCGGGTTTCCGCGCGCCGACTGCGGCGTGAAGGAGATTCACCATGCTCGAGAATGCAGCGAACCCTGGAAGCGGTGTCCGGGCGGACAGCAACACCGTTTCGTACATGCCCGGTTTCGGCAACGACTTCGAAACCGAGAGCCTGCCGGGTGCCCTGCCGCAGGGCCAGAACAGCCCGCAGAAGTGCAATTACGGCCTCTACGCGGAGCAGCTCTCCGGATCGCCTTTCACCGCGCCGCGCGGCACCAACGAGCGCTCCTGGCTCTACCGGATCCGCCCCAGTGTCCGGCACACGAAGAGATTCGAGCGGGTCGGCCACGACTTCTGGCTGAGCGCTCCGACACCGTCGCCGGAGTCCTTCGCACTGGGTCAGTATCGTTGGGATCCGCTGCCCATGCCGGCGGAAAGGACCACCTTCATCGACGGTATGCGCACCATCACGACGGCCGGCGATACGGCGACCCAGGTGGGAATGGCCTCGCATGTCTATCTGTGCAACGCCGACATGGAAGACGACTACTTTTTCAACGCCGACGGCGAATTGCTGATCGTGCCGCAGGTCGGCCGCATGCGGTTCTTCACCGAAATGGGCATCATCGACGTCGAGCCCAACGAAATTTGCCTGATCCCGCGCGGCATGATCTTCAAGGCGATCTGCCTGGACGGCGAGGCGCGCGGTTATGTCTGCGAGAACTACGGCGCCAAGTTCACGCTGCCGGATCGCGGCCCGATCGGCGCCAACTGCCTCGCCAATCCGCGCGATTTCAAGACGCCGGTCGCCGCCTTCGAGGACAAGGAAAACGAATGTCAGTTGCTGGTCAAATGGTGCGGGACGTTTCACCAGACCGTCATCGATCACGGCCCGCTCGACGTGGTCGCCTGGCACGGCAATTACGCGCCGTTCAAATACGACTTGCGCACCTATTCGCCGGTCGGCGCCATCCTGTTCGACCACCCGGATCCGTCGATCTTCACGGTTCTGACGGCGCCGACGGAAGAGGCGGGAACTGCCAATATCGATTTCGTCATCTTCCCGCCGCGCTGGATGGTGGCTGAGCACACCTTCCGGCCGCCCTGGTACCATCGCAACATCATGAGCGAGTTCATGGGGCTGATCTGCGGCCAGTACGACGCCAAGGAAGAGGGCTTCGTGCCCGGCGGCATGAGCCTGCACAACATGATGCTGCCGCACGGGCCCGACGCCTTCGGCTTCGAAAAAGCCTCCAACAGCGACCTGGCGCCGATGAAGCTCGACAACACCATGGCCTTCATGTTCGAGACGCGCTATCCGCAGCAGGTGACCGAGTTTGCCGCCGGGCTGTCGGTTCTGCAGGACGACTATATCGATTGCTGGGAGGGCCTCGATCGCAAGTTCGACGGCACGCCGGGCATCAAGTAACAACCAAGCGTATCCGGGGTACAATATGAAACGAACGGCTTCCTGGGTGGAGAGCGCCAACAGCGCCTCGACCCATTTCCCGCTGAACAACCTTCCCTACGGGGTCTACACCAGAAACGGCTCCGAACCGCATTGCTGTACGGCAATCGGCGACCAGATCCTCGATCTGGCCCTGCTTGAAGAGGCCGGACTGGTCTCGACCGGCCACGGCCGCGTGTTCGACCAGGACGGCATCAACGCCTTCATGGCGCTCGGCGAGGATGTATGGAACCGGGTCCGCGAACGGCTGACCGATCTCCTGAAGGACGGTGGCGATCCGGCCCTGCGCGACAATGTCGGCCTGCAGGATCGGGCGCTGCATCCGATGGACGAGGTCGAACTACGCCTGCCGTTCCAGGTGTGCGAATACACCGACTTCTATTCCGGCCGCCAGCATGCCGAGAATGTCGGCACCATGTTCCGCGGCAAGGAGAACGCCCTGCCGCCCAACTGGCTGCATATCCCGATCGGCTACAACGGACGCGCATCCACGGTAGTGGTCAGCGGCACCGAAATCCGCCGGCCGCTCGGTCAGATGAAGCCGCCGGATGCCGATGCTCCGGTCTTTGGGCCCTGCCGGCGCCTCGACATCGAGCTTGAGATGGGCGCCGTCGTCGGCCTGCCCAACGATATGGGCGAACCGGTTACGGTCGATCAGGCCGACGCCATGATCTTCGGCTATGTGCTTCTCAACGACTGGTCGGCACGCGACATTCAGGCTTGGGAATACCAACCGCTGGGGCCGTTCCAGTCGAAGGTGTTCGCCACCTCGATCAGCCCCTGGGTCGTCACCAAGGCGGCGCTGGCCTCGTTCCGTGTTTCGACGCCGGCGCGCGAGAAGGAACTGCTGCCCTATCTCAAGGAAAACGGCCCGATGCTCTACGACATCGACCTTGAGGTGCTGATGCAGCCCGACGGGGCGGAACGACCGACGACGATTGCCCGGACCAACTACAGCACCATGTATTATTCGTCCGCCCAGCAACTGGCGCATCACGCGATCGGCGGCTGCAAGATGAACACCGGCGACCTGCTCGGTTCCGGTACGATTTCCGGACCGGACCGCAGCGGTTTCGGTTCGCTGCTCGAAATCACCTGGGCCGGCAAGGAGCCGCTGGCGCTCGACACCGGCGAGACCCGGGTCTTCATCGAGGACGGCGACACGCTCACCCTGACAGGCTACGCCCAGGGCGAGGACTGCCGCATCGGTTTTGGCGAATGCAGCGGCCGGATCCTTCCGTCGCCGCAGATCAGTTAGGGAGTAGATATAGATGGCCAAGGCATTCGCATCGCAGGGAGATCTTGCGGAAAAACAGATCTCGTTCACCGAAATCGGCCCCGGTCTGTGGGCCTTCACCGCCGAGGGCGATCCCAATTCCGGCATCATCATCGGCGACGATTCCGTCATGGTGATCGAGGCGCAGGCGACGCCGCGTCTCGCCCGCAAGGTGATCGAGAAGGTCCGCTCGGTGACCGACAAGCCGATCAGCCACCTGGTACTGACCCACTATCACGCGGTGCGCGTTCTCGGTGCGTCGGCCTATGATGCGCCGCAGGTCATCATGAGCGAGAAAGCCCGCTCCATGGTGGTCGAACGCGGCCAGGAGGACTGGGATTCGGAGTTCGACCGCTTTCCCCGCCTGTTCCAGGGGCATGAGGAAATCCCCGGCCTGACCTGGCCGACGACCACGTTCAACGACCGCATGACGATCTATCTCGGCAATCGCCGGGTCGATCTGATGCGGCTCGGCCGTGCCCACACGGCTGGCGATATCGTCGCCTATGTGCCGGACGCCAACGTGATGTTCACCGGCGACATCGTCGAATACAAATCCGCCTGCTATTGCGGCGACGGCCATTTCCACGACTGGCCGGGCACGCTGGAGGCCATCCGCCGCTTCGATGTCGACGCCATTGCTCCGGGACGCGGTGACGCGCTGGTCGGCAAGGACATGGTCAACGAAGCGCTCGACCTGACCAAGGACTTTCTGCTGTCTACCTACCGCCCGGTCGCCCAGGTGGCGCTGCGCGGCGGGTCGCTGAAGGAAGCATGGGATGCCTGCCGGGCGGCCTGCGACGACAAGTTCGCCGACTATGCCATCTATGAGCACTGCCTGCCGTTCAATGTCGCGCGTGCCTATGACGAGGCACGCGATATCGACACGCCGCGCATCTGGACGGCGGAGCGAGACAAGGAAATGTGGGCAGCGCTTCAGGGCTGACGACCATGGCGCAGTATCACTACGAACCCTATGACTATGTGACGCCGCCGGAGATCGCGGGCGGCGCGTCGCAGCGCTATCCGGTGGTCGTCATCGGCGCCGGTCCCATCGGGCTGGCGGCGGCGATCGATCTGGCCCTGCACGACGTGCCTGTCATCGTTCTCGACGACAACAACGTCGTTTCCGTCGGCTCGCGTGCCATCTGCTGGTCGAAGCGCTCCTTGGAGATCTTCGACCGGCTTGGGGTCGGCGAGCGCATGGTCGAAAAGGGCGTGACCTGGAAGGTCGGGCGCCTTTTTCACGGCGACAAGGAAGTCTACAATTTCGACCTGCTGCCGGAGGACGGCCACAAGATGCCGGCCTTCATCAATCTGCAGCAATATTACGTCGAGGAATATCTCGTCGACCGGGCACGCGAGTTCCCGGGTCTGATCGACCTGCGCTTCAAGAACAAGGTCGTTGGCCACACGATTGCAGAAGACGGCGTCACGCTGGAGGTCGAAACGCCGGACGGACCTTACAGCCTGACCGCGGACTACGTGGTCGCCTGCGACGGCGCCGGTTCGCCGACGCGCAAGCGCATGGGACTGCGCTTCGAGGGCCATACCTTCGAGGAACAGTTCCTGATCGCCGACGTGGAAATGACGCAGAGCCCTTTCGTGACGGAACATCCGGAGCGCTGGTTCTGGTTCGACCCGCCGTTCCACAACGGCCAGTCGGCTCTGCTACACAAGCAGCCGGACAATATCTACCGCCTCGACCTTCAACTCGGTCCGGAGGCCGACGCGACTGAGGAAAAGCGCGAAGAGAACGTGCTGCCGCGCATCAAGGCCGTGATGGGCGACAAGCCCTTCACCCTCGACTGGATGAGCATCTACAAATTCACCTGTGCCAAGCTCGAAAGCTTCGTCCACGGTCGCATGATCTTCGCCGGCGACAGCGCCCATGTGGTTTCGCCCTTTGGTGCGCGTGGCGGTAATGGCGGGATCCAGGATATCGACAATCTGTGTTGGAAGCTGGCGGCCGTGGTCAAGGGCGAGGCCGGCGACAGCCTGCTGGAAACCTACGACCAGGAGCGTTGCCACGGTTCGGAAGAAAACATCCTGAACTCGTCGCGGGCAACCAACTTCATGACGCCGAAATCCGATATGGAGGCGATCTTCCGCAACGAAACTCTGCTTCTTGCCGAAACCATGCCCTTTGCCCGCCGGCTGGTGAATTCGGGGCGCCTCTCGGAGCCTTGTTCGCTGGAGGGCCAGGCACTGCAGACACCGGGCGGAGGCGATTCCACCGGTCTCGAACCAGGCGCACCCTGCCTGGACGCGCCGCTCGTCGCCGATGGCGGGAAAACCTGGCTTCTCAACAACCTCGGCGGCTCGTTTCTGCTTTTGACCTTCGGCGATGTCGCCTTGCCAGAAACGCTGCCGGTGAAGCATGTCGCCGTCGGCAGGCAGGGCGCATTGGCCGATCGCGACGGGTTCGCGTTCGATCGCTACGGTGACGGCGTGGCCTATCTGGTGCGGCCGGATCAGCATGTGGCGGCTCGTTTCGATGGCGTGGTGAGCGAGGCCGAACTGAAAGCGGCACTCGACAGGGCTGGAGGCCGGACCGAATGACCGACAATCCGATAATGGAAGACAGGCTCGGCGCCGATCGCGACGATTTCTACCACCTCCTGATGGAGGCTCATGAGGGACTGACGTTGGACGAATCGCAGCGGCTGAACGCTCGATTGGTGCTGATGCTCGCAAATCAGGTCGGCGACATCGACGTGTTGCGGGCAATGCTGGATACCGCTGTGGAGGTCGGCAAATGACGGTGCTTTACGACTACTGGCGGTCCTCGGCGAGTTATCGCGTGCGCATCGCTCTCAACCTGCTCGGCATCGAGTACGAGGCCAGATCGGTCAATCTTCTCGAACGGGAGCACAAATCCGCAGAGCATCTGGCACGCAACCCGCAGGGCCTCGTGCCGGCGCTCGACATCGACGGACAGGTGCTGACGCAGTCACTGTCGATCATCGAATATCTGGATGAAACCCGCGAAGCCGACCTGCTGCCGAAAGATGCGCTGGGCCGCCAACGCGTGCGGGCGCTGGCGGCGGCCATCGCCATGGAAATCCACCCGGTCTGCAATCTGTCGGTCGTTGCCCATGTCATGGAACTGACCGGCGGTGGCGACGCCGTGCGTAGCGAATGGATGCAGCGTTACATCAGCCGCGGACTGGCGGGGTTCGAGGCGATGCTGAATCATCCGGCGACCGGCACATTCTGCCACGGCGACCGCCCCGGACTTGCAGACATCTGCCTGGTGCCGCAACTCTACAATGCCGACCGCTGGGGCGCCGACTATTCCGGTTGTCCGAAGCTAACGGCAATCGCTGAACGCTGCGCGGAGTTGAAGCCCTTCGCCGATGCACATCCGGACGCTGTCAATCCGGCAGCTTAGTCGTTCACAAACAACGGCTTGCGTTGGATTTCTGAATCTTTTTCTGCACCAGTGTCATTTCACCGGGCTCCAGCCGCCCTGGTCTGTCCGGACCATGCGCGGCGTTGAAAACACGCCCAGCACACGCTCTGCAAGTTCGGGGTCGTAGTGTTCAAGCGCGTCGCGCCAGCGAACAGTCTGCAGCATGGCGCAGCCGATCAGACTCGGCTTGCCGACACACTTTTCCAGCAGGCCGCAGCCGGCCAGGATCGACGCCCCGGTGCTCAGGGCATCGTCGATGAGAAAGATCGACCGGTCTTCGAGCAGCGGCAGCATGCGCGGATCCATGTAGAGCCGCTTTTCCTGATCGGGGCTGGTGATCGAGTGCAGGGGAACGGACAGGGCGTCGTCATACCAGAACTTGCGCGAGGTGCTGAGCGGCACATAGCGACTGTGTCCGAGCCGGCGGGCCGTCTCCTCGGCTAATGCCAGCCCCAGAGTTGGCATGGCGACGATGACATCGGGCGCGTGATCTCGGGCCAGGTCCGCAAGGGCATCCGCCAGGGCGTCGAGGACTGCAAAGCTCGCCTGGTTGATAATCAGCGAGGCGAGCGCTTCGCCGGTGCCGCGCTCGCGGATCGGCAAGGCCAGTTGGCGCCCATCCGGGAGCCGCGCTGGAAAAAAGCCGCGAAAGCCGCCCGGAGGATCTTCTTCAAAGGTCCCGGCATCCTCTATAGTCTGCCAGAATGCTTGCGGGGCAATTTCGCCGCTCATCGGATGCGTCCCTCAGCCATATCCGCCGGCATAGCCGACTCTCTCGACGATCGCAAAAGGAACCGATTTTCAATGCCGTTCGATCTGTCTTCCGACGAGCTCGAATACCTGACGGTGCTGCGCCGCGATCTGCATGCCCATCCCGAGCTCGGATTCGAGGAAGTGCGTACGTCAGCCATCGTCGCCGAGCAGCTCGAGGCCGCCGGGTTGTCCGTCCATCGCGGACTGGGAGGAACGGGTGTCGTCGGAACGCTGTCCCAAGGCGATGGAAAAGGCGCAGTCTGGCTGAGGGCCGACATGGATGCGCTGGCCATGCCGGAGACCGCCGAGAGGCCATACAAATCGACGGTCGACGGCAAGATGCACGCCTGCGGGCATGACGGCCACACGACCATGCTGCTCGGCGCCGCCCGACACCTGGCGAAGCACGGCGGCTTCGTCGGCACGGTGCATTTCATTTTTCAGCCGGCGGAAGAAGGGCGAGGCGGCGCCCGCCGCATGGTCGAGGAGGGGCTGTTCGAGCGGTTTCCCTGCGATCGCGTTTTCGGCCTGCACAACATGCCGGGTCTTGCTCCGGACGAGATGGCGGTCGTCGCCGGGCCGCAGCTTGCAAGCTCCGATTCCTGGATCGTCAGCTTCGCCGGGCAAGGCACGCACGGCGCCAAGCCGCATCTCGGCCGCGACGCCGTGACCGCCGGCGGCCATTTCCTGGCGTCATTGCAATCGATCGTCGGCCGTGTCGTCGATCCGCTGCAGCCGGCGGTGATCAGCGCCTGCTCGGTCCGTGCCGGGGATCCGCAAGCGCTCAACGTCATTCCCGATACGATCGAGATCGGCGGGACCGCGCGGGCCTATTCGCCCTCGGTGCGCGATCAGCTCGAAGCTGAAATCGAACGCCTCGCAACGGGCACCGCCACCATGTTCGGCGTTCAGGCGTCCTATCGATACATCCGTCGCATTCCACCGGTTCTCAACGATCCTGCGACAACGGACGGCGCATTGCGGGCGGCGCGCGACGTCTGCGAGGGCGGGGTGCGCACGGAATTCCCGCCGTCGACGGCCGGCGACGACTTCGCGTTCTTCAGCGCCGACATTCCCGGTGCCTATGTGTGGCTCGGCAACGGACCAGCGGCCGACGGCGCGCTGCATCACAACACGGCCTATGATTTCAACGACGCGGCCATACAGACCGGCGTCGGCTACTGGGTGCGACTCGTCCAGCAGCAGCTCGAGACCGCGTAGCGCCTGATCATTCCAGGATTTCGAGGACCGGACTGGCCAGTGGGGCATCCCGGGTGACGTCCGCGATGCCCATATCCGTCTGGTGCGGACCGGCATTGCAGGCCAGACCGGTGCCGAAGCAGGCCTTGAACACCAGGTACGGCGGCTGCCAGTTGACGATCCGGTCCATCGCCGAGCGGATGGCGGCGAAGTCGCGTGCCACTTCTGCCAGAGCTGCATCCGACAGCAAACCGGACAGGGGCAGGGGCAGGGAGGCGACGACCTGTCCGTTTTCGACCACCGCCATGCCGCCGCCCATGTCGATGACGGCGTTTGCGGCTGCTGCGAGATCCGTTTCTGACCCGCCGATGACGGTGAGGTTGTGGCTGTCGTGAGAGACGGTGGTGCAGAAGGCGCCCCGCCATTGGCCCCAGCCGGTGAGGAAGCCAGTCTTCGGCGCCGGGTCGGCCTTGCCGTGCCGATGCACGACGCTGATCAGCGTTACGGCGTCCGGCGGCACCACACGGCCATCCTTCACCCGTGCCTCGGCCTCGCCCCAGCGGGTGAAGCGCGGGCGATCGATGGTGGCAACGCGGACGCGCTTGCCGTTCGTCCTGACCCTGAAATCGTCGGCGCTGGTCCGTTGGCAATGCAGAGAATTGCGCAGCCGGTCGGAAACAGGCAGGGCGAGCGGGCGCGACAGCCGGCCACTGGCCGCAAAAATCCGTCCGTCGACGATGACCTGGCTGGCGCGAAATTCGGTCAAGTCGTCGAACAGGGCGATGTCGGCGCGGCGACCGGGCGCGATCACGCCGAGATCGGGGCGCTGCAGACGCAACGACGCGTTGATGGTCGCCGCGCGCAAGGCCCAGGCGGCCGGCATGCCGTAGGCCACCAGCCGCCGCACCACGTCGTCGAGGCCGCCTTTTTGCGCCAGGTCGTCGGCGAACACGTCGTCGGTGCAAAGTGTAACGGTTGGTGGCAGGTGCCCCAGATGGTTGATCGCCGAGACGATTTCGGGCAGCAGGTGGTCGTGCGATCCGCGCAGTTCGATGGTCAGGCCGGCGCGCAGCTTGGCCAGAAAATCCTCGGCCGAAACGAGCTCGTGATCGGACGAAATGCCGGCCGCGGCGAAGGCTTCCAGGTCGGCGCCGTCGAGACCCCGGGCATGACCGCACAACGGTTTGCCGGAGTCGAGCCCAGCCTGCACGATGCCGCTGGTTCGCGGATTGCGGTCGATGACGCCGCGCATATTCATGATCTCGGCGACTCCGACGATCGCCGGGTTCTCCAGAAGCGTTTCGATGGTCTGGCCGTCGAAATCCGCGCCGGAGCGTTCGAATCCCGGCGCCGAAGGCACACAGGACGGCGCCAGCAGAAGAACCCGCAAGGGCAGGTCCGCGGTCGCTTCGACCGCCCATTCGACACCTGCCATGCCATGAACGTTGGCCAGTTCGTGCGGGTCCCAGACGATCGTCGTGACGCCACGCGGCAGAACCGCTTCGGCGTAGCGGGCCGGAGTGACCATCGAGCTCTCGACATGCATATGCGTGTCGATCAGGCCCGGCGAGACGGTTTTTCCGGCGGCGTCCAGGCGCTCGCCCGCGTCCTGCCGGGCGCCGCGCGGGTGGACGCTGGTAATCAGCGGGCCGACCAGGCCGATATCGGCCGGCCTCAATTCGCCGGTCACGGAATCGAACAGCGTTCCGTTCTCGATCAGCAAATCGAAGGGGGCATCGCCACGGGCCGTCGCAACTGCCCGGTCGCGCAGGCCGCGGTCGTCAAGGTCGTGCGGTTCGCGAGCGCGGTCACTCATTCGGCTGCGGCCCATTTCAACGCGTCGAGCGCGAGAGTTCGGATCTGCTCTGCGTCGGCCGTTATTCCGATCTCGGCATTCGCGGTCGTTCCAGGCCGATTGTCCACGATTGTCCGGCCACGGGCCTGTCGGTCGGTGCGTTCCACATCGATGCGAACCGGCTCGAAGGCAACGGCACTCTCGCTGATGACGGCGGCGGCAGCAACGGGATCGTACAGCGCCATCGACGGCCGACCCCGGGAAATACCGATGTCGATGAAGCCGCCGAACAGATCGTGCAACAGAGCGGCCTTCTCCGAACCGGTTTGCAACGCCTGCAGGTCGGCGGGGGTAACCGTAACCTGGCGGCAGACATCGAGGTCGACCAATCTGAACGGCGCGCCACCGGAACTGACGATGGCCGCGGCTTCGGGATCGGCAAAGGCGTTGAATTCGGCCGCGGGCGTGTGGTTGCCGCGCGATGCAGCACCGCCCATCCAGGTGATGCGACCGATCTTGCCGTAAAGGTCGGGACGGGCCAGTTTCAGGACAGCCAGATTGGTCAGCGGACCGAGTGCGAGGACTTCCACCGGTTCCTGCGAACGCTGCAGCCATTGTGCCAGCGCCACAAAGGCTGACGTCCAGTCGGTCCTAGTTTCGGTCTCCAGCAAATGCCGGCCGAGCGTCGGCAGTCCGGTCGGCCCCAGGATCCGGGCTGCCGTCTCCGTTTCACCGACGATCGGGGACGCCGCGCCGGGGTGGAGCGGGAAGCGCCAGTCGAAGGTTGCGGCCATGGCAGCAGCGTTCCTGCACACCTGGGTCAACTCGGCACAGCCGAAGACCAGCGAACAGCCGGTAACGGACCGACCGGATTGCTGCACCATCAGGATGGCGAGCATGTCGTCGAAGCCCATGTCTGTGTCGATCCACAGAGGCATCATGGCTCAGCTGCCTCCACCAAGCACCGCGGCGCGTTCCATCGGCAGGTCGAAACGGATCCTCTCGCCCGGCAGGTAGGGCGGGCGGGCCGCATCGACCTCGGCGTTGATGGTGCCGAGCGGCGACTGCAGCAGATATTCGCGTGTGCCGCCGGAAAACGAGCTGCCGATGATCTCGCCCTCGAAGGCGCCGTCGCCGAGCGGCACCATTTCAGGCCGCCAGGCGAGACCCGCCGGGTTGCCGGCTATGTCTTCGGACAGGCGCACCGGACCGCCTTCAGTCTCGATCATGCCGCTCGAGACGCTGAAGATGTTTTCGAAACCGACAAAGTCGGCAACGAAACGGGTCGCCGGCGCGTTGTAGATTTCCTCGGGCGAGCCGATCTGCTCGATCACTCCCTGATTCATGACCACGATGGTGTCGGCCAGCGACATGGCCTCGCCCTGGTCGTGGGTGACGAAAATCATGGTCAGGCCGGTTTCGCGCTGCACCCGCTGCAATTCGGTGCGCATCTCCAGGCGTAGACGCGCATCCAGGTTGGACAGCGGTTCGTCGAGCAGCAGCACCTTCGGGTCCATGACCATGGACCGGGCCAGCGCAACGCGCTGCTGTTGGCCGCCCGACAGTTCCGCCGGCTTGCGGTCGGCGAACTCGGTAAGGCCGACGGTTGCCAGCCCCTGGCCGACGCGTTCGCGCAGTTCTACGGCAGGCATGCGCTTCAGCCGCAGGCCGAAGGCGACATTCTCGAACACCGTGAGATGCGGAAACAGGGCGTAGGACTGGAACACCAGGCCCACCTGTCTGCGGTTCGCCGGCACCCGGGTGACGTCCTGCCCGTCGAGGCGAATGCTGCCGGAGACCGGCTTCATCAGCCCGGCGATCGCCCGCATGGTGGTGCTCTTGCCGCAGCCAGAGGGTCCGAGGAAGGCGAACAGCTTACCGCGGCCGATGGACAAGTTGAGCCGTTCGACGGCGACCGTCTTGCCATAGGCGAGCGTCAGATCGGTGAGCGTCAGGAATCCATCGTCAGACATAGCGGGAAAATCCTAGAAAACGTTCGGCAATAAAGACAATCGCAATCGACATCACGGCGAGCAGCGAGGCCAGCGCGGCCACCGACGGATCGTAGGTGATTTCGATGTACCAGATCATGTCGATCGGCAGAGTGCGCACGCCCGGGCCCGAGAGGAACAGCGACACCGGAACCTGGTTGAAGCTGGTCACGAAGCCCAGGATGAAAGCGGCGAGGATACCACCGCGGATGTTGGGCAGGACGATGCGGAAAAAGGCGCCGACCCGGGACGAGCCGAGCAACACGGCGGCTTCTTCGATGTCGCCGCGCAAATTGTCGAGCGAGGCCGAGACGACGCGCACCGCGTAGGGCAGGACGAGCGCCGTATGGGCGATGAACAGGGCGAGCACGATGGGCACGTCGAGCGGGATGACGAGATAGCGCAACAGCGCCAGGCCGACGATGATGCCCGGCACGATAATCGGCGCGGAGACGATCGTGCGCAACGTTTCGCTGAGCGGCAGGCGATAGCGGGCTATGGCGTAGGAGATCGGCACGCCGAGAACCAGCGCAGACAGGGTTCCGAAGATCGCCAGCCCCATGGACAGAGCAAAGCTCTCGCGGAAGCTGTCGATGTCGAACACCTTGATGAACCAGCGCAGCGACAGGCCTTGGGGCGGAAAGGCCAGAGATTCCCCGGCCGACAGCGCTGCCGCAACGATGATCAGAAACGGGCCGATGAGAAACAGCAGCACCAGGGACAGGACGAAATAGGAGAGATACCGCGACGTCATCGTCTCTGCCTCGCGGTTGCCAAGCGCTTCAACAGCAGGTTGGCGGAAAAGCTCATCACCATGAGGATCATCGCGATGATGCTGGCGGAGACGAAATCATTGGCGACGGTGACCTGCTGATAAAGCAGTGTTTCCAGCATCAGCACCTTCGATCCGCCGAGAATGGCCGGCGTGATAAAGGCCGTCAGCGAGCCGGTGAAGACGAGGGTGCCGCCGATGACCAGGCCTTCGCGCGTCAGCGGCAGGATCACCTTGTAGAAAACCTGGAACCAGTTGGCGCCGAGCACCCGGGCGGCCGGAACCGCATCTTTCGGCATGTTCTCCAGCGCGCTGGTCAGCGACACGATCATCAGCGGCAGGAAGAGTTGCAGCAGGCCGATGAACACCGCGGTCTCGGTGAACAGGAAACGAATGGGTTCGTCCGACAGGCCGATGGTGGTCAGCGCCTTGTTGACGATGCCGGTGCGACCGAGAATGACGATCCAGGCATAGGTGCGGGCGACCGGCGAGATCATCAGCGGCAGGATCACCAGGCCGATCATGCGGCCGCGCGATGTCGGCGGCAGCGAGACGATGGAATAGGCGGCGGCGTAGCCGATGACCGCCGAGACGGCGGTGACGAGAACGCCGAGTTTCAGGGTGCGGAAAAAGACGACCCGGTTCAGTTCGCTGGCGAAGAAATCGTAATAGGGCGTTACCGTCCACTGGCCAGCCTGTCGGAAGCCTTCCGATAGCAGGATTCCGACCGGCAACAGGAAGACCAGGGCCGCGAACAGCACACCGGGCAGCACCAGCGCCAGTCCCTCCATGCGGTTCTGAAACATGAATTTTCTCCGCGCTTTTCCGTCGGGCGCCGCAACGGGAGATGCGACGCCCGCGTGAAATCACGCCAGTATATGGGAGATTACTGGGCGACTTCGGCGTTCCACTCGGCCAGCCATTTTTCCCGATTGTCGAGAATGACCGCCGGCGGCAGCAGGTTGAGCGACTTCACCGTGTCCTCGCCATAGGTGAGGTTTGCGGCGACGGACGCATCGACCTTGACCTCGGAGTTGGCCGGGCTGTCGATCAACGCATTGGCCAGCTTGGTCTGGATGTCGGTCGACAGCCAGTAGTCCATGAACTGGTAAGCGAGATCCTCGTTCTTGGCGCCCTTGGTCAGGATCATCACGTTCATACCGCCGGTCTGGCCCTCCTTGGGCGTTGCCCAGGCCATGGGGAGATCCATCTTGGTGTAGGCGCCCCAGGCGAAGCGGCCGACGGGCGCAGCCAGGATTTCCTCCTGCTGCATGAGCTGCGCCACCTGCGAAGACCGCACGTAGAAGGTGACGATATCGTCCTTGTTCTTGGCCACGTCGGCGATCGGTGCTCCGAGGTCGTAGGCGTCGTTGCCGATGGCCTTGCCGAGCATGTAGAGCGACGGCGGCCCCTGGTTGGTCGTCACGTTCGGGAACGCCACCCGTCCCTTGATCTCCGGCTTGAACAGGTCGGACCAGCTATCGATATCGACCTTGTCGGAGCGGTAGACGATCGACGTCGCATAGAAGGTGTAGCCGATGCCGAGATGGTCGCCGAGCGGATCCTTGGCGATGTCGTAGAGCTTGTCGTAATTGGATAGCTTCGACACGTCGATCGACTGCGTGATGCCCTTGCGCGCCGCTGCCAGCGCGTCGTGCGTCGACATCACCGCCATATCGATTTCCGGATTGTTCTTGTGGGCTTCCAGTTTGGCGAGCCGCTCGACGCTGTTGCCGGTTTCGACGACGATTTCGCAGCCGCAGATTTCTTCGAACGGTGTGTAGACCAGTTCCTTGAAAGCGTCCTGCGAGAAGCCGTAGACGGAGATGACGAGTTTCTTGTCGGCTGCGTTCGCGGCACCGACACCGAGCGCAAGAGCGACACCGGTCGCAAGTATCAATTTGTTCATGATGGTTCCCTTTCCGTTGGCATTGTTGATGGGGCAGGCAGTCATGGTCCTCGTGTGAGCCGATCAGGGCGGTGCCCTGTCGCTTGAAGCGCGAACGATCAGTTCCATCGGCACGCATTGGCCCGGTTCGGACCCGATCGCGGCCGTGCCGTCGTCGAACCGCGCCTCGATCTGGCGGACCAGGTCGGACACGGCGATCTCGGCGATCTTCTGCATGTTCATGCGCATGGTCGTCAGGGCCGGGGAGATATTGACCGACCAGATGAGGTCGTCGAATCCGGTGACCGACGCCGCTGCGGGAACGTCGATACCGCCGCGCTGCAGCTCGGTTACCGCCCGCAGGGCGTGTAGATCCGACAGCGCCGCGAAGGCCGTCGCGCCGTCGCGAACGCAATCGACGAGCCCCAGCGAGCAGCCGACGCCGTTTCGTTCTTCGAGTTCTTCGACCCACAGCACATCGACCCGCGTCGACGGCCCCACAGCCGCCTTGATGCCGCCGAGCCGGTCGTTCTGGACATTGGAATCCGGGTAGGCGCCGATCACCGCGATGTGGCGGTGCCCTAGCCCGGAGAGGTGGGCGCCAATCTGCTCGCCGCCGTTCCAATGGTCGGCCGACACTGTGTTTTCCGGGGTCGACGGCGTATCGATCATGGCAGTCGGCCGGTTGATGTCGGCAATGCGTGTTCCGTGGCGTGGAATGATGATCAATCCGTCGGCGCCGCGCTCGATCAGACGTTCGATCGCGCGGGTCTGCGCACTGACGTCGTTGCGGCTGTCGCCGATCAGGGTGCCGTAGCCGAGGTCGGAGGCGGCGTTTTCAATAGCCTGGGCGATCTGCGGAAACAGCGGATGGGCGATATCCGCCAGCACCAGGCCCAGCACACCGCTGCGACCGGTGCGCAGCGCCCGTCCGGCGAGGCTCGGGACATAGCCCATTTCCTTTGCCTTGCGGCGGATCGTTTCGGCAAGATCGTCGGAGATGCGACCTTTTCCGGACATGGCGTTGGACACCGTGGCGACAGAGACGCCAAGGGCTTTCGCAACATCCGACAGGTTCGGTCGCGGCTGCAATCCGGTTCCTCCCTGATCCGTTCCGTTTGCTTAATCGTTTAAGCAAGCATTGCGCATTTTGCCGACCTTGTCCAGTCAACGCCGGCAACCAACCGGCTCGGCTGTGGACGGACGCAAGGAATTGCGGCCGCCTGCCGGTGCATCGACAACAAAAAACGGCGCCCCCGGGGCGCCGTTGAAAAACTTTTGGAAGGGGCCGATTACATGCCCTTGATGCGGCCCTCGACCTTGGCGTTGACGTTGCCGGCGGCACGGATATAGGCCATGACGTCGTTGGCCATCAGTTTGCCGTCGAGATCGCCGAGCAGCACCTTGCTGCCGCGCAGGACGCCGTAGCCGTCGCCGCCGCCGGCCATGTAGTCGTTGGTCGCCAACTTGTACATGGAGCCATCGTTCAGCGCATCGCCGCCGACCATGACTTCGACGACCCGTTCGCCGGCCGGCTTGGAAGCGTCATAGACGAACGTCATGCCGGAGACGTGCGGGAAGCGGCCGGCTGAGTTCTCGACCTGGCTGACGCCGTTTTCCAGCGCCTGGCGGATCGTTGCACCATCGACTTCCAGCATAAGCGTCTTGTTGCCGAAGGGCAGCTCGGTGAGGATGTCGCGGCGGGTGAGGGCGGTTCCCGGAGCGTACTGGGTGTTGCCGCGGATGCCGCCGCCATTGGTGATCGCCACATCGGCGCCGACCGCCATGCGCATCGCGTCGGCGATCAGGTTGCCGACCGCGGTTTCGCCGGTGCGTACGGATGCCTTGCGGGTGTCCAGCTCACTGTCGGTAGTGCCGATCTCGACGTCCAGTTCCTTCGACAGCAGCGCTTCGTAGCCGGCGACTTTTTCCATGGTTTCCGGATCGGGCTCGACACCGGCGGTGTCCATCACGCGGAAATTCGGATGCCAGCGCACCCGCCGCTTACCGCGGCTTTCGCCGACCGAGATGCCAACATCGACGGCGGTCATGTAGTTGCCTTCTTCGGAAGACTCGACCATCGCCGTGCGGCCGTCATAGAACAGCATCAGGTCGTGATCGTCGCCGGTCAGGATGATGTCGAAGGCGCCGGAATCGAACATTTCGCGGTCGACCTGGCGGTTGCCGTGGGTCATGGCGACAATAATGTCGGCACCGGCCTCACGCAGTTCTTTGGCCTTTTCGATACCGGTCTGCGTCGTGGGAGCGAACTGCAGGTCGCCCGGATTCGACTTGACCGGGGAATCATCGGCTGTCAGGCCGACAACACCGATTTTGACGCTGTTCATCGGATCGGATTCGTCGCCATAGGTCAGCATCATCGTGTCTTCGATGCCGTCGATCTTGGAGCCGTCGGCATTACGCAGATTGGCGGCGAGGATGTTGCCCTTCACCGCCTTCATGCGCTCGAAGAAGATCTCCTTGCCGAAGTCGAATTCGTGGTTTCCGGGAATGAAGATATCCAGCGGCACCACATTCAGCAGCTCGACCATGTGCTCGCCCTTGTCGAAGCCGGACAGCAGGGAGGGCGAAATGGTGTCGCCGGCATGTACGTAGATGACATTGCCGCCCTTGGCGCGTTCGGCGCGAGCGACGGTGTTGGCGCGAGCAACGCCGCCACGTGTCTTGTCATGCATCTTGTAGATGTCGTTGACCAGCAGGAAGGTGACGTCGAAATCGGCAGCGAGCGCCGATGCCCACGTCGTCAGCGCGAACGTCGTCGCCAGCGCTGCGTGTTTCATCAGTTTTATCATTCTTTCACTCCCAGTAGGTTTTTCGATCGGCTCGTTCCCAAACCGATGAAGCACCTATGTTTACATCTTCATGACCGCGCGTCACGAGTTTATTTTGACCGTCCGGTAGAAAGTCAGCAGCTTGTACAAATCGAAAGAATAGCTGCAATCACCGTAAAAAATCAGCAGTTTAGGGATTTTTCCGGATTCGTTGGCTGAACGCATACCGTGCATTCACGGCTGGGCATCAAGCCTTCAGATAAGCGTCGCTCAGAATTCCCGGATTGTCGCGCAGGTGCGATGGCGGGCCGGAATAGACAACGCGGCCCTGGTTGAGCACGCAGGCTTCGTCGGCGATGCCGAGGGCCAGGTGGGTGAACTGCTCGATCAGCAGGATGCCGATGCCGTCCTGCTTGAGCGTCTGCAGCACCGCCATCAGTCTCTGCACGATAACCGGGGCAAGGCCCAGCGACATCTCGTCGGCCAGCAGAAATTTCGGATTGGCGACGATCGCCTGCGCCAGCGAGACCATCTGCTGTTGTCCGCCCGACAGGGAACCCGCGGGCTGGGTATGCAGCGGGCGCAGCTCCGGAAAAACCGTGTAGGCGCGCTGGCGCGCGTCGTGCAGCGTCCGCGGATCATGCATCGAACCGGCCGCTCGAAGATTGTCGTCGACCGAAAGCGGCGTCAGAACATGATGGCCCTCCGGCACCGCCGCCACGCCGGCCGCGCGAACATGTTCGGGCTTCAACTTCGTCAGATCGCGGTCGCCGAGCCGGACGCTTCCGCTCTGCTTGTTCATGGTGCCGGCGATACCGGCCACCAGTTCGCTCTTTCCGGCGCCATTGGGTCCGAGCACCGCAACGATCTGGCCGGGAGCGATCTGCAGCGAAACCCGGTCGACGGCAACACGACTGTGTGTGCGCACCGTCAGTTCGTCGACGATCAGGGATGGTCCGCTCATGCCGCCGGCTCCAAACCAAGATAGGCCGCTTTGACCTGGGGATCCTGCAAGACCTGGTCAGTCGGCCCGTAAGCGATCAATCTGCCGAAATCGAGGACCGCCGTTTTGCCGCAGGTCGCCCGGATCAGTTCGACGTCGTGGTCGATCAGCAGAACCTGCGCGCCGTAGCGTTCCGGAATTGCGGAGAGGATCCGGCGCAGCATATCCATCTCGGCTTCCGACAGACCGCCGCCCGGCTCGTCGAGAAGGACGATGCGCGGTTGGGCTGCCAGGCATCGGGCAATCTCCGTCATCCGCCGCTGGAACGGGTTGAGCGCATTTCCGAGAGCGCTTGAGAACCCCGTCAATCCGACAAAGTCGAGGGCGGCAGTTTCGGCGGAACGCCGCTCTGCCGCCGGCATGGAATGGCAATCGAGAACCGCCGCGACATGGTCGGCAACCGTCAGGTCTTCGACGATCTGGACTTTCTGGAACGAGCGGGCCAGTCCCCAACGGGCTCTCAGATGGGGCGCGTGGCCAAGCAGGTCGAAATTGTCGACGTCCACCGATCCGCGTGTCGGCGCGACGAAACCGGATAGCGTGTTGATGAGCGTCGTCTTGCCGGCGCCGTTGGGGCCGATGATGCCGACAATGGCGTCGGCGATGTCCAGGCTGACGGCATCGAGTGCGATCACCCCACCGAACTGAACAGTCAGATCGTCGATACGGATCATTGGCCGTACCCCCGAATCCGCAGCAAGCCGAGAAGCTGGCCGGCAATGCCGGTCGGCGCCGTCATGATGGCGTGCAGCAGCGCGGCACCGAAAATCACCAGCGACAGATCTGCGTCGACACCGAAATCGTTGAGAAGCGCGGGTACGAGGCGGTAAAGCAGTCCGGCAATCAACGCACCCAGCCAATGGGTGACGCCGCCGACGACGGCGAGCGCGAACAGCAGGATCGATTCACCGACCGGAAAGGTCTTGGCGTCGAGCAGCTTCAGGCTGCCGGCGAGCAATCCGCCGGCCGTACCGGCGAGAAATCCGGCGAGCGTGAAGGCCCAGACCTTGTAGAGCGTGACGTTGATGCCGGCCGCCATCGCATTGGCTTCCGATTTTCGGATCATCGCCCAGGCGCGTCCGGGCCGGCCCCGTTCATGCCAGCGGATGAGGGCGACGCAGAGAGCCGCGACGATCACCGTGTAACTCATGAACGCGGCGTCGCTCTGCGCAATCCATGGTCGCCGCACGATTCCTGGCGATTGCAGGGCGACACCCCAGAACCCGCCGCCGCCATTGGGGAATTGAAAGGCCGTGAAGAGGATCTGGAACGCGCCGGCCGCCATTAGCGTCACCAGCGCCAGATACAATCCGCGCATTCGAAGGGCCGGCAGCGCCAGAAGCATGCCGATGGCCGCTGTCACGGCACCGGCAAGCAACAGGTTTATTTCGTAAGGAAAGTGCGCGGCGTAGTTTAGCCGTAACGCCACCCAACCGCCGACACCGACCAGCGCGATCTGGGCGAGGCTGACGAGCCCGAGGCGATGATAGAGCAGGGCGGCTCCGGCAGCGGCGAGCGCGAAAATGATCGCCGAGGTTGTCACCTTGATCCAGATCGCGCCGGCCAGCAGCGGCAGCGCGATAGCAAGGACCGCAAGAACCGCCAATGCGAGCGCAGTTTCGGAACTGTGCCCGGAAGCCCGAACGTCTTTGGAAGCCAACACCGCCATCGATCAGGTCTCCGCCGAAAAGGTCAGCGTCTGGCGCCGCTGCATCCACAAAATGACGATCGCGGCGACCACGAAGGGCGTCATCGAGCGCAGCGGCGCGAGCGGCTTGTAGAGAGCAAGCAGTGCTTCGATGACGCCGATTGCCAGGCCCGCGATGAAAGCGGTCGGCAGCGATTCCAACCGTCCGCAGATGGCGGCGGCGATGGCCGGGATGACCATGAAAGTGATGACGGTCGGATCGAGCCGTACAAGATCGCCATACATCAGCCCGGTGAAACCGGCGAGAGCGCCCGATATGCCCCAGGCTGCCGTTTCCACGCGGGTAACGGGAATGCCGAGCAAACCCGACAGGTCGCGGTTGGCCGCCAGTGATCGCATATGCAGGCCCATGCGCGTCCCGTTCAGATAAAGGGTCACGCCGATCACCGTCGCCAGGCCGGCGCCGAAGGCGATCAGCCGCGTGGCGGTGATGCGGACGCCGATCAGACGAAAGCCGACCTTGTCCGTCGGCAGAGTCAGCCGTCGCGGCGCATCATCCCAGAGAAAGCTGACCAGGCCGAGCAGGACGAGGGCGAAGCCGAGCGTCGCCACCGCCTTGACCACCGGCTCGCGCCAGGCCAGGCCGGGGGCGACGAGGCCGCCATAGGCGAGCGACAGGCCGATACCGGCTGATATGGCGACGGCCCAGCTCACCGGCCCGGACAGGCCCCAGGCCGCCACCTGCCAGCACAGCATGGCACTGGCAGCGGCGATGGCACCATAGGCGAAGTTCAGGATGCCCGTGGCCCGGTAGAGGACGACCAGGCCGATGCCGCCCAGCGCATAGAGCGACCCGACGGCGACCCCGGACACCAGAAACATGGCGACGACTTTCATGACGGTCTTCCGCGCTCTTGCCGCGTCGATCTACTGGGTCAGCCCCAGCGAACGCTCCTGTTCGCGAATGTCGTCCAGGTAGCTCGAGTCGATGTCGTAACAGTCGCGCACCATCTCGAACCGGCCGTTGCGGAAGACAACCATGCGCCCGGCATGATTGTGCATGTGGCGGTCGAAATCGCCGACATAGTAAGGTCCGCACAGCAGGTCCGTCGTCATTCCGGAGATGCCCTTGATCGCTGTGGTGACGCTGTCTCGGTTGATGTCGCCGGGCTCCATTTTCAGCAGCGTCTCGACGAAGAACTTGGCGGAGACGTAGCCCGACTGCGAGAACGTGTCGTTGGCATCGCCGTCCCGGCCGTATTTGGCCGTGACAGCTTTCCAGTTGCGATTGTCCGGTCCGTCCGAATCGAACGGCGCCAGTTCGATATTGACGTAGACCTTGCCGTTCCAATAGTCGCCCAGCGCCGCCGGCACCGAGCGGTCGTAGAGCGGCGTCGGCGAGACCCAGATGAAGTCGTCGCGCCCGTCCTGCTCTTCGGCCACCTTGAGGATGCCGATCGCCGGTCCGGCGGGCAGCATCAGGAGGATGGTGTCGACACCTTCGGCGAAGGCCTGCAGATAGACCGAGTTGAGGTCGACCGCGGTCGGGTCCATCAGCAGGGCCGTCGATTTCTTGCCCTTCGATTCCATGTATTTGCCGACCCAGTCGCAGGCCCATCCGCCATTGTTGGGGATGTTGAAGCCGATGCAGCCGACATGCTCGGTGCCGAGCTCCTCGATGGCGAATTTCATGGCGCCGATGCCGGAGGGCAGGGGACCCTGATTGGTCGAGACGATGTTGGAGTTTTCGTAGCAGTCCGAAATGGCGCAGGCCGACGCCATCGCCATGACGTTTTCGTCGCGGTAGAGCCCGGCATTGACAGCCATCGAGACGACCGATCCGTTGCCGACCAGAGCCACGACGCCCTTGTCCTTGACCAGTTTGGTCGCCACCTGGCCGGCCAGTTCCGGGTTCCACTGGTCGTTTTCGACCAGATACTCGATCGGGCGTCCATGAATGCCGCCATTGTCGTTGATGCAGGCGAAATAGGCGGTGGCCGCATCGGTTCCGCCGGAAAAATCCCCGGGTGGGGCGTTGCCGTTGATACCGCCGACCAGGATCGGCTCTCCGGTCGCCTTTTGTCCGTTGTTCAGCCCGCACACCGGCTCTTCGGCCGATGCAGCTGCCGTTTGAAACAGGAGCGCGATGCCGAAGAGGGCGACTCCCGCGAAGCTTGTGTGATCCATAATTGCTCCTCCCAAAGACAATCGAAATCGTTGGAACGGGCGGAGCCTGTTTTTCAAGCCGCCCGCAATCCTGACCCTGGGCATTGTGCCGGCGGTCGATGCGGGTTGCTTTTCACGCTGGGCGGAAACAGTTGCGAATTTGGGCGAACGCGGAGCCCGGTTTATCCAGGTCTGGAGAACCTGCGGTCGGAGGGCCCTGACACGCCGACGTCAACGGCCAGGAGCGCGCCCTCGACCGGATTGCTCTCGATGGCTTGCTCGCTCAGGCTGAACCGAGCCGAGGTGACGAAAAGGGTGCGTCCGTCGGTGCCGCCGAAGGTGCAACTGGTTGGATTGGTCACCGGCAGGTCGATCAAGCGGTCTACGGCCCCTTGCGGCGTGATGCGCAACAGTTTGCCTGCGCCGAACCGGGCGTTCCAGAGACAGCCATCGTCGTCGATGCAGGACCCGTCCGGGAAGCCGAGGTCGTCGCGTTCGAAAAAGACCCGCCTGTTGGAAACGCTGCCGGTATCGCGGTCATAGTTGTAGCGAAACAGCGCGTTGCGCAGCGAATCGCCGAAATAGAAGTGTTTTTCGTCGCGCGACCAGGCCATCGTGTTCGATATGCCGAACTCGAATTCGCTGAACCGCTCGCTGGCGCCGTCGGTCCCGACCCTGAAAAGAGCACCGCAATGGGCGGTCATGTCGCGACCCGAGCCGTCCGCATTGAGGTTGGTCTGCATGGAACCGACCCAGAACCTCCCCGCCGGATCGCATTTGCCCTCGTTCAACCGGTTGCCGGCCAGATCGTCGGGCGTGGCAAATCGCTGCATACGGCCGGCGAAATCGAACAGGAAGACACCGCCGGCAAGCGCCAGGATGGCTGAGTGCTCGCCGTCGATCAAAGCGATGGCGGTGGGAAAATCGTCGGTTTGCCAGCGTCGCAGACCGGCGCTCGATGGGGCGAAACGGTGGATGGATTTGCCGACGATATCCACCCAGTAGAGTGCCTGCTCAGCCGCGTCCCAAATGGGGCTCTCGCCAACCTGATTGCGGGCATCGACAGCGATTTCGATTTGCCGTGCGTTCATAACCGGCGCCTTCACGTCCGCGCCGCGACCGTCGGATCCGCCCAGCGCGTATTCGGCACCAGCGGATACCATTCCGGCCTGCTGGGATCGCGGTCATAGGCGTAGGAACCGAGCTTTCGGTAGAGCTCGTGATACTCGGCGACCTTGTCGGCGTCGAGCGTGATGCCGAGACCGGGCGTGTCCGGAACCTTGATCCTGCCGTTGCGGTAGCGCATCGGGCCGCCCGCGATGATGTCGTCGGTCAGGTGATGATAGTGCGCGTCGGCGGCCAGTGCGAGATTGGGCACGGTGGCGCCGAGATGCAGCATGGTCGCCAGCTGGATGCCGAGTTCTCCGGACGAGTGTACAGCGACGCCGACTTGAAACGTCTCGCAGACGCCGGCCGCCTTGAGGCAGGGGCGGATGCCGCCCCAGAACGTCGTGTCGAGCAAAATGACGTCGCAGGCGGGGTCGCGGATATTGCTGGCAAGCTGTTCGAAATTGACCACGACCGTATTGGTCGCGAGCGGGATGTTGACGGCCTCGCGGACCTGCCGCATGCCGTTCAGCCCCCAGGTCGGATCCTCGAAATAGTCGTTGTTCAAGTCCTCGATGGCGTTGCCGAAACGGATGGCCTCCTGCACCGAATAGGCGGCATTCGGGTCGAAACGGACCGCGTCGCCCTCGACGGCCGAGGCCAGTTCGCGAAACAGATCGAGTTCGTAGTCGGGCGTGAACACGCCGCTTTTCAGCTTGTGAACGCGAAAGCCGTATTTGCGCTTGGTCTCGAGAGCATTCTCCACCAGCTGTTCCGGCGTTCGGACCTCGCCTTCGCCGGTGCTTTCGTTCGGCAGGCGGAAAAACAGATAGCTGGCAAACTCCACCTCGTCGCGCAGCTTCCCGCCCAGCAGATCATAGACCGGCACCGAAAGGAACTGTCCGACGATATCCAGACAGGCGAATTCCAGCGCGGCGTGCAACTGGGTGCGGTTGTTGTAGAGGCTTGCCGTCGGGTTGCAGATCTTGAAGCGCAGGGCTTCCAGATCGAAGGGATCGTGCCCGACGAGATAGGATTTCAGCCCGGCGATCGCCATCTCGGCGGATTCGCCGCCGCCGCCCATCTCACCGAGGCCGACGATACCGGCATCGGTCTCGACCTCGACGATGGTGCGCACGAACCGCCCCCAGTGGGCGCCGTTGGATGTGCGCAGCGGCGCGATGAGCGGCACCGTGACGGTGGTTGCCCTTACGTCGGTAATCTTCGGTCGTTTCATGACGCAACTTCCCAAAAACGATCAGCTGATCATCCGGTTCAAATCGTCGATATTGGTATCGTCGGGATGGATGTCGGCGATCTTTTCGCCGCGGGCCATCGCCACGATGCGGTCCGAAATCGGATGGATGTGGTGCAGGTTATGGCTGATGAAGATGCAGGTGACGCCCTGTTCGCTCAGCTTCCTGACATGGTCGAGCACCTTGTTGGTCTCCTTCACCGACAGGTGGTTGGTCGGCTCATCGAGGATCAGGATCTTCGACTGGAAATGCATGGCGCGGGCGATCGCCACGCCCTGCCGCTGGCCGCCGGACAATTCCTTGACAGGTCGATGCGGCGATTCCAGATCGAGGCCGACTTCAGCGATCGACGCGACCGCCTCCTCGGCCATGCGCTTACGGTCGAGCCAGCCGAGGCCGCGCGGCCCGCCCTTGCGCAGCTCGCGGCCGATGAAGATGTTCCTCAGGATGGACATTTCAGGGATCATCGCCGTGTACTGGTAGATCGTCTCGATGCCCAGTTGCATGGCGGTCCGCGGGCGGTCGATCACCACCTTGCGGCCTTCCAGGAAAATCTCCCCTTTGTCCTGACGATGGACGCCGGAGAGCACCTTGATTAGTGTGGATTTGCCGGCGCCGTTGTCGCCGACGAGACCCACCACTTCGCCGGTCCGGACATTGAAGTCGACATTTCTGAGCGCGTGCACAGAGCCGTACCATTTGTGCAGGCCGACACAGCGCAGCAGATAGCCTTCGGCCCCCGGCGTTTCGGCAAAGGTCATTGGGCTTCCCCCAATCGCATGCGCTCCGCCGTCCGCCGGATCCAGGTGTTTAGCGCGACCGATACGACGATCATGGCGCCGACGGCGAATTTGAACCAGTTGGCGTCGATCCTCAGCAAGATGATGATGTTCTCGATGAAGGCGATCAGCAGCGCTCCGATGATGGCGCCGGCAACCGACCCGATGCCGCCGGTCAGCGCAGCACCGCCGATGACGGCCGCCGCTATGGCCTGCAACTCGAGGCCGGTTCCCATGGACGGGACGATCGCCTTGATGCGGAAAGCGAGGATAATGCCGGCAAATCCGGCGAGAACCGAACACAGGCAAAAGCAAGTGGTTTTGACGAGTGCGGTGTTGATGCCCATATCGCGCGCCGCCTGCTGATTGCCGCCGGTGGCAAAAATCCAGCTGCCGAAATCGGTCCGCCGCAGCCACACGGCGATGATGATGGCGATGCCGAGCAGGTAAAAAATCGACGCCCGCAGCAAGTCGATCCGGCCGACCAGCCACGATGTGTCCATGTCGCGGGGGAAGGCCGGCGGAAACCCGCCGGATATCACGATGGCCAGACTGCGCACCATGAACAGGGCGCCGAGCGTGGCGATGAATGAGGGCAGGCCGACCTTCAAGGTCATGCCGGCATTGGCAAGGCCGACCAGCAGGGCTGCCAGAAGACCCACGGCGATCGCCAGCCCGACCGGCGTTCCTTCCGCCAGCAGCATGACCATGACCATGGGGGAGAGGGCAAAGACCGATCCCACGGACAGGTCGAACTCGCCGGCGATCATCAGGACGGTCACCCCGATCGCCATCAGGGCGATCTCCGGCAGCGGCTGCAGCACGATCATGAAATTGTTGAGCGTCAGGAACCGGTCGGATGCGAAGGTGAACACGACCACCATCAGGACAAGCATGGCCAGGGCGCTGACTTCCGGCCGCGTCATCAGATTTTTCAAGACTGATCGCATGATCGTCCTTTCGGCAAAGGGCAAGTGTGACCCGCCGGCAGTGGCCGGTCAAAACGGCATGTGTCGACTGAAGTGGCGAGGGGACGGCGGCCGGTCGGCCGCCGCCCGGCAAACGCCTAGCGCACGCCCATGGCGACGAACCTGTTGACCGCATCGACATCGGCCGGCGTTATCAACGCCTTGCCGGTGTTAACGTCCCAGGCGCTGAGGCCGAACTTGTTGATCAGGTAGAGCTGCAGGATCGGCAGGTATCCCTGCAGATAGGGCTGCTGATCGACGGTCAGGTGCACATAGCCCTTGGACATTTCATCCATCAGGATCGGCACCAGGTCGAAGCCGCCCATCAGAACGTCGCCGGGTTTCTTGCCGAGGTCGCGAAGGCACTCGCCGGCTCCGGCAAACCAGAATCCGGCACCAATGACCGCGGTCGTTTCGGGGTGGCCTTGAACGTATTGGCAGATGCGCGATCCGGTAACCGAGAGGTCGTTCGCGGAGTCGATGGTCTCGTGGGTGACCTGCCAGTCCGGATGGGCGGCGTTGAGCTCGTCCAGCCACTGCCGAGCGCCGCCGATCCGGTCCTCCGCCCAGCTTTCGCCCGGCCGGGCCAGGCCGAGAAGCACATGGGCCGGTTTGCTTCGGTCGAACTGATCGGAAAGCCCCTTCGCCACCTCGTAGCCGGCGCGGTAGAGGTCCTGCCCGACGAAAGCGAGCCGCGCATTGCCGTCCGCCCCCTGGGTGTCGTCCACGTTGGAGATGATCACCGGGATACCCGCTTCCCGCGCCCGGTCGATGGCCTCGTCATAGAGTTCGTCATGCACGATCACCGACACGATGCCATCGACATTCTGGGAGATGACGGTCTCGAGGTTCTGCAGGTGCATCTGCAGGTTGCCGTTCTCCTGGGTGAAGATCAGCTGACAGTCGACCTGCAAGGTGGTGCAGGCATCGTCCATGCCGCGCTTGATGGTCTGCCAGAAGGTGTTGTCCACTCCGGTCTGGGTCAGATAGGTGAACTTGTACTCGGCATGGCTGGCCGTCGAGACCGCCAGTCCGGCGCACAATGTCAGCCCGGCGAGGGCAGGTCTCAGCCACTTTACATCTGCTAGTTTCGGCATATCTTCCTCCAGTGTTTAGTGTCCAGACCGGACGCGGCAAGCGCTCGAAACGGTCTGGGGGCTGAGAGCTTCCCCGTGTGCCATCACGGGGAAGCTCGTCGGTTTACGCCTCCGTCAGGCGCATGGCTTCCAGGACCTCGAAACAGGCCGCCAGCGGGTGATAGTCGGTCTTGCTCGGCGGGCTCTTCTTGTCGTCGTAGCGCGAGTTGTTCCGGTCCAGGATCCGGTACCAGGCGCCATATTGGTGATCGACGAAGTGGGCAGCGGAGAACGCCCACGCCTTTTCGTACCAGTTCCAGTAAGCCGGATCGCCCGTTCGCAGTGCCAGCAGAGCGGCGGCCGCGATGGTTTCCGCGAGCACCCAGTAGTAACGATCGGTATCCAGGATGTTGCCTTCTGAGTCGAAGGTGTAGTGCATGCCGCCGCTCTCATGGTCCCAGCTCTTGCCCAACGCGGTGTTGAACAGCAGGTCGGCGGATTGCAGCATCAAGGGTTCCGGCCGGTAACGCTCGAGGATCAGCAGCAGTTTCGACCATTCCGTGAAATGCCCGGGAAGATACCCGAAGGGGCGGAACAGGTTCTTCGGATCGTCGCGGTTGTAGTCCCAGTTGTGGGTCCAGTCGTGGTGATAGTGCTCCCAGATCAGGCCGTCGGCGGCAGCGGCAAGATCGACGCAGATGCGTTTTGCCAAAAGATGGGCACGGTCGAGATAACGCTGCTCACCGGTCGCCTCGAATGCCGATAGCATTGCCTCGCACATATGCATGTTGGCATTCTGGCCGCGATAGTCGCTGACCGCTGACCAGTCGCCCTCGGCGATTTCATCGACATAAAGCTGCGCATGCGGATCCCAGAACCGCTGTTCCAGCAGATCGAATGTCTCCGATGCGAGATCCACAGCACCCTCGACGCCGGCTTTAGCCGCACCGGCCGACGCCAGCAAAACGAAGGCGTGGCCATAGCAGTGCCGTGTGCCATCAGCGACGCCATCTCCGTCGAGCACCCACGCATGGCCGCCGTCGGGTTGCCGGTGCTGATCGGTCAGGCAGTCGAGACCGTGTGCGGCCGCGTCCTTGTAATCGGCGTTGTCCAGAACGATGGACGCCAGCGAATAATTGTAGATAAACCGGCAGGTTCCGACGAGGTGCTTGGTATCGCGGTCGTAGATGGAGCCGTCGTCGCGCATCTGATTGATGTAGCCGCCGCGCTCCGTGTCGAGGCAGGCGGGATGGTAGAAATCGATGATGCTCTTGATATGCGCCTTGAGAAAATCCGGATCGCGATAGGACATGGCCGTTCCCCTAGTCAGGCAGAAGGATGCCGAGCTTGGCGAGCACGCCGCCATCGACCTTGAGGTCGGCGCCGGTCATGAAGGGGCAGGAATCGCCGGCCAGAAAGGCCGCGAGCTCGGCGATTTCCTCCGGGCGGCCGACGCGGCCCGCCGGATGCGCCTTGCCCCACAACTCGACCATCTCCTCGGCGGTCCGGTCGCCCTTCCACAGGTCCGCCGCCCAGCGCAGCATCGGCGTGTCGACCGAGGCCGGGCAGATGGCATTGACCCGGATGCCGGCGTCGGCATGGTCGAGGGCCATGGCGCGGGTGAGGGCGAGTATGGCGCCCTTCGTGGCGGTGTAGGCGGCGACATTGGTCTGCGACGCGTAGCCCTGCACGGACGCGATGTTGATGATCGACCCGCCACCGCGGTTTTCCATTTCCGGCACCGCGTATTTGGCGGCGTGAAAGATGCCTTTCAGGTTGACATCGAACACCTCGTCCCAGACCGCTTCGGTCGTGTCGACGACGGTTCCGTAGCGCTGGATGCCGGCGCAATTGGCCAGGACATCGACGCCTCCATGCAAGGATACGGTTTCCGCGACAAGCCTTTCCATGTCTGCGATTTTGGCGACGTCGGCGACAACCCCAGTCATTTGGGCGGCGTTCGGGCCGCTTTCGATTGCAGCTTCGATCGAGTGGGGCTCGTTGCTGCAGATCACAACCCTTGCGCCGCCACCGGCAAACCGGTGGGCCATCGCCAGCCCCATGCCTTTCGTACCGCCGGTGACGATCGCCACCTTGCCGGTCAGGTCCTGTTTCATCCGCCAGCTCCCACCGCATTCGTGTCTGAACCACCGCCTTCGACGTCGTTCACGTCGAAATAGTCCGGATACTGCTCCATCAGATGTTCCAGGCTCGGGAGGATCGTGCGCAGATGTGCTCGCACTTTCGATTCGGCCAGGTCCGCGTCCCGGCTGCGGATTGCGGCGACGATGACTTCGTGATCCGAGATCAGCTCGTTGATGGTGCGCGGCTGCAGCGTCAGCTTGCGAATACGATCCATGTGGGTCTTGGCATCTTCGATCAGTTGCCAGACCGGCTCGCGATCCGCCAGGACGCAGATCTGCCGGTGCATCTTCTCGTCCGCCGCATAGAACAGGGTCGGTTCGTTCTCGCGTTCGGCCAGCTTTTGCTCTTCGATCGTCTGCAGCAGCGGGAAGACGCCCAACGGAGTCGCCAGCTCCGCCGCCTGGCGCACGATCGCCGCTTCCAGGGTTTCCCGGACGAACTGGGCGGTACGCACGGCGCCGAGACGGATCGGCGAGACGACCGCACCGCGCCGCGGGTAGATTTCGACCAGGCCTTCGACCGAAAGACGCCCCAGTGCTTCGCGGATCGGCGTGCGGCTGACATTCAACTCGTCGGCAAGGCCCTGTTCGCCGAGATGGGCGTTGGGTGCCAGATCCAGCGACAGGATCCGGCTGCGGATCTCGCGGTATACATGCAGCGAAGTGGGCAAATGATTTTGCCTGTACGGCATCGATGAAGCCTCCCGTCACAAATTGTATACAAAAATACAATCTGCTGATTTGTATACAATCACAGGGCCGTCGTGATTTCAACCCTTGGCCATGGACGACTCCGTCCGCGTTGTGAATTGGACTTGAAAAGAGTTCAAATACAGCAGGTTGCGGTTACGCGCTGAATCAGGCTCGCAGGTCCGAACAGGAGCGTGGCCGACTCCGCCGTTTCCGGTGAGGCGAGCGCGCCAGCCAGCTTCGTTGTTCGGATTTAGAGGTCGTAGAGCGCCGAGAACTTGGCTTCGAGGTAGTCGAGCAAGGGTTCCGCGCTGGGTGCCTCTCCGGTCGCCCGCTCGATCAGCTCCGGCGCCGGGTAAAGCCGGCCCTCCTGATGGATGTTCTTGCGCAGCCAGTCGAGGATCGGTGCGGTTTCGGCGGTGCGCACCATGGCGTCTCGGTGGGGCAGGGCCTTGCGCATCGCCCGGTCGAGGCACGCGGAATAGATGTTGCCGAGACTGTAGGTCGGGAAATAGCCGAACAGGCCGATCGACCAGTGCACGTCCTGCAGCACCCCAAGGCTGACGTCGGGAACCTCGACGCCGAAATCACGGGCGAAGCGCTCGTTCCAGGCGGCCTCGAGATCATCGACCTCGAGCGTGCTGGCGATCAGTTCCCGCTCCAGTTCGAAGCGCAGCAGGATGTGCAGGTTGTAGTGCACTTCGTCGGCTTCGGTGCGGATGAAGCCGGTCTCGACCCGGTTGACGGCGGCATAGAGAGCGTCCGGACCGTTGAGGTTGAGGTCGCCGAAGGCATCCGTCATGGCCGGGTACAGCCAGTCGGCGAAGGGTCGCGAGCGGCCGACCTGGTTTTCCCAGAAGCGCGACTGGCTCTCGTGCACGCCCATGGAGCAATAGTCGGCCGCCGGCATGTAGGGATCCGGCGCGCCCTGGCCGTAGAGCGCATGACCGACTTCGTGAACGGTCGAATAGAGGCAGTTGAATGGGTCGGCCTCGTCGACCCGCGTGGTGATGCGCACATCGCCGGCAATGCCGAGGCAGAAGGGATGCACCACCGTGTCGAGACGGCCCGCCTCCAGATCATAGCCGATGCGCGTCGCTATTCTGCGGGCCAGATCAAGCTGGGCGGCGGCCGGAAAATGACCGCTCAACGCTTCCGGCTCCCGCTTTTCCGCGATCTTCGCGCGCAGTGCCACGAGACGCGGCCGCAGGCCTTCCAACAGCGGCAGCAATTCGACCGAACGGGCACCCGGCTCGAACTCGTCGAGCAGTGCGTCATAGAGATCCGTACCGGGATCGGCCAGACATTTGGCCGTTTCGCGCTTCAGCTCGATATTGCGCTTCAGCGCCGGCGCAAATTTCGAAAAATCCTTCTCGGCGCGCGCGGTCGCCCAGATCTGCTGGCCTTCCGAAGCGGCCTTGGCCGTCTCTTCCGCCAGGCTCGCGGGGATCCTGGTCGCCTTGTCATAGGCCCGTTGCGCCTCATCCAGGTTGCGGCGGTCGAACAGGGAGAGCTGGTCCCGGTCGATGCCGGCAATCCACTCGGGAATGCGCGGGTCGGCGCTGCGCCCGTGCAGCACCGTCGCCAGCGCTCCGGACTGTTCGGCGCGCTGGGCGCCACCGCGCTCCGGCATCATCGCCTCCTGGTCCCAGGACAGCAGTGCGGCGACCTGACTGAGCGCGGCCGACTGTTTGAGGTGGTCGAGGAGAGCGGGCAGGGACATGGCACGGCCTGATTGCAGTTGAAGGACACAAAGCGGCTATTGGAATTCGCCGCAAATTGCAACCGGGCAGCGGTCGTCAGGCGACGCGTGGAGACGGCAGCTCGTCGACCAGTCCGCGCAGGGCAAGGGGATCGTCGGAAAGCACGGATTGAGCCCCGCCGCGCAACAGCCGGTGGGCTCGTCCCGGATCGTTGATCGTCGCGACGGCGAATTCGATGCCGCTGCGATTGAGACGCTCCAGGGCGGCATCGTCCAAGTAGTCGTTTTGCAGGTGCATGATCTGGCACCCGGTCTCGGCAAGCCGCAATGCCGGGTCTTCCGGAGTCACGGTGACCGCCAGGCAGCGCGGGACCTGCGGCAGGGCTTCGGCGGCGAGTCGCATGCAGCGTTCGGAAAAACCGGACAGGAACAGGTCGTTTTCGCCGAAAGGCCAGGTTTCGACCAGGACGTCTCGAACCTGTCGGACCAGCTGCTCTTCGAGGCCGAACGCCTCCTTGAGCTCGAGTTGGAGGTTGAGGCTCTCGGCACGGACAAAGGCGATGAACTCGTGCAGGGTGGGAACCGGTTCGCCGGCAAACTCGTTCGAGAACCATCCTCCCGCGTCCAGCGAGCGGATCTCGTTCAGCGTCGACATGAGCACCGGACCGCTGCCGTCGGTCGTCCGGTCGAGCGTCTCGTCATGGATCATAACCAGCGCGCCGTCGCAGGTCAGGCGGACATCGGTCTCGATCCAGCGCGCACCCATCTCCTTGGCCATGCGAACGGCGGTCAACGTGTTCTCGGGCGCGTGCGCGGAAGCGCCGCGATGGGCGATGAGGGGCTCGCGAACGAACGGCTTGGTCGAGACCATGGGGGTTCCTTGTGCTGGCAAGAAGGGAGGGGCCGCACCGAAGTGCGGCCACCATTGGATTGCAGTCGTGGATGATCCGACTAGCGCTCCAGGATCACGTTTTCGATGAAGTATTCCTTCACATCCTTTTCGAAGGGATTCGGCGCCCACGGCATGCGATATGCACGCTGCGATGCCGGCACCAGGGCGAAGGAATCGTCGGCCTTGTCGTGCATCGGCGCGGTTCCGAAATCGCGGTTGAAGGCGGTCTGCGTATCGGCCGAGGTGAGCCAGTCGACAAAGACCAGGGCCGCGGCCTTGTTGGGCGCGTTCTTCGGAATTGCAACGCCGTTGCCACCGCCGTTCATGCCCATGGACGGGATGTAGAACTTGATATCGGAGCGCACTTCGCCGCGCTTCTGCAGGCCGGCGAGGTGGTCCTCCCAAGCCGGCACCATCCACAGCTCGCCGTCGCTGACGCGGGTGATGCTGTCGGAGTTCGACGCGGTGATGAGGTAGTTCTCGGCATGCTGGTTGAAGAAGTCGATGCCGGGCTGGAGAGCGGCCAGTTTTTCGGGGCTGCTTTCGCCGCTGGTAAAATCCACGCCGCTGATCACGCGCAGCATGTTTTCGAAATAGGACGGGCCGGAGCCGCCCTTTTCGTAGTTGAAGCCGAATTTTTCCGGATTGGCCGCCCAGAAAGCGGCGAAATCGTCCGGCGTCTGCGGCAGCTCGCCTTCGGCGACCTTGCCGGGGTCATAGGCGATACCGGTCTGGTTGCCCCAATAGGCGAAGGTGTAGCCGTTGCCGTCGATGCCGGCGAGCTTGCCGGTGCGGCCGTCCGTATTCGGCACCAGTTCGGAAAGACTCTCGAACATGGCCGGCATGTCCCAGTCGTTGACCGAGTTGAAACCGAAGGCCATGACGTCGATGTCGCCCTGATCGCGCTCGCGTTCGGCCAGCAGTTTGCTGATATTGCCGTCCAGCGTGCCTTCCGGAATGGTGACCTTGATGCCGTACTTTTCCTCGAACGGCTTGACGGCGTTGCGCAGGTCGTCCTGCAGGTACCAGACGAACCAGGTGACTTCGCCCTCCTGCTTGGCCTGGGCGACGATGTCGTCCCAGGACATCGATTTGAGGTCGGCCGCCGCTGCCATGGATGTTGCCGTGGCCAGGGCCAGGGCGGCTGCGGAAAGTCGTTTAAGCATCGGTGTATTCCTCCATGTTGCTTGGGGTATTCGCGTCTATCCCTTGCCGGAGCTCAGTGACGGGTTGGCCGAGCGCAGCAACCGCTCCAGGAAGAGCATCAGGATGACATTGGGGACGAAGAGAATGAGCGAGAGCACTGCCGCGTTGGGCCGGACGAAGTCCTGGCCCATGCTGGAATAGAGCAGCGTCGGAATGGTGACGAAATTCGGCGCGCCGACGATGAAGGCGACGGCGAATTCCTCGATCGACTTGATGAAGACGATGAGCAGGGCGGCCAGGATGCCGGGTTTCAGGGCCGGAAGATAGGCGACCTTCCAGCGCGCCAGCGTGGTGGCGCTCATGTCGCGGGCCGCGTCGATGTGATCCTGTCGGACCTGTTCGAAGCTCACCGACAGGATGCGGATCGCATAGGGCAGGTAGATCACGGTATGGGCGAAGACGATGGCGCCGAAACGCCATGTGTGCAGGCCGAGCTGGAACATCAGCGAGGTGAAGAACACGGCGGTAATGAACTCGGGCACGACAAGCGGCAGCAGAGAGACCAGCTTGGCGGCCTCCTTGCCGGGAAACTGCAGCCGGCCGAATGCGAAGGCCGTGGGCATGGCCAGGAGCAGGGCGAACAGGGCCGCCGACGGCGCCAGAACATAGGAGTTGACCAGCGCTGTCTGCAGTGACGAGTTCACCCACATGTTCTGCCAACGGAAGAACGACAGCACCGGCGGCAGCAGCTTGTCGGCGGTCCACGGTTGCGCCGGATCGACCAGCGACCACAGGATTGCCATGGTGAAGGGGATGAGGAGCCACAGGGTGCAGACCGACAGCAGCAGGATCAGAAGCCCACGATTGAGCACGGCCATGGTCATGATGCGCTCCTTCCCTTGAGAACGAAGCGCGACACCGTTGCCAGGATGCCGGCGCCGACCAGCGAGACGATCATCAGGGTGACGCCGACGACGGCTGCGTCGTTCCAGCGGCCGCCGCCCTTGAAGAAGACCATCAACTGAGCCAGCGACTGACGGTTGGTGGGGCCGGCGATCACCTGGAAGGAGAAGTCGGCTACCGCGCCGATGAAGATGATGACGAGGGAGGCTTGCATCGCCGAAATCGTCATCGGTGCGATGACCTTGCGGAAACGGGCAAAGCTGCCGGCGCCCATGTCCCGCGCCGCATCGAGCACGTCGTCGCCGATCGCCTGGACCGCACCGGTCAAAAGCAGCAGCGCAAACGGCATGTTCTTCCAGATCTGCAGGATCAGCACGCCGATGGCGTTGTCGTCGTTTTGCAGGCGGCGCGGCCCGTCCCAGATGCCCAGCCATTGCATGAACTGGTTCAGAACGCCGTGATAGGCGATCACGTTGACGAACAGGAAGGCGGCGACTAGCCCGTGGATCAGCAGCGGGGCCTTGAGCACGGCGCTGATGGTGAGCGAGCCCGGAAACGGCTTGCGCAGCCAAATGGCCAGCGGATAGGCGACTATGACCGCGCCGAACGCGCTGATCGTTCCGACATAGGTGGAATAGGCGATCGAGCGGCGATAGGCCTTGCGGTCGATCATCTTTTCCCAGAATTCCAGCGAAAATTCGCTCTCGCCGGCGAGGTTGTAGTAGCCCAGAGACTGCACGATGGCGATGTAGACGACCACGCCGATCAGCCCGACGATCAGCCCGAGCCCCGGCGCCAGCAGCAGGATTACCTGCAGCCATTTGCGGGCCGTCATGACAGTGCCTCGAGGAAGGTGATGTCGGCCGGATCGATGTGAAATTCGATGCGCTCGCCTTCGCCGATATCGGCGCGGTTGAGCTGCAGGCGCTGCGAGACGTTGCCGGAGGCGAACAGAATGTCGGTGAAATTGCCCTGGAAAGACCGGGTTGCGACCTCGGCCGAGACCGTATTTTGTGCGCCTCGGCCGAGAGTCACGCGCTCGGGACGCCAGCAGATGCGGACGTTTTTGGCGGGAGGAGGTGTCCCACTGCCGACGGTGAGCGACCCGAGCGCTGTCTCGACCTCCCAATGGGTGCCGCCGTTTTCGGCGACAACGGTCGCGTCGAGAATGTTGGCGCTGCCGATGAAGTCGGCAACGAAACTGGTTTTCGGTCGGCTGTAGATTTCTTCCGGTACGCCCGATTGCTCAACCACACCGCCGTTCATGATGAACACCCGGTCGGACATCGCCAGCGCTTCATACTGGTCATGGGTGACGTAGATGGCGGTCAGTCCGTATTCTCGCTGGATCTTGCGGATCTCGTAACGCACGGATTCGCGCAGCTTAGCGTCGAGATTGGACAGCGGTTCGTCGAACAGAATGACGCTTGGCCGCATGGCCAGCGCCCGGCCCAGGGCGACGCGCTGCTGCTGGCCGCCCGACAGTTGGTTCGGCAGCTTGTCGAGATGCTGTTCCAGATCGACCTGAGCGACGATCTGCGCCAGCCGCGCATCGCGTTGTGCCGACGCCATCTTCTGCTGCCGCAGACCGAACAGCAGGTTTTCCCTTACCGAAAGATGCGGAAACAGGGCGTAGGACTGGAAGCAAAGCGCGGTATCGCGCTTTTCCGGCGGCACGCCGGTGACGTCCTCGCCGTTGATCTCGATTCGGCCCGAGGTCGGCTGCAGAAATCCGGAGATCAGCTTCAGCAATGTCGTCTTGCCGCATCCGGACGGGCCGAGCAGCGTGACGAACTCTCCCTCCGCGACATCGAACGACATGCTCTTGAGCGCGACGAAGGAGCCGAACTGCATTTCGACATCCACAACCCGGATCGCTGTCATCGAATGAACCCTCCCTCAACGTGACGGGGCGGTATCGCCTGTTCGGTCCCGTTGGCCTTTTTTTTACACACACTGTGTGATATTTATATGACAGAAAAGTAACGAAAAGGCTAGAGGGCTTTGGGATTTTGCGGATTTCGACCGATTCCTGCTGCGTTTTCAGTATGGTTGCGTGCCTTCCAAACCGCCCTGTAGAGTCAGTTTCCAACAGAAAGACGATTCGAAACGATGTCACGCCGCCCGGGAATATCACCAACCTTGATGCGCAAACCCGACCCGTCGGTGGTCAGCGCCAATGAGCGGCTTGTGCTGGATGTGGTGCGGCGCCACGACGGTATTTCGCGTTCGGCGATTACCGCACACACCCGTCTGACGCAGCAGTCCGTTCACCGGCTGGTGGAGGCGCTGACGGCACGCGGGTTCCTCAAGGTGGGATCGACCGTCATCAACGGTCGCGGACAGCCGAGCAGGGCCGTCAGCGTCAATCCCCAAGCGATCTATAGCCTGGGCGTTTCCGTCAACACCGACACGATTCGCCTCTGCGTCGTCGACCTGGAATGCCGCGAGATCGTCAACGACGTCGTGGCGACGGATTCCACCCGGCGCGAACCCTCGCTGGCCGCGATCGCCCGGGCGGTCGAAGAGCTTCTGGAGCGTCAGCGCATTCCCGCCGACCGGGTTCTCGGCCTGGGTGTTGCCATTTCAGGCTACAGAACACTGGAACCGGGGCAGTTTGTGACGCCCGAACCGCTGGAGGAGTGGTCGAACGTGCCGCTGGCTGAACTGTTCGAGGCAGCGCTGGGCATGCCGGTCTGGGTGGAGAACAACGCCACGGCCGGCGCCATCGGCGAGTCGCTGGTCGGCGCCGGCAGAACTCATTCCTGCTTCGCCTATCTGTCGTTCAACTACGGTTTCGGCGGCGGTCTCATCTATGACGGCAAGCCGCTGCTGGGCGGCTTCGGCAATGCGGGCGAACTGAGCCAAACCTATACCGACGAGGAATCATCGCATCGGCCAGCTCTGGGGCTGCTGTTGAAACGGCTCGCCGCAAACGGCATCGAAATCGGCACCATCGCCGAACTCAACGCCCGTTTCGATGCCGGTTGGCCGGGCGTCGCCGACTGGATCGAAGAAGCGCGCCCGCAACTCAATCTGGTCGTCCGCGCCATCCGCGCCATCCTCGACCCGACGGCCATCGTCTTCGGCGGCGAAGCGCCGGCGGCCCTGCGGCAGTTGCTGATCGACGCCTGCGATCCGCCGGACGAAGATCGCTACGGGCGCAAACGTGTGTTGCCGGACTACATTCCGAGCGCGATCGACGGCGATCCTTCGACCTTCGGCGCCGCGCTGATACCGCTCAAGGACCGGGTACTGAACTGAGTGTCCGTCCGTCGGGCGTCGATGCGGTGTTGCCTCAGCCAGCCGGGCGGCACAGCTTTGCGGGCACCGGCGTCTGAGTGAGACTGCCACAGATCTCGAGCGCTCCGTCGGCGTTGCCACCGGCCTCCAGCACGGCATCGGTCACGGCGATGACGCAGGTCTGCTCCGGCTCGACGCCGCGCAGTGCCGCCTCCGTCCGCTCCGCGACATTCACCGTATCACCGACCAGCGTGTAGTTGATGCGCCCCGGGAAGCCGATATTGCCGACCACGACCGGTCCGCTGTGCAGCCCGATCCTCAGGCGCGGAAAATCGGCGCCATGTCCGCGTCGCCGCGTCGCTCGTGCGATGTCCGCCGCTGCCCTGCAGGCGCGAGCCGCGTGGTCGGGCTGCGGGTCGGGTGCGCCCCAGAAGCACAAAAGGCCGTCGCCGGTATATTTGTCGATGACACCGCCGGACTCCTCGAGGATCGGTCCGATCACGCCGAAGAGGTCATTCAGGTGGTCGGCGACTTCGGCCGCCTTGTGACCGCTGGAATAGGCGGTAAAGCCTTCCAGATCGACGAACATGACCGTCAGTTCGCGCTCCTGCGATTGAACGGCGCCGCGCGACGTCGAGAACAGCCGGCGGACCAGCGATCGCGGAAGATAGGTCTGGAACGCCGACAGCGCGTTGGCCGAGTTGACCAGGCCGGTTGCCATCCGGCTCCATTCGAGGATCCGGCTGCGCTGCAGTCCGGGCAGGGACACCGCGTCGAAATCGAGAGCGGCAAGGGCGTTCAGCGCCGTGTTGAATTCGGCCGTCGGGCGCGTCATGCGCCTGCCGAGCAGCCAGGCGGCCAGGGCCGCGACCAGCATCAGCGCGACGCCGAGGCCGGCGGCCACCGTTGAGGCCCACCGTTCGCGCCTGGTGTCGGCGGACGGGATGGCAACTCCGATCGTCAACGGCTCCGGTCCGTAGCCGGCGAGCTCCCGGTAGAAATACGTGTAGTTGACGCCGTCGACGGGTGACCAGTGACCCTGCGTGCGTTTCAGCTCTCCCGTGCGGTTGAGCGGGCGCATGTCCTGCCACATGCCTGCAATGACCGCATTCTCCGTATCGGTCAGCAGCGGCAGATCGCTCGTAAGCGCATCCGTGCCGGTTAGCTGGCGGTCCGGATAGGTGACGATCCTGTCGCGGCCCAGCAGCACGAAAGCGGTGGCATCGAACTGCTCCGAGATTTCGGCGACGTAACGCGACAGGGCCTGGCTGGTGACAGCGGCGGCGAGCACGGCCATGACTTCGCCGTCCTGCTCCAGTGCCACCCGGTAGTTCAGAATGGTGTCGTTGACCAGCGGGCTGACGAATGGGCGGGCCCAGTACGCGGTACGGCCATTCTTCGCAGCGCTCAAAGCGGCGCTGGCCTGTGGCGGGCTGTCCGACGGTCCGAACACCTCGCCGAACGTATTGCGTTCCCAGCGTCGCATGTTGAGGTCGTCGCCGATGACCGCAACGCCGGCCACCTGTGGCGTGGCGCCCAGCAGGCCAAGCGCGAATGTGCGCAACTGGTCCGCATCGGTGGCGTCGATGATCCCCTCGAGAAACGACCGGCGCGCGTAAAGCAGTTGTTGCGAAACCGGATCGAGTTGGCTTTTGATCTTGTTTTCAAGCCCGTCGACGATCAGCTCAGCGCGGTCGGCGAGCAGGCGGCTGGCCGTATTGCTCGAAATGATGTAGCCGGTAACGATGACGGGCAGGACGGCAAGGACGACGAGACCTGCAAGCACCAGCGGAATCAGCCGTGCCAGCGAGATTTGCATGCCAGCCGCCCCGGAACGACCGGCGCTGCTTTTGCGCGTTTCCTTCATCGTGACCTTTATGCCGCATAGGCCGGCGATTTTGGGCTTTATTTGGGCGTTCCGGCACCGCTTTGCCAGAACCGTTCGGACGAATCCGAAAATCAGGTGGACCGAAAGCCGAATTCAGATCCGCGGACAGCGACTTGTCGGCATCGGTTGAATCGGTTTGCGAGAAGCGGCGGCCGTCACCGTCGGGTGCTGCCGCGGACGATCAGTTTCGGCTCGATGCGCGTCAGGTCTTCATCCTCGGGAGCACTCTCGGTCAGCACGGCCCGAAGCCAATCCGCAACATGTCCGCCGATCTCGCGGGCCCCGACATCGATGGTGGTGATGTCGGGAATGGCCAGTTCCGCCAGATCGTAGGCGCCGAATCCGGCGATGGCGATGTCGTCCGGCACCCGCAGGCCGGCGCGCTGGCACTCGGTCATCGCGCCGAAGGCCGACAGGTCCGAAACGCACATGACGGCCTCGATATCGGGCCACTGCTCGAGCATTTTGCGCATCGCCATGGCGCCTTCGCGCATGGTGATAGGCGGTACGCCCCAGGCGATGATCCGCGACGAATCCAGTCCCATCTCGTCGAGTGCCGCGACGAAGCCTGCACGCCGGTCCTTGCCGCGCGTGTCGCGCGACGTGTCGCCGCCAATAAATCCGATGCGCCGATAGCCCTGGTCGTGGAAATGCCGGACCATTAGCGCGCCGGCGTCGGCGTTCGAAAAACCGACGACATGGTCGATCGGGTTGGGCGGCAGGTCCCAGATCTCGACGACCGGCACGCCGGCATTTTCCAGAAAGCGGCGACACCGATCCGTGTGAGCCCCTCCGGTGACGACAATGGCCTCCGGGCGGCGGCGCAGGAAAAGCTCGACCAGCCGCTCCTCCTCGTTCACGTCATAGTCCGTATAGCCGAGCAGGAGTTGCAGATTGGTGGCCCGCAGGCCGTCGGTCAGGCCACGCAACGTGTCGGCGAAATTGGCGTTATTGATCGATGGAATGAGCACTGCCACGAAGCCGGTCTTGCGCGACGACAATCCGGAAGCCGTGCTGTCGATGACATAGCCGAGTTTGTCGGCCGCCTTGCGGATCTTGTCGCGCGTTTCCTTGCTCACCGAGGCGTCGTCGCGGAAGGCCCGCGAGACGGTCATGGAAGACACCCCGGTCAACCGCGCGACATCCGACATGGTTGGGGCTTTCTTGGGCTGTTTCATGTGCGTCCTTGCGGTGATGGTTGCAATGACCGTTGTCGGGCGGTTTCACCCGGAAAGATGGTTGTCGGCAGCTCGACCGCCGGTTCGGTTTTCGCACCGAGAATTTTGGCCACAAGCATGCCGGCGCCACGAGTTCCGATGGCGTGGCGTGGCGTGATGGTTGTCGTCAGCGGCCGTTCCAGCACATTGTTGATGTTGAGGCCGTTGAAGCCGACGACGCCGATGTCGCCAGGCACCGACAAGCCGAACTCCTGGGCTGCGATCATTCCACCGAAGGCCATATGGTCGTTGAGGAAGTACAGGACATCCGGCCGCGGAATGTCGGACTGGAGGACAATGGCAGCTCCCTTCTTTCCACCCTCGAATGACGGTGTATCCGGCACCCGGGCATAGGTGCACAGCCGGCAATCCTGCTCCGCGAAAGCTGCCTGCAAGCCCTTCAGCCGTTCCTCCGCGCGCTTGTCGCGATCCCTTTCGATTCCCACATAGGCCGGCCGGCGATACCCGAGCCCGACCAAATGGCTGCCCATGGCGTAGCCGGCGCGATGATGGTCGATTCCCACACACAGATCGACGGCCTTTTCCGAATAGTCCCAGATTTCCAGGATCGGAATGCCGGCTGTCTTGAGCTGGCGCTGTGCCTTTTCGCTGTGGTCGAAACCGCTGAGCACGACGCCGGCCGGACGCCAGGCAAGCATGCGCTCCAGCCACATGGCCTCGCGTTCGCACTCATACTCGGTGGTGTCGATCACCGTCTGGAAGCCAGCCTTGTTGAAGACCCCGCGCATGCCGTCGAAGATCTCGGCGAACACGGCGTCCGCCAGTGTCGGGACCGAAACGCCGATCAGCGTTGTGTTCGCTGCCGCCAGCGATGCGGCGACACGGTTGGGCGCGTAGCCGAGGCGCTCCGCCGCCTCGCGAATTTCGGCTGAGGTTTTTGCAGAGACGCCTTCGATGCCGCGCAGGGCGCGCGAAACCGACATGGTGCTGACGCCGGCGGCGCGCGCGACGTCTTCCAATGTCGCCCTCGGCCCGTGTTCGGCGTTTTCGTTGCGATGCATCGCGACGTCCGGCATTTGGCTTGTCGTCCCCCAAACGAGTTTACGTTAGCGCTAACGTCGATTCCAGAGTGAAACGGTTGCGCCGACAATTCCACCGTGTTTGTTATCGATAACATATCGGGAGGATCGGTGTGCCGTAAATCAGATTTGAGCAGGTCGAGAAAAGCTACGGCTCGGTTCGGGTGTTGCCGCCGATGGATCTGCAATTCGACGATGGCGAGTTCACCGTCCTTGTCGGGCCGTCCGGATGCGGCAAATCCACCACGCTGCGCATGCTGGCCGGCCTGGAGGAACTGAGCGGCGGCGAGATCTATTTCGACGATCGTCCCATCGGTCGGCTGGAGCCGAAGGAACGCGACCTGGCCATGGTGTTCCAGGATTATGCGCTCTATCCGCATATGGACATTGCCCGCAACATGTCGTTCGCGTTGCGGCTGCAGCGGGTCCCCAAGGCCGAGATCGACCGCAAGGTCGGTGAGGTCGCCCGCATGCTCAACATCGACCACCTGCTGAACCGTAAGCCGGCCGAACTGTCCGGCGGCCAACGCCAGCGGGTCGCCATGGGACGGGCCCTGGTGCGCGACGCGTCGACCTTCCTGTTCGACGAGCCGCTGTCCAATCTCGATGCCAAGCTGCGCGCCAAGATGCGCACCGAGCTCGCCGAGATGCGCGACACGCTCGACAAGAACATGGTCTACGTGACCCACGACCAGGTCGAGGCGATGACGCTGGGCGACCGGATCGTGGTGATGTCCGAGGGCCTGGTCCAGCAGCAGGGAACGCCGGAGGAACTCTACAAGCGGCCGAAAAACCGTTTCGTTGCCGGCTTCATCGGCAGTCCGACCATGAACTTCCTCGAAGGCCAACTCTCTTCGCAGAGCGATAAAGTGACCGTCAGGGGGGAGGGGTTCTCCCTACCGGTTTCGGACGCCTGCGCAAACCGGCTCAACGATCATTCGGCGTCCGACGTGACCGTCGGTATCCGCCCTTCGTCCTTTCGATATGAGGCGTCCCGCGGCGCCCGTATCGAACTCGATGTCGTCGTCTCCGAATATCTCGGCGCCCAGTCCGTCCTCGTCACCCGCTGTGCGGGAACCGAAATACTCGTCGAGATGGACAGCGCCTCGCCAATCCCGTCCGGCGGATCGATGGCCTTCGCCGTCGATCCGGACGACATGATGCTGTTCGACCGAACGAGCGGCGTCACCCTCTAGATCTTTGCAGCAATCAGGGAGGACCCACTATGCTGAGATTGTTGAAACCGACTGCGGCCGCACTGGCCGGCGCCGTTGCGCTTGCCGGCACCGCGCTAGCCGACCCTTATGCGCCTTACCGCGGCGAAACGCTGGTGGTGAATTTTCCGGCGCATCCGCATTATGACGCGGTGATGAAGGTGCTGCCCGAATTCACCAAGGAGACAGGCATCCAGGTCGAGGTCGACCAACTGCAATATCTGAAGATGCGCGAGAAGCAGACGCTCGAACTGACCAAGCGCAAGGGCGATTACGATCTCATTGCCTATGTGGTGTTTTCCAAGGCCGACTACGTCTTCGCCGATCAGCTGGAAAATCTTGCGCGCTATTTCATGAACCCGAAACTCTCCGATCCCAACTACGAGGCGGAGGATCTGATCGACGGCTATGTCCAGAATATCGGCGTCGCCGGCGGCAAGAAGGGCTATCTGCCCGGCAAGACCGGGTCGCTGTTCGGCATTCCCTTCGGATCGGAGACCTCGGTGCTGGGCTATCGCAAGGACATCTTCGACAAGCACGGATTGGAGGTGCCGGAAACCTACGAGGCGATGCTGGAACTCGCCTGCAAGATACCACAGCTCGAGCCCGGTATGGGCGGCGTCTCGTCGCGTGCGGCCTCCGGCCACCAGGCGAGCCATGCCTTCCTGCTGCACCTTGCGCCGCTCGGCGGCCGCGTGCTTGACGACAACTGGAAGCCCATCGTCAACAACGAAGCCGGCGTCAAGGCTGCCGAAGCCCTCAAGACCATCGTCGACTGCGGTCCGGAGGGGTCGCAATCCTTTGCTTTCGGTGAGGCGCTGGGTTCCTTCCTACAGGGCAAGACGGCCATGTATCTCGACACCACGGTGGTTGCTGGCCAGATCGAGGATCCGTCGAAGTCGAAGGTCGTCGGCAAGGTTGGATGGGCGCTGCATCCGATGGGCGTGCGCCGCGGCTCGCAAACCGGCGGCTTCGGCATCGGTATTCCGAAAAACGCCCAGAACAAGGAAGCCGCTTTCCTGCTGATGCAGTGGCTGACCTCCAAGCATGGCGACAAGCTGGTGGCGATGGCCGGCGGCAATCCGTCGCGCTTCTCAACCCATGCCGATCCCGAGGTCAACGCCAGGTATCCGCACATGGCGACCTTTGGCGAAGCTCTGAAGCATGCTGATCCGGATTGGCGTCCGATCATCCCGGTATGGGGCAAGATCAACGCCGATCTCGGCACCACGCTGTCGAAGATCCTGACCGAGGATGCCGACATTCAGCAGTCGCTCGACGGTGTTGCCGAACGGGCGTCTGCGATCCTCGACGAGGCCGGATACAACACCTGGAACTGACCCTCACGTGGCTCGGAGATACCCAGGATCTCGTCCTGGACTGGCCGGGCGGCCGAATGGCTGCCCGGCGGACCCGGTTGCCGCATTTTGGACCTCGAGTAATGCGCCATGATCCTGCCGAACGCCAATCGTCTGACGCCGTATCTGTTCCTGGCGCCCGCCGCAGCGGTGCTGGCGATCGCTCTGCTCTATCCGGTCGGCTACATGATCTATGCGAGCTTTCTCGACTGGAATCCCAGCCAGCGCATCGAGGAAGCGGACTGGGTGGGCCTGCGCAACTATATCGGCCTGTTGGGCGACGAGAGTTTTCGCGAGTCCTTTTTCGTCACCCTGAAGTTCGCCTTTTTCGTCGTCAGCATCGAGATGATTGCCGGCGTCGGGCTGGCACTGCTGCTCGACCGCAATCTGCGCGGCATGTCGGTGCTCAGGACCATATTCATCCTGCCGATGATGATCGCACCGATCGTCGTCGGCCTGATGTGGCGCTACATGTACCACCCGTCCGTCGGGGTGTTTAACCGCACGCTGAAATCGATCGGCCTGGAGCCGGTGCCTTGGCTGTCGGATTCCTGGTGGTCGCTCACCTCGGTGATCATCGCCGACATCTGGCAATGGACGCCGTTCATCTTCATCCTCGCCCTGGCGGCGCTGCAGTCGCTGCCGCGGTCGGCGCTGGAAGCCGCCCGCATCGACGGCGCGTCTGACTGGCAGCAGATCGTCCACATCAAGCTGCCGCTGATGATGCCGGTGCTGGTCGTGACCTGCCTGCTGCGGCTGATCGATGCCTTCAAGGTGCTCGAGGTTATCTTGGTGATGACCAATGGCGGCCCCGGCCTGTCGACCGAGATCATGTCGCTGCGCATCGCCCGCACGGCCTCCGAATTCCGTGAGCTCGGCGAGGCAGCCGCCATGTCGAATTATCTGTTGGTGCTGCTTCTGTTCCTGACGATCATGATGTTCGTCTACAACCGCGCCGCCGAGGCCCGCCGGCTGCGGGTCCGCAAAATCGCCGAGGAGGCCTGACGCCATGTCCGTTCAAACCGCCCGTGGCGATATGCAGAACCCGGCTTTCTACGCGCTGATCACCGCTCTGGTCGTCATGGCCGTTGGGCCCATCGTGCTGATGCTCGCGACTTCGTTCCGGCTCAATGTCGATATTCAAAGCGACACCGCCTCGCTGCTGTTCCTGCCCACGCTGCGGAACTACGAAACGGTGCTTTGCAACGTGCTGTGGTATGCCCCGGACCATGTCGAGTATTGCGATCCGACCTTCGGCCGGGCGCTCGGCAATTCGCTTGTAATCGCTCTTGTATCGACCGGCATCACACTGGTCATCGGCTGCATGGCGGCCTACGCCATCGTCCGTTTCCGTTTTCTGGGCCGTGGTTCCATGTCGATGACCACGCTGCTGATGCGCATGGTGCCGCCGGCCGTGTTGCTGGTGCCGGTCTTCGGCATCTGGACCTTCGACTTTTGCGTCGGCGACGCCTGCCTGGCGGGCACCCGAACCGGCATCATCCTGGTCTATGTGGCGATGAACCTGCCCTTCGTGATCTGGATCCTGCAGAGCTTCATCGTCCAGGTGCCGATCCAGCTGGAGGAGGCGGCCCGCATGGATGGCGCCAACGCCTTCCAGGTCTTCTTTCTGGTGGTGCTGCCGGTTATCAAGCCGGGACTGGCCGCCGCCTCGATCTTCACCTTTCGCATCGCCTGGAACGAGTTTCTGCTGGCCAATGCGCTGGCCGACCGCAAGACCCGCACTGTTCCCGTCACCATCGTCAACTCGCTGACCGAGCACGACATCGACTGGGGCGTGATCATGGCCACCGGCACGCTGTTGGCCATCCCGCCGATCATCTTTACCTTCGTTGCATCGAAGCAGATCATCACCGGCATGACCGCAGGCGCGGTCAAGGGGTAGCGATCGATGGAATGGCTGATGGCGCCGATCGACGGCACGCGCACGCACGAGGTCGGAATTCTGTTGTCCTGGCACGGCCGCATGATGGTGCTCGCCTGGGCCTTCCTGATCCCGGTCGGCGTGCTGATGGCACGCTTCTTCAAGGTCATGCCGGGCCAGGACTGGCCCAACCACCTGGACAACCGGGCCTGGTGGCACAGTCACCTGGTGTTGCAGCACGTCGGCGCGGCGCTGACGGTCGGCGGTCTGGCGCTGGTGCTGATGGAAACAGGCGGGGCCTCAAGCCGCGTTGAACACTGGCTGCCTGGTTATTTCGTTTTCTTCGTGTGCCTGCTGCTGGTCGCCGCGGGCTGGCTGCGCGGCTCCAAAGGCGGGCCGACCGAGCCGGCTGCCGACGGATCGCACGCCGGCGACCATTACGACATGACGCCACGCCGCATAGCGTTCGAGTATATTCACAAATTCGGCGGCTACGCGGCGGTGCTGGCCTCCATAGTCGCCATCTTTACCGGCCTCTGGCATGCCAACGCTCCGCGCTGGATGTGGCTGGGCCTCGGCCTCTGGTGGATCCTGCTCATCGCCGCATTCATCGCCCTGCAGCGACAGGGCAGGGCGCTCGACACCTACCAGGCCATCTGGGGCGCCGACGACCGCCATCCCGGCAACCGCATGAAGCCTATCGGCTGGGGGATCAGGCGGCGGTAGCGCCCGATTGTGTTAACCGGCGAGTAAGTCGGATACAATTTATTGGCGAAATGGTCGCCAGGGTTCAGAACGCAAGTTCCAAACTATACCGCATACTCTTGATTGCTTCGGCAAAAGCCACGCTTGTTGCCTACGTCCTCATGTATTTCTTCCCATTCGGCCCGGCAACCTGGTTCATATGGATTTTTCTCGCCCTGTTCGTCCTCTTTTTGATCTGGGCACCGCCCCTGTTGCTGGCGCTCTTGCTGTACTGGCCGATATCCAGACCATTCTCGTTTTTGCCGCCATGGGGACGCCGGCTGGTTGGAGTGCTGCTGACACTTGCGGTATTGACAGCCACCCCTCTGTGGGTGCGCGCTCAATTCGAGCATCGGGCACACGAACTGATATCCGGCGATATGCTCGAAAAGCCCCATTTTGCCGAACTGGGAGTTTTGGCGCTGCTTGGTGCGCACGAGAGCGGTGCGAAAGTCAGCCGCGATTATTGTGGCGATTTTTGTCAGCGGGTTCTGCTTAACAATGAAGCAAAGGGCGTTGCCGTATTCAACACCAGGTTGCTGTCCGAAACGCCCGATCCCTCCATGCGCGGTACGCTCTACCGTTTTTCCCCAGCGGAGAAATGTCCGCAGATAAAATACTCGCGAGCCCGATGGATCACGGTCAAGAATGAACCGCCTACCGATCCTGCCTGGGCAGAAGAGCAGTTGCAGCGCGAAGCAGATGAAGGTCGCTGCGTCGTCATGGAACAGATCACCTTGTCGCAAGCTGACATCGTTGTTGCTGCCGGCCTTACAAAAGAGGGTCTGGAGCCGGGACAAAGCGGTTTCAACCTGTTCGCCGATACTATGTCGGCCCGACGCATCCAGGTGTTTGAGAAAAGGCAGGACGCTTTACAGGAGACATACCGAATGACCGATGTGACCGCCCGTTTGCCGACGGTCCCCCTGATTTGGGCATTCAACATGGAAGAAACGTTATCTGGCTTCCGTCTGAAACCGGGCTTTGTTCGCGCAGAAATCGTGCTGCCTCGATCAGGCAGCCTGGACCTGAGCGGATTTTTAACGGCGACCCTTGGCCTCAATCTCGGTTTGGAAGAATCACGCCAACCCTAGAAACGAATGTTCCGTCAGGCCACATCGTCCGCGGAAGGGCCCTCGAAATACCTCATCAGCGCGGCATTGTCGGCGGCGCCCAGACCGGCGGCGGTGAGCAGCCGGTGGATCTCGGCGCAGGCAGCGGTCAGCGGCATCGCCGTGTTGGTCAGTCGCGCCAGATCCTGGGCGCCGTTGAGGTCCTTCACCATATTGTCGATGCGGCCGGTGGGCGAGTAGTCCTTGGCGGCCATCTTCGCCATGAACTCCTGTAGGATGGCGCTGTCGGCCCGGCCGCCGCGGATCGCGTCGGGGATTTTGGCGGCATCGACACCGGCGTCGAGCGCCAGCTGGGTTGCCTCGGCAACCGCGACGAAGTTCAAGGCACAGAGAACCTGATTGATCAGTTTCGTGGTCTGGCCGGCACCGTTCGGTCCCATCAGGGTGAAGTTGCCGCAGAGGTCGTTCATCACTTCCTTTGCGGCTTCGAAGTCCTCCGGAGAACCGCCGGCCATCACCGTCAGTTGACCGATCAGCGCCTTCGGTGCGCCGCCCGAAAGCGGGCAGTCGAGCCACCGCAGCCCGCGCCCGGCGGCCTCTTCGGCGAGTGCCCGCGTCGATGGCGGGTCGATCGACGACATGTCGATGATGATCGTGCCCTCCCGGGCGTCCTGTGCGACGCCGTTGTCGCCGAAGACGGCGGCGCGCACGATGGCTGCCGAGTTGAGGCTGAGGAACACGAAGTCCGCCTCGGATGCGGCATCGGCTGCCGATGTGGCAGCCTGCGCACCCTTCGCCACGAGCGCGTCGACCTTGGTCTGATCGAGGTCGAAAACGCGCATGTCATGGCCTGCTTCCAGCAAACAGCTGCCGATGGCGTTGCCCATGACTCCGGCGCCGATCAATGCGAGCTTGCTCATGATGTTTCTCCAATTGCTTTCAACAGTGAGGCGACCACCTCCGCCTCGCTGGCCGCAATATCAACTTCGATAGCGGCTTCGTCTCTTTGGGGGATTTCGAGTGTGGCGAACTGGCTGTCCATCAGGCTTGCGGGCATGAAATGCCCCGGGCGGCTGTTCATGCGCTCGGCAATCAGATGTTTGCTTCCCCTCAGGTGCAAAAACCTCACCGGTTCGCCGGCCGTCTTGCGAATGCGATCCCGGTAGGGCCGCTTCAGTGCCGAACAGGCACAGAAAATCCGGCCGTCCGTATCGCGCATGGTCTGGGCGACGCGGTCGAGCCAAGGCCAGCGGTCGGCGTCGGTCAAAGGAATGCCGTCGCTCATCTTGCGGATGTTTTCGTCCGGATGGAGATCGTCGCCGTCGATGGCCGTTCCGCCGGTTGCGGCCGCCAGCGCCGACGCGATGGTCGACTTGCCGCATCCAGAGACGCCCATGACCACGAACAGACGCATGGCGCTACAGACAGGCGGTGATGCCGCCATCGACGTAAAGCGTATGGCCGTTGACGAAGCTCGATGCGTCGGACGAGAGAAAAACGCAGGCGCCGACCAGTTCTTCGACCTTGCCCCAGCGCCCGGCCGGCGTCCGTTTCTCCAGCCAGGCGCTGAATTCCGGATCGGCCACGAGCGCAGCGTTCAACGGGGTGTCGAAATAGCCCGGTGCAATGCCGTTGACCTGAAGGCCGTATTTTGCCCAGTCGGTGGCCATACCCTTGGTGAGGTTGCCGACAGCGCCCTTGGTGGCGGTGTAGGGCGCGATGCCGGGACGGGCCAGCGCCGTCTGCACCGAGGCGATGTTGATGATCTTGCCGGCGCCGCGCCCGATCATGTGCCGGGCGACCGCCTGGCCAACATGGAAGACGGTCGCGACATTGGTGGCGAGCAGCTTGTCGAACATGCCCGGCGGATAGTCTTCAAGCGGTGTGCGGAACTGCATGCCGGCATTGTTGACCAGGATGTCGATGGCGCCGCGATTCGCCTCGAAACCGTCGATAGCTGCTTTCACCGCATCGTGGTCCGTCGCATCGAAGGCGAGTTCATCGACGCTCAGTCCTTCCTCCCGAAGTTTCGCCGCGGCGCTCGCCAGCTTGCCGGTGTCCCGGCCGTTCAGAACCAGTCGGGCGCCGGCCTCGCCGAGGCCCCGGGCAAGGGCAAAACCGATGCCCTGCGACGACCCGGTAACCAGGGCCGTCCGGCCGCTCAGGTCGAATTGCTGTATTCCTTGCGTCACGCCAATCTTTTCCTTTTTGTCCTCGACATCCGCTCCGTCTCCTGTATATGTTATCGATAACAATTTGCAAGCAGCTTTATGGAGAATGTAGCAGAAATGACGAAGGTCGAGATATTGCAGATGGGACCCTATCCCGCCTGGGACGAGGGGCCGCTCAATGAAAAATTCGTCATGCATCGCTATTTCGAAGCGGCGGACAAGCCCGGGTTTCTAGCGGAAGTCGGTGGCAGTGTTCGCGGCGTCGCCACGCGTGGCGAGCTGGGCGCCGACCGGACTCTGATCGACGCCCTGCCGGGCCTCGAGATCATTTCCGTCTATGGCGTCGGTTATGACGGCGTCGATCTGAAGGCCGCCCGCGAGCGCGGCATTCGCGTCACCAACACGCCCGACGTGCTGACCAAGGAGGTTGCCGACCTCGGTGTGGCCATGATGCTCGCTCAGGTGCGCGGCATCGTCGGCGCGGAGGCGTGGGTGAGGGAAGGGCACTGGTCCTCGCGCGGGCTCTACCCGTTGCAGACCCGGGCCCACGGAAAACGCGTCGGCATTCTGGGCATGGGACGCATCGGTTTCGAGGTCGCCAACGTCTGGCCGCCTTCGACATGGACGTTTCCTATTGCGACCTGATGCCGAGGGACTTTGCGGCTCATTGGACATTCGTGCCCGAACCGGTCGCCCTTGCCGAGGCGGTCGATTTCCTGTTCGTCACCTTGGCGGCGTCGGAGAAGACGCGACATATCGTCGGCAAACAGGTGATCGAGGCGCTCGGGCCGAAGGGGATGCTCGTGAACATTTCGCGCGCCTCGAACATCGACGAGGAGGCGCTCCTCGACGCGCTCGAAAAGGGTGCCCTGGGCAGCGCGGCACTTGACGTGTTCGACGGCGAGCCCGCGGTCAATCCGCGGTTTCTGGCGCTCGACAATGTGCTTCTGCAGCCTCATCATGCGTCCGGAACCGTGGAGACGCGCAAGGCCATGGGTGCTCTGGTCTATGACAACCTCGTCGCACATTTCGAGGGGCGCAGCCTGCCGACACCGGTGATTTAGGAACCATCCATGCGAACCATCGTCATTCATGAAGCCGGGGATCTGCGCATCGAGGAGCGCGACCCGGAAACGCCAGCACGCGGAGAAGTGCAGATCCGGCTGGAGACGGGCGGCATCTGCGGTTCCGACCTGCACTACTTCAATCACGGTGGCTTCGGGCCCGTGCGTTTGCGGCAGCCGATGATTCTCGGTCACGAGGTCGCCGGCACGGTCACGGCGCTGGGCGAAGACGTGACCGATCTCGAGATCGGCGATCTGGTCGCCGTGTCACCCTCGCGGCCCTGCGGTCGGTGCCGCTATTGCGCCGAGGGCCTGCCCAATCACTGCGAAGACATGCGCTTCTATGGCTCCGCCATGCCGTTTCCCCACATCCAGGGCGCGTTTCGAGAAGTTCTCAACGCGGATGCCGCCCAGTGCGTCAAGGCCAACGGATTGACGCCGGCCGAGGCGGCGATGGCCGAGCCGCTTTCGGTGGCGCTGCACGCCACGCGGCGCGCCGGCGAGATGCTCAGCAAGCGCGTCCTCGTGACCGGCTGCGGCCCGATCGGCTGCCTGGCTGTGCTTGCGGCACGGCGGGCAGGAGCGGCGGAAATCGTCGCGACCGATCTTTCCGACAACGCCCTTGCCTTCGCCGCGAAAGTCGGCGCGGACCGGGTGATCAACACCGCATCGGAACCGGATGCGATGAACGGATTTGCCGCGGGCAAGGGGACGCTCGACGTGTTGTACGAATGTTCCGGTGCCCAGGCCGCCTTGGCAGGCGGCCTTTCAGCCATGCGGCCCCGCGGCGTGGTGCTGCAGCTCGGCCTCGGTGGCGACATGAATGTGCCGATGATGCTGATCACCTCGCGCGAACTCGATCTGCGAGGCTCCTTCCGCTTCCACGAGGAGTTCGCAACGGCGGTGCAGTTGATGCAGGCGGGCCTGATCGACGTGAAACCGCTGATTTCCCATACCCTGCCGCTGGACGAAGCGGAGCAGGCCTTCCGGATTGCGTCGGACCGCGCTCAGGCCATGAAGGCGCAGATCGCTTTTGCCTGAAAACTAGTCGAACGGTGCGAGGCCGATGGCGTCCAATGCGGCATTGGCCACCGCGATGTCCTGTTCCCCCGACCCCGAGCCGACGCCTATTCCACCGATGACGGCGCCCATGTGAACGATCGGCAGTCCGCCCGGCAACCCGGTCATCGCGCCGTCCGTCGCTGCAGCGATGGCCGGACGAACCGGCTCCGGAACGGAAATACTCGGCGCGCCGATCGATGCTGCCGTTCGGGCCTTGGCAAGAGCACTCCTGCGGCTGAGGAATTTTGCGCCGTCCATGCGGATTTCGCCGAGTGGTACACCGCTGGCGTCGACGATGACGACACATTGCGGCTGGTCGATTTCCTCCGCCTTGCCGATTGCCGCGACCAGCATTGTCATGACGGCACGATGGGTGAGACTATGGCTCGTTCTGAAAGCGTCCACGATAAATGTCCTTGCGCTGGGCATGCGATGTGTTATCGATAACATGAAGAGCCGGCAGGAGAAACGCAATGTCTTTTTTTCGAGCGATCGAACCTGAATTCAACCGTTTCGTGCTGGGCAACGCGCCGGTTCAGCAACTGGCGACCGGGTTCGACTGGACTGAGGGGCCGGTGTGGTTCGGCGACGCCAACTGCCTGCTGTTCTCCGATATTCCCAACGACCGTATCGTGCGCTGGATGCCGGATGTCGGCATTTCGACCTACCGTAGCCCGTCCAATTATGCCAACGGCCACACCCGCGACCGGCAGGGCCGATTGATCAGCTGCGAGCACGGGTCGCGCCGGGTCACCCGCACCGAGCACGACGGTTCCGTCACGGTGCTTGCAGACTCCTTCGACGGCAAGCGGCTGAATTCGCCCAACGACGTGGTGGTCAAATCGGACGGTTCGATCTGGTTCACCGATCCGCATTACGGGATCATGACCAATTATGAGGGGTTCGCCGCCGAGCAGGAACTTCCCTGCCATGTCTATCGGATCGATCCAGCCACGGGCACGCTCGAATCGGTGCTCACCGATTTCGAATGCCCCAACGGCCTGGCGTTTTCTCCCGACGAAAAGCGCCTCTACGTCGCCGAGACCGGAACCATGTTCAATGCCGATGCCGAACGGCACATTCGTGCTTTCGCGGTCGGCGATGACGGCAAGCTGCATGGCGGCGACATCTTCCATGTGGTCAATCCGGGCTTTGCCGACGGCATCCGGGTCGACACCGACGGCAATGTCTGGTCATCGGCGGGAGATGGCGTGCACTGCCTCAACCCGCACGGTGTTCTGCTCGGAAAGATCCTGATTCCGGAAACGGTTTCCAATCTTTGCTTTGGCGGCCGCGCCAAACATCGGCTATTCATTACCGCCACCACCAGCATCTATTCGATTTTCCTGAACCGGGAGGGAATTCAGCGGCCATGACACAGGACGACCGCGCCGAAATCGGACTGATCGGCCTCGGCACCATGGGCGCCAATCTGGCGCTCAACATCGCCGAGCACGGCTTCAGGGTGGCCGTCTATAATCGCACCGTCGAGACCACCCGGCGTTTCGTCGCCGAGGCCGGCGAGCTGCGCGGGAACCTGATCGAGTGCGACAGCCTCGAAGCACTGATCGCTGCCATCCGGCCGCCGCGCGCCGTCATCCTGATGGTGCCGGCCGGCCCGGTCGTCGACGACCACATTGCCATGCTGCGGCCGCTGATGGACAACACGGACACGATCATCGATGCCGGCAACGCCAATTTTAACGACACCAACCGCCGGGCTGCCGGCGGCGCGCGTTTTCTCGGCATCGGCGTGTCCGGCGGCGAATCAGGCGCCCGCTACGGGCCGTCCATCATGGGCGGTGGTCCGAAGGAGTTGTGGGACACCGTGGCGCCGATCCTGACGGCGATTGCCGCCGACTATGAAGGCACGCCCTGCGCCACCTGGATGGGCGAGGGCGGCGCCGGCCACGCCGTCAAGACCGTGCACAACGGCATCGAATATGCCGACATGCAGATGATTGCCGAAACCTACGGCATCATGCGCGACGGCATGGGCATGCCGCCGGCAGCGATTGCCGAGGCCTTCGACCGGTGGAACGGCGGCGCCCTGAAATCCTACCTCATCGAGATTTCGGCCGCGGTATCGGCGGCGATCGACCCCGGAACCGACCGTCCGGTGCTCGACATCATCCTCGACCGGGCCGGCCAGAAAGGCACGGGCCGCTGGACGGCGATCGAGGCGCAGCATCTGGGCGTGCCGGCGACCGTCATCGAGGCCGCCGTCGCGGCGCGCAACATGTCGGCGCGGCTCGACACACGCCGGGCAGGCGAAGATTTGTTCGGCGCAGCCCCGCGTGCGCTCGAACCCGATGCCCTGCCGATCGCGGTGCTGGAGAACGCCCTGATAGCGGGCAAGATCGTCTGTTACGCCCAGGGTTTCGAACTGCTCGAGGCGCTGTCGCAGGCGAACGAATGGAAGCTGCCGATGCCGGATATCGCGAAGGTTTGGCGCGCCGGCTGTATCATCCGGTCGGCGATGCTCAACGACATGGCAACCGCGCTTGCCGCGCACCCGGACGTCAACCTGATGTTCGCGCCTTTTTTTGCGGATCGGCTGAAGCAGACGCAGGCGGATCTGCGCAAGACGGTCGCACTTGCCGCGCAGCACGGTCTTCCGACGCCGGCGCTCGGTGCCGCGCTGAACTATTTCGATATCCTGCGCACCGGCCGCTCGACCGCCAATATGATCCAGGCGCAGCGCGACTATTTCGGTGCACACAGCTTCGAGCGGATCGACGAGGAGGGGGCTCATCACGGCCCCTGGGGCAGTGGAGAGTAGCGCGCTTCAGACGGTACTGCCGGGCACCAACCGCGTCGGCGCGACGATGACGTCGCGAACCGGTTCGCCGCGGATACGCGCCACCAGCGCTTCCGCCGCCGACTTGCCAAGCGCCTGCGTGGTGACTGCCGTCGTGGTCAGCCGTTTCGGCAGCACAGAGGCGACCTCCATGCCGCCCCATCCGGCAATGGCGATGTCGCAGGGAACCTCGAGGCCGCGTGACTGGCAGTAGAACAGACCGCCAACCGCCATGGTGTCTTCCTGGTAGTAGATGCCATCGACCCCGCCGGTGCGGTTCAGCACGGTTTCCGTGCCGTAGAAGCCGGCATAGAAGCCGGGTCTATCGATGAGGATTTCTGCCGTTGCCAGTTGCGCTCCGCTGGCGGCAAGCGCGTCGCGAAAACCATCGAGGCGCACCATGCCCATTCCCGGCGTATTCGCTTCGGCGCCGACGTAGGCGATGTAGCGGCATCCTTTGGAGACCATGTAGCGGCCCATTTCGTGGCCGCAATCGTAGTGGTTGAAGCCGACGGAAATATCGATGGGACTGGTGTTGAGGTTCCAGATCTCCACCACCGGAACCGCCTGTTCGCGCAGCATGTCGAGCACGGTCTGGGTGTGAGTGCGGCCACTCAGAATCACACCGGCGGGCCGCCAGGACAGGATGGTGGCGAGCCAGGCCTCTTCCGTTTCCGGAACCTGCTCGTGCGACCCGATGATGGTCTGGTATCCGAGCCGCGACAGCGTGTGGTCGACGCTGTCGAGCACCGAACCGAACATGCCGCTTGTCAGGCGCGGCACGCAGACGCCGACCAGCGTCGAAGCCTTGTCGGACTTGAAGGCGGCGGCAAGCCGGTTCGGACGGTATCCGAGGCGCTCGACCGCGTGCATGACCCGGTCGCGCGTCTCTTGCGAATAACCGGTCGCCTTGCGCAGCACCCGCGAGGCTGTCATTTTCGAAACACCGGCTACCTCGGCAACTTCTGCCAAGGTGACCTTGTCTTTTTTTCTTTTCGTATCAGACATTTGAGCTGAGAATCTACAAATCGAAATCGGCAACGTTACCGATAACATTTTTTCCTTGACCAGAGCAAATTTTTCCGTACCCTAATCTTTAGGTTACCGGTAACGCAACCCATGACGTGCCGGACGGGAGGAATGCATGGCGCCGCAGGTGCAGAGCGGTTTGTTCTTCGACAGCATCGTCAAGAGTTTTGGCGGCACCCAGGCGCTGCGCGGGGTTTCGATGCATGTTGACCGCGGCGAGATCGTCGCCCTGCTTGGCGAAAACGGTGCCGGAAAATCGACGCTCATCAAGGTGCTCGGCGGTATCCACGCGGCCGATTCCGGTACGGTGCTGATCGACGGAACCCCCTACAATCACACGCCCGGGCGGGTGAACGAACGTCAGTCGGTCGCCTTCATTCACCAGGATCTCGGCCTGATCGAATGGATGACGGTTGCCGAGAACATGGCACTCGCGCAGGGCTACAAGCGCCGCATGGGTCTGATCGCCTGGGACGATGCCGAGGCGAGGGCGCGCGAGGCGCTGGCCCGCGTCGATTGCGATTTCGATCCGGAAGCGCGGGTCGCCGATCTCAGCCGCACGGAAAAATCGCTGGTGGCGATCGCCCGGGCCCTGGCGGTCGAATGCGATTTCCTGGTTCTCGACGAGCCGACGGCCAGCCTTCCAGCGGACGAGGTGGATCGCCTGTTTGAAGCACTCCGGCCGCTGCGCGACAAAGGCGTCGGCATGATCTACGTGTCGCACCGGCTGGACGAGATCTTCCGCATCGCCGACCGCGTTGCGGTGCTGCGCGACGGCATGATGGTCGGCATTCGCGACGTCGCCCACACGACTTCTGAGGAGCTCGTCCAGCTGATCGTCGGCCGGCGTGCCCGGGAATTCGACCGGCCGGAAGCCGACAAAGGTGCTTCTGTACTGACCCTGTCGAACGTCACGATCGGCGATGTCGGGCCGGTCGACCTCAAGGTCAACCAGGGCGAAGTGGTCGGCCTTCTCGGCCTGCGCGGCGCCGGTCATGAGGATGTCGGCCGCTGCCTGTTCGGAGAACGCGCCTTCACCGGCGACATCGCGCTGAACGGCCGCGCTCCGGACTTGTCTTCGCCACGCGCGGCGATGCGGTCGGGCATCGGCCTGCTGGCCCGCGACCGGGTCGTCGAATCGATCGCGCCGGTGCTGACCATCCGTGAAAACATGTTCATCAATCCGCTGGCTTCCGGTCGCGGCATGTTCTCTTTCAAGGGAACGGCGGCCGAAGAAACCGAGGTCGAAACCATCGGCCAGAGCCTGGGCCTGTCGCCCAACGATCCGACCCTGGCGATCGAAGCGCTGTCGGGCGGTAACCAGCAGAAGGTCGTTGTCGGCCGCTGGCTCGAGACCGACCGGCAACTGCTGATCGCGGAAGACCCGACGGCGGGCGTCGATGTCGGCGCCAAGGCCGAGATCTATGCACTTCTGTTCGAGGCGCTCGCCAGCGGCATGGGCGTCCTCGTCGTATCGACGGATTTCGAGGAGGTGGCCGCGATCTGCCACCGGGCCATCGTTTTCAGCCGCGGTCGCGTCGTCACGCAACTGACCGGTGTCGGCCTGTCGACGGAATCCCTCATTCAGGCCGCCTCGGCCAGCGAAGCCGCCGCAGACGGCGCGCAACAGGTGAACCATGCAGTCAATTGAATCCGATGCCCTCGAGCCGACCCGGTCGGAGCTCAAGCACCTCAGCCTCGGCGGCAAGCTGATCCGTCTGGCGCCGGTCTATGGCTTGGTCATCCTGACTCTCGGCCTGATCCTGCTGTTCTCGATCCTGCTGCCCAACACGTTTCCCACGCTGCTCAACCTGCGCGCCATCGTCTCCGACAAGGCCATCATCGCCTTGCTCAGTCTCGCCGCCATGATCCCGATGGTCGCCGGTCGTATCGACCTGACGGTCGGCTACGGCATCGTGCTGTGGCACATCCTGGCGATCTCGCTGCAGACGATGTTCGGGATTCCGTGGCCGATCGCCGTGATGATCGTACTGCTGCTCGGTGCCTTCGTCGGGCTGCTCAACGGCTTGCTGGTTGAGGTCGCCAAGATCGACGCGTTTATCGCGACCCTCGGAACGGGCACTGTGCTCTACGCACTGGCGCTATGGCACACGGGCGGCCGGCAGGTGGTCGGTGTCCTGCCCGACGGTTTCTACGCCATCAACGGCACCTTCCTGTTCGGGCTGCCGATCACCGGCTATTACGTGCTCGCCATCACCGTCGTCATGTGGCTGGTGCTCGAATACACCCCGATCGGCCGCTATCTCTACGCCATCGGCGCCAATCCGCGCGCCGCCGAGTTGAACGGCGTTCCGACCCGCAAATTTGTCATGGGCGCGTTCGTCACGTCGGGTCTGCTGACGGCGCTTGCCGGCGTCATCCTCGCCTCCAAGCTGCGCATCGGCCAGGCCAGCGTCGGGCTCGAATATCTGCTGCCGGCGCTGGTCGGCGCCTTTCTCGGATCGACGACCATCAAACCGGGGCGCGTCAATGTCTGGGGCACCATCGTCGGCGTCGCCATTCTCGCCGTCGGCATTTCCGGCATCCAGCAGATCGGCGGCTCGTTCTGGGTCGAACCCATTTTCAACGGCGTCACCCTGCTGGTCGCCATCGGCATCGCCGGATACGCCCAGCGCCGCAAGGGCGCTGCCAAGAAATGACATTCACCTTGAAAGGGAGGAAACCATGCTGAGAAGAACTTTCATGACGGCCGCGGCCGGTGTGATGGCGCTCGGACTTGCGCTGCCGGCACAGGCGGATGCCGTGTCGGATGCCATGGATGCCGTCAAGAAACATGCCGGCAAGAAAGAAGTCTGGGATGGCCCGACATCGGGCCCCAAGGCCGCGGACGGCAAGACCATCGTCGTTTTGGCGGCGGACATGAAGAATGGCGGCATTCTTGGCGTGACCAGGGGTGTCGAGGAAGCCGCCGACCGAATCGGCTGGGACGTGAGGGTGCTCGATGGCGCCGGCTCGGTGTCCGGACGTACCGCCGCTTTCGGCCAGGCGCTGGCGCTGCAGCCGGACGGCATCATCATCAACGGCTTCGACGCGGTCGAACAACAAACCGGCATGGCCCAGGCCCGCGAGGCCGGCATTCCGCTGGTCAGCTGGCATGCCTCGCCGGTGATCGGTCCGGATCCGGAGAATGGCGTCTTTGCCAACGTCTCGACGGATGCCATGGACGTCTCCGCGGCAGCCGCGCAATGGGCGTTTGCAGATGCCAGCGGCAAGCCCGGCGTCGTTATCTTCACCGACTCCACCTACGCCATCGCCATCGCCAAGGCGGACCGCATCAAGGAGACAATCGAGGCGCTCGGTGGCACGGTGCTTGAATATGTCGACACGCCGATTGCCGATACGTCGAATCGGATGCCGACATTGACGACGGCGCTGCTCCAGCGTCACGGCGACGCCTGGACGCACAGCCTGGCGATCAACGACATCTACTTCGACTTCATGGGACCGGCGCTCGCCGCTGCCGGCATTGCCGGCGATGCGAAGCCGAAGGCGGTCGCAGCCGGCGACGGTTCGGAAAGCGCCTATCAGCGCATCCGCGGCAAGCAGTATCAGTCCGTGACCGTCGCCGAGCCGCTCAATCTCCAGGGCTGGCAGCTCGTCGACGAACTGAACCGCGCCATGCAGGGCAAGGAGTGGTCGGGCTACACCTCGCCGCTTCATGTGGTCACGCTCGAAAACATCGCCTTCGACGGCGGCGACAACAACATCTTCGATCCCGGCAACGGCTATCGCGACGAGTACGGCAAGATCTGGGGCAAGTAGGGCAAACAGCCCACCGGCCTCGGGCCGGTGGGCGATCGCAAGTGACGATCGCAAGTGACGATCACGCTGTTCAGGGCGTTTTTTTAAGTTGCGATGTTATCGATAACAATCATGGGGAGCGGAACGTTGGAAAACACGGAACCGATCATCACGATGGCGGGGATCTCCAAGCGATTCGGCGGCGTAACCGCTCTCGACCGCGTCGATCTCGAAGCTCGAGCCGGTGAAGTTCTGGCGATCGTCGGCGACAATGGCGCGGGCAAGTCGACGCTGATCAAGATCCTGACGGGCGTCTATCAGCCGACTGCCGGAGCAATTCACCTCGACGGCCATCCGCTGTCGATGAACAGCCACTCGGACGCCATCGAAGTCGGCATCGGTGCGGTCTACCAGACCCTGGCGCTGGCGGATCATCTCAATCCGGCCGCCAATCTGTTTCTCGGCTCGGAACTCACCCGCAGCATTCTCGGTTTCGAGTTTCTCGACAACCGCCGCATGCGAAAGGAAGCGGAAGCGGTGCTGAAGGAACGGCTGGGCGTGACCTTGCGCAGCATGGACGTCACCACCCAGAGCCTGTCGGGTGGCCAGAGACAGGCGGTGGCGATCGCCCGGGCGGTCCGTCACGACAGATTGCGCGTGCTCGTCATGGACGAGCCCACCGCGGCTCTCGGGCCGCAGGAAACCGCCAAGACCCTGAAGCTCATCACGGCGCTGAAAGAGCAGGGGCTCGCTGTCATCGTGATCTCCCACTCGCTCGATGATGTGTTTGCGATCTCCGACCGCATTCACGTGATGCGCCGCGGCCGTTGCGTCGGTGTCGAAAAGACTGCGGAGACCAGCCGGGAAGCTGTTCTCGGATTGATCGTCGGCGCCCATCAGGCCGCCTGAAGCAGCTGCAAACAGGAACCAGAACCATGACACTTTCCGTGGACAGCCCGGCTGCAGGCCAGAAAAAGTCGCTCAACGATCATCTCGAACCCTATCTGGCCGTCATCGGCCCGCTGGCGATGATCCTGCTCATTGCCGGTTTCATGGCGGTGGCGGAACCCGCGCGCTATTTCCGCCTGTCCAACCTCAACACCATTTTGCTGGAAGCGGCACTCTATATGCCGATGGCGATGGCGATGACTTTCGTCATCACCCAGCGCGGCATCGACCTGTCGATCGGTTCGGTCGCCGCGCTCACCGGCATCATGATGGCCTTCCTGATCAAGCAGTTCGGCTTTCCGGCCTGGATCGCCGTGCTCATCGGCATCGGGCTCGGCGCGACCATGGGGCTGATCAACGGGCTGGTCATCACCCGCTTCAAGGTGCCGGATCTGATTGGCACCCTGGCGATGGACCTTGTCTATCGCGGTTTCGCCCTGGTGCTTGCCAAGGGGCTGGTGCTGGCGCGCTTTCCTGAACTGATTACCGAAATCGGCCGTGGCCAGGCGTTCTACATCCTGCCGACGCCGGTGCTGATCGGCATCCTGTCGATGATCGGCGGCTATTTCGTGCTGACCCGCACCTATTTCGGTCGCTACACCATCGCCATCGGGTCGAACCCTGACGCCGCCGACATGACCGGCGTTTCGGTCGACCGGCACCGGGTCTACGCCTATGTGCTGATGGGCGCCATGGCCGGGCTCGCCGGCATCATGCTGACCGGCAAGCTGAACGCCATCCAGGCGACGTCGGCGCCGTATTTCAATCTGCATGTGATCGCGGCGGTGGTCGTCGGCGGCACCTCGCTGTTCGGCGGACGGGCATCGATGCTCGGTTCCTTCGCCGGCGTGTTGCTGCTGTCGATGATGATCAATGCGCTTGTCACCCTGCGCATCGAGTTCTTCTGGCAATCCGTTGCTTCCGGTGTCGTCATCATCACGTCGGTTGCCGTTTACACCTGGCTGCAGAAAACCGACCGCGACGGAGCCCACGGCCTGAAGGCGGCGCTGACCAACCCCGACAACGTCAAGATCATGAAGCTGGCCGGCACGCTGCTCGGCGCGCTTGCGCTTCTGCTCATCGTGGGACGCCTGCTTGCGGGCGATCCCAACCCCAGCGGCTAGGCCGCATCCGATGGAAGGCGCGAGCCTTCGCCCACACCTCAGGGAGGAGAAAACCATGAAGGTGATTTCGAAACTGGCCCTGGCGGCCGCACTGACCCTGTCGACCTCGGCACTGGCGATGGAGTTGCCGCTCAAGACGCTGCCCGACGATGGCGACCGCGACTACTGGCTGCCGCAGCAGGTCAACGAGGACGGCGCGCTCGAAGCGCTGCAGGCGGTGACAGGCGCACCGGCGGTCAAATATACCGGCGCACAGGACAAGCCGCTGCAGATCGCGCTCATCTATCCGTCCGCGGACGTGTCGGACTTCTGGGCGCGCAATTACCTGGCGATGACCAAGCGGCTGGACGAACTGGGCATCCAGTACGAAACCCGCGAATTCGCTTCGCGCCAGATCGAGCATTCGCTGCAGTCGACCTATGCCAACCAGGTCGTTCAGGACGAGGACCTCTACGATGTGGTCATCTTCGGTCCGTCGGAACTGGCGACCCAGGCCGACAATATCGACAAGCTCGCCGGCACGGATGGGCTGACCACCTTCGTCTGGGCGTTCCACACGCCGCTCAAATATCTCAAGAACCAGCCGGCTGCCTGGTTTGATTTTTCCTCCGCCTACGGCGCTCTGAAAATGTGCGATTACATGCTGGAGCGGCTCGGCGAGGATGTCACCTATGCCCTCAACCGCGGCATTCCGGGGATCACCGACAACCAGCGGTCCGGCGATTTCATGAACTGCGTCGCCGACAAGGGCAACTGGAACGCCGTCTACGAGCATTACGGCGAGTATCAGCGCGAGGGCGGTTTTACCGGCACCAACCTGATCATGCAGGCCTACCCGGAAGCCAAGGTGATCCACAACGCCAACACCGCCATGGCGATGGGGTCCGTCGAAGCACAGGTGGCGGCCGGCAAGGAAAAGGAGATCTTCTCGACCGGATGGGGCGGCACGGGGCTGGAACTCGACGCCATCCGCCGCGGCGAGCTCGACGCCACGCCGATGCGCATGGGCGACGATGTCGGTGCGGCGACCGCCGAGGCCATCAAGGCCCATCTCGAAGACAGGGCAGGCGAACTGCCACTGGTTTTCCTCGGCCGCATCACCGTGGCCCATGACCAGATGAGTGCCGACGAGATCGACAATCTGGAAAAGGAAGCGTTCCGCTTCTCCGGCGTCGGCGCGTTGAAGCGCTAAGTCCCGACTCCCAGGCTGCGAGGCTTGCAGGGCGCTCCGAAAGGGGCGCCCTTTTTTGTTGGTCTACCCCCGGCCGATATAAGGCATGGTCGTCGCCATCACCGTCATGAACTGAACGTTCGCATCCAGCGGCAGTTCGGCCATGTGCAGGACTGACGAAGCGACATGGGCAACGTCCATCGTCGCCTCCGGCTTGATCGAACCGTCGGCCTGGGGCACGCCGGTGGTCATTGGCTGGGCCATTTCGGTCAGCGCGTTGCCGATGTCGATCTGGCCGCAGGCAATGTTGAACGGCCGCCCGTCGAGCGACAGGGTGCGGGTGAGGCCGGTGATGGCGTGCTTGGTGCTGGTATAGGGCGCCGAGCCAGGGCGCGGCACATAGGCCGAGACCGAGCCGTTGTTGATGATGCGGCCGCCCTGCGGCGACTGCGCCCGCATGATGCGGAAGGCCTCGCGGGCGCAATGGAAAGCGCCGCCGAGGTTGATCTGCAGCACGTCCTGCCAGTCTTCGTCTGAAATCTCGTCGATGGTCGTCGACGGCTTGCTGACACCGGCATTGTTGAACAGGACGTCGATGCGGCCCCAGCTTTCACAGGCCTTGTCGAAGGTCTCGCGCACCGCCTGCGGGTCGGTGACGTCGCAGGGCAGGGGCAGCGCGCCCGGCTGGTCGGCGGCGACGGCCTCGAGTGGCGCCGGGCGTCGTCCGACCAGCCCGACCCGGTATCCTTCGCGCAGGAACAGCTCCGCACAGCTCTTGCCGATGCCGCTGCCGGCGCCGGTGATGATGATCGATTTCGCGTCCTGGCTCATAGGAGGTCCACCTGTCCTGTTGTCGGTTGCCGTTTCGCATAGCATGGCTGAACCGTGCGGTCAGCCGGTTCGGCCAAACATGCAAAGGGCCGCACAAGGCGGCCCCAAAACAAGCAGTGGATCCGGCCTCAGGCGGTGGCGTATTCGTCGCGCAGTCGAACCCAGGTCATCGGCATGTCGAACGATGCCTCGTCGCGGCCCTTGGGCACGAGATCGAGATAGTGATAGGCGGCGTTCATCATGTCGAGGCCGCGGCCGAAGGTCGAATAGGTGTGATAGATGCGCCCATCCTCGTCCTTCTTGAAGACGCTGATGCCGGGCGCTTCGTCGGCCGGAAACTGGCTGGCCCGGTAGTTGTAGCGCAACTCGCCCTTTTCGCGTGCCTCGCTGGTGAACGAGACTTCGTAGTCGTAGTTGAAATCGCTGTCCTGCGAAGACACCCAGTCGAAAGTCCAGCCGACGCGCTTCTTGAATGCCGTCAGCATGGCGAGCGGCGCTCGCGAAACGGCAACCATGGCGACGTCGCGGGCGGCGAGATGCACGATGTTGCGCTCGAAATTGTCGGCCCAGAAGGAGCAGCTCTTGCAGGGTTTTTCCCAGTCGGGACCATACATGAAGTGGTAGACGATGAGCTGACTGTGGTCACCGAACAGGTCGGCCAGCGACTTGCGTCCGTCTTCGGTGTCGAACGCGTAGTCCTCCGTCACTTCCACCCAGGGTAGGGCCTGCCGCTCGCGGCTCAGCGCGTCGCGTTCGCGGGTGAAGGCCTTTTCCTTCTCCAGCAAGGCGATGCGGGCTCTTTCCCATTCCTCTTTCGAGACAACGGCATGATCGGTCATGACGGATTCTCCTGTCAGAACAGTTTTTCCAGGCAATTAAAGCTGGAGTTCCAGCCCATACCGTGATTGTCGCGCGACTCGGCGTTTTCGAAGGTCCGCTGACCGAGGGTCATCCTGGTGCCGCCGTCGACGGCCGCGAAGGTGACTTCGACATCGGTCTCGTGACCGCGAGAGCCGTCCGGCTGCTTCCACGCCCAGGTGAAGACGAGCCGGTTCGGGCGGTCGATGTCCTTGTAGACGCCTGAAACGAAAACCTCGCCGCCGTCCTTGTTGCGCATGGTGGTTTCCCACGCGCCGCCTTCGCGCACGTCGAGGGAATGCTGCGGAATGCTCATGCCTTCCGGTCCCCACCACTGCACCAGGATTTCAGGATTCACCCAGGCGTCGAATACTTTTTCTGGCGTGGCGGCGAGGGTGCGCTCCACGACCAGGACCTGATCGTCAATCGTCGTCGTCATTCTTCTTGTCCTCTTTCTGCAGTACTTTTTCCAGGCGGTCGAACGAGGTGTTCCAGAACCGGCGGTAGCGGTCGATCCAGTCGTCCAGCGGCCGCAGGCTTTGCGGGCGAATGCTGAAACAGCGAAATTGGCGGTCGATGCGCCGCTCGATGATGCCGGCTTCCTCCAGCACCTTGAGATGGCGCGATATCGCCGGCTTGGAGATGTCGAAAGGTTCGGCCAGGGCGCCGGCGGTCTGGTCGCCATTCTCCAGAAGCTGTTCGACGATGGCGAACCGAGTCGGATCCGAAAGCGCGGCGAAAATGGTCTGGACGCTCATTATTTACCTCATTTGTTAAATAACGAATATGTTAATTAATGGTGATTGTCAAGCTCGATTGTCAACAGGTAGCGCAAAATCGCCGACCATGCACCGCCCACGACCTGGGGTCGAAATCGGGTTGCGCGGCGGTCGCACGGGTGCCATAGAGCGGCCATGAACGACAGCGGCCGCCGATCCGAAGCCGAGACACCTTCAACACTCCGCCGGCCATCGGTTGTTCCGCTGGCGCTCGGCGGTCTTGCCGTGATGGCGGCCGCCATGGGTCTGGGCCGGTTTGCATTCACGCCGCTGTTGCCGGACCTGATGGCCGGCCTGAACCTCAGCCCGGCCGACGCCGGCATCATTGCCTCGGCCAACTATGTCGGCTATCTAGTCGGCGCGCTTCTGGCCAGTCTGGGCTGGGCGGCCGGCCGGGAGAGGGCGGCGTCCCTGCTGGCGCTTGTTGCCACCACCTTGCTCCTTGCAGCGATGCCCTTCGCATCGGCGGTGGTCGGGCTGTCGCTGATCCGTTTCGCCGCCGGCGTCGCCAGTGCCTTTGCGATGATCTTCTGCACGGCGATCTTGGTAAGCCGTTTCGAGGCGGTCGGCCGATCCGGTTTGCAGGCTCTGCATTTTTCCGGCGTTGGCGTCGGCATCGCCGTATCGGCCTTGCTTGTTCTGTGGCTGCACCGTGCCGGCGCCGACTGGAAAACCGGTTGGTATGCAGCCGCGGCCCTGGCTCTGGTCGGAACGATGATTTCGTTCGCCTTGGTGCGCGTCGGGCCGGTGCGCGTGAATGGCGAGGTGCGCGAGCCGCCGCTCGTCTGGGACCGCAAACTCGCCTCCATCACGCTTGCCTACGGCCTGTTCGGTCTTGGCTATATCGTCACTGCCACCTTTCTCGTGGCCATCATCCGCAGCGCCAACGGCCATCTGTCGCTGGAGGGGCTGGTCTGGCTGGTCACCGGCATCGCCGCCGCGCCGTCGGTGTTTTTCTGGGCTCCCGCGGTTCGCCGCTTCGGGCTGACCGTTACCTTCAGCATCGGCTGTCTGGTCGAGGCGGCCGGCGTCGGCGCCAGCGTGCTGCTGCCCGTTCCGGCCGGCCCGTTTATCGGCGGCATACTGCTCGGCGGCACCTTCGTCGCGGTCACCGCCTACGGCCTGCAGATCGGGCGCAAGCTGTCGCCGCGGGCACCGCGGCGCGCGCTCGCCATCATGACAGCCGCCTTCGGCACCGGTCAGATCATCGGCCCCGCGGTCGCCGGCTACCTTGCTGAAGTGAGCGGCAGCTACACCTCCGGCAGCCTCGTCGCGGCAGCAGCCCTGCTTGTTGCCGCAGCCTGTGCATTGCTGGCGAAGCCCGGCCCTTCGGGCACGCAATTGTGATATGCAAATGATCGGCCGCGGCCATAGGTAGGATTATCGGTGAGCGACGCAACGAAAGAGCTGTGTGAAATACAACCGAAACTTGAAATGCGACGCCAACAATACTGAAGCGAGAGACCGAAAGCGTGTTCAAATCCTTCTTTCCCAGCCCCAAACAGTTTTTTCTTTCCGCAATCGTATGGTCGTTGGCATGTGTGTTTGTGTGGTACATGTTCGGGGAACAGATCGGGCGGTATATTGGATTTGATCTGGCGCCCCCCGATGCTCCGGATGTCGTCGGAATACACTATTTTTGGACGCCGGACTTTTTGTGGTTCTATGTCTACTTCATAGCTTCGACACTCCCGTTCTTGTTTGTTTGTCACCGGATCTGGCCGCATCCATGGTTCATCTGGTCCGTTGTCGGCTCGGTTTTCATCCTGTTTTCGACCTATTTTTCCGTTCAGGTTTCGGTTGCGATCAACAACTGGCGGCGACCGTTTTTTGATCTGGTTCAGACGGCTCTTTCCGGAGACCGCGAGGTGCCGGAAGGTGAGTTTTATCGGTTGCTTATGGTGTTTGTTGAACTTGCCTCGGCTCACATCACCGTTCTCGTGATCACGACCTACATTGTTCAGCACTTCGTATTCCGCTGGCGAACGGCCATGAATGACTACTACCTGGCTCAGTGGTCGGAGGTCCGACATATCGAAGGAGCGTCTCAGCGCATTCAGGAAGATACCATGCGCTTTGCCGGAATCATGGAAGGTCTCGGAGTGCGCCTTGTCGATTCCGTCATGACATTGTTCGCATTCCTGCCGATACTCCTGGCTCTTTCCGAGTATGTTGCCAAACTGCCTGTTGTGGGCGAAATACCGTCTCCGCTGGTGTCGGCGGCACTGACTTGGTCGGTATTTGGAACGCTCATGCTGGTTATCGCCGGCATACGGCTGCCTGGACTTGAGTTCAAAAACCAGCGAGTGGAGGCTGCGTTTCGAAAAGAGCTGGTCTATGGTGAAGATGATGAAAATCGCGCCAAACCACCGACTGTCAAAGAGCTTTTTGCAAATGTTAGAAAAAATTATTTTAGGCTGTATTTGAATTATCTTTATTTTAATGTGGCTCGCTATTTTTATCTTCAAGCCGACAACATTTTTGTATTGTTTATATTGATACCTACCATTTCGGCCGGAGCGATCACGTTTGGCATATTCCAGCAGATCGTGAGCGCATTCAACCAGGTGAGCAATTCGTTCCAGTATCTGGTGAATTCATGGTCGACGATCGTGGAACTCCTTTCGATCCACAAACGGCTGATGACGTTTGAGGCTGCGATCAAGGGCGAAGCTCTCCCCGATATCGATGCCGAATATCTCGCTCGGATCGAGGAAACGCCTAACCCACTGGCTGAGGACCTCAAAACGGATAGGCCTTAGATCATGAGCCTCGCCGACCGTTCGCCACGCTATGCATCCCGTCTCAACGCCTTCCGCGTCGGTGCTCAGGTGAGGCAGGGGCGCAACGCGGTGACGACCGTAGACCTGATCCGTCGTGCCGCATCGGCCGGGCTTGACGCTGCCGATCTCAACTATCCGGACCATTTCGAAGACGACAGTCCGGCCGAGCTTGGCGAGGCGCTCCGCGCCCAAGACATGACGTTGAACGGCCTGGCGATGCGTTACTATTCGCTGCCGGAATTCAAGCTGGGCGCCTTCACCCATCCGGATCGGTCGGTGCGCGATGCGGCGATCGATCTGACCCGCCGCGGCATCGACACGGTTACCGAGATGGGCGGATCGTTGATGACGCTCTGGCTTGGGCAGGACGGTTTCGACTATTCCTTCCAGATGGACTACGCCCGTGCCTGGGACGACACGATCGATGCGATCCGGCGCGTCTGCGACCATGCGCCGAATGTCGAAATCGCCATCGAATACAAACCCAACGAACCGCGTGCTTTTGCGCTGATGCCGGATCTCGGCACCACGCTGCTGGCGATCCGTGAGGCGGATCGCGGCAATCTCGGCGTGACGCTCGACTTCGCCCATGTCCTTTACGCCGACGAAATGCCGGCCTGGGCGGCAACGGTAGCCGCTCGCCACAGCCGTCTGCTCGGCGTGCATCTCAATGACGGCTACGCCAAGCGCGACGATGGCCTTGCGGTCGCCAGCGTTCATCCGGTCCAGACGGTTGAACTCCTGGCCACGCTCGTTGCAATGGACTATCCCGGTGCGATCTACTTCGACACATTCCCCGATCATTCGGGCGTCGATCCGGTGGCCGAGGCCAGGCTCAACATCGCGACCATGGAAAAGCTTCTGCCGATTGCCCGTGGTCTGGCGCGCGATCCGGCACTCGGCGAAGCGATATCCAGGCAGGATGCGCCGGCCAGCCTGGCCATCGTACAGCGCGCGCTGATCGGCGGCGGCAATGGCTGACGGTTCGATACTGGTCGCCGGGTCGCTGCACTACGACTTTGTCTTCGACGCTCCGCACCTGCCGGCCATCGACGAGACGGTGATGGGCGGGCCCGTCCGCTTCGTCTGCGGCGGCAAGGGCGGCAACCAGGCCGCCGCCGCCGCCCTGCACGGCGCTCGGGCTGCGATGGTCGCGCGGATCGGCGACGACTGGTTCGGTCGCCAGTTGCTGCAGGACCTGATCGACGCCGGGGTCGATACTTCCCAGGTGCAAAAGGATGATACCGCGGCAAGCGGCATGAGCGTTGCGATCGTCGATCGGCAAGCGGATTACGGGGCCGTGGTCGCCTCCGGAGCCAACCAGACGCTCGATCCGGACGGCATCGATCTGCCCGAAGACACCGCTTTTTTGTTGCTGCAGAATGAAATTCCGGAAGCGGTCAATCTGACCCTCGCGACAAGAGCGCGAGCTGCAGGGGCCATTGTCGTTCTCAACGCCGCCCCCATGCGTCCGATGGATTCCGCGCTGCTTACAACAGTCGGCGTTCTGGTCGTCAATCGAGTGGAAGCCGAGGCCCTTTTCGGGGTCGATACGGCGAACCGTGTGAAATTGACGGAATGTCTGTCGGAGCGGGGCGGTGGCCCGGAAAGGTTCATCGCAACTCTGGGGGCCGACGGCCTGGTCTCGCACCGAATTGGCCAGGCGGCCTGTTACCATCAAGCCTTCGATGTCGAAGCCCGCTCCACCCATGGCGCCGGGGATCATTTCGTCGGTGCACTGGCCGCCGGCCTCGCAGCGGGCCGTGAGTTCGATGCGGCGGTCGACTACGCCCAGGCGGCGGCCGCCCTGTTCGTGGCGAATTCGTCGGCGGGGCGGTCGAAACCCGACTTCGACCGCATCGAGGCCATGTTGGCGAAGCGCCGATCCGGCTAGGGTTTCGGCACCTGCTTCGGCGTCAGCGTCTCGACCAGCTTGTATGCTCCCTTGTCGACCTCCAGCAGCGTCACGGTTTTGACCGGAATGTGTGATCCGCCGGCATAGCTGATCGTGCCGGTGACGCCCTTGTAACCGTCGATCTTGAGGAGACCGCCGGCGATCTTGCCGGGATCGGCGGCGCCGGCGTTCTTGATCGCCTCGGCCATCAGGCCGACGGCGTCGTAGGCCAGCGCCGCGAAGGCGGTCGGCTCGTCGTCATAGGTGCTCTTGTAGTCGGCGACGAAGGCGGTGACCGTGGGATCCGGATTGTCGGTGCCCAGATAGACATGGGTGGTGAAGTAGACGTCGGTCACGTCAGTGGCCTTCGTCCAGACGCTCGCATCGTCATAGCCGTCGCCGCCGAGAACCGGTCCCGAATATCCGGCGGCCCGAAGCGCAGCGATCACCTTCGCCGCATCGGTCGCCGTTTCGACACTGACATAGACCAGATCGACTTGGCCCGGATCCTTCACCGTGACCGTTTCGTTGCGCGGGTGCACCGTCTCGGTCCCCTGAACGGTGCCGCCGAGTGTCTTGAAGCTCTCGGCAAAATAGCCCTGCAGCAGCTTCGGATAGGTCCGCTCCATGTCGGCCAGAATATGAACCGACTTGGCGCCCAGCTTGTCGTGGGCCCATTCGGCACCGGCGGCCGCCTGAACGTTGTCGCCGAAGCAGGCGAGGAAGAGAATTCCGGGAAACTCCTCCGGCAGTTTCGGCGAGGTGGCGCCGCTGGTCAGGAAGACGCGGTTGCTCTCGCGGGCGACGGCGGCCGCAGCGCGCACATTGTCGGGATCCGACAGCCCCAGAAATGCCACCATGGATGGGCTTTCGATCAACGCCGCTTCGGTTACCTGACGCAGGATCGAAAGGTTGCTGTCACCGCCGACCGAAACCGGCGCCAGGTCGCGCCCCAGAACGCCGCCTTTTTCGTTGATCTGCTGGTATGCGAGCTGGGCGCCATTGGAGGAGGGAACGCCGAAGGTCGCTTGTGGCCCGGCCAGATTGAACACAGTACCGACTTCGACGGCTTCGCCATCGGCGGCCCCCGCGTGGGTTCCGAGCGTCAGAGCTGCAACGAGGGAGAAGGCGAGGGGGGTGAGCCGCATGGTTTTCTGCTCCGGTGCTTTTGGGTTCGCATGTGAGTCTGTCATGCAATGACGACCGCATCATGTACAGCCGGATATCGCCGTTCGGTAAACAAGTGCGGTTTCCAAATTGACAACCTGAAGCTGTCCCGCCGCCGCCCGGTGATCAGGCGCCGCTTCCCGACTGGCGCTGTTCAAGCCGCTCGACGGCCTCGCGGTAGGTCACGCAGGCGACGTCTTCCAGGACGCAGACCTCGGTCAGCAGCCGCTCCATTGCCCGCCAATAGGCGCCGGCATTCATTTCCACGAAATGCATGCCGATCTGCAGCGGCCGGCGAGCGCCGCCATATTCGGCGTCGAACGCTTTCCTGAACGCCTCGTAGCTGCGGTCCTCGAAATGCTGAGAGCGACTGGCATTCTCCAGCCCGCCGGAATGGCGCACGAAGAGATTGTAGTCCATGGCGATGACGCGCCGATTCCGCGGGCCCTCGGCAATCAGCGGCAGATCGAAGGTCGACAGGCGGCCGTTTTGGCCGGGAAACACCGGACCCCGCGAGATGCCGCTGGCGTCATAGTCAAAGCCGGCCTCGTCGAGGGCGTCGATCATCGCGCGGTTGGTGGAAAGATAGGGCGCCCGGAACCCGGTGATTTCGCTGTTGGCAAAATCCTTCCAGTCGGCGGGTTCCTCATCCGCCTTGTCGGCATTGACCCATGCCCGCCCCAGCGTATCGGAAAAGGCGGAGAACTCGGCTTTCCACTGGCGCTTGCTCCAGCGCTTGCCGTCGAAGTGGCCGCAGCCATGGCTGGCGATCTCATGGCCCTCCGTTCGGGCGCTCCAGATATGGCCCAGTCGGTCGCCAACTTCGCCCGTCGTTTGCGCGAAACCGACATTCGAGCGACCGCGCCGCTGGCCGGGACCCCGATAGGCCTTGCCCTGTTCGCGGGTCATCAGGAACGTGCAGGAGAGGAAATAGGTAAACCTGGCGCCGGTGCTGTCGGCGATGGCGCGGCTTTTTGCCCACAACGCATTGTCATGTGCTCCGTCGAACGAAACGATGACGAGCTGTTCTTGATCCATGACATCAGCGGAAGACGGCAAAGCAACAAAAAGACTCGATAAAATACTCAGCAACGCCACGCGAACAGACATGCCACCCCCCGGAAGCCCCGAACTATTTTCACTCAATATAACAGAGATGAAACAACGTGATGACGAAAAATACCGATGCCATCTGTAGGTGCCCGATTCGGGCGGAGTTATGAGCCCATTCGGGAATTAACGACCGGGCACTAAGATGCGCAGTTCACGCACTTCTCCGCCATCGGGTCGATGGCCAGCCGGCCGTCAGGAATCTCGCAGTCGCACTCGACACAGTAACCGTAATCGCCGTCCTTGATCCGCCGCTCGGCCATTTCGATGCGCAGGAGATCGCGTTGCCTTTGCCTCTCCTGGGCTTCGGCCATGGCCTGCTGCTGCATCGAATCCATGCGCGACAGGCGGCCGACCGCCTGCTGGTCGAGCATGACCGTGGAGCGCGCTTCTTCCGACAGGCGCGACATCTCCTCGATCTCGGCCTTGCGTTCCGACAGCCGTTTCCTTGCAATCTCCAGATCAATCGCCATGATGCGAGGTTAGAATCATTCCGCGTTAATTGAAACGGTTCGGCGGTCGCGACGGCAAACGGGGGCTGATATGATTTGGCTGATCTTGGGTCTGGTTCTGTTTCTGGGGATGCACTCGGTGCGCATGCTGGCGCCGGGCTTCCGATCGAGCTTCATCGCCGATCGCGGCGAGAATGCCTGGAAGGGCCTTTATTCCGTCGTCTCCATTGTCGGCTTCGTGCTCATCATCTGGGGTTTCGGCACGGCGCGCGGCGAGGGGCCGGTGCTCTATGTCCTGCCGTTCTGGTTCAGCCACATCACACTGCTTCTGATGCTGGTGTCGTTCATCATGCTGGCAGCGGCCTATGTTCCGTCCGGCCGGATCAAGCCGGCGATCAAGCACCCGATGCTGCTGGCCGTCAAACTGTGGGCTTTCGGCCACTTGCTGAGCAACGGCGACCTGGCGTCGGTACTGCTGTTCGGCAGCTTTCTCGTCTGGGCGATCTGCGACCGGATTTCCGAAAGCCGCCGCGAGCGCGAAGGTCTGACCACGCCACCCGAACCCGGACCGATCCGCAACGACGCGATCGTCGTGGTGATCGGCGTCGTCGCCTATGTCCTGTTCGTCTGGAAGCTGCATGAATGGCTGATTGGCGTGCCGCCGATCGTCATCTGACGCCATCGGCATTGCCGTCCGGTTGCGAAACGCCACATTCCCCCTTACATGCGCGGCAAAATCGGGTACAAGGCGCCGCTTAAGCACATGTGTGCGGCCGCCGGCCGCATCGAGTTGAGGACCGGGCCTGCCGGTAGGACATCATGTCAGACGACAGTTTTATTCGCGAAGTCGACGAGGAGTTGCGCTCCGACCGGATGAAGACCATCTGGAAGCGCTTCGGCAAGTACATCATCGGCATCGCCGTCCTGATCGTCGCCGGCACCGCAGCAGACCGCGGCTACGACTACTGGCGCAACAGCCAGGCGTCGAAATCGGGCGATGCATTCCTGGCCGCACTCAACCTGGCCCGCGAGGGCCAGCAGGATCAGGCACTCGACGCCCTGCGCGCCCTGGAGCAGGACGGCCACGGCGCCTATCCGGTACTGGCGCGCATGCGAGCCGCCACCGTTCTCGCCGACAAGGGCGACTACCAGGCGGCCATTTCGGCTTTTTCCACCATCGGCAATGACGGCGGCGTGCCGACAGCCATCCGCGACGCGGCGCGCATCCGCGCCGGCTACCTGCTGGTCGACCACGGCAGCTACGAGGACGTTGCCGGCCAGGTGGAACAACTGAGCGGTCCCGACAATCCCATGCGCCATTCGGCCCGAGAAGCGCTGGGCATGGCTGCCTGGAAGGTCGGCGATGCCGCCAAGGCGCGCGAATGGTTCGATCGGATCGCCGGCGACACCGGCGTGCCGTCCGGCATCTTCCAGCGAACCGAAATCATGCTCGACCTGATTGCCGCGACCGGCAAGGCGGCACAGTCCTGAGCGGTCGGCTGGAAAACCAATGTCATTCACCGTCGCCATCGTCGGGCGCCCCAATGTCGGCAAATCGACCCTGTTCAACCGGCTTGCCGGCCGCAAGCTGGCGCTGGTCGACGACACGCCGGGGCTGACCCGCGACCGCAGGCCGGGCGACGCGCGGCTGGTCGACCTGGAATTCGGCATCATCGACACGGCCGGTCTGGAGGAATCGGACCCCGAGACGCTCGAGGGCCGCATGCGTGCCCAGACGGAAGCCGCTATCGACGAGGCCGACCTGGCACTGTTCCTGGTCGACGCCAAATCCGGCATCACCCCGGCCGACGAAACGCTGGCCGCGATCCTGCGGCGTCGCGGCAAGCCAGTGGTCCTAGTCGCCAACAAGGCGGAGGCACGCGGCGCCGAAGGCGGCCTTTACGACGCCTTTCGCCTCGGCCTCGGCGAGCCCTGTCCGATCTCCGCCGAACACGGCCAGGGCATGCTCGACCTGCGCGATGCGATCGTCGAGGTTCTCGGCGAGGATGTCGCGTTGCCTCTGGAAGATGCGGAAGCCGTCACCGATGTCGACGTCGCGGTCGATGATGACGAAGCCGAAGAAGACACCTATGACGAAAGCAAGCCGCTTCGCGTCGCCATCGTCGGCCGTCCCAATGCCGGCAAGTCGACACTGATCAACCGCTATCTCGGCGAGGAGCGCCTGCTGACCGGGCCGGAAGCCGGCATCACCCGCGATTCCATTTCCGTCGACTGGGACTGGAAGGGGCGGCGCATCAAGATGTTCGACACTGCCGGCCTTCGTCGCAAGGCGAAAGTGCAGGAGAAGATCGAGAAGCTGTCGGTCGCCGATGCCCTTCGGGCAATCCGGTTTGCCGAAGTGGTGGTCATCGTACTCGATGTCGACGTTCCGTTCGAGAAGCAGGACCTGCAGATTGCCGACCTGGTCATCCGCGAGGGCAGGGCGCCGGTCATTGCCTTCAACAAATGGGACATCGTGGAAGACCGGCAGGAAGCGCTGGCCGACCTGCGAGAAAAGACCGAGCGGCTGTTGCCGCAGGTGCGCGGCATCCGCGCCGTTCCCGTCTCCGGCCTCACCGGCAGCGGGCTCGACAAGCTGATGCAGGCGGTGGTCGACACCCACAGAACCTGGAACCGCCGCATTTCCACGGCCCGGCTCAATCGCTGGCTCGAGACGATGCAGGTTCAGCATCCGCCGCCGGCCGTATCGGGCCGTCGGCTGCGGCTCAAATACATGACGCAGATCAAGGCCCGTCCGCCGGGCTTCGTGATTTCCTGCACCCGCCCCGACGCGCTGCCGGCCTCCTACACGCGCTATCTGATCAACGGGCTGCGCCAGGATTTCGACCTGCCGGGCGTGCCGTTGAGGATTTCCTACCGAAAGGGCGACAATCCGTTTGCCTCGAAGAAGAAGCGGCGCTGACGCATCGACAGAGGCCGCAACAAAGAGTGACCGGTTTGGCGCTTGAAAACGCTCGACGGCGAGCAGCCTGCCCGATTAAACGCGCATTTCTCCCACTGACTGCCCACTCGCGCTGAGGGAGGCCGGGAAGATGCGGTTAACGCTCCATAAACGTTAATACAGCATATTTGAAACAAATTGTGCCGAGTACGCGTTGCTTTGGAGTAGGGTTCTTGCGTCACGGATCTGCCTTGAAGGGCTGGCTTGCGACCACCGGTCGCCACTGCTCGACGCCCCTGAGTTTCGGGGCTCTCGCCTTTTTCGTTTCCACCTCGCCAATGGCGTATTCCGATACGGCGAGCCTGCTGTCGGGCGTCGACCAGGGCGGGGCGCGCTGGCACAGCTATCTCGTCGAAGCGCCGGCCGGATCCATTCACTCGGTCGAAATGGCCTTTACCGACGACATCACCACCGGCTCGACCATCGCCGACAAGGGTGTCGAACTGCCCAATGGCGACACCGTGGCAATCCGCGCCAGGCAAGGCACCAAGAACCCGGTGCCGGACGAGCAACGCATCAATCGCTCGCAAAAGCGCGGTCGGGTGACCATCGAGGTGCCGATGGCGCCGCCCAAGGACTTTTCGGCCGGTTCCGTTCTTCACAAGAGCAATCTGCTGCAGCCACGACAGCCGGGTCACCCGGAAATGGCTTTCGTCAAACCGGAGATCCAGGGCCAGGAGGTGCGAATCGCCACAGCCTTCCACCGTCCGGTAAAGGCCAAGAGCGATGTTCCGGTCATGCTGGCGAATCTGGTGACCAACGACAAGCACGACGTCCTCGCCACCGCCTATGCGCCGGCCGAGCCCGACTATGCGAAGAACTCGCCGTTCGCATCGCTTCTGAAAGACGAAAAGCAGCAGGGTCGCTTCCTTCCGCCGATCGACAAAAGCGACCATGGCTGGGCCGGAACGGCGTTACCGCCGCAGGTCCTTTCCAAGCGCGAACAGCGCTGCCTGGCGTCCGGCATCTATTTCGAATCGCGCGGCGAGCCGGTCAAGGGCCAGGCTGCGGTCGCCCAGGTGATTCTCAACCGGGTGCGCAACCCGGCCTATCCCAACACCGTGTGCCGTGTGGTCTATCAGAACAAGCGCTGGCGTAATCGCTGCCAGTTCTCCTTCGCCTGCGACGGCATTCGCGACCGTGTGCGTTCGCGCCGCCACTGGTCGATGGCCCAGGACATCGCCATGGCGGTCACCGCCGGCAAAATCTGGCTGGATCAGGTCGGTTCGTCGACCCACTACCACGCCGTCTATGTGCGGCCGAAATGGGCCCGCACCATGAAGCGCGTCGGCCGCATCGGCCTTCACATTTTCTACCGCACCTACGGCGGCGGCTGGAGCTAGCCCGCGTTTCTCACACTCTCTGTCGTCTGCGCCGCGATAGCGTTTCATCCCACTGGACATGGCATAAACCGGGGCATTGTGCCGCAATGCATCATGAATCTGTGCAGCGCCGTTCCCGGGATTCCGCAGCTAGAACTTAACATATTGAAATAATTGACATAATTATTAAAGGCGGGAGTTGTTAAGCCGCCTTGACTTGGCATGGGCGGAAAACTATGTTGCGCGCGACTTTGGAGCGGTTCCGTTCAAGGTTGCCGATCGTGGCGTGGAGCGCGACTTTCATGCGAAAACCAGCGCAAAACGGGGGATCATCGGATCCTGCCAGCGGCGACGGAGAACGGGAAGACCGGACCGATAGTCTGGAAGAGCGTCGCCGGCGACTGGGGGATCAACTCGCTTCCCACGAGGCCAACGACAAACCGACGGGAGCCGGCGGGGCGGCGGGATCGCCCTACGCGAAAGCGTTCCAGCTCTCGACCGAATTTGTCGCTGCGATCTTTGTCGGCGTGCTTCTCGGCTATCTTCTGGACCGTTTCCTGGGCACCACACCCTGGGGGATGATCGTCTTTCTGTTGCTGGGGTTTGTTGCAGGGGTACTGAATGTCATGCGTTCCGCGGGGCTGGTTGCCGACAACCGCCTGCCGGAGAGCAAGGGCAAGGACGACAACGAAGGCTGACAGGGCCGGCATAAAGAGAGAGGCATACGGGTGGCAAACGATCCGATTAGCCAGTTCCAGATCAGCAAGCTCGTTCCCATCGAAGTTGGCGGTCTCGATTTCTCCTTCACCAATTCGTCGCTCTACATGGTCGCAACGGTGGCAGTCGCGTCTGCGTTCCTGTTTCTGACCACGTCCAATCGCGGCATGGTGCCGACCCGGCTGCAGTCGATCTCGGAAATGGGCTACGAGTTCGTTGCCTCAATGCTAAGGGACGGGGCAGGGACCGGGGGGATGCGATTCTTCCCCATGGTGTTCTCGCTGTTCATGTTCGTGCTTGTGGCCAACCTGCTCGGCATGTTCCCCTATTTCTTCACCGTCACCAGCCACATCATCGTCACCTTCGTGCTGGCCATGCTGGTGATCGGAACCGTCGTTGTTTACGGCTTCATGAAGCACGGGCTCGGTTTCCTGCACCTGTTCGTTCCGAGCGGCGTGCCCGGCGTGCTGCTGCCGCTGGTGGTGGCGATCGAAGTCATTTCCTTCCTGTCGCGTCCCATCAGCCTGTCGGTGCGCCTGTTCGCCAACATGCTGGCCGGTCACATCACGCTCAAGGTCTTTGCCGGATTTGTCACCTCGCTCAGCGCGCTCGGCGCGCTCGGGATCGGCGGTGCGATCCTTCCTCTCATCATGACGGTCGCCCTGACCGGTCTCGAATTTCTGGTCGCCTTCCTGCAGGCCTATGTCTTTGCGGTGCTGACGTGCATGTACCTCAACGACGCCCTGCATCCGGGGCACTAGGAGAAGCCATTGGCGGGCGCTCCGCCATTCCAACAGCCGCAACAATCCCATTGAAGGAGTTCACCATGGAAGCGGAAGCAGCAAAATACATCGGCGCGGGCATTGCATGTCTCGGCATGGGTGGCGCCGGCATCGGCCTCGGCACGATCTTCGGCAACTACCTCTCCGGCGCGCTGCGCAACCCGTCGGCCGCCGACGGTCAGTTCGGCCGCCTGATCTTCGGCTTTGCCGTGACGGAAGCCCTTGGCATCTTCTCGCTGCTGGTTGCTCTTCTTCTCCTGTTCGCCGTCTAACCGACGGATCGACGCATCCGGCCGCGCCGCCAGCGCGGCCGACGGGTCGTCCGGATATTGTCGGCACGACCCTTGATGAGGCCGTCAACCGCTTCGCGGCGGGGCCGCGGCTTATGAATTGGAGGCGAACATGCTTGTGACAGCGGCATATGCTGCCGGTGCGGAGGCCGAACAAGCGGCCGGCGGATCCTTTCCGCCGTTCGACAGCTCGACCTTTCCGTCGCAGATCCTCTGGCTGGTCATCACCTTTGGCCTGTTTTACCTGTTCATGCAGCGGGTCGTTCTGCCGCGCATCGCCAGCATTCTGGAGACGCGCCGCGACCGCATCGCACAGGATCTCAACGAAGCCAACCGGCTGAAGGAAGAGGCCGATCAGGCCTTCTCAGCCTATGAGCAGGAACTGGCCGATGCGAAGGGCAAGGCGCACGAGATCGCCCAGGCCGCACGCGACTCGGCCAAGGCCGACGCGGACGCCGAGCGGGCCAAGGTCGAGGCCGAGGTGACCGAGAAGATCGAGAAGGCGGAGGCCGAGATCGCCGAGGTCACCAAAAAGGCGCTGTCCGAGGTCGATGCCATCGCGGCCGACACCACGGCGGCGATCGTCAAGCAGCTGGTTGGCGGCACGGTGACGAAGGCCAACGCCAATGCGGCCGTCAAGGCTGCGGCGCAGGGAGGCGAGTAGAATGGACGCCACATTCTGGGCCCTGATTTCCCTCATCATCTTCCTGGGCATCATCGTCTACATGAAGGTGCCGGGGATGATCGCCAAATCCCTCGATACCCGCGCCGATCGCATTCGCAACGAGCTGGACGAAGCGCGCCGCCTTCGCGAGGAGGCACAGCAGCTGCTGGCCGAATATCAGCGCAAGCGCAAGGATGCCGAAAAGGAAGCGTCTGAGTTGATCGCCGCGGCCGAGCATGAAGCCGCCGGTCTGGTGGCCGATGCAAGGCAGAAGACCGAGGACTATGTCCAGCGCCGGACGGCCATGGCCGAACAGAAAATCGCGCTGGCCGAATCGGAGGCCGTCAACGAAGTGCGGCGTCAGGCGATCGACATCGCCGTCGCAGCGGCGGAAACGCTGATCGCCGAGAAGGTCGACGACGAAAAGGCCGGAGCGCTGTTTTCGGAGTCCGTCAAGGAACTCAAGGCAAAGCTGAACTGATCGGCTGCCGACAGTCTGATCCTTAAGAAGCCGGGGCCGTCGCCCCGGCTTTTGCTTTTTCGGCGTGAATACGCTATCGCTGTCGCCACACCGCGCGGGCATCTCCTCGCGGTGGTTCGTTCTCAGGGCGGGGTGAAATTCCCCACCGGCGGTGACGAGCGCATGACCGGCCCCATGCCGGATATCCGTTCGAAGCCCGCGAGCGCCCGTGCCGCCCGGTACGGGGTCAGCAGATTCGGTGCAATTCCGAAGCCGACGGTCACAGTCCGGATGGAAGAGAACGGGTAAGTCGCGGAAGGGCGTTCAGCCTTTTTCGGCGACGCCGACCGGATACGGCCCCTCGGCGGGCAGCTGAACGTCGTGCCTGTTTGCCCTGATTCCCGATGATTCTTTTAAGAGGACATCTGATGAATCAGACAACACTCACCCAAAACCGAGCTTTTGCGCTTACCAACCCGGCACTCGCCGGCGGCTTCTACATGATCGCCGCCGGTGCCGCCTTCGCCGTCGTCAATGTCAGCGTCCAGGCAGCGACGATGAGCTTCGGCATGACGTCGTCCTCGGCTGCCTTCTGGCAGTATTTCGTCGCGCTGCTGTGCGGCCTGCCATGGATCGTCCGCACCGGTCTCGGCGTGCTGAAGACTGATCATCTCGGCGCCCATGTCCTGCGCGTCGCCTGTGCCGCCATCGGCGTCCAGTTCTGGGTCGCCGGGCTCGCCAGCGTGCCGATCTGGCAGGCCATCGCACTGATCATGACGTCGCCATTCTTCGTGACCGCCGGTGCCGGCCTGCTGCTTGGCGAAAAGGTGGGTCCGGCGCGCTGGCTGGCAACGTTCATGGGCTTCGCTGGAGGCATGATCATCCTGGCGCCCTGGTCGGACGCGTTCACGATCGCAACGCTCTACCCGGTGGCTGCCGCCCTGTTCTGGGCCGCAACCTCGCTGATGACGAAGCGGCTGACGCGCAGCGAAGCGACGGAGACGGTGACGCTCTACCTGTTGCTGTTGCTGACCCCGATCAATGCGATACTGGCCGCTTCCTCCGGCGGCTTTGCCGTGCCCGGCGCATCAGCACTGGCGCTGATCGCTCTGGCCGGCGTGCTGCTGATGGCGGCCCAGTTCTTCATCGTCAAAGCCTATGCCAGCGCCGATGCCGCCTATGTGCAGCCCTTCGACCACATCAAGCTGCCGCTCAACGTGCTTGCCGGCTGGATCGTCTTCGGCTTCGTTCCCGCGGGCAATCTCTGGATCGGATCGCTGCTGATCGTCTCGGCGTCGCTCTACATCGCCCATCGCGAGGCGCGGCAGACCCGTTAGACCGGATCCTCCGCCTTCATCGGCCGAAAACTCATCCGGTGAAGTGGGCAGGGGCCGTTATCGGCGATTGCCTGGCGGTGGGCGGCGGTGGCGTAGCCGGCATGGCGTTCGAAGCCGTAGACCGCAAAGCGGTCTGCGGCGCGCTGCATCATGCGGTCGCGCGTCACCTTGGCGACGATGGAAGCGGCGGCAATCGACAGCGAACGGCTGTCCCCCTTGATCACCGCCTTGGCCGGGCAGGTGAGCTTGGGCGGCACGTCGCGGCCGTCGATCAGTGCGAATTGCGGCGGCCGCGGCAGGCTGCGAAGCGCCCGGCTGAGCGCATCGAGGCTCGCCCTGAGAATATCCGAGCGGTCGATATGCAGCGGGCCAGACGTGGCGACCGCCACCTCGGCCTGGGCAAGGATCAACTCGAACAGTTCTTCGCGCTTGGCCGCGGTGAGTTTTTTGGAATCGTCGAGACCCGGCGGGATGGCATGCGGATCGAGTATGACGGCCGCCGCGACCACCGGTCCTGCCAGCGGCCCGCGGCCGGCCTCGTCGGCACCGGCGACCGCCTGTCGGTGCGCCCCCGCCTCGGTCTCCAATGCGAAATCCGGGACCGGATCCTCCAATGCGAAAAGGCTTGCCTGCCGGGGTCCGGACTTGGATCGGGAAGGAGAATCGGGTGACGCGCGAGGCATGATCGGCAAATTCGCACGGTCACCCGATTCTCTGCAAGTCCCTCCTTGGAGAACGGTTCATCCGGTCGGGGATATCCGGATAAAACCGCCTCCATGTCCGAAATCCGCGATACGGCTCAGTCGGATTTCGGGTGCGGCTGCGGAGGGAGCCGCCGTCACGGCCGCAGGTCGGGGAAAACGACCGTGACGGTGGGTTCGAAGACGGCTACAGCAGGTTCAACTGCACACCAGTCCCGGTCGGCGGGACGAACAGGTCGGTGCGCAGGGTCCGCCACTTGCTGTCGAGGCCCAGCCGTTTCGAGGCGATCTCGAAACGCCGCGCCAGTTGCCACGCATAGGGTCCATTGCCCTTCATGCGCTTGCCGAATTCCGAATCGTAGTCCTTGCCGCCGCGCATCGAACGGATCAGCGACATGACGTGGCGGTAGCGGTCGGGATAGTGGCGCAGCAGCCAGTCCCTGAAGAGCGGGCTAACCTCGAGCGGCAGCCGCAACAGGATGTAGCTGGCGGTCATGGCGCCGGCCGCCTTCGCCGAATCGAGAATGCGCTCGATTTCATGGTCGTTCAGGCCCGGAACGATGGGCGAGGCCATCACTGCAACCGGTATGCCGGCTTCCGACAGGCCGCGGATCGCTTCCAGCCGCCGCGGCGGGGTCGCCGCCCGCGGTTCCATCGTGCGGGCAAGCTTGCGGTCCAGCGTCGTCACCGAAACGGCCACCTTGACCAGGCCCTTTTCCGCCATCTGCGTCAGGATGTCGATGTCGCGCAGCACCAGCGCCGACTTGGTCACGATACCGACCGGATGGTTGCAGGCATTGAGCACCTCCAGCAGCTGTCGGGTAATGCGCCATTCCTTCTCGATCGGCTGATAGGGGTCGGTGTTGGTGCCCATGGCGATGACCCGCGGCTCGTAACCGGCCTTCGACAGTTCCCGCTCGAGCAGTTTTGCCGCATCCGGCTTGGCAAACAGCCGGCTTTCGAAATCGAGCCCGGCCGACAGGCCCATGAAGGCATGGGTCGGCCGCGCGAAACAGTAGATGCAGCCATGCTCGCAGCCGCGATAGGCGTTGATCGAGCGATCGAAGGAAATGTCCGGAGAGTTGTTGCGCGTGATAATCGTGCGCGGCTTCTCCACCTGCACCTCGGTCTTGAAGGCCGGAAGCTCTTCGAGGCTTTCCCAGCCGTCGTCGAAGGCGTGGCGGGTCCGGGCTTCGAACCGGCCGCTCGGATTGATGCCGGCGCCACGTCCGCGGCGCTTGCTGTGGTCGATACGCAGACCCGACCGCGCTGCCAGCGCATCGGCCACGTCGGCCTGGTTCACCGGGTTCAGCGCATGCTGCCTGAAATGCTCCAACTCGCTCATGTCCGCTCCCATCTTGTGAAAATATTCCTATCAGGAACACGAGAACATATCAAGAACAAATATAGGTGCGCGGGCGCTGGAAAAAACCCGGCCGGCGCTTTTGTGAGTCATTGACGGGCGTGGCTGAGCGATGCGAGCTTTGCGGACACGACCAGAGCACCAGACGGGAGACGAATCGGATGACGGCGGAAGCGGCAGCCAAAGTGACCATAGAACAGGACGGCGCGGTCACCGTCGTCACCATCAATCGGCCGGACAAGCGCAATGCGGTCGATCCCGAGACCGCGGCGCTTCTCGACGAAGCGTTTGCCGCGTTCGATGCCGATGACGACAGGGCCGTGGCGATCCTGACCGGAGCCGGGCAGGGCTTTTGCGCCGGCTTCGATCTCAAGACCGTTTCCACCGGAGACTTTACCTACGATCCGCAGGCCGACGGACCGATGGGCCCGACGCGCCGGCTGCTGTCGAAACCGGTGATTGCCGCCGTCGAGGGACATGCCGTCGCCGGCGGGCTGGAGCTGGCGCTGTGGTGCGACATGCGCGTGGCCTCGACGTCGGCCGTCTTCGGCGTCTTCTGCCGCCGCTGGGGCGTACCGCTGATCGACGGCGGCAACGTTCGACTGCCGCGGCTCATCGGCCACAGCCGCGCCATGGACATGATCCTCACCGGTCGCCCGGTGGGGGCCGAGGAAGCACTGCAGTTCGGTCTCGCAAACCGTGTCGTCGAGCAAGGGCAGGCGCTCGACGAGGCGCTGACGATCGCCCACGAACTGGCACGCTTTCCGCAGACCTGCCTGCGCACCGACCGTATGACGGCTCACCGGCAGTGGGGCATGGATCTCGAAGCGGCCCTTGGCCACGAGGCCGTCGAGGGGGGCCGTCCGCTGCAGGAGGATGCCCGGACCGGTGCTTCTCACTTCGTCTCGGGTCTTGGTCGATCCGGCGATTTCGACAGGATTTGATGAAACAGTGCCGTTGCGCGGATTGAACCATCGGCCCCGACTGGCGTTCTTCGCATCCGGTCATGGCAGCGCCATGCGGGAGGTGGCGGCGGCAATCGCTAAAGGTGAATTGAATGCGGCAATCAGGCTTGTCGTTTCAAACCGCGCAGACTGCCTCGCGATTGCCTGGGCCGACGAAACGGGGATCGACACACTGGTCATCGACAGCGATCAGGCCGCCTCGGACCGCTTATGCCTCCGGGCGTTGAAAATCCGCAATATCGATCTCGTCCTCCTCACCGGCTATCTCAGAAAAATTGGGCCCGAAGTGCTCGCAGCTTACGATCGAAGGATGCTCAACCTGCATCCATCGCTGTTGCCGAAGTTCGGCGGCAAGGGCATGTACGGAAACCGTGTCCATGACGCGGTGCTGAAGGCAGGCGAAACGGAGACCGGGGCGTCGGTTCACATCGTTGACGCCGAATATGATACGGGGCCCGTCATTGCGCAGAAACGCATCCGTGTCCGACATGACGATAGCCCACAGCAACTCGCCGAACGCGTCAAATCGGCCGAAGCGGTTCTTCTGATCGATCTGTTGAGCGATTTATCAAAGGGAGGGGCCGCTGGAAACGGCTGAAACTACTTCCCGCGCTTCAGGTGCTCGTCGAGCCGCGGCATGATCTCGATGAAGTTGCACGGCATGTGACGGTAGTCGAGCTGTGCCTCGAGGATGCCGTCCCAGGCGTCCTTGCAGGCGCCGGGAGAACCCGGCAGCACGAACACATAGGTCGCGTCGATGACGCCGCCGGTGGCGCGCGACTGGATCGTCGAGGTGCCGATCTTGTCGTAGGAGATGCGGTGGAAGACCTCGGAAAATCCGTCCATCTGCTTGTCGAACAGCGGCGTGATGGCCTCCGGCGTCACGTCTCGGCCGGTGAAGCCGGTGCCGCCCGTGGTGATGATGGCATCGATCTCGGGATCTTCAGCCCACCCTTTTACCTTGCCGGCGATCAGCTCCACGTCGTCGGTGACGATGGCGCGGTCGGCCAGCACATGGCCGGCCTTTTCGATGCGCGCCGCCAGCGTCGCACCGGACTTGTCGTCCTCCAGGCTGCGACTGTCGGACACGGTTAGCACGGCGATGCGGATCGGGATGAAGGGGCGCGATTCGTCGATGCGGTTCATGATGGGCTCCACGCAATCAGCCGGGCAAGGTGGCGGTGGCGCAGACATACCACGCGGGATGAGCCATGCGAATGGATTCAGCCGCCTCTGCGGCCTTTTGCCCGTCGGCGTAAAGGCCGAAGCAGGTGGCGCCCGAGCCGGACATGCGGGCCAGCAGCGCGCCGCTGTCGGAAAGTATCGAGCAACAATCGGAAATAGCCGGCTGAAGAGCCTCGGCCGGCGCCTGAAGGTCGTTGCGCAAGGTCTGCAGGGCGGTGATCCAGCCATCCGCCGTGTCGGCTGCGGGGCGCGGAATGCCGGTGTTGTTCTTGTGCGCCAGGTGCCGAAAGACCTCTGGCGTCGACAACGCAAGGTTGGGATTGACCAGCACTGCGGGCATGGCCGGCATGGCCGACACCGGTTCGATGATATCGCCGATGCCCATGGCGACCAGCGGCCGCGAGCGCAGGCACATGGGAACGTCGGCTCCAAGCCCGATGGCGATTGCCGAGAGCTCCCGGTCGGAAAGCGGCAGGGACCACAAGCGTCGCAGCGCCCTCAGACAGGCCGCGGCATCCGCCGAGCCGCCGCCGATGCCGGCCGCCACCGGCAGGTTCTTTTCCAGGAGAATGGAGACCGGGTCCGTCGTCGAAACCGTCGCTCGCATGGCGTCGCGGGCGCGCAGGACGAGGTTGTCGCTCTCCGCGGCCAATGCACCGGCAAACGGACCCTCGATGGAGAACGTATCGGTCGAAGCCGCGCTGACGATCAGCCGGTCGCCGGCTTGCGCAAAGGCGACGATGCTATCGATCAGATGATAACCGTCCGCCCGCTGCCCGATTACATGGAGCGCCAGGTTGATCTTCGCCGGGGCGAACTCGACGATGTCGGGCATGGATCTAGGGCAGGATGATGATCTGGCCCGGATAGATACGGTCAGCATCGCCGTTGAGGGAAGGATTGGCCCGCAGGATATCCTGGTAGCGGTTGCCGTCGCCAAGCACTTCGTCGGCGATGGTCCACAAGGTCTGGCCCGGCTTTACCGTGTAGCTTGCCTTGACGGGCTCGATACCGCCTTTGAGTTCGCTCTTGCGCTCGCTGTCGGGCTCCCGGATCGTCTTGCTCTCGTCGTCATTGGCAGCAGACGGCGCCGGATCGATCTCCGGCGGCAGGCCGCTGGCGATCTTTTTCTCGATTTTCGGAACCTCGGTGAGTTCCGGCTCCATGGTCAGCGCCCGTTCCCACTGATAGCGGGCTTCCAGCTTGCGTCCGGCCCGCCAATAGGCATCGCCCAGATGGTCGTTGATGGTCGGATCGCCGGGACGCAGCTCGACGGCGCGCTCCAGCTCGCTCACGGCGTTTTCGTAGTCGCCGAGCCGGTAGTAGGCCCAGCCGAGCGAGTCGACGATATAGCCGTCATTCGGACGCAGCCGCACCGCTTCCCGGATCAGGTCCATGCCCTCGTCCAGGTTGATGTTCATGTCGATCCACGAGTAGCCGAGATAGTTCATCACCTGCGGCTGGTTCGGGAAGAGCTCCAGCGAACGCTGGAAATTGGGCTCCGCCTTCGGCCATTCCTTGAGGCGTTCATAGGCAATGCCGCGCTGGAAGAAGATGTTCCAATGCGAGCGATTGGGCAAAATGCCGATGGCGTCGACCGCCACGTCGTAATTGTCGGCCATCTCACGGTAGGCCTTGGCATCCGACAGCACGCTGCCATAGGCAAGGTACGACCGCATGTCCTGAGGATCCTGGTCGATCAGGTTCTTCAGGTGGATCTTGGCCTCTTCCAGACGCCCGAGATCGGCCAGATTGAGACCCAGCTGCAGCTCCGACACGCGGTGCATGATGGAGTCTTCGGGAACGCGCCGGTAGATCTCGATCGCCTGTTCCGGCTTGCCGAGGTTTTCCGCCAGGCTGCCGAGCATGACCAGCGTGGCTGCGTTTTCCGGATCCAGCGAATGGGCGAAATTCAGATAGAGAGCGACGAAGTCCTCGGCGCCGCTACGGTTGAGCGCGCTGCCGATGGTATAGAGGACCGCCGAAGCGCCCTCGGCGGCATTGTGGATGTCGGCGCCCGGCGGGTCGCCGGCCTCGATGCGCTCGCGCAGCGCCTTCAGCGGCGCATAGCCGGCCGAAAACGCATTGCCGGTCGCGATGGCGTCGAGCGCTTTTTGCCGGTTGCCCTCACGGGCCTCCATGGCTGCGAGCGCCATGGCCGCGCGGATAAAGGTGTCGGGCGCCGTTCCGGCGCTGTTCTGGTTGGTGATGATTGCCGTGTAGAGACGCCGCGCCTCGTCGGCATTGCCGCTCGCCTCTTCCATGGCGGCGCGGTTGAAGGCCTTGAAGATACCGTACCATTCCGGGCCCTGCAGCTCTTCGATGGTGGTCTCGGCCTTGTCCAGCTTGCCGTCGCCGAAGAGAGCCCATCCCTGAAGAAGGCCGTAGACGAGCTTTTCCAGATCGTTGATGCCGGCATAGTCGAGCAGGTTCTGCGCCTTGGTATATTGCCGCTGGCGAAGCGCATCGATGCCGAGCGCCATGCGGGACACGTTCTCGAGAAGCGGATCGCCTTTCAGTTCGTCGGCGATCGCCACGCCTTCGTCGAACATTCCGTTATTGAACAGCAGCACCATCAGCCGCTGCTTGATATCGGTGTTGTCCGGTTCGTAGCGCAGCGCTTTACGGTAAAGACCGATGGCCGTTTCCAGGTCGCGATCGGCTTCAGCCGTGCGGCCGGCAAGGACCGCGCCGGCGAAACTGCGTGCCGACGCGGCATCGAAGACAGGATCTTCGCCGGCAGCCCAAGCCGGAACGTTCGCGAGAGCGGTGGCAGCCGCCAGGCCCGCGATCATGAGAATTTTTTTTGGCTGCATCACAAATGGTCCCGCGAAGTCGACGATGATTCCCGTCTCCACAATATGGTTCAGAGCATGGCTTTTTTCAGCCCCTGCGGCAACCTCACAAAGAATTCAACGCCGTTTGGTCACAGCTTCCTGGGGGGCGATGTGGATTTGCAACAACGCTGGGCCGAGTCCGAGGGACGGTCTACAGGGCCGCAATGGCCCGTTTCACCTTTCGGATCGTCTCTGGATCCGGAACCGAAGGGTCTTCGCCGAAGCCGAAACGGTCCGGTTCGGCTCGATGCGGCGCTTTGACCGCGAAGGAACCGTGGATTTCCCGCACGCCTGCCTGTTTCACGATCGATTCGACATTGTCCGCACGGATGCCGCTTCCGGCCATGATCGACAGCCGGTTCCCGGCGCGTTCGACGAGCGCGCGCAGCGCCTCGATTCCGGCCTCTGCGGTCGGTGCACCGCCGGAGGTCAGGATCCGGTCAAAGCCGGCATCGACGGCCGCATCGACTGCCGGCAGCGGGTCATCGAGCAGATCGAAGGCCCGGTGCAGCGTGCTGCCCATGGGGCCGGCGGCGTCTCTCAGCCGGGCCATGGCGCGGCTGTCGAGCGACCCGCCGGCCGTCGCCCCGAAGACAACGCCCGCCAGGCCATGATGGCGGGCGCGCCGGATGTCTTCCTCCATCAGCGCGATCTCGTCCGGCGAATAGTCGAAACCGCCGCCGCGCGGCCGGATCATCGCGTAGGTCGAAACGCCCGTCGCGGCGGCAAGGCGCATGAAACCGTCGCTCGGCGTCAATCCGCCCAGCGCCAGGGCCGAACACAGCTCGATCCGGTCGGCGCCGCCGCTGACGGCAGCCTGCAGCGATCGCACCGAATCGACGCAGACTTCCACCGTAATGGTCATGGAGGATTACCCAGGGTTCAGTTGACCCTGCTGATGCAGAAATCGATCACTTCAAGCATTGCCGCCTTGGCGGGCGTGTCGGCCATCGGCGCCAGCGCATCGCGCGCCATCGCGCCGTAATGTTCGGCACGGGCGATGGTGTCGTTGAGTGCATTGGATCGCGCGATCAGCGCCCGCGCCGTCTCGAGCGCGGCGTCATCGCAATTGCTTTCCTCGATGGCAGAGCGCCAGAATGCCCGGTCCTCGTCGCTGCCTCGGCGATAGGCGAGCACCACGGGCAGGGTGATCTTGCCCTCACGGAAATCGTCGCCGACATTCTTGCCGAGGTCCTGGGCCCTGCCGCCATAGTCCAGCGCATCATCGACGAGCTGGAAAGCCAGCCCCAGATTGTTGCCGTAGGAACGCAGCGCATCGCGCTCGGCCTTGCCGGTCCCGGCGATGATCGGTCCGACCTCCGCGGCGGCCGAGAAAAGCGCTGCGGTCTTGGCGCGGATGACGGCCATGTAGTCGTCTTCGGTGGTCTCCATGTTCTTGGCCACCGAAAGCTGCAGCACCTCGCCCTCGGCGATGACGGCGGCCGCGTCGGACAGAACGTCCAGCGCGTCCAGCGATCCGACGTCGACCATCATCTTGAAGGCCTGTCCGAGCAGGAAATCGCCGACCAGAACGCTGGCCTGGTTGCCCCAGATCATCCGGGCGGTGGATTTGCCGCGCCGCATGTCGCTTTCGTCGACGACATCGTCGTGCAGCAGCGTCGCCGTGTGCATGAATTCGACGCTGGTCGCCAGCTTGATATGGCTGTCGCCCTCGTACCCGAACATTGCCGCCGCAGCCAGCGTCAGCATCGGCCGCAGCCGCTTGCCGCCGGACGAAATCAGGTGGTTGGCGACCTCCGGAATCATCTCGACGTCCGATCCCGCCTTGGAGAGGATAAGCTGGTTGACGCGCTCCATATCCGGCCGTGTCAGGTCGATCAGCGGTTTGACCGACGCGGCGGTCTTGTTCTTGTCCTCAAGCGGAATGACGACGCCCAATTCGAGTACTCCTGTTGCCCCACATCACAATAGAAACTGGCCGGTGTTGCGACAAGTGATGAATCGACGCACCTGACACCTGAACCGACATTGTCCGACGGAGGGTGTCGCGGCCGCAATTTGCCTATATATAGCGGTCAGGAAATCGGCCAATGGCCACGCATCGAAAAGGCCTCGCAGCGATGGAAGAGCTGATCAGAACCAACAACGTCGTCACGCTTTCCTTTGTCGGCACGCTTCTCAAGGAAGCCGGCATCCAGCATTTCGTCGCCGACGAGAACATGAGTGTCATGGACGGCTCGATCAACGCGCTGTCGCGCCGGCTCATGGTCGATGCCGACCGCATCGAACAGGCGCGCAGACTGGTCGAGGATGCCGGTCTCGGCGACGAGTTGCGGCACCGGGATTGATGGACGACCGGCCGGACGCCACCGTCGACGCCTTTCATCGCGGTGCATTCCACCTGGTTCAACCGAAGGGCAGAGGCCATCGGGCGGGGCTCGACGCCATGCTGCTTGCCGCCCTGGTGCCGGACGGCGCGACCGGACGGCTGGCCGATTTCGGCGCCGGCGCCGGCGCCGCCGGCCTGGCCGCGGCAAGCCGCGTTCCGACCCTGAGGGTGACGCTGGTGGAGCGCTCGGACACCATGATCGAGTTCGCCCGGCGCACGCTTGCGCTTCCCCAAAACCGCGCTTTGGCGGACCGGACTGAAGTGCTTCAGGCGGATGTAACCTTGTCCGGAGCCCGGCGTATCGCTGCCGGACTCTCGGACGAGGCCTTCGATCACGTCATTATGAACCCGCCGTTCAACGATGGTCTCGACCGCCGCACGCCCGACCCGCTGAAGGCCGAAGCCCATGCCATGGACGGCCGGGTTTTTCCCGACTGGGTGCGCACGGCCGGAGCGGTGCTGCGGCCGGGTGGCCAGGTCTCGCTGATCGCGCGGCCGCAGTCGCTGGCGGAGATCCTCGATGCCTGTCGCAACCGCTTCGGCGGCCTGCACCTGACGCCGGTTCATGCTAGGCCGGGAGAGGACGCTTTCCGGCTGCTGGTGACGGCAATCAAGGGAAGCCGCGCGCGGCTCAGCCTGCGCCCGGCGCTTCATGTGCACGAGGCCGGGGAGCAGGCCTTTTCCTCCTTCGTCGACGACCTCAACAACGGCAGGGGCTGTATTCGGCGGTAACAGGAGGGCGCCGCCATTGTGTTCGCCGTCGAAATACATACATCTGCTGGCAGGAAACTTCTGACCAGAGGCAGCGAACATGGCGTTCTACCACTCACTTCTTCCCCGGCGGTTTCGCAAGAGTGAGGTGACGATACCCGTCATTCAGCTTCAGGGCATCATCATGGCCGGCGGCTCGCAATTTCGTCCGGCCCTGAACCTGGCGACGGTGTCGCCGCTGCTGAACAAGGCCTTTGCCGACAAGCGCGCGCCGGCCGTTGCCATCTCAATCAATTCTCCCGGCGGGTCGGCGGTCCAGTCGCGGCTGATTTTCCGCCGCATTCGCGATCTGGCAAAGGAGAAGGACAAGCAGGTCCTGGTGTTTGTCGAGGACCTGGCTGCCTCCGGCGGCTACATGATCGCCTGCGCCGGCGACGAGATCATCGCCGACCCGTCTTCCATCGTCGGATCCATCGGGGTCGTTGCCGCCGGTTTCGGCTTTCCCGATCTGCTGAAGAAGATCGGCGTCCAGCGCCGGGTTTACACGGCCGGCAAGAACAAGGTGACGCTCGACCCGTTCCAGACGGAAAAGAAGGCCGATATCGACCACCTCAAGACGCTGCAGGTCGAGGTCCACGAAACCTTCATCGACCTGGTCAAGGAACGGCGCGGCGACAAGCTCGCAGACAATGACGACCTGTTCACCGGCATGTTCTGGTCCGGCGTAAAGGGCAAGGAACTCGGTCTCGTCGACGGCCTGGGCGACATGCGCTCGACGCTCAAGGAACGCTTTGGCGACAAGACCCGGTTGCGGCTGATCACCATGCCGCGCGGCCTGTTCGGGCGCCGTGTGCCCGGCGCCGCGGCCGGCCAGATCGCGGCAGCGGCGGCCTCAGGACTTGTCGAGGCGGCCGAGGAGCGCGCATTATGGGGTCGCTACGGCTTGTGACTCGACGCTGAGGGAGGGCGCCTGAATGCCGCAATTGCTTCTGCTGATCGCTGTCGGCATCGTCGGATGGCTCGGCTACAGGCAGTTTCTGAAGGAAGCCGAGCGGGTCAGCAAGTCGGTCCGGCGGGCTGAAAAGGAGGCTGAAACCGGCGCCTCCGGCACGCTGGTCGAGGATCCGAAAACCGGCGAATACCGGGTCGAAAACGAGGACGATCGGACGTAGCAGCCGAATTTGCGGCTGCAGCGCGTCACCTGCCCTTGACCCGGCAGGGGTCCCGTGGCACCTGTCCGGCGCATTTTCATTTCGTTCCGGACACCGCAATGACTGCACAAGAGCGCACCAAGCCGCCTCATATGCATCCGACCCGCTCGTTCCAGGGTCTGATCCTCGCCCTGCACGAATACTGGGCCGATTACGGCTGCGTCATCCTGCAGCCCTACGATATGGAGGTCGGCGCCGGCACCTTTCATCCGGCCACGACATTGCGGTCGCTCGGGCCTCGCGCCTGGAACGCTGCCTATGTTCAGCCGTCGCGCCGCCCGACCGACGGCCGCTATGGCGAGAACCCCAACCGCCTGCAGCATTATTATCAGTATCAGGTGCTGTTGAAGCCGTCGCCGCCGGATCTGCAGGACCTCTATCTCGGATCGCTCGAGGCCATCGGCATCGACCCGTTGCTGCACGACATCCGTTTCGTCGAGGACGACTGGGAAAGCCCGACGCTCGGCGCCTGGGGGCTCGGCTGGGAGTGCTGGTGCGACGGCATGGAAGTCTCCCAGTTCACCTATTTTCAGCAGGTCTGCGGCATCGAATGCGCGCCGGTCGCCGGCGAACTGACCTACGGGCTGGAGCGGCTGGCGATGTATGTCCAGGGCGTTGACAATGTCTACGACCTGAATTTCAACGGCCGCGACAACGGCAAAGTCACCTATGGCGATGTCTTCCTGCAGGCCGAGCAGGAGTATTCGCGGCACAATTTCGAATACGCCGACACCGCAATCCTGCTACGCCATTTCGACGACGCCGAAGCCGAGTGCCGGGCGCTGCTGGAGCTGGGGGCCGACGACGATCCGTCCTCGATGCACAAATGCGTGCTGCCGGCCTACGATCAGTGCATCAAGGCCTCGCATATCTTCAATCTGCTCGACGCCCGCGGCGTCATCTCGGTGACCGAGCGGCAAAGCTACATCCTGCGGGTGCGCAACCTGTCGAAGATGTGCGGCGAGGCGTTTTTGCTGACCGATGCCGGCGGATTTTCCGGTGGCGCCTGACCGCCGATCTCCGACACTGACCAAGTCCCGACAGACCATGTGACGAAACCATGCCCGACCTGTTGCTCGAACTCCGCTCCGAAGAAATCCCCGCCCGCATGCAGCGCAAGGCGGCGGGCGATCTGAAAAAGCTCGTGACCGACGGTCTCGTCGACGCCGGTCTGAGCTACGAGGCGGCCCGCGAATACTGGACGCCGCGGCGGTTGACGCTCGATATCCGTGGCCTGACCGCCCGGTCCGCCGACATTCGCGAGGAGCGAAAGGGACCGCGCACCGACGCGCCCGAAAAGGCGGTCGCCGGGTTCCTGCGTGGTGCCGGGCTGGCTTCGATCGAAGAAGCCGAAGTCAAATCCGACCCGAAAAAGGGCGATTTCTACGTCGCCGTCATCGAAAAGTCCGGACGCGCCGCCGAGGACATCATCGCCGACACCGTGCCGGCGGTGATCCGCAGTTTTCCCTGGCCGAAGTCCATGCGCTGGGGTCGCGCGTCCGAAAAGCCCGGTGCGCTGCGCTGGGTACGACCGCTGCAGTCCATCCTCTGCACCTTCGGCCCCGAAACCGAGGAGCCACAGGTGGTCGACTTCGAAATCGGCGGCGTGCGCTCCGGCAACGCGACCTACGGGCACCGCTTCCACGCGCCCGATCCGATCCAGGTACGCCGGTTCGATGACTATGTCGAGCAACTGGAGCGCGCCAAGGTGGTGCTCGATGCCGAACGGCGCAAGGAGATCATCCGCAGCGATGCCCTCAATCTGGCCTTCGCCCAGGGGCTGGAACTGGTCGAGGACCAGGGACTGCTGGACGAGGTGTCCGGCCTGGTCGAATGGCCGGTGGTGCTGCTCGGCGAGTTCGAAGCCGATTTCCTGTCGATCCCGCCGGAAGTGATCCGCCTCACCATCAAGGAAAACCAGAAGTGCTTCGTTTTGCGGCCGCAGGGCGCGGGCAACGATCTCACCAACCGGTTTGTCGTCACCGCCAATATCGAGGCCAGCGACGGCGGTGCCGAGATCGCCCGCGGCAACGGCAAGGTGGTGCGGGCGCGGCTCGCCGATGCATTGCACTTCTGGAAGACCGACCAGGCGAACCTGCCGGATCTGGCGGCGCTCGGGCCGTCGGCAGAGAAATTCGGGCTTGATTTGAACAAGCCGCTCGACCAGCGCATGGCCAAGCTCGACACGTTGAACGTCACCTTCCATGCCAAGCTGGGCACCCAGGGCGAGCGGGTGGCGCGCATTCGCGAACTGGCCGGCCGGCTTGCCCCGCTGATCGCTGCTCAGCCTTCCGGCGGCGGCGAACCACAGGATCTCGATGCCGCGGCCGATCGCGCGGTTCTTTTGGCCAAGGCAGACCTGACCACCGAAGTGGTCGGCGAGTTTCCGGAACTCCAAGGGGCCATGGGGCGCAAATACGCGCTGCTGCAGGGCGATACCGAGACGGTCGCTGCGGCCATCGAGGAGCACTACAAGCCGCAGGGTCCGTCCGACGACGTTCCCAACAATCCGGTATCCGTCGTCGTCGCGCTGGCCGACAAGCTCGATACGCTCATCGGCTTCTGGGCCATCGACGAAAAGCCGACAGGCTCGAAAGATCCCTATGCGCTGCGCCGTGCCGCGCTCGGCGTCATTCGGCTGCTGCTCGAAAACGATATTCGCCTGGCGCTGACCGACATCGGCGTATCGGCTGATCTGCTGTCTTTCTTCCACGATCGCCTGAAGGTCTATCTGCGCGACCATGGCGCGCGCCACGACCTGATCGACGCAGTGATCTCGCCCCAGGCCGACGACCTGCTGATGGTGGTCAAACGGGTCGAGGCGCTGGGGGCGCTGCTCGATACGGAAGACGGCCAGAACCTGCTGGCCGGCACCAAGCGGGCCGCCAATATCGTCGCCGCCGAGGAAAAGAAGCAGACGCAGATGGCAGACCAGGTCGATCCTGTATTGATGCGCGAACAGGCCGAACGCGACCTGTTCGGCGCTCTCGAAATGGCCGAAGGCGAAGCGGCGTCTGCCGTCAAACGCGAGGATTTCTCCTCGGCGATGCGAGCGCTCGGCCATCTGCGGGGACCGGTCGACGCCTTCTTCGACACGGTTCTGGTCAATGTCGACGATGCCGCAATCCGCGGCAATCGTTTGGCCCTGCTGCGCCGCATTCGCAGGGCAACGGAGACCGTGGCCGACTTTTCGCGTATCAGCGGCTAGGCGCCAAGGGTTCTTGCGTCCGTCATGAATAGGGCTCAGTCTGCGTCCCGAGGGGAAGCCTCGGGAGGAGCCCATGAAACTCTACTATTCGCAGACGCCGAATCCGTACAAGGCCTGTGCCGTCGCCAAATATCTTCAGTTGCCGGTGGAGTTCGTGCCGGTGGATCTCGGCCGCGGCGAACACAAGCAGCCGGACTACATGGCCGTCAATCCGAACGGCAAGACGCCGGCGCTCGAAGACGGCGACGTTCGGCTGTGGGAGGCTCACGCAATCATGGCCTACTATGGGGGGGTCTTTCATTCTGCACAAGCGATTTCCGGGAAAATTTTCGGAAAAGCCGCTATGTTTCAATGGGATAATCGGCTTGCGCAACAATATTTCTTTGGCACAAGAATGCAAAAAATGCAAAAAAAGCGCTCATTTTCTGGCACAAATGATATGAGAATGCAAAAAAACGAGAGTGTTTTGGGGTGCATGCGATCCCGAAAAACAAGGATTTGAGGCTGCCCAGCGGTTCATTTGCCCTGGGGCAAGGGAGTCCCACTTGTCGGGGCGAAGTGGGACCAAACGGGTCCCACTTCTTTGGGGAGTCCCAGTTCGCGATTTTGACAACAAAATCAGTTTCTTGCTCAACCTGTAATCGTCAAAGGTGCGGAAAGAAGTGGGACTCGATTTTCGGTTGCATTGCTCCCGACGTCTGACTTTTGCGAGGGGGTGGGGTATTCGCCTACTTCCCGACAAGCGTTCGGGCGGTCCATACCACCCGACCGAGGATCTTCGCCTCGTTAGGCCAGGCGGCAGTCTCCAATGATGGATTGTCACTCAGCATCAGCGCGTTGCCATTGGCGTCCTCGCCGGCACGCCTGACCATCAGGCCATCCGGGGCCTGGATCACAAAGACATCGCCCGCCCGCCAGTCCGTTTGCCTTCGGTCGATCAGGATCTTCGCACCGTCCACCAGCGTCGGTTCCATGGCATTGCCCATTACCCCGATCACCGCGCAGTGCTTCGCATCGAGGTCATGTTCATCGAGCCATGCGCGGCGGAACCAAACCCGCCCTGAAACCTCTTCGGAAAGGAACGTCGCACCATTGCCGGCGACAGAGGCCAGTTCGACCACGGCAACCGGCCGCGCCTCCGGCGGGTCAGTTTCATCGCCCGCCAGCGCCGAGGCGTCCGCCAGACCCTCTTGCACCGCGAACTTCGCATCGGCTATTTCGGCCTTCAGTTCCGAGCGTAGCGCCTCCATCTGTATTGTCATCGCCGCCGCAACATCGCTGTCGCCGCCGGCATCCTTCAGGCGCTCTTCGATCGTGCTTACGGCATCCGCCATGCTCGCACCCTCTGGCAGGCCAAGCACGGCGATCAGTTCTGGCGGTGCCGCGACCTGCGTTGAGGCAGGCGCCCCTGGATCGGGCACATGCTCGAAGTGCTCGCTGCCCGGCTTGCCCTTGAACACCGCGACCACCGGGTGCACGCGCTCAATGTCGGCTGGAAAGCGTTTCTCTTCGAAACTCTGCGGTTGGCCGGCCGGATTGTATCGCCAGTTGCGCAGTTGAAGCGTGCCGTCGTCCTCGACCGAAACAAGTCGCTTGATCGATGCCGCGCCACTCGTGTCGCGAATCCATATCCGGTCGCCCGGCACCGGTTGAGTGGCCGGCGAGACCAGGCAAAGCCAGCCGCTTTCGATCCCCTCGGGCGCCATTGATGCACCCGTCGCGGTCACCCAGAAGGCGTCCTTGTCGCCCACCGCTTGCGGCAGCGGCAGAGTATCGGGCCGTGGCACGTCCTTGCCCCAGCCCCAGCCATTGCAGCGTTCAATACCACGATGCGGGGCTTCTCTTGAACTTAGGATCGTCCAGTCCGGTGGTGTGGCAACAGATGAAGCATCGCTTTGCCGAGGCGGCCCGATATGGAAATCCAATTCAAGTGCCCTGCACAGCCCTTGAACTGTTTCAAAGCTTGGGCTGGCACCCTTTCGCAACTTGTAAATCAGATATGGGTGCCCCGACGCGATCCGTGACGCGGCGGCAGGCGAAATATCTTTTTCGACCAAACGGCGCTCGACCATATCAAGGAACTTCTGACGATTCATCATGTTGGCAAATTTGCCAACGCTATAAGCCAAAAGCAACGGTCTCTTGCAGATTGGAATTATTTCCAATAACAATATTAGCATGAAATCCAATAGTGCAAACCGATTCCTTCGACTGGCTTGGTTTTTTGCGGAGGCAAAGAACCACATGCCAAATGGTCTCAGCCTGCGAATTGTTCATTGGGGCCGCCTGTTTGATCGCCTCGAATACGGCAAGGCTGACCGGACAATCCGGCACCGCGCCACCATCTTCGCGAATTCCGCGAAAATTGCCCCCTTCGAACTTGACTGTCGCTCGGACGCATTGGTCAGTGACGACCGTGCGCTCCGGGTGTCGGGTTGGCCGGCGGCGGATTATTCTGCCCGGCTTTTCGAGGCGCTTGAGTGCCCTTGCGAATCCGCGCAAGTCGGGAGTGTCCTGATGGCTGACCTGCATCGTGACATGGATTTGACCCTGCCGCCGCCAGCCGTCTCTGCAGCAGTCTCCCCCGCCTGGACGTGGGCCGATCATGAATACAAGACGGCGGCGGAACTGGCCGGTCTTCGCCTGACGGGTCTGCCGACGACAAAGCGCCGCATCAATATCATGGCGCAGCGCGAGGGCTGGCAAAACCTTGGATCGAGGAAGGCGCGTATCTGCCGGGGTCGCGGCGGCGGTTGGGAATACCACATTAGTTGCCTTCCCGAAGCCGCGCAGGACGACTACCGTCGCATGCAGCAGGCTGAAAGTGCCGAACCGCCGTCTGCCGACCCTGCCGCCAAGCAACTTGCGACCGACAGATCGGCGGCTGTAATCCCCGCCACGGCGCACAGCGCCCGCCAGCGCCGCGTCATGGAGGCCCGGGCGGTTATCCTGCGCGAGGTCGACCGGCGCGTCTTCACGGGCAACGTCAGCCGCCGCAAGGCGATCCTCGCGCTGGTCGAGGATACCGCATGGGACCTGCATTGCCTCGAACAGGGCCGCAACGACCAGTGCGTGCTCACGCCGGAACTGCTTCAAGCGGCCTGCGATGCCAATGATCGCCACAAGGGGCATCGCGGCAAGGTGCTGTCCCTGCGCGGCGTCTACAACTGGCTGCAAGCCTATGAAGCCGACGGCTCCGTTGCCCTTGCCCCGGCTGTGACGCGCCGCAGGCAGGACCATCCCGAATGGCTGAACGGGTTCCTGCGCTTCTATTGCACACCGGCCAAGGTCTCCATCGGCCATGCGCTGGAGAAATACGCAGCGTCGCTGCCGCAGGACGCCTTCGTTCCGAGTTATGACCAGGCCAGGCGGGCGCTGAAGGCTCTGCAGGGCACGTCGCGCTTTCTCGACGCCCACCGAGGCCGCGAGGGCCGGCTGGCGCTGAAGGCACGGCTCGGCTTCATCACGAGGACGCTGGACGGTCTCGATCCGGCGACCATCTACACCGCCGACGGCAAGACCTTCGACGCGCTGGTCGAGCATCCGGTCCACCATCGCCCGTTCCGACCCGAGATCACCACGGTGCTCGACGTGGTGACGCGCAAGATCGTCGGCTGGAGCGTCGGCCTGGCCGAAAACACCGTCGTGGTCGCCGAGGCGCTGCGCCGCGCCTGCGAGAGCCACGGCATTCCGGCGATCTTCTACAGCGACCGGGGTCCGGGCTATCGCAACCGGCAGATCGATCATGCCACGCTGGGCCTGTGCGCGCGTCTCGGCATCACCACCACCCATTCGCTGCCCTACAATGCGCAGGCGCGCGGCCTGATCGAGCGGGTCAATGGCACGGTCTGGAACCGGCTGGCGAAGGACCTGCCCACCTATATGGGCGAAGACATGGACCGCGAGGCGCGGCGGCTGGTCGACCGCAGGATCGATAAGGAAATCCGGGAACTCGGCGCGTCGCCGACACTGCCGACCTTTGCCGAGTTCAAGGAGGCGGCAGAGGCCGCGATTGCCGCCTACAATGACAGGGTGCACAGCAGCCTGCGGGTGTTCAACCCGCTCACCCGGCGTCATCGCAAGGCGACGCCGAACGAGGTCTGGGCGGATTTTGGCAGGCGCGGCTTCGAACCGGTGCCGCTTGCAGCGCATGAGGCCGATGACCTGTTTCGCCCGGTCGAGCGTCGCAAGGTGCATCGCGGCCAGGTCAGCTTCAACACCAATCACTATTTCGATGAGCGGCTTGAGCCCTTTCACGGCATGGAGGTGCTTGTCGGCTATGACATCTTCGATGCCTCGAGGGTTTGGGTGCGCAGGCTGGAGCATGAGAATGGCGCGCCCGTCGCCGGGGCGCTGATCTGCGTCGCCTGCTTCTTCAACAACAAGCACGCCTATGTGCCGAAGACCATGCGCGACAGCGCCGTGGAGCGGCGCGCGAAGGGTCGGCTCAAGCGCATCGAGGCGCATCGGCGCGAAGCCATCGAAGAGGCCAGTCCGGCGCTCTCGATCGAACACGGGCCGAGCCTGCCGGTCTCGTTTCCGGCACAGTCGGATCGGCCTGCCGAGACCGCGACACCGCAGGCAGGGAACCGGCATGAACAGATTGCAAGCCCTGCCGATGTGGACCCGAAGCGGGCAAGGAAACGGGTGCCCGCCGATCAGTATGAACTGGCCGATCACTGCATCGCCCATCCCGGCGACATGACGCCGAACCAGCGGCGTTTGCTGGTGCAACTCTTCAACTCGCCATCGGCAAGGGAACTCTTCGAGTTGAAAGGCGGCAGGCTCGAAGACCTGAAGACCCTTCTGACCGCCACCGCCTCCGGTTCATCCGAACTCAAATCAAACAGACAGGGGAAATCACCATGAGACCGACCTTCGTCAAGACGCAGAATTATCAGCGCTTCATGGGCGCTCTGGAAGCGCTGGAGGCGCGCGGCGCGTCGGAATGCTGCCTGGTCGTGGTCGACGGCCCGCCGGGCCTCGGCAAGACCACGATCCTGAGCCGCTGGGCCGCCGACAATGCTTGCGTCTATCTGCGGGCCAAGGTGGAATGGTCGCCCTACTGGATGCTGGGTGAACTTCTCAAGGCGATGGGCATCGACCCGCCGCACGGCTACGAGAAGCGTTTCGGTGCGGCCTTGCAGGCGCTGGGCGAGCGAGCGCATGGGGCGGAACTCGCCAACCGCGACTTTGCCGTGGTTATCGACGAAGCCGACCATATCAGTTCCCGGGGCAAGCTGGTGGACACGGTGCGCGATCTGTCGGACGTGTGCGAGATCCCGTTCATACTGGTCGGCATGGGCCGCATCCGCGACAATCTGAAGCGCTTTCCCCAGACCATGAGCCGCATATCGCGTTATGTGCGCTTCGAGCCCTCGGACCGGGCCGATGTGCAGCGGTTCCTGGACGAACAGTGCGAGGTGAAGGTTGCGGCGGACCTTGCGGAGTTCGTCACCCGTGTGACGGGAGGCTTCAACCGGGAAGTTCGCGAGGCCATCGTGGCGATCGAGCGTTTCGGCTTCCGCGCCGCGCCCGGCGAAGACGGCCTGACCATGGCCGACATGTCTGGAGAGCTTCTGGTCAATGACCGGCGCACCGGTCAGGCCGTTCACGTACCGCAGGCGCACTGATGGCGGCCAGACGTAACAACAATCAGACTCGAGTTCTTCACGCTCTGACCGGGTCCACCAAGACGCTGGGCGTCTTGAGTAGCGAATTGAAACTTACCCGCCGCCAAGTGACTGATGCCGCGTTTGTTTTGGCCCGCAAGGGCTTTGTCAAACGCGTCCGTACCGGTTGTTTCCGACTCACTCTGGCTGGAGAACTGGCTGTCGCGTCCGGTGTCGTGATCACCTCCGGGCCGAACGCGCCCTTTGAGGCTGCGCGCCGACCGATGGCCGACACCCTGCGCCAGCGCGCCTGGACGGCGATGCGCATCCAGCGCGGTTTCACCATCAACGACCTGCTGGTCGCCAGCGCGGACGGGGCGGAACGCAACGCCGTGAGAAATCTGCAGCGCTATCTCGCCGCCCTTTCCACGGCTGGTGTCGTGCGGCGCATGAAGCGACGCGTTGCCGGAACACGCCTCGGTTCCGGCGGTTTCCTGAAATATCAGTTGCTCATGGACCTTGGTGAAATCGCGCCTGTGGTGCGTTCGGCCAGGGGCGTGCTGCACGACCACAATTCGGGGCTGGAACTGACGCTGGGCGTGACAGATCGGTGATCTTTGGGCCATTAGGAAACGATATCGGTGTTGTCGGCTTGCTCCTGGACCCGTGTCGCGACATTTGGAAATCTCTCCGAGTCAAAGGCTGTTCGTTTGTGACAGCTTCATTCGCTGCTCCTCACGATGCCGTTTTTTCAGGGCTTCAATGCCCTCGATAAGCTGTTGCTTGCGGTTATGATCCCACTCTCCTCCTCGCGGTTCCATCCATGGTTGTCGCGATCGTTGATTGCGAGCAATGCGGTTCGCTGACCTATGCGTCGTGCTCACGAACAGGTGAACAAATGCAACAGGGAAGACCAGATATCCGTAGATGAACCAAGGCAGAAAATCCTTGCCATTCGTCGTCGCGGCGTAACCGACCACAAAGCCGACGATCAGCCACAAAATCAGTAACGGGACCAATTCCGCCATCGCCAAGCCTCCCTAAACCTTGCCCGCGAATGAGATTGATAGACGACCGGCGTTGCGCTTGCGCTATTGTATTCATTCTCTCACCACGCGCCTTTTCAGAAGCATGGCATATCCGTCCCGGCGCATGCTGCTGGACCATGATTCCGAACAGGAACTGGCGCTCTGATTGGCGTAACCGAGATCCTAAAGCGTGATTGAGCGTGCGGCCAGCGGCGCAAGGGCCGTGGGCAACCGAAACCGGCTGTATCCCTGGGTGAACTTTCGAAACGCTCATACTCGCCGCAACGGGCGCACCGTTCATGGCCGCCGGAAACCCATGACGTGCCGCCCACCATCTCGCCGATTGCCTGCACCGAAAAGACACCGCGCCGCGCCCCCCGTTAAATCCGGCGCTGGTGAAAGGCCGTTTAACGCTCTGTAACGCTTGTTGCAACGCCAATGCAAGGTGCATGCAAAACCGCCAAACACTGCTTGTTGCAGCTAACCTGCCGGGGTCGGCCCATTCCACCGCGACCATGGCGTGTTCGGACACGCTCCTGCAAATCAGCTAAACACGCCCGTGAGCCCGTTTCTTTCGCCAGGATTTTTCTGGAGCTTCCGCAAGTCGACGTTGCTGCTTTCGGTGATCGGCACAACGAACCGGGTGGCATCAAAGGCGGTCCTATCTGCCGCCAGACCGGCAAATGGCTCCGCACCCTGCCGCGAGCTACAGTGCGAAACCCAAAGTCCCATCCATGACCGGCAGGAAGTCTTTCAAGTAAGGCTGCTGCAAGTCTCAGCGGATCTGTTCGCGACGTTTGCAAAACACGGCGTTGACCCTCGCGGCATCAAATCGGCGGCCGGTTCTCAATCTGGCAAACCAAACACGGGGCCAAAAGGAGTGTCGGGTTTTCAATGGTGCCTTGTTCTGTCCGTATCTGTGCAAATGTGGTCCCGTGCCACAAAGCGGACGGCCGGACGATTCCTGCGCCAGGTGATCAGGTAGAAGAACAGGGAGAGTACCGGGAATACGGCCCAGCTTGGCTGCAGCAGTATCCACTGGATGACCGGGTCCCACAGGTAGGGATGCACGTTGCGCTGGATTATTGCTTGAGCAAGGTTCAGTGTGTCGGGACTGATGGCATACCAAGTGCTGCCGAGCGGTTCGATCACCACCTGGGAAGCTGTGACCGATCTGATACCGTCATTGACTCCGGCGATGACTGCCATAGCGAGTGCGATCAAACCGATCGTGCGTAACAGGATTCTCATGTCATGGTCAGATTTCACACTGTCTCCCTGGCCGCCGAATTGCCGTGCCGGCTTTGCCGTCGACGTCAGCAAGGCATTTTCCTAACGCCGAAACGCCTCACGTGCAAATCAAGTTGCCCAACTGTTGCCACTGCGAGGTGCAAACGGAATTAGAGATTAGAGCGAAAATTGATATGAAAGAAGCAAGAACTGAAATGGGTCCGCAAACGTAAGGTTCGGGTGCGGTGAAGCAGTTTGTTTCTTTGACTCAAATTCCAGCCGCTTCGATCATTAGGTACGCTCCGTCTTTGGCCCGAATTACCAGAATGCTGAGCCTGATCGTCGACAAATGCCGCCATCTGTCCGCCGCAAGTTTTGAACGCGTGGCGCGACGCACAAAGGCGCGTTACGTCACCGGCCTGTCGCGACGGTTGCCCGCAAGGATGGCCATCACCCGATCATCTTCATGCAGTGCGGCCCCGTGCGCCACCGTGTCCATGCCAGGGTGCAGGCCGCCGAGAGCGGGGTGCGCCATCGCGTACGCGAGCGGGTCACGAGGTTTGAACTGCCGCAGGCCTTGACCGCGGTCGAACGCCCGTCGATACCGGCGATCCCTGCAGCACTGGCGCAGGACAGTCACCGCAACGGTCTGATCTTCGATGATGTGCTGAAGGCACTTGAGTCGGGACGTTCTCCCCTCGTGCTGACCGAGCACAAGGACCACCTCGATTGTCTGGCGCAACGGTTCTGCCGGTTTGTTCGAAATCTCGCGGTGCTGCGTGGCGGCCTGTCGGCGAAAGACCGAAAGACCGCAGAAAGGCGCAAGAGGCCTTGAATGTCGCCGGTCATGAAGAGCGCCTGATCCTGGCGATCGGGCGTTATGTCGGCGAAGGCTTTGACGATGCTCGACTCGACACGCTGTTCCTGAAGATGCCGATCGCCTGGGAGGGGACCCTTGCACAATATGTCGGCCGTCTGCACCGCCGACAAGACGGCAAGAACGACGTTCTGGTCGTCGACTATGTCGATGAGGCCGTTCCCGTCCTGGCCCGGATGGCGGCAAAGCGGCGGGCAGGATACCGTGCGCTGAGCTATCGGATGGAGTGATCCGACTATTGCAGGTTTTGGTATCATGGGATCAACGAAGGCCCCGGCGGGAACGACAGCGGCCCTCGTCACTGGCCGGTCTGTCGCTGGCCGATCAAGAGTTTCTTCCTGCCGGTTGAGCGTTTGAAGTCCGATGCCAGTTCATCGCTCGATTTGTCCGACGACGCAGCATCTCAATCACCGCGCGGTTCCCCAGGCTCATTGATCTGGCCACCGGCGGGTTTGCTGCCGCCGTCGGCGGCGAACCCCATGACGGCATCGGCCCGCCGCAGCGCCTCGTCGGCCCTTCGGCGCGTCTCGGCATGTTCCTGCAGCAACCGGCACGTTCCGGCGTCGTTTTCGTCGCCGCGCCCCTTGCCGGCCAACAGACCGGCGACAAACGCTTTGGCAATTGCCAGCGCCCGGCCAGGTCGCGACGTACTCAAGCCTGCAAACATGTCCAGAACCCTTCGTGCAGGCTGCGGGCTTGTATTGCGACGCCAAGGCCATGCAAGCTTCGGCCATCTCGTGTATTCGCGCCGCACCTATTTCACCTCGCCGTTGCGTTCCTGTATATGGAGCAGCTTTGCCCGCAGCGCGTAGAGCGCCTCCAGGGCCTCGCGCGCGGTCATGTCGTCCGGATCACGGGCAGCCAGTTCGGCCTCGATCTCCGAGGGACCGCTGCGGGAAACGGATTTACGCTCGACCTCAGCCGAAAACAGAGGCAGCCCGTCGATCAGTTGCCGGCCAGGGCTCTGACGCTCGCTATCTTCCAATTGGTTGAGCACCGCGCGGGCACGCGCCATCACCGATGCCGGCAGGCCGGCCAAACGCGCCACCTGGATGCCGTAGGAACGGTCGGCGGCGCCGGGGCCGACCTCGTGCAGGAAGATGATGTCGCCCTCCCATTCCTTCACCCGCATGGTGGCATTGGCCAGACGCGGCAGTTTTTCCGACAGCACTGTCAACTCGTGAAAGTGGGTGGCGAACAGGCCGCGACAGCGATTGACTTCGTGCAGGTGCTCGACCGCCGCCCAGGCGATGGACAGCCCGTCGAAGGTGGCCGTGCCGCGGCCGATTTCGTCGAGGATGACCAGCGAGCGCTCGCTGGCCCGTGGGCGGCTTTGCCGCCCTTTTCTGCACGGCGTCGCTTCGCTTGCCTAGGTTGAGGATTGCCGCCGTCTCGACCATCTCGACCATGAAGGTCGAGCGGCCGCGCGCAAGGTCGTCGGACGCGCCGACGCGGGAAAACAGCCGGTCGACAACACCGATTTCGGCGCTGCCGGCGGGCACGAAGGACCCCGTCTGCGCCAGGATGGCGATCAGCGCGTTCTGGCGCAGGAAGGTCGACTTGCCGCCCATGTTGGGCCCGGTGAGCAGCCAGATGGCGCCTTCCTTGGCACCCTCGGGCGGCGACAGGTCGCAATCGTTGGCGACGAACGGGCTTTCCGCCTGATTGCGCAGCGCCAGTTCGACCACCGGATGGCGGCCGCCGACAATTCTGAAGCGGGTCGACTTGTCCACCACCGGGCGGCAATAGGACCTGTTGATCGGCAAGCCGGGCAAGTGCTGCCGAGACATCGATCCGGGCAATAGCCCGCGCGGCGCGCCTGATCGGGTCCGCCGCTTCTGTGACCGTCTGCGCCAGCGTGTCGAATATCCCCAGTTCGATGGTCAGCGCCCGGTCGGCGGCATTGGCAATGTGCTTTCCAGATCCGCCAGTTCCGTGGTGGTGAAGCGCATGAGACTGGCCGTGGTCTGGCGGTGGATGAACCGCGCCCGGGCCTCGTCGCTGCCGGTCAGGGTCGCAGCTCGGTTGGCGGTCACCTCGATGAAATAGCCGAGCACGTTGTTGTGCCTGATCTTCAACGACTTGATGCCGGTCTCGTCGGCATAGTGTTGTTGCAACCCGGCAATGACCTTGCGCGACTCGTCCCGCAGGGTCCGCATCGCGTCGAGTTCCTCGTGATGGCCGGAGCGCACGAAGCCGCCGTCACGCCGAACGGGTGGCAGGTCCTCGGCCAGCGTTTCCTCCAGCAGCAGGCCGAACGGTTCCGGCAGCGCCCGCAGGTCGGTGACCGCCCCGGCGATTTCGGCGTGCGCGTCCTTGCCGACCAACAGATTGGCCAGCATGCCGGCTGCCTCGAAGCCCTGATGGATGATGCCGAGATCGCGCGGCCCGCCGCGGCCGAGCGCCAGGCGCGATAGCGCCCGCGGCATGTCGGCGGAACCGCGCAGGACTTTCCGCGTTGCGTCGGCAAGCGCCGTGTCGGCGAGAAACCAGGAGACGGCATCGAGCCGATGGTTGATACCGTCGGGATCGGTCAATGGCGACGTCAGCCGCTCCGCCAGCAAGCGTGCGCCGCCGCCCGTCACGGTGCGGTCAATGGTCTTCAGCAAACCGCCGTCGCGATCGCCCGACAGGGTTTTCATCAGTTCCAGATTGGTCCGCGTCGCCGCATCGATGAACAGCGTCGAGCCACCGCTTTCCCGTTCGGGCCGCGACAGCAGCGGTCGGCTGGCCAGTTGGGTCTTGTCGACATAGGCAACAACGGCGGTGGCCGCTGCAAGTTCCGCCCGCGAAAACGTGCCAAAGCCGTCGAGCGTCGTGACCCCGAAAAACTGCGCCAGCCGTCCCTCGGCGCTGCCGCTGTCGAACAGCACTGTCGGCTGCGGCCGGACGATCGCACCAAGCTGGTCGAACCCGGGTCGCAGGCTCTCGTCGTGAAACACGCTGTCGGCAACGATCAATTCCTAAAGCCAGCACCAGCAATGCGATTATTGGATCGTACTCACCCACGTAAAAATCCTATTCAGCAGCTCATCGCTGTCGGAGTTTCGGTCCCCTCGGAAGCGGGGCCGGTCGCGCGACCGCCCGGCTGCCATGCAGGTAGTAGCGGGCGATGTCGCCGGGTTTCAATCCCCTCGGAAGCGGGGCCGGTCGCGCGACGACGAGCGCCGCTGGGAACTGTTCGAGGAAATGTGAAGCGTTTCAATCCCCTCGGAAGCGGGGCCGGTCGCGCGACAAATCAATCAAAAACTTGGAGTCTGTTATGAAAACAGAAAGTTTCAATCCCCTCGGAAGCGGGGCCGGTCGCGCGACAAGAACTTCCTGAAAACGCCGTGCAACACTTGTTGCATGGTTTCAATCCCCTCGGAAGCGGGGCCGGTCGCGCGACATCAAGATTGCTGGAGATTGCTGCTGAGGAATATAGGAGTTTCAATCCCCTCGGAAGCGGGGCCGGTCGCGCGACAGTATAGATGCACGATCACGAAATGTTACAGCATTGTAAGTTTCAATCCCCTCGGAAGCGGGGCCGGTCGCGCGACGTGTCGAAAGCTGGTTTTGTTCAAGTATGAGGATGAGCTCAGGTTTCAATCCCCTCGGAAGCGGGGCCGGTCGCGCGACCTCCCCATACCACCTGGCCAAGGCCAGAAGGCTTCTGGAGTTTCAATCCCCTCGGAAGCGGGGCCGGTCGCGCGACAAGAGAGGACTCGTGCCTGAGCGTTCAGACGCGGGCGATGTTTCAATCCCCTCGGAAGCGGGGCCGGTCGCGCGACATCATCGAAACAAGAAAGGAAAGCAAATGTTTAACAAGAGTTTCAATCCCCTCGGAAGCGGGGCCGGTCGCGCGACCGGGCGACCGTCCACGTCTTCCACGTAGGCGCTCCTCGCGTTTCAATCCCCTCGGAAGCGGGGCCGGTCGCGCGACAAAGCGGCCAAGGCTCCCCCTCATTTCATCTGGCCAAGGCGTTTCAATCCCCTCGGAAGCGGGGCCGGTCGCGCGACATATTGAGCAGATAGAAGATCAAGCCCGAGCAGAGGCAGGTTTCAATCCCCTCGGAAGCGGGGCCGGTCGCGCGACCCCACGTCGAGATCGACGCCGACGGCAAAGAGACCGCTCGTTTCAATCCCCTCGGAAGCGGGGCCGGTCGCGCGACGAAAGGAAACTGGGATGCTTAGAAAGGAAAGTAAAAAAATGGTTTCAATCCCCTCGGAAGCGGGGCCGGTCGCGCGACCTAAAATGGCGCGTGAAACGCAGCCTTCCGGAGTACAATGTTTCAATCCCCTCGGAAGCGGGGCCGGTCGCGCGACGCACACTTCGAATTTCCAAGATATTCCGGGTAGATGCAAGCCAATTTGTCGTAACGGGCTTACTGTCGTGCCATCCAAGCGGCTCCGCGCTGCTGGAAGCGCTGTGTTGCCACTCAAATACGCTTTCAAAACAACGCCTTGTCCGACTTTCGTAATCTGCCCACATATTCTGTCGGATCGACGGTTACGATTGTCCGTGTCAGACAATGAACACGTTTTCCTCTCCGATGCGCGGTCTTTGCGCTGATTCGCCGAAATATTGCACCTTGCGGTCACAGGATGCGCACAACGCATAGACGATCAGACCATCTTCTTCGGTGTTGATAACCTGGACGATCCTGTCGAGACATTTCTCCATCAGTTCTGCATCCACCGGAAGTTCGAAAACGCTTTCCTGTATGCGGTCGCCATAGGCGTCGAGAAGTCGTGCGAGCGCATTGCGGCGCCTGTCGTCGGCCACGTCGTAGCAGACAACGAACCGGTTCATGCGGCACCTTGCAGCAGGACCGGTTGGTAGGTCTCGCGGCCGCGTATGTGGGTGGCAAGCCTATCGACCTGGCGCTGCAAAGCCTGCTCAACAGAAATGTTTTCCTTTAGGCCCGCCATGCGTGCGTCGAGTGCCGTTTCCCACTCCCGGAAAAACCGCTTGGCTGCATCGCGCTTCAATCGGATACCCGAGGTCCTCGCGTCGGTTTCGAAGCAGACCGGTCTGAACTGCCGCCGGTTGCACATGCGCAGCACCAACCTGTCGACAAACGGATGACGAAACTCTTCGATCATGTCGAGGGCGAGAGACGGCCGGCCCGATCTCGGCTTGTGCAGAAAACCGAGATACGGATCGAGGCCACGCGCTTCCAGCATGCCGGCGACAAGGTTCGTCAAAAGCACGTAGCCCAGCGACAGGAGCGCGTTTGCCGGATCAGGAGGCGGTCTTCGGTGCCGCGCCGTGAATCCTATTTCGCCGGTGAAGGCGAGTCCGAGGACGTCAAAGTAACGAGCGGCACCCTCGCCCTCGAAACCGAGCAACATGTCACGACCCGATGCCAAGGCAATGGTCTCGCGGAGTTTGCGCAGATGGGATATGGCGTTCGGGAAACGCGGTTCGCCTGGCCGGTTGGACCGAATTGTGGAGAGAAGAGCCATGGCGTTGGCAATTTTTGCATCGATGAAGCACCGTCCCATATCCGTGGCGGCGGCCGTATCGTTGGCGATGCAATACTGTTTCAGGCGCAGATCGGCGGTGCGTGACAGTTCCGGCACCAGGCGCCCAAGCAAATCGCCGCCTCTTGAGAGCCACGAGACGGCGATGCCGGAATCGAGGCACAGGCGCGTTGCTTCCGCCGTCATATGGACCCGGCCCACAAGCGCGACCATTTCGACCCGATGCGGTTCCACCTCCATCAGCAGGGCACTGTTTCCATTATCATCGGGTCCGTCCTGCTCACGGTCCATCTTTGAGGTGACGATGAGCGATCCCGCCTGCCGACGCACGACCGCGCCCGGTTCCGTTACGTAGAGCGCGAGCATTACGGCACGCGTCCGAAGCCGCCATAATCGTGTGGAGCCGCATCCTGGCGGTCAATACAATCTTCCTGCAGAAGGTTCTCGAGGCGACCATAAAGTTCATTGAGAGAACAGGTATCAAGGTCTGCGACAGCGAATCCATGAATCAGAATGCTGTCGTTCCTGTCGCCAGCCTTAGCACGTTCTTCGTCCTTGACGTCGTCTTTGTCAGTCGCGTCGAAATTGGCAAGTTTTGGGCCGAGAGTATCACCGAGATGCTTGAGAAACCTTGCGGCGACCAAACGCGCCGCCGTCAGTCGGCCTTGCCTGCCTGTGCCGAAACCGAGGCTGCGTTTCTTTTCGAGAGCCTTCTGAAATGCCTGGACATCTGGATCATCAGGATCAATGCGGGCGCTATCGTGTCCCCGGTCGAACAACCGGAACTGGCCTATCAGTTCAAGGACTCGGTAGCTGCGCAGGAGTGCATCCTCGTACTGTTTATGTGTAATGCGTCGCCGACCATTTGCCAGAAGGTCACGTACGACGACGCGCAACCAGTCTGCCATGGCATCATGGTCATCCTGCTCCGGTTGTTCCGCCAGCCTCCTAATGATCAGGATTTCATCGTCCAGAGCTTCCTGGTCGGCCATGACGAGTTTTTCGGCGAGTTTTGCTGCCGATTTGTAATCGAGTCGATCCCATGCGGACCAGAAGGCGGCCAGCTTCCGCAGTCGCGAAATCTCCTCCCTGAACTCCTCCCGGATCAGTCCCGCAGCAAAGGGAGAGCCATCCACGTCCGGCAACAGTTGCAGCACGGCGGCGTAGGCACCTTCCTTCATGAGTTTGCCTGCATCGTCGAGCCTTCGCCGCATTGTTACCCTGTCCGTGGACAGTTCTGCCAGCGTTTCCTGCCCCACAGAAACCATGCCGCGGCTGTCCCGCTCGCCATGGATATAGCGAAGACTTGGGATTCCGTGCCTGGTGGCGGCCAGAACCAGTGCCGCGCTCATGGCCTTGGTGCCGCGCGTGAAATCTGCCACGATCCTTTCCGCAGAGTGTCCCGCATCCCGGAGTTCGGCCAGAACCGAATCGAAATGCGCGAAGCATGCATCGGCGTCATTTTCCATACCCGCATTCGGCAAAGGATTTATCCTGATCGGCCAATCCCGCAGACGGTTTTCGAGTTTGCGTGCAAATTTTTCCGTGACGGCCGAGGGCAACAGAACGACTTCATCCCATTGGCCTTTTTCCATGCTCAACGTCAGGGGTCGGAACAAGGTTTCCTCCTGCCTGTCGATATCGCCGGTGCCGACGGTGAGGATCAGAACAGCGGATTCGGGCTTCATTTCATGGTCGTCTGAGGTCATCTCATGGTCGTCTGAGGTCATCGACGCCTCCTTGCCGGTTTGCGGATTCGCGATTTTGAGCGCTCCAGCCCTGCCTCGACTTCCATCGTAGGCCACAAGAAGTCCGCATCCTTTGGTCGGGCACTTTTTACAATCAGATCAACTGCCTGTCCGGGTTGCGCATCGTCCGGCACCTTGTCGTTATTGTGGATGTGGCCCTCTATGTTGGTGATAACCTCCTTCGCTCTCCAGCCGCCTTTTTTGGTCCTCTCTTTGAGCAGTTCAGCACTGACTCGTTGCCCGTTTTTCAGAGTTGACGTGTTTTGCGGTGGTGAAGGCTTTCGTGGCGATTTTCTTCCTGCGCCGGTTCGTGATGCCGCTTCCAGTTCTTGCTTTGCCTGTTCGGACAAATTTTTCAGGATTTTCTGACTCGTCTCCGAGTCCGGCAGGTTGGACGGAAAGCATAGCAAACGGACCGAATATCGGTCCTCTCGGCGCGCGAGGCTCCAGAATGCCGGCGAAGCGTAGCGTGTTTTCACATGTTTGCGCGGCTGACCGAGAGCCATGCGCTCTTCAAGTTTACGGCCTTTGGCGAACCTTTGATAAACCTCGCCGACCTGGTCGAGTGTGTACCAGGCGTCCCGCCATTGCGTTTCGACCTCGACCGGGCCGATCCGGTGTTCGAGTGCGGGCGTACCGGTGCCGGCAGCCGTTTTCAGACCGCAATGTTCGCGCAGTGCGGCCCCGGTCGCCATGCAATCTTCAAGGCCGCTTATGTCCTCCACAGCGATATCGGCGAAAGACCCGAAGCCCTTTCGGGATTTCGATCCGACGCCGCCATAGTGTGCCAGCAGCCACAGAGCAGCTTCCGCCTGCCGCATGACGGCGTCTGCCGAAATCTTGATGCCTGGCCCGTCCTGATATCCATCGTGCGACAAGGATGTCTGCCGAGCCGTGAGAGTGAGCCGCCATTGGTCGTCCGGCGGCCGATACCAGCGGCGGTCTTCGCCTTTCTCATCCATGCCGTATGACACGTAGAAAAGACCTTGTGTAACCTTCTGCTTCTTCGGCGAAGGCAACAGTTGCCGCCGCTTGATTTCCTTTTTGTCGTAGCGATCCGCACCCGAATTGCCGCCCGATTCCCCGATCGACAGGCTGACCGCGCTGCCGCGTCTGGTATCGCCCCAGATCGCCGCCTCCAGTCTGGCGAGGTCCTTGTGGTCCAGTTGCCCGGCATGCATGGTCCGCCACCACCAGCGCAACAGACCGCGCAGGCTTGCCGCCCGCAGGTCGCAATCCGCTTTCTCCTGCCGTGCACCCGCGAGGAAAGCGGGCGAAACCAGTATCAGATCATGTTCGCGGCGCAGACGCGTTTCGAGAGGCAAGGCGGGTTCCGTCGAGACGGCCTCGAGTTCACTGTCTACCGGAGCGATTCGGCCGTAACCGGCCGCGATCTTCGCTCCGGCCCCTTCGTGCCGCAGCGCCATGCGCATCCATGTCATGACGTCTTCGAGGAGGCCGTCATCACGCGGACGAATGTCTGACAGGGCGAAGTCGAATTCGGTTCCGGCGGCGATCACGATGAAATATGACGGCACCGGGTCTTCCCGGTCCGCCGGCGTTCCCGTGCCCTCATAGTATGGCTTATGGTGGACATTGACGATGTCGCGTTCCAGTTTCGGCCAACGGGCGGGCCATGAATCATGGAACACGATCCGGCCCGACTGTTCGCCGTTTCCGAAAGCGTCGGCAATTCTTCGTTCGGCCGTTTCGATATCTGCATTGCCCTGTTTCCAGACGGTTTCCGCCCAGGCCCGGGTCATGCCTTTCAGGCCGGTTCCCGGCAGCCAAGCGAAACCGTAGACCGGATGAAGTGCGGGCCCCGCATTTTCAAGACCGCCCGCGCGTGACAGGTGCAGCGTCATCGGACCGAGCGTCCTGCCTTTGAAGCGTGCGGCGCCAAGCCGGTCCAGAACTTCATTGCGCCGTTGGAGCAGTTCCTCCAGTAGCGCGCTGTCCCCGGTGCACTCGGTCACCGCATCAATCGCGGGACTCTGGTCCTTCTGCTCTTCGGCCAGTGACAGCTTGTCCAGTTGCAGACCGGGATGCCGGTGCTGAACCGCTATGCGATCGATCAAATTCGTCGCTGCATTTGGCAGCCAGATTTTCGGATGCGTCGTCATGAACCGGAACCCTCGTCCTTGATTTCCGCCTCGGCGAAACGGGACAGCCATTGCAGATAGGCCAGCGCTTCCTCGGTCGCACGGCGCAGCCAGTCCGCGTCTTTTTCCACGATCCGGCACATCAGGGACCTGGCATGGACGCCATTGTCGACCCCCGGTCCATTGACCAACCTCCCGAGTACCCAGCGGGCGACATCTTCAGCGACCTCGGCATTCGCACCTTTCTTGGCATTCGCGAAAGCGATCGCATGGCCGAGACCCGCCGTCACGATGCGCAGGGGCAGGCGCTTGGCCTCGCGCCTGTAGTCCTTGCTGTGCTGACTGCTGCATATACGCTGAACGGCCTTCCAGGCATGCGCGGCGCGGCGCTGCTCAAGCGTCTGTCCGGTCGTCATTTCGCCACCTCGTCCACCTGCCGCGTAACGCGAAGAGCGCAAAGCCCCTTGCCCAGCGTCGCATTGCCGCCAATCTGCAGGGTGGACGGCATACCCTCCCACAGGCGCCGCAGGATATCGGCCGCTTTCGAAGGATCGTCCTCGCGCCGGCTGTCATGGGCGGTCACCAGCGCATAGAACAGCGTTTCCGGCGGCAGGTGCTCTTCCCAGAACAGGACACCGTCCTTCACCGTGCGTTTTTCGTGGTCCAGACCGATGCGGGCTGAAACGTCCGTTGCGTGGCGCACGAAATGGACGAAGGAATCGTCGGGCAGGACGACGAGATTTGAACGCAATCGGGCGGCGGTTGCGCCGTCGCTCAAGGCATTATCCGCGACCCAGTCTGCAACCCCCGCATCATCTGCGCTGCGTGAGAAGTCGAATTCCTCCAGCAGCATTGCCTTGCCGTCAATCAGCAGCGGGCTCTGCGCAGGGCACAACGCATCATTGCCTGAAACCCCACGCGTTTCCGGAAAGCGGCTGAACGGACCCCCCACAAGAGCCAAATCCCGCCGCAGGCGATCGAGCACTGCGGGGCAGGTGGTCCAGGCGAACACGCCCTTGAGGGAGCGGACGGGGAAAGCCAGAAGCCGTGCGTCGGAGATCGAAAGCGCACCGGCATGCGCCGACCCATTACTGACCGGCGAACCGAATGCGGTATGTGTCCAGTTGCTGTCGCGCGCCGCGCTCTCGGCGCGCAAGACACCCTTCAGCGTGGAACCCGGAATCGTTGGCCATTGGGTGTGGCGCTCGCGCTGCACCGGAAGGTCGACCACCCCCAGAGCCGTGCCGCTGCCAGGATGGGTGGCCGTGAGGCAGTGGATGAACATGAGTGCCGTTTCAGATGTTTGCGGCATGATGCCAGACTCCTTCGCAACAGGCACCCCAACCGACGGAGGTGTCCTCTTCGTCACCGAGACCCGCAGACGGGGTCTCGCCAGTCCCGGGCGGCAGAAAATAGACCGAACCGGCTTCCACCGCGAAACGCGTCGGCTTGGGGCCGCCGCGCGCCAGGTCCCAGCCCGAGACCGCCACGTGGCCGGGAACCGCAGCGGCAAGAAGCGGCAGACCGTCAGGTTTCCAGCCGCCCAGAAAAGCCGGCGCGACGAGAACCAGCAACCGTCCGATGTCCGGCCCGCACGGCGCTGCTGCCCCGATTGCAGCCGGTCCGGACTGTGCGCCGCATACTGTTATCGCCGCCAGCCGACCTTCACCGCCCAGCGGCAGCAGCAGCCTGTCGCCGTCCTGTCCGAGCAACCCGAGCGCCGTTGCCGGCCCGTCGACTTCGGCCCATAGACATATGCCGGGCCGAAGCACCAATCGGCGCGTAGCGTAAATCATGCCGTCGCTTGCCGCCTGCCGCTTCGGATCGACCGCAATCCCGGTACGTTCCTCGAAACCGTAGAGGTCGTCGGCTGCAACGAGGTCATCCCGCTTGGGAACGGTCCCTGAAAGAAAACTCGCCATTCCGGCGGCGGTGATCCAGCGATGCCCGACGGATTTCAGGGTTTCGGGACCGCGATGCCAAAGCGGTACCATCCCGGGCGCCGGCGGTGTCCAGCCCGGAGGGGCCGGGCCTTGAGAAAGCGGATCCAGACGCACGATGGAGCCGGCACCGTCCTGCACTTTTCGCAATGTGGTCGGAACCGGGTAAAGCAGTTTGCTTGTCCCACCCTGCGGATCCGGTCTTCCGAACCAGGGCCCACGAAACCGGACATTGCCAATGTCGCTGCCTATATTGCCGCCGGCCAAGGCGGCGGCTTCACTGAACCGCTCGCCCTTGGCGATGTGGCCGGCAAGCTGCGTGAGGTCGATGTCCGCCCGGCGCAGAAGTGCCGTCCGCAGGGCACCGGCGAGAACCTGGGGCGAGGGAAGACCCGACGCAACCCTCGATGCCGGATCGAACGGACGTCCGTCCCGAAAGAACAATGTGTCGACCGGATCGATGTTCAGCCACAGCCGCGTGCGTTCAGTCATCGCGCCCCCTCGCCACGAATGCCGCCCCCTGACACAGCGTCGTGAAATCGCGAAGCCACTCTCCTGCATGCGCAGGATTCCCCTGTCCGATGATGCGCACGCGGCGGTCCTCCCTGTACCTTCGCCACCATCCGGCGATCCGTTCCCCCGGCGGGCGGGAATCAGTTCCGCCGCTCCAGATATCCCGGTCGTCGGTCCGGTCGCCAAGTCGCCGGATTTCAGCCGCGACCAGTTCCTCGGGCATATCCGGAACGGCCAGCACCGGCAGTTCCGCACGAAGACGATAGGCCCAGCGGTTGCTCGCACCTTTCGCGAACAAACCGGTCAGTTCGCCGAACCATTCGGTATCCTGCCAGCCAAGCAAGGCGTCGGCATGCTCGCCGGACCGGCGCATGAATTGGAGCCCGAGCGCATCCCGGCCCATGTCCTTGGCGCGTCTTTCGGCCTCGCGAGCGGCCTGAAGGCCAAGCCGCAGGTCTTCCTTGTAATGGACATAGGCCAGACCGGCGGAAATCGTCGCCCTCGATCCCATGCCGGGTTCCTGCGGACCGCTGCCGTCACGGTAGGCATCGCGCAGTTTGCGGGCACAGGCGACGGCATTCGCAGCAGGCGGCACCGCCAGGAGATCGTCACCGCCCGAATAGATGACACGGCCCTTGTAGCGTTCCACGATGTCCGGTGCGAGCCGGGACGCGAAACGTCCGAGCGCTCCGCTGATGGCGGCATGCAACGCCGGGCCGACCGGGCGGCTCGCATTGAGCGCCTGCCGCACCGTTTCGTCGTCCAGCGAATCGAACCAGGAGTTCAGTGCGGGATGCATGACATCACGCACTTTCGGCGATTTCTCGCCGTGCAGCCAGCCGCCGAGTTCGTCGCCGTCCATCATCAGGATGGCGAAATAGATGGGCGGTTGACCGCACTTTTTCGTCGCATCCTTGAGAGCCTCGTGAAAGCTATCGGGTGCTCGCTCCTCACCATCCGCGTTGAGGGCATCATCGGAATCATGCAGCCATCGGCCGTTCCAAGGGTGGTATTCGCCCGGATCGATTTTGGCGTTGCCAAGCCAATTGGCAGCGGCGATGGTGGCCGTGTCGGGGAACCGCAGACGCCTGTCATCGAGATGCAGCCGCTTTGCCAGACTGACCGGCATGGCAAAGCGCTTGGTCAGGGCGACGGAGCAGAATTTCTCTTTCTTCCGCAACCGGACACCGTCAACCCTCCAGCGATCGGTGACTTGTTCCCAAAAGTTCCTTGCCTGCGAAAATTCTGCTGGACCCATCTGTTCGAAGGAACCGAACAGGGAGCACTTTTGAGGAACCGATCCGGTATCCGCGAAGGCCGGCATCTCCGGAATGTGGCGGATCATGCGGTCTGCCTCCATGATGCGCGCCGAAACATCCAGTTGCGCCTGCCAGCGCCCGGACGAGATCTGAGTATATCCCGGTCGATCTGCATCGTGAAGCCGCCTGATCTTCCCGGCATCCGGCCAGACATCCGCGAAACGCTTTTTGCCCAGCCACTGCGCCAAGGCATCGTCATCGAGTTCCCGTTCCGGAACTGCGGTCTCGTGGAACTTGAAAAACGCGCCGCATTGACCGTCCCATAGCCTGTCCCAGCCGATAAAATCCTCACCCAGTTTTCCGGCCAATTCATCCCGGACGTGCGTGGATAGAGATCGCCATTCCTCAGCGGCCGCCGCCTTGCACGCCTGTGTCAGTTCCCGTGCGACAGCACCCTCGCGGCCCAATGGGACAAGGGCGACAAATCGGTGCGGCAGGGACGGGTTGCAAAGAGCATCGCCATCCGGCTTCGCGACGCAGTGCAGACCGGCGTCGTTGCGCAGCCACAGATCCATCAACGGATTGCCGCGCAGCGCCGGATAGACGAATGCCGTCGGGCCGAACCGCTCCAGGATCGGCCGCATCGCCGCAAACGCGACGCAGGACAGTATGACGCTGCCCGTCCACAGATCCCGCAGCGATCGTGCTGCCTCGATGAAGGGCTGTACAGGCCCGAGCGCAAACCCGAAAATCGCCCGACCGGCAGCACCCTTCTCGATACTCGACCACAGTCCGGCGGTGATGTCTGCATGATCGATCAGACTGTGGTCCGGAACGCGCGTATCCGCCGGAAGGCGGTTGAGCGGAAAATCGATCCGCTCCGGCAGCATGCGCCAAAGCGCAAGAAACCGGTCCCTGGGCTTGACGAGATCGCGCACGATTTCATCGATGACGACGCACATCTGTCTCTCGTCAATGTCCGGGCAATCGAGAATTTCATCCTGCGCGCTCAGCGGATGCCGAATGTGCAGACGGCCGTTTTCTGGACCGACCGCACGCTCGCCACGCGCACCGGCGGAAGGCATGGGCAGACGTTCGGCGATGGCCGCCAGTTGGTCCGCAAGACCTGCATCCCGGTCCTTTGTCTCGGCGAGCCGATCACCGAGACCGAGCGCCACCGACAGATATCGTTCGGCACGGGACACATGCCGCCGAACGTCGAGTGCCTTGTCCGGCGGATCGTGCATCCAGACCCGCAGAAGCGTTTCCCAATCGGTCTGCTCCCGGTCACGCGGTCCGCCATCGCTGGTCATGCCGGCCGCTCCAGTGCCAGGTCAAGCTTGCCCAGTCCGAAAACCGTGCCCTTGCCGATATGGATCCACTGACAGGCCGCCAGCAGAGGGCGCAGCGGGCCGACTCCGTCAGGAAGAACGAGTCGGCCGGTCACGCCCCACATCTCGACCCTGCTGTTCTGCTGGCCGGACCAGCGAACAAGGTCCTGGCGCCGTCCCTGCCATTGCGATGCTGACAGGCACCGCGCCGCTTCCAGCACGCGTGCCGGCAAATCTGCCGCACAGCCGTTGGAGGCCAGCGCAATCAGACGACGCAATCCCGTCACGGCGATATCGGCGAAAGAAGGCGCCTGCAGAAGTTTCCCCTTGCGCAAAATGCGCAAAGGCCCTTCAAATTCAAGCCGGAGCGCATCACCGCGGGTTGCTGCGCTCGCCAGACACTCCGCCGCGCTTCGCAGATACCATGTCTTTGGTCCGGATGCTGTTTGCCCATCCGGCGATATCCCGCAAATCCGGTCGATCCGGAATGGCTTCCGTCTCGCGCCAAGCCCGGCCACGGACGCCGCCGTCAGTGCGTTCAGCGCCACGGTCGCATGGTCGCACCCCTTCCCGAACAGAAGCAAATCGACGGCCGGTGCAAACAGGGGATCAGGCGGCGCGGGGCGCAGCACGTAAAGCGGCATTTTCCGACGCCCTGAACCGTGCTTCGTGTCGTCATCGTGTCCTTCGAACAGCGTGGCGTAAACCATGGGGTCAAGCGCGCGCAACGCACGTCCCCAAACGCCGCGCAACATGGGAGCCGTTGCCTGGACGCAACCGGTATCCAAAAGTATCCGGTGAGCCCGGACGCGCACCCGGTCTGTCAAGGTCAGAATCTCTTCTTCGACAATATCGAGGCCTGCAATTGTCAAGATGGATTCCGGAATTGCGTTGCACATCGTTACGATTCCAGTGTAAGCGAAAGCCCATGTGCGAAGCGACATGTTTTCAATTGTCGCGCTGGTGTTCAAACCGCGTTCAATGCCGGTCCCCACGTGCCTGAACGTCGGCTACAAAACCAACGCACGCCACTGTGATGTCTTCGTGTCGTACGCTATTGCCGCAGGACTGGTGCAATCAGGTCCGGGGTCAGATGCCGAGCGCCGTGAAGAATGCGGACCACGGTGATTCCGTGCGCATCGGGGAGGTAGAAGATGAGATAATTGCCGTAAGGCAAGTACCTTATATCGGGCGCAATGTCCGGTCGCCTTGGTGCGATCCTGGGGTTTTGCGCCAGCAATTCGAGCTTCCCGCTGATACTTTTCCGGAAGCGGCGAGCGGCTGGCGGATTGTCGGCAGCGATGGTGCGGACTATGGCCTTCAGGTCGTCAAGGGCGACACGCTTGAAGCGAACCGAGGGCACTTGTCACTTGGCCTCGCAACCTTGGATGATCGCGTCGATTTCCTCAAAACCATTCGCAGCGTCAACAACGGTCGGATCATCGAGACCCTTGCGAACCGCCTCGCGCAGGATCTCCAGCTTTTCGGCTTCCTGTCGCTCCTGGTTTTCCAGGTGGCGCAGCGCCTCCCGGATGACCTCGCTCGCGGTCGCATAGCGACCTGACCTGACCCTCTCTGCCACGAATTCGTCGTAATACTTTCCAAGGAAAACATTCTTCATCGTAACATATCTCCAGACTTCGGTAATCCACCAGTTGAGCTTAGCGCGGGGGTTGATCGGACAGCGTTTTCAACCGGTGCGGCACCAGACGCATTTTGATCTCCGGGTCGGTCCGGCGCAGACACATGTCCCGGTCAAGCCCCATCGAGATCGCGTCGGTTTCCGACAGCCTCGGCGAACGCACGATCTGTCCTCCCGCGTCGAAGGAGATCAGATAGGCATCGAAGGCGGCATCGAGATGGGCGGCCAGAAGCAGGCCGTTATGCACATTCAGGCGCTCGGCATCGCTGTCGCAGTCAGACCAGGGAATGATATGGCTGGCGCGCAGAAGGCGCGGATTTCTGACGCCTGTTACGGCGCAGGCGCCGTCCCAGAACAACATCAGCGCCTCGCGAAAGATGTCCTGCCCGATCCGCTCCCTGCTCAGGCGCTTCACCTCGGTTGCGGCGGGAAGGTCCGCCAGACGGCGGCTGAATTGCCGCAATGGCTCGTCAGGAAGGCTTCGCGCAAGACGCCAAGCCATTGCGGCAAACTGGTTCAGGGTGCTGCTATCGCGTACCGCCCAGGCGCGAAAACCGTGCGGCACGTCCAGCAGCAAAGCGAGTTCGGCATCCATCTCGCCCGCAACGCCTTCATGGTCCGTGCCGATGCCGTATCCGTCTTCGATAACGGTCAGGCACAGGCTGGCGGGGGCGGCATGTGCCTTGAAGATGAGCCAGTTCCCGGAAACGCCCCGGTCGAGGCTGAATCCGTTGTCCACGGCGGCTTTTTCGAGAATGGTGCGGTCGGCGAAACGGAGCGTCATGGCAGTCCTCGCAAATCACGCCGAAACGGAAGCGCGGTTCGGTCGTCCGGCCATCATTGCCTCTCCCGGAGGTCATCGAGTGCCATGTGCTCCGCGCTGTCTGCCGTAATTTGGACGATCGACGATCCATGCTCGATGAAAACCGCGTTGAAACAGGGCATGTTCGACCATGTTTCGCAAATCCGGGGCAGCAGGCAGTCGATAGCATTCTGCAGGTTGATACCTGGAAGCGGAAGATTATCGTAAATCGCCAACCAGTTTCGCGGGTGTTTTTTGAACTCGTCTTGCTTGAGGCGATCGAGCTTCCGGTCGATCACACCGTAAACGAGTTCCGCCCATTTTCGTTCCGGTTCGTCGCCCAGCCAGCCTCTGCCCCGCAAACGTTCCTCGTTTTCGCGGAGGTATTGGCGCATGTCCTGCGTTGTCGGACAGGAGCCATCAAATACAAAGTCCGGTATTTCCATGATGGTGGCATCAGGAAACTCACGTTCGGCGACATCGAAGAATTTGTGGAGACACCCGGGAACAGCTTCGGTGATCTCGATGCCGGTCTTGTTGTCAGCGCAGGTCAACAGGAAATCCGGCCTTTCACGTTTATGAAGGTAGAGCGGGTAGGACAGCTTCCCGGCCGTTGCAAGTGTGGACAGCAGGCGGCAGATGACCCAAGTCTCGACATGTGTGGTTCGCCCTCCGGCTTTAGAAGGGACGGAAATATCCACGCGTTGCAGCTTTTCACGGAGTTCTTGAACGTCGACCGCCTGCAAATCGTCCATCTTCATGTGTTTTCCTCGTCGGACGGAACCGTCTCGTCGTTTACCGCAGTCGACTCGATCCTGACGGGCGCTTCGCCCGTCCGGATGCCGGTGAGTCGGTCAAAAGCCTCCAGAACCAGTCGCTGCGTGCGATATTCGCCATATTGGTCGATCTCGTTGCGCTTGAGGCCACGAAAAGTTTCCGACGGATAGGCGTCGCCCATAGCATCGGCGGGGTCGAGAATGTAGCGCAGGTCGTCGCGGGAGAGGCCGTATTTACGTGCGAAGAAGGCATCGAGTTCGGCGCGCAGATGCGCACGGCGTTCCGGGTCAAAACCGAACGGCTCACCGAAATGCCCGAGATCCTCGGCCCACGGTCGCATGGAATGGGACGTGTAGGTCAGATCCAGAACGCGCGGTCTGATGAAGGCGATGTCGTCACGCGTGTATTGGTGAGGTGCGAGGATGGGCAACTGCTTCATGTAGTAGTATTTGAACGAGGTTCCGCCGGCTTTTTGACGTGCGGCATAGTCAAGCGGCAATGATATCAGGCTAGCTATAATCGGCACTGCCGTCTCTGGACCGCGTTTCGGATGCATAATCAGCAATTTGTCACCGGCTGCCACTTTCGCAAACACTGCGGCTACCACCGTCCGCTCGTCAGTTGAGCGGCAGATATCCCGCCATCCCATCAGCCATCGCGGCTGTTTGCGGTCGATGATCGCACCGGTCTGCTCCAGCGTGTCTGACGGCCCTTGCCGGATGAAGGCCAGGTCCTCCTCGGTGAGCGGCGTTTCGCGCTGCATCTTGCGCGCCTTGTCAGCGACCTTGCCCAGCCATGTTGCAAACGTCGCGCCGGTTATGTCCCGGTCCAGTGCGCGGTGGCCCAGCACGTCCTTCAGGAGCGCCTGCGCCCGCGTCGCCGCCAGCGCCGGTTTTGCCAGGTCTTCGGCGTCGAGCGTGCCGAGGACCCACTCGGCCAGCACCTTCGTGCAACCGGTCGCATTGTCCTTGCGGTAATTCTGCTTCAGCCGCGTCGGTACGCGGGCAACGCGCAGGTTGGTTTCCTCCTGCGGCACCCAGTACCAGGGCTCGGCTTCGTAAGCGGGATCGGCCTTTTGCGCATCAGGCGTTTCTGGGAGCGACCCGTCGGCGGGCCGGGCATCGAGGCCCGCATAGGAACCGAAGCGATGATCGAAATGGTGGATCATCTTGGCCTCGTAGAGCGGCACGGCGCGACGCCCATCCTCGTGCTGCCAGTCCGGCCCGTCGCGGTGGAAATGCGCTTCGGAAAGCTGGGCGGCTGTGCGAAAATGGCCGCTGTCATTGGACATGTCGAACAGCCTCTGGAACGTGATGCCCCAGGGGTTATCGTCTCCGTCCAGGTCATCCGGCCGCTCGCGGATCAGCACCGGTGCCGCCTCGTAGAGTTTTCGCGTGAGTTGCCGGTCGCGGCGCGCCCGGAACAGCGGTGCGGTCAGCGTGTTGGGATTGAACAGGCGGAAATCATCCGCCGAAAGTTCGAGCCGGCGCTCCTCGTCGTCCAGATCGGTCGCATCCAGCAGGAAGGAGGCGAAATGCGCGCGCTCCGCCGGGGCGATGGCGAGGATGGAGAATTTGTAGCTGCGGTGGACTCCGGGAAAAATCCCCAAACGATTCTCGAAGTCATAAAGGGCCGCCAGCCTGCCCTTCTCCACCAGGTCGCCGAAAAAGGCGCTGGTGGAGGCATCCGTGGCGATGCCGGTCGGCACGATCACGCCCGCGCGTCCGGGCGGCAGGGCACCGGTGCGCTCGCGGGCAAGACAGGCGAAATGTTCGGCAAACAGCGCATAGGTGTTGACGTCGCCCATGCCGGCCAATGGGAAACGCCCGGTCTTGCGCACGAACAGGCTCGCCGCCTCGGCGGCGCGTTTGGCCAGTTCGAACTCTGCCGACAGCCGCGCCTTTGCCGTACCGGGTTCGGTTCTCTTCAATGCCTTGATCCGCTTGTCGCGCTCCGCCTTGTTCGGCGCTGTCGCGATCTCCGTATCACGGGCGGCGAAGAACTCCTGCTCCTGAAGCTTGATGCGCTCCCATGGCGGGTTGCCGACCACGGCGTCGAACCCGCCCGTGGCCATCTGGTGCGGGAATTCCAGCGACCAGTGAAAGGCGCGGTTCTGTTCGGCCATGTCGGTCGCTGCAGCCTGCAGGTCATCAGGAATGTCGTCGCCCTGGACCGTGCGCCAGATGGCATCCGTTGTCGGTACGGCAAGGCTGTCGCCGTCGCGCCGGTCGGGAATCTCGCCGCGCTTCGGCATGAGAAAGGCCGCCACATACATGTCGCAGGCACTCTTCAGCCTCAGCCAGGTCTGCCCGCAGATCAGGCGCTCGAACGCCTTGCGCTTCGCCTCGACCTCTTCCAGCGTCTCTTCCGGCATGGCGAGCAGGTCTTCAGCGCCCGTGGTGATTTCGGCGGGCATATGCAAGGCATCGAGGAAGCCGGAGGCCGTCTTGCCGTCGCGCTGCTGCCTGTTGATTGTGGCATAGGCCTTGGCCACCGCCTTGTCGTCGCCGGTCAGAGCATCGAAGGCTTCATCGGGCAGGCCCTTGCTCAGCTTCGAGACGTCGAAAACGCCGATCAGGCTGTCGCCGCGGCGGATATGGTTGTCGAGGAAGGTGAGCGGCCGGCCCGGTTCCAGCGCCTCGATCCACAGCGCCACCTTGCACAATTCGACCGCCATCGGATTGCGGTCGACGCCGTAGATGCAGTGGGAGACCACCTGGCGCAGGGCATGCTGATAGGCTTCACTGGAATGGCTTCCGGCACCCCTTGCCCGGGCGATGCGTGCGGCGGCGCGGCGGGCGGCCCCCAGCAGGAAATGGCCGGACCCACAGGCCGGGTCGATGATGGAGAGTTTCAGGATTTCGGAAGCCGGATCCTGGGGGGGTCGATCCTCGGCCGCATCCAATACCGGATCGAGCGTGGTCGAAAGCAGAAGCTGCACCAGGCTGTCCGGCGTGTAGTAGCTGCCGGTCGTCTTGCGCTCGTTGCCCCTGCTTGCTGCATCACCTGTCGTTAGGCGGAAATTGCGCGTCTCAACGTTTACCACCGGAATGCGTTCGAGCAGGCTTTCATAGACGGAGCCGAACTCCTCGGTCTCCATGTCGCGCCAGTTGACGCGGGTCATCGGCTGGCCGTCGGGCCGGAACCAGGCAAGATGCCAGATCGCCTTGAGCAGGCGGCCATTGGTGAGCGTGCAATCGGCAAGGATGGAACCGTTTGTTGACGAAAACAGTCCGCCGAGAGCGGCAAGGCCGAGATGCGGGTTCCCATGCGCCAGTGCGCCGAACAGGGCGCGCAGGCCGTGCCAGGCGTCGTGGTGGCGGTCCAGGGCCGCGTTCTTCGTGCAGCGTTCCCGCAGCCGGCCGACAGAATAACCGGTTCGGTATGTCTTGCGTGCGCGCTCGCTGGCGTCAGGCACATGCAGGAGACCACGGTCCTCGGCGGCGAAGAGAAAGATCAGCCGGTAAACGAGCCGCAACAGGTTTTCATGAAAGGCCTGGGCCTTGAGTTCGCCCGAGTGCAAGCTTTCGCGCAGCGGGGTGTTGGCCGGGTTTTCCAGAAAGCCGCACCCGAGTTCCAGAAGTGCTGCCTCGACGCCCAGACGCAGTTTCTCCTTGACGGCCGAACCGTCGACCCGGCCTCGCTCGCGCCAACGTTCAAGCGGGCAATCGGTGGGTGCGGCGGCGTCCGTCCCGAAGCGGCTGGCATGAACAAGAAGCCAGAATGCGGAGAAATCGGCGAACAGGAGGTCGGCGAAAATCCGCTCCAGATCGATCTCGATCCAGGCTGGTCGCGTCAGGCTCGCATTGTCGCGCATCAGGCGCAGCGTCACGCCGTCCGAGGCGAGCCCCCAGAGGGCGCGTTCGTCGGCATTCAGATATTCCTGCAACAGTTGGGTCGCCGAGCGACGACGGGTCTCGTCTCCGAATTGCCGCAGCGGCACGTCGATGCCGGTTCGGCGGCTGTCAGCCGGCGCACTCGGCGCGACGATGACAGGCGTCTTCGCGCCGTGGGATGTGTGCCGGATGGGAAAATGGCTGCCATACAGAGTGACGGCACCGGTTTCCGTGATGCCGGCAAAGCCCAGGCAGTCCCACAGGAGGTCGAGCACGAAGCCCTGCGGAGCACTGGCGTTGCCGGCCCGCGCGGCATAGAAGCGTTTCCAGCGAGCAAGCGCGATCCGCCAGGAGCGGGCGATCTCGTCGCGCAGCTTCAGGCCGCGCACAATCCCGTAACCATCCGGCGATTGATCGGGCATGTCGAAGGCGGCGACCCGGGTGACAATTTCCGGCGACAGCAGACCGCCGACAATCTCGATTGCCGCGAAATCGAGACGGGCTGTGCGGCGTGACCGGCGCGAGCGTCTGACGGGTCTGAACATCGAACCTCCCCTCACAGCGCCGGCAACAGGACATAAAAGCCGATGACATCGATCGGCGTGATGGCGGCGACTTCGATCTGTGCCCGCGATCCGAGCGCCTGACGGACACGGGTATGGTCTTGCGCCAGGTGCCGGGCGCGCTCGGCCGCATGGTCATCGAGCATGGACGCAAGGTCCGGCAGGGCGCCAAGACCCCGTTCGATCTGCTCCCGGCGGATGGTTTCGGGCAGGTCGCCGCTTGCTGCATCGAGAAGCCGGAAAGCCTGCTCGCCTTGAAACAGCCGGGACCGGTCGGTTGCCGAGATGGCAAGTGCTGCGGCTTCCTCGGCCATGCTGAAATTCGGCCCGAACTTGCCGCGGGCGTTGAGCCGGTGGCGGATGCGCAGGACCGCCAGCCAGGTCACTTCCTCCACGGCAGCACATGCCCATGCACCCGTGCGCGGCAGCGCCGCCAGATCGTCTTCCCGGGCAAGAGGATCAAGCGCCTGCTCAAGGAAGGTTTCGGCGAGAACCGCCGGCAGTGCATGGGCACGATGAACGCTGATGCATCCGGCCGGCGGCCGGGCCGAAAAGGTTACCCTGATCGGCGTGTCCGCTGCCTCATCAATGAGGCTTTCGGCCACGAAGCGCTCACGAAAGCCCTCCGGCGCAAGATGGACCGGAGCCCTGTAGCCACCACGGTCTAGAGGCGTGAGCGCCGCATCGAGGCGCTTCATGGCCTGGACGACAAACCGTTCCGTATCGGCATAATCGCCAAGCGTCGAACGTGTCGCATTCCATTCCGCGATGACGTCATCGGGTTTCAGCGTGCGCTGAGCAAAAATCGTGCGCGACCGCTTCTCCTTCTCCGAGGCGTTCTCCCAGGCCAGGTCGATCTGGCGCGCCTCCTGCGACGTTTCGAAATCAAGGGCCAACTGCTCTTGCTCGCTGGCCCTCAGCAGGACCGCCGACATCAGCGCCTTCGTCAGGCTGCCGCTGTCGTCGGGCAGGGGAACGCGCACGCCGGTGCGTTTCTCGATCGCCCTTGCCTTGCGCAGGATCACCTCGAGAACCGCACCGTCGACGGGATTGTTCTCGCCATAGACGAGCACGCTGCGCACGACCGGGCTTTTCTGACCGAAGCGGTCGACGCGGCCTTCCCGTTGCTGGTGGCGGGTCGGATTCCAGGCCAGGTCATAATGGATCACGGCATCGAACCAGTCCTGAAGGTTGATGCCTTCCGACAGGCAGTCGGTCGCGACCAGAAGGCGTTTTTCCTGTTCTCCCAGAACTGCGACACGGTCCTCGCGCTCGTCGGACGGCAATGCGCCCGTCACGACCTCGACCGTGTGGTCCTTGAATGCGTCGGCCAGGGCCGCTGCGAGTTGTTCGGCGGTGGCGATATAGCGGCAGAACACGACCGGCGACAAGCCTTGCGAGGTCAATTCCTTCAGCGCCCTCAAAAGAACCTGGTATTTCGGGTCGGCACCCACGTCGGCAGACAGGTTCTCGGCCTGGCGGATCAGCGCGCAAAGGCGCGGGTCGCCGTGATCGCCGATATCGGCATCGGGCTCCACATCGTCCGATGCCAGGTCCTCGCCGTCGAGGGTCTGCGCCGCAAGTTGCTGCTCCAGAAACTGCGCGACTTCCCCGTCAGGTCCTCCTGACGCTTCCCCGTCGGGTCTTCCCGACGCTTCATTCGGTTGCGCCCGGGTTTTCAGAGCCCTGGCCGCGGCGGCGGGGCTGGAACCGACGCAGCGCATCAAGGCGAGCGTGCCCCAGAAGGCGAGGCGCTGGCGCTGATCGCCCTCTTGCGACCTCACCACCTCGGCACAATAGTCGAGAATGCGCCCGTAGAACGCTTCATAATCGCCGGTCAGCCGGTACTTGATCTCCGACGTTTCATGCTGTGGAAAGAGGCCGGGCTCGCGCCAGGCATCGATGTCGCGGCGCCGGCGCTGGATGAAGTGCCTTGCGAGCCTCTCGCGAAGGGACTGCGCGGCTTCACGAGACAACGTCGGGTTTTCCCGTCGAACCAACGTCGGGTTTTCCCGACGATCCAACGTCGGCTCCGCGAGACGGGAAAACTCCGGGTCGATCAGGCCGAGAAGGTTGTGGAAGGCGGTTTCGTCCCCGGAATGTGGCGTCGCGGTCAGAAGCACCATGTGGCGCTCGGCCTCGTCGGCAAGCGAGCGGACCAGTTCGTAGCGGCGCTGCCGTCCCTGACCGCCGCTCACCGCCGCGTGGGCCTCGTCGACAACGACCATTTCCGGGCAGGCGCGCAGAAAATCGAACTTGCGGCGTTCGCTCTTGATGAAATCGAGACTGACCACGGTGAACGGCCAGGCTTCGAAGATGCTCATGGAAGCGGGCAGGTCCCGTTCAAGCCCGGCGGCGGCCGAAGCCGTGACAGGTGTTGCCGGGATCGAGAACTTGGACTCCAGTTCGTGCGTCCACTGTTCCACCAGATGCGGCGGGCACAGGACCGTGAAACCTCCGATCTCGCCACGGTCGAGCATCTCCCGAAGGATGAGACCGGCTTCGATCGTCTTGCCGATGCCGACATCGTCGGCGATCAGCAGGCGGATCGTCTCCAGGCGCAGCGCCATCATCAGCGGTGCCAACTGATAGGCGCGCGGTTCGAAGTTGATCCGGCCGGCGCTTCGGAAAGGACCGGCACCACGGCGCAGAGAAAGGCGAAGCGCGTCGCGCAGAAGCTGTGCCGCGTCCCGCCCGCCAATGCGCCGCGCATCCGGCGCATCGAAACTGGCATAGGAGACCGGTTCGGCTTCGAGGTCGGGCAGGATCGTTTCGAGGTCGGCCTCCGAACCCGTCAGAGGCCGCAAGGCGAGCGCCCCACCGGTCGCTCCGGCCTCGACCACGACCCATTCGCGACCCCGCGCCCGGACAAGCTCGCCCGGCGAAAACCGCTCCGTGAATGTCATGTGTATGCATCCTCCAAAACCTGGTTCCTGTCCGCTTCAAAACCCGCACGGGCCGCCGGATCGTTCGGCCGCTCCAGGACCCTGATGCCCCTGGCAACAAATTTGGTGCGCAATTCTTCCCCGATCGCGCCTTCGTCTACAACGATCAGCCTGGCCCGGCGCCAGATTTTTTCGAAACGCATCCCGTCAAGCACATAAGGGGTCTCGTCCGGCGGCACAGGGCATTCAACGTCAGTGCCGGAACGTGCTGAACCGGAACGTGGTGAAGATGTGCCCATTGCGGCCGGGCTTCCGGAAAACGCCAGGCGCAGCAGGAAGGACAGGGCATGGTCGTTGCTCCTGTGAATATGTTCGTGATCCGGCTGATTGAAGTAGGACAGCACGCAACGATAGCAGCCGGCCACACAGTCGGGTTTGCCCAGTTCGGCAAGCCCCGCCACATCAGTACGGGCCGCATCGAAGCTGTCGCGGTCGTAATGCATGATCTCCAGTGCCTTTGCGGCGACCCGCGCAAGGCCGTCGGTACGACCCGAGAGTTGCGCAAGGGCACCGGCACCACCTTCGGCCGACTCGTAGAACAACAAGGCGTTGCGTTTTTCGGTGCTCGGCGTCGGCTCCACGAGAATTTCGCCTTGCTCCAGTTGAAAGACGGCCTCGATGCCGCGTGCCAGGGCGTGCTGAATCGTGGTTACGCTTGTGCGATGCTCCTGTCCGAGATCGGCGATCCAGCCTTGCGGGAAGCGCAGCAGCAGCGCGTTCTTGCTGTCCTCGACCAGGGGAACGATAAGCTGTTGTCCGATGTCCGGTCGGTTCCGTTCACCGGTCTCGCCGTTCTCCTTCTTTTCGCCGAGCCAGGCACCGGACCTGGGATTGATGAAGAAGCCGATCCGCTCCTTGTCCTTTCGCCGACGCAGCCCCTTGTTGATCCGGCTGATCCGGACAGCTTGAGCAAAATCAAGCGTCACGATCTCCCCGTCCGCATCCGAAACCACCTGCCGGTTCCTGAAACTGGCCTCATCGAAGGAAAATGTCGTTTGCAACTCGAAACCCTGGCGTTTGCGGTCCTCGTCGTTCGAGGTGATGCGTTCGACAGGACGGGTGCCGACATTCTCGATACGATAGAGATTGTGGACCATGATCGCCCCGCCCAGGTTCGCGGCACACACATGGCACGTCTCGGGATGTTCCCCCGGATGGGACGCTCCGCACGATTGGCAGATGGCGCGGCCATGCGTGGTCAGCAACCCATCCGGCCGGTCGCCGGCGTCGTTCAAAAGCGCCCGGTCCACCCGGAACGCACGCCCCTCGTGATAGACCAGGCTCTGGGGACCGAACTCGGATATGGCCAGGAACCGCGGGCGCTGGATATAGCGCTGGTTCTTGCCGTCCGGGCTTGCCGACACATAGGCCATCAGGGGAAGGCGCGGAAAGTTGTAGCCCGGCAGGAAACCCTCCGTCGCCAGATACCGGTACAGGTAGAAATCGTTGTTCTGGCCATGGGATGCCTGCAGCAGCGTCTTGCGTTGCGCGTTGCCCATGGCGAGTCGGCTTTCGGCCGCCTTGCGGTGCTGCGCGGAGATCGAATAGTCGTCGAGCGTTTGCGTGGCGAGACCGACGGCGCGCTGCGCCGATGCCAGCAGGTCGCGCCACCGGTCGAACGTCCGGTCGAAGCGATCAGGCGCTTCGGCAATCAATCGTTCCGCGAACTGCATCCGGTCACGATACCAGTCGGGAGGATTGTCGCCGAAATCATCCTCGAGCGCCACAAGCACGGCATCGATCCGGGGCCGCGCCCTTTGCCGCACCGGCGAACCGTTGATGATTTCGGCGATGTGGTCAACCAGGGGATTGTTGTCCACCGTCATGTCCAGATTGTCTGGAATCCGCGCCTGCAATTGCGCTTCGGTCGCCGCCAGCCATTCGGCCTGAAGATGGCTCGTCACAAGGTCCCGGTTGCCAAGCTCGATCGACGGCGGAACCACGATCCCGGCCACCAGGGCCTGTTTCCTGTCGAAGAAATATTGGTCGTGCGGGCTCTGGGCGGCACAATAGGTCAGGATCAATGCGGCCTGGCCGTGACGCCCGGCCCGACCGCTGCGCTGGGCATAGTTGGCCGCCGTCGGCGGCGCGTTGCGCAGGTAGACGACATTCATCAAGGAAATGTCGACACCCAGTTCCATCGTCGGCGAACAGAAAAGCGTTGGCAGAAAGCGGTCACTTTCCCGATGTTCCCTCAACAGGTCCTGTCTTTGCGAGAGCTTTTCCTGATCATCCGTTTCGTAGCGGAAACGAAACTCGCGCAACTCCCTCAACTCGCTTTCGACCTGCGCCGTGTGTTCGCGCCCCTCCATGCCGAAGAGCGGAGCCTTGCCGGCAGAAAGCGCACCGGACAAGGCACGGTACAAATCGGCGAAGAAGCGGTTGGTCACCGGCGCATTCGGTCCGTCGGCTTGCAGGCGATAATGAACCGTATTGGCGATCAGGCGCCATCCCGTGCCGCCAAACGGCGATGCGGTTTCCTCTACGAGACCGTAATTTTTGGCGGCGCGCAGCAAGACTTGCAAAAACTCCGGGACGTCCTTTGCTTCAATGCGCTGGTCGGCAAATGCGAGCGCGCGAATTTGCCTGGCCAACGCGCTTGTCGGCGTGCCCCGCAAAATCCGGTCCTCGTCGCGCGCCCTGATGCGCGTACGCTTCGGCGGCTCAAGGAGAAGAAGAGATGCACCGACCTGAACCTCTTCTTCCAGCGACCACGGAGCCTTGATCTGCCCGCGCATCCTTTGAGCAAGCACATCGACCCTATGGCGTTCAAGCGCCGGCGTGTTGACCGCCAGCCCCTTTCGCATGTGTTCCATCAGAACCTGCAATGCCTGCCTGCGCTCATCCGCCGAGGCCGCCAGAAGCACCGGGGAATTGGCGAACGCGTCGCCGTCCGACGCCAGATCGGCGAGATACTGATATTCTGCGCAGACCAGGCCCAGTTGCTCAAGGTTCGGATTGGTGAAGCGCCAGCCACGACGCTGGTCGATCCAGAAGCGGTGCTGCAGGCCGTCTCTCAGAAGCGCCTCCGCATCATCTCTGGCACGGCCCTTCAGATCAGGGTTCTCGAGCCATTCCGCGCCATTGTGCGCATGGGCCTGATCGGCAAGGAAGCCAAGGGCAGTCTGGATTCTCGCGCCCATCTCGGGTTCCGCAACCGAGCCGGTCGGGGCCTGTTCCAGCGCCGCGAGAATGGCGGCCCTCAGAAGACTGACGAATATGAAATCGTTGAAATGGCCCGCCTGAAGCGCCGCATCCTGTCGATTGTCGGTAAAGGCCAGCAGCTTTCGTTTATCGTCCCGCAATTGCGATGCTTCACCGTTCATCCATTCGAGGATGCCGGAGATGAGGATTGTCGTCGCGGAGCTCCTCCCTTCGCCGCTCAGGGAAGCAAGCTTGTTGATATCGCGGGCCGAGGTGCTGGAAACGTCCAGGCAGGCGGGGCAGAAGCGAAACTTGCCAGCCATGAACCATGCCCGGTGACCGGAGTGACCGGAGTGACCGGCTCCGCAATCTCCATCGGGCGCGACGTCATGTGGAACCGCGCGCCGCCTCCGGTAGGCCGGTTTCAGCCTTCGTACGCCGCCTTTCGCATCTTCAAGCCAGGACTCCGGATAATCGGCATCGTTGCCCGCAAAGGTGAAATCCGGATCCGCAGGCTCCGGCATCAGGAAGCCCCATTGTGCACCGTCATCATCCTCATCGGCCTCGACCGGCAGATCATCAATCTCGCGTTTCTCGAAATAGGATCGCCCACGGGCATTGCGCAATGTGACGGGGTGAAATTCCTGGCCGCAGTTGCGGCAGAAATGGGTCGAATAAAGGCGCTCTTCCTGGCTGTTCGGATTGAAGATCTGCCCGGAGAATGTCACGTCCCGCTGCCCCTCCGGACGCAGGGTCGCATAGAGACGCCCGGCGCCCGCAACGAATTGGTGCAGCTTGAAGGCGAACAGAGGTTGATCGCCGCCGCAGGAGACACCGCGCTGGTGTTCCGGCGTGCCGAAGCCGATCAGCGCATGTCTTAGCGCGGCCGTGCAGGTCTCCTCGCAAATCCCGCAATCCTCAGCCAGCGCCTTTACCGCATCCTTCAGCGACAGGGGGCTCGCCCGTTCGGGCTTGTGATCCACATTTTTCAGGCCCAGCCGTGTTTCAACCCAGACGGCCAGATCGTCCCAGGCAAGGGCATCGTTCGACACCCCCTGACCGACGCCACCCTTCGAAGCCGCCTCGACCGCAACGCCAAGACCGGGAAGCGATCGCTCCGCGCTTTTCGAGGGATCCGTGACGCGCCGCAGTGTTTCGGTGACGACCGCATCGGAGCCGATCCTGGTCCCGAATATCCTTGACGCAACCCGGGCAACCGCAGCGGTTTTCTCTTCCGTGTCACCTTCGCTCGCCATGGTCGCGGACGTGCCGACACAAACCGGTGGATGTCGCGCGTCGCCGATACGAGCCTTCAGGCGGCGCATGAGCATGGCAACATCGGCTCCCTGACGGCCGCGATAGGTATGAAGCTCGTCAAGCACGATGAACCGGAAGCCGGTGCAGTTCTCAAGAACCTGCCGGTCAAGCGCGTCCTGACGCGTCATCAGCAGTTCGAGCATCATGAAGTTCGTCAGCAGGATATCAGGAGGATTGTTTCTTATTTTCTCGCGGTCGTCCTGGCTTTCCTGTCCCGTGTAGCGTGCGAATGTTGGAACGTTGGGAACGTCGGAACGGAGATATCGCCGCAGTTCGTCCGACTGGCTGTTGGCAAGCGCGTTCATCGGATAAACGATGATGGCGCGTGTGCCATGCGGTTCGCCCGCCTTGCGAGCCTTGATCGCGGCATTGATGATCGGGATGAAGAAACACAGGGACTTGCCGGAACCCGTACCGGTGGTCACCACATAGCTCTGATCATCAAGGGCATAACTGACGGCCTGTTGCTGGTGCTTGTAGAGCCTGAGTGTCTGGTCCGGTGTGCCGGCAGCAGCGTCCGGCAGACGAAAAATCTCAGCGCATTCCGGCTCCAGCGCACCGTCACCGATAAAGTCCGAAATGGAACCGCCTGGCGCATAATGCGGGTTGAGTTGAAGCAAGGGCTCCGGCCAGAACTTCCTTGTTTGGTAGAGTTCGTTGACCTTCGCCGTGAGTTCCGGCGACCGGATATTGGTAAAGGAACGGGCGAACGCCTTGTATCGATCAACCACCGCCTCGTTGAGATTGAAGACGTCCATCAGTTAACCTTCTCGCCGTCGGTCTCGGTCACGCCGGTTGCACCAAATTCGATGACGATGCAGCAAAAACCCGATAGGGGCTCCAGCCGCGCTGACCATGCGCCAGAGCGAATCCGGCTCAGGTTCGGGGGCGCCGTCATCATGGCTCCAAAACCTTCCGGTTATCCTTGTAACGTTGCAAGGTTCTCCAGATCCTGTTTTCGCTGCAGCACCCGCTCTTCGTAACTCCTGCTGTTCTTCGTGCAGACAAGACCGTGTGGGCTTCCCCGTTTGACGGTTGCCACATCGACATCTGACCGCGACCGCCGGATGGTGCTCTCGACATGGCCGCGCCTGTCCTTTGCGGCCTTGAAGGTCCAGATTTCCCGCTCGGGCTCATCAAGAAAACGGCCAAGCTCGGCGCAGTCCGGGCAATCACATACCAGATCGGCCGAGCGCCTCCAGTCCCTGGGTGCCTCAAGTGGCTGTGCGATGCGGGTATCCAGATGCGCGCGGCATGCCGCAAGCAGGCGCTGAACCGCAGCGGATTGCGTGGCACCGGTTCCAGCCAGACAGCAGCAGGCCGGAACCAGAACACCATCAAGGCCATACAGCCTGGGACGCTCAAGCATGAGGTCAAACGCACGATTCGCGTGGTCCGGATCGACCCTGCCGAGCGCCGATAGAAGATCGAAGACAAAATTGGCATCCGGCATCTCGCTGCGAGGGAATGAGTGTTCGTCCGGCGGATTGGTTACGGCTCCGGTCAGAAGCCTGGCAGCACGGTCAAAACGCACACCGGGCAAAGCCTCGACAGCACGATGCAGAAGATTGCCGCAGCCGCACAGACATTTTGCCACATTGCCGCAGATAATGCGCTCAATGGCGGTGGCCGCCCGTTCGGCCGGCAACAAACGCAGCGCCGTGACAATCGCTTCGTTGTCGTCGGCGCTATAATCGCCACCTGCCGTGACGCGGGCCAGAAATTCCCTGATCAGGACAGCATCCTCCAGCGTCGCTAGAAGCGTCAGCATTCTCGCCGCATGGCCCTCACCGTCGCGCCGCCCAAAATACCATTGCTGCATCGGCCAGGTGGAGATCATCCGTCCGGCGAGATCTTGCGCCTCCACTCGAACAGAAGCCTCCGGTTCGCCGCCATCAGTCGCCCAGCGTTCAACCATGTCTTCAAGACAGGGCAATGTCGCATCCAGACCGGCCTGGCACAGCACCGCAAAGAACCACTTCCGTGGCCATAACACCAGGGCCGCACGACTATAGGTGCGCTCGAAAGACGCGCCCTCATTGCCAGTCGCCTCCCAGAAATGTTCCTCGTCAGGCTCCATCTCGTCAAAACGGGCAGGCGGCGACAACTCGCCCTCATCCACGGGAATATTGGTAAGCGACGATACTGTTTCGTCCAGCCGCCGCCACGCGCCAAGGCCGGCATGACGGTCCGTAACCTCGCCAACCTCGAACACGTCCTCGGATGAATGCCGCCAATAACCGCCCTCGTAAACATGCTCGGCCCAGCCGCTCTCCTCGATCGTGAACAGTGCCAGATGCAGGTCGACGTCGCTGTCGGCTGCCGCAGCGGCAAGCACACCGGCCACCCCGGCGTCCGCACCCTTCAGCGCATCGAATCCAAGCGCCGCCGGAGTGTAGGAATGCTCAAGCGGATAGACGATCTTGGCCGGCCCCTCATCGCCCCGCCACGACCGCAGGATCGATGTCACACGCGCCTGTTCGCCATCGTAACGCGGAGCCGCAAGAGGTGCCCCCTCGCGCAAGAGATTGTAGACAAGGGCAACACGGTGGCCCGACCTGATAGGCAGCACTTCATGCACGCAATCGGCATAGAAGGCTGCAAAGGCGGCCTCCGCAGGTTCAGCGACGGAAAGGTCGAACTGCTCCTCACGGTCACCGTGCCGCACGACAAGTTCACCACCTTCCGATTGCGAAGGCAGCACGATCACCAGCGTCGCAAACATGCCGTCCGTCTTCTCGGTATCCCGGTGGCTGGCAAAGAAACTGCCCTCGTCATAGACCAGAAGCTTGTAGAACTCGGCACGTATCGGGTCGCCTATGCCAAGTCCGTCGGCAACCCGGCCCACGATATCCTCAAGTGTCCGTGGCCAGTGCCGGCCATAAATACGGACCCGGTCGGCCGTGAACTGCCAGGTTCGGCGAACCTCGGTATCGACCAGTGTCTCCGCACCGCGCCCGAACGGCGCACGCTCAGCCAGCGCCACAAGCTCCCGCGCCTGAACCGGCAGCAGCGGCAGCGCAATACGGCCGACACCCTCCACATGCAAATCCGGCGCGAAAAGCTCCACCCTGCCGGAAACGGCAAAATCGAAGGGCCGAGAAACCGAACCCAACGCCGAAGCGAGTTTGGCCGTAATGGATGGCATTCCGGATATCCTCCATTGGAAATCAACAGCCACCTCCATAACACCGCACAGCGCAACCGTCGATTGCCTCCCGAACTTCGACCCCGAAAATCGTCTTGACCGCCCGATTGCAGCGGCGGCTGGCGCACTCAAGACCAGAGTCGGCCAAAGCTCAGCGCCGTCGGAGCGCGTTTAAACCACAATCTCATCCGGCTTCATTCGGGTTCTTCCGGCTTCTTCCGGATTCAATATCCGTCCCGTCGAAACGCCACCTCGTCCCAATTCTTCCCACCTAGTCCCTGCATCTTCCCACCGAATCCGTGCAAAAGTTCCTGCTCCGTTGTGCCAAAGATCGCGCCTTACGACACTTGCGGCGCAGTGGCCGCAGCCGCTCCTCCGGCAGATGACTGATATCTTCGCCGTCGAAATGGATGCTGCCCCCGGTCGGTTGCAGCAGGCGGATGATGGCACGCCCGAGCGTGGTCTTGCCCGAACCCGATCCGCCGACGATACCGAGCACGTCGCCGCGCGGAATGGACAGATCGATGCCCTTGAGGATCTCGATGCGCGGCGCCCGGCCGAGCAGCGGCTTGCGGGCGAAATCCGGAAGCGACAGATGCAGGTTGCTGATGGTGTAGAGGTCGTCAGCCATTGCCCGTCCCCTGGCCGAAAGCCGTGACTTCGGCATTCACTTCACGGATCGTTTCCTCCGGTATCGGGGTAAGGCTGCTGTCCGGGTCGGTGTATTTCGGTGTCGCCGCCAGCAGGGCGGCTGAATAGGGGTGCGCCGGTGCACGGAAGAAATCCCTGATTGTTGCGTTTTCGACGATCTTTCCGCCGTAGAGCACCGACAGGCTCTGGCAGACCTTCGATGCGACGCCGAGATCGTGGGTGACGAAGAGCAGGGCGGTGCCGTGACGAGTCTGCATGTCCCTGATCAGCCGCAGGATCTGTTTCTGCACCGTGACGTCGAGGGCGGTGGTCGGTTCGTCCGCGACGATCAGTTTGGGCTCCGCCGCGAAGGCCGAGGCGATCAGTACCCGCTGGCGCATGCCGCCCGACAGTTCATGCGGGTAGCTGCGCATCACCCGCGGCGGGTCGGGCACCTGAACCTCATCCAGGAGTTCGAAGGCCCGGGCCACAGCCTTGTCGCGGGGCCAGCCGAGTATGTCGACCAGGCGCGGGGTGATCTGCGGGCCGATGCGCCTTGACGGATTGAGCGCCGTCAGTGGATCCTGCGGGATCAGGGCCGCCTTGGCACCGATTACGCGGCGTCGCTCTTTCGGGTGCAGGGATTGCAGGTCCTGGCCGTCCAGTTCGATGGTGCCCGATGCAAGGCGGATCGCATGCGGCAGGATCCCCAGGATCGCCTTGCCGATCATGCTCTTGCCGGCGCCGCTTTCGCCGACCAGGCCATGCACTTTGCCGGGCGCCACATCGAGCGATACCGACCGCAGGATCGGGACATCCGAGCCGAGGACGGCGTTCAGGCCGGTGATCGAGAGGAAGGGTTTCATCGCAGCACCGGATCGAAGCGGTCCTTTAGCCCTTCGCCCAGTTGAGCGAAGCTGAGAACCGTCAGAAAGAGCGTCACCAGCGGAAACACCAGCACCCACCAGGCCTGGTGGATCGACAGCCGGCCCTCGGCGATCATGCCGCCCCAGGTCGGGGCGTCGGTAGAGATCGACAGGTTGACGAAACTGAGGATGGCCTCGACGATGACGGCGATGCCCATTTCCAGGGTCAGCAACACGCCGACCGTCGGCAGCACATTGGGTAGGATTTCCCGTATCATGGTGCCGAACCGGCTGAAGCCAGCGACATGGGCCGATGCGACATAGTCCATCGCTGACTGGGTCATCGCCTCGGCCCGGATGACGCGGGCAAAGCGGGTCCAGTCGATGACCACGATGGCGACGATGATCGAGGTCAGGCCTGTGCCGAGGACGGCGATCAGCAGGATGGCGAACAGCACCGGCGGGAAGGCCATCCAGATGTCGATCAGGCGCGATATGGTCATGTCGACCCAGCCGCGATAGAAGCCGGCCAGCAGGCCGAGACCGGTGCCGATCAGGCAGGTCAGCCCGCCGGCGACCACGGCCACGATCAGCGCCACCTGACCGCCATAGAGGGTGCGGGACAGCACGTCGCGTCCGAGGGAATCCGTGCCCAGCCAGAAGCCGGGTTCCGAACCGCGCTCCCAGAAAGGCGGCAACCGGGCGGCGAAGAGATCCTGCGCCAGCGGGTCCTGCGGGCTGACCAGCGGGGCGAGGATGGCGGCGAGGACGAGCAGCAGCAACCATCCGCCCGACAACCATAGCCGGGCGCCGGCCTTGCGTCTTGTCTGCTGACGGCCGTCAAGCATGGCGCAGTCTCGGATTGAGCGCCGCATAGGAGAGGTCCACCAGCAGATTGACGACGGTGAAGATGACGGCGAACAGGATAACGATCCCCTGGATCAGCGGCAGGTCGCGATTGATCACGGCGTCGATCGCCATGTTGCCCAGGCCTTCATAGGAAAACAGCCGTTCGATGATCACGGTGCCGCCGATCAGGAAGGTGAACTGCACGCCGATCAGGGTCATGGTCGGCAGCACCGCGTTGGGCAGCGCCTCCCTGACGATCACGGTGGTTTCCGGGTAACCCTTGGTGCGCGCCAGCGTCACATAGTCGAGATGCATGGTTTCCTTCAGCGACTGCTTCAGCAGCTGGGCGATGATCGCAGCGAGCGGAATGGCCAGCGCGACGGCCGGCATGAACATGTGCGAGATCAGATCGGCCGTGATGTCGAAGCGCAGCCGCACCAGGCTCTCGAACAGGTAGAAATTGGTGGTGAACGGTAGGTCGAGAGCCGGAGAGACGCGCCCCGAAATGTGGAAAAGCGGGATGAGCACTCCGAAGAGAAGGATCAGGATCAGGCCCCACAGAAAATCCGGCACGGATAGGGCCACGCCGTTGGTGACGTCGATTGCGGCTTCGGTTCGGGTGCCGCGCAGCCGGGTGCCGAGCAGCGCCAGCGTGCCGCCGATCGCAATGGCGATGACAAGCGCGAAAACCGACAACTCGAGGGTTGCCGGAAGACGGCCGAGCACCAGGCCCGCCACCGGCTGTTCCGTGGTGATCGACGTGCCGAAATCGCCCTGCAGAACGCCCCAGACCCAGATCAGGAATTGCTGCGGGATCGTCTTGTCGAGCCCGTAAAGCGCCTTCAGGCGGTCGATATCCGCTTCGCTGGCGCCGGGCGGCAGCATCATGGCGATGGGGTTGCCGGGTACGATGCGGATGACGAAAAAGACGATGACGGCGACGCCGACAAGCGTCACCAGCATGGTGCACAGTCGAATGAGGATCTGGCGGAAGAGCATCGTGCGAAAAAGGAGGGGCGGCAGAGCCGCCCCCTCTCATTAGTTGCGGGTCATCAGGTGCGGCAGAAGCGCGCCCGATGCGTGGGGCGTCACCTTGACCCCCGGTGCATGCAGGATCGGCTGGGTATACTGGAAGAGCGGCAACACCAGCGCGTTGTCGGCGATGTATTTGTCGACGGCCTTCCAGCCCGCGATGCGCTTCTCTTCGTCGGCCTCGCCCCAAAGCGGGCCGATCATACCGACAAGGTCCTCGCCGTCCCAGACCGAGTGCGGCGAGGGGCCGAACATGGCAAAGCCGGTCGAGGTGGTCGGATCGCCGATCGAATTGCCCCAGTTGTAGAAGGCCGCCGGCGCCAGCTGGTCGGCGGCCCGCAGTTCGAAATGCTTGGCGACTTCATAGACCTCGATTTCGGCCTCGATGCCGACGCGGCGCCACAGGCCGACGATCGCCTGGATGATCTCGTAGTCCTTGGGCTTGAAGCCGCGTGTCGTCTGGATGGTGAACTTGACCGGGTTGTCGGTCGAGTAGCCTGATGCGGCAAGCAGCTCCTTGGCCTTGTCCGGATCGTAGGGCGTCTTGATGCTCTCGTCATAGGCCGTGTAGGACGGCGTCTGCAGCGTGTCGATCGGCACCGCATAGCCGGAGAGCAGCCGGTCGACGATGGCGTTCTTGTCCACCGCCACGACCGCTGCCTTGCGGACGTTCGCATCGGTCATCGCATCGACGTCGTTGAAGAAGATCATGCCGATGTCGGAGACCGGAGCGACCGTGCCCATGAGTTTACCGCCGTCCTTCAGGCGATCGTATTCCTCATAGGGCATTTCCAGAGTGACGTGCGAGTTGCCGGATTCCACCTCGGCGACACGGGCAGCGGCGTCGGTGACGAACTTGATGGTAACGTTGTCGAATTCCGGCTTGCCGCCCCAATAGTTGGGATTGGCCTTCAGGCGAACGAAGGCGTTGCGCTCGTATTTGTCGACCATGTAGGGGCCGGATCCGATCGGTGCGGCCTGGAAGCCGTCGATGCCGACCTTCTCGATATAGGCCTTCGGCATCACATAGCCGGTCAGAAAGCTCATCCATTTGAAGATCGTCGGTTCGAACCGCAGCACGTCGCCGGTGATCTTGTTGCCGTCGATCGAATAGTTGCCGATGGTCGACCAGACGAACTGGATCGGGTTGCCAGTGGCCGGATCGCCGGCACGTTCCAGCGACCAGACGACATCTTCAGCGGTCAGAGGGGAGCCGTCATGCCAGGTGACGCCGTCGCGCACCGTCATGTGGATCTTGCTCCGGTCGTCGTTCCAGCCCCATTCGGTGAGGATGCCGGGCTTCTGTTGCAGGTCCGGCGCCTGGGCGATGAACTGGTCGAAGACCGACTGGTAGATACCCTGCAGGGTCGGATTGACCGCCGACGGGCCGACGGTCGGGTCCCAGCTGGGCAGGTTGACGTTGTAGGCGATCACCAGCTCGTCGATTTCCTGAGCCGGTGCGGTGGAAACGACCGCGCCGATGCTGAAGGCGGCCACGGCGAACCGTATGAGCCCGCGTCTTGAAAAATAGGTCATGGCAGTATTGCTCCTCCCTTGGATTTTCCTTGGTTATCGCGTCAGTTTCTGGCCGAGCATGTAACCCGATCCGGCTCCCGTGCCGGCGCCCGGCCAGACGCTGGCGCCGGTGTGATAGAGGCGGTCGATCGGGGTGCGCCCGTCGGTGTGTCCGCGCATCGGGCGAAACAGGAAATTCTGAAACAAATGATGGCTGCCGCATACCTGATCGCCGCCGACGAGATTGGGATTGTCGGCCTCGAGTTCGGTCGGTGTCACGACGCGACGCGCGATGATCTTTTCGCGGGTTCCGGGCGCATATTGTTCGACGATGTCGAGAGCCCGCTCGGCATAGGGTTCGGCGACGTCCGCCCAGTCGGTGGCGTCGATGCTGCCCGCAGCATCGCCCTTGATGACGCCGGGAACCATGCGGACCTGCAGCCAAAGCACATGCTTGCCATCCGGCGCGCGCGAAGGGTCGAAAACGGTCGGCTGGCCGGTGACGATGATCGGCGTGTCGGGCAGTTGCCCGGCCTTTGCCTGCTGATAGGTGCGGGCCATCTGGTCGAGCGACGGCGCCAGGTGGACATAGGCGAACTCGCGCAATTCCGGCACGATCCAGTCCGGCAGGTCGTCCATGGCAAGATGGATCATCATGGTGCCGGGCGCATGCTGGAAGCCGGCCATGCGCCCGTCATAACGGCCGTTGCCCGTGCTGCCGGTCAGTTTCAACAGAGCCGCCGGAGCGACATTGGCAATCACCGCTTTGGACGCCCTGATTTCGCGACCGTCGGCCAGCTCGACGCCGACGGCTTTTCCGCCTTCGACAAGGATACGGGCGGCGTCGGCGTTGCACTCGACACTGCCGCCCGTCGTCTTGATCCGCTTCACCATGGCGTTGATGATCGTGTCGGCGCCGCCCTGACCGAGAGCCATGCCGAAGGCCTGGTTGGCATTCGCCTCGAGGTACGGGAACAATGCGCCGCCGGCGATGTCGGGGGCAAAGTCGAGATGCATGCCCCAGGCGGCAAGCGTCGCCTTGATCTGTTCAGATTCAAACGTCTCGTCCAACCACTCGCGCGGTGACGACAGCAGAAACCGCGTCAGGTCCAGGCTGCCGGACATCCCTTTCTTACGCAGTACGGACCACAGCGTCTTGGCGCTTGCGCGCTTGCTGAAACCGCTGCCGAGAATGGCGAACAGAACTTCTGCCTCTGCCGGAAACGCTTCGCTCATGGCTTTCCAGGCGGCGGCGTCCTTGTCCGAGAATGCCGCAACCCGGCGCAGATTTTCTTCGGCATCGTTGCTGACGCCGAACCAGGTGCCGTCCGGGAAAACGCTGGAAAAACAGTGTTTGGCGCTGACGAAAGCGGCGCCGTCGCTGCCCAGTTTCTCGCCGAACTGCCGAAAAAAAGCCGAGCCCGCGAACAGCGACAGGTTCATGGCAGCCCAGTCGTGGCGGAAGCCCGGAGCGGTATATTCCCCGGTTTTCACGGCTCCTCCCGGTACGGCATTCTGCTCCACGACGTGGACCCGCCAACCGGCCTGCGACAGGCAGACGGCACAGGCCAGGCTGTTGTGGCCGGCGCCGATAATGACCGCGTCTGCCGCGTCCTGGCTCATTTACGAAACTCCATCACCCGATATTTGCAAAAGCAAATAATCTTGTCTAGCATCCATTTCCGAAGTCGCGTCACGCTCACGCGAAACCGATTCAGGGAGGATCCGATGAGTTCAGAAGCCTTGCTTGCAAATCTTGCTACCGCTCTTGCGTCCGGAGGCGTGGAGATCGTCGACTGTTCGGGCCAGCTGGGCCCGGAAACGCCGATCCTCAAATTGCCCGAGGATTTCGCCAAGAACACCCCGAAAGTCGAGATTCACAAGATCAGCGAATATGACGAGGACGGCCCGTTCTTCGCCTGGAACTGGATGGTGCTGGGCGAACATTCCGGCACCCATTTCGATGCTCCGCACCACTGGATTACCGGCAAGGATTATGAGGACGGCTATACCGACACCCTCAATGTCCAGCGGCTCGTCGCTCCCGTAAATGTGATCGACTGCTCCAGCGAGACCGCCGAAAACGTCGATTTTCTGCTCACCGCCGACCACGTGAAAGCGTGGGAGGCCGAGCATGGCGAAATCGGCGAAGGCGAGTGGGTGGTCATGCGCACCGACTGGGACAAGCGCGTCGGGGACGAGGACGCGTTCCTCAACGCCGACGAAACCGGACCGCATTCGCCCGGACCCACGCCGGACTGCATCGAATATCTGCTGTCGAAGAAGATCGCCGGCTGGGGCAGCCAGTGCATCGGCACCGACGCCGGACAGGCCGGCGGAATGGAGCCGCCGTTTCCGGCCCATAACCTGCTTCACCGCGACAATTGCTTCGGACTGGCATCGCTCGCCAATCTGGACAAGCTGCCGGCCAAGGGGGCGATCCTGATCGCCGCGCCGCTCAAGATCAGCCGCGGTACCGGCAGCCCGATCCGGGCACTCGCCCTGGTTCCGAAGGCTTAAGCCGCGGCAATCATGGCCCCCGTCGATGTCGCCATAATCGGCTCCGGCATCAATGCCCTGGTCGCCGGCGCGCTGCTGAGCCGCAGCAAGAAGCGGGTGCTGGTGCTGGAGCGCGAATCCCGCGCCGGCGGGTGCATGCGCACCGAGGAGGTGACGCTTCCGGGCTATCACCACGACGTCATGGCGGCGACCTTCGTACTGTTCATGACGTCGCCGGGATATGCGGAACTGGCCGAGGATCTGGCCCGCCACGGGCTTGAATTCTGCCACACCACGCATCCGACGGCGGTTTTGCGGCCAAACGGCAATGCCGTCGTGCTCGGCATGGATCGGGCGGCCAACGTGGCCGCCTTCAACGCCCTTCATGCGGGCGACGGCGACAGCCATGCGGCCGATGTCGGCCAGGTGGAGCGGGACGCCGAATTCCTGTTTGCGCTTCTCGGCGGGCACCTGTGGACACGGGCCACGGCCTGGCTGTTTGCCCGCCGCGCCTGGAAACATGGCCTGAACGGAACCAAGGCCTGGATCGGCGAGGGGCTCAAACCGGCTCGAGCCTGGCTTGAATGGCGCTACGGGAGCGAAGATATCCAGGCTCTTTGGGCACCCTGGGTCCTGCACACAGGGCTGACGCCGGAAAGCACTTATTCCGCGCAGATGGGCAAAGTCATCGCCTTCGCGCTGGAAGCGGCGGGAGCGCCTGTCGTCAAGGGCGGCGCGGCTCGCGCGGCCGATGCGTTGGTCGCGCTTATCGAGGCGAATGGCGGGGAAGTCCGGACCGGTGCCGATGTCGACCGCATCACCGTAACGGGCGGCCGGGCGTCCGGCGTTGTGCTTGCAGACGGTGATGAGATCGCCGCCGAGACGGTCGTCGCTTCGGTGCCCCCGGGGCAGCTCCACGAGCGCCTGTTGCGCGATCATGACTCCAGCGCGAAACCGGATTGTACGAGTTTCCGTCACGGGCGCGGGAACTTCCAGCTTCACTACGCCCTGGACGGGCAACCAGAGTGGTGCGCCGAGGGGCTCGACGACGTCGCTCTCATCCACTTGGCGGATTCGATCGACAGCGTGTCGAAATCGTCGAACGAGGCCGAGCGTGGCCTGCTGCCGGAATGTCCGACCGTCTGTGTCGGCCAACCGCACCGGCTGGACCCGACCCGCTGTCCGGAAGGGAAGGGGATCCTGTGGCTGCAAATCCCCGATGCGCCGAGGACGATCAAGGGCGATGCCGCCGGCACGATCGAGACACAGCCGCAATGGTCGGAAGCCGTGCGCGAGGCCTTCGCCGACAGAATCGAAGAGATTCTGGCGCGAAGCATCCGAAATTTCGAGACCATCAAGTTAAACCGCCGGGCCTATTCACCAGCCGATCTGGAGAGCATGAACATCAATCTCGTCGGGGGCGACCCTTACGGGGGCTCCTGCACCATCGATCAGTTTTTCACATTTCGGCCTTTCGCCGACTCGCGCAACTCCGACACCCATGTGAAAAACCTGTTTCAAATCGGCGCTTCGGTTCATCCCGGCCCCGGGGCTGGGCGGGGGATCGGGCTACAACCTGGCGAAGAAGCTTGGCGCATGACGGAAGAACTGGAAAAAACGGCAGCCCGAAATCTCGGCGAAATCGGCCTGGAGAATTTCGCTCCCTATCTGATGAACCGCATCATGGGGCGCTACAATGCGAGCCTGCGCGATGAGATGGCGCGCCTTGGCCTGACCACGCCCAAGATGAGGTCGCTCGCCGTGCTGTCCGTGGTCGACGGCCTGCTGATCGGCGAGCTGGCGGTCTATGCCGTTGTGGAAAATTCAACACTCAGCCGGGCTCTCGATGGGTTGGAAGCGGAGGGGCTCGTCCGACGTCAGTCCGACAGTGCCGACAGCCGGGCAACGCGGATCTTTTTGACGGAAGAGGGGCGGACCACCTTCGACCGCATCTGGCCGCATATGGAAAACAGTTACCGCCACATGTTCCGAGGAATCGACGAACCCGAGATGCACGCCTTCGTCGGGACCTTGCAGACCATTTTGCGCAACATTCGCAAGCACGACTTCTGAACCCTTCGCCTCCGGCAGCCTCGCTTTCGCCACGAGCGGTTCGGGACAACGGGCGGAAAGTCCCTTGATTCTTTGCCGTGTTTCATCATATAAATAACGAACTAGTTACTTAATTATCTTGTCGGCGCGAGGTGGATCATGAGCAAGATCAAAACGGCACAAGAGGCGGCCGCACTGGTAGGCAACAACGCCGTCGTGGCCGTCAACTCATCCAGCGGCCTGTGCTGTCCGGACGCGGTCCTGCAGGCGATCGGCCAGCGATTCGACACCACCGGTGCGCCGCGCGGCCTGACCATGATCCATCCGATTGCCGCCGGCGATATGTTCGGCACCAAGGGCATCGATCACCTCGCCAAGCCGGGGCTGATAACGACAATTCTGGGCGGATCCTATCCATCGGGACCGTCATCGGCCGAACCACCGCTGATCTGGCAGATGCTCGGCAACGAAGAGGTGGCGGCCTACAACGTCCCGAGTGGTCTCCTGTTCGACATCATGCGCGAAGCCGCCGGCAAGCGGCCGGGTGTGATGACCAAGGTCGGTCTCGAGACCTTTGTCGATCCGGACCTCGACGGCTGTGCGATGAACCAAAGCGCTCGGCAGAAGCCGATCGTCCGCAAGATCGAGTTCGAGGGTGAGGAGTGGCTGTATTTTCCGGCGATTGCCCCGGATGTCGCCGTCATCCGAGCCAGCACGGCCGACGAACGCGGCAATCTCACTTTCGAGCACGAGGGTGCAACGCTCGGCGCAATGGAACTGGCGCTTGCCGCCCACAACAGCGGCGGCACCGTGATCGCGCAGGTCAAGCGGGTGGCGCAGTCGGGCACGCTCAAGCCGCATGACGTGCGCGTGCCGGGGATCCTGGTCGACGCGATCGTCGAGGCGCCCGATCAGCTGCAGACCACCGCGACCGTCTACGACCCGGCCATCTCGGGCGAGTTGTTCCGTCCGCTGGACAGCTTCAGGACGGGCGAGTTCAATATCGCCAAGGTCATCGCCCGGCGGGTGCTGCAGGAGCTGCGCTCCGGATGGGCGGTCAATATCGGCTTCGGCATCTCGGCCAACGTGCCGCGTATCCTGCTCGAGGAGGGCCGGCATGGCGACATCACCTGGGTGATCGAGCAGGGGGCGGTCGGCGGCGTGCCGCTGCTCGATTTCAAGTTCGGCTGCTCGTCCAATGCCGAGGCCTTTGTCGCCTCGCCGCATCAGTTCACCTACTTCCAGGCGGCCGGTTTCGATGCCTCGCTTCTGTCGTTCCTGCAGATCGACCGCACCGGATCGGTCAATGTCTCGAAACTGTCGGCCAGGCCGCATGTGACGGCCGGGGCAGGGGGGTTCGTCGACATCACCTCACGGGCCTCCCGCATCGTCTTTTCCGGCTATTTCAACGCCGGCGCCCGGCTGAGCGTCTCCAACGGAGCTTTGGAGATCGAAAGGGAAGGGCGGGTCGCCAAGATCGTCGATGCCGTCGAGCAAGTCTCGTTTTCGGGAAAACGCGCCGTGGAGCAGGGGCAGGACGTCACCTATGTCACCGAGCGCTGCGTGCTGAAACTCACGCCGGACGGGTTACTGGTCACCGAAATCGCGCCCGGCGTCGATCTGGAACGGGACGTACTGTCGATGGCCGAAACGCCGCTCAAGGTTGCCTCCGATCTCAAGCGGATGGACGCCCGCCTTTTCCTGCCGGAACCTGGCGGCGTGGAATTGCGGCCGGCGGCCTGATAGTAGACCGGACGGCGGAGGGAGAACATCATGATACGCCATTTCGTCATGCTGCGGTTTCGCGACGACGTGTCGGCCGAGGTCAAGCAGATGCTGTTCGAGGCGCTCTCGGACCTGCAGACCCACCTGCAGGGCGTGGTGGGCTTCCACGCCGGACCGAATGTCAGCGTCGAGACAGACCTGATCCGCGGCTTCAACGATGCGTTCTGGTTCGACTTCGAGGACTCCGCAGCGCGCGACGCCTATCTGGTTGACCAAAAGCACCAGGCTGTCGGAGCGCAGCTGGTCGCCCACACGATCGGCGGCATCGACGGCGTTGTCGTGGTCGACATGGAAGTCTAAAGTGTCGATATCAAACGCTCTGCGTCAGGGCTGACCTCCCAGACATCACGTAACCGTGAGCATGGAATGTCGGGCTCCGCGGTCCGCAATCTCGGAATCGGCCGCAAACGCGCTATAATTCAGCCTTGATCGCGTGCGAACCCAATCGGACGACCGAATACTCCCGCGCCGACAGGAGAAAAACCGACATGACTGCTGATTTGTTCACCCGCCGAAACATCCTCGCGGCCGGCGGCGCCGTCGCGGTGACCGGGGCAGCCGGTCTCCTTGTCCCGGCCCGTGCGAAGGGGCTCGCGCCGACTCGGACGATGCGCGGCGGCGCCAACAACTATCGGCCCGGGGCGCCGATCGTGGACCGGATTGGTGGCGGCGGTTTCTGGATGAGCGGTACCGTCCGCCGTGCCGGCGATGGTGCTCCGCTTGCCGGCCAGCGCATCCAGATCTGGGCACATACGACCGAAGGCTACGAGCGCGACCCGCACAGCCACGGCGCGACCCTCACGGATGCGAATGGCAGATTCCGCCTGGAGATGCCGCAGATTGTCCCAGCTTTCGGCCAGCCGCATGGCCATCTCGCCTATGACAGCGGCGAGTTCGAAACCGTCTTCCTGCGTCCCGTGATGCGCAGCTCGAAGGACACCAGTCTGGAGGCGCATTTCGTCCTTCAGCCGGTCTGACCGGCTTGGGCTCGAAGGAGTTCGGCCGGACTCGCGCGATCCTGATCTGGGTCGCTTTGGCCACCGCCGTCGTTGTGCCGATCATCGCTGCGGCGATGAGCCCGCTGCTAGCGTGGCGCGATGCGATCTACATTGCCGCCGGATTTGCTGGCGTTATCGCCATGGTTCTGCTGCTCTTTCAGCCCTTGCTGATGGGCGGATACCTGCCGGGCCTGTCGGCTCACCGGGGGCGAACCCTTCACCGCTGGGTTGGCGTTGCCCTGGTCCTGGCGGTATTGGTCCACGTCGGGGCGCTCTGGATAACCAGCCCGCCGGACGTGGTTGACGCGCTCCTCTTCAGATCACCCACCCCCTTTTCCGCCTGGGGTGTGATCGCCATGTGGGCGGTTTTCCTTGCGGCGCTCCTGGCTGGGCTGCGAAGGCGGTTGCGGCTGCCGGCGCGAACCTGGCGCCGCGCTCACACGTCCATCGCTTTGGTGATCGTCGTTGGTAGCGTGGTCCATGCCGTGCTGATCGAGGGGACGATGGAGACAGTTTCGAAGGTCGTCCTCTGCTTGCTGGTCCTTGCGGCGACGGCAAAAGTCATGGTCGACCGGAAAGTGTGGGCAAACCGTTCACGGTAACGAGCGTGAGGGCCAGCAGCGCAGCCCAAATCCGAAAGGCGCAGGAGTTCGGTTTTCAATCAGTGGATGGTCGTTCCACAGAAGCCCACACCGGTCCAAATGGCAACGCCAGCGGTGCCTTGGCCGTGTTTCGTGGAATGGCGAGCGGTTTTCCGTCGAATTTTGTTTCAAAGGCTCCCAGCAAACTGAGAAGCTGTCTCGAAATTGTAGTCCTTCCGGCATTGAGGCGTTTCCATCCTAGGTCCGCTCAGCGCTCTTCCGCAATTCCGGCGCAAATTTGTAACGCACAAATAACAGCAGCACCTCCGGCCCGTAACGGCCGTGTAACGGGGGCTGCCTAGTCTCGGTATCATGAGACCCAAAGAGCACGCCTTCGTCAGAACCGTTGTTACCTGGCTTTCCGGTTTGAGCCTGATGTGGACTTCGGGAGTTGCCCAGGCAGGTGACACCAGCGGCGGTCACTGGTCCCTTTCCAACAACGTCCTGTCATTGGAAGGCGAGATTCTGCCTCGTGACCTACGACAGTTTCACCGATTGTTCTCTTCGTCACTGTTGACGGTTCCGTACCCGAAACCGGTTCGAATTGAAGTGGACAGTCCCGGTGGAGATCTGGGATCAGCGCTGAGAATAGTCAGGATCATCAAATCGGCCCAGCGACAAAAAACAACCGTGGCGATCTCGGTGCGGAGCGGAAAACGGTGCTACTCCACCTGCCTCTTGATATTGGCCGCTGGTGACAACCGGGTGGCGGCGCCGGATGCACTGCTGAGATTCCCAACGACCGGCGATACGGAATGGGCATTGAGAATTCTGAGCGGGATCGCGGAAGTCGATCCGGATCTGGCGAATTATCTTTTGAAAGCGCAATATCGGGACGAAGCCCAGTTGGCTTCCCAACTGGGGCGTGTTTACCGCGAATTCGTCACGTTGCAGGATTGATCCCAAGAACGACAGGGGTTCAACGCAGCGCCCTGGCGATCAGCCCCATGATCCGTGTGTCCACGGCACGGCTATGGTCGTCGTAATTGCCCAACCATCCGCGCGCACGTCGGGAGCTGTGTCGATATCCTGGGCCGCCGTTGTCAGCGGCAGGCTGCAGGCCAGGAGGCCGGTGAGAATGATGCGCCGGGTGAACATTGGATGCCTTGTCAATCAAACGGCAATCTATTCTCTTGATCAGACGCTTACAATGGCAGTGGACCGGCCTCTGGCACATGTCCTCGAGTCATTGTGCTGGCTCTGGCCGGCTTGCTCCGTCGCTGGATCGATATGCGAGACGATTACATCAGACGGTCGTCCTTTGGTGAAGCAGGTCGTGGCCCCTTCGATACATCATCAATTGATTGCTGCCCGCCTGCACCGTCTCGCCATTCTGATTGACGACATCGCAGGCGAGGCGAACGATGCCCTTGTCGGCATGCCGGGTTTGGCGTTTGTCGGCGACGGTCAACGTTGCGGTGATGGTGTCGCCGATCAGCACCGGGTTTTGAAACGACCAGTCCCAGCCAAGCGAGGCGACGGCGTCGAGGCGGGCTTCGGCCTGGTTTTTCAGGCCGTCGACCAGAGACAGCACCAGCAGGCCGTGGGCGACGCGACCGCGAAAGCCGTGCGCCCGGGCCCGTTCGTCGGACATGTGGATCTCGAACCGGTCGCCGGTGAGATTGGCGAACCGGTCGATGTGGTCGGCGGTGACCGTCAGGGAGGATGTGCGATACCAGTCGCCGATTTGAACGGCGTCGAAATCGAAGAAGCCGTCGGCGAGTTTGCGACCCATCGTCATCCGGTCAGTTCCCCTGCGGCACCGGGGCGTCCTCGCGCAGCAGGCCTTTCTGCTTGAGCGCGGTCCAGAAATCGGTCGGAATGGGATGGGTAAACCACTCCAGGTTCTTGTCGAGTTGTTCGACCGTCCTCGTGCCTGCCGCAAAGGCCGGAATCGCGGGATGGGCAACCACGAACTGGAGGGCGGCCGCCGGCAGCGGCACGTTGTATTCGGCACAGACTGCTTCGATACCGGCAACGCGCTCCATGATGTGCTGCGGGGCAGGGGCGTAGTTGTATTTCGCCCCTTCGACGGCACCGGTTGCCAGGATGCCGGAGTTGAAGCCGCCGCCGACGACGACCGCGGCGTTGCGCTCCTCGCAAAGCGGCAGGAAGCTGTCGAGCGATTCCTGCTCCAGCAGTGTGTAGCGTCCGGCCAGCAGGAAACAGTCGAAGTCGCGCTGCCGCAGCGCTTCCTCGCAGACTTCCCATTCATTGACGCCGACGCCGATCGCCTTGACCAGACCTTCGTCGCGCAGTTGCGCCAGCGCCTTCCAGGCGCCGTCCATTGCCTGCCTGAACACATCCGCCTGCTCGCCGCCGCGCGTGAAGACGTCGATGTCGTGGATGAAGCAGATGTCCATGCGCTCCAGCGCCAGGCGCTGCAGGGAATCCTCGAAAGCGCGCATGGTGCCGTCATAGCTGTAGTCGAAGACCATCTCGTTGGGTGCGGCATCGGCCCAGGGCGCGAAATCGATTTCCGAGCGCCGCTTCGGCTTCAGGATACGACCGACCTTGGACGAGAGCACGAAATCGTCGCGGTTTCTCCAGCGCAGCGAATGGCCGCAGCGCAACTCGCTGAGCCCGTGGCCGTACATAGGCGCCGTGTCGTAGAAGCGAACGCCGGCGTCCCAGGCGCGTTTGATCATCGCATCGGACGTTTCCTCGTCGATCGGGCGGAAGATGTTGCCGATCGGGGCGGCACCGAAGGCGAATGGGCTTACCTGCAGGTCAACCCTGCCGAATTGCTGTTTGTCGGATATCCTCATGATTACATCCCCAAGTAACTAATTAGTTATATAAGATACAGACTGCGGCGGTTTGCGCAAGCCCAATCGAACTCGGCCTGCACAATTCGACAGAAACGCCGGATCGGTGTTCCGTTTCCGAAATCTCATGCACTGCAAGGGTTTCAGCACCGCTTGACGACTCGGTTAAAGCTTGCTATTTAAGTAACCAGATAGTTACAACAACGAAAAGAACGATGTTTCTGACCGACACGCACGAACAGGTCCGCGACATGGCGCGGCAGTTTTCCGAGGACGTCATCCGCCCGGCAGCGGAAGCGCTGGACCGGGAGGAACGCTTCCCGGCGGAGATCTATGAACAGATGGGCGAACTTGGACTGTTCGGCATCGGCGTTCCGGAGGAACTGGGTGGCCCGGGTTTCGATACGCTGTGCTATGCGCTGGTGATGGAGGAGCTGTCGCGCGGCTATTCGTCGATCGCCGACCAGTGCGGCCTGGTGGAGCTGATTTCCACCCTGCTGGTGCGCCACGGCACACCGACGCAGCAGCAGCGCTGGCTGCAAGACCTGATGAGCGCCCGCAAGCGAGCGGCCTATTGCATCACGGAGCCGGAAGCGGGGACGGACGTATCCGGCATTCGCAGCAGTGCCGTGCGCAACGGCGAAGGCTGGGTCCTCAATGGTGGCAAGATCTGGATCCACAACGCGCCAGTCGCCGATGTTGCCTTCGTGCTGGCGCGCACCGACCGCGAGGCCGGCCATCGCGGCATGAGCATCTTCATCGTCGACCTCGATCTGCCGGGTGTCGAACGCGGCCCCAAGGAGCACAAGATGGGGCAGCGGGCGAGCCAGGTCGGCGCCCTGACCTTCACCGACGTGCTGCTGCCGCCCGACGCGCTGCTCGGCGAGGAAGGGCGCGGCTTCCACATGATGATGAGCGTTCTCGACAAGGGGCGCGTGGGCATCGCCGCGCTGGCCGTCGGCATCGGTCAGGCCGGTCTGGAGGCGGCGCTCGACTATGCCCAGCAGCGCAAGCAGTTCGGCTCCCGGATCTCCGAATTCCAGGGCGTGCAATGGATGCTCGCCGACATGGCGAAGGATATCGAAGCGGCGCGGCTGCTGGTGCACAATGCGGCGATCGCCATAGACCAGGGCAGGGACGCCACCAAGGCCTGCTCCATGGCCAAATGCTTCGCCGGCGACATGGCCGTTGCCCGCACGGCGGATGCGATCCAGGTGTTCGGCGGTTCGGGCTATATTCGCGGCTTCGAGGTGGAGCGGCTTTACCGCGACGCCAAGATCACGCAGATTTACGAGGGAACCAATCAGGTTCAGCGCATGATCATTGCGCGCGAACTGATCAAGCACGGAGCGCGGACATGAGCGCAGTCGAGCCGGCGGCGTTGGTCACCGGATCCAGCAGGGGCATCGGCCTCGGCATTGCCATTGAACTGGCGAAGCGCGGCTTCAATATCGCCCTGAACGCGCGCAGCGGGGGAGAAGAGCTCGATGCGGCGGCCGATGCCGTGGCAGCTCACGGGGTGCGTGTCGTCAAAGTGCCGGGCGACGTGTCCGACCTCAGGCAACACGCCGCCATGCTCGACCGCGCGGAGGCCGAAACCGGTCCGTTGTCGACGTTGGTCAACAATGCCGGCGTTTCGGTCCTGCAACGTGGCGATCTTCTCGAGGTCAGCGAGGAAAGCTACGACCGCTGCATGGCGGTCAATGCCAAGGCACTGTTCTTCCTCAGCCAGGCATTCGCCTACCGGCTGGTCGATCGCAACCGCGATGACGGCCGTTTCTACAGTATCGTCAACGTGACGTCGTCCAACGCCGTCGCGGCATCCGCTCCGCGGGCCGAATATTGCGCGTCCAAGGCAGCCGCGGCGATGATTTCGAAGACATTTGCGGTGCGCCTCGGGGAGGAGGCGATCGCCGTCTATGACGTGCAGCCGGGCCTGATCGAAACGGACATGACCAAGACCGTCAAACACACCTATCAGCGCCGCATCGACGAAGAGGGGCTGACCCTGTTGCCGCGCCTCGGCCAGCCGGAGGAAATAGGGCGCATCGTCGCCACGCTGGCCTGCGGCGATCTTCCCTACACCACCGGCCAGGCGATTTCCGCCGATGCCGGCATGCTCGTGACACGATTTTGAGACGCCACCATGATGATTGATCTCCCCTATACCGACGGACACCTGACCGGCTACCGCATGAGCGGCAAAAGCCCCGTGGCCACGCCGATGCCGCAGGATGCCTGCCGCGTGATCTACTCGGCCGCGCATGTCGTCGCCGATCCGTTTTCGCCTGCCGATCCGTCCGGCCGTCCGGCGATCGACTGGGACGCGACCATGGCCTTTCGCCGGCATCTGGCCGGATACGGGCTTGGGATCGCCGAGGCCATGGACACGGCGCAGCGCGGCATGGGTTTGGACTGGGCCGGCGCGCTGGAACTGATCCGCCGGACCAAATCGGAACTGCCCGACGCGCTGATTGCCAGCGGCGCCGGTACCGATCATCTGTCGCCGCGTGACGCGGCCTCCCTGGAGGACGTCAAGCGCGCCTATCTTGAGCAGATCGACGCTGTACAAAAATGCGACAGCCGCATCATCCTGATGGCCAGCCGTGCGCTTGCCAAAGTGGCGCGCGGACCGGAGGACTATATCAGTCTCTATGGCACCGTCCTGGCCCATTGCGACCAGCCGGTCATCCTGCACTGGCTCGGATCCATGTTCGATCCGGAACTCGAGGGCTATTGGGGCGGTGCTTCATTCGATGAGGCGCTGGAGACCTGCCTGACGATCATTGCCGACAATGCGGACAAGGTCGACGGCATCAAAGTCTCGCTGCTCGACAAGGAGAAGGAAATCGTCATGCGGCGCCGGCTGCCCGACGGTGTCAGGATGTATACCGGCGACGATTTCAACTACCCCGAACTGATCGATGGCGACGACCAGGGCTTTTCGCACGCGCTGCTGGGAATCTTCGATCCCCTGGCCCCGCTTGCCGCAACCGCGGTCTCACGCCTGACCGAGGGCGACCGCCACGGCTTCCGCGCGCTTCTCGATCCGACCGTGCCGCTGGCACGCCATCTGTTCCGCGCGCCGACGCAATATTACAAGACGGGCGTCGTGTTCCTGGCCTGGCTGAACGGCTTTCAGGACCATTTCGTCATGCTCGGCGGGGCTCAGGCCATGCGGCCGCTGCCCTACTTCGTCGACGCCTTCAAGATGGCCGATCAGTGCGGGCTGTTTGCCGATCCCGAGCGCGCCGCCGACCGCATGCGTGGGTTGCTGAAAGTTTACGGCGTCTGACATGCCGGCTGTGACCCTGCGCGATTTTTCCAGCGACCACTCGGCGCTTGCCCTGAACACGGCGACGCTCGGCCATAATGTCGAGGGCCATGGAGCGGGCTGGAGCCCGGAACGGGTTATCGATGCCTGCGCCGCGCGGGGCTTCGGTGCGATCACCTGGTGGCGACGGGAGCTCGGCAACCGCGCCGCCGAGATAGGCGAGCGCACCCGGGCCGCCGGCCTGCAGGTCGCCGGCCTCTGCCGCACGCCGTTCCTGGTCGGTCCGCTGGCGCCGCCCACTCGGCGCGCCGTGATGGACGACTTCAACGCCTCCATCGACATGGCGGCCGAGCTCGGTGCTCCCTGCATCACCATCTGCGTGGGCGGCGTTGTCGAGGGTACCCACAGCATGCGTGACAGCCTGAAGCGGGTTGCCGAGATCGTGGCCGAGGGAGCGCCGCGGGCCGCGGCGGGAAATGTGCGGCTTGCGCTCGAGCCGCTCAATCCGGTCTATGGCGGCAACCGGTCGTGCCTGGTTACCGTGCGCGATGCCGTTGATCTGTGCGACCGGATCGATCACCCGGCGATCGCCGTTGCGGTGGATGTCTACCACCTCTGGTGGGACCTTTCGCTGGCTTCCGAACTGCAGCGTCTCGGCGGCGCGCGCATTGCCGGCTATCATTTGTGCGACTGGCTCGCCGACACCCGCGACGTGCTCCTCGACCGGGGCATGATGGGCGATGGGGCTGCCGATCTGAAACATATCCGCGCCGCTGTCGAGGGCGCGGGCTATGACGGATTTTGCGAGGTCGAGATTTTCTCCGCCAACAACTGGTGGAAACGCGACCCCCACGAAACGCTCGATATGTGCGTCGAGCGCTTTCGGACCGTATGCTGACAGGCGGTTTCCGTTTGTATAGATATGCAATTTAGACAGAATTCAGCTATATCTGCGCCTTGCCGGTGGCGAATCATGCCGGCAGTTCCGCAGATTCCGGTTTATTCAACGTCACGCGTTCGTCATGCTCGATACCATCAGTCCAATCATTCGCCTCAACCCCGAAGACGACGTCATCGTCGCTTTGCGCAACCTGGACGGCGGCGAAAGGGTCGGTGATGTCGCGCTGACCGGGCCGGTCTACTCCGGACACAAAATCGCGGCGCGGGCTGTTGCCGCGGGGCATCCGGTGCGCAAATACGGCCAGGTCATCGGCTATGCGTCGACGGACATACCGCCCGGAGCGCATGTCCACACCCACAATCTCGAATACCGCCCGACCGACCACGATTACGAGTATTGCGTCGATGCAAAACGGGTTGAGGCGGTCGACCCGGCGCACCGGGCTACCTTCCAGGGATTTCGCCGGGCCAGCGGCAAGGTCGGGACGCGCAACTATATCGGCGTCCTCACCAGCGTAAATTGCTCGGCCACGGCGGCGCGTTTCATCGCTTCGGCCTTTACGCCCGACGTCCTTGCGCAATATCCGAATGTCGACGGGGTGGTTGCCTTCGTGCACGGCACCGGTTGCGGCATGGCCGACAATGGCGAGGGGTATGAAAACCTGCAGCGTGTGCTGTGGGGCTATGCGCGCAACCCCAATCTTGCCGGCGTTCTGCTGGTCGGCCTCGGCTGCGAGGTCAACCAGATCGATTTCCTGCTCGAGGCCTATAATATCGAGCGCGGGCCGCTGTTCCAGACGATGAACATCCAGACCACGGGAGGGCTGCGCAAGACCATCGACGCCGGCGTCGATATCGTCCGCTCCATGCTGCCGATCGCCAACCAGGCGCAACGCGAAACCTGTCCGGCATCGGAACTGGTGCTGGCCCTGCAATGCGGCGGATCGGACGGCTGGTCCGGTATCACCGCCAACCCGGCGCTCGGCTACGCGGCCGACCAGCTGGTGCGCCATGGCGGCACCGCGGTGCTCGCCGAAACGCCGGAAATTTACGGCGCGGAACATCTGCTGACGCGACGCGCGGCGACGCCGGAGGTCGGCCGCAAGCTGGTCGAGCGGATCCGCTGGTGGGAGGACTATACCGCGCGCAATTTCGGTTCGATGGACAACAACCCATCGCCCGGCAACAAGCGCGGCGGTCTGACGACGATCCTGGAAAAATCCCTCGGCGCCGTGGCCAAGGCCGGCACCAGCCCGCTCAACGGCGTCTATCTCTACGGCGAGCCGGTCGACGCCAAGGGGTTCGTCTTCATGGACAGCCCCGGCTACGACCCCTGTTCGGTCACCGGCCAGATCGCCAGCGGCAGCACCATCGTCTGCTTCACCACCGGACGCGGATCCGCCTTCGGCGCCAAACCGTCACCTTCGATCAAGATCGCCACCAACGACGCGGTGTTCGAACGCATGGCGGAAGACATGGATATCGACGCCGGGCGCATCGCCTCGTCAGGCGCGAGCATCGATGACGTCGGCGAGGAGATTTTTCAACGCATCCTCGCCGTGGCGTCCGGTCAACAGACCTTGTCGGAGGCACAGGGCCTCGGCGATCTGGAATTCGTCCCCTGGCAGATCGGCGCGACCATGTAGCGATCCTGCTGACAGGTTGTGACAGGAGGGTCGCGACCGGCGATGGTCAGAAGGTCGACCGTGTTTATGATGCCGGCGAGGGTTTCGAGGGGATCGGTTTGGACGCCAGGACAGACATACCGGCAGATGTAGCCGCTGCGTTCGATGCGCTGCCCGACAGCGTTCGTCCGCAGCTGCTCGAAATGCGCGATCTGCTGTTCGACGTGGCGGCCCGCACCGACGGCATCGGCGAGGTCGTCGAAACGCTGAAATGGGGTCAGCCGAGCTATCTGACCGTGCGCCCGAAGTCGGGCAGCACAGTGCGCCTCGGCGTGAGCAAGGACGGCAGACCGGCCATGTTCTGCCATTGCCAGACAACCCTGGTCGGAGAGTACAGGAACCTCTATCACTCGGCCTTCGATTTCGAAGGCAACCGGGCGGTGATCCTGAAAGAGGAAGTGGCGTTGCCGGTCGCGGAACTGCAGCACTGCATCGCCCTGGCACTGACCTACCACCGGCGCAAATAGCACCACGACCCGCGCGCAGCTGTGTGGACGTGTCAAAGCGCCCCATATTTCACCGTACGGGCGATGTGGTAGAGTGGGAGGCTTTCTGCTGTCCGAAATCGATACAGTTCAATGGTCCGTGTCCTTATTGTCGATGATCATCCGCTTTTCAGGGAGGCGCTGGAGGGCGCACTGAAAACCGCTGATCCGAAAGTGCGTACCGTCGAGGCGTTCGATATCTCGAATGCGGTGGACATCCTGTCGAAGGACAAGCGTTTCGACCTGATCCTGCTTGATCTCAATATTCCCGACGTCAACGGGTTCGAGGGTCTGATGAAGATCCGCGGCCTTTATCCGCGATTGCCGGTGGTTGTGGTTTCCGGACATGAAGACCCGAAGGTCATCAAGGAAGCGCTGTCCCATGGGATTGCTGGTTTTATCCCGAAATCGACCCGCAAGGACCGCCTCGCGGAAGCGGTCCAGCTGGCCCTGAAAGGCGAGTTGGCGCTTCCGGAGGGCTATCAACCGATCCCCGACGATGAAGCCGATTCCAATCGTCGTGACCTGATCTCGCGACTGGGTACGCTGACGCCACAGCAAATGCGGGTTTTGCAGATGCTTCGGGAGGGTTTGCTCAACAAGCAGATCGCCTACGAGCTCAATGTCGGCGAGACGACGGTCAAGGCGCACGTCTCGGAGATCCTGCGCAAACTCAACGTCTACAACCGAACCAAAGCGGCAATCGAGGTTGCGCAGCTTGACGCCGAGGAACTGCTCGAACTGGGCATGGAATTTCAGACCTTGCGGGCCGAAGCTGGCGACTGAGCCGAGCCGACGCCGCTGCGGGCGGAAGAAGTGAGCAGGTAAGACATGATCGCCCGCAATTCTGCCGGCTTCAACGGCTTGTGCATCAACTCGATATCCGTTCCGGCGATGGCGGCTCTGATTTCGTCGGTCGGATCGGCGGTGATCACGATTGCCGGGATTGGCCGCTTCAGCCGCCGCCGCACATCGCAGATGAGCTCGGTTCCGAGACCACCATGGTCGAGTTGCTGATCGGCGAGAATGATATCCGGTGACCAGCGGTCATGGGACAGCAGGTCGCGGACTTCCTCGACCCCGGCAGCCAGCCGGACGTCGCAACGCCAGCGTTCCAACAGCGTCGCCATTGCCTGTAGCACCGGCAGGTCGTTTTCGACCAGCAGAGCCCTGACGCCGGACAAGGTCGCCGGTGGAACGTCTTCGCCGGTGTTTCCAATGGCTGTATGCGCCTCCACCGGTGGTTCACGTCTCGGCAGGCAAAGGCTGAATACGGTGCCACGCTCCGGTTCGGATCTAAGCTTCAGGTCATGATCCAGCGCGTCCACCATTCGCCTGACGATCGAAAGCCCCAAGCCGAGGCCCGCCTGGTTTCCGAGGTCGGACGCGTCGGACCGGCGACCGCGGAAAAATTCCTCGAACACCGTATCGAGTTGCTCCGGCGGTATGCCGATTCCTGTGTCGACGACGTCGATACGGACCCGCCGGCCGCGTTCGCGAGCCCCGACCAGAATGCCGCCCGACTGGGTGTAGCAGATCGCATTGGAGACCAGGTTCTGCATGATCCGCCGCAACATCGTGCGGTCGCTATCAACATGCAGATCGGTCGGCCGGAAGCGGATACTGAGATTGCGTTCGTGGGCAAGCGGCTCGAAATCGGCGCGCAGTCCATCAAGCGTGGCGTTGAGGGAGACGCAGGATCGGGCCGGTTGCATGGCGCCGCTGTCGAGTTTCGAAATGTCGAGCAGCGTCTTGAGCAAATCGTCCATCGTTGCCAACGACTTTTGTACCTGCTGCGCCAGGTTCTTGCCCTGTTGTGTGGTCTGCAGGTCAGCGAGGGCTGAAATCGACAAGCTTGCGGCGTTGAGCGGCTGCAGCACATCGTGGCTGGCAGCGGCCAGGAACCGGGTCTTGGAGATGTTGGCCTTTTCGGCGGCATCCTTGGCGGTATTGAGCGCCAGATTGGATTCCTCCAGCCGGCGCAGCGTCATCGCCAGTTCGTCGGTGCGTTCGCGCACCTGTTTTTCCAGACCGATGGCCGTCTGGAACAGCGAAAAGGCGTTGCCTTGCTGGTCCATGGAGCGCTCGACCTGCTCCATCAGCGCGGCGTTGATCTTTTTCAGCTTTTCCACTTCGTTGAGCGCCATGGCGGGTTCACTCGGCGGAAACGGCGGTCTCGGAGCCGAAGGCGATCCCGGTCAGCGTCTGGTTCAGATGCATCGAGCGGAACTGTTCGCCATAGGTGCAGAACCCGGTGATGCTGTGCTCGCGATAGAGCGCCGACAGGGCGCGGAAACTCTGGCGGTTCTGGGCATCGAGCCGTCTGAGCACGCAGTCGAAGCCGAGCAGCACGTCGATACCGCCGAGCTCGCTGTCGATGCGCTTCAGGGTCTCGCTGGTCGACTCCACCATGCCTTTCGGCTGGGCGATCGTCAGGACGATGCCGTTGTCGATGGCACAGAAGAAGGACAGCGAGCCGTCCGGGTTCATTTTCTGGATGGAGCGGCAGTAGAAGTCGCCGCCGATGCGCACCACCACCGGATGCGAGGCAAAGCTCATCGGTCCCAGCGATTCCGGGTCGATGCCGATCGCTTCGGCATAGGCCTTGGCTGCCGGTTCGGCGTTGAGTTCCATTACGGTACGCGTGTCCGGATCCGATTCGGTTACCACCAGCTTTTGGTCGGTGGGCACGAAGTTGTCCGTCTTGAAAACACGGAAGGGAACCTGGCTGTGCACGAAAATGACGATGGCGGTGTCGCTCTTCACGCAGCCATTGGCGATCAGTTTGGTGTTCTGGAACCGCAGATTGTCGCCGGCCGAACCGCCGATCAGCGGGATGTTGTCGAGGCTCCAGTAGAGTGCCGAGGTAAATGCCTCTTCGGCTAGCGACAGGCCATCGATCAGCAGGATACCGAAAATCGACGAGATGTCGCCGCTGATCCGGTTCTCGAACTCGCGTCGCGTTCGACTGACCCGGGAAACGACATCGTCCATGGAGCAGGCAGAGAGGTTCTCGATCAAAGCGGGCTCGATCGTAAACCGGTCTGCCGGGAAAAGAACCGCGACGATCTGGCCGTCTTCATAACCTGCCGGGGTTATCTCGCCAGCTGTAGAGCAGCCGACGAAGGGCAGCCCTGCGGCATGGTGTTCTACTGCGGCGGCAAGCTCTTCGGCGTCGAATTGTTCTTGCGAAAAGAAGATCGTCGCAAGCGTCGCTCCCGCAAGTTCAGCAGCCGTGGCCAGATTGGCTGCGAAGTCGCTGGCCGACAGGTCGCAGCCATGGATGACGACGATGCCGCTCCCATATTCGGTGCTTTGACACCCCATGCTCGGCAATCCTCCCATTGCGCGAGCGGAGTATTCCTTTCACCTGCCAAAGATGCAAGCCTATCACAGGCCCACCAGCCCACCGGATCGGCGTTGCAAGCCGTTTCAGCTTGCCGCCAGATCGGCGTCGAACAGCCGGATCAGCCGACCGTCGAAGCTGTTGCGGGTCACTTCGACCTCGGCTTGCGTCGCATCGGCAAAGGCCTGGCGTTCCGCCGGGCTGAGCTCGAGGATCTCGACGCCGTCATCGGTCAGTTTTTGCGTGCAGATTGCGTCGTCGTCGTCGGCAAAGCGGCGTTGTGCCTGGGTCGCGCGGCGCAGTGCGATGCGAACGCCCTGGCGGAATTCCTCCGGCCAGGAGGTTACTGCCTGCTTGTTGAAGAGCGCCATCGCGACCCCCATGAGATGTCGGGTCAGGGTGATGTGGCGATGCGTTTCGTGCAGCCCGAAATTGTAGATGTTGGTGAGCGGGTTTTCCTGGGCGTCGACGCGGCCGCTGACGACGGCGTCGGGAAGGTCGCGCACATCGATGGTGATGGGCTGGAACCCCAAGGCTCTGAACACGCGGCGATGGTTGTCGTTGGCCAGCGTCCTCAGCTTCAGGCCGACACAGTCCTGCGGCTCGCGAAGAGGGTGCAGGCCGTTGGAGATGTGGCGAAAACCGTTGTCCCAGTAATCGAGGACCTCGTAGCCGGTGTTGTGGGCGACCAGCTTGGCCAGCTCGGCTCCGAGTGTACCGTCGAGGACGGCGTAGGCGCGGCGCCGGTCGGGCACGATGAAGTGCTGGTCGAAAATGCCCAGCTCGGGAACCCGGCTGGCCAGATAGCTCGACGAAAAATAGCAGCCGTCCAGCTCTCCGCTCTCCACCATGGACAGCAGGTCGGACGCCTTGTGGCCGCGTTCGACGATGTTGCTGTCGAAGGAATAGTCGACGGCGCTTCCGAGCGTCTCCTTCAGGGCCTCTCCGAAAGCGTGGCCGGCGCGGGTATGGACCGAGTTCGGACCCTGATAGCCGCCGAAGCGAAGCGCGATCGCCATCAGCGCAATTCCCGCATCAGTTCTTCCGGATCGGCCGGCAATTGCACCGGCTCGCCGCGCCGGGCCGACAGGTCCATGGCCATGGTCAGCATCAGGTTGCGGTGCCCGTCGGCGGCGGTCGCATGCGGTGTTTTCTGACCGGTGTAAATGCGCTGGTACCAGGCGTTGGTTTCCTCGCGCATCGGACCCCACAGCTGGTTGTCGTGCAGGTCTCCCGGCGGATAGCTGGTGAGGAAGTCGACATGACGCGGTGCGCCCGGGTCGAAGCCTTCCGGCGCGTAGCCGGCGCCCTGGGCGATTTCCGTGGCAAGCACCACATCGCGGTGCGTATCCTCGATGTCGATGACGCCCTTGGTGCCGACGATGCCGATCTCGATGCCGTAAACGGCGCCCGGCCAGACGACGGGCAGGGCCCAGCTGATGTTCATGCTCCAGATGGTGCCGTCGTCCATGGTGAAGATGCCGAAGGTGGAATCCTTCGTGCCCCATTGGCCAAGCGCCTTGTCGCAGGACTGGGCGAAGACCGAGACCGGCGTCTTGCCCTCCATCAGCCACATGCACATGTCGAGACTGTGGGTGCCCGACACCACCATCGGCGTGAGATTCGCCCGGTCCTGGGTGCGGCTGACGGTGGCGATCGGCACCATGCGGTTCATGAAGGCGCGGGTGACAACGGACGTGACGTCGCCGACCTGACCGGTGACCAGGCGTTCCTTCACCGCAAGGAAGCGCCGACGGAAGCGCTGGGTGTAGCCGACGACGGCGTCGATCCCGGACGCTTCGATCGCCTCGAGGATCCGCTGCGACTGGCGGGCATCGGTCGCCAGCGGCTTTTCGATGAACAGGTCGAGGCCCCGGTCGACGGCCGCCAGGGTCGGGTCCGTGTGAAAATTCTCGTCCGTCGCGATGATCGCGGCCGTCACTTCGGGGCGCGCCAGCAATTCGCGAAAATCGGTGGTGAAAAAGTCGGCATCGGTATCGTCGCGCAGCCGCTCGCCGACATCGGATTTGATGTCGCACAGGCCGAGCCAGCCGACACTCGGATAGGCGCGGGCCAGTTCGCCGCGGATCCGCCCGATGGTGCCGCAGCCGATGATGGCCAGGCCGATTTCACGCGTTTGTCTACTCACTCACACCTCCAAGGGATTTCCGGTTGCGCCGGGCACGCAGGATGCCCTCGACAAAGATGAAGACCAGCGCCGCCAGCAGGAACGTGCCGAAATATTGCGACAGCACGAAGCCGAACGACTTGTCCTCGAACAGCAGCATGGCGCGCCGCAGGTTCTCGTCGGCCAGCGGGCCGAGGATGACGCCCAGCACCACCGGAGCCGTCGGAAAACGGAAGGCGTGCAGGGCGTAGCCGGCAATGCCGGCTGCGAACATGACCCAGACGTCGAACATGCTGAGCCGCACAGCATAGGCGCCGATGACGCAGATCGGAACGATCAGCGGCAGAAGCAGGCCGCGCGGCAGGCTGAACAGCTTGACGCAGGGTTTGATCAGCGCGATCGCCGCGCCGTACATCAGGATGTTGGCGACGACCAGGGCGGCGTAGATGAAATAGATCAGTCCCGGATGGTCGATCTCGATGGTCGGGCCGACGACGACGTTTTTCAGGCTGAGGGCGGCGAGCAGGGCGGCCGCAGCCGCATTGCCGGGAATGCCCAGCGCCAGCAGCGGCAGCATCGAGCCGCCGATATTGGCGTTGTTGGCGACCTCGGCGCTGACGATGGCCTCGTAGCTGCCCTTGCCCCATTTCGCCCTTTCTTCCGGCTTCGCCCGCCGGCGGCCGATGTCATAGGACAGGAAGGATGCCACATTGGCGCCGGCACCCGGAATGGCTCCGATGATCGTGCCGATGATGCCGGAGCGAACGGCGGTGCGCGCATAGCGCATCAGCAGGCGGAAGGACGGCATGACCCGGCCGACCTCTTCCGGAATGGAATAGTGCTCGCGCTGCGGCAGCACCCGCAGCACTTCGGCGAGGCCGAACAGGCCGATGAGCACGGCGACATAGTTGATGCCGTCCATCAGCTCCAGAGTGCCGAAGGTGAAGCGCGGCACGCCGTGGATGGGATCGATGCCGACAAAGGCGATCAGCAGGCCGAGCCAGCCGGCTATCCAGCCTTTGAGCGGCAGGCTGCCTGCCGACATGGAGCCGCTGACCGTGATGCCGATGACGGCCAGCAGGAACATCTCCCAGGAGCGGAAATGCAAGGCGAAGGCAAGGATCAGCGGGATGAAGCCGACCAGCAGCACGATGCCGACCCAGTTGCCGAGGAACGAAGCGCCGATGGCCGTGCCCAGTGCTCGGCCGCCTTCGCCGCGGCGCGCCAGCTGATGGCCTTCGATCATCGTCGGAACCGCGTCGGGCGTTCCGGGGATGTTGATCATCACCGCGGAGATGGCGCCGCCGAAGACACTGCCCGTATAGACGCCGAGCATGAAGGCGATGGCGGTGTCCTGCGCCATGCTGGCCGACAGGCCGATGAGCAGTGCCATGGCCATGGTCGTCGACAGGCCGGGCATGGCGCCCCAGACGATGCCGAGCGATACGCCGGCAAGCGTGACGATCAGGATGTAAGGCGTGATCGCCTGAAGGATGGCATCGACGATCATGTTATACCGAACCCGGCAACGGAATGACGAAGACGTAGCGGAAGGCGGCGGCCAGCAGCGTCACCCACACCACCGAGACAGCCAGGCATTTCCATAGGACTCGGGTCCAGAAGACGATGAGCAGCACGGTCAGGAACACGATCGTCAGCACCTCGAATGCGCCGTATCCGAGCTCGAAGCCGCCCACTGTCGCCGTGTACTCGAAGCTGAGATATTGCAGGCTCAGGAGATAGACGCCGAGAAAGGCGATGAGCAGGGCGGTTCGCGCGTGCTCCGGCTTTTCATCGGCTGGCGAAGCGGTTTCGCCCGCGGCGTGCCGCTTCACGGCCATGAAGCCGAGTGCCAGAGCCATGGCGCAGAGGCTGCCGGCGGTCAGGAAGGGGAGCAGGCCGGGGGCAGTGGCGATACTGTCGGAACTGCCGAGGCCGACGCTCTCGATCATGATCCAGAGCGACAGCAGGATCAGGAATCCTGCGGCAATCATGTCCTGGACGGGCGATGCGAAGCCGGCGTTTTCGTCTTCGCCCGAAAACTGTGTTTGGTTGGTCATGGGAATTCTGCTCGATCGTCGCGATCAAGGGGAAAGAAGGGAGGCTGTTGCCTCCCTTCGGCTGTCGTTTCGCTAAATGCGGGGCTTGTAACCCTGCGGCGGCCACCAGGCTTCGAAGTCCGCCGGAGCCGGCAGCCCGAGATCCTTGGCAGTGACGACGTCCGCGCCGATCTGGTCGGAGAACTTGTTGAACGTGTCGACCGTGACGACCTCGAGCAGAGCCGCCCGCTTGTCGGCGGCTTCGCCGGTGCGGATGTCGGTCTGGAAGAACTTGCTCTTGACCATGTCCTGGAAACCGTCGGAGTTCACCGCCTGGATGAAGGCGTCGTTGACCATCTCCAGCACGTCGGTCGGCGTGTCGCGCTTCATGATGAAGTTGTAGGTGCCGCCGATCGGCAGGAAGGGCTGGATGGATGGGAGCAGGCCGCCGATTGAGGGCATGACCGTTCCGTTTTCCAGGGTGATGTCGGCGGCGGAGGTCTGCTGCAGGCAGCGCAGCTTGCCGGCACGCACCAGGTCGACATGCTCATGCACGCCGCCGCCGGCGATATCGACTTCACCCTGCAGTCCGGCCAGCGTTGCCGCCTTGCCGCCCTTGTAGGGCACGTATTTGAGGCTGACATCGGCGAAGGAGCCGACGATCAGGGCCAGTTCATGCCACAGGCCGCCGGTGCCCGATGTCGAGATGGTGATCTTGCCGGGGTTGGCCTTGGCGGCTGCCACGACGTCGTCGAAGGTCTTGAACGGCGAGTCGGGCGTCACCGACCAGCTGGCATTGGCCGTCGCTGCCTGGAAGAACACCCACTCCTCCCACGGCACGAAATCGACATGGCCCATGACCCGGACGAACTTGTTGTAGTTGGCGCCGCCCAGCACGGTGTAGCCATCGGAAGCCTGGCCGTGCACATATTGGGTGGCAACGCCGCCGACGGCGCCGGGCTTGTTGATGACGTTGATCTTCCAGCACTTGGACTTGGCCATTTCCTCAGCGAGCTTGCGCATGATGGTGTCGGTGCCGCCGCCGGCACCATACATGACCACCAGCGTGATGGCGCGTTCCGGGTAGCCCGCGGCGCGCGCCTTGTCGGCCGGAATGGTGATCGACAGGGCAGCCATGGTCGCGGCCGTTCCAGTGAGAAATGTGCGGCGGTCGACGGCTGCCGTTTCGTTCCCGATTTTCTTTTTCATTGACTCCTCCAATGCAGTTGCCCGGACCTTGCGGTCCTTGTTGAGTTACTGTGCGGTTTCCTTCTGTTGGGACTTGCTCTCGATGAAATCGGTGACGCTCGGCTCGATGTCGGTCGCCATCAGCGCGTTCCAGCGATTGTTGAAGCCGAACAGCGCAATCACCGAGCCGATCTCGACCACCTGCTCCTCGCTGAAATGGCGGCGCAGCTCGGCCATGTCCTCTTCGGTTGCGAAAGCAGGACACTGCCCGCCGGTCACGGCGATGCGCAGCGCCGCGCGTTCGGCGTCGCTGAACAGCGGGCTGGTCTCGAACTCCCAGATTGCCGCCAGCTTGTCGTCCGGTACGCCATTGTCGGCGCCGTTCTTGAAGGTATGGGCGGTGCAATAGACGCAGCCATTGGCGCGGCTCGTGACATGCGCCACCATCCAGCGCAGGGCCGGGTCGACGGTTCCGTCGGGATTGCGGACGACTGCGCGGATCAGGCCGAGCACGGCGCGGGCGATTTCCGGGCGACGGGCCAGCGTCAGCATCGAATTGGCGACAAATCCGGTTGCCGAGGCGAGGCGCTCGATGTCGGCCTTGGCTTCCTCCGTTTCCTCGATGGTCAACGGTTCGACGTGCGGCAAAGCCTTCCTCCCGTGGCTTGTTCCTTACCGAAAGGATACGGGCAGGATTTTGCGAATTCGACGGCAAATGTCGGGTTCGCAATCATAAGTCCCTATGGGCTTTATCAAGAAAGCTGATTGCCAACGGGCAGGGGAATATGGATTTCGGATCGGCGAAAACCGCCGGTTTTGGCGCTAATTGTACATGGCGTTGGGCAGCAGCAGAGCGATATCGGGCGCGATGACCAGAATGAGCAGGGCGATCGCCATGGCCAGCCAGAACGGCATGATGCCGGCAAAGATGGTCTCCATCTTCACGTCCGGAACGATGCTCTTGACGACGAAGACATTGACGCCGATGGGCGGCGAAATCAGGCCCATCTCCAGCACGATCACCATGATCACGCCGAGCCAGATCGGGTCGAAACCGAGCGAGACGATCAGCGGGAAGACGATCGGCAAGGTGATGACCAGCAGTGACAGGCCCTCGATGAACATGCCGAGCACCACATAGCCGAGCAGGATCACCGCAAGCGTTCCGTAGGTGCCGAGCGCCAGCCCGGCCATGCCGGCGGCGATGGTTTCGGGAAGGTGCGACAGGGCGACGAACGGCGCAAAGACGTTGGCGCCGATGAGTATGAAGAAGGCCATGCCGGTGGTGCGCAGCGTCTCGGCGCTGGCGTCCCACAGGGTGGCCAGGGTGCATTTGCCGCGAAGGATCAGCATCAGCAGGGCGAAACAGGCGCCGACCCCGGCCGCCTCGACTGGGGTGAAAAAGCCGGTGTAGATGCCGCCGATGGTGATCACGATGATCGTCACGATGCCGGTCGCCCGCACCATGCTGGAGAGCTTTTCGCGCCAATTGAAAACCGGGCCCTTCGGCCCTTCTTCCGGCGTGAAGAGGGTAACGAGCGCGATGGCGATCAGGAACAGCGTGGTGAGCAGCAGACCGGGCAAGACGCCGGCCATGAACAGGCGGCCGATGGATTCCTCCGTCAGCACCGCGTAGATGACGAAGCCGGTGGACGGCGGAATGAGGATTCCGAGCGTGCCACCGGCGGCGATCGAACCGGTGGCCAGCCGGGCGCCGTAGCGGTAGCGGCGCATTTCGGGGTAGGCGACCTTGCCCATGGTCACGGCTGAGGCGATGGAGGAGCCGGAAAGTGCGGCGAAGCCGGCGCAGCCGAGAATGGTCGCCGCGGCCAGTCCGCCGCGCAAATGGCCGATCAGCCGATAGGCGGCGTCGAACAGGTCGCGGCTGAGCCCTGCGGCCGAGGCAAGGTTGCCCATCAGGATGAACAGCGGAATGATCGACAGCTCGTAGACGGTAACCGTCGCGAAAGCCTGGCCGCTGAGCGTGTAGGCGGCGGCCTGAAAGCCGTTCAACAGGATGGTGCCGGCGAAGCCGACGATCAGCAGCGCGATGGCGACCGGTGTTCCCAATGCCATCAGGCCGAACAGCACGCCGAAGCCGGCAAGCCCCAGCAGTTCAGTGCTCATGGCGTCCGCTTTCCGTCAGCAGCAACAGCGCCGAGAGCGCGCCACCGGCGGCAATGGCGTAGTAGGAGGTGTCCAGAGGCAGTTGCAGCAGCAGGGTGGTTTCCGCAAAGCGCGCCGCTTCGCGAGCGTTGAGGAAAGCCCGCCAGGCGAGATAGCCCATCATCACGGCGCCGGCGATCGAGACGGCAAGGTCGATCGGTCGTCGCAGCCGGTCCGGAAACAGCGCGACCAGCGTATCGATGGCGATCACCCGGCCGGCAAGAACGCACAGCGGCAGGCTGATCGAGACGGCGATCGACAGGATGATCTGGGTGTAGTCGTTGGCGCCGAAAATAGGCGCGTCGAACAGCGAGCGCAGCATGGCGTCGCCAACGGACAAAAACATCATGGCAAAGATGGTGACGGCGCCGCAGGCAATCAGCGGCGCCTCCACCCATCGCCGCCAGCCGTCCGGGGTCGCCGGACGGCTGGTGCTCTCCTGGTTTTCGTCGGACACGCCCTATTGCCCGGAGAATCCGGCAATGATCTCGCGGGCGTTTGCGCCGGTTTCCTTCGAGGTCTTTTCGATCAGCGCATCGAGGGCGTCGGCCATGGCGGCGCGGAACTCGGCATCCGCGGCTTCGTCGATCTCGATGATTTCGACATCGCTGTCGCGGGCCAGTTGGATGCCGGCCTGGCCGGCGTCAAAGAAAGCCCGGGCGCCGCGCAGGCTCAAGCCCCGGCCGGTCAGCTCGTTGAGCTTGGCCTTGTGCTCGTCGCTCAACGCGTCCCAGCTCTGCTTGTTCATCAACAGGTAGAAACTGTCGACCGCGGACGGAATGTTGATGGTGGCGTGCTTGCCGATTTCGTTGAGCTTGTAGGAGCGGATGCCGGACGGTCCGATCATGACGGCATCAATCACGCCCGTGTTCATGGCGTTGTAGATATCCGGAGTCGGCATCGAAACCGGAATGCCGCCCCACGCCTTGACGACCTCCGCCATAACCGGGTTCGGCGTGCGGACCTTGAGCCCTTCGATGTCGGCCAGTGAGCGGACCGGTTTTTCGCGGGTTATCAGTACCGAAGGGTTGTTGGCCCACAGGCCGAGCAGTTTGGTTTCCGCATATTCGTCTTCAATGGCTGAAAGATTATCCCACAGCGCGTTGGTGGCATCCTCACCGCTCTTGAACAGACCGGGCATGTGAACCATGACGGTCTTGCCGAACTGGGTTGGCGTATAGGCCGGAATCCCGAACGCAATGTCGGCAACGCCGGTGACGACGCGCTTGTATTGTTGCACCGGGCCCTTGCCGAGCTCGCCGGCCGGATAGATGCGAATGGTCAGCTCGCCGCCGGTGGCGTCGGCCAGTTCCTCCGACAGCGGAGTCATGACGCCGCGGTCCATCGGATGCATCGGCGGCATGAAGTGCGCTGCCTTGAGCTCATCGGCCGATGCCGTGCCGGCGACCGGCAGAACCGTGGTAACAGCGACGGCCGCCACGGCGATCATGGCGCATTTCATGCGTAATACAGACTTCATGATGGTCCCTCCCAGAACAGGTCGTATGTAGTTAACAAGGATAGTTATCTATGTTAACGAGATAATCGACATTGCCGGCAACGCTGTCAACCGGGCGCGTATCGGTATTCGAGAGGAGACGCATTGCAGGACTTCACGCTCCACAATCGCATCGGATACAAGGTGACGCGGCTCGCCCGTCTGATGGAGGCGCGCCTCGAGAAGCAGATCGGCGATCACGGCATCACGCGGCTGATGTGGTGCGTTCTGCGCGGGGTCGGTATGGAAGGCGTGACGACACCATCAGCGCTCGCCAGCTATATCGGCATTGCCCGCCCGGCGATCTCCCGGCTTTTGAAGACCATGGAACAGCGCGGCCTGCTCGAACGCAACGGCATCGACACGGATGGCCGGGTGACGGAAGTGCACCTCACCGAGGAGGGCCGGCGCATCATGGAGGCCTGCCACGGGCTCGTCAGGGAGCTGAATTCGCATTTTTCCGACAAGCTTGCGCCGCAGGACTATAACAGCTTCATGCAGACCATCGATCGGTTGACCGAAGGCGAAAACGCCACGCTGATGCGGCTTTAGAAAGAACTCGAAAAATCCTATGCGTTGCGCTCCGCCATTGGTATGACGGGCGTCGATCGTGCGGTCCGGTGGCCGACCGACACGTCAGGTTGGACATTTGCCGAATGAGACATCCCGCCCGAAGCGAAAGCGAGTTTATTGCGCTGATCGCTCTTCTGATCTCGCTTGTTGCCCTTTCGATCGACGCCATGTTGCCGGCGTTGCCGCCAATCGGCATCGATCTCGGGGTGGTGCATGAGAACGATCGGCAGCAGGTCATCACGGTCTTCTTCCTCGGCCTCGGAATCGGCCAGATAATCTACGGACCGATGTCAGACAGTATCGGAAGAAAGCCGGCCATTTATTCGGGTCTGGTCGTCTTCATGGTGGGAAGCCTGCTTTCGGTCTTCGCCTCCAGTTTCGAGCTCATGCTGGTAGGCCGGTTCCTTCAGGGCCTCGGCGCTGCCGGTCCGCGCATCGTCGTCGTTGCAATGGTGCGGGACCGGTACGAGGGCCGGGCGATGGCGCGCATCATGTCCGCGATCATGGCGGTGTTCATCGTCGTGCCCGCCTTTGCTCCTGCGGTCGGACAGGGCCTGATGATCGTGTCGGATTGGCGAGCCATATTCGTTCTGTTCTTCGCCATGGCGGCCGTGGGTTTCGTCTGGCTCTTCGCGAGGCAACCGGAAACGCTTGTCCCGGAACGGCGAACGCCTTTTTCTCCGTCCAACCTGTATGCGAGCGCGAAAGAGGTGCTCGGGAACCGCACCGCGCTCGGATACATGATTGCCACCGGCTTCGTCTTTGCCGCCTTCGTCGGCTATCTGATTTCGGCCCAGCAGATTTTTCACGAGCTGTTCCAGGCCGGTGACAGCTTTCCCCTCTATTTCGCCATACTGTCCTTTGCGATCGGGGGTGCTTCCCTGGTCAATTCCCGCCTGGTGATGCGCTATGGCATGCGGGCGCTGTGCAAGTGGGCTCTCATCGGGCTGATTTGCTTGTCCAGCGCCTATCTGGTCTACGCGTGGGCTGTTGGCGGCAACCCGCCGTTGTGGACGTTCATGGCCTGCTTCACCGTCGGCTTTTTCGCGGTAGGCATTCTGTTCGGCAATCTCAACGCCCTGGCGATGGAACCGCTGGGTCACATCGCCGGAATGGCCGCGGCCGTCATCGGTTCGGTCACGACCATTATCTCCATGGTGCTGGGTGCTGCGATCGGCATTCTCTACGACGGCAGTGTGGTGCCGCTGGTCGCCGGCTTTGCCGGATTCGGGTTCATCGCCCTGGTGATCATGCAGTTGACCGACGCCGCTCGCGCCAGGGTCGAGGAATCGGATCGTACCAGGGCAGCTTAACTCCTGGCTGACATCGTCGAGACGTCCGGTGGCCGCTTCTGCGGCCATAGCGTGCGCCCGTGATAGCTCTGTCCCAGTCCAAGCAGCATGCCGTCTTCGCCGCGCCGGGCAATCAGCTGCAGCCCCATCGGCAGGCCCTGCTGCCCGAATCCGGCCGGCACGCAGAGACCGGGAACGCCGATCAGCGAGGCCGGCAGCACGATCTCCATCCATCGGTGGTAGGTGTCCATCGGCCGGCCGGCGATCTCTTTGGGCCAGTCGAGCTCCGGCTCGAACGGAAAGATCTGAGCCGAGGGCAGGGCGAGGATGTCGATATCCGCCATCTCCGCGAAGGCGGTGAACCAGTCGGAGCGGGCGATGCTGGCATCATGGATGTCGCTTGCCGACAATGCCACGCCGCGCTCGATCTCCCAGATTGCCTCGGGTTTGAGCAGCGCTCGGGTTTGCGGGTTTTCGTAGTGCGGCCGCAGGCGCATGGCGGTTTGCCAGCTGCGCAGCGTTATCCAGCTCTCCCAAAGGCGCTCCGGCGGGAAGTCCGGGATCAGTTGGACGACGTCGTGGCCGAGATCGCTGAACACGCCGAGCGCCTGTTCGCAAAGCTCCTTGATCCCCGCCTGCATGGGATAATAGCCGGCCCAGTCGCCGATCCAGCCGATCCGCATGGGTCGCGTCGGCTCAAGGCCGGCGAATGCGGACCGGGCATGCGGATGGCGCGGATGGGGGCGACCGATGACGCCGAGAAGCAGCCCGAGATCGGCCGGCGACCGTGCCATCGGTCCAAGCGTCGCCAACTGGTGCAGAAAATTGTCGCCGACCGGCTCGTCGGGCACCAGTCCGAAGCTCGGCCGCAGGCCGTAGACATTGTTCCACCCGGCCGGGTTGCGCAGCGATCCCATCATGTCGGAGCCGTCGGCAATCGGCACCATGCGGGCGGCCAGCGCGGCCGCCGCGCCGCCGCTGGAGCCGCCGGCCGAGCGCGACAGATCGTAGGGGTTTCGTGTCACCCCAAAAACCGGGTTGTAGCTGTGCGAGCCGAGGCCGAATTCGGGCGTGTTGGTCTTGCCGATGATCAGGGCGCCGGCTTCGCGTATCCGGGCTGCCAGGAGGTGGTCGTTTTGCGGCAGGTGCTCGGCGAAGATCGGCGATCCCTGGGTGCTGCGCAGGTTCCTGGTGTCCACCAGGTCCTTGATGGCCACCGGCAGCCCGTATAGCGGTCCGGCCGGGTCGGTCCGATCCATCTGCTCTGCTTCGGCGAGGATCTCGTCTCTGGGGCGCAGGGAGACGACCGCGTTGACGGCATCGTTGCAGGCGTTGATCCGATCGAGGAACGCTTCGGCCAGCTCGACGGCCGAGATGCGGCGTTGGTGCAAGGCATCGCGCAGATCCAGGGCATCCCATTCAATCAGCGATTCGGTCATCGGTCCTCCTTTGGGCTCGCTATTCGTTTTTTGCATAGATCAAGGTCTTTTTCGCATTTTTGCTGCCGAAGCGATGCCGCTACGGTGCCGGAACTCCATCCATGCAGGTCTCTCTTCTTAACCGGAAGGCGGTTCGTAATGAAGCAAATCAATGTCGGTGTGATCGGGACCGGATGGTGCGGCGGCATTCGCGCCGAAGCCTGCTTTGCCCATCCGCTCGTGGCGGACCTGCACATTGCCGAAATCAACGAGGCACGGCTGCGCGAGGTCGAAACCCTGGCGCAGCCGGTCACGGCGACCACGGACTACCGGCGGATCGTCGAAGACCCGTCGATCGATGCGGCAATCATCTCGGCAACGCCGGAAACCACGCATTTCCCGATGACGCGGGAGTGCCTGTTGGCCGGCAAGCACGTGTTTCTGGAAAAGCCGATCGCGATCACGCTGGCCGAGGCCGACGAACTGGTTGCACTGGCGCGCGAGAAGGGGCTGAAATTCACCATCGGCTATTCGCAGCGTTTCAATCCGAAATACGCCTATATCAAGAAATGCCTCGATGACGGCACGTTGGGAGAGCCGGTTAGCGCCCTGATCAGCCGCCACATCACCCGCAGCCTGGGCAAGAAAATCTCCGGCCGGGTGAAGCTGTCGCCGGCAGCGATGGAGGCGACCCACGACCTCGATTTCGTGCTGTGGTGCCTGGAACCGGCCAAACCGGTGCGCATCTATGCGCAAACGGTCTACAAGACCATGAAGGAGATCAATGGCGCGCCGGACTGCACCTGGATCATCGTGACCATGGACAACGGCATCTCGTTTACCATCGGCGCCGGCTGGATCCTGCCGCTCGGCTATCCGAACTATTCGGCGACGACGCTGGAAATGGTCGGGACCAAGGGGGCCCTGCTGATCGACGATACCCATCGGGACGTGGTGCTGAACACGGTCGAGAACGGCATCCAGTTCCCGATGTCGTCGATGCCAGGAGAAAAGGTCGATCACGTCTTTGCCGGGCCGATGGCGCGCGAGACCGACCATTTTGTCGAGGCGGTGGCACTCGACCGACCGGTCCTGGTGACGCCCGAGCAGGCGCGCAAGGTGATGGAGGTCTACATCGCCGCCGACCTTTCCGCCGAGCGCAACATGCCCGTCGATCTGCCTCTGAACGACGCGGAGATTTCCTCGCTCGCGAGTTAGCTCGCAGCCGTAATGGACTGAAAAACAACAGTTATCGATTTGCCCGTGCGATCAGCTCATCGGAGCTGGCGAAACAGATCCTCATGTTTTCGCTGAACCGGTCGGTGACCCGCAGGCGGCGTGCGCCCTCGGCGAAAATCAGCCCGTAGCTGATGTCGATCGCCGGCTCGAACGGCCGGATCTGCAACTGGCCGCGAAAGTGATCGGCCACGAACGGGTGGGCGACGGCGATGCCCAGGCCGATCTTGACGAGATTGCCGAGCAGGATCGTCGACTGCGCTTCGATCGCCGCCTGGCAATGGATCTTCAGTTTGGTCAGCATCTCCTCGGTGCGATAGCGCATCACGGTGTCGGTGGACAGCGAGACGAGGCTTTCGCCCTCCAGATCTTCAGCATGCACCACGGACTTGGCTGCTAGCCTATGATCGTTCGGCATAATGATGACCGAACGCACCGTGCACAGCGGTTCGACGGTCAGTCCTTGCTGCACGATGGGCAGGGTTGCGAGGCCGATATCGTAGCGGCGTTCGGCTACCGCCTGCTGCAATTCGCTGCGTCCCTTCAAGTGCACGATGATGTTGAGGTTGTTGTATTCCTCGCGCAGCATCTTCAGCGGCTGCGGCAGCATACAGGTGCCGATCGCCGGCATGGCGACGACCCGCAACGTCCCGGTTCCGTGGGCGCGGATGTTGGAGGCCGTCTCCTGGATCTGGTCGACCTGGTCCAGAATCCCTTCTGCCATACCGAAGAATTCGCGGCCTTCCGGGGTGATCGTCAGCCGCCCGCGGTGGCGGTCGAACAGGGTGAAGCCCAACGTGTCCTCGAGCTGGCAGATCAGGCGGCTGATGGCCGACTGGCTGATGCCCATAACCTCCGCAGCCTGGGTCGTCGTGCCGGTGGCGATCAGGGCTCGCATGGCTTCGAGCTGGCGTATCTTCATCGGCAATCTCCCGTGATTGGGGCCGCTGGTGGGGCTGCCTATTCCAAATTGTCATAGAAGTAAACCTAGAACGCATTTCGTATCGGTTGGCGATGCCTCTAGACTTTCACCATACCCGTCCGAGAGGATCGGTGAATCACGAGTGTGCACCGGGGAGAATGCGGAGGTCATGAACAAACGGCTTGAATCGGCGGTTGCCGGCTCGCTTCTCATGCTCGCGATTGCATTCATCGCCTTCATGGAAGCACTGGTGGCCAAGCCGAAGCTGCTGTTCGGCCGGTCGCTGAGCGCCATCGAGCCGACCTTTTTTCCGATCATCGGTATGGCGATGATGGTCTTCTTCTGCAGCCTGTTCTTCATCCGTGCCTATCGCAATCCAGGATCCGCCGATGGCGGCGAGGAAACGCCAGCCGACGATACCGACTGGCTTCGTGTCGGCGCCTTTTTCCTGGTGCTGCTGTTCTACGCGCTGACGTTCTCGCGGATCGGCTTCCTGTCGGCGAGCTTCCTGTCGATGGTGGTGATCTCGCTGTTGGCGGGGAACCGGAACTACCTGCAGATCGTCGCCTTTTCGTTCCTCCTGCCGCTGGCCTTCTACCTGGTGGCGACGCGGCTGCTGCTGGTGTCGCTGCCGGAACTGGCTCCGGTGGAACTCTCCATTGCCCGAATACTAGGAAACTGAACCGCTCATGCCCCTTGCGACCACCTTAGGCCCTGCCGATGCTTGAGCAATTCACCAGCGGTTTCTTCATGGCCTTCCGCCTCGACACCTTCGCCATGATGGCGGCGGGGTTGTTTTTCGGCATGCTGGTCGGTTCGCTGCCAGGTTTTACAACGCTGATGGCGATGGCCATTCTGCTGCCGGTCTCGTTCTTTCTCGATCCCATCGTCGGCATTCCGTTTCTGCTCGGCATCTACAAGGGCGGAATATTCGGCGGCAGCGTGCCGGCGATCCTGGTTTCGATGCCGGGGACCGGAGCCGCGATCGCGACGACCGCCGATGGCTATGCCCTGACCAAGAAAGGGCAGTCGCGCAAGGCGCTCGATATCGCGTTGTTTTCCTCCACCTTCGGCGACTTCACCTCGGACCTGCTGACCATCGCCATGATCTTTCCGATCGCGTTGCTGGTCATGCAGTTCGGGCCGCCGGAACTGGCCGCCATCCTTTTCATGAGCCTGATCATCATCGCCGTCACCGCCGGCAGCAATCCGGTCAAGAGCCTGATCATGATGACGTTCGGACTATGGCTGTCCTTCGTCGGCACCGATCCGCTCGGCGGGGTCGAGCGCTTCACCTTCGGCTTTTTCGACCTGAAGGGCGGTGTGCCGCTCTTGCCGATGCTGATCGGCCTGTTTGCCGTGCCGGAAATCGTTGCGGTGCTCGGCCGGAAGGTCGACCGCGGGCATGTCGCCAAGATCGTCGGCGAGCGGTTGCGGCTGGCGGAACTGAAGCGCTGCTTCCGCACCATCCTGCGTTCGACCGCCATCGGCACGGCCATCGGCATCGTGCCCGGCCTCGGCCAGGTGGTGGCCGCCATGCTCGGTTACACGGCGGCCAAGAATTCCTCGCCCACGCCGGAAAAGTTCGGCAAGGGCGAAATCGAGGGCGTGGCTGCGGCGGAAGCCGCCAACAACGCGGTCAACGGTCCGACCCTGGTGCCGTTGCTGACCCTCGGCATTCCCGGCGACAACGTCACTGCGATCCTGCTCGGTGCCTTCGTCGCGCAGGGCCTGCGCCCCGGACCTCAACTGTTCGAAGAGCAGGGAGCAACCGTTTTCGCCATCCTCACGGCCATGGTGTTCGCCAACATCCTGTTCGTGATCATCGGCTATCTGGCCATTCCGTTCTTCGCCCGGCTGGTGACGATCAAGAACTCGCTGCTCATTCCGGCGGTGATCATGTTCGCCTTTGCCGGCTCCTACGTCTTCCGCTCCGACACGGTCGATCTGCTGATGCTGATCGGTTTCGGCGCCTTCGGCATCATCGCCCGGATCGCCCGCTTCGAAGTCATGCCGATGGTCATGGGCTTCATCCTCGGCGGACCGCTCGAATATGCCTTCGGCCAGACGGTGGCCATGTCGGAGGGCAACCTGCTGGCGTTCGCGCTGACTCAGCGCCCCGGCATGCTGGCGATCCTCGTTCTGACGCCGCTTGTCGGCTTCTACCTGTGGCGCCGGATGGCCAACCTGTCGGCGGCACCCAAAACCCGTTCCACGCAGCAGCAGGAGGAGGGAACCACAAATTACCAAAGTTGATGAAAGACCATTTCAATCCATGTGATCACAAGGATCGGGAGGATACCATGATCAGACGACACCTACTGAAATTCGCCATGGCCGCGCTGATGCTGGGCGGGCTCGCAGCGCCCGCCGCTGCCGAGTATCCGGAAAAGCCGGTGACCCTCATCATTCCGCTTGGCGCAGGTGGCTCGCATGACCTCAATGCGCGCGTTTTCACCAGCATCATTCCGGCTTACCTGAACCAGGCGATGATCGTTCGCCTGACGCCGGGCGCCGGCGGACAGAAGGGCACCCAGGAAGCGGCCAATGCTCCGGCGGACGGCTACACTCTGCTGTTTACCCACAACTATCTCGACATGCTGCAACAGCACGTCGAGAACCTGCCTTACGACCCGGGCAAGGACTTCGTGCCGATTGCCCGCATCAACCACGCGCCGATCGGCGTGGTGGTGCGCGGCGACAGCCCATTCAAGACCTTCGATGACGTGGTCGAATATGCCAAGGCCAATCCCGGCAAGCTGAAGATGGCGCATTCGGGCAATTGGGGCGCGCTGTTCGTGCCGGCCGCGCAGATCATGAAGTCGAAGGACATCGCCTTCAACATGATCCCCTACAAGGGCGGCGGACCGGCTCTTCAGGCGCTGCTCAAGGGCGATGCCGAAATCACCATGGGCTTCCCGGCGACGCTCACCAACCTGCTCGATAGCGGCGAAGTGCGCTTGCTGGCAACGGCCGGCAGCGAGCGGATGGTCGACGACGTCCCGACGCTGGCCGAACTCGGCGTCGAGGGCGACACCGGCTACATGCACCGCGTGGTCGTGGCGCCGGCCGGTACGCCGCCGGAAGTCGTCCAGAAGCTGCGCGACGCCTTTGCGGCACTGCAGGAGGACAAGACCTATGTCCGCCTGATGGGTCGGCTCGGCGAAAACCGCGAGTACCTGGACGGTCCGGACTACCAGAAGCTCAGGGACGCCCAGCAGACCGACTACAAGGACCTGGTCGACCAGATCACCTCGAACTGACGACAAACGGGCGCGCCGGTTTCGGCCGGCGTGCCCGATGCAACGGGTGCAGCGGAGACAAGAAGACGCATGAAAATCAAGCAAAAACCGATCTGGACCTTCAAGACCCAGGCAGCGGCCCAGTCGACGACCCGAAGTGTCGCAAAGTCACGGCATTTCGAGACCGTGATCGACGAGCCGATCGAGCGCGGCGGAACCAATGAAGGGCCGATGCCGGTGGAACTGGTCATGACCGGGTTGGCCGGCTGTACCCATGTCATCGCCAACAAGTTGGCGGCCCATCACGGGGTTTCCTTCGATCGAATGGACATCGACATCACCACTACGATGGACAGTCGCGGCACCCGGCTGATCGAGCCGATCGACGTGCCGTTTCCCAAGGTGATCATCAACATCGCGGTCGAGACGAGCGGTTCCGTGGAGGCTGTCGAAAGGGTCATGTCCGATCTGCGTCATCACTGCGCGGTGTCGAAGATGCTGCAGCAGTCCGGGACTCAGGTGACGGAAAACTGGACGGTCAACGGAACGGCGCGCACCCTGCCGGAGGCCGTCTGAGTTGGGCTGAATCTCTTTGAAAGATTCGGATAACCGTATTGTTTTCATGATGGATTCGGTCCATCACCAAGACCATCGGGCGCCGTGCGGCGCTCGATTTCGTGTGTCAGCGGAGCAAAATCCAGAGCGGCCGGATGTACAGCCAGATCTTCAATGTTGTCGGTCCGATCTTCATCATGACGTTCGTCGGCTATCTGCTCGGCCGTTCCGCATTGCGGATCGATACCGCGACCATCAGTTCGATGGTGCTGCTGGTCGCGACGCCCTGTCTGGTCTTCTCGACCCTGACGTCATTGGACATCGGCGGCGACACCTTGCTCAAGATGGCGCTGTCCGCGGCACTGTGCGTGGCAACCGCCGGGCTGCTGGGATTGCTGATCCTGAAGCTAGCCGGCATGTCCTACCGTACGTTTCTACCAAGCCTGATGATGCCGAATTCCGGCAATATCGGCCTTCCGCTAGTGCTGCTTGCCTTCGGCGAGACCGGCCTGGCGCTCGGCGTTTCCTATTTCTTCGTCATCGCGCTGCTGCAATACACCGTCGGAGCGGCCATCTCGTCCGGCCACTATCGGCTGCGCGACCTCGCAAACCAGCCGCTGGTTTATTCCATCGCGATGGTGGGCATCGTGGTGGCGACAGGCGTCCAGGTCCCCGAGGTGCTGGCGACCACCACCGAATTGTTCGGTGGCATGATGATCCCGGCCATGATGATCCTGCTCGGAACATCGCTGGCACGGCTGACGGTGTCCGACCTGAAACCGGCCGTGGTCATCGCCATTGCCCGCCTGGCGATCGGCTTGCCGACCGCGTTGATCGTGATTGCTCTGCTGTCGCTCACCGGTGTCGAGGCCGGCACAGTGTTTCTCCTGGCAACGATGCCGACGGCGATCGTCAACTACGTGTTCGCCGAACGCTACCGGCCGGATGCACGGCTGGTTGCCGGCGCCGTCGTGGTGTCGACGCTGCTGACCTTCCTGCTGTTGCCGGCCATTCTCGTTGCAGCCTATTGGGTTGCGGGGCAGGTGTCCTGAGCACCTCTTGCCGCCGTCACTGCGCTCCGTTAGGTGTATCAGCAACGCTGATCGTAGAAGCCAGAGGCAATCGGAAACCATGATCTATCTGAACTTGCGACAATTGCGGTTTCTGGTCGCCATTCACGAGGAACGTTCCTTCACGGCCGCCGCGCGCCGGGTCAACGCCACCCAGTCCGGTCTCAGTATGCAGATCAAGGAACTGGAGGAACGCCTCGGCCTCCGGTTGTTCGAGCGCTCCTCGACCGGCGTGACGCCGACCACCGCCGGCGACCGGCTGTACGAACGGGCGACGCGCATCCTGCGCGAAGTGAGCGCCATCGAAAACGACGTGCAGGCCCTGTCGGGCCAGGTCAGCGGCACCGTTCAGGTGGGCATGATGCCGACCTTTGCTCGGGCCGTCCTGGCGCCGGTGCTGGAGCGCTTTGCGCGCCATCATCCGCATGTCGAAATCAAGGTGACCGAGGCCTACAGCGCGGTGCTGTGCGAGGAGGTGACCAACGGTCACTTGGATATGGCGATCGTCCCGGCGGGCAAGCTGGTGCCGGGTCTGCGGGCGGAGCATCTGGCGACCGATGTCGAGGTGTTCGTGACCTCGACCAACACCAAGCGCAAGCACCTGCAGCCGATCGACCTCAGCCAGTGCAAACCACTAAAAATGGCGCTGCCGGGCCCCGGCAATGCGCGGCGCGAGCGAATCGACACCTACCTGAAGACCTATGGTGTGCCGATCGACTCCATCATGGAGCTCGACACGATGATGGCGACCCTCGACCTGGTGTCGCGCAGCGAGTGGACGACCATTTTGCCGGGTTGCCTGTGCCTGCCGGACATCGACAAGCCGAACCGCAAGCTGCACCCGATCACCAACCCGCCGCTGACCGTCGACTACGTCTTTATCGAACCGGCTTCGCAGTCGAAAACCCAGGCGGCCGAGCTGTTCGCTTCGGAAATCACCAAGGAAATCCGCCAGACCTGTGCCTTCTGTCAGTCGAACTTCAAGGTGCCCGACGCTTCCGCCGACGGTTGAGGGGCTTACGCGTTGGCCGTCGACTTGGTCAGCCAGTCCACGACGATCCGGTTGAAGTGTTCCGGGCGCTCCATATTCGACAGATGGGCCGCGCCGGCAACGACTTCGAAGGTGGAGCCCGGCGTCTTGTCGGCCATATCACTCATGACCGCGAGCGGTGCCGCCGGGTCGTGCTCGCCGACAACGAAGAGTGCCGGCACGGCGAGGTCCGGCAGGCGCTGCAGATAGTCGAGCGTCATCAGCGCGCCGGCGCAACCGGCATAGCCCTCGACCGGCGTCCGGCGGATCATGTCGCCGGTCGCCCGGTGCACGGCCGCATTCGCATCGTCGGCGCGAAAGGCCTCGCTCAGCCACCGTTCCATGGTCGGTTCGGCCAGGGCGTCCATGCCGGACTCGCGGGCGCGGGCGATCATGCCGGGCCACATCTGCCGATAGGCCTCGGGCGCGTCGGCGCGGGCGTCGGCGCAGACGATGCGGTCGATGCGGTGGGGATGGTCGAGCGCCAGACCGAGCGCGGTCATGCCGCCAAGTGACAATCCCATGAATCCGGCTTTTTCGATGCCGAGAGCGTCCATCAGTCCGATGACGTCGCCGGCCAGGTCGTCGAAGCTGTAGGGGCCGGGCGGAACGGAGCTGCGGCCGTGGCCACGGGTGTCGTAGCGCAGAATCCGGAAATGCGGCAGCAGCGCGTCGAGCTGCGGCTCCCACATGGCATGGTCGGTGGCGAGTGAGTTCGACAGGATCAGCCAAGGTTTGTCGGCGTCGCCGTCGATGCGATAGGCGAGGGTGGTTTCGCCGGCGTCGGCGTAGTTCACACTCATTATTCGGCCACCGCAGCCGGCTGCCGGATGGCGTCGTTGATGGCCGGCAATACCTTCTCCGCCGCCAGAATCATCGACTTGCGTCCAAGGTCGCGATCGGCCCAGTCGTGACCGGCATAGACCAGCTGGCCGAAATCTCCGACGGTTTCGCGGAAAGCCAGAAGCTGGTCGGTGACGCTTTCGGGCGTGCCGTAGATGATCAGCTGGTCGCAGACGTCCTCCAGCGTGACGTCGTCGTCGTGCATCGACTGGTCGGCCTTGAACAGGTTGAGCCGACCGCCGAAGCGCATCTTGGTGAGGATGGAACGATAGTAGGAGACGTAAGGGCCGTCCGGGTCGGTGGCGTAGCGGCGCGCCGTCGCCTCGTCCTCGGCGACGAAGATGCTCTTGGCAATGCGCCAGTTGGCCGGATCGGCCGGACGCCCGCCCTGTTCGCAGCCTTCTACGTATTTTGGCCAGTGGCTGGCCACCCATTGCGGCAGCAGGAAGTTGGCCGAGATCGGCTCCCAGCCGCGCGCCGCCATTGCGGTGACGCCCTTCGAAAACGGAGCGACGACGGTTCCGACGATCGGCGGATGCGGGTCCTGGTAGGGCTTGATGACGGCGCCCTGGCCGATATGCGGCATCATCGTGCGGGCGGTCGTGATCTCCCAGAATTTGCCCTTCAGATCATAGGGCGGCTCACCCTTCCAGAGGTCGAGGATCATGTTGATGCATTCGACGAACATGGCGTTGCGGTCGGAGTCGAGATTGCCGAAGGCTTCGGCATCCGACAGCAGGCCGCCCGGGCTGATGCCGAAATTGAAGCGGCCCTCAAGCATATGGTCGAGCATGGCGATCTGACCGGCGACGGCTGCCGGGTGGCTGTTCGGCAGATTGACGGTGCCGGTGCCGAGGCGAATGGTGCTGGTTTCATAGGCGAGGCTTGCCATGAACGCGACGCAGGAGGTGACGTTCTCGGCCAGATCGGTCGTGTGCTCGCCGACATAACCCTCCAGGAAACCCAGCGACTCGGCAAGCAGGAACGCTTCGCGGTCTTCGCGCAGCGTCTGCGTCATCGGTTTGCCGACCGGATGGATGGGCATAGTAAAAAACGACAGATCCATGATGCGTCCCGCTCGCTTGCAATAAAGGTGCCGCAAGCATATGGGGGCGGTGGCGAAACGTGTAATGATTTTGCCTTATTGGCGCGTTCAGGTCTTCTGATGGCCCGTATCACGCAAAATAATTTGTTGCCTGTAGGTGCCGACCCTATTGTTCCGGCAACAACGAGCCCTGAAACAGCGAATTTGTGATTGCATCCATGACCGACACAAAAAGCTCTTCGCCGACGATTGACGGCACCTGCCTGCGCGAGGCCCTCGGCCATTTCGCCACCGGAGTGGCGGTCGTGACGACGGTCGGAGACGGTGGCGCACCGGTGGGTTTGACCGTCAATTCCTTCAATTCCGTGTCGATGTCGCCGCCACTGATCCTGTGGAGCCTGGCGCGCACCGCTCCCAGCTTCCAGGCGTTCCGCAATCACCAGAGTTTTGCCATCAACATTCTGGCGAAAGACCAGCGCGAGCTGTGCCTGCAGTTTGCCCGATCCCACGACAACAAGTTCCGCGACGTCTCGCACCGACCGGGCTTTGACGACGTGCCGCTGATCGACGGCGCCACCGCGCAGCTCGAATGCCGCACCTACCGCCGCTACGATGGCGGCGATCACGAGATCTATCTCGGCGAGGTGGTCGGCATCACGACCTTCGACAAGCATCCCCTGGTTTTCCACCGGGGTCAGTTCCGGTTGCTGTCGGGCGCGGCCGCCTGATCGGACAAAACAATACTAGCGGCGGACCGGAGCACTGGCATGACGGACAGCGTGAATTTGGCGATAGCCGGCTATGGCTGGTGGGGACAGCATATGGTTCGCCGGCTTGCCGGCAATGACCGGTTGTCGGTGATCTCGGTGATCGATCCGTCGGAAGAGCGTCGGGCGTTGGCGGGCGACAGCGGCGTCGAAACGGTGGCGGATCTGGGCGAGGCGCTCTGCGACGACCGCATCGATGCGGTGGTGCTGACGACGCCCAACACCATGCACGAACAACAGGTGGTAGCAGCAGCCGCTGCGGGCAAACATGTCTTTTGCGAAAAGCCGCTGGGGCTGACCGGCGACAGCGCGCGACGCTCGGTTGCCGCTTGCGATGAGGCCGGTGTGGTACTCGGCATCGGCCACGAACGGCGGTTCGAGCCGGCGCTGCAGCGCGTTCGTTCGTTGGTCGAGACCGGTGCGCTGGGCACTGTGATGCATGCCGAGGCGGCGTTCAGCCACGACAAGCTCGTTCATGTGCCGGCCGGCGACTGGCGCACATCGAAAACCGTTTCGCCCGCGGCTGGAATGACGGCAATGGGCATCCACCTGACGGACCTCTACATCTCCCTTTTCGGCAAGGTGAAAACGGTGCAGGCCCTGACGGCCCACCGGATTCTGGACTGGGAGACGGGAGACGTGGTGACGGTTCAGCTCGGTTTCGAGGCCGGCATGACCGCCAGTCTCAGTGCCGTTCTGGCGACGCCGCACTTCATCCGGCTGCATGTCTTCGGATCCGAACAATGGGTCGAGGTGCGCAACGATACCCATCCGGACACCCCGGGAGGAATTGCCGAACTGACTTTGGCCAGTTCCGGCAAGCCCATGCGCACCGAGCGCTACGACTGGACCGACACCGTGGTGGCCAATCTCGAAGCCTTTGCCGCGGCGATCCGCGGCACCGCGCCCTATCCCTATACGGTCGATGAGATGGTCCACAATATCGAGGTGCTGGAGGCCATCGCCCGGTCCGCCGAGACGGGCGAGACCGTACATCTGGAGTAACCGCTCCCTCGGCCGACAATCGCCTCTGTTTTCGTTGGCGAATTTCCGTCCGCAATTTCAACTGATGAAACAAGCTCGAATTTGAATTTGGCCCTTTGTGCGCATGCCGTAGGACGAACCTATGGAAGACGCACAAAAGAACACGACCGGCCTCAGCATCGGCGTTGCCGGATTGGGGAAGATGGGCAGCGCGATCGCCGCGCGCCTGGCTGAAACCGGCATGACCGTCCGCGGCTGGACGCGCAGCGGGATCGAGCCCGAGCGGGCGAGAGTGCTGGCGATCGAAGCGCAGCCGGACCTTGCGGCGCTTGTCGGTGGTGCCGATCTGGTGATCCTGTCCCTGTCAGACGATGCGGCTGTGAACATGGTCTTGTCCGACATCGTCGTCTGCGACCTCTCCGGCAAACTGATCGTCGATACCAGCACCGTCAGCCCGCGCACCCTGAAAGCCCGCATCGGCGAGATCGAGGCTGCCGGCGGTGCGGCGATTGACGCGCCGATCTCCGGGTGGCCGTCCATGGTGGCAAGCGGCAGAGCCGGGTTCTATGTCGGGGGTGGCAAACCGCATGTGGACCGGTTTCTTCCCGTGGCGGCGGTGCTGGCGGACCGGTTTCACCATGTCGGCGATATCGGCGCCGGTGCCGCTATGAAGATCGTCAACAACATGATGCTCACCGGGTATTGGCAGTGCCTGAAGGAAGCGTTGCAGGTCGGCGGCAAGGCGGGGCTGGACGCGGAAACGATGCTGGAGATCCTCGCCGCAAGTCCAGCGGCGAACGGTTCGCTCAAGGCCAAGGCGCCGGTGATCCTCGGCCAATCGGATTCGGTCAGCTTTACCGTCGACGGAATCGTCAAGGACCTGTCGTTGTTTGCCGCCACCGCGGTGGGGCTGGGCGTGGACGCGCCGGCGATCGCCGCGGCTCTCGGCAGTTTCGAGGGCCACCGGGCGCGCGGCCACGGCGACGAGGACTTCGCGACCATGCTGCGTTCGGCCTGCAATGGCGTCGACCCGGAAGCGGCGGACCATGTTCTTTGAACCCGGAAACGGCCACGGTTTGCCGCACAATCCGATTGCCGCCTGTGTCGCCCCGCGGCCAATCGGCTGGATCTCGACCGTGAGCCGGGACGGCGTCGGTAACCTGGCGCCGTTCAGCTATTTCAACCTGGTGCACAACTTCCCGCCGACGGTTGCCTTTGCCTGCAACGGGCTGAAGGCCGACGGGGCGCCCAAGGACAGCTGGGTGAACGCCAAGGACACGGGCGAGTTCGTCTACAACGTCGCTACCTTCGACTTGCGCGACAAGGTCAATCTTTCTTCGACCTCCTGGTCGGCCGATGTCGATGAACTGCACGAGGTCGGGCTGACACCGTTGCCGTCGCGCTTCGTCACGCCGCCGCGGGTCGCCGAGTCGCCAATTCACTTCAAATGCCGCACCATTCAGGTTCTGCACTTGCCGACGGAACGGGAGGAAAATCCGAGCACCGTGGTCTTCGGCCAGGTGATCGGTGTGCATATCGACGATTCCTGCCTGACCGACGGGCTGGTCGATTACGACAAGGTCCGGCACCTGACGCGGCTGGGTTATCTGGACTTCGCGACGATCGGCGAGCGCTTCGCCATGCCGCGCCCCTACCACAAGGTGGAGCAGGCCTGAGCGATGATTTCCTATGAGCAGATCAAGACGGTCTCAGCCGATCTCTACGAGCGGTCGCTGAAGAAGATCCCGGAGGACACCAAGGCGCGGTTAGCCGAAGCCTTCGAGACGGAAAGCGGCGAGGGCGCCCGCAAGGTGCTCGATTTCATGATTCGCAGCGCGGCCCGTGCAGAGGAAAAGGACCGCTTCCTGTGCTCGGACGCAGGCGTGCCGGTCTATGCCGTCAAGATCGGGTCGCAGGCCGTCTTTTCCGGCGACATCAGGCGGGCCTTCGTCGACGGTTTCGACGAACTGGTGCGGCGCATCGATCCGCCGCTGCTGAAGTTCGTACAGAATCCGCTGACCAACGAGCGCTCCTACAAAGGCAAGGACATGCCGATCGTCAGCTGGGATATCGTCGACGGCGCCGACTGCATCGACATCACCTGCTCGCCGAAGGCGCTCGGCTCCGGCCGCTGGGCGGCGCTCGAAATCTTCGTCAATCCAAGCCTCGAGGATATCGAAAAATTCGTCATGGAGACGGTGATCCGCGCCGGATCGCAGCATTGTCCGCCGGTGATGATCGGCGTCGGCATCGGCGGTTCCTTCGATCATGCGGCCAAAATGGCCAAGCAGGCGACATTGAGGCTGATGGGAACGGACAATCCGGAACCGATCCTCGCCGATATGGAACAGCGCCTGCTCAAGGCCATCAACAAGACCGGCTTCGGGCCGATGGGGCAGGGCGGCGATACTACGGCGCTGGGGATCCATATCGATTTTTCCGCCGGGCATGGCTTCACGCCGGTCGCCGTCTGTTTCAATTGCTGGATCAACCGGCGGACGCGGGCGCGCATCTACAACTCCGGCGTCGTGGAACGCATCGAGTAGGAACCGCGCATGCCAAATGTTCGGGAATTGTCGCTGCCGTTCTCGGGTTCCGCAATCGAGGAGCTTGAAATCGGCGATCTGGTCACCCTGACCGGTGAGATCGTGGTCACGGTCGGGCTGCCGACGCACCAGCGCCTGGCCGATTTCATCCGGCGTGGCCAGGAACTGCCGATGGATTTTGCCGACGGCATGCTGTGCCAGGTCGGTTGCTACATCGACGACATGGCTGGGCGGAAGGTTTGCCGCTACATCAATCCCTCGACCAGCACGCGGTTCGAGCCGTATCTGCCTTCGATCATTGCCGAAACCGGCATCAGGGCGGTTGGCGGCAAAGGCGGCGTAGGACCGGAAACCGTAGCGGCCATGCAGCGGCATCGCTGCGTCTACCTGTCGTTCATCGGCGGCGCCAGCGCGCTGACGTCCGAAGCGGTGAGCGAGGTGGTCGACGTCGCGTGGACGGATTTTATCGAACAGTTCCGTCTGACGCGGCTTCGCGTCGAGGATCTCGGACCGCTGACCGTCGGCGTCGATGCACGCGGCAACTGCCTTTACACGGACCTGAAACGCAACGCCCACGCCAGCCTGGATAGTCTGATGGATGAGCTCAACCGGGGTCGAGCGGGGGGGCCGAATTCAATCGGCTAAATGGCCGTCTTTGCAAGCGAGCCGGCGCGAGTTTCGTCATCCGTTCGGATGACAGACGATCCGGACGCCGACAATACGATCAGGGCAAAGACGGAGGAAAATCGTGTCGGCACTTTCACTCGAGCAAAAAATCCAATCGAACGGGTCAAGCGTGTTCGACATGCTCTACCATGCCGAAGGGCGCCCGTTCGCCTTTCCGCTGGCGCCCGAATTCAGCAACTGGCAGGACGAGCAGCGGGCCTGGCGCAGCGCCGCCATCTTCCAGGACATGTCGTACCATATGTCGGAGCATTACTTCGAAGGGCCGGATGTCATCCGGCTGCTTTCCGATCTCGGAATCAACAGCTTCGACGGCTTCGGCCCGATGCAGGCCAAGCAGTATGTGGTCTGCAACTACGACGGCTACTATATCGGCGATGCCATTCTCTATTGCGAGGAGCCGAACAAGGCCACGATCGTCGGCAAGCCTGCGACCGGGAACTGGGTCGCGTTTCATGCGGAGAACGGCGACTATGATGTCACGCTGACCGAGGTCAATCGCCCGTCGCCGCGTCTTTCGGACCGGCGGGTGTTCCGCTACCAGGTGCAGGGTCCGAATGCCGACCGAATTCTCGAGACAGTCAATGGAGGGCCGCTTCCGGATATCCGGTTTTTCAAGATGGGCCGGTTCCAGGTCGGTCGCCACACCGTCACCGCTCTCAATCACCGCATGTCCGGCGCGCCGGGATACGAGTTCTGGGGGCCTTCCGAGGCCGGGCCGGAGGTCGCGGAGCTGCTGCTTGAAGCCGGTCGCGAGTTCGGTCTGACGCGGATCGGCGGCCGCATCTATCCGGTCACCGCGGTCGAATCCGGCTGGGCCGGCAGCGTTCTGCCCGCGATCTATACCGGCGACAAGATGAAGGCTTATCGGGAGTGGCTTCCCGCGGCCGGATTCGAAGGATCCATTTCCATCGGCGGAAGCCATTCCACCGGCAGTATCGAGGATCACTACCAGACACCTTTCGAACTGGGCTACGGATTCATGATCAAGTTCGATCACGACTTCATCGGACGCGCAGCGCTCGAGGCGATGTCGGGGGCCAAGAAGCGAAAGAAGGTGCGCCTGGTCTGGAACGACGACGATGTGGTCGACGTTTTCGCCAGCATCCTCGGCAATGGCGAACGGCACAAATACATGGAGATTCCCTACGCCAACTATTGCACGTCACCGCAGGACATCGTGCTCGCCGGCGAACAACCGGTGGGGATCTCCTATTATCCGGTCTATTCGGTGCATGTCGGCGGCTGGTTCTCCCTTGCCGCAGTCGACGAACACTTTGCGGTGGACGGACAGTCGCTGAACGTTGTCTGGGGCGAACCGGAGGGTGGATCGCGCAAGCCCGCTGTGGAACGACACATCCAGAAATCTGTTCGCGTGACCGTCGACGCCAAACCCATCAAGCGGGATTAAAGACGGACTCAGGGCAATGTCAGGACGAGGCCGGCGGACATGTTGTTTGCCGGTCATGCATGTCCGGGTAAATCAAGCGAGCAACTGCAGGACCTGTTGACAAGGCGGCGGCCGATCTACAATATAGCCAAATGGCTATACAATATCACCAACCGTTGGACAGGACATTTCACGCGCTGGGTGACGGGACCCGGCGGGAGATCCTGTCCATGCTTGCAACCAGCGGGGCGCTGTCCGCAAACGAATTGCGGGCGCCCTTCGACGTGGCCCAGCCCACCGTATCGAAGCACCTGAAGGTACTGGAGCAGGCTGGCCTGGTCCGGCGCGAAATCGAGGGCCGAACTCACCGGTTTCAGTTGCAACTGGCGCCGATGAAAGAGGCCGAGGACTGGATCGTCCGGCACCAGAAATTCTGGGAAGGCACTTTGCAACGCCTGCACGATTTCGTGCAGGCCATGGATGGTCCGGAGGAAGGTCAATGACGGCCACTGCCGTTCCGCTGATCGTTCAGCGGCTGATTCCGGCCCCTCGCATTCGTGTCTTCGACGCTTTCAGCCGGGCCGACCTGCTGGCGCAATGGTTCACGCCGAGTCCGGACATCTCGCTCGACGTTCTGGATTTCGATTTTGTCGAAAACGGCGCCTTCCGCTTCCGTTATGTCATGCCTGACGGACGGCGGCCGGTCGTCGGCGGCGCTTATGAGCGCATCGCGCGGCCCGAGGAGATCGTCGTTTCATGGCTGTGGGAGGCGCCGGACCCGCTGCAGGGGATCGACATGCGCGTGCTGTTCCGCTTCGTCGACAAGGGCGATGCGACGGAAGTCGTCATCCGGCATGAAAAACTTCCCTCGGATATGGCCTGCACCGTCCACGATGACGGCTGGGAGGGCTCGCTCGACAGTCTCGAGCGGTTCCTCGGTGACCCGCAAGACCGAACTGCAGGAGCTTGAGCATGAGAGAACTCGCCATCATCACATTCATCTCGCTGGATGGGGTCATGCAGAGCCCGAGCTCGCCGCAGGAGGATCCGTCCGGCGGCTTTGCCGGCGGCGGATGGGCCGCCGACTACTGGGAAGAGGTGATGGAGCAGGTGCGGGGCGAGGCGATGGCCGAGCCCTACGACATGCTGTTCGGCCGCAAGACCTATGAACTCTTTGCTGCGCATTTTCCGTCGCTCGATGCCGAAAACCCGGAAACGAAAATGATGAACGCCGCCACGAAATATGTGGCGACGAACACGCGAACGACCTTCGACTGGCGGAACACCGTGGCGGTCAGCGGCGATATCCCGGCGGAAATATCCCGTCTCAAGCAACAGGACGGGCCGCTGATCCAGGTTCACGGCAGCGGCGCGCTGATCCAGACCCTGCTTGTGGCTGATCTGATCGACGAATTCCGCCTCTGGACCTTTCCGGTGGTTGTCGGCGCCGGCCGACGGCTGTTCGAGCCGGATGTGAGGCCCAGAAAGCTTGAGCTGAAGAAGACTGCGCCATGCGCGAACGGCGCGGTCATGACGATCTACCGGCGCCCCGCATGACCGAGTATCGCCTGGCGCTTGTTCGAGAGGTGCTCGAACCAGCAACGCCGGTTCGGCTGGATGCTGGCCGGCGCGCCTGGTGGATCGAGGCCGGCGAAGCACGGATCAATGGCGAGAGTCTTGCCGCAGACAGCGGCCTGTTCACGTCCGAGGCGGTCGACATCGAAGCGACCAGTCCAATTGAAACGTCGGTCCTACGGTTTGAAATCTCGACCATGGAGCAGCCTGCAGATCCGCGGGCCCTGCTAGTCGAGACCGCCGAATTCGAGCCGGCCGAAAGCCTGCTGCGACTGGACACGGTGCGTTTTCCACCGGGCGCAACGGCCTACCGGCATGTGCACGCCGGGGCAGGCATTCGCTACCTCTGCGAAGGCAGCCTGGAGATCGTGACCGACCATGGCAGCGAGACGATGGCCTCAGGCGAGGCGTGGTTCGAGCCAGCGAATTCACCGGTGACCGCGAATGCGTCGCCGCACGTCAAGTCAGCCTTCGTCAGGGCGATGGTCATCCCAAAAAGCTATGCCGGTGTATCGACTTTCAAGCTCTGCGATCCGGCCGATGCCGATCGTCCGCGCCGACAGGAGACGCACCGGTATTTCGATGCCGAATTGAGCTAGAGCCTGTCAGGGCTAGATGGAAGCAATTCTGTTTGTGGTCGGCGAGGCGATCCGCGAGGAAGGAGCGCAGAGCGATGCCGGAGGCATCTCTCGAGCATCATGACGCTGCGGGCGTCCGCCGACCGCAAACCCGAAGGGCCGGGCGCATTTGCGCCAATTCCTTCGCTCAAAGCCTCGGCCGGGCTACCAGCCCGACCTGCGTTTTGAGCTCGACCTTGACGTAAATGCACCTCGGCAGAATGGTTCCAGCTAACCCTGACAGGCTCTAGTCGTCGTTCGCTGCGTCCGACAGGCTGGAGCCGCGCCAGTTCGGATCGGGTTCGTCCGGTTCGGAACGAAGACCGGCGGCCTTGATGCCGCACAAGGCGCAATATTCGTCCTTTTCCGACGTGTCGCCACTGATGCCGACGGCGCCGATGGTCGCGCCGTCCTCGTCCTCGATCAGCACGCCGCCCGGAACCGGGATGAACTTGCCGTCAGATGCGGCGGCCAGCGCGTTCTGGAAGGCCGGCCGCTGGCCGAGCCGGTCGCGGATCAGGCGGCTGGAAATGCCCATGCCGAGCGCGCCCCAGGCCTTGCCGAGGGCGACGTCGAAACGCAGGATGCCGGATCCGTCCTCGCTCTTGACGGCGACGATCTGGCCGCCGGCATTGATGACCACGACCGTCAGGGGAAGCATGGATTCGCCGCGGCCGGCCTGCAGTGCGCCGTCGACGATTTTTTCTGCGAGGTCGAGAGGCAGGGTGGTTTTGAGACGCATCGCTACGGTTCCGTTTCTGTCATTTCATCAGGTCTGGCAGCCAGGTGACGATGCCGGGAAAGGCAAGCAGCACGGCGATTGTAATGACGTCGGCGATGAAGAACAGGGCCACGCCGCGGAATATCTGTCCGAGCGGGATATCCGGCCGTACGCCATTGACGACGAAGCAGTTGAGCCCGATGGGCGGGGTGATCAGGCAGACTTCCGCCATCTTGACGACGATGATGCCGAACCAGATGGAATCGAAGCCGAGCGCCATCACCGCCGGATAGACGACGGGCAGGGTCAGGAGCAGCATGCCGATTGCATCCATGAACATGCCGAGCACCGCATAGGCGATCAGGATGCAGATCATGATGACCATCGGATGGGTGTCGAGCGACAGGATCCACTGGGTGAAGGCCTCCGGCAGGCCGGAAAAGCCGAGGAAACGCACGAAGATCAGCACGCCCCAGATGAGCGCGAAGATCATCGCCGTCAGCTTGGCCGATTCCATCAGCGCATCGCGGAGCGTGGCATAGGGGGTGCCGCGCATGACGGCGAGCACGAAGACCACCGCGGCTCCCAGCGCGCCAGCTTCGGTCGGCGTCGCCCAGCCGCCATAGATGGCGGTGATGATGATGGTGACGACCAGGGCGATCGGGGTGATGCCCGGCAGCGTCAGCAGCCGCTCCTTCAGCGTGAACCCGCCGACCGAAGGGGCGCTCTCCGGTTTGCGTACCCCCCAGACCACGATGATCGCCGCATAGATGAGCGCCGAGACCAGACCGGGCAGGAAGCCGGCCAGCAGCAGCCGGCCGACGGATTCCTCGACGATGATCGCGTAGATCACCAGTATGGCCGATGGCGGGATCAGCGTCGCAAGCGTGCCGCCAGCCGCGACCACGCCGGCGGCGATGCGCTTGTCATAGCCGTGTTCCAGCATTTCGGGAATGGCGACGCGGGCGAAGACGGCCGAGGTTGCGGTCGATGCGCCGGAGACCGCGGCGAAGCCGGCGGTGGCGAAAACCGTAGAGACGGCCAAGCCTCCGGGCACCCAGCCGACCCATTTGCGCGCCGCCTCGAAGAGTTGCCGGGTCATGCCGGCGTGAAAGGCCAGGAAGCCGATGAAGATGAACATCGGCAGCACGCTGAGCGCGTAGGTCGACGATTTGGAATGCGGTACCGTGCCGATGATGCCGGCGGCCGGACCCCAGCCGAGCAGTTCCACCAGGCCGAACAGGCCGGTGATCGCGGCGGCGAATACGACCCGCACGCCGAGGAAGACCAGTACCATCAGGAAACACAGCCCGATGATGCCGACGAGAAGCGGATCTTGAAAGCCGATGCCGAGAATCATCTGGCCGCCCCGCTTTCGTCGCTGGCAGTCCCATGGCCGAAGGCGCCCTCGATCTCCTCTTGCGCCAGTTCGGCCGCGTCCTTGGCGACGACGACGCCTTCAGGTGCGAGGTCGGGATTGATGAACATACGCACGGAGCCGACCAGTTGAATGGCGAGGCGGACGAACCAGATCGAGAAGGCGATGGGGACGAGAAGCTTCGACGGCCATACCGGGTATTCGGCATCGATGGTGGTGTCGCCGATCTGATAGGCGCGCAGGAAGTGGCCCCAGCCGTACCAGATCAGCACCCCGATGATGAACAGCCCCGCCGCCAGGCCGAAAATTTCAGCGGCCCACAGCGCCCGCCCATGCAGATGGCCGACCAGCAGCTCCATGCGGATATGGGCGCCGAGCCGCTGGCAATAGGCGGCGCCGAGAAAGGCCATGGTGGCCATGGACAGCTCGACCAGATCGATATAGCCGACGATCGGCGCATTGAAGAGCGAGCGCAGGCCGATCTGGGCTACGCCCAGCACCATCAGCGCAAAGATCGCGAATGCGGCCACCATGTTCGCCGCATCCTCGACGGGAGCGAACAGACGGCCGGCACGGCCGATTAGGCCATTGTCGCCGGGTTGTGACGGTTGTGTCATGCGGTCGATCCGGTTGCGCCTTTGCCGGGCCGGTCGTCCGGACCCGCCCGGCAAATGGTCGCCGCAGATGCTTACTGTTTGGCCTGGGCCTCTTCGGCGTATTGCCAGATCGCGTCAAAGACACCCTGCGCGTCGAACTTGTCCTGGTTCGCGGCGATCCATTCGTCCCACACCGGCTGGCCGGCGATTTCCCGGAACCGCGCGAGTTCCTCGTCGGTGTAGACGATCTTTTCCATGGTCTGTTCGAACATCGGCAGGTTCTTCTCGTCCTGAGCCGCGTAGGCCGCCAGTTCGGTGTCCATGACGAGATCGCGGTTTTCCATCAGGAAATCCTTGTACTGCTGGGGCAGGGCGTCGAACGCCGTCTTGTTGAAGACCCAGCCGCATTCCGATGTGCCTGGCGTCAGATTGGCCGTGTACCACTCGGCCTCGTCGCTGATCTTGAAGGCGACATGCGCATAGGTGAAGGGGAAGGCGGCGGCATCGAGCGCGCCGCGCTGGAAAGCAGTCGACGTCTCGCCGGCCGGCAGCGTCTGGCGTGTCGCGCCGAGTTTTTCCATCGCCGATCCGAGGCCGCCGCCGGCGCGGACCCGCATGCCCTGCCAGCCCTCGAGCGTCTTGGGTGCCGTGCCCTTGCCGAGGATTTCATATTGCGGCAGCAGGCCGGAGACGTAAGGAACCGCGTTCCACTTCTCCATGTCGGCGATGAGCGCCGGGTGTTCGAACATCTTGGAGCGGACATATTTGTCCACTTGCGGGTCGCCGAGCGGCAGGAAGGGCAGCGAAAACACCATGAAGGCGGGGTTCTTGCCGGGGTGATAGAAGTTGCAGAAGGCGGCGCCTTCAAACGCGTTCAGCTTGAGACCGTCGAGATTTTCCCGCGCCTGGGACAGCTGGCCGCCGTAGAAGATCTTGATCTGGAAATTGCCGTCCGTCTCCGCCGCGGCCTTCTCGGCCAGGGCCTCCATGCCGGCCGACAGGGCCCGCGGATTGCCCCACATGGAAATCTTCCAGAAGACCTTCGGACCTTCGATATTGGCTGCAACAGCCGAGCCGAGCGCCAGGGTCGAAGCCACGGTTGCGAGCAACAGTGTTTTCAGAGATTTCATTCCAGCCTCCCACGCCTGAAATCGATGCGCCTTTCGTTGTGTGATCACGGTTTCGTGAACGAAAGTCGCCGAAATCTAGCAAATACGGGTGCGGATGGCAATAAAATCGAGATTTTTGGCTATTACCTTTTATTATCGAGATAATTTGTTGACCTGATGGCGAACGGCCGCTGCTGTGGCGAGGGGCTTCGGATGGGTGTTTGGAAGGACCTAGGTCTGTTCGGGATTGACCGGCGGGGTCCCATGAGTGTGGAAGCTCTCGATGGTTTTCAGTCCCCAGGCCTGGCCCTTCTTGCGTTCGTTCTCGGTCCAGACGACGGGCTCCCAGTCGGGCTGCAGGATCAGCCGCGCGCCGGCATTGGCGAGTTCCACCCGGTTGCCGGCGGGCTCGTAGACATAGAGGAAGAACGTGCCCTGCACCGCGTGCTTGTGCGGGCCGGTTTCGATGAATACGTCGTTTTCGAGGAAGATGTCGGCGGCGCGCAGGATGTCTTCGCGCTGGTCCGTGGCGTAGGTGACATGGTGGAACCGGCCGCTGCCGCCGCCATGTTCTTCGGTGCAGGCGAGATCGTAGGTCTTGTTGTTCACAGTGAACCAGCAGCCGCCCAGGCGGCCGTTGTCGAGCTGGATCATTTCGGTGATCCGCGCGCCCAGGCAGGTGACCATGAAATCCCGGAACCGGCTGACATCGTCGGACAGCAGGTTCAGGTGATCCAGCCGCCGCGGGCAGCAGCCGCGGCCGTGAAAGCGCTGTGCCACGTTCTTGAGCGCCGGCCGTTCGTCCTCCGGCGCCTTGTACTTGACCGTATCCCAGTAGAGTTCGAAGACGTGGCCGAACGGATCCTCGAACCGGTAGGCCCGGCCGTGGCCGAGGTCGCCGTCGACCCAGCCGATCCCGTAGCCGGCTTCCTCGATGGCGCGGACCCGCCGCTCCAGCGCCTCTGGCGAGGACACTCGATAAGCGACATGGCCGACGCCGGTCCGATGGTGGCGGGTCAGCTTCAGCGTGTGAAACTCGTAATCGTCCCAGGCGCGCAGATAGGCGCTGTCGCCGTCGCGGCCGCTTTCGGTCAGGCCATAGACGCGGGTGAAGAAGTCGAGGCTGTCCTCGAAACGATCGGTGTAGACCTCGACATGCCCGAGATGGGCGACATCGTAGCAGGGTTCCGACATGGGTCCGTTCCTCCAGGCAGGGACAGTTGAGGCTAATATACCAAGCCGTCCATCAGTTTGCGGGCAGTGCGCAAAATGGCGGCGCTGACGACGGCGCCGCCGTCGTCGAGGGTGGCGATCACCGTCATTTCGCCGGTGGGGTGTTCGACGGAAAGCCGGCGCTCCCGGCCGCTGCCGCAGTCGGCAAGTTCGTGAGCCGGCGATCCTTCGAGCAGGGAGGCCGTGGCAACGCTGACCGCACCGAGCACACCGACCGCCTTGTGACAGCGGTGCGGAATGAAGGTCCTGGTGGCAATCGCGCCGCCTTGCCGGGGCGCCGACACCATGGTCATCTTGGGAACCGTTCTCTGCGCCACATCGCCGAGATTCATCAACGGGCCGCAAGCGAGGCGGATGGTTTCCAGCCGCTCCCGCAGGACTGCGTCGGCCTCCAGGTCTTCCGGCGACTCGGTGCCTGCGACTCCGAGGTCCGCGGCCCGCAGGACCACGCAGGGCATACCGTTGTCGATCATCGTCACGGCCACACCCTCGACGGTATCGACGACGTTGCCGGTCGGCAGGAGCGCACCGCAGGACGATCCGGCGGTGTCCCGGAACTCGATCGGGATGGGAGCCGCCGTTCCGGGCACGCCGTCTATTGCGGCATCACCGGCGTAGCGGACGCGGCCTCCCGGCGTTTGCACCCGGGCGACCGCCGTCTGTCCGGTGTTCTCCATGAAAATGGTGACCGGCGTCTCCAAGGGATCGGCTTCGACCAGGCCGCGTTCGATGGCAAACGGTCCGACACCGGCCAGGATGTTGCCGCAGTTCTGGGCATCGGTCACGACGGGACGGTCGACGAAAACCTGCAGGAACAGATAGTCGACATCAACGCCGGGACGCTGCGACGGGCGAACGACCGCCACCTTCGAGGTCAGCGGATCGGCGCCGCCCATGCCGTCGATCTGGCGGATGTCCGGCGATCCCATGATATGCAGCAGCAGGGCGTCCCGTTCGACCGGGTCGGCGGGCAAATCCGGGGCGAGGAAGTAGCCGCCCTTCGAGGTGCCACCGCGCATCCACATGACGCGGGTGCCGTCAGACATATTTGAGGCCCTTGGCTGCGAGCCTTTCGCGCATGCCGTAGATGTCCAGCCCCAGCTCACCGGCTTCGAAGCGAGCTCGTTTCTCGGCCTCGTTGGCCTCCCGGGCGCGGGCCTTTTCAAGCACGTCCGCGGCCTCCTGGCGGCGCACGACGCAGACTCCGTCATCGTCGGCGACCACGACGTCGCCGGGATTGACCAGTTCGCCGGCACAAACGACGGGAACGTTCACGGAGCCCAGCGTTTCCTTGACGGTGCCCTGGGCGCAGATCGCCTTGGACCAGACCGGAAACTGCATCTCGGTCAGGTCGCGCACGTCTCGAACGCCGGCATCGATCACCAGTCCGCGGCAGCCGCGGGTCTTGGCGGAGGTGGCGAGCAGGTCTCCGAAATAGCCGGCATCGGAAGGTGAGGTTGGCGCCAGCACCAGCAGATCACCCTCGTGAATTTGTTCGATGGCAACATGCAGCATCCAATTGTCGCAGGGAGGGGCCGAGATGGTGACCGCCGACGCTGCAAGCCTGGCACCGGGATAGATCGGTCGCATATGCGCGGCCAGCAGGCCCTTGCGGCCCTGCGCTTCGTGTACGGTGGCAACGCCGCATTCGGCGAGCCCGGCGATGACCATGGAATCGGCACGCTCGATGGTCTGGACGACGATACCGCTCATGTCAGTTCATCCACGGTTCGCGGGAATACCGATTGGAATCCTTCCGCATAGCGGGCTGGACGGCCGCCGGCCATACCGCCGGAATTGCGGCGGAAATGGTTGCCGCGGTTCTCGGCGACATTGGTGTAGTAATTCCACAGATGCTCCTGGCCCTGCATGCATTCGATGGCCGCGCGCTTCTGTTCCCAGACATCGGTGATGTCGAGGAAAACGTCCGGCTTCCAGCCCATCTGCTCGGTCTGGTGCGGCTCGAACAGGTAGAGCTGCGGCGCGCCCAGGACCTTTTCGCCGGGATTGTGGCCCCAGGCCTGAGCGATCATGCGGCACTCCAGTGCCACGTCGGTCGTGTACATGTGGTCGGTGTTGTAAGGATCCCATTTGGAATGGCTCATCATCCAGTGCGGCTGGACGGCGCGGATCAGGTCGACCAGCCGGTACTTGTCGTCTCGATCGAGAACCAGCGGGTAGTCGCCGATATCGAAGAACCGGATATCGTGGACATCCAGCGCCGCCGCCGCCGCTTCGGCCTCCTTGCGCCGGGCCGATTTGACAGCCTCCAGAGTCATGCCTTCCTGCTTCCACAGCTTGGCGCTTTCGCCGCGCTCGCCGAAGGACAGGCAGGCGACGGTGACCTCGTATCCGAGTTTCTGATGCAGGGCGATCGCCCCGCCGCAGCGCCAGACGAAATCAGCGGCGTGGGCGCTGATCACAAGAGCGGTTTTGGTTTCGGCCATGCCTGAACTCTCCCGTGCGATGAGAAGATGGCGGCCATTAAAGCCCGCATCGGCTGGAACCACCATTTCGAACCTGTGTTCAATCCATAAGAAATAGCTATAGTGGAGCTGGAAAATAGATCGACTGGAGGCGACCGATGGAGCCTGCGGACTTCAATTTGCGCCATTTGAGGGCGTTTTGCGCGGTTGCCGACTGCGGCAGCGTTTCGGCGGCATCTGAGGTCGTGTTTCTATCGCAGCCCGCGATCACCCAGGCGATTGCGAAACTGGAGAAGACCCTGGGCACGCCGATGTTCGTCCGCAAGAGCCGCGGCGTGTTTTTGACCGAACCGGGCGCTTTGTTTCGAACCCGGGCAGAGCGGGCGCTCTCCCGTATCTCCGATGGCGTGCAGCGGGGTTCGAGATCGGCCCGAAACTCGGGAAATCGGGGGTTCCGGCAATTCGATCTGCTCCTCTCCAGCGCCCAGCTGCGGGCCCTCCTGGCGGTCGCGGAAACCGGAAACTTCAGTTGGGCAGCCAGAAAGATCGGCGTTTCGCAACCCAGCGTTCACCGGGCTTCGCGCGACCTGGAGCGATTGTCCGGCATGGTCCTGTTCGACAAAACCGCACAGGGGATCGAACTCACTCCGGCTGCGCAAATCCTGGCGCGTCAGGCACAACTCGCCTTTTCAGAGCTCGATCAGGGGCTGGCCGAGGTCAATTCCTGGCTGGGCCACGATACGGCTCGCATCGCCATCGGCACGCTGCCCCTGATCCGCAGTCACATCCTGCCGAAGGCGATCAACGAATTCGCAATGTTGCGGCCCGATGTACAGGTTCGCGTGCTTGACGGCGCCTATGACGGGTTGCTCCATGGCTTGCGGCACGGTCAGATCGACCTGCTTGTCGGTGCTCTGCGGGAGTCGGTTCCGGTCGACGATGTCGTGCAAACCGAGCTGTTCGCCTACGAACTCGCCATTGTCGCGCGCGCCGGTCACCCGCTGGCGAACAGGAACAATATCTCGGTTTCCGAGCTGTCCGGCTATCCCTGGGTGGTTCCCAGGCCGGGCATTCCGACGCGAGACTATTTCGACGCGCTGTTTCATGACGCCGGTCTGTCGCCGCCAACACGGCTGGTGGAATCGAGTTCGCTCGTTCTGACGCGCGGGCTGCTGCTCGGCAGCGACCGGTTGACGGTCATTTCGGCGCATCAGATCCGGCACGAGATCGGCCGGGGGCTGCTGTGTTATCTGGATGTGGCGTTGGAGCATGCGTCCCGTCCGATCGGCATGACCGTGCGGCGCGACTGGCAACCGACGGCAACCCAGTCGCTGCTGGTCGACCTGCTGCGCCGGGCCAGCCGGGACCGCTAGCACGGGCTATTCGAAAAGCGAATAGGCATGCCGCGCCAGCCGCTCAGCCCAGTCGCCTGATATCCCTGGAAATGCGGTTCACAGCCGTCTGCAGCTTGCCGCAGAATTTGCCGACGGCCTCCTGTCGCCGGTGGGCGGCACGGTAATAGGTGATGCCGAGGGTGCCGAGGACGCGATCGTCGTCCATGACCGGCATGGCGATGGTGTTGGAGGATCGCGGCTCCTGGTCGGCGTCGCGGTCGGCGAAGCCCTGATCGCGCACGGACTGCAGTTTTCGGCGCAGCACGTTTTCCTTTTCGGCGATCTTTCCGCGGCTTCCCGTTTCCCGCTGCATCAGCATGCGCACGATCGTGTTCTGCTGTTCCTCCGGGCAAAAGGCGAGATAGGCAAGTCCCAGAGCATGGTGATCCAGCGTCAGGCGCATGTTGACGGTGGCATGGAAGGGAGAGTTCGGGCTGTCGGGAATGGTCGAATAACGCACTACCACGGCATCGTCGTGAAGAATGGCAATGGCCGCCGGCCACATGAACTGCTTGGTCAGCGCTGCGGCGTGCGGCCGGCTGGCTTCGACCACCAGCGGGTCGCCGTGGAAGCCGGCGCTGAGCGACGTCACCCGCGACGTGACCTGATAGCCGCCATGGCGCGCATCGTTCACGACATAGCCGGTTTGCTCCAGCGTCTGCAGCAGCCGGACAATGGTCGGTTTCGGCAAGCCGGTCTCCTCGTGCAGATCGGAAATGCGGGTGACCCGGTTGCGGTTGAGACACTCCAGAATCAACAGGGTTCGTTCGACGGAGCGGACGGGCGCAAAGGACGTCATGCTTGTTTTTCCACGGTTTTTCCGGATCCCGGACGATCCATGAATTTCATAGTGTGAAACAAACCGATTTGCAAATTGCACCGGATCGGGGCTCTGCCTAGCGTTTCGGTAAGCCGGGCGGCCGTCCGGAATTTGTCATCGGGAGTACAGGATGCTGGACCACAAAAGAGACGACGAAACCGATTCAGCCCGAGCGGCGCGGGTCGATGCGCTGATGCAGGGATCGTTCGATCTGCACGTGCATTCCGGCCCGTCGGTCATGTCGCGCAAGCTCGATCACATCGAGGAACTGAAGGCGGCGGCCGAGGCGGGCCAACGGGGCATCCTGATCAAGGACCACTATTATCCGGGTGCGCCGGTCGTCAATCTGCTGCGCCCGCACATGGAGGAATACGGCGTCGAGCTGTTTTCCGGCATTCCGCTCAACAACACGTCGGGCGGCCTCAACCCATATACGGTCGACACGTTCCTGAAGATGGGCGCCAATCTGGTGTGGATGCCGACGTCGTCGGCGGCCAACCATATCCGCTCCACCCACCGCAAGACGCGCCTGGCAACGGCGCGGCCGATGCGGCCGGCCGAGGCGATTTCGGTGGTCGATACGCGCGGACGGCTGCTCGACGAGGTCAAGGAAATCCTCGACCTGATCGCCGAGTTCGACGCGGTACTTTCCTCCGGCCATCTGCATGTCAGCGAGATCTGGCCACTGTTCGAAGAGGCCAAGGCGCGCGGGGTCAACCGGCGCCTGGTCAACCACCCGACCTATGTGGTGGGCTGCAGCCTGGCCGATATCGCCGAACTGACCGAAGGCGGCGCGATCGTCGAGCATTCGGCTTCGTTCTATATCGACTGCAAGTTCAAGTGCTTCACCGCCGAAGAGCTGCGCCAGCATATCGATGCCGGTGGCGTCGACAGCACCATCCTCGGCTCCGATCTCGGCCAGGCCGGCAATCCGAGCCCGGTGGAAGGCATGCGCACGCTGATCGGCATGTGTCTCGACCTCGGTTACAGCGATGACGACATCCGCAAAATGACGGCCACCAACTGCGCCCGCATCATCGGGTTCCAAGGCGCCAATTTCGAGCGCGCGGCCTGACCAATTCAAAGGACTACAAGCATGAAATTCTGCCGGTTCAAACGTGATAGCGGCGAAGTGGCCATCGGTCTTGCCTGCCAAAACGAGCAGTCGATCGCCGATCTGGCACGCATCCACGACATGCTTTCGGGCGGCAACGGCGCCTACCGGTTTCCGGCCAGCCTGAAGACCATGATCGAGGATGGCCAGCCGGCACTGGATGCAGCCAGGGCGGTTCAGGCTGCGGTGACCGGCGAAGAGGGCGGATTTGCCGGTCACATTCTTCCCTTCGACACGACCGACGTACTTGCGCCCGTCGACGACCCACAAAAATTCTTCGCCATCGCAATCAACCGGCATGGAGGCTGGGACACGGCGATCAAGCCGGACAATCCGCACACCACCTATTTCGTCAAGCTGCCATCCTGCATCGTCGGGCCGCGCGATACGGTGCGCATTCCGGATGTCGGCCAGGTCGGACCGGAAATCGAACTGGCCATCGTTATCGGCCGCGGCGGGCAGGCCATTCCCGAAGAGAAGGCGCTCGACCACGTGTTCGGCTACGCCGTCCACAACGATATTACCGCCCATCAGATGCGCAAATCCACCGAATGGATCCGCATGAAGCGGGCCGACGGCAGCGAGGAACACCTGACCTATCCGGGACGCTACAAGAATTTCGACACGTTCTCGCCCATGGGGCCGTGGCTGGTGACGCCTGACGAGGCGCCGCACCCCGACAACGCGGTGCTCGATGCCTGGCTGAACGACGATCACGTGCAGCACGGAACAACGGCGGAGCACGTTTTCAACGCTGCTCAGCTGATCTCGTATCTGTCGAAGGCCCATGCGCTCAAGCCGGGCGACATCATTTCCACCGGCACCGTGGGACCCGTGGAACCGTGGACCATGGCGACGATCGACCTCGGCAAGACCGGCGGAACCATGCACTCGGCCATCGAGGGGCTGGGGCGCATGGCCAACCCCATCGAATTCGTACCGGGCCTCAAATAGACCGAGGCCCAACCATGCCCGACGGAGACAAGTGCCGTTCGGGCCGACAATCGGGAGGAAGCAAAGTGAAGAGACTTCTCGCACATCTGTTGACCGCGGCGGCGGTCGGAGCGTTGGCAGCGGGCGCCGCCCTTGCCGGCGGCAATGTCGAACTGCCGAAGACCGTTTCCTGGACGGCCTACAATGTCGGCAGCACCGGCTACGGCCAGTCGGTGGCCATCGGCAAGGCGCTGCAGGACGGCTACGGGACGACGCTGCGCGTGGTGCCGGCCAAGAACGACGTGTCGCGCGTCATTCCGGTGATGAAGGGGCAGATCGACTTTTCGGCGGCCGGATCGGGCGTTTTCTACGCTGTCGAAGGCGTGCTCGGCTGGGCGAAACCTGAGCTCGGACCACAGCAATTGCACATGGTCATGAGCTCGACCGGCAGGAACTGTCTGGCTCTGGGTACGGCCAAGGATGCCAATATCAAGACCGCGGCGGACCTGAAGGGCAAGCGGCTGCCCTGGGTGCTCGGCTCGCCGTCGCTGCAGACCAACGTCACGGCGTTTCTCGCCTATGGCGGTCTGACCTGGGACGACGTGACTCGGGTCGACGTCTCCGGTTTCGATGCCGCCTGGAAGGCGATCATCAACAACCAGGCCGACGCCATGACGTCGTTCACCACCAGCAGCGGACCGACCGAGCTGGACGCTTCGCCGCGCGGTCTCGAATGGCTGAGCACCCCGCATGGCGAAACTGAAAACTGGCAGCGCATGAATGCGGTGGCGCCGCATATGGCCAAGCGGGTGGCGACGGCCGGCGCCAATCTGTCCTCCGACAATCCGCTCGAATGCGGCGGCTTTCCCTATCCCATTCTGGTCACGGCCCCGGACCGCGATACGGAGCTGGTGCACAACATGGCCAAGGGCGTCAGCGAGCAGTTCCCGAATTTCAGCAAGGCCGAACCTTCGGCCAGCGGCTGGGCGGACGAGCGCCAGAACTTCCAGTGGGTGCTGCCCTATCATCCGGGTGCGGTCGCCTACTGGAAGGAAAAGGGCCTGTGGTCCGACGAGGCCGAGGCGCATAACCAGCAGCTGCTGAAGCGGCAGGCGGTGCTCTCTGAAGCCTGGAACGGCATGGAGAACAAGAGCGGCGACGACTTCAAGGACCGCTGGATGGCCGCGCGCGCCAAGGCGCTGACCGATGCCGGCCTGGCTCCGGTCTGGGACAAGTAGAATGCAGGACGACAATGCGAAAGCGGCGCCCAGCCGCTTCCGCTCCCTGCCTGCCGTCTGGCTTTGGCCGGTCAGGATCGGGGCGGTGGCCCTGATCCTGCTGGCCGTCAACCAGGCCTTCAATCTGCATTTCTTCGTCGGCTACACGCTGCTGGCGAACCGCTATATCTACACCATCCTGCTGATCGTCATTCCGTCGATCTACATCCTGCTGCCGATGCACAGCCGCGCGCCCAGGGACCGGGTGCCGTGGTACGACATCGCGCTGGCCGCGGCGTCCGCCACGACGATCTGTTACCTCGTCGCCAATTCGCTGCGCATGATCGAGAACGGCTGGGAGCTGGCGGCGCCACAAAACGCGGTCTATGTCGCCCTGGTCTTCTGGGTACTGATCTTCGAGGCCTCGCGCCGCGCCGGCGGCACCTCGCTGGCGATCATTGTCGGTGTTGCCTCGCTCTATCCGCTGTTTGCCGACGTCATGCCCGGACCGATCGCCGGGTTCTCCTTTCCGATCGACACGGTCGCCGCCTATCATGCGATGAGCAATGAAAGCGTCATCGGCATTCCGATGCGCGCCTTTGCCAATCTCGTCATCGGCTTCATCATCTTCGGCGCAGCGCTGCAGCACACCGGCGCGGGTACCTTCTTCATCAATCTGGCCTTTGCGCTGCTCGGGCACATTCGCGGCGGTCCGGCGAAGGTCGCCATCGTCGCCAGCGGCCTGATGGGCTCGATGAGTGGCTCGGTGGTCACAAACGTGATGACCACCGGCGTTATGACCATTCCGGCCATGCGCCGCATCAAGCTAACGGCACCGTTTGCCGCCGGTGTCGAGGCCTGCGCCTCGACGGGCGGGGTGCTGATGCCGCCCGTCATGGGCGCTACCGCCTTCATCATGGCGAGTTTTCTGAACGTCTCCTATGCCAGCGTGGCGCTGGCCGCGGTCATCCCGTCCTTTCTCTATTTCTTCGGCCTGTTCGTGCAGATCGACGCGCGCGCCGCACAGGAGAAGATCGAGGGGCTCGACCGCGCCGAACTGCCGTCGCTTGCCAAGACGCTGAAGAGCGGCTGGTACTACCTGTTCGCCTTCGCGCTGCTGGTCTACCTGCTCCTGTTCCTGCGCCGCGAGATGCTGGCGCCCTATTACGCGGCGCCGGTGCTGATCCTGATCAACCAGTTCGCTTCGCCCGAAACCCGCTGGGGCTGGAAGGAACTGCTGGCCTTTTTCGACACGCTGGCCAAGCTGTTTGCCGAACTGGTCGGTGTGCTCGCCGGCATCGGGCTGATCGTCGGGGCGTTGTCCATGACCGGTCTGGCCGGAACGCTGGTCAACGACCTGCTGTCGATCGCCGGCGGCTCGCAGTTGTTACTGCTGATCATCGGCGCCGCGACGAGTTTCGTGCTCGGCATCGGCATGACGGTGACGGCCGCCTATATCTTCCTGGCGATCATCCTGGCGCCGGCACTGATCGCCACGGGGCTGAATCCGCTGGCCGTGCACCTGTTCATCTTCTACTGGGGCATGCTGTCCTTCATCACGCCGCCGGTGGCGCTGGGGGCGTTTGCCGCCGCTTCGGTCGCCAAGGCATCGCCCATGGTCACCGGTTTCGAGGCCATGCGCCTGGGCAGCGTGATCTATTTCATTCCGTTCTTCTTCGTGCTCGATCCGGCGCTCATTCTCGCCGGGTCCGTCGGCCAGACCCTGTTGATCCTGGTGCTTGCGATTGCCGGCATCCTGTTCTTTGCCAGCGCCATGCAGGGCTATCTGGTCGGTGTCGGCCGTCTCAACCCGGTCGAGCGCCTGTGCCTGCTGGCCGGCAGCCTGTTGCTGCCGCTGCCCGGCGAAAGCGTCTTGCCATTGGCGAAGATCGAAATATTGTTGCTCAGCGCGGCGCTGATCCTGCCGATGATCGCATTGGCGGCCCGGCGCAATCTGAGAACCAGCGAGCTCGTCAGCGCCTGACGGGCTTTTCGAACTTCAGCAAAGGTGCAGCAATGACGCTTGCCAATGGTCGCGAGTTCGTCCTGATCCCGGGACCCTCGATCCTGCCGGACCGCGTGCTCAATGCCATGCACCGGGCAGCCATGGACATCTATGCCGGGCCGATGCTCGGCGTCACCGACGATTGCCAGCGCGGCCTGAAGCGTATCTTCAATACCGAATGCGACACCTATATCTACGCTTCCAACGGCCATGGCGCCTGGGAAGCGTCGCTGACAAACCTGTTCTCCAGGGGCGACAGGATCCTGGTGCTCGAATCGGGACGTTTCGCCACCGGCTGGGGCGAGATGGGGACCGCGCTCGGCCTCGATGTCGAAGTGCTGCCCTGCGACTGGCATTCGGCCATCGATGTCGATGCTGTGGAAGAGCGACTGCGTCGGGACGGCGGACAGACGATCAAGGCTATCCTCGCCGTGCAGATCGATACCGCCAGCGGCGTGGTCAACGATATCGGTGCCCTGCGCCAACGGATCGACGCCGCCGGTCACGGTGCACTATTGATGATCGACGCGGTGGCGTCGCTCGCCACCATGCCCTTCGATTTCGACGGCTGGGGCATCGATGTGGCGGTCGCCGGTTCGCAGAAAGGCCTGATGGCGCCAGCCGGCCTCGGCTTCATTGCGGCAAGTGCCCGCGCCAAGGAAGTCCATCAGACAGCGCAGCTGCGCACGCCCTATTGGGACTGGACGGCACGCGACGGCAAGATCCACTACCAGAAATATTGCGGCACGCCGCCGGAGCAGTTGCTGTTCGGCCTGCAGGAGGCGCTGGCGATGATCTTCGAGGAGGGCCTGGAGAGCGTCTTCCGCCGCCACAGGATCATCGCGGAGGCGACGCGGGCAGCGATCTCGGCTTGGGAGGATGCCGGCGCACGCTTCAATATCGACGATCCGCGGGCGCGGTCCAACTCGGTGTCGGTGTTCCGGTTCGACGGCGACATGGCGAGCCGGATCATCGACTACTGCAAGGAGCAGTGCGGCGTTACCCTTGGCGGCGGACTTGGTTATCTCACCGAGGAAACCATCCGCATCGGTCACATGGGCCATGTGAATGTGCCGACGATCCTCGGTTGCCTCGGCAGCGTCGACATGGCGCTGACCGCTCTGGGCCGACCGTCGAGCCGAAGCGGGGTCGGAGCGGCGTCAGCGGCGCTGGGTGAATTGGCCGGGCAGGGCGGCTGACACGATCAGGCGCCGAGCTTTGCCTGCAAAAATGAAGCCAGCTCATCGGCGACACGGCTGGTCTGTTCGATGTGCTGGTAGTGACCGCAATTTTCCAGACCGACGAAGGTTGCGCCGTCGATAGCCTCGGCCATCTTGCGGCTGGCGTCCAGCGGCACCATGCGGTCGTTGTCCGAGGCGACAACGAGGGCAGGAACTTCGACCTCGTCCAGCCGCTTGCTGAGGTTGAAGCGGCTGCAGGCGAGGAAATCGTTGTAGACGACCTCCTGTCCGGCATCGAGCGCCCGCTGGCGGTTCTTTTCCTTGAAAAAGGCGCCGGTGTTCTTGAACCAGGAATATTTGACGATGTTGTCGATGGTGGGCTCGAAATGGTTCTGCAGGCCGTCGAGAATGGCGTCGGTCACGACCAGCCGGCTGGATCCGCCGATCAGAGCGATCCCTGCGACACGCGGATGGTGCTCGACGGCCAGCGTCAAGGCGATTGCCGCGCCCATGGAATGGCCGACCACCAGGGCTCGTTCGAGCTCGAGGGCGTCGAGAAAGCTACCGACGGCATCGGCATAGGCGTCGACGGTGTCGAGGCTGGTGCCGCCGGATTTGCCGTGTCCGGGCAGGGCGAGCACATAGATGGGAAAATTGTCGAGCTGGCCGCCATGGGATTTCGGCGTCAGGCCCATCAGCCGCGTCATGTCGTTGCTGCTGCGCCACGCCATCGGCCAATCGAGTTCCGTGCACCCGGCGCCATGGACCAGCACCAGTGACAGGCCGTCCTCTCGGGGATCGACCCCGTTGTGGCTGTAGGACAGGTCGTGATCGCCGATCGATATGAGCGCCATGCGTTTATCCTTCTGCTTTTCCGAACCCTTATGCCCAGCGGTTCGACAATTGCAAGACGGGCATACTGCGTAACCGGATGTTCAGTATCGTGAGCCGCACGTGGTTGTCGGCGCATCGCGGCTTGGATAAAACCCAAGGCATGCAATTCCGTTCCGCCCGTGAACTCCACTAATTCGGAAAGCGATCCCATCCATGGACCAGTCCGTGCCGCTGATTTTCGACGGTCACAACGACCTGCTGCTCAAGCTCCACGAAGCCGGCGGCGTCGCGGCCGCGGAGACCTACCTGAACGGGCGCGACGATAACATCGACCTGCCGAAATGCCGTGCCGGCGGTTTCGGCGGCGGATTTTTTGCCGTTTACATCCCTTCCGGCGACGAACTGGACAGCGATCTCGATGCCATGGCGCAGCCCGCCTATGACCTGCCTCTTCCGGCCCCGGTCGACATCGCCGAGGCGTTGCCCATCGCGCACCGTCAGGCTGCGATCCTCAGCCGCCTGGAGAGCCTTGGCGGCCTGAAGATATGTATCTCGGTGGCGGAAATTCGCGCCTGTCTGGCCGACGGGCAGATCGCGGCGGTCATGCACATGGAAGGCGCCGAGGCGATCGATCCCGATTTTCATTCCCTGGAGGTACTTTACCGGGCCGGCCTGCGTTCGCTGGGCCCGGTCTGGAGCAGGCCGACGATTTACGGTCACGGCGTTCCGTTTCGTTTTCCGAGCAACGGCGATATCGGGCCGGGACTGACCGAGAGCGGGGCTGACCTGGTCAGGCGCTGCAACGAACTGGGCGTGATGGTCGACCTGTCTCACCTGAACGAAGCCGGCTTCTGGGACGTGGCGCGGATCACCACGGCGCCGCTTGTGGCCACCCACTCCAACTGTCACACGTTGTGTCCGCACTCGCGCAATCTGACCGACAAGCAGCTTGCGGCCATTGCCGAATCCGACGGCATGGTCGGGTTGAATTTCGCCGCGGCGTTCCTGCGCCAGGACGGCCTGATGATCTCCGACGTCCCGCTCGACATCATGCTGCGCCATTTCGATCATCTCATCGAACTGTTGGGGGAGGACCGGGTCGGCTTCGGATCGGATTTCGACGGCGCTACCGTGCCCGAAGCCATTTTCGATGCCTCCGGCCTGCCGGCCTTGCGCGAAGCCATGCGGGCGCATGGCTACAACGAGGCGCTGATGACCAAGCTGTGCCACGACAACTGGCTGCGCGTGTTGGACAAGACCTGGGGATAGGCTCTAAGTCGTCCGGTCGTCGATCAGGACATTCGGCTTTGCCAGCGTTTCCAGAGACTCGATGTCGTTCAGACGGATCGTCATGCCGTCGACCACGACGCCGTAGGGCTTCAGCGTGTTGAAGGCGCGCGACAGGTTTTCGGGCGTCATGCCGAGCAGCGAAGCGAGGGTGCGCTTGTCGTAAGGCAGTTCGAGGTGGCCTTCGGCACCCTGGTCGTTGTGATAGCGCAGCAGCCGGTTCGCCAGCCGTTCGACGGCGGTGCGCAGCTTGATGTCCTTGTGCTCCTTGACGACCGACCTGTAGCAGCTCGCAAGCTCCACGACGATCGAGCGGGCGAAGGCCTCGTCTTTCTGAAAGATGTCGCGGATGTTGCCGGACGGCACCATCAGCACCTTGGAGCGTTTGCAGGTGCGCGCCGACATCAGATAGACGGCATCCTTCAACACGGCAGCCAGGATGAAGGAACCGACGGGGCGCACCATGCCCATGGTCGATTCGCGTCCGTTGGTGCGGGCGTAGAGCTCGACGCAGCCCTCGATGACGACGTAGAGGAAATCCGCCGGATCTCCCTCGGTGATCAGTTCGAGCTGCGCTGGAAAGACCTGCAGATAGGCCGCCTGCATCAAAGCCTCGAAATTCGAATCGGCCATGCTCTCGAACAGCGGCAAAGACCGGACCTGGGGCAGATCGGAAGAACGCACGTAAAAAATCCTTGATAATTATCAAGCGGTTGTTTGACGTATTTAGCATCAGTTTTAGAAGCTTTCAATTGTGAGGCTTGATGGCGCCGCCACCGGCTCTTGCCGAGTTCGGCGAACCTTCTTGTTTCTTCGGCGGCGGCGGAAAGGTTGATCTGAATCAAGTCGCTTTCTCCCGCGCGAGCGGATTTTGCCCCCTGTCATTAGCAACGAGCGGTTTCGGCCGCTCCCTTGATGGGGGTCAGAACCATGCATTCCCTGGAAGGCGTTACCCGGTCAGACCAATACCGGGCGCTCGGACTGAGCACCTTCGCTTTCACCGTCTGTTTTGCCGTCTGGACGATCTTCTCGATCATCGGCGTCAAGATCAAAGGCGAACTCGGTCTGTCGGACACGCAGTTCGGCCTGCTGGTTGCCACGCCGATCCTGACCGGGTCGGTCAGCCGCATCTTTCTGGGCGTGTGGACGGAGCAGTATGGCGGCAGGATCATGTTTCCGCTGCAGATGATCATCACCGCTGTCGCGGTATGGCTGCTGACCTCCGTGCGCTCCTATGAGGTGTTCCTTCTGGCGGCCCTCGGCCTCGGCCTGGCCGGCGGTTCGTTCATCGTCGGCGTCGCCTATGTCTCGCAATGGTTCGACAAGGCTCACCAGGGGACGGCGCTCGGCATCTTCGGCGCCGGCAATGTCGGCGCGGCGGTCACCAACTTCGCCGCACCGTTCCTGGTCGTCGCACTCGGCTGGGAAGGCACGGCGCGCGTCTATGCCATCGTGCTGGCGATCACCGCGGTGCTGTTCTACCTGCTGTCCAAGGACGATCCGGCGCAGGCCGACCGCAAGCGCACCGGCGCCAAGGCGGTCTCGGCGGCCGAGCAGCTGGCGCCGCTGAAGAACATCCAGGTCTGGCGTTTCGCCACCTATTATTTCTTCGTCTTCGGCGCTTTCGTCGCGCTGGCTTCCTTCCTGCCGCGCTACTATGTCGGCGCCTACGGCCTGGAACTGACCACGGCCGGCGTGTTCGCCGGGCTCTACTCGCTGCCGGGCTCTGTCTTCCGGGCGCTGGGTGGCTGGATGTCGGACAAGTGGGGCGCGCGCTTCGTGATGTACCTCACCTTCATCGTGTCGCTCGCCTGCCTCTTCGTCATGAGCTATCCGGACACTAGCTACACCGTGCAGGGCATCGAGGGCGCGATTACCTTCGATTTCGGCATCGGTATCGGCTTCTTCGTCTTTCTGACCGTCATCCTCGGCTTCGTCATGAGCCTCGGCAAGGCGGCCGTCTACAAGCACATTCCGGTCTACTACCCGCACCACGTCGGTTCGGTCGGCGGCCTGGTCGGCATGATCGGCGGCCTTGGCGGCTTCGTCCTGCCGATCGCCTTCGGCATCCTGCTCGATTTCACCGGCGTGTGGACCGCTCCGTACATGCTGATGTTCGTGCTCGTCGCGGTGTCGACGGTGTGGATGCATGTCGCTATCCGGCGGATGGAAATGCGCCGCCACCCGGCGCTGGGCGAAGAGAAGTACCTGTCCGACGTGCCGGACCAGCCCTTGCCCAAGCCGCAGGCTGAAGCGGAAGCGGTTGCGACGACGAACCGCCCCAGCCCCGCTCAGTGAAATCCAGCGAGGGCGCATCATGCGCCCTCCGTCCTCGACGACAATCAGGAGTGCTCCCAATGGCACAGACAAGCACCGCTCAACCCGTCAAAGGCCATGTGCTGACGGAATGGCGACCCGACGACCCGGCGTTCTGGGACCAGACGGGGCGTTCCATCGCCAACCGCAATCTGTGGATCTCGATCCCCGCCCTGTTGCTGGCCTTCTCGGTCTGGATGGTGTGGAGCGTCGTGGTCGCCAAGCTGCCGGCCATCGGCTTCAACTACACGACGGGCGAATTGTTCTGGCTGGCGGCGCTGCCCGGCTTGTCCGGCGCGACGCTGAGGATCTTCTATTCCTTCATGGTGCCGATTTTCGGCGGACGGCTGTGGACGACCCTGTCGACCGCGTCGCTGCTGATCCCGGCCATCGGCATCGGCTATTCGGTGCAGGACCCGCAGACGCCTTACTTCGTCTTCCTGGTCCTGGCGCTTCTGTGCGGCTTCGGCGGCGGCAACTTCGCCTCGTCCATGGCCAACATCGCCTATTTCTTCCCGAAGAAAGAGAAGGGCAACGCCCTGGCGCTGAACGCCGGCCTCGGCAATCTCGGGGTCTCCGTCATGCAGTTCCTGGTGCCGCTGGTCATCACCATGAGCGTGTTCGGCGCCGTGGGTGGGGAACCGCAGGCGCTGAGCGACGGCGAGACCCTGTGGCTGCAGAATGCCGGTTTCGTCTGGGTGCCGTTCCTGGTGATCGCCACCATCGCCGCCTGGTTCGGCATGAACGACATTGCCTCGGCCCGGGCCTCATTCGCCGAGCAGTCCGTCATCTTCAAGCGCAAGCACAACTGGATTATGTGCGTGCTCTACACCGGCACCTTCGGCAGCTTCATCGGCTATTCGGCCGGGTTCCCGCTGCTGATGAAGACACAGTTTCCTGAGGTCAACGCGTTGTCCTACGCCTTTCTCGGACCGCTCGTCGGAGCGCTGAGCCGGGCGGCCACCGGGTGGGTTTCGGACCGCTATGGCGGCGGCCGGGTCACCTTCTGGACGTTCCTGTTCATGATCGTCGCGGTCGGCGGGGTGTTGTTCTTCCTCGGCATCAAGGACCAGCCGGGCGCGTTCTGGGGCTTCTTTGCCTGCTTCATGGCGCTGTTCTTCCTCACCGGCGTCGGCAACGCGTCGACCTTCCAGATGATCCCGACGATCATGCGCCAGGAAGTACCGCGCCTGATGCCGCAGCTCGACGAAGGCGAGACACTGAAGGAATCGGAGCGCGAAAGTGCCGCCATCATCGCCTTCACCTCGGCGATCGCGGCCTACGGCGCCTTCTTCATCCCGAAAGCCTACGGCACGTCGATCAGCATCACCGGCGGTCCCGACGCCGCCCTGTGGACGTTCGGCATCTTCTACGCCGTCTGCGTGGTGATGACCTGGCTCTTTTACACGCGCAAAAACGCGCCGGTTCCCTGCTGAACCCGGCCCAGAAAGGATCGATCGATGTCACATCTCCTCGACCGCCTGAATTTTCTGGCGCGGACCAATACCGGGACCTTTTCGGAAGGCCACGGGGTCACGACAAGCGAAAACCGCGACTGGGAAGACGCCTATCGCAAACGCTGGCAGCACGACAAGATCGTGCGCTCCACCCACGGCGCCAACTGCACCGGGTCGTGTTCCTGGAAGATCTACGTCAAGGGCGGGATCGTCACCTGGGAAACCCAGCAGACCGACTACCCGCGCACCCGGCCGGACCTGCCGAACCACGAGCCGCGCGGCTGTTCGCGCGGCGCCAGCTACAGCTGGTACATGTATTCGGCCAACCGGGTGAAATATCCGCTGATCCGCTCGCGCCTGCTGAAGCTGTGGCGCAAGGAAAGGGTGCTGAAGACCCCGATCGGGGCCTGGACGGCGATCCAGGACGACCCGGCCAAGCGGGCCGAATACATCAAGGTTCGCGGTCTCGGCGGCTTCGTGCGGGCCGAGTGGGACGAGGTCAATGAGATCATCGCCGCGGCCAACGCCTACACGGCCCGCAAATGGGGGCCGGACCGGGTGATCGGTTTTTCACCGATCCCGGCGATGTCGATGGTCTCCTATGCGGCCGGCTCGCGCTACCTGTCGCTGCTCGGCGGCGTCTGCATGTCGTTCTACGACTGGTATTGCGACCTGCCGCCGTCCTCGCCGATGACCTGGGGCGAACAGACAGACGTTCCCGAATCGGCCGACTGGTACAATTCCGGCTTCCTCATGCTGTGGGGATCAAACGTTCCGCAGACGCGCACGCCGGACGCCCATTTTTATACCGAGGTCCGCTACAAGGGCGCGAAGTCGGTCGTCGTCTCGCCGGACTATTCGGAAGCCGCGAAATTCTCCGACATGTGGCTGCACCCGAAACAGGGTACCGACGCGGCGCTGGCCATGGCGCTCGGTCACGTCATCCTGCGCGAGTATCACCTCGACCGGCAGGCGGATTATTTCGAGGATTACTGCCGCCGATACACCGACATGCCGATGCTGGTGCGCCTGGTGAAGAAGAACGGCCACTACGTGCCCGACCGGCTGCTGCGCGCCTCCGACTTCAAGGGTGGGCTTGGCGAAGAAAACAACCCGGACTGGAAGACCGTGGCGTTCGACGGCAAATCCGGCGAGATCGTCGCGCCGCAGGGCTCGATCGGCTTCCGCTGGGGCGAAAAGGGCAAGTGGAACCTGGAAGCCAAGGACGGCAAGGGCAGGGATACCGAGCTCGACATGAGCCTCATCCTCGACAGTGATCACGACGAAGTCGCGCCCGTGGCGTTCCCCTATTTCGGCAATCGCGAGCACGACCATTTCGAGGGCACCGACCACGACAGCGTGCTGGTGCGGTCCGTACCGGCGAAAAAGGTGGCGCTGGCCGATGGCGAGGCTCTGGCGGCCACCGTATTCGACCTGTTCGTGGCCAATTACGGCCTCGATCGCGGATTGGGCGACGGATCGTGCGCCAAGTCTTTCGACGACGACCTGCCATATACGCCGGCATGGGCCGAAAAAATCACCGGCGTGCCGCGCGACCAGATCATCACGGTTGCCCGCGAGTTCGCCACCAATGCGGAGAAGACCAACGGCCGCTCCATGGTCATTCTCGGCGCCGGCCTCAACCACTGGTACCACATGGACATGAACTATCGGGGGATCATCAATCTCCTGGTTATGTGCGGCTGTGTCGGCCAGTCCGGCGGTGGCTGGAGCCACTATGTCGGGCAGGAAAAATTGCGGCCGCAGACCGGCTGGCTGCCACTCGCCTTCGGTCTCGACTGGGGACGCCCGCCGCGGCACATGAACTCCACCTCGTTCTTCTATGCCCACACCGACCAGTGGCGCTACGAGACGCTGCAGATCGACGAGATCCTATCGCCGACGGCGCCTGAAGGGCCGTGGGACGGGTCGCTGATCGACTACAACATTCGCGCCGAGCGCATGGGCTGGCTGCCGTCGGCACCGCAATTGCGCACCAACCCGCTGGATGTTGCCAAGGCGGTTGCCGAATCCGGCGAGGAGGCCAAGGACTTTGTTGCGGCCGGACTGAAGTCGGGCGACCTGCAGATGTCCTGCGAGGACCCGGACAATGAGGCCAACTGGCCACGCAACCTGTTCGTCTGGCGCTCCAACCTGCTCGGGTCGTCCGGCAAGGGCCACGAGTATTTCCTCAAGCATCTGCTTGGGACGACTCATGGCGTTCTCGGCAAGGATCTTGGCGAAGAGGGCCGGCAGCGCGGCACCGATGTCGTCTGGCACGACGAGGCGCCGGAGGGCAAGCTCGACCTGCTGGTCACGCTCGACTTCCGCATGTCCACCACCTGCGTCTATTCCGACATCGTACTTCCGACGGCCACCTGGTACGAGAAGAATGACCTCAACACCTCGGACATGCACCCCTTCATCCACCCGCTGACCAGCGCCGCCGATCCGGCCTGGGATGCGCGCAGCGACTGGGACATCTTCAAGGGCATTGCCGAGAAGTTCTCGGAAGTGGCGCCGGAAATCCTCGGGGTCGAAAAGGACGTCGTGCTCGTGCCGATCCTGCACGACACGCCGGCCGAGATGGCCCAGCCGCTCGACGTCAAGGACTGGAAGAAGGGCGAGGTCGAACCGCTGCCCGGCAAGACCATGCCGACCATTGCGGTGGTCGAAAGGGACTATCCCAACCTCTACAAGCGCTTCACCGCTCTCGGGCCGCTGATGGACACGCTCGGCAATGGCGGCAAGGGCATCACCTGGAACACCGAGCACGAGGTCGAACTGCTCGGCCGGCTGAACGGCGTCGTTACCGAAGAGGGGCCGACCCAGGGCCGGCCGCGGATCGACACCGATATCGATGCCACCGAGGTGATCCTGTCGCTGGCGCCGGAAACCAATGGCGAGGTGGCGGTCAAGGCCTGGGAGGCACTGTCGCAGAACACCGGGCGAGATCACGGCCATCTGGCACTGCCCAAGGAAGACGAAAAGATCCGCTTCCGTGACGTGGTGGCGCAACCGCGCAAGATCATCTCGTCGCCGACCTGGTCGGGGCTGGAATCGGAAAAGGTCTGCTACAACGCCGGCTACACCAACGTCCACGAACTGATCCCCTGGCGGACGATCACCGGGCGCCAGCAGCTCTATCAGGACCATCTGTGGATGCGGGCCTTCGGCGAGGCGTTCTGCGTCTACCGGCCACCGATCGACACCAAGACGATCAATCCGGCCATCGAGGCGAAATCGAACGGCCGGCCGCAGGTGGTGCTGAACTTCATCACCCCGCACCAGAAATGGGGAATCCATTCAACCTATTCCGACAATCTGTTGATGCTCACCCTCAACAGGGGCGGTCCGGTGGTCTGGCTCTCCGAGACCGATGCGGCCAAGGCTGGCATCGTCGATAATGACTGGGTCGAGGTCTTCAACATCAACGGCGCGATCGTCGCCCGCGCCGTGGTCTCGCAGCGCATGAAGGAGGGCACGATCTTCATGTATCACGCCCAGGAAAAGATCGTGAACACGCCGGGGTCGCAGATTACCGGCCAGCGCGGCGGCATCCACAACTCGGTCACGAGGGCGGTCACCAAGCCCACCCACATGATCGGCGGCTACGCCCAACAGTCCTACGGCTTCAACTACTACGGCACCGTCGGCTCCAACCGCGACGAGTTCGTCGTGGTGCACAAGCTCGATCACGTCGACTGGATGGAAGGGCCGTACCAGGAAACCATCAGCAAGGAGGCGGCAGAATGAAGATCCGCGCTCAAATCGGCATGGTGCTCAACCTCGACAAGTGCATCGGCTGCCACACCTGCTCGGTCACCTGCAAGAATGTGTGGACCAACCGCGAAGGTGTCGAATACGCCTGGTTCAACAATGTCGAGACCAAGCCGGGCATCGGCTATCCCAAGGAGTGGGAGAACCAGAAGAAGTGGAACGGCGGCTGGGTGCGCAAGGCCAACGGCCGGATCGAACCCAAGATGGGCGCCAAATGGCGGATCCTGGCGAAAATCTTCGCCAATCCGGACCTGCCGGAGATCGACGACTACTACGAGCCGTTCGATTTCGACTACGGCCATCTGCAGACCGCCGGCGAAAGCCAGGCGACGCCGACCGCAAGGCCGCGCTCGCTGATCAGCGGCGAGCGTATCGACAAGGTGCAGTGGGGGCCGAACTGGGAAGAAATTCTCGGTGGCGAGTTCTCAAAGCGCTCGGCGGATTACAACTTCGAAGGCGTCGAAAAGGAAATCTACGGCGAGTTCGAAAACACCTTCATGATGTATCTGCCGCGGTTGTGCGAGCACTGCCTCAACCCGACCTGCGTCGCCGCCTGTCCGTCCGCCGCCATCTACAAGCGCGAGGACGACGGCATCGTGCTGATCGACCAGGAAAAGTGCCGCGGCTGGCGCATGTGCGTGTCGGGCTGTCCGTACAAGAAGATCTACTACAACTGGTCGTCCGGTAAATCGGAGAAATGCGTGTTCTGCTATCCGCGCATCGAGGCCGGCGAGCCGACCGTCTGTTCCGAGACCTGTGTCGGGCGCATCCGCTATCTCGGCGTGGTGCTCTACGATGCGGACCGTATCGCCGATGCCGCATCGACGGCCGACGAAAAGGACCTCTACGAACAGCAACTGGGTGTCTTCCTCGATCCGAACGACCCGGAGGTGATCGCTCAGGCGCTGAAGGACGGCGTGCCGGAAGCCTGGCTGGATGCGGCCCGCAAATCGCCGGTCTATAAAATGGCGATGGACTGGAAAGTGGCATTTCCGCTGCATCCGGAATACCGCACGCTGCCGATGGTCTGGTACATTCCGCCGTTGTCGCCGCTGCAATCGGCAGCGGAGGCGGGCAAGATCGGCGTCGACGGCGCCATGCCTGACGTGCGCTCGCTGCGCATCCCGGTTCGCTATCTCGCCAACCTGCTGACCGCCGGTAAGGAAGAGCCAATCGTCTCCGCACTGGAACGCATGCTCGCCATGCGCGCCTATATGCGGGCCAAGACCATCGACGGCGTCATCGACGAGGTCGTCGCCGAAAAGGTCGGCCTGAGCAGCGAGATGATCGAGGAAATGTACCACGTGATGGCGATCGCCAATTACGAGGACCGCTTCGTCATTCCGACCTCGCACCGCGAGATCACCGAGGACGCCTATGACGTGCGCGGCTCCTGCGGCTTCTCCTTCGGCAACGGTTGCTCCGGCGGCACCTCGGAAACCGACCTTTTCGGCGCCCGGCGGACCCGGACGGTGCAGACACCCACGGATGTTTTCAAGGAGAAGGTCTGATGAACAGGACGCTGAAAACCCTTTCGCTGCTGCTGACCTACCCGACGGCGGAACTGCAGGAGGCGGCGCCGGATCTGAAAGCGGTGCTTGCCGAAGAAGCAGCGCTCGGTGAACGCGAACGCTCGCTGCTCGGCCGGCTGATCGACGATATCGCGTCGCTCGATCTTTACGACGCGCAGGAGCGCTACGTGATGCTGTTCGACCGCACCCGCTCGCTGTCTCTGCACCTGTTCGAGCACATGCACGGCGAAAGCCGTGACCGCGGCCAGGCGATGGTCGACCTGATGGCGATGTACGAAGCGGACGGGTTCGCCGTCGACGTCAAGGAACTGCCGGATTACCTGCCGCTGTTCCTGGAATATCTGTCGATGAAACCGGCGGACGAGGCAGGAGAACTGCTGGGTCAGACCGCCCATATCGTCACGGCGCTGAAGGAACGGTTGAAAAAGCGCAAATCGGTCTATGTCAATGCCTTCGGGGTGCTCGAGGCGCTGGCGCTGGGAAAGCCGGACGAGAAGCTGGTGCGTGAACTGCTCGAGGCGCCGGAAGACGATCCGAGCGATCTCGAGGCTCTGGACCGGATCTGGGAAGAGGAGGCGGTGACCTTCGGCGGCAATGCCGGCGAGAACGCCTGCGGTCCGGACCGGCTGCGCACCCAGATGCGCGCGCACACCCGCCGGCCATCCGACCCATCGGCAACCACCCACGCCTAGGAGAGCACGATGTCAGGCTATATCAACACGCTTTTCTTCGGGATCTATCCCTATATCGCGCTGGCCGTGCTGATCCTCGGCACCATCCTTCGTTACGACCGTGAGCCCTATTCCTGGCGGTCCGGATCGAGCCAGCTCCTGCGCCGCAAGCAACTGATCTGGGGATCGGTGCTGTTCCATGTCGGCGTGCTGGTCATCTTCTTCGGCCACCTGATCGGCCTGCTGACGCCGATCGCCATCTTCGACGCCATGGGCATCAGCCACAGCGCCAAGCAGATCCTGGCGATCGTCGCCGGCGGCGTTGCCGGGGTCATGGCGATCGTCGGGGCAACCATGCTGGTGCATCGGCGGCTGTTCGATGCCCGGGTGCGCGCTGCTTCGAGCACCTCCGACACGCTGATCATCATCCTGTTGTGGATCCAGCTGGCGCTGGGGCTCGCCACTATTCCGGTGTCGCTGCAGCATCTCGACGGCGAGGAAATGGTGCGCTTCATGAACTGGGCGCAGGGCATCTTCACCTTCAATTTCGATGCCGCATCCTACGTCGCCCACGCGTCGCCGATTTTCAAGGCGCACCTGTTCCTGGGTCTGACCATTCTGCTGATCTTCCCGTTCACCCGGCTCGTCCACATGCTGAGCGCGCCGGTGCAGTATCTGTGGCGGCCCGGCTATCAGGTCGTGCGCCGACGCAACCACCGGGCGACCGCCCGCATTGCCGGGGAGTGAGGCATGGTTACGATCTACGACAAGACCGCAGAAACGGAAGGCGCGCAACCGAACGGTCCCGACCTGTCGGTGCCGCCGAAGGCCCGGCCGGTGCTCGACCGCATTTCTGTCAACGGCGTCCCGATCGCCGAGGCCGATATCCTGGGCGAGGCGCAGAACCATCCGGCGGAAACGCCGGGTGAAGCGCTGCTCGCTGCGGCGCGGGCGCTGGTCGTGCGCTCCCTGCTGCTGCAGGAGGCGCAGCGACTCGGGTTGGAAGAAATGCCTTCAGAGGATGATGATGGGCGGTTCCTGACGCAGGAGGATGCGGCGGTCCAGGCTTTGATCGAGCGTGAGGTCGACGTGCCGACGGCCACGGAGGACGAGTGCCGGCGCTACTTCAATGTCCATCCGGACCGGTTTCGGTCCGACACGATCCATGAGGCGCGACACATCCTGCTCGCAGCTCCTGCGAGCGACACGGATGCCCGCAAGAGGGCGAGGCTGCAGGCTGAAGAGCTGATTGCCAGGCTGACCGAACAACCGGCCGATTTCGAAGCGCTGGCGCGCAAATATTCCGATTGTCCGTCCTGGGAGGTCGGCGGCAGTCTCGGCCAGCTGACCCATGGCAGCACGGTTCCGGAATTCGAGCGTGCGCTCGACCGGCTGGAGGAGGGGGCCTTGTCCCCAAATCCGGTCGAAAGCCGGTTCGGCTTTCATGTGGTCCGGCTGGATCGCTCGGTCGCGGGCACGCCACTGCCGTTCGATCTCGTGCAGGACCGCATCGCCGCATGGCTCGACGCCTCGGCCTGGTCGAAGGCGGTGTCGCAATATGTCGCCGTTCTCGCCGGTCGAGCCCGGATTGAAGGGATCGACCTGCAGGCAGCGGACGGGCCTCTCTTGCAATAACGGAGCGGTGCGATGAACAAGCAGCAGGAAGCCAAAGCCATGGCCTTGCAGGCGCTGGACATGATGCCGCCCGCTGCGCAACTGACCACGCCGCTCGACTACATCCTTGCCGATCACTTTCGCCAGCGGGTGCTGTGTTCCGTGCTTGACGACTTTGCCGAAACCGGGGCGCTGGATCGCGATCTCGCGGCGGCCGCGCTGCGGTTTCTGAAAACCGACTTCGCACCGCACGTGATCGATGAGGAAGAGGATCTGTTTCCGTTGCTGCGGCGGCGGTCGCAGCCCGAGGACCGCATCGAAGACGTGCTGGGCGACCTCAGTCAGGAACATGCGACCGACAAGCTCGACGCCGATGGCATCATCGATGGGCTGGGGACCGTTCTCGAGACCGAGGGCAACGATTCCGTCGACGAAGATCTTCGCGCTTTGCTGCGCCGGTTCGCCGCCAGCGAACGGCGGCACCTGATCGTCGAAAACGCCATCGTCATGCCGCTCGCCCGCGCCAGGCTGACCAGGGACGATTTACGCAATCTCGGCCGCCGCATGGCGGCGCGGCGCGGCCTTGACTATCCGGATGACGCGAATGCTGACTGACCTTCTCGACCACAATGTGCGCTGGGCGACGGATCGCCGCCGCGAGGATCCCGACTATTTCAACCGGCTGTCGGCGCTGCAGCGGCCGGACTATCTGTGGATCGGCTGTTCGGACAGCCGCGTGCCGGCCAATGTGATCACCGGCCTGCAGCCGGGCGAGGTCTTCGTCCATCGCAATGTCGCCAACCTGGTGCACCGGGCCGATCTCAACCTGCTGTCGGTGCTGGAATTCGCGGTGGAAAGCCTGGAGATCAAGCACATCATCGTCTGCGGGCATTATGGCTGCGGCGGCGTGAAGGCAGCGATGGATGGCGAGAGGCACGGGATCATCGACCACTGGCTGCAGCCGATCCGCGATGTCGCCGACGAAAACGCCACGGCGCTCGACAGGATTCGCGATCCGGAAACCCGGCTCAACCAGCTGTGCGAACTGTCGATCAGGGCGCAGATCAACAGCCTGGCGCGCACACCGATCATCCGCTCCGCCTGGAAGCGCGGACGCGACCTGGCCATTCACGGCTGGATTTACGGGCTCAAAGATGGCCTATTGAGAGATCTCGACTGCGGCTGCACTGCACCGCATCGAAGCGAACAAGGACAAAAAGCATGAACGACACCTCCGTCTCCCGGCTGGCGGCCGTCCGCTTCGAGCACACGGATGACATCGATGCGGTGCTGGAAGCGGCCGTTCGCGCCCTGCAGTCGCGCGGTCTGCGGGTCTGCGGGTTTTTGCAGCGCGAGACCGAGGACCCGGCCAGCTGCTGCAATATCACCCACCTGGAAGATGTGGCGATGGGGGCGTGGCATCGGATATCCCAGCCGCTGGGTTCCGGCTCGCGCGGCTGCCGGCTCGACCCGCAGGCGCTTGCCGATGTCAGCGGACCGCTGCTGGCCGAGCTCGAAACCCGTCCGGATTTCCTGCTGCTCAACCGGTTCGGCAAGGGCGAATCGGAGGGGCAGGGGTTCCGTGCCGTCATCGAAAAGGCCTTCGAACTCCGGATCCCCGTGCTGACGGCCGTGCGCGAAGCTTATGCCGAGGCCTGGTCGACCTTCACGGAAAGCAGTGCGCATTTGCTGCCGGCGGACGCCGAAGCGGTTCTTGATTGGGCCACCACGGTCGTCCAGGAAACGCAGGCCGATCGAACCGCTGCCTGACGCCACACATCTCATTTAACAAATTTGTTGAATGATGCGTGCCACTCTGGTATTTAACAAAATTGTTGAATATTGGAATGGAGCAGAGCTTTGGTCAGGCAATCGAGGGGCGGTCTGGATGAGGTTTTCACAGCGCTGGCGGATCCGACGCGAAGGGCGATCCTGGCGCGCCTCGCCACGGGCGATGCTTATGTGAGCGAGCTGGCCGAACCCCACGACATGTCGTTCGCGGCGATCTCCCGTCACGTCCAGGTGCTTGAACAGGCGGGCCTGATGCGCCGGACCCGCGAGGGGCGCAAGATCCGCTGCCGCTTCAACGCGGCGCCGTTCGACGAGGCCGTCGGCTGGATCGAGTATCATCGCCGGCTTTGGGAGGACAAACTCGGGTCGCTCGGAGAGTTTCTGGAGGAGGGGCAATGACCGCCGGGATCCACGAGACCGTGCGGGTCAGCCGGACCTATCGCGCCACCGTCGAGGCCGCGTTCGATGCCTGGATCAACCCGCAGAAGCTGGCGAAATGGTTTGGCCCGAAGGGATATCGGGCCGAGGTTCTCGACCATGAGCCCCAGCTCGGCGGTCATTGGCGGTTTCGGATGATCGGTGACGATGGCGAGGCGTTTCATCATTTCGGCACCTTCGTCGAGATCAGCCCGCCACGCCGCCTTGTCTTCACCTGGGCGTCGGAAAACCAGGTCGAAGGATGGCGGGACGAGGACGGCAACCCGACCCTCGTTACGGTGGATTTTACCACCGTGGAGGATGGCGTCGAAGTCGGCGTCACCCACGAGCGCCTGCAGTCCGACCTGGCACGCCGCGGCCTCACCGCAGGCTGGGGCGGGGGACTGGAAGCGCTCGGCGAATTCCTCGCGGCGGAGGCATGATGCCATGAAGCTCTACAATGCCAATTCCGGCAATACCAAGCGCGTCCGCATCTTCCTGGCAGAGAAGGGGGCGGAGGTGCCTCGCGTCGAACTGGAGCTCGGCGTCGACACCCGCACGCCGGAATTCCGCAACCTCAATTCGCTCGGCGAACTGCCGGTCCTGCAACTCGACGACGGCCGGGTCATCACCGAGAGCTTCGCCATTTGCCGCTATTTCGAATCCGTCTTCCCGGACCCACCGCTGATGGGAACCGATCCGGTCGAACAGGCGCAGATCGACATGTGGAGCCAGCGCATTCACGCGCAACTCTTCATGACCTACGGCAACTACGTCCGCCACTCGATCGCCCTGTTCGCCGACGTGATGGAACAGGTGCCGGAATTTGCGGAGACGCAGCGCCGGGCCATTCCGGACAAATGGGCTTGGCTCGATGCCGAGATGGCGGACGGCCGCGCCTTCATCGCCGGGGACGGTTTTTCGGTGGCCGACATCCACGGCATGTGTGTGCTGATGATCGCCGACGGACTTGGGCTTCCCATCCCGTCCGAGTGCCGATGGGCCAACCGCTGGGCCGATGCCATGCGCGAGCGGCCGAGTTTCCAGGCCTAGCCTTTGACGGCGCCGGCCGTCATCGAACCGCTGATCTGCCGGTACATGACAAGGCCGAGGAGCACGGGCGGCAACGCGGCGACGATCATCACAGCGGCTGCAACGCCCCAGCGGATGCCGCCGCCGCTGGCGGAAAAGAAGAAGGACGCGCCGACGGTGACCGGGACCGCTTCGCGTGTCGTCAGCATGAGACCGAACAGGAACTCGTTCCAGGCGGTGATGAAGCCGAAAATGAAAGTCGTCGCAAGGGCCGGGCGGCAGAGCGGAAAAATGATGCGTAGGATGATCGATGTCACGGGCGCACCGTCCACGCGCGCGGCTTCGTCCAGTTCTTCGGGGACGTCGTTAATGGCGTTGACAAGAACGAGCAGGGCCAGCGGCAGATTGACGACGGTCAGAATGAGCCCGAGGCCGAGGCGCGTGTCCAGCAATCCGAGCCACTGATACATCATGTAGAGTGGGATTGCGAAAATCACCAGCGGCAGGGCCCGGAGGTTGACGATGATCGGAAGCAGGACGTTTTGCCCATAGCCGCGTCTGGCGATGGCGTAGGCGGCGGGAAAGGCGAGCAGGATCGGCGCGATCGCGCCGATCAGGGAGGCCACCGTGCTGTTGTACAGGTAGGAGTAGATATCGAGCCGTTCGGTGACCTCAAGCACGCGGGCATAATTTTCCAGCGTGGGCTGCTCGACCCAGAGGCCGGGGTTGCTGCTGATTTCGGCATTGCTCTTCAAGGAGGTGATCAGGGTGGAGATGACCGGGAAATTCATGGCAAAGGCGGCGACGCAGAAAACCACCCAGCGGAGTGCTGAATTGAGGGGACTCATGCGGCAGTTCCTCGCCGGCGAAACCGGCCGACCGCGACCAGCAGCGTAAAGGCGGCCAGAAAGAGCAGCATCGAAGCGGCAACCGCTTTGCCGATATTGCCCAGCTTGAAAAATGCGAGATAGATGTAAATCGACATCGAGGTCGTCGAACCGCCGGCGCCGCTGCCGGTGAGGACGAAAATGTTGTCGAATACCCGAAAACCGTCGATGAAGCGGATGAAGAAGGCGATCGCCAGCACCGGCAGCATTTGCGGGAGTTCGATGTACCAGAACAGGCGCCAGGTTCTGGCGCCGTCGACCCTTGCCGCCTCGCGTATCTCATCGGGAATCGCTCGGTAAGCGGCGTAGAACAGCAGCAACGCGAACGGCGTCCATTGCAGCGTTTCAATGGTGACCAGTGTGGTGAATACGTTGTCCGGATCGAGAAATGCCGGGCTGTCGCCTAACCAGAGGTAGAAGTAGTAGGGCAAGGGGCCGACGAATTCGTGCAGGACCAGACGGTACATCAGGCCGACCATGGCCGGCGCGACCATCATCGGCATCATCAGGATCGCCAGGAGCCAGGATCGCTTCTCCAGCAGCGGGGCGAGATAGACGGCCAGGAAAAGGCCGAAGAAACACTCCAGGACGGCGGTCAGCAGGCCGAACCTCAGGGAGAAGAGGGCGGCCTGCCAGAACTCGCCGTCCGCGAGAACCTGGCGATAGTTGTCCAATCCGCTGAGTTGCGGCGTGCGCAGGGTCTCGAAGGAGATATCGGAAAAGCCGTAGATGACGTCCACGACCGCGGGAAATCCGAGAAACGCCAGAAGGAACAGGACCATCGGAGCGGCAAGAACCGGATTTTCGTATTGCCTGCCGATCCGCACGCATTGTCTCCTGTCGCCGAGCGTTCGGCGGAGGACGTTCCTCCGCCGCTGCGTGTCCTACTGTAGCAGGTCCTGCATTCCGGACTTTGCGTTGGCCAGAGCTTCATCCAACGTTTGCTGGCCGGCCCAGTAACCGGTGAACTCCTTGGCCTGCAGCTCGTACACGGACAGCGCCTTTGCAGACGTGCCGCCGCGCATCACGAAGCCGTAGTTCGATGCATAGTCGCCCAGAGGGACCAGATCCGGACGCTCGGCGGCGAGTTCCGACACGATGTCTTCGGTCAGTCCGGGCGCCCCGCCGTTGCGGGCATAAATGCTTGCAGCTTCGGGTGTCGACAGCCATTTGAGGAATTTTCTGGCGCCTTCCTCGTTCTTGGCGTTGGCATTCAGCCCAAGGCCGAGGCCGTGAATGTGGGTGAACCGTCCTTCGGGCCCGGACGGCGGCGCCACCGTGGCAACCTTGTCGGCGACGGCGGGGCTTGTTTCCGGATTGGTCAGATCACCGGCCGCGGCGTTCCACTGAACCATGGCCGCCACCTGACCCGAGCCGAAGGCCGCGTTGGCTTCCGCATATTCGTAGGAAAGCGAGTCCTTCGGCGTGGATCCCTTCTCGGTCAGCAGCTTGTAGAGTTCGAGAGCCTGCCGATAGGCGTCCGAATCGACCGTCACATTGCCGTTCTCGTCAAGCCAGTCGGCGCCGTAGGAGCGCGGCAGCGAATGGAAGACCATCATGTTGAACAGCAGGTTCTTCATCTGCAGCACGGTGCCGTAGCGGGTGGGGCTGTCCGAGTTCACCGCCTTGGTGAAATAGAGCGCCGTCGCGGCAAAATCCTTCCACGTCCAGTCGTCCGGATGTTTGGGTTCGAGTGCCTCGCCCAGATGCTCCTTCGCGATCTCCGAATAACGTGCCTTGGCGGCATCGTCGGCCAGCAAAGCGTCGATCAGATCCTTGCGGTAATAAAGGAAGTGCAGCGACAGGTCGGTCGGCACGCCGTATTGCCGACCGTCGAACTGCATGGTCGACAGGACGGAATCGCCGAACGTGGCGCCGGCGTCAGCTGACAGTTCGACCGGTTTCATGAAAGGCGCATAGCGGCCGATCGAATAGGTGGCGAGCAGGTTGAGATCGAAGGCGTTCGTACCGGCTGCGAGGTCCGCCTGGAGCTTGTCGAAGAAGCCGTCCCGATTGAAGAAAATCAACTCGACCTTGTCTGCCTCGTCGACATCGGACCGGGCGTTGTAGGCCTTGGCAGCAGCGCGCAGGGCGGTTTCCTCCGGACCGCCCGGCCACCCCAGCACGGTGACCTCGGCGGCTGCAATTCCTGTGGATGCGATCAGCAAAGAGCAGCCGACGGCCGCGGATCGTAAAAATTCAGACAGTTTCATGGTGTCCTCCCGGTGTTTTGACGGATGTTCTTGAGGGCAAGATCGGCGACGCCTCTGATGCCGGCATATCTGCCCAGTGATGCCGGTCTGAGATCCGGCCGACAGTCGGCGGCGGCCTTGAGGCAATGATTGTCGAGCTGCTCGAGATAACCCTTTGCCAGACCGATGCCACCGCCGATGACGATGTGATCCGGATCGAGCATCAACTGGATGTTGCGACAGAGCAGGGCGGTTCTGGCTGCGGAAGCATCGACGATCGTTTCTGCCCAAGGCTGGCCATTGCCTGCCGCCTCGAAAATGGCGATCGCGTCGGCATCGTGTCCGAGCCTGGAAGCCTCGCGGGTCATCCATCTGCCGGCCACATGATCTTCCAGCGGCCCCGGCAGAGACCCGTCGATCGAGATCGCCTGCCCGAAATGCCCGGCGAGGCCGTCCCGGCCGACGACGAGCCGGCCATCGGTTACGATGCCGCCGCCAAGTCCCGTCGAAATGGTCAGAAAGACCATGTTTTTGCCGTCCGAAGCACCGGCCAGATATTCGCCCCAGGCAGCGGCTTGTGCGTCGTTGACCGCCCGGACAGGGTGGCTCGTGCGCTGCGCAAGCCGCTCGACCAGCGGGAAACCTTGCGGAAAATCCAGAGTTGCCCGGTTCAGCGGAGACCAGAGGCCGTCGCTCACCCGGCCGGAGACAGCGATGCCGATCGCCGCGTAACGCCCGTTCCAATGCCCGGCGGCCTTTGCCAGTTCATCGATCCACTCAGCTGCTCCGGCGTCGCGATCTGTCGGATACTCGACCTCCTCCAGCACCTCGTGCCCGGAAACAAGAGCCACAAGCGTCTTGGTACCGCCAAGATCGATTGCGAGCACCGTCGTGTCATTAGGGTCGGCCGTCATGACGAAATGTCCTGCAGGCTGCCTGCCGTCGCGACCGCGTTTTGAAACCAGCCGGTGACGTGTTCGGTTCGCGTTATGGCGGATCCCACCACCACAGCCAGCGCGCCGCGGCGCATCGCGTCGGCCGCCTGCGTCGGTGTGCGATAGCGCCCTTCGGCGATGATGTTCGGGGAGAGGGCGGCGAGCGAACTGACGAGCGCCAGGTCTGGTGTGTCGGGTTCCCTGTCGCCGACATATCCAGACAAAGTGGTCCCAATCAGGTCTGCTCCAAGATCCAGAGCCCGTGCCCCGTCCGACAGCGACGAACAGTCGGCCATGGCCAGCTTTCCGCTGCCGTGGATGGCTTGAAGCAGGTCGCGAAGCGGTTCGGGACGCAGGCGGTCCGTGGCATCGAATGCGATGATGTCAGCTCCGGCATCGACGAGCGCCTCGATATCGGCCTGCAGCGGGGTGATGCGGACCGGGCTGTTGTCCAGGTCGCGCTTTACGAGCCCGATTACCGGGGTTTGCGTCGATCCGCTTACGGCGCGGACATTGTCGCAACCCTCCACGCGCAGCGCCACCGCACCGCCGGCGATGGCGGCCAGGCCAAAGGCCGTGATGATGTCGGTTCTGTCCATCGGACCACCGGCCACTGGCTGGCAGGAAACGATCAATCCACCGCGGAGTGCCTCAATGATCACCGTGTATCCCTTTCATGAAGAGATAGATACCAGATTAATACCAGTGAGGCAAGTGATGCGATATTGGTCTATGACGACTGTTCGATGACGAAGTCGTATCGATCGCCGTGGTAGCGGGTTTCGGTGAATTCGACGATTCGTCCGTCCTCGAGGAAGCAGCGCCGCTCGACGATGAAGATCGGCGTGCATGGCGGACACTCGAGCAGATCGGCTTCCCGCTCGTTGACGACGCCGGCGCGCATTCTCTGAAGCGCCCTTTTGGGCAGGGCATCGCGCTTTGCCAGGGCTTCGTAGAGCGAGTCGCGAATCAGATCGGCAGAGGGCAGGAAGGTGCGGATGACGGCGGCCCTTTCGATGGCGATCGGCTGCGAGTCGGCCAGCCGCAGGCGCTCGAACCGCACCAGTTGCTCAGACGGTGAGATGCCCAGCGCCATGACTTCGGTTGGAGACGGCGTCGTTATTTTCCGGGAAAGCCAACGGGCGCCGGGTTCCATTCCCCTGGAGCGGATGTCCTCGGAAAATCCGGAAAGACCCGACAGGGCCTTTTCGACACGCGATGCAACCTCCGTCTTGGAACCGTGGCGGCGGATCAGCAGGCCTTTTTCCGAAAGCTCGTCGATGGCCTTACGGATGGTGACGCGCGAGAGCCCGAGTTCGTTGGCGAGCACGCGCTCGCTGGGGACAAAGGCGCCCTTGGCCAGGTGTCCTTCCGATATGGCCAGTTCCAGTCCGTCGCGCAGCCTCCGATAGAGCGGTCTTTCATCGCTCGTCCCCTCGAGGTTCTGGCGCAGATATCCAACGATTTCGCTACGGTCCAATGCACACTCCGTTCAGTCGGCCGCTCGCAGTACTGATATCATACTGGTATCACAAATTCCTTAAAGTGGTCAGTAACTCGTAGGAAGCAAGCGAGTCTGCGCACCGGAGAGCAGGGCGACTTGAACTAAACGTCGCTTGTATCGCGCACCAGCAGGTGCTGCGACATGATGCCGGCGAAGCGGTCCATCATCCGCTGGAGATAGGCCGGATCGGAGACGAAGCGCTCCTGGATGATCAGGCCGCGCAGGAACGTGCGGCAAATGCTCCAAAGCACCGCGGCATCGTCGTCAGCCGCGCCTGTCCCGCGATAGAGCTCGCTGACTGAGGCCGCGCTCTCGGAATTCCAGGTGTAGAGATCGTCCGCCAGCACATCATAGAGCGCGCGGTCGGTGCGGCAGGCGATGATGATTTCCTGGAAGGCGCGTCCCTCGGCTGTGTTGACGATGCGGTTCCAGCTGTCGCGGATCAGCGTTTCGGTCGGCGGTGTCTCGCCGTCGCGCTTGCGCATCTTGATCGGCCGCAGGGCGGCCTGCAGCAGCCGCATCGCCGTTTCGGCCACCAGCGCCTGTTTGGTCGGAAAATGATGGGTGAGGGCGCCGCGCGAGACGCCGGCCCGTGCCTGGATCCGGTTGATCGACGCTTCGGCGTAGCCGAGTTCGTCGATGCAGGTGACGGCGGCGGCACAGATGCGGCGCTTCATCGCCTCCGCCTTGAGGTCCTTCTTGGACGGTTTTGCCGGGCTTTCCGCAACGGCTGGCGCGCTCATTATGCGAGTCCCCATAATCTGTTAGGCTCAAATCCTATAGCGCCTTGACAGCGAAAGAGGCAAGCAATTAGAAACAGAATGTTCGGTCTGTAATGATGCGACTCGAGGAAGAACATTGGCTGACAATCCGTTGATCATCGGCGGCGCTGCCGGATTTTGGGGCGAGGCGGTCCATGCCACACCGCAGCTGCTCGCGACCTCAGGCCTGGACGTCCTCGTCTACGACTATCTTGCCGAAATCACCATGTCGATCATGGCACGCGCCAGGATGAAAGATCCGGTGCTGGGTTATGCCGTCGATTTCGTGACCGAGGTCATGGCACGAAACCTTCCCGAAATTGCCCGAAAGGGCGTCAGAGTCCTTTCCAATGCCGGCGGGGTCAATCCGCAGGCCTGCGCCGCCGCGCTTCGGCAGGCGATTGACGAAGCGGGCCTTGACCTGAAAGTGGCGATTGTCACCGGTGACGACCTACTGCAGCGCAGGAGCGACTTTACCGGCGCCACGGAAATGTTCGACGGATCGGCCTTTCCCGATCCGGAAAAAGTGGCCTCCATCAACGCTTATCTCGGAGCTTTTCCGATAGCGGCGGCACTCGATGCCGGGGCCGATATCGTCGTCACGGGGCGCTGTGCAGACAGTGCGCTGGCGTTGGCCGCCTGCATCCATCGCTTCGGCTGGACGGCTTCCGATCACGACCTTCTGGCGGCCGGGTCCCTGGCCGGGCACCTGCTGGAGTGCGGGCCACAATCGACCGGCGGCAACTTTACCGACTGGGAGGCAGCCGGCAATCTCGCCGAGATCGGTTATCCGGTGGCCGAGGTCGATTCCGACGGTGCGTTTGTCGTCACCAAACCGCCGGAGACGAACGGCATCGTCAGCTCGGCCACGGTCGGTGAGCAGATGCTCTACGAGATTGGCGATCCGCAGGCCTACATTCTGCCGGATGTCATCTGTGACTTCTCCGCCGTCACCATGCTGCAGGAGGCGGCGGACCGGGTTCGCGTCCGCGGCGCCCGGGGCCGAGCGCCGACGGGCCGCCTCAAGGTCTCGGCGACATTCATGGACGGCTATCGAGCCGGCCAGGTGCTGCAGTTCAATGGACGCAAAGCGCGCGAGAAAGCTCGCGCCTTTGTCGAGATGGGGCTGGAGCGGGCGCGCAAGCGGTTGAAGGCCCTTGGAGCGCCGGATTACGACGATGTTTCGGTGGAGCTTTTCGGCGGAACGCCGCCGGGCGGCGTTCACGAGGAAATCTCCGTCAAGGCAGCCGTGCGCCACCCGGATGCGCGCGCCGTCGGTCTGTTCCTGAAGGAAGTGATCGGCGGGGCGCTGGCGACGCCGCCCGGCCTGCACTTCTTCACCGGTGGCGGTCGCCCGCGCCCGTCTCCGGTCGTCCGGCTGTTCTCGTTTCTGGTCGATGCCGGCGAGGTTCCTGTCGCGGTTGCCGTTGACGGTACCGATATCGGCTTCGAACCCGTCGTGCCGGCCGTGCGCGAAGACACGGCTCCGTCCCTACCGGTTCCGGATCCGGCGGAATCAGTCGGCCCGACGGCGACCTGCCCGCTGGAGCTGCTGGCCTGGGCAAGGTCGGGCGACAATGGCAATGCGGCCAATGTCGGCGTCATTGCCAGAAGAGCCGAATACCTGCCGTGGATCTGGAAGGCGCTGGACGATGCGACAATCGCAAGAGCCTTCGCGCCCTGGCTGAAGGGCGATGCCGAACGGTTCTACCTGCCCGGGATCCATGCCATAAACTTGCTGTTGAACGATGCGCTGGGCGGCGGCGGCGTCGCCAGCCTGCTGAACGACGCACAGGGCAAGAGTTACGCGCAGATCCTGCTGGCCTTGCCGGTCGAACTGCCGCAATCATTGCTGCCCGAGGCGGCCGGAGGGGAAACGTGATGGGCTTTGTCAGCCAGATCGACACCGGATCGGGCGCCTTCGCGCAGAACCGCGAGGACATGCTGGCGCTGATCGAACGCCTGCGTTCCCTGGAGGCACGGGCGGTGTCCCTGTCGGAGAAACGGCGGCCGCGTTTCGAGGAACGTGGCCAGATCACGCCGCGCGAGCGGCTGGCGCGATTGCTCGATCCCGGCATGCCGTTCGTTCAGCTGCATTCACTCGCCGGCTATCTCATGGACAGCGACGATCCGGAAAAGACCGTTCCCGGTTCGTCGCTGATCATCGGAATCGGCTTCGTCGAAGGCGTGCGCTGCATGATCTGGGTGGACGATAGCGGCATCAAGGCCGGCGCCATGGGCAAGATGAGCCTTCCGGCGGTGCTCAGCATCCAGGAGATGGCGCGGCGTCAGAAACTGCCGCTCATCCATCTGGTGGAAAGCGCCGGCGCCAACCTGTTGGAATACAAGGTGGAGTTCTGGGCCAAGGGCGGGGCGCTGTTCCGCAACCTGGCGCTGGCGAGCGCGGCGGGCATCCCGTCCATCGTGGTGTTGCATGGACCGTCGACGGCGGGCGGTGCCTATATGCCCGGAATGTCCGACTATGTGATCGGCGTCAGGAACAACGGTATGGCGGCGCTGGCCGGTGCGGCGTTGGTGCATGCAGCGACCGGCGAGAAAGCCGACGACCGCCAACTGGGCGGCTCTGAAATGCATGCTTCGACTTCCGGGCTGGTCGAGTATCTGGCCGATGACGATGCCCATGGCGTGGCGATCGCCCGCAGCGTGATGCGCCGTATCGACTGGAACAGCCGGCTGCAGCCGACGCAGCGCCGCGCCTTCGACGAACCGCGCTACGATCCGGACGAATTGGCCGGCGTGGTGCCGATCGACTACCGGATCCCCTACGACATGCGCGAGGTGGCGGCGCGCGTCGTCGACGGTTCGGATTTCGACGATTTCAAGCCGCGCTACGGCGTGTCCACGGTCTGCCTGCAGGCGGCGATCAACGGCATCGCCTGCGGCCTGATCGGCAATAACGGGCCGATCGATCCGGACGGCGCCACCAAGGCAGCGCAGTTCATCCAGCTGTGCGATCAGGCCGAACTGCCGCTGATCTTCCTCAACAACACCACCGGCTACATGGTGGGCACCGAATACGAGCAGGCCGGCATGATCAAGCACGGCTCGAAGATGATCCAGGCGGTGTCGAACGTTCGGGTGCCGCGGATCGCGCTCTATATCGGCGCCAGTTTCGGGGCCGGCAATTACGGCATGAGCGGTTTCGCCTACGAGCCGGATTTCCTCTTTGCCTGGCCGAACGCCACCACCGGCGTCATGGGCGGAGAACAGGCGGCCGGAACCATGACGATGGTGGCGCGGGTCGCGGCGCAGCGAAAGGGACAGCCGGTCGACGAGGAGGCGCTTGCAGCCCAGCACAAGGCGATCGCGGCGCATTTCGACCGACAGTCGGATGCGTTCTACACGTCCGGCCAGTGTCTCGACCACGGGGTTATCGACCCGCGCGACACGCGCAGGATTCTCGGCTTTTGCCTCGAAACCTGCCTGGAAGCGGAGAACCGGACCCTGCAGCCAAACGCCTTCGGCGTGGCTCGGATGTGAGGCGAGCAATGAGCGAACTGCCGAAAACCGAAGCGATCGAGCTGGAACGGGACGGCGGCTGGCTGACCGTCTGGTTCAATCAGCCCGAGATCCGCAACCCGCTGACCACCGAGCGGGTTCGGGAATTGCTGACCCTGTGCGCCGCACTCGACGACCGACGCGACATCCGCGGCGTAACGTTTCGCGGCCGAGGCGGCATATTCTGTGCCGGCGGCGACCTGAAATCCTTCAAGACCGCCTTTCACGGCGGCGGCAATCGTGCCGACGTGATTCAACTCAGCCTCGAGGCGGCGGACCTGTTCGATGCCGTGGATGCCCTGCCGCAGGTAACGGTGATGGCCGTCGAGGGCGCCGCCATGGCCGGCGGGTTCGGCCTGGCCTGTGCTGGCGATGTCGTTCTGGCCGAGGCGGAGGCGCGCTTTGCGCTGACCGAGACCATGATCGGCCTGACGCCAGCGCAGATCGCTCCCTTCGTGCTGAAGCGGCTCGGGACGCGGGAAGGGCGCCGGCTGATGCTGATTGCCGCGCGCCTCGATGCCGAGCAGGCCGCGGCCATCGGCCTTGTCGACAACGTGCTTTCCGGATCGGAGGCGCTGGAGACCGAAGTTGCGGCCATTCGCAAGCAGGTCGAACGCTGTGCGCCCGGCGCCGTGGCCGAGACGAAACGGCTGATCCGGTTGCTGCCCGGCCTGTCGCGCGACGAGCAAAAACGGGTTGCCGCGGAAAACTTCGCCGATCGCATGATGTCGGACGAGGGCCGCGAAGGCATCGCCAGTTTTCTGGAAAAACGCAAACCGAAATGGGCGGAGGGCTGACACTCGTGGATTTCGACTCGCTGCTTGTCGCCAATCGCGGTGAAATTGCTTGCCGGGTCCTGCGCACGGCCCGTGACCTGGGTCTGCGCACCGTGGCCGTTTACTCCGAAGCCGACCGGCACGCACCACATGTCGCCATGGCCGACGACGCCGTGCTGATCGGCCCTCCGGCAGTCTCCGAAAGCTATCTGAACGCCGATGCTATCCTGAAGGCCGCCCGCGAGACCGGTGTCGGCGCCGTCCATCCGGGCTACGGATTCCTGTCGGAAAACGAAGCCTTTGCCGAGGCGGTGGAAGATGCCGGCCTGGTGTTCATCGGTCCGCCGGCCAAGGCGATCTACCTGATGGGTAACAAGGCCGAAGCGAAGCGGCTGATGATCGCCGCGAAAGTGCCGTGCGTACCGGGTTACCAGGACGCCGACCAGGACGACGGGACCCTGGCGAAGGCGGCGGACGAGATCGGCTTTCCGGTGATGGTCAAGGCAGCGGCCGGCGGTGGCGGACGCGGCATGCGGCTGGTTTCCGATCCGGCTTCCATGCCTGCGGCGCTCGCCGAGGCGCGTTCGGAAGCCACGAACGCCTTCGGATCCGGCGAGTTGATCATCGAGAAGGCGATTGTCCGGCCACGCCACGTCGAAATTCAGGTGTTTGCCGACCGGCACGGCAGCTGCATTCACCTCGGTGAACGCGACTGCTCCGTGCAGAGACGACACCAGAAAGTCATCGAAGAGGCGCCGTGCCCTGTCATGACGCCGGATCTGCGAGAGCGAATGGGATCGGCCGCGGTGGCGGCGGCGAAAGCCGTCGACTATTGCGGCGCCGGCACGGTCGAGTTCCTGCTCGACGAATCGGGCGACTTCTATTTCCTGGAAATGAACACCCGCCTTCAGGTGGAGCACCCGGTGACGGAGATGGTCACCGGCCTGGACCTGGTAGCCATGCAGATCGCGGTGGCACAGGGTGCCTCGTTGCCGCTCGAGCAATCGGAGGTGCGGCTCGACGGCCATGCCATCGAGGCGCGTCTTTACGCCGAAGATCCGGCCAACGGATATCTGCCGGCAACCGGTCGCATCGACCTTTGGCGGCCAGCCGCCGGTGACGGTATCCGCATTGACGTCGGCATCGCGACGGGGCAGGTGGTCTCGCCATTTTACGACCCGATGCTGGCCAAGATCATTGCCTGGGGTGAGACACGGGAAACCGCACGGGTTCGCCTGGTGCGTGCCCTAGAGGAATCGGTCCTGCTCGGTCCGGTCACCAACAGCGGGTTTCTGGCCGACATCGTGCGCAACGACCGATTTGCCGACGGCGGGGCGACCACGGCGTTTCTCGACGAGACGTTTCCCGACGGCACAAATGTGTTCGAACCGGATCCCGAGGAAGTGGTGCTTGCGGCAGCGATCTTTCTCGATGCCGACCGGGCCTCGGCCTTTGCCGCGGCCGGCTACGTCGCGGCAAGCCAGCTTGGCTGGTCCAGTGCAGCGCTTCCGGCAATACCGCTGCGGCTTCACAGCGCCGGCCTGTCCCATGACCTGCTGGCCCGAAATCTTGGCGAGGTCTGGGTGCTTCAGTCAGGAGAAGACCGGTGGGAGATCGAACTCCACCGGCGCGATGGTCATTCCGTTCGTGCAACGGTCAACGGGCGGCGCCTGGCCGCCGTTGCGGGATTTTCGGAAACCGGCGACCTCGGCCTTGCCGTAGGAGCCAGACGATTTTCGTTCCATCGCGTCCGGTCGGGGGCGGAGGAAGAGGCAGGGGCAGCCGGCGGCCGTGTCGCGGCGCCGATGCCGGGCGTGGTGATCGATATCCTGGTCGCTGAAGGTCAGTCGGTGGAGAAGGGCGATGCCCTGGCCGTGCTTGAAGCCATGAAGATGCAGCACAGGATCACGGCTCCGGTCGCCGGCGTCGTGGAGCGCATCGGAACGGCGAATGGCGATCAGCTTGGCTCCGGCGATCTGATGATGGAAATTGCGGAAGCCGCCGAATAAGCGATTTCGGTCGATTTGGAGAATGTCATGGAGCAGGCGCAGGATTTTTTTGACGAAAGCGAGGCGCTGGCCGCCATTCTGGACGGTCTCGAATCGGTGGACTGGGAACGCACAACCCAGTTCAAGGGGTGGACCATCAATGACGTGATCGTGCATCTGCACTATTGGAACCGCTGCGCCGACCTGGCTTTGACAGATCCGGAGGGTTTTTCCGAGGAGCTTGGCGAGTTGAGAAAGGCTCTGGCCGGCAGCGGGTTGCGGGCCTACGAAAACGGTATCGTGGCCGAGCGCGGGGTGGATTTGTTCGAGGCCTGGCGCGCGCTTTACACCGATATGGGCGAACGTTGGGCCAAGCTCGATCCCAAATTGCGCGTCAGGTGGGCCGGGCCGGAAATGTCGGTTCGGTCGTCCATGTCGGCCCGGCAGATGGAAACCTGGGCGCACGGCCTGGAAGTCTTCGATTGTCTCGGCCAGCGCCGCGAGGAACACGACCGCGTGCGCAACATCGTGGTGCTCGGCGTGAATGCTTTTGGCTGGTCGTTCAAGGTGCACGGCCACGAGATCCCGGAGAAGATGCCGTCTCTGCAACTGACCGCACCATCGGGCGTGGTCTGGGATTTCGGCGAATCCGACCAGCAGGAGCGCATCACTGGCCCGGCGGTGGATTTCGCCCAAGTGGTGACCCAGACTCGCAATGTCGCCGACACCGCGCTGGTCGCCGAGGGCCCTGTCGCCACGGCCTGGGTGGCCCAGGCACAGTGTTTTGCCGGACCTCCCGAGACGCCGCCGGCGCCCGGAACGCGGTTTGTTCAAACCTGATGCCGGTCGACGGGGCTGTTGGCTAAAAAGGGCATAAAAACAGACGGATCACGGGTTTCCCTGACAAAGGAAATCAGTGTGCGGGATTTCGACGAGGCCTATTTCTACGTCGACGAACTCAAGCGGTTCGCACGCGAGATCGGCATTGTCGTGGGCAATTTCCGTAAGCTGGAACTGGAAGACCTGATCCGCGAATACCTGCGAACCGGCCGGGTTCCGAAACGGCGTCCCGTGCCGAACCGCAAGGCTGGAGCGGCACGGGACGAGCTTGCCGCAGACCGGCCTGTGCAGAACTATGTCGACGACAGATCTACCAAGACCTTCCTGCTCGAACTGGTCGCAGCGGACCGTGCGGATGTCCGGCCCAAGTCGGGGCAGTGGTACTGGCTGAACGATTGGCGCCGGTCGCAACAAAAGGCGGGCAATTATTTCACTTATGGCGACCTGGCGCAGAAACTCTTGGAACTGATGCGGACCGAGGGGCGATTGCCGCAGATACCGGCGGCGCGGATGAACAATTTCATTACTGATTTTTTGCAGGATCCGGTCAATCGCGGTGTGCCGCGAAAGGACATCCTGAAGGCGTGGGAACGGCTGAAAGCCCGACCCGGTCCAAAAACTTATGCTGAATACAGGAAGATGATCGGACGCGCCTGAGTCGGGCGGCGATCTCAAGCACCCAACAACCATTTGGTCACACCGCTGGCGTGATTCCACGTCGGGCAGGATTCGGAGCGCTATTGACAGAAGCGCGGCCGAATCTCTAATCTTACAAATAATGATATTATATTACACATAGTGAAACGATGTCAAGTGAACCAGGCCTGCAAACTGTGGCAAGGGCAATTCAGCTCCTGCGGTGCTTCGAAGGTGGTAAAGAAGTCCTCTCGCTAGCGGACCTCACCCGCATCATGGGGCTCAACAAGGTCACCGTTTTCCGGCTGGCCAGCACGCTGGTCGCCGAGGGCCTACTGGTCCACGACCGGGAATCGTCCCGTTACCGCATGTCCTTCGGCGTGATTGCGCTCGGGCGCGAGCTTCTCGACCGGGACGGACTTCGGGATTGCGCGCATCGGCACATGGAATCTTCCCGCTCGCGCACGGACGAAACCGTCTGCCTGTCGGTGCGCGAAGCCTGGGACCAAGTTGTTATTCACACTCTGCCGAGCCGGCAACCGGTACGGTATGTGCTGGAGGTCGCTTCCCGCGGCCGCATCTACAACGGTGCGGCCGGCCAGTGCCTGATGGTCGATATGCCGGACCATGAGCTCGAGGCGCTTATCGCGGAAACCGGGCTTGAGCCGAGCACCGCCGAATCGATCGTGCTGCAGGAAAACCTGTTACAAAAGCTGACGGGAATCTGCCGACATGGCTATGGCATGTCGGTCGGCGAGCGCATTGTCGATGCGGCTGCCGTCGCAGCGCCGGTTCACGGCGAAAAGGGCTCGGTGGTTGCATCGCTGAGCATTGTCATGCCGCGAAGCAGGGCGGACCGGACCCACCTGCACAACTGTGCGGCTGTCGCGGCCGAAGCGGCTCAGACGATCTCCAGGGAAATCGGCTACCAGGGCTCACCTTATGCGGTAATCGAGGCAGTTCGTTGATGCTCGTTGCAAGAATTCCCGCAACCGTGATCGCCGCGGTTCTTTCGATTTCTGCCATCTACACCGCCGGTTTCGGGGTCTACGACGAAACTCTTTTGCGCGTCGGGACGGTCGGGCTGGGGTTGCTCTTCGTTCTCTTCGCCTCGCTGCTCCCGGACTCCGAGGGTGCTGCCGCATCGCCGGTGAAAAAACTGATCGATGGTCTGATGATTGTCGGAACCGTTGTGGCGATCGGCAATTTCTTCGTGCTTAACGAGGATCTCCAGACCGGCCTGTTCGAGTTGAGCCGCTTCGACCTGCTGACCGGCTGGATCGGCATCGCGGTCATTCTGGAATTGACCCGGCGGCTGTTCGGCCTGCCGCTCTTTCTGGTGACAGCCGGTGCCGTCGTCTACTGCCTGTGGGGCAGCTATCTGCCCTGGATCCTCCAGCATGCCGGTTTTTCCGAGGAACAGACCCTTTCGACGCTGTGGTTCAGCTTCGACGGGGTCTACGGGCGGGCGATTGCCGTCGTTACCAATTTCATCCTCGTGTTCATCGTCTTCGGCGCCGTTCTCGACGGCGTCGGTGCAGGCAAGAGTGTCCTGAAGATCGTCTTTCGTCTGACCGGACGGCTGCGCGGCGGTCCGGCCTATGCAGCGGTGGTGTCGAGCGCGGTTTTCGGAACGCTCTCCGGCAGTGTTGCCGCCAATGTCGTCGGCACCGGCGTCTTCACCATCCCGATGATCAAGAAACGCGGATTTTCGGCCCGCTTTGCCGGCGCCATCGAAGCGGCGGCGTCTTCGGGCGGTCAGATCATGCCGCCGGTCATGGGAGCCGTTGCCTTCATCATGGCCGACGTCACGGGAATCTCCTATCTGACCATCTGCCTAGCGGCGCTGGTGCCGGCGCTGTTCTTCTACGGCAGTCTTTTTTGCGCGGTCGGCGCGCAGGCGGCGAAACAGGGCATGCAGCAGGCCGCGTCCGACGACGACGAGCCGATCACCCCTCTTGATATCAGGCTCGCCTGCGCGCTGTTTTTGGCGCTCACCGTCATCGTGTTTCTGCTGGTCACCGGGCGTAGTCCGGCGCTGGCGGGCTTCTGGGCCTGTCTCGTTGCGCTTGGCTCCGGCTTGATCCTGAACAGTGAACTGTTGCGCGATCCGAAGCGGCTGATCGACATTCTGGTGTCGGCGGGCCGCTCCTGCGCGATCATCATCGTCGCCATTGCCGCCATCGGCGTGGTGATCGGCACCATGAACATGACCGGGCTGGGTCTGCGTTTTGCCAGCGCCATTCTGGCGGTATCCGAAAACAACGTGCTGCTGTCGCTGGTGCTGATGATGGCCGGCTGTCTGGTGCTGGGCATGGGCATGCCGACCGTGCCGGCCTATCTCATCATCGTGCTGGTCATGGGGCCGGCCATCGAACGCATGGGCTTCTCGACTCTGACCGTGCATCTGTTCGTCGTCTATTATGGCGTCCTGTCGTCGATCACGCCGCCGGTCGCCGTTGCCGCCTATGCCGCCGCGCCGATCAGCGGATCGAAGCCGATGGAAACGGCGATCGAGGGTCTGCGGCTGGCGCTGGCCGGTTTCGTCATCCCGTTCTTCTTTATCTTCAATCCGTCCATCACGCTGGTCGAGGATTTCACCATCCCGGTCTTTGCCTGGGCCTGCGCCCGTCTGGCGATGGCCGTCTGGCTGATGTCCACCGGTCTGATCGGCTTCGAAGCAGGCAATTTGCCGCTCTGGCAGCGGATCCTGCGTTTGGCGATCGCACTGACGCTGATCATTCCAACACCGCTCGTTGGAACAGCCGCATTCGTTGCTGGCGGCCTGATCATCGGCGCCCAGCGCCGGCGCGGTTCCTACAAAACTTCAATCAAGACCGTCTGAACAGGGAGAAAGACATGATCAATTTAACGAAGCTCAAAGCGCTGCCCGCTGCCCTCTGCCTTGCCGGCATGCTGTCGGTGGGAGGCACGGCCCATGCCAAGGAGTTTTTCCGCATGGCGACGCTCGGGCCCGGCACGACGCCCTACATGGTGTCGACGACTTTTGCGACGCTCGTCAACAAGGAACTGGATGGCAAGGAGATTCAGGTCAATGCCACCGGCAAGGGGACCCAGCACGCGATTGAGGCCGCGAAAGGCCAGCTCGACCTCTTCGTTACCGCCAATATCGTGCAACGGCTGATGTCTTCCGGATCGGCCATGTACAGCAAGGTCGAAGCCGCGCCTGAAATGGCCAAGAAACTGCGGCTGATGTTCATGTATCCGGCCGGCATGTACCATTTCGTCGTTTACGAAGAATCCGGCATCAAGAACATCGGCGACATCAAGGGAAAGAAGGTCTTCATCGGCCCCAAGGGCTCGGCCATCAACAATGTGGTCAAGTCCATCATCAAGGGAGCGACCGGATATGAGCCGGGCCAGGATTACCAGGCCGTCGAAATGAGCTTCGATGCCGGCGGGTCCGCGTTCCAGGACGGACGAGTCGACGTCTATGTGAACATCACCAACCCGCCGAGCCCGGTGGTCTCACAAGTGGCACTGACCAACCAGATCCGTATCCTGGAACTGGGCGATGTTTTCGAGACCGAGGCCATCAAGAAACTCTATGCCAACCGCCCCGGCCGCTATCTGGATTCAATTCCAGCGGACGCCTATGGCGACAACCAGGTAAACACCCAGGATGTACAGACCCTGGGCGCCTATATGGGCATGGCTACGCGCGAGGGCGTCAGCGATGACGACGTCTACAACATGATGACGGCCTTCTGGAACGGACTTGAAGAAATGAAGGCCGATGCGCCGTGGTTGTCCGCGCTGTCGATGGAAACGGCCTTTGCCAGCGCCAACATGCCGCTGCATCCGGGAGCGGTGAGGTTTTACAATGAAAAGGGTATCGACATCCCCGAGGCGCTGATGCCGGCGGAATGAGAAGCCTGGAATCAAATATGATAACGGCCGGCGGGAGGGACTTCGACAGACTGGAGTATTTGCTGCAGGACTACGTCGAATCCGGCCGCCTGGCCGGCGTTGTCGCCAAGGTCCTGACCGCAGACGGGACCGTTTATTGCCATGTCGGCGGCTGTCAGGATCTCGAGACCGCGTCGCCGATGCGGCGAGATTCCATATTCCGCATCTATTCGATGACGAAGCCGCTGGTCAGCGTCGCGGCAATGACGCTCTGGGAAGAAGGGCGGTTCGATCTCGACGATCCGGTGTCGAAATATCTTCCGTCCTTCAAAACGGCGACGGTTTTGCAGCCGGACGGCAAGCTGAGGCTGGCCCGTAGGAAGATGACTGTGCGTCATTTGCTGACCCACTCGGCCGGCATGACGCTGCCAGCATACGCCGAAGATCCGCTGGTGAAATTGTACCGCGACTACGGCCTCGATGGTCTGCGGAGCCAGGGAACGCTCGCAAGTGTCGTCGACCGGCTGGGATCCATGCCGCTGCTCTACGAACCCGGGACCGGTTGGTCCTACAGCATGGCTTCCGAGGTCGTCGGGCGGCTGGTCGAGATCTGGAGCGGCCAGCCGCTTGACCATTACCTGCAGGACAGGATCTTCGGACCGCTGGACATGTCTTCGACATTCTTTCAGGTTCCGCCGGCGCTGCAATCGAGTTTGACGACGAACTACCGGGTGGAGCACGGGAGAATTGGGTTGCCGATCGACAGCGCCGCGGGCAGCGCCTGGCTCTCGCCGCCCGGATTTCTGTCCGGCGGCGGCGGCTTGTTGTCCTGCGCCGATGACTATCTGCGGTTCATGCGCATGCTGGTCGACGGGGGCAGGCCGATCCTGAAACCGGAGACTGTAGCTCTGATGACCCGCAATCATCTGCCCGGCGACATGGCTGCGGCCGGCGCCGGCAACTTCAACGGGACCGACTGGAACGGTGTCGGATTCGGCCTGGGCTTCAGCGTGGTCCTCGAAGACGGTCACGCCGGCATTGACGGATCGGCCGGGGAGTTCGGTTGGACCGGCGCCGCGGGAACTGCCTTTTTCGTCAATCCGGATCGTGGCCTTGCAGCGCTGCTGCTGACCCAGTACATGCCATCCGCCGACTATCCCCTGCGGTGCGAGTTCCGCGAAGCCGTCTACAGCGGATTTTCTGCGTAATCATCCATTCCCGGTCACCGAGGCGATCCACCATCGGCATTTGCCGGAGTCGACAAGCGTCGGTTCGCGGTTTATGCGAACGGGTGGCGTTGGCGGTGTGTTTGCGGGGAAAAACCCATGACCGGCCTTTTGGAAAAAGACACCCTCAGGCATATGAGCGATGCGGACATCGTGGCCGAGATCAACCGGCTGCAGCCGGACGATGCGGCCCGTCTGCTTCGCAAACTGCCGGCGAGACGCCGCGGCGTCGTCAAGGCGCGCATCGCCACCGACCGCCGGGCCGAAATCATCCGATTGGCGGATTATTCCGAAGACGTCGCCGGCGGGCTGATGAATTCGCGCTATGCCGATCTCGACGCGACGACCACCTGCGGCGAAGCAGTGCGCCAGCTGGCGGCCGAGGACGACGCCGAAACGATCTACGAGGCCTTTGTCGTGGATCAGAACCACCGGCTTCTGGGCAGCGTCGGCCTGCGCGAATTGATGCGGGCGCCGAAACACACTCAGGTCGGCGCGGTGATGCGCCACGATATCGACAGCCTGAAGGACGACATGCCGGCCGAGGAGGCGGCGCGCGAATTGTCGTCCAGCGGGCAACCGGTTCTGCCGGTGGTCGACCGAAGCGGACGGCTGGTCGGCATCATCACCTATGACGATGCCTTCCGTCAGCTCGAGGAAGAGGCATCGGAGGACATGGAACGATTCTCGGCGGTGACAGGCGAGACCGACCGGGACTATCTCGACGTTCCGATCTGGCGGGATTTTCTGCGCCGCGCGCCTTGGATCCTAGGCCTGGCCGTCGCCGGCCTGATGGCCGGCTACGTGGTGCATGTTTACGAGAATGCGCTCGACACGCTGGTCATCCTGGCGCTCTACATGCCGATGGTCGCCGACACCGGCGGCAATGTCGGTACCCAGACGTCGGGGCTGCTGATCCGCTCGATCGCCACCGGCCATGTCGCCGCCGGCGCCGGCCTGCGGGTGTTGTGGCGGGAATTGCGCGTGTCGCTGATGTTGGCGGTGATGCTGTTCCTGTTCGCCTGGGCGAAGGTCATGTTCATTTCCAACAGCGCCGACGTGCCACAGGGCCTGACGATTGAAACAATCGCCTTCGCCATCGGCGTTGCCATCGCGGTGCAGGTGATCGTTTCGGCGGTCATCGGCGCGGTTCTGCCGCTGTTGGCGATCGCCACGCGTCAGGACCCGGCCATCATGGCGGGGCCGGCGCTGACGACCATCGTCGATACCACCGGCCTGCTTCTGTATTTCATCATCACCACGATGATCCTCGGGATTTGACGCCTGGACTATTCGGTGTCTTCTGTCCGCGGGCTCTTGCCCGCGGGCAGGATCTTGTTGGCGCTCGCCGGCATGCCGATCAGCCAGGCGACGGCGCAGGCCGACAGCAGCGCGGTGAAAATCAGGGCGATCCGAAAATCGACCAGAGCGAGGTCGTCGCCGCGCAGCGCGCTGCTGACCTGCAGCACGGAACCGGCCAGCGCGACGGCGAGTGCAATGCTGATGTTCTGGGCCACGGAGACGATCGCAGAGGCCTGGCCGGTGTCTTCGTCATCGACATCGGACAAGGCCAGCGCCGTCGCCACGGTGAAGAAGGCCGATCGCGACAGCCCGGCGATGAACAGCGTCACCATCAGCAAAACGGGCGCCGCAACGGGCGATATGAAGCCGGCGAAGGCCAGGGACACCGCGGCGCAGGCAACCGCAGCCGTCAGGGCCCATCGCAGGCCGAGGCCGCGGTAATAGCGCTGGGCGATGAACTTGAACGCGATCGCACCGAGCGCCCCGACGAAGGTGACGAGGCCCGATTGAACGGGCGAGAGGCCATAGCCGACCTGCAGCATCAGCGGCAGCAGGAAGGGCGATGCGCCGATGCCCAGCCGAAAGACGAAGCCGCCGACGATGCTGCGGAAGAACAGCCGGTTGTTGAAGATGGCGGGGTTGAGAACCGGCGTCGGATGGGCTTTCGCCCGCTGCCAGTAGATGGCGCCGGCGACGACGCCGGCGATCACCGCCAGGATGCCGTAGGCCGGATGCAGCGCCGGCAGGCTGATGACCGACAGGCCGAAGACGATGCCGGCAAAGGCAGTTGCCGCCAGCACGAAGCCGGTGAAATCCAGCGGCGTTTTTCGGCGGATTCCAAGGCGGGGAATGAAGTTCATCGTCATGAACAGGCCGAGCACGCCGATCGGAATGTTGACGAAAAAGATCCACTCCCAGCTGAGGTAGCTGGTGAGAAACCCGCCGATTGGTGGCCCCATCATGGGGCCCATCAGAGCCGGCACGGCCAGCCAGGCCATGGCGGAGACGAGTTGGTCGCGCGGCGTGTTTCGGACGAGCAGGATGCGCGCAACCGGCGTCATCATCGAGCCGCCCATGCCCTGGACGAACCTGGAAAAGACAAAACTCTCCAGCGAGTTGGAAAAGGCGCAAGCGACCGAGCCGAGCATGAAAACGATGATCGCCAGGCTCAGGAGATTGCGGGCGCCGATGCGATCGGACAGCCATCCGCTGATCGGAATGAAGACGGCGAGGGCGACGAGATAGGCGGTCAGCGCCAGTTTCAGTGAAACCGGATTGGTACCGATATCCAAGGCAATGGTCGGCAGGGCCGTGGCAATGACCGTCGAATCCATCATTTCCATGAACAGCGCCGCCGCCACGATCAGGGAGGTCGTGCGACTGAGACCCTGAGGCGCGGCTTTTGCAGAATCGGCGGTGACGCTCATGCGGCGTTTCTTCTCCGGGTGTCGATTGGTGTGCAGGCTGGGCCGGCTGAAATGAAGAATGAGCCGGTCGAGGAGGCCTTGGGAGATTATTCCTTTGAGCACGCCCGGACCGGAATTACCAATTCATATTATTGATCGACCCGCCCGACGTCGATTCGGGGTGGAAGCCGCCGCAGGAGACCCTATCTGAGGCGCAATCGACACCACCATCACCACAGGATTTGGCATGACCGACCAGCAAAGCTCCGATCTCACCGTCGACATCGTCTCGGATGTCGTCTGTCCCTGGTGCATCGTCGGCTACAAGCAGCTTGAGCAGGCCATGGCGCAGACCGGCCTGGCGGTTGCCGTTCGCTGGCACCCATTCGAACTCAATCCGCAAATGCCGGAGGAGGGCGAAGATCTGCGTGAGCATCTGGCGGCCAAATACGGTACCACCCCGGAGCAAAGCGCGGCGGCGCGCGATCGCCTCACGGCACTCGGCGCCTCCCTCGGATTTGCCTTCGACTATGCCGACGACATGCGCATGGTCAACACCTTCCGTGCCCATCAGCTGCTGCACTGGGCGGCGGCGCAGGGACGGCAGCACGATCTCAAGATGCAGCTCTTCACCGCCTTCTTCAGCCATCGCCGCGATGTCAACGACCCGCAGGTTCTGGCGGACGAGGCTGCGGCGATCGGGCTCGATCGGGACGAGGCGCTGGCGGTTCTGGATGACGGCCGGTTTGCCGACGAGGTGAGGGCGGACGAGCAACTGTGGACGTCGCGCGGCGTTAACGGCGTGCCGGCAATGATCTTCAACCGCCGCTATCTGGTTACCGGCGCACAGGGTGTCGACAATTATGTTTCGGTAATGCAGCAGGTCAGCCAGGAGAATGCGGCCTGAATCAGTTGCTCGCCGCCTCCTCGACGATTTCGGTGAGCAGCCGATTGATTTCCTGCCGCGACGCTTTGGATTCGGCCGAGCCGTCTTCCGGCAGTTTTCTGAAACCGACGTGCACCACGCCCGGCTGATCGGCTTTATGGAAGTAGAAGACGACATAGGGACAGAAGGCGATGTTGGCCGGATCGGCCTCCATCATTCTGCGCGACAGGACGGCGGAGCAGAATTGCGCGGTCTCCGCGCCCGAATAGACTTTCCGGGTTGAACCGACGTCGGATGCTGTGCGTTCCAGCATGTCGCCGATCTTCGCCGTGTAATCGATGACGTATCCGCGATTGATGATCGCGTCGGAGACATCCTGCCTGACGTCCTCGAAAGCTGCTTCTGTCTGGCGGCTGAAGATTTCGCTGGCGGCAGCGACGCCGGAGATGGCCGGTGCTGCAACCAAAAACGCTGCCAACACGGCGATAGGGGCGGTTTTCATTTCAGCCCTCCTTGGCGGTCGATGATTCAATCCATAAAAGTATATATATCGATTTTTGCATATATTGGCCAGTGCCGATCTGGCCCGATCCGGCAGGCGATGCGATCTGCCGTCGTTGCCAGGGCGCTTTACGCGAATCGCTCTTGGGTCGTCGCCGGACTCTTCCTATCTATCCGACAGTTGCCGCGTTGCGGGCGGTTTGCAAGGTGAGGGGCCCACGACTACGTGTTAAGCAGAAGAACAGTGTTGAGCGGCGTCGGTGCCATGACGCTTTCCGCCTCTACGGGGTCGCGCATGACGGTCATCTCGGACGAAGTTGCAACCAGCGCCTATCCTCCGCTCGGCGATCTCATCGATGTCGACGGCATGAAGGTGCACGCCACCGACAGCGGCACAAGCGGTCCGCCGGTCGTGTTGCTGCACGGCGCCAATGTCAATCTGCGAGACTGGACCTTCTCCCACGTCGACTTGCTGAAGAAAACCAACCGGGTCATCGCCATGGACCGGCCCGGCTTCGGCCACTCGGAACGCGGTTCGGGCAATTGGACCCCGGCCCGCCAGGCGGCGCAGCTTCGCGGCGCCGTCCGGGAAATGGGCGCGCAACGTCCGATCCTGGTCGGCCACAGCTGGGGTGCCGTTGTCGCCCTTGCATGGGCGCTGGAAACGCCGGAGGAGGTCGGCGGCGTCGTCACCGTGTCGGGCGCTACAATGCCCTGGGGCCGGGCCGTCGATGTTCTGGAAGGCTTTGGCATCACCCGCGTGACGGCCAATTACTACATGTCGCGCCTGTCGCGGCGTGCCGATCGCGGTGCGGTCGAAGCGTTCGTCGCACGTGCCTTCATGCCGCAGACCGCGCCGAACGGCTATCTCGATTATGTCGGCGTGCCGTTGTCGCTGCGGGCATCGACGATCCGGGCGAACAGCGAGGATCTGGGTCAGACCCACGCGGCGCTGACCGCCATGTCGAAACGTTATTCGACACTCAGCGTGCCCGTCGAAATCGTGCACGGCGAGCGCGACTGGCTGCTGACCGTCCCACGTCACGTCGACGGGTTTGCCGAACGACTGCCGAATGTGCGGGTCAGCGTCGCCGAGGGTGTCGGACATATGTGCCATCACGCGCGCCCCGACCTGCTTCAGGCAGCGCTCGCCAATCTCAGCGAATTGGTCGGCTGACCGATCAACCGGACGAACCGCCGGTGCCGAATGCCGTTCGAAGGTTCACGCGAGACCGGCGACGGAGCCGTGCCCGGCCGGCATAGAGCAGAACGAACATCGGCGGCGTGAAGTAGAACGACACGACCGTCGACAGCAGCACGCCGCCGGCGACCGCCATGGCGAAAGGCGGCCAGAAGCCGCCCCCCTGGAGGATCAGCGGAAGGAAGCCGCAGAATGTGGTGATCGTCGTCGACACGATGTGCCGGCTGGCGTCCATCACCACCACCGTCATGGCCTCACGATCGCCGACGACGGCCCGGATGTCCGTCCGGAGCCCCGCCAATACGATGATAGCCGCGTTGATGGAGACGCCGATGGATCCGATGACCCCGATCACGGCGTTGATGCCGAAAGGGTAATTGAAGACGGCCAGCGACAGCAGGCTCAGTCCGACGGCCAACCCCGCGACAACGACCACGATCAGCGACAGACGAAACGACCCCAGGGTCAGGACAATGGTCGCGATCGACAGGGTGATGACCAGGCCGGCTGAGCTCAGGAGATTGCGCAGCGTGGTGTCGCGCGCGTCGGAATCGCCGCCGAACTCCAGCCGGTATCCGGGCGGCAGCGTGAAACCCTGCGCGTCCAGTTCCCGCTTGGCCGCCCGCAGCGCTTCCTCGGGCAGGACGCCCTCCACGATAAAGGCCTGGACCGTATTGACCCGTTCGGCGTTGCGCCGGGTAATCACGCTCTCGCCGGGCTCCAGCCTGACGGTGGCGAGAGAGGAAAGCGGGATGCCCGGAAAACGGCCCTGGGCGGCAATGTCGGGTGCGGTCGGCGGCAGAATCGGGAAATTGGAAATCGCGGCGAGATCGCCGCGCGTTGCCGTGCCGACCCGGACACGGACCGGCAGGCGCTCGGTGCCTTCCAGCAGGGAGCCGCCGGTGACGCCCTCCAGGCCGGCTTGCAGTTGCTGGGCGATATCGGTCAGGTTGAGGCCGAGCAGCCTTGCCTTGTTTTCGTCGATGTCAAAGCTGATTTTCGGAGCGCCGCCGCTTGCCGAAGTGCGTGCCGCAGTCACCGTGTCGAGCCCGATGACGATGCGCCGAGCCTGGTCGCCGAGATCGCGCAACACGTTCGTGTCAGGACCGACGAAGCGCAGCTCGACGGGGGCGTTTACGGGCGGCCCCTGAACCAGGCTGCGAACCAGGATCCGGGCTTGCGGATAGGTGCCCTGCAGCCGGTCGCGCAGGTCGGTGATCAGCGCCGCGGCTGTCTCCGGCGATCGCGCGGTGATCATTGCCTGGGCATAGCCGGGCGCGGTGTCGCGGTCGGAGACGATGTTGTAGTAGAAGGCCGGTGCCGATCGTCCGATAACCCAATAGGTCGATGCGATGTCCGGTTCTTCGCGCAGGATCTTGTCGATACCGAGCGCGACGTCGCGGGTTTGTGTGATCGCCGCCCCGTCGGCCATCTCCAGCTCGATATAGAACTGGTCGCGTTCCACGGTCGGAAAGAACTGGGCGATGAGCAATGGCAGGCTGGCGAACCCGATGGCCGGCATCACCATGGCAAGCAGGATGGATCGGATCGGATTGGCCAGCGACAGTCTGACGGACCATTCGAACAGCCGGGCGACGGCCCCGCCGCGAATACCCTGTGCCAGAATGGAAGTGCCGTGCGCTGAGCGCAGCATCCAACCGGCAATGGCCGGCGTAATGGCGACGGCAATCGCAAAGGACCACAGCAGCATGATGACTACGGCGATGGCGACAGCGCCGATGAAGTCGCCGGGTGGACCGGGAAGCAATATCATCGGCGTGAACGACAGGGCGGTGGTCACCGTCGATGCGAACAACGGCGCGAACAGACGCCTCACCGAAATCCGGACCGCGTCGGTGGGTGAATAGCCGGACCTCAGATGCCGGCCGATGTCATCGGTCATGACGATGGCCGCATCCACCAGCATGCCGAGCGCGACCACGAGGCCGGTGACCGACATCTGGTGAAGCGGCAGGCCGATCGCTCTCATGGTGGCCAGGGTTGCCAGGACGACCAGCGGAAGCACGATGGCCACGACCAGCGCCGCCCGGCCGCCGAGCGTGATGAAAAGCACGACAATCACGAGCGCTGCGCCGATGGCCATGTTGACCGAAACTTCGGTCAGCCGTTCCGTCGTATAGCGGCTCTGATCGAAAACCAGTTGTTGCTCGATCGAACCGGGAAGGTTTGCTGCGTACTGGTCCAACGCCCGCCTGACGTCGTTCATCCAGACGTCGATCTGCAACCCTTTCTGGATGTGGGCCGCTACCAGTACGGCCGGGCGTCCGTCGAGAAGGGCGATCTCCGACACCGGTTGACGGGCGCCGCGGGACACGGTCGCGATGTCGAAGAGCCTGGCCACGCGACCCGTATCGCTTTCGCGGACCGTCACCCGTCGAAGCCGATCCAGCGCTGTGAATTCACCCTCCACATTGATCAGCCAATCGCTTTCGCCCGACCGCAGGCGGCCGGATTGCACCTTGCTGTCGGCGGCGCGGATGATGTCGGAGATCCGGTTGGCCGTCAGCCCAAGGCCGGCTGCCGCTGTCGGGTCGATGCTGATGAGCACTTCTTCTTCCGGGGCTCCGAAAACATCGACCAGCTTTGTTCCGGGAATATTGCGAAGCAGGTCGGCAAGATCTTCGGCATATCGGCCGACAATGGGGATCGGCACGCCCGGATGATCGGCTGTCAGCGATACAACCGCTGCGTAGGCGCCGTCGCTGTTCGATTCGAACTCCGGCTCGAGAACGCCTTGCGGGAAAACCAGGGCCGCATCATCGAGCGCATCGCGTACTTTCGACCAGACCTGTTCGATCTCGTCATCCGACAGTTCGTCCTGCAGCTGGATCGAAACGAATGACAGGGCCGTCATCGAGCTCGAGTTGATGTGCTTTATTTCCGGGATTTGGCGCAGTTCACGTTCGAGTTCCACCGTGACCAGCGTTTCGACCCGCCCCGGATCGGCGCCCGGAAAGGAGGTTTTGACCGTGGCGAAGACATTCGCAATGGTTGGATCCTCCTGGCGGCCGATCGACAGAAGCGACGAAAGGCCGGCGACAACCAGAACGAGGATTACCAGCGCGACGATGCGCGGTCTTCGATAGGTCAGGGTTTCCATGAACTAGGGCGTTCCGAGGCCGACCCTCACGATCTGGCCGGGCGTTATGCGGTGCGGTCCGGAAGCGACGAAGAGATCCTTGTCTGCAAACGTTCCGCGCACGAACGCACGTTTCTGGTCAGCGAAGAGAATTTCGACGGCTTCGGCTGACGTAATGCCCTGGGCCGGGTGTTCGCCCGGCCGAACCGTGAGCACGGTCCACAGCCCCCGTGTTCCTTCCTGCAGAGCCCCCACGGGAATCCACGCACCGCTTTGCCGAACCGACTGGGTGAGCCGGACCGTGCCCGACTGGCCGTAGAGAGGCGAAGCGTCGCCCGGATCGATATGGAGGTCGAAGATCGCCGTTCGGGTGCGGGTTCGCGGATCGATGTCGGCCCGCAGCTGGTTCAGGGAGGCCCGGTAGCTGGCAGTGCCGAACTGCGCGGTGACCATGTCGCCGACCGCCAGGCTGTCCGCCATTTCGTTGCTCAACCCGACCCGCATTTGCGGCGCCACCCGCTGCAGGATGGTCATCACCGGCTGGCCCGTCGATACAGTGGCGCCGGCGTCGACGAAACGGTCTCCGATCTCGCCGTCGAACGGTGCCCGGATGGTGGATTTCTCGATTTCGATGTCGATCCCTGCGATCGCACTCTCGGCTTCAGCGATGAGAGCATGCAGTTCGGCCAGTCCTAGCCTTGCCTGGTCGAGCATCTGGTTGGCCATGTAGCCTTTCTTGTTGAGCGTCTGCCGCCGACCCATGGTCAGTTTGGAAAGGTCGACTCTGGCTTGCAGCGCATCGCGAACCGCCATCTGGGTTGCCCGCCGGTTCTGCAGAATGCGCGTGTCGAGGCGGGCCAGTACGTCGCCCTTGCGGACGACCGCGGCCTCGTCCACCTGGAGGTCGATCACCCTGCCGGGCAATTCGAACGCGATCTTGGTGGTTTGTGCCGCCTCCACCTGACCGACGAAGTCGCGCGGCACGGTGAATGAGTCGGTCACGTCGATCCGTTGGGTATGCACCGGAACCGGAGTCGCCGTTTGGCCGACGGGGAACGCAGCTGCCCTGTTCTCAAGTGCCGACGTTGCCGTCAGCACCGTGCCCACCGCGATGGTGGCGACGAACAGCGTGCCCAAAACGGTCGCCAATCGGCTCTCCGGATAAGTTCCGGATGCCGATGTGCTGCTGCCGTAGCCTTGGCGGGTTTCGTTGCGGGGGTCGTGTTCGCCCGGTTTGTTGACTGTGGGTACTTCCAGCATCGATCGGTCACTTCCAACGTACGCGGCACCTGCTGTTTAGACGTCTCGTTCCGGTCTCCTCCTCCCCGGATCGCGGCGCGAGGCAGTGATCGACTGCCGGCGGCCGCGCAGGCACGCATTCTTCGCCCGACGGGTGCGATTGAAAACTGTCAGGACTGACAGGTCTGCGGTGAAAATCGGCCCGTATTGTCAAAATCCGCATCCGATCGAGAAAACGCCGCGGCCGGGAATGATGATCTGTTTGCTCCACTCCCTGCCAGTTTTTTGTCCCGATACGGTCAGCTCTGACAGTTTTTTCCAGACGCAGTTTCAGACCTTATCGAAATGGCGCACCCGATTGGCGGCCGATAAGAGCCGGCAAAATCGCCCTCTTCGATCGGTGGGTGTGGTGCGTCGGACTGGTGGTGAAACTATGCGCAACGGTCTCTCATTGAGAAAAATGCGGGCAATCCTCGGCTTCGGCTACATCCTGATCGTGCCTCTTGCTGCCGGTGCCATGGTGGTGAAGGGCCAGGGAGGTTCCGCCGGAGCCGGCGTTCAGTCCGCTTTTGCCGCGGCAGCCGTGATATGGGTGCTTTTTGCGTTGATTGCCTTCGATCGGCTCTGGCGCGGCCGTCATCGGCAATACCGCGACTGGATCAACCGGTCCATGTGCATGATGTTGCTGTGGCCGCTGGAGCGTCTGTTCATCCTCGGCTGGGTGTTCGGGTTTTCCGCAACCGGCGCGGATTTTGCGCTCTGGGAGGGCGTGGCAGCCTGGATCAACCTCCTGTTCGTCCTGGCGCTCGGGCAATATGTCGTCCTCAGGTTCGGTCTGGAAATCGGTGCAAATCCGGTGGAAGCGTCAACCCAGCCGCTTGTCGCGACGGGGCGATGAACCTGTCTGAGGCCACAACCCATCCGACCTGTATTTGAAATTATACTCGCAATCCGTGTTGAATTTTACACGTGGTTGCTGACAGCCTGTCAGATTTTCATGCTGAAACGGTTCTCTCTGACAGTATCGATAAATCAATACTCGGATGAATATTGTAGGCGATAGAAAACGTCTATGCGTACTCGGTTCAATTCCGTGAGGCACCGACGGTGTAACGGCGTAGCTGGTGTGGCGCATGCGTATTTATGCCTCTTTCAGAAAATCATGGCTTCCCGCATCGCTGATCGCGATCATGACCCTGGTCTTTGCGCCGAGGATACTGACGCATTTTTGGGAATATCTGGGAAGCGTCGAACCGTTCTTTGGCAACGAGCTCGGCTCCACATTCCTTGGCCGGGTGATCACTGCTGAAGGGTGGAGGCCTGGTTTTCCGCGTGAGTTGTTTTTGCTTCACATGGGAGCATCATTCGTCTGCGTCGTTGCCGCCTGCGTTCAGGCGTTGCCATCCCTGCGCAGAGAGCATCCCGGGATACATCGCCGCGTCGGAATCGCCTATATATTTGCCGTTCCGGTCGCCGCGGGCCCGGCGATCGTCGTCGGTCTGTACAATTATGCCGGCATGAGCGTGCACGTCGCCTTTGCGGTTTCATCGGTACTGTGGATCCTGTTCACGCTGATCGCCTACGCGGAAATCCTGAGGAGAAACTACCTGGGTCATCGCGACTGGATGATCCGTTCCATGTGCATGATGGTGGCTGCGCCGCTCGAGCGGCTGTCCCTGCTAGGATGGGCGCTCGTCGTGTCCGGATCCGGGATGGGCTATCCGATGTGGCGGAGCATCACCATCTGGATCAACCTCGCACTGGTGCTGGCGCTCGGGCAGGTGATCGTCCTGTATCTGCGCGGCCGGCTGCTTCCGGTTTCCCTCAGTCCACAGCAGCAATCGTTCAACGGAGGCGATCATGTCTGACCGTACCCGCCCCGACCTGGCGGCGCGCCTTTCCCTGGCTGGCGCTCAACTCAAGGAAAACAGAAACGAGCCACGCGGGCAGCAGTTTCTGGACGAAGTGATCCGGACCCGCATCCCCCAACTTTACGAAACGCCGGCCGCCCGCAGACTTCTTCCGCTGGTCTATCGGCTGGTGAACCATGAGAATGCCTCGCGGCTGATGCACGAGTGGTCGCTTTGCCGCACCGGCGTCGACGTCATCCGGCAGATGCACCGGACGGTCAAGCCGCAGGTCGCGGTCAGCGGCATCGAGCATGTGCCGGCCAGCGGCGGGTGTCTGCTCGTATCCAACCATCCGACCGGACTGACCGACGGCGTCGCGCTGTTTGATCCGGTGCGCCATGTGAGACAGGATGTCGCCGTCTTCGTCTTCCACGACCTGCTGTCGATCAACCCGCAGGCGTCGGATGCCTTGATTCCGGTGGAGTGGCGACCGTCGCATCAGTCGACAGCGAAGTCGCGCGAAACCTTCAGAATTGCCAACAAGGCCTTCAAATCAGGCCGTCTGGTCACGATTTTTCCCTCCGGTCGCATGTCCTATTGGAACGGAAGGCGCATCGCCGAGCGGCCCTGGAAAGACGCCTTCATCACGTTTGCCCGACGCTACAAGCTGCCGATCGTGCCGGCGCATATCGGTTCGCGCAACTCGGTGCTCTACTACGGCCTCAGCCTGATCTCGTCGACACTCAGGGACCTGCAGTCCATCAACGAAATCCAGAACAAGGGCGGCCACCGGTTCCGTGTGACGTTCGGCAAACCGGTGCGTCCCGAAGAGCTGGACGGTTCGCCGGCAACGCTCACCCAGTGTTTCCAGCATTATGTCGAACATATATTGCCGGCGAAGGCCGACGCGGCATTCACCGATCTGCTGGACGGGAAAGCCGCGTTTGCCTGAGTGCGGCCGATCCCGGTTAGTCGGCTCCCAGCTTCTTGCGCAGTGCCTCATACCGACGTGACGCCCGGTCGCCGGCAACGAGTTTGGCATGCTCATCGCCACGCGATGCCGTCCGATCATCGAATACGTACCATTCGCCGTCCGGTTCGCGGCGCTGATAGATCGCCGTGCCGTCAATGCGGTGCGAGAAGCAGGTGGTGTCCCGGGCGGCGCCACTGGCATGGATCCAGACCGCCCGGAAGCAGACCTTGCCCCGGCTTGTCGGGAACCACCGTCCCCGGGCGACCGATATCGATCCGTCTGCCGTGGACCACGCGGTAAATGTTCGGCTTCTGCCGGAGAAATAGCCGGCGCCGTCTGTCCACATCCAGGACCGGTCCTGATAAATGTGCATGCGTTGCTCGACGGGCGCCGCCGCGGCGTTCATGGCCTGATCGACAACGTTGCCGCCGCCGGCTTCGGCGGGGGCGGTAATGGTGGCGGTGATCAATGCGAGCAGCGACCGTCAGATGGCTTGCGTCGGCTTGATTCCGCGGATCATTGGATCCTCCCGGTAACGATTTCGTTGATCCGGTTGCCCCGACGGCGCCAATCCGGCAACCCGAAACCGTCCGGCCACGGGTAAACCTCGCGGGCCTGGAAGTAGACAATAGCGATCAGGTCGGCAAACTCCGTGCCAGCGGATTGCACCGCTGCGTCCCAGGCCGCGATGTAGGCGTCGTCGCCGAGATAACCGAGTTCGGCGACGACAATGGGTTTGTCGAAATCGTCGGCGAGATCATAGGCCGGGCGGAGGATCTCCGCGAAGCCGCGGTCGCGGCCGAAGCGAAACCGGTCGTAGGCCTGCAGCCCGAAGACCGAAAGCCCGATCAGGTCGACATACTCGTCACCGGGATAGTAGGCCTGCAGTGTGTCGAAGCCGAGGGGCGACCACATGAAGCGAACCCGCGGCGCTTGCGAACTGCAAACGCCGATCATCCGCCGGTAGGCGCCGATATAGCCCTGCGGTTCCCAGCCGGCCCAGATGAACTGGCCGGAGTCGTCGTCCATCTCATGGGCGAAGCGGACCGTGACATCACTGTTCAGCCCGCTCAACACACGGCAGATATCGCGCATGTTGCGGTCGTAGCGGCCGCTGGCGATGCCGGACCGAAGCTCCTGCGGCGTGCGGCGGACGCGGTGATCCCAGGTCCACGGCTCGATCGTGACCAACAGAGATCGATCGCGTTGCCTGGCGTAATCGTCCGCCTCGTTGAGGCTCGTCAGGTGCAGCGCCTCCCACGGCAGGTAGACATGTTCGATGGCAATACCGCGGTGGTTCTGGAAGACCGCGCCCGGATCGTAGACGCCGAAAGCGAGGGGGTCGGCGGCGCTTGCCTGTTGTAAGAAGCCGCATGTGATTGTCATGGCAATCACGGATGCCGCCAGCCTGGCCGAAAGGGAGTTTTGGGGTCTGATCATGGCTCCGCTCTTTTTCCGATGGGCACGATGTTGTTGTCCGGGCTCGATTCGCTCTCATGGCCGGTCATTGCGACAGTCCGGTCGATTCGAGGGACCAGTCGAATCTCAGGCGAACGCGCCGGATTTCGCGGTGATCCGAGCCAGCGCCGGACAACGCATAGGTCACTTCCGTGAAGGATGCTGGTCCGGCACCGCGCGCCAGCACGTCCAACCCCTCCGCGCCGCGCTCCATGAAGGCGCCAATCGACAGCGTGGCTGCTACAGCAATAAAACTGCTCTGAAATCCGAAGGTGACCCGATGGCGACGCGCGGCGATGCGGTTCTCCGTCTTGTGTTGCGTCATGGCGACGAACATCAGGATCGCGTAGATCGCAGCGTTGCAGGCGGCAAAAAGATAGAAACCGCTGGCGTTGCCCGCCTCGCGCAGGAGCAGGGCGGCCGCTGCCGACACCATCGACAGGGCAAGATACGGTGCCAGAACCGGCCAAGGCAGCGGGTCCGCCGGTGTGCCGCCCTTCGGCGTGACGCGAAAATCGACAAACCGACCGCGCAGAAAATCGGCGACCGCCATTGCCGATCCGGCCAGGGTCCATGGCCATTGCGCGAAGGGAAACAGGGCACCTTCCCAGCTGAGGACGGCCGCATCGCGGGGGCGAAGCAGCCCGTCACACCGCAATTGCCAGGCCATGACAATCAGCGCCAGCGTCATCGGTGCTACATGCTGAAGAAACTCGAGATAGGTTACGCCGACGAAACTGTCCCGGCGCAGGAGCGCCAGGATCGGCATGGCGAAAATCAGCGCCATGACCACGGAGAATATCGGATACCAGAGCTGGCTGAACAGGAACTGGAACTTCAGGCGCGGCGGCAGGCCGGCAAGGAAGCGTGGGGTGTGCTGAAGCAGGATCGTCATCAGGCTGCGTGACCACTGGAACTCCTGCGTGACCAGGTCCGCGAAGGTCTGCGGCCCGTCGCCGCGAGCGATTGCCCTTATTGCATGCACGCCGCGCCAGCCATGGGCGTTCAGGATTAGCGAGGTCGAATGATCTTCGGCAAGTTCCGGGCCCAGACCGCCGACCTGCCGGAGTGCCCGCGTGCGGACGGCGTAATGGGACCCGATGCACATCGGCGCCCAGCCGCCGCTGTATCCCGCCTGCAACGTACCGTGAAACATCGCTTCCCGGTAAAGCCGGCTCCGTGCCGACCAACTACCCTGCGAATTGTTGTCGCAGATACTGGGAGCCGAGACGTAGCCGACCTTCGGATCGGCAAACGGCCGGACGACTTCGCGCAGGTAGCCGGGGGCCGGAACGTGGTCGGCATCGAATTGCGAGACGACATCGTAATCGGCATAGCCATAGTGGTCGTAAAAGAAGGCGAGGTTGCCTTCCTTGCAGCGCGTCCGGCGCGGCCAGCTGGGACGGTGGTAGTCCTTCCGCCCCTGACGCGAGGAAATCCGCACGCCGTGAGCCGCACACCAGCGTCTTGTTTCGGCATCGGGCTTTTCGTCCGCAAGCCAGGTGTCGTGCGGATAATCCTGTGCGAGCATGGCCTGCAGGGTTCTGCGGACGACCGCGAAGGGCTCCGACGGTGCCTTGGTAACGACCATGGCGACACGCAGTCCGTGAGGCGGCGCGAGCCCGCGTGCCGGTTCCCGCGCCCGCAGGAAAAATGCAATGTAATACAGCGGCAGAAAGCTGATCCACGCGAGGACCGCAGTCGTCAAAACAAATCCGGCCATGCCGATATTGTGTTCGGGCTGCAGCCACCAGACCCAGAAGTAACCAAGCCCGACCAGCCAGATGCCAACCAAAGCAGCATATTTGCGCCGCTGACCAGCGCTCAACAACGGGTCAAGATATCGGTCGGCCACGGCGGCTGCCTCGACGTCGCCGCTGTTCATGACGAGGCACTCAATCCGAAGAACGGCGCTGCCGTCGCGACGATGGTTTCAAGCTCCGAATATTCGGTCGAAAATCCAAGAAGATCCCGAGCTGCGACGGGGCAGGCATAAAGCGCCGGCGGGTCGCCGAGCCGACGCCCGAGTGAAACATGCGGCACGGGGCGGCATGTCAACCGCTCGATGGCCTCGAGGATCTGACGAACCGAATAGCCGGTACCCGAACCCAGATTCACAGCGAAGCCGTCGCCCCCGTCCAGCAGGTGTTCGAGTGCCAGCACATGGGCACGAGCCAGGTCGGTGACGTGGATATAGTCTCGGATGCAGGTGCCATCCGGGGTGTCGTAGTCGGTGCCAAGCACCCGAAACACCGCATCGGTGCCGGCTGCGGCGCGCAGGGCCAACGGAATGATATGCGTTTCCGGGGCGTGCCATTCGCCGATCTCGCCGGCCGGATCGGCTCCGCAGGCGTTGAAGTAGCGAAGAATCCCGCAACGCAAACCGTAGGCCGCACTGTAGTCGCGCAATATGTGCTCGCCGGACAGTTTGGTCTGCCCATAGGGATTGATGGGCAGTTGGATACTGTTTTCGACGATGGGCAGCGATGGCACCGTGCCGTAGGTTGCACAACTGCTCGAGAAGATCACCGGCTTGACGCCGCAGCGCACGACGGCGCCCAGCAGCGACAGCATACCACCGACATTGTTGCGGTAATACTTGGCCGGGTTTTCGAGCGACTCGCGGACATAGGCCGAAGCCGCGAAGTGCAGGACAGCAATCGGCCGGAATCCGTGAATGGTGCTTTCCAGCAGGTCCGTGTCGAGGATGTCGCCCTCAATCAGTGGCCCCCAGCGAACCGCCTTGACGTTTCCGGTCGACAGGTTGTCGTAGGTCACCGGTTCGTAGCCGCTCAAAGACAGTTCCTTGCAGGCATGGCTGCCGATGAAGCCGGCGCCACCGGTCACCAGCACGCGGTTCGCATTCTTCATTCGGCAGCGCCCACTTTGCGCTCTGAACCGCCGAGGATCTGTTCGAAATAGTTGATAGTGCGGGCCAGGCCTTCGACCAGGTGAGTATCGGGACGCCAGCCCAGTTCCCGCTCCGCTCTCTCGATGTCCGGTCGGCGCACCTCGGGATCGTCCTGTGGTCTCGGCACATGGACGAGCCGGGATGGCGACCCGGTCAGCCATGCGATCAATTGTGCGAGGTCCTTGACCGGTGTTTCGAGTGGGTTGCCCAGGTTGATCGGACCGGCGACCGCCCGGGGTGAGCGCATGAGCATCAGCAGGCCTTCGACCAAGTCGTCGACGTAGCAGAACGACCGCGTCTGGGCGCCTGTACCGTGGATGGTAATATCTGCGCCCTGTAGCGCCTGGACCGCGAAATTGGAGACAACCCGGCCATCGTCGGGACGCATACGCGGGCCGAACGTATTGAAGATGCGAGCCACCTTGATGTCTAGGTTCTGGCTTCTCTGGAAATCGAAAACCAGCGTCTCGGCGCAGCGTTTGCCTTCGTCGTAGCAGGCCCGCGGTCCGGTCGGATTGACATTGCCCCAATAGGTTTCAGGCTGCGGATGGACCAACGGATCTCCATAGACCTCTGATGTCGAGGCTTGCAGAAAGCGCGCCCTGTTGGCGGTAGCCAGTTCCAGAAGATGAAGCGTGCCGAGAACGTTGGTCCTGACCGTCCCCACCGGATCGCTGCCATAGGCGATCGGCGATGCCGGACTGGCGAGGTTGAAGATCCCGTCAATCCCCCGCAGCGCCGGCGGAGGAGCGGCGACGTCGTGTTCGATCACTGAGAACCGATCGTTGCCGCTCAAATGGGCGACGTTCTCGATTCGACCGGTGTGAAAGTTGTCGAGGCAAAGGACCCGATGTCCGTGCTGCAGAAGCCTTTCACACAAATGCGAGCCGATAAAACCGGCGCCGCCGGCCACCAGAAATGTACAATCTAGCCGCGTACCCGCAAGCGTCGTCATGTCGATGACTGTCGAGTCCATAGTCGTCCTGCCCCCCGATCCATGAGCGGGTTGCCGGGAGCCGCTGCACGAATCATCCATTGAATGCGAGTTCAATGTTTGCGGAGGAGGGATCGAAATAAACTGTCAAGACAAACAGTTGCGATTGAAATTATATCCAGTATTGCAGGGAATTCCGCAATAGTGATGGCCGGACTTCTTCGTTTCGCCGTGTTTTTGCGAGGGTGTCCAGGCCCCAATGCGACCAATACTCTGGGTTGTATGTTCGATACTCGGAGTTAACGCTCGGTCATGAGGACTTCGCGTATGAGATGGGCGAGTTCTCCCAGTCGGTAAGGCTTGCGGATCAGGTGGGGATCACCGTCTCCGCGGTCCGGCTCTTCCACATCGCCCGCGGCGTAACCGCTGCAGAACAGCACCCGCAGATCGGGCCGCAGCGCCTGCGCTTTCGCGGCCAGGCCGTAGCCGTCGAGTTCGCCGCCGAGTTCGATGTCGGAAAACAGAAGCGCCACCGAGGAATCGGCGCGGATCATCTCCAAAGCATGCTCTCCGTCCGCGGCTTCCAGGACCGCGTAACCCAGTTCCCGCAAGGTTTGAACCGCGACAAGGCGCACACCGGCATCGTCCTCTGCGACGAGGATCGTTTCACTGCCCCGTTCCAGCGATTCGCCGAATTCGCCAGCCCGGCTCGGCGCGCCGCCCAGCGGATCGGCACGAGGCAGGAACAGGGTTATACGCGTTCCCCGGCCCACTTCGCTGGCAATGCGGATGTGACCGCCGGACAGTTCGACGAACCGATGAACCATGCTCAGTCCCAGACCGGTGCCGGTGCCGGTCGGCTTGGTGGTGAAAAACGGTTCGAAAATCTGTTCCAGCTGATCGGGAGTCATTCCGCACCCGGTATCGGACAGCGCGATCTCCACCCATGTTTCTCCGTCAGTCCCGGCGATGTCGGGAACCGATTGGCGGTTTCTGGCTTCGATGGCGAGCCGTCCACCGTCCGGCATCGCGTCGCGTGCGTTGAGCACGAGGTTGAACAGCGCATTTTGCAGCTGCTGCGGATCTGTCAGGATGGGCCACAGGTCGGCGGGAAAATCCGTGCTGATTTCGATGCCGTCCGGCAGAGCGCGAAACAGCGACTTGATCATACCGTCAACCAGGTCGGGAAGATCGACCGAAACAGGAGCGAGTTCGCGAGGCCGGGCGAAGGCGAGCAGTTCGCTTGTCAGGCTGGTGCCCATACCGGCCGCGGTTTCGATGGCGTCGAGATACTGTTCCAGTTCCGGGCCATGAGTTCCCTTCCGCCTGAGAAACAGAAGATTGCCATTGATGACCGCCAGCAGGTTGTTGAAGTCGTGGGCGATTCCGCCGGTCAAACGGCCCACCGCTTCCATTTTCTGGGCCTGCCTCAATTGCCGTTCCCGCTCCTTGGCTTCGGTCACGTCAAGACTGGTCGTTACAATGAACCGGACCTTGCCGTCGACAACCACCGGCACCTTGGCCGAGAGCCAGTGACGCAAACGATTGTTGCCGTCTGGCAGGCGCTCCTCGTACTGAGTAAGCGGTTCTCCCGTATCGACCACCTGTCGGTCGAGTGTAAGTATGTGGTCGGCGATGTCGCTCGACACCATCTCCTCAGGTCTTTTGCCGACATAGTTTCGGTCCTCCACGCCGAAGGCTCGCAGCTCGTTGGGATTGACGTAGATATAACGGGACTGCGGATCCTTGACCGTGATGCTGACCGGCGCGCTGTTCATGATCGTCTCGAGGATTTCCTGATGGTCACGCAGAGCCTTTTCCTGCTGTTTCAGTTCGGTGATGTCCGTCGCGATGCGCCCGACAGCGGCTCCGCCACCGGCGATTTGCGGGATCTTGAACTTGACGGACACGAATGTTCGGTCGCTTCCGTTCACGGAGCGCGTTTTCTCTCCCGTAATTTCCTCACCGGTTTGCAGCACCCGTTCATCGTCCGCATTGCAGATTTTTACGGCCTCCGGACCAAAGAAGTCCTTCGCGGTCTTGCCGACCACCTGCTCGCGCGGTGCTCCGAAAAGTCCTTCCATCTGGCGATTGATGAGAACGAACTTTCCGTCCGCGTCCTTGACGTCGACCTCCGCTGGCGCATGATCGATGATCGCCATCAGCAGGTCCTGATTGTTGCGCAAGGCAATCTCGGTTTCCTTCTGCGCCGTGATGTCCTGGATCGTCAGGTATTCCTGGATGACGTCGCCGTATTCGTCGAAAACAGGCTTGACGATGGTGCGGACATGACGGGTGTCGCCGCTCGCCCGTATCAGCCGGTATTCGAGCCCGAACCCTCTGCCCTCGCGGCGCAGGTTCTCCGTGGCGTGGCGATAGGCCTCGCGGTCGTCGGGATGCGTGAAGGGGCAATCCGACACCGCGGGTTTGGCCGCCGCCAGATATCCCTGGACGGTGGTTCCGTGGATGCGTGCATATTCCTCGGAGCAATAGAGGCACTTGTCGGCCAGCGAATCCCAGATGCAATATCCGATCCCCGCCAGTTCGGCCGCCTGCCGCAGCCGGTCCTCGCTTTCGGCGAGCGCCATCGCGGCGTTCTTGCGTTCGGTGATGTCCGTGCGAATGCAGACGAGACCGCCTTCGGCGGTTCTCCTGACGTTGGCGAGCGTCCACCGCCCGTCCGGCAGTTGTTGTTCGAAGCTGATTTCGGGCTTTGTCCGGTATTCGCTGAGCCGCTTGATGACCCAGTCGTCGACCGAGCCGATCTTGCCGGATGTCAAGCCTTTTTCGCCGGCGATCCGAACCAGTTCCTCGAGGGTCGTGCCGACCGCAAGATCGCCGGGCACATCGGAGAACATCTTGCGGTATTGGCTGTTGCAGAGAACGACCTTTTCGTCGGCGTCGAACAGGATAAAACCGTCCGAGATGCTTTCGATTGCATCGCTCAGACGGGCCTTGCTGTCTTTCAATGCACCGTTGAGCCGCTCGAGTTCAGCGGTGCGGTCTTTTACCTTCGCCTCGAGCTGGTCGTGGGCCTTTCTGAGGTTTTCCTCGGCAGCCCAGCGGTCGGATGCGTTGATGACGATTGCTCCCAGGCCGGTAACGTGGCCCTTGGGGTCGCGGATCGGGAACTTCGTCGAATGCAGGCACTGGCGGCCGGCAGCGGTTTCGACAACGTCCTCGTGCTGAATCATGCGCTGTTCCTGCAACACGGTGAGGTCGTGCTGGCGGGCGCTTTCGGCATAGTCGCCACGGTTGTCGATGTCCGCGGGCAGCTTGCCGCGGACGTCTTCTCTGCGGACGTTCCAGAGCTGCTCGAAGTGCCGGTTGACCTCCAGATACCGGCCTTCTTCGTCCTTGAGAAAAATCTCGGCCGGTGCGTGGTCCATGATGGCCCGCAGACGTGCCTCGCTCTCCCGCAGCGCATCCTCGGCCAGTTTCCTTTCGGTGATATCGATAACCGTGGTCTGGAGGGCCTTTGCGCCCTCCCAGTCGACAACCCGGTTGATGCTCTCGACCCAGATCATCGAACCGTCGGTGCGAAGACAGCGCAGCGCGTGTTTCGTCGGCACCGGCTCGCCGCGAAGGCGGGCGTCCCGCATCGCCTTCAGCCTGGGACGATCGTCCGCCGGAAGCAATGCCCCGACCGAATCCAGTGCGAGAAATCTGTCGACGCTGGCAAGGCCGAAAATTTCGGCACAGGCCTGGTTGGCGAATACGGGTTTCCAGTCGACGGTCACGAATATTCCCTGAATCGAGCCCTCGACAAGGTCGCGGTATTTTGTTCGGCTGCGATCGAGCGCCTGCAGACTCGTCCGAGAATCCGTCACGTCGTGAGCGGTCCCGCGATAGCCGAGAAATTCGTTGTTCTCACCAAAAAGTGGGGAACCGCTGATGCTGAGATGAACCGTACCGCCGGTCATCCTCGGTCGCTCGATCAGAAATCCGGTGAACGGCTCACGACGTTCCATCTGATCGAGGTTTGTCTTCAGCGCCTGCGGGTCGATCGGCAGCTTGCCGGCAATTTCACGGCGCGTCTTACCGATGAAGTCGGTCGGATCCTCACCGGTCACCCATCGGATGCCATCGGAAACGAATTTGTACCTGAGATCGGGCCCCATTTCCCACAGAAAGTGTGTTGCGCCGTCGGCAAAATGCCGAAATCTCTGCTCGGCCTGGCACATGTTCACCCGCGCGAGATGCAATTCCGTGACGTCGCAAACGAACCCGCGGGACCTGACCAGCCGATCGTAATCGTCCAGAACCGGCTCCCTGATTTCGCGCACGAACACATCGTCGCGATCGGGCACCTGCAGCCGGTATACGGTTTCGGATCGGCTGTTGCGCAGCCGCAGTTGGCTGAGATGCCCGCTGTAGGGTTCGCGATCGTCCGGGTGAATCAGCTCCAGGAAGGCACCGGATGTTGTCAGCGTCTCGGTCAGCCGGTCCGCCGGCTGTCCGAACAGTTCGGCCATCCCGTCCGAACAGCGAACGCATCGATCGGCGCCTTCGTCCCATTCATAATATCCCGAGCGGAACAGCAGGTCGGCACGTTCGGCAACTGCGCTATCCCGCATTGGGCCGATCGTCGCTGTCCGCAACAGGCGATTTTCCTCTTCCAGGGCAGCGATCTTGGTCTGGAGCAGAGCTATCTGTTGCTGCCCGGATTCGAGAGATTCAAGCTTGTTCATGTCAGGCACCGCATCATCAAAAGTACAGTCGACCCTGTTACCGACCGCCCACCTGTTGGTGTCGGACCGAGGCTGCACCGAATACCGCGGACGCACAAGACACGCTCGCGGTGTGGACCGAACGGATCGCCAACCGCCGGTCGGTCGATCCGTGCGGAACGGGAGCCGCAGACCTATCGTATAACGTGCACCGGGCTTCTTTTCCGCACGGCTCCGTGCGTCTCGGCTGCAGATTGTATCAGCCGGGACAAACGGCGGAAAGAAGCCGCGGTCCGCAAAATTCAGGCTTCGCGTGCACAACCGAGAATTTGTCTTGCAAGTCGACGGGAAGTCCTTTAGGGCGTCCCCCGCAACCATGCGATGAATACGACCCCTCTAAAGCACATGCGGCTGAACGGCGATCTCCGTTGCGGGAGGGCCTTGGCGCTGGTTGTGTCCGGGAATCGCAATACTCGGCTTGGTCTAGTATCAGACTAAAGTCTAGTGAGGTTAATTAAACATTTTGCAAAATAGACGTTGCCGTACCATCACGCTGGACTTATTTTCGTTGGCTACCTGACGGTGGCGACCGTGAGTCCTTAATACAGTGTGGGCGGGCAACTTGGTGCTCGAACGTGTTAAGTGGCAATTATGACATCCGGATTCCGCGTTGTGCGGCGCGGATAGACGGGCCGTCGAATTCTGACAGATCGGTCGCGGTCTCTATCATGAAATTTATGAAGCGCAGGGAACCGGGCGTTCGGCCGTTTCCTCCGTGCGGGTCATACTGGAACAAGCTATGCGGATGATTTTGGCGGACGATCATGTGCTGTTTCTCGATGCGCTGGAGGCCTATCTGCATTTGCTCCAGCCCGAGATGGAGATCGATAAGGCGACCGATTTCGACCGGGCCCTGGGCCGGGTTCGGTCGCAGCCGCCGGCAGATCTGGTCATGTTGGATCTGAACATGCCGGGCATGAACGAGTTCGAGGGGCTGGCCAGGATCATGGAGGCGATGCCCGGTGTTCCGATCGTTTTGATGTCAGGTCAGGCCGAAGCGTCTCAGGTGCGTGAGGGTCTGCGTTTGGGTGCAGCCGGGTTCATTCCAAAGAATCTCGACGGCAAGGCGATGCTGAAGGCACTCGAACTCGTTCTATCCGGAGAGACCTTTGTGCCCATGCTGGCGTTGGAGGAGGGTGGCCCGTACTTATCCGTGCAAAGGGATTTGCGGCAGTCACCCGACAACCCGCTCAATCAATTGACGCCGCGCCAGCACACGGTGCTTAAATTGCTGGCACGCGGCATGACGAACAAGGGAATCGCGCGGGAATTGGAGCTGAAGGAGGTGACGGTGGCGGCCCATCTCGGCATTATTTTTCGCAAACTCGGCGTGTCACGTCGCACCGAAGCGATTTCAAGAGCATCCCAACTCGGTATGCAGTTGTAAGGTAAAAATGTTGGTTTTAGAGTGCCGATACGTTGCTGATTGGACAAATATTATTCCGGCAAAGGATTTGATTCCCCTTTTAAGAAAACCCGTTGGATTGACTGTGCTTTGTGCCAGCTCAACAGGCCGTGATCACGGAAATTTTACAAGCGGTAACCCGTTTGAGCGCCCCCAACACTATATAAACCTATAGCTTTTTTTATACCGCACATCAGTCTTGATAGTTGCGTCCTCGTCAAAAACCTGAATAAAGTTCATATTAGCGCCGGTCAAATTGACAGGTGCCCACATCTCCGGCCGGATGAAGACCGGCTAGCGGCGGAGCCAACTTTGGGGGACTTCATGAGGAGTGTTCTTCAAGCTGACCTGGGCGATCGCAAAGTTATCGGCCAGGAAATCGAACTGCCTGTTGCAAGGCGAACGCAAACTGCCATTGATATCGACCATCATCTGAAATGCGGCGCTTTCGATGCGTTGATGATGGATTTGTCGGGCCGTCTGGATTCACAGTCCGGCTCACGGCTTTCCAACAATGTCATGTGGGGCATGAAGTCGTTGGCGGATATCGTGGGAGCCGACAGAGTTTCGTTTGTCGAGCTGTCTTCGCCTCCGGATGGCGGCTCCGTGCTCTATAGCCACCGGCGGCCGCGTCGCAAGATCAAGAAGCTGGTTTCCTGCCGACGCATCACGTGGTTGTGCGCCGAGCTGAAGCAGGGACGCGCGCAGATTTTGACGAAGCCTGGCGACCTGCCGTCTGAGGCCGCTGCCGATTTGGCATCTTTCGAAGCAGATCGGATCACCAATTGTATCGCCGTTCCGCTCAAGCCGAGCGACGAAACGGCGTTTGCGCTGATTTGCGAGGCCGTCGGGCGGGAAGCCGGCTGGACGACCGATACGCTCAATCATATCGGGCTGATCGGTGATATCATCGTCAACGCCATTCAGCGATTTCGCGCCAACCAGACGATCGTCGAGCTGCGCGGACGGCTGGTCGAAGCGCAGGAAAGAGAGCGCCGGCGCATCGCCAGGGAACTGCACGACGACGTCAATCAGCGCATGGCTCATCTTTGCCTGGATCTGATTCGGCTCAAATCGGAATGCGAGAACGGGGCGATCGATGTCAGCGAGGTCGCCGAAGAACTGGCCAACCGTACGCGGCATCTTTCCTCGGATATCGGCAAGATCTGCCATGATCTCTATCCGAGCCGACTGGACCATGTCGAGTTCATCCCGTCGCTTCGCGGCCTGTGTCGGGATTTCACCAGCCGCTACAACCTGGATGTGCGGTTCCATGACAGATTGAACTGTCAGAAGGTCTCCAGCGGGACCGCCTTCAGCCTCTATCGCATTGCCCAGGAAGCCCTCCACAATGTGGTCAAGCACAGTGGTTCGGCGGAGGCGATCATCGAGATCAAAGACGCGGTACAGGGCGTCGAGATGTCGGTTGCCGACAGCGGCGCCGGCTTCGACCCGGACGAAACGGAAAGTGACGGCGGGCTCGGCTTGAACAGTATGCGGGACAGGCTGCAGCTGATCGGCGGACGTCTGTGGATCGAGACAGGACCGACCCAGGGCACGCGGCTCGAGGTTTGGGTGCCGGCGGCTGCGTCCGCGCACTGACAGGAGACGAAGTAGATGGTTCCTTCCGGAAGACAACACGCGATCAAGTCCGATCTGCACAACGGAAAAGCCACGGCCGAGCGCCGGTCGCGCATTCTGCTGGCGGATGATCACAAGCTCATCGGTGCTGCCTTTGAAAACCTGCTGAAGACGGCGCATGACGTCGTCGGTATCTGCGACGACGGACTGACGCTCCTGGCGACGGCCGAGGAGTGCAAGCCCGATGTCATCGTGCTCGATATATCGATGCCGCGGCTCAATGGTCTCGATGCGGCGCGCCGGCTCAAAAAGACTCTGCCGAAATGCCGGCTGATCTTTCTGACGATGAATGACGATCCGGAGGTTGCCGCCGAGGCGTTCCGAGCGGGCGCATCCGGATATCTGTTGAAGACATCCGATCCGGACGAGCTGTTCCAGGCGATCACCCAGGCACAGATGGGCCGGACCTACATCACGCCGCTCATCGCCGAGGGCATGGTGCGTGCGATGGCGACCTACAAGGAAGCCGACGACCAGAAGAGCAAGATATCCGCCCGCCAGCGACAGGTGTTGCAGCTGTTGGCGGAAGGGAACTCCATGAAGGAGGTCGCGCGCTACCTGAAGATCAGTCAGCGAACGGTCGCTTTCCACAAGTATCGGATCATGGAGCAGCTCGGATTGAAAACCACTGCCGACCTGGTTCGGTTTGCCGTTAAGGAGGGCATTGTTGCAACTTAAATGTGTATTGCGGAATTTTTTTTAATCCATTGTAGGGATTCCAGCGTATTGTAATAGGGACGGCGACTGAAAAGATCAGAGCTTGGATGGTTGCCAGATTCAGAACCAGCGCATAATCTTTAGCTGGGGGCGTTAAAGTTTGTTGGGCTCCTGTCATTTATTGACAGGTGGTGCCAATGTCGAATGGCGGATAAGACATGCGGCTTGTTCTTGCAGACGACCACGTTCTGTTTCTCGATGCCCTTGAGTCCTATCTGAATATTATCAAGCCTGAAATAAAAGTCGAAAAAGCGACCAATTTCGAAGAAGCACTCCAGCAATCGCGGCAAATCGAGCCGGACCTCGTGATGCTCGATCTCAACATGCCGGGCATGAACGGTTTCGAGGGGCTGCTGGAGTTGCTGCGGGCGTGTCCTAAAGTTCCGGTTGTATTGATGTCCGGCCAGGCTGACGCAAGACAGGTCCGCCGGGGCCTTGCCCTGGGTGCGTCGGGGTTCATTCCCAAGGACCTCGACGGACCGGCCATGCTGAAAGCTCTGGAACTTGTTCTGGGTGGGGGGATATACGTTCCGACGCTGGCACTGCGCGGCGAGGTGAAGGGGTTGGAGGAAGGCGATCAGGCGAGCTACACGCCGGACAATCCGCTCAGCCAGCTGACCCGTCGGCAGCTGGATGTTCTGCGGCTTCTGGCCCGGGGACTGACGAACAAGGAGATCGCGCGCGAACTGGGCGTCAAGGAAGTGACCGTGGCCGTCCACCTCGGCAGTGTCTTCCGCAAGCTCAACGTTTCGCGGCGAACCGAGGCGGTGACTGCCTCCGTCAAACTCGGCATGCGTGTGTGAGTTGCTGCCGCTTCAGTCGGCCAGGGCAGCGTCATTCAGGATCGCATCGAGTTCGGAGTGGTTTTTGATGATGGCTCTGGCGCCGCAGCGGGAAAGGGTATCGGCGTGATGCTCCGCTGTGGGTCTGACATGGGTTCCGCCGACAAATCCGACAGGATACATAGCGGCGCTGGAGGCAGCAGTGATGCCAGCGGGAGCATCTTCTACCACCACGCAATCCTTTGCGGCGACACCAAACTGTCTCGCCGCGTAGAGAAAGATATCCGGGGCCGGTTTGCCGGTCTTGACCAGATCCGTGCTGAAAGCCCGGTCGCCGAAGGCCACTGTCAGATCGACGCAATCCAAAGCGTGGGCCAGGCGTTTCCGCGAGCCGCCGGAGGCGATGCAGAATTCGATAGATCGGTCGTTCAGCCGCGATAGCAGTTCGCGAATACCTGGCAGCACCGACAACTCGCTCTCGTATCGGGCAAAAAGCAGCCTGTGCCATTCGTCAACGAAATCCGGAGGGCAGGGAAGGCTGGTTCGCTCTTCGATAAAGGCCATTGGGGTCGATATCGAGGTGCCGAGGAATCGGTCGCGCGTCTCTTCAAGCGAAATGGAAACGCCGCAGCCGGCGAGAATCTTGCGCAACTCGGCCAGCGCGATGATCTCGCTGTCAACGACGACGCCGTCGAAATCGAAAATGACCAGTTGAAACGCGGATTGCCGACTCATGAGGGCGTGTCCATCAGCAGTTCGGCAGTGACGTCGTCCGTGATCAGAGTATGAATCCGACCGGCCGTAAGGGCGGCGCGAATGATCTTCACTTTGTGAGGACCCGCCGCGGCGAGCGCCACATGGTCGATATGGGGTAGATCTTCCAGGGCGATGCCTATGGCGCGGCTGTTGATCGTATGGTCGATCGGGCTGCCGGAGGCGTCCAGGAAGCGGCCGAGAATGTCGCCAACCGCCCCGGCACTCTCCAGGTCCTTTAGAGGTACATCGGAGGGCAGGCCGTCACGCACCAGAAAGGAGCGATCCGACAGATCTCCGGCCACCAGAATGGCAATGTCGACGGAACGGGTCTTTTCCAGCTGCTGCTGAAACAGCGGTGATGCCATCAGTTCTGCCGCGGTCTCGCTGCTGTCGAAGTAAATCGGCGCGGCAAAGAGCGAGTACTGTGCGCCCAACTTTTGTGAAAATCCGGCAGCCACGCCGAACGCATTGAACGAAGCACCCTTGGCGGTCCCGCCAATCATAGAGACGATTTCCATATCCGGCAGCCGCCGCGATTTCATACGTTCAAGCGCCATTTCGAGGGTCAGACCCCAGGACACGCCAACGCTTTTCCAGAGCCGGCGTTCGAGCCCATCGTCAAGAAAGAACGCAAGGGCAGCGCCGACGGACAGGTGCGGGTCATAGTCATTGCGACCGGCGATCGCGACATGGGCCGACCGCAGGCCGAATTTCTCGATCAGCCCCTCCTGAAGCGACAGGGCGGCGGCAAAGGGCGAGGCGATCTCAACCCGGGCGATACCCAATTGCCGGGCCGTCGCGATGGCCCTGTTGACGCGCAGGCGGGTGATCTGCAGTTGCGCGGCAATCTCGCTCTGTGTCAGGCCTTTGACGAAATACAGCCAGGCGATCCGGCAGAGGAATTCTTCTGTTTCATCGGTTTCAATGCTTCGGCCCATGATCACTCGTCTCTTGGCTCGCTGTGGTCGTGAATCGCTCTTTTAGCAGAAGCGGCACTCCCATTTCCTTCCGTTCCCATCAAGCTCACACCATCGCAAATTCAAGAATGAAATACAATTGTAAAAATATATTTACAAATGATTTTGGCGGCGCTATGGTCGGTTATCGCTCGGGCCGGTCCGTGCGCGTTCACATGGTGCCGGCCGCCCCACCAGCAAATCCACGGGAGGATCAAGATGCTGAAACGACTTCTTGCAACGTCGGCCCTTGCGCTGACCATCGCCTCGCCGGCACTGGCCGATTTCTGGGCCGATGCCGCCAAGCCCTATCAGGGCGTGACCATTCGCGGCGTTTCGGAAAGCACGCCGCCGTCGAACTATGTGAAGGATGTGCTGGCGCCGGCGTTCACCGAGGCCACCGGGATTAAAGTGGAATTCGAAACCACGTCCTGGGACCAGATGTACGACAAGGCGATCAAGGACATGGAAGCCAACTCGGGCATCTACGACTTCGTCTATATCGAGCAGGACATCATCTATTCCTACCTGGCGCGCGATTTCCTGGTCGACATTACAGCCGCCCTTGATGCCGCCCCCGCGCTCAAGGCCCCGGACTTCGATGCCGGCGACTTCACGACCTTCATCGACTATTTTAAGGATCCGTCGGACGGTCACGTCTTCGGCGTGCCCATGGAAGCCTTCATCAAGGTCTACCTCTACCGCAAGGACCTGTTCGAGAATCCGGACATTCAGGCTGCTTTCAAATCCAAATACGGCTACGACCTGGCGCCGGCGACGAGTTTCGACCAGTGGCGCGACATTGCCGAGTTCTTCACCGCCTATGGCAAGGAGAACGACATGCAGCTCTGGGGGACGACTGTTCAGGCCGCATCGGGCCACCCGGCGTCCTTTTACGAGTTCTTCGAATCCATCGCACCGAGCTTCGGCGTCTACAACTGGGGCATCGACCCGGAGAAGGCCGCCGCCTCGGTCGCCAATGGCGGTTCGATGAACTCCGACCAAGCCAAGGAAGCGCTGGCATTCTGGGTCGATCTCATCAAGTTCGCGCCGCCGGAATCGACGTCGTCGACCTGGGATGAGGTCGCATCGAGTTTCGCCGCCGGCCGTGCCGCACAGGGCTGGGTCTATGGCGAAAACGCTGCCTGGATCGCCACCAACGAGGACAAGTCCAGTGTCGTCGGCAAGGTCGGTGTCACGCTGCCGCCGACGGCGGAAGGGGTAATGGAAGCGGCCGCTGCGGGCGAAGGCTACATCGGTTACTATGACGGCGGCGCCTTCGGCATTCCGCATTCGTCCAAGAACCAGGAAGCGGCGCTGCTGTGGCTGCAGTATATCGGCCAACCGTCGGTCCAGGCCGACTGGGCGGTTGCCGGTTCGCGTGTCGTGCACCAGGCGACCTATGACGATCCTAAGGTTCAGGCACAGGACGCCAAGGCCGACGGCTACTACACGCTGATGCGCGACCAGGGCAAACTGTTTGCCGGCGCGCCGGCCTATCCGTTCCACGGTCAGGTTCGCGAAGCCGTGGCTCCCTTCATCTACCAGGCCATCATCGGCCAAATGACGCCGTCCGACGCGCTCGACAAAGCGGCCGAGGCCGCCGAAGCCGAACTCAAAAACCTCGGTTACGGTAACTAATCGCCCCCCGGGACTGTAAGCTGGACGGAACGCCTGAAAACGTTCCGTCCATTTTTTCACCGGGAGAGAACGAGAAAATGAGGCATTCCACGGCAGGTTGGCTGCTACTTGCGCCGACGCTGGTCATATTGTTCGTGACCGGGCTTCTGCCCTTTCTTTACGTGCTGGTCGTGTCGTTTTTCGACTGGAACGTCTTTGCGCAGAATCCCGAGCCGCGATTTGCCGGCGTCAACAATTTTCGTCGACTGATGTTCGACGCGGCCTTCCTGAAGTCCATCTGGTTGACGCTGAAATTCACCTTTTTCGTGGTGGTCAGTGAGGTGGTTGTTGGATTTGCGCTCGCTCGGCTGATGCTGCGGGATTTCCCGCTGAAGAATTTCTTTCGCGGCGTGCATACCCTGCCGCTGATGATCGCACCGATTGCCGTCGGCGCGACATGGAGGCTGATGACGGTGCCGGGGCTCGGACCGATCCCGTATTATCTCGACCGCTGGTTCGGCATCGACTACCGGCTGAGCCTGTATGTCGACCAGGCGTTCTTCACCGTGGTCCTGATGGATATCTGGCACTGGACGCCGCTAGTGACGCTGACCCTGCTTGCGGGCCTTTCCAACCTGCCCAAGGACCCGGTGGAGCAGGCGCGCATCGACGGTGCCAGTGAAGTTCGCATCTTCTGGGACATCGTCATTCCGCTGCTCAAGCCGGTGCTGCTGACCACCATCTTCATTCGCCTGATGGATGCGCTGCGCATTGTCGACGAGGTGTGGATGCTGACCGGCGGAGGGCCCGGCGACGAGACTCGGTTCATCGGTCTCTACATCTGGCGCGTCGTCTTTCCCAAGACCGATTACGGCTACGGATCGGCCATGTCGCTGCTCACGCTCTATCTCACCATCGTCCTGTGCTGGTTGCTCTATGTCGCCATGACCGCCCGAAAGGAGGGCAGCCATGACTATAGCGTGTTCGTTTTACGTGAATTCACAGCCGACTGCCTTGAAATAGTTTCTGCATTCCTGCGGCGAGAACAGGTGGCAGATCTGCCCGATCGCCTTCCAGACGTCGTCAAAGGTTCTGGCACCGGCTTTTCTCAGATGGGCCTTGAGCTTTGAAAAGGCCATTTCAATGGGATTGAGGTCAGGGGAGTATTTCGGCAGGAACAGGAACCAGGCGCCGACCTCCTTCAGCATCTGTTTGGCCTTTTCGCTCTTGTGAGAGGATAGGTTGTCGAGCAGCACGACATCGCCCCTGTTGAGTTCCGGGACCAATTGGGTCTCAACATACAGCTCGAACAGTTCTTTGTTCATGGCGCGATCAATGACCCAAGGGGCAACCAGACCATGGCACCGCAAGCCGGCGATGAGGGTCTGGGTCTTCCAATTACCATGAGGAACGAAGTCAATGAGACGCTCTCCCATCGGTGCCCAGCCGGTCTGCTTGGTCATTTTGGTGTTTGTGGATGTCTCATCGATGAACACAAGTCTTTCAATGGCCCGGTTCAGATAAGGAAGGCGCCCTGTCTGCCAGAGGCGGCGGTTCCGTTTCACGTCGCTGCGGTGCTGTTCCTTGGCATAAAGTGTCTTTTTTTGTGTGACAGACCGAGACTGTGCAGCATCTGGCCGACCGGCGAACGATTGACCTTCAGGTCAAATTCCTCCTTCAGTTCCAGGCAGAGCTGTCGTAGCGTAATGTCCCGTTTTTGCTCTACGCGCTTCCGGATCCAGTCCTTGTAGGGGGCAAGTTTGCCGTGGCCGGTATTGCCCGGATTGTGTCTGGGAGCAAGCGAACCGGTCTCTCGTTTCAGCTTGACCATGTCATTCACGAACTTGATGGAGACCTTGAAATGGCCGGCCGTTGCACGATGCGTATGGCCTTCTTCAACATGGGCCACAACACGTTCCCGTAACTCAATAGGATGAGGCTTGGGCATTACAAATCTTCCCGAATCGAAACAAAAAATGTCGCCCCAACAAAATTCTGAATCATATTCGCGCCCAGAAGGAAATCCCGAATCTACAAAACCTCGACACGCTCTAGCTTCTTCAAGTCGCGCTGGACGACCCTCGCCATTTGGGTGCTGCTGACGTTGCTGACCCTGGTGCCGATCTACTGGATGTTCGTTGTCTCGGTGAAGCGGCGGGTCGACCTCTTCGGCAAGCCCAGCTTCCTGATCGATTTCGATCGCATCACCTGGGACAATTACCGCATCGTCTTCGAGAATCCGGCGTTCCAGAAATACATGACCAATTCGCTGATCGTGGCGAGTTCGAACGCCATACTTGTCAGCGTACTGGGGCTGCTGGCGGCCTATGCCATGTCGCGCTACCGGCTGATCGGCAAGGACAACATCTTCTTCTGGGTGCTGACCAACCGCATGGCACCACCGGCGGTTTTTCTGCTGCCGCTGTTCCTGCTCTATACCAAGGTCTTCGTCATCGGCGATCATTCGCTGTTCGACACCCGCATCGGCCTGATCCTGCTCTACTGCGTCTTCAACCTGCCGTTCGCCTTCTGGCTGCTGCAGGGGATCGTCGACGGGATCCCGAAGGAACTCGACGAGGCGGCCTATGTCGACGGTGCTTCGACCTTCCAGGTGCTGACTACCATCATCTTTCCGCTCGCCCGGCCGGGCCTGGCCGTCACTGCGATCCTCACCTGGGTGTTCGCCTGGAACGAATATCTGTTCGCCTCGACGCTGACCTCGGTGCATGCCCGCACGATCACCACGGGCCTGGCCGAATTCGTCACGGTGACTGGAACCAATTGGGGCCAGATGGCGGCCGTCGCGATGATGACGCTGCTGCCGGCGGCGCTCGTTCTAGCGCTGGTCCAGCGGCATATCGTGGCCGGTCTGACGTTCGGTGCGGTGAAGGGGTAGGACGATGAAACGAGACGGCTTTTTGCCCATCAAGACCAACGCCTTCGACCGCTGTTTCATTTCGGTCGTGCTGCTGATCGCCATCCATCTCTTCTGGATGCGCTTTCTGGAATCGCAACTGCCGTTGTGGTGGGCGACGGTGCTGTCGCTGCTGCTCGGACAATGGATCGTACGAAAGGGATAATGCCGAATGTCGTCCGTGAAACTTCAATCCGTGGCCAAGAGCTGGGGCGACGTGCACGTCCTCAAGGCCCTCGACCTGGAAATCGCGGACGGCGAATTCCTGGTGCTGCTCGGTCCGTCGGGCTGCGGCAAATCCACGACCATGCGCATCATCGCCGGGCTCGAAGCCGTCTCCGACGGCCGTGTTCTGATGGGTGAGCGTGACGTCACGACCGTCCATCCGCGTGAGCGCAATGTGGCGATGGTGTTCCAGAACTACGCGCTCTATCCGCACATGACGGTGGCCGAGAATATCGGCTACCCGCTCAAGGTGGCGCGTTGGGACAAGGCAAAGAAAAAAGCGAAGGTTGAGGAAGCCGCCGGCAAGGTCGACCTCACCGGCTTTCTCGACCGCTACCCCCGCGATCTTTCAGGTGGGCAGCGACAAAGGGTGGCGCTGGCCCGGGCGCTGGTGCGCGATCCGGAAGTGTTCCTTCTCGACGAGCCGCTGTCCAATCTCGACGCCAAGCTGCGGGTGGCCATGCGGGCCGAAATCAAGCACCTGCAGCGCAGTCTCGGTGTGACCATGATCTATGTCACCCACGACCAGATCGAGGCGATGACGCTGGCCGACCGGGTGGTGCTGCTAAGCGAAGGCGAGATCAAGCAGGTCGGGACGCCCGACGACATCTACGACGATCCGGACAACCTGTTCGTCGCAGGATTCATCGGCTCGCCGCCGATGAATTTTGTCGAGGGCATGGCCCGGGACGGCACGTTCACGGCACAGGATGTCCTGGTGCAGGGTGCGCCGACTGAGGGCAGCCTGACCGTCGGTTTCCGGCCGGAAGACGTCGTCATCGCCGAAGGCGGTGCCTTTCGCGGCTCGGTCTACGAAGTCGAGCCGACCGGCGACGCCACCTATCTCGTCGTTGAAGTCGGCACGTCGCGCGCGATGATCCGCGCCGACAAGAAATTCCGTCCTGACATCGGCGCGCCGATCAGTTTCGACGTCAAGGACAATCAGACACTCTTCTTCGACACTTCCTCAGGCAAAAGGGTTCGTGGCAATGGCGCATTCCTATCTGAAGCGGTTTGACCTCTCCGGCAAAACGGCGCTGGTAACGGGCGGGTCGCAGGGCATCGGCCTGGCCTGCGCCGAGGCCCTGGCGGAAGCCGGTGCGCATGTGATCCTCACCGCGCGGTCGCAGGATACGCTGGCAGCGGCAAAGGCGGATTTCGCCGAAAGAGGTCTTTCGGCCGACTATCGGCTGCTGGACGTGACCGACAGCGACGCGGTGACGGCCCTCGCGCGGGAACTCGATGCGCTGGACATCCTGATTGCCAATGCCGGCATCGCCCGCTCCGGGGTCGCCGGGCGCGCGGTACCGGACGAGCACTTCCTCGACGTCATGAACGTCAACGTCAATGGCGTCTACTGGTGCTGCCGCGCCTTTGGCGCAAAGATGCTGGAGCGCGGCAGCGGCAGCATCGTTGCCATCGGCTCCATTTCGGCGCTGATCGTCAACACGCCGCAGAACCAGAGCTACTACAACGCGTCGAAGGCCGCCGTTCACCAGCTGATCAGGAGTCTGGCGGCGGAATGGGCGCCGACCGGTGTGCGGGTCAACGCCATTGCGCCCGGCTATATCGAAACCCCGATGACCGCCTACGGCATGGAGGACGACCCCGAGATGGCCGCCAAATGGCTGTCGCTGACGCCGATGGGCCGGGTCGGGCAGCCGGAGGAGGTCGGGTCGATCGCCCTTTTCCTGGCCAGCGATGCGTCCAGCTACATGACCGGATCGGTCGTTGTGGCCGATGGCGGATACACACTCTGGTAGGCGAGGAGACACGGATGAACGAGATCCCGAAAACCATGCGCGCGGTGGTCTGCCACGGCCCCGAGGACTACCGCATGGAGGAACTGCCGGTTCCGCAGGTGCAGCCGGGCGAGGTGCTGGTGCGCACCCTGTCGACCGGCGTCTGCGCCGGTGATGCCAAGTGTTTTGCCGGAGCGCCGATGTTCTGGGGCGACGCCAATCGCAAGGCCTATTGTGAGCCGCCCGTTGTTCCGGGGCATGAATTCGTCGGCGAAGTCGTCGCGCTGGGCGAGGGGGCCGGCGAGAAATACGGCCTGGCCGTCGGCGATCGCGCCGTGTCGGAGCAGGTCGTGCCCTGCGGCGAATGCCGCTACTGCCGTTCCGGCGACTACTGGATGTGCATGCCGCACGACATATACGGCTTCCACCAGAACAGCCAAGGCGCCTGGGCCGACTACATGAAGTTTCCGGCCAAGGCGATCAACTATCGCCTGCCGGACGGCGTTCGGCCGGAACACGGCGTGTTCGTCGAGCCGCTGGCCTGTTCCGTGCATGCCGTCAATCGCGGCGAAATCGGGCTCAATGACGTGGTCGTCGTCTCCGGCTGCGGGGCACTCGGGCTCGGCATGGTCGCGGCGGCGCGGCTGAAGAACCCGGCGCTGCTGATCGCCTTGGACCTCAAGCAGGACCGTCTCGACATCGCGCGTAAATGCGGTGCCGACATGGTTTTCAATCCGGCCGAGACCGACGTCGTCGGTGAAATCCGTGGACTGACGGAAGGCTACGGCTGCGATGTCTATATCGAAGCCACCGGCGCGCCGAAATCGGTCGAGCAGGGGCTTTTGATGATCCGCAAGCTCGGCACCTTTGTCGAATTCAGCGTGTTCCGCGAGCCGGTGACGGTCGACTGGACCATCATCGGCGATTCCAAGGAACTCAACATCCACGGGGCGCATTGCAGCCCCTATACCTATCCGACCGCGATCCGGATGATCGAGCAGGGCTTGCTGCCGCTGGAAGATATTCTCAGCCATACGCTGCCGCTGGAATCCTACCATGAGGGCATCGCGTTGACCCTCGACGGATCGTCGTCGCTCAAAGTCACGTTGCAGCCATAGGTGCAGAAAATGAAGGCGTTGGTGCTGGAAGAAAAGGGAAAACTCGCCTTGCGCGATATCGCCCTGCCGACGGATCTCGGACCCGAGGATGTCCGCATCCGGACCCATACGGTGGGCGTTTGCGGGTCGGACGTGCATTACTATGTTCACGGCAAGATCGGTCCGTTCGTTGTCGAAAGGCCCATGGTGCTCGGTCACGAATCCGCAGGCACCGTCGTGGAAGTCGGCTCCGCCGTGGAAGACTTCAGAGTCGGCGATCGGGTTTGCATGGAGCCGGGAATTCCGGATCCGAATTCGCGCGCGTCGCGCCATGGCATCTACAATGTCGACCCCGCGGTGCGGTTTTGGGCAACACCGCCGGTGCACGGTTGCCTGACACCGGAAGTGGTTCATCCGGCCGCTTTCACTTTCCGCCTCCCGGACAATGTCAGTTTCGCCGAGGGCGCCATGGTCGAACCGTTCGCTATCGGCATGCAGGCAGCACTCAAGGCGCGCATCAAGCCAGGCGACATCGCTGTCGTCATGGGCGCCGGTCCGATCGGCATGATGAACGCGCTGGCAGCCCTGGCCGGTGGCTGCGCGCGGGTCATCGTATCCGACCTGGCGCAGCCGAAACTCGACATCATCGGCGCATACGAGGGGATCGAAACCGTCAACATCGCGGAGCGCTCCCTGGCGGACCATGTGGCGAGCGCCACTTCCGGCTGGGGTGCCGACGTCGTGTTCGAGGCAAGCGGCGCGCAGGCCGCCGTCCTCGATCTGCCCAACGTCGTTTGTCCTGGCGGAGCAGTGGTTCTGGTCGGGATGCCGGTCGATACGGTCGCTTTCGATATCGTCGGGCTGCAGGCAAAGGAGGCGCGTATCGAGACGGTCTTCCGTTACGCCAACATCTATCAGCGTGCCATCAATCTGATCGCTTCCGGCAAAGTCGATCTGAAGCCGCTGATTACGGGCACGTTTGCCTTTGACGACAGCATCGCAGCTTTCGACAGGGCAGTGGAGGAGCGGGCGACCGATGTGAAGATCCAGATCCGCATGCCCTCGGAGACCTAATCATGGTACCGCAGTCACAGGCCATCGAACGGGGAGGTGCGGAATGTATCTGGGACTGGACATAGGAACGTCCGGGGTCAAGGCGTTGTTGATGGACGACGCTTTCGAGGTCGTCGGCAGTGCAGAGGAGCCGCTCGAAGTTTCGCGACCGCAGCCGGGTTGGTCCGAGCAGGATCCCGATGCCTGGATTGCCGCCAGCGAGGCGGCGATCGGGGATCTGGCGCGGGCAAACCCCGAGGCCATGAAGCGACTTCAGGCTATCGGCCTTTCCGGGCAGATGCACGGGGCCGTGCTGCTCGATACGAATGGGAAACCATTGCGTCCCTGCATTTTGTGGAACGACGGCCGATCTGCTGTCCAGTGCCGCGAGCTCGAGGAAAAAGCCGATTTTCGCGGCGCCGGCGGCAACATCGTCATGGCCGGTTTCACCGCGCCCAAGCTGCAATGGGTTGCTCAACATGAGCCCGAAATATTCGCGGCCACGGCCAAGGTGCTGCTGCCGAAGGACTATGTCCGGCTGTGGCTGACCGGCGACTACGTGGCTGAAATGTCGGATGCGGCGGGAACGCTGTGGCTCGATGTCGGCGGCCGTACCTGGTCGACGGAACTGCTGGAAGCGACCGGCCTGTCGTTGGACCACATGCCGGCGCTGATCGAGGGAACGGAGGTTTCCGGACATTTGCGCGGCGAACTGGCGGATCGTTGGGGGCTTGCGCGGGTTCCGGTGGCCGGCGGTGGCGGTGACAATGCGGCGACCGCCTGTGGCATGGGCATTCTCAGCGCCGGGACCGGTTTCTTGAGCCTCGGGACGTCCGGCGTGCTGTTTGCCGCGACCGAGCGGTTCGCGCCGAACACCGACGAGGCGGTCCACGCCTTCTGCCACGCGGTTCCGGACACCTGGCACCAGATGGGCGTGATCCTGTCCGCCGTCGACAGTCTGAACTGGCTGGCGGGGATCACCGGCAAAACCGCACCGGAATTGTCGGCGCTGTTGCCGGAAACGATCGAGCGGCCGTCGCCGGTGGGCTTTCTTCCTTATCTTTCCGGTGAGCGCACACCGCACGACGATCCGACGCCGGCGGGTGCGTTTCTGCACCTCAGCCGCGCATCCGACGCCGCCGACCTCGCCCAGGCCGTCATGGAAGGCGTCGGCTTTGCATTTGCTGACTGCGCCAGCGCGCTTGCGGTTGCCGGGACGAGTGTCGAGACCGCCTATGCAGTCGGCGGCGGGGCGCGGTCCGACCAGTGGTTGCAGATCATCGCCAGCCAGACGGGCATGCGGCTGCTGGTACCGCAGTCCGGAGACCTGGGGGCTGCATTCGGAGCAGCCAAACTCGCCATGGCCTGTGCCACAGGCGATGCCTCCGCTCGCGTTTTCAGCCAGCCGAACGCACAGCGCGAAATTCAGCCGGACCCCGACCTTCAGGAGCGCTACGCTCCGCTGCGTGAATCCTTCAGGAAGGCCTATCCCGCAGTCCGAAACCTGCGGGATACGAGCAAATGAAGCTCGCGCTCGACACGCTGGATCGTCTTCCGGAATCCGCCTCGCGGCCGAATTACGGTCGCGCCGAGTTGAGCCCGGGAATCGTGCATTTCGGTGTCGGGAATTTTCACCGAGCACACCAGACCCGCTATCTGGATGCGCTGTTCAACACCGGGCTCGATCACGATTGGGCGATCGTCGGTGCCGGCGTGATGCCGACCGACGCGGAGATGCGCACCCGCTTGTTGCGTCAGGATCTCTTGAGCACCGTTGTCGAGCAAGCTGCCGATGGCGCGATGGCAACGGTGACTGGCGCGATGATCGGATTTGCCGATCCACTGGACAAGGCGGCGACCATCGCCGCGTTGGCGGACCCGCACATCCGCCTGGTCACCCTGACGGTGACGGAAGGGGGATATTTCATTTCGCCGGCAAGCGGCGCGTTCGACCCGGACGATCCGGCGATCCGCCATGACGCGCGCCACCTGTCGGAACCGGCAACGGTGTTCGGGCTGCTGGCTGCAGGCCTGAAACGGCGTCGCCAAGCCGGTATAGCGCCCTTCACGGTGCTGTCCTGCGACAATGTCAGGCACAACGGGCGGGTTGCGCGGGAAGCGGTGGTCGGGCTGGCAGCGCAATCCGATCCGGGCCTGGCGGACTGGATCGACAACAACGTTGCGTTCCCGAGTTCGATGGTCGACCGGATAACGCCGGCAACGGGACCGGCCGAACGGACCCGCTTTCGCGAAATGTTCGGGTTCGACGATGTGGCTCCTGTGTTCTGCGAGGACTTCATCCAGTGGGTGGTCGAGGACGATTTCTGTGCCGGGCGCCCGCGGCTTGAAGAGGTCGGTGTCCAATTCGTAACCGATGTCGAGCCGTTCGAGACCATGAAGATCCGCATCCTTAACGGCGGCCACGCCGCCGTCGGTTACCCGGCCGGCGTGTTGGGGATCGAGCTGGTTGACCGGGCCATGGAAAATCCGCTGATCCGGGGTTTCCTGGAAAAGCTCGAGCGGACATCGATCCTGCCCACTGTACCGCCGGTCCCAGGAACCGATCTGGAAGCCTATCTGCAACAGATCTTCGATCGGCTTTCAAATCCGAATGTCGGCGATACCGTCTGGCGGCTGTGCCTCGACGGTTCCAACCGGCAGCCCAAATTCGTCGAACCGACCATTGCCGCCCTGCTGAATCGCAACATGCCCGTCGATGGAATTGCTCTGATCAGTGCGTTTTGGTGTCGCTATTGTTACGGCGTTGATGAAGCAGGGAACACCTACGACATCCCCGACGAAGCCGCTGGCGAACTGCAGGCGCTGGCGCAACAGGCCAAGGACGATCCGCTGGCATTTCTGCGCTTCCGTAAGGCCTATTCGGTGGTCGGCGACGATCTGCGCTTCCGCGAGGCCTTTGCCGCAAACGTCCAGGCAATCTGGAAGGAGGGGACGGAGAGCGTTATCAAGCAGTATTTGGCGGCGTAAGGATCGGCAGAGCTTTCAGCGGATATTCTCCCGCATGATGATCTCGACCGGGACCTGGGGGAATGACAGCGGCCGCGCCGTGTGATGATTGATCAGGTTACCGATCGCCAGTTCGGCGGCACGGGCGAGATCCTGATGGACAACTGCATCGATAACGCCGTTGATCAGCGCCTGGCGCGTCAGCGGCGTCAGATTGAAGGCGATGTAGGTGATCGCGTCCTGTCGGCCGCTTTCGATGATTGCTTTCTCAATACCGCGATTGCCACCGCCCATGCTGTAGATGCCGACCAGGTCCGCGTTCGATTCGAGCAGCTCCGAAGCCATCCGGTAGTTCTTTTCCGGATCGTCCAGGCCGCGGCAGGGTGAGAGGAGATTGAGGTGCGAGAACTCTTCGCGCACCACGGTGTTGAAGCCGATTTCCCGTTCTTCGTGGCTGCGGTAGGCATTGCCGGCGAGAAAAATGCCGACATCGCCGGGCTGCTGTATCAGCCGGCCCATCAGATAACCGGCCGTGCGGCCGGCGGCTCGATTGTCGAGCCCGACATAGCCGATCGTCGGAGATCCGGGCAGGCTGGTCATGATGGCAACGACCGGAATGCCCTCTGCGGCGATTTCGGCGACCTTCTCGCGCACAAGGGGATGGTCCAGAGCCTGGACGATGATGCCGGAACTGATGCGTTTGCGTGATTGCTCCAGGGCATCCGCCAGCGCGAACGGGTTCAGGCGACGCGGATAGGCGAAGCGCAGTGTCGTGCCGCGCTCGCGGGCAATCCGATGGAGTTCGGCGGCCAGGATTTCGTTCGGGAACCCGGCACCCCCTGCAATTACCGCGTCGATGACGATGTCGGTGTCGAGCGTCGGAACGATTCTCGGCCGCTGTTCGGCCCGGTCGAGCGACTGAATGGCGGCCTGGACCTTGTCGATGGTTTTCTGCCGAACGCCGGGTCGGTTGTTGAGCACGCGATCGACCGTCGCCGTGCTCACGCCGGCCTGCAGCGCGATATCGATGATGCGCGCCTTGTTCCGTCCTTTTTGATGCATCAATACCTCAACGCTGCAAAACTGATCGGAAATATCTCCGCATTTCATGCATCATTGTCAATATTGCTCTGGCGTTCGCGGTGCAAACCGGAACAATGAAGAAAACGAAAATGGGAGGTCCGGCGGTGCGCCTGAGTCAGCTATTTCCGCCCCGCGTTCAATGGCAGAAATGCCGCTGCCTGCAGGCAAGAGCAAATCCCGATGCGGCGAAACCGAAACGGCATGCCACCGCCGGCGGCTCGCACCGTGTTTGACGTGGAGGCTCTCAGAAAGCCTGTTCTGACGGGGTTGGGACAGCGATTGGGCGACGCCTGGACAATCGCCGGGCAGATCGAAGGGCCGACAGAAGAGGAATTGCCTCGAGACCGGGCGGAAGCCTACTTCGTGCAGGACGTCATGACCGAACGCATCGGCGAGGGCCTGACCGGCTGGAAGGTCGGTGCAACCAGCGCAAAAATGCGCGAACTCGATGGTCATGACGATGTGATACCTGGCCGGATTTTTTCCTCTGTGACCCGGCAGGGGCCGCAGCACGTTCTGAATGCGGAGCGGTTTCCCGACGCGCGCGCCGAAACCGAGTTTGCCTTTCGCATCCTGCAGGACATCCCGTTGCGATCCGAAGCCTGGCGGGCCGAGGAATTGGCCTCATTGGCGGTTCTGCATCCGGCGATCGAGATCATCGGCAACAGACATGTGCTTTCCGATGCATCAAAATCGCAGCGATCGCTGATGACCATTGCCGACAATGGCGGCGGCATCGGTTTTGTTTTCGGCGATGCCGTGACAGATTGGCAGAGCACCGATTTCCGCAATCATCCCATCGAATTGCGGGTCGACGGCGGTCCGGCCGCGGAGAACTTCCTTGGCGAAATGCGCTGCGAGCCGCTCGTGGCGCTGGCCGATCTGCTCAACCACCTGGCCGGGCGTGGTATCCGCGTCGATCAGGGAGATTTCGTTTCCACGGGTGCTGCCACGGTGCCTCAGCCGATTGGCCGGGGGAGTCGGGTAAGAGCGGATTTCGGGGCGCTTGGGACAATAGAACTGAGTTTCGAGTAGAAGATGGCTTTGGAAAAACCGGATATAGTCGTGGTCGGCGCCGGCGGCATGGGGGCGCTCTTCGGCGCCATTCTGCAGGATGGTGGCCTGAGCGTGACACTTGTCGACACTCACCGCAATCATGTCGAGACGATCCGCAGCGACGGATTGGCGATCGAGGGTTTTGGCGGAGACAGAACGGTCGCAATCGCTGCAACCACGAACGCTTCGGAAATTGAATCGGCCGACGTGATCCTGTTCCAGTGCAAGGCGCACGGAACCCGGGCGGGGGCGCAATCGGTCCGCCACCTGACCGACCGGGGTGCGGTCTGCATCAGTTTTCAAAACGGTCTCGGCAATGAGGAGGTGATTGCCGGGGAGGTGGGCGACGAGCCGGTTCTGGGCGGGTTGACGGCGATGGCCGGTCATATGCTGGGACCCGGTCGCATCCGCGATTTTTCCCGCGTTCCGTCGCATATTGGCGAGATGGGCGGCGGGCTCAGTGACCGGGTCGGCCAAATTGCTGCGGTGCTGACCGCTGCCGGGCTGGAAACCCACGCCAGCGACGATATCCGCCGCGACATCTGGAAGAAGCTTTTGGGCAACATCGCTATGAGCGCTGCGTCGGGCGCCACCAACCTGTCATCCGTCGGCTGCCTGAATGTGCCGGCGCTGCGGGAAACCAGTTTTCGCGCCCTGGACGAAGCCTTGGCCGTTGCCGAAAGCCACGGTATTGCGCTTGATCGCGACAGCGCCATAAGCGGGCTCGAGATGATCACCGAGCCAGGCGGTACCGGAGACAACAAGTCGTCCCTATGCGTCGATCTTCTCAACCGCCGGCCGACCGAAGTCGATTTCATCTACGGGACCGTGATCGAGAAGGCCGGCGAAACCGGCGTTCCGGTGCCGACGCTCAAAACCCTTGCGTCGATCGTCAAGGGACTGGAGAGCCATTACATTGAAGAAGGGAACGGGCGATGAGCGGGCTCGACGGGAAATGCGTCTTCGTCAGCGGAGGATCGAAAGGCATCGGGCTGGCCTGTGCAGAACGGCTGGCCAGGGATGGTGCAAATGTCTTTCTGACCGCCTCCAACCCCGACCGCCTTTCGCTGGCGGCGCAGCGCGTGTCCGATGAAACCGGCGCGCAGGCCGCTTATCATGCCGCCGATCTGCGGACGCTGGAGGGGTGCCAGGCGGCAGCGACAGCGGTTGTCGAGCGGTTCGGCCGCGTCGACATCCTGCTCAATTGCGCCGGCGCCACAAAGGGCGGCCTGTTTCCGGACCAGCCGGATGCCGACATGATCGACGGATTTGCCCTGAAGTTCCACGGCGCGGTGCGGCTATGCCGTTTCCTGTGGCCCGAACTGGTGAAAACCAGCGGCACCGTCATCAACATCGTTGGCGGTTTTGCTCGCACCCCGGCGGCCGATTTCATGGTCGGCGGTGCCGTCAATGCGGCCCTCGCCAATTTCACCAAGGCGCTGGCCGGGCAGGGCTTGCGTGACGACGTCAACGTCAACTGGATTCATCCCGGGCTGACGACGACGGAACGGCTGGAGACGATCTTTGCCGACCGCGCCGAACAGCAGGGCAAGACCCGCGACGAGGTGGAGCGCGAGCAAGTCGCCGCCGAAGGCATTCGGCGGCTGGGCCGTCCGGAGGACATTTCCGGTCTCGTGGCTTTCCTGTGCTCCGACGAGGCTCGCCATCTGCACGGCACCGGCATCGCCATCGACGGGGGTGGGGCCAAGGGTTACTGGTGATGGAGTTTTCGCTCTCGCAGGAACAGAGGTTGCGGATCTCGACCGCGCGCCGTTTCGTCATCGACGAGCTGCTTCCCTTGGAGGACGAGGTCGAACGAAACGGACGCCTGGAGGAAGAGGACGGGCGGCGCGTTTTCGAGAAGTCCCGGGCGCTCGGCCTCTATGCCGTCAATATTCCCGAAATACACGGCGGCGGCGGCCTGTCGACGCTCGACTGGATGCTGCTGGAGGAACAGTTCGGACACACGACGGATATCCTCATTCGCCGCGCCTTCGGCAATGTCTACGACATCCTGCTCGCCGGAACGCCGGAGCAAATTGCACGCTGGCTGGTACCCGCCGCTCGCGGCGAGAGAACGTTTTCGGTCGCGTTTACGGAACCGGAGGCGGGGTCCGACGCGGCCGCCGTCCGCACCACCGCGCGGCGCGATGGCGACGGCTGGATCCTCAACGGCGGCAAGCAGTTCATCTCGGACGCGCACCATTCCGATTTCTTCGTCGTCACTGCAGCAACCGGTTCCGATGCAGGCCGCAACCGCGTCTCGGCATTTATCGTCGACAGCGGTCTGGAAGGCTGCTCCGTCGGCCCCGATCAGCCGATGATGGGCCTGCGCGGGACCTCCCATGCGTCGCTGCATTTCGACGATGTCCGTCTTGATGCACAGAGTCTCCTGGGCGAGGAGGGAGGTGGTCTGAAGCTCGCCTTCCGGACCCTTGGGCGTATCCGGCTGGCGCAGATCGGCGCGCGGGCCGTCGGCAGGGCGACGCGCATACTCGATCTTGCCGTCGAGCATGCCCGCGAACGCCGCCAGTTCGGCCGGGCGATCGGCGAATTCCAGATGATCCAGCAGATGCTGGCCGACAGCGCTACCGAGATTGCCGCCGCTCGCCTGCAATTGCTGTACACCGCGTGGCTGATCGATCAGGGAGATGAGGCGCGCGAGCAGATATCCATGGTCAAGGTCAACGCCTCGGAAACGCTCGGGCGGGTGGCCGACCGTGCCGTCCAGATATTCGGCGGCTCCGGCTATGCCCGCGATCTGCCGATCGAACGATTCTATCGCGACGCCCGCATCTACCGTATTTTCGATGGGACCTCGGAAATCCACCGCGGCGTTATCGCCCGCGGAATGAATACCGGCAAGGCCGGCCTTTACGAATTGGTGCACTGACGATGACAACGCGTTTTATCGATGCGGAAGCGGCTGCGGCGATGATCGAGGACGGCGATACCATCGGCCTGATCGGCGGTGGCGGCGGGCTGGTCGAGGCGTCGCTGCTGCACGAAGCCGTCGAGGCCAGATTTCTGGCTTCCGGGCAGCCGCGCAACCTGACTGTCATCCATGCCCTGGGGATCGGCGATCGGGACCGGCGCGGGCTCAACCGGTTCGCCCATGAGGGCATGGTGCGCCGGGTGATCGGCGGCCACTGGGTCTGGTCCCCGCGCATGCAGCAGATGGCGCGCGACAACAAGATCGAGGCCTATGTTCTGCCGGGCGGTGTCGCCATGCAGCTGATGCGGGAGGTCGCGGCCAAGCGGCCGGGGCTGATCACCCATGTGGGGCTCGGCACCTTCGTCGATCCGCGCCATGGCGGCGGTCGCATGAACGAGGCAACGTCGGAGGACCTGGTCAAGCTGATCGAGATCGAGGGACAGGAATATCTGCGCTACCTGCCGCAGCCGGTCAACGTGGTGTTGCTGAAAGGATCGGCGGCCGACGAGGACGGCAACATCAGCCTGGATGAGGAGCCCGCCAATGTCGACATCTACGCCATGGCGGCCGCCGCACACAACAGCGGCGGAAAGGTGATCTTCCAAGTCAGGCGCAAGGTTTCGAACGGCGTCCTCACGGCTCGCTCGGTACGGGTTCCGTCGGCGATCGTCGACGCGGTGGTGGTCGACGAGAACCAGCGGCAGGGCTACGACCTGGTCTACGATCCGGCCATATCAGGGCAGCAATTCAAGCACGAACCGTCGCCGCCGGCGCCGACCTTTTCGGTTCGGCAAATCGTCGCACGCCGGGCCCATGACGAACTGTATGAAGGCGCCATCATCAACTATGGCTACGGAATTCCGGACGAGGTTGCGAGCATCGTCGCGGCGAGGGGCGACCACAAGCGCTATTATCAGACGATTGAGCACGGCACCTATGGAGGCACACTGCTGACCGGCACACTGTTCGGCTATGCCCGCAACCCGACCTGCATGATCGACGGGCCGTCGCAATTCGACTTCTATTCCGGCGGCGGTCTGGACATCGCGTTCCTCGGGTTCGGCGAGATCGATCGGCACGGCCACGTCAACGTGTCGAAACTCGGAGGCCTGCCGGTCGGACCCGGCGGTTTCATCGACATCGCCCAGAACGCCCGCAAGGTCGTGTTCTGCGGGACGTTCGATGCGAAAGGCGCGAAGCTGGTCACCGGCGGCGGTTCCCTGACGATCGAACGGCATGGCGACGTGCGCAAGCTGGTCGACGACGTGGAGCAGATTACGTTTTCGGGGCACCAGGCGGTGCGCCAGGGTCAGGAGGTGAAATACGTGACCGAACGATGCGTGTTCGAATTGACGCCCGAGGGGCTGGTTCTTACGGAGTTGGCGCCCGGCGTCTACCTCGGCCGAGACGTTCTCGACCGCATGGCGTTTCAGCCGCTCGTTTCCGACAGCCTGGCGCGTATGGATGCGGCGCATTTCACGGATCATGCCAATGGCTAGAGCGCGCATCGGAGTCGTCGGCGCCGGGATGATCGGCAAGCGCCATCTGGCTGCGATTTCTGCCAGTGATCACGCCGAGCTTGTGGCGATCTGCGACCCTTTTCCAGCCGCACAAGATCTCGCGCACGGATACTCCGTTCCGTGGTTTGCCGACACCGAGGCCATGATGGAAGAAGCGCGCCCCGATGGCGTGATCGTGGCAACACCGACCGAACATCATTTGCAGCCGGTTGTGCGGGCACTGGAATCCGGCGCTCAGGTGCTTGTGGAAAAGCCGATCACGGCCACCATAGCGGAGGCGGATCGGATTGTCGAAATCTCCGCCAGAACGGGACGTCATGTGCTGGTGGGTCATCATCGCCGCTACTACGACTGCGTGCACAGGGCCCGGGAAATGGTCCGGGACGGCACCCTGGGCGAGCTGGTTGCCGTATGCGGTCAGTGGAATGTGCGCAAGCACGATGACTATTATGCGGCCGACTGGCGCCGGAAGCGGGAAGCCGGGCCGGTGCTCACCAATCTGATCCACGACATGGACACGCTGCGCTACATTTGCGGGGAGGTCGCGTCCGTGTCCGCGGAGACATCGACCGGCGCCATGGGCGCCGAGAAGGAAGATGTCGCGGCGATCATCGTGCGGTTCGTAGACGGCGGCGTCGGCACATTCGTCATGTCGGATCGGACGAACACTCCCTGGGCCTGGGAGTTTGCTACCGGCGAAAATCCCGCATTTCCCAAATCCGGACTCAATACCGTTCGCCTGATGGGAACGAAGGCCTCGCTGGAATTTCCGAATTTGGTGCTGTGGACCAATTCGGCCGAGCAGGACAACTGGAACCATCTCATGGAACCGACCGAGATCCCGTTGACACTCGGGGATGCGTTTGTGGAGCAGATCGATCATTTCAGCGCGGTGATTGCGGAGGGTGCGGATCCGCGCATCACCGCGCCGGATGCGACGCGCACGCTGCAGGCGACGCTGGCCGTGTTCGAGGCGGCCGAGACGGGAAGACGGGTGACATTGTGACGGGTTTCGAGCACATCGATGTGCGTACGGACGGCCCGGTTCTCACCATCAGGATCGACCGTCCGGAGGTCATGAATGCACTGCATCCGCCGGCTCATTTCGAACTGCACCGGGCTTTCGACCACTACGCCGAAACCGATGATTTTCGCGTCGCCGTCATCACCGGCTCCGGTGAGCGGGCCTTCTGCGCCGGTTCCGATCTCAAGGCTCGCAGCGCGGCTGGCGGTGATGACTTTCCCGCCACCGGCTTTGCCGGACTGACCGAGCGCTTCAATCTGTACAAACCGGTGATCGCCGCGGTGAACGGTGTGGCTGTGGGCGGCGGACTGGAGATTGTCCTCGCCTGCGATCTGGCGATTGCCGCCGAGCATGCGAGCTTCGGCCTTCCAGAACCGAGGGTCGGGTTGGCCGCTGCCGGCGGCCTGCACAGGTTGGCGCGGCAGTTGCCGATGAAACAGGCGATGGAAATCGCCTTGACCGGCGGACGGGTGACCGCCCGGCGGGCGCTGGAAATCGGAATCATCAACCGGGCGGTCGCAGCCGACCGACTCGATGGGGCGGTCGAGACGCTGGTTGCCGAACTGTTGGCCTGCGCGCCGCTGTCGCTGCTGGCTACAAAGCAGATGATGCATGAAGGACTGGCGGCCGGATCCCTGCGGGCAGCCCATGGGGCGGATTTTCCGGCCCATTCGGCAATGCTGGCGAGCGAGGATGCAGTTGAAGGATCGGCGGCTTTTCTGGAAGGCCGCAGACCGGTGTGGAAGGGGAAGTAGGATGTCGGAATTTCACGTCGGCGTCGGAAAGACGGCGAGTTTCACCAAGACCGTGTCGGAAAGCGATGTCTATCTTTTCGCAGGCATTACCGGCGATTTTTCGCCCAATCATGTCAACCGCGAATATATGGAAAAATCGTCCTACGGCCGCCTGATGGCCCATGGCGCGCTGATGATCGGCTTCATGTCGACCGTTTCGACTCTCGCCATCAGCGACACGCGTGATGCGGACGAAACGCCGGTGTCGCTGGGCTATGACCGGATCCGGTTCATCAAGCCCGTCTTCATCGGCGATACCATAACGGTGACCTACGAAGTCACTTCCGTCGATCCGCAGAGCCGGCGAACGGTCGCCGATGTGCGGATCGTCAACCAGGACGGCGATCTGACGACCGTTGCACAGCACATCCTGAAATGGGTTGCGAACGAAGAGGCCTGACATGGGTTTCGAACTTGAGGGCCATACCGCCATCGTGACCGGCGCATCACGCGGAATTGGACGGGCGATCGCGCACCGGTTCAACGAACTCGGCGTTCGCGTTTGCGGCTGGGATCTCGACTGCGAACCGATCAGCGACGATTCCGCCTTTGCCGCGACTTGCCAGGTCGACGTGACGCAGGAAGCGGAAGTCGATGCGGCTTTCGAAGAGACACGGCGCCGGATCGGTGACGTCACCATTGTTGTCGCCAATGCCGGGATCAACGGCCCGACCAAGCCAGCCTGGGACTACAGCATGGCAGAATGGCAGCAGGTGCTCGACGTCGATCTGACCGGTGTGTTCCTGACGACGCGACCGGCTGTGCGGCACATGCGCAAGACCGGATACGGGCGCATCGTCATCATCTCCTCGGTTGCCGGAAAGGAAGGCAATCCCGGCGCCTGCGCCTATGGGGCGGCCAAAGCCGGCGTGATCGGGTTTGCCAAGGGGCTGGCGCGTGAATTGCAACCCTCTGACATCACTGTCAACTGCGTGGCGCCGGCGATCACCGAAACCGACCTGTTTCTCGAAATGAGCGGGGACTACATCGCCGACAAGCGCGGCCGGATCCCGATGGGCCGGTTTTGCACGGTGCAGGAGATCGCCGATACCGCCGCATGGGCTGCAAGCCCGCGTTGTTCGTTCACCACCGGACAGGTGTTCGACGTGACCGGCGGCCGGGCGACTTACTAGTGGCTGAGCCCGCCGACGCACTGGCGCGGCTGTGCGTTCACCAGGCAACGTTGATGCAGTGCGACTTTCAAGCCTCGATCGCCTGCCTCTCGCGGCATGGTGTGCGGAAAACCGCCCTGTGGATCGAGAAGCTGGAAAGTGTCGGCGTGGCCGAGGCGCGGCGGATCCTGTCGGGCGAAGGGGTCGAGGCAATCTCGCTTTGTCCCATCCTGCTGACCGGGCAGGGCGGGAAGGCGTCCGAGACGGCCGATGCCAACCGGCGCCGGATATCACAGGCGCAGGCGGTCGGAGCAAAATCGGTCGTCGCCATTACCGGAGGGCTGTCGGAAGGAGACCTCGATCTCGCCGCCGCTCGCGAGCGCGCGGTGGAGGCGTTGATCGACATCGTTCCCGACGCGCGCGCGGCAGGTATTCGCATCGCGCTCGAACCGTTGCATCCCGCGGTCTGCGGATACCGCTCGGTGATATCGACGATAGACGATGCCATGGCGATGATCGCCTCGGTTCGGGCCGACGACGTCATGGGGCTGGCAGTGGATACCTACGCTTTGTGGTGGGACAGCCGGCTTGGTCGGCAGATCGCCGATGCCGGGCGCCACATCGTCAATTTTCACGTCTCCGACTGGTTGCGGGAAACCCGCGACGTCCGACTCGACCGCGGCATGCCGGGCGACGGGCTGATCGATAATCGCGGCATCCGCGAAATGGTCGAGAAGGCCGGCTATGACGGCGCGATCGAGGTCGAAATCCTGTCGCGACTGGACTGGTGGGCGCGCGATCCGGATGAGGTTGTGCGAACGATCGTCGCCCGTTTCGGCAGCGACTTCTGATGCTCGTCGGTCGCTGGTGAGGCATCAAATCGCATCAATTCTGACCGGATCTGGAACACGTTCCCAGCGATTCCATTTATGCACTTTGCCAAACCGATAAACAGATGGCCGGGATTTGAAACTGACGTGTCGGAATGAGGTCGACATTTACCGGCGAGATTGATGCGCGAGAGTTGATGCGCTGGCGACAGTTTGATGCATCATCTCGAAATTTTCGCTCCAGCGGGTCGGTTTGATGGTCATCTTGACGGAATCTGGCGGCTGCTGTCGTTGACTTGGCGGCGAAGAAAACCGGACACTCGATTGCGACATGAAGAGGCTGGTCAAGGCCCGCATGATTCCACCGGGAGGAACTGGGTGCTCGAAATCAGGGGCGTAGAGGCGGGCTACGGAAAGCTCAAGATCCTGCGTGGCGTCGACATGACAGTTGATGCCGGCTCGATTGCTGCGCTGCTGGGCGGAAACGGCACGGGCAAGTCCACGCTGCTCAAGGCGATCTCCGGATTGATTCCGGTGTGGAGCGGCGAGATCCTGTTCGATGGGGCGCCCATCCACAACCGCGAGCCGCACGAAATCGTCCGGGCCGGCCTGGTCCAGGTCACCCAGGGCAAGGACTCCTATCCGGGAATGACGGTGGAGGAGAACCTGATGCTCGGGGCGTTCTCGCGTTCCGACCGCGCCGCCGTGAAGCAGGACCTCGAGCGGGTCTACGCCTTCTTCCCGATCCTGAAAGAGCGCAGGAAGCAGCTGTCGGGCCTGCTGTCGGGCGGCCAGGTGCAGATGCTGGTGATCGGGCGCGGCCTCATGGCGGCGCCAAAAATGATCATGCTGGACGAGCCGTCTGCCGCGCTGGCGCCACTGGTGGTGCTCGATATCTTCCGGCAGATCAACCGGATCCGCGAGGAAATGGGCATGACCATTCTGGTGGTCGAACAGAATGTGCGCATGGCGCTGCTGTTGGCCGGCTACGGCTACGTCATCCATGACGGCCGCATCCACATCGAAGGCAAGGCGGAAGAGATGATTCACGACGAAAAGGTCCGCCATGCCTATCTCGGCGGCACCGTAGCGGAAGTTGAAGGCACGTGATGGGGGAGCCTGCCAATGTTTCTTGATTTCCTCGTCGTCGGCCTGTCCATCGGACTGGTTTACGGTCTCGTCGCGCTCGGCATTTCGCTGATCTACTCGGGCCTCGATATCGTGCATTTCGCCCATGGCGAGATCTTCATGTTCGGGGCGTTCTTCGCCCTGGTGCTCTACAACGACGTCGGCGTGTCCTATCCGCTGACATTGTTCCTGGCGATGATCCTGACCGGCATCATGGGCATCGTCATCGAACGGGTTTTCTACCGCCGGCTGACATCCCAGGGCGGCGGCTACACAGTCGCCGGCATGGGCATGATCATCTGCGGTTTCGGCATGGCCATCATCCTGCAGAACATAGCCTTCCTGATCTGGGGCGCGGAGGGCCATGCGATCAACGTGCAGTTCGGTCCACCCATTCAGATCGGCGATGTCGGCCTGCCGAAGTCCTATCTGTGGATCCTCATCGTCTCGGTCGGGCTGATGGCGCTGCTGCATCTGTTCCTGCGCCACACCAAGCTCGGCCTGGCGGTGCGGGCGGTCGCCGCCAACAAGGAAATCGCCTTTCTGATGGGCATCAACGTGCCGCTGATGATCTCGCTCATCTTCGGCGTGGCTTGCGCCCTTGCCGCCGCCGGCGGCGTGCTCATCGGACCCATCAATTATGTGCAGGTGGAGATGGGATACCTGATCCTCATCAAGGCGTTCGCCGCGGCGGTGGTCGGCGGCTTCGGCTCCCTGCCGGGAGCCATTCTGGGCGGCCTGATGGTCGGCGTCTTCGAGACGCTGGGCGCCGCCTACATCTCCGGCAGCCACAAGGACATCTACGCGTTCCTGCTGCTGATTTTTGTTCTGCTTGTCAGACCAACCGGGCTGTTCGGCGTGCTTGCCAAGGTCAAGGCCTGAACCCGGCCCACCCAATCTCACCAAGGGAGGAGATGCAATGAAACACGTGACGAAATTGGCAATGGCAGCCTCGCTGCTGGCGACATCGGCCGCATGGTCGAACGCCCAGGCGGGTGAAATCCGCATCGGCGCGACCATGCGCATGATCTCGGAAAACGGCCAGAAATACGGCCAGATGATGCAGGATGAGTTCGATGCCATCAATGCCGCCGGCGGCATCAACGGCAACACGATCAAGCTTAGCCTGCTCAACGACGAGTGCAAGTCGGACAAGGGCGTCGCCAACGCCAACAAATTCGCCTACCAGGAAAACGTACACCTGATCATCGGATCGACATGCTCTTCGGTGTCGCTGCCGATCGTCGACGTCACCGCGCAGGCGCAGGTGCCGCAGATCATTCCGCACTCGACCAACCACCAGATCACCCAGAAGGGCTCCGAATGGGTGTTCCGGGTGCCTATTTCGGCGCGCTTCTACAAGGGCGTCGTGGCCAAATACATCTGCGACAATGTCGGCAAGAACATCGCCTATGTCTACGCTGCCGACGCCGCTGCCGTTTCCGACGCGGAAGGCCTGCAGGAGCAGATGCGCAAGCAGTGCGGAGCCGAGCCGGCCTACAGCGCCCAGGTGCAGGAAAAGGAAATCGATTTCCGTTCGCACATGCTGAAGATCAAGGCGCTCAATCCGGATGCGGTGTTCATCGCCGCCCTGCAGGAGCCGATGGCACGGGCGCTTGTCCAGTCCTATGAAGTCGGCCTTCCCGATAGCGTCAAGCGTATCGCCAATTCGGTCGCCTCCAATGCGCCGGTTCCGAAGCTCGCTGGCGACGCCATCAAGGGCGTCTTCTATACGGCGGCCTATTCCGACAGCGACGACCGTCCGATCGCTCAGGAATTCAACGAAATGGTCCGTAACAAGTACGGCGTCAAGAAGATCGACCACGACTTCAGCCAAGCCTGGGACCTCATTCGCATCGTTGAACAGGCGCTCAACAATGCCGATTTGAAGCTGGATGACGCCAGCCTGGCGGACGACCGCGCCGCCATTCGCGATGCCATCGCCGGCATCGACAACTACGAAGGTCTTGCTTCCGGTCCGATCAGCTTCTGCGCCGATCCGACCCCGGAATGCCGCGACGGCAACCGCACCGTCGTGCTGATCGGCTACACCAAGGGTGGTGAGGATTTCGAAGTCGGAATTCTCGACCGGGTGACCATGCCGATCGATTTCGGTCTTGACGAATAGACCCCTCCCAAGCCGGAAGCCCGTTCCCTGGGCTTCCGGTATCGCCTGTCGACCGGCACTGTGACCGTGCCGAACCGGAATGCGTTTTCGTGAAGGCCCGATGCATACACTTATCGACAAATTCGCCGGTCTGATCGAACGGCTCAAGCGCATCCATCCGCTCATGCCTTGGCTGGTGGCATTCATCATCCTGCTGCCGCTGCCGCAGGTCGCGCTCAACAATTACCAGATCTACCTGATCAACTTCATCATGATCATGATCATTCTGGCCACGGGCCTGAATATCGTGAAGGGATTTTGCGGTCAGGTCACGGTCGGACATGTGGCGCTCTATGCGATCGGCGCCTATACGTCGGCCGTGCTGTCGGTGCATTTCGGCATGCCGTTCTGGGTGTGCCTGCCGATGGCCATTGCGGCGGCAGCGGTTGCCGGAGTGCTCGTCGGGTTCCCGTCATTTCGGCTCGAAGGCGCCTATCTGGCATTGGCCACGCTGGCCTTCGCCCAGGCGGTCGAAGTGTTCATCCGGGTCACCAACTATCTGGGGTCGGCCTCCGGAATCGGTGGCATCCGCCCGCCGGATTTCTTCGGCATCGTGCTGAGAACCTACGAGAGCTACTATTACCTCGTCATGCCGTTCATGTTGCTGTCGGTCTATGCGGCCTTCGCCATTCTCAAGTCGGCAACCGGCCGGGCATTCATGGCGGTGCGCGAGGATCCGCTCTCGGCGGCGGCCACCGGCATCAACGTCAAACGCTACAAGCTGATCGCCTTCGTCCTCAGCGCCATCTATGCCGGTCTTGCCGGGTCGCTGTTCGCGCACATGCTGCCCGGCTACGTGCATCCGAACAATTTCACCGTCATCGAAATGGTCACCGTCCTGCTGATGGTGGTTCTCGGCGGTATCGGCAACGTCTGGGGCAGCGTCATCGGCGCCATTATCGTCACCATCGTCGCCGACCTGACGCGCGATTTCTACTTCTACCAGTTGCTGCTGTTCGGCCTGGTCATCGTCGGCACCGTGCTGTTCATGCCGAAAGGCATCGGCGGCATCATCGACCGCTATTTCGTCAGCCGTCGCTTCGTGGCGGCGCGCGAGGCAACCGCACAGCGCAAGCGCGACGTGGTCGGTACAGCGGCGGGCGAGGAGGGCCAGGCATGACCAACCGGCTTCTCAGCGTCAGCGGCCTGTCGAAGAGCTTCGGAGGCCTGAAAGCGATCTCGGAAGTGGATTTCGAGGTCGACGAGGGCGAGATCCGCGGGCTGATCGGCCCCAACGGATCCGGCAAGAGCACATTCTTCAACCTGCTTTCGGGTGTCTACAGAGCCGACGCCGGAACGGTCTATTTCGACGGCAACGATATCACCAACTGGCAGTCGCACGACATCGCCGCGGCCGGTGTGTCGCGAACCTTCCAGCTGCTGCGCATGTTCACCGAAATGACGGTGCTGGAAAACCTCATGGTGGGCCACCACTGCCACGTGACCTACGGACCGTTTGCCGCGGTGTTTCGCACCGGGCTGGTGGCGAGCGAGGAAAAGAAGATCCGCGAGGAGATGATGGAGATCCTCTCCTTCATCGGCCTTGCCGACTTTGCCGAGGTCCCGGCCTCGGAAATGTCGGTCGGCCAGCGCCGGCTGCTTGCCCTGGGGCGGGCGATTGCCATGAAGCCGAGGCTGCTGATGCTCGACGAGCCGGCCGCGGGACTTTCGCCCGTCAATGTCGACAACCTGATGGGCATCATGGTGCAGCTGAAGCATAAATACGGGCTGACCGTGATCGTCGTCGAGCATATCCTCAAAGTCGTCATGGACACCTGCGACCGTGTCTCGGTGCTCGATCATGGCGAGAAGATCGCCGAGGGCACGCCGGAGCAGGTGCGTGACGACCATGCCGTGATCGAAGCCTATCTGGGCAAGGAGATGGATGACGAGGAGGTGCGGGCGGAGATCATGCACCACGCCTGATACGGGGGCGGCGAGAGGAGATTGGCATGAAACGCGTTTACACCTGGTCGGCGCGCCCGACCGTACGATCCGTCACGGTTGCCGACATGCAGGCGCAAAAGGGCCGTCGCAAATGGACGCAGGTCACCGCCAACACCGAAGAGGAAGCAGCGGCCGCCGCCGAGGCGGGGATCGACATGATCATCTGCAACTCGGCCAATGTCGAGCGCGTACGGGCCGGCAATGACACGCTGTTTCTGACGGCGGCGATCACCATTCCGGACTTTCCGACGACCGAAGACATCATGCGCGAGGCTTTTCGGGCGCTTGGCCTTGGAGCTGACGCGGTGATGACGGCCCGCAGCATGGACGTCGTGCGCGCTCTGGCTCGGGAGGACATCCCGGTCATGGGCCATCTTGGCCTGGTGCCGCGCAAATTTTGGGACGACAGAAATAATGCTCAATCCGAATGAACCCGAATGAACCCGAATGAGAATGCTGAAACGGCGGGAAAGTAAGGGGTCTGCGGGTGGTCCCGTGCCGATCGTCGTGCGCCAGTTGGAAACTACCGTGCGACGGTGATTTGCTCAATCTCGGCGGATCGGGCTTCGGGATCGCCGTAAAACACCGATTTTTTCCGGGCGATTTGCGTTCCGATCTGCGGCGAACCCTTCATCACGCTTGCACAGTCGTTGCATCGGCGTTTAAAGGTTCGTGCACCTACTTCAGCCGGTTCCATTTTCGATAGGTTTTGTCGTGCAGCCCGACATCCATCAACCTTGCGGTATCGGGATCCGGTCGCTCGAAGAGGATGCGGTCTCCCTTGCCGACATTGGCGATCCAGACCCCGTCTAAACTCTCAAACCTGCGAATTTTCAGGGACGGCGGAACCGGATCGCCTGCCATTTTCCGAATGGTGCGGTCAACCGCCCTTTTCCTGTCCGCTGCAAGCTTTTGGTAGGATGCTCTGAACGTGTCCGAAACGATCAGCTTCATCTGTCAGGCGGAATTCAGATCTGCAATGAGGTCAGATGCTGTTTCAAAGACCCTGCTTCTTTTGTTTCGAGGGTCATGTCGGCTTGCCAGCGCCCGGTAAAGGTCAGATCGGTCTGTAAGAAAATCGGTGCGAGCCCTCTCCATGGCCTCGTAGCGACTTGCGTATTCTCTCAGGAAGTCCGACGATCTCGTTTCGCCAAGTCTGCGCCATTGCCGTTCTTTCTTGCGGAAAAACCGAATAAATTTTACCGCACCGTCGGTCACCTCCAGCGCGTGACGATCCATGAATTCTGACAGATACAAAAGGCGCTGGACGTCTCTCGGCGTCAATTGGTTGGGCGAGGCCTCGATGCGCGCAGCCAATGCGGCATCATCCTTCTGGCCGGACTCTGTCCATTCCGCAACATCGCTTTCAATAGCCCTGAGCCGCGAATTCATTTTTCCGAAGAGCCGGTCACGATGGGCCGTAAAATCATCCACCGGAAAAAAGATCATGGGGACCTGCGGGTACGAACCGATATGGGTAAAGCCTTTGTCAATGGAGGACGCGATATCAAGCATAACTGTCCCGTTTCGCATCGGCTTCGGTCCGGCTTTTTTCGGCACCTGCCCACCAGCTGGGTTGCTCGATGCCGAGGATATCCCAAGGCGGTATCCAGCCCTTGCCGGTGGCGTCTGGCCAGCCAGACCGGGCGGCAGCATCTTCGGCTGAAGTATCAAGGCTCTCGACGCCGTGGGTTTTGATCCAAGCGGTGATGCAGGCGATGGCCTCGCGCACGCTATCGCGCAGCCGGTGAATGTCTGCGGGCTCCGGCAGGCCGTCGCCATGTGGGAACAGAAGGCCGCCCCTGGCCCCTGCGATCGCGCCGCGCAATTCCAGGGCAAACCCGGATCCGCTTGCGGGCGGACCGTTTTTGAGCGTCTGGCGCAACCAGTCCACTGACTGGCCCGGCGCATGATCGCAGAGGTAATCTCCAAACAAACGGTGGTCGAGGTTCTCACGGTCGCGCGGATCGGCGTCGGTGAGGTCGTGCTTTTGTCGCTCTTCCCAAGTCAGGACCCCAGCCATTTGACAAGCCCCACGATCAGTTGTTCGAGACGGTCCTCGCCGAACCGCTTCAGGTTTACCCGGCTGCCCCCGGCGATGGCGTGAGCATAGCTGACGTAACCTGCCCGGTCCAGCGCGCTTGCTGCGGCGTGGGATGCCAGTCGCCGCATGGCGCGGGCATCCATGTCGAGCTCGGCGGCTTCCTCGGTGATCCGCAGGAATGCCAGATCATGGAGACGTTTGGCGGTGTAGCCGAGGCCGGGTGTGGGATCGCTGGCGCGGTAGAGCGAGCCATCATGGCCCACGGCGACGACACGCACGAGGCCGGGTCTGGTTTCCAGCAGTTCCAGGTCGGCGGAAGACAGGGCAACGGAGTCGGGGTGGTTGTGAACAAACCCGATGCGGCGAGCCGGTTCCCTTATTGCCTGGCCCATATCCTGCGAGGCTCCGACCCTGTCCCGCTCACCACTCACCCATCCCGCCGGCGCGGCGTTGCCGCCGGGCACCGGGTTGGCGGCGGCGAGGTCGATGGCCGCGAGGTGTTCGTTTCCGGTCCGCAGCCCTCGTGATCGCGCTTCGTTGATGAGGCCCAGTTCGATGCCTCGGGCTTCCGGCGTGAGGTCACCCGCGATCCGGTCATGGCGGCCCTGGTCAGCGAGGAAGGTGGCTCCGGGATTGGTGTCGAAGCCCGGTGTGATGCCTTCGGGGACCCTCAGCCGGCGGCCGGTTCGTGGATCGGTCCAGGTCTTGTACTTGATCGGCGGTTCGGCCGAGACGGCGATCCCCTCGTTGTCCAGCATGCCCTTGCTCATCTGGCGCACGGTGCAGGCGCAGTAATATCCGTTGGGCGGGTAGTGGGTGGCCCACAGCGGATGATCGGCGGGCAGGACCAGGCGGTGGAAGCGTGTGTGGGCCTCGCGCTTGGTGACCCTCTGGAGCTGTGTATAGAGCAGGTAGGGCAGCAGGTCCCTGGTACGCTGGATGCGGGTCCATTTGCCGGCTGCGTATGAGGTTCTCAGGTTCGTGTCGAAGATGACGGCGAGGCGGCGCTTCGAGCCGAGCTGGACGGTTCGCGTTTCGCCGGTGATCGGATCGCGCATGGTCTGCTGGCCCCACCAGCCGGCGGCCTTGAGCTTGGGGATGAGCGTGTCGTTGAAGTTGTCCAGGGTCAGGCCCTTTGCGAGGCTGTCATCGACGGCCTCACGGATGGTTGCGAGCAGATCGTCCTGCATGACCTTGGCGACGACGAAGCCGCGGGCGTGTGATGCGCCGAACCAGTCGCGATAGGAAAACCGGCTTTCGGGCGGTGCGTATCCCTTGGATCGGAAGAACTCGATGGCCTCCTGGGGATCGAGGCCGATAGCCGTCACAGGGGGGCTGAGATCGATCGGATCGGCCATCAGGTTTCTTCGTCGGCCAGCGGAACGCCGGCGTTGCCTGCCATGCCCGCGATGAAGTCGGCGCGGGCGTAGAGCTGTGCCAGTGCGTCCGGCGGCGGTGCCTGTGCGATGCGGTCGAGCCTGGTGCGCAGGTCCTCGAGCGATGTCGCCCCGGCGATCGCCTCTTCGACGGGCAGCACGGTTGCTGCGGCGGCCTCGAGCGCGATGTCCTCGCCGATGAGGTGATTGACGAGGCCGGCGATTGCGTCGGTCGGAGCGGCGGCCGCCGCGAACCTGGCGGGGTCCGCACCGGGGTCTGGTGCGGCCTCTTCCCATGTGCCGCCATAGACCTCCTCGACATAGTCGGCCGCGGGTCTTCGGCCGGACGCCTTTGCGATATAGAGGTCGCGTCGGGCGCGGGCTTCCAGGTCCTCGGACGGCGCGGTGTCGCGTCGCAGGCGCGGGACGGCGGCGCCCGGGAAGTTCCAGGCGGTGAGCCATGTCGCCACGGTGGAGCGCAGGCATTCGGAGAGCCTGTGTTCGTCGCTGGCGATCAGCGCCTGGAGTGTTTCGTTCTGGACCTGCGCGGTGCCCACGTGCTGGCCGATTTCGGAGGTTGCGTGCTGGCCGACGACGGCCTCTGCTATCATGCGGTCGAGGGCGGCGACCATGGCCTTGAAGTCGCCGCCGCCGGAACCACCCGAGCCGCCCGATGTGCCGGATTTCGCGGCGGCCAGGATCTGCACGTCCTGGTCGTCGGGAAGGGCGATGCAACTGGCGCTGATCGCCGCGGCCATCGTGGCCAGCAATGCGTCCACCTGGCTTTTGGGGGCATCGCGCAAGTGTTTGCCCACCAGCGTCGGCGTGCCGAACTTCTCCAGCGCCACCGACCACATGCGCATCGCCTGCCGCTTGAGCCAGACCGGCCAGATGCACCAGTGCGCGGCGCCGAGCCCGAAGGGCTGCCCGCCATGGCGCGGCGGGTTGCGATGCAGGATGTATTTGGCCGGCGGCAGCGTGATGCCGCCGGGCTGGCCGCGCGTCACCAACAGCGGTTCCAGCGTGGTCCAGTCGTAGCGGATGAGGCGCGGATCGCGGCTGCGGATGTCGACGAGCCGCACCCGCCGGCCGTCGATTGCCCACAGGCACTCGCTGAGGGCGTAGCCATACCAGATCGCGTGCAGGAGTGCGCGGCTGACACGGTTCATGTCGATGGCCTGCAACTGTGCGCGCAGATCGTCGGCGGCCGCCACGTCCAGTGGGGTGTCGCTGGCGGGCTCGATCATCAGCGGTGCCGCCAGCAGCCCGTCGATGCGCTGGCCCAGCACGGCCGACACCTTGCTGTCGGTGAGCGCGATCTCGGCGGCGTCGATCGCGGCATTATCGCCAAACGCTTCCGCCGTGAAGCCGCCGGCCGTTCCGGCAAGGCCCGATCCCAGGCCCTCCAGCCAGCCGGCGGTCTGGCCCCAGACGCCGAGGCCGCCCAGCCGCGCGGTCAGTTGCGGCGCGGTCTGTTCTTCGGTATCGGGGCGTTTGGGGATCTCGGTGTCCCTGGTATCCATGGCGCGTCACCTCCAGCCGACAGGGCCCGCCAGCGGCGAGCGGACGATGTTGAGATGCGGATCGACACGGTAGCCCGCCGCGGCTCCCGGCCCACCGCCGAGTGCGGCGCTGGCCAGTTGCGGCCCCACCCGCATCTCGAAGGGGCCCGCGGTCGAGCCCGCGGCCGCGCAGGCCAGTGCGGCGGCCCAGAACCGGTCGGCATGACCATCCGTGTCGCCATCGGCAATCAGGCGGCGGATTCCGGTCGCGCCCGTGACCGACTTGATCGCATGCAGGTCGGCGCGCAGCAGGGGATCGCCTTCGGGAATGAGCAGGCCGCGTTCTTCCATGCGATCCTTCATGCCGATCGCCAGGTCCAGCTTGGACGTGACGCTGAACAGGATGCCGTCGACACGGCTTGTCCCATGCGCCCTCCTGGCATCCTCGACCGGCTTTTCGCCCATGCCGGTCTGGTCCATGCAGCAACGCACCACGCGATAGCGGCGGAACACGTCAGCCAGCAGATCGTCCTGGCGTGCGAAGCTGATCTTGCGATCCGTGATGATTTCCCGGGTGATCAACTGGCCGCCGACCATCTCGGCGACCCAGATCACGAACAGGTCGTTCCTTGCCGCGATATCGACGCCGACGAAGCACAGGCCGCCGGCATAGGCCTCGGGGTGACCGGCGCGCGGGTCCTCGCAGGACGAGATCAGTTCATGGGTGAGCCACGCACTGGCGGCCTCCATCCATTTGAGCATGAACTCCTGCGCCCAGACGTCTTCGTCGTTGAGCGCCCTGCGCAGTTCTTCCGGATCGACGTCGAGGCCCTGTTCGACGGCCTCATGAATGTCGACATGGTGCTTCGACCAGCCATTGTCCGGCGTGGTCATGATCTCGTAGAACTTGTTGCCCTTGCCGTTCGGGGTCGAGATGATGCGGATCTTGTGCCTGCCGCGCGCGGCGACCGGAAAGGCGGCGCCCCAGATGCGGCGGCTGTCCTGGTGGAAGGCGAACTCGTCGAGGATCAGGTTGCCGCCAAAGCCGCGTGCGGCGTGCGGCGAGGCGGAGATCGCGGTGATCCTTGAGCCGCCGGGAAAGCGCACTTCCTGCGCCTTGTAGGTGGCCTGCTCGACATGGACCTCGAAGACCTGGCCCATCTGGATCAGTTGCCTTGTATGAGCCGGGACGACGAAGTCCTCCTCGCTGAATTCCGGCCGGCCGCGTCTGGCCAGGGTCGAATAGACCTCGTACCAGGCGCTGGTCATCGGCCGGGCCGCCTCGTCGACGGCCTCGCGGGCCGTGGCCTCGGATCGGCTCAGGATCGTCCAGCGCGTCTTGCGGCGCTCGATCTCCGCATTGATGCAGTCGTCGACCGCCTCGCCCACGGTGGCAAAGGTCTTGCCGCCGCGCCGGGTGATCATGCCGATCTTGAAGCGTGACGGGTCGTTCATCCACGCCTTCTGGTACGGCAGGAAATCGATGACCGGGGCGTGGACGGTCATGCGCCGAAGCCCATGATCTCGCGCGCCTTGCGGGCGGCGACCTGGTCGATCTCGCCGGCCTCGACGGCCTGTTCCAGCCGCTCCGACTGCCTGGCCTGTTCGGCCTTCAGGATGCCGTTGCGCAGGCTGGTCGAGCGGATCAGGTTGTTGAGCGCCGTGGTCAGGTCCTTCATGCCGCGCGGATCCGGCAGATTGTCGGGATCGGCCAGCATCATCTGCAGCCGCCATTGCAGGGTTGTCAGTTGCTGGAACAGCGCGGAGGTCACATCGACCTCCTCCTTCAGGCTGGCCTCCTCGAGGAACAGGCGTATCTCGTTCTGGGCGCGTTCCTGCGAGACCGCGTATTCCCGAAACTCATGACCATAGGCATAGACGGCCGAGCGGCCGAGCCGCAATTCCAGGCCCTCCTCCTCAAGCCTACCATTCAGAGCCTCCGTGAGATCATCATAGCCGCCAAAGCCGCGCGCCTTGAGTTCTTCCTGAAGCCACAGGCGCAGTTCTTGCGGAAGCAGATCAATCTTGCGGGGTTGCGGCATGTCACCGCCCCTTCGGCGCGGGGCGTTTTGGCGCGGGGCGCTTGACGCCCGGATGACGCGCACGCGCCTCGGCGACGTCGACGCCGCGCGCCGTCGCTTCGACGATGAGGAAGCCTTCATGATCCTTGATCGAGACCATATCCTGTTCGCGCAGCCAGGCGAGCGTTTCGGTCAGCTGATCGCGGCTGGTGGTGATGCCGACGCCGTTGCACACATCCAGCAGGATCTCCGAATTGGAGGCATAGTCGAGGCAGGCCGAAAGATGGGTCAGGATCGCGAGGCGACGGTGTTCGTCGAGCGTGGCGGCATAGCTCATCGGCGCGCATCCCCCATGAGATGATCCTCGATGCGGGTGATGGCGGCCGACAGCTGATCGACGGCCTTGGCATCGTGTTCGATGGCCGTCTGCAGCTTGCGCATGTCGCCGCCCTGGCGCTCGATCGCAATCTGCAGCTTGTGAATGTCGTCGCGGCTCGCCAGCCCCACCACCGCCGCCTCCAGCTTCGTCAGCCGTTCGGCGTGACGCTCGAGCCGCTCGGCGATCTCCGTGGAGGCCGCAGGTGCTGCCGGCGGTTCGGGTGGACGCAGAAAGCCCAGCTTGCGCAGCGATACCCGGGCTCCGGCCAGAATGCCCAGGATGGCAATCATGGCGGCGAAGGTCTGCCAGTGTTCGGCGGTGATTTGCATGGGCGAGCTCCGGCGACGGGTGAGTGGTTCCCGATCACATTACCTGTCCACGCGTCTGCCGGGCAGCGGACCATGGTCCGCTGCAATGATGTCTCAAGACGATGCCTTCATGTAGCGCCTTGCGGTTCTGCGGGTGATGCGCATGGCGGTGGCGATCTCGGTGGCGTTCATGCCGCGGGCCGCAAGCCACGGCGCCAGATGACGGCGCGCCAGCGGAACGGCGACGCTGTTGCCGCCGAAACGCCGCATGATGCCTGCTGCCGGACCCTTGCCGATCAGCCGCGCCAGTTCAGCCGCTGCGGCCGTATCACCCCGGGGAACGTCCCAGCCATCGTCGCCGCCATGCTTCCAGGCGATCATGAGCGCCGCGTCACGGCCCGCCACCGCCGCGATCTCGGCAAGCACACCGGGAAGATCGTCCGATGCAGTCATGACGCCTCCAGCTCAAAGCTGTCCAGTTCAAGGCTCGCCTGGACGGCCTTGCTTGCCTCGAACGGCAGCATCGGTGCGGCGTCGGTCGCGGCGATCCGCGCGCAGGCCGTGGCGAAATGTTCCTCGTCCTTCTCGATGCCGACGAAGCGCCGACCGAGGCGAAGTGCTGCGACGCCGGTGGTGCCGGACCCCATGAAAGGATCGCAGACGAGATCGCCAGGACGCGTATAGAGTGCGATCAGCGCCATCATCAGATCGACCGGCTTGGCCGTCTCGTGGCCGCCCTTGGCGGTCAGATGCTCCAGCACACCGCGCCGTCCGCCGCCGTTCCAGGATCGGTGGCCCGAGCCCGCCCAGGCGGTGCAGATGCACTCGAAGCCGCGCGCCGCACCCTGGCCGTTGAAACGCGGGGCAGCGTCGGGCTTGACCCAGGCGAGCGTCGTGTCCCACTTCGCGCCGGCTGCCGTGAGCGCCGTCTCCCAGGCGCCGACGCCCCCGGCCAGGCAAAAGGCCAGCACCCAGCCGCGTGACGCCGCCACCATGGCCGCGGCGGCCTCATCGCGGATATCCGATATGCCGGCGAATTGCGGGCCGCGCGGCGCGTAGCGGCCATCGGTGCGGGCGATCGAACCCTTGGCGGCCGCAACATGCAGGGCGTCCTCGTAAGGCGGATCGGCGATCACGTGATCGAACCGGCCGTTCCGCGCCACGATCGCCGGCAGCAGATCGAGACAGTCGCCGTGATGCAGCGTGGCGGCACCTATGACGGCGGCTCTGTCACCGCTGGTGTCGGCGGCAAGGTCGCCGGTATGGACGAGCGCCGTCATCGCTACGACCGACGTTCGCGACAAGACTGACGAGACGTAAGCGGCAGTCCGGGGATGGCGAGTTCCAGTTTCATCGCCATCCTCACCAGTTGTTCGAGTGTGCAAGTCGTCGGATCGTCGGTGCCGAACTGCATGACATGCACCATTTCGTGGACAAGGCCGCGATCTCCCAGGACGTCCTCAGGCTCGACCGTTCTGGCCTTCAGCGCCAGAAAGCCCAGCCAGATCGCATAGTGCAGGGTCGCAATCGTGCAACCGTCCGATATCAGCTTGTCGTGAAGCGGCTTCTCATACGGGCGCCTTGTCGTGGGCGCGATCCCGATCCCGTCAGGTCTCGTCGCGCAAAAGCCGTCGCGCGGCTGTTCATCGAGGCCGCGCTTTTGGATCAGGGCGTCCAGGTCATCGCCGGTGACACAAAGGGTCGTGCTGAAACGACTGCGGGGCCGATCAGGATCGGGACGGTAGGTTGCGCACTGATAGGTGTCGGGTCTTGGCATTCGCCCGGTGTGTCCCTTTACGTCTGGCATGCCCGGTTCCTCCTTCTTCTCAGCCGCAGCGCCCGGTTCGACAGCTGAGACGCCTGGGCGCTGGTGACGCTCACCAGCACTGCCGTGCCGTCGTCGCGACGCCTGAGGAGGCAAGCACCGCGACGCCGTACCAGGAAGGCGGCGAAGCCGCCGGGATGAAAACACAGGCCGTCTCTGATGATCGCGCCCTCGCCGAACTGCTCCACCACCGACTTCGCCTCGGGCAGCATGGCAGCCAGTCGGCAGCGCAGGCCGTCGATATCAACCCCGAAGCCGCGCTCCAGGTAGCGCAGCACCGCATGGCGGCTTTGCCGCCTTCTTGGTACGGCGTCGCTTCGCTTGCCTCTATGATCGGTGATCTGCGGATATGTCATGACGCAGACGCCTCTTTGGCGCGCGCCAGCATGGCCTTCAGCGCCTGGATCACGTCGGTGATGTTGTCGGTGTCGGTAAGCACGTCGACGTCGACCGGCACAAACGACCAGTGGCCTTCGAAGCGGGACCGGATGAAGGCGTTGAGCCCGGCACGGTCCGGACGCTTCAGGACACCGCGCTGGCCAAGCTCGCCCCACAGCGCGTGGATGAGCCGCACATCGCCTCGAAACGCAGGTGGATTATAGTCGGCCCCGGGGCGGCCTGCCGGCTTGCCTACGGCGGGTTTCCCGCCGCGCCGGCCCTTGCCGCGCCCGCCTTGGCCGAAGCCGGTGATGCGGTTGAGTTCGTCGCGCAAGTGCCGAAGCTCGGCGACGCTCATGTCGCGCATCGACGCCTTGCCGGTGACGCGCATCTGGAAATCATGGCGCGCGTCTTCATCGAAACCGGCGGCGCGCACCGCCGCATGGCAGGCGCGGATCAACGGGCCTCGTCCATCCTGTGGCTTTGTTCTGCTCATGATGCACCTCCGAGCGCTTCAGCCAGTTTTTGCTGGCGTTTTCGTGCCGCTCTCAACCAGCTTGCCAGAAGACCGTGGCCGCCCGCGGTGCAGGTGCCGGTCGCGCCGCAATGACGAAGCTGATAGGTGCCGCAGAGGCAAGCACCGCGACGCCGTGCCAGGAAGGCGGCAAAGCCGCCGCAGGTGAACTTGATGTCGCAGTCGACCAGCCGGCAGAACCGTTCTGCCGGATCGGTCTTGCCGGCATCATCGTCGGCGAGGATGATTTCCGCCGTCTCTATGCTGGTCTGAAGATTGTGGAATTTCATGACGCACCTCCGGCTATCTGCTTCGGTGCCTGCTCACCGTTTACGCCATGGGAAAGCCGCACCCGCCCGCCAGCCAAAGCACCGGCGGCGACAGCCTCGCTGTACCGGTCTGCGCGAGCCGCGATCGAGACAGTGCGGGTATCCGTATAGAGGTCGTCGCGAAGCGCGATCGCAGACCGGCTGATGTCTTCGCTCACCTGGTCGGCGAACAGGTCCGCCAGCTTGTCGATGATGCGTGAGCACAGCCCGATGGTGAATTCATGCACCGCTACCCGCCTGGTCTTGCGCGAACGTCGCCGGCGGTAGAATGTGCCCGCCTTGAACTGACGGATCTCGCGCTCGATGGCGCGGTCGCAGACCACCCGTAGATAGTCCGCGACCTCCGGCCCGCCGCCGTAGCCGACGAAGGTGGGTATGCAGCCTCTCTCACCGATGCAGCGCGCGGTGATCAGGGCCGTGTTGGTGTAGTGGGCGATCGCGTTCCACACGGCGCGGCGAACCGAGCGGCCGCCGGTCGCCGAATAACTGCCGCATTGCTCGGCGTCGACCATGGCGTCGGTCAGCCCGGCCTGTTTCATCAGGGCGGCAACCTTCCCGGCCGCGGCCATGGCTTCCGCCTCGCTGCACCCGCGTGCCGTCGTCAGCTGCTTCAGCTTGCGGATACGCTCGATGAGTGACCGGTCCGTCATGACGCACCTCCACCGGTCGGCCAGGCGCGGGCGGCGCAGTCGGCGCACCAGGAGGAGCCGTCAAGCGCCGGCGCGCCGCAGAAGCGGAAATCGGCAGCCCGTGGCTCGCCGATCGGCCAGCGGCATGTGCCAGTCTTCGCCGTCATGACCGCCATCGGCGCGCCGGGCGGATAAGATGAATTGGGCGGGCAGATGATCGATGAAGGGTCGGGATGTCCTGTCCTTGCGGCGCGCTTGAGCACAGGGGAAGGCCGGCGTGACCGTTTGGATCTGCGGGCATCTGGCTTGGTGCGCTCCTCGCCTGCCTTCTGTTTGCGCTGCCCCATCCCCGTCGGGTCCTGCCGACGCAACCGGTGAAGACGGCCGGCTACGGCGCCCCGGCTGATGCCCAGTTCCTCGGCGATCGCGTCGTAGCTGCGGCCCGCCTGTTTCAGTTCAACGCAGCGCCGGTCCAGGTCTTCGTCCCTGGCCTTGTTCCTATCGCGCGAATTGATCATCCCGTTGGCGCGCAGCCACGTCATGTCGCGATAGACCAGGGTGATGCGCAGATTTGCGCCGAACTCACGGCGCACTTGCTCGGCGATCTGCCTCGGCTTCATGCCCTCATCAAACAAGGCGCGGACACGCTCGCGCCGCCGTGCGAGGATCGTGCCCTGGTCACGACTGCCAAGGGCGGCAGAGCCGCCCGTGCTTGCCTCACGGCCGTCCGGCTTTGCGACCGCTCCCTCGGCGCGAAGCCACTTGATGTCGTTATAGACCACAGCCAGGCTCACATGGTCGCCGAAATCGGCGCGCACGGGATCGAGTATCTGCTTCGGCTTCATGCCCGCCTCGAACAGGGCAAGCACGCGTTGACGCCGCCGGGCGACGACAGGGTCCGGGGCACTGCCAAGTGTTTTCGGGCTCATGATCCGATATCCTCCCGAGAAGCCTCAACGTCGCGCTCTTGCGTCAGCAGCCGGGCCGCCTCTTCCAGCGTGGCGCATTCGACATCGCCCACCATGATTGACCGATAGGGCTTCGCCTTACGGTTCTCACGGCCTTCTGTGACCGTCAGCGTGGGGTGTTCGACGCAGCGCTTGATGACCATGTAGCCGCCTTTGGCGAGGCGCAGATGGGCTTTGAACTCGGCCGAGCATTCGCGCAGGTCCTGTGCGGTGATCGGGGCGCTCACGGGCGACTTTGTCGCCCTTTCTGGCACGGCGTCGCGGTGCTTGCCTTTCATGGATCAGCCCGCCTTTGCCAGGTCGATGGTGATGGCTTCCCAGGCGGCATCAGGCGCGGCGCGGTGGTAGCAGCGGATATAAGTCTTCGAGCCGATCACACGCATGGCGTCGCGGATCGCCTGCATGGCGTTTTGCCAGCGCTCGTCATCGATCTCCAGCGGCAGCAGGCTGTAGATGGCTGTGCGGCTGATCTCGCCCTCCTTGTCGACATTGAAGGCATGACCGACAAGCTTGACGATCTTGTCATCGGCGCCATCGGCCCATTCGACAAGGCACTCCTCGATCAGGTCGCGGGCGATCTGCAGTTCCGGACCGAAGGCGACGCGATCGGAGACCTGTACCTGCACCTTCAGACAGCCGTCATAGCTCATGTAGGTGCGGTTGCCTTTGACGCTGGCGCGCGCATGGCCGCCATATTTTTCCGCAAGCTCCGCGTCGAAAGCGCCGACATCATCGAAACAATGGACGCGGAAGCGGGCGATCCGGGCGCTCAACACCAGGGCATGCGCAATCAGATCGCGCACCATCTGGTCCTGCAGCTTGTGCTGGTCCTTCACCAGCTTTTCCGGCGTCAGACGCCCCTTGGCATCACGCATGTAAACATCGTCGCCGATCTTGATGCAGCCGTCCGGTACCAGCGGGGCCTTGTCGGTTTCAGGACCGGTTTCAGGGGTGGCTTGCTGCGTTGCCGTTTCGACTTCAGCGGTGTTTGTCTCGTCCGTCATCGCTTGTCTCCAATCTTCAATCGTGAAAACGCACCGGCGCGGCCGATCGGAACGCGCCGTCTTTGCCCTTGGCCGCCATGCGCTTCGCCATCGTCTTCAGTTTCCCGGTGCGGTAGGGCTTGCGGTTTTTCATGTCTCGCTTGCCGGTGCGGGTGAAGGCCGTGCAGTGGGCGAGATGCGCCGGCGTGCGACGATCACTGGCGGCCATCACACAGCCCCTTCCAGCGCCCGCCTGGCAAGCTCGATCTCCCAGGCGTAGAGAGCCGCAAGGACACCAAGGCTTGCCAGCATCGCGAGGGCGATCTTGGCGGCGGCGATCGCGCCTCGGCCATCGGCGCGGGCGATCATGAAGGCGCTGGCCAGAAGCCGGCGCAGCGCGTGCAGGCCGCCCGGGGCCGACACCGCCGTGCGGGCGGCCTTGCGCTCGGCCGAAGCAGGCGTGCGCTCAAGAACCGTCGAAAGCAGCGTTGCCACATCCGCCTGGTTCGGCTGGCCAAGACCGACGCGCATGCCGATGCGACCGGTCACCTGCGGGCAGCGCGACAGCGTCATGCGGATCGTGTCGTCGCCGACCAGCGCCAGGCCGCAGCCCGACAGGTCGCGCAGGTCCCTGAGCGCGTCCAGGAGCCGCGCACCAAGGCGCTGGGCCTCATCCACCGCCAGCAGCGCCTGACGGCCCTCCAGGCGCTCCAGAATGGCGTCCTCGGCGGCAAGCGCCGATCCGTAGCGACCGGCAATGCCGAGCGACCGGCACACCCGGCCATAAAGACCGGAAAGCGAGTTGACGCCCGAGGTCACCGTCACAAGGTGAACACCGGCCCTCGTGGCGCCATAGCGCGCCAGGGCATGGCTCTTGCCCGAACCCGAACGGCCGCAGACCAGCACCACTTCGCCGGTTGCGTGGGCATGGGCAAGTGCCGCCATGACGCTGTCGGTCAGGCCCAGGTCGGCATGGACGTCGAGACGCGCCGGTTTCAGCGTCAGGGCGCGCGCTTCCGCGCGGGTCTGTAGCCAGGTCTCGGCCTTGGCCGTGACGGCCGGGTTGTCGCCCACATACTCGCGATGCAGCCAGCGGTTCAGCGTCGTGATGCTGACACCGATGCCCTTGGACGCATCCTTCTGGCTGAGCCCGTGATCGGCCGTCTCGGCCGAAACGGCGGCGCGGACACGATCCATCCACGTCAGGTCCTCCTGACGCTTTAACGTCAGGTCCTCCTGACGCTCCACGGCTTCGGTGTCATCTTGCGGGGCATGCAGGCGCGTGACGGCTTCGGGCGGCTCTGCTGCCCTTATCTGCACGGCGGCGCTTCGCTTGCCTGTACTCATGATTGGTCCTCCAGATAGAGTTTCTTGCAGGCGGCCATGAACGCTCCACCGGCTTCAGCGGCGGCCGGGTTTTCATATGCGGTGCCGATCTCAACGGGTTCGGTCCAGGTGACGCCGTTGTCGAGAAGATCGAGCAGCGCCTCCAGGCTGGCGACGCTCAATGACTGGAGAGACACCACCCGCAGCCCGAGCGCGTTCAGGACCAGACATCCGATGTCGCCGTGGCTGATCTCGAATTCGACGCGCCGCGCCTCGATGCGCCGCAAGAGGTCAGTCTTGTCAGGCATTAAAGCATCACGCGCGTCCGCTGCCCTGACGGCCTGTTTCAGAGCCGGGGTCTCATGCGTCTCGCCGGGACGTGGCAGGGCGATCACGTTGGAAGCTTTCCGATCGGCCGCTTTGAGCACGTCGTCCATGGCGCGCTCCGGCATGTGCTGCTTCTTGAGGCCACGGGCATGACGGCGGGCCTTGCCGTCGGCTTTCTTCGCAGATGCCTTCGCATGCGAGGCGATCGTCGCCTGGTCGCCGCCGCTGCGTTCGGGATCTTCGGCCATGAACAGAAACGCACCGTCCAGTGCGAACACGAACAGCCGGGCGGGATCGGCCGGGTCGAGACGAACCTCAACCCGCTCGCCGATCCGCCTGCCCATCTCCGGCGCGATGTAGTTCACCCATTGAATGGTGATGCCGTTCTTGCCGATCGTGCGACGACCGCCTTCCACGGCCGGCTCCGCCAGAAGCGCATCGAGCAGGCGCGGATCGGCGATCTGCCGCAACGGTGATGTCCAACCCGCCATGCGGGCAAACGGGCTTTCTCCCGTAGTGCCATGATCCCGGCGGCCATAGACCGCGTCGCACCACTGATCGCACTTTTGCTGAAGCTCGGCACCGGTCAACTGGATGTCGAAAGTCTCGCGCTCATCCCTGCCACGGCGCTGGGCTAACGACTTCTTCGCCTCGATCTTCTTGCGATCGGCCACGCTATGCCCCGTGAAACCCGGCAGATGCGCGAAGAGGTCGCGCGTCAGCGTGCCGAAAAAGCGCTCGATGAAGGGCTTTGCCTCGGGCGTGTAGGGCGGGCAGATGTCATGGACGATGCCGAGGTCGGCCAGCACCCGCGTCAGGTGCTTCGAGGTGTAGTCCTTGCCCTCGTCGGTGCGCACGGTCCCCGCCACGCCCCAGTCGATCAGGCAGCGCCGCAGCAGCGCGCAGATCGCCACCGCGCGGCTGACCGGCACCACAAGAACCCTGGCGCGGCGCGACCACACGTCGATCGCGCCGACGATCACATGCCGGCCGTCGGTGCACAGAACATCCGCCGGAGTGGAATCCAGTTCCCAGAGAGCGTTCGGCGCATCGACGCCGGCTTCGCGGTTGCCCAGCGCCGGGCCCCTGCGCGACCGGTGGCCGTCCGGATCCGACACGGCCGAAAGCGCGCGGGCGTTTGCCGGATCGGCGCGCCAGGCTTGAAGCCAGCGCTGAAGCGCCCGCTTCGACGGGGCCTCGCCGTAACGGGCTTCAAGCACCCGCTGCACATGCGGCGCGGTCAGGTGGGGCCCGTGCTCGTAGACCAGCGCCTCGACACAGTCGCGCATCTCACCGCCCGTCAGCGGACCACAGCGGCCACGGCCGGGCCGGTCGATCAGCGCCGCAAGCCGAGCCTCCGAAGAAAGACCCCGGCAGGCCAGTCGCCAGCGGCGCAAAGTGTGCGGCGAGACGCCGGCAGACCGCGCGACTTGCGCGTCCGCATCCGCCTGGGGCGTTCCGGTGGCCACCAGACGCTCGGCCCGCGCCACCGCATCCAGACGCGAGCGGGCGCGGGCAAGGGCGGCGGCGGCGGAAGCCGGAGCATCACCGGGTTTGTGCGTTGTCATCAACTGGGCAGCAACTGGCTTGCGGGGCTTTTGCGAACCGCTTGCAGGGGCGATATCGGCCAACGCCGCAATCATGGAGGATATGTCCTTCACCGTGCTCACCAACCCGGCTCACGGCGCGTCTTTTTTCCGGCTATTACGCGGCGCGTAACTTTTTGACACACCAGCCTTCCCTGCGTCCCCATCCGCACCGGCGTTAGGCGCGCCGTCTGGCTCAGGCTCCACGTTGCCATCGGCATTCGCGATCACCCTGCCAACACGGTCCGCGATCTCTTTCAGGTCCTCGCCAGCGAACCGCCTCCAGGCCCTTTCCAGCCGGCGGCTCAGGCCACGATCCGCATTGCCGTGCAATGTCCCACGCGCCTTCGTAAAGCGCTGGCTCTCCAGATGCTCCGCATAGAGTGTCATCGCCCGCACAGCATCCTTCATGAGGGCTTCACCGGTGCGCTCGACATCGGCGATGATCATTTCGGCATCCTCGACGGACAGAGCAGCCTCCGCCTTCAGACGATCAACTTCGGCCTGCAGCTTGTCGGCCCGCCGCCGCTGTGCCGCCTCGGGGCCGACCTCGCGTACCGCATCGCGCATCTCGTCGCGCGACCAGTTCTTTAGTTCGGCCTCGGCCAGCAACCGGTCGGCGACCTCATCATCCAGGCTCGCTGCCGCCTGATGATGACCGAAGCTCAGACCGGGACGCCGGCGCGACGGGTCGAACCGACGCGCCACATGGGCGCGCACCTTCACATGACCGTAGCTGGCACCAAGCGACTCGACCGCCAGGCGCAGATCGCCGTAGCCGCGATTGTAGCGATTGGCCCAATCGCCGATCACCCAGGCCGCGTCGCTGTGATGCACACCCGCCTCATGCGCCCGCTCAAAGGCCACGCGGCCCTCCTCGATCCAGCATTCGCGTTCGCGCTCCAGGCCTGTTCGCCCATCAACCTCAATCATCTGTTGGCCCTCGTTGGTTGTGTCGGCAGAACCCGACCGGAACAGCGGCGGCAAAGCCGCCGGGGATGTGTCGGGGGGACCCGACAGGGATGAAAGGTGAAAACGTCATGACGCCACCTCCGGAACAGGTCGCACCAGCCGGTAAAGGTAGAACCGCTCGCCGGTCGAAGACCGCACGATCAGACGGCAACGAATATCGGCGCCGTTGTCGCGAAGCTCTGAAATGATGGAACTGACCGCACACACATCGGCGCGGTCCCTGATCTCCCGCGTCGAATGCTCCCGACCGTCCGACAGAAGCCGGTAGACACGCGAAAGACGCGCAGACTTCTCAAGCTTCGCCGCATGCATCAGGCGCACCCTCGCACCCGACGCCGGGCCGCCCGCTTCAATGCCGGCCATGCCTCACGGAACGACACTCCCCTGGCCAGCAGCAGATCGATCTCAGTGCGAATTGCCCGGCGGCGATCCGCCGCCAAACCTGCTGCCACACTGAAAGCCCGCGAGTGAAGAGCGGGGTTCCCAACCCGGGCGTTGCCATGGGCGGGGCTCATGCCGCGTCTCCGAGATACAGCTCCAGCAGCTTGCGGATTTCACCGCGCGACAGCACAACACGCACATGCCGCCCGCCGGCATTGATGATCAGCGCCGGCCGGACGGACGCGGTGCTGTCGAACATCACCAGCTTGCCATCCTCCACCGTCGCCTCGAACAGCGACGACAGGTCGGTCTTTCTGTTGCCAGGTTGACGGGCAATGCTTTCGGCTTGCCGGATGGCTTTACGGATGGTCATCAAGACGCATCTCCCTCTTGCCACGGACAAGGCAAATCAGACGGCCAAGAGCCGCGGCGATGCAGCCGCGCGTGATCACAACAGAACCAGGGGGAAAGCCGGTTCGCCGCCGAACCGGATGCCTGCGATGCGACGGGGCCGGCCGATGGACTCCCGACCCCGCCGCCGTCACCACCGGTTGCGGGGGAACAACCGATGGGGGAAAGATCGCCGCCGGAAGGGGCGGTCGCGAAATGAGTGGCGCCGTCCGCCTCGCAGTCGCGAGCCGACAAGGGAAGATCGACAGGGCTTCGGGGCCGGGCCGTTCTCATGCCGAACCCCCGCCGTCACGCCGCACAACCGTCCCGTCCAAAGGGCGGCGGGGGGACCCGCCGTTCTTGCGCATGAAATGCGGGTCGCTCAGCCGCGAACGCTTTTTCACCTCAACACCAAGACGCCGATCACGAAGGCGCTTCACCTTGGCAATGGCGCTGACATCCGAAGGCCGCTGACGACCTGGACGCTTCAACCCGAACGTCTTGATCTCATGACAGCGCTCATGAAGCGGATAACAGTTGCCATCATCATCCGATCCACCCAAAGCCAACGGGATCTCGTGGTCGATCTCATAACGGGCGGCTGTGCCGCCCTTCCTGGCACGGCGTCGCTTCGCTTGCCTGTTACCACCACAAGGATCGATCGCCTCATGACAGAAACCACACACGCCACCATGGGCATCATAAATCCGACGGCGACGGGCTGAACTCATCGAACGGCGCTTCGTCTTCACCATCGCCATCAGGCGGCCTCTCTCGCCGCTGGAGAACCAGGGGACGGCTCGGGACGGGGAAGTTCCGATGGCCATGCAAGATCGGTAGGCCAATGATCGGAGAACCATTGGAGCGCTCGGTTGTAGGTGTCGATTGTACAGCCGTTTCGGGTGCCGTTTTTCAGATCACGGAAGAATTTTGCTGAGCCCACGGATTGCATGCCGACCTGCCAGTGAGACATGCCGGTGTGTTCGATAAAGGTGTCAGCGAGGTCTGTAAGGTGCCGAATATCCATGGTTGGAACATTCCAACTAATCTGGAGTATGTCAACCCATAAGTTGGAATAATCCAGATTTGCATCTGATGTTGTGGCAATAGGAAAAAATTGGCAAACTCCAATCCATGCTTGCCGATCAGTTACTTGCTTTGATTGAAAAACGTTGCCGAGACCTAGGCCTTACCGAGGTTGAACTTTCACAAGCAGTCGCGGGGCACAGGACTTTGGTGACAGACATCCGCAGAGGACGTTCGCCCAATGGAGAGCGATTACAAAAAATCTGCGAAGCCCTTGGCCTGGAATTTTACATAGGCCCGCCTCGCAATATTATCGAATTCTCAGAAACGCGCGGGTACGACCCCGCAATTGACGATGCAGACTATGTAATGGTGCCACGGCTCCCGGTAAAACTGGCCGCCGGTCACGGAGCCGTGGCACCGGATGGGGAGAAACCTGTCGAACTCCTCGCCTTCCGACGAGAATGGATGGAGCGCAACGGGCTGCTGCCGGGGAAAGTCAGTGCCGTGGTGGTCACGGGCGACAGCATGACCCCCACCTTAGCGGACGGCGACACCATTCTTGTGGACCATCAGCGCGACGAGGCGCGGCAAGGGCATATCTTTGCCGTTCGGCGAGGACCCGATCTTCTGGTCAAGCGCATGCAGGAAGAGCCGCACGGCGGTTGGATGCTGACCAGTGACAACGAGGCATATGCGCCGATTAGCACCGGAGCCAATTTCGCAGTCCTTGGCGAAATCGTCTGGCGTGGGGCATGGCTTGGCGAGAAGATGACCAGCAAGAAGCAGATTTGTGACTTACGCACATTGTTCGAGATGCTGGGCAAGCATCGGGTGGGTTCGGGCAAAGCTACCACTCTTGAAGATGCGATTACAGCCATAAAGGCGGAGATGGCCGAGGCAGGGGTCTTTGATGACGATGACGAGTAATCGTCTGCAATGCGCGGGGTCACAGACAGAGGGGCGTAAGCCGTTGAACGAGGCCATGGGTAAGCGGTGACAGCATGAAGCCAAAATCTGAAAATGCCATCACTGATTTTATTGGGGACCACATTGACGCAATCATCGTCGGTGTTCTTGTCGGCGTCACTGCGGGCGTGATCGTGTCCGCCATACAACTCGCTGTCCGGTGGATATCGAGATACTTAGGTGCAGCGGAACAGCGCAAATTCATAGCATCCACGTTGAAAGAATTTCGAACAGCGCTTTCAGAGGCCAATGATTTGAACGTTGTTGATAGCGATAGCGGTGAAAGCCTCGGACCTTTGTCTGCCGACAGTCAGCGTGTTGCGATCTATAAATCGCTTATTGAGCATCTCGGAACAGTAATAACGAAGCGAATGCATAACTTGTCCTACGAACAACAATATGAATTATTGACGGCATATGGTCAGCGGCGTCTGATCGACTGGATGTTCGATCACAATCAGGTTCCCGAAGGCATGGAACAATATGAGAAGATCTTGTTCTCAGCTTTCAGAAAAATTCGATGGCTTGAGTTCTGAGCCCGTTTCGGGGTTCTCTAACACCCCGTCCCCCGCCTTGGCCGTTGATGGTCTTTGCCGACGGAAGCGGCGACGACAGTGCCACATGGTTTGTTGTGCGTACAGCGGACCATGGTCCGGGGAACGGTGAGGGAATTGATATGATATCGGAACGCCTCAGATGCGAACTCGAAAAATGGGCGGCTGAGCAGACGACTATTAAGGCTCTTTATGTCTTTGGCAGCTACGCCAAAGGCACCGCAAGGCCCGAATCCGACTTGGACCTTGCCTTTGAATTCAAGGATACAGTCGATTGCCACGATGCCGAGTTGATAGAGAACGCAGCCACGTGGAAGTGCGAGTTGACCAGTCTCACCGGAATATTGGTAAAAGACCTCTATCTGGTCGGCAAAGATGATCTGGTGATAGGTCCCGAGCGGGTGCAGGTATTTTCTAGGTAGGACTGCCCGTGATCAAAACGCATGGCGAAAAGAAACGGCCGATCTGTCGAGATCGTCGGCGGGCGGCTATCTTGTTGGTGTTGACGAGCCTGACCGCCTCGTCGGATTGCGGTTGGTAGCCTTTGGCCGGTAGTCCCTTGTTTCCGTTTCCCATGGCGTTCATTCCTTTCCGCATGTGGCATCAAAGACGTCGAGGAATGTGGCGCCTTCGCGTTTCGACTGTTCGGTATCGTTGGTGCTGTATGTCGGCAGTGCCGGCCTGAGCGCGTCGCATGCGGCGCCGGTGCCGGGCGGGGTGGTTGTGCAGGCGGCGAGCAGGGTCGCGGCCAGCAGCATGCTGGCGATTGCGGCGATCCTAATCATCACGCAGCCTCCCGTGCTCCGTCAGCCGCTCGTCTGCGGGCCGTTTGTCGGCCTCTGCGCGTTGCAGGGCATCGTCGGCGCGTTTGCGGGTCTCGGCATAGTCCTTGAGCTTTCGGCGTTCCTCGGCCAGCTCGGCGTCCCTGCGGCCCTTGCCGTAGATGGTGAGGATGCCGATCACGGCGACGCTGGCGGCGGCGGCCATGCGTCCGAAGCGCGTTGTGGCGAGCCAGGCGAAGGCGGCGATCATCAGGACCCCACAAGCTCTTCCGGCGCATCGGACCAGTGGAACTGGTCCAGCGGGAAATGGTCGCGGCAATGGCAGCAGAAGGTTCCGCTGTAGAATTTCGGGTCGCGTGCGTATGTTTCCGCGATCGGCAGGGCCATGCGTGTCTCCGTGCCACAAGTCTTGTGGATGTAGCTCATGCGCACGGGCCGGACAAAGCCCTTCGCCCGTTCCTCTTCGGTCAGAACCACGTAGCCTTTCTGTTGACCCGTTCGGGGGTCGATGTCGCGGTGATCATCAGTGACTTTGCCGCCGCCGGCCATTTCTGTTGCAGGTTTGTCCATGTCAACGCACCCCTTGTGCCCAGTGCCTGAGCCGCTCGCGCATGATCCATGCGCCCGAGAGCACGATGACGCCGGCGAGTGCGAGCGCGAAGATCTGTGCGGTGCCCGAGAGTGCCGAGACGGCGGTGACGGCGGTGCCTGCGCCGGCGACGATCTGAGTGGCAGATGCGCGCACGGTGGTGGACTGGGTGGCGGATGTGCGCGGTTTTTTCATCGGCGCGGCCGGTTCCTTCATTTCCGACGCAATGCGCTCGCGCAGGATGTTGCCGACATTGACCGGCTTCATCGGCCCTTTGGCGTCCGGCAGCCATGTGATGTCCCACTTGCCGCGCTGCCTGATGCCGAGCGTCGGTTGCACCTCGGCGTGGGTGAGCACGGTCTGCGGCGTGACCGGGATGCCATAGCCTTCGCACAGATCGGCGCAGAGCTCGGCGAGCGCGTCGATCTGCTTGTGGTTGATCGGGTTCTTGCCCGGATCGAAGGGGCGTTCGACGGCCTCGTGCATGCCGCACAGCGCGATGCCGATCGATCCGGTGTTGCAGCGCCTGGTGTGGGCGGCGTATCGGCCGTCGGTGCAGTCGAGATTGGCTTCCGGCTTGTGTTTGCCCTCATGCACCTTGCCGGCCCAGTCGATGGCGAAGTGGTAGTGCTCGGCGTCGAGGGCGCCGAAGGTTCCGGTACCGCCCGTCCAGTGGATGATGATGCGTTTCATGGGATTGTACTCCGGAAGGCTGCGTTTCACGCGCCATTTTAGCGCCCTGCCTGCCGGTCTTGCAGCGGACCATGGTCCGCTGCCGCGACTGTTTTCGTGCTGCTAATGTGGCGGCCATGAACGCTGCAAACGCCTCCATTTCCGCCACGCTCTCCGACCACGGTGCCGGTTTGGGCGGAACCACTTCGTTCTCCGCCCCCGGTATGGGCGGAACCACTTCGTTCTCCGCCCTTGACGGTTGGATCGACGTGTTTCGCACGGGCGATCACACGGACATGGGCGGCAGTACGACGCGCTGGACGGCGGCCGACCTTGCCGGGATCGTTGCCGATTACGGGCAGGCCGATCCGGCACCCGTGGTTCTCGGCCATCCGGAGACCGACGGCCCGGCGCTGGGCTGGGTGCGCGGGCTTCGGGTGATGGGCGATCGCTTGCAGGCGCGTCTCGACCGGCTGGATCCGTCGTTTCGCGGCGCGGTCGAGGCGGGCCGCTATGCGCCGCGCTCGGTTGCGCTGGCGCCGACGGCGACGGGGTGGCGGTTGCGTCATCTCGGTTTTCTGGGGGCGCAGAACCCGGCGGTCGAGGGACTTGCGCCGACGCAGTTTTCAGCCCGCGCCGATGGCGCGCTTTTCTATTCCTGTCCACCACGGGCGGCTCTGCCGCCCTTTCTGTCACCAGTGGAGACCCTGATGAACCAGCCTGTTTTTACCGCCACGGGCGGCTCTGCCGCCTTTACTGCCACGGGCGGCCTTGTGGCCCAACCGCAGCCTCTGCAACCGCAGTTTGCCACCCAACCGCAGCCCGTGCAGCCACAGCCGGCGGCACAGCCCGTGCAGCAACCGGTACAGCCGCAGCCCCAGTTTGTTGCTCAGCCTGCGCAACCGGCGCAACCCGTGCAACCGCAGCCGCAATTTGTGCAATCGGTGCAGCAGCCCTTGCAAACGGTGCATCCCGCACAACCGCAGCCCGTTCAGCCGGCTGTTCAGTTCACTCCTACGGCGGCTTTGCCGCCTTCTGTGCACGGCGTCGCTAACGGCGGGTTCCCCGCCGGGCTTGCCTTGGTGCAGCCGGCGGTTCCGCAGTTTGCCGCCGATCCGCCGGCCGGCGCCCTTCCTCCGGGTAACTGGCCTCCGGGTGCAGCACAGGTCACCCAGCATGCTGTGGCCCAGCCGCAGGGGGCGGTTGCGACCGATCCGGCGGCGGTGCCTGGCGAGGCGGCGCAACTGGCGGCCGAGCGTCAGGCGATCTTTGCCGAGCGGCAGTTGATTGCGGCCGAGCGCATGGCGCGCGGCGCGATGGACCGGGAGCGCACGGCAGCGTCGCGGGTCGATGCGCATGTGCAGGCGGGCCGTGTGGTGCCGGCCGAGGGTCCGGCCTATGCGGCGCTTTATTGCGCGCTCGAGGAGAGTGGCGGCCAGATCACCATGGCCGGCGCCGACGGACGGCCGATGGCGCTGGCACCGTCAGGGGTGCTTGACGGGTTGCTTGCGGCGCTGCCGCAGCGCGTGCCGATCGGCATGGGGCAGCCGCTTGCCGCCGCGTCACCCGCGGGCTCGGGGGCGGCTCCATTGGTTGCGGGTTTCGCACAGCCGCAGGCTGGTCATTGGCCCGGGGATGGAACGGCGTCGCAGGAGGCGCAGTTCGCGGCGGCAACGCAGGATCTTGCGAGCCGCGCCCGGGCGCTGATGGCGGCTGACAAGACGGGCACGCTGGATCTGCCGACGGCGATCCGCCGGGCAGCGGCCGGGGAGCAGGCGCAATGATGGAGTACCTGCTGACGAAGAGTTTCCGGGCGCGCACGGCCATTGCCGCACGGCGCATCTGCCGCATCGTCGGTGACCGCGAGGCCGAGGCGGCGGCAAGCGGCCTGGTGCTGCCGGTGGGCGTGAGCGCGGATCTGGGTGCGGCCGCCGATCGCCCGGTGGACATCCATGTTGCGGGCATTGCCATGGTGGAGGCCGGCGGCGCGATCGGGGCCGGTTCCCTGGTGGCGGCGGGCGCCGACGGCAAGGCGATGGCGGTTTCGCGCCGCAGCCTGTTCCAGAGCGCCGTGGACGGTGCCGACGCCGATGCCGACATCGCGGTGCCCGGCCTGCTTCCCGACGACGTGCTCACGGGCGTGGTCGAGCTGGCGGTCGGCAACAGGGACCGTCTGGCGCAGGCGCAGATCCATGCCGCCGATGTGCTGCGGATTTCCACGGCGACCACGGGCGACCGGCTGTTGGTCACCTGGCAGCGGGTATTCCACGCCGTCGGCGTGGCACTGGATGGCGCGACCACGGACGGGGACCTGATCCCGGTCCTGATCGTGCCGCAACAGACATAGAAGGCAGAAGCGAAGCGACGCCGTACCATTAAGGCGGCAAAGCCGCCGTAACAGGCAAGGCAAGGAGCCACAGATGTTTCAGTTTCAACACCCCGATCCGGCGCAACTGATGCCGGTTCCCGTTCAGCACGGACTTCTTGCCGGCACGGCCCTGTCTCCCGGGGCGCTGTTTGCGGCGCCGGCGGGCCAGGGCAACCTGCCGCCGGGAGCGCAGTTCGCGGCCGGTCCCGCGGCCAGCCCCTATCCGGTCGACTTCCACCGCTCCGGCCTTGCCGTCGGCTATGCCAACGAGGAGTATATCGCCGACCAGCTTCTGCCGCGCATTCCGGTTCTGGTGCGCCGCGAGTACCGGTTCAACGAGTATCCGATCGAGGAACATTTCACGGTGCCGCCGACGCTGGTCGGCCGCCGCAGCGCGCCCGCCATGGTGCACCTGACCTCGTCGGAGGTGACGCGCTCGGTGGACGATTACGGGCTGGACGACGCCATCCCCGCCGATGACGTGCAGAACACGCCGGCAACGGCAATGAACCCGATCGACCGTTCCTCCATGGTGCTGACCGATCTGTTGATGATCAGCCAGGAGTTGCGGGTCGCGCGCATGACCTTCGACGCGGCGCAGTACCCGGCCTCCAACAAGGTGACGCTTTCGGGCACGTCGCAGTGGAACCATGCCGACAGCAATCCGCTACGTGACATCGTTGCGCAGGCGCGCCTGACGCTCTATGCCGAGCCGGACGCGGGCGTTGTGCTCGGTGTGGCGCGCGCGGCGATCGAGGACCACATCGCGGCCCGCCACCGGCTCGGCCACGACATCACCCGTTCGGGCCTGTTTGCCGCACTCCACCAGGTGGGCGTTCAGAACGTGACGCTTGTGCGGCCCGCCGCCGACCTGGTGATCGGCCCGGAAGGGGCGGCCCACTGCACCGGGATCGGGATCGAGCTTGGAGGTCGCGATGTCTGAGGAACGCCCGATGGAGCCTGTGTCGATCCTGCCGCCCAATGCGACGCCGCTGGAGCGTGACCTGGACATCCTGGGCCATCGCCTGACGGGCCTGCCCGAGCCGGTCGCACACTTGTGGAATCCATGGACCTGTCCTGAAGACCTTCTTCCCTGGCTTGCCTGGGCGTTCTCGGTCGATGCCTGGGAGGCGCGCTGGCCGATCGGGCAGCGCCGCGCCGTGGTGGCGGCGTCGATCCCCATCCACCGCATCAAGGGCACGAAAGGGGCGGTACGCCGGGCGCTGGCCGCACTTGGCATCGGGGCGCAGCTGAGCGAATGGTTCGAGTATGACGGCCGTCCCCACACCTTCCGTGTCGTCGCCCGTCCGACGATCGACCTGATCGGCGATCCGACGATCCCGTTCCTGAGCCGTGAGCTGCGGGACCTGACCGAGACGGTGCTCGATGCGGTCAAGCCGGTGCGGTCCCATTACGACCTGAGCTTTTCGCTGGCCTTCAGCGGCGGCCGGTCGATCGGCGCTGCCACCGCCGTGCGCCATCGCGCCTGCCGGGCGGTTCATCCGGTCAGCCGCGCCAAGGGTGCCGGTGCGAGAGGCATCGGTGCCGGGCTCTCCATCCGCGGCCGGACCCGCCGGGCCTTCGCCCCGTGTGTGTCGGCATGTGGCAGCGCACGGCCCGCCATGGTTGCCGCGCTTCGCGTCAGCCACCGTCAACACTTCGACCTGACTGGAGTTGCGGCATGACCAGGGCAGCCTTCGAGCCGATCGTCACCACGGCGGGCCTGAACGCCGCCGCCCGCGCCCATGTGGAAGACCGGGTGCTGCGGATCACCCATGTCGCCATCGGCGACGAGGCCTGGGTGCCCGATGCCTCCGCCACGGAGCTGCGGGGCGAGCGTGCCCGCGTGCCGATCGAAAGCCGCAGCCTGATCGGCGACGGCGTCTGGAAGGTGACCACCACGATCACCGGCGAAGCGGATTTCTTCGCCCGCGAGATCGGCTTCTTCGCCGACGATGACGGCACACCCGTGCTGCTCTTCGTCTACGCCCATGACGAACAAGTGTTTGCCGGCGTGACCCGTGGCCAGGAAACGGAGTTCGAGCTTCAGGTCTCGCTCGCCGCGATACCGGAAGGAACCGTCGAGTTCTCCTTCCTCGATGCCAGCCAGACGATCCAGGACCTGATCGACGATGCGAGGAACCGGCACAATCTGGGCGGCGACTTCAACTTCGCGCTGACCCGCGACCTGAAGCATTGGAAGGCGGTCGCCGTCGAGGAACTGGAGCGCGAGGCGATGATCTGGCGCACCACCGGCCAGTCGGGGCTGACCGTGATGCGCCAATACGCCTATGGCGGCGACGATGCGCTGTTTCGACCGGCAGCCGTCAGCCGCTCAGCACTCGGCCAGCACGATCACCCCGAATACCGGATGATGTCGGGCCTGCCGGAACTGCAGGCCGCCGTCAACGGCTATCCGGTGCAGACGCGCCACACCGACTATCGCTGGCTGGAGGCCGCCGACGGCCGCTACCTCGCGTCATCGCCCGCCGCCATGCCGGAATTGCCGGCGGCGATCGCGGCAGAGGCAAACGTCGCCGGGCAGATGGCCCTGATGAAGAACTTCTACCGGGCGCTCGCCAGCTTCGACGAGGCAGCCTTCGAGGGCTTCCGCGACCATGTCGACGTGCATGTCAGCTATATGGAAATCTGGCCTGAGGAAGTGATCGACAGTCGCCTGGTCGATGCCGTCCACTCCTTCCGCCATACGCTCGACGGCGAGACCATCGAAAAGGTCCATGCCGCAACGATCGCCCATGCGCTGACAGGCCAGAAGCCGGTGGGCGAAAACACCTCGCTCACCCCGCGCCTGGTCAGGCTGTCGGACGATCGTGGGACACCCCGCTATGCGGTGACGCGATACCGGGTGCTGACGAAGCGGCTCGGCACGCTTGCCGAGTGGCCGGTGGATGACATGGTCGACGTGGTGGACGATCCGGCGACGCGCCTGCGCTTCGATCTCGATGGCAAGGCCTTCGCCAATTCCCGCCAGTCGCGCTTCCGGGTGCTGCATGCACAGGGCGATATCGAGGTCGCGGCACGCTCCGGACCCGGCCTTCTCGACCGCATCATGGCGCAGATCCCCGGCCTCGACGGACCCGGCGCTGAAATCGCCGAACAAAGCGCGGAAAGACAGGGCCGCGTGATCCGGGGCTTCGGCGACACCGACCTCAATGCCGCGCGCTACAGCCGCTGGCATGCCAAACCGCCAAGCGGCACGGGCAGCGACACGCGGCGCGGCTTCAACGACCCGACGCTCTTCGTCGCCCAGGCGACGCGCGAGGAGGTGGCGGGCTTTGCCGCCCGCGGCCACGACTTTCGCGTCTCCTGGGCCATCCCGATGGAGATCATCCTGGCGCCGCCGCACATGGCCTGGAACCCGTATCGCCTGCCGGAACTTCAGGACCGTGCCGCCGTCACCGCGAACGGCGCCAACGGCAACACGGCCGCAACGGCGTTCGCCGGCATTCATCCCGACCGCTACTGGTACATGACGCCGGACGAACTCTTCACCGGCCGGCCGGGATGGCGGCAACGTGCATGGGTGCGCGATCCGGACGACACCGCCCGCCTCATGCGCGCCTCCGGCGTCTATATCTTCATGCCGCGAATAGAGAACTGCGGGCCCGTGCGGCTGCGCTATCCCGTAGCCCCGATCCACCACGAGGGCAGCCCCGCATACGGCCATGCGCTGGCGATCCGCGAGGAGGCCGGCGCCGTCCAGGCGGCGCTCACCGGCGAGATCATCGCGCTGAAGGAACAGGCCAGAAGACAAGACAAGGCGATCGAAGACCTCAAGACCTACCAGAAGGCGATCAAGGACGCGCTGTTCCGTGAAGCACACAGAAATCGAGGAGAAGACTGATGCCGGCCAACAGCCTGCAAATCGAACTGGGCCGCCTGATCGACTTGGTCGGCGGCATGGATGACCGGGTGGACGCCCAAATCGCCCGGCTGCGCACCGCCGAGACGCGCCTGAAGGCGCACATGCCGGTCGCGCCCAACCTGATCGCCGACACCAAGAAGTTCGCAACCCTGTGCGGCGGCCAGGCCAACACCGAGATGGCGGTCATCGCCGGTCATGCATCGAGTTCCTTTGCCGCCTCTTATGTCGGCGGCACAACGGCGCGCGGCACCATCGAGGTGGTGACGCCCGCCAACTTCGGCGCCAAGGGCCTGAACTTCGAAGGCGACCTGGAGAAGGCGATCAACCCGCGCCATCTGGCAGACGGCGGTGCCAGGGCCGGCTTCATCGCCGCCGGCGGCAAGCGGCTGAATGTGGCCGCCTCCGGCATCGACTTCAACGCGGTGCTGATGGACGTCACGATCACCGGCGACCAGACGAACGGCAACCCCGGCAACGTGGCCGTCCTCGCGCAGGGCCGGCAGAAATACCTGACGCGCGACAGCGGCGGCTTCAGGACCCAGGCGCATTGGCTGGTCAACGTGCTCGAACATGCGGGCGACATCGAATTCCGCCCGTTCTTCGACTACGGCCACCTGCCCGAGGCCGGTGCCGCCCATCTCGGGCGGGGCTGGACATGGCTGCGCATGACCGGCACGGGCTTCGACAAGCCCTGGAAACCGAATTTCCATGGCCAGGGCCGCATGAAGGTGGCGCTGGCGCTGCCCTACTGGTCCACCGGCGATCACGGTGACGCCTATGTCTGGGCCGGCTCCGTCGGCCGCTATACCCATCGCGACTACCTCTGAGGGAGGCACACATGCCAACAATCGAAAAGGACGGCACGATCATCGCCGCGGTTCATCCGGACATGCTCGAGGACTGGCTCGAAGACAACGACCTGTCGGCCGACGACGTCACCATCACCTGGTCGGACGCCGAGACGAAGGCCCGCAAGCGCGCCAGGATCGCCGAGGACGCCGGCGACACCCTGTCGCTGCTCGGCACCACCAGCGACGGGGCGCACCTGCTGCTGATCCACATGGCGCGGTTCCTGACGGCCGTGAAGAATGCGAACAATCTCGCCGCGGTCAAGGCCGCCGCCACGCCGTTCGCCGACCTGATGGAACCGTATCTCGCCAAGCTCGATGCCGACCCGGCAACCGCCAGGCTGCCCTATGCCGTCAAGCCGGGCGGTGAGGCGGCAGCACTCCTTGAGTTAGAGGCCCGCGCAACGGTTGTCGCCGATGCGCTCCACCCGCCGGAGGCCGAATGATGTTCGAGTACATGTTCGTGTACCGGGCCATCGTCACCGCCGTCTATGACGCCGACACCATCACCGTCGATATCGATCTCGGTTTCCACATCTGGGCGCGCGGCGAAAAGATCAGGCTCTTTGGCATCAATGCGCCGGAAGTGCGTGGGCCAGAGCGACCGCAAGGCCTGAAATCGCGCGACTGGCTGCGAGAGCGCATCCTGGACAAGGAGATCGTGCTGAAGACGCACAGGGCGGCCAAGGGCAAATACGGCCGCTGGCTCGGCGATATCTTCCTGCCGGGATCAACTTCCAACAGAGGCAAGCGAAGCGCCGCCGTACCAGGAACGGCGGGAGAACCCGCCAGTCTCAACAATCAGATGATCGGTTTGGGGCTGGCAGAGCCAGCTTCCTACTGAACTTTAGAGAGGACAACCCAATGCCAGAGTATTTTCTTCACGGAGTCGAGGTCATCGAGGTCGATGACGGCATCCGGCCGATCCGCTCGGTGCGTTCCTCGGTGATCGGCCTTATCGGCACCGCGCCCGACGCCGAACCGGCCGTGGCCGCCAGGGCCACGACGGGTGCTGCCGACGACAACACCGGCCTGACGTTCACCGCCAAGACCGCGGGCCTGGCCGGCAACGCCATCCGGCTGGTGCTGACCAAGCCGGACAGGGCCAATGCCCGCCAGACCATCACCGTGGCGGACAAGACCATTACCGTGAGTCTGGCGACTGGCGCCGACAAGGCCGCCACCACCACCGCCACGCAACTGAAGGCGGCCATCGAGGGCAAGGCCGCCGCCCATGCCCTCATTGCCGTCGCCCTGGTGCAAGGCTCCGACGGCACCGGCACAGTCGAACCCGCCACGCTGCGGTTCACCGGCGGCGCCGAAGCGCCGTTCCCGCTGAATGTGCCCGCGCTGGTCGCCGGCCCACGCGCCGCCGCCCGCCTCGGCGATGCCGGCACCCTCAAGGCCGCCTACGAGGCGCTCTATGCGCAAGGCGCCCGCGAGGCGATCATCGTGCGCGTCGAGGAAGCTGACAACGCCGCCGCGACGCTCGCCAATGTGGTGGGCCAGGCAGCGCAAGGCACCGGCGTCTTCGCGCTTCTGGCGGCGGCCTCGAAACTCGACCTGACGCCGCGCATCCTGGCCGCCCCCGGTTTTGCGAAGACCGAGACGGCCCGGGTCGCCCCGGTGCTTGCCAACCTGATCGCCGTTGCCGAAAAACTGCGCGCCGTGGTGATCGCCGACGGGCCCGACACCAACGAGACCGACGCCAAGCTGGCCCGCCGCAACTACGGCTCCGATCGGGTCTTCATCGTCGATCCCGCCGTCTCCGTCTTCGACCCGCTGACCGCAACCTACGTCACCCGGCCGGCCAGTCCCTACGTCGCCGGGCTCATTGCGAAGCGTGACATCGAGAAGGGCTTCTGGTGGTCGCCGTCGAACCAGGTCATCAACGGCATCGCCGGCACCACCCGTCCGGTCCACTTCCATCTCAGCGAGCCGCAGACCGAGGCCAACCGCATGAACGAGGCCGAGGTCGCGACGATCGTGCGCCGCTCGGGCTTTCGCCTGTGGGGCAACCGCTCCACCGCGGCCGACGCGCAATGGGCGTTCCTCAGTGTGCGCCGCACCGCCGACATCCTCTACGAAAGCATGGAGCGGGCGCATCTGTGGGCGATGGACAGACCGTTCTCGCGGCAACTGGTCGCCGACCTGATCGACGGCGCCAACGCCTTCGGCCAGCGCCTCGTTGGCCAGGGCGCGCTGCTCGGCTTCAGATGCTGGCTCGATCCGGAACTCAACACCGAAACGGTGCTGAAGGCCGGCAAGCTCTACCTCAACTTCGACTTCGAGCCGCCCGCACCGCTTGAACATCTCATCTTCCGCGCCCACCGCGAGGACGACTACTACCGCGAAGTGATCGCCGAGGTCGGTCGCGCGGCCTGAGGCAGGCAAGCCCGGCGGGTTTCCCGCCGATAGCGACGCCGTGAACAGAGGCGCCGTGAACAGAAGGGCGACAAGGTCGCCCACAAAGGCGGCAAAGCCGCCGCGAAAGGAGAGGCACGATGCAGTACCCGCGCACCATCCGCAACTTCAACGCCTTCGTCGACGGCATCAGCTATTGCGGTCGCGTCATCGAGGGCAAGCTGCCCGAACTCAAGCTGCAGACCGCCTCCCATCGCGGCGGCGGCATGGACGCCCCCGTCGCCATCGATCTCGGCATGGAGGCGATGTCCGCCGAACTGACGCTGATCGAATGGGTGCCCGAACTCATCACCCTGATCGGCAATCGCCGCCAGATGGTGCTGCGCCCGGCGGCCATGGGCGAATACGACTTTACCGCCGACGCCTATGTCAGCACCCTGCGCGGGCGCTGGTCGACGACGAATTTCGGCGACCTCAAACCCGGCGACGAAGCGCCGATCAAGCTGATGCTCGAGGCCGACTATTTCCGCATGCAGAAGAACGGCGACGAACTCTTCGAGATCGACGTCGAAGCCGGCAAACGCGTCATCGGCGGCGTCGACCAGCTCGCGCAACTGCGCGCCGCCATGGGAATCTGATCCGGCCCGGCCCGTGAATAGCCCTTGCAATCGCGTTGCAGCCGCTTTGCAGCCGCTTTGCAGGGGCACTGCAATGCCCTTTGAAGGAGAAGCACAGTGTCAGAAACCAACATCCGGAAAATCGCCCTCGCCGCCGGCGTCAAGGTCGACGGCAAGGAGACCCGCGACATCACCCTGCGCTGCCCCAAGGCGGGCGAGTTGCGCGGCCTGATGCTTTCTCAGGTGCTGGCCATGGAGACCGGCGCCATGCTGCGGCTGCTGGCGCGCATCACGCAGCCGCCGCTCAACGAGGCACAGCTTGGCGACATGACCCCGGCCGACTTCATGGCGCTCGCCGGCGAGGCGGTGCTTTTTTTCGTCAGCCCGAAGCAGCGGGCCGAGATCGAGGCCCAGAGCGAGGGGATGCCGGGATCCCAGCTCAACTGAGCCTGCCCGAGGATGTTGAAGAGGCCATGGCCGATATCGCCTTCATCTTCCACTGGCAGCTCAGTGAGCTGGAAGCCATGACGATCGCCGACCTGGCGCTGTGGCATGCCAAGGCCCGTGCGCGCCTCGAGGCCGTGCGGGGCAAGCACGCGCCGATCCCGGGGCTGGGCTGACATGTCGAACCTCAATTTCGCCATGGTGCTGCGGCTGATCGACAAGGTCAGCGCGCCCGCGCGCGGAGCCACATCCGCCCTTCGGCGCATCACGGCCGCCACGGAAGCGGCCGGGCGCTCCGGCGTTGCCTGGTCCAACCAGCAGATCGCCACCGCCCAGGCGCAGCGACAGGCCTTGCAGGGCCAGGCCTTCGGCATCGCGGCGGTCGTCGCGGGCGCGGGTGCCGCCCTGCGTCCGGCCATCCGCTTCGAACAGTCCATGGCCGGTGTCGGTGCGGTCGCCAAGGCCAACGACGAGGAACTGGCGCGCCTGACCGCTACCGCGCGCGAACTCGGCGCCACCACCGCCTGGGCGGCCTCCGACGCTGCCGAGGGCATGAAGTTCCTCGCCATGGCCGGCTTCAGCACCAACGAGACCATTGCCGCCATGCCCGGCATGCTCGACCTCGCCAGCGCAGGCGCCATCGATCTCGGACGCGCATCCGATATCGCATCGGACATCCTGACGGCCTTCGGCATGAAGGCTGAAGAGATGGGCCGGCTTGGCGATGTGCTGACCAACACCTTCACCTCGTCCAACACCGATCTGTCACTGCTCTATGAGACCATGAAGTATGTCGCTCCCGTGGCCGAGGGTCTGGGCGTCTCACTCGAACAGGCCGCCGCCATGACCGGCAAGCTGGGTGACGCCGGCATCAAGGGATCAATGGCCGGCACCGCACTGCGCGCCATGCTGCAGCGCCTGGCCGCCCTGCCCAAACCCGCCGCAAAAGCCTTGGACGAACTGGGCGTGCGCACGGCCGACGCCAACGGCAACCTGCGCGACCTGCCGACGGTGCTGGCCGAGATCGATACGGCGCTGAAACGCTACGGCTCCGCCGACCGCGCAAAGATGATCTCGGAAATCTTCGGCGTCGAGGCCTTGTCCGCCGCCAAGGTCCTATTGGAGCAGGCCGGGACCGGAGCACTGCAGACCTATGCCGAAAGCCTCAAGGAAACCGGCTCGGCCGCCCGCGTCGCCACCCGCCTCAACGACACCACCGCCGGATCGCTCAAGCGCCTGCAATCGGTCGCCGAAAGTGCCGCCATCGGCATCGGAACCATCCTGCTGCCGCAGGTGCGCGCCCTCATCGATGCCGTCATCCCCGCCTTCGCCGCAACCGAAGCCTGGGCCACCGCCCATCCGGAACTGATCGCGCTCGCCGTCAAGCTCGCCGGCGGACTGCTCGCCGTGCGCCTCGCCTCGATCGCCCTGCGCTGGACGCTGCTGTCGCTTGCCATCCCGATCCTCAAGATCATCCGCGCCGCAAGCTTTATGCTCATCCTGCTGCCCAGACTGGCGCTCGCGCTCACCGCGCTTCTCAATCCCATACGGCTCGTGCGCGGCGCGCTGATCGCCCTGCGCATCGCCATGCTTGCCAGCGGCGTCGGCGCGCTGCTTGTCGGCATCGCCATGGCGGGTATCTGGATCTACAACAACTGGAAGGGCCTGCAGAGCTTCTTCACCGGCTTCTGGCAGGCGTTCCGTGAAGCCCTCGGGCCCGCTGCCCCGATGCTCGATGCCATCCTCGAGCGCGCACGGCAGATCCGCGACTGGTTCGCCGAACTGCTCGGACCGATGGAGGAAAGCCAGGAGCAATGGCTCGCCTGGGGCCAAAGCGCCGGCGAGATCCTCGGCACCACGCTCGGCCAGATCGGCGAGTGGACCGAGGCCAATGGCTCGCTGCTGCGCACCATCGCAAGGCTCTACGTCTCCCTCATGGGCCTGCGCCTGGCGCTCTCGGCCCTGCGCATCGCCGGGCTGATCAGACCGCTCAGATGGACCGCAAAACTCATTCCGGCACTGACCATGGCCATCTTCCGGGGGCTGGCGCTGGGCACCGCCGGCCGGCTCGCCGTTTCCGGATTGCTCACCGCCCTGGTCTGGTCCACGTCAAAGCTCATTCCGGTGCTGACCATGGCCACCGTCAGGACGCTGGCGCTCGGGGCGGCCGGAACACGTCTCGCCATCGTCGGCCTGTTCAGCGCCCTGAACTGGGCCACATCGGGTCTCATTCCGACCCTGACACCAAAGGACTTCAAGAAACACGCCCTGGGCAAGGGCGGCAAGCTGTTGTCGGCTACGAGCCTGATCGCCCCGGTCAACTGGGCCAGGATCCTCAAATTCGGCGGTGCAGTCGGTGTCGTTGCCTCCGTCCTGGAACCGACACCCGTCGCCGACGGCACACTCGCCGGTCAGCCCGATATCGGCGAGGAGGAAAGCAACCGCCAACGCATGCGCCAGGACAGCCGCTATGGCGGCGCGTTCGACAAGGGGCTCGCCCTCGACGAAACCACCGAGGCACGCGCCGCGTGGCTCAAGGCGCTGCTTGAGGCCGGTCCATTGCCGACACAGGACCATCTCGCCACACTCGAAGACAAGGCCAGGGACCGCCGCGCGGCGCTCGAAGGCGAGGCCGAGGATCTGAAACGCCTCATCGCGGCGATCGAGGCGCAAATCGCCGCCCTCGGGGATGGACCGATGGCAGAAAATCTGGCCCGGCCCCTGAAGCAGGATCTGGCCCTGACACAGCAGCAACTCGAAAACGTCGAGGCGGGGATCGAAACTGTCGAAGCAGAACTCGAACAGGCGCGCTTGCGGGCGAGCGAACTGGCAACCGTGCTCCAGCAGATCGGCAACCTGGAGGCAAGGCCGCAGATCAATACGAAGTCCATCGAGGCAGCCCTCGCAAAACTGCGCGAATTCCGGGCCGCCTACCGTCACGCCACCGGCCCTGTTCCGATCGCCGATGGCCGCCCCGCCTACAGTTCCGATGACAGCCCGCAAGGCGTACGCGACCGCGGCGGACCGGTGCGGCGCGGCATGCCCTATGTCGTCGGCGAGCGCGGCCGCGAGATCTTCGTCCCCGGCATCGCAGGAACCATCCTGCCCGCAAGGGTCATGAAAGCCGCCATGGCCGCATCCGTCATCGCCGCGCCGGTGGCAGCCAGCATTCCGGCAGCGGCCGAGATTGCCGAAACCCGGCACATACGTCCCACAGCCAGTACTCCGCTCTTTGCTCCAACATCCGAACCACAGGTCATCCGACAGGGAGACAATGTCACCAACATCTTCCATATCCACGCGGCACCCGGAATGAGCGCCAGGGACGTCGCACGCGAGGTCAGGCGCGAACTGGAACGCCGCGAGAGCGACCGCCGCGCAGACCTGCATGACGGGATCGACTACTGATGCCAGCCTCCCTCATCATGATGGCTCTCGGGGCCTTCCGCTTCGGAATGGCAAACGGCGCCTACCAGTCGATGACGCGAAACGCCGCATACCGATGGGGCAAGCTCGATCGCATCGGCCGCGAACCCGCCCTGCAGTATCTCGGGCCCGACACCCAGGAAATCACCATCGAGGGCGTCATCTACCCGCACTTCAGGGGCGGATTGCGCCAGGTCGACCTGATGCGCCTCAACGCCGGCAGCGGACGGCCCATGATGATGGTCGACGGCCTTGGATGGGTCTGGAAACGATGGGTCATCGTTCGCGTCGAGGAAACCAAGAGCCTGTTCATGCGAGACGGCGCACCGCGCCGCATCGAGTTCGCTCTCACGCTGCAAAGCTACGGACCGGACGGCGGCGGCATCATTGGAGGACTGTTTTGATCCACCGCACCATCGACGGCGACATGGTCGACGCCATCTGCAAGGACCACTATGGCACCGAGACCGTCGCACAACAGGTCTACGCCGCCAATCCCGGCCTCGCCGCCTACGGGCCGGTCCTGCCGAAGGGCCTGCTGATCGAACTGCCCGACCGGCCCGAACCGACCGTCCGAAAACCGATCCGACTGTGGGGATGATCCATGCATGTCGCCTGGCGGATAATCGCAGACGGAAACGATGTCACCGGAAACTTCCAGGACCGCCTCATCTCGATCACCATCATCGACGAGGCGGGCTCGAAATCCGACAGCGCGGAGATCGCCCTCGATGACCGCGGCTACCTGATCGAACTGCCCGAAACCGGCGCCAAACTCGAAATCGCGCTCGGCCCCGCCGGCGCACTGGTCGATCTCGGCAAATGGGTCGTCGACGAATTCCAGGCCGAAATCGCACCGGCCACACTCACCATCCGCGCCAGGGCCGCCGACATGGCAAGCGGTATCCGCGCACCCAAGACACGAAGCTGGCGCGACGTCACTCTCGAAGACATCGTCAAGAAGATCGCCGGCGAGCATGACCTCAAGCCGCGGGTCAGCGACAGCCTCAAATCCGTCTTCTACAAATACCGGGCACAGACGGCCGAAAGCGACCTCAACTTCCTCTCACGCCTGGCAACCGAACTCGACGCCGCCGCCAAGCCGGCCGGCGGATACCTCATCGTCGCCAAGCGCGGCGACGGCAAGGCAGCCGACGGCTCCGACCTGCCCGTCATCACACTCATCCGCAGCCAGATGACCGGCGGCTCATGGGAGGTCACCGAACGCGGCAAATATGGAAGCGTTACCGCAGAATGGGGCGAGCGAAGCACCGCCAAAACCCAAAAGGTCACCGTCGGAGACAAGAAACCGGAACGCATCCTGCGACACCGCTACGAAAACAAGGAAGACGCCAAACGCGCCGCCGAAGCCGCCCTCGAACGATCCAAACGTGGATCCAGCAAGATCAGCATCCAACTGGCCGGATTCCACGGCGACCTCGTCGCAGGCGCAAAGGTCGACCTCCAGGGCATCAAGGACGAACTCACCGGCGAATGGCTCACCACACGCATCCAGCACCAACTCACCGACACTCTCACCACAAGCCTCGAAGCCGAGCGCGACAACCAGGAGGACAAGAAATGACCACCGAAACCGTGGAACTGAAAGACTATGGATGGTGCATCGTCGAACTCATGGGGCACCGCACCCGCGTCGGCCGATGCACCGATGAGCAGATCGCCGGCGGGCTGCTGCTGCGCATCGACATTCCCGTCCGCGGCACCGACGAAGACGGCAACGCCGGCGAGGAATACACAACCGAGTACTACGGCAGCAGCGCCATCTACTGCATGCAGCCCGTCAGCGAAGAGGTGGCCCGCGATCAGCTCGGCACGCGGGACCGGCGGCCCATGCGACCGGTGGAATACCGACCCCAGTCGCAACTCGAGGATCTTTCCGAAGATGGTCCCGACGACCCGTATTGAGCACGAAAGTGTCGCATCGAAAATCCCGACCGAAAACGCCACCATTGAGCACGAAAGTGTCGCGGATTGAGCATTATTTTCGGCGCGCTACACAAATCGACATGGACCGGCGGATTGCGCGCCGTCGGCGGTTCCGCCGAGGAGGCGTTCCAGTTGTTCCGCAAGTTCAAGGCGCTGGAGGAAGCCGGCGGTGTGCTGGTCGAGGCGGAAGTGATCCCGGGCGCCGTAATGGCGGAAATCTCGGCACGCACCGGCATCATCACCGTTTCTCTCGGATCCGGCGGCGGCGCCGATGTCGACTACCTGTTCATGGAGGACATTTGCGGCGATGTCGAAAAACCGCCACGTCATGCCCGGGCCTTCGGCAACATGCGCGGTTTGCGCCAGCAGTTGCATGCCGAACGGATCGGAGCGCTGAAGGCGTTCCGAGGCGCCGCAGAAAACGGCGAATTTCCCGGCGATGCCGAAACCGCCGGGATCCCCGAGGATGAGCTGGACCGGTTTCGCGAGCGCCTGGAGAGCTCGGGCTAGAGCGACGGCCGAAAAGGACAGTTGGCACCCATGAAAACAGCCATCGCCACCGTATCGATCAGCGGCGACTTTCGCGAAAAGCTGGCAGCCATCGCAGCCGCCGGCTTCGACGGCATCGAGATCTTCGAAAACGACTTTCTCGCCTTTGACGGAAGCCCGCGCCAGGCCGGACAGATGGTGCGCGACCACGGCCTGGAAATCGCACTGTTTCAGCCGTTTCGGGATTTCGAAGGCATGCCGGAACCGCAACGGCAGCGGACCTTCGACCGCGCCGAGCGCAAATTCGAGCTGATGGGCGAACTGGGCGCCGACTTGATCCTCATCTGCTCCAACGTCTCGCCGTTGTCGCTGGGCGGGGTGGACCGCGCGGCCGACGATTTTCGAGAGCTCGGAGAACGTGCCGCTGCCCACGGAATTCGTGTCGGCTACGAGGCGCTCGCCTGGGGCCGGCACGTCTTCGACCATCGCGACGCATGGGAAATCGTGCGCCGGGCCGACCACCCCAATATCGGCATCATTCTCGATTCCTTTCACACGCTGGCGCGCAAGATCGATCCCGACAGCGTTCGCTCGATCCCCGGTGACCGGATTTTCTTCGTGCAGCTTGCCGACGCACCGCTGATCGACATGGATCTCCTCTATTGGAGCAGGCATTTTCGCAACATGCCGGGCGAGGGGGATCTGGATGTCCGCGGCTTCATGCGCGCCGTCGCGGCGACGGGATATGCCGGGACCCTGTCCCTGGAAATATTCAACGACCAGTTTCGCGGCGGCTCGCCCAAATCGATCTCTGTCGACGGTCACCGGTCGCTGCTTTATCTGATGGACCAGGTTCGCCGCGAGGAGCCGGACATCGCCATCGAGGTGCCGCAGATGCCCGAGCGTGTCGGGGTCAAGGGGGTCGAATTCGTCGAGTTTGCCGCCGATGAGCACGAAGCCGAAACCCTGGCGGACCTGCTGCGCACACTCGGCTTCCGTCATGCAGGAAACCATGTGTCGAAGGACGTGGAGCTGTGGCGCCAGGGCGGCATCAACGTCGTCATCAACACCGAAAAGGAGGGCTTCGCCCACTCGTCCTATATCGTTCACGGAACGACCGTCTGCGATATCGGATTGCGGGTCGACGACGCGGCGGCGACGGCAGACCGGGCACGGGCGCTCGGCGCCGAACCGTTCCGCCAGCAGGCCGGGCCGGACCAGCTGACGATCCCCGCCATACGCGGCGTCGGCGGCGGCGTCATGCACTTCGTCGACGACACGAGCGAGTTGTCGCGGGTCTGGGAGGTCGAGTTCCCGGGAGCGCGATCCTCGGAAGATTTGCCCGGCGCGGGTCTTACGGTGATCGACCACATCGCCCAGACGATGAACTATGAGGAGATGCTGACCTGGCTGCTCTTCTATCTGTCCATTTTACAGACCCACAAGACGCCGATGGTCGATGTCGTCGATCCGGCCGGGCTGATTCGCAGCCAGGCTGTCGAGAATGCCGACGGCAACCTGCGGATTACACTCAACGGTGCCGAAAACCGTCGCACGCTGGCTGGCCGGTTCATTGCCGAGAGCTTCGGGTCGGCAGTCCAGCACATAGCATTTGCGACCGACGACATCTTCGCTACGGCGGAAGCCTTGCGGGAGACCGGTTTCACGCCGCTTGTCATTTCGCAGAACTACTACGACGACCTCGATGCGCGGTTCGGACTGGAGACCGAGCTCCTGGATCGGCTCAAGGCCCTGCATATCCTCTATGACAGGGACGAACAGGGCGAGTATTTCCAGCTCTACAGTGGCAACTACGGCGAGGGTTTCTTTTTCGAGATCGTCGAACGGCGCGATGGCTACAGCGGCTACGGCGCGGCCAACGCGCCGTTTCGCATTGCCGCGCAAAAGCGGGGACTTCGACCGGCGGGCATGCCGAAGGAGTGACCGCCCGGCGGTTTACTCCTGATCGGCACGCCTGAAGGCGCCCTGAACGATGCGGTCGATGACCATGGCGCAGAACAGGATCGCAAATCCGCCCAGAAGACCCGGCCCTTTGGCCGCATATTGCAGGGCCTCGAGAATGACCTTGCCAAGCCCGCCGCCGCCGATCAGCGAAATGATCACCACCATGGAAAGGCACATCAGAATCGTCTGGTTGACGCCGGCCATGATGGACGGCAGCGCAAGCGGAATCTCGACGTCTCTCAGCGTCTGGAAGCGAGACGCGCCGAAGGCGTTGGCGGCCTCCTTGATGCTTTCCGGAACACCGCGCATGCCAAGCGCCGTCAGGCGGATCACCGGCGGCATGCCGAAAATGATGGTGGCGAGGATGCCGGGCGGATTGCCGGTGCCGAAAAAGGCAATGATCGGAATCAGATAAACGAAAGCCGGCAAGGTCTGCATGAGGTCGAGAACCGGTTCGGCAAAGCTGTAGGCCCGTTTGGATTTGCCGAACCAAATTCCCAGCGGAATGCCGATCACCACGCAAATTATAACTGCCGCACCGACCAGTGCGACCGTTTCCATGCTGATCTCCCAATAGCCGAGGATCGCGACATAGGCGAGGGCCGCAGCCGTGAAGATGGCGACACGCGGTCCGGCGGAGCGCCAGGCGACGACGCAGATGACGGTCATCACGACCGGCCACGGGGTGACGATCAGCGCCAGCGTCATGGCGTCGAGAATGGAACGCACGCCGGCGGTGATACTGTCGAAGGCACCCTGGCCGGCCACCGCCGCGGCATCGATGCGCGCTTCCAGCCAATTGGCGACTTCGGTGAAGATCGTCTCGTTCGGGTTCTGGATGAAGATGTGGCTGAACTGCTTCTCGGGGAAGGTGTTGAGAAGTTCCAGCGGGCTGGCGACGGTGAATTTGTAGATGGTCAGCGGTGCGATCGCCAGGACGAGCGCGATCCCCAGCAAAAGATTCTTCTGTCGGGTTCCCGATTCCACCCTGTCGGGATCGACCCGCCAGCGCGAATATTGCTTCTCGTAGACGATGTTGGCGTAAAACCCCTGCAGCAACTTGAACGCCACCAGAAGGACGAGACCGGTAATCAGGATGGTCAGCGCCTCGGCATTGGCCGCGTCCGCCGAAGCCTGGCTGCGCTCGGCGGCCTTTGCCATGTTGGCGGCAAGGGTTTCGAAACGGCTGGCGTCTTCGCCGGCGGCGCGCGCCTGTTCGGCTCGCTCAAGAAAATCCTGGGAACGGGCGAGTTGGCTCTCGGCCCTTTCGACGAACTTGGCGCCGGGATTGCCCCAGGCGCCGCGGCCGATCTGCACCCAGGCGATCATTTCCAGAATCAGGAACGCCCAGAAGAATCCCCACACGCCGCGCATCGCCGCCCACACCGGTCCGAGCAGAGCCGCTGCGGTGTTGAAGGTGAGGGGCGGCGTGCCGGCGGCCTCGTGGATTTTGTGGAAGGCGGCCGAATAGTAGGCGCCGTTTCGTTCGGTGAACTTATCGATTGAAGCATCGAGCGCATCGCGGTCGACTTCAATGTCGGATGCGGCCGTGACCGTTACGTCCGTCATGCCTTGCCTCCCTGGATGCCGCGCAGCAGTCGCGGTTTGGTCACGACGCCGACATCCTCGCCGTCCTTGGTGATGATGACCGGCATCTCGGTCTCGACGGCCTGGTCGATCAGCTGATCGAGGTCGGCACCCTCGTCGGCGCGTGGCGCGCCATCGGTCGGGCCCTCGTAGCGGATGATCGGTTCCATGATCGAATGGGCTTTCACCAGCTTCAGTTTTGAAATGCCCTGGACGAATTCGCGCACATAGTCGTCCGCCGGGTTCATGACGATGTCCTCGGCGGTCCCGATCTGGACGATGACGCCGTCCTTCATGATGGCGATGCGATGGCCGATGCGGATCGCCTCGTCGAGGTCGTGGGTGATGAAAAGGGTCGTTTTCTTGAGGTTGGCGACAAGAGCCTTGAACTGGTCCTGGAGCTGCATCCTGATCAGCGGGTCCAGAGCCGAAAACGGTTCGTCCATCAGCAGGATCTCAGGATCGGAGGCCAGTGCCCGGGCGATCCCGACGCGCTGCTGCATCCCGCCGGAGAGCTCGCGGGGCAGGCGGTCTTCGTAACCGACGAGATTGACCAGTTCCAGCGCGTGATCGGACACGGCCCAGCGCTTGGATTGCGGAACCCCGCGGATTTCCAGAGGATAGGCGACGTTGTCGCGAACCGAACGGTGCGGCATCAGCGCCATGTGCTGGAAGACCATGCCGATCTGGGTCGCGCGTACGGATCGGAGTTCGGACGCGGACATTGTGCTGATGTCGCGGCCGAGAATCTCGATGGTGCCCGAGGTTGGTTCGATCAATCGGTTGACGTGGCGTACCAAGGTGGATTTGCCCGACCCAGAAAGACCCATGATGCAGAAGATTTCGCCGCGGGCGACTTCGAAGGAGGCCGCCTGGACCCCGACCACGCAACCGAACCATTCGAGGACCTCGGGCTTGGTCAACCCTTCGGCCTTGATGGCGTCCATGGCTTCCTCGGAACGGGCGCCGAACACCTTCCAAACATCCGTTAGTTTAACGACGGTTTCGTCCATCTGCAGCGCTCCCGAGGCCGATGTAGAAGGAGGGCCGGCGGTCGGCGGCCCTCCCGAGGTGTCGGTTACTGGCTCAGCCAGTCGAGCACCTGGTCCTCGTTTTCGCTGACCCACTGCTTCGCGTATTCGGCGGGGTCCTTCTTGTCGACGACGAGCGCGTAGGTCATGGCGCTGACCGTGTCCGTGTCGAGTTTCATGTTGGAGAATAACCGGGCGACTTCCGGGTGCTGTTCCTCGATCGCCTTGGCGTAATGGAGGTGGAGATAGGCCGTGTCCCAGGCCATCGCAGCCGTTGACTTGTCCAGCCAGGCCGGATCGTCCGTCGGCTGCACCACCTTCCACCCCGACGGGTCATGCGGCGGCTCCTCGAGAACCTGCAGGTCATGCAGAACGAACACATAGTGAGGCGTGTAGCAGAAGCCGACCCACGGCTTGCCGGTCTTGATGGCGTTGTCGAGATTGGCGTAGGCCAGCGTTTCGTCGGATTCCGTCAGCTCCATCAACTCGCCATAGCCGTAGGATTTGGCGCGGATCTTCTCGACATTGGTCGATGCCCAGCCGGGTGCGCCGATCCAGATCTCGCCGCGGCCGTCGCTGTTGGTGTCGAACACGGCTGCCTTGTCGGGGTCCGTCAGGTCATTGATGGACTTGATGTTGTAGGCTTCGGCCGTGGCCTTGGGGACGCAGATTCCCTGGAAGGCTTCCACGCCGTTCGTGTTCATGACGACCGATCCTTTGTCCTTCACATAGGTGTCGTGAAGGTTTTGCTGGTTGGGCATCCAGACCTCGGGATGGGCGTGCATGGAGCCCTTGTCCATGGCTTCGAACACGATCGGGTTGGTGCCGTTCTGCAGCTCGACGTCGAGCCCGATATTGTCCTCGATGACGACCTTCAACACATTCGCCGTGGCCGCCACCGACGGCCAGTTGGGGACACCGATGACGACGTCTGCTGCCAATGTCGGTGTCGCCGCCAGCACGGCGCCGGCGAGTATGGGTGTAATGGATTTCATGGTTTTCTCCCTGTGGATGATGATTGGCGATGCATGCGGCTGGACGTCGCGCAACAGTTCGGGCGCCCCCGCTCTTCCCAAACGGGGTGCATCTGATCCGTGGTGCCACCAAGGGCAACTGCTGGATCTTCGGACGCCGGCTGAACCGTCTTTGCACGACTGTCGGTGCGTCCCGGCGCCGACAGGTGTTCCTCATATAGGATCGCCTCATTGCGGCGATCGCGTTGTTTGTTAGCGGGACCGAGCCTTTCACAATGAGACGCGGATTTGGACTTTTTCTCGCAGTTCCTAGAAAATCGGAATATAGATACGAAGAAGTAGAATGCATGGGTGAAACGAGCCGGTAACATGCTCGCACACACTCGGTTCGCCGCCGACAGGGAGACGCCGATGCAAAGATCGCGATTGAGTTTGAAGTGGCTTGAGATATTCCAGTTGGCCGCGCGCTCGGGCTCCGTTCAGGCTGTTGCATCGGAAACCGGTCTTTCGGTCAGCACGGTCTCGCATCATCTGAACAAGCTCGAGGAACGGCTCGACGTCAGCCTGCTGGATCACAATCGCAGGCCGATGGTTCTGACGCCGGCCGGCGGCGTGTTTCTGCGATACATCGAAGAGGCGCTCAGCCTCATCCGCAAGGCCGAGGTCGAAGCGGTTTCCGGCAACATGATCGAAGCGCGCAGCTTGCGTCTGGGTCTGCTCGACGATTTCGACGCCGAACTGGCGCGCCTGCTGGCCGCCGGAATGCGCAATTGCGAATTCACTCATTACACACGACCAAGCCACGACATCCTGCATCTTCTGCGCAATCGGCAAATCGATGTCGGCGTTGCCACGCGGCCGATGGACGACGTTTCGGACCTGGTCGAGTACCCGCTTCTTCGGGATCCGTTCGTCCTGGTTACCCCTGCGTCTCACGGCCTGTCGCCCGAAGACTATCTTGCCGGACGAAGCGCGGTACCGCTGCTGCGCTACAGCTCGACCCAGATCATCGGCCGCCAAATCGAAGCGCAGCTGAGACGGCTGCGGATCTCGCTGCCCAATCGCTTCGAGCTGGAAAGCAACCAGGCCATCATCGGGATGGTGGCGGACGGCAGCGGCTGGGCAATCACCACGCCGCTGAGCTATCTGCGGGCGAAGCGATTCCACCCGCAGACCGTGTTGCACCGGTTCCCGGGCAGCAGTTTCGCCCGCTCTCTTTCCGTGTTTACGACCGAGGAATATGCCCAGGGCGTGGCCCAGATGATCGCCAGCACCATGCGTCGCCTGATCAAGCTTCGAGCTATTGAGCCAGCGGTCGAGGCAATTCCGTGGCTCGAGGATGCGTTCTACCTTCAGCCGGAGCGGGTTGCGTTCAAACCAGAATCCTGAAGGCGTCGCGAATGGCGTCGTCCTGGGCTGCATCCAGATATTGCGGCCGATGCCTTTCAAGGATGTCCCGCGCCTTGTCCCGGGCGAGGGTCCAGGCGTCGGGGGCGCCCATGTCCTGCCAAACGCGCGGCGGATCGCGGTTGGCCAACGACGGATAGAAGTAATCGCGCTCCATGGCTTCGAGCGTTTGCTGTCCGCCCAGAAAATGGCCTTCGCCCAGAACCGCCTTGCAAATTTCGTCGAAGCCGAGATTTTCCTGATTCACCTCGATCCCGCGCATCGCCCGGTAGGTGTTGGAGTGCATCTCGTCGTCGAGGACAAACGCCTCGAAACTGGCGCCCAGCAGCGATGCGGTCATGCCGGAGCTTTCGTAGATCAGATTGCCGCCGGCGAGGGCAGCGGCGAGCGACGTCATCGCCTTTTCCGCCCCGTATTGGGCGTCGATGGCCTTGGCGTCGCTCATCGAGGCCGCAACGCCGGAGGGAAGGCCCAGCCAGTTGGAAAGCTGTGCGGACGCGGCGTTCAGCACCGCGATCTCGCCGCCGGCGCCGGCAAACGCACCGGTGCGCAGGTCGACCACGAACGGCCAGTTCGAAAACACCATCGGATGGCCGGGCCGGATGACATGGACCATGACCAGACTGGCAAGTGTTTCCGCCAGCGACTGCGCCAGGAAACCGGCCAGCGTGGCAGGCGCGGTGGCCCCTGCCTGCGCCGCGGTGATGCAGGAGATCGGTATGTTGTGGCGGATGCACTCGATGGCCACGTCCACCGCGTCTTCGCCATATCGCATGGGCGATATGACCGGGCTGATATGGGCATTGACGAAGGGGCGCCGGGAAAAGCTACCCTCGCTGCCGGCCGCCAGGTCGAACATCTGCACGATCGGCGCCACGTGTTCCGCGAGCGTAAAGGCCGTTGCGGTCGGCTTGGTCGTGTTCTTCAGCAACGCGTAGGCGGTATTGACGTCCAGATCGAAACTGTTCGGCACGTCGGTCGCGATGCAGCATCGGGTGAACCATGCGACATTTGTCAGAGTGTCCTGGAACCGAGTGAAATCGTGCAGGTCGCGGAGCGTCGACGGTCGATAAAGTCCGGTGTCGAGGTCAAGGGTTTGAACCGCGGCGCCGCCGGTGCCGAAATAGACCCGGTTTCCGCCGACTTCGATGGAGCGTTTTTCGTCACGGCCGTGAAGCACGAAGGTTTTGGCGGCCCCGTCGATGGCGTCTTCGACGAGGCCGGCTGGGAAGGTCATGCGCCCGTTTTCGGTGCGCCGGGCGCCGGCGGCCTGCAGTCTTTGCGCCAGTGCGGGAGGGACTTCGCCCATGCCAAGCCTCTCCAGGAGCGAAAGAGCCGTTGCATGGATATCGGTGAGGTCGCTTTCGGTGAGCGGCTTGTATCGGCCCCCGATCTGGCCGGGAGGACAGGGATCGATCTCGGGTTTTGCAGCTCGTTTGGCGAGGCGTTCGCGTCGCCCCGCCCGCCTGATTGCCCGTTGCACCGCCGGTGTTCCTTCAGTTTCCGACCCACCGCTCGCGGGCGGGCTTGCCGCTATTTGGAATGCCGCAGGATCGCTTGCCAAGCCACAATCGGAGGCTGGCGAAAAGCTCGAAATCGATTTTCGAAAAAATAGAATCTGCAACACGGTGGTTGACCGTATGACGCGAAGAAGATGCCTATGGACCAAACCATTTGGAGTACTAGGCGAACATGCAATCGCGAACGAGAGTTGTAGTCATCGGCGGCGGCATCGCGGGGTGCTCGACGCTCTACCATTTGACCCGCGAAGGCTGGACCGATGTCGTGCTGGTCGAACGTGACGAACTGACCAGCGGCACGACCTGGCATTCGGCGGCGCAGGTGACGAATTTCGGCATGAACCAGACCATGGTCGGCCTCAAGTCGCATTCCATCGAGCTTTACAAGGAGCTGGCCGACGATCCGGAATATCCCATCAACTACCATCACGGCGACGGTGGCATTCGGCTCGCCAATACCGATGCCCAGATGGATGGCTACCGCCATTTCGCGTCGATGGCTCGCGGGATGGACGTGCATTTCGAAGTGATCGACGCAGCCGAGTGCGCGCGACGCCATCCGCTGATATCCACAGACAATCTCACAGGGGGATTGTGGGATCCGCTCGACGGTGACATCGACCCGGCGCAGCTCTGCCAGGCGATGGCGAGGCGGGCGCGGCACGCCGGCGCGAAAGTCCATCGTCACACACCGGTCATCGGGCTGACGCAGCGCGCCGACGACACCTGGACCGTGCACACCGAAAAGGGCGACATCGATTGCGACATCGTGGTCAACGCCGGCGGCTATCGGGTCAACGAGGTCGCGGCGATGATGGGGGTGCACCACCCCGTCATGTCGATGGAGCATCAGTATTTCCTGACCGAGCCGATCCCTGCAATCGAGCAGTCGGAGCACCGCATGCCGCTGCTGCGATGCCCGATTTCGGACTACTACTGCCGGCAGGAAAAGAACGGCCTGCTGATCGGCTTCTACGAACAGGACTGCCGGACATGGGGCATGGACGGCATCGACCCGAACTTCGTCAACGCGCTCTGTCCGGACGACCTCGACCGGGTGGCCGATGTGCTTGAAGGGGCGTTTGCCCGCATGCCGGTGCTGATGGATGTCGGGATTCACTCGGTGGTGAACGGACCGATCACCTATACGATCGACGGAGCGCCGCTGGTCGGTCCGATTCCGGGCAAGCGCAATGCCTTTTGCATCATCGGCTTGCGCGCCGGTCTGGGCGAGGGCGGTGGACATGGCTGGCTGCTGGCTCAGCAAATCGTTCATGGCGAGGCATGCTACGACACCTGGTGTCTCGATCCGCGTCGTTTCACAGGGCATGGCAACTTCGAACTGACAGCCCTGAAGGCTGTCGAGGACTACCAGAACGAGTTCCGGTTCCACTTTCCGAACGAACATCGGCCGGCGGGCCGACCGATCAAGACAACGCCGCTGACACAGGTTCTGGCCGCTGAGGGGGCTGCTTTCACCGTCGTCAACGGTTGGGAGCGGGCGGAGTATTTCAAACCCGATCCGCAGTTCGCCCCGACGCTTGGCTTCCGTTTCGACGAAGCCTTCAAACTGGTCGCCAGGGAAGTTCTCAATGTGCGTGACAATGTCGGGCTGACCGAAGTCAGCGGCTTCAACAGGTTCGAGCTGACCGGGCGCGATGTCCACGAATTTCTCGATCGGATGGTGTGCGGAAATGTGCCCCGGCGACAAGGCCGGGTCGGGCTCGGTTATCTCCTCAACCATCACGGCATGGTGAAGGGCGAGGCGACCATCGCGAACCTGCCGGACGGACGGGTTTGGTACGGGTCCGCTGCTGCTTCCGAATTCCATGACATGGACTGGCTCAGCAACCACATCGAACCGGGCGAGGACGTTTCCGTTCGATCCCTGACCAACGAACGGACAGCCCTGGTCCTGGCCGGACCGAAATCGCGCGACGTGATGCGCGCCGTCAGCCGCGGCGATTGGTCGAAAGTGGCGTTTCCATGGCTTTCGGCGCGTGAGTGTTTCGTTGGAATTGCACCGGCGGTCGTCCTGGCGGTCAGCTTTTCCGGAGAGCTGGCCTACGAGATTCATGTGCCGAACAACCAGCTCTACGCGGCCTATCTGGCGCTTCGCAAAGCCGGCCGGGATTACGGCATGCAACTGTTCGGTGCCCGCGCCATCGAATCGATGCGGTTGGAAAAAGGCTACCTGCATTGGAAGGCCGATATTCTCACTGAATTCGACCCGTTCGAAACCGGGCTCGGACGGTTCGTCAAGATCGACAAGAACACCTTCATAGGCAAAGCTGCGCTACAATCCCGTCTCGACCGGGGGCCGCGCAATAAGCTGGTGACGCTGGAGGTCGGATGTGATCACGCACCCGCGCATACGGGCGCGTCGGTAGTGATCGACCGGACCGTGGTGGGTACGGTGACCTCCGGAGACTGGGGACATCGGATTGACAGAAACCTCGCTTTGGCGTTCGTAAGGCCGGATCTGGCCACGCCGGGCAGCCTGGCGTCGATTGACATACTCGGCGACAGCATCCCGGCGAAAGTTATCGAAACCGCTCCTTACGATCCGGCTGGCGAGCGGGTCCGCGCCTGAGAGGTATGTGATGAGCCTGCGCACATTCACCGGCAGTTTCACCCAACAGGAGGGCATACCCGAAGAAGGAATCGAAGCTGCCATTGCGGTGCTGCGCAGCGGCCGGCTGCACCGCTACAACCTCGCCGCCGGCGAGGTCGGCGAAACCGCGCAGCTCGAACGCGAGTTTGCCGATTGGCAGGGCAGTGCCTATTGCCTTGCCGTGGCTTCGTGCGGGCTGGCGATCCAGATCGCGCTGCGAGCAGCCGGCGTGGGCAAGACGGATCGGGTGCTCACCAATGCGTTTACGCTGGCCCCGGTCCCGGGAGCCATCGCCGCGGTTGGGGGCGAGCCGGTTCTTGTCGAGAGCGACCAAGACCTGCGGCTCGATCTCCACGATCTCGACCGCAAGGCGGCTGAAAGCGGAGCGCGAACCCTGCTGCTGTCGCATATGCGCGGACATCTTTGCGATATGGACGCCCTCATGGAGGTAGCCGGGCGCCGCGGTCTCGTCCTTGTCGAGGACTGCGCCCACACGATGGGCGCCCGTTGGGACGGTAAGCGATCGGGGCAGTTCGGCACGGCAGCCTGCTTCTCGACTCAGACCTACAAGCACATGAATTCCGGGGAGGGCGGCTTCCTCACATCGGACGATCCCGATTTCATGGCGCGGGCGACAATCCTGTCCGGCAGTTATATGTTCTACGACCGGCATGGAGCCGGGCCGGAGGAAACGCATTTCGCAACGGCGCGTTACGAGATGCCCAACGGATCCGCCCGCATGGACGCGTTGCGCGCGGCAATCCTGCGACCGCAGTTGCGATTGCTGGACGAGAACGTCAACCGCTGGAATGCCCGATATGCCGCCGTCGCCGAGCGGCTCGCAGACTGTTCCGCCATCACGCTTCCGAAGCGCCCTGAGAAAGAGGACATGGTCGGATCGTCGATCCAGTTCCGGGTCCCGCGTTTGGACCATCAGGGTTGCCGCGATCTGCTGCATGCCTGCGTGGAGCGCGGCGTTCAGCTCAAGTGGTTCGGGGAAAGCGAACCGCACGGCTTTACATCGGACCACGCGTCCTGGTGGTACATGGCGGCGCAAAGACTGCCGCGCACGGACGCCACGCTCGCAACGCTTTTCGACATGCGATTGCCGCTGACCTTCTCGACCGCGGACTGCCGGCTGATCGCCGACATCATTGCCGATGCGGTGGGCGAATTGGTGCGCTGAAGGACCTTGCCGCGTTTTATCGGGAACCGTTCGGGCCGAGATCCGCCGGCTACTCGAAGGTGTAGGATCCCAGGTCGCAAAGGTCGAGGCCATAGTCCTCGAGCGTCCCGCCGTCGTCGAAGACGGCCTGGATATCGTAGATGCAGGTGGAAAGCCCGTCGGCGATGACCACGTCGACCTCGTATCCGGCGTCAAGGATGCCGCCCTGCAGGAGGTTTTCCTCCCAGGATCCGGAACTGGCGGGCGAAACATGGAATTGCGTCACCGGGCTGGGCGACTCGTTCACGAGGAGAAAAACCAGGTCCTCGGCAAACGCTGGAACGGCAGTGATCGAGACGATCGCCGCCGCGGCGGCGAGAATGCGCAATTTCATTTCGGTATCCTGTCTATCACGGCATCAATTCACGTCAGGTAGCCTTGGCGAGCGCCGAACGCAAGTTCAAAACCGCAACGACAGGCAGGACATGCCGCCATCGAGCTTGGCGCATTCGGAGTTGTTGATTTCCACCACCTCGTAGCCGGCGGCAGACACCATTACAGCCGTTCGCGGAAAGCCGGCCGGCATGACGACCAGCCCGTTGAAGCGAATGGCGTTGGCCGCGGCTTCCTCGCCATCAGCGGTATGAAGAACGCGGTAGCCTTCGAAACAACCCGAGGCGGCCAGGCGTTTTGTCGACAGGACGGTCTCGGCATCCAGCAGGGAGCAGTCGGTCTTGAAATGCAGAACGCCCTCGGGCGTGAAAACTTCCCGCACGGAATGCCCCCAATCGGAGACGATATCCGCAAGCTCGGCGATGCCGGCGGCATCGGTGCGGGCGGAGCGGCCGGCCAGGATTTCACGACCGGTCACCAGGATGTCGCCGCCCTCGATAAAGCCGGGCCCTTCGATCCGTCGCAGGTCGCGAAAGAACTCGGTCAGAATCGGCTCCATATGGTCGACCTCGCCGAGGCGGGACGGGGCGCCCGGCCGCATCAGGACGGCGCCCCGAGGCAGACAGAGGGCGGTATCCTCGACGAAAACGGAATCGGGAAATTCATCCAGCGCCGCCAGCTCAGTGACGCGGGCTCCCGTGCTTCTCAGCGCGGCGACGTAGTCGCGGTGGTCGCGCTCCATCTGCGCAAGGTCGGGAGTGCCGAGGTCTTCGGCGCGCAGTCCACGTTCGATGCTGGCTGCGGGGCGGCGGGTGACCGCGTGGCTGAATTCGTAGGTCGGGTCTGGCATATCTGCTCGTCAGCTGGTTCGAAAATCCGTGGCGTCGATCTCGATCATTGCGGGTCCGCTCTCGTTCATCGCCTTTCGCAAGGCCCCGGCAACGCGTTCCGGCTCGGTGCCGCAGCGATGGAAGGGCATCCCACAGGAGGCGGCAATGGCGGAGAAGTCGGGCGGCGCGGGGTCGCAGCCGATGACTTCGACATCCGCGGCGTGCATCCAGGTGGCGATTTCCTCGTAGCCGCGGTTGTTCCAGACGATGAAAACGACCGGCAGCTTCTCCTCGACGGCGACCATCAGTTCCGGCAGGGTGAACTGGGCGCCACCGTCGCCTGTGAGGCACAGCACGGTCTCGTCGGGTGCCGCAAGCGCGGCGCCGATCGCGGCCGGAATGGCATAGCCGAGTGCGCCGTATCCGGTTGCGGCATTGAACCAGCCGCCTGGCCGGTCGTGGTCGTAATAGAGATTGCCGGCATAGATCAACTGGGTGGAATCGCCGACCATGATGGCCTCGGGCGCAGTGTCGCGCAGGGTTTCCAACAATCGCGAAAGGCTGCGCATCTCAGAACCGATTTCGGCGAATGCCCGCTCGCGCACATTGGCCGCGCGCTCGGCGCCGTTCAGCCTCCGGTCGCCGTCTGGAAGCGCCTCGACAAGTGCCTTTATCGTAGTGCCAGCGTCGGCATGGAGCGCCAGCCTTGCCTCTGGCCGCATCAACTGGCACGGGCAGATGTCGACGCGGATCAGCGAACCGATTTCGGGCACGGTCCGCGTCGCGTTGAACGCGTAGTCCGTCTGGCCGATTTCCGTACCCAGCGCCAGGACGATATCGGCGTCCTCGATCAAGTGCCGGACAGCGTCGAGGCTGGGGCTGGCCGGCACGGCCAGCGGATGGCGATGCAGCATGCCGCGCGCATTGGTCGTCAGCACCACCGGCGCGTCCAGACGCTCGGCCAGGTGCTGCAGTTCGGTCGCTGCGCCACGGCTGCCGCCGCCGGCCAGAATCAGCGGTTTTTCCGCAGACCGCAACAGATCGACTACCTCGGCAATTTTCTCACGGTCGGCTTCCGGCAGGGATGGGACGGTGGGTGGGGTGTCAGGTACCGAGTGCGCGACCTTGGCCACATCGAGCGGAATTTCGATATGGGCGGGGCCAGGCCGTTCGGTCGCAAATGCGGCAAAGGCCCGATCAAGCATCGGCGCCAGATCCGCCGGTTTCTCGACCCGGTCCGAGGTCACAGCCACGCCGCGCGCCACGGCCTGCTGGTCCGGCAGTTCGTGCAACAGGCCAAGGCCCTTGCCGAGATCGGGCAGCGCGTTGACGCCGGACAGCACAAGCATCGGCACGCTGTCGGCGCGGGCCTGGGCCATGGGGGTCAGCGTGTTGGTCAATCCGGGGCCGGTAATCACCAGAGCGATTCCGGGCTTGCCCGAGACGCGCGCATAGCCGTCGGCCATGAAGCCCGCGCCCTGCTCGTGCCGGGGCGTCACGTGGCGGATGCCGGAAGCGGCGATGCCGCGATAGAGCTCGATGGTGTGGACACCGGGGATGCCGAACACAACCTCCACATCGCGTGCTGCAAGTTGCGCGACCAAAGCTTCGCCGATGGTACTCATGCGACGTCCCTTCGAACCCTGGCGTGAGCGACGATCCGGTCGCAGGCTTTTTCGAAAAGACCGTGGTCGACGGTCAGCGCGACCCTGACCCAGTCCCGCGCGGTTTCGCCGAACGAGCCTCCCGGCATGACCGCCACCCCGCCGCGCTGCAGTAGGTCCATTGCATAGGCCTGGCCGTTCATGCCGCTGGCGGAAATGTCGACCATGGCGAACATGCCGGCCTCGGGCGGGTGGACCCTCAGTTCCGTCTCGGCATCAAGGCGCTGCTTCAGCAGGGCGGCGCGGGCGGCGTAGCGCTGGCGCATTCCGGCGGCGACGGTCGATCCTTGACGAACCGCCTTTTCGGTCATGTCGGCAATGAAGGGCTGGTTACCGAACAGCATGGTTTCCGACAGCGCCAGAAGCGAGCGGGTGAATTCGGCGGGACCGATGCACCAGCCGCTGCGGAAGCCCGGCGCTGCATGGGATTTGGAAATGGACGAGGCGATGATTGTCCGATCCGCCAGGTCGTCGAACAGGAGCGGGGAGGCGGGTTTGGATCCGTCGAAGGCCAGCGCTTCGTACACTTCGTCGGAGACGATCCACAAATCGTGGCGGCGGGCGAGTTCGCCGATTGCGCCGATGTCCTGCGCGGTCAAAATGGCGCCGGTCGGATTGTGCGGCGTGGTGATGAGGATCGCCCGCGTGCGCGGTGTGATCCGATGCTCAAGATCGGCGGCATTCAGGCGAAAGCCGTTCTCGGGTCGCAGCGGCACCGTCGCCAGCTCGGCTCCGGTGGCGCGGACCACGCCCTCGTAAGTCGCGTAGAACGGATCGCCGACCAGAACTTCGTCGCCGGCCTCCGCGACACCCATCAGGATGGCGAAGAGTGCCGTTTGCGTGCCCGGAAAACACAGGACCTGATCCGTCCCGACGGGGCGCCCGACCTTGCGCGAATAGTGTTCTGCCAGGGCGGAGCGCAAGCCTGCCTCGCCGCGCCCGCTGGAATAGGTGGTGCGCCCGCGACGCATTGCATCGGCGGCAGCCTCGACCAGCTCGGTCGGCGCCAGAATATCGGGTTCGCCGATGGTCAGCTCGACAATATCGCGTCCCTCTGCGGAAAGCTCGCGAGCCCGCCGGTGAACCTCCCACTTGTCGCCGCCGAGGCCGGCCAGCCGGCGCGTGATCGCGGTTTGCTTCATGACTGCTTTACCTCGTGCTGCAGTTTCAATCCGACGATCGCGCCGACCGATGCGAGGCCGATCTGCGCCAGCTCGTCCGTTCCGAAAGCGTCGGGGAGGGCGCCGCCCTCCAACCACAGGCCGTCGATCACCGCGTTGCATGCAATGGCCAGCCGGCGCAATTCCTGTTCGTCCGGAATGCGCCCCGTTTCCACAAGAGCATCGCGGATAAGCGTTTCAAGGCGGTCGCGAAAGTCGCGATAGGTGCGTTCGTGCGTCGCCCGCATGCGCTCGTCATGGCGCACCTTGTTGAGAAAACTCGCCCACAGCGAAACGGCATTGGGGTCGACGACCGGCGGCCGCAGGCCGGTGGCCACATAGGCGGCCAGGCGGTCGACGGCGGATTCGCCGGCGGTCCGCAAAGAAGCGAAGGTCGCTTCCGTCAGCTCGCGCATATGCTGCTCGTAAGCCGCGGTCACCAGGTCCTCCTTGGTGGTGAAGTAATGGCGGATCAGACCCTGCGTCACGTCAGCCCTCTTGGCAATCTCGCGCACCGTTGCGGCGCGCACGCCCTTTTCGGCGATCAGCGAGAGGGTGGCGCGGATCAGCGCATCCCTGCGTTGCTCCGCCGGTTCCCTGCTGAATTTGCGACGATCGGCTGCCACCTGCATATTCCGTTGCGATTGCGTAATTATACACTTGCATAATTATTGAGATCCGGCATTATGACAAGCCGAAAAACAGGGCAGCCGCAAAAAATTGACGCTGGAAATCGACACCTCCGGAGCGCATGCCGCGCCCGATGCCGGCTACAAGATACAGGTCGAAGACCTGCACAAGTCCTTCGCCAGCCTCGAGGTTCTCAAAGGCGTGTCTCTTGCCGCCCGCAAGGGCGACGTCGTTGCCATCATCGGCGGCAGCGGTTCCGGCAAATCGACCTTCCTGCGCTGCATCAACTTTCTCGAAACGCCGAGTTCCGGGCGCATCGTCATCGACGGCGAGGAGATCGCCATGCGACCGGATGGTTCGCCGGCCGACCGACGGCAGATCGAGCGGATCCGCACCCGGCTTGCCATGGTCTTTCAGGCTTTCAACCTGTGGACCCACCGGACGCTTCTGGAAAATGTGATCGAGGTTCCGGTGCACGTGTTGAAGGTGCCGCGCGCGGAGGCCGTTGCGCGGGCAGAGGAATTGCTGCGGCGGGTCGGTTTGGCCGACAAGGCCGACACCTATCCGTCCTTTCTGTCGGGCGGCCAGCAGCAGCGCGCGGCGATCGCCCGGGCGCTTGCCGTCGAACCGGGGGTAATGCTGTTCGACGAGCCGACCAGCGCGCTCGACCCGGAGCTGGTCGGCGAGGTGCTGACGGTGATCCGCGATCTGGCGGCCGAAGGCCGAACCATGCTGCTCGTCACCCACGAAATGAAATTCGCCAGGGAGGTCGCCTCGCATGTCGTCTTCCTTCATGCCGGTCGGATCGAGGAGGAGGGGCCGCCCGAAGCGATTTTCGGCAGTCCGAGATCCGAACGTCTCCGGCAATTTCTGCAAACCGTTTCATGAAGCCAAGAAAACCAAAGAGGGAGCACTGAAATGAAACTGAAGAATCTGCTGATCGTCGGCCTGACCGCCACGGTCATGGCCGCCGGCACCGCGGTTGCGGACGAGGTCAAGATCGGCATCGCCGCCGAGCCCTATCCGCCGTTCGCCTCGCTCGATTCCTCGGGCAACTGGGTGGGCTGGGAAATCGACGTCATCGACGCGGTCTGCAAAGCGGCCGAGCTCGATTGCGTGATATCGCCGGTTGCCTGGGACGGCATCATTCCGTCGCTGACCAGCCAGCAAATCGACGTGATCATGGCATCCATGTCGATCACCGAGGAACGGCAGAAGACCATCGATTTCTCCGATCCCTATTACAACACGCCGGGCGTCATCGTCGGCGACAAGTCGATGCAGTTCGGTTCCGACCCGGACTCGCTCGCCGGCAAGATCATCGGCGTGCAGGCGTCCACCACCCACCAGGCCTATGCGCAGAAATATTTTGCCGACAAGTCGGAATTGAGGGTCTATCAGACCCAGGACGAAGCCAATCAGGACCTCGTCGCCGGCCGCATCGACGCTACCCAGGCCGACAGCATCGCCATGGCGGATTTCGTCGCCTCGGATGCCGGCGCATGCTGCGAGATCAAGGGCGAGGTGGCACAGGACGTTGCCGTCATGGGGCGCGGCGTCGGTGCCGGCGTGCGCAAGGGCGAAGACGAGCTTCGTGAGAAGTTGAACGCCGCCATTGCCGCCATTCTGGCCGACGGCACCCATGAGGACATCACCTCACGTTACTTCACGGCCAGCATCTACAGCGAATAGGCCGAGGTCGTGGAAGCCCTCATCAATTCGCTGGGGCTGACACAAAGTCTGGAGCTGCTGTCGCTGTCCCCGCCCGGGTGGGGGTCGAACCTGCTGCGCGGCCTTGCGCACTCGCTGCAGATCGCCTTCGGCGCCTTCGGCTTCGGACTGGTCATCGGCCTCTTCGGGGCCTATGGCAAGCTCTATGGCGGGCCGGTCCTGCGCGACCTGCTCGCCATTTATACCACCGTGGTGCGGGCGGTGCCCGAGCTGGTGCTGATCCTGATCCTCTATTATGTCGGCACCGATCTGATCAACCAGGCGGCCGCGGCATTGGGCTACGGCCGCGTGGAGATCAGCGGCGTTGCCGCCGGCATCTGGGTCCTCGGCATCGTTCAGGGCGCCTATTCGACCGAGGTGCTGCGCGGTGCGATCCAGGCGGTGCCGCACGGGCAGATCGAGGCCGCGCGCGCCTATGGCATGCCGCCGGTCCTGCTGGCTCGCCGGGTGACCATTCCCGCCATGATGTCGTTCGCCACGCCGGGGCTCGCCAATCTGTGGCTGATCGCCACCAAGGACACGGCGCTGCTGGCGATCGTCGGCTTCAACGAACTGACGCTGGAAACAAGGCAGGCGGCAAGCAGCACGCGGGCCTATTTCACCTTCTTCATGGCCGCCGGAGCGCTCTACCTGATCGTTACCTTGCTGTCGGGCGTCGTCTTCGGACGCATCGAAAAATGGGCGCGGCGTGGACAACCTTCGCTGAAGGAGGCGCGCGGATGAGCGAACTGCGCGCATGGTGGCGTCCGCACCGGGTCATCCTGATGCTGCTGTTTGCGGCGCTCGTCCTGTGGTGTGCGCTGGCGCTGCGCTGGGACTGGATCCCGAAATACGCGCCGCTGGCGGCCGAGGGCCTGTGGCGCACCATCTGGCTGCTGGTGGTCACATCCGTCCTGGGATTCCTGCTGGCCATTCCGCTCGGGCTGGCCCAGGCCGTCGGCCCCTGGTACCTCTCGGCGCCGGCAAAGACCTTTTGCACCATCATCCGCGGCACGCCGCTGCTCCTGCAGATCTGGCTGATCTATTACGGTTTCGGGTCGCTCTTCCCGCAGTTTCCGTGGATCCGCAGCAGCGAATTGTGGCCCTATCTGCGTCAGGCCTGGCCCTATGCGGTGGTGGCGCTGACGCTGTCCTATGCCGGCTATGAGGGCGAGGTGATGCGCGGCGCCTTCTCCAGCGTTGCCAGGGGACAGCTCGAGGCGGCCCGCGCCTTCGGCATGCGTCGCTTCACCATGTTCCGGCGCATCTGGCTGCCGCAGGCGGTGCGCAACGTGTTGCCGACGCTGGGTGGCGAAACGATTCTGCAGCTCAAGGCGACGCCGCTGGTTGCGACGATCACTGTGGTCGATATCTACGCGGTCGCCTCGCGGGTGCGTTCCGACACGTTCATCGTCTACGAGCCGTTGCTGCTTCTGGCGCTCATCTACATGATCATCGCCGGCATCATCGCCCTGATCTTTCGCTGGTTCGAGAGCCGGGTGCCGGCTCGGGCGGGATAGCGCTCAGGAATCTGGCCGATCGGATTTCGGCTTGGGCGATGGGCCGGTGTCGAAGCGTGGATTGGCGGTGCGCAGGACCGGGCTCTTCCTGGAGACGTTTTCGCGGCTTTCCCGCCACACGACGAAAAGGCCTGACAGGATGATGATCGCCGAGCCGGCCGCCACATAGATGTCGGGCTGCTCCGCAAACAGAAGGGCGCCGTAGGCGGTCGCCCAGATGATCTGGGTGTATTGCGTCGGCGCGATCACGGCAGCCGGTGCCGCCCGGTAAGCGGCGATGATGCAGAGCTGGGCGAGCACAGAAATCAGCCCCACGGTCGCCATCAGTCCCAGGTCTGCAAGATCGACCGGCACGTAGACCGGAGGCATGATCACCGCCATGGCCAACAGCGACACGAGCATCGGATTGAGAATTAGCACCGCAGACCGTTCCTCGCCGCCGATCTTGCGAATGAGGATGGCAGCGAACGCACTGGCACAGGCCGCGGTCAGCGCCGCACCATGGCCGAGCGTGAACTCGGTCAGACCCGGGCGCAGGACGATGACCACGCCGACCACGCCGATCCCGACGGCTGCCCAGCGGCGCGCCCGCACGACCTCACCCAAAAGCGGTACCGAGAAGGCGGTGACCAACAAGGGAACCGCGAAGAGCAGGGAGTAGACCTCGGCGAGCGGCAGCGTGACGAACGCGTAGAAGGCACTGGTCATCGATACGATCATCAGCAGCGAGCGAAGCAGGATGAGCCATGGATGGTGGGGGCGGAAATTGTCGACGGCGCGGTCCGTCAGGATCATCAGCGCCATCGGCACGAAAGCGAACAGCACGCCGAAGAAGATGATCTGGAACACGGAATAGGTGGCGCCCAGCGTCTTGATGATGGCGTCGTGAGTTGCGAACAGGCCGAAGCCGAGCGCCGCGAAACCGAGCCCGGCAAGCGAAGTGTCTTTTGATGGTGTCGATTCGTTGTCCAACGATGGCGTCCCGGCGAGTGCCGTGGCTGGCGGCAGGGAATCAGGAATGTGACGAAGCCGCAGGCAGTTTAGCAACAAACGCGCCGAGGTCCTCGTCGGAAATGCCGGCTGTCTCGGAAGCACTCGGGAAATCGCCGGTATGCACTGCTTCGCGGAAGGCGCGCAGCGCCGCACGGCGTTCCTGCCGGATCTTCTCGTGCAGGCTGTGAAGGTCGCCGAATGCCCGGGCATGGCGGGGACGATCGGGCTGCTCGCCGCAAATGTCGTTCTGGAACAGATAGATCACGTCGCCGCCGCTGCCCGACCCCAGCGACATGGTAACGAGGCGGGTGCGGCGGCTGATTTCGGCCATGACAGGCGCGGGTATCACTTCGGCCTCGACGGAAAACGCGCCGGCGTCCTCCATGCGGCGAAAGGCGTTCCACTGTTCGGTCGCTTCCTCCGCCGTGCTTTCGACGGCGCGCAAGCCTCCCCGCCAGGTGGATTTGCGCGGCACCAGGCCAAGGTGGCACATGACCGGAATATCTTCTCGTGCCAGCATTTCGACTATGTGGGGCCCGCGCGCCGTGTAGATGGAATCGGCCCCCGCTTTCAGGGCGGCGAAGGCTGTCCTCAGAATGTCGGCTTCGGTCGGGTGGTCGGGCAGCGCAACGGCAGCGGTGAAAAACAGATCCGGAGAGCCTTCACGCACCGCCGCGGTGTTCTGGGCGTCGCCCATGATCAGGTCGATGCCGGCATCGGCCGCCGCGGCCGCTTCTTCCGCAGTGTTGGCGGTGGTCTGGGTCAGCTTGCGCGCACCCTTGGCGGCGCGCATGTCGGCGGCCGTCAGGTTACGCCGTGCCGGCTTGGCGTCCCAGGTATTGATGCGTTTCATGGATCTAGCCGATGTCGATGAAGACGTCGCCGCCTTCCACCTTGACCGGATAGGTCTTCAGGTTGACGCAGACCGGCGAGCGCTTGGCTTCTCCGGTGCGGTAGTCGAACTGGCCGTTATGCATCGGGCACTCGATCAGATAGTCCATGACCAGACCGTCGGCGAGATGGATCTGCTCGTGGGTGCACAGGCCGTCGGTGCAGAAGAATTCGTCGTCGGGGCTGCGATAGACGGCAAAGGTCCGGTCGCCGTGATCGAAGCGGATCAGATCCTCGGTCTCGATATCGTCCGTGGCGCAAGCGCGCGTCCAGTTGCTCATGGGTGGTTTGTCCTATTCGGCTGCGAGGGCGGTGGGCCGCGTGTAGGCGGGCGTCGGATTGGCGCCGGCGGGCAGCGGCCGCTGAACGTAGTGGTAGGGGTCGCGGCGCTGCGCCCGCATGGCCGGGATCATCTCCCGGTAGGCGGCGAGTGTCGAAGGATAGGCCGGCGGGCAGTCGGCCTTGATTTCCTCATGCAGAGCCGGCAGCGAGTAGAACGGCACCATCGGATACATGTGGTGTTCCACGTGATAATTCATGTTGGAGTAGACGAACCGGAAGAACGGATTCATGTGGACGGTGCGCGAGTTCATGCGGTGGTCCGGAATATCTTCGGCCAGGCCCGCATGCTGGGTCGTCGCCAGCAGATGGTGCAGCCAGGAGCCGTAGAAGCTGGGCAACCCGATCAGCATGGCCGGCAGCCAGCTCTGCATCGCTACCGACAGAGCGATCACGCTCGCGAGAATCGCCAGATGGACGCGCGCGACCAGAAAGGCCTTGGGCCGGTCGGCCTCGATCAGGAAATCCTTTTCGCCTGAGGTCAGCCGGCCGAAGGCCAGCCGGATCATCTTTTTCATCTCCGGCAGGCCGGCCTTGAGATAGAGCAGGTTGGAGACGACGCCGAACAGGCTGGGAGGCCGCGGAAAGGCGATTTCCGGGTCGCGGCCGACAATGATGGTGTCGGTGTGGTGACGCGTGTGGCTCCAACGCCAAAGATAGGGGTTCTTCAGGGCCATGAAGGAGGCCAGCTGGTAGAAGAAATTGTTCAGCCAGCGGGTCTTGAAAACCGTTCCGTGCGAGCATTCGTGCCAGCGGCTGTCGGCGCACGAGCCGTAGAATATACCGTAGAAGAACGCTGCCGGCACCGCCCACCAGCTGCTCCAGGCGAGCACCAGCCAGGTTCCGGTCACGGCCAGCAGGCCGAGCCAGAGACCGTAGTTGATCAGTCCCGGGCGGTCCGACCGTTTCATCAGTTCCTTCATCCGCTTGCGCGGTATGGGCGTGCTGTACCACTCGTTGGGGGCAAATCCCGGGCCGGCATCCTTGCCGGTCAGGCTGTAATCGCGCCAATGCACCGTATCGAGCATCGCACAGGTCCTTCTTCGTTTGTTCTGCGAAGAATCCATCATCGCGGATTGTCGGTCAATTCCAGCTTGATATTTTCTATCAGTTCTCTCAAAATTAAACGGAAACAAGTGATGGAATCTATCATAGCGATGACCGACCGCTCGACATTGAAGGACATTGCACAGAAGGCCGGTGTTGGCGTTGCGACGGTGGACCGGGTGCTGAACGGCCGTGCACCGGTCAAGGCCGCCACGGCCACGCGCGTGCTCGAGGCGGCGGAGGCGCTGAACTATCACGCTCATCGGCTGATGCGCCGTCGAATCGAGGAAATGGCGCCGGCCAAGACACTCGGTTTCATTCTCCAGAAGAGGGGCAAATGGTTCTACCAGTCGCTGGCAGACAACCTGCGCAAGGCGGCCGCTGATCTGCGCGAGATTCGCAGCTCGGTCGAAATCGACTTTGTCGAGAGCCTCTCGCCGGACGATCTGGCCGGTGCGCTGGCGGATATGCGCGAGCGCGCGGATGCGGTCGCCGTGGTCGCGGTCGACCATCCCAAGGTGGCGGTGGCGGCGACGCAGTCCGCGGAAGCGGACGTGCCCGTCTTCGCACTGCTCAGTCAGCTCGACACGCCGGATCTGGCCGGGTTCGTCGGCATCGACGGGCGCAAGGCGGGACGCACGGCCGGCTGGGCGATGACACGCTTCGCCCGTGGCGGCGGGGAGGTGGGAATCCTGATCGGTTCCCACCGCTACCGGACCCAGGAGGACCGGGAATCCGGGTTTCGCAGCTATTTGCGCGAGTATGCGGCCGATATCCGGCTACGCGATTCGGTCGTTTACATGGACGATACCGTGCTTGCCTATGAGGCGGCAGCGGAAATGCTGAGCGCGACGCCCGGACTTTCAGGGATCTACCATTGCGGCGGCGGCGTCGAGGGCGTGGTGCGGGCTCTGGAGGAAGCGGGGCGGGGAGCGGACATATTCTACATCTGCCACGAGAAGAGCCCTTTCGCCGTGGACGGTCTGCTTTCCGGGACCGTCGATCTGGTCATCGCCAATCCGATAGAGGCGATCGCGCGAACCGTCGTCGGTTCCATGGCCCAAGTGCTGACCGGCAAACAACCTGATGCAATGGAAAGCGTAATCCCCTTCGAATTGGTGACGGCCGAGAACATCTGAAATCCGACCATCTCTGGTGGGCGCACAAGAAAGCATCAATTCACATCAAAACGGCCGTAATTTACGGCAAGTTATCATCATTTGACATCAATTTCGTCAATCTGATGTGAAAAAGTTGCGCAATCGCGCGTTTCGCTGAAGACTGATCCTGCAAAGAGAGCGCTGTGGTGAACGGGAGGAACGCAGGTCGCTTGCGTCGGCGCGCCGCGTCGTCGCGTACCGATACCGGGTTTCGGGGAATTGCCGCCTGACGGCCGCAACCGGCTCGGAGTTCCGCCACGCTCAGATTATCGAGAGGCTTCTTCCGGACCCGCCCCTTCGGGCGGCGCCGTGCGGTCGGCTGACCGATGATCGTTGCCGCGCTTTCGAGGCAGGAGAGACGGAATCGAAAGAATTGCTTCGACGGGCTGCCGCCCGTCAAAGACCGACCATCATTCATCCAGCCGCTTTCATGTGAACAACCCCAAGGGAGGAGAGAAAAACATGAAATCCTTGACCAAGATGCTCATGGGCGCCGCCGCGCTCGCCGTGATCGCCACTCCGGCGTACAGTGCCGACAAGCTGCGCATCCAAACGCATTTCAGCGCCGAATCGACGCCCGGCCAGCTGATCCAGCGCTTTATCGACGAAGTGCAGACGATGACCGGCGGTGCCGTGGAAATCCAGATGCACTTCTCGTCCGAGGTTGTCGCCCAGAACGAGGTGATGGGCGCCGCCAGCCAGGGGATCCTGGATTGCGACATGGGCGGCATCACCGGCAATGTCGGCAAGGACGCCGGCTGGCAACTCGCCGGCGACATCATGGGCGGCTACGACACGCCCTATCAGTTCCTGTCCTGGTTCTATCACGCCGGCGGCAAGGATGTGGTGCAGGAGCATCTCTACGACGCACAGGACATGCACGTCGTCGGCTTCTGGCTGCAGGGTCATGAGTCGCTGACGTCGACTCGTCCGCTGGCAGGCTTCGCCGACCTGAAAGACTGGAAGTTCCGTTCGCCTCCCGGACTGGAGACCGAGATCTTTGCTTCGTTCGGCGCCAAGCCGGTAGTGATGGACTTCGGTGAGGTTCCGAATGCGCTTCGCACCGGCATCGTCGACGGCGCCGACGCTTCGACCCTGAACACCAACAATTCGCTGGGCCTGTTCGATGTCGGCAAACACGCCACCTATCCCGGCTTCCATTCGATGCCTGCCGAACAGCTTTCGTGCAACAAAAAGGCATGGGACAAGCTGCCCGAGTCCGTTCAGAAGGCGATCGAAGTCGCCCTGAAGGGGATTGCGCTCGATCTGGCGTTGCTGACCGAGGTCCGTGACAACCAGACCGCGACGCAGATCCAGGCCGACGGCGTGAAGCTCTATGACTGGTCGACCGAAGACCGCAAGGCGTTCCGCGAATTCGCCCAGGGCCGCTGGGCCGATTGGGGTGCCAAGACACCGGCCGCCCAGGCCGTGCTCGACAGCCATCTGGCCTTCATGAAGGACATCGGTCTGGTTGACTGATCGTTCCTCCGTTGGTGCGGGCCGGACACCGTTCCGGCTCGCGCTTTTCTTTCGAAAACTGTCAGCCAGCCTGGAGGACGGCGTCTCATGGATGCTCGGACCAGAGCCAAGATAACCGAACGCGGCGGCCTGCCGGGAATATGGACCTACATCACCGGGCGTCCGGACAATGACCGCGTGACCCTCTTCGACCGGGTCGTCACGAGCCTATCCCGGATCGCGATGTTCCTCATTCTGGCTGGCGTTCTGATCACTTTCTACGAAGTGCTGATGCGGTATCTCTTCGCCAGTCCGACGCTTTGGGCGAACGAATTGACGCTCTGGGTGGGCAGCGCCATCTATCTGGCCGCCGGCGTCTACACCATGCAGCGGCGCGCCCATATCCGGATCACGGCGGTCTATGACATCGTGTCGGCGAAGGTTCGCCTGGCGTTCGATTACATGGCGATTTTCGTCCTTGTGGTCTACGCGGTGCTGATGGTGGTCGGCGGCTATGACGTCGCATGGGACGCTTTCAGCAGCTGGGAGCGGTTCGGGACCATCTTCGATCCGCCGATACCCGCCACCATCAAGCCGCTGGTGCTGATCGTCACCTGCGTCGTCGCTCTCGGCGCGTTGAACAACATGCTGGTGGACTGGTACGGGCGCGGGCAGACCGACCCGGATCGGCAAGAACATGGCGACCGACCGGAAGGCGTTACCGGCCTGGTCGATTCCAAGACTGCCGAAGAGGGGCGTGAACAATGACCAGGTCGATTACTTTCCCCCTCGCTTTCTTTGCATTGGCCGCGGCGCTGGCGCTGGTCCTGCCGATCTGGGTATTCGGCGACTACCGCGCGGATCTCGGCGTCGGGACGTTGTCGCTGATGCTGCTCATCGGAATTTTCATTCTGCTGGTCGCCGGCGTTCCGCTGGGGTTTGCCACCGGTTTCCTGGGCGCCATCATCATCTGGCTGAATTTCGGCGAGCCCGGACTCGGGCTGGTGATGCAGCGGGTCTACGATCTGGTCATCACCCACGCGATCATCGCGGTGCCGTTCTTCATCGTCATGGCGTCGCTGCTCGAGCGATCGGGCATCGCCAGGGACATGTACGGCGCGCTGAACATCGCGTTGGGTCGAATGCGCGGCGGCGTGGCGATCGTCACAACCGTGATGGCGGTGATCATGGCGGCGATGTCCGGCATCATCGGCGGCGAAATCGTGCTTCTCGGCCTTGTGGCTCTGCCGCAGATGCTGCGTCTCGGCTATGACAAGTATCTGGCGATCGGCACCATCTGCGCCGGCGGCTCGCTGGGAACGATGATCCCGCCATCCGTGGTGCTGATCATCTATGGCCTGGTGACCGAGACATCCATCACCAAGCTTTTCACCGCGTCGTTCATTCCGGGGCTGATGCTGGCGGGGACCTACATCCTCTACATCGTCGTCCGCACCCGTCTGAATCCGTCCCTGGCGCCGCTTTCGACTGAGTCCGGCATCGACTCCGACGTGCCCGAAACAAATTCCCGAATGGAACTGCTGCTCAATCTGTTTCCGTTCATCGTCGGCTTCGGGTGCGCTTTGATCGGCAGACTCGCCGGGTTCGGCGGCACGCAGCTGATCGCCACCTTCATCTTTACCAGCGCGGTCATGGCCATCATCCTGGTGGCCTGGCTTCAAAAGCGCGACGACTATCCGATCGCCAAGGGACTGCTTCCGCCGCTGGTGGTCGTCGACCTGGTGCTGGGGTCCATCTATGGCGGCGTTACTGGCTATGCCGAGGCCGCGGCGATGGGTGTGGTAGCGACCACGGTGCTGATCTGGATCCGCAGCGAGCTCAACACCGTCATGCTGCTGGAAGGTCTCGAGCAGACCTTCCGCTCGGTGGGCACGATCATGTGGGTCACTTTCGGCGCCACGGTTCTGGCCGGCGCCTTCAGCCTGTCGGGCGGCAACAAGTTCGTGGCCAATGCCATCGTCAATCTGGACGTTGCTCCGATCGTGATCATCCTGGTGATGATGCTCATCTTCTTCATCCTGGGCATGTTCATGGACTGGATCGGCATCGTGCTGCTGACGATGCCCGTCTTCATGCCCATCGTAAAACAGCTTGGATACGATCCGATCTGGTTCGGCATTCTCTTCAGCGTCAACATGCAGATCGCTTTCCTGACGCCGCCCTTCGGCTCGGCCGCGTTCTATCTGAAGAGCGTCGTACCGCCGGAGATCGATCTGGTGACCATCTATCGTTCGTTCGGTCCCTTCATCATGTTGCAGGCTGCCATCCTGGCGATTCTCGTCGCCTTCCCACAGATTTCGCTGTTCCTGGTGAGGTGATCGATGGACAAGCCCTGCCTGATCGCCCATCAGGCAGGATCAGGGCCCGGGGTGTCTTCCGGACCGGCCCGGTGTTGCAACAGCACTTGAAACCCCTGCACTGTGCAGAACGTTTGAGAAAGGAAAAGACATGCGCGCAGGTGTTATCGGTTTGGGGGATATGGGGTCTGGCCTGGCCAAGAACCTTATCGCCAACGACTTCGAAGTGACCGGCTTCGATTTGAGCGAGGCCCGAATGCGTGCGCTCAGCGACATGGGCGGCATGGCTGCCGCGGACGCGGCCGGTGTGGGACGAAATGCCGATGCCGTTTATGTCATGGTCATGAACGGCGATCAGGCCAAGGCGGTCATCCTGGGTGAGAACGGTCTCGTCGCCAATATGCGCGACGGCGGCGCCGTGATCCTGACGGCGACGATCAAGCCTTCGGAAGCACGCGATATCGGCGCCGCCATGCAGGGATCCGGCGTCCATCTGATCGACAGCCCGGTCTCCGGCGGCTTTCCCGGCGCCCAGGGCGGCACGCTGACCATGATGGCGGCGGGCGTTGACGCGGTGCTCGACGAGTTCCGGCCGGTGATGGAAGCCGTGTCGAAGACCATCCACCGTGTCGGTACCGAGGCGGGGCAGGGGCAGACCGTCAAGTCATGCTTGCAGTCACTCATCGGATCGATTTTCTCGGCCACCTTCGAGGCCGCGGTACTTGCCGCAAAGGCCGGGGTCAGCGGCGAGGTGCTGTACAGGGTGTTTTCGACCTCGGGCGCCGGCTGCGGCATTACGAACACGGCGCTGGAAAATATCATCGATCGCAAGTTCGAAGGCACCGGCAGTCACATCAACACCATGCACAAGGATCTGACGATCGCGCTCGACATGGCCGAGGAACTCGGGGTGCCGCTGCACACGGCGTCCACCGCCATGCAGCTCTTCCATGCCGGCAAGACAAAGTATCCGAATGGCGACAACTGGGTCGTGACGCGGGTGATCGAGGAAATCGTCGGCGCGGAATTGCACCGCTAGGGAGAACAAGACCATGAAACTGGGTGTCATATGCGACGGCATCAGCCGCGATCTCGGCCATGCGCTCACCGTGATGGATGAGTTCGGCCTCGACTATGCCGAACTGCAATTCGTCTGGGACAAGGAGGTCGGCGACCATTCGAAGGAGGAGATCGCCGGCATCAAGGAACTGCTCGATCGCCACAACAAGCCGGTGTCGTGCCTGTCGCGTCACGTCTTTGCGGGCATGACCACGGCCAACCGGCCGGGCGACGAACTGCACACCAAACACATGGATGCGCTGAAGCGGGTGATGGAGATGGCCCATACGGTCGGCTCGCCGCTGGTGCGCATCATGACGTCGAAAAAGGAACAGATCCTGTGGGGCCGCAACGGCGCCGAAAAGTGGAACGTCGCCAAGGGCGCCTGGGACACACTGCCGCCGATCATCGCGCCGGCGGTCGAACTGGCGAAGGCGGAAGGGCTGACACTGGCGGTGGAGACCGGCAACGGCACGATGGTCAACTCAAACTACACCGGGCGCAAGCTGATCGACGACCTCGACGCCAAGGACACGCTCAAAGTACTGTGGGATCCGGCCAACAATTGCTGGTGCCACGAGCTGGCCTATCCAGACGGCTATGAGGAGGTGCGTGGCGGCTATCTCGGCCATGTGCACATCAAGGATGTCCAGGTGGACACGCCGCGGGCGACGCTGGAAGTTCGGCGCATGGGCGAGGGGCAGTTGGCGGGGCTGTTTCGCCCGATGGCCGAGGCGCTGCGTGCCGACGGCTACGACGGCGTGATTTCGCTGGAGAGCGTCTATCACCCGGGCGACGGCGATTTCGAAGCCGGCTTCCGCCAGTGCGTCGGCCCGTTCAAGGAGATCTTCGGTTAGCCTGTCGCGCGATGGCATCCAGGGACAGTCCGCTCGACACCCATTTGGTGTCCGGCGGACTGGTCTTGCGCGTTCGCCTGTCCTATTCAGTCAAGCGAAACGTCGATTGGGAGCAGATGCGACATGATACCGAATGGGCTGAAACGGAAATGGCAGGACGGGCAGGCCACGATCAATGGCTGGCTGTCCATCGGCAACGCCTTTACGGCGGAGATCCTGGCCGAGCAGGGCTATGACAGCCTGACCGTCGACATTCAGCACGGCTTTCTCGACTACAATGACGCCAAGGGCATGCTGCAGGCGCTGCGCGCCAGCGGCGTGACACCGATGGCGCGGGTGCCCTGGCTCGAGCCGGGCATCATCATGAAAGTGCTCGATGCCGGTGCCTACGGGGTGATCTGTCCGATGGTGAACACGGCACAGCAGGCAGCGCAGCTCGTCGACACCATGCGTTATCCGCCGAGGGGCAATCGCAGTTTCGGTCCGACCCGGGCGAATTTTTCGGCGGGAAGCGGCTACGCTGCCGAAGCCAACGACAACGTGCTGGCGCTTGCCATGATCGAAACGGCGGAAGCCGTCGACAATGTCGAAACGATCTGCGCTACTCCGGGCCTCGACGGCATCTATATCGGGCCGGCCGACCTCACTCTCGGCGTCAAACAGGGGCAACTGCCGCCGGGATTCGACCGCCAGGAGCCGGAGATGATTGAGGTAATCCGTCGCGTTCTCGATGCAGCCAAGGGCGCCGGTATCCGCGCCGGCCTGCATTGCGGATCCCCGGCCTACGCCGCACAGGCCATCGGCTGGGGCTTCGACATGGTCACGCTGTCGAACGACGTGCGCATCCTTGCCGCCGCGGCATCCGCCGGTGTCGATCAGACGCGGAACCTGATCGGACAGGCGACGGATGCACCGTCCGGAAGCGACGACAAGAGCTACTGATTTCATCTGCCGGAGGTTTTCGCGGCAGCTTCATCCGCGAGTGCGTGGTGCCGAGAGCGATTGCCGCTCGACGATGTGGGTTTTGAATTTTCTGCTTCTGGTGCCCTGTTCGCCGATCGCGGCAAACAGGGCGGAAGCGGCGGAAGTCCCCATTCGGCGGTGCGGGACGTGAACCGTCGTCACGCCGGGGTCGACGACCGTCGACAACTCGATATCGTCGAAACCGGTCACGGAAACATCCTCGGGCACCGCAAGACCGTGTGATTTCGCCCGCATGATGGCGCCGACCGCCAACACGTCGTTGCCGCAAATCACCGCGGAGGTACCCGGATGCCTCTGCAATATGACATCGAAAGCGTCTCCGGCGGCATCGAGACTGTATTGCGCTTCGGTGACGAAAAAGTCGGGCGCGGCGATGCCTTGCTCGGCTGTTGCCCGCTGCACGCCGGTCAGCCTGTCGAGAGCCCTGTCGTTGCCGTCGGTGATGCCGGCTATCATGGCGATGCGTCGGTGGCCGTGGGCCATGACGAGCTTCGCCATCTCGCTGGCGGCTTGCGCGTTGTCGAAGCCGACATAGGTGTGAGGCGCCGCGGTCCGGTAGTTCCAGGCCAAAACGTAGGGCATCTGTCTTTTATCGAGATAGTCGTAGATTTCCGGATCGCGCTCGTCGCCGATCAGCAGCAGGCCGTCGACGCCGCGGGCAATCAGGGATCTGATCTGCTCTTCTTCCCGGGCCATTTTGTAGGATGAACTTGCGACCAGCAAATTCGCCCCGCGCCGGCTGATCTCCTCCTGAAAGGCCTGCAGCCCCTTGGCGAAGATGGCGTTGTCCATGGTGGGAATGACCGCACCGATGGTGTTGGTGCGGCGCGAGGCCATGGCCTGGGCCCCGAAATTGGGGGTATATCCAAGTTCGTTGACGACATGCAGAACCCGTTCCCGCGTCGAACTGCGGACGGTCTCGGGTCTGCTCAGGCATCGCGAGACGGTGGCCGTCGACACGTCAGCCTGGCGCGCCACGTCCTCCAGTGTCGGAAGCTGCTGTCTGTCCAACCAAATCTCCCATGCCGGTGACTTTTCCCGGTACCAGAATAGTGGCCCGCGAGCTTATCTTGCAAGTCCTTGCGTTTTGGTTATGTAAAGGCTTGCATTCGGAAATGTAAGCGCTTACATTGAGCCGTCTCCGAAAAGCGGAGCGGGGTCAGGGAGGACGCCGATGCTCATTCTTGCAGCCGCATTGTTTGCCGTGTTCTTCGCCAATGTGGCGGTTGGCGCGGCGTCCGGAGCACCATTCCTGGGTGACGTCAGCGAGATGCTTCTGCTGCTGGCGGCTTCCATCAGTTTCGTCGCTGCCATCCTCATGAGGGAGCAGCGGGAGCAGAAACATCACAGCAAATGACAGGGAGGAATTCACAGATGAAGGATGATCTGAAGTCGGTCGAGCGCCGCAACTTCATGAAACTGGCCGGTACCGGGGCGTTTACCGCCGCCGTTGTGGCTGGAGCCGCGGGCGTGCTGTCGTCATCCGAGGCGGTGGCCCAGACGGCGAAGGAGGAGCGCGAACGCGAAAAAGCTGCCGATCACACCATGACGATTGCGACCGCCTACGTGCTTGGCGCCTCGCGCAGCTACCCGATCATGCAGCTCGACTTCAAGGAGAACATCCAGAACGCCACCAACGGCAAGATCTACGTCAAGCTGGCGCCGGGCGGACAGCTCGGGGCAGGGGGCGCTCTCGCCCAGAAGGTCCAGGGCGGCACGATCCAGGCGGCGCAACACTCGCTGTCCAACTTCGCGCCGTTCGCACCGGCTGTCGACCTGATCAACCTGCCGTATTTCTGCGGAGCGAACCAGCGCTTCGTTAATCTGGTCAACTCAGACGCCTGGAAGAAAGAAGTTCATCCGAAGGTCGAGGCATCGGGCTTCAAGGCGCTTTTCTACGTCGTCATCGATCCGCGGGTCGTTGCGGTGCGCAAGGGAGACCTGGGACCGATCTTGACCCCGTCGCAGATGTCGGGCGTCAAGTTCCGCGTCCCCGGCTCGAAAATGCTGCAGCAGTACTACCGGCTGGTGGGCGCCAATCCGACGCCGGTGGCCTGGGGCGAGACGCCGTCGGCCATCAAGCAGGGCGTGGCGGATGCGCTCGATCCTGCTGTCGGTGCGCTCTTCGTTTTCGGCTTCAAGGACATTCTCAGCAATGTGACGTTCACCCAGGCGGTGCCGGACAGCCAGGTTTATTCCTGCAACCTCGAATGGTTCAATTCGCTGCCGTCGGACGTTCAGGAGGGCATCGAATTCGCTTCCGAACTGACCGCTCACCAGAACCTGGCCAAGGTGCCTTCCGCTCGCGCCTATGCCATGGCCGAACTGGCCAAATCCGGCGTTCAGTTCCACTCGCTGTCGCAGGACCAGCTGGGCGAATGGCAGTCGGTCGGCGGCTATCAGCGCTCCGAATGGGACAGCTTCAAGTCCGAGCTCGCCGGCTCGATGGATGCCTTCGGCAAGCTTGAAGAGGCCGCCGGAACCCAGAGTCGCTACTACGTGCACGACGCCTAAGCGCTTTCGCCTTGCCGCCTCGCTGGAGGCGGCAAGGTTGGTTCGCCGCAACAAATGAGGGAAGGCCGTTCGCGACCGTGCCGTGTCGCGAGAGGAGGATTCATGTCCCAAATACTTGCCGTTCTCAACCGCAACGCCGAACGCTGGGCCTTGCTGGTTTTCTACGTCATGCTTGTTGGCACGATGGCCGTGGAAGTCCTTCGCCGTGAGGTGATGGCCTATTCGTCCATCTGGGGCGAGGAAATCGTCCGCTACTCCTTCATCTACCTCGCATGGATCGGAGCGGCGGCTGCAGTGCGCGAGCGAGCCCACATCCGCATCGACGTTCTGATGCATTATCTCGGCCCACGCATGAAGGCGCTGCTCTATATCTTCGGCGATCTGGTGATGTTCGCGGTTGCCCTGGTCGCGCTCTACTGGTCGTTCCACACCGTGACCGTCTCCTACGAGTTCGGTTCCGTCAGCCACGGACTGCGCATTTCGATGGTGTGGTTCCTTATGGCCGTGCCCATCGGCTTTGCGCTGATGATCTTCCGTCTCATCCAGTCATTGCTGCGCGACATTCGCGACTTGAGAACGGGCAGTCCCGTTTTCGAGGGCGACCGCCTGTTCGATTGAGGTGGCGTGATGTTGTATCAACAGCTACAGCAGACGGTCGAACTGGGGTGGGACTTCTACGTTCCGGTCCTCGCCTTCGTGCTCCTTTGCGCGCTGGCTGTGCCGGTCTGGGCCGCGATCGGCTCCGCCGCCATCCTGATGCTTCTGATGTCGGGCGCCTTGCCGCTTTCGTTGCTGGGCGAGTCGCTGTTCGACGGCATCGACGCCTTCGCGCTGACCGCCGTTCCGCTCTTCATCCTGACCGGCGACGTGCTGGTCCGGACCGGACTCAGCCGCAAGTTTCTCGACGTGGCCGATGCGTTGACCTGCTGGAGCAAGGGTGGGTTCGGCTCCGCCACCGTTCTGGTGTGCGGCATGTTTTCGGCGATCTCCGGTTCGGATGCCGCCGGAGCCGCCGCCGTGGGTCGGATGACCATCGACCGGCTGGTCGAATCCGGCTATCCGCGCCCCTATGCCTGCGCCCTGGTTGCCGCCGGCGCCTGTACGGGCATCCTGATCCCGCCATCGATCGCCTACATCATCATCGGCCTCGTCCTGGGCATCTCCGCATCGACCCTGTTCCAGGCGGCGCTAATCCCGGGGCTGGCGATCCTTGGGTCGATCCTGATCACCAACATCGTGATGAACCGGATCCACGCCTATGAATCCGGCGGCAACATCCCGTTCAGCGACTGGCTGGGAAATGTCGGCCGGTCGATCCGCTCGGGCTGGTACGCCTTCCTGGTGCCGGGCATCATCTTCTACGGGATTTTTTCCGGTCACCTGACACCGACGGAAGCCGGCGCCACCGCCGTCATCGTCACCATCATCATCGGGTTCGTTCTCGGAACGCTGAAGCTTGCCGACTTTCCTGCCATGCTGGTCAGTTCTGCCAAGGTCAATGGCGTGATCCTGCCGATCATCGCCTTCTCGCTGCCCCTGGCCCAGGCGCTGGCGATCCTCGGCGTGCCGCAGGGGTTCGTTGCCGCCGTCACGTCGATCACCGATCAGCCGGCCTTTCTCATCCTGCTGATGATCGGCATTCTCATCGCCGCCGGCTGCGTGATGGAAACCACGCCGAACATCGTCATCCTGGCGCCGATCCTCAAGCCCCTGGCGGACGAGATCGGCATGAACGAAATCCAGTTCTGCGTGATGATGATCACCGCACTGGGCGTCGGCTTCATCACGCCGCCGCTGGGGCTCAATCTCTTCGTCGTCTCCGGCATCACGGGCGAGTCGATCCTCAAGATCGCCGCCAAGGCGGTGCCCTTCGTCTTCTTCATGCTCATCGTCGTGCTGCTGATTGCCTATATCCCGGCAATTTCGACGACGCTGCTCCCCGACATCTACAAATAGGACCCAACGATGCCGCGCGAATACCTGAAAAAAGCGCCTCTTACCTCAGCCAGTGATGCAGCCGACGTCCAGGCGACCGTGCGGGAGATCCTCAGCGAAATCGAGGCCGGCGGCGACGACAAGGCGCTCGAATATGCTGCCCGCTTCGACAAGTATGACGGCAACGTCGTTCTCACCCGGCAGGAGATCGACGCCGCGGCGGCGCTGGTGCCCGAAAAGCTGAAACGGGACATCCAGTTCGCCCACGACAATGTGCGTCGCTTTGCCGAAGCGCAAAAGGAAACGCTGCGCGATATCGAGGTCGAAATCGTGCCCGGGCTCGTTGCCGGACAAAAGAGCATTCCGTGCAACGCCGCAGGGTGCTACGTCCCCGGCGGGCGGTACAGCCACATCGCCTCGGCCATCATGACCGTGACCACCGCCAAGGTTGCCGGCTGCCGGCACATCGTCGCGTGCTCGCCGCCGCGGCCCGGGGTCGGAATTGCGCCGGCGATCATCTACACGGCCGACCTGTGCGGTGCCGACACGATTATGGCGCTGGGCGGCGTGCAGGGTGTCGCCGCCATGGCATTCGGGCTCTTCGGACAACCGCGGGCCGACATCCTGGTCGGACCGGGCAACCAGTTCGTCGCCGAAGCGAAGCGCATCCTGTTCGGCCGGGTGGGGATCGACATGTTCGCCGGGCCGACCGACAGCCTGATCGTAGCCGACGCCAGTGCGGATCCGGCGATCGTTGCCGCCGACCTGGTCGGCCAGGCGGAGCACGGATACAACTCGCCGGTCTGGCTGGTGACCGACACGCGGGCGCTCGCAGAACAGGTATTGGGCCTGGTGCCTACCCTGATCGCGGACCTGCCGGAAACCAATCGGGCGAACGCGGAAGCCGCGTGGCGGGACTATGCCGAGGTCATCCTCTGTGCGGATCGCGAGGAGATGGCCGAAACCGCAGACGAATACGCGCCGGAGCATCTGACCGTTCAGGCCGAAGACCTGCCGTGGTGGCTCGATCGCCTTCAGTGCTACGGCTCGTTGTTCCTGGGCGAAGAGACGACGGTTGCCTTCGGAGACAAGGCCTCCGGCACGAACCACGTGCTGCCGACCTCGGGTGCCGCCAGCTATACCGGCGGGCTGTCGGTGCACAAATACATGAAGATCGTGACCTGGCAGAGGGCAACGCGGGAAGGGGCCAGGCCGGTCGCCGAAGCCACCGCCCGCATCTCGCGTCTCGAGGGAATGGAAGGACACGCGCGGACGGCCGATATCCGTCTGAAGAAGTATTTCCCGGACGAGACGTTCGATCTGTCGGCGCATGAGTGAGGCTGGCCGATGGGTTTTGACGATCTGTTCGACCTCACTGGAAAAGTCGCCTGCGTCACCGGCGCGAGTTCCGGGCTGGGGCGTCGTGCCGCCGATGTGCTCGTCGCGGCGGGAGCGCGCGTGGTGGGTGTTGCCCGTCGCACCGGCAATCTCGAGGCGTGGCGCGACGATGCGGCGGGCAAAGCGGCGATCGTGCCGTTCGATCTGGCGCAGCGGGAACGGTTGGGCGAGCTGGCCGAAGCGGTTGCCAGGGAATATGGCGCACCCGATATCGTCGTCCATGCGGCCGGGATCAACACCCGGGAAGCGGCCGACGACGTCACCGCGGATGGCTGGGATCTCACGCTCGATCTCAATCTCGCGGCTCCGTTCTTCCTCAGCCAGGCGTTCGTCCCGTCGATGAAAAGCAGAGGCTGGGGACGGATCGTCAATTTTGCTTCGCTGCAGACCACGCGGGCATTTCCGTCCGGGCTGTCCTACGGGGCGTCGAAAGCCGGCATCGGGCAGTTGACTCGGGCAATGGCGGAAGCCTGGTCGCGTTTTGGCATCAACGTCAATGCCATCGGTCCGGGATTTTTCCGCACCGAACTGACCGCGGCCGTTTTCGACGACCCGCAGCGGGCGGGGCGCAACGCCCGCCAGACCTGTATCGGACGCAATGGCGAAGTGGAGGACATTGACGGTCCGGTCCTGTTCCTGTGTTCCGACGCGTCGGCCTATGTCACCGGTCAGGTCCTGATGGTGGATGGAGGGTTCACGGCCAAATGAGAGCGCTCGTCTACACTGGTCAGAAGCGGCTCGAAATGCGGGCAATCGATGAACCGACCCCCACCGCCGACGACGTCCTGGTGAAGGTCGAGAGCGTCGGCATATGCGGTTCCGACATGCACGCCTTTCTGGGGCATGACGACCGCAGGCCGCCACCGCTGATCCTCGGCCACGAAGCCGCCGGCGTGGTGGTGACCGGCGAACCGGCCGGTCGGCGGGTCACCGTCAATCCGCTGGTGACGTGCGGTCGCTGTGCGGCTTGCCGGTCGGGGCGCGAAAACATCTGCCCGGATCGCCAGATCATCTCCATGCATCCGCTTCCGGGTGCTTTCGCTCAGCTGGTCGCCATTCCGCCGGACAATCTGTTCGAGATCCCGGATGCGATTTCGTTCGATGCCGCGTCGCTGGCCGAACCCTTCGCCTGCGGATGGCATGCCACGAGGCTGGCGCGCCGGGCGCTGTTCGTGCCGCTGGAAGAGGCCGGAGTGCTGGTGATCGGGGGTGGCGCCATCGGCGTCGGCGCCGCACTCAGCCTGTCGGCGAATGGGGCCGGGAACGTCCTCATCTCGGAACCGAACGCCATCAGACGCGATTATCTGGATCGACATCTGGACCTGCGGACAGCCGCACCTGAAGACATCCGAACGGTTGACGATTTCGACCTGGTCATCGACGCCGTCGGCATCGACGCTACCCACGCACAGGCGATCTCGAGGGTGCGGCCCGGGGGTGTGGTGATGCATATCGGCCTCGGAGGCGGCGAAGGTCATCTCGACTTCCGCCGGCTCACCCTGCAGGAAATCACGCTGATCGGCACCTACACCTATTCAAAAGACGATTTCGCGGCGACCGCCCAGGCCATTTGCGATGGCCGCATGGGGCCGCTCGACTGGATGGACAGGCGGCCGCTCGGTGCCGGTCAGTCCGCTTTTGAAGATATTCTGGCCGGGCGCACGGCAGCGCCCAAGGTCATCCTGAAACCCCAAGAACAAGGAGAAACCAATGTCTGAGCCGCCCCACCTTCTGGTGCATGATCATAGCGACAATGTCGGCGTCGTCGTCATCGAGGACCTCAAGGCCGAGACCGACATGCTCTGCTGCGTCACGCGGGACAATTCGACGTTCCGGCTGACCGCCAGGCAGGATGTCCCGATCGGTCACAAGATTGCGCTTCAGGACATGAAGGCCGGCGATACAGCGGTCAAATATGGCGAGGATATCGGCCGGATTGTCGCGGATGTGGCGCGCGGCGACCACCTCCACACACACAACTGCAAGACCAAACGCTGGTAGGGACGCCGCCAATGACCGCAAACTACACCAATCTCACCGTTCAGGGCTATCGCAGGGAAAACGGCCGCGTCGGTGTTCGCAACCATGTCGTCATCCTGCCGCTGGACGATATCTCCAATGCCGCCTGCGAAGCCGTCGCCAACAACATCAAGGGCACGCTGGCCATACCCCACGCTTACGGGCGGCTTCAGTTCGGTGAGGATCTGGAGCTGCATTTCCGCACACTCATCGGCACCGGCAGCAACCCGAATGTCGCCGCCTGCGTGGTGATCGGCATCGAACCCTCCTGGACACAGCGCGTCGTCGACGGGATCGCCGAAACGGGCAAGCCAGTCGCTGGATTCTCGATCGAGCAGAACGGCGATCTTCGCACCATCATGGACGCGTCACGGACGGCCAAGGATATGGTGCACTTCGCCAGCGAACTGCTGCGCGAGGAATGCGCGATGTCGGATCTGTGGATCTCGACCAAGTGCGGCGAGAGCGACACGACCACCGGGCTGGGGTCCTGTCCGACCGTCGGCAACATGTACGACAAGCTGCTGCCCGAAGGGATCTATGGCTGTTTCGGCGAAACCTCCGAAATCACCGGTGCCGAACACATCTGTCGGGCCAGGGCCATCAATCCGAAGGTCGGCGAACGCTGGTACCGGATGTGGAAGGCCTATCAGGACGAGGTGATTTTCGCCCACCAGACCGACGATCTGTCCGACAGCCAGCCGACCAAAGGCAATATCGAGGGCGGCCTAACGACAATCGAGGAAAAGGCGCTGGGCAATCTGGAAAAGATCGGCCGATCGTCGCAGTTCATCGATATTCTCGAGCCGGCGGAGGCGCCGCGTTCGGGCAACGGTCTCTATTTCATGGACACCTCTTCGGCTGCCGCCGAATGCGTGACGCTGATGGCCGCTGGCGGCTATGTCGTTCACACATTCCCGACCGGCCAGGGCAATGTCATCGGCAACCCGATCGTGCCGGTCATCAAGATCAGCGCCAACCCGCGGACCATCCGCACCATGAGCGAGCATGTCGATGTGGATGTGTCCGGCATCCTGCGGCGCGACATGACGATCGACGAAGCCGGGGACTCGCTGATCGACATGATCCGCCGCACCGCCAATGGGCGAAACACCGCTGCCGAGGCTCTCGGTCATCGCGAGTTTTCGATGACCAAGCTGTATCGCAGCGCGTAGCAGTTCACTCCGGAATTGAATGAGCGCGGATCCGTACGGGAGAGTCGGATCCGCGCCTTATCGGGCCTACAATCGCAGCCGCAGTCCGCGTCCGGTCGTCAACGGCCGTTTGCGAACCGCCTCGCGATTGAGAACGTAAAGTCCGCTGCCGACAATCAAAAGCACACCTACGATGGTTGTCGGCGAGGGGACTTCGGCCCAGATCAGCAAACCCCACAGCATGGCCAGCGGCATGGCCACGAATTCGAAAGGCGCAACCGTGCTTGCCGGCGCGATCCTGTAACCCTGCGCCAGGCAGAAGAATCCGATCGCCGCGATGGCACCGCAGATGCTCATAAGTGCCAGGTCGAAGGCGCTCGGCACCGTCCAGGCTCGCACCAGGAAGGCGATGCTCGGATGCTCGAAGGACGCGAATCTGCCGTCGCCGATGAGCGCGCCGAACAGCCCGCTGAAGACCACGAACACTGCCATGGCGTAGAAGGCGAGGCTTGCACCGGTCTGCGACTTGCCGATCCGCCGCGTCAGGATGGAGCTGGTTGCATAGGTGACGGCAGCAAGCAGCGGCAGCAAGACCACGGGATCGGTCAACCCCGAGCCGGGTCGGAATATAACCACCACGCCGGCAAAGCCGACGAGCACGGCGGCCCAGCGGCGCAGGCCGACCGGTTCTTTCAGGAACAGGGCCGAAAACAGCGTGACCAGAAGCGGCGACACGAAGAAGATCGCCGTCGCCTCGGCGATCGGCATGGCCATCATCGCCATGTAGTAGGCGGTGTAGGACATCATGGCCAGCACGCCGCGCAGGATGTTGAGGCGTGGGTATTGCGTCCGCAACGTCGAAAAGCCGCCGCTAAAATAGACCATTGCGCCGATCGGAACGAGCGCGACGAGCCCGCGGACGAAAACGATCTCGAATGCCGGATAGGTGTCTCCGATCCAGCGGATGATGACGTCCTGGAGGCTGAACAGGGCGATGCCGAACGCGATCAGCAGGATGCCCTGCACGGGCGAATCCTTGACGACAGGCAAATAGCCGAGCGGCGCAGCCGGTACTCTCTGATTGACGACTGACATTGTGCCTCACCGTTGCGAGGGGAAATTGTCGCTACAGGGTGCCGGCAATCGATTGATTTGAGAAGCGAATATTCTTAGTAGTTTTGATCGAAGATTCCGATTGAGAGCCGTACCCATGAACCTGGATCACATCTGGACCTTCCTCGAGGTCGCCCAAACCGGCAATTTCAACCGCGCCGCGGAAAACCTGAACGTCACCCAGTCGACAGCCAGCGCCCGCATCAAGGCGCTGGAGGAGAGGGTCGGACACCCGCTGCTCAACCGCAGCCATTCGGGGTGCGAACTTACCGCGGCCGGCGTTCAGTTTCACGAATATGCCAGCGCCATGCAGCGCCTCTGGCAGAAGTCGCAGCACGCCGTCGCGTTAGCGCCGGGATTTCGCAGTGTGCTTTCCGTCGGCGCGCAGGTCAGCCTGTGGGAGCAACTGGTCCTCGACTGGATGGCATGGATGCGCAAGGAAATGCCCGATGTCGCATTGCGCATCGAGGCGGACTATTCCCCGAGCCAGATGCGGCAGCTTTCCGACGGCCTGCTCGATATAGGGATCATGTATCAGCCGCGCCGCAGCCCGGGCCTTGAGATCGAGAAGCTGCTGGAGGAAAAACTCATTCTCGTGGCCACAGAGCCGCGCGAACTCAGTTTGGGCTGGGTCGAGGACTATGTTTTCATCGATTGGGGCGACGTTTTTCTCGGTGCCCACGCCGAGGCGTTCCCGGAAATGCGGACCGCCGCGGTTTCCGTCGGTCTCGGTGCGCTTGGGTTGCAGTACATCCTCAAAAATGGCGGGTCCGGCTACTTTCCGGTGCGTGTGGTGCAGCCGTTGATCGATGAGGGGCGCCTGTTTCCGCTGGACGGTGCGCCGGTTCTGAGGCGTCCGGCCTATATGGTCTACCGGGCCGATCCGATGGATCCGGAGGCGCTCGAAAGGGCGATAGCAGGCTTCCGCAGCATTGCTGCCCAGGAGGTCGGTTAGCCAGGTGTGTCGAGCACCTGCCTGTTGACGACCAGATCGGGGTCCAGCTGTCCTTCCAGACCGGCCAGGGCGTTCTCGATTGTCTTGATTCCCATGGCGACCAGCGTGTCCTCGGTCAGGGAGGCGGAATGCGGGCTCAGCACGATGCGCTTTTCGGCAACCAGCGGAGAATCTGTTGGGAGCGGTTCGGTTTCGAACACATCCAGCCCGGCGCCGTGCAGGGCGCCCGAGGCGACGGCCGCGACCAGCGCCGCCTCGTCCAGCAAGCCACCCCGGCTGGCATTGAGCACGATGGCGTTGCGCGGCAGCAGTGCCAGTTCGCGGGCGCCGATCATGTTGCGGGTTTCATGGGTCAGCGGCACATGCAGGGTGACGACATCGGCCTGGCGCAGGCCGTCGTCGAGAGCGTCGACCCGGGCGATACCGGCTTCCTGGGGCGTTGCCAGATGGGGATCGTAGATGCAGATATTCATGCCCAGCGCCCGAGCCCGCTCCGCCACCCGGCGACCGATATTGCCGTAACCGATCACCAGCAGGGTCTTGCCGCTGAGTTCGACGCTGCGCACCCGGCCGCGCGCCGAGAACCGGCCTTCGCGCACCGCGCTGTCCAGGCCGACCCCAACGCGGGCGGCCGCCAGCATCAGGAACAACGTGTGCTCGGCAACCGAAATTGAATTGACCGGACCGACCACGGTCACCGGAATCCCGTTTCGAGTGCAGTACTCCACCGGAATGTTGTCATAGCCGACGCCATGACGCGAAATGACCCGCAGGCGAGGGGCCTGGGAAAGCAGTTCCTCGCTCAGTTCCGCCATCCGCACCGTCATCGCGTCCGCGTCGCGGATGTGGTGCAGCAGGTTCTCGTCGGTCGGCTCGTCGATGACCTCAACGGTGACATCCGCCCGGCTTTTCAGCAATTCCATGGCCTTGTCATGCACAGGTTGTACGATGAGGAGCTTTTTCATTCGTCACGGACTTCCGGGTTGCAAAACGGGAAGCTGAGTGTGGGGTGATTGCCAGCCGGATTCAAGTCAGCCGACGCGGCCTCCCAGGGTAATCGAGTGAATAAGTTGCTGACATTTGTGCATTTTTCTGAATCAAGGGTGTGGAGTGCGTCCTTTTTCGGAGATTTTGCATGTCCCACAGCCACCAGAACCACCAAAACCCTGATTTTCTGGCCCATTTTGAGGCTATGGAAGATCCGCGTCAGAAGGCGAAGATTCTCTATCCGCTCAACGAAATCCTCCTTCTGGTTTTGTGTGCCGTGATATCCGGTGCGCAGAACTGGACGTCCATCGCTCTCTACGGTGAAAAGAAGCTCGCATTGCTGCGTCGCTTTCTGCCCTTCGCGCAAGGAACCCCAAGTCATGATCAGTTGGGAATACTGTTTGCGAGTCTGGATATGGAGGCGTTCCAACGCTGCTTCATGGCATGGGTGGCAAGCTTGAGTGAAGCGCTTAAGGGCGTCGTCGCTGTTGACGGCAAAACCCTCCGACGGTCATTCGACATCAGGTCGAACAAGTCAGCCATTCATATGGTTTCCGCCTGGGCGTGCGAGCAGCAACTCGTGCTTGGGCATCGCAAGGTTGACGATAAGTCGAATGAGATCACTGCGGTTCCCGAGTTGCTGGCTTTGCTGTCACTCAAAGGTGCTGTCGTCACCCTTGATGCTATGGGTTGTCAGCGCAAAATTTGTCAGCAAGTTATTGATCAGGATGCTGATTATGTGATCGGTCTCAAGGGCAATCAGGGCAGCTTGCGCGAGGATGTTGAACTGTTTTTTGATGAGCATCTTGAGCGGGACATAGGCGCAGAGTTCATCAGGAAGAGCGAAACCGTTGATGCGGACCACGGGCGCATTGAAGTGCGGCGCTACAAAGTCTGCACAGATACGCAATGGCTCATGGAACGCCATCAATGGCCGGGTCTGAAGGCCGTGATCATGGTCGAATACACACGCGAAGTCAGGGGAAAAGCCGAAACAATCCGGCGGTTCTACATCGCGTCGTTCGTGGCGCCCCCTGAGGAGATGGCGCGCTATATACGCAATCACTGGCAGGTCGAAAATTGCCTGCATTGGGTGCTGGACGTTACCTTCCGCCAAGATGACTGCCGCATAAGAACCGGAAACGCTCCGGCCAATTTTGCCACAATCCAGCAGGCAGCGATGAACTTGTTGCGTCGTGCATCCGGTAAATTGAGCCTGCCCCAAAAGCGCCACTCAGCAGCATGGGACGATGACTACATGGAGGCAATCATCTGCCAATAACATTCAATCGATTCCCCTGCGCGGCCTCCGCCGCCGATAGCCGTTTGCCGATCCGATCGCAGCTTCTCCCGCACCATCTGGATGAAGATCCGAACCTTGGCGGGAGGCCTTCTTTCGAAAAGGTGCATCGAGTGGACCGGCGCCGACCCCACCTCGAACAGGCGCTGCAGGGTTCCGTTTTGCACACTGTCAGCTGCAGCGGTGTCCGGCAGCCTGGCAACGCCGGCGCCCATTTCCGCCAGGCGCAGAATATCGTGCAGGGAATTGCAACGGATGCGAGGTTCGATCCGGACGGCGGCGCCGTCCGCCGTACGATACTTCAGCGGAACGCCTTGCCATTCGTTGGCGATGTGGTCCCAGCCGGTTATGCCGGTCAGGTCGGCTGGCGGGCCGCCCCGCACCGCGACGAAATCCGGACTTGCGTACAGGCTCTCGTAAAGCACCCCGAGTTTCGAGACCTTTGCCGACTGGATGTCAGGCTCACCCACCCTGACCGCCAGATCGATCTGCGCTTCGATCAGGTCCATGGGCGAGTCGTTGGCCTGAAGGCGTACGCCGACATCTGGATAGAGTTCGACGAAACGGCCGATCAGCGGGACAATCACCGGGGCGCACAGTGCGTTCGGGGCCGTCAGCGAGAGCATGCCCGAAGGATCCGCTTCCGACGTTTTGATATCGGCTATCGCAGTGTCGTAGGCAGTCCGAATGTCGCGGCAATGAACAAGAAAACGGGTGCCGGCATCGGTCAGCGAAAGGGAGCGCGTGCTTCTGTAGAGAAGTCGCGTTCCAAGATCGTCCTCCAGGCGCGTGACCGTCTGACTCACGGCGGATTTCGTTCGTCCGAGGCGCTCCGCGGCCGCGGTGAAACTGCGGGCCTCAACGACCTCGAGAAACACCCGCATGTCTTCCAGGTTTGGTTTCATTGTTCAATTTTTCTAAACAGCTAAATAAGCTAATACCTGTTTATCACTGCACCTCGTCCTGCTCAATATGCGCACCTCCGAAGAGCCGAAACAGCGAGGGTAGATGCTGCCATGAAGAACGAACTGATTGCTGCGACAATCGACGCCAGCGAACGTTGGAAGAGCTATTTCAATCGGGGCAATGCCGCCGGTTGCGCATCGATGTACGAGGAAGGCGCCAAAATGGTCGCCACGCCGTTCGGCACTTTCACGGGGCGCCAGGAAATCGAGGCGTTCTGGCAGGACATCATCGACCAGGGCTTTGCCGACGTCGCCTACGTCGAACCGGATATCGACCAGGTAGACGAAACATCGACAGTGCTCACCAGCGGCTGGAAGATGAACAAGGCGCAGGGAGTCATTACCCGCGAACTCTGGGTGACGCAGGCCGACGGATCGATGCGGCTGCGCGAGGACCATTTCGAAGTGCAGTCCTGATTTCTGCATACAACATACTGATTTGATTGAGGTAATATTATGAGTGATTATTGGCGGGCTTTCACACGCGAACAAACGGACAGGCAGTACAATCCGACGCTTTGGACGCGGCGCTTGACGACGGACGATCTGCTGCCGTCCCACATCGCGCTGACCAACGAACGAAGCGAAAGCTATCGAGCCGGGTTGGGCGAGGGGATGCAAACCGTCGAATTCGGCAACGGCGACTTTGCCGGCTCGATGGATGTTTTCCGGCCGGCCGGGGTCGCGGACGACGCGCCCATCGTCGTCTACATCCACGGCGGCTGGTGGCAATGGTTTTCGAAGGAGCAGTTCTCGTTCCTCGCCGAGCCCTTCAACGCGCGAGGGATGGCGGTCTACATGCCCGGCTACCGTCTCGCTCAGGACTGGGACAACGACCGTCCGATGGAATCGATCGTCGCGCAGATGGAGCAGGCGGTCGCTGCAGTACTGCTTGAGGCCGCCAAGCGCGGATCGTCCGGCGTCTATCTGGTCGGACACTCGGCCGGCGGGCATCTGGTGGCCCTGCTGCGGGAAACGGATTGGGAGCGGTATGGCCTGTCGCGGGACGTGCAGGGCTTGCTCAAGGGCGTGTTTTCGCTAGCCGGCCTGTTCGACATTCGCCCGCTCGTCGACAGCTTCATCAACGACGAAATCGGCATGTCCGAAGCGTCGGCCAGGGCGGTCAGCCCCTACTTGAAACAGGTCGCCGGCCGCCCGCTTTGCCCGCTGCATCTCCTGGTGCCAGAGTTCGATACGCCCGAGTTCTTTCGGCAGACGAAGGAGTATCAGGACAAACTGCTCGCCGCCGGCCAGTCTTGCCGGTTTCATCTGGCCAACGACCGCGATCACCTCGACATCATCGAAAACCTGGTCAACGAGAATGATGAGGTCCTGGCATATCTGCTGCGGCACATCGACCGAAATTGCGGCAACCAGGCAACCTGAAGGGAACACACGGATGAATCCGCTCGCGCTGGCCCGGCTTTACTTCGATCTTTCCAACCGGAGCGACCTGGCAGCGATTCGCAAATTCATGACCGACGGCACAACCTTCAGCGCCGAAGGCAGGGGGATTTTCCTGGGTGTTGATTCGATCATGGACATGCAGGCGGCATTTCATGGACAGTTCGAGGCACTGCACTGGGATGTCTCCGATGTAGAAGAGGTCAAACCCGGTATCGTTCGCTTCGAATTCGTGTTTTCCGCAAGGGCCAAATCCGGCGAGGAGGTGCGCCGGTCGGGTATCGAGCACGTTGTCGTGCACGACGGAAAATTGCGCCACATCGAAGTACGGGACCGGTAAGTCTGTCGAGCCAGAGCCGATTCGCAATCGGATCCTAAGCGAAACCCGCCGCAACCTTCCATCGGCTGCGGCGGCTTGCTGTTGGAGAACTCCCTATGGATGCCTGTGGTTGCCGTGTCCCGATGTCGTCTCGGGATCGCTTGCTAGTGTTTGCTGTCTTCGCCTGACGGCTTGTTCTGCTGGCCTTCGTAGATCCAGCGTGCGGCAAGCACGAACGCTCCGGTGGCGAAGTCCTTGCCGTGCGTTGCCACCATCTCGTCGCCGATCTCGGCGATCCTTTTGAAAAAAGCGTCCTTGCTCTTTTCCTCTTGCGTCAGTTGCGGTTCCATTGCGTGTCTCCTCATTCAAAGATCACTTGAACATTCCGGGTGGAAACTCGACCAAAGCCGCTCCGCCATGCGCCGTCCCGACCGCCAGGAAGGATCCGTCGCTCGACCAGGACAGGGTCGAGATGCCGGTGCCGTCGTCCTGTCGCAACAGCATCTCTTCGTTGCTGCCGATCTGGATGATGCAAAGAAGTCCGTTGGCGTAGCCGACAGCCAGAAGGTTCTTGTCGGGGCTGGCCGCGATGCTGTCGACCGCCACAAAGCCGGGTTTTCCCGACGCGAAGACCTTGCAGCTCTCCGGGTCGGTCAGGGGACGGGCGAGCGACCAGACCGCAGCCCGGTAGGCCCCCGAAGTTGCGACCGCGTTGGCGGGCTCGCTGAAGACGATCGATCTTGCGGGGGTCGGATAGTCGTCGAACTCTCTGGCCCGGTTGTTTTTCAGATCGTGCAGACCAAGGCCGCCGGACGCCGATGCAGCGGCGATCCACTCGCCGTCATGGCTCCAGCGCACGCTCTGCGACCCGCTAACCGGAGATTGCCGCGGGGCGTGCAGCAGATTACCGGCGGTGTCCCAGACCGAGATGCCGTCCTCGTGGGCAGCGGCGAGACGGTTTCCGTCCGGCGAGAATGCGAGATCGTGGATCAGGGACTCTGTGCGGATTTCACAGCCGGCCTCGGACTCATCCCAACTGCAAATATGGATCGTTTTCTCCGAGGCACCGGCAAACAGCGCCGCGCCGCTTGTGCAGGAAACGGCCGTGATCGGACCATCCATTCTATGCCGGGCGTGTGCGACGCGTCCGCCATCTGCGATCGTCGCGAATTCGCCGTTTGCGCAGCCGAACAGAAAGTCGGACCGACCATGGGGAACCACCGGCGATGTGCGGACCTGAAGGAGTTCGACTTCAACAAGCGGCGGCACCGGGCCGCCGCGGCGGTGGATGGTCTGCCTGCCGCTGTCGATCGCCATGCGCATGCGAGCGGTCGGCGAGTCCTCGTCGGCCGTTTCGGCCAAGGCGATGGAGCCGTCCTCGCAGGCAATCGCGAGCGTTTCGCAATCGCCGCTGAAGACGACTCCATCGACCGGGGAGGATAGGGACCATTCCCTTGCCAACAGGTCGAAAAGCTGCGGCGGTCTTGCAATGTCGAGGTTCATGGCTGCATCTCCGGTCAATCGTTCAGGGCAGCCAGATCGGAAAGGACTACCGTCATGCGGTTCTCCAGGTCCTCGATGCGCTGCTCCGCATCCGCAAGCTCGTTCCTTGCATGCGTTTCCTGCTCGCGCAGCTCGGCCAGGGCTGCCCTGTTCTCTTCGCTGGCGTCGTTCGCTGCCAATGCCTGATCCGCAGCCAGAACCTCGATCTCCATTCCGCTGACGCGCTGGCGCGCCAGCAGCAGTCTTGCGTTCTCCTCGCTCAGCGTGGCGACGATCCGCTGCCGTTCCTGTTGAAGGCGCTCCGCCTGTCCAGACCGCGTTGCGGGTTCGACGGGAGGCGTTTCCTCGCGCGGTTTTGTCATCTGTCGAGCCCTCCAGACGAACCTGTCCGCAAGCGCGCCACCTGTTGGGGCAGATCGCTCGCCTGAGCGCGGAAATTCTCCTCGGCTGCATCGATGTAACGGGAGAGGGCATCCCAGATATCGGTCCGAAAGACGTTCGTCCTGTCGCCGAGCAATTGTTCGAATTCGCTCAGATGAAGCTGCCTGGACAGGGCAACGCCGGTGAATACGAACTCGCGCAGCTCCGCTGCATGGGTATCGATGAAGGCCTGCAGCAGCGCGTGGCCGTCGCGGCTGATACCCTGCTTTTCCAGTTCGGCTTCGATGAAGCGCTGGAAATGGCGATGCACCCGATGCTGGCTTTCGCCCAGGAAGGTCATCGCGAACACGATGTCCTTGTCGGCCCGGGCGATGATCTCCCCGGCCAAGCCCGAATCGGTGTTCCAGCGTTTTGGCGAACCCTGTTTCGACGGCATTGCGATCCTGACCCGTTCAGCTTCCTGAGGCATTGTTGAAGGGCCGTTGCCGGCCCGGTCTGCTGGTATTGGCCGGGGACGATACATCGGAATTCGTGGCGCGTTGGAAATTCCGGAAACTGTAACGTTTCGTTCCAGCACAACGCGTCGCTGTAAACATCCATTACACTTATTTTTTAGTTTGGATCCGCCGGATTCCTGGCCTTACATTCCGGTCAAACAGAAGAAGATCTGCCGCTTGAACGCGGTGGCGAAAGAACAAAGGAAGGGACGCCTGATCGCAACCGGCCTGGCCGGGACCGGTCTCGGGAAGTGACGCGCGCCGGCAAGACGCGCCTCCGGTTCTCTGACCTTTGCCGTAAGCAACGAGGTCGAACAACCATGCGCTGCACGCCGCCCGGTGCGCGTGCCGCCGGGTGATGTCGCGACCTCACGATCACCGCGGAACGGCGCGACGCAGTCGTGCCTTCCGTCAGGCCCATATCAAGAAGGTGAACGGCAATGTCGTCATTGACACTGAACAAGATTACCTCCCAACGGGGAATTCCCGTCGGCGAGGCGACCAAGAAGATTGCTGATCTCGGCTGGAACCCCTCCTACGTCCAGGAGGCGATGGTCTATCCGACCGATTACAAGATCTCCAAGGCTCCGCGTGACCCCATGAAGCAGGTGTTGCGGTCCTACTTCTCCATGCAGGAAGAGAAGGACAACCGGGTCTACGGGGCGCTCGATGCCGCGCTTCGAGGCGACATGTTCCGCAATGTCGAGCCGCGCTGGGTGGAATGGATGAAGCTGTTCCTGGCGATCATTCCGTTCCCGGAAATCTCCGCCGCCCGCTCGATGGCCATGGTCAGCCGTCTGGCGCCGGGCGAAGACCTGCGCACCGGCTTCACCATGCAGATGGTGGACGAGTTCCGGCACTCGACCATCCAGATGAACCTGAAGAAATGGTACATGGAAAACTATATCGACCCGGCCGGGTTCGATATCACCGAAGAAGCCTTCGGCAAGTGCTACGCCACCACCATCGGCCGCCAGTTCGGCGAGGGTTTCATCACCGGTGACGCCATGACGTCGGCCTGCATGTATCTGACGGTCGTGGCCGAAACGGCCTTCACCAACACGCTGTTCGTGGCCATGCCGTCCGAGGCCGCCCGTAACGGCGACTACGCCCTGCCGACCGTCTTCCTGTCGGTCCAGTCCGACGAAAGCCGGCACATCGGCAACGGTCACTCGCTGATGATGGCGGCATTGAAGGACCCGGACAATCACCAGCTGATCGAACGGGACATGAAATATGCTTTCTGGCAGAACCATGCAATCGTCGATGCGGCCATCGGCACCTTCATCGAATACGGCACGACCAACCGCGACAAGGACAAGGAGTCCTATGCGGAGATGTGGCACCGCTGGATCCATGAGGACTATTACCGCACCTACATGCTGCCGATGGAAAAATACGGCATCAAAATCCACCACGACGACGTCCAGGAAGCCTGGGATCGCATCACCAAGCGGCACTATGTGCACAAGGTCGGCCAGTTCTTCGCCGTCGGATGGCCGCTGAATTTCTGGCGCATCGAAGCCCAGACCGAAAAGGACTTCGAGTGGTTCGAGCTCAAGTATCCGGGCTGGTACGCCGAATTCGGCGAGTTCTGGAAGTGGTACGGCAAGCTCAGCAAGCCGGGCCAGAAGGTTGTTACCTTCAACGAGGAAGTCGGCTACGTCTACCCGCACCGCTGCTGGAGCTGCCTGGTTCCGTGCCTGATCCGCGAGGATATCGTCGTCGACGAGATCGACGGCCAGCTGCACACGTTCGCGCATGAAATCGACCGCTGGACCGCCGTCGAGGCGTTCTCGGACGAGTATCAGGGCCGTCCGACGCCGGCCATGGGCCGTTTCTCCGGCAAGCGCGAGTGGGAGACCGTCTATCACGGATGGGATCTGGCCGATGCCATCGTCGACCTGAACTTCGTCCGGTCCGACGGAAAAACGCTGATCCCGCAACCGCATCTGCGCTTCGATGACAAGGACATGTGGACGCTCGACGACGTGCGCGGCCACACCCTGCAGTCGCCGCTGACGCTGCTGCGCGACATGTCGCCCGCCGACCGCGAGGCGCACCTGGCCGAGTATCGGGCCGGCTTCACGATCAATCCCTGCAACTGATCACCGAAGCGACTGCAAGAGCCGGAACGCTTCCGGCTCTTGCATGGAACCGGGCGCCGCCGGCGCACCCGGATGGCGAACGAGTGGGAAGGTCCGAACGGATGACCGAAACATACACAGTGCGATTGGAGCCGGTCGGCGTCGAGTTCGACGTGGAGGAGGAAGAGACGATCCTCGACGCGGCGTTCCGCCAGGGGATCACCCTGCCGCATGGCTGCAAGGAGGGACAGTGTTCCGCCTGCAAGTGCAATCTCGTGGAGGGCGAGGTCGATCTCCTGAAATATTCGACCTTTGCGCTCAACGATTCCGAGCGCGAGCAAGGTGGAATCCTGCTTTGCCGTTCCAAGGCGCTCGACGATATCGAGGTGGAGCTGCTCAACTACGACGAGGATCTCCTGTCGAGGTCCATTGCCGTCAAGGACTACAGCGGCAAAATCGTTCTAGTCGACCGGCTCACGCACGATATCCGGACCATCGAGATCGAGCTCGATGCACCCCTGAAATTCTGGGCGGGGCAATATGTCGACATCACGGTCACCACGCAGGAAGGGAAGACGATTACACGCTCGTTTTCCATGGCAAATACGCCGGACCAAGCCGAAAAACTCAAATTCATCATCAAGAAATACCCGGACGGAGAGTTCTCCGGCGAGCTCGACTCCGGCGGAATCCAGGTCGGAGCCGACGTCCGGGTCCGCGGACCCTACGGCACCTGCCTCTACCGGGAAGAACGGGAAGGACCCATAGTCCTGGTCGCCGCCGGCTCGGGCATGTCGCCCATCTGGTCGATCCTGCACGAGCACATCAACAGCGGCGAAGAGCGGCCGGTGCATTTCTTCTACGGTGCGCGTACTCAGGCCGACCTGTTCTACCTCGACAAGATCCGCGAGATCACCGACCGGAACCCCAACATATCCTTTATTCCGGTGCTGTCGCACGTAGATGATGACGACAGCTGGGACGGCGCGCGCGGTTTCGTTCATGAGGTCGTGCAAACCGAACTCGACCGCCTCGGCGTCGACGGCGAAGGCGACGTCTATGCCTGCGGACCGCCGCCGATGATCGATGCGCTGACGCCGGTCCTGTTCATGCAGGACTTCGATCCGGACCGGATCTTCTACGACAAGTTCATTCCGTCGAACAGTTCGAATGCCGCCGGCCATTGATGACCGGCGGAGGGCAAGTCCATGTCACGAAAGGGAGACAAAAATGCCTGCAATCTCAAGCTCTGTCGGATCCGGTGCGGCCGGTGCGGCGCAATTCGCGGACTCGGAAAGCCGAAGGTACCGGTACTTCGATCCGAAGGGAAAACGAGCGACCCATTACGAAGATGTGACGGTCGACGTCCAGCCTGATCCTGAGCGCTACCTGCTGCAGGACTGGATCATCTCGTTTCCGAACGGCGAGGGCGCCTATATCAAGGGCGCCACCCAGGCCAAAAGCTCGAACTGGCATGCGTTTCGCGCTCCCGACCAGGAATGGGAACGCACCCACTACCAGCGCCAGTCGAAAATCGAGGTGATGATCCAGAGCGTCATCGCCAATGCCCGCAAGGCGGGCGCCCACAAGGAGTTCGACAGCGCCTGGAACAAGATCCTGCAGACCCATCTCGGCGCCTGGAAACATGCCGAATTCGGTCTCGGGGCGGCGCTGATGCAAGCGCAGCGCGGCGGCTATACGCAGATGATCAACAATGCGACGCTGACCAACTCGTCCTACAAGCTGCGGCTTTCCCAGGACATCACGCTCTATCTGGCCGAAATCGGCATGGACATCGATGGCTGGGACGACGAGCGCGGCAAGCAGGCCTGGCTGGAAGACGACATCTGGCAGGGCACCCGCGAGGCGATCGAGGCGATCATGGGCTCGAGCGATTATCTCGAGCAGTATTTCGCCATCAACATCCTGTTCGAGCCGCTGGTCGGCGAACTGTTCCGCTCCGGCTTCCTGATGCAGGCGGCGGCCGCCAACAACGACTTCATCACGCCGCCGGTGATTTCCGCGGCGGAAGCCGACTACGAGCGCAATCTCGCCAACGCCATCGAGCTCAGCTACCTGCTGGTCACCGACGAACAGCATGGCGAGCACAATCGAAGCCTGTTCCAGAGCTGGATCGCCAAGCACGGCGCGCTCGCCGACAAGGCCGCTCAGGCACTGCAGCCGATCTGGTCGCAGCCGCATTCCAAGCCGGTTTCGTTCGTCGATTGCCGGGCGAAATCCGCAGAGAGACTTCAGAAGATTCTGAATGAGCTCGGCCTGAAGCGCTGAGACCGGAAAGGAAAAAACCCATGTCTACTGCAGCACGCGATGCCTCCAAGGCCAACATCTTCAAGTCGATGAAGGACATCACGCTCGAATCGACCATCTCGCACCAGTGCGGCGTGACGATGAGCGACTCGGTCGAAGCCCGGGCGATTGCCGAATTCATGGACGAGAAGGAGGGCATTACGGTCACCTACAACCCGGCCCTCATCCGCATCGACGGCAACGGCAAGCTGATCTTCAAGATGGACGAGATCAGCGAGTATCTCGGGCGCGAAATGACCGCGGAAATCTTCGAGGTCAACACCTCCACCCACTATGGACGCATGGTCCGCGTCGACGACAACACCGTCATTCTGTTCGGCAACATGGATGAGGTGATGGAGTACATCTGACCGGATCGCCCAGTCCGGGCGCGACCCCGGCGCCCGGACATTCCAACCCGAAGCAGCGGCCCGCCCGCGCGCCGCTGCAAACGACAATAAAAGAGGCCAGCGATGTTTATTACACCCGAGGGAAAAGAGATTTTCGTGGTCGACGGACACACCCACTTCTGGGACGGCAGTCCGGACAACCAGAGAAACGTTCACGGCAAGCAGTTCATCGACTGTTTCTATGCCTATCACACCTCCCTGAGCCCGCCGGAGCAGCTCTGGGAGAAAGCGAAATTCGAGAAATACAGCGCAGACGATCTCTATCGCGACCTGTTCGTGGACGGCCCCGACGACATGGCGATCGTCCAGTCGACCTATCTGCGCGATTTCTACAAGAAGGGCTTCAATACGATCGAGCGCAACCATTCGGTCGCCGAGAAGTATCCGGAGCGCTTCATCGTCAACGGCGCCTTCGATCCGCGCGACGGCGAAAAGGCGCTCGAATACATCCATTTCATGAAGGAGACATACGATATTCAGGGCGTGAAACTCTACACGGCCGAATGGAATGGCGACTCCAAGGGATGGAAGCTCAACGACCCGGCGGCCTACAAGTGTTTCGAGCTCTGCGACAAGCTGGGCATCCGCAATATCCACGTTCACAAGGGACCGACGATCATCCCGCTGAACAAGGACGCCTTCGACGTCCATGACGTGGACTATGCGGCCACCGATTTCCAGAACCTCAACTGGATCATCGAACATTGCGGCCTGCCGCGGCTCGACGATTTCTGCTGGATCGCCGTCCAGGAAAACAACGTCTATGGCGGTCTCGCCGTGGCGCTTCCGTTCATCCATTCGCGGCCGCGCTATTTCGGCGAGGTGATTTCCGAGCTGCTGTTCTGGGTCGGCGAGGACAATCTGCTGTTCGGCTCGGACTATGCGATCTGGACGCCGCAGTGGCTGGTGGAAAAATTCTGGGCCTACGAAATCCCGGAGGACATCGCCCAGGAGCGGGGCGTCGAACTGACGCCGGAGATCAAGGAGAAGATCCTTGGTCTGAATGCCGCCGCCCTCTACAACATCGACGTTCAGGCGAAGAAGGCCGAACTGGCCGCTGCGCCGCTGAGCGTCGCGGCGGAGTAACGGTCATGACCCGCGCATCCGCCGTTCGGCCCGACACGAGGCAGGTCTGGGACCGCCTCGACCGGGTCATGGATCCGGAACTCGACGAGCCGATTACCGATATGGGTTTCGTCGAGGACGTCGCCATCCAGGATGGCGGCGTGGTGGAGGTGGCCTTCAGGCTGCCCACCTACTGGTGTTCCCCCAACTTCGCCTTCCTCATGGCGGAGGGCATTCGCCGCGAGGTGAGCGCATTGCCCTGGGCGACGGATGTGCGGGTGCGCCTTGAAGACCACATGGCGGCGGACGAGATGAATGCCGCCGTCAACGAGGGTCGGGATTTCGCCGAAGTGTTTGCCGGACTGACCGACGGTGAGGATCTCGAGGCCCTGCGCGAAAAGTTCGACGTCAAGGCGTTCCAGCGGCGGCAGGAGGCGGTCATCAACGCCCTGATGGACGCAGGGCACAGCCCAGACGACCTGGCCCGCATAACGCTGGCCGAACTGCAGATGGTCGAGATCGGCGATCCGGAATGGGACCGCCTGAGACTGCGCTACGTGGACATCCTGACATCTCGCGGCGTCGCCTCCGGTCCGCTCGATTACGCCCTGCGCACCCATGAGGGCGAGCCGCTGCCGACGGCCGGGTTCCGCGACTATCTGAACGCGCTGCGCAGTGTCCGCATCAACATGGAGTTCAGCGGTGCGCTGTGTCGGGGCCTGAAGCAGACCCGCTACAAGCAGGTCGAGACCTGCGACGGCGAGCCGACGCTGGTGGACTTCATGCTTGACCGTGTTCCTGGAGCCAGGCCCATGACCTAGTTCCGGGCATCGCACCCAACCAGAAAGCCTATTCAACCGAACACCGATTTGCGTCGATCTCAGGACGCAGGGAGAGAACCATGCCCAAATTGCTCGTACACAACTCCGACGCCCGAAACGCCCTGGCGCGTGGCGTCAATCACCTGGCAGCCGCCGTCGAGCCGACGCTCGGCCCGAAGGGGATGAACGCCATGATCGATCGTCCCGTCGGCACACCGCTGATCAGTCGGGACGGCGTGTCGATCGCTTCCGAAATCGAACTCTTCGACCGGTTCGAGAATATGGGCGCTCAGGTCGTGCGCGAAGTGTCGATGCAGACCAATGACGTGGCCGGTGACGGCACGACGACCTCCATCGTCCTGGCCAACGGCCTCATCCAGGCCGGAGTACCGCTGATCGAGAAGGGCGCCAAGGCGGTTGATCTGTGCAAGGGGATCTCGCAGGCCATCGATCATACGGTGAAGACGCTGCGGAGCATGGCCAAGCAAGTCACCAGCGACGACGATAGCCTGGCCGCGGTCGCGACGATTGCAGCGGCCGATCGCGGTCTCGGTGCGCTGGTGACGGAAGCCTTCAGGCGGGTCGGGCCCGAAGGCGTGGTGACGACCGAATATGGCGTGACCACCGAATCGACCCTTGAGGTGGTGGAAGGCATGTCGTTCGAACGCGGCTACATTTCTCACCATATGGTCACCGACCAGGAGAAGATGCGGGCGGTGATCGAGAACCCGTACCTGCTTCTCACCGATATCAAGACGACCTCTCCGGAACAGCTGGTTGCCGCCAAGCGGATCGCCGAGGAAGACAACCGGCCTCTGGTGATCATTTCGGAAGAGACGTCGCCAGAGGTGCTGGTGACGCTGCTCGGCGACGACGGACCGGGGAAATTCCTGGTCGTTCATCCGCCGGAGTTCGGCCACTGGCGCCGGGCGATGATGGAGGATCTTGCCATTCTGACCGGTGGACGGGTGCTGGCCCGCGATCTGGGCCATCGCCTGGAGGACATCACGCGCGAGCAGCTTGGCAAGGCCGAACGGGTCGAGGCGACCGCCAGCGACACGACGATCATCCGCGGCGCCGGCGATCCGAGCCTGATCGCCGCGCGGCGGGACCAGGTGCAGCGCCAGTACGACATCGCGCCGCCGAATATCGAGCAGGACAAGCTGCAGGAACGGCTCGCCAAGCTGTGCGGGGGCACCGCCGTGATCCTGGCCGGTGGCGTCACGCCCGTCGAACAGAAGCGGACGATCCAGCTGATCGAGGACTCGCTCAATGCCGTGCGTGCTGCTTTCGAGGAAGGGATCCTGTGCGGCGGCGGTGTGGCGCTGGCGCGTGCCGCGCCCGCCCTCGACGCCCTGGCCAGGGAAGCGGAGGGCGATGTGAGCCAGGGGGTTCTCCTGGTGCAGTCGGTATTGACGACGCCGCTCATGCGGATCGCCTTCAATGCCGGGGCGGAGGTCAACGAAGTCGTCGGTCGGGTCGGCGAGTTCAGCGGCAATGTCGGCTTCAACGCGGCGACCGGGAGCTATGAGGATCTGGTCGAGGCAGGAGTCGTCGATCCCGCTCGCGTGACCTGCTCCGCACTTCTGAACGCCGCATCCGTCGCCACGCTGATCCTGACGACCGAGACGCTGATCGGCGATCTCGCCGAGGACGAGGATCCGACGGCCGGGGCTTGCCGTGGCGGTGGAGCCGAACTGCTGGGCCGGCCGTGATGACCGGCCAGTCGAACAAGGAAAGGGCAGAGCAATGAAGGCAGCACGCCTCTACGAATACGACCCGGCGATGAACGTCCAGCTCAAGATCGAGGATGTTGCGGCGCCGACCATCAACGGACCCGACGAGGTGATCGTCAAGGTCGGCGCCGCGGGTCTGTGCCGCACCGATCTGCACATCATTGAAGGGGTCTGGAAGGACATCATGGATGAGGGAGGCAACCTGCTTCCCTACATCATGGGCCACGAGAACGCCGGCTGGGTGGAGGATGTCGGCAGCAACGTCAAATCGGTCAAGCCGGGAGACGCCGTCATCTGCCACCCGCACCGCACCTGCGGCATCTGCCTCAACTGCCGTTATGGCGAGGACATGCACTGCGAGAACAGCCTGTTCCCCGGCCTTGGGCTGGACGGCGGTTTCGCCGAGTATTTCCTGACCAGTGAACGCTCGCTGATCAAGCTCAATCCCAACGTCACCCCGCTCGACGTCGCACCGATGGCCGATGCCGGCATTACCGCCTACCGGGCCGCCAAGAAGGCCGCGAAACTGCTGCGGCCCGGCGCCTATTGCGTCATCGTCGGCGTCGGCGGACTGGGGCACATTGCCTTGCAGTGCCTGCGTGAGATCTCGGGCTGCCGGATCATCGCCATCGACCGTGAGCCGGCGGCGCGGCTCCTTTGCAAGGAGCTGGGCGCCGATTTCGTGCTCGACGGCGGACCGACCGTCATCGACGAGGTCAATGAGATCACCGGCGGCGGCGCCCAGGTGGTCATCGACTTCGTCGGCGAACTGGGCGTCGAGAACATCTGCTGGCAGATGGTGCGCCAGGGCGGCCAGATGTTCGTCGTCGGCTATGGCGGCAAGGTCGAGGTGCCGACGGTTCACCTGGTCATCGAGGAGATCAACATCGGCGGAAGCCTGGTCGGCAACTACACCGAGCTGGTCGAATTGATGGAGCTCAACGCCGACGGCAAGGTGCAGATGCACTACACCCAATACGGCCTCGACGACATCAACACGGCGCTCGACGACTTCAAGAACCGGCGCTTCGCCGGTCGCGGAGTGATCGTGCCCTGAACCGGATCGCCGCCGGGGAGGGCACATCTCCCCGGCGAACCGGCCAACACATTGTGGGGATCAGATGAGCAAACCAGTTCACGCAATGATCCGGGTGCTCGACGAGGCGCGCTCGGTACGGTTCTACGCCGACGCGTTCTCCATGAGCGTGGCGGACCGCTTCGACTTCGATGATTTCACCTTGATCTATCTTCGAAGCCCGGAATCCGGTTTCGAGCTGGAGCTGACGGTCAACAAGGGCCGGACCCAGCCTCACGACCTCGGAGACGGCTATGGGCATATCGCCTTTGTCGTGGGCGATCTCGAGGCGCATCGATCGAGGCTGATCGAGAAAGGTCTTGAACCGAGGGAGATCGTCGAATTCGAACATGGTGGCGCACCGCTGGCGAAGTTTTTCTTCATCCAGGATCCGGACGGCTACCAGATCGAAGTGTTGCAGGAATTCGGCCGCTACCGATGAGCTCGAAGGCAAAAGTGTAAACATTCTTTACAACATTCGGCGGCGACAGCCGTCCCGAACAAGCGGTTTGGGACGAAATCGGTGTCCATGTATAGTGCGCCGTGGTGGGAGGAAATGATGGTCCATATCATATCGAAGCGCGAAGGACCGCGCCGCGAGGACGTCAAGGCGAAGCGCCTCATTCAGGAGAATTGGGGCACGATCGAGAAACTCGCCGACCGGATCAGCGGCGGCGCCTATTCGGCGTCGAAGGTCAAACAGACCGAACCGCAACCGCAAGGGCTGATCATCAATATCCCGTCTTCGGGCGGCCATGCCGGCGATCCGGATCCCCATCTGCGCATCAGCAACAACGGCCGGGTGATCGTCATGGACGTCAACACCGGCCGGCAGCTGCACTTTCTCGGCCAGATCGCGCGCCGCGATGGCGGCACCTTATTTGTCCTGGCCATACCGGAAAACGGCTTTGTGTCGCCGGTCGACGATGCAATCCGGGATCGGATCGCCGATCTGGATGGAACCCAAATCACCACGCAAACTTCGGAGGACCAGCTGCTCAATCAACTGAACAAGCGATTGGAACTCGCATAGGACTGTTTTCCGCCAGCGACGCCGATTTCGTGCCAAAGCCTCAATCGGCGTTAACAACGACAAAACAACGCCGGCGGTGTTTCGGGGAAAACCCATGGGCAATGCCAACAGTCAGCGCGTGAGCGCCGACTTGAATACGGTGCATCATTTCGAGGATATCAGCCTGCGAGCGACGTCGCGCGCTCGCGAAAAATTTCTGTCGAACCGGAATGCACCCAGCCTGCCCGTTTCAGGGGTGCGCGGGCTGATCTACAAATCCTGGCTTCGCAGCGACTCCCAGGGAATCGAAGCGGAGCAGTTCGCCGCGCCGATCATTGAATCGCGCGATCGAGTCAAGGAACTGCGTTACGACAACAACCAGCTCTGTCGCGCCGCGCGCAAGTCGTTCGCGCAAATCGGCAAGATGCTGAACGACGCCGAAATGATGCTCTTGCTGACGGATCGAAACGGTGTCGTCATCGAGACGACCGGTGACAAGTCGACTCTGGAACGCGGCCGCAAGATCAATCTCGACATTGGCGGACGGTGGAGCGAAGACGCTTCGGGCACCAATGGAATCGGTACGGCGCTGTTTGCGGGAAAGCCGGTCTTCGTGCATGGCACGGAGCATTTCTGCGAGGGAATGAACTCCTGGAGTTGCGCGGCGGCACCCATTCGCGATCCGCGGGATCAGAGCGTTGTCGGCGTGGTCGATCTCTCGGGATTGACGACGATCTTCAAGAAGCACAACACGGCGTTTGCTGTCGCCGCAGCCGGCGAGATTTATGCGGCGCTTGCCCATGAGCAGGATGTCGAGAGACTGCGGCTGTTCGAAGCCGTATTGCGGGATCTGCCGCCCGGCGGCCTCAACAGCGAGGCACTGGTCGTCGTCGACGGGGCCGGCCGGCTCGTCTATGCCAAGGATCTGGCAGCGACGGATTATTTCGCGCAATCGGGATCGCTGTTGCGCCATGGCCAGCGGTTCGCCGACATGGTGACTGACATGTCGGTCGACGAAATCGCCGCCGCCTTGCCGGAGGATCTCGAATGCAAGGATATCCGTCACCTTGAGATCGACGGTGAAATCAGGGGCGCCGCTTTCCTGATTCCGACGCGACAGTCGGGCCATGGCGCGCTGATCGACGTCGATCGGGTGCCGCAACCGGCCGTGCTCAATACCGGCTGGGGTGGCAAGTTCAGGGACACGATGGTCGGCAAAAGCGAACCGTTCCTCGAGGCCCTCGACGTCGCCCAGAGGATCGCCCGCGTCAACGCGCCGACGCTCATCGAAGGCGAAACCGGCGTCGGCAAGGAGATGTTTGCGCGCTTCATCCACGCCAGGGCCGGACGGGGCGATGGCAACCCGTTCGTGTCGATCAATTGCGGGGCAGCCCTGCGGGCTTTCTTCGTCGACGGCCCGCTGCCGGATTCGGATCTGCCGCCGGATCGCGAGGTGCGACCGGCGCCTTTGGAGGCCGGCGCGGGCGTTCTGTGCCTGGACAAGGTCGGCAAACTGCCCCTGGACATTCAGCCCAGCGTCCAGCGTCTGATCGAGAACGGTCAGGTTTCCGACTATCTGCACCAACAGGGTCTGGCGGACGGTTTTCGCGTGATTTCCCTGACCAGCCGCAATCTTGCGGCTGAATCGGAGGTCGGCGGTTTTCAAAAGGACCTTTACTATCAGATCGGCGCGATGGTGTTGAAGGTACCGCCGTTGCGTGAGCGAGGGGATGACGTTCTGCTCCTCGCCGAGCATTTCAATGCTGAAATTAGCGGCAAGATGGGAACCGAGCCCCTGATCCTGGAACCGGCTATCCAGGACGTTCTGATTGCTTATCGGTGGCCGGGGAATGTGCGCGAACTGCGCAATCTGATGGCTCAGTTGCATTGCCTGGCCAGGGAGCGCCGCGTGGTAAAGGATGACCTTCCGCGCGACATCGTCGAATCCGTCGAGCACTCCGGATCCATCGATCGGACTCATTCGCCGGACGAATTGCACTCGGCCGGGGCCCTGGCCCTCAAGCAAGCCGAAAAGGTCGTCATACTGCAGGCTCTCAGCGAGCACGGCGGCAATCTGAGCAAGACCTCGGAAGCCCTCGGTATTTCGCGGCCGACGCTCTATCGCAAAATGAAGATCCACCACATCGAACGTTGACCCGGTGTGCCGGTTACCGAAGGGCGGCATCGGCGGGTCGCCTCTGTCGATTTCATCGACTCCGGTTTTCCCGCCGAGCATTAATGACGTTTCGTCAATAATAATGGCCAAAGTTGCACTCGCTTCGTGCTCCCCAGTTCGGAGAGTATCGCTCCAGCCCGGGATTGGGGTGGCGTTGCTCACGGCTCACTCCTCCCCGACTTGCAAGGATTGCCCGCTGCGAATGCGGAAATCCGAACGAGATGCGGCGATTGGCAAGGGAGGATCACATGCAAGCCAAATCGAAATCCGGCAATGTCTCGCGACGCTCGGTACTGAAGAAAATCGGCGCAGGCGGTGTTGTTGCCGGCGCCGCCAGCGTGTTGGGCGCGCCGACCATTTGGGCGCAGAACCTGAAGGATGTCCGGCTGCTGCATCTCGGCCCGGCCTATTCGATTTTCCCCGACATAACCGAACAGGCTTCGGCGGATCTGGGCTTCAAGGTGGAAATGCAGCACGCATGGACCGACGGCATCATGGCCCGGGTTGTCAACCAGCCCGACACGCTGGACATCGCCGACCTGGAGTTCTGGGCGGTGCAACGCATCTGGCGGCGCCAGAACCTGCAGCCGATCGATGTCACCAAGATCGGCAATTGGGACAAGATCATCCCGATCTTCCGCGACGGCAAGAACTTCGACGGATCGGACATGTCCAGGCAGGGCACGATGCCGTATGAGGTGCAGTATGTGAGCGGCGACGGCTTCGCCGGCGGTGCCAATGGTTCCGCGTCGATTGTCCCGATGATCTACAACGCCGACACGCTGGGTATTCGCCCCGATTTGATCGGACGCGAAATCAACAGCTGGGCGGAGCTGCTGTCTCCCGAATTCAAGGGCAGGACCGCCCTGATCAATGTGCCTCAGATCGGCATTATGGACGCGGCCATGGCGGTCGAGGCGCGCGGAGATATTGCCTATGGCGACAAGGGCAACATGACCCGCGAGGAAATCGACAAGACGATCGAAATCCTGACCGATCTCAAACAGGGCGGGCATTTCAGAGCGTTCTGGTCGTCCTTTGACGAGTCCGTGAACTTCATGGCGGCTGGCGAAGTGGTGATCCAGTCCATGTGGTCGCCGGCCGTGACGGCTGTGCGCAGCCGCGGGACCGACTGCGAATATCGCGGTCTTGCCGAAGGCTATCGCGGTTGGGGCAATGGTCTGGGCCTGATGAGTCATCTGGACGGCCTCAAGCGGGATGCCGCTTACGAATATCTCAACTGGATGCTGTCGGGACCGTACGGCGCCTTCGTTGCACGCCAGGGTTACTATGGCTCGGTCCCCGAGACCACCAGGGCGGCGCTCAGCGCCGAAGAGTGGGATTACTGGTACGAAGGCAAGCCCTCGGCAATCGAAATCAAGGACCCGTACGGGGCCACGATGGAACAGCCCGGCCGCACCCGCGACGGCGGATCCTTCCACCAGCGCGTCGGCAACATCAAGGCCTGGAACACCCTGATGGACGAGGGCCAGTATCTCGTCAAACGCTGGAATGAGTTTGTCGCCTCGTAAGGCGACCCGCGCGTTTCCGGGCGCGGCAGGTTCGCGCCCGGTCGACATGCTCAAAGCAGGGCAGCCTGATGAACAAAACCCTGATATCGTGGCTTCAGATCCTTCCTCTGGCCGCGATCCTGATCGCCTTTGTCGGCATTCCGTTGGTGACCGTGATCTCCTTGAGCTTCTGGTCCTTCGACGGGCTTGAATACTATCCCGACTTCACCGTCGAGAACTATGTCGAGGTTTTCTCGTCCTGGGTCACCTGGAAGATATTCTTCAACACGATCCGGTCAGCGTTTCTGACCTGGGTTTTTGCGCTTCTGATCGGCTTCACCGTCTCCTATTATCTGGTCTTCCACGTGAGGAACCTGAAAATCCAGATCGCACTCTTTTTGCTGTGCACGATCCCGTTCTGGACCTCGACCGTGATCCGCATGATCTCTTGGATCCCGTTTCTCGGGCGCGAGGGGATCTTCAATTCCGCGCTTCTGAGTTCGGGACTGGTCGACCAACCGCTCGAATTCCTGCTCTTCTCGGACTTTGCGGTGGTTCTGACCTACGTCAATCTGTTCACGCTTTTCATGATCGTTCCCATCTTCAACGCGATGGTCAAAATCAATCCGAACGTCATCGAGGCGGCACAGGATGCCGGAGCCGGCAACTTTCAGATTCTGCTCAACATCATCATTCCATTGACCCGCACCGGCATCGCGCTCGGGACCATTTTCGTGGTCACGCTGGTCATGGGCGATTTCTTCATCGTCCGGGTGATGAGTGGCGGCCAAAGCACATCCGTCGTCTCGGCGATGAAGAACAACATCGACCAGCTGTTCTATCCGCAGGCATCCGCAATGGCTGTTTTGCTGATCGCGGTGGTCGTCCTGATGGTATCTGCGATCCTGCGGGTGGTGGATGTCCGGGCCGAACTGGCAAGGTGAGGGAGCAACGATGGCGCACGGCAACGGATCAAGACGCGGATTCGCATTCTACCTGCTGACCGCGTTCTTCGTCCTTTTCATTCTGTTCCTATACGGTCCGATGATCGCGATCTTCATCCTGTCTTTTCAGGGGAAGACCGGGGGCATGACCTTCCCTTTGCAGGACACGTCGTTGCACTGGTTCGGGGATCTCGTGACATCGTCCCGTTACGGGGACGTTGCCGGTTCCTTTCAGCGGTCGATTGCCCTCGGCATGATCGCGATGCTGATCACCGTCGTCGTGTCGTTTTCTGCAGGGCTTGGATTTCGCCGGCGATTTCGTGGTTCGGGGGTGGTGTTTTATCTGGCCGTCATATCGCTGGTGATGCCGGGTATCCTGCTGAGCCTCGGCGTGGGACAGATGTTCCAGAATCTGGGGATCCGCACCCATTGGCTGGTTTCCGGGCTCGGGGCTCATTTGAGCTGGACGCTGCCGTTCGGTCTGTTGATCATGTTCGCGGTCCTCAACCGGTTCGACGCGTCTTGGGAGGAAGCGGCCAGGGATGCGGGCGCGACGCCGACAGGTGTCCTGCGCCACGTGACGCTGCCGATCCTCTATCCCGGCCTCATAGCGGTAGCGCTGTTCGGACTGACGCTGTCCTATGACGAGTTTCCGAGATCGCTGCTTGCCGTCGGAACGAAAAACACGCTGCCGATCCACATCGCGACCCTCACTTCGAACGTCACGACGCCCGCCCTTTATGCGATCGGAACGCTGACCACCGTGTTCAGCCTGTTCCTCATTGTCGTGGCCTTCGGTGCGATCGGCTTTGTGCAGCGCCGGCGCGGACAAACATAAGCAGGGACCAAGTCATGGAAAATACGGGTAAAATCGTGCTTGAGGGGGTTACCAAGCGTTTCGGCGAAATCGTCGCCGTCAACGCGGTGGACCAGGTGATCGCGGGCGGCAGCTATTGCTGCATGATCGGTCCCTCCGGGTGCGGGAAATCGACACTGTTGAGGATGATCGCCGGCCACGAGACCCCGACATCCGGTCGCATTCTGATCGGCGATCAGGACGTGACCCGGGTGCGGACAGGCGAGCGCGGCACGGCACTGATGTTCCAGGACTATGCGCTTTTCCCGCATCTCAACCTGATCGACAATGTGGGCTTCAGCCTCAAGATTCACGGGGTCGCAAAAGCGGCGCGGCACGAAGCGGCGCTCGACATGCTGGCGCGGGTGCAACTGGCGCATCTTGCCGAACGCATGCCGTCGGAACTTTCGGGCGGGCAGCGGCAGCGCGTGGCGCTGGCGCGTGCGCTGATCACCAATCCGCAGGTGCTGTTGCTGGACGAACCGTTGTCGGCGCTGGACGAATTTCTGCGTCTCAAGATGCGCGTCGAACTGAAACGGCTTCAGGACGATCTGGGGATCACGTTCATTCACGTGACCCACACCCAGCCGGAGGCCATTGCGCTCGCCGACAAGGTGATCGTCATGGATCATGGCGTCATCGAACAGTCCGGCCATCCGCGCGAGATATACAACAAACCTCACAGCCCTTACATCGCGCGGTTCATGGGTGGGCAGAACGTTGTCACGGGGACGGTTTCGGAGAAAGCCAATGGTCATGTGGTGGCGGAAGCGGAGGGTGGCGACCGGTTCGAGTTCGGGGTGCGGGGCGAGGTCGAAGTCGAGGTCGGCGAAGAGGTCCGGTTTGCGGTCCGCCGGGACAAGATCCGAGTGGTGAACCGGTCGGCGCAGGAGAAGAACAGGCTCCACGGAGAAGTCATCAATGTCGAGTATCAGGGGACCTTCGTGAAGGTCGGCCTGGCGACCCGGCAGGAGGACGAATTCGTGGTCTACATGGACGACAGCGAGTATTTCGAAAACCCGCTGAATGTCGGAGACGCAGTCGTTTCGGAGTGGTCGGAACAGAGCGTGTGTATGCTGGTCGGGCAAAACAATTCCAGCGGCGATTGACGGGTTCCGGTTTCGCTATTGCGCCAGATGCGCCGATATCTCTTCGGCAACGGCGACGAAATTCATCAGGGCGGGGGTCTTGTAAGCGCGATTCCAGGCCAGCAGCGTGGTGATTTGCTGGTCGCTGTCGCTGATGGGCTTGGTCATGATCGTTCGCGGCTGAAACCGCGAAATGCCGTGGGCGTAGACGGAGACACCCAATCCGCTGCCGACGAGTCCGAGAATGCCGAGCGCATTGGAGGCTTCGTACTTCACATTGATGGTGCTGCCGCTGCGGGCGAACAGATCGTCGATGAACAGCCGGAAAAAGTCCCACTCCGCCATGCTGCCGAGGACCATCGGATAGCGGGCGACATCGGCCAGGGTGACCGATGTGCGCGTGGAAAGCCGGTGGTCGATCGGCAGAATTGCGACGACCGGTTCGGTCATCATCAGCCGCGTTTCGAATTGCGGATGCTTGAACGGCCCCAGCATGAAGCCGACGTCGATGGTGTTGCGGGAAAGCTCGATCTTCTGGCCCTGGGTGCGGATGTACCGCAACTCTAGCTCGATGTCCGGATATCTGCGCGTATATTCGCGCACGATCGTCGGCATCAGTTCCGGAGCGGCGAAGGACATGTAGCCGATGCGCAAGGATCCCTTTTTCCCTTCGGCCGCAACCCTTCCTGCCTGCACGGCCGCGTCGATTTCGGATGAGAGCAGCCTTGTCCGCTCGTAGAAAACCTCGCCTGCGGTCGTCAGCGAGACCTCCCGGGTCGTGCGCCTGACGAGCTGATACCCCAGCAGCTCCTCAAGCTGGCGTATCCTGCGGCTCAGCGCGCTCTGGTCGATGGAGAGGCGCTCGGCGGCGCGCTTGAAGCTCAGCTCCACCGCCACGACGTTGAACGCCTCGATGTCCCTCGAATTGGGTGATCGTGCCATCGCCGTTATCCCCTTGGCGCCTATGAGCCGATACCATGGGCTGGCGGCCGGATTAATGCAAATTCGTCCAGAATAATGGCCAACACGGCGATTGAAAGGTGGGGGCCTGCGGCTGAATGTGTTGCCGGATACTGGGCGAAACCGGATTTACGGTCAGAAGAGGTTTGAGAAATGAGCCAGGTGAACAACGCTGAACTCGACAGGATGCTGCATCAGGCTTTCGATGCGGCGACCGAACTTTACCGGGAGCGCGGTTTTCAGCGCCGCGTGGGCTTCGGCAAAAAACCCGCGCTCGTCAGCGTCGACCTGGCGAATGCCTGGACCCGCCCGGGCAATCCGTTCACCTGCGATCAGGACAAAATGGACAACGAGATCATCCCGGGAATGCAGCGGCTGCTGCAGGCCTGCCGGTCGAACGGGCATCCGGTCATCCACGTCACCACGGCTTACGAAATCACCGATCGCGAGGCGCCCTTCACGGATATGGGGCTCTGGCACAACAAGATCCCGGTGGACGTCGTCGACCTGGACGACAGGGAGATCTGGGCAATCGACAGCCGGATCGCTCCCGTCGACGGGGAGTACACGCTGCTGAAAAAGCGGGCGAGTTCATTTCACGGGACCGAGCTGGCGGGAATCCTGCGGGCCAACGGCGTGGACACCATTCTCGTGACCGGCGTGACGGCCTGTGCCTGCGTCCGCCAGACCATCTGCGACGGCATCGCAGACGGGTTCAGGACCATTGCGGTCAAGGAGTGTATCGGAGACCGGATCCCCGGCGCGGTCGCCTGGAACCTATTCGATATCGACGCCAAATTCGGGGATGTCGAAAGTGTCGACGCATGCGTCGATTATCTCAACACCATCAACGAAACCAGGAACGTATAGCGACTGGAATCCCAGGGCCGGAGGCAGCCCCTGCAGCGAATGACCGGAGGACTATCATGGCGCGGATCGGCGTTGACGTCGGCGGGACAAACACCGACCTGGTGTTGGAATGCGACGAGGGGACCTATTTCCACAAGGTGCCGAGTACCCCTCGGGACCAGTCGATCGGAGTGGTCGACGGCATCGGCCAGATCTGCTCGATAGCCGGGATCGAAAAGGAAGCGATCGAGGTCATCAGCCACGGCACGACGGTTGCGACCAACATCACCATCGAGCACAACGGTGCCGAGGTGGGAATGCTGACGACAAAGGGCTTCCGCGACATACTGCATATCGGGCGCCACAAGCGTCCTCACAATTTTTCGCTGCATTTCGACGTCCCGTGGCAAAGTCACCCGCTGGTCAAACGACGCAACAGGATTGCGATCACAGAGCGGATCAAGCCGCCGACCGGCGAGATCGAAACGGCTTTGGACGAGGCCGAAATTCGCGATGCATGTGCGCTGTTTCGAAAGCGCGGCATCACGTCGGTCTGCATCGGGTTCATGTTCTCGTTTCTCAACGATGCCCATGAAAAGCGGGCGAGGGAGGTCGTTCTGGAGGAGATCCCGGACGCCTACGTTTCCATATCCTGCGAAGTCGCGAACGTGATCCGCGAGTACGAACGCTTCTCCACGGTGGCGATGAATGCCTTCGTCGGACCGAAATCCGCCTGGTATCTGCGCAACCTGGAAAAGAAGGTCAAGGAAGGCGGCATTCCGGCGAAATTGCGGGTCATCCAGTCGAATGGCGGGATCTCGACAATCGAGGGATGCGCGAGGAAACCGGTCGGGATCCTGATGAGCGGTCCGGCCGGAGGGGTGCTGGGAGCGCTTTCCGAAGCCAAGCTCGCTGGCACCGACAATATCCTCACGGTCGATATCGGCGGAACGTCGGCCGACATATCAACGATTGCCGCGGGCCAACTGCGGATCAAGAACCAGAGGGATACCGTCGTTTCGGGACATGCGGTCATGGCACCGATGATCGATCTCGAGACCATCGGCGCCGGGGGAGGGTCCATTGCCTATCTCGACGCGGCGGGCGGCTTCAACGTCGGACCGCGTTCGGCCGGCTCCGAACCGGGGCCGGCCTGCTACGGCCGTGGCGGCACCGATCCGACCGTAACCGACGCTCAACTGGTGCTCGGCCGCATGGATGCGGACAAGTTCCTGGGCGGCGACCTGCCGTTGGATCCGGAACTGGCGCATCGGGCCATCAGGGAGAAGATCGCCGATCCGCTGGGAATTTCGGTGACCGAAGCGGCGCTCGGAATCATCAAGGTCGTCAACAACAACATGGCGCTGACGATCCGCTCGAACTCGGTCGCGCGAGGCTACGACCCGCGGGAATTCTCCCTGATGCCGTTTGGAGGCGCCGGGCCGCTTCACGGGGTCGCCCTGGCGGAGCTGGTCGCCGCTCGCGACGTGCTCGTTCCGATTGCGCCGGGTATCACGGCGGCCATGGGTCTTTTGGGAACGGACCTGCAATACGAACACACGCGCTCCATCATCACCAACCTGTTCAGTGCAGACGAGGCCGCAATCGACGGCGTCAATGCCGTTGTCGATGCGCTGAAATCGGCGGGCAAGAGGGACCTGGAGAAGGATGGTGTCGATGAAATCGATCAGAATTTCGAGGCGATTGCCGAGGTTCGATACCATGGTCAGGGGTTTGAGCTGCGGGTTCCGATACCCGAGGGCGGCCTGACACCGGCAAACAGGTCGCAAGTCATCGAGGCGTTTCACGATCGGCACCGGGCCGATTACGGATACGCGTTCGATGATTCACTCGTCGAACTGTACAACATCCGGGTGATAGCGACGTCCGCCGTAAGGCATCTCGAACTCGGGCGGCTGACCGAGGGCCGCAGCAGCGATGCGGAAGCGGCGCGGATGTATGAGCGCGACACCGTGTTCGACGACGGATCGGTCCACCGGACGCCGCGCCTGGACCGGCTCAAACTGGGCGCCGGCGCCCGGGTCGCAGGGCCAGCCATCATCGTCCAGCACAATTCGACGACATTGTTGCCGCCCGGCTATGCCGCCGAGGTACTGCCATACGGCAGCATGCGGTTGTTGCGAGCCTGAGGGGGAAAGATCATGCTGAAGGACACGACAAGGATCGATCCCATCACCCTGCAGGTCGTTCGCGGCTCCATCGAGACGATTGCCGAAGAGATGGCGCACGTTCTGTTCAGAATGTCGTTCTCATCGATCATCCGCGAGTCGGAAGATTTGGGCGCCGGCCTGTTCGACACCGATTTCAACACGCTGTGCGAGTCGGAATCGACCCCGATGCATATCGGATCGATCCCCGGTTACCTGAACGGGATCGTCGAATGTCTGGATGACGGCGAATGGTATGACGGCGATGTGGTGGTTCACAACCATCCGTATTTCGGCGCGTCGCATACACCGGACCTCGCAATCGTCATCCCGATTTTCCACGACGGCGAACTGGTCGGCTATGCGGCCAACACGGCCCACCATATCGATATCGGTGCGGCGACACCGGGTCTGATCATCGACGTGCCCGATGTGTTCGCGGAGGGCATGCTGTTTGCCGGCACGAAACTCTATCGACAGGGCGTGCGCAACGAGACGATGTGGAACTTCATCCGCAACAACTCGCGTGCCTCGCGGCAACTGGTCGACGACATCGAGGCGCAGATTGCTTCCGCACGACTGGGCGTGAAGCGGTTCAAGGAGCTTCTCGATCACTATGGAAAAGACCTGATCTTCAGCGCCTGCAATCAATTGATGGATTATTCCGAAACAATGCTACGCCAGCGGATCAGTGCCATTCCGGACGGTGAATACCGGGCGGAGGGCTGGCTAGACGATGACGGTCGCAACCGCGAGCAGAGGCTTCCGGTGAAGGTCTGCGTCCGGGTCAAGGGCGACGCGATCGAGGTCGACCTTACCGGGTCGGCCCCGCAGACCCCGACCGCTTACAACGTCCCGTTCGAGGGGTCGACGAAGGTGGCGGCCTTTGCCGCCTTCCGCAAGCTGCTGCTCGATACGGCGACGTCCGAAACCCGCGTCCCGTCGAACCAGGGCTCGTTCCGGCCCATCGAGGTGATTGCTCCGAAGGGATCGATCTTCAATCCGGAAGCGCCGACCTCGGCCGAAGCGCGGTTTACCCAATGCAACTACATGATCGACCTGATCCTGCGGGCGATGGCGCCGGTCCTGCCGGAAGACATCATCGCCGGCTCCTCCGCCAGCATCTCTTTCGCTTCCTACGCGGGCGTGCGCGAGAACGGCGACTACTGGGTGTTCCTGGAAGTCAATGAAGGCGCCTATGGCGGGCGACCGCATTCCGACGGTCCCGACGCCATCGACAATCTGATGGCAAACACGCGCAACAACCCGCTGGAAGACCTTGCCATGCATATCCCGATGGTCTGCGATCGCTACGAACTGCGAGACGATGTCATGCCGGGCGCCGGCAAGCACCGCGGCGGAATCGGCGTCGTGAAGTGCCAGCGGTTGCTGACGGACGGGATCATTACCCATGAGAGCGAGCGCCACACAAATGCACCCTGGGGCGTGTTCGGGGGAACGGACGGTGCGGCTGGCCGCTGCGAGATCTACAACACGGAAAGCGGCGAGCCGCCGCTGGAAATGCACTCGAAGTTTCACGGCAGGGAAGTGCGCAAGGACGATGTGCTGGCCTATTACAGCCCGTGCGGCGGCGGCTACGGCAGTCCGCTGGAGCGCTCGCCGAAGCAGGTGCTCGACGATGTGCTCGACGGCTTCTGTACGCCGGAGCACGCCTTTGAGGTTTACGGAGTGGTGCTGGATCTCGAAACGGAAACCGTTGATTTCGCCGCGACCGAGGAGCGCCGCTGGAAGCTGGAGGCTGCCCGATAAAGTTGGCGGTCGTCAACGCCAGTCGTTCGCTCGCGCTAACTCCGTCCTTTGACCGAATGCTGATGGTAGCGCATGCGGGGTTTATTGCCGCGCTCGCCTGATTTACAGACCGTGGAGCCGGATTTGTTGGCGACCCCGCGGTTTGCCGTTCGGCCTGTGTGACCTGTAGACGCCGGTATGGCGGAGAGTGATCGATGGAACCGACCGATACGGTTGTTGGCAGGGTCGATGAAAAGGCGACTGCTTCGCGGCAGCGCGCGGTCGGCAAAGCGCGACGTTCGCGCAGACTTCCCGCGCGGTCGGATGCGGACAAAGAGGATCTTTCGTTCAACGTCAGCTTTCTGCTGTTGGACAATTTCTCGCTGATTTCGTTCTCGTCCGCGATCGAACCGTTGCGGATTGCCAACAAGATCCTGAAACGAGAGACCTTTCGGTACAGCTGCCACTCGGTCGACGGCGCAATGGTCAGCGCCAGCAACGGCATGCGCATGTGTGTCGATGAGACCATGGAGGTCATCGGGGATGTCGATCTGTTCGTGATCTGCAGCAGCGATGACGTGGAGAAAATAGTGCTCACCGGTGCGGTGAAGGCGAAAATTCGCGAGCTGAGCCGCGGACGTTCTGCGATCGCCGGCATCTGTACCGGCTCACATGTTCTCGCTGAACTGGGTTTGCTGCAGGACCGGGCGTGCACCATTCACTGGGAATACGCTGCCGCCTTTCGAGAGTTGTTTCCGAACATCCGTCTGTCCCCCGATCTGGTCAAGGTCGACGGTCGGATCCTCACCTGTGCCGGAGGTACCTCGGCGATGGACATGATGATCGGCTATATCGAAAACAGTTGCGGCCTGAAAATTGGCCACACCATCGCGGACATTGCCATGCACAGCGAAGTGCGATCCGGTTCGGAGCGCCAACGCGGTATGATGCGATTGCGACCTGGGCCGCTCTATCCGCGATTGTTGAGATGCATCGAAATCATGGAAGAGAACATCGAGGTTCCGTTGTCCTTGCCCGAGATTGCCGGGCAACTGGGGATATGCCCACGACAGTTGCAGCGCAATTTTCGCCGGCATTTGGGAGAATCGCCGAGCAGTTTCTATCAGAATCTGCGGCTGGAAAGAGCCCGGCAACTCGTTCAACGCACGATGCTGCCAATCGTCGAAGTCGCGGTCGCCACAGGTTTTGCCAACCCGTCTAATTTTTCCGCCCGCTACCGGAATGCGTTCGGGGTTACGCCGATGCGGGATCGGTCCAGTCAGGATACCGGCGGCCGCTGACCTACCGCTGGAAGTCAGCGAGCAGCCCGAGAAAGCGGTCGACTTCCTCGAGCGTGTTGTAGTGGGTGGGGCCGACCCGAAGCACGCCGCTGTCGAGGACGCCCATGGCGCGGCACGGCTCGACGCCGTAATTGTGGCCGCTCCAGACATAAACGCCGTTTTCGGCCATGAACCGGGCGATGTCGTCCGGTGAGGCGCGATCGGACACGAACGATACGGTCGGTACGCGGCGGTCGAAGGCGGCCGGATCGGTCAGCCCGAGCACACGTGTATTCGGGAACCCGCTCAGTCCCGCGATAAGGCGTTCCACCAGCTTGCGGTCATGGACCATCATCGCCTCGTAGCCGGCGACGATCCGCGCCCGTCGGCTGTCGTTGCCGGGCTGGCCGAATTGCGAACCCACCCAGGCAAAATACTCGATGGCGCCGGCGACACCCGCCAGCGCCTCGCGGTTGGTCGTTCCGGTTGCGAATTTGAACGGCAATTCGTCGGTGGCCGCGCGCACCTGGTAGGCTCCCAGTCCCTCGAGGACCTCGCGCCGTCCCCAGGCCAAACCGTAGTGAGGTCCATAGAATTTGTAGGCCGAGCAAATCAGGAAATCGCAGTCCAGATCGCGCACGTCAACAGCACAGTGAGGGGCGAACTGGACGGAATCGACAAAGACCAGCGCACCGTGCGATTTGGCCATCGCGGCCGCGGCTTTGACGTCGTTGATGGTGCCGGTGACGTTGCTGGCATGGTTGATTGCAACGACCCGGGTACGGTCGCTCAACAATGCCCCCAATCGGGAAAGGTCGAATTCGAAGGTGTCGGTGTCGAAATCCAGCCAACGCACCACCAGGCCCAGATCCTCCGCCAGCATCGTCCATGGCGAGACGTTGCCGTCGTGGTCCATGCGCGTCAGGATGATCTCGTCGCCCGAAACAAGCGTTCGCCCGATGGCGCGGGAAATCGCGAAAGTCAATGTCGTCATGTTCTGGCCGAAGAACACTTCGGACGGATCGTCGCTGCCGACGAAATCCGCGGCGATCCGGTGGGCCGCCAGCACGCCTTCTTCCGCGGCAACCGATGTTGTGAAGAACCCGCCGAGATTGGCATTGGTGTGCACCATGGTTTCGACCATCCGGTCGATCGCCGGTTGCGCGATCTGCGTGCCCGCCGGGTTGTCGAAGAACACGGCGGGTCGATCGCCCTCGACCCGCTTCAGACCCGGGAACTGTTCGCGAATTGCCTCGACATCGTATTGCAAACCTCGGTGCTCCTTGCTGTTCGGCCTGCGCGTCGGCCAATCCGAAACTCGCGGCGATACATCGCAGAAGCCGATGTCGGGGTCAAACCGATCGACGCTCTATCGCAAGACGCAAATCTGTGGCATCGAGCGCTGCAAGCGCGGTCGTCAACCGGCCGCAGCAACCTGAACGCGGAGGGAAAACGTGGGCGCTCTTGCGAACGATAAAGTACAGTCCTTGCTGGCGGAGCTGCATGACCAATCGGCCGCCGACCGTCTCCGCTGGGCCGAACGCAAAGCACGCGACCCCGCGCCGACATCCGACGACGGCATCCTTCGGCTGTCGGAATTTTATCTGGCGGTGTCACCCGAAGAAGGCGAACTTCTCTATCTGATGGCGCGCGCGTCGAAAGCCCGGAAACTGGTGGAGTTCGGCGCGTCCTTCGGCATCAGCACCCTTTATCTGGCGGCGGCCGCTGCCGACAATGGCGGCCAACTGGTGACCACAGAGGTCCAACCGGAGAAGTGCGCCGCCGTGCGCGACCATTTGAGCCGGGCTGGCCTGTCCGGCCATGCCACGGTGATCGAGGGCGATGCCAGAGAGACGTTGAAGGACGTCGAGGGCCCGGTCGATTTCGTGCTGCTCGATGGCTGGAAGAGCATGTATGTGCCGGTGCTCGAATTGCTGCGGCCGAAACTCTCGGACGGGGCCGTAGTCGCCGCCGACAATTGGGATCACGAAAGCGCCGGCGACTATGTGGCCCATGTCCAGCATCCGGCGTCCGGCTTTACCACCCGCGTGATCGGCACGATGGGGATCAGCTGTCTGACGGGCTGACAGTCCTTGCGATGAGGCTGTGGATTGCCTGGTTTCACACCTGAGACCGGCTTGCTTCGATCACCGGCGAATCCGCTGCCACCTGCCGCAACGCCGTCAACAGATCGTCGACCGCTTCATGGCGTTCCGAGTCGCGATTGACGTAGAGGCCGAACTCGAGCACGCGCTCGGGCTCCAACGGAACGGTTTCGAGCCGGTCGGCGTGTAGTTCGGAAAGGGCCAGGCTGTCGGCAATCGTGAATCCGATACCGTCATGAACGAGTTGGCAGGCCGCGGCGATGGTCGAAACGATATGGCGCGGCTCGTGATGCGCGACGCCGCTGGTGCTGTCGAGAATGTTTCGGATGAAGGAAGTCTGCCGCAGACCGATATAGTTCATGTTGGCCAGGTCCTCCATCCGCAGGCTGGCGCGGCCGGCGAACTCATGGCCTGGAGGCAGCAGGACCAGCAACGCCGAGTGACACACATATTCGGTGATCACCTGATCGGAGGTGGCGGGCAGGGGGCCGATCCCGACGTCGACCAGATGATTGGCCACCAGAGACGTCAGATTGCCGCGGGTCGATGTTTCCAGATGCAGGCTCACGCGGGGCCGAACCGTGACCAGCCGGGATAACGCCGGCAGCACCAGACTGTTGTTCAGACGGGGCCCGCAGGCGACGCGCAGACGGCGTTCCGAACCGCGCGAAATCTCGCGGTAAGCGGCCGGGGCCCCGTCGACGGCGGCAAGGATACGGAGCGCCTCTCCGTAAAAGATCTCCGCTTCGGCCGTCGGAATCAGCCGGCTGCTCTTGCGCAGAAACAGTTGGCCGCCGAGGTCGGCTTCCAGCAGACCCAGGAGCCGACTGGCCGCGGGCGTGCTGAGATTGAGCTGCTCGGAAGCTTTTGCAAGGGTTCCGAGGTCGATGATGTTGACGAAAACGCGCAGGCCTTTGATGTTCATGTTTGTTCGATTTTTTCGAATGATTGATCCCCAAGTTACAATATACGGAACAGCGACTGTCAACCGATCCGCGCCGCTCGGTCCATGACGGCTCACTCCATGATGTTTTGTTTTTTCGAATGACTGCTCAGATAATTATAATTTTTTGAACGGTTGCGGTTCGCTAAAGTGTCATGAAATCCGCAAAAGGCGGAAGCGCTGACGGGAGGCATGACGCATGAGCGCGATTGTCGACGAAGGAATTCGGCAGCCGATTGCCATTGGTAACGGACAGGGGTCACGATGACCGCCGCCGCACCATGCGCGGCGCCGCATCCGACACCTCGGGCGCCCGGATTTTCCGCGCCGCGGAGGGCTTGCGACTGCCATGTCCACGTTTTCGGATCGCAGCGCGATTTCCCGCTGGTGAAGCAACGCTTGTACACGCCGCCGCCAACTCCTTTCTCCGATTATCATCGGCTGCGTGGCGTGCTCGGTCTCGATCGGGCGGTCATCGTTCAGCCGAGCGTCTATGGCACCGACAATCGCGCAACGCTCGAGGCGGCCGCTGCCGGCGGCGAGGATTTTCGGGCCGTGGTGGTGGTCGATGCCGATACGCCCATAGCGGCTCTTCAGACCATGCATCATGCCGGTGCGCGCGGCGTTCGCGTCAATCCGATGTTCAGCGGCGCGGCGGATGTTTCCGATCTGGGCAGGCTGGCCCGCACACTGGCCGATTTGAACTGGCATCTGCAGGTTCTGGTCGATGTTTCGCAGCTCGAGGGGCTTGGGCGGCTGGTCGAAACCCTGCCGGTCCCTCTGGTGTTCGATCACATGGGCCATGTGCCGGCCGCCAAAGGGGTCGACGATCCGGGGTTTCAGACCCTGCTGCGGTTGCTGGGCGAAGGACGATGCTGGGTCAAGTTGTCGGGCGCCTATCGCGTCACCGCACACACCCATCCGCCCTATGACGGCGACCTGATCGACCTGCTTGATCGCTGGGTTCCGGATGCGGCGACCCGCGATCGCATCCTCGTCGACAATCCGGCGCGGCTTTATGACTTCGAACCGAGCGCCTGAAGGAAGGCAAATGACCACGCATCATCGTTCCGATCACGCCGAGAGCATCGCTGCCGCCATCGCCGTCATGGAAGCCCATATCGAAGCCCTGAATGCCGGCGACGAGGAAGCCATTGCGGCGACATTGCACTTTCCGCACTACCGTTTGACCGACGGGCGGCTGAATACCTGGCAAAGCCAGGGCTCCTATTTCGCAGACTTCCAGGACCGGGCCGGTACGCGCTGGCACTTCTCACGCTGGGGCCGGCTGGATGTCGTCCAGGCCAGCCAGGACAAGGTTCACCTGGACGTCCTCGTGGAACGGTTCGACAAGGACGGAAATCCGCTGATCCAGTTCGACTCGCTTTGGGTCATTGCCCGCATCGGAGGACGATGGGCGGCCCAGTTGCGTTCTTCTTTTGCACCCGACGCCAGAATACGTGCGGGGGAGCCGGTTTCATGACCACGCTGAAGCCAGCGAATTCGGATTTCAGAACCAGGCTGGAACGGAATGTTTCGGTCGAGTGTTTCCGTCCGATTTCGCCGCATTACCTCGAAGATCCGCGCAACCTGGTGACAGGGATCGCCGGTCTGGTTGCGGCTCCGAGAACAACGCAAGAGGTTTCAGCCATCGTTGGGGCCTGCGCCGAAGCGAGAGTGCCGGTGGTTCCGTTCGGTGGCGGGACCGGGCTCGTTGCCGGCCAGCTCATGACCCACGGACCCGCGCCGGTCATTCTGTCGCTTGAGCGCATGACGGACGTCCGAGCCGTCCATCTCGGAGAAGCGGTCCTGATCGTCGAGGCCGGGGCGACGCTGCAGAGCGTGCAGGACGTCGCCGAAGAACACGGTTTGCTGTTCCCGCTGTCGCTTGCCGCCGAGGGAACGTGCCGCATCGGCGGCAATCTGGCGACCAATGCCGGCGGCGTCAACGTGCTACGCTATGGCAACGCACGCGATCTCTGTCTCGGCCTCGAAGCGGTGATGCCGGATGGTCGGATCTTCAATGGCCTGACCCGGCTGCGCAAGGACAATACCGGGTTCGATCTGCGCAATCTGCTGATCGGATCGGAAGGGGCGTTGGGCATCATCACCGCGGCGGCGTTGCGCTTGTTTCCCAAACCGGCGAGCAGAAGCACGGCGTTGTTCGTCGTTCGCGATCCTGCGGCTGCTATTGAGTTGTTCGCCCTGGCCCGGGCGGGATCAGGCGAGATGATCTCGGCCTTCGAGCTGATCGGGAAGACGGGCCTTGAGTTTCTCTCCGCGACGATGCCGCAGGTGCGTCTGCCTTTCGAACAGCATCCGGACTGGATGGTCCTGGTCGAATTGGGACTGCCGGGCAATCTGGACGGTGAAGACGCGCTGACGGAGCTGTTCGAGCAGGGTCTCGATGCCGAGCTGGTTTCGGACGGTCTCATCGCACAGTCCGACAGCCAGCGCGCCGATTTCTGGAACCTGCGCGAGCATATTCCGGAGGCGAACCGGCTGGTCGGGGCGATCGCAAACCACGACGTTTCGCTGCCGCTCGGAAACCTGCCCGGCTTTATTGCCGCGGCTGAAGCCGGAATCATGGAATTGGGGCGCTTCCGCATCAATTGCTTCGGCCATCTCGGCGACGGAAATCTTCACTTCAACGTCTTTCCGGCGGCAGGCGAGGAGCGCGAGAGCGGCCTGCACCGGAAAGCCGAGATCGAACGTCTGGTGCACGATCTCGTGAAAGAACACGAGGGTTCGTTTTCCGCCGAACACGGAATCGGCCGGGCGAAAATCTCGGAACTCAAGCGATACGGAGACCCCGTCAAACTGTCGGCCATGGCCGCCATCAAGGCGACCCTGGACCCGGCCGGTATCATGAACCCGGGAGCGGTTCTCGGCGATGCCTAGGCTTTCGGAACGCCCGAAGGGCAGGCCTTCCTTCGGATGTCCCCCGTCCCGCCGGTAGCGGCGGGCTCAAACCGAAATCTGGTAAGGAGGAGGAATGACATGAACTTCACCAGAATCAAAACGGCGCTGATCGGCGTCGCCTTCGCAATGACCGGCTCGGTCGCTCAGGCCGGCGATTTCCCGGAACGACCGATCGATCTTGTGGTCGGCTTCAAGGCCGGTGGCGGGACGGACACCTATGCCCGAGCTCTGGCCAGCGTTGCCGAAGGCCATCTGGGCGGGCAGCCGATGGTGGTCGTCAACAAGCCCGGCGGCGGCGGTCTCGTCGGCGGTCGCTTCGTGGCCGACCAGCCTCCGACCGGGTATACGCTCTATCTCGCCTCGGCCGGTTCGCTGGTGCTGAAGAACCTCATCAAACCGCAGGTCGTCGGTTCCGGCGATTTCAAGATGGTGGGCACCATCGGCGAATTGACCGCCGGTGTCTTCGTTCCGGCGGGCTCTCCGATCAAATCGCTGCAGGAATTGATCGATACGGCCAAGGCGTCGGACACCAAGCTGCGCTGGGGACATACCGGCCGCGGCAATGTCTGGCACGTGGCAGGCGTCGGGTTCCTGAAACCCAACGGCGCCAAAACCAAGGACATTCCGTTCAAGGGCGGTTCCGGCGTTCGCGCGGCGCTGGCCAGTTCGGAAGTCGATTTCGGCGTGATGGGCGCGCATCTCGGTCGCGGCTTCGAAGATGAGGTTCGTCTGCTGGCGGTGCTCTCGGAAGAGCGCCACCCGGCTGCACCGGATGCGCCTACGGTCGGCGAACTGGATATCGAGTTCATTCCCGTTTCCACCCCGATGATCGTGATGGCTCCAGCCCGCACCCCGGACGAGGTCGTCGCGCATCTGTCCGATGCCGTCGTCGGCATGACGCAGGACGATGCCTATCAGGAAACGATGACCAAGGCCGGGCTTCCGACGATGAGCGTCGCAGGGCCCGACACCGCCACCGCGCTGGAAACCGCCAAAGGCGACTGGGGCGGGTTGCTGAAAGATCTGAAATGACCGTCACCAACGAACCGGCAGTGGCGCGCAATGTTGCGCGCCACAACGCGGTCGCCGGCCTCGCTCTGCTGGCCTTTGCCGGTTTCTTCTTCTGGAAGTCCTTCGATATTTCGCTGGATTTCGTCGACGAGGAAGGGATCGGGCCGCGGTTTTTCCCGCAGGCGGTCTGCGTCGCACTCGCGGCAGTGGGCCTGCTGATGACCGTGCTGGGGCTGCGTGGACAGGTCGCTCCCGCCGACAAGACGACGTTCGAGAGCAAGCGTTTCCTGACCGATGCGGTGCCGCTCTTCGTGCTGGGTCTGCTCTTCGTCTGGATGTTCGGCGCTTTCGGCTACGTCGCCGCGTGCTTCGTCCTGCTGCTGGCGAGCACGGTCGTGTTCGCCGTACGCGGTCCCGCGCTGATCCTCCTGCCCGTGGGCGCAACGGTGGTGCTGTATCTGGTTTTCTTCCACCTGATGACGGTGTTCGAACCGGCGGCCACGATTTTCAATCCCCTGTCCCTCATCGGGCTGAACTAAGAGGCCGACATGGAGCTTCTCAACGGGTTCTACACCATCTTCACGACGCCGGAGACGCTGATGTTCGTCGTGCTGGGGGCCATCCTGGGCGTCATCGTCGGCGCGGTGCCCGGCCTGACCGCATCGGCGGCCATCGCCATGCTGGTACCGATCACCTATTACATCGATCCCCTGTCAGCCCTGGCGTTTCTCTATGTCATCGGCAAGGCCGGCCGCTTCGGCGGATCGATCTCGGCCATTCTGTTCAACACGCCGGGCACGACCGCGGCGGCGGCGACGGTCATCGACGGCCACGCGCTGACCAAGAAGGGGCAGGCGGGCAAGGCGCTGAAGACGGCGACCGTCGCCTCGGTCATCGGCGACTATGCGGGCGAGTTCCTGCTCATCTTCGGAGCCCTCACGATTGCTCAGCTGACCCGGGATCTCGGGCCGCCGGACTATTTCGCCATCTATGTCTGCGCCTTTCTGATCATCGGCTCGGTGATCTCGGATTCGGTGCTCAAGGGGATTGCCTCGACACTGTTCGGTGCGATGCTGGCTATGATCGGGCTGGATCCGATCACGTCGGAGCCGCGTTTCGATTTCGGCATGGTCGAGCTCTATAACGGCTTCTCTCTGGTGCCGCTTCTCATCGGCATGTTCGTGATCTCGGAAGTCTTCACCCAGGTGACGCCAGCCCGCAGCGCGCAGCAGCATCACGATGAAATCGTCGCCAAATCGCCGGATGACGACCGGCTCAGTTGGGCGGAAATCCGCCGCTGCCTTCCCTTCATTGGACGCGGTTCGGCTATCGGCGCCCTGGTGGGGCTCATTCCCGGTGTCGGGTCGGCCGTTGCCTGTTTCGTTGCCTACGGTTCGTCCAAGGCGCATGCCAGGAACAAGGAGGAATGGGGCAAGGGCGCCATCGAGGGCGTGGCGGCGCCGGAATCGGCTAACAACGCCGTGTCCGGCCCGTCGATGATCCCGCTGCTCGCGCTCGGTGTGCCGGGGTCGACAATTGCAGCAATGCTGATGGGGGTTTTCCTCATCCACGGCATTCAGGTCGGCCCGAAGATCTTCGAGACGTCCGGCGACACCATCTACGGCCTGTTCGCCGCCGGGTTGACCGGCATCGCACTCTACGGCCTCATCGGATGGTTTGCCGGCCCGATGATCGGCCGCATCATCGACAAGGTGCCGCAGCGGCTGATCTATCCGACCATCCTGGCGGTTGCGCTGATCTCCGCCTATACGGCGCGCTCCTCCATGTTCGATGTCGGTGTGGCCTGCCTGTTCGGTCTTGTCGGCTACTTCATGCGCACGCTGAATTTCAGCCCGGCGGCGGCGATCATCGCCTTCGTGCTGGCGCCCGGCGCCGAGCAGGCGCTGCGCCAGTCGGTGCTGTTGTCCGACGCCGGATTCGGCATTTTCCTGACACGCCCGGTGGCGCTCGTCTTTTTCGCAATACCCGTCCTGGTCATCGGCATTCGCATCATCGGCCGCCTGCGCGGCGCCAATGTCGAAGTGGCCGGCGAAACCTGAAGCGGTGGCGGCTTTTCGCCGCCGCATTTCCGAATTCGATCGAAGGAATCCCCAAACATGACGAACACGCCCTCGAACCTGATTGTCCTGATGTCCGATGAGCACACGGCCAAGATCATGGGATGCGCCGGCCACCCCTTTGTCCGGACACCGCATCTGGACCGGCTTGCGGCGCGCGGCACGCGGTTTGCCAGCGCATACACCAATTCGCCGATCTGCGTGCCGGCGCGCGCCAGTTTCGCCACCGGCAGATACGGACACCAGACCGGTCACTGGGACAATGCCACGCCCTACTGCGGCGAGCCCGAATCCTGGGGTCACCATCTGCAGCGGAACGGCAATCCCGTGGGTTCCATCGGCAAGCTGCACTACCGCAATGCCGACGACCCGGTGGGGCTCGATTTCCAGCAAATCCCCATGCACGTCGTCGAGGGAGTGGGCGACCTGCTGGGTTGCCTGCGGGAACCGCTGCCGCGGCGCTGGAAATCGCGCGACCTGGCGGATGGCGCGGGTCCGGGAGAAACGTCCTATACCGCCTATGACCGGCAGGTCACCGACGGCGCGGTGGAGTGGCTGGCGCAACGCGGGACCGGCGCCGCCGACGGCAAACCGTGGACCCTGTTCGTCTCCATGGTCGCACCGCACTTTCCGCTGACGGCTCCACAGGAGTTCTACGACCTTTACGCGCCCATGCGCCTGATGCCGAACAAGCCCGTCCGGGAGGACGATCATCCCTGGCTCAAGGCGCTGCGGCATTGTTTCGTCTATGACAACTTTACCGACGAAAAGACCTGTGCGGCGCTGACTGCCTATTACGGCCTTGTCAGTTTCATGGATGCCAATGTGGGACGTATTCTCGACGCCGTGGATGCCGCCGGCCTGACCGGGAGTACCCGGATCGTCTATGTCAGCGATCACGGCGACAACATGGGAGAGCGGGATCTCTGGGGGAAATCCAACCTCTATGAAGAGGCGGCGGCGGTGCCGCTGATCGTGGCCGGACCGGGCGTTCCGCAAGGGAAGGTCTGCGCGACGCCGGCATCTCTGGTGGACATCTTTCCGACCGTGCTGGATAGCGCCGGACTGGATGCCAACGATCCCGACCTGCCGGGCCGCTCGCTGCTTCAGCTCGCAAACGAGCCTGAGGACAGGGACAGAGTGGCGTTTTCGGAGTACCACGCCGCCGGCGCGATTGCGGCGGCGTTCATGATCCGCAAGGGCTCCTGGAAGTACATCCACTATGCCGGCATGGAACCGCAGCTGTTCGATCTCGCGGCGGACCCGGGGGAACTGCACGACCTTGGCTGCTCTCCGGAGCATGCCCACATCCGCGCCGATCTGCACGCCGAACTCCTGAAGATCTGCGATCCGGAGACGGTCGACCGTCGGGCCAGAGCGGATCAGACCGCCATCGTGGCCGCCCATGGCGGCGCCGAAGCGATCCTTGAGCGTGGCGGCTTCGGGGCAACACCGGCGCCGGGAACGGATGTCGAATATGTGAGGTCCTGACGGCGGGAGTCAGGTGGTTCGGAGGCGAGTGCGCACCGCCGGGAACCTTCGTCAAGATATGACCGTCAACGTCGAAGATCATCCAAATTCCGACCCGGAGATTGATGCCTTTGCAGACTGAGCTTATCAAGGGTCGTCCCGCACACCGATCGATCAGGCTGGCGGCTCGTAAGGTGCCCACGCGCGCCCAGCCGGCCGAAACCGGAGAAGAGAATGAACGAAACCACCGCCAGCCTGCGCCCTTCGGCGACGATCCTTATGCTTCGGGACAACCCGGAGCTGGAGGTGCTGATGGTCAAACGGCACTACGAAATCGACTTCGCGTCGGGTGCCCTGGTGTTTCCCGGCGGCAAGACGATGTCCAACGACCGAGCCGAGGGGTGGGCTGCGCGCACGGACGGCGATTTCAGCGGCGATGCGCTGGAGGCGCGGGTCGGTGCCATCCGCGAGGCTTTCGAGGAGTCCGGATTGTTGCTGGCGCGGCACGCTTCCGGCCGCGGCGGTGATGCCCCGCTCGTCGGGGCCGAAACCGCGGCGACGCTGGCGCCGATGCGAGGGCCGGTCGATCGCGGCGAGGTGGATTTTCTCTCGGTGATCGAGGAGCACGATCTGGTGCTGGCTCTGGACCGGCTTGTCCATTTCGGCCACTGGATTACGCCGACCTTCGTGCCGAAGCGGTTCGATACGCATTTCTACATCGCCGCCGCGCCGTCCGGTCAGATCGCCGAGCAGGACGGACGGGAAACGACGGAAGCCGTCTGGACCACACCGCAGGCGGCTCTCGAAGCGGAGGCCGCCGGCACGGCAACGATCGTCTTTCCGACAAGAATGAACCTGGCCCGGCTGTCGCTTGCCGGAACGACCGCGGATGCCCTGCAGCGCTTCGCCGCCATGTCGGTCCCCACGGTTCTTCCGGAGGTGACGACGGGCGAGAACGGCGAGCCCTATCTGCGCATTCCGGAAGTGGAAGGCTACAGCCAGGTCCTGGAGCCCGTCGAAAAGATGAAGAACGTCATGAAGCCGCAGCGTTCATGATCATTACGGCATTGACTTGCGGCGGGCCGTCCGTAATTCATGCGTCCGACCGCCGGAACAGCCGGCCCAAAGCTGACATGGAACGACAAGGGCTCGCGCGCCGGTTGGACAAACGACGTCCAGCAGGGCAAAAGCACCGAACGAATCCGTCCAGAAAGAAAAACGAACAAGATGACCGAACACAATCCTGCAACCGAGGCCGCCGAACGCGAGGGCCCCGACCATTTCATCCGGGATATCATCCGGGACGATCTGGCGGCCGGACGCGAAAGCGAAGTGGTGACGCGGTTTCCGCCGGAACCCAACGGCTATCTCCACATCGGCCACGCCAAGTCGATCGGCCTGAATTTCGGCATGGCCGGCGAGTTCGGCGGCCGCTGCAATCTGCGGCTGGACGACACCAATCCGGTCAAGGAGGAAGAGGAGTATATCGAGGCCATCCAGGAAGACCTGCGCTGGCTCGGGGTCGGCTGGAGCGGAAACACGCTCTTTGCCTCGGACTATTTCGAGCAGCTCTATCAGTGGGCGGAGCACCTGATCCAGGCCGGCGACGCCTATGTCGACGACCTCGACGCCGAGCAGATTCGCGAATATCGCGGGACCCTGAAGGAGCCGGGGCGGAACAGCCCGTTCCGCGACCGTCCCGTCGAGGAGAACCTCGATTTGTTCCGGCGCATGCGGGCCGGCGAGTTTCCCAACGGATCCAGGACCCTGCGCGCCAAGATCGACATGACCTCGGGCAACATCAACATGCGCGACCCGGTGCTGTACCGGGTGCTGCACGCGTCCCATCCGCGCACCGGCGATGCCTGGTGCATCTACCCGACCTACGATTTCGCCCACGGCCAGTCGGACGCCATCGAAGGCGTGACGCACTCGCTGTGCACTCTCGAATTCGCCGATCACCGGCCGCTCTACGACTGGCTGATCGACCACCTGCCGACCAACAGCCGGCCGCATCAGTACGAGTTCGCGCGGCTCAACCTGACCCATACGGTGCTTTCGAAGCGCAAGCTCATGCAACTGGTTCAGAGCGGCACGGTCAGCGGCTGGGACGACCCGCGAATGCCGACCCTGCGGGGCCTGCGCCGACGCGGTTTTCCGCCGGAGGCGGTGCGCGATTTCGCCCGTGGCATCGGCGTGGCCCGCGCCGACAGCGTGGTCGACTACGGCTATCTGGAGTTCTGCACCCGTGAAGTCCTGAACCGGACCGCCTTGCGCCGCATGGCCGTCATCGATCCGATCAAGGTGGTGATCGAGAACTATCCGGAAGGCAAGAGCGAACTGCTGGAGGCGGTCAACAACCCCGAGGACGAAAGTGCCGGCACACGCATGATCGAATTTTCCCGGGAGCTCTATATCGAGCGCGCCGACTTCATGGAGGATCCGCCCAAAAAATTCTTCCGACTGGCGCCGGGCAGGGAAGTGCGCCTGCGCTACGCCTATTTCATCACCTGCACCGACATGGTCAGGGACGAAAACGGCGAGATCACGGAACTGAGGTGCACCTACGATCCGGCCACCAAGGGAGGCGACTCTCCCGATGGCCGCAAGGTCCGCGGCACGCTGCACTGGGTCGATGCGGACAGTTGCCTCCGCGCCCAGGTGCGGCGCTACAAGCACCTGTTCAACAGCGAGAACCCGGGTGCGGAAAGCGATGTGCTGTCCGCGGTGGACCCGGACTCGAAGACCGTCATCGATGACGTCAAGATCGAGCCGGCGCTGGCGGAAACCCCGGCCGGCGGGCAGGTCCAGTTCGAACGGCTCGGCTATTTCTGCGTCGATCCGGACACCGCCGCGGATCGGACCGTATTCAACGAAATCGTACCGCTGCGGGACAGCTGGAAGAAGATCCAGAAGGCGCAAAGCTGATCAGATTGTGGGTTCGTGATGTGCGATACCGCACTGAAAAACAAAGAAAAAATCTTTGCCGTTGCACCGAGGACTTGTGCCCGCCGTTCAGAACCCGTCATTTATCGACAATGATGTACGGAATCGGCGCAATGCGAATTTGCGCCCGCCTCGACTAGTGCACCACTGCCACCGTATCGTCGGCTATCTCGATGGCGCTGACGGCAAGCGGACCATAGGCCGATATCCGTTTTTCGCGGCGACTCGCCAGTATTCTGCGGCACAACGTTGCGAGTTCGGCGGATAAGTGTCCCAGTTCTCCCTGGCGCGTGATGAGCCAGACCGTCCTTTTAAGGGTGACATAAGGGAACGGGAAGATACTCACATCACCGGGTCCGAGTTGGGCTTCGAACAGGCACAGTGGTGTCATGATCGCCCAGCCCAGCCCGGCACGAAGGAGTTCGCCAATCGACCAGGAACTATCGAACTCCGCTCGCCGCGGAATGTCGAGGCGCAGGCGGCGAAGGTGCTGGTCAATCCTCGGGCCCATGAAGGTATGGGTGTTGTAACGCATCAAGGGCAGCTTCTCGGATAGTTTTTCCAGATCGTCCGGCGCATTTTTCATGCTCGGTGGAGCGACGACCAGATGCGTTTCGGTTGCCAGCGGATGTCGCTCGAGACCCGACACGCCCTCCAGCGGTTCCGCAGTGATGACCACATCGACTTCCTGGTTCAAAAGAGCTTCGTTCTGATCGAAACTCAACCCGGTTCGCAATGCAAAACGGTCCTGCCACATTCCGTGACGCGACTGTTCGAACATTTCAGGGAGCAACGTGCCGGCGAGCGAGTTGACGACGGCAATGCGCAGATCAGGCATCCGGCTGGTGCCGAGCGCCCGGACTGTTCCCCAGGTCTCGTTTGCAAAGCCAAGAAGGTGACTGGCCCTTGCCTGCAGAACCGAACCCGCCGCGGTCAGCCTGAAAGGCCGCACACTGCGATCGAACAGAGCGGTATCAAGCATGTCTTCGACCTGCTTGATCTGCTGCGAAATGGCGGCCTGCGATATTCCAAGCTTGGCGGCTGCCTTGGACATGCTGCCGGTTTCGGCAGCGGCGATAAAGATCTCCATGAAGCGCAAAGTGATGGGGTGTCTCAAAACGGGCCTGATTTTCGCGTTGGTTCGGAACGGGATGGGCTGTAAGCCAATCACTATAAGTACATCTTATAATCTCATAAAGGCCAAATTCCTCGACGTTGGCTATAATCGGCCCTGGTTCAGGATTTGGTCGGTTGCTAGCCGAGGCACGAAGCCTGGACACATGGCCGGCCTGAGGCGCGATATGATTCAGCTGGCGACCGGGGAGAGCAGTATGTTGAGACTTTTTGGAGCAATTTACACGGCGCTTTTTTGCCTCGTCGCGGGAGCGGGTGGATCCTATGCAGACACTTATGAGGCCATCAAAAAACGCGGAAAAATCGTTGTCGGGGTGAAGGCGGATTACAAGCCCTGGGGTTTCCGCGATCCGTCAGGCGAATTGGTGGGCCTTGAGATCGACATGGCCAGGGATCTGGCAAATACGCTGGCGGTGGACCTCGAACTGGTGCCGGTGGTCGGCTCCAATCGCATGGAGTTCCTCAACCAGGAGAAGATCGATATCATCATCGCCACGATGGGCGACAACATGAAACGGCGTAGGGTCGTGACGATGATCGAGCCCAATTACTATGCTGGCGGAACCAACATCATTGCCCGGAGGGAAGCCGGGTTTGAAAGCTGGACCGACCTGAAGAGCCAGAAGATCTGCGGCATCCAGGGCGCCTACTATAATCGCCGCGTGTTGCAGCTCTACGAAATTGACCTTGTGGCCTTCAAGGGCGTGCCGGAAGCGGTCAATGCGTTGAAGCAGGGCTCCTGCGTCGGGTTCGTGTATGACAACACATGGATCGAAAAAACCTTGGCGGAAGGCGGCGATTGGGAAGCGTACGAGATGCCGCTGGCGACCGAAGACCCGTCGGTGTGGGCCATTGGCGTGCGGCACGAGGATGCCGATTCTCCCTTTGGCCTGATGGTGAAGGGAAAGGTGGCTGACTGGCATCGCACGGGCTGGTTGCTCGAACACGAGAAAAAATGGGGCATCAAGCAGAGCCCGTTTCTTTTGGAAATGAACGAGGCGCTGAAAACCCGCGCAAAGTAGCCGCCGGTTTACAGCTTTGTCGGCCGCCTCTGGGTTGACAGATCGGGTGTGTTGTCATGTCGCCCCCGGCCCAACCACCCGGATCTGTGGACAGCGGGTCTCCATCCGACCCGCTGTCCATCCACTCGCCGAGGCTCTGGGAGAACGAAGACGATCTGGACGCAGACGTTGCTTGCCTGTCCGAATCTGAAAGATAACAGGTCCGGTCGTCGTTTGGGGAGCGCTTATGGAGTCGATCTGGTCGTGGTTTGAGTGGCTTTATGATGCCCACGGGATCAATTTATCGATCTTTTACGATTCTCTCGACCGCGACCGGTTCTTTTCCGGCCTGCTGACCACGATCAGGCTTTCTCTGATTTGCATTGTCGCGAGCGTCGTGATCGGCGTGGTTGGGGCCTGGCTGCAGACTTCGCGTTTCAAATGGACCTCCAGGCTCGTTCAGGGATACATCCAGTTCTTCCGCAACACGCCGCCGCTCGTGCAGCTTTATTTTTTCTTTTTTGCGATAGGCGGTGTGCTTCCCCGAGTGCCGGACGCCTCCGGCCATATGGTGCCGCCGGTCGGCAACTTCACCTGGGCCGCGATTTCCCTGTCCTTTTTTGCCGGTGCGTTCAATGTCGAGATCTTCCGCGCCGGCATTGAGGCCGTTCCGAAATCGACCAGCGAAGCGGCGGAATCGCTCGGATACACGCGCCTTCAGTCCTACATCTATATTGTCCTTCCCCTTGCTTTTCGGGTCTGTCTTCCGTCGTTGAACAACAACCTTGTCAATCTCGTGAAGACGACGACGCTCGCCTATGTGATTGCCGTTCCCGAGTTGCTTTATGTATCGAGCCAGATCTGGTCCGATCAGTTCAACGTCCGTGAAATGATGAACGTTCTTCTGTTCACCTATGTCGGCCTGGTGGCGGTGCTCGTGTTCATAATGCACCGCTGGGAAAAAACGCTGAAAATTCCGGGATATGGCCGATGAGCGGCGCGCCGAGACACCGATCGGCCGGCGGTTCCGGCAATCTCGCCGTCCTCAAGCCGTTCAACCTGCAACAGGGCGCGCGCTCCTCATGGAGCCTGCAGCCGGTACACGGTTACATGCTCCTTGCAGCAATGGCCCTGTTTGTGCTGGTGGGAGAGGTTCACGCGGCGCCGGCTACCCCTTCGATCATCGCCACCATGTGGAAATGGACCCCGTTCTTGCTTCAGGGCTTCGCCTTCAACATCCTGATCAGTTTCGTATCGATCACCATCGGCACGCTGGCAGGTGCGGCGCTGGGGCTCGGGCAGATTTCGGTTTCTCGTCCTGTGCGAGCGGTTTCGTGGACGGTGACGCAGTTTTTCCGAAATGCGCCGTGGCTGGTGCTGCTTTTCTACTGCATCTTCCTGATACCTTTCGAATTCCAAGTGTTCGGCATGACCATCGCTTTCCCTGCCTGGATCAAGGCGGTCATCGGTCTGTCGTTGCCGGTCATGGCGAATTTCTCGGAAATCGTTCGCGGTGCGGTGCAATCCATCCCCGATGGCCAGTGGGAGGCCGCTGAAAGCCTCGCCTATACGCGCCGTCAAACGCTGTGGCTGGTTATTCTGCCGCAATGTGTCAAGCGCATGCTGCCACCGTGGATGAACCTTTATGCCGTTCTCACCATGGCAACGCCGCTGGTGTCCATCGTTGGTGTCGGGGAAGGGATGACAGTCACCGGAGAAATCCTTGCCGCCGAGAACCGCAGTGATCTTCTGATCCCGTTCTATCTCTATCTGTTGTGCCTGTTTTTCATCTATTGCTACCCGATTGCGCGCTGGACCATCAGCCTCGAGCGCAAGTTCGCCGTCAAGTTCTAGGGAGATCCGATTATGGCTGAAAGCGAATGGACCGCGGATCAGCCCATGGTCAGCGCGAAAGACGTTTACAAATCCTTCGGCTCCCTGGAGGTGCTTAAGGGGATCTCGCTGGACGTGATGAAAGGCGAGTGTATCTGCATCATAGGGCCGTCCGGCTCAGGCAAGTCCACCTTCATCCGCTGCATCAACGCACTGAACCCGATTGATTCAGGCTCCATCCTTGTCGAAGGTCAGGAGGTGAATGACCCGGATCTGGACAAGCTGGAGCTGCGCAAAAAGGTTGGAATGGTCTTCCAGCAATACAACCTGTTTCCGCACAAGACCGCGCTTCAGAACATCATGATGGCGCCGATCAAGGTGTTGAGAGAGGACAGGGACAAGGTAGAGACGCGCGCCAGGCACCTCGTCAAGAAGGTGCGGCTTGAAGGCAAGGAAGACAGTTACCCCGGAGAGCTTTCGGGCGGACAGCAGCAGCGTGTGGCGATTGCCCGGTCGCTCGCGATGCGGCCCGACGTCATGCTGTTCGATGAAGTCACCGCTGCGCTCGATCCGGAAACCGTCAAGGAAGTGCTGTTGACCATCCGCGAACTCGCCGAAGAAGGCATGACCTGCATTTTGGTCACCCATGAAATGGGTTTTGCCCGCGAAGTTGCAAATCACGTCTATTTCACCGATCGCGGCATCATCGTGGAACACGGTCCACCGAAGTCCTTTTTCACCGAAGCCAAGGATCCGAGGACGAAGGAATTCCTCAGCCAGATCCTGTGAAGCCGTTTCAGTACTTCACCTGAGTAGGAGACGGGTACGAAAAGCTTCGGATCCTGGGCGAGCGGGTATCGCCCGATCTATGGTCCGTTTGAAGCCGGTCTCGGACGCCATGTCTCTTTTGACAAGGGCGATTTCATTGGACGCGCTGCTGCCGAAAGGGAACAACGCGCCGTTCCGCCACACAGGCTGGCGACGTTTGCTGTCGATGCGACGGATGCCGATGCGACGGGAAACGAGCCGATCAGAAGCAACGGAAAACTGGTCGGCATGGTGACGTTCGGCGGTTAGGCCCATCATTCGGGCACATCTGTTGCCATGGGCTACATCGATGCGGCAGCCGTCGCAGCCGGAGAGTTCGAGGTGGAGATATTCGGCACGTGGCTTTCCCCCCGCCTCCTGCGCCACCGCTCTTTGACCCTGCCGGCCGTCGCATGCGCGGTTGATCGGGTACCGGACCTGTTGCGGCGTTGTCGTACAATGTGTACCTCAATCGTTGACAAGGTGTCCGGCGACCGATACCGCGCGATTTGATATGAAGATACGTCATTGCAATCATGTCTGGAGCCGTTTGGCCTATCCCTTCCGCCGCGAGCAATTTCGTCGTGTCCTTGGCGAGACGATGAGCCTATGGTTGGTACTCGGTAGATGCATTATAACCATCTGAAAAACAAAGAAAAAATCTTCTCCGTCGCGCCGATGATGGACTGGACGGACCGGCATTGCCGGTTTCTTCACCGGCAGCTGACGCGGCGGGCGCTTCTGTACACGGAAATGGTCGTTGCCGATGCCGTTATCCACGGCAACCGGGAGCGGCTGATCGGGTTCGATCCGGCGGAACATCCGGTGGCGCTGCAGCTTGGTGGCTGCGAGCCCGAGAAGCTGGCGGAAGCGGCCCGCATCGCGGCCGGTTTCGGCTATGACGAGATCAATCTCAATGTCGGCTGCCCCTCCGACCGGGTGAAGTCGGGCCGTTTCGGCGCCTGCCTGATGCGCGAGCCGGAGCTCGTTGCGGCGTGCGTAGGGACAATGAAGACAGCCGTCGATGTCCCGGTTACCGTCAAATGTCGGCTCGGCGTCGACGACCAGGACATCGAAACCGCGCTGGACGCCATGGCGGATGCGACGTTCGAAGCCGGTTCCGATGCCCTTTGGGTGCATGCGCGCAAGGCCTGGCTGCAGGGGCTGAGCCCCAAGGAAAACCGCGACATTCCGCCGCTCGACTATGATCGGGTGTTCAGACTCAAACGGCGATTACCCAATCGTTTCATAGGGATCAATGGCGGGATTGAGAGTTTGAGTCACGCGGTGGAGCTGTCGGAGGGCTCGGACGGGGTGATGCTCGGGCGGGCTGCCTATCAGAATGCCGGGCTGCTCGCCGATGTCGACCGGCTGTTCTACGGTGCGCCGGCGTCGCCCTTCGACTGGTTCGCCTTGCGCGACGCGATGATGGAGCACGCGGAACGGCACATGGCGGCAGGAGGGCGGTTGATCCACGTCACGCGACACATGGTGGGGCTTTTCCATGGCTATCCGGGCGCCCGCCGCTACCGGCAGATCCTGTCGAACGGCGCGACGCTTGCGGATGCGGGACCGTCACTGATCGCCGAGGCCTTCGATACCGTACGGCTGGAGGAGCCGATGGTCGCCTGATCCGTCACCTATATGTGACTTGATGACGACTTGAAATTGCCGACCCATTCAGTTGAAAAGAGCGACGGATTGCGCTCACAACCGACACGGATTGCCGATGGACAGCACACCTTTGACCTTCGACCTCGATGCCGCGCTCGCCGAGCTGCCGGTCGAGGATCTCGACCGTCTGGCCGAGGCCGGGGCATCGGTGAAGGAGAACATCCGGCTGCTGAAAAAGTCCGGGCAGAATCCGGTCGGCCAGTGTCTGGCAAATCAGGGGACCTTCTTCGAGGAAGAACATTATCCGCAGGGCGATGTCTACGACGCCGATTCCCATGCGCAATATTATTACCATGCCCACCGACCGGAGAGCGGCGAGCACGGGCACTTCCACACCTTCCTGCGCGCCAAAGGCATGCGACGCTCGGTCAAGCCGGCACCCTATTCAGGCGACGGCAAGCGCCCCAAGGGCAAGGATGCGCTGTCGCACATCGTCGCCATTTCCATGGACCGGCCGGGCATGCCCATCGGGCTGTTTACCACCAATCGCTGGGTCACCGGCGAGACCTTCTATGCAGCCGACGACGTGATCGCCATGATCGACCGGTTCAGCATCGAACAGAGTTATCCATGCCTGGCCACCAACCGCACGGTGACGTCGCTGCTGCATCTGTTCAAGCCGCAGGTCGTGGCCCTGCTGAAGCAGCGCGACGAGACGCTGCGCGCCTGGGCGGCGCTGCATCCGGACCGTGATGTGTACGAGGATCGCGAACTCGAAATCACTTCGATCGTCGATATCAGCATCGACCGGCAGATCGAAGCGATCAAGAAGGCCGGGCGCAAGGCCGCGCGCGGATAGATCACCGCCTCCAACCGAGCTGCGGACACCGTCCGCCACGCCCGATTTTCGGGCAACTTCGCGCACGCCCGTTCAACTTTTCCTCGCTAAAAGGTGATCGGAATTTCAACGAAACGTGAGACCGGTGTTGCTTGGATCAGCCTAGTGTTGGCCGTGGACTTAGATTGGTTCTAAGCCGACAGAGGTGAGGAGGAATTTCATGGCGACACTTAAATCGAAACTGCTAACGACGGTCGCGGTCGTGCCGTTAGCGCTGGGAGGCCTGGGGACGGTCTCGCTGGTGCTGACAGCTGGTGTCGCCACGCCCACAGCGGCCAGCTGCGCGGCCAATCCCTGCGCGGCCAAAAAGCCGGCCTGTGGTGCCTGCAATCCGTGCGCCGCGAAAGCGGCTTGCGGCGCATGCAACCCGTGCGCCGCCAAGAAGGCTTCGGCCTGCAACCCGTGCAACCCCTGTGCGGCGAAGAAGGCCTCGGCCTGCAACCCATGCAATCCGTGTGCGGCCAAAACCGCGTCCGCCTGCGGCGCATGCAATCCCTGCAACCCGTGCGCCGCCGGTGGGGGAGCCGGTGCAACGGAATGCTACGTACCGCGCCTCTGGAATGCCTCGGCCTGCAATCCCTGCAACCCGTGTGCGGCCAAGCATGCTTCCGCCTGCGGTGCCTGCAACCCTTGTGCGGCGAAGACCGCTTCGGCCTGCGGTGCGTGCAATCCGTGCGCAGCCAAGAAAGTCTCCGCCTGCGCGGCGTGCAATCCGTGCGCGGCAAAGACGGCCTCTGCGTGTGGCGCGTGCAATCCGTGTGCCGCCAAGAAGACGGCTTGCGGAGCGTGCAACCCGTGCGCAGCCAAAACCGCATCCGCCTGCGGCGCGTGCAACCCATGTGCGGCCAAGAAGACGGCCTGCGGGGCTTGTAATCCGTGCGCGGCGAAGACGGCTTCGGCCTGTGGCGCGTGCAATCCGTGTGCCGCCAAGAAGACGGCTTGCGGAGCTTGCAACCCGTGCGCAGCCAAAACCGCATCGGCCTGTGGCGCATGCAACCCGTGTGCTGCCAAGACGGCCTGCGCGGCCTGCAATCCCTGCGCCGCCAAGACGGCTTCGGCTTGCAACCCATGCAACCCGTGCGCAGCCAAGAAGGTCTCGGCCTGCAATCCGTGCAATCCCTGCGCGGCGGCGGCTTGCAACCCCTGCAATCCGTGCAACCCGTGCGCTGCCACGGCGGCAGCCGATCCGGACGATCTCAATCTCGGTCCGGACGAGTTGATTGCGCTTTACGACTGCCTGCAGAAGACCATCGGCTCGTCCTACAAGGGCGGCGGCCACTGGGCGGTCAATAAATGGGAAGGCTTCGACCACTTCTCGAAATATGCCTATCCGAGTGCAACCCACGGAAACCGCTTCGTGCTGAACTACGTCAACAAGATCGGTTCGGCGGCGTATGCAAAGTACGGTGGTGTCAATCCGATGCCGATCGGAACGACGGCAGCGAAGGCGAGCTTCACCGTCAGCTCCGCTGGACAGGCGTCGATCGGACCGCTGTTCATCATGGAAAAGATGACCCGCGGCTTCAATTCCGAAACCGGCGACTGGCGTTATGCCCTGGTGATGCCAGGCGGCCAGACGGTCGGCTTGACCGGCGGCGCCAACAGTGCGGCCATGACTTTCTGCCATGACTGTCACGTGGGCGCCGAGGACGACGACTTCCTGCTGTTCCTGCCGGAAGAAGTTCGGGCGCGCTAAGGCGATCGGCCAGCGGCCGCATTTGCGGTTCGCCGCAAAAAAGAAAGCCGGAGGGCCTTGCTGGTCCTCCGGCTTTTCGTTGCGTTCGACGGCTACTTGGAAGCGTGGATTTCACATTTGCCTTTATAGGCGTATTTCCACTTCTTGGCGCCGGCTTCGCAGGACGCCAAAGCGAGGGCTTCCGCTTCCTTTACGGATTTGCGGTTGATCGCGGAGCCGCAGATATAGTTGGTCGCGTTGAAGTCGTTGATCGACGTCGAAGCATAGGCCGAGTGTCCGGATGCCTTGATGTATTCCTGGACTGCGTCCGGGCAAGCGCCGTGGCCGCGAGGCAGGCGCCGCTTCACGTTGCCTTTCTTCCCGGCAAGCGAGGTCGCCTGCGCCTGAGCGGTATCGAAATTCAGAACCGGCGGGACCGCCAGGGCGGTTGCAGCCACGGTTGCCGCGATCATTCCGGTAAAGAGCTTGGTCTTCATTGTACTTTTCCTTGTTTGGGACCATTTTTCGCGCTCACTAAAGATGAAATCTGGCAACACTTTGTTGATGTCAGGCCGTATTCTCCGCATAAGTCCTTTGTTTTTGCCGTCAGATCGGCGCGTCAGAGTTCAGTGTTGTTTCACCGTCGACTATTTGGAAGCGTGGATCGTGCACTTCCCGCCATAGGCGTATTTCCATTTCTTGGTGCCGTTTTGACATCCGCGCAAAGCCAGCGCTTCCGCTTCCTTGGTGGATTTGCGGTTGACGGCCACGCTGCAGATGTAGCCTTCGGCGCCCCAGTCGTTCGAAGGCGTTGAAGCGTAGGCCGAGTGGCCCGATGCGGCAACATATTCCCTGACCGCATCCGGGCAGGCGCCTTGACCGTTGGGAAGGCGTCGCCTGACCTTGCCCTTTTTGCCTGCAAGCGAGGCCTGCTGGGCCTGGGCGGTGTCGAAATTCGGCATGGATGTCAGCGGCATGGCGACCACAGCGGTCGCTGCGATGATCAGCCCGGCAAACAGTTTCTTCGTCATAGCAATTCCTTCCGATTCAAAACCACCCCACCACCAGTTATAGTTGGTGTTTAGTAAATGCAATACCCAAGACAATAAAATCATTGGTTGTGGTTGAAGGTGTTGCCCCGCGTCCACACACGGCTCAGCAGCCGTTGAAGGCGAGGTGTTCCCGTTTCGATCGGCCGCTGGCCTGGTCGGCTTACAGGTGGGCTATTCGGAGGCTGTCGAGAAGGATTTTACATAGGCCAGAACGTCGATGCGCTCCTGTTCCTTCTTCAGCTTGAAGGTCATTTTGGCCTTGGCCTTGGGATCGTCCAGATAGCTGCGCAGGAACGCCTTTGGGTCGGTGATATAGTCGAGGATCAACTCTTCGGTCCAGACCAGACCCGCGGCCCCGGCCTGTTGCATGCCGGTTCCGTATTTGTAGCCGTCGATCGATCCGGCGGGGCGTCCGACGACGTCGTTCAGATGCGGGCCGACGCCGTTCTTGGCATCATCGCCGACCTTGTGGCAGGCCTTGCATTTCTTGAAGACCTTTTCTCCCGCGGTGACGTCCTGGCCGACCGCCGGGCTGAGCGAACCCGCCAGCGCGATCAGGGCCGCGGTGACAATGGTGATTTGTTTCATCGATGTCGGTTCCCGTCAGGATGGTACTCCCCACCGGATCATCCTGCCTTACGGGGGCAAACCGGTCGTGTCACGATGGATTACTTTCTCGTGAGTCGAAGTTCATTCCGCGCGTATCGATCTCGTGCGGAACAAGATGTCCGAACAGCTTGACGAGAAAGGCGGTGCTGAGCCCGAAAACCAGCAGGCCGGTGACCGAGGCGAAAGCGCCGAAAACTCGATATCCCGGTGTGAGAACCACATCGCCGTAACCGAGTGTGGTGTAGGTGACCAGCACGAAATACACCGCGTCGGCCAGCACCGACAGGGCGCCGATGCCATAGATCGCGATGGCAAACAGCCAGACCTCGATCGTGTTGGCGACAATAATGGCAGTGAGCGCCATGCTCATGATCACCGCCCATCGCTTCAGGTGAGGCTGTGCCTCAAGCCAGCTCCGCAGTGAAATGAGACTGCCGATCGTTGCGGCCAGGATACAGACATGAACGGCGACACAGGCAATCAGCAGGATGCTGCCGCCGAGGATTTGCATGGGCATGGACATGGAGGCCGCCTTTGATCAATCATCGTTGACCCCGGCCTATAGCATACTCGGGCGGGTGCGGCGGCTTCGCTGAACGGCGCTGGACGTCAGCGCGGGGCTCCCCGGCAAGGGGAGCCCCTGAAGACCTAAAGCGAATGCTGCTTCGGATCGAGCGTGACCGACCACAGCTCGGTGTCGGCGCGGTCCATCAGCCGTATGGTCATCTGTTCCGTGTCGCCGTCGATGTCGACCAGACCGAAGAACTGTAGACCCGCCGAGGGCGGCAGGTTGACGCCCTGATCGGGAGTTGGCGCCTTGACGAACCTGACCTGCGGACCGAAGGTCGCGTCCAGCCCGTTGGGTCCGAATGTGCCGGCGTGAAGCGGGCCGGAGACGAACTCCCAGAACGGATCGAAGTCCTGAAACTGGGCCTTTGCGGGGTCGTAGTAGTGGGCCGCGGTGTAGTGGACGTCGGCGGTCAGCCACACCGTGTTGGTGATGCCGGCGTTCTTGATGAAGCCCAGCAGCTCGGCCACTTCCAGCTCGCGTCCCTTGGGGGCACCCGGATCGCCGTTGGCAATCGCTTCCGCACCAGCCTTTTCGCGCCAGTTGTCCCAGACGATCAGGCCGATGGGCATGTCGGAGGCGATGACTTTCCAGGTTGCGTCCGAGGCCGCCAGTTCGCGTTTTAGCCAGGCGAGCTGCTCGGCGCCGAAGATGCGCGACGCGTCGCTCAGCTCGGTTTCCATCGATGCTCCGTTGGGTCCGCGATAGGAGCGCAGGTCGATGAAGAAGACGTCGAGTATCGGGCCGTATGAGATCTTGCGGTAGACCCGGCCGGGTTCGGCAGGGGTGAAGCGGATCGGCGTCATCTCGTGGAATGCGCGGCCGGCGCGGGCTGCAAGTCTGTGGACCGACTTTTCGCTGTAACGGTCGTCGGCCGACAGGTCCTTGGCGTCCGACCAGTTGTTGACGACTTCGTGGTCGTCCCACTGGAAGAAGGTGGGAACCATGGCGTTCATGGCGCGCACGTGATCGTCCATGAGGTTGTACTTCCACTGGCCGCGGAATTCGTCCAGCGTTTCGGCGACCTTGCGCTTTTCGTCGATCAGCGTGGCGTTCTTCCAGACCGTGCCGCCCTTCAGTTCGACCTCGTCCTTCATCGGGCCGTCGGCATAGATGGTGTCGCCGGAGTGGATGAAGAAATCCGGATTGTGTCGCGACATGGTGGCATAGGTTTTCATGCCGTCGGCGTCGATGCCCCAGCCCTGGCCGGCCGTGTCGCCGGACCAGGCAAAGCGGATGGCGCGGCGCGAGGAAGGCGCTGTGCGGAAGCGCCCGGTGATCGGCTCGGAGACCGTATTGATGTCGCCGAGGTCGGCCGCGGTGAAGCGATAGAAAATCAGCTGGTCCGCCGGCAGGTCAGTCAACAGGCGCTTCACCGAGAGGTCGCTGGCGGGCAGGGCGTTGAGCGGCGGCAGTTTGCGCGTATCGGCAAAGCTCTCCGTCGTCGAGATTTCCATCATCACCCGGGCCGGCCTGTCGGTGCGGGTCCAGACGACGGCTGACGACAGGTCCACGTCGCCCGACTGAACGCCGTGGGTAAAGGACGGTCGGCTGGACGCATAGGAAATCGCCGGAAGAGCGAGGGTCGTGCCGAAGGCGGCACTGCCGGCGATGAAGGAGCGGCGGGTGGGGCGAAATAGTGCGGGCATGCGGATCTCCCTTTTTCAACAGAAATACTGCCGAACCCTTCCAGTCACTGACAACGCCAGTGTGGCGCTTTTTTGAATGATTCTTGACAAGCAGAACGCTATGCGGCGGATCGTCTGGAGCGGGTTTGCCGTTCATGGTAGAGCCGGCGCCAGGAACGCAGCCGAGGAGGACTGAAGTGCGGGCGGTCACCTACAGTCAATTCGGTTCACCGGAGGTCCTGACGCTGCGGGACGTATCGAAGCCGGCCCCAGGGCAGGGCGAGGTGCTGGTACGGGTCCGCGCCACCTCCGTCAATTCCTGGGACTGGGATCTGCTGCAGGGCAAGCCGTTTCTGACGCGGTTGGCGGGCGGCGGGTTGCTGGCTCCCAGATACCCCGTTCTCGGCGCCGACATTGCAGGGCAGGTGGAAGCGACCGGACCTGGTGTGCGGCGGCTGAAGCCCGGAGATGACGTCTTCGGCGATCTGTCCGGTTGCGGTTGGGGCGGCTTTGCCGACTATGTCTGCGCGCCAGAAGATGTGTTGGCGCGGAAACCGGCTTCGATGACGTTTGTGCAGGCGGCGGCGATCCCGCAGGCGGCGCTGTTGGCGTTGCAGGCACTGCGCGACAAAAAGCCGATTCAGCTGCAGGATCGGGTACTCATCAACGGGGCAGGGGGCGGGTCGGCACGTTCGCGATCCAGCTTGCCAAAAGTTACGGCGCGCAGGTGACCGGCGTCGACAGCGGCGAGAAGCTGGAAACCATGCGCGCCGCCGGCGCGGATGAGGTCATCGATTTCGCCGAGACGGATTTCACCGGCAGCGGCGAACGGTTCGATTTCATCCTCGATGTCGTCGTCAGCCGGAGGCTGTCGCATTATGCACGTGCGCTCAGACCCGGTGGGGTGTTTGTCATGGTCGGTGGCACGACCCGGACGATCCTGTACACCGCCTTGCTGGGGCCGGTGCTGTCGAGGCTGGGTTCGAAGAGGTTCACGATCCTTGCCTGGCACACCAGTGTGCCGGACCTCGAGCATATGTGCGGGCTGTTCGAGACCGGCGAGGTGAAGCCGGTCATCGACAGGCTTTTTTCACTGGAGGAAACCGCCGATGCGCTGGCCTATCTGGGAGCGGCTCGGGCGAAGGGAAAGGTCGTGGTTGCGGTTGCCGACGAAAGCAACAAAATCGCGACAACCGCTGCCCCCTGATCCTCAGCCGGTTTCGCCGGAACCGTATTGCTCCAGATAGGAGGCGACTTCCGCGCATTTCGGATTGTTGGAAACCTCGATCGACACTTCCGCCCACACCTGCGGCGTCGCGCTGTGCTCGTCGTCAATGGCCCTCGGATCGGCACCGTTGGCCAGCAGCAGCTTAACCATCGCGAGGTCGCCGTTCCACGCGGCCGAGTGCAGCGCCGTGTGGCGCGAAAGTTCGCCGACGCGAGCATTGGCGCTCGCCCCCAGCGACAACAACCACTCGACCAGCGCGTGATGGCCGAAATCGACGGCGCCCATCAGAACCGGATCGGAGCGGAGAATTTCGGGTCGTTCGACGGCAAGCGCCTCAAGTGCGTCCCGGTCGCCGAGGCGGGCATATTCCGCCGGTTCCGCAGAGACGCCCCGCTTCATCATCTGCAGCACGAGCGGGCGGCCTTTCGGCCCCAGCCGACTGAGCGTCTCGATCGCCGTTGCGCCCCATTGGTCCGTTCCTTTCGGCGATGCACCGATGTCGAGGAGGCGATCGATGGCCATGGGCGTTCTCGCCAATCCCAGGATGGAACCGCTCGGCCGATCGGCCGGCACGGCGGACAGGCCAGGGCGCAGCAGCTTCTCGACCCTGTCGTCGTCGCCGGCCAGAAGGGCCTCGAGCAGGCCGATGCGGGCGCCGCGGTCGATCAGGACCGAGCGAATGTCGGGCTGGTCACGAGCGACGGTCAGCATGAGCGGTGACCAGAAGTCGTAAAGCCGGTTATCGCCGTCGACATCGGCGCCTGCGGCGAGCAGAAGATCGAACATGTCCCTGCGGCGTGTGTCGATGGCAACGTGCAGGGCCTGCGGCCGGCCGCCCCAGAACGGATGCGGTCCGACAGCGTTGACCAGGTCCGGATCGCTCTGCAGCATCTGTTGCACCTGCGATAGCCGGCCACCGCCGACATGGCGCAGGAAGGTCGCGACAGTTTCGTCATTTGCCGACCGCTCGGTATCGGCGGTTCGATCCAATTCGGCTTTCAACGCCCGCCAGCTGGGGAAGCCGTAATCCCGGGCCGTCCGCAACTGAGCCTCGGCCAGCTTGGCGTCTCGGCCTTCGCTGCGCCAGGCGCCCAATTGCTGCTTGGCGGTCTTTTTCAGCCATTCGATACTGGCGTTTTCGGGGAGTGTCTTGCTCATGGAACACCTTCTTCCGTTCGTGCCCGGCGTCCGCGTCTACGGGCAGAAAAAGGTGATCGATCGAATTGTGAAATGGCGGGTTCAACCCTTTTCGCGGACCGAAGGCCTCCAGTAGGGCCGACGAAACCGTAGCCGCGGCCCCGGGGTCGAGTCAATGTGGGAGCGCCCGGGCCCGCCGGGCGCCCCGTTCCTCAATTCCGCCTGGGTTTGCGCCCCAGGGCCGTTTTCAGCTCGGCCTCCCGCCGATGATCCCAGTAGAAGCGGCCGAATGCCGAGCGGGTCATCTCTTTGGCGAAGCGGTCTCGCCGTTTCTCCTGCGCCGAACGCTCAGGCGGCGCGACGCGACCTCCGACACGGTTCTTGTGCGACATGGTTCTTCCGTCCTTTGCACCAAGAGGTGTCTGCGGCCACGCGGCCGCAGACCCGGCGGACGGGCGGTGCGCGCGAAGGCGCACCTGTCCCGTCAACCGGGACGAAACGGCAGAAATGAGAGATGTCAGTCGTGAAAACGAGCTGTACTGCGCATGACCGCAAGGTAGACCGGGAAGTCGTTTGGATCAAACAGGAGCCGCATTCATTGCAGGTCATTTCGACGCTTCGCCGTGGAGTTCCTGGTGAAAACGGTTATTCTTGGCGGGCGCAAACAGTGGATCGCGACAGGCCGGGACAGGTCACCCGATGGCGCCAGGAACAAAACCGAACCACGAGGAAACGCCGTCGGAGGCGCTGCCGGACCCGGCTGGTGTGCTACGCTCGAGGGTCTCGCGAAAGCGGCGCTTCGGCCGGCTTCTTGAGCAGGTTTTGACAACCGACGGCTACGAATCGCTTGCCGGGCGCAACTGGACGATCACCGGGATCGGCCTGGTCATCCTCGGTGTCATCGCAGACTTGTCGGAAATATTCGGGGATGTCGCCTTCTACGCCCTGCTTGTCGCCGGTGGGGCGGTTCTGCTTTTCGGGTCCGCCATAGCGTTTCGAACGCGATTTTGTCGGGCTGCCGCCTTCCCGCTCGTCGTCGCGCTTCTGGGCACGGCCATGATCGCAACGATCTGGGTGTCGCAGAATGCCATTGCCGGCGGTGACAGTGCCATCGCCGCGCAGTTCCCGCAGGCGTCGAAGATCCAGTTGCAGATTTACGAGAGGGTCACCGATCTGACGAGCGGTCAAACCGAAAATGCCGCGCGGATCGCCAAGCTGGAAGTTGAGATCGAGGACCTCGGAGACGATGTCAGCTACTACCGTGTGTTCGCGGACGAGCTGTCGAAGGATCGCGGCGTGCCGCGCGGAGCCATCCTCGAGCACCTGGTTCGCCTCGGCGCCGACGGAAAGATCAAGAACGTCGACATTCCGAGGTTTCTCGAGACCTTTGCTTTGGAATACGACACCTTCGCCAAACGCTATGACGAACTGAAAGAGAAGTATCCCGAGCTGGGCAAAACTCTCATCGACGCGCGGCGAACGCTGAATCGCGGAGAGCCGGCTGAAGCGCGCCGGATTCTTCAGGAGGCGCGTGCCAAAACCCGCGACCAGCGAATCGAGGCGATGCGGGCTGAAGCGGAGCTGCTGGCCGAGGAGGCGGCGATCGACCGGCTTCAACTGGACTATCGAACCGCCGCCGACAAGCTGGTGGAGGCCGCGGGACTGGTGTCCTTCGATCCCGTCCGACGGGCTGCGTATCAGCGCACCGCGGCGAATGATCTCGCGGATCTCGGAGAATACTTCGGCGACGGCGAAGCCCTGGCTGCGGCCGACGGGCTGTACCGCGCCTCGTTGGACGGCGGTTTTTCCCGCGACGGCACGCCGCTCGACTGGGCCCGGACGCAAAACCTGCTTGGGATCAACCTCCTGAGGCTGGCGGAGCGCCGCGAGGACACGGCCCTTCGCCGACAGGCGCTGGATGCCCACAACCAGGCGCTGACCGTGGTGCGACCACAAGAGGAGCCCGACGAATGGGCCCTGACGATGAACAGTATCGGCAATGCGCTCGGGAGATTGGGACAGGCGACGAAGCAACCGGTCCTGGTCGAGCAGGCGATCGACGCCTATCAGCAGGCCCTTCGGGTCAACACGCGCAGCCATGCGCCAATCTGGTGGGCCCGGCTGCACGCCAATCGCGGCAGTCTTTTTCATTGGCTGGCAAAAAGAGGCTACGGAACTGCGAAACCCGAGCAGGCGGTGGAGGCCTATCACGCGGCGCTCGAAGTGATCACACGCGACAAGCTTCCGCTCGACTGGGCCCTCATTCAGAACAACCTTGCCGATGTTCTGACCGATATCGGTGACAGCGGCAACAGGCCGACGCTGCTCGAGGAAGCGGTCGACAGACATCGGGCCGCGCTTGAAGTCCGTTCACGAGAACGCTTTCCGCTGTTGTGGGCGCAGAGCCAGAACAACCTGGGCAGAACCCTGGTGAAACTCGGCCATCAGACCGATCACGCCGAGCGGGCGACCGAGGCGATCGATGCGTTGCGCGCGGCTCTTGAAGAGCGAACCAGACAACGGGATGAGTTGCTCTGGGCCAACAGCCAGCAGAATCTGGGCGACGCCTTGAGATTGCGAGGGGAACTGACCGGTAATGCGAACGACTCCGAGGCGGCGGTCGACGCCTACGATGCGGTGCTGGAGGTGCGCGTTCGCGCCCGTTATCCAAGCGAATGGGCCACGCTTCAGTATCATAAAGGCGAGGCGCTTCACCGGCTCGGATTGTCGGACACCGGAACGGAGAGGCTGTATGCCGCGGCCGCGGCGTTTCGGGAGACATTGAAGGAACGGTCGAGAACGGGGTCGCCCCATGAGTGGGCCAGGGTGCAGGACAGTCTCGGCAAGGTGTTGTCGGATATTGCAGATCGAGAATTCGGGACCGAAAGCCTCGACGCCGCTGTTGCCGCCTACGATGCCGCACTGTCGGCGCTCTCACGCAAGGACCATCCGCTTGAATGGGCCTGGGTTCAGGCCAATCTCGGCTCTGCGCTATCGACCAGGAAGGGATTTCACAGCGATATTGCCAGGCTTGAAAGGGCCGTCGTTCATTTCCGCAGAGCGCTGGAAGTTTATTCGCCCGGCAGCCATCCAAGCACGTGGGCCTCTGTGCAAACCGGCCTCGGATCGGCCTTGCGGAATATGGCGTTGGAGAAGCTGGATGCCGAGGCCACGCTCGAACAGGCGGGCGAAGCTTACCGCTCGGCTCTCGTCGCCCGCAAGCGTGAAGACACCCCCCGATCGTGGGGCTCCACCTGGCGCGGCCTTGCGGCGGTGCATCTGACGAGAGGACGGCGCCTCATCGGCTCGACGGAGTTGAGGCGGGCCGAAGCAATGTTTCGGTCGCTTCCCCAGGTGCATACCCGGGAGCAGAGCCCGGGAAGCTGGGCGAGCGCGCAATCCTACCTTGGATCCACCCTGTTTGAAATCGGATTGCGCGATGGCGGCACCGCCGCGCTTGAAGAGGCTGTCGTGTCGCTGGATCAGGCGTCGCAGGTGATTTCGCAGTCCGAACATCCGGCCTTTTGGTCTTCGATCCAATACAATCTGGCCGATGTCCTTCTGCATCTCGGCATCCGTCTGAACGAGCCGCTCCATCTGGAACAGGCGATCGCGGCCCACGAAGCCGCTCTCGAAGAACGCACCCGCGAGCGGGCGCCGCGCTACTGGTCCTACAGCAGAGCGCGGTTGGGACGAGCCTTGGCGGCCCTTGACGCCGCGGAGGGCGAGACCACGCGCTTTGCCGCGGCCCGGGAAGCGTTGCAGGATGCCATCGAGGCAACGCCTCGCGACATGCTGCCATTGGACTGGGCCGATTTTCATCATGCGCTCGGAGATGTGTTGCTGGACTACGGTCGAACGCGACGGGATACGGACCTTCTGGACCAGGCCGCCGAGGCCTACCGGGCGGCGCTGTCGGTGCGAACACGCCGACATTTGCCGATGAAATGGGCCCTGAGCTCGCTGGGACTCGGTGAAACGCTGCTCGTGTCGGGGGACGTCCGGCAGACGACCGCCGGCGCTGAAGAAGCCGACATGCTGGTGCAGGCGGTTCTGGAGGAACTCGACGTCGACGATGGGTCCGTCCTGAGTGCACGGGCCTCCCTCTTGGCAGCCGACGCGCAAAACGGCTCGGCGGCTCTCAATCGACACCGCCTGCGGGTCCTGAAGGCAGCAACTGACCGGTCCCGTCGTCAGCCGGCTGCCGCCGTGCGCTCCCGTCGCATCGCCAATTGTCGTTCGGCTCGCTCCAGAAGCCAGTAGCGGACCCGACGGACGGGCCCGGACAGCGCCACGGTGTCCGGCGTGAGCAGATGGTACTGCTCGCGGCCGGGCAGAACCGGACCGGGGAGGCGGACCAATGCGCCGGAGGCCAGATAATCGCCGGCAACGACATCGTCGGCGATGGTCAAACCGAGGCCGCGGACCGCGGCGTCGATGCAAAGATGCGAGCGGTTGAAGAAAAGGTGCCCGGCTGCTCGGTCGAAATCGACGCCGCGGGCTGCCAGATAGTTGCGCCACCAGTAGATGCCGCGCTCATGGATCAGGCGGAACCGGGTAAAGAACTCCGGATCTTCCGGATCGGGACCGCCCATCAACAGCGACGGCGCGGCAATGGGAAAGGCTTCGAAATCGAGGAAGGGCTCAGCCTTGAAACCGGTGCAGGCAGCGGCGCCCCAGGTCAGCGCGAGATCGGCGTCGCCGAGCACCATGCGCGGCGGATCGGGGCGGATGCGGATGTCGAGGTCGACATCGAGAGCCTCGAGCACCGCATTGTCGAGCAAGGGCATCAGCCAGCGTGTCGCCAGGTCGGATTCCACATCGAGGATGACCGAGCCGCGGCCGCCGCCGCGGCGCAGCCGGCCGGTGCCGAGTTCCAGGCCGGACAGCGAATCGGCTGCGATGCGCGCAAACAGGCTGCCTTCGCCCGTCAGCGCCACGTGACGGGCATGACGCTCGAACAGCAGGACTCCCAGTTCGGCCTCCAGATTGCGAACATGCCGGCTGACGGCAGCATGGCTGACGCCGAGCTCCTCTGCGGCCTGGGCGAAGCTGCCGTGGCGGGCGGCCGCGTCGAAGGCGCGGATGGCATTGAGATTGGGCAGATTGCGCATGATTTGAGTATAACAATAACTTTCGCTTGTCCCAACATTCGTCGTTTGAGCATGTCTGAGGTTTGAGGCAACCTGCGGCGAAGACTCTCACAGGGCGGACCGTTCATGAAACAGCAGACCGGAACCTTCACCGGCATCATCCTGGCGCTGATAGCCGGCGTGGCGATCTACGGGCTGGCCATGGGCACCACCTATCCTCTGATCGGGATCGTGCTCACGGAACAGGTTTCGGGCATGTGGAACGGCGTCAACGCGGCGGCCACAGGGATCGGATTGGTTGCCGGTGTCGTGGTCGTTTCACTCGCCGGCCGGCGGTTCGGAACCGGCCTGCTGGCTCTGGCGGGCGTGGTCATCATGGCGCTGTCGCTGCTGGCGCTGACCGTCGTTCAGGACTACTGGGCCATCTTTGCGGCGCGGCTTTTTCTGGGGTGCGGCGCGAACTTCCTTTTCGTCGTGTCTGAAACCGCGCTCAACGTCTTCACGTCGGACGACCGGCGCGGTCGCGTGATGGGCATCTACAGCGCCTCCGTCGCATTCGGATTCGTTGCCGGGCCGGCGGTCGTCGCGGCGTTCGTCGAGCGGCCGGGAACGATCCTGGCCGGCTGTGCCATCGTGACGGCGCTCGCCCTGTGGCCGGTCGGGGCAATCCGGGCTCGCGTCGACCGGCACGTGGAACCCACCCGGATGGAGGATATCGGACCGGCGCTGATCGCTTACCCGTTTGCTTTCGGTTTCCTGTTCGTCGCATCGGCGATCGATGCCATCGCTATCAGCCTGCTCCCAGTGATCGCGGTTGCGCAGTCGTTCAGCACCGAGACCGGGGCACTGTTCGTGGCGGTGTTCCATATCGGATTGCTGGTCGGCCAGCCGCCCATCGGCTATGCCCTCGATCATTTCGGCCGTCGTCGTACGGTGCTCGGTTGCTGCCTCGCGTCGCTCGCATGTGCAGTCGTGCTGGTTTTCGGCACGGGGTTGGGGAGCGTGCCGTCCGCCGTCCTGCTGCTGGTTTGGGGCGGCGCCAATTTCGGATTGTATACCGCCGGGCTGGCGCTGATCGGCGATCGGTTCGTCGGGTCCGCGCTGACCGCTGCAACCGCTGCCTTTGCCGCCGTCTACGCCGTCGCCTCCGTCGCTTCGCCGGTGCTTGCCGGAGGCGCGATCGACACCATTGGCGCCGCCGGATTCTATGCAGCGGTCGCGGCTGTTTACCTGATCACATTCGCCCTCGGAGCTGCGCGGTTCCGTCCGCCCGAACCGAGTCTGGCGGAAGCGCCTGACTCCCGCAGACGCGTTTGACGCTGTCCCGGTCGGAGGATAGACACGGGTCCGGGACAGGGCTCCTGCAAGTGAAGATCGGTGATTTGGCATGGTCGCGTTTCTGGTGACCGGCGGCTCCGGATTTGTCGGCCGGGCGCTGGTTCAAAAGCTGCTCGAGGACGGCGACGCGCGGGTCGTTGTATCGTCGAGGGGGGCGGCGAAGGGCGGGGATGCGCGCCTCGAACATAGGCGGATCGCGGCGCTTGACGCCGAGACCGACTGGTCGGGCGCCCTGCAGGGTGTGGATGTGGTTTTCCATTGCGCCGCGGTGACGCCCGGGGACCCGGGGGACGATGCGGATTTGCTTCGGACCAACCGTGACGGAACACTTAATATGGCAAACCAGGCCGCCGCATCGGGGGTGAAGCGTCTTGTGTTCGTGAGCACCGCCCAGGTGCACGGGAATGTCACCAATGGCCGTGCCTTCACCGAAGCATCGCCGCCCGATCCGCAATCGGACTACGCTGCTTCGAAATGGGAAGCGGAACGCGGCCTTGAACAATTGGCGCAGGAAAGCGGAATGCCGGTGACCATCGTCCGGCCGCCACTGGTCTATGGCCCCGGCGTCAAGGGAAATCTGGCGCAACTGGCAAAACTGACGCGACTGGGCCTGCCCTTGCCGTTGGCCGCGGTCGACAACCGGCGCAGCCTGATTGCCATCGACAATCTGACCGATTTTCTGCGGCAATGTTCGGTCCATCCGGCAGCCCGAAACGAGACCTATCTGATTTCCGATGGTCCGGATCTTTCCATCGGCGAGATCCTGCGGCACATCGCACACGGCGACGGCCGAAGGGTCCGCCTTTTCGCCTTTCCGACCGAGGTGATGAAAGGTGCGTTGACCCTGGCTGGTCGCCGCGGGATCTCGGACAGGCTTTTCGGTTCGTTTCAGATCGATGCGTCGAAGGCGCGTCGGCAAACGGGCTGGTCGCCCGTCGTCACACCCGATACGGCCCGCTGGAGCTGACGCCCGGTTCATCAGCAAGCCGGTTCTATGCTATCACAGCGTGCAAGATGTCGAGTGAACGAGGTGCGCGCATGACCAGTGACTGGCAGTTTCCGGAAGCTCACGAGCACGGCGAACTCAAGGAGTTGCTTCCCGGCATTCATTTCGTTACCGGGACGGTTGCAATGAGCGGTCCGCTGCCGGTGCGCTTCAGCCGCAACATGACCGTCATCCGCAATAATGGCGGCCTGACACTGATCAATTCCCTGCGTCTCGATCACGAGGGGCTGGAAGCGTTGGACCGTCTGGGAACGGTCGAGAACGTGGTCCGGCTGGCCGGATTCCACGGCATGGACGATCCGTTTTACAAGGACCGTTACGGGGCGAAAGTCTGGTCGGTCGATGCACCCTATGTCACCGGCTTCGGGACCGGCTCCGAATCCTATTTCATGCCGGATGTCGTCATGGATGCGGAGACCACCCTGCCGATCGACAACGCCCGGCTGATCCTGTTCGAATCCGCCAAACCCGGTGAGGGCCTGCTGGTACTTGATCGCGACGGCGGCATCATCGTTTCCGGCGACTGCCTGCAGAACTGGGCCACCACCGACCGGTATTTCAGCCTGCCGGCGAAGCTGATGATGCGGCTCATGGGGTTCATCAAGCCGCACAATGTCGGACCCGGCTGGCTGAAGGCTGCGAAACCGGACCGGGCGGAGATCAAGCGCCTGCTTGAGCTGGATTTCCGCCATGTCCTTCCGGCACACGGGGCGCCCGTGCTCGGCGAGGCAAAAGAACGCTACGCGCCGGTTGTCGACGCTCTTTAGATTCGATTTGGCCGGGACAGGCTCTCGGTGATCCTCGCGATCTCCTCGGCATAGTCGGCAACGGCATCGCTGCCCTTTGGGGTCAGACGGTAGATCCCCGTTTGCGCCCGTTCGAACCAGCCGTAATGGTCGTCGGCCATGATGCGCCGTGCCTTGTCGACCCCGGTCATGCGGGCGACTTCAGACGCCTTGGTCGGACCCTGGCCGGCCAGGACCGAAACACACCGCAAGGCGTCCTGGCGATAGGCGGTCATCAGCCCGCGCCGCGTGGAGCCGCCGCTGTTCGGGTCGCCCACGCGTTTGGCGAATTCGCGCAGCAGACGGGTCTTGCGCCGCTTGGACTGACGCGGCTTGTAGGGTGCGGGATCGAGGTGGATTTCCACCAGGCCGTCCTTCGGTCGAACGGTCATCAGGCCAAGGCCGAGCCGCCGGCAGAGCTTGCGGTTTTCACCCAGAGATTTGAGAAAGGGGCGGCCGGCGCCGCGCGGGACCGCGAGGTAGACCGCGTCTGTCAGCGCCTGCCGGGCAACGCCCTGATGAAACAGGGTGAGCGAGAATCCGGTTTTCAGTTCGACGATCACCGGGTCTTCATCGCCGCGAACGGCGACGATATCGGCAGCGCCGATTTCACTCTTGACGGTATAGCCTTGCCCCTCGAGCAGGGATTTGACCGGCGGATAGAGGTCCGTTTCGCGGAGATTCGACCGTGGCATTTCCCTCCAATACCTGAATCGCGGCAAAAGACGAAAGCCGTTCGGGTTCCGTCTGCGAATTTCAACTATTGGCTTGCCGGAGGAACGTGTGAGTATTCGGCCAGCACCGTGCCACCGAAAGGCGGTTACGACCGTTTTGAGTGGTCCGGGTTTGCCACATCAAAATGGGGCCGGACCTGGAACGGTACAATGATGTGCTTTGCCGGCTGACGGTACGTCAGCGTCGACAGTTTTGAGCGACCGGCGGGTCGGCGTTATAGGCACCGGCCCGCCGGATCAGAACGGAATCAGTCGCTGGCCTGCGCCGTTGCTCCGCTCTCGTTGGTGCCGGACTGGGTTGTGGGATCCGGCACCTTTTCCTGCTGGGTGGCCTGGCTTGCATCGCCCTCGGTCGCTTTGTCGTTGCAAGCGGCCAAGCCCAGCAGCGCAAACATCGATAAACAGACGAGTAGCTTTTTCATGGAACCACCTCCTGTTGGTTACGCCGCGTTTGGATGTTTGGACGTCGGCCTCGCAAGGGCTGACGCCGTCGCCCGTTCCACGAATACTTTATGTAGAAGGCGGCACGATTTAGGCTTTTCTGCGTTTATTATTTGGAATCTGTGATTCATTGATAAACAAATGTGAATATAACAAACAATATATGTTAGAATAGAAAGTTGATAACGTGGAAAAAGTCATCAAAATTCGTCAAATTTATTCACAAGCCGTGACTAAAGCCGGCAAATTAAGTCAAATTGTCAGCAATATATAGCCAGCGAAACGTATAGGATCAGCGTCCCGGGCGGCCGCTCTTTCGGCGCTTGTCGCTGCGGCGACGCTTCTCCCCAGGATCTTCGTAGGAACCGGCGCCGATCTTGCCGCGGCGAACCGGCCCGGTGTCCTCGTCGACGGGTTTCGCCGGCTTTTTGCCCGTGCCGACGGGGCGCGCTACGTCGGAGCCGGGGCCCATCTCGTTCAGCGAAGGTTTTTTGAAATAGCCGGCGTCGCGCTCGCTGCGTGGCAGCGGGCCCTTGCGTTTGCCGCGCAGTTGGCGCCGGGCGCGCGGGCTGGCCTCCATGTCCTTTTCCAACCGCGCAAGAGGGTCGTTCATAACGGCCAGCTCGGTCTCGCGCAGGCGCTTGATTTCGTCGCGCAGCCGTGCCGCTTCCTCGAAATCGAGATCGGCAGCAGCGTCGCGCATCTGTTTTTCCAAAGCTTCGAGATGGGTGGCCAGATTGTCGCCGACCATCACGCCGCTTTCCTTGAAGCCGGAAATGTCGGCCCGAACATGGTCCTGCTCGTAGACGCTGTCGAGAATGTCGGCGATCTGGGCCTTGACGCTCTCGGGCGTGATGCCGTTCTGGGCGTTCCAGGCCACCTGCTTTTCGCGCCGCCGGCTTGTCTCGCCCATCGCCCGCTCCATAGAGCCGGTGACGTTGTCGGCATAGAGAATGACGCGGCCATCGACATTGCGGGCCGCCCGACCGATGGTCTGCACCAGCGATGTCTCGGAGCGCAAAAACCCTTCCTTGTCGGCGTCGAGAATGGCGACGAAGCCGCATTCGGGAATATCCAGGCCCTCGCGCAGCAGGTTGATGCCGACCAGCACGTCGAAGGCGCCGAGCCGCAGGTCGCGGATGATCTCGATTCGCTCCAGCGTGTCGATATCGGAGTGCATGTAGCGGACCCGCACGCCCTGTTCGTGCAGGTATTCGGTGAGGTCCTCGGCCATGCGCTTCGTCAGCACGGTGACCAGCGTTCGGTAGCCTTGGTCGGCGGTCAGCCGGATCTCGCCGAGCACGTCGTCCACCTGGCTCTTGGCCGGGCGGACCTCGACCGGCGGGTCGATCAGACCGGTCGGCCGGATCACCTGCTCGGCGAAGACACCGCCCGACTGTTCCAGTTCCCAGCCGCCGGGCGTCGCCGAGACAGCGATGGTCTGCGGCCGCATGGCGTCCCACTCCTCGAAGCGCAGCGGCCGGTTATCCATGCAGGAGGGCAGGCGGAAGCCGTATTCGGCGAGCGTCGCCTTGCGGCGGAAGTCGCCGCGATACATGCCGCCGATCTGCGGCACGGTCACATGGCTCTCGTCGATGAAGATCAGGGCGTTGTCGGGGATGTACTCGAACAGGGTCGGCGGCGGTTCGCCTGGCGCCCGGCCGGTCAGATAGCGCGAGTAGTTCTCGATGCCCTGGCAGGACCCGGTCGCCTCCAGCATCTCCAGATCGTAGCGGGTGCGCTGTTCCAGCCGCTGTCCTTCCAGCAGCCGTCCGGCTCGGTCCAGCTCGGCGAGACGGTGCACCAGTTCCTCGCGGATCGACTTGATGGCCTGGTTGAGGGTGGGACGCGGTGTCACATAGTGCGAGTTGGCGTAGATCTTCACCGACTTCAGCTGGTCGGTCTTCTGCCCGGTCAGCGGGTCGAATTCGGTGATCGCGTCGATCTCGTCTCCGAACAGCGAAATCCGCCACGCCCGGTCTTCCAGGTGGGCTGGAAAGATCTCGATGGTGTCGCCGCGCACCCGGAACGTGCCGCGGACGAAATTCATGTCGGAGCGACGGTATTGCTGCGCCACCAGGTCGGCCAGCAATTGCCGCTGGTCGATGCGGTCGCCAGTCTGCATCTGGAAGGTCATGGCCGTGTAGGTCTCGACCGAGCCGATGCCGTAGATGCACGACACCGAGGCGACGATGATGGCGTCGTCACGCTCCATCAGCGCCCGCGTGGCGGAGTGCCGCATGCGGTCGATCTGTTCGTTGATCGACGATTCCTTCTCGATATAGGTGTCCGAGCGCGGCACGTAGGCTTCCGGCTGGTAGTAGTCGTAGTAGGAAACGAAATACTCGACCGCATTGTCGGGAAAGAAGTTCTTGAACTCGCCGTAGAGCTGGGCGGCCAGGGTCTTGTTCGGCGCCAGGATCAGTGCCGGGCGCTGGGTGGCCTCGATCACCTTGGCCATGGTGAAGGTCTTGCCGGAACCGGTGACGCCGAGCAGAACCTGGGTTCGGTCGCCGTCGCCCAGGCCGGAAACCAGGTCCGAAATCGCCGTCGGCTGGTCGCCGTTCGGATCGAACTCGGTCTCCATGCGGATCTCGATGCCGCCTTCCGATCTTTCCGGCCGGGCGGGGCGGTGCGGCACCCATGCCCTGCCGTCCTTGAAGTTGGGATTGCCGCCTTCGATCAGCTTCGATAGCGCTTCGACCGTCGCCGTCACCCCGGCCGGTTTTTCCTTCGCCGCCTGTCCGTCGCCCGTCCCTTTGACGCCGAGGGCCTCGGCATCCTCGAGACTGATATCGAGCCCGGCCACCGGATTGAGGCCCGCCGCGGCACGCGTCTTCGGGTCGGTGCTGCCGCCGATCGAGGTGCCGCGCGCCGTCCGTCCGGCCGTGGACTTGCGGTCCTTGCTGCCGCGCGACCTGGCCGGTTTCTTGGCTTCGCGCGCGATCTCGTCGGCCCATTCGCTGACCGGACCGGTCAGCGGCTCGCCGTCCAGCGGCTTTTGCGGCGTCTCTTCGAAGCCCTTGGGGTCGTCATTCTTGCCTTTGGAGGTCATGGGGGGAATATGGCGAGTGAGCCGAAAAATGGAAAGAGCCTTCAGGAACGAAAAGGCGGCATCCTGACAGCGGGTTGTCAGGAGTGACGCACCATCGCGATCGCAGCCGCGCCCGTCCGATGCCGGGAGCCGTTGCTGTTTGTCTTTTTTCGTGCCGACCGATAACAATATCGGCACGTGATTCAGCCGGAGTCGACGGGTTCGAGCCCGATTCGGCGGGGCGATTGGAGGCACCGGAATGAACGAGGCGTCCGCAGTGCAGGAAAAGGCCGGTTCGGAGGAGAAGCGGCCGAGTCGGTTGCGGGAGGGACTGATTGTTCTCGGCGCGCTCCTTGTCGGCGGCGTGCTTTTGTTCGGCATCTATATCTACTGGAATTTCGAGCGCGACCATCCGGCGACCGACAATGCCTATCTGCAAGCCAACTATGTGTGGATTTCGCCGCAGATCGACGGCCAGGTCGCGGAGCTCCACGTCGTCGACAACCAGCCCGTCGCCAAGGGCGACCCGTTGTTTACGCTCGACCAGCGCTCCTACGACGCGGAACTGCAGGCGGCCGAAGCCAATCTGGTTCTGGTTCAACAGGACATCAAGGCAGGAAAAGCCCGCGTCGATGCGGCTAAATCCCTGGTGACCGCCCAGGAAGCGGTCGTGGGGCTGGCGCAACAGAAGGCCGACCGCTCGCGGCCGCTTGTTTCCGACAATGTGGTTTCGGAGATACAGGGCATCGAACTGGACCAGACGCTGGCCGAGGAGAAGGCGAAACTTGCCGCCCAGAAGGCCGATCTGGTGGTTGCCGAGCAGGAGTACGGTACGCCCGAAACCATCAAGGCGCAGCTCGACAAGGCCAAGGCCGCGGTGGAATTGGCCCAGCTCAATCGCGATTGGACTGTCGTGCGTGCCCCTGCTGCCGGATATGTCACGAATTTCGCGCTGCGGGTGGGCGATGTCGTGCAGTCGGCCGATTCCCTTTTCCCGTTCGTGGAAACGGATGAGTGGTGGATCCAGGCGAATTTCAAAGAGACCAGTATCGACCGCATCAAGCCGGGCCAGTCGGTGACCGTCACGGTCGACATGTATTCCGGCAAGACGTTCACGGGCACGGTGCAAAGCCTCGGCAGCGCCTCGGCAGCCTCGTTCTCGCTGCTTCCGGCGCAGAACACGACCGGTAACTGGGTCAAGGTCACCCAGCGCATGCCGGTGCGAATTTCGCTGGAGGCCTTCGACAAGGCCTTTCCGTACAGGCTGGGCGCCAGCGCCTCGGTGGAGTTGAATACCGACGCCCCGGCGAATTCCAACTAAGGTCTCGGCAGGGGCGAGCCATGGCCGAAGGAGCACCGGAACAACCGGTTCACATCAAGCCGCTACCGCCAGGGTTCCAGCGCAACATGATTATCGTGACGACCCTGTTCGTCGCGCTGCTCGCCTCCATCGATCTGACGATCGTCACCGTCGCCCTGCCGTACATGGCGGGAAATCTCAATGCCACTCCTGACGAGATCACATGGGTTGTCACCATGTTTGCCGTGGGGCAGGCCATTGTCATCGGAATCACCGGGCATCTGTCGCGGTTGCTCGGTCGAAAAAACCTGGCGCTGACCGCAGTCATTGGATTTGTCGTGTCGTCGGTGGCTTGCGGTCTGTCGCAGGACCTCGACATGATCGTGTTTTTCAGGTTTGTACAGGGGCTGTTTTCAGGCCCCTTGATCCCGCTCTCTCAAGCCATGCTGATCGATGCGGTGGAGGAGGACGAACGAGCCAAGATCCTGTCGTTTTGGGTGGTCGGGGTCATGGGCGGTCCCGCCATCGGTCCGCTTTTGGGTGGCTATCTGGCCCAGAACCTCGACTGGCGATGGAACTTCTGGGTCAACATTCCGGTTGGGGCAGTCGCCGTGATTCTGCTGATCGTTTTCGTCCGCAAGACTCCGCATTTGAAGGTGCGGACCGACTGGCTCGGCCTCGCGTTCCTGTCGGTTTGCCTGGCCAGCCTGCAGATAGCGCTCAATCAGGGCGATACGCTCGACTGGTTCGGCTCCAAGACCATCGTCCTGCTGTTCCTTGCGACCCTCGTTGCCGGGCTCGTCGTCGTTTTCCGCGGCCTCTACCTCGGACCGCGCCACATCATCGATATTCGTCTGTTCGGCGATTTCAATTTCACGCTTTGTTGCGTGGTCATCGGTGTTTTTGGCAGCGGCTTTCTGGCGCTCATGATCCTCGGGCCGCAGCTCTTTGTCGACGGCCTCGGTTGGGAGGCTTCCACAGCCGGTATCGTGATCGGCATTTACGGTATCGGCGGCGTCATCGGCAGTTTTGTTTCAAGTCGCCTGCAGGCTTTCATGTCCATGCGGGCGATGTTCTTCCTCGGCTGCCTGCTGTATTCGATAGGCTGGTACCTGTTCAGCCGATTGGACGAGAACATCAGCCTGTGGCAAGCGGTGCCCGCCGGAGTGTTCATCGAATTCGGCATGATGATCGTCTTTCCGCAACTGGCTGCCCGGGCCTTTACCTATCTTTCGCCAACGCAGCGCGACGAAGGTGCCGGCCTGTTCAACCTGGTAAAGACCTTGGGCTTTTCGTTCGGGACCACGGCAGTCGGGACGCTGCTTTACCAGGGGCAGCTGTCGAACTGGAGCCGCTATGTCGGCAATATTTCCGCTTCAAACCCGGCGCTGAACCAGTATCTGGACGATATCGGTTCCAATGTCAGTTACGACACGAAGGTTGCCTATGTCGTCGACCTGCTCGAGACCCAGATGCAGATTCTGACCATATCTCAGATTTCCGAGAAGGTGGCTCTTGCAACGTTCCTGATGGCGTTTCTGGCGATATTTTTCGGGAAGCCGAAACCCGTCCTCAAGCCGGCCTGACGGTTTGGCTAATCGGCGCCGATCGGTTTTGGCTTGCCATGCTCGTCGAGCGCGACCATCACGAAGCGGCCGACGATCACTTTTTCCCGATGCGGCTTGAGATAGCGCTGGGCCCAGGCCTCGACATTGAGGATGATGGAGCTGCGTCCGGTCCTGTCGATGTCGGTATAGACGCAAAGCGTGTCGCCGACTTTCACCGGCTTTTCGAATACCATCTCGTGAACGGCGGCGGTGACGACCCGACCGCCGGCGTGCTCGGCGGCGCGGATGCCGCAGGCGAGGTCCATCTGAGCCATGACCCAACCGCCGAAAATGTCGCCCGCCGCATTGGCGTCGCCCGGCATGGCCAGTGTGCGCAGGGTCAAGCTGCCATGGGGTTCGGCCGGGTCACTCTGCGTCATGGTCCGCTCTCCGCGTGCTGTCAGGGGCAACAGCTATAGCGTGGCGACGAACGGGAGGCGAGGCCGGCTGATTTCAATGCACAGTGTTTCTGTCAGCCGGCCGTGTTCATGATCCTCAGTCGTTGAAGAGGAAATCGCGATTGACATCGGCACATTTGTAAACGAGGCACGATTTGCGGTCGCGCGTCGGGACATAGGACCGCTTGGCATATTCGTCGGGATCGCAAAACAGCCGGTTGCGGACGTAACGGTCATAGAGCGGCAAGGTCGGATTCCTTGCCGATTGCCAGCGCAGGATGGCGGCGCCGTCGCGCTGCACCGCCTGCTGCACGGCCGAGCAACTCATCGACTGGATATTGTAGCGTTGGATGGCTGCGGCCGGTAATGCGACCGCCGAGATACACAGGGCCAGAATGATCTGTTTCATGTCGCTGCCTCTCGAAGTGAGGGTTTCGGAAAACGGCCCGGTCATGGGCCAGTGGTTCTTGTTCTCTTCAGTCTCCAACTATCGCGATACCGGTGGGTTGGAATGGGTATTCACGGAAATTCTATCCCCTTCTGATAAAGTTTCTCCGAACCGTGATTTCAACCGTTCGGTTCCGGATTCCGCAGCCGGTGGAGGCTGCTTTTCGCCCGGAATCGAGCCATAAAGTTGCAAAAGTCGAACGCCTCGTGTCGGATGTGGCCAGGTTCGAACGTCCTTGAACGGGAACGAAACCAGGTCCCTTCACGGAAAGGAGCAGGAAGTGCAGTACGCGATCTTGATTTATGCATCCGAGGGGTTCTTCGAGCGGTTGCCGGAGGATGAGCAGGAGGCCGCCATGGGCCGCCACCGTGCGCTGCAGCAGGAGCACGGCGAGAAGGGCACGCTGGGCGCCGTCGCCAAGCTGATGGACACCTCGGCCGCGATGACGATCCGCAAGCCGGGCGACAGCGTGCTGGTGCTCGACGGACCCTTCGCCGAGACCAAGGAGCAGTTGCTCGGCCTCTACATCCTGGAATGCGACAGCATCGACGACGCCATCGAGCAGGCCAAAAAGCTCCCACAGGGCATGGCGGCTTACGAAGTGCGGCCGATCGACTGGGGCGGCGGTTCACTGGCCGACTCCGAAGCGGCCGAATAGGAACGGCGGTTTGAACGCCGCCAGCAGCAGCGTCTCGGCTCATCTGGCGATGGCCCGGCCGAAGGTCGTGGCTGCTTTGACTCGGCAGTTTCGCAGTCTCGACGGTGCCGAAGAGGCGTTTCAGGAAGCCTGCGTCCGGGCGCTGGTGAAGTGGCCTGAGCAGGGGGTGCCGCGCGATCCGACCGGATGGCTGCTGATGACCGGACGCAACGCCACGATCGACCGGCTACGCAAGGACCGGCGGCTGGTGTTCGACGATCGTATCGAAAGCCGCGAGGAGGCGCGCGGCGATGCGGAACTCGAGCTGGCCGAACAACTGGACATGTCGGAACTGCGCGATGACGTTCTGCGCCTGATGTTCATGTGCTGCCATCCCGATCTCTCCCTGCAGGATCAGCTGGCGCTGGCGCTGAAGACCATCGCAGGCTTTTCCGTCGACAAGATCGCCCGGGCCCTGGTGGTGCGGCCGAAGGCGATGGAGCAGCGCATCACCCGCGCCAAGAAAAAGGCCGCTGCCGTCGCCGAACGGCTGGAAACGCCGAGCCTGCAGGAACGGGCCGCGCGGCTCGATGCGGTCTGCGTCATGATCTATCTGCTCTTCAACGAAGGCTATGCGGCAAGCGGCGGCGACGTGCACATCCGCGAGGAGCTGTGCGACGAAGCGATCCGGCTGGTGAGGCTTCTGCTTGCGCTGTTTCCCGCCCAGGCCGAGGTCATGGGCCTGCTGGCGCTCTGCCTGTTCCAGCATTCACGCCGACGGGCGCGGCTCGCCGAACAGGGCGACCTGGTGCCGCTGGACGAGCAGGACCGCACGCTGTGGCGGCGCAACGAAATCGCCGAAGGCGAAGTCCTGCTGCAGAAGGCGCTGCGCCACGGTCGGGCCGGACCCTACCAGATCCAGGCGGCGATTGCGGCGACCCATTGCCGAGCCGCTCGTGCGGCGGATACCGATTGGACCGAGATCGAACGGCTTTACGAAGCGCTCGAACGCGTGCAGCCGTCGCCGGTGGTGTCGCTCAACCGGGCCGTTGCGGTTTCGAAAGTCCGCGATGCCGACGCGGCGCTGGTTCATCTGGACGGCCTCGCCGACAGCCTGGCCAACTACCTCTACTATCACACGACCCGCGCCTCGCTGCTGCTGGAGGCCGGGAGACCGGGACAGGCGGTGACCGCTTATCAACAGGCGTTGCTGCTGGGGCCCACCGGTCAGGAGGCAGATCACATCCGCCAGCAGATTGCCCGCTGCGGCGGCTCCTGAAATTTTTTTGCGTTCGCTGTCGGATTGACGGGTCCTCATTCGTCCTAGGGCCATCGACACCCAAAAGGAGGATGAAATGACCAATCCGATGCAGACCCACGGCGCCGCAAGCTGGATCCAGCACAGCGGCAGCGATCCGGCAGCCGCGCGCAAATTCTACGAATCCGTACTCGGCTGGAACGTCAACGACATGCCGATGCAGGACGGCTCGGCCTATGCCGGAATCGTCGTCGGCGAGAACCCGATCGGCGGTTTCATGCCGCAGCCGGTACCCGAGGGCCAGTGGCTGATCTACGTCACGGTGGACGATGTCGATGCCCGTTTCAAATCGGCCCTCGACAACGGTGCCGAAGGCGTCAGCGAACCGACCGATTTCCCGGGTGTCGGCCGTATGGCCACGATCAAGGACCCCTACGGAGCATCGATCGCCATCATCACTTACGAAAGCCAGCAGGGCTGACCTGGATGCCGGCGCGGACCGACCGCGCCGGCCGCCCTTGCCAGACTCGCCGAGGAAAACACAATGTTGCCCATCACAATGACATTCACAGGGATCCTGCTGCTGGTTCAGGTGGGACTCTCTGTCACCACCAGCGCCAATCGCGCCAAACTCGATATCGAATATGGCGACAACGGCAATCTGGCCATGCTGAAGGCGATCCGCGCCCACGGCAACTTCATCGAGTATGTGCCGATCATCCTGATCGCCATGGGAGTCAGCGAAGGCGCAGGTGCGCCGGCCTGGTTGCTGGTGACCGCCGGCTGCGTCGCTGTCATTTCGCGGCTGTCGCACGCCGCCCACATGTTCGGGTATGGCGGCCGGGTCACGCGCGCCTTCGGCGCCGGCCTGACGACTCTGCTGATGACCGTTTTTGCCGTCTACCTGCTCGGTCTGACGTCAGGCGTTCTGGCGTAGCAAAGAGCGCAAACAGGGAGGGCGCGATGGCCCATGATCCACATCTGGCCGAACTCCTGCGGGAGGCTCTGGCCGATCGGGCAGGGATCACCGAAAAGAAAATGTTCGGCGGTGTCTGCTTCATGCTCAACGGCAACATGTTTGCGGGCGTTGCCAATCACGACAGCTTCATGTTCCGTGTCGGCAAGGACCTGGAAGAGGAGGCGCTGACGAGACCGGGCGCCCGGCCGATGGATTTCACCGGCCGCAAGATGGGCGGCCTGATCTGGGTCGGAGCCGACGAGGCGATCGAGACCGGTCTCGACGACTGGCTCGACTTCACTGCCGCCTTCGTGGGCGGCCTGCCGCCGAAATAGGAGCCGTTCATGTTTCAGGGATTCTCCAAAAAATCCGTCACCTACCTGAAGGCGCTCAAGGCCAACAACAACAAGGAATGGTTCGAGGCCAACCGTGCCGACTACGACACCTATTTCGTAAAGCCGGCGCTCGACCTCATCGAGACCATGGCGCCTGTCGCCGAGGCTTTGGAGCCGCCGCACCACGCGGTCCCCAAGGTCAACAAGTCGCTGCGCCGCGTCCACCGCGACACGCGGTTTTCCAAGGACAAGACGCCCTACAATACGGGTATCCATATGGTGTTTTGGACCGGCGATCATCCGAACCGATCGGCAGGCACCCACTTCGTCCTTGCGCATGATCATTTCGGTTTCGGTGCCGGCCACTGGGCGTTCGAGGGCGAAGGCCTCGAACGCTATCGGCAGGCGGTTCAGTCGGAGGCGGAGAGGGCGGAGCTCGATGCGGCCCTGGTATCGGCTGCGACGGTCGGCTGCGAGCCGGGCGAACCGGCGCTGAAGAAAGTGCCGCGCGGCTTCGATGCGGACGGCCCTGCCGCCGACCTGCTGCGCCGCAAGGGCATCGTCGCCATGACACGCGACGGGTCCGGCTATGACGAGCGGATATTCGGCCCCGAGGCGACGGACTATCTTGCCGGGATTCTCAAGGCGCTTGCGCCGCTCAACGGCTGGATCCGGCGGGTGGTCGGCTGACAGCCTGACGCCGGCGATTCCCCAATCGCGACAAATTGTGATATCGCAGGGAATGCGATGGGGCGCGCCTGTACTTCTGTTTTCCCTGCTGCACGGCGTCGCGCCGGGCGCGGCGGCGAGTGCCGACCGGATCCCGGTGCCCACGCCGCGGCCGGCGAATGTTGCCGCCATGCGGATACCGATCCCGCAACCGCGCCCGTCGGCCGTTGAGACCGCGCGTTTTCGTGTCGAACAATCGACGGCAACGGGGCTGCCCAAGGAAGAGCGCCTTTGCCGCCAGCGGCTCGAGAAACTGGGCGTCGGCTTCAGGCCGGCCAAACGGATCGTCGGGTCCGGCGGTTGCGGCATTCGCTATCCGCTGGAAATCCGCAGTCTTCCCAGCGGGATCAAACTGTCGGGAAAGACGTTTCTCAACTGCCAGGCGGCCGAACAGTTCGCCTTATGGGCCAGCCGTTCGGCGGCGCCTGCGGCCAAGCGGATATACGGAGCGCAAATGGTGCGCATCGACCAGTTCTCGTCCTATGTCTGCCGCACGCGCAACTCGCAAAACGGTGCCAAGCTGTCGGAGCACGCCAAAGGCAGCGCCATCGATGTGGGCCGGTTCACACTGGCCGACGGCACGGTCGTCTAGGTCGGCTTTCCGGGTAAAAAGGAAAGCCGGCGCAAGCAGTTTCTCAAGGCGCTGCGCGACTCCGGCTGCACCTACTTCACGACAGTGCTCGGGCCGGGCAGCGACGGCTACCACAAGGACCATTTCCATTTCGACATGGCCCAGCGGCGGCGCGGTTATCGCTATTGTCGATAGGCGGTTGCCTGTCAGTCCTTGTCGCTTACGCCGGCCTGGCCGAAGGTCGCCATGCCCGTATGACATTGGGCGGCGGCCTTGACGATGCCGGCGGCCAGCGCCGCGCCGGTTCCCTCGCCGAGGCGCATGCCAAGCGTCAGCAACGGCTTTTTGCCGAGTTGTTCGATGACACGGATATGACCGGGTTCGGCCGAGACGTGGCCGATCAGGCAGTGATCGAGCGCCGTCGGGTTGGCGGCTTGCAGCACCGCCGCCGCAGCCGTCACGACATAGCCGTCGAGGATCACCGGAATGCGTTCAACCCGGGCGGCGAGGATGGCCCCGGCCATCGCCGCCAATTCACGGCCGCCGAGCCGGCGCAACAGTTCCAGCGGATCGCCGAGATGCGGCTGGTGCAGCGCCACCGCCGTTTCGACGGCTTCGATCTTGCGCTTCAGGCCTTCGCCGCTGGCGCCGGTTCCGGGACCGACCCAGTCCTCCGCCTTGCCGCCGAAAAGACCGTGGCAGATGGCGGCGGCGATGGTCGTGTTGCCGATGCCCATCTCGCCGATGCACAGCAGATCGGTGCCGCCGGCAATCGATTCTATGCCGAAGGCCATGGTGGCGGCACAGGCGCGTTCATCCAGCGCCGGTTCCTGGGTGATGTCGCCGGTCGGCATCTCCAGCGCCAGGTCGAAGACCTTGAGGCCGAGATCGTTGGCGATGCAGATCTGATTGATGGCGGCGCCGCCGGCGGCGAAATTGGCGACCATCTGGGCCGTCACCTCCGACGGGAACGGAGATACACCCTGCCTGGTCACGCCATGATTGCCGGCGAAGACTGCGACCAGCGGGCGGGTGACGGCCGGAGCGCGGCCGGACCAGGCAGCCAGCCATTCGGCAATTTCCTCGAGCCGACCCAGCGCACCCGGCGGTTTGGTCAGTTGCGGGTCGCGTTCACGGACCGCCTGGACGGCCGCCTCGTCGGGACCGGGCAGGTTGGCCAGCAATTCACGGAAGTCGTCGAAGGGAAGGCCTGATACAGCCATAGATCTGGTCCTCGTTGCGTCGATAGCGGTCTAGGCTATATGGAGATAATTGCAATCGAATTTCGATGCTGTCATCGAACCGTCCTGTCGTGCCGCGCGGAGAACAGCATGCATGGCCTTCTAGCCGAAACCGGCCGCGCCGTCGCCTTTCTCAGCCGTCTTCCGGTGCCGGACCGGTTCTTCTCCGGCGATCCGATTCCGGTGTCGCAGTCGGCGCGCGCCTATGCGCTGGCCGGGGTGGTGATCGCATTGCCTGCAGCATTGTTGCTGTTCGTGCTGCTGGAGGCCGGCCTGGCGCCGCTGTTTGCGGCGGCGTTGGCGCTTTGCTGCCTGATGGTCGTTACAGGCGGACTGCATGAGGACGGGTTGGCGGATTGCGCCGACGGTTTCGGCGGCGGAGCGAGCCGCGAGCGGGCGCTGGAGATCATGAAGGACAGCACCATCGGCGCCTATGGCGGGCTCGCGCTGGTCATGTCGGTTTTACTGCGCGCTTCTGGCGTTGCGGCGATTGCAGCCGCGGCGCAGCCGTGGGCGACGGCGCTGGCGGTAATCGGCGTCGCCTCGCTTAGCCGGGCGGCGATGGTATGGCACTGGCACGTGCTTCCGGCCGCGCGGGCCGACGGGGTCGCGGTGGCGGCCGGCCAGCCGGCGAACCGCACGGCCGTCTTCGCCGTTGCCAGCGGCGCCGTTTTGGCGGCCATCCTGACCGCGGCGGCGGCGGGTCCTGAAGGCGCGGCTCTTTCGCTGCTGCTAACCGCCTGTGCCTGCATCGGATTTACCCGGCTGGCGAGAGCCCGGATCGGCGGGCATACGGGCGACACCATCGGCGCCTGCCAGCAAATTTGCGAGATCGCGGCGCTGCTGGGGCTTGCTCTTTGGCTCTGACACCACAATATGCAGGGAAATGATACGGTTGGACGACGATGAGTAACGTTGAATCGCCCTGCATCCTGGTGTGTTCGATCGACCGCAAGACCGGCTACTGCTTCGGCTGCGGACGAACCGGCAACGAGATTGCCAACTGGCTGCGGTTTTCGCCCGCCGAACGGCAGTCGGTGATCGCGGTGCTGGCCGACCGTCTGTCGACGGTGGAACGCAAGCCGCGGCGCGAAACCCGCCGCCGCCGGATGGCACGGGAGCGAGCGGAGGAACAGCTGTGAACCGCATGCTCTGGCTCGCCTTCGGCGCCATCGGCGTCGGCCTGCTTCTGCTTCTCGTCAACCACCGGACCGGCGAGACGCTGGGGCTGCCCAACGATGCCTTTGCCAGCACGCTTTATCTCGGAATCTGGGGGACGGTCGTCGCGGCGGCGATTATCGGCTCGGGGCAGCGGCTGGGCGAGATGGCCCGCAATGCGGTGATCTGGCTGATGGCGCTGCTGGTGCTCAGCACCGTCTATGTCTACCGCTTCGAATTGCGTGACGTCGGACTGCGGCTTGCCGGCGGGCTGCTGCCCGGTACGGCGGTCACCCGTATTTCCGACGACGGCGTGCGCGAGGCGGTTCTGACGAAGGGCATGGGCGGCCATTTCCAGGCTCGTGTCGAAGTGGACGGGCAGCGGCTCAACATGATGGTCGACACCGGCGCCAGCACCATCGCGCTCTCTTACCGGGACGCCGAGCGCATCGGTATCGACATGGACAGCCTGCGCTTCGTTCAGCCGGTGCGGACCGCCAACGGGGTTGCGATGGCCGCGCCGATCACGCTGTCTGACGTTTCGGTCGGCGGTATCTCGCGAAACAACGTTCGCGCCGGCGTGCTGGAGCGTGGCAAGCTGTCGGAGAGCCTGCTCGGGATGAGCTATCTCGGATCGCTGTCGTCGCTGCAGATGACCGGCGACCAGTTGATCCTCCGCGACTAACGTCAGATCAAACTCCAGGCGAAGCGCGCCGCCACCACCAGCAGGAACAGGCCGAAGGCCGTCTCCAGCTGGCGCCGCTGCAGGCGATGCGCCAGGCCGGCGCCGACCGGCGCCATGGCCAGCGTCAGCGGAATGGTGAGCGCTACTGCGATCCAGTTGACATAGCCCGTGGAATAAATCGGCAGATCGGGATTGCCCCAGCCCGCCCAGATGAACCCGGCGAGGCCGGGCAGGGAGATCAGGATGCCTACGCCTGACGACGTTGCCACCGCCTGATGGACCGGACGGCCGTAGAGCGTCATGAAGGTGTTGTTCAATATTCCGCCGCCAATGCCGATCAGCGCCGACAGGAAACCGATGACAAAGCCGGCGGCCACGCGAAACGGGTTTTTTGGCAAATCGTTGCCCAGCCGCCAGCTGTCGCGGTTGAAGATCATCTTCAGGCCGACCAGCACGGCAATGACGGCGAAAACGATGCGCAGCACGGCGCTCGAGGTATCGGCCACGACGATCGAGGCCAGAACGACGCCCAGTGGCACCGCGAGCACCCAGCTTCGAAGCAGCGCCAGATCCGGTGCCTTGCGCTTGTAGTGGGCGCGAAACGAACTGATGGAGGTGGGAACGATCACCGCCAGGGAAGTGCCGACCGAAAGATGCATGCGCACCGCATCGGATGTGTCGAGCAGCGTGAAGGCCTGGTAGAGCACCGGCACGATGATGGCGCCGCCGCCAATGCCGAACATTCCGGCAAGCAAGCCGGCGATCGCGCTGGCGACGGCCAGCACGGACACGAACCACAGCAGTTCATTGAGAGGCACCGACACCGGCAGGATTCCCCGACTATCCCCAATAGCCGGGGTGTTTCACAGCAATGGAAGGGCTGTCAAGCGACCAATGCCGGGTTTGGGCCGCACTTTCCCGGTCAGGCGAAGGAACGTCGGCGGCTGCGGTCAGGATCCGGCATTTCGATGCTGGGCGCGTCGACCAGCACGCGATTGCGCGGCAGGATAGCGGTTGCCTCGGTTCCCTCGCGCAGTCGGGATTTCAACGTGAACTCGCCGCCGTGCTCGGCGAGGATGGCCTGAACGATGGGCAAGCCGAGACCGGTGCCCTGTTCGGCGCTCTTGATGGCGATCGAGCCCTGGCCGAAGGCCGAAAGCACCACCGGAATCTCGTCTTCCGGGATTCCGGGGCCGTTGTCCTTCACCGAGACATATTGACCACCGCCGGCCGTCCATCCGACCTTGAGAACGATCTCACCGCCCTGCGGGGTGAACTTGACGGCATTGGACAGGAGGTTGAGCACCACCTGACGGATGGAGCGCTCGTCGGCCCAGACGCGGGGCAGGGCGCGCTCGAACTGTTCCTTGATGGTGATGTCCTTGGCCTTGGCCTTCATCTCGATCATGCCGACACAGTCTTCGGCAATGTCGGGAATGCTGATCGATTCCTCATTGAGCTCGTAGCGGCCGGCTTCGATTCGCGACAGGTCGAGGATCTCGTTGATCAGATGCAGCAGATGACCGCCTGAGCGGTGGATATCGGAGATGTATTCCTTGTAGGTATCGTTGCCGAGGGGCCCGAGAACCTCGTTCTTGATCACTTCGGAGAAGCCCAGGATGGCGTTGAGCGGCGTCCGCAGTTCGTGGCTCATCGATGCCAGGAAACGCGATTTCGCCAGGTTCGCCTCTTCGGCGCGACGGCGCGCCTCGTCGGAGGTCGATTTGGCGATCTCCAGCTCGGCAATCAGCCAGTCCTTTTCCGCCTGCATCGACAGCATGATCAGATTGGCGTTGTAGAGGCGGCTGGAGACGAAGAGGAAAAACACGAAGGTGGCGATCAGCATCGCCACGATGACCATCTGGATCGGATTGCTGGGCGGCGAGCCGACCATGTCGGCGACGATGATGGGCGTCGCGAAGATCATCAATGGCAGCCGGCGCAGCGAGAAGCTGGACATGGCGGTGACCGCGATGGCGATCAGCAGCACGACACCCTTGAAAAAGGCAAATTCCTCGCCGTTGCAGGTCGGGCACTGCTGATAGGCGAAAATCGCCCAGGACAGACCGGCGATCGCATGGGCGACGATGAAGTGACGTTCCCAGCGTTTGGCACTTTCGAACGTGATCTTCTGGCGGTTGGCCCGCTTGGCCATAAACGCCATCAAGGCGTAAGCCGCAAGGCCTGCCATGGTCCATGAGAAGACGTTGGGGCTGTTGAAAAAGAGGATGCTGAAACCGGCCGTCAGCAGAACAAGAGCCGGCATCGCGGCCGCTCCCTGGATCGCCGAACTGACGAACATCGACATCATCTCACGGTCGTATTGCGCGTTGCGCTCGCCTTCCGTCTGCAGCCGATCGCGGGTCGCTCGAAGCGTCCGGGCTATCGCTGCGTTGCGGGAATTGCGCGACCTGTCGACGATGTTCTTGTCTGCGCTGGCCTTGGTCAAACTCACAACCGAACTGAACAAAAGTTACACCCCGCCACATTAGTCCGGAATGATTAAGAAGGTCCTTCCGGAGCCGTCGGGAATTTAGGTTGTGATGCATCCACGCGCCGGCGAATCGCCATGATTTTACTGGCGTTTCCGGGCCACATGCGGCAACTAGGATCGGTGTTTTCGAGGAGTTGAACATGTTGCTTTACGATGGCGGGCGCGCGCCCAATCCGCGGCGGGTCCGCATCTTTCTGGCCGAGAAGGGCGTCGAGGTCCCGCTGAAGCCCGTGGACATGGGCGAACTGGAACACCGCTCGGACGAGATCACGTCGCTCAATCCCTTCCAGCGCCTGCCGGTTCTGGCGCTCGACGACGGCACCGTGCTGACGGAAACGGTCGCCATCTGCCGCTATTTCGAGGCGCTGCATCCCGATCCTCCGCTGTTCGGCGTCGATGCGCTCGACAAGGCGGTCGTCGAGATGTGGAATCGCCGCATGGAACTGCACCTGCTGGCCACCGTCGCCAACGCTTTCCGCCATACTCATCCGGCGATGAAGGAATGGGAGGTTCCGCAAGTTCAGGAATTCGGTGAGGCAAACAGGCCTAAGGCTCTGAAAATAATGGAGATTATGGACGGCGAGCTGGCTTCGCGAGCGTTCATTTCAGGCGATCGCTTCACGATAGCCGACATCACCGCCATGATGGGGATCGACATGCTCAAGCCGGCGCGTATCGAGCGTCCGGTTCACCTGCAGAACCTGATGCGGTGGTACGATGACGTCTCATCGCGCCCGAGCGCGTCGGCATGACTGCCGATCGGCTGCTGGACGAGATCAAGGCCTGCCGGCTGTGCCGCGACGCGCCGAAATACGGAGCGCCGCTGCCGCACGAGCCGCGCCCGGTCTGCGTCCTGTCGCGGACCGCGAAAGTGCTGATCTCCGGCCAGGCGCCCGGCACCCGGGTGCACGCGTCCGGAATTCCGTTCAACGATCCGTCCGGCGACCGGCTGCGAGCGTGGATGAATGTCGGTCGCGAGGTCTTCTACGACCCGGCCCGGATTGCCATCGTGCCGATGGGGTTCTGTTTTCCCGGTCTGGACGCCAAGGGCGGCGACCTGCCGCCGCGGCGCGAATGCCGGGAACGCTGGCACGACCGGGTGATGACGGAACTGCCCAACGTCCGGCTGCTGCTTGTCATCGGCCAATACGCCCATGCCTACCATCTCGGTAGCCAGCGCAGCAAAACCCTCACGGCAACGGTCGCCGACTGGCGGCGCATTCGCGATCGGGCCGACGACAGGCGGGTTTATGCGCTGCCGCATCCGTCCTGGCGCAACAATGCATGGCTGAAGAAGAACCCGTGGTTCGAGACCGATCTTCTACCGGAGCTGCAGGCCGATATCGCCGCTCACATCGTCTGAGCGTGGCAGCTTGTTAAAAATTTTTTCTGAAAAATTCGAAATTGGGGATTGAATTTCCACCGTGGGTTCAAATATGGACCCTGCACGGTAGAATTATCTTCCGGACTGAATCGGGTCCGCAACAGCGGCAGACACAACGAGGCCAGATCATGGACAGGCTTGACCGCAAAATCCTGCGTCTTCTGCAGGAAGATTCGACCCTGGCGGTTGCCGACATTGCCAAGAAGGTCGGTCTTTCGACGACACCATGCTGGCGCCGCATTCAGAAGCTCGAGGAGGAAGGTGTCATCCGACGCCGCGTGGCGTTGCTCGATCAAGCCAAGATCAACGCCAAGGTGACCGCATTCGTTGCCATCCGCACCAATTCCCATTCGCAGGAATGGCTGATGCGCTTTTCCGAGGTCATAGGGCAGTTTCCGGAGGTCGTCGAGTTCTACCGGATGAGTGGCGATGTCGATTATCTGCTGCGCATCGTGGTTCCGGATATCGCCGCCTATGACGCGTTTTACCAGAAGCTGATCCAGAAGATCGAAATTCGCGACGTGTCGTCGTCCTTTGCGATGGAGCAGATCAAATACACGACGGAACTGCCGCTCGACTATATGGTTCTGGATGCCGGTCGGTCGGGCGACTGATCAGCCGGTTTCCCGGTTCACAAGCAGCGCCAGGTCTTCCAGCCGATTGGCTTCCGCGGCGGGCTTGTCCCAGCGGATGCGGTTGATGCGGGGAAAGCGCAGCGCATATCCGGACTTGTGCCTGGTGCTGGTCTGGGCGCTGTCGAACGCCACCTCGAACACCAGTTCCTTTTCGACTTCCTGAACCGGTCCGAAGCGCTGAAGCTTGTGGTTCCTGATCCAGGTGTCGAGCTGCTTCAATTCCTCGTCGGTAAAGCCGAAATAGGCCTTGCCGATCGGCAGCAACTGACCCTCGGCTCCCCACAGTCCGAAGGTGTAGTCGGAATAGTAGGAGGAGCGCTTGCCATGGCCGCGCTGGGCGTACATCAGCACCGCATCGAGAAGGTGCGGATCGCATTTCCATTTGTACCAGGCGTGCTTCGGCCGTCCGGCGACGTAGGGTGATGACACGTCCTTGATCATCAGCCCTTCCATCAGACTGCCGGTTTCGGCGGCCCGGTCGCGCAGCCGCGCAAGATCCTCGCGTGTCTCGAAGGTCAGCGTTTCGGACAGGGCGAAGCGGTCGGGGTCGCTATCTTCCATGAGACCGCGGAGTGTCTCGCGTCGCTGCCGCAGCGGCAGGGAACGCAGGTTGTCGTCGCCCAGGCGCAGGATGTCGTAGGCGATGAGATAGGCCGGAAGCCGCTGGATCAGGGCGTTCGAGGGCTTCTTCTTGTTCAGCCGCTGCTGCAGGTCGTTGAAGGTGCCGATCTGGCCGTCCTTGCGGATCAGCAACTCGCCGTCGATGACGGCATCGAAAGAGACGGCGTCCACGAGGTCGGGAAAACTGTGAGAGATATCGTCGCCCCGGCGCGAAAAGACCTTGGTTCCGGTGGCGTTGGCGGCGATCTGGACACGGATGCCGTCCCATTTCCACTCCGCCTGATGGGTTTCCGGCGAAATGCGGTCGAAGTCCTTTTCCACCTCGATGGGATGGGCCAGCATGACCGGCGAATAGGTAAGCACGTCACCGGTATCCGGTTTCGGTCCGCGGCCGTCGATCCAGGCGAACAGATCCTCGTAAGGCGGTTCGACGCCGTGCCACAGCTCTTCGATTACATCCAGCTCGACGCCTTTCATATTGGCCAGGGTCCGTTTGACCGAACGGGTCGACATGCCGATCCGCAGGCCCCGGGTGCCGAGCTTGAGCAGCGCCCAGCGCTGCGGCGGGGTCATGGCGTCGAGCAGGGTCACCAGATAGTCGCGAATGCCGATCTTGCCGAGACTGTTGAATTCGGAGATGACCTCGGCCAGCAGTGGCAGGCGGTTGAGGCGCCGCGGATTGTCCGAGACCGGCCAGGCCAGGGCCACGGTTTCGGACAGTTCGCCGATATAATCGTAGGACAGGGCGAACAATTCGGGGTCCATGCGCTCGGTGATCAGCGTGGCGATGATGTTGCGCTTGAACAGGTCGAAACTCAGAGTGCCGCCGAGGGCCGCCAGTGCCCAGCCGCGGTGCGGGTCGGGCGCCGATCTCAGATAGTCGGCCAGGATCGTTTCCTTGGCGCGATTGGAATTTGTGAAATAGAGATCGTCGAGAAGCTGGGAAAAACGCTCCATTATTCCGCATCTTCCTCCCGGCCGATGAGGTTGAGCGCCTTGGCGCGGATGCCGCGCTGCTTGAGCGCATGCTCGAGGGCCTCGACACGCCCGTGGGTGATCCACACATCGCTCGCGCCGGTTTCCTCCGCCGTTCGCAGGAGGTCGTTCCAGTCCGCGTGATCCGAGACGATCAACGCCATTTCCGCCCGGCGCTGGCGGGCGCGGGCGCGAATCTGCATCCAGCCCGAGGCCATGGCCGGCAACGGGTCCGGCAGCCGCCGGCTCCATCGGTCGGCGAGCGCCGAAGGCGGACAGAGGACGACCTTGCCGCGCAGCGCCTCCCGCTCGTCGTTGGAAAGCTCGGAGACCGGCTGCCATGGGCCGAAGTCCTGATCGAGTTCCTGGTAGAGCTCGATCAGCCGGACCAGGGCGCCATGTACGAAAAAGGGGTGGTCATAGCCTGCGTCGCGCAGGGCCGCCATGATGCGCTGGCATTTGCCCAGCGCATAGACCCCGACGAGGTGGGTGCGGTCCGACAGCGCCGCCATCGAACGCATCAGCTTGGCCATCTCGTGCTCGATCGGCGGATGCGAGAAAACCGGCAGGGCAAAGGTCGCTTCGGTGACGAAGACGTCGCAGGGGACCAGCTCGAAGGGCCGGCAGGTCGGGTCGCCATGACGCTTGTAGTCGCCGGAGACGACGATGCGCCTGCCTTCATATTCGAGCACCGCCTGAGCGCTGCCGAGAATGTGGCCCGCGGGTGCCAGCCAAAGCGTCACCCCGTTGCCGAGATCGCGGCGTTCGCCGTAGGCCATGGCGATGCCGCCCGACACAGAGTCGTCCTCGTAGCGCGTGCGCATGATGGCGATGGTTTCGGGCGTGGCGAAAACCGTTCCGTGCCCGGCGCGCGCATGGTCGGCATGCCCGTGTGTCACGATCGCGCGCTCGACGCCCTGATGCGGGTCGACATAAGCGTCCGCGGGAACGCAATAGAGCCCTTCGGGGCGAACCTGCATCCAGCGTTCGGGCGATCTGTCGTTCATCGGCTGACCTTGTGCGAGCGTCAAGGCCGTTAGGATAAGTCAGCGAGATACCGAAACAAACCGCTATTGCGGCCAGGCGCGCCGGCTCCTGTCATCAGGAGGCAGCAGCCTTGGCATGCAGGCGGTCCAGGGTCTTTTGCGCGGTCAGTTCCTTGACCGCGTCGCGCCCGACCCAGCGCACGGCCTTGTCGTCGCTTTCGGCGAGCTGCACGGCCAGCGCCAGGGCGCGTTCATGCAGCCCCAGCGAACGCTTGCCGATCTGCCGCAGGGCCCAGCTGACGGCCTTTTTGACGAAGTTGCGTCCGTCGCCGGCATGTCGTTCGATCAGCGGCAGCCAGGCCTCCATGACAGCGTCCGGTTCCTTCTTCAGGTGCACGGCACCCCAGGCCATCATGGCGAAACCGGTGCGGCGGACGAACTCGCGCTGGTCGGCGACCAGCGTCTCGATGAGCGCATCGTGCAGGCGGGCCTCGATGAAAAGGCTGGCGGCATGGTCGACGATTTCCCAGGAGTTGAATTCGGCCGCCCAGCGCTGCGCCTGTTCGGCGGTCACCCGTTTCGGTTCATCGGTGAAGCTCGCCAGGATGCGTGCCTCGCGAATGCCGGACTCCCACAGGGCTTCGGCTCGCTCATGGTTGCGCTTGATCTTGCGGGCCAGCGGGCGAAGCACGGCATTGGGGATGCCGAGAGCAGCTTCCGTATCGATGCCGAAGCGGCTCATGCCGGCGAGATTGCCGGGCTCGCTCTGATCCTTCAGCCAGTCCAGAACCGCCTTGGCATCCCAATCCGGCGCCGGCTCGGCCGCGGCCATGTCAGCGTTCCAGGCGGGCGAGCAGCGACGAGGTGTCCCAGCGGCTGCCGCCCATCTTCTGGACGTCGCGGTAGAACTGGTCCACCAGGGCGGTCACCGGCAGGCTGGCGCCGTTGCTGCGCGCCTCTTCCAGAACGATCGCCAGGTCCTTGCGCATCCAGTCGACGGCAAAGCCGTGCTCGTAGTCGCCGCTGTCCATGGTCTTGTGGCGGTGTTCCATCTGCCAGGAGCCGGCCGCACCCTTGGAGATGACGTCGACGACGGCGGCAATGTCGAGACCGGCCGCCTTGCCGAAATGGATGCCCTCGGACAATCCCTGCAAAAGCCCTGCGATACAGATCTGATTGACCATCTTGGTCAGCTGTCCGGCACCGACCCCGCCCATGTGGCCGACCATGCGGGCGTAGCATTCGATCACCGGCTTGGCCTTGTCGAACACGTCCGCTTCGCCGCCGACCATGACGGTCAGGACGCCGTTTTCCGCTCCCGCCTGGCCGCCCGATACCGGTGCATCGAGGAAGCCGCAGCCGCGCGCTTCGGCTTCGGCCGCCAGTTCGCGCGCCACTTCCGCTGACGCTGTCGTGTTGTCGATGAAGGTCGCGCCCCGCTGCATGCCGTGGAAGGCCCCGTCCGGGCCCGTCGTCACCATGCGCAGGTCGTCGTCATTGCCGACGCAGGAGAACACGTACTCCGCGCCCTCGGCGGCCGCCCGGGGCGTCGCCGCGAACGCACCGCCAAACTCGTCGACCCATTTTTGCGCCTTGGCTTGCGTCCGGTTGTAGACGCAGACCTCATGGCCGCCGCGCGTTTTCAGGTGGCCGGCCATGGGGTAACCCATTACGCCGAGCCCGATGAAAGCAACTGTTGCCATGTGATATGCCCTTCTGCAAAGTGCGGTTGACGATCCTTGGAGGGAATAGATCAATGCGGCGGATCCTCAAAGCCCTTGTGCGATTTATTTTTGTCGCCGTTCCGGTGATCCTCCTGGCCGCCGGCGCTGGCTTTTTCTGGCTTGCCCGTTCGCTGCCGCCGGTCTCCGGAACCACGACGCTTGAGGGGCTTTCGGGACCGGTCACGATCTCCCGAGACACGTTCGGCGTACCGCATGTGGCCGGCAAGACGCTGAACGATGTCGCGACCGGTCTGGGTTTCGCTCATGCGCAGGACCGGCTGTGGCAGATGGAAGTGTCGCGAATCGCGGCGCAGGGGCGGCTGTCCGAGATGTTCGGCGAACCGACGGTGGAGTCCGACATCTGGCTGCGCAGCATGGGCATCTATGAGGCCGCCGTCGATTCCTACGAGGCCTTGCCGGAACGCGGCAAAGCGTTCCTGCAGGCCTATGCGGCGGGCGTCAACGCCTGGCTCGAGCGCGACGGGCGGACATTTGCCTCCAAACTGCCGCCGGAATTCGTCATCCTCGGGCACAAGCCCGAACCCTGGAAGCCGGCCCACACGGTGGCTGCCGTCAAGATGATGTCGGTGTCGCTGGCTGCCAATTCCCAGTTCGAGGTGTACCGGCTGTCTTTCGCCCGCATCGGGCTGACGCCCGACGAGATCCTCGACCTTCTCCCAACCGGCCCTGGCGACAACCCGCCGCCGTTGCCTGATCTGACCGCCTTGCTCAGCCTCGACAGCGGTCCGCTGAAGACGGTCGGTGGCAACAGTCGGGATTCGGCCGGTACCGTCATGCCACTGGACGACGATGCGCGGCGCGGCGCGTCCAACAACTGGGTCATCACCGGCGATCGTACCACCACCGGCATGCCGATCGTCGCCAACGATCCGCATCTGGGACTGACGGCGCCGTCGATCTGGTATCTGGCGCATTTGCGGGTGGCCGATGACGACGGCGCGCGCAACCTGGCGGGTGCGACGCTGGCCGGGACGCCGCTGGTGCTGCTCGGGCGCAGTGACACGGTCGCCTGGGGCTTTACCAACACAGCCACCGACGTGCAGGACATCTTCTTCGAAAGGGTCAATCCCGATAATCCGGACGAATATCTGACGCCGGACGGCTGGCAGCCTTTCGGATCGAAGCAGGAGACAATCAAGCTGCGCGGCGGTGGCGAGCGGACGTTCACGCGCCGCTGGACGCGCCACGGACCGGTTCTTCCCGAAGGATACCGCGATATCGGCTCGTATCTTCCGGAGGGAACGGTTGCGGCGTTGCAGTGGACGGCGCTCGCCCATGACGACACCACGCTGATGAGCGGTCTCAACATCTGGAACGGCAAGACGCTGACCGACTTTCAGGACGCCATGCGTGACTATGTGACGCCCATGCAGTCCATGGTGGCTGCCGACCTCGACGGCAATATCGGGCTGATCGCACCGGGGAGAGTGCCGATACGCGATCCACAAAACGAGGTGATGGGGCGCGCGCCGGTTCCCGGCTGGGACCCGCTTTACGACTGGAAGGGATGGGTTCCGTTCGACGGCTTGCCGCGCTGGAACAATCCGCCCATCGGCGCGATCGCGACGGCCAATGCCAAGATCGTCGGTCCCGAATACCCCTATCTCCTGACCTTCGACTGGGAGGAGCCGTGGCGGCAGGAGCGTCTCGACGAATTGATCATAGACAATGCGGAAAAACAGTCGCCGGAAATGTCTCGCAATATTCAGGGCGATGTCCATTCGACCGGGCTTGCGGTGTTCGGACCGGAGATGATCCGGCTGGTGGAGGGCAAGAAGGACGTCGATGCCGGTGTCGTTGCGCTTCTGAAGGGCTGGGATTTTTCCATGCGACGCGAAAGCGCGGCGCCGCTGATTTTCATGGCCTGGCTGCGAGAAAGCATGATAGGCATCTATCGGGACGATCTCGGGCAGGCGTTCGAGCCGTGGTTCCGGGCGCGCGCCATGGTGATGCAGCGGCTGTTGCTGGGAACGACGGCGCGCAACTGGTGCGACGACCGCTCCACCACCGGCGAGGAAACCTGCGCGGACATTCTTGCGGCAAGCCTCGGCCGGGCGCTCGTTGACCTGGAGCAGCGCTACGGCGCCGACCGCGGCAAATGGAACTGGGGCGCCGCCCATATCACCTCGGGCAGCCATGCGCCGTTCACCAATGTGCCGGTTCTGAAGTCCTTTTTCGACGTCCGCGTTCCCGTCGGCGGAGGCCCGTTCACGCTGGATCGCGGCGTCACGTCGCTGAAGGATGCCAAGGCGCCTTTCACCAGCATCAGCGGAGCGAGCTTTCGCGGCATCTACGACCTGACCGATCTGGAGAAGTCGACCTATATCGTCACGACCGGGCAATCGGGCAACCCGTTTTCGCGGCACTACCGGGACTTCGCCGTTCCGTGGTCGAATGTGGAATCAATATTCATCCCCACGGATCCGAAATTCTACGAACCGTCGACGATCGGCAGCTGGCAATTGCTGCCGCAGTAAGGTCGTTCGGCTACCGCTTCAAATGGCGCGTCAGCCTCGCCTCCAGCCAGTTCCACAGATTGCGCAGCGTTTCGACGATGATCAGGTAGAAGATCGCGGCCCAGATATAGGTCTGGAAATCGAAGGTACGCGAATAAGCGCGACGGGTTTCGCCGAAAAGGTCGAACACCGTGATGATGGCGACGATTGCGGAACCCTTGATCATCAGGATGATCTCGTTGCCATAGGGACGCAACGCCACGATCATGGCCTGCGGCAGAATGATCTTGCGGTAGGTCTGGAGCCTTGTGAGGCCGAGCGCCATGGCGCCCTCGAACTGACCTCTGGGCACGCTCTGCAGCGCGCCGCGCAGGATCTCCGCCTGATAGGCGGCCGTGTTGAGAGTGAAGGCGAGGATGGCGCAGTTCCAGGGATCGCGGAAGAAACCCCACAGACCGATCGCCTGAAGCTGCGGACGAAACTCGCCGAGACCGTAATAGATCAGAAACAGCTGGGCGATCAGTGGCGTACCGCGGAAGAAATAGACGTAGGCATAGGCCGGCCGCGACAGCCAGCGGTTCGTCGACATGCGCCCGTAGGTGACGGGAAGGGAGACAAGCGCTCCGAGCACGATCGAAATGGCCACCAAAGTGAGCGTGACCTGCAGCCCGGAGAAGTATCTTGGGGCATAGCGCTCGATCTTTTCCGGATCCCACTCGCTGGTCAGGAACAGGATGATGCCGACACCGATCAGCAGCCAGATCAGCATCATGAGGGTGCCGGATATGCGGCTGGCCGTCCAGCCGCCTGCGACATTCGGCGGCGGCGGCCGGGCGTCGATGATTTCCCGGGTGACGCTCACAGCCGCACCTCCGATCGCTCGACCTGCCGTTCGATGGCCCCGATGACGATGGAGGACAGGATCGCCAGCACCAGGAACAGCAGGCAGGCGATGCCGAAGAACAGGAATGCTTCCTTACTTACTCTGGCGGCAATGCCGGCCTGCCGCAGAATGTCGGGGAGGCCGATCACCGAAACCAGCGCGGTTTCCTTGAGCAGGATCATCCACAGATTGCCGAGGCCCGGCAACGCGATGCGGATCAGCTGCGGCAAGATGATCTTGCGCATCGTCTGGAATCTGTTGAGCCCCAGCGCGTAGCCGCCTTCATACTGGCCGGCGGGAATGGCTTTGAAAGCGGAAACAAAGACCTCGCTGGAAAATGCGGAAAACACCACGCCAAGGGCGATCATGCCGGCGATGAACGAATTGATTTCGATGGCCGATTCATAGCCCACTGCCGCAAGCAGCTGGCGAATGCCGATCTGCAGCCCAAAATAGACGAGAAACAGGGTGAGCAGCTCCGGCAGGCCGCGAAAGATGGTCGTGTAGATCTCAGCGGCCATGCGCAACGATCGTTCGTTGCTTTGTTTGGCCAGTGCGAGAAAGAAACCGAGAAGGAGACCGAAGGGCAGGGTACAGAGCGCCAGTCCCGCTGTGGTCATCACCCCGTAGGCAATCTGGTCTCCCCAGCCATCGGGTCCGAAACTCAACAGGGTCAGAGTCTCTTGCATCGCCACCTATTGCGGGCCGAGCGCCGCGCGTTCCCCCTCACAGGATGGCAGGCACGAGCCTGCCATCCGTTGATTTTCATCGACAGGCAATGTCAGTCGCCGTAAACGTCGACTTCGAAGTACTTGTCGTTGATTTCCTTGTATTTTCCGTTGGCGCGGATGGCGGCGATCGCGGTGTTGAACATCTCGCGCAAATCATCGTCACCTTTGCGGATGGCGATGCCGGCGCCTTCGCCGTTGATCACCGGATCGGGCGTCAGCGTGCCAAGAATCTTGCAACATTCACCGTCCGATGTTTCCAGCCATTCAGACAGCACGATCACGTCGTCGATGACGGCGTCGATGCGACCGCTGGCGATGTCGAGCTTGTACTCGTCAGGCGTCGGGTAAAGGCGAAGATCGGCCGAGCCCAGTTTTTCTTCGGCATAGTTGGAGTGGGTGGTGGAGCTTTGCGCACCCAGAATCATGCCGTCGAGCGCTGCGTCGGTGGCTTCCGCGATGTTCGAGTCCTTCGGAACGGCGATCGCCGGCGGCGTGTTGTAGTATTTATCGGTGAAGTCGACCTTTTCCTTGCGCTCGTCGGTGATCGACATCGACGCGATGATGGCGTCGAACTTGCCGGCGATCAGCGACGGAATGATGCCGTCCCAGTCATTGGTCACGAACTCGCATTTGACTTTCATCTCGTCGCACAGGGCCTTGGCGATATCGACATCGAAGCCGACCAGCTCGCCGCTGGTCGTCAGGTTGTTGAAGGGCGGATAGGCGCCTTCGGTTCCGATCTTGATGGTCTTGGCGTGGCCGTCAGCATGGGCCGCGCCCATGCTCAGGGCCAAGGCTGCGGCCGCCGCAGCCATCGTGAATTTCGTCGAGATACGCATTGTATTCCTTTCTCCCATAGTGCCGTGTGTTGATTGATTTTGCCGGCACATAATGCGGTTCCTAAGCCACCGCGTAAGCGCTGATTTCCCACTGTTTTTGAGCAAAATGCAACCGCAAAGTTGGTCTTGCGTTCAAAGAAATGGGCAAAATCCGGTCGAGGCCGGACACAGCATCAGCCTGCGACGATCCCGAATTCGGAAAACGGGATATAGGAGACGATGTCGCCATGGGCGACGCCGGCGACATCCTCCGGCAGCTCGATCAAGCCATCCGCGCGGCGCAGGCCTGAAATCAGCCCGGAGCCGTCATGGGGGAACTTGCGGGCGACGGGTCCGTTATCAGTCGGCTCGAGCCAGCCGCGCAGAAATTCCCGCCGATCGGTTTTCTTTTTGGCGATCTCGAAACCGGCCGGTACCGGCAGGCGAAGAGGCGGACGGTAGGTGCCGCCGGACAGAATGCGCAGAACCGGAACGGCGTAAAGCAGGAAGCAGATAAAGGCGGCGACCGGGTTGCCGGGCAGGCCGAGATAGACGCAATTGCCGATCTGGCCGAAGGTCATCGGCCGACCCGGCTTGATGGCGATCTGCCACATGTGGCGTTTGCCCAGCCGGTCGAGAGCGCCCACCATGTAGTCTTCGTCGCCCCCCGACGCGCCTCCGGTGGTCAGAATGACGTCGCACTCGGCCGCGGCGCTGGAAAGCGCCTGTTCGACGGCGGTTCGGTCGTCCTTGAGAATGCCCAGATCGCCGACTTCCACCGGCTGCAGCCGACAGAGGGCCTCCAGCATATGGTGGTTGGAATCGTACACCTGGCCGGGAGCGATGGCCGCACCCGGAACCGGGCGCAGCAATTCGTTGCCGGAGGAGACAAGACCGACGCGCAGTTTGCGGAAAACCGCGATTTCAGCGGCACCCAGCGAGGCGAGGGCCGCGATATCCTGCGGGCGCAGCAGCCGCCCCGTCTCGACGACGGTCTCTCCGGCGGCAACGTCCTCGCCGGCGCGGCGCCGGTTGGCCCCCGGTTTGAGCCCGGCCGGCAGGGCTACCGAGGAGCCGTCTTCGTCCGACCGGCAATCCTCCTGCATCGCCACGGTGTCGGCGTTGACCGGCATGACCGCGCCGGTGAAGATGCGCGCCGCGCTTCCAGGCGCCAGGGTCACGTCCCCGAGATCGCCCGCGGCGACGCGCGGGCCGACACGCATGGTCGGCGATGCCTGATAGTCGTCGTGGGCGAAGGCGTATCCGTCGACCGCGCTGTTGTCGTGCAGCGGCACGTTACGCGGTGCGGAAACCGGCTCGGCGAGGTGCCGGCCCGGAGCGTCGTCGAGCCGGACGGTTTCGATCTGCGCCATGCGCGATAGCCGGGCGCACAACAGGTCGATCACCTCGTCGTGGCGCATGCGATCCTTGTCGTGCAGGAAACAGTCATTGATGAGATGGGGGCGATCGCTCATCGGGATGGCCTCTCTTCAAGACCGGTGTGCCGCTCGACGAAATCGGCAATCGCCCCGGTATCGTCCAGATCGAAAACCGGAATTGCGATGCCGTCAACCGGGTGATCGGCGGCGATGGCGACGATCGACGGGTCGGTTTCGGCCAGCGGCGTGTGGTCGGCTGCCTCCAGCCGGCGCGCTTCCAGTTTGTCATGGCCTTCGCGCTTGTAGCCTTCGACGATTACCAGATCGCAGGGGCCCAGCCTTTCCAGAATGTCGGCGAGTTGGGGTTCCGCCTCGTCGCGCAGTTCGTGCATCAGCGCCCAGCGGCTGCCGGAAACGATGGCGACCTCGGTTGCTCCAGCGTGTCGGTGGCGGAAGCTGTCGGTGCCTTCCTGGTCGATGTCGAAGCTGTGGTGAGCATGCTTGACCGTCGAAACGCGCCAACCGCGCCTGGTCAATTCTTCCACGACCCGTACCGTCAGGCCGGTCTTGCCGGAATTCTTCCAGCCGGTGATGCCGAACACCCGCCGGGTCATGACCGGCCGCCTGTCGCTGACGTCACCAGCTGATCGTGAACCGCTCCCGCCGTCGCCAGGTCTTCCGGCGTGTTGACGTTGAAAAACGGGTCGATGGGACCCCGCTCGGCGTCGATCATCGGGAACTCGACCATCTGCAGGTCGTGGCGCCGGGCCCAGACAATGACCTTGTAGGTGTCGGTCGTCCCCATCCAGTCCTCGAGGTCGTGACGCAGGGCGACGGGCCACAGTGCGAAGACCGGATGCCGGTGTCCGTCCGTCGTCGCCATGGCAATGGACCGTTCTGCGAGGTCGGTTGCGGCGGCAAGCCGATCGACCAGATCGGACGGAAAGAACGGTGTATCGGCGGCGACGGTGACGATATGGGTCACCTCGGTTCCGAGAGCGGCTGCCCAGTTCATGCAAGCCGCCACGCCGGCGAGCGGCCCGGCAAAACCCGCAATGGTATCCGCCACCACCGGCAGATCGAACGCGGCCAGCCGGTCCGGATCGCCATTGGCATTGAGCAGGACCCGGCCGACCTGTGACCGCAGACGATCGCGGACGTGGGCCAGCATCGGTTTGCCGCCGATCGGAAGCAGCGTCTTGTCGCCGCCGCCCATGCGGCTCGACCGGCCGCCGGCCAGAATGCAGCCAACAATCCTGTCGTTGCGGTTCATGCCCATCCCGTCCGTACGCTAGCGCGAGGCGAGCGCGCCCTTGCGGTTGTGTTTTCGATCCTCGTCTGCGACCTGGGTCGGATCAAGGTCATAGTGAATTCGGTGCTGTCCGGAAAGAGCCAAAAAACGCTTGCCGCGGGCTCGACCGATCAGCGTCAAATCAACTTGGCGCGCGAGATCGACGCCCCAGGCGGTGAAACCCGACCGCGAGACGAGAATGGGGATTCCCATGATCGCCGTCTTGATGACCATTTCCGAGGTCAGGCGACCGGTGGTGTAGAAGATCTTGTCTTCCGGCTCGACGCCGTTGAGAAACATCCAGCCGGCGATCTTGTCGACCGCATTGTGCCGGCCGACATCCTCCATATAGACAAGCGGCTGGTCCTGCCTGCACAGCACGCAGCCGTGAATGGCGCCGGCCGTGAGGTAGAGGGAAGGGGCCGTGTTGATAGCCTTCGTCAGGGCGTAGAGCCAGGAGGTGTTGAGCCGCGCGGCGGAGTCGAGCGCGATGTCGTCGAAGCCGTCCATCACGTCGCCGAAAACCGTGCCCTGGGCACAGCCGGAGGTGCGCACGCGCTTCTGCAGTTTTTCCTCGTAGTCGGTCTGTCTTTCGGTTCGCACGACCACGACTTCGAGGTCGTCGTCATAATCGACCCCGGTGATCCGGTCGTCACGCGACAGCATATTCTGGTTGAGCAGATAGCCTACCGCCAGCAGGTCCGGATAGTCGCCGATCGTCATCATGGTGACGATCTCCTGACGGTTGAGATAAAGCGTTAGTGGCTTTTCGGTGACCACGCGCGTGGTGACCTCCTTGCCGTTTTCATCGACGCCTTTGACCTCGCGCGACAGCCGGTGGTCTTCCGGATCGGGCCTGATGAGGAAATCGCTGTCTGCCATGCATCGAACCTTAGTACGCCTCGCGTGCGACCTTTCGGGCCACATGAATAACGTAGAGCGCCATGCAGGCGCCTGCAATCGCCGCGGCCAGCATGAGATAGAGCATCGGATAGGGGCCGGTGTCGGGGCCCAGCAGCCAGCCCGACAGCACCGACAGGCCGGCACCGCCGCCGATCATCAAGGCGCCGCCGAGACCGGAAGCCGAGCCCGCCAGATGCGGTCGCACGCTGACGACGCCGGCATTGGCGCTCGGCAGCGTGATGCCGTTGCCCAGTCCAAGAAACACCATGAATCCGAAGAAGGCGATCGGATGGGTGTATCCGAGGCTGAACGCAGTGATCGCTCCGAGCATGCCGAAGATCACCACGAAGTTGCCGGTCAGCATCATCAGGTTGATGCCGACCCGCACGGCATAGCGGCCCGAGAGAAAGTTGCCGAAGATGTATCCGACGGCGGTCATACCGAAATAGATGCCAAAAGCCGATTGACTGAGGCCGAGCATGTTGATCGAGATATAGGGCGCTCCGCCGAGGAAGGCGAAGAAGGAGCCGGAGGTGAAGGCCGCCGACAGCGCATAGCCCCAGAAACGACGCGACCGGAACAGTTCGGGATAGGCCCTGACCTGGGCGGCGAAGCTGTCGGAAGGATGGTGATTGGTCTCGCCCATGTCGAAATAGACCAGCACCAGGACGATCAATCCGAAGAACAGGGCCACCGACAAGGCCGCCTGCCAGCCGTAGATCTCGTCGAGAACGCCGCCGATCATCGGTCCGACCATCGGAACCAGCGCCATGCCCATGGTGATGTAACCGAACAGGCTCGCGGCCTCGTCGGCGGACACCATATCGCGTACGGCGGCCCGAGACAGAACCAGACCGGACACGATCGACGTCTGAACCAGGCGTGCGACCAGAAGCGTTTCGAAGTTCGGCGCGAAAATGCAGACCAGCGTGGACGCCAGGAATATTATCGCGCTGATCAGCATAACCGGCCGCCGTCCGTAGCGGTCCGAGAGCGGGCCGAGGATCAGCTGCATGACCGCGGTTGCACCCAGATAGGTTGAAACCAGCAAGGCTGCGAGGCTGTAGCTGACATCGAAGTGTTCGGCGATGCCCGGAAGCGACGGAAGGATTACGTTCATGTTGAGGGCGCCGGCACCGGTTATGAGGACGAGCGTGCCGATATGCGGCGGCGTCGCGCGATCGAAAAACCGGGTTTGTTCCATGCCTGTGACTCCCTCGGCCGGCTGCCAGCTTCAATTGGAAGTCCGGAGATTTGCGGAAGGAAACGCCAGATCGTCGATCCGGCGCGGGGGAGCAGCAATCGAGACTAGCGACGCTGAGCCACCCTGTGTTCGCGATATAGCGTATAAAGGCCCGTTGCGACAACTATGACGCTACCGAGGATGGTCGGCGGGTCCGGGATTTCGGCGAACACGATCGCCCCCAGCAGGATGGACCACAGGAGGCTGGTGTAGCGAAATGGCGCGACGAAGGCGATTTCTCCCTTTCGCATCGCCAGCACGACGAACTGGTAACCGACCAGAATGAAGACCGCGGCTGCGACGATCTGCAGCAAATGCGCGGCCGTCACCGGGGCGATCGAACCGTCGACGATCCACATGCCGAGGCCGGTCACCGTTACCGCAGCCGATGTGACCACGGAAATAAACAAAGACGGTACGTCGTCGCCCATAGCGCGGGTGGCGACGTCGCGTGCGGCAGCACATAGCACTGCTCCGGCCACCAGGATGGAGTAGGGCGAATAGCCGACATAGCCCGGCTGGATTATGACCAACACTCCAAGAAAGCCGACAATGATCGCCACCCAGCGGCGCCATCCGACCGGCTCCCTGAGAAAGATTGAGGCGCCGAGGGTGACGGCCAGGGGAAGCGCCTGCAGAATGGCCGTGGCGTTGGCAAGGTAGATGCGCGGCAGTGCCGTGAGAAACAGGACCGTTGCGACGACCTCGCCGACCGTGCGCAACAACGGCATCGGCCGCAGGGCAACTCCGACGGGGCGCATCGCACCGCTTCGGTGGGCAATGAACCAGATCAGAAGCGTGGCGACCATTCCGCGCAGCACAATCGCCTGGCCCATACTCATGTCTTCGGCCAGCGCCTTCATGAACACGTCGTTGAAAACGTATCCGGCCATGGCGAGCGCCATGAACAGTGCCGCACGCAGATTGGATGAGGCCATTACGACGGCCCGGCCGGGCGCCGTACCATCCCTTGTCGCATGGGATCAGCCGCCGGTAACGCTCATGTGGCGTGAAACGGCCGGGCGGTTGTTGCGGCGGTCGATGACGAAATCATGACCCTTGGGCTTGCGCAGGATCGCATCGTCGATGGCCCGCGACAGAAGCTCGTTGCCTTCCGAGGCGCGCAGCGGCGCACGCAGATCGGCAGCATCGTCCTGGCCGAGGCACATATAGAGCGTGCCGGTGCAGGTCAGCCGGACCCGGTTGCAGCTTTCGCAGAAATTGTGGGTCATCGGGGTGATGAACCCGAGGCGGCCGCCGGTTTCGGCGACTTCCATGTAACGCGCCGGACCGCCCGTCTTGTAGGGGATGTCGTGCATGGTGAACTGCCCGGCAAGGTCGGCGCGCAGCAGCGACAGCGGCAGATACTGGTCGGTCCTGTCTTCGTCGATTTCACCCATCGGCATGGTCTCGATGATGGTCATGTCCATGCCGCTGCCATGGGCCCAACGGATCATCTCGGGGATTTCCGCGTCGTTGAAGCCCTTCAGCGCCACGGTGTTGATCTTGACCTTGAGGTCTGCGGCACGGGCTGCCTCGATACCCTCCAGCACCCGGTGGAGATTGCCCCAGCGGGTGATGTGCCGAAACTTGGCTGCATCCAGCGTGTCGAGCGAAACATTGATGCGGCGCACGCCATTGGCCGCCAGCTCATGGGCCATGCGGGGAAGCTGCGAGCCGTTGGTGGTCAGGGTCAGCTCGTCCAGGCCGCTGTCGATGTGACGCGAAATACCCGCGATGAAGTGCATGATGTTCTTGCGGACCAGCGGTTCGCCGCCGGTCAGCCTGAGCCGGCGAACGCCCTTCTCGATGAATACCGTGCACAGGCGGTCGAGTTCCTCGAGTGTCAACAGGTCCTTCTTCGGCAGAAAGGTCATGTTTTCCGCCATGCAGTAGGTGCAGCGGAAATCGCAGCGATCGGTAACGGAGACGCGCAGATAGGAGATGGCCCGGCCGAACGGGTCGATCATGGGCTGTCCGCCCGCACCTGCAATCACGCTTTCGCTGTCCATCTCATCCCCTTGCAAACCGGGTGTTTTCGCCGGCTTCCTGCATCGCCCGTCGGCGTTGGCGCGGCGCGTCTCTCTATGTTGCGCGCACCCTTATAGCCGTCAAGGCTTCGGCGTGCGAGAAAAATCCTGACCACCAGAAGCAACATATCGGAATTGTTTGCTATGATCTGGATCAATCCCGTGTGGAGGGCTGGTTTGGCAGATTACGATCATCATGGCGAGATCTACCAGCGATGGAGCGAAAGGACCGGTCCCTACTCGGTTCTCGAGTGGCACGTCTTCTTGGAAGTGCTGGGGTCCGTTTCGGGGTGCAACGTGCTCGACATGGCCTGCGGCGACGGTCGCACGGCGCGGTGCCTGATGGAGTTGGGCGCACAATCGGTTCTCGGTGTCGATGTTTCGCAGAAGATGATCGATGGCGCGCGGCGGAAGAACCGGACCGATGGAGGCCATCGATTCGACGCGCTGCGCTTCGAGACCGTCGATGCGCGCGACCAGAGCTTTGTCCTCGACGAACCGGTGGACATCGTCACCGCAATGTACCTGTTCCACTATGCCGGCAGCCGCGACGAGCTGTTTCGCATGTGCCGCTTCATCGGCCGAAATCTGAAGAGCGGCGGGCGGTTCGTCACCTACACGATCAACCCGGATTACGATTTCGAACGTCAGGCTCCGCAGATGGGAGAAGCGTTCGGATTCAGCTACCGGATCGCCAGGCCGCCCGAATATCGGCTCGTCATTGGCGATTTCGACGTGCCGATCTGGCAATGGAGCAAGGCCGACCACGAAATCGGCCTCGAGCGGGCGGGGCTGGTCGATATCCGCTGGCACAAGTTAAGCGTTCCCGAGGATCGCAAGGATCTGGAGCGTTCGCTCGACTGGTATCTGGAAAATCCGAGCTGCATCGTATTAAGTGCCGTCAAGGCCTGAGGGCGCAACAGCGTGGTGGACGGGATGACGGCGCGGCCGACCGAATTGCGGGTTTCAAAGGATCGGCGGACCCTGACGGTCCGGTTCGACGACGGGCGCGATTTCGCTTTGCCGGCCGAGGCCCTACGTGTGCTGTCGCCGTCGGCGGAAGTGCAGGGACACTCGCCGGAGCAGCGGGTCACCGTCCCGGGCAAACGCGACGTGCAGATCGCCGGCATGGATCCCGTCGGCAATTACGCGGTCAAGATCACCTTCGACGACGGGCACGACACCGGCATCTTCTCGTGGGTCTATTTCCATGAACTGGGCTCGGACTTCGATAGCCGGTGGCAGGGCTATCTGGCGGAACTCGAAGCGAAGGGGATGAGTCGGGACAAAGTCGACGTCCCGCGATAGACCTCAGCGCTGCGAAACCTCGAACGCCTCCATCTTGGCGATCATCCGCTGCATGACATCGCCGACCAGATTGCATTCTTCGACGCTTGAGGTCGCCATGGAATACTCGATCAACTCGAGCTCGATCGCCAGTGCCTTGCGGGTAAGCTCGCGGCCTTTCTCCGTGAGATACAGACGCAGCACGCGCTTGTCCTTGTCGTCCGGGCGACGCTCGATCAGACCGCGTTTTTCGATCTGTGGCAGCAGCATGCTGACATTGGAACGGCCGACCAGCAGCTTGCGGGCGAGGTCCTGCTGGGAAATTCCCTCGAAGCGGTAGAGGTTCGCCAAAATGTCCAGGTGAGGGACCTTGATGTCCAGCGATGTCAGGGCCTTGCCGAGTTTCTGATGGATGAGCTGACTGGCTTTGGCCACGGCAATCCAGTTTCTAAATCGCGGATTGTCCCACGGCAGCGCTTTATTTTTGTTCATAGTTGTACAATTATGTTCATAGTTGAACTTATTTACTGGAACCTGACTATGACATCAATACCGCAAAAGGTCATCCGTCTCGGGTTTGGGCTCACAGAACGTTTTTCGCCGACGTTTTCGGGGCGGCTGGCGTTTCGTCTCTTCTGTCGGACGCCGTCGCGCAAACCGGCCAGTGCCAAGGCGCGTGAGAGGCTCGCTGCGGCCGCAGCGTCGATGGCCCGCGCCGAACAGGTGTGTCTGAGAATCTCGAACGGGACCATCGCTTCCTATCGCTTCCTGCCGGTCGCGGGAGCGCCATCGGAGACCGTCTTTGTCGTTCACGGCTGGGGCTCCCGCACCGAGCACATGCTGCCGATCATCGAAGCGCTGAGGGCCTCGGGCAGAGCGGTCGTGGCGATCGACCTTCCGGGGCACGGTGCTTCTTCCGGCCGGTTGCTCAACATGGCGCTGGCGGTCGAAGCCGTCGATGCTGCCTGGCGGCAATTCGGTCCGTTCTCGACGATGATCGGCCATTCCTTCGGCGGAGCGGTGATCGTCAACGCGGCGGCGGGATCGATTGCGCATGTCCCGGCACGCGCGCCGGAACGGCTGGTGACCCTGTCTGCACCCAACTCCATGCCCGATTTCTTCAATCAGTTTGCGGACTGGATCGGCCTTTCGGAATCGGGACGCAAGGAGCTTTTCGCGCAGGTGCAGCGTGTGACCGGCACTCCGCTCTCGGCATTCGTCGGGGCCCGGCAGATCGCCGCCATCGGCGTTCCGACGCTGGTCGTGCACGCCCATGACGACAAGGAAGTCCCGGTCGACAATGCCTACGGCCTGGTCGGAGCCGGGCCGCATGTCGAGGTCTTCTGGGCCGACGGATACGGACATCGCCGGATCCTAGCGGGCCGCGATGTCGCCCAGATGGTCGTTGACTTTGCCGACCGCCCGGTTCGGATCGATGCCGAACCGGTCGTCTTTTCGCCGCGGCCCAATGCGGTTACACAGTCCTGACATGCAGTTAGGCGGTTTCGGCGTTGAGCGTCGAAATCGCCGAATCGCCGGTCGGGAGCCGTCACGCCATGAGCATCATCAGAACCGTCGAGGAGCTGGAGCGCCTGTACGGCGTTCCGGGAGACACATCGCTGGTCAAGGTCGCCACGGCGATGACCGAAAAATATGCGCGTATCCTGCAGGCCGCGCCATTCTGCGCGCTGGCCACCGTCGGTCCGGAAGGGCTCGACTGCACGCCGCGCGGGGACGAGCGCGGTTTCGTGCGCATCTATGACGACAAGACGCTGATGCTGCCCGACCGGCGCGGCAACAACCGCGTCGATTCGCTGCGAAACGTGGTGCGTGATCCTCGGGTGGCGCTGATGTTCCTGGTGCCGGGATCGGGCAATGCACTGCGCATCAACGGCACCGCCTGTGTCAGTGTCGATCCGGAACTGCTGGAGAGCTTCGCCGTCAAGGGCAAGCCGCCGCGCAGTGTACTGGTCATCACCATCGGCGAAATCTATTTCCAGTGCGCGCGGGCGATCCTGCGGGCAAAGCTCTGGGATCCGGACACCCATGTCGAGCCGACAGCGCTGCCGACGCCCGGAGAGATCCTCGCCTCGATGAGCGACGGAGAAGTGGGCGGAAAACCCTATGACGACGCCTGGCACGCGCGGGCCGAAAAAACCATGTGGTAGCCGCAATCCACACACTTCAAATCCTCTTGCAGAAGACCCCGGCAGATCATTCCGGAAGCGCGTGTCTTTTTTGACTGGACTCTAATTAGAAGAATCACTAAATAGGGAAAATGAACAGAGGATGTGTCGTTGAACAAGTTGTTTGAGGCGTTGGCGCACCCGGTTCGCCGGGAGGTTCTCGCATTGCTTCGGGACGGTGCGAAAAACGCCGGCGAGTTAGCGGAGCACTTCGACCTGTCGAAACCGACCATGTCCGTTCATTTCAACAAGTTGAAGGACGCCAAGCTCGTGAGCGCCAAGCGCAACGGCACGAGTGTCATCTATTCGCTGAACATGAGTGTTCTCGAAGAGGCGCTGGCCGGCGTGCTGACACTGACGGGAAAGGGAAAACCGTGACTTTTTCAGAGTTTTCGCGCAGCAACCTGCTGTTGGTGCTGGCCCTGTGGCTGGCGGCGGCGATCGGATTTGCGCTGGTTCCCCTGAACGCCAGCGTGCCCGTCCACTGGAACTTCCACGGTCAGCCCGACCTGTTTGTTCCCGGCTGGCTCAGTCTGCTGCTGCTGCCCGCGGTCGGGCTGTTCGTGCTGCTCGTGCTGACCGGCATGCGGCGCGTGACGCCGGAACGAAATGTCGAACCGGGTCTTCATATTGCTCATATCGGGCTCAACGCCGTGTTCTGCATGCTGCTGGTGATGCAGGTGGTTTTCATCGTTCTCGGCCGTGGCGGCGAAGTGGTCGTGCCGATGATCGTATCCCTGTGCGTCGGGGGATTGCTGGTGGCGGTGGGCAATGCCCTGCCGAAATCGCAGCCCAATGCGATTGCCGGTCTGCGGCTGCCATGGACGCTGAAGGATGGCGACAACTGGACGACGACCCACCGGTGGACCGGCCGTATGATGATGGTCGCAGGCCTCGCATTGATGGCACTGGCGCTCACGTTGCTGCAGGGAGCCGGCTACCTTGTCGCGCTGCTTGTCGCAACCTTTGCACCGCTTCTTGCCGGGTCCGTCCTGAGCTTCTGGATTTCCAGGAGAAAGGCGGGCGAGGGCTGACTATTCCAGCCAGTCGATCCACCGGCCGTGGAAATCGACCCGCGCGAGCTCGGTGCGGGAGCCGTCCGGCCAGGCTTCAAGGTGCAGTGCAGCGCCGGGTCTTTGACCGTCATCTTCCATGGCGACCAAAAAGAGGGGCGCCTCCGCCGTGGCACGGGCGCCGGCAGCCTCGATCTGCTCGCGGCCGGCACGTTTCGCTTCCTCCGGAAGATATTGCCAGGCGATGGTGTGGTAGAGCACCTGGGCGCGGCCGGGTGTCGGTTCGGCCAGTTGCAAGGCCAGCCATTCGACAGCGTCGGCGCGATCGACGACGGGCGGCGACCGCACCGCTATGTCGATGGCCGTGCGCATCCGTTCCAGACGCTCGGTCTGGTCGGCCCAGACGTAGGAAAGCAATCTCGTTCGGTCCTCGCGGCTCGTCAGATCGAACGGCGAAAGATCGCAGCCGCGACGCTGGGCGATCGTCAGGTCGACATCCGGGGGCAGGGGGCCGCGCCACTCCGGCGCCAGGCGCACGGGCGAATCTGCGGCTCCTCGCATTTCCTTGCCCAACTGATGACGGTAGCGATCCAGCAGCAGGTTGAGACCCGCACTGGCGCCAACCTCCGACAGCTGCAGCGGCATGCGGGTGCGTGCCGCGATGTGCAGCAGGGCCGCCAAAACCGCCGTTGATCGGCGCACTTCATTGGTCTGCGGCGGGCTGGACAGGCGGCTTGTAAGGAATGTGTCGTGATCGCCGATTGCCTGCCCGATTTCAGCTAGCATCCGACGGTCGTCATGGCCCACGTGACGGGGCGGATAGATCTCCGCCAGGCTTGTGCCTTGTCCCGCCAGGACCAGCTCGTGCAGGGCACCGCACAGCCGCACGGGCAGCGCGTCGCCACTCGCTGTCGTGTCCCTGTCCCATGCCATCATCCGGGCGCGGAGCCGGGATCGGGGCAGCCCGTGTTCGGCAAACAGCGCGCACAGGCGGGCGGTAAACGGCGATCCCAGGTCGCTGCAGGCCCGTTGCTGACGCTCGAAAGCGGCGCTCAGGTTGGGTGACAGCGGCCTGAATTCATCCAAGATTGAGTTCCTGGAAGAAATCGTTGCCCTTGTCGTCAATGACGATGAAGGCGGGGAAGTCCTCGACCTCGATCTTCCAGATGGCTTCCATGCCGAGTTCGGGATACTCGACCACCTCGACTTTCTTGATGCAATCCTGCGCCAGCCGGGCGGCCGGGCCGCCGATCGATCCGAGATAGAAACCGCCATGGCGCTTGCAAGCTTCGCGCACGGTTCGCGACCGGTTGCCCTTGGCCAGCATGACCTTGGAGCCGCCGAAAGACTGGAACTGGTCGACGAAGCTGTCCATGCGGCCGGCGGTCGTCGGACCGAAGGATCCGGAGGCGTAGCCTTCGGGCGTTTTGGCCGGGCCGGCATAGTAGACCGGATGGTCCTTGAAATAGTCCGGCATCTCTTCGCCGTCCTCCAGCCGCGAGCGGATCTTGGAGTGGGCCAGATCGCGCGCGACGATGATGGTTCCGTTGAGTGAAAGGCGAGTTTTTACAGGATGTTTGCTCAATTCACTCAGAATTTGATCCATCGGTTGGTTGAGGTCGATGTGAACGACGTTGTCGGTCAGAGCTTCCTCGTCGATCTCCGGCATATAACGTGCCGGGTTGGTCTCCAGCTCTTCCAGGAAAACGCCGTCCCGCGTGATCTTGCCCTTGGCCTGACGGTCGGCCGAGCAGGAAACGCCCAGGCCGATCGGCAGCGACGCGCCGTGGCGCGGCAGGCGAATGACGCGCACGTCGTGGCAGAAATACTTGCCGCCGAACTGGGCGCCGACGCCCATCTGCTGGGTCAGCTTGTGGACTTCCGCCTCCATCTCGAGATCGCGGAAGGCGTGGCCGTCCTCGGAGCCTTCGGTCGGCAGGTCGTCGAGATACTTGGTCGAGGCCAGCTTGACGGTCTTCAGGTTCATTTCCGCCGAAGTGCCGCCGATGACGATCGCCAGGTGATAGGGCGGGCATGCGGCCGTTCCGAGCGTCAGGATTTTCTCTTTCAGGAACTCGATCAACCGGTCGTGGGTCAGCAGCGAGGGGGTCCCCTGGTAGAGGAACGTCTTGTTGGCGGAGCCGCCGCCCTTGGCAACGAACAGGAATTTGTACGCGTCTTCGCCTTCTTCGTAGATATCGATCTGCGCCGGCAGGTTGTTGCGGGTGTTCTTTTCCTCGAACATGGCCAGCGGCGCCAGCTGCGAGTAGCGCAGGTTCTTCTTCTCGTAGGCGTCCAGCACGCCCTTCGAGATCGCGGCCTGGTCGCCGCCTTCTGTCCACACGCGACGGCCTTTCTTGCCCATCACGATGGCCGTGCCGGTGTCCTGACACATCGGCAGAACTCCGCCGGCGGCGATATTGGCGTTCTTGAGCAGGTCGTAGGCGACGAAACGGTCGTTGTCGGTGGCCTCCGGGTCTTCCAGAATCGAGGCGAGCTGCTTCAGGTGCGCCGGCCGCAGGAGATGATTGATGTCGGCAAAGGCCGCCTCGGCGAGAAGCCTGATTCCCTCGGTTTCGACCGTCAGGATGTCCTGCCCGCGAAACGTATCGACGGACACGAAGTCAGAGGTCAGTTTCCGATAGGGGGTCTGGTCGGGGCCATGCGGAAAAAGTTCTGCTTTAGCGGCGTCGGACATGCAGCTTACCTTTCTGGACTGGCTGTAGACAGGCAACCATCTATGCCGACGCGCCCGCGAATGCAATCTGCGCCGCGGCCATCACCCCGAACGCAAACGGGCAGCCAGGAGGCTGCCCGAACGATCTGCATTGGCCGGATGCGGCCGTCAGCTGTCCTGGTTCTTGATAAAGTCGGCGATTTGCCCGGACAGTTCCTGATACTCGCCGCAGTCGCGCCCCTGGCACAGGCGGCGGATTTCGGAGAGTTGCTGCAGGGCACCGCTGAGGTCGCCCTTCTGCAGCAGGGCTTCGCCCATATATTCGCGCACCAGCGTGTATTGCGGATCGATGGTCAACGCCTGACGGTAGTAGGACAGGCCGACATCGATACGCCCAGCCTTGCGGTGCGAATAGCCGAGATAGTTGAGAATCCGCTTGTCGCCGCGGTCGGCGCCGATCGACAGGACATTGATGGCTTCTTCGTATCTGCCGGCTTCCGCCAATTGGCGTCCGGTCTGGTAAAGGCTCTCATTATCGAGGCTCGAGCTGCGCGGCCGACATTTGCGCTGCTTTCGGTCCCAGACTTCGCCTCGTTTGCAGTTGCGCGTAGAGGAGTCCGAATCGCCGCCACCGGCTGCATAGGCCGGAAGGGGCATCATCAGGCTCGCGGAAACAAGCAATGCAAAGGTCGCCAGAGCGGTTTTCATGGGAATTCCTCTGTTGGTTTGCTGTCGATCGGCATCATACATAGATTCATCTTGAGTGCATCTCACGATCACATGAGCGGTCGAACACCTTAAGTTGAACGCACTAAGCCTATCTGTTTCAGCCGGCCCGTGCGTCAAGACCGGACTTCCGAATTCAAGAGCAAGGGACGGAGTGCAGGCTCATATTCCTCGCCGTAACGTGCCGCCATTGATGTATGGTTTCACCATGAGGAAGAAGAAAATGACCGAAATGTCAGCCGATATCCGCATCGCCGCGGCGCAGATGCGGGACGCGGAGCGCTGGGAAGCGGTGCAGCGCCGCGACAGTGCCGCCGACGGCCGTTTTGTCTATGGCGTCAAGACCACCGGCATTTACTGCCGGCCATCCTGCGGCTCGAAGGCCGCGCGGCGCGAGAATGTGGTGTTTTTCGATGATACGTCAGCTGCCAGGGACGCCGGATTCCGGGCCTGCAAGCGCTGCCGGCCGGATCAGCCGAGCCGGGCTCAGATGCGTGCCGACATGGTCGCTGCCGCCTGCCGGATGATCGATGAGGCCGAAGAGCCGCCGAGCCTCGACGCGCTGGCAAAGGCGGCGGGCGTCAGCCGTTATCATTTTCACCGGATCTTTCGCGAGATCGTCGGCGTTACACCCAAGGCCTATGCCGCTGCCCGGCGCGCCGGAAAGCTGCGCGACGAACTGGAGAGCGGCGCCAGCGTCACCAGCGCCATCTTCGATGCCGGCTACAATGCAAGCAGTCGTTTCTACGAGGAATCGAGCAGCCGGTTGGGCATGCGTCCGAAACAATACCGCGATGGCGGTCGCGATGCACAGATCAGGTTTGCCATCGGCGAATGCTCCCTCGGCGCGGTGCTCGTGGCGGCCACGGAGAAGGGCGTCTGTGCCATCGATTTCGGTGAGGATGCGGAAGTGCTTCTTGAAGACCTGCAGGACCGCTTTCCGCATGCCGAACTGGTCGGCGGCGACGCCGAATTCGAGGCGTTGGTCGCGACCGTAGTTGGCCATATGGAAACCCCGGAGGGCAATCTCGACCTGCCGCTGGACATTCGCGGGACCGCTTTTCAGCAGAAGGTCTGGGAGGCTTTGCGGTCGATTCCGGCCGGCTCGACCGTCAGCTATGCCGATATCGCTCAGCGGATCGGCAAGCCGTCGGCGGTGCGAGCGGTGGCGCAGGCCTGCAGCGCCAACCGGATCGCCGTGGCGATACCCTGCCATCGGGTGATCCGCCGCGACGGCGATCTGTCCGGGTACCGCTGGGGCGTCGAGCGTAAACGCACGCTGCTGGCGCGCGAGGCGCGGTCGTGAACGCGACCGTCGTTCGAACGGTCGAGGCTGGCCCGCCCGGTTGGACCGAAATCGTGGATCGGCTCGACTGGTCTCGCATCGGCACCGATCTGAACGAGCGCGGCTTCGCCACGACGGGGCCGCTGCTCGATCCCGATACCTGCCGCTCTGTCGCCGGTGCCTATGACGACGAAGGACGGTTCAGGAGCCACATCAGGATGGCGCGGCATGGGTTCGGGCAGGGTGAATACAAATATTTCGCCCGCCCGCTGCCAGATGTCGTCGGCGGACTGCGCACGGCGCTCTACCCGCAGCTCGCGCCGATCGCCAACCGGTGGCTTGAACGATCCGGCCGCGACGACCGCTTCCCGGCTGACCACTCACAGTTCCTGCAGCGGTGTCACGACGCCGGCCAGAATCTGCCGACGCCGCTGCTGTTGCGCTACCGCGAGGGCGACTACAACTGCCTGCATCAGGATCTCTACGGCGCCCACGTCTTTCCGTTGCAGGTGGCGATCCTGCTGTCCGATCCGCAGGCAGACTTTTCCGGAGGCGAGTTCGTGCTTACCGAACAGCGGCCGCGCATGCAGTCGCGCGCGGAGGTGGTGCCTCTCGGTCTGGGTGAGGCGGTTGTATTTGCGGTCAACGAGCGGCCGGTGGAAGGAAAACGCGGCGTCTACCGGGTGCGCATGCGCCACGGTGTCAGCCGCGTGCGTGGCGGCCGGCGTCATGTGCTCGGCATCATCTTTCACGATGCCGCCTGATACCGCGGGAAATCAGGGTTCGTCGGGCACCGCCTGAGGCGTTCCGGCGGCCTGGTCGACTGCCTGCTGCGCGGCTCCCGTGATGGCCTTCTTCGCTTCTTCGCCGATCGGCTGGTCTCCGACGACCTCAACGGTGACGTTGCGCTGGGCGAAGCTGATGCCGTTGGCCTCGAATGCGTCGCGCAGTTTCTGGTAGGCGTCGCGGCGGATCAGCCACTGGGCGCCGGGCTTGGCCATGAACTTGACGCCGACGACCATGTTGAACTCTTCCATTCTCCGGACGCCCTGTGACTTGAGCGTCTGGATGATGTGTTCGCCATAGGCCTCGTTTTCCAGCAATTCCGCGCCGATCTTCTTGACGATCTTCTTGACCAGCTTGATGTCGGTGTCGAAGGGGACGCGGAACTCCAGCCGCATGATGACCCAGTCGCGGCTGTAGTTGGTCAGCGACGTCAGCTCGCCGAACGGGATGGTGTGAATGGCGCCGAGGTGATGGCGCACCCGCAATGAGCGGATCGACATGGACTCCACCGTGCCGCGCAGTTCGCCGATCTCGATGTACTCGCCGATACGGAAAGCGTCGTCGATCAGGAAGAAAATGCCGGAAACGATGTCCTTGACCAGCGCCTGGGCACCGAAGCCGATGGCGATGCCGACGACGCCGGCGCCGGCGAGCAGCGGCCCGACATTAACGCCCAGCGAAGACAGGATGGTCATCAGAACGACGGCGATCAGCGTCACCATGAGCGTCACCCGCAGAATCGGCAGAAGCGTTGCCATGCGAGCCTCCGGGCCCGGCGCTTCACTGCCTTGCGGGGGCACGTAGTTGGCCAGTCGGCGGTCGATCGCCGATTTCGCCCAGATCCAGATCAGGTCGGCGATCAACAGCACCAGAATGATGTCGGCCAACACGCCCACCACACGTCCGGTCACGGTCTCCGATCCGGAAAGGCTGAAGATGTTCCCGCCCCAGGTGGCCAGCAAGGCGACGATCGCGCCCATGACAGCGACGAAGCGGACAAACCGCCGGGCAATCGGACGGTACAGTTCGAGCGACGGGACGATCTCTTCCTCTTCGGCCTCTTCGGCGGGTTCCTCGGCTTCCTGAACAACCACGGCGTGGGCGTCGATCGCGGCCTCGTCGGCCGGCATCGGCGATGCCGGGTCGGCGTCTTCGCCTTCGATTTCAGTTTCCGCGGGGAAGGCGGCCGTTGCCTCTTCCGGCGCGCCCCTGCCTTCGGCCTGGTCGAAGAAGTAGTCGACGCATCCGTTGCACAGCCGGGTGACCGGAAACAGCAGACCGAGAATGAGCACGGTCCACATCATCTCGGTGGCGTTGAGCAGCCACATGAACCAGCCGATCAGCGTCAGGATCGACAGATATCCCGGCCAGAATTTCGGCAAACCCGCCGTCGCCTCTTCTGTTTGAGCGGCTTGCCGGGATATCAGCCAGGCCAGATGCCAGATCGCCAGAACCGTCACGATTGCGCACAATGTTCCGGCTGCAACGGCAATCCCGAGCGTCGCTCCCAGCGCATCGGTGTTGCCTGCCAGGTGTTCGAAGATATCGGTTACGGTGAGCGCCAGGATCACCAGCGAGGCCACGGTGACCACCCAGTAATGCAACGGTTTGGCGATGACGTTGCCGAGCGGGACAAGCCGCAGTTCCCTGACCCGCGGGGCCAGCACGAAAAGCGATACGGTCGCTGCGGCCCGAATGGCGATGACGATGGTCAGCAGGTTGAGGACGATATTTTCGACAAAGGGCGGCCAGTCGAAACCCAGAAACGTGCCGATTGTACCGACCGAAAAAACCAGCAGCCCGGCGAAGATCAGCAAGGCGCGCAGCGCTGCGGCCCGCAGCAGTTGGCTCAGCGTTTCGGTGCGGCGGAGTTCCAGCCCCAAGAGCAGGAACTGCGTGTATTGCCGGAACAGCCATTCGAGGCCGCTGCCGACCACCAGGAAGATCAGCACATAGGTGATCGTCCGCAGCGACTGGTCGGCCGACATCTGTTCCTGCCAGGCTTCCATAAGGAAGGCCGGCGCGGCGGGCAGGTTGCGCCAGCTGACGGCAAGATCGGTCAAGCGCTGACGCACCCGCTCTATCCGGCGGGCGAGTTCCTGCTGAAGGTTCTCCGCGGTCTCGGATCCGGGTACCGCATCGAGATCTGCTTCCTCGGCTCTGGTTCGCAGCCACTCCACCATCGACGGGTCGGACAGCAACCGCATCAGCTCGCGCACGTCGTTGGGCGAGGGCGGCGGCGCCTCGGTTTGCGTTTCCACCGGCTGCGTTGAGCCGGGCATGAACTGCGCGCCGGCGCGTTCGGCAAACAGAAGGCTGATCAGCAGCAGGATCAGCGGCAACAGCCATGGCAGGCTCCGACGGGCCTCAAGCATCGGCGGCCTCCGCAAGGGTGGTATCAGCCGTCGCCGCGCGGGCCTCGGCCTTCTGGTTCAACACCATGTCGCGTGGCGAGATCTCGGGCGACACCAGCCGTTCAACCGTCAAATGGCCGGCATTCGGGTGGAGTTGGCAGGCGAGGCGCACATCGTCGGGCGCGTTGAGACGGGCCAGCGTTTCACGCTCCACCTTTGTCGGTTCGCTGAGTTCCCCCTGGGCGTCGACGATGCGGACACGGCAAGTGCCGCATCGGCCACGGCCGCGGCAAAGATTGGCATGCGGCAGATCGCTCAGCCGGGACAGCTCCAGCAGGCTGGGTCCGGTTTCCGCCTCGACCGCCGGTCCATGCAGGTATTTCACGATGGCGTGGCTGTGTCTGCGTGCCCGAAGCCGGATCCAGCGCAGGATTAGCGCGACGATCACCATCGCCCCGTAGACATACATGGTGATCCAGAACATGCGGTTGGCAAGCGCCAGGTTGGCAAGCGCCTCGGCCTGCTGCTCGGCGGCCGCCTCTTCCTCGGCGGCCAGTTCGGCCTCGCTGAGCTCCGGTTGCGGCGCCACCGGCTCTTCGGCCACCAGTGCCGCGTCGGCGATGATCTCGTTGCCGGCGTCGACGAAGCCGAGCAGCGCCAGCACCGGGACGGCGACGAACAGGGGATAGACAAACCAGGCGACCTGGTCCCACCAGCGTTTCAGCCGGATCCAACTGAAGATTCCGACGCTGCCATGGATCCAGATGACGATCACCACCACCACCTGACGCAGGCCCTCGAGCGGATTGTCCAGCCAGAAATAGGTCAGAATGAACCGGTAGGTCGGGTCGAACTGGAAGAGGTTCTTGACGGCGAAGATGCCGATCACGTGTGACGCCAGCAGCGGAACGATGAGCAGACCGAACGCCAGCTGCACGCCGTCATAACCGGACATGCGCAGGGTGCTTCGCTGGTACAGCGCCTGCAGGCCGAGCACCGTGTGAACCAGCAACGACAGCGCCAGCAAAAGAGAGACCGGTCCGGACCAGGGTGCGGTCAACCAGGCCCGGGCGGCGTCCACGGCGTCGACCGAGTGCAGTCCGAAGGCCATGTTGAGCAGGTGGCAGGTGACGAAGAGGTACAGCACCGAACCGGTGAGCATTCTGAGATTTCGCGCCATCGGTCTTTCCCGGTCCCCCTCAAACCGTTGTCATAATTGGAGACATTGTCCGTACAGGTCAAATTATCTTTGTCGCAACAAGTGGCTGCCGCTTGATCCAATCCATAATTCATGATTTCTGGATGTGTCATTTACCAGTGCAGTTCCAGCCAGATTCGATAGCCGACACGGATGACCCGGTCGTCTGGAGGTGCGCTCCGGAGAACGCTGGCGCCGTTGCAGCGCGGGGATTGATCCGAGGGGGACAGAAACGATGAATGAGCAGTTTTCGCGACAGTTGGGCGCGGAGTTTATCGGAACCGCCTTCCTGCTGGCCACCGTGGTCGGGTCGGGGATCATGGCGGAGGCGCTGGCCGGCGGCAATGTGGCGATCGCCCTGCTTGGCAACGCCATTCCGACCGGGGCCATCCTGGTCGTGCTGATCACCATGCTGGGGCCGGTGTCCGGTGCCCATTTCAACCCGGCCGTCACCATGGTTTTTGCGATTCGCGGCGATGTTTCGCCGGGGCAGGCTTCAGGCTACGTCATCGTCCAGATCGTCGGCGGCCTCATCGGAGTGTGGGCCGCGCACCTAATGTTCGACCTGGAAGTGATGCAGGTCTCGCTAAAGGTGCGGACGGGATCGGCACAGTGGTTTTCTGAGACGGTGGCGACCTTCGGTCTGGTCTTCACGATCCTGGCGACGCTCAAGGCCAACGAGAAGGCGGTGGCGATGGCGGTAGGCCTCTATATAACCGCGGCCTACTGGTTTACCGCCTCCACGTCGTTTGCCAATCCGGCGGTCACGATCGCCCGCGGATTTTCCGACAGCTTCGCCGGAATTCGGCCACAGGACGTGGTTCCTTTTGTCGTCGCCCAGTTGTTCGGTGCAATTCTGGCGTATTTGTTCTGTAAGTGGCTGTTGGTGCAGAAAGGTGAGGGCGCAACGCAACACCATTGATCAAATTTTTAGGAAATGGTCCGTATTTTACCAAATTCGACCGCCAGTAGCTTGCACACGGCACTGCTCAATGCGTAGCTATGGCAACGATGGTCTATTCGGCGACGGGGCGCCGGATATCTCAACTTCGTCGGAGGGACTGGTGTGAGAACCGGAAAGATTGGACTGTGCTGTAGCGTAGCGGCCGTAACGGGCATGTTGTCTATCGGATTTGTGCTTCCGACGACGGGACCGGTACAGGCGCAACAGCGGACTTCGCTGTTCGAATTGATCTTCAATCCGCGGGCGCGCGAGAGGCGCAAACAGCGGATGGAAGCCGAGAAGCAGCGCGTCCGCCGGGCTGCGGCGCCCAAGGTCAGGGTCAGCGCGCCGCGCGTCTACAGCTACAAGCCCGATGTCATGAAAACCGTCGATCTGACGCCTCTGTCGACGGTGGAGATCGCTTCGGCAGATCCCTATGCCGCGCCGCTGGTCACCAGCGCATTCGACGAATCGCGTCGCTTTCTCGAAGGCCAGAAGATCAAGGCGACAAAGGAAGTCGGCGAAGCGCTGATCGATTACTATTCGGCCAACCACGAATTCGTGTGGATCGACGGGACCGCACCGAACGATGCCGCCCGCGCCGCGCTCGAGGTGATGGGGCGCGCCGACGAAGTTGGTCTTTCGCCCGCCGACTACCGGCTGGAGCTGCCTGCGGACGGCTTCGACTTGACCGAAATGGCCGATCGTCAGCGCGAACTAATGCTGTTCGAGATGAACATGAGCGCCAAGGCGCTGACTTACGTGCTCGATGCCACGCGTGGCCGCATCGATCCGAATCGGCTGTCCGGCTATCACGATTTCGAACGCAAGAAGGTCGACCTCGTCTCGGCACTCGGCAACCTGGCGGCTACCGCCGATGCCGGCGTCTATCTGACCGGCAGCAATCCGGGTAATGCCAAGTTCAAGGCGCTGGTTGAGGAACTTGCCGAACTGCGTGGTGCGGACGAGGCCGAAAGGATCGTGATAGCCAAGGGCACGTTCCTCAAGCCAGGCACCAAGAATCCGGAAGTCGCCAATGTCGTCGCGGCCATCCGCAAGCGCGGGTCCGACAAGCTGCTGGTCGATCATGGCCTCACACTTTACGAATACGAGGTTGGCGGAACCGACCGCTACACGCCTGAGCTGGTAGCCCTGGTCAGGGATTTCCAGCGGGAGAACGGCCTCGCTGCCGACGGTATCGTCGGCAAGATGACCATCGGCAAGCTGATCGACATGTCCAATGACGACAAGATCGACAAGGTCGTCCTGGCGATGGAGCGGCTGCGCTGGCTGCCGCGCAACCTCGGCACCCGACACGTCTTCATCAACCAGCCTGCCTACCGGGCGACCTATGTCGCCAACGGCAAGGACTCGCTGTCGATGCGGGCAATCGTCGGCAAGCGGTCTAACCAGACCAACTTCTTCCACGACGAGATCGAGAAGGTCGAGTTCAATCCCTATTGGGGCGTTCCCGGATCGATCATCGTCAATGAGATGTTGCCGAAACTGCGGCAGGATCCGTCCTATCTGGATCGCCTCGGCTACGAGGTCACCGACAGGCGGGGCCGTCGTATTTCCTCGCGCAGCGTCGACTGGTGGAGCGTCGGCGTCAACGTACCGGTGGACGTGCGTCAGCCGCCCGGACGCAAGAATGCGTTGGGCGAACTGAAGATCCTGTTCCCCAACAAGCACGCGATCTACATGCACGACACGCCGACGAAGAACCTCTTCGAACGCGATGCCCGGGCGTTCAGTCACGGTTGCGTCCGGCTGCAGGATCCGCGCGGCATGGCGGCCGCGGTGCTCGGTTCCACGCGCGAGCATGTGGCCGCGCAGATCGGTCAGGGCGGTAACCTGACCGAATTCCTGGATGAAACGATCCCGGTCTACGTGTCCTATTTCACTGCCTGGCCGCAGGACAGCGGCGACATCGAGTACTACGCCGACATGTACGGACGCGACAAACGGCTCGACGAAGCGATCGCGCGCACCGACAAGGCACGCGGCAACGGCTGAGGACGGTCAGACGGCCTGCCGCGCTTCAGCGAGCAGGCCGTACACCAGATCCGGCGTCAACTCGTCATAGTGCTGGATGACGCGGTTCGGAGCCAATTCCTCCACGGCAACATCCGAATAACCGAACGGAACGGCAATGGACGGAACGCCGGCATTGCGCGCGGCGTGGATGTCGTTGACGGAGTCTCCGACCATCACGGTCGCAGACTTGTCGCCGAGCGCCTGGTCGATGGTCCCGTGGATGTGATCCCCGTGCGGCTTGCGGACGGCAAAACTGTCACCACCGGTTATGGCCGCAAACCGGTGCGACAGTCCGAGCAGTTCGAGCAGGCGTCGCGCCATTGCCTCGGTCTTGTTGGTGCAGATCGCCAGCGCCATCCCGGCATCCTCCAGTCGTTCCATGGCCTCCAGGAGACCCGGAAAAGGGGCGGAGGAACCGGGCATTGCGCCGCTGTAATGGTCAAGAAACCGGTCGAAAAGGCCGTCGAGTTCGCCATCCGCAAGAACATGATTTCGCAGATCGAGCGCCCGTTCGATCATCGCCCGGGCGCCGGCGCCGACCAGGTAGGTCATATCCTCGTAGGCAACCGGGGCCAGACCAAGCGCATCGATCGTGTGATTGAGGCTCTCCATCAGATCGGGTGCCGTATCCAGCAAAGTCCCGTCGAGGTCGAAAATGACGAGCGGTTTGGGCATGAAGTTCCCCGTCCAGCCAAGCAAGGTGCGTCCCGCCTAGGCCAGCCAAAGGCGGAATGCAAGGGGCGGCAGTGGATTTGGGGCGATCGGTCGCGGTCGCGCCGGGGATTTGGAAGTCCCGGTTTTCCAAAGGCGGGGTAAAGATTTACAGCTTTGCTTGGCGCGCCTGCCATGGTAACAGCGCCACAGTCAAAACTCTGGGAGCAGACGGCGTATGGACGCCCGTCAATTGAAAATCGAGGCCGCCCGGGTCGCGCTCGACAGTGTCGAAAACGGCATGAAACTGGGTATCGGCACGGGAAGCACGGCGGAAGAGTTCGTCCGGCTCCTGGCCGAAAAGGTCGAGGCGGGATTGACCGTGCGCGGGGTACCGACGTCCGAGCGAACCGCCGGGCTGTGCGTCGAGCTCGGAGTGCCGATCTTTTCTCTGGACGAACTGCCGCATCTCGATCTGACCGTCGACGGGGCGGATGAGGTCGATCCGCAGTTGCGGCTGATCAAAGGCGGGGGCGGCGCCTTGCTGCGCGAGAAGATCGTCGCGGCCGCATCGGATCGTCTGGTCGTCATCGCCGATGAATCCAAAGTCGTGGACGTTCTCGGAAAATTTCCATTGCCCATCGAGGTCAACGTGTTCGGGTTGACGGCGACGCGCATGGCGGTGGAGAAAGCCGCCGAAGGGCTCGACCTCTCCGGCGTCATCGAATTGCGCATGGATCGCGATGTTCCCTATGAAACGGACGGGGGCAACCACATTCTGGATGCATCTTTTGGCCGTATTCCCGATGCAGAAGCGCTGTCCGCCGCCTTGCAGCAAATTCCGGGGGTAGTCGAGCACGGCCTGTTTCTCGATTTGGCATCCGCTGCCATCATTGCCGGTGCATCCGGCATCAAGACAATGAAGAACTAGAGGAAATCAGAAAGTGATGAGACAGATGAGCTTGGCGCTCGGATTGCGCCACACCGCACTTGCGCTCGCTGCCGTCGCGGCAATGGGTTTGCCGGGCACGGCCGTGGCACAGGAGCCGACAGCGGAACACCTGAAATCGGCGCGCGCGGCCATCGCCGCAATCCGCGCCACCGACCAGTTCGACGCCATTCTGCCGACCGCCGCTCAGAACCTGAAGACGACTCTCATTCAGACCGCGCCGAACCTGCAGGACGTCATCTCGGTCACCGTCGACGAGACGGCGCTCGAGATGGTCGGACGCCGCGCCGATCTGGAACGCGAGGCGGCCGCCATCTATGCCCGGAATTTCTCCATCGAGGAACTGGACGCCATCCGGTCGTTCTACGAGAGCGATGCCGGCAAGAAGCTGCTCGAGGCCGGGCCCATCGCAACGCGCGATCTGCTGCAGGCCGCCGAGGTCTGGTCGAACGGCATTGCCCGCGATCTGGCGACAGCGACCGAAGAGGCCCTGGTGGCCCGTCTCGGAGAGAACCCCACCGGCACGCCGGAAGGGGCGACTGAATAATATCGCGCTGAGCGGGTCACGGTGAGTTGAAGGAAGCCCGGTCGGTGCCGGGCTTTTCTTTTGTACCGGGCTGCTTACTTATGGCCCGTGGCGCGACGGTGTGGACCGCCCAGCGCCGCTGATCCCGACCAGCGACCAATCAGGAGAGGGCAGGCCAATGGCCGACTATGATTATGATTTCTTCGTTATCGGTGGCGGATCCGGCGGCGTGCGCGCCGCTCGGCTGGTTGCCGGTATGGGCAAGAAGGTCGGCGTTGCCGAGGAATACCGTTATGGCGGGACCTGCGTCATCCGCGGCTGCGTTCCCAAGAAGCTGTTCGTCTACGCCTCGCACATTTCGGAAGAAATCGAGGACGCTGCCGGATACGGCTGGACGATCGGCGAAAGCAGGTTCGACTGGCCAACGCTGATCCGCAACAAGGACCGGGAAATCGCCCGCCTCGAAGGCCTGTACAAGATGGGCCTGGGCAATGCCGGAGCGGAAATATTCGAAACCCGCGCGGAATTGGTCGACAATCACAGCATCCGCCTACTGGCGACCAACCAGATCGTCACCGCCGACAAGATCCTGATCGCGGTCGGCGGTCACCCGAACCGCGTCGATTGGCTTGAGGGTCATGAACTCGCGATCAGTTCCAACGAGGCGTTTCATCTGGAAGAGCTGCCCAAGGCGATCCTGATTGCCGGCGGCGGCTACATCGCCGTGGAGTTCGCCAATATCTTTCACGGCCTCGGGGTCGAGACGACGCTGATCTATCGCGGCGCTGAAATCCTCAAGAACTTCGACATGGATGTCAGGCGCAGCCTGCACCGGGCGATGGAGGAGAAGGGCATCCGGATCCTGACCGGCGACGTGATCAAGAAGATCGTTCGCTCGGCCGACGACCGGCTGGACGTCACCACGTCGGAAGGCAAGAACCTCAAGGTCGATCAGGCCATGCTGGCGATCGGCCGTGTTCCCAACACCGATGGTCTGGGGCTTGAGCGGGCCGGTGTCCAGGTCGATGGGCAGGGCGCCGTCATCGTCGACGAGCTGATGCGGACCAGCGCCGACAACATCTATGCGGTCGGCGATGTGACCAACCGGGTGCAGCTGACGCCGGTGGCGATCCACGAAGCCATGTGCCTGGTCGAAACGGCGTTCCGCGACAACCCGACAAGCCCCGACCACGACATGATCGCGACAGCCGTCTTCTCGCAGCCGGAAATCGGCACTGTCGGGCTGTCCGAAGACGCCGCCGCGCGCGAGTTCGAGGAACTGGAAATCTACCGGGCCGAATTCCGCCCGATGAAGCACACGCTGTCCGGACGGCAGGAAAAGTCGATCATGAAGCTGGTCGTCAACGCCGCGGACCGGCGGGTGCTGGGAGCCCACATCCTCGGGCCGGATGCCGGTGAACTGGCGCAGGTACTGGCAATTCCGCTCAAAGCCGGGTGCAGCAAGGACGATTTCGATCGGACGATGGCGGTCCACCCGACCGCCGCTGAAGAACTGGTCACCATGTACCAGCCGACCTACCGGGTCAAAAACGGCGAGCGGGTCGAGTAGTCACCCGGATCCGTCGAGCAACCAGGCGATGACGTCCGGCCACAGCGTTTCCCGGAACCGGGAGCGGAAGAAGCCCAAATGCCCGATCGGCTGGCCACCGCCGTCCTGCGGGGTGAGCCAGCGCTCGGCAATGTCGGCGTTGACATAGTGTTTCATCAGTCCGTGCACGGCGCGCGGCGTGCCCCACGGGTCGTCCGTCATGCCGACCGAAAGAATGGGGATGCGCACGGTGGCGTAGCCCGAGCGGGCTCCGACCGTCGGATCGTCGAAGAAGTATTCCGGATGGTTGCACCAGCGGGTCCAGTCGCGGAAAACCGTCCCGGGGATGCTCTCACCCAACCCCATCCAGGATGCCGTGCGTCCGAGGACGGCCGTTACCGGCAGGCCGAATATGTTCATCATGATCAGGTTTCGCCACGGCGTGTCGGTGCCGCGGTAGTAGCCGGACAGGCTGGCGACCATGCAGTAGCGGTCGAAGCGGCCCGGATCGCCGCAGATGCCCAGCGCCTGGCCGCCGAAGGACTGGCCGACGCCGACCATTGGATGCCCGGGCGCCTGGCGGTCGAGGCAGGCCATGGCCGCAGGCATATCGAGATGCGCCCAGTCGCGCATGTTGATGCGCGCATTCCATCCCTTCGGCCGCGGCGATTGCGGCATGCCGCGGTAGTCGTAGGTGAGCACCGCCGGACAGCCGTGCTGCACCAACTCGCGGGCGAAAGCGCCGTAGAAGCCGCGCGGCGCTCCGGTAGCGGACGAAATCAGAACGAGCGGTGCGGAGGTTCCGCCGGCCGCGGGCGTCCCCGTAAACAGCGTGCCGGCGAGCGGGAACCCATCCTCGGTGGGGATGGACACGGTTTGCTCACCAACGACGAGCGGAGCCGGGTCGCTCTCCGTTTCGCGAATCATGTCAGTCGGTTGCAGGGCAGTGCTCATGGATTGAATCCGGTTCCGGACGTCGTTGGGCCAAGTTTCGACAACGCTACCATTGACGTTTACGTCAAAGTCAATGGCCCGATTGATTTTTGTTGAAGAATCCGGCACGGCCCTGTAGCTGGACCGCAAGCAAAGGACCTCCCCGCCATGACGGACATTTCCGATCGGCTCAAGCGCGCGATGGACGACGGACCGGTGATCGCCTATTTCGGTTACGGATCGCTGGTCAACCGCACGACATTGCGAACCGAGTACATTGCGGCCCAACCGGTGCGTCTCAACGGTTGGCGGCGTTGCTGGCGGCCGCGCAGCAACGGCGACCCGGTCGATGCCAGGCGCAAATCCTCCATGCTCTCCGCCAGGAAACGCGAGGGACATGCTATCGACGGTCTGCTGATCTATGACCGGCTGGACCACTTGCCGGAGGTCGACCGGCGCGAGGCGACCTATGATCGTGTGACGGTCAGCCTGGACAGGCTGGAAGCCAAGGGCCGGATCCCCGATGACTGTCCGATCTATATCTACGAGGCCCATACCAACAGTGCCGCACACGATCCGGGCGCGCCCATCCTGCAGTCCTACCTCGATGCGGTCATGCAGGGCTTCCTGCACGAATTCGGCGAAGAGGGCGTGCACGGTTTCCTGCACAGCACCGACGGTTTCGATCGACCGGTCCGGGCCGACCGGCATGAACCCGTGTATTCGCGCGCCGTCGACCTGCCGGATCACCAACGCTCGTTTTTCGACACGCTTCTTGAAGAAAAGGGCGTGACCTTCCTCTGACCGGGTTGTCGCCGATCACTTGCATGGAGACCGGCGGTGTCGTCACTGCTTCTGGCGAAAATCCTCTCCACCGTCATTGCGGTGCTCGGCCTGTCGACGGTCGCCGAGCGCGCCGGTCCGACCGTGGCCGGTATCCTGGCGGGTGTGCCGCTCGGAATGGCCATCATCCTGTTCTTCATCGGCATTCAGCAGGGTCCTGAATTCGTTGCCCTTTCCGCACCCTATGCGTTGGGCGGCCTGGCGGCGACGCTGTGCCTGAACCTGGCCTATTGGCGGGTTTCGAGCCTGGTTTCCCGCTTCCGCTTTCCTGCCGCCGTCGTCGGCGCACTGGCCGGTTTCCTGTCGGCGGCATGGCTGATGTCGATGATCGAACTGGACGTCTGGAGCGGACTGGCGCTCGTGGTGGTGGGAGCCGCGTTTTCGGTGTTTGCGCTGCGCGGCGTGCAGGCCACCGAGATCGGCACGCGCATCCGCATGACCTGGGTGGTCATCGCCCTGCGGGCCGGGCTCGCCGTCGCAGTCGTTCTGGCGGTCACCGAAGCAGCGGCGCTGATCGGACCGCAATGGTCTGGCCTGCTCGCCGGTTTTCCGGTGACGCTTTTCCCGGTGCTGATCATCGTCCACCTCAACTATTCGGCGGAGGACACCTATTCGATCCTCAAGAGCTTCCCCTTCGGGATTCCCAGCCTGGTGATCTTCGTGATCTGCGCGCAGTACTCATTCGTGGCCTTCGGAGTGGTTCCCGGCTTCCTGTTTTCGATGGTCGTCTCGCTGCTGTGGCAGGTCGGGTTTTTTGCCGTCAAACGGCGACGCTCGGCGGGTCTGCGGACCGGTTGATTTCCATGGCCCCGGCCATGCGATAAAATGCCCGCGGCGCTGGCCTTCGGCGAGGATTGCCGTTATAAGCCCGCCCTTGGGATGGAGCGCATCGTAACCCCGCGAATTCAGGTGAGTAAAATGGCACAGAACTGGACACCCGACAGCTGGCGCAGCAAGCCGATCCTGCAGGTGCCGGATTATCCGGATCAAGAGGCTTTGGCGGCGACCGAAGAGCGTCTTTCTTCCTATCCGCCGCTGGTGTTCGCTGGCGAAGCCCGCCAACTGCGCGAGATGCTCGGCGATGTCGCCAACGGCAAGGGCTTTCTCCTGCAGGGTGGCGATTGTGCCGAAAGTTTCGCCGAGCACGGCGCTGACAACATTCGCGACTTTTTCCGCGTTTTCCTGCAGATGGCAGTCGTTCTGACGTTCGGTGCGCAGCAGCCGGTCGTCAAGGTTGGCCGGATCGCCGGTCAGTTCGCCAAGCCGCGTTCGTCCAATGTGGAGCGCAAGGACGACGTCGAGCTGCCGAGCTACCGGGGCGACATCATCAACGGCATCGAATTCGACGAGGCGGCGCGGGTGCCCGATCCGCAGCGCCAGGTGATGGCCTATCGCCAGTCGGCGGCAACCCTCAACCTGCTGCGCGCCTTCGCCCAGGGCGGCTATGCCAATCTGGACAACGTGCATCAGTGGATGCTCGGTTTCGTCCAGGACAGCCCGCAGGCCGAGCGCTACCGCAAGCTGGCCGACCTCATCTCCGAAACCATGGATTTCATGCGCGCCATCGGCATCACCGCGGAAACCCACCACCGGCTGCGCGAGACGGATTTCTTCACCAGCCACGAGGCGCTGCTGCTGGGTTACGAACAGGCGCTGACCCGCACGGACTCGACCACCGGCGACTGGTACGGCACCTCTGGTCACCTGATCTGGATCGGCGACCGGACCCGGCAACACGACCATGCCCATATCGAATACTGCCGCGGCATCAAGAATCCGCTCGGTCTGAAATGCGGTCCGTCCATGGAGCCGGACGGTCTGCTGCAGCTGATCGACCTGCTCAACCCGGAAAACGATCCGGGCCGGCTGACGCTCATCACCCGCTTCGGTCACGACAAGGTGGCCGAGCACCTGCCGCAGCTGATCCGTGCCGTCGAGCGCGAGGGCAAGAAGGTCGTCTGGTCCTGCGACCCCATGCACGGCAACACGATCACGCTCAACAGCTACAAGACCCGGCCGTTCGAGCGGGTCCTGTCCGAGGTAGAGAGCTTTTTCCAGATCCACCGGGCGGAAGGCTCGCATCCCGGCGGCATCCATGTCGAAATGACCGGCAAGAACGTGACCGAATGCACCGGTGGCGCACGCACGGTCACGGCCGAAGATCTTTCCGACCGCTACCACACCCACTGCGACCCGCGGCTCAACGCCGACCAGGCGCTGGAACTGGCCTTTCTCGTCGCCGAGTTGATGAAGGGTGGCCGCGATCAGGATTCGCGCGTGGCGGCGATCGGCTGATCCAAAGGCCGATGCGATCAACAGAATTCGGGGCGCTGCGGCGCCCCTTTTCATGCGTCGCGGTTGAGCTCCCCTGAAAGGGCCTTCAGAAGAATTCGATTGCGCCTGCGGCCCGCGCGTTCCAGTCTTTGGTGCGCGAATGGAGGAATGCATGGCGAAAACGCATGAGGGATCCTGTCTGTGCGGAGCGGTTCGCTATCGGGCGGCGGGTCCGCTTGCCGAAGTGACCGCCTGCCACTGCGGCCAGTGTCGCAAGCAGTCCGGGCATCATTTTGCCGCGACCAACGTGCCGGACGAGCGGCTGGCGGTAGAGGGTGAAGACGCGATCAGCTGGTATCGCGCCAGCCCGGAAGCAAAGCGAGGATTCTGCCGCACCTGCGGATCGACGTTGTTCTGGAAACACGACAACGAAGATTTCACCTGGATCCTGGCCGGCAGCCTGGACGGCGAGACCGGTCTGTCGATTGCCAAGCACATCTTCTGTGCCGACAAGGGCGACTACTACGACATTCCGTCGGACGCGCCGCAGTCTCCCTGAACACGCCGGCGGCGGCCGCTTGGATCGAACGCCGCTGTCCTGCTAGCTTGTGCCCGGAATCACAATGATTCGGGGTCGCCATGCAGAGAATCCTCAACGCCTTCCGCAACTCCTGGAACGGCCTGATGCACGTGGCGCGCCACGAAACAGCGTTTCGCGAAGAGGCACTGCTGTTCCTGATCTCCATCCCGGTCGCGGCGATGCTCGCCGACGGGATCTTCGTGTTTCTGGCGCTGACCGGCGCCATGGTCCTGCTCATGGTGGTGGAATTGCTCAACACCGGCATCGAGGCGGTCTGTGACGGCCTTTCGCAGGATTACATGGAGGAGATCAAGATTGCCAAGGACTGCGGATCGGCCGCCGTGCTGCTGTCCTTCGTGCTGGCCGGCGCTATATGGATCTTTGTCATTCTAGAGCGTTTTGGCGACTTCTGGTGAGTGGATGTTGAAAGCAGATTTACTGTTTGAGCGCAAAGGTTTACCGGAAGATCTCCAGTTCTTGAGTCAGCGTTATCCGCGCGACGAGTGGCGGCGACCGGGCGCGCTGTCCTCCATGGGCCGGTTCTGGCTCAAGCGACATAACTTCTTTCGCGAACTGGCGTCGCATCTGAGCGGCAGCATCGCGATGCTGCGTGAGGAGGATTTCGAGCCGCGCGCCTTTGCCGGCTGGTTTGCTCCCCGACTTGACTATCTGCTGGCCGACCTCGAAGGGCACCACCATATCGAGGACGCCCACTATTTCCCGATTTTTCTGGCGGCGGAACCGCGGTTGCGACGGGGTTTCGACATTCTGGACAGCGATCATCAACTGATCCACGACCTTCTCGAGGGCAATGCCGACGCGGGTCGGCGCTTCCTCGAGGGACTCGGCAAGGGCGGCGACGCGATGCTGTTCGCCTCGGAGGCCTACGGGGCGGAGGCCGACCGGCTTGTCACGGGACTGATGCGGCATCTGGAGGACGAGGAAGACCTGATCGTGCCGCTGCTGCTCGACCGCGTGGACGGCGGCGACGCGCTCATGTGAGCGTCGCACTTGCACCACCCGATTGAGCAGGATACACGGCGACCATGACCGAACAGACCGACATTCTCCGCATCGCCATCGTCCAGGAAAACCCGACGGTGGGCGACGTCTCCGGAAACCTGGAACTGGCCCGCCGGGCGAGGGCGGATGCTGCCCGCCATGGCGCCGACCTGGTGCTGTTCACCGAGCTGTTCCTGTCCGGCTATCCGCCGGAAGACCTGGTGCTCAAGCCCGCCTTTCTGCGCGCTTGCGATCGTGCGCTCGGCGCCTTGGCCGCGGATACGGCCGACGGTGGTCCGGGGGTCGTGATGGGCGTTCCGCGCCAGACGCCGCAGGGCCGCCACAACGCCGTTGCGCTGCTTGACGGCGGCGAGATCGTCGCGGAGCGCTACAAGGTCGACCTGCCCAACTACAGCGAATTCGATGAAAAGCGGGTTTTCGACGTCGGCCCGATGCCCGGACCGGTCAACTTTCGCGGCATTCGCATCGGTCTGCCGATCTGCGAGGATATCTGGGGCGATTTCGGCGTCTGCGAAACGCTGGCGGAGACCGGCGCCGAGATCCTGCTGGTTGCCAACGGATCGCCCTATCATCGCGGCAAGACCGACGTGCGCCAGCAGGTGGCGTTGCGGCAGGTGATCGAAAGCGGACTGCCGCTGGTGTTCGCCAATCAGCTGGGCGGCCAGGACGAATTGGTGTTCGATGGCGCTAGCTTCGCGCTCAATGCCGACAAGACCCTGGCGTTCCAGATGAGCCAGTTCGAGGCGCAGACGGTGGTGACCACCTGGCGTCGCGGCGCCGACGGGTGGGCCTGCAGCGACGGTCCGATGTCGCGACTGCCGGAAAGCGAAGAGGCGGACTATCGCGCCTGCATGCTGGGGCTGCGCGATTACGTCAACAAGAACGGCTTCAAGAACGTGGTGCTCGGCCTTTCCGGCGGCATCGACAGCGCGCTGTGCGCGGCACTGGCCGTGGATGCGCTGGGCGAGGAGCGGGTGAGGGCGGTCATGCTGCCCTTCCACTATACGTCGGACGACTCGATCCGTGACGCCGAGCATTGTGCCCGGGCGCTCGGCTGCCGCTACGACACGGTGCCGATCTTTGAGCCGGTAGACGGTTTTTCCCGCGCCCTGTCGACCCTGTTCGAGGGAACCAATGAAGGCGTCACCGAGGAAAACCTGCAAAGCCGCGCGCGTGGCACCATCCTGATGGCGATCTCCAACAAGTTTGGATCAATGGTGGTGACGACCGGCAACAAGTCGGAAATGTCGGTGGGCTACGCCACTCTCTACGGCGACATGAACGGCGGCTTCAACCCCATCAAGGACCTGTACAAGTTGCAGGTCTACGGGCTGTCGCGCTGGCGCAACACCCAGGTGCCGCCGGGTGCGCTGGGCCCCACCGGCGAAGTGATACCGGTCAACATCATCGACAAGGCGCCCTCGGCCGAATTGCGCCCGGACCAGACGGACCAGGATTCGCTGCCGGAATACGCAGTGCTGGACGATATCCTGGAATGCCTGGTGGAAAACGAGATGGATATCGAGGCCATCGTCGCCCGCGGCCATCCGCGCGATGTCGTCAGCCGCATCGAGAACCTGCTCTACATCGCCGAATACAAGCGGCGCCAGTCGGCACCGGGCGTCAAGATCACCCAGAAGAATTTCGGTCGCGACCGACGCTATCCGATCACCAACGGCTTTCGCGACAGGAGCGGTTAGCGCTGTTGTGGACCTCGGGCCCGGACCGGCCTAACATCGGGCATCGCCTTTAACGGAAGTCGGAGGATGCGCGGATGGCACGCCGCCGAAAGAGCTGGGCCGAGAAGATGGCCGAGCCCGCGGAACCGCAGGTCAAGCGGATCAGCAAGGATATGGCGGGCATGAAGTCCGGCCAGATGATCGTGATCGCGACGCCGAGGATCGTCGAGGATTACATTCGCGCCATTCCACCGGGACAAAGTGTCGGGCTGGCGCAGATGCGTTCGGATCTTGCCGCCCGGTACGATGCCGACGCGACCTGTCCGCTGACTGCCGGAATATTCCTGCGCATCGTCGCGGAGGCTGCCAACGAAGCGCATGAAGCCGGTGCGGCCCTGTCGGACATCGCGCCGGTCTGGCGGATGATCGACGAGCGCTCGCCGACCCTGCGCAAGCTGTCCTTCGATCCGGGCTACATGCTGCAGATGCGCGATCTGGAAGGGTGCAGCGCGGCCGCAGCTCGTTAAAGCGACAGAATGGATCTTGTGACGATATAGAATCCCAGCAGGCCCAGCGAAACCAGGAACACCAGGCGGAAGCTTCGTTCCGAGGTCCGCTTGCGCAGCAGCATGCCCAGATACATGCCGGCCACGGTTGGAAGAACCGCGGCCGCGGACACCATGCCCAGTTGCGCCGTCAGCAGGTTCTGGCCGCCCAGGGAGACGCTGAGGCCGATCGTCGACAGGGTGAACAGGATGCCCATGGCCTGGATCAGCTCGTCGCGCTTCAGGCCGGTCGACTGCAGGTAGGCGACGCCGGGGACGGTAAACGCACCGGTCATCCCGGCCAGAACGCCCGAGACGGCGCCGACGACTGGATTGAGGCGACCCTCCCATCTTTGCGGAACTTCGAACCGCAGGCGCGACAGGTTAATCACCGCGAAAAGGATCAGCAGGCTGCCCAGGAGCGTCGTCAGATAGGCGACATTCACCCGTGCAAGCGCCATGGTACCGGGCCAGGTGAACACCATGGTGGCGACAAACAGCGGCCAGAACCGGCGGACGAGGGCGCCGGTATATTCGCCCGCCAGGCTTTGCCAGACATTGGTCAGGAAGGCCGGTACCAGCAGCAGCGCGAGGGCGGGTTTCAGGCCGATGAAAGCGGTCAGCAGCCCGACCGTCACCAGAGGCAGACCCATGCCGATGGTTCCCTTGACGCATCCGGCCAGAAAAAACACCGCAAAGATGACAAGCAGAATGTGGGGTTCGGACATCGGATCTCGATAGAGGGCGGGAGAGCAATCCGCACTGGGTGCCTGATTTTGGCAAAAATCGCAAGTCGACGGGGCCGCCCGTCCTATTGAACGGTAATCGGCTGTTCCGCTAGCACCGTCGAATAGTCGCCGTTCCAGTAGCGCAGCAGATAGGCTCCGGGTTTCGGTGCCTTCACCACGACCTTGCGATTGTCGTAATCGCCGCTCGCCAGGCGCTTGGAGCTGTGAACCTTGCCGTCGGCCGGGCTGAAAAACTGGACTGCGTCACGACGGCCGCCAGGACCCTGCCAGCCCACCTCAATGGAGGTGCCGGCTTCCGTCGTTTCCGGCGCCGCCAACGTCACCTCCATGGGATCCACCGTCAGGGACCTTTCGGCCAGAACCTTGTTGCTGTCGCCGTTCCAGTAGCGCAGGACATAGCCGCCCGGCCTGACCGGGACAACCAGATCGACCTGCCGGTTGTCCATGTCGCCGGAGACGAGGCGCCGCGATGTCACCACGCCTCCGCGGCCGGATTTTGCCATGGCATCCCAGATTTCGACGCGGTCGCGACGAGCACCGGGGCCGGTCCAGGTCACGCGGACGGGCCGGCCCATCGTCACGGTGGCGGGCGCTTCGAGCGAAACCGCCAACGCTGCGACGACGAGCGGCCGCGTGGCGAGCACCACCCGGCTGTCGCCGTTGTAATACTGCAGGCGATAGGTGCCAGGCTCCGCCGGTGCGATCAGCGTCACCCGGTTGTTGTCGAAATCGTCGTTGACCAGCCGCTTGCCGCCGATCGCCTTGCCTTCGCCATTGTTGGCCTGCGGATCGACGATGTCGATCCGGTCGCGGCGAGCGCCGGGACCCTGCCACTGAACTGAAAAAGGGGTGCCCATGGCGACGCTGTCGGGTGCCGATATCCCGACCTCGGCCTCGAGGATTTCGATCTGACGGCTTGCCAGCTCGACCCGGTCCGGGCCGCTCCAGTACTGCAGGCGGTAGAAGCCGGGTGTTGCCGGTGCGATCAGCGTGACCTTCCGGTTGTCCAGATCATCGTTGTGAAGCCGCTTGCCGGCAACGACCTTGCCTTCGCCGTTGTTGGCAAGCGGGTCGACGATCTGGATGCGATCGTGCCGGCCGCCGGGGCCGATCCAGTCGACGACGAACGATCTTCCGAGGTCGACGGTCGCCGGGGCATCGATCGACACCGCGGTATCGACAATTTCGATGGGTGCGGTGGCGATCACATCACCGCGCGGACCGAAACGATATTGCAGAGTGTAAGCGCCCGGTCGGACCGGAGCGACGAGCCGCACCTGCCGATCGTCGAAACCGGCGTTGCGAATTCGCCGCCCGGTCAATTCGCGTCCCTCGCCGTTGCGGGCGTGCGGATCGAAAAGGGCGATCCGGTCCCAGCGCTCGCCGGGGCCGTCCCATTCGGCGATGAACGGCGTGCCGATTTCGACGCTTTGCGGGCCGGACACCGAACCCTCCGGCAATACGTCCGGTGCAGGCTCGGCTTCGGCGGGTTGCAGGGCAGCGGATTCGGTCACCGTTTCGTCCAGCGCATCGCCGAGACTGACGGCATCCTGCGCCGGCAGGTAGCGGCCGCCGGTGTTTTCAGCCAGGCAGGCGACCTGGCGGCCTTCTTCGGCGGACAGACCGAAGCCGACGACGTGGGTCGTGAAGTCGACGCCGGCCTCGCTCAGAGACTTGCCGACCGCGCACGGGTCCGCTCTGCAGGTTTCGAGACCGTCCGTGATCAGGATGACGGTTGCCTTCTGCTCGTCGAAGCGAAGCGCTTCGGCGGCCTGACGAACGGCCTGGGTGAGCGGTGTCTTTCCTTTGGGCTTCAACGCCTTCGCCAGGCCGACGATTTTGTCGGCCGACCCTGTTTCGGGAGGCACGAGCAACTCGATGTCGTCGCACCGGCCCTTCTCGCGATGTCCGTAGGCCATGAGGCCGAGCTGCAGCGACTGCGGCGATGTATCCAGAACCTTGGAGAGAACGCGGCGCGCTATCGTGATCTTCGCCTCGCCGTCGATCTGGCCCCACATGGATCCCGATGCGTCCAGAATGATCATCGCCCGGTTGTCGTCAGCGCGCGCACTCTGACCAGTGCCCAATGCGACGAGCACCGCAGCGGTCAGCATGGCCGTCAATCCGATTGTCCTGCCCATCTCAGCCCCCTGTTCGGGCGCATGCCACCGCCCGTCCGCGCAGCAAACGTCCTCGGATGAGGATTGTCAATTCTGCCTGTGGCGATCGATCGGGCAGCGAAGCCCGTACTTGACCAACCCGAGCTCCAACGTGCATAGCTGTCGGGCTTTCCGATCCCGACAGGCCAATCCCGTTTTCTGCTGATTCCACTTGGGGCTGTCGTCACTCCAGGGTTCCTCATGCCGTTCCTCGCCTTTCTTCGAGACAATGTCCGATGGCTGGCCGGCGGCTTTTTGCTGACATTCTTTTCGAGTTTCGGTCAGACTTTTTTCATTGCTCTGTCGGCCGGCAGTATCCGCAGCGAGTTTGCCCTCAGCCATGGCGAGTTCGGTTCACTCTACATGCTGGCGACGCTGGCGAGCGCACTGACCCTGTCGCAGTTCGGCAAGATCGTCGACTATCTGAGTGTCGCCCGGGTGGCGCTGATCATCATTCCGCTGTTGGCGGTGGCGACGATCGGCATGTCCTACACCAGCAGCATCGCGATGCTGGGTGTCGTGATCTTCGGACTGAGGTTGTTCGGGCAGGGCATGATGACCCACACGGCGATCACCGCGATTGCCCGGTGGTATGTTGCGCAGCGCGGCCGTGCCGTTTCGGTGGTCACCGTCGGCCATCAGGCCGGCGAGGCCGTGTTTCCGTTTCTCTATGTCGTCGTGGTCGCCTCGGTGGGATGGCGGAACACCTGGCTGCTGGCGGCGGGCGCGCTGGTGATCGTCGCACTGCCGCTGGTCTATGCGCTGATGCGTGTCCCTCGCATGCCACGCTCCAGCGACGGTCCCGAGCCGGCCGGGGCCGACCGCGACTGGACGCGGCGGGAGGTGCTGAGGGATCCACTGTTCTGGCTGATCCTGGCGGGAATTCTGGCGCCGGGTTTCATCGGCACTACGATCTTTTTCCACCAGGTCTATCTGGTCGAGCTGCGCGGATGGAGCATCGAAGCCTTTGCGGGCTCCTATGCGTTCATGGCGCTCCTTACCGTGTGTTTTGCCCTCATCGGCGGTGTTCTCATAGACCGCTTCTCCGCGCTTTCGCTGTTGCCAGTGTTCCTGGTTCCTCTGGCGTTTGCCTGTTTCCTGCTGGCTTGGGCGGAGCGCGAATCCGGTATCTATGCCTTCATGGCTCTGCTCGGCACCTCCTACGGCCTGTCGTCGACGCTCTTCGGTGCGGTGTGGCCGGAGATTTACGGCACACGGCATCTCGGTTCGATCCGGGCGATCACCGTTGCGTTGGTGGTCTTCGCAACGGCGATGGGGCCGGGCGTCACCGGGTTCCTGATCGATTTTGGCGTGGCTTATCCGGCGCAGATCTTCGCGATGGGACTGTACTGCCTGGCGGCATGCCTGCTGATGGTCGTCGTCAGTCGCAGGGTGATGGCGCGAAATCGGGCCTATGCAGCTGCCGCGTCGCGATAGTGCCTATTGCTCCGGTCGCTCGCCCGGAAGCGGGGCGCGCAGATCGATTGCGTCCGATTGGTCGGGCAGAAATGTCGGACCGATAACCCGGACCCGACGATTGGGGTCGATATCGCGCGCCGGTTGCTCGGGAGGAGCCGCCGCGGTGTCCGTATCGGTGGAGCCATCATCCGGCTTGATGGCGCCGTCCGTTGCCGGAGCCGGCAATTGCAGTATCGACGATCGCGGTGTTGCTTTCGCCTGTTTTTCCTGCGGTTCGGCGGACAGAGCGCAACTGCATTGGCGCGCCGCGCCGACCTTGCGGTCGCGATAGGCAAAAGCGTTGGGCAGCGACGCATAGGGCATCTGGTTTGCCACCGACACCATGTCTTCGCTGTCCTGGTCCGGAATGCGGTGGAAATAGAGCTTGGCCTCGCTGCCCGGACACATGGCGCTGCATCTTGCCGCATCGCGATCGAAATCCAGCGGCGAGGCGGAATAGGAAATCGGGAAGTAGTAGCCGTCGCAGGAGCGGACGCACAGCGTTCGGTAGCGGACCAGAGGGTCGGCCAGGTCGTGGTAGCCGTCGCTGCTTCCGTCGACACCCAGCGTCGTTCGGATGCGCACGCCGCCCGGCACATCGCAGCCATTGGCCCGCAGGGCCGCCATTACCCGCTGACGGGCCGTGCTGCCGTTGCTGCCCGCATGCGCGTCGCGCTGACGGACAAGTCGGCGCAGCTCCGCTTCCATGCGCTTGAGGTCGATCCCCAGCCTGCGACAGTCGGACCGGCGGCTGCGTCCGTATTCGATCACGCTGCCGCTGGCGCAGCCCATGCGGACGAGATCGTCGCGGGTCCGATCGATCAGGTGCACCTGATCCTCCACGGCCATGGCGTATCTCTGGTAGTGGCGGGTCGGCGGGCGATCGCCGATATAGTCGTGCAGCTGCGCCGAAAGACGGGCACACAGCGCCGGGTCCTGCGCCCGGGCGCCATCGCCGGCCGTCAACAGGCCCGCCAGCGCAATCACGGCAATGCGGGCCGTTCCTGTAACAGACGTTGTCGAAGCCATCACGCCCCTCACGCGGGACAGGATACACGCGATCCCGCCCGCTGTGCAGTGCACCCCGGAATTCCGGCCAAATTTAGCCGGTTCAGGTAAAGCCGGGGTTACCCGTGCGGCTCGAGCTGGCGCGGTCAGCCCGGGAAGGAAGCCTCGACCACCGCCAAGGTCGACATGTTGACCACGCCGCGCGACGTCACCGATGGCGACAGGATGTGCGCCGGCTTGGCGCCGCCGAGCAGGATGGGGCCGACATGCAGGGCGTCGGTCATCGTCTTGACCACGCCGAGCGCGATATTGGCGGCGTCGAGATTGGGAAACACCAGGAGATTGGCTTCGCCGGTCAGGTTCGAGTCCGGCATGACCCGGTTGCGCAGCACCTCCGAAATGGCGGAGTCGCCGTGCATCTCGCCGTCCGCCTCCAGTTCCGGTTCCATCTGGTGGACGAGGCGGATCGCCTTGCGCATCTTGTCGGCCGAATCCGATTCCCGGGTGCCGAAATTGGAATGCGATACAAGTGCCGCACGCGGCGTGATGCCGAAACGTCGGATCTCCTTGGCGGCCATCAGCGTCGTTTCGGCGATTTCTTCGGCCGGCGGGTTGTAGGACACATAGGTGTCGGTGAAGAAGGTCGCGCCGCGTTGTGCGATCAGCAGACTGAGGGCGGAAAAATCCTTGACCCCCTCGCGCTTGCCGATCACCTGGTCGACCACCTGCAGATGCTTGGCGTAGCGCCCTTCGACACCGCAGATCATCGCGTCCGCATCGCCCCTGTGAACGGCGAGTGCCGCAATGACCGTCGTGTTGGTGCGCACGATGGTGCGGGCGGCTTCCGGATTGATGCCGCTGCGCCCGACCAGCGAAAAATACAGATCGACGTAGTCGCGGTAGCGCGGATCGTCCTGCGGGTTGGTCACCGAAAAATCCTTGTCCGGCCTGATCTTCAGGCCGAAGCGCTTCAGCCGGGTCTCGATGATGCCCGGCCGGCCGATGAGGATGGGTTCGGCAATCTGTTCCTCGAGCAGGACCTGGGCCGCCCGAAGCACCCGTTCGTCCTCGCCCTCGGCGAAGATCACGCGCTTCTTGCTGGCGGTCTTCGCCGCCGCGAACAGCGGCTTCATGATCAGGCCCGACCGGAAGACGAAGCGGTTGAGCTGGTCGAGATAGGCCTCCTGGTCGAGGATCGGCCGGGTGGCGACTCCGGTGTCGTTTGCGGCTTCCGCCACGGCCGGCGCAATGCGCAGGATGAGCCGCGGATCGAAAGGCGAGGGGATCAGATAGTCCGGGCCGAAAACCGGCGTCTCGCCCGAATAGGCTTTGGCCGCCACGTCGGATGCCTCCTCGCGCGCGAGCCCGGCAATGGCACGCACTGCAGCCTTCTTCATCTCCTCATTGATGGAGGTGGCGCCGCAGTCGAGTGCGCCGCGGAAGATATAGGGAAAGCACAGGACGTTGTTGACCTGGTTGGGAAAATCGGAGCGGCCGGTGCAGATCATCGCGTCGGGACGCACCCCGCGGGCAACCTCGGGCATGATTTCCGGCACCGGATTGGCAAGCGCCATGATCAACGGCTTGTCTGCCATTTCGGTCAGCATTTCGGGTTTCAGCACATTGGCCGCCGACAGGCCGAGAAAGACGTCGGCGCCGGGAATGTTCTCGGCCAGCGTCCGGGTTTCGGCGGACTGGGCGTAGACCGACTTCCATTTGTCCATCAGCACGGTGCGGCCTTCGTAGACGAGGCCCTCGATGTCGTGCACCCAGATGTTCTCGCGTTTGGCGCCGAGCTCGACCAGCAGGTTGAGGCAGGCCAACGCCGCGGCGCCGGCGCCGCTGGCGACGATCTTGGCGTTGGAGAGATCCTTGCCGGCCAGTTCCAGCCCGTTGAGCACCGCAGCCGCGACGATGATCGCCGTGCCGTGCTGGTCGTCATGGAAAACCGGGATGTTCATCGTTTCGCGCAGATCGGCCTCGATCTCGAAGCACTCCGGCGCCTTGATGTCCTCCAGGTTGATACCGCCGAATGTCGGTTCCAGTGCCGACACGACCGACACCATCTTGTCGACGGTCTCGGCATCCACCTCAATGTCGAAGACGTCGATGCCGGCGAATTTCTTGAACAGGACCGCCTTGCCCTCCATGACCGGCTTGGAGGCCAGCGGTCCGATCGATCCCAGCCCGAGAACCGCGGTGCCGTTGGTCACCACGGCAACCAGATTGGCGCGCGCGGTGTAGTCGGCGGCGGCGTCCGGGTCGTCCTTGATGGTCAGGCAGGGCGCAGCGACGCCCGGCGAATAGGCCAGTGCCAGGTCGCGCTGGTTGCCGAGCGGTTTGGTCGCCTGGATCTCCAGCTTACCCGGCCGCGGATGGCTGTGGTAGAAATGCGCGTTCTCGTCCAGATCGCCGCCCTGGTTGTCCTGTCTTTTTTTCTTGTTGTCTGCGTTCATGTCCTGTTGTCCCGGGCTTCGCGTCCGTTTTGCTGCTGGGGTCAGAATGCGGTCGGCACCAGGCCGCCGTCGACCAGCAGGTTCTGGCCGGTGATATAGCCTGCCTGAGCCGAACACAAAAAGGCGCAAGCGTCGCCGAATTCGCCGGAGGTTCCCATGCGACCGGCAGGGACGTCCTTGACCACCTCCTTCTTGGCTTCATCGAGGCCGACGTTCAGCCGCGCGGCGGTGTTTTCAACCGCGGATGCAAGACGGTCGGTGTCCATCTTTCCAGGCAGCAGCGTGTTGATCGTCACATTCCTGTTCGCTACCGAGCGAGCGACACCGGCGAGGAACGCGGTCAGCCCGGCACGCGCGCCCGATGACAGATCGAGTCCCGGGATCGGCATATAGACCGATGAAGACGTGATATTGACGATGCGTCCGAAACCACGCTCGCACATGCCATCGATCACGCTGCTGATCAGTTCGATCGGCGTGACCATGTTCTGGGTAACGCCCTCGAGAATGGCTTCGCGGTCAAGCTCGCGGAAATCGCGAAACGGAGGTCCGCCATTGTTGTTGACGAGGATGTCGGGGTCGGGGCAGGCGGCAAGCATGGCTTCCTGGCCGGCCGGCGTCGAAACGTCCGCGGCAATCTCGGTGACCGACACACCTGTCGCAGCCCTGATCTCTTCAGCCGTGGCTCTGAGGACCGCTTGGTCCCTGCCGTTGACCACCAGATTGCAGCCCGCATGGGCCAGGGCCAAGGCACAGCCTTTGCCGAGGCCTCGGCTCGACGCGCAGACAATAGCCTTCCTTCCCGAAATACCCAGATCCATCGGTCAATTCCTCTTTCTATTCAATTGTTTTCGGTAATCAGCATACAGGCGGGATCGCAGAACTCCATGCGATTGTCATCCGATTGTTGCACGACTCTGGTTAGCCATCCACCAAAATCAACCTGGTGCTGGCAATGACGGATACGCCCGATACGCGGAAGTACAGGACCCTGTTTCTGTCCGATATTCATCTCGGTTCGAAGGCGGCGAAGGCGGACGACCTGATCGCCTTCTTGCGTTGCCACCAGGCGGAGACGATCATCCTCGTCGGCGATATTGTCGACGGCTGGCGGCTGCGGCGCAGCTGGTACTGGCCGCAAACCGCCAATGACGTGGTGCAGAAACTGCTGCGGCAGGCTCGCAAGGGAACCCGCGTCATCTATATCCCCGGCAATCACGACGAGTTCCTGCGTGACTTTCCGGGCACCCATTTCGGCGGCATCGAGGTGGCACTCACCCATATCCACGAGGCTGCGGACGGGCGGCGCTACCTGGTCACCCACGGCGATGAATTCGACGTCGTGGTGCGTCATGCCAAGGTGCTGGCGCATCTGGGCGACTGGTCCTATGACGCGGCGATCCTGATCAACCGCGTGCTCAACGCCGTCAGGCGGCGATTGGGCTTGCCCTACTGGTCGTTCTCGTCCTGGGCGAAGCTGCGCGTCAAGCAGGCGGTCAATTTCATCGGTGAATTTCAGCGGGTGGTCGTCGAGGAGGCCCGGCGTCAGAAGGTTGACGGCGTCATTTGCGGTCACATCCACCATGCCACGATCGAGGATATGGACGGCGTCCGCTACATCAATTCCGGCGATTGGGTGGAAAGCTGCACCGCGATCGCCGAAGATCTCGATGGCGAAATGCAGTTGCTGCGGTGGACCCGGCCACAGGTCGATAGCCGCAATTCGGCGCGCCGACCGGCGCTGACGGAGAGCGCGGCCGATACGCCGCCGGCCGAGGCCGCGTAGACCGATCGCAGCTTGGCGCAAAGTCAACCGTTGCCGGAATGCCTCAGCCCTTGACCTTCCGGCCCGGCAGTGCAGGTATTGCCGATGACAGGCGACAGTTTACTGGGTATGTGTTCCAAATGTCGATGTCGTCCACACATGAGTCGGTACCATCGGACCTCACTGATCAGAAATATGATCCGCAACGGACGCGCATTCCACCGCGTGTCGAGGTAACCGAGGTCGAGGGGCAGCCGTGCATCGCACTGGCTGGCGACTGGCAGTTGCACTGTGTCGCCGATATCGACCAGGAGATCCGCCAGCTCTCCAAATCCTTCACCGGCAAATCGGCGGCGCTCGATCTGACACAGGTCCGCCAGCTGGACACTTCCGGATCGCTGATTATCGAACGCCTGCGCATGAGGCTGGAGCACCGGGGCGTCGAGACCCGTTACGTCGGCGTGTCCGGCGACCGCGCGACGCTGCTCGACGCGGTCGCCAACGCGCTGCGGGTCGAGCACGGCGAAGAAGAAAAGCCGCAAAAGCCGACTCTGGCCCAAAGGGTCTTCGACCCGGTCGGTCACGCAGCCTACGGTTTTCGCGACGATTTCATCGCATCGCTCTATATTCTCGGATCGGCCGTGCGCGGCGCGCAGCTCAAGCGCAATCGCGCTTCGGGCATCTCCGCTGCCGCCATCGTCAGCCAGATGGATCACGCCGGCGTCAGGGCCGTGCCGATCATCGCGCTGATGTCGTTCCTGATCGGCGGCATCATCGCCCAGCAGGGCGCCTTCCAGTTGCGCTATTTCGGAGCGGAGCTCTTCGTCGTCGACCTCGTCGGGATCCTGCAGTTGCGGGAAATCGGCGTGCTGTTGACCGCGATCATGATTGCCGGCCGCTCCGGTTCGGCCATCACCGCTGAAATCGGCTCCATGAAAATGCGCGAAGAGGTGGACGCGCTGAAGGTCATGGGGCTCAATCCGGTCAGCGTGCTGGTGTTTCCGCGCCTGGTCGCGCTTACCGTCATGCTGCCCTGCCTGACCATCGTCGCCAATTTCGCGGCGCTCTTCGGGGCCTGCATGACCACCTGGGTCTATTCCGACATCACCCCGGATACCTTCATCACGCGGTTGCGGGAAGCCATCGACATGTCGACCATCATCTCCGGCATGATCAAGGCGCCATTCATGGCGCTGATCATCGGCATCGTCTCGTCGGTCGAAGGCCTGAAGGTCGGTGGCAGTGCTGAATCGCTCGGCCGCCACGTGACCTCGTCGGTGGTGAAGTCGATTTTCGTCGTCATCCTGGTGGATGGCATGTTCGCCATATTCTACGGAGCGATTGACTTTTGATCACGCCGGACAACCCGGAAGCCGCAAACGGTGGCATGGAGCACCGCGAGTGCATCCTGGAAGCTCGGGACATCAATGTGTCCTTCGGGTCGCACCGGGTGCTCGAAAATCTCAATCTGGACATCCTGCGCGGCGAGATCCTCGGGTTCGTCGGGGCTTCCGGTGCCGGAAAGTCGGTTTTGCTGCGGACCATCCTGCAACTGAACAGCCGGCAGGGCGGTTCGATCCGCATCCTCGGCGTCGATTACGACGCCGCCGACGCGCAGCAGCGGCTGGAGCTGGACATGCGGTTGGGCGTGCTGTTCCAGCATGGAGCGCTGTTTTCGGCGCTGACGGTGCTGGAGAACATCCAGGTGCCGATGCGGGAATATCTCGATCTGTCCGAGAAGCTGATGGACGAACTGGCGCTGCTCAAGATCGAACTGGTCGGTCTGCGGCCTGAGGCTGCCGATCTCTACCCGTCGGAGCTGTCCGGCGGCATGACAAAGCGCGCCGCCCTGGCGCGGGCGCTGGCGCTCGATCCGGATCTTGTGTTCCTGGACGAACCGACGTCCGGCCTCGACCCCATCAGCGCCGCCGAATTCGACGAACTGATCGTCAAGCTGCGCGATACGCTGGGACTGACCGTCTACATGGTCACGCACGACCTGGACAGTCTGTTTTCGGTATGCGACCGGATAGCGGTTCTCGGCAACCGGCATATTGCGCTGGCCGGGACGATCGATGACATGCTGGCGAGCAAGGACCCGTGGATTAAGTCCTATTTTCAGGGGAAACGGGCACGGTCGGTTGTGCGCACGAATTAATTGGGATCATAATTGCCGGATGTCAGGATGAAACGACTCGTGATGTCGGAGCGGCGGGACCGGACAGGGTAAATGGAAACCAAGGCCAACTACACACTCGTGGGCTTCTTTACCCTGCTCGTCATGGTGGCGGCGTTCGGGTTCGTATACTGGATGGCCACGTTCGGCCGGTCCGGCGAACTGGCGCAGCTGGAAATCCGCATTCCGGGCTCGGCGAGCGGCCTTTCCGTCGGAGCTCCCGTTCTGTTCAATGGCATCCGCATCGGATCTGTCCGGTCGCTGACCATCGACGGAGTCGACCCGAACTTCGTGCTGGCCATGACCGAAGTGCGGGCGACGGCGCCGGTCTATGAGAACACCAAGGCCAAACTCGGAATTCAGGGTTTGACCGGCCAGTCGCATATCGAGCTCAGCGCCGGAAAGCCAGAGGCCGGTCAGAAGAACATCCTGGAAGAGGCCGCGGAGAAGGGGAGTTTCGCGGTGCTGACGGCAGACGAATCGAGCGTGACGAACCTGCTGGCGACCGCGGAAGACATCATGGCGCGGGCCAGCAAGGCCGTCGCCGGCGTCGAGGAATTCGTCGAGACGGCCAAGGGACCGTTGATCCAGACGGCGGAGAACGCCGAGAAGTTTTCCGCGGCACTCGCCGACAATTCCGACGGGATCAGCGATTTCCTGAAGAACGTTTCGTCGCTGTCGTCCACCATCGAAAAAGTCTCCGGAACCCTGGAAAGCACGATCACCAAGGTGGAAGCGCTGGTCTCGGCGGTCGAGCCTGCGCGCGTCAGTGCCATCGTCGAGAATGCCGAGAAGGTCTCGGTCGATATGGCCAACGCCTCGGCCGAACTCAAGCCGTTGCTCGAGGAATTCCGCACTGCCGGAGCGAATGTCGCGAAACTCAGCGAGGATGCGCGCACAACCCTGGCGCAGGTCGACGAAATCATAGCGTCGGTCGACGCGACCAAGGTCGGGGAGACGGTTGACAACGTCGCGGCAGCCAGTGCCCAGGCCCGCGAAGGGATCGACCAGCTGGTGCAGGTCGCCAACACCATCGGCAATCGCAACGACGACATCAACAACATCATCACCAATGCCAACCAGCTGACCGCTCGATTGAACGAGGCGGCGCTGCAGGTCCAGACGACGCTCAAGAAACTCGACGGCTTCCTTGGCGACAGTGGCGATACCTCCGGCCTGGTTGCCGAGGCAAAGAAAACGTTGCAGACGATCCAGGACGTCGCCAACAAGATCAACCAGCACATCGGTCCGATCGCCGCCAATCTGCAGCGGTTCACCGGGTCGGGGCTGCGCGATTTCGATGCGCTGGTGTCGGAGGCACGCCGTTCGGTGACCCGTATCGAGCAAACGATCACGAATATTGGCGAACAACCGCAAAGTCTGATATTTGGGATGTCAGGCACAGTGAAACAGTATGACGGTCGTCGGCGCCGCTGACGGGGGCTGAATGCCGGGCAGGCGATGAACCTGCGGTAGTACAGGAGTGAGGGGACCCGCTTGACTGACAGGCGAAATTTGTTTCGGGCCGCCGTCGTGCTGCTCGCGGGGACAGTGGCAGTTTCCGGATGCTCCGTGTTCGGTGCCGCACCGCAAAACGACACCTATGAACTCTCCGGCATCGAGCCCGTGCGCGGGCCCTATTCGCGCAGGCGTCAGATCGTCGTGACCGATCCGGCGGCGCTGAAGTCGCTGGACGGTACCCATATCGTCGTGCGCACGTCGCCCTCGTCCATCCAGTACCTCTCCAAATCGCAGTGGAACGACAATCTGCCGGCCATCGTTCAGGAGAAGCTGATCGAGGCCTTCGAGGATTCAGGTCGTCTGGGCGGAGTGGGCAAGCCCGGCGACGGGCTGGCGGTGGACTACCTCATTTCACCATCGATCCGGGCCTTCGAGGTGACGACCGGAGCGGCCGACACGGCGATCGTCGAGATTTCGGTGCGCATCGTCAACGATCGCAATGGGGTCGTGAGAGCACAAAAGGTGTTCCGCGCAACCGCACCGGTCGGTGGCGGCGGCAACGAGGCCTTCATTTCCGCGCTCAACCGGGCCCATGGCGAGGTCATTCGCGACATCGTCGTCTGGACGCTCAGAATCGTCTGATCTCCTCTTGGGCAGCGCAATAGAGAAAGGGCCCGCGCGATGCACGGGCCCTTTCCTCAATGGTGCATTCAGGAGACCTATTTCAGACGGCCGCTGGCATGCGCCAGCATGGTGTAGACCTTGCCCGTGTCGGAGGTCAGATAGGTCTGGGTGACCTTTTTGTCGCGGTCGTTCTTGGCGACGTCCGTCAGCAGCTTTTCGAAGTCCTCGATGTAGTGATCGACGGCGCTGCGGAATTCAGGCTCCTGGGCGTATTTGGTCTTGATCTCCTCGAAGGTCTTCTGGCCGTTCAACGTATAGAGACGGCGGGTGAAGATATCGCGTTCGCCGGCCTGGTAGCGGCGCCACAGATCGACCGAGGCATCGTGGTCGATGGCCCGGGCAATGTCGACCGACAGTGAATTCAGGGATTCGACCATCTGTCGCGGATTGCGCGTGCGTCCGTTGCTGTTGGGAGCTGCCGTGCGCTGCGGTGCCGCCGTGCTTTCCTCTTCGCGCGAGGCCCCGCGCAACAGGTCGCGAACCCAGCCTTCGCCCTGCGGTTTGCGCATGTCGAAGGTCTGTGGCTTCTCGGCCCTCTCAGCGGCTGGCTGCGGAGCCGGCGCTGCCGGCTTGGGAGCCGGAGCGGCGGCTGCCGGCGCGGCCTGTGCGGGCGGTGTTGCCGGCTGGACCGCGGCGTTCTGGCCGAGCGTGGCGCGCAGGCCGGCGGATTGCGCCGCTGTCTGGGCGGCCACCGGCTGCGGGGTGGGCGCTGCGGGTGCCGGCGCAGGCGCAGGCGCCGCCGCGGCAAACCGTTTGGGCTGCGGTGCGCCCGGTCCCGAATGCTCAAGCATATGCGAGGACTGGTCGACGATGGTCGAAAGGTCCTGAAGCGCTTTGATCTGGTCGGCCACCGCCTTGCGCATCGCAGCGGTGCTCTCGCGCGTCTCTCCCGGCAGGTCGAAAACGCCCTTCTTGATCTCCGTGCGGGTGTCGCTCAGCTCGTCGCGGATCTCGGCGGCCGACTTGCGGATTTCCTCGGTGGCTCCGGAGAAGCGCGAGACGGCGTCCTCGACCGCGTCCTTGATGGCTTCCTTCATCTTGTCGGCCGCACTCGCGGAACGGTTTTCGGTATCCGTCAGCAGCGAACCGATCGTTTCCAGCGACGTGTTGAGGCTGCCGGACAGCTCAGAGGCAGTCGAGCTCGCCTTGTCCTGAGCCTTGCCGAAGGCGTTGTCGATGATGGATTCGAGCGACCGCATGGTCTTTTCGATATCCTCCGACCGCTTCACGAGACCGCTGGACAAGCTGTCCAGGGCATCGCGCCGCTCTTCCAGCGTACTGGCGAGGTTGGACTGGGCGGACCCCAGCAGGTCCGAAGCGGAGGCAAGGACCTTGGAGTGATCGTCGAAACTTCCGGCGATGGCGCCGACCTGGCCCAGCGTGTCCTTGGAGATGGAGTCGAGCTGGTTGAGGTTGGTCTGCAGCATCTGCGTCGACTCCGAGAAAACGTCGGCGGCGCGGGTGGCCGAGCTGGCGAATTTCTCGGTGGTTTCGGTCAGCTTGGTATCGACGTCGACCAGCGTGGAGGCGGTGTTGTTGACCAGGCTGGAGATCGCCGCGTTGCTGCGACCGAGCTCTTCGACCAATTCCGTGACTTCGGATTTCAGGCCGCTGCCGGCGCTCTCGATGGCAGACAGGGTCTCGCTGGTCCGCGACGTCAGGGCCTCGACGAGAGCCGCGCTCTGTGCCCGCAGGCGCTCGGCGCTGTCATGGGTGATGACCTCGAGCTCCTTGGTGATCTCCTTGCCGCGTTCGGCGTAGGTCTCGACCAGCGGTGCGGCCTTTTCGTCGATGAGCGTGGCCAGCTCGCTCGCGCGATTGGCAAGCAGCGAATTGAGCTCGCGCGTGCGTTCGTCGAGGACGGACAGCACTGCCTCGTTGCGCACGTCCAGGGCCTTTTCGCTGTCGGCGAACTGCGAGGCAATGGCCTGGGCCTGCGACTGCATCTTGTCGCTGGCGGTCGAGGCCGCCGTGGTGATCGACTGGGCGGCCGTCAGGATACCGGACTCGCTTTCGCTCAAATGGCCTGTGAGTTCGGCAAGCTGTCGGTTGAGCGACTCGGCGCGTTCCGCCAGGCGCAGCTCCACCGCTTCCGAATAGTTCGCCGCGGCGGTGTTGAGCTGGTCCGCGAACTTGTCGCCGATTTCTTCCAGCGACTGAGTCGAACGCAGTGCCTCGGCGTCCATCTGGTTGACCGCTTCGGAAACCGCTTCGCGCAGGGTCGTGGCCATGCCGCGCGCCTGCGTTTCGATGGTCGTCGTGACACTGTCCAGCCCGGTGTTCAGCGCCGTGTTCATGGTTGCCAGACGCTCGTCCATGTTGGACGTGCGAATGTCGATCGTCGAGCCGATCTTGTCGACGTTCTCCGTCAGGATCCGGTCCATGGAGCCCACGGTTTCGTCGAGCTTGTTGATCAGGTTCGAGGATTCGCGCGACAGCGTATCGTAGATCGCATTGTTGCCGCTGTTCATCATGGTTTCGATGCGGTCGGCATTGGTCTCCAGGGTGAGTTCCAGCGCCTGGGTATTGTCGACCAGCGACTTGGTGATCGAGGTGGAGCCCTCGCGCACCAGATTGTCGATACGCTCGGCATTCGAACCCAGCGAGCTTGCCAAGGTGCGGGTGCTGGTTTCGACCGACTTGTGGATGGCCTGGGTGCCTTCGTCGACGATGGCGTCGATCTGCTTGGCCCCGTCGGCCATGGTGTTGGCGATGGCATGGCGGCTGCCGGTCACCGACTTGCCGATGGTGGCCACGCCTTCGCGCATGATTTCGTCGATCTGCGATGCGTTGTTGACCATGTTGGTCGCCAGCGTCTGGGTGCCTTCCTCCATCGACTGCGCAAACGCCTCGGCGTTGTTCTTCATCAGCTGGTCGATGTGCGACGCGCTGCTGGCGATGGTGGACGACAGTTTCTGACGGTTGTCCTCGACGGTGCGGGCGATCTCCTCCGAGTTGCCCTTCATCACCTCGCCGATCTGGACGGCGCTGTTGGCCACGGTCGATGCGAGGTTCTGGGCGCTGCCCTCGACGGACTGGCTGATCGCCTCGACGTTCTCGCGGACCATGCCGTCGATCTTGGCGGCGCTGTCGGACATCAGCGTCGACAGGTTGCGGGCATTGCCCTCGACCGAACGGGTGATCGCCTCGGCATTGCCCTTCATCATGCCGTCGATATGGGCCGCGCTGTCGGCCATGGAAGCCGCCAGGGTCTGCGCATTGCCTTCCACCGACACGGTGATGGCCTCGGCGCTTTCCTTCATGAAGCCGGCAATGCGAATTTCGCTTTCGGACAGCGAGGTCGCCAGGCTCTCGGCATTGCCGTGTACCGACTGGGCGATGGTGGAGCTGCGCTCCTTCATCAGCCGGTCGATCTGCGCGCCGCTGTTGGCCATGGTCGAAGCAAGCACCTGGACGTTGCCCTCGACGGACCGGCCAATGGCCTCGCTGCTTTCCTTCATCAGTTCGTCGATCTGTGAAGCGCTGCCGGCCATGGTGTTTGCCAGGTTCTGGGCGTTGCCTTCGACCGACTGAGCGATGGCCGCGCTGCTTTCTTTCATCAGTTCGTCGATCCGCGCAGTGCTGCTGGCCATGGTGTTTGCCAGGTTCCGAGCATTGCCTTCGACCGACTGCGCAATCGCGCCGCTGGTTTCCTTCATCAGCTCGTCGATCTGCGAGGTGCTGGCGTGCAGGCTGTTCGTCAGGGTCTGGGCGTTGCCCTCGACCGAGTGAGCAATGGCGGCGGTACCGTCCTTCATCAGACCTTCGATGCGGTCGGCGCTGGCGGTCATGGTGGTGGCGAGCACCTGGGCATTGCCCTCGACCGACTGGGCGACGGCCGCGGTGCCATCCTTCATCAGGCCCTCGATGCGGTCGGCGCTGGCGGTCATGGTGGTGGCGAGCACCTGGGCATTGCCCTCCACAGACTGGGCGACGGCCTCGGTGCCGTCTTTCATAAGGCCCTCGATGCGGTCGGCGCTGGCTGTCATAGTGGAAGCAAGCACCTGTGCATTGCCTTCGACCGACTGGGTGATCGCTTCCGCGCTTTCCTTCATCAGCCCGTCGATCTGCGCGGCGCTGCTGGCCATTGTCGAAGCCAGAGCCTGAGCGTTGCCTTCGACCGACTGTCGGATCGAAGTTGTGCTCTGCGCCATCAAGCCGTCGATCCGAGAGGTCGTCTCTTCCAATGTGGAGGACAGCGACTGGGTGTTTTCGACCACTGAATTGGCGATCGTATCCTTGCCCTCGCGGATGATCCTGTCGATGCGTTCGGCATTCGATCCGAGCGTAACAGCCATGGCGTGGGTGTTTTCGGTCACCGCCTTGCCGACGGCGGCGGCGCCGTCGCTGAGCAGGCTGTCGAGGCGCTCGGAATTGGTGCTAAGCGTGTTGGCCAGCGCCTGAGTGCCCTCGTTGGAGGCCGTGCTGAGCGCCTGAGTGCCGTCGCGGAACATCGTCTGCAGACGTTCGGCATTGGAGCTCAGGGTCATTTCCAGCTTTTCGGCGCTGTCCGAGGTGGCATTGTTGATCGCTGCCGTGCCGAAGCTGATCAGGCCTTCCATACGCTCGGCAGTGGCGCCGAGATTGGCTTCCAGCTGTTGAGCATTCTCGATTGCCGCATTGTTGATGCGCTGGGCACCGCTGTTGAGCAGGCCGGCGATGCTCTTGGCGCTCGATTCGAGGGTCGAAGCCAGGGCCGAAGTGCGCTCGCCGACCGCGCGGCCGATCGCTTCCGTGCCGCCCGCCATCAGTTCGTCGACGCGGGTGCTGGTATCGGCGAGGGCGGATTCGACGGAGCCGACCTTGGCCTCCAGCTTCTGCTGGATTTCCTCGCTGCTGCCGGCCAGCATTTCTTCCAGGCGCTTGGTTCGCTCGACCATGCCGTCGGCAATGCGGGTGGCGTTCGAGTTGAGGATGCCCTCGATGGTTCCGGTGCTGCCGGACAGCGTGTCGTTGATGCTGCGCAGGCTGTCGCTGAGCTTGGCGGCCAGCGAGCCGCTGCGATCTTCGAACGCACCGGTGAATTCGGAGACCCGCTCGTCGAACGTCGCGTTGAGCTGCGAGATCGTGCCCTGCAGGCGCTCCTCGAAGAAGCCGGAGCGCGAATCCAGGTCGGTCATCGTGTCTTCGGTGTGCTGCTGCAGGCTTTGGCGGAAGTTGACCGCCTTTTCGTCGAGCCGTGCATTGAGCGATTCGATGACGCCGTCGAGGCCGTTGTTGAGCGCCTGCTCGCCGACTGTCAGGCTTTCGGTGATTTCCTTGGTGCGCGAAATCAGCGTTTCGTTCAGCTGGCGGGCGCGCTCGTTGAGGATGGTGTTGAGTTTCTTGGTGTTGTTGTCGATCGACGATGCACGGGTCTCGAACTCGCCGAGCAACTGTTCGCCGTGATCCTTCAGATTGCCCTGCAGGGCGTCGAGGCGATTGTCGAATTCCTTGGCCAGTGCCCGGCCGGAATTGCCGAACGACAGCATCAGCGCTTCGGTGCGCTTCTGGAGCAGGTCGGAGACCGACTGGGTCAGTTCGTCGGCCTGGTCTTGCAGCTTGGTCGTGCGGGTGTCGAGCAGCGCTGCGACCGCCTTGCCGGAGGTCGAAATGCGGTTGGAAATCTCGTCGCCGGCGGTTTCGAGCTCTTCGCGCAGCTGCTCGTGGGCGCTGACGATGGATGCACGAACCCGTTCGGAGTGGCTGACGATGGCCTCACGCTCATTGCTGAGGCCTTCGACCAGACTGCGCAGGCGCACCTCGTTGTCGGAATAGCTGTGCTCCAGCGCATTGATTTCGGAATGCACCAGGGTTTCGAGTTCCGACGCGCGGGCGATCGTGCGTTCGATGCCTTCGTTGATCGCCGATACTTCGCGGCGCACCGCCTGTCCGACGCGCATGATGTTGTCGGTGGCCATGGTTTCGGGCTCGAACAGCCGTACTGCCAGCTCGGCCATGGAGCGGGCGACGGAGCGCATTTCCTGGGCGCGGGCAATCATGATGCCGAAGGCGAGGATCAGCATGGCCGGGAACAGGATGACCAGCAACGCCGCCAGATACTCCGGATAGGCGGCGATGTCGGTCAGCGACCGGACCTGCCAGATGCCGGGGCCGTAGGCGAGATTGACGAAACCAAGACCACCAATCACCCAAAGGGCGGCGAGGGCATAGGTGGTCATCTTGGCGGAGCGACCGCCCTTGCCGTTGAGCGACCGCATGATCGCGGCGCGCGATTCACGGCTGTCGTCGTTGGCCGGCGCAAACAGCGGCGACGAAGGATGAGCAGGCGATGCGGGTTTGGGTGCCGGGCTCTGGGCGGCGCGCTTTTGCGGCCGCGGCTGCTGGCGGGGCAGGCGTCCCGGTGAGGCGGTTTCCTTCGCCGCAGGTTTCGCCGGCTGCGCCTTCGCGGTCTTGCGCGCCGGCGCCGCCTTCGGCGTCGACGACCGCGATGCCGGCTTCTTCGGTGCCGGTTCAGGCTCGCTGTCTGCTTTCGCGAGTTCGGCCGCGGCCGATGCGACCTGTGCTTCCAGATCGTCCAGGGACGGCTCGTCGGTCAGGTCCATGCCGCCGTCTTCTTCAAGGTCCAGTCGAAGCGCTTCTTCCAGCGCCTTGATGGGATCCTCGCCGACCGACTTACTTTGAGCGCTTCTCTTCGCCATAACTGTCCAATGCCTCGTACTCTGTACACACCACCCGGCATGTTTGCCTGGGCACCCGTTCCGGCCTGCTGGAGAGGAGGCAATCCGCCGCCGCCAGCGCGGCGCCATCGGCCGTCAAAGACCCGATCGCACCGGCTCGCTCTCCGCCCGTCCAAAACGGTCGCATGCCAGCTTTCCTTTCTGGCACAGAACCGGCACGGAAACAAATTATTGTGTGTGATTAATGGGTTCGCTTGCTTAACGAATTTCCCCGACCGCTCGAACGGGAAGACAAAAATTCGCAGTTTTTCCGTTATTTACCAAGCGTTAACCATAACCCCAGATTTGCACCGTCCCCTGTATACAAATTAAGTCGATTGCGACGAATCTAATTCCCAATGGTATTCGCTACCATTGGGAAGGGGAAAACCATGGCAATCTATGGCGAGGCTTTCGCGCCTCCGGATCCGTCTTGCACATCCACTCCATCGAGCGAGCGTCCCATCGACCTGGTTCATCTGGCGCGCCGGACGGCGGGCGACAAGGACCGGGAGGCCCAGGTCCTCGGCCTGTTCGCCCGACAGGCGCGGCAATGCGTCAACCAGCTCTGCGGCGCCAACCATCTGGTCGGCCGTACCGACCGTCTTGCCGTCGTGCGCACGCTGCGCGGATCGGCAACCAATGTCGGTGCGTTTTGCGTCTCCCGGGTCGCTGAAAGTCTCGAGAAGGACGTGAACGACGGGATCCTGCATGACGCGCTGACCGCGGCAGTCGTGGACGTCGAGAACTTCATATCCGGCCTGTCACGCTAGACCCGGAACATCGGCAGGCCGCCGACGGAAACGTGTCACGCCGTTTTCTGATCGGCATTCGCCGCAATGGCGACACTGATCCTGTGGAATCGCCACAGGGCGCTTGACTTCCACGTCAGGCTCTTTAACTCCGCTGTGGGATTTGATGAGCGGAGCCGTATTCCATGACAAAAATAACCATCGTCGCCCATGACGGGCAGCGTTTCGAGATCGACGCCGAAGACGGATCGACGGTCATGGAAAACGCCATTCGCAACGCCGTTCCCGGCATCGAAGCCGAGTGCGGCGGCGCCTGCGCCTGCGCCACCTGCCACGTCTATGTGGACGAAGCCTGGTCCGGCATCGTCGGCGATCCCGACGTCATGGAAGAAGATATGCTAGATTTCGCCTACGAGGTGCGCCCGACATCGCGGCTGTCCTGCCAGATCAAGGTCGCGCCCGAACTCGACGGACTGGTCGTTCAGGTGCCTGAACGCCAGGCCTGACCCTTTCCCAGGCCAGGGGATCGCCATGGAGACGGAAACGGACGTATTGATCATCGGCGCTGGACCGGTGGGGCTGTTCGCGGTTTTCGAGCTCGGCCTATACGATCTGAAATGCCACCTCATCGACATTCTCGACCGGCCGGGCGGGCAGTGCGCGGAGCTGTATCCGGAAAAACCGATCTACGACATTCCCGGCTGGCCGGTGATCTCCGGACAGGAACTCACCGACAAGCTGATGGAGCAGATCCAGCCGTTTTCGCCGGAATTTCTGTTCAATCGCATGGTTTCGTCCTTCAAGCGGCTGGAAGACGGCAGCTTCGAGATCGAGACGGACGAGGGCGAGTTGTTTCGCGCCAAGGTGATCGTGATCGCCGCCGGCGGCGGTTCGTTTCAGCCGAAACGCCCGCCGATACCGGGCATCGAAGCCTTTGAGGGAAAGAGCGTCTTCTACGCCGTGCGCCGAATGGAGGAATTCCGCGACCATGACGTGCTGATCGTCGGTGGCGGCGATTCCGCGCTCGACTGGACGCTCAACCTGCAGCCGATCGCCGCGTCGACGACACTGGTTCACCGCAGACCGCAGTTTCGGGCTGCCGACGACAGCGTCAACAAGATGCGGGCTCTGGAAAGCCAGGGCGCGCTGTCATTCCGGCAAGGACAGATTTCCGGTTTGACCGGAGAGGACGGCATGTTGCGCTCGGCGACGCTGAAAAACGCGGACGGCGAGGAGGAAGAGATCGCCTGCACCCGCATGCTGCCGTTTTTCGGGTTGACCATGAAACTGGGTCCGATCGCGGATTGGGGACTGAACCTCAACGAAAACCTGATCGAAGTGGACACCGAAAAGTTCGAGACCAACATCCCGGGTGTCTTCGCTATCGGCGATATCAATTGGTATCCCGGCAAGCTGAAGCTGATCCTGTCGGGTTTCCATGAGGCGGCGTTGATGACACAGGCAGCCAAGCGGATCGTCAGTCCGGACGAGCGGGTGGTCTTCCAGTACACGACGTCGTCCACCAGCCTGCAGAAAAAGCTCGGCGTCAGATAGGCGCCCGCTGCGCGGCGTATTGGGCACTGCCATGCCAGACCGATTTGCAAGGAGACAATGGCGTCTCGCTCACAACCGTTCGCTCGATCTGGGCGAGCGCGGCCACATTATGGGAATCGTCAACGTCACCCCGGATTCCTTTTCCGATGGCGGGCTGTTCGAGACCACCGCCAAGGCCGTCGACGCGGCGCTGGCAATGGCAGGCGAGGGGGCGGCGATCGTCGATATCGGCGGGGAATCGACACGGCCCGGCGCCAGTCCGGTCGACGCCGCGACCGAGCAGCAGCGCGTGCTGCCGGTGATCGCCGAACTGGCGCGCGCCAGCGACGTTTTGATTTCGGTCGATACCTATCGGGCCGAGACCGCGCGCCTTGCCGTCGAGGCTGGTGCCCATATCGTCAATGACGTCTGGGGCCTGCAGCGCGATCCAGCCATGGCATCGACCGTCGCGCAACTGGGCGCCGGCGCGTGCATCATGCACACCGGCCGCGAGCGCCAGAAGGCCGACGACGTGATCGTCGATCAGCTTCAATTTCTCCGGCAATCCCTGTCCATCGCGCGCGAGGCCGATCTTGCGGACGCCGCGATCGTTCTCGATCCGGGATTTGGATTTGCCAAGGATCCCAATGAAAACATGGAGTTGATGATGCGCTTTTCCGAGCTGCATCAACTCGGTTACCCGCTGATCGCCGGCACCTCGCGCAAGCGTTTCATCGGAGCCTTCAGCGGTCGCGACATGGACGATCGCGATGTCGCGACCGCGGCAACGACGGCGCTGTTGCGGATGGAGGGCGCTGCGATATTCCGGGTGCACGACGTCGCTACGAACCGTGACGCGCTGTCGATGGCGGACGCCGGTCTAGCGGTCAAATGGAAAAGGGCCAGATCATGAGCGATACAATCCAGATTCGCTTGAAGAATTGTGCGTTCTTCGGACGCCACGGGGCCTTCGAGAGCGAATACCAGTTGGGCCAGCGGTTCTATGTCGACATCGACATGGATGTTTTGCCCACCAGGGCGCTGAGCGACGACGACCTGGAGAGCACCGTCGACTATGGCGCCGTGTTTTCCGTGGCGCAGAAGGTCGTCCAGGAGGAGCGCTTCTATCTTATCGAGGCATTGGCGCACCGCATCGGCAATGTGCTGTGCGAGACCTTTGCGCCGATCCGCAAGGTGGTCGTCGTCGTCAGAAAGCCGAGCGCGCCGATTGAAGGCATTCTCGACTACGCCGAAGTTCGCGTCGAGTGCAAGAAGGATGGCTGAGCCGCAGCAGACACGCCGGGCGGCACTGGGCCTTGGCGGCAACCTCGGCAATCCGCCCGCAACGATGGCGCGGGCGCTGCAGATGCTGGACGGGCACCCGGGAATCATTGTGCACGCTGTCTCGCGGCTCTATCGGACGCCGCCCTGGGGCAAGACCGATCAAGCGTGGTTTTACAATTGTTGCGCCCTGGTCGACACCGTGCTCGACCCGAAGCCGCTGCTTCACGCCTGCCTCGAGACCGAACAGAACCTGAAGCGGGTTCGCCGCGAGCGCTGGGGCCCTCGGCTGATCGACATCGATGTCCTGACCTACGCTTCCGTTCAATTGGACGAGGAGGGGCTGACCATTCCGCACCCGCATATGCTGGAACGAGCGTTCGTACTGGTTCCGCTGGCCGACATCGCCGGTGGTATGGAAGTTTCGGGCCGTGCTGTGTCCGAATGGCTCGCACAGTGCGACGTCAGCGGCATTGAGATTGCCGATGAAGATGTTGAATGGTGGCGTGGAAGGTCTTGATTTCGCTGTCTAGTTCGACGATCCGATCCGGCGGCTGCGCTGCAGGGTCATCCCAATGACCGGGATCAGCTGATCGCTCACCTTGACGGAAATCGTCACGTTCATGGTGTCGGGCGCCTGCAGATGCGCGACCATGGCGCCATTGAGCTTCTTGCGGTTGATGCCGACGACGATCTTGTCTCCATGCACCCTGGCCGAGGTGATGTCGAGGCCTTCGCCCCGTGCGCCGTCGAGAAAGCGGCCGGAATAGGACCTGCCGCTACCCTTGATGAAGGCCGACATCTTTTGCGAAAAGATGCCGACCCGGCAGTGCCCGTCCAACGACAGACCGGTGGCGATTTCCTCTGCCGGAGCGCCCTTCAGCTTGCAGACGAATTTGGTGCCCTTGTACTTGCCGGCGACGATTTCCCCGGGACCCCGCCATTCGCCGGAGACGGATTCGAAGAATGCCTGGTCTTTCGAACCGGCCGAGGCCGACGAAACGAAGCCAGCGGAAACAAGCAAAAGCAGGCTCAGGCACAGTCGATGCAACATGGGGCAGCTCGCGGCAGTTAGAGGACGTCCCACCATCAACCGGAATGGTTAATCGCCGGTTGAAATCGATGCATCGAACTGTAGCAGACGCGACGGTTCGGGCAAATCACGACTGGTTCAGGCCGCTTCGCGGTCGTTGACGAAGCGGTTTTTGTCGATATGAATGAACCCATGCAGACACTCGATGCCGCAAAATCGCTGTCCGCTCTTGGCCATGAGGCTCGCCTCTCGGTCTATCGACTGCTGGTCCGGGCCGGGGAGGACGGATTGAATGTGGGCGAGATCGGTCGACACTTGGGCCTGCCGCCGTCGACACTGGCCCATCACCTGTCGGCCCTGGTCGACGCTGGCCTGGTCCGGCAAACCCGGCACGGTCGGGAGATCCGCAACTTTGCGGACTACGATGCCATGGATCGTCTGGTGGGTTTCCTCACCGCCGAGTGTTGCGCCGGCGTCGAACAGAAAATTCCGGAACCTCTGTAGCGCCCGGATACTATCCGGATTTGCCGTCTTTTTTACCGGTGCCCGTCACCTGACGCGTCAGATCGCCGACGAATTCGCCGATGCCGGGCCGCTTGGTCGCCCGGAATGGCATCGGACGGCACAGGTCCATGGCGGCAATGCCGATGCGCGCGGTCATCAGTCCGTTGATGACGCCTTCGCCGAGTTTCGCCGAAAGGCGGTTGGCGATGCCCTGGCCCAGAAGTTGCTGGACGACGCCGTCGCCGAGTGCCAGCGATCCGGTGACCGCCAGGTGACTGACCACGTCGCGCGCAAGACGCATTATGCCGAGCGTTCCGGGTCGTCCGCCGTAAAGATAGGACAGGCTGCGCACCAGACGCATGGCCTCGAACAGAACGTAGCCGATGTCGACGAGCGCGCGCGGGCTGATCGCGGTCACCACGGAGACCCGCTTGGAGGCACCCAGAATGAGCCCGCGGGCCTGCCGGTCGAGCGGCAGCAGGAGTTCTGTCTCGGCGAGGTCGACAAGGTGAGGGCCATCGATGATCTGCTCGTCGAACTCGGCAAGCCGCGCCCGATCGCGGGCCGTTTCCGGCCGTCCGGCAAACAGCGTCGTCAACCGCGAAACCACCTGACGCGCCTTGGCCGGATCGCGTTCGGCGGCGGCCGACTCGGCGAGCGCCTTCAACGACTGCACATTGTTCAAACGCGCCAGTGCTCGCATCTCTTTAACCGCGACCGCAAACAGCGACAGCGCGCCGATCGCGACCAATCCGGTGGCGACCCATCCGAGAATCTCGGATCGTGCGAAAAATCCCTGTATCAGGCTGTCGAGCCAGGCTGCAAAGGCCAGCGAAAACACCAGGCCGAAGGCGCTGAGGGCGATTTTGAAAAAAGACAGGCGGCGGCGCTTCGGCGTTGCAACTTCCGGGGTGAGGGCGGCGAGCGCTGCCTCATCGTCGATGTCGTCCGATGGTTCGACCGGCGTCAGGAACGGGTCCTGCGCGTCTTCGACGATGGTCGCTTCATCCGCCACGAATACCGGCTTTCGCGGGGCTTGCGGCTCGACGGCGGGAGGATCCTGTTCCGCGACGGGAACTGCCTTCGGTTTGCGATTTTTGGCGGTCATGCGAGCCAATCCCCGAATAGGAACTCAAACGCCCTGTCGAGGCGGATATGCGGTAGGGAAAGCGTTGCCCCGTTGGCGGATTTTTCGATCGAGGGCGGACGGAACCGCACGAAATTGAGATGCGGTCGGGTGTTTTCCGGGCTGCTGCCCAACTGATCGAAGAACAGGTCGGCGGTATCCGGCAGGTCTCCCGGAAATATGCCGGTTCGGGTCTTGCCATCGAATGTTTCGCCGTCGATCGTTTCGCCCTTCAGCGGCGTGCCGACGATCAGCGGCAGGGCATTCTTGCCCTGGTCAGTCTTGCCCTCCCTGGTGGCGCGCACCGCCGCCAGCGCCAGAACATCGATCTGCGCGCCGGAGTATCCGGCGCGTTCGGTCGCCCGGGCGACAAGGCGGGAAACAATGGCCTCGAGCCTGTCATGGCTGTGGTGGTGCAACTGGTCGGCCTTCGTTGCCGCCACCAGAACCCGGTCGATCCGGCGGGACAGCCACGAGGTCAGATAGCTGCCGCGTCCGGTGCGAAAACAGGTGAGGATGTCGACCAGGGCGCGTTCCAGATCCTGCACCGCCTCCGGGCCGGCGTTCATCGCCTGCATCGCGTCGATCAGAATGATCTGTCGGTCGAGCCGGGCGAAATGGTCCCGAAAGAACGGTTTGACCACCAGGGTTTTGTAGGCCTCGTAGCGCCGCTCCATCATCGCCCAGAGCGAGCCGTTGGGGGCCGGGCCATCAGGAACGTCCGGCATCGGGCAGAAGGTGAGCGCCGGCGAGCCTTCAAGGTCACCGGGCATGAGAAAACGCCCGGGCGGCAGGGTGGATAACGCCCTTTCGTCGCTGCGGCAGGCGCGAAGATAGGCAGAAAAATGAGCAGCGAGCTCGCGCGCCCGGGCCTCTTCGGCCGGCGCTGCCAGGTCGAGCCGGGCAGCTTCCGACAGCCATTGCTGGGCCAGATCGGCGCGCGCAGGGGATTTCGCAAGTTCGACGGCCGTGGCGCTGAACGTGCGGTAGTCCTGCTGCAGCAGCGGCAGGTCGAGCAGCCATTCGCCCGGATAATCGACGATATCGATCGACAATTTGCCGCTCGACAGGAGGCGTCCCCAGGCACTGGCCGACTCGTATTCGATCGTCAGCCGCAGTTCGGAGATCGCCCGGGTCGATTGCGGCCAGATCCGGTCATTGACCAGAGCGGCGACATGATCCTCATACTGAAAGCGCGGCACGCCATCGTCGGGCTGAGGCTCCAGATAGGCCGACGCGATGCGGCCGTCATGCTGTGCCTTGAAAAGCGGCAAACGACCACCGTGCAGGAGATTGTGCACCAGGGCCGTGATGAACACCGTTTTTCCGGATCTCGACAGTCCGGTGACGCCAAAGCGCATGGTCGGTCGCACCAGGTCACCAGCGCGGTCGATCAGATTGTCCAGCGTGATGAGCGCTTCATCGGAAATGCGCGTGAGCGACGTCGCCAAGTGGCACCTGCGGGGATTTGTCCTGTCACCGCATATAGGAACCGATTGCCCCGCGGTTCAAGCCGGCGTCAGGGATTGTGGAAAATAAGCCTTTTCTTTGAGACAGTTCCGGTCGTTTTCTAAGAGAGTGAACCAGAGCTGGGGCAACTGCTTCAAGAGGCGCTTCTCTGCAGCTTCTTCAGACGCTTCGGTGTGAGAAACTGTCCCAGATGGCCGCTCTGCTGAAGGTCGGTTTGCGACAGGTCGATGTCGATGACGGCAAGCCCGGCGGTCGGAAAACCCTTTTCCAACCGTTCGCCCGGCCAGGAGTCGGCGCTGCCGGCGAGGGTGCGAGCCGTGTCCTCCATCATCGGATTGTGACCGACCAGCAGAACGACGCCGGCATCCTGCTCGGCCAGGAGTTCGATGTAGCGATTGTGCCCTCTGCTGTAGAGGTCGTCGACATAGTCGGTTTTGAATTCGGCGGAGAAATACCCGGTCACGATATCGCAGGTTTCCACGCAGCGGCGGGCAGGGGAACACAGCACCGTTTCCGGAACGAGGTCTTCGGATCGCATGGTTTCGCCGATCAGGCAGGCATCCTCGACACCGCGTGTATCGAGAGGCCGGTCGAAATCGCGCATGCCCGGCCTTGCCCATGCGGCGTGCGCATGGCGAAGCAGCAGAAGTCTGGTGGTTTTGCCCTTGTTCTTGCCCATTTTGTTTCTGCCCGGCTGCAGGTTATGACCTGTGTGTCCGGATAAGATTCCAGCCGCCAAACGATACTGCAAGTCGGCAGTTCGGCGCACCTGCGGAATTTTGCGCATTTCAACAAGTTGGCCACAGGATAGAGCTGTTTGATCCCGATCGACAAAGCCATTGCAGCGGATGGCAAGGCAATACATGCCGACAGCCTCTATGCGCACCGTCTGGCCGCGCGACCGCCTTACCCGCCGCACTCCGGATCCGGCCGGGCCGACATTGCGGTGGTCGGCGGCGGCCTTGCCGGTCTGACGGCGGCGCTCGAGTTGCGTCGGCGCGGGCACACGGTCTCGCTGCTCGAGGCGCAACGGGTCGGGTGGGGAGCATCCGGGCGCAATGGCGGTTTTGTCGCCCCCGGTTTTGCCGAAAGCCTCGACATGGTCGAAAAACGCGTAGGTCTGGAGATGGCGCGGCGGCTCTACGCGCTGTCGGAAGACGGTGTCGCCTATATCCGCCAGCGTATCGCCGAGGCGGGTCGACCCGAAATCGTTGGCGGAACCGGCTGGATGCACGTGGTTCGCCACCGCAAAAGCGACCGCCTGCACCGGCAGCGCGACCGCATGGCGCGCGATTACGGCGTGGAGCTTCAGGTCTTCGACCGGCAGCAGGTCCGGTCCCTGTTGAAAACCGAAAGCTATCACGGCGCCATCGTCGATCCGAGGCCGATCCACATCGATCCGCTGGCCTATGTCGAGCTTTTGGCGGCCGACTGTGTCGCATCGGGTGTGCAGTTGTTCGAGCATTCGCGGGTAACGGCTCTCGAGCCTGACAGGGAAGGTTATGTACTGGAGACCGCTCAGGGGCGCTTGCAGGCGGATCGTGTCGTCGTGGCGACCAGTGCCTATGGCGGACCGGTCGCGGCCGTCGAGAACTGCGTTTTGCCGGTGGCCACCTATGTGATCGCCAGCGAACCGGCGGATGCGGCGCTGCGCGAGGCGATCGCCTGGACCGGCTGTATCGCCGACACGCGGCGCGCCGGCGACTATTACCGCGTCGTCGCCGGCGATGAGGGGCTGCGCTTGCTGTGGGGCGGGCGCATCACCACACGCACGGCCGAGCCACGCGACCTGGCTGCGATGCTGATGCGCGATATCGGCCGGATATATCCGTCGCTGCGGGAGTTGCGGGTCGCGTTTTCCTGGTCCGGCCTGATGGGATATGCCCGCCATAAAATGCCCGTTGTGTGCGAGCATTTGCCGGGTCTGTACGTCCTGACGGGTTTCGGCGGACACGGACTTAACACGACGGCGGCCGGTGCTCTGGCGGTGGCGGAGGCAATCGACGGCGTGCCTGAGAAGCTGGAACTGTTCGCTTCCTACGGGCTGGTCTGGGGCGGCGGACCGGTCGGCCGCGCGGCGACCCAGCTGGAGTATTTCAGGCTCCGCCTCACGGACCTTGTCGAAGAGCTGTGAGTCTGTGGAAATTGTCACAGACCGGAAAAAAATTGCGAATTAAATTAGGTGTTTAACCGGAAATGGCCGCTCACAAAAAACTGATCTGGATGTGCTTTTCCGGCTTGTATCGGGGCGAAGGTCTGGCTATACAGACGCCCCAAAAGCACTGCTACCGAGGAATCACTATGAACGAACGTATTGATCTTGGTTCCTATGTCCCCTCGGAGGACGAGGCGTTCATGAGCGACAAGCAGCGCGCCTATTTTCGAGCTAAACTCAATGCATGGAAAAACGAGATTCTGCGTGAGGCGCGCGAGACTTTGGGAAATTTGCAGGAAGACAGCGCAAACCATCCCGACATTGCGGACCGAGCATCATCTGAAACCGATCGGGCGATCGAACTTCGCGCCCGTGACCGGCAGCGGAAACTGATTTCGAAAATCGACGCCGCGCTGCGGCGCATTGATGAAGGAACCTACGGATATTGCGAGGAGACCGGCGAGCCGATCAGCCTGAAGAGGCTGGACGCGCGACCGATCGCGACGCTTTCCATCGAGGCGCAGGAACGCCACGAGCGACGCGAAAAGGTCTATCGCGACGAATAGCCTGGTTTTTTCGCTAACTGATCAAGGGCGGCGTTCGCGCCGCCCTTTTATTGTTTGGCCGAAAGGTCACCGAGCAGTTTCTTCATCTCGTCCTCAAGCGACGCGCCGGCTTCGGGAGTTTCCTCGGTTTGCGGCTTTTTGGCGGCCGTCGGCGGCAGCTGATCGGCTTCCGACTTGCTCATCTCCGCCTCCAGCACCCGGTCGAAATCGGCGATAAGATCCTCTGCTGTCATGTTCTGCTGCTGCGGAGCGTCAGGCTTCACAGGCTCGACGGTCGCTTTCTCGGGCTCGGCAGGCCGTGGCGCGGATGCCGGGGAAGGCGCAGCGTTCGCTTTGGGCGGTTGCGGAACCGCGTGCGCGTAGTTCATGTCCGGCTCCGGAGCCGGCGGGGCCTCGCTCGCCGGAGTCGTTGCCGGCATGACCAGTTCGCGGGCGGCGTCCAGCGCGTCCTCGAATTCCGTCTTGATCGCGTCGCTGTCAGATGACGGTTTGGCCGGGGCCGCCTTTTCGGCCGGCTCGACCGGCGGCTTCTCCGGCGCTGCGGTTTGCGCCGCCTCCTGCGGCGTGTTCTCCCGGTTTTCTTTCGAAGGCTCCGTAGCCGGTTTCTCCGCTGTCGCCCCCGCGCTTGCTAAGGAGACTTCCAAAGATTACCGACTCGGATGGACTGATCGGTATGCGGTGGTTTGACATCGGTCTCAGACAGAAGGGATTCCCGCACGGATTGATATGCGCTACCCGGTTTGCATGATTGATCTACTTGCAATTCAACAACGCTGGGAAGCGGACGGCTGCCATCGTGATGAACGTGGTCGCCGGCTGTTTGCCGCCAGTGAAGCGCGTGCAGCTGGCCGGGGCGGCATTGCCGCGGTCTCCAGCATCACCGGCGTCGCCAGGTCGACGATCGGGCGTGGGCTCAAGGACCTCGATGATCCGCCGCCCGGAAAGGTTCGCCGCCCAGGCGCTGGCGCGCGAACACTGACCGATAACGATCCGACCCTGCTTGCTGACCTCAAGCGCCTCGTTGAGCCAGTAACGCGTGGCGACCCGGAGCGACCGCTGATGTGGGTGTCCAAAAGTCCCGCCAAGCTGGCCGCGGCACTCAAGGACGCAGGCCACAAGATATGCCGCAACAGCGTCGACACATTGCTGGCAAAATTGGGGTTCTCGCGGCAGACGAACCGCAAGACCGACGAGGGCTCAAGGCACCCGGACCACAATGCCCAGTTCGAGCACATCAACACCAAGGTGTGTGAGGCACAAGGCGCCGGAGAACCAGTGATCTCGGTGGACACCAAGAAGAAGGAACTGATCGGCAACTACAAGAACGGTGGCACCGACTACCGTCCAAAAGCCGACCCACGACGCGTGAAGGTGCACGACTTCGAGGACAAGAGCTTGGGCAAGGTGGCTCCTTACGGGGTCTTTGACGTCACCGCGAACGAAGCATGGGTCAGCCTCGGCATCACTGCCGACACGGCTGAATTCGCTGTCCAGTCCATCCGCACCTGGTTCTATCGGATGGGCCATGCGCGCTATCCCGAGGCGAAGAAGCTCGTGATCACTGCTGATTGTGGCGGTTCGAACGGGGTACGTATCAGGCTTTGGAAGGTCGAGTTGCAAAAGCTCGCCGACGAGACCGGGCTCACGCTGCAGATCCACCACTATCCGCCGGGTACGTCGAAGTGGAACAAGATTGAGCATCGCCTGTTTTGTCACATCACCCAGAAACTGGCGCGGCCGTCCGCTCACCGATCGCATGACGGTGGTCGAATTGATCGGCGCGACGACAACCAAGGCAGGGCTCAGGGTCGAATGTGCCGTCGACGAACGGACCTATCAGAAGGGCGTCAAGGTCTCCAAAAGCGAAATGGCCGAACTCGACATCACTGGCGACAAGTTCCACCCTGAATGGAATTATACCATCAAGCCGAGAGTGAACGATTTGTAGTGGTTATTTTTGGAAGTGTCCTAAGTCGCGCTCCGGTTTCGCTTCCGTCCGGACGTTTCCGTTGGGCACGACCGCGGCAGCTGCGGCCGCGGTCGAAACCGCCGGGCGAACGGCAACCGGTTCCGGCGGCCGCTTCGGCTCGGCGACGGGCTCGGCCGACGGTCTGGGCGCCGTAACCGGTTCCGCCCTGACCGGTTTTGCGGGTTCGGGTCTGGCTTCGGTCCGAGGCGGCGTTTGGGCAGCTTCGCGCTGCGGCTCCCCATTGGGTTTGGCCGGTTGTCTCGCCGGTTGCGCCGCAGTCGCGGGCTTGGAGGAGCGCGCTGGCGCTCGTGCGGCCGGAGCTTTCGCTTTTTCCGGCTGCGCCACCGCCGTTGCGCGGCCGATGCCGCTTTCCACCACGAGGTCGCTCGGTCCGCCGATCAGAATAAGATGTTCGACGTCGTCACGTCGCACCAGAACCAGCCTGCGCCGGGCGTCCACCGCAGCGGCGTCAAGCACCGCCAGGCGCGGTTGGCGATTGGCGCCGCCGCGCATGAAAGCCATGTTCCCGCGCCGCCTGAGAAACCAGTAGACGAGGGCGAGGCAGACGATCACCGCTCCGGCGATCAGCGACATCGTGTACAGGGACAATTCGTACGTCCCGAACAGCGTCTCAGCCATGATTATTCGCCCCGCTTTGCCAGGCGGCAAACGCCGCTTGAGTAAAAGGGTAAGCGGCAGGGCACGTGCTGGCAACCGCGACCCGGTGCAAAAGCTGTGTACCATTGGATGCCGCGAGGAAGGTGTCCGGCTACCGTCTGTCGCGGCGAGGCGGACTGCCGAAGCGGACGATTTCGGTCCGATTGATCGTTGTTCCGATTCGTGCGAACCGACGCCCGGCGAGCGCCGCTCGAGTGTATGCGAAGTGTGCAGGAACGCTGCAGGTAGGCAGCCTCGGGACGCAAAAGCCCGAATATACACCGCAAACTGAGGCCCTCCGGGCTCCGTCCCTTTTCTTGCGTTGAGGAATGTGATTCAAACGGACCACCAAGGGGAATCATGTTCGCTTAGGGGACAATGATGGCGCGGAAGAACCCGTCGGGCGGCAACTACCCGACTCCGATGATTGACCGGCATTCGCGTCCCGGCACGATCATTCGGCTGATCGTTCTTGCCATCGTGCTGGTGGTCGCGGCCATCGCTTTCGTGTTCCTGGAAGGTCGGGTCAACACCAATTTCGGCCTCGGCCTGCTCGGCATCCTGTCGATGATCGGGATCTTCTATCTGGTCTCAACCTTCATCGGGTTCGTCCAGATCATGCCGCGTGCCGGCGGCGACGAGCTGTCGCGGCTGTTCATAGACGGCCATCCCGAGGGGACCGTCGTCACCGACAGGAAGGGCCGGGTGGTCTATGCCAACCGGACCTATGCGACCCTGACAGGGGCCGCGAGCCCCAATGAGATCCTGTCGATCGAGGCGCTCCTGTCCAAGGACAACCAGGCGGCGGAAGCCGTCTACCGGCTGACCAACCAGGTACGTGAGGGCAAGGAAGGCCAGGAAGAATTTCGCCTGCTCAGCCCATTGGACCGTTCCGACGGTGCGGTCGCCGGCCCCCGATGGTACCGCCTGCGGGCGCGGCTGCTCGATCTGGGCAGCGGCGGCGAGACGCTGCAGGCCTGGCAATTGTCCGACATTACCGACGAGCGTGAGGACCAGGAGCGGTTCTTCAAGGAACTGCAGCATGCCATCGACTATCTCGACCACGCGCCGGCCGGATTCCTGTCGACCGGAGAAAACGGCGAGGTTGCCTACATCAACGCGACGCTGGCCGACTGGATCGGGCTGGATCTGACGGCCTTCTCGCCAGGCTCGATCGCGTTGAAGGACCTGATCGCCGGGGAGGGCATGGCGCTGATCGAATCGGTCCAGGCGGCCCCCGGCCTCAACAGGACGGCGACGCTCGACCTCGACATGCTGCGGCGCGACGGCAAGAGCCTGCCGGTGCGGCTCGTGCACCGCGTCAGTGCCGCCCAGGACGGGGCGCCCGGAGAGAGCCGCACCATCGTGCTGACACGAACGGACGAGGGTGGCGGCGAGGCCACCACGGCCGCCGCCGAAATGCGCTTTACCCGGTTCTTCAACAGCACGCCCATGGCCATCGCCTCGGTCAATGGCGAAGGACGGATCCTGCGCACCAACGCGCCGTTCCTGAGGATGTTCACCGCCGTCGTCTCGCGCGACGACCTGGAGCGCGGAACGTCCTTCGACACGGTGATCCATGCCGCCGACCGCCAGAAATTCGAGCAGGCTCTGAGTGACGCCCGCGACGGGCAGGCCGATATCGATCCGGTCGACGCCCGCCATGCGGCCGATGGCGAGCGCTATCTTCGCTTCTACGTAACGGCGGTGGCCGACAGCGGCGACAGCGAGGAAGCGGCGATCATCTACACCCTCGAGACCACCGAGCAGAAGGCGCTCGAGGGGCAGATGGCGCAGACCCAGAAAATGAACGCGGTCGGAACGCTCGCCGGCGGTATCGCCCACGACTTCAACAACGTGCTGACCGCGATCCTGCTGTCGGCGGACCATCTGCTTTTGTCGCTGCGCCCGTCCGATTCCAGTTTCGCCGATCTGATGGAGATCAAGCGCAACGCCAACCGCGCCGCCGTCCTTGTGCGCCAGTTGCTGGCCTTCTCGCGCAAGCAGACCATGCGCCCCACGGTGCTGTCGATGACCGACGTGATTGGCGACCTGCGCATGCTGGTCGACCGGCTGACCGGCACCCACGTCAAGCTCGACGTCGAGTTCGGAAAGGATCTGTGGCCGGTCAAAACCGATCTCGGCCAGTTCGAACAGGTGATCATCAATCTCGCCGTCAACGCCCGCGACGCCATGCCCGAAGGCGGCACGGTGACAATCAGGACCTCGAACGTGGAGAGCAGCGAAGCCGAAACGCTGAACCATCGTGGCATGGAGTCGGGTGACTACGTGCTGATCGAGGTCGCCGACGAAGGGTCCGGCATCGAACCGGACCTGATGGACAAGATCTTCGAGCCGTTCTTCACCACCAAGGATGTGGGCAAGGGGACCGGACTCGGATTGTCGATGGTCTATGGCATCGTCAAGCAGTCCGGTGGCTACATCTATCCGGAATCGGAAGTAGGCGAGGGCACCACCTTCCGCATCTACCTGCCGCGCCACATGGAACAGGCGGAGGAAGCCGATACGACCGCCGATGCACCAGCCGCCGCCGAAGGCAACGGCGCGACAGAAGACAAACAGGAAGCGGCGCGCGACAAGGACCGCCAGGACCTGACGGGGTCCGCGACGGTGCTTCTCGTCGAAGACGAAGAGGCGGTTCGGCGCGGCGGCAAGCGCATGCTCGAAACCCGCGGCTACACGGTCCACGAGGCGGCGTCCGGCGTCGAGGCGCTGGATATCATCGAGGAACTGGAGGGCGACATCGATATCGTCGTGTCGGATGTGGTGATGCCGGAGATGGACGGGCCCACCCTGTTGCGCGAATTGCGCAAGGACTATCCCGATATGAAATTCATCTTCGTATCCGGTTATGCCGAGGACGCCTTTGCAAAGAACCTGCCGGAAGATGCGAAATTCGGCTTCCTGCCAAAGCCGTTCTCGCTCAAGCAACTGGCAACGGCCGTGAAGGAAGTTGTTGAAAGCTGAGTTGCCGCGAGCCGCTGTGCCGCTGCGGATTTCGTTGTAATTTCAGACTTTTCCACTCCCCGTCGGGCTCTCCGACAGGCCGATCACATTGGCGCCGCATTGTTGCTATTGATGCAGAATCAGCCTTAAATTTCGCGCACCTGAGAGAGGGACCTTATTCGCATGTACAAGAAGATCGCTATTGCGCTGATGTCGGGCGCATTTCTGGCCGCCTGCACGACCACCGATCCGTATACGGGTCAACAGCGGGTGTCGCGAACCGCCGGAGGTGCCGCGCTCGGCGCCGGACTGGGTGCGGGGCTGGGACTGCTCGCCGGCGGCAACGACCGGCGCAACGCTCTGATCGGCGCCGGAATCGGCGCGCTGGCGGGCGGTGCGATCGGCAACTATGTCGACCGGCAGGAAGCGGAGCTTCGGGCGCAATTGCAAGGCACCGGGGTGTCGGTAACCCGCGTCGGCAACAACCTGGTCCTCAACATGCCGTCGAACGTCACCTTCGCGCTCAACCAGGCGCAGATCGATCCAAGCTTCTTCGCAACGCTGAACTCGGTCGCCATCGTGCTTTCCAAGTACAACCAGACGCTGATCGACGTCTACGGATTTACCGACACGACGGGCTCGGCACAGTACAACCTGAATCTGTCGCAGCAGCGGGCCCAGTCGGTCGCCAGCTACCTGTCCGCCCAGGGCATCGACCGCCGGCGCATGTACGTCCAGGGCTTCGGCGAAGAACGGCCGATCGCCAGCAACGCCACCGAAACCGGCAGGGCGCAGAACCGCCGCGTCGAAATCACCATCGTGCCGCTGACCTGACGGAAGCAGCATCGGGTTTCACAAGGCGCTGCCCCATTGGCGGCGCCTTTTTTGTCAGCCGCGCAGTTCCTTGCGGATGACCAGCTTGAGGCCCGACCAGACCTCGTCCACCGCACAAACCTTGATGTCGACGAAGCCCATCGGAAGGGCGACGGCTCGGATGACGTCTTCGGTAATGTCGGTCGGCCGTTTCGAGGCCTTCTTCGGCCAGGACACCCAGACCATGCCGTCCCGGGCCATGACCTGACGAAGGTCTTGCAGCCGGTTTTCAAGAACGGTTTTTTCGGTGACGAAGATGTGGGCCGCATCCATCTCCGTGTCGCCCCGAACAGAGGTCAGACTCAGGCCGGCTTCGGCGATGGTTGCCCGTACGGTCTCCGGCATGTCGAGCCAGAACACCCGCTGGCCGTTCTTCAGGGATAGCTTGCGGGCCAGCGGCGTACCGGAGTAGCCGGCCACGTTAGCGGTCCTCCGGCCGGTGGAAGGCACAGGCGATTTCGGCCGCCAGACGGGCGTTGTGCTTGACCAGCGCGATATTGGTCGAGAGGCTCCGACCCTCGGTAATGTCGAATATGTGGCCGAGCAGAAACGGCGTCACTTCCTTGCCGCCGACACCGCGGGCGTCGGCCTCGGCGAGCGCCGCCGCGATATGGATTTCCATTTCCTCGCGGGGGATTTCGTGAGCTTCCGGTACCGGGTTAGCCACCAGCATGCCGCCTGTCGTGCCAAGGTGATCGCGAGCCCGGTGGAAATGCACGATGCCATGCGGGTCGTCCAGCCGCAGCGGAGAGGCCAGGCCGGAGTCGCGCGACCAGAAGGCCGGCAGGGTGTCGCTGCCGACGGTGACGACGGGCACGCCCTTGGTCTCCAGCACCTCCAGTGTTTTGGGAATGTCGAGAATTGCCTTGGCGCCGGCGCAGACGACAATGACCGGCGTGCGCGCCAGTTCGTCGAGGTCGGCGGAAATGTCGAAACTGCCCTCGGCGCCGCGATGGACACCGCCGATCCCGCCCGTGGCGAAGACGGTGATGCCGGCCAGTTCGGCGGCGATCATGGTCGCCGCAACCGTGGTTGCGCCGGTGCGTCCGGTGGCGATGGCGAAAGCCAGGTCGGCGCGCGACACCTTCATGGCCTCCGTGGTCTGCGCCAGCTCTGCGAGCGCTTCCGGTTCCAGACCGATATGAAGGCGCCCCTCGAGCACCGCGATGGTGGCCGGCACGGCGCCGACGTCGCGAATGATCGCCTCGACCGACTCGGCCATTTCCAGATTGCCGGGCCATGGCATGCCGTGGGTGATGATGGTCGATTCCAGTGCGACGACCGGTTTGCCGGCGTCGAGTGCCTGGCGCACCTCTTCAGAATAGGCCGGAGGCGGGAAAGATCGGGTCATGAAACAGTCCTGTGGGAGTCCGATAGGCGTCTCATGTCAGAAAAACCGGCTGGGGCACAAGAGCCACCGTTGTCGCAACCACATCCGACGTCATATCCGACGGTGCCGCCGCCCTGCTGCGCACGGTAATCAATGCTGCGGCGATCCCCGCACGAACCGCGTCGGCGAAGCTCTGGCCGCGACCCAGCGCATCGAGCGTCGCGGCGCAGAGCGCGTCGCCGGCGCCGGTCACATCGCTGACATCGTCGGTTCGCGGCGGGCTGATTTCGAACACCTCGGCGCCGCCGACGGCCAGGAGCGGGCGGGCGCCGCGGGTGATCACCGCGCCCTTCAAACCCAAAGCACGAATCTCGTCGGGCCACGCGCGCGGGTCCTTTCCGCCGATCAGCGTGTTTGCCTCGGCCTCGTTGAGGAACAGCACCGAGAGAGCGGGCAGCGCGCCGGACAGCCGACCGATCTTGGCCGGCGAAATGGCGATGGCCGAAAGCGGCTTTGCGGCCTCGGAGGCTCTCGCCGCCAGCGCGGTCAGAGTCGCCTCCGGCAGGTTGGCGTCGCACAATATATGGTCCGACGCGGCAAGGGCCTCGCGGATCGACTTGCGGGACAATTGGCGCAGCGTGAAGTGGTCGTAGAGGTCCATATCGGCGACGCCGATCACCAGGTCTCCCTTGTCGTCGAGAACGGCTGAGTATGTGGGCGTCGCCCGGTCGAGAAAGACCTGGGCCATGTCGATGATGCCGGCTTCTTCGGCAGCCTCCGCCACGGCTTCTCCAGCCCGATCGCCGCCGCGCACAGAGACCATGCGCACAGTGTTGCCGAGCCGCGCCAGCGTGCGCGCCGCGTTAAGGCTTGCGCCTCCCGGTTCGGCCTGCCAGCGGCCGGGGTTGCTGGCGCCTAGCCGCGCCTGGTCTTGCAGCGCAACGCGCCTGTCGAGATGGGCGCCGCCAAGGACGAGAAAACTGGTCATGACCGCCTGAGCCCCGTTCAATTCATTTCCCATCCCTCGCAATTTCAGCCGGGCAGGGCAAGGCTTTTGCGGGCGCGTTGTGTCTTTGGTGCCGGGTGGCCCGTCAGCGCGTCCCGGCCTGGCGTTCGGCTGCAGCCTTCTCTAGTTGCCAGCGCACGCTCAATGGGCGCATATCGGTCCAGACCTCTTCCACATAGTCGATGCAGTCCTGTTTCTTGCCGATCGGCCCAACCTGCTTCCAACCGGTCGGAATCTCCTTGAAGGTCGGCCAGAGCGAGTATTGTTCTTCGTGATTGACCAGGACCTGATACTGCTGCTTGTCGTCATCCATTTCTGTGCTCCTTTTTGCGTCGTAGGATTTCTAAGTGCCGGCTATTTCAGCTGATAGACCTGCCTGTCAGCGTCCCCACTTCGATGATCGGCCCGCACCACGCTGAGCAATGCGAGGGCGAGTGCGAACGCCATGAGGAACAGGATGGCGGGCAAACCGACCATGGCCTCGCCCAATCCGATCGCCAGGACCACCGGCAGCGTCAGGGCGAGTTGCAGGCCGGTGGCAACTCCGAGAATGCCACTGCGCAGAGCCTTCGGCGACTTTCGTTGAAACTTCGTTTGACAGATCGGCTCCAGGATGCCGGCGGCCAGGCCGACGAAAAAGCCGACCATGATGCCGACTGAAAGCGTCGGCGATAGCGCCAGAACCAGGGTCGACAGGGCGAAAAGCGCAAGGCAGAGGCAAAGCAAGGGTTTTGCCGCCAGGCGATGTTCCAGCCAACCATACGCCGCGGAGCCGAGCATGGCGGCCAGCCCTGCAACGATGAAGATAGCGGCCAAGCCATCGGGTCCGGCCCCGGATCGCTCGACCACCAGTGGTGCGACGACCTCTGTCATCACGCTGACCAGCGCCGTGGCGGTAACGGCGGCCAGAAGCACGGGTGCCAGTACGGTGGACGTCAGCAGGAACCGACTTGCGTTGCCGACAAGCGTCAAACCGGCGGCGCGCAGCAGCCTTTGCCGATAGGCCGTGTTGTCGGCGGGAAATCCAAGTCCGACGGTGACGGTGGCGACCACACTTGCACAAGCCGCGATGCTGATGGCGGCAAGCAAACCGAACTCGTCGATAACCCAGGCGGTTACCAGCATGCCGCCGATGCCAGCGGCCGCGGCGGACGTGCTGTCGAGCGCGTTGAACCGGGCGAGCCTGATGCGCGCGAGGCGGGTGAATTCAGGAAAGCGGGTGGTGTCCGCTACCATCGATGGGCCGACGGCCACCGCAGAACAGAAACTCAACAGAGCCAACACGGGCATGGTCAAAGCATCCAGCGCCAGCAGCACGGCGTCGCCGACGATGGCAAAGGTGGCGGCGCCGCGTGACAGCAGCACGAGACGGCGCGATCCGATGCGGTTGACCGCAGGACCGGAAATGAAGGCACCGAGCACGGCCGGCAGGATTTTTGCGGCCGCGATGATGCCGAGCCAGGCACCGCTGTCGGTGTTCTGAACGACATACCAGAGGATCGCGATATTGGCGCTGGTGTTGGCAAAGACGCCGACTAATGAATCGCCGACGATAAAGGTCGCGAACAGCCGCCACCGGAACAACCCAATTCGGCGGTTGGCTGGCGCATTCATGTCGATTTTTCAAGCTTTTTTTCAGTATAAAAACTGTAAATTCTTACAGTCAGTCTCCAATACGTATTTATGCAATAAACTACATGTCTATATAGATGCATTTTTCCGGATTTTCTCTTTAATAATCCTATTAGGGACACAATAATATTTGGGCAGGCATGTCAACGGCGCCGTTCGGTGAGCGCGTTCGATGTGAAGGTAGCCCACGGCAGGGGATTGGCGTGCTATCGTCCGACGGGTTGTCGCAAGCTGCTTATTGGCGCGACGTCATGGCTGGCGCGCCCGTTTGCCTCAATCTTCCGTTCGACCGGCCACGGCGCCCCGTCCAGTCAGGGCGCACCGGCCGGTTCGGCCGACCCATGCACAGCTCCGTTGCCGATGCGGTCCTCGGTCTGGCGGATCGGTGTGGCGTGACGCCCTTTGTCGTTCTCGAGACCGGGTTGGCGATTACCTGCTGCATGCTGACGGCCAGCCGCGACGTCGTGATCGGAACGACGGGGCAGGAGCGCTCCCGATCCGGAGAGTTCGCTGCGTTTCCGCTTCGCCATGCGATCCAGGACTCCAGCACGCCGGCCGAACTTCTCCTCGCCGGACAGAGTCAATTCGAAGCGGCGCCGCGACTCGGTACGCCTGATGTCGATGAGATCCTTGCAATACTGGACCCGCCGCGGCGAACGTCGTTTGCTCCGCTGTTCCAGGTTTTCTGCCAATTTGAGCCGAAGCAGCCCGTGTCACCGAATAGTCGTGCTGCTCTTTCCGACGGAACTGTTCCCCTCGATGCTGAGCGGTCGGATTTGGTGGTTGTCTATCATCAGGCAGGCGACGAGTTCGAGGTTACCGTCCAATACGGCTCGGACGTGTTCGATGCGGGCACCGTGGAAGGGCTGATCGAGCTTCATCACGCGCTCCTGCCAATAATGGCGAAGGCACCGCAGGAGCAGATCGGCCGACTGTGGGAACAGGCGCTCTCTGAATCCCGATCCAGCGTCGGAACGGACGCGATGACCTGCCTGGTCGACGCTCCGCGGCCGGAGACCGGTTCCTGGTATCCGATGTCGTCCGTCCAGAACGATTTGTGGTTTGCTACGCAGGCGGGGTCTGCGGACCCGATGCAGGCATCCCTTGCCGTCCTGAACTGCCCCGTTGGCGTGGACCTCGATCGGCTTGAGACGGCCATGAAAGAGGAGGTGGCCCAAACCGAGGCGGCCTGGCTCAGACTATCCGACAGCGGGTTTCAGGGAACCGGCCGCGATCCCACCACCGACGTCACCCGGATCGACGTGCCTTTTGTTCCGGAGTCGTCGTCGCTTATCGACACGATACTCGACTGGCACAGGCAGCGATGCGACGCCGGCGCCGTTCGCAGCGAACTCGCATTGTTTGCCGCTCCAGGTTCCGTGGTCGTCGCCGGCAGTTCGGCGCATTTGTGGCACGATGGTTGGTCCATCCTGCAGGGCTTTGAACTGATCTGCCGGAACTATGCGACTCTGGGCGAGGATGCCCGGCCTCGCTTCGCAATGGACCGGATGTTCCTGCCCACGCTGCGCGATGAGCAGCTTTACCGATGGTCGGCAGAGTATGCCGAGGACATCGCGTTTTGGCGGCAGGCGTTCGAGAAAGAGGCCGGTGCCCCGCTGTCGGTAAACCTAGCCGGCAGAACACATCGAGCCGGGACGACCCAAGAGGTTCAGTCGCACAGGCGACCGCTGCCGGCCGCATTGGCCGAGGCGATTGCGCCGCTTGCGAAGGCGCTGTCGATTTCGCAGGCCGAGCTGATTACCGGTCTGACCGCGATGTATCTGGCCAGAATCGCCGGTGAGGAAGAGGTCATCATATCGATCCCGTTTCTGAACCGTACGAGGGAGACCCTCAAGATCCCCGGCCAGTACGCCAACGCATTGCCGGTGCGGATGGAGATGCAGAGCGATCGGTCGGTCGGAGGTTTGCTCGACGCTGCGGCGCAGGCGTTTCGAACGGCGCTGAAACACGGCCGGATACCGTTCGGCGACATCATCAGAACAACCGCGCTCGACCAGCGCCATGGCGATGTCAGCGTCAACGTGCTGTTTCTGAGGCGAGGGCTGACGCTCGAAGGGCAAGCGGCCGAGATGCGGTGGCTGGCAGCCCCGGAATCCGGTCTTTCCTTTCTTTTCACCCAGTTCGGCCGGTCGGCGCCGATCGAACTCGAGGCCCGCTATAACGCTGCGGTTTTCGATCCGGACACGGTTGCTGCGCATTCTGACCGGTTGATTGCCTTTGCCGAGGCAGTGGTTCACCTGCTGGCAACGGTACCGGATCAACCGCTCTCGGCCGTGCCTCTCGTGTCCAGCGACGAGCGGTGCAAACTGGTCGGCGCATTCAACGATACCGATGCGGACTACCCCCGCGACAGAACGGTGGTCGACCTGTTCGAAGAGCGGGCCGCGGCAAGGCCGGAGGCGGTGGCGCTGGTCGACGGTGACCGGGAACTCACCTTTGGCGGACTGGATGCGGTTTCGAACCGGTTGGCACGGAGTCTGATCGACCTGGGTATCGGCCCCGAACGCGTTGTCGGTGTGTGCATGGAGCGCAGCCAGGACCTGATTGTGGCGCTGCTGGCCATCTGGAAAGCCGGTGCGGCCTATCTGCCGCTCGATCCGGACTATCCGAGCGACCGCCTGGCGTTCATGCTGGATGATGCCAAGGCGAATGCGGTTGTCACGACGCGGGATCTCAGGGATGCACTGCCAGTGGGCGCGGTGCCGGCAGTCCTGCTGGACGACGATGAAGCGGCCGCCACCCTGGCTGCGCAGCCCTGCGGTCCCGTCACGGACGCCGAGCGCCTGGCGCCCCTGATGCCGGACAACCTCGCCTATATCATCTACACCTCAGGATCGACCGGAACGCCGAAAGGCGTGATGGTTGCGCATCGAAGCCTTGCCAACTTTCTGCGCGCAGTGCGCGACGACGTGGCCCTGGGCGGGGACGACGTGTCTCTTTCCCTGACCGCCATCGGATTCGATGTGTCGATGCAGGATTTCTGCCTGTCGCTGATTTCAGGCGCCCGGCTGGTGCTGGCGGATCGCCGGCGTCTTGGCGAGCCCGGCTATATGGACGGCCTCGTTGCCGCCCACGGCGTCACGTTCTTCGAAACGACTCCGGCCGTGCTGACGTTGCTGTTCAACGACGGCTGGCGCCCTTCTGCGGGGATGAAAGTCATCTGCGGTTCGGAGATTCTCGCCAAGGATCTTGTCGCTGAATTGTCGTCGACAGGTGCAAGGACATGGAACAGCTACGGACCGACGGAATGCACGGTCACGGCGGTGTCGTGGCCGGCCGATCCCGAAGCGGAAGTCATTCCGATCGGCACCCCTCTCGGCAATGTCCGCGTCTACGTCGTCGACGACCATCTCGAGCCCCGGCCGGTGGGCATTGCGGGCGAGCTGCTGATCGGCGGTGTGCAGGTGGGACGCGGCTATCTTGGCCGAGCCGGGCTGACAGCGGAGACGTTCATTGCCGATCCTCTCGGTGCTGAACCGGGCGCGCGTCTCTACCGCACCGGCGACCTGGCGCGCTGGCGTGCAGACGGCACGCTGGAGTTTCTCGGCCGTGCCGACTTCCAGGTCAAGATCCGCGGTATGCGGGTTGAGCTCGGTGAGATCGAGGCGTGTCTGGTGGCCTGCGACGGCGTCGACAGGGCCGTTGTCGTAGCCCGCAGCGACGAGGACGGCGATACCAGGCTCGTCGCCTATGTGGTGCCGGAGCGTTTTTCGGACGGGGTAGCCGACGAGACGGTCGAACTGGAGGATCTGATCGATCTGGAGGCTGTGTACGGCAGGCTCCGACGTAGCCTGCCCGAGCACATGGTGCCCGCCGGCTTCGTCGGCATCGCGCGGGTGCCGCTGACCGCATCGGGCAAAGTCGACCACAGGGCTTTACCCGATGCCGAACTCGCTGTTGCGAAAGCTGCCTTCGTTGCGCCGCGCAGCGGCGAAGAGCGCGTCGTTGCCGAAGCCATCGCAGATCTTCTGGGGGTCGATGCGGTGGGTCTGCACGACAGCTTCTTCGACCTCGGCGGCCATTCCCTGCTGGCGGTGCGGTTAGTGGCACGACTGGCCGAGACGACCGGCCGGGACCTGCCGGTACGCGCCGTGTTCGAACGGCCAACCGTTGAAGGCCTGGCCGCGGCGCTTGCTGAACAACAGGCCGGTGATGTGGAATCGATCCCGTTGGTTGATCGCTCCGCGCCATTGCCGCTGTCATGGCAGCAGGAGCGGTTGTGGTTTCTCGACCGGCTGGATGATCAAGCCGGCGCTGCCTACCACATCGAGGGTGCGGTGCGCCTGAAAGGGGCGCTCGATGCGGAGGCGCTCAAGGCTGCGCTTGCGATGGTTGTCGACCGGCACGAGAGCCTGCGCACGTATTTTGCCGACGCCGATGACCGCCCGGTTCAGGTCATCATGCCTTGCAGGGTATTTGCGGTCGACGAGGAGGACCTCTCGGGGCTCGATGAAACGGCGATAGGGCGACGGATCGGCGAACTGCTTGCGAGGCCATTCGACCTCTCCTCGGGACCGCTGTTTCGGTCGACGCTGCTGCGGGCGGGCGAGTCTGACCACGTTCTCGTCGCCGGCGGTCACCATACGGTTCTGGATGGCTGGTCGCTGGACCTGCTGCTAGGCGAGGTGGCGGCTTTCTACAGCGCCCGTGTGACCGGCGGGACGGCCATGCACGAGCCGATTGCCGTGCAATATGGCGACTATGCCGCCTGGCAGCGCACGGTGCTGGACGCTGATCAGCTGGAAGAGAAGGCGGCTTACTGGAAGCAGCATCTTTCCGGTGTGCCCGATGCGATCACGCTGCCCTTCGACCGGCCGCGTCCAAAGCAGGCGGACTATCTTGGAGGGCGGGTTGAGGTGCAGGTGCCCGGCGATGTCGCGGCGCGCCTGAGCGCTCTTGCCCGGTCGTGCGATGCGACGCTGTTCATGGTGCTGGAAACGACCTTTGCGGTGCTGCTGCACCGGCTCGGCGGCGACGAGGACGTGGTGATCGGCACGGCAGTCGGCGGCCGGCCGCGGCTGGAGCTGGAGCGGCTGATCGGCTTCTTCGTCAACACGGTGCCGCTGCGCCATCGGTTCGGGAGCGGCGAAACGTTCGAAGACTGTCTGGGGCGCAATCGTCAGACGATTCTCGATGCTTTCGAGCATTCGGACGTTCCATTAGAAGCGGTAGTGGAGGCGGTGCGACCGGTGCGCTCGCTGAGCCATCAGCCGCTGGTCCAGGTGATGTTCGTGCTGCAGAACACCGGCGATGCTGGCGGCCGGGGTCTGGATGCGGCGTTCGAGGGGCTGGAAGTCGAGGTTCTGGGCGACGACGGCCGGTCGGACGGTCAGTTCGAACTGTCGCTGAGCCTGGAGGAGGGCGCGGACGGTATTGGCGGGACGCTGAGCTACGCCACGCAACTGTTCGACGCGGGGACGGCGCGGCGCATCGCTGCAATGTATGAGCGGCTGCTGGCGGCGATCGCCGACGAGCCGCAGACGGCACTTGGCCAGCTTCAGCTCCTGTCCGAGGAGGAGCGTCTCGAACTGATCACCGGCTTCAATCAGACGATGGCGGACCATCCGCTGGACAGGACCGTGGTAGAGTTGTTCGAGGCTCAGGTTGCGGAGCGTCCCGGGGCAGTGGCCGTCATCGACGGAGACCGGGAACTCACCTATGGCGATCTGGATGCTGCCTCGAACCGGCTGGCCCGGCATCTGATCACTCTGGGCATCGGCCCGGAAAGCGTGGTCGGCGTTTACATGGAGCGCAGCCAGGAGCTGATCGTGAGCTTGCTTGCCGTCTGGAAGGCGGGCGCAGCCTATCTGCCGCTCGATCCGGACTATCCGCGCGATCGCCTTGCCTTCATGTTGGACGATGCCGGTGCGGAACTGGTCATGACTGCGCGAAAGCTCCTGGACGCTCTGCCTGAAGGTCTAGCGCAGGCGGTAGCAGTGGACGATCTCCAGATAGCTGCAACCAGTGCCGGGCGCCCGGATCAGCCAGCACCCAACAACCTCGCCTATGTTCTCTACACCTCGGGTTCCACCGGAACGCCGAAGGGCGTGATGATTTCGCATTCGGGCTTTGCTAGCTTCCTGCATGCGGTTCGCGACGATGTTGCTCTGGACAGCGATGCCGTTTGCCTTTCGCTGACGGCTATCGGGTTCGATGTGTCGATGCAGGATTTCTGCCTGCCGCTGACATCGGGCGCGCGGCTTGTGCTGGCGGATCGCCACCGTTTGGGCGAGCCCGGTTACATGAATGAGCTGGTCGACGCTCATGGGATCACTTTCTTCGAAACGACACCGTCCGTCCTGGCCCTCCTCTTCAATGACGGGTGGCGGCCGTCAGCCGGCATGAAAGTCATTTGCGGTTCGGAAGTTCTGGCTCGCGACGTGGTTGTCGAATTGATGTCGGCCGGCGCGCAGACATGGAACAGTTATGGCCCGACGGAATGCACGGTCACGTCCGTTTCGTGGGCGGCGGACCCTGCATCGGACATCATCCCGATCGGCACACCGCTCGGCAATGTCCGGGCCTTCGTGGTCGACGATCGCCTGGAGCCCCAGCCCATCGGGGTGGCAGGGGAGCTGCTTATCGGCGGCGCGCAGGTCGGGCGCGGCTATCTCGGCCGGCCGGGCCTGACGGCCGAAAAATTCATTGCCGATCCGTTCGGGGTGAACCCAGGGGCACGCCTCTACCGCACCGGCGACCTGGCGCGCTGGCGCGCCGACGGTACGCTCGAATTCCTCGGCCGTACCGATTTCCAGGTCAAGATCCGCGGCATGCGGGTTGAGCTCGGCGAGATCGAGGCTGAGCTGACGGCTTGCAGTGGCATTGCCCAGGCGGTGGTGGCGGCGCGCAAGGACGCTGACGTGCGCGTTTCGGTAATTACGGGACACCATTTCCGGTAATTGCCGGACAGTGATTTCAGTAATTACGGGACACTGATTCCTGTAATTCCCGGACACCCGACAGAGCGGATGTTACAGGTCGGTTCTCGGCTGCGCCGTTTGGCAGAGTTGGGCTCTTTTCATCGATTTGAGAGAGCCCATGCCAAGACGGAAGCAAGCGAGAAGAACAACATTGAAGGATATCCGATCGATCCTGCGCCTGACCCATGAACAGGGTCTGTCGGTGCGCGAGGTGGCCGAGCGGCTGAAGATCAGCAAGACGACGATTTCCACCTATCTGTATCGTGCGCGCGAGGCGGGTCTTTCCCGCTGGCCTCTTCCGCCGGACCATGACGATGCGACACTGGAACGGCTCGTGTTCCGGCGCGCCGGCCGCCCCCCACGCGACGCGAGCGAGCCGGACTGGCCGATGATTGCGCGGGAGCTGAAGCGCAAGGGAGTGACGCTGACGCTTCTGTGGCAGGAATATCGCGCGGCTCACCCGGATGGCTACGGATACACCTGGTTCTGCGATCGCTTCGCCGCCTTCCGGAACAAGACAAGCGCGACGTTCCGCAACCGTCACGAGGCCGGCGCGGCGATGCAGACTGACTACGCCGGACAGACGGTGCCGGTGATCGATCCCGAGACGGGCGTCATCCATCTGGCGCAGATCTTCGTCGCCGTGCTGGGGGCGTCCTCCTACACCTTCGCCTTTGCCAGTTTCAGCCAGAAGCTGCCGGACTGGATCGACGGCCAGACGCGGGCGCTGACCTTTTTTGACGGCGTCACCAGGACAATCGTCTGCGACAATCTGAAGGCGGCCGTTGTCAAGGCGCTGTGGTTCGAGCCGACGCTGAACGCGACCTTCGCCGCCATGGCCGAGCATTACGATACCACCATCCTGCCAACCCGCAGCCGCAAGCCGCGCGACAAGGCCAAGGTCGAGGGTGCGGTGCTGATCGTGGAGCGCTGGATCCTCGCCCGGCTCAGGAACCAAACCTTCTTCTCACTGGCCCAGCTCAACGCCGCGATCGCCGAACTGCTGGAGGAACTGAACAACCGGCCCATGCGCCATATCGGCAAAAGCCGCCGCGAACTGTTTGAGGAGATCGAGAAGACGGCCCTCAAACCTCTGCCGGATGTGCCCTTCGAATATGCCGAATGGAAAACGGCCAAGGTCCATCCCGACTACCATGTCGAGGTCGACAAGACCTTCTATTCCGTGCCGCACCGGCTGATCGGCAGACGCGTCGAGGTAAGGCTCACGCACCGCGTCGTCGAGATCTTCCACGATCACCAGCGCGTCGCCAGCCATGTGCGCCGCTCACAGCGGTCCGGTCACGTCACGGTCAACGCTCACATGCCCAAGGCGCATCAGCGTTACGCCAACACGACGCCGGCAAAGCTGATCGGGCGGGCGCGAAAGGTCGGCGTCAGCACGGCCATCCTGGTCGAGCGCCTGATGCGCGACAAACCTCATCCCGAGCAGGGTTATCGTGCCGCCATGGGCATCCTGTCGCTGTCGCCACGCTATGGGCGCGAGCGTCTGGAGGCAGCCTGCGAACGGGCGCTCACCATCAATGCGATCTCCTATTCCTCCGTCAACGCCATCCTCAAATCCGGCCTCGACCGCTCCAGCCAGGCGGACGAGCCGGCAAAGCCGGCGCCATCGCACATCAACATCCGCGGCAGCGCCTATTACCAGTAACGAAAGGAACAAGAATGCTGACCAATCCAACCCTCGATCAAATGCAAAGCCTCGGGCTTGCCGGCATGGCAAGCGCCTATCGGGAGCTGGCCGAACAGGGCAATAACGGCCAACTCAGCCGCGATGAGTGGCTCGGCCTGATGCTCGACCGCGAGGCCGCGACGCGCGCCGACAAGCGCCTGAAGAACCGGATCGCCGCCGCCAGGCTGCGCTTTCCCGAAGCCTGCATCGAAGACATCGATTTTGCCGCACCACGCGGTCTCGATCGGCGCAGCACCATGGCGCTCGCCCAGGGCCAATGGCTCAAAGCCCACGAGAACTTGATCCTCACAGGCCAGACCGGCACCGGAAAGTCATGGTTGGCCTGCGCTTTCGGACGCCAGGCGGCAAGGCTCGACCATTCCGTACTCTATGTGCGCATGCCACGCCTGTTCGAGGATCTCGCACTCGCCCGGCTCGACGGCCGCTTTCCGCGCCTCATGGACAAACTGGTCCGGGTCCAACTCCTCATCCTCGATGATTGGGGAACACACAGCCTCGCCGATCAGCAGCGCCTCCAGCTGTTCGAAATCATCGAGGAGCGCTATCGGCGAAAATCCACCCTCATCACCGCTCAGGTCCCCGTGGCAAAATGGCATGAGTTGATCGCAGATCCCACCGTCGCCGACGCTATTCTCGACAGGATCATCCACAACGCACACCGCATCAGTCTCGAAGGCGAAAGCATGCGGAAGAAAAAAAGCCCATCACTCTTGACCGACACCGAAAACCCCGAAAACAATCACCAATGACGTCAACCAGACAACCGAGGATCGACACCGCTCCAACTGTCCGCACTTTTGCGGAATCGCTGTCCGGGAATTAGTGAAACTGCTGTCCGGCAATTACCGGAATCGCTGTCCCGTTTTTGCGAAACGCGCACGCTGACGGCGATACCAGGCTGGTCGCCCATCTGGTGCCGGAAAGCGTCGAGGACAAGGAAGGCCCCGTCGAGCTTGAGGGTTTGGTCGATCTTGAAACCGTGCGGAGTACGCTGCGGCGCAGGCTGCCCGAACACATGGTGCCGTCCGGTTTCGTCGGCATTGCCCGGGTGCCGCTGACGTCGTCGGGCAAGGTCGACCACAATGCGTTGCCTGATACAGACGTGTCCGTTCCGCGCACCGTTTACGCAGCTCCCCGCACCGACGAGGAGAGGGCTGTTGCCGACGTCATGGCCGATCTTCTCGATGCCAAAGGCGTCGGTCTGCATGACAGCTTCTTCGATCTTGGCGGCCATTCGCTGCTAGCGGTGCGGTTGGTGGCCCGGCTGGCCGAGGCGACCGGCAGGGACCTACCGCTGCGGGTCGTGTTCGAGCAGCCGACCGTCAAGGGGCTGGCCGCGGCGCTTGGCGAACTCGAGGTCGGAAGCGCGGACAGGATCCCGGTAGCCGACCGGTCATTGCCGCTGCCCCTGTCGTGGCAGCAGGAGCGGCTTTGGTTCCTCGACCGGCTGGATGCGCGGGCAGGAGCGGCCTATCACATCGAGGGGGCGGTGCGCCTGAAAGGTGCGTTGGATGCGGATGCCCTCAAGGCGGCGCTGTCGTCCGTGGTCGAGCGGCATGAAAGCCTGCGCACGCATTTTGCCGACGCCGAGGGCCACCCGGTTCAGGTCATTGCCCCGTGCAAAGGGTTCACCGTCGGCGAGGAAGACCTGACCGGGCTCGATGAGCCGGCCATCGGACGACGAGTCGACACGCTGCTTTCGCGTCGCTTCGATCTTTCCGCCGGGCCGCTGTTCAGGGCGACGCTGCTGCGGGTCGGCGAGGTGGAGTACATCCTGGTTGTCGGAGGTCACCACGCGGTGCTGGACGGCTGGTCGCTGGATCTGCTTCTGGGCGAGGTGGCGGCCTTCTACAGCGCCCATGTGGCGGGCGATGCGGTCATACCCGAACCGCTGGCGGTGCAATACGGCGATTATGCTTCCTGGCAGCGCACGGTTTTGGACGTGCACCATCTGGAAGAGAAGGCGGCCCATTGGAAGCAACAGCTTGCCGGGGTACCCGATGCGATCGCGCTGCCCTTCGACCGGCCGCGGCCGAAGCAGGCCGACTACCGTGGAGGGCAGGTCGAAATGCAGGTGCCCAGCGATGTCGCAGCACGCCTGAACGCTGTCGCCCGGTCGTGCGATGCAACCCTGTTCATGGTGCTGGAGACGGCCTTTGCGGTGCTGCTGTACCGGCTCGGCGGTGACGAGGACCTGATGATCGGCACGGCAGTCGGCGGCCGGCCGCGGCTGGAGCTGGAGCGACTGATCGGCTTCTTCGTCAACACAGTGCCGCTGCGCCATCGATTCGAGAGCGGCGAAACGTACGAAGACTGCCTCGGGCGCCACCGCTCGATGATCCTCGATGCTTTCGAACATTCGGAGGTTCCGTTCGAGGCTGTGGTGGAGGCAGTGCAACCGACGCGTTCGCTGAGCCATCAGCCGCTGGTTCAGGTGATGTTCGTGCTGCAGAACACCGGCGATGCGGGCGGCCGGGATCTGGATGCGGCGTTCGAGGGGCTGGAGGTCGAGGTGCTGGGCGACGACGGCCGGTCGGACGGCCAGTTCGAACTGTCGCTGAGCCTGGAGGAGAGGGCGGACGGCATCGGCGGTTCGCTGAGCTATGCGACGCAGCTGTTCGACGCGGCGACGGCACGGCGTGTCGCGACGATGTATGAGCGGGTGTTGACGGCGATCGCCGACGACCCGCGGACGGTACTTGCCCAGCTCCCGCTCATGTCCGAAGACGAGCGGCGCGAACTGATCACCGGCTTCAATCAGACGGCGGTGGACTATCCGGCGGACGGGACGGTGGTGGACCTGTTCGAAGAGCAAGTGGTTGCGCAGCCGGAGGCAGTGGCTGTCATCGACGGGGACCGGGACCTGACCTACGGCGATCTGGATGCAATGTCCAACCGGCTGGCGCGGCATCTGATCAACCAGGGCATCGGTCCCGAATGCGTCGTCGGCGTTTGCCTGGAGCGCGGCCAGGACCTGATCGTCGCACTGCTGGCCATCTGGAAGGCCGGCGCCGCGTATCTGCCGCTGGACCCCGACTACCCGCGCGACCGCCTTGCCTTCATGCTGGACGACTCGGGAGCGAATGTCGTGGTCACCGCGACGGACTTCCAAAAAATGCTACCCGAGTGCGGGGTTCAGTTGGTTTTGACGGATGATGACGAGACGGTCGCCGTCGTCGCCGCACTGCCGTCGATCGCCATTGTCGATGCCGAACGTATGGCGCCGCTGACGCCCAACAACCTTGCCTATGCTATTTACACCTCAGGCTCCACCGGAAAGCCGAAGGGGGTCATGGTGGAGCATGGTGATCTGGCTCACTATGCCAGCTTCTCGAACGACGCTTTCGGCCGCCTCGAAAGGGAGACCGTGCTGCATCGCACGACGATCGGCTTCGACTATTCGGCCGAGGAACTATGGTGGCCGCTGGCGTTCGGCCATCGGGTGGTTGTGGCGCCGGAGGCAATCTCGTCGAACCCTGCGGCGCTGTGTCGTCTCTGTGCCGAGCGCGGCGTGACGACCATGATCGTGGTGCCGTCGGTTCTTTCGGTCCTGCTTTCGCATGGCGGTCTCGACCAATGCACAGCGCTGCAACAGATCCTGTGCGGCGGCGAAGCGCTCGACAATCGCCTGGAGCAAAAGCTGCTGGAACAGACCGACCGGATTCGGCTGATCAACCATTACGGACCCACCGAAGCGACGATCAACGCGACCTGGCATGACTGCGCAAACGGTGCCGATGATAATGGCCCGGTTGCTTCGATAGGCTCGCCGGTCGCCAACACGCAGATCTATGTGGTCGACGATCGTCTTGAGCCGACGCCGATGGGTGTCGCCGGTGAACTCATGATCGGCGGGGTTCAGGTGGGGCGCGGCTATCTCGGCCGCTCCGGCCTGACGGCGGACAGGTTCATCGCCGATCCGTTCGGGTCTGCGCCCGGCGCGCGCCTCTACCGTACCGGTGACCTTGCGCGCTGGCGGTCGGACGGCACACTCGAGTTCCTCGGTCGCGGCGACTTCCAGGTCAAGATCCGCGGCATGCGTGTGGAGCTCGGTGAGATCGAGGCGGGGCTGGCGGCCTGCGATGGCATCGCACAAGCCGTAGTCGTCGCTCGCAGGGATGCGGACGGCGACACCAGGTTGGTGGCCTATGTGGTGCCGGACGGCGTGGAGGATAAAGAAGGATCCTTCGAGCTGGAAGGTGTGGTCAATCTGGAGGCGTTGCGCGGTGCGCTGCGGCGCAGCCTCCCGGAGCACATGGTACCGACTGGTTTCGTCGGCATTGCCCGGGTGCCGCTTACCTCCTCGGGCAAGGTCGACCGCAAGGTGCTGCCCGATGCAGACGTGTCGGGGCAACGGGCCGCCTATGCGGCACCGCGCAGCGAAGAAGAGCGGGCCGTTGCCGAAGCCATGGCCGATCTTCTCGATGCCGAAACCGTCGGCCTGCATGACGGTTTTTTCGATCTCGGAGGCCATTCGCTGCTGGCGGTTCGACTGGTGACCCGGCTGGCCAAGGTGACGGGTAGAGACCTGCCGCTGCGGGCCGTGTTCGAGCAGCCGACTGTCCAAGGGCTGGCCGCGGTGCTTGCGGAACTTGGGGCCGGCGGCGTGGATGCTATTCCGATGGCCGACCGTTCCGCACCATTGCCTCTGTCGTGGCAACAGGAACGGTTGTGGTTTCTCGACCGGCTGGATACACAGGCGGGTGCCGCCTATCACATCGAGGGGGCGTTGCGCCTGAAAGGGGCGCTCGATGCGGATGCATTGAAAACAGCATTGTCGCTGGTGGTCGAGCGGCATGAAAGTCTGCGCACGCATTTCGCCGAAGCCGATGGCCGTCCGGTCCAGATCATTGTCGATAGCAATGCCTTCACGGTCGTTGAGGAGGATGTATCGGGACTCGATGAAACGAGCCTTCGGCAGCGTGTGGAAACGCTGCTTTCGCGACCGTTCGATCTTTCGGCCGGTCCGCTGTTCCGAGCGACGTTGCTGAGTGCCGGCGACGCTGATTTCATTCTGGTCGCCGGCGGCCACCACACCGTGCTAGACGGCTGGTCGCTGGATCTGCTGCTGGTCGAGGTGGCGAACTTCTACAGCGCCCATGTGACGGACGGTGCGACAATGCTCGAGCCGCTTGCCGTGCAGTATGGCGACTACGCCGCCTGGCAGCGCACCATGTTGGGGCCGGACCGCCTTGATGAAAAAACGGCCTATTGGAGGGAGCAGCTTGCCGGGGTGCCCGATGCGATCACGCTGTCCTCCGATCGGCCGCGACCGAAGCAGGCCGACTACCGTGGAGGGCAGGTCGAAGTGCAGGTGCCCGGCGATGTCACGGCGCGCCTGGACGCTGTCGCCCGGTCGTGCGATGCAACCCTGTTCATGGTGCTCGAAACGGCCTTTGCCGTGCTGCTGCACCGGCTCGGCGGCGACGAGGACCTGGTGATCGGCACGGCGGTCGGTGGCCGGCCGCGGCTGGAGCTGGAGCGGCTGATCGGCTTCTTTGCCAACACGGTGCCGCTGCGCCATCGATTCGAGAGCGGCGAAACGTTCGAAGACTGCCTGGGGCGCAATCGCCAGACGATCGTCGATGCTTTCGAGCATTCGGACGTTCCGTTCGAGGCGGTGGTGGAGGCGGTGCGACCGGTGCGCTCGCTGAGCCATCAGCCGCTGGTTCAGGTGATGTTCGTGCTGCAGAACACCGGCGATGCGGGCGGCCGGGATCTGGATGCGGCGTTCGAGGGGCTGGAGGTCGAGGTGCTGGGCGACGACGGCCGGTCGGACGGCCAGTTCGAACTGTCGCTGAGCCTGGAGGAGAGGGCGGACGGCATCGGCGGTTCGCTGAGCTATGCGAGGCAGCTGTTCGACGCGGCGACGGCACGGCGTATCGCGACGATGTATGAGCGGGTGTTGACGGCGATCGCCGACGACCCGCGGACGGTACTTGCCCAGCTCCCGCTCATGTCCGAAGACGAGCGGCGCGAACTGATCACCGGCTTCAATCAGACGGCGGTGGACTATCCGGCGGACGGGACGGTGGTGGACCTGTTCGAAGAGCAAGTGGTTGCGCAGCCGGAGGCAGTGGCTGTCATCGACGGGGACCGGGACCTGACCTACGGCGATCTGGATGCAATGTCCAACCGGCTGGCGCGGCATCTGATCAACCAGGGCATCGGTCCCGAATGCGTCGTCGGCGTTTGCCTGGAGCGCGGCCAGGACCTGATCGTCGCACTGCTGGCCATCTGGAAGGCCGGCGCCGCGTATCTGCCGCTGGACCCCGACTACCCGCGCGACCGCCTTGCCTTCATGCTGGACGACTCGGGAGCGAATGTCGTGGTCACCGCGACGGACTTTCAGGACGTGCTGCCGGAGGGCGAGGTTCAGGTGGTTTTGACGGATGACGACGAGACGGATGCCGTCGTCGCCGCACTGCCGTCGATCGCCATTGTCGATGCCGAACGTATGGCGCCGCTGACGCCCAACAACCTTGCCTATGCCATTTACACCTCGGGCTCCACCGGAAAGCCGAAGGGGGTCATGGTGGAGCATAGTGATCTGGCTCACTATGCCAGCTTCTCGAACGACGCTTTCGGCCGCCTCGAAAGGGAGACCGTGCTGCATCGCACGACGATCGGCTTCGACTATTCGGCCGAGGAACTATGGTGGCCGCTGGCGTTCGGCCATCGGGTGGTTGTGGCGCCGGAGGCAATCTCGTCGAACCCTGCGGCGCTGTGTCGTCTCTGTGCCGAGCGCGGCGTGACGACCATGATCGTGGTGCCGTCGGTTCTTTCGGTCCTGCTTTCGCATGGCGGTCTCGACCAATGCACAGCGCTGCAACAGATCCTGTGCGGCGGCGAAGCGCTCGACAATCGCCTGAAGCAAAACCTGCTGGAACAGATCGACCGGATTCGGCTGATCAACCATTACGGACCCACCGAAGCGACGATCAACGCGACCTGGCATGACTGCACAAACGGTGCCGATCATGACGGCCCGGTTGCTTCGATAGGCTCGCCGGTCGCCAACACGCAGATCTATGTGGTCGACGATCGTCTTGAGCCGACGCCGCTGGGTGTCGCCGGTGAACTGCTGATCGGCGGAGTTCAGGTGGGGCGCGGCTATCTCGGCCGCTCCGGCCTGATGGCGGACAGGTTCATCGCCGATCCGTTCGGGTCTGCGCCCGGCGCGCGCCTCTACCGTACCGGCGACCTTGCGCGCTGGCGGTCAGATGGCACACTCGAGTTCCTCGGTCGCGGCGACTTCCAGGTCAAAATCCGCGGTATGAGGGTGGAGCTGGGTGAGATCGAGGCTCGGCTGACGGCTTGCGACGGCATCGCGCAAGCCGTCGTCGTGGCGCGCACCGATGCGGGTGGAGATGCCAGGCTGATCGCCTATGTGGCGCCGGAAGGCGTGGATGACGGACAGGGCCCCGTCGAGCTTGAGGGTCTGCTCGACCTGGAGGCGGTGCGAAACGCATTGCGGTGCAAACTGCCGGAACACATGGTGCCGTCGGGCTTTGTCGGCATCGCCCGAGTGCCGCGGACTTCTTCCGGCAAGGTCGACCGCAAGGCGCTGCCGGATGTCGATGTGTCGGTGCAGCGGGCCGACTATGCGGCACCGCGCAGCGAAGAAGAGCGGGCTGTTGCCGAAGCCATGGCCGATCTTCTCGAGGTCGAAGAAGCCGTCGGTCTTCACGACAGCTTCTTCGATCTCGGCGGTCATTCGCTGCTGGCGGTGCGGCTGGTGGCGCGTCTGACCGAGGCGACTGGTCGGGACCTTCCGGTGCGCGCCGTGTTCGAACGACCAACCGTCGAAGAGCTGGCCGCGGCGCTTGCCGACCTGCAGGCCGGTGAAGTGGAAGCGATCCCCTTGGCAGACCGCTCGACAGCGTTGCCTCTATCGTGGCAGCAGGAGCGGCTTTGGTTCCTGGACCGGCTGGATAGGAAGGCGGGCGCCGCCTATCACATCGAGGGGGCGCTGCACCTGAAGGGGGCATTGGATGCGGATGCCCTGAAGGTGGCGCTGTCGGCAGTGGTCGATCGACATGAAAGCCTGCGCACGCACTTTGCCGAAGCCGATGGTCACCCGGTTCTGGTGATCGCCCCATGCGAAGGATTTGCCGTCGGCGAAGAGGACCTGATGGGGTTCGATCAGCCGGCAATTGAACAGCGCGTCGACACACTGCTCTCGCGACCGTTCGATCTGTCCTCGGGTCCGCTGTTCCGGGCGACGCTGCTGCGTATCGGCGAGACGGAGCACATTCTGGTCGCCGGAGGCCATCATTCCGTGCTGGATGGCTGGTCGCTGGACCTGCTGCTGGGCGAGGTCGCCGCCTTCTACAGCGCCCATGTGAGCGGCGAGGCGAACGAGCCCGAGCCGCTTGCCGTGCAGTATGGCGACTATGCCGCCTGGCAGCGCACACTGCTGGACGCGAACCGGCTTGGAGAAAAGGCGGCCTACTGGAAGCAGCAGCTAGCAGGGGTGCCCGATGCGGTCACGCTGCCGTTCGACCGGCCGCGGCCAACGCAGGCGGACTATCGGAGCGATCAGGTCGAGGTGCAGGTGCCGGAGGATGTGGTGGCGCGGCTGAACACTCTTGCCCGATCTTGCGATGCGACCTTGTTCATGGTGCTGGAAACCGCCTTTGCGGTGCTGCTGTATCGCATCGGCGGCGACGAGGACCTGGTGATCGGCACGGCGGTGGGTGGGCGCCCGCGACTCGAACTGGAGCGGCTGGTCGGCTTCTTCGTCAACACGGTGGCGCTGCGCCATCGGTTCGGGAGCGGCGAGACCTTCGAGGACTGCCTGGGGCGCAACCGCCAGACGATCGTCGATGCTTTCGAGCATTCGGACGTTCCGTTCGAGGCTGTGGTGGAGGCGGTGCAACCGACGCGCTCGCTGAGCCATCAGCCGCTGGTTCAGGTGATGTTCGTGCTGCAGAACACCGGCGATGCGGGCGGCCGGCAACTGGATGCGGCGTTCGAGGGGCTGGAGGTCGACGTGCTGGGCGACGACGGCCGGTCGGACGGTCAGTTCGAGCTGTCGCTGAGCCTGGAGAAGGGGGCGGACGGTATCGGCGGTTCGCTGAGCTATGCCACGCAGCTGTTCGACGCGGCAACGGCGCGGCGCATCGCGGCGATGTATGAACGGATGTTGACGGCGATCGCCGACGACCCGCTGACGGTACTTGCCCAGCTTCCGCTCATGTCCGAAGACGAGCGGCGCGAACTGATCACCGGCTTCAACCAGACGGCGGCGGACTATCCAGAAGACAAAACGGTGGTGGATCTGTTCGACGAGCAGGCTGCAGCGCGGCCGGAAGCGGTGGCAGTGATCGACGGGGTTCGGAACCTGACCTATGGCGATCTGGATGCGGAGTCCAACCGGCTGGCAAGGCATCTGATCGACCAGGGCGTCGGCTGCGAGCATGTCGTAGGCGTGTGCATGGAGCGGTCGGCGGAATTGATCGTGAGCCTGCTTGCCATCTGGAAGAGCGGTGCTTCCTATCTGCCGCTCGACCCCGATCATCCGCGCGACCGCCTGGCCTTCATGCTGAACGATGCAAAGGCTCGGGTGGCAATTACGGCGCGAGGTTACGAGGACACATTGCCTGCCGATGTACGGGCGATCCCGCTGGACGACGAGGGGGTCGCCGAAACCATCTCGGCGCTCTCCGAGGTTGCGATCCGCGATGCCGATCGGCGTTCACCGCTCACACCCGATACGCTGGCCTATGTCATCTACACTTCGGGCTCGACCGGGAAACCGAAGGGAGTGATGGGAAACCAGAAAAACCTCGTTCACCTGTCGCTCGGATATATAGAGGCCGTCGGCATTGAGGCGGGGCGCAGGGGCCTGCAGCGGGTTTCCGCAACCTGGGTGACGTTTCTGGAAGAGGTTCTTCCAATGCTGGTCAGCGGCGGCACGCTTGCGATCTATCGGGAGAAAGGGCGTTTTGAAGCGGATCGCTTCTGGCAGTTCGTCTGCGACCGGAATATCGACTATGTGGTCACGCTGCCGTCGATTGTCGGTACCGCTCCCGACCGGTTCGATTTCTCCAATCGCAGTCTGGTCGTGACTGGCGAGCGGCCGCGTTGGAGCGATCTGCGCATACCCGTAGGGTCTGCACGAGTCTGGAATTCCTGGGGTTCTACGGAGACAGCAGCCGTTGCGGGAATCAGTGATGTCATTTGCGATGCCAGGGATGCATTTGCACTCGCTCCGTTCGGGCGGGCAAAGGTCTATGTTCTGGATCCGGCACTGAACATCGTTCCCGTTTCCGTGCCGGGCGAGCTGTTCGTCGGAGGCGATGCGGCGGCTCTCGGCTATCTTGGCCGACCCGGTTTGACGGCGGACAAATTCGTCGCCGATCCGTTCGGGTCGGCACCTGGTGCACGCCTCTATCGCACCGGCGACCTGGCACGCTGGCGACCCGACGGCACGCTGGAGTTCCTCGGCCGTGCCGACTTCCAGATCAAGATCCGCGGCATGCGGGTGGAACTCGGCGAGATCGAGGCGGGCCTGATGGCGTGCGCCGGCATCGCGCAGGCCGTTGTCGTCGCCTACACCGCTGCGAGTGACGATACCCGGTTGATTGCCTATGTCGTGCCGGACGGCGCGGAGGCCAAGGAGGGGTCCTTCCAGCTCGAGGGTCTGCTCGACCTGGAGGCGGTGCGCGGTGAGTTGCGGCGCAGCCTGCCCGGGCACATCGTGCCGTCGGGCTTTGTCGGCATTGCCCGGGTGCCGCTGACTTCGTCGGGCAAGGTCGACCGCAAGGCGCTGCCGGATGTCGACGTGACAATGCAGCGGACCGCCTATGCAGCCCCGCGCAGCGATGAGGAAAAGGCCGTTGCCGCAGCGGTGGCGGATCTGCTCGATGTCGACGAAGCCGTCGGTCTTCACGACAGCTTCTTCGATCTCGGCGGCCATTCGTTGCTGGCGGTGCGGCTGGCGGCTCGGCTGGCCGAGATGACCGGCAGGCAATTGCCATTGCGTGCGGTATTCGAGCAGCCCACCGTGGCAGGGTTGGCCGCAGCGCTTTCCGCCGGAACGGACAGGCAGGCGGGAACCGTCGTGCCGGCGACCCGATCAGGAATTCTGCCATTGTCGTCGGTCGAAGAGCGCGCTCTCACCGATGGTCAGTATCGGGCTCATGTCGGGGATGAGGAGATACAGAACTTCCTGATCAGAAAAGTCATTGCGCTGGAAGGTCCGTTCAACCCGAGTCTGATCGAACGAACACTCGCAGCATTGGTCGACAGGCATGAGATTCTGCGCACGCACTATGAACCTGGACCGGAAAATGGCGGTTTCCATCCGGTTATCGGCGAGAAAGGGAGCTTCCGGCTTCGGGTCCACACTCTGACGGGGTGCGATCGCAAGGATGCGCTGCAATTGGTGCTGGAGGATGTTTCGAAACCGCCGCCGGTCAACGTGTTCGAAGGCCCGATGGTCTGTGCGAGCTTATTCGTCGTTTCCGAAGATCTGGCCTTTCTGACACTCTGCTTCTTTCACATTTCCGTGGACGCAGTTTCAATAGCTCTCCTCGCAGGAGAGTTTGCGCAAATTTATGCGGCATTGGCCGAGCAAACCGACCCAGACCTTGATGACCCAGCCATGCAGTATGTCGATTTTTCCGCCTGGGAACGCAAGGAACTGACACCGGAGCGTGTGAAGACACTCAAACGGTACTGGACGGACAAGCTGTCGGAGGCACCAGTGTTTCTTGAGCGCCTCTATGACCGGCCCTTGCCGGAGACGCAATCGGATCGGGGCGGGTATGTGCATAGGCAAATGAACGCTTCAGTGGTTCAGGCGGTCAGGCAATTGGCCGGTTACGGTGATGCCACGCATTTCGTCGTTCTGGAAACCAGTCTGGCGATCGTCTTCAGCCGATTGACGAATGTGGAGGATATCGTCATTGGCACCCTGACCAGCGGTCGTAGGCATCCGGTATTTGAAAACTGCATCGGCAATTTCGTCAACAACATCCTTTTGCGCCATCGGATTTCTCCCACGGATACAATCGTCATGTCGCTGGGAGCAGCCCTGGCTGACCTGGCTTCCTCCCTGGAAAATGATTTGCTGCCGTTCGCCGAAGTTGCGGCGTCCATCACCAATGGCCACAACGGCACATTCAGGCCCGCATACGAGGTTTTTTGTCAGCTCATCATCGAGGAAGAGCCCGACGGGGTGCAACCGGGCTCGCTTGAATTCACGGACATCGACATCACCAAGCCACAGCCACCCCAAGGGGAAGATCTGGCGATAACGTTCATTCAGTCCGGCGATGAGATCGAGGCGCGGGTGGGCTTCCTCGCCGATCAGTTCGACGATTCGACGATCGAAGCCCTGATCGATTTGTATTCGGCCTTTGTCGTTCAGTCCGCCAAGTCGCCGGATCGGTCGATCGACGCGGTGTGGCGAAGATGCGTCGAAGCAATGCCGGACGACAATCGCTCTGCCGCCCTGCAAAGGTTGCTCAGCCGTTCGCAGCGCGCCGGCCGCAACCCGAGTGGCGACACAGGCGTGTCACTCAGCCCGCACTGAGACCAGCAACGCTTTTCCCGCTGCTTAGCCGCCCGGTCAGGCAGCGGCGATCTGGCGGGCCTTTTCGACCTGCACTTCAGCCTGGCGAATAGAGGCATAGTCGATCAGGCGCCCGTCCAGCGACACGGCCCCTTTGCCCGCCGCTTCGGCTTCCGCCATGGCCTCCAGGATGCGCCGTGCCTTGATGACCTCGGCCTCGGAGGGACCCATCACCTCGTTGGCCAGCGCAATCTGGCTCGGGTGGATCGCCCATTTTCCCTCGCACCCCAGGACCGCAGCGCGTCTGGCGGCCGCCCGGTATCCGTCCGCGTCCTGAAAATCGCCGAACGGGCCGTCGATCGGGCGCAGGCCGTTTGCCCGTGCCGCCACGACCATGCGGGCCAGGGCGTAGTGCCACATGTCGCCCCAGTGCACATCGCGGCTGCCGTCGCTGGTGGGGTCGGTCAGGACCGCATAGTCGGGATTGACGCCGCCGATGATGGTGGTGCGGGCGCGGGTGCTGGCGGCGTAGTCGGCGACGCCGAAATGCAGGCTTTCGTTGCGCTTCGAGGCCGACGCGATCTCGTCGACATTCTGCATGCCGAGTGCGGTTTCGATGATGTGCTCGAAACCGATCCGCTTCTTGTAGCCCTTGGCGTCCTCGATCTGCGTGACCATCATGTCGACCGCATAGACGTCGGCGGCCGTTCCGACTTTCGGGACCATGATCAGATCCAGGCGCTCGCCGGCCTGTTCGACCACATCGACCACGTCGCGGTACATGTAGTGCGTGTCGAGGCCGTTGATGCGGATCGACATGGTCTTGGTGCCCCAGTCGATCTCGTTCAGCGCCCGGATGATGTTCTTTCGCGCCTGCTCCTTGTCGTCCGGCGCCACCGCGTCCTCCAGATCGAGGAATATGATGTCGGCCTCGGACTGGGCCGCCCGTTCGAATATCTGCGGCTGGCTGCCCGGCACGGCGAGTTCGCTGCGGTTCAGCCGTGCCGGTGCCTGTTCGATAGTAAAGAAACTCATGGTTCGGGTTCCTCGATTTACATCTGGTCGTAGATGGGGAATTGCGCGCAGAGCTCGGCGACCTTGATGCGGACGCTCGCCTCGACGTCCTGGTTGCCTTCCTCGCCGTTCTCCGCCAGACCGTCGATGACCTCGACGATCATGTCGGCGATCAGGCGGAACTCGGCCTGGCCGAAACCGCGGGTGGTGCCGGCCGGCGTGCCCAGGCGGATGCCGGAAGTCACCGTCGGCTTTTCCGGATCGAACGGGATGCCGTTCTTGTTGGTGGTGATGCGGGCGCGGCCCAGCGCCTTGTCCACAACGTTGCCGGTCACGCCCTTGGGCCGCAGGTCGACCAGCATCACATGGGTGTCGGTGCCGCCGGTGACGATGTCCAGGCCGCCCTTGATCAGCTGATCGGCCAGTGCGTCGGCATTGAGGCGCACCTGGCGCATGTAGTCCTTGAATTCCGGGCGCAGCGCCTCGCCGAAGGCGGCGGCCTTGGCGGCGATCACATGCATCAGCGGACCGCCCTGGATGCCGGGAAAGATGGACGAGTTGACCTTTTTGGCGATCGCCTCGTCGTTGGTCAGGATCATGCCGCCGCGCGGACCCCGCAGGGTCTTGTGGGTGGTGGTTGTTGCCACATGGGCGTGCGGGAAGGGCGACGGGTGCTCGCCGGCGGCGACCAGGCCGGCAAAGTGAGCCATATCGACCAGCAGATAGGCGCCGACGGTATCGGCGATCGCCCGCATGCGGGCAAAGTCGATGACCCGCGGTATGGCCGAGCCACCGGCGATGATGAGCTTCGGATTGTGCTCTTTTGCCAGTGCTTCGATCTCGGCATAGTCGATGCGGTGGTCTTCGCGCCGTACGCCGTACTGCACGGCGTTGAACCATTTGCCCGACTGGTTGGGTGCCGCGCCGTGGGTTAGGTGTCCGCCCGACGCGAGGTTCATGCCGAGGATGGTGTCGCCCGGCTGCAGCAAGGCCTGGAACACGCCCTGGTTGGCCTGCGAGCCCGAATTGGGCTGGACATTGGCAAAATCGCAGTTGAACAGCTGCTTGGCGCGGTCGATGGCCAGGTTCTCGGCGACGTCGACAAACTGGCAGCCGCCATAATAGCGGCGGCCCGGATAGCCCTCGGCGTATTTGTTGGTCAGAACCGAACCCTGGGCCTCCATGACGGCAGCCGACACGATGTTCTCGGACGCGATCAGTTCGATCTCGTCGCGCTGGCGGCCGAGTTCGCCGGTGATCGCGGCCTGAAGCTCGGGGTCGCGGCTGGCCAGGGGTTCGGTGAAGAAGCCGTCAAAGCGGTGATGGGTGTTCACGATGCAAGTCTCCCGGAGTTTCTAGCCGGTCCAGCCCAGGCCGGCCGAAATGGCGTTCATGGTTTGCAGAAGCGGCGCATACAGTGCGGTTCCTGCGATGCAGTTGCGGTCTTCGCGCAGCAGCGACACCTGCAGCGTGTTGATGCGGTCGAGATCGGTGCGCTTGCGGTCGAAGCGCTCGCGGAAAACCGGAAACCGTTGCCCGATCGATTGCGACCCGGTCAGGAAAGTCACGCTGTTGCAGGCCTGCTCGTACTCGGCCTCGATGGCGCCGAATATGGTGCGGCGTGTGCTCGCATCGGCCACCAGCGAGGCATATTCACCGGCGATGGTCATGTCCACCTGATAGAGCGATTTCTCGATTTCGTCGACGATGAGCCTGAACAGGCGGGATTGCTGGAACAGGTCATGCAGCACCTGGTCGCCGCCGGCGCCGCGAAACCGGCGAAACTCGGTGATCGCCGCACCGAAGCCGTACCAGCCGGTGATCAGGTGGCGGTTTTGCGACCAGGCGAACACCCAGGGAATGGCGCGCAGGTCGTCAAGGCTCGCGGCGCCGAAACGGCGTGGCGGCCGCGAGCCGATTTTCAGCCGGGCCAATTCCTCGACGGGGCTTGCCTGCTGGAAGTAGTCGAGGAAGCCGTCCGTTTGCAGCAGCGACACATAGGAAGTCTGCGACAGGCCCGACAGTGCCTCCAGCGCATCTTCGAATTCGGGCCGGGGCGGCGAAACGCGCGGCTCGGCCGAGTGCCGCAGGGTGTTGGCGAGCAAGAGCTCGAGATGGGCGGCGGCGGTGCCGCGATTGGCATATTGCGCCGAAACGACTTCGCCCTGCTCGGTGACGCGCAGACGTCCGGATATCGTTCCCGTGGGCTGTGCGGCGACCGCCCGGCTGGCCGGCGTGCCGCCGCGGCTGACGGAGCCGCCGCGGCCGTGGAAGAAGGCCGTGCGAAACCCTTGGGATTCGAGCGCGGAGACGATTTTCCGCTGGGCCCGATCCAATTCCCAGGCCGCGCACAGGAAGCCGCCATCCTTGCTGCTGTCGGAGTAGCCGAGCATCACCTCGATGGTCCGCCCTCTGGTCTTCAGGCTGCGGCGGGCAAGCGGAACGTCGAGCAGCGCCTGAAGGATGGCAGGAGCGCTGCGCAGGTCGTCGATCGTTTCGAACAACGGCACCACCGCAAGATCCAGGGTCTCGGCACCGAATCCGGCATAGCGGGCAAGAAGATAGACGCCAAGAATGTCGTCGGCCGACCGGGTCATGGACAGGATGAACGGACCGACGGCCTTCGGATCGGGCCCGGTTTGGGCCGCGTGCATCAGTGCGAGCAATTGGAGCAGGTCGCCGCCCTGATCCGTCAGCTCGGCGGGGTCCAGAGGTTGCAAGGTGGGGTCGGCCAGTTCGCGACGCAGGCGCGCCGACCACTCATCAGTGCCGTAAGCCGGAAACGGTCCGGGCTGCTTTTCCCAGATTTCCGTCAGAACGGCCGCGGTGACCGTCGAATTCTGTCGAATGTCCAGCGTTGCTGTGCGGAAGCCGAAGACCGATGCGGATCTGCGCAGGCGGCGGATATAGCGTTGCGCCAGCGGTTTTGCATCCACGGCGCAGAGCGCCGCATCCAGCGTGTCGAGATGGGAGAGGAACTGGCCGATATGGCTGTACGAGCGCTTCTGAAGGCGACTGCCGATCGCCGACAGCGCCTGCCGGAAGAGTTCGTTCGGGTTGCGGCGGCCTCCCGGGTTTCCCTCCGCGATGGCACGCACGCGCGATTGATGGGGTTCGGGCAGCGCCAGGATCTGGTCGCTGATGCTCAACCGGCTGGCGGCTTTGGCAAGCATCTGCTCATAGAGCTCGATGGCAATGTCGCGGCCGCGTTCCAGCGCCTGCGCGGTCACGGCGGTTGTCACGCCGGGATTGCCGTCGCGGTCGCCTCCGATCCAGCTGTGAAAGCAGATTTCCGGCGTTGCAAGCGTGGCCTCGTCGAACAGCTGTCCCGTGGCCTGGTCGAAGCGGTCGAGCACCTGCGGCACCGCTTCGAAGATGGCGTCGCGGAAAAACTGGAAGCCCCATTCGATCTCGTCGTTCAGGCTGGGACGCTCCAGGCGAAGCTCACCAGTCAGCCAGAGCAGGTCGATTTCCGCTTCGATATCCTGCAGCAGGTCGGCCCGCTCGGCCGGGGTCCAGCGCTGGGCTTCGAGACTGACGAGACAACGGTAAATCCGGCGATGGATCTCAAGCACCGTAACGCGCTTGGCTTCCGTCGGGTGGGCCGTCAGGGTGGGACCGACGCAAAGGGATCCTGCGGCTTTGCGAAGACGCTCCGCATCGGTCGATTTGCAGGACAGGGCCTCGGCGAAGCTTCCTTCCACCGCGTCGGGTCCCAGATCGGTCTCGGTCCGGCGCCTTTCACGCACCGCCGCATTCTCATCGATGATGCGCGATAGCTGAAACCAGATGGACAGCGCCTGCAGGTAAGGTGTGGCTTCTCGGCCGACGGGAATGGCGGCGGGCGAGGGGGCATCGGTCCAGGCGGCGACATGCGGTGCGCGTTTGAGCAGGATGTTGCGCCACAGCGCGCCAAGTTCGGCGCGCAGCCCGTCCGCATAGGCGGATCGGTCCTTCGCCTTCGGCCGCAGGTCGTCGCGAACCGCCACGTTCATCAGATCACCCGATCCCTCGGTGGGCGGCCATCGAAAAAGTCGCCCAGATTGTCGAGGACCCGAAAGCCCATGGCTTCGCGCGCTTCGCGCGTGGCACTGCCCAGATGCGGCAACATCACCAGATTGTCGCATTGCATCAGGCCCGGATTAATGTGCGGCTCGCCGTCGAACACGTCCAACGCCGCGCCGCCGATCGACTTCGACGTCAGGGCCTCAATCAATGCGGCTTCGTCGATTACCTCTCCGCGCGCGGTGTTGATCAGGAAGGCGCCCGGCTTCATCAATTCCAGCCGCCGTGCGTTGATAAGGTGCCTGTTTGCATCGCCTCCCGGGCAGTGCAGGGACACGAAATCGCATTGCGGCAAGAGATCATCCACCGTATCGACCTGGGTCGCGTTGCACTGCGCCAGGATGGCGGGATCGAGCGGGCTGCGATTCTGTACGACGATCTTCATGCCGAAGCCGAAATGCGCTCGCCGCGCCATCTCCCGACCGATACGGCCGAAGCCGATGATGCCGAGCGTCTTGCCGCTGGCCTTGGTGCCGACCAAGTGCGTCGGGCGCCAGCCGGTCCAATTGCCGGCTCGCAGCTCGCGCTCGCCTTCGCCGGCGCGTCGTGCTGCCATCAGCAGCAGCGTCATGGCCAGGTCGGCGGTACACTCCGACAGCACGTCCGGCGTGTTGGTCACCGTCAGGCCGAGACCGCGGGCGGAATCCTCACAGATGTGGCTGTAGCCGACGCCGTAATTGGCAAGGATTTTCGTCCGGGAGGAGGGCACATCAAGGGCTTCGGCGGTCAGCTTGTCCGTCACCGTCGGTAGCACCGCATCGTAGCTGCCGAGTGCCTCACGGATATCCGATGGCGACAGCGGTTTGTCGCCGGTGTTGAGGACCGCGTCGTAGCTCTCCATCAGCTGTGCTTCGACCGCCGCTGGCCAGCGGCGCGTCACCAGTACCGAAGGCCTGACCATCATGCTGCCTCTTTCATGACGCGGGCGATCGTGTCGCCGATAACGGCCGGGTTCTCGGCAACGGTTGCGCCAACGCCCGAGAGGATTTCGACCTTTTCCGAGGCGCTTTCGCCGAAGGCGGAGATGATCGCGCCGGCGTGTCCCATCGTGCGGCCTTTCGGGGCGGTCAGGCCGGCCACGTAAGCCACCACGGGCTTGCTGATGTGGTCGCGGATGTATTCCGCCGCTTCGGCTTCCTGCGGACCGCCGATCTCGCCGATCATGGCGATCACATGGGTCTCGTCGTCCTGCTCGAAGAGCTGCAGGATGTCCTTAAAGGACGATCCGTTGATCGGGTCGCCGCCGATGCCGACGCTGGTCGAGACGCCGATGCCGTGCTCCTTGAGCTGCGCGGCAGCTTCATAGCCGAGTGTGCCGGAGCGTCCGATGATGCCGACATGGCCGGGCAGGTAGATGTGACCGGGCATGATGCCGAGCAGCGCCTTGCCGGGGCTGATTGTGCCGGCGCAATTCGGTCCGGTGAGGATCATGCGCTTTTCGCGCGGATAGCGGTACATGTAGCGCTTGACGCGGATCATGTCCTGGGCGGGGATTCCGTCGGTGATGCAGACGCAGTAGCGGATCCCGCCATCGGCCGCTTCCATGATCGAATCGGCCGCAAAGGGCGGCGGTACGAAAACCAGGCTGGCATCGGCTCCGGTGGCCTCGACGGCCTGCTTGACAGTGTTGAACACCGGCACGCCTTCGACGGTCTCGCCGCCCTTGCCGGGGACGACGCCGCCAACGACATTGGTGCCGTATTGCAGCATGTCCTTGGTATGGAAGCGGGCCATGCGCCCGGTGATGCCCTGAACGATAACGCGGGTTTCACGGTCGAGAAGGATGCTCATCAGACAGCCCTCATTCTTGTGCCTTGGGTGAGATCGTTGCGCCAGGCGCCGACAGCGCGCTCGGCCGCCTCCATCAGCGTCGTCGCGCGGATGATGGGCAGGCCCGACTTGGCGAGGATTTTCTGGCCTTCCTCGACATTGGTGCCGGCCAGGCGGACCACGACGGGGATATCGACCTGCAGGTCGCGTAGCGCCTGGACCACGCCCTCGGCCACCCAGTCGCAGCGGTTGATGCCGGCGAAGATGTTGACCAGGACAGCCTGGACGTTCTTGTCCGACAGCACCAGGCGAAACGCCTTGGTGACCCGCTCCGGCGACGCGCCGCCACCGATGTCGAGGAAGTTGGCGGGTTCGCCGCCGGCCAGCTTGATCGTATCCATGGTCGCCATCGCCAGGCCGGCGCCGTTGACGATGCAGCCGATATTGCCCTCGAGGCCGACATAGGAGAGGCCGCGGTCGGCGGCGCGCGACTCGCGCGGGTCTTCCTGCGACTTGTCGCGCAACTCGCTGATCTGCGGGTGGCGGAACAGGGCGTTGTCGTCGAAACTCATCTTGGCGTCGAGCGCCAGCACCCGGTTGTCGCCGGTGATCACAAGCGGGTTGATCTCGACCATGGTGGCGTCGAAATCACGAAACGCCCGGTAGCAGCCCTGCAGGGTGCGGACCATGTTCTGCACCAGCCCCGGCTCGATCCCCAGATTGAAGGCGATCTCGCGAGCCTGGAATTCCTGCAGGCCGACGGCAGGTTCGACGGTGGAGCGAACGATGCTGTCGGGCCGCTCGGCCGAGATCTCCTCGATCTCCATGCCGCCTTCGGAAGACGCGACGATCATGATGCGCTGGCTCGACCGGTCGAGCACCAGGCCAAGATAGATCTCGCGATCAATCTGCACGGTCGACTCGACGTAGACGCGGTAGATGCCTTTGCCTTCAGGTCCGGTCTGGTGGGTGACCAGCTTGCGACCGAACATGTCGTCGCAAGCGTCATGGACTTCTTCCTGCGAGCTGCAGAGCTTGACGCCGCCCGCCTTGCCGCGGCCGCCGGCATGCACCTGGGCCTTGACCACCCATGCGTCACCGCCCAGTTCGCGAGCTCGATAGGCGGCCTGTTCGGGGCTGTAGGCAAGAGCGCCCGCGGGCACCTCGACGCCGAAATTCGAGAGAATTTCCTTGGCCTGGTATTCATGGATATCCATGGGTCCCTCCTATTGCGCGGCAACGGCCGGTGCGTAGTGGCGGTCGAGGACCGCATCGATCGCGGCCTGATCCACGTCCGCGCCGAGCGCCCGCATGGCGTCGGCAAAGCGGCGGACGATCTCCCAGATGGCGGCGGGGCGCAGCTGGTTGAGGATGCCGATGCGGATCTGCACCGGTTCGGACAGGGTGGGCCAGATGCCGAAGCCCTCGGCGCGGCAGTTCTGCACCAGCTCCATTTCCCGGCCGGCCAGATCGCCCGGCAGGTTCAGCACGACCAGGCTGGTCATGTTGGAGGTCACCTCGCAGCCCATGGCGGCAACCGCGTCGCGCAGGGCCGCTTCGTGCATGCGGTAGGATTCGGCCCGGTCGGCGAGCCCTTCCAGAAGGGTCAGCCGCAGGGCCTGGTGGAAGGCGGCGACCGCATAGCCGGAATGGGTACGGTGATAGGTACCTTTTTCGACATCGGCACCGTCAATGATGCCCCAGTGGCGCGCCTCGAAGATCGGGTTGTGCACATAGGTGTAGGCGCCGGTTGCCTTCAGCGTGTCGATATAGACATCGCGGAAGCTGACCGGCGCGTAGGTGAGGGGCAGGCAGCACAGGCCCTTTTGCGGACAGGACGCCCAGCCAGCGACCCCCGGATAGTCGTCGATCGAGAACGCCTCGACCCCGAGGGAGGAGACCGCATCGACCAGTCCCATGACGCCGTGGCGCTCGCAGGCATCGGAAAAGCCGCGGAGATCGTTGATGCGGCCGGACCCGGTTTCCCAATGGGCCATGAAAGCCCATTTCGGCTTGTGCTCGGCGAGCGCCGCCTCGACGGTTTCGCCGGTGACAGACTGACCGTGCGGCACCTCGACGACAACGACGCTGGCGGCCTGCGGGTTCAGCGAATCCGCCGCCAGTTCGGCCGGGGTCGCCGCCTTGATCCGCAGGGTAAGGGAATCGATGCCGGAAAACGTTCCGTTGGAGAAGGCGACGACTTTGTCGCCCGGCATGACCGCCGAGAACATGGCATCCAGGCCGCTCCAGCCGGTGCCGGCAATGGCGAAGGTGTAGACGTTCTCCGTGCCCCAGATTTCGCGCAGCATGTGCTTGCATTCGATCATTCCTCGCAGGACATCGCCCTGCATGTGATCGGCCACCCCGGCGCCGGCAAAAGCCTGAAGGACGCGCGCGTCGGTGTTGCCCGGTCCGGGACCCGCGGCCAGCGTCTCGGGAATTTCGAGCTTGGGGAAGATATGTGATGTCATCGGCTGGTGTCCTCCGTCGCCGGGCCTTTCGACCCGTCTGTCTCCTCGCGGTTAGAAAAACCCCGGCTTGTCCGAAGACGCAACGTAAGTTACTACTGCCTTTGGGTATCTAATAGGGCGGGGAAATACCCACCCATATGGGTAGGTATTTCCGGATGTGGCGCAACACAATCCACCAATTCGGGTAGTTTTTTCGAAATTCGAGTGCGAAAACAAATGGTTGAGAATCCAGCGTCGCCGATCAACACCTTGCTCGCAGACAGCAATTCACTGGTTCTGTCGGCCATGTCGGAAATTTTTGAACGGGATCCGCGTTTCTCCCTGGTGGCCACATCGGCGACCGCCGAGGGCTGTCTCGGTCTTGTCATGCGGGTGCCGGTCGAGGTCTGCGTGATCGACTGGAACCTGCCGGTGCTTGGGGCGGCCAAGCTGATCGAGGTTTTGCGCGAACAGGAAAACGCACCGCGCTTCGTGGTCTATGGTGAGGAAAAGGGCGACCAGCCGCGGCTGGCCATGCAGGCCGGCGCGGCCGGGTTTGCATCGCGCTCCGGTCAGGTTGAGAGCCTTCTCGACACCTGTGCCGACGTTGCCGCCGGCAAGATGGTGTTTCCGTTCATCGACGTGCGCCAGATGCAGCAGGATCCGATGAACACCCTGTCGCGCAAGGAACGCGCGATTCTGGAATCGCTGGCCAACGGCATGTCCAACCGCGAACTCTCCAAGACGCTGCAGATCTCAACCAACACGGTGAAATTCCACCTGTCGAACATCTACGAAAAGCTCTCGGTCAAGAACCGGGCACAGGCCATCGTCTACTATTATTCAGCCCAGTCCTCGGGCGGCAAAATCCGGGACGAGTGAAGGGAGCTGGGTCGAGGTGACGGGAAACGTCACCGGCATCCATGCTCGCCGGCTTCGTTTGACGATCCTGTCAGCCGGAGGCAGTCGCGCTCTCGCGGGAATGCGTCAGAACTCTTCTCGGCGATCCGTAGACACGGCGAAGCAGGGACAGCAAGGTCGACAGCATGCGTCCGTTGGCGGCGATGTTGACCGGCGGATCGGAAAACAGGCGGGCAATCATCTCGTTGCGGATGGCGGCATGGTCGATGAGCCGCAGGGTCATGCGCTTGCGCCCGATCTCGACGACCTCGGCGGTGCTTTGCAGTCCGTCGAGGAAACTCACATCCAGCATCTGCCCTTCGGCAATGCCCGTCGGCGGCGCCGCGATCTCGAAGGTGAGCTGGTTCATGCTCATGCTGCGGATGGTTCCGGACCAGCTGCCGCCGGGCCAGGTCAGGGCGCCGGCGGCGTCCATCGGGAAGGGTTGGTCGTCGATCTCGGGCCGCGGCAACTCGATGCATATGGTCAGGGCGACAAAGCAGTAGATCATGATCACGACGCCCCATGCGATGCTGAAACCGTCATGCTCGCCATAGGTCTGCAGCAGCGGGCCGTTCACCATCCCGGTGATGGTCAGGACGATGATGGTGCCGAAGAGAATGACCAGCGGGATCTGTACCTGAACCTCCGAGCGGTCTTCGCCCTTGGCGGTAACCTTGAAGGGATGACCGAAGGGCTGGCGCATCGCCTTGACGATGGTCAGGGTGACCGGGAAGGCCGCCAGCATATGCGAGACTTCGGTGAACAGCGGCAGGCTTTTCTTGTCCGACACCCAGGCCAGGAAGATCATGCTACCGATGACCGCCGGCAATCCGTACATCAACAGCGCTTCGGGGGCGAAGAGGATCGCCGGCAGTCCGAGAAAGTAGAACAGAATGGGCGCCAGCAGCATGGCCACGACGAAGGGCCGGCAGAACCAGAACATCAGACCGTGCAGATAGTGAAGACGCTCCATCCATGAAAAGCCACGGCCGCGAAAGGGCCCGTCCGGCAGCAGCGCAATCTGGATGGTGCCGAGGCACCATCGGCAGCGCTGGGTGATGTAGCCGGCCAGACTCTCGGCCGACAGACCGACGCTCAGGCGCTCGTTCAGCCAGATCGTCTTCAGACCGTGCTGCATCAGGCGGTAGGTCGTGTGCAGGTCCTCGGTCACCGATTCCTTCGGCATCCCGCCGATGGCATCGAGCGCGTCGCGGCGCACGACGAACGACGTGCCGACGCAGAAAGCCGTGCCCCAGGCGTCCTTGGCCGGCTGCATGACATCGAAAAAGATCCGCTGGTCGTCGACCCAGGTCCGGTTGGCCATCAGATTATGCTGCACCGGATCGGCGTTGTAATAGAACTGTGGCGTCTGCACGATGCCGATCGTCTCGTCCTCGAACAATCCGACGATGCGTTTCAGGATGGTCTTGTGCGGCGCGAAGTCGGCATCCAGCACCAGCACCAGGGGGGCGTCGGTCTCGTCGGCGGAAACCCGGAGGCCGTTGTCGAGGTTGCCGGCCTTGGCGCCGACATTGTCGTCCCTGCGCACGTAGCGGGCGCCGACACCGTCGCAATAGTCCTTCAGCCAGTCGCGGCGGCCGTCGTCGAGCACCCAAACGCTGTAGTTCGGATAGTCGATGGCCAGGGCCGCAAGGATCGAGCGTTCCAGCACCACCAGGTCTTCGCTGTAGGTGCAGATCATGACATCGACCGCTGGCGGCTCCGCCATCTCCGCCAGGCGCTCGGCCGCCGCGTCTGCCTGGGCGGAACGATCCGTTCGCCGAATGAAAAAACCGACCGACAACGCGGTATAGGCCACGACGATCATCTCGAGCGTGACGTAGAAGCGGGGCCACAGCGCGTAGCTGTTCCACTCGAAGACGGGCAGGGTGTGGCTGAGGCGGTACCAGCCATAGGCACCCAGCATGGCGACCACCAGCGCCCCGAAGGCCAGACGATCCAGGAAGTGCCGGTTGGACAGGAAGAGCGCGCAGGCGGCAATCAGCACCGAAACGATGCCGCCATAGAGAGTGGCATCCTGCAGGGTCAGGGTTTCGGGTGACATGCGGCAATCTCCGTCTGGTCGCCGGGGAGGGCGCGGCCGGTGAAGGGATTCCAGCCGATGCCGGCCAGGGCCGCCCACGCAGTGGCGCCGATATGCGGCAGCCGGTAATAGAAGAATTCCGGCGCGCCGGCGTCCGGCCCGGTCGTCAGGCCCGTCGTCAGACGATCCGTCGAGCTGGCATAGATCAGTCCGTCGCCGACGCCGTTGGTCGCCATCGTCTGCAGCATGGTCCTGGCGTCAGCCGGGCGGCCGAACGCCTTGAGCACAAGGGCGCCCTGAGCCGTTCCCTCGAGCCAGGCTGCGTCCCGGTCCGTGTTGAAGTCTAGGCCGCGGTCGACGCCGAAGCCGGCCAGGGTCGCGTCGATGGTCCGATCGGCCTGTCCAGCGAATGTCGGGGCGGCAATCAGCGGCCAGAGCTGGGCGTCGAGACCGGTCTGGTCGACGTTCCAGCTCACGCCGTCGGTGCCGGTGCCAATGCGGAACTGGGCGTCGCGGTCCCACCAGGCGGCGGTGACGAAGGCGAGGGCTCTTGTTGCGTGTCGGCGCCACACATCCTGTCCTGACGCGTCTGCCAGCCACAGATTGGCAGCATAGACGTCGATATTGTGCTCGGTCGATTTCCAGGCGATGCGGTGCGGGGAGGGCTCGAAGCCGTAGAAGCCGCCGCGGTAGCCGCCGGGGCCCTTGCCGTCGAACGTCATGGTGTTGATCCACCGCATGACGCGTTTCGCCCCGTCCAGGTAACGCGTCTCGCCCGTTGCCCGGTGCAGGTTCAGCAGGGCGAGTGCCGCCCAGGCGGTGCTGCCGGTTGCGGTTCCGACCTGATAGGCATCTTCCCGCCAGGCATTTGACGTTTCGTCACGGTACCCGGGCAGCGCGACCGGTTTGCTCAGATCCGTGATCGGCCCGGCGGCATAGGCGTTGCGCAGTCGGCCGTCCCTATAGTGCCGGTCGTTGTCGAGGGCGTAGAGCAGGGCGTTGCCGATCGGCTTCGCGGTCTCGGTCCGACCGCAGCCGATGAGCGCGATGGCGACCAGGGCATTGTCGTAGACGAAGGCGACATCGCGAAGCACCGGCAGCAGATTGCCCTCCGGCGGCGCTTCGTAGCTGGCAAGAAAGGCCGGGCCCGGGCCGATCAGGGCCAGTCGATCGGCAAAACTCTGGCAGGCGGAACAGGCCAGGTCGTCGACGGTGTGCTCGGCCTTGCCGGAGCTCGGTGCGGTCACGGCGATGGCGGTTGCGAGCAAGATCGAGCCCAACAGGTGCGCGGTCCGGCAGAGGCGAAACCGCGAGATCGTTTTCTGCTCTTGCGCTTGGGCGAGGGCGTCCCACAATGGGCTTACTCCTGGTTTTCCGATTGCAACGGAGCATCGAGGCCGGTGCGCAGCTCGGTCGCCGCCGACTGGAACAGGGCCGTTTGCCGCGGTTGCGTGTCGTCGGGCAGGTCGCCTTCCATAGCCGGAGTGTCCGGTCCGAACAGGCGGACGACGCGGTCGAACAGTGGCTCACCCAGCGAGACGGTGACCTCTTCGCCGACGTGGCAGCCGAAGAAGAGATCGTCCTGCTGGGCGGTCTCCTGCGGTCGCTCCAGCTCGATGATGACGTAGATCTCGTGGCCCTTGGCCTCGGGGAAAGCCTTGTAGTAGCGGTTTTCGGTGCCGTCGCTGAAGTAGCGCACGGTCTTGCTGATGTGACCGCGCTGTTTGGTGCCGAGCGAGCGGATATTGACGATCGCCGGCGTTCCGACCTCCAGACCGGCGACGTCGCGGCCGGCGAAGACCGCGGCGACGAAGGAGCGCGAGCAGTCGAGCGAGCGCGCCAGAAGGCCGCCCTGCGGCAGGTAGTCGCCGTGGCCGACTTCGACGCTGACGATGCGGCCCTTGTGCAGGGCCGTTATCTGGGCGCTCGCGGCGTTCTCATAGCGCCCCTGTTCGCCGCTCATCAGGCCGTCGAGCTTGTCGATCCTGTCGATGACGTTGGCGAGCTGCGTGCCGGCTTTCCGGTTCTCCAGATCGAGCGACTGCTCCTGGAACTCCAGCGCCATGAGATTGGTGGCGAAGCCGCCGGAGTAGTCGCCCCGCCTGATCGATTGCGACAGCTCCTGGGCGCGTTCCAGTTCGCCTTGGGCGGCCTCGAGTTCGTGCCGCGCCGCGGCGAGCTTCTGTTCGAGCGGCTTGACAACGCTGGCGTTCAGAAGCTCGGCCTCGACTAGGCCCTTCTTCTGGTCCACCAGCGACTGTTGCTCGCCGACGCGCGCCTCGTAGTAGCGCACACGGCTTTCGGCCTTGCTGACCATGGCGGCCAGCTCGTCGATGACGCCCTGGCGGGTCGCCGCGATCTGGGCGCGAATGAAGGTCAGCTGGCGAGAGGTGCGCTCCTGCGTCGAGCGGATCATCTTGAGGCGGTCGTTGAGCTGCAGGCGCTCGAGCCGCAGGCTCACCATCAACGAGGCGTCGGCTTCGAAGTTCTCGATCTGGGCGGCGCGCTGCCCCGGCGCGACATCGTCGCCGATCTGCAGGTCCAGGTTGGTGACCCGTCCGGCGATGCGCGATGTGATCGATTGAACGGGGGCATTGATGATCGCCCGCGACGAGACCAGGAAGTAGTATTTCGGTATGGCCGACAGCACCAGGACGACGACCAGCACCAGTGCGAAGAAATAGCCGATGATACGTGAAATGTGGAGAAGATGATGGCTTCGTCGTGTCATCCGATGTTCCAAAGGACCAAGTTTAGATCTCACGGCGCTGCTAGCCGGTCCCTTGAAACCAACTCCGCCGCAGATGCCGACGAATATCCCCGATCGTATTGCGACCGACAAGCTGTCTATTGAGTCAGTTTTACTCGAATTGTTTCTCAGTATTTAGGCCGCTACTATTGCGCAATTCGGTTGCCGAGACTGACAGAATGCTTGCCAATATCGTGAATCGGAGGCGCATTTTCGGGATTTCTGATGCTGTTATTGACCTGGCGGATTTCTCGTTCACGATCAACTGCCATTGAGAAGCGAATCGCTCAACAAATACCGGTTTGCGCGAAGCAAACATCCAGTTCGGCATGGGAGTGATGCATTGGGCGGTGTCGGGCAAAACCGACAGTTCGGCGCAGTTTCCGTCGCGTGCCGGCGCTCATCGAATCAACCTTGTCAGAGCCACTCGGCATTTCGCGCCTCCGGCGCCCGGTTCCGACAGGCAATGGACTGGATTTTCGCGCGGACAAAATAAGAACATTTCTTAAATAGATGGTATATTTCAATGCGTTAATTCCGTATTGCCAAAGCGGAACAAATCAAGTACATTGATCGGCGTGCGGCATTCGTTGCCAGCAATGCGTATATAACCTAAAGGTGGACGGTAATGGCTCAGAACACGTTGCGGCTGGTAGAGGAAAAATCGGTGGACAAAAGCAAAGCGCTGGATGCGGCGCTCACGCAGATCGAGCGGGCTTTCGGCAAGGGCTCGATCATGAAACTCGGCTCGAACGAGAACGTCATCGAGATCGAGACGGTGTCGACCGGGTCGCTCGGGCTCGACATCGCCCTCGGGGTCGGCGGACTTCCCAAGGGACGCATCATCGAAATCTACGGCCCCGAGAGTTCGGGCAAGACGACCATGGCGCTTCACACCATTGCCGAAGCGCAGAAGAATGGCGGCATTTGCGGCTTCATCGACGCCGAACACGCGCTTGATCCGGTCTATGCCCGCAAGCTCGGCGTCGATCTGGAAAACCTGCTGATCTCGCAGCCCGACACGGGCGAGCAGGCGCTGGAAATCACCGATACGCTGGTGCGCTCGGGCGCCATCGACGTGCTGGTGGTCGATTCCGTCGCCGCGCTGACGCCGCGGGCGGAAATCGAGGGCGAGATGGGCGATTCGCTGCCCGGCATGCAGGCCCGGCTGATGAGCCAGGCGCTGCGCAAGCTGACGGCTTCGATCTCGCGCTCCAACTGTATGGTGATCTTCATCAACCAGATCCGCATGAAGATCGGCGTCATGTTCGGCTCGCCGGAAACCACCAGCGGCGGCAACGCGCTCAAATTCTACGCCTCCGTGCGTCTCGACATCCGCCGCATCGGTTCGGTCAAGGACCGCGACGAGGTGGTCGGCAACCAGACTCGCATCAAGGTCGTCAAGAACAAGATGGCGCCACCTTTCAAACAGGTCGAATTCGACATCATGTATGGCGAGGGCGTGTCGAAGACCGGCGAACTGATCGACCTCGGCGTCAAGTCCGGCATTGTCGAAAAGTCCGGCGCCTGGTTCTCCTACAACAGCCAGCGGCTCGGCCAGGGGCGCGAGAACGCCAAGCAGTTCCTGCGCGACAATCCGGAGATCTCCGACGAGATCGAACTGGCGCTGCGGCAGAATGCCGGGCTGATCGCCGGACAGCTTCTGGAAGAGGGGCATCCCGACGAAGACGACGCGGCGGAAGCCTGACGGCTTTTACCCACCGCGATCCAAAGTTCCACGACCGGCGACGGGTTTCCCGCCGCCGGTTTTTTCATGCGCCGTTGCCGGCCGGTTCAAGTTGCCGGCACCGCCCGCCGCTTCTGCTGGACAGTGCAGCAAGCGGCGGATAAAAGCCGGTCAGAAAACGGCGCTGCCCGATAGGCGGCGCAGCACGCAAGTTCAAAGGGTTCATGATGAGTGGCGTAAACGAGATCCGCACTGCCTTTCTCGACTATTTCGGCAAGAACGGGCATGAGATCGTCGCGTCCAGCCCGCTGGTGCCGCGCAACGACCCGACGCTGATGTTCGTCAATGCGGGCATGGTGCAGTTCAAGAACGTCTTTACCGGCCTCGAGCACCGGCCCTACAACCGCGCGGTGACGGCGCAGAAATGCGTGCGTGCCGGCGGCAAGCACAACGATCTCGACAATGTCGGCTACACGGCCCGCCACCATACCTTTTTCGAAATGCTCGGCAACTTTTCGTTCGGCGACTATTTCAAGGACCTGGCGATCGAACTGGCATGGAAGCTGATCACCGAGGAGTACGGGCTCGACGCCGGCCGGCTGCTGGTCACCGTCTACCATACGGACGACGAGGCCTTCGATCTGTGGAAGAAGATCGCCGGCCTTCCGGACGACCGCATCATCCGCATCCCCACCCACGACAATTTCTGGGCGATGGGCGATACCGGCCCGTGCGGTCCCTGTTCGGAGATCTTCTACGATCACGGCGAGGGGATCCCCGGCGGACCGCCCGGATCGCCGGACGAGGACGGCGACCGCTTCGTCGAGATCTGGAACCTCGTCTTCATGCAGTACGAGCAGCAGACGCCGGAGACCCGCATCGACCTGCCGCGCCCGTCGATCGACACCGGCATGGGGCTGGAGCGCATCGCCGCCGTGCTGCAGGGCAAGCACGACAATTACGACATCGATCTGTTTCAGGCGCTGATCGGCGCTTCGGTCGAGCTGACCGGCGTTGCCGCCGAAGGCAAGGCACGGGCCAGCCACCGGGTGATCGCCGACCATCTGCGCTCGACCGCCTTCCTGATCGCCGACGGCGTGCTGCCCTCCAACGAGGGCCGCGGTTATGTCCTGCGGCGCATCATGCGCCGCGCCATGCGGCATGCCGAGCTGCTCGGCGCTCGCGAGCCGCTGATGTGGAAGCTGCTACCGGCGCTGGTCGAACAGATGGGCCGCGCCTACCCGGAACTGGTGCGCGCCGAGGCTTTGATCTCGGAGACGCTGAAGCTCGAGGAAACCCGCTTCCGCAAGACGCTGGAGCGCGGCCTCAACCTGCTCTCCGACGCTAGCGCCGGCATGGGCGAGGGCGATGTGCTCGACGGCGAGACCGCCTTCAAGCTCTACGACACCTACGGCTTTCCGCTGGATCTGACCCAGGATGCGCTGCGCCAGCGCGGCATCCATGTCGACGATGACGGCTTCAACGCCGCCATGGAACGCCAGAAGGCCGAAGCCCGTGCCAACTGGGCCGGATCCGGCGAGTCGGCTACGGAGACGATATGGCTGGAACTGCGCGACCGCGAGGGTGCTACCGATTTTCTCGGCTATGACACCGAGCAGGCCGAGGGCGTCGTCCAGGCGATCGTCGGGGACGGAGCCGAGGTCGAGGAAGCCTCGAAGGGTGAGACGATCCAGCTGACCGTCAACCAGACGCCATTCTACGGCGAGGCCGGCGGCCAGATGGGCGACACCGGAACGATTGCCGGCGACGGCTTCAAGCTGACGGTCACCGACACGCAGAAGAAGGCCGACGGCCTGCACGTGCACTACGCCACGGTCGACGAAGGAACGGTCAAAACCGGCGCCGAGGTGATCCTGACGGTCAATCATGAGCGCCGCAGCCGCCTGCGCTCGAACCACTCGGCAACGCATCTGCTGCACGAGGCGCTGCGCGAGGTGCTGGGCAGCCATGTCGCCCAGAAGGGCTCGCTGGTCGCGCCCGACCGGCTGCGTTTCGACATTTCCCATCCCAAGCCGGTCGACGAGGCGGAGATCGCCGCCGTCGAAAACCTGGCCAACGAGATGGTCATCCAGAACAGTCCGGTGACCACGCGGCTGATGGCCGTCGACGATGCCATTGCCGAAGGGGCGATGGCGCTGTTCGGCGAGAAATACGGTGACGAGGTGCGCGTCGTGTCGATGGGCACGGCGCTGCATGGCGACAAGGAAGGCAAGACCTATTCGACCGAGCTGTGCGGCGGCACGCATGTCAACGCAACCGGCGATATCGGCTTGGTGCGGGTGATCGGCGAAAGCGCCGTGGCCGCCGGTGTGCGGCGTCTGGAAGCGCTGACCGGCGACGCTGCCCGCCGCTATCTCAACGAGCAGGACGACCGGGTCAAAACACTGGCCTCGACACTGCGCGTGCAGCCGGCCGAACTCGTCGACCGCGTCGGCACGCTGGTCGAGGAACGTCGCAAGCTGGAGCGCGAAGTCACCGAGCTGAAAAAGAAACTGGCGCTCGGCGGTGGCGGTCAGGGAGGCGACGAGACACGCCAGGTCGGCGACGTCAAGTTCCTCGGCAAGGTGGTCAGCGGCGTTGCCCCACGTGACCTCAAGGGCATGGCCGACGAAGCCAAGGCGTCGCTCGGTTCCGGTGTGGTCGCACTGGTCGGCGTCTCCGAGGACGGCAAGGCCAGCATCGTCGTCGGTGTCACCAGCGACTTGACCGACAAGGTCAGCGCCGTCGATCTGGTGCGCAAGGGCTCCGAAGCGCTGGGCGGCAAGGGCGGCGGCGGCCGCCCCGACATGGCCCAGGCCGGCGGCCCGGATGCCGCCAAGGCCGATGCCGCCATCGATGCGGTGGCCGGTGCGCTTGCGGCCTAGCGTTTTGCCGCCTGCGGAAAGCGGGCGGCAAAGTCTTCGCAGGGCAGGCGGGCTGCATTGGCCACGAAACTGATGGTGCTGTAGGCGCCGCACAGGCTGAAAATCTCCAGCTGCTGTTCGGCCGTCCAGCGGTCCTGAAATCGCTTCAGGGTGGGATCGTCGAGATTTCCCGACGTGCAGAGTTCGTCGATCGCGTGGATGAGCTGGAGTTCCTCCGAAGACCAAAGCTCGGGATCGACCCGATCGCTTGCCGAGTCGTCGATCTGGGCGGCCGACAGACCCGCAGCGGTACCGAATGCCGACACATGAACGCCCCACTCATATTCGCATCGGTTGAGGGCGGTCACCCGCAGGATGACGATTTCGCGGGTGCGCAGGTCCAGCGGGCTCGCCCTGTCGAGAAGGTTCGGCACGCCTTTTTCCAGAAAACGTCTGCTATTGGCGAAAGTGCGAAACAACCTTAGCAGATATCCGTCGACCGTTGGGTAGTTTGAAAGAACTCGCGCAATGTCGTCGGAAAACGGTTCCCGCATCGGCGCCAGCGTGTTGGTCATGGAATGAATCCTCTGTTACAATATCTGTAACGGCACGCTACAGAATCTGTAACGTCAACGGAGGCGATGCGCATGCCAGCGAGATATCCCGGCAAACCCGTCAGAGGCTCGTCGACAGGCCGTCCGATCATGGTCCTGCTCGATGTCCTCGGACAAAAATGGACACTCCGGGTCCTCTGGGAGTTGCAGGCCGGTTGCGTGTCCTTCCGAACATTGCGCGGCCTGTGTGACGACGTATCGCCGACATCGCTGCACAAGCGGCTGCGCGAACTCCGGGAGCTCCATCTGGTGGAGTTGAAGGAGTGCGGCTTTCAGCTCACCGAGAAGGGAACCGAACTGACCGCGAAATTCGCCGACCTGCATCTGTGGGCCGAAGAGTGGTCGAAATCGCTGAAAAAATGAAGCACCCGGCTCAGCCGCTTCGGTGATCGCCGATCACATCTTCGACGACGCGCCGGGCAGCATCTCGCGGCTCACGATTTTCGCCGTCGTCGCACATGACGAGCAGCGCCTTCCAAAGAGCCCAGCCGCGTGCTCTTTCCCAGGTGGCGGCGTCCGCCTGTAAACGATCCTTGAACGCGCCGCGGCTGTCGCCCGAGAGGAAGGTCCAGGCGAGGACCAGATCACAGGCCGGATCGCCGGTCCCGCAACTGCCGAAATCGATGACCGCGCTCAGCCTGCCGTCGGTCGTCAGAAGATTTCCGGGTGCGACGTCGCCGTGGATCCAGACCGGCGGTTGCTCCCACCGGGTGGCAAGAGCCGTTTCCCAGACCGCCATCGTGCCGGCGGCGTCGATATTGTCACGCAGTAAGCCGATGCAGCGGCGAGTCTCTGTGTCGTAGGTGCGAAGCGGCCCGCCGCGAAAGAAATTGTGCGAGCCGGCGGTCGGCCCGTCATTGGCCGGAACCTGTTGCAGCGCCTGCAGAAAGCCGGCAATCTTAACAGCGAAGTTCGAGAGGTCGACGATATCGGCGAGCGCTGCCGGCGTGCCGGGCAGCCAGCGCTGGATCGACCAGGGCCACGGATAGTCTTCGTCGGGCTCGCCCACCGCCAGCGGTTGCGGGATCGGCAGCGGCAGGTGCGGCGCCAGATACGGCAGCCAGAGGTGCTCTTTCTCGACCTGCGCCACGTAGCGCGAGGCCGAGGGCAGCCGCACCTTCATGTCGGTGCCGAGGCGGAAACTGTGGTTGTCCCAGCCGTCGACATCGACGCGCCTGACAGGCAGGTCGGCCCATTGCGGAAACTGCGTGCCTATCAGGCGGCGAACGGTCGCCGCACTGACCTCGCGTCTGTCGTCATGGTCGGTCATGCGGGGTCTCCGACGAAGGCAGTGACCGCCGTCGCGACGCCGTCAGGACGGCATTTGTATCAGGCGCCCATTGCCTGTTGCAGGTTTTCGTCGACCTTGTCGAGGAAGCCGGTGGTCGACAGCCACGGCTGATCAGGGCCGATAAGCAGCGCAAGGTCCTTGGTCATGTGGCCGCTTTCGACGGTCGACACGCAGACCTTCTCCAGGGTGTGGGCGAAGTTGGCGAGGTCGTCGTTGCCGTCCAGCTTGGCGCGGTGGGCGAGCCCCCGGGTCCAAGCGAAAATCGAGGCGATCGAGTTGGTCGAGGTCTCTTCGCCCTTCTGATGCTGGCGGAAGTGCCGGGTGACCGTGCCGTGGGCGGCTTCGGCTTCGACGGTCTTACCGTCCGGCGTCATCAGCACCGAGGTCATCAGGCCGAGCGAGCCGAAGCCCTGAGCCACGGTGTCGGACTGGACGTCGCCGTCATAGTTCTTGCAGGCCCAGACATAGCCGCCCGACCACTTCAGGTTGGCCGCCACCATGTCGTCGATCAGACGGTGCTCGTAGGTGATGCCGGCTTCTTCGAAGGCTTCCTTGAACTCGGCCTCGTAGATCTCCTGGAAGATGTCCTTGAAGCGGCCGTCATAGACCTTGAGGATGGTGTTCTTGGTCGACAGATAGACCGGAACCTTGCGCTGCAGCCCGTAATTCAGCGAGGCGCGGGCGAAATCCTCGATCGACTTGTCGAGGTTGTACATCCCCATGGCGATGCCGGCGCCCGGCGCGTCGAACACTTCGTAGTCCTGCTCTTGGCCGTCCTCGCCGACGAATTTCATGAACAGCTTGCCCTTGCCTGGAAACTTGAAGTCGGTGGCGCGGTACTGGTCGCCGAAGGCGTGGCGGCCGACGATGACGGGGCGGGTCCAGCCGGGAACGAGGCGCGGAACGTTCTTGCAGATGATCGGCTCGCGAAAGATCACCCCACCGAGGATGTTGCGGATGGTGCCGTTGGGTGAGCGGTACATGCGCTTGAGACCGAACTCCTCGACGCGTGCTTCGTCCGGCGTGATGGTGGCGCATTTGACGCCGACGCCGTATTGCTTGATGGCGTTGGCGGCATCGACGGTGATCTGGTCGTCGGTGGCGTCGCGGCTTTCAATGCCAAGGTCGTAATACTTCAGGTCGATGTCGAGATAGGGATGGACGAGCTTGTCCTTGATGAACTGCCAGATGATTCTGGTCATTTCGTCGCCGTCGAGCTCAACGACCGGATTTTCGACCTTGATCTTTGCCATTAGAAATGCCTCGTTTGTATGGACCGGGTCCCGCGATGGCCGGGATTTTTTGGAAAGTGTGCGCTCCTATAACACTGTGCGGCGCGAAGGCAAATACGCCGTTCGGTGAGTTCCGTCGACGGTCTGAAACAAGGTGGAGAAGGGGCCGTCTCGATGAAACTGTCGCATCACATGTTCGAGCACGGCGACGTTCGACTGCACTATGCGGCCGCGGGAGATCCGGAGGCGCCGCTGCTGTTGTGCCTGCACGGCTTTCCCGAATATTGGGGCGCCTGGCGGGACGTCATGCCGCTTTTGGCAAAGCGATTCCGCGTGGTGGCGCCCGACCAGCGCGGGTTCGGCCGGTCATCCAAGCCGGCCGGGGTGGAGGCTTACCGGACACGCCTTCTGGTCGCCGACATGGCAGCGCTTGCGGACAAGTTGTCTGCCGACCGGCCCTATTTGCTGTTCGGGCATGACTGGGGTGCCTCGGTCGCCTACGCCCTGGCTTTCCGCAACCCGGACCGCCTGTCCGGCCTTGTCATCGCCAATGGCGTTCATCCAGCCACCTTTCAACGGGCGATCATCGACGATCCCGACCAGCGGGCGGCCAGCCAGTACATGTCGCGACTGCGCTCAGAGGGCTTCGAGGCCAGGATGGCGGAGGACAACTACGCCCGAACGCTCAATATGATCGCCGGCTTCTCGTCCGACGGCTGGATGAGCGCGGCGACGCGCGAAGCCTATTTGGAAGCGTGGAGCGGCGAGGGCGCCATGGAGGCGATGCTCAACTGGTATCGTGCTTCGCCGGTGGTCGTTCCACCGATCGACCAGCCGGCTTCGGAGCTTGTCGGGCAGGTGCCCGTGCTCGAACTGCCCGACGAGGTTCTGCAGGTGCGGGTGCCGCACCTGGTCATCTGGGGCGAGCGCGACGAAGCGTTGCGGCCAGTCTGCCTCGACAGGCTCGATCGATACGCTAAGGACCTGACAATCCACCGGGTGGCGGATGCCGGTCACTGGATCCTGCATGAGCGTCCGGGGGAGGTGGTAGCCGCCGTCGACGCTTGGGTCGAGCGCAAAGCTCTGTTATGAGCACGCCCGACCCTTGAAACAAGCGGGATCGGGATGGCCGGAACGGACAGGCAGCAAACCCTTTTGACCGGGGGACCAGTGGTGATTCTCGTCGAGCCGCAGCTCGGCGAGAATATCGGCATGGTGGCGCGCGCCATGGCCAATTTCGGATTGTCGGAACTGCGGCTGGTGCGGCCGCGCGACGGCTGGCCCAGCGAAAAGGCGCAGGCCGCCGCCAGCAAGGCCGATCATGTCATCGAAGCGACGACCGTGTTCGACACGCTCGAGGACGCCATCGCCGACCTGAGTTTCGTTTACGCCACCACGGCACGGTCGCGCGACGGCTTCAAGCCGGTGCGCGGACCGGAAGAAGCGGCCGGCACGTTGCGCTCGCGCATCGATGCCGGACAGGGCTGCGGCGTGCTGTTCGGGCGCGAGCGCTGGGGGCTCAACAACGAGGAAATCGGCCTCGCCGACGAGATCGTGACCTATCCGGTCAATCCGGCCTTCGCCTCGCTCAACATCGCCCAGGCGGTGTTGCTGATGGCCTATGAATGGATGAAGTCGGCCGGCGCCGATGCGATGCCCTTCACGGGGCCTGACATGGAGCCGGCCACGAAGTCGGATCTGCGGGGACTGTACGATCAGCTGGAGGACGCGCTCGAAGCCCGGGGATATTTTCGGCCGGCCGACAAAAAGCCAAAGATGGTCGACAATCTGCGCGCCGTATTGAGCCGCCAGGGATTCTACCGGCCTGAGATCCATCTGCTGCGCGGCGTCATCCGCTCGCTCGACCGCTATGGGCGGTGGAAGGACAAGGCCGGATCGGAGGATTCGACGTCGTGACATCCGGACCCGTCCTCGTCTTCGATTCCGGCATCGGCGGATTGACGGTGCTGCGCGAGGCACGGGTCCTGATGCCGGAACGCCGGTTCGTCTATGTCGCCGACGATGCGGGCTTTCCCTATGGCCGCTGGGAAGAGGCCGATCTCAAGGCGCGCATCGTTCGGCTCTTTTCCGGCCTGATCGGCGAGCACAATCCGGAGCTCTGCGTCATCGCCTGCAACACCGCTTCGACCCTGGTGCTGGCCGATCTCAGAGCCGCATTCCCGGACACGCCGTTCGTCGGCACGGTGCCGGCGATCAAGCCGGCCGCCGAGCGGACGCGCTCCGGTCTGGTGACGGTGCTTGCCACGCCCGGCACCGTGCGCCGCGCCTATACGCGCGACCTGATCCAGTCCTTCGCCTCGCAGTGCCATGTCAGGCTGGTCGGATCGGAAAACCTAGCGGGTCTGGCGGAACGCTACATTCGCGGCGATGCGGTCGAGGAGGCCGAGATCGAAGCGGAAATCGGGCCGTGCTTCGTGGAGCAGGGCAGCCGGCGCACGGACATCGTTGTCCTGGCCTGCACGCACTACCCGTTTCTTGCCAACCGATTTCGCGCTCTGGCCCCGTGGCCGGTCGACTGGCTCGACCCCGCGGAGGCGATCGCCCGCCGCGCCCTGTCGCTTCTGGAGACAAGGCAAACGGCGAGCGAAGCCCCGGATCGCGCCGTCTTTACCTCCGGAAAACCGGATTTCGCCGTGCGCCGGCTGATGGACGGGTTCGGCGTGGACATTTAGCCGTTCCGGTGCATTGACATGGGCCTTCGATTGTCATACATCCGCGCGGTCCGCGGGACCCCGGTTCCGCGACGTGACGTGTCCCGTGAACGATCGCCGCGCTTTTGGCGGTTGTTCTGTCAGTCGGCAAAAACGGCCGGCAGAGGAGGGCGCGTTTCCTTCGACCGGTTCGGCAGCGGATCGGTATGGGTCTTTTGAAAGGGAATGCGATGAGCAAGCGCGAATCTTCCAAGTACAAACTCGATCGCCGCATGGGCGAGAACATCTGGGGACGTCCGAAGTCTCCGGTCAACCGCCGTGAATACGGCCCCGGCGAGCACGGCCAGCGGCGCAAGGGCAAACTGTCCGACTTCGGCGTTCAGCTGCGCGCCAAGCAGAAGCTGAAGGGCTACTACGGCGATATCCGCGAAAAGCAGTTCCGCAAGATTTACGAGGAAGCCAACCGGCGCAAGGGCGACACGCCCGAGAACCTGATCGGCCTCCTGGAATCGCGCCTCGACGCCGTCGTGTACCGCGCGAAATTCGTGCCGACGGTGTTTGCGGCGCGTCAATTCGTCAATCACGGCCACGTCAAGGTCAACGGTCGGCGCACCAATATTCCGTCCTATCGCTGCAAGCCGGGCGACGTGATCGAGATCCGCGACAAGTCGAAGCAGCTGGCGCTGGTTCTCGAGGCCACTCAGTTGGCCGAGCGGGATGTACCGGACTACATCGAGGCCGACCACAACAAGATGGTCGCCACCTTCCAGCGTATTCCTGCACTGGCTGACGTGCCGTATCCGGTTCACATGGAACCGAACCTGGTCGTCGAATTCTATTCGCGCTGATTTCTCGCGCGTTTTGGGTTTCAAAAGCCGTCGGCCTTGCCGGCGGCTTTTTGCTATAAGGCGTTGTGAAACCGCTTGATCCAATCGGGGAACGATCGATGACCCTGACCGAAAGGCCGGAGCTGGCCGGTCCTGAAACGGAAGCCGAGAGCCCGGCGGCCGGCGACAGCTGCCATCCGATGTTCCGCACCGCTCCTTCGACGGTGCAATTCAACAAAATGCGCAAACGGCTGCTGCGCCATGCCCGCCAGGCTATAGACGATTTCGGCATGGTGCCGGCCCAGGGCGCGCGCCAGCGCTGGCTGGTCGCCCTGTCCGGCGGCAAGGACTCCTACGGTCTGTTGGCCCTGCTTCTCGATCTGCAATGGCGTGGGCTGCTGCCGGTCGATCTTCTGGCCTGCAATCTCGACCAGGGGCAGCCCAACTTTCCCAAGCACATCCTGCCCGAATTCCTTGAGCGGCAGGGGGTCGCGCATCGCATCGAATATCAGGACACCTATTCGATCGTCACCGACAAGGTACCCGAGGGCAACACCTACTGCTCGCTCTGTTCGCGGCTGCGCCGCGGCCATCTCTACCGGATCGCCCGCGAGGAGGGCTGCCAGGCGCTGGTGCTCGGACACCATCGCGAGGATATTCTTGAAACGTTCTTCATGAACTTATTCCATGGCGGGCGCCTGGCATCCATGCCGCCAAAGCTGATCAATGACGAGGGCGACGTGCTGGTACTGCGGCCGCTTGCCTATTGCGCCGAAGACGATCTGGCGAAGTTTGCCGACGGCATGCGGTTTCCGATCATCCCATGTGATCTGTGCGGCTCGCAGGACGGGCTGCAGCGCAATGCCATGAAGGCGATGATTGCCGACCTGGAAAAGCGCATGCCGGGTCGCAAGGATACGATGATCCGGGCGCTGACCAATGTCCGCCCGTCACATCTGATGGACCGCAAGCTGTTCGATTTTGCCGCTCTGGCTCCGGATGGAACCGGGGTCGAGGTCTCCTGATGCGGTTTTCGGACCGCCACATGGCCGACCTCGATGCACTGCTGCGGCAGGCCGGGAAGGCGGAAATCCTGCCGCGGTTCCGGTTTCTGGAAGCCGCCGATATCGAGGAAAAAGCATCGCCGCAGGATGTGGTGACGGAAGCCGACAAGGCGGCCGAGCGGCTGATCGCATATGAGCTGACGGCCCGCTATCCCGGCGCCAAGATCGTCGGCGAGGAAGCGGCATCGGAAAACCCGGCGCTGCTCCACGGCCTTGCGACGGCCGATCTTGCCTTCGTGATCGATCCGGTCGACGGTACGTTCAACTTCGCCTCGGGCATGCCGCTGTTCGGCTGCATGCTGGGGGTCGTGCAGAACGGCGAATGCGTCGCCGGACTGATCCATTATCCCGTCGGCGACGAGACCATCATGGCGACCGTTGGCGGCGGCGCCCGACTGGTTGCGGCTGACGGTGCCGAGACTGCTCTGAAGGTTGCCAAACCGGTGGCGCTGGCTGAAATGGTCGGAACAATTTCCTGGGGATTCATGCAGGAACCGCGGCGCAGCCGGGTGGCGGCCAACATGGCCAAAATCGCCATGACGTTTGCGCTGCGCTGTTCGGCCTGGGAATACCGCATGGCGGCGTGCGGCAAGGTCCACTTCGTCGGCGGTCAGCGGCTGATGCCGTGGGATCATCTGCCCGGCGTGCTCATTCATGCCGAGGCGGGCGGATATTCGGCGCTGCTCGACGGCTCCCGCTATCGGCCCGGCGTGACCGATGGCGGGCTTATCAGCGCACCCGATCGGGAAATCTGGTCTCTGATCCGTTCGCAAATTGTCGGCGATTGACCGCTAATCGGCGGGGCGCGCGAAGAGCCTGCCTCTTTCCGTCCACAGCACGATGGCGAGCGCGATCCAGGCAAATCCCGTGAAGCCGATTGCCAAGGGGATCAACGTGCCGTCGAAAGCGTGACCCACGATGCCGCCAAGGATTGCGCCGCCGGTGAAGGTAATGACCCCGATCACCGACGACGCCGTGCCCGCCACGTGGCCGAGCGGCTCCATGGCCAGCGAGTTGAAGTTCGCCGGGACCAGCGCGAAGGCGGCGATGTTCGTGCCGAGCAACAGGAAGGCCAGCCAGAACGGAGGCTGTCCGATCAGGGTGATCACCAGCAGCGTCGTCCCCAGCGTGGCGAAAGTAATCAGCGCGCTGTGGGAAATGAAGCGCATGCCAAGGCGACGCACCAGATTGCCGTTGGCGAAGTTGAGCAATGCCATCAGGCCGGCTACCGAGGCGAAAACGTAGGGAAACCAGTCGCCAAGATCGTAGATCGCCGAGAAGATCTGCTGCGCCGAGACGATGAAGGAAAACAGGCTGCCGACGCACAGGGTCGCCGCGGTGGCATATCCCATGGCCTGGCGATTGGAAATGACTTCGGAAAAGGCGTGCCCGACCGCGCGCATTGAAAACGGCAACCTTTCGCTGCGCGGCAAGGTCTCGTCGAGCCGCTGGGCCGTCCACACCGCCAGGCCGCAGGCGGCAATCCCGAGCAGCACGAAAATCCACTGCCAGGAGAGCAATACAGCGATCCATTGACCGAGCGCCGGCGCGATAATCGGCACGATCATGAACACCATGAAACTGTAGGACATGACACGGGCCATCTCGCGACCGCCGAAACAGTCCCGGACGATGGCGTTGACGACGATGCGGACCGCTGCAGCGCCTATGCCCTGGGTGACACGCAGGACGAGCAACAGGGTGAAACTGTCGGCGATGGCCGCGGCAGCCGAAGACAATCCGTAAAAAACGACGCCGCTGATCAGCACGATCTTGCGGCCGAAACGGTCCGATAAGGGGCCGAAGATAATCTGCGCGAGGCCGAAGCCGAGCATGAAAACGACCAGAATGGCCTGGCGGTCGTTGGCCACCGACACGGCATAGGTGTTGCCGATCTGCGGCAGCACCGGCAGCATGATGTCGATCGACAGCGCCACGATCGAACTCAGCAGCGCGATCAGGGCGATAAACTCCGGAAAGCCCATACCGGCGCGCTCGACAAAATCCGGCCGTGCGGGCGGTTTCGCGCCGAACTCCCCCTTGTTCTGTGCGTCCATATCGTCCCACTCACGGCTCGACGGCGCGATATCCGGGTATCGCTCGCCAGTTGTCGCAAGCGCCGATCACGGGTTCGGCGCGATTGGTCGATGCAACCTATGGTGTTATGGTTAGATCAGGGCTCGCCGGCCAGCAAGCCCTAATGCGTGTATCCGGCCAGTTTGCCGTTGATGACGTAGTCGAGAATGCGGACGATCTGCTCCGGCGTCTCGACCACCGCGAGCGCGGCGGCGTCGACTTCCTTGAGCGCATGCTGGTGGTCCGGCCCGTGCATGACGATCAGCGCCTTGCCGAGAGCGGCGGCGTAACCGGCGTCGAAAGCCGCATTCCACTGCTTGTACTTGTCGCCGAAACGCACCACGACAATATCGGCTTTTTCCATGAGGTTGCGGGTGCGAATGGCATTCATCCGCGCGCCCTTGTTGTCATGCCAGAACTTGACGGGTTCCGACCCGAGGATTTCCACGCCGCAATCGTCGGAAGCCTCATGGTGGGTTACCGGCGCGCTGAGGTCGACCGGTAGCCCGGCATCCTTGATGCCGGCCTCGATCTGTTCGCGCCAGTCGGTGTGGATCTCTCCGGACAGGTAGACGTTCCAGCGGGCCATCAGGCCGCACCCTTGAAGGCGACGCCTTTCTCGGACAGGTGACTCTGCAGTTCGCTGGCCTGGAACATCTCGCGGATGATGTCGCAACCGCCGACGAACTCGCCCTTGACATAAAGCTGCGGGATGGTCGGCCAGTTGGAGAATTCCTTGATCCCGTGCCGCAAATCGTCGTCGGCCAGGACATTGATGCCTTTGTATTCGACGCCGAGATAGTCGAGGATCTGCACCACCTGCCCGGAGAATCCGCATTGCGGAAAGGCGGGCGTGCCCTTCATGAACAGCACCACGTCGCTGCTTTTTACCTCATTGTCGATGAAATCGTTGATTGCCGTCATCATGCATTCCTTGTCGCTGCCGGATGAAAGGTCCGGGGTTGCTTTCCCGACGTAAATAGCCTCGAAACGCTGTGATTTCCAGTGCCGACCGCGAGCGGCGACGAGACGCCACATCGCGAGTCCGCGGTGAGACGGCGACAAGACGGTTGAAACGCGAAAAGCCGCGCGGGGCGCGGCTTTCCGATTCGACCGAAGAGTTCCGATCAGAAGTTCAGGCACTTTTCGAGCAGCGCAGCATCCGGATATTTGGCGTTCGGGCCAAACTCGGCGTAGCAGGCCGACGTCCAGGCGTGGGCCGTATTGTCTGGGATCGAGGTCGGGGAGGCGCCGCCGCCGATAGTCAGCTTCTTGCCACCATTCGACGGTGCGCGCTTAGGCTTGGCGCTCATGCGCTGGAAGCCGCGGCAGGCCTGCGCGTCGGTCTGGGTGCCGCTGGCGGTGACGACGCGGCCGTCCGGACAGGTCACCCGGCGGAGGGTGTCGGCTTGTGAGGGAACGGCAGCGGCGAACGTCGTGATGGCGACGATGGCGAACGATGCGGTGGCGGTTACGAGGGTCTTCATTTTGTCTCTCCATAGAAGGTTGGTGTCGGGTGGACGATGCCAACCTAGAAAACCCGGCCTGAACGCTGTCGGAACGCGCCGTTCACGCGGCGTTCACCGGTCCGTGATCGGGCCGATCGAGGCAGATGGTGCATGAATTGCGAATTGGCAAAGGCGCGCTTAGACTTCCCGCCGTCCGTCGCAACGAGGATAGAAGGGTCTCGCGATGAAAGCTCTGAAGCTCTGCCTTTGTCTTTTTCTGTTCGCTTTGACCGTCGGTGCGGCAACGGCGACCGATCAGACGGCGATTTCCATGGAGGGCAGCTATCTGCTCATCCAGGAAGACAGGTATCAGCGCATACTGTCGCTCGATCGCGGCGGAGTGGCGCTTCAGGCAGCAGCCCAGCAATCGGTTATCGGTTTTACCGGCGGGCAGGGCGCCTGGGAACAGACCGGTCCCGATACCGCGGTGGTCAAGGTGCTGGACTTCACATTTACCTTCGGCGACGGCAAGCAGATCGGTCCGGCGGTCATACAGTACAAGCTGACGTTTTCCGGCAAGGCCGACGGTCGCTATCAGAAGGTCGAGGGTGTTTTCGACGGCGCACAGCACGCCGTCGGTCAGAACGCCCTGACGACGAAGGAGCAGCCGTTGCGGACCTTCAGTGTCCGTTTTACCGGACAGCGGATCACCGCGAACTGACCTTCATTTCTTATATTCGCTCACGCCCCGGCGGCGAACGGTCGAAAGACGTCGTTGAGAAGTCCGGTCCAGCCGCCCGAATATTGCTCGCGCATCTCTTGCGCGTCGTCTCCGAGAGCGTGCCAGTTGTCGTGGGTCAGCGTGATGTGGGTGCCGCCGCCGTCGGCGGGGCGAAACAGCACCGAAACGTTTGTGCCGCTTTCGGGGGCGCGGCCCACATGCCAGGTAAAGGCGACATGGTCGCCGGGTTTCCACTCGGTAACCGAGCCCCACATCCGTTCGATTCCGTCGTCGGAGACCTCGTAAATGCGACCGCCCGCATGCGGTTCCATGACGACCGTTGCCGGCGTCTTTTGTTCAGACGCGCCCAGCGAGTGGGTTTCGAGCGGCCACCAGTCGGCAATGCGGCTGGTGAAGAGTTCAAAGGCTTTCGCCGGATCACGCTGAATCGTGACGTCCACAACAACGGGCTCAATCATCGGTCTCATGGTCCTCCTGGTCATCGTCCAGCGACAGCAGAAAACTCTGCCATTGCTGCTCCAAATAGGCTTTCAACTCGCGCAGGCCTTCAGGCCGCACCCGGTAAATCCGGCGCGTTCCTTCCGCCGTGTCCTCGACGAGCCCCGCATCCTTGAGTGTCTTCAGGTGCTGCGAGATCGCCGGCTGACTGTAGGGATAGTGGTCGGCAAGACTGCGCACCGAACTCGGCTTGTCACGCAGGCGTTCGAGGATCGAACGGCGAACCGGGTTGGACAGCGCAGCGAAGACTGTTTCATAAGACATATCTTATCATAAGAAATTTCTTATGAATGCGCAAGCGAAAGTCCAAGGCGAGTTGGTGTGCCCGGCTCAGCAGTCTTTAGAACGTGGTTCGGAGGCGATCAGTCCGGTGCGCTGGTCTGCAGGGCGAGGGCGTGCAACGCGTCGCCCATATTGCCCTTCAGGGCCTGATAGACCATCTGGTGCTGCTGCACGCGGGTTTTGCCGCGAAAGCTCTCGGAGACCACTTCAGCCGCATAATGGTCGCCGTCGCCGGCGAGGTCGCGGATGGTCACCTGCGCATCCGGAATGGCGGCCTTGATCATCTCTTCAATGTCGCCGGCGCTCATCGGCATGTCGATCTCCCCGTTTTCTTGCTCTTGACCGTCCCGACGTCACGCGGCGTCGGATTGGATTGTTTCACCCATATAGTCAGGGAACCATGATTCATGGCTGTTGCGCAATTCCTCCACAGATATGGAGAGCGCATCGGCAATGGTCAATCCATTGCCGCCGACCGTGCCGATGCGGCGAAACGGTACGCCCGCCGCTTCTGCATTCATGCAAACGAAATTGGCGAGGTCCGCCGATACGGTTGCGACGTAACGCGCCTGGTCCTCGCCGAATAGCTGGGCGTGCATGGGGCCGGCCGGCGGGTCGAGGCGGATGTCCATTCCAAGCCCGGCGGCCATGCACATTTCGGACAGGCAAAGCGCCAGTCCTCCGTCGGAGATGTCGTGGCAGGCACTGAACTGTCCGTTGCCGACGGCTGCGCGGACGAAATCGCCATTGCGTTTTTCGACCACCAGATCGACCGGCGGGGGCGGGCCGTCCGCCTGGCCGAGGCAGTCGCGCATATAGATTGACTGCCCCAGGTGGGTGCCGTCGCCGCCGAACAGAACCACGGCGTCTCCGGCCTGCGCTGTGCCGACACGCGCCATCATGCTCCAGTCGGCGATGAGCCCGACTCCAGCAATGGTGGGCGTCGGCAGGATCGCCTCGCCATTGGTCTCATTGTAGAGCGAGACATTGCCGGAGACGATCGGAAATCCCAGCGCCGAACAGGCTTCGCCGATACCCTCGATGGCGCGCACCAGCTGCCCCATGATCTCGGGCCGTTCCGGATTGCCGAAATTCAGATTGTCGGTGGCGGCGAGCGGCAGCGCGCCGGTTGCCGTCAGATTGCGCCAGCACTCGGCGACGGCCTGCTTGCCGCCTTCGAACGGATCGGCTTCGCAATAGCGCGGCGTGACGTCTGAGGAAAAGGCCAGGGCCTTGGTTGCACGACCGTCGACCCGAACGACGCCGGCGTCGCCGCCCGGGACCTGCAGGCTGTTGCCCTGGATCAGCGTGTCGTACTGCTCGTAAACCCAGCGGCGGCCGCTGTTGTTGGGCGAGCCGACGAGATGCAGGAGCGCCTTTGCGTAGTCCTCCGGCTCATCGACCTGCGTGGCCGGCAGCGGCGAATAAAGCCCCGTCTCCCGCCACGGCCGGTCGTATTCGGGGGCTTCGTCGCCGAGCTCCTTGATCGGCAGGTCGGCGACGAGCTCACCGCCATGCAGGATGCGAAAGCGAAGGTCGTCCGTGGTCTTGCCGACGATGGCGAAGTCGAGGCCCCATTTTTCGAAGATGGCCTGGGCGGTCTCCTCCATTTCCGGACGCAGCACCATCAGCATGCGCTCCTGGCTTTCCGACAGCATCATCTCGTAGGCGGTCATGTTCGCCTCGCGCACCGGCACCCGGTCGAGATCGAGTTCGATGCCGAGTCCGCCCTTGGCGCCCATTTCCACGGCCGAACAGGTGAGACCGGCGGCGCCCATGTCCTGAATGGCGATGACCGCGCCCGACGCCATCAGTTCCAGACAGGCCTCGAGCAGGCATTTTTCGGTAAAGGGATCGCCGACCTGCACGGTCGGCCGCTTTTCCTCGATCGACTCGTCGAACTCGGCCGATGCCATGGTGGCGCCGCCGACGCCGTCGCGGCCGGTCTTGGCGCCGAGATAGACCACCGGCAGCCCGACCCCCTTTGCCTCGGAATAGAAGATGGCGTCGGTCTTGGCGAGACCGGCGGCGAAGGCGTTGACCAGGCAGTTGCCGTTGTAGCGCGGATCGAATTCCACTTCACCGCCGACCGTCGGCACGCCGAAACTGTTGCCGTAGCCGCCGATGCCGGCGACCACGCCGGCCACCAGGTGACGCGTCTTGGGATGGTCTGGTTCGCCGAAGCGCAGCGCGTTCATCGCGGCGATCGGTCGCGCGCCCATTGTGAAGACGTCGCGCAGGATGCCGCCGACTCCGGTCGCCGCTCCCTGATAGGGCTCGATGTAGGAAGGGTGGTTGTGGCTCTCCATCTTGAAGACGACGCAGTCGCCGTCGCCGATGTCTACCACGCCGGCATTCTCGCCCGGGCCCTGGATCACCTGCGGCCCCGTCGTCGGCAGGGTACGCAGCCATTTCTTCGAAGACTTGTAGGAACAGTGTTCGTTCCACATCGCCGAGAAGATGCCGAGTTCGGTAAAACTGGGCTCGCGGTCGATGAGTAGCAGGATGCGCTCATATTCGTCCGGCTTCAGCCCGTGCGCCTCGATCAGCTCCGGGGTGATGGCGATTTCGTTGGGAATGCTCATTCGCTTCGATATCCGTCCTGTTCGGTCAGGTCGCGCAATTCGTCGATCCGGCGGTCCAGCTGCGCACGTCGGCGGCAATACGGTTGCCCAGCGGTGCGGCCAGCAGCGGGCCGTAAGCCTGAACCGTAGCTGGATCGCCCTGCGCCTCGATCACCGCCAGCGGCCGGTCCTCCGGCCGCCCGGCCGGAACCAGCAGGATGCGCGGCCGGCCGGTATAGGAACTCAGTTCCGGCGCCAGGCGATAGGCCCGAAACTCGTTCCCGCCCGACTTGAACCAGCAGCGGCTGGCAGAGAGCGCCACCCGTTCCATGACAGGCAACGCGCGGTCGGAAGCCTGCACCCGGATACTGCCCGGTCCGGGCGTCGACGACTGGCAGCCGGCAAGCATCAGTGCGACCAGACCGGATGCGGCCGCGATGGCCGGCCGGCTCCACGTGGTCCTGTCAGGCCGCAATGTCGAGAGCGGCGGCAAACAGCGCGCGCCCGTCGGATCCGCCATGGGCGTCCTCTATCAGGTTCTCCGGATGCGGCATCATGCCGAGCACGTTGCCGCGCTCGGAAACGATGCCGGCGATGTCGTCGATCGATCCGTTCGGATTGGTTCCGTTGGCGTAGCGGAAGACCACCTGGCCATTGTCCTTCAGCCGTTTTAGCGTCTCGGAATCGGCGAAATAGTTGCCGTCATGATGGGCGACAGGGCAGGCGATGACGTCGCCTTCGTCGTATTGGTTGGTGAAGACGGTCGCGGCGTTGACGACCTCCAGCTCGACCTGACGGCAGACGAATTTCAGGGAGGCGTTGCGCATCAGCGCGCCGGGCAGGAGGCCGGCTTCGACCAGGATCTGGAAGCCGTTGCAGACGCCGATAATGCGCACGCCCTGTTCGGCCTTCCTGCGCACCGCATCAAGCACCGGCATGCGGGCGGCAATAGCCCCGCAGCGAAGATAGTCGCCATAGGAGAAGCCGCCGGGGATGACGATCAGATCGACATCCGGGATCTCGGTCTCGGTCTGCCACACGGTCACCGGCGGCGTGCCCGAGATCTTGGTCAGCGCAGCGATCATGTCCCTGTCGCGGTTGAGGCCGGGAAGAAGAAGAACTGCGGATTTCATGAACGCCGTTTCGCCAGCTTTGGTGTCGGGATTTCGCGGCCCTTGTAGCCCATGTGCCGGTGAATTGCGATAGCTGTTGCCAAGCAATCCAAAGCCATCTACCCTGCAGTTAGTTTAGGCTTAAAATAAATACCGGGCGACCCGCGGGACATGACCTCGTGCGGGAAGCGATTGGCGGTGCATCGAAAGGAGCGAACCGATGAGCAGCGGACACAGCCGCGTCGAAAAGGACATGGCGCTCGATTTCGAGAAGCGGATGTCCTATGGCGACTACCTGAAGCTCGATACGCTGCTGTCGGCTCAGGCGCCGCTCAGCGACAAGCAGGACGAGACCCTGTTCATCATCGTCCACCACGTGCAGGAGCTGTGGCTGAACCTGATCATCCACGAGCTGGAATTCGCCATGGCCAACCTGCGCGAGGACAAGGCCGGTATCGCCTTCAAGGCGCTGGCCCGGGTGTCGCGCGTCCAGGAGCAGCTGGTCACCGCCTGGGATGTGCTGTCCACCATGACCCCGTCCGACTATCTGACCTTCCGCGACACGCTGGGGCAGGCCTCCGGCTTTCAGTCCTACCAGTACCGGCTGGTGGAGATCCTGCTGGGGGCCAAGGACCCGCGCATGCTCATGCCGCACAAGCACCGACCGGAGATCTATGAGCGCCTGCAGGCGGCATTCGAGGCACCGAGCATCTACGACGAGTCCATCGCGCTGGTCGCGCGACACGGTTTCGACTTGCCGGACGCGTTGCTGAAGCGCGATTTCTCACAGAGCCACGTCTTCAGCGACGCGTTGTCCAATGTCTGGATGCAAATCTACCGGGAACCTGAAAAGCACTTCGAACTCTACGAGCTGGCCGAAGAACTGGTCGATGTCGAGGATCATTTCCAGCAGTGGCGGTTCCGTCACATGAAGACCGTCGAGCGCATCATCGGGCACAAGAAGGGGACCGGCGGGTCGTCCGGCGTCGGCTTTCTGAAGACGGCGCTCGACCGCACGTTCTTCCCGGAATTGTGGGCCGTGCGTACCCAGCTTTAGAGGATGTCGACGGCGTAGTCTTCGATCACCGTGTTGGCGAGCAGTTTTTCGCACATGTCCGCGATTTCCTGCTCGGCCAGGTTCCGGTCGGCACTGGTCAACTCGATATCGAACACCTTGCCCTGACGCACCTGATCGACGCCGTCGAAACCGAGAGTGCCGAGCGCGCCCTCGATGGCCTTGCCCTGCGGGTCGAGGACGCCGTTCTTCAGTGTCACCGTGACGCGTGCCCTGATCACTTCGCTGCTCCCGTCGGCTCTACTTGACCAGCACCGTGCCGGTGCCGCGCGGCGGCTCGTTCTGGTTGACGATTCCCAGCCGGCGCGCGACCTCCTGATAGGCTTCGACCAGGCCGCCGAGATCGCGGCGGAACCGGTCCTTGTCGAGCTTGTCGTTGGTCTCGATGTCCCACAGGCGGCAACTGTCCGGGGAAATCTCGTCGGCGACGACGATGCGCATCATGTCGCCCTCGAACAGGCGGCCGCATTCGATCTTGAAGTCGACCAGCTGGATGCCGACGCCGAGGAACAGACCGGAAAGGAAATCGTTGACGCGGATGGCCAGCGCCATGATGTCGTCGATCTCCTGCGGGCTTGCCCAGCCGAAGGCTGTGATGTGCTCTTCGGAGACCATCGGATCGTCGAGCTGGTCGGCCTTGTAGTAGAATTCGATGATCGAGCGCGGCAGCATGGTGCCTTCCTCGATGCCCAGCCGCTTGGCAAGCTGGCCGGCGGCGACGTTGCGCACGACCACTTCCAGCGGAATGATCTCGACTTCCTTGATCAGCTGCTCGCGCATGTTCATGCGCTTGATGAAATGGGTGGGGATGCCGATCCGGTTGAGATTCTCGAAAATGTACTCCGAGATGCGGTTGTTCAGGACACCTTTGCCTTCCACGACATCGTGTTTTTTCTTGTTGAACGCGGTGGCGTCGTCCTTGAAAAACTGGATCAGTGTCCCGGGCTCGGGGCCTTCGTAAAGAACTTTGGCCTTGCCCTCATAGATGCGGCGGCGACGATTCATGGTTTTCTCTGTCTGTGCAGCCCGATCAAAGGGGTCTGCATGGCATTTGGTGAGTTGCGTAGCTGTTGCTCTAACGGAAACCGCACCGTTTCACAATCGGCGCGCGTCTTCATTTTTGCCGAATTCAGACGATAATGTGCCTGCGTCCGCAGCAGCGATTGATCTTTTTCCGCGCTTTTGGTTTACAGGACGAAATTGAGCGGTATTTGACTCCGTAAAGCTGTGTGATGGAATGAAGGTCCAGGAGAACTGAATATGAGCGGCATGGACGACCGTAGCGAAGCCTACGAAAACAAATTTGCCCATGATGAGGAACTGCGGTTCAAGGCGGAGGCCCGCCGCAACAAGCTGCTGGGCCTGTGGGCCGCCGAATTGCTGGGCAAGGAGGGTGAAGAGGCGGAAGAGTACGCCAAACAGGTGGTCCTCGCCGATTTCGAAGAAGCCGGCGATCAGGACGTGTTCCGCAAGGTGCGGGGCGATTTCGATGCTGCCGGCGTCGATCAGTCCGACCATCAGCTTCGCCGCACCATGGACGAGCTGATGAAGACCGCCATGGAGCAGGTGATTTCCGAGTAGCGGTATCGATTTTCGAGCCTTCGCGCTGAGCGCGAAGGCTCGCGCCTATCGGTCGAGGCGCCCGAGAAAACGGGCGAACACCATCAGACCCTCCGGCCACGGCCCGAACCCCGATTCGGCATTGATGTGGCCTGCTTCCCCAGCATCCATGAACAGGGCGCCCCACGAGGCCGCGATGTCGTCGGCGACTTCCTGGTCGCAATAGGGGTCGTTGCGGCTGGCTATCACCGTCGCCGGAAACGGCAGGGGGTCGGTCGGGTAGGGGCCGAACGTCATCAGGTGCTTGGGACGGATCCTCGGATTGGCGACATCGGGCGGCGCAACCAAAAAGGCGCCGGCGACCTGGCGCTCGAAGAGCGGAATGGCTTGAATTGCCGCGGCCGCGCCGAGCGAATGGGCGACGATGACGGTCGGGCGCTCAGCCTCGTTGACCGCATCGGCAATGCGCTCCACCCACGCTTCGCGAACCGGTTTTTCCCAGGACTCCTGCTCGACGCGCCGCGCGGTCGACAGTTTGGCCTGCCAGCGGCTCTGCCAGTGATCCGGGCCGGAATTCTTGTATCCGGTCACCATCAGAATGTCGGCTTCGGACGCCTTCATCGCTGAACACCCAACTCTTGAACGCGTTACTCGACCTCGGGCCCGAAGACGCGGCGGAAGATCGTGTCGACATGCTTGGTGTGATAGCCAAGGTCGAATTTTTCCCGAAGCTGCTCCTCCGAAAGGGCCGCACGGACCTCGTCGTCGGCGAGCAGCTCGGCAAGGAAATCCCGGCCTTTCTCCCACACCTTCATGGCGTTGCGCTGCACCAGGCGATAGGCGTCCTCGCGGCTGACACCGGCCTGTGTCAGTGCCAGCAACACGCGCTGCGAATGCACCAGGCCGCGATAGCGGTCGAGATTCGCCATCATGTTTTCCGGATAGACGAGCAGCTTGTCGACCACGCCGGTGAGGCGGGCAAGGGCGAAATCCAGGGTGATGGTGGCATCCGGCCCGATCATTCTCTCGACCGATGAATGGGAAATGTCCCGCTCGTGCCACAGCGTCACGTTTTCCATGGCGGGCTGGGCATAGGAACGTACCATGCGGGCAAGGCCGGTCAGGTTTTCGGTCAGCACCGGATTGCGCTTGTGCGGCATGGCCGATGAACCCTTCTGGCCGGGCGAGAAATATTCCTCCGCCTCCAGAACTTCGGTCCGCTGCAAGTGCCTGATTTCGATGGCCAGGCGCTCGACGGACGAGGCAATGACGGCGAGAGTGGCGAAATACATGGCATGACGGTCGCGCGGGATGACCTGGGTCGAAACCGGTTCGGCGACGAGGCCCATCGCGCTGGCGACGTGCTCCTCGACCCGCGGGTCGATGTTGGCGAAGGTGCCGACGGCGCCCGAGATGGCGCAGGTTGCGATCTCCGCCCGGGCGGCAACGAGCCGCTCGCGGCAGCGCTCGAATTCGGCATAGGCCTGTGCGAGCTTGACGCCGAAGGTCGTCGGTTCGGCGTGAATGCCGTGGCTGCGGCCGATGGTCACGGTGTCGCGGTGCTCGAGCGCCCGCCGCTTGAGGGCGGCAAGCAGCGCGTCGAGATCCTGCAGCAGAATGTCGGTGGCCCTGGTCAGCTGGACGTTGAAGCAGGTGTCGAGCACGTCCGACGAAGTCATGCCCTGATGGACGAAGCGGGCGTCGGGACCTATGATTTCCGCCAGATGGGTCAGAAAGGCGATGACATCGTGCTTGGTGACGCTTTCGATTTCGTCGATGCGGGCAATGTCGAAAGTCGCGGCTCCGCCCTTCTGCCAGATCGTTTCCGCCGCCGATTTCGGGATGACGCCGAGCTCCGCCAGTGCGTCGCAGGCATGGGCCTCGATTTCGAACCAGATCCGGAACTTCGATTCCGGCGACCAGATCGCGACCATGTCGGGGCGTGAATAGCGGGGGATCATGTATGAAACTCGGGTTGCGGCGACTCGGGGAGGGCGGTTTGCGGAAACCGTCGATGCGGGCTCCTGCTAGCAGAGATCGCCGCCAATCTCAACGGATGCGCCGCGCCATCCAGACGCTCGATGCCAGCAGCACGACAATGCCAAGCGGCAGGTAGAGGCGGGTTCCGATGACGGCGAACTGATAGAGCGCTCCTGTACCGGCATAGGCGAAGTGAACAAGCCATGCCGGAGTCAGGAATTCGCCGTGCGATTGCGCATGGAAGTTCCAGAAAATCAGCACATACATCCCGGACGTCAGGCCCAGCGTCGTCCCCGCCAGGGCCACGAGGGACGCCGCGAAGCGGATTTCGGCCGACCTCTTCAGGCCGGCGAAGCGAGCGGCAAACAGGGCAATCGGAAAGGCCAGCGCACCGCCGGCGAAATATAGGCCGGCGAGGGCCGTTCGATGGGCGGTCAAGCCGTCGACCTGCAGATATAGGCCGATCCATAAGCTGGCGGTCATCGCCGCTCCCCACCAAAGGGCGCCGAAGAGAGCCGTTCGCAAGGGCGGTAGTGCTTTCGCCAGCCGACCGCGGATCGAGTCGGTGCTGGCCCGGCTATCGGGCGTTGATCGCGGCATTCCGGATCGCGGCGATATTGGTCCTGTAAGCTTCGATCCCGTCGCCCTTGAAAACCGCCGACCCGGCGACGAAGACGTTCACACCGGCGGCTGCGGCGGCTGGGGCCGTTTCGGGAGTGATTCCGCCATCGATCTCGAGGTCGATCGGACGGTCGCCGATCAACGCATTGATGCGGCGCGCCTTTTCGACGGTGGCGTCAATGAATTTCTGACCGCCGAATCCCGGATTCACGCTCATGACGAGAATCAGATCCAGCTCGTCCAGGACATATTCGAGGACGCTTTCCGGGGTCGCCGGATTGAGGGACACGCCGGCCTTCTTTCCGAGGGCGCGAATGGCCTGCAGCGAGCGGTGAAGATGCGAACTGGCTTCCGCATGCACGGTTATGATGTCGGAGCCAGCCGCCGCGAAGGCACCGAGATAGGGATCGCACGGCGAGATCATCAAGTGACAGTCGAAGGTCGCGTCGGTATGCGGCCGCAGCGCCTTGATGACGTCCGGACCGTAGGAAATGTTGGGCACGAAGTGCCCGTCCATTACGTCGAGATGGATCCAGTCGGCACCCGCCGCGATGACATCCCGGACCTCCTCACCAAGCCGCGCGTAGTCCGAGGCGAGGATCGATGGCGCGATCTTGACGGGACGGTTCATGAAGAGCTCCAGTTGTTCGGGCGGGTCACTTGATTAGGCTTGCATAGGCGCTGCGCCAGGCCGGCATGATGTCGCCATCGGCAGTCGTTGCCTCGTAGACGCCGCGGGCGATCGCCCGCGCCATGACGGCTGACGCGGCGGCGCACAGGTCGGTAAAGCCGCCGGGACCGGGCCGCACCTGCTTGCTGCCCGTGGCAGCGGCAAAGACGAGATCGCCATCCGATGGCGTGTGCGCCGGCCAGATCGCCCGGCTGAGGCCGTCATGGGAGGCGATCGCCAAGCGTTTGGCTTCTGCCTTGCTCAGCACCGCGTCGGTGGCGACGACGGCGATCGTGGTGTTGGCGAGGTCGGCGTGGCCGTCCACCGGCACGACATCGCGAAATTTGAGCCGTACGTCCGTCGCGGCTTCGGGGATGGGATGCGGATAGCCGAGGCCGCCGAACTCGCGCTCCAGTTCGAACGGAGCGGCCCAGAAATGCGGGCCGCCGGCGATATTGGCCGTGCCGATCGAGTTGACCGCGACCAGCGCGCCGATCGTCGTGCCGTTATCGAGCCGAAGCGAGGCAGAGCCGAGACCGCCCTTGAGACCCGCCGTCAGCGCTCCGGCGCCGGCGCCGGCAGTGCCGAGTTCGAAGTTCCGGCCGGCGTTCTGCGCCGCCCGGTAGCCGAGCTCCCGATAGGGCGAATAGCGTCCCCAGTCCTTGTCGCCGCCATTGGCGAGGTCGAACAGGATGGCTGCCGGCACCAGCGGAATGCGATGCGGTCCCACTTCGAAGCCGATTCCCCGTTCGTGCAGGGCCGCCTGAACGCCCGATCCGGCATCGATGCCGAACGCGGAACCGCCGGACAGAACCAGCGCGTCGATGGCTTCGACGCTGTTGTGCGGCTCCAGCAAATCGGTTTCCCGGGTTCCCGGCGCACCACCGAGTACCTGGACCGCGGCCGTCGCGCTCTTTTCGAAAAGAATCGCCGTTGTCCCGGATTTCAGTTTCTCGTCGTCGGCGTTTCCGACAAGCAGACCATCGACATCGGTGATCAGGTTCAGAGGACCGCGATTTCTCATTCCGTCACCACGTCGGGTTGCGGCCGAGGTGCTTCGCTGGAACGGTCGACCGGGAGAAACAGACCGTTGCGCCAGACCATCAGCCGAAAAGGGTTGTCCTTGCGCTCGCCGAAATCGTCGAACTCGATGCTGCCGATCGCCGTGTCGAAAGGTGTCGCCCGCAATGCTTGCGCCAGCGGGATCTCACGCGCGACGGAGGCACGCTTGGCGTCCAGCAGGATCTGTCCGGCTGAAAAGGCCGGCAGACCATAGCCCTCCGGCGAGCGTCCGGTGTTTTCGAATTGGGCCTGGGCGTTCTTTGAACTTTCGAGCAGCATCGGATCGGGCACGGTGACGGCGAGGAAGCCATTGGGCAGTGTCGGGTCGCCATCGGCCGCGTTCAGCGCATCGCCGCCAAGAAATGTCAGATTGAGATCCGCTTCGCGGCTGTCGCGGCCTATGATCGCTGCGTCCTGCCGGTCACCACCGACGAAGATGTGGGTCGCACCGGATTTTTCCAAGCGGCGGACGAGGCTGAATTGTTTGCTTTGGGTCGGGCGATAATTGTCTATGAATTGTGGAGTTATGCCAATTTCTTCAAGCAGGAGTCGAACAGATTCGGCAAGTTCCCGGCCGTAGATCGTTCCGTCTTCCACCAGTGCCAGCGGCTTTCCGACCCATTTGGAGGCAATGGTCTCGGTTATTTTCTTGGCTTCGTCGTCGGCCCGCGGCGCCAAGCGATAAAACAGCCAGCCATTCTTGGCCGCGTCCTCGGCCACGATCGACGAGCGCACGCCGAGGGTTATGGCCGGAATACCGGAATCGCTCAGGATCGGCAGAGCGGCCATTAGACTTTCCATACACAAAAAGCCGACCACGGCGTCGACACCCGCTTCGACAAAGGCGCTTGCCGCGTCGGTTCCTCCGGCGGCGTCGCACGTGTCGGGTTCCTGAACCACGTCGGAAACCAGCCCTCCGGCCGAACTGGCGAAGATGGTTATGCCGTCGACGATCTGGTCGCCGAGGATCTGAAAAGTGCCCTCGGCCGGCGCCAGGACGCCGATCCGCAACCCCTCGTCGACGGCCTGGGCCCGCGCTGGTGTCGCGATCGACCAAGACATCGCCGCACAGAGCAGGAGCGCAAGGAAGGACTTTCTGGTTGATCGCATCAATTGAGGCCCGGCGGACATTTCTGCCTCACTTGTAGCGGTGGCGATGCGCTTATCCAAGGCAGAAAATCCGTGCGGCACGGTAACGCGCCGTTTTCCAGCGGCGGCAATGCCTCTTTCAAAAATGCTGGATGAGTTTATGTATGGCGATAGAGCCGACCGATCGCCGCTGGAGATGATGCTTGTTGGATAGAAAGACCGTTCAGTCCCGGGAGTACCGGGATGCCATGGCTCAATATGGTGGGCATGTGCAGCTCGTGACCACCGAACATAACGGCGTGCGGCGCGGGGTGACGGTGACGGCCGCCTGTTCCGTATCCGACCAGCCGCCGATCGTGCTCGTCTGCCTCAACCGGTCCAATCCGAACAACCGCATCTTTCTGGACAGCGGGCTGTTCGCACTCAACACTCTGGCGGTGCAGCACCAGGCGATGGCGGCAGCCTTTGCCGGCTTCGACGGGCTGTCGGCCGACGAACGCTTCGCCATGGCCGATTGGGACACCATCGCCACCGGCAGTCCCACACTGACCGATGCCAAGGCGGTTTTCGATTGCCGACTGATGGAACACAAGGACATGGCGACCCATATGGTGCTGTTCGGCGAGGTGGTGGGCTTGCGCATCGGCAATACGGCCTCCTCCTCCTTATTGTTCATGGACCGCGAGTGGCGCAGCCTTTAGGTTTTCGGCGAAACCGCGGATCCACAACCTGCCAGGGGTGCACATATTGAGCAATTCCAACGCAAGCGTGCCGGCGTCGATCGACGACATGCTCGACCTGCTGATTGGCCAGGACTACGTCGCCGGACGATCCCTGGCGACCGTGCTCTATCTCAGCCTGAAGATGAAACGGCCCTTGTTTCTCGAGGGCGAGGCAGGTGTCGGAAAGACCGAGATCGCCAAAGTGCTGTCGCAGGGTCTCGGCCGCCCGCTCATCCGGCTGCAGTGTTACGAGGGACTCGACGTCTCCTCGGCGGTTTATGAATGGAACTATCCGGCACAAATGCTGGAAATCCGCATGGCCGAGGCGAGCGGCGAGACCGACCGCTCCGAAATGGAAAGCAACATCTTTTCGGAACGCTACCTGATCCGTCGTCCGGTGCTTCAGGCGCTGTCCAGCGAAAACGGTGCGGCGCCGGTGTTTCTGATCGACGAGCTGGACCGCACGGACGAGGCGTTCGAAGCGTTCCTGCTCGAGGTTCTGGCCGAGTACCAGGTGACCGTACCGGAAATCGGCACCATCAAGGCCGCCGAACCGCCCGCGGTGATCATCACCACCAACCGGACACGGGAAATCCACGACGCGCTGAAGCGGCGCTGCCTCTACCATTGGGTCGACTATCCCGATGCGGCAGCCGAACTGGAAATCGTCCGCCGCAAGGTGCCCGGCTGCAACGAAACCCTGTCGCGGGAAATCGTCGGTTACGTACAGCGGCTGCGCCAGGTCGACTTATTCAAGAACCCCGGCGTCGCCGAAACACTGGATTGGGCGACCGCCCTGACCGAGCTGGACTGCATGGCGCTCGATCCGGAAATCGTCACCGACACCATCGGTGCGCTCCTGAAGTTCCAGGACGACATCGCGCGCATCGAGTCGGGCGAGGGGCACAGGATCCTCAAGGAACTGAAATCGGAGGCGGCGCAGGCCGACTAGGGAGCGCATTGGACGAGACCGAAAGACAGGTGGCGGACGGCGGCCGGCTGGCCGACAACATCGTGCATTTCGGCCGTGTGCTGCGGCGTGCGGGCCTGCGGGTCGGCCCCGCCGCGATCACCGACGCCGTCGAGGCTGTGACCGTGGCCGGAATCGGATCGCGCGACGATTTCTACTGGGTGCTGCACAGCGTGCTCGTCAGTCGCCACGAGGACCATGCGGTATTCGATGAGGCATTTCGGCTGTTCTGGCGCTCGCGCGAACTGGTCGAGAAAATGATCCAGATGTTCTCGCCGGTCGCACCCGACTATCGACAGCCGGAAAAACCGAAAGCCGGTCAGACCCGGGTCAGCGATGCGTTTCTTGAGAGCAGGGAAGAGCGTGAAAGCAAGCCGCAACAGCCGGAAATCGAGGTCGATGCACGCTTCACCAGCTCCGACAGCGAGGTTCTGCGGCAGCTGGATTTCGGACAGATGACGGCAGCCGAACTGGCACAGGCCAAACAGGCCCTGTCGCGGCTCGTGCTGCCCTTCGACCGGGTGGCCACGCGCCGTTTCCGACCGTCGTCGCAGCCGCGGCGTATCGACCCGCGCGCAACCATGCGCACGGCCTTCAAGACCGGCGGCGACCTGATCCTGCCGCGCTTTCGCGAGCCGAGAAAAGTCCAGCCGCCACTGGTCGTTCTGGCCGATATCTCGGGTTCGATGAGCCAGTACACCCGCATCTTCCTCCACTTCCTTCACGTGCTGACGGAGAAGCGCCGGCGGGTGCACACTTTCCTGTTCGGGACGCGGCTGAGCAATGTGACGCGGCAAATGCGTCACCGCGATCCGGACGAGGCGCTGGACGAATGCTCTACCGTCGTCGAGGATTGGTCCGGCGGCACGCGCATCGCGGAAACGCTGCGCGAGTTCAATCAACTGTGGTCGCGCCGCGTGCTTTCGCAGGGCGCCGTTGTGCTGCTGATAACCGACGGCCTCGAACGGGAGACGAGTGAGGAGCTTTCGCAGCAGATGGAGCGGCTGCACAAGTCATGCCGGCGGCTCATCTGGCTCAATCCGCTTTTGCGGTTCGACGGTTTCGAGGCGCGCGCGGCCGGCGTGCGCATGATGCTGCCGCATGTTGACGAATTTCGCTCCGTGCACAATCTGGAAGCGATAACGGATCTGGTGGCTGCACTGGGCGACCGGTCGACGGCCGATACGGATCCGTGGCGGTATCTTGAAAGAACGGCAGCCTGAAGGAGGGCGGTTCATGGACGAAAACGCAGGCAATCTCGATCCCCTGAGGATCGCCGAACGCTGGATGGGCGAGGGCCGCGACGTCGCCATCGCCACGGTTATCGAAACCTGGGGTTCGGCACCGCGTCCGGTCGGCAGCCACCTCGTGATCGACAGCGACGGCAATTTTCAGGGATCCGTGTCGGGCGGCTGCGTCGAGGGTGCCGTCGTCAGCGAAGCGACGGATATCATCGAAAACGGTGAACCGCGCATACTGGAGTTCGGAGTCGCCAACGAGACGGCATGGCAGGTCGGTCTCTCCTGCGGCGGCCGCATTCGCGTCTATGTCGAAAGGCTTGGAAAGGTGGATCCGCATCTTCTCAAGCAGCTGAATGCCGAGCGCGACACGCGTCGGGCCGCTTTGCTGCTGACCGACCTGGCCGATGGCAGCGACCGGCTGATCAAAGAGGGCGATCCGGTTGCCGGGCCGCTGGGCGAAGCCGTAGCTGCTGCCCTCAGAACGGGCAAGTCGACCACCGCCGAGGTCGAGGGCCGGTCTTACTTCCTCAATGTCCATGTTCCGCCGGCGCGGCTGGTCATCATCGGTGCGGTGCACATATCGCAGGCGCTGGCGCCGATGGCGACGCTCGCCGGATTCGATGTGCGCATCATCGACCCGCGCACGGCGTTTGCCACGCAGGAGCGCTTCAACGGCGTCGATCTGGTGGCCGAGTGGCCCGACGAAGCGCTGGCGACGCGGCCGCTCGACGCCTATACCGGCCTGGCGGCCGTCACCCATGATCCGAAAATCGACGACGACGCCTTGCGGGCCGCACTGGCGGCCGGCTGTTTCTATGTCGGTGCCCTGGGCAGTCGCAAGACCCATGCAAAGCGCGTGGACCGGCTGCTTGGCGCCGGCGTCGAGCAGGCGGCGATCGACCGAATCGCCGCGCCGATCGGTCTCGATATCGGGGCTTCCAGCCCGTCCGAGATCGCCGTTTCCATCCTGGCCGAGTTGATTTCGGGCCTGCGCAAGCGGCAGCCGGTGGCGGCGGCATGAAGTTCGGGCCGGTTCCCACGCCGGAGGCCGCCGGAACGCGGCTTGCCCATTCTCTTAGCGCGGGCACCGTGCGGTTGCGCAAGGGACGGCTGCTGACCGATGAAGATGTGCGGCAACTGATCGAAGCCGGGGTAGCGGAGGTTGTCGTCGCTCGGCTTGATGCCGGCGATATCGACGAGGACGCGGCGGCAGCCAAACTTGCGGCGGCGCTGTCGACTGCCGGCATCCGCCCCGGCCCGGCGGCAACCGGACGGGTCAATTTCTTTGCTCGCGACAACGGCCTGTTGCGGGTGGATCGACAGGCGATCGACCGGTTCAACCTGATCGACCCGGCTATCACCATAGCCACCTTGCCGGACCACAGCGCGGTCAATGCCGGCGACATGGTCGCAACCATCAAGATCATCCCGCTCGCGGTTTCCGAAGACCAGGTCGACCGGGCCGCCGCCGTTGCCGGTACGCGCGGCATCCTGTCCGTACTCGCCTACCAGGCGGCGCGGGTCGGCGTCGTTGCCACCACACTGCCTTCGCTGAAGGCCTCGGTCATGGACAAGACCGCCCGGCTGTTGCAACGCCGCCTCGATGCATCGGGCAGCCGTATTGCCGAGGAACGGCGGGTGCCACACCGGGCCGAGAGCGTCGCGGAGGCCATTGCCGGGCTGGCGCAGGACAGCGATCTGATCGTCATTTTCGGTGCGTCGGCCATTGTCGACCCGGGCGATGTCATACCGGAAGCGGTCCGGCTCGCCGGCGGGAGGGTCGACCAGGTCGGCATGCCGGTCGATCCGGGCAATCTCCTGGTGCTCGGTCATCTGGGCGACGTGCCCGTGATCGGCGCGCCCGGCTGTGCCCGCAGTCCCAAGGAAAACGGCTTCGACTGGGTGCTGTCGCGCATTTTCGCCGGTGAAACGCCGTCGGCAGAGACGATCATGAAGATGGGGGTCGGGGGACTGCTCATGGAAATTCCCACACGCCCGCAACCGCGAAACAAGCCCGAGCCTTCGCCGGCGACCGAGGTTCCGGTCGACATTCTGGTGCTGGCGGCAGGCCGGGCCAGTCGGATGAGTGTGCCGGCCGCCGGCGGCCCGGACGTGTCAGCGGCCCCGCACAAGCTGCTTGCCGAATTCGACGGCGTGCCGCTGATCCGCAAATCCGCGGCAACGGCTGTGCAGGCCGGCGGCCGGGACGTCTGCGTGGTCGTCGGCTACCGGGCCAAGGAGATGCAGGCCGCGCTCGCCGGCCTCAAGGTAACGGTCGTCGATAATCCCGATTATGAAGACGGTATGGCCACGTCGCTGCGACGCGGCGTCGCCGCGCTGAAGGACGGCGCCTTGGGCGTGCTGGTGCTGCTTGCCGACATGCCGGCCGTGGGTGCCGAACATCTGAGAACGATGCTCGATGCCTTTGCGGAGGCTGGGGGTGGCTGTGTCGTTCGAGCGGTGAGTGGCGAGGTTCGCGGCAATCCGGTCATCCTGCCGAGCCAGACTTTCGAGGCGCTGGCCGGTCTCGAGGGCGACGTCGGCGCTCGCCATGTCGTTGCCGCCAGCGGCCTGCCGATCATCGATGTCGATATCGGCGATGCCGCCCTGCTCGACGTCGACACCCAGGAAGCCGTTCTGTCGGCAGGTGGCGTGCTCAAGGACTGACGCGGTTCCGCGATCGTTCGCGTTCGGCAAAGGCGGTTTTGACGATGGTGTCGATGGAATCCGTCGAGCCGTTCTGAACGTAGTCGCGCCAGACATGAGCGATGATATCGACGAGAGTCGCGTTGGCATCGGGAACGGCATTGTCGTCGAGCTGCTTTTGGGTAACGCCGACATGCGGTGGAGCCACATCCTCGATGGCCTCGGCATCCTTGCCACTCAACATCCACAGATCGATACCGGGCGGATATCCCACGAAACCCAGCTTGCCGGCCTGCGCTTCGATGGACGCCATGTAGTTGGCCAGTACCAGCGCCGCGGCGGGGTTGGCCGCGTTGTTCGGAATGGCCAGATAGTTCTTGTTCTTGATCATGTTTCCTTGCGGAAAGATCATCGCCTCGGCGGTATTGGGATATCGACCGGTGGTGATCCGCGTTGCCGTCCGGTAGGTGCCGAATTCGCAGGCGAAGTGGATGTCGCCCTCGCGAAACAGGCGGTTGGCCGACACCGCGTCCCGCAGATAACGCGGCGCGCCGTCATCCTGCCGCAGGAGCAAAGGCGCGAGCGACCGCAGATAGTCCATGCCCGGCGCTATCAGCCGCGCGAGTCCGGCGGCGCCCAGCGTGTCGGCCGATTTCTGTAACGGGGCATGACCATCCGGGCTCAGGGCGTAAAGTGCTGCAAGGACAAACGTGGTTCCGGCCTCGGCCGGCGGTGCGACATAGCTGAATTTGCCGGGATTGCGCTGCAGATAGGCTTTGAGATCGGCAAAGGTCGACGGCGTTCGTTCGACCGACACGTTGGCTCGGTTGACGGCGCAGACATATTGCTCGCTGGACCAGGGTATTTCCCGCCCTTTGATCGGCGTGCCGAAATCGAAAAAGTTGGGATGCGACCTTCGGTCCTTTTCGTTCCAGTCGAAATTTCGGCTGTTAGGCAGCCGTTCGGCAAAGGCGCCGAACAGCAGATCCTGCTCTGCGAGCGCCAGGAAGTTGTCGCCGTTCAGCCAGATCAGGTCGGCAGCGCCTTGGCCGGCGGATTTGCCGTCGATGTTCTCCTCGATCACCAGATCGACGGCGCCACGCGTTTCGGTCAGCCGGTTCGCGACCATTCTGATGCCGAGCTTGGCCATCGCCTGGCCCGGATGGCTGTCGATCCAGACGTTCAGCACATCGTTGCCGCCCCAGTAGAAGAACGTGACCTTGCCTTCCTTGCGAGCCTGGTCGAGCACCTGCTGCCAGGTCAGTTTTCCGTCAAGGAAGGACCTGCGGAACTCTTCCGGCGTATCGGCGCGCGCCGGGCCCATGGCGGCAAGCATCAGGCAGCAGGCGGCAACGGACAGCCAGGGCGTTCTGTGCATCGCGTCGCTCCCCGTTCCGGCGCCTAACGCACGGCGTTGGCGGCTTCCAGGCCCCGGTCGATGTCGGCCATCAGATCGCCGGTGTCCTCCAGGCCGATCTGCAGGCGGATGACGGGGCCTTCCTCTGGCCCCTTGGCGATCAGGCGGTCGCCGAGAAAGACGGGAACCGCGAGGCTTTCGTAACCGCCCCAGGAATAGCCGAGACCGAAGATCTGCAGGGCATCGAGGAAAGCGTGAGCCTTGGCCTTCCAGAGGTCCTTGCCGCCGCCGTTTCCGTCCAGAACGATGGAAAACAGTCCGCTCGATCCTTTGAAATCCCTTTTCCACAGATCGTGGCCAGGAAAGTCGGGCAGGGCGGGGTGCAGAACGCGCGCAACACCGGGCCTGTCGACCAGTTCGCGGGCGAGCTTCAGCGCCGATTTCTGATGGTGTTCGAGGCGAACGCCCATGGTGCGCAGGCCGCGCAGCACCAGATAGGTGTCGTCCGGATTGGCGCAGACGCCGAGAACCGTCTGGGCCTGTTGCAGTTTCGGCCAGTGTTCCTCGTTCGACGAGATCAGTCCGAGCAGCACGTCGGAATGGCCGCCCGGGTATTTTGTGGCGGCGTGAATGCTGATGTCGACGCCGAAATCCAGCGGCTTGAAATAGAGCGGTGTCGCCCAGGTGTTGTCGAGCATGACGACCGCGCCATGCTTGTGGGCGACCTCGGCTATCGCCGGAACGTCCTGTATCTCGTAGGTATTGGATCCAGGCGTTTCGGTGAAGACGACCCGCGTGTTCGGCTGCATCAGTGCTTCGATGCCGGCCCCGACCAGCGGGTCGTAATAGGTCACTTCGACCCCGAGGTCGGTCAGCATGGTGTCGCAGAAACGACGGGTCGGGAAATATACCGAGTCGACGACAAGGACGTGGTCACCCGATTTCAGGAAGGCCAGCAGAGGGACCGTGACCGCCGCAAGGCCCGACGGGACGATGATCGTGCCGGCCGATCCTTCCAGCGCATCGACCGCCTCCGCCAACGCATCGGTGGTCGGCGTGCCGTGTGTGCCATAGGTGTATTTCTGGTTGCGGCTTTCCATCGTCGCCGAATCCGGAAAAAGCACTGTTGAAGCATGAACGACGGGCGGATTGACGAAGCCGTGAAATTCCCGCGGGTTGTTTCCCGCATGGGTCAGGGTCGTTGCGACTCCCCATTTCGACGTGTCTGGTTTGGAAGGCATATCGGGTCCTGCGATGATCCTGTTTGGTTTTGATCTACAGCGTCGCCGGAGACCGTTCAAACGGGTTTCGCATCGGAATCGGCCGATTTTTGAAAATAGTCGTCAAATTCGGGACATCGGCCGGCGGGTTTAACCAAATCGGTCACGAAATGTCGGAAATTGGACATAGGCACTTGACCCCAGCGATGATTTGAGAATGTGATAGCGGCGTCAAAGGCAACGAGCGGGGGAGAGTAGCGTTGTCCCGACTCTTTTCCTGGTTGTGCTTTTAATGGGAGTGACACAAGGGCAACGAAGAAAAGGTTGTAAAAATGACAAAAAAATTGCTGTCGGCAATCGTCGGCACGGCAGTGCTCGGCATGACCGCTGGCGCTGTATCAGCGGCGACCCTGGACGACGTTAAGGGCAAGGGATCGGTACAGTGCGGCGTTAGTCAGGGCCTGCCTGGATTCTCGAACCCCGACCAGGACGGAAACTGGTCCGGCCTCGATGTGGACTTCTGCCGGGCGGTAGCCGCGGCCATCTTCGGTGACGCAAAAGCGGTCAAGTTCACGCCGTTGTCAGCGAAGGAACGCTTCACGGCGCTGCAATCCGGCGACGTCGACCTGCTGTCCCGCAACACCACGTGGACGATGAGCCGCGACACGGCACTAGGCCTCAACTTCTCGGTCGTGAACTACTACGACGGTCAAGGTTTCATGGTCCGCAAGGACATGGGCATCAACTCGGCCCTTCAGTTGTCCGGCGCATCGATCTGCACCAACACCGGCACCACGACGGAACTGAACGTCGCCGACTATTTCCGTGCCAACAACATGGAATACGAACTGGTGGCCTTCGAAAAGGCTGACGAAGTCGTTGCCGCATATGATGCCGGCCGTTGCGACGTCTATACGACCGACCAATCGGGCCTCTATGCACAACGCCTCAAGCTGACTGATCCCGGGGCGCACGTCGTGCTTCCCGAAATCATCTCCAAGGAGCCGCTCGGACCGGTGGTTCGCCAGGGCGACGACCAGTGGCTGAACATCATCAAGTGGACTCATTTTGCCATGCTCAACGCTGAAGAGCTCGGCGTCACCCAGGCGAATGTCGACGAAATGAAGAACAGCAACAACCCGTCGGTCAAGCGTCTTCTCGGCACGGAAGGCGAGTTCGGTGGTGCCATTGGCCTCAGCAACGACTGGGCCTACAACGTCATCAAGGCGCTGGGCAACTACGGCGAGTCCTTTGATCGCAATGTCGGCCCGGATACACAGCTCGGTATCGCCCGCGGCGTGAATGCGCAGTGGAACAAAGGCGGACTGCAATACGGACCGCCGATCCGCTAACGGAACTGAACTGCCCGGTGATGCCATCACCGGGCAGTTTTCATAATAAGCAAAAGGACCCGTCACAAAGGCGGGCACGGGGACGTACAGCCGATCGACGCTGCCAAGCGCGATGCGGCCGGGAGATTCACAATTATGGCTATTCAAGACGTTTCACAGAGCGTCGGTCAGCCAAAGGTAGCGGTATTCAACGATCCGAAGGTGCGCGGCTGGGTCTACCAGATCGTGCTTCTCGTGGTGATCATCTATCTGGTGGTCGTTGGCGTTCAGAACATGTTCGCCAACCTGGCGGCCCAGAATATCGCATCAGGCTTCGGCTTTCTCGGACAAAATGCAGGCTTTGCCATCAGCCAGTCGCTGTTGGAGTACAACCAGGCCGAATCGAGCTACGGCAAGGTCTATATCGTCGGGCTGTTGAACACGATATCAGTGGCTGTACTGGGCATCTTCCTCGCAACGCTGCTCGGCTTCATAATCGGCGTCGCAAGGCTGTCCCAGAACTTCATCGTGCGCGGTGCGGCGACGGTCTACGTGGAAGTGTTCCGGAACATCCCGCTGCTGCTGCACATCTTCATCTGGTATTTCGGTGTGCTGCGATTGCTGCCGCATCCACGCCAGAGTGCGGATTTGGGCTTCCTCGGGCTGCTTAACAACAGGGGTTGGTTCGCTCCAAAGCCGCTTCCGCAGGAACTCTTCTACATCACCGGCATCGCATTCGTGATCGGCATCATCGCGACACTGGCCATCTCCAACTGGTCTCGGCGACGGCAAATGGAAACCGGCCAGCAGTTTCCGACGTTCCTGACCGGACTCGGACTGATCGTCGGAATGCCGCTTGTCGTCTTCCTGGTCACCGGCCTGCCGCTTGCCTTCGACTATCCGGTACCCGGCGGCTTTCGTCCGCGTGGCGGAATGACGATCATTCCAGAGTTCATTGCCATGCTGCTGGCGCTGACCAGCTATACCGCGGCCTTCATCGCGGAGATCGTCCGGGCCGGTATTCTGGCGGTCAACAAGGGGCAAACCGAGGCATCCTATGCTCTCGGCCTGCGTCCCGGACCGACGTTGCGGCTCGTGATCATTCCGCAGGCCATGCGCGTGATCATTCCTCCGCTGACCAGCCAGTATCTCAATCTGACGAAAAACTCCTCACTCGCCGTGGCGATTGCCTATCCGGATCTTGTTTCCGTTTTCGCGGGCACCGCGATGAACCAGACCGGCCAGGCCGTTGAGATTCTGGGGATTACGATGCTCACCTATCTGGGTCTGTCGTTGCTCACCTCGGCTTTCATGAATTGGTACAACGCCCGAATGGCGCTGGTGGAGAGGTAGGATCATGTCAGATTCAACAAACAATCCGTCAGTTGCCTATGTTCGTCGGGAAATGGTCGGCGAGTCGGCAGCGCCAGCCAACACCGTCGGCGCGGTCCATTGGATACGCGTGAACCTGTTCTCCAGCTGGTTCAACACGCTTCTCACGATTCTGGTGGCCTACTTCATCTATGTGGTGGTTCCGCCGCTGATCCAATTCGCCTTCGTCGATTCGGTTTGGTCAGGGGTCAATCGCGAAGCGTGTTCGACCCTGGCGCAGGGCGGCGTCCAGCCGGACGGCTGGTTCGGCGCCTGCTGGGCCTATGTCGGGGCATACTTCAACCAGTTCATCTACGGCCGCTACCCGGACGCCGAACAGTGGCGGGTGAACATCGTCTTCCTCATGTTCTTCGGCGGTCTGACACCTCTGCTGATTCCGGCAGCTCCGTTCAAGTCGCCGAACATCGTGTTCATCGCACTGATCTTCCCGGTCGCTTCGTTCATTCTCCTGTCCGGCGGCAATCTCCACTACACCGGCTTCATCCTGCCGGACTTCGTCATGGAGCCTTCGGCCGCGCGGTTCTGGATCGACTACGTGATCTTCACCCTGGTGTTGATGGCGATTGCCTATGGCGTCGCACGCGGGACCGAATCGGATCCGGCGCCGACGCTCAAGGGAGTGCTGGCCTTCATGGTCGGGCTGGCAATCGTGTTTGCACTTGCCGGCGTCAATTTCGGTCTGCAGGACGTTCCCACGGACCGCTGGGGCGGTCTGCTGGTAACGCTGGTCATCGCAGTCACCGGCATCGCGGCGTCGCTGCCGATCGGCATTGCATTGGCTTTGGGACGCCGCTCACAAATGCCGATCGTCCGGCTGTTTTCGGTGATCTTCATCGAGTTCTGGCGCGGCGTGCCACTGATCACCGTGCTGTTCATGTCGTCGGTGATGCTGCCGCTCTTCCTGCCGGAAGGGGTACATTTCGACAAGTTGCTGCGCGCCTTGATCGGCGTCGCAATGTTCTCGGCCGCCTATATGGCGGAAGTCGTGCGCGGTGGCCTGCAGGCGATCCCGAAGGGACAATATGAAGGGGCGATGGCGCTTGGCCTCGGCTTCTGGCAGATGATGCGGATGATCATCCTGCCGCAGGCCCTGACTCTGGTCATTCCCGGTATCGTGAACACCTTTATTGGACTGTTCAAGGACACCACGCTGGTGCTGATCATCGGCTTGTTCGATTTCCTCGGACAAATCCAGTCGAGCTTCACGGACCCGACCTGGTCGTCGCCGGTACAGTCGAGTTCGGGATATCTTTTCGCGGCATTCATATACTTTGTCTTCTGCTTCGGCATGTCGCGCTATTCGGCCTACATGGAACGCCGGCTTGATACCGGCCACAAATCATAAGAAGGGAAATAGTCATGGCTGACGCCAATGGTCAGGAGCATGCAGTAGACCGGTCGAAGATGACCGTTTCCGAGACCGACGTCGCGGTCGAGATCACCGACATGAACAAATGGTATGGCGACTTCCATGTGCTGCGCGATATCAATCTGAAGGTGATGCGCGGTGAGCGGATCGTCATCGCCGGACCTTCAGGCTCGGGCAAATCGACGATGATCCGCTGCATCAACCGGCTGGAGGAACACCAGCAGGGCACCATCGTGGTCGACGGGATCGAACTGACAAACGACCTCAAGAAGATCGACGAAGTGCGGCGCGAAGTCGGTATGGTTTTCCAGCACTTCAACCTGTTCCCGCACCTGACGATCATCGAAAACTGCACACTGGCGCCGATCTGGGTTCGCAAGATGCCCAAGAAGGAGGCCGAGGAAATAGCCATGCACTTCCTGGAGCGGGTAAAGATCCCGGAACAGGCGCATAAATTCCCCGGTCAGCTTTCCGGCGGTCAGCAGCAGCGCGTGGCGATTGCCCGCTCGCTGTGCATGAATCCGCGCATCATGCTGTTCGACGAGCCGACATCGGCGCTCGACCCGGAGATGATCAAGGAAGTGCTGGACACCATGGTCGGGCTTGCCGAGGAGGGCATGACCATGCTGTGCGTGACCCACGAGATGGGTTTCGCTCGGCAGGTCGCCAACAGGGTGATCTTCATGGACCAGGGGCAGATCGTCGAACAGAACGAGCCGGGCGAGTTCTTCGACAATCCGCAGCACGAGCGGACCAAGCTGTTCCTCAGCCAGATCCTGCATTAACGGGATTGAGCGCCCTGAACTACGGGAGCCCGCCTCAGGCGGGCTCTTTTCGTTCGGCGCCGGCGCGGTAGCCGTAAAGCCAGTCCAGGTCACCGGCCAGTGCCTGCGGGCTTCGATGCCGCAGGACAAGATCTCGGGCCAGCCGCACCGGCCCGGTGGCGTGATAGGCGAAGCGGTTGAAATCGCCGCGCTTTCGAACCTTGGCGACGCGCGGACGACGCACCGCCTCATAGGCGCTGATGGTGGCCACCGGATCGCCGCCGCAACGGCGGAAACTGTCGGCCAGCTCGATCGCATCTTCGATCGCCATCGCCGCACCCTGGGCGGCAAACGGCGTCATGGCATGGGCGGCGTCGCCGAGCAGGACGATGCGTTTCCCGGCGTGCCAGATCTGGTTCCGAGCCTCGAAGAGCGGCCAGAATCGCCAGTCCAGGCGACCGAGCGCTTCGACAACGCCGCCGTTCCATCCGCCGAAATGGCCAGTCAGTTCGGCCGGGTCGCCGGCGGCGTCCCATTCGGGCTTGTCGAGCACACCCTGCGTGATCGCCACGGCGTTGATGCCATGGGCGCTTCCGAGGGGATAGGTGACGAAATGCGTGTTGGGCCCGAGAAAGGCGTTGACGTCGTCGCTTGCGTTGACAAAAGGCAGGTCCGATGCTTCAACGATGGCCCGCCACGCGATGTGGCCGGTAAAGCGGGCCGGTTCGGCACCGGTTATGCGGTCGCGTTGCTGAGACCAGACACCGTCGGCACGGATGACGAGATCCGGCTCCCGGCCGAGGAAGTCGGCAAACCGAGCAAGCAGCCGGTCCTCGGTGTCGGCCGCCATGGCCGTGTCGAGATGCAGCCGGCAACCCGCCTGCGATTCCACCGCTTCGGCGAGAATGCGCTGCAGCGCCGCCCGGTGGATGACGGCGTAGGGAAACGACCAGCGCTGCCGGGCTGCCTGGCCGACCGGGATGTGCGCAAGCGGCCGCAGGGTGGTGCCCGACACCAGCGCCAGCCTTTCCGGCTCGTGCCAGCTTTCAGCCAGCCTGCCGGTCAGCCCGAGCGAGTCGAGTAGGCCGGTTGCGTTCGGCGACAGCTGAAGGCCGGCGCCCACTTCCTGCAGAACCCGCGACTGCTCGAATATCTCGACCTGGCCGCCGTGAAGCGCGAAGGCAAGCGCTGCGGTCAATCCGCCGATGCCGGCTCCGACGACGGCAATTAATGGTTGCATATCCGGAATGTGTCCCCTGACCGGATTTGATGTTGCCGGGACGTGTGTTCGCGGTACCTGGCGCCGGGGACTCTAGCAAAACGCCGCAAAGGGCACCAGTTGGCCCGAGGCCGCCTTTTCAGTTGGCCTCAAGAGAAAAGGTGCAGCCACCAGGGTTTGTTTCCGTTGCCTCGAGATCGGCGCTGTAGCGATAAAGCGTTGAGCAATAGGGGCAAATTATCTCGGACTCGTCGCCCATGTCGAGAAACTCGTGCGGATGGTCGAACGGTGCATTCGCTCCGACACACATGAACCGCTTGACGCCGATGGTGATAACCGGGTGACCCGCGTCATTCTGAAAATGGGGAACGGTGTGGGCAGCCATTTCCAAATACTCCCTGGTGCCGATTTTTGCCGGACCATATACGCCCGGTTGTCGAATGTGTACAGGCAATATTTGCTCCATGAACAAAAAAGCCGCGCCGTTTCGAGGCGGGAACAAAAAACCGGACAGTATTCGGGACATTGTTTCTATGGACGGATCCTGTTGTCCCGCTTCGTGCGGGCACGCGCAACCGTAGCGGGAATACCCCTGGTCGATCTGCCGGCGGTCGTGTGATGGAGCACCCTCGGCCCGGCGCCGGTTTCGGCAAAGGCGGTTGTGATGCCGGCCGGTTTGCCATAACCAATGATGGTTTGTTTGCCACAACGCCGGGAAGCCGATCCGTATGAACATTGACCGGATACCGATGTCGCATTTTACCAATGGCGATATTCGCATCGCCTTTTTCGACGTCGGTCCGCGAGACGGCTTTCCCATTCTGCTGATCCACGGATTTGCTTCAACCGCCCATGTCAACTGGGTATTCCCCGGCTGGGTCCGCACGCTGGCCGACGCCGGGTACCGGGTGATCGCGCTCGACAATCGCGGCCATGGCGACAGTGACAAGCCGCACGACGCGGCCTTGTACACTCCGCCGCTCATGGCAGGCGACGCGCGCGCGCTGCTGCGCCACCTGGATGTCGCGGAGGCCGGCCTCATCGGCTATTCCATGGGCGCTCGGTTGTGCGCTTTTTTCGGCCTGGCCGACCGGCGAACGGCCCGCGCCATCGTGTTCGGCGGCCTGGGATCGGGCATGACCGATGGAGTGGGCGACTGGGACACGATCGCCGAAGCCCTGCTGGCACCGTCGCTCTACGATGTCGCCGATGAGCGCGGCCGGATGTTCCGGGCGTTTGCGGACAAAACGAAATCCGACCGCCAGGCCCTGGCTGCCTGTATCCAGTCGTCGCGCACGCTGGTGCAGCCGAACGATCTGCAGCATCTGGATATGCCGACACTGGTTGCCGTGGGGACGCGCGACGACATCGCCGGCTCGCCGGATGCCCTGGCCGCCATGCTGCCCAGGGGAAGGGCGCTTCACATCGAGAACCGGGACCATCAGCTCGCCGTGGGGGATCGACAGTTCAAGGCGAGCGTTTTGGCTTTTTTTGAGGACAATCTGCACACATGAACGACATGGCATCGTCCCGGCAGACGGGCGAAGAAACGAGCTTCATCGGTGCTCACGGCAACCGGCTGGCCGCGACCGTGTTCGACGGCGGCGGCAAGCCGGTTCTGTTCTTTCACGGCGGCGGTCAGACCCGTTACGCCTGGGACGCCAGCGCCAGGGCGGTCCAACAGGCTGGTTGGACCAGTATCAGCGTCGACATGCGCGGACACGGAGAGAGCGACTGGCTTGCCGAGAAGCAGTATGCGTTCGAGGATTTCGCCAACGACGTTGCCCGGATCGGCGCCGATGTGGGCGAGAATTTCGGTGGCAAGCCCGTCGCCATCGGTGCCTCGCTTGGCGGTATCTCCAGCCTGATCGCCCAGTACGAATCGGGACAGGCGCTTTTCGACGCGCTGGTGCTGGTCGATGTCACGCCGAGGATGAAGCGGGACGGCGTCGAGCGCATCCTCGGCTTCATGTCCGACCGAATGGAAGACGGCTTTGCGTCGCTCGAGGAGGCGGCCGACGTCATCACCGCCTATCTGCCAAACCGCAGTCGCCCGAAATCGCTCGATGGTCTGTCGAAGAACCTGAGGCTCGGCGACGACGGGCGCTATCGCTGGCATTGGGACCCGGCTTTCCTGAACGGACCGCGGCCGGTCTATTCCGGTTCGGTCAAATCCGAGGAGTACCGGATGGATGCCGCCCGGGCGCTGACGATTCCGACCCTGCTGGTGCACGGCCGAAAGTCGGAGCTGGTTTCGGAAGACCATGCAAAGGCCTTCCTGGACCTGGTGCCGCATGCCAGGCTGGCCGACGTGTCGGGAGCGGGACACATGGTGGTCGGCGACCGCAACGACGCGTTTCAGGCTGCGATCCTGCGTTTCCTCAACGAGGATGTCGCACCACGAGATAGTTAGGAACTAGGTCCCAGAGAACTGTGGTTTGCGCTTCTCGGCGAACGCCTTGCGCCCTTCCGCGTAATCGGCGCTGGAGAAGGTCGCCTCGGCCAGTTCGAAGGCGGCCATGCGCGCCTCGTTGCTTGTTGAAAGCGCCGCCCGGATTGCCGTCTTTGACGCCCGGTTCGATAACGGCGCGTTAGCACAGATGTCCTCCGCCAGACGGTCGGTCTCGGCCTGCAGGTCCGATGCATGGCAGACGGTTACCAGCAGTCCCGCAGACAGCGCCTCCTTGGCGCTCATCCGGCGTCCCGTATAAAGCAGCACCCTGGCGGTCTGCGGTCCGACCGCCTCGATGATGTCGGTCATGGCGTCGACAGGATAGGCGAGACCCAGGCGACCGGCGGGCACGCTGAACTGCGCCTCGTGGCTGGCAAGTCGCATGTCGGCGGCGGAAGCAAGGCCGAAAGCACCGCCGAAACAGACGCCGCGGATCATGGCGATGACCGGGACGGGACACAGCCGGACCGCGCGGAATGCCGCCGCATTGGAAAACTCATAGTCACGCGCCGTCACCGGATCGTCCCGGACGGTGTCGAATTCGCCGATATCGGCACCGGCCGAGAAATCCCGCTCGCCGGCGCCGTGCAGGACGATGCAGCGCAGGTCGGCGTGGCTGCATAGCCAGTCGAGAGCCAAGGGAATTTCGCGCCACATTCGGTGGTCGATTGCGTTCTTTCGTTCGGGCCGGTTGATTTCGAGAAAACCCTTGTGATCCAGTGTGGTGGCGTTCAGAGCGCCGTCGGCGAAGACGCGTTGCGATTTCATCTGCAAACATTCCAATTGAATTTCGGCATATCTGGCCTATTTTTACCGAATGTTGTTTTCGGGGCGGCATGCTCCGGACAGCATTGAGCCCAATGCAGTGACAAGGTCAACCGGCCTTTTGTCGGAGGAATATTACGGTGGCGGACAAGGCACTCAAGGCCGAACAGGTCAAATCGATGGATCCCATCTGGGACGCCATCCGCAGCGAAGCACAGCAGGCGGCGGACAACGACCCGGTTCTGGCCACCTACCACTATTCGACGATCCTGAATTTCCGCACCCTCGAGGATGCCGTCATCCATCGCGTGTGTGAGCGCCTCGATCATGCCGACATGCCGACGAACCTGCTGCGGCAGACCTTCGAGGAAATGCTCGCCGACTGGCCGGAATGGAGTTCGGTACTGCGGGTCGACGTGCAGGCGGTCTACGACCGCGACCCGGCATGCTTTCGGTTCATCGAACCCGTGCTCTATTTCAAGGGCTTCCACGCCATTCAGGCGCATCGCCTGGCCCACTGGCTCTGGGAACAGGGCCGGCGCGACTATGCGCTCTACCTGCAGAGCCGGTCGTCCGAGGTGTTCCAGACGGACATTCACCCGGCGGCGCGGATGGGCAAGGGCATCTTCCTCGATCACGCCACCGGTCTTGTGGTCGGTGGAACGGCGATCATCGAGGACGATGTGTCGATCCTGCACGGAGTGACGCTCGGCGGCACCGGCAAGGAACCCGGCAACCGCCATCCGAAGGTGCGCCACGGCGTGCTGATCGGTGCCGGCGCCAAGATCCTCGGCAATCTGGAGATCGGCTGCTGCTCGCGCATCGCATCCGGTTCGGTGGTTCTGAAGGAGGTGCCGCCCTCGACGACGGTCGCCGGGGTACCCGCGCGCGTGGTCGGCCAGGCCGGATGCAAGGAACCGTCGCGCTCGATGGACCAGATCCTCGGCGACGAGTGACAGTCTTCGCCGCCCGTTGAACGGAATTGCCGGCTTTTCACAGCGTCGGGCTGGTTGGGGCTTTACAGGCCCAAACCTGCCGTGCGAGAAGCCGGACAACTCATGAAACGACGGAGAGCGCCTTGAAGCCGGAAGAACTGCGGAAGCTAGATTCCTATTTCAAACGGACCTTCAATCCGAATATGCAAGTGCGCGCACGGCCGCGCAAGGACGATTCGGCGGAAGTCTATATCGGCGACGAGTTCCTCGGCGTGCTGTTTCGCGACGACGAGGACGGCGACCTGTCCTTCAATTTCTCCATGGCGATTCTCGACATCGACCTGGACGACCACTGAGGCGAGCCCGCCACGCGACCGTCGTCAGTCTTCAACCTGCATGGCATCCGTCACATAGGAAACGATGGCGGCGTCCAGTTGCCGCCACTGCGTCAGCAAGCCGTCCGAAAACCGATAGGCAACACTCAGTCCTTCGCCGAAGGCAAAGTCGCGCAGGCAACTGCGCGAGCCGTCGGGCAGGTCGGCGGGGTCGAGGCAGCGGACAACAAAGGGCGGCTGGTCGCCGCGCTGCCCGACATAGAGCAACTCGTCGCCGTAGCGGGTGTCCGGATCGAAGCGATAGCGTGTCAATCCGCCTGGGACAGACGTGCCGCCGGGTTCGAGGAGACGCCTGTAGACCGGTTCCAGCCGGTCTGACATGTCCAGCGGCATCGACGCCGTTTCGATGGTCAGAAACAGCAGCTTGTCCGATGTAACCGTGTCGTTGAAATGCGCTCTGGTTTCGTTGCTGTAGCCCTGCATCTCCGGGTACAGCACGTAAAGGTCGATGCGCTCGAAGCTGCCGCCGGCCCGCTGGTTTTCGAAACGGATGGCGTTCGCCGGAAACTGCAGTTGTTCGTCGCCGAGGAACAGCGTCCTGATATCCGTGGACACGCTGTGACCGCCACTGGCGATTTTTTCACCCATCCAGCGTCCGGTCAGGCTGAGAAACAGCGTGAGAATCGCAAACGCCAGAATGACCAGCGCCGTGCGCCACAGAAATCCGGAGGAAATCAGCGGCTGATATTGCGGCGTCGACGACGCGGTCAGCGGATGGGCCATGGCGGCAAGCGGTTCCTTGATCGACTGATTATGCCGGTGCGTGGCAATGGGCCGGCCTTGTGTCGCGATGGTCCGGGATTATGGTTAATGCACGGTAAACAGGCGGTCGTTGCATGACGTCGGTCCGGCGACTAAGACGGGGCTCAATCAAACATCGTCTGCCGCAACGAGGAGGACACCGATGCCGCTTTACAGACTGGGTGAGCACCGCCCCGAACTTCCGGACGGGTTCTGCTGGATTGCCGATACGGCGTCCGTCATCGGCCGGGTGCGCATAGGAGCAGATGTCGGAATCTGGTTCGGGAGCGTGCTGCGCGGGGACAACGAGCCGATTACCATCGGTGAGGGGTCCAACGTTCAGGAAAACTGCGTGTTTCACACCGATATGGGGTTCCCGCTGACAGTTGGCGCCGGCTGCACCATCGGTCACAAGGCGATGCTGCATGGCTGCACCATCGGAGACAACAGCCTGATCGGCATGGGAGCGACCGTTCTCAACGGCGCGCGGATCGGGCGCAACTGCCTGATCGGGGCCGGCGCCCTGGTCACCGAAGGCAAGGAGATTCCCGACGGCAGCCTGGTCATCGGAACACCGGCCAAACCGGTCCGACAGCTCGACGACGATGCGATCGCCATGCTCGAATGGTCGGCTCGCCACTATGTGGAGAACGCCAGGCGGTTTGCCAAGGAACTCGAGCGCGTCGAATAGGCCAGGTAAAAAAAAGAGGGAGCCGGTCGGGGGACCGGCTCCCAAGGCCAAGGTCTGAGACGGGAAGGGTGGGGACTGACCAAGGCCTAAACGCAATCCCGAATTTCAATGGCGCTACACGCCGGTTCGCTGGCCGCCCGTCTCACGGCCTTTAACGCTCTCCTAGTCGATGCTGCCGACGATGGTCGGCCGGCTGTCCTGCAACTTGGTCCACTTGCCGGAGTGGCGCGAGGACTGGCGCTTCAGGAAAGTGTATTCGGTCTCCGACCACAGCAGGACCTTGTCCCGCATGTTGTCGAGGATGTAATCGCCCAGATCGGTGCGAACCGTCAGAACCGCGTGCCCTGATCCTTCGGGTTGCTTGACCACCGTGATCAGCAGGTCTGCGGCGCTGAAGCCGGCGCGCATCAGCATGTTGCGCTTCAACAGGACATAGTCCTCGCAATCGCCGACATTCTGCGGATAGGACCAGCGCTCCTCGACGCCGTGGATCTCGAAGTCGGTCAACGGCCTGATCGCCTGGTTGACCGAATAGTTGACTTTGATCAGCTTCTTCCAGGCGCTGCGCGTCAGCGTCATCGGCGGCTTCTTGCGGGAACGCTGATTGCATTCTCCGGGATACTGCCGACAAAACTTGTAGTGGCCGATGGGCTGGCTGGTGTTGCCCAGGGTCACCATGTTGATGGACTCGGCCGCCGTCGCCGGCGGCAACCAAAGCAATGCTGCAAGCACTGCGCCTTTCAAACCAAGAGCGATCTTCATGTCTTAGTCTCCCCGTCTTATGGGGTCGACAATGACATGTATATTTTTACATCGCGCAAAAAATCACAGTAAAAACAAGACTTAATTTGCAGTTTATTTCAGATAAATGAGTATAAAATTAGAATAAAATTTAGCTCAAATTTGAACGAAATTCCGCGGGCGATCGATGGGTGCGGTGCATGACAGTTCCCGAACCGGGAGCCGGGCGAGGACCCGCGCTGTAAGCCCATACCGTTGAGGACGATTCAGTTCGCCTTCGCATCAGGGAGGAATACAACCATAAATAGCATCTGTTGCGCGATTTTCGGTTAAGTGGTAGAAGAGCCGGCAACACAACTATTGGGGCGATAGGTGATGTTCAATCCAAAGGAAGCGCAGGAAGACGGGTTTATTCTCGGAGCGGTCATTGCACTGTTGATAGCGGCGGGCGCCTTTATCCTGATCAATATCAGTTTCGACAACGGCTTTCGCTTTGGGCTTCTCCTGCAGAACCAAACGGAAACCACCGGAACAATCACCGGCTACGCTAAAACTCCCGCTGGTGGCGATGTCGTGAGGTTCAAGTTCGAAGATGCCCAGGGTATTGTTCACACCGGAGAGAAGTTGCTGCTTACAGGCGACGCGAGCGGTGAAACGGGAGGGCCGATCGAGGTTGTCTACAACCAGGATTACCCTGAATATTATCTATTTCCGGGAAGGGTCGACGGCGCGCGTTACGATTTTTTCATGACGAGCGGGCTGATCCTGGTGATCGTGCTTTGCTTTCTTTATATCGTCTATCAGTTCGTCGGCTACGTCAGGTTCAAGCGCAAGATGACGTATTACTGATAGCAGGTGTGTCCGGCGACCCAGTCCTAAAGCTGATCCTCCTCCTCCAGCACCTTGCGGGCCACGCGAAAGCACTCGAGCGCCTGCGGCACCCCGCAATAAATGCCGACCACGTGGATGATGGCGCGGATCTCCTCCTTCGACACGCCGTTGTTGAGCGCTCCGCGGCAGTGGGTCTCCCACTCGTGCATCTTGCCCAAGGCGCCGATCAGGGCGAGGTTCATCATCGACCGGGTCTTGGCGTCGATGGTCTCGTCGCCCCAGCCGAAGCCCCAGCACCATTCGGTCATGGCCTCCTGGAACGGCCGGGTGAAGTCGTCGGCGGCTGCCAGGTTTTTTTCGACATAGCCGACGCCGAGTGTCGACTTTCGTTTGGCCAGGCCGGTCTCGAAACGTTCCTTGTCCATGATTCCTCCGCTGCTTGTGAGATTTGTTGCTAGCCGAAGTCAGCCGTCGATGGCCGCGCGCATCCATTGCTGCAAGACCTGCACCGAGTGTTCGGAATTGACGCCGCATTGCGGATCGACGACCAGCGGGCCCGGCCGATAGCCGCGGCTTTTCATGCCGCGCTGCACGGATTCGACCAGACGAATGTCTTCCTCCACCGTGGTCTCCCTATCCTGAATGGCCAGCCGACGCGGGGTTTCGGTGTCCTCGCCGTCGACCGCATACCAGCCGCGCCAGACGACGACGTGATCGGCGTCTATCGCGCGCCAATGGTAGGTGTTCAGAACATTGCCCGGATAGACCTGAAAGGAGAACATCGGCCACAGGAACCAGGATGAATAGTCGCCGGCATGGAAGTTGGCGGACAGGTCGACCGGATAGGTCATCTGATCCAGGTTCTGGCACTCCGTCGTGTGCCGCAGGCAATATCCCTGCGGCTGGATGTCATAGGTTTCCGGCTTGATGATGCCGTTGGCGGAGGTGTGGTGGTTGATCTTGCAGTGATAGCATTCGCTGTAGTTTTCGACCGAGACCTTCCAGTTGCAGTTTTCCGGCACTTCCACCCATTCGATCGGCTGCAGGCGGTCGATGTGGGGGACGAAGGATCTCAATTCGTCGCGGACATTCGGGAACCACGCATCCATCGGCTCGGCGTCCGGATCCAGATTGGCAAACAGGAACCCGTTGAAGTCCTCGATCCTCGCCTCCGTCAGGCAGATCTTCTTGCGATCGAAGCCGGGCACCGCCGATGTGTTGGGGCCGGCCCGCAGGGCGCCGCTGAGTTCGTAGGACCAGGAATGGTAAGGGCAGACGATCAGCCGGGCATTGCCGGCCCCCTGCAGCAGTTCGTGGGCGCGGTGTTGGCAGACATTGTAGAAGGCGCGAATTGTCCGATCCCGGTCGCGGATGCAAAACAGGTTCTCGCCGGCAATGGAGAAGGTGAAGTAGTCGCCGGGCTTTTCCAGTTGCGAAACATGACCGGCGAACTGCCATGTTCTTGCCAGCAGACCGTTCTGCTCCAGCCGGAAGATCTGAGGATCGGTGTAGTAGTGCGGATCAAGCGTACGCACCGGACTGACGGGCTCGTCCATTCAATTGTCCTTGTCCATGGCATAGATACCCAGTTCGTGGCGACGCGCGTGAAACCGGTCGATGCTGGCGATCACCTCGTCGTCGGCGTCCGCTATGACGAAGGCCATCAGCGTTTCGAGAAGCGCGATGATCGACACGGAAGACGGAAAGAACTGCGGCGTGTCGGCTGCGATGACGAAGGCATGGTCGCTGCCGATAACGATCGGCGAGGCCGGGCTGTCGGAAATGGCGATGATGGTCACACCCTGCCGTCTCGCCAGCTCAACGGCCTCCACCACTTCCGTGCGGTAGGGTTTGCAGGTCGTCGCGATCAGCACGTCGCCGCAGCCGGCGCGCGCCAGATCGTCGACGGCGACGCTGCCGTGGCGCGGAATGGCTTCGATCGTGTCGACCGCCATATCGGCAAGATAGGTGAAGTTGCGGGCGTTGCTGGCGTTGACGCCGACGCCGAGAACATAAGTGCGGCGGGCGGCGACGATCGCGTCGGCTGCCGCTTTCATCGCCAAATCCGAGGTCGCAGCGAAAGTCTCTTCGATGTTGCGGATGGCGCTGGCCGCCATGTCGGCGTAAAGCCCCGCCAGTTTGCCGCCGCGGGCCAGGGATTGCAGCCAGCGGGCCCGGTCGGGGAAGCTGACGCCGCCATTGCGGATTTCCTCGCGAAACGGTTCGCGGAATTCCTCGTAACCATCGAAGCCGACCGAGCGGGCCAGGCGCACGAACGTGTTGGGTTTCACATTGGCCACGTCGGAGATTTCGCGGATCGACGACACGCTCACATCATTCGGGTTTTCCAGCACATAGGCCGCCGCCTTGCGCATCTCCGGCGTCAGGGCGTCGAGCCCGCCGGCGAGTTCGTGCAGCAGCTCCTTGGGTTGGGGGAAGGTCGATCTTGGTACATTCATGTTATTCATGGTTGACGATGGTACAAATGTTTGATTAGCCTGTCCATCGGTTTCAACGAGCGGACGGGTAAAATCGTGAGCGAAGGCAGTTCGGCCAAACTTCCGACCACCGCGCGGGTGGTCATCGTCGGCGGCGGTATCATGGGCTGCGGCCTTGCCTATCACCTGGCCCATGAAGGCTGGACCGATGTGGTGCTGCTGGAGAAGGCGGAGTTGACTTCCGGCTCGACCTGGCACGCCGCCGGGCAGATCACCCGGTCCACATCCTCCTTCGGGCTGGGAAAATGCGTCGATTACAATATCGGCCTTTACTCCGGAGAACTGGAGGCTGAAACCGGACAATCGGTGACCTGGCACGGATGCGGGTCTTTCCGTCTCGCCTATGGCGAGGACGAGATGGACTGGCTACGGCACACGATGAGCGTCGGCCGCTCGCTGGGCTTCAACATCGAACTGGTCGATCCGGCTTTCATCGCCCGGCATCACCCGTTCTACAATCTCGACGGCGTGGTCGGCGCCCTGCACACACCGGATGACGGCCATGCCGACCCCTCCGGTGTGACGCAGGCGCTGGCCATCGGTGCTCGCAATCTCGGCGCAAGGATCGTGAGGCGCTGTCGCGCGACCGACGTCAGACGGCGGCCGGATGGCGGTTGGACGGTAGCGACGGAGCGCGGGGACATCGATTGCGAGCACGTGGTCAATGCCGGGGGAACCTATGCCCGGCAGATGGGCGAATGGAGCGGGCTGCAATTGCCCATGACGTCCATGACGCACCACTATTTCGTCACCGACACGGTTCCGGAATTCGAGGCGCTGGAGCGCGAACTCCCGGTGATACGCGACGACCCGCTGGTTTCGGGCTACATCCGCATGGAGCAGAAAAGCGGCCTGATCGGCATTTACGAAAAGCAGAACCCCAATACGGTCTGGGAAGACCATTGTCCGTGGGAGGCCGAGAACGAGCTGTTCGAAGCCGACTACGACCGGGTCATGCCGTGGCTCGAAAACGCTCTGGATCGTGTGCCGGTGCTGGCCAATCGGGGCATCAAGCGCGTGGTGCACGGAGCCATTTCGCATCCGCCCGACGGCAATCCGCTGATCGGTCCGGCGCCCGGCGTGCGAAACTACTGGTGCTGCTGCGGTACGCAGATCGGCATCGGCTGGGGACCCGGTCTGACCCGCGAACTGGCCCGCTGGATGGTGCATGGGGCCGCCGACATCTCGATGCGCGAATACGATCCCCGGCGCTTCGGCGCCTATGCCGACAAGCAGTGGCAAATCGTCAAGGCGAAGGAAGACTACTGCCTGCGCCACGAAATCCCGTTTCCGCATTTCAACCGCCTGGCCGGCCGGCAGATCAAGCCCAGTCCGCTCTACGAGCGGCTGAAGGAGAAGGGAGCCGTGTTCGAGGAGATCTATGGCCACGAGCGCCCGCGCTGGTTTGCCCGTGACGGGGTTGAGCAGCGGGACCACTATTCCTTCCGGCGCACCGTGGTGCACGACATGGTCGGCGCCGAGGTGCGTGCGGTTCGCAGCGGCGTCGGCATCATGGACGCTACCGCCTTCGCCAAGGTCGAAGTCGCCGGGCCGGATGCCGCGGCCTTTCTCGACAGGCTGATCCCCAACCAGCTGCCGCAAAAGGTCGGCGGCATCGTATTGACGCATCTGCTCAACCGGCGCGGACGCATCGAAATCGAACTCACGGCGGTCCGGCTGACCGAGGACCGGTACTACCTGGTCTGTGCGGCTTTTTTCGAGCAGCGGCTGCTCGATCACCTGGCCGAGCGGCTGGTCGAAGAACGGCTGCAGATCGTCAATCGGTCCGACGAGTGGTCGGCCATCGCTCTCCAGGGTCCGCGCTCCCGAAGCGTCCTGGCGGAAAACACGAAGGCGCGGCTCGACAACGAAAACTTCCGCTGGCTGACAGCGCGGCAAATCGACGTTGCCGGTCATGCGATGTGGGCGTTTCGCATGTCCTACGCCGGAGAGCTTGGGTGGGAGATTCACGGGCCGCGGGGGTCCATTCCGGCTGTCTATGACGCGCTTTGGGCGTCGGGCGAGCCGATCGGCATCGTCAATTACGGCTCGTTTGCGATGAACGCCATGCGTATGGAAAAAGCATTCAAGGGAGCCGGCGAACTGACGAACGAGGTGACCCTGCCGGAAGCGGATGTGATGCGTTTCGTCAGGATCGACAAGGGCGATTTCGAGGGCCGTTCGGCCACGGTGCGCAGTGCCGGGTCGGAGTTGCCCTGGATCTGCGCCTATCTGCAGATCGAGCCGGACGGGGTCAATGACGGCAATGGCGGCGAGGCGGTGCACAAGGATGGCGTGGTAGTGGGATCGACCGCATCGGTGGCATTCGGCCATACGGTCGGCACCATTCTGGCCTTCGCCTATGTCAAGCCGCATGCCGCGGTTCCGGGCACCGAGCTGGAAGTGATCGTCGCCGGTCGGCCACGCCCGGCGCGGGTGCTCGGCGAACCCGCCCACGACCCGCAAAACACGTTGCCGCGTACGGATTCGAGCATGGTGGAGGTTGCCGCATGAACCAGATTCCCGACACGATGCGCGCGGTCGTGCTGACCGGACACGGTGACCTGGACAAGCTCGTCTTCAGGGACAACTGGCCGGTCCCGGCGCCCGGACCAGGCGAGGTGCTGGTACAGGTGCTTGCCTGCGGCCTCAACAATACCGACGTCAACACCCGGACGGGGTGGTATTCCAAGGGAGTCAGCGGCAATACCACCGGCGGCGCGCTGGACGATGCGGACGACGGCGATGCCGCCTGGGGCGGCTCGCCGATCACCTTCCCGTTGATCCAGGGAGCCGATGTGGCGGGTCGGGTCGTCGCGACCGGATCATCCGTCGACGCGACGCTTGTCGGCAAACGGGTCCTGATCGATCCGTGGCTGCGCGACTGGAGCGATGCGGACAACATGGACAAGTGCCGGTATTTCGGTTCGGAGTTGAACGGCGGTTTTGCCGACTTCACCGTTGTCGACCGCCGAAACGTGCATCCGATCGAAAGCCCCATGAGCGACGCCGAATTGGCGACTTTTGCGACGTCCTACATGACGGCGGAAAACATGTTGAACCGGGCCGGGGTGAGGGAAGGCGATACGGTGCTGATTCCGGGAGCCTCCGGCGGTGTGGGGTCGGCGCTGGTGCAATTGGCTGGGCGGCGGGGTGCACAAACCATCGGCATGGCCGGCGCCGACAAGCACGACGTTGTCAAGGCCCTCGGAGCGACCGCGGTCCTCGACCGCTCGCCGGACGATCTTGCCGGTCGCCTTCGCGAGGCGATCGGCCGGGATACGGTCAGCGTCGTTGCCGATGTGGTCGGCGGCGACGGCTGGCCGTCGCTGATCGACGTGCTGGCCCGTGGCGGGCGCTATACCTGTTCCGGTGCGATCGCCGGGCCGATGGTCAGTCTTGACCTGCGAACGCTCTACCTGCGGGACCTGACCTTTACGGGCGCGACCATACTGCCGCCCGGAGTGTTTGCGGACCTGGTCGGCTATATCGCGCGCGGGGAGATCAAACCGCTCTTGGCCGCGAGCTTTCCGCTGCGGCAATTGCACGATGCGCAGCGCGCCTTCATTGCCAAGAAGCACGTCGGGAACATCGTCGTGACAATGGGAGCGTCATGAAGATCACCCGCATCCGGGTGTACCAGACGCCGCTACCCTATCGTGGCGGCGTCTACGCCTGGGGTGCCGGCAACGCGATCGAAACGGCGGTCAGCAGCGTCGTGGTCCTCGATACGGATGCCGGATTGTCCGGCTGCGGAGAATTCTGTCCGTGTGGCGAGAACTACATGGAAGCGCATTCGCAGGGCGTCGTCGGCACGATCCGCCTGCTTGCGCCGCACCTGCTGGGCGCCGATCCGCGGCAAGTCGCGGCAATCGAACAGCTGATGGATTTTGCCGTTCGCGGTCACGGTTATGCCAAGGCGCCGCTCGATGCAGCGTGCTGGGACCTGCTCGGAAAGATCACCGGTCAGCCGGTTTGGATGCTGCTGGGCGGCAAACTGACCGATGGTGCGCCGATGTACCGGGTGATTCCGCAAAGGACAGTCGACGAAACCGTGACCGAACTCGAGCAGTACCGGCAGGCCGGCTATCGCCAGTTCCAGATCAAGGTCGGTGCCGACTGGGCAGCCGATATCGAGCGCATTCGCGCAACGGTGCCGTTGTTGAAGCCCGGCGAAACCGCCATGGCCGATGCCAATCAGGGATGGCGGGTCGACAATGCCATTCGGGTCGCCCGCGCCACACGCGATCTCGATTTCATATTCGAACAACCCTGCCGCACCTATGAGGAGTGCCAGCAGGTGCGCCGCATGGTCGATCTGCCGATGAAACTTGACGAGTGCATTACCGATATGCGCATGGCGCATCGGGTGGTCGAAGATCACGGCGCGGACATCGTCTGCCTGAAGATCTCCAAGCAGGGCGGGTTGTCGAAAGCCCGCAAAATGCGCGATTACCTGGTTGAAAATCGCATTCCAGTGGTCGCCGAAGATTCCTGGGGCGGTGAGATCGCGACGGCTGTACTGGCCCATTTCGCAGCCTCAACGCCGTCCGAGTTCCTGGTCAACGCAACCGACCTGCACAATTACAACACCCGTTCGACCGGATCGCCGGGGCCGGCAACCCGCAACGGACGTCTGTTCGCTCCCGATGCGCCCGGGCTCGGCGTGGAGCCCGACTATGTCAGCCTTGGCGAGCCTGTTGCACAATTCGGCGAAACGACATGAAGATCACCGCCATCACCGTCTGGCAGTTGGACCTGCCGCTGAGCGAGCCATATCGGCTTTCCGGCGGACGGCTGCTGTTCGAGCGGCTCGATTCGACCTTCGTACGCGTTGAAACTGACGACGGCGTCGCAGGCTGGGGCGAGGGCTGTCCCTGGGGGCACACCTATCTGCCGGCCCACGGCGCCGGACTGCGCGCGGCGCTCGCCGTCCTGGCGCCGGTTGTGCTCGGCGAGGATCCGCGGGTGCCGGAGGCGCTGGGCCGTCTGATGGACGTCACCCTACCGGGTCACCACGAGGCGAAGTCTGCCATCGACATGGCCTTCTGGGACATCCTCGGGCAGTGTGCCGGCTTGCCTTTGTGGAAGCTCTGGGGCGGGGCCGAACGGCAGCCGGTTGCGGTCAATTCCTCGATTTCCACTGGGACGCCCGATGAAATGATAGCCATGATCCGGCGGGCCAGCGCCGCGGGTTATCGGACCCACTCGGCAAAGATCGGCGGTAGCGACGCCGACGCCGACATCGAGAGGATCGAGGCCATTTCAGCGGCGCTTCCGAAAGGCGAAGCGGTCACCTTCGACGTCAACCGCGCCTGGACGCCGGGGACGGCCGTGCGGGTCCTCAACACCGCGCGCTCGCGCAGCTGGATCGAACAGCCCTGCGAAACCCTCGACCAGTGTGCCCATGTCGCACGCCGGGTCGACAATCCCATCATGCTGGACGAGTGCATGCTCGACTATCAGGACCATCTCGATGCGTGGAAACTGGGCGTCTGCGAAGGCGTGAAGGTCAAGCCGAACCGGCTGGGCGGGTTGACCAAAGCCCGGCAGGCTCGCGACTTCGGCCTGGCGGTCGGCTGGCAGATGCACCTCGAAGAGGTCGGCGGTTCGGCATTGGCCGACACGGCCGCCATCCATCTCGCCTGTTCCACGCCGCCCGAATGCCGCCTGGCAAGCTGGCTGTGCCACGCCCACCTGTCGGTCGATCCCGTGCCCGGCCAGGGCGCCCGCAATGTCGACGGATTCGCGCTTCCTCCAGATACCCCGGGGCTGGGGGTCGCGCCGGACGCGGACGCGCTGGGCGAGCCGATTGCGGTTTACAGGTGACCGGCAGTGAAGCTGAAGCGAATTACATTCTGGCAAGTGCCGCTGACCAGCCATACGCCTTACGTCATGGCCGACGGCAAGGTTTGCGAAACGGTCACGACCAGCATCCTGCGTCTCGACACCGATACAGGCCTGTCCGGCTGGGGCGAGGTGTGCCCCATTCCACGCTATCTGGCGGCTTACGCCGAGGGCGTGTGGCCGGCGCTTCAGCACATGGCGCCCGTGATCCTCGGCGCCGACCCCATCGGCCCGGAGGCGCTGATGGACCGGCTCGACCGGCTGCTTCCCGGCCACCCCTATGCCAAGTCGATCGTCGACATCGCTCTCTGGGACCTGACCGCCAGTGCGGCAGACCTTCCGCTCCACGCGCTGCTTGGCGGGCGGCGGGTCGACAGCCTGCCGCTCTATCACTCCATCACCTGTCTTGCGCCGGACGAGATGGCGCGCGTGGCGCGGCAGGCGCAGCAATCCGGGATCTCGCAGTTTCAGGTGAAACTCGGCGCCGATGCGGACTGGCAGGCAGATGCCGAGCGTTTGGTGAAGGTTCGAGAAGCGGTCGGTCCCGGCCCGCTGGTTTACGGCGACTGGAACTGCGGCGCCAGCCGGCTTCAGGCGACGCGAACCGCCAGGGCGGTGTCGCAGCTCGACATCATGCTGGAGCAGCCCTGCGCCAGCCTCGAGGAATGCGCCGCCGTGCGTGTCGCGACCGGCCTGCCGATGAAACTCGATGAGGCCGTGTTCGATACGGCTTCGCTTCTGGCTGCGCATCAGACCGGCTGCATGGACGCGGCCGCCGTCAAGTTGTCGAAGTTCGGCGGGCTCAGTGCCAGTCGCCGGGCCCGCGATCTGTGCCTGTACCTCGGAGCTCGGATGTGCGTCGAAGATACCTGGGGATCGGATATCGTCACCGCGGCGTCGCTGCATCTGGCGGCGGCGACCGAACCGGCGGCGGTGCTCAACGTCTGCGACCTGTCTGGCTATGTCAGTCCGCGTCTTGACGCAGCGGCGCCGACGCGCGAGGACGGGCGGATCGCGCCTCCGGAAGGCGTGGGCCTTGGCATCACCCCCGACTTGGACCAACTCGGTCGGCCGATGGCCGTCCTCGACTAGGGAAGATCATCATGCAGGACGATTGGCTAGAGCGGGCCAGAGCGGTTTTGCCGGAGGGAGGTTTCGGCAACTTCGATCCGGATATCGTCATCCGCGAGGGCAGGGGCGCACGCGTCTGGGACGAGGACGGAAACGAATATGTGGACTATCTGATCGGCTCCGGGCCGATGCTGCTGGGCCACGGCCATCCCGAGGTCATCGAAGCCGTCGAGCGGCAGCTATCGAAGGGCATGACGTTCTTTGCCAGCAACAGTGCCGGAATCGAGTTGGCGGAGGAGATCTGCCGGGCGGTAGCCTGCGCCGAGCAGGTGCGTTTCGTCAGCACCGGCGGCGAGGCGGACATGTACGCGATCCGTCTGGCGCGCGCCCATACGGGCCGCGACAAGATCATCAAGTTCGAGGGCGGCTACCACGGCATGTCGGCGGAGGCGCAGATGAGTCTTGCGCCGAAGCAACTGGTCAATTTCCCGATGGCCGTGCCGGATTCGGCCGGCATTCCGCAATCGGTCCGCGACGACGTGCTGGTGGCGCCGTTCAACGACATCGATTTCGCGGTTTCGCTCATTTCCGAGCACGCCGACACGCTTGCCGCTGTCATCGTCGAGCCCTTGCAGCGCATCGTGCCGCCGGAAGGCGGCTTTCTCGAAGCGCTGCGGCAAGCATGCAGCGAACACAATGTGCTGCTGATTTTCGACGAAGTGGTGACCGGTTTCCGCTTCGCCTATGGCGGTGCGCAGGAATTGTACGGCGTGACGCCTGATATCTGCACACTAGGCAAGGTGATCGGCGGCGGCTTTCCGCTGGCGGCGATCGCCGCGAGTGCGGACATCATGGCCCATTTCGATGCGGGCAGGGTCGGCAAAGAGAGGTCGCTGATGCAGGTCGGGACCCTGTCGGGCAATCCGGTAGCCTCGGTGGCCGGGCTCAAGACGTTGGAAATCCTGCGCCGACCCGGTCAGTACGAATCGCTGAGAGCCTCGGGCCGTGCGATCATGGACATGCTGTCGAAACACTTGTCAAAGGCCGGTCACACGCATCGGATCGTCGGCGATCCGGCGATGTTCGACGTGGTGTTCACGAACCGCGAAATTCGGAACTATCGCGACGTGCTCCAGGCCGATGCGACCCGAAATACGGCCTTCAACAACACGCTACGCCGCCATGGGCTCTTCAAAGCTCCGGGCAAGCTCTATCCCTGCCTGGCGTTAACGGCGGAAGACATGGAAGTGACGGAGGCGGCCATCGCGCATGCAGCGTCGGTGTTGAGCTGAGGAAAATAATTTAATCACAATCTCTTGTGACGATTACTAGATGTAATTTTCCAGCGATTCCGGCGGCTGGATGGTGGCAAACTCGATGGCGATGCCGTCATCGAAATGCCGCACGACCCGCGCCCTCATGCTGCCGAGCACGACCTGAGACCCGAGTTCCGGACGCGCGTCCAGCTCGAGAGCTGCGCCGGACATGGAAAGGTCGACGATCCGGCAGGGATAGGTGTCGCCGTCGGCAAGGCGAATTTCGCCGTTGGGATTGCGCGGAACGATGCGCTCGTGGCGCCGGTCTTCCGGAAGCCCGAGCTCGTTCTTGTTGGCGAACCAGGTAAGCTGTGCCGCCAGCTTCTGGCGTTTGCGCTCCGTGGCGTTGACGGAGATGACGAAGCCGTTGCCGTTGAGCTTCTTGACCCGGCCTTCGATGCGGCCGATGTGGTCGATATAGGATACGATCCGTTCCTTGAGCCGGGGCAGGGCGCCGCACTTGAACTGGACTTCGCCCGGCGACATCTCGACCGCCACGCATTCATATTCGTTGAAATCGGCGCACATCAAGCGGCCGTGCAGGTCAACCACCACGTTTTGAAAAGTGGCGTCGTCTGCCGATTCTTCATGAATGTTCGGTGCCGAGTCCTTGGCAGTTTTCATGGCGCGTTTCGTTCCAGCATTATCGACCGTGTTCACAATAGGTCGCGTCGGTTAACAAGCGGTAATCATTCGGCTGCCTGAAGGCGCTAAATCAGCCCCTCATCTGGTCATATGATTAAGGTTCGTCAAACTTGAGTTGGACAATTTGACGCCATCCGACCGGATTAAGGTTAACAAGTGCTTTACGTTGCCCCCACTGAACGTGTGTGCGATGGTCCGGACAACCGAAGATACGGACAATTCCTTGCCCGTCTTCAGCACATGATTGGAACCGGGGTGGGGCTCGGGCCAGGCCGCTTGGCAAGGATGCCAAGCGGCTTTCTTTTTTCGGCGCCCAGACGCTGCGCACGCAGCTGCGTCACCATTCTCCCGTCGACTTCGCAAACAAACCAACCCTCTTCTTGAACCGCCTGATACGAAACCGTACCTACGGTGTTGCGACAGACGGCCAGAAAACCGGACATGACATGAACCAGCAACCGTTAAGGCAGGAAAACAACCCGATTTCGGGCGGATATGGGCGCGGGCCGGTAGGGCGCGAACCGATGTTCAACCTGCCGGGCGTAGTGACGGTCGTGCTGGCGGTCATGTGGCTGCTGCAAATCGCCCAGGAAACGGTGCTCACCCCGAGACAGGCAGTGTGGCTGATTGTCGAGGGTGGGTTCATCCCGCTTCGCTATTCCGTCGGATTTGCCGACCAGGAACTGGCGTGGCTGTGGACGCCGGTCTCCTATTCGCTTCTGCATGGCGGCTTCGGCCATCTAATCGTCAATTCGATCTGGCTCATGGCGTTTGGCGCGGTCGTCGCGCGACGCATCGGAACACAACGATTTCTGGTGTTCTGGGTGTTGTCCGCCATCGTGTCAGCCGCCGTTTACTGGCCGTTCCATGTCCAGAGCCATATTCCGATGATCGGGGCTTCGGGCGTGGTTTCGGGGCTAATGGGGGCCGCAGCCCGGTTCGCGTTCCCCAGAGACGGCCGCTTCAACCGCACGAATGCGCATCTGCTGCCGCGCAACACGCTGGCCGAGGCCCTGACCAACCGGACGGTCCTCGTTTACGTGGCTATCTGGTTCGGCATCAACGCGCTGGCGGCCTTCGGATTTGCAGCCGGTGCCGCGGAAGGCGCGCGCATCGCCTGGGAGGCGCATCTCGGCGGTTTTCTCTTCGGTTTTTTGGCTTTTTCACTGTTTGACCGTTCACCGACGGGCTGAACGCCGCGATCCTGCCGCAGACACTCGGGGGACGCGTAACGCTTGCAATTCACATTGTCTGCGCGCACGATGGCACCCGGAACGATGCTCGCCGGTGGTGGCTGCCGGTCGGCTGGTTCCAACGAAAGGAGGCCGGTATGACAGTCAAGGCAATATTGGACGAGAAGGGACGCGACGTTGTCACCGTTTCCCGCGATATCTCGGTGGCGGAGGCCGGGAAAGAACTGTCCAAACACAGGATCGGTGCGGTGGTCGTGGTCGACGCGGACGACCGGATCTGCGGTATTCTGTCGGAGCGCGATATCGTGCGGGCAATCGCCAACAAGGGCCCGTCGGTCCTGGAAGACTCCGTAACCACCGTCATGACGTCGAGCGTCAAGGTGTGCGACGAAAGCCACTCCGTCAATCAGTTGATGGAAATGATGACCCAGGGTCGGTTCCGCCACATGCCGGTCGAGGTCGAAGGCAAAATCGGCGGCATGATCTCGATCGGCGACGTGGTGCGGGCCAGAATCGAGCAGGTCGAGCGCGAGGCCGAGGAAATCAAGGCTTATATCGCCAGCTGACCGACCCCATAGCCGAAGCCGCGCTGCGCGGGTATCCGCGCAGCTTTCGGCGATGAGAAGTTTTTTTAATCAAGCGCTTGCTTGATTTTCTCCGCGTTCTCTTTGAGGATTTCCTGGTTTTCCATTTCACCGGAGTGAGGGCGCGGCTTGACGCCTTCGAAGCGCGGGATGATGTGGACGTGGAGGTGAAAAACGATCTGCCCGCCCGCCGGCTCGTTGAACTGCTGGATAGTCAGCCCGTCTGCCCCGAAAGCCTTGACGGCGGCCTTTGACACGATCTGAACGGTAGCCATTACTTTCGCCAGGTCCTCCGGCGAAACGTCCAGCATGTTGCGCGACGGTCGTTTCGGAATGACCAGACAATGACCGTCCCCGCGCGGCATGATGTCCATGAAAGCCAGCGTGTCGTCGTCCTCGTAGATCTTGTGGCAGGGCAGTTCGCCACGCAGAATCTTGGCGAAGATGTTGTCGTTGTCGTAAGGGGCAGGGGTCATAGGGCGTACCTTTGGAACAGTGTGGCCGTGAGTCGGCAGAGGATGTGCCCTGTCGCCGTGGCAGCGTCAAGACGGGCGGGCCGACCCGGCTTATGGACACGAACACGAATTGGGCGCGCTTTAATGAATAAGTAGTGTTGCGGGCTGTAACCATGATATCGCTCATAGCGGGCGATTTCCCGACGCAGCTGACCTGCGACAGGTAATATTCGATCGCGTTTTGACGGCGATTACCGGATCAGGAGGATTGAAGCAGATGACGTTCGACTATGCCGGCTACGTTCCCAAGGGTGACAAGAAGAACTCCGCTTTCTTCGAGGAATACCGGGGAAAGATCTACGAACGCCGACACCAGACCGGTGTCGAGGATCTTGTCGGCCCGATGCGGGCGACGGTGATCCAGGTTGAACCCGGCGGCGGCGTTCCCACAATGGCGGAACTCCACCGCATGACGCCCTACCGGCACCATTCGAGCTATCGGGGGGAAACCCACAAGCACTACGTGCTGACGAACAAACCGGAATACCCGGTCGTCATTCTGATGGAGCCGAACTCTGATTCCTACGAGGATTACATCCGCCGCCTCAATGCCCTGTATCCGCTGGCGCGCACCAAGCCCAACACCCGCTATGTCGGGGAGATCTTCGCCTGCAACGACCTGAAGTCGCTGCGCGATACGCTTGAAAAGCAGTTCATTCGTTTCGAATACAAGGGCGACACTGAGAATCCGTTCTTCACCCATGACAATATGCTGTTTTCCACCGTATCGGACTTCACCGGCAATCGCGTCGGTTATTCGGGCGGAGACTTTACGGATCCGCAGTCGCTCGGGCTGGGTCAGGCGTTCGACCTGACGGCCGACGAGACAAAGGCTCTCGAAGACGCCGTCGGGTTCTCCGAACAACACGGGCTGATGGAGCTGATGCTGGGATACGACCACTTCGCGACCCGCATCCTGGCCGGCGAACGCGAAGATGCCATTCTGGAGTTCCTGACCATGGTGCCCTACTATTTCTGGGGCGCCTACAACATCAGCGAGATGAACTCGTCGACCAATGTAACGCGCTGTCCGGGAGTCGATGACGACAAGAAGTCGCCGGCAAAAGTGTTTACCGCCAACAACACGCCGTCCTTCGTCAATTCCTTCGAAGGCCTGCCGATGCCGACGGAGGACTTCGTCCGCAATTTCGGCCGTCGCCTTCATCACATGGCCGTCGAGGTGTTGGACGGCGACCACGCCACCGGTCAAAAGAATGTCGACTACGTGGTGGGAATCCTGCATCAGCAGGGCGTGCCGTTCCTCGCCCACGTTGTCGGCGAGTGCAAGGACTCCCCCGATCTCAAGCAGATCTTTTCCAAGCACTCACAGCATACATTGCTGATCACGGAATACATCGAGCGCTGCAAGCATTTCGACGGCTTCTTCACCAAGTCGAATGTCGCCGCACTGACCGAGGCGGCGGGCAAGGACGAGCGTTACAAACACGGCCACGTATTCGACTGATGCGCCACCCCGAACCGGAAGCGCGGCGACGCTGTGGTTAACGCGGCGCTATCCGGTTTGGTTAGGATTTGGTGACGATTGGGCTGCTATTGTCGTGCCGATTGCATGACGTTGCGGGCGCCACGCCGTCCGCACCGGATGGGTACAGCGTTCCGGGGTCTTGGCCGAACGGCCGTTTCCGGGCTAAGGATGAACGCGAGGGTCGCCCGCCAGGGAGGCGGGACGAGCGTTGTGGATGCTAGGGAAGGGCTTTGCAGACCGGCATCTTGAGCTTCATGGCGGGCGTTTGCCCGGCGGGGGTGATGGTTTGCGCCCGATTGTGAGCCGGGTACTGCGTCGTTTGGGATGAGCAGCTTTGGAAACAGGGCCGTCAGAACTGGAGCCGCGACCTTCGTCGTAGCGGCGATGGCCCTGATGCTGCCCACCACACCGGCTGCAGCTTTCAAGATTTTCGGGATCCAGCTGTGGGGCAAGAAGGAAGAGCCCGAGCCGGTGACGGAGGAGGTCGTCGACCCGGTCTACTACGACGTCGCCTTCACGGTCGACGATCCGGAACTGAAGGAAGGTCTCGAATCGGTTTCGCTCCTCGTCAGCGAGGAGAACAAGCCGACATCCGGCTCTGTCGGCCTGCTGAGCAGAGCCCGCAACGACAAACGTCGCCTGGTCGCGGCACTTTACGCCCAGGCACGCTATGGCGGCACGGTGACGATCGCCATCAACGGAAGGCCATTCGAGCAAATCCCCATCGACACGGTGCTCGATCGCGGCGGTAAGGCGAACGTCGTGGTTCACATCTTGTCGGGGCCGGCTTTCACCTTCGCGACACCGGATGCGGCAACCGTATCCGGCGAACCGATCGACCTGGCGAATTACGGCGTCGTCGCCGGCGCGGAGGCGAAATCGGAGGTGGTTGTCGAAGCCGGACGCAAGCTGGTGGCGGCATGGCGCGACGAGGGGTATGCCTTCGCAAAGGTCAGCGAGAGCTCGCTGACGGCCGATCACGACACCGATACGCTTGAAGTCACCCTGCGGCTCGATCCCGGCCACAAGGCGGTTTTCGGCGATGTCACCGTCGTCGGTGCCGTCGACGTCGATCCGCAGTTCATCATCCGACAGGCGGTCATTCCGCGCGGCGCGACGTTCAGCCCGAAGGTGCTGGCCGATGCCGGTGTGAGGCTGCGCGGTCTCGGCGTGTTCGACAGCGTGGTGATCGAGGAAGCCGATGCACCGGCGTCGGACGGATCGGTGCCGATCACCATCACCGTCAGCGAGCGCAAGAGCAAGACCATCGGCGTCGGTGTCACCGCGGCGACGACGGACGGGCTCGGGCTCGAGGGCTTCTGGACCCACCGCAACCTGTTCGGCCGCGCCGAGAGCTTCCGCATCGAGGGCGGGGTCACCGGCATCGGCCGGTCGAATTTTTCCACCGGGCTAGACTACAACGTTACCGCGACGTTCAAGAAACCCGGTGTCGGCAGCCCCTACACGACCTTCCGCTCGAGCATCGAGGCGCTGCTTCAGGACACAGACGCCTACGACAAGCAGTCGATCGGCGGCAGCGTCGGCTTCGAGCACGATTTCAGCGAAACGCTGTCCGGCGAAATCGACCTGAAATACGAGTACGCCGACTACACCAATGCATTCGGGCCGAGCCAGGCTTCCATTCTCTCGCTGCCGACCTTGCTGGTCTGGGATACGCGGGACAACCGGCTGAACCCAACCAGAGGCTTCCGTGTCCTGTTGTCGGGCGAACCGTCGCACGATTTCGAAAACGCCAACAGTTTCTTCAAGACGCAAGCCTCCTTCAGCGCCTACCGGGCCGTCAACGAGGCGCGCACCTTCATCATGGCCGGGCGGGTGGCGGCCGGCACGATCGTCGGCTCAAGTCTGGCCAGCATCCCCGCCGACCGGCGGTTCTATTCAGGCGGCGGCGGTTCGATCCGCGGCTACCAGTATCAGATGGCCGGGCCGCGCATCGGCGGCCAGCCGACAGGCGGCCTGTCGTTCATCGAGGCGTCGGTGGAAGCCCGCTTCAACGTCACCGAACGGATCGGCCTGGCGACCTTCGTGGACACCGGCGGCGCCTTTGCCTCGGCGACCCCCGGTCAGGGCGGTTCCTGGTATACCGGTGTCGGCGCCGGGGTCCGCTATCTGACGCCGGTAGGACCGCTGCGCTTCGATGTCGCGGTGCCGCTGAACAAAATCGCCGGCGAACCCACCTTCGCCTTCTATCTGGGGCTGGGGCAGGCGTTCTAATCACAACTCGCTTTAGACGTTTTCGGCCCGAAAACGCACCGCATCCTCCATCAGCCGGACAAGGTCCGCCGCCGTCCTGTTGGCGGCGACCGGAACGCCCAGCCGTTCTCCCATCTCGGCGACCGCGCCGTTCAGGGCGTCGATCTCGGTCTGTCGCTGCGCCTTGCGATCCTGGAGCATGGAGGGCTCGTGATGCAGGTGGTGGTCGCAGGCATGGTCGATCAGGTCCTCGACCCGTTCCGCGGACGCGTCCACGCCGGCAGCACAGGCAACGGCAATGGCTTCGGCCGCAACGCGAGAAGCCAGATCGCGACCGGAGAGCGATCTTCCGATGGCCCCCGGCGTTGCGTCGGCGAGCGCGCAAAGCGCGTTCATGGCGCAGTTGAACGCCGCTTTTTCCCAAATGGCCGCCTGGATCTGCGGGTCGGGAGTGGCGTCGATGCCGCCGCGCTGCATGGCCGCTGCCAGCTTGTGCAAAATCGGCCGGTCGGCGCCGTCCAACGAAAAAAAGGCGGTCGTGGCCGGTCCGCGCGACTCCACCCGGCCCGGCCCGAGATATTTAGCCGGTGTCATGGTCATGCCGAGCATGACCTTCTCTCGCGCGACGTGAGCGGCAATGCGCTCGGCATTTCCGATTCCGTTCTGCAGGCTGAGCACATGGGTGTCGTCGAGCAGCCCGGCGACCGCCGCCAAAGCCCGATCGGTGTGAAATATCTTGGTGAACAGAAGGAACACGTCCACCGGGCCGCCGAAGGCTTCGGGTCGAACCGCAGGCAGATCGACGACATGGTCGCCTTCGTCGATGGATATTCGCAGGCCGCCGGCGCCGATCGCGTCGAGATGCGCGTCGTTGACGTCAAGCAGGATTACATCCGCCCCGCCGCGAGCAAGGCGCGCACCGTAGACCGAGCCCATGGCGCCAGCGCCGAGAACAGCGATTTTCATTGGTCAGCCTCTCTATCCGGTGAGAATTTTGGGCAGCCACAGCGTCAGCGCGGGAAAGGCGATCAGCACGCCGACACGAACGAGTTCGGCGCCAAAGAAGGGCAGGACGCCGACAAAGGTCTCGCGCATGGGCACGTCGGGCGCCTGGGCCGAAATGATGAAGACGTTCATGCCCACCGGTGGCGTGATCAGCCCCAATTCGACGACTATGAGCGCAAGAATGCCGAACCAGATCTTCAGGTCCTCGGTGCTCATGCCGAAGGGGGAACCTTCGGCCGTGGCGAAGTCGCCGCCGTTCATCTGAACCAGAACAGGCCAGAAGAACGGAATGGCCAGAAGGATCATCGACAGGCTGTCCATCAGGCAGCCGAGCAGGATCAGGGCCAATAGCAGCAAAAGCAGGGTGGTCATCGGCGGCAGACCCGACGTTGCCATCCATTCCGCCATCGCCTGCGGAACCCCGCCACGGGCCATGAAGATCTTCAGCAGTTCGGCGCCGAGAAGAATGAGATAGATCATCCCCGCGGTGCGGGCGGTTTCGAGCAGCGCCTCGCGCAAATCGACCAGCGACAGCTGCTTGCGCAGGACGCCGAAGAGCGCCACCATGACAACGCCGACGGCTGCTGCCGGTGTCGGGTTGAAAAAGCCGAAATAGATCCCGCCGATCACGACGGCGAAGACCAGGCCCACCGGCAGCACGTTCAGGGTCGCGGCCAGGAACTCCTGTGCCGAGGCGCGCTCGCCATGCGGGCCGGCTTCAGGTTTGAGCAGCACATAGACCAGGATGGTCAGGATGAAGAACAGGACGGCGATCAGGCCGGGTATCAGCGCCGCCATGAACATGGTCACCACATTGGCTTCCACGATGATGGCGTAGATGATCAGCACAACCGAGGGCGGAATCAGGATGCCCAGGACGCCGCCGGCGGCAATCGTGCCGGTGGCCAGAGTGTCGGAGTAGTTATAGCGTTTCAGTTCCGGCAGGGCGACGCGGCCCATGGTGGAGGCGGTGGCGAGCGAGCTGCCGCACACCGCTCCGAATCCGGCGCAGGCGGCAATGCCCGACATTGCCACGCCGCCGCGCATCCATCCCAGCCAGGCATTTGCAGCGCGAAACAGGTCCGCGCTCAGGCCGGAGCGGGCGGCAATCGCCCCCATCAGGACGAACAGCGGCACGACGGAAAGGTCGTAAATCGAGAACTGGCCGTAGGCGAGATCCTTCAGCTGGCTGAGAACGATCGCCGGGCCGTTGAGGATGGCTATGCCGCCGATCCCGACCGCGATCATCGCGTAGGCGATCGGCAGCCGGATGGCGATCAGCAGGACGAGTACGGCCAATCCGGCGAGGCCGATGGTGATGCTGTCCATGTCAACCGAACTCCCGGCCGGACCGGTCGGTGAGGGCGTCGTACAGCGTGATCAGGGACGCGCACAAAAGCAGCACCAGCGATACGAGGGCTGGAACGAAAGCCCACCAGATGGGAATTTCGAGGATGCCGGTGAACTCGGAATATTCGCGGTAGTCGATCAGGCCGGCGCTCATTCTCCACAGCAGCAGCGCGGAGAAGGCGGTGGCGACGACGGCGGCAAAGATAGACATCAACGCGACCGCGCGCCGGCTGGCGTTCATGGTGAAGATGTCCGCCGAAACGTTGGCGCCGCAGAGCTGGCAATAGGGCAGAAAGCAGAAGGCGGCGATTGCGGCGCCCATCTCGGTCAGTTCGAAATCGCCGGGAAACGGCCGGTTGGCGACCGCCGAGGCGACGATCGAATAGGCATTGATCAGCACGACGCCGAGCAGAAACAGGCCGCCGACCAGTGCCCAGCCGACAATCACCCGGGAGGCGAGGCCGATCGGCCCCGTCCGTTTCGCGGCTGTTTCCCAGCTCATTGCCTAGTTGGTCTTCATGTTCTGCGAGACGAGGTCGGTCGCCTGATCGTACAGGGCCTGACCGTCGATGCCCTTTTCCTGCATCTCGTCGATCCAGCGCTGCACCACCGGAGCCACGGCGGTTTCGAACTTGTCCCATTCTTCCGGAGTCAGCTGAATGTGCTTGTTGCCGGAATCGACGGCCATCTTGATGCCGAAGGCCTCGGCGCCATCCCAGATTTCGCCGACTTCGGCGTGCCAGTCCGGCCCCGAATTGTCGATGAAGATCTGCTTGATGTCGTCCGGGAGGCCATCCCAGCGGTCCTGGTTCATGACCAGCGAGAAAGAGGTCGTTCCAAGCCGCTTTCCGCCCGGGCCCTCGATCTGATAGTCGGTCTGTTCGTGGATCTTGAGCGGCGGGATGATTTCGAACGGGATCAGCGCGCCGTCGACCACTTTCTTCGAAAGGGCGACCGGTATCTCGCCGACCGAGGTCTGCACCGGGCTGGCGCCGAGCGCTTCCAGAACCCAGGAACCGGTGCGCGACGGAATGCGGATTTTCTTGCCCGCCATGTCTTCGGGCGAACGCACTTCCTCCGAGGCCATGTGGATCGCCTGGCCGCCATGCACATGCTGGAAGAGCGCAACGAGACCCTTGAAGTCCTTGCTCAGTTCGCCCTCATACATCGTCTGCATGGCCTTGTTGACGGCGGCGCTGCTGCCCTGGTGCACGCCCGGCAGTTCGAACACCTCGGTGCGCGGAAACGCGCCGGCCGCATAGGCGTTGACGATCCAGGCCATGTCGACGACGCCGTCGCGGGCCTGACGCGGCAGTTGCGGCGGTTTGCCGCCAAGCGTCATGGACGGGAAGATCTCGATTTTGATGCGCCCGTCGGATGCGTCCATGATGCGCTGGGCCCAGGGTTCCAGCATCCTGGTGTGGGCGGGCGCTTTCGGGCTCAGGAAGTGGTGGAGCTTGAATTCGAACTCCTCCGCGAACGCGCCGGTCGATCCCGCCAGCGCCATGGCGCCGCCGAGCAGCGCTCCGTACAGCTTCTGGAATTTCATCCCTTTTCCTCCTTTGGTTTGTCCGGTACCGCCGATCGGTTCACGGACGTTTCAATATTTGGCTCCCTGCCGCCGTTTTCGCGGTGCTCAAGTGCCGAAGAGAGCCTTGATTTCATCGGGTATCGGAAACGATCGGATGCCCGTTCCGTCATCGGATTTGGCGACAAGCACCCGCTTTTCATGAGCCTCCACGGCCAAGGCGCCGTCGCGCATCAGCCTGTGTTCGACCTCGAAGCTGGCACGACCAAAGCGTGTGATCCTGGTTTCGATCGTCACTTCGTCGCCGTAACTGGACGGCGCGTGAAACTCCGCTCCCGTGTTGACCATCGGAAAGCCGACCACCCCGTAGCGGCGCACCAGCTCCGGCTTGGGCAGGCCGGCGGCCTTGAAGTGATGGGCCGTCGAGGCATCGAACCAGGCAAAGTAGCGGGGATAGAAGACAATATTGGCGGGGTCGCAGTCTCCCCACTCGACCTGAATGGTTCTTTGGCTAACCAGCATCGGCACTCTCCATTGTTTGCGCCGCCCGAGAGTCGACGCTCGCAAGCAGGGAGTCCAGCGCTGCGTGATCCTCGTCGGCCAGCGCGGCTGCGACGGCTTGGCGCAGCAGATCGGCCGAGGCCGTCTCGGTGCCGGCGACGAGGGCCGGCCGCACGACCGATTGCGTGATTTTTGTATAGGCGGCCTTGCCGCGCGCCAGTGTGTCGGAATAGCCCTTGAGCACGCGAGGAAGCTCCGCCAGCGCGGCGGCAAAAGCGGGAGATCGCTGCAGCGACGTCGCCATGTCGTCGAGCCAGTCTTCCATGGCCGACTGTTCGTGCTCGAAGCGGTACGACCTGCGTCGCAGACGCTTCAGGGCCGCCACCGACCGCAACATCCAGTAGCCGAAGATCCCGTTCGAGCGGATATGAACGCCGCGTCCGATCAACGAAAACCGGCCGCCGCGATCCACCCGGCGAATCATTCGGGCCCCAATCGGCGCCGGCAAGATGTCGGCGATTTCCTCGGCGCGCGGTTTCAGATACTCCGTCACCTGCAGTATCTGTCCGGGCTTCAGCCCGACTTCTTCACGGATGCGGTCGAAGCGTTCCTGCCGGGTCTTCAGATCGGCAACCCGGGCGACGTCCTCATAGGCCATCCACAGAGCCAGCCGGCGACAGGCTTCCTGCAATGCATGGTCGCACAGATGATCCCGATGACGAATGGACCCGGCCAACCGGCCGACGCGCGCCAGAAACAGGTCGCCATAGCGTGTGTCCTGGTAGTCGACGCAGCGTTCATAACCGTGGGTCGCCACCTCGTGCATGCACTCGGGCAGGTCGTTCACGACGCTGCCGAAGGTGCTTTCCGCGGCGGCGGCATCACCGGGTTTGTCCGCGGGAACCACACCTTCGACTCTGATCGCTTCCACCGCAGCGCAGGCGGCGTCGAAACCCCTCAGACTGGCTTCCGCCGAGCGCCCGGTTCCCAGCGCATCGCGCGAAATCTGCCGTGGCCAGGGCAACACGTCGCTGCCCGCGAGGGCACCGAACATGGTGGCGCTGATGAAGGTGCCGTTTTCGCTGGCCATGCCGGCGAGATCGACCAGGTAGACTTCCCTGGCAAGCTCCTCTGCTGCCCGTACGACTCCGTCGTCCGCATAGCGTCCGTCGCCCATGACCGCCTTTTCGGCGGTCGTCAGCACGCGGCTGGTCGAACTGATGAGAGTCGTAAGCTTCGGCGAGACGAATCCGGCGTCGATCGCCCGGGCGGCTTCGACAAGCTCGCTGGCCAGCACGAGGTCGACGCGGCCCGGCATCGGCACCAGACCGAGTACGGGGCTGGGGCCATCGGCCGGGTCGGCGATTTCAATGTAGTAGCTGGTCGATCCGGTCCGCTGGGCGACGCCCGGTACCGAGGTCGCCTGTGCCGTCATTCCGGCATCGCGGGCGGCCTTGACGATCCAGTTCATCAACACCCCGCCGCCTTCGCCGCCAAGCGCGGCGAGCAGGATGCGCAGGGGAGGGTTGGCTCTGACGATTGCGTTCATGCCGGAGCGATCCCGGTGAACAGTCTGCGGATGGCGGCGATCGCCCGATCCCGCCAATTCGGGTTGGAGATGATCTCGGCTCGCCAGAAGGAGGGGCACAGGGTTGCCGCGTGGGCGACTTCGCCGCACAGCCCGCAGCCGACACAGCCGTTGGTGACGTGAGCGACAGGATCGGTCTTCAGCGGATCGCTCGACGACTTGACGGTCAGCGTCGGGCAACCGGACAGGCGAATGCAGGAGTGATCGCCCGTGCAGGTGTCCTCGTCGATGCCGAACCGTGTGCGCACAACGCGCTCGCCGGCGGCCAGCGCGCGGGCGCGGATGGGCTTGATACGGCGCTGGCGCTCAAGCTGGCATTCTCCTTCCGCAACGATCACCTTCAGGCCGGCAAACGGGGTCTTGAAGGCCTCGTGCAATGTGTCGCGCATCTTCGACACCCGATAGGTGTGGACGGTGCGAAGCCATTTCACCCCGAGGCCCTTCAGTGCGTCCTCGATGGTCGTTTCGCCGTGTGTGGAGCTTTCTTCCGCCGATTTCAGCTTGAGGTCCGTGTCGGGCGAGGAAATGACCTCCTGGGTTCCGGTCGCCGACGTGTAGCCGTTCTTCATAATGACCAGCACGCCGTCGCCGCCGTTCAGCAGGCGCGAGGCGACGCCCGACAGCAGTCCGTTGTGCCAGAATCCGCCGTCGCCCATGATGGCGATCGGCCGCTTCTCCTGGAAGCTGGCTATCGAGGCGTTCGACGCCAGGCTCATGCCGTAACCGAGGATCGAGTTGCCGAAATTGAACGGTGCGAAGGTTGCGAACGCGTGGCAGCCGATATCGGCCGAATAATGGACCTTGCCGATTTCCCGTTCCGTCAGTTTGAGAGCGGCAAAGAACGGCCTTTCCGGGCAGCCGGTGCAAAAGCCGGGCGGGCGCGGCGGCACCGGTTCGCCGAGAAGCGCTTTCGCCCGCGTCTTCAGCTCGTCGACTTCCTCGGTGTATCGTGCTGCGCCCACCAGATTGCCGACATTCGGCAGGTATTCGCGCAGAAAATCCGCCACACCGCCGGCGATCACCTGGGAGGTGTATTCGCCGGCCATCGGCAATACGTCCTTGCCGGCGAGCGCCGCTTCCGATCCGGCGCGGCGTAGAATCGAGCCGATTTCGTTTTCGATATATTCCGGCTGGCCTTCTTCGAGGACCAGGACTGCCCGCTTGCCGCTGGCAAAATCCAGGATGTCCTCCGGCACCAGCGGATGAACCACGTTCAACGTCAGGATCGGCAAGTCGCAACTGCCCTGGCTGTCGGCAAGGCCGATTTCTCCGAGCGCCCGGATCAGAGCATTGTAGAGACCGCCCTGAACGATCAGCCCGACCTCCGATCTGGTGCCGTCGAAAACTTCGTTCAGCCCATGGTCGCGGATGAAACGGCGGGCGGCCGGCATGCGCTCGGCCGTTTTAAGGCGTTCGTGTCCGAAGGTCACCGGCGGGTGCGCAAGTTGCTCATAGTCGTGCGGCGCCGGCTCACTCAGCAGGTTGTTGGCGGAAATGGCGGGTGCGATGTTGTCCTTGGCTTCGAAGCTGCCCTGAACGTGACAGGCGCGAATGCGCAACTGCATCATGACGGGAGTGTTCGAGGCTTCGGAAAGCTCGAAGGACTTTTCGACGCAATCGACGATGCTCGGCAGGTTCGGCCGCGGGTCCATCAGCCATATTGTCGATTTGAGCGCATAGGCGTGGCTGCGCTCCTGAATGACGCTGGCCCCTTCGCCATAATCCTCGCCGACGATGATCAGGGCACCGCCCATCACGCCGGGCGAGGCGAGGTTGGACAGCGCGTCCGCCGCCACATTGGTGCCGACGATGGCCTTCCAGGTCACCGCACCGCGCACCGGATACATGATCGATGCACCGAGCATGGCCGCGGCCGAAGCTTCGTTGGTGCACGGCTCGACATGGACGCCGAGTTCAGACAATTCGGGCGCCGCCTGGACCATGACGTCGATCAGATGCGACACCGGCGCGCCCTGGTAACCGCCGACATAGGAGACGCCGGATTGCAGCAGGCCTTTGGTGACGGCAAGAATTCCCTCGCCGTGAAACGTGTCGCCATCGCCGAGCTTCAGCTTCTCAATTTCCTTGGCGAACGATACTTCCACCGCGAATTTCCCCTGCCGTCCCTTCTTCAGGGCCGGGCCTGCGAGGGTTGTTGCGGCGAGTATCGCGACAAAGTAACTTTACGTCCAACTGATATACCGAATGGATAACATTCACGATGTCAATAAATCTGCGCACGCTGGACCTGAACCTTCTGCGCATCCTGGTGGCGATCGAGGAAACCGGGTCGGTCTCGAACGCCGGATCCCTGCTGGGCCTTAGCCAGCCGGCCTCCAGCAACGCACTGGCACGGTTGCGGCAGGCGCTGAACGACCCGCTGTTCGTGCGCACGCGGGCCGGCATGATCCCGACGCCCTTTGCCGAGCGTATCCTGCCGGAAATCAGGCGCCATCTGGCGGGGATATTCGACACGCTCGACGAGGAAAGCGGCTTCGACCCGGCGCAAAGCGAGCGGACGTTCCGACTGTCGCTTTCGGGCCTCGGGGAGACGGTCTTTCTGCCGCGCCTGGCGATCCGCGTCATGAAGGCCGCCCCCAGAACCAAACTGTTCAACGTCTCGGCGCCGCTGTCGGCGCTGGCGCAGACGCTGGCGGCGGGAGAGGCGGATTTGGCGATCGGCATGGTGGATATCCAGGAGCGCGGAGTGCGTTCCGTCACCCTTTTCGACGAGATCTATGTGGCGGTTGCGGGAGCCGGGCTCAAGGGGCGCCCCCAGACCATCGACGACCTGCGGCGGGAAAGGATCATCATGTCCGCCCCCGCCGTCACTTATGCCAAGGACATCGAAGAGGCCGTCGCCAACAACGGCCTTGCCGGAAACGTGGTGCTGCGTGTCGGGCACTTCGGCGCCCTGCCGCAGTTGCTGTCGCAGCTCGATGTGGTGGCAATCGTCCCCGCCCAGTACGCCCGCGACCTCGAAAGGGCGCAACACGCCGATCTGCTGCCGATGTCGCTCTGGCAGAATGCCTCGACGATCAACATGGTCTGGCACGAGAAGACCGAGAATGACGACACCTGCGTCTGGCTCAGGGAACAGGTGAGGGACCTGTTTTCGATTCCGTCGCGATAGGCGGCACGGGCGCGAATTGCGGCCGAAATGCGTCAACTGTCGGATATTTGCGCCCAAACCGGGCGGCAAAGTTCCTTTTGAACAAAGGCGGCGCCGCGTGCTTCGGGTGTATTCGGCCAAGGCTGGATACGCAGTTGCACAAATACGATATATTGGGGTGCGCGAATCCCTCGACTGGAACTCGAATGAAACGCCTGCGCCGCGTCCTGATATCCGTCTTTCTTATTGCGCTCTGTCCTGTGCTGATCGCGCTTTTTCTTCTTGGAACGGGGCCCGGGCTCTCATTCACGACACAACTGATCAACCGGCTGGCCAGTTCACCGGACGCGGCGATCGAAATCAGCGGACTCGACGGCGTGCTGAGCGGTCCGGTATCTGTCGAGCGGGTGACCGTCGCCGATTCGAACGGCGTGTGGCTGACGGTCAACGACGTACAGGTGGACCTGTCGCGAACAGCGCTGCTGGTTGGTCGCATCGAGGCGTCGCGGCTTTCGGTGGCGGAAATCGACGTCGACCGTCGGCCGATCCCCGGCAAACAGGACGCGAGCGGTGGTTCTGGCGGGCTGCCGTCTATCCGCGCCCGGGTCGACAATATCTTCGTTCGGTCCATTGCGTTTTCCGAGCCGGTGCTGGGGGAATCAGCCGAGTTGCAGCTGACGGGTTCGGTGCTGCTGCGGGAAAGCCCGGTCGATCTGTCCGGTGCGCTCGATCTCGTCCGCATCGATGGAAAGTCAGGCGAGATTTCCTCCGAATGGACCGTTGCGCCCGCAAGCAACGAACTGGCGCTCAAGCTGTCGGTCCGAGAGCCGTCCGATGGCCTGCTGGCGCGCGCGCTGGAAATCCAGGGGCTGCCGGCGATTGCGATCGACGTCGATGGCTCGGGACCGCTCGAGGCGTGGAATGCAACGCTTGATGTCAGTCTGGACGGGCAAAAGACGGTCGAGGGGGCGGTGGCACTTGCGTTGGATGACACCAAACAGACAGTCAATGCCACGCTTGAAGGCAATCTTGGGCCGCTGGTGCCGCAGCGCGTGACTCCGTTCTTCGCCGGCAAGACGCAGATCGAGCTGTCGGCCGAGCGTGACGGCGAGAACACCTACCGGTTTCACAAATTCTACCTTAAATCGGCTTTGACCAGCCTCGACGCCAGCGGCCACATCCTTGCGCAGAAGGACGAGGTCGACCTGACCGCCGACCTGACTTTCGGCGCTGCCGACAGCCAGATTGAATTCGACTTGGCCGAGGGCTCCACGCTCAATATCGGCTACACCCAGCTGACGACGACGATGAAAGGGAGCCTGGAAAAGGCCGACTGGACGCTCGACGGGTCGGTCGCGTCATTCACCGACGGCACCCGCACCTTTGCCGACGCACGGATCTCCGGCAGATCATCGGAGATCAGTTTTCTGAACGGTTCGGGGCCGTTCGATGTCTCGTTGAAAACGTCCTCGTTCTCGACCGGTAACGGCGACCTGGACAAGCTGGTCTCGGGGCCTGTCGATGTGACCGCAAAGGGTTCCGTCGACGGCAATTCCGTGACGCTGGATGCGTCGCAGGTGACGGCCGGTCAAATCGACGCCAAGGCAACCGGTGATGTGGATCTCGCCAGCAGCCGTTTCGACCTGGAGATCGACGCCAACGTCGCTGCACAGAACGAAGCGCCCTGGGACAGGCTGCTCGGACAACAGGCGACCCGAATTGCGGGCAAGGTGGCCCGTAGCGGCGATGGCACGCTGCAGCTGTCGGATGTCGCGATCGAAAGCGGAAATCTGCAGGCCAAGGTCAGCGGCGCCGTGTCGCCGGAAACCCTGCAGATCGATGGCAGCGCCAGCCTGACGTCGCTGCAGGCGCTCAATGACGGCCTTGCCGGAGCACTGGATGCGACCGTTGCCCTATCCGGCACGACCGACGCGCCGCGATTTTCGATCAGCGCCAAGGGAAGCGATATTACGATCCTCGACAAACCGCTCGAGGACCTGGCGTTCGATGCCAGCGGCACAGCCGGATCGTCAGGTCCGACCGTCGACATCAAGCTGACAGGGCGCTACGAGGCGCAGCCGATCTCGATCGCGGCGGGCATCCGTGCGGGCCAGGCCGGGCCGGTTGTCGAGACGCTCGACCTGACAGTCCCCGGCGCGCGGGCAACCGGACAGCTTCAGGCCAATGCCGACGGAATACTTGTCGGTGCTCTCGACATCGATGTGACATCGCTTGCCGAACTCGGTCCGCTGCTGTTGCAGGATGGTCTGTCGGGGGCGCTGAGCGGCAAGGTGGAGTTCAGTGAGCAGAACTCCAAGCAGAATGTCGAGGCGACGTTGTCGTCCGAAACACTGGAAGTTGCCGGTGTCCAGCTTTCCGGAACGCAGCTGACGGCCCAGGTCCTGGATCCGCAACAAAGCCTGAGCGTGGACGCAACCATCGCCAATGACGCCGTTACCGTTTCGGGAACCAGTCTGCGCAACGTCAAGTCGGTGGTCAGCGGAACGCTGCAATCCCTGCGGTTCACCGTCGACGCCTCGTACGCGAATTCACCCGTCTCGGTCGCCGGTGAGGTGGCTTCCCAACACGGCACGACGACCGTCGAAATCGAGCGGGCAAGCGGGAGCTACGCTTCCATTCCGATCGAACTGACGGATCCGGTGACCATCACGCTCGCCGGTCAGGCGACGCATGTCGAGAGGCTGACATTGCGGGCCGGGCAGGGGCGCATCGTCATCGCAGGCAGCCTGTCGGAGCAGCTGGATTTCGATGTCGATGTTCAGGGCTTTCCGCTGGCACTGCTGGAACAGGTGGCTCCGAGCGGATTGGGGCAGGTCGGCACCGCCAATGCGACCGCCAAAATCAGCGGTGCTCCCGACAGTCCGGTGGTCATCTATGATCTGAAGCTGCAGAACGTGTCCGTGAAGGCCTCCCGGGAGGCCCAGATCCCACCCATTTCGGTCGCGTCGACGGGCAGCTTTCAGGGTGACGTGCTCAAGACCAACGCGACGGCGAGCGGCGGCGGCATGAACCTGAGGGCCGGCGGCACAGTCGATATCAGCGGCGTGCCGGCGCTGGATCTGACGATAAACGGCAGCGCGCCCTTTGAATTTGCCGCCATACCGCTGTCGAGCGCGGGCATCCTGCTGGAAGGCGGCGTGCAGGTGGCGTTGACGGTTTCCGGCACAAGCCAGTCGCCGCAGATCAGGGGCCGCCTGAGCACCCAGAATGCGACATTCGTCGAGGTGAATTCGGCGCTCACCATCCGCGATATCGTTGGCGAGATCGATTTCGAGGGCACGCGTGCACAGATATCGCGGCTTCAGGGCCGCGTCGGGACAAAAGGGCGGCTGACGATCTCCGGATCGATCGATCTGGACCCGGCCAACGGTCTGCCGACGGACCTTCAGATCGCCGTGTCCGATGGCACCTACACCAATGGCGAAATTATTACGACGCAATACGATGCCGAACTGACCGTCAGCGGCCCGATGCTTCGTACCGGCGCCATCGGCGGAACGGTGACTCTCCGTCGCACCGACATCACAATTCCGGAAAAGCTCCCGGCCTCGATCCCGATGGTGGACGTCAAGCATCGGCACGCCTCGAAGGCGATTACCGATCAGGCCCGGGAAATCGCGCCGCAGAGTTCCGACAGCGGCGGTTCCGATTCAGGCGGCGGGCTGCAGCTCGACCTGACGGTCAATGCACCGGCGCGCATTTTCTTCCGGGGCCGCGGAATCGATTCGGAATTCGGCGGTTCGCTCAGGGTCTTCGGACCGGTGAGCAATCCGCGTGCCAGCGGTACGTTCAGCATGATCCGCGGGCGGCTCGATCTCCTGACCCGGCGTTTCGATTTCGATCGCGGGTCGATCACCTTTGCCGGTCCGATGGATCCGTCGCTTGATTTTCAGACGACAACGACCGTGAGCGGTACGTCCTATTCGATCGTGGTCGGCGGGACGGCCTCGGCACCGGAGATCTCGTTCTCGTCCAGCCCGACCATGCCGCAGGACGAAATCCTGGCCAATCTGTTCTTCGGCAGAAGCCTGTCCAAACTGTCGCCCCTGCAGATCGCGCAATTGGCAAGCGCCATCTCGCAATTGAGCGGCGCCAGTTCCGGCGACGGCCTGCTTGGCCGGCTGCGCGATCTCACCGGACTCGCCGACATCAACCTGATTCCCGATGAGGACGGCAACGGGACGGCCCTCGGCATCGGCAGCTATCTCAACGACCGAACCTACATCAACATCGAGAAGGGGCTTTCCGGCAGCTCCGGCAAGGTGACGATCGACCTCGACTTGACCGACACGCTCAAGGCCCGCGGCGAGGCCGGATCGGACGGCGAGACCAAAGCCGGTATCTTCTTCGAGAAGGATTATTAGACCGGATTGACACCGGCGCGCGCGACGATGACATAAAAGCGGACAGTCACGCCTGTGACCGCGAGAAAATCATACCAAGGGAGTCATTCATGAGTGAGCGCCTGATGCGCCGGATAGACCAGGGTCGGGGCGAGGAACCGGCGGATCTCGTGCTCAAGGGCGGCCGTCTGTTCGATCTCGTGTCAGGCGAAATGATCGAAACCGACATCGCCATCTGCGGCGATACCATCGTCGGCACCTGCGACGACTATCGTGGCAAGACCGAAATCGACGTGGGCGGCAAAACCCTGGTGCCCGGTTTCATCGATACCCATCTGCACATCGAATCCTCGCTGGTGACGCCCTACGAGTTCGATCGGTGCGTGTTGCCGCGCGGGGTCACCACGGCCATCTGCGATCCGCATGAAATCGGCAACGTCATCGGTGCCGACGGGATCCGCTATTTCCTCGATTGCGCCGAGCATACGTTGATGGATATTCGCGTGCAGCTCAGCAGCTGCGTTCCGGCAACCGCGTTCGAGACCTCCGGCGCCGAACTGACGATCGACGACCTGCTGCCTTTCAAGGATCATCCCAAGGTTCTGGGCCTTGCCGAGTTCATGAACTACCCCGGCGTTCTCGCCAAGGATCCGGTTTGCCTTGCCAAGCTGGAAGCCTTTCACGGCGAGCACATCGACGGGCATGCACCGCAGCTTCTGGGCCTTGATCTCAATGGCTATCTGTCCGCCGGAATCCGGACCGACCATGAGGTCACGACGGCCGACGAAGCGCGCGAGAAGCTCTCCAAGGGCATGCATCTTCTGATCCGCGAGGGTTCGGTCTCCAAGGACCTCGAGGCCCTGATCCCGGTCATCACCGAACGCTTCTCGCCGTTTATTGCCTTGTGCACCGACGACCGAAACCCGCTGGACATCGCCGAACACGGCCATCTCGATTACATGATCCGCACCGCGATCGCCGCCGGTGTCGAGCCTCTTGCCATCTATCGCGCCGCCAGCCTGTCCGGGGCGCGGGCCTTCGGGCTGCGCGACCGTGGCCTGCTGGCACCGGGATGGCGGGCGGATATTGCGGTTCTCGACGATTTCGAAGGCTGCCGGGTCGGCGCGGTGATCTGCGGCGGCAGGTTGATTGACGCGGATCTCTTTGCAAAGCGCCGCGTCGTGCCGCCGACGGGGCGAAACAGCGTACATGCGCGGCGCGTCTCGGCGCAGGATCTGAGTGCGCCGGCACGGTCAGGTTCGACCTCGGTCATCGGAGTGGTGCCGGGACGCATCATTACCGAGCATCTGCGTATCGACCTGCCGGTTTCGGAGGGTCGACCGCAAATCGATCTTTCCCAGGACGTGCTCAAGGTCGCGGTCGTGGAACGGCATGGCCGCAACGGCAATGTGGGTGTCGGTTTCGTCAAGGGCTTCGGCATGCGGCACGGTGCGATTGCCTCGACCGTCGGGCATGATTGCCACAACATCTGCGTCGTCGGTGCCAACGAGAACGACATGGCGGTGGCGGCTAACCGGCTGAGCGAGATCGAAGGCGGCTTTGCCGTTGTCGAGAACGGCCGGGTTCTGGCGGAGATCAGCCTGCCAATTGCAGGGTTGATGAGCCTGGAACCCTACGAAGCGGTACGCGACGAACTGGTCACCCTGCGTCAGGCGGCGCTCGATCTGGGAACCGTCCTGGAGGAACCGTTCCTGCAGGTCGCGTTCCTGCCGCTGCCAGTCATTCCGCATCTGAAGATCACCGATCGCGGTATGTTCGACGTCGACCGGTTCGAACATCTGGCGCCGGCGAACTAGGTTTCAACTCCGTAGAACTGGATAACAATTGCCTCATGGGTGAGAGAGACAAGCCGGGAATCGTCAGCCGCCGGAGGCTGGTTGCAGGCGGCATGGCGGCTTCGGTTGCCGCGCCCTTTGTATCGAGGGTCTTCGCCTCGACTTCGGATGCTATGCCGGTTTCGCCGGATGAGGCGCTCCAGCGCCTGATCGAGGGAAATGCGCGCTATGTGGCAAACTCTCCGATCAACGCGGACCACTCCGCCGGTCGCGCCGAGCGGGCACTCGGGCAACACCCCTTCGCGGCCATTGTCAGTTGCGCGGACTCCCGGGTCGCGCCCGAATTGATCTTCGATCAGGGACCGGGCGAACTGTTCGTCATCCGCATTGCCGGAAACTTCATCAGCACAGACGGGTTGGCCAGCCTGGAATACGGCGCCGCCGTTCTCGGCATCAAGCTGATTGTCGTGCTCGGGCACACGTCTTGCGGTGCGATCAGCGCGGCGATTGCTTCGATACAGGACAACATTCTGCCCGCCGGACACCTGCCGAGCCTGATCAACGCCATCCGCCCGGCCGTCTATGACGCCATGGCCGACAATCCCCCGGACCTCCTGGCCGCCGCAACGCGACAGAACGCCAGGCTGGCCGCAGAAAAGGCGCGGACGGCAGTGCCGGTGCTGTCAGACCTGACCGAGAAGGGGAAGTTGAAGTCGGCCGCCGCCGTCTATGCCATCGCGACCGGCAAGGTGGACTTTCTCTGATCCGATATCAGTGGGCGACCCGGCGCGCTTTCTGATAGCGCTGTTCGAGGCCGACGCAGCCCCAGATGATGCCCAGCAGGATGTAGAAATGTCGCCAGTGGTCGATATCGATGAACGTGGCCATCAGGATGTGGCCGACGAAAACCGTGTAGGTGCAAACAAAATAGGGTTGCCACGGCCGGTCGCGCAGCAGGCAGCGAAATCCGATGGCGAGCGTCCAAACCGTCAGCGACAGAAAGGCGAAGAAGCCGATCCAGCCATAGTCGAGCAGCGTCTTCAGCCAGATGTTGTGGGTATCTTCGCCGTAGATGGCGCCGAATCCGAGCGGGCCGAGCCCCAGCGGCTTCTGCATCGCCAGGTCGAAGCCGAGGCCGTATCGGGCGAAACGGCCGAAGCGGGAGGTATCATACTCGTGGACCAGTTGCGCCCTGGTCGAAAACAGCTCCGACACCTGGTCGAACTGCACCGCAATGGCGAGCGTCACGACGACGGATGCGAAGCCGACCAGAGCGACGACGAAGATCCGCAGGCGCAGCCGCTGCGAGCGCTCCTTGAGCAGCATGAGAAAGACAAGCAGCGCCATGCACAGGACGTAGAGGCCCCAGGCGGCGCGGGAGAACGACAGGAAGATGCCGAAGCTGAGTACCGCCAAAGCAAACAGCCGCCATGGGATGCCGGCCAGCCGCCCGGTCATCATCTGGTGGAACAGAAAACAACAGGGCAGGATCAGGAACGGGCCGAAAACGTTGGGGTCCTGAAAGGCGCCCTTTGCACGTCCGTAACGGGTGTAGGCCTCCGAACCTGGAATGGCGTCGAAGTAGGCGAGAATGCCGATCAGGGCGGTGATCAGCGCCCCGGCCAGATAGGCCTTGAATATGATCGGCAGCCGGTCCGCGTCGTCTTCGATCACGGCCGCAAAGAACACTGCCGAGAGCCCGAGGAACAGCGACACCGCCATGTAGAGCGGGCCGTCGGATCCGAGTTCGGCCATGGTCGTCAGCGACAGCATCCCGCCGATGTTGAACAGCACGATCAGTGCCAGTAGAAAGGCGCTGTTGGCGGAGATCTTGAGGCCGAACAGAAACCAGACCGCAATCAGGCCGACCATGTAGAGTTCGTAAGGCGCCGGCTCATTGATGACGAAGCCGGAGAGGAAGGCTCCTATGGCAAGGCAGACCTTGCCGATGGCCGGCGGCGCCGCCCCCGTTGGTGTACGGGCTGTGGCGGTGCCGGACATCAATATGCGTTTTCGGTGTTTAGCAGACGGAACGGCGTCAGGAAGAGAATCTTGAGATCGAAAAGCAGGGACCAGTTTTCGATATAATAGAGATCGTAAGCCGTTCGCTGCCTGATTTTCTCATCATCGTCGACCTCGCCGCGCCAGCCGTTGATCTGCGCCCATCCGGTGATTCCCGGCTTGACCCTGTGCCGGGCGAAGTAACCGTCGACCACTTCCGAATAAAGCCTGTTCTGGGTTTGCGCGAGGATAGCGTGCGGACGCGGTCCGACCAGCGAAAGGTCGCCTTTGAGCGAGTTGAAGAACTGCGGAAGTTCGTCGATCGAGGTGCGTCTAATGAAGCGTCCGACAGGCGTGACGCGCGGATCGCCCTTGGTGACCGCATTGCGCGCCGTCGGATCGCCCTGGTCGGCATACATGGATCGGAACTTGTAGACGTTGATGATCTCGTTGTTGAAGCCGTGGCGCTTCTGGATGAACAGGATCGGTCCCTTCGACGTCAATTTGATGGCGATGGCCGTGACCAGCATGATCGGCCAGAGGATCAGGATGCCGAGCAGGCTGAACACGATGTCGAAAGCCCGCTTGGCGACGGAGTCCCAGTCGTTGATCGGCCGGTCGAAGATGTCCAGCATCTGGACGGAACCGATGTGGGAATAGGCGCGCGGCCGAAAGCGCAATTCGCTGGAGTGGGCCGCGAGCCGAATGTCGACGGGCAGGATCCACAGCTTCTTCAGCATCTCCATTACCCGTTTTTCAGCCGTCAGCGGCAACGAGATGATGAGCATGTCGATGGGAACCAGGCGGGAGAATTCGACCAGTTCGGAGATAGTACCGAGCTTCGGATAACCGGCGACGATGGGAGGCGAGCGCCGGTTGTCGCGGTCATCGAAAATACCGCAAATCCGGATGTCGTTGTCGGGCTGCTGTTCAAGCGCCCGGATAAGCTGTTCGGCCGCCGCGCCGCCGCCGACGATGACAGCCCGCCGCTCCATGGTGCCGTCGCGCGCCCAGCGGCGCAGGGCGAAAGCCACCAGATTCCGGCCGATCAGGAGAAATGCCGCGCCGCCCAGAAACCAGGATCCGAACCAGACCCTGGAATACTCGGCACCGATTTTCAGGAAAAACGCAATCACGGCCATCGACGCAAAGGCGATGATCCAGTTGATCAGCATTTTCGGCAGAATGCGCATGGGAGAGCGCAGGGCCTGCAGCTGGTAGGCATCGCTGATTTGCAGAAGCAGCACCGCCAGCAGCGCACCCATCACCGATGTGATCGGATAGTAGAAGGCGAACGCGCCCCTCGGCAGCACGTAGATCAGCGCCGCGACGATCCCGATCAGGGTGAGGCCGGTCGCTTCGAACAGGCGCATCATGCCGGTTACGATTGCCGGCGAATAGTTGTCGTCGCCGAGCTGACCCGCGACCTGGCGGGCGAGCTGGCTGACCTTCTCGGCCGACCGGTTGGCCAAGTCCGGTTTATCGTCGTTCGCGTCCGGTTCGCTCTCCGGCTGCCGCATGCTGTTGTCGGTCCGCATCGATCCTTTGGAACTCATGTGATCCGTCTTCCGAGCGACCGCAGCGGGCCGGACGCCCGTCGGTCTCAATAAAGCCGTAGCACAAAGCTCTTAATAGTGTTTGACCGCCGTCGGTGCCTGGCCGGCCAGGCAGTTTTCGTAGGTCTCGATCATCCGGCTCGCCATGGTTGCAGCGGAGAATCTCGACTTGAGCGCCTGTATCGAGGGCAGGGCGGACGTCAGTGCCACGGGATCGGATATAGCAGCCGCCATCGCTGCGGCAAGGGCATCGGCGTCGTCGGGCGGAACCATGGCCACACTGTCGTTGCCTAATATTTCCGGAATGCCGCCGACGCGGGAGGCGATCAGGGGAAGTCCCGACGCCAGGGCTTCGAGAACGATGTAGGGCAGGGACTCGGCCCGCGATGGCACGACCATGACGGAGCCGTGGCTGAAGGCGGTGCGGATCGGCATCGCCGGATAGAAGCGGATACGCTCCTGCAAGCCGCTGTGAAGTACGGTCTCGCGATAATCCGCAAGTTCGTCGCCGTCTCCGATCATGACGGCCGATAACGGACGTCCGACCAGTCTTTCGGCGCGCAGGAAGGCATCGATGAAGATGTCGGGTCCCTTCAGGCGTCGCATCATGCCGATATAGAGAAAATCGGCGGCGTCCTCGCGCCGATGGACCGGTTCGAACTCGGCGTCGACCAATCCGTTGTAGATCAGAAAGGACCGGGATCGCGGGGGTCCGATTTTCTCCGCGTAGATGCGCCGTTCATACTCGCTGACGAAGACCAGGCCGTCGGTCTGTCGCTCGAACAGCCGCTCCAGCATGAAATAGAAACGCCCCGTGGGGCTGGACCTGCTGTAGTGCAGGCTGCCGCCATGGGGCGTATAGAGGCGGGCTACGCGAGACCCGGAAACCTGCAATCGTGAGCCGATCAGACGGGCAAGTGCGCCTCCCTTGGCGCCGTGCCCGTGTATAATATCCGGCTGCAAACTCTTGATTTCACTGCTACATCGCAAAATTGTGACCAGATCCGCCGGGCCGATGGCGCGCCGGATGGGCGTGCGCGTGAGACCCAGATCGAGAAACGGTTTGATGCCGGCGAACAGCTTGTCCTCATGGGCGCCGCCTGTGGTGCTGTCGCACACGATGCCGACTTTGTGTCCCGCATGGTGATGCTGTTCTGCGAGGTCGCGGACATGGCGGAATATCCCGCCGACCGGCGAACGAAAACAGTGCAATATTCGCAATGGTCTTTCCGTCGACATTGCGACCGTGGCCCTTTCGGTCAGAACAGGCGTTCACGGACATATATGGTATCGCCTGCCATAATCGGATCGGAGATGGTGACGCGGCCCGTAATGACCTCTCCATTGACCTTGCGGGTGACGTCGACATTCGACTGGTTCGCGCGGGGTGTGTATCCGCCGGAGATAGCGATCGCGTTCTGGACGTTCATTCCGGGTACATAGGAGTACTGGCCGGCCGAGTTGACTTCGCCGAGGATGAAGAAGGAACGATGCTGGTCCACCTGAATCGAGACATCGGGATCGCGCAGGTATCCCTGGCGCAACTTGCCGGCAATCTGCTTCTCGAGCTGCTGCACCGTGCGTCCGCGGGCGCTGACCGAGCCGATGAGCGGGAAGGCGATGAAGCCGGCCTGGTCGACGGCATAGGTGTTGGTCAGTTCGGCTTGTTCGAAAACGGTGATCCGCACATTGTCGCCGGAGTCGAGGCGATAGGGCTCGATGACCGCCTTGTGAAACGCCTCCGGCGCCGGTCGGTAACCGGAGCATCCGGCGGCCACGGCGGCCAGGACAGCCAGGGCAATCGCTGCCGTCTTATTTACCTTTGCCATCGCCATGGTTGTAGAAACTCTGCCAGCATTGATCGACTAAACGTGCCTCTTTATCGTCCGGTTAAGGTTAATGGGCGGTAAAGTGCCGGTAATTTATGCAATCCCGGTCGGCGACCCGCTGAAACGGAGCATCGGCCGCGATGCAAACGAAGGCGAGGACGCCGAAGCGCGGCCTGGCGGTCGTCGCTTCCTGGTCCATTGGGGAAGCTATCCAACGGAAATCTTCCGGATTTCCGCAATTTGGACGTGGTTCTTCACGTGATGTACACTCTGCAACGATAGGTGAGCGCACCGCATTGACAGCGCTGCGCCTGTGCCTGGCCGTTTCCGCTGGCAGACTGCGATTTGACGATGCCACGATATCGGCGGGTTTGCTGGCGATAGCAGCTGAACGACGCAAGGCGTAAATGATCGGTAAAGGCTGGCTTAACCCTTACGTTACCATGTCGATTTACCTTTCGGGCAATTGACGTTTGGAGTGAATTGCAATGTCCCGCCGGCAATATGATGGCCAAGACGCTGACATCGACATCGCGCGCCTGTTCGCGGCTGTCTGGGAGCGACGACTTGCCGTCATATCTCTTATCCTGATTGTCGGCGTTGCCGCCTTTGTCATCTCCGGCATGATTCCGCCGCGCTATCTCGGCGAGACGCGTATCCTGATCGAGAGCCGCGAGCCGGTCTTCGTCGAGGGCGCGTCGCGCGAGGCCGGGCAGGCGCAGACGCTCGATGAGCGCGGTGTTGCCAGCCAGGTGGAGATCATCAACTCGACCGACCTGATCAAGGCGGTCGCCGAAGACCTCGATCTGGCGAACACCCCGGATTTCAGCGCCGCAGCCCATCCGTCGTTCCTCACCAAGCTCATGGCGCGCTTCGGGCTGGCCCAGGACCTGGAGGACGCGGCGCCCGAGGAACGTCTGATCGAGACGTTCCGGGAGCATCTGACCGTCTACCAGGTGGCGAATTCCCGCGTCATCGTGGTCGAATTCTGGTCGACCGATAATCAGCTTGCCGCCACGGTCGCCAACACGATCGCAACGACCTACCTGTCGATGCAGAGCGGCGCCAAGCTCGTCACCAATGCCGATGCGACGGCCTGGCTGCTGCCGGAGATCGAGGAACTGCGCGAACGGGTCCGTTTGGCGGAAGAGAAGGTCGCGAACTACCGGGCGGAATCCGGCCTGCTTCTCGTCGATGAAAACGCCACTCTGGTGACACAGCAATTGGCGGACGCATCGACGGAACTGGCTCGCATTCGCGCCCAGAAAGCGGACGCATTGGCTCGCGCAGCGGTGGTCAAACGCGCCGTCGAGCGCGGCGAAACATCCGGGCAGTTCGTCAACGCCGTCGATTCGGAGGTCATGCAGAGGCTGCGTGACCGGCATGCCGACATCCAGTCCAACATTGCCGATCTTTCGGTGACGCTGCTTGACGGGCATCCGCGCATCAAGGGGCTTCGCTCGCAGTTGCGCGATATCGAAACCCAGATCCGCGCCGAAACAGCAAAACAGCTGCGCGGCCTCGAGGCTGAAGCCGAACTCGCACAGATCCGCGAAGACGAACTGCAGACCCAGCTCAATTCACTGAAGGCAGAATCGGCCCGTGCCGGAAACGAAGAGGTCGAACTGCGAGCTCTGGAGCGCGAGGCGACAGCCCAGCGCGATCTGCTGGAAGCCTATCTCAGCCGTTACCGGGAAGCCGCTTCGAGATCGGACCGCGGCAACCTGCCGGCCGATGCGCGGGTCATCGCCACGGCCATCGTTCCGGCCAGCCCGTACTTTCCGAAGACGATGCCCATTGTCATCGTGGCGGCTTTGAGCACGTTCCTTCTTTCGTCGATCGTCATCATGCTGCGGGAATTGTTTGCAGGCAGCGGTCTCAAAACCGCGGAACCGGAGTTCGCGCCCGAACCGGCAGCCTCCCTCCCGGAACCCGCGGCGCCCCCTCCGGAGCCGGCATCGGCCCGCTCCATACCCGCGCCTCCCGAACCCGAGGACGCACCTCCCGAACCCGAGGAAAAGCCGGATTCGGCGCGCAAGATCCTGGAGACGCGCATTGGCGCTGCGGTGTCCCGGCCGACGAGCTCGGCTCCGCCTGTTGTGGAGGAAACGCCGAAGGTGGACGAAAAACCGGAGAGCGACGCCGAGACCGAAGATCTGGCGGCTACCCTGATCGAAAAGCGCCACAGCCGCCTGGTGAGCGCCAACGATTCCAATGCACCGCAGTCACAAGCGGGCGATACGTCCGAACCGCCAGCAGGCGAAACGCCCGAGCCGGCAGCGTCCGAGCAGGAAGAAACCGATGCGATCATCGTCGAGCCGGATGCGGAGTACAGCGTCAGCGCGGTGACCGGCCACCTGATTGCCAAAGGGACCCGCCTGGCGGTCGTCGTCTCGCCGGAGGGCGACAAGGGATCGACGACATCCGTCATGCTGGCGCGCATGCTGGCCAACGAAGGCCGCCAGACACTGCTTCTCGACATGACCGGCTCGGCCTGCCCAAGCCGCATGATGACGCCGCAGTCCGATCTGCCCGGCATCACCAACGTGCTGGCCGGTGAATGCTCGACCCCGAACGCCGTGCATGCCGACCGGCTATCGAACGCTCACATCCTGCCGCGCGGCACGGCCGATCCGGCCAAGGCAATGCTGCATTCGTCCGAACTGCCGGGTGTCATCGAGGCGGTGGCCGGTGTCTACGACATCGTGGTCGTCGAATGCGGCCCGGCCAACAGCGACGGGGTCAAGCAGTTGCTCGGCCGGGAGAACGGAATTGAGATGATCTTCTCCGTGGTGCAGCCGGACGAAAAGCTGATTACCGAATACCTGACCGATTTCTACTCGGAAGGCTTCGACAATCTGCTGATGATGAGCCCTGGCGCCGGCAATTCCCCGAACAAGCCGGGGCGCGCCGCCTAGCGGCGCAGGCTCCGGCCGACGGCGACTTTTCTCGGCTTCAACGCCTCACGAAAAAACGCAATGCCTTGGCCAGACGGAAGGCCAGCGGATTGGATTTCGCCAGCCGCTTTGCCACGACGATCGCACGGGCGCCCGCCGCGGCCATGTGGCCGACCGGCGTGACCGCGATCGTGGTGTCGTAGTGCAGGGTGTCGAGATCGCACCAGGAACGCTTGAACTGCTCGTCGCCGACGCCGAAATCGAACAGGACGTCGCCGGCTTCGCAGGCGGAGCGAATCGAGTGGAAGAAAAGCAACTCGCCGGGACTTGCGGGCTCCGTGTCGCCCGGCTTGATGGAGCTGAACTGGCAGATGACGTGCCCGCCCTTGCGCGACAGGGCCGACAGCGCGCAAAGCGTTCCGTCCGCCAGGCGAATGGCGTGCATTTCGATCAGCTTGCGCTCGCCGCCGACGCTCTCGGCGGCGAGTTGCCGGACGAAGGCTTGTGTTTGCGGGGGCGCAAAGATGTCGGGAATGCCTTTCAGCTCGAAGCGCGCTTTTTTCTGGGCAAAGAATTCATCGAGCATCGCCTGCGCTTCGGCCGCCGATTGCGACCTGACATATTCGTAGCCGCCAAAAGGCTGCAGGCGCCGTTCGGAGACCCGGACCTTCTTGCGTCGGCGCTTGGCATTGCCGCGCGCCAGCACCGCTTCGATCCCACCCTTGAGAGTCACCTGGAAGGTGTGGTTTTGGTTTTCGGTGCGCGGCAGAAGCGTGAAGGGATGGCGAAAGCCGCGCCATAGCGCCGGCTGGCGGTCGAGCAGGATTACGTCGACGTCGACCGGCAACGCAGCGATCTGCCGGCTGATGTCCTGCATGTTTGCGGCCGTGGCGATCTCCAGAAATTCTGGAGAAAAAACTCCGAAGTTGAGATTGTTGAAGAGCGCTCCGATATAGCGCGCGACACGGATCGGGCCGCGCCTTTCGACCACCAGCGGCAGGATGAACGCGATGTCGTCCCGGTCGGCAAACTGTGCGGTGATGATCAGAGGTTGGCGACCGGAGTGGGCCAGCCAGATGCGGCACCAGTCATAGGTCTGGTGCACGCCGATTTCCGGCGCAGCCTCGAGCGAGCGCCAGTCCGATTCCAGCGGCTCGATCTCCCTGGACAAACGCAGGGTGAACCGGGTGTCCTGCACCTCATGCTTCAACCGGCTGAACTCCAATCCCGTCGTGACCAACCTTGTCACCGCCCGAGGGGAGGATAGGCGGATGCCGCTAATTTTTCCTGAGGGGCCGGCAGCGTCGGCGACAACGGATGCGGAGAGGGTTAACGGAGCGCTAACCCGCCCGCGTCGAGTTGCCGTTCTTGGGCCGTTCCATCCAGCGAATGATGAACATCGCCGGGACGATCCAGATCAGACCGCTGATCAGGAAATACAGCAGGTGCACCCACCAGGGAGATTCGGCCAGCCGGTAGCTGGCCACCGTCGTGGCGACGAGGGCATAGATCACCACCAGGGCGACGATCAGGAAAGTGCCGATCAGCTTTTTGAGGCGAGGAGGCATGGTTTTCTCGTGTCCGTTGCCGCTGCAAGTAACGGTTTCGGGGCGTCGATCAAGTGTTTTTTTGACGCGGCGGTGCGCCGGGACTGAGACAAGTTGCGCCTTGCGTTCTCGTGCTGGCTGTTCCAAATGAGCGCATCTTGAACGATCCGGGCAGTACAATGACCGACTCAGCCAATCGCACGACGATAGCCAGGAATCGCCGCTTGGTCCGAGCCTGGCTGGCGATCGTCAGCCTCGCTCTCCTGGCGCTGGTGATCGTCGGTGGGGCGACGCGCCTGACGGATGCCGGCCTGTCGATCACCGAATGGAAGCCGATCCACGGGGTGATCCCGCCGCTGAGCGAGGCCGATTGGCAGGCGGAACTGGAGCTTTACCGGCAGATCCCCGAATACAAGCAGATCAACAGGGGCATGAGCCTTTCGGAGTTCAAGTTCATCTACTGGTGGGAATGGGCGCATCGGCTGTTGGCACGCGGGGTAGGGGTGCTGTTTGCGCTACCGTTGGCCTATTTCTGGCTTTCCGGGCGATTGGAGAATCGGCTGAAATTGCCGCTTCTGGGGGTATTCGTGCTGGGCGGCCTGCAGGGCTTTATTGGCTGGTGGATGGTCGCCTCCGGGCTGGTCGAGCGGGTCGATGTGAGCCAGTACCGGCTGGCGACGCATTTGACCCTGGCTGCGGTGATCATCGCGGCCATCGTCTGGGTCTCGCGCGGCCTTGCCCCTCACAGCGGCGATCGCCCCCCGGGGCCTTCTTCAGGCCGCACAGCAGGCATTCTGGCGCTGATGGTCCTGGTGCAGATCTATCTCGGTGCGCTGGTGGCGGGAATGGACGCCGGGCTCGCCTACAACAGCTGGCCGCTGATGGACGGCGCGCTGGTACCGTCCGGGCTTCTGGCCATGTCGCCGGCCTGGCTCAACATATTCGAGAACGCAAAGACAGTGCAGTTCGATCACCGGATGTTCGGCTATGCGCTGTGGCTGGTCGCCGGTCTGCACATGGTTGCCAGTCTGTCGCGCGCGCCGGCCACCACCCATGCGCGGCGTTCGGTGGTGCTGTTCGTGCTTGTGACGGTACAGGCCGCGGTGGGTATCGTGACGCTGCTTCTGCAGGTTCCGGTGCAATGGGCGCTGTTGCACCAGGGGCTCGCCATCGTCTTGCTCGCGTTTGCAGTGGCCCATTGGAGGGCGTTCACCGGCAGCTATCCGCTGCCGGAGGCTTCAGCACCGCAAGCTGCCTGAGGTCGGCTCAGCCCGTGAGCATCAGATCCATGTTCTGGACGGCTGCACCCGAAGCGCCCTTGCCGAGATTGTCGAGCTGGGCGATCAGATTGACATGCGGCCCGTCCGCGCTGCCGCAAACATAGAGCTTCATGACATCGCTTCCGGCGAGTTCGGAGGCATCGATGCGCTGGGCCGACTGGCCTTCTTCCAGCGGGCGCACCTCGACAACCGACTGACCGGCAAAATGATCGCTCAGAGCCTCATGGATGCGCTCGATCGACACATCGCCGTTGAGCAGATCGAGATAGAGCGGCACCTGCACCAGCATGCCCTGGGCAAAGCGACCGACGCTTGGTGTAAACAACGGCGTGCGCTCAAGCAGCCCGTGGGCCTGGATTTCCGGCACGTGCTTGTGCCGCAGGGGCAGGGCGTAGGCGAAATGCGGCGCGTCGATATGCTCGGGATGCGCCTCGTCTTCCATCTGTGCGATCAGCTGCTTACCGCCGCCGGTGTAGCCGGAGACCGCGTTGACGGTGATCGGGTAGTCGGCCGGCAGGATCCCGGCCAGGCGCAGCGGCCGGATCAGCGAAATAGCGCCGGTCGGATAGCAACCGGGATTGGCGACGAACCGGGACTTGGCGATGGCGGATGCCTGCTCGCTGTCCATTTCGGCAAAGCCGTAGGTCCAGCCGTCGGCCGTCCGATGCGCCGTGCTGGTGTCGATCACCCGCGTCGAATTGCTGCCCTCGAGCATGCCGACCGCCTGGCGCGAGGCGGCATCCGGAAGGCACAGGATCGCCAGGTCGGCTTCGTTGAGCCGCTCGCGGCGCATAGTGTCGTTGCGCCGCTCGGCTTCCGGGATCGACAGGACCTCGATATCGCGACGGTCGGCCAGCCGGGTGCGAATCTGCAAGCCGGTCGTGCCGTGTTCCCCATCGATGAATATCTTCGGTTTCATGGTCGTTCTTCCCTGGAACGTGTTCAAAGGCGATCTTGATCGGTTTCATATAGGGACAATATTGACGAACACGAGCCCGCGTTGCCGACATCGCCAAAGACGTCCGTGTCTCTGTGTCGCAGCTTCCAGTCGAACGGCGTGTTCCTTTGCCCGGACGCAAGCTATAGATTGTGTGGCTCCAGGGTTCAACAGGATTGTGTGCATGAGCATGACTGGCCGCCTGAGACTCAGCCTTTGCGCAGTGGCGCTGACCGTCGCCATGCCCGCGGCTGCCGGCGGGCCCTTCGCAACCCGCGAAGACCTGGGCGCGGCGCTGTTTTCCGACACCAATCTGTCCGCCAACCGGACGCAATCCTGCGCCACCTGCCATGCACCGGATGCCGGGTTTTCGGATACGCGCGACAACGGATTCGGCCATCCGGTGTCTCGAGCGGTGTCGCTCGGCGACGACGGCAAGTCGATCGGCGACCGCAACGCGCCGACGGCCGCCTACGCGCAATTCAGTCCGCGTTTCCACAAGGATGCCGAAGGCAACTATGTCGGCGGTCAGTTCTGGGACGGCAGGGCCGCCGGGCTCGAGGATCAGGCCGGCGGTCCGCCACTCAATCCGCTGGAAATGGCCATGCCGGACAAAACGTCCGTCGTCGAAAGGCTCAAGGAGAACCCCGCATACGTCGCGGCGTTCGAGAAACTGTTCGGCGAAACGATCTTCGACGATCCGGAGGCCGTCTATTCGGCGATGACGCAGAGCATTGCCGCTTTCGAGCGGACCGATGCCTTTGCCCCGTTCGATTCCCGTTACGACCGTTACCTGCGCGGCGAGGTGGAGTTCACCAAGCAGGAAGAACTCGGGCGGACGCTGTTCTTCTCCGACCAGTTCACCAACTGCAATCAATGCCACCAGTTGCGGCCGTTGCCGGGATCTGCCGAAGAGACGTTCACCAACTACCGCTTTCACAATGTCGGCGTGCCGATCAACAAGGCCGTGCGCGCGGCCAATGGCAGTTCGCCGAACGCCGCGGATCTTGGCCTGCTGGCCAACACCGCGGTCAACGAAGCCTCGGAAGCGGGCAAGTTCAAGGTGCCGACCCTGCGCAATGTGGCGGTCACCGGACCCTATATGCACAACGGCATTTTTGCCGACCTGCGCACCGCGGTGGTCTTCTACAACCGCTACAATTCCAAGGATCCGGAAGCGCAGATCAATCCGGAAACGGGCCGGGAGTGGGGCGAAACGGAATTCGAGAAGACGATTTCCATGGACGAACTCACCCATGGCCCGGCGCTTGACGACAAGCGCATCGACGCGCTGGTGGCGTTTCTCAAGACGCTGACCGACGCCCGCTACGAACATCTCCTGAACGACTGAGGCCTGCCGCCGCGGCAACAAAAAAGGCGCCACCCAGGGCAGCGCCTTTTCGTTTCGGTTCGTTCGACCGTTCTAACGCTTGGAGAACTGGAACGAGCGGCGGGCCTTGGCCTTGCCGTATTTCTTGCGCTCCACCACGCGGCTGTCGCGGGTCAGGAAGCCGCCCTTTTTGAGAACCGGACGAAGGTTCGGCTCATAGAGCGTGAGTGCCTTGGATATGCCATGGCGGACGGCGCCGGCCTGACCAGACAGTCCGCCGCCGGCGACCGTTGCAACGACGTCGAACTGGCCGTCGCGGGCTGCGGCGACGATCGGCTGCTGCAGGATCATCTGCAGGACGGGGCGGGCAAAATACTTCGCGAAGTCCTTCTTGTTGATGGTGATCTTGCCGGTGCCGGGCTTGACCCAGACGCGGGCAACCGCGTCCTTGCGCTTGCCGGTGGCATAGGCGCGGCCGTGTTCGTCGAGCTTCTGGACGTGAACGGGGGCCTGGGGTTCGGCCGTCTCGGCGACGGTGCCGAGTTCTTCGAGCGAGTTGAGTTCAGCCATGGTCAGGCGGTCCTTTTGTTCTTGGGATTCAGCGCGCCGATGTCCAACGCCTGGGGCTGCTGGGCTTCATGCGGATGCTCGGCGCCCGCATAGACGCGCAGATTTTTCATCTGGCGCCGGCCAAGCGGGCCGCGGGGCAGCATGCGTTCGACGGCCTTCTCGACGACGCGCTCCGGAAAGCGGCCTTCGAAAATCTGCCGCGCGGTGCGCTCCTTGATGCCGCCGGGATAACCGGTGTGCCAATAATACTTCTTGTCGGTGTACTTCCTGCCGGTGAACACGGCCTTGTCCGCATTGATGATGATGACGTTGTCGCCGTCATCGACATGCGGGGTGAAGGTGGCCTTGTGTTTGCCGCGCAGCCGCAGGGCGACGAGAGAGGCGAGACGACCGACGACCAGACCTTCGGCGTCGATCAGCACCCACTTCTTCTCCACCTCGGCGGGCTTCTGGGAGAATGTTTTCATGACGATCACTCGCTTTGTCGACCTTCCGTGGAAGGCTTTTCTTGTTGCTTGCGGCCGGATTGCATCCGGCCAAAAAACGGATCGGCCCCGCACAGGGACCGATACCGCAGCGCCTTATAGAGCATGCCTTTGGGCTTCGCAAGCACGATTTTCGCCATTCGTCTCTATAAAGAATAATAAAAACAAATAGTTATGAAATAGGTACTATATTACCACATCGTAAAGTGCGAGATTGCCTCGATTCTCAGCGCTTCGGCGGGATCGAATAGGTTCCGGTGGCGTGAGCGACGACGAGATCGTTGTTGCGGGAAACCATCTCCGCGTCGAACACCATCAGCGAGCGTCCGAGTTTCAAGATACGGCATGTCGCATCGATCCGGCCGGGCTCGGCTTTGCGCATGAAGTTGATGTTTAGATTGGTCGTGACACTCAACGCTTCCGGGCCGGCATGCGACAGGATGCAGGTGTATCCGCCGATATCGGCGAGGGTGAAGAGGGAAGGGCCGGACACCGTTCCGCCGGGACGAAGATGCCGTTCGCCCGCCTCCAGCCGAACCACGCAACGCCCGGGCGCGACATCGACAACCGAATAGTCCGAAAACTCGTCATTCAACTGCGGATAAATCGTTGCCAGCAAGGCATTGACTTCGTCGGCGTTCATGACCGGGCGAAGAGAGGTGTCTTTCATGAATCGGCTACCTGTTCTTTGAAACGATGGGATTGGAGCGGGGGGCTCAGTCGTCGCCACGGACCGAATTGATCGGTCGGTTGGCGGTCCAGTCGAAGGTGCCGAGGTCGCGCTCCCGGACCGCCTGTTTCCAACCCATCTCTTCGGCGCGGGCCTTGAAGTTCAGTCCTTCCGGTGAGTGCCGGGTGATGCCGTCGAACAAAGTGGCGAACATCTGGGTCTGCGGAAGCCCCATGGCCTCGACCGCCTGATTGACAACGAGCTTCTGCATCGTCAGCTGATTGATCGGGACTGAAGCGATCCGCTCGGCCAGGGATTCGACATGGGCGTCCAGCTCGTCAGCAGGAACGGATTTCAGCACGAGGCCCAGTTCCACGGCTTCCCGGCCGTCGATCGCGTCGCCGGTAAACAGCATGCGCTTGGCCTTTTCCGGCCCCAGCCGGTAGACCCACATGGCGGTCGTCGGGCACCCCCAGACGCGGGTCGGCATGTAGCCGATGCGGGCGTCGTCGGCCATCACGATCATATCGGCGCACAGGGCAATGTCGGAACCGCCGGCAACGGCAAAGCCATGTATTTTCGCAATCACCGGGATGCGGGCGCGCCACAGCGACATGAAGGCCTGGGTATTGCGCATCATGAAGCCGTAATCGCGAAGCGGATCCCATGGCATGTCCTGGGTCATTTCGTGACCGGCGCCTTCCGTCGCCTGGGCGTAGTAGGCAAGATCGTAGCCGGCACAGAACGCCTTGCCGGCGCCTGATAGGACGATGACATGCACGCCGTCATCCGAGCAGGCAGAGGCGACCGCTGCTTCCAGTTCGACCGGCAGTTCGTCATCGATTGCGTTCATGACGTCGGGTCGGTTCAGAGTGATGCGCCCGATACGTCCGTCTTTTTCGTACAGGACCCGTGCCATGATTTCCTCCTGGTGCGCCCGGTTGGGCGACGTGGTACACTAACGTTGACGTAAGCGTAAGTGGTGGTGCGGTGCTTGCCAAGCGCGGCTTGCGCGATATACCAGTAAATCTCGCCAGAAGCAGGAGCCCCATCATGTCGGACGCAGCAGCCCTGAACGAACCGGCCGAAAACACCCTGATCGTCAGGCAGCTGGCGGACGGCGTGTTGCGCCTGACGCTCAACAACCCGCCGGCCAACGCCTTGTCGATCGCCGTGCTGGAGCAATTGAGCGCCGAACTGGATGCCGCGCGCGACGACGAGGCGGTCCGTGTGGTCGTCATCGCCGCGGCGGGGAAGGTCTTTTGCGCCGGGCACGACCTGAAGGAGTTGACCGCGCACCGCAGCGACAGCGATCGCGGCCGCGCTTTCTTCGAAAAGACCATGCGGCTGTGTTCGCATGTCATGATGGCGATCACCGGATTGCCTAAACCGGTCATTGCCGAGGTCGACGGACTGGCAACGGCGGCCGGATGCCAGCTGGTTGCAACCTGCGACCTGGCCATCTGCACCGACACGTCGACTTTCTGCACGCCGGGCGTCAATATCGGCCTGTTCTGCTCAACGCCGATGGTGGCGATCTCGCGCGCCGCCCACCGCAAGCAGGCGATGGAAATGCTGCTGACCGGCGAGGCCGTCGATGCCTCGACCGCCAAGGAATTCGGGCTGGTCAACCGAATCGTGCCGAGGGAATATCTGCGCACCGTCACTGACAAATATGCCAGCGTCATCGCGTCCAAGTCGCCGAAAACCCTGAAGATCGGCAAGGAGGCGTTTTACCAGCAGATCGAACGCCCGCTCGGAGAAGCTTACGACTACGCGGCCTGGGTGATGACGGAAAACATGATGGCCCGCGACGCCGAAGAGGGCATCAACGCGTTTCTCGAAAAACGCGATCCGAAATGGACCGGTCGATAGGTTCGCCGACGCATTGCTCCCGCAAAATCGGATCCTGTCAGGATCTTATGTAGCACCGCCCAAGATCATTCGGGGAGCGGGAATGGTTCGTCGGAAAGCAGGCGCAGATATGCAATTATTTGAGCACGGCGCTGCGGGTCCTTGATCGAAACGCCGGTTCCCTCCATTTTCGTCCCCGGCATGAATGCAGTGGGATTGGCAATCATGTTGTTGAGTTCGCGGTATGTCCACACGCCGCCGCGTTGTTTGATCGCCGGCGAGTACTCATAACCCGGATAGGTCGCCTTCGGGCTTCCGACTATGTTCCAGATTGGCGGACCGACAAGGCCGTCTTTGTCGAGATCACCGGCCATCTCCAGTGAATGGCAGGATTTACAAGCGCCGGCATACTCCGCGCCCGTATCAGTGTCCGCGCCAGCTATCATACCGCCGATGTCCTCCGCCTCGAAGGAATCGGCACCCAACGAAATCAGCAGCTGGGCGGCCTCATCACGACCTGCCTTGAGCGCCAGATGCAGTGGTGCCGCCGTATTGATTGTTGCCAACGTCAGGTTGGCGCCTGCCCGGTGCAGGGCCCTGATCGCGTCCAGGCTGCGTCGTTTGACGGCTGAGTGAATCGGCGCGTCGGAGGGGCCGTAAAAGCCCTCGGCTATACGATCGGGATCGGCTCCATTCGACACCAGCAGTTCGATCAGCGCGGCGTCGTTCTTCTCCGCGGCAATATGCAGGGGTGCCTTTCCGCTGCCGTCAAGTTCGTCGATGTCTGCCCCACTTTGAAGCGCCGCGCGGACGGCGCTGGCATCGCCCGATCCGACCGCCTCGTGAAGTGCCCCGGCCAAAGCCGGGCAGGTGGCCGCAAGAGTTATCGCCGAAACAACCAGCCTTCGTATCATGACCCATCCTCCCATCCCCTGTCAGGGTGTTGCACAACACCGGTGGCGATCACCCGCATTTGGCTGGCGTATCGACCGAAACAGTTGGGAGCGGCACGATTTTCGTTTGATTGTGCCGGGAGCCATCCGGAGCGTCAACCGGAGCTGCCAAGGTGCACGGCAGCTAGTTGTCCCCGGAAGACTGCCGCCTTTCGCAGCGCCTGACGCGACACTGGCTGTTGTCGCTGGTCGGCACGGAGGCCGGGCGCGCGACTTCCCCATCGGGACAGAAACGGGAACTGTTGGCGTACATGTCGTAGAGGGTCAGCTGCGAGTTGCGGGGCGACGGATATCGCAAGATCGCGGCGCCTTCGCTTTCGAGAATGGCCTGCACCCGGGCGCAGCTCAGCCGCGGTGTCGCATAGCGGCTTACCGCATGCGCCGGCACGCTGATTGCCACCAGTACCAAAATCAAAACGAAGCTTCTCATATGTCGCGCCACCTCTGTTGCCCTGACGTCCAAATGATAGGCGAAACCAGGCTGACGGCAATGCCATGTGCTGACAACACAAGAAATGTTGAGTGACCGGTGGTCGACGAACACATTTCCGGGAAGGTCGACTTCTCGCACAAAGGCCGCTACATGGAACCCAATTCCGGGAAGGCAGGATCTCACATGGATCACGATCATTATTCCGATGCGTATGTTTCGGGGATCTTGAACTCCGTCAAGACGATCGCCATGGTCGGTGCCTCTCCGAAGGACATTCGTCCAAGCTACATCGCAATGAAATACCTGCTGGCGAAAGGCTATCGGGTCATTCCGATCAATCCGGGTCACGCCGGCAAGGAAATCCTCGGCCAGCGGATCTACGGCAAACTCGGCGATGTACCGGAACCCATCGACATGGTGGATGTGTTTCGCGGCTCCAACGCGTTGCCCGGGATCGTTCGTGAGATTCTGTCGCTCGAGCACCGGCCCGATGTCGTCTGGGCGCAACTGACCGTGCGCAATGACGAAGCGGCGCGCACCGCCGAAGCGGCAGGGATGAAGGTGGTCATGAACCGCTGTCCCAAGATCGAATACGGTCGGCTTTCCGGCGAAATCGGCTGGAACGGTGTGAACAGCCGGGTGATCTCCGCACGCAAACCGATCCGCCAGAAGGGCGTTCAGGCACTCGGGATCCGGACCCGCGCGCTTTAGAACGACACACACACGCGTTTCACAGACAAATCTCCTTTGACCTGCGGCCGCTGTTGCGGGATAACCGGCCTGTTTTGCAAACCGACCGAGGGGATCTTTGATGGCAAATCACGAACCGGGTTTCAGCACTCTGGCCGTTCACGCCGGCGCCCAGCCGGACCCGACCACCGGAGCGCGGGCGACCCCGATTTACCAGACCACGAGCTTCGTCTTCGAGGATGCCGATCACGCCGCATCCCTGTTCGGCCTCAAGGCCTTCGGCAATATCTACACCCGCATCATGAATCCGACCCAGGCGGTGCTCGAGGAACGGATCGCGGCGCTGGAAGGCGGCACCGCGGCGCTGGCGACCGGTTCCGGTCACGGCGCGCAGTTGCTGGTGTTCCACTCCATCATGCAGTCCGGCGACAATTTCATTTCCGCCAACAAGCTGTACGGCGGCTCCATCAACCAGTTCGGCCACGCCTTCAAGAATTTCGACTGGCAGGTACGCTGGGCCGATCCGGCTAATCTCGACGAGATCGAGAGCCAGATCGACGATCGCACACGCGGCATCTTCATCGAGAGCCTGGCCAATCCGGGCGGCACCTTCGTCGACATCGCCGCAATCGCCGAAGTCGCCCATCGGCACGGGCTGCCGCTGATCGTCGACAACACCATGGCGAGCCCCTATCTGGTGCGGCCGATCGAGCACGGCGCCGATATCGTCGTGCATTCGCTGACCAAGTTCATCGGCGGCCACGGCAACTCGATGGGCGGTGTCATCGTCGATGGCGGTACCTTCGACTGGTCGCACTCCGGCAACTATCCGATGCTGTCGGAGCCGCGACCGGAATACGGCGGCATGGTGCTGCATGAGACCTTCGGCAATTTCGCCTTCGCCATCGCCTGCCGTGTGCTCGGCTTGCGCGATTTCGGGCCGGCGATATCACCGTTCAATGCCTTCCTCATCCTGACCGGCGTCGAAACCCTGCCGCTGCGCATGCAGCGCCATTGCGAAAACACGCTCGAGGTCGCGCGCTGGCTCAATGGCCACGACAAGGTCGACTGGGTGTCGTATTCCGGTCTGGAGGAAGACGAAAACCACGCGCTGATGAAGAAATATTCGCCCAAGGGCGCCGGCGCCGTCTTCACCTTCGGCTTGAAGGGCGGCTACGAGGCCGGGGTGAAATTCGTCGAGGCGCTGGAGATCTTCTCGCACCTGGCGAACATCGGCGACACGCGCTCGCTGGTCATTCACCCTGCCTCGACGACCCACCGGCAGCTCTCGCCGGAGCAGCAGGAGGCGGCCGGTGCCGGCCCGGATGTCGTTCGGCTTTCGATCGGAATCGAGGATGTGGCCGACGTCATCGCCGATCTCGAACAGGCGCTCGACAAAGCCTGACGGGCGCCGTTGGCGGGCAGCCAGGCTGCCCGCTAGTTCGGTCTCGGCGCCATGTGCATAACTAGGGCGACTGCGTTCATTTGAAGCGCGACTCGGAGTAATCTGCCAGCAATGGCAGTGATGCGAGGGAGTTCGCGCCATGATTGCATTGCTTTTCCTGCTTCTGTTTATCGCTATGGTGGTCGCTTTGCGCGACCATTGGCGGACGTCCTACATTCTCTTCACGATCACCATCCTACTCGGCGCCTACTGGCTGAAATTCCACGCCACGACGCCGCTGAAAATCATTCTGTAGGAGCGGGCGATGATCATTGTTGCTCCGCATCCGTCGCGCACGCTCAACGCCATCGGGACGCTCGTCATCTGCGGCGTTCTGATCGCCGCCTACATCTTCCAGTTCACGCTCGACGAACTTCCATGCCCGCTCTGTCTGCTGCAGCGGGTTGGCCTGGCCGCGGTCGGCTTCGGCCTTTGCCTCAACTTGATTTACGGTGCCAAGCCGCACCACTACGGCATCATGCTGATCGGCGCCGTCTACGGGGCGAGCGTGTCGGCGCGTCAGATCCTCCTGCATATCGTGCCGGGAACGGGGACCTACGGATCACCTGTCTTCGGACTGCATTACTATACCTGGGCCGGAATATGCTTCATCCTGATCATCGTCGGGACGGCGGTAATGCTGTTGTTCGAGGGGCAATACAAGAGCCTGGTGGAGCAGCCGTCCCACCAGAAATTCGGCGGCAGCAATCTGGCCAAGTTCGCCTTTTTCCTGATGCTCTTCCTCGTGGGCGCCAATGCGGTGACGACGCTGATCGAGTGCGGCCCGACCATCTGCGCCGATCCGCCGACCGACTACAAGCTGATCGAAGACCTGACCAAATCCGGCTAGGGCCTACCAGGCCAGTTCCAGCCTTTCCAGGCCGTGGAAGTGGTAGGCATCGCGATAATGCGGCCGGCTCTTGAGGCTCATGCCGGGCAAACGCTCGAACAGGATCGGCAGCGACGTCTGCATCTCCAGCCGGGCGAGGGGAGCGCCGATGCAGAAGTGGATGCCCGCGCCGAAGGTGAAGTTGGCCTGGTCGGATCGGCCGGGGTTGAAGTTCGCGGGGTCGGCAAATTGCGCCGGATCGCGGTTCGCGGCGCCGAGCATCAATCCGATTTCCTCGCCCTTGGCGATGCGGATGCCGCCGTCGAGTTCGACATCCTCCAGTGCATAGCGGGTGAACATGTGCAGCGGCGCATCAAAGCGCAGGGCTTCCTCCACCGTCGCATCGCTGGCCGCCCGGTCGGCAAAAAGCTCGTTCGGCGATAGTTTGTTCTCTAAGATCGTCTTCACCGCATTTCCGGTCTGATGGACCGTCGCTTCGTGGCCGGCATTGAGCAGCAGAACGCTGGTGGAGATGACCTCTTCGTCGCTCAGGCGCTCGCCATTGCGTTCCGTTTGCAGCATGTGGCTGAGCAGGTCGTCCTGCGGTGCCCGGCGGCGCTGCGCGATGAGGTCGCGCAGGCAGGCGGCAAAATCGTGGGCCGCCCGATTGGCGCTGTGTTCGTCTTCCTCGGTCTGGTGGTACATGTACATGCGGACCATCCGATGCGACCAGTCGAGAAGTTCGTCGTTCAACTCCTGCGGCACGCCGATCATCCGGGCGATCACCGAAACCGGAATCGGTTCGGCGAACCGGCGGATCAGCTCCACCTCGCCATCGCCCTCGAACCGGTCGATGGTGCGGTGGGTCAGGTCGGCGATGTCCGGCCGCAGCCGCTCCACCTGACGCGACACGAAGGCCTTGTTGACCAGGGTGCGCAGACGGGTGTGCGCCGGCGGCTCCAGCTCGAGCAGCGAGTGGGCCTCGACGGCATCGAAATCCGCCAGGTGCGGTTTCGGCGCCGGCAGGCCCAGTTCCTCGCGTGTTGCGACATGCAGGATCTGCCGGCCGAATCGCCTGTCGCGCAACAGCCGGTTGACGTCGTCAAAGCCGATGAAGCACCACATGCCGAACTGCATCCAGAAGAACGCCTGCATGTCGGCGCGGATATCCTCGTAATAGGGGTAGGGATCGTCGTAGAAGGCCGCATCGCGGGGATCGAGGTCGACCGTCTTATCCTGCTTGTCTTTTTTCATTTCCGACCTATGTTCTGGCAGCCTTTCCGTTCGGCGACGCGCTGACGGTGTTGGGTCGGCGCGGCTTCGATCGGCGATGCGACGGCGACATCATCACGTCTTGAACGTTAATGCCATCGCATCCTATGTATGCACCAACAGTTTTTCATCCGATTCTCCGATTCGTCCGCTATCGGAGCCAGCATCAGAAGGCCCACAATGTCCCATCCCGTTGATACCGCGCTGTCTCTTGTTCCCATGGTGGTCGAACAGACCAATCGGGGCGAGCGCGCCTTCGACATCTTCTCGCGGCTGCTGAAAGAGCGCATCATCTTCATCACCGGACCGGTCGAGGACGGAATGGCGACGCTGGTCTGCGCGCAACTGCTCTATCTGGAAGCCGACAATCCGAAAAAAGAGATCGCCATGTACATCAACTCGCCGGGCGGCGTGGTGACATCCGGCATGGCCATCTACGACACGATGCAGTTCATCAAACCGGCCGTTTCGACACTATGTATCGGCCAGGCGGCGTCCATGGGATCGCTGCTTTTGTGCGCTGGCCACAAGGATATGCGCTTTGCCACGCCGAACTCCCGGGTCATGGTGCACCAGCCTTCAGGCGGGTTCCAGGGGCAGGCTTCCGACATCGAGCGGCACGCCCAGGACATCATCAAGATGAAGCGGCGTCTCAACGAGATTTACGTTTCGCACACCGGCCAGGACTATGACACGATCGAGAAAACCCTGGATCGCGACCACTTCATGACGGCGGAGGAAGCCCGCGAATTCGGCATTGTCGACAAGGTCATTTCGTCGCGCGAGCTGATGGAGAACGAGGCCAAGGAATAGCCGCGATTGTCGGGCAAAAGGGTGCGGCAAAACGGCAACATATAGGCGTATTCAGGACTGGATCGGTCGATCCCCTGCATTAATTTGGGGTGTTAAGGAGACTTCCAAAGATTACCGACTCGGATGGACTGATCGGTATGCGGTGGTTTGACATCGGTCTCAGACAGAAGGGATTCCCGCACGGATTGATATGCGCTACCCGGTTTGCATGATTGATCTACTTGCAATTCAACAACGCTGGGAAGCGGACGGCTGCCATCGTGATGAACGTGGTCGCCGGCTGTTTGCCGCCAGTGAAGCGCGTGCAGCTGGCCGGGGCGGCATTGCCGCGGTCTCCAGCATCACCGGCGTCGCCAGGTCGACGATCGGGCGTGGGCTCAAGGACCTCGATGATCCGCCGCCCGGAAAGGTTCGCCGCCCAGGCGCTGGCGCGCGAACACTGACCGATAACGATCCGACCCTGCTTGCTGACCTCAAGCGCCTCGTTGAGCCAGTAACGCGTGGCGACCCGGAGCGACCGCTGATGTGGGTGTCCAAAAGTCCCGCCAAGCTGGCCGCGGCACTCAAGGACGCAGGCCACAAGATATGCCGCAACAGCGTCGACACATTGCTGGCAAAATTGGGGTTCTCGCGGCAGACGAACCGCAAGACCGACGAGGGCTCAAGGCACCCGGACCACAATGCCCAGTTCGAGCACATCAACACCAAGGTGTGTGAGGCACAAGGCGCCGGAGAACCAGTGATCTCGGTGGACACCAAGAAGAAGGAACTGATCGGCAACTACAAGAACGGTGGCACCGACTACCGTCCAAAAGCCGACCCACGACGCGTGAAGGTGCACGACTTCGAGGACAAGAGCTTGGGCAAGGTGGCTCCTTACGGGGTCTTTGACGTCACCGCGAACGAAGCATGGGTCAGCCTCGGCATCACTGCCGACACGGCTGAATTCGCTGTCCAGTCCATCCGCACCTGGTTCTATCGGATGGGCCATGCGCGCTATCCCGAGGCGAAGAAGCTCGTGATCACTGCTGATTGTGGCGGTTCGAACGGGGTACGTATCAGGCTTTGGAAGGTCGAGTTGCAAAAGCTCGCCGACGAGACCGGGCTCACGCTGCAGATCCACCACTATCCGCCGGGTACGTCGAAGTGGAACAAGATTGAGCATCGCCTGTTTTGTCACATCACCCAGAAACTGGCGCGGCCGTCCGCTCACCGATCGCATGACGGTGGTCGAATTGATCGGCGCGACGACAACCAAGGCAGGGCTCAGGGTCGAATGTGCCGTCGACGAACGGACCTATCAGAAGGGCGTCAAGGTCTCCAAAAGCGAAATGGCCGAACTCGACATCACTGGCGACAAGTTCCACCCTGAATGGAATTATACCATCAAGCCGAGAGTGAACGATTTGTAGTGGTTATTTTTGGAAGTGTCCTAAGGGTATATTCAACGCCTGACGCGTAGCGTTGCACGATGTGCCTAGTATAGTGATATGGGGTTGTGTTGCGTCAACGCCGCCATACAGTGTACCGAATGAAGATGGATTTTTATCCGTCTAAGTGAGTGGCGTACCAATTATCGGCCTGGCTTGGGGTGCGGGCCGCTAGAAGGAAGTGAATATGAGCAAGGTCAGCGGTGGTAGCGGCGGCGACTCAAAAAACAAGCTCTACTGTTCGTTCTGTGGCAAGAGCCAGCACGAGGTTCGCAAGCTGATCGCAGGACCGACCGTTTTCATCTGCGATGAATGCGTCGAATTGTGCATGGACATCATCCGCGAGGAGAACAAATCCTCGATGGTGAAGTCGCGGGACGGCGTGCCGACCCCGCAGGAAATCATCAATACGCTCGATGAGTATGTGATTGGCCAGGACCAGGCCAAGCGGGTGCTTTCGGTCGCGGTTCACAACCATTACAAGCGTCTTGCGCATGCCAGCAAGAGCAACGATATCGAGCTGTCGAAATCGAACATCATGCTGGTCGGCCCGACCGGTTGCGGCAAGACCTACCTGGCGCAGACGCTGGCACGCATCATCGATGTGCCGTTCACCATGGCCGACGCGACGACGTTGACCGAGGCCGGCTATGTCGGCGAGGACGTCGAGAATATCATCCTGAAGCTGCTGCAGGCTGCCGACTACAATGTCGAGCGGGCGCAGCGCGGCATCGTCTATATCGACGAGGTCGACAAGATTTCGCGCAAGTCCGACAATCCCTCCATCACCCGGGACGTTTCGGGCGAAGGTGTCCAGCAGGCGCTGCTGAAGATCATGGAGGGCACTGTGGCTTCGGTTCCGCCGCAGGGCGGCCGCAAACATCCTCAACAGGAATTCCTGCAGGTCGACACGACCAACATCCTGTTCATCTGCGGCGGCGCCTTTGCCGGCCTCGACAAGATCATATCGGCGCGCGGCGAAGGCACGTCCATCGGCTTCGCCGCGACCGTCAAGGATCTCGACGACCGGCGAGTCGGCGAAATCCTGCGCGGCCTCGAACCCGAGGACATGGTCAAGTTCGGCCTGATTCCGGAATTCATCGGCCGTCTGCCGGTGATCGCGACGCTGGAAGATCTCGACGAAGACGCCCTGATCTCGATCCTGTCGGAGCCGAAGAACGCTCTCGTCAAGCAGTATCAGCGACTGTTCGAAATGGAAGACGTCGAGTTGACCTTCCATGAGGATGCGCTGCGCGGTATCGCCCGCAAGGCCATCGCCCGCAAAACCGGCGCGCGCGGATTGCGCTCGATCATGGAGAAGATCCTGCTCGACACCATGTTCGAGCTGCCGTCTCTGGAAGGTGTCCAGGAGGTCGTCATCTCCGACGAAGTCGTCTCCGGATCCGCTCGGCCGCTCTACATCTATTCCGAGCGGGAAGACGAGAAGGGCAACGCCACCGCGTAAGGTGGCGGCAAGCCGATCGGAATCGTACGGTTTTCGGGCTTTGCGACGTTTTGGTTTCTGACCGAACTCCTTGGGATTGATCCAAAAGGAGGGTTTGATTCGACGTGGCAAGGGCGTAGTTTCCTGCCAGTTTTTCCGTGCCTGCGATTCGCGTTGGCGAAACTGTCCTTCCGCGCGAATCTGACGCGTCGATGACGTGCCTGCGGCCTTGAAACGTTGCGTCAAATACTCCACTTAGGGAGCGAGTGACAAGCATGGCTTGGCCGGTCCTCTGGCGGAAAGCGAGCGGGGCAGGCGGTCGAAAGGAAACAAGATGAATGAAGTGACCTCGCAGTGGACCGAATCGGAGACCTACCCGGTCTTGCCACTCCGCGATATCGTTGTATTTCCGCATATGATCGTGCCGCTTTTCGTCGGCCGCGAGAAGTCGATTCGAGCCCTCGAGGAGGTGATGGGGGCGGACAAGCAGATCCTGCTCGCGACCCAGATCAACGCCGGAGACGACGACCCCGCGACCGAAGACATTTATGACGTCGGCACGGTTGCCAATGTCCTGCAACTGCTGAAATTGCCGGACGGAACCGTCAAGGTGCTGGTGGAGGGCAAGGACCGGGCACGCATCACCGGCTTTTCATCCAATCCCGACTACTACGAAGCGATGGCCGATCTCCTGCCGGAACCGGACGAGGATGCCGTCGAAATCGAGGCGCTGTCACGTTCGGTGGTTTCGGAGTTCGAAAACTACGTCAAGCTGAACAAGAAGATCTCGCCGGAGGTCGTCGGCGCGGCCAGCCAGATCGACGACTATTCCAAGCTGGCCGATACGGTGGCCTCGCACCTGTCCATCAAGATCCCGGAGAAGCAGGAGATGCTGGCGACCGTCAGCGTCAAGGAACGGCTGGAACGGGCGCTCGGCTTCATGGAAGGCGAGATTTCGGTGCTGCAGGTCGAAAAGCGCATCCGCTCCCGCGTCAAGCGGCAGATGGAGAAGACGCAGCGCGAGTACTACCTCAACGAACAGATGAAGGCGATCCAGAAGGAACTCGGCGACGGCGAGGAAGGCCGCGACGAGATGGGTGAACTGGAAGAGCGCATCGCCAAGACCAAGCTTTCGAAGGAAGCGCGCGAAAAGGCCGAAGCCGAGCTCAAGAAGCTCAAGCAGATGAGCCCGATGTCGGCGGAAGCCACGGTCGTGCGCAACTATCTCGACTGGCTGCTCGGCATTCCGTGGGGCAAGAAATCCCGCATCAAGGTCGACCTCAACAAGGCTGACGCCATTCTCGAGGCCGATCACTACGGTCTTGAGAAGGTCAAGGAGCGCATCCTCGAATATCTTGCCGTGCAGAGCCGGTCCAACAAGATCAAGGGCCCGATCCTGTGCCTGGTGGGACCGCCCGGCGTCGGCAAGACCTCTCTGGCCAAGTCGATCGCCCGCGCCACCGGCCGCGAATACGTCCGCATGGCGCTTGGCGGCGTGCGCGATGAGGCCGAAATCCGCGGTCATCGCCGCACCTATATCGGCTCGATGCCCGGCAAGGTCATCCAGTCGATGAAGAAAGCCAAGAAGGCCAACCCGCTGTTCTTGTTCGACGAGATCGACAAGATGGGCATGGACTTCCGCGGCGATCCGTCCTCGGCGCTGCTCGAGGTGCTGGATCCGGAGCAGAATTCGACCTTCATGGACCACTATCTGGAAGTCGAATACGACCTGTCCAAGGTGATGTTCATCACCACCGCCAACACGCTGAACATCCCGCCGGCCCTGATGGACCGGATGGAGATCATCCGCATCGCCGGCTATACCGAAGACGAGAAGCTGGAGATCGCCCGCAGACACCTGCTGCCGAAGGCACTGCGCGACCACGCGCTGCAGGATGGCGAGTTCTCGGTCAGCGACGGCGCGTTGCGGCAGATCATCCGCCGCTACACCCGCGAGGCCGGAGTCCGCAATTTCGAGCGCGAACTGATGTCGCTGAGCCGCAAGGTGGTGACCCAGATTCTCAAGGACGGGGTCAAGTCCGTCGACGTCACCGAGGATAATCTCGACGATTTCCTGGGCGTGCCGCGTTACCGCTACGGCGAAGCCGAACACGACGACCAGGTCGGCGTCGTGACCGGACTGGCCTGGACCGAGGTTGGCGGCGAATTGCTGACCATCGAGGGCGTGATGATGCCGGGCAAGGGCAAGATGACCGTCACCGGCAACCTGCGCGACGTGATGAAGGAATCGATCTCGGCGGCGGCCTCCTATGTGCGCTCCCGCGCAGTCGATTTCGGCGTCGAGCCGCCGCTGTTCGACAAGCGCGATATCCACGTGCATGTGCCGGAAGGGGCGACGCCCAAGGACGGGCCGTCAGCCGGCGTTGCCATGGCCACCTCGATCGTCTCGATCATGACATCGATTCCGGTACGCAAGGACGTCGCCATGACCGGCGAGATCACGCTGCGCGGCCGCGTGCTGCCGATCGGCGGCTTGAAGGAAAAGCTGCTGGCGGCTCTTCGCGGCGGCATCAAGACCGTGCTCATTCCGGAAGAGAATGCCAAGGACCTGGCGGAAATTCCGGACAATGTGAAGAACGAGTTGGAGATCATTCCGGTCTCGCAGATGAGCGAAGTGCTGCCGCACGCGCTCATCAGCCAGCCGACGCCGATCGAGTGGGACCCCGCCGAAACGCCGCTTCAGGCGGAAAATGGCGGTGAAGATGTTGGTGCATCGATAGCCCACTGATTCTCCTTGAAAAGCGGCCATTTGGCCATCGAAAGCGGGCATTTGCCGGCTTTCGTCGTTTTTGCGGGTCGAATCGTCCAAAAAATGCCGGAAAACTGGGGTTTTTGGGCTTGAATCATTGTGATTTCGCTTTGGAGTCGTAAGATCGTGACCGACTTTGTACTGAGTCGTTCACCACACACTGAGAGGGTTGGAAAATGAACAAGAACGAACTGGTTGCTGCCGTTGCGGACAAAGCAGGTCTCAGTAAGGCCGATGCTGGCTCTGCGGTCGAAGCTGTGTTCGACACCATCACCAACGAATTGAAGGGCGGCGGTGATGTTCGTCTCGTGGGTTTCGGAAATTACTCCGTCACCCACCGCGCAGCATCGAAAGGCCGTAACCCGATGACCGGCGCGGAAGTCGATATCCCCGCCCGCAACGTTCCCAAGTTCTCGGCCGGCAAAGGCCTCAAGGACGCTGTCAACAGCTAAGCCCGTCTTCGGCAGATGCGGCATCAGGGATGCGGAGCCCGGTGTTAGCACCGGGCTTTTTTTACGATCCTCGCATGGTGGCAACTTCGTCACACACGATGCGTTCGCAATTCCCGACACCATTTTGACGATTGCTTGACCCGCGGCTTTCCTCTATGGGTTTCGGTCTGCTTTTTTGAACGGATCTTGAAACCATGAGTGCGTTGCGCGACCCGCAGGGGAAGGGCGCCGGGCCGGGCCTGTCCTGGTTCGGACATACCAGGGCGACCCTGACGCTCGGCCTGCCGCTGATCGGCGCGCAGCTGGCGCAGATCGCCATCAATGTCACCGATACGATCATGGTCGGCTGGCTCGGCGCGTTCGAGCTTGCCGCTGCGGTGCTGGGCACGCAGACGTTCTTTCTGTTCTATATTTTCGGCGGCGGCTTTGCGATTGCGGTGATGCCGATCGCCGCCCAGGCGCATGGGCGCGACGACACGCGCGGCGTTCGTCGCTCGGTGCGCATGGGAATCTGGGTGGTCCTGCTCTATTGCGTCGTCGTCATGCTGCCCCTGTGGTTCACAGAGCCGGTGCTGGTGATGCTGGGTCAGGATCCGGCCATTGCCGCGCTCGCGGGCGATTATGTCCAGGTTGCCCAATGGTCGATGTTCCCGGCGCTGATGATCATGCTGTTCCGGTCCTATCTGAGTGCGTTGGAGCGGGCACAGATCATCCTGTGGGCGACGCTGTTCGGGACATTGGCGAACATCGTCCTCAACTACGCCTTTATTTTCGGCAACTTCGGCGCGCCGAAAATGGGCGTGGTGGGCGCCGCCGTCGCATCGCTCGGTACCAACGTGATCACCTTCCTGGCGCTTCTTGCCTATGCGGTGCGCAAGCCCGATCTGCGGCGCTACGAGCTGCTGGTGCGGTTCTGGAGGGCCGACTGGGCCGGATTTTTCGAAGTCATGCGGCTGGGTTGGCCGATCGGCGCCAGTATTCTGGCCGAGGTCGGCCTGTTCGCCGGCGCGGCGATCCTCATCGGCTGGATCGGCACCATCGAACTTGCCGCCCACGGGATCGCGCTGCAGCTGGCCGGGATCGCCTTCATGATCCCGCTCGGCCTGTCCAGCGCAGCGACCATCAGGATCGGCAACGCCTTCGGGCGGCAGGACTGGGTCGGACTCAGCCGGGCCGGTGTCGTGGCCCTGATGTTGTCCGTTGTCGCGACCATAGCCACCGCGATCCTGTTCCTGGTGGTTCCTGAAACCCTGATCGGTCTCTTCCTCGACGAATCCAATCCGGATGCGGCCCAGGTGCTGATCAATGCCGTGCCGCTGCTCTTCGTTGCGGCCGCTTTCCAGCTCGTCGACGGGCTGCAGGTGATCGGCACGGGTCTGCTGCGCGGGTTGAAGGACACGACGATTCCGATGTTCATCGCCGTCTTCAGCTATTGGGGCATTGGCATGACGTCGGCTTATGCCTTCGGCATCGTCATGGATTACGGCGCGGTCGGCGTCTGGTGGGGGCTGGCTTTGGGGCTGCTCTTCGCCGCGATTCTGATGAACTGGCGCTATCTGCGGCGCGAGCGCTTCGGCCTCGTCGCCGTCGCCGGCTGACTGGCTCGTTGAGCCTGAGAAAAGCGGACTTTGTCGGGGGAATGGTGGGCGGTGAGAGACTCGAACTCCCGACATCCTCGGTGTAAACGAGGCGCTCTACCAGCTGAGCTAACCGCCCTTGGGAAAATCTTGGCACCGTTTATGCGCTTCGTTCGGCAAGTGCAAGAAAAAAGCGCCGGTTCGGCGAAAGTTTTGCGACCGAACGGCGCGTTCGCCGCGCATCGAAATTTTTGTCTTGTTATTGTCGCAAAAGCGTTCGATCAGCGCTTGACAGCCATCGGTGAACGGCTTAATTCACCGCTCACGTTTCGCGGTCGCGCGAAATGATGCGCGGGTGTAGCTCAGCTGGTTAGAGTGCCGGCCTGTCACGCCGGAGGTCGCGGGTTCGAGCCCCGTCACTCGCGCCATTTTTTCAAGCAAAGTGCAGTTCCTCCGCCAGGTCGAACACGATCGGGTGTTCGGGCTTTCGCGACCCGTTCTCGCTGCCTAGATTCAATCGACCTTCACGATGTTCGGGATTGCCTGGAGGCGAGATGCATAAGATTGGTCTGGGTGGCGGTTGTCACTGGTTTACGGAGGCGGTGTTTCAGTCGCTGAGCGGCGTTGCCCGTGTCGAGCAGGGTTTCATCCGCTCCCATGCGCCAGCCGACAGCTGGTCCGAAGCGGTCATCGTGCATTTCGATGAAAGCAGGATCGCTCTCGACACACTGATCGAAGTGCATGTGCGAACACATTCGTCGACGGCCCGTCACTCCATGCGGGGAAAGTACCGCAGCGCGGTCTATGTGTTCGATTCGGCGCAGGCGGACGAAGCACGGCGTGTGCTTTTGCACTTGAACGCCGAATTCTCGGACGCTCTGGTGACCGAAGTACTGGAGTTTGCGGAATTCCGGGCATCCGATGCGCGTTATCACAATTACTATGACAGCGATCCAGACCGGCCGTTTTGCCGGCGCTATATTGATCCCAAGCTGGATGCCGTCAGGCAGCGGTTTTCCGAAAACGTCAACCGCTGAACCGCCGGTCGCCGTCAGGCCCGGTCGGTGTCGGCTTCGTACCCCAGGACGAACTCGACGACCTTCTCCTGCGGCATCTCGCAAGGTTTCAACAGCGGCGGCTTGCCGTCCAGGAGATAGAGGTTGAAGCTCACCCGATCGCTTCCGCCCAGTTCCTCCGCGAACAGTTTCACGCGTCGACCGTCTGCGGACTTTTCGATCGTGACCGCGTAGGTGCGTCCGTCGAAAGTCCCGGTTTGGTATCCGGGTTCCATTTCGGACAGCCGGTCGAAGAATCGCTCCATTGCATCATCCCGTCTGGCAGGTGTTCGAGACAATCCCGACCGATTGTCGCACCCGGCAACAGGTAGCGGAATAGCCGGTCGCCTTTGCCGGAACACACGCTATGTTGCAGTATGACCCATGAGGCTCGCAATTGCTGTCGACCGGCGCCGATTCGGCCGGTTCAGCGCAGGGTGCAGGATGCTTGCGCCGCAGTGCACAAAATCCGGCGATAATGCGGCAACCGGCGGCCATTTGCGTTGACTGGCACGGCTTATTGTGTAAACCGACTTTGGAATTATTCGCGACTGCAACATGTGCGCGATACCGCAAGGAAACCGTCATGACCGAACTGCTGAGTTCATACCTGCCGATCGTGATTTTCATCGGCATATCACTGGTCATTGGGCTGGCGCTCCTCGTGGCTCCGTTCGCCATCGCCTTCAAGGCGCCCGACTCGGAAAAGCTGTCGGCCTATGAGTGCGGCTTCAACGCTTTCGATGATGCCCGTATGAAGTTCGACATCCGTTTCTACCTGGTCGCGATCCTGTTCATCATATTCGACCTCGAAGTGGCGTTCCTGTTTCCATGGGCCGCCTCGTTCAGCAATGTCGGTTGGTTCGGTTTCTGGTCGATGATGGTGTTCCTCGGCATCCTGACAGTCGGCTTTGTCTATGAGTGGAAGAAGGGGGCGTTGGAATGGGAGTAGGCGACAACTCACCGACGCTGGTCGCGCCGCAGCCGCGCGGTGTCATCGATCCGTCGACCGGCAAGCCGGTCGGCGCCAACGATCCGTATTTCGGCGACATCAACAATGAACTGGCGGACAAGGGCTTCCTGGTCACCTCGACCGACGAACTGATCAACTGGGCCCGCACCGGCTCGCTGATGTGGATGACCTTCGGCCTGGCCTGCTGCGCCGTCGAGATGATGCAGATGTCGATGCCGCGCTACGATGCGGAGCGGTTCGGCTTCGCACCGCGTGCCTCGCCTCGGCAGTCCGACGTGATGATCGTCGCCGGGACTCTGACGAACAAGATGGCGCCGGCGCTGCGCAAGGTTTACGACCAGATGCCCGAGCCGCGTTACGTGATTTCCATGGGCTCCTGCGCCAATGGCGGCGGCTACTACCACTATTCCTATTCGGTGGTTCGCGGCTGCGATCGCGTCGTTCCGGTGGACATCTACGTGCCGGGCTGCCCGCCGACGGCCGAGGCGCTGCTCTACGGCGTCCTGCTGTTGCAAAAGAAGATCCGCCGTACCGGAACGATCGAGCGTTAGGAAGGGGCACCCATGAGCGAAGCCTTGAGCGAACTGGCTGCCTATATCAACGAACGCTACATAGGCGGCGTCCTTTCCCTCGACCTCAATTTCGGTGAACTGACACTTGTCTGCAACGCCCAGGACATTGTCGGCGTACTGACCTTCCTGCGCGACGATGCGCAGTGCCAGTTCGTCAACATTACCGATATCTGCGGCGTCGACTGGCCGTCGCGGGCGCGGCGTTTCGATGTCGTCTACCACATGCTGTCGCCCCGCCAGAACTTCCGCATTCGGGTCAAGGTCGAGGTCGGCGAGGGCGAGACAGTGCCCTCCGTCACGTCCGTCTATCCCGGTGCCGACTGGTTCGAGCGGGAAGCTTACGACCTCTACGGCATCCTGTTCACCGGGCATCCCGATTTGCGCCGCATCCTGACGGATTACGGCTTTGACGGGCACCCGCTGCGCAAGGACTTTCCTACCACGGGCTTTGTCGAGGTTCGCTACGACGACGAGGTCAAGCGGGTGGTCTACGAACCGGTTCAACTGAAGCAGGAGTTCCGCAATTTCGACTTTCTGTCACCGTGGGAGAGCGCCGAATACGTTCTGCCGGGCGACGAGAAAGCCAGCGAGTAGGAGGCGGCGATGTCGGATCAGGCAAATGACAGGCGTCACGGGCAGTGCCTTTGCGGCGCCGTGCGATTCTCGGCGGTTCCCGCCAATGCCGAAACCGCCGTCTGCCATTGCGAAATGTGCCGCCGCTGGACCGCTGGCCCGTTTTTTGCGGTCGACTGCGGCGACAGCTTCCAGGTCGACGGCGGTGACGACAATTTCGACATCTATCGCTCATCGGATTGGGCGGAGCGCGGGTTCTGCCGCAAATGCGGAACGCCGCTGATGTGGAACCTGCACGGCAAGAAAGCCTACCACGTATCGCTTCCGGCCTTTGACGATATCGGCGACGTGACCTTCACGACGGAAATTTTCATCGACCGGAAGCCGGCCTATTTCGACTTCGCCAACGAGACGAAGCAGATGACCGGGGCGGAGGTTTTTGCCATGTTCGCCGGCGGACAGGACGGTTGAGATGACGGAACACAACGTTCGCAATTTCAACATCAATTTCGGGCCACAGCACCCGGCGGCACACGGTGTGCTGCGTCTCGTGCTGGAACTCGACGGCGAGATCGTCGAGCGCGTCGACCCGCATATCGGACTGCTGCATCGCGGCACGGAAAAACTCATCGAAACAAAGACATATCTTCAGGCGGTGCCGTATTTCGACCGCCTCGACTATGTCGCCCCGATGAATCAGGAACACGCCTTCGCGCTGGCGGTGGAAAAACTGACCGGGACCGAGGTGCCGATCCGCGGCCAGCTGATCCGCGTGCTCTATTCCGAGATCGGCCGCATCCTGTCTCATATCCTCAACATCACCACTCAGGCCATGGATGTCGGCGCCCTGACACCGCCGCTGTGGGGCTTCGAGGAACGCGAAAAACTAATGGTCTTCTATGAGCGGGCCTGCGGCGCGCGCATGCACTCGGCCTATGTCCGGCCGGGCGGCGTGCATCAGGACCTGCCGGAAGCGCTGGTCGAGGACATCGGCAAGTGGTGCGATCCGTTCCTCAAAGTTTGCGACGACATCGAGGGCCTGCTGACCGAAAACCGGATCTTCAAGCAGCGCAACGTCGATATCGGCGTCGTCGACCTGGACGAGTGCTGGGCCTGGGGATTCTCCGGCGTCATGGTGCGCGGCTCGGGCGCCGCCTGGGACCTGCGGCGGTCGCAGCCCTATGAATGCTACAGCGATCTCGATTTCGAGATCCCGATCGGCAAGAACGGCGACTGTTACGATCGCTATCTGATCCGCATGGAGGAGATGCGCCAGTCGACGCACATCATGAAGCAATGCGTCGAGCGGCTGTTGCGTGACGCCAAAACCGGCCCGGTTTCGGCCGTGGACGGCAAGATCGTTCCGCCCAAGCGCGGTGAAATGAAGCGCTCGATGGAAGCGCTGATCCATCACTTCAAGCTTTACACCGAGGGCTATCACGTGCCGCAAGGCGAGGTCTATGCCGCCGTGGAAGCGCCCAAGGGGGAATTCGGCGTCTATCTTGTGTCGGACGGGACCAACAAGCCCTACCGCTGCAAGATCAAGGCACCCGGTTACGCTCATCTGCAGGCCATGGACTTCATCTGCCGTGGCCACATGCTGGCTGATGTCTCGGCCATTCTCGGGTCGCTGGACATCGTATTCGGGGAGGTAGATCGATGATGCGGCACCTGTGTGCAATGACGGCGGCGGCCGGTTTGGTCGTATTGGGAGCATTGCCAACCTTGGCCCAGACATCCGGCGGCGACGCCGTTTCCATGAAGACGCTGCTCAAGCGCGGTTACGAGATCAAGGCAGCGGCGCCCAACGGCGCGCAATATGTGGTGTTCATGCAGAAGGGCAACTCCGCCTATGCCTGCGAATTCGTCACCATCACCAATTCTCGCTGCGGATCCATAAACAAAGAGGCCCAATAAGCATGTCCGTCCGCCGTCTTGCAGAGGATGCCGTCCAGCCCGAGAGCTTCAAGTTCTCGCGCGACAACACCGCGTGGGCGAAGGCAACCATCAAGAAGTATCCGAAGGGACGCGAACAGTCGGCGGTCATTCCGCTGCTGATGCGTGCCCAGGAGCAGGACGGCTGGGTTACCAAGGCTGCGATCGAATCCGTCGCCGACATGCTCGGCATGCCCTATATCCGCGCGCTGGAAGTGGCGACCTTCTACACCCAGTTTCAGCTCAAGCCGGTGGGGACGAAAGCGCATGTGCAGGTCTGCGGGACGACGCCCTGCATGCTGCGCGGCTCCGAAGACCTGATCCGGGTGTGCAAGCAGAAAATCCACCAGAATCCGCTGGAAACCAATGAGGCCGGTACCCTGTCATGGGAAGAGGTCGAGTGCCAGGGCGCCTGCGTGAACGCTCCGATGGTGATGATCTTCAAGGATGCCTATGAGGATCTTACGGCGGAGCAACTGGCTGAAATTATTGACAAGTTCGAGGCCGGCCAGGGCGCTACGGTCACACCGGGCCCGCAAAACGGCCGCCACCTGTCGGCGCCGCTCGGCGGCCTGACCACTCTGACCGACGATGTCGTCCCGGCCAGCGCGCCGATGGCCGCTCCGGCGGTTGAGGAAAAGGCCGCGGCGCCCGCCAAGGAAGCCGCGCCGGCGAAAAAGCCCGCGGCGGCCGCCGCCCAGGCCGACGATGCAAACCGGCCGGCCGCCATGGAAAAACCCGACGATGCCGACGATCTGAAGATGATTTCCGGCGTCGGTCCCAAGATTGAAGGTCTTTTGCACGAGATCGGCGTGTTCAAGTGGGAACAGATCTCCCAATGGACAGAGCAAGAGCGGGCCTGGGTCGACGGTTTTCTGAAATTCAAGGGCCGCATCGATCGCGAGAACTGGGTCAAGCAGGCCGAGGCGCTGGCCAAGGGCGGCGTCGAGGAATATGTCCGCGTCTTCGGCAAGAAGCCGCGGTGAGGGGTCGTATATGCTGCAGGACAAAGACCGCATCTTCACCAACATCTACGGCCTGAAGGACAAGAGCCTGAAGGGCGCGATGGCGCGGGGCCACTGGGACAATACCAAGGGGCTGATCGAGAAGGGGCGCGACTGGATCATCGACGAGATGAAGACCTCGGGCCTGCGTGGGCGCGGCGGTGCCGGTTTCCCGACCGGCCTGAAATGGTCTTTCATGCCGAAGGAATCGGACGGCCGGCCGCATTACCTGGTGGTCAATGCCGACGAATCGGAACCCGGCACGTGCAAGGACCGGGACATCATGCGCAACGATCCGCACACGCTGATCGAAGGCTGTGTGGTCGCCGGTTTCGCCATGGGCGCCCATGCGGCCTACATCTATATCCGCGGCGAGTATCAGCGCGAGCGCGAGGCGCTGCAGGCGGCCATCGACGAGTGTTACGATGCCGGACTTCTCGGCAAGAACAACAAGTGTGGATGGGACTACGACGTCTACGTCCATCACGGTGCCGGCGCCTATATCTGTGGCGAGGAGACGGCACTTCTGGAGAGCCTGGAAGGCAAGAAGGGACAGCCGAGGCTGAAGCCTCCTTTCCCGGCCAATGTGGGTCTCTACGGCTGCCCGACCACAGTGAACAATGTCGAGTCGATCGCCGTTGCCCCGACGATTCTGCGGCGCGGCGGCGCCTGGTTTGCCGGCTTCGGACGCGCCAACAATGCAGGCACCAAGCTGTTCTGCGTCTCCGGTCACGTCAATCAGCCGTCGACGTTCGAAGAGGAAATGTCGCTCCCGTTTCGTGAGCTGATCGAGCGGCACTGCGGCGGCATTCGCGGCGGCTGGGACAACCTGCTGGCCGTCATTCCCGGTGGCTCGTCGGTGCCCTGCGTGCCGGCCGAGCAGATCATCGACTGCCCCATGGATTTCGACGGTCTGCGCGACCTCAAATCGGGCCTCGGTACGGCGGCGGTCATCGTGATGGATCGCTCGACGGACATCGTCAAGGCCATTGCCCGGCTGTCCTATTTCTACAAGCACGAAAGCTGCGGCCAGTGCACGCCCTGCCGCGAAGGCACCGGCTGGATGTGGCGCGTCATGGAGCGCATGGTCACCGGCAACGCGCAGAAGAAAGAAATCGACATGCTGTTCGACGTCACCAAGCAGGTCGAGGGGCACACGATCTGCGCGCTGGGCGACGCGGCAGCGTGGCCGATCCAGGGTTTGATCCGGCACTTCCGACCGGAAATCGAAAAGCGCATCGACGAATACACGCACAAAGCCGGCACCGGGCCGGCTCTGGAAGCGGCTGAGTAACCGGACCTTCCGACACAGAGGACCCAAGGCTGCGGAACTGGACACAGAATGGCTAAGATCAAGGTTGACGGAAACGAGATAGAGGTGCCGGACCACTACACGCTGCTGCAGGCGTGCGAGGAGGCCGGTACGCAGATTCCGCGCTTCTGTTTCCACGAGCGGCTGTCGGTTGCCGGCAATTGCCGCATGTGCCTTGTCGAGGTGAAGGGCGGCCCGCCCAAGCCGGCGGCCTCCTGCGCCATGGCTGTGCGCGACCTGCGCCCCGGTCCCAATGGCGAATTGCCCGAAGTCTTCACCAACACGCCGATGGTCAAGAAGGCCCGCGAAGGCGTGATGGAGTTCCTGCTGATCAATCACCCGCTCGACTGTCCGATCTGCGACCAGGGCGGCGAATGCGACCTGCAGGACCAGGCGATGGCCTTCGGCGTCGATTCCTCGCGTTTTCACGAAAACAAGCGCGCCGTCGAGGACAAGTATATCGGGCCGCTGGTCAAGACCATCATGACCCGCTGCATCCACTGCACCCGCTGCGTGCGCTTCACCACGGAAGTTGCGGGGATTTCGGAGCTCGGACTGATCGGCCGCGGCGAGGATGCCGAGATCACGACCTATCTCGAGCACGCCATGACGTCGGAACTGCAGGGCAACGTCATCGACCTTTGTCCGGTCGGTGCACTGACGTCGAAGCCCTACGCGTTCCAGGCGCGCCCATGGGAGCTCAACAAGACCGAAACGATCGACGTCATGGATGCCTGCGGCTCGGCCATCCGGGTGGACACCCGCGGTCGCGAAGTGATGCGCATCATGCCGCGCGTCAACGAGGCGATCAACGAGGAGTGGATCTCCGACAAGACCCGATTCGTCTGGGACGGTCTGAAAACCCAGCGGCTCGACCGTCCGTTCGTTCGCCGCGACGGCAAGCTGCAGGCCGCCAGCTGGCAAGAGGCCTTCGCAGCCGTCAAGGAAGCCGTCGACGGTGTTTCCGGCGATCGCATCGGCGCAATCGCCGGCGATCTGGCGACGGTCGAGGAGATGTTCGCGCTCAAGCAGCTCATGCAGGGCCTCGGCTCAGAAAACATCGATTGCCGGCAGGACGGCGCCGCTCTGGACCCGTCCGGCGGGCGCGCGAGCTACCTGTTCAATCCAACAATCGAGGGGATCGAAGAGGCCGATGCGCTGCTGATCGTCGGCGCCAATCCACGTTTCGAGGCGTCGGTGCTGAATGCCCGTATCCGCAAGCGCTGGCGGGCAGGCGATTTCCCCATCGGGGTCGTCGGGGAAAATGTGGATCTGCGCTACCAGTATGAGCACATCGGTGCCGGGCCGGACAGCCTGTCCGAGCTCGCCGGCGGTAAGCACAAATTCCTCGACAAGCTGAAAAAGGCCGAACGGCCGATCGTCATCGTCGGGCAGGGCGCATTGGCCCGGGCCGAAGGAGCGGCGGTCCTCTCGGCCGCGGCCAAGCTTGCGGTCGATGTCGGCTCGGTATCGGCCGACTGGAATGGCTTCGCAGTCCTGCACACCGCCGCAAGCCGCGTCGGCGGGCTCGACATCGGGTTTGTTCCCGGAGCCGGCGGCAAGACCGCATCCGGCATGCTGGCCGACAGCGAGGTGCTGTTTTTGCTCGGTGCCGACGAACTGGACATGACGCAGCGCAAATCGGGTTTCACGATCTACATCGGCAGTCACGGCGATGTCGGCGCGCACCACGCCGATGTCATCCTGCCGGGCGCCACCTTCGCGGAAAAGCACGGCACCTACGTCAACACCGAGGGCAGGGTGCAGCTCGGCCTTCGGGCGGCGTTCGCGCCCGGACAGGCCAAGGAGGACTGGGCCATCCTGCGGGCGCTGTCGGATGTGCTGGGCAAGACCCTGCCGTTCGATTCCCTGCCGCAGTTGCGGGCTGCCCTTTACGAGGCGCATCCGCACTTTGCCGCTATCGACGCCATTGCAGTCGGCGAAGCCTCCGATGTCGAGGCGCTGGCCGGCAAGGGCGGCCAGCCCAGCGGCACGGCCTTCGTTTCGCCGGTTGCGGATTTCTATCTGACGAACCCGATTGCCCGGGCTTCGGCCGTCATGGCCGAGTGTTCGGCCCTGGCCCGTGAGACGGGCCGGGTGGCGGCCGAATAAGGAATAGGCAGGATTATGGAGAGCTTCTTCTCAACCTATGTCTGGCCCACGGCGATCATGATCGGGCAATCGCTGCTGCTGCTGGTGGCGCTGCTGATCTTCATCGCCTACGTGCTCTACGCCGACCGCAAGATTTGGGCCGCGGTTCAGATGCGCCGCGGACCCAACGTCGTCGGGCCGTTTGGGCTGTTCCAGTCCTTTGCCGACCTGTTGAAGTTCGTCTTCAAGGAGCCGGTGATTCCGGCCGGCGCCAACAAGGGCGTTTTCCTGCTGGCGCCGCTGGTCTCGGTGACCCTGGCCCTGGCGGCCTGGGCGGTGATTCCGGTCGCAGACGGCTGGGCGATCGCCTCGATCAATGTCGGCATTCTCTACGTCTTCGCCATCTCCTCGCTGGAAGTCTACGGCGTGATCATGGGCGGCTGGGCGTCAAACTCGAAATATCCATTCCTCGGCGCACTCCGCTCTGCGGCGCAGATGGTGTCCTACGAGGTGTCCATCGGTTTCGTGATCATCACGGTTCTACTGTGCGTCGGCTCGCTCAACCTGACCGACATCGTGCTGTCCCAGCAGGATGGCCTCGGTACCCGGCTCGGACTGCCCAACTCGCTGCTCGACTGGCACTGGCTGGCGCTGTTCCCGATGTTCATCGTGTTCTTCATATCGGCGCTGGCGGAAACCAACCGGCCGCCCTTCGACCTGCCGGAAGCGGAATCGGAGCTCGTCGCCGGCTTTATGGTCGAATACGGCTCCACCCCGTACATGATGTTCATGCTCGGCGAGTATGCGGCCATCGTGCTGATGTGCGCGCTGACGACGATCCTGTTCCTCGGCGGCTGGCTGCCGCCGGTCGATATCTGGCTGCTCAACTGGGTGCCGGGCATCATCTGGTTCGTGCTCAAGGTTTGCATGGTGTTCTTCATGTTCGCCATGGTGAAGGCCTTCGTGCCGCGCTACCGCTACGATCAGCTGATGCGCCTCGGCTGGAAGGTGTTCCTACCGCTGTCGCTCGCCATGGTGGCGATCGTGGCATTCGTCCTCAAGCTGACCGGCTGGTCAGCGTGAACCGGGAGGATCGCACATGTCTCTAGCGCAAGCCGCAAAATCGGTCTTCCTCAAGGAGTTCGTCGAGGCGTTCCTTCTGTCGATGCGCTATTTCTTCGCACCGAAGTCGACCGTGAACTATCCGTTCGAGAAGGGCCCCGTCAGTCCGCGCTTCCGTGGCGAACACGCTTTGCGCCGCTATCCCAACGGCGAAGAGCGCTGCATCGCCTGCAAGCTGTGCGAGGCGATCTGCCCGGCGCAGGCGATCACCATCGAGGCGGGCCCCCGCCGCAATGACGGCACCCGACGCACCGTTCGCTACGACATCGACATGGTCAAATGCATCTATTGCGGCTTCTGCCAGGAGGCCTGTCCGGTGGATGCGATCGTCGAGGGACCGAATTTCGAATTTGCCGCCGAAACCCGCGAGGAGCTGTACTTCGACAAGGACAAGTTGCTCGACAATGGCGACCGCTGGGAGCGTGAAATCGCCCAGAACATCGCCATGGACGCGCCGTATCGGTAGGCATCGGCACCACCCGGCCGCCTGACGGGCGACCGGCATCTCATCGGCCTGAACCCGCGTTCGCGGGACGGCTGAACGCAGGAAACGGGCCGGACGGGAACCGGCCGTATTTCGGGGGACACGCCGCAGCGCGGGTGCCTCGGGGGAAGCAAAAAGGCACCTGTCATGGGTTTACAGGCTCTGTTCTTTTATCTGTTCTCGGCGATCGCCATCGCGTCGGCGCTGATGGTCATTTCGTCGCGCAACCCGGTGCATTCGGTGCTGTTCCTGATCCTGACCTTCTTCAACGGCGCCGCACTTTTCCTGCTGACCGGAGCGGAGTTCCTGGCGCTCATCCTGGTGGTTGTCTATGTCGGCGCCGTTGCGGTGCTGTTCCTGTTCGTTGTGATGATGCTCGACATCGACTTCACCGAGCTGCGTGCCGGAGTCATGGAATACGCACCGATCGGAGCGTTGGTCGGCATCGTGCTGGCGGCCGAACTCATCATCGTGCTGGCCGGCAACGCCTTCAGGGTCGACAGCATCGGCAATCCGACCCAGCCGATCCCCGACATGAACGAGGTGTCGAACATCCACGCACTGGGCGACATCCTCTACACCGACTATGTGCACTTCTTCCAGGTCGCCGGCATGATCCTGCTGGTGGCGATGATCGGCGCGATCGTGCTGACCCTGCGCCACAAGGAAAACGTCAAGCGGCAGAACATCACCGAACAGGTCGCCCGCTCGCCGGAGACGGCGATCGAGGTGGTCGACGTCAAGCCCGGACAGGGCATCTAGGGAAAGGAACAGCCACATGGAAATCGGTCTTTCCCATTATCTGACGGTCGCTGCGATCCTGTTCACCATCGGTGTCTTCGGGATCTTCCTCAACCGCAAGAACGTCATCATCATCCTGATGTCGGTCGAGCTGATTCTGCTCGCGGTCAATCTCAACTTCGTGGCGTTTTCCGAGCACCTCGGCGACCTCATGGGGCAGATCTTCGCCCTGTTCGTCCTCACGGTCGCCGCGGCCGAGGCGGCCATCGGACTGGCGATCCTGGTGGTCTTTTACCGCAACCGCGGCTCCATCGCCGTCGAAGACGTCAACATGATGAAGGGCTGAGCGGACCATGTATCACGCCATCGTTTTCTTTCCGCTGATCGGCGCTCTGGTCGCCGGGCTCTTCGGCCGCGCCATCGGCGCCAAGGCCAGCGAATACCTGACCTGCGGCCTGATGGTGGTGGCAGCACTGCTGTCATGGGTCGCGTTCTTCCAGATCGCGCTTGGATCCGGCGAAATGATCCAGATCGACGTGCTGCGCTGGATGGAATCCGGCTCGCTGTCGATCGACTGGGCGTTTCGTATCGATCCGCTGACCGCGGTCATGCTGGTGGTCGTCAACACCGTCTCCTGCCTGGTGCATATCTACTCCATCGGCTACATGCACCACGATCCGCACCGGCCGCGCTTCTTCGCCTACCTGTCGCTGTTCACCTTCGCCATGCTGATGCTGGTGACTTCCGACAACCTGCTGCAGATGTTCTTCGGCTGGGAGGGCGTCGGCCTGGCGTCCTATCTGCTGATCGGTTTCTGGTACAAGAAACCGTCGGCCAACGCCGCGGCGATCAAGGCCTTCATCGTCAACCGCGTCGGCGACTTCGGCTTCGCGCTCGGCATCTTCGGCGTTTTCGTGCTGTTCGGCTCGATCTCGCTCGATACGGTCTTTGCCGGCGCGGCCGAGTTCCTGCCGGGCGAGGCTTCGACGGACTCCGGCCCGGTGATCGACCTGTTCGGCATGGAGCTCGATCGCGGCCACGCGCTGACCGCCACCTGCCTGCTGCTGTTCATGGGAGCCATGGGCAAATCGGCACAGTTCCTGCTGCACACCTGGCTGCCCGACGCCATGGAAGGCCCGACACCGGTCTCCGCCCTGATCCACGCGGCAACGATGGTGACGGCCGGCGTCTTCCTGGTCGCCCGCATGTCGCCGCTGTTCGAACTGTCCGTCGACGCGCTGACCTTCGTAACGCTGATCGGTGCGATCACAGCTTTCTTTGCCGCGACCATCGGCCTGGTGCAGAACGACATCAAGCGAGTCATCGCCTATTCGACCTGCTCGCAGCTCGGCTACATGTTCGTGGCGCTCGGCGTCGGCGCCTACGGCGCCGGTATCTTCCACCTGTTCACCCATGCCTTCTTCAAGGCGCTGTTGTTCCTCGGCGCCGGGTCGGTGATCCACTCGGTCTCGGACGAACAGGACATGCGCCGCATGGGCGGATTGCGGACTCACATCCCGATCACCTACTGGATGATGATCGTCGGCACGCTGGCCCTGACCGGTTTCGGCATTCCGTTCACCGGGATCGGCACGGCCGGCTTCATCTCTAAGGATGCGATCATCGAGACGTCCTTCGTCGGGCAGAACCCGGCCGCTCTGTTCGCCTTCTGGATGCTGGTGATCGCTGCCGTCTTCACCAGCTTCTATTCCTGGCGACTGATCTTCATGACCTTCCACGGCAAGCCGCGGGCCTCGTCCGACGTGATGCATCACGTGCACGAGTCGCCCTGGGTCATGCTGGGGCCGTTGATGGTGCTGGCCGCCGGTGCGCTGTTCGCCGGCATGATCTTCCTCGGCGACTTCTATGGCCATCACTACGAAGAGTTCTGGAAAGGCGCGCTGTTCACGCTGCCGGACAACCACGTCCTGGAAGAGTTCCACCACGTTCCGATCTGGGTGAAACTAAGCCCGTTTCTGGCGATGGTCATCGGCTTCGTCGTCGCCTGGTACTTCTACATCCGTTCGCCGGAGACGCCGAAGGAACTGGCCAAGCGTCACCGCGGCCTTTACCTGTTCCTGCTCAACAAGTGGTATTTCGACGAGCTCTACGACACGCTGTTCGTGCGCAGTGCCAAATGGCTTGGCCGCTTCCTGTGGAAGGGCGGGGACGGCTGGCTGATCGACGGCTTTGGGCCTGACGGCGTCGCCGCGCGGGTGCAGAACATCACCAGCCGGGTGGTGCGCATACAGACCGGATATCTCTATCACTATGCCTTTGCGATGTTGATCGGCGTGGCTGCGCTTGTCACCTGGATGATGCTCGGGGGAGCCGCATAATGACCGACTGGCCGATCCTCACAACGGTCACTTTCGTGCCGCTCGTCGGCGTGCTGTTCATCATGCTCATCCGCGATGACAGCGAGATCGGGCGCCGCAACATCCGCAACGTGGCGCTGCTGACGACCGTCTTCAATTTCGTCTTTTCGCTCTATATCTGGTTCGCCTTCGACAACAGCGATTTTGGCTTCCAGATGGTCGAGTATTCGCCCTGGATGGGCTCCGGCATCGCCTACCATATGGGTGTCGACGGTATTTCGATGCTGTTCATCATCCTGACGACCTTCCTGATGCCGCTGTGCATCCTGGCCAGCTGGGAATCGATCCAGAAGCGCGTGAAGGACTACATGATCGCGTTTCTGATCCTGGAAACGCTGATGATCGGCGTGTTCTGTGCGCTCGACATCGTGCTGTTCTACGTATTCTTCGAGGCCGGCCTCATCCCGATGTTCATCATCATCGGCGTATGGGGCGGCGGTCGCCGCGTCTATGCCAGCTTCAAGTTCTTCCTCTACACGCTGCTCGGATCGGTGTTGATGCTGCTGGCCATCATGGCGATGTACTGGAACGCGGGCACCACTTCGATCCCGGAACTGCTGACGCACAGTTTCCCGGAAGGCATGCAGACTTGGCTGTGGCTGGCTTTCTTCGCTTCCTTTGCTGTGAAGATGCCGATGTGGCCGGTCCACACCTGGCTGCCCGATGCACACGTGGAGGCGCCGACGGCGGGGTCGGTGATCCTGGCCGGCATTCTATTGAAACTGGGCGGTTACGGGTTCCTGCGGTTCTCGCTGCCGATGTTCCCGCTTGCCTCCGCCGATCTCGCGCCGCTGGTCTATACGCTGTCGATCATCGCCATCATCTACACCTCGCTGGTGGCGATGATGCAGGACGACGTGAAGAAGCTGATCGCCTATTCCTCGGTCGCCCACATGGGCTATGTGACCATGGGCATCTTCGCGGCCAATGCCCAGGGCATTCAGGGCGCCATCTTCCAGATGCTCTCGCACGGTCTGGTTTCGGCCGCGCTCTTCCTCTGCGTCGGCGTGGTCTACGACCGACTGCACACGCGCGAGATCGCCGCCTATGGCGGGCTGGTCAACAACATGCCGAAATATGCCGTTGCCTTCATGGTCTTCACCATGGCCAATGTCGGCCTGCCGGGTACCTCGGGCTTCGTCGGCGAGTTCCTGACGCTTCTCGGGGTCTTCCGGGTCAACACCTGGGTGGCGCTGTTCGCCACGACCGGCGTGATCCTGTCGGCGGCCTATGCGCTGTGGCTCTATCGCCGGGTGATATTCGGCGCGCTGGAGAAGGAGAGCCTCAAATCGATGCTCGACCTGTCGACACGCGAGAAGGTCATTCTCTACCCGCTTGTCGCTCTGGTGATCTTCTTCGGCGTCTATCCGATGCCGGTATTCGATGTGACCGCGGCCTCGGTCGACGCCCTGATCAACAATTACAATGCTTCGCTTGAGGCCGCCCGCGGCCTGGCGCTGGCAAACTAGGACCGCGCCTCATGACTGGTGAAATGCTCGTTTCCAGCCTGCAGCTCTCGATGCCGGAAATCATCCTGGCCGTCGGGTCGATGGTGCTGCTGATGATCGGCGTCTTCTCGGGCAACCGGTCGTCTTCGCTCGTTACCGGGCTGGCTGTCGCTCTGCTCATCATTGCCGGGCTGTGGCTGGTCGTGATCAATGGGGAGGGCGCGGCCTTCGGCGGTGCTTTCCTGGATGACTCCTTTGCCAAATTCATGAAGGTGCTGACGCTGATCGGCTCTATCACCGCCATGGTCATGGCGGTCGGTCATGCCCAGGAGGAGCAGATCGACCGGTTCGAGTTCCCGGTGCTGATCGTGCTAGCGACGCTCGGCATGATGCTGATGATCTCGGCCAACGATCTGATCGCGCTCTATCTCGGCCTCGAGCTGCAGTCGCTGTCGCTTTACGTCGTCGCCGCCATCAACCGCGACAGCACACGGTCGACGGAAGCCGGACTGAAGTACTTCGTTCTCGGCGCCCTGTCGTCGGGCATGCTGCTTTACGGCGCGTCGCTGATCTACGGCTTTACCGGCCAGATCGGCTTTACGCAGATCGCCGATGCGCTGGCGGGTGGCGAGCGTTCGCTCGGCGTCATTTTCGGACTTGTCTTCCTGCTCGCCGGCATCGCCTTCAAGATCTCTGCCGTGCCGTTCCACATGTGGACGCCCGACGTTTATGAAGGGGCGCCGACGCCGGTGACGGCGTTCTTCGCGGCGGCACCCAAAATCGCTGCCATGGCGATGCTGGTTCGCGTGGTTATCGAGGCCTTTGAGCCGGTGACGCCCGACTGGCAACAGGTGATCGTGTTTATCTCCATCGCCTCGATGGTGCTCGGTGCCTTCGCGGCGATCGGGCAGCGCAATATCAAGCGGCTGATGGCCTATTCGTCCATCGGCCATATGGGTTACGCGCTGGTCGGCCTGGCCGCCGGATCGCAGGTCGGCGTCGAAGGCGTCGCCATCTACATGCTGGTCTACATGGTGACCACGCTCGGCACCTTCGCCTGCATCCTGGCGATGCGGCGCAAAGAAGAGGGCAATGTCGAGCAGATTGACGATCTAGCCGGGCTGTCTGCCACCAATCCGATGATGGCGACAGTGCTGACGATCTTCATGTTCTCGCTTGCCGGTATCCCGTTCCTGGCCGGCTTCTTCGCCAAGTATTTTGTCTTCCTGGCAGCCATCGAAGCCGGCCTGGTGGCGCTGGCGGTGATCGGCGTGCTCGCCTCGGTCGTGGGCGCCTACTACTACCTGCGCATCGTCAAGATCATGTGGTTCGACGAGCCGAGCGGCGAGTTCGTGCCGGTGGCGGGCGAGCTGCGGTTGGTCATGGGGATATCCGGCGCCTTTGTTTTGGCCTATGTTCTGGTCGGCGGTCCCGTCGGCCGAGCGGCTGAAGCGGCGGCCATGACGTTTTTCTGACCGGGTGGCGGTTTGATAGCAGCAGACGATTTTAGGCATATCGCACTTGCGGACGTGCAGTCGACCAATCTCGAGTGCCTGGAAAAGGCGCGTGAGGGCGATCGCGGCAATCTGTGGATCACCGCCGACCGCCAGTTGGCCGGGCGGGCGCGGCGCGGACGGCAGTGGGTTTCAGAGCCCGGCAATCTTTATGCGTCGCTGCTGCTGATCGATCCGGCGGTACCGACGGCGCTGGCCAGCCTGCCTTTGGCGGTGGCGGTCGCAGTCCATTCCGCCATCGGTCGTGTGCTTCCCGACGGCGCTTCCCGCGCAACGATCAAATGGCCCAATGACATTCTGATCGACGGATCGAAGGTCTGCGGGATCCTGCTGGAGAGCGAAACCCTCGACAACGGTCGCCAAGCCGTGGTCATCGGCTGCGGGATCAACATATCGCATGCGCCGCAGGAAGTGATTTATCCGGCGACGACACTACAGGCCGCCGGCTCCTCGGTGTCGCCGGACGAGCTGTTTGCGCGGCTTTGCCAAACCATGGCGGACGCCTTGCAGTTGTGGGACTCCGGGCGTGGCGTCAGGGCCATTCGGGATGCCTGGCTCGCCCATGCGGAGGGCATCGGCCGGCACGTCACCGTCAACCTGCCCGACCGGTCGATTTCCGGCCAGTTCCGGGATATCGATCCTTCAGGCGGTCTCGTACTCGTCGACGATGACGGCCAGTCCCAGGTCATCGCGGCCGGCGACGTCTTCTTCGATTGACCGCTTTCCCCAGCATCGGCAGAGGTCCATGAGTAAAAGCGACGAACTGGTATTCCTGCCGCTCGGCGGCGTCGGCGAGATCGGCATGAACATGGCGCTCTACGGCTATGGCAGCAAAGGCGCGCGCAAGTGGATCATGGTCGATTGCGGTGTCACCTTTCCGGGGTCGGAGCTTCCCGGCGTCGACGTGATCCTGCCGGATATCGGCTACATCGAAGACGAAAAGATCGATCTCCGTGCGATCGTCATCACCCACGCCCACGAAGATCATTATGGCGCGCTGGCCGATCTGTGGCCCTATCTGCGGGTTCCCGTCTATGTGACGCCGTTCACCGCCGGCATGCTTGAATCCAAGCGGGCCTATGAAAACGACAGCGAGGAGATCCCGGTCACCATATTCAAGGCCGGAGAGACCTTCGAAGCCGGTCCGTTCAGCGTCGAGGCTGTGCCGGTCAACCATTCGATTCCGGAGCCGGTGTCGCTGGTGCTGACGACACCTGCCGGCCGGGTGATCCACACGGGCGACTGGAAAATCGACGAGGCGCCTTCGCTAGGGCCGCTCACGGACGAGAAACGGTTTCGGGAAATCGGCGACGAGGGCGTGCTGGCGCTCATCTGCGATTCCACCAACGCCATGCGCGACGGCGTTTCGCCGTCGGAAACTGAGATCAGCAAAAGCCTCTCCGACATCATCGCCGCCGCCGAGGGTAGGGTGGCTGTCACCACTTTCTCCTCCAATGTAGGACGCATCAGATCGGTTGCCGAAGCGGCCCGCGATGCTGGTCGCAAGGTGATGCTGCTCGGCAGTTCGATCAAGAGAGTCGTCGACGTGGCGACCGACCTCGGTTTGATGGAGGGCCTGCCGCCGTTCGTCGACGAGGATGAATTCGCTTCCATCCCGCGGCGCCAGCTGGTCATCATCCTGACCGGCAGCCAGGGTGAATCGCGCGCCGCGCTGGCGAAGATTTCGCGCGATGAAATGCGCAACGTGGCACTGGGCGCGGGCGACACGGTGGTGTTCTCCTCACGCACCATTCCGGGCAACGAAAAGCCGATTCTCGACATCAAGAACGGCCTCATCGAGCAGGGCGTGCATATCGTCACCGACGACGAGGCGCTGGTGCACGTCTCGGGTCACCCGCGTCGCAACGAGTTGCGCCGCATGTATGAGTGGGTGCGCCCGGAAATTCTCGTGCCGGTGCACGGCGAGGCGGCCCACCTGATGGCGCATGCCGAGCTGGGGCGGCAAAGCGGCATCAAATCGGTGCCGCATGTCCGCAATGGCGACCTGGTGCGCCTGGCGCCCGGGCCTGCCGAAGTCATCGGAGAAGCGCCGCATGGGCGCATCTACCGTGATGGCGACCTCATCGGCGATTACGACGACATGGGCATTGGCGAGCGCCGCAAGTTGTCCTTCGTCGGCCACATCGCGGTCAACGTGCTGATCGACGACCGCTTCGAGCTGGTGCGCGATCCGATGATTTCGGCGCACGGCATTCCGGTCGAGGACGAACATGGCGAGCCGCTGGTCGACCGGCTGACGGAAGCCGCCGTCAGCGCCGTGATCAGCATTCCTCGCGGTCGCCGCAAGGACATCGACACGGTGCATGAATCGGTGCGCCGGGCGGTTCGGTCGACAGCGCGCGATATCTGGGGCAAGAAGCCGGTGATGTCGGTTTTCGTCAGCCGGGTTTGATTGCCGGTTTCAACTAATCACGGTCAGGAAATGGAACTATGATTGGCAGGTTGAACCACGTGGCGGTCGCGGTGCCCGATCTGGATGCTGCAGCGGCCCGCTACAGGGACGCGCTGGGCGCCACGGTCTCGGATCCGCAGGCCTTGCCCGAGCATGGCGTGACGGTGGTCTTCGTCGAACTGGACAACACCAAGGTCGAGCTCCTGGAGCCGCTGGGCGACGGCTCGCCGATCGCCGCGTTCCTGGAGAAGAACCCGGCCGGCGGCATGCACCATGTCTGCTACGAGGTGGCCGATATCGGCGCCGCGCGCGACCGGCTCCTGGCCGACGGCTCCCGGGTCCTCGGCGATGGCGAGCCGAAGATCGGGGCGCATGGGAAACCGGTGCTGTTTTTGCATCCGAAGGACTTCTGCGGCACGCTGGTCGAACTGGAACAAGTCTGAGTAACGATGAGCCTGCTGACCGGCTTTGCCGTCTATTTCATCATCTGGTGGATCACGCTGTTCGCGATCCTGCCGATCGGCGTGCGGACCCAGCACGATGAAGAAGACGTGACGCTGGGGACGACGGAGAGCGCGCCGCTCAAACTGAACATGGGACGCAAGCTCATCCTGACGAGCCTGGTGTCCGCCGTCATTTTCGGGATCTACGTGCTGCTGACCGAGGTGTTCGGCCTGTCGGTCGATTCCATTCCCCGCTTTGTGCCGGACATGTCGGCGTCCTAGTCAGGCCAACCGCTTCTCGAAATAGATCCGGTCGAACCCGTCCTCGCGGCGCCGTCCGGTCTCGACATATCCCAGGGTCAAGTAGAGGCCGAGGTTTTCCCGCATGTGGACGTTCGTGTAGAGCCTGACGGCCGTCAGGCCGGCCCGGTGTGCCGCTTCCTCGACATGGCGGATCAGGCGACGACCGAAGCCCTTGCCCTGTCTGTCCGGCTGCACGGCCACGTTTTCCAGAAACATGTGATCGTCCTTGCGGAAGAACACGACATAGCCGGCAAGGCCTGCATCGTCATCGATCACACACATCCGTTGGTCGCGGATATCGGCCTCGAAATCCGCAATCATCGGGGCGGGCTCTCGCCCGATGCGCTCGACGTATTTCCGGTAGGCAGCCCGGGCGCACTGCCGGACGGCATCGACGTCTTTCGGTTCGGCAGGACGCAGTTCAGGCATGGTCGATCTCCCGCTGTCGCAGTCCTGATGCCCGATCGACAGTATGGCTGGGAAGAACCAGGAACAGGGAAAGGGAGGGCCAAAAAAAACAAGGCTTAACGCCTTGCTTTCAGGTATCGCGTCGATCATTTAACCGAGTCGCCCCGGCGGCTGCAGGTCAAACCGCGCCTTAGATCCATCCTCCCAAGACTTTGACCGCGAAGCGGACAGAGATCAGTTGCCCCTGTCTCATTATGATGCGGGAAACTAGCCGATTGTTTGCGCGCTGTCACCAGCAAAAGTGACATTTTTGTCTCTGTCGAGCTTTTTTTTGCTGCATGACCTAATCGAATTGTCGCACCGTCTTTGTTTTGGCGGTGCGCGTGTCGGTCAGTCGTTCGGAGAACGCCCGTGCGCCGGGCTTTCTGTGGCTTTCCTTATCGGATCGAAGCAGCTATGACAACGGGCGATTTATCGCGTTTTCGCCTGATTCCTCCGCTAGGCGAGTTTAATCACCGGATGTCACAATGCGCCTGTCCCGCTACTTCCTGCCGATCCTGAAGGAAAACCCCAAGGAAGCGGAAATCGTTTCCCACCGTCTGATGCTGCGGGCCGGCATGATCCGCCAGCAGGCGGCCGGAATCTACTCGTGGCTGCCGCTGGGCAAGCGGGCGCTGGAGAAGGTCAACACGATCGTCCGGGAGGAACAGAACCGGGCCGGCGCCATCGAGATTCTGATGCCGACCATCCAGTCGGCCGAACTCTGGCAGGAGAGCGGCCGTTACGACGACTACGGCAAGGAGATGCTGCGTATCGACGACCGGCAGGAGCGGCCGATGCTCTACGGGCCGACCAACGAGGAGGTGGTCACCGACATCTTTCGCAGCTATGTGCGTTCCTATCGCGATCTGCCGCTGAACCTCTACCATATCCAGTGGAAGTTCCGCGACGAGATCCGCCCTCGCTTCGGCACAATGCGGTCGCGCGAATTCCTGATGAAGGACGCCTACTCCTTCGACATCGACCAGGCAGGCGCCCGGTGCTCCTACAACCGCATGTTCGTTGCCTATCTGCGCACATTCGCCCGCATGGGTCTGCGGTCGGTGCCGATGCGCGCCGACACGGGACCGATCGGCGGCGACCTGAGCCACGAGTTCATCATACTCGCCGACACCGGCGAGTCGGAGGTGTTCTTCCACAAGGAGTATCTCGACTACGACGTGCCTGGCATCGACACCGATTTCGAGGATGCCGCCGCGCTTCAGGCGATTGTCGACAAGTGGACGGCGCTCTATGCCGCTACCTCAGAAATGCACGATGCAGATGCATTCGCGCAGATCGCCGAGAGCGACAAGCTGTCGGCTCGCGGCATTGAAGTCGGCCACATTTTCTATTTCGGCACCAAATATTCCGATCCCCTGGGCGCCAAGGTGATGGGCCCCGATGGCAAGGAACACATCGTGCACATGGGATCCTACGGCATCGGCCCGACGCGCCTGGTTCCCGCCATCATCGAGGCGTCGCATGATGATGACGGCATCATCTGGCCGGCCAGCGTGGCGCCGTTCGATCTGAGCCTGATCAACATGAAGGTCGGCGACGCCGCCTGCGATGCGGCCTGCGCAAAGCTCTACGCGGAACTCCAGGCGGCCGGCAAGGATGTGCTCTACGACGACCGCGACGACCGGGCCGGCGTCAAGTTCGCGACGGCCGATCTGATCGGCCTGCCGAAACAGGTTGTGGTCGGTCCCCGGTCCATTGCCTCCAACGAGGTGGAAATCAAGGACCGCCGCAGCGGCGAACGACAGACGCTGCCCCTCGAAGCCGCAATCAACCAGCTGACCGCGGGAGGCTAGGAGCGTCGATGGGCAGCAACGTCGCAGAGGCGGGCAAAGCGGTGCCGAAGGCGACGTCGGACCTGCCGAAGACCGGCAGCCCGTTCGGCGCTTTCGAGCGCATGGTCGCCTGGCGCTACCTGCGTTCCCGCCGCAAGGAAGCCTTCATTTCCGTCATCGCCGGCTTTTCCTTCGTCGGCATCATGCTGGGCGTCGCCACGCTGATCATCGTCATGGCCGTCATGAACGGCTTCCGGGCTGAGCTGATCGACCGCATCCTCGGCGTCAACGGCCACATGATCGTCCAGCCCATCGACGAGCCTTTCCACGATTACGAGGCTCTGGCGGCGAAATTCGCCGCCATCGACGGCGTGCGTGCGGCCATACCGCTGGTCGACGGTCAGACGCTGGCATCTGGATACCGCGATGTCGGGACCGGCGCGCTGGTGCGCGGTATCCGTGCCGAAGACCTGCCCAAGCTCGGCGGCGTCTCCGACAATATTTTGTCGGGCGACCTGATCGGTTTTGCGGCCGGCGAGGGCGTTTTGGTCGGCTCACGGCTCGCCACCCATCTTGGCCTCACGGTGGGCGATGCCGTGCAGCTGATCTCGCCTGAGGGCGATGTGACGCCGCTGGGGGTGACGCCGCGCATCAAGTCCTATCCGGTTTCGGCGATCTTCGAGATCGGCATGTCGGAATACGATGCATCGATGATCTTCATGCCGCTCGAGGAAGCGCAACTCTATTTCAATGCCGACGGCCTGGTCCAGTCGATCGAACTGTTCGTCGACGATCCCGAGAGCGTCGACGCGCTGCGTCCGCTGCTCGAGGAGGCGGCCGACCGGCAGATCTATATCTCGGACTGGCGGCAGCAGAACCGAACATTCTTTTCGGCGCTCGAGGTGGAACGCAACGTGATGTTCATGATCCTGACGCTGATCGTGCTGGTCGCCGCGTTGAACATCATCTCCGGCCTGATCATGCTGGTGAAGGACAAGGGCCGCGACATCGCCATCCTGCGCACCATGGGAGCCACCTCGGGATCCGTTCTGCGCATCTTCTTCATGACCGGCGCCGCCATCGGCGTGACCGGGACCATCGCCGGTGTGGTTCTCGGTGTCATCGTCTGCCTCAATGTCGAGTCGATCCGGCAGTTTTTCTCCTGGCTGTCCGGTACCACATTGTTCAACCCGGAGCTCTATTTCCTCAGCCAGTTGCCAGCGAAAATGGATCCCGGCGAGACCGTCTCGGTGGTGCTGATGGCCGTCGGGCTCTCGTTCCTGGCAACGCTCTTTCCGGCGTGGCGCGCCTCGCGTCTCGATCCCGTGGACGCACTTCGTTACGAGTAAGGTCTTTATCCGCATGAGCGACACCGTCTTGAAGCTTGAGCAGGTGCAACAGCACTACGAGCAGGGGGACAACATTCTGTCGATCCTCAAGGACGCCGACTTCAGCCTCAGGAAGGGCGAGACCGTCGCTTTGGTGGCGCCGTCGGGGGCGGGAAAGTCGACGCTTCTGCACGTGGCGGGGCTTCTGGAAAAGCCACGCGGCGGCGAGGTCTATATCGGCGGGCGAGCTGCAGCCAATCTTCCGGACGATGCCCGCACCGCGATGCGCCGGCAGGACATCGGATTCGTCTACCAGTTTCATCACCTGCTGCCGGAGTTCTCGGCGATCGAGAATGTCATGATGCCGCAACTCATTACCGGCCTGTCGGCAGCCGAAGCAAAGGCGCGCGCCAAGCAACTACTCGACTACCTACGCGTCGGCCATCGCGCCGACCACCGTCCGGCGGAACTGTCGGGTGGCGAACAGCAGCGGGTGGCGATCGCCCGCTCGGTCGCCAACGCGCCGCTGCTGCTGCTCGCCGACGAGCCGACGGGCAATCTCGATCCGGAGACCGCCGGCTACGTGTTCGAGGCGCTCGATGCGCTGGTCCGCCAGTCGGGCCTGTCGGCGCTGATTGCCACGCATAATCACGATATCGCGTCGCTGATGGATCGGCGGGTGACGCTGCAGGACGGCAAGGTCGTCGCGCTTTAGGCGACCGGTCAGTCGGAGCCGGGCCGGTTCGACGGATCGAGCCTGTAATGACCGGTGATTTCGAAGCTGAACAGAATGTCCTGAAGCCGCGTTCCGGCGCCGATATTGTGCACGACGAGCGGACGCGATCCGTCGCGGTTGGGATAATCCGTGACAATTCCGATGTGATCGAGATTGCCCGGCAGCTTCCATGTGACCAGATCGCCTGGCCGGTCACCGGCACCGAGTGTCCCTTGCGCTCGAAGAAGCGGCGCAGATTGGGGACGCGCCGGTGGTCGATATTGGAATCGGGGCGGCGGAGGCCCCAGCGGCTTGGGTACGATGAAAACGCCCGTTTCATGTCTCGGTTGACCAGTTGCTGAAGGTCGATGCCATGGGCATCGCGCAGCGCCCGGATCACCACATCGGTGCATACACCGCGCTCGCGCGGAGGGTCGCCACCCGGAAAGCTCAGTTTCACATAGGCCGGATCATAGGCGACGGTCACGCCGATCTGCTCATTCGCTGCCGAGACCAGGCGTGCCGACCAATCGGTTGCATTGAGAAACGGCTGCTCTGCCGGCGCCGGCGGTGACGCGAGGGAGGCGGTGGCGAGTTGCCAGCCGACGGCCCAGTAATAGCGCGGCAGAGCGATGACCGCGACCAGCGTCAGTGCGGCAATTGCTGAAATGGCGGCCAATCGCTTCATCGGTGTCTCCCTCCAATCCGCACCGGCACCCTTGCTCCGGATTTCGTCGGTTTTGTGAACTTTCGGATTGCTTTAGCGAACGGGCGCGACGGTCGAATCCGTTAACGGGTAAAGCGGCCGCTTTACGGCATCTTAAGGACGCTGTGCATTCCGCTTGACTCTGGAACAAGTGAGGAACAAAATAAAAACATAGACGGAAAAAGGAGGAACAAATGTCGGATATCGCCAAGGACTGTGCAGCCCTCGCTTCTCTTGTCATGTTCGTGACCAGTGTCGCTGTCTTCGTCATGGCGCTCTGACGAGCGCTGCCGATTTGCCGGCGTCGGATCAGCTCTTTTGCCGGCGCATGAATGCTTCCAGCCCATAAACCAGCAGCCCCGCGGTCAATCCCCAGAATGCCGAGCCGATGCCGAATCCGGAGAGGCTTGAGGCGGTGACCGCGAACGTGGCGATCGCGGCGAACCGGTCCCGGTCCTCGGCCATCGCGCCGCTGAGGGCCGCGGCCAGCGGGCCGATCAGCGCGACTCCGGCGACCGTCGCGATCAGCGCCTTGGGGAAACTGGCGACAGAACCACCAGCGATGCGCCGAACACCGCAAGCACGACGTAGCCAGCGGCGTAAACCGGACCTGTGAGCCAGCGCTTCTCCCGGTCCGGATGGGCATCGGGTCCCGTACAGATCGACGCGGTGATCGCCGCCAGATTGGAGGTGTGGGCGCCGGCGCCGGCCGTCAGAAACGAGGCGATGCCGGTCACTGCCAGGATCGACCGCGTCGGCGGCTCGTATCCGGCCGACTTCAGCACTGCGAAACCCGGCAGGTTCTGCGAGGCCATGGTCACCAGGTAGAGCGGCAGGCCGAGGCCCAGAAGCACGGCCGGATCGAATTGTGGCGTGATCCACACGAAGCTGGAGATGTGCAACTGTCCGATCGGCTTGGCCATGCCGAGCAGGTAGGTCAGGGCGACGCCGCCAAACAGGACGGAGAGAACAGCCCAGATCGGAGACACCAGGCGGACGAGAACGAACAGCAGGAGCAGTGGCAGAACCAGATGCGGCGCTTCGTGCAAATGGTCAAAAAGGGCCAGCACGAAGCTCAGCAGCACACCGGCCAGCATGGCCGAAGCCACAGCGGTCGGGATCCTGGAAATCAGCGTTGCCAGCGGGCGAAACGCCGCCGTCAGGATAATCAGCACGGCGGCAAAGAAAAAGGCGCCGACCGCTTTTTCGATGCTGTCGCCGTGGGTCGCCGCGATCAGTGCCGCACCCGGAGTGGACCAGGCGCCAACAATCGGCATGCGATGCCGAATGCTCAGATAAGCGGTGGAAACGGCCGTGCCGAGGCAAATGGCTGCGATCCAGGAGGATGATTGAGCGGCATCGGCGCCGACCGCCGCGGCCGCAGCGAGCACGATGGCAACCGAACTGCCGAAACCCACCAACACGGCAATCAGTGCAGAAATGACAACGGATGCACGCATCGATTCCCCCGTTGATCCGACCGCCAAACGCTAAACAGATTGTCGGCAAACGGCCAGCGCAAAAACCATCCACAGGCGGATCGGTGAACGAAGGGTTACGGCCATAGACTTGCTCGCTGTGACGCGACACACTGAAACGATTCCGCAGTGCGGATCTTTGCCTGGAAATCACGATCGGGAGTACGGATGTCGGATCAGCACACTGCCACGGCCAATGGAAATGCCGGCCCGGGTTTCGTGCATTTGCGCAGCCACTCCGCCTATTCGCTGCTGGAGGGCGCGCTCCCGCTCAAGACCATCATCTCCATGGCCGCCGCTGACAGACAGCCGGCCATCGGCATTGCCGACACCAACAATCTGTTCGGGGCGCTGGAGTTTTCGGTGAAGGCCGTCGAGGCTGGCCTGCAGCCGATCCTCGGTTGCCAGGTCGAGATCGACATGGAGGACGGCGAGCCGTCGGATCGGCGCGGACCGAAGGAAGTGATCGCTGAGCGCCCATCCATCGTCCTGATCGCCGCCGACCAGGCCGGCTATGCCCGCCTCGTCGATCTGGTCAGCCGCGCCTATCTGGAAGGGTCAGGTGCCGAATCGGCCCACATCAACCTGTCGTGGCTGACCGAGGATGCGCGCGGGCTGATCTGTCTGACCGGGGCCGGCAAGGGACCCGTCGATCGGGCTGTTGCCGAAGGCCACGAAGCGCATGCGGAGAAGCGTCTGGATGCCCTGAAGACCGCGTTCGGCGACCGTCTTTATGTCGAATTGCAGCGTCCGCGTGACTTCGATCAGGCGCACGAAAACCGGATGCTGGCACTGGCCCATGACAAACGGCTGCCGATCGTTGCTACCAACGAGGCGTTTTTCCCCGCTCCGGCCGATTTCGATGCTCATGACGCGCTGATGGCGGTTGCGCACAACGCCGTCGTTTCGGATGACAACCGTTTCCGACTGACCGAGGATCACTATCTCAAGAGCCGCGACGAAATGGTGGCCCTGTTCAAGGACCTTCCGGAAGCAACTGAAAATACGATTGAAATCGCTCGTCGCTGTTCCTTTATCCTCGACGAGTGCGCACCAATTTTGCCGCGCTTCGGCGACGCCATGGACGGCAATGTCGATCCGGAGAAAGCCGAGTCCCTGGAACTGCGCCGACAGGCGGAAGAAGGGCTGAACGAGCGGCTGAAAACCCTGGGCATGGCCGAAGGTTTCGAGGAAAAGGACTACCGCGGCCGGCTTGAGACAGAGCTCGGCATCATCGAGCGCATGGGGTTCCCGGGCTACTTTCTGATCGTCTCGGACTTCATCAAATGGGCCAAGGCGCATGACATTCCGGTCGGGCCAGGGCGCGGCTCGGGCGCCGGTTCGCTGGTCGCTTACGCGCTGACCGTGACCGATGTCGATCCGCTGCGTTTTTCGCTGCTGTTCGAACGGTTCCTCAATCCCGAGCGCGTTTCGATGCCGGACTTCGATATCGACTTCTGCCAGGATCGGCGCGACGAGGTGATCCGCTACGTGCAGGAAAAATACGGGCGCGAGCAGGTGGCCCAGATCATCACCTTCGGTTCGCTGCAGGCGCGCGCCGCGCTGCGCGACGTCGGTCGGGTGCTGGAAATGCCCTACGGCCAGGTCGACCGGATCTGCAAGCTGGTGCCCAACAACCCGGCCAATCCGACCCCGCTGCACAAGGCGATCGAGGAAGAGCCGAAGCTGCGCGAAGAGGCGGAGAAGGAACCGGTTGTCGGCCGCTTGCTGGACATCGCCCAGAAGATCGAGGGATTGTACCGGCATGCGTCGACCCACGCCGCCGGTATCGTCATCGGCGACAGACCGCTGTCGCAGCTGGTGCCGATGTATCGCGACCCGCGCTCCGACATGCCGGTCACCCAGTTCAACATGAAGTGGGTGGAGAAGGCCGGGCTGGTCAAGTTCGACTTCCTCGGGCTGAAGACCCTCACCGTGCTCAAGACGGCGGTGAATTTCCTCGCCGAACGCGATGTGCAACTCGATCTAGAGGCGCTGCCGCTCGACGACGCGCCGACATACGAGATGCTGGCGCGCGGCGAAACCGTCGGTGTGTTCCAGGTGGAAAGTGCCGGCATGCGCAAGGCGCTGATCGGCATGCGACCGGACCGGATCGAGGACATCATCGCCCTGGTGGCCCTCTACCGGCCCGGTCCGATGGAGAACATCCCGGTCTACAACGCACGCAAGCATGGCGAAGAGGAGATCGCCTCCATCCACCCGAAGATCGACCATCTGCTCGAGGAAACGCAGGGCGTCATCGTCTACCAGGAGCAGGTCATGCAGATCGCCCAGGTGCTGTCCGGCTATTCGCTGGGCGAGGCGGACATGCTGCGCCGGGCGATGGGCAAGAAGATCAAGGAGGAGATGGACAAGCAGCGCAGCCGCTTCGTCGGCGGCGCCGTCGACAATGGCGTCACCAAGCCGCAGGCCGATCTGATCTTCGACCTGCTGGCCAAATTCGCCAATTACGGCTTCAACAAGTCGCACGCCGCTGCCTACGGCATCGTCTCCTACCAGACCGCCTACCTGAAAGCGCACTATCCGGTGGAGTTCCTGGCCGCGTCGATGACCCTCGACATGTCCAATACCGACAAGCTGAACGATTTCCGGCAGGACGCAAAGCGTCTCGACATCGAGATCGTGGCCCCTTCGGTTCAGACGTCGCACCGGATCTTCAAGCCGGGTGAAAACCGCATCTACTATTCGCTGGCCGCGATCAAGGGCGTCGGCGAGGCGGCGGTCGACCATATTGTCGACGTGCGTGGCGACACGCCGTTTGCCAGTCTCGAGGACTTTTTCCTGCGCATCGATCCCAAGCTGGTCAACCGGCGGGTACTCGAAAACCTCATTTGCGCCGGCGCCCTGGACTGCTTCGGCCGAGACCGCGCCGATCTGGTCTGCGGGATCGACCGGCTTGTCGGTTTCTCGCAGATGGCGCACGAGAACCGGGTCAGCGGACAGGGCGACATGTTCGGCGCGGGGGCCGCAACCGGTCCGGAGGTGATTCAACTGTCCAGCGCAACGCCTTGGGTTCCTTCCGAAAAACTCCATCGCGAGTATGTGGCGCTGGGGTTCTATCTGTCGGCCCATCCGCTCGACATGTATGAGGAACTGCTGCAGAAGATGCGGGTCCAGACCTTTGCGGATTTCTCCGGAGCGGTGCGCCAGGGCGCCACTGCCGGGCGTCTGGCCGGCACGGTCACGTCGAAGCAGGAACGCAAGACCCGCACCGGCAACAAGATGGGCATCATCATGTTTTCCGATTCGTCGGGCCAGTACGAAGCCGTGCTGTTCTCCGAGGGATTGGCGCAGTATCGCGACCTGCTCGAACCCGGCAACGCCCTGGTCGTCACCGTCGATGCCGAGGAGCGACCCGAGGGGATCAGCCTGCGCATCCAGACGGTACAGTCGCTGGAGGAGCGGGCGGTCCAGACCCAGAAGGCGTTGCGCATCTTCGTACGCGACAGCAGCCCGCTCAGCCATGTGGTTCATCATCTCAACGCCAAGGGAGACGGACTGGTGTCGTTCGTGGTGATCAAAGAGGACGGCCGGCGGGAAATCGAGGTCGAGCTGCCGAATCGCTACCGAATATCACCGCAGGTCGCGTCGGCGCTGAAAACCGCCAAGGGCGTGGTCGACGTCGAACTTGTCTGAGGCACGGTGCGCGTTATGTGTGTTCGAATGCCGGAGGTTGCCACCGCATGTCCACCGTAGAACGACCGGACGACCCGGAAGCCGATCCTCGCGTCAAAGCGGTCTTCGACGACATCCGTGAGACCCGCGGTAGTGATTTCATCAATCAGCTGTGGTTCTACCTGGCCTTCGACGCGGACCTGCTCGAACAGGTCTGGCGTGACGTCAAGGCGGTGATGGCTGCCCCGTCGGCGCTCGATCCGAAGACCAAGGAAATGATCTATGTGGCGGTTTCGATTGCGAATTCCTGCCGCTACTGCGTGCATTCCCATACGGCTGCAGCCCGCGCCAAGGGCATGACCGACGATGAATATGCCGATCTCCTCCGGGTGGTTTCCACGGCCGCCCGGACCAACGCGCTGTTGAACGGATTGCAGATTCCGGTCGACGAGCCCTTTGACAAGGAAAAGAGCTGATGGCCTACAGGATCGTTGCCAGCAAACCCGGCGGTGTCGAGGTGTTGCAGAAACAGGAAATCGATATTCCGCAGCCGGGCGAGGGCGAAGTGCTGCTGCGCCATACCGCGATCGGCGTGAACTTCATCGATACCTATTTCCGCACCGGTCTCTATCCGTGGCCTGCCGAACGGGACCTCATTCTCGGGTCCGAGGCAGCCGGCGTTGTCGAGGCGGTCGGCCCCGGCGTCGATCGGTTCTCGCCTGGCGACCGCGTGGCTTACACGGTTGCCCATGGCGGTTACGCCACCCACCGGACCATTGCGGCGTCGCACCTGGTCAAGATCCCCGATGGGGTCCCGGATGACATCGCAGCCGCGGCGTTCCTGAAAGGACTGACGGCCCGCTACCTCCTGCATGACAGTTTTGCCGTGGCCGAAGGGCAGAGCGTGCTCTTTCACGCGGCCGCCGGCGGTGTCGGCACCATTGCCGGTCAGTGGATGGCGGCCAAGGGGATAAAACCGGTCGGAACCGCAGGTGGGCCGGAAAAATGCGCGATCGCCGGGGAGAACGGTTATGCCGAGGTGATCGACTATCGCAGCGAGGATTTCGTCGAGCGGTTTCGCCAGATCCATCCGGATGGCGCTCATGTCGTCTATGATTCCGTCGGCAAGGACACCTATCCCGGGTCGCTGCACTGCCTGAAAAATCACGGAACCCTCGTCAGTTTCGGGCAGTCGTCCGGCGTGCCCACGGAATTCAAGCTCGCCGATCTGGCTGCCGGTTCTTTTTTCGCCACGCGGCCGATCCTCTTCCATTTCACGGCACTGCCCGGTTGGTTGGACAACGCCGCAAGCGAACTGTTCGGTCATATTGCCGACGGCTCTATCGTGATCCACGTCAATCAGCGCTTCGATCTGGAAAACGCAGCCGCCGCGCACACCGCGTTGGAGGGGCGGGGTACGACGGGCAGCACGGTCCTCATTCCATAGAAATGCCGGTTGGTGAGAAGCTGCTGCGCCAAAAGCAGCTTGCCGGATGGCAGCAACGGACTGAGGCAAATACTGAAAATCCCGGAATAGGTGCTTTCAGTCCGTTCCAATTTGTTTCGATCTGCGGCAGATTGCATTGCGACGACAGCCGAGGGACAGGGAAGACAAAATGAAAACAGCTGTCTATTCGACGATCATCGTGACAGCGATGCTGGGGTTTGGGACCGCCTGGGCTCAGGACAGCTCGAGCAACAAGCCCAATGTGACGGTCGCTCAGGTGACCAGTCAGGATGCCGGCAGCCGCGGACGCTATGTCGGCCGGGTTCAGGCGATCAGCACCGTCAATCTGCAGGCGCGGGTCGAAGGCTATCTGGAAAAGCGCGAATTCGAAGAAGGCGGTTTCGTCAAGAAGGGCGATCTCCTCTACGTCATCGAGAAGAGCCTCTATGAGGCCGATGTCGCCCAGTCCAAAGCCACCCTCGAAGGCGCCCAGGCGACGTTGAAGAATTCCCAGCTCAATCTCGAGCGGCAGAAGGTGCTGCTGAAGCAGGGCGACGTGCCGCAGGCCACCGTCGACAGCGCCACGGCGCAGGTCGGGTCCGACCAGGCAAGCGTCGACCAGGCCAAGGCCAGCCTCGACACGGCCAATATCAATCTCGGATACACCAACATCTACAGCCCGATCGACGGCCGCATAAGCAAGACCAATGTGGATGTCGGCAACCTGGTCGACAGCAACAGCGGAACGCTGGCCACCGTCACCAGCGTCGATCCGATTTATGTCAGCTTCTATGTCGGCGAAAAGGACCTGATCGAGGATCGCGAGCGGGGGCTGGTCGGGCAGAACGACGCGTCGCTGAAGGTTCAACTGACACTTTCCGACGGCACCCAATATGCTTCCGAAGGCAAAATCACCTATGTCGATACGTCGGTGCAGGAGGGCAGCGACACCATCGAACTGCGCGCCACTTTCGCCAATCCGAAAAGCATCCTGATCCCCAACCAGTTCGTCAATGTCATTCTGGTGGACGCCGAACCGAAAAAAGTGCTCGTGGTTCCGCAGGCGGCCATCCAGCTCGATAGCAAGGGCCACTTCGTCTACGTCGTGGATGCGTCCGACAAGATCGAGCGCCGCGACGTCAAGCTCGGCCGGCAGGCTTCCGGCGTCTGGGAAGTCGCATCGGGTCTCAAGGAGGGCGAGAAAGTCGTGGTTCAGGGCCTGCAACGGGTCAGTCCGGGCGTCACCGTCAATGCCACCGAGCGCAAGCAGCAGGCGGGCTGACGCATGATTTCGGCCTTCTTCATCGATCGCCCGAAATTCGCGATGGTCATTTCGATCATCTGGGCGCTGGTCGGTGCGATCGCAATCTATCTGATCCCCATTGCCGAATATCCGAACGTCACGCCGCCGCAGATCGTGGTGACTGCCAATTATCCCGGGGCCAATTCGGAGCTGATCGAGAAAGCGGTGGCCATTCCGATCGAGGAAAAGGTCAACGGCGTCGACGACATGCTGTTCATGTCGTCGACCAGCGCCAACAGCGGATCCTACCAACTGACCATCACCTTCAAGGTCGGAACGGATCCGGACATTGCCGCCGTCAACGTGCAGAACCGGGTGTCGCTGGCCGAGCCGTTGTTGCCTTCGTCCGTGACCCAGCAGGGTGTCGCCACGACAAAGCAGTCCGCCAACATGCTGCTGGTGGTCAACCTGATCTCGCCTGATGAATCGCGCGATGCTCTCTATCTGAGCAACTATGCCTCGATCCACATGCAGGACACGCTGGCCCGCATATCGGGCGTCGGCAGCGTCTCCCAGTTCGGACCGCTGGACTACAGCATGCGGGTGTGGATGCGTCCCGACCAGATGACAGCGCTGAACCTGACCACGGCGGACGTGTCCAACGCGATCAGGGCGCAGAACGTCCAGGCGACGGCGGGGCAGGTGGGCGGGCCGCCGTTCGACGGCGAGACCGATTTCCAGTTTACCCTGCAGGCCAAGGGGCTGCTCGACACGGTTTCCGAGTTCGAGAACATCATCGTTTTCGGCGACGCCTCCGGTCAGCTCGTGCGTGTCAGGGACATTGCCCGGGTCGAACTCGGCTCGCAGTCCTATTCGGCCTACGCGGCGCTCAACAACAAGCCGTCGACGGCAATCGCGATTTACCAGGCGCCGGGCGCCAACGCCCTTGATGTCGCCACCGCGGTTTATGCCGAGTTGGACGTGCTGAAGGAGTCCTTTCCCGACGGTGTCGAGTATCAGCTGCTCTACGACGTGACCAAGGCGGTTCGGGCATCGATCGAAGAGATCGTCACGACGCTCGCGATCACCGCGCTGCTGGTGGTGTCGGTGGTTTTCCTTTTCCTGCTGAGCTGGCGGGCCGTGCTGGTGCCGGCGATCGCGATTCCGGTGTCGCTGCTCGGAACCATGGGGATCCTGTTCCTGATCGGCTTCAGCGCCAATCTGATCACCCTGTTCGGCATCATCCTGGCGATCACGCTGGTGGTCGACGATTCCATCGTCATCATCGAGAACACCGAGCGGATCATGGAGGAGGACGACCTGCCGCCGCGCGAGGCGACGCTGAAGGCGATGGGCCAGGTAACCCGTCCGATCGTCGCGACAACTTTCGTGCTTGCGGCGGTGTTCGTTCCGGTTTGCTTCTTTCCGGGCATTACGGGGCGAATCTATCTGCAATTCGCGCTGACGATTTCCGTGGCTTTCGCGTTGTCTGCCATCAATGCGCTGACGCTCGCTCCGGCGCTCTGCTCGATCCTGCTGCGGCAGACCAGCGGAAAGCCCAAGGGGCCGCTACGCTTTATTCCCCTGGCGGTGGACAAGGTGCGCGACGGCTATGTCTGGCTGGTCCGGCGGATGGTGCGGCACTACGGCTTTTCGCTGCTGATCTTCGTCGCCTTCCTCGCCGGCACGGTCTACATGCTGCGCGAAACGCCCACCGGATTCATTCCGCTGGAAGACAAGGGCGTGCTGTTCATCAACGCGCAGTTGCCCGACGGCGCATCGCTGCAGCGCACCGATGCCGTCGCCCGGCGAATGACCGAACTGGCAAAGGAGGTCGACGGGGTGATCGACGTTATTTCCGTCGCCGGCTTCAGCATCATCTCGGGCGACGGCTCGAACTACGCGACGCTGATCCCGATCCTGGCGCCGTGGGACGAGCGAACCACGAAAAACACGCTCTGGTACAACATCCTGGCCGAACTCGATCGCAAGATGGCGACGGTTCCGGAAGCGACCTCATTCGTCTTTCCGTTGCCGCCCATCGACGGGTTGGGGATCTCCGGCGGCGTGACGGCACAGATCCAGGACAATATCGGCGCCAGCGTCGAAGAACTGGGTGCGGTCACGAACGCGGTTCTGTCCAAGGCCAACGCCGATCCGGTCTTTCTCCAGGTGTTCAGTTCATTGTCCACCGGCGCGCCGCAATACACAGTCAATCTCGACCGGACAAAGGCCGAGGCGCTGGGCGTCAATGTCAGCGACATCTTCACCGCGCTGCAGGCCAATCTCGGTTCCATGTTCGTCAACAACTTTCTGCTCGACGGCAAGATCTACTGGGTCATCCTGGCGGCGGAGGCGGCCTACCGGCAGTCGCTCGACGACATCGGCAATATCTATGTGAAGGGTGCGGCGGGCGAAATGATTCCGCTGAGTACATTGGTCGGAACCGAACCGATCCTCGGTCCGGAAGCGGTCACGCGATACAATCTGGTGCGCTCTGCGTCGGTACAGGGATTGACCCAGACCGGGCACAGCACGGGCGAGGGGATCGCCGCCTTCGAACAGGTTGCGGCCGAGACCCTGCCGAAGGGCTATTCCATCGAATGGACCGGTGTGTCGCTTCAGGAGATCGAGGCCGGCTCGTTCGTCATCTACATCTTCCTGCTGGCGCTCACCTTCGCCTATCTCTGTCTAGTCGCGCAGTACGAAAGCTGGACCCTGCCGATCTCCGTGATGTGCTCGACGGTCTTTGCCGTCTTCGGTGCCGTGCTGCCGCTCTATCTGATCGACCTTCTCAACAACAACATTTATGCGCAGATCGGCATCGTGCTCTTGATCGGGCTTGCCGCCAAGAAAGCCATCATGGTGGTGGAGTTCTCGAAGAACCGCCGCGACGAGGGGCTTTCGATCACGGAAGCGGCGATCAGTGCGGCGCATACACGGTTCCGCCCGGTCACGATGACGGGCTTGTGTTTCATCATCGGCGTTATTCCGCTTGTTCTCGCCTCGGGCGCGGGATCGGCAAGCCGCATATCGATCGGCCTGCCGGTGTTTGCCGGCATGGTGATCGACAGCACAATCGGGCTGTTGATGATTCCGGTGCTCTACACTGCCGTCCAGACGATGCGCGAGCGAAGCGGCCGCAAGCCGCCCGAAGCCGCCAAAGGGGAAACGGCGGCGTGATTTTTCAAATCTCGCGCGACGAAAACCAGACATCGTCATAGATGGCGATGGCGGATTCGTCCGGTTCCGCATCCGACAGCGCATGGATCGAGCGGGTCTTCCACATCATCTCGACCGATGGCGCGCCGTCCCGGGCCGACTGCTCGGATGCACCGACGCAGGGGATGAACCAGACCGGCATGGTCGGCCTGGCTTTCAGGCCATTTTCCGTTCGGGTGACCAGCAGCGCAGCGCCGCCGCCCTCGCGCGGGCACCAGGGAAACAGCATGCGCCCGCCCGGCCGCAGCGCCTCCAGCCATTGTCGCGGCGGCACGGCCACACCGGCATTGACGTAGATCACATCGGAGGTGGCGAGCGATGCGGTCACGGCGTCGCCGGCAATCAGCCTGGCGTTCTCGAACGGTATCAGATTTCGCCTGGCCGCCGAAGCCAGCGCCGGCTCGATCTCATAGGCATCGACGCCGCCTTCCGGCAGGACCAGCATCGACAGGATCGCGGAGTAATATCCGGTGCCGGCTCCGATGTGGCTGACATGCTCGCCCTGCCTGGGAGCAACGAGGCCGATCCACCGGGCGTGCAGGAACGGCTCGCCATTGTTGATCCCCTTGTGAGCGTCAAGCGCCACCAGGACATTCTGATAGAGGTGCCGCGGATCGTTGTCCGGGGTTTCGACGTAGCGACGGCCGGCCCTGATCTGCCAAGGGCCGGGGCCAGTGAAAGCCTCCCGCGGGACCAGTTCGAAGATCCTCTCGAGACGGGGGTCCGTCGACTCGCTCGCTGCCGCCATCAGGCTGGCGAAGAAGGCTCGGATGCCTTCGAGATCCGTTTGTGTCATGGCGTCTCGGGCTCCGAACCACCGGTGTCGCGCTGGGGTGCGGCCGAGGATCCCTTGCCGAAGGTGTAGCCGGTCTCGACCGCCTTGCGTCCATATCGTTCGCGGACCTGGTCCACCGCCTTTTCGGCAATGGCGCGCTTGGTGGCGCCGATATCGACCAGATCCGGCGGGTCGGCCACCTCGGCCTTGGCCAGATCCGAAACGCCGATGCCCAGCAGCCTGTACTGGGTGCCGTCGATTTCGCGCTCGAGCAGTGACAGGCCGGTTCGGAAGATCCGGTCGGCAAGACAGGTCGGGTCGTCGAGCCGCCGGTTGCGGGTCCTGATTTTGAAATCCGCGCTTTTCAGCTTGAGCACAACGGTGCGTCCGGCAATGCCGGCCTTCTTCAGGCGGCGCGAAACGGTCTCCGACTGGGCACGCAGGATCGGGACCAGGGTTTCGAGATCGCCATGGTCTTCGTTGAACGTCGTCTCGGAGGAAACGCTCTTGGCGCTGTCGCTGGTGTGGACGCGGCGCGCATCCTGGCCGCGTGACAGCCGGAACAGGCGCTGGCCAATGGCGCCGTAACGCCGCATCAGCACATTTTCCTCCATCTGCTGGAGCTGCCCGATCATGGTGATGCCGTCCTTTTCCAGCGACGTGGCAAGGGCCTTTCCGACGCCCCAGATTTTCGTCACCGGCTGCCCTTTGAGAAAATCCAGGGCTTCCGCTTCGCCGATGATGGAGAAGCCGCGCGGTTTTTCCAGATCGGACGCGACTTTCGCCAGGAACTTGCAGTAGGAAAGCCCCACGGAAACGGTGATGCCGATTTCGTCCTCGACGCGTTTGGCGAATTTGGCCAGCGTGCGCGCCGGCGGATTGCGGTGCAATGCCTCGGTGCCGGACAATTCCAGGAAGGCCTCGTCGATCGAAATGGGCTGCACGAGCGGAGTGAGCTCTTCCATCATCCGCCGCACCTGCTTGCCGACGCTGCTGTATTTTTCCATGTCGGGACGAACGACAATCGCTTCCGGACAGGCTTTCAGCGCCTTGAACATGGGCATGGCAGACCGGACGCCGTTGATGCGCGCGAGATAGCAGGCGGTCGAGACCACACCGCGTTTGCCGCCGCCGACGATGACCGGCTTGTCGACAAGGTCCGGGTTGTCGCGCTTCTCGATGGTTGCGTAGAAGGCGTCGCAATCGATATGGGCGACCGTCAGCCGGTAAAGCTCTTCATGTCTCGCGACGCGCGGGCTGCCGCAGGCCTGGCACCGTCGGTCGGTCGCCTGCCGCTGATAAGCCAGGCAGTCGCGGCAGAAACCCAGTTCCGGGTCGTGATCGGTCATCGTCCTGCCGGCATGGAACAAATGTTGAACAGAAAAAATCTACGACCGAACGTTCGTCCGATCAAGCGCCGATATGGTCTTTCACAAGGCGTTCGATATCCGGCCAGGTCCGCGCCTGGATCACGTCGTCTCCCGGATGCGGCGCCATGGCTCTGAACGTTTCGTTAGCCATGTAATGCAGCACCTGGGCGTCCGGGGCATGTTCCCTGACGGACAACAGGTTGTAGACCATATCGTCGACGAAGATCAGCGGATGTGGCCGTCCGTCATGCAGCTCCCGAATCAGCGGGCCCTTGGCGGCTTCGGTGGCAACCAGCGGGAAGCGCATGTCATGGCGGTCGAGCAGGGTCCGGCGCACGTCGTAATGGCGCGGCGGCATCGCCGTCAGAAACAGAATGTCGGCGACTTCCGACAGGCTGTTCAACGCGCCGGAGACACCCTTGGCCGGAACTTGCCAATCGAGCTGGTTGGCGAAGAAGGATTCAAGCAGATCGCGCACCCGTTCAGCCGAAGCTTCGGAGCCGTCGCGGGTGGACACGATGTTGCCGGTCAACCGGAAAGACCGGGGCAGCAATTCGTGGCCATTGGCCCCGAGAAAGGCATTGAGCGGGTCGACAAATTCCAGCACCACCTCATCGACGTCGCAGACGATCAGAGGCCGGTCGGTCAAACGGACATCCGCCAGGCCGCGGGCGCCCTCGGACGCCTTCATGGAGAACCCTCGTACGGTGTTTGCGCCTCCAGCATCTGCCAGATCTCGGCAATCCGTTCGGGCGGGATTTCGCGATTGTCGCAGTAAGCGATGAGAGTGGGTTCATGGCTCATCAGAAAGCCGAGCACGCCGGCATAAAACCCCGGTTCCGCCGCCGCCTGCCTCAATGTGTCCGCGCTGAGCCCGGACAAAGCCAGAAATCGGCTCATCTGTGTGTCGTCGGCCGCGATCCAGCCGAGGATATCGGCACACAGGCTATCGGTTTCGAGCTGGTTGTCCGATTTGATCCGATTTGAAGTCACGAGTTTGCTTTTCTTCAACCAAATTGCGCTAGTTTATCTGACAGGTGGGCGGTCCTTTTTCAGTCGCGGGAAGCATAGCGGCTGCGTTAACAGGGGCAAGAGCCGGGACGCATGCGGAGCACGGGAAATGCCGAAGCGAGTGATGATTGTTGAGGACAACGAGCTCAATATGAAGCTGTTTCGCGACCTGATCGAAGCTGCCGGCTACGACACCATCCAGACCCGCAACGGTCTGGAAGCGCTGGATCTGGCCCGCGAGCACCGGCCCGACCTGATCCTGATGGACATCCAGCTGCCGGAAGTCTCCGGCCTGGAGGTCACCAAATGGCTGAAAGAGGATGACGAATTGCATACGATTCCGATCATCGCGGTTACGGCCTTTGCGATGAAGGGGGACGAAGAGCGTATCCGCCAGGGCGGATGCGAAGCCTATATGTCGAAGCCGATCTCCGTGCCGAAATTTGTTGAAACTATAAAGACTTATCTGGGTGATGTTTAACCTGAGGGACATTTTCAAATGACAGCCCGCATTCTGGTCGTCGACGATATTCCGGCCAATGTGAAATTGCTGGAAGCGCGGCTTCTGGCCGAGTATTTCGATGTGCTCACCGCTTCCAACGGAGAAGAGGCGCTGCGCATTTGCGACGGCGGGCACGTCGATCTGGTATTGCTCGATATCATGATGCCGGGCATGGACGGATTCGAGGTGTGCGAGCGGCTCAAGGCCAACCAGATGACCATGCACATCCCGGTGGTGATGGTGACGGCGCTCGACCAGCCTTCCGACCGGGTAAGGGGGTTGCGGGCCGGGGCCGACGATTTTCTGACCAAACCGGTGAACGACCTGCAGCTGATGGCGCGCGTGAAAAGCCTGGTCCGGCTGAAAACGCTGACCGACGAACTGCGCGTTCGTGCCCAGACAGCCAGGGATATCGGCCTGGAAAACCTGTTGAACTCCGGCGGCAATGAGGACAACGGCAAGGGACTGACCCTGCTGGTCGATGCGCGCTCCAACTCGCAGGAACGCATCTCGCACATCTTGCGCAAAACAGCTGATGTAACTGCCGTCTCCGATCCGCAGACGGCCCTGTTCGAAGCCGCCGAACGGCCCTACGAGCTGGTCGTCATCAGCACGAATTTCAGGGACTACGATCCGCTTCGATTGTGTTCGCAGCTGCGCTCGCTGGAACGAACCCGCTTTATTCCTCTGCTGCTGGTCTGCGAGCAGGGCGAGGAGACCATCGTCAACCGGGCGCTCGAGCTCGGCGTCAACGACTACATCATCCGGCCCGTCGAACCCAATGAGCTGATTGCCCGCTGCAACACGCAGTTCCGGCGCAAGCGTTACAATGATCGTTTGCGCTCAAGCGTGCAGCACACGATCGAACTGGCGGTGACCGACCCGCTGACCGGCCTCTACAACAGGCGCTATCTCGACACCCACATGCAGGTGCTGATCGAGCGGTCCGTTGCCCGCCAGCGGCCGCTGTCGGTGCTGGTCATCGACATCGATCGCTTCAAGGCGGTGAACGATTCCTATGGTCATGACGTCGGAGACGAGGTGATTCGGGAGTTCGCCAAGCGCATCCGCCTGACCATTCGCGGCATCGACCTGGCGTGTCGGCACGGCGGCGAAGAGTTCGTCGTGGTACTGCCGGATACGGATGTCGGAACAGCCGAAGTCATAGCCGAACGCTTGCGCGAGTGCATCGCGTCGGTGCCGTTCGAAACCGGTGGCGGTCAGTCGCAGCGCCTCGACATCACGGCCTCGGTCGGCCTTTCCGCGCTGTCGGGAACCGGCGAGACTCCAGACCTTCTGCTGAAGCGGGCGGACCTTGCCCTTTACGAAGCGAAAAAAACCGGACGCAACCGAGTCGTCGCCAAAATGGCTGCCTGACGGTCGCTGATCGGCCAACCGTCAACAATGTGGGTTGACATCGTCAGCTCGTAAGCGCCTAGATTGTGTTTACGCAATTGATTGATTCTTAACGTGTATTGTGCGCACCCCAGGGGGCGCGTTTACCATTTTGTTACGCGGCGCGGCAAAACGGTTAAGAAAACGTTGATTTTTTTCCGCCAATGAGCAAATGTTGTGGATAGAGGCAAGCGCAGAACGCCGTATGTTTTGTCTGCCCCAAGTTGATTCGACTACCCCATGGTGCTCAGGTCCGCCGCATCTCCTGGGTCGTGGGGTTGGCTGGTCGGCGCAAGGTAATGTGGCCTCCTCGTACCGCAGCCTGCGCTGGCCAGCCCCCAACTAAAAAAGCCGCTTCCTCGTGAAGCGGCTTTTCTTATGCGCTCGAGGAGCCGAAGCTACTTGATCTTGGCTTCCTTGAATTCGACGTGCTTCTTGACGACCGGATCGTATTTGGTCTTGACCATTTTTTCGGTCATCGTGCGGCTGTTCTTTTTGGTGACGTAGAAGTAGCCGGTGTCCGCTGTCGACTGCAGCCGGATTTTGATCGTCGTTGCCTTGGCCATGGTCTCATCTGCCTGAAAATGTGAGAAGCCGCGGACGGCGGTGTGCGTCCGCGGCGAATTCTGCGCGGAACCTACAATTCGCGCCGCAAAAGTCAAGCGCAATCTGACGCAAACGGTTTGCGATCAAGCCGGCCGGAAGAGAATGCGGCCCATTGCCAGTCCGACATAGAGGACGAAGAAAAAGAGAAGGCTGTAGGCGAAGCCGGAAGGCCCGACCGCGTCCATGGCGGCACCGATCAATTGCGGCCCCACCAGCATGCCGATGGCGTAGCAGAAGACGAAGGCTGCATTGGCGGATGCCAGATCGCTGTCGACCAGTCGCGATCCAAGATGTGCCAGTCCAACCGTATATAGGCCGGCGACCACGGCGCCCCAGACGAAAAGAACACTGGCCAGCAGCCACCAGTTGGAGGCGATCATCGGCAGCAGCAGGCAGCCCAGTAGTCCGATGACGGCACAATAGAACAGCAGGGTGCGCCTGTCCCGAACCCGGTCGGACAGCATGCCCAGAGGGATCTGGAACAGGACATTGCCGAGGCCGATCATGGTCAGCAACAGGGCTCCGTCGGTTTCGCTGAAGCCGATTCGACCGGCAAAGACCGGAAACAACGCGAATCCGCCCGCTTCGACCGCTCCAAACACGAACACGGCCGCCGTCGCGGTGGGCACCAGGACCACGAACTTCATGAAGGGGCCGCTCGGCCGGTTGACGATAACCGGACTTTCCCGGCGGGCCATGATCGTCGGTATCGCCGCCACCAGGATGATCGCCGCACCGACGGCAAACGGCAGAATGCCGTCGCTGCCGAGCACCGAAAACAGCAGGGGGCCCGCCGCAAAACCGAGCGACAGGACGGTGGCGTAGATCCCCAGAACCAGTCCGCGTCGTGACGGAGGTGCCGTCGCGTTGATCCAGAACTCGGAGAGGATGAACAGCACGGTGATGGCGCCGTGGAAGGTCACCCGCAATGGAAACCAGATCCAGAAATCCGGCGCGAAATAGAAGCCGACGGCCGACACGGATGCAATGACGATGGCGATCAGCATTGTGTCGGCGACGCCGTAGCGTTGCGCAAAAGGCGTGCAGAAAGGGGCAATTGCGACGGAAGCCAGGCCCGCCATGGCGGAGTTCAGTCCGATCATGGTGGCGGAAACGCCGTTTTTCTCAAGTACGACGCTGAGCAGGGGTAGACCAAGGTCCAGAGCAATGCCGACCGCGCTGATGGCGGCGATGGCTGCGGCAATGGACAGCCAGTGGATGGTCTCATCCGGCCGTGAATCCGTCGACGCTGCCTGCGCTTGCGTGTCCATCCTGACCTGCCGCTCTACAAGATTTCGCGCGTGAAACGTCCGTAGCGTGCGTGATAGAACGGTACCGGGCGGCCGAAAGGAAGGGAAGGGTCGTTTTGCAGCTCGTTGTAGAGATCGGAGATGACCGCCTGGGTGATGCGTGGCATCGGCACGGCGCCGACCTCCGACAGCTTCACCCATTTGAGGTCCAGGAGCTCGTTGCTCTCTTCCGCCTGAGTGTCGCCGATTTCGTCGCGGAAGCAGGCGAAAAAACGGGTGTCGAAGCGGCGACTTTGGCGCGGCGGGGTCGTCGCCCTGGCCACGAAGCGCAGTGACGACAACTTCGGCGCCAGTCCACGCTCTCCGAAAGCCCGCCAGTCAGACCGAGGGCTCGTCGGGCCGTTGGAGGCGATGAAGATGCCGACCTCTTCGTGCGTTTCGCGCACCGCCGCGATGGCCAGCGCCCGGGCGCGGAACTCGGTTGCCGGGTTGGCCATTTTGCGAAGCAGCCTGTCGACCACCGCCGGATGCAGCTCGTCGGCCACCGGCACACGGCCGTCGCCGCGGTCGCGACGACCGCCGGGAAAAACATAGGTGTCGGGCATGAAGGTATGGGCCTGATGGCGCTTGCCCATCAGCAGGGCCGGCTCCGGCCCCGATCGGTCAATCAGGATGAGGGTCGACGCATCGCGCGGCCGCAGCAGCGGATGGAGTGCCCGGCGAGGGTCCAGTTCGCTGTCCTGCGCCTCCGGGTGATTCGAGTTCCTATTGCTCATGCCTGACTACATTTCCCCCACACGACCGGTCCCTCCGTACCGGATCGGGATGCCGCGCGAAAGGGGTCAGTCGTTGACGACCAACTCCGCTTCGCCCTCCTGGCCGCCGAAACCATGCATGTAGTTGGCCCATTGCAGGCCGATGACGGCCCCCTTGGTCGGCTGCATCATGATCAGCGTCATCAGCAGAGTGATCGGGGCCCAGATGGCTAGGTGCTGCCAGCTGTTGAGCACCATCACACTTTCGGCAAGCAGGTAGGCGCCGACCACAATATGGCCGACCACGAAAATCACCAGATAGGGCGGCAGGTCGTCGGCTCTCTGGTGGTGCATTTCCTCGTTGCAGCTGGAACAGGTCTCGACCGGCTTGAGGAACGACCGGAACAGGCGGCCGTCGCCGCAATGGGGGCAGCGCCCGGACCAACCGCGCTTGATGGCGTTCCAGACATTGCGTTGCGGGCGCCGCGATGCGGCATGTGAATGGGTTGCTTCGGATCCGGTCATGGTCAAAATCCCCTGCGCTTTCTGAGGCGCCGTTTCGGTGAGCCACGTCCCGATTTGTGGAAGGAACGGGTGGCGGCCGGCAGCTTGCGGCCCTCGCTCAGCATCTCAAATCGGAGTGCACCGGCGAGCGGAAGGGCTTCCGCCAGCCGGACGGTCACGGAATCGCCAAGTCGGTAGCCCTTTCCGGTCTTTTCGCCGACCAGCGTCCGGTGCGCGTCGTCGTAGATATAATAGTCGAGCCCGAGCGTGGAAACCGGTACAAAGCCATCTGCGCCAAATTGTTGCAGGGTGACGAACAGACCGGCTTTGGTCACGCCGGAAACCTGTCCTTCGAATTCGTCGCCGACGCGGTCCGCCAGATGATGGGCGATCAGCCGGTCGACGGTTTCTCGCTCGGCCGCCATGGCGCGTCGTTCGAATGTCGATATCTCGGCCGCGACCTCTTCCAGCGTTTCCTCTTCCTGCGGTGTCATGCCGCCTTCGCCGAGTCCCTGCGCGCCGATCAGCGCCCGGTGCACCAGAAGATCGGCGTAGCGCCTGATCGGGGAGGTGAAATGGGCGTATCGCATCAGATTGAGGCCGAAATGCCCGATGTTCTCGGCGCTGTAGGCCGCCTGACTCTGGGAGCGCAGGACCATCTCGCTGACCATGGTCTCGTGCGCCTTGCCTTTGGCTTTCGACAGCACGCCGTTGAAGCTGTTGGCTCGCAATTGCCCGCCTCTGGCCAACGGAATGTCGAGGGTCTTGAGGAAATCGCGCAACGCTTCCTGCTTGGCGAGCGACGGCGCATCGTGGATCCGGTAGATCAAGGGGTGTTTTTTGCTTTCCAGCGTCTCGGCCGCGGCCACATTGGCCTGGATCATGAACTCCTCGATCAGCCGATGCGCTTCCAGCCGGTCCGGAACGATCACCTTGTCCACGGTGCCATCGGCGTTCAGCGTCAGCTTGCGCTCGGGCATGTCGAGATCAAGCGGCTGTCGGCGGTCGCGCCCCCGCGACAGGATGCCATAGGCCTGCCACAGCGGCGTCAGGACACCGTCGAGGAGCGGTTCGGCGCGTTCGTCTGGGTTGCCGTCGAAGGCAGACTGCGCCTGCCGGTAGGAAAGGCGTGCCGCGCTCTTCATCATCACCCGGTGAAAGGTGTGGCCGATCTTGCGGCCCTCGGCCGAAAACCGCATGCGAACGGCCAGGGCAGGGCGCTCCAAGTCCTCCTTGAGAGAGCACAGATCGTTGGAGATGCGTTCGGGCAGCATGGGGACGACCCGGTCGGGAAAATAGACCGAGTTGCCGCGCTTCAGGGCGTCCTTGTCGAGAGCCGATCCCGGGCGCACATAGTGCGCGACATCGGCGATCGCCACATAAACCAAAACGCCGCCGGCATTGTCCGGATTGTCGTCCGGTTCGGCGAACACCGCGTCGTCGTGATCCTTGGCGTCGGCAGGGTCGATGGTGATCAGCGGCAGACTGCGCCAGTCTTCCCGTTTGCCCAGAGAAACCGGCTTGGCGGATTTGGCCTCCGCCAGGGCTTTTTCGGAGAACCGGTACGGAATGCCGTGGGCGTGGATGGCGATCGTCGAAATCGCTTTCTCGCTGGCAACCGATCCGAGCACGGAAACGACCTTGCCGCGCGGCATCCCGTACCGGCCGCTGCGGCTGACGTCGACTTCGACCAGGTCGCCGTCATCGGCGTCGCCGACATGATCGGGATCGATGACGAGTTCCTTGCCGCGGCGTTCAACGGGTTCGATACGCCCGCCGCCGCCGGGCGTTGCCCGAAACACGCCGATTGTCGCCGCGTGGCCGCGGTCGAGCAGTTTCATGATGCGGCCGGAATAGGCCGGGCCGGTCGGGGTTTCCGAAGGAAAGATGCGGGTGAGCACGCGATCGCCGATACCGGCGATCGGGCCGCGTTTGCGCCCCTTGTCTGACCTTTGCTGCCGGATCTGCACCGCCGGCGCCACGCTTCCGTCGTCCGGCCATTCCGCCGGGCGTCCGACAAGGGTCCCGTCGGCATCCCTGGAGGTGATGTCGAGAACTGTGACCGGCGGCAGGGATCCCGGTCGAACCAGGCGTTTTCGCCTGCGCTCCAGCAGCCCTTCGTCTTCGAGTTCCCGCAGCAGGTTCTTCAGGGCCACCCGGTCCTGACCGCGCACGGAGAAGGCCTTGGCTATGTCGCGTTTGCTGCTGCGCGTCGGATGATCGGCGATGAATCGCAACAGGGTTTCGCGGTCCGGCAATTCGGCCTTCCCGGATCCCGCCCCGCGCTTTCTGAACAATTTAATCCTCGGCTTTCACGGCCTTGGCGGACTTTGCCTTGCCGTTCGACTTCGACGCCGTCTTCTTGCGGGTCGATTTGGCGCGCGTCTTGCCGCCTTTGGCCGCCTTTTCGGCAATCAACTCCAGCGCCCTTTCGACGGTGATCGATTGCGGATCGGCGTCTTTCGGCAAGGTGGCGTTGACGCGGCCCCAGTTGACATAGGGGCCGTAACGACCGTCGCGCACGGTGATCGCGCCGCCGTCCGGATGTTCCCCCAGTTCCTTCAGCGCCGCCGGTTTGCCGCGTCGTCCGCGGCCGTTCGCCTGTCGTTCGGCAAGCAGGGTAACGGCGCGATTGAGGCCGACGGAAAACACGTCCTCGATGGTTTCCAGATTGGCGTAATTGCCGTCGTGGAGCAGGAACGGACCATAGCGCCCAAGGCCGGCGGAGATCATCTTGCCGCTCTCGGGATGCGCGCCGACGTCGCGCGGCAGCGACAGCAACGCCACGGCCTTTTCGTGGTCGATGTCTTCCGGCTTCCAGGTTTTCGGCAGACTCGAGCGTTTGGCGCCCTTGCCTTCGCCGCGCTGCACATAGGGACCGAAACGGCCGGTGCGCAAAGAAATTTCCTCGCCGGTCAGCGGATCCTTGCCGAGATCCTGCGGTTCGTTCGAACCGGCGCCGTTGTCCGAGGCGGCATCGGCCGAGAGCTGCCGCGTATAGCCGCAGTCGGGATAGTTGGAGCAGCCGACGAAGGCGCCGTAGCGGCTGAGTTTCAGCGACAGCTTGCCGTTGCCGCATTTCGGGCAGATGCGCGGGTCGCCGCCGTCCTCGCGCGGCGGGAAGACGAGCGGCGCCAGTTCCTCGTTCAGTGCATCGAGAACGTTGCTGACGCGCAATTCCTTCGTGCCCTCGAGATGGCGCATGAACTCGGTCCAGAAGTCCCGCAGAACGTCCTTCCACTGGAGTTCGCCGGCGGAGATCCTGTCGAGCTTTTCTTCCAGGCTCGCCGTGAAATCGTATTCGACGTAGCGCTCGAAGAAGTTCTCGAGAAAGGCGGTAACCAGCCGGCCCTTGGCCTCGGGGATCAGTTTGCGCTTTTCGATGGTGACATATTCTCGGTCGCGCAACGTGGCGAGCGTTGCGGCGTAAGTGGAGGGCCGGCCGATGCCGAGCTCTTCCATCTTCTTGATCAGCGACGCTTCCGAATAGCGTGGCGGCGGTTCGGTGAAGTGCTGAGTGGCGTCGATCTTTTCGCGGTCGAGATCCTCGTTGGCGTTGATCGGCGGCAGTCGCTTGCCGTCGTCGGAATCGTCGGCCTGCTCGCCATCTTCCTTCTGGTCGGTATAGGCGGCGATGAAACCGTCGAAACGAACGACCGAGCCGGTGGCGCGCAACCCGGCATAGTGGGGGCCATTGTGGGCCGAAATTTCGACCGTGGTCCGCTCGATCTCCGCCGACGCCATCTGACTGGCGATGGCCCGTTTCCAGATCAGATCGTAAAGACGGAACTGGTCGGTATCGAGATGGGATTTCACCGATTCCGGAGTACGACGGAAATCCGTCGGACGAATCGCCTCATGCGCCTCCTGGGCGTTTTTCGCCTTGGTGGAGTAGTGGCGCGGCTTGTCGGGCCGATAGCGGTCGCCGAACTGTTCGGCGATGGCGATGCGGGCGCCGTCGATGGCCTCGACCGCCATCTGCACGCCATCGGTCCTCATATAGGTGATCAGACCGGTGGTTTCGCCGCCGATATCGATGCCTTCATAAAGGCGCTGAGCCACCTGCATCGTGCGCGAGGCGTTGAAGCCGAGCTTCGACGAGGCCGCCTGCTGCAGGGTCGATGTGGTAAAGGGCGTCGACGGATTGCGCCGTGTGGGTTTGGCTTCGACGCTGTCGACAACAAACAGCGCACCGTCCAGCATGGTTTTCATCTCGCCCGCCTGATCGGCATTGGAGATGGACAGTTTCTGCAGTTTGTGGCCGTTGGCGCTGACGAGGCGGGCTTCGAAGCCGTCGCCGCGCGGCGTCTTCAGATGCGCCAGGATCTGCCAGTATTCGTCGGATACGAATCGCTCGATTTCAGCCTCGCGATCGCAGACGAGGCGCAGCGCCACGGACTGGACGCGGCCGGCCGAGCGGGCACCAGGCAGTTTGCGCCACAGCACGGGCGACAGATTGAAACCAACGAGATAGTCGAGCGCTCGGCGCGCCAGATAGGCTTCGACCAGCGGCCCGTCGATATCGCGCGGGTGGGCCATCGCCTCGAGGACGGCTTTCTTGGTGATAGCGTTGAAGACGACGCGCTTGACCGGCTTGTCGCCGAGGACGCCGCGCTTGTTGCGCAGCACTTCAAGGACGTGCCAGGAGATGGCTTCGCCTTCGCGGTCCGGGTCGGTCGCCAGAATCAACCCGTCGGAGGACTTTACCGCGTCGGAGATTTCCTTCAGGCGCTTGTTGGAGGCGGAGTCGACCTGCCAGCTCATGTCGAAATCTTCGTCGGGCCTGACCGAGCCGTCCTTGGCCGGCAGATCGCGGACATGGCCGAACGAAGCCAACACCTTGTATCCGGATCCCAGATACTTGTTGATGGTTTTGGCTTTCGCAGGGGACTCAACGACAACGACGTTCATATAGTTACTCTGATTATATCCTTCTGGGCAGCGATCCGAATCGGCCAAAAGCCCGCAATAGGGCAAATGCAGGCTCCGAAATGAACATCCATTGGCCGCGGGTCAAGGGCTGCATCTGTTATTTTTAAGTGCATTACAAGTTTGCAACACGTTAATCGATCCACTCACGAGCATTTGATTCCACCGGCATCGGCCCGTTTGACAGGTCGGATACCGGCCCGACGGGGTCGGCAAATTTGATGGCCAGGGCGTCTGCTGGCTGGCGCGACGGATACTCAGGATGCTGCCGGTACGGAAACCAAACCACCGGGGTGCCGTTCCAATCGGCCGGCCAGATCCAACTCAAGCAGAACCAGATAGACCTCCGACAGCGGCAGATTCGTATAGCGCATGATTTCGTCGATTTCCACCGGCGCCGGACCGAGGGCCTCGACGATCCGCGACCGGTCGGCCTCGGCAACGCCGGTTGCCGGCGGCGATGGCTCCCGGGCCGGCGTGCGGGGGGCGACGAATGCGAGTTCGCCCTGCGATCCGCCGGCAAGCGGCTCCAGGGCGTTCAAAACGTCGGCCGCGCCGGTGGTCAGGATCGCTCCGTCCTTGATGAGATCGTTGGTGCCGCGGGCGCGCGGGTCGAGCGGCGAGCCGGGAACCGCGAAGACCAGCCGTCCAAGCTCGCCGGCCAGCCGCGCCGAAATCAGCGAGCCCGACTTTTTGGCCGCCTCGACCACGACCAGCCCGAGGCCGATGCCGGCGATGATGCGGTTGCGGCGCGGGAAATCCCGGGCCCGCGGCTCCCAGCCGAACGGCATCTCGCTGACCGCCGCACCGGCGTCGACCAGCTCCTCCAGGAGCGGAATGTTCTGGGGCGGATAGGGACGGTCGAGCCCGCCGGCCATGACCGCAATCGTGCCTGACCCGAGCGACGCCCTGTGAGCCTCCGCATCGATGCCGCGAGCCAGTCCGGAAGTGACCGAATTGCCGTGATCAGCGATTCCGGCCGCCAGCGCGCGCGCCATCTGCAGGCCGGTGATCGACGCGTTTCGCGAGCCGACGATGGAAACCGACGTCTTTTGCAACACGTCCATCCGTCCGCGCACGGCAAGCAAAGGCGGCGCGCCCTCGGCCCAGCGCAGGGCGCGCGGGAAAGTCGCCTCGGCCGAAGCGACAAACCGGCAGCCCAGTCGGTGGGCACGTTCCCATTCGGCATCCGCCTTGGCGCGCGGACAGATGTGCGGCGGCCGGCCGGCCCCGCCGCGCTGAGACAGTTCGGGAAGCGCTTCGAGGGCGGCATCGGCCGAACTGAATCGCTCGATCAGCTTGTGGAATGTGACGGCGCCGACATTTTCGCTGCGGGCGAGTTGCAGCCAGGAGAGCTTTTCCTCATCGGTCAGCGTCTCCGGCGAAGGACCGGTCCCGGTCGCCGTCATCCTTTCTCCCCGATGCGGCTTTCCTCGCCGGCGAGCAGGCGGCCGATATTGGCGCGGTGCTTGACGATCGTGATGGCGCTCATCACGGTGAGCAACTCGGCAATCTGGATGTCGCCCAGGAGGAACAGGGCCACCGGTACGACGATGGCTGCAATCAGTGCGGCCAGCGACGAATAGCGGCTGACAAAGGCAGTGAGCAGCCAGACCACGGCGAAGATCAGGAAGCCGAGCGGCTGCAATCCGAGCAAGACGCCGATATAGGTCGCCACGCCCTTGCCGCCGCGAAATTTCAGCCAGACGGGGAACAGATGCCCGATGAACGCGCCGAACCCGGCAATGATCGCCATGTCGGGGCCGTACCGGCTGCCGAGCATGACCGCGGCTGTCCCCTTCAGAAGGTCGAGCAGCAGGGTTGCGGCGGCAAGTCCCTTGTTGCCAGTGCGCAGCACATTGGTGGCTCCGATGTTTCCGGAACCGATGTTGCGTACGTCGCCGAGCCCGGCCATGCGGGTGATCAGCAGACCGAAAGGAATCGAGCCCAGCAGGTAACCGGCAATCAGGGCCAACGAATAGTAGGGCAGGCTTACCTGCCAGCTTATCGGATCGGGCACAGCCTCGCCTCGCTTGTCATTACAACGACCGGTTGCCCCTTTTGCGCAGCCATGATTCCCGGCGTGTCCGGCCGTTTCCGCAGGTCGCGACTCATGCTGCGGCGGCCGGTATTATACATCCGGACGGAAATCCCTGACAAATGTCGGGCTGTCAGCCGGCCTCGTATACAACCTTTCCCGCCACCATCGTGCGCTCGACGCGGCCCTGGAAGCGCGCATCCTCGAACGGCGTGTTCTTGGAACGCGATCGCAGGTTTTCCTTGGCCACGATCCAAGGTTCGTCGAGATCGACGACCACCAGATCCGCCGGGCTTCCGGGTTTCAACGACCCGGCGTTGAGGCCGAATATGGTCGCCGGCCGGGTCGACATCGCATCGATCAGCCGCATCAGCGGCACCTCGTCGTTGTGATGGAGGCGCAGGGCAGCCGCAAGCAGCGTCTCCAGGCCGACCGCGCCATCGGCGGCGTCGGCGAAGGGCAGCCTTTTGGTATCGACGTCCTGCGGATCGTGCGACGAGACGATGATGTCGATGTCGCCGTCGCGCAGGCCCGCGACCATGGCCAGCCGGTCCTCTTCGGAGCGCAGGGGCGGGGACAGCCGGAAGAATGTGCGGTACTCGCCGATGTCGTTTTCATTCAGCGACAGATGGTTGATCGAGACGCCGCAACTCACGTCGGTGCCGCGGCTCCGGGCGGTCTTCACGGCTGCGAGAGAGTCGGCCGTCGAAATCTTGGCGGCGTGGTACCGCACGCCCGTCAGATCGGCCAAACGCAGGTCGCGTTCCAGCGGAATGATCTCGGCTTCCCGGGGAATGCCGGCGAGGCCCAGCCAGCTGGCGAACAGGCCCTCGTTCATGACGCCCTGCGCGGCGAGCACGTCGTCCTGCGTCTCGCAGGCGAAAACCAGACCGAAATCGCGGGCATAGGTCAGGGCCCGGCGCAGCACCAGCGTGTTGGAAATGGTCTTGCGCCCGTCGGTCAGCAGCACGGCGCCGGCGTCCCGCAGCAGGCCGAACTCGGTCAGTTCCTGGCCGCGCAACCCCTTTGTTACCGCGGCGGAGGGATGGATGTGGATGGAGGATTGTTCACGTGCGGTGCGCAGAACGAATTCGACCAGCGCCACATCGTCGATGACCGGATCGGTGTCGGGCATCATGATGAGCGACGTCACGCCGCCGGCAGCGGCGGCATCGCTGACGGATGCGATTGTCTCGCGGTGCTCGGCCCCCGGCTCGCCGACAAATACTCGGGCATCGACCAGGCCGGGTATCACCAGCTTGCCGCCGCAGTCGAGCACCTGCGCGCCGGGAGGACCGGAATGCGATCCGGCCTCGCAGCTCTCAACGCGTCCGTCGGCGATGGTCAAGGTGCCTGGACCATCGAAATCCTGCGACGGGTCGACGATGCGGGCGTTGGTCAGGACCAGTTTCGTCACAGCTGCGGCCCTCCATCGCCCGAGAGCAACAGCGTTTCCATGACGGCCATGCGCACGGCGACCCCCATTTCCACCTGCGCTTCGATGACGCTCTGCGGTCCATCGGCGATTTCCGAGGCGATCTCGACACCGCGGTTCATGGGGCCCGGGTGCATGACCAGCGCGTCGTCGCGGGCCCGCGCCAGCTTATCGGCGTCGAGGCCGAAATAGCGGAAATACTCGCGCACGGACGGCACGAAGGACCCGGCCATGCGCTCTCTTTGCAGCCGCAGCATCATCACGACGTCGGCATCCTGCAGCCCGGCATGCATGTCGTGGAAGACCTCGACGCCCATTTGATCGATGCCCGCCGGCAGCAGGGTGGATGGCGCCACCACGCGCAATCGGGCGCCCAGCGCGCCCAGCAGGATCATGTTGGAGCGGGCGACCCGGCTGTGCAGCACGTCGCCGCAGATCGCCACCGTCAGCCCGGCGATGCGCCTTTTCTCGCGTCGAATGGTCAGCGCATCGAGCAGCGCCTGGGTGGGATGTTCGTGCGATCCGTCACCGGCATTGACCACCGAGCAGCCGACCTTCTGGGCCAGCAGGGCGCAAGCGCCGGCCGACGAATGCCGCACCACGAGAATATCGGGATGCATGGCGTTGAGCGTCATCGCCGTGTCGATCAGCGTCTCGCCTTTCTTGACCGACGAGTTGCCGACCGACATGTTCATGACATCGGCGCCCAGCCGTTTGCCGGCCAGTTCGAACGACGCCTGGGTGCGGGTCGAGGCCTCGAAGAAAAGGTTGATCTGGGTGAGGCCGCGCAGTGTGTTGGTCTTCTTTTCCCTTTGGCGGCTCAGCTTGACGGCTTCGTCGGCCTTGTCGAGCAGGAACGCGATCTCCATCTCCGACAAGCCGTTGATGCCGAGCAAGTGGCGATGGGAAAAAACCATTGATGGCTCTCGCATATTGGGTCGTTTGGCGCTTCTATAGGCGCGATCCGGTCGTTCGGCAAGAAATCCGGGGGGAATGCCGTGGCCGATCCCCAGCCTCATTGCAGCCTTGACCGCGATCCACGATGATTGCATCAGAATCGGGGCGCCCGCCCAACAGGAACGCGACATCCATGCCGATACAAAAACCCACCCGCAGCACCCATGACGTCTTCAACCAGTCGACGCCCTATGCCGGCATCAACGCCTATCACGCGGATCCGATTCTGAGCGAGGTTGGGCGGGAGATGCCGCAGTCGCTGCGGGACGGGTTTTCTGCCATCGGCAAATTCGTCACGACCCCCGAAGCACAGGAGCTGGCGCGCATCGCCAACCGGTCGACGCCGGAGCTCAAGAGCTTCGACCCGCGCGGCAACCGCATCGACGAAGTGGAGTTTCACCCGGCCTACCATGCGCTGATGCGGCGCTCTTGCGCCATCGGCCTGCACAGTTCGGTTTGGGAAAACCTCAACGAGGAGAAGGGCATTGCCCACCGGGCGCGCGGCATCCGCTATTTCCTGACGGCTGGTCTGGAATGCGGTCATCTCTGCCCGATCACCATGACCAGCGCGTCGATGGCTTCGATCAAGGTGAACCCCGCGGTCGAAGTCTCCTGGGGGCCGAAAATCCTGTCGCGCAAATACGATTCGTCGCAACGGCCGGTCGCCCAGAAGAGCGGCGCCACGGTCGGCATGGGCATGACGGAAAAACAGGGCGGCACGGACGTTCGCGCCAACACCAGCATCGCGCACAAGGCCGGTGAGGGGGTTTTCCGGCTGACCGGCCACAAATGGTTCATGTCGGCGCCGATGAGCGACGCGTTCCTGATGCTGGCGCAGATGGAAGAGGGGCTGGGCTGTTTCCTGGTGCCGCGGTTTTTGGAAAACGGCGAGCGCAACGGGCTGCAATTCCAGCGCCTCAAGGACAAGCTGGGCAACCGGTCGAACGCCTCCAGCGAGGTCGAATTCGTCAATTCCTACGGCTACCTGCTGGGTGAGCCGGGCAAGGGCGTTCGCACTATTCTGGAGATGGTGACACTGACCCGGCTCGACTGCGCGCTGGCTTCGGCCGGGATCATGCGGGCGTCGCTGGCGGAAGCCGTGCATCACTGCCGCGAGCGTAAGGTGTTCGGGCGGACGCTCGTCGAACAGCCGCTGATGACCCGGGTTCTCGCGGACATGGCGCTCGACGTGGCCGCCGCGACGGCGCTGGTTATGCGGCTGGCTGCCGCCTTCGACCGTGCAGCCGCCGATCCGCGCCAGGCCGCTTATGTGCGGGTGATGACGCCGGTGGTCAAATACTGGATCTGCAAAATGGCGCCGGCGCTGATCTACGAAGCGATGGAGTGCCTCGGCGGCAACGGCTATGTCGAAGAGCGGGCGCTTGCCCGTCACTATCGCGAGGCGCCGGTCAATGCCATCTGGGAAGGCTCCGGCAATGTCATGGCGCTCGATCTGCTTCGCGTGCTGCAGAAGGATCCCGGGCTGTTCGAAACGGTGGTCGCGACGCTGGCCGGCGATCTCGGTACCCATTCGAAAAAGACGGTGGACGTGCTCGCCGCGGCGGCGGCGCTGTGCCAGCGCGACGAAAGCGCGGCCCGCCTGCTGGTGGAACAGCTAGCGCTGTCGGCCGCTGCCGCCGAACTCCATCGGCTGGGCGCCGGCGGCATCGCCGATGCGTTTTCGGAATCGCGGCTTGCTGGTGCGCACCGGACGACCTACGGCATGCTCGACCTGCGGTTCAACGCAGCCCAGATCGTCGACCTTCTCTATCCGGCGGAAACCAGGGTCGCCACATAGACGACCAGCGGCAGGGTGAGGAACGACCCGGCCGTCTGCAGCGTGGCGATGGTCGCGTAGAGCGGTGCGTCGCCGCCGAGCTGGCGCGCCAGCAGGTAGCCGTTCATCGCCGTCGGCACTCCGCCGCAAAGTGCGATGATCACCAGATTTTCGCCGCTCAGGCCGAACAGCCAGCACGTTGCCGCCAAAAGCAGCGGATAAACGAGCAGCTTCACAGCCGTACACAGCAGCGCGACGAAACGCGGGCGCATGGTATCGCGGATGCGCAGTCCGGCACCGACCATGATCAGCCCCATGCCGAGCGATGCGTTGGCCACCAGCTCGATCGCCTGCTCGACCGGCGGATAGAGCCCGACGCCGAAATTGCGCAGGAGCAAGGCGGCGATACAGGCCATGATCAGCGGGTTGGTCAATATGCGCCGAAAGAAGGAGGCAAAGTCGCGGCTGGGGCTGAGAAACCACACCATCAGGCCGACATTGCCGAGATTGATCGGGATCATGACGATCGCCATGACCAGCGCCGTCAGCGCCAGGCCGTTGGCGCCGAACAGTTTGTCGGCGATCGCCAGCGCGACGAAGCCGTTCCATCGCGTCGTCGTCTGCAGAACCGTCGTGAATTCGGACGCCGATACTCCGTGCCTTCGAAAAAGCGGCCAGGAGATGGCCACCAGCACGAATGACAGCGCCACGGTGAGCAGGCAGCCCGCGGCCACTTCCGTCAGCTCGAACCCGCCGAAATCGGCGCGCAGAAGCGTCAGAAAGATGATGGCCGGAAACAGCACGTAGTATCCGACTTCCTCGAGACCGTGCCACACGGAGCGGTCGACGATCGGGGCGCGCTTGAGCACGACTCCGAGAACGACCAGCAGGAATATCGGCAACGTGCTTTCGAATATGGGGATCATGCGGAAAGGCAATCCGGGAGAGGGGTGTACCGGTTTCATAGTGCCTTCCCGGTATGCCCACAAGCCCGGCGTGGAACGCCGATCCCGACGTTGTCCGAGGTGCCTGATTGGCCGTTAACGTTTCATTAACCTTAACAGTTGGTTTACGTTGCACCCGGCAGGCAAAGCCATCAAGCTGCTCCAATGCCGCCGGATCAACGCAGATCCGGTGGTGTGCGCTTTCGGCCCCGCGGCGGTGGTCGGGGCGGATCCTATTCGCTATCGCCGCCGATCCATTGAGGGGGCAGACCGAATGAAGTGGTTCCTGTTGGCATGGCTGATTCCGATCGCTCTGCTCGGCGGTTGGTACGGCCTGTCCTACCACGACCTGCATTTCGGTTTCGTCATTCTGTCGCGGCGGGCGCACGATCTTGTGTTCCAGATCTACGGCAACGTTCTCGGCATGCCACCACAGGACATACCGCCGCTGCTCTTCAAGGCAATCGTCATCGATACGGCGCTCGTGTTCGGGATCGTCGCCCTGCGCTACCGCAAGGCGATTGCCGCCTGGGTACGGGCCAAGCGGGCGGCCTATGTGGAAGTACCGGCCGAAAGCGAAGAGAGCCTGTCCAACGCACCCTGAAGGATAAAGGCGGCCGCCGCCGCGTCGATGCGGCCAGCGCGCTTCTTGCGCGACACATCCATCTCGATCAGCGCCCGCTCGGCGGCGACGGTCGACAGTCTTTCATCCCAGAACGCAAATCCAAGCTCGGTCTTATCGGACATGTTGCGCACGAATGCCCGCGTCGCCTGGGCTCTTGGGCCCTCGGTGCCGTCCATGTTGACCGGCAGGCCGATGACGCAGCCGCCGACGCGTTCGCGAATCAAGAGAGCCAGCAGCGCTTCCGCATCCTGACTGAATTTCTTGCGGCGGATCACCTCGCGCGGCGTTGCCAGCGACAGACCGAGGTCGCTGACGGCGATACCGATGGTCTTGGTGCCCAGATCGAGGCCGGCGAGAACCTGTCCCGTCTTCAGCCTGGCGGCGAGTTCCTGCAGCGACTGGACGTTCATGGGCGGTCCTTCGGTTGGATTTTCCGGGGTTCGTTCTTTTCAGCTTCCCTGTCAAGCCATAAGCTGACGGCAGAAGAAGACGCAGGAGGACTGACAGATGCGCATTCAGTGGCTCGGCCATTCGGCATTTCGGCTGGAAATCGCCAAGGCGACGATCCTGATCGATCCCTTCCTCACCGGAAACCCGGGATTCGAGGGCCTCGACAAGAAGGATGTCGCCCGCGACGTCACCCACATCGTGCTGACCCACGGTCACGGCGATCATGTCGGCGACACAGTGGAGATCGCCAAGGAGACCGGCGCCACCGTGGTCAGCAATTTCGACCTGTGCATGTGGCTCGGCAAGTCTGGCGGACTGGAAAAACTCGATCCGGGCAACACCGGCGGTACGATGAGCCATGACGGATTCTCCGTTACACTGGTCAATGCGCTGCATTCCTCCGCACACCTCACCGAGGACGGTGTTTCGCACTGTCTCGGCAATGCCAATGGCGTGGTGCTGCATTTCGAGGACGAGCCGACACTTCTTCACATGGGCGACACGGACATCTTTTCCGACATGGCGCTGATCCAGGAGCTTCACCAGCCGCAGATCGGCATCGTGCCGATCGGCGACCGTTTCACCATGGGCGGCGCGGTGGCGGCGCTGGCCTGCCGCCGCTATTTCGATTTCTCGACCATTCTGCCGTGTCACTACGGATCGTTTCCGATCATCGACCAGACCGCAGACAAGCTGATCGAGGCGATCGGCGATCAGGCCGGCCGGGTCAGGACGCCGGCACCGGGAGAATGGCTGGAGGTATCTTCGTAGCCGGGCTCCATCCAGGCGCTTGCTCTCAAAACGCAGCGCAGCTATAGCCAGCGTCGAAAACCCGATGCTGCGGAGCCGTACCCATGTCTGTCGATTTGAAGACCGTCAAACGCGTGGCGCACCTGGCCAGAATTGCAGTCTCCGACGAGGAGGCGGCAAAGATGGAAGGTGAGCTCAATGCGATCCTCGGATTTGTCGAGCAGCTGAACGAAGTCGATATCGAGGGGGTGGAGCCGATGACCTCGGTGACGCCGATGGCGATGAAGAAGCGCCAGGACGCCGTGACAGATGGCGGCAAGGCGGCCGATATCGTCGCCAACGCTCCGCAGAGCGACGAGAACTTCTTCCTGGTGCCGAAGGTCGTCGAATAGACCGGCTTCGGCAATCAAGCCCCACAGGCCCCGGCGGCCGAACGAAGCGGCGCGCCGCCTGTTTCCCGAAAAAAGCGAAACGACATGAGTGAACTGACCAGCCTGACAATCGCTGAAGCCCGCGACAAGCTTCGCGCCGGCGACATCAAGTCGACAGAGCTGACCCAGGGTTATCTGGACGCCATCGAACGAGCCAACGAAGCGCTCAACACCTATGTGGTGGTGACGCCGGAGAAGGCGATGGAGATGGCCGCCCGGGCCGACCAGCGGCTGGCCAGCGGCGACGGCGGCGCGCTGGAAGGCATCCCGCTCGGGATCAAGGACCTGTTCGGGACCGAAGGTATCCACACCCAGGCCTGCAGCCACATTCTCGACGGTTTCAAGCCGCGATACGAATCGACGGTGACCGCGAACCTGTGGGCGGACGGGGCCGTGATGCTGGGCAAGCTCAACATGGACGAGTTCGCCATGGGCTCGTCGAACGAGACCTCCTACTATGGTCCCGTCACCAATCCGTGGCGCGGCAAGGACAACAACAAGGCACTGGTGCCTGGCGGATCTTCAGGCGGATCTGCGGCCGCGGTCGCGGCGCATCTGTGTGCCGCGGCGACGGCCACCGACACCGGCGGTTCGATCCGCCAGCCGGCGGCGCTGACCGGCACGGTAGGCATCAAGCCGACCTATGGCCGCTGCTCGCGCTGGGGGATCGTCGCTTTCGCCTCGTCGCTCGACCAGGCCGGGCCGATCACCCGCGACGTGCGTGACTCGGCCATCATGCTCAAATCCATGGCTTCGAGCGACCCCAAGGACACGACATCGGTCGACCTGCCGGTGCCCGACTACGAAGCTGCCATCGGCCAGTCGATCAAAGGCATGAAGGTGGGCATCCCGAAGGAATACCGCATGGATGGCATGCCGCAGGAGATCGAAACCCTGTGGCAAAAGGGGATTGCCTGGCTCAAGGATGCCGGCGCCGAAATCGTCGATATCACACTGCCGCACACCAAATATGCGCTGCCGGCGTACTACATCGTCGGTCCGGCCGAAGCGTCGTCGAACCTTGCCCGCTATGACGGCGTTCGTTACGGCCTGCGCCACTCCGGCAAGGATATCGTCGAGATGTACGAAAAGACCCGGGCCGACGGGTTCGGCGCGGAGGTCAAGCGGCGCGTTCTGATCGGCACCTACGTTCTGTCGGCCGGCTATTACGATGCCTACTATCTCAGAGCCCAGAAGGTGCGCACGCTGATCAAGCGGGATTTCGAGCAGGTTTTTGCCGACGGCATCGACACCATCCTGACGCCGGCCACGCCCTCGGCCGCCTTCGGTATCGCCGATCAGGACATGGCTGCCGACCCGGTCAAGATGTATCTCAACGACATCTTCACGGTCACGGTCAATATGGCCGGCCTTCCGGGGATTGCCGTTCCCGCGGGTCTCGATGACAACGGACTTCCTCTCGGCTTGCAGCTGATTGGCCGGCCATTCGACGAAGAGACACTGTTTCGCACGGGGCATGTCATTGAGCAGGCAGCAGGGCATTTCGTCGCCAAGGAGTGGTGGTAACGCCGCCGTCGTTTGCGACGGTTGCCGGTGTCGGTTCGGTTTGAACCGAACGGCTCCATTGCGGTTGCGCGTTGACTGAGACCGCATTTATCATGCGGCAACATGAAAAGCGGCCAACTCCAGACACGCTCCGGTGCAGCCGTCGCGGCGGCAATGGCGCTCTGTTTGCTGCCTGTCGATACACGGGCCGATATCAATCCCTGGATCAAGTCGACGCTCTACGATCCCGCCAAATGGGATTCGGCGGGGCCCGAGACCTCGACGCCGTGGCTGCATCCGGGCACCTGGGTGCCCAACCAGGATTGGGGCTGGCTGTCGGGCAATCTCGAGGCTCCCAACATGACCGGCAGCTGGGGCGGCCTCAGGGACCGGCTCGAGCTGCGCGGGGTCTCGTTCGGGGCTGCCTATCTGGGACAGTTCGCATCCAATCCGGTCGGCGGCGACACCGAGGGCGGAAGCAGTTGGATCGGTGATTGGAATGTCGGGACCTTCGTCGATGTCGGGCGGCTGTTCGAAACCGACCGAAGGACCTATTTTCACGCTTCTGTCGACCTCCACACCGGCAATATCGGCCTGAGTCCGAAATTCGTCGGCAACCGGTTTCCGGTCCAGCTTTCATCCTCCAGTTCGCCGGGACCGCAGTTCAAGCTGGTCCATCTGGCGGTGGGCGCGCAGCTGTTCGACAATACGACGGAAATCGTTGCGGGTCGGCTTCTAGCCAGCGACGATTTCGCCAGCCTCCCGCAAGCCTGCGCATCGCTCAATCAGGATATCTGCGGCAGTCCGTTTGCCGGCATAACGGGCATCAGCTTTCCAAGCTATCCCAACGCCGCCTGGGGTGCCCGGCTCAAATACCAGCCCGGCCAGGCGTGGTACGCACAGGGCGGTGCCTATCTGGTCTATCCCGATCTGTTCGACCCGCACAGCCACGGCGTGCAGTTCGGGGCGCCCGACGGATCCGGCATATTGGCCATGGGCGAGGTCGGGTTCAATGTCGGCCGGCGAGCCGGTGGAGCCGGGCTCCCGGGCACCTACAAATTCGGCGGCTATTACGACACGGAACGCCTGACCGACCTTGCCACCGGCGCCGGGCAAAGGGTCACATGGGGCGTCTACGCCATGGGCGAGCAGATGCTTTTTCGGGAAAGCGGTAGCGAATCCAACGGTTTATGGGCTTGGCTGGCGCTGAGCTATGCACCGCCTGACGTCAATGCCGTCGAATTCATGGCGGCGGGCGGGCTGACCTATGTCGGTCCGATTCCCGGACGCCCCAATGACAGCCTGTCCTTCGTGGCTGCCACCGGTGTGTTCAGCGACAGGCTGGCGGGGCAGGGAGCCGAGACCATACTGGAGCTCAACTACCGCGCGCAGCTGCGGCCGGCGCTCTTTGTCGAGCCGGATATCCAATATGTCATCAACCCCGACGGAAAATCGACCGTTGACGATGCGCTCGTGATCGGGTTCGCCATCGGAGCGACTTTCTGAACGACGCAACCACAAAACGGCGATGCTTCGCATTTTCCCGTTTGCATTTTCAATGCGTTAATTGGCGCGGGGCCAATGTCTGTGCCAGATTAATCAAACACCGTTCGTCGCAACAACTGATTCGGGAAGCAGTTCGGCGGCAGAAGACAGTATATGTCGGCCGTAAACCTCGCAGGAGGAGAACGAATGTCTCGAATTGCAGCCACGACGGTGGCTTTTGCTTGCTTTGTGGGCGCTGTACCCGCGCTATCCGATACGGAGCCGGCGGCATCCGGGGCGCTGATCATTCAGGCCACGGATCATAAGGAACTCAACGAGAAATTCTGTGCCGCCAGTCCCGAGGTCGAACATATTCTGGTCCTTCCGGCCTCGCTGTTCGTCGATAGCCAGGAAGTGATCTGCGACAGCGGGCCCTACAAGCTCTATCGCATCATCGAGCACGACGATCCGGACGACTTCGAATATTACCTGGATCCGCCCTTCGGAGCGGAAAGCCGCTTGGGATGCGACGGCAAGGCCGGTCGCAGCATGAAGACGATCGCGGTCAATTGTCGCCCGCTGAAATAGGCGGTGTGAAAGCAGGCGGTTGTGCGGACCCGCGAACCGAGATCGAATTCCAAGGATGATGACATGAAGATATGGTTGCGCCTGCGTGATGAGAACGGCCAGGTGGCCACGCGCTTCCTGGTGGTGGTGGTGGCGACGGTTCTGTTGGTCGCCTTCTCGGCGCTGACGGCGTTTCGCTTCGGGCTGCCGCTGGGGCAGGCGGATGCCGCAACCACTAAGGTCATAGATCCATCGGTCCGGGCTGAATACCGGGAACCGCCGGTGCTTTCGAGCAAGGACGGGGTTCTGGAAGTCCGACTGACCGCCCATCAGAGTCATGCCAGGTTGGATACGGTGGCGACGCCGGTCGAGAACTTCCTCCTCTTCGCCTACGAAGTTCTTCAAGGCACGGCGTCCGACGGGCAGATGACAGGCGACAATCTGTATCCCGCGCCGACCCTGAAGGTCGATCCGGGCGACAAGCTCATCGTGCACCTGGAAAACTCGCTCGCCGGTCTGACGATCCGCGACTATTACGACCCCGCCTTCAGCGGCACGAGCGAAGAGGTGCCGCTTTATCCGCCGCAGCTGACACAGGCACCGATCAATCTTCACACCCACGGTCTGCGCGTCAGCCCCAAGGGCAATTCCGACAATGTCCTGCTGCACATCGGTGCCGGTCTGTCGAACACCTACACCTACGAGATCCGCGAAGACCATCCGGAAGGCGCGTTCTGGTACCACCCGCACCTGCATGGCCTGACGGCACCGCAGGTTTATCTGGGACTGGCCGGCATCCTGCAGATCGGCCGTCTCGACGGCAACATTCCGCTCGTTACCCGGAACGGCATTCCCATCCGCAACATGGTGCTGCAATACAACTACGTGTTCGACCGCAAGGGCGGTCTGGCCCAGCTCGGCAACGCCAACTGGCCGCAATATGTCAGCACCCTGACGCCGCCAAAGGACGATGAGCTGGCGAAAGGCACTTACCGGCCGCTGCTGACACCCGTCAATTTCGATCAGTCGGCGAAGGGAACGCAGCATTTCACCGTCTGGTACGCCGGCAAACTCGGCCTCTACAACAATCGCGGGCGGGTGCAGTTTATGCCGAGCAATCTGCAGACATTCACGGCCGACGAAAATCCCGAACAACGCAGCATTCCCGCCGACCCGTCGCTGCCGGACTTCCAGCGCGACGTCCAGTTCACGGTCAACGGTCAGTTTCAGCCGGTCGTTACGAGCAAGCCGGGGCAGACGGAAATCTGGGTGCTGTCGAACATCTCCGACATGGCCTACATGAATGTGCGGCTGACCGAGACGGCGACGGGCAACCATCCGAAAATCGCCATTCTCGGCATGGACGGCAATCCGAGCCCCGCCGTGCACCATCCCGCGACCGACGACGGAAGGCGCCTGCTCATTCCACCCGCGACCCGCTTCGTCATCGCCGTGACCATGCCGCAAGAGGGCGACCTGGTTCTGGAGATGCCGTCCGTGGGCGGCGGCGCCAAGACCTTCGGCGAAAAGGGCATCCTCTATACCAACGACGGAACCGGAAACCCGCCGGCGATCCTCGGAAATCTGACGGTGCTGCCGTCGGCGGTGAGCTACGACGATGGTTTCTTCCTGTTTCCGACCCAGGTGCTGGTTCGGGCGGAACCGTCGGGCCAACCGGGCGTCTCGACCGCATTCGAAGAAGGACAGGCTCTCGACGCCCATACCGGTTTCGAGGATGTTTCGCAGGTCACGCCGGACTTCACCCGCCAGCTCGACGTCACTGGCGGGTTCCTCAACGAACTCGCCAACAAGAACGATCCCAAGGCTTTCGTCTATGCCTTCAACAGCGTAGGATTTCCGAATGCGCCGCTGCTGCAGCCGCGGCTGAATTCGGTCGAGGAATGGACGTTCTACAATTACAACAATGACGGCCACCCGATCCACGTTCATGTCAACGATTTTCAGGTGACCAGCTACTACAATCCGACCACCGGCCTGAGGACGGGTCCGAAGATCTTCGCATCCGACACCTACAATCTGCCGCAGCCGGCGCAGATCAACGATCCCGACGAGGATGTGGCCATTCCGGCAGAGCTGTCCATCCGCACGAAGTTCCGGAACTATACCGGCCTGTTCGTCATGCACTGCCACCGTCTCAATCACGAGGACAACGGCCTGATGCTGATGGTGAACATCATTCCCGCCGTCTCGACCTACGGTGTCGTCGAGACGGGCGGGGCAGGCCAGGCGACCAGGGTCAAGGTCCTCGACGGCAATGGCGACCGGCTGGTTGCAGCAGTGACGCCGTTTTCGGGTTTCACGGGCTCCGCCAGCGTGACCATGGGCGACGTCGATGGTGACGGGGTCTACGATCTCATCGTCGGTGCCGGCGAAGGGCACACTTCCGAGGTGGTCGCTTATTCCGGGCGGGCGGTCGGCGGCAAGCGACCGTTCGAAACGGAACTGACCCGGTTTGAAGCCTTCCCGTCCGATGCTCGCGGTGGAGTCTCGGTGGCGGCAGCGCAGATTGACGGATCGACGTCCGACAACATCATCGTCGGTTCCGGCCCGGGCATCCCCAGCGAAGTGAAGGTCTACGCGCCCGCAAAGGCGGGTGCGGCACCGACGCTCTATTCGTCGTTCACGCCCTATGAGGATGATCAGTCGGGTGTGTCCGTCACGTCCGGTTTCGTCAGCTTCATGTCGGGTCGCAACAGCATCGTCACGGCGCCCGGTCCGGGCAGCCCGGCGAAGGTCCGTGTCTTCGACTACTGGCTGATGAAGCCGACCGGCATTCGCATCGCCGAGACCAATGTGCCGCTGGAGATGTGTTCCAGCAGTGACGGCAAGCCGTCGATGATCGCCGAATTCGAGCCGTTCGGCTCCGACTATCGCGGCGGAGTCTCGCTGGCGACCGGCTGGCTGTACGGGCAACTGGGCGGTGCCGAGCGCATCGTCATCGGGCAGTCAAGCGGTCCCGGTGCCGTCAAGGTCTACTCCACTGGGTCGGCGTTGCAGGCGGGACCGGGCCTCTATCTGCAGAGCCCGGTCGAGCACGGCGGCCTGGCGGAGTTTGCCGAGGAAATGCGCTTCACACCGTTTGCCGGCGTCTCCGGCGTCCGGGTCGCGACCACCAGCACCACCACGGGGGCCGACCTGCTGGTAAGCGGCGTCCTCTCGCAGGACAAGACGGCACGCGTGCGCAAATACGACCTGGTCCGGCAGGATCCCAAATCCAGCAAGCTGAAGGCGGTCGAGCTCGGCGAGGTATCCTCCGTGAAGGGCTCCGTGCCATCCGTCCTCGGCGGCGATTGAGCAGAGGAATGGCCCGATGCCTGTGATTTCGAGACGCGGACTGCTGACAGCCGGAGGCGTGCTCGCGGCAGGTGGCCTCATCCCGAATCTCGCTGTAGCCAAGGCGAAGCCGTTTACGATCGGCATGGTCTACATCGGACATCACCGCGACTGGGGGTGGAACCAGGCGCAATCCATGGCCGCGGACGCGCTGACGGTGGCCGATGGCGTGCGGGTCGTCGACAAGCCTGCGCTTTCAGAGGATGGCGAATTCAACAAAGCCTGGAGTGCCCGGTACATCAGGGTAATCGAGGGCCTGATCGGTGAAGGAGCAAGCCTGGTCATTTCGACATCCTTCGGCGACGATCCGGATGTTTTCGCTCTTGCGCGCAAGCATCCCGACGTCGTTTTTCGCAACACCGCGACCCAGCCGAATGCTGCCAACCCGTCGAATTTCGGTAGCCAGTATTGCCTCATTCACCAAGGACAATACGTCAACGGCGTCGCTGCCGGCCTTTCGACCGGGTCGAACAGGCTCGGCTTCGTGGCAGGTCTGCCGGAGCCTTCGGTGCTCGCCGGTGTCAATGCGTTTCTGACCGGAGCCCGCTGGGTCAATCCGCAGGTGACGGTCCGGGTCGTCTTTACCCGGAAATGGACGACCACACCGCGCGATGTCGAGGCAGTCAAGGCGCTTGTCGAGGCCGGTTGCGATGTCATCACCTGTCACTCCGACAGCCCGAAGACGGTGCTGGAGACGGCGGTCAGCCAAGGTGCGAAGATTTGCGGGCACCTCGTCGACCAGCAAACCCTGGCTCCGAAGGGATTTGTCACCGGCGTGGAAGCCAACTGGTTTCCGTTGTTCGCAAAGCTCGTCGAACTGCGAGAACAGGGGCAACCACTGCCGGATTTCGTTACGGGCGGCTACGACAAGGACTACATCCGATCCAGTCCGTTCGGCGCCGGCGCGACGCCGCAGGCTATCAAGGCCGCCAAGAGCGCCATCCAGGCAATGAAACAGAACAAACCGATCCTCGTCGGGCCGATCAAGGACAACAAGGGCAGGATCGTGGTGCCGGCGGGCAAGAGCCTCGACGCCTACGCCCCGGAGATCATGAAGACCAACTATCTGGTCGAGGGCGTCATCGGCTCGATGCACTGACCAATCCGGTGACCGGTTTCGCTACCAGTCGGCTTCAGTGAATCGTCTTCTGTAACCGACCAGTTTGGACGCCCATTCGGGGTTGTCCAGGATCCCGGTGTTGACGATCCCCTCGGGATGATCGCCGTCCATGAGCGCCTTCACGGCCCGAATGTCGGCTGCGCCGATATTGGCGAAGCACTGATCCGTCCAACACAGCGAATGCGGTGTCAGGATAACGTTGTCCATGGCGTAAAGCGGGTTGTCGGTCGGTGACGGCTCCTGTTCGAAAACGTCGAGGCCGGCTCCGGCGATGGTTTCGCTTTGCAGGGCCTCGACAAGCGCCGGCTCGTCAACAATCGGTCCGCGTGCCGTGTTGATGAGAAAGGCCGTCGGTTTCATCAGCGCCAGCTTTCGCGCGTCGACCAGCCCCGTCGTTTCCGGCGTCCAGGGACAGTTTACGCATACGAAGTCGGACCGACGGAAAACGCCCTCGATGGGCGCCAGTTCGACTCCGAGGGATTTCGCCGCGTCCTGATCGGCATAAGGGTCGTGGGCGATGAATTTCATGCCGAACGGGGCGGCAAGCCGGAACATCTCGGCACCGATATTGCCGATGCCAACCGACCCGAGTGTCAGTCCGACCAGGCCCTGTCCCATATGATCGACGCGTTTTGCCCAGCCCGGCGGCCCCTGCCTGGTCAGCCTGTCCTTGATCAGCAACCGCCCGGAGAGGGCGAGGATGAATGTCATGATGGCAGCCGCCACCGGGCGCCGGACCCCGCTCGGGGTGATCACCAGCGAGGCGTTGTTTGCATCGCAGGCTGGAATATCGACATTGTCGTAGCCCACGCCGAAACGGGCGACCATGGCCAGGCGATTGTCGCCCGGAAAACTGTCGGCGTCGAACTTGGCACCCAGCAGGATCAAGGCATCGAAACCCGCCATGTGCTCCTTGTCGATCCGGCCGTCTGTGACCGGAACGAATGCCCATTCGATCCGCGGGTCTTCCGACAGCGGTGCGAGATCGAAGGAGGGAAAGGCGGGAGTCCCATCGGGTTTGACGAAATCCTGGCTGATGGCGACGCGGAACGGTTCCATGTCTCATTCCTCCTGCGGTTTTGTCGTGCTGCCGATTTCCGATCTGATCCCGGCAAATCCCTCGCTGAGGGCGCGCCCAAGAAGCCAGATGTCGCCGAGATAACAGATGAAATCGCAGCCCTCCGAATGGAGCCGTGCCGCTTCTTCAGCTGAACCGGCGAGGCGGCCGATGCTCTTTCCGTGGCGTTTGGCGGCGGCCATGACCGCGGCCACTGCATCCTTGAACCGGGCATCTTCGAACTGTCCGGCGATGCCGAGGGAGGCGCTGAGGTCGAGATGACCGATCCACAGGCATTCCACACCGTCGAGCGCGGCGATTGCGTCGCTGTTCTCCACGCCTTCGGCAGTTTCGATCAGCGCCGCGAATCCGACCTTGGCATTGGCCGCGGCGATGGCATCGGCGATCGGCACGGCAGCGTAATCGTCATGGGCGATGCCGAAGGCGCAGCCGCGTTTTCCCACCGGCGGATACTTGACGGCATCGATGCAGGCCTGGGCCTGTTCGACCGTGCTCAGCATCGGCGGAATGACGCCCTGCGCACCGACGTCGCAGGCCCGTGCCAGATGATGCGATTCCTGACTCGGCGGCCGCAATACCGTGGCAATGCCGGCATCGTGCAGATTGCGCAGCAGCGCGGCGACCGTCTCGTAGCCGAAGCCGCTGTGTTCCATGTCGACAAAGGCGAACTCGGTTCCTGCTGCCGCCAGGATCCGGCCGATTCCGGGCGAGGCGAACTCACCGATATAGGTGCCAAGTTTGAGATTTCGGTTCTTTGTCAGGTCGGTGAAGCTGGCCACTGTTCAGTTCCTTTTTGTTCGTCTGTCGCTTTATCGTTCCGGGCTAACGGCTTGATTTGTTTCAGAATCGAAGAAGACGGTGCGTTCCAGCGCGACAGCGAGACCGATTTCCCGATTGGCCACGTTCACAGCATGGGCGTCCAGCTCGGCAACCATGTGGGTGCCGCTTTGCGAGAAGCTGCCGTAGGTTCGCGATCCAGTCGGCTGGACGACTTCGATCTTCGCCTGGAACGACCGGTCCGGATTGTCGTCGCGGGCGAAGTGTTCGGGACGGACGCCCCAGAGGTATTCGCCGTTTGTCAGCCTGTCGTGGCCGTTTCCGGCCGGATCGAAGGCGATAGTCTGGCCGTCCGGCAGCCGCAATTGCCCGTCATTCAGAGAGATCGGCAGGAAATTCATGGTCGGCGAGCCCAGGAAGCCTGCCACGAAGGTGTTGGCGGGGCGCTCGAACAGTTCCAGCGGTGATCCTTGCTGTTCGATCGATCCGTCGCGCAACAGCACGATCCGGTCGGCCAGGGTCATGGCTTCGATCTGGTCGTGGGTGACGTAGATGAACGTCTTGCCCAACTGGGCGTGCAGGCGCTTGATCTCCTCGCGCATGCCGTCGCGCAGCTTGGCGTCGAGATTGGAGAGCGGCTCGTCCAGCAGGTAAAGGTCGGCGTCGCGGACGATGGCGCGCCCGATGGCCACGCGCTGGCGCTGGCCGCCCGACAGCTCCCGCGGGAACCGCTGCAAGTAATCGCTGATGTCGAGCAGGCCGGCCGCCCATTCCACCTGGCGGTCGATCTCTGCCTGCGGCGTCTTGCGGGCCCGCAGGCCGAAGGCGATGTTTTCGAAGACGTTGAGGTAGGGGTAGAGAGCGTAGCTCTGGAAGACCATGGCGATGTTGCGCTCGCGCGGCGCGAGATCGGCGATCGACCGGCTGCCGAGCACCATGTCGCCGCTGGAGATTTCCTCGAGGCCGGCGATGCTTCTCAACAGCGTGCTCTTGCCGCATCCGGACGGTCCGACCAGCACGACGAACTCGCCTTCGGGCACGTGCAGCGAGATGTCCCTGACGGCGTGGACCGATCCGTAATACTTGTTCACCCGATCGATATTGAGATCCGACATTTTCTATCCCTTGACTGCGCCCATGGAGATGCCGCGGACGATGAAGCGCTGCATGGTGCCGACCACGAGGATCATCGGCAACACACCGAGCATGCTCATGGCGCCGATCTTCGACCAGAAGGTCGACTGAGAACCGAAATAGCCGGTGACTTTCACCGTGTAGGTGACGACCTCCGAGCGGGTCAGGATCAGAGCGAACAGGAATTCGTTCCAGGCAAAGATGAAGGTGAAGACGGCGGTGGCGAACAGGCCGCCGCGCGCCATGGGCATAACGACCTTCCACAGGACCGCCCAGCGCGACAAACCGTCAACCAGGGCACTTTGGACATTTCCAAAAATAACCACTACAAATCGTTCACTCTCGGTTTGATGGTATAATTCCATTCAGGGTGGAACTTGTCGCCAGTGATGTCGAGTTCGGCCATTTCGGTTTTGGAGACCTTGACACCCTTCTGATAGATCCGTTCGTCGACTGCGCATTCGACCCTGAGCCCTGCCTTGGTTGTCGTCGCGCCGATCAATTCGACCACCGTCATGCGATCGGTGAGCGGACGGCCGCGCCAGTTCTGGGTGATGTGACAAAACAGGCGATGCTCAATCTTGTTCCACTTCGACGTACCCGGCGGATAGTGGTGGATCTGCAGCGTGAGCCCGGTCTCGTCGGCGAGCTTTTGCAACTCGACCTTCCAAAGCCTGATACGTACCCCGTTCGAACCGCCACAATCAGCAGTGATCACGAGCTTCTTCGCCTCGGGATAGCGCGCATGGCCCATCCGATAGAACCAGGTGCGGATGGACTGGACAGCGAATTCAGCCGTGTCGGCAGTGATGCCGAGGCTGACCCATGCTTCGTTCGCGGTGACGTCAAAGACCCCGTAAGGAGCCACCTTGCCCAAGCTCTTGTCCTCGAAGTCGTGCACCTTCACGCGTCGTGGGTCGGCTTTTGGACGGTAGTCGGTGCCACCGTTCTTGTAGTTGCCGATCAGTTCCTTCTTCTTGGTGTCCACCGAGATCACTGGTTCTCCGGCGCCTTGTGCCTCACACACCTTGGTGTTGATGTGCTCGAACTGGGCATTGCGGTCCGGGTGCCTTGAGCCCTCGTCGGTCTTGCGGTTCGTCTGCCGCGAGAACCCCAATTTTGCCAGCAATGTGTCGACGCTGTTGCGGCATATCTTGTGGCCTGCGTCCTTGAGTGCCGCGGCCAGCTTGGCGGGACTTTTGGACACCCACATCAGCGGTCGCTCCGGGTCGCCACGCGTTACTGGCTCAACGAGGCGCTTGAGGTCAGCAAGCAGGGTCGGATCGTTATCGGTCAGTGTTCGCGCGCCAGCGCCTGGGCGGCGAACCTTTCCGGGCGGCGGGTCATCAAGGTCCTTGAGCCCACGCCCGATCGTCGACCTGGCGACGCCGGTGATGCTGGAGACCGCGGCAATGCCGCCCCGGCCAGCTGCACGCGCTTCACTGGCGGCAAACAGCCGGCGACCACGTTCATCACGATGGCAGCCGTCCGCTTCCCAGCGTTGTTGAATTGCAAGTAGATCAATCATGCAAACCGGGTAGCGCATATCAATCCGTGCGGGAATCCCTTCTGTCTGAGACCGATGTCAAACCACCGCATACCGATCAGTCCATCCGAGTCGGTAATCTTTGGAAGTCTCCTTTGTTCAAGCTCCAGCGGAATCTCTTGCAGATAGCCCCGCATCATCCAGGTGACGTAGGGAATGTTGAAGGCCGTGTAGAGCAAAATGAGCCCGGTGTAGGTGTCGACCAGTTCCAGACCGACGAACAGCAGAAAGACCGGAAAGGCGATGCAGATCGGCGGGATCATGCGCTGCGAGATGATCCAGATCGCCAGATGGTCGCCGCCGGTGCGATAGCGCACGATCGAATAGGCGGCGAGCGTGCCGAAGAGCATCGCGAGCACGGTCGATACGCTTGCGGTCACCAGGCTGTGCCAGACCGACCAGGCATCTCCGTCGCGAAACAGCGTGGCGTAGGTCGAAAGGTCGAGCCCGGCGGGAAGCCACACAGGCGGGTAGGCGAAGATCTCCTCCGGCGATTTGACCGAGATCGCCGCGAGCCAGTAGATCGGAAAGATGAAGAGGATCGCCGCGCCAATCGCGATCGCGGTGCACAGCGCAAGGCGCCAGCCACGGTCCCAGCGTTTCATCGCGCCACCTCCACGCGCCGCAGCGCCAAAACGACCAGCACGGTCAGCAGCACGATGACCAGAAACGCAATGGCCGCCGAATAGCTGATCTCGAATTCGCGAAAGGCCATCTGGTAGGCGTAGATGGAAATCGTCTCGGTACGGGTACCGGGCCCGCCCTGGGTCATCGTCCAGATGACATCGAACAGCCGGAACAGATCCAGCGCCCGGATCAGCACCGCGATCACCATGACCGGGGCGATCGCCGGCAGGATGATCTTGCGGAACGTCATCCAGCGCGACGCCCCGTCGATCTCGGCGGCTTCGAGCTGTTCCTGGTCGACGTTCGACAGGGCCGCCAGCAGGATGAGGAACATGAAGGGGGTCCACTGCCAAACCTCGGCGATCATGATGGCCGGCCAGACCAGCAGCGGATCAACGGTCCACAGCAGCTTGACGTCGCCGCCGGCGAGCCAGCCTATGATCTGGTTCACCGGGCCGAAGCGCTGATCCAGCATCAGACGCCAGGTCGAGCCGGCAACGATCGGCGAAATCACCGTCGGCAGGAGAATGAGGGCGACCAACACCTGCTTGAACGGGATGTTGCGCAGGAAGAGCAGCGCCAGCAGGTAGCCGAGGATGAGCTCGATCGGCAGCGCGACCGCGGTAAACAGCACCGTGTGCAGCAGCGACTCCCAAAGCCGGATGTCTTCGAACAGCCTCGAATAGTGGATGAAGCCCTGGAAACTGCGCACGTCGTCGAACATCGAGATGTTCTGGAAACTGACGACGATGAGCTTGATGAACGGATAGAGGCCGATCAGCAGGAGAAACAGGATCGCCGGCGCGATGAGCAGATATTTGAACGTACGCTCATTGTCCAAAAGGCCGGAACCCCTGGCTGCCCGGTTCATCGATGTCGTTCCTCCCCTTGTGGCCGGGCCGCCCTCTGCGGGCGGCCCGGATTGGCTGTCAGTTAGGGTAGGCATTGGGCTTGCTGGCCCAGTCGTTGTAGACACGCCGCTGTTTGTCGACGCCGACCCGTTCGGTCAGTGCGTCCCATTGCCCAGCCAGGTCGTCGGCAATCTGTTTCGGATCGTCACCGGCCCACAGTTTGCCGAGTGCCTGACGGATGCCTTCTTCGTAGCGGTCGACCTGAATGAGCGACAGATCGAGCAAGCCGGTTTCGGCACCCTGCTTCAGGGTTGCGAGATACTCAGGCGCGCTTGGCCAGCGATTGAGATACTCGTCGCTGGTGAAGTGACTGTCACGGAACGGGTCGCGAAGTGCGTAGGGCAGTTGCACGCGCTGCAGACTGATTTCCGGGCTGTTCATCCACTGGATGAACAGATAGGCCGCTTCCTTGTTCTTGCTGCCGGAAGCCACTGCCAGCGAGAATCCGGCCGCGAGCTGGGGCTTGCCGCCCGGAGGCAGCGCATAGCCGATCTTGTCGGCGACCTTGGTTTCGGGAATCCAGTTCAATGCCTCGGTCCCCTTGCCGTAGCCGGCGGCCCAACGGCCGACCGGAGGCCAGGATATCGTCATGGCGAGATCACCGGCAAGGAAGGCGTTGAAAGGTTCGATGAAGCCCCAGCTCTCGACGCCGGGCGGCATGAACTTGGTATCGTCGCGCATGTCGGTCAGCACGCGAACGCCGATATCGGAATTGACCGTCGCCTTCATGGTCTCCGGATCGAAGAACTTGCCACCTTCCACGCGGAAGCGTTCCTGGAACAGGTAGTGGGCGTTGCCGGGCTGATGGATGCCGCCGGCCCCGTAGAGATCGGGTGCGTATTTGTCGGTGAAGAACTGGCCGATATCGCGGTATTCCTGCCAGGTCTTGGGCGGAGCCAGGTCATAGCCGTGCTTGGCCTTGAATTCGGCCATGTTGTCGGGGTCTTCGAACAGATCCTTGCGGTAGTAGAGGACCAGGACATCGCCGTCATCCGGGAAGCCGTAGATTGTGTCTTCGACCTTCATCTGGTTGTCTCGGTAGACCGGCGCGATGGTCTGCAGGTCGGCGGCGAAGCCGTATTTCTCGACCATGTCGTCGAGAGGCGTCAGTGCACCCGCGAGCGCCAGATCAGGCATCTGCGCCGGCACGACGTTGAGCACGTCATAGGCACCGGTTCCGGCCCGATGAGCCTGCATGATCTTGGTGAATATCTCGGGCAGGGGGGATTCGATGACGTTGACCTTGATGCCCGTCAGTTCCTCCCACATGGGTCCGGTGAAGTTCTTCGGATCGAGCGGCTGCAGGCCTGCTTCGTAGAGCACATTGATGGTCGTGCCGGAATACTGCTTGGCAGCCTCCACCGCACGATCCGCGGCGCTTTCCGCCAGCGCCGGGGCGCCGGCGGCCATGATCGCGAAGGCCCCGGCCGCCGTGGCCAGAAACGTCCTTCGCGCTACCGAGAGTGTGATCATTGTCTCCTCCTTCTGAAGTTGCGGCCTCTCAGGCCGCCCGTTGCGGATCGCATATGTCCCTGACGGACTCCCTGACCGCTTGCGGGTCGAAAATGCGATCGAGCCAGCCCTCGCGGAAAATCCGAGGTCTGGCCTTTTCGATGGCCAGCAAAGCGCCATCGGAAAACTTGCCTTCCGGGAACGCGCCGAACGCGATGGCGAGTTCGATGTTGAGATGACCGAGCATGAAGTCCATGGCCGCCTGTTGCGGTACGCCGCGCCGTACGGCTTCTTCGACGGCCTCCCGCAACGACAGCGCGAGCGTCGCTCCGATGGTTTCCGACAGCGCCGGCTCCAGGATGGCCAGATGTTCGACCGTACACCGGTGGGCTCGATCGACCGGTGCGTAAATGCTGCGGGCGATCGCTTCGCACTGCTCGTAATGCTCCTCCGGACCCTGCATCAACGCGCAGACGATGTGCTGGACGGCATAGGCGCCGCCAAAGAAATCGCGCTGGGCCTCCGGGTCGGTTTCGAAACCGAAGAGCGGCGGGTGGCAGGGATGGGTGACGAAATAGGTGATGTCGTCTCGTGCCGGCATCTCGCCTGCATGGGGGGCGGCCGCGTCAAGAACAATCACCGCAGTACCGGGGGCGATCTTGTCGATGATGCTCCGGGCTACCTTGCCGATCAACCGATCCGGCACCGCGAGAATGACGGCGTGCGCGCCATCGATCGCACCGTCGAGATCGACGCAATCCGCCCCGACGATCTCCCTCAGCCGGTTTTGGCCTTCGGAAGAAACCTCGACATGGTCCACCGAGTAGGGGGATTCCATCAGGTTGGTTGCCAACCGGATACCCATTTTTCCACCGGCGCCCACCAAAGCGATGTTTTTCATGCAAGCCTCCTGATTATTGTGTTCCGCCGTTTCTGACCTGCCCGAAGAAGTCCGGGTCGCCCATCTGGCCGCCCTTGAGCGCCAGCTCGAATCCGGTTTCCGTATCGTCGCGATGAGCCATGCAAAGCGCCGCGCCGTGAGCAATCGGGGCGATTGCCGTCAAAGCGTAGACGCCGAGTTCCGCTGTCGCGTGGCTGGATGTATCGCCGCCGGCGATGACGGCGCGTTCGATATCGGCTTCGTTCAGCAAACGATTCATCAACTTTCCCAGTCCGGCACCGACCCGTGTGTTGACCGGTTCCGGCGCCTGGCCGGCGGCAGAGATGGCTTCCGCAAAGGTGGCATTGGCGGGGTCGGCCGGACCGGCTGCCGTGTAGACGATGGGATCGCTGCCGTTTCCGAGAACCGTCAACGCCGCGTCGGCAGCCCGGTTGATTTCGTTTTCCCACTCCCGCTCGTCGACCGCCCGGGCGACATCGATTCTGATGCGGGTGAAGCCATGTCCAGCAGCCCAGGAAATCTGATCGGCGGTGAGCGGCGAGCACGAACCGGACACGATCGCCAGCTTGTCGGTTCTGCCGGCCCGAGCGGTTTGCGGACTCTCCGGCAGCAAGCCGATGGCGCGCCAATAGGCGGTCAGCGCATATTCTATCCCCTGCGAGCCGACTGCGAACAGACGTTCGCCGCGGTTCTCCCAGATCAAGCGGCCGGCCTGCGCCAGCGATTGCTCATCCAGAATATCCATTGAAATCAGCGCATTGCCTTTCGCCTGCTCGGCTTCTAGGGCTGCCTGCGCCGTTTCCGAGCCGAACGCGGTAATCTCGATCAGACCGATCGGCAGATCGGTCTGGCGACCGAGATGCAGGCGGATATCGGCTTCATCCATGGGCGTCACCGGATGGCGGCTCATGGTCGGGTGCCGATCCAGCCGAACCGCCGGACCGCGGGCGCCGGCAAAGAGGTTGCCGAAAACCTGGAACCTTCCGATCCGGGGTGCCGCGACGACCAACGGGTGCCAGGCACCGCCAAGAACGGGCAGGGCGAGTTCGATGGCCTTGCCGATGGAGCCGACCGTCGGCGAGGAATCCAGCGTCGAGCAGATCTTGTAGTGATTTAGCGGCGCGCTGATCCGGTGCATGGCGGCAAAAACCGGTGGCAGGTTGTCGGCCATCCAGTCCGGGGATTGCGACCGGGCCGCCCCGGCTATGCCGATGCCCCGGTAGCCGGCGAACCGGTTCAGGCGCTCGGCGTCGGGAACATCGAGAAACAGGACGGCAGGCAGCCCCGCAAAGGTCAGAACCTCCATGACGGCCGCGGCGCCGGTGAAATCGTCACCGTACCACGTTACCAGCGGGCCTTCCGGGAGCATGTCTGTGGCTGGAGCGCTCATGCCGAATAAGTCTCCAGCGCGCGGGCGAGTTCGGGGCGCTCGCGGGCGTAGTCGGGCAGGGGTACGTCGTCGATGGCCGCCTGCCAGGCCTGTCTCATGCTGGCGACGCCGGCTGCCGGCCCGTCCGGGTGGGCCATGATGCCGCCGCCGGCGGCGTAGATCAGATCAGTGGACTGCAGGGCGGCGTAGGTTGCCGGCGCCTGTCTGGCCGATTGACCGGAGGAAAAGACCGGCATCGCAAGGCACGGTTTGTCGGCGAAAAGCGGTGTCAGGCAGGTCTTGGCGGAGTGGACGACGCTGTCGTTCGCCTCGCAGAACTTGTTGTCGAGGCCGTTGACATGCATGTGGTCGGCGCCGGCGAGCCGCCAGATCTTCTGCCAGGCCGCGTAGGACCAGCCGAGTAGCGGGTGACGGGACAGATAGCCCCAACCGTTGCGATGGGCGTGGATCGGCAACTGGCTGTGACGGGCGAGTTCGAGGAAGCCGACCAGCCCGACGGAATTCAGGCTGACCATAATGCAGGAGCCGCCCAGTGCGACGACCCGGTCGTGGCGGCGGCGCATCTCATCGAGCTCGCCCGTGATGTTGAGCGCGAACATCGGCTTGCGGCCCGATCGGTCGGCGCTGCGACTGACTTCGGCCAGAACCGCTTCGGCGCGTTCGCCGAAGGGGCAAACCGCGCCGTCGGACTGCAACTCGTCGTCCTTGATGAAGTCGATGTCGGCGTCGAGCAGCGTGCGGGTCAGTCCCGCCGTTGCGGAAACGTCGAGGCCGATGCTGGGTTTGATGATGGTTCCGATCAGCGGCCGGTCGTACACGCCGCTCAAGCGACGGGTGCCTTCGATGCCGAATTTTGGGCCGTGATATTTGTCGGCGAACTGCTGCGGGAGCCGGATGTCGACGATGCGCAGGCCCGAAAACTGCTTGAGTTCGAAGAGGTTACCGGCAACCGTCGTGAGCAGATTGGGCAGGGATGGGCCGATATTGCCCAGTGGCCACGACAGGGTCACAAGAGCCCGCCGAACCGTTCCCGTCCCTGTTGCAGCGCCCGGAAGCGAAGGCGGGCCGCGATAGCCGGTCTCGTGAAGCGACTCAAGGCGTGCTGCCGACCGTTCTTTCAGCTCCGGCGTTTCGCCGGGGACCGAGACGAAGGTGCCGGAGGACTGTTCGCCGGCCATGGCTTCCACGGCGGCCTCTGGATCGATAGCGGTTTCTATGAGGTAGTCGGCCTCGATGTGCTCAACCGGCGGGGGTACGACTGCATTTTTCATCCGGCACTCCCGCCGGCGGAGGCGAACACGACTGTATAGGGGTCGATTTCCACTTCATCGCTCATCGACGGCTCGGCGTTGTCCAGCCAGTCCGGATCGCGAACGGCATCAGCGAACGCTGCTGTGTCGAGGGAGCGGATGGCAGCCGGCTGTGGAAGGGCCAGGCGAACCGGTCGGTCGCTCACATTGGCCAGCACCATGTCCCATGCGTCCGTCAGGCCGGTGGCGAAGCCGCACAGCCCATCCGGCAGGTCGGAGAGATCCAGGCGCATTCGTCCGGCCATCGCGGCCGCAGCGCGCACCACATGGAAGATCGGATAGACAACTGCGTCGGTGTGCTCATCGAAATGCGCGCGCGGAACCGGCTGCGGGCGGGAAAGAATGCCAAACGGCCCGGCCGGTGCGGCGAGGGCGATGGTCTCGACCGCTGAACCAAGTGTGGCATCCAGAGCGCCGACGGCGAAGGCGGCGGCGAAGATCCCGCACTGTCGCGGATCGTGCTTCGCCATCGTCTGGCGAATTTGCGTTGGGTTCTCCGCGACGTTTGCACCATAGGGATTGGAGCGCATTCCGATCGACACAAGACCGAGCCGGTGGGGTTTGCCTTCGCCCAGGTGCTGAACGCTCGCGAAGACGAAGGGCAGGGCTTCCAGCGTTTCGCAGACCGAGCGGTCGTCGGCGGCGTGAACAATCGCCGTGGTGCCGTGGCCGACGAAATCGCACGTTGCCGGATTCGGCCTGCAGCGGTTGAATTCGGTAAAGTTCGTCAGGACGCCACCACCGATCCGTGCCGCTCCAAAGACCGCCCGAGCAGCTTCGAGGCAGTCCGTCGGACTTGGGCCGTCGGGCCACGGTCCCGACGGTTGATGGCTCATGAGATAAGCCTCGGGAATGACAAGGATCGTCGCCGGTTCCAGTTTCGCGGAATTCAACGCCTCGGCAACCTTCGTCAGATGCCGTTGTGGGTCGGCTGCTCCCGGCACCACGACCTCCATATCGACGGATGCCTCAATGGCCGCGGCGAGGCGACTGGCTTCTGCAAGGAAGCCGTTGTCGATCGCGGTTCCGATCCTCACTTGCAGCGATCCGATTCCCGTCCGCGCTATGCGGTCGAGACCATCAGAGTCCGGCAGCCAGCCGGGTTCCACGGCGAGAGCGATCTGCGGGAGCGTTCCGTTCGCCTTGAGCTTCAGGGGCCGGGCCTCGGCCGGTGTGCTGTCATGATCGCCGCCCTGAAGGGTAATGGCGATCGTTTGGCGGATCGTCTCGCCCTGCGCGATTGTGTAGGTGAAGGGAACCACCAGCGGACGGCAGTAGGTCTTGTACGACGCATCGGTCCAGTTGCGCTGGTCTTCCATCTCGAAAACCTCGCCACCGAAGGCGATATCGACGGTCACGCCGGCCACCTCGTGACGCAGTCCTGCGATATCCATGGCCGGCTGAGCCGGTGCGATGAGGCGGGGAAATTCCGAGTGCTCGAGCGTGCCGTCCGCATGAAGGATATCAAGCTTCTCGCCGGCAACGCCCTCGACCGGATGCAGCAGCGTGAAACCGGCACGATTGGTTCGGAAGTCGCGGGTGGCGGTCATCGTCAGTTCCACGCTGACATTTCCCGTTGCGGCGAGCGTGGCCACCAGACCGCATTGAAGCGCGCCGTCGACGATGGAGAAGGTGATCTGGTGGCGCGCTACGCCGTCCCTGATATCGAGGGATTCCGATTCGACTGTCTGGGGCAGTGTAATCCAGCTCTGGTCCCGCACCGGCCAGGCAACGGCGCGGACGACCTCCGTGCCGTACCAGCTGATCGCGCGGATAGTCTCGCCATCCAACAAGCATTTCAGGGGTCCGATCTCGACGGGCATCCCCGTCGTCGTTTCCTCGGATGTACCGAACAGGGCCGTGCGGGCCGTTTCCCCTGTCACGCCGTCCTCCCACATATTGGATTAATGATTATACCAGTTGTGAGATGGCGTCAATTGCGCGATGCGCGAAGACGGGTGCCGGTGCGCAACGGGCGAGCACAACCCGCGGCCGGAACGGTCAGGTTGTTGCGGCGTTGTCAGTCGGTCGCTTCGCCCGGACGATCGTGGTTTCTGTGGTAAAGCGCGTTGGCGCGGTTGAGATGATCCATCATGGCCTGGGCCGCACCGTCGGCGTCCTTGTCGGTGATCGCCGCAACGATTTCGCGGTGCTCCTTGATGGTCAGCTTCTCGAGACCAGGCTTGCGCACAAGGTCGATGTGGAAATGCGCCAGCCATCCGAACATCGCCTCGCTGAGCGACGAGAATATCGGATTGCCTGAAATTTCCGCGACGGCTCGGTGGAAAGCCCCGTCACGCTCCAGAAAAACCTGCGAATTGGCGCTTGCGGCCTCTTGTTCGTCAATGATTTGAACCAGTTTGGAGATGTCCGCAGGTTGACGTTTGCCGGCGGCAATGCGTGCCATCTGGGCCTCGAAGACGACCCGCGCCTCCTTCAGGTGGGCGAGGTTGGCCGGCGAATGGCGCAGCAGGTGACGCATGGTGTCGCCCAGTTGCTCGACTGTTCCGCTGAAGGACGGTTCCGCAACCTTCGGCCGCTCGCCGTGGCGGATCTCGATCAGCCCCATGCGCGCGAGGTTCTGCATGGCTTCGCGGATAGCCGGCCGGCCGACCGAATAGGCCCGCATCAACTCCCGTTCGGAGGGCAGCGGATCGCCCGGAGCATAGTCGGGATTGCGAATGATCTCCAGGAGGCGCTCCTGGACATCGTCGGAGAGCTTGCGTCGTTTGATGGGCGTATCTGGTGTGATCATCATAGTACTTTATGCGCTGAAACCGGTCGAATTTGCAAGCGCCGGGAGGCGATGAGCAACTCCAGCGCGGTCTTTGTCGGGCAGGAGATCACCGGTTCCTGTCGCCGAATACGGCATTCCCGAGTCGTCTTGGAGACCGCTTTCGGCCTGCTGTCTCCCCTGAAAACGAAAAGGCCTCCCGCTTGTGCGGAAGGCCGTGTTTCATCAGCACTTTGTGCCGTTATCAGCTGCAGCCGCTGGTGGCTCCGCAGGTGTCGCATTTCAGGCAGGTGCCGTTGCGCACCATGGTGAAGTTGGAACACTCGGAGCAGGCATCGCCCGTGTAGCCCTGCATGATCGCCTTGGCGCGGCGATCCGCTTCTATACGCTCCGCATCCGCCTTGGTCTGATCGTCGAAGAGCTGTTCGTCTTCAGCGGTATCGCGCTCGATCTCTTCGCTGAGTTGTCGAGCACGTTCTTCGTAGTCGCGCTTGAAGGCCCGGGTTTCCTCGATTTCGGCATCCTGGACAGCCGCCGCCATGACCGAGCCTCCGGCGATGGCCGTGACGTTGCCGCCGCTGCCGCCCGGTCCGCCGGATGGAGCTGACCCCATCGGCTGGCCGCCGCCGGGTGCGATCAGTTCGAGCTTGTGGCCGCGGGTCCAGCCCTTGGAGACCGGCTCCGTCTTGCCTTCCTGAATGCCCTTGCCCAGCGCCGTGTTGCTGAAGTCCGACGTATCGATATGGGCGAGGTCGTGGCGGCCGAGATAGGAGACGGCCAGTTCGCGGAACACGTAGTCGAGGATCGACGTGGCGTTCTTGATGGCGTCGTTGCCCTGGACCATGCCGGCCGGCTCGAACTTGGTGAAGGTGAAGGCCTCGACATATTCCTCCAGCGGCACGCCGTATTGCAGGCCGAGCGAGATGGCGATGGCGAAATTGTTCATCATGGCGCGGAAGGCGGCGCCTTCCTTGTGCATGTCGATGAAGATCTCGCCGATGCGCCCGTCGTCGAACTCACCGGTGCGCAGATAGACCTTGTGGCCGCCGACGACAGCCTTCTGGGTGTAGCCCTTGCGCCGGTTGGGCAGCTTTTCGCGCTCGCGCACCACCTTTTCGACCACCCGCTCGACGATCTTCTCGGCGACGGTGACCGCCTTGGCGGCGACCGGCGCCTCGATCAGTTCCTCGACCGCATCCTCTTCTTCCTCGTCCTCGATCAGCGAGGCGTTGAGCGGTTGCGACAGCTTCGAACCGTCGCGATAGAGGGCATTGGCCTTGAGCGCCAGTTTCCAGGACAGCATGTAGGCGCCCTTGCAGTCCTCGATCGTCGCCTCGTTCGGCATGTTGATGGTCTTGGAGATGGCGCCCGAGATGAACGGCTGGGCGGCGGCCATCATGCGGATGTGGCTCTCGGTCGACAGGAACCGCTTGCCGATCTTGCCGCAGGGATTGGCGCAGTCGAACACCGGCAGGTGCTCTTCCTTCAGGCCCGGCGCGCCCTCCAGTGTCATGGCGCCGCAGATATGGATGTTGGCGTCGTCGATCTCCTTGCGGCTGAAGCCCAGATGCTCGAGCATGTTGAACTCGATGTCGTTGAGCTGCGCATCGTCGATGCCGAGCGTCTCGCCGCAGAACTCCTCGCCCAGGGTCCACTGGTTGAAGGCGAACTTGATGTCGAAGGCGGAGGCGAGGGCGGTGTTCAGCGCCTCGATCTTCTCCTCGGTGAAGCCCCTGGCCATCAGCGAGCCGGGGTTGATCGCCGGCGCCTGGTTGAGATTGCCGTGGCCGACCGCATAGGCCTCCATCTCGGCGATCTGGCTTTCCGAATAACCAAGCGTGCGCAGCGCCTTCGGCACCGCCCGGTTGATGATCTTGAAATAGCCGCCGCCGGCGAGCTTCTTGAACTTGACCAGGGCGAAGTCCGGCTCGATGCCGGTGGTATCGCAGTCCATCACCAGGCCGATCGTTCCGGTCGGCGCGATCACCGTCGCCTGGGCGTTGCGGTAGCCGTGCTTTTCACCGAGCTCGACGGCGCGGTCCCAGGCGGCCTTGGCGTGATCGACCAGCCGGGCGTCCGGGCAGTCGTCATGCAGCAGCGCCACCGGATTGGTTGACAGGTCTTCATAGCCCGAGGTTTCGCCATAGGCGGCGCGGCGGTGGTTGCGCATGACGCGCAGCATGTTGGCTTCGTTCGGCTGATAGCCGGGGAAGGCGCCGAGTTCGCCGGCCATTTCGGCCGAAGTCGCATAGGCGACGCCGGTCATGATCGAAGTGATGGCGCCGCAAATGGCCCGGCCTGCTTCGGAGTCATAGGGGATGCCGGAAGTCATCAGCAGTCCGCCGATATTGGCGTAGCCGAGACCGAGCGTGCGGTACTGATAGGACAGCGCGGCAATCTGGCGTGACGGGAATTGCGCCATCATGACGGAAATTTCCAGCACGATGGTCCACAGGCGTACCGCGTGCTCGAATTCCTCGATGCGGAAAGCGTTGGTTCCGCGCTCGGCGAACTGCAGCAGGTTGAGCGACGCCAGATTGCAGGCCGTGTCGTCGAGGAACATGTATTCCGAGCACGGATTGGACGCGCGGATAGCACCGGCCGCCGGGCAGGTGTGCCAGTCGTTCATCGTGGTGTTGAAATGCAGACCCGGATCGGCCGAGGCCCAGGCGGCGTGGCCGATGCTGTCCCACAGCTCGCGCGCGGGGATCGACTTGGTCACCTTGCCGTCGATGCGGCCGATCAAATCCCATTCGCGGTCTTCCTCGACCGCATGCAGGAAATCGTCCTTGATCGAAACCGAGTTGTTGGAGTTCTGACCCGAGACCGTCAGATAGGCCTCCGAATCCCAATCGGTGTCGTAGGTGGTGAACTCGATATCCTTGTAGCCCTGGCGGGCGAACTGGATGACCCGCTTGATGTAGTTTTCGGGCACCTGCGCCTTTTTGGCGGCGCGCACTTCGCGCTTCAGGGCAGGATTCTTCTTCGGATCGAAGCAGTCGCCGTCAGGTCCATCGCAATTGATGCAGGCCTTCATGATGGCCTTGAGGTGGTTTGCCACGGTCTTCGAGCCGGTGACCAGGGCTGCGACCTTCTGCTCTTCCTTGACCTTCCAGTTGATGTAGGCCTCGATGTCGGGATGGTCGATGTCGACGACCACCATCTTGGCGGCGCGGCGCGTGGTGCCGCCCGACTTGATGGCGCCGGCCGCCCGGTCGCCTATCTTCAGGAAGGACATCAGGCCCGACGAGCGGCCGCCGCCGGAGAGCCTCTCGCCTTCGCCACGCAGATGCGAGAAGTTGGAGCCGGTGCCGGAGCCGTATTTGAACAGGCGCGCCTCGCGCACCCACAGATCCATGATGCCGTTCTCGTTAACCAGGTCGTCTTCGACGGACTGGATGAAGCAGGCGTGCGGCTGCGGGTGCTCGTAGGACGATTCGGAACGGGCCAGCTTGCCGGTGAACGGATCGACATAGAAATGGCCCTGTCCGGGGCCGTCGATGCCGTAGGCCCAGTGCAGACCCGTGTTGAACCATTGCGGGCTGTTGGGCGCGACGCGCTGCGTGGCGAGCATGTAGGCCTGTTCGTCGAAGAAGGCGCGGGCGTCGTCCTCACTGTCGAAATAGCCGCCCTTCCAGCCCCAATAGGTCCAGGTGCCGGCGAGTCGGGTGAAGACCTGGCGGGCATCGGTTTCGGAACCGCAGCGTTCGTCTTCCGGCAGCGCCTGCAACGCTTCCTCGTCGGCTTCCGATCGCCACAGCCAGGAGGGAACGGCATTTTCCTCAACTCTTTTCAGCCGTGCGGGAACGCCGGCCTTGCGAAAATACTTCTGTGCCAGGATATCGCTGGCGACCTGGGAGAACTGGCTGGGGACGTCAATATTCTCGAGCCGGAAGACGATCGATCCGTCCGGATTCTTGATCTCGCTCGTCGCCTTGCGAAATTCGATTTCCGCGAAGGGCGACTGGCCCGGTTTTGTGAATTGACGCTCAATGCGCATGTTTTTCCCTCGTTTTCATTTCACCCGCCGCCGCCATGACGAACAGGACACAATTTCCCCTTCCCGCTGCCGATTTTCACTGCAGCGGATTACTCTCGAACCGGCGTTCGTTGCAAATGTCCCCTTGCGCCAAACGCTATATCTTGTGTCGAAACTCGCTGCAAACACTAAAGATAGTATTAACAGCTTCTTTACGCCAATCACGTTTTTTTCCGCAGCGCAGCCGGAAAAAGCGCAAAATGTGCCCGTGTCCCGACGGTGGAAGCCACCCGTTCAGGACATCATGTCCGGACCCATACGCTTGAATTTTGACTCTGGTAAAACGCTCAGAACACGCCGCGGAAACAACGCTCGGACAGTAGAACGCGACTCGTTTTCCACCGTCAAGTGGTTGTTTGCGTCAGATTTGTGAACACCATATGTAGTGGTGCGAGGTGTGGAAATCGGGGAAAGCGCGAGGCCTTGAAATCCCTGAACTTGGCGGTCCGTCAAGCCACATTTTGTAAAAAACAGCGGGCAAATTTTTTTTATTACGGCTTGTCGCATTAAGTTGATCGACACAGCGCCACAAAACTGTCAACCGAATCGGCCTGCCTGACCGGCTCGGTCCCGCCCGGATCCGGGAAAAGGCGGCATTCAGCTGCCGCGGGCGAACTCGATCAGCTTCTGAGCCAGCAGCGGGCCGGCATCCTCCTGTAGGAAATGCGCGGCATTCTCGGTAATGAAATGTGATTGCCCGGACGCGCCAGGGACCTTCTTTTTGAAGATCGCTTCGCCGCCCCTCATGATCATGTCCTTGTCGGAGAAACAGGTGAGGAACGGTTTTTCGAATCGACCGAGCGATTCCCAGGCCGCCAGCTGCGCGCTCGCAGCGGGGTCGTCGGGGCTCGCCGGTACGAGCATCGGGAAAGCCCGGGCACCGGCCTTGTAACTCTCGTCGGGGAAGGGGGCGTCATGGGCCGCGACCTCCGCGTCCGACAGTCCGCTTACCGTGCCGCGCGAGACGATCCCGCCGATGTTGAAGGTGGGACTCGACTGGCTGAACTCGCGCCACTGCCGGAAGGCTTCGCCGAGATCGTGATGCCCGGTCGGCAGCGCCGTGTTGCCGATCATTACCCGGGCGAATCGCTCCGGATTCTCGGCGACGAGCCGCAATCCGATCAGGCCGCCCCAGTCTTGGCCGAAGAAGGTGACGTCTTCCAGTGCCAGCCGGTCCAGCCACTGCTTCATCCAGGTCACGTGGGACAGATAGGAATAGGCGTTGCGGTCGGTCAGCTTGTCGGATTTGCCGAACCCGATGAAATCCGGCGCCAGCGCCCGAAAACCTGCCGCGGCCAGCGGCGGGATCATCTTGCGATAGAGGTAGGACCATGTCGGCTCGCCGTGCAGCAAAATGACCACCGGACCGTCCCGTGGTCCTTCGTCGACATAGTGCATGCGCAGCGGGCCCTTTTCGTGGTCGATCTCCAGATAGTTCGGCTGGAAATCGTAGTCCGGCAGATTGTCGAACCGGTCTTCCGGCGTCCGCAGGATGGCAGCGTCTGTCATGGAGAGGTCCTGTCGAAAAATGAGAAAAGAATGTCGGGGCATCACAGGGTGGCCGGCGACGATTGTCAATAGCTGAACAATTATTCGACTTCGGCGGTCCGTCTCGAGGCGGCGACCAGCGCGATCAGGAACAGAGCGGCGGCGCAGAGGAACCAGAGGCCGGGCAGGTTCACGACCGGTCTCGGCCCGGCGACGTTGGCGAGCATGAAGGAGGCGGAGATCGGTCCGACGATGATGGCAATCGAGCCGATGCTGCCGAACACGCCCTGCAACAAACCCTGCCGGTCGTCCGGCACGGCTTTCGAGCAGATCGCCTTGAGCGCCGGCTCGGCAAGGGCAGCGCCGACGACATAAAGCGCGGTGAGCGGAAACAGCATCCAGCCGCGATCTGCGTGACCGAACAGGAACAGGGCGACAACGGCGGTCGCGTAGCCGAAAAGCACCACCCTGCGTTCCCCCAGAAGCTTGACCGATGGCCCGACAAGCAAGCCCTGGACGATGATGAACATGACTCCGACAAAGGCCAGCGAGAGGGCGGAATCGCGGATCGTCCAGTCGAAGCGAAAATCGGTGTAGAGGATCCAGATGGCCTCGATGCCGCGGCCCGCGAAGGCAGTCAGGAACAGCGCGACAAAAAGCGGCAATAGGACGGGGAAGCGCGCCAGGTTCGTGAGAGCCGTCAATGGATTGCTGTGCCACAGCCGACCGAGCGGGCGCCGCTTTTCGAGGGGCAGCGATTCCGGCAGGGCGAAATATCCGTAGAGAAAATTGGCGGCGGTCAGAGCGGCGGCAGCGTAGAAGGGAAGACGGATATCGATTTCCCCGAGGATTCCGCCGATGGCTGGACCGGCGATGAAGCCGATACCGAAAGCGACGCCCATGAAGCCGAAATTGCGCGCCCGGTTTTCCTGCGTCGAAATGTCCGCCAGATAGGCGTTCGCAGCGGTGATCGTGGCGCCCAGCATGCCGGATATCAGGCGTGCCGCGAACAGCCACCAGTAATTCGGTGCGAGTGCCAGCAGCACATAGTCGATGGCCAGTCCGGCCTGTGAGAGCAGCAGCACCGGTCGCCGCCCATAGGCGTCGGACAGGTTGCCCATCAAGGGCGCGAATAGAAACTGGGCAATGGCATAGACAGCAGCGATCAGGCCGAAATTGAAGGCGGCGCCGGATATGTCGCCGCCCTCGAAGGACTGGATCAGCTTGGGCAGAATCGGCCAGGCGAGGCCGACCCCCAGCATGCTGAGAACGACCACGATAAAGATGAAGATGACGGAGGCCTCGCGGCGCACCTGAAATCTATCCGGACAAACGCAAACGTCGCATCGAATTCATCGAATCCGGCGCGAGGCGGCAAACGGCAATGGGCATTTTCTGCTCTACTGTCCCTTTCGCTCGGCAGCCCCGCCCGGTCTGTCCGTTGATGGTTCCGAAGGGTCCGCGATCCGTTGCCGGATCAGTCGCCCGGACCTTTCGTGATCGGTTCCTGGTAGGCAAAGCCCATGTCCCAGGGAAAGTAAATCCAGGTATCCTGGCTGACGCCGGTGACGAAGGTATCGACCAGTGGCCGGCCCTTCGGCTTCGCATAAACGGTGGCGAAATGCGCCTTGGGCAGCATGGTGCGCACCAGTTCGGCCGTCTTGCCGGTGTCGGTCAGGTCGTCGACGATCAGGATGTCCTCGCCGTCCGCGGTGGTCAGCTCTTTGCTGACCTCCTTGATGACCTCCATGTCTCCCTGGCTCTGATAATCGTGGTAGGAGGCAACGCAGAGGGTCTCGATCATCCGGATGTTCAGCTCGCGCGCAACGATCGCCGCCGGTACCAGTCCTCCTCGGGTAATGCAGACGATGGCGCGCCACTCCTGTTCGATGCCGGCAATGCGCCAGGCGAGAGCGCGGGCGTCGCGGTGAAACTGGTCCCAGGAGACGGGAAAGGCTTTTTCGGGTAGAGACATGGCTGCACTCCTGCGCCGTCACTGCAGCGCGAAACATTCATGAAGTGCGTGCGGACTTAGCGGGTAAATGTCGCCGGGCGCAAGTCCGACCCCCGATTTACCCCCGATAATCCTCAGGAATGCTAGTCTACAGCCAGCCGCCAGCGTCAGCGCGACATCAACGTCAGGCACGGCATGGATTTGAGCACCGTGTCGGTGACGCCTCCGAACAGGAATTCACGCAGCCGCGAATGGCTGAAGGCGCCCATCACCAACAGGTCGGCCTGCAGGTCGCTGACCCGGTTCTCGATCACCGCCGCAACCGGGATCCCGGACGACATTTCGGAGTTGATGGTCACGTCGACACCGTGCCGTGTCAGTGCCGTGGCGATGGCCGCCCCGGCAGTCCGCGGGCTCTGCTCGGTATTGTCGTCGGCGTCGACCGTGAGAATCTCGACCGCTTCCGCGGTCTTCAGAAGCGGCAGGGCGTCGAACACCGCCCGCGCGGCGACGCGCGTGTCGTTCCAGGCAATGACAGCCTGACGGATCTGTTTGGCTTCCGCCGCGATATAGGGAACGAAGAGCACCGGGCGTCCGCTCTCGAAAACCAGCGCTTCCAGATCGTCGTAGTCGCCTTCGCTACCCGGGGCTTCCTGCTGGACGACGACGATGTCGGCGCAGCGTGCGCTGGACAGGGCCGAAAGCGCGCTGTCGCCCGATGTGGATCTGATCGGTCGCCACTCGTAGGAGATCCCGTCGGACTCGCAACGCTGCACGAAGAGCTGGCGCATGGCGTCGAGTTTCTCTCCGACCAGTTCCGCGTCGACATCCATCGCTGTCGCGTCGGGGATCTCCATCGGCGCCGCATAGGAAATCTTGACCGACGGTTCGGCGTGAAGACCGATCAGGTGACCGTCGAACCGTTTGGTTATGGCAATCGACTGGTCGAGCACGCGCCCGGCGTCAGCTTCTCCGCGCAGCACTGCGAGAACCGTGTTGTAGGACATAGTCTGCTCCATCGCTTCACCTGGTCGGAAATTCCACCCCGACCTTGCTGCCGGTGTTTTCGGCAATATTGGTCACAGACGCCTTGATGTGTGTCAATTCGATGGCCGCGTGCGCCGGATGCCGCCGCAACACCTGTGTTTGGCGAAGGTTGGCGCTTCGCTCCACAGCGGCGGCCTTCAAGCGGGGGTATAGGCCTTTGCCACGGCGCTCGCCTTGCCGAGCGCCGACACGCCCTGGGCGCCGGTCAGAAGCACCGTCGTTCTGCTCGACTTGATGGCTTTGCCGGCGCCGACCGCCAATGCGACGGCGGCCATGCTCTCATTGTCGGACAGTTCGGCGATGATCACCAGATCGTAGTCGCCGAAGCAGAGCCAGCCGCCGACAAGCCGGCCTCCGGCGGCTTCGCAAACCTGACGGCCGACGGTTTCGACGCGATTTTGCGGATTTTTCATCTGGGCGGCCCAGGACTCTGCGGTGTAGGCGGCCTGGTACATGTAGAGTGGCATATTCTGTCTCCTCTGCCTTTTCGGCAACAATCGGAGCGATGCGCGCCAACCCGGTCAGTGTATCGGAAAAGATGGTGTGGAGACAGTGAAGCTCCGGAAACGCGGGTCTGCACCGCGTCCTCTCGGCCGCCCCGCGATCGTCAGCCCCTGGACGCGCGGATGCGATCCAGCATGGCCCGGACGTCGACGGCGGCGGCTTCGATCGCGTCGGCTTCGCGGCCGCGAATGACGATCTGGGTCGAGTAGGTCTCGCCGTCGAAGCGCGGATAGGAACCGATGACCGTTTCCCGGTGATTTTCCTGGATCGTCGCAAGGTCCTCGCCGATGGTTCCCTCGCCATAGGGGCAGTCGATCGCCGTCGATTGCAGCGCGACACCGGTTTCCAGCGTCGGCAACAGCGTATCGAGCATCGCCTGGAAGATCGACGGCACGCCGGCCATGACATGCACGTTCTCGATGGTAAAACCGGGCGCCGTGGAGACGGGATTGCGGATATGGACGGCGCCGCGCGGCATGCGGGCCATGCGCATGCGCGCCTCGGTGAACTCCATGCCGCGCTCTTTGTAGACGGCGCCCATCATCTCCATCGCCTTCTTGTCGTGCTCGCAGGGCAGTTCGAAGGCCTTCGATACCGCATTGGCGGTGATGTCGTCATGGGTCGGGCCGATGCCGCCGGAGGTGAACACGTAATCGTAGCGCGGCCGCAACTCGTTGATCGCCCGAACGATGGCGTCTTCATCGTCGCCGACGATGCGAACTTCCATGAGGTCGATGCCCGATGCCGTCAGCATATCGGCGAGGTGCGCGATGTTCTTGTCCTTGGTACGGCCGGAAAGCAGTTCGTCGCCGATGGCGATCATGGCTGCCGTGACGACTTTTTGCGACATATCGGTTCCTTCCCAGACGACGCCGACAGGTAGCGCGCATGAGGACGTGTCGCAAGACGTCATTTGCGATCGGCCCTCGTCTGCGCCATTGATAGCGAAAACAAGGGCGGTAGCGCATGACGTTCGAGCAGTTGAGGACATTTCTATGGGTTGCGCGCCTGGGGGGCGTGCGCCGGGCGGCGGAGCAGATGCATCTGTCGCAGCCTGCGGTCTCCGCCCGCATCCACGCTCTGGAAGCGGCTCTCGGCGCGGAACTGTTCGAACGCGCCCAGAGCGGCATGCGGCTCACCAAGCGCGGCGAAAAGCTGCTGGGCTATGCAGAGCAGATCCACAAGATCCAGGAGGACATCAAGGCAAATATCGTCGATCCGGCCGGCCTCGAGGGGCTGCTGAGGCTTGGCGTATCGGAAACGGTCGTCCAGTCCTGGCTGCCGGATTTCGTGGCGGCGCTGAACGCGGAATATCCGCTGGTCGACGTGGAGATCACCGTCGACGTATCGCTCGATTTGCGCGATGCGCTGCTCAACCGGGCGCTGGATCTGGCAATTCTCATGGGCCCAATCTCCGAATTCAGCATCAACAATGTCGATCTGCCGGCCTTCGACCTGGTGTGGATCCGCTCGCCGGAACTGGCCGTCAATGGCGGCGAACGCGATATCCTGCGCAACACGCCGGTCATCTCCTATGCGCGCAACACCCGGCCGTATCGCGATCTGCGCGCCAAGCTGCTGGAGCGATACGGCACCGACGCGCGACTGTTCCCATCCTCGTCGCTTTCGGCCTGCATCAAGATGGTGGCCTCGGGGCTGGGCGTCGGCGCCTTTCCCGTGCATCTGGTGCGCGAGGCCATCGAGCGCGGCGAGCTGCTGGAATTCGATCCCGGCTGGCGTCCCGATACGCTGCGCTTTACCGCATCCTTCGTCGGCGAACCCAAAAGCGTGCTGGCCGAGAATGCCGCCATCATGGCCCGCGAGGTGGCTTTGGATTATATGAACTGATCACATTTCCTTATCGGATCTGAAAGAAATATACGATTTGACGTGATCATCAACTTGGCAAATGATCGGCGACAACAAAAATTCGCCGATGGACGCCTCGATGACCTGCACCCCGACACATTCCGATTATGCCGCGTTGCGGACACTGGACGTGCACGACGTTCGCCGCATCGTGCGCTCCGGCGCCTATCGGGGACACACCGCCGGTCTGGCGGCCGGACGGCTGCAGGCCAATGTGGTCATCCTGCCGGAGACCATGGCCGTCGATTTCATGCGGTTTTGCCAGCGCAACGCCAAAGCCTGTCCGCTGGTGGGCGTTTCCGACAGGGCGAGCCCCATGATGCACACGCTGGGCGGCGATATCGACATCCGCACCGACGTTCCGGCCTACACGATCTATCGCGACGGAGAGGCCGCGGGAACGGCAACCGACATCCTCGATCTGTGGCGCGATGACCTCGTCGCCTTCGCGCTCGGCTGCTCCTTCACCTTCGAACGCGCCCTGATCGAAGAGGGCATCCCGCTGCAGCATATCGATCGCAACATCACGGTGCCGATGTTCCGGACGACCCTGCCGGCGGTGCCGGCCGGACCGTTCGGCGGTGGCCTGGTGGTGTCGATGCGGCCGATCAGGGAGGCCGACGTCGACCGTGCGGTGGAAATCTCCGCCCGCTATCCGCATGCCCATGGGGCGCCGGTCCATATCGGCGATCCGGCGGCGATCGGCATTGCCGATCTCGACCGCCCCGACTGGGGCGAGGCCTGCAGTTTCGCCGACGACGAGGTGCCCGTGTTCTGGGGATGCGGAGTGACGCCGCAAAACGCCGTTCTGCGGGCCCGGCCCGAACTGTGCATTACCCACACGCCGGGCTGCATGCTGATTACCGATGTCGACGAACTCGCACAGGTGCCCGTCATCGGCGTTTCGTCCGGCTCGGCCTCCCGAGACCAGAACCAGTGAACGACACAAACTCAAAGGAGAACACGTCATGAATCGTATCACATCGTTGGCCGCAGGAGCGGGCATCGCTCTGTTGGCCGCATCCGCGGCTCCGGCCGCCGACAAACCGGTCTCTATCAAGGCCGTCGGCACCTGGGGCAGCCTGACCAATTACCAGAAACACGAGGGTCCGTTCTGGAACGATCACATCGCCGATGCCTCGGGCGGCCAGATCATCGGCGAAATCCGTCCGCAGACGGAACTCGGGCTGAAGGGGTTCGAGATCATGCGCCTCGTCAAGAACGGGGTCTTCGACTATGCCTTCGGCCTGCCGGGCTATGTGGCCGCCGAAAATCCGGTATTCGAGGGTGGCGACCTGTCGTCGCTCACCCAGGACATCGAGACCCAGCGCAAGGTGGCCGAAGCCTATTTCCCGATCCTCGAAAAGGCGTTTGCCGACATCTACAATGCCAAGCTGCTGCAGCTCTACCCGTTCCCGAGTCAGACGCTGTGGTGCAACGCCGAGATCAACGGTCTTGAAGACTTGAACGGCAAGAAGATCCGCGTCTATGCCACGACGCTCGGCGATTTCGTCGAGGGTGTCGGCGGAACCTCGGTGACCGTGCCGTTCGCGGAAGTCATCCCGGCGCTCGAAAAGGGCGTGGTCGATTGCGGCATCACCGGCACCATGTCGGCCTACAAGGCCAAGTGGCATCAGGTCGCGACGCATGCCTACACGCTGCGTGTCGGCTGGGGCCTCGCCTTCGGCGCCATGAACATGGACAAGTGGAACTCCATGACGCCGGAACAGCAGGCGACCCTGCAAAAGGAGCTGGACGCGCTCACCGAAGCCATGTGGCAGGAAACCGCCACCGAGGATGCCGTTGCCATATCCTGCATCACCGGACAGGCATGCGAGATCGGCGAGCCGGGCGCCATGAAGCTGGTCGAGCCGAGCGACGCGGATCTGAAGAAGCGTGACGAAATCGCCACCGACGTTGTGCTGGCCCGCTGGGCGGACCGTTGCGGCGCAGACTGCGCCGAGCAGTGGAATGCCACCGTCGGATCCGTGCTGGGGCTGACGGCCAAGGCCAACTGACGGCATCGCACAACAGATGCAGTAATGGCCGGCATGGCAAACGTGCCGGCCATAATTTTAAGGGGAACAGGGCGATGCTGGAAAAGACGCTCTCATTATCGGAACGCCTCAGCCGCGTGCTGGTCTGGCTCGGCGGGGTCCTGATCATCGGATCGGCGCTGATGGTCACGCTGGAAGTGGTCCTGCGCAAGGTCTTCAATGTCAGCCTTGGGGGCGCCGACGAGATCTCCGGCTATGCCTTCGGCGTGGCGACGACGCTGGGATTTTCCTTTGCGCTGTTCGAGCGCGCTCACATCCGGGTCGACGCGCTGTTTCCGTTCTTTCCGCGGTGGCTGCGGATTGCCGCCAACTTCCTTGGACTGGCACTTCTGGTCGGATTTGCATTCGTCGTGACCGCCATGGCCTGGGACCTGGTCGCCGATACGCTGAACCACGGTTCGCGCTCCATCACGCCGCTGAGAACGCCGCTGGCACTGCCGCAGATCCCATGGCTGTTCGGCTGGCTGTTCTTCGTCTTCTGCGGCGTGCTGATCGGCCTGGTCGCGCTGGTCCGCATGCTTGGCGGCGATGCCGTCGGCGCCGACCGGCTGATCGGGGTCAAGTCGGTCGAAGAAATGATTGAAGACGAGGCGGTCTGAGATGCTGGTCAAAACACTCCTGATCCTGATCGCGCTGATCGCGCTGGCGGTTCCGGTCGCCGCGTCGCTGGGCTGGCTGGGCCTGACCCTGCAATACATGGACAGCCCGATGCCGCTGCACCGGGCGCTGGGCGACATGGTCTGGCAGACGGGAACCGACTTCCTGCTGGTCGCCATTCCGATGTTCGTGCTGCTCGGCGAAATCCTGCTGCGTGCCGGCATCACCGAGCGCATGTATGACGGCATCGTGCGCTGGGTCGGCTGGCTGCCGGGCGGGTTGATGCACTCCAATATCGGCTCCAGCGCGCTGTTCGCCGCGACCTCCGGCTCGTCGGTGGCAACCGCTGCGACGATCGGCACGGTGGCGGTGCCGCAGATTGCCAAGCGCGGCTACAACGAACCGCTTTTCCTGGGCACGATCGCCGCCGGCGGCACGCTCGGTATCCTCATTCCGCCGTCGATCAACCTCATTCTCTACGGCCTGCTGACCGACACGTCGGTGCCGGAGCTCTACCTCGCCGGCTTCCTGCCCGGTTTCCTGCTGGCGGCCTTGTTCATGGCAACCATCGTGGTGCTGTGCGTTCTGCGGCGCGGCTGGGGCGGCGAGGCGATCCGGGCCGACTGGGCGAGCCGGATCGGCGCGCTGCCGGCGCTGATCCCGCCGATCGGCATCTTCCTCGTGGTGGTCGGCTCGATCTATGCCGGGCTGGCGACGCCGACGGAAGCGGCCTCGCTGGGCGTCGTCGCGGCGATGGTGCTGGCGGCCTTCAACGGCAAACTCACGCTGGACATGCTGCGGCACGCGGTCGAGGGAACCATGCGCACGACTTCGATGATCATGCTGATCATCCTGGCCGCGGTGTTTCTGAATTTCGTGCTGTCGGTGATCGGCCTGACGACGGCGCTGACCGATTTCGTCGCCGAGCTGGGGCTGACGCCGTTTCAGACCATGCTGATGATCATCGGCGTCCTGGTGGTGCTCGGCTGTTTCATGGAGACGCTGTCGATGCTCCTAACCACGGCACCGATCGTCACACCGATCGTCATAGCGCTCGGCTACGACCCGGTGTGGTTCGGCATCCTGCTGATGGTGTTGCTGGAAACGGCACTGATCACGCCGCCGATCGGCATCAACCTTTACGTGGTCCAGGGCATTCGGTCCGGCGGTGACATCGTCGATGTCATGAAGGGCGCGTCGCCCTTCGTCATCACCATGTTCGCCATGATCGCGCTGCTCCTGGCTTTTCCGCAGCTGGCGTTGTGGCTGCCGTCGCTGGTGTACTGACCCGGCGCAGCGCTGCGCCCGGCGCTTGATCGAAACCGCAATTTGAGAAACGGTGAACGACGGCGTTCGCCGCAGATGGAGTATTGTGCCATGTGGCAATTCTGGATCGACCGTGGCGGCACCTTTACCGACATCGTCGCACGGCGGCCCGACGGCGGCCTGCTGACCCACAAGCTGCTGTCGGAAAACCCGGAACAGTATGAGGATGCCGCCGTCCAGGGTGTGCGTGAACTGATCGAGCTCGAAGCCGGCCAGGCGCTGCCGCCGGCCACCATTTCCGCCGTCAAGATGGGCACCACCGTTGCCACCAACGCGCTGCTGGAGCGCAAGGGCGACCCGACGCTGCTGTTGGTGACGCAGGGCCTGGGCGACGTGCTGCGCATCGGCTACCAGAACCGGCCGCGGCTGTTCGACCTGCACATCGTCCTGCCGGAACTGCTCTACAGCCGCGTTGCGGAGGTGACCGAACGGCTCGATGCAGACGGCAATGTCGTCACTCCGCTCGACCTGGCCACGGCGGAATGCTCCCTGCGTGCCGCCTACGAAGAGGGCATTCGCGGCGTCGCCATCGCCTTCATGCACGGCTATCTCAATCCCGATCACGAGAACCGCGTTGCCGAGCTCGCGCGCGCCATCGGCTTTACCCAGGTTTCGACCAGCCACGCGACCAGCCAGCTCATCAAGCTCGTCTCGCGTGGCGATACGACGGTGGTCGATGCCTATCTGACGCCGATCCTGCGGCGCTATGTCGACCGTGTCGCCACGGCACTCGACGTCGACAACGGCGCCTGCGAGCGGCTGATGTTCATGCAGTCCAATGGCGGCCTGACCGACGCCCGGCTGTTCCAGGGCAAGGACGCCATCCTGTCCGGCCCGGCGGGCGGCGTGGTCGGCATGGTCAAGACGGCCGAACTCGCCGGCTTCGACCGGCTGATCGGCTTCGACATGGGCGGCACGTCGACCGATGTCTGCCATTACGCCGGCGAATACGAGCGCAGCTTCGAGACCGAAGTGGCCGGCGTGCGAATGCGCGCCCCGATGATGAACATTCATACGGTTGCGGCTGGCGGCGGCTCGATCCTCAGCTTCCGCGACGGACGCTACCAGGTCGGGCCGGAAAGTGCGGGCGCCAATCCGGGACCGGCCTGCTATCGCCGCGGGGGTCCGCTGACGGTCACCGATTGCAACGTGATGCTGGGCAAGCTCAATCCGGATCACTTTCCGAAAGTGTTCGGTCCCAACGCCGACGAGCCGCTGAATACGGCCGTGGTGCGCGAACGCTTCGAGGCGCTAGCGGCTCAAATCGCCAAGGAGACCGGTACACCGGCGCTTTCGCCCGAGGAAACGGCAGAGGGCTTTCTGCGCGTGGCCGTCGAGAACATGGCCAATGCAATCAAGAAGATCTCGGTGCAGCGCGGCTATGACGTGACCGCCTACACGCTCAACTGTTTCGGCGGGGCGGGAGGCCAGCACGCCTGCCTGGTTGCCGACGCGCTGGGCATGAAATCGGTCTTCATCCATCCCTTTGCGGGTGTGCTCTCCGCCTACGGTATGGGGCTCGCCGAGATTCGGGCCATGCGCGAAACACAGTTCGACGGTCCGCTGGGCGACGTCGCACGGGCCGGCGAGACGCTGGCCGCGCTGGAGCGCGAAGCGCGCAACGAGGTGGCGGCGCAGAGCGTTGACGCCGCCCGCATCGAAGCGGAGCTGCGCGCCCACATCCGCTATGCCGGGTCGCATCAGACGCTCGATGTGCTCTTCGGTTCGGAAGCCGAAATGCAGGACCGCTTCGACGAGGCGCACAAGGCACGTTACGGATTTGCCTCGCCCAGCCGCGAGTTGATCATCGACATGTTGTCGGTCGAGGCCGTCGGCAAAGCCGAGTCGGTGATGGAGGCCGCCGGGCCGATGGCCGGCGAAGAGGCCGAGCCGCTGGCGCAGGTCCGGATCCACTGCGACGGGGTCTGGTGCGATGCGCCGCTTTACGATCGGACCGCGCTGCGCAGGGGCCAATCTGTCCATGGACCGGCGATCATCACCGAGAGCACCGGCACCAACATCGTCGAAAACGGCTGGCGCGCCCGGTTGGACGATTTCGGCAATCTGATCCTCGACCGGGTGGTCGCCAAGAAGCAGGAAATGGCCATCGGCACGTCGGCCGATCCGATCATGCTGGAGGTGTTCAACAATCTCTTCATGTCGATCGCCGAACAGATGGGCGCGACGCTGGCCAACACCGCCTATTCGGTGAACATCAAGGAGCGCTACGATTTCTCCTGTGCGTTGTTCGACAGCACCGGCGGTCTGGTCGCCAACGCGCCGCACGTGCCGGTGCATCTGGGTTCCATGAGCCAGAGCGTGCGGACCATCCTGGAGAAGAACCGGGAGGCCATGCGGCCGGGCGACAGCTTCATGCTCAACAATCCGTTCGAAGGCGGCACGCACTTGCCTGACGTGACGGTGATCACGCCGGTTTTCGACAGGGCCGGGGAGACGATCCTGTTCTTCGTCGGTTCGCGCGGCCACCATGCCGATATCGGCGGGCGCACGCCGGGCTCGGCGCCGCCGGACAGCGGCCATATCGACGAGGAAGGCGTGCTGATCAGCAATTTCAAGCTGGTCGATGCCGGCCGGCTGCGCGATCGCGAAACCCGCGCGCTGCTGGCTTCCGCCAAATATCCGTGCCGCAACATCGACCAGAACATGGCCGACCTGGAGGCACAGATCGCCGCCAACGAGACCGGCGTTCGCGAAGTTCAGCGGATGATCGCCACGTTCGGCCGGGACGTGGTGCAGGCCTATATGGGCCATGTCCAGGACAATGCCGAGGAGTCCGTTCGGCGCGTTGTTCACCGGTTGGAAGACGGCAGCTTCACCTATCCGCTCGACAGCGGCGCGCAGATCTGCGTTTCGGTCACCGTCGACAACGATGCCCGCGAGGCGGTCATCGACTTCACCGGCACCTCCAAGCAGGACAGCGGCAACTACAACGCTCCCGCCTCGGTCTGTTCGGCGGTGGTGCTCTATGTCTTCCGGACCCTGGTGGGGGCCGACATTCCGATGAACGAGGGCTGCCTGAAGCCCCTGAAGATCGTCGCGCCGGAGGGGTCGATGATCAATCCGGTCTATCCGGCGGCGGTGATCGCCGGCAATACCGAGGTCAGCCAGTCGATCGCCGATTGCCTCTACGGGGCGCTTGGCGTGATCGCCGGTTCGCAGGGCACGATGAACAATTTCGTCTGGGGCAACGAGCGGCTGCAGAACTACGAGACAATCTGCGGCGGCACCGGCGCCGGTCCGGGGTTCGCCGGCACCAGCGCGGTCCATTCGCACATGACCAACACCCGCATGACCGATCCGGAGGTGCTGGAGAAACGGTTTCCGGTGCGCGTCGAGGCGTTTTCGATCCGTGACGGATCGGGAGGGCAGGGGCGCAACCGGGGCGGCGACGGCATCGTGCGCAAACTGCGTTTCCTCGAGGCCATGACCGTGACCACGCTGACCTCGCATCGCGTCACCCGGCCCTTCGGCGGCGATGACGGCGAGGACGGCGCCGCCGGGGAAAACAGCGTGGAAAGGGCGGATGGCGGCGTGCAGCACCTGGAAGGCAACGACCACACGGAAGTGGTTCCGGGCGACGTCTTCGTCATGAAGACGCCAGGCGGCGGTGGATGGGGCGAAGGCTGAGAAGCCGCGGCTCAGGCCGTCGACAGTGACGGATAGGCAACCGCGGCCTTGTTCTTGCCCGCGGGCTTGGCGGACGTTTGCGCCGTCGGGCGCCCGTACAGATAGCCTTGGCCCTGATCGCAACCCCAGGATCGCAGGATTGCTTCCTGTTCCTTGGTTTCCACGCCTTCCGCGGTGATCGTCATGTCGAGGTCGTGGCCGAGGCTGATGATCGCGCGGACGATGACGTCGGCCATCGGGTTGGACTTGAGATTGCCGATGAAGGACCGGTCGATCTTGATCTTGTCGAAGGGGAAGCTGGCCAGATAGGAGAGGCTGGAATAGCCAGTGCCGAAGTCGTCCAGCACGATGTGGACACCCATCTGCTTGAGCTTGCCAAGCTCCTTGGTGACCCGCGGCGTGTTGGACATCAGCAGCGATTCGGTGATTTCGAGCTCGAGGCGGCTGGCCGGAAAGCCGGTCCGCTTCAGCGTTGCGACGACCAGGTCGACGACATTGCCGGCCATGAATTGCAGCGGCGACAGGTTGATCGCCACCTTGCGGTCCTTTTCCCAGGCCTTGGCGTCGGTGCAGGCGCGATGCAGGATCCACTGGCTGAGCGGAATGATCAGGCCGGTTTCTTCGGCAACGGGAATGAACTGGTCGGGCGCAATGATGCCCTTGGTCGGGTGAGCCCAGCGAACAAGCGCCTCGTAGCCGGTCAGCCGACCGGTCTTCATGTCGTATTGACGCTGGTAGTAGAGCACGAACTGATTGGCGTCGATCGCCGATTTCAGCTCCTGGCCGAGTTGCAGGCGCCGCTGGAAGGCGACATCCATTTCGTCCTCGAAGAACCGGACGGTGTTGCGGCCTTCGGACTTGGATCGGTAAAGCGCAAGGTCGGCACATTTCAGCAGCGCCGGCGCATCCTGCGAATCCATCGGCGCCATGGCGACGCCGATGCTCACCGTGGTGGCGATCTCGTGCCCGTCGACAGTGTAGGGCTTGCCGAGAGTGCGGCAAAGCCGGTTGGCGAAGGGCAGGATCTTCTCAGCCGATTTCAGGCCGCGCAGCGCCACCGCGAATTCGTCGCCGCCGAGCCGGCACAGAAAATCGCTCTTGCGGGTGTTGTCCTGGAGCCGCTCGGCGAACTGTTTCAGCAATGCGTCGCCGGTAGCGTGCCCCATGGCATCGTTGATCTGCTTGAAATTGTCGATGTCCAGGCACAGCAGGGCGATGACGGTCCGGTCGTCTTCCAGACGGCTCATGGCATAGGAGAGGTTGTCGAAAAACAGCTCGCGCTTGGGCAGGTCGGTCAGGCCGTCATAATGGGCCAGGTGGCGAATTCGGCTTTCGGCCTGCCACTGTTCCTTCAGCCGCGACCAGACGACGTAGATCAGCAGCGAGAGCGCGGCGGCAAGGAACAGCGCCGAGATGATCGCGAAGTTCTTGTGGGTGGCGTAGAACAGCTCGAGCGCATTCGACTGATCGATATAGATCCGCAGATGGCCGGCATCCGACCCGTTCTCGGGGATGACGAATTCCGCGTGACTGTATCGGCCGGTCGGTCCGCTGCCGCTGAACCGATCGCGACCGCCGACGATCTGAACGTCGGACGACGGCGACCCGTCCGGCTGCAGGCTGCTGAACAGGATGAATCGGCCGTCCAGGTCGAACAGGTCGTAGGCCACCACGGTTCCCGACAGCAAGGCGCCGTCGAAAGCACGCCGTGTTTCAGCGAGTGTGGCGCCCGACGGCAGGCTTGCCGCGGCCGCGATGGCGCGCGGCTTCAGCTGTTGCACCATGTCGGAGGCGGTGCTTTCCGAGAAGCTGCGGAAGTTGTCCCGCGCCATCCAGTGCGTGATATTGATCGCCGACAGGACCATGTTGATCCCGAACAGGACAAGGATCGGAATCAGGACGGCGTTCTGTTTGCCAACTCTCGCGATCATGTCGTCCCCGCAGACATCCGATCAATGATAGCGCGGAGCGGTTTATCGGAGATTAATTCCTACGCGGCCAGGTTGTTGCCCCTTCGGCTGGCAAGGAGACCCGCGGATTCGGGACCCCTGTTGGGCGCGATCATTCCGTCTTTTGAAACAGGATCTGGCCACGCCGGGCAATCAGAAGTACCTCCAGCGTCACCGGGTCGAAATAAGCTTCGACGCGGTCGCCTTCCGGCGTCGTGCCGTAGGCCTCGTAGCAGCCGCCGTCTTCCTTGATGCGGCGGACCTGCCAGCCTTCGGCCAGCATCTTGGTTTCAAGCGCATCGACCGGCTGCCAGCCCGAGCGGTCGCCGGAGTCGCAGCTGTAGAGGCCCGTGGCGAGGGCCGGCGAGGTGGCGAACAGGGCAAGAGCGGCGATGGCGAATATGCGTGGCTTTGTCATGGGAACTCCTGTTTCGAAGGGGACGTTTTCATGCGTTGTCGGCGAGTGGACCGCGGTCGCTGCGCACGGCCCTGCCGATGCGATAGGTTTCAAGCAGGGCGAGCGGCACGAAATGGACGAGCGCCGGGCCGAGATTGTTGTGAACGAAGATCCAGTGGACGAGGGTGAGGACCGCCGCGGGATAGACCAGCCGCTGCAGCGGCTTCCACCAGGACAGCAGGAAACGCTGCGATGCGTCGTTGCTGATCGCCGCAAGCAGCGCGAAGAGCGCGAAGGCGGCCCAGCCGGTCCAGATGCCCAGCGCCGTGATTTCCGCAAGGATCAGCCGCAGCGTGCCCATGTCGGCGATGTAGAGGACCGTGTGGGCGAGGGCATAGGCAAAGGCGGCAACGCCGAGATAGCGGCGCCGGCGCATCAGCCACACCGGCCAGCGCGCTCTCGGAAACATCATCCGCAGAGGGGTGATGACCATGGCGAGGATCATGAATCGGGCGGCGAATTCACCGGTCGGATGCAGCAGCGCCTCGGTGATCGGCCGACCGTCCGGTGCAGCGCCGCCGCCGGAGAGCGCAACGACCATGGGGATGGCGGGCAGTGCCAAAAGGCCCCAGAAGAAGATGCGCGAGTTGAGGAGGCTGGACAGCATCGGCTGCTCCGGATCGGTCGACCGGCGGAACACTAACCGAAGAGCTGCCGCCGCGCGCGCCGCGCCGGCCGGGGAATTGTCGCAAAATGTAACCAGTGCGAGGGACGCGGAGATTTGGTTACACTTTTGTCCCGCCTAGGGCCCACGGAGCGCCGGCTGACAGGCGCCGATCCGTTTCGGGACTTGCAATTGCGCCGCGGATAATTACCAGTATGAGCGCGTGCCCCCTTGGCGAAATTGGTATACGCAACAGACTTAAAATCTGTCACCCGCAAGGGTTTGCCGGTTCAAGTCCGGCAGGGGGCACCACTTCATCTTTCTCCTACTGTTTGGGGGTGCCTTGTTCTGACATCGACCAGTTGTATTGATCTTCGCTACCGACGCTTATGCCAATATGCCACCGGCCGTCTCTGTTTACTGGCGGTTCAACAATCTGAACAACGGTCTGATCTGGCGCCAGATCCAATCGCTCTGCTATCGCCGGTGAAACACTGACGCGATAGTCACCGCGTCGCCGATGATGTCCATAGCATCGCCGGTCATGAACACCTGAATCACCGGATCAGCCGTTTGGATCTCCCGCGGGCCGTCACTCGGAACTTGAGGTCGGGCAAGCTCCAGCAGAACAGCTGCGCTGGCCCTAATAGTGAACTGATCCACCAGCATAAAGCACAGCCCACGGTGTTTTCGGCTGTTCGACTCACTTGGATGAACTCAATGTCGTCGATGCACTTCCAGATGACTCGTAAGCTCTCCTCAAGGAGATCGGCATTTTCATCTTGGGTGTCATTCTCCATCAGGCCGCGGTAACAGGCTTTTAGGGTATCGACTGTGCCTGGGTATTTTTGCACCACGATCGCCAGCGCTTCGAGATACTGAGAGTTGGTAATTCGATTTCGAGCCCTTCAAGTTTGCGTCCTGCGGGCGCTCCTTTTGTTTGCGTTCCTGTTGGATGATCACAGCGATGCTGGTGCTCCTACATATGACATTGTTCCAAGAACGACACGAACCCGACGAACACGAACAAGATCCCCACAAAGGAGAGAACTTTGGCCAAGGTCATCATTTCGGTTTCCAGCCCTTGCAATTGGGTGGTGAGATCTTCTCGGACTCACTGATCAACGCCTTATGCTCCTACTGTTTGGGGTTGGGATTTCCTGTACCGGCCTAGTTTGCCACCACGACAGCACCGGTGACACCTGCATAAAACGAGTGGTCCGATATTGTTACTTGAACAGAAATGTCTCGCCGACCCCAAACGTTGATGATCTGATACTGATAGCCGTCGACATCGAACACACTGGCACCGTTGATCACGCCTGGTAGTTGTCGGTTGCCGTAGCAGCCGACATAGTTGAGGCTTTCCATTACAGCGAGAAGATCTGCGAACTCCCGGTTTGCAGTGTCTTTGTCGCTGAAGTTGGCGGGTCGGAAATTGAAATGGCAGTCGGCGTGGACAACCGACCCGAATCGGGAGACGTGAACACTCTCGTTTATTCGACCATTTTGCAGGTCAGTTATGACCAGCAAACCATCCGAGTAATCAGTTCTGACCTTCTCTCCCAGCGGACCCACATCTGGTAGTCCCGCCACATAGGCATCAGGATCGGACAGTACTAGGCCGCAAAGATCAACAAAGCGAGCCCAGCCATCTTCTATTGTTATGTTTTCATTGACGTCGGTCGATCTTTCCTGTGGTGAGGCAGGGCCGACCTGCAAGTAAAGTGCCATCGAAATAGCGGTAATTACACGGATCTTGTTCATTTTTCTGCGGCTCAATCTTCCCATTGTGACTAGGATACAATTTCAGCACCGCTGGTAGCGATCGCGACCATTACGACAATGAAAACAGTCCATTTGATTCTCTGCAGCCCGCGCACAACGTCTCCACCCGAAGCGGCGTTAGCTAGATATGACCCATAGGCAAAATTCACGATGATCGTAAGCAGAATAACCGCCAAGCCTCCTGTGTCTCGCAGCTCTATGAACCGTCTAAGGCGCTTCTTGTTGCCTGCAATCGAGTGGGCCGGGCCGAACTTCAATCTGGCTTCTTTTCGAGCAGCCAATCCAAGCTTTGTCCACTCCTAGTGTTTGCAGTTGAGTTTATTTGCTAGGATTAGCTGTTTTCCGCTTCGTCTTTGCGGTTTGAGCTCCAATTTTCGTTGTGGTTTCGGAGAATGGCCTGAAGTTTTTCAAAAGTTCTCATCGTGATTTCATCCTTTTTGGAATCAAAGTCATCAGACATTTTGAAAAATTCAAACTCGGCCTTCAGTGCTAGAAGCTGGTTCCTCGTTTCAGTATTCAAATGCCAAAATTTCTGAGGTGAGAAGATTGCGCCCCAGGCCGCTACAACCGTCGAGATAGCGCCTAAGATCAGGATCGCGTTACTCGTCATTTGATCGTCAATGAAAGGCATGTTTATCCCGGCAGCGATAGTTATAATTCCAGATATTACGATAGTACTCATCTGCGAAACATAATATCGTTTGCGGTACCACTTTCGTCTTGAGTTTACGCCCTGCAGTCGCTCATCAAGCGCCCGCTCTAGCATTCGAATCTGCACGTCAGACACTTCGCGATCTCCTACCCTTCACGTTCCTCACTTTGGATTATTGGGCCTTCAGTCTTTTCGAATTCCCTGATCAAGCAGTATACTCATAGATCTTACATCTAAGCAGTACAGAGGCAAAGCGTTGTATGTATATTGAGTCACACTTGGGGCACTTGTCTACAGTCCCTTCGCTTGCGCGGCGCTCGATGTCCTCCTTGTGCTTCCAGTCTCCTGGAGTTTGTAACCAGTGTGCTCGATGTAGTTTGTTAGAAAGTGGCCGTTCCCTGTAGACGGCTTCGCACTCAGCACACTCTCGGACCAACGCCTCCCGTGCGCGATGAATGCGGTCTGGCGTTGGCCAGCTTTCACAATGATATGTGCGGGAGGACGCCCTAGGTGATGACGAGCACGGCCGAAAGATGGCTGCGCTCTACGTCGATAGAGCGACATTAGAAGGGACGGGCGGGTGCCTGTCTGCGCCGGTTCCTCTCAGCACACATACATGTGGATTTATACTGAGGCTGAAACAGTGGATAGCCACTTGTAATCGTGCAGTTCGATTGGCCGGTGTCGTTGAGGAATTTGCGAGCCGCCGCCTCATGCAACTGCTCGGGAGCGTTGGTCGTTGCGATCCCAAACGTTATCCCCCTTTGCCGCTCCCCTTGAAACCGCTGCGCCGAGGCTCGATGTCGTAATGATCGTTTTGCCCTCGGGATGATCGAATACTCTGTAAGTGTCGTCCGGCATTTCAACCTGCACCGGTTTGACCTGATAAGACATTGCGCGGCCCCAGCCGCCCGGTAACGCATTGAAATCACAATAGGTGCCGGCTTGATGCAAGTCAGGCAGGGGGCACTAACGGTTTTGCCAACCGAAGGTCACCGGTTCGTATCTTGAATGAATTTTGCGTGCATGAAGGCTCTGAACTCGCAGAGCCTTCAAGTGCCCACATCAAGGCGTAGGTTCAGAGAATGAACCCGCCATCGTCGCAGGGATTGTAACAGGGTGACGGGCTGTTGAATGCGCCGCTGCCAAAGCCAGGTTCGGAATACGGGTCTTCGCATTCTCTTCGCGGCTCTTCCCTGCAGCAATTGTCCTGGTTCCACCATGTCCAGCCCTTGGTTGCCGCCCAGCCGCACTCGGTATACTGGCTTCCGCCGAAACCCTTGAAACCGAAACCGTTGAAACCGAAGCCGTCATTGAGTTCGACGCATGACGGAGGCGGCTTGGGAATGCAACCGCCGTCGTTGAACTGGTTTTCCGAAATGAATCTGTCAGTGCAGATTGGATCCCGTGGTTCGCAGCAGTCGAACCAACCCGAACCGAACCCCTTAGACGGAAATTTGTATGGCGTTTGATGACCCCCTTTTGGCGCAATACATGTTGTTGTTGTCAGTCGATATTTGCCGCAAGCCGACAGACTAATTTATTTCTGCGCGGAAGTCATTTGTTAAATTTTGTTCTGTCGGAGATTCTGCGTGTTGGCGGTAACACTGGCATCGAGCAGAAACGGATTGGATAAGGACCGGACTGAACATTGAACCTGGACATCCGACATCTCAGCTGTTGCCGTCACCACTTCACAACCCCTAAAATCAGGTAGGGTAGTATACCTGCACCGAACATCAGGGTTGCCAGAAAAATTCCGAGCATCGTCGCTCGCTTTCGCGACAATGGCCGGCGTCCCATGACGTGGTCATAGCGATGAGAGTTTGGTTGCATGGATTTGGAGAATCATCGGTTGTAGCGTTTAGTCGGCTAATAACGATCTGTAATTGCCTTGTACACTCGTTACTGTCGTGATGGAGCGATGATCCGGTGGATGTAGCGAAGGCGCCGTGTGCCGTATCCATCCCGATACTATCGGGGCCGCCGATGCTGCCACGCAGACTGGATCTCCTCCAGGCTACGCCCCTTGGTTTCGGGGATGAGCTTGTAGACGAACAGCCAGGCGGCGACGCCGAGCAGGGCGTAGACGAGGAACGGGCCCGACTTGCCGGTCAGGTGCAGCAGGATGGGGAAGGTCAGGGTCGACAGCAGATAGGCGCCCCAGAGGGCGAAATTGGCGATGCCCATGCCGATCCCCCGGATCTGCTGGGGAAAGATCTCCGAAATCAGCAGGAAGACGACGGCGCCGGGGCCGACGGCGAAGGCCGCGACGAACAGCATCAGTCCGGCAACGGCGAGCCAGCCCATGAGTTCGCTCGGGTCGGGCAATTGCAGGACGACGAACAGCAGGGCGAAGCCCGCGGTCATGCCGGCCAGGCCAGTCAGCATCAGTGGTCTGCGCCCCGCCTTGTCGACCAGCCACAGGGCGACCAGGGTCATGATCACGTAGACGGCGCCGACGCCGACCGTGCCCAGCAGTTCGACTGTGGTCGAACTGAAACCGGCGAGTGCGAAGAGTTCAGGTGAGCAGAACGTGCTGATCGCGACACCGGTGCCCTGGCGGATGATGGCGAGGCCGACGCCGGCGAGCAGCGCCATCTTTAACAACGGGTTGGCGAGATCGGAAAAGCCACCCTTCGGCGCAGCCAGACCGGCCTGAAGCGCGGACAGGTGGGCCGCCACATCTTCACCGCCGCGCAGCGCGCGGAGGCTTTCGGTGGCCTTCTCCACGGCGCCGCGCGCGATGAGCCAGCGCGGGCTCTCGGGCAGCAGCAGCATGGCGGCGATCAACGGCACCGCCGGTGCAAGGCCGACAAGGAACATCCACCGCCACCCGGACGACGAACCGCTGAAGGCGAAGTCGGTGAGATAGGAGCACAGCAGCCCGATCATCAGGGAGACCGAGAACATGGCGCCCAAACGGCCTCTCAGATCGTTCGGCGAGACTTCGGCGACGAACAACGGGGTGACACAGGCCAGCATACCGAAGGAAAAACCCACGCCCACCCGGTGGAGGATAACCAGCCAGATGTCCGTGGATCCGGCGCCGACCAGAACGGCGGCCATACCAAGAACAGCGCCGGCGACGATGGTGTTTCGACGCCCGATCCAGTCGGCCAGCTTGCCGCCGGCGAGGGCGCCGAACATCGCCCCGAAAAGCGACGCGCTGATCGCCGCCTCCTTCATCGTGGCGGACAGCCCGAAATCCTCCACGATGAACAGGATGGCGCCGGCAATAACGCCGAGATTGTAGCCGTAGAGCATGCCGCTCGCGGCACACATCGCAGCGATCAGGTAGATGATCCGGGTCGGCTCGGCGACGCTTCGCCGGGCAGTGGTTGTATCACTGGTCATGACCGGTCGCCCCCACGGATTGGTATCCCCAAGTGATCCGCGCGAGGATGGACGTTGCCGGCGCAATTGGCAAGCAAACCGGATTGAGCCACGGTTGGTGGGCTTGCGTGCGCAAACCGGCTGCCGGTTGAAAGCGGTATTCCTTCCCGCGAGGATGCAATCGGTCCATGCAACCTTTGGTGTTGGATGCACTGCCAATAACGGACATACTGGAAACCGAAAGCTGCATTGCGTGGGGGCAATAGATGGCGGTGCTGCCAAACTATTCGATTGACGAAATCTCGCTGTTTCTTCGGGAACTCTATCCGATCTGGAAGCGTGCGCCGGAACGCTCGTTCAATATGAGCGATGTCGGGGTTGGAGCCAATGACGGTATCCTCCACTACAACTACTTCGGTTTCGTCGATGCGGGCAGTGCCGGGACCGATGTCAACGGGCTGAGCCTTGCCCGCCGGCTGCTGGTCGATGATGCGCTCGACTATCTGGAAGACGTTCTGGGGATCGTGTTCGTCCCGACCGCGTCGCAGGCGGATCATGTCGATCTGTTTTTCAGCGACAACGTTCCCGCATCGGCCTTTACCCACGTGGAAACGCACTCGGTCGGAAACGGAGCCCTGAACCACCGCTATATCGACTACTCATGGGTCAATATCTCGGCGGACTGGTCGGGCGGGACTTCGGATATCAACGACTACACCTTTCAGACGGTCGTCCATGAGATCCTGCATGCGCTCGGGCTCGGTCACGCCGGCTTTTACGACGATTTCGCCGAATTCGTGACGGACGACACGGACCCGCTTTTCGGCAACGGATCGAATTTCTATCTCAACGATTCCTGGCAGATGTCGATCCTGTCGTACATCGACCAACTTCAGAACACGTCGATCCTTGCCGATTACAATTTCGTCATTACCCCGATGGCAGCCGATCTGCAGGCGCTGCGGTCCTATTACGGCTCGCAGGCCTTTACCGGAGATACGGTTTACGGGTTCAATACCAATATCTCGCCGCTGGATAATTTCGTCCTTGCCAATCTGTCGGATCTCGCCGACGAAACCGCCTTTACCATCATCGACGACGGAGGCATCGATACGCTCGACTTTTCGGGCTACGCAGCCGACCAGTTCATCGACATCATGATCGCCGAAGGCTCATCGACGGGAACCGTTTCCGACATCGGTGGCCAGATCGGCAACATGACGCTGGCGGTCGGGACCATCATCGAGAGCGTGCTCGGCGGCTCGGGCAACGACATCATCCTGGGCAATCGTGTCGACAACACGCTGGTGGGTGGTCAGGGGGACGATTTTCTGGATGGCTATGGCGGGCTGGACATCGCGGTCTATGCTTTCCATTCGTCCCAGTACACGCTCATCGAGAACCTCGATGGGTCACTGACCGTGGATCACACCGGCGCCGGACTGATTTCCGAGGGCACCGACACGCTAGTCAGCATCGAATACGCGTTTTTCGCCGACGGGCTTTTTCAATTGACTACGAACCTGGGCCCCGACCTGATCGCGGATGACTTGCTGCTGAGTTCGCTGTTCTGGGAAGCCGACGACGTGATCGATGTTGGTTGGGATATCGGCAATATCGGCGAGGCCGCGGCGACGAGCTCGGTTTCCAGGCTGTATCTCTCCATGGATCCGGTGATCACATCGGCCGACATCGTGCTGTTGGAGGACCCCGCATCGCCCGTGCTGGGTCCCGGGGAATTCGATGCGGAAGGCGAACCCAACAGTTTTGTCGTGCCCGCAGGGCTGACGCCCGGGGTTTACTACGTCGGCGTCATCGCCGACGACGACGGGGACGTGGACGAGGGCAGCGAAATCAACAATGTCTCGAATGTCGTCGAAGTCTTCATCGACGGGCCGCTGCCGGGCGGCGATGTGCTCGGCACGGACCAGGACGATGATCTGGCGGGCAGCGTCGGCGACGATCTCGTTCTGGCGTTTGGCGGCGATGACTGGTTTCGAGGCGGTGGCGGTTCCGATCTGATCGACGGTGGGTTGGGCGACGACGGAGTCATCTATCAGAGCATCAGAGACGGCTTCGATCACGACCTGCGGCCGAACGGCAGCATCAGGGTCGACAAGCCGAATGGCGGGACCGATACGCTCGAGGCGATCGAGCGGATCCAGTTTCTCGACGGCGATCTCGTCTACGATCTCGACGGCCCCAATACCGGTTTCGGCTACCGCATCTACCAGGCCTCCTTCGGCCGCACGCCCGACGAGGGCGGAGTGCGCTTCTGGATCGGAAATCTCGATTTTTTCGACGGTCTCGGCTGGAGCCAGTACGAGAAGGAACAGTATCTGGCCAGCCAGTTCATCCAGTCGGACGAGTTCCGCGACCTCTACGGGGCCAATCCGAGCAATTTCGAATACATCGACGCGATGTATCAGAATGTGCTGTTCCGACTGCCCGACCAAGGCGGCTACGACTTCTGGGTCGGCGGCATGGAGCAGGGTCTGACCCGCGAGGACATCCTGATTGCCTTCACCAATAGCGATGAAAACGTTGCTAACGTCGCACCCAACCTCGATGACGGTGTCTGGGTCGTCTGACTTTCTCGGTCGACGGTTTTCCGCTCACGCTGCTCCGGCTTCGAGGGCGGACAGATGAGCCTCCAGGTTCGCCAGGCTGCTGATCCATCCGTCGCGATGGGAATCGCGGGAACTGGCAGTTTCGAAGGCGGCCTGGTGGAGACCAAGCTCGGTCTTGCCGCCGACATCCTTGAAATTCAGCGTGATGACCGTTTCCTGAACCGGGTTGCCGTCGTCGTCGAGCCAGGCGCTGGTGTTGACAATCTTTTCGTTGGCGACGATCTCCAGATAGGTCCCGCGCAGGCGGTAATCGGTGCCGTCGGGCGAACGCATGCAGGAGCGCCACTCGCCGCCGACGCGGAAGTCGATTTCGGAATAGACCACCGTGAAGCCTTCCGGACAGCCCCAGCGACGCATGTGCTCGGGTTCCGACCACATACGAAACACCAGCTCCACCGGCGCGTCGAAGGTATGGGTCAGGGAGAGGGCGAGCGTTTCGCTGGTCATTCCGGTTGCTCCTTCTTCTGGATTTCGGCGAGATAGGCATCGAGCCGCGCGAAGTGGTCCGTCCAGACCCGGCGCTGTTCGGAGATCCAGTCTTCGGCCGGCGTCAAAGCCTCGGTCGCCATTTCGCAGGTGCGCACGCGGCCGATCTTCTTCGATCGCACGAGGCCGCTGTCCTCCAGCACTTTCAGATGCTGGGAGAACGATTGCAGCGCCATGGCGTGCGGCTTTGCCAGTTCGCTGACGGATGCGGGACCGGCGCAGAGCCGCTGGATGACAGCGCGCCGGGTCGGATCAGACAGGGCGTGGAAGACGCCGTCCAGGCTGTTGTGATAGTCAGGCATGTGCCTGAGTATGCACGGATCGATACTCAGGTCAACGCCTGACTATCATGACCGAATGTTAACAGCTCGAAGTCGGCAAATACGAAGAATTAATGAAGAAGTCCGATCTGGCAAAAGTCCGCGTTGCAAGACGTTGGGGGCTGGGCAATAGTTGCTCGCAAAAGGAGCAATATTGCCATGACCATTCGCGTATTCCTTGCTGCAGTCGGCATATCTCTGTTGGCCGGCTCCGCGTCGGCGCAGACCATCGGCTATGCCGATGCGATGGGCATTCTCGTCAAGAGCTGCGGCCCGGACATCGAAAAATTCTGCAAGAAAGTGAACCTCGGCAACGGCCGTATCGAAAACTGTCTGGCCGAAAACGCTTCCAGCGTGTCGGCTCAGTGCAAGGCCGACTACGCGAAGGTCTACGTCATGCTCGCCGCCCGCTTCGCCGCCCAGGAGGCGGTGCCGAAACTCTGTGCCGGCGACGTCAACAGGCTGTGTCCCGACATCACGCGCGGCAAGGGCTACACGCTGCAGTGTCTGCTGAACAAGCGGCGCCTGAGCGCGAAGTGCTCCCAGGGCATCACCGATGCCGGCTATCGCTGATCGACCGATGATCCGTTTCCCGAAAGGTATCACCATGCGCAGAGTAGCAACCGCAGCCGCACTCGGCCTGTCCCTGGTCGCAGTATCCGCCGGCGCGCAGAACATCATCTCAACCCAGCAAATCGTCGATTCGCTTCGGGGCGTCGAGCACGAGGCGACGCTGCATCCCGACCAGATCCGCGCCATGGCGCTGGAAAACATCAAACGCAATCCGGGCGAGAACGCACCCAAGGGAGTGCCCATGGCCAACCTGCTGGAGAACCTGCGGCAGTTCAATGTCGAGATCAATTTCGACTTCGATTCCGACCGCATCAATCCCAGCTCCTATGTGGCGATGGGGGCGGTCGCAGACGCACTGCACACGCCTTATCTGCTGCATCAGAAATTCCTGATCATCGGCCATACCGATGCCCGCGGCAGCCGCGAATACAATCTGGAACTGTCGCAACGCCGGGCCAACGCGGTGCGCGACGCTCTGGCCACGACATTCCGCGTGCCGCCGGAAAATCTCCTGGCGGCCGGCCTTGGCGAGGAAGAGCTGCGCGACCCGGCCAATCCGGATGCGGCGGTCAACCGGCGGGTGCAGCTGATCAACATCGGCTTCTGACAGCGTCCTCACCGACCTGACGTCAGCTTGCCCGACCGGACATTTCGGACCGGTCCTTCGACATTGCCTCGACCCGGGGTAGCAGCCGACCCAACCGGCTGCTACACAGGCGCGGCAAATCGGAGAGGGATCTGGGACCAATGGCCGGAATCGCGGCGCTGGCTGTGGCCTATATTTTTTCGCAGTTTTTCCGGTCGTTTCTGGCCGTGCTCACGCCCAACCTGACGGCTGAGCTGGGCGCCGACAAGGCGGAGCTGTCGCTGGCCTCCGGCATCTGGTTTGTGGCCTTCGCCCTGATGCAATTCGTCGTGGGTGTCTCGCTTGACCGGTTCGGTCCGCGCCGAACCGCCGCCATCATCTTCGCCGTGGGTACCGGCGGCGGCTCCATCCTGTTCGCTCTGGCCGGATCGCCGACGGAGATCATCGCCGCCATGGCGTTGATCGGCATCGGCTGTTCTCCGGTGCTGATGGCGGCGTTTTTCCTGTTTGCACGGCTCTATTCACCGGCCCGCTTCGCCGTCCTGTCGTCCTGGTTCGTGGCCGTGGGAACCGCAGGCAACGTGATCGGCGCCAAGCCGCTGGCGCTGGCCGTCGACACCTTCGGCTGGCGGCCGACCATGGTGCTACTCGGCCTGGTCTCGGTCGCGACGGCCGTCGCTCTGTACGCCGTCGTCAAGGATCCCGAAATCGAGCGGGATTCGGAGGCCGGCAGCGGTTTCGCCGGCTATCTGGAGCTGTTGCGGCAACCGATCCTTTGGCTGATCATCCCGTTGATTGCGCTCAACTATGCGCCGGCAGCCGGGATTCGCGGCCTGTGGATCGGTCCCTATCTGAGCGATGTCTACGGTGCCTCGATCCAGGTGATCGGCAATGTGTCCTTGTTCATGGCGCTGTCGATGATCCTCGGCAGCGTCCTGTACGGGCCGCTCGACACGTTCTTCGGCACGCGCAAATGGGTGGCGTTCTTCGGCAATTCCGGCTCCGTGGTGGCTCTGGTTTTTCTCGCGGCTTTTCCCGTGCAGCCGCTCTGGCAGGTTTCGGGGCTGATGTTCGCCGTTGGAATTTTCGGAGCCAGCTACGGCCTCCTGATGGCCCATGCGAGAGCCTATTTTCCGGCTCATCTGACCGGCCGCGGCGTGACGCTCATGAATTTCTTCACCATCGGCGGGGTCGGCCTGATGCAATTCGTCATGGGCCGGGTTGCGACGTCGACCTTCGACGCGGCAGCGCCGGAACGCGCCTTCTCAACGGTTTTCGCGACCTACGCGGTGCTGCTGGCGGCAACGCTGGTGGTCTACCTGTTCATCACCGACAAGAAACCGTTCGAGCCGGATCCCTAAGAGGCCGGCAAAGCCTCCACCCAGCGGGTGACGATGTCGGCGATTTCCCCGGTGGTCGAGGGCGACAGCGCGTCGCCGGCGATATTGTGATTGTTCTCGTCGTCGCTGCCTGTGATCAACGCGACCTCGGTCGCCGCGCCCCAACGGGCGACAATTTCGGCGGTGCGCTCTGTGCGAACGACCGTGTCCTGTTCGGAATAGACGAACAGCGCAGGAACCCGAATGCTCCGGATTTCGCTATCGTTGGCGAGCTTGACCAGCTCGGCCATCGGCAGCACGGCCGAGGTCGGGTACTCGTAGGTCCAGTAGCGGGCGTGCAATTCGTTTCGCGGTTCGAAGGAGCGGCGCTTGCCCTGGATCAATTCGGCCATATGCAGCGCCCAGGGCATGGTCAGAAGACCCGCACCGAAGGCCTGGGGACCGAAGTTGGGCGCGATGTTGACGATGCCGGCGACGCCGTCCATCAGCTGCGGCTGGGTTGCGGCCCAGGTCGCCAGCGTACCGCCGGTCGAGCTGCCGATGACGATCACGCGTTCACCCAGGCGGCGGCCGATGGCCAGCGCCTCGGCCATGTCGTTGACCCAGGCTTCGACCGTCGCCTCTGCCATGGCATCGCCGGTGCGGCCATGGCCGGTCAGCCGCGCATAATAGAGATTGGCGCCGAGCCGCTGCGCGACGATGTCGGTCAAAGGGCGGACTTCGCCCGAAGATGCCGAAAAGCCGTGGATATAGACGATGGCGAGCGGCGTCTTGGCGCGCGACTGCGGGTAGGCCCAGACGATGCTCTTCTGCAGGCCCTCGCGGATATCGTCGAACTGCGCCTCGCGGTCGGCCAGATAGGCGTCGACATCTTCGCCGATCGAGGCCGGGTCGAAATGGATGCGTGTGCTGACTGCGGTTCGCGGACCCATCAGGAAAACCACCCCGGCGACGATGACGACAAGAACGATGAGATAGAAGGCGAGCCTCAGCCGCGACCGTTTTGCCATTGGTACTCCTCACTCGACGGCTTGGGACCGCGTTAGACCATATCGACAGCGATATTGGGTCGATCGATGACTTCCCGCAAGGCGAAGGCCGAATTGATCCGCACCACGTGGGGCAGGGCGGAGAGCCACTCCTTGTGGATGCGTTCATAGTCCTGCAGGTCCCTGGCCGCAACGCGCAATATGTAGTCGTACTCGCCCGACATCAGATAGCAGACCAGCACGTTGGGACAGCGCTTCACCGCGGTCTCGAACTCGCTCAGCGTCTTCTCGAACTGGCCCGACAGCGAGATGTGCACGATGACGATCATGCCGTGTTCAAGCGCGCGATTCGACAGCCGCGCCTGATAGCCGCGGATGACGCCGGATTTCTCCAGGATGTCGAGCCGCCGCGAGCAGGCCGAGGCCGACAGACCGACCCGGTCGGCAAGGTTTGCATTGGAGATCCGGCCGTCTTCCTGCAGCGTGCGCAGAATCGCGATATCAATGGTATCCAACTTGCTCATTGGTGATTTCTTCGAAAATTGGCGATTATTCGCAATATTATGCGAAACAGGGAGTGTTCGCCAGCGCAATTTGCAAGGACATTTCAGCCCGTTTGTGGTCTCTTTGGCGCATGGAAATGGACGGCGCGCATGGGCGTGCCCGGTCATATGGGAGAATTTCGAGATGCGCGTGGGTTGCCCCAAGGAAATCAAGGATCACGAGTACCGTGTCGGGCTGACGCCCGGTTCGGTGCGCGAATATGTGGCGCACGGTCATGAGGTGATCGTCGAAACCAATGCCGGTGCCGGCATCGATGCCGATGACGGCGTCTACCAGGCGGCCGGCGCCAAGATCGTGGCGACCGCCAAGGACGTGTTCGAGCAGTCCGACATGATCGTCAAGGTCAAGGAGCCGCAGCCGGTCGAATGGGCGATGCTGCGCGAGGACCAGCTTCTCTACACCTACCTGCACCTGGCTCCCGATCCCGAGCAGACCAAGGGGCTGGTCGAGTCCGGCTGCACGGCGATCGCCTATGAGACGGTGACAGACGATCACGGCGGCCTTCCGCTGCTGGCGCCGATGTCGGAAGTGGCCGGGCGGCTGGCCATCCAGGCCGGCGCCACGGCACTGCAGAAGGCCAATGGCGGCCGCGGCGTTCTGTTGGGCGGCGTGCCCGGCGTCATGCCCGCCAAGGTGACGGTGATCGGCGGCGGTGTCGTCGGTCTCAACGCCGCCAAGATGGCGGTCGGCCTCGGCGCCGAGGTGACCATTCTCGATCGTTCGCTGCCGCGGATGCGGCAGCTCGACGACATCTTCAACGGCAAGGTCCGGACCCGTTTCTCGACCATCGAGGCGCTGGAGAACGAAGTCTTCTCCGCCGACCTGGTCGTCGGCGCGGTGCTGATTCCCGGGGCGGCCGCTCCGAAGCTCGTGACCCGCGACATGCTGTCCGGCATGAAGAAGGGCGCGGTCATCGTCGACGTCGCAATCGACCAGGGCGGCTGTTTCGAAACGTCGCACGCCACGACCCATTCGGATCCGACCTACGAGGTGGACGGCATCGTCCATTACTGCGTCGCCAACATGCCTGGCGCGGTCCCAGTGACCTCGGCCCACGCGCTCAACAATGCGACGCTGCATTACGGGCTCATGCTGGCCGACAAGGGGCTGACGGCACTGACCGAGGACCGCCATCTGCGGGCCGGCCTCAATGTCCATCGCGGACGCATCACCAACAAGGCCGTCGCGGACGCGCTCGGCTACGAGTTGTCCGAACCGGCGGCGGCGCTGAAAGTCGCCTGACGCATTTTGAGAGCCCGCGGTCTGATCGCGGGCTCTTTTGTATCTAGTGATAGACGATTTCGGTGATGCGGCGCAGCGTGACGCGGCGGTTGCGCCACTCGGCATAGGGCGTCGGCACGACCAGTTCCTCTTCCCCGTAGCCGACGGTCTCCAGGGCGTATCCCGGGACACCGTAATGGTACATCAGCAGCTTCTGCAGCGACCGCGCACGGCGTTGCGACAGGCGCAGATTGCTGCCTGACGATCCCACCGCATCCGTGTGTCCCTCGATCAGGAAGAGCTCGTCCGGGCTGTATTGGAGAATGTCGAGCATCGCCGCGGCAACGCGTTCGACCTTCCAGTGCTCCTGGACCGGGATTTCGGCCGATCCGAAGGCGAAATTGATGGCCTGGATATCGATGGACGGCGCGATGTGGCGCAGTGCCTTGCGTCGCTTGATATCGACGATCGATCCCTTCATTTGCGGGGTGACAGGGACAGCCGGCTTGGCGGCCAGGCTCTTCCGGATCGCCTTCATGGTGGGAGCCTGCTTGCTGGGGGCTGCCACCTTGACGGTCGTTTTGCTGACGGTGAAGGTCTTGCTCAACGGCTGAGCCAGTGCGCTGGAAGCGACGGTGCTGACCGCGATGGCGGTGATGAAGGTGCGGCGGTTCATGGTCTTTCCTTTCTCAATTCCACCGCATGCGGCGGCGATTGAAGAAAGGCTAACGCAGCGCGCCTGAAGCCGGCATGAACGGGCCGTTCAGGTTTTGGCTAGTCGCTGCGGACGAGGCGCAGGAGGTCGTCATCGGTGAGCGGGTGAAGGAAGGTGTCGCTCTGGCCAACCGGCATGAAACCGAGTTTCTGGTAGAGCGGCAGGGCGGCCGGGTGATCCAGCGTGCAGGTGTTCACCGTCACCTTCAGCGGATTGAGATTCCAGGCGGCTTCGATCGCCTGGGAGAGAAACCAGCGGCCGAGGCCAAGCCCGTGCGCTTCGCGCATGGTGCCAAAGTACTCCAGGCTGACCTTCTGAGGGTCGCTGTTGTTGAGTTCGAAAAAACCGGCCGGAGCGCCATTCAGATACAGCACATGGATCGCGGTTGCCGGATCGTGAACGATTTTGGCGAGCGACGAATCGTCGAGACGGAGCCGCGCGACCCAGTGAAAGTTCCGGCCGACGCGGTATTGCAGATAACGGTAGAAATGCAGCGGCATGTCCGTTTGCTTCATCAGCGCGACATGCAGATTGACCGGCATGGGAACGAACAGCTTGGGGCGAGCGGTCTGCTCCAGGAAGGTGACGACGGCTTTCAGGGGAGCGGAGACACTCGCCATCACGCGTCACCGGTGACGACCGGGGCGTCCCTGAGACCGCCCCACTCCGTCCAGGAGCCGTCATAGACGGAGTGATTTGTGTGCCCGAGCGATTCGAGCGCCATGGCAAGGGCGGCTGCCGTCACACCGGAGCCGCAGGTGGTGACAACGGGTTTCGACAGGTCGATACCGGCCTGTTCGAAGACCTGTCGCAATTCGGTCAGTGATTTCAACTCACCGTCGCGGGACAGTTCGGTCACCGGAACGTTGCGCGCGCCGGGCATGTGGCCGGAGCGCAGGCCAGGGCGCGGCTCCGGTTCTTCGGCCGTGAACCGGCCGCCTGGCCGGGCATCGGCGATCTGCATTGCCTGCGTGTCGACGATCCGCAGCATCTGATCGAGGCGGGTCACCGCCGTTTCCCTGAAGCGAACCTCGAAATTTCCCGGCGGGTGGTCCGGGATTTCGGCGGTGACCGGTCGGCCATCCTGCTTCCACCGGTCAAATCCGCCATCCAGCAGGAACACGTCCACCGCGCCCTTGACGCGAAGCAGCCACCACACTCGAGGTGCTGCAAACATGCCGAGACCGTCATATACGACGATGGTGTCGGCGTTCGAGAGGCCGAGGCGAGCCGCGTGCTCGGCGAAGACATCGGGCGAGGGCAGGGCGTGCGGCAGCTCGATCCCCGGTTCGACGATTTCGTCCTGGTCGAAGAAGACAGCGCCCGGAATATGAGCCGCTTCGTATTCCTGCCGCTGGTCGCGGCCCATGGGCGGAAGATACCAGGAGGCATCGACGATCTTGGGCCCGGTCGGGCCGAGTCTTTCCTGCAGCCAGTCGGCCGACACCACAAACGGGCTTTTGTCTGTCATCGCACTGCCTTGCGGTCAAACGCCTCAGCCGGGCATGTCGCCGAAGCGAATGCGGAAGCGTCTGTTTTCCCGCCCTTTCTTTTCGATCTTGCCGATGTGAATGGCTCCGACTTCCATGGTCTCGTTGACATGGGTGCCGCCGCAAGGCTGGCTGTCGACAGCCGCCTCGTTGCCGATGCAGACCAGCCGGATGCGGCCGCTGCCGCGCGGCGGCCGGACGTTCTTGGATTTCACCAGGGCGGGATTGGCGTCCAGCTCGGCTTCCTCGATCCAGCGGGTGAACACCGGGTGATTGCCGTTGACCAGCTCCATCAGCCGGCCGCTGATTTCCGCCTTGTCGACGGTTTCGCTCATGTCGAAGTCGACGCGGCTTTCCTCTTCGCCGACGGAGGCGCCGGTGATCGGGAACGGGCACAGCACGGTCAGCAGATGGCAGGCGGTGTGCATGCGCATCAGCTTGTAGCGGCGCGGCCAATCGATGTGCAGCGTCAGCTTCTCGCCCGGTTCCGGCACCGCTTGTCCGTTGGCCGGGACATGTACGATCTCGGCCTTCGACTGTCCGTTGACCGTGGCGGCAATGTCGATGCGCGATCCGTCGTCGCGCTCCAGGAAACCGATGTCGCCGGGCTGTCCGCCCGACGTTGCGTAAAAACAGGTCTGGTCGAGAAGAATGCCGCCGCGGTCGTTGACGCCGATCACAGATCCTTCAGCCGTCGACAGATAGGAATCGTCGATGAAAAGCGGCTGGGTATCGGTCACGGCTCAGACCTCCTCATAGGGAACGGAAATGTTGACATCCTCTTCCATCCAACCGGGCACCGGCAGCTCCTTGGAGCGCAGGAAATCTGGGTTGAACAGCTTCGACTGATAACGGTTGCCGTAGTCGCACAGCACTGTCACGATGGTGTGGCCGGGGCCCATCTCGCGGGCCATGCGGATGGCTCCGGCGATGTTGATGCCTGACGAGCCGCCGAGGCACAGACCTTCCTCCTGGATCAGGTCGTAAACAATGGGAAAGGCCTCATCGTCAGGGATGCGGTAGGCAAAGTCAGGCGTGAAACCCTCCAGGTTGGCGGTCACGCGGCCCTGGCCGATGCCCTCGGTGATCGATGTGCCTTCGGCCTTCATCTCGCCGTTCGCATAGTAATTGTAGAGCGCCGCGCCGCCCGGATCGGCAATGCCGATCTTGATGTCCTTGCTGCGCTCCTTCAGGCCGACGCTGACACCGGCGAGCGTGCCGCCCGATCCCACCGCACAGATAAAGCCGTCGACCTTGCCGTCGGTATCGCGCCAGATCTCAGGCGCGGTCGTTTCGATGTGGGCCTGGCGATTGACGACATTGTCGAACTGGTTGGCCCAGACCGCGCCGTTCAGGTCCTCGGCGGCGATCTGTTCGGCGAGCCGCCCGGAAAGCTTCACGTAGTTGTTCGGGTTGCGGTAGGGGACGGCGGGAACCTGGACGAGTTCGGCGCCGAGCAGCCGCAGCGCGTCCTTCTTTTCCTCGCTCTGCGTCTCCGGGATGACGATGACCGTGCGATACCCCAGGGATTTCGCCACCATGGCCAGACCGATGCCGGTGTTGCCGGCCGTGCCTTCGACGATCACGCCGCCCGGCCGCAGCACACCGCGTTTTTCGGCATCGCGAACAATGAACAGCGCAGCCCGGTCCTTGACGGACTGGCCGGGATTGAGGAACTCGGCCTTGCCGAGAATGGTGCAGCCGGTGAGTTCGGATGCTTTTTTGAGCTTGATCAGCGGCGTGTTGCCGATGCCTTCCAGAACGGATTGAAAAACGGTCATTTCTGCGCCTCGATTGATTGTGAGCGACATTATTTCGGCAATTGTGGATTAGCAACACGGGCTTTCCCAAGAAATAGGGTTCGCCGCAATCACATCGGGGTGAAAAAGGAATCCCGCCTCAGCGTTCGTAGATAATCTGCCGGACGCTGATGTTTTCGGCGCGAAAACCGGCTTCGCAGTATTGCAGATAAAACTCCCACAGCCGTTTGAAGCGATCGTCGAAGCCCATCGGCTTGATCGCCGGCCAGGCGTCCCAGAAACGGTGACACCATTCCGACAGGGTGCGTGCATAGTCCTGTGCGAAGGCCCGGTGTCCGGCCAGCGTCAGATTGGCCTTCTGCCCGAGGTCTTCCAAAATCTCGAAAGTCGGAAGCATGCCGCCGGGAAAGACGTAGCGCTGGATGAAATCCGGGTTGCGGCGGTAGTTTTCATAAGCCTCTTCGCGCACCGTGATGATCTGCAGGCCAGCCCGACCGCCGGGTTTCAGGCATTCCTGGAGTTTGTCGAAATATCCCGGCCAGTATTTTTCGCCGACCGCCTCGAACATCTCGATCGACGCGATATGGTCGTAGACGCCGCGCTCTTCCCGATAGTCCTGGAACTTCAGCTCGACGCGGTCCGAAAGCCCGGCTTTGTCGATGCGGTGGCGCGCATAGTCGAGTTGCTCCTGACTGATCGTCAGTCCGGTGACCCGGGCACCGATATCGCCGGCGACGTATTCAGCGAAGCCGCCCCATCCGCATCCGATCTCGAGCACGCGGCTGTTCGGCCTGATGCCGATCGCCTCGGCCAGGGCCTTGTATTTCGCCTTTTGACCGCTTTGCAGGTCGTTGGCTCCGGTCTGGAACAGCGCCGACGAGTAGGTCATGCTCGGATCGAGCCATTTTTCGTAGAAGGCGTTGCCGAGGTCGTAATGCGCCGAGATGTTCTTGCGGGCCTGCCGGTGGGTGTTGGAGCGGAACATGTGCCGCAGGCGTTCGACGATGGCCGCCAGGCCGCGGGCGCGATTGGAGACCGACTGCGCCATTTCGGCGTTGACGAGAAACAATTCGAGGAAGGTTGGCACGTCAGAGCTTTCCCAATCGCCATCCATGTAGGATTCCGCGACACCGATGGTGCCGCGCTGGAAGGCGCGGTAAGGGAGGTTCCAGTTCTTCAACACGAGGTCGGCTTCGGGGCCGGTCTCCTCGGCCTCGATGCGCAGGTTGCGGCCGTCGGGCATGTGTAGATTGAGGGCGCCGAACCGCATTCTGGCAAGCACCCGCATCACCAGTCGCGCACGCAGCGGCAAACCCTTGAGCGAGGGTCCGATATCGGCGGCCGATACGACATGTGCCGATCTGTGTGCGGTGTCCTGCGAAGCGCTCATGACCTTTCCCCGTCAACCATCCTGGAAACGACGGCGACAGGTGCGCCGGCCCCGCCGGCATACAGTGGTCGTTTCCGCCGGCTATTTGTTCACAGAGAATTTCATTGCGCAAGGGTGGGGAGCCAGGAAGCGGGGGATGGCCGGGCTGCCGAAGACGGGGCAGATGGATCAGAACAGGCTGTCGAATTTTAGTGGGCCGATATCCCGATCCGCCTTCTTCGGCCTTCTGAAGACTATGTTGCAACCAATTGAAAAACCGCGCGATACCGCGGTTAAAGCGATTCCAGAAAGGCGATGAGGGCCTGCTGATCGTCAGCCGGCATCGCAGCGAACCGGTCTCTGGCCCGTTGCGCCTCACCGCCGTGCCAGAGGATCGCTTCGGCGAGACTGCGGGCACGACCATCATGTAGGAAGAAGGTGTGGCCGCTGACGGTTTCGGTCAGGCCGATGCCCCACAGCGGCGGTGTGCGCCATTCGCGGCCGCCGGCTTCGCCCGCAGTCTGTCTATCGGCAAGCCCGGGACCCATGTCGTGCAGCAGAAAATCGGAATAGGGCCAGATCAGCTGGAACGCCAACGCAGGATCGTCAATGTCGCGGCGCGTTACGAATTTCGGCCGGTGGCAGTCGACACAGCCGGCGCGGTAAAAGAGGGACTTTCCGCGCAGCACTTGCGGGTCGCCGACATTGCGCCGCCGTGGAACCGCAAGATTGGCAGTGTAGAAGGTCACGAGGTCGAGGACCGGATCGGGCGCTTCGGTGGCGCCGCGGCGCTGCTGGACGCCGTGGGGCAGGGCGAGGCAGGTTGCCTGATGCGCGGTGCAATCACCGGCCGGTGCTGGGTGCAGCGGTGTCGAAATCCCGATATCGCCGCTGAATGCCGCGGCGTTTTGGGCTTTCAGCGAAGGCTGCGAGGCCTTCCAGCCGAAGCGGCCGAGGACGGTTCGGCCGGATTGCGGATCGCGAGCCAGCGAAATCCGGCCGGATATGCCGTCGCCGTCAAGATCGTCCGGATCCGCGCCCGCCGCGATGTCGACCGGATGGATGGCTTCGATCAGACCGAGGCCGATCATCGGCGGGGCGATGCGAGGCGACAAGGTGGTATCGTCGGCCAGAGGCCCAAAACGCAGATCGGTGAGTGTGTAGGTCGGACGCCGAAGGCTGATGGATGTGCCGTCGGCGAGGACGACGGGGCTTTCTGTGTAGTCGATCCCAACCCTTCCCTCGGCGTGCATGCCGGGCACTGCGCGATCCTGGAGCTGCCCGCCATAGACGGGATCGGGGAAGTTGAGGACCGTCCTGTCCGCCAAGACCTTCGCTTCATCGTCCGAACGAGCAGGGCGGGCAAGTCGAATCAAGAAGGACGTGGCGTCGTCGCCACCCTCGGGCGGGTGTCCGCGCCCATCTTTCAGATGGCAATTCTGGCAGGCGCGCGCGTTGAACAGCGGACCAAGGCCGTCCGAGGCCTGCGTCGATGAAGGCGAGGAAACCCAAAGCTTGCGGAAGAGCGCATTGCCGAGATTGAAGCGCTCCTGGCCGTCGAAACCGATATTGGCCGCTGGATGGGAGAAGGCGTTGCCGCCGATGGGCCTGCGCGATGTACCGGCGCCGCCCTGGCTTGCCTCAAAGTGTTCCGGCTTGTCGAATTGGGTCGTCGGCGCGGTGATGGCTCGTACACGGTCCCGGTCCGAAGGCGACAGGTCTCGGCGGATCCCGCCGAAATCGATGCCGCTCGGAGGCGAACCGGCGACCGCCGTCGCTGCTGCAATCGTCAGCCATGGGAGTGTGCCCAGGAAACCCCTGAGTGACCGTCTCATCGCTTCGGTATCCGATGCCCGCCGCAAGCGCGGCGGGCAGGTTGGTGTTTATCGTCTATTCGAACACTGCGTCCGGATTGTCCAGACTGTCCGAACCTTCGAGTTCGATCTGCCCAAGATTGAGGAGGGCGATGGCGCGCTCGATCGATTTCGTCTGATCGACCAGGCCGTCGATGGCAGCCTGGACGACGGCTTCGCCTTCGGCGTTGGCGTCGCCAATCATCTGATCGTAGGCCTCGACCGTCTCGGCGCGCTTGGCCATCGTCTGCATGGCCTCGATCGTCGCCGCCAGTTTTCCCTTCAGTTCGGCATCGAGGGCACCGTCACGCTCGGCAACCAGATCGGAAACCGACGGTCCGCTGACAACCGATCCGTCCTGGCGCTTGTAGCTGCCGAGATAGACGTTCTGAATGCCGACGGCGTCGTAAAGGTGCGAGTTGTGGGTGTTGTCGGAGAAGCAGTCATGTTCTTCTTCCGGATCGTTGAGCAGCAAGCCGAGCTTCATCCGTTCGCCGGCCAGTTCGCCATAGGACAGGGAGCCCATCCCGGTCAGAATAGCCGTTACGCCGGCTTGCGGATTGCCGGTCAGGTTGGTGCGCGCCTTGCCGCTGTCCGTCCAGTTGCCGACCATTTCTTCCAGATCCGTGACCAACAGCCGTGTCGCGGCCTTGAGGTAGTCGCGCCGGCGTTCGCAGTTGCCGTTGGTGCAATTGTCCAGGGAAAAGTCCGTGTAACGGCGGCTGCCGGCGCCGGGGCCGGTGTAGTTCAGATCCTGACCCCACAGCAGGAACTCGATGGCGTGGTAGCCGGTGGCGACATTCGCCTCGACTTCGCCGGCTTCGTGCAGCGCTTCCGACAGCAGCTGCGGGGTGATCTCTCTGGCGTCGATCTCTTCGCCGCCGACCCTGAGCTTCGGGTTGGCGATGACATTGGCGACATAGAGCTCGTTCTCGTCGCTTTCGGAGCCGTAGGCAGCCGCCACATAGTCGATCAGCCCTTCATCGAGCGGCCAGGCATTGACGCGGCCTTCCCACTCGTCGACGATCGGATTGCCGAAGCGGTAAACCTCCGACTGCTGGTAGGGAACGCGCGCGGCGATCCAGGCGTCCTTGGCGGCCTGCTGAGTTGCCTCGGACGGGTTGGCCAGGAAGGCGTCGATGGCGCTCTCCAGGTCGCGCGCCGTCGACAGGGAATCTTCGTATTTGGCCAGCGCGATATCGGCGTAGGTCTCGACCACGGCGCCCGCATCGGTGGCGGCGTGAGCCAGCCCCAGGGTGGAAACCGACAGTGCCAGAGCCACTGCCAACGTCTTGAGTCGTGATCTCATGCTGCGATTTTCCCTTGCATATTCAATCCGGAGAAGGCTCGTTGCAGCGGTGTTAGTTCAAGGTATAACTGGAGTCAAATCGTATAGTTTTTAACCGTTCTAATTCAAGGGAGTTTCGGCAATTGAATAAAGCATCGGAAGGTGTCTACGTGGACCAGCTGCGGATCGACGGGAAGCGTCTTTGGCGGCGGCACATGGAAATGGCGCGGATCGGATCGATCGCCGGCAGCGGGTGCTGCCGTCTGGCCATGACCCAGGAGGACGGTGCTGCGCGCGATCTGCTGCGATCCTGGTTCGAAGCAGCGGGCCTGGAGACAAAGGTTGATCTTGCCGGCAACATGTTCGGCTTACGCGACGGGTCGGAAACCGACGCGCCGTTGGTCCTCACCGGCAGTCATCTGGATACGCAGCCCCATGGCGGCCGGTTCGACGGGGTCTCGGGTGTCCTGTGCGCGCTGGAGGTGGCGGAAACCCTGAACGATGCCGGCGTGACCACGCGTCTGCCGATCGGCGTCGTTAACTGGACCAACGAAGAGGGTGTGCATTTTGCGCCCGGTTTGATGGGGTCGTCGTGGTTCGTCGGAGCGTTGTCCGATGCGGAACTGCTGGATGCCGTTTCCACTGCCGGGGACCGTTTCGAGGACGCGGCGCGGGCGAGGGGATATCTCGGCGCCGATGCCTCGCGGGATTTCGACATTGCGGCCTTTTTCGAACTGCACATCGAGCAGGGGCCGGTGCTCGAAAGGGAGGGGCGGCAGATCGGGATTGTCGAATCCGTCCAGGGACTGCGCTGGCTCGACGTCACCGTGCTGGGCATGGATGCCCATGCCGGCACGACGCCGATGGACCAGCGTGGCGACACCATACAGGCCAGTGCACACATCCTCGTCGCCCTCAAAAAGCTCGGCCTCGAACATCGGCCAGATGCCCGTGTTTCGGTGGGCTATCTGAAACCGGCGACGGAGGGGGCCAGCACGATTGCCGGCCGAACGGACTTCGTCATCGATATCCGTCACCCCGATGCCGAGGTGCTGGATCGCCTGGCCGAAGCCTGTCGGGCCCTGTGCCTGTCCGAAGCCGAGGGATGCAACTGCCGGGCCGAGGTCTCTCAACGGGTGGCCGTTGCTCCGGTTGCTTTCGACCCCGCCTGCGTGGACCGAGTGGCCGCGGCCGCGGACCATTTCGGATACGCCGCGCGGCGGATGGCGAGCGGAGCCCTGCACGACGCCAGCAACATTGCCACGGTTGCGCCTTCGGCAATGATCTTCGTTCCCTGCAAGGAGGGCATCAGCCACAATGTCAATGAAAGCGCGTCGCCGCAGGACCTGGAGGCCGGTTGCAATGTGCTGTTGCGGGCCGTGCTGGCGTCGGCCGGCGGCGAGACCCGATAGTCAGTCGGCGTTCAACCGGGTGGCGCCGCCGTCTGTGGCGCTGTTGCCGTTGCCCCACGAGCCCGCATAGCCGTTGGCCGTCCGGGTCAGGATGCCGCGGCCGACGTTGCCGCCCAGCCTCCAGCGATAATGCAGCGTATCGCCGTCGATGACCCCCTCGAATTCCGAGACGCCAATGCCGTAACTTGAGCGGCCGCGAACATTGTCGCCCGAGCGTGCCATTTCGACCTGGAGATCGAATTCGACGCCGTTGACCATGATGGTTCCGCGGAAAAGACCGGAAAAGGCACCCTGCAACGCCACGGTGTCATGACACGATCGGCCAAGCTTCTCGCCGGGACGAACCGGACCGAGGTCTTCCGGCCGGATTGTCTGCCCGACCAGGGCGGTCAACTGCTGAATATCCAGAAAGTTCTGCGCGATGACGCGGATCTGGGCGGCAGTGGTGACGATTTCCAGCTGCGTCAATCCGCTGCCGGAATACCCGTCGGCGCTGGCCTGCAGCGCATCGGCGAAGATCCTGAGGCGCTCGGCCGACAATGGGTGGGTTCGGGCTGCCAGTTGCATGGCATGTGCCGAATCGGAGGAGAAATCCGTGCGGCTTTCGTGCAGATAGGCCATCGCCAGGAACAGGTTGACTACGCCGAGCGGCACATCGCCGATCCGTGCCAGCGTTTTCAGCGCGAAGGCGTCCGCGGCGCTTTCGTTGGCCCGGGCCACCGCCGGTTCGACACCCTCATAACCGCGGTGATTGAAATAGATATGGCCCAGTTCGTGCAGGAGGATGAAAACGACTGCGGTGCTGAAGCTCTTCTGTGCCAGCGAGTCGACTTCGGTGTCGTCGAGTGCATCGTCCGGAATACAGAGGGTCGAAAGCAGTGGCGGCGGAGGCGTGGCGGCCTGCCAATTCCGCAGCATTGTCAGATAGTTGTAGACGCTTTCTATGGAATAGCCATTGCGGTCGAGCCAGGCGATCGCGATGTTGGCCTCGTCCAGAAACTTCAGCGACTGGATCGACATGAAGATGGTCCGGTTCTGCGAATCGGCCGCAAAGGCGAAGGGCTCGCGCCGGTCGATGCGCAGTGGAAAGCGGAATCCGACATTCTCGAGAGCACGCCGTTCGTCCGCATCGAGCCTCGGCAGGATGACCTCGCGGAAATTGTAGAGAATGCCGCGGGGATAGCGCTGCTGCCATTCGGCGAGCAACGCATCGTCATAGGCCGGAGCTTCGGTGGCAAATGCCGGCGATGGGGCCGAGCCCACGGCCACAGCGAGTACGATCACTGCGGCGACAAGCCTGACAACGCCTGTGCCGTCAGCTGCCCTGACGAAAGAACGCGGCAACATCCTCATATCCTTGCGGCGGCGGGTCCTGTTCGAACTGCTCGGTGACCCACAGGTGGAAAACCGTGTACTCGCCCCATTCGGGCTGCCAGACCTCGCGCATCAGCGCCAGCTTGGCTTCCCGCACGGCTATGGTGGTGTCGAGCAGTTCGGGGCCCTGTTGAACCTCTGCCGCATCTTCGGAAATCTTGTTGAGGCGGCTGATGACGGTCGCCCGTTCGACCGAAGCAACCGCCTGTATCCGGACACCGGCCACGCCCTGCTGGGTCAGGCCGGTGAGCGTTCGGCTGCGTTTGACCGTGGTGACGCCTTCCGCGTTCGCGACCTGTTCCGCGATGTCCTTGATTTCGACCGGCTTCATGATCGAATAGATAATCATGCCGACTCCGAACAGAGCGAAGAAGATGCCCGGGCCGATGCGCGACAGCAGAATCGACACTCCGCCGGGCAGGTCGAGTTTCGCCTCGCCCTCGCGGCGCCGCGGCAGTTCCAGAAACAGCCGATAGCCGAGATAGACCGCGGTCAGCCCGACCAGGATCGCGATTATATGCTGAATGCCGTTCAGTAGGATTCCGACAAGAACCTCAGACATGCCTGCCCCCCGTTCGCCTGCCTTCGCAACGGTCGGTTTGGCAAAGTCTACACCGATTGCCGGGAGACAGCGATGCTGCCGGCTTCACGGTTGTGTTTCACGCTGAATTTTCGGTTTATTTCTTAGCTAAACCTTTGGCGGTGGGTCGTTGGCGCAGGGCTCGACGTTGCAGCAATTTGGAGTCCTTGATGATCTTCGACACCAGGTGTTCGCGCCTGTAGGCCATGATGTGCATGCCTGAAACGCCATCGATTTCGCGTATCTGCTGAATGAGCTCGGTGCAGATCTTCTCGCCTTCTTCGGCCTGGCTGTCGGCGCCTTCGATGCGCTGGACGACACTATCCGGGATATGAATTCCCGGCACGTTCGACCGCATCCAGCGCGCTGCCCGGGCCGAGGCGAGGGGGCCGACGCCTGCCAGGATAAAGACGCGTTTGTCCAACCCCAAATCCCTGACGCGGGCCATGAATTGTTCGAACCGCGGCAGGTCGAATATGTAGTTCGTCTGGATGAATTCGGCACCCGCGGCGACCTTCTTGGCCAACCGTTCGGGTCGCCACTCCAGCGGGTCGACGCAGGGATTTTCGGCTGCGCCGACAAAAAGCCTGGGGGGTTTCGTGATCTTTCTGCCGGACAGGAACCTGTGATCGTCCCGCATCGTGCGAAGCGTTCTCAGCAGCGAGATCGAATCCAGATCGAACACCGGTTTGGCACCCGGCTGATCGCCGGCGCTGACGTCGTCTCCGGTCAGGCAAAGCACGTTTCGGACGCCCAATGCCGCCGCTCCAAGTACATCCCCCTGAATGGCGATGCGATTTCGGTCGCGGCACGAAATCTGATAAACGGCCTCGTATCCGGCCCGCACCAGAAATGCGGAAATCCCCAGCGAGGACATGTGGCAGTTCGCGCCCGAGGCGTCCGTGGCGTTGATGGCGTCGGTGACCTCGCTCAGCGGTCTGGCTGCTTGGTAAACGTCGTCAGGATCCGCACTGTCCGGCGGGTTGAGCTCCGCCGTTATGGCAAATTTTCCGGCCTTGAGTGCCAGTTCGAGGCGGCTGCCCGAGACAATTCCTTCAGGCAGATCCGGATAGGAACCGGTCAGGGTGTTTTCGCCGGCGGCCATTGCCTCAATCGCCCTTCTTCGGACCCGGTTCAGGCGCCAACGGGGCTGTTGCGGGCTCCTTCTCGCGCGCCGATTTGAAGGCCCTGGCAACGGTCGAGCGCCGGGCCTCCTTGGCTTCGCACAGACTGGCCGCCTTTTCTCGCGACACCCGCAACCAGGACGATGACCCCTTCAGGGAATGATCGACCGGGGGCAGAACGATTTCGATCTGGCGCCCATATTTCATCCGCGAGGCACCATCCCAGGCACCGACCCAAACACATTTCATCTCGGGTATGACTTCGCAAAATCCGCCGGGGCGAACGCCGCCGCAAGGGCCGTTCCGCAAGGTCTTGGGGCAATTCATCGGGCAGGACATCCCCGTCGACGACAGCGCGCACTGCCCGCACATCTTGCAATCGAACAGGAATGATTTGCTCCATTTTTCAAGTGTCGCGACAAAGGGCTCGATGCGATCGTAGCCGATCCACCGGAAGACCGGGTCAAGGGACACCAGGAGCGATTCCAATCGACGATAGATCCATTCGAAGGACCGGGAGTGCCGAATTGCGAATAACCTGATGCGATACATCGTGCCACCTCGGTTCAACCGGGTTCTGGAGGTGAATGGGCGCCCGGTCGATCGCAGTCTAGCCGACAAATAGGTCCGCCAAAATCCTGAGGGCGATCGAGATATTGCGGTTATTCCTGCTCTTTGGAAGACCGAGGCTGTGGAGGACACGCGCGAGCTGGAAGCTCCAAGCGCGCCAAATGACGACGATCTAGGCAATCGATTTGCCGGTCGGCATCATTGTTGCGATGCTTACATCGCGCCCATCGAGTTGACTTTTTCAACGCCCCGAGCGAATTTGAAGCGCTGTCGGGTAACCTCTGTTATGTCCGAATTGAAGCAGTTCCAGAAACTATAAAACGTGCGCACCGTCAGACGCAGCAACCTTCCTCTTTCGGCACTTCGAACATTTGAAGTCGCAGCGCGGCGTTTGAGCTTCAAGGATGCAGCAAGCGAGCTGTGCGTTAGTGCTACGACCGTCAGCAACCAGATACGAAAACTCGAAAAGAGCCTGCAGCGAAAGCTGTTCATTCGTCGAACGAGGGCAGTGGAGTTGACCGATGAAGGGCGCAGACTGTCGGTAGTGCTGACGCGTGCACTCGACAATGTCAGCCGGGAGCTGGAGCAACTAATCGAACCTGAAGTCCGACGGGTTACCTTAGCCGTTGGGCCAGTGTTCGGCGCACGCTGGATGATCCCGCGGTTGGCTCGATTTCGGCGCGACAATCCCAATATCGATCTCAAACTGGTTCATGGCCCGCGTATCGCCGGCGTCGAACAGATGACAACGAACATCGCCGTCGATTGGGGCGGAGGTACATGGTCGGGATTAAAGGCAACGCGTCTAATGGACATCCGATATTCACCGGTGATTAGTCCGGTGCTTTTGGAAAAGTTGGGAGACCTCGAGCGGCCAACCGATCTGGTTCGATTTCCGATCATTCACCAATACGAGGATACCGCCTGGCGCCAGTGGCTCAAACATGTAGGCCATGGCGATCTGAAGTTTGATGACGAGACAACAATTATGGACACCAATGTGGTGATCCAGGCGGCGACTGAAGGGCTTGGTGTTGCGTTGGGTCAGTTTCCGCTGCATCAGCCCGAAATCGATTCAGGACAACTTGTATGTCCCTTCGATGTTGCTGTGTTGCCAGAGCAATCCTTCTACCTTCTCTCCAGGCCAGGTGAACGCTCTCAGCGTGAAATTGGTCAGGTTTGTGACTGGCTGAATGCAGAAGCCGACGCCTATCTCGTGCGGTCCGAACTGCGTGGCGAAACCCCGGCTGCCACTGCGGGCTGAACCCTCTCATCAAACGTCCAGACAACGCCCTATGGATAAAAATAGTTTAATCCATAGCCGCGCAAAAATTCGTTTGTGTCCGCCCAACGAAACCACCGATGCTATCGCCACTTTGGAGCACCGGCGGGTGCCACCAGCAAAGGGAGGAATAAAAGTGAAACAGCTATTGCTGTGTGTCGCTGCGATTGCCGCAACCACGAGCCTGGCGATGGCGGAACCAAGCGGGACATTTCGCCAAGCCTACGAATATGGATATGGCGACAAGTCCAGCCTCGATCCGATTTCCAGAGGACGCGTCTTTCAGATCACGGAAAAGATCATGAACAGACTTGTTCGTCCCGGTTTGGACGGCAGGCCAGCGGCTGACCTTGCCGTCAGCTGGTCCTCGAACGACGATGCAACAGAATGGACTTTCAACCTTCGCGAAGGTGTCAGCTTCCATGATGGCAGCACCTTTGATGCCGCCGATGTTGTGTACTCCCTCAATCGCGTTCTTGACCCCGAGATAGACTCCCCGGCGCGTTCCGCAGTTGCGATGATTAAATCTGTCGAAGTCGTAGATGATGCGACCGTCAAGATTACCCTAGATACGCCGTTTGCCGACATGCCGTTGCAGCTGATGGATTATCGCCTGCGGATGATTCCGGACGACTCCGGGGATTCGATAGCGCAAACCGGCATTGGTACAGGGCCGTTTAAAGTCGAAACATTTGACGCAGATGGAACGACCGTTCTTGTCGCTAACAATGACTATTGGGAAGGTGAGCCGGGTGTTGCTCGTATGGAAGTGATCGCCATTCCCGATGCACAAGCGAGACTTCAAGCCCTTCTGGGTGGTCAGATCGACATGGAACGGGGCATTACTGCTCAGCAACGCGCATTGTTCGACAAAAGCGACAAGTTTGAATTGCAACAGATCCCGACTGGAAACTGGCGCGGTTTGGTGTTTCGTACAGATGTCGAACCCTTCAGCGACAAGCGCGTACGCAAAGCCATGCGCCTTGCGGCTGACCGCAAAGGGTTGGTCGAAGTGGTTCTTGGTGGCGGCGGCGTCGTCTCATGCGACAACCCCGTTGAGCCAAACGACCAATACCGCGCGAAATTGAGTTGTGATCAGGACATCGATACCGCCAAGGCGCTGCTTGCCGAGGCCGGCTACCCGAACGGGCTGGAAGTAGACGTCTATGTGTCCACGATCGAAGCAGAATGGCCAACCTTGGCAGTCGCCTATCAAGAGCAGGTCGCGCCGGCCGGGATTCGGGTCAACGTTGTTCAGACACCGACCGATGGCTACTGGAGCCAGGTTTGGATGAAGAAGGACGTCGCCGCAACACGCTGGAACGAAAGGCCTGCAGATCAGGTGTTCCACGAGGTCTATCTAAGCACCGCTAAATGGAATGAGTCCTATTTCAAGGAACAAGAATTTGACGAATTGCTGGCCGCCGCGCGCCGCGAGCTTGACTTTGAAAAGCGCAAGGCACTTTACGTGGCCGCACAGGAGTACCTCTGGGAGAATGCCGGTACCTTCATCCCGTATCACGTGACCCGCTTTGTCGGGGTTTCAACCCGAGTCTCAAATCTCGACAACGTCAAAAACGACGCCGTGCGTTGGCACCTGGTAGAAGTAACCGAGTAGCAGCCTCCCAAAGTAGACCCTGCCACTTTCGCGTGGCAGGGTCATCTCCAGGGTTATAATCAAAATGCTTCGAATGTTCATTCGGCGCTTGTTTCTAGGCGCTATCACTGCGGCTATTGTATCCGTGATCGTCTTTGCGGGCGTCGAACTTCTACCCGGTGATGCATGTACTGCCTTTTTGGAACGTGAAGCCCACGGGAAAGTTCTTGAAAACTGCCGAAACAGCCTTGGTCTCAATCGCCCCGCCGTAGAACGGTATTTCGAATGGGCGGCCGGGGTCCTGCACGGAGATTTCGGTGTTTCGGCTGACGGTCAGAAAAGCATCGCGAGCCTGGTAGGACCGCGACTCTCCAACACATTGCTTTTGTCAGTTTGCACCTTGGCCATTGGGATACCGTTGCCGATTTTCCTGGGGGTGCTTGCGGGCCTTTGGCGCGACCGGCCCATTGATCTGATCATATCAACTACGACAATTTTTGCGATGACAATCCCAGAGTTCGTTTCCGCCACCCTCATGATCTTAGTTTTCTCGATTTGGCTTGGCTGGATCCCCGGGATTGTTCTCACTCCCGCCGAAGCGCCGGTAGCCGAGTTTTTTCCGGTGATCATTTTACCGATCGCTGTGCTGTCTTTGGTGATGACAGCGCATATCCTGCGCATGGTGCGCTCTTCGATCATCGAAGTGATGGCAAGCGACTATGTTCAGATGGCAACGCTGAAGGGCGTGCCCTATTGGTCTATCGTTTTCAAACACGCTTTGCCCAATGCATTGCTGCCTGCGATCAATGTCATTGCACTTACACTCGCGTGGTTGTTGGCCGGTGTGGTTGTTGTGGAAGTCGTCTTCAACTATCCCGGTCTGGGCCGCATGATGATAGATGCGATCTCGGATCGCGACCTTCCCGTAGTCCAGGCGATTGCTTTGATTATCGCGACTGTCTACGTCGCAGTGAACCTATTCGCCGATCTCCTGACCATGGTGGCCAATCCACGGCTGCGCACGCTCTATGCGAGGAAGTAACCCGTCATGAGTGTGCTAGCTGCCGTCGGTCAAAATTCCAGATTCGTGCGTCTTATGAGAGCGGCAGGCGCGGTAATGGCTCGGCCATCGGGGGCAGTAGGACTCACAATCGTTGTTTTTCATTTGCTTCTTGCGCTGATAAGTCCGTCCGTTGCTCCCTACGATTACAAATCCATAGACGCCACGTTGATGCTGTCTGGTCCTGATTGGAGCCACTGGCTTGGAACGGATCACCTCGGGCGGGATGTGTTCAGCCGCACCATACAAGGAGGGCGCGAAGCGATCTTCGTGACTGGCATCGCGATCCCGATTGCCATGTTCTGGGGTGGCGCAGTCGGAATGTTTACAGGGCTTGTCGGCGGACGCATTGACGAAGTCCTCATGCGTGTCGTCGATGCATTTCTCTCCTTGCCAACCATCTTGAAGCTATTGGTGCTGATCGTGACCTTTGGCGCCGGAATTCTCGTGCTTATTCCGGCCTTGGCCTTCCTCTACGGCGTTCCTGTGATCCGCATTGCGCGGGCGGCAACCCATGACGTGGTTGCCCGCGACTTTGTGTCCGCAGCGCGCGCGCGTGGGCACAAACGCTGGACCATTATGCGTCGCGAACTGCTTCCAAATGTTCTGGATGTTTTGATGGTCGAGGGAGCTATGCGGTGGTCCTGGATGCTTCTCGCATTCTCGGCGCTATCATTTCTTGGCTTTGGCGTGTCGCCCCCAACGCCCGACTGGGGTTTGATGATCTCTGATGCCCGCGGCTTCATGTCCTTTGCTCCCTGGGGTGTCCTTGGACCCGTAATTGCGCTTTCCTCATTGATCATCGGAATCAACCTGACTGCGGATGCGCTAGCGAAGACGCTTGGCATAGATCGCGCACAAAGGGCTCCGGTGTAACCATGAGGGCATCTCCGATCATTGAAATTCGGAACCTTTCCGTCGGGTTCACTGGGCGCAGCGGAAAGACCTTGCCGGTTCTGCGCAATATCGACCTGACGGTACATGCTGGTGAGAGTGTTGGTCTCGTTGGTGAAAGCGGCTCAGGCAAGAGCACGCTAGCGCTCGCGGCGATGGGATTCCTGAAACATGGCCTGCGGTTGTTGGACGGTGCCGTCTGCTTCAGGCGACAGGAGATGTTCTTACAGGACCGGAAGTCGCTGGAAAATGTCCGTGGCGGAAAATTGGCACTCGTGCCCCAAAACGCTGGCCAATCCCTGACTCCGACGCTGCGGGTCGGTGTGTGTGCAGATCACTGAAGCCCTGAGGCTGCACACGGGTATGAGTGCTTCCCAATATCGCGACCGGGCAGTTGTAGGGCGACAGTTCATTTTGACCGTAAGGCGACAGCTACCTTTACGAGGTGGCAACAGCCTTAGCTCATCGATTTTCCGTCAACAATTGGCGGAAAAAGACGATGAGCTTTCTCGCAAAAGAGGAACGGACAGCCATGGCTGTATTGTTGAAACAGGGGCATTCCCAGAGCGCAGTGGCGCGGCTTCTCGGGGTTACGGAGGGCACGGTTCGATATCATCACAAGCGCCGATCGGCGGGCGTATTGGATGGTAGGTCCAAGCAGACATTCAAGGCCGCCGATTATGCGGAAGCGATCTCGCATTGGCGCTCTCAGCAAGAGGACGGCCGTGTAAACCTGGTGGATCTTCATCGGTGGCTGCAGCGCGAGCATGGTTATGGCGGGAGCCTGCGATCGGTTCAGAGATATTGGAAGGCGACGTATCCGGCCCCGAAGGTCCGGGCGAGACGTCGTGTTGAGACGCCGGCCGGCGCACAGGCCCAGGTGGACTGGGCGGAGTTTCCCGGCGTGGTTCTTGGCGACGAGGTTGTCGATCTTTCTGCCTTGATCGTGACGCTTTCTTGGAGCCGCAAACGGGCGGTTGTCTGGTCTCGTTCGAAGGACATGTTGTCCTGGCAGTCTTGCAATACGGCGTGTTTGCGTCGCTTGGGCGGTTCAGTCGCGGTTCTGCGCATCGACAACGTGAAGACGGCGATCTCCAAGGGGGCCGGCGCCTGGGGCGTCATCAACGAGACGTATCGGCGCTTTGCAGCGCAACTGAACTTCCATGTCGACGCCTGCCAACCTCGGCATCCGGAGGGAAAGGGTAAAGTCGAGAGACATGTGCGCGACCTTCGTGAGACGGTTGATCCTCGCAAGGAGGCCTTTGACAGCCTGGAACAGCTGCAGGCCGTGACCGATGCGCGGCTTGAAGAGCGTGCCGGCCGCCTGCGGTGCCCGGCGACCGGCACCAGTGTCGCCGAAGCGTGGGAACAGGAGCGTCGTCTTCTGACGCCATTGCCCGAGACGCTGCCGGAACCGTTCGACATCGTCGTGCGCAGGCCCGTCGGAATTGACTGCCTCGTCAGCTTCGAAGGCCGACAATACAGCGTGCCGTTCCGTTTCGTCGGCCAGGACGTGGAGGTGCGCGGTCTGGCCGGGCACGTGCAGATCCTCAAGAATGCCGAAGTGATCGCCATGCATCCGCGCCGCACCGAGCGGCTGATCGTGTGTGACGATGCACACTTCGATGGTGATGACACCGATCGTGTCCGCGCGCCGATGCCGCTTGGCAAGATGGGGCGAGGCCTTCAGGCGCTGGCGGCCAGCAATGTTCAGCAGCGCTCGATCGACATCTACGCCCGTCTGGCGGAGGTGGCCCGATGACGTCTCGGAGCATAAAACTGGATATTGACGTAACCCGCGAGAAGCTGGACGCACTCGGCCTTGGCTACGCATCCGAGGCGCTGGACACTTTGCTGTCGGAGGCCGTCAGCACCGAGATGTCCGCTCACCAGTTACTTGAACGGATTCTCGATATTGAGCGTGCCGGCCGCGAAGAACGGCGCATCAAGACGATGATGAAGACGTCGAAAATCCCGACCGGGCAGACGTTGGAAAACTTTGATTTTGCCTTCCAGCCGGCAATCGAGCGTTCCCGCATCGACACCTTGGCGACCGGGGCCTGGATCCGGAATGCCGAGGTTGTCCTGCTTCAGGGGCCGCCCGGGGTCGGGAAGTCGCACTTGCTCGTGGGACTGGGCATCCGGGCGATCCAACTCGGCTTCTCAGTCCAGTACTATCGCTTTGATGAACTGCTGACGGCCATCAAGGCGGACGCGCTTCTGCCGCCTACAAGGCTAAAGGGCCGGAAATACATGTCCAGTTCGCTGCTGCTGATCGATGAAATGGGTTTTGATCCGATGAACCGGGAAGAGGCCGGCCTCTTCTTCCGGCTGGTCAGCTATCGCTACGCTCGGGGTGCGATGATCATCACCACCAACAAGAGCATTCGCGACTGGACCGAGTTGCTCGCCGGCGATGAAGTCCTTGCTGCCGCGATCCTCGATCGGCTCCTTCACCGATCTCATGTGCTCAACATCAAAGGCCGCTCATATCGGCTGCGCGACCTCGAAGAACTTCTGACAAAAGAGAGCGCCTGAACGGGCAAATTTTGGCGCCGCGATTTGGGGGGCGTACGCCCCCCAAATCGCGCTGTCCTCGTAACACTGGGTGTCGTCTTAACTCGTAAGTGTAGGTGTCGCTTGACAGCAGTCGAACTTTTGGGACAGGTGCGCCTTCCCGACCCGGATGCGATCTACACCAGGTTCCCACATGAGCTTTCCTGCGGTCAGCAACAGCGTGTCGCCATCGCAATGGCGCTGGCGGGTCAACCGGACGCGCTGCTGTTAGATGAACCGACAACCGGTTTGGATGTGACCACACAAGCTCATATTCTCGAACTCCTGCGTGAGCTTGCAGCCAGGTTCGACCTCGCGATGGTCTATGTGAGCCATGATCTGGGGGCGATTGCGCAAGTCTGCGATCGCGTTGTGGTGATGTATGCCGGCGAAATTGTTATGGCAGGAACCACGCACCAGGTTCTGAAAGCGCCAACACACCCTTATGCAAGGGGCCTTCTGGCATCAATACCGAAACTAAGCGATCCCCATCTGCCGGCGGCGCTGGACGGTCGCCCTCCGGCACCGGGTCAGGCGAGATCGGGCTGCTCTTTTGCCGATCGCTGCGGAATCGCCGATGAACTTTGCAGGAAGGTAAGGCCGCCACTTGTGTCTGGTCCGGATGGTGCGGCTGTGCGGTGCCATCACTCGGGGCAAGCAAGTGAATTGCCCATGACATCAATCGGACTCACGGCCGAGCGAGCGGACCCGGAAGCCATGCCCGTTCTCCAACTGGACGGTTTGTCGATCAGCTACACGAACCACGGGCTCTTCGATCAGCTTTTTGCTAAGGGGAGAACCGGTACCGACACCGTGTCCGACATCACGATCAAACTAAAACGTGGCGAGACACTGGGGCTTGTAGGGGAATCCGGCAGTGGTAAATCCACCATTTTAAGATCAGTTGCCGGTCTCCTTCCTCCCGTAAGTGGAAGAATTGCTTTTGGTGACGGCGGATACCTGCCGGCAGTCGTTGAACAGCGAGAGCCCGATCAACTACGCCGCATTCAGCTGATTTTTCAGAACCCGGACGAGAGCCTCAATCCACGCCACACCATCGCGGAAATTCTGGAGCAGCCGCTCAAGCTCTATTTCGGACTGACCGGCGATGCGTTGCAAGACCGCAGTGTTGAACTGCTGGAACGTGTTCGTCTCGGGGCACACTATATGGACCGGCTGCCGAGCCAGCTGTCGGGCGGTGAAAAGCAACGAGTCGCCGTGGCACGTGCGTTCGCCGCCGAACCTGATTTGGTGCTTTGCGACGAGGTCACTTCAGCCCTTGACGTATCCGTACAAGCGGCTGTATTGGATCTCCTAAATCGCCTCAAGCGCGATCAGGGCACGACATACGTGTTCGTCTCCCATGATCTTGCCGTCGTAAGAGCGCTATCTGACCGAGTTGCTGTGCTCTATCAGGGCCGATTATGCGAAATCGGCCCGTCGAACGACGTTTATTCTCCGCCTTCCCATCCCTATACCGAAGTCCTGTTGGGGGCAGTGCTTGAGCCCGATCCGGACTTTGTGCCGAAACTGACCGCCGACGATGCAGTCGAGCTGACCCCGCCCACGCAAGGCTGCCCTTTCCAGCGGCGGTGCCCCCGCAAGCTCGGCAGCATTTGCGACACGAAGCCGCCACCATGGCAACAAGGAGCCGACGGGCATCTCGTGCGCTGCCACATCGATCAAAAGCAGCTGGAAGAACTGCAATGCAGTGAGCCAAATACGGCCATCATGAATACGTGAAAACGACAACCGGCCAAGGTCTTCGCACGTGAATGTGAGGGCTTCGTGTCGATCTCCAACTCATCCAACCAACCCAATAGCGGCTCGATCAAATACAAGGATATCTTTCATGGGCGATGGTTTGAACATGTCCCGGCGTATTCGCCGCACGGCCTACACCGACCGTGTCGAAACGGCAGGGGTGCGCGGATTTTCCGTTGTCAATCACATGCTGTTGCCCAAGGCATTTCAGCCGACAATCGAGGAAGACTACTGGCACCTGCGCGAGCATGTTCAGATTTGGGATGTCTCATGTCAGCGCCAGGTTCAAATCGCCGGCCCCGATGCGGAACGATTGGTACAATGGATGACGCCACGAAAGATCACCAATGCCAAGGTCGGCGATTGCATGTACATTCCCATCGTCAATGACAGGGGCGGGCTGGTGAACGATCCTGTGTTGCTCAGAATTGCGGACGACCAATTTTGGCTGTCCATCGCCGACAGCGACGTTCTGCTTTACGCAAGCGGCTTGGCGGTCGGCGCAGATCTTGATGTCGAAATCGACGAACCGGATGTCTGGCCGCTGGCAATTCAGGGCCCAAAAGCCGAAGATCTGTTGGCCTCGCTGTTTGGGGACGAAATTCGCCTGATCGGCTTTTTCAAATACAAGCGTTTCGATTTCATGGGCACCCAACAGGTGATTGCGCGCTCCGGTTATTCGCGCCAGGGCGGTTTCGAAATCTATCTTAAAGGTGGATCTCTCGGCCATGCACTCTGGGACACGATTTGGGAGGCGGGTCAGGCCTTCAACATCGCACCGGGTTATCCGAACCTTATCGAACGCATTGAAGGCGGGCTGTTTTCCTATGGCAACGAGATGACAAGGGATAATAATCCACTTGAATTTGGATTGGGAAAGTACTGCAAATTGGACGGGTCTGTAGAGTGTATCGGGCTTGAAGCATTGCAAAGAATAGCAAAGGAAGGTGTTGGCCGCGAAATTCGCGGCGTGGTCTTCGATGGCGACAAAGTGCCCGCGTGTTCAAAGCCTTGGCCTGTGATGGTAGGTAACCGCCAAGTCGGTCAAGTGACTTCTGGTGCCTGGTCTCCGCGCCTTAAGTCAAATATCGGCCTGTCACTAATTGACGAGGGATTTTGGGACGTCGGTCAAATGGTATCCGTACTCACACCCGACGGACAAGGACGCCAAGGGCATATCACCTCACTTCCCATCGATTGACCGGCGGGAACTTGTGCCTGCCATACTGGTGTAGAGGGCAAGCTGGTCATAGGGCCAAGACCGATGCCAGTGGTCTAAATCGTATGCCGGAGTGATACCGAAGTTGCCTCTTTCGGGCGCCCGGCCAATCGCGGTCAAGCCGACAAAGACCCGACGCCGTAAATCCCAGCGGGAGCACGGCGAGGGGGCGTCGTGCGTTCCTACTTCTTGGAACGACGCATTTCGATGAAGGGCGTCTCCACGACGCGGGCCGACACACGCCCGACAGGGGCTCCGTCGATGCTGCACAGATCGACCCCGACCTCGTCGCCGACGGACACGGCGCCGGTATCGAGAAACCCGAATGCGATCGGGCCGCCAAGTGTCGGGCTCCAGCACAGGCTGGACGCACGGCCGATCGTGTTGCCGTCCCGATGGACCGGCGTGGAGCCCCAGTAGACGCGTGAAAGGACTTCGTCGACGCGCCCGGACGCAACCGATGCGCGGAAAGTCTCCTCGTTATCCAGTCGCAGTCCGACAAACCGCCGGCTTGGACCGTCGGTGGAATCCCGCAGGCCAAGCAAAGCGGTTTTGCCGATGAAATCCCGGTCGCCGTCGAAATCGACCAATCGGGACAAGCCGGCCTCGATCGGCAGGGCCCCGAACAGCATTCGTGCCTAAAAAACAACTCACAGATCGCAGCGACAGGATGCCGTTTGCGTTTCACTGAAATATCAATGCTCGCGGCGAACTCATCTACAATGGCTGGTCTGGCAAAATCCCGCGCGACGGCAGCGGTAAAATCTGATTGAATTACAGAGATTTAGGAGAAAGAGGTTGGCTCCCCGGGCCGGATTCGAACCAGCGACCAATTGATTAACAGTCAACTGCTCTACCACTGAGCTACCGGGGAACAATGCGCTTGGTGTGGCGTGGATGGGCGTATAACAAAAGAAATTCCCAATTGCCAAGCGATTTTCTCAAAAAATGTGAGGCGTCTTGAACAATCGCCGGCAAAACCCAAATTGAGGGCCTCCGAAACCGGCGAAATCGGCCGGCGAAGGCGGCTTCGAAGGACCAAATGACGGCCGACGCAGAACCCGATATCGATGCCGAGGTGCCACGGCCGGGACAGGTGGTGCGCATCGGAAAGTGGCAGTTTCAACTGCCCCGGAACCGCGTCCTGCGCTTGCTGATCGGCATCGGCTTTATCCTCGGCGGCATCGTCGGCTTTCTGCCAATCGTCGGTTTCTGGATGATTCCGGTCGGATTGCTGATTCTGTCCAATGATGTGCCGATGATCCGTCGATGGCGCCGCCGGCTCGTCGTCTGGGCAGTCAGGAGCCGGCAGAAACGCAAGGTTTGAACGGCGCTCGGCGACGCCGGTCATTCGGGTTCGGCGTGCTCTCCAGCGTTCAGAAAGAGGAAAATCCGCCGGTGGGTGGCGGCTGGTTGCCGCGTTTGTCCTTGTGCAGCGCATCCGGTGAAACGCTGAAGACCCGACAGAGCCATGCCGTGTAGGCGGTCAGCAGTTTGACGATCGTTTTCATATCTCGTCCTCCGGTGCCCCAATGATATCACAGGCATGGACCGGATCGCCAGCTGGCCGGTTGATTGCGGGAGCGCCGAGATGCGTTTTTCAGATCGTCCCTCTTGCGAAGAAATCGGAACCGGTCTAAGTGACCCCGGCCGTTCAGCAATCGCTGGCACGGGGCCTCGTGGCGGAATGGTTACGCAGAGGACTGCAAATCCTTCTATCCCGGTTCGATTCCGGGCGAGGCCTCCAAAACCCACCCGATGTCGACCCGCTGGCAGGTGCGCCCGAATGGCGCGTTTCAACTTCCCCCAAAAATGTGTTCATCGATTGCTTGAACATGCAGGGCGGCGGCATTAAAGACCCTAGTCGAGAATACCGGAGAGGCTGATGGGCATCGATTTCGAACTGGCGCGCACCAGGATGGTGGACAACCAGATCCGCACCACGGATGTGACGTCCCATCCCGTGCTCGACGCGTTTCTGGCGGTGGCACGCGAAGATTTCGTGCCGGCCAACTACCGGGCGCTGGCCTATATCGACGACGACATTCCGGTCGCCGCGGACAGCGATTCCGCGGACGGCCGCTTCGTCATGGAGCCGTCGCCGCTCGCCAAGCTGCTGCAGCTGGCCGACGTCAGGAAGGACGACGTGGTTCTGGAGATCGGCTGCAGCACCGGCTACGTTTCGGCCCTTTTGTCGCTGCTCGCCAGTTCGGTAGTCTCGCTGGAGAGCGACGAGGCGCTGGCGGAGCAGGCGACGGAGACGCTGTCGCGCCTCGGATACGACAACGTTGCAGTCGTCACCGGCGATCTGGCAGCGGGATACAAGCCTGAGGCGCCCTTTGACGTTATTTTCCTTGGCGGTTCGGTCGAGGAACTGCCGAAGGACCTGTTCGATCAGCTGCGCGACGGCGGCCGCCTGGTGGTCGTCGAGGGGCATGGCAACGCCTCCCGGGCAAACCTTTATGTGCGCGAGGGCGGTTTCACCGCGCCGCGCCACGGATTCAACACGTCGGTCAAGCCCTTGCCGGGGTTCGAAAAGGCCGCTGCGTTCGAATTCTGATTAAGACTGCATAAACGACATTGTGCTTTCTTGGTAACAGCACTGGCTAATGTGATGAAGTGGTGGACGGCGCCATTGTAACCGGCCGCGTTCAGAATAATATCATTGGCTGTGGTATCGGCGGCGGGCTGGTTATCGCGAAAGCTAAGACCGGTAGTGGGGATGTTCACCTTGTCCAGCGTGCGTAAAACTCTCTTGCTTACCGCAGCCTTGACGTTTGCGGCGATGGTTCCTGCGACGGTTTCGGCCGAAACGATTTTCGGGGCCATGGCCAAGGCTTATGACAACAACCCCGACCTGAACGCGGCGCGTGCGGGCCTGCGGGCCACCGACGAGGGCGTGGCGATCGCCAAGTCCGGCAATCGACCGCAGGTTTCGGCGTCGACCAGCGTGACCGCCACGAAAACCAACCGCACGACGTTCACCGGCGCTTCGGCGGACTCGGTCGACGCCTCGGTGGGGGTGACGTTCACCCAGTCCCTGTTCGACGGGTTCCAGACCCGTAACAACGTTCGGGCTGCCGAAGCCAACGTCTATGGCGGTCGTCAGGACCTTCTCAACCAGGAAATGACGACGCTTCTGGCTGCAGCGCAGATCTATGCGAACGTCATTCGCGACGCGCAGATCGTGCGGGTGCGGCAGCAGAACCTGCAGTTCCTGATCGAGCAGCGCAACGCTGCCCAGGCGCGCTTCGATGTCGGCGAGGGAACGCGGACCGATATCGCGCTGGCACAGGCGCAGCTCGAATCGGCGCGGGCGCAGCTGCTTGCCGCCCAGGCCCAGTACAAGTCGAGCGTTGCCGTCTATGTGCAAATCATCGGCACGATGCCGAAGAATTTGAAAAAGCCGGCCGTGCTGGGCAGGCAGTTGCCGTCTTCGCTGAACCAGGCCGTCCATATCGGAATGCGCGAGCACCCGAGCATTCTGAGTGCCCAGTACACCGTGGACGCGGCGGCCTTCACCGTCAAAGCCCAGGAAGGGACGTTCCTGCCGAGCGTGACGGTGCAGGGTTCGGTTACCCATGCCGATGGCGGCGCCAACACCGGGACCCTCTCGGCCAACCTGTCGATCCCGATCTATCAGGGCGGACTGGCTTCGGCGCAGGTCCGTCAGGCCAAGGAAACGCTAGGTCAGGCTCGCATCCTGGTCGACTCGGCGCGCCGTCAGGTGGAACAGAACATCGTGACGTTCTGGGCGAACCTGGAGGCATCGAAAGCCTCGATTAACGCCAACCGGGCGCAGGTGTCGGCGGCGCAACTGGCGCTGCAGGGTGTGATCGAAGAGCGCAATGTCGGGCAGAGCACCACTCTGGACGTGCTGGAAACCCAAACGAATGTGCTCAACGCCCAGGAATCGCTGGCCCAGTCGGAACGCGATGCGGTGGTCAACAGCTACAGCCTTATGAGCGCCGTTGGCCGGCTGCGCGTCCCGCGCCTCAAGCTGAAGGTCAGCCAGTACCGTCCGGAAAAGCACTACAACGCCGTCAAGGACAAGTGGTACGGATTGCGCACCGTCGACGGTCGCTGACAGCCCGCCCGCCAATGGCTGCGACCGACCGGTCGCCACCTTTACCTGTGCACCAGATCCAGCATTTTGCCGCGTGGGATTCTCACGCGCTTTTCAATAGCATAGACTAAGCATGTGATTCGGTTGCGGATTGCGGTTCCGCAGCCGGAATTTGATGCGGCAAATTCGAGGAACGGCATGGCACAGGCAAATGTGGCACGCGAGCCAAGCATGGAAGAAATTCTGGCTTCCATTCGCAAAATCATCGAGAGCAACGATCCTGCCGACGAGCAGGTCGAGCTTTCCGATAGCCCCGAAGCGGTGGCGTCGGAGCAACCACAACCCGACACCGTAGAGCGACCGCTATCGCTGTTGAACAGCATTTCCGAGGCGGCGGACGAGCCGGAACCCGCCGAACAATCAGGTCCGTCGGTGGAGGACGATATGAGCAAAGAACCGACCCTGCATCCGGGAACGCCCTTTTTTGCAACTCCGCTGCGCACCGGATCGGCAGATGAACCGAGTTCCGAGGAACAGGTCGACGATTCCGACACTGCGGAAACACCAGCCTACGACGACACACCGGAGAAGCCAGTTTCGCTGGCGAGCCTGGCCGCCGAAGTGGCCGAGGAACGCATCGAACGGGGTTTTGCGGGGACGGAAACGCCAAACCCGATTTCGAGCGGCGTCGTCGTTTTGCCGGCCGCGAACGACCGCCCGGACGATGCGCCCCGTGTGCAGGAGGAACCCGTGGGACATTCCCACGACATTTCCGATACGCACCGGTCGGTCGAGGAGCCTCGATCTCTGATGTCGCCCGATGCCGGCGCGAGGGTGGCGAATTCGTTCGGCAACCTGAACCATGCGGTGTCCAGCGGGCCGGCGCGCTCGTTCGACGAAATCGCCGAGGACATGCTGCGCCCGATGCTGCAGGAGTGGCTGGACGACAATTTGCCGACTCTCGTCGAGCGGCTCGTTCGCGAGGAAATCGAGCGGGTTGCCCGCGGCGGCTGACGCCGACCGGCCACCGTCCGACCATCATATCGGCCCCGGCCGCACGGCCGGGTTGCGGGCTTCAATCGGGCCGGTCGCTCCGGTGCGCGCCCACTCGGGCTTGATCCTTCCGACGAAATCGGCTTGAACGCGTCGTGTAGTGCGGTTACACGGCACTGCACAATTCCGATATCGATGGCCAGGCGAATGCTCGAAAAAAACTACAATGCTGCCCAAAGCGAACCCAAAATCGCCAAACGCTGGGAAGACGCCGGCGCCTTCAAGGCTGGAGCCGGTGCGCAGGCGAATGCCGAGACTTTCAGCATCGCCATCCCGCCGCCCAATGTGACGGGCTCGCTGCATATGGGGCATGCGCTCAACAACACGCTGCAGGATATCCTCATTCGCTTTGAACGGATGCGGGGAAAGGACGTTCTGTGGCAGCCCGGCATGGACCATGCCGGGATCGCGACGCAGATGGTCGTCGAACGCCAGTTGATGGAGCGCCAGCAGCATCGGCGCGACCTGGGGCGCGAAAAGTTCATCGAAAAGGTCTGGGAGTGGAAAGACGAGTCCGGTGGTCAGATCGTCAACCAGCTGCGACGGCTCGGCGCCTCCTGCGACTGGTCGCGCGAACGCTTCACCATGGACGACGGTCTTTCGCGGGCTGTCCTCGAGGTCTTCGTCACACTCTACAAGGAAGGCCTGATCTACAAGGACAAGCGCCTGGTCAACTGGGACCCGAAGCTGAACACGGCCATTTCCGACCTGGAAGTGGAGCAGATCGAGACCAAGGGCAATCTCTGGCATTTCCGCTATCCGCTGGAAGACGGCGTCACCTATGAATATCCGGTTGCCTTCGACGACGACGGCAAGCCGACCGAGTGGGAGACCCGCGACTATCTGGTGGTAGCGACGACGCGTCCGGAAACCATGCTCGGCGACACCGGTGTCGCCGTTCACCCCGACGACGTCCGCTACAAGGACATCGTCGGCAAGCACGCGATCCTGCCGCTGGTCGGCCGACGCCTGCCGATCGTCGCCGACGAATACCCCGACCCGGAAGCCGGCACCGGTGCCGTAAAGATGACGCCGGCGCACGATTTCAACGACTTCGATGTCGGCAAGCGCACGGGCCTGCGGGCGGTCAATATCATGACGCGTGACGGTCACATCACCCTGAAAGACAACGAGGATTTCCTGGAAGGGGTCCCGGCGTCGGAAGCACTCAACGAGACGCTCGAGGCCTATGACATGGTGGAGCGCTTCGCCGCTCGCAAGGCTATTGTCGCGCGCATGGAAGCGCTCGGTCTCCTCGACAAGGTCGAGGATCACACGCATATGGTGCCGCACGGCGACCGCGGCGGCGTGCCGATCGAGCCCTATTTGACCGACCAATGGTACGTCAATGCCGAGGTCCTGGCGCAGCCGGCGATGCAGTCGGTGCGCGAGGGACGCACCAACTTCGTCCCCAAGAACTGGGAAAAGACCTATTTCGAATGGATGGAGAACATCCAGCCCTGGTGCATTTCGCGGCAGCTGTGGTGGGGACACCAGATCCCGGCCTGGTACGGACCGGACGGCGAGATTTTCGTCGAGCGGTCCGAGGAAGAGGCCCGCAAGGCGGCGCGGGACCATTACGGCGAGGATGTCGAACTGCAGCGCGACGAGGACGTGCTCGATACCTGGTTTTCATCGGCGCTGTGGCCGTTCTCGACGCTCGGATGGCCGGACCAAACAGCGGAACTGGACACCTACTATCCGACCAGCGTGCTGGTCACCGGCTTCGACATCATCTTCTTCTGGGTTGCCCGGATGATGATGATGGGCCTGCACTTCATGAAGGACGACAACGGCACGCCGGTCGAACCGTTCCACACTGTCTATGTGCACGCGCTGGTGCGCGACAAGCACGGCGCCAAGATGTCGAAGTCCAAGGGCAACGTCATCGACCCGCTTGAACTGATCGACGAGTACGGTGCCGACGCACTGCGCTTCACGCTGGCCATCATGGCGGCACAGGGCAGGGACGTGAAACTCGATCCGCAACGGGTTGCCGGCTATCGCAATTTCGGCACCAAGCTCTGGAACGCCAGCCGGTTCGCGGAAATGAACGGCGTCGCGCCGCGCGCTGATTTCGATCCCGACGGGGTTCAGCTGACTATCGATCGATGGATCCTGACCGAGCTGTCGCGAACGGTGCGCGCGGTGACCGAGGCGATTGAAGCCTACCGCTTCAACGACGCTTCGGCGGCGGTCTACCGGTTCGTCTGGAACACGTTCTGCGACTGGTACCTGGAGCTCCTGAAACCGGTGATGAGCGGCGAGGACGAGCCTGGCAAGGCGGAAGCGCGAGCCTGCGCGGCCTATGTGCTCGACGAGATCTACAAGACCCTGCACCCCTTCATGCCGTTCATGACGGAGGATCTTTGGGATCATCGCGCCGACCGCGACGGTTTGCTGTGCCACGCGGCCTGGCCGCAGCCGGGCTACGAGAACGCCGAGGCCGCCGACGAGATAAACTGGCTGGTCGAGCTGGTGTCGGGACTGCGTTCGGTACGCGCCGAAATGAACATTCCGCCCTCGGCGACGGCGCCGCTGGTGGTGGTGGGCGCCAACGAGCAGACCTCGGAGTGGCTGCTGCGCCACGATCCGGCGGTCAAGCGGCTCGGACGGGTCGACGATATCGTGCTGGATCAGAGTGTTCCGAAGGGAGCGGCCCAGATCGTCGTGCGCGAGACAACCTGCTGTTTGCCGCTCGGCACTCTGATCGATCTCGAGGCCGAGAAAGCAAGGCTGCAGAAGGCGCTTGGGAAGCTGGATGCCGATATCGGCAAGATCGACAAGAAACTGCAGAACGACAAATTCGTGGCCAATGCGCGGCCGGAAATCGTCGAGCAGGAACGCCAGAAACTCGTCGACCTCCAGGCGCAGCGCGAAAAGATGGTTGCTGCCCTGCAACATGTCGAGGAAGCCGAGTAGGTTCTCAACCATTTGGCGAGCCGGAAGGTGTTTGGGGTCGGGGCGCGTGTTCCGGCCCTCACTTTTTGACTAAAATGCAACACAGGCCGGCACTTTGTGGCCGTTGAGCAACACTTTTTTTGGAAAGGTTTGCTAAGACCGCATGAGGCTGACATTGCCCATTTGCCGCCACAAAACCAGCGCATCGGTCGGGTGGCATTATGCAAATGGTTTCAGAGTCTGCCGATGCCGTTGAGGACCTGATGGACGCCAAGACCTTCGACAAATCCAAGCTGCCAAGTCGCCACACGACTTCGGGGCCGGAGCGGGCACCGCATCGGTCGTACCTCTATGCCATGGGTTTGTCGGCCAAGGAGATCAGCCAACCGCTGGTCGGCGTCGCCAGTTGCTGGAACGAAGCGGCTCCCTGCAACATTTCGCTGATGCGCCAGGCCCAGGTGGTCAAGAAGGGCGTCGCCGCGGCCAACGGTACGCCGCGCGAATTCTGCACAATCACCGTGACCGACGGCATCGCCATGGGCCACCAGGGCATGAAATCGTCGCTGGTGTCACGCGATGTGATTGCCGATTCGGTCGAACTGACCATGCGCGGCCATTGCTACGACGCGCTGATCGGCCTTGCCGGCTGCGACAAGTCGCTGCCCGGCATGATGATGTCGATGGTCAGGCTGAACGTCCCGTCGATTTTCATCTATGGCGGCTCGATCCTGCCCGGTACCTTCAAGGGTCGGCAGATAACCATCCAGGACGTTTTCGAAGCGGTCGGACAGCATTCCGTCGGCGCCATGTCGGACGAGGATCTGGAGGAAATCGAGCAGGTTGCCTGCCCGTCGGCCGGATCCTGCGGGGCGCAGTTTACCGCCAACACCATGGCCACGGTGGCAGAGGCGATTGGCCTTGCCTTGCCGTATTCCTGCGGCGCCCCGGCGCCCTATGAGCTGCGCGACCGTTTCTGCTACGCCTCCGGCGAAAAGGTCATGGAGTTGATCGCCCGAAACATCCGGCCGCGCGATATCGTTACGCGCCAGGCGCTGGAAAACGCGGCGGCGGTGGTCGCGGCCTCCGGCGGATCGACCAATGCGGCCCTGCACCTACCGGCCATCGCCCATGAATGCGGTATCGAATTCGATCTGTTCGACGTGGCCGAGATCTTCCGCAAGACACCCTATGTCGCCGACTTGAAACCGGGTGGCCGATATGTCGCCAAGGACATGTTCGAGGCGGGCGGCATTCCGCTGTTGATGAAGTCGCTGTTGGACGGCGGCTATCTGCACGGCGACTGCAAGACGGTGACCGGCCGGACGCTGGCCGAGAACATGGAGCATGTCGCCTGGAACGATGGCCAGGATGTGGTGCGGCCGACGAGCGATCCGATCACCGAAACCGGCGGGGTCGTCGGGCTGAAGGGCAATCTGGCGCCGGAAGGCGCGATCGTGAAGGTCGCCGGAATGGCCAACCAGCAGTTTTCCGGCCCGGCACGCTGTTTCGATTCGGAAGAAGAGTGCTTCCAGGCGGTCAAGAACCGCGAATACAAGGAAGGCGAGGTAATCGTCATCCGCTATGAAGGCCCCAAGGGTGGTCCCGGCATGCGAGAGATGCTGGCGACCACGGCCGCGTTATACGGGCAGGGGGTCGGAGACAAGGTCGCGCTGATCACGGATGGCCGGTTTTCCGGCGCCACGCGCGGCTTCTGTATCGGTCACGTGGGGCCGGAAGCCGCCGTGGGCGGGCCGATCGGCCTGCTCGAGGACGGCGATATCATCGACATCGACGCAGTGGCCGGGACGATACACGTCAGGCTCTCGGACGAGATTCTCGCCGAGCGACGCGATCTCTGGAAACCGCGCGAAACGGACTACACCTCCGGTGTTCTATGGAAATATGCCCAAACAGTCGGGACCGCTCGGATGGGCGCGGTCACGCATCCGGGCGGGGCGAAAGAAAAACAGTGTTATGCAGATATCTAGTATAAGGGCCGGGCGCGTACTTGCCTGCCTGATCGCCCTGACAGTCGGCACCGCCGGCTCGGCGATGGCGTTCGACCCCGATTCGGGGGTCAACGAGAAATCCGGACCGCGGGTGCTCTTCAAGTTCGGATTCTCCGCCTACAAGCGCGGCAAGAAAGGCGACGCGGTGGAAGCCTATCGGCACGCCGCCGAACAGGGGCACCGAGGCGCGCGCTGGGCGCTTGCCAACATGTATGCAGACGGCGACGGCGTTGTCGAGGAGGACTACGAAGCCTTCAAGATCTACGATCAGATCGCCCGGCAGGGTGTCGAACCCGGCTCGCGCGACACCGGGTATTTCGTCCATGCGCTAGTTTCTCTCGCCGGTTACTACCGGCTTGGCATTCCCAACAGCCCGGTTCGCCCGGATCTCGCACAGGCCCGGCAACTCTATTTTCATGCCGCATCCGCCTTTGGTGTACCCGAGGCCCAGTTTCAGCTCGGCCGCATGATCCTGCTGGGCGAGGGCGGCAAGAACGACCTGCGCCAGGCCAAGAAGTGGTTGAACCGCGCCCGCAAGACGGGCCATCCGGGGGCGTCGGCACTGCTCGGCAACGCCATCTTCCAGGAAGGCCATACGGTGCGCGGTCTCGCCTTCATGACGGTGGCGCTGGAACGCGCCGCTCCGGCGGATCGTGAATGGATCCGATCGATCCAGGAACAGGCCTTTTCGGTCGCCGAGGAAGCCGACCGAAGGACGGCAATGGCGTTGGCCGAGGACATGCTGGCCAAGGGCATCAACTAGCTCAGGCCTCGCGCCCTGCGATACCGACCTCTGCAAGCAGCCACTGACGAAAGAGCCGCGCGGCCGGCCGCAGGGACGTGATGCTCTGATAGATCAGGTGATAGCGCTCGGCTCCCTCCTGAGCGGAGTCGGCCAGGCACTGTTTCAATCCGAACGTTCTTTCAAGCACATCGCTGACCGGTGCCCGGGCGAGCGCAATTCCGGCGCCATGGGCGGCAGCGGAAAAGCTCATCACGGTGGTATCGGCAAAGACAAGGTCCGCGCCCAGCGGGCTGACCCGCTGCCGTTCAAGAAACCCGACCCAGCCGGCACGGTGAGTGGCGACTTCAAGCAGCGAATGCCGCAACAGATCTTCCGGCCGTTCGATGGTCCTGGCTATTTCCGGCAAGGCGATCGGATAAAGCCGCTCGCCGAGCAGCGGGTCTCCCTGCTTGCCGTAGGTGGCGGGATCGCCGAAGACGATCTGCAGGTCGGAAAATCCGCGGCCGAAATCCTCAACCGCATTGCCGGTGGTCAGTTGCAGATTGATATCCGGGTGGGCCTCTCGGAAGGCCCGAAGCCGCGGGCTCAGGAATCCCATGGCGAAGATCAGCACGCTCTGCACATAAAGGGTTTCCTGCCGAACCTGTCCGAACAGCCCGTCGGCAGTCGATTCGACCGACATGATGGCGTGCTGGACGCTCGGCAGAAAGGCGCGCCCGGCCGGCGTCAACGCGACGGAATGGGCACTTCGGGTGAACAGCGGGGCGCCGAGATAGCCTTCGAGAGCCTTGATTTGCTGGCTGACAGCGGGGGCGCTGATGTTCAGCTGAGCGGCAGCGTTGGCGAAACTCTCCGTGCGCGCGGCCGCTTCGAAGACGCGCAGCCAGTTCAGGGAGGGAATGCGGTTGGCGGCCATGCTGCAGCATAAGTTTTGCTTACTCTCAGACGCAAGCGAAATCGTGCTGCGGTTCCGGTAAGGTCGGATAGGTTGGCACAACGAAAGATGGAGAAGACCGTGGCTGATTCCGCAAGCGCCGATGCTTACTGGCGAGACGGCTATCTCTTTCCGATCCGGGTCCTGTCCGAACAGGAAGCCGGCGTCTGTCGGCGCGAATTGGAGGATATGGAGGCTGAATGGCTGGATGCCGGGCTGCCGAAACCGCTTGCGCTGTACAAACGGGTCAACGCCCACTGCGTCATGCCGTTCGCCGCGCGGCTGGCCCTGCATCCTGCGGTACTCGATGCCGTTGAGGCGATTCTCGGCCCGGATATCCTGGTCTGGTCCGCCGAGTATTTCATCAAGGAGCCACGCACCGAGCACATCGTCTCGATGCATCAGGACCTGACCTATTGGGGGCTCGGCGCAACACCGGATCAGGTCACGGCCTGGATTGCGCTTTCGCCGTCGACGGTCGAATCCGGCTGCATGGATTTCGTCCGCGGCAGCCACGAGAACCCGATCCTGCCGCACAACGACACGTTCTCCGAAACGAACCTGCTCTCCCGCGGCCAGGAAATTGCCGTTGACGTCGCGGAAGCGGACAAGACCAGGATCGAACTGCAGCCGGGCGAGATGTCGCTGCATCATGGCCTGACCATCCATGGATCGGGCCAGAACCGGTCCACCGACCGGCGGATCGGATTTGCCGTTCGATACGTCAATCCGAATGCCCGGCAGCAGGTTGCCGAACGCGACTATGCCATGCTGGCCCGCGGAGTCGACCGTAGCGGGCATTTCATCAACTTCGCGCCACCGGGACGGCTGTTTGCGCCGGCAAGCCTCGAGCTCCACGAGCGCATGCGGGCGGACCAGGCCAAGGCGTTTGCGGCCGGCGCGAACGAACGTGTCGGACTGTATCAATAGGAAGAAGAGGAGGCGACGATGGATCGCGTGAACTTCACACAGATGAAGGACGGGACGAAAGAGGAGTACACATTCCTGACCGAGCATGAAGTCGCCTACACCAAGGGGACCGCCGACCGGCTGCTCGGTGCGTTGAGGGATCTGGACGAGAGCCTGTCGGGCTATCAGGTCACGCGGCTTGGCCACTCGGTGCAGTCGGCCACCCGGGCTTGGCGCGACGGAGCCGATGCGGACTGGGTGGTGTCGGCGCTGCTGCATGATATCGGCGACATTTTTGCACCCTACAATCACGACGAATACGCCGCCGCCGTCCTCAAGCCTTTCGTTCGCGAACAGTGCCGCTGGGTGGTCGAGAAGCACGGCGACTTTCAGATGCTCTATTACGGCCACCATGTCGGCGGCGACCAGCACAAACGGGAGCGCCACCGCGGCCATGCCTATTTCGACGATTGCGCCACGTTTTGCGAACGCTGGGACCAGGCCAGCTTCGATCCCGACTACGACAGCCTGCCGCTGGAGTTCTTCGCACCCATGGTCCGTGACGTATTTGCGCGCGATCCGTATGATCCGGCCGTGCTCGGAGCCGAAGATCAGCCATTGGTCGATGAGGAGACCGCCCGCCGCAGGACCGGCTAGAGGACCGGGCGGTCCGTCGGCGTCGACAGGTCAAGAGCCATCGGGCAGCTGTCCTGAACGCGTTTCCACGAAGTGTTGTTGAGGACGCGCTCGCAGCGCGCAAGGAACTCCTTGCCAGACGCCGTCTTGATGCAGAACAGTTTTCCCAGCTCGATGCGCTGGCCGTTGGCCACGCAGGAGCAATTGATGTCGTCTCCCGCCAGCGCCTGTGGCGCGCCTGCCACAAACAGGACCGTCAGGCACAAAGCAGCGAATCCAACGGGTTTGAGCCTTGCCAAGCCTCCGATATGTCGTTTGTCGGACATGACGACATGATGCACCCCTTTGCCGACTATCGCAAGATAACGGTGGTTGAAGTGTCCGAGGCGGGATGAAACTACGCCGTCAGGCGGGCGCAAAACCGAGCTCGGCGACCACCGGCACGTGATCGGACGGTTTTTCCCAGGCGCGCACGTGCTTTTCGACGTTGGCCGAGATCAGCCGATTTGCGGCCTCGGGCGACATCAGCAGGTGATCGATCCGAATGCCGTTGTTCTTTTGCCAGGCGCCGGCCTGATAGTCCCAGAACGTATAGGTCTTGGCCTTGTCGGTGGTGTTTCGGACGGCCTCGGTAAAGCCGAGATTTTGAAGCCGGCGGAAGGCCGCGCGGGTCTCTTCCCGATACAGGGCGTCGCCCTCCCAGTCGGCCGGATCGTAGCAGTCGAGCGGATCCGGGATGACGTTGTAGTCGCCGGCGAGGATCAACGGCTCCTCAAGCTGCAGGCGGTCCGCGGCCCAGGCCTCCAGCCGCTCCATCCAGCCGAGCTTGTAGGGGAATTTGTCCGAATCGACCGGGTTGCCGTTGGGCAGGTAGAGCGACACGGCGCGCACCACGCCGCCCTTGACGCCGAAAAGCCCTTCGATGAAACGGGCCTGTTCGTCAGGTGCACCGGACGAGTCGATCAGCGGCAAACCGCGATTGACCTCGTCGGGCTTCACTTTCGACAGCAGAGCCACGCCGTTGAAGCCTTTCTGGCCGTGCGTTTCGACGTGATAGCCGATCGCCTCGATCGCCTCGCGCGGGAAGTTCTCGTCGACCGATTTGATTTCCTGCAGGCAGGCGATATCCGGCTGGCTTTCCTTGAGCCAGGTCAGAAGGTTGTCGATGCGTGCCTTGATTCCGTTGATGTTCCAGCTGGCGATCTTCATCGAGCGACCGTCAGATGGTGAAACTGGTGCCGCAGCCGCAGGAGGCTACCGCGTTCGGGTTGTTGATCTGAAAGGACTGTCCCATCAGATTGTCCACGAAATCGATCTCGGATCCGCCCATATAGACCAGCGACAGCGAATCGATCAGCACCCGAGCTTCGCCTTTTTCGAGCACCAGATCGTCGTCTTCGGGGTTGTCAGCGAGGTCGAATTTGTAGGAAAAACCGGAGCAGCCGCCGCCCTCGACGGAGACCCGCAAGGCGGTTTTTCCTTGCTCTGAGGCCAGAATATCGGCGATGCGCCGTGCTGCCGCATCCGACAGCGTCACCTGGGTGTTTGCCATGTTCATCTTCCTGACCGGCTTCAAGGGCCGGCGAGATTTTGATTTAACGCAGTTGCCCTATAGGTATGAACATCGACAGGCCGCGTCAACGGGGAAGGCGAAGCCATGCAGTTGGACGAAGACATGCTCGGATTCGGGACCGCTATGCGCGCGCCCTGGGCCAGCGATCCGGCAAACAGCCGCGGCAGGCGCTATCCGGAACCGGCAAGTCGAACCCGCTCCGATTTCCAGCGCGATCGCGACCGGATCATCCACAGCACCGCCTTTCGGCGCCTTAAACACAAGACCCAGGTGTTCGTGGCCCATGAGGGCGATCATTTTCGTACCCGGCTGACCCATACGATTGAGGTGGCGCAGATCGCCCGGGCACTGGCACGGGCATTGCGGCTCGACGAGGACCTCGCCGAAGCCATCGCGCTGGTGCACGATTTCGGCCACACGCCGTTCGGTCACACCGGCGAAGACGTGCTGGACGAGCTGCTTGCGGCCGAAGGGGGGTTCGATCACAACGCCCAGTCGCTGCGGGTCGTCACCCAGCTGGAACGCCGCTATCCCACCTTCGACGGCCTCAATCTTACCTGGGAAAGCCTGGAAGGACTGGTCAAGCACAACGGTCCGTTGACCGACCGCAACGGCGTCGGTCTCAAGGGGCCGGTGCCGCGACCGATTGCCGACTACAGTGCTGAGCACGATCTGCAGCTTGCCAGCTTCGCCAGTCTCGAAGCGCAGGTGGCGGCGATCGCCGACGACATTGCTTACAACACCCATGATATCGACGACGGTTTGCGCAGCGGCCTGCTGACCCTCGACATGCTCGAAGACGTGCCGTTCCTCGGCGAATTGCTGTCGACAGTGTGCGACACTTATCCGCAGTTGGAGGAAAGCCGCGTCATACACGAGATCATGCGGCGTCAGATTACGGTCATGGTCGAAGATGTGATCGCGACGGCACAGGCGGCGTTGCGTGACATCGAGCCGCAGAGTGCCGACGAGGTTCGCGGCGCCGGTCGTGCAATGGCTCAGTTCTCGACCGCGATGACGGCGGCGGACAAGAGCCTGAAGGCCTTTCTTTACAAGAACTTGTATCGTCATTCCGAAGTAATGCGGGTGCGCGAGAGAGCCGCAAACATCGTCAAGGATCTGTTCCAGGCCTATGTCGAGCGTCCCGAACTGATGGGCGGTCAATGGTCGCGCGACACCGGTGAGATGGATTCCGCCGGTCTTGCCCGCCGGGTTGCCGACTACCTTGCAGGGATGACCGACAACTTCGCCATCGATCAGCATCGCGCGCTGTTTGACCGCACCCCCGAATTGCGATAGTCAGCCTGCAATTTCCTGCCGAACCTGTGCTGGATGGTGCATGGCGGTCGGCTTTCCCGGATGCAACAGATGAATCTTTTCAAGGACTTCGAAGGGCGCGTTATCAACGCTCTTCAATCGCTCGACAACGTTCGCAACAGCGAAAACGAGATCAGTTTCGCCCGAGTCGGCGTCGAACCGCCGCGCGATCCCAGCCATGGCGACGTGGCGACCAATGCCGCCATGGTGCTGGCCAAGCCGCTGGGAACGAATCCGCGAGCGCTTGCCGAGGAGATCGCCAGGCTGCTGGAGGCCGACGCCGATGTGGAAGCGGTATCGGTCGCCGGCCCCGGGTTCATCAATCTGAAGCTGTCTCCAAACTACTGGCAGCGAACTCTTTCGTCGATTATCGAGGCGGGGGAGAATTTCGGCCGCGGCAATCTGGGCGAGGGCCGGAAAGTCAATGTCGAGTACGTCTCGGCCAACCCCACCGGACCGATGCATGTCGGCCATTGCCGCGGCGCCGTCGTCGGCGATTCCGTCGCCAACCTGCTGTCCTATGTCGGGTACGAGGTCACCCGCGAGTACTACATCAACGATGCCGGTGCGCAGATCGACGTGTTGGCGCGTTCGACCTTTCTACGCTACCGGGAAGCGCTGGGCGAAGACATCGGCGCCATTCCGGAAGGCCTCTATCCGGGCGATTACCTGGTTTCGGTGGGCAAGGCACTGGCCGACGAGTTTGGGTCCGACCTGCGGGCCATGAAGGAAGAGCAATGGATGCCGATCGTCAAGGACCGGGTCATCGATGCCATGATGGCGATGATCCGCGACGACCTTGCGGCGCTCAACATCCGTCACGACGTTTTCTTTTCCGAGCGCACGCTGCATGCGGACGGCGGCAAGGCCATCCGTGAAACGATCAACGACCTGACCTTCAAGGGGCACGTCTACAAGGGCAAGCTTCCGCCGCCCAAGGGCCAATTGCCGGAAGATTGGGAAGATCGCGAGCAGACGCTGTTCAAGTCGACCGAAGTCGGCGATGACCAGGACCGGCCGCTTATCAAGTCCGACGGCTCCTACACCTATTTCGCAGCAGACGTTGCCTATTTCCGCGACAAGTACGAGCGCGGCTTCAAGGAAATGATCTACGTCTTGGGTGCCGACCATGGCGGCTATGTCAAGCGCCTGGAGGCGGTTGCCAAGGCGGTGTCCGGAGGCGAGGCGAAACTGACGGTGTTGCTGTGCCAGCTGGTCAAGCTGTTCCGTGACGGTCAGCCGGTGCGCATGTCGAAGCGGGCAGGAGACTTCGTGACCCTGCGCGATGTGGTCGACGAGGTGGGGCGCGATCCGGTGCGTTTCATGATGCTTTACCGCAAGAACAGCGAGATGCTGGATTTCGATTTTGCCAAGGTCACCGAGCAGTCGAAGGACAATCCGGTCTTCTATGTGCAATACGCTCACGCGCGCTGTCATTCGGTGCTTCGGCAGGCCCGAGAGACCTTCCCGGATACGGACATTGATTCGCTCGATTTGGCACAAATGGTCGCCGATCGGGTCGTCGATCCGAGCGAACTGCAACTGGTCGCCAAGCTCGCCGAATACCCTCGGGTTCTCGAGGCCGCAGCGGCTTCCCAGGAGCCCCACAGGATCGCATTTTACCTTTATGACGTGGCCAGCGCCTTCCACGTCCATTGGAATAAAGGTAAGGATTTCGAGGAATTACGGTTTGTTAACCATAAAAATCCAGAATTAAGCATGGCCAGACTCGGGCTGGTGAAGGCTGTTGCATCGGTATTGAAATCGGGACTGACCATTACCGGTACGGACGCACCTCTGGAGATGCGTTAGGCGTCACCTTTTGCCCACAATGTACTGGCATGTTTTAATGCTGCACGCACGCGAGTGGACTGTATGGCCGACGATCAGTTTAAAGACCCACGCCAACCGGCTGAAACGGAGCGGAAAGACGACGATCCGTTCGCCGAGCTCGCCCGCATCGTAGGGTTCGATGAGGACGAGAAAAAGGCGAAGGAAGCGGCTGTGCCGGCACCCGCCGCGGAGCCGGCGGATTTGCCGCCACCGACGGTCGACATTCCGCTGCGCGCACCGTTCACCGCGCCGATCCCAACCATCGATGTTCCGCCACGCCACGAGCCTGTCGCGGCGGTGAAGCCAGAGACGGAACCGGCCCCGCCGCCGCCCCAACCTCCTGCCGAGGGTCACGAGCCACCGCAGCCACCCCCGGTGGCGAGCCATGAACCGCCGCCGCCTCCGCTGGCGAGCCAGGAGCCTCCGCCACCCCCACTCGCGGGTCATGAGCCTCCGCCGCCTCCAACGCTGACGCCTCTTGCCCACAATGAGCCTGTAGCGCCTTCACCCGTCGCCAGTCACGAGCTGCCGCCCGTTACGGAGGACGAGGCTGCCCTCGACCTCGAGGCGGAATTGCTTCGCGAACTCGAAATCGATGTCGGCGAGCAAGCGGAAGAGAGTGTGGATCCACCGGTTGCGAGCCCGCCGGCGCCAGAGATCGCCGCCGAACCGGTCGTCGAGCGGCCGCAAAGCGACGGCCCCAGTTTCTTCGACCCGCCGGTGCCACCGGTGGACGAACCGGCGACGCAACCGGAGACCCAGCAAGCGCATGCGGATCCGTTGAGCGCGCTGTTGGACGAGTTGCCAGGAGCACATGGTTCGGCTGCCGATCCCGTTCCTGAAATGCCGGCTGAGAGCCGGCCCGAGACCGTGCCGGAAAATCCCTGGCCGGGAGCTGCCAAGGCCGACGACTCTTCGGTTTCCAGCCTCGAGGCGGAACTGGAAGCGGCTTTTTCGGCGCTCGAGGACAGCGGTCCGGCTCCGGGTGCCGAAAGCGACGAAGAGGCGAAGGCGCAAATCGATGCCGCGGTGCCTCCGGCCGAGACCATTAGCGAGAGCGAAGAGCTGGCTTCGGCCTATCGCAAATTCGAAGAAGACGTCCAGGCTGCGATGCCGAAAGCAACGCAGTTGGACGAAACACCGGACGATATCAACGACGCTTTGCTGGCGGAAATGGCCGATGTCGAGGCGGAAGCAGCTGCCGCCGCCGCACCGCCACCGCCGCCGGAAGTCCCTTTCGATCACGCCAGTATAGCCGACTCCGATGAAGTGCCGGAGGCGATGGCCGAGCTGGATGTGCCCGAAATCGAGCCCGAAGAAGTCGTGCCGGCACCTTCCGCGGAAGCCGATTTCGGTCTGCCGCTGGAAGAAGAGCTCGAGGCGCTGGCATCGGAAGCCGCAGGAGCGGCGGGCGACGCCGGCCAGCAGCACGATCCTCTCGACATTCCGCCTTCGGCACCAGAGCCGGAGGATCTCACCGCAGTGCCGGCAGATCCGGCCTCATTCGAGGCACCGGCCGCGGACGACACCGTCGAAGCGATCGGCCTGACCGAAGAAGAACTGGCCGAGCATGACGGCACCCTGGGCGAGGATGACGGCTTCGCCATGGACGACGACCTTCTGGTTCCCGAATTCGACTCGGTTGCCGAGCCCGATCATGGCCAGTCAGGACGCAGAGGACTGGTCGCCGCGCTGGTCGTCCTCGGCGTCGCAGTCGCCGGCGGCGGCGGATTCTACTTCTGGAACAGCAGTCTGGGAGGCAACAGCACTTCCGACGCAGCGCCGGTGATCGTCGCAGACAGCGAACCAGTCAAGGTCAAGCCGGAGAATCCGGGCGGCAAGACTGTTCCGAACCAGGACCTTGCCGTTTATGACCGGGTGGCCGGCAACGATACGGCGGCGCCGCAGGAACAAAACCTGGTGACCACGACCGAAGAGCCCGTGGACGTGGTTCAGCGCACGCTCGAACCGGGCCTGCTGCCCCTTGAAGGGCGATCCGACACGGCCGAGCCGGTGGTCAAGTCCGAGGATCGGCTGACGGCCTCCGACACCAGCGACAACGGTTCGACGACGCCGGAAGAAACGGTCGCCATCGCGCCGCGCAAGGTTCGAACGCTCGTCGTCAAACCCGACGGGACCATCGTTGCACGGGAACTGCCTGCGACGTCGCAGCCATCGGTGACCGAGACCGCTGGTGGTGCTTCCGCCACCTCTGACACCACTGTTTCATCGACGCAGCCGACGGATACGACGGTCGACGGCGGTACGCCCAGCAATGAGGTCACCGCCTCCAACGATGCGACCACGGCGACCGGTGATGGCGATCAGCCGCGGCAGATCGCTCTAGCTCCGGCGGAGAGTTCAGAGTCCGCGACGACGACACCGCTCGAGACCGCTGCGGTCACCAACAATGCCACCAATGTGCAAACGCAACCGTCATCGACAGAGCCGGTGCAGAATGCCGCCGAGACAGACAACGATGCCGGTCCTCCGCCGATCGACGAAAATCTGCGCGACTCGGGTGCCATTCCGCTTCCTGTCAACAAACCGGTCAGCGAAACCGCCGGTACCGAAGTTGCTGCCACGACCACGTCGGGCGGCAATGCAAACGCCAGGGCACCGGTCCCCTCGGCTCGTCCGTCGGAACAGCCGGTAACCATCGTCGAAGCCGTCAACGAACGCGGGAATCTTGCCGGCGGTTCGGCGTCGGGCACGCCCGGCGGCTATTCGATGCAGATCTCGTCGCAGCCGTCCGAAGCCGGCGCGCGTGAATCCTATCAGAACCTGTCGCGCCGCTACGCCTCCATCATCGGCGGCAGAGGCGTCAACATTCAGCGTGCCGACATCCCCAACAAGGGTGTGTTCTATCGTGTGCGTATCCCGGTCGGATCGAGAGCGGACGCCACGGCACTGTGCAATCAGTACAAGGCGGCCGGCGGCAGCTGTTTCGTGGCCCGTTAGAAGCTGGCGGCAAATCCGCGACGATTCCCGACGCATTGCGAGGGTTTTCATGGGGTGAGGCGTACCGGTTCTGACCGGTAAGGCGCTTGAGTCTATTCGCCCGGATCCGGCCTATCTATTTGAATCTGTACGTGTATGATTCGTTTATGTGCGAATCAAAAGCGATGATCCTTGGATGCGGCGGATTAACGCTTTCTGACGACGAGCGGGCCTTTTTCAGGGCCGAGCGTCCTTGGGGCTTTATCCTTTTTGCCCGCAACGTCAGCGAAGCGCGCCAGCTTGCCGACCTGGTGGACGACCTGCGCGAGAGCGTCGGTGCGGCCGACGCGCCGATCCTGATCGATCAGGAAGGCGGCCGCGTTCAGCGCGTGCGGCCGCCGCTGGCGCCATCCTATCCTCCGGCAGCCAGCATCGGCGCGGTTCACGGGCAGGACCCGCAGGCGGGACTGCGCGCTGCCTGGCTGATGGGGCGGCTTCATGCAGCGGATCTGTCGCGGTTCGGGATCAATGTCGATTGCCTGCCGGTGCTCGATGTGGCGGCGGAGGGCTGCCATGACGCCATCGGCAATCGCGCTTTCTCGTCGGATGCCATGACCGTGGCGAGGCTCGGCGCGCAGGCGGCCGACGGGCTGATGGCCGGCGGTGTGCTGCCGGTGATGAAACATATTCCGGGCCACGGCCGGGCCAAGGTCGATTCGCATCTGGAACTTCCGGTGGTGGATGTGTCCCGCGAGGACCTGGAAAGTCAGGATTTCGCGCCGTTCCGGGAGTTGGCCGCGTTGCCGATGGCGATGACGGCGCACATCGTTTTTTCGCAGATCGATCCGGATGGACCGGCAACGACGTCGCGAAAGGTGATCGCCGAGGTGATCCGGCAATCCATCGGGTTCGACGGGCTACTCATGTCGGACGACACCTCGATGAAGGCGCTTTCTGGGGATTTTGCGACAAAGGCCGGTGCAATCTTCGATGCGGGATGCGATGTGATTCTGCACTGCAACGGTGTGATGGACGAAATGCGGGAAGTAGCCGCAAATACGCCGGTTTTGGCGGGTATAGCGGAACGTCGGGCGCAGGCGGCGCGCTCCCTGTTCGGGAGGGGAGAAAGCTGCGACGAGGATGCGCTTCGAGCGGAGTTTGAGGAATTGGTCGCTGAGTACGTTTAGGAGACTCGGGGGAGCCATGTAAATGGCAGGTGCGGCAAACAAGCTGCCGGAAGCGGCGGCCGGCGCGAAAGCGCCCATGGAGCAGCTTTGGGACGACGGTGAACGCACCGAACGGGGCGTCAGCGAACCGGCGCTCGTGGTCGATATCGACGGCTTTGAAGGGCCGCTGGACTTGCTCCTGCATCTGGCACGCACCCAGAAGGTCGATCTGGCGCGTATCTCCGTACTGGCCCTGGCGGAGCAGTATCTGACCTTTATCGACAATGCCCGGCGTCTCCGTCTCGAACTGGCCGCCGACTATCTGGTCATGGCCGCCTGGCTGGCCTTCCTGAAATCCAAGCTGTTGATTCCCAAGAAGGATGAGGGCGACGAGCCGACGGGCGAGGAGATGGCGACGCAGTTGGCTTTCCGCCTCAAGCGGCTCGAGGCGATGCGCGATGTGGCGACGCGGCTGATCAACCGCAACCGGCTCGGTCGTGAGATCTTTCCGCGCGGCGACCCGGAGCCGGTCATCATTCAGAGAAAGTCCGAGTTCACCGCGAATCTCTACGACCTTCTGAACAGCTACGCATCGCTGCGGCAGCGCCAGTCGACGACGCAGGTAACGATTTCCAAACGCCTTGTATGGTCTCTTGGGGATGCCCGAGTGATTCTTCAACGCATGATCGGCGAACTGAAGGAATGGACGGCACTCGACCACTTCCTTGTCCGCTATCTCGCCGATCCGGAAGAAAGGGCGACGGCGATTGCCAGTTCCTTTGCCGCATCGCTGGAACTGGTGCGGGAAGGGCGGCTTGAGATCCGTCAGGAACTGCCGTTTGCGCCGATTTACCTGAGGCGCGGAAAAAACGCGTCCGATCAGGAACTTGCACAGGAGAGTACACACAATGACTGAGGGTTCGCAGGCGCAAATCGTGCCGTTCAACAGCGAAGACACCGAAACCGTCATTGACGTGACCGACGCCGTCGGCGCCAATCGCGCCTTCAAGGAAGCGGAGCGTATTGCCGAAGCTCTGGTTTTCGCGTCGTCCGAGCCGGTGGCCGAAAAGGACATTGCGGAAAAGCTGCCCGACGGTATCGATGTCGGCGCCGTCATGAAGAGCCTGTCGGGTTTCTACAGCCTGCGCGGTGTCAACCTGCAGCGGGTCGACGACCATTGGGCCTTTCGCACCGCCGCCGATCTGTCGTTCCTGATCCACCGGGAGCAGACGGACAGCCGCCGCTTGTCGCGCGCTGCCTTGGAAGTGCTGGCGATTATCTCCTATCACCAGCCGGTCACGCGCGCCGAAATCGAGGAAATTCGTGGCGTGGCGACTTCGCGCGGAACGTTGGACGTGCTGCTCGAGACCGGTTGGGTCAAGATGCGCGGCCGCCGGCGCACCCCCGGGCGCCCGGTTACCTATGGCACGACTCTGGAGTTTCTCGACCATTTCGGACTGGAAGAGCTGCGCGACCTTCCCGGTATGGAAGAGCTGAAGGGGGCCGGACTGCTGTCTTCGCGCGTTCCGGCCAATTTCCAGGTGCCGGTGCCGCCGGCCAATGACGATCTTGCCGAAGACGAAGACCCGATCACGCAGATGGATCTCGAGGAACTCGGCCTCTTGACACCGATGGGTGAAGAGGACGAGTAGTAGCCCGAATTCAGACCGGGTTACCAGCAAGGGCGACTTTTGCGTTCGGCCACACAGGAAAGCATGACATCTGCGGATCCGCAGCGCCGCGCCGGCGTTTCCTTCGCCGCGCAGCTGACGTTCGAGGATATCAGGCACGACTATTACGGACAGTCGACGCTGGACGGCGTGACCCTGACGGCGGAGCCGGGCGAGGTGCTGTGCCTTCTGGGGCCTTCCGGTTCCGGCAAGACGACGCTGCTGCGTCTTGCCGCCGGGCTCGAGGCGCCGCGGCAGGGCCGTATCCTTCTCAACGACCAGGAAATTTCCGGGGCCGACCTGTTCGTGCCACCGGAGCGCAGGGGCGTCGGCCTCATGTTTCAGGATTTTGCCCTGTTTCCGCACATGAACGTGCTGGAAAACGTGCGTTTCGGTCTGACGGCGCTTACCGATGCCGAGGCCGACAAGGAGGCGATGGCCGCGCTGGAGCGCGTCGGCCTGACCCATTATGCACGGCAATACCCGCATGCACTTTCCGGCGGCGAACAGCAACGGGTGGCGCTGGCCCGGGCGCTGGCGCCGCGACCCTCGGTGCTGTTGATGGACGAACCGTTCTCCGGCCTCGATTCCCGGCTGAAGGACACCGTTCGCGACGAGACCCTGGCCATTCTGCGGGAGACGCGCGCCACGGCTCTTGTGGTCACCCACGATGCCGAGGAAGCCATGCGCCTCGGAGACCGGATTGCCCTGTTGCGCGAGGGCCGGCTGGTCCAGCTCGGCACGGCTGAAGACCTCTATTATCGGCCGCGAAACCTCTTTGCAGCTGCCTTCTTTTCCGAGCTGAACGTTTTCGACTGCGTCGTCAGCTCCGGCCGCGTCGAAACGCCGCTTGGCAATTTCGCCGCCGATGGCGCGAAAGACGGCGGCCCCTATTCGGTCGCCATACGCTTGCCCAGCGTCGAGGTTATGGAGAAGGGCGGAGACATTCCGGCACGAATCGTGTTTCGCCGTTTTCTCGGCGTTGCCGAACATTTCGGGCTCGCTATTCCGGGAACGGAACAGCTCATCCAGGCCCGCATGAAGGCGGGTCGACTGAAGTCTGGATTGCGCGACGTGACGCTTTGCGTTAACGAGCAGGACATATTGGTGTTTGAAAGGGTGTAGAAAAAACCTACATCATCACAAGAATCCCGAGGGAGACGAGTATGGGTAGCTTTAGCATATGGCACTGGCTGATCGTTCTGGTCGTCGTGCTGCTGCTGTTTGGTCGCGGCAAGATCCCGGAACTGATGGGCGACGTTGCCAAAGGCATCAAGAATTTCCGCAAGGGAATGGGCGAAGAAGACGAGTCGGAAAAGGCCAAGACGGTCGAGCACAATCCTGACGAAACCACGGGAAAAAGCTGACCGCATCCGGTTCGCTACGCACCCATCATTGCGTTGGTGGATGCTGCCGTCGCAGCTGCGCGGAGTCGTTTAAATGCTCGATCTTGGCTGGCCGGAACTTCTGGTCGTTGCGCTTGTCCTGATCATCGTCGTCGGGCCGAAGGACCTGCCGGCGATGTTGCGGACGTTCGGGCGCACCACGCGCAAACTGCGCAGCATGGCCGGAGAATTCCGCAGCCAGTTCGACGAGGCGCTGAAGGAAGCCGAACTGGATGATGTGCGCTCGGTAATATCGGAAGCCCAGCAGCTGAATCCAAAGAGCATCCTGAAGGACGTCGTCGACCCGATCGCCGAGGTCGGCAACGAGATCAAGTCGGATCTCAACAAGACCAAGTCGGACCTCGACAAGACGATGAAGGCGGCGACGGAGCCGTCACCTTCCGAACCGGGTGCCGCCAAGCCGAACGGCGATGCCGCTGAAACGGCGAAAGTCGAAGCCAAGCCGAAGGCTGAAAAGAAGCCCGCGAAGAGCCCGGCTAAATCCAACGCCAACGGCGCCGCCAAGAAAAAGCCCGCCGCCGCGGCTTCGCGAACCCGCAAGACGGCAGCGAAACCGGCCTCCAAACCGGCCGCGGCCAAGCGTTCGGCAGCGAAGAAACCGACCGCATCGACGACCCGCAAGAAGCCGGCAGCCTCGAAATCCGCCAAATCCAGCGGGGACGCCGCGTGACAAAAGAAGAAGAACTGGACGACACCCCGCAGCCCTTGCTTTCTCACCTCATCGAGCTGCGCCAGCGCCTGCTCTGGGCGGTGGCCGGGTTTTTCGTCGCTTTTCTTTTCTGCTTTTTCTTCGCCAAGCAGATCTTCAACCTGCTTGTCGTGCCATTTTCATGGGCCGTGGACCTTGCCGGCCTCGAAGGGCGTCAGATCGAACTGATCTACACCGCACCGCAGGAGTTCTTCTTCACCCAGATCAAGATCGGCATGTTCGGCGGGCTGGTGCTGGCCTTTCCGATGATCGCCGCACAGGTCTACAAGTTTGTCGCTCCCGGTCTCTACAAGAACGAACGATCGGCATTCTTGCCGTTCCTGGTCGCCTCGCCATTGTTGTTCCTGCTCGGCGGCGCGCTGGTCTACATGTTTTTCACGCCGATGGTGCTGTGGTTCTTCCTGGCCATGGAACAGCCGGCCAGCAATGGACAGGTGGCCATCGAACTGCTGCCGAAGGTCTCCGAGTATCTCGACCTGATCATGACGCTGATCTTCGCTTTCGGCCTGGTGTTCCAGCTGCCGGTGGTGACGACGCTGCTCGCCCGCGTCGGACTGGTCACCGCGGACGGGCTGGCTTCGAAGCGCAAATACGCGATCGTTGCGGCTTTCGTCGCCGCCGCCATTCTGACGCCACCCGATCCGGCGAGCCAGATCGGCCTTGCACTTCCGACCATCCTTCTCTACGAAATCGCCATCTACGCAGCCCGACTCGTGGAACGAAGCCGCGGCGAGGGTCAGAGTTCCGACGATGCCGACGAGGCCTCGGAGGAGGCGACGACCAAGCCGGATGCATCGACTCCCTAGTCAGGATATCCACTGTCGCTGAGTTGGAGTCCTGCCGCGTCGCGGCTGCCTGTCCGAGTTTGAACAGGCCCGACGTCAATGCTTGATATCAAATGGATACGGGAAAATGCGGCTGCGCTCGACGGGGCGCTGAAGGCACGTGGCGGCGAGCCCGCCGCTGCCGGCATCCTTGCCCTGGACGAAGACCGCCGCGCGCAGGTCCAGCAGTTGCAGGACATGCAGTCGCGCCGCAACTCCGCATCCAAGGAAATCGGCGCGGCGATGGGGCGCAAGGACCTCGAGACAGCTGATAAGCTTAAGGCCGAGGTGGCCGAGCTCAAAGGCGGGCTGCAGGCCGCCGAGGACGAGGTCCGCAAAATCGACGCGCAGCTCGAGGAGGCGCTTGCCGCCATTCCCAACGTGCCGCTGAGCGAAGTGCCGGTCGGTGCCGACGAAAACGACAATGTCGAGGTTCGCCGTGTTGGCAATCGTCCCGGCTGGAACCATCCGGCCCTGGAGCATTTCGAAATCGGCGAAGCGCTGGGCGAAATGGACTTCGAAGTGGCGGCACGCATCGCCGGCAGCCGCTTCGTGGTGCTGCGCGGCCAGCTTGCCCGGCTGGAACGGGCGCTCGGCCAGTTCATGCTCGACCTGCACACGACCGAGCACGGCTATCAGGAAATCGTGCCGCCGCTGCTGGTGCGCGACGAAGCCGTCTATGGAACCGGCCAGCTGCCGAAATTCGCCGAAGACCTGTTCCACACGACGGACGGGCGCTGGATGATTCCCACCGCCGAGGTGCCGCTGACCAATCTGGTGCGCGAGTCGGTCCTCGATCAGGAGCAACTGCCGCTGCGGTTCACCGCGCTGACACCTTGTTTTCGGTCCGAGGCCGGTTCTGCCGGACGCGATACGCGCGGCATGCTGCGCCAGCACCAGTTCAACAAGGTCGAACTGGTGTCGATCACCGATGCCGACAGCTCGATCGACGAGCACGAACGCATGACCGCCTGCGCTGAAGAGGTGCTGAAGCGACTGGACCTTCATTACCGGGTCGTCACGCTGTGCACCGGCGACATCGGATTCGGCGCCCGCAAGACCTACGATCTCGAAGTATGGCTGCCGGGCCAGGACACCTATCGCGAGATATCGTCCTGTTCGGTCTGTGGTGATTTCCAGGCGCGCCGCATGGCCGCGCGCTATCGCCCGACCGGCGAAAAGGGCCTGCAATTCGTGCATACGCTGAACGGATCTGGCGTAGCCATCGGCCGCGCCCTGATCGCGATCATGGAAAATTATCTCAACGAAGACGGTTCCGTTTCGGTTCCGGACGTCCTGCAGCCCTATATGGGCGGATTGAAACGCATCGAGCGGGCCGGCTGAAGCGAAGCCGAACGGAAGGAGCGGTCATGCGTCTGCTGCTGACCAATGATGACGGCATCCATGCCGAGGGCCTGGCGGTCCTCGAACGCATCGCTCGCACCTTGTCGGACGACATCTGGATCGTTGCGCCGGAGACCGACCAGAGCGGACTGGCGCATTCTCTGACGCTGTCGGAACCGCTGCGGCTGCGCGAGGTCGCGCATCGACATTACGCCCTGCGCGGCACGCCGACCGACTGCGTCATCATGGGTGTGCGCGAACTGATGGACAGCCCTCCAGACCTGGTGCTGTCCGGCGTCAATGCGGGACAGAACATCGCCGATGACGTGACCTATTCCGGAACGGTCGCCGGCGCCATCGAAGGCACGCTCCTGGGCATCCGTTCGATCGCCCTGAGCCAGGCCTATAACTGGCACGAGGGCAGGGTCCTGCCGTGGGAGACAACCGAGGCACTCGGGCCGGAACTGTTGCACAAGCTGCTCGCCGTCGACCTGCCGGCCGGTACGTTCCTCAATGTCAATTTTCCCAATTGCGGACCCGACGAAGTCGAGGGCGTGAGCGTTACCTCGCAGGGCAAGCTGACGCACGGCATCGAGATCGAGGGTCGAGAGGACGGCCGCGGATTTCCCTATTACTGGCTGCGGTTCAAGCGCCGTTTCGAGGAGCAGAAGAAGCATAGCGATTTCGCTGTTCTCGGCGAACGGCGGATTTCGGTGACGCCGCTGAAACTCGATCTGACCGATTACGATGTTCAACAGCGCCTTGCGGAGGAACTCAATTGAACATCCGGATGGTGGACAAGGAGGGTTTTGCGGCGCTCGTCCTGCGGCTGCGCGCCGAAGGCATTTCCGATGCCGAACTGCTGAAGGCGGTCGAAAAGACGCCGCGCGGTCTGTTTGCGCCGCCAGCCTATGCGGACTCGGCCTATTCGACGCGATCGCTGCCGATCGAGTGCGGGGAAGTGATGGAGGGCGTCGACCTCAGTCTGCAGATGCTCTACCTGCTTGAGCTGAAACCGGGCCAACGGGTACTGGAGGTCGGTACCGGATCTGGCTTCACAGCGGCCGTGATGGCCCATCTCGTCGACCGGGTCGTTACCATCGACCGCTTCCGGACCCTTGCTGAACTTGCCAGCCAGCGTATGGCCCATCTCGGCCTCGACAATGTTGTCGTCGCAACCGGAGACGGCCGGAACTGGAAGGACGAGGAGGGCACCTTCGATCGTATTCTAGTGAGCGCCGCCTTCGAGGATATGCCGCGCACCTTTGCCGAACGCCTGGTCTCGGGCGGTCGGATGATCACGGCGATCGGCCCAGCCGATCAGCCGCAAATGCTCGTTCGGCTGACGAAAATCGGCAGCCGGTTCGAACGGGAAGACCTGTTCACGGTGCGCTTCCAGCCGCTTCATGATGGCAAGGCCGCCGCTTTGTAGGTCCGCGCGCGCCGATCCGGAAATCCGTCAAAATCGGTTTCCAGCCTTAACCACGCAGTAACCTTAACGTTGTTAAATAAGCCCATCCAGTTTTGCGTTATGGGCTTGTGCGATGCTTATCAGGCTTCCTGCTGTTTCTGCTAAAACAACCGTTCGTCTTGCCGGCGCCGTGTGCCTGGCCGCATTGGCTGCAGGGTGCAGCTCGGGTGCGACCCGCTTCGACGAGAACCTGTTTACCGGTTCGGTTCCAGCGCCCATTCCCGACAATACGCCACGGGCTCCCGTGAGCCAGCCCTATCCCGGAGACCGCGCCGGCCAGGCGAGGCAGACCGACCGGACCCATACCGGGTCGGTGCCGTCGTCGACGCAACTGGCGCCACCGACCACCGTCCAGCCGGCTTATCAGCGTCCGACCGGAACCGGCTACCAGCAGCAGGCGCCGGTCTACCGGACGCAACCCGTTTCGGCTCCGCAGGCCGTCCAGCGGCAACCCTTGCGCAAAGCGCCGGCGGTTCAGCCTCCGGTAAAACAAATTGCCCTGGCTCCGGTGCCCGACAGCACCAAGACATCGCGCTCCGCCGCCAACCAGCCGGTCACCAGCTCGGTCCGGCAGATTCCGACGCCGACCCCCGCCGACAGACGGCCCATCGCCGTCACAAAGGCTGCACCACAGCAGCCCGCTGCCTTGCCGCCGACGGTCGATCCGATGATTACCGGGACCAACCCGGCGAAGAAAGCCGCTCTGCGCCCGAACGGCAATGCCAATGGCTGGACGAAGACCGGCGGCACGCAGGTGACAATGGCCGAGGGCGAGACCATCTACAACCTGTCGCGCCGCTATGGTGTGCCGGCGTCGGAGATCCTGAAGGCGAACGGTATTAGCGATGCGTCGCGCATCAAGACCGGCCAGATCGTCACCATCCCGACCTACGTCTATTCCCGCAAGGCACCGGTTTCGGCTCCCGACAGCCATCCGAGGACGCGGGCCGCACGGTCGAGCACGGGATATCAGGGGCAGGCAGATCCCAACAACGTGCCGATCCCGACACCGGCGCCGAAGCGGCAACTGGCGGTGCTGCCGAGCGCTCCGACGACGCGGCAGGCCGATCCGCAGTCCAAACCGGAAAAGATTGCCGCCGCGACGGTAGCACCGGTTACCAAGGAGCCGGCGAAGAAAGCCACTGCGAAGCCGTCGGTTTCGGCCGGATCGATCTACACCGTTCAGTCCGGCGACACGCTCAGCCGCATTGCATCGAGGTCAGGCGTGTCCGTGACCGCGCTCAAGAAGGCCAACGGGCTCGATAAATCGGTCATCCGCATCGGGCAGAAGCTGACCATTCCGGCCGCGAGTGCCGGCGTGGATAGCGTGAAGACCGCCAGCGTTCCGAAGAAGCTGACGCCGTCCAAGCCCGCGGTGCAGCCGAAGAAGACTGCCAGTGTCGCCGAAAAATCCAAGGTCGAGGCCAGCGCGCCAAAGACCACCGGAATCGGCAAGTTGCGCTGGCCGGCCAAGGGCCAGGTGATGAGCCAGTTCGGCTCGAAGGACAGCGGCTCCAAGAATGACGGCATCGACATCTCGCTGCCCCAGGGGACGCCGGTCAAGGCAGCCGAAAACGGCGTCGTCATCTACTCGGGCGACGGCCTGAAGGAATATGGCAACGCGGTGCTCGTGCGCCACGACAACGGTCTGGTCAGCGTTTACGGCCACGCCAGCGAGTTGGTGGTCAAGCGCGGCGACCAGGTCACCCGCGGTCAGGTGGTGGCGCTCTCAGGCATGAGCGGTCAGGCCAACCGTCCGAAGCTGCATTTCGAGATCCGCAAGGATGCCAAGCCGGTCGATCCGCTCGGCTATCTGGAATAGAGACCTCCGGTCTCCACTGACAAAACCGGGCTCGTTCGTTCCCTCGAGCCCGGTTTTGTTGGTTTTTGCGTTCCGCTAATCGCGTAGCTGCTTGCCGAGGCGGCCCGCCAGGTCCTGAATGAATTGCCAGGCCACGCGGCCCGAACGGGCACCGCGCGTGGTCGACCATTCCAGCGCTTCGGAACGCATCAGCTCCGGGTCGTATTCGAGGCCATAATAATCGGCATAGGCGTCGACCATTTCCAGATATTCGTCCTGGCTGCATTTATGAAATCCCAGCCAAAGGCCGAAGCGGTCCGACAATGAGACCTTCTCCTCGACGGCTTCGGAGGGATTGATCGCCGTCGATCGCTCGTTTTCCATCATGTCGCGCGGCAGCAGGTGGCGCCGGTTCGATGTGGCATAGAAGACGACATTGTCGGCCCGGCCTTCGAGCCCGCCCTCCAGTGCGGCTTTCAGCGACTTGTAGGTGGTGTCGTCGTGGTCGAAGGAGAGATCGTCGCAAAACAGGATGAAGCGTTCCGGACGGTCGCGAAGCAGCGTCATCAGCTGCGGCAGGCTCTCGATATCCTCACGATGGATCTCGACCAGTTTCAGGGGGTGGGCGGGTTTTGCGGCTTCCGCCAGCACGGCGGCATGGGTCGCCTTGACCAGCGACGACTTGCCCATGCCGCGGGCGCCCCACAGCAGCACATTGTTGGCCGGCAGGCCCTCGGCAAAACGTTTTGTGTTGTCGTGCAGGATATCGCGGACGCGGTCGACGCCGCGGATCAGTCCAATGTCGATTCGGTTGGGTTTCGGAACCGGCTGGAGATATTGCGATGCAGGCTCCCAGATGAAGCAGTCGGCGCTGGCGAAGTCGTTCTGCGCCGCGCGTGCCGGGGCCAGCGATTCCACGGCGTTCGTCAGCCGTCTGATCTCCTCCAGCAGGTTCTTCAACAGGGCATCCTGCAAGGCTCACACTCCTTCGTTGCGGTTCGGCGTGCGGTAGCATGCCACCGGGCGAACGAAAAGGGCCCGTAAGCTGTCTCTTTTGTTGCATTAACTGCCGCGACCACTATATTCCGCTCACCAAAAGGCTGGTTTTACCTGCCCTGACAGATAGCTGACGATTTCCCTGAAGGAGCCCATACATGTTCGTAACTCCGGCATATGCCCAGGCCGCCGGCGGGGGTGGTGGTGACATTCTCGTGTCGATCATGCCTTTCGTGCTCATTTTCGTGATTATGTACTTCCTCATCATCCGGCCGCAGCGCCAGCAGATGAAGAAACGTCAGGAAATGCTGAATAATGTGCGCCGCGGCGACCAGGTGGTGACGGGTGGCGGCATTACGGGCAAAGTGACCAAGGTGATCGATGACAGCGAAGTTGAAGTCGAAATCGCCGACGGGCTGCGGGTCCGCGTGGTGAGATCCATGCTTGCCGATGTCAAGGTCAAGGGCGAACCGGTCAAGGAAGCGGCCAACAGCAAGTAGGCCGCGTGCGGCAGCGGTTTATGAAATTGCCGCCGAATACTGATTTATCGCCCTCGGGCGGTTGCGTCTGACGAACTGGTATTTCGATGCTCTATTTCTCAACCTGGAAGACCGTACTGATCTGGCTCGCCGTGTTGGCCGGGATCGTGTTTGCGGCACCCAACCTCTTTACCAAGCAGCAGTTGGCCGAATTGCCCGACTGGCTGCCGCACCGGCAGTTGACGTTGGGTCTCGACCTTCAGGGCGGCTCGCACATCCTGCTGCGCGTCGAACGGGCCGATATCGAAAAGGAAAGGTTGGAGACGGTCGTCGACGACATGCGTCGGCTGCTGCGTGAGGATGGTATCGGTTACACGGGGTTGTCGGGCAACGACCTGACCGCCCAGGTGCGGATCCGCGATTCGGCCAATGTCGAACGGGCCAAGGAACTGCTTTCGGAACTGACCCAACCGGTTGCCGGCGGACTGCTGGGCGGCGGCATCATTCGCGAAGCGGAGCTGGACGAGCCGCAACCGGGACTGCTGCAGGTCACGCTGACGGAGGAGGGGATCAACCACCGTATCTCGTCGGCCGTCACGCAGTCGATCGAAGTGGTGCGTCGACGTGTCGACGAACTCGGAACGACCGAGCCGGTCATCCAGCGGCAGGGCAGCGATCGGATTCTCGTGCAGGTTCCGGGCTTCGACGATCCGGAACGGCTCAAGAGCATCCTCAACCAGGTGGCCAAGCTGTCCTTCCGTCTCGTCGACCGGAGCATGCCGGTCGAGGAGGCTTTGAACGGACGGCCGCCGCCGACATCGGAGATCCTCTATTCCACCGACGATCCGCCTATCCCGTATCTGATCCAGCGGCGCGAACTGGTGTCGGGCGAAAATCTCGTCGATGCCCAGGCCGGTTTCGACCAGCGGACCAACGAGCCGATCGTGACCTTCCGCTTCGACACCAAGGGCGCCCAGCGCTTCGGCCAGGTGACGCAGCAGAATGTCGGCTTCCCGTTTGCCATCGTCCTCGACAATCAGGTCATTTCGGCGCCGGTGATCAACGAGCCGATCCTTGGCGGATCGGGCCAGATTTCCGGCAATTTCACCGTCGAAAGCGCCAACGATCTGGCGGTGCTGCTGCGTGCGGGCGCGCTGCCGGCGACCATGACGGTCATTGAGGAACGGACTGTCGGGCCGGGTCTCGGAGCCGACTCCATCGCCGCCGGCGAGACCGCCGGAATCATCGGCGCGATCCTGGTCGTTGCCTTCATCTTCGTTGCCTATGGTTTCCTCGGCTTCATCGCCAACCTGGCGCTGATCATCAACGTTGTCCTGATCATCGCCGTCCTGTCGCTGATCGGCGCGACGCTGACCTTGCCCGGCATCGCCGGTATCGTGCTGACCATCGGTATGGCGGTCGACTCCAACGTGCTCATCTACGAACGCATCAAGGAGGAGCGACGCGGAGGGCGGTCGCTCATACAGGCAATCGACGCCGGCTTCCAGCGTGCTTTCGGTACCATTCTTGACGCCAACATCACCACGTTGATTGCGGCGGTTATCCTGTTCTATCTCGGCTCCGGACCGGTTCGCGGCTTCGCCGTGACGCTGGCTATCGGTATCGTCACCACCGTGTTCACGGCTTTCACCATCACCCGCTGGATGATCGCCGAATGGGTGCGCCGCCAGCGTCCGAAAGCGCTCCCGCAGGGGCTGATGTCGGACCTCTTCACCAAGGCCCGCTACAAGTTCATGTGGTTGCGGCGCGTGACCTTCCTGTTCTCGGCTGCCGCGGCCATCGCATCGCTGGTGCTGTTTGCCACGGTCGGCATGAACTATGGCATCGATTTCAAGGGCGGATCGATCATCGAGGTGCAGGCAAAGCAAGGGGACGCCGATATCGGCGACATCCGATCGCGTCTGTCCAATCTCAATCTCGGCGACGTGCAGGTCCAGGAGTTCGGCTCGCCGCAGGAAGTGCTGATCCGCGTTCAGGCCCAGGGCGGCGGCGACAATGCGGAACAGTCGGTCATCGCCAAGGTCCGAAGCGATCTCGAAAGCGACTACACGGTGCGGCGTGTCGAGGTGGTCGGACCAACCGTGTCAGGAGAACTGGCGCGAGCGGGCACCATCGCGGTGCTGGCCTCGCTGTTCGCCATCCTGATCTATATCTGGTTCCGCTTCGAATGGCAGTTTGCTATCGGAGCGATCATCGCCACCGTCAACGATGTGGTGCTCACGATCGGCATGTTCGTCATCACCCAGGTGGAGTTCAATCTATCCAGTATCGCGGCCGTGCTGACCATTGTCGGCTACTCGCTCAACGACACGGTGGTCGTCTACGACCGGGTGCGCGAGAATTTACGACGATACAAGAAGATGCCGCTGACGGAACTGCTCGATCTGTCGATCAACCAGATGCTGTCACGAACCGTGCTGACATCGGTAACCACCTTGCTGGCGTTGCTGTCGCTGTTCATCTTCGGCGGCGAGGTGATCCGGTCCTTTACCTTTGCCATGATCTTCGGCGTGATCGTCGGTACCTATTCGTCGATCTTCATCGCCGCGCCGGTGCTGATCCTGTTCAAGCTGCGCGGCGAGACGTTCCGGGCCGGGATCGAAAAACCCGATGACGGCGAGAAGGAAGACACGGGGCAGGTGCCCGGGGTGACCTAGAGCGATGCGCAAGGGCATCGAGATCCGCGACGCACATTTTCCGGACCGGGCTCCGATCGATGCCTATGGCGACGGCGGTTTCCGTTTTGCCGACATGTCGCATCGCGGTTCGCTGCTTTGCCTGCCGTCCGGCATACACGGCTGGGAGGCGGTCGAGGGCGATGCGATCGATCAGGCGGCGCTGCGCCGCGTGTTCGACGAGGCCAAGGATATCGAGGTGCTGCTGGTGGGCACGGGCACCGAAATCCGTTTGCTCTCTTCGGATCTGAGGGCGAAGCTGCGCGAGGCTGGCATCATTTCCGATCCGATGAGCACCGGCGCCGCGGTGCGCACATACAACGTCATGCTGGCGGAATCGCGTGCGGTTGCGGCCGCCCTGATTGCCGTCTGAACGCTGCGATGGACGAGAACCAGCAGGCCTGCCTGTCCTTGCTGCGCGAGGGCGATCGGGATCGGTACCTCTGCGCTCTGCTGACACCCGACGGCGCCCGCGGATCCGTTGCCGCCCTCTATGCCTTCAACCTGGAAATCGCCCGCATCCGGGATCTCGTCACAGAGCCGATGATGGGCGAGGTCCGCATGCAGTGGTGGAAGGACATGATCATCGGTGAAGCACATGGCGATGCCATCGGCCACCCGGTCGCCGCAGCGCTGATGCAGGCCGTCGATGACGGCCGATTGCCACGCCAGATCCTTGTCGATCTGATCGAGGCCCGGCAGTTCGACCTCTATGACGACCCGATGCCGGACCGCAATACGTTCGAGGGATATGCGGGAGAAACAGCCTCTGCCGTCATCCAGTTGGTGGCGCAGATCCTCGATGCCGACAAAAGTGCTGCCGCCGCCACCGCGGCCGGCCATGCGGGCGTGGCGCAACTGGTCGCCGGGTTGCTGCTGCTGCTGCCGGTCCACCGTGCCCGAGGGCAGGTCTATGTTCCGGGCGAAATTCTCGCGGCGGCAGGGCTCGACCGGGACGCTTTTCTGGCTGGCCGCGACGCAGCCGCTCTGGAACGGGCTCTGTCGGCCTTCGTATCGCTTGGTCGGGAGCATCTGAGCCTGGCACGAAGCGAGGCGGTCGCCCCGGCCTGCTTCGCGGCATTTCTCCCCGTGGCAACCGCATCAATGGTGTTCGACCGTGCCGAGACATTGGGGCCTTCGATGTTCGAACAGCCTCCTCTGATTCCGCAATGGCGCCGTCAGATCCGCTTCTGGAATGCGGCGCGCAGGGGCCGGCTCTGATCGGTTTGCACCGAGGGAATTCCATCGCCATAGTGGTCGGGCAGATTTGTTGCTGGCGAATCAGGAGCGCCCGTGAACATCGGATTTTGGCTATTGGCCCTCACGGTTTTGGCCGGTGCCGGTATCTACGGTTACTTGAGGTCGATGCGCTATCGCGCGGATGAGATACCCGACAACGAGGACACGGGCGCGGTTCTGGTTGCGTTCTCGAACGCCTATCCGGATCGGCCGATTCGCGACATCCTCCACACCGAGGACCGAACAGGAGCCCTTTTGCGAATCGCCGACGGAACGGTTGGCCTGGTCCGGGTGACACCCCACCACACGTCCGTCAGCCTGCTCAAACCGGGCGACCTGCTGGTGGACGCGGCGGACAACGACCGGACGCTTCACCTGCATTTCACGGGCGGCAATCCGGACGAAGGCATCTTTACCTTCGCAACGGTCGCCGAGGCGGCGGAAGCTTCGCTCTGGTTGTGCGGGAACTTCGTTCCGCCGGGCGAAGCCGACGAACCGGAGGCGAATTCGTCGCGTTAGGTATCAGCTGCACTCCGAATTTCAGTTCAATCTGAATTCGATTGCTCGGAAATTCGGTATCAGCGGACAAGCAGGTTCCGTATCTTCCGGACTGGCGAAGCCTATCGCAATCACGTCGCTTCCGGCATTCAGTCCCGCTTGGATACCGGCAGGTGCGTCTTCGAAGACCAGGCATTGTTCGGCTTGCGTTCCGAGCTTTTTCGCAGCCAGGATGAAACCGGAAGGATCGGGTTTGCCGTGTTCGATATCTTCCGCGGTCACCAGCACTTCGGGAACCGGCAGGCCGGCTGCGGCCAACCGGCGCACCGCGAGTTCACGGCCAGCAGACGTCACGATGGCCCAACGGCTTGGCGGCAATCGGCTCAACAGATCGGCAGCCCCCGGGATTGCCACGATACCGCAGACATCGGCGGCTTCGGCCGCCTCAATTCCGGCGGCCTCGGCTTCGCAATCCGTGCCGGCCTTCGCAAAGTCTCGAACGACGTCGATTGTCCTTCGGCTATGCGAAGCTGCAATCAAGGCAATCGGGTCGAGTTCGTTGGCAACCGCCCAGTCCGTCAAGACGCGCCCGATCACCATGCGGGAATCCAGGAGCGTTCCATCCATATCGAATAGAACGGCCGAATACGCTCGATCCAGTCGCAACATTTTTGACTTGTTCCGCGTCAATGGATCCACGCCCTAGTTGCGCCGGCCAAGCGAAGACGTCGCCACCGCGATGATGACGATGGCGCCGATCAACATCTCGCGGATATAGGAATCGACCTTCATCTGGGTCAGTCCGTTGTCGAGTACGCCGAGGATCAGGACACCGACCAGGGTCGCGAGCACCCTCGGCTCGCCTTCTTTGCCCATGGTCATGCCCAGAAACACGGCGGCAATCGCATCCAGCATCAGGCCAGCACCTTGTGTCGGATTGGCGGAAGCAACGCGGCTGGCATACATCAGTCCGGCGACAGCGGCGCCGAGGCCGGTCACCGCGAAGGCGCTGAGCCGCAATAGCCGCACCCTGATACCGGCAAGCCGTGCCGCCTCGATATTGCCGCCGATGGCGTAGAGGCGGCGCCCGTAGGTCGTCTGTTCCAAGGTCACCCAGACCACGACGAGCACGACCAGCGCCGACAGGGTCAGCGCCGGGAGCCTCAGCGCTTCGAGGCCGATCGCATCGAGGGGAATCCCGGAGCGCGCGAACCCTGAAAACTCCGCCGGGATGTCGCGACCGAAGATTGTCCGACCGCCACTGATGAAAAAAGCGAGGCCGCTGAAGATCGTCAGCGTTCCCAGCGTTGCCACAAAAGGCAGAATGCCGATCACCGCCACCAGAAAGCCGTTGAAGACCCCGCCGACCAGACCCACGGCCAATGCCGCGGCGACGCCGACATAGACCGGATAGCCGGCCGCAAACAGAACCGCGGCCACGACACCCGCTAGGCTCGCCATGGATCCGACCGACAGGTCGAAGTCGTTCATGACCATGACAACCGTCATGGCGAAGGCGATGACTGCCAGCATCGATATCTGCTGAGTGACGTTGAGGATGTTTCTGGCGCTCAGAAACGTATCGGGCAGCTGGATGGCGAAGAACAGGACGATGAGGCACAGGCCGATAAGCGTGCCGAGCTGGCGCAGTGTGGCCGTCATGCCGACCTCGCGCTCGGTTGGGCGTAGAAGGCGCCCAGCAGGTCGCTCGGCTGCAGGCGCTTCGGATCGAGGAGATCGGCCTGGCGTCCATCGTGAAGGATCATGATGCGGTCGCACATGCCTAACAGCTCCGGCAGATCGCTGGACGACAGGATGATGCTGCAGCCTTCCGCACTCAGCCGGCGCATCAATCCGTAAATCTCGAATTTCGCGCCGATGTCGACGCCCCGCGTCGGTTCGTCGAGTAGCAGCAGCCGCGGCCGTCCGGCGAGTGCCCGGGCGAACACCACCTTTTGCTGATTGCCGCCGGAAAGCTGCCAGACCGATTGTTCCGGACCCTCATATTTCAGCCCGACAAGCCGGGCGAGTTCGCGGGTCGACGCTCTCTCACGCCGCAGATGGGCAACCAGGCCGGTCAGATGCGGGAGCAGAGCGTTGGGACGCACTCCCATTCTCATCATCAGACCCTGCGAACGGCGCTCCTGCGGGACATAGGCAACACCGCGATCCCAGGCTTCAGACGGCGACGTCGGCAGTGGCCGGCCGTCGAGCGACGCGCTGCCCAGAAGCGGACGCTCGCGCCCAAGAAACAGGTCGAGAACTTCGGTCTGTCCCGCACCGGCGAGACCGCCGACCCCAAGGATTTCGCCTTTGCGAAGGTCCAGCTCGATTCCCGTCAGCCTGCGCGTCGCAATGCCGTTGGTTTGGCAGACCACCGTGTCGCCGATTTCGGTCTCGCGGCGCGGATATCCGTGGTCGATGTCCCGGCCGGTCATGTCCAGGATGATCTCCTCGCGATTGGTCTCGTAGACCGCCGCCGTCCTGACATGCCGGCCATTTCGAAGCACCGTGACGTCGTCGCAGATCTGCATGATCTCTCCCATCCTGTGCGATACATACAGGATTGCCGCGCCCTCGGACTTGAGGCGTTGAACGACCGCAAACAGCTTCTCCACTTCCGTTTCGTTGAGCGCTGCCGTCGGTTCGTCCAGGACGTAGAGGCAGGGGCAGGCTTCGCCAGGATGAGAGACCAGCGCCGAAGCCAGCTTGATCAGCATGCGGTCGCCGGTGCCAAGCGCCCCTGCATGGACCTGTACGTCGATGTGGTCGATGCCCAGTTCCGCCAGGGCGGCTTGCGCCCGACGCGCCATCTCGCGCCAGTTGACGAAGACGCCCAGCCGATGGGGAATGTCGTGGCCGAGCAGGGTGTTTTCCGCCACCGACAGCGGCGGCACGATATTGAGCTCCTGGTGGATGAAGCGAAATCCCGCTGCCGCGGCGTCGGCCGCCGACGCAATCGGAATTACTTTGCCTTGCTTGCGCACGGTCATCGCGTCGGCGGGAACGACGCCGGCAATGAGTTTGATGAAGGTCGATTTGCCGGCGCCGTTTTCGCCCATTAGGGCGTGGGCCCGCCCGCGCTCCAGCGCAATCGAAACGTCCTCCAGCACCGTGGCGGATCCGTAGCGTTTGGTCAGTCCGTCGAACTGGAGAAATGGCGACATGCCGGTCTACTCGAAAAGTCGACGGCCGACAGACGTCGGCCGACAGACCCGCTCAGTCCTTGACGTTGGCGGTGGTGATCAGCCTGGTCGGAACGTAAATCACGCCCTGACGGCTTTCCTCGCCGGCGATGGCGCGTGCGGCGGCATCGGCGACGGCCGAACCGATGCCGACGAAATCCTGAGCGATGGAGGCTTCGAAACTACCTCCTGCGGCAATGGCGTCGCGCGCCTGCGGGTTGGCATCGATCCCGACGATGACGATGCCTTCACCGGCGCGTCCCGCGTCTTCGATCGCCTGCAGGGCGCCCAACGCCGGCTGATCCCACGCGGCCCAGACGGCGGCGATGCTGCCGGGCTCGGGGTTGGCTGCCAGAACGGCTTCCATCTTGGCCCGGCTGTCGGCGATGCCGCCGTCCTGCACGTCCGGTGTGATCCGGTCGATGACATCGATGTCCGGATAGTTGCCGAAGACGGCGTCGGCGATGACGCCGCGAATCTGAACCGGCGGGAACGCGTCGAAGACGAACATTACAATGTTGCCCTTGCCTTCGATGCGGTTGGCGACATAGACGGCCGTCTCGGCGGCCATGGCGTAGCCGTTCGACGTAACGTTTGTGTAGAGCAGCGGATCGGCGCCCGAATCCATGCCGATGACCGGGATATCGGCGTCCGCGGCGGCTTGAAGTCCGGCGGCGATCTGGGCCGGATCGACATTGATGACGATCGCGTCGGCCTTCTGGGTGACGGCGTCCTCGATGCGTGAAATCACCGCGGCGACGTCACCGGCCGTATCGATGACATTGACGTTCCAGCCATACTCCCCCGCCTTGGCTTCGAAGCCCTCCAGATACATTTGCGTGCCCGGCTGGGCCAGATAAGGGGTCACAACGGTCACATCCTGGGCGAGCGCGGCCGTCGCCGACAGGACCGTCAGTCCCACTGCTAAAAGCGCTGATCTCATCAAAACCTCCCTGTCGTTTTCGGTTATGTCCCAGTATTCGGGCGACGCCCCGTCCGTGCATAGGCCGATCGGCCACTTTGTTGCAGAATCCGGATAGAAGCGCGGTCATGGAGCACTCGGCAATCCCTTTATCCTGCCGGTGATCTGCATCTGAGCCTCGATTGCTTCCCGGTAGACGTCGAACAGCGCGTCATACAGCCCGCGCATCTTCGGATCGGGTTCCCAAACGCGATCGTAGCGTGCGAAGGTCCGATGGGCTTCGGCCGGTGTAGCATGATCGCCGGCCGCTACCGCTGCCAGGCAGACCGCCCCGACGATTCCCGGCTCGTTGACTTCGAGACGGGTCAGTCGTTTATCGAGGATATCGGCGCGGATCTGAGCCCAGGCATCGACCCGAAACCCGCCGCCGCCGCATCTCAGCGTATCGGAGCGCACGTTTGCGGAGGCTTCCAGCGCGCCGAGAAGGTGGCGGGCGGACAGCGCCACGCCCTCGTAGACCCCGCGAGCGAAATCGGCTGTCGTCATGCCGGCGTCGAGCCCGAGAAATGCGCCGCGCAGATCCGGGTTCCAAAGCGGAGCGCGTTCGCCCGCCAATTGCGGCAGGAACAACGGGCTCGGATTGCGGCGTGGGCTCTCGGCGACCAGACGCGCCATTTCGTCGATGTCGAGATTGGCGAGGTCGCAGAACCACATCTGCGACGCGCCGCCGGATTGCGTCGGGCCACCGTGCAGCCTGATCCCTTCAGCTTCGGCGAATACGATGATTCCGGGCTGGTTCGTCACCGTATGGGAGGCGATGCCGAGGATCTCGCTGGTGCCGCTCAGGTAGACGCTGTCGCCTTCGGACACCGCGCCGGCGCCCAACAGGCCGACCCAGCCATCCATTGTCGCCGTCGCCATGCGGATGCCCGGAATGGCTGTGGATGCAGCGGTTTCGCCGACCAATTCGGTCAGGCCGGCGAGCGGGGCCATGCGTTCCGCAGCGCCCGGCACCAGGTCCAGAATCCGGTCGACATAGCGCAAATCCTCTCCAACCAATCCTATGTTGGACAACGGATCGGTCACCGCGCGTCCGGTCAGATGCAACAGCGCAAAATCCTTGGGCAGGAGCACATGGGCCGTCTGCTCCCAGATTTCCGGGTGGTGGCGCTGTACCCACAGCATCCGCGCCAGCGGATGCGACGCGTCGATGGGGATGGGTGCCCCGAGCAGCGCAATCTTTTCCGTGTCGCTCAGCCGTGAGTCCAGTTCTTCAGCCTCTGCCGAGGCGCGGGTGTCCTGCCAGACGATTGCCGGAAGCAGCGGATGTCCCGTCCGGTCCACAAATACGTGGGTGTTGACCTGGCTCGTCAGCGCGCCATGACCGATGCGGTCGTTGAGACCCTCGGCCGCCAGGAACGTCAGGCATCTGTCGATGAGGTCCAGCCAGTCGGAAGGGTTCTGCTCGGCCAAACCGGGGCCAGGCCGCTGCATGGGATGGGTTTCGGCGAAGCGGGCAAGGCAGTTTCCGGTCTGATCGAGAACCGCGGCCTTGAGCGATGTCGTGCCGAGATCGATGCCAAGAAACAGGTCAGCCATGATCGAGCGCCTCTCTCATTGCGGACAAGTAATCCTCGACCGCCGCATTACTCAGTTCCGCAGCCTGCACCGTTTTTGAGCCGATCACCACGCCGTCGGCGCCCTGGTCCATCGCATCACGCACCTGGTCGGGGCCCGACAGGCCTATACCGACGACGATCGGCACGTCGATGCCGGCGTTGCGTAGCCGGGAAAGCCGTTCGGCCAGATGCGGATCGCGGTGCGGTCTCAGACCGGTCCTGCCGCGTGTATACTGCAGCATCACATAGGCATCGGCGGCTCGCGCCCGGTCGATATCGGTGTCGCCGAATTCGTAAGGAACGGCCTCGACGATCCGGGTTCCCCTGTTGCGGGCGTGCGCTGCGATTTCGTCCTTGGCGCCTTCGTCGCTGTCCAGACACAACACGGCATCGAACTCCGACCATTCGGCGTCTGCCTGTCTCACCTGGGTTTCGGGGTAGCAAAACAGGATGCCGGGCAGAGCCCGTTCCAGGTTCCGGATACGGCGAGCCGTTTCGATTGCTTCGCCAACAGCGCCGGCGCCGATCGACCGCTGCATCGAGCCGGTGATGATCGGGCCGTCCATCAAGGGATCTTTGGCCTTCAGCCCCATTTCGATGGCATCGACTCCCGCCCGGTCATAGGATGGCAGCCGATCCAGAGGAACTCGAGGATCTCCCACGGGAAAATAGGCGATCAGCAGCGGTCGGGTTCGATCGCTCGGGACGATTGTCCGCTTGCTCGTGTCTTGTCGGTCCATGGTTGCAGACAACACGGAGCGGGTGTCGACGGCCAGAGATTCGGTCGCTCATTGCCTTGGCTAACCGCTGTTTGTTTCAGGATGGGGATAGTGCGGGCGGCTTTCGGATAGCGTCTGCGAAGGCGCTTCTCCGTAGGCCTTCCTGTAGCGAAGCGAGAAGCGGCCCATATGGCGGAAACCGGCGCGGCGGGCGATCTCGGCGACGCTGCCGGCGCGGTCGAGCAGAAGGCCGCGGGCAAAATCCAGGCGCTTTGCTTCGAGATATCGCATGGGGGTCGTGCCGAGAAACTCGTCGAACTGATTGAACAGGCTTCGTTCGCTGACGCCGGCGGCGGCAACGAGATCGGCCATCCGAACATCGTCCGACAGATGTGCGCGCAGGTAAATCAGCGTCCTCCGCAAGGCCGCGGGAAGCGGCACCCTGCCTTCGGGATCGATATGCGGGCCGGTCCGGACCCGGACATATTCGAGCACCGAATCGAGAACCGCGGCGGAAAGCGGAGAGGTCGCCAGCGCCGGTTGCCGGTTGCGCATGCTCCTTTCGAATTCGGTACACAGCAGCATCATCGACTGCTGCACGCGCCAACCTTCGGCGCAATCGAAAGAAATCACCGGCCGCAGGCCCGGCAGCCGCGACAGCGGGTCCTGTACCAGCTCGCGCCAGCGCCGCTGCACGTGGGTGGCGTTCAGCTTCAGCATGAACTGCAGGGTTCCCGAACGCCAGCGCGATTCGAGCGGCGCATGGGGCGGCAGGAACAGCGCACAGCCTTGCGAAGACGAGCACGTCTTGCCGGCATTCAGCGTCAGGTCCGCGCCGCCGGTGAGCGGCATTTCCAGCATGTAGAAATCCGCAAAAGGCTCGGGGGTGATGTCGACCTTGCTGCCGTAGCGCAGCAGGTTCGCCGTACCCTCCCTGATGCGCGCCGACACGTGAAGGAAATCGAAATCGGTGACGCCGGTGGCGTAGCGCAACTCATGCGGGGCGTACTGGGCGTTCAGCCACTCCCGAGCGATGCCGGCATCCGGCGTTGCCTTGACCTCGAAGGCCGGGCTCGCGTGCAATGCGCCGGCTCCGGTTGACAGCTCCAACATCGGTTTTTCCTCCGTCCGGCAGAATGGCGCGGACGGGTTCCGGAAAGCAAGGCCCGATGTGATTCGGGAAACGGACTATAGCGTGTTCGTTTTACGTGAATTCACAGCCGACTGCCTTGAAATAGTTTCTGCATTCCTGCGGCGAGAACAGGTGGCAGATCTGCCCGATCGCCTTCCAGACGTCGTCAAAGGTTCTGGCACCGGCTTTTCTCAGATGGGCCTTGAGCTTTGAAAAGGCCATTTCAATGGGATTGAGGTCAGGGGAGTATTTCGGCAGGAACAGGAACCAGGCGCCGACCTCCTTCAGCATCTGTTTGGCCTTTTCGCTCTTGTGAGAGGATAGGTTGTCGAGCAGCACGACATCGCCCCTGTTGAGTTCCGGGACCAATTGGGTCTCAACATACAGCTCGAACAGTTCTTTGTTCATGGCGCGATCAATGACCCAAGGGGCAACCAGACCATGGCACCGCAAGCCGGCGATGAGGGTCTGGGTCTTCCAATTACCATGAGGAACGAAGTCAATGAGACGCTCTCCCATCGGTGCCCAGCCGGTCTGCTTGGTCATTTTGGTGTTTGTGGATGTCTCATCGATGAACACAAGTCTTTCAATGGCCCGGTTCAGATAAGGAAGGCGCCCTGTCTGCCAGAGGCGGCGGTTCCGTTTCACGTCGCTGCGGTGCTGTTCCTTGGCATAAAGTGTCTTTTTTTGTGTGACAGACCGAGACTGTGCAGCATCTGGCCGACCGGCGAACGATTGACCTTCAGGTCAAATTCCTCCTTCAGTTCCAGGCAGAGCTGTCGTAGCGTAATGTCCCGTTTTTGCTCTACGCGCTTCCGGATCCAGTCCTTGTAGGGGGCAAGTTTGCCGTGGCCGGTATTGCCCGGATTGTGTCTGGGAGCAAGCGAACCGGTCTCTCGTTTCAGCTTGACCATGTCATTCACGAACTTGATGGAGACCTTGAAATGGCCGGCCGTTGCACGATGCGTATGGCCTTCTTCAACATGGGCCACAACACGTTCCCGTAACTCAATAGGATGAGGCTTGGGCATTACAAATCTTCCCGAATCGAAACAAAAAATGTCGCCCCAACAAAATTCTGAATCATATTCGCGCCCAGAAGGAAATCCCGAATCTACAAAACCTCGACACGCTCTAGATGACAAGCGCCTTGTCGGACAGCAGATCGTCGAAGACGGCCTGTTTCTTTGCCATGGCAGCCGTGGCGGCACGGGTCAGGTCTTCGCCGCGCAGCATGCCGGCGTTCCAGGTGGCGATGTAGTCGAGGCCGTCGGCGACGCCGTGGTCGCGGCTGTAGGCGAGGTTGCGCTTGATACCGGCAATCGCAAGGGGCGACTTGGCGGCGATGTCCTCGGCGATGGCCAGCGCGTCCTCCAGGAGCGTATCGCGCGACTGCGACAGGCGGCTGAGCAGGCCCATCTGCAGCGCCTCTTCGGCCGAAAAACGGCGGCCGGTATAGGCGAGGTCGGCGGCAATGGACGGGGCGATCAGTTTCGGCAGCCGCTGCAACGTGCCGACATCCGCCGTCATGCCGATATTGATTTCCTCGATCGAGAAGAAAGCGTCCGCGCTGGCGATGCGCAGGTCGCAGGCGGTGATCATGTCGATGCCGCCGCCGATGCAGGCGCCGTGAATGGCGGCAATTACCGGAAAGCGGGCGCGCTCGATGGCCGTGAAGGCGTCCTGCAGTTTGAGGATCTTGTCGCGCAGCGCGTAGGCCGCGCGGGCCGCCTCCTGCTCGAACAGCGCGGCGATGGCGCCGAACGCGGCGAGATCCATGCCGCCGGTGAAATGTTTGCCTTCGCCGGTCAAAATGGCGCAGCGCACCGTCTCGTCGCTTTCCAGCAGCTCCAGCAGCCGCGGCAGTTCGGTCCAGAAATCCGGCGTCATGCCATTGGCCTTGTCCGGCCGGTTCATCGAAATCCGCGCGACCGGACCGTGCCGTTCAACAAGGAAGAAACTTGAGGTGATGTCCAGCACGGCGGTCTCCTATTGTGCGGCGTCGACGGATTCGGCCAGCCCCAGCCAGGCGCGGCAGTCGGCAAGCGCCCGGGCCGCAACCGCCTTTTTCTTGGCGATGGCCTTGTCCTTGCCGCGGAAGCGCTTGACGCCTTCCGGCCGGACGATCTCGACCGGCGGAAACAAGCCGAAATTGACGTTCATCGGCTGGAAGGAGCGTTTGCCCGGTTCGTCGTCAGAGCTCAGATGCCCGCCGGTGATGTGGCCGAGCAGGGCGCCGAAGGCCGTCGTTTCGGGCGGCAGAGAGGGGGCTTGTCCCAGCCGTTCCGCGGCCGCGAAGCGACCGGCCAGCAGTCCGATCGCCGCCGATTCCACATAGCCCTCGCAGCCGGTGATCTGTCCGGCGAAACGCAGACCCGGCCGGGTCTTCAGCTGGGCCGTCGGATCGAGCAACTGCGGCGAGTTGATGTAGGTGTTGCGGTGCAGACCGCCGAGGCGGGCGAATTCGGCATTTTCCAGCCCGGGGATCATCCGGAAGACGTCCTTCTGGGCGCCGTATTTCAGTTTGGTCTGGAAGCCGACCATGTTGTAGAGCGTGCCGAGCGCATTGTCCTGGCGCAGCTGCACCACGGCGTAGGGTTTGACGTCCCGATTGTGCGCGTTGGTCAGGCCCATCGGTTTCATCGGACCGTGGCGCAGCGTCTCGCGACCGCGGCCGGCCATGATTTCGATCGGCAGGCAACCGTCGAAATAGGGCGTGCCTTCCCATTGCTTGAATTCGGTCTTTTCGCCGTCGAGCAGCGCATCGATGAAGGCGTTGTACTGCGCTTCGTCCATCGGGCAGTTGATGTAGTCCTTGCCGGTGCCGCCGGGACCGACCTTGTCGTAGCGCGACTGGAACCAGCAGACATCCATGTCGACGCTGTCGAAATAGAGGATCGGCGCGATGGCGTCGAAAAAGGCCAGCGACTCGGCGCCGGTCGCCTGACTGATGGCTTCCGCCAGGTTGGGCGCGGTGAGGGGCCCGGTGGCGATGATCGCCTGATCCCACTCGGCGGGCGGCAGCCCGGTGATTTCCTCGCGATGAATGGTGATCAGCGGATGCCGTTCGAGTTCTTCGGTCACCGCATCGGAAAATCCGTCGCGGTCGACCGCAAGCGCGCTGCCCGCCGGTACCTGGTTGCGGTCCGCCGCCGCCATGATCAGCGAGCCTGCGAGGCGCATCTCCTGGTGCAGCACGCCCACCGCATTGCTCTGCCAGTCGTCGGAGCGGAACGAGTTCGAGCAGACCAGCTCGGCCAGCCCGCCGGTCTTGTGGGCATCGGTGCCACGCACCGGGCGCATTTCGTGCAGGTGTACGGGCACGCCCAAATTGGCTGCCTGCCAGGCGGCTTCCGAACCGGCCAGGCCGCCGCCGACGACGTGGATCGGATTGTCAGATTTTTTCATGGGAGAGTTTTAGTGCGTTTCACCGCCAATGGGAATTGGATCCTGCGGTGAATTGGGGTCTGATCCGCCACGATGGCGGGCCCCGGAATCAAGACGGCGCCGAATCTGTCCGCTTCGTTTCGGCCTCAAGCCTTGCGGTCCAGATCCGACGCCGCCTTTGGCGACGGGTCCATTGTCTTAGTACCCGGCGACCCGACGGGCATACTGATGGATGGAACTGCGGTCGACACCGATGTCCCTCAACGTGCTGTCGGGCAGGTTGCGCAGTTCCTGTACCGTGCGACGGTAGGTGCGCCAGTTGCGGTAGTCTTTGATAATGTTCATTTTTTACTCCTTTCTCCGGTGAATTTGCAGGTCACCAGATAGGCGCTATGTAAGGAAAATTTCCGGCAATATCAGTGCGATTTTTTCAGGGCTGATATGCAAATTCTGCATGCCCCGACGGGCGCCGGATTGCTCATCGCACCGGGCTCGGCAACTGTCCAAAATCGCACAAAAAAAACGCCCGCTGGGGGAGGAGGTCCAGCGGGCGTTGTCAATGTGGCCGGTTGCTTGGGAGGAGGAGAAACAACCGGCCTATTTCCCGGACCGTGGGAGGAGGTACGGTCCGGTCAATTCGAAAACTCAGTTGGCGCGTCGTGCAACGAACGGAATGTCGCCGCGAGCGATGCCGATATCGTTCAGTTCGCGGTCCGACATGCGGTACAGCTCGTTGCAGGTTTTGCGGTAGTTGCGCCAGTTCTGGAAAGACTGTTTCAGAGTGGGCATGTTCGTGATCCTTCACAAGGGTGTGTGGTTGCTCCGCAATTGCTTGCTGAACGACATATAGGAGTTACGTCGTGCATTGTGCAGTGCAATATTTGCAAATTTGCCATGCGTTTTTGCAAAGCTGAGCGGTGAGGGAGGGCCGGGGTTCGACGTTCGAACAAGGCTGCGCGGACGATCGGTCGGCCCAAAAAGATAACGCCCGCTGGGGGAGGAGGTCCAGCGGGCGTCACTTTACGCGGCTGACACATGGGAGGAGGAGACGTGTCAGCCAAATCGCGGTCACATTGGGAGGAGGAGAATGTTCCCGCGAAACTTTTTGCTGACGGGTGTCAATCGAACCGATTTAACTGCCGGCTGTTCCGGCCCCGTCATCAACATGATCTCAATATAGGATCGGCCACCCGGATTGTGCAGCGCAATATACGCATGGGAGATATGACGAGAATGCATGGCTCGAAAATCGCTTCGATACTAGGCGGCAGGACCGTGACGAGGGGCGTATCCTGAGACTGTCAAGGCATTCCCCGTTGACCTGCCTTGCCCGCGTGATGTAGACACGCGCCCTTGATACGGTTCGCACCGACCTCTCCAAACGGTGCATGCGGGTGTGGCGGAATTGGCAGACGCACCAGATTTAGGATCTGGCGCCGCAAGGCGTGGGGGTTCAAGTCCCTCCACCCGCACCAATCCCGGTAGATTGCCATCATTGCTGAAGCTCCGGTCGAAGTCGTTGCCGTTGCCGCATCCATCTCGACCTGACGTCACTTTCCTATTCGGCAAGATGACAAAGATGAGTGATGCCCGACCCAACTCTCCAGCCTCTCCGTATTGGGCCGCGAGTAGCTTCCGGGTGCGAGGGGTTGTGGGCTCCTGACTGCTCTTATGCGTGCTTTGACAGAAGCTTCCAGGCTATTGTAGGGCGACAGTTCATTTTGACCGTAAGGCGACAGCTACCTTTACGAGGTGGCAACAGCCTTAGCTCATCGATTTTCCGTCAACAATTGGCGGAAAAAGACGATGAGCTTTCTCGCAAAAGAGGAACGGACAGCCATGGCTGTATTGTTGAAACAGGGGCATTCCCAGAGCGCAGTGGCGCGGCTTCTCGGGGTTACGGAGGGCACGGTTCGATATCATCACAAGCGCCGATCGGCGGGCGTATTGGATGGTAGGTCCAAGCAGACATTCAAGGCCGCCGATTATGCGGAAGCGATCTCGCATTGGCGCTCTCAGCAAGAGGACGGCCGTGTAAACCTGGTGGATCTTCATCGGTGGCTGCAGCGCGAGCATGGTTATGGCGGGAGCCTGCGATCGGTTCAGAGATATTGGAAGGCGACGTATCCGGCCCCGAAGGTCCGGGCGAGACGTCGTGTTGAGACGCCGGCCGGCGCACAGGCCCAGGTGGACTGGGCGGAGTTTCCCGGCGTGGTTCTTGGCGACGAGGTTGTCGATCTTTCTGCCTTGATCGTGACGCTTTCTTGGAGCCGCAAACGGGCGGTTGTCTGGTCTCGTTCGAAGGACATGTTGTCCTGGCAGTCTTGCAATACGGCGTGTTTGCGTCGCTTGGGCGGTTCAGTCGCGGTTCTGCGCATCGACAACGTGAAGACGGCGATCTCCAAGGGGGCCGGCGCCTGGGGCGTCATCAACGAGACGTATCGGCGCTTTGCAGCGCAACTGAACTTCCATGTCGACGCCTGCCAACCTCGGCATCCGGAGGGAAAGGGTAAAGTCGAGAGACATGTGCGCGACCTTCGTGAGACGGTTGATCCTCGCAAGGAGGCCTTTGACAGCCTGGAACAGCTGCAGGCCGTGACCGATGCGCGGCTTGAAGAGCGTGCCGGCCGCCTGCGGTGCCCGGCGACCGGCACCAGTGTCGCCGAAGCGTGGGAACAGGAGCGTCGTCTTCTGACGCCATTGCCCGAGACGCTGCCGGAACCGTTCGACATCGTCGTGCGCAGGCCCGTCGGAATTGACTGCCTCGTCAGCTTCGAAGGCCGACAATACAGCGTGCCGTTCCGTTTCGTCGGCCAGGACGTGGAGGTGCGCGGTCTGGCCGGGCACGTGCAGATCCTCAAGAATGCCGAAGTGATCGCCATGCATCCGCGCCGCACCGAGCGGCTGATCGTGTGTGACGATGCACACTTCGATGGTGATGACACCGATCGTGTCCGCGCGCCGATGCCGCTTGGCAAGATGGGGCGAGGCCTTCAGGCGCTGGCGGCCAGCAATGTTCAGCAGCGCTCGATCGACATCTACGCCCGTCTGGCGGAGGTGGCCCGATGACGTCTCGGAGCATAAAACTGGATATTGACGTAACCCGCGAGAAGCTGGACGCACTCGGCCTTGGCTACGCATCCGAGGCGCTGGACACTTTGCTGTCGGAGGCCGTCAGCACCGAGATGTCCGCTCACCAGTTACTTGAACGGATTCTCGATATTGAGCGTGCCGGCCGCGAAGAACGGCGCATCAAGACGATGATGAAGACGTCGAAAATCCCGACCGGGCAGACGTTGGAAAACTTTGATTTTGCCTTCCAGCCGGCAATCGAGCGTTCCCGCATCGACACCTTGGCGACCGGGGCCTGGATCCGGAATGCCGAGGTTGTCCTGCTTCAGGGGCCGCCCGGGGTCGGGAAGTCGCACTTGCTCGTGGGACTGGGCATCCGGGCGATCCAACTCGGCTTCTCAGTCCAGTACTATCGCTTTGATGAACTGCTGACGGCCATCAAGGCGGACGCGCTTCTGCCGCCTACAAGGCTAAAGGGCCGGAAATACATGTCCAGTTCGCTGCTGCTGATCGATGAAATGGGTTTTGATCCGATGAACCGGGAAGAGGCCGGCCTCTTCTTCCGGCTGGTCAGCTATCGCTACGCTCGGGGTGCGATGATCATCACCACCAACAAGAGCATTCGCGACTGGACCGAGTTGCTCGCCGGCGATGAAGTCCTTGCTGCCGCGATCCTCGATCGGCTCCTTCACCGATCTCATGTGCTCAACATCAAAGGCCGCTCATATCGGCTGCGCGACCTCGAAGAACTTCTGACAAAAGAGAGCGCCTGAACGGGCAAATTTTGGCGCCGCGATTTGGGGGGCGTACGCCCCCCAAATCGCGCTGTCCTCGTAACACTGGGTGTCGTCTTAACTCGTAAGTGTAGGTGTCGCTTGACAGCTATTCAAAAAAACTAGCGAAATCAAAAAGTGGGTTGAGGAAAAGCGTGCGACGGTGACCAAATCGAGGTCGCCGTTTTTCAGGCTTCTAGTACAGGAACTGACCGTGTCAAAGCGAACAGAGAGATTGATCGCCGTCGTTTTCGGAGTGATTTTCGTGGCGTCGATAATGGCGCTAGCAATTTGGTTTCCTACGCCAACTGATTTTCAGTAGCAGGTGTTTAGAACGGTGCTAGCTATCGCCTCTGCTGGTTTTGTCTCCATGACACCTGGTTTCTTGGAAGTGACTATATCTAACTGGGTCAGAGCGGGCGGGGCTTTGGCAGTTTCGTAATCGTGTTCTTCTACAGCCCGGCATCCCTGATGCCGCCTCCTTAAACCACACGAATCGGTTCAAAGATCCACTAACTTTTTGGGTCTAACCGCTAACAGGTAACGACCTGTCATCGACTATTGTCTGCCATTCAGCACCCAGCTCAGCACGAGTATCGAGTGCATTGCCGCTATCAACCTCACGAAGCCCCGCCCGAGTTCTCCTCATCTGCATCTTTTTTGCCTGCAACGGTTTCAATCAAGGCCTCTTTCACATGACGCAAATCCCGAAGAGTGGAAGGTGAGACATACTCAAACGCCAATTTTTGATCGCGCGCGAGTTTCAGTTGTGAGGATACTATGGTTATCAGTTGTTTGAATTGCCCTTCGATATGATCAATTCTCGCGCTGAGTTTGTCCTGCTCCGGCGCCTGACTGGGAACGATTTTTCGAAACATTTCCGGCACTGCCCGATTGGTTCCCTCATTGTTTCTTCTAGGCTGGCTGTTATTGCTTTTTGAAGCTGAGCGCCCCATGAGGGTTCATTCTTGTCGAAAGTGATCACCCGGTATGGTCGCAGATCGAACGGTACGTCGTCCATGGTTTCGGACACTAAAACGACCGGCTTTCCGATCGCATGAGCAAGCCCAAGCTCATAGAAGACATTTGCATTTTGCCCCGTCATATCCGCAAGCAGCGGACCCGAACTTTGAATGTTCTTCCATATGTCACTCATTATTGGGGAAGGCCCAAACAAACTGTCAGCCCTGATGCAACTGAGGTTCGCTGCTCCAATCGCGGGTTTGTATACGTTTTTAAAGCGCAGGTCGAAATAGCCTCCAAAGGGCATAAGAACAAAGCAAGTTCCTGTCGAATCTTGAGTCGTTACCTTTTCGAACGCCGAGCCGGTTGAATCCGTTGATTTCTCGGTAGCCATTCAACTTCTCCGGTGGAGTTGCTTAGTGAAAAGCATATCAATTCGTTTCAGTGCTCTCCACACTCGGGCTAACCAAACCGCGATTTCAGCCTAGACTCCATATTATTGACGTTGCCCACATTCTTTGTCACCGGGTGAGAAACCAGATCCGAGCCGCGGTTGGCCAACAGCAAATCAAGTGCATCGCCTGAGCCGGTTTGCAGATCCATCCAGGCTGACATGGTGTCATCTCGAAGGATCACCGGCATCCGATTGTGGATCTCGGCGATGTTCGCGGTCAGCGCCAACGTCACGATGATGAAAGACCACATGTCGAGAGTCTTGTTGCAAGACATGATGCCGGTGAGGTCGAAGGGCTCGAACACAGAGCACATCGCTGGGCAAGTGAATCAGGTAGGGCTGCCTAGCGCCGTCCTCGGTTCTCCATTCGTAATTTCCGTTCGCCGGCACCAGGAAGCGGCCGCGTTCGAGCCGTCATAAATGACGATTTTCGGTCTAAACTTGGAGTGAGACAGGGGGCGGTAAACTCCGATTTTGTGATACTGACTGCGATTAATTTTGTGATACTAAGTCGACCTGACTAGGAGACTTCAACGCGTAACCAATTGAAATCAATACTGGTGATGAAGTAGCGCAAGTTCCTCTACCGCGCCAATCACCGATTGACTACCATCATTCTTGAAGCTCCGGTCGAGGTCGTTGTCGTGCCGGATCCATCTCGACCTGACGTTACTTTCCTTTTCAGCAATGTAACCGTGATGAGTGATGCCCCACCAAAGTCTGGTTTTTGATAAAGTTCTCTCAGTTGATCGCTGAACGGCTGCGACCGGGCTGTCACTTCTTGACGTCTCGGCAATGGCTCCTATCAGTACCGTTTGTTTACCACGTCTCTTAATATTGATTTGGTTTGACGCATGAGTTGCATTGTCTGCATAATCACCCTGTCGGGTGGACTATGCTTGCCGCTCAACGCCCTGTTCCGGTTCTAAAAGAAGGTATTTTACCGATGCCACTTGCAGATGCAGAACGACTAGCCAAAGATCTTGCTGACAACGAAGACCTTCGGGATGCCATAAAGGCCAAGGCCACCGGTCTTGCATCGATTGTCGAATTCGCGAAGTCCCACGGATACAACTTCACGATCGAAGAGGCCAAGGAATACATTCAGTCGCGCGCACCGCAGGAACTGACCGATGAGCAGCTGGAGGCGGTGGCCGGCGGCAAGGGCGGCGGTTCCAGTACGTCGAGCACGGTGGTGCAGACCGCCGGCGTGGCGACCTCGGCAGTTCAGGTGACCGAAGGCGCCGCGGACGTCGCAGCGGCGGCCGAAGTTGTCGCCGTTGCCGCGGCGGCGGTGGTCCTGACCTGACGCAACTTTCCGGACTGCGGTAACACGCCGAGCCCGCGACCGGACGGTCGCGGCCCGCGGGCGTATCCGGTTCGAGGAGGCACCTGATGCAGATTTCCGATGCGACCCGCCACTATCGCGGCATGTTCAGCCGGCGGAGTGAAGACGAACTGCGCGAACTTGCCCACACCAAGCGGTTCATGGAACGGCTGTGCGCAGATCCCAAATTCCGTGCGGCCCTGGGGCAAAATCTCGACGATCCCAAGACGGCTGCCGCCGAGTTCGGCGTCGAGGTCGATCCCGCTGAAATCCCGATCCTGTGGCGCAACGACCATCTTCCAAAACGACACACGAATGAGCGCCACAACTGGCCCAAAGCCGCCGCTTGGGACGATTATCTGGGCGAGATGATCCGGCACCGCGATATGATTCGCGAAGAAGGCAGCACGCGGAAGACCCATCCCAAATTCGATCGCTGGCGCCAGCGCCAGATCAACCGCTCCTACAGCGAACTGGGCGTGTCGGCGCACTCCGTCGTCCATCCTATCGTGGCGTTCGAACTGAGCGACGGCTGCACGGTCGGCTGCTGGTTTTGCGGCCTGTCGGCGGACCGCTTTCGCGGACATGTCTCCTACGCCGAAAAGGGCGACCTGTGGCAGGGTGTCGTGGCCCAGGTTCACGACCGGTTCGGAATGGCTATGCAGACCGGGTTCTGCTATTGGGCCACGGATCCCTGCGACAATCCCGAATACGACAGATTCATCGAGGATTTCTATCACATCACCGGTGCGCTGCCGCAAACGACGACGGCCGCGCCGCTGAAAGACGAGGCCCTGACCCGGCGCGTCCTCGCGCTGGGAAAAAAATACCGCACCGTCACCAACCGGTTCTCCGTCCTGAGCGTCAAGCACCTGGACAAGATCCACGCGGCCTTCAGCGCCGAAGAACTGATGGGCGTGGAACTCGTCATGCAGAGCCGCCAGGCGCTGACCTCGAAGGCAAATGCAGGACGAGCGCGCCAGCGGCGTCTCAAATTGCGCGAGGCCGGCAAATCCGACCGCATATCGGAACTGGAGATGGATCACACGACCATCGCCTGCGTGTCCGGCTTCCTTGTTTCGATGATGCGGCAGACCGTGCAACTGGTCGCGCCGGTACCGGGCAGCGACAAATACCCGCTCGGATATCGGGTTTTCGGCGAACGGTCGTTCGCGTGTGCCCGGTCTTTCGGCGAGGCGATCGACGACTTGATCGAATCCCACATGATGCCGGACATGCCGGCTCACTGGCCGGCACGGTTCCGCGCCGACCTGCAGTACGAACCCCAGGAACACGGCTTCAAACTGACATCCCGCAGTTGCGAGCACTCCATTGAAAACGCCGCCTGCGGGCGCCGGGCGGGATCGCTCCTGGCGACCGGGAAGCTGACGGTCGCCGAGTTGGTGTCCGAGATCATCGCCGGCGGCGCGAGCCCCATGGCCGCGGCGGAGCTGATGGATACGATGTACAGCGCCGGCGTTCTGGATGAGTATGACCCTCAAGTCGCGACCGATCTGCAATCCGCGACGGCGTGATGCGCAAAGTGCCCGGGATGGCTCGAAGCCGGACCGGCCTGGAATTCGTCCGCAACGGAAAATCCGGCCCGCTCGCTGCCGGACGCCCGGGAGTGTAGGCATGTCGAAGTCGAGCCTGGCAATCGCCGACGGGCAGACGGGCCTCGATATCTCGCTGGCGCCCGTCACGGCGCTCGAATCGGTCGCCTATCTAATCAATCCGGAGCTGTGCCCGGCGGTCGCCCGTCAGCCGCAAGCCAAACTGGCGATCGCCCGCGACGGGGACTTCCCGTGTGGATTGGCAATCGGGGTGCCGGGCCCGAACGCGGATTTCGAACTCGCGTCCATCTACGTACCGCCGCTTTACCGGCGACGCGGCCTGGGACGGCGTTTGCTTTCACGGTTGGAGACGGCCTTTGCCAGGGAAGGTTTCCGCATTGGCGCGCATTTCCTGACCGTCGATCCGGCGAACCAGGGATCGTTGCATTTCTTGCGCAAGGCGGGATGGGGGCCGCCGAAGGTGACCGGGCTGATCTGCCAATCGAACATGACGGTTGCCTTCGACACACCCTGGTTCGTCAAGGCGCGACCGCACCCGAGATATCGCATCGTGCCCTGGCACAGTGTTTCCAGGGAGGCTCGGTCGGAGATCGAGGCAGGTCTGGGCCAATGGGTGCCGGCCGACGTGAACCCCTTTCTGTTCGAAAAGGGATTTCTGCGGTCGACAAGCGTCGCGCTGCTGGATTCCCGGGAAGAAGACCGGGTCAGGGGGTGGGCGATTACCCATCAGACTGGGCCGGACATGATTCGCTGGACATGCACGTTCGTCGACCCGGAGATCCAGAGAAGCTGCACGATCCTGCCGTTGTGGCAGGCCTGCGCCAGGCGCCAGAAGGAACGCAGCACGGCGCGACGCTTCATGTTCGCCGTGGACGTGAACCAGCCCAGAATGGCGCGCTTCGTCCTCCGGCGCATGGGCCCGCGGCTCGACGCGCTGGGCTATGCGTGCACGGTGCTCAAACCGCTTGATCGAAACGCAACCGAGGGGGGAGAGTAGGGGCATGACAGCCCGAAATCCCGGTCCTGACCATGGATAGGATGTTCCAGTGATTGTTCAGATTCGCGCGACCATCATTCTGACCGTTGTCTGCATCCTGGGCTCGCTGTCCATCATGCCGGCCATCATCGCGGCACGGACACGCATCGACGCTGCGGCCTTGCCGGGCTGGGAACTTTACGGGTCTGCCGTCGTGCAATCGATCCTGCTGTTCGGCCCGGCGGCGTTTCTCGGCTTGTGGGCGGCGCGCAACATGAAGCTCGTCGGAGCCCCCCTGGTCACCCAATGGGCCGGCGGGCCGAAGGCCGTTCTGTCGCGCACGGGTCTGCTTCTGGCCGCGATTTTCGGGATTCTGGGCGGTCTGGCTCTCGTCCTCATCGACGTTTTTGTCTTCCAGCCGCATCCGGTCGCATTGCGCGGCAGCGTAACCGGCGCCTTGCTGACGGGCTCTTTTTGGCAAGGCCTGGCCGGCGGAGTGCTTTACGGAGGAATCAACGAAGAAGTGCTGATGCGCCTGTTTCTGGTGTCGGTGCTGCTCTGGGCGGTGTCCCGGATCTTCGGGCCGGAAAAGGCGGCAAGCCGAGGCGTCGTGCTCGCAATCATCGTGATTGCCGCACTGGTTTTCGGAATTGCTCATCTGCCGATCACCGCGACCATGACGGATTTGAACACCATGATCGTTGTCCGGGCCCTCGTGCTCAACGGCATTGTCGGCATCATCGCCGGGGTGATATATATTCGTTATGGTTTCGAGGCGGCAGCGCTCTCCCACGCTGCGGCGCATATTCCTATCCAGGCGGGAGCGGCAATGCTGACCTGAACGGATCGTATCGCGCCAACCAATTGTCCTCAGAAGGTGTGTACCCGACATGCCCAAAAAAGACGCCGCACCCACGCAACCACTGCAGAACCCCGATCAGCTCAACAATGCGATTCGTCTGACATCGGCTTCCAGCTGGATTCTGCTCGCCGTTCTGTCGCTGTGCATCGGTTCGATCGTGATCTGGAGCATGGTGGGACGATTGCTGGTCTATGTGCACGGGCCCGGTGTGCTGGAGTTGACCGGCGGCGACATCAGCGTGGTGGAAGCCACCGCAACCGGCGAGATCAAGGAAATTCTCGTGCAAGTCGGCGATACGGTGAAGGCCGGCGATACGATGTTCAAAGTCGATCTGACGTCAATTTCGGCACAGCACGATGGCGTCACGAAGACGCTAACACAACAGCAGGCCGAACTCGACAGCTACGAGAAAACCTCGGATCGGGACATCAAGATCCGAGAGGAAAACCTGGATCAGCAGATCAAGTTTCTGAATTCCTACATCGCCGATCAGCACAACAACGAAAACCAGCTTACCGAGATCTACAAGAGCAACCAGGACCTGTTCAAAAAGGGGCTGATTGCGCAACCGGTCTTGCAGCAGTCGTTCGAGCGGCTGATTGACGTACAACAGGATATCGGCAACCGGGTGAGCCAGATCGCGAATCTGAAGCTGCAGCAAATCGAGTTCGAGGATTCGGTCGCCAGATATGTTTCCGAATTGAAGATCGAGGTCGCCAAGACCCAGGGTCAGTTGAACGATCTCGACGCGCAACTCCAGTTCGGCGGCGCCATTCTGGCTCCAAGTTCCGGGATCGTGACGGAACTGGCAACGGAAGTAGGCAGGGTGGTCGACGAGGGCGTCGAACTGGGAGCGATCCAGTCGGGGGATCGGACTCTCGATGCGCAGGGCTACATGCCGATCGGCAAGGGCAAGCAGGTGGAGGTCGGCATGGAGGCGGAAATCTCTCCGACCTCCGTCGAGCGCAACATATACGGGTCGATCCGCGGAACGGTCACCCGCGTCAGCAGGCTGCCGGTGACCAAGGCCGTTCTGGAGAACCGGCTCGGCAACGCATCGCTGGCCGACCAGCTGATGGTCCAGGGCGCTCCCATCGGAATCACGCTTCGTCTGGACAAAGACTCCGCAACCGACAGCGGATTGCGGTGGACGTCGTCGGAAGGGCCGCCGGTCGAACTCAGCGCCGGCACCACCGTCGATGTCCGTGTCCTGACGGAACAGCGCCGGCCGATCACTCTGTTGTTGCCTGTGCTGCAAACCTGGTTTGATGCCCAGTGAGGATGCCGATCCGGTCATGACCAGTGCCCGTTCCTCACGCCACCCCAGACGGGTCACGACGCCGACGGTTCTGCAGATGGAGGCGTTGGAATGCGGCGCCGCGGCACTGGGGATCATCCTCGGATACCACGGGCGCTTTGCGTCCCTGCCGCAGTTGCGACGGGTCTGCGGCGTGTCGCGAGACGGCGTGCGCGCATCGCAGATCGTGCACGCCGCCGAAAAATACGGATTGCAGGCCAAGGCACTGAAGGTCAGCGCCGAGCAGGCGCTCGATCTCGCGCCGCCATTCATTGCCTTCTGGAACCAAAATCACTTTCTGGTCGTCGAAGGTGCCAGCGGAGACACCGTTTTTCTGAACGACCCGGCAAAGGGCCGCCTGACGGTGTCGTTCGAGGATTTTGCCGCCGGTTTCTCCGACGTCGCGCTGGAGTTGACGCCCGGACCCGACTTCACCAGGGGCGGGCAACGCTCGACGGTCATCCCATCGCTCTTGCGATGGTCCCGCGGGTCGCGGCGCGCGATTATCCTTGTAGGGGCCATCAGCCTCCTGCTGGTCGTTCCGACGATCGTCATGTCCGCGGTGCTGAAGGTGTTCATCGACGAGGTGCTCATCCGGAAATTCGACACCTGGCTGTTTCCGCTTTTGTTGGGCCTGACACTGGCGGGGCTCTTGAGCGCGGTCCTGACCTGGTTCCAGCAGTCCGTTCTGCTTCGTCTCCAGATCAAGTTTTCGGTTACCATCACGACCAGTTTCGTCTGGCATCTTTTGAGCCTGCCGATCCTGTTTTTTACCCAGCGCTACAGCGGCGACCTGATTGCGCGGCTGCAGTCGGCCAACTTCGTGGCCAGCCTTCTCGCCGGGCCGATGCCGATGGCTGTGGTCAGCGCAATCTCTGTGATCGCCTATGCAGGGGTCATGGCGATGTTCAGCATCGAACTGACCGCGATCGCCATTTTCATGATGCTGATCAATCTGATCGCCATAGCCCTGGTGCAGCGTCGGATACGAGACCTCAACGCCTCGCTCCTCAACACCAGTGCCAAAATCACCGGCGCAGCGATGGCGGGCCTGCAATCGATGGAAACGCTGAAGGCGACCGGCTCGGAGGGTGATTTTTTCAGCATCTGGTCCGGCTATCAGACCAACGCTGTGAACGCGTCGCAACGGCTCAACCGTATGTCGACGCTGCTCATGGCCGTGCCGACCTTTCTCAGCGCCGCCACCACGGCGGTCGTGCTGGGAGCCGGCGCGTTGCTGATCATCTACAGCGACCTTTCGATCGGCGGCATCGTTGCCTTTCAATTGATCCTGTCCAACTTCATCGGGCCCGTCCATCAACTCATCGGTTTCAACAGCCGGATGCAAAAGGCCACCGGGCACGTCAATCGCCTGAACGACGTGTTCGAAACACCGCCCGATGCCCTGCTTGCGACCCAGGCCAAAGCAACCGCAAGCACCCAAAACACAGCATCCGACAGCGATATCCTGACGGGTCGCATCGAACTGCGTGACGTCAGCTTCGCTTTCTCCGAGGCCGATCCTCCGGTCATCAAAAACGTCAACCTGGCGATTGAGCCGGGCGAGAGGATCGGGCTGGTCGGTCATAGCGGCAGCGGAAAATCGACTTTGCTGAGATTGATTCTCGGCCTCTATCAACCAACCGATGGGGAGGTTCTTTACGATGGAAGACCGCTGTCGGAGATCGACCGGCAGAGCATGATCTCGGCCATCGGCTGGGTCGATCAGGACAGCCGGCTGTTCGAAGGCACCGTTCTGGAGAATCTGACACTGTGGGATCACACGGCGCCGTTTTCGTCGGTTGTCCAGGGCGCCCGCGACGCCTGTATCCATGCAACGATCATGGAACGCGTCGGCGGTTACTCCGCGCACATTCTTGAAGGCGGCGACAATTTCAGCGGCGGACAGCAGCAACGGCTCGAGATCGCTCGCGCTCTGGCCCGACAGCCGACTGTGCTCGTGTTGGACGAGGCGACGTCGGCGCTGGATTCCAACACCGAAGCCCAGATCGTCGGCAATATCCTTCGACGGGGCATTACCAGCCTCACCGTGGCGCATCGATTGAGTACGATCCGCGACTGCGAGACCATCCATGTCCTGCAGGACGGAGCGATCGTCGAATCGGGAGGGCATCGGGCGTTGATGCGCCGCAAGGGTGTCTATGCCGAACTGGTGGCGTCGTCATGAATTTCCTCGACGGAATCCTCGGCGGCGACGAGGCGCTGAAAAAAATCATGGAAAGCGCCTGGCGCGATCCCGCCTCCGCCCTTGCCAAGGGGCTCGGTCTTGCCGAGGCCCGGCGTATCGTCGATGCATCCGACCGGTTCGAACTGTGGGGAGAGGGGGCCTGCTGGCTGGTTTTGTCGGGCGCGCTGGACATTCTGTGGAGCTCCCCTGAAGGGCGGATTTTCATAGGTCGCGTCGAGGCAGGCGGGCTGGCGTTTTCCATGAGCGCTGAAAACGAAGCGATCCATGCCATCGCCATTCCGTCCGAAGAGACCGAGATCGTACAGACGGCCTGGAATGACGTGGCCGCATGGGCCGCCAAGGACGAAAAGACGGACGCGTCGAATCTTGTCAAGGCCTGGCTGCGAACGGTGTCGGCAGCCATGCCTGCGGAAAGTACCGAGCCTGCCGCAGACCCGGATACGGACTTGGAGCCGCTGCTCGATTCTGCCAACCGTAAGGTCATGGAGGACGCGGCGAAGCGTTTCAACACCGCTCGTCAAACGCGACACAAACGCAACGAGGCTTCGCAATTCCGGCTGGATGCGCGTCTCGACGACGAACTTTCCGAAACGGCCGAAATGGTCGACCGACATTTCCGATCCCTGGAATTCGGCGAACTCAGCTTCCACGATGCGGTCCGACAGGTTCTGGACGCCGTGGGGTTCGCACACGTTCCCTCCATGGTTCAGCCAAAGCCGAATGAGTCCGAAATGGACCTGATCGAGCGTTTCGCGCGTAGAAACGACTTGCAGGTCCGCGCGATCAATCTGCAGCACAATTGGTGGCGGCAGGATCACGGCGTGTTGCTGGGGTATGTGCGCGACAGCCGCGATCCGGTGGCGCTCGTCCCGGTGCCGGGCGGCTACGAAATTGCCTCCGCCAGGGACAGGCCGCGCGTAACTGCCAAACTTGCCGCAACGCTCGACCCGCTTGCTTACGCGTTCTTCATTCCGTCGCCCGAAGGTGCGCAGAGCCCGTGGCGCCTGTTCCGTTTCGGTCTGCTCGGTGAAGGCCGGGACGTTCGGAACATCATATTCTGCCTCATCCTGGGCGCGATATTTTCAATCGTTCCGCCGATCTCGATCGGTTGGCTGATGGGCTCGATCATCCCCAGTGCGGATGTCGGCCAAATCAGGGTTTTCACCGCGCTGCTCCTGGTGACGGCGGCAGCGGCGGCAATGACCGGCATCGTTCAGTCTCTGGCCTCGTTGCGGCTGGAAGGCAAGATGGAATACCGCATACAGACAGCGGTTTGGGTTCATATCCTCAGCCTGCGCGCGCAGTTCTTTCGCCAGTACAATGCGGGTGATCTTTCCAATCGGGCCGACAGCGTGGACGCGATGCGGACGACCCTGGGGCAGGCCGTTTCGTTCCTGTTGACCAGCAGCGTCGGTGTCATCTTCAGCATGATCCTGATGATCTATTACGACTGGCGCGTCGCGCTGGTCGTCCTGGTCGTTTCGCTCCTGTTCGCCGCAGTGGCGATCCTGTATGGCCGTGTCATCCTGAGCTTCAACCAGAGGGTGCTCGATCAGGTCGGCCAACTGCAGGGGCTGGTGCTGCAGATCATCGGCTCCATTCCCAAGCTGCGGGTGGCGGGGGCAGACCGGCGGCTGTTCGCCAAATGGCTGCAGGGATATCGGAAAATGGTCAATCTCTCCCTGCACCAGAGCATTCTGAACTATCGGCTGCGGGTGATCAGGGCGGCATTTCCCTATCTGGTGATTCTGGCCGTTCTCGGCACCATCGGCTTCCAGCTCGACATCATCTTCGATTTTTTCGAATCCAGGCCGCGCCCGGTCGATGATTGGGGCAAGGTCATGCCCACAGCCCGGTTCGTCGCCTTCAACGTGGCGCTCGGGCAATTTACTGCATCCCTCTATCTGGCCACGCGCGGGGTCTTGTATCTGTTCTTGCTCAAGCCGCATTTCAATCGGGTGCTGCCGATCCTGAAGGCGCCGCGCGAGGAGAATGCCGGTTACGACGAATTGGGGGACATTCGCGGGAGAGTCGAAGCTCGCAACGTCTCATTCAGATATTCGGCCAAGTCCAGCCTGGTTCTGACTGACTTGTCATTCGTCGCCGAGCAGGGCGAAATGACGGCGATCGTCGGTCCGTCCGGCGCGGGTAAATCGACAATTTTCCGGCTGCTCCTCGGCTTTGAACAGCCGGAGAGCGGATCCATTATGGTCGACGGCAACGACGTGCGTTTCGTCAATCAATGGAGTCTGCGGCAGCGCATCGGCGTCGTCATGCAGGACGGCAGACTTCTCAGCGGCTCGGTGTACGAGAATGTTACGACGGGCCGCCCCTATTCGGTGGAGGAGGTCACCACAGCGCTGGAGGCCGCGGGGCTGGCCGAGGAAGTGGCATCCTGGCCAATGGGTCTCAACACCATGATCGGCGATGGCGCGGTCATGATGTCAAAGGGTCAGCAGCAGCGCCTGATGATCGCCCGCGCCATTATCCGCAAGCCGAAAATCCTCCTGCTGGACGAGGCAACCAGCGCGCTGGACAACATCACCCAGGACACCGTCACGCGCAATCTCGACAAAATGAACTGCACGCGGTTGGTCATCGCCCACCGGCTGTCGACGATCAAATCGGCCGACAAGATCCTGGTAATCGAACAGGGCAGTGTGGTCGAACACGGAAAATACGATGATCTGATCAAGGCGGACGGTCCATTTGCGCGGCTGGTCGCGCATCAACTGCAATGAGTGCGGCGACGGCCTGGGCAACTCTTTGCCATCATTGCGACGGCATCGCCACCGGCACGCTCTTCGAGGCGCTCCACCAGCTCGGTGCCTTCGACCGGATGTCGCAAGGCGGATTTCGCGCGGAGGATCTGACCCGTTCTTTCGGTGTCAGATCCGGCTATGCGGCGCTGACGGTCAAGCTGCTGGTGTCGCAGGGGCTGGCAGGACGGGACGGGGACCGGCTAGTGCTGACGCAGGATGGACTTTGGGTGGCAGGCCACCCGGAGTGGTCTCACGGCGCGCAGGATCGGGTAGGGCTGGCCTGGGATGTTCTGGGCGGTCAAGCAGGTTCATCGGAAGCACGGTGGCTCTCTGCTCTGGCTCGCGATGGCACGCCCACGCGCTTTACCCAGCAACGCCTTGGGCCGCTGTGTGCGGCCCTTTGGCATCGCCTGGACCGGATCGGAGCGCTTGCAGCCCCATTGAAGGACGGTGGCGAGGCGATGCTCATGCCGGGTATGCATGCGGTTCTGGAACAAACCGGCTGGTTGCGGAATGGGCGGTGGACCCAGGATGGCAAAAAGGCCGCGGCTTTTGTTGGGCAATACGCTTATCCGCTGGCCTATCTCCCGACATTTCATGCCGTATCACGCCTTTTGACCGAAGGGGTCGCAGAGGCTCCAGGGGAGGCCGGAACCGAGGAAAGGAGCGTGGATCGCGGGCTCGACATCGCTTTCAGCGGTCAGGTTTTTTCCAATGCCTGCCGTGATCCCGTGTTGGCGACGATTCTGCCGTTGTTCGACGGACCTGTGAGCGATCAGCCGGCGGCATTGGTGGACACCGGTTCCGGGGACGGCACCGTGCTCGCCGAGGTTTTCGCTGCCATCCGCTTGCACACCGGTCGCGGCCGGATCCTTGACCGACATCCGCTGACCCTCGTGGGAGTGGAATACAACGAAGTGGCACGCAGGGCGACGGAGGCTCGGTTGTCCGAGATCGATGCTCCATCCCTGGCAGTCACCGGCGATGTCGGCGCGCCGGATGAAATTGCCAGGTGTCTCTTGCAACACGGGATCGACGCGACGAATGCGCTGCACATCAACAAATCGGTTCTGCACAATCGCCGGCATCGGACGCCTCGCAAGGACTGGCAGTCCCCCGTGACGGAGGCGGTGTTCTGCCGCCCGGACGGGACACGCATTTCCGCGGACGAGGCCTTTGGCGCGCTGGTCGAACTGTTGCAGGCGTGGACGCCGCTTATTGCCCGACACGGAATGGTCTGCATCGAGGCCCACACCGTAAACCCGGCGGCTGCTGCTCGACACATCGGACGCAGCCTGATTACCGGGCTGGATGCCGCTCACGGATTTTCACATCAGTATCTCATGGAGATCGGCATGCATCGTGCGGCTGTTGCGACGGCGGGCCTGCGCAGCCTGTCCAGCGTCGATCTGGGGCAAGAGATGGTCGGCGAACCGATCATGTCCGTGGACCATCTTGTTCCCGCTTAGCGGGCGACAAATCGCGACAACACCGGCCGCAGGCTTTCGAATTCATAGAGAAACGCGCCGTGGCCCATTGTGCTGTCCAGAACGACGTGATCGCATTCGACGTCCGCAGGCAGGGCGTCGCCGATCAGTGCGATTTCGTCGCTCGGATAGCGCCAATCCAGTGCATAGCTTACCAGCAGTACCGGGCAGCGGACGCCGGCAAGCGCTGCTTCCAGCGAACCGTGGTCGCGCGCCAGGTCAAAATAGTCGATTGCCCGTGTCAGATAGATCAGGCTGTTCGCATCGAGCCGGCCTTTTGGAGCATTTGCGCGGACGGTGTCGAAGAATTCCTCGACGGCGAAATCCGGCTCGAGCGTATAGCGCGGCGCGTCTTTCGACGTCCGTATGCCAAAGCGTTGCTGCAGCGTATCGCGGCTCATCCAGAAGAGCGCGCCGGTCATGGCCAGCAGGCCGAGCCCGTCCTTTGGAGCGGGGCCCTCATAGTAATCGCCGCCGTTCCAGTTGGGATCGCTTTTTAACCCGGCGCGCAGAACGGCCCACAGCGCCGTGTTGTGGGCGCTGGTGCGCGCCGTGGCGCTCAAAATCGCGGCCTTGCCGACACGTTCGGGCGCGGCGGTCAGCAGCTCCAGGACCTGAAACCCGCCAAGACAACCGCCGACGGCCATGTGAAGGCGCTCGATCCCGAACCGGTCGAGCAGCGCGAGATGGGCGCGAGCCATGTCGCCGACGGTAACCACGGGAAAGCGAAGGCCAAAGGGTTTTCCGTTTGCCGGATCGGGCGATCCCGGTCCGGTGGAGCCCCTGGCACCGCCGATCACATTCGGCGAGACGACATAGTATTTGTCGGTATCGATCGCTTTTCCCGGACCGATCGCAACATCCCACCAGCCGGACCCTCCGGCCGCGTGCTGATCGGCCGTCAATCCGTGCAGCACCAGGATTGCATTGTCGCGGGCCGGAGACAGACGGCCATAGGTCTCACAGGCGATTTCGAGTTCTGCAAGCCGTTCTCCGGACTGCAGCGGCAGACCGTCGTCTATCCGAACCGTGTGCGATTCGGCGCATAGGCGGTCGGGCTTCGATGTCGCGGGGTCGGTTTTAGCCAAAGAAACTCTCGATCTTGCCGGGGCGAGCCGAGATATTGCCTCCCGGAAAGGCCGACGGAAGCGGGATGCGTTGATGCGGCTTGGTCAGCGGCAGCGCAATCGCCCGCCCATCCAGGCGTATCAACAGCCGTTGCTCTACCAGGTAATCCAGAACCTCGGAGATTCGCGAAGCATCATGGCCGTCACGGGTCAGGGACAGGGTCAGTTGCTGCTCGGAAGGGCCCTCGTCGGCGGCCAGGAGCGCGGAGCGTTGCAGCCCGGACAGGACGGTTGTTTGCTCCCCATCGCGGCTGTCTTCGATAACCAGACTGTCTGACGTATCGACCATGGTCAGAACCGGTGGCGGGCCGTCCCGCCACTTGAGAACCCACATCTTTATGGCTGAGCGCATCGCCGCGACACCCGGCCGCGATTCCGGTACGGCGGGCCGATCGTCGTCTTCGAAAAAATAAACCTGGTCGAATAGCGTCTCGCCGGTCAGCGGGTAGGCATATTGGTAGCAGGGAGACGGCCGGAGTTTCAGGCCGTAGCGTTCCGGATTGTTGAAATACGGCGAATAGCGATCGTAGCGAAGAGGGATGAAACTGCCGGGCTGAAGATGCAACAGGGCCGGGACATGAGCGGCCATCTCGGCATACCAGTCGTCTTCCTCGCCGGGAAAATCGGTAATGATCGTCCAGCTCGCCCGGACCCCGTACTGACGGCACCATTTGAGCAGCAGCACGTTTTGCGCGGCGGTACATCCCTTGCCCATCAGAGTCAGGATCCGACTGTCGAGGCTTTCGATCCCGGGCTGTATCCAGTTTACGCCCGCCTCGGACAGCATCCTGACCTGGTTCTTCCTCAGATTGGCCTTGGTCTCGAAAAACAGCTGAAACGGTCGGTCACGATCCGCCAGGTCAGGCAGGACGGTCTTGAAGTAACTCATGTCCATGATGTTATCGACCGCTTCGATCCGGCGGATATCGTATCTGGCCGACATCGCGATCATCTCGTCCACAACCGCCGCAGCGGGTTTGGCGCGGTAGGCCATGGAGCCGCCATTCAGTCCGCAGAAGGTGCAGTGGCTCTTCGCTCCCCACCAGCAGCCGCGGGAAAATTCCATCGGCAGGCCCGGTTCGACGACCCCGGCGTAGAGCGACTGGCCGAGTTCGGCAAAATAGTCGTCGTAGTCGGGCAGCGGCAGGCCGCGCGCGTCGTCGGTCACGGCACGCGGGGTGCCGTCACCCAGTTCGGTGACGGGGTATCCCTCATGACGGTGTACCGGCGCGAACACTCCATAGGGCACCGCATCCGCTGCAAGGTCCGGCCCCTGATCCAGCACATCCCTGACCAGACGCGCGATAAACCCGTCTGCTTCGCCCGATGCGACAAGATCCACCCACGGAAAATTGGCATGGGTCGTGCGACCCATGACCGATTCGCAATTGGCTCCGCCGATCATCGTGACGATGTCGGGCGCCATTTCGCGAATGCGGCGAAGCAAGGCCAGGGAGGCCACGTGCTGCTGGAAGGTGGACGAGCAACCGACGATTCGCGGGTTCCTGCGCAGGATCTTGGAGGCGGTCCAATCGACGAAATCCGGTATACGGCTACGCAGATCCAGCAACCCCGGCGGGTCCAGTCCGCGGGGCAAGAGGGTTGGGGCCCTCTGCATCATCATTGCGAGATAGGCGTCGTGATCCGGCGAAAAATCCGGAAACGCCACGCTGCTGAACAGCCAGTCGACCAGCGCGTCCTCCGGCGGCACGCTCACCAGCGTTTTCACCAGATTCAAGCCGAAATACTCGGCGAACCACATATTCGCGTAGCATGTCGCGGTGTCGATGCCGTCCTGCCGCAGCAGCGTCTGGATCTGGCCCAGCGCTATCGACGGGCGTTCAAGACCGGCCAGCGGCATATTGACAAGACAAACATCGACAGGTGGACAGGAGGCTTCCGATACTGCGGCCAAAGAACTCATTGTCCATCCTGCCGTTCGATACAGCTGACGAGATGCCCCGTCCTGGTCCATCTTGGCAAGCCGCCCTGGAATGTCAATCACGCCGGGCGGTTCGCAGGGGTGAAACAGCCGAGCTCGGAACTGTGTTTCAGATGCATTGGTTAACGCCAACCAAGACCGTGCACATCTAGCCGCTCGGGGCATCCGAGAGAAGGAGGCGGCCTATGGCCCGCTCCGACAATAAGCTGTAGATGGAGGACGGAAGCGGACGCGCCGGACACCCTGTCCCGGACCGCCGAATGCGCTTTTGCGTTGCGGGCTTGCGGGCAATTTGCTATGGCGCGCGCAACGCCTGTTGGCGGCAACCGCGACGGTCTTGGCCGAGCCGGAGAGTTCGGCTGTCCGCAAGCGGAAAAAGTCAATAATTACAAGGACGCAGTGCCGGCATACGCCCTGGCGCGGCACCGCGACCGGTCGTTGCCACAATCAGCTGGCATATTTGGCGGTTGCGGCGGTCATTGAAATGGCTGCTGCAGGGTCGGAAAATTGAAGGTTTGACAATGCAGGTTACCGAAACGCTGTCTGAAGGTCTGAAGCGCGAAATCAAGGTGGTGATTCCGGCCGAGGACATGGAATCGCAGATGAATGAACGGCTGGTCGACGCCAAGGACAAGGTGCGGCTGAACGGCTTCCGCCCGGGCAAGGTGCCGATGGCGCACCTGCGCAAAATCTACGGCAAGTCTGTGATGGCCGAAATGGTCAACGAGTTCATCAACCAGAAGCCGACCGAAATCCTGACCGAGCGCGGCGAAAAGTCGGCGACGCGGCCGCAGATCACGATGACCGAGGACGAGGCGGAAGCCAACGAAATTCTCGCCGCGAAAAAGGATTTCGAGTTCTCCATGTCCTACGAGGTCATCCCGGACATCGAGATCAAGGACATCAGCAAGCTGAAACTCGTCCGGCCGATGGTCGAGATCGACGAAAAGGAAGTCGAAGAGCAGGTCGAACGGGTGGCCGAAAGCGCCCGATCCTACGAGACCAAGGACGGCAAGGCTGCAAACGGCGATCGCGTGACCATGGATTACCTCGGCAAGATCGACGACGAGGCCTTTGATGGCGGCACGGACACGGATGCCAACCTGGTTCTCGGCTCCGGCACCTTCATTCCCGGTTTCGAAGATCAGCTGGTCGGCACCAAGGCCGGCGATGAAACGCAGGTCAAGGTGACGTTCCCCGAGGACTACCAGGCCGCCCATCTGGCCGGCAAGGAAGCCGTATTCGACGTGACGGTGAAGGAGGTCGCGGCGCCCGGCGAACTGACCATCGACGACGAACTGGCCAAGACGCTCGGACTCGAATCGGCCGAGCGCCTGCGCCAGGTTGTTCGCGATCAGATCGAAAGCCAGTACGGCCAGTTCACCCGCCAGAAAATCAAGCGGCAGATCCTGGATCAGCTGGACGAAGAGTACAAGATCGAAACGCCGGAAAGCCTGCTCGAAGTCGAGTTCGGCAACATCTGGGGCCAGATCGTCAGCGATCTGGAGCAGGCCGGCAAAACGTTCGAGGATGAGGACACGACCGAGGACGAGGCGAAGGAAGAATACCGCAAGCTGGCCGAGCGCCGCGTGCGTCTGGGCCTGGTCCTTTCTGAGATCGGCGAGAAGGCCGAGGTGACCGTCACCGACGAAGAAATGCAGCGTGCCATCTACGACCAGGTGCGCCAGCACCCTGGCCAGGAGCAGCAGATTATGGACTATCTGCGACAGACGCCGGAAGCCGTCGCCCAGATGCGTGCCCCGATCTTCGAGGAAAAGGTGATCGACCACATCATCGGCGAGGCCGACGTGACCGACAAGACCGTCAGCAAGGAAGAGCTGATGGCCGATGACGAGGAAGAAGAGGTCAAGAAGCCGGCGAAGAAGAAGGCCGCGCCGAAGAAGAAGGCAGCGGCGAAGGAAACCAAGGCCGACGCTGCCGACGAGGGTGCGGCAAAGAAGGCCGCACCCAAGAAGAAGGCAGCGCCCAAAAAGGCCGCGAAAGCCGAAAAAGCCGAATAGGCTGGACGACATACCGCAAAAAGGCCGTGCATTGCGCGGCCATTTTTATTGGCCGTCAGATCAGTGACAACCCCTTGAGGCTCGCATGGCCGTCGCGGCCGATGATGATATGGTCGTGCACGGTGATCGATAGCGGTGCGCAGGCTTCGATGACCTTGTGGGTCATCTCGATGTCGGCGCGCGACGGTGTTGGGTCGCCGGACGGGTGGTTGTGCACCAGGATGATGGCGGTGGCCGACAGTTCCAGTGCGCGGCGCACCACCTCGCGCGGATAGACCGGCGTCTGGTCGACGGTGCCGCTCTGCTGCACCTCGTCCGCGACGAGGGCGTTTTTCTTGTCGAGAAACAGGATGCGGAACTGTTCGCGGGTCTCCTCGGCCATCGCCGTCTGGCAATAGGCGAGCACCGAGGACCAGGAATCGAGCACGTTGCGGCCGATCAGGTCGGCTTTCTGCATGCGACGGTTGACCGCCGCGATGACCCGCAGGTCGGCGGCGACAGCGGCACCTACTCCGGGAACCTCGCGCAGCAGATGCGGCGGCGCGCCCAGCACCCGCGACAGCGAGCCGAAGCGTTTGAGCAGCGCCTTGGCGATCGGCTTGGTGTCGCGGCGCGGAATCAGGCGAAACAGCAGCAACTCGAGCAGCTCGTAGTCGGCGAGCGCGTCGGCGCCGGCCTGGTCGAAGCGTTCACGCAGGCGGTCGCGATGGCCGTGCACGTCCTTAGCCGGGGCTTTGCCGGCCGGTTTCAGTTCGCTGTTGTCGAGGCCTCGGTCGCGCATTTGATCGGGTGCGTGGGTTCCTTCCGAGGCAGTTGCCGGCTTGTCAGCTGTCCGATATCGACAGCCCGGGGGCGAACAGGCCGCCCGGCGACAGCGTGAAGATCTCGCAGCCGTCCGCCGTGACGCCGACCGAGTGCTCATACTGGGCGGTCAGGGAGCGATCGCGGGTCACCGCCGTCCAACCGTCGGACAGCACCTTAACGTGCGGCTTGCCGAGATTGATCATCGGCTCGATGGTGAAGATCATGCCCTCGCGCAGTTCGACGCCCTCATGGGCTCGGCCGTAATGCAGTATATTGGGCACATCATGGAAAATCTGCCCGAGCCCGTGACCGCAGAAATCGCGCACCACAGAGCAGCGCTGCGATTCGGCATAGCGCTGGATGGCTTCGCCGATGGCGCCGGTCCTGGCGCCCGGCTTGACGGCGGCGATGCCCTGCATGAGCGACTCATGCGTCACTTCCATCAGCCTTTGCGCGGCGCGCTTGATTTCGCCGACCGGGTACATGCGGCTGGAATCGCCATGCCAGCCATCGAGCACATAGGTCACGTCGATATTGACGATATCGCCCTCGCGCAGCGGTTTTTCGTTGGGAATGCCGTGGCAGACGACATGGTTGATCGAGGTGCAGCAGGATTTGGTGTAGCCGCGGTAATTCAGCGTCGCGGCCACCGCATTGTGGTCCATGCCGAATTCGAAGACGAAGCGGTCGATGGCCTCGGTCGACACGCCGGGCTTGACGATCGAGACCAGTTCGTCAAGGCATCGGGCGGTCAGTTGTCCGGCCTTGTGCATGCCGGCGAAACCTTCGGCGCCGTGCAGCTTGATCTGTCCGGTGTTTTTCTGCGGTGCCGCGACGGCGTCGATGTAGCTCACCACGTTGTGTCCTCATAAACCCGGTTCGTCGACCGGTATCAGCGTGTCAAAGCGGATTTCTTCGGGGGAAATGTGGCAACGGACGGCCAGTGCTTCAACCCCGCGCTCAATCGCCCTGTCGAATGCCTTAGCATAATTGGGGTCGAGATCGCGACAGATTTTCAACGTATGGCAGTCCGGGCGCTGCACGAGATAGACCATGACGGCGCGGTGGCCGGCTTCGACCATGTCGCCCATCTCATCGAGATGCTTGGCGCCGCGGCTGGTCGGACTGTCCGGGAACTCGGCAAGCCCGTTTTGGCGCATAAAATGCACGTTCTTGACTTCGACATAGGTGTCCGGTCGCTGCGGATCGCTCAGCAGGATGTCGATGCGCGAGTTCTTGCCGTATTTGCGCTCGCGATTCAGCTCGGCGTAACCGGCGAGCGGTGCGATCTGGTCGGCGCGAATGGCTTCCTCGACAATCTTGTTGGGCATGCCGGTGTTGATGCCGACGGCCACGCCGTCGGCGTCGACCAGTTCCAGCGCGTAGCGGTATTTGCGCGTCTTGCTGTTGTGCTCCGACATCCAGATGCGCGATCCGGGATCGGTCAGCCCCAGCATCGAGCCGGTGTTCGGACAGGAACCGGTGATGGCCTCGCCGTCGGGCAGGACGGCGTCGAACAGGAAGCGTTTGTAGCGGCGAACCAGCGTCGCCGGAATCAGCGGGGAGGGGTGTTGCATGGGGCCCTATAGGCGGCTCGCGGCCTTTCGGCAAGGTTGTCAGACCCGCTCGCGCACATAGCTGCCCGGAGCGTCCTCGATTGCGTTGAGCTTGCCGCCGCCCGGTTCACGAGCGTCCACCATCGTGTTGTCGAGCTTCGTGACCCACGCCTGCCAGTGCGGCCACCAGGATCCGGGATGCTCCTTGGCCTTGGCTACCCAGTCGTCGAACTCGCCTACCGGTTTGCCGTCGGTCCAGTACTGATACTTCTTCTTCTCGGGCGGGTTGACGACGCCGGCGATGTGGCCGGAGCCGGACATCACATAGGTGACCTTGCCGCCGAAACAGCCACAGCCGATGAACACGGACTTTGCCGGCGCGATGTGATCCTCGCGCGTGGCGAGATTATAGACCGGGATGGTGATGTCCGTGAGCGATATGCGTTTGCCGTCGAGCACCATGCGGTCGTTCGACAGATTGTTCTCCAGGTAACAATTGCGCAGGTAGTAGGAGTGGTTCGCCGCCGGCATGCGGGTCGAGTCCGAGTTCCAGTAGAGCAGGTCGAAGGGCATCGGCTCCTTGCCCTTCAGATAGTTGTTGACCACATAGGGCCAGATCAGTTCCGACGCCCGCAGCATGTTGAAGGCCGTGGCCATCTTGGATCCGTCGAGATAGCCGTGTTCCTTCATGTTCTCTTCGATCGAATCGATGTTCTCGGCGTCTGCGAACACCATCAGGTCGCCGGCATTGACGAAATCCACCTGGGTGGTGAAGAAGGTCGCCGATGCGACCCGGTCGTCGCCTTCCTGGGCGAACAATGCGAGCGTCGCCGCAAGAAGCGTACCGCCGACGCAATAGCCGATCGCGTTGACCTGTTTTTCGCCGGTTGCCTTGCCGACCGTGTCGAGCGCGAATCCGATGCCCTCGCGCGCATAGGCTTCCCAGCCCTTGTCGGCATGCCGTTCGTCAGGGTTCACCCAGGAGATCACGAACACGCTGTGGCCCTGTTCGATGGCCCATCTGATGAAGGATTTCTGCGGGTTGAGGTCGAGAATGTAGAATTTGTTGATCCACGGAGGACAGATCAGCAAAGGTCGCTTCAGCACCTTCTCCGTGGTTGGAGCATACTGGATCACCTGGCAAACGTCGCTCTGGGCGATCACCTTGCCGGGTGTCGTCGCCAGGTTCTCGCCGACGGTGAACTTGCTGTAGTCGGACTGGCGCAGGCGCAGGTCGCCCTTGCCGGCCTCGATGTCTTCCGCCAGCATGCGCATGCCGCGCACCAGATTTTCGCCGCTCTCGGCAACGGTTTCCTTGTAGACCTCGGGATTGGTCAGCAGGAAATTGGTCGGCGACAGCGCGCTGGTGAACTGCTTGACATAAAACTCGGCCTTGTGGCGCGTGTGCGGGTCGAGGCCGTCGGCATCCTTGACCAGCTTGTCGGCCCAGTCCGACGTCACCCAGTAGGCCTGCCGAAGGAAGCTGAAGAAGGCGTTGTTCTGCCAGTCTTCATCGGCAAACCGGCGATCGCCCTTGTGGCTCTCGGCCGGATCCGTGGTTTCCTCGCCGGCGAATTTGCGCATGGAATTCGACCAGACGTCAAAATAGCTGGTCAGCAGATGGGTCTGCGCCTCGATGGCGCGCTTGGGGTCGGACAGCCAATACTCGGACAGCTTGGAAAAGGTCTTGACGATATCCGTCGCGGGACCGGCCAGGCTGTCGGCCTTTTCGCCACTTTCGCGCGGTCCGACCCAGGCGGCGGCGGCCTTGCCCATCTCCTCGACCATATGCGCCATGTTGCGGGCCATGGCTTCCGGGTCCTTGACGACAAAGGGTTCGATGGCCGACATGTCGGTCATCTGCTCAAAGCCGCTCTGGCTCTTTTCCGATTGCTTGGCGGCCGATTTCGGCGGCGCTTTGCCGTCGCCCGCGCCATTGGAGGCGGCAATTGGCTTGGATTTCTTGTGGCCGTGTTTTTTGTCTGCCAACTGATCCTCCCGGTTCTCTTTTGCGGTCTATTGGCCTAATAATCGCCCGCGATCCGTCGGCGACTTCATTATGCAGGGTTTGCGGATGGATATATAGGACCTTTTTATTGCGGATTCGTGTTCTTTGGTAGGGTATGGAATGACGCAGCAGACTGGCGATCGAGGCGTGTGGGGACGGTCGGTTCCGATGTGTCTGGCACTGGCCGTTTTCCTGACGGGTTGCGTGTCCGCGTCGCTGGAAGACGCAGCTCCCTCCCAGCCGCAGCAGGCCGCGGAGACCGAAGAACCTCGCGACAACAGCTTCGTGCAGGAAGGTGCGCTGCGCAACGAAGCATATCCGACCTTCGAACGGACCCCGGTCGCGGCGACGGAGCAACTGAGCCAGAACGACAAGCAGCGGCTGGAAGCGGAGATGGATGCGGTGCGGGCCGCCTATGGGGCTGGGGCCATTTCCGAGGCGCGCTATCGGGCGCGCATGCGCGAGCTGGAGCGCCTGGCGCGGACCCACGGGGCCGACGCTCAAAAGGAAATAGAAAACTGATCTGACCGAGCGTCCGCTAAAAGACCGCAAATGTGCCATAATGGGGCACGCAGAGACCACCAACCGGAAATCGAACTGAGCCATGGAAGAGTTTCACAAAGTCCGCCGACTGCCGCCTTACGTGTTTGAGCAGGTCAACCGACTGAAGGCGAGTGCGCGGGCGGGGGGCGCCGACATCATCGATCTGGGAATGGGAAATCCCGATCTGCCGACGCCGCAGTCGATCGTCGACAAGCTCTGTGACGTGGTCCAGGACCCGCGCACCCATCGCTACTCGACGTCGCGCGGAATTCCGGGGTTGCGTAAGGCGCAGGCGCGCTACTACGAGCGCCGCTTCGGCGTCAAACTCGATCCCGATACCCAGGTGGTCGCGACGCTGGGCTCCAAGGAAGGCTTCGCCAACATGGCGCAGGCGATCACGGCGCCGGGGGACGTGGTGCTGTGTCCCAACCCGACCTATCCGATACACGCTTTCGGCTTCATCATGTCGGGCGGAGTCATCCGCTCCATGACCGTCGATCCGGATGACAGCTTCTTCTATTCGCTGGAAAGGGCGGTGCGTCACTCGATCCCGAAACCGCTGGCGCTGATCCTCAACTATCCGTCCAATCCCACGGCCCATGTGGCGAGCCTGGACTTCTACAAGGATGTCGTCGGCTTCGCCAAGAAGCACGACATCATCATCCTGTCCGATCTTGCCTATGCGGAGATCTACTATGACGAGGCACCGCCGCCGTCGGTCCTCCAGGTGCCGGGCGCGGTCGACGTAACGGTGGAATTCACCTCGATGTCGAAGACGTTTTCGATGCCCGGCTGGCGCATGGGTTTCGCGGTCGGCAACGAACGGTTGATCGGCGCCCTGTCGCGGGTGAAGTCCTATCTCGATTACGGCGCCTTCACGCCGATCCAGGTAGCCGCCACGACGGCGCTCAACGGCGATGGCTCGGACATCGAGCTGGTGCGAAGTACCTACAAGCGGCGGCGCGACGTCATGGTCGATTCCTTCGCCAACGCGGGCTGGCAGGTGCCGGCGCCGCTGGCCACCATGTTTGCCTGGGCGCCGTTGCCGGAACGCTTCCGCGATCTCGGTTCTCTGGAGTTTTCCAAGCTGCTGATCGAAAAGGCCGACGTCGCGGTGGCGCCCGGCGTCGGTTTCGGAGAGTACGGTGACGATTATGTACGCATCGCCCTAGTGGAGAACGAGCACCGGATCCGCCAGGCGGCGCGCAACATCAAACGATTTCTTGCTTCCAGCGAGGAAAGCATGCAAAACGTCGTCCGTCTGAATACGAGGCGCTAGAACGCGCCGGAATTCGGATCGAACCGGAACCGCGGCGGTCGCTGGCCGCTGCTCTCTAACGAACGGATTGCATGACGATGGCAGACGCCCTCAAGGTCGGCATTGCGGGGCTCGGCACGGTCGGTGCTGCTCTGGCCCGCATCCTGACCCAGCGCCACAACAAACTTGCGGATATCTGCGGCAGGCCCATCGAAATCACGGCGGTTTGCGCCCGCGACCCCGACAAGGATCGCGGCGTCGATCTGTCCTCGATGGCATTTCACACCGATGCCAACGAGCTCGCAACGGAAGCGAATATCGACGTGTTCGTCGAGTTGATCGGCGGCGAGGGAGATCCGGCCTACGGTGCGGTGCGGGCGGCGCTGGAGCGCGGGTGTCACGTCGTCACCGCCAACAAGGCGCTGCTCGCACGTCATGGCGTGGAGCTTGCCCGAATTGCGGAAGCCAACGGCGTGCTGCTCAATTTCGAGGCGGCGGTGGCCGGCGGCATTCCCGTGATCAAGGCCATGCGCGAGTCGCTGACCGGCAATTCCATCTCGCGTGTATTCGGCATTCTGAACGGCACCTGCAACTACATCCTGACGGAAATGGAGCGGGGCGGGTTGTCGTTCCAGGATTGCCTGAAGGAGGCCCAGCGTCTTGGCTATGCGGAGGCCGATCCGACCTTCGATGTCGAGGGTTACGACACGGCCCACAAGCTGGCTTTGCTGACCAGCATCGCCTTCGGCACGCAGATTGCGCCCGACGACATCTACCTGGAAGGCATTTCGAACATTTCAATCGAGGATATTCGGGCGGCCCGGGATCTCGGTTTCCGGATCAAGCTTCTGGGCGTTGCCCAGAAAACGGATTCCGGCATCGAGCAGCGCGTTCATCCGACCATGGTGCCGATCGACTCGGTGATCGCCCAGGTGGACGGCGTGACCAATGCCGTCGCCATCGATGCCGACGTGCTTGGTGAATTGCTGATGTCCGGCCCGGGCGCCGGCGGCGACGCGACCGCATCCGCGGTCATGGGCGACATTGCCGACATCGCCAAGAGCCGTCCCGGCCACCAGCACGGCCCGGTCATGGGCTGGCCCGCGGCGCATCTCGAGCCCTACAAGCGGGCGCGCATGCGCAGCCACGAAGGCGGCTATTTCATCCGCCTGTCCGTCGAAGACCGCGCCGGCGTGTTTGCCAGCCTCGCCAAGCACATGTCGGACAACGACATCTCGCTCGAATCGATCGTGCAGCGTCCGAGCGACGGCTCGTCCGACGGCAACGGCGACAGGAAGACCATCATCCTTGTGACCCACGCCACCATGGAGGCGGCCGTGCGCAAGGCGGTCGAGGCGGTGTCGGGGGAGGGGTACCTGCTCGACAAGCCGCAGGTCATCCGCATCGAGCGGCCGGCGACCGACTGAACAGGCAGCACGGTTCCGGGGCCCTCACGCACCTAATCGATTTAGTTGTGGTCATTGAAATGGAAGCGTTAATTTCGCCCCTTTTTCCGGCGAATGGCGTTGCCATCGGTCGCGTCGGCACGATATCAGGGCGGCAAAGGGAGCAAACGGGATCACAGCCATGGTGACCAATTCAGAACATGCCGGCCTCGATCGAATCCTGACGCTGGAGATAGCGCGCGTCACGGAACGGGCGGCGGTCGCGGCGGCGCGGCTGCGCGGTCGCGGCGACGAGAAGGAAGCCGATCAGGTCGCCGTCGATGCCATGCGCCAGGAGCTCAACAAGCTGCCGATCGACGGAACCGTGGTAATCGGCGAGGGCGAACGCGACGAGGCGCCGATGCTCTATATCGGCGAGGAAGTGGGAACCCGCAACGGACCGAAGGTCGACATTGCGCTCGATCCGCTCGAGGGAACCACGATCTGTGCGAAGAACCTGCCGAACTCGCTTGCGGTGATCGCGGTGGCCGAGAAGGGCAGCCTGCTCTACGCCCCCGACGTTTACATGGAAAAGGTCGCGATCGGCCCCGGTTTCCCAGAGGGGACGGTCTCGCTCGAGGCATCGCCGACTGAGAACATCTCCGCAGTTGCAAACGCCAAGGGCGTTGCGATCAACGAAGTGACGGCCTGTATTCTCGACCGGCCGCGGCATGCTCGGATGATCGAGGAAGTGCGGGCGACCGGTGCGGCGATCCGGCTGATCGGCGACGGTGACGTTGCTGGGGTCATCCATACGACCGATCCGGACGAGACCGGGATCGACATCTATATGGGCATTGGCGGTGCGCCCGAGGGTGTGCTGGCGGCGGCTGCGCTGCGCTGCATCGGCGGTCAGATGCAGGGTCGCCTGCAGCTCAACACCGAGGACAAGATTGCGCGGGCCCGCAAGATGGGCATCGAGGACCCGATGCGGATCTACACCATGGAAGAGATGGCGAGCGGCGACGTGGTGTTTTCGGCCACTGGCGTGACCGACGGCAACATGCTGAGCGGCGTTCGGTTCGCCCGGGACGCCATCATCACCCACACGATCGTCATGCGATCGTCATCGCGGACGGTCCGCGAAATCAAGGCACGGCACCAGGATCTGGGCAAGTTTGACTGACCCGACGCATGGTCTCGCGCGGATCGTCGGGGGACTGACAAAGGGTGTCGGAGCCGTGGCGACAAGACCGGTCTGCGTCTGCAGGGAGGGAGCCGTTTGACCGGCGCGGCCGAACAAAAACTGTCGACCTTTCTGGACGTCGAAGCGTCGCTCTCGAGCCAGCGCTGGGTTCACCGTCTCGACGCGGCGGGCCAGAACCGCGCACTTGCCATCGCTCAGGCGCGCGGCCTTCCGGACATCGTCTCGCGGGTGCTCGCGGGCCGCGGCGTGTCGGCGGAGGAAGTCGCCGAGTTTCTGGCGCCGGCGATCAAGACGCTGATGCCCGATCCGTCGAGCCTGCGCGACATGGATGCGGCAGCGGAGCGAATCGCGGCAGCTATCGCCAGGCGCGAGCTGGTAGCGATTTTCGGTGACTACGATGTCGACGGCGCCGCATCATCGGCGCTGATGAAACGGTTTCTCGATCATTTCGGGATCGCCAGCGAGATCTACATTCCGGACCGGATCTTCGAGGGCTACGGACCCAACCCGTCGGCGATCGATCAGCTTGTCGAGCGCGGCGCGCGACTGATCGTCACTGTGGACTGCGGTTCGACCAGCCGTGAGGCGCTGGAACACGCGGCGGGACGCGGTGTCGGTGTCGTCGTACTCGACCATCACCAGCTGGGCGCCGACCTTCCGCCCTGTGAGGCGTTGGTCAATCCGAATCGCGAGGACGATCTTTCGGGGCAGGGGCATCTGTGCGCCGCCGGTGTCGTTTTCCTGACCCTCGTCGCCACATTGCGGCTGCTGCGCGGGCAGGGTGACGGCCGCGCCGGCTCGCTCGACTTGATGCGCATGCTCGACATCGTCGCGCTGGCGACCGTCTGCGACGTCGTGCCGTTGAAGGGGCTCAACCGTGCCTATGTGGTGCGCGGTTTGCAGGTGGCCCGGCAGATGGGCAATCGCGGACTGGCAGCGCTCATGAGCGTCGCCGGAGTAGACGGGCCGCTCACGCCGTTTCATCTGGGCTACCTGATCGGACCGCGGATCAATGCCGGCGGCCGGATCGGCGATGCGGCACTCGGGAGCCGTCTCCTGACGCTCGACGACGATGCCGAGGCGCAGGCCATCGCCGAGACGCTCAACCGGCTCAACCAGGAACGCCAGGCGCTGGAAAAACAGATCCTGGCGGCCGCCGAGGCCGAGGCGCTGGCGGAAATCGGCGACGGCGACGGGCCTTCGGTTGTGGTGACGGCGGGCGAGGGTTGGCATGCCGGCATCGTCGGCATCGTCGCCGCGCGGCTGAAGGAGAAGCTGCACCGTCCGGCCTTTGCCATCGCGCTCGATCCGTCTGGAAACGGAACCGGATCCGGACGCTCGATCGCCGGGTTCGACATGGGCCGGATGGTGCGCGAGGCGGTCGATGCCGGGCTCGCCGTCAAGGGAGGCGGACACGCCATGGCGGCGGGGCTGACAGTGGAGCGCAGCCGGCTGGGCGCGCTGCGCGCCTTTTTCGAAGACTATTCAGCGGGCACGGTTCGACAGCTGACGCAAAACCGGTCGCTGAAAATCGATGGTGCGCTCGCTGCCAGCGGCGCCACGCTCGAACTGATGGATAAACTGGATACCGCCGGACCGTATGGCGCAGGCCATCCGCAACCGATTCTCGCGATGCCGCAGCACCGGCTGATCGACGCGCGCGTGGTCGGCCAGGACCATGTCCGGCTGCAATTGGCTGACGCGTCGGGTGCGAAACTCGCGGCGATCGCGTTTCGGGCGGCTGGGACCGAGATGGGAGCGGCGCTGCTCGACGGTCGGGGGCGCCAGTTTCATTTCGCCGGCACTCTTTCGGTAGACCACTGGCAGGGCAACCGACGCATCCAGATGCGGGTCATCGACGCGGCGAACAGCTGAATTCCGCGACGATCGCGGCTTCGCGGCGAGTTCGACAACTCTGCCGCTTGCTCAAATCGAATGATGAGAGAGAATGGCACGCCCTAGGGGAATCGAACCCCTCTTTCCAGAATGAAAACCTGGCGTCCTAACCGATAGACGAAGGGCGCGTGGTGACGGTTATATAGTCAGGCTTATTTGATTGGGCAAGCGCGAATTTCGGGTTCTTGAAAAAAATGTGACGGTCCGCCGAACGGTCGATTTTGGCAGCTAGCGGCGGCGACAGCGCCAGTTCCAGTCCCGCTTGCTGCCGACGTCGATATGCACCGATTTGGTGTGGCAATAGGTGCCCACTCCACCGCGGCCGGGGACGGTGCGCAGGTATTTGGCAAGCTGCCATTTGCCGACGCCAGCTACCTGGATGTCCGCTGCCTCACAGGTCGTGTGGCGGGATCCGCGGGCTCCGCCGGCACGGCGATTGTACTTTGGCGAACGGTAGCCGGAGGTGACGATGACGTCGCGGCCGTAGTGCTGGCGCACGCGCTGCAGGAGCCGCACCAGTTCCGGCTTGAAGCAGGTCATCTGCACACTGTCGTGCTGTGCTCTCAGACCATTGGGTGCCAGTCGGGCCAACCCGGCGGCCGAGGCCAGCTGAATCGGCGCGTCAGCAGACGCGGCGGTTTCGGTCTTGATTCCGAACAGCGAGCCGAGGCGAACACCCGGCAGGTCCGTCTGGCCGGAAGGTTGCTTGCGGATCTGCGAACGCGGTCTGGTCGATGTCGCGCCGCGATCCGGATTGGCCGGCTTTCCGCCGCCGGCCACATGAACGATTTCCGCCGGCGGACGCGGTTGACCGAACGAAAACAGGCGGGCGAGACGCGGTCGCTTGGCCGCGGACCGGTTGACGTTCGCCGTTGCCGCAGTTTCTTCCGGCTTGGTCGGAGCCGTCGACGGTGCGGCTGTATTAACCGCATCGAGCGCTGCGCTGCCCGTGGTTTCGGGCGCGACCGCCAGCGCCAGCCTGGGTTTTTTCGCAGGTGTCGGATGGGCGGCTTGCGCGTTGGTATTGGTGTAGGGAACCGTCTGGGCTTCGCTGTCGTTGAAGCTCATCTCGACGGCGATCGGATTGCCGGAGCCGGTGCTGCCGACGCTTCCGCTATCGGCGTAGCCCAATGTTGGCTGCTGGGTTTGCGGCGCCAGGCCGAAACTCGGATCGTTGGAGGTCGTGCATGCCGTGAGGACCGAGGCAACCAAGGCGACACCGACAATGGCCGAGGAACGGCCCGTCATGGTTTCCCTGTGTCCGAATGCCCCCACTGTCATTGCCCCCGCTTGCGCCTTGCCTTCCGTCGATCCTAAGTCGACGGCGCTGAACCTGTATCGAAAGTCACCCAACAGCTCAGCTTAGCCGGCAAATGCAAATGACCAAAATGGTAATTGCGATCAAAATGCGGCAGAAGCATGATCGGACATCATACTTGCGCCAAACTTGCCATATTTTCGAATTTCGGCCCGGCGGGAACTACCAGCTGCCGGTGTTTTCCATGGATGCCCACGGCTCCTGCGGCGGCAATGCGTCGCCGCTCTGCAGCAGCTCGATGGAGATGCCGTCGGGGGAACGGATAAAGGCCATGCGGCCATCGCGCGGTGGCCGGTTGATCGTCACGCCGCTGTCCATCAGCGACTGGCAGACGTCGTAGATGTTGTCGACCGCGTAGGCGAGGTGACCGAAGTTGCGACCGCCGTCATAGTCTTCCGGATCCCAGTTGTGGGTCAGTTCCAGAAGCGGCGCCTGATGGGATTTTCCGACTTCATGATCCAACGGAGCAGCCAGAAAAACCAGCGTGAAACGGCCGGCCTCGCTGTCATTGCGGCGGATTTCCACAAGTCCGAGTTTGTTGCAATAGAAGTCGAGCGACCGGTCGAGGTCGACCACACGAACCATCGTATGAAGATAACGCATTGATCTTTCCACGGTTTTTGAACACGCCCGCAAAATAGGGGATTGCGTGACCGAAACAAGGGGTCGCGCATTTTGATTCAATTCCAAACTAAGGCTTGCATCACCTAACGCAACCAATGTTATTCTTCCGTAAAGAATAATGGGTTGATTTTTCGAGTTGCGTTGTGGAAAGGCCGGGGTGAATGGGGGAAAAGACTCCAGACAAAGATGCGGCCACCCAGGCTGCAATGTCGGGTGAGGCGGTCGACCTGATCGAAATTTCCGGCGTGATCAAATGGTTCGACGTCGCCAAGGGCTTTGGCTTCATCGTCCCCGATAACGGTCTCCCCGACGTCCTCCTGCACGTGACCTGCCTGCGGCGGGACGGCTACCAGACAGCTCTGGAAGGCACCCGTGTCGTTTGCGAAATCCAGAAGCGCGAACGCGGCTACCAGGCTTTCCGGATTCTGTCGATGGACCAGTCCACGGCGGTGCATCCGTCGCAACTGCCGCCCGTGCGCACCCACGTTCAGGTGACGCCCACCAGCGGCCTGGAACGGGCTCTGGTGAAGTGGTTCAACCGGTCGAAGGGGTTCGGCTTCCTGACGCGCGGCGACGGGACCGAAGACATCTTCATCCATATGGAGACGCTGCGGCGTTACGGCCTGACCGAACTGCGGCCCGGGCAGGTGGTGCTGGTTCGCTACGGCAAGGGCGAGAAGGGCCTGATGGCGGCGGAGATCCATCCCGACGTCGATTTGACTTTCCCGAAATCCCACTGACATAGTCGAAATTGCACCGGACATCCGGGCCGGTGCATGGGCATCGTGCAATGACGGGGGTCGTTCCATGCGTATAACCGTGAGCGCTCTCGGGCGGCATGTCGGTATCCTGCTCCTCATCTTGTTCGTTCTGCCGGCTGTCGGCGAGGCCTCGGACCGGTCGTCGCTCGACATCGTCACCGAAACCGGCACTCATCGCTTCGACGTCGAGCTGGCGCTGACCGGACAGCAGCGTTCGGTCGGGCTGATGTTTCGCGAGAGCATGGACGAGACCGCCGGCATGCTGTTCCGGTTCGACCGGACGCAACGGGCGATGATGTGGATGAAGAACACGCTCATTCCGCTCGACATGATCTTCATAAGAGCCGACGGCACCGTTGCCGATCTGCACCGCAACGCCGAACCGCATTCCGAAGCACTCATCCAGTCGAGCGAGCCCGTGCTCTATGTCTTGGAGCTGAACGCCGGCGTCGCCGACAAGATCGCCTTGAAGCCAGGCAACCGTATCGTGCATCCGATCATCCGGGCGAACTGAGTTCCGATCGCATCCGGAGGATCGGCGCCCCATGCTTCGCGGAGTGTGTTGGATGCTGCCAAAGTCGGCCCACTAAGTGCGCCAACAATACCATGCGTAACTCAGCGGCGTCTCTTCTCGCGGCCGGATAGCCGGTCGGGCAGAATGCCAGTGCTACGCCCACGCAACGCTCACACCACCCAGACCCCGGGATCGAGGTCCGACGCGGTGAGGGCGACGTTCTCGTCGCTCTCGGTGAATGCAATCAGGATGTCCTCGGGCGTCAGGCCCCGCTCCATGCCACCGATCCAGAAGTCGTAACCAGCCTTGTCGGGCAACCGGTCGAGCACGTTGGAGTACATGGCGTCGATATATTGTTCGTTGGTCGGGTTTGTTCCGAACAGGTTCGTGAATTCGAGCGATTCGATGAACTGCTCGGCCAGGAACTGTTGTTTGTCGTACTGGCTCCAGCCTTTGTCGTCGAGAGAATCGAGTACGCCGATCCAGAACAGCACCCCGTCTTCGTCTGGTGTGCGGTTGAAGGAAGCCTGGTAGATGCGGTAGCCGAAGCTTAGATTGGGGCTGTCGATGTCGTATATGTAGCTGCCATCAGTCAACTCTATTCGCTCAATGCCGTAAAGAATGTCAAATCCGCCATCCGGCTTCACGACTTTGATGTGTCCCTGGCTGAACTCGATGTCCTGCTGGCCGGCGCCGGTATTGCCGGAAGCTCCGGCCGAATACTCCAGCCGAAATTCGTGGCGCTGGCCGTTGTAAACAACCGTATCGTGCCCCTCTCCCCCGTCAATGTAGTCGGAGCCAAAGCTGCCCCTGACCTCGTCGTCGCCGGCTAGCGGGTAAATGATGTCGTCGGCGGCTGTGCCAATCAGGATATCCGGGCCTGGCGTTCCCCGTATGATGTTCTTTATCGTGACCTCGATCACATTGGAGACATTGTTGGCCTCGTCGCTCTCGCTCACATCCCGTGCGGCGTCCGCCAGCACACCGACATAGTAGGTGCCCGGAGCCAACCCGGTCGGCACTTCGAATTGCCCGTTCCGGAACTCCGGTTTTATCTCTCCCGGACCCAATGTACCGGTTTGCGGGTCGGTCGCGAGCAGCGTATCCGAGGCCGAGATCGTGCGATCCGTCGAAATGTACAGGCTTGAGCGCGAGCTGGCGGCAACGGCGTCGCCCTGGTTGACGATGTTCCAGCCGGCGGTAACGCGGTCTCCTGCGAGCCAGGAGGTCGAACCCAAAACCAGATCCTCTGCAATCAGATCCGACCCCTCGAGGATCGTGACCTCGATCACATTGGAGACATTGTTGGCCTCGTCGCTCTCGCTCACATCGCGAGCGGCGTCCGCCAGCACACCGACATAGTAGGTGCCCGGAGCCAACCCGGTCGGCACTTCGAATTGCCCGTTCCGGAACTCCGGTTTTATCTCTCCCGGACCCAATGTACCGGTTTGCGGGTCGGTCGCGAGCAGCGTATCCGAGGCCGAGATCGTGCGATCCGTCGAAATGTACAGGCTTGAGCGCGAGCTGGCGGCAACGGCGTCGCCCTGGTTGACGATGTTCCAGCCGGCGGTAACGCGGTCTCCTGCGAGCCAGGAGGTCGAACCCAAAACCAGATCCTCTGCAATCAGATCCGGCCCCTCGTGGATCGTGATGCGAACGACATTTGAAACATTGTTGGCCTCGTCGCTCTCGCTCACATCGCGTGCGGTATCCGCCAGCACACCGACATAGTAGGTGCCCGGAGCCAACCCGGTCGGCACCTCGAATTGCCCGTTCCGGAACTCCGGTTTTATCTCTCCCGGACCCAATGTACCGGTTTGCGGGTCGGTCGCGAGCAGCGTATCCGAGGCCGAGATCGTGCGATCCGTCGAAATGTACAGGCTTGAGCGCGAGCTGGCGGCAACGGCGTCGCCCTGGTTGACGATGTTCCAGCCGGCGGTAACGCGGTCTCCTGCGAGCCAGGAGGTCGAACCCAAAACCAGATCCTCTGCAATCAGATCCGGCCGTCGTTCCAGGTCAAAGGTTCGGTTGGAAAACTGGGCTTGCTCGACGTTTCGAAGTGTATCCGTTCCGTCCGATCCAGAATGAGCGATTGTCACTGTTCCATCGCGATTGTAGGAGATTCGGTATTCAGACCGCAGCCCGGAATAAACTGCGGTATCGAAGCCACCTGCGCCGTCAATGGCGTCGTTTCCCGCGTTTCCCCTCAACAGGTTTCGCGCCGTGTTGCCCGTGATAGTGTCGTTTCCCGATCCGCCGATCGCGTTCTCGATGATGGTTCCGACAGCTAGGGTCATGTTTCCGAGACGTCCACCGATATCGGAGATCGTGCCGGTTACGGAGGTTTCGGTCGCAATGGTCAGATCGATCCTCTGGTTGACGATATAGCCGGAAAAATTGACGGTATCGATTCCGCCGTCGTCGATCAGGGTAAAGGCGGCTCTGGTTGCGTAGACGGCGAGATCGGACAGCACCGCGCTTACGGAGGGCAAAATGTTGGTGTCGAACCCGTACACGGTGTCTCCGAGGAACGCCGATGCGTCGCCATAAAGGGCCCTCAATGCATGGAGGTCTGCCGCCATCGGTGTTATCTGAAAAGCATAGTCGGCCGATACGAATGTGTTTATCCGTTGGCTGAAGTACGACATTATCGATAGCTGCCAGCTATCGTTCAGATATATATTCGAGTTGTTTCCAAAATTCGGATCGGTATCATCCGTCACAAAGTTACTATATCCATTGTAAGGCCCTGAATGCCCCAATCCCAGCGCATGGAGTATTTCATGGATGAAAGTAGAATATGTGTGGCTACCAATTTCAGAACTGCCATAAAACCAGTTTGTACTGACATTTATAATTGAGTAGTCTACATACTTGTGATTGGATTGGCCGTTGCCGGATTCATGTGTCCGTGTAGCGGCCCAGGCACTACTGGGCTCTGCGTCCATGAAGAAGAAATCAACTTCGTCACCTTGAGAGGTCGTCGGAACGAAGTTTATACCAAGTATTTCGCCAAGGTAGTCAAACGCATGATCGACAAGCAAGCGACGATCTGCTGTTAATCCGTCGAGATCGGACTCGTCTCCAGCAGACGCAAATCCCGAGTAGTTGTAGAGCAGCGTCCCGGAATTCGCGCCTACCCCGGTTTTACCCATGTTGTAGGAGTGTGGGGACGCGCCAAACCACCGCCCGAACCCCGTTGTGAGGTAATCGCTGATCTTGGCGATTGAATATGTAGGCAGAGGCGCCATAGGCAGATTTCTCTCAAACGGTTTGCAAACTGGTGCTGGTTGACACCCGCACCAAATGCTCGGAGCTTTACCCTAAGGTGCTGCTTCTAAAGGAATTTTGTCCTGCGAATGGTAGACACGTCAGCGGAAAAGCCGCGGGCGAAGTCTAGCGACCAGGTGTGGTTTGCGGCACGCCCTTGATCGGGCGGCCATGGTTCAGGGCACACAGAAACCGCTGTCCTGACGCTAGCCGTGGATAGTGCTTCAGATCTCTGAAATTCCAATTCATGGCACGGGCAATTCATCGGGTAGCAACCTATCTGCGACTATGCCCCCTACGTGCCTGGAGATTGTAGGCACGACTGGTCTAGGAGCGCAACGGTAAGATGTTGAATGGTGTCGCCCTGAGTTTGTGCCTAAACCTTAGGATTAGATGATTGTCGGTGGCAGGGCGGGGTATGAGTGCCAAGTGGCCTTTACGAATGAAGAATATGCTCATTCCACGGGTCATGAACTTCATGGGCACCGACCGAAATCGCCGCCAATCTGCACTGCAAGTCGTATGGTTCATCCAATCGTGCCAGCAAGTGTTCTGCGTTCAAACGCTGGCGGAAATGACAAGATCACCTTGAAGCCAGCAACCCAATCATCCAGGGGAACTGGGTTGCCGATTATGCCGGCCGGATTCTATGCCCATAGGGAGGGCGCACAATACAGAGAATTCAGCATGCCTCCGGAGGACGTTGTCGCAAGCACCGACCTCGAGATGTCCTGCGAGTTTGCCGGCGCACACGTTCGCGTCCGAATAGCTCAGAAATGCCGGATTCGGCAGCAAATCCATGTTGCAGCGCGGCGACGAAGCGTGTATCTCCGACCGGCATTGTCGGCGGAGCGTGGCGCAGTCTGGTAGCGCATCTGGTTTGGGACCAGAGGGTCGCAGGTTCGAATCCTGCCGCTCCGACCACTTAAATCACTGAAATCAATTGTTTCTCCCATTTCCGCCGACGACGCGGAGACCGGCTTGCGGGCGCATTGCGGGCGCAAATTGCGGCCTGCTTGTGTGATGGTCGAGTTTGCTGTTGATTGCCCCAATCACGCAAAGACAGCGGTTCAGACCGGAGATCAGCCGAGCAGGTCGTGTTCGAATGCGCCGAAGTCGACCCCTGAAAGATTGCCCGGTACATCCAACTGCGAGAAAATTGGGCCTCCGACGTCCGAGAAAGAGCCGGCCGTCACTTCGCCGAGGGATGTCGGAGCGAACGACACGACGTCGCTGCTATTGGCAACGAGACCGCCGTCCAGGTAGACCCGGCCAGCGGTGCTGAGAAGGAGGTTGCCGTCGCGAAGCGAGGCAACGGCATCCACATCGTTCGAAAACCCGTAGCCGCCGAGGCCGACATCGCTGCCGTCGAAGTACATTTCGAAGCTGCCTGCCGTTGTTCGGCCGAGTGACGTCGGCTTGAACATGAGCACATCCTCGTCTGCTACCCATCCGACGTCCTTGACCATGGAATCCCCCGACATCGATAGGAGCAGGCTACCGTCTTTTGCGAGAGAGAAGCCATCGACGTCTTTCCGGTAGGACCTCAGCCCGACGTCGCTACCATCGAAATACATCTCGAAGCGACCCGCCGTGTGCTCGCCGAGCGACGAGGCCTTGAACAAAACGATATCGGATTCGTCGACGCTGCCGAGCCCGGGGAGGTACGTCCTTTTGTCGAAGGAGAGCAGGATCTCGTCGGCGGCGATCACATCGAGCCCGTCGATCTGGGCCCACCGAATCTGCACGTCGGAGCCGTCGAAGAACAAGCTGACCCCATCCTCCGTCTGCCGATAGATGTCACGCGAATTGAGGCCGGCATACCGGCCGGCACCTCCGACGTAGTAAAGGGCTTGCGCGATCGGCAGTTCGACGGCGCCCATGTCGACCTGCGCGTCGCCCAGGCCATCGCCGTTGGCGATACGGGGTGCGCCGCTTATGTCGTCGACGAGCAGGCCGTCGACGGTGCCCTGCGGTGCGGTATTGACGCCGTCGAGGAAGGAATTGTCGCCGGCATCCACGACCGGGCTGTTCGCGAGCGGCACGAGGATCGTCTGTCCGTTCGCGGCAATGGTGGCCGCGGCCAGCATCGGGTCGACCGGCGCCTCCGGCGTACCGATGATGTTGGTCGACGGATTGATCCCGTCGTCGGTGAATTTGTCCGTTGTCCCGGACTGGAAGCCGGCGCCGATCAGGCTGTTTTCGACAACCAGATCATAATTCTCGACGGCTGGAGGGACTGTCTGATCCGGATCCAGGATCGAGTAGCCAGTGTTCGGGTCGAAGCGAAACCCGCCATCCGTGAGGAAATCGATCGCGTCGCCGAAGCCGAGTTCGAAGTACACGTCGCTGGGAGCGCCGAGGTTGGTGTTGCCGGCGATGATCGAATTTATGATGCGGGTCTGATTGTCGCCGCCGTTGAAGGCATATTGCTCGTAGGAGAGAAAATTGTAGAGCCCGCCGGTAGAGGCGAACTCCGAACGACTTTCTATGATAGCGGCCAATGTGTTTTCGTTTACTGGAGTCAGCCCGTTGAGGTCGGTGATCGGGGTCTTGACGACGTGGTTGCCGACCACCGTCGAGTTGACCAGCGAGGTCTTGTTCGACGTTCCCTGGTATCCGATCGCGCCGCCGCCATTGCCGGACACATTGCCGGTGAGGGTTGAATTGACAATCTCGAAGAGGTTCGAGGTTCCGCCGATTCCAACCGCTCCGCCACCGTTGGCGACGGTCCTGTTGCCGACGAGGCTGCTGCCCTCGATGTAGACGTCCGCCCCGACCGCACCCAGGGCGATTGCACCGCCCCCAAACCCCGCCAGCCAATCGCTTCGGGCAATGTTGTTCTCGAGCACCGAGTTCAGGATCGTGATGTCCACGTCCGGGCTGCCGGTCGCGATCACTCCGGCCAGAATGCCCTGGTTGTTGCTGACGACCGAGTCCGAGATGGATATGCCACCCCCGGGGGAACCGCTGAAGAATACGCCGGCGCCGGTCTCGGAAAGTTGGCCGCCAAGATTGGTATCGACCATCCGGTTGTTGGAGATCACGGAATCCTCGACGACAAACTCGGCGCCGGGGGCGCCCGTACCCAGCGTCGCACGGGCGGTGATCAGATCATGGTCGACGATATGGACGTCCCGGATCGTCGCCTTGCCCTCAATCGCCGTCATCATGATGCCGGCGGCGAAGCCTCCGTGATTGCCGCTCAGGATGGAGTCCTCGATGGTGAATCGATGGCCGGCGACGACCGCGCCGCCAAAATTGTCGCTGATCTCGGAGTTGGTGACCGCAACGGTCGTCTTGATGTTCGGCACAATGTCGCCGGCATCCTCGTTCCAGGTAAACGGATACCCGGATTTGTCCGGCAGCAATCTGGTCGATCCCGCCTCGAAGTCCGCCTGATAAATGGCTGCGCCTGACGCGTTGTAGGAAGGCAGCAGCGGGTTGCGGCCGAAATCATAAACCCCGGCGCCAGTCAGTGTCAGGGCGTTGAATGCCGCGTCGGTGCCGTCTTGGCGGACCTCGAAGATCCGGAAGTCGCCGAATGTGCCGACCGCCTGCTCGAGCGATATCGGGCCGGGGCTCGTGTAACCTCTCGGCGCAACGGTGATCCCGCTCGCATGGTTTTCGATCGTGGCCGTCGTGATGGTGATATCGTCGGCGCGGCCGGTATCCTTGGCGGCCGTGTCGCCAAGAACGTCGCCGTCGATGCGCAGATCATCGGTGATGACAAGCGAGCCCAGGGTGAGAGTGATCGTCCCCCCTTGGAGCCCGGTAGCGAATGTGATGACATCCTCGACGCCGGAGTTGCCGTTGCTATTGGCCAATTGGATCGCTTCGCGCAGCGAGGTCCCGTTGGTGCTGCCGTTGTCTTCGTCTGCCAGGGTCGTAACCAGAAACTCAGCCATTTACTCAACCCACGCTCTGGACATTTGAACGGGTCATTCAAAGCCCGTGCCTATCGCCTGATGGGGAGCATGTTTTCACACCTATTGGCTGTGAAGTACTGTCAAATTCGGCAGTTACACGCAGAAAGAACTCTGGAAAATACCTAAATATTTGAACACCTTATGCCCTGTGCGATACCCCAGCCGATTTGCGGTTCGGGGAGTACTGCTGCGGGGAAGACAACGAGAAACCGGACGAAATCTCGCCATTCCGATCGACGGACTGGTTTCCGAACGACCCAGTCAGGAAAAGTGGATCGGGATGAGCGAGTGAGCCATTTGATTTGTGGTCGCAAATGGTGTTTGTTCATGAGGTGTTCTGGTTGAATTCGCCCAAAAAACGCTGAATAAGCAGTGTTAGGCGGTGCCCGGAACCGGATTGGGGCCAACGGGTCGCCGGGTCGAATCCCGCCGCTCCGAGAACGGCGTCCGGGTCAAACGCAATTTGGAAGGGAACCGTCGGCATGTCCGCAAAAATCTACCGACCGGCGAAGACCGCGATGCAGTCCGGCAAGGCCAAGACGCATCAATGGGTGCTCGAATTCGATCAGGAAAGCCCGCGCACCATCGACCCGATCATGGGCTACACCTCGTCCGGCGACATGAAGCAGCAGATCAAGCTGACCTTCGAGACTCGCGAAGAGGCCGTCAGCTATGCCGAGCGCAACAAGATCACCTATCGGGTGATCGAACCGCATGACCCCAAGCGCCGGCGTGTGGCCTATGCCGACAATTTTCGCTTTGACAGACGCCAGCCCTGGACGCATTAAGGTGGCCGCTCGACCGAATACCGTGGCCCCGTAGCTCAGCTGGATAGAGCACCGGCCTTCTAAGCCGATGGTCGCAGGTTCGAATCCTGCCGGGGTCGCCAATCCTTTCAATGAGTTAGCCCAAATTTGTGGGATCGCAGATTGATTAAAAAGTCGGAATATTCCAACTTTTCATCCTGATTTGTTCTTTTGGTGGGGCACTTGGTCGACGTAACTTTGATTTCGGACCCATCATGAAATGGTGTCGCTATGTTGCGGGATCATGCCCGGAACTTATTTCAGATCCATCATCACCATGTTGCCCGTCGTGTTGGGGGATCATCAAGCGAAGTTAATTCGTACACTGACGTATAGATGTCGTGCCAGTACTTCGCGGAGTGGAACACGGCGTTGAAACAGCTGAAATTGGTCAACAATCTCGGCGCCAGGTCGTTCGCCTGGAGTGTGCGTTGGCGGATATCCAATCAGTCCCTAAGCCGATCTCTCATATGGTCCGGATCAAGCTGCATTTCGACCGTCGTTGCCATTTGAGTCGTCTTCTTCTTTGCCATCGCTTTTGACGGTCACCTGATCGTGGCTGTGGCTGCCCAAGCGTTTAGTGTCCGGCTCGTCGCCATAACGGGCCGATTGAAACAGTATCCACAAGCCGATCACGGTGGCAACGACAAAGCCGATTGCAAACCCCAGCATTAAAATCAACAGTACTTGAGTGTCCACGGGCTGCCCATTGAGTGTGGGAGTAGGTCGCCCCGCGCAACTGACGCTGTGATCGGAAGTAAACTGTGATCACCGGGTGCTTGTTAGCGGATATCACAGAAAATTACAAATCGACCTAGAGCGTGAGGTCGGCGCCGCTCGAAAAGGAGCGGGCCTTCTCCGAGGAGATATCAAGGCATCGATAATCAGTGGCGGGACTGTCACCGTCATCAACGGATCCGTCACGGTCACCGGGATGGGCGCCGCATTTGCGGCCGGTGCCGTTGAAAACGGCTTGCTGATGGGCGGAACAGCCGCTTTCGTCGCCTCAGTGGAAACTGCACACATGCACATCCTGCGGCCACCAGTTCCGGAAAATCTTATAAGAAAAACCTCAGATCTGTATAAGAAAAACCTCAGTCGAACAGGGCAAGATCGACGAAACCGTCGCCGGTCTGTGCAGCGGCGGTGTCTACACGCGGTCTCAGTGCGCCGGGCATGGTCGCGAGAGTCGTGCGCAATAGTTGCCGGTGGCGAAGCAAGCTGACCTCGACCACACCGCGAATGTTACTCTGGAAGGCTGAATAATGGACGACGTATGCAATGGCTGATCGGCCTTACCGCAACAAGCGTCCTGGTCCTTGCCGGAATGCTCATCGCTGCCTTTCGCAACGTCTATTGGAAGATATCCAGGAGAGACAGCGCGTTGCACAAGCGCATCGACGAGGTCAAGGACGGCTATGTGCGGCAAGATCACCTGGACAGCCACGTCAGCCATCTGGACCGCCGGTTAGACGACATGATCGCGGAGAGCCGCGGCCGTCATGCCGAGCTGAAGGAACTGGTTAGGAATGCGTTACGTTAGGTACCGCGCAAAAACAGTTGAACAGACTCGCTGATTGCGAATGGGATTTGTTTCTCGACTGCCTTTGAACGACGCTTTTCGATTCATGCCACCGAAAACACTCGGCCAACCCACGGAGCCCCTGCCGCGTCGTGCTGATTGGGGTTGGTTTGCAGATCAGCTTTCCGTTTGAGGCCCATCTCGCTCGACGCCGTCGGTTTGTGCGATAGTTTTACTGCCATGAGCCTGGTTGCGAAGCGCGATCTGGACGCCTTGGCTATCAAGGTAATCGAGAACCGCGTATAGCATGATCAGGATGCCATATATTTCCAAGCTTTCCTCGATGGTCGAAGCGACGAGATAGGACGGATTGAAGAAAGTTGCGTCTGCCAGGAAAGCTCCAATCCCCTCGAACACAAGCGCACCTGTCACGAAGACGACGCCTGCGACAAAGAACAAGATAGCTGTGCGTCTCGGCAGCGAGAACAGCCAACGCAGGTAGACCAACCCAACGGCGCAGACAATCACGAGGCCCGGGATGATCCATGCGAATGAAGCGTGATTGGTGCCGGGGATCACATAATCGGTGAACCCTGTCCGCCACAAACCATGTGCGTCGGTCGCCTCGTCCATGGACATGTAAAGGAAAATCATTACCAAGCCCCACCATCCTACTGACGAATGCGACCCATTTATTTTTTGCAAAAGCGCGGCCGCCATCAACGCGCAGGCTGTGGCGAAAAGTTGAACAACTGAGTACCAGGTCGGGATGTTCATTTCCCGGCTCAAATCGAACAGGTAGCCGAAATGGTCGATTGGCACCATGGCTGCACCACAGGCTCTGGTAGACCAGCAAACCATGATCGCGGAGTGGAAACAAATCAGAACAGCGATCACAATCGCCAAAACTCTTGCGATAGAAGACGGTGAAATGTTGAAATAGAAATACGCTTGCGCCGGTTTCATCTAATCTTCTCTTTGGGCCTCAATCAAAATACTTTCGAATCGGGCGAAATCGCTTTTCAGAGATCACTTATAGCTCATCTTCTTTCCGGTTGCGTCAGAAGTCCGAGCACTTTGTGGGCGGTAGTGGCGAGAGCGACATGAAGCCACGGTTGTCCACCACTCGCCGCCGCCCAATTGAGGTTTTATCAAGGCCCTTCGGACAGTCGTTCGAGTAGATCGATGGCGCCCCATCGAGGGATGCATTTGTCCCGACCGAGGTGCGCATTGGCTACTCTTTCGTAGTGCACCGTGGAATAGGTAACTCGGTTTCCAACGAGATCACGAGATGGGGCACGCAAATAAATGTCCGTTCCGGACACATGGGTAACAGTTCATACCGGCGACATCGGTAACACCTTTGCCCTGAAATCTCTTGCTTGACCGTGGTTTCGGCGCGCGTCTTTACTGCGACAGCGGTGCATACCCGTCGCTGTTCGAACGAACCGGGTGATCGAAGGGAGTTCGTCCCAGCGGAAGGGGAAGACAGTTGGCGTGTGACCGCTGCCTTCCCCGTGGGGGAAAGCATCCAAACGGGCAATGTGGAGTATTGACCGCGGATGGCAGGTGGTGTCTGGCTTGCCCCCGCTGACGACGGTACTGCAAGTCACTGGCGGTCGACTGTGGGAAAACTCACAGATCGACGGGTGATGTGCGGCGCGGCTAGCCGGTCTCCAGGGCCTCGAGCGCTGCGCGCAGTTTGGGAATGTCGCTTTTCTTGAGCGCATGCGCCATGCGTCCGCCATTCGGGGTCTCGAAAGCCAGTGCAAAATGGTCGGGGCTGGCGCCAGGTTCGACGCCCCAATTGCTGGCCTCCAAGGCTCCGATATCGGCGCCGTAGTCGCTCTTGCGCAGTTCAATCATGGCGAGCTCGATCAAGGGAATCAGCTGCGGGATCGGCATCGCGATCGAGTACTCCTCGCCCGTGATGTTGTTGAATGTGAACACGGCGATATTCTTGTCATCCGAGAGGTTGCTTCTCAGAAGCTCGGTCAACGCGACTGCGGTTATTTCTGCCACCTGGATTACTCCCAAATCGTTCCAACAATCTGGCGCGACACTAGAGCGTGCCATGGTCAAATGGAAGCGATTCCGTCAGGCGGCGGCTCAGCATCGCCTGTCACGACAAAACACCGCACCCGCTCCAAATGGAGCGGGCGGAACTGCGCATCGAAGTGTGTTGGTCGGGCGCGAGTGTTCAGGCCGCTCGCGCACCCGTGTCGAACGGAATTTCGATGTCGACGGCCAGAGTCGAGACCTGCGAGCCACGCTCCATCTTGACCTGGACCCTGCGCCCCTCGGTCTTCACGTGTTTGGACAGAACGGCCATTATCTCCTTGCGCAGAATTTCAACGAGATCCGTGCCGCCCATGGATGCCCTTTCATGCGCAAGCAGGACCTGCAAGCGCTCGCGGGCCGCGGAAGCCGACTTCCGCCTGCCTAGGAAACGAAGGATGTTCATGCAGCTTTCCTTCCGAAGAAGCGATCGAAGAACCGGCGCTTTTCGTCCGGTACGGTGACCGGAATGGTTTCGCCGGCCAGGCGGCGCGCCGCCTCGGTATAAGCCCGCGCCGTTGCGCTGCTGCTGTTGGCCAAAGTTACCGGTGCTCCGATATTGGAAGCGCGCAGCACGTCGGTGCTTTCGGGTATGATGCCCAGCAGCGGAATGGAGAGGATTTCGAGCATGTCGTCGACATTCAGCATGTCGCCGGAAGCTGCGCGCGTCGGATCGTAACGATTGAGCAGCAGGTGCTTTTCCATCGTCTCGCCGCGTTCGGCCTTGACGGTTTTGGCGTCGAGCAGGCCGATGATGCGATCGGAATCGCGGACCGACGAAACTTCCGGGTTGGTCACGACAACCGCCGCATCCGCGTGACGCATCGCCAAGGTCGCGCCTCGCTCGATTCCCGCCGGGCTATCGCAGATGACCCAGTCGAATGCTTTTTTCAGCGAGGTGATCACCTTCTCGACGCCCTCGGGCGTCAGCTTGTCCTTGTCGCGAGTCTGCGAGGCAGGGAGCAGGTAGAGCTTGTCGAGCCGCTTATCGCGGATCAGAGCCTGCGACAGCTTCGCTTCACCCTGGATGACATTGACCAGATCGAAGACCACGCGCCGTTCCGCACCCATGACGAGATCGAGATTTCGTAACCCGACGTCGAAATCGACGACAACGACCTTCTCGTCTCGCTGCGCCAGCGCCGCGCCGATCGCTGCAGTTGATGTGGTTTTGCCGACGCCGCCCTTACCAGAGGTAATCACTATCACTTTGCCCATGTGCTTCTCCTGTGTTAGCCGTCCCCCCGGCTCAGCCTAGTGTTTCTGCCAAGATCGAATCGTTCTCGAGCCACAGCTGAACGGCCTTGCCGCGCAGCCGTTCCTCCAGGTCTTCCGATGTCTGGTAGTATCCGGCGATCGCAACAAGCTCGGCTTCGAGCTTGCGGCAGAAGATGCGTGCCGAAGTGTTGCCCGTCGAACCCGCTGCAATGCGCCCGCGGATCGTTCCGTAGACATGGACCGAGCCACCGGCGATGACCTCCGCACCCGACGCCACCGAACCGACAACGGTCACATCGCCTTCGGTTATCAGCGACTGGCCCGACCGGACCGGCTGCGTCACCATCAGCGATGGAGCGGGTGCGGCCGCCCTGGTTTCGGTTTGCACAGGCGCCGCGGCACTTTCCGATGCCTCCGGCGCTTCCAGGCTGGAGGCCGGAAGCCCGCCGGACAGGGAAGGCGGGATATCGCTGCCGAGCAGCGATGAAGGCGCGCCTTCGATGCCGACGATACGGATGCCGCGCTCGTTGAGCTGATCGAGCAGCCGGCGCAACTGCCGGCCATCGATGTCGAGGCCCTCGACGTCCAGAACTATGGGGCGCCGCAGGAAGAAACCTGCCGAACGCTCGGCCAGATCATTCAGCCGCATCAGCCAGCTCTCGAAGGGTGTCTCCGGGCTGAGCACGAGCGCCAAAAAGGAGCGTCCCTTGAGGCGGATGGGCTGTGTGTCTGTTAGCACTTCGGTCATCTTGGTTAACTACCCCTTGATCATGTCTAGCGGCATCATGGTTAACGAAAAGTTACCGCATGGACCTTGCGGGAAGGTGTTTTTAACTTTGTGCCAGGCGCACCGGATCCAATGGCTGAAACGATCGGCTGGTGTTGCAAAAAAGCACCTCGACAACGGTATTCATTCCGCGGATCAATGGCCTTGAAAGTGGACGATTCCTGCCGACAAAGGAGATGGACGATGGACAATGAAGCCATCCACGACATGTTCGAGGCGCTCGGCCCGGTTTCGATCCGGCGCATGTTCGGCGGAAAGGGCATTTATCACCAGGGGAAGATCCTGGCACTCGAGGTCGATGGAGAGATCCTACTGAAGGCCGACTCGGAAAGTGCGCCGGAATTCGAGGCGGCGGGGTCCAGCCAGTGGGTCTATGAGGGCAAGAACAAGCCGGTCAAGATGCCGTACTGGTCGATCCCCGATGTCGCACTGGACGACCCGGACGAGCTGGCGAAGTGGGTGAGGCTGGCCTACGGGGCGGCGCTGAGAGCCAAATAGAGGCGCCGGGCTTGCAACCGGACCGGCGTCAGTGTTTGGCGCCGATCATCATGAATGCGGGAATTTCGTCGCCGAAGCCGACCGGCGTCGGCAGATCGTCATTGTCCCGGCCGCGCTTGCCGCGCTTGCTCTTGTTGTCGTTCGTCGCCGTCTTGCCGGCGCTTTTCTTGTCGGACGCCTTGACCTTGGAGGATCCGGTGCCGCGTTCCTTCTTGTCGGTGCGCTCCGAAGAGGCACCGCGACGCGAGCGGCTCTTCGGCTTGTCCGCCTCGTCCTTGCTGTCGGCAAGCGTCTTCAGGCCGCCGTCGAGCCAGTCGATCTTCTTGTCGATCAGTTTCTCGATTGCCTGCAGAGATTTGGTTTCCCGCTTGGTCACGAGCGTGAAGGCGGCACCGGTGCGACCGGCCCGGCCGGTTCTGCCGATGCGGTGCACATAGTCTTCGGGATGGATCGGCACATCGAAATTGAAGATGTGGCTGACATCAGGAATGTCCAATCCGCGAGCTGCGACATCGGAAGCCACCAGGAGTTGGATCTTGCCGTCGCGGAAACTCTGCAGCATCGCCATGCGTGCACGCTGATCCATGTCGCCATGCAGGGCGCCGACCGAAAACTCGTGCCGCTCGAGCGAGCGATAGAGGTCGGAAACGTCGCGTTTGCGGTTGCAGAAGATGATCGCGTTCTTGAGTTCGTCCTGGCCGCGGATCAAGTTGCGCAGCGTTTCGCGCTTTTCATAGTCCTTGGAGGGCGTGGCGACGAGCTGCTGCACGACGGTGTTGGCCGTCGTCGACGGCGGGCTTACCTTGATCTCTTCCGGGTTCTGCAGGAAGCGGTCGGCCAGGGTCTGGATCTCCGGCGGCATGGTGGCGGAGAAGAACAGGGTCTGGCGGGTGAACGGGATGAGTTTGGCGATGCGCTCGATATCGGGAATGAAGCCCATGTCGAGCATGCGATCGGCTTCGTCGATAACGAAGATGTCGACCCCGGTCAGCAACAGTTTGCCGCGCTCGAAGTGATCGAGGAGCCGGCCCGGCGTGGCGATCAGCACATCGGCGCCGCGCTCCAGCTTGCGGTCCTGCTCCTCGAAGGAAACGCCGCCGATCAGCAGAGCGATGTTGAGCTTGTGGTACTTGCCGTAGGCAACGAAATTTTCCTCGACCTGGGCGGCCAGCTCACGCGTCGGCTCGAGGATCAGTGTGCGCGGCATGCGAGCGCGGGCACGGCCCTTTTCCAGCTTTGTCAGCATCGGCAGCACGAAGGAAGCGGTCTTGCCCGTCCCGGTCTGTGCGATACCAAGCAGGTCGCGGCCGCCGAGGGCAGGGGGGATGGCCCCGGCCTGAATAGGGGTCGGTGTCGTGTATCCGGCGTCTTCTACTGCCGAAAGCACTTTCTGGCTTAAGCCAAGGTCTGAGAATGTAACCAAAGGAAGCTTCGTGTCCGTTGATGGAGCCGTTAACTCTTGCGCGGGTCCATTTCGCCCCGGCTATCGTGAGCCCCGACTAGTCCGAACATTCCGCCAAGTCAAGAAAATCAGGGAATTTCCCTCGGTTCGGCTCCAAATGTGGGCGTTTTAGGGCGAATACGGTTAATTACCAATTGTTAACGATGACGAGACCGTGTCAGCATCCACAGTCTTGATCAAGAACAACCGGGAATGTCATCAAGTGCTGGTCGATTCGGTCACAACAGCGTGACCGGGGAGCGACAGCCAGTCTAAAGCAGCGGCTGCAGTTTCCGCCCGGCGCGCAGAAAGCGCTGCGGATCGAGGGCCTTGCCGTTGAACCGGACTTCGTAATGCAGATGCGGCCCGGTGGATCGGCCGGTGCTTCCCGCGGCGCCGAGCCTGGCGCCCGCGTCGACCTTCTGGCCGACCTTGACGTGGATGCGGGAGAGATGGGCGTAGCGGGTCTTGAAACCGTCTCCGTGATCGACTTCCACCATCTTTCCGTAGCCGCCATTGCGGCCGGCCTTGGTGACGACCCCGGATCCGGACGACAGCACCGGCTGGCCGTAGCGGGTCTTGAAATCGATACCGGCGTGATGGGCGATCCTTTTGAGGAACGGGTCGCGCCGCTTGCCGAAGCGACTTGAAATAGCGTGGTTCGGAGCGGGGTTCGCCAACGGCATTCGGCGAACCCGATCGCGGGCCTTCTCGAGCCGCTGCAGGGCCGAACCGAGAACGTCGAGGGAGGTTTCGAACATCATCGGGCTTTCGGCGCTGACAAATGGTCCACCGATGCCCGTCTTTTGGCCCGTCGGAATACCGGTTCTGTTGAGAATCGCATGGATTGCGTCCGCGGTGTGAAAGGCGTTCGACGTCAGATTGTGGATGCGTTCCACCTGCTGCTGTTCCATGCTTTGCAGCGAGACCAACAGGTTTTCGAAGACTTCGCTCGCGGCGTTGCCGGCGGTCGCGGCGACCGGCGCAAAGGCCAGTTGGCTATGCGGTTCCTCCTCGACGATCGCCGCTTCCTGGAAAGCGGGTGCGTCGGCCTCGACGGCCGCCTTCTGTTCGGGCTCCTCGATTTCTGGTGGTTTCGGCCGGGCCGTGGGAATCGGGATGCGTGCGGGCACGAAGTTGACGACGTCAGCTTTTTGAAGCAGCAGGTCGAGGCGTCCGTGGCGGGTGTTCAGCAAAGCCTGCTGCTCGAACAACTCGGCCATGCGGCCTTCCATCATCTGCTGGTCGAGCAATTGCCGGCTGGTGATGCGGTCGACCTGTGCGCGCAGGTTCGCGATGCGGTCCTCATAGGCATGTTGCACGCGCGCCTGGCGCGCCATTGCGGCACCGAGAAGGTCGTCGCGCAGGACCAGATAAGTCGTCGCCATCAGATAGCCGATCGCCATGACGGCGATGAAGCAGGCGGCCACTCCGAAAACCCAGGGACGGATGGTCCAGTGGCGAATATTGTCGCCGCTGGCCAAGATGATCGTGTGCTGTTTAGTTCGCTGGCCGAAGACCTGACTCACTGAACTCTGCTGCACGACAACCCCCAACCCATGCGGAATCACAAGTTGTCTTGATTAGACTCCGTTAAGGTTAACAAAGCTTTGAAATGGCTCTGCGCCGGGGTTTCAGGACGCGTTGGCGGCAGTGATGTTGCGGTAGAACGAGGGCGTCAGTCCGGCTTCGGCCCGGGCGATATCGTTGAAGGGAGCCTTGAGCTGGCCGCGGAAATTGGCGCGCACCAGGCGGCGGAAAGCTTCCTCCGGATTTCGACCCTGCCGGTGGCACAGGAACCGGAACCATTTGGCGCCCACGGCGACATGCTTCTTTTCGTCGGTATAGATGATCTCCAGGATGGCGGCACTCTCGGCGTCGCCGACATCGCGCATCTTCTGCTGAAGCGACGGGGTGACGTCGAGGCCGCGTGCCTCGAGGATGAGCGGCACGACCGCCAGTCGGGCGAAAAGGTCGTTGCGGGTGTCGTGCGCCGCCTGCCACAGGCCGTCGTGAGCCGGCATGTCGCCGTAACTCGCACCCATCGCATCCAGCCTCTCGCGAATGAGGTTGAAGTGTTTCGCCTCTTCGAATGCGACCTGCATCCAGCCGTCGAAAAACGAACGGGGAACCGGCTCCGGAGCGAACCGGGCGACGATATCCAATGCCAGATCGATGGCGTTCAGCTCTATATGAGCAATGGCGTGAAGCAGCGCCACGCGCCCGGCAACCGAGTTGAGATTGCGTTTCGGAACGAGCCGCGGCGGCAGCAGTTCCGGCCTGTCGGGCCGGCCGGGACGCTCCGGCAAAGGCGGGTCCAGCGGAGACCGCAGCGACAGCGACCGCGTGAACCAGCGTCGGGCGGCTTCCTGCGCCAACCACGTCTTTTCGTCCAGGTCGCGCGCAGCGATGGCCGCTATGGCGCCGGCGCGCAGTGTCGCGAATGGTGCAGGCTGGGGCATGGCGCAGCGTCGTCGCTTCTACCCACGAACTTCCTCGAGAACCGCCTCGACATGACCGGGCACTTTGACCTTGCGCCAAATCTTGCTGATCGTGCCTGTTTCGTCGATCACGAATGTCGACCGTTCGACGCCCATATATTTGCGGCCATACATGCTTTTCTCGACCCATACGCCATAGGCTTCGAGCGTGGTCTTCTCTTCGTCGGAGGCCAAAGCGACCGAAAGATCGTGTTTGGCGATGAACTTGTCGTGTTTGGCGGCGCTGTCGGGCGACATGCCGAGCAGGGCAACGCCGACCTTGTCGAATTCGGACCGCAAATCGGTAAACGCCTTCGCCTCTGCCGTGCAGCCGCTTGTGTCGTCCTTCGGGTAAAAGAACAGGACCAGTCTGCTGCCAGCGTAATCGGAAAGAGCGACCGTGTCGCCGCCATCCCGCGGCAGACTGAATTCCGGTGCTTTCATTCCTTCGGCGAGGTCGGTCATGGAGCGTTCCTTTCTGTTCGTGCAAGGCTTCAATCAATGCTGGCGTGCTATATATAGGTCGGCTATGAATCGTCTACGGCCAATGCCCGAAAAGGCCGGGATAATCCGGCACATGGCGCAGCTCGCTAAGGCAATGCCGTGGGGAGCGGAAACTTTGTTAGATGACAGTTGACGGTGGTGACAACAGCAACCTGACAGGCCCTCGTTTCACCGCGTTGCATTCGCTGCCGTCGGCCAATGCCGAAGATCCCATTATCGTCAACACGCCGCGGCCACGCGGGCTGTTGCACCATTGCGCACGCCTTTTCGCGACATTGACGGTCGCCGTCCTGATGCTGATCGCCGCCGCGGTCGTCCTGCTGGAGAGCGGCATCGGCGATGCCCCGCTTGCCGAGAGAGCCGAACAAATCCTGCAGAATGTGGTTGGCGACCGATTTGTTGCGAAAGTCGACGGCGCTGCCTTGCGACTGGCCCAGGGCGGCAGCATCGCTCTCGAAGCCAGGGGCGTTTCGCTGGAGGATGCGGCGAGCAGCAACGAGGCCGTCAGCGCGCTTTCCGTTCAGATCGCGCTGGAGGCGCGACCATTGCTGTCGGGCGAATTCAGGGTTTCGCACATCGTCATCGACGGCGGCTATGTCGATATCGAGCATTTGGGACTGAACGGACTTTCTGCCCAGACCGGCGATACGACCGGCTTTCGCATCGAAAATATCGGCGGGATGCTCGACCGGACGCTTGCCGGTCTCGCAGCCGCCGCCAACGTCATGGAGGAGCGTGGGACACGCCGCATACTCCTGAAAGACGCGGTCATCACCGGCATCGGCCGCAGTCCCTCCAACGACGGCACCCGTTGGGTCGAACGGGAAATCGACATCGCGTCGGCGGAGATCACCGAGAGCCTCGCCAGCGGAATGCAGCTCCAGGCGGACGTGAAGTTCGCCGACCAGACGATCCGGGTGGATGCGCGCAGCCTGCCGGCAGGCGACGCGGAAACCCGACAGCAACTCACCGGTCACATCAGCGGCCTGCGGATCGGCGACATGATCCGCGAATTCACCGGCAATCCGAAACGCAAGTTCCGGCTCGAAAGCAGTGCCCAGATCGATTTTTCCGCAAAGCAAAGCACGGCCGACGCAGTGCCGGTCCTGCAGGCGGATCTGCGCCTGAGCGCCGGCGAGCTTTTCATGGACGGCGTGGCCTCGGACCTCAAGGGCAGCTTCATCCGGCTGGCGCTCGACCCGCAGCGCAAGACCCTTGATTTCAAACCCTCGGAGCTGAATATCGGCGCGTCGACCTACAATTTCAACGGCGCGATCATCGACCTCGAAAACCTGCCCGGCCAGACCGAGAACGGTTTCGGTCTCGACCTGTTGGTCGATAACGCGACCGTGGCGCCCCAGGATTCGAGCGAGCCGCCGGTGACCGTCGCCATGAAGGCACTCGCCCGGTTCGTCAATCACGAAAACCGGCTCTATATCGATGACTTCATCGTATCGGGCGCCAATGGCGCGATGTTCTCGTCGGCAAGCGTCCAGTTTTCGGACACCAGCCCCGAAGTGAGTTTTGTCGCCAACATCGAGACCATGGACACGGCGACCGTCAAACAGCTTTGGCCCTACTGGATCGCCAAACAGGCGCGCCAGTGGGTGCACAACAACCTGTTCGGCGGCACCATCAGCGACGGTTCGATCCGGGTGTTCATCCCGGAGGGCCGCATGGCGAAGGCTCTGCCGAATTCGCTGAATCTCGACAGTAACCAGCTGCAGGTGGCGTTTGACGTCACCAACGCCCGGTTCGATGTTGCCGGTGACATTCCGCCGGTTCGGGAGGCCGACGGGTTGCTTTCGCTGCGCGGACAGCACATGGAACTGCAGATCAAAAAGGGCAGGTCGTATTTTCCCACCGGGCGCAACGTCGAAATCTCGGACGGCAGCTTCGTGATCCCCGACACCAATGCACATCCGCTGATGGCGAAGCTCAATATCAGTGTTTCGGGAGACGCGGCCGCAGTCGCCGAGCTGGTTTCCTACCAGCCCATCAACGCGCTCGAGCGCACGCCGTACAAGGCGGATGATTTCGAGGGACCGGTCACGTCGAAGGTCGACGTGACCTTCGGGCTCATCCAGCAACACAACCCTCCCAATCCGGACTGGAAGGTCGAACTCGACCTCGGCGGCGTCAATGTCGGGCCGCGCATCGACGGGGTCAAGGTGACGCAAGCCAAGGGCAAGATGTTCGTCGATCCCGAGAAGATCGTGTTCGACACCGACGCATCGCTCGATGGCATAACCGGCCACCTCGATTTCACCGAGCCGCTGGATGCCTCCGAAGGCGTGGAATCGGACCGCGTCGTCCACCTTATCATGGACAACAAGGACCGGGCCCAACTGGCCGAGCAACTGAACACCTTCATCGACGGGACCGTGGATGTGACCGCCCGGCTGCATGGCGACGGGCGGCAGGAAATCACCTCCGACCTGACCCGGGCGCATTTGATGCTGCCGTGGATCGGCTGGTCCAAGGGGAAGGGCATCAAGGCGAGCGCCACGTTCACGATGACCGCCAAGTCGGACGGCCCGCCCAAAGCCGACGACGAGGCGCCGCGATTGCCGGAGAACATCTCCATCGACAACCTGGTGCTGAAGGGGGACGGGTTCTCGGCTCGCGGAAAAATGCGTTTCGACAAGGGCGAGTTGGTTTCAGCCGATTTCAGCCAGGTGACCCTGAACCGAAACGACAATTTCGCGGTGAAGGTCGCGCGCAGCGGGTCGACCTATAAAATCGATGTCAACGGCAAGGACGTCGACCTGCGGTCGTCGATCAAGGAGTTCCTGTCGGAAACTGAAGGTGGCGGTGGCGGCGATGCGCTCGACGACCAGGTCGACCTGAAGATCAGCACCGGTCGGGCGGTCGGATTCGGCGGAGAGTCGCTGCGCGACTTCAAGATGAGCTACAGCGGGCGCGGCGGGACCATTCTGGCGCTGGACCTCGTCGCTTCGACGGAGAAGGGGCTTCCGGTTGTGGCAAGGAGCACCCACGACGGATCCGGCACCGCTCTCAACCTGAACAGCTCCGATGCGGGCAGCACCGCCCGGTTTCTCGATATCTACGATAAGGCGGAAGGCGGAAAGCTCGAGGCCAAACTGTTCAGGGCGGGCAACGGCCCCTATGTCGGAACCGTCGACATTCGCGATTTCGATATCGTTGGCGAGGAGAGCCTGCAGTCCCTCGTTTCGAGCCGGCCGGAAGGCGGAAAAAGCCTCAATCAGGCGGTTCGCCGCAAGATCGATGTGGGCCGCGTGCATTTCGATCACGCCTTCGCACGGATCGACAAGGGGGCCGGTTATCTGAAACTGAGCGACGGCATCGCCCGCGGCCCATTGGTCGGCTTTGCTTTTCAGGGCACCGTCTATGACGAGAAGTACGGCATGAACATCGCCGGTACCTTTATGCCGGCTTATGGGCTCAATCGGATTTTCGGCGAGATCCCGATCCTCGGTGCCATTCTCGGCAATGGCCGCGACCGCGGCCTGATCGGCATCACCTTCCGGTTGAGCGGCAGCTTCGAAGACCCGAAACTGGAGGTCAACCCGATCTCCATCATCGCACCGGGTATCTTCCGCAACATCTTCCAGTTCAGCGCCGGCGAACGCAACACCAACAAGCGTCGTTCCGGGACCGTCGAAAACAACCGATAGTGGCTGCCGGCGTCTAGACCGGACGCACGAGTACGTGCTTTTTCTTGCCCAGGGACAGTTTGATGACGCCGTCGACGACATCGCCGTCGCCGATCGCCAGCTTTTCGTCGGTGATCTGACGGTCGTTGACCCGGACGGCGCCGCCCTTGACGTGGCGCCGCGCCTCTCCGTTGGATGCGACCAACTCCGCCTTGACGAACAGGGTCAGCAGGCCGATGCCGGCTTGCAGCTCGGCAGCCGGAATCTCGATCGACGGAAGGTTCTGCGCCAACGCCCCTTCCTCGAAGGTCTTGCGGGCCGTTTCCGCCGCCTGTGCCGCGGCTTCGCGCCCGTGAAGAAGGGCCGTCACCTCGGTGGCGAGGACCTTCTTCACCTCGTTGATTTCGCTTCCGCCCAGCGCCTCCAACCGGCCGACCTCGTCCATCGGCAGGGTGGTGTAGAGCTTGAGGAAGCGGACGACGTCGGCATCCTCGGTGTTGCGCCAGTACTGCCAGAAGTCGTAGACGCTGAGCAGGTCGGCATTCAGCCACACAGCGCCGCTGGCGGTCTTGCCCATCTTGGCGCCGGATGACGTGGTCAGCAGCGGTGAAGTCAGTGCATAGAGCTGATCGGTCTGCATCCGGTGGCCGAGATCGATGCCGTTGATGATGTTGCCCCACTGGTCGGAGCCGCCCATCTGCAGGCGGCAGCCGAAGCGGCGGTTAAGCTCGACGAAGTCGTAGGCCTGGAGGATCATGTAGTTGAACTCCAGGAAAGACAGGGACTGTTCACGGTCGAGGCGCAGCTTGACGGAATCGAAGGTCAGCATGCGGTTGACCGAGAAGTGGCGTCCGACGTCACGCAGGAACTCGACATACTGGATGTCCATCAGCCAGTCGGCATTGTTGGCCATAACGGCATCGGTTGCGCCGTCGCCGAAGTCGATGTAGCGGGCGAAGCATTGGCGAATGCCGGCAAGGTTCTCCTCGATCTTTTCCGGTGTCATCAGCTGACGCGCTTCGTCCTTGAAGCTGGGGTCGCCGATCATGCCGGTTCCACCGCCCATCAGTGCGATCGGCCGGTGGCCGGTCTTCTGCAGCCAGTGCAACATCATGATCTGCATCAGCGACCCGATATGCAGGCTGGAAGCCGTCGGATCGAAGCCGATATAGGCGGTGACCGTTTCCTTGCCGAACAGGGCATCGAGACCGGCATCATCCGACGTCTGATGGATGAAGCCGCGCTCCTGCAGGATGTGGAGGAAATCGGACTTGAAGGCAGACATGATCGCTCTTTCGCTGGCTTTCGGGGTGTCGGCGCGCGTTTATCATCCTTTGTTGGAGAATTCACGCCATTTGTTTTTGCGGGTTATATGAAGGATGTTGATGGTTGCGAGCCGTCAGTTGGCCGAACCTTCGCGGACGAGACGGAATCCGACCAGGATGTGCTTGATGTCGTCCGGCCGCGAATGCCGGGCGGCCGGTCGGCAAACACCGCAACCGCGGTCGTCCCAGGATCCGCCCTTGACGATATGGCGGCCATTGCCCGCCGGTGTGGTCGTCCACTCGAAGACCTGTCCCGCCGCGTCGAGCATTCCGTAGGGGCTGGCTCCCGCCGGAAACGAGCCGACGGGAACGGTCGAGAACGGGCCGGCGTCGTGGCTGTTCAGCTTGCCGGGGTCGAAAGCGTCTCCCCAGGGAAAGAGCCGGCCGTCGGTGCCGCGGGCCGCCTTTTCCCACTCCGCTTCGGTCGGAAGACGCCAGCTCTCGCCGGTCTTCTCGCTCAGCCATTCGGCATAGGCCATGGCGTCGTTGTAGCTTACCATCACCACGGGATGGTCGGACCGGTCGGCCGGCGGTTCCGATGATGTCCAGATGTAAGGTTTGGCCCGGCTGAAGGGATGAATCAGTCCGTAGCCGTCCCAGACTTTTTTGGTAACCGAAGGCGGTGGATGGCCGGTCTCGCCCAGAAACCGGGCATAGGCCTCGTTGGTCACCGGCGTCTTCAAAATGCTGTAGGTGTCGAGCTCGACGGTCTTGTGCGGCTCGTGTTCATACCAGCCGCGGTCCCGCGTCACGCTGTGGCCATAAGCGGCCTCGTCAAGTTGATAAGCCGTTTCGCGCTCGGGTCGCTCGGAGCCCATGATGAACGGGCCCGCGGGCACATCGAGCGTGTCAGCGGTTGGGGACGATTGCGAAAGCGCTGAACCGGTCGCCAGGAAAAGCAGCAGCGCCGGCACGGCGGGTGTCAAGAAAACCGACCGCGCTCCGGCTGCCATCGTGGTTACGCTCCCTAGCGAATGCGCTTCGCCACCGGCTCCGGAACCAGTTCCCCGGCGAGCCGGCGATCGAGATAATCGGAGCACTCGGCGATCAGTTCGTCAACCTGACCGCTGAAGAAGTGATTGGCGCCGGGCAGGGTTTTCTGGGTGATCATGATGCCCTTCTGGGCCTTCAGCTTTTCGACCAGCCCCTGAATGTCCTTTTCCGGCGCAACGCGATCGGCATCGCCGTGAATGATCAGCCCGGACGAAGGGCAGGGCGCCAGGAAGGCGAAGTCGTAGGTGTTGGGCTGCGGGGCGATCGACATGAACCCTTCGATCTCCGGCCGGCGCATCAGCAGCTGCATGCCGATCCACGAGCCGAAGGAATAGCCGGCCACCCAGCAGCTCTTGCTGTCGGGATGCAGCCCCTGGATCCAGTCGAGCGCGGCGGCCGCGTCGGACAGTTCTCCGGTGCCATGGTCGAACGCGCCCTGGCTGCGACCGATGGAGCGGAAGTTGAAGCGCAGCGTGGTGAAGCCGCGCTGCTGGAACATGTAGAACAGCTGATAGACGATCTGGTTGTTCATGGTGCCGCCGAATTGCGGGTGCGGGTGCAGCACGATGGCGATCGGGGCGTTCTTTTCCTTGGCGGGCTGGTAACGGCCTTCCAGGCGTCCGGCTGGGCCATTGAAAATGACTTCGGGCATCGGGTCTCCGGTGCAAATGAGAGGTCGGGTGGCAGGCTCGGCGCCTCAGGGGCGAAATATACGCTCTGCCGCCAACTCAATTTACATTGGTTGATCGTTGTTATTGCCTATCCTTGCGGATAATCACGGAGTGTCATAAGGCATAGGCATTCGAAATTTCAAGGAAAATAAGGCCCCGCCGTTCCGGCGGATCGCGATTCGGCATGAGCAGATCACGCGTCTATCTCGACTACAACGCGACGGCACCGCTTCTGCCGGCTGCGCGCGATGCGATGATGCAGGCGCTCGACCTGCCGGGCAATCCTTCCTCCGTGCACCGCGAGGGACGGGCGACACGCGCCTTGATCGACAAAGCCCGCCGCCAAGTGGCCGATCTGGTGGGTGCCGATTCGTCGGGTGTCGTCTTCACCAGCGGCGCCACCGAAGCGGCCGCGACGGTGCTGACGCCGCGTTTCAAGATGGGCAAGGCCGATCTCGCGATTGGTCATCTTTATGTCGGTGCCGCCGATCACCCCTGCGTTCTGGCGGGCGGCCGGTTCGGAAAGGACCGAACCACAACGATCGGCGTTGACGGAAACGGCCAGATCGACACCGACGCCCTCGACCGGTTGCTGACGAACCACGACCGCCAAGCTGGCCTGCCGATGGTCTGTCTGACGCTCGCCAACAATGAAACCGGGATCCTTCAGCCGGTGGAGAAGGCGGCCGCCATCGTCAAAAACCATGGCGGGGTCCTGGTGGTCGACGCCGTTCAGGCCGTGGGTCGGATCCCGATCGACATGGAGGCGCTGGGCACGGACTTCTTGTTTTTGTCGTCGCACAAGATCGGCGGTCCAAATGGAGTGGGCGCGCTTGTCTGCGCCGGCGAGATCATGATGCCGGAGCCGCTGATTCCGGGCGGCGGGCAGGAGAAGGGGCATCGCTCGGGGACCGAAAACCCGGCCGCGATTGCCGGCTTCGGCGCGGCCGCCGAACAGCTACATGGCGAAACCATTGCCTATCGCGAACGGGTTTCGGCCCTGCGCGACCGGCTGGAAACGGCACTCCTGAAAATCTGTCCCGATTGCGTCTTTTACGGCGCTCGAATACCGCGCCTTGCAAACACCATCTTCTTCGCCGTGCCCGATTTGAAGGCGGAGACCGCGCAGATTGCCTTCGACCTGGAAGGCATTGCGGTTTCGGCCGGATCCGCCTGCTCGTCCGGAAAGGTCGGGCCCAGTCACGTTCTGGCGGCCATGGGATACGACGCCGACCTCGGCGGAATCCGCGTCAGTCTTGGTGCCGGCACGACCGACGCCGATATCGAGGCGTTTCTCACCGCCTTCGAACGCATCTGCAGCAAGCGCATGCCGCAACCGGCGGCGACTTAGGTTAAGGGTTCCCGTCGTCCAGAAAGGTCAGGACACGGTCTGAGAACCCCTGTGGGTCGTCCCAGTGCATGGAATGCGCGACGTCCGGAACGACCGATATGCGGATGTTGTCGATCGATTCCAGGGCTGCTGCCGAGTCTTCGTGCGGGAGCAGCAGATCGCGAGCGCCCAACAGAGCAAGGGTCGGTGCCTTAATGTCTGCGGTCCGGTTGCCGAAATCGAACCGGGCGATTGCGTCGGCCTGGCGGCGCATGTCCGCCACGCTCTGGCGCAGCGGATAGGCGCCTGCAAGCTCGATCGCCTCGGCCACGGTATCCGGATCGTCGAAGAAGGTCGGCGCCATCAGCCAGTGAAACAGCGTCTTGAACCAGAGTTCGTCCGGTACCTTGGCTTCGTGCAGGGCAATCAGCGTGTCGAGCAGCGAATCCGTGCGGGCGCTCTGCGTCGGTTGCGTGGCGGTCAGCACCAGCCGGTTCACGCGCTCGGGCCATCGGCTTGCCATGTGGACCGCAATCATGCCGCCCATCGAGTGACCGAGGACGTGGACACGCTCGAGGCCGAGCGAGTCGAGGAGCGACAGGCAGTCGGCGGCCATCAGCTCGATACTCGTGTCGGCGTCCCTCGGTTCGGTCCGGCCAGCGGCGCGGTTGTCGGGCATGATCAGCCGGTGGCGTTTTGACAGCAGTGGCACGACTGGCGCCCAGCTCTGGCTGTCGCTGGCGAAGCCGGCGATCATCAACAGCGGTGCTCCATCACCGTCGGTTTCGAAGTAGAGGTCGATATCGTTCGTTCGAAGGTTCGGCATGCGGAATTTATTGCCATCGCATGGTGTGCTGTAAAGTCCCCCTGAGCCGTTTGGAGGACCGCCGGCGACGGGATCAGCATAAAATTGACAAAAAAAATCATGAAATAATGCGCGCGCAGTCTGGAAATATTCTAAAAAACCGCCTACAAGCGCTGTGGGTCATGGAAATCGGCCGATTGCGGCACTAAATCGCATGGTGCGGCGAGGGCGTTTCAGCCAGGACCGACATACATATGACGTTGACAACTGCCGGACCTTGACCCCGGCAAGATTGGAGAGCGCCAATGCCTGCTGTGCAGGAGACGATCGATCAGGTCCGCCAGATCGACGTGGACCAGTATAAATACGGGTTCGAGACTTTTATCGAAATGGACAAGGCCCCGAAGGGGCTGAGCGAAGACATCATTCGCTTCATCTCGGCCAAGAAGGAAGAGCCGGAATGGATGCTCGAGTGGCGTCTTGAAGCCTATCGGCGCTGGCTGACCATGCACGAGCCGACCTGGGCGCGCGTCGACTATCCGGAGATCGATTTCAACGACCTCCACTATTATGCCGCGCCGAAGAACCAGACCGGGCCAAAGACGCTCGACGAGGTCGACCCGGAACTGCTGGCAACCTATGAGAAGCTCGGCATCCCGCTGCGAGAGCAGGAAATCCTCGCCGGTGTGCAGGAATCGAAGATTGCCGTCGATGCGGTGTTCGATTCGGTCTCTGTGGTGACGACCTTCAAGGAAGAGCTCGCCAAGGCCGGCGTGATCTTCATGTCGATCTCGGAAGCCATCCGCGAGTATCCCGACCTGGTTCGCAAATATCTGGGTTCGGTGGTGCCGGTCTCGGACAATTTCTATGCGACACTCAATTCGGCTGTATTCACCGACGGTTCCTTCGTGTTTGTACCCAAGGGCGTGCGCTGCCCGATGGAGCTGTCGACCTATTTCCGCATCAACGAGAAGAACACCGGACAGTTCGAGCGCACGCTGATCATCTGCGAAGATGGCGCCTATGTCTCCTACCTCGAAGGATGCACCGCACCGCAGCGCGACGAGAACCAGTTGCATGCGGCAGTGGTCGAGCTGATCGCGCTCGACGATGCGGAGATCAAATATTCGACGGTGCAGAACTGGTATCCGGGCGACAAGGACGGCAAGGGCGGGATCTACAACTTCGTCACCAAGCGCGGCGACTGCCGCGGCAAGAATTCGAAGATCTCCTGGACCCAGGTCGAGACCGGGTCGGCCATTACCTGGAAGTATCCGTCCTGTCTTTTGCGCGGCGACAATTCACGCGGCGAGTTCTACTCGATCGCGGTGTCGAACGGCCACCAGCAGATCGACAGCGGCACCAAGATGATTCATCTGGGCAAGAACACGTCCAGCCGGATCATCTCCAAGGGCATTTCCGCAGGCCAGTCCAACAACACCTATCGCGGCCAGGTCTCGGCGCACCGCAAGGCGACCCATGCGCGCAACTTCACCCAGTGCGATTCGCTGCTGATCGGCAACAATTGCGGTGCTCACACGGTTCCCTATATCGAGGCGAAGAACTCGACGGCGCAGTTCGAGCACGAAGCGACCACGTCGAAGATCTCCGAGGATCAGCTGTTTTACTGCCTGCAGCGCGGCATCCCCGAAGAGGAGGCAATCGCTCTGATCGTCAACGGCTTCGTCAAGGAAGTCATCCAGGAGCTGCCGATGGAATTCGCCGTTGAAGCGCAGAAGCTGATCGGCATCAGCCTGGAAGGCAGCGTCGGATAGACCGCCGAGACATCGACACAACACAATCAACAGCGCATGCCGGCCCCATGACGAACCACTGGCCGGACGGCGCGAAGCACAAGAGCTGGACAAACAGACATGCTTGAAATCAAGGATCTTCACGCCCGCATCGCCGAGGACGGCACGGAAATCATCCGCGGGCTCAATCTGACCGTTCGCAACGGCGAAGTCGCCGCCATCATGGGTCCGAACGGTTCGGGCAAATCGACACTTTCCTATGTCCTGACCGGACGCGAGGACTACGAGGTCACCCAGGGCGACATTCTCTACAATGGCGAGAGTATCCTGGATATGGACACCGCGGAACGGGCTGCCGCCGGGTTGTTTCTGGCCTTCCAGTATCCGGTGGAAATTCCGGGTGTTGCCACCATGCAGTTCCTGAAAGTGGCGATGAACGAGCAGCGCAAGGCGCGCGGGCAAGACGAACTGACGACCCCGGATTTCATCCGTCGGGTCAAGGAAGCCGCGGCGGCGCTGCACATCGACATGAACATGCTGAAGCGGCCGCTGAATGTGGGCTTCTCCGGCGGCGAAAAGAAACGGGCCGAGATCCTGCAGATGTCGCTTCTCGAGCCGAAACTCTGCGTGCTCGACGAAACCGATTCCGGCCTCGACATCGACGCCCTGAAGGTGGTGTCCGACGGCGTCAACGCCCTACGCTCGCCCGACCGGGCGATCGTGGTCATCACCCACTACCAGCGCCTGCTTGAGTACATCGTGCCGGACAGCGTGCACGTGCTCTATCAGGGCCGGGTCGTGAAGTCCGGCGACAAGTCTCTGGCGCTGGAACTGGAGACCAACGGCTATGGCAGCATCATAGAACAGGCGGCCTAGGTTGGTATGAACGTGCAGAACACGAAACTGATAACGGCCGCAGAGCAAGCTCTGGTGGATGGCTATTTCGAGCGTGCCGCGGAGCTTCCCGGCGACGATCGCATTGCCGCGCTGCGCAGCGGCCTCATCGAAGAGATCCGTGAGAACGGCCTGCCGTCCCGGCGCATCGAAGCCTGGCACTACACCGACCTGCGCACGCTGCTGAAAACCGTTCCGGACGCCGCAACCGGCTCGACGCCGCAAAGCTTCGAACCGCTGGTTGCCGGCTCGACCGTGCTGTCCGTCGCCAACGGCCAGGCAGTTGTCGCGGACTTGCCGGCGGGCATTTCGCATGCGCGCTTCAGGGATGACCTGCAGAGCGGCGAGGCAGGGTCGAAACTGGCGATCCGCGACAAGGACGACGTCATCGGCCGCATCAACGGCACCTATGTTGCGGATGGGCATGTCCTGTCCGTGGAAGCCGGCACCCAACTGAACGATGTGCTGGAAATCCAGGTTCTGCAGGGCGGCGGGCAGGCCCATACGCGGTTCCCCGTCACCGTCGGAGCCGGCGCCAGCGGGGTCTTCATCGAGCGCCACATCGCGACCGACGGCCGGGAAGCATTGGTCTCTTCGATCACGGATCTGCATGTCGGCGAAGGCGCCGACATAATCTGGGTCATCAGCCAGGAGCAGGGTCTCTCCGACACGCATTTCGGCCAGATCAACATTCGCCTCGAAGCCGAAGCCAAACTGACCCTGTTCGTCGCCAATTCCGGCGGCCAGCTGGTGCGCCAAGAAATCCACGTGGCAGCGACCGGCGAAGGGTCGGAACTCACATTGCGCGGCGTCAACCTGCTGGGTGGCGAAAGCCACACGGACGTGACGATGACGCTCGATCACCTGGTTCCCAACTGCGTGTCGACGGAGACCTTCCGCAACGTCGTGTTCGACCGGGCGCGCGGGGTCTTCCAGGGTCAGATCCGCGTTGCCAAGATCGCCCAGAAGACGGACGCCAAGATGGCATGCAACACATTATTGCTGTCAGATACCGGCGAGTTTTCGTCGAAACCCGAGCTGGAGATCTTCGCCGACGACGTCCAGTGCGGCCATGGCGCGACCGTCGCCGACATCAATGACGATCATCTGTTCTACATGATGGCGCGTGGCATCGGCGAAAGGAAAGCGCGGGCGATGCTGGTCAAGGCGTTCATCGCCGAGATCGTCGAGGAACTGGAGCACGAGGCGCTGATCGAGGCGCTGGAAGCGCGGTTCGAAACCTGGCTGGACGATCATGGCTGATCTGCAACAGACAATGGCTCATCCCCAGACGGCAAACAGTTACGATGTCGAGGCCATCCGGCGTGACTTCCCGATCCTGTCGCGCGAAATCTACGGCAAGCCGCTGGTCTACCTGGACAACGGCGCTTCCGCCCAGAAGCCGCAGTCTGTGATCGACACGATCGCGCAGACCTATTCCAACGAATACGCCAATGTGCATCGTGGGCTGCATTACCTGTCGAACGCCGCGACCGACGCCTACGAGGCGGCACGCGAGAAGGTGCGCAGGTTCCTGAACGCCGAATCCGCAGACCAGATCGTCTTCACAAAGTCGACGACGGAAGCGATCAACACGGTCGCTTATGGCTATGGCATGCCGGCCATCGGCGAGGGCGACGAAATCGTCCTCAGCATCATGGAGCACCACTCCAACATCGTGCCGTGGCATTTCATCCGAGAGCGTCAGGGCGCCGTGCTGAAATGGATTCCGGTGGACGATGCCGGCGTCTTTCACATTGCCGATTTCGAGGCGCAGCTCACCGAGCGGACGAAGCTGATCGCGTTGACCCATATGTCGAACGTGCTGGGTACCGTCGTGCCGGTGAAAGAGGTCTGCCGCATCGCTCGCGAACGCGGTATTCCGGTGCTGATCGACGGCAGCCAGGCGGCGGTCCACATGACCGTCGACGTGCAGGATATCGATTGTGACTGGTACGTCTTTACCGGACACAAGATCTACGGCCCGTCGGGCATCGGCGTGCTCTACGGCAAGGCTGACATGCTGGAGCGGATGCAGCCATTCCAGGGCGGCGGCGAGATGATCCTTGACGTCACCGAAGACGCCATCAGCTACAACGCCCCGCCGCATCGCTTCGAGGCCGGCACGCCGCCCATCGTACAGGCGATCGGGCTGGGGGCCGCGCTGGACTATGTCGAAGGCATCGGCCGGGATGCCATCGCCGCACATGAGGCGGATTTGCGCGCCTACGCGCACGAAAAACTCAGCCAGATCAATTCGTTGCGGATATTTGGTAATGCGCCGGGCAAAGGAGCGATCGTGTCCTTCGAGATTGAAGGCATCCACGCTCATGATATATCCATGGTCATCGACCGGTCCGGCGTGGCCGTTCGGGCCGGAACGCATTGCGCCCAACCGCTGCTGCAGCGTTTCGGGGTAACGTCGACCTGCCGGGCGTCTTTCGGCATGTACAATACGCGCCAGGAGGTCGATGCGCTCTATGAGGCTCTTGAGAAAGCCAGGGCATTTTTTGCGTAAGCGTGGACGATGAGATGACCGCTATGAACAACGAAGCCATGACAAACAACGCAGACCATTCCGGGACGTTTGCCGCCTCTGCGATACCGCGTGACGAACTCGCCCGCATGACCGATGACATCATCGCCGCCATCAAGACGGTGTACGACCCGGAGATCCCGGCGGACATCTACGAGCTCGGTCTGATTTACCGGATCGACATCGAAGACGACCGCACGGTCAAGATCGACATGACCTTGACGGCTCCAGGCTGTCCGGTCGCCGGCGAAATGCCCGGATGGGTGGAAAATGCCGTCAGTACGGTGGAAGGCATCTCCGGCGTCGAAGTCGCCATGACCTTCGATCCGCCGTGGACACCGGACCGCATGTCCGAGGAAGCGCAAATCGCGGTTGGCTGGTACTGATTGAAATCCGGCGCGCATCGATTATCTTTACTTTTTGAGTAAAGAATTCATCGGGCCGCTCGCCGTGACGGAAAGACCGAGGCTCCGGAGAACTGACATGGGTCGATTCGAAGTGATGACGATGACGGAAGTTGCCGCCGAGCGCGTCAAGAGCCTGGTGGCGGCCGCTGACGAGCCCGCGGTCGGTCTGCGTATCGGCATCAAGAAGGGCGGCTGTGCCGGTATGGAGTATACGGTCGATCTTGCCCGCGATGCCGACAGCAAGGACGATCTGGTTGAAATGCACGGCGCACGGGTCTATGTCGCGCCGGAAGCCGTGCTGTTTCTGCTGGGCACGGAGATGGACTTTGAGACGACCAAGCTGCGTTCCGGCTTCGTGTTCAACAATCCCAATCAGACATCGGCCTGCGGATGCGGCGAGTCGGTCGAACTGAAGCCGGCCGATCTCAAGAAGCTCGCCGAAGAAGGCAATCCGGTCGTCAGGCCCTCATCCTGACGACGACGAAATCGTCAAAGCGGAAGGCCGCTGTCGGCAAGCGGCTCTGCAAATTCTTCGATCCTCTCGCTTGACCGATAAGGCCAAAGATTCACCAGTGCGCTGCAGCGCATGTCCGGATCGAGGTCGAGAGCAGCGGCTATCTCCTTTTTGGCATCACCGACCTCTCCGAGCTTGGCGAGCGCGGCGGCGTGAAGCAACCTAAGTCCGCGATGCCTTGCATCCCGACGAATGCCTTCAAGCGCCACCTTGCGGGCGCCCGCGTAATCTCCGGTGTTGAAGCAGGCGTGGCCGAGCGCCGAATAGTAGATTCGATTGGCCCGAAGCGGATTGTGACGCAGCGCCAGGCGCGATTGTTTCAATGCCTTGCCGGCGTCGCCGTTCATTGACAGGCAGTAGGCATAGACCATGCGCGAATCGGCATGGCTGGGATCGCATTCCACCGCCCTGAAACCGGACACGACCGATTCATGATGCTGGCGGCGCCACAGCTGGATGTCGCCCATGACCGAGTGGGCCTTTGCCAAACGGCGGTCCAGCTTCAGTGCCTTGCGCGCGGTCTCGAATGCAATCCCGACCGCCGTTTCCCGGTCCGTCGACCAGCCTTGGTTTCCGTCATGGTTCTGCGCCCATGCCAGTCCCGCATAGGCTGGGGCAAAGGTCTGATCGAGCCCGATCGCCTTTCGATACATGCCCATGGCGCGACTGTTTCCCTCGCGGGTCATCCGGGCATGGTGATAGTCTCCGCGCAGAACGCATTCATATGCTCGCAATCGGCCCTCGGGCAGGCGCAGCGCGCGTTCGCGTTCTATTTGCGGAAGCTCCTCCCGCAGCCGGTGAACGATCTTGAAGACGATCGAGTCGAGGAACTCGAAAACACCGCCGAGCAATCCCTGAAACCGCTCAGCCCAGACCAGGCGCAGGTCCACCGCGTCGTGAAGCTGGACGTTCAACCGGATTTGCCGGTTGATTTTCGCGATATATCCCCTGAGGAGGTAACGGACGCCGAGCCGCCCCGCCATCGCGCGCATGTCGGCCCCTTGTCCTGAAAGACCGGCGGTGGCGGCCGGCGCAATGACGAACAAGCTCCCGTTCCTGGCCAACTCGGTAGCGATTTCAGCCGCCAGGCCGCCGGCCAGATAATGCAAATCGGCATCTCCGGCGCTGGGTTCGAACGGCAGAACCGCCACGGAGGCAATGTCCAGGTGTAGCGGTTCGCGACCCGAAACATCGTCGGTCCGGGGCTGGCTGATATCGACCGAAAAGCTCGCGTTAGCCGCCCCGCCGGCAGACACGGTCTCCCCGAGCCCGACGAAGCGAAACCCTTGCTTGCGAATTGTCCTGATCAGACGCTGATCGCGGCCGGTATGGCCGATGGCTGCCCGGGCCGCGCTGATGCGACTGAGGACAGTGGCATCGGAAACGATGCGCCCGTTCCAGACCACATCGAGGAGCTCGTCGACGCTGACAATGCGATCGCAATTGGCAATGAGGTGAACCAGCATGTGGTGTAGGGCGACAGTTCATTTTGACCGTAAGGCGACAGCTACCTTTACGAGGTGGCAACAGCCTTAGCTCATCGATTTTCCGTCAACAATTGGCGGAAAAAGACGATGAGCTTTCTCGCAAAAGAGGAACGGACAGCCATGGCTGTATTGTTGAAACAGGGGCATTCCCAGAGCGCAGTGGCGCGGCTTCTCGGGGTTACGGAGGGCACGGTTCGATATCATCACAAGCGCCGATCGGCGGGCGTATTGGATGGTAGGTCCAAGCAGACATTCAAGGCCGCCGATTATGCGGAAGCGATCTCGCATTGGCGCTCTCAGCAAGAGGACGGCCGTGTAAACCTGGTGGATCTTCATCGGTGGCTGCAGCGCGAGCATGGTTATGGCGGGAGCCTGCGATCGGTTCAGAGATATTGGAAGGCGACGTATCCGGCCCCGAAGGTCCGGGCGAGACGTCGTGTTGAGACGCCGGCCGGCGCACAGGCCCAGGTGGACTGGGCGGAGTTTCCCGGCGTGGTTCTTGGCGACGAGGTTGTCGATCTTTCTGCCTTGATCGTGACGCTTTCTTGGAGCCGCAAACGGGCGGTTGTCTGGTCTCGTTCGAAGGACATGTTGTCCTGGCAGTCTTGCAATACGGCGTGTTTGCGTCGCTTGGGCGGTTCAGTCGCGGTTCTGCGCATCGACAACGTGAAGACGGCGATCTCCAAGGGGGCCGGCGCCTGGGGCGTCATCAACGAGACGTATCGGCGCTTTGCAGCGCAACTGAACTTCCATGTCGACGCCTGCCAACCTCGGCATCCGGAGGGAAAGGGTAAAGTCGAGAGACATGTGCGCGACCTTCGTGAGACGGTTGATCCTAGCAAGGAGGCCTTTGACAGCCTGGAACAGCTGCAGGCCGTGACCGATGCGCGGCTTGAAGAGCGTGCCGGCCGCCTGCGGTGCCCGGCGACCGGCACCAGTGTCGCCGAAGCGTGGGAACAGGAGCGTCGTCTTCTGACGCCATTGCCCGAGACGCTGCCGGAACCGTTCGACATCGTCGTGCGCAGGCCCGTCGGAATTGACTGCCTCGTCAGCTTCGAAGGCCGACAATACAGCGTGCCGTTCCGTTTCGTCGGCCAGGACGTGGAGGTGCGCGGTCTGGCCGGGCACGTGCAGATCCTCAAGAATGCCGAAGTGATCGCCATGCATCCGCGCCGCACCGAGCGGCTGATCGTGTGTGACGATGCACACTTCGATGGTGATGACACCGATCGTGTCCGCGCGCCGATGCCGCTTGGCAAGATGGGGCGAGGCCTTCAGGCGCTGGCGGCCAGCAATGTTCAGCAGCGCTCGATCGACATCTACGCCCGTCTGGCGGAGGTGGCCCGATGACGTCTCGGAGCATAAAACTGGATATTGACGTAACCCGCGAGAAGCTGGACGCACTCGGCCTTGGCTACGCATCCGAGGCGCTGGACACTTTGCTGTCGGAGGCCGTCAGCACCGAGATGTCCGCTCACCAGTTACTTGAACGGATTCTCGATATTGAGCGTGCCGGCCGCGAAGAACGGCGCATCAAGACGATGATGAAGACGTCGAAAATCCCGACCGGGCAGACGTTGGAAAACTTTGATTTTGCCTTCCAGCCGGCAATCGAGCGTTCCCGCATCGACACCTTGGCGACCGGGGCCTGGATCCGGAATGCCGAGGTTGTCCTGCTTCAGGGGCCGCCCGGGGTCGGGAAGTCGCACTTGCTCGTGGGACTGGGCATCCGGGCGATCCAACTCGGCTTCTCAGTCCAGTACTATCGCTTTGATGAACTGCTGACGGCCATCAAGGCGGACGCGCTTCTGCCGCCTACAAGGCTAAAGGGCCGGAAATACATGTCCAGTTCGCTGCTGCTGATCGATGAAATGGGTTTTGATCCGATGAACCGGGAAGAGGCCGGCCTCTTCTTCCGGCTGGTCAGCTATCGCTACGCTCGGGGTGCGATGATCATCACCACCAACAAGAGCATTCGCGACTGGACCGAGTTGCTCGCCGGCGATGAAGTCCTTGCTGCCGCGATCCTCGATCGGCTCCTTCACCGATCTCATGTGCTCAACATCAAAGGCCGCTCATATCGGCTGCGCGACCTCGAAGAACTTCTGACAAAAGAGAGCGCCTGAACGGGCAAATTTTGGCGCCGCGATTTGGGGGGCGTACGCCCCCCAAATCGCGCTGTCCTCGTAACACTGGGTGTCGTCTTAACTCGTAAGTGTAGGTGTCGCTTGACATGTGGAAAACCTGCGGTTCGACCCGACAGGGCTTTCCAGCTTTCAGCAGCTCGCCGCGACGCAAGTCAATTTCGACGTCGTCGAACCGAAAAGCGGTCTGTGTCATGATCTTGGACTAGCATCCGAAACGGGCATAGTCGACCGGCGCGGCTATTTCTCAAGCTTTTCTCAAGGTTTCGACCGTCTGCCGCAGATAAAGTCGCCGATCAGCAAGACATCTTCCCGAATGCTTCGATATGGAGGCTTATCTATGTTGTCCAATTCAGCAAAACTCGCGGTATTTACAATGGCTTGCATGCTGGGCGCTCATGCGGTGAACGCACAACCCGTGCAAACCGTCGAATTCGCCAGCGCCAGCACGCCGCCGACACCTTTTCAGATCAAACGCGCAAAGGCCCAGGGCAAAACCATCGGGCCGAAACCGGGCGACCCGCTGAAGGGATATCTGCGTCTGCCGGACGGTGCCGGGCCGTTTCCTGCCGTTGTACTCCTGCATGGCTGCGAGGGCATAAAGCCTTTTCAGAACGACTGGGCGGCCTTTCTCACCGACAAGGGCTATGCAACGTTGGTGGTCGACAGTTTCTCCACGCGCGGTCAGGACCATCCGATGTGCGATCGGGTCAACAGCGACAGGCGTTCCAAACTTGTCTCCGGGCGTGTCTTTGATGCATTCGGAGCGCTGCAATTTCTCAACGAACAGCCAAATATCAATGCGAACCGGGTCGCGGCACTTGCCTGGACGCGCGAAACCGGAATCAGCCTCGTGAACCAGGACAGTGCTTCGCGGTTTTTCGAAGAACGGTTCGGCGCAGCGGTTCAGTTCTATCCAGAGTGTTTCTCAACCAGCGCCGGCGGGAAGTTCTTTGCACCCTTGCTGGTGCTGTACCCGAGCGAGAATGACTGGTCGGTGGAGCGGGACTGTGCCGCGTTGGCGACGAATTCGACCGGTGTCAATCCGGATTTTCGGATCTATGAAGGGGCCTATCACGGATTTGACGATCCCGATTTTACCGGCGGGCTCAGCAAGGACGATTGGCAGAACATTTACAAAACGCCGCCCAAAAGCGTGACCGTCCGCTACAACCCGCACCTCGCCGAGCGCGCACGCGGGGAGATTGTAGAATTCCTGAGTAAATCGCTCGGCAATTGATCCGGATAGAGACCGATGTCGGTTCGCGGCGCGTTCAAAGCGTCGGTCAGGATGGCGGCCGTCGCCGTGATCGGGAGTTTGCTTGCGGCCGTTCCGCAAACGAATGCTCGGGCCGCAAGCTGCTCCTTAGTGACGGAGCTCATCGCATTCGTTTCGGACGAAACGGACTATCCGAGACTCACGGTGTGTCCACCGGTGCAGGTGACGACGACGGCTGTGCTCAGATCGATGTTCGCCATAGCCTCCGCCCACGGCGAAGAGCCTCTTGCCGCGTTTTTGCCGGGCAGCGGGCGGATACTGCTCAGTCCTGAAATCGACCTCACGGCGGCGCTTGGACGCAGTTACCTGGTTCACGAGATCGTCCATGCCGCACAGGCGGCCAGCCGAAAACCTGACTCCGTATCATGTCCCGGATTGCTGGAGAGTGAGGCCTATTGGGTCCAGGCGAGGTATCTGCGCGAACATGAGTTGAATGAGACCGCACGGGTTTTCGAGCTTATGAGCATCATCAGCGGTGCCTGTCCGCAGCCCTATTGACGGTCGCGGTTTTGCTCGTTGGTCTCACTCGAGGACAGTCGACGGCCCCCAAGGCCCTGCTGCCAAACGGGGTCGGCACGCTGGCCGACATGGCGTTTGATGTCAGCGAGATCCCTGTCCAGCCTGCTTTTCCAGCGGCGGGCGAGAAGGCCCGTCGGGAGACCAGGCCAAAGCGGGAGTGCTCCATTGACCGCCAAGCGAAGCCTGGTTCCCGCGTTCTCTTCCTCGAGTGAGAAGATCGCCTCGAGACGGGTGCCGAAGCGGCGGCGAACCAGCGTCAGACGCTTCGGCGGTGTAAACGCGCTGATCTCGTAAACCGATCCGGAAGAACCGGCGAGGGAGCGTCGCCACTCACGATAACGCGTTCCGGTTCCGACCGGCGGCGGGCTCTTCAGCTCGGTACGCTTGACGCGGTCGATGATGCGCGGCCGGTTTTCCAGATCGGCGAGGACCGAAAACACGGCGAGCGGCGGAGCATCGAAATACAAGCTGGTCATCCGATCTGCCGGTTTCATACCATTGCAATCCTGCCGCGAAGTACCGTCAACCGTGCCCGCAGAGCTATTGTTGCCGACGAGCCGGTCTTATAGATTGCCGGTCGTCGGCATACAATCGGTGACTGTGGCACCGATCACGACATCTTCGCCGAGGGGGCGCGGCCATGATCGAAATCCGAGAAGCGATGCCAGGGGACGGCCGCTCGCTGGCGCTTGTCGGCATCCGATCCTGGGAAAGCGCGGTTGTGGGCTGGGGTGAAAACATCGCCGAGATGCGGGCGAACGCCCATACCGCCTATCATGACTTCTGCGCCAGGCAATGGGACAGGATCCTGGTGGCTCATGATCACGGCACGATCGTGGGGTGGGGCGCTCGCGAAAAGCTCGATCACTATATTTCCGATCTCTGGGTGGACCCGGCGCAGCAGGGCAAGGGCGTCGGCGCCCGCTTGCTGGTGGCGCTCGAAGACGATATTCGCAAAGCCGGCTTCGAGAACGCCGAGCTCGAGACCCACGCAAACAACGCTCCGGCCATCGCCTTTTATGAGCGGTTCGGCTACCGGGTCACCGCAATGTCGGTTAAGTATGCGCCGGGCCTGCAGCAGGATATCCCGAAGGTCTCCATGCTGAAGGAGCTCGGTCTAGAGGCATAAACGGATCGGAGCTATGACGAAGACGATCGCCTTGATAGCGCATGACGCTCGCAAGGACATGCTGGTCGAATGGGCCGGGCGGCATGTCGAGCTCCTGCGGGACGCCCAAATCGTGGCGACCGGAACGACGGGTGGACGCATTCAGGATGCTCATCCCGGACTGAGTGTGCGAACGGTCAGGAGCGGTCCGCTGGGCGGCGATCAGCAGATCGGAGCGATGATTGCCGAGGAGCAACTCGACGCGCTGGTGTTTTTCGTCGATCCGCTGTCGCCCATGCCGCACGACGTCGACGTCAAGGCCCTGACGCGGTTGGCCATCGTCTACGACCTGCCGCATGCGACCAATCCGAGTTCGGCCGATGCGGTGCTCGCCTTCGTCTGCGACAGTCCGCCGAACAACGCTTGAATTGCCGGTAATATCGCTGACTTTCTTGTCGCCGGTGATTTAGCTTCCGACGGACATGCACTAAAGTCCGCCGCGAATTCCAGGCAATACGAGTTCGCATTGCCCTAGCCAGGATTCGGATTGCATGGACGAGCAAAGCGCACAGGCCGGCGCAGAGGGATCGCAGAGCGCCCCCGACATCTACGACGACGACGGCGTCATTCGTGGCGACTATGTCGCTCGTATCGGTGCGGCCATTGCCGACCGCGATGTTCTGTTCCTCAAGGAGCAGGTGGCGGGACTTCATGAATCCGAACTCGGCGACCTGCTGGAATCGCTGCAGCCGGAACAGCGCCACGCCCTGGTCAGGCTGCTCGGCGACGATTTCGACTTCACCGCGTTGACCGAGGTCGACGAGGCGATCCGCCTCGACATTGTCGAGGACCTGCCCAACGAGAAGGTCGCCGAGGCGCTTGGCGAGCTCGATTCGGACGACGCCGTCTACATCCTTGAAGACATGGACGAGGAGGACCAGCAGGACATCCTCGCCAAGCTTCCGTTCGTGGAGCGTATCCGGCTTCGGCGCTCGCTGAAGTATCCGGAGGATACAGCCGGCCGGCGCATGCAGACGGAATTCGTCGCCGTGCCGCCCTTCTGGACCGTCGGCCAGACTATCGACTACATGCGCGAGGACGACGACCTGCCCGATTCCTTCGCGCAGGTGTTCGTCATCGACCCCACCTTTCACCTGCTTGGTGCCGTCGATCTCGACCGGATCCTGCGCAGTCGCCGCGAGATCAAGATCGAGGAGATCATGCACGAAACGGCGCGGCCGATCCCGGCGACCATGGACCAGGAGGAGGCGGCTCAGCTGATCGGTCAGTACGACCTGCTTTCTGCGGCCGTGGTCGATGAAAACGACCGGCTGGTTGGCGTGCTGACGATCGACGACGTGGTCGACGTCATCCACGAAGAGGCGGAGGAAGACATCAAGCGGCTGGGCGGCGTCGGCGACGAGGAACTGTCGGACGATGTCCTGTCGACGGTGCGGTCGCGGTTTCCCTGGCTGGTGGTCAATCTCGCAACGGCGGTGCTTGCCTCCGCCGTCATCGGGATTTTCGACGGGACCATCGAGCAGATGGTGGCGCTGGCCGTGCTGATGCCGATCGTTGCGTCGATGGGCGGCAATGCCGGAACGCAGACGCTGACCGTCACGGTTCGGGCCCTGGCGACCCGCGATCTCGACATCTACAACGCAAGCCGCATCATCCGCCGCGAAAGTGCGGTCGGCTTCATCAACGGCGTGATCTTCGCAGTGATCGTCGCCGTGCTGGCCTTCCTGTGGTTCGGCAGCCCGCAACTCGGCTTCGTCATCGCCATGGCGATGATCATCAACATGCTGGCTGCCGGCATGGCCGGCATCCTGCTGCCACTGGCGCTCGACAAGATCGGCGTCGATCCGGCGATCGCTTCGGCGGTTTTCGTCACGACCGTCACCGACGTCGTCGGCTTTTTCGCGTTTCTCGGCCTTGCCGGCTGGTGGTTCGGCTTCTACTGACCGCTACGGAGCGGTCAGGCGTCGGACAGTTCCTTCGCATGCAGCCATTCGGCATGCTTCGGCGCCCGTTTGGTCTTTGACCATTCTTCAAGCATCTCCCATTTGACGTCGTTGAGACGCTCCAGCATTTTTTCTTCCTCGGGGTCCGGGCAGGCCAGCTCAACGCGGTGACCGCTGGGATCGAAGAAATAGATCGAATGGAAGATCGAGTGATCGGTCACGCCGAGGACGTCGATGCCCTTTGCTTCCAGGTGATCCTTGTATTTCAGAAGCGTTTCGCGATCCTTCACCTTGAAGGCGATGTGCTGGACCCAGGGCGGCGTGTTCTCGTCGCGCCCCATCTCCGGCTTCGTCGGCAGTTCGAAGAAGGCCAGCACGTTGCCGTTACCGGCATCCAGGAAGATGTGCATGTAGGGATCCGGCTCGTGGGTCGACGGCACGTGGTCTTCGGCGATGGCCAGGACGAAGTCCATGTTGAGCATCTCGCCGTACCACTTGACGGTTTCCTTGGCGTCCTTGCAGCGATAGGCGACGTGGTGGATCTGTTCGATGTTCATGGTGTTCAATCCGTGTTTTCGGTTGCGGGTGCTGCGGCGGCGAAAGCCTGTCGCAGAATGTCGGGATCGCCGAGATGGTTCATCAGGATGAGGATCAGCCGGGCGTTGAAGGCGTCGCTCTGGTCCTTGCTGAGCCCGTCATGGACGGCCAGCAGCTCGGCATAGATTTCGTCGGGTGCTGCGATGTTGGGCGTGGTGACGAGTTGGGTCATGGTCAGGTCCTTCCAACGGCACGGTCGAGTGCGGTCTTGACCGCGTCGCGGTCGTAAGCCGGCCAGCGCGCCGCCACATGCTGATCGGGCCGGATCAGATAGACGGCACTCTCTCCGGGTCCGAGATAGCGTTCGGCGAGCGTTCCGGTCGGATCGTCGGCGCCGGCGACGGCAAGCCTCGTTGCCACGATGCCGTCCGCCTCGATCGCTTCCGGAGCCTCCGCATCGATCGCCAGCAAACAGAATTCGCCGCCGAGACGGTCGAGCAGAAACCCATCGTCGAGCGGGGCGTCGGGGCAGGGTGCGCCGGGGCGGGAGGCAGCCGGACCCTCCGATAGCGCATCTGCCGTGTTCAGCGGCGAGCCGTCATAGACCGCGGGTACGGACAGCCGTCCCGAGTTGACCAGCGGGCGAGCGAACTCATGGCGCTCGGACAGGTCGAGCACGGCGTTCCTGAACAGCCGGCTGGTTTCCGATTTCGGTGTGATGAAGTCGGTGGAGCGGGACGAGTTGAGGATGTTCTCGTCGGCGCCGTGAATGCGCTCCCTATCGTAGCTGTCGAGCAACTCGTCCGGCGCCAGGCCGTCCATCACGAGACCGAGCTTCCAGCAAAGATTGTCGGTGTCCTGCAGCCCGCTGTTGGCGCCGCGCGCGCCGAAGGGCGAGACCTGATGAGCGGCGTCGCCGGCGAAGATCACTCGACCGTGGCGGAATTTTTCCATGCGACGACACTGGAAAGTGTAAATCGACACCCATTCGAGGTCGAACTCCGCATCTTCACCGAGCATCGCGCGCAAACGCGGAATGACGTTCTCCGGCTTCTTTTCCTCGTCGCGATCGATATTCCATCCGAGCTGCAGGTCGATGCGCCAGATATTGTCGGGTTGCTTGTGCAGCAGGGCCGAATAACCGGGGTTGAACGGCGGGTCGAACCAGAACCAGCGCTGGGTCGGAAAATCCGCCTGCATCTCGACATCGGCGATCAGGAAGTTGTCCTCGAAGACGCGGCCGACGAAATCGAGGCCCATCATGTTGCGGACCGGAGAGGTTGCGCCATCGCAGGCGATCAGCCATTCGCAGCGCAGCGGATAAATGCCGTCGGGCGTTTCGACCTGCAGGCGCACAACATCCTCGTCGGCATCGACCGACAGTACCTTGTTGCATCCGCGCAATTCGATCGGCGCGCCTTCCTTCTGAAGTTCGCGCACCCGGTCGACCAGCGCCTGTTCGAAATAATATTGCTGGAGATTGATGAAGGCCGGGCGGCGGTGGCCGCTCTCCGGCAGCAGGTCGAACCGGTAGACCTCGCGGTCGTCGAAAAACACCTTGCCGACGTTCCACACGACGCCCTTGTCGACCATTGGCTCGCCGCAACCCAGGCGGTCGAGGATTTCCAGCGGGCGCTTGGCGTAGCAGACCGCGCGGCTGCCCCAGCTTACCTTGTCGTTTTCGTCGAGGACGACCACGTGGTGGCCCGCCTGGGCCAGATCGATGGCCGCCGCCAGCCCGATCGGCCCGGCGCCAACGACGACCACCTTATGGTGGGCCGGCGTCGCCGTATCCTGATCCGCCGACCGGACATAGGGGTACAGCGGTGTTTCAAATATCTTCTGCATCGGGCGCATTCCTTCGACCGGTCATCGGTTTCGGTTGCGTATGTGACAGTTGATTTTGTAACTATCAAGCTTGCGCGTGCATGGGATTGCGCCCATTCCTGTCGAAGGCTTCCAAAAGCGGCCGCTAGCGTGGGACGGGAGCTTCACCCCCATCGTCTCGATAGACGACGACTTGAAAGCCTTCATCCCGGGATGGCGGCACGAAGTGGCTGGTGATCCGGTCGAACTGTTCGTCGGTGACCGCAAATGCGTGCCCGCCGTCGGCGTAGCGCCGGTGCATCCGGGCACGGCAGATGTCGTCCGGCAGGTCCAGGTAGTGCAGTCGGTGAGCACAATCGGCCTTCTCGAATAGCTCTCGCATCCAGGCGCGGGTCTCCGGCGTGTTGGCGGGAAAGTCCAGGACGACCGAGAGGCCGGAGGTCAGCAGTGCAACGAGATGCGGCTCCAGGGCGGTTCGAAGCCGCGCGGAGCAGCGAACATAATCGGCGACCGAGTGCATTTCTTCCCCGAACAGTATTGAAAGCCACTCATCCTCGCTGACGACAACCGTTTTCGGCGCGCGTCCCAGCTGTGCCGCCAGGGTCGACTTGCCGGCGCCGATCTTGCCGACGAGCATGTGTAGCATCGTGTCATTCTTGACCATTTTGAAAAGCCTCTTAACGGCCGCCCAGCGACCCCGTTGATTTCCACAAACGAATTGTCCCGGTCCGACGGTTCAGACCGGGCGAGTAATTCGGTGGTTTTGGGCGCGGCCAAAATTGCGGATCGTGCAAGGCATATGCGTTTTCTAGCGCCCATTGTGGTCGTAAACCAGCCCGTGCGAGGATAATTCGGATGAACAATGCCAGACGGCTCGAGAGTGGCGGGGCCGCGGCAGAAGCAAGGCGGGCACCGTGAGTGAAATCGAAGAAGCCCTGGCGAAGGCCTACAATCGTGGTCTGGCCCTGGAGAAGGCCGGTGACCGCGAACGCGCGGCAGAAGCCTATCGGCAGGCATTGAAGCTGGATCCGGAAGATCATGGCGGCGTTTCGATCCGGTTGGCGGCGATGGGATTGGCTGCCTCGCCGGACAAGATGCCGGATGCCTACGTGGCCACGCTGTTTGATCAGCATGCAGACGATTTCGACGATATCCTAGTGGAGCGGCTGCGCTACTGCGTGCCTTTGCAGCTGCGCGAACTGCTACGCAACCACGGCATCGAGAAGCTGGGAAGGGTCCTCGATCTCGGATGCGGGACCGGCCTCGTCGGTCTGGCGCTGGCCGATTGCGCGGAACATCTGACCGGGGTCGATCTGTCGGAGCGCATCGTCGAACTGGCGTTCGACCGGGAGGTCTATGACGATCTCTATGTCGGGGAGGCGGTCACCTTTCTCAAAGAGTTCGAAGATGAGAACGACGGCGGCCCGGTGCGTTGGGACATGATTGTGGCCGCTGACGTCTTTCCCTATCTTGGCGGTATTGAGCCCATCGTCGCGGCCGCGGCCGCCCGTCTGTCGCCGGGCGGCCTGTTCGGGTTTTCCACGGAAACAACGGCTGGCGAAGCGACTGAAGCGGCACCATACGCCGTGGGACCGAAACGGCGTTTCGCCCATACCGGCGCCTATATCCGCCAGGGGCTCGCGGCCGCCGACTTCGCTATCGAGGCCATGGACGACATCACGGTCCGGCTGGAGGACGGCGATCCGGTTCCGGGGCACCTCGTCCTGGCTCGTCTGTCGGACTGATCTTTCAAGAAATACAGCCGCAACAATGACATAGGCTGGCTCGTCCGGGATGCCTTCAATTGACTTTTACGTAAAAGAAAGAATAAGATCGTGCACTTCCAAACGCGGGATTCGACGTGCGCAAATATTATACCATCACCGAGCTGACGCGGGAATTCGGCGTCTCGACGCGCACCTTGCGTTTCTATGAGGACGAGGGCCTGATCCAACCCGAACGGCGGGGCAGAACAAGGCTGTTCAAGGCTTCCGACCGGCATTTGATCAAGGAGATCCTGCGCGGCCGGCGCCTCGGCTTCACCATCGCCGAGATCCGCGAGATCATCGAGATGTACAAGGGGCCGCCGGGCGAGATCGGGCAGCTGGAACTGATGATGACGCGCGTTGCAGAGAAACGCGAACAGCTGCATCAGAAGATGAAGGATATCGAGGACACACTGGCGGAACTCGACAATGTCGACGAAGCCTGCCTCGCCCGGTTGGCGGAGCTGCGCGTCGGAACCTGACCGGCCGTTGCAGGTAACCTTGCGAAATCAGTCGGATTTCGGTGCCTTGAACACCCGCTCGGTGCAAAGCCGGGCAATCTCCTGAACCTCCGGCTTCGATTGCACTGTTTGCCCTTCCGACAGAAGCGCCTGAAGCAGCTCCTGTTCGATCAACTCCTGTGTCGCGCAGGCGCAGAACCGGCTGCAGAACTCGGCTTCATTGTTCTGTACACAGCCGTGCTCGCAGTTTCTCGTAAAAGTGGTGGCAGGATCCACGGGAGCCACCAGGCTGTATGCATAAACGACGCCGATGAGCACGGGCTGATGTACCAGATAGACGATCAGGCTGTGGCGGCCGGCGAACGTCAAACCACGATCCACCCGACCGGAGCCGGAATAGGCTGACGCCAGTGGCTGCAGCATCCTCCGGTCGACCGCCAGACGCGCCGCCGCAATGCCGAGCAGCACCGGCCCTATCCAAGGAAACAGTGGAACGTAGTCGTTGGACAGAACCGGCTGTGTCGAAAGGCCCAGCCACAGCAGGAACGGCTGATTGAAGAACGGCGCAGCTAGGCTGTCGGAAAACAGGATGATGGCGAGGCCCACAAGACCGCTGACGACCGCCGGCAGGCGCAGGAACAACAGACCGACGACGCTGGAGACGGCGATGCAGTGCAGGATGCCGAACAAGATGTAGCGGTCGGGTGTCGCGAACCAGGTCGCCACGGTAATCGCGATCGCCGCGGCGCCGACCTGGGCCAGCCGCATGGCAAACGATCGCCATCGGATCGTTTTCCCATGTGCAAGCACCAGACTGAAACCGACCAGGAACAGGAAGCTGCTGGCGATCAGGCGAGCAAAGATCCGCCAGCCGCCCTCCGAAGTCGTTCCAGGCGGCGCGTAGCCGAAGAATTCGAGATCCCAGGCAAAATGATAGATCGCCATGGCGAGCAGTGCCAAACCGCGTGCCGCGTCGATGGCAGCGATACGGCTCGGCTGGCTCGCGGTCTCCTGAACGGTCGTCATCGAATACTTCGCTCCGGCGGGAGACGCACTATCGAACGTCGGTCAAGCGGGATCAAGACCATCGAGGACAGCGGCGCGGGCTGCTGAAAAATACTGACGCCGAATGAGCACCAGGATGACGAGCAAGGTGGCCATCAGCATAATGACAGGGCCCAGGAACCAGCCGATATAGCCGAGCGACATGAAGATACCCCGCAGGCCGGCGTTGAAATGCTTGCCCGCCAGCACGTTAATCGCAATGGCGCGTTTGACGGCGAGGTCCGCCCGGCGTCGGTCTTCTTCGACATGCTCGACCATGGGAATGCCGCCGACCAGTATCTGGCAGTAGTTGAACAGCCGGTAGGACCAGCCGAACTTGAAGAAGGAATAGGCGCAAATGGCGATAAGCCCCGCGACCTTGAGCTCGAAGGCCGCCCGGTCGACCGGGATGCGGAACGGAATGTCGGCCATCACGTCAAGCACCTGATCGGCCGCCCCCATCAGGGCAAAGCAGCCGCCGATCGCGAACAGCGCGGTCGATGCGAAGAAACCGGCGCCGTGCTGCAGGCCGGTGAGGATGCTGGTGTCTATGATCTTGAGGTCGCGACGCAGGCTGTTCTCCAGCCAACGGGCGCGATGGACGTTCATGATTTGCGACAGGCTGAGCGGCAGTGCGCCGATCTTCCTGTCGGTACACCAGGCAAATACCACCCAGGCAAACAGGCAGACAACGACGACGCCGAAATCCAAAACAGTCATGGGTCTGTGTGTCACGAATCAGGTGGGAGGAAAAGCCGTCCGGCTCTTCCGGATTGTGACAAACGCGTTTACGGCGCCTGTAATGCACAAAATTTTTTTTCACATTTTCGTCACGATAAATCTTTGAAATGGCTGGCACCTTCTTTCACCACTTCACCGTCCAGCCGCATTGCGGCCGCAGACGCGGCCAAAATGCGGTTGCGATTGGTCGCGCGTTGGATTAGAAGCTCCGCCTACCACATGGCCAGACCACGAGGACCTGTGGTTCGGTTGGGGCATCTAAGTGGAGCCAATATGGAAGATACCGTCCAAAAATCCTGCTGGGGCGTGACCGCTCGGGCAGTGATCGGTTTTGTGGGGCTGCTGGCATTGGTGTATCTATTCGGGGGACTGTAACCGACCATTCGGTCGTAAGTTTTTGAAAACGGCGTGGGATCCTGTCCCGCGCTGTTTTGCGTTTAGGACCTCTCGGGCGCCCAACGCGCGTGTCGCAGGCGAAGCAGACCATGACGGTCGACACCTGCATTTGCCGCCGGATTCCGTCTACAATTGGGCCGTTGCGTGGCGGTTCAGGCGAGACGGCGATGTTTCTTTCGGTTTTCGATGTGTTCAAGGTGGGGATCGGCCCCTCCAGCTCCCACACGATGGGGCCGATGACGGCTGCCGGACGTTTCCTTGACGATGTGCTGAACGGAGACTGGCCGAGGCCCACGGGTGTTGTTGTCGACCGGCTGAAGGTCAGCCTGCACGGATCGCTCGCCTTTACCGGAGTCGGGCACGGGACCGACCGGGCCGTCATCCTGGGTCTCGCCGGCGAACATCCGGAAACCGTCGATGCGGATGCGATGGATGCCATCATCGAGCGCGTCAAGACATTGGGAACGGTCTCGCCGGCGGGTCATCCTTCCTATCGTTTCGAACCGAAGCATGACCTCGTATTCGACCGCAGCAAGCCGTTGCCAGGCCACGCCAACGGCATGACTTTCAGCGCCCACGACGCTGATGATCGGCTGCTGCTGAAGGGCATCTACTATTCGATCGGCGGTGGCTTCGTCGTCACCGAGCTGGAACTGCAAGCGTTGCAGGCAGCGCCGGAACCGGCCGTCGAAGCCGGCGTCCCTTACCCGTTCCACAATGCCGAAGAGATGCTGGCCATGGCGCAGGAATCGAGCCTGAGCATTGCGGCCATGAAACGGGCCAACGAGGAACTGCACCAGTCCTCGCAGGAGCTCGACGACGGTCTCGACCGCATCTGGAACACCATGACCGCCTGCATCGATCGCGGGCTGGCGGGCGAGGGCATCATGCCGGGCGGTCTCAGCGTCAAGCGTCGGGCCCGGGCCATGTACGAAAAGCTGCAGGACGAATGGAAGACCAACAAGTCAAATCCGCTGATCGCCAATGACTGGTTGAGCGTCTATGCCATGGCCGTCAACGAGGAGAACGCGTCCGGCGGACGCATCGTCACGGCGCCGACGAATGGCGCCGCCGGCGTCATCCCCGCGACCATTCGCTATTATCTGCAGTTTCATGACGGCTCCGACAAGGCGGGCGTGCACGAGTTTCTGCTGACCGCCGCCGCCATCGGCGGCATCATCAAGCACAACGCGTCGATTTCGGGTGCCGAAGTCGGCTGCCAGGGCGAGGTCGGTTCGGCGTCGGCAATGGCGGCAGCTGGTCTCGCCGCGGCTCTTGGCGGCACCCCGGAGCAGATCGAGAACGCCGCAGAGATCGCACTGGAGCATCACCTCGGCATGACTTGCGATCCGGTGGCCGGGCTGGTCCAGGTGCCCTGCATCGAACGCAACGCGCTGGGTGCCGTCAAGGCCGTGACGGCGGCATCGCTTGCCTTGCGGGGTGACGGCAAGCATTTCGTACCGCTCGATGCCTGCATCGAAACCATGCGCCAGACCGGCCTCGACATGAACGAACGCTACAAAGAAACCAGCGAGGGCGGACTGGCCGTCAACGTCGTCGAGTGCTGAGTTGGGCCCGTGCAGCGCTGTGGAAAGGCCACGCGGGGTCTTGACCCGGACCGGCAGACCGTTACCTCAGAAGCATGACCCTCAACCTCGTCAAACTCTGTGTGGGAGTCGACGCCGTCGAAGACCTTCAGGCGCATATCGACTACAGCCTGGAGGACAAGAAACGACGCGGTGAGGAAGTCATCCAGTTCCACACGACGCGCATGATTCCCAAAAGGGCGGACGAACTCGTCGACGGCGGATCGCTTTATTGGGTGATCAAGGGCAACATCCAGGTCCGTCAGATCATCGAGGAGATCAGGCCGTTCACGGATGCGTCGGGCATATCGCGATGCCGAATCGTGATGGAGCCGCGACTGATCATGACCGACTGGCAGCCGCGCCGCGCCTTTCAGGGCTGGCGCTATCTGACGTCGAAGGATGCGCCGCGCGACCTTGCGCGCGGCCGTGGCGGACTGATGGCGCTGCCTCCCGAACTGAGGCGCGAACTGGCCGATCTTGGGCTGCTCTGATGTCAGCCTGCCGCCGGGCCTGGCACCTTTCGCGAAGGCGAGCGCAAGTGATGCGTCATATTCCTGCTTCAATTCGCGGAATCATGCTCTAAATTCAAAGTCGTGATAGTATTCCATCGAATACGGGCTGTGCCGATCGGCAAACCGCTCGGCCCCGTCCTGAATATGGGAGCGGTCCATGCAAAGACGTGACGTCACGGCAAGACACGGTTCGCGAGAGGTCGCCGGCGACGACGAGTCGCATTCTTCAAAAAACGACATCGCGAATTTTCTCGATGCCGCGCGCTCGATTGCGCCGCAGGCCGGAGGTGGATCCGGGCGGCTGGTTTTTGCGCTCGATGCCACGATGAGCCGTCAGCCGACCTGGGATGCCGCCTGCCGGTTGCAGGGCGAGATGTTCAATGCCGTCGGCCGGGCAGGGGGGCTGCAGGTTCAACTGGTCTATTTTCGCGGCTTCGGCGAATGCCGTTCGTCGAAATGGGTCAACGATACCAATCAGCTGCGTGATCTGATGACGAAGATCGATTGCCGCGGCGGTCACACGCAGATCGCCAAAGTATTAAAGCACACGCGCGAGGAAACCGTCCGCAAGCCGGTGAGCGCGCTGGTCTATATCGGCGATGCCATGGAGGAGAAAATCGACCGCCTGTGCCAGTTGGCCGGGGAACTCGGCATGCGCAAGGTGCCCTGTTTCATGTTCCAGGAAGGTCACGACACCGCCGCGCAGACTGCGTTTCGGGAGATTGCCCGGCTGTCATCCGGCGCCTATCTGCGCTTCGACAGTAGCGCTGCCGGAGCACTGCTCAATCTGCTGAAGGCGGTTGCGGTCTATGCGTCTGGCGGACTGAAAGCTCTGGAGAGCCATCGCAGCCGTGAATCGCGGCTTTTGCTGGAACAACTTTCGGGTCGGTGAGGCGGCAGCATCGTGGCTTTCATGTTCTACATCGTGCTGGCGGCGCTCCTGTTGGCGGGGCTGGCCGCGCTTTTCACGCGCATGGATGCGCGGCAACTGGCGTTCGTGCTGCGCTATGCGGTGCCCGTCCTGCTGACGGTTTTCGGAATTGTCCTGACCATTCTCGGACGCGCCAGCCTGGCATTCGGACTGTTTGGACTTGCCGCCATCCTTTTCGGTCGTGCCCGGGCCCGCTCGCGCGGCACCAAGAGCCGCAACCAGACGTCTCACGTGCGAACCGCGGCGCTGGAGATGGAACTGGATCTCGATACCGGAGCGATGAACGGCCTTGTACTTGCCGGCCGCTTCGAGGGGCGCGAACTCGACGATATGGAGGAAGAGGAATTGCTGTCGCTCTATCACGAGCTGCAGCAGGACCCGGAGAGCAGCCAGGTATTAGAAGCGTATCTTGACCGGCGTCTGCCCACCTGGCGAGACGGCTTTGAGACGAATACGGACGACGGGCTGGGTGCTGCGCCAGCTTCGGGACCCATGACAAAGGAGGAAGCTTACGAGATCCTTGGTCTTTCGGCTGGTGCGACCGAGGCGGAAATCCGCGAGGCGCATCGCCGCCTGATGAAACGCGTGCACCCCGACACCGGCGGATCGGTCTTTCTGGCGACCCGCATTAATGAGGCCAAAGATGTTCTCCTGCGTCGTCATTGAATCATCCCCACAACAAAATACCAATCCCGAGGACGCACCCGCCGCCCCGACGGCGAACGCAGTCGTCTACTGCTGGGTCGCCCAGCAGCCATAGCCCTTCTTCTTCAATGCCTTGCAAGCACTCCAGGCATGCGATTTCCCTGAAAAACCGGCGAATCGTGCCCGGTGGAGTTTTTCTCCTTTGCGATGGGTGACCATCGTGAACGGTTTCGCCTTGGCCATGATCCCTCCCGTCCGGGCCTTTGCTTCGGACAGCATTGCTTCTGCTGCTTCGCGTGACGGTGTCGCGCCGATCTGGATGACCCACCCGGTCGGCAGTCCGGTACTTGCGGTGACGATCGTATCGACCGGAATCGCGCCATCGTCGCTGTCCTTCGTCGGACGCGGTGAGGGAGCGGCGATCGCGCGCTGTTTCTTCAGGCCATTGATCAGGGCTTCTTTGCCGACCAGAGGCCTATCCAGCGGAACCGGGAACGCAGTGGTTTTTTCCGGACGGGCGTAGGCGAGAGCGATCCGAGCATCCTTGTAGTCGCGGAACGTCGGAACCGGACCGATCTTCGGCAGGACGATTTTCCTGGATGTCGACGGTGCCTTGGCGATGAGCTTGCCCTTGCCGCGGCGCGATGCTTTGGGCAGGTAGCGTGCAATCAGTTTCTTCATCTGGGCGTTGCGGCTGGCGCCGGTCTTGCCGCCCATGACCACCGCCACGATGCTGCGGCCGTTCTTGCGCACCGAGGTGACCAGGTTGAAACCGGAAGCCCGGATATAGCCAGTCTTGATGCCGTCGACGCCGGAGACGGTCCCGAGCAGCCGGTTGTGGTTGCCGTAGCGCGCCTTGCCGTATTTGAAGGTACGGGTCGAGAAGTAGTGGTAGTGGTGCGGAAAGTGCTCGCGCAGTGCCAGTCCGAGCCGGGCCATGTCGCGAGCCGTGGTTTTCTGCTTCGAGTTCGGCAGGCCGTGGGCGTTGCGGAATGTGGTCTTTCTCATCCGCAGTGAGCGCGCTTTTTTCGTCATCTGCCGGGCGAATGCCGCTTCGGATCGCCAAGATGTTCGGCCACCGCGGTAGAAACGTCATTGGCGGATTTGGTGACAAGAGCGTAGATGGCCTGTTCCACCGAGATGGTCTGGCCGGCGCGCACACCGAGCTTGGAGGGCTGCTCGGCCGCAGCGTTCTTCGACATGCGGATCCGCGTCTTCTTGCTGATGCGGCCGCTGTCGATGGCCTCGAACACCATGTACAGCGTCATCATCTTTGTCAGCGAAGCCGGATAACGCGGAGAGTCGGCGCTCGAGGCGTAAAGCGTCTTGCCCGTCTTGGCGTCGATGACGATGCCGGCATATTTCGAATTGGCCGACGCGGTGCCGCCGAGAAGCGCGATCATCAGCCCGGCCAGGAGCAAATGAGTGAGAGCGTAGAAGATTGGAGCCGGATTTCGGTCGCGACGCAGACAGGCTGTCGAGGCTGTGTTCACTGTGGGAGTCCCATCCGTTGATTCTGTTCGGGACGCCGGAATCGACCACACCACCGGCGCGATTGTTTTCAGGCACGGTATGGGCACTCCGTTACCAATCCGTTTATGGTTTCGAATTTCTTGAGATTTCCGGACAAATTGCGGAGAGACGGATCACCGCCTGTTGCAACGCACAAATCTCATTGACTTTCTGTTGCGGTGCATATAAATCTTGCGGCACGGATTGGAAAAGCAACGGCGCATCCAACCGCCATCCCCGACCACCGCGATAACAGGATATCGAGATGTTCTCCTTTGATGACGCCAGCAAATACGGCAAGGACGCTATGGACAACATGCTGAAGAGCTATTCGGCGTTTGCCCAGGGCATGCAGACCCTGACGACCGAAGCCACGGACTATTCGAAGAAGTCCTACGAGGACAATGCCGCCGTCGTTGAAAAACTGTTCGGCGCCAAGTCCTTCGAGAAGGCTTTCGAGATTCAGAGCGACTATGCCAAGACCGCTTACGAGTCGTTCGTGGCGCAGGCCACCAAGATGAGCGAAATCTACGCCGACACCGCACGCAAGGCCTATGAGCCCTACGAAGCAGTCGTCGCCGCTCCGGCACCGGCCGCCGCCTCCAAGAAGGCCGCCTAGGTCCGCGTCAAAACGCTCCCATCGGATGAAATCGCGTACCCGGCGGCCATCTGGTCGCCGGGTTTTTCGCGTTTGAACAACAGCCACACGACAAAGTGAGTCGACGTGTGCAAAAGGTCAGATTGCAGCAAGCCGGTTGCATTATCATCGGCCGAAAGGCGCAAAAAAGATGGAGTAGATCCGCCACTCGTCAAGGGCTTAAAATTGCACAAAATCGAACTAGATTAGGGTAGACTGCAAACGGTTGGCGATGTCGGCAGGGGACGGAGCCGCAACGGAAGCACGGGATAAAGGACAGAATGGTTGCTGAGCCGATAAAGGCAACTGCAGACGACGACAACAAGGAAGGGGACGGCAGTGGCAAAGGCAACGGCGTCTCGGTCATCACGCGCACCCAAAAGAAGCTCAAGAAACCGAGCCTCTATCGCGTGCTCCTGCTGAACGACGATTACACTCCGATGGAGTTCGTCGTGCATGTTCTGGAGCGGTTTTTCCAGAAGGACCGGGAAGCGGCGACGCGCATTATGTTGCACGTCCACAATCATGGTGTCGGCGAATGCGGTGTCTTTACCTACGAAGTGGCCGAAACGAAGGTCACACAGGTGATGGATTTCGCGCGCCAAAATCAACATCCGCTGCAATGCGTGATGGAAAAGAAATGAGGATATAAACGTGCCGACATTTTCCCCAAGTCTTGAAAAGGCTTTGCACCAGGCACTGACCTTTGCCAACGACCGGCATCACGAATACGCGACGCTGGAACACCTGCTGCTGGCACTGATGGACGATTCCGATGCCGCCGCCGTCATGCGCGCCTGTGGTGTCGATCTCGATGCACTGCGCTCGACGGTCACTGAATATATCGACAACGAGCTGCACAACCTGGTCACCGGCTATGACGAGGATTCGAAGCCGACCTCCGGCTTCCAGCGGGTCATTCAACGCGCGGTGATCCACGTCCAGTCCTCGGGCCGCGACGAGGTGACGGGCGCCAATGTGCTGGTCGCGATCTTCGCCGAGCGCGAAAGCCATGCGGCCTATTTCCTGCAGGAGCAGGAGATGACCCGCTACGATGCGGTCAATTTCATCTCGCACGGTATTTCCAAACGGCCGGGTGCATCGGAAAGCCGGCCGGTGCGCGGCGCCGAGGACTCGGAAGCCGACGGTTCGTCGACACCGTCCGAAAGCGAGGAGGGCGGCAAGCCGAAGAACCAGGACGCGCTCAGCGCCTACTGCGTCAACCTCAACAAGAAGGCGCAGGACGGCAAGGTCGATCCGCTGATCGGCCGCGAGAAGGAGATCAATCGGACCATCCAGGTGCTGTGCCGACGCTCCAAGAACAACCCGCTCTATGTCGGCGATCCCGGTGTCGGCAAGACCGCCATCGCAGAAGGCCTGGCACGGCGCATCATCAATGGCGAAGTGCCGGAAGTGCTCGAGAATGCGACGATTTTCGCCCTCGATATGGGCTCGCTGCTAGCCGGAACCCGCTATCGCGGCGATTTCGAGGAACGGCTGAAGCAGGTCGTCAAGGAACTCGAGGAGCTCGAAGGCGCCGTTCTCTTCATCGACGAGATCCACACGGTGATCGGCGCCGGTGCGACTTCGGGCGGCGCCATGGACGCCTCCAACCTCCTGAAGCCGGCTCTGTCGACGGGTGCGATCCGCTGCATCGGCTCCACCACCTACAAGGAGTTCCGCCAGTTCTTCGAAAAGGACCGGGCGCTGGTGCGGCGTTTCCAGAAGATCGACATCAACGAGCCGACCATCGACGATGCAGTGGAGATCCTCAAGGGCCTGAAGCCTTATTACGAGGACTATCACAACGTCAAATACAGCAACGATGCGATCAAGACGGCGGTCGAACTGTCGGCCCGCTACATCAACGACCGCAAGCTCCCGGACAAGGCGATCGACGTGATCGACGAGACCGGCGCTTCGCAGATGCTGGTCGAGGAAAGCAAGCGCCGCAAGACGATCACCGAAAAGGAGATCGAGGCGACGGTCGCTTCCATGGCGCGAATTCCGCCCAAGTCGGTGTCGAAGGACGACAAGCAGGTGCTGGCCAATCTGGACAAGCAGCTGCGCTCGGTCGTCTATGGCCAGGACACGGCGATCAACGCGCTGGCATCGGCGATCAAGCTGGCCCGAGCCGGACTGCGCGAGCCGGACAAGCCGATCGGCAGCTACCTGTTCTCCGGCCCGACCGGCGTCGGCAAGACCGAAGTGGCACGCCAGCTGGCGAGCGCTCTCGGCGTCGAGCTGCTGCGCTTCGACATGTCGGAATACATGGAACGCCACACCGTTTCGCGGCTGCTCGGCGCGCCTCCCGGCTATGTCGGCTTCGACCAGGGCGGCCTGCTGACAGACGGAGTCGACCAGCATCCGCACTGCGTGCTGCTGCTCGACGAAATCGAGAAAGCCCATCCGGACCTGTTCAACATCCTGCTGCAGGTCATGGACCACGGCAAGCTGACCGACCACAACGGCAAGCAGATCGACTTCCGCAACGTCATCCTGATCATGACGACCAATGCCGGGGCCGCGGACCTCGCGAAACCGGCGATCGGCTTCGGCTCGTCGAAGCGCGAGGGCGACGACATGGAAGCGATCAACCGCATGTTCTCGCCGGAGTTCCGCAACCGTCTGGACGCGATCATTCCGTTCGGCTCGCTGCCGACGCCGGTGGTGCATCAGGTGGTGCAGAAATTCGTCATGCAGCTGGAAGCCCAGCTGGCCGAACGCGGGGTGACCTTCGATCTTTCGGAAGAGGCGGTTTCGTGGCTGGCCGACAAAGGGTACGACGAGCGCATGGGCGCACGTCCGCTCGCCCGCGTCATCCAGGAGCACATCAAGAAGCAGCTGGCTGACGAGGTGCTGTTCGGCAAGCTCAAGAAGGGCGGCACGGTGAAAGTCACTGTCCAGAAAGACAAGGACGGTGAGGCGAGCCTGAAGCTCGAGGCCGTTCCGGACAAGGAACCTGCCAAGCCCGCAAAGGAAGCGCCGGTCGCGCGCAAGAAGGCGGTTGTCAAGGCGAAGGCTGCGGCGGAAGACAAGCCCGCAGCCAAGCGCAAGCCGCGCTCGTCGCCGACACCGCCCGAAAGCGCTCCGGAAAAGCCGACTCAACCAACGCAGCCGACGAAGATCCGCGGCAGCGCGGTGCCGAAAGTTCCGCGCAAGAAATAGTGGCTGCTTCCAAGTCCCGGCTTCGCGATCGCCTTTCAGAAGGCGATCGCCGTGAACTCGGTGCCGCCGGCTCGGTCGCCGACGCGATTGTCGGCGATCCCGATCTTGTCGAGGATCTCATCGCCTGTCTCGACGACGACGACCCGGCCGTGGTTGCCCACGCAGCCCACGCGGCGATGCAGGTGTCGGCACGGCGGCCATCGCTGTTCGATCTCCATATCGAAGGGCTGATTGCCCGTCTGGAAGCGCTGAAACAGTGGGAAATCGGCGAGCAGCTGCCGAAAATTCTGGTGCGGCTTCCGCTGAACTCCGAACAGGCTGAGCGACTCTACCGCATCCTGGCCGACAATCTGCAGAGCCGCTTCAACATCGTCGCCGCCTGCTCGTTGCAGGCTGTGGTCGATCTGGCAAACGACGGGCTGATCGATGCACAGAAGGCGCGCAAAACGCTCGATGCCGCGTTGGCCTCCGACCGCAAGGCGCTCTCCGCGCGCGCTCGCAAACTGCAGAAGGCAGCTGCTTGCTTTTTGTGAGCCGGCAAACCCGTCGTCGCTTTCCTTGCCGCGGCGTTCGGTCTAACACAGCCGCATGGTTGCCGATTCTCCCTTTCGTCAGTGGCCGTGGTTCCTGCGTGGCATGCGCGGGGTGCTTTCCATTCCCGCACTGATCCTGATGAGCGCTTTTGTCGGATTTACCGGCTTTGCGTTCGAAGCGGGAATTCCGCTGGGGCAGACGCTGTTCATCACCGCAGCGGTCTGGGCAATGCCGGGACAGTTGGTGCTTATCGGCGCCATCCTTGCCGGGGCATCGCTGCCCGCCGCCGCGCTTGCGGTGGCGCTTTCGTCCATGCGGCTGATGCCGATGGTTGCGGCATTGGTGCCCGCGATCCGCACGCGATCGACTCCGACATGGCTGCTGCTTTTTCTGTCGCATTTCGTGGCGGTGACCGCGTGGGTGTTCACGATGCAGAACATCCACAATGTGCCACGCGAGGGACGTGTCGCCTTCTTCGCCGGTTTCGGCCTGACATTGTCGAGCGCCAACATCACGCTTGTCGCGATTACCTATGGTGTGATCAGCGGCCTGCCCGAAATGATAGCGGGGGCGCTGTTCTTCCTGACGCCGATCTATTTTCTGACATCGATATGGGCGTCGGCCCGACACGCCGAGATCTACTATGGGATGGTGATCGGCCTGTGCCTCGGGCCGGTTTTTCACATCATCCACCCGCAACTCGGCCTGCTCTTTGCCGGCATTGTCGGCGGAACGCTCGCCTTCGCTCTGGAGCGCGGTGTCAGTGCGTGGAGAAAGAGGCGTCATGCCGACTAGCGGGTTTTTCGGTGACTGGTGGCCGTTCCTGTTCATCGCCATTGCCGGCTGGCTGGCCACCGATATCTGGCGTTGGCTGGGCGTGCTCATCGGCAACAGGCTTCAGGACGATTCGCCGGCCCTGGTCTGGATCAGGGCCGTGGCCACCGCCCTCGTGGCTGCCGTCATCGCCCGGCTGGTCCTGTTTCCGGCCGGAGCTCTCGAGGCGACGCCTGTTGCGCTGCGGGTCGGCGCGACCGCCATCGGCTTCATCGTCTTTCTGGCGGCTAAACAAAGAGTGTTGGTCGGCATCCTGGTCGCTGAAGCGGTTCTGGTTACTGGGATCCTTGTGGGTTAGGTCAGCCCGTCGGGGTCATTGCTTTCAAGGACGATTGCGTGTCCTATGAGTCTCTTGCCGACCGGGATCAGGGGAGCGCGCATGGACACCGCACCGGGCATGACCTTGCCGGATGCCGGCTACCGGCGCGGCGTTCTGTATGTCGTGATGGCCGGACTTTGCTGGTCGACGATCGGCCTCGGCGTTCGCCTGATGCAGGACGCCAATGTGTGGCAGATCCTGCTCTACCGGTCTTTCGGACTTCTGCCGGTTCTGTTGATATTCCTTTGGTTTCGGTCCGGAGGAAAGCTCGGTACGGCGGTGCGGACCGCGGGGTGGACCTCGGTACTGGCGGCCGCTGCCCTGGTGTCGGCCAATATCGGGGGCATCTACGCCCTGCAGAAGACATCGGTCGCCAATGCGATGCTGATCTTCGCGACGGCACCATTCATTGCCGCTTTTCTGGGGCGTCTCGTGCTCGGTGAAAGGGTGCGTATCGTGACGGTGCTCACCGCCGTGTTGGCCATTTTCGGTGTCGCCATCATGGTTGCCGGAGATGCACGGGATGGGAACATCAGCGGCAATCTGGTTGCACTCGGAGGAGCATTCGGATTTGCCGCTTATGCGCTGGCCCTGCGCAGCGGAAAGTCGGTCGACATGCTGCCTTCGGTCGTGTTGGCCGGCCTATTCTCCATCGCTCTCACTGCGCCTCTTGCTCCCGTTCTGGGGTTCTCCCTGACCCTTTCGGCACACGATCTGCCGATCGCACTTGCTCTGGGTATTTTTCAACTGGGGGCGGGGCTGGTCTTCTTCACGCTGGGGTCGAGAACGGTTCCGGCCGCCGAACTGACGCTCCTGACCCTCGGAGAGGTCGTGCTCGCACCGGTTTGGGTCTGGCTGTTTCTCGGCGAGACCGTCGGGCCCGACACTCTGATCGGAGGGGCGATCCTGCTTGGCGCGCTTGTCATCAATGCGGTTTCGGGTCTGAGGCGCAAACCGCTGCTGATCAGTGCGCCCTGAGGTTTAGAGCAGCACGTCCTGCAGGCGCTGAATATACTCGATCTTCATGCGCGCTTCTTCGTAGCCTCGATCGATGGCCTCGCTGGCGCGGTGAAACTCCGACAATCCGATGTCGGACAGGCGCGGCATCATCAATAGGTCCGGCGGGTCGCCGGCAAGGCGGGCGCGCGACACGCGATCCTGGATGATGTTGAAGGATTCGACCATGACGTTGGTCATGCCGATGCGCGCCGATTTGCGCTTGTCGATGGTGGACGGCAGATCCTGCTCGTCCTGCGGCCTTTCCGATGCTGCATGCCGGACCACGGCAGAACGGCCATAGAGGTCGTAGTGCAAGTTGACGGCGACGACCAGCCGCTCCTCCTGGGCGCGGCAGACGGAGACGGGCACCGGATTGACCAGTGCGCCATCGACGAGCGTGCGGCCGTTGCACTGGACCGGTTCGAAGATCCCGGGCAGGGCATAGGAAGCATGGATGGCGGTTGCCAGAGAGCCGCTGTGGATCCAGATCTCGTGACCGGTGGCGATCTCGGTGGCGACGGCAGTGAACGGACGGTCGAGATCTTCGATATCGATGCCCGCCAGATGTTCGCGCATGCGCTTGCTGAGCCGCATGCCGCCGAAAAGGCCGCTGCCGCCGATCGCCAGGTCGAGCAGGGCCACGATGCGGCGCATTGTGAGGCTGCGGGCGAATTCCTCCAGCTCGTCGAGCTTGCCCGCCAGATAGCAACCGCCGACGAGCGCGCCGATGGAAGTGCCGGCCACCATGCTGACGCTGATACCGGCCTCGTCGAGGGCGCGCAGGACACCGATATGAGCCCAGCCACGTGCCGCGCCGCCGCCGAGCGCCAGGGCAATCCGGGGTTCCGCGGTTGACTGCAGCACGTCTCCGGCCTCCATGTCGTCGTCATCGTCCATGGGCTTTTCCTACGACCGAATTTTCGCGAATTTCAGGCGAGCCCGATTATACGCTAGCATCAGGTTCTTTACTGAAGCTTGACGGCGAAGCTGCCAAGTTCCGGTCAGCTTTCTTTGCGGTAGACGTCGTCCGGATCGAAAAGCGGCCGGTCCTCGCCCATAACCAGGGACGGTTTTCCGTCGACGATGCTGACGCTGCGGTAGAAGCAGCTGCGGCGGCCGGTGTGGCAGGTCGCATCGTGACCGGCAACGCTGACCTTGAGCACCACCGCGTCCTGATCGCAATCGGTGCTGATATCGTGCACGGTCTGAAGATTTCCGGAGCTTTCGCCCTTCTTCCAAAGGGACTTGCGGGAGCGGCTGTAATAGTGGGCGGTTCCCGTCGAAATCGTCAATGCCAGCGCTTTGCTGTTCATGTGGGCGACCATCAGCACCGCGCCGTCGGATACGTCTGTCACCACGGCGGTGATCAGGCCGTTGGCGTCGAAACGGGGGGTGAAGTCCGCACCTTCCTCCAGCGCGGCCTTGTCGTCCGGCGCCGGTGAAAACCGCACCGCCGGTTTCGATGGGTCGGTCATGGATCAATCGCGGCCGCGCATCATGGACATGAAGCGCGCCTGTTCCTGCGGCTCGGTCTTGAACTGGCCGGTGAATGTCGAGGTCAGCGTAGTGGAGCCGATTTTCTGGACGCCGCGCATGACCATGCACATGTGCTCCGCCTCGATCATCACCGCCACGCCGCGCGGTTTCAGCGTCGTGTCGATTGCCTCGGCGATCTGAGCGGTCAGCGCCTCCTGCGTCTGCAGGCGTCGCCCGTACAGGTCGACGACACGGGCAATCTTCGACAGGCCGAGCACGCGGCCGTCGGGAAGGTAGCCGACGTGAGCCTTGCCGATCACCGGCACCATGTGGTGCTCGCAGTGGGAAAAGAACGGAATGTCCTTGACCAGCACCAGTTCGTCATAACCGGAGACTTCTTCGAAGGTGCGGCCAAGCACCTCCTTGGCCGACCGGCCGTAGCCGGAAAACAGCTCGAGGAAGGACTTGGCGACGCGCGACGGCGTGTCCTTCAGGCCTTCGCGGTTCGGGTCTTCTCCGATCCATCGCAGCAGGACGTCAACGGCAGCCCGGGCCTCGGCCTCGGTCGGCCGTTCCACGGTTGCTTTTTCCGCGCCGTCTTCCGATCCGTTCGGAAAACTCTTGATAATGGCGTCCATTGTCACATGTATCTCCACGGCCGCGAGCGCCGTCACTCAACTGGGTCGGGATCATGCACTGCACCATACCGTGCGGCAACACAACCCTTGTAATGATGTTACCGATTGCCAAAATAGGGTATAGACGTCGGAAATGCCAATTTATTGGCGACGTTATCGTGTCGGAATTGGGCCCCGCGCCGATTCCTGCGTTTGGGCGAACCGGGGTTTGAATGCATGATCGACGAAGTCTACAACGCAAAGATCCTGGAGTTTGCGGGCAATATCCCACGCATCGGCATGCTGGAGGATGCCGACGCGTCAGCGCGCGCCCACTCCAAGCTCTGCGGGTCCACCGTCAAGGTCTGGCTGAAGCTCGACGGCGACGTCGTCAGCGATTTTTCCCATGAGGTGAAGGCCTGCGCGCTGGGGCAGGCTTCCTCCTCGATCATGGCCAACAACATCATCGGCGCGACGACTTCCGAATTGCGGACCGTGCGCGAGCAGATGATCGCCATGCTCAAACACGGCGGGCCGCCGCCGGACGGCCGGTTTGCCGATCTGAAGTTCCTCGAGCCGGTCCGCGACTACAAGGCCCGGCATGCGTCGACGCTTCTGACTTTCGACGCCGTGGTCGACGCCATCGACCAGATCGAGAGCAAACGGGCGGACGAGGCAGCTGCCTGAGGCGACCATGTCTCGCCGAAGACAATGACAGGCAAAGGCCGAAACTATAACGGCCCGTTTCGCAAGACGCCCGGCAGGCTTCTTGGAATGGGTTTCGTGCGCCTCTATCAGCTGACCCTCTCCGGCTTTGTCGGCAATCACTGCCGGCACCTGCCGACCTGTTCGGAATATGCCTATGAGGCGGTTGCGCGCCACGGCCTGTGGTCAGGCGGCTGGCTGTCGTTTTTTCGCGTCATCCGCTGCGGGCCGGGCGGCACGCACGGGTTCGATCCCGTGCCGGAGATCCTGCCCGACCGGATGAAATGGTATCTGCCATGGCGCTATTTCGTTCGCCATTCCTAGGCCCGTTTTGCGTTGCAAAACCAGGGGCCGCGGGCTAAAAGGCCTGCGCCCGGCCCACAGCGCCTTGCTGCCAGGGCCGGCACAACAGCAACCACCCGCATTCGTTGGCGGGACTGGACAGGAGCAAATCTGATGGCTGACGCCGTTTCCCTTCGATTCCCCGATGGATCCCTCAAAGAATTCGCCGCCGACACCACCGGTCGGGCGGTCGCCGAAGGCATTTCGAAATCGCTTGCCAAAAAGGCCGTGGCGGTCGCGATCGACGGCGAGGTTCGCAACCTCAGCGACCCGGTGACCGACGGCGCGATCGAAATCCTCACCCGCGACGACCCGCGCGCGCTCGAACTGATCCGCCACGATGCCGCGCATGTGATGGCCGAGGCGGTGCAGGAACTCTATCCCGGCACCCAGGTCACGATCGGTCCGGTGATCGACAACGGGTTCTACTACGACTTCGCCCGCAACGAGCCGTTCACGCCGGAAGACCTGCCGAAGATCGAAAAGAAGATGCGCGAGATCATCGCGCGCAACGAGCCGTTCACCAAGGAGATCTGGTCGCGCGAACAGGCGCGTCAGACTTTTTCCGATATGGGCGAGTCCTACAAGGTCGAACTGGTCGACGCGATTCCGGAAGGCGAAAACCTCAAAATCTATCGCCAGGGCAAATGGTTCGACCTTTGCCGCGGTCCGCACATGGCGTCGACCGGGCAGATCGGCAACGCCTTCAAGCTCAGGACGGTGGCCGGCGCCTATTGGCGCGGGGATTCCAACAACCCGATGCTGACCCGCATCTACGGCACCGCCTGGGCCGACCAGAAGCAGCTCGACGCCTATCTGCACATGCTGGAAGAGGCCGAGAAGCGCGATCATCGGCGCCTGGGCCGCGAAATGGACCTGTTCCATTTCCAGGAAGAAGGCCCCGGCGTGGTCTTTTGGCACGCCAAGGGCTGGAAGATGTTCCAGAAGCTGGTCAACTACATGCGCCGGCGACTGGACGAGCACGGTTATGACGAGGTCAATGCGCCGCAGATCCTCGACAAGACCCTGTGGGAGACCTCCGGCCACTGGGGCTGGTATCGTGAGAACATGTTCGCGACCGAGACGGTCGACGACCGGGTCTTCGCCATCAAGCCGATGAACTGCCCCGGCCATGTGCAGATATTCAAGCACGGTCTGCGGTCTTATCGCGAACTGCCTGTCAAGCTTGCCGAATTCGGCAATGTGCACCGCTACGAACCGTCGGGTGCGCTGCACGGGTTGATGCGGGTGCGCGGGTTCACCCAGGATGATGCCCACGTGTTTTGCACGGAAGAACAGCTGGCCAGCGAATGCTTGCGCATCAACGATCTGATCCTCACCACTTACGCCGATTTCGGCTTTGACGAAATCACCGTAAAGCTGGCGACCCGGCCTGAGAAAAGGGTCGGTAGCGACGAGATGTGGGACCACGCCGAGGAGGTTTTGTCGACCATCCTCAAGCAGATCGAGGCCCAGTCGGGCGGTCGCATCAAGACCGGGGTCAATCCGGGAGAGGGGACCTTCTACGGTCCGAAATTCGAGTACACGCTGCGCGATGCGATCGGACGTGAATGGCAGTGCGGCACCACCCAGGTCGATTTCGCTCTGCCGGAGCGTTTCGGCGCCTTCTACATCGACAAGGATTCGGAAAAGAAGCAGCCGGTGATGGTCCACCGCGCCATTTGCGGCTCGATGGAACGTTTCCTCGGTATCCTGATCGAGAACCACGCCGGCAACATGCCGCTGTGGTTCGCTCCGGTGCAGGTGGTCGTTGCCACCATCACCTCGGACGCCGACGATTATGCGCTGGAAGTCGCGGCGCGGCTGAAGGCGGCCGGGCTGGATGTCGACACGGATTTGCGCAACGAGAAGATCAACTACAAGGTCCGCGAGCACTCGCTGACCAAGGTTCCGGTCATCCTGGTGTGCGGCAAGCGTGAAGCGGAAGAGCAAAGCGTCAACATGCGGCGCCTGGGCAGCCGCGACCAGACCTCACTGCCGCTCGACGAAGCGGTATCGCTGCTGTCGGACGAGGCAACGCCGCCGGACCGGCGTCGCCAGTAGAATGGGGCTGGGCACCGCGCCGCGGTGCCCGTCCAATCAGTCCAGGAAGACCTCGACGTCGGCGTTGCGGCCCGCCAGCACCGTGAAGTCGCGGCGAAACAGGCGCTCCTTGTGGCGCGCGATCGCGGTGTAGTCGCCTTCTGCCAGCACCAGCGACGGAAAGGCGCCGACACTTTCGCTGATCAGGTCGCCGGCCGAATTGGTAATCGACCAGGCGGTGTCGGCAATCGCTTCGCCGCCGGCTTCGGCCACCAGCTTGAGCGTCAATTGGGCAGCGCGGTGCTGGATGGTCGCCTCCGTCATCTTGCCGGCCTCGACCCGGATGTCGGAACGAATGACGGCATTGACGGACCCGTATTCCGACACGACATGGTAGATCCCGCCATTGAGGCGGATCACCTGGTTGGGGCGGATGTCGGCGATGATCAGCTGGCGCTGGCCGTTGATGTCGCGTTCTTCGGAGAAAATGGAGAAACGCAGTTTGCCTGCATGAATACGACCGTCGTTTCCGGACACCGCATTGAGGATCAGTCCGCCGGCATTGAGGATAAAACTCTGTGTGTCGATCGGGTCGCTGGTCGGGACCGAAAGCTTGCGCGTTACGCTGGCAAGACCGAAGGCCACATGCACGAAATAGTCGCCTGGCTCGAACTCGAAATAGGCCTGCCCGCCCTCGGAGGAGGCCAGCATCGGCAGTTTGCCGGAGTCGTCCGGTATCGGATGGAACACCCGCCAAACCAGGCCGTGCTCCAGTGGCTGCCCGCCTTCGACCAGCAGCGCATCCAGCCGCACGCTGCGCAGCAGCGGCACTCCCGAACCCGCAGGTCGCTCGGCCTCGGGGGCGACGAACGGCGTCAGTGTCGGCAGGTCGAGGGTCAACGGGTTCGACGGCTCGGCCAGGCTCTGCGCAGGCGCTGCGGCTGGCTGCAAAGCTGCAGCCAGAATCACGGCCAAACCCAGCGCAAAACGTCGCGGTGATTCCATTGCGTCCCCGATCTTGTGTTTTGTTTGAAACGGATGCATGGCTTTTTCAAGGCCGAACAGCGGTAAAGGTAAAGATGCAGCGATGAATGATGCTTTGAAATCCTATCTCGAAACCCGGCGATCGGTGCCGGCCAACATGCTCGGCGACCCGGGACCGGATCGGGAGACGATCCACTCGATCCTGACGGTCGCCTCCCGGGTTCCGGATCACGGCAAGCTCGCACCCTGGCGTTTCATCGTGATCACCGGCGATGCACGCCATCGCCTGAGCGAGCAACTGGGCGCCATCGCGCTCCGCAACGATCCCGACATGGCGGAGGAGAAACGGCAGCAGGAGCACACCCGCCTCAGCCGGGCGCCGGTGGTGATCGCCGTGGTCAGCCGCGCTGCGCCGCATCCGAAAATCCCCGAATGGGAACAGATCCTGTCTGCTGGTGCAGCCTGTACCTGCCTCTATATGGCAGCCAATGCGCACGGATTTGCCTGCAACTGGCTGACCGACTGGATGAGCTACGACCGCGAGGCGATGCAGTTGCTCGAAATCGCCGAGGACGAACAGCTCGCCGGATTTGTCCATATCGGAACGTCGGAGACCGTGCCGGCCGACCGCCCGCGACCCGACATCGACGCCATCACCACGTGGATCGAATAACCAGCCCCGAACCGGAGCCGAATATGTTCTATGAGACCGAGACCAACCGGCACGGGTTGGCCCACGATCCCTTCAAGGCGCTGGTCGCGCCGCGTCCCATCGGGTGGATTGGCACCAGGGCGCCGGACGGAACCCACAATCTGGCACCGTATTCCTTCTTCAATGCCATCAGCGACACGCCGAAAATGGTGATGTTTGCCTCCGACGGCAAAAAGGACACGGTCTCCAACGTCGAGGCCAGCGGCGAGTTCACCGCCAATCTCGCCAGCCTTCACCTGGCCGACGAAATGAACCGCAGCTCTGTCGACGCACCTTCGCATGAGGACGAGTTCGTTCATGTCGGACTGACGGCGGCCAAGGGCAGATTGGTCGACGCCCCCTATGTGAAGGAGGCGTTGGCGGCGCTGGAGTGCAAGGCGCTGGACATTTTCCGGCCCAAGGCACTGGACGGAACACCATCCGGCTACATTCTGGTGATCGGTCAGGTCGTCGGCATCCATATCGATCCCAAAATCGTCAGGGACGGCCGGATCGATATGGCGAAAGCCGCACCGCTGGCGCGGCTCGGCTACCGCGACTACAGCCACGCGTCGGAAGTGTTCGAGATGATCCGCCCGCAGTGGGAGGAGTGACCCGGGTTAATCGGGAATGTCGACGCCGGCCGACCGGGCCCGGTCGAGAATACGCTGCGCCTGTTTGAGGTGCGGCCGGTCGATCATCTTGCCGTCGAGGCTGAGCACGCCGACATCGTCGCCGGCGTCGGCAAACAACGCAACGATGCGTGCGGCCCGTTCGACGGCGTCCGGCGATGGTGTGAACACGCGGTTGATGGTCTCGACCTGTGCCGGATGGATGGCCATTTTACCGGAAAACCCGTCGCGCACCGCAGCCCGGCATTCGTTTTCCAGGCCTTCGGCGTCGCGGAAATCGACGAAGACGGTATCCACCGCCTCCACTCCGGCGGCGGCAGCGCCGAGCAGGGTTACTGTGCGGGCGTGGCGAAAGAGATCGGTGTAGACCCCGTCCGCGTCCCGGTTGGTTTCGACGCCCAGATCGGCCGACAGGTCTTCGGCTCCCCAGGACATGGTCCGCAAACGTCCCGAGACATCGACATAGCTTGACGCGTTGAGCGTACCGAGCGCCGTTTCGGTAATCAGTGCATGAATTCCGATCGAGCCCTCCCGGAGCCCGGCCTCGGCCTCGTGAACGGCCATCATGGCCGAGAGTTGCTGGACGTCGGCGCCGCTTTCGGATTTCGGTAGCAACAGGCCGTCGGGGCGACCGGCAACCACCTGAGCGAGGTCGTCCTCCGTCAGGCCGGAAGACAGCGGGTTGATCCGGACCACCATCCCCAGCTTGCGGTCAGCCGTGGCGTGGGTGTCGAGAAATTCGCGAGCACGGGATCGCGCCACGCCTTTCTGAGACAGGGCAACGGAATCTTCCAGGTCGATCAGTAGGCAGTCGGCGCCGCTTTCCAGAGATTTCCCCAACTTGCGTTCCGAATCGCCAGGTACGAACAGATAAGACCGCATCAGCTCAATCCGGCTTCTTGCGCATCATCGCCTGACGGCGGCAGCGGCCGACAAGGATGTCATTCTGATTGAAACCGCGATGCTCGAATTCGACGATGCCGCGGTCCGGCTTGGACTTCGATTCGCGAACCGTAATCACCTCGGTTTCGACCCGCAGCGTATCGCCGTGGAAGAGCGGATGCGGAAAGACGACGTCGGTCATGCCGAGATTGCTGATGGTGGTGCCGATGGTGGTGTCGTTGACCGAGATGCCGATCATCAAACCAAGGGTGAACATGGAATTGACGAGCGGCTTGCCCCATTCCGTCTTGGAGGCGAAATCGAAATCGATATGCAGGGGCTGCGGGTTCAATGTCATGTTTGAAAACAACATGTTGTCGGCTTCCGTTATGGTTCGCCGCAAACTGTGCTGAAACACCTGTCCCGGTTCGAATTCCTGCAGATACAATCCCGCCATCGAGGTCCTCCTTTTGGCGCGCAACTTAGACGCTTTCCCGGTTGGATTGAAGCACTCGATCGCAACGATTTCGGTGTTTGGCGAGGCGGAGGAGGATGCCTGGGACAAACGTGTCCAAGTTCCGGAATTGCGAGGAAACCAAAGCCCATTCAGTGATTTGCGATCGTTGGCTGGCGCCGGATGATCCTAAGCGGGTGTTAAAGAACATGGTGAACCGATCGTAAACCTTTTGGCGTTTATGGTCGGTCTGTCAGATTCGGGGTTAGCTGCATGATCATCCAGAAGTATCTCCAATGGTCCGAAAGCGCCGGCGCGCGCGATCGGGCGCGGGCGGCCAACGCGCTGGGACGCGCCTATTCGCGCTGCGAACTGTCGGCCGAGGAGGCGCGTGCCGCCGAAGCAGCGATGGCCCTGTTGCTGGACGATCCGTCGCCGATGGTGCGGTTGGCGCTGGCTGAAGCAATGGCAGCCAGCCACAATGCCCCACGCACGGTCATACTGGGCCTGGCGCGGGACCAGCTCGAGGTGGCCGGACTGATCGTCTGTTGTTCGCCGGTTCTGAGCGATGCCGATCTCGTCGACCTGGCTGCCGACAGCAGCGCCGGCATTCGAAGAGCAATCGCTTTGCGCGCCGACCTGACGCCGGCCGTGTGTGCGGCGCTGGCGGAGATCGGCGAGCGGCTGACTGTCCTCGAGGTCCTCGACAATCCAAGCGCACGGGTGGCCAGCGTGACTCTGCGTCGCGTCATGGAGCGCTTCGGGACCGACCGCGCAGTGCGCGCCAGGCTCCTCGACCGCGCTGACTTGCCCTGCGATACCCGCCACGCCCTGATCGAGGAGGTCGGCAATGCCTTGGCCAACTCACCTTTCGTTGCTCGGGTAATCGGCCGCAACCGCATTCGTTCGGTGACCGGCGAGGCCTGCCAGTTCGCGACGTTGGAACTCGCGAGCACCGTTTCCGCCGACGAGATGCCGGCGCTGGTGGAGCATTTGCGGATTGCCGGCAAGCTCACGCCTGCCTTCCTCATGCACTCGCTGTGCGTCGGCAATATCGATTTTTTCGCCGGGGCGATCGCTTCCATTTGCGGCGTCGGTTCGCGGCGGGTCCACGGCTTGCTGGTCGACGGCAAGCGCAACGCGATCCGCGCGCTCTATCAGTCGGGCGGGATCGATCCCGGCGTTTGCGATGTATTCGTCAACGCCACTTTGCTGTGGCGCGAAGCAACCCGCAGCGAGGCCGCGCCGAGCGCGCTACGCATCACCGAGGAACTGATGCAGCGTCACGCCTTCGACAACGACAAGGCGGTCGGCGAACTGCTGATGCTGGTTGAAAAGCTGAACCTAAATTTCCGGCGCCAGGCCGCCCGGGACTATGCGGTTTCGATGACACGGGCAGCGGCGTAAGGTTCCCCACCATCGCCGCCTGGCATTGAGCCGGCGACATTCGCCACGCTATGTCTACACCGGTTGAGGGGCGAGCCCGTGGTCAGATGTCGAGGTCTTCGACGAATTCGGCGCGCTCCTGAATGAACTGGAAGCGGGCTTCCGCCTTCGTGCCCATCAGATTGTCGACAGCCTTGCGCGTGTCATCGGCGTTGATTTCATCGATCTCGACCCGCAGCAGCGTGCGCTTGCTCGGATCCAAACTCGCGAGCACCGTTTCCGCCGACGAGATGCCGGCGCTGGTGGAGCATTTGAGGATTGCCGGCAAGCTCACGCCTGCCTTCCTCATGCACTCGCTGTGCGTCGGCAATATCGATTTTTTCGCCGGGGCGATCGCTTCCATTTGCGGCGTCGATTCGCGGCGGGTCCACGGCTTGCTGGTCGACGGCAAGCGCAACGCGATCCGCGCGCTCTATCAGTCGGGCGGGATCGATCCCGGCGTCTGCGATGTATTCGTCAACGCCACTTTGCTGTGGCGCGAAGCAACCCGCAGCGAGGCCGCGCCGAGCGCGCTACGCATCACCGAGGAACTGATGCAGCGTCACGCCTTCGACAACAACAAGGCGGTCGGCGAACTGCTGATGCTGGTTGAAAAGCTGAACCTGAATTTCCGGCGCCAGGCCGCCCGGGACTATGCGGTTTCGATGACACGGGCAGCGGCGTAAGGTTCCCCACCATCGCCGCCTGGCATTGAGCCGGCGACATTCGCCACGCTATGTCTACACCGGTTGAGGGGCGAGCCCGTGGTCAGATGTCGAGGTCTTCGACGAATTCGGCGCGCTCCTGAATGAACTGGAAGCGGGCTTCCGCCTTCGTGCCCATCAGATTGTCGACGGCCTTGCGCGTGTCATCGGCGTTGATTTCATCGATCTCGACCCGCAGCAGCGTGCGCTTGCTCGGATCCATGGTGGTTTCCTTGAGCTGTGCCGGCAGCATTTCGCCGAGCCCCTTGAACCGGCCGATGTCGATCTTGCCCTTGCCCTTGAATTCCGTTTCCAGAAGTTCGACGCGGTGGGCGTCGTCGCGCGCGTAAAGCGTCTTTCCACCTTGGGAGATGCGGTAGAGCGGCGGAACGGCAAGGTAGAGATGGCCGCCGCGAACCAGTTCCGGCATCTCCTGGTAGAAGAAGGTGATCAGCAGCGAGGCGATATGGGCGCCGTCGACATCGGCGTCCGTCATGATGATCACGCGCTCGTAGCGCAGGTCGTCCTCGCGGTATTTCGTCCGGGTACCGCAGCCAAGGGCCTGGACCAGGTCGGCAATCTGCTGGTTGGCGCCCAGTTTGTCGCGACCGGCGCTTGCGACGTTGAGGATCTTGCCGCGCAGCGGCAGGATCGCCTGGTTGGCGCGGTTACGGGCCTGCTTGGCGGAGCCGCCGGCCGAGTCGCCCTCGACGATGAAGAGTTCGGCGCCGGCTGCGGTTCCCTGCGAGCAGTCCGCCAGCTTGCCGGGAAGCCTCAGCTTACGCACGGCGCTCTTGCGGCTGACTTCCTTTTCCTTGCGGCGACGTACCCGTTCGTCGGCCCGTTCGAGCACCCATTCGAGCAGCTTTCCGGCTTCTTGCGGGGAGTCGGCTAGAAAATGGTCGAAGGAATCGCGGATGGCGTTCTCGACCATGCGCTGCGCCTCGACCGTCGCCAGCTTGTCCTTGGTCTGGCCGACAAATTCCGGCTCGCGCACGAAGACCGACAGCATGCCGGCGGCAGAGATCATCACGTCGTCGGTGGTGATCATGGAAGCGCGCTTGTTGCCGGTCAGTTCCGCATAGGCCTTGAGGCCGCGGGTGAGGGCAATGCGAAAACCGGCTTCATGGGTGCCGCCGTCCGGCGTCGGTACGGTGTTGCAGTAGGAATTGACGAAAGGATCGCCCGTATACCAGGTGATCGCCCACTCGACAGCGCCGTGGCCACCTTTCTTTTCGGTACGGCCCGCGAAAATCTCGCGCGTGACCTTGTGCTCGGGGCCAGTGGATTCCGTCAGGTAGTCCTTGAGCCCGCCGGGGAAATGGAAGACCGCTTTTGCGGCTGTGCCGGCCTTTTCGTCGATCAGTGAGGGGTCACAAGACCAGCGTATTTCGACGCCGCCAAACAGGTAGGCCTTCGAGCGAGCCATTTTGAAAAGACGCGCCGGATCGAATTTGGCGCCTTTTCCGAAGATCTCCTCGTCTGGGCGAAACCGCACGCGGGTGCCGCGGCGATTGTGCACTTCACCGAGGTCTTCCACCTTCGACGTCGGCAAACCGCGAGAATATGTTTGCCGATAGAGGCGGCGGTTGATGGCTACTTCGACTTCGACCGACTCGGACAAAGCGTTTACGACCGAAACCCCGACTCCATGCAGACCGCCTGAAGTCTCGTAGACCTTTGAATCGAATTTACCGCCGGCGTGCAGGGTCGTCATGATGACTTCAAGCGCCGACTTTTTCTTGACCTTCGGATGGGGATCGACGGGAATGCCGCGACCATTGTCGGTAACGCTTAGAAAGCCTTCGGCGTCCAACTCCACATCAATGAAGTTGGCATGACCCGCCACGGCCTCATCCATCGAATTGTCGATAACCTCGGCAAACAGATGGTGCATCGCCTTTGAATCGGTGCCGCCGATGAACATGCCAGGCCGCATGCGAACCGGTTCAAGCCCGTCGAGAACCTGAATATCGGCAGCGGAATATGAGCCATCACCATTCGACGCGGACTTGGCAGCCTTGCCGTTGGGGCGCTTTGCCTTTTTCTCCTTGCGGGGTGTTCCGTCACCCGGCGGCGGCGTCGGTTCGGAACCGCCAAGGCCGGAGAAGAGGTCGTTGTTGTCATCCATCAAGCGGGTCGTGCCTCGATCGTTTGCGCGGGCTGCAGCGGTTTCCCGGAGCTCCGCCCGCGAGTGATTCGAATCGTTGCGAGTCTGCCAGAATCCGCTGTTTTTTGCGAGCCTTAGCGGAATTCGGCAGACCGGCGATCAAAAGCCTGAACCCTGTCAAACGCCTTCGTTTTTATTGTGCAGCCGCTCAGGAGCGGCTGGAGATCGGCACATAGTCGCGGGTCGTCTCGCCGGTATAGAGCTGACGCGGCCGACCGATCCTCTGGTGCGGATCCTCGATCATCTCCTTCCACTGGGCGATCCAGCCGACGGTGCGGGCGAGTGCGAACAGCACCGTGAACATGGTGGTCGGAAAGCCCAGCGCCTTCAAGGTGATGCCGGAATAGAAGTCGATGTTCGGATAGAGTTTCTTCTCGATGAAATACTCGTCCGTCAGCGCGATGCGCTCCAGCTCGATGGCCACGTCGAGCAGCGGGTCGTCCTTGATGCTGAGTTCGGCCAGAACCTCATGCGTGGTTTTCTGCATGATCTTGGCGCGCGGGTCGTAGTTCTTGTAGACCCGGTGGCCGAAGCCCATCAGCCGGAACGGATCGTCGTGGTCCTTGGCCTTGGCGATGTATTCGGGAATGCGGTCGACGGAGCCGATTTCCGACAGCATGTTGAGCGCTGCTTCGTTGGCGCCGCCATGGGCCGGGCCCCACAGGCAGGCAATGCCCGCCGCGATGCAGGCGAAGGGGTTCGCCCCGGACGAGCCGGCAAGGCGCACGGTCGACGTCGAGGCGTTCTGCTCGTGATCGGCGTGCAGAATGAAAATCCGGTCCATGGCGCGGGCCAGAACCGGATTGACCTCGTAGTCCTCGCACGGAACGGCGAAGCACATGCGCAGGAAGTTGGCGGCGTAGTCGAGATCGTTCTTCGGATAAATGAACGGCTGGCCGATATGATACTTGTAAGCCATGGCTGCGATGGTCGGCATTTTGGCGATCATGCGCAGGCTGGCGACCATGCGCTGATGCGGGTCGGTGATGTCGGTGGAGTCGTGATAGAAGGCCGACAGGGCTCCGACCACGCCGCACATGATGGCCATCGGATGCGCGTCGCGGCGGAAGCCGGTGAAAAAGCGCGACATCTGTTCGTGGATCATGGTGTGTCGCGTCACGCGGTAGTCGAAATCGGCTTTTTGCGTCTTGGTCGGCAATTCGCCGTAGAGCAGCAGGTAGCAGACTTCCAGGAAGTCGCCATGTTCGGCCAGCTGTTCGATCGGATAACCGCGGTGCAGCAGGATGCCGGCATCGCCGTCGATATAGGTGATCTTGGATTCGCAGGACGCTGTCGAGGTAAAGCCGGGATCGTAGGTAAAGACGCCTGTCTGCTTGTAAAGACTTGCAATATCAACGACATGTGGACCGACTGTTCCGTGCAGAACGTCCAGTTCGATGTCGTTGCCATCGACAGAGAGCTTTGCCTTGGATTCCGTCATATTGTTCCCTTTCAACATCTTGAGCGGTCAGGATCCGGGAGGATACCCGGATCGGCCGGAAGCTGTGTGCGCCGTTGCTAGCCGATTTAGCGGACGCTGCCAAGATAGGCATAAGTGTAATGTTGCGCCGCGGTACCAGACCTGGTCCGTGTGTGCGAGCCTGATTGGCGATATCAGCTAGGCCGCAAAAACCAACAGCGCTGTTTTTCCGCAAAAAACAAACGGATAGAGGTCAAAACGTCAAGTTGTTCCTTAACGTGACGCCGACCTCTCGTTACACTCGATTGGCGATCAAATCTTTCTTACTATGCCGCGCCGCAATTTTCCAGTGCGGCCCGAAAGTTCACGCCAACTGGTCCCGGATGCGCGCCAGGGCTTCGTCTTTGCCCAACACCGCGAGCACTTCCGCGACTCCGGGCGCGTTGGTGCGGCCGGTCAGCGCCGCGCGAAGCGGCTGGGCGACCTTGCCCAACTTGAGGTCGGCATCCTCGGCAAAGCTGCGGACCAGCGCTTCCAGAGCCTCGACCTGCCACTCGCCAAGCGCTTCAAGCTTCGGCAGGAGCTCAGCCAGAACGGCACGGCCGCCGTCTGCAAGGATTTTCTCGGCCTTTTCTTCGTTCTGCAACGGCCGCTGTGCGAACAGGAACCGGGCGCCGTCGGCGAGTTCCACCAGTGTCCGCGCCCGCTCCTTGAGGGCCGGCATGGCGGCGACCAGCTTGTGGCGGACTTCGTCGGTCAGCCGGTCGCTGAAATAGGGGCCGTCCTCCATTTCCGGAAACAGCGCGATCAGCGCCTCTGCCAGCTTGTCGTCGTCGCCGTTGCGGATGTAGTGACCGTTGAGCGCCTCGAGCTTCTTGATGTCGAAACGCGCCGCGCCCTTGTTGACATCGGCGATGTCGAACCACTCGATCATCTGTTCCATCGACATGATCTCGTCGTCGCCGTGGCTCCATCCCAGGCGCGCCAGGTAATTGCACAGCGCCTCCGGCAGGTAGCCCATGGCCCGGTAGGCCTCGGCTCCGAGGGCGCCATGACGCTTCGACAGCTTGCCGCCGTCGGCGCCGTGGATGAGCGGTATGTGCGCCATGCGCGGCACCGGCCAGCCCATGGCTTCGTAAATGATTGCCTGGCGGGCCGCGTTGGTCAGGTGGTCGTCGCCGCGGATGATGTCGGTCACGGCCATGTCGTGGTCGTCGACCACAACCGCGTGCATGTAGGTCGGATTGCCGTCCGATCGCAGGATGATGAAATCGTCGAGATCGGCATTGGGGAAGGTGACATCACCCTGAACGACGTCCGGCACAATGGTAACGCCGTCTTGCGGCGCCTTGATGCGGATGGCGGGTGCGACGCCCTCCGGTGCCTCAGCCGGGTCGCGGTCGCGCCAGCGGCCGTCGTATAGCGCGCGCCGGCCTTCCGCACGGGCGCGTTCGCGCATTTCCTCCAGCTCTTCCGGCGTGGCGTAGCAGCGATAGGCCTTGCCCATTCGCACCAGTTCTTCGGCGACCTCCCGGTGGCGGTCGACGCGCGCATATTGTGAGATGGGTTCGCCATCCCAGGTAAGCCCCATCCATTTCAGGCCGTCGAGGATGGCTGCTACCGCCTCCGGCGAATTGCGACTGCGGTCGGTATCTTCGATGCGCAGCAGCATCTTTCCGCCGCGGTTTTTGGCGTATAGCCAGTTGAACAGCGCAGTGCGGGCGCCGCCGATGTGCAGAAAACCGGTCGGGGAGGGAGCGAAACGGGTGACTGTGTCTCCGGTCATGGAGGGCCTCGATTGCAAGAAGATCGACGGATCGCGGCGTCCGGTTTTGCCGGTGCCTCGGTGGCGCGTCATGGAGCATCGGGCGTTTTTTATCAACCCCGCCGGACAAAAAGTGCTTTGATACCAGGCCATGAGCGACGCAAGGGCACCAGACGGCCGGGACCGGACGGTGCATAACATCCCTGCCGAAGCGGAAGCGGCCGGATCGGGCCGGGCGCGCGGGCTGGCTGCCGCGCCGAGCACCCTGGCGTCCGCCGTCCGGGAAGAGGCACGATACGGCCACGGATTTCTCTGGATTCCGGTCGGGCTGGCCGGCGGCGCGGCCATCTGGTTCGCTCTGGCGGAAGATCCGCCGCTGTGGCCGGTAGGACTGTTGTTCGTGGCCTTCGCCACCCTCTTCGGCCTCAGCGCCGCTCATCCCCTCAGGCGATTTGCCAGCCTGCTGGCATGCGCGGTGCTGGCCGGCATGCTGGCGGCCGCCATCGAGACATGGCGCCATTCGACGACACTGCTGGACAGCGGCGTCGCGACCCACGTTACCGGTACGGTGTTGACGCGGGACCTGGATGACCGGGGACGGAGGCGATACACCATAGCGGTCGAGCAAACGAGCGACCCGCGCATCGGACGGCCGCCGGAACGGGTACGTATCCTGGCAAGGGGCGGGCATGAACCGGTCCCGATCGGCGATCGAATTACGGGCCTGGCGCGGCTGCAGCCGCCATCCGGTCCGGCGCTACCCGACACGTTCGATTTTGCGTTCAACGCCTATTTCAACAACCTCGGCGCGTTCGGTTTCTTCCTCGGCCCGCCGGAGGCGGATTCTGCCGAGCAGGAAGGATCTGCCGGTGTCGCAGCGGCGTTTCCAGCGCTTTGGCTGGCCCGATTGCGAGAGGGGATTGCGCAGCGTATTCGCGCGGCCCTGCCTGGAGAAGCCGGAGCGTTTGCCAGCGCCCTGACCGTCGCCGACCGCCGGGCGATGAGCGAGGAGAGTGTCGAAGCGTTGCGCGCCAGCGGCCTTGCTCACGTCCTGGCGATTTCCGGACTGCATATGGCTCTCGTCGCGGGAACCGTGTTCCTCGCCGTGCGGTTCGGTTTCGGACTGTTTCCGACCTTTGCGCAGGCCTTTGCGGTCAAGAAGCTGGCCGCCGTTTCGGCGCTGTTGGTGGCGACTGCCTATCTGCTGATTTCCGGGGCCAGCGTTTCCACGCAGCGTGCGTGGCTGATGCTGGCGATCATGCTTCTCGCGGTTCTGATCGACCGGCCAGCGCTGACCCTGCGCAACGTCGCGCTGGCCGCGATATGCATCATTCTGGTCACGCCGTCGGCGGTCACTGGCCCGGGCTTTCAGATGTCCTTCGCCGCGACCGCCGCGCTGGTCGCCACCTATAGCTGGTGGCGCCGTAGGCGGACGGACCGGGGCAGGGCGAACGCTAGTCGTCACCTCGGTCTTTCCGGCATCGTCCTGGTATTTTTCCTCGGACTGGCGGTGACGTCGCTTGTCGCCGGACTGGCGACCGCACCCTTTGCCATCTACCACTTCCACCGCATCGCGGCGTACGGTCTGCTTGCCAATCTCGCTGCGATGCCGATCGTCACGCTGGTGGTGATGCCGATGGGGCTGGTTTCCGTCATCGCCATGCCGCTCGGGCTCGAATATTGGCCGCTCCAGGCCATGGGAGCGGGACTGGAGGCAGTCCTGTACGTCGCCCGGACTGTCGAGGGCCTCGGCGGCATGGTTGTCACGGGCCGGATGGCGAACGGCGTCTTTCTGGGCCTGATTGCCGGACTGCTGATACTCGTCCTGGCTCGTTCATGGCTACGCTATTTCGGGCTGCCAATCGTCGCGCTGGCGCTGATAGCACAGGCCGTTGTGCCGGGGCGGGGCGATGCCGACCTGCTGATCGCGGAAGACGGCCGGCTTGTCGCCATGGTCGGATCGCAAACGCTTGCCAGCAACCGGAGACGCCCGTCGGATTTTCTGTTCGATCAGTGGCAACGGGCGTTGCGACGTCCGGCGCACCGTGCACCCGGCCCTCTTGCGCCCGGGCAATGGGACTTCGGTGGCCGCGATGGTTCCGGACAACCGATATTTTTGTGCCGAAAGACGGAATTGTGCCTGGCAACGACGCCCTCTGGCGCTTCGGTTGCCGTTGTCGGCGATCTGGCACTGCTTGGCGAGGCTTGCGATCGAGCCGATATCGTCGTGACGAATCGTCCGATTGCCATGTCCGCCTGTCGCTCGGGCGCGATGCTGGTTACCGGACGCATGCTGCGTCGTACCGGCTCTCTCGAATTTTACCGGGAGGAAGATGGCGGTGGCTTCATCGTGAGAACGGCCATCGGATCCGACCAGCGTCCGTGGACGGTTCACCGTTTCTACGACTGGAAAAGCAGATCGTTCGAATTCGAGCAGCCGCAATGGGCGGCCGAGTGACGGCCACCTAGTGGTAGCGCCTGATCAGCCCGACAAGCTTGCCCTGGATACTCACCCGGTCAGGACCGAAGATACGAGTTTCATAGGCCGGGTTGGCTGCCTCGAGCGCAATCGAGGCGCCCTTGCGGCGAAACCGTTTGAGTGTCGCTTCCTCATCGTCGACCAGGGCAACAACGATCTCGCCCGGATTGGCCGTCGAAGTGTTTTTGACGATCACCGTGTCGCCGTCGAAAATCCCGGCTTCGATCATCGAATCGCCCTTGACCTCGAGCGCGTAATGTTCGCCGCCGCCCAGCATTTCCGGCGGCACGCTGATGTTGTGGGTGTTGTTCTGAATGGCGGAGATCGGCACGCCCGCCGCGATTCGGCCCATGACAGGAACGCTGACGGCGGCTTCCGCAGATTCCATGGCCGGTGCCGGCTGGGGTTTGGGCTCCGGTTTGCCGAGACTGCCTTCGATGACGCTCGGGGAGAAGCCGCGACGCGGCTGCAGGCCAGGGGCGATCGTGTCGGGCATGCGGATCACTTCGAGAGCCCGGGCCCGGTTGGGAAGCCGACGAATGAAACCCCGTTCCTCAAGCGCCGTGATCAGTCGATGGATGCCCGATTTCGACGCCAGATCAAGCGCTTCCTTCATCTCGTCGAAAGAGGGGGGGATACCGGTTTCCTTCATGCGTTCGTGGATGAAAAGCAGCAATTCGTGTTGTTTGCGCGTCAGCATGTCCGGCTCCCGACTCAGCAGAAACAAATACAGAACATACACTATATGTTCCAGTTGTGTTCTGCAAGTGTCTGGAAAAATGCCCGAGAAAGGTGAACGAATGGTGAAGGAGGGCCGCGGCGACAAATCGCTTCGGATTGCCGTTTGCGGCGGAGTTACCGGCCAATGCGGCTAGACCAGCTATCCGGTTGCGGGAAGTCATCATCATGACCGCGCAACGTCAAGCGCCAATCAATGCGATGATTTCCTCGTAGGTCAGCAGGTCGGCATATTTCTGTTCCATGTCGAACAGGTTGGCCTGGTGTGGCGCCAAAGCTCGATCGCCAACGCAGTCCGACGCGACGATTGTTCTGAAATTGTAGCTCATCGAATCGACGACACTGGCCCGGACACACCCGGATGTCGTGCAACCCGTGATGATCACCGTGTCGATCTTACGACCGATCAGCCAAGCCGTCAGGCCGGTTCCAAAAAACGCCGACGGCTGGTTCTTTCTGACAACAAGGTCGCTCGATTCGGGTGATAGCGCCTCGACAATCTGGCTGCTGAAAGCGTTTTCCGTCAGATTCGCCAGTTTCGGTGCCTTCAGACAGAACACACCGACATCGGATCCGTCATCCGCGTATACGACCCGGGTAAAAGCGATTGGAACGTTTGCCTTGCGCGCTGCGGGCAGCAACCTGGCGGTGTTGTCGATCGCCTCGCCAATGTTGCCGCCGCCGAACTGTTCCGGATCGGCAAAGCCGTTGACAAAATCGACGACGATCACGGCGGGCCTGCTGCCGAAGCCGCTGGTGCCGCCATATCCCTGTCGCTGGTAGATATCGAGATCGGAAGTCGGGTCAGACATCGTGCGGCCGGCTATTCAAGTCAGTTGCTTGAATGCCGAGTATGCCGCCACAACGCCTTTCGAGCAACGGGCCACGTCGCCAGGGAACCGCCGCAGGATGTCTGTCGGAATGCGAGCGCGCTCAAGGCGCGCCCTTATGCTTCGCCTCAGGCTGCCTTGTGGCGGCGAACCGCTGCGACGCGGAAGCGATTGGCGACGAAGGCGGCGTCGGTGAGGCAGGCATTGCCGGCCGGATTGGCGCCGGTGACGTGGTAGTCGCTGAAAGCTGCGTTCTGGTTGACGAACACGCCACCGGTCAGGTTGCAGGACAGGCCGACGCCGGCCGCCGCGAAAGCATCGGCTGCCGCGTCGATCGTCGCGTCGTCGGTGGCGTAAACCGCGGCGGTGATGGCGCCTTTTTCTGCCGCGAGCGACGCCGCGCTTTCGATGGCAGAGGGAACGTCCCTGGTGGCAACGACGAAGCTGATCGGGCCGAACCGTTCCTGATGATGAAGATTGCTGTCGGCTTCGCTGACCTTGAGGATCATCGGTGTCGCGGTGCGGGCGCCCGGCAGGCTCTCGATGGCCTCGGACGGGCGCAGGACATCTGCCATACCGGCGGTTTCGGCGACGCGGGCTGTCACCGAGTCGTTCGAGATGGCACCGCAGATGCCGGCGGCCCGGTCCGGATCGGACAGCAGCTTGTCGACGGCGATCTTGATGCCGTCGGCAACCTCGTCGAAGCTCTTGTGGCCGTCCTCCGTTTCGATACCGCCTTCCGGCACGTAGATGTTCTGCGGTGCCGTGCACATCTGGCCGCTGTAGAGCGACAGCGAGAAGGCGATGTTGGAGCACATGCCTCGGAAATTGTCGGTCGAGGCGACCACGATCGAATTGACGCCGGCCTCCTCGGTGTAGACCTGGGTTCCGGGGCCGGCGTTTTCGCGCACCCACTGGCCGAAGGCGTTGGAGCCGGTGAAATCGACGATTTTGATCGCCGGATGGGTGACCAGTTCCTTGGTGATCTCTGCGCCGGGTTCGTCGACGGCCAACAGCAGGGCGTTGGGATCGAAGCCAGCCTCCTCGAGCACCTTGCGGCCGATCTCGACAGTGATGGCGAGCGGCAGGATGGCGCCCGGATGCGGCTTGACGATCACCGGATTGCCCGTGGCCAGGCTGGCGAAGATGCCGGGATAACCGTTCCAGGTGGGGAAGGTTGCGCAGCCGACGGTGAGCGCCACGCCGCGCGGCACGACACGGTAGGTTTTTTCCATGACCAGCGGGTCGTGCTTGCCCTGCGGCTTGGTCCAGACGGCGGTTGCCGGCGTCCGGGTCATTTCGGCATAGGCATAGGCGACGGCCTCGAGACCGCGGTCCTGAGCGTGCGGGCCGCCGGCCTGAAAGGCCATCATGAAGGCCTGGCCGGTGGTCTGGGAAACGGCGTGGGCCATTTCGAAACTGGCCGCGTTGAGGCGCTGCAGAATCTCCAGGCAAACACCGACCCGGTCTTCGATGGAAGCAGCAGCCCAGCCTTTTCCGGCTTCGGTTGCCGCATCGACCAGCAGGTCGACCGAGGCGCCGGGATACTTGATATCGAGCGCGGTGCCAAAGGGTGACGACTCGGCCCCGACCGGTGCCTTGTCCGATGGATGGTCGGGCAGATCGAAACTCTTGCCGAGCCGCGCCTTGAAAGCGGCGATGCCATCTTCCTTGGCGGTTTCGCCATAGAATTTGCCGCTGGCGACTTCGGGGTAGGGCGTCCAGTAGTCGCGCTTGCCGATGGCCTCGAGGGCGCCGCCCAGGGTCTGTTTGTGTGTCTGGAAGAAATTGCTCATCCTTGCCTCCCGGAATGGATCGTTCGGTCGAATTCTGTTCTGCCTTAATAATTGACCAACCGGTCGGTTTATGCAACAGTCAATGTTGAAACCAGGGTGAAGACCCGCATCGACCGGGAGGAGGATGGCATGAGCGAAGGAACCGTTTTGGTGGAAAAAAACGACGGCTTTGTCGTTGTCACCCTCAATCGCCCGGACAAGCTCAACGCCTTCAACGAGACGCAGAACAAGACGTTGCTGGCAGCGCTCGAGGCAGCCGATGCGGATCCGGAATGTCGAGCGGTCATGCTGACAGGATCGGGGCGCGGTTTCTGCGCCGGACAGGATCTCGGCGATCGCGATCCGTCGGACGGCGCACCGGATCTCGGCCAGACTCTCGAAACGCTCTACAACCCGCTGATCCGCAAGATCCGGGCGATGGAACTGCCGGTGATCTGTGCGGTCAACGGCGTGGCAGCCGGGGCGGGAGCCAACATCGCACTCTGCTGTGACATCGTGATTGCCGCCCGTTCGGCCAAGTTCATCCAGGCGTTCAGCAAGATCGGACTCGTGCCGGACAGCGGTGGCACCTGGACCATCACTCATCTGATCGGCGAGGCCCGGGCCAAGGCAATCATGCTGACGGGGGAGCCAGTGCCGGCCGAATCGGCAGCGAGCTGGGGGCTGATCTGGCAGGCGGTCGACGACGAGGCGCTGGACCAGACGGCCCGCGATCTCACCGCTCGCTTTGCCAAGGGGCCGACCGTCGGCCTCGGACTGACCAAGAAGATCGTCCAACAAGCCGCCACCAACACGCTCGACGAACAGCTCGACCTGGAACGCGATACGCAGCGCGAGGCCGGCCGCACGCCTGACTATGCGGAAGGCGTCAGCGCCTTCCTGGAAAAGCGGGCGCCCGTCTACACCGGCCGGAGATAGGCGATGACGGCAGCGGTCACGGCAAGCGAGCTTTCCCCCGACGAACTGGCGCGGGCCTGCGCCGATGCGATGTGGGAGAGGGACAACGCATCGCAGCGGCTCGGCATGCGGATCGAAGATGTCGGCGCCGGCTGGGCACGGCTGAGCATGACGGTTCGCGACGACATGACCAACGGCCACAAGATCTGCCATGGCGGGTTCATATTCACGCTGGCCGACAGTGCCTTCGCCTTCGCCTGCAACAGCTACAACCAGAATGCCGTCGCGCAGCAATGTGCCGTGACCTTTCTGGCGCCGGTCGGGGAAGGCGAGCGGCTGACGGCGGAAGCGCGCGAAATCAATCGCAGTGGACGCAGCGGGATCTACGACATCCGCGTGACCCGCGACGACGGCGAAACCGTCGCGGAGTTCCGCGGTCATTCCCGCACGGTCAAGGGAACACATTTGCCGGAGTAGTTCCGGCGGCAAACAGCAGGGCAGGAGGCGTCACATGCCGGACCAGACGGACAGCACCCTCAATTCACCGGGAACCATCAAATCGCAGGGATTTGCCGGACTTGAGGAAATCGAAACGGCGTCACGCGACGAGATCGCCGGTCTGCAGCTCAAGCGAATGAAGCAGTCGCTGCGGCGTGCCTATGAGAACTCGCCCTTCTACAAGGCGCATTTCGACGCCCATGGCGTTCACCCGGACGATTTTGCCGGATTGGAAGATCTGGCGAAGTTCCCGTTCACCGTCAAAACCGACCTCCGCGACAACTACCCGTTCGGCATGTTCTCCGTGCCGAGGGAGAAGCTGGCGCGGCTGCATGCCTCTTCGGGAACCACGGGCAAGCCGACCGTCGTCGGCTACACCAAGGCCGATATCGACACCTGGGCGCAGGTCGTCGCGCGATCGATTTATGCCAGCGGCGGACGCCCCGGCGACCTGATTCACGTCGCCTACGGCTACGGCCTGTTCACCGGTGGGCTCGGCGCCCATTACGGGGCCGAGAAGCTGGGGTGCACGGTGGTTCCCGTGTCGGGCGGCATGACCGAACGCCAAGTTAACCTGATCAACGATTTCAAGCCGCGCATCATCATGGTGACGCCGTCCTACATGCTGTCGATCCTCGACGAGTTTCGCCGCGTCGGCCTCGATCCGGCCGAATCGACGCTGCGAGTCGGCATCTTCGGCGCCGAGCCCTGGACCAACTCCATGCGAGAGGAAATCGAGACCGCCTTCGCCATGGATGCCGTCGACATCTACGGGCTGTCGGAGATCATGGGTCCGGGCGTGGCCAACGAATGCGTGGAGACGAAGGACGGGTTGCACATCTGGGAAGACCATTTCTATCCCGAGGTCATCGACCCGGAGACCGGCGAGGTGCTGCCGGACGGTCAAAAGGGCGAGCTGGTCTTCACCTCGCTCACCAAGGAAGCGTTTCCGATCATCCGTTACCGCACTCGCGACCTTACCCGGCTGTTGCCGGGTACGGCCCGCAGCATGCGGCGGATGGAGAAGGTGACCGGCCGCTCCGACGACATGATGATCGTGCGCGGCGTCAACGTTTTTCCGACCCAGATCGAAGAGCTCATTCTGAAATGTCCGGGGCTGGCTCCGCACTATCAGATCGAACTGACGCGCGAAGGGCGTCTCGACCGCATGACGATCATGGTCGAGGCGACGGATGACGGGGCGGCAGAAGATGCGCGCCAGGCAAGCAGCGGCGAACTGGCTCACCACGTGAAAAGTGCTATCGGGGTTTCCGCGACCGTTACGGTGTACGAGCCTGGCGGGGTCGAGCGGTCTGCCGGCAAAGCGCGGCGGGTCGTCGACAAGCGGACAAAGGAATAGCGCGTGGCTCGCACCAAGGCACTCGACTACGATCTCAAGCGCCAGGCTATTCTGGATTCCGCGGCGAAACTGTTTGCCCAGACCGGTTTCGATCGCGCCTCGATGTCGCAACTGGCGGAAGTCTGCGGCGTGTCCAAGGCGCTGCTTTACCACTACTACACCAGCAAGGACGCGCTGCTCTACGACGTCATCGGCGACCACCTCAACGAATTGTGCGCGCTTGTCGAGGAGGCCGACAATCCGCAGCTTGAGCCGGAAGATCGCCTGCAGCGGCTCGTTTCGGCGCTGCTCGACGCCTATCGAGAGGCAGACCACCAGCACCAGGTGCAGATCAACGCCATGAAGTTCCTGCCGGCCGGGCAGCAGGAGGAACTGAAGGATCTGGAACGCCGCCTGGTGCGGCTCTTCGCCGATGCGATCCGCTCGGTCGAACCGGCGCTGGGCGACGGCCGCGGCCTGCTCAAACCTGTGACCATGTCGCTCTTCGGCATGCTGAACTGGCACTATATGTGGTTCCGTTCGGACGGAAAGATCGACCGTCAGGACTATGCACGGATCGCCAGCCGGCTCGTCATCGACGGGGCGAGGGGGGTAGCCAGAGCTTGATCGGCCCGGACGGTGACGCGATAAAGAGCGCATGTCCGAATCTTTCGAGCAAGAGCTGGATGTCCTGGTCGACGAATTCCATTCGCAGGAGCGCCTGCGTATCTGGTCCCTTGTCATCACAGTCTTCGGGGATTCCGTGCTGCCGCGCGGCGGCGAGTTCTGGCTCGGCTCGCTGCAGGAGTTGATGCAGCGCCTGCGAGTCGAGCCGAACGCTTTGCGCGCGGCGATGTCGCGGCTGACGGCCGACGGCTGGCTGACGCGGCTGAAAGTGGGGCGCAAAAGCTTCTACCGCCTTGCCGAAGCGGGCGAAGCGGAATTCGCCGCAGGCACCGAAAAGATCTATACGCCGAAACATCCGCCGACATCGAACCGGTGGACCATGGTCGTGCTGACCGGAGAGGCCGGCGGCCAGCGCGACGCCCGCCGGGCGAGCTTGCGCGCAGGCGGATTCGGCGCGCTTTCGCCGACGGTTTTCGTCAGGCCAGGAGACCCGCCAGGTGGCGAACACGCCGCCCCGACGAACGGCGAACTGGTGTTCGCCTCCAGCCTGGCGGATGAAGGCGAGGCGAGGGCACTCGTCGCCAGCGCCTGGCCGCTCGACACGATCGAGACGGCGTATGAACGGCTGATCGAGCAGTTTGCATCCCTGGATCGAGCGCTGGAGAAAGGCGGTTCCGCTGATCCACTCTCGGCAATGGCTGCGCGCAGCCTGTTGATTCACAATTTCCGCAGGGCCGCGCTGCGCGACCCGCATTTTCCGCCGGAGCTGCGGCCGGACGGTTGGAAAGGCGACGAGGCGCGCCAGCTCGTTTCCCGCATTTACGGCCGTCTGGCACAGCCCAGCGAGGAATGGCTCGACCGCTGCCCGAACTCCCTGGGAACATCCATTTCCAAACCGTCGTTCGACATCGCCCGGCGCTTCGGAATACAGCCATGATTTCCGTTAATATGTTGCGAAAAATCCTTTGACTTTTCTGTTTTCGTAACATATTATCATTCTAAACAACGGAGAACCATGGCGATGTACTCTCAGGGGTTGATCGGTGCCGACGGCGCTACCGACGAGGACGAGGCATTTCTGAAGGCCTTTCAGGAGCGCATTGACGCCGAACAGAAAATCGAACCGAACGATCCGATGCCGGCCGGTTATCGGAAAACGCTGATCCGCCAGATGTCGCAACATGCGCATTCGGAGATCATCGGCATGCAGCCGGAGGGCAACTGGATCACCCGGGCGCCGACGCTGCGCCGCAAGGCGGCGTTGCTGGCCAAGGTGCAGGACGAGGGCGGTCACGGGCTCTATCTCTATTCGGCGACCGAGACGCTGGGTGTCAGCCGTGAGGAGCTGTACCAGCAGCTTCTGACGGGCGCAGCCAAATATTCCTCCATTTTCAACTATCCGTCGCTGACCTGGGCCGATATCGGTGCGATCGGCTGGCTGGTCGATGGCGCCGCCATCATGAACCAGATCGCGCTGTGCCGCTGTTCCTATGGCCCCTATGCACGCGCCATGATCCGCATCTGCAAGGAAGAGAGCTTCCACCAGCGCCAGGGCTACGAGATCATGCTGACCCTGTGCAACGGCACCGACGAGCAGAAGGAACTGGCGCAGGATGCGCTCAACCGGTTCTGGTGGCCGTCGCTGATGATGTTCGGCCCCTCCGACAGCGGCTCGGTGCATTCCGACCAGTCGATGGCCTGGAAGATCAAGCGCTTCTCCAACGACGATCTGCGCGACAAATTCGTCAACGCCACCGTGCCCCAGGCCGAATTCCTTGGCCTGACCGTTCCCGATCCCGAACTGAAGTGGAACGAGGAAAAACAGGGCTACGACCACGGCGAAATCGACTGGGACGAGTTCTGGCGCGTGGTCAAGGGCCATGGGCCGTGCAACCGGCAGCGGATGAAAACCCGCCGGCGTGTCGAGGAAGAAGGCGCCTGGGTGCGCGAAGCCGCACTCGCCTATGCCGGCAAGAAAGCCGAGCGCGAGCGGACGAGCCGCATCGCCGCCGAATAATCGAAAATTGCGCCCGGCGACGGGCCTCAATCCAAGGACAGGACCATGACAGAAGCAGCAACGCCGCTTTGGGAAGTCTTCATCCGCGCCCGCAACGGGCTTGCCCACAAACATGCCGGCTCGATCCATGCGGCCGATGCGGAAATGGCGCTGCAGGCGGCGCGCGACGTCTATACGCGGCGCGGCGAGGGCCAGAGTGTGTGGGTGGTGCGCTCCAGCGATATCGTCGTCTCCGACCCGGTCGACAAGGACATGATGTTCGAACCGACGGCCAGCAAGGTCTACCGGCACCCGACCTTCTACGAAATCCCCGACGAAGTCGGGAATATGTGAGGCCGTTATGACCGCCGATACCGAAAAATTCGAATATCTGCTTCGCCTTGCCGACGATCACCTGATCCTCGGTCAACGGCTCGGCGAGTGGACCGGCAAGGCGCCGACTCTGGAAGAGGATCTGGCGCTGGCCAATATTGCGCTCGATCTGATCGGCCAGGCGCGGGCGCTTTACACCTATGCCGCCGAGGTCGAGGGCAAGGGGCGCGGCGAGGACCAACTGGCGTTCCTGCGCTACGAGCGGGAATACCGCAACGTGCTGATTGCCGAGCAGCCCAATGGCGATTTCGCCTGCACGATCGTCCGGCAATTCTTCGTTGCGGCCTTCATGAAACCGTTCTGGGAAGCGCTGCAGGGCTCGACCGACGCGACGCTGGCGGCGATCGCCGCAAAGGCTTTCAAAGAAGTGTCCTACCATCTGCGCCACACCGCCGAATGGGTCATCCGGCTGGGCGACGGGACCGACGAAAGCCATCGGCGCATGGTCGACGCGCTCGATGACATGGCCATCTATACAGGCGAGCTGTTCGAGATGGATGCCGTCGCCACGGCGATGGCCGACCAGGGCGTCGGTGTCGACGCCGCGGCGCTGGCCGACGAATGGCACAGCACTGTCGATACGGTCCTTGCCGAGGCTACGCTGCAGATGCCGCAGGTGGCGCACATGCAGAGCGGCGGCCGCAAGGGCGTTCACACCGAACATCTCGGCCACATTCTGAGCGACCTGCAGTATATGCAGCGCACCTATCCGGGCATGACCTGGTGACCGGTGATGAGCGCGCGAGCTGACATCGCCGAGCTGGCGACCGAGCAGAGCAGGCAGCGGGCCTGGGACGCGGCCGCTGCCGTACCGGATCCGGAAATACCCGTCGTGACGGTATCGGATCTCGGAATTCTCCGCTCGGTCGATCTCGACGATGACGGGTGCGTTGTCGCTCGGGTGACGCCGACCTATTCCGGATGCCCGGCCACGCAGCTGATCGAACAGATGGTGCTGGAGGCCCTGCAGAAGGCGGGTTTCGCCGATGCGCGGGTGGAACCGGTACTCAGCCCGGCTTGGACCACCGACTGGATCAGCGATGACGGCCGAGAAAAGCTGCGGCAGTACGGAATCGCACCGCCGCAGGACGCGTCCAACTCCAAGCGGGCATTGTTCGGCGAAACCGTCGTTCCGTGTCCGCACTGCGGCAGCCGGGAAACGGAACGGGTCAGCGAGTTCGGCTCGACACCCTGCAAGGCTCTTTACCGGTGCACGTCCTGCCGCGAGCCCTTCGACTATTTCAAATGCCTCTGAGGACCTTCCATGGCACGCTTTCACTCCCTCAAGATCAAGGATGTCCAGCGCGAGACGGATGACGCCGTCTCCATAGCCTTCGATGTGCCGACGGACATGAACGGTACGTTCGAATTCGTACCCGGACAATATCTGACGGTACGCGCCAGGATCGAAGGGGCGCCGCAGCAGCGCACCTACTCGATCTGCAGCGGCCTCGACGACGGTGAGTTGCGCATTGCCGTCAAGCGGGTCGAAGGCGGCGCCTTTTCCAATTTCGCCAACGACAACCTGTCCGCCGGGATGGAACTCGACGTCATGCCGCCGCTCGGCCGTTTTACCGCCCGGCCAGGAGAGCATGCGGGCGCGCACTATGCCGCCTTCGCCGCCGGATCCGGGGTCACGCCGATCTTTTCGATCGTGAAAACCCTGCTCGAACGGGAGCCGGACAGCACCTTCACGCTCTTCTACGGAAACCGCGACCGCGGTTCGGTGATCTTTCGTGAGCAGCTCGAGGATCTGAAGGACCGGTTTCTGGAGCGGTTCACCCTGGTGCACGTGCTGAGCCGAGAGGGGCAGGATGTCGATCTGTTGCACGGGCGGCTCGATGCCGACCGGATCACGACCTTTGCCAAAGCGGGCCTGTTCGATCCCGAAACCGTCACGACGTTCTTTCTGTGCGGACCGGGCAACATGATCGAAACCGGCCGCCAGGCCCTGGAGGGCCTGGGCGTTCCGTCGGAGCGTATTCGCTTCGAGTTGTTCACCACCGGTCGCGAGGGGCTGGAGAGTGCCGAACCGATGTCGGAGAGGGCGAAAGCCGCCGTCAGCGAAGGCGCGAAGATCGAGGCCGTTCTGGATGGTGCCGTGCGTGAATTTTCCATGCAGGACGGGGATGCGAACGTCATCGATGCCGCGCACCGGCAGGGAATTGAGCTGCCGTTTTCCTGCAAGGGCGGCATGTGCTGCACCTGCCGGGCGAAGGTCAGGGAAGGCGAGGTCGAGATGGCTGCCAATTATTCGCTGGAGCCGTGGGAACTGGAAGCCGGTTTCGTTCTGACCTGCCAGGCGCGCCCGCTGACCAGCAAGGTCGTGCTCGACTACGACGAAGTGTAGATTGGGTCGAGGGAGCGGCCGTCAGGCTTCCTCGCGCAGCACGAAAATCCGGCAAGGCTCCCCTTCGGCCGCTGGCTCGGCAAAGGGCGGGCGAACGATCAGGCAGTCGGACTCGGCAAAGACCCGCATCATCGACGAATCCTGCCTTTCGAAAGCGGTGGCGACAATCGTGCCGTCGGTGCGCCGGGTCAGCTTTGCCCGCAAATAGTCCTGACGCTGGTCATTAGCCCGCAAGGGGCCACCCAGAACGGCATCGCGGATCGGTTGCTCTTCGCGGGCACCGGAGAGAGCCGCCAACAGCGGCCTCAAGAACAGATGAGAACAAACCAGGCTGGACACCGGATTGCCAGGCAGGCCTAGCACATGCAGGCCCTCGAGGCGGCCGTACATCAGTGGCTTTCCGGGACGCATGGCGATGCGCCAGAAATCCAATGCCATGCCGCGCGCCTTCAGCGCGTCCTGAACGACATCGTGATCTCCGACTGATGCTCCGCCAAGCGTCACCAGGATATCGACGCGGGCGGCGAGAGCTCTGGCGATCGACGCTTCGATCTCGTCGTGCCGATCGTGGGCGATCCCGAGATCGTTGACTGCGGCGCCGGCGGCTTCGGCGATGGCCCGCACGCCGAAACTGTTCGACGCGATGATCTGATCGCGTGCCGGCGTTGCGCCCGGAAGCACCAATTCATCCCCGGTCGCCAGCAACGCCACCCGAGGCAGCCGGCGCACCGGCAGCATTGGCCGGTTCATGGCGGCAGCCACGGTGATACGTCCGGCATCCAACCGGTCGCCGGCCCGCAGCACCTGATCTCCTTTGCCGAAGTCCAGACCCAGCGGCCTGACATAAGTGCCTTGTGCTGCTGCTTCGTCGATGCGGACGCGTCCTTCGTCGAGCCGCTCGGTATCTTCCTGGATGACGATCGTGTCGGCCCCGTCGGGAACGGGGGCGCCGGTGAATATACGGACCGCCTGTCCGCGGCCCACTGTGCCGGCAAATCCGTGTCCTGCAGGCGCCTCGCCGACGATGTCGAGCTCGACGGGGACCGATGCGATGTCGGCTGCGCGGACTGCGTAGCCGTCCATAGCTGACGAGGCGAAGGGGGGCTGCGAGCGGTTCGCCGCGATGTCGGCCGCCAGCACGCGGTTGCGTGCCTGTTCCAGCGGAACCATCTCGCTGTCGCCGACAGGCTGACAGCCGGCCAGAATGCGGGCTCGGGCTTCTTCGACCGGGAGCAGCGCCATTGTCAGGCCTCTTCGGCCGGCGGCCGGCTCCAGTCGCCCGACTTGCCGCCGGATTTGGAGACGAGCCGGATATCGCGGATTTCCATCGCCTTGTCGACGGCCTTGGCCATGTCGTAAATCGTCAGGCAGGCCACCGAGACGGCGGTCAGAGCCTCCATTTCGACTCCCGTTTTGCCGGTGAGCTTGGCTGTCGCCTCGACGCGCAGACCCGGCAGCGCCTCGTCCGCCTCGATGTCGACCGAGACCTTCGTCAACATCAGCGGATGGCACAGCGGGATGAGGTTCGACGTCTGCTTGGCGGCCATGATGCCGGCCAGCCGCGCCGTTCCGATGACGTCGCCTTTCTTGGCATCGCCGCTCTGGATCATACGCAGTGTTTCCGCTTGCATGTACACGCAGCCCTCCGCCGCGGCAACGCGAACCGTTTCGGACTTATCGCCGACATCGACCATATTGGCGGCGCCGTCCTCGCCGATATGGGTCAAACCGTCCTTGCCGGACATCAACCCGCTCTCGACAGTGCGCCGTTCAACAGCAGTCGTGCCGCCGCCTCGACGTCGTCCTGGCGCATCAGGCTTTCGCCGACCAGGAAGGAGCGGATGCCTGAGAGCGCCAGGCGCTGGCAGTCCTCATGCGTGAAAATACCGCTTTCGCCGACCAGCAGCCGGTCGTCCGGAACCATGGCCGCCAGGCGTTCGCTCGTCGCAAGGCTCACTTCGAAGGTGCGCAGGTTGCGGTTGTTGACACCCAGCAGCTTCGAATCGAGCGCCAGCGCCCGCTCCATTTCGGCCTCATCGTGGACCTCGATCAGGGCATCCATGCTCAGTTCGAAGGCCGCGTCTTCAAGTGCCTTTGCCTCGTCATCGTCGAGCGACGCCATGATGATCAGAATGGCGTCAGCGCCCCAGGCACGCGCCTCATAGACCTGATAGGGCTCGAACATGAAATCCTTGCGCAGGGCGGGCAGGGCGGTCGTCGCCCGTGCGTTCGTCAGATATTCGGGCGCGCCCTGGAAAGATGGCGTGTCGGTGAGAACGGACAGGCATGCGGCGCCGCCGGCTTCGTAAGCGCGCGCCAGGGAAGGTGGGTCGAAGTCTTCGCGGATCAGGCCCTTTGACGGGCTGGCCTTTTTGATTTCCGCCACAAGGCCGAAACGGTTCAGGTCTTGCTGCCGCTGCAACGCATCGAAGAACCCGCGCGGTGCCTCTACGTCTGCGACGGCCGATTTCAATTCAACCAGCGGCCGGGCCGATTTCGCTGCGGCGATCTCTTCGCGCTTGTAGGCCTCGATCTTCTGCAGAATATCGGTCATGACGGATCTTTTTCGACAGCGTGAGCGTTGGAGACCCGCACTAGCGCTTCCAGTGCGGCGAGAGCGGCTCCGTCGTCGATGGCCTTGCCGGCTTTCTCCATGCCGTCGCGAATGTCCTCCGCCAGCCCGCCGATGACCAGCGAAGCACCAGTGTTGAGCAGCACGATGTCGCGATACGGGTTTTGGGCGCCCTGCAGCACTTCCTTCAGCGCCTTGGCATTGTGCTCGGCGTTGCCGCCTTTCAAATGGCTGATGTCCACCCGTGTCAGACCCAGATCTTCCGGAGTGAGGTCGAAGGTGCGGACCGCGCCGTTTTCGAGTGCCGCCACATGGGTCACCCCGGTGGTCGTCATTTCGTCGAGACCGTCACCATGGACGACCCAGACCGTCTCCGAGCCGAGATCGCGCAACACGTGGGCCAGGGTCTCGATCCATGCCGGGTCGAATACGCCGAGCAGCTGACGCTTGACGCTGGCCGGGTTGGAAAGCGGACCGAGCAGATTGAATATCGTGCGAGTTCCCAGCTCCACGCGAGCCGGTCCGACATGCCGCATGGCGGCGTGATGCCCCGGCGCGAACATGAAGCCGATGCCCGCCTGGTCGATACAGGCGGCAATGCCCTGGGGGTCGAGATTGAGATTGACCCCGAGTGCGACCAGCGTATCGGCGGCGCCGGATTTGGAGGTCAGAGCACGATTGCCGTGCTTGGCCACCGTCAGACCGGCTCCAGTGGCAACGATCGCAGCACATGTCGAGACGTTGTAGGAACCCGAAGCGTCGCCGCCCGTGCCGACGATGTCGACGGCGTGATCGGGCGCCGACACGGGCAGCATCTTGTCGCGCATGGTGCTGACGGCGCCGGTGATCTCGGCGACGCTTTCGCCACGCACCCGCAGTGCCATCAGGAAGCCGCCGATCTGCGCCGCGGTCGCTTCGCCCGACATCATGATGCTGAACGCGTCGCGCGCCTGATCGACACTCAGATGCTGTCCGCTGGCCGCGATGGCGATGTAGTCTCGAAGTTCGGACATGTGTGACTGCGTCCCCCGCGTTAGTAGCCCGGGCTCAGGGCCAGTTCCGCCGCGGCGGGATTGTAGGACACGCCGAACTCGTTTTGCATCAGACCGATCATCTGGTTGAGCAGATCGTCTCCCATGCGGCTCGACACGGCCGCCGCAAGGCTCTCGGGCTGGCTGCTCGGGGCGCTAGGCGTGTTGACTTCGCTGACCTTCAGCAGGATCTTCGACTGGTTACCCGCATCATCGGCGATGGCCACCACCCCTTCAGGTCCGGAGAATGCGGCATTCACCGCGGCGGAGCCGAATACGGCATCCTCATCGGTGCGCTTCATATCGTATTTCGTCTCCGTCGGGATGCCCATCTCAGACGCAATGGCCGACAGTTCCTCGCCATCTTCAACCCGGGTCTTCAACTGCGTCACGAAGTTGCCAAGGCTGTTGGCCGTCTGCTCGCCTTTCCAATCGGCAATGACCCGGTTCCTGACTTCATCGAGCGATCGCTCTCGCTCAGGTATGATATCGAGGACCTCGAACCACAAGAAACCTTCAGCGCCGATATTGATCGGAGCGGACTCGACCCCGACTTCGGTATCGAAGACTTCTGCCAGAAGCTGCTGGGACTCCGGCAGGTTCCGCAAGATTTCGCCGTCCGGCGTTTGGGCGGTACGGTCGACTGCCTCGACAACGACGGGCGTCAGACGCTGTTTTCCGGCGGCTTCTTCCAGGGTGTCGCCACCGGCCCGTGCATCCTCATAGGCGTCGTGAACATCCAGCAATACGGTTTCGGCCTCGACAAGGGCCAGTTCGCCGCGAATTTCGTCGCTGACCTCGTCGAAGCTGCGGGTGCTTTCCTGCTGTATTTCTGTCACACGCAGGATGACCGGTCCGAAGCTGCCGTTCACAACGTCGCTGGTATTGCCTTGCCCTGCAATCGCAAAGGCGGCATCGGCGATGGCCGGATCCGGGACCGAGCTTTTTTCGAACGTTCCGAGACTGACATCTGACATCGTCAGGCCTTCCGCCTCCACTACCTCTTCGAACGAGGCGCCGCCTGCTATTTTTTCCGCCGCGGCCTTTGCTGCATCGGCGTCGGCGAAACTCAGCTGTTCGATTGTGCGCTGCTCCGGTGTGGTGTAGCGTTCGCGGCGCGAGTCGTAATCGGCGCGTACCGCCGCGTCGCTGATCGAAGCCGGATCGGTGATGTCGCCAGCCAGCAATCTGACATAGGCAATCTTTCGGTATTCCGGTGCGCGGTAGGTAGTCTTGTTGGCCTCGAAATAGGATTTCAGTTCCTCATCCGACGGATCCGCCACGGCGTCGACGGCGTCGGCGTTCAGCACAATGTAGTCCAACGTGCGGGCTTCGTTGTTGAACTCGTAGATGGCGCGCATGACGGTCGTCGGCGCTTCATAGCCGTCGGCAATCGCCTCGACGATCTGCGAGCGAATGGCGGCGCTTTCCTGGCTGACGATATAGTCTTCCTCGCTCATGCCGACATTGCGCAGCAGATTGGCAAAGACATTGCGGTCGAACCGGCCGTTGATGCCGCGAAAGGCCGGGTCGTCGGCGATGATGTTGGCGAGCCGGCCCTGCGACAGCCCAAGGTTCATGCGGCGCGACTGTTCGTCGAGCGCGGCGTTTGAGACCACCTGGCCAAGCACCTGGTTCTCCAGACCCAGCGCTCTCGCCTGTTCGGTTGTCAACCGGGTCCCGAAATTGCGCGACAGGATGGCGAGCTGGCGATCGTAGGCCAGGCGGTATTCGATCGGCGTGACCCGAGTGTCACCGACCGCCACGACGGTGTCGCCAACGCCCTGGAACATGGTGCCGCTGATCCCCCAGACGCCGAAGGACAGGACGAGCAGTCCGAGCAGGGCCTTGGCGACCCAGGATTTGGCGCTGTTGCGAAGAGCGTCGAGCATGAGGTTTGCTTCCTTGCGCGGCGCCGCCGGCACGGCGGCGCTTTCTTTTCAGTTCGGCAGGTGTTTTAAGCATCGATTGCGTCGCCCGCAAGGCTGCAGGCGGGCTCACACGATTGATTTATCGTGCGGATTTGCTAGAGCGTTCGCAGCCGAAGGGAGAGATCATGACACCTGGAATCAAGCCGCTGGTCGCCGGCAACTGGAAAATGAACGGATACCGGTCGTCTCTACAGGAGATCACCGCGATCGCCTCCGGAATCGACGACGCATTGGGAGCAAAAATCGATACCCTGATCTGCCCGCCGGCGACGTTGATCTATCTGGCATCTGCTGCCGTCATGGACACCCATCTGAAAATCGGTGCGCAGGATTGTCACACAGCGCAATCCGGCGCGCATACCGGCGACGTTTCGGCGGCCATGCTGCGCGACGCCGCCGCCTCGCACATTGTTGTCGGACACTCGGAACGGCGCACGGATCATGGTGAAAGCGACGATTTGGTGCGAGCAAAGGCGGAGGCGGTTTACGGCGAAGACCTCGTCGCAATCATCTGCATCGGCGAAACGGAAGCGGAGCGGCAGTCCGGCAAAACACTGGATGTCCTGGAACGCCAGCTGGCCGGGTCCGTTCCCGATGCCACGAACGAGCACAACACGGTCATTGCGTACGAGCCCGTCTGGGCAATCGGCACGGGGCTGACACCGACCGCCGCGGATGTGGAGGAGGCCCATGCCTTCATGCGCCGTCATCTGGAGGGGCGGTACGGCGCCGGCGGTGCTGCCATGCGGCTGCTCTATGGCGGATCCGTCAAGCCGGGCAATGCGGCCGAATTGATGGCGGTTGCCAATGTCGATGGCGCGCTTGTGGGCGGTGCGAGCTTGAAAGCCGACGACTTCCTCGCCATTTGTGGAGCATATCGGTAAAACTCGAAACCCGGCGATCCGACAGATCCCGGGCGATTGGGGTTGGAAACGGCCGCGGCCTCGTGTAAACAGCCGCGGATTTGCAATTTCGCCTTTCTGGCAGGAACTCTCTATGCAAACGGTATTGATCGTCATTCACCTCATGATCGTGGTCGCGCTCGTCGGCGTCGTGCTGCTGCAGCGCTCCGAAGGGGGCGCCCTGGGCATTGGCGGCGGCTCCGGCGGACTGATGTCTGCGCGCGGCGCCGCCGACGCACTGACCCGAACGACGGGCATCCTGGCCGCAGCGTTTTTCGCCACGTCGATCGCACTCGGTATTCTGGCGCGCTACGAGGCGCGTCCGACCGACATTCTCGAGCAGATCGAGCAGACGGCGCCGAGCGAAGGCCAGTCCATTCTGGATCAGCTGGGCGGCTCGACATCTTCCGGCGAAGTTCCGACGCAAGGGTCGGACAGCGCGCCAGCATCGGGAACGTCCGACGGCTCGCAGGTCCCGACGGGCCAGTGATCCGACCAAGCCAATTCTAAAGGCCGGGGCCATCGACTGCCCCGGCCTTTTTGTTGCCCAGCCATGGTTTCTGTGAACCGGCGCAAAATTTTCCGCGCGGGACCGGATTTGGGGTGGCGGAATCAGTCACAACGGAGTATCGAAATAAGCCCATGGCGCGATATGTTTTCATCACTGGCGGCGTGGTTTCCTCCCTCGGAAAAGGCATCGCATCCGCAGCACTTGGTGCATTGTTGCAGGCGCGCGGATACCGGGTGCGGCTGCGCAAACTCGATCCCTATCTGAATGTCGACCCGGGCACGATGAGCCCCTACCAGCACGGCGAAGTCTTCGTGACCGACGACGGTGCGGAGACGGATCTCGACCTCGGCCACTACGAACGGTTTACCGGGCGTTCGGCGGTCATGTCCGACAACATCACCACCGGTCGGATCTACAAGAACATCATCGATAAGGAACGGCGTGGCGATTATCTGGGCGCCACGGTGCAGGTCATTCCGCACGTCACCAACGAAATCAAAGACTTCGTTCTCGACGGCAATGACGATTACGATTTCGTGTTGTGCGAAATCGGCGGCACGGTCGGCGACATCGAAGCCATGCCGTTTCTCGAAGCGATCCGCCAGCTGGGCAACGACCTGCCGCGCGGTTCGGCCGTCTACATTCATCTGACTCTGATGCCGTGGATCCCGGCGGCCGGCGAACTGAAAACCAAACCGACCCAGCACTCGGTCAAGGAGCTGCAGTCAATCGGTATAGCGCCCGACATCTTGCTGGTACGCGCCGACCGGCCGATTCCCGAGGAGGAACGGCGCAAGCTTTCGCTGTTCTGCAATGTGCGCTCGTCCGCCGTGATCCAGGCTCTCGACGTCGACAATATCTACGATGTGCCGATTTCCTATCACCATGAGGGACTGGACGACGAGGTTCTCGCAGCTTTCGGGATCGATCCGGCACCGGCGCCCCGGATGGAGGCCTGGGAAGAGGTGGCGGAGCGCATCCGGACGCCGGAGGGCGAGGTCACCATTGCCGTCGTCGGCAAGTATACGGGCCTCAAGGACGCCTACAAATCGCTGATCGAAGCGTTGCACCATGGCGGCATTGCCAACCGCGTCAAGGTCAATCTCGAGTGGATCGAATCGGAGATCTTCGAAAAGGAGGAGCCGGCGCCGTGGTTGGAAAAGGTCAACGGCATTCTGGTGCCCGGCGGCTTCGGCGAGCGCGGGGCCGAGGGCAAGATCCTGGCCGCGCGGTTCGCCCGCGAACGCCAGGTTCCCTATTTCGGAATCTGCTTCGGTATGCAGATGGCTGTGCTGGAAGCGGCCCGGTCACTCGCTGGCCTGGAAAAGGCCTCGTCGACGGAATTCGGAGAAACGTCGGAACCGGTTGTCGGCCTCATGACCGAGTGGCTGAAGGGCAATATGCTGGAAAAACGATCCAAATCCGGCGATCTCGGCGGCACCATGCGGCTGGGAGCCTATACCGCCCATCTCAAGCCGCAGACCCGTATCGCCGCCATCTACGGAAGTACGGAGATTTCGGAGCGGCATCGGCACCGCTACGAGGTCAACCACGAATATATGGCTGTTCTGGAGGAGCAGGGATTGATCTTTTCCGGAATGTCGCCCGACGGAGTGCTGCCGGAGACGATCGAATATGCGGATCATCCCTGGTTCATCGGCGTGCAATACCACCCGGAACTGAAGTCGCGCCCGCTGCAACCGCATCCTCTTTTTGCATCGTTCATCGAAGCGGCACTGGAACAGTCGCGGCTGGTCTGACTCCGGGTTCCTGTTGGGTTATTTCGTGAAGAGCAAAGGCAAGAAAATGCGCCTTTGCCGACATTGCCTGGTTGTACGTTCGGTGAAGCGGGCCGAAACAGGTTCAATCCGTTTCTATGATCAAGCCAACAATCCTAAAATTGCTCACCGGTCCAGACCGATGATCGAGGCTTGAAAAACGCCGATACACATACTCCCAGTCAACGCCGACAAAGGCGCGTATTGGCCGCCCCCGGCCAAATTGACACAAAACCGAACAGCCGCCCCCAGCGATCCGGTTCTGCTGGTCTGCTGGAAGTTCAGCCATGGACAACAAAGCGATGCTGCCCTATTGACCGAATAGTGAACTATCCACCAGATTCTGAGGGGGACGATAACACCGCTTTTGACAAGACGCAACAAACGTGAAAACCATTCATATTCATTTTATCCACTATTTTTGAAAATCTGTCTTACTGTGAGGGCCTGCGTGACAGAACCAATCATTCGTCGCACAGGAAAGTCGGAATGAACCCACCCGAAGCGCGACGACAGCCGCGGCAGAAACGCTCAATCGAGAAAGTGGGACGAATCCTCGACGCAGTGGAATCGCTGGTTGTCGAGCAGGGCTCTGATTCGATCACCACGACGCAGATTGCCGAAAAGACCGGCTTCGCCGTCGGAACCATCTATCAGTATTACTCCAACCGGACCGATTTGCTGATGGCGGCTCACGACCGCATGCTGGAACGCATGGCGTCGGGTGTGGCTGATGCCGCCTCCCGGGTGGATCCGCTGGACGATGAATCCGTGGAAGCGTTGATTCGGCTCTATGTCGAAACCGCCAAATCCTATCCGGGCTATCTGTCTCTGCTCAAGTTTGCCCACGCAAACCAGTCCCTGGAGCATAGCGGCGCCAATATCGACGCATTTGTCGGTGAGATCGTCAGTCACTTCATTCTGGCGCGGGCTCCGCATATCTGCGACATGCAGGTCAAGATCTCACGCACTATCGCTGTCAATCTGCTTTCGGTGCTGACGGACCTCGTGCTGCTTGAGGCCGATCCTTATCTGCAAGAACGCTATCTGGCGGAAATGATCGCGCATTGCCGCTTTGCGCTGGAGCGGGCGTCGTCACGCAACGAATAGTCGAATGGAAAAGAAAGGCCTGTCAGTGCGTTGTCTGACGCCGCTGACAGGCCCGGTTGGTATCTCGATCCACATTATCGAGGCCGCCCCCGGCCAAAATCGAGATCCTATTTGCTTCCGTCGCCAGCACCGGCTCAGGAAGCCGTAGGCATGGCCGACAGAAACTGTGATATGACGTTGGCATCGTTTTGAACGAGATGCAAGGTAATATGAGACTGTTTCAGATTGATATTTTTTGATCGCATGACACTGCGGTGCGCCCGAGGGTGTTTCGACGCGAACGCTGATCGGGCGGATTGAATTCATGAATCCGCGTGAATCCCGACGCCGGCCGATGCAAAAGCGTTCCATTGAACGGGTCGAACAGATACTCGACGCGGTGGAGCGCCTCGTCATTGAGCATGGCACCGATCCGATCACGACGACGCTTGTTGCCGACGACATCGACATTGCCGTCGGCACGATCTACCAATATTTCGACAACCGTGACGACCTGCTGATAGCGGCGCATGACCGCATGCTGTCGCGGCTGGCGACCGGTCTGACCGGTGAAGTCGCTAGTCTGGATATACTCGACAGCCGTTCGATCGACCGCATCATTCGGACCTTCGTCAAAAATGCGCAGGAACACCCCGGCTACATTTCCCTTCTCAACTTCTCTTATCTGTACAAGACGACCCGCCACAGCGAGGTGAAGACCGAGGATTTCATCGGCCACCTGATCAGATTGTTTCTGACCGTATGGGCCCCACACCTGGGCGATGCCGAGGAGGCCGTCGCGCGGACGATCATCGTCAATATCCTCACGGTGATGACCAATATCCTGTTGCTCGAGCCGGACGCCGTTGTCCAGGAGCGCTATCTGACGGAACTGGTAGCGCATTGCAAATTCGCACTCGAACGGGCGAGCTGCCGTGTCGTCCACCCGGCGACCTTGCAATAACGGCGGATCTCGGGCAAACCGCCTGCCATGACAGCATCTCCGAAGACGCCGGTTCGGCGCATCGATCACCTGGTTCTGCCCACCGCCGACCTCGCGGTCTCCCGACAGCGCCTGTCGGAGCTCGGGTTCTCCGTGGCGCCGGTAGCCGAGCACCCCTTCGGCACCTACAATGCCTGCGTCTTCTTCGCCGACGGCACTTATCTCGAACCGCTGGCCGTGCGGCAACGCGAGACCTGCGAGGAGGCGGCGAGACAGGGCAATGTCTTCGTGGCGCGGGATCAGGCTTACCGGTTCCGTCGCGGCGAGGAGGGGTTCTCCGCCCTTGTGATGGCAACCAGCGATGCGGCGGGCGACCGGCAGCAGTTTGCGGAAGCCGGAATCAGCGCCGGCGACAACCTCACATTTTCGCGCGACTACATCAGAGCCGATGGGCAAACCGCCGAGGCGCGCTTCGAATTGGCATTCGCGGCGGATCTTCGGGCGCCCGACGTCTTCTTTTTCACCTGCCAGCGGCTTCGGTCGCTGCAGGTGGACACTTCGCGGCTCGAAGCCCATGAAAATGGCGTAGCCGGCATTCGTCAAGTCGTTCTATCGGAAAGAAATCCGAGTGATTTCCAATACCTGCTTCAGGAGGTTGCTAACCAGCGTGAAGTTCAGGCGCATTCGTTCGGCCTCGATATCAGCGCGGCGAATGCGGACATTGCCGTGCTGAACGCCTCCGGCTTGATGGGTTTTCTCGGCATCGAAGGCGGTACCCACGCCCGCGGGTTGCGGCTGCGCGCCGTTGTCTTTGCCACCGCCGCGCAGGACAGACTGCCAGAGCTTCTGGATCAGGCCGATATCCGTTACGAACGGGTGGGCAACCGCATTGTCGTGCCGGCTACAGCGGGGCAGGGGGCCGTCTTCGCCTTCGAAGCGGGTTGACGCGAAAGGCCGTTCCTTCCGATTTAGCGCCGTCAGGTCATTGCGTTTTGCGCGCGGTCGCCTAAAACAGCCGCGAACTCCCCACTTGCGCACCAAAGGATCGAATGAAATGACCGCAATTGTCGACATTATCGGCCGCGAAATCCTGGACAGCCGCGGCAACCCGACCGTCGAGGTCGACGTGCTGCTTGAAGATGGATCGTTCGGCCGCGCCGCGGTGCCGTCCGGCGCTTCGACCGGAGCCCACGAGGCCGTCGAGCTGCGCGATGGCGGCGAACGCTATCTCGGCAAGGGAGTGCGGCAGGCGGTGGAGGCCGTCAACGGCCCCCTTCTCGAGGCACTGGACGGCCTCGACGCCGAAAACCAGATCCTGGTCGACCGCACAATGATCGAGCTCGACGGCACCCAGAACAAGGGCAAGTTCGGCGCCAATGCCATTCTGGGCGTGTCGCTGGCTGCCGCCAAGGCGGCCGCCGATGCGGCCGGGCTGCCGCTCTACCGCTATGTGGGCGGTCCGAACGCGCATGTCCTGCCGGTGCCGATGATGAACATCATCAATGGCGGCGAGCACGCCGACAATCCGATCGACTTCCAGGAGTTCATGATCATGCCGGTCGGCGCCGATGCGATCGGTGATGCCGTGCGCATGGGATCGGAAGTTTTCCATACGCTGAAGAAGGAACTGGCGGCCGAGGGGCACAACACCAATGTCGGCGACGAGGGCGGCTTCGCGCCGGGCCTCGCCAGCGCGCCCGCGGCGCTTGATTTCATCATGCAGTCGGTCGAAAAGGCCGGCTACAAGCCAGGCGACGACATGTATATCGCGCTCGATTGCGCCTCGACGGAGTTCTACCGCGACGGCAATTACGTGCTGGAAGGCGAGGGACGGACGCTTGAGCCGGGAGCCATGGCCGAGTACCTCTCCGAACTGGTCGGCAAATATCCGATCATCTCGATCGAGGACGGCATGGCCGAGGACGACTGGGACGGCTGGAAGACACTGACCGACCTGGTCGGTTCGAAATGCCAATTGGTGGGCGACGACCTGTTCGTCACCAACTCCGCACGGCTGCGCGACGGCATCAAGATGGGCGTGGCCAACTCCATCCTGGTCAAGGTCAACCAGATCGGCTCGCTGAGCGAGACGCTGGACGCGGTCGAGACGGCCCACAAGGCGAACTATACCGCAGTCATGTCGCATCGCTCCGGCGAAACCGAGGACGCAACGATCGCCGATCTCGCGGTGGCGACCAATTGCGGACAGATCAAGACCGGTTCGCTGGCGCGCTCGGACCGGCTGGCAAAATACAATCAGCTCATCCGCATCGACGAGGAACTCGGTTCGCAGGCCCGCTATGCGGGACGCGGAATTCTGAGGATCTGACCGACGACGATTCTGTGATGGGGTCGGCGCCAGCCTCGTTGTGATTGGGTTGGCGAACCAGAAATCGAAAAGGCCCCAATTGAACTGCCCCCCGAAAGTTGGACACCAATCTTCGGGGGTATTGCGTGTCCAAATACAGCGTGTCTTTCAAACGGTCGGTTGTTGATTTCTACGGGGTTGGCGAGCACAGCTACCGAGAAGTGAGCGAGCGGTTTGGCATTGATCACTCGAATGGTGCGCAAATGGATCGATATCTATGCGCAGCATGGGCAGGCGGGTCTGGAGAAGAAATTCAGCCATGATAGCGCTGCGTTCAAGCTATCGGTGCTGCTGCGCAAATAGGAGGATGGGCTCTCGCGCCGTCAGTTGGCCGCGAAAAGCGAAAGTCATCCAGGCGTAAAGGCCGGTTTAGCCGCTTGCGGGGCTGGTGAAGCTTGCGGGACCGGCCCGCAGTACCTTCCACTATCAGCAAAACGCATTAGCCCGGCCCGACCGGCATGCCGCGCTGAAGGGCAGGACCAGACGGCCGATGTCCAAACTCGTCGAAACCAAGCTCTTCAAGGCCGTGAGCACGCGTCATCTCTCTGCAAAACGGAATCGCAGATTAGATTCGATACTACAATCACGACCGCATCAACGCGCGTGTCTTATTTTCAAAGCAAAAGGCCCCGGCGATTGCCGGGACCTTTTTTTGTTGTTGCGACGGTTACGGTTTAGACCGTGCCCCAGATGTCGACCGGGTCCTTGATCTCGTTGCAATCGTCGATGCAGTCGTATCCGACAATGTCCTGGAAGTGGAACTGCGAGACGTCGTCAAGACCAACCAACTCCATAACGGCCTCTGGAGCAGCATCAGTACCTGCTTCGTTGTAGTAGACGCGAAGCCAGGATTCGCCCTTCGCTGCATCCATTGTAGACAAGAGGGCTATGGACGTACCGAGATCATCGAAACCATCCGCAAGGTCGGCGATCGCGGCATCCACATCGGTCTGGTCGACATCCACACCCCAGATGAGACCGTGGTTGTCCAACAGGGCGTCCTCGAAGGTCCGTGCACTGACGAAATACTTCAGCGACGAGTTCGAGTTGAACGCGTTCACCGCGTTGGCATCCGCATCGTCCCGGCTGACCGCCTGGTTTTCCTCCTCACTATAGTTGAAGGCATCGCCGCACTCGTCGAGCTCGCCATCAGACTTGCGGAAGGCAACCTTGTCACCCTCGCGACGGTCATCATCGGCCCCAAACGCATCGTCAAGCGTGGTCCAAAAGCGGCCATCTATTGTGGTGTTGGCCGTCTTGTTGATTGCTTCATTGACATCGTACGTGTCGAGGTTGTCGAGGCCTCCGCCTTGGTTGAAGTCCATGACATAGACCACACCGGAGACACCAAGGTCACCACCGTTGCCGGGGGTCAGACCCGCAGCATCCAGTAGACCGGCAAAGTCGAAGTCCGGTGTATCGTCGTTATCGTAGCCGTCAGCTGCGAACGCGGCCTCGCTGTTGGTCCGGGCGGAAGCCACGAAGACATCCTGATCCGGCTCGGTCTTGTCGTCGATCGAGACGTCAAGATCGAAGTCAGTTGGCTCAACACCGTCTGTCTGACCAACACTATCCAGCGACTGAGTATCGTCCTGCTGCGGATCCAAACCAGGAGTGGTGTCCACCGTGAGCGGATCCTCATCCGCATGGCTGGTATCGGTCGACACTACGATCGTCGCCGCACCTGTGCCATTGACCGTCGCATCGATCAGGGTGGTACCCAAAATCGGCCCGCCGGCAACCGGGGCATTGTTCGAATTAGCTCCGGCATGTCCGATCGCAGCCGGACCATTCAGTTCCGAGAACTCAAGACGGCCAGGAACGAAGGCACCGATCTGAACATTCAGCTCATGGTCCGTCGCAATCGTCACAGCGTAGGTGTCCACAAAATCCTGCAACGTAGTTGCCAGATCGGTGTTCCACGCGATCGAGTAATTGACAGGCCCGCCACCGACGAGAGTCGAGATTTCGAGTGTGATCGAAGCCGGCGGATTTCCTGGGAGATCCAGAGCCGAGAATTCCACTCCAGCAAACTCGTCGTCTGTCCCATCGTCGTCGACGGTCGCGGTGACTGCGCCAAATCCGGCCGCACCCAAACCGTCTGCCGCCGTCAATACAACCTTGTCAGCATCGTTCGGATCAATCGATGCAGTCATAAGGGTATTGACACCAGCATCACCATTGATCGCTGCGACAACCTTTGCAGCGATCTCAGCGGGTGACGAACGGTCGGTATCTTCAACACGAACGATATACGGGTTGGGAGCGATGGCTGCGAAAGAGATAACCACAATATCGCCCATGTCCTGAAAACCAGCACCCGAGCTGAAGTCAATGCACGTTACCTGCGGTGTTTCAGGAATGTCTGCCACAGCAATATCATCCGCAGCTGAAACAACAACTGTTGGCGTATTGCCCGTTTTATCGTCAGGACCGATCAGGCAAATGTTACCATCAGCATCGACTTCCATCGTAAAGTTGGCTGCAGCCATGGCCGCCGGTCGGTTTGCATTGAAATGAGCCGCGATGTCTTCCGCCAGATCATTCAATTCCGAAATGGTGTCAACCACACCGTCGGCACTCAATGCACCAAGTGCACCAAGATTGGGTCCGAGGGCGCCGGTATCGAACGTATAGGTATAGATCACGTTCGGGTTGCCCGGCCAGCTGACGTCCCAGGTGAATTCATCACCATTACCAATCTGACCATCCAACTCGGCCTTATGAACCGCCGGAACAGCAGCGTCTGTGCCTGTAGCTTCGACGACCAAGTCACCGTCAACCCTGCAGATGTAGGGCGACAGTTCATTTTGACCGTAAGGCGACAGCTACCTTTACGAGGTGGCAACAGCCTTAGCTCATCGATTTTCCGTCAACAATTGGCGGAAAAAGACGATGAGCTTTCTCGCAAAAGAGGAACGGACAGCCATGGCTGTATTGTTGAAACAGGGGCATTCCCAGAGCGCAGTGGCGCGGCTTCTCGGGGTTACGGAGGGCACGGTTCGATATCATCACAAGCGCCGATCGGCGGGCGTATTGGATGGTAGGTCCAAGCAGACATTCAAGGCCGCCGATTATGCGGAAGCGATCTCGCATTGGCGCTCTCAGCAAGAGGACGGCCGTGTAAACCTGGTGGATCTTCATCGGTGGCTGCAGCGCGAGCATGGTTATGGCGGGAGCCTGCGATCGGTTCAGAGATATTGGAAGGCGACGTATCCGGCCCCGAAGGTCCGGGCGAGACGTCGTGTTGAGACGCCGGCCGGCGCACAGGCCCAGGTGGACTGGGCGGAGTTTCCCGGCGTGGTTCTTGGCGACGAGGTTGTCGATCTTTCTGCCTTGATCGTGACGCTTTCTTGGAGCCGCAAACGGGCGGTTGTCTGGTCTCGTTCGAAGGACATGTTGTCCTGGCAGTCTTGCAATACGGCGTGTTTGCGTCGCTTGGGCGGTTCAGTCGCGGTTCTGCGCATCGACAACGTGAAGACGGCGATCTCCAAGGGGGCCGGCGCCTGGGGCGTCATCAACGAGACGTATCGGCGCTTTGCAGCGCAACTGAACTTCCATGTCGACGCCTGCCAACCTCGGCATCCGGAGGGAAAGGGTAAAGTCGAGAGACATGTGCGCGACCTTCGTGAGACGGTTGATCCTCGCAAGGAGGCCTTTGACAGCCTGGAACAGCTGCAGGCCGTGACCGATGCGCGGCTTGAAGAGCGTGCCGGCCGCCTGCGGTGCCCGGCGACCGGCACCAGTGTCGCCGAAGCGTGGGAACAGGAGCGTCGTCTTCTGACGCCATTGCCCGAGACGCTGCCGGAACCGTTCGACATCGTCGTGCGCAGGCCCGTCGGAATTGACTGCCTCGTCAGCTTCGAAGGCCGACAATACAGCGTGCCGTTCCGTTTCGTCGGCCAGGACGTGGAGGTGCGCGGTCTGGCCGGGCACGTGCAGATCCTCAAGAATGCCGAAGTGATCGCCATGCATCCGCGCCGCACCGAGCGGCTGATCGTGTGTGACGATGCACACTTCGATGGTGATGACACCGATCGTGTCCGCGCGCCGATGCCGCTTGGCAAGATGGGGCGAGGCCTTCAGGCGCTGGCGGCCAGCAATGTTCAGCAGCGCTCGATCGACATCTACGCCCGTCTGGCGGAGGTGGCCCGATGACGTCTCGGAGCATAAAACTGGATATTGACGTAACCCGCGAGAAGCTGGACGCACTCGGCCTTGGCTACGCATCCGAGGCGCTGGACACTTTGCTGTCGGAGGCCGTCAGCACCGAGATGTCCGCTCACCAGTTACTTGAACGGATTCTCGATATTGAGCGTGCCGGCCGCGAAGAACGGCGCATCAAGACGATGATGAAGACGTCGAAAATCCCGACCGGGCAGACGTTGGAAAACTTTGATTTTGCCTTCCAGCCGGCAATCGAGCGTTCCCGCATCGACACCTTGGCGACCGGGGCCTGGATCCGGAATGCCGAGGTTGTCCTGCTTCAGGGGCCGCCCGGGGTCGGGAAGTCGCACTTGCTCGTGGGACTGGGCATCCGGGCGATCCAACTCGGCTTCTCAGTCCAGTACTATCGCTTTGATGAACTGCTGACGGCCATCAAGGCGGACGCGCTTCTGCCGCCTACAAGGCTAAAGGGCCGGAAATACATGTCCAGTTCGCTGCTGCTGATCGATGAAATGGGTTTTGATCCGATGAACCGGGAAGAGGCCGGCCTCTTCTTCCGGCTGGTCAGCTATCGCTACGCTCGGGGTGCGATGATCATCACCACCAACAAGAGCATTCGCGACTGGACCGAGTTGCTCGCCGGCGATGAAGTCCTTGCTGCCGCGATCCTCGATCGGCTCCTTCACCGATCTCATGTGCTCAACATCAAAGGCCGCTCATATCGGCTGCGCGACCTCGAAGAACTTCTGACAAAAGAGAGCGCCTGAACGGGCAAATTTTGGCGCCGCGATTTGGGGGGCGTACGCCCCCCAAATCGCGCTGTCCTCGTAACACTGGGTGTCGTCTTAACTCGTAAGTGTAGGTGTCGCTTGACAGCAGATTGTGACAACCGGACCATCGACCGTAACGTCCCAGCAATCAGCATCTAGCAGACCATCGATCCAGTCCTGAATCTGATCTTCAAGATCGGCAGCGATCGCTGCCGCATTCGCAGGAACATTGCCGGGCGGAGTATGGAGCGGTGTGCCGACTTCTGAAGTGAAGAACGTATCGGCTACGCCGTCACCTGTCGTATCGATTCCAATCTCGAACACATCGCATTCTTCGAGATCATCGTCGGCTATGGTGACATGAGCGTAACAAGGATCGCAGCCATAGTCGCCTACGAGCATGTCGACACCGTCAGAGCCGGCGTCGAGGAAGTCGTCGCCCTGGCCGCCGATCAAAAGGTCGTTGCCCTCTTCACCGTGCAGGCAGTCATCGTCATCGTCGCCGCAAAGGACGTCGTCGCCGGTACCACCGCGAAGATTGTCTTCGCCGTCACCACCGAAGATGATGTCGTCATTCGCACCGCCATCGGCATAGTCGTTGCCGGAGCCGGCCAGGATCAGGTCATCGCCTTCATCGCCGAAGAGGCAATCGTCGCCTTCCTCACCCTGCAACTCGTCGTCACCGGTTCCGCCTTCGATCTGGTCGTTGCCGGCCGCGCCGAAGATCAGGTCGTTGCCACCATTGCCGCGGATGAAATCCTCGCCAAGGAGGCCCGGAGTGACGCCGTCTGCGGTGATCCGGTTGCCCGTGATCATGTCGTTGCCTTCACCCAGATCAGCGGTGACGCCGTCGTCGGACACAACCAGTTCGTCCATGATCTTGCTGGCGTCGGTAGCAATGCCAGTCTCTCCGTTCGGACGGGTCGTCGTCGGATTATCGTCAGCACCCCATTCCTCGAACACCGTCCAGAACTTCAGGTCGGCGAGCATCGGACCGTCGAACTCCAGCAGTTCCTGATTGCGAACGCCATCGGTGCCCTTGATCAGGGTCAGATCGATCAAAGAGCTTTCGAGGCGCGCAAATGTGTTGGAGAACTGGAAGTTGTTTCCGCCGGCATCCCAGGCAGTCAGAGGATCATGTCTCCAGTTATCGTTCAGGATCCGCGTGGTGCCGGCATTGCCGTCATCGGTCAGAAGCAGCGTTTCCAACCGGTTGTCCGAAGATCCCAAGTGGTTGACTTCAAACAGACCTGCAGTGTTCGGATCGCAGTCGACCACGTTGATAAGCAGCGTCTTGATATGGTTGACATTGAAGTTGTCGATGCGCTGGTCGTTGACACCCGGATCAACCTTCCAGATCGTGTCGACCCTCGCATCAAAACCTTCCCCGTCCAGCAAGATATCAAAGTCGTCCGGCAGGTTACCATTTTTCGGCGGGCAGCACTGATCGAAGATCAGTTGCACACCCGGCGTGCCGAAATCGTCGCAAAGTTCAGCGGGATTCTGCGTCGCATCCGGATTATTCGGGATGTCGAAAACGCGAAGGTCGCCATGGACACCGCCTGCGAAGATAACCTCCTGCAGCTCATTGTCCTGAACCGCAGTAAGCCAGATGGTGGTAGCCGACGTTGCACCGACGCTTTCGAGGATCTTGATACGCTCGACGTTCCAGATCTCACCATTGCTGTCCAGATCTGATGCGAACACACCAAGGGTGTCGAAACCATCGCCGCCATCGACTTTCACTGCCGATGCAAACAGCGGGCCGCCAAGATCCGGATCGTCACCAAGACCAAACCCGCCTTCCTCGAAGAAGAAGAAGCTGTTGCCGGCGTCGTCGTAGACTTCCAGCGAGAACCCGTTCTGGTCGGTGTCGTTATCGTTGGCCATATCGCCGAAGATAAGGAACACATCGCCAGCCGGCTGCTGAACGCCGTTGACCGTGGGCGGTGTGATGTTGACCGTCTGCAGGCCAAGCAGCCCGTTGCCCAGACCATCGGCCATCCCGGCGAAGAAGTCGATCGCCGCCGTGTTGGCCGCCGCTACTGTACCAGCCATGTCGGGCATGACATCCGAAGGCCGCGAACTGGTCAGATCGCTGACTTCGATGTTCAGGGTGTGCGTCGTCGTGCCGAGAGCCGGACCCCAGGCCGGGAAGGGAAGCCAGCTTGGAAGCGTTGGGCCGCCTTGCCAACCGTTGTTGATGCTGCCGATGATCGACGGCACGCCCGAGGCTTTCAGCGAGATGGTTCCAAGCTGCTCTTCGCGCGGACCGAAGCCGGGCTCGTTGCCGGCGGCGTTCTCGGTGATGCGAAGCTCGTTCAGACGCACCTCGTCAAGCGTGACGATCAACTCGTCGATCTCTTCACCGGCCAGCTTGGACTGCGGATCGGAGTCCAGCCACGCATAGTTGGCGGTCATGTCGAAGATGTCCCAGACCGGGCCGAGATCGTTCTCGTCACCAGGGGCCGCAAGCCAGAAGTCGTCCTGCAGATCCCAGATGCCGACAGAAGCACGGCTCTGGCCCATGGCGACATGGTCGAGTTCGGCCGCCAGCGACGCGTCGAAGATCATCTCATCATCAAAGACCGGCGCGATGAACGGCAGGTTGATGCAGGGAGCGCACACGTCCACATTGCTGAGGAAATCGAACGGTTCCGGTCCGGGAGGTCCGGGCCAGTCCGGATCGCCGAGAACCGGAGCCGGGCTCTGGTCTTCGTTGATCAGCAGAGCGCCCTCGATGTCGTTCAACGTCACACCGGATACGAGGACTGCACCGTCCGGGCCGGCATTGTCGGCCTTCGTCAGGACGAACAGGTCGTCACCGCCCATGCCATTGGCAATGTCGCCGGCATTGGCCGTCTGCTGGAAGAAGGGAACCGGGCCATCGATGCCGACACCGGCGTTGGCGGTGAACACGTCGTCGCCTTCGGAGCCGTCGAGGACCTCCACAATGGTGTCGGTGAACGGAATTACCAAGCCGTTCTGGTCAACCGTGACCTTGATCTTGTCCGGATAGGTATTGCCGTTGCTGTCGGTCGCCAGCACGTCGAGCTCAAACACGACCAGGCCGTTGACGAGACCGTCTGTATCCACCGGCCCGTTGTCGAGCAGAACCGTCGAGCTGAGCTTGGTCGGATCGGCAAGCACCAGCTTCGTGCCGGTGATGTCCATGGCGAAGGCGCCGCCCAGACCCTGGTCGGTCGGATCGTTGGTGATCACGAAGGTGTGGCTGTCCGGAGTGGTATCCGGATCGACAGCCACCAGGTCCGTCAGCGTAAGGCCGACCGGAAGCGTCGCCGAAACGTCCAGCTCATCCGGCAGAATGTCGGTCGGGTCTTCATCGATGATCGGAGTAACGTCGATCGTAAAGGTCTTGACTTCGGTCAGACCACCCGAGTCTTCAACCTGGATTTCGACGTCAATGCTCGTCACGCCGACTTCCGAATCGATCGCCGAAGCATCGAGCACGCGAAGCTCGTCGCCGACGATTTCGAAGGCATTGGCAACCGACTGGCTGACAATGCTGTAGGTGGCGGTATCGCCATCGTCCACATCGTCAGACGTCAGAATACCGACAACAAGACCGCCAACGCCAGGATTGGACAGTGATCCATCCTGCTCGTCGATCGTCATGTTCGACAGATCGAGATTGTACGGCGCCTCATTGATATCGACGATGTCGATGTCGACTTCTTTGGAGAACTCGTTGCCGTCGCTGTCGGTCACCGTGATCGTCACGGTCATCACATCGGCGGTTTCATGGTCGAGCTTGCTGGCATCGACCACAATGATGTTCGGCTGCTGGGCGGTCGGATCGTCGAGGCCGAAAGCGCCGCTCGGATCGTCGATGCTCCAGGTAAAAGTCTCGCCGCCATCCGGATCGACGGCCGTCAATGTGCCATCGGTTACCGCTGTGCCATTGGTTGCGTCTTCCGCTACTTCCGTACCAATCAGAATGTCGATCGGTGCCTCGTTGCCCAGTTCGCCCGTGTAGGGATCGCCGCCCGGGAATTCGTAGGGAAGGTCGTCGACAGCCGTCGGGCTGTCGATGGCAGCCGCCGCCTTCAGCAGGCCGTTGGCTTCGTCGTCAACGTCAGCCTTGAACTCGTCCGATTCGGTGAACTCGACGATCAGCTGTTCGCGGGTCAGCGCGCCGCTCTTCAGGACGGCAAGCCAGAAGTTGTAGCCTTCCTGGTCGGCCGGGCGACCCAGAATGTTGAGGTAGAGCAGAGACAGGAAGTCTTCGTCCGAAAGGTTGTCGCCAAAACGGGCGATGTATTCGTCCGACTCAAGCCACTGGCCGATCGTCTCGATCAGAGCGTCCCGGTACGACAGGCCAGGATTGTCTTCCTGGACTTCGCGGAAGCGGTTGGTCCAGAACGTCAGGCCGCCGCTGTCGGACATGCGGTCGAAAATGGCCTGGTAAAGCCGCAGGATCGAACGAACATCGTCGGCCTGCAGACACAGCGCCGTGGCGAAATCCGCCAGCGCTTCTTCAAGATCATCCGCTTCAGTGAGAAAAGCGTCCCATTGATCGATTTGAGCCGGTGTCGGCGTTTGCCGCAGGATCGCTTCGTAATAGGCGATAATTGTCGGTCCCATAGTCACCCTCTTCTGGCAGGTTGTTGCCGGCTATCCCGGCTGTGAAAATTCTCTCGGTCGATTGGTCGCATGCACTCAGAACTCAGCACGCACCTCATCCCATCGGATCGATGCATACAGTAATTTACATACCTACGCAACGGAAAGATACGACACTCCTGTGCTGCACTCACAGGAACTGGCTTGATCGCTAGGGGTGACTGTTGAATTCGGAAGCAGGTGGCTGTTTCACCTAAGAGCCCGGTTGGCCGAGACCAGGCGATAACCCGTTATTAAACATGTTGTACCATAAAGATCAGGCCGGTTTGCCCCTCGGGGCCTCGAGTTGGTCGGCGCCAGTCGAGTTCCAAGTAGCGTGCGTGCATGTCGACACGACAAAGAAAAATTCGCAAGACCGGCAGGCTGGTGGTCCCGGTGCTTGCGATCGCATTTATCAGCTATTTCGGATTTCACTCGATCAATGGCGATCGCGGCCTCAACGCCAGGCAGAGCTTCGAACGGCGTGCCGCCGAGCTGGAGTTGCGGCTGGAGGGTCTGATCGCCGAGCGCAAGCGGCTGCAGCGACAGGTGATGCTGCTGCCGCAGAGCGGTCCGGTGGTTAGGGACATGCTCGACGAACAGGCGCGCGAAGCGCTCAATCTGACTCGCCCGAACGAAATCGTTATCTACGATTACGAATAGAGTTAACTGTAAACCAGTTAATACTAATTTTCTTATTGAAATTCAGTTATTTGAAAATCAATTTAGCTATGCATTAATGGCCTTGCTGAGAATTGGCCGTTTCCGTAAGGTTAGCGCAGACCAACTCTTGGGAGGACTTTATGGCCCCGCGCAAGCCCGCAGCGTCATCCGGCCGTCGTACCGGTGCATCCAAATCCGCAAAATCCGCCAAATCCGCCCGATCCGCCAAAACGGCGATCGGCAAGGAACTGGCCGAGTTCAGCAAGGAGGAGGAGCTGGAAGTCTATCGCCAGATGCTTCTGATCCGTCGGTTCGAGGAAAAGGCCGGCCAACTCTACGGCATGGGTTTCATCGGCGGTTTCTGTCACCTCTATATCGGCCAGGAAGCGGTCGTCACCGGCATCCAGATGTCGCTTCAAGAGGGCGACCAGATGATCACCGGATATCGCGATCACGGCCACATGCTGGCCATGGGCATGACCGCACGCGGCGTTATGGCCGAGCTGACCGGACGCCAGAGCGGCTATTCGCGCGGCAAGGGCGGTTCGATGCACATGTTCTCGCGCGAAAAGAACTTTTACGGCGGTCACGGGATCGTCGGATCGCAGGTGTCGATCGGTACCGGCCTCGGCTTTGCCAATCGTTACCGTGACGATGGTCGCGTAGCGGTGGCATTCTTCGGCGATGGTGCTGCGAACCAGGGCCAGGTCTATGAGAGCTTCAACATGGCCGAGCTCTGGCGCCTGCCGGTCGTCTATGTGGTCGAGAACAACCGCTATGCCATGGGCACCGCCGTCAGCCGGGCCACGGCGCAGTCGGACTTCTCGCAGCGCGGCGCGTCCTTCAACATTCCGGGCTACCAGGTCGATGGAATGGACGTGCGGGCGGTCAAGGCGGCTGCCGAGCGGGCGGTGGCGTTCAGCCGCGAGGGCAATGGTCCGATCATTCTCGAAATGCTGACCTATCGCTACCGCGGCCACTCCATGTCGGACCCGGCCAAATATCGCAGCAAGGACGAAGTGCAAAAAATGCGCTCCGAGCACGATCCGATCGAGCAGGTCAAGGTTCGGCTGCTGGAAAAGGGCTGGGCAACCGAGGACGAGCTCAAGGCGATCGACAAGGGCGTGCGCGACATCGTCGCCGACAGCGCCGAATTCGCCCAGACGGATCCGGAACCGGATGCTTCTGAACTCTACACGGACATACTGGCTTAGGATTGGGGGGAGAACAGATGCCAATCGATATTCTCATGCCCGCGCTCTCTCCGACCATGGAAGAGGGAACGCTGTCGAAGTGGGTCAAGAAGGAAGGCGACGCGGTCGCCTCCGGTGACGTCATCGCCGAGATCGAAACCGACAAGGCGACCATGGAGGTCGAAGCCGTCGACGAAGGCACGATCGGCAAGATCGTCGTCCCGGAAGGCAGCGAGGGCGTCAAGGTAAACTCCGTGATCGCCGTGCTTTTGGCCGACGGTGAATCGGCCGACGCCATCGGCACCGAAACGCCGGCCGCCACTCCGGCACCCGCGACACCCGCTGCAGAAGCGGCAGCTGCGGCAGCACCGGCACCGGTTGCGGCAGCGCCTGTGGCAGCCGCCGTTCCGGCCGATCCCGATATTCCAGCCGGCACCGAAATGGTCGAAACGACTGTGCGCGAGGCCCTTCGCGACGCCATGGCGGAGGAAATGCGCGCTGACGGCGACGTCTTCGTCATGGGCGAGGAAGTCGCGGAATACCAGGGCGCCTACAAGGTGACCCAGGGGCTTCTGGACGAATTCGGCTCGATGCGGGTGGTCGATACGCCGATCACCGAGCATGGTTTCGCCGGTGTCGGCGTCGGCGCGGCGATGGCCGGTCTGAAGCCGATCGTTGAGTTTATGACCTTCAACTTCGCCATGCAGGCGATGGACCACCTGATCAACTCGGCCGCCAAGACGCGCTACATGTCGGGCGGCCAGATGAGCACGCCGATCGTGTTCCGCGGCCCCAACGGTGCGGCAGCCCGCGTTGCGGCTCAGCACTCGCAGTGTTACGCATCCTGGTACAGCCACGTTCCCGGGCTGAAAGTGATCATGCCCTACAGTGCAGCCGACGCCAAAGGACTGCTCAAGGCGGCAATCCGCGACCCCAACCCGGTCGTCTTCCTGGAAAACGAGATCCTCTACGGCCACAAGTTCGAGGTGCCGAAGCTCGACGATTTCGTGCTGCCTATCGGCAAGGCACGCATCCATCGCGCCGGCAAGGATGTCACCATCGTGTCGTTCGGCATCGGTATGACCTATGCCGACGAGGCGGCGAACGAACTGGCCGGCATGGGCATCGACGCCGAGGTCATCGACCTGCGTACGCTGCGCCCGATGGACCTGCCGACGGTGATCGAGTCGGTGAAGAAGACCGGCCGTCTGGTGACCGTCGAGGAAGGTTTCCCGCAGAGCAGTGTCGGTACCGAGATCGCTACCCGCGTTATGCAGCAGGCCTTCGATTATCTCGATGCGCCGATTGTCACGGTCGCCGGCAAGGATGTGCCGATGCCGTATGCCGTCAATCTGGAAAAGATGGCCCTGCCGAACGTCGCCGAAGTGGTCGACGCGGTCAAAGCCGTCACCTACACGGCCTGAGGGGAGGGTTCGCACCATGCCGATCGATATCACCATGCCTGCGCTTTCCCCGACGATGGAGGAAGGCAATCTGGCCAAGTGGCTGGTCAAGGAGGGCGACAGCGTCGCCCCCGGCGACGTGATCGCCGAGATCGAAACCGACAAGGCGACGATGGAAGTGGAAGCGGTCGACGAGGGTGTCGTCGCCAAGATCCTGGTGCCGGAAGGCACCGAAGGGGTCAAGGTGAATGCCCCGATCGCCATTCTTGCCGGAGAGGGTGAGGATGTTGCAGCCGCCGCGGCCGCTGGTGCCAGCGCGCCGGCTGCGGCTCCGACTCCGGCGCCGGCGGAGCCCGCCGCTGCCGCTCCGGCACCCGCCGCGCCTGCGGCTGCTCCAGCGCCGGCTGCACCGCAACCGGCAGCGGCTGCCAATGGTCAGCGCATTTTCTCATCGCCGCTGGCGAGGCGCCTGGCAGCGAATGCGGGCCTGGACCTGGCGGCGCTCACCGGCAGCGGGCCGCATGGACGCATTATTCGCAGGGACGTCGACGCAGCAATCGCAGCCGGTGTCGGCAAGGCCGCCGCGGCACCTGCAGCCGCAGCACCGGCCGCTGCACCGTCCGTACCAGCGGACGACCTGACCCTGAAGCTGTTCGAGGAAGGCTCCTACGAGCTCATACCGCACGACAACATGCGCAAGACCATTGCCAAGCGGCTGGTCGAATCCAAGCAGTCGGTTCCGCACTTCTACCTGACGGTGGATTGTGAGCTGGACGGGCTCCTGGCCCTTCGTATGCAGCTCAACGAGGCGGCACCGGTGCGCGAGGACAAGCCGGCCTACAAGCTGTCGGTCAACGATTTCGTTATCAAGGCCATGGCGCTGGCGCTGCGCGACGTTCCGGATGCCAACGTCTCCTGGACCGAAGCCAACATGGTGCGGCACATGCACTCTGACGTCGGGGTTGCCGTGTCGATACCGGGCGGCCTGATCACGCCGATCGTTCGCCATGCGGAGGAAAAGCCGCTGTCGGTCATTTCCAACGAAATGAAAGACCTGGCGGGCCGCGCGCGCGAAAGGAAGCTGCAGCCGACGGAGTATCAGGGTGGAACCACAGCGGTTTCCAACCTCGGCATGTTCGGCGTCAAGGATTTTTCCGCGGTGATCAATCCGCCGCACGCGACGATCCTGGCGGTCGGTGCCGGCGAACAGCGCGTTGTGGTCAAGGACGGCGAACCGGCGGTCGCGACCATGATGTCGGTGACCCTGTCGACGGACCATCGCGCGGTTGACGGCGCGCTTGGCGCCCAGCTGCTCGCGGCCTTCAAGGGGTATGTCGAAAATCCCCTGGGGATGCTGGTCTAAGGAAGTCAACGGCCCAATCGAGGAGGTGGACGTTATGGCAAAGCAGATCGATCAAAAAGACATCGACGAGATGATGGAGAAACTCAAGGCGTCCTGGGGATGGCTGGTGGCGTTCGGCGTAATCTCCCTGATCGGCGGTTTCCTGTGTTTTGCAAATCCGCTGGCCGCGACCATCACGGCCGACTATCTGGCCGGTTTCTTCTTTCTGGTTCTGGGCATTGCGCAGATCATCCAGGCATTCTCGATCCGCGAATGGGGTGGGTTTATCTGGAACATTGCCGTCGGTTTGCTGACGCTTCTGGTCGGTGGCGTCCTCGTCGCCAATCCGGTCGCGGGAGCCGCGTCGCTGACCGTCCTTGTCGGTGTGCTGCTGTTCCTTCTCGGCGGCGCGAAGATCGCCTATTCGGTGAATCTGCGACCGGTCACCGGCTGGGTTTGGGTGCTTGTCTCCGGCATTTTGTCGGTCGTTCTCGGCGTCATCATTTTCGCCAATTTTCCGTGGTCGGCGGTCACCGTGCTAGGGCTGTTCCTCGGTGTGGAACTGACGTTCAACGGCGTGACGCTGCTGATGACCGGGTTTTCGCTGCGCAACCAATAGGCGGCGCCGGCGCGAGGACGGACCGCGCCGCGTCAAAGGCTCCGTCGAAAAATTGAGATCCGGCCGACGCAAGACGACGCGTGTGGGCTAAGAGGCATTGCGGCCGACGGCCGCCAGTTGGGGAGACGAAAACGTGTCCAACAATTACGACGTCATCGTTATCGGGTCCGGGCCGGGCGGCTATGTCACCGCAATCCGGGCCTCGCAACTGGGCCTCAAGACGGCCATCGTCGAGCGCGAGCACCTGGGCGGCATCTGCCTGAACTGGGGCTGCATTCCAACCAAGGCGCTGCTGCGTTCGGCTGAGATCCTGCACTTTTCTGAGAATGCCGCCAGCTACGGCATCAAGCTCGAGGGCAGCGTTTCCGCCGACATCGCGGCAGTGGTCAAACGGTCGCGCGGTGTCTCCGGCCGGCTCAACGCCGGTGTCGGCTTCCTGATGAAGAAGAACAAGGTCGACGTCATCTGGGGCGAAGCGAAGCTCAGCAAGGCGGCCAAGGGCAGCGCATCGGCTGAAATCGTCGTCGGCAAGAGCAGCAAGACGCCGATGGAACCGCAGCATCCGACGCCGAAAAACACCAAGGGCGAGGGCACCTACACCGCCAAGCACGTGATCGTTGCCACCGGAGCGCGGCCACGCGTGCTGCCGGGAATCGAGCCGGACGGCAAGCTGATCTGGACCTATTTCGAGGCCATGGTGCCGCAGAGCCAGCCGAAATCGATGCTGGTCATGGGCTCCGGTGCGATCGGGATCGAATTCGCGAGCTTCTACCACTCCATGGGCGTCGACGTGACGGTGGTTGAGCTGATGCCGACCATCATGCCGGTCGAGGATGCGGAAATCTCGGGCCTGGCACGCAAGTTGCTGGAGAAGCAGGGGCTGAAGATCATCACCGAGGCCAAGGTCTCGAAAGTGGAGAAGGCGGCCGACAGCGTGACGGCGCATGTTGAAACCAAGGACGGCAAGACCGAGACGATTACCGCGGACCGGCTGATTTCGGCAGTGGGTGTGCAGGGTAACATCGAGAACCTCGGTCTTGAGGCGCTGGGTGTCAAAACCGATCGCGGCTGCATCGTCATCGACGGTTACGGCAAGACCAATGTCGAGGGCATCTACGCCATCGGCGATGTTGCCGGCCCACCGATGTTGGCCCACAAGGCCGAGCACGAAGGTGTCGTCTGCGTCGAGAAGATCGCCGGCGTGCCGGGCGTGCATCCGACGGACAAGAACAAGATCCCTGGCTGCACCTACTGCAATCCGCAGGTCGCCAGCGTCGGTCTGACGGAGGCGCGCGCCAAAGAAGAGGGCTACGACATCCGGGTCGGGCGCTTCCCGTTCAGCGCCAACGGCAAGGCCATTGCGTTGGGCGAGGATCAGGGACTGATCAAGACCATTTTCGACAAGAAGACGGGCGAGCTGTTGGGCGCCCACATGGTCGGGGCGGAAGTTACCGAGTTGATCCAGGGCTTCGTCGTAGCCATGAACCTGGAAACGACGGAAGAAGAACTTATGCACACCGTCTTCCCGCATCCGACGCTTTCCGAGATGATGAAAGAAAGCGTGCTTGACGCCTATGGCCGCGTGCTCAATGCTTGATCGAAGCGTGAGGACACCTACCTAAATCGGAGGATAAGAGCGTTGGGCTGGATTGCATTTCTGTTTATTGGCCTGCTGGCTGGTTTCATTGCCGAAAAGGTGATGAACCGCAATCATGGCCTGATCAAGAACCTGGTTGTCGGCGTTATCGGCGCCTATGTCGGTGGCATTATCGCCTCGGCCTTCGGAATCGTATTCTTCGGGTTTGTCGGCCATCTGATCGTGGCGACCGTCGGAGCGATCATCGTGCTGTGGCTGTTCGCCCTGCTGGCCGGCCGCTGAATTGAAGAAGGGTTAGCCCCATGGTCACTGTAGTCGACACGGTTGCGGAGAAGAAGCGGCTGCGCCATCCCGAGAAGGCGCATCGTCCGGACACCGAGGTTGCCCGCAAGCCGGACTGGATCCGGGTGAAGGCGCCGACGTCCAAGGGCTACCTGGAAACCCGCAACATCGTCAAAAGCAACAATCTGGTGACGGTTTGCGAGGAAGCCGGCTGTCCGAATATCGGCAGCTGCTGGCAGCAGAAGCATGCCAGTTTCATGATCATGGGCGAGATCTGCACCCGCGCCTGCGCATTCTGCAATGTGGCGACGGGCCGACCCAACGCTCTCGACCTGAACGAGCCGGAAAACGTCGCCCGTGCCGTCAGGCAGATGGAGCTCAAACATGTGGTGGTCACGTCGGTCGACCGGGACGATCTGGCGGACGGCGGTGCGCAGCACTTCGTCGACACCATCACGGCGATTCGCGAGGCTTCGCCGCGGACGACCATCGAAATCCTGACTCCCGATTTCCTGCGCAAGGAGGGAGCGTTGGAGAAGGTCGTCAGCGCCAGACCGGACGTTTTCAATCACAATCTCGAAACGGTGCCGTCGAACTATCTGACTGTGCGCCCCGGGGCCCGCTACTTCCACTCCATCCGCCTGCTGCAGCGGGTCAAGGAACTGGATCCGACGATGTTCACCAAGTCTGGCATCATGGTCGGGCTAGGCGAAGAACGGAACGAGGTCCTGCAGTTGATGGAAGATCTCCGGGTCGCCGATGTCGACTTCCTGACCATCGGTCAATATCTGCAACCCACGAAAAAGCACCATCGGGTGGTCAGTTTCGTCACGCCGGACGAGTTCAAATCCTATGAGACCATTGCCTATGCCAAGGGCTTCCTGATGGTCTCGGCCAGCCCGCTGACGCGCTCGTCGCACCATGCCGGCGACGATTTCGCCAAGTTGCAGGCCGCGCGGGCCGCCCGCAACGGCAAGGCCATGTGAGCCGAAGCCTCCATGCCGAAATTCGATACGACGCGCACGGTCGCCCATACGCCGCAGCACATGTTCGACCTGGTCGCGGATGTCGAGAGATATCCGGAATTCCTGCCGCTGTGTGAATCGCTGACCGTGCGCAAACGCAGGGAGCGTGACGATCGCACGCTGCTCGTTGCCGACATGACGGTCGGCTACAAGGCGATCCGCGAGACATTCACCAGCCAGGTACTGCTGAAGCCCGACGAACTGGTCATCGACGTCAAATACATCGACGGGCCGTTCCGTTACCTCGACAATCGCTGGACGTTTACCGAAAGTCCGGCAGGCGGCTGCGATGTCGGTTTCTCCATAGACTACGCCTTCAAGAGCCGTATGCTGAGCGCCCTCATGGGCTCGATGTTCGACCGTGCCTTTCACAAGTTTTCCGAGGCCTTCGAAAAGCGCGCGGATGCTATTTACGGCGTGCGGAAGCGGGTCGCCGAGGGCTGATTCCGGCCGCGATGTCGGCTCGTCCACAGAGGCGACGCAAGGAAAGTTCAAAATTCTGTGCCCTGACGCAACGAGCCGAAGCAATTTGCGCGGGTGCTTGTTAGAATTCGTCCAATTGGTCTGCCGCTATTGTCGTGGTTGCCAGTGCGGCGCATCATATAGGTCAGTATTGTTGTCGTAATAACGGCCGGCGTCCGTTACCGGTCAGAAAGCGAGACAGGTATGGCTGATTACGGACCTCTTTCCTTCCATGTTCCGGAGCCGCCGGTGCGTCCCGGCGACGAGCCGGACTTCTCGGATTTCGAGGTGCCGCGCGCCGGGACGGTGCGAAAACCCGAAATCGATGTCGACGCGCGCGACATCAAGGATCTGGCCACCACCATGATCCGCGTTCTCAACCGCGACGGGGAGGCGGTGGGACCCTGGGCCATGGAGATCGACAAGGACGTTCTGCTGCACGGGCTGCGGTCGATGCTCAAGACGCGCGCTTTCGACGAGCGCATGATGACGCTGCAGCGTCAGGGCAAGACCTCGTTCTACATGAAGTGCACCGGCGAGGAGGCGATCGCTATCGGCCAGCAGCTGGCGCTTTCGCCCGGCGACATGAACTTCCCGACCTATCGTCAGCAGGGCCTGCTTCTGGCCCAGGACTACCCGGTCGTCGACATGATCTGCCAGATCCTGTCGAATGCCCGCGATCCCCTGCACGGACGCCAGTTGCCGATCCTCTACTCTTCTAAGAAGCACGGATTCTTCACCATCTCCGGCAACCTCGGCACGCAATACATCCACGCCGTTGGTTGGGCCATGGCCTCGGCCATCAAGGGCGACACCAAGATCGCGTCGGCATGGATCGGCGACGGGTCGACCGCGGAAAGCGATTTTCACGCGGCGCTTGTCAATGCATCCGTCTACAAGCCACCCGTCGTGCTCAACATCGTCAACAATCAGTGGGCGATTTCGTCCTTCCAGGGCATTGCCGGAGGCGATGCGGCCACCTTTGCCGAACGCGCGCTAGGCTTCGGAATTCCGTCACTGAGGGCCGACGGCAACGATTTGCTGGCCGTCTACGCGGTTTCCAAATGGGCGATCGAGCGTGCCCGGCGCAATCTCGGCCCGACACTGATCGAATGGGTGACCTACCGGGTTGCGCCGCATTCGACATCGGACGATCCAAGCCGGTACCGGCCGCGCGAAGAATCGGAAGCCTGGCCGCTCGGCGACCCGATCCTGCGTCTCAAAAACCATCTGATCGGTATCGGGCTGTGGAGCGAGGAGCGCCACACACAGGCGGAAGCCGAGTTCGACGAAGAGATGCGGGTCGCAGCCAAGGAAGCCGAATCCTACGGCGTCATGGGCGGCGGCTCCAGCACTCGCGACATGTTCGAGGACGTCTACAAGGAAATGCCGCCGCATCTGCACGCGCAACGGCAGAAGGCCGGGGTGTAGACCATGGTTCAGATGACGATGATCGAGGCGATCCGTAGCGCCATGGACATCTGCATGGATCGCGACGACGACGTGGTCGTGTTCGGCGAGGATGTCGGCTATTTCGGCGGCGTGTTCCGTTGCACCGCAGGGCTGCAGAAGAAATACGGCACCTCGCGGGTCTTCGACAGCCCCATCAATGAAAGCGGCATCGTCGGTGCCGGCATCGGCATGGCGGTCTACGGTTTGAGGCCCTGTGTCGAGGTTCAGTTCGCCGACTATATCTACCCGGCCTACGATCAGATCGTGTCCGAGGCGGCGCGCATCCGCTACCGCTCCGCCGGCGATTTCACCGTGCCGATCACCATCCGCAGCCCTTGCGGCGGCGGTATTTTCGGGGGTCAGACCCACAGCCAGAGCCCTGAAGCGCTGTTTACCCATGTCTCAGGGCTCAAGACCATCGTTCCGTCGACGCCTTATGACGCCAAAGGGCTGCTGATTTCGGCCATCGAGGATGACGACCCGATCATCTTCCTGGAACCGAAGCGTCTCTATAACGGTCCGTTCGACGGGTATCACGACCGCCCGGCGCAGAACTGGACCGGGCATCCGCTCGGCGAGGTGCCGGAGGGTCACTATACGCTTCCGATCGGCAAGGCGGCGGTTCGGCGCGAAGGTACCGAAGCGACCATCGTGACCTACGGCACGATGTGTTTCGTCGCCGAGGCAGCAGTGGCCGAGTCCGGCGTCGATGCGGAAATCATCGACCTGCGCACTTTGCTGCCGCTCGACATCGAAACCATCGCAACGTCGATCAACAAGACCGGCCGGTGCATGGTTCTGCACGAGGCGACCCTGACTTCGGGCTTCGGGGCCGAGCTCGTCGCCCAGGTGCAGGAACACTGCTTCTACGCGCTGGAAGCCCCGATCGAACGGGTGACCGGGTGGGACACGCCGTATCCGCATGCCCAGGAATGGGACTATTTCCCGGGTCCGGCCCGCGTCGGACGCGCCCTCAAGACATTGATGGAGGCCGTGTGATGGGACTTCTGCAGATCAAGATGCCGGATGTGGGCGAGGGGATCACCGAGGCCGAAGTCGTTGAATGGAATGTCCGGGTCGGCGACATGGTTCGCGAAGACGAGGTGCTCGGTGCGGTGATGACCGACAAGGCGACGGTTGAAATTCCGTCGCCGGTGGAAGGCAAGATCGCCTCGATCGAAGGGGAAATCGGGGCGATGACCGCCGTCGGCGCGACCATCATCACCATCGAGGTTGAGGGAGAGGTTCCGAAGGAACAGGAGCAGGCATCCGCGGCCGCACCTGCCACGACTGCTCCAGCTGCGGCACCTGCGCCCGACAATCTAGCGGCTCCGGAACCCATTTCCGCAGAACCGGTCGCGGTGCCTTCGAACGGCGGCGCGGTTCGGCCGGTTCCGGCGGGACCGCCACGGCCGGAAGGCGAAAAGCCGCTTGCCGCGCCCAGTGTTCGGCGCCGTGCGATGGACGCCGGCGTACATCTCGCCTATGTCAGAGGAACCGGGCCGGCTGGCCGAATCCTGCACGGCGATCTCGACGCCTATCTGAGCAGTCAGACCGCGCCCGTTGCCGATCTCAGGCGTCCCGACACCACGGTGACCGAGACCAAGGTCATAGGCCTGCGGCGAAAAATCGCCGAGCGGCTGCAGGACGCCAAGCAGCGCATTCCTCACATTACCTATGTCGACGAGGTCGATGTCACCGAAGTGGAGACGCTGCGCGGCCGGCTCAATCTCGACCGGCGTCAGGACCAGCCGAAACTGACGCTGCTGCCGTTCATCATGCTGGCCATGGTGCGGGCGATCAGAGCCTACCCGAAAATCAACGCGCTCTTCGATGATCAGGAAGGCGTGGTGCGCGAGTATGGCGCCGTCCATGTCGGCATGGCCGTGCAGACTGAAGGCGGGTTGGTGGTGGCTGTCGTCCGCCACGCCGAAACCCGCGACATATGGGGATTAGCCGCGGAAGGACAGCGCCTGGCGGCAGCCGCCCGCGACGGAAGCATCACACGCGATGAACTGACCGGCTCGACGATCACACTCACCAGTCTGGGACCGCTCGGCGGCATCGTCTCGACGCCGGTGATCAACAGCCCCGAGGTGGCGATCGTCGGAGTCAACAAAATCGCGGTCCGGCCGGTTTATGAAGGCAACGGATTCGTGCCGCGCAAGGTAATGAACCTGTCGTCTTCGTTCGACCATCGCATTATCGATGGATGGGATGCCGCTGAATTCATTCAACATATTCGCGCGTCGCTGGAAAATCCGGCGACGCTGTTCATGGAGCGGTAGATGGAGAGTCGCAACTTCGAGGTCCTTGTCCTGGGCGGTGGTCCGGGCGGCTATGTCGCCGCTATTCGGGCCGGCCAGTTGGGCCTCAATACCGTTCTGGTCGAAAAAGAGGCGGTGGGCGGTACCTGCCTAAATGTCGGCTGTATTCCGTCGAAGGCAGTGATCCATGCGGCGGACATGTTCGAGGCCATGGTTCGGGCGTCGCGCGGCGAGCTTCCCGGAATGACGGTCAGAGAACCGACGGTCGACTGGCCAGGGGCTTTGACCTGGAAGGACGGTATCGTCCGCAAGCTCACCAGTGGCGTCGGCTCGTTGCTCAAGAAAGCCGGCGTGACGACGATTTCCGGCACAGGCCGGATGCAGGACGGCAAGACCTGCATCGTCGACAGCGCCGATGGTCCGATGTCGATCCGTGCCCGGCACGTGGTGCTGGCACCCGGCTCTGTACCGGTCGAGATACCGGCCCTGCCGTTCGGCGGTATTGTCATTTCCTCGACGGAGGCGTTGGCGCTGGAAACGCTTCCCGAACGGCTGGTGGTCATCGGCGGCGGTTACATCGGTCTCGAACTCGGGAGCGCGTTCGCCAAGATGGGCGTCGCGGTGACGGTCGTCGAGGCGCTGGATCGGCTGCTGCCGCAATACGACGCCGAGGTGTCGAACGTCGTCGCCAGAAACCTCAAGAAGCTGGGTATCGAGGTTCTGCTGAACTGCCGCGCCGGCGGCCTGGTTGCCGGCGGGGCGGCCTTGCAGGTGGAACAGGCCGACGGATCGACCGTGGAATTGCCGGCAGACAAAGTGCTTGTCACTGTGGGCCGCAGGGCGCGACTTGACGGATGGGGCCTCTCCGAACTGGGGCTGGTGATGGACGGATCCTTCGTGCGCGTCGATGCCCAATGCCGCACCTCCATGACCGATGTCTATGCGATCGGCGACGTCACCGGCGAACCGATGCTGGCGCATCGCGCCATGGCGCAGGGCGAGGTTGTGGCGGAGGTGATCGCCGGACGGCGCCGCGCCTTCGAGCCGGCCGCGATACCGGCAATTTGCTTCACTGATCCCGAGATCGTTTCCGTCGGGCTCGATCCCGATCAGGCCCGAGACGCGGGCTTCGACATCAAGGTCGGGAAGTTCCCCTTGGCAGCCAACGGTCGGGCGATGACGCTCGGTTCAAGTCTCGGTTTCGTGCGCGTCGTCGCGCGCAAGGACAATGATCTCGTGCTCGGGATCCAGGCGGTCGGAAAGGATGTTTCCGAGTTTGCTTCCTCCTTTGCGTTAAGCCTCGAGATGGGCGCGCGACTGCAGGATATCGCCGGAACCATCCATGCCCATCCGACGCAGGGCGAGGGGATATTGGAAGCGGCCCATCTGGCCCTGGGGCACGGATTGCACTTATGATGGCGTAAAGCGGTTCACACGGGGGCGGTCGTCGATGGCAAGTCGCATAAGGGCAGGTTGGTATCTCGGTCGTGCGGTGGTGTGCGCCTCCCTGCTTCTGGTGATAGCCAGTTTCCATCCGTCGACGGCATCGGCACAGGATCAGCCCACGACTTGGGAGGCTTTTGACGCCAGGGCGGCGGCTCTCGCACCGGTCGTGTCCGCACTCGCTGCTGAAATTTCCGACGGCACATGCCGACCGGTGCACGAGCTCAACGCCGACCTGACGACCCCGATCGGCTCCGGCTTCAAGCTCTACATTCTGGCCGAAATAGCCGCGGCGGTTGAGGAAGGCCGGCTGACCTGGGAGCAGCCCGTTACAATTCGCAAAGACCTGAAGTCGATCCCCGGCGGTCCGTTGCTCTTCGTGCCGGACGGGTCCGTCTTCACGCTGCGTTATCTGGCCGAACAGATGATCCAGCGCAGCGACAACACGGCGACCGACACGCTGCTTTTCCTCGCCGGACGGGAAAACATCGAGCGCCGTATGGCGGAGGCAGGGCATCACGACGCCTCGCTTAACACGCCGCTTCCTGCGACGCGGGAATTTGCGGTCATCAAGTTCCTGTGGAGCGATGAGGAGTTGGAACGCTACCGGCAGGCGTCCGACGACGCCAAACGGGAGATGCTTGCCGGCGAACGCCGCGGTTTTCCGGCTCTTTCGGCGTTTTTCGACGAGCACGGTGATCAGGACAAGCCGGTGCGGGTTGAGACCGTCGAATGGTTCGCCAACCGTCACGATATCTGCAACCTGTTTCTTGCCTTGAACGCCATGGGCGGCAAACCGGAACTTCGCCCGCTTCTGGAGGTTCTGACGCTGAACGACCCCATCGGGTTCGATCGTGAGAAATGGACCTATGTCGGCTTCAAGGGAGGATCGGAAATGGGCCTTCAGGCCGGCAACTGGATGGTGCGGCGCGATGACGGACGGCTGTTTGTCTTTACGGCCGCCTTTCTCGATCCCGACCAAGCGCTCGATCTAGCCAGCATCGTTCCCTTGCTGGAAGCGGCTCCCGATCTCCTTCACGGTGAGCCTTGACCGCCAGGCTTTCCCCTAGAACACAACCATCCTATCGTTGACCGGCGTCATCCCAGAGGAGGCCGATATGCGACTTATGTACAAGTTCACAATCCCGGTGGAAAAGGGCAACGAGGCGGCACGAGACGGTTCGCTGGACAAGGCAATCCAGGCGCTGATGGATGCGGTCAAGCCGGAAGCAGCCTATTTTGCCCTGGAATGCGGCCAACGCATGGGGATTCTCATATTCGAGGAGAACGATCAGGCGCGCATGCCCGCAATCAACGAACCGCTGTTTGCCGCGCTCAACGCCTCTGTCGAGATCCAGCCGGTTTTGACGGCCGAAGACCTGCAACGCGGTCTCAGCGCCGCTTCGTAGCTTCCTGCAAGAACAGGGTGAGAGCCTCGGTGACGGTCGCCCGTCTGACGGCGTCGCGACTCATGCCGCCGAGGCGCAGTTCACGGTGGCTGGTTTCGCCGTCGCGTCGCGCCAGCGCCATGTGGACGAGGCCGACCGGCTTTTCCGGCGATCCGCCGTCCGGTCCGGCGATGCCGGTTACCGAGACGGCGAAATCGGCTTGCGAGCGGTCAAGCGCGCCCTCTGCCATCTCGACGGCGGTCTGCATAGAGACGGCGCCATGGGCCTTAAGAGTGGCGGCGGAAACGCCGATCATCTCGCTTTTGGCGTCGTTGGAATAGGTCACGAAACCGCGGTCGAGAACGGCGGACGAGCCGGCAATGTCGGTGATCGCGGCGGCAATCATGCCACCGGTGCAGGATTCGGCGGTTGCCACCATCCACCCGCGTTCGGTGAATTCACGCACCAGCCTTCCGGCAAGGGCAGCATTATCCGTCATTGCGGTCTCCATAGATCACCGATGCGGTGGCGATGGCCGCGATGCCCTCGCGGCGTCCGATGAAGCCGATCGCTTCGTTGGTGGTCGCCTTGACCGAACATCGCTGGAGGTCCAGCTGCAGCAATTCGGCCAGCTTTCGGCGCATGGCCAAACGATGCGGTCCGATCTTCGGCGCCTCGCAGATCACGGTGACGTCGACGTTGAGTATGGAACCGCCGGCCTCGGTGACGATTTCCGCGGCCCGGCTCAGGAAAATATGCGATTCCGCTCCCTTCCATTGCGGATCCGTCGGCGGAAAGTGGTCGCCGATATCGCCCGCGCCGCAGGTTGCCAGCAGAGCGTCAGTCAGCGCGTGCAGTCCGACGTCGGCATCCGAATGGCCGGATAACGCCTGATCATGCTCGATTCTGATACCGCAGAGCATGACGAAATCGCCCGCAACGAGTGCGTGGACGTCATAGCCGTTACCTGTTCGCACGTCCGGCAGCGTCTGACTCAAATCGCGATCCGCCATCTCGATGTCCTTCGCTACGGTGAGTTTGACGTTCCCGGCTTTGCCGGCTACCAGCTTCACTTCGATACCGGCCCATTCCGCAATGCTGCTGTCATCGGTGAAATCCCGGTCGCCATTTGCCGCGGCCCGACGATGCGCGTCGAGGATGGGGGCAAAGGCGAAGCCTTGCGGGGTCTGCGCTGCAACGAGATCCGAACGCGGAACCGTTGCCTCGACCGTCCCGCCTGCAGTCGCCCTTTTGATCGTGTCGGTTAGCGGGACGACCGGCAGGGTGGCCTGTGCGCCGGCCAATAGCGGTCCGATGACAGCATCGATCAGTGCCTTATCGACAAATGGACGCACACCGTCATGGATGAGCACGATGTCGGGCGTTTCCGCCGCAATCGCTTCCAGACCCTTGAGCACCGATTGTTGTCTTGTGTTCCCGCCGTCGACCGCACGAAGCGGATTTGGTGTCGGAAGGTCGGCGATGGCCGCCTGAAAGAGCGCATGATCCTGCGGGTGAATGACCACGGTGACGGAGTTAACATCGCGATGCTCAATGAACGCCCGCAAGGTGTGGGTCAGAACGGCTTTGCCCCCGATCGGACGGTATTGCTTCGGTCCTTCTTGCGGACTTCCGGCGCGTTCGCCCCGGCCGGCTGCAACGATGATGGCGGCGATGGACTGTGAATCTGCCATATTGTCCTTGTAGCTCGGAGCCTGCTCGGCGTCAGGCAACTGCTGTAGCGTCGCCAGTGCAACAAAGCCAGTCCCGCAGTGCACAAAAATGACTTGCAATTCTCAGCTATTTGCCCAAAATTAGGGCAACAAGAAAGCGTGCCTCTTTTCAGTGCAGAAGGCTTGATGATCGATAAGCCCTTTCATATCGGCCCGGTTCGCATTCGCAACCGTGTCATTCTCGCGCCGATGTCCGGAATCAGCGACCTGCCCTTTCGCCGCCTGGCCTGGCGTTTCGGGGCCGGACTGGTCGTGACGGAAATGATCGCCAGCCGCGAGCTCGTCTGCAGCCGAGAGGAATCGCATCTGCGCATCCAAGGGGAGGGCATCCGACCTCATATGGTGCAGCTGGCGGGACGCGAGGCCGAGTGGATGCGCGAGGCTGCCATCATCGCCGAAGCCAGCGGCGCCGATATCATCGACATCAACATGGGTTGCCCGGCAAAGAAGGTCACCGGCGGTTATTCGGGATCGGCGCTGATGCGCGATCCCGACCACGCGCTGCGGCTGATCGAAGCGACCGTCGACGCGGTACAGGTTCCGGTCACTCTGAAGATGCGACTTGGCTGGGACGAAAACAGCATCAACGCTCCGGAGATCGCGCGCCGGGCACAGGATGCGGGCGTGCAGATGGTCACGGTGCACGGCCGAACCCGCAGCCAGTTCTACAAAGGACGCGCCGACTGGCAGGCAATCGCCGCCGTGAGGGCCCAGCTGAGCATTCCGCTGGTCGCGAACGGCGATGTCGAGACCGCCGACGACGTGCAGGCGATCCGCCGTGCAAGCGGTGCCGATGCGGTGATGGTCGGCCGTGCGACCCAGGGGCGCCCGTGGCATGTCGGCGTGCTCGCCGGAAGCACGGATTTTCCCAACGAGCCGGCGGCGATCGCCGAACTGGTGCGAGAACACTACAATATGAACCTCTCCCACTATGGCGAGCATGTCGGTCTGCGCCATTCGCGCAAACACCTGGGCTGGTATCTGGAGCGGTTCGCGCCGTCCTGTCCGGCTGAACTGAAAGCGCGTATCATGACCGGCCTCGATCCCGCGGCTGTCGTTGCGGATGTCGAGGCGGCACTGACCGCCTTTGGCGCCGAGGCCGCGACCGGAAAGGCGGCGGCATGACCGTGGCGGAACGGACCGGTCAGGGCGACACCGCAGAAGCCGCAAACGTCGTTCTCAACGCCATCCGTCATCCAGTCATCATGGTCGATGAAGCGGGCCTCATCTCCTTTGCGAACTGGGAGGCGGAGTCCTTCTTCGGCGCCAGCCGCAGCCATCTGTCGCGTCGCAATATCGATGCATATATCCCGTTCGGCAGCCCCCTGCTGGCGCTGATAGAGCAGGTGCGCGAACGTCGCGCCCCAGTTAACGAATACCGGGTCGATGTCAGTTCGCCCAAACTGGGCAGTGACCGGCTGGTCGACCTCTATGTGGCGCCGGTTCCCGACCAGGCAGGCTCCGTCGTGGTGCTTTTCCAGGAACGCTCCATGGCGGACAAGATCGACCGACAGTTGACGCATCGTGCGGCGGCGCGTTCGGTCACCGGCCTGGCATCGATGCTGGCGCATGAAATCAAAAATCCGCTTTCCGGCATTCGCGGCGCCGCGCAGTTGCTGGAGACCTCCGTCAATGATGATGACCGGGCCCTGACGCAGCTCATCCGCGACGAGACCGATCGCATCGTCTCGCTGGTAGACCGGATGGAGATCTTTTCCGATGATCGCCCGGTCGACCGCGCGCCGGTGAACATCCATTCGGTTCTCGATCACGTCAAGGCGGTCTCGCGAGCGGGCTTTGCCAGCAAAATCAAGATCACCGAAAACTACGACCCGTCCCTGCCACCGGTATTCGGCAACCGCGATCAGCTGGTGCAGGTCTTCCTCAACCTGATCAAGAACGCCAGCGAGGCACTGGGCAACGAGCCCGGCGGCGAGATCACCCTGAGCACCGCCTATCGGCCGGGCATACGCCTTTCGATTCCGGGCGCGCGTGAAAGGGTTTCGCTGCCGCTTGAATTCTGTGTGCAGGATAACGGACCCGGGGTGCCGGCGGATATTCACGCTCACCTGTTCGACCCGTTCATCACCACAAAGATCAACGGTTCCGGGCTCGGCCTGGCGCTCGTCGCCAAGATCGTCGGCGATCACGGCGGCATCGTCGAGTGCGACAGCCAGGCCAGCAAGACGACCTTTCGCGTCCTCATGCCGGCGTCGAAGGAGCCGGATCCCAGCCGCGGGGAGAATACGCCATGAGCAGTGCAACGATCCTCGTCGCTGACGACGATGCGGCCATCCGCACCGTTCTGAACCAGGCTCTTTCGCGCGCCGGTTACGACGTGCGCATTACCTCCAATGCCGCGACCCTCTGGCGCTGGGTGGCAGCCGGCGAGGGCGACCTGGTGGTGACGGATGTCGTCATGCCCGACGAGAATGCCTTTGACCTGCTGCCGCGCATCAAGAAGGCGCGGCCGGAACTGCCGGTGCTGGTGATGAGCGCCCAGAACACGTTCATGACAGCGATCAAGGCCTCCGAACGCGGCGCCTATGAATATCTGCCGAAACCGTTCGACCTGACAGAAATGATCGCCATTGTCGGTCGGGCACTTTCGGAACCCAAAAAGCCTGCCGCCGAGCCCGAAGAGGATCTCGGCGAGGGTATGCCCCTGGTCGGCCGATCCGCCGCCATGCAGGAGATTTACCGCGTCCTGGCGCGCCTGATGCAAACCGACCTGACGCTCATGATCACCGGCGAATCGGGCACCGGCAAGGAGCTGGTGGCCCGCGCACTTCACGATTACGGCAAACGTCGCACCGGTCCGTTCGTCGCCATCAACATGGCCGCCATTCCGCGTGACCTGATCGAATCAGAGCTGTTCGGTCATGAAAAGGGCGCATTTACCGGCGCCCAGACCCGTTCCAGCGGTCGCTTCGAACAGGCTGAGGGCGGGACGTTGTTCCTGGACGAAATCGGCGACATGCCGATGGACGCACAGACCCGCTTGCTGCGTGTCCTGCAGCAGGGCGAATACACCACCGTCGGCGGGCGAACGCCCATCCGCACCGACGTGCGTATCGTTGCAGCCACCAACAAGGACCTGAAAACCTCGATCAATCAGGGCCTTTTCCGCGAAGACTTGTACTACCGTCTCAACGTGGTTCCTTTGCGTCTGCCGCCGCTTCGCGACCGCGCGGAGGACATTCCGGACCTGGTGCGCCACTTCAGCAACGAGGCCGAAAGGGAAGGTCTGCAGCCCAAGCGGTTCGAGGCCGAGGCTTTCGACAAGCTGAAGCAGTACCCGTGGCCGGGCAATGTGCGCGAGCTGGAGAATTTCGTGCGCCGCCTGACGGCGCTCTATCCGCAGGACACCATCACGACGGAGATCGTGGAGCAGGAACTGCTGGGCGAAGCCGACGGCGCTGCGGCAAGCCCGGTCGGCAACTTCACCGGCGCGGTAACGATCGCCCAGTCGGTTGAGGACAATATGCGACGGTATTTTGCCGAATTCGGCGACGATATGCCGCCGCCTGGGCTCTACCACCGGGTCCTGGAGGAAGTGGAACATCCGCTGATCCTCGCTGCCCTGACCGCCACCCATGGCAACCAGATCCGGGCCGCGGAATTGCTCGGCCTCAACCGCAATACGCTGCGCAAGAAGATCCGCGAACTCGGCGTTTCCGTATATCGATCACCTAGAGGCGCTTGACCGAACATCAGGTGCGTTGCAATTTCGCCACAATGCGTTGCACTATGGCAACGCATTCGAGCGCTATTGGCGTGTCGAGTCTCAAGCGGCAGATCCATCGGGGACGTTAATGACGGTCGGCGAGAGCGTTACATCGGTTGGAACGGGGGACGTTCGGCCGCTGTCGAATGGCGGCGATCGGCGCCGGCTCCTGGCGCTGCCGGGCATCATCATCGTCGTCTGCTCGCTGATCTGCGCGATCGTTTCCTTCGTCATCCTGATGGGCCTGACACCGATCGCGCCGCGCAACGAAGTCGTTGTGACCGCGGTGATCGTCAATCTGGTTTTCGTCGTTGCGCTGATCGGCCTGATTGTGCGGGAAATCGCCAACATCGTCGCGGCGCGGCGGCGCGGACGCGCCGCCTCCCGGCTGCATGTGCGCATTATTGGACTGTTCAGCGTCGTCGCCATCCTGCCGGCCATTCTGGTCGCCATCATAGCCAGCATTACCCTGGATGTCGGACTCGACCGCTGGTTTTCCCTGCGCACAAAGGAAATCGTCAATTCCTCGCTGAGCGTCGCCCAGGCCTATGTGAACGAGAATGCCCGCTATCTGCAAGGCCAGACGGTCTCCATGGCAAACGATCTCGACCGGGCGCGAACGCTCTACAGCCTCGACCGGACGGGATTCAGCGTCCTGGTGACACGCCAGGCGATCGGGCGGGGACTGCTCGGCGCCTTTGTCGTTCGCGAGGATGGGACGGTCGTCGCCCGTGCCGACATTCCGACCGAGCACCCGCTGCCGTCGGTCCCGGAACAGGCCTTGGCACAGGCGGCCAATGATGTGCCGTCGCTCATCCCGCCCGGAAAGAGCAACATCGTCGGCGCGGTGATGAAACTGCAAAACATTCCCGACGCATTCCTCTACACGATCCGCGCAGTCGACCCGAAAGTCGTCAATTCGATGCGGCTGATGGAGGAAAACACCGAGGAGTACCGGTCGCTGGAAGAGGACCGGGGACCGGTTCAGCTTGCTTTCGCCATTCTCTATATCGGGTTTGCCCTGATCGTGCTGCTGGCGGCGATCTGGACGGCCATCGCCGTGGCGGACCGAATCGTGCGTCCGATTCGCCAGCTGATTGCAGCCGCAGACAATGTTGCCGGCGGTGATCTCAGCGTCAGTGTCCCGGTCAAGGCATCGGACGGTGACGTTGGAAATTTATCGAAAACATTCAACAATATGACCGCGGAACTTCGCGGGCAACGTGATGAAATCATTCTGGCTCGCGACGAGATGGACGAGCGCCGCCGCTTCACCGAGGCGGTGTTGTCCGGTGTTTCGGCGGGCGTCATCGGCGTTCATGATGACGGGCTGATTTCGATCGCCAACCGCTCTGCGGAAATCATGCTCGACAGTGAGCCGGGCGGGCTGGAAAACAAGCTCCTGTCGGATATTTCGCCGGAGATCTCCAAGGTGCTGACCAGCACGACGCGCTGGCACCGCAGCGAGTACAGAAGCCAGATCTCGGTCATGCGCAATGGCATGGAGCGGACCCTGAATGTCCAGGTAACCCTGGAGGGACCCCAGCAGGGGGCCGAATCCTACGTGATCACGCTGGACGACATTACCGATCTCGTTCTCGCCCAGCGATCCACGGCCTGGGCGGAGGTGGCGCGCCGCATCGCCCATGAAATCAAGAATCCGCTGACGCCGATCCAGCTGTCGGCCGAACGAATCCGCCGCCGCTACGGCAAGCAGATCGCCGACGACGACCGCGAGGTTTTCGACCAGTGCACCGAGACGATCGTGCGGCAGGTCGGCGACATCGGCCGCATGGTCGACGAGTTTTCCGCTTTCGCACGCATGCCGAAACCGGCGAAGGAGAGGCAGGATCTGCGGGAAGTTCTCAAAGATGCGGTTTTCCTGCGCGAGGTGAGCCGCAACGACATCGAATTCACCCGCGATTTCGGCGATGTGCCGCTGGAAGGCAATTTCGATTCTAGAATGCTCGGCCAGGCCTTCGGAAATCTCATCAAGAATGCCACTGAAGCCGTTGACGCCGTTGGGGCGGATGAAGAGCGGCAGGGGCGCAAGATCCTGGTCAGGGCGAGGGAAGGCGACCACGACAATTTCGTGGTCGACGTGATCGACAATGGCAAGGGGCTGCCGGTGGAAAACCGCAACCGCATTTTCGAGCCCTACATGACCATGCGCGACAAGGGAACCGGCCTCGGCCTGGCGATCGTCAAGAAGATCGTCGACGAACATGGCGGCATACTGGAATTGCATGATGCACCGCCCGATTTCGACCCGAATGGCGGGGCGATGATCCGAGTCTCGCTGCCGGCAGGCGAAGCGGCGGCCGAACCCAAGATGGGAGAAACACAAACCGATGGCGTCTGACATTCTGGTCGTGGACGACGAGGAGGATATCCGCGAGCTGGTTTCCGGGATCCTGTCCGATGAAGGTCACGAAACGCGAACCGCCGGCGACAGCGACAGCGCCCTGCAGGCGATTGCCGAGCGCGTGCCCCGCCTGGTGTTCCTGGATATCTGGCTGCAGGGGAGCAAACTGGACGGGCTGGCGCTGCTCGACGAAGTCAAGGCGCGGCATCCGCATCTGCCGGTCGTCATGATCTCCGGCCACGGCAACATCGAAACCGCGGTGTCGGCGATCCGTCGCGGCGCCTATGATTTCATCGAAAAGCCGTTCAAGGCCGACCGCCTTGTGCTGGTCGCCGAACGGGCGCTCGAAACCTCGAACCTGAAGCGCGAGGTCGATGAACTGAAACGCCGTTCCGGCGAGCCGGGGGATCTCACGGGCACGTCGGTGGCCATCTCGCAGCTGCGCCAGACCATCGAAAAGGTGGCGCCGACCAACAGCCGCATCATGATTCTCGGCCCGTCCGGCGCTGGCAAGGAGCTGGTCGCCCGGCTGATCCACCGCCATTCCTCCCGCTCGGACGGCCCGTTTGTGGCCCTCAACGCGGCGGCGATCACGCCCGACCGCATGGAAATCGCACTGTTTGGAACCGAGGCCGGCAACGGACAGGAACGCAAGGTGGGTGCGCTGGAGGAGGCGCATGGCGGAATCCTCTATCTCGACGAGGTCGCCGATATGCCTCGCGGCACCCAGAACAAGATCCTGCGAGTGCTGGTCGAGCAGCAGTTCGAGCGCGTCGGCGGCAGCAAACGTGTCAGCGTCGATGTGCGGGTGATTTCCTCGACGGCTCGCAATCTGGAGCAGCTCATCGCCGAGGGGAGCTTTCGTGAGGACCTCTATCACCGGCTGGCGGTCGTGCCGATCCGTGTGCCTTCGCTGGCCGAACGGCGCGAGGACATCCCGTTTCTCGTCGACCAGTTCATGCGACAGATCGGCGAACAGGCGGGAATCAAGTCGCGGCCGATCGGCGACGATGCCATGGCTGTATTGCAGGCCCATGACTGGCCCGGCAACATCCGTCAGCTGCGCAACAATATCGAGCGGCTGATGATCCTGACCCGTGGAGAGACCGGCGACAGCGTCATTTCCGCCGACATGCTGCCGCAGGAAATCGGCGAGATGCTGCCCAACGTCGGCAACCATGACCAGAGCCATGTGATGACCTTGCCATTGCGCGAGGCTCGTGAAATGTTTGAACGCGATTATCTTGTTGCCCAGATCAACCGATTCGGCGGCAATATCTCGAAGACCGCCGAGTTCGTGGGGATGGAACGGTCTGCGCTGCACCGGAAGCTGAAGTCTCTCGGTCTGTAACATTCAGGTGCTGACTGTCGGCAGGGGACGTTAACGCATGAAGGTCATCATCTGCGGTGCCGGGCGGGTCGGTTACGGAATCGCCGAACGGCTCTCGACAGAGGACAACGACGTGTCGGTCATCGACACCTCGCCGCCGCTGATCCACGCCATTCGCGAGACCCTCGACGTGCGCGGCTATGTCGGCCACGGCGCTCATCCGGACGTGCTGTCGCAGGCGGGCGCCGACCAGGCCGACATGATCATTGCCGTCACCCTCTACGACGAAGTCAACATGGTGGCCTGCCAGGTCGCGCATTCCCTGTTCAACGTGCCGACCAAGATCGCCCGTATCCGCGCCCAGAGCTATCTGCAGTCGCACTATTCGGACCTGTTTTCGCGCGAACACATGCCCATCGACGTGGTGATTTCGCCGGAGATCGAGGTCGGCCAGATGGTGCTGCGGCGCATCGCCCTGCCGGGCGCCAACGACGCCGTACGCTTTGCCGACGACAATATTGCCATGGTCGCCATCGAGTGCCTGGAAGACTGTCCGGTGGTCAACACGCCGCTGGAGCAGCTCAGCGACCTGTTTCCGGACCTGACCGCCACCGTCGCCGGCATCTGGCGCGACGGCAAGCTGCATGTCCCCCATTCGGGCGATCAGCTGGTGACGGGCGATCTGGCCTATGTCATCTGCGACCGTACCCACGTGCGGCGGACGCTCGGGCTGTTCGGGCACGAGGAGCCGGAGGCCACGCGCATCGTCATCTCCGGAGGCGGCAATATCGGCTACTACGTCGCGCGCACCATCGAGGAGCGGCAGCCGCGGACGAAGATCAAGATCATCGAATATGATCGCGACCGGGCGGTGTCCATCGCCGACAACCTCAACCGCACGGTCGTGCTCAACGGCTCTTCACTCGATCAGCAGATTCTGGTGGAAGCCGACATCCAGGACGCCGACCTCATGGTCGCCCTGACCAATGACGACCAGGTCAACATTCTCTCCAGCGTCATGGCCAAGCGGCTGGGGTGCAAATCCAACCTTGCGCTGATCAACAGCTCGGCCTTTCTCGATTTCACCAAAACCATGGGTATCGACGCCCATGTCAATCCGCGCACGGTGACGATTTCGCGGATCCTGCAGCACGTGCGGCGCGGCCGCATCCTGGCCGTGCACAGCGTGCAGCAGGGGGCCGCCGAGGTGATCGAGGCCCAGGCGCTGGAGACGTCGCCGATCGTCGGGTCCATGCTGCGCGACTTCGAGCTGCCGCACGGTATCCGCATTGGTGCGATCTATCGCGACGGCAAGGTGCTCAGGCCCGACGGAGACAGCAAGATCAAGACCGGCGACCGCGTCGTGCTGCTGGCCACCGCCGATGCGGTGCGCCATGTCGAGCAACTGTTCCGCGTGAGCCTCGAGTTCTTCTGACCGTCATGATCGGGCCGCTGTTCCTGATAACGCTTTCGGCCGCCGGTCTGTTCGGACTGTTCGTTCCGGCAATCCTGGTCGCCATAGCAAACTCCGAATCCACGCTGGCCATCGAGATGACGCTAATGGCCGCCATCGGCGCCTTCCTGACGCTGGCGTTTCTGACGGCCATAACCGGGCGCCCGCGCAAGACCGAGCGTTCCTTCACCTTTCTGGCCCTGGTCTGCGTCTGGCTTGCCACGCCGCTATTCGGCGCGGTGTCGTTCATGGTGCTCGCCGACATGGATTTCATGCCCTCGTGGTTCGAGGCCGTTGGAGCGCTGACCACGTCCGGCGCCTCGGTCCTGCCACGCGAAACGGCCCCCCGGGCGCTCCTGTTCTGGCGGGCGATGATGGAGTGGTATGGCGGGTTTCTGACGCTGGCGTCGATCGTGCATGTTCTGGCGCCGGCCGGCTTCGGCGGTCTGCAGGGGCGCAACAGCAGGCTGCTGGCCGGAGGTTATGACGACAGCTTCTACCGCATGGAATCCTACCGAGCGCTGCTGCTGCAATACAGCCTCGTCACCGGTGTCATCCTCTTCGGGCTCGTGCTGTTCGGCGTCAAGCCGCTCGATGCCGCGATGCTCGGAATGGTGTCGGCGGCCACCGGGGGCTTCGTGCCGTTCTCCGGGCCGCTGGAAGAAAACATCGGCGCGGGAGCGATCCTGGTGATGGGGATCGGCCTGTGCGCCGGCACCATGAGCGTTTTCTGGCGCCGCCAGATACTGCGGCGGCCGAATCGCATCTTCCAGAACAACCTGGAAGCACAGTTGCTGGTGGCACTGATCGTCGCGCTCACGGTGGTTTATGCCGCCCGCATCGTCCATGTATCGGGCGGCGACATCGCTGCCAACCTTGTTCCGGCGTTGCGGGAAGGGTTCTTCACGGCCTCGTCGCTGGTGGCCACCAGCGGTATCGAAACCCGGCCCGGCGTGATGGCGCTGCTGCCGAATATCGTTGTACTGGCGGTAATTTTCGTCGGCGCCGGCGTCTATTCCACCTCCGGCGGCGTCAAGATCTTCCGTATCGGCGCCATGTGGGTTTACGCGATCGCCGAACTCAACCGTCTGATCTACCCCAACAGCGTGGACCGGCTGATGTTCGGCGACGAGGTGATCAAGCGCGAGTCGATGCAGGCGATCTGGACCTACTTCATCATCGCGGTGCTCGTCATCGGGCTGGGCGCAGCGCTGATCGCGCTGACCGCAACCGGATTCGAAGCGGCGATCGTGCTCGCCGTTTCGCTGTTTTCCAACGCCAGCCCGGTCTACGATGCGCTGCGCCCGGTGGCCTCGGACACCGCAACGCACTGGCCGACATTTCAGGAACTGCCAAGTCGGCTAACCTATCTGTTTGCCATCATCATCATGACCGTCGGACGCCTTGAGGTGCTGGTGGTTTTTGCGGTTTTGAACCTTAAGTACTGGTACACCCGTTGAACCAGCGTTCAACTTCCGAGCGACGGAACACACCTTGTCATTCCCTTTTTAGATTGCGGAAGGGGGAGCGATTTGATAACGAAAAGCGGTGCGTACTCGGCTGGCGGAAGGATGCTGCCGAAGAGTTGGTCCGGCGACATCGAGCGGTGAAAGCCGCGCAATAAGAAGAAACCGGCAGGGACAAGGAAGAAACGGCGCAATGGCGGAGCGTTCACAAAATTTGCAGGATCAATTTCTCAACACAGTCAGAAAGCAAAAAGTCGCACTCACGATTTTTTTGATCAACGGTGTCAAGCTCACCGGAGTGGTGACGTCGTTCGACAATTTCTGCGTGTTGCTGCGCCGCGACGGACACTCCCAGCTTGTCTACAAGCACGCCATCTCCACCATCATGCCCGGACAGCCGATCCAGATGTTCGAGGGCGAAGAAGCAAGCCGTGAAGGCTGACCAGGACAAGAAAAACAGAAAACAGAGGATGCGGGACGTCGGTGTTGACCGGCAGCGCGATGCTGCCCGGGCGCTGGTGCTCGTGCCCCTTCTGAAGTCGCCTGCCGAAACGCCCTCGGCGCCGCACCGCACGGCGGAAACCCGGCTCGAGGAAGCCGTCGGTCTGGCTGAAGCCATCGATATCGAAATCGTTCAGGCGAGCACCGTGACGGTCAACGCTCCACGGCCGGCAACGCTGATCGGATCGGGCAAGGTCACGGAAATCGCCAATCTGGTAATCGCCCACGATGCCGGACTGGTGATCGTCGACCATCCCTTGTCGCCGGTGCAGCAGCGCAATCTGGAAAAGGCCTGGCAGGCCAAGGTCATCGACCGCACGGGCCTGATCCTGGAGATTTTCGGTCGGCGCGCATCGACCCGCGAGGGCGTGCTCCAGGTCGAACTCGCCCACCTGAACTATCAGAAGGGCCGGCTCGTGCGCAGCTGGACCCACCTTGAGCGGCAACGGGGCGGTGCCGGTTTCATGGGCGGCCCCGGAGAGACCCAGATCGAGGCCGACCGGCGCATGCTGCAGGACAAGATCGTCAAGCTGGAAAAGGAACTGGAGCAGGTCCGCCGTACCCGCAACCTGCACCGATCGAAGCGCCAGAAAGTGCCGCATCCCGTGGTGGCGCTCGTCGGCTATACCAACGCCGGAAAGTCGACGCTGTTCAACGCCGTCACGGGTTCCGACGTGGTCGCCGAGGACATGCTGTTCGCAACGCTCGATCCGACACTGCGCCGGATGAAGCTGCCGCATGGCAGGTTCGTCATGCTGTCCGATACGGTCGGTTTCATTTCCGACCTGCCGACCCATCTGGTGGCAGCTTTCCGCGCAACCCTCGAGGAAGTGCTCGAGGCCGACCTGATTCTGCATGTTCGCGACATCTCCGATCCCGACAACCCGGCGCAAGCGGCCGATGTCCTGCGCATCCTCGATGAGCTGGGGATCAACGAGCGCAACGACACGCCGGCCGAGATCCTGGAAGTCTGGAACAAGGTCGACCTGTTACCGGCATCGGCGGCGGAAGCACTGCACGATCAGGCGAGCGCCAGCGAAAATGCGGGCGTCGTGTCGGCAACGACCGGCGCCGGACTGGACGATCTGCTGGCTGCGATCGAACACTTGCTGTCTGGGCGACTGCTCAATCGCGATGTCGTTTTGAAGGCGAGTGAATTGGCCCATCTGTCGTGGCTCTACGACCACGCCAGGGTTCACCAGCGCGAGGATCGTGAGGACGGCAGCGTCGTGCTTAACGTCGATATCACCGAGCACGACATGTCGGGGCTGGAGCGGCGCCTGCAGTCCTAGCGACTATCCCATCATCCGGTGGTGCAGGTCGAACATGATCCAGATGCTGCCGCCGACCATGATGAAGATCAGGACCGCCGCAAAGGCCAATGCCAGCAGGTTCTCGCGCGGCGTCGTGGTGAAATTCAGATGCAGGAAATAGTACAGGTGCACGAAAACCTGGACGACTGCCGCAATGATGATGACGACCAGCGTCGTTCCGACCGGCAGCAGACCGGTCCAGACAAGTCCGAACGGGATCGCCGTCAAGATCAGCGCCAGCACGAAACCGGTGATATAGGCCTTATGGGTGTGGGTGTCGGCGCGGTTCATTGCAGGACTCCCGGCAGGTAGACGACGGAAAAGATGCCGATCCAGACGATGTCGAGGAAGTGCCAGAACAGGCCGAGGCGCAGCAGCCGCGACAGCACTGCCGGCGTCAAACCCTTGAACTGCACCTGCGCGATCATCACCAGGATGCAGAGGATGCCGACCGATACGTGAAGGCCGTGGGTGCCGACCAGCGTGAAGAAAGCCGACAGGAAGCCGCTGGTGTCCGGACCGGCTCCGGCGCTGATCATGCCCGTGAACTCGACAAGTTCCATGGCCACGAAGCCGGCGCCGAGAACGACGGTGACGAGAAGCCACTGGACTACGCGCGATTCCTGCCGGTCCATGGCCGCCAGCGATGCGAACCCGAAAGTGATACTCGAACACAGCAGTAGCAGGGTCTCGCCGGCCGTGTGTCGCAGGCTGAAGAGTTCCTTTGCCGACGGCCCACTGGCGATGTTGTCCGACATGACGACATAGGTGGCAAAGAGCAGGGCGAAGATGATCGAGTCGGTCATCAGGTAGATCCAGAAGCCGAACTCGCGTTCCTCGAACTCCTCTTTCATCTCCTCGCCGGGCGGCGCGATATCGCCGTCCAGAGCAGCACGTGCTCCGTCGTCGGGACCCGGTGTAACAACGGCGGACATCAGGTTTGCTCCGTCACGGTTGGGGCGCCCGCGACATCGATCAGCGGATCGCTGTCCGTCGGGATCTTGCGGGTCGAATGAAGGCGCTTTTGCTCGATCGCTTCAATCTCGCTGGCCTTGAGGACGTAGTGCGTGTCGTCGTTGCTGCTGCGGATGATCAGCGTGACGACCGTCACCACCAGGCACAGCGCCACCAGCCACCAGATGTGCCAGACCATGGCGAAGCCGAACAGGAACCCGACGGCGCCGAGCACGGCGCCGGTGCCGGTGCTCTTCGGCATGACGATATCCTCGTAGCGTTCAGGCACGGCGCCGACCACCCCGCGCCGTTTCATGTCGGCAAAGGCATCGACATCTTCGACCTGCGGCAGGACCGGGAAATTGTAGGGCGCCGGCGGCGAGCTTGTGGCCCATTCGAGCGTGCGGCCGTTCCACGGGTCACCGGTCGTATCCGTGGCCGATGCCCGATCGCGGATGCTGACCGCAACCTGCACGACGATGCAGGCAATGCCGATCAGAACCGAAACGGCCCCAAGGGCGGCGACGACCAGGTAGGGCTGCCACTCGGCGACATTGTAGTGTTCCATGCGTCGCGACATGCCCATGAAACCAAGCACGTAAAGCGGCATGAAGGCGAGATAGAAGCCGATGATCCAAAACCAGAAAGCGCGGACACCCCATTGATCGTTCAGTTTGAAGCCGAAAGCTTTGGGGAACCAGTAGTGCAGGCCGGCGAAATAGCCGAACAGGGCGCCCGGAATCAGCATGTTGTGGAAGTGCGCCACCAGGAAAGTGGAGTTGTGCATCAGGAAGTCGGCCGGCGGCAGCGCCAGCAGAACGCCCGAAACGCCACCGATGACGAAGGTGACGATGAAGCCCATCGTCCACAGCATGCTCGGATGGAAAACGATGCGGCCGCGATACATGGTCATCAGCCAGTCGAAGATCTTCACGCCGGTGGGCACCGCGATGATCATCGTGGCGATACCGAAAAACGCGTTGACGTTGGCGCTCGAACCCATGGTGAAGAAGTGATGCAGCCACACCGAAAACGACAGGATGGCAATGCAGCCGGTGGCGTAGACCAGCGAATCGTAGCCGAACAGCCGCTTGCCCGAGAAGGTCGCGACGACCTCCGAATAGATACCGAAGGCCGGCAGGATCAGGATGTAGACCTCCGGATGGCCCCAGATCCAGATCAGGTTGGCGAAGTTCATCATGTTGCCGCCATCGCCATTGGTGAAGAAATGCATGCCGAGATAACGGTCGAGCCCCAGCATGGCGCCGACGACGGTCAGTGCGGGAAAGGCGAAGGCGATCAGGATGCTGACGCACAGCGCCGTCCAGGAGAACAACGGCATGCGCATCAAGAGCATGCCGGGCGCGCGTTTCTTGATGATGGTGACGATGAAATTGATTCCGGTCAGCGTCGATCCGATGCCGCTGACGACGATCGCCCAAAGCCAGTAATCGACCCCGACCCCCGGGCTGTACTCGATGCCTGAATAGGGTGGATAGGCCGTCCAACCGGCCTGCGAGAACTTGCCTATCACCAGCGAGACCATGACCAGCGCCGCGCCAGCGGCCGTCAGCCACAGGCTCACCGAATTGAGAAACGGAAAGGCGACGTCGCGCGCGCCGATCTGCTGCGGAACGACAATGTTGATGAGACCGGTCAGGAACGGCATTGCCATGAAGAAGATCATGATCGTGCCGTGCGAACTGAAAATCTGCTCGAAATGCTCCGGCGGCAGGTACCCATCCGAATTGTAGGCCACCGCCTGCTGGGCGCGCATCATGATGGCGTCGACGAAACCGCGCAGGAGCATGATCAGCGCCAGGATGATGTACATGACGCCGATGCGCTTGTGGTCGACGCTGGTGAACCACTCGCGCCACAGGTAACGCCACAGCCCGAAATAGGTGATGATCGCCATGACGGTCAGCGTGCCGAAAACCGTGATCGCGGCACCGCCCATGGCGACCCAGCTGTAGAAGGGCAGGGCGTCTATGGTCAGCTTTCCGAGCATGCGTCGACCCTCTTATTGCTGCATTGCGCCGGCCGTATGCGGCCGCGCGGCGTATTTGGCCAGAATCCGGTCGAACAGGCCCGGTTCGAAGCCGGAATAGTATTCGACCTGATGCGCAATGCTCGGCTTTGCCAGTTTTTCATAGGCCGCCGCGTCGAGCGATTGCTGCGAACGCCGGACCTTGTCGGTCCAGGCGTCGAAATCCTCGTCGGTCATGGCGATGGCAACAAAATGCTGATCGGCAAAGCCATCACCGCTGTACTGGGTGTTGCGGCCGGTGAATTCGCCCGGCGCGTCGGCAAGCAGGTGCAGCCGGGTGGTCATGCCGGCCATGGCGTAGATCTGCCCGCCGAGCGCCGGGACCATGAACGAATTCATTACCGTGTCCGAGGTGATTTTCAGCGACAGTTGCCGGCTGCTGGGAAAAGCCAGCTCATTGACGCTGGCGATGCCGTATTCCGGGTAGACGAACAGCCATTTCCAATCCTGCGCAATAACTTGCACTTCCATCGGGTTTTGGGCCGGATCGAGCTGCTTGTAGGGATCGAGTCGGTGGGTGTAGGTCCAGACCAGGTAACCGAGCACGGCGATGATCGCGGCGGGAACCAGCCAGATGACCGCGTCGATGCGAGCCGAATAACCCCAGTCGGGCGTGTATTTGCCTTCGCCACCCTGGCGATAGCGCCATGCAAACACGATGGCCATGATCCACACCGGTATCACCACGATCATCATGAACCCGAAGGCTGTAACCAGCAGGTCGCGCTCGACCAGTGCGACCGGGCCTGCCGGATTGAGTACTGGAGCAGTATTGAGGCCACATCCGACGAGCAGGAGAGCGGGCAGGAGAAGCGCCGCGGCGCGGGTAAGACGGGAGCCAAGACGATGTTTCAATGGTCACGATCCCTGTTGCCCGAAGGCGGCTCGGCTCCGGTCAAGCCGAAGTCTCGCGGCGCTGCTGAGTGGACGGGCACATCTTACGGCGACGCTGTCCGTTGACAAGCCGGCGCTGCGGCTTTTCCCGGTAAACCTTTCAAAAGGCTAACAAATCCCTGCAAATTTCAGTGAGCGTCTATCGGCCGCTTTCGCGATGCGGCCGGGGAAGCGGGCACCGTCGATAAAAAAAGCCCCGAATCGCGTGCAGCAATCCGGGGCAACCAGAGCATGCTCTGGAGGGGTACTCTCCCTTGGGGGAGTCCTTCAGAGCGCCTGCTCTAAATGGTGCGATCCTGACCCATGACAATCAGAACCGTCACCGCTGGTTTGCAGGCGCTCCAAACGCGCGAACAATGCCTTGTTCCTGCAGTATTCCGGCGGTTGCTCGGCAGCGGTCTCGGTCTCGAGCCACGCTTCGCAGGCATCCGCGCTTCCGCAGGACAGGCAACGCATATTGGCCCGCCGCAAGACCGCCGGAGTGTCGGGCAGGTCGAAGACCTTCTTGCGCACTCCCATCTTGTCGATCATGGCTTCGAAGAGATCCGCATGCCGCGAGATTCTTGCCAATATGCCGCTCAATCTCATCCCTTTTCTCCTGTCCGGAGTGAGTAGGTTGATGCGAGGATAGGCAGAGGCCGGATTTCGCGGTTTGATCTATGTCAAAGTTTTTTGCGAATTTCGGTTGTGTCAGCGGTCGCCGACGGTTCGCGCCGCGAAACGGAAAAGCTTGAACCGGCAACGGCATTCCGTTAACCGGTATCGGTCCGTCGGCTCCATTGGCCCGTTACGAATTTTCCAGCCGCAAGTCCACGCAACATGACCATCATCGACACGCGCACACCCGATCCCAAACGCCTCATTCCCGGAGCTACCGGCGACTGGGAGGTCATCATCGGGATGGAGGTTCATGCCCAGGTCTCCTCCGAAGCGAAATTGTTCTCCGGTGCCTCCACGGCTTTCGGCAGCGCTCCGAACGACAACGTTTCGCTGGTCGATGCTGCCATGCCGGGCATGCTGCCGGTGATCAACGAGGAATGCGTGCGCCAGGCCATTCGCACCGGTCTTGGCCTCAAGGCGCAGATCAACAAGCGCTCGATCTTCGACCGCAAGAACTATTTCTATCCTGACCTGCCGCAGGGCTATCAGATCTCCCAGTACAAGGATCCGATCGTCGGCGAGGGTAAGGTGATCGTGACGGTCGGGCCGGACAAGGAGGGTAATCTCGAGGATATCGAAATTGGCATCGAGCGCCTGCACCTGGAACAGGACGCGGGAAAATCTGTGCACGACCAGCATCCTTCGATGAGCTATGTGGACCTCAACCGCTCCGGCGTCGCGCTGATGGAGATCGTCTCGAAGCCGGACCTGAGATCCGCCGACGAAGCCAAGGCCTTTCTCACCAAGCTGCGGACGATCCTTCGCTATCTCGGAACCTGCGACGGCAATATGGACGAAGGGTCGATGCGCGCCGACGTCAATGTCTCCGTGCGCCGGGTCGGCGAGCCGTTCGGCACCCGCTGCGAGATCAAGAACGTCAATTCGATCCGCTTCGTCGGTCAGGCCATCGAGCACGAGGCGCGCCGGCAGATCGGCATCCTGGAAAATGGCGGCCATATCGACCAGGAGACCCGACTTTTCGACCCGGGAAAGGGTGAAACCCGCTCGATGCGGACCAAGGAAGACGCTCACGACTACCGCTATTTCCCGGACCCCGATCTGCTGCCGCTGGAGTTCGACGATACCTATGTCGAAGAGCTGAGCGAAGGCTTGCCGGAACTGCCCGACGACAAGAAGGAACGGCTGATGAGCGATATCGGCCTGTCGGCTTACGACGCATCCATTCTGGTTTCGGAAAAGGCGATTGCGGACTACTTCGAGAAGGTGGCGGCGGGGCGCGACGGCAAGACGGCCGCCAACTGGGTCATCAATGACCTGCTGGGCGCGCTCAACAAGGCCGGAAAGGGGATCGAGGATACGCCTGTCAGCCCCGAGCAGTTGGGTGCGATCCTCGACCTGATCAAGGAAGGGACGATCTCGGGAAAGATCGCCAAGGAGCTGTTCGAAATCGTCTGGTCGGAAGGCGGAGACCCGAAACGCATCGTCGAGGACCGCGGCATGAAGCAGGTCACCGATACCGGAGCGATCGAGGCCGCCGTCGACGAGGTGATCGCTGCAAACGCGGACAAAGTGGCGCAGGTCAAGGAAAAGCCCGCTATGGCCGGATGGTTCGTCGGCCAGGTGATGAAGGCAACACAGGGCAAGGCCAACCCACAGGCCGTCAATGCGCTGATCCGGCAGAAACTGGGCCTCGAGGACTAGGGGCGCGATCGAGCATGTGGATTCGCACGGCAAGCGAACGAGATCTGGAAGCGGTCCATCGGCTGCTGGTCGAAACCTGGCACGACACCTACGACCACATCTACGGAGTCGAGAAGGTCAATGCCATCACAACCGACTGGCATTCGACCACCGCGCTGAGAAAACGCCTGACGCTGCCGCAATCCGAGTTCGTGGTTGCCGATTCCGGCGATGAAATCCTGGGCATGGCATTCGCATCGACCCGCGACGGTACCGTTGTCGACTTGCATCAGCTCTACGTGTTGCCGGCAGCCCAGGGAAAGGGAGCGGGCAGGGCGCTGCTCGAAGAAATCGAGCAGTGTTTTCCCCAGGCCCGCATCGTTCGCCTCGAGGTGGAGGCCGCCAACAAAAAGGCGGTCGACTTCTACGAGGCAAGCGGGTTCCAGCAGGCGGGAGCGACCGACAATTGCGGCAAGCCCGATTCGGGGATCGCCGCCCTTGTCTACGAAAAGTCGATCGGTTGAGCCGGTCTTCGGCGGCGTCTCGGATCGGTACGCCCGGCAATCCACCGCCAAATCAACGCCGTATTCGACTGTTGAACTAATTCTGGACAAGCCGAATGCCGCACGGCATAAGGCGGGGAACAGCAACAACTCGGCCTGAGAGACTTCCATGAACCGGTTCCTTCTACAGATATTCACCTGGTGGAACGGATCGACCCTAGGCACCCGGTTTTATACGTGGCGCAAGGGCACCCAGGTTGGCGAGGACGAGTTTGGCAACGTCTACTATGAAGGCGACCACGACAGCGAGGGCCGTACGCGGCGCTGGGTGCTCTATAAAGGCCTGGCCGATGCATCGGCCATTCCGCCCGGTTGGCACGGCTGGATGCACCACCGGACCGACACGCCGCCGACCCGACAGGACTACGTTCCGAAAGAGTGGCAAAAACCCCACCAGCCCAACGCAACCGGTACAGCGGAGGCCTATCGCCCCAAGGGGTCTATTCTGACGCCGACGCAGCGCCCGACCGTTACCGGCGACTACGACGCCTGGACCCCGGGGTCCTGAGGCGGAGACAGATGCGGCGCGGCACCTTCATTCGACCGATCCAGAGTTTCGGCGCCTGCTTCGTGGCCGTGGCGATGGCTGCTACAGCCGTTTCCGCCCAGCAGAACACGCAAACGGATAAAGGCGTCGACGTGCAGGAACTGGCGCCGGCCAAGGATCCGCGCATTTCCAACAGGGTTGCGGTGTTTTCCGGAATCGACAAGATCACCGGGCGGATCATCACCTTCGACGTCTATATCGACGAGACGGTGCAATTCGGCGCGCTGCAGGTCACGCCGCGCGTCTGCTACAGTCGCGACGAAACCCAGCCGCCCAAGACGACGACCTTCGTCGAGGTCGATGAAATCACGCTCGACCGCAAAATCCGCCGTATCTTCACGGGCTGGATGTTTGCCGATTCACCCGGCCTGAATGCCGTCGACCACGCGGTCTACGATGTATGGCTGAAAGACTGCTCCATGGACTCGGACGTTCCTCCGCCAGAGAAGTCGGGATCCTGAGCACAGGTCCTCGTCGATTTCCGGAGTGTCCGATTTCGACGGTAAAGGCCTGTTTTTGAGGCGAATGCCGATGTCTCCCGAAATGCCTGGCTGCCGAGGGTTCGATGGTCGAGATTGTCGGGTCTGTTGATAGGCCCGACCGGCCAACTGGACACCCATCCAAATTCGAGACTGGCGATGTCCACATCTGGTGTGTGGATGTCGAACGCAACGGGTCGCTGGACGACCGCTGTCTCGACCGACAGGAACGGGAGCAGGTGGACCGGTTTCATTTTGCCCGACATGCCAACGCCTATCGTTGTGCGCATGTCATGCGCCGATCGGTTCTTGGCGGATATCGCGGGGTGCAGCCCGACGAGCTGCGATACGAAACCGGGATCCATGGGCGCCCGCAGCTTTCTGCGTACGAGGGCACTGTAAGCGAAATCCGCTTCAATGCGACGTCGAGCCTTCCGGTGTCGCTTCTCGCCGTGACCGTAAACTGTCAGGTTGGCATCGACGTGGAGCGGCTACGGCCGATGCCGGATGCCGCGCAGATTGCCGAAACGCAATTCCATCCTGACGAGGCAGAGATTATTACAGGCCTCGGCAGCGCGGCGGATCGGCATGATGCGTTCTTTCGCTGCTGGACGAGGAAAGAGGCCGTCGTCAAGGCGTTGGGGACCGGACTTTCCACCGATATCGCCACATTCGTGGTTGGCGCTGGCCCTGAGGATGGCGTGTTCCATCCGCGCTTTCTCAACCAGCCGCAAGGCATTGAAAACTTGTGGCTTCTGGACCTGTCTCGACCGCCGACCTACTGCACATTGGCTTTGTCATGCCAGCCGAAACAGGTGTGGATCGGTTCCTGGTCTTCCTAGAGTCTCATGGGACCGGTGGCGCCGATCATGCGAAATGCGCGTTGACGAGAAGCGCTTCGTCCAGCAGCTGGTTATAGGCCTCGCGCGGTATGTCGATGGCGCCGAAGCGCCGCAGATGATCGGTGGTGAACTGTGTATCAAGCAGCATGAAGTCGCGATGTATCAGCCGCTCGACCAGATGAACCAGGCATACCTTCGACGCGTCGGTGCGTCGCGAGAACATGCTTTCGCCGAAGAACGCGCCGCGCAGGGCAACGCCGTAGAGCCCGCCGACCAGACGGTCATTGTGCCAGGCTTCGACGCTGTGGGCGTGGCCCAGATGGTGCAGCTGGACATAGAGCTCGCGGATCGTCCGGTTGATCCAGGTCTTGGTGCGTCCCGGTGCCGGTTCGGCGCACCCGTCAAGCACCGCGCTGAAAGCGGTGTTGATGCGGATGTCGAATGGCCGGCGGCGGACGGTCTTCGCCAGGCTGCGCGGCACGTGGAAGTCGTCGAGCGGGATGATGCCGCGATGTTCCGGTTCGACCCAGTAGATGTCCGGATCGTCAGCCGAATCGGCCATCGGGAACAGGCCGCAGCTGTAAGCCTTCAGAAGGAGCTGCGGCGTCAGGTTCAGCCGTTCGTCGCTCCTGCGCATCTTTCAGACCCTCTGCCGGGTTTCGTCAGCCCTGGTGATCCGGCCCTTCCAGGTATTTTTCCAGCCAGTGAATGTCATAGTCGCCATTGGCGATATCCGGATTGGCCAGCAGGTCGACAAATAGAGGAATCGTGGTGTTGATGCCATCGATAACGTACTCGTCGAGTGCCCGGCGCAGCCGCATCATACATTCCACACGGGAGCGCCCGTGCACAATCAACTTGCCGATCAGACTGTCGTAATAGGGCGGGATCGAATAGCCCTGATAGACGCCGGAATCGACGCGCACGCCGAGGCCGCCGGGCGGATGATAGTGGGTGATCAGCCCGGGCGAGGGGGTGAAGGTTCTCGCGTCTTCGGCGTTGATCCTGCACTCGATAGCGTGCCCGTTGAAGCTGACGTCGTTCTGCGAGACCGAAAGACCACCGCCGGAAGCCACCCGGATCTGCTCGTTGACCAGATCGATGCCGGTGATCGCTTCCGTCACCGGATGCTCGACCTGCAGGCGGGTGTTCATTTCGATGAAGTAGAATTCGCCGTTTTCATAAAGGAATTCGATCGTACCGGCGCCACGGTAGTTCAGCTTTTTCATGGCGTCGGCGCAGATCATGCCGATCTTGTCGCGCTGCTGTGCGTTCAGTGCCGGTGAATTGGCCTCTTCCCAGACCTTCTGATGGCGCCGCTGCAGCGAGCAGTCGCGCTCACCGAGATGCACGGCGCCACCGCGCCCGTCGCCCATCACCTGGATCTCGATGTGGCGGGGCTTGCCGAGATACTTCTCGATGTAGACCGCGTCGTTGCCGAAAGCGGCGCCGGCTTCGGTCTGGGCCGTTGCCAGCGCCAGCGACAGTTCTTCCTCGTTGTTGGCAACCTTCATGCCGCGGCCGCCGCCGCCGGCGGTCGCCTTGATGATGACGGGATAGCCGATTTCGGCAGCGACGCGGGCAGCTTCGCGCTCGTCGCGGATCTCGCCGTCGGATCCGGGCACCACTGGAATGCCAAGTTCCTCGGCGGTTTTCTTGGCGGTGATCTTGTCGCCCATGATCTGGATGTGTTCTGCGTTCGGACCGATGAATGTGATGCCGTGGGCTTCGAGGATTTCCGCGAATTTGGCGTTCTCGGACAGAAAGCCGTAACCGGGATGGATGGCATCGGCACCGGTGATCTCGCAGGCGGCGACGATCTGATGGATATTGAGGTAGCTTTCGCGCGACGCCGGCGGGCCGATACAGACGCTTTCGTCGGCCAGCCGTACATGCATGGCATCGGCGTCGGCCGTCGAATGGACGGCGACCGTACTGATGCCCAGTTCCTTGCAGGCGCGAAGCACCCGCAACGCGATCTCGCCGCGATTGGCTATGAGGATCTTGGACAGCATCGCCCCGACCTATTCGATGACCAGAAGCGGTTCGCCGAACTCGACCGGCTGGGCGTCCTCCACGAGGATCGCCGTCACCGTGCCGGCGCGCGGCGCCGGAATCTGGTTCATCGTCTTCATCGCCTCGATGATCATGACCGGCTGCCCCTCGCTGACCGACTGGCCGATCTGCACAAACGGATCGGCATCGGGAGAGGGCGCCAGATAGGCCGTTCCGACCATCGGCGAGGTGACGGCGTTGCTAAGGTTAGCGCCCCCGTCGGCCACCGGTTCTGCTGCTGCAACGGCCGGCGCGGATGCCGGTGCGGGAGACGCGACCTGCGGCGCCAGCGCGGGAGCCGTCGCCTGGATGACCTGACCGCCGCGCGAGACCCTGATGCGCAGGTCGTCCTGTTCGACTTCGATTTCCGTGAGATCCGTCTCCGTCAGGATGTTGGCGAGATCGCGCACCAGATCCTGATCGATTCTGGATTTCTTTTCTGCCATCGCAATGGGCCCCTTACGAATTGTCTTTGTTATTGATGACGTCGGCCAGCGCCCGGAGAGCCAGCAGGTAGCCGGATGGGCCAAACCCGCAAATGACTCCGGTAGACACCGGTGCGGTCATCGTCGTGTGACGAAATGGCTCGCGCGCGTGAATGTTGGACAAATGCAGCTCGACCACCGGCACGTCGATCGAGCGGATCGCGTCGTGAAGCGCGATCGATCTGTGTCCATAGGCCGCGGGATTGAACACAACGCCATCGGCCGAATCATGAGCTTCTTGCAGCCAGTCGACGAGCACGCCCTCGTGATTGCTCTGGCGGAAGTCGACGTCCAGGCCGATCTCCGTGCCGAGAGATCGGCAGTCGTCGGCGATGTCGTCCAGCGACTTGGCCCCGTAGATTCCCGGCTCGCGCCGGCCGAGCAAATTCAGATTGGGCCCGTTGAGGATGAAGACTTTGCGCGCCATGGCTTGCCTGGTGGAAATTCAGTTGATCGACATATAGACGGCGCATTGCGGCAGGAAAAGACCCGCCCGCGCGCCGTCAACCTGTTTCTCAACAAAACTGGCTAACAAATACCGTTAAGGAGCGACACGGAAAGGCGCTGGTCCGTCAAAGCGGGTCGTTTGCGGGAGCGATCCGCGTCAGCAGGTCGCGCTGTCGCAGGTGCGCATGTTTTCGACCTTGGCAGTCAGCGGACCGACGCCAACCGCGCCGAAGACGGCTTCGTCTCCGACGACATAGGAAGGGGTGCCGGTGATTCCGAGGCTGTCGGCAATGCGGTAGGTGTCCGTAAACAGCTCTGCAATGCTCGGATCTTCCATGGCCTTGCGCAGTTCCGCTTCGTCCACACCGAGTTCGACGGCGACCTCGATCGCGCGTTCCTCGGTGGCGCGACCGCGACCGCCAAGCAGTTCAACGTGGAAGTCGACGGCCTGTTCAGGCGCAATCCGCTGCATGGCGACGCTAACCCTGTGGGCTGCCAGCGAGTCGTCGCCGAGGATCGGGAATTCCTTCAGAACGAAACGGACATTCGGATCCGCGTCGATCATCTCCTGCATGTCCTTCATCGCCCGTTTGCAGAAGCCGCAATTGTAGTCGAAGAACTCGACCACGGTGACGTTGCCGTCGGGGTTTCCGATCACGACATCGTGCGGCGATTCGAAGATCTCCTTGCTGGCGCTGGAAATGGCGACCTTGGCCTGTTCGCGCTGCAACTGGTCCTGCTTGGCCTGGTAGGCCTCCTGGACTTCGAACAGGATTTCAGGATTAGCGATCAGATACTCACGAATGAAGGCTCCGATCTCTTCTTTTTCCTTGTCGTCCAGGGCGACGGCCGGCGCCGGCAATACGCTAACCGTCAATGCGACGAGCGCCGCTTTGGTGCATTTGCTGAGGGTTGCGATCATCTTGTCCTCTCGGTCGCGGCCGTGCCGCATTGCTGCTATTTCGACTTGTATTTAACGATATCGTTGGCCCGCTGCCAGCTGGGCGTGCCCTTCTTCATCTTGCGCTGGGCGCGCGAGGCAAAGCGCTTGGCTTCCCGTACGTTGCCGGCCCGGAAATATCCCTGCGCCTGCGTCAGCTCGGCATTGGCCACGTCGCCCGCCAATGCATAGGCGCGCGACAGATAGATGTAGGCATTGAAGTTGTCCGGGTCGTTTTTCAACGCCGCCTTCAATTCGCGAATGGCCTTGTTGGCCTGTGCCGGGTCGCCGGTCGACACATAGGCAAAACCGAGCCGTCCGCGCATCACGCCGGACTTCTTCTTGTCCAGCTTTACCGCCTTCGCGAAGGCCGCGGCAGCTTTTTTCGGTTGCCGGGCGTCGAGCAGGATTTCGCCCTTTATTTCATGCAGATACGGGTTGTTTCTGTCCTGGGCGATAAGCTTGTCGATTTCCGACAGGGCTTTCCGTGTGTTGCCGCGCAAAAACGAAGCGATGGCGGTTCCGTATCGGTAGCCGATATTCTTGGTGTTGTTGTTGAAAAGCCGTGCGACGGCCGGCGCGCCGCCCGCATAGGCAGCGATCTTGCCTCGCGCCATGTCATGTCGACGCTGCAGGGACGCCGGGTCCTTCTTGTTGAAGTATTTGCTCTTCCTGGCCTGCTCCTCCATCAGCGCGATGCGGTCGCGCGGCAGCGGGTGGCTGGACTGGTAGGGGTCCCGGCGAACGCCGGCGAGGGCGGCCTGCTGCTGAAAGCGCTTGAAGGTGGTCAGCATGCCCTTGGAGGATTGCCCCGTTGCATTGAGATACTTGATGGCCGCCCGGTCCGCCGTGATCTCCTCGGAGCGCTGATAGCTCAGCAGGGAGCGCTGGGCGACGCTCGGTGCGGCAGCGGCAAGACCGCCGCCGATGGCGGCCGCATCCGAACCGCCGGCACTGGCCGCGGCTGCCGCTCCGATCCCAACCAGCGTGCCGACGACGGCGAGCGTCCGGGCGCGGGCGAGCTGCTCGCGCAGCCGTTCCTGGTGACCGCCGGCGATATGTCCCGATTCATGGGCCAGAACGCCAATGATCTCGTTTGGAGAATCGGCGATGGCGATGGCGCCCGTATTGATGAAGATGCGCCGCCCGGCGACGAAGGCGTTGAACGACAGGTTGTTGACCAAAATGATGTCGATGCCCTTGTTGCTCAGTCCCGCGGTCTTGAAGATCGGACGGGCATAGTCGAGCAGCAGGCCTTCGATCTCGGCATCGCGCACGATTGGAACGCGTCCCTGGGCCTGCGCCGGGACAAGCGATGTCAGGCAGACCGCCATTGCGGCAAGCAGCGCCACCGCGGCGCGCGGGATCCTGCCGACATAGAACATCATGGTGGCGTCGTTGCTCCATCGATCATGCATCGGGAATGCTCCTTGGAACGAAGGTGCCAAGGAAACGCTTTCCTTGGTATTAACAGCCAATCGGCGCGGAAGCCCACCGCCTGGACTATGTTATCGCGCGAATGTGATTGCAACTGCCCGCTTGTGATCGCCACCGCAATCGGGCATTTGTGTGGCGCCCGAGCCCGCCATGCGGCGCTCCGGGGCTACAGATCCAGCAATTGCCTATCGGGACCTTTCCGTGATCAAAATCTCCAATCGCAGCGCTGTCGAACCGTTTCATGCAATGGATGTGCTCGCCAGGGCCAGCCAACGCAGTCGTGACGGTCACCCGGTGATTTCCATGGCCGTCGGCCAGCCGGCTCATCCGGCGGCCAGTGCCGTTCGCGAAGCGGCCTCGAAAGCGCTGGAGGCGGGCCGCATCGGTTATACGGACGCGTTGGGGACCGATGCTCTCCGAAGGGCGATTTCGCAGCACTACGAGCATCGTTACGGCGTAATGGTGGAGCCATCCAGGATCGCCGTCACCACCGGGTCTTCGGCCGGCTTCAACCTGGCTTTTCTGACATTCTTCGACATTGGCGACCGGGTGGCGATCACCCGTCCGGGCTATCCGGCCTACCGAAACATCCTGGCAGCGCTTGGCCTGGAGGCGGTCGAAATCCCGGCTGGAGCCGATTCGGGTTTCACGCTGACCCCGGAGGCGCTTGAAGCGGCGGCCGCCGACGGCCCGATTGCCGGCGTTTTGCTGGCAAGTCCTGCCAATCCGACCGGAACGGTCACCGGCCGGCAAGCCCTGTCGGCGCTGATCGACTATTGCGACAGCGCCGGTATCACCTTCTTGTCGGATGAGATCTATCATGGCCTCAGCTACGGCGACGAGGAAACGACTGCGCTGTCTCTCACCGACCGTGCGGTGGTGATCAACTCGTTCTCGAAGTACTACTGCATGACCGGATGGCGTGTCGGCTGGATGGTCCTGCCGCAGGATGCCGTTCGGTCCGTCGAGCGCGTGGCCCAGAGCCTCTATATCAGCGCGCCGGAACTGTCTCAGATCGCCGCCTGCGCGGCCTTTGGAGCGACAGAGGAGCTCGAAAGGGTCAAGGACACCTACCGGCGCAACGGCGCGCTGTTGCAGGCGCGGTTGCCGGAAATCGGGTTCACCATCGCCTCGCCGATGGACGGCGCTTTCTACGCCTATGTGGACGCCAGTCGATTCACCAATGATTCCATGCAGTTCTGTCAGAATATGCTGACAGAAATTCATGTTGCGGCGACACCGGGACACGATTTCGATCCGGTCGACGGGCACAAAACAGTGCGGTTTTCCTATGCCGGATCGACGTCCGACATGGAGGAAGCGCTCGACCGCATCGCAGGCTGGCTCGGCTGAGTTCGGGCATTGCGAATCGCGACAGAAAATCAGCCCGAATAGGCTCGGAATCCCGTCGTTTGCGGTCATTTTCAGTCAGCGGACGCAACCACCAGAAAGATAGCGAATTTTAGCCCTCTAACCTACTGATTTCAAAGCGAAAATATTGACGATTTACAGGCGCCCGGAATTGGCTTTTGTAGCCTCGATCGTCTATAAAGGCGACAACAATTCGACAGCTTGCAGTGAGCCTCCTTTTTGTCAGAACACGATAACTCCTTGACGCCTCCTTCAGATCCGCCGGGCATCGAACCGATCTCGATCATGGAGGAGATGCAGCGTTCCTATCTCGATTACGCCATGAGCGTCATCGTCAGCCGGGCACTGCCCGACGTCAGGGACGGATTGAAGCCTGTACACCGGCGCATTCTCTACGCCATGCATGAGGGCGGCTTCCACTGGAACCGCAAATACGTCAAGTCGTCGCGCATCATCGGCGACGTCATGGGTAAGTATCACCCGCATGGCGACCAGGCGATCTACGACGCCATGGTGCGGATGGCGCAGGATTTCTCCATGCGCGTACCGCTGATCGACGGGCAGGGCAATTTCGGGTCGATCGACGGCGACCCGCCCGCAGCCATGCGCTACACCGAATCGCGCCTGGCCAAGGTCGCCCACGAACTGCTGGAGGACATCGACAAGGACACGGTCGATTTCCAGGAGAACTACGACGCCTCGGCCAGCGAACCGCGGGTTATTCCGGCGCGCTTCCCGAACCTGCTGGTCAACGGCGCCGGCGGCATCGCCGTCGGTATGGCCACCAACATTCCGCCGCACAATCTGGGCGAGGTCATCGACGGATGCGTGGCGCTGATCGACAACCCGTCGATCGAGCTGACGGAGCTGCTCGATATCATTCCCGGACCGGATTTTCCCACCGGTGGATTGATTCTGGGGCGCGGCGGAATCGCCGCCGCCTACAAGACCGGGCGCGGATCCGTGGTCATGCGCGGGCGCGTTCATACCGAACAGATCCGCGGCGACCGGGAGGCGCTGATCATCACCGAGGTGCCGTATCAGGTGAACAAGGCCTCGATGATCGAAAAGATGGCCGAGCTGGTGCGCGACAAGCGGGTCGAAGGAATCTCCGACATCCGCGACGAGTCGGACCGGGAAGGCTATCGCGTGGTCATCGAACTGCGGCGCGATGCGGTCGCCGACGTGGTCCTGAACCAGCTCTACAGGTTTACGCCGCTGCAGACCTCCTTCGGCTGCAACATGGTGGCGCTGAACGGCGGCAAACCGGAGCAGATGACGCTGATGGATATGCTGAAGGCCTTCGTGGCCTTCCGCGAGGACGTCATCAGCCGACGCACCAAGTACCTGCTCAACAAGGCGCGGGAACGGGCGCATGTGCTTGTCGGCCTGGCCATCGCCGTCGCCAATATCGACGAAGTCATCAGCCTGATCCGCAACGCGCCGGATCCGGCCGAGGCCCGCCGCCAGTTGATGGAACGTCGTTGGCCGGCGAAGGACGTCGAACCGCTGATCGTGCTGATCGACGATCCGCGCCACCGCATCAACGAAGACGGCACATACAATCTCTCCGAGGAGCAGGCGAGGGCGATCCTGGAACTGCGCCTTGCGCGTCTGACGGCGCTGGGCCGCGACGAGATCGCCGACGAACTGAACACCATCGGCGCGGAGATCAAGGAATACCTGGAGATCCTGGCGTCGCGCATCCGCATCCTCGAAATCGTCAAAAAGGAACTGGTCGACGTCCGCGACGAGTTCGCCACCCCGCGCCGCACGGAAATCACCGAAGGCGGCCCGGACATGGAGGACGAGGACCTGATCGCCCGCGAGGACATGGTCGTGACCGTGTCCCATTCGGGCTACATCAAGCGGGTGCCGCTGACCACCTATCGCGCCCAGCGACGCGGCGGCAAGGGGCGTTCGGGCATGTCGACGCGGGACGAGGATTTCGTCACCCGGCTGTTCGTCGCCAACACCCATACGCCGGTATTGTTCTTCTCCTCGCGCGGCATCGTCTACAAGGAGAAGGTCTGGCGGCTGCCGATCGGCTCGCCGCAATCCCGCGGCAAGGCGCTGATCAACATGCTGCCGTTGCAGCAAGGCGAACGCATCACCTCGATCATGCCGCTGCCGGAAGACGAGGAGAGCTGGGCCAATCTCGACGTCATGTTCTCCACCACCCGCGGCACGGTACGGCGCAACAAGCTGTCGGATTTCGTCCAGGTCAACCGCAACGGCAAAATCGCCATGAAGCTGGACGACGAGAAGGACGCGATCCTCAACGTCGAAACCTGCAGCGAACATGACGACGTGCTGCTGACCACGGCGCTCGGCCAGTGCATCCGTTTTCCCGTCACCGACGTGCGGGTCTTTGCGGGCCGCAACTCCGTCGGCGTGCGCGGGATTTCAATGGCCGATGGCGACCGGGTCATTTCCATGACCATTCTTGCGCATGTGGAGGCGTCGCCGGCTGAAAGAGCCGCCTATATCAAATGGAGCCGCGCCGACGACGTCGAACTGGTCGGTGAGGACGCGACGGCGGATGGCGATGGCGATCTCACGGAGGACCGGGCACTGCAGTTGCAGGAGCTCGAGCAGTTCGTGCTGACGGTCAGCGAGAAGGGCTACGGCAAAAGGTCGTCGTCCTACGATTTCCGCATCTCCGGACGCGGCGGCAAGGGTATTCGGGCAACCGATACCGCAAAGGTCGACGAAATCGGGCCGCTTATCGCCACGTTCCCGGTGGAAGAGGAGGACCAGATCATGCTGGTCTCCGACGGCGGTCAACTGATCCGTGTTCCGGTGAACGGCATTCGCATCGCCAGCCGCGCGACCAAGGGCGTGACGATCTTCTCCACGTCGAAACAGGAGCGGGTCGTGTCGGTCGAACGCATCAGCGAGCCGGAGTCCGACGAGGAGAACGGCAATGGCGAGACCAACGGGACCGACACTGAAGGATCGGATCCGTCAGCGGAGTGAGGGTGGTCCGATGCGGACCGGACCGGTGTGCTGAAACCGTTTGCGGTTGAGCTGGTTCCGCACGATGCCGGCTGGTCTCGGCAAGCGGCGGAAGAGGCCGTCGGGCTCAGGCAGGTTCTCGGTGACAACCTGCTGCATGTCCATCACATCGGGTCGACGGCCATTCCGCACGTCGTAGCCAAGCCCATCGTCGATCTCCTTCCCGTGGTTGCCGGTCTCGCGGGCCTCGATCGCTGCCGTGACCGTCTGGAAGCGATCGGATACCGTTGGATGGGCTCCTACGGGCTGCCGGGGCGGCGCTATTGCGTTCGTGACGACCCGCGTACCGGCAAGCGCCTGTTCCAGGCCCATTGGTATGCCGACGGCTCGAGCGAGATTACCAGGCACCTGGCCTTCCGCGACTACCTGATCGCCCATCCGGACCTTGCCGAAGACTATTCGGCGGAGAAGCTGCGTTGTCGCAATCTGCACGCGCACGACAGCCACGCCTATGGCGACTGCAAGTCAAACTGGGTCAGCGCGATGGAGCGAAAGGCGCTGGATTATTACGGAAAAACAAGCGGTTAATCGGCAAAGTAAAATCCGGATGGCAGGGAAACCATCCGGATTCTCAGGGGACTTGATTGGAGGTCAAAGGGGTCCCTGATAAGCTCTAACGAATTCAGTGGCGAGTTCTGGTGCGGGCTTTTTCAGCCGCCTCGATCTCTTCCCGGCGCATTGCAAGCATCGCCGCACCCATGGTTGCCAGAAACATGGACGCTATGAGAACCGCAAGAATTGTGAGCGCTGTAATCATCTTGGACTCCTGGTTTTACCTTTCGGCAATGCTGACTATTCGCCAGTCCAGAGCAGCTCTGTCTTAAGGGAGATATGGTGACTGTCGGTCACACATTCAATGCTGATCGATGCTGTGTGAACGAATGTTAATATTTGCACACGGCTTCGTGATCCCCCCGGCACTTGCCGACTGCCCGGTCCGACCCGTCAGTTGCGGCGCGGATCCTGTCTCTGCCTGACTGCCTTGCGCGGTGCGGCGAGCAGCAAAGCCGAAGCAATCGTCATCGTTGCAAAGAGCGTAGCAACAAAGATTAAAACAACCATTGTGATTTCTCCTCCAATTGTCGGAATCAAATTAAGAAACGGCGACTGAAGGCTCGCTGAAACCGGCGTTCAGCGGTCGTTCATCTTTTTCCAAGGGTGTGGAAGCGCGGCAGCCCCTTTCTCTTGCACACGCCTGCCTGCCGTGACAAAAGGCTCCAAACCCGCTCGGCGGTTCAGTTGCGCGAGACAGGCATGACGGTTGCTTTCTATCCAGGTTCCTTCGATCCGATCACCAACGGTCACATGGATGTCCTGATCCAGGCCCTCAACGTGGCCGAACGCGTTGTCGTCGGCATCGGCGTCCAGGCATCGAAGAAACCCCTTTTCTCCTTCGAAAAGCGTTCCGAATTGATTGCCGCTTCGCTTGCGGAACAGCTGCCCGGCGAAAAGGGTCGGGTTTCGGTGGTGTCGTTCGAGAACCTGGTCGTGGACGCCGCCCGCGAGAACGGCGCGACCATGCTCATGCGCGGCCTGCGCGACGGCAGCGACCTGGACTACGAAATGCAGATGGCCGGCATGAACCGCCAGATGGCTCCGGAAATCCAGACGGTTTTCCTGCCGGCAAGCCCGCTCAACCGGCCCATTACCGCCACATTGGTGCGTCAGATCGCGGCCATGGGCGGGGATGTCAGCGGATTCGTACCGGGTCCGGTCCTCAAGGCACTCGGTGAACGCAAATAGTCATCCGGCAGGCAGCCCAAGCAGCCGGCCGGTGGAAACGGAGATCTCATGAAATCAATCAAAACACTCGCCGTGGCGGCGCTGATGGCGTTTGGCCTCGTCTTTTCCGCGGCGGCGGACGTCAAGCCGGAAAACAAGCTGATTATCACGCTGAAGGATGGCGACGTCGTCATCGAACTCCTGCCGGACGTTGCACCCAACCATGTCGCCCGCATCAAGGAACTGGCCCAGGCCGGCGAATATGACAATGTCGCCTTTCATCGGGTGATCGACGGCTTCATGGCGCAAACGGGCGATGTCCAGTTCGGCGACATGGAGAAGGGCTTCAATCCGCGGCGGGCGGGGACAGGCGGGTCTTCGAAGCCGAACCTCAAGCAGGAGTTTTCGGACGTTCCTTTCGATGCGGGCGTCGTCGGAATGGCGCGGGCGCAGAACCCCAATTCCGCCAATTCGCAGTTTTTCATCATGTTTGCGGATGGACATTTCCTCAACAACAACTACACCGTGTTCGGCCGCGTCATCGACGGCATGGAGCATGTCAGGAACATCAAGCGCGGAAATCAGGCGGCGAACGGAGCTGTCGACAACCCGGATCGCATGATCAAGGTGCGGGTCGGCGGATAACGCGGCATCAAGGAGAAGAGAATGGCTGAGTACAAGGATCCGGAAAACACGATCGTCATGGAGACCAGCAAGGGCAAGGTGGTGATCGAACTGCTGCCCGACCTGGCGCCGAAACATGTCGGCCGCATCAAGGAACTGGCGCGGGAAAAGTTCTACGACGGCGTGGTGTTCCACCGGGTCATCGACGGCTTCATGGCGCAGACGGGCGATCCGACCGGGACCGGCATGGGCGGGTCCGACAAACCGGATCTGGAGGCCGAATTTTCGAACATGAGCCACGTTCGCGGCACCTGTTCCATGGCGCGGTCGCAGAACCCGAATTCCGCCAACTCCCAGTTCTTAATCTGCTTCGGTGACGCACCCTGGCTGAACAAGCAATACAGCGTCTGGGGACAGGTCATCGAGGGCATGGACAGCGTCGACAAGATCAAGCGCGGCGAGCCGGTGAAGGAACCCGACAGCATCAGCAGCATGCGTGTCGCGGCCGATCTATAGATCCATCGCCGAGCCGGAATGCGGCGCTCGTATCGCAAGATACGGGCGCCTTTCCTTTACGGACCGAATAGACCATGCGCGTCGACCTGTTCGATTTCGATCTGCCTGAAGATGCCATCGCATTGCGGCCGGCGGTGCCGCGCGACAGCGCCCGCATGCTGCGCGTCGATCCGGTTTCCGGTCTGTCGGACCACCATGTGCGGGACCTGGTTGATCTGTTGAAACCCGGTGACGCGTTGGTGCTGAACGACACCAGGGTCATCCCGGCACAGCTCGAAGGCCGGCGAATCCGCGACAGTGCCGAAGGGGAACGGATCTGCAGCCTGTCGGCCACCTTGCACCAGCGCATAGCGGCCGACAGCTGGAAGGCCTTCCTGCGTCCGGCAAAGCGGGTCAAGGCGGGCGATCGCTTCCGCTTCGGCGCGGAAGGGGATCTGTGCCTTGCCGGCGTGCTCGAGGGAACCGTCGAAAGCCGCGGCGACGACGGCCAGGCGGTTTTGAAGTTTACCCTGTCGGGAGCGGCTCTCGACGCCGCGATCGCGGCGCAGGGCCACATACCGCTGCCGCCCTATATCGCCTCCAAGCGCTCCGACGATGCCCGCGACAGGATCGACTATCAGACGATCTATGCGGAAAGGGAAGGCGCGGTTGCGGCGCCGACGGCGGGGCTGCATTTCACCGAAGAACTTTTCGCCAGACTCGACCGGGCGGGCATCGCGCGGCATTACGTTACGCTTCATGTCGGGGCAGGGACGTTTCTGCCGGTCAAGGCCGACGACACGGACGATCACGTCATGCATTCCGAGACGGGAGAGGTCTCCGCGGCCACCGCCGAGGCCTTGAACGATGTCAGGAAAAGGGGCGGGCGCATCGTATCGGTCGGCACCACATCGCTACGGCTGCTGGAGAGTGCTGCCGACGAGGAGGGGCGGCTGCATCCCTGGTGCGGTTCCACGGACATCTTCATTACGCCGGGCTACCGGTTTCGCTTTGTCGACATCCTGATGACCAATTTTCACCTGCCGCGGTCGACGCTGTTCATGCTGGTCTCGGCCTTCAGCGGCCATGACCGGATGAAAAAGGCTTATGCCCACGCTATCGAAAGCGGCTACCGTTTCTATTCCTATGGCGATTCAAGCCTCCTGATGAGAGCCGACCGGGTGAGCGAATGACCGAACAATTCACGTTTTCCGTCCTGGCCCGCGAGGGCAGCGCACGCCGCGGCCGCATCACCATGCCGCGCGGCCAGGTCCGGACGCCCGCCTTCATGCCGGTCGGCACGGCGGGCACGGTCAAGGCCATGTATCTGGACCAGGTGCGCGACCTCGGGTCGGATATCATCCTCGGCAACACCTATCACCTGATGTTGCGGCCTGGAGCCGAACGGGTTGCGCGGCTTGGCGGGCTGCACAAATTCGCCGGCTGGCCGCATCCGATCCTGACGGATTCGGGCGGCTTCCAGGTCATGTCGCTTGCCGGCCTGCGCAAGATCACCGAAACGGGCGTGATCTTCCACTCCCATATCGACGGCAGCCGCCACGACATGTCGCCGGAACGGTCGATCGAGATCCAGGGGCTGCTCGGCGCCGATATTCAGATGCAGCTCGACGAATGCGTGCGTCTGCCGGCGGAGCCGAAGGCCATCGAGGAAGGCATGGAGCTGTCGCTGCGCTGGGCCGAGCGCTGCAAGACGGCCTTCGGCGACCAGCCGGGCAAGGCCATGTTCGGCATCGTCCAGGGTGGCGACATCCAGGCCTTGCGCGAGCGTTCCGCCCTGGCGCTGAAGGACATGGACCTCAAGGGCTACGCGATCGGCGGCCTTGCGGTGGGGGAGCCGCAGGACGTCATGCTCGACATGCTGGACGTCACCTGTCCGCTGTTGCCGGAAGACCGGCCGCGCTATCTGATGGGCGTCGGCACTCCGGACGACATCATTCGTTCGGTGGCCCGCGGGATCGACATGTTCGACTGCGTTATGCCGACCCGGGCTGGGCGTCATGGACAGGCTTTCACAAGCCGCGGCAAAGTCAATCTGCGCAACGCACGCCACGCCGACGATCCGCGGCCGCTGGACGAGGCCTCCGAGTGTCCGGCAGCACGCAACTACTCGCGCGCCTATCTGCATCATCTGGTGCGCGCCGATGAGGCGCTTGGCGGCATGCTGCTGACCTGGAACAACCTGGCCTATTACCAGTCGCTGATGGTGGGCATTCGCAATGCGATCGAGGATGGCCGTTTCGCCGACTTCACGGCCGAGACGCAGGAACGCTGGGCGCGAGGGGACATCGAGCCCCTCTAACCGCCCTGGCAGATATCGAATACGATCGTCGCCGCGGCCATATTGCCCATATGGATGGCCGTATTGGTGTTCTGATGGCCGCCATAAACCAGGTCTCCGGCCGCATAGACACCCGGCAGGTCCGTGCGATAACCCTCGTCGATCCTGACATATCCGCCTTCGGTCAGCGCCGGGCCCAGCGAGGTCACGAGCGCACATTGGGTCTGCCACGGCCAGACCAGCAGGATCTCCCGGTCCACTGCCACGCCGTCGGTCATGACGACCTTCGATAGATAGCCGTCGACGCCTTCCAGCGAGCCCACCGTTCCAAAAAAGAACCTTACGCCCAGCCTTTCAAGCTGAAGGCGACGGTCGTCTGACATGGCAATCTGCGGATCGATGAACATGACGAGATCGCGGGTCCAGTTGAGGTAGACCTCCGCCGCATCGAGGATTTCCGGGCGGTGGACGAGGATCCCCCAGGGGCGGTCCCGGTGTTCAAAACCCTGGCAGAAAGGACAATTGACGATCGATTGTCCCCAACGTTCGGTGAGCCCATTGATCGCCGGAAACACGTCGATCATCCCGGTGGCCAGCAGCAACCGGTCCGCCGTGACGGCCGATCCGTCGTCTGCGTTCAGCGCGAACTCATTTTCACCCTGCCTGGAGATGCTTGTGACTGCCGCCGCCCTGCGATCGACAAATCCGTATCCATCGATCTCCTCGGCGACCTTGGCCCTGAAGTCGCCGGGTGCGGTCATGTCCCTCGCCGGAAACGCGCCGACGTTCGGGGAGGCCGCGTTTCTGGCAGGGGTCGGCGCGTCTAGCAAAAGCCCCTTGATCATCGAACGTGACAGCGTCAGAGCCGCCGCCAGCCCGGCCGGCCCACCGCCGATGATCGCTACCTGATAGTCGGTCACTGCGTTCTCCCGATGGCTGATCGCAACTGGAGTTCATCGCACTACAGCCGGGTGAATATCCGGTGAACACCGTATTCAGCGTCGATCAAGACGCGATCGACTAGTCTGTGGGCACGATAGTAGGAGGAGCAATCGATGACCTTTTCAACAGCAAACAGCGCACGAAACGCCGCCAAACTCACCGCAGTTGCCTGGGTGATCGTCGTGATCGGCGCAATGACCACGCACGGCGCCACTGCTGGTGACATCCAGTTCGAGATTCAGATGGCGACGTCGGACCTGCAGAACGCCGCGAACACCCCGACCAGGGCCAAATCCGGGAACCGGCCGTCACGACATCGGACAAGCAAACGAAGAACCGACCCCGCGGAAAGGCCGGCTCGAGCGACTGATCGAGTAAGCTTCGATAGATCAGGCGAGGCGAGCCGCGTGCCAGCGCAAATGGTCGTCCATGAAGCTGGAAATGAAGAAATAGGAGTGGTCGTAACCCTCCTGCATGCGCAATGTCAGCGGGATTCCGGCCTTCTTGCAGGCCTCCTCGAGCAGCCAGGGTCGCAATCCTGAATCGAGAAACCCGTCGGCACCGCCCTGATCAACCAGCAGTTCGGAGAACCGCGCGCCGTCTTCGATGAGGGCGCAGGCGTCATGGCCGCGCCAGGCCGCCTTGTCCGATCCGAGATAGGTCTCCAGAGCCCCCGCCGACCAGTCTGCCGTCATCGGATTGACGATGGGCGCGAAAGCCGAGCAGCTCTTGAAACGATCCGGGTTCTTCAGCGCAATGGTCAGCGCGCCGTGCCCGCCCATCGAGTGGCCGAAGATGGATTGCCGGCTCATGTCGGCCGGAAACTGCGCCGCGACCAGGGCCGGCAGTTCCTCGGTCACATAAGTGTACATCCGATAATTGGCCGACCAGGGTGCCTGGGTTGCGTCGACATAGAAACCGGCACCGGTACCAAGCTGCCAGTTGTCCGGTTCGTCGGCGATCGCGTCGCCGCGTGGGCTGGTATCGGGGCAGATGACGATCAGGCCCAATTCCTCAGCAAGGCGCCGGTATTCGCCCTTTTCCATGACATTGGCGTGGGTGCAGGTGAGACCGGAGAGGTACCACACCACTGGCAGGGGCGTTTCACTTCCCGCCGCCGGCACATAGGCCGCGAAGGTCATGTCGCACTGACAACTCGTTGACGGGTGGGTGTAGACCCCCTGGGTGCCGCCATGGGATTTGGTCTCGGATACGACGATCATGATTGCCTGCTGCCTCTTGTCCTAACTGCGTCGGTGTCTTTTAGAGCCCGTCGGGCGATGCGGTCCAGAGCTTCGAGAAATCGGGACCGGTCCTTTTGCGTGAAGGCGGCGTTGTAGCTGCGGATCTCGCCGCTTTCGCGCAATTGCTGGTTCAGGTCGCGCACGGCCGTGGCCATGCCGATATTGGTGTCGTCGAAAACGCGGCCGGTCGGCCCGAGAACATGGGCTCCGTTGGCGACGCAGCGTCCGGCAAGCGGCACGTCGGCGGTGATGACGATGTCCGATGCGGTCACGTGGTCGGCGATCCAGTCGTCGGCGGCGTCCAGATTGCCCGAAACGACAACGTTGCGGATCATCGGATCGCGTGACGGCCTGAGACCGCCATTGGCGACGAAGGTCACGGGCAGTTCGTAGCGTTCGGCGACGCGGACAACCTCCGGTTTGACCGGGCAGGCATCCGCGTCGACGAAAACCGTCGGCCGTTCGGCCATTCGCGCCCTAGTAGACGACGACGGAGCGGATGCTCTCGCCGGCATGCATCAGGTCGAAGCCCTTGTTGATGTCTTCGAGGCTCAGCGTGTGGGTGATCATCGGGTCGATGTCGATCTTGCCCTGCATGTACCAGTCGACGATCTTCGGAACGTCGGTCCGGCCGCGCGCCCCGCCGAATGCCGTGCCGCGCCACGACCGACCCGTCACCAGCTGGAACGGTCGCGTCGAGATCTCCTGGCCGGCGCCGGCAACGCCGATGATGATCGATTCGCCCCAGCCCTTGTGCGCGCATTCCAGCGCGTCGCGCATCACCTTCACATTGCCGATGCATTCGAACGAATAGTCGGCGCCGCCCTTGGTCAGCTCGACCAGATGCGGAACCAGATCGCCCTCCACCTCCGACGGGTTGACGAAATGGGTCATGCCGAACTTCTCGCCCCATTCCTTCTTGCCGTTGTTCATGTCGACGCCGACGATCATCTCGGCGCCGATCAGCCGCAGGCCCTGGATGACGTTGAGGCCGATGCCGCCGAGGCCGAACACCACCGCCCGGCAGCCCGGCTCGGCCTTGGCCGTGTTGATGACCGCGCCGATGCCGGTGGTCACCCCGCAGCCGATGTAGCAGACCTTGTCGAAGGGCGCGTCGGGATGGATCTTGGCCAGGGCGATCTCCGGCAACACCGTGAAATTGGCGAAGGTCGAGGTGCCCATGTAATGGAAGAGCTGTTCGCCTCCCATCGAGAACCGGCTGCTGCCGTCGGGCATCAGGCCCTGGCCCTGGGTGGTGCGGATGGCCTGGCACAGATTGGTCTTCGGGTTGAGGCAGTATTCGCACTCGCGGCACTCGGGCGTGTAGAGCGGGATGACATGGTCGCCCGGCTTCAGCGAGGTGACGCCTTCGCCGACCTCGCGCACGACGCCGGCGCCCTCATGGCCCAGAATGGCCGGGAAGATACCTTCCGGGTCGGCGCCCGACAGGGTGAACTCGTCGGTGTGGCAGATGCCGGTCGCCATGATTTCCACCAGGACCTCGCCGGCCCGCGGGCCCTCCAGCTGAACCGTGGTGATCTCAAGCGGCTTGCCGGCTTCAACCGCAACGGCGGCGCGTACGTCCATTTTTCCCTCCCAACTGTGGTCACTCGGATTCTTTCGCTCGGTACACTGTCAGACCCGGCGCTGCGGCTCAAGATGCGAATCCGCGTCCCCGTCCCGACGGGCGAAATTTATCGGGATAGGGCGCCGGCAATGCGTTCTGCCTCCAGTTCAAGCGTTTCGATGGTTTTCGCCATTTCGGAATGGGCGTCACGAAGTCGGGAAATCTGGGTGACCAGAACGCGCAGCTCGGAATGAACCTCGGGCGCGGCGGGCGATTCGCCGATTCCGGTCAACAGCCAGGTCGGCGACACCCCAAGAACGCCCGCGAGCATCGTCACACGATTGGCGCGCGGCTCGGAACGGTCGGTCTCCCAGTCGTGCACGGTGTTGGATTTGACACCGAGCCGGCGTGCCAGTTGGGCGGTCGAAAGGTTGAGACCGTCACGTGCCCGCGAAATGCGGCCTCCGAGCGTATCGAAGTCGGTGTTGCCTATCGGGGTTTCGAGGGCCCGCTGCATGGGGTGCTCCTGTCGCCAGTTCGAACCGGCACAACAATCAAAACGGCCGGTCCGGCCGTTGTCACCAGACGATTGATAGTCATGACGGTACGGATTGTTTTCCCGTTTCCGCCAAAAATGTGCCTGTTGCCGATGCCGGGCCGCATTTTCCGTTCTTGGCCCGGTTTGGTTGTCGCCCCGGCCGCCATTATGGGTTACGGGTCCGCCCGGCCGCCGGCGTCTGCAAACCGGCGGCTGGACAAACGCTTTTCAAATCCGGGATACGACCGATGCTGACTAATCTGGTTCTGGGCACCATCATCATTTCGCTCACGGTTGTCATTCACACGGGCGGCATGGTTCTGGTTGCCAACCTCACGAATCTCATCGCGGAACGCCATCCGTTGCACGGCTACCGGCGCAAGATGATCGCCATGGTTACCGTGGTGCACGGCCTGTTCGTGCTTCACATGGTCGAAATCTGGTTGTGGGCGCTTGTCTACATGCTCGTCGGCGCGATTCCCGACTTTTCCGATTCGCTCTATTTCTCCGCCATTACCTTTTCGACACTGGGATATGGCGATCAATTGCTGCACGACGACTGGCAACTGCTCGCCGGATTGGAGGGGATCAGCGGTTTTCTTCTGATCGGCTGGTCGACGGCCTATCTCGTTGCCGCCTCAACCCGCATCGGGCCGTTTCAGGCCGGCAAACACTTCTGACCACCGGTTGAATTGACCCACGCAATTTTTACATCAAATGGACACCAATATGGTTAGACTGGCAGAAAACGAGCCAATGGGAGTGATTCAGATGGAACAGTTCCGCCTCACTTTGTCAGCGCCGTGGATCGCGGCGATCGTCCTGGCAAGCTGGACCGGCATGACAGTATCGGCGCAGGCGTCCTGTTCCAGCAGCCCGAGCGACGGCGTGAACTGGGCGGACTGCCGGAAACGCAACCTCATCCTGGAAGGGGCGACACTGACCAACGCCAACCTGTCAGGAGCAGACCTGACGTCGACCGATCTGCGTGGATCGAAACTCGATGGAGCCAATCTCGAGAAGGCGACGTTGCTTCGCACCTACATGAACGGTTCGACGATCACGGGCGCGAACTTTACCAAATCGGTCGGGTACCGGACACATTTCGACGGAGCCGACCTGTCCGATACCAATCTCGAGAAATCGGAAATGCAGCGTGCCGATTTCAGGAACACAAATCTCACCAACACGAATTTTTCCAAGGCCGAACTCGGACGCGCCAATTTCGACAACGCGATCGTTGAAAACGTCAATTTCGAATTCGCCAATCTGGCGCGGGCGGATTTTCGCACCACCAAGCTCTCCGGCCAGAACGACTTCACCGGCTCGTTTCTGTTCCTGACCCGCTTCGAGGGACAGGATATCAGCCAGGCAAAGGGCCTCGTGCAGTCGCAGATCGACATTGCCTGCGGGGACGAAAAAACGGTGCTTCCCGAGGGGCTGGGGCCCTCGGCCAACTGGCCGTGCGAGGACGACAGCTAGCCGTCGGCGTTGCGCGTCGGACCGAAGATCGTTTCGAAACTCCGACGTAAGGCCAAATCCGTGTCGTGCAGGGTCACCGGAAGGCCCAGGTCAACGAGACTGGTCACGCCGTGGCCCGTCACGCCGCACGGCACGATACCGGAAAAATGCTCGAGATCCGGTTCGACATTGATCGAGATGCCGTGGAAACTCACCCAGCGGCGGAGCCGGATGCCGATCGCCGCAACCTTGTCTTCGGCCGGACTGCCATCGGCGAGGGCAGGGCGCTCGGGCCGCACGACCCAGACGCCGACGCGATCCTCGCGTCGCTCGCCCCGGACGTTCATGCCGGCGAGCGTGTCGATGATCCATGCCTCCAGCGCAGAAACGAAGGCGCGAACGTCGCAACGCCGGCGCTTCAGATCGAGCATCACATAAGCGACCCTTTGGCCGGGTCCGTGATAGGTGTATTCGCCGCCGCGACCAGTGGTGTAGACGGGGAACCGGTCCGGAGCGATCAGGTCGGTTTCCGTAGCGCTGGTGCCGGCGGTGTAGAGCGGCGGATGCTCGACCAGCCAGACCAGTTCGCCAGCGGTTCCTTCACGGATCGTTGCCGCACGCTGCTCCATGAAGGACACCGCATCTTCATAGTCCACCAGGCCGTCCTCGATGCGCCACCCGACCGGCGGCGAGCCGGCTGCGGCAAAGAAGCCCGTGCTGAATTCGTCCCGTTTCATGGCGAGGCCGGTTCCCGTTTCGATGGCGTTTATGTGGCGCAGAAGAGCCCGCCGCGCAAGGGTCGCGGACCCTCGGCAAGGTGGCTCAAAAAAAAGCCGCAGGCTCTTGTGTGACACAGGCCGATTTGTTACATGCGGCGCGCCGGTAACGGCTTCTACCACGTGCGGTCGTGGCGGAATTGGTAGACGCGCAGCGTTGAGGTCGCTGTGGGGCAACCCGTGGAAGTTCGAGTCTTCTCGACCGCACCATTTGCTTTCCTGTAAATTGTCGACAAGTAGGCGACAAATCGAGATTCCCCAGGTCGGGAATGAGATATCGCATATTTTTTGCACGACATCTAAGGCGGCGGCTTTGAGCAAGATTTACGTGTTGGACGGCAGGCGAATAACTTCGCTGGAAGCGTTCTACGATGAAGTCAGTCGAGTGCTCATCCCGGGTTACGACTGGGGACGGAACTTGGATGCGTGACCACAATCTGTACGGCGGATTCGGGACGCCGGCGGACGATTTACAATAAAGTGGCGGCACTCGGGGGCTTCGAGACGAACGCTTGGCTCCCGGTTCGATTCAGTAGTCGAGATCCATTCGGGCTCACGGCCCCGGCGCAAGAGAGGCAGAAAGCAACATACGCTTGGTTCTGGCTTGATACCATCGGTTGACAGCCTGGTTGCAAACGTCGCGCAACGCCGGTCGGGTGACTGGGTGGTGGTGTCAAGAGATTGTCAAAGGCTATCGCCAACCCGCGGTAAGGAAAATCTACGGACTGCAAAACGGTAGGTCACAATCCACCTCGAAAGGCAACCTGATCGCTTGACCGTCTATTTGGACCGCAAAGAAGGAAGCTGCCAACCACCATCTCCCAGCACCACCGCCTTTACGAGCCGCGTCGCAACTGTTCCCCAGATAGTAGACGGTTCCGTCTTCCAGCGTAACGACAGCACCATGTTCATTGCATTTTACGCTCGCACTGGCTTCCGCGGTTACTGCGGTGAGCACGATGAGCGAAAATATGGTCTTCAGCATGCAAAACCCCTCTCTCAGTCGTGTTGGCAAATTCCTTGATCGCCACCGGAGTCCTTTGGTGCGCCGAGAAATCGCAGCCCGGTTTCCTCATCTACCGTGACAGCATCTGCGGCGCCCTCGAAAAGCAAGAATGCTCGTCGAGACAACACTCGCTTCGAGCAGTCCAAATCATGACCTCCGTCCGCATCCTACCGACCCAACCATCTGAAGACACGGCTGGTGATCCGGCAAAATAGAATCATGGCGACAAAGTAAATCACAAAAGTAGCCAGTATTGCATAACCTAGATGATCTGAATCGCGGAATATCGCCAAAAAAATAAATGCACATGCCGCCAAAACATACGAGAAAAGGTTATTTGCCAGCTTTTCAGATTTGGTTCTTCGACACATGATGAGATCTGGTTGCTTTTGGTGATGCGAACGGCTTCCTAGGGGTTGGCATCGGATTTTTCGCCGGAATGATAGGCTGGTGCAAGGATGGCATGAGCGTTGCTCGTGCCAGTTGACATAAGACACTCCGGTTAGGGCCTTGCCTCGTTTTGAGCAGCAACCTGCTCGACCAGCAAAGCCGAAGTTGCCGTGTCCAAACTGCCAGTCAGGTGTACTTTCGCCGCCCGAAAGATCGATGGGTGTTCGGCTTCGTCGGCGTGGCCGGTGATGGTGGCTCGGTGGGCGGTACACCGTCGCCCTCGCGTCTTTGACGGACAACGATCACCAACAGTGCTGTCGCGAAGATCGCAAGGCTAAGCCAAAGCAGGATCGGAAAAAGCTGCCTCTGTCCGAACGCAGCGAATTGGACCAACTTGCCGATCAGCCTGGCCAACTCCGGATGGCTCAGGAAGGACAGGGGCGGCAGCGAACTCAGCCCCACATACAAGGACCCGGCCGATAGCAACATGACATAACCCACCGATATTTTCGCGATCAGCCAGGCTTGCTTCTCTACAGGATCCGCTGAGCCGGCGGGGCTGCCTTCGGCGAAGGTCAGGAACAGGATGAAAACCAGCAGAATCATCAGGGAGATCGGCAGACTGAGATAGAGCAGCCCCAACGAGAAGTTGGCTCCCCAGAAATTTCCAAACGCCACCAGGAACGGGAACGAGCCGAGAAGCCAGATACCAACTGCGAATGTCCAACCCATGCTGATTTTGAGCCGCCGCATCCGCTTCGCCAAAACCCAAATCAGAAACGCGACAAAGACAAAGATGACGGGAGGCCGTACATAAACGCTGATGACGACAGCGACGGCGCCACAAGCGCCGCCGACACCTCGACAATTCGACAGTTCGACCAGCCCTCGCAAGACCCATGGATACGCAACATAGAAGCCGGCCAGCGAGACAAACGCGAACACGACCCAAAATACAAACCGGTGTCTTTCCATGCCGCGATACCCCCACGATTGTGTTGGTTTACGCAACCAAGGGTTCAATTTGCGTTAATGGGAACATCCTGAATTGTATGCGCGTTTGAAAGAGGCGCGCATTCTGACACTCGAGGCGCGTCAAAGATGACATCGAGTCAGCCGGGAGAGGCTGCGTCCGGTTTTCCGTTCATATCAAGGACAGCGACCGCGAGCAGTTGCAATCTCCGATATTTCACCCACATGAATTTCGTCTGGAGATTGTTGCGTGCGAATACTGAAGAACCTGGTCAGCTACCTTGCCACCGTGGCTATGTGGTGCATCTCCCTGACATGTCTTAGAATCTTGCCGTTCTTCTACTTTCTGGCACTCTTGGAGAAAAGCGTGTTCCTCGCGGTCGGAGCGACGGTGTTCGCCTGGTTCATGGTCTGGACTTTTCGGGTCTCCAGGGCGCTGCTATGGATCCGGATGCACATGCTCTACGAGCGCCGAGACAAGGTTTCACCGGAAGAAGATCTGTTGATCGTTCGCGCCGCCCGGATTCCCTGGCCGTTGCACCGGTTCAACAGTCCCGATCCGCCGCGGCACTACTGAGGGCGTTGGCTTCCCAAATCTACCGCCTGTGACGACAGATTGCCGGCCAATGCACCAATCTCTCTCTGCTGGAAACTCAAACCAGTCGCCTGCAGGTGATCAGCAGATCTTCGACTGCCGACCGGGCCCGCTGGAAATCTTCCGCGATCGGGCTGCGCTTGGTTGAAAACACCAGTTCGAAGACGGCGTGGAAGGCGCGCTTCACCTGGTCGACGGCCTTGTCCATCTGCCGGGTCCGGTAGGGGACCTGCGCCAGCAGGTTGAAAATGTTGAAGATGGCGACGGTCGCGGATCGTGCCCAGGTTTCCGTCTTGGCGAGGAGGTCGCGCTCCGGAGGGTCTTCGGCTGGCGCCTCGGGGAACGCCTCGAGCATGTGCTGCAGGGAACCGAGGCGCTCTTTCAGGTGTCGTTTGACGTCCTCGTTCAGGCTTTTTGGATCAAGCCTTTCCTGTTTTTGCGGCATCCGGTGCAAATCCCAAACGGATCAAATGTGACTATAATATACCTCATCCTTAGGTCGTCCCCGAGGAGGCCACAATACAATTCTGGCGCTGTGTTTACCGAAGTGTTGACTTCGCCGCCCAATCGGCTCACGACAAGCGGTCGGGGTTGTGTCTCGATGGTCGCGACCGAAGTCCTATTCGCCTTGCAGCAGGCGCCGCGATTGGCGAACGCAGTCTTCTACCGCCGTCCTGGCAGCGTCGAAATCATCGCCGGGGAGTTGCTGATACTTGCGTTCGACGATGTCGGTTGCCCGGTCGAATGCGTCCATGGCGCTCAGGAATGCGTCGCGGGTCCCGACGCTGCGGGACTGAATCGGCCCGAGTTGGTCGAAGACGCGGTGGGTAGCATTGCGGGCCAGCCGCGCCCATTCCTCAAAGCGCGCCCATTGGTCCACACTGCTTTGGTCGCTCAAGGGGATGTTCGGGAAGGCCTTCAGAATGTCGTCCAGCAGGAACAGATTCGTCTCCAGCTGCCGCATTTCGCTCTTGTTTAAATGTCTGTTTTCAAATGAAGATTGAGTATCGGTCATCAGCATGCAATCCCAGCCGTTAATGTCCGGCCGCAACGGTTGTTTAACGGGCACACGGCGCGATTGCAATCTTCCCGTGTTGCGGGAGGGCGTTCGACTGACGATTGTCCGACCATTCCGCCGCCTGGCCATCACATTTTCGTTAGCCTCGGCGACTATACGTTCACGGGAGTCTCCTGCACTTGACCGCGACCGATGCCGATGGGACGATCCGGCCAAATCATAAAGCCGGGAGACGTCAGTATGATGAAACTTGTGAGTATCGCCGCGGTCACCGCAGCGCTTTTGTCCAGTGCGGCCCAGGCGGAAACATTCCGCTGGGCATCGACCACCGATCCGCAGACGATGGATCCGCACGCTGTCAACTCGGCACCCGTGCTCGGGTTCCTCAACAATGTCTATGAGGGCCTGGTCCGGCGCAACAGGGACATGGCGGTTGAAGGCGCGCTGGCCGAGAGCTGGGAGCCGATCGACGACAAGGGGTGGCGCTTCCACCTGCGCAAGGGCGTCAAGTTTCACGACGGGTCGGACTTCACGGCCGAAGACGTGCTGTTTTCATATCAACGTGCTTCCAGCGAAGCGGCCGACACATCGTCCTGGTTCGCGCCGATATCCGATGTGGTAGTCGTCGACGACCACACGATCGATTTCATGACCAAGGCGCCGAATCCGATCTTCCCCGATTCGATCGCCAATTTCATGATCCTCGACAAGGGCTGGGCGGAAGCCAACAACGCCGTGCTGCCGTCGAAGGAAGAGGAAAACCACGCGACGCTCAACGCCAACGGCACCGGCGCCTTCAAGCTGGTCGAGCGGCAGCCCGGCCTGAAGACGGTTCTCGAGCCGTTCGATGGCTGGTGGGGCAACAGGGAGCACAACATCACCCGTGCCGAATTCACGCCGATCCAGAACCCGGCGACCGCCGTCGCTGCTCTGCTATCCGGCGATGTCGACATGATCAACCCGGTGCCCATCCAGGATGCAGCGCGGCTGAAGGAACGCGACGGAGTGAAGGTGATCGACGGCATCGAGGCGCGGGTCATCATGCTGGGCTTCCCGCATCAGGCCGAAGCGCTCAAATACGGCAATGACGCCGGCAAGCCGAATCCGTTCAAGGACCCGAAGGTGAGGGCGGCCGTTGCCCATGCGGTCAATGTCGACGCCATCCTGCAGACGATCATGCGCGGCGCGGCGCAGCCGGCCTCGCAACTGGTCAGCCCGGCCATGCGAGGCTATTCGACGGCCAATGCCGACCGGCCAGCCTACGACCCGGAAGCCGCCAAGAAGCTGCTCGCCGAGGCAGGCTATCCGGACGGCTTCTCCTTCGGCCTGAAATGCCCGAACGACCGCTACCTCAACGACGAAGCGGTCTGCCAGGGCGTCGTCTCGATGCTGGCGCAGGTCGGCATCGATGCGCAGCTCGATGCCATGCCGGTGCGCAACTACTGGCCGGAACTGAGGGCCGACAATTTCGACATGTATCTGCTTGGCTGGTCGCCCGGCACTTTCGACGCCGAGCATCCGATCCGCTTCCTGGCTTCGACTCCCAACAAGGAAAAGAAACTGGGCAGCTGGAACTTCGGCGACTACTCCAATGCAAAGATCGACGAGATGCTGCCGATGATCCAGTCGGAAATCGACGACGGCAAGCGCCAGGCGATGCTCGACGAAAGCGCCAAGATCCTGCAGGACGAAACCGCCTATGTGCCGCTTTACGTGCAGCCGCTGGTCTGGGGCACACGCGACAATGTCGAACTTACCCAGCGGCCGGACAATTTCGTGATCCTGCGCTGGATCAACGTGAATTGAGGCTTGCATCAGGTCTGAATTCGGCACCCGGACGGTAGTGCGATCATGATTGCCTTCGCACTGCGCCGGGTGCTGCAGTCCATCGTCGTTCTGCTTGTCGTCGGGCTGGTCGCCTTTGCCATGTTCCGGTTCGTCGGCGATCCCATCGACAACATGCTGGGGCAGGAGCGCACGCAGGCCGATATCGAGCGGCTGCGCGGCGAACTGGGCCTCGATCAACCCTTTATCGTCCAGTATCTGCGGTTCCTCGAAGGCGCGGTCCAGGGCAATTTCGGCATCAGCTACCGGCAGGGACGGCCGGTGTTCGACATCATCATGGAGCGCGCGCCGGCGACCCTGGAACTCGCCGGCGTATCCGGCCTGCTGGCGATCACCATCGGGGTGGCGCTCGGCGTCTTCACCGCCATCCGCCGCCACGGGGTCACGGCAAACACCATCATGGTCGTTTCGCTGATTGGCGTGTCGCTGCCGACCTTCTTGATCGGCATCCTGCTGATCTACCTGTTTTCGGTGGAGCTCGACCTGCTGCCCAGTTTCGGGCGAGGGGAGGTGGTTCAGGTCGGCGGCTGGTCGACGGGCTTCCTGACGGCATCCGGCCTCAAGGCACTGATCCTGCCGGCGATCACGCTCGGTCTTTACCAGATGACGCTGATCATGCGTCTGGTGCGGTCCGAAATGCTGGAGGTGCTGCGCCAGGACTATATTCGCTTCGCTCGCGCCCGTGGGCTGGCGCAGCGGGCGATCCATTTTCGCCACGCGCTGAAAAACACGCTCGTGCCGGTCATCACGATCACCGGCCTGCAGCTCGGCTCGATCATCGCTTTCGCCATCGTCACGGAAACCGTGTTCCAATGGCCGGGGATCGGGCTGCTCTTCGTCAATGCCATCCAGTTCGTCGATATCCCGGTGATGGCGGCCTACCTGATGCTGATTTCAGTGGTTTTCGTCGCCATCAATCTGATCGTCGACCTGCTCTATTTCGCCGTCGACCCACGCATCGGCTCCGAAGACGCAGCCCCGGAGCGCGGATGAGATGGAACGTCTGGCGCAGATATGGGACACGGATTTCGCCTGGTCGTTCCGCCGATCCAAGCTTGCAATGGTGTCGACCTTCGTCGTCGTCGTGCTGGTTTTCGGCGCGGTGTTCAGCCCGCTGCTGGCGCCGTACGACCCTTACGACCTGTCGACGGTCAACCTGATGAACGGCTTCACCAAACCGATGGAACCGAACGCCTTTACCGGCGACGTGTTCTGGCTGGGCACCGACGGACAGGGGAGGGACATCTTTTCCACCATCCTCTACGGACTGCGAATCTCGCTGTTCGTCGGCTGCATGGCCGTGCTGTTCGCACTGGTTCTCGGCGTGGCGCTCGGGTTGATCGCCGGCTATGTCGGCGGCTGGGTGGGCGCCACCATCATGCGCATCGCCGATGTGCAGCTGACGTTTCCGGCGCTGCTCGTCGCCATGCTGATCTTCGGGATCGCCAAGGGAATCACGCCGGTCGAAATGCGCGACCAGGTGGCGATCTGGGTGCTGATCCTGGCGATCGGCCTGTCCGACTGGGTGCAGTTCGCTCGCGTCGTTCGCGGTGCCACGCTGGTTGAAAAGAACAAGGAATATGTCCAGGCCGCCCGGCTGATCGGCCGCAGCCCGCTGTCGATCATGGTGCGGCACATCCTGCCCAACGTGCTCGGCCCGGTGCTGGTGATTGCCACCATCAGCCTGGCGCTGGCAATCATCGCCGAGGCGACGCTGTCCTATCTCGGCGTCGGCGCGCCGCCGACCCAGCCGTCCCTTGGCACGCTGATCCGCATCGGGCAGGGGTTCCTGTTTTCCGGTGAATGGTGGATTCTGCTGTTTCCGTCGCTGACACTGCTGGCGCTGGCGCTGGCGGTCAATCTGCTCGGCGACTGGCTGCGCGACGCACTCAATCCGCTGCTGCGGTAAGCAATCAGGCTCCCGAAGCCGCCTTGTCGCTTTTCTTGGCTTCGACCCAAAGTTCCTCCATGCGGTCGAGCGAAGCGCCCTCGGTGCTTTCGCCGGCCGCCGCCAAAGCGCCTTCGACATAGGCAAAGCGCTTGCGGAATTTGGTATTGGTGCCGCGCAGGGCCATCTCCGGATCGGCCTTGACGTGCCTGCCGAGATTGACCAGAGCGAACAGCAGGTCGCCGAATTCATCGCGGATCTGTGCCTGATCGCCGTCCTGGAGAACGGCGCGAAGCTCGCCGATTTCTTCTTCTATCTTGTCGAGAACCGGCTCGGCCTCGCTCCAGTCGAAGCCGACGCGGGCGGCCTTCTGCTGCAGCTTGATCGCTTCCGACAGAGCGGGCAGGGCGCGCGGCACGCCGTCGAGTAGGCCGTCGCCGCTGGGATCGCTCCGCCCATGGGCTGCCCGGCGTTCGGCGCGTTCGGCCTTTTCAATCGCCTTGATCTCGTCCCACTGGATCTTCACGCCTTCTGCGGTATCGGCGTTCGAGGTCGCAAACACATGCGGATGCCGGCGGATCATCTTGCGGGTGATCGCCATCACCACGTCGTCGAAGGAAAAGGCGTCGGCCTCTTCCGCCATGCGGGCGTGAAAGACCACCTGCAGCAGCAGATCGCCGAGTTCGTCGCTCAGGTCGTCGAGATCGCCGCGCTCGATGGCGTCCGCCACTTCGTAGGCTTCCTCGATCGTGTAGGGCTTGATGGATTCGAAATCCTGGCGGACGTCCCAGGGACAGCCGGTCTCGGGATCGCGCAAGGCGGCCATGATCTCGATCAGTCGCGATATCTCTTTCGAAGGTTCCATGATTTCAGTCTAGATGATGTGGACAAGACGGGCCTGTGAGACATATGGCGAGCGACCGATTTCCACAAGGGAATCGGCCACCTCACGATCGATCGGGCCGCGTCGTCCGCAACAGCGGCAACATCGCAACGGTGCCCAGGATCGACAGGGCCGTGAGCAGCCAGGTGAGGGCACTCCAGCCGAACTCGTCCAGCAGGAAGCCGGCAAGCGGAGGGCCACCGATGGTTCCGAGACCTCCCGCCTGGGCTATCAGACCAATCACGACGGCAGCGGACAGCCGAGCGGATGCGGCCTGCGGAACGGCGCCGAATACACTCGACGCCAGGATCCCGCCCAGAAAGGAAAACGCCGCGTAAACCGGCAAGTCGGTCTGATCGGCGACGCGAAAGAGAAACATCGCGCAGGCCGCCGAGAGCGCGAAAGCCGCCACGGCCACGGCCGGCACGAGGCGGGCCGGCAGAAAGGCGAACATCACGGCAGCCGCCAGATTTCCCGCCGGGACGAAAAGCGCGATGGCGGCCGGCGAAAGCTCGCCGGCCTTGATTTCACTGTCGGCGAAGGCCGGCAGGAATGTGAAAAAGCCCATTTGCAACAAAACGTAGATGCCAAACCCGGCCGCAAGCAGCACGGCATTGCGCAATGCGGCTGATTTCGTCGCGCCGGTGGACTCCGCCGTCTCGCGGTCCCCGGAAGCGCCGGCTCCGTCCCGAACCAGGATCAGGGTTGCGATCGTAAACAGCGTCAGCGGCATGGCAGCGCTCGCAAGGAATGCCGCCTGGCCGAATGCGGCGGAAACGAACTCCTCCTGCAGATTGGCAAGCGCATAGCCGACCGGCACAAAGCTGCCCCAAAGGGCAAGAACCATCGGGCGTCGGTCGGGAGCTGTGTGCGTGGCCAGATAGGCCGGAGCGGCAATAACCAGCAGCACGTAACCGACCGCTTCGACCGTGCGCGCCGCAAGGTGGAGCGACAGGGTATCGACGAGAGCCAACATCACGGCGCCGCCGGTAAGGATAATCGCGCCTATTTTGAGGGAACGGACCGATCCCGCGCGGTCGATGAGCCGGGCCGTTGGCAGGGCGGCGAGGGCGACAAACAGGCCGATCAGCGCCGTCAGCCAGCCGACCGTCGTCATGCTGTAGCCCTTGGCGCTCTCAAGATAACCGACGACCGGCGCGATCTTGCCGAGCTGCATTCCGGCGCAGAAGCCCAGCAAGAGGACGACGACGATGCTGCTCAGCGACTGACCGCGCGTTGAATTACCGTTCTTCCGCAGAATATCACTTGCTCCAGAAACAGCCGGCTTCAAAACAGCCGACATCAGGGGTAGAAACGCAACCACCACCAGGATCGGGCGAAGAACACCCGCTCCGGGAATCGACGGCGCCAGCAACGGAGATGTGACACCTTGAACGGCATTTCGGCAATCATTTTCGATTGCGATGGCGTGTTGGTGGATTCGGAACGGATCTACCAGGCCGTCGAGCGCAAGTTTCTGGCAGAAATCGGTCTGGCTTACGAACTGGAAGATTACCAGAACCGGTTCATGGGCCTGAAGAGTGCCGATTATCTGAAAGCCATCGAAGCGGAAAGCCTGGCAAACGGGAAGGGCGCCTTGCCCGCGGATTTCGCAGCCCGGCTGTATGCCGAGTGTCGGGAACGGCTGATGCGCGACCTGGAAGGTTTGCCTGGAGTCGAGGCCGTGCTGCGGGGCTTTGACGGCGGACGCGCCGTGGCATCTTCCAGCGCGCTGCATCTTCTGCACGACAAGTTGCACAAGACCGGACTTCACCATCATTTCAACCCGCACATCTATTCGGGCGAACAGGTCGAACGCGGCAAACCGTATCCCGACCTGTTTCTCCATGCCGCGGCCCAATTGGGCGCTGCGCCGGAAAGCTGCCTGGTCGTCGAAGACGCCGTCAACGGAGTCCGGGCCGGTGTGGCGGCCGGGATGACCGTATGGGGCTTCGTCGGCGGCGGACATGCGTCTCCCAGCCTCGAAGCACGGCTGCGGGAGGCCGGGGCTGCCGCAGTGTTTGCTTCCCACCAAGACATTCACGCCGCGTTGAACGGCTCCTGAGGCGCCCGATGAGATCGGTCGGTGCCTGGCAGTGATCGCGAAGCTGCACGGCATCGCCACCTCGTGAGATCAGGCGCCGCGTGCTTCGTACGGTGCGGCTGAGGCGAGGGTCGCGACATTTCGTCCTCGCAAGCATCACCGCAGCCAGTGCGAACAAGTGGATTGCAAGACGCATTCGGCAACGTCCAAAGATCGCATAAGATAGATTATGGAACTTTTCTGTATGAGCGAATCCCGGAAAACCGGGTGTTCCCGCATTCGCTCATTGTTGGCGCAACCAGGTTCCGATCGTGTCAAAGACAGCCGGATCCAACACCAGACCGAAATGATCGGTTCCATGCACCAGCTCAACCGGTTTGCCCAACTCTTTGAACAGGCTTGGGAATGCCTCAGCCTTCATGGCTTCGTCCTGGCGACCGACCAGCACCAGCGCCGTATCCGGCAGCGCCGCCAGATCGCCACGGAAATCCTCGTGCAGATTGAAGTTGTTCATCAGCCGCCACGAGTAAGCCAGCGTTTCCGTGCCGTTTCGGTAGTCCGGCGGCAGATTGAACCGTACGGTCGGCAGGCCGTCCAACGCATGGATGCCGATAGTGTTCAGCATCGACAGCCCGATGATCCGCGGCAGCGATATAAAGGCCCAGCCGCCACTCGAATCCAGCGCCGTCGGTGCGCGATGTCCGAGGATCGGCGCCAGTCCGAGTGTGTTGACGGCCATGGCTCCATGCGGGCTTGCGGCAAAGCGAATGGCCAGCGCGCCGCCGGACGAATGACCGCCAACGACAAAGCGCGCCTGCGGGTCGCGATTGCGGATATGGGCGATGAAATCGGCGATATCGTCTTCGAGCTGCCCGACATGGTCGATGTCGCCACGCGTGGAGCCCGAAGCCTCATGGCCGCGGACATTGAGGACGTAGACGTCGGCGGCGCCGTCCTGAGCCAGGTGTCGCGCCAGCGGCGCCAGATAGGCGCCGTGATAGCCCGAACCATGTAGTAGAACGAGCTTTACGTCGCTTTCCGCCGGATAGTGCGAGAAAGCCAGCTGCTCGCCGTCACGGGCGGTAAAGCGTTGCAATTCAGCGGCCTGCGGGCTTTCGCCGAGCAGTCGCTCGAAATTGAGGCTGGTATCGGTCTCGACCTGCGGCGCAAACGCAGTCAGAGAAAACGCAATGACCAGGTAGATGACCGGCACCAACAGGACCGGCAGGACATATTTCCACCGCATGGCGCTTAGCGCTCCGCTGCAAACATGGATCTTATTCCGAGCCTACCACATTGATAATTCGGGCATTTATTGCGTCGGCCAGTTTCCGGGTATTGACCTTGAAGACGCTGTCGGGCCGACCGGCCGCGGCCCATACATCATCGAAGCCGAGCAGGGTTTCATCCAGCAGAATCATGATTGGATTGAGATGCCCGATCGGTGCGACGCCACCGATGGCAAAGCCGGTTTCATCGCGCACGCGACGGGTGTCACAGCGCTTTAGAGAAATTCCATAGGCCTCTGACAAATATTGTGTATTCACCTGATTGACGCCCGATGTGAGGCACAGGACGAGCGCTCCGCCATGTGCATTCTCGAAGACCAGGGATTTGACGATCTGCGCCACTTCGCATCCGCAGGCGGCAGCCGCCTCACCCGCCGTCCGCGTCGACTGATCCATGCGCCGGATGTCGATCTCCAGACCGAGTTGGCCGGCGGCCTGCTTCACGCGATCCATGCTCGACGGCCGTGTCCGTTCGCTCATTGCGGCACCTCGGTTTCCTGTTCGATGGTCATCAGGTCGTAACCCGGTTCGACATGATCCGGCGTCTCGCCATTGACGGTGTCGTAGTCGAGTGGAATGTGCATGTGGGTCAGGACCGCGCGAGCCGGTTTCAGCCGCTCGATCCATTCGAGCGCTTCGCCGAGCGAAAGGTGGCTCGGATGCGTCCTGTACTGCAGGGCGTCGATGATCAGTACCTCGAGGTCTCGCAGCTGCTCGATCGTTTCTTCAGGGAAGTCACTGACATCGCTGCAATAGGCGACATTTCCGATGCGGAAGCCAAGCGAGATGATGTTGCCATGGATCTGTTCGAAGGGCAGGAGGGTCAGCGGGCCCCCTGCCCCTTCAATTGTAAGCGGATGTCCGGGGCCCTCGATGAAATTCGGCACGATGATCGGTGGATACTCGCTGCCGGCCGGGGTCTCGAAACAATAGTTGAACCCCTCGCGCAGACGGCCCATCGTCGCATCGTCCGCATAGATGGGAATGCGCATGCGCTGGGCAATGACGTAGACGCGCAGGTCGTCGATGCCGTGAATGTGGTCGGCATGCGGATGCGTGTAGACGGCCGCATCGATACGCTCGACGCCGGCCGCGATCATCTGGTCGCGAAAGTCCGGGCCCGTGTCGACAACGACGGTGGTCCGTCCTCCGTCGGCAGCGATCTGTTCGACCAGCAACGCGGCGCGGCGGCGACGGTTTTTCGGGTTCTCCGGATCGCAGGCGCCCCAGTCGCCATTGATCCGCGGCACGCCGGGTGACGAACCGCAGCCGAGCAGCGTGATGCGTTGCCGGACCCGTGTCATGCATCGTTCCCGATGCGGTCGCCGATTTCGGCCGGGACTTTCGAGAACAGGCGCAGGAAGTTCCCCGTCGTCGCCCGCCAGACCGTCTGACTGTCCACACCAAGCGTTTCGCCAAGAACCTCCGCCGCGTGGACGACATAGGACGGTTCATTGCGGCGACCGCGATGCGGCACCGGCGCCAGGTAGGGCGCGTCGGTCTCGACCAGCAAGCGGTCGAGCGGGAGCGACCGGGCGATCTCCCGGAGTTCCTCAGAGCGCTTGAAGGTCAGGATACCGGAGAAAGACACATAGCCGCCCAGTTCGATCCCCGCCTCCGCCAGGGAACGCCCCGAAGAAAAGCAATGCAGAACAAATGGAAACGAGCCCCTGCTCGCCTCCTCACGCAGGATCGCTTCCATGTCCGCATCGGCATCGCGTGCGTGAATGACCAGGGGCAATTGCGTTTTTCGGGCGGCCTCGATGTGACGGCGCAGGCCGGTTGCCTGCGCCTCTCGCGGCGCGTTGTCGTAATAATAGTCGAGTCCAGCCTCGCCGATTGCCACCACTTCCGGATAGTCGGCAATGCGGACGAGATCGTCGGCGCTGATGTGCAGTTCCTGGTCGGCGTTATGCGGATGGGTCCCGACGGAACAAAAGACGTTGTCGTACCGCTCGGCAATCGCCCGGATCGCAGCGAATTTCTCGACCCGGGTGCAGATCGTTACCATGCAGCCGACACCCGCGGCCCGCGCCCGGGCAACCAAGTCATCCCGATCTTCGTCGAAATCCGGGAAATCCAGGTGGCAGTGACTGTCGACCAGCATGTCAGGCGCCCTGCCCGGCCTCTTCCGGCTCCACGTAACGCGGAAATACCGGCTGCGGCTTGGAGATCGCCGCACCGGACGGCAAACGGCTCTCCGCGCCGAGCTGGCTGAACTGCCGCGCGTCGTCGGCTACCGACAGACCGTCGAGCAGCCGTGCGGCCGATTCCGGCATGAAGGGCTGACAGAGAATCGCCACCTGACGGATGATTTCGGCGGTAACGTAGAGCACCGTCCCCATGCGCTCCGGATCGGTCTTCTTCAGCGCCCAGGGCTCCTGCGCGGCAAAGTACCGGTTGGCCTCCGACACCACAGCGAAAACAGCAGCAAGCGTCGTGTGGATGGCCTGCACCGCCATTGCCGAGCGGGCCTTGTCCAGCAATCCGTCCGCGGCGGCAAGGATGGCCTCGTCGGCTTCCGTCAGCGCACCCATTGCCGGAACCGCGCCATCGCAGTTCTTGGCGATCATCGACAGCGAACGCTGCGCCAGGTTGCCGAGATCGTTGGCGAGGTCCGAATTGATGCGACCGACAATCGCCTCGTGACTGTAGTTGCCGTCCTGTCCGAACGGCACTTCGCGAAGCAGGAAGTAGCGCACCTGGTCGAGGCCGTAATGATCGACCAGCGAGAACGGATCGACCACGTTGCCGACCGATTTCGACATCTTTTCACCGCGGTTGAACAGGAAGCCGTGCGCGAAGACACGTTTCGGCAGGTCCACGCCGGCAGACATCAGGAACGCCGGCCAGTAGACCGAGTGGAAGCGGATGATGTCCTTGCCGATAACATGCACGTCGGCCGGCCAGTAGACCCAGAGCGGATTGTCCGGATCAGGGAAGCCGACGCCGGTGATGTAGTTGGTGAGGGCATCGACCCATACATACATGACGTGACTGTCGTTGTCCGGAACCTTGATGCCCCAGTCGAAGGTCGTGCGCGATACCGACAGGTCCTTCAGACCGGATTTGACGAAGGAAACCACTTCGTTGCGCCGCGTATCCGGACCGATGAACTCCGGATGCCGCTGATAGTGGTCGAGCAGCTTGTCCTGATAGGCCGACAGCCGAAAAAAGTAGCTCTCCTCCTCGACCCACTCGACCGGGCTGCCTTGCGGGCCGTAGCGCACGCCGTCGTCGCGCAGCTCCGTTTCGTTCTCCTGGTAATAGGCTTCGTCCCGCACCGAATACCAGCCGGCGTAACTGTCCTTGTAGATGTCGCCGGCGGCGACCATACGTTCCCAGATGGCCCGGCTCGCCTCGTGGTGGCGTTCCTCGCTGGTGCGGATGAAGTCGTCGTTCGACGCGTTCAGCCGCGTCGCCATGCGTTCGAATTCGGCGGCGTTGCGATCCGCCAGTTCGCGCACCGGCAGACCCTCGTTGCGCGCCGTCTGCAGCATTTTCTGGCCGTGCTCGTCGGTTCCGGTCAGGAAATAGACATCCTTTCCGTCCAGCCGCTGAAAGCGGGCAAGCGCGTCGGTGGCGATCAGCTCGTAAGCGTGACCGATATGCGGAGCGCCGTTGGGATAGGATATGGCCGTGGTTATGTAGAAGCGTTCTTTGTCGCTCATTCTTGTTGTCTCTGATTGGAAGTCCGTGGCGCCGTCTTACGGCAATTTCTTTTTGTTGGCTATGCCGCAGACATTCGAAAGAACGAAGAAAACAGGCTGAGAACGGCCTGCTTGCGATCCAGATTGTAAACCCGTGCGGTCGTCAGACTTTCCGCCAGCTCGGTGGCAAGCCGGGCCCATCTTTCCGAGGCCGACAGATCGCCGTCGACGGCCGCCTGGCGGGCAGCCTTGCGGATGCGTTCCATCATGTAGTCGGTGAAGAATTCGTAGGCGGTTTCCCGGTCCCTGGCGACCAGAGTGTCGGCCAGCGCGTGGATGGCCTGTTTCGACGTAGCGGGTCCGTCCTGCAGGATCTGTTCGGCTGCCTCGGCGATTTCGAGGCCGCCGTAGCGCAGCAGCAGGATCGCATTCGAAAGGCTGCCCTCCGACAGCCGCACCACGGCCTGCAGCACTTCCGGGGGCTGCCCCTGATCCAGGCCGAGATGAGACAGTCCCCAGCGCAGATCCTCATCGCTCAGCGGCGTCAGCCGCAGCGGCATGCAGCGGGAGCGGATGGTCGGCAGCAGCTTTCCCGGCGCATGGGAGATCATCAGGAACAGCGCCCTCGCGGGCGGTTCCTCGAGGATCTTGAGAATGGCGTTCGCAGCGGATCGGTTCATGTCGTCAGCCGGATCGACGACCACGATGCGCCAGTTGCCGGTTCCCGATGTCTGCGAGAGGAAGTGCCCTGCCCTGCGCACTTCGTCGACCGTGATGGCGGTTTTCACGCGTCCGGTCTTGGCGTCGACGGGGCGCGTCAAGTGCAGCAGGTCGTGCGAGGCGCCGCTTGCGATCTGACGCATCAGCCCGCTATCCGGGGCCGTTTCGTCGAGGCCCTCCGGTGCCGTCGCAGGGTCGGGGTGGCTCAGGATGTGGCGGGCCAGGGCGAAGGCCAGCGTCGCCTTGCCGATGCCCTGCGGTCCTTCTAGCAGCAACGCATGGTGCATGTGGCCGGTGCGATAGGCTTTCGCCAGAAAGGCGCGCGCCTCTTCATGGCCGAACAGCTCGCTGTTTTCCGCCGGCGGGATGGCCCCGTCCAGGGTACCGGCCGGCGCGTTCATATCAGGCGGGCTCCGGTGCCCGTCTTCTCGTCGGTGCCGTAACGCTTCAGCAGATCGAACACCAGTTTCTCCACCGCCTGGGCGATGGCATCTGCCGGTTGATTGCCGTCGACCACCTTGCACCGCTCCGGTTCGGCCTTGGCCAGTTCCAGAAAGGCCTCGCGCCGCTTTTCATGCACCGACAGCGCCTCTTTTTCGTAGCGGTCCGGTGTGTCGCCGTCATTGCCACCGCGCGAGCGGGCGCGCGCCAGGCCTGCCTCGGCGGGCAGGTCGAGAATGATCGTCAGATCGGGCACGACGCCGTTGACCGCGACACGTTCGAGGGCGCGCAGGAACTGCGGTTCAAGGTTGCCGGTGACCCCCTGGTATACGCGCGACGAATCCATGAAACGGTCGCACAGAACGATCGTTCCGGCTTCGATGGCGGGACGGATGACCTCCTCGACGTGATCGCTGCGCGCGGCGGCGAACAGGATCGCTTCCATGCGGACGCCGAACTCTTCAGCGGCACCGGACAAGAGCACGTGGCGCACGGCCTCGGCGCCGGGCGACCCGCCCGGTTCGCGAGTCATCACGGTCTCGTAGCCATGGGCGCGCAAGGCCGCGTCGAGATATTGAATCTGCGTTGACTTGCCGACACCCTCGCCGCCCTCGAATGTAATAAACAGTCCTTTCAAACCGTCATGTCCCGTGAAGCCCGGCCATCGGTTTTAAGGAGTATTCGCCCGGCCGTCCAGACACGCATTCGTGCCAAGGTGAATGCTACAACCAAAACAGCAGCAATTCCTGCAGTGCATCGAAAGCACGCTTGTGCAGCGGCCCCTTGTCGACCGTCGCGGCGGCAAACAGCGGCGTCTGCTGGCTCAGCGTATCGCCCACCCATACTTTCAGTGTCGCGACCCGATCTCCCTCGCGTACCGGTGCGTTGAGCGGCCAGTCGTAGACGATGCGCGCCTTTAGCCGGTCCGCATTGGTGATCGGCACGAAAATGTCGACCGCATCCTTCGCCTCCAGCGGCACACCGGACTGCTCTCCGCCATAGACGCTTGCCTCGCCTATGATCTCGCCCTTGGCGAACAGTTCGCGCCGTTCGAAGGAGCGCAACCCCCATTCGAGCATCTTGCGCGCCTCCTCGGCCCGCTCGCGGATGCTGCCCATACCGCTCATCGCCAGAAACAGGCGTCGGCCCTTGCGCTCGATCGAGCTGACGATGGCGTAGCCGGATTCCTCGGTGAAACCGGTCTTCAGGCCGTCGACGCCTATATTCGCCCGCAGCAGTGGATTACGATTGCGCTGATTGATGCCGTTCCAGGTGAAATCGGTCTCGGAATAGATTTTGTAGTAGTCCGGATAGGTCTGCTGGACGTGGCGGGCCAGCATCGCCAGTTCGCGCATCGACACGCCGGCATCGGGATGCGGCAGACCGGTGGAATTGCCGAACACGGAATTCTCAAGGCCCAGTTCGCGAGCCCGCTCCGTCATCATCTGGGCGAACACCTCCTCGGAGCCGGCCATGCCCTCTGCGATGATGATGCAGGCATCGTTACCCGATTGCACGATGACGCCGCGGATCAGATCGATCAGCGGAACGGACGAGTTCAGTTCTGCGAACATGGTCGACGTGCCCGAGACCGCACCGCCGGTGCGCCAGGCATGTTCCGACACCTGAAACTCGTCGTCCGGCTGGAGGCGACCTGTCTTCAGCGCGTCGAACACCAGCTCCATGGTCATCAGCTTGGCGAGCGAAGCCGGCGGCACCAGCTTGTCCTCGTCCTTGGCGAACAGCACGGTGCCGGTTTCCGCCTCGATCAGATAGGCCTGCTTCGCCTTGGTCTCGAACAGCTGGGCAAGGGCGCCGGCCGGAATGGCGGCCGTGACGGCCACGATGACGGCCGCAAGAACAATACGCGTTCGGTACAACATCGATCGGTTTTCCCGTTCCGGAAACAAACAGTCCCCAGCCGAGAGTAGCAATCGGCGATTGGACGATCAATTCAATTGGCAGATTATGGTGAGCGTCGGCGGGCTAGCGGCTGCGGCGCTTCCAGGACGCCGCGATCATGGTCTCGGTCAGCCGGCCGGACGTTGTCAGCACCGCGTCGAAGGGCGACGCCGTCTGCTGTTCGATGCGCATTTGCGCGTAGGAGGCCAGCCCGGTCGGGCGCGAATCCGGCTTGCCGGCCAGATCCCGAACCAGTGACGGGCGTTCGCGCGGCACCGGCCCGATCTGCGGCAGCGAGGGAACGTCGCGAATTGCCGGCGGCTCCTGTGCGGCCAGCACGCGCCCACCCTTCTTGACGGGCGTGCGCGGGATGGAGCCGACCGGCATCGCGGATGCCACCTTGGTTCCGCCGCCGAACACCGAACCGATGACCCGTTTCGGCGTGGCCAAGGCCAGCATGACTCCGGACGAGCCGCTGTCTTCCTGCTCGAGCCGATGCGGTTTGCCGTCGCGCTGATAGGACGCGGTCAGATACGGCATGTCGCGGCCGTCCATGCGCGCCCGACCCAGGTACTGAACGCGAACCTGCGCGGTGCCGTGACGCTTCATGTCAAGCAGGTCGGCGGTCTTGCTCGACACGTCGATGATGCGCCCTCGGGAATAGGGACCGCGATCGTTCACTCGAATGATGACGGAATGACCGTTCGTCAGATTGGTTACCCGGGCATAGCTCGGCAGCGGAAATGTCGGATGGGCGCCGGACAGGTGATACTGGTCGAAGATCTCGCCATTGGCGGTCTTGCGGCCATGGAAATTGGGGCCGTACCAGGAGGCCATCCCCTTCTTGTCGTAGCCCTGCTCTTCCTTCGGATAGTACCACTTGCCGCGGATCTTGTAGGGCTTGCCGATCTTGTAGGAGCCGCCGCCCTTCTTGACCTTCTTGGATGTGGTGACCCGCTTGCTGGCGCTGACACCATATTCCTTGGAGGTGAATTTGGTCTTGGTGTTGATGTCGGCGGTCTTGTGAGGGGTGCTGCCGCAGGCGCTGACGGCGACGCCGATCAGCAACAGACCTGCCAGCCGCACGACCTGACGCCGCATGGCGGAACCCGACGGGCAATCGTTCATTCTGTCTTCCGTCTGGGCCAACCCGTCCAGCATGCGTCGTCTTTTGTCCATCCCCGTGGCGCATTCGCCGTTGAGCCTACATACAACAACTGCGCCGAATTCCCAACATCCCCGCGATAACTTCGCAATATAGCCCGCAACGGATTGAGAGAGCGTCAATTAACGGCAAGTGTTGGAGCGATTCCAGCCAATTTGAATAAAATGCTGTCTTTATGGTTAATGCCCCGTAGGCGCCCCCTCGCCCGCCCCCGGAAGCGCCGGATTTTGCCCGCACCCCGCTTGCAAATACCGCAAACATATCGCAAGAAGGCGCGGCCGGAGGAGTGGCCGAGTGGTTGAAGGCACCGGTCTTGAAAACCGGCAGGCGGGAAACCGTCTCGTGGGTTCGAATCCCACCTCCTCCGCCAGCGAGCCCCGGCCTTTCGCGGCCCGCACCCAGCCTTCAAATTAGCCCAATTATTTCAATTACATATACCGGCTTTCTCAAGCCGTAGACGGGTCCTTTTCGGCGGCTTTGCCGGTAATGTCGCCCGAGTCTCTGTTTGCGATTCCGGCGCTACGAGTTTGTCGAATTGCCGCCCATCATGGCGGCGTGGGCGTGGGGGCGGCGCACAAAACGAAAAAAAACGAGATGATTCTGCAAAAAAACGAGATGATAATGAGATGGTTTCGAGAGGAAAATGATCGGAATGAGAGGAAAATGCAAAAAAGTGAGAGGGTGGAACGGCCCTGGCCGAGTTAGCCCCCGGGGAACCATGGCGCACGAATGATGTTGAGTGCCAGTCCATTACTGCCTTGTAGCATGTTTGCGGCCGGCGGCAAAGATACGGGATGCGGGTTTTTGGATCGGCACAAAATTGACCCTCATCATGGCGTGGCGAAGAGGTCGCGCTGTTTTGACCAGGCCGCCGGGAAGCCGGTCCTGATCAGGTGATCGGAGCCAAGCCCGTCGGGCTGTTCGCCCGAGGCGATTGCGTCGATGATGTCGGGGGCCAGCAGCGCCAGGTCGATCAGCTTGCGTATGCGTTGTGTCGAAGTGCCCTCGGCCTGTGCGACTTCCGTGAAGGTCTTTCCCGCGATGACCATGGCCAGCCAGCGGCGGGCCTTGACGATGTTCCTGACCAGCGCCCGATCGATCTCCGGCGGTGGCGGTCCAAGGTGTAGCTTGAGTTCCACGCCCCGCCGCCGCATCCGGAACGGTGCCTCGATCACCAAGCCTGCCGGGCTGATCTGGTCGGGTGCGCAGCCCAGCTTTTGGGCAATGGCGTTCTGGTCCAGGCGCACCGCCAGCGATCCCGGGCGCAGATCAGTCCGTTCGATCAGGGCGAGGCATGCCGCCGCGTTCCCGGGTTTGTTCAGCTTCCCGGCTGCTGCCACGATCCCTGCCGCCGGCATGTCCCCCAGCATGGACGGGGCCGCATCGGGCTGCCCCAGATGCTGTTTGACCAGATCGGCCAGAAGGATTTCCACCTGTTCGGCCGGCAAACGCCAGGCGTCGGGATGTTTGTGGCTGCGGTCGGTGACCAACCGTCGGGAGATGTAGTAGCGCATGCGCTTGCCGTTCTTGCGGCTGTGGCTGGGGGTCAGCCGGTCTCCGGTTTCATCGAACAGCCTGCCCGCAAGCGGCGACCGCGTCGCCTTCTGTCTTGACCCGCGCCCCTTGGCCGCGCCTTGTTTCAGCGACTGCTGCACCTGCTCCCACAGGTGCGGGTCAATGATGGCGGGGTGCTGCCCGTCATGCATCTGGTCCTTGTGACGGATGCGCCCGGCATAGATCGGGTTGCTGAGGATATGATGAATGTGGCCCTGAAGCATGACACCCCCACCGGTCACCTGTCCGTCGGCCCGTTCCCGGCGGCGGGACCGGATGCCGAGCGCTTCCGCCTTTTCCTTCACATCGCGCAGGGTGCCGTGGTCACGGTAGAGATCATAGAGCGTGCGAATGGTCACCGCTTCCTCATCGTCGATCTTCAGCGTCCGGCCGTCCGCCTGATAGCCCAGCGGCACGGTGCCGCCCATCCACAGCCCCTTGCGCTTGGATGCGGCGATCTTGTCGCGGATGCGTTCGGCCGTGACTTCCCGTTCGAACTGGGCGAAGGACAAAAGCACGTTGAGTGTCAGGCGGCCCATGCTGGTGGCGGTGTTGAAAGACTGCGTTACCGAGACGAAGGAGGCGTCGGCCGCATCCAGCCGCTCGACCAGCTTGGCGAAATCGGCCAGCGACCGGGTCAACCGGTCGATCTTGTAGACGACAATCTGATCGACGCGCTTGTCGTCCACGGCCCGCATCAGCCGTTGCAGGGCCGGTCGTTCCAGATGGCCACCGGACAGGCCGCCATCGTCATAGGCATCGGGGAGAAGTTCCCAGCCCTCGTGTTTCTGGCTTGCGATATAGGCTTCGCAGGCCTCCCGCTGGGCGTTGAGGGAGTTGAACTCCTGATCGAGCCCCTCCTCGGTGCTCTTGCGGGTGTATATGGCACATCGGACCCGTCGCATCAGCGGACCCCGAAGAAGCGCGGGCCCGACCAGTGCGCCCCGGTGATGTGGCGGGCAATCGCCGAGAGCGACCGCCAGGTTCGGCCATCCATCCGGTAGCCGTCCTCGACCACCTCGACCTGGTAGGTGCGCCCGTTCCATTCGCGCACCAGGTGCGTTCCCGGTCTGGCCTTCGGTCGCTGCGCCTTGCCTGCGGCGATCTGTTGCAGGCGGTGCTCGGTCGTCTTAGACACGCCACCCTGCATGCGGGTCTGCAGTTCCCAGATCAGTACCCGCCTCATGAATCTGGTCGAGAGGTGTTTCGGCGGCGGACGTTCGAACACGTCGCGCCAGTGGTTCAGACATGCGGCGCGACCCAGCGTGTCTATTGCAGCGATAGCCTGCCGGGTGGTGTTGCGCGTGATTTTGGCATCGGCGTTCATCGCGTCAGCCCTCCCGGGCGATGCGGTAGACGAAACCGGTCCCCGCGCCCGCTTTGCTGCGTTCTATGTGCTGTCCGGTCTTGCGCAGTGTCGAGATTGCGGCGCGCGCCGTGTGCGGCTGCCAGTCGAAGGCTTTCTGAAGCTGCGCGATGGTGACACCGGACTTGCGGCAGAGCAACTTGTGCAACTGCTGCTGGCGGGTGGCTTTCTTCGGGGCTGTCTTGGGGGCGGCCGGTTCGGTCTCAGGGGTCTTGCGTTCCGGGTTGGTTGTGTTGGTCATGGTTTTATCCACTCGTGTTGTCGGGCAAGGGCCAATCCCTCGCCTTGCACCGAGTGGAGCCCGGCAGCGGTCCGGGCTTGGCGACAGTGACGCTCTGTTCGGCGCGAATGTCCAGTGCGTTGAGGGCACATTAGGGCACATCAAATCCATAGCACTACTCGCATGAGTTTAGTGGATTGTCGAAATCATTAATGTCAATCGACAGCATCGCGGTGGAAATTTTGTGGCGGGATATGGACTTGTGCGGAAGAACTGCGGCGGTTCGTTTGCTGGATGCGGGCGGAATTTCTGCGGAATTGCCGTGCACGGGATTTGGTGCTGTGACGGGTGCCGCGAGCGCGACGGCATGCGGCAAGCGATGGTCAATTCCGGCCCTGGCCGGCGTTTGCTATTTGACCCCCCCCCGGAATAAGCGTTTAAAATCAAGACATTACACGCCACATGGCGGTGCCGGCCCAAGCGGATCTGGTCCGGGTGGCGGCAATGTCATGCGCGCGCTCGCCCGGTTTTTCGACACGGTGCGGACGCGCGGACGCGACCTGTTCCGGTATCGTGCCGGTCGGGTCGGCACAGGCGGCCCGTCCAGCGCCGTTGAAGCTCTGTCGCGACGGGGCGCGAACCAAACACAAGCCATCAACCGGCCATTCAGAACAGCGCAACCAGTTTTCCAGACACGTTTCTGGTGGTGACGCGAATGGAATGGAGAGGGGCCAATCATCGGAACTTCATGGGGCAGATAATCGCCCTGTGGACCACCTTGATCCTTGCGTCGGTGCTGATCGCGCTGGCCTGCGCCGGGGCCAGAGCGCAGATCACGCCAGTTTGCGTCGTGGCCAGGCCGCAGATCACGGTAGTGCCAAGCCGATCCGCAACCGTCGAGATCTCCGGCCAGCCCAGCGTAACCAATGGGGACCCTTTCGATGTAACGATCACGTTCAGCAGACCATTGGTGACTAGATCACCCGACGAATGTGATATCATTGTCAAGAATGGCTCAGCAAGCAATCCGCAACTGGTGGATTTTTCGAAGAGGCTCTACACTACCACCATCACGCCAAACGGCATGGGCGATGTGAGTTTCTTCGTGCGTGAGGGGCAGGTGCATCAGGATTTAATATCACTACAACTTTTCCCCACAGATTTATAACGTATGACAGCTTCCAATCGCCAACTGTCACGGTGCCTTATGACGGTACCGGACCGGAGGTCCGAATCACCGGCCCATCCGGAGGCTTTGGGTTCACCAATGGGCGGGACCCGTTCGATGTCATTATCACTTTTTCGGAGACTGTGACCGGGTTCGAACTCGACGATGTCAAGTCGTCCAACGGTTCGGCGAGCAATATAAGGCCGCTTTCATCCTTTAGCGGTAAAGTATCTTATGTGGTCACGATCACGCCCGACCACGGGGGTGAAGTTAGACTCATAGTTCTACCTGGCGCGGTGCAGGATTTGGCCGGCAACGCCAATGAAGGTAGGGTTGTAACGCGGGTGCCCTATGACGGGTCGAAGCCGGCAACCAGAATAATCACCACGTCGCGGTATATCACCACCCTGAACCCGTTCGATGTGACAATCACTTTTTCGGAGGCGGTGCGGGGGCGCTTGCAGGAAAATGACATAGATGTCGGCAATGGGCATGTTGTGGGCCTGGTTTCTCGGATTGCGCCAGGTCTAGTTCGTCCTGGCTTAGAGCGTGTGCCTAGTGCCTCGTACGTAGCCAGGATCAGACCGACGGCGGGTCTTGCCTCGGGCAGCGTCATCACGATTGATGTGGGTGCCGGCAAGGTGCGGGACTTTGGCGGAAATGAAAACACAGCGGCTCCGCAGGCTCGAGTCACCTATGATCCTGATCCCCCTAGACCGTCGATCACCGCTCCGGATCATATCACCACCTTGGAACCGTTTGCTGCCACGGTCACGTTCTCGGAGCCTGTGGTCTCCATGAACGAGTGGTTTCTTAATGTTGACAAGGGCAGAGCCACGAATCCCCGGCAAACCGCGACTAGAGGCGTTTATTTCTTCCGCATCACGCCGGCATCGGACCTGAAGAGCGGCGACAGGATCACGCTTGTGGTGCCGGCGAATAGCGTCACTGATCGTGCCGGGAACGGCAATTTAGCGGACCCACAGGCAACTGTGATCTATGATCCCACGCTCCCGGTCATAAATACCGACAATGTCACCGTGCCGACGGACCCGGGTCTGGCCACGGCGGTGGTGGATTTAAGCGGCAGGGCCTGGGCCACGGATGCGGTGGACGGTGTTTTCAGCCTGGAAGATCTGACGATCACCAGTTCCCCGACTGCTGGGCTGACATCGGGTTCGGCCTTCCCGCTGGGAACCACGACGATGACGGTGACGGCGAGGGATGCGGCGGGCAATTTGGGGACGGGATCCTTCACGATAACGGTGGAGGACCGGGAACCGCCGGTGGTGTCCGTGCCCGAAAACATCACGGTGCGGGCTCCACCGGGGCAAAATCAGGTGTCAGTCAGCTATCCTATGCCGACGGCGGCAGATAATGTGGGCGTGACCGCCGGGCCGACGGTGGCCAATGCGGCCCATGCTTCGGGTCAGACTTTTCCGGTCGGCACCACGACAGTAACGTGGACGGCAACTGATGCGGCGGGCAATGTCGGCAGTGCCACCTTCGACGTAATCGTGCTTGGACCGGCCGGCGTAACTGTGACGGCCGGTGCGGATCTGATGACCGCTGAGTACGGCAGCACGGTGACCTTCACGGTTGTTCTGGACAGCCAGCCGACGGCAACCGTGACGATCAATCTGACATCATCGGACACCACGGAAGGCACGGTTTCGCCGGCGGTACTGACCTTCCCGCTAGACATATGGAACACGCCGCAAACCGTGTCGGTGACCAGCGTCGACGATGACCTCGCTGACGGCGACCAAGCCTACACGATCATCACGGCGGCGGCGGTCTCGACCGATGACGACTACAACGGCGCGGCCGTCGCCGACGTGAGTGTGATCAACAACGACGACGAGACGCCCGGCCTGACCGTGACGCCGTCGGCGATCAGCACCAGCGAGACCGGCACCAGCGCCGATTTCACGGTTGCGCTGACCGAGCAACCCACCGGCGACGTCACCGTCGCCATCACCGGCCTGGACGCCAGCGAGGGCAGCCTGTCGGAGACCATCCTGACCTTCCCGGCGAATGACTGGGACGATGCCAAGACGGTGACGGTGACCGGCGTCAATGACGAGATCACCGACGGGCCGCAGACCTACACGCTCACCGCCACGGCGACCGGCGGCGGCTACAGCAATGTCACCGCGCCCACCACCGGCAGCGTCGCGGTCACCAACAGCGATGACGATGCAGCCGTTGCGACGTCGACGATCACGGCGGACCCGACCAGCATCGTTGCCGACGGGTCCTCGACCTCGACGATCACGGTGCAGCTGAAGGACACCAACGGCAACAACCTGACGGCGTCGGGCGGCACGGTGACGCTGGCGACGACGGCGTGCACGCTCAGCCAGGTTTCGGACGGCGGCGATGGCAGCTACACGGCGACGCTGACCTCGGCGACGACGGTCGGCACGGCGACGGTGACCGGCCTGCTGGGCAACAGCGCCATTTCCGACGATGCGGATGTGCGGTTCATCGCCGGCGCGGTTGACCTGGCCGAGGCGACGATCACGGCGGACCCGACCAGCATCGTTGCCGACGGGTCCTCGACCTCGACGATCACGGTGCAACTGAAGGACGCCAACGGCAACAACCTGACGGCGTCGGGCGGCACGGTGACGCTGGCGACGACGGCGGGCACGCTCAGCCAGGTTTCGGACGGCGGCGATGGCAGCTACACGGCGACGCTGACCTCGGCGACGCAGGTCGGCACGGCGACGGTGACCGGCCTGCTGGGCAACAGCGCCATTTCCGACGACGCGGATGTGCGGTTCATCGCCGGCGCGGTTGACCTGGCCGAGGCGACGATCACGGCGGACCCGACCAGCATCGTTGCCGACGGGTCCTCGACCTCGACGATCACGGTGCAACTGAAGGACGCCAACGGCAACAACCTGACGGCGTCGGGCGGCACGGTGACGCTGGCGACGACGGCGGGCACGCTCAGCCAGGTTTCGGACGGCGGCGATGGCAGCTACACGGCGACGCTGACCTCGGCGACGCAGGTCGGCACGGCGACGGTGACCGGCCTGCTGGGCAACAGCGCCATTTCCGACGACGCGGATGTGCGGTTCATCGCCGGCGCGGTTGACCTGGCCGAGGCGACGATCACGGCGGACCCGACCAGCATCGTTGCCGACGGGTCCTCGACCTCGACGATCACGGTGCAACTGAAGGACGCCAACGGCAACAACCTGACGGCGTCGGGCGGCACGGTGACGCTGGCGACGACGGCGGGCACGCTCAGCCAGGTTTCGGACGGCGGCGATGGCAGCTACACGGCGACGCTGACCTCGGCGACGCAGGTCGGCACGGCGACGGTGACCGGCCTGCTGGGCAACAGCGCCATTTCCGACGACGCGGATGTGCGGTTCATCGCCGGCGCGGTTGACCTGGCCGAGGCGACGATCACGGCGGACCCGACCAGCATCGTTGCCGACGGGTCCTCGACCTCGACGATCACGGTGCAACTGAAGGACGCCAACGGCAACAACCTGACGGCGTCGGGCGGCACGGTGACGCTGGCGACGACGGCGGGCACGCTCAGCCAGGTTTCGGACGGCGGCGATGGCAGCTACACGGCGACGCTGACCTCGGCGACGCAGGTCGGCACGGCGACGGTGACCGGCCTGCTGGGCAACAGCGCCATTTCCGACGACGCGGATGTGCGGTTCATCGCCGGCGCGGTTGACCTGGCCGAGGCGACGATCACGGCGGACCCGACCAGCATCGTTGCCGACGGGTCCTCGACCTCGACGATCACGGTGCAACTGAAGGACGCCAACGGCAACAACCTGACGGCGTCGGGCGGCACGGTGACGCTGGCGACGACGGCGGGCACGCTCAGCCAGGTTTCGGACGGCGGCGATGGCAGCTACACGGCGACGCTGACCTCGGCGACGCAGGTCGGCACGGCGACGGTGACCGGCCTGCTGGGCAACAGCGCCATTTCCGACGACGCGGATGTGCGGTTCATCGCCGGCGCGGTTGACCTGGCCGAGGCGACGATCACGGCGGACCCGACCAGCATCGTTGCCGACGGGTCCTCGACCTCGACGATCACGGTGCAACTGAAGGACGCCAACGGCAACAACCTGACGGCGTCGGGCGGCACGGTGACGCTGGCGACGACGGCGGGCACGCTCAGCCAGGTTTCGGACGGCGGCGATGGCAGCTACACGGCGACGCTGACCTCGGCGACGCAGGTCGGCACGGCGACGGTGACCGGCCTGCTGGGCAACAGCGCCATTTCCAACGACGCGGATGTGCGGTTCATCGCCGGCGCGGTTGACCTGGCCGAGGCGACGATCACGGCGGACCCGACCAGCATCGTTGCCGACGGGTCCTCGACCTCGACGATCACGGTGCAACTGAAGGACGCCAACGGCAACAACCTGACGGCGTCGGGCGGCACGGTGACGCTGGCGACGACGGCGGGCACGCTCAGCCAGGTTTCGGACGGCGGCGATGGCAGCTACACGGCGACGCTGACCTCGGCGACGCAGGTCGGCACGGCGACGGTGACCGGTCGGTTGAACAATACGGCGATCAGCGACACGGCACAGGTGGCTTTTACGGCAGCAGCCGGCGTAACTGTGACGCCTGTTGCAGGTTTGCTCACCACGGAGGCCGGCGGCACGGCGACCTTCACGGTGGTTCTGGATAGCCAGCCGACGGCAGACGTGACGATCAGGCTGACGTCATCGGACACCACGGAAGGCACGGTGTCAACGGCACAACTGACCTTCACGGCGGGGAACTGGGACAAGCCGCAGCCGGTGACGGTGACCGGCGTCAATGACGATGTTGCCGACGGCAACCAAGTCTATACGATAGTCACGGCGGCGGCGGTCTCAAGCGATACCGGCTACAACGGCGTTGATCCGGCCGACGTGAGCGTAACCAACACTGATGACGAGTCGGACGAAGTAACGGGCGGCGTGACTGTGACGCCTGTTGCGGGTCTGACCACCACGGAGGACGGCGACACGGCGCGTTTCACCGTGGTGCTGAACAGCCAGCCGACAGCTAACGTGACGATCGCCCTGCGTTCCAGCGATACGGGTGAAGGCACGGTTTCGCCTGCGTCGCTGGTCTTCACGGCAGATAACTGGGCAACGGCACAAACGGTGACCGTGACTGGCGTCAATGACGACATTGTCGACGGCGACCAGGCCTACACGATCATCACGGCGGCGGCGGTGTCGACCGATGCCGGCTATAGCGGCGTCATTACGACCGACGTATCGGTGACCAACGAGGATGACGACAGTGCCGGTGTGACGGTTTTGGAGCGGGCGCTGACGGTTGCCGAGAATGGCGGCACGGACACCTACACGGTGGTTCTGACCAGCCAGCCGACGGGCAATGTGACGGTGACGCCGTCGAGCAGCGATACGAGTGCGGCGACAGTGTCAGGGGCGATTATCTTCACGGCGGATAACTGGAACACGCCGCAGACGGTGACGGTGACCGGGGTCAATGACGACATCGACAACAATCCGGACCGCACGGCGACGATCAGCCACACGATTACAGGCAGCGGCCATGACATCGTCACCGTTGCCGACGTCACGGTGACGGTGATTGATGATGATGTCGCCGCCGTGAGCGTTGCGCCTGTGGAGGGTCTGGTGACCACCGAGGCCGGAGGCACTGACACCTTCACTGTCGTGCTCGACAGCCAGCCGACCTCCAGCGTCACAATCGGTCTGACGTCATCGGACACCACGGAAGGCACGGTTTCAACGGCACAACTGACCTTCACGGCGGACAACTGGGACACGCAGCAGACGGTTACAGTGACCGGCGTCGATGATGATGTTACCGACGGTGACGTTCCTTACACGATCGAAACAACCGCATCCTCGGCTGACGCCCTCTACAATGGCATTGCAGTCGCCGACGTTTCTGTCATCAACGAGGATGACGACAAGACCGGCAGCGTCACCTTTGTCGTCAATTCGCCCGACGCGGGCGAGGTCCGGTTCCAGTCCGCAACCGGGGTGCTGAATGTCACGGTCATGGTTTCGGGTGGAACCAGCAGGAGCGATGTGATTTCGGTGCCTGTGGGCGCACATGAGGTGAGCTATCAATTACCGACGGGCTTTTCGGCAACGAGCGCGTCCTGCTCGCCCGCCATGAACCCCGACAAGACCGGGAACATCGTGAATATGCGCGAAAGACGCATAAGCCTTTCGATCATGCCCGGTGCCGAGATCGAGTGTACGCTGTCCATCGAGGATGCGGCCACGCGCACGACAAAAGAGATTGTCGATTTCATGGAGGAACGTGCTTGGCTGATCATGAGCCACCGCTCCGACCGTCATCGTCGCATAGCACGCCTGAAGGACGAACGCGTGGGCGCATCGCCGAAGGTCCAGGGCCATAGGGGCCGGTTCTCCTCGCCGCTGAGCCTTGCGATGGAAGGGAAGGAAGGCGATGAAAAGATACAGCTCCGCTTTTCCTGCACGCAAAGCTCACCCGACGGCGGACAAGGCCATGGTGCGGCAGGCAACGCTTGTGGCAGCAACGATTGGTGGCTGGAAAGCACCCTTGGCCGCTACACACGTGGTGAGGCAAAGGGGACCTATGCGGTCACGCATGTCGGTGTGGACAGGCTTGTGGGCAAGAATGTGCTTGTCGGCCTTGCCGTGCAGCATGACCGGGTTGTGCGCGAGCGCAAGGGTGAGCGGCCTGGCGCGACTTTCCGTGCCGATGGCTGGATGGCCGGTCCTTACGTCACGTGGCGGCTGCATGACGGGATTTATTTCGATGCCGGCATCAGTGCCGGCACGGCGACAAACCGCATCGCCATGACCGATGGCGGTGCTTCCGGCACGTTCAACTCGCAACGTTTTTCGGGCTACGCAACGCTTGTGGGCGATTTCGACCACGGCCGTTGGAACATACGCCCGCAACTCGGGTTCAGTTGGTATCAGGAGACTGCGAAGGCCTGGACCGGCACTGGCGTCGATGGCCATGGTGTTGAGATTCCCGACGTGCATGTCCGCACTGGTGATCTTGAAGCTGGTGTGCGGTTCACCCACAAGATGCCCGACGACGTATCAAGTCAGTATTTTGAGATTGACGGCATATTGGCGCTGGCTGGCAACACGAACAAGGATAACCGGTTGCGGTTGCGCTCCGGTTTGACGGCGGCGATGCCGTTCGGCGGCGTTGTGGATGCCGGGATATCCTTTGACGGTCTTGGCGACGATGACTGGGAGGCCTATGGCCTGAAGCTGGGCTACAGCGTGGCGCCCTACTGGCTGCCCGGGACGATTGATGCGGGGCTTTCGTTCAACGGATCCGGCGTTGAAGAATTTGACTTCGAGGGCCTGTCGCTCGACTTCCGTTCGGATCCGGACCCCTGGATTGGCGGTATTTTCACGGCGGGATTTTCCTTCGAAGACGCAGAAGGCGAGACAGACACTGGAGAGGGTTCCGGTAGTGGCCGTGACACCATGTCCATCAGGCTTGGCTACAAGGGGAAATTCTGATGCCGCGAAACGGGGGAGCCTTGTTAATCGCCCCTTCGATCAATTTCAGCGATTATCCGGACTACAGGGCGGTAATCCGTCCACCTGTCCGCATAAGACCGGATAAGACCGGCACAGACCGGAAACCGGTTGATCCCGCCACTTCCCGCCTAGTCCCTGCAAAGTCCTACTAAACCCGGAGACCGGTCAGCGTAGGTCTGCGTCCACCGCCACCGATCATTGGGTCCATTCCGGACACAGAGGTCACAATATATTTCTTCCAATGATGCCGGACCCGCATCTGTTCGAGGGCTTTCGGCTGAACCCGACTCTCTGAACAGTTCTCCGGCCGTGGTTGGTTGGATGCCGCTTGAATCTGAACTATTGTCCCTGACTGGCCGAACCGGGAGATCCAGAGGACAAATGTCTCGCGCAGTGGCATTCACATGGCTTGTCGCGTTCCTCAGCGCGGCAGTGGCGATTGTTTCATACCGGTATTTGTTGATTGGCTTCGGCGAAGCTTTCGGAGGGATCGGCTCTTATCGCCGGGGATATGAGTCGCTGCTGGCTGTACATGTGGCCGCTTCACCCATCGCACTTGCGCTCGGCGCGGTACAGTTCTTCCCGGGAATACGCAAAGTTCGCTTGTCTGTGCACCGTTGGACCGGGCGTATCTATCTGGGCGCGGTTGCGTTAGGTGGAATTTCTGGGTTGATGATCTCAGGGGCGGTGCCCGGAGGAATTATTTCCGGTGTTGGTTTTGGTTTGTTGGCAACGCTCTGGCTGGCCACGACCGGGTTCGCCTTCTTCCACATACGCGCGCGTAGGATCGACCTTCATCGACAGTGGATGATCCGGTCATTTTCTCTGACGCTCGCGGCGGTTACGCTGCGGATCTACCTACCGCTCCTGGTGAGCAACGGTTGGACCTATGACGCCGCGGCGCCGTTGCTGGCCTGGCTTTGCTGGGTCCCCAATCTCGCAATCGCGGATCTCTATCTCAGGCGGGCAACATCGACCGGTTGAGCCGTGCCGTCGCGAGCTGACAACCTCCGGACATGATGTTGAGATCGAGCGTGCGATGCACGCTGGCGACCCGCCGCAGTTCGACTGCCCTTCAATCGCCATAGTGCTCTCTATTGAGATCGATCGAAGGAGATTGTGAGAGACAATGGATAGTCTTGGTTTCGGAGACATTGCCGCGGTTTTGTTCCCGCTTCTGGTCGCTTGGCTGGCGGTTCAATGGCTTTACGGCAAACTGATGAACCGGATCAGGCTTGCCTACATTCGAAACTATAAATGGCCAAGCGGGCTTTCTGATCGATTTCTCAAGCACCACCCTCACCTCGACGAACGGCAGACCGTCATGGTCGAGACTGCTTTGAAACAGTTTTTTGCGGCCTATCTGACCGGCGGACGCCAGCGGGTTTCGATGCCATCGCAGGCAGCCGACGATCTGTGGCACGAGTTCATTCTTTACACGCGGGCCTATCAAGGCTTCTGCAAAAAGGCCTTTGGCCGCTTCCTTCACCACACGCCGTCCGTCGTGCTCGACCCGAAACAAAGATCCGACAATGAGGGGTTGCGGCGCGTGTGGACGAGAGCCTGTGCGCTGGAAGGGATCGATCCCGTTTCTCCGAGAGGTCTGCCATTGCTGTTCGAGATCGACAAGAAACTCAATATTCGCAACGGGTTCCACTATTATCCCAATTGCGATGCGTTGCGCGTCGGCGGTGCCGTTGCCGCAATCCATTGCGCCGCCCACTTTGCCGATGCCGGCGTCGACGGCAGCCTTGCCGGGTTCGGATGCGAAGCCGGCGGGGACTCCGGCAATGGCGGGTCCGGGAGCGGAGACGGCTGCAGCGGCAGCGGATGCGGCGGCGACTAATGAACGGAGCCGCGGGAACCAAAATGGCGAAAACGTTCGAATTCCGCTGCGCGGATTGCGGCGAGATTCTTAAGGGCCTACCTTCATTTTCCTATGCGCTAATCTCGCATACGACGTGCAGTGGGGATCGGCAGGACAATGCCCGAAACTTCTCCTGCACGAAAGCTCCCATCCGATGTTTGCTGACCAGTGAGACGAAATCGGATGGGACAAAGCGATCGAGATCGCCCGTTTGACGATGCGAGGCCAAGGCAACCAGGTCATAGACCGAGGGAATGCCCTTGACCTCGGGACGCCTACGGGATCAATAGACGAATGACCTCCACCACGAGCTTCCTTGTCAGTTTCGTTGCCCTGTTCGTCATTATCGCGATCCGTTATTTCGCGATCGCCGGGCTGTTTTACTGGCTGCTTTGGGGCCGAGATCCGGAACATGTGGCGGCACTGCGTTTGGCCAAGGGCTCGCCGGACCGAAAAGTCATCCTGCACGAGATCTCCTGGTCGATGGTATCGTCGCTGATCTATGCCTTTCCGGGCGCCGTCGTGATAGAAGCCTGGAAAGCCGGCGGCACGGCGCTCTATTCGGATCTGTCCGCCTACGGCTATTGGTACGTTCCGGTCAGCGTCCTTCTCTACCTGTTCCTGCACGACACGTTCTTCTACTGGACGCACCGGCTGATGCATCATCCGAAGCTGTTCGGGCCGATGCACAAGACCCACCACATGTCGCGCGATCCGACGCCCTGGGCGGCATTTTCGTTCCATCCGTGGGAATCGATCATGACCGCGGCGTTTCTGCCGGCGCTTGTCTTCGTCATTCCGCTGCACGCCGGCGCGGCGCTGTTCATCCTCATCCTGATGACGATTGCCAGCGTGCTCAATCATACCGGCTGGGAGATCTTCCCAACGTCCTGGATACGCGGCTTTCTGGGGAAGCACATCATCACCGCGACCCATCACAATCTGCATCACACGAACTACAAGGTGAATTTCGGCCTTTACTTCCGCTTCTGGGACAAGCTCATGGGCACGGACTTGATGGAATCCGCCTACCCTCACCTGACGTCGGAAACTGAGCCGGCGAAATCAGTCAGATAGCGCCGGGGCGTTTCGCGCCTCGATTGGCCGTCACACCACCCAGACCCCGTCGTCGAGATTGACGATGTTGTTGTCGACGTTCTCGTCGCTGTTGGTGAAGGCGATGAGGATATCCTCGCGCGACAGGCCCTGTTCCATGCCGCCGACCCAGAAGTCGTAGCCGCCCTGGTCCGGCAGCCGGTTGAGCACGTTCAGATACATGGCGTCGATGTATTCGAAATTGCTCGGATTGGCGCCGTAGAGATCGCGGAACTCGTCCGACTGGATGAACTCGCCGGCCAGGAACTGCTGTTTCTGCTGTTCGCTCCAGCCCTCGCCGTCGAAGAAGTCCAGATTGCCGATCCAGAAGCGCACCCCGCCCTCGTCGGGCGTGCGGCCGAAGGAGGCCTGATAGATGCGGTAGCCGAAGGGCGTGTTGGCGCTCGTCAGGTCGTAGACATAGTCGCCGTCGGTGAAGTCGATGCGCTCGATGGCGGTGAGTGTGTCGGTGCCGCCGCCGGGCTTGTCGACGGTGATGGTGCCGTCGCCGTTGAGGGTCTGCGTGTAGTCGGCCCGCTCGCCGTCATAAACGACGGTGTCGTGACCCGGCCCGCCGTCGATCAGGTCGGAGCCTGCGCTGCCGTTGATCGTGTCGTCGCTGGCCAGCGCCCGGATGTCGTCGTTGCCGGGCGTGCCGTCGAGCTCGTCCTCGTCCGGCGTGCCCAGGATCGGACCGTCGGCGCGGCCGTCGATATCGACGGTCACCGTGGCGGTCGCCTGGCCGCCCTGGCCGTCGTCGATCGTGTAGGTGAAACTGTCGGTGTCGGTCTCACCCTCATTCAGTGCCTCGAAGGCGCCGTTGGGATCGTAGGTATAGGAGCCGTCGGCGTTGACCGTTACCAGGGCGCCGGAAGCAATGGTGACGGGCGAACCGAACACAAACGGGCTGCCGTCGATGGCGACAATGGACAGCACGCCGCCGTCGAAGTCGGAATCGTTGGCGAGCAGCCCCAGCCCGGCGGCCACCTGCACGGCGGTATCCTCGTCGGTCGCTGCCGCGTCGTCCTCGGCGGTCGGCGCGATGGTGACCGACGTCTCGTCGTCGGTTCCGGCGTTCTCGGCAAACCCGGCATTACCGTCATAGGTGAGCATCGAGCCGTTGTCGAAGGTTACGCGGAACCGGCCGCCTCCGACCGGCTCGACGCCCACGATCGTCCGACCGGTGATGTCGATCAGGTCCTGGTCGCGGTCGCCGGTGATTGCGTCGTCGCCGCCGCCGGCGTGGAATACCACGCGATGCACGGAGGCGAGCGCCGACAGGTCGACAGTGTCGTCGCCGGCCGAGCCGATATGGGTGATGGTGGAGGTTGCGAGATTGGTGCCATCGAAGGAGCCATGGGTGTTGAAGGTATCGCCGCCGCCCTGGCCGTCGATGACGATGTCCTCGATCTCGGTCAGCTCGGCGATGATATCGCCGTTGCGGGCGACAACGATCTCCGCATCACCGGCGTAGCCGATCTGGGCGACGGCCTCGGCATTGGAATATATGTCGAAGGTCTCGGCCGAACCGTCGCCACGGATCTCCATGATGTCCGCATCGGTTTCTGCGCCGCCATCGATGACATCGCGTCCGTCGCCGACATTCCACAGGAAGCAGTCGTCGCCGGAACTGCCGATCAGCGTGTCGTCGCCGCCGAGGCCGGCCAGCTTGCCGCCGGGATGGGTGGCGACCAAGGTCTCGGAGCGCTCCGTCCCCTGGCCGTCGAGATCGACTACGCGATAGGCAATGGCCCGGTCGTCGCCATCGGCATTGGCGGTGGTGTTGAAGGTGAACACCAGCCGTCCATCCGGCAGCTGTGCGACCTGCGGCTCGATCTGCGAGCCCGCCGTGTGCTGGTTGATTACGAATTCGTCGCCGAGTTCGACAGACCCATCCTTGCGAGCGGTCCCGATCCGTGCGACGATTTTGGTGCCGGTGAGGTCACTATCCGGTGTGCTGTCTGTCCGAAACAGGAACAACAGGCGGCCGTCAGCCAACTGAAACGCCTGGGGGTGAGCCTGTTCGTCGAACACGCGCTCGTTGACCCGAAACTCGTCGCCGAATTGCATCGATCCGTCGGGCTGCACCGTCCCGATCCGACCGGACACACCTCAGGAGTCGTCGTCCCCGTTGGTCGGATCGTCGGTGCGAAAGACGAACAGGACACGCCCGTCGGCCAAGGTCACGACCTGAGGCTCTGTCTGGAACCGCAAGAAATGTTGGTTGACCTGAAACTCGTCGCCGAACGTGAGCGTGCCGTCACCGTTGACCGTACCGACCCGTCCCGCGATGCCGTTGCCATCCGCGTCTCCGACCGAGCTGTCCTCGGTAGTGAAGATGAAGAGAACGCGTCCGTCGGAGAGCTGCGTCACCTGCGGGATGGCCTGCGAACCGCCGATATGCTGATTGACGCGATGTTCGTCGGTAAAGCTGACAGATCCGTCGCCGTTCAGCGTGCCGATCCGCACAGCAATGTTGTCGCGGGTTGGCGATGGGTCGGCATCCGCACCATCCGCCGGGTCTTCGGTGGAAAAGGTGAAAAGCACGCGTCCGTCGGCAAGTTGGATGATCTGGGGGTCAAACTGTGCGCCCAAGGTGTGCTGGTTGATGCGGAACTCATCGGCGAAGGTTACCGTCCCGTCGCCGTTGACCGTGCCGATCCGCCCCGCGACACTCATGGGAGTGGCGAAGGTGCCGCTGTTGTCGCCGTCGGTCGGATCGCTTGTCTGGAAGGCGACCAGCACCCGGCCGTCGGCCAGCGTCACGATCTGCGGCGAGAACTGCCAGTCCTTGATGTGCTGGTTGACCAGGAACTCGCCGCCGAAGGCGATGGTTCCGTCCGGACTCACCGTGCCGACCCGACCTCCGATGCTGTTCTCGTCGGCGTCGCCCTCGGCACCCGCAAATGTTTCGAAGGCAAAGACGACCCGTCCGTCGGGCAATCGCGTCACCTGCGGGCTCCACTGCCCGCTGAACGTATGTTCGTTGACGCGCCCCTCATCGTCCAGCCGCACGACGGGAGAGGGAATATCCGCCTGATCGCGCACGTCGAGCTCGACGGTCGCGGTCGACTGGTCGCCGGTATCGTCCTCAATTGTATAGTTGAAGGTATCGGTTCCGTTGAACCCGCCGGTCGGCGTGTAAGTGAACAGGCCTGTCACAGGGTCAAAGGTTATCGAGCCTTGAGTGGGGTCTGTAAACGACACACCCGTCTCTGGATCGACGCCATCGAAACCGAACTCGTCATTCGCGAACAGGTCGATTTGCGAAGGTGCGTTGTCGACGACGATGAACTCGTCATCACGCGCGGTCGGGGACAGCGGGCCGTCATAGGTCAGATTGACTATGACCGGCGTTGTTTCGGCATCGTCGATGATTCGTACGGTATCGCCCAGTAGCAGGCCCTCGACGAAGGCGGCGTTCTGGAAGGGCGCGCCAGCGCCGTTACCCACAGGACCGTCGGGATCGAACTGCAGCACGCAGCGGCCGTCGACCAGGTCGAGCCGCAAGTAGGTCGATACGTTCGCCTGGGTCAGAGTCATGCCATCGAACAGGCGACTCACATCGATGAAATCGTCGACGGCGTTGAAATCGCCGATCGTATCGATCGTGCTGGTATCGCCGAGGACGAAGCGGTCGGAACCAAGGTTGCCGAACAGGTTGTCCGCACCGGGGCCGCCATCGAGCACGTCGTCGCCATTGCTGCCGAACAGCGTGTCGATGCCGCCATAGCCCATCAACGCTACGCCGGGCTCGAGCCCCACCAGGGTTTCGTCCTGGTCGGTTCCGCCGCCTCCGAAATCGAGAATCCGGGAGGCTATACCTCCTCCGCTGGTGTCACCATTGCTGTTGTCGTCGGTCGTAAAGGTAAGGAGGACGCGCCCGTCCGCGAGTTCCGTGACCTGCGGATCCGACTGCTTTCCGGCGATCTGCTGGTTGATGCGAAACTCTTCGGAGAGACGCATGGAGCCGTCAGCTTCGAGTTTGCCGATCCGGGCGGCAACACTGTACCAACTGGCGTCGCCGTCGGTTGTATCTTCTGTCCGATAAACGAACAGCACGCTCCCGTCGCTCAATTGCGTGACTTCGAACGTGTCTTGATTGCTGGCGATATGCTCGTTGACCCGAAACTCGTCGCCGAAGGTGATGGAACCGTCGCCTTCGACCGTGCCGATACGCGCGGCAATCGAGCCGGAATCGCCGTTTGTGCCGTCCCATGTCCTGAAGGTAAACAGCACTCGCCCATCGGCCAACGCGACGGCTTTCGGGCCGAACTGGTTTCCATCGATATGCTCATTGACGCGGATTTCGGTTCCAAATGTCGCCGAGCCATCGGCGTTGATGGTGCCGACACGGGCGTTAATGCTGGAAGCGCTGTCGTCGCCAATGTCGGTATCGTTCGTCTGAAAGACGAACAGGACCCGGCCATCGGCAAGTTGAATGGGCATCGCTTCGGAGGTGTTATCGATAGCATCTTCGCCGACGACAAACTCATTGGAGAACGTGATCGTGCCGTCGCCGTTGATCGTTCCGACACGGGCCTTGATGTCCCAGAAGTCGGGAGAGCCTTCCCAGGTGCGAAAGGTGAACAGCACCCGCCCGTCGGCAAGCTGGATCATTTCCGGATCGGACTGCGTGTTGGCGGTCGCCTGGTTGACGCGGTGCTCGCTCGTGAATGTGATGCTGCCGTCAGGGTTGGCGGTTCCCATCCGCACCGCAACGCTACCGAAGCTGCCATCGCCGTCGGTGGCGTCGAAGGTTTCAAACAGGAACAGGATGCGCCCGTCGACAAGCTGTATGACCTTCGGATCCGTCTGGCCACTGTTCGTATGTTCGTTGACCCGGAACTCGTCCGTGAAGGTGTAGCTGCCGTCAGCGTTGACCGTCGCCAGCCTCGCTGAAATGCCGTTGGAACTCGCATCTCCGTCAGTGCTGTTCAACGTGGCGAACGTGAACAATACCCGGCCGTCGTCGAGCCGTATCGTTTGAGGAGTGGATTGAAAGCCGTCGGTGTGCTCGTTGACCCGGACCTCGTTGCCCATCCGCACGGCCGGATACCAGACCGTCACGCCATCGCCGAGAAAGCGGATCCGCTCGACGGACACAAGCGTGTCGGTGCCCTCGTCGAGGCCGTCGCCGGTGTTGGTGTCGGTGACCGTCAGCGTGCCGTCGGGGTTGCGGGTGATCGTGTAATCCGCGGAATTGCCGGCATACTTGACGGTGTCCGTGCCGGGACCGCCGTCGATTTTATCGTTGCCCGAAGACGCTTCGATGACATCGTCGCTGGCGAGCGCCCGGATGTCGTCAGTGAATTCTGTGCCTTCGAGATTGTCCGGATCGGGTGTGCCGAGGATGATGTTCTCGACGGTCAGGATTTGAGTGCTTGTGATGGTGGCCTCGGACGTGTCGGCCTGGATGGTGAACTCGATCTCGCCGGAAAAGCCCGGCGGCGGCGTAATCGTCAGGTCCGGCGGCAGGGGGCCGGCAAAGCTCCAGGAAGAGCCGTCGCCGTTGGGCGTGCCCGCCGACAGGACCGTTCCGGCCGGCAACGTCGCGATGGTTGTCGACTGAACGTCAATTCCCGTCACGGCCTGCACGATAATGGGAACGGGGATCGCGGTATTGGCTGGGCCACGGAAGCTCGTCGTCTCCAAGTCGCCGGCGCTGCCGGCAAAACTGTCAACAAAGCCCTCGCTGGAGTTGTGTGTCTCGGTCGATGCGGTGGAGTGATCATCGGCGGTTGCCGAGCTCACGCCGTCGTTGCTCGCTTCGGCGGTGGCGACGCTTGAATTGCTCGCGGATGCCGACGCGGCAGAGTCGTCGGTGGCGGAAGCGGCACTGGTACTGCTATTGAGGCCATCAGCCACCGTGGTGGAGTTACCTACGGCTGACGCCGAGGCGGAACTCGAATTGTCAGAGGTCGAGACCGAGAGCGACTCCTGATCTGCAAAAGCGAGGGAATCGGAACCGTTGGCGCCAGATGCCGCTGCAGACGATGCATTGAGCGCTACGGCGTCCGAGGTGCTGACGTTCGTGCTCAACGCAGCGGCATCTGAGTTTTCGGCGGCGAATGTTGTGGCCCCACTGCCACCGTCGCTGACCGCCGATGAATGGCTGGAGGAAAAGGCATCTGCGGTGGCCGTCGAGTCTTCGGTCGCGGCAGCTTTCGCGATGGAGCCGTTGGCCGCCATCGCTTTCGCCTCTGAAACACCGGACGCACCCGCATCAGCCGTCGGAGCTTCAGGCAAGCGGCCGTCGACGATCGTGGACAGGCTTGGAGCGCCGCCTCCGATCAGATCTTGCGCATAGTCGGCAGCCAGGGCCTTCACGATGGTGACGGCACCTGTTGTCTCCGTTATGGCCTGGCTCGCCACGCCGGGGCCGATGGTACCCGGCAAAGATGCCAGACCGTTGTCGTCGCCCGAACTGGCAAACGCCCTTGAAGCCGACGTCGACTGTGCGTCGGCATCGGCTGTAGAACCGTCCGCGGCAATGGCAGAACTGAGAGCATCCTCGGTTGCGTCGGCGGTTACCGTTCCCGACCGGAAAGCAAAGGCGTTGGCCCCGGAACCGTTGGTGTTGGCTGTTGCCGCTGCGGTGGCTGCCTGCGCTTCCGCACGCGATCCGGAGTTTTCGTTTGCGGTCGCGGTTGCATTGGCGCCGTCAAGCGCGAGGGCCTGAGAGACGGATTCACCGCTTGCGCTCGATGTCGCCTCGGATTGGTCCGCTGAAAGGGCCGTAGCAGTAGAACCACCCGTTGCAACGGCTCCGGCCGTCGAACCCTGTTCGGATGCCGCCGATGCGGAACTTTGGTCTTGCGCCTGGGCGGTAGCGCTGGAGTCGTCGTTGGAAACAGCCAACGCATCGGAAACATTGGTGGCTGACGCGTTTGCATTCGAACCATCCATGGCAACGGCGTCAGCGTCCCCAGTCTGTGTTGCGCTGGCAACGGCCGATGATGTGTCGTTCGAATAGGCGGTTGCAGAGCTGCTGTTTTCCGCCATCGCCGTTGAGGTGCTGGAGGAAAGGGCATTTGCGGTCGCCACCGAGAGCTCGGTTGCCGTTGCCGTTGCCGTTGAATCGTCATCGCCAGTTGCTGAAGCGGTCGATTCATCCGTAGCAGTTGCCGTCGCATTTGCAGAGGTTGAAGCACTCGCGGAGGCAGCTGAATCAGCGGAAGCGGTCGCATTGGCCACGGAAGCGTCCGTCGAAGTAGCCGAGGCTGTCGACGTTCCCGAAGCCGTGGCATTGGCCAGGGATGTGCTGTCCGCGCTGGCTGCTGCCAGGGAGCTTCCCGTTGCCGAGGCCTGGGCACCGTTTTCTCCGGCAAAAGTGGCCACTGTGGTTTCCGTAGCAGAGGCCGCACTGGAATCAGTGTCCGACAGGGCAAAGGCACCCGTCAGGCTGTTGCCGTCCAGGTCGTCCACGAAATCAAAACTGTCGATCTGGCTGATGTCCAGGTCATCGGCAATGTCGTTGAGGGTGCTGTCGCCGCTGAACTCGAACTCTGCAGCGCTTTCGCCGATTTCCGAATCGGCCTGCACGTCCTGCCCTACGACGTTCTCGCCGAGGTAGCTCAGCTCCACGTCGTAAGTACCGGGTGTTCCTGTCACCGTGTAAATGAGGCTGCCCTGGTCAGAGCCGGTCCCGTCGCTGACGGTGAAGGTAACCACGACCTGAACCGTTTCCCCGTTGCCCAGTCCCGCAAATGCCGGGGCATTCTTATTGTTGATGGTGAAGCTGCCCGCATCGCCCGCGCCGGGGTTGTAGCTGAAGCCGACATCGCTCAGGGGAACGGCCGGACCGCCGTCAACGCTGGCATTGTTGAAGGTGATGGACGTCGCATCCAGATCGGTGTCGGCGTCGCTGCCGAATTCGGAAATGATGTCGTTGGCAAAAACGGAGACCTCGATACCAATCGGGATTTCTCCGCCAAAGGCAAAGTCCTTTGCAACTGGGTCGACCATTCAAATACAGCCCCTCATGATTAAACTGGCTCAACAAACCGATGAAGCGTTGCCCCTTGCCGCGACCGGCCAGTCCGATCGGCCTGCAAGAGGTTTCAATTGGAAAGTCGTGGCGAATGCCTGCTCCTTACTTTGTGTTCCGGTGCCATTGTCTTGGCCGGCGCGGCGGTCAGTTTTTGTTTGATGCACTGGCTGGTTCCCCGTCCCGGATCTTGTCCTGCTTAACCGTTCGGCCCACGCGGAACGGCGCTGAACGCGCAGAGGACACAGCCTGTGCTTTGCCGCTAACCCTTTCTACTGCCAGTATATTTGCAGCTCTCCAGCGGCGTCTTTACCCAATTGGGTAAGACGGCAAAATATTTGTCGCGCCACGATCGGAGGTTGCTGCGAGCACAGTCCGCCCATCGGCCGATCGAACAATGTCGGCCGGTCGGGCGCCGATCGGATCTCTGCCGCTTGTATGAAAGCTTCTTTGTTCTGAACGATTGAGGCTTCGGTTTGCAGAAATGTTATTTAAATCAGCAGAATAAATCAATCATTTTGGGTGTTTTCAATTCGAAAAATACTGCCAATTCTTTAGTTCAAGATACTTAGCAATAACAATACCCTAGAGTAGGCTACGGCTGGAATCACGTGATCGCGACTTTTCAAATCGAAAAATGTCTTCTCATTTGTGTTTGCGGAAGGCAAATTTCTCCTATTGTTGATTCCAGCGACGCAGGCTTGGGGCGATTGATGAATCTCGATTCAAACAAGGGTGATCCGACCCACGACAAGAAAACACAGATCTTGAATGCCGCCACGAAGGTGCTCAGGGTCCAGGGGCTCCAGGCGTTTTCGTTTGAAACGGTTGCAAACGAAGCCGGACTGTCGCGCCAATTGGTCAGATACTACTATTCTGATCTTGATACGCTGATCTTGGATTTATGCGGCCATCTTCAAAAGGTCTATCAGGATGCCATGGTCGCAGGAATCGTGCAGGTTGCCGAGGTCGAACGTCTCGAGTTTTTCCTGGACTTTCTTTTTGGACTGGCTGAAGACCACCCCATGCCCGACAACCTCGAGGTCTATGACGCGTTCTTTGCCTATGCCGTGGGCTCGGAGCCGCTCAGGGATCGATTGTGCGGCAAATACCAGACTCTGGGTCAGGTTATTGTCCATGAGTTGGCAGTTGCGCATCCGACACTGGATCACGCGGCTTATCAGGAGCTGTCGTTTCTGATTGTCTCCATGATGCATGCGCATTGGAGTTATGTCGCGACCCTGGGTTTTTCCCCGCATCACAATCGCATTGCCCGCGGTGCAATCGACCGTTTGATTGCATCTTACATCACCGGTTCGCCCAAGGTTTCCTCCACTGAGAATGCTTGGTCTCGCGACCGATAGGATCCGCCGGCACAGGCTTCCATTCGCAGGTAGCCAGACAGATGATCATGGTACGGGCGATATTCTCGTCGCTCCTGGCGAAGGCGATCGGGATGTCTCCAAGTGTCAGGTCCGGTCCGCCCATTGTCCGACAGCCTGCCAGACCGTATCGGCATGGGAGCTCGCCATGAAATGACCTCCGCCCCGGATGGTCATCACCCGACCGCGCGGGTTCATGTCGACGTATTTGTCCAGCTCGCCCGGTCTGGTCAGCGGATCGCTGGTTCCGTGCAGAAAGGTGAAGTCGCATTTCAGCCGACCGACCTCGTCGTCCCAGTCGTCCATCGTGAACCGAAAATCTTCAGCCACCCCGGCAAGCGAACTGGCGTGGAGGTCGCCGAACCAGTCGTAGGTTGCAGGCTTTCCCTGAAAACCATCCAGAACTTCCCGATCGGCGGAGGATCCCGCAAACAGTCGCCTGAGCACAGTGCGGCATCCTTCACGATCGGCATAGTGATCGGCAAATTGCAGGGTGATCATCTGCGCGTAGGCGCGGTTTCTGCTCAACCGTCGCAGGCTACCATAGAATTTGCCGGCGTATTCAACATCGGATGGATCCGGCCTGGCAAGGTTGGTGGACAAGGCCATGAGGCTCGAAACCGCGCGCGGAAATCGAGCCGCAAAACGCAGGCCGATGACGGCGCCATAGGATTGGGCAAGCAGCGGAACCGGACCCCGCCCGTCCATCTGCAAAAGCTGATATAGGTCCTTCCAGGATTCCTCCATCAGATCACCGTTTTCAGTTCTGCCCAGGACCAGTTTTTCGAGGTAGCCTCGTCGGATCGGGATAATCAGCCGAATGCCAGCCGACGCCAGATGCGGGCCGCTGCCAAAAAGGATTGTCGGAAACATCATACCGTGAACGAGATAGACCGGCCGTCCGTCGGGAGGACCGCACTCCAGGATCCGGATCAGCCGGCCGCCGGACAGCCGGCGGACGCTGAGGCGTACGTCCTGGTTCAGGTATCGGGCGACGAAACGTTCGGTATCGCCGGTGAACCAGGCATCCGACTGGGTAGCGGTCAACAGGAGATACATCTGGCCGAGAATGAGGCGGACCAGGTCCGTCTGGCCGCCGCACTGCATCTTGGCGGACAGACTTTTGATTTGCGCTCTTTTCGTTTCCAACCCGACTCCATCCCTTGTCGCAGCATCGCGAAGCGAAAATCCGGCTAACAGTTGAAAGGCAATGCGCCGTTCCGCATTGGTCAGATGGCGGCCGACATTGAAGTGTTGCAGAATCTGATCGAACAGGGCTTCTGTCACCGCTATGACGATCAGCAAATCGCGCGGGGTATCCTTCGCCGGGACGGTCCTGTGCGGCAACACCCAATAGAACTCGTCCGGGTTCAACGAAGCTATGATGCGGCCCGCCTCCAGACCGTTTTCGTCCAGGGCGGAGACCAGAGCCAGGAGTGCCGGATCGTCGGTGGGCGTCAGCATCGTGGCTCTCGCTTGTCCGGCAAGAGACGTCAGACCGCCGCGAACGAACCGACCTCCGGACTCGAACTCAGCCCATCTCAGTTCGGGACCATCGTCACCGCCCGAGCGGGCCATCCGACGCAACATTTCCGCCACTGCCCTTTCGGCGTCGTCCTCCCGAAGAAGGGAGAAAACTGATTTGACGTCGTCAACACGCATGGTTCTAACCGTCATGGCCGGCCTTCTCTTCGAGGCTGGCCGGTTGCGGCCGGCGGCCTGGCGACAAAGCTCGACGCCGAAATGGATTTGCGTGTCATCAACGGTGAGTCCACCCCTGCTGGCTGCGATGACCAGAACGCTGACAGGATCGAGCACTGCAACATCGTTGTCGCTTTACGGTTCCGGTTCAAAGCTGATGGTATCGGCCTCGCTGGAGGCATTGGCCAGCGCTTATGCGAGGCCCAGCCATCCGGAACTGACGATGAAATTGGCCTTGAAAACCTCCTCGCGCGAAAACAACCTCAGTTGGGTCCGCACTGATGGTTCACACCGCAGGACAAATCGCCGGACTGTTCCGCTGCAAGGAATGGTGCGGCGATATCGAACGCTCCATGTTGCTTGTGAGTAGTCTAGCAGTTAAATTTTTGGCAAAACCGACAACATGCCCTCATTTTCCGCCAATTCACGCCCGGTTGTTCTTATTGTCGTTTTTCCAAACGCCACGCTGCTGGATATCACTGGTCCCATGCAAGTTTTCTCCGATGCAAAACGATTTGGGGGAGAAGACTACGAGATCGTACTAGCGTCTGCGAAAGGCGGGGTTCAGCTGATGGACACTGGGGTTGAACTCAACACGGAACCCATGGAGCGGTGGCGCGACAAAAAACTCCACACTCTCTTGATTTCAGGCGGCTTCGGAGCGCAAGCTGCAGCGCAAGATCCGAAACTGTTGGAAAATACAGTCCTTCTGGCCGATCAAGCAGCGCGAATAGGCTCTGTTTGCACAGGCGCGTTTATTCTGGCGGCAAGCGGTCTGCTCGATGGCCATCGCGCGGTAACTCATTGGTATTCATGTGACGATCTGGCCTATCAGCATCCAAACGTGAAGGTAGAGCCAGACCGTATGTTCATAAAAGATGGAAGAGTATGGACATCGGCAGGAGTGACTGCGGGCATCGATATGGCTCTTTCCATGGTGGCAGAAGATTCGGGGAGAAAGGTCGCAGTTCGTGTGGCAAAAGCATTGGTGGTGTATATGATCCGCCCGGGCGGCCAGTCTCAATTCAGTTCCGCGCTTCTCAGTCAAACTCATGATGCCAACGGTCGGTTCGATGCTCTTCACACCTGGATCGGGGACAATCTAAACCGAGATTTGCGCGTCGATCGATTGGCTGAGCAAGTTGGTATGAGTGAACGCAATTTCACCAGGGTCTATCGGACTATCACCGGCCGAACGCCTGCCAAAACCATCGAACTGTTTCGTGTTGCGGCAGCGCGCGACTTGCTTGAAGACACCGCACTTGGCGTTGCGACGATTGCGCAACGAACCGGCTTCGAAGACGACGAACGCATGCGACGCGCCATGCAACGTGTCCTCGGAATTTCTCCGACCGAATACAGAAAGCGTTTTGGAGTCGAGAAAAATTGAACTTTTGCGTTGGCGCTTGAGCAGCAAACGGTGCGCCGTCTGAATTCACCCGAAGCTGCAAGCAGGCGACAAACCCATTGCTGACGGCACTTGAGGCGGCGCCGAATTTCTAGATCTTTCTGAGAATTCCACCGGATGATGGAGGTTGTGGGCGCGCGGGGATCCAATTGGGAAGGAGCCTGGTGATGATGTTCGATTCGGCTGCCAGCTCGCTGCCCGACATCCAGTAGGCGCCCGGCAGTGTGACGTAGTTGCGCGCGAACAGAAAATCGATGAACCGTCCGTCGATGCCTCGATCTCTGAACAGGTTGAAATGATTGCGCGTCATCACCGGATTGGGGACACCGCCCCTCCTAGTCGATGCACCGTGGAACATCCAGGAACTCGCCGGACTGGCGTAGCGGCTGTCGCCCTGGATGAAGATTGCGACGCACATGGAAGCACAGAGATCGCGCTCGGCGACGACCGTGACGAGAGAGACCGTCCGGCGCATCTCGGCAAGGATTGCGATAACCTCCATGCCTTCCGTGTCGATGCCGCCGGGACTGTTGAGTCTCAGGACCACCTTGTCGAAGCGATTTTGCCTGTCGATCTCCCGCCAGATAACACGGAGATCCACCGCCATCGCCGCAATGATCGGGCCGCTGTATTTGACGACAACGGTCTTTGGGTCGCTCACAACGCCATCTGACGACGTCAGGACATCGAAGCCACTCATTTTTGACGTGTCGAAAGCGAACAACTCGGCCTCGGCAGATGCGACCTGGGCAGTCGCGACGCTCAACAAGGTTCCGAGAACGAAAACGGACGATGCGCTTTTCGCCAGGGTGCAACGGCATCGCAACATCGCAGCAACACGATAGAAAATCGATGGCCATCCGGCATGATCTTGCGTGTTGGGAGCCAAACGCCCCGGAATGCGCCTGCCGTCGGAGAAGAACGAATGCAGCTGTTTCCACATGACGGATGCTCCTTTCAGAAGGGTCACATCGGAACGGTGTGACCGACTCTGTGAAGCGGATCCTAGGGAGGGACGGTTGAGTCGGGCGTTGGTATTCCGCAATCTGCCGCCCCTCGACGACAATTATCCCAATCGCGGGCGGGTCTTGTGCGCGCCAGGTCTTTGGGCGCCAACAAGGGCCAGCGTTAGATCATGAGTACGAAAATCATCACGATCAGGGCGGCCGCAATGACCAGCGAGATCAGAACGAGCAATCGCGCCTGGTGACCGATGCTGGTGCCGGTCCGCGTGACCGTCACGTCGACATTCGGCTCGACATAGACTGAGTAGAGCGTATCCCACACGCCCTTATGCACCTCGCAGTTCTGCTGCAGGGGTTGCGTGAGCGGAGACTTTGGAAACAGCCAGTTGGACCCTCTGATTTCGACCGTTCCGGAAATCCGTTCACCCGGCGTTCGGGGCTCCACTCGAAATCGGTAGGTCATGTCCAGACTGTTGGAAAAGCTCGAGAGGATTTTCGTCCGCTCGCCCTTGAGCGCCGTTTTGGGTTTTGCGCGAAATAGCACCGTTTTCGACCGCCACCTGATCTGCCGTCTCCGGCAGCTTTGCATGGCCTGTCGGCAAACGCCAGTGTTCGAAGCGAGGACCTCACTTCGGCCTGCCCTACTCCTTGCGACGGGCGATCAGCAGATGATAGGCCGCGACACCTCCGATGGCGGTGAAAATCATGCCCCAGGTGATGGCGCCTGAGGCGAACTCGAACAGACCCCATCCGACGCAGACGACGACCACCGCGATCCTGCGCCAAAGCGGGTCGAAGAACGGGTGGTCGAAGTCAAACAGGGCCATGGTCGGGATCGATACTCGCAAGTCGGTCGGTTCGCTCGTCTTGTACCGACTGCATGACCGCTAAGGCAAGCAATCCGTCGCCCCGCTGATCGGAGCCGCATTATCGAAAGTCAGTGCGAAAATCAGTTTCTACCGCTCATGCCCCTTGCGGCGGTGTCCGCCAACGAAGTTGGCGCGCAGATCGGAAGCTCTGAGTGACGTCCTGTATGATGCGTCAATCGGCAATATCCGCCACGGCTAGATGGTTGTCCCACAACAGCTCCGTAATCGGCGCCGGAGCGCCGCGTATTTGCATCGATCCGTCGATCGACGTGGTCGCAAAGCTGCGCCCGAGCGAAGCGAGCCCGCACACTTTGCGCTGCTCGATTACGGTGACATGCGTCGGGTCCATGATCGGCCAATGAACCACCACCCCGCCGCGTGGCGAGGAAACCGCGATCCGACCGGATCCGGGATTGTAGGCGACTGATCCGACATACCGTTTCAGCCTGGCCGTCGCTTCATTCGACAGCGGCAGGGCGCGCAGCCCGGTTTCCTCGTTCCAGACATGGACGAGCGGTGCAATCTGCGCCGGGTCGCCCTCGAATTGTCCGGCGATCCACAATCGGCCGCGATCGTCTCCGTCCATATGCCGGAGCGAAAGCTTGGACAATGTGCGCGGGAGGGTGACCCGCCCCACCAGAGCTCCGTCTTCGGCATCGATGAAAACCAACGACGGTTCCATTGTCGGGATGTTCAGTTTGGCCCGGCCGTAATCGGGGTGGGTTTCGATGCCACCGTTGGCGACGGCCAGCGTGCGGCCGTCAAGCATCAGGCGGACGTCGTGCGGGCCGATCCCGGCCGTCTCAAATTCGCCAATCCTGCGGAAGCCGCCGGAGGCATCGTAAACCCCGATCAGGCCGCGGGCATTGTCGAAGTCGTTCTCCGTGGCGTAGAGCAGTCTGCCGTCGGCCGAGAAAGTGCCGTGGCCGTAGAAGTGCCGATTCTCAGGCGACGAGAAAAACTGCGGTTCGACTGCCCGGTCGATGGCGAAAGCGCAGGCGAAATTCCCCGGTCGGCGGGCAAACACCACGGCACGTTTTGCGGAACCGGGTTGAAAAACGACGTCGTGTCCCCGATCGGGAAGCGGCACCCGGGCGACGACGGTACCGTCTTCGGACAAGATTGCGGCACCATAGGTTCCGTTGTCCGTCAGATAGGCCGACGCCAGTAGAACGTCGGTTCGTTGCAAGGCGTGCGCGGAGCACGGCAGCAGGCTTGCAAGAAAGGCGCTGCCCCCTGCCCTGAGGAAACTCCGTCGGTCGATCGTCAGCCGGCGCACCGTCAGTCTCCGTCGAGCGGCGAAAAGGTCGTCGGCAGGCCGAGCGCCTCGGCCGCCTGTTCGCCGATAAGGTTCTGTAGCGAGCGGGTGACCACGACGAGATAGCTGAGGTTCGACGAGATGCCGGGCGCCGTGACGATGGTCTCGATCGGTCCCTGCAGTTCGGACAGTGCCTTGAAGGCGTTTTCGAACTCGAATTCAACCGAGCCGGCGATCCATTGCCGATCGGCAGGGAGCCGGTGCAGCAATCCGGAAATCTGGATCAGGTCGCGCATCCCCGCCAGCTCGGCGGCGATCACGTCGCGGGTCAGGTTGCTGCGCCAGAACAGGGCCCGCTTGTAGGGTTTCTTCTCGATGCCGAATGGTGCAATCGGCTTCAGTTGCTGATCGCGAATGATCTCCAGACCGTTCGAGATCAGGCCGACAAGCGCGGCGATCGCCTCCTTGTCGTTGCGGAAATGATTGTTGTCCGGTTCGGGCTCCGCCCAGACCTTCGCGAAACCCTCGGGATCCTGCCATTCCTCCGACACGATCTCCGACACGGAAGCGATGTTGCGCGCCACCGCCAGCGCGAACAGGCAACGGAAACCGCGCGCCTCGCCCACCACTTCGTCCGACCCGCTGCCGAAAAGCAGGAACTCGAGGGCGCCAAAACCCTGCAGCGCGACGCTCTTGCTCTGCAATGCCTGGGGGTCGAGGACCGTGCTGTCCTTGGCGCCCAGTGCGCGCTGCACCTGTTTGAGAGCGATCGAGCGGCGGTCGGGCCAGAACAGGAGCCTGTCACGTCGGTTGTCGGCCTCGAGAGGGCCGATGCGCAGGAAATCGATCCGCCCGAGACCCTGGACGGCGAACCGGAAGCCGCTACGCGCATCCGCCAATGCGTCCGGTGTGGCCGTCCAGCACAGCCGGTCGATGTCTTGCACCAGGATGAGGCTGTTTTCGGCGAACCGTTCGACATTGGGCACGATGTAGCCGGAAATGGCGTTGCTGATGGACGGTACGCCGTCATTCGCGGAAGCCGCCGTCCCGCAAAACATGGCCAAAAGGAGCCCAAAAAAACAAACGCGTATGGTCCGGCCCTTGTTGTCTGATGTGTGCGTCGGGCACTACCGTCTTTGCCGCGGTTTCGCAACCGATGCCGGCCGCAACCCGGCGCCGGGCAATTCGTTGCGCCGATCTGGAGCCGTTGCCCTCTTGCCGCCAATATCATCATAATGATGCAGCACTACGGAACTGAATATCGTGCACAATACTTTGCGCGAACACAGTATCAGCAAGGAGTGGCTCCATGGTGACCATCACCCGACATACCTTCCTGAAGGGACTCATGGCGACCGCGCTGTCAGCGGGCCTTCCCCTCAAGGGATTTGCGCAGGCAACGGGCGGAACGCAGTCCGCGGAACAGGATGGAGCGGGCGGCGACGCGTGGCCGCGCAGCTTCGAAACCGGCGACGGGGCAACGATGACCCTGTATCAGCCGCAGGTCACGGAATGGAAAGATTTCAAATCCATGACCGCGCTGATCGCGGCCGAATACAAGCCGAAAGGCAGCGACGATTCGGCCTACGGCGTCATCGAGGTGACGGCCAACACCTCCGCCGACCGCGAATCCGACGAGGTCGTTCTGACCGACATTTCGGTGACCAACGTCAATTTCTCGACCCTGTCGCGCGACGAACTGTCTGACGCGGCGCTCAAGGTCGGCGCTCTCCTGCCGACGGCGCCCCTGACCGTTTCGCTGACGCGGGTGACCGCCAGCCTTTCCGACTATGAGCGGTTGCAGGACACCAAGGGCCTTTCCACGGATTCGCCGCCGATCTTCGTTTCGGAAAAGCCGGCAATCCTGCTGCAGACCAACGGCAAGCCGACGACGGCGCCGGTGAAAGGAACCGACGGTGTGGAGTTCGTAGTCAACACGAACTGGGACCTGCTGGTCACGGGCGACCCGCAAACCTACTATTTGCGGGATGACAAGTCCTGGCTCTCGGCGACGGACATCAAGGGGCCATGGTCCGCGGCCGACACGCTTCCGGCCACCTTTTCGAAACTGCCGAAAGACGACAACTGGAAGGAAGCCAACGAGGCCATGCCGCCGCAACCCTTCAAGGAGGGCGACACGCCGGCGGTGGTCTACAGCGACAAGCCGGCCGAACTCATCGTCATCGACGGCGCGCCGAAACTCGAAGCAGTACCGGGAACCCAGCTGCAATGGGTCTCGAACGCCAATACGGACCTGTTTTTGGATGACGCCAACAAGACCTGGTACTTCCTCACCTTCGGCCGCTGGTTCAAGGCGACCGACCTCCAGGGACCATGGGCGTTCGCATCCGACAGCCTGCCGGACGATTTCCGGCTGATTCCGGACGGCCAGCCTTACTCGCTGGTCAGGGCTTCCGTGCCGGGCACATCCGAAAGCGAGGAAGCCAGGGTGCGCGCGGCGGTCCCGACCACGGCTCGGGTGGACCGCAAGGCGGTCACCGTGGACGTGACCTACTATGGCGACCCCAAATTCGAGCGCATCGTCGGCACCGATCTCGAATATGCCGTCAACACGGAGTTCACCGTCATCCTGGTGAACGGCAAATATTTCGTGCTCTACAACGGCGTCTGGTTCGTCGGAGACACGCCGACCGGGCCATTCGTGGTCGCCGACAGTGTTCCGGCCGACATTTATTCGATTCCGCCGTCGTCGCCGGTCTACAATGCTACCTATGTGCGGGTTTACGACACGACGCCGGATTATGTGGTGGTCGGCTATACCGCCGGCTATCTGTGGGGTTTCCTGGCCTGGGGCACCTTCGTTTACGGGACGGGCTGGTACTATCCGCCCTACTGGTATTACCGGCCCGGTTATCCGCCGATCTACCGTCCGTGGCGCGTCACTTACGGCTCGGGTACGTACTACCTGCCCGGTCGCGGCACGTTCAATTACCACTGGGGCCGGGCCTACGGACCCTATGGCGGCATTGCGGCCGGCGGCATTTACAACGCCAATACGGGTGCCTATGTGCGCGGTGGCGCAGCCTGGGGGCCGTACAACAGCGGTGCCTTCATCTCCGTTCGCGGGCCTGGCGGCAACACCTACCGGGCAGCCATCATCGACGGCAATGTGTACAAATCATGGGACGGCAAGGGCGTAACCCGAAACAACACCTGGCTGCGGGACAACAACCGCACGGGCACCACCGGCCAATGGCGAAGCGGTGCCAAAAACCTGACCGGCGGTGCGGGCCAGAAAAATCTGTTCGCCAATCATGACGGTCACGTCTACCGCAACCAGGATGGGAAATGGCAGCGCCACGAAAACAACAACTGGCGCAACCTCGGGCAGGAAGGCGACAAGAAGATCGAGAGACGATCGTCGACCGGCAACCGCCGGGTCGCCAATCCGACCATTCGCGAGAACCTGGAACGCGATTTCCGCGGGCGGCAGCTCGGCGGACAGCGGCTGCAGCAAAGACGTGAATCGTCCGGCGGTGGCGGAGGCAGGTCCTTCCAGCGGCCGTCAACACGGCGGTTCGAGCGCCGTCGCTGACACCGGCACCGGAAAGGAGCCCGGACCTATCTGAGACCCGTCGGCTTCTGCCGGCGGGTTTTTCGTGGCGTTCGCAGTATTAGGCGTATATCATCGGAAATAGTCATGATCATCTCGCGAATTCGCTGAGAACTTATAGAAGAGGTGACCTATGTCGGAAGCCAACAAGGAAGTCGTTCGTCGCGTTTATTACGAACTGTTCAATAACGACCGGTTCGAACTGATCCCCGAGCTCTACTGCGAGGACTGCGTCGCCCGCGACCCGGCCAACACCCAAACGCTCAACGGCCATGACACACTGCTGGAATTGCTCAGGGCCTACCGCACTGCCCTTCCGAACCATCAATACGAAGTGCTCGATCTGGTGGCCGAGGGAGACAAGGTCTGCATCCGGTGGATGGTCGACGTGGACACCGAGCGGGATCTCGAGGTTGAAGGACTCTCGATCGTTCGTTTTCGCGACGGCCGGATCTGCGAAATCTGGCAGCACTGGGACAATCTGGGCCTGCTGAAAAAACTCGGCGCGGTCGATCCCGACGTCAACGTCGCCGATGCGGTGAGCCGACTGCCGGCCGCCGATTGATTGAATGCGGTCAGGCGATCCTGTCGCCTGGCCGCTCAGTGTGTGCTGCGTGCCGTTCCGCCGTTGATGGAACCGGGCCTCGTACGCGGCCGCACCAGCGCGCTGAATTGCGCGTGCGGCATCTCCATCTCCACGTCCTTGACCCCGAAGTAGTCGCAAAGCTTGCGCATTACCTTCGGCGACGGGCGCACCTTGCCGTTGAGATAGCGGTTGAACTGCAGGCGATTGATGTCCAGGTCACGGCATATCTCAGCGGCCGTGCGGTGGCGGCTGCACAAATGAATCAGGTTCTGTTGCAGGTTGGTGGGCATATCCATCCTAAATCAAATGGCGCAGTTCCCCGAAAAAACCAGCGCAATGCAGGTTGCCCCCACATCAATTTAACATCTCAAAAGCCCGCAAACCAGCGGAATGTTTCTATTGGTTACAACATCGTGAACGCGATGATGCCGAGTGTGGAAGCTGTTTGCCCGACCTACGAATGCTCCCAACCCTCCAGAAACAGCACCATTTCCTCGTTGCCGCAGGCTTCGACCATCTCCGGGCGCAATTCGGCGCCAGCCTGCAGCAAAAGCCGTGCGCAGGCTACGTGATCATGTAGCGGTGCATTGGGGCAAAATTCCGATCCATGGACGACGGTGCCCAGAGCATCGCCGCCATAGGCGTTGCGAAGGGCCAGATCCGGTTCCAACGTCAGCAAATAGGCGACATGGTCGGACAAGCCCTCCCAGCCGGCGACGTGAAGGGGCGTCATGCCCATATCTTCCGCCTCATTTGGATCAAGACCCGCTGCAACAAGCGCCTTGAGGTGATCCAGGCAGCCGGGACGACCGGCCAGTTGGGTCAGCAGTTTGCGGTCGCCATCGGACAGTTCTTCGCTCTTCACCGGCGACGTCGGCGCCCTGCCCTCGGCACAGCCCACCAGAGCAGCCTCCACTTGTGAAAGGGCCGTCGCGTTGCCACGCCGCTCCAGTAGTTCCGCAATCTCCCGGTTGCCGAACAGACGGGCGAGAGCGTAGGCGGTATGTCCTTCCCACATCAGGGCGGGGTCGGCGCCATGATCGAGAAGCAGCGCGCCGACCTCGGCGGAGCAAAATCGCCGCGCCGCCTGATGCAGAGCGGGAATGGAATCGACAGCCTGCCCGCTCGGGTGTCCGGTAACGGCTTCGTTCGGATCGGCTCCGTATTCCAGCAGCAGGCGGACCGCTTCGGTATCGTTGAAGTCGAGTGCGCGCGGCAGAGCGTTGGTGCCGCGCGTCGAAACACCGAACTCCATCAACAGTTTCAGCCCGTCCGTGTGGCCGAGCTCGGTCGCGTGGTATAAGCTTTCGTCGTCATCGGGATTGGCGCCATGCTCGAGCAGCCAGCGCGCCAGGCGCAGATTGCCGGCGTGACCGAGAGCGCCGTACAGCGCCGATATGCGATGATCCGAGCCCGGCTCGGCGGCGTAGCCGTCATTGACATCGGCGCCGTGAGCGACCAGCAATTCGGCAACGCGCTCCATATCGTCCAACCTGTCGGAAGCCATTCGAAAGTAGTGCGAATAGGCAAGATGCAGGATTGGCGAGCGAACTCCGACCAGGCGCGTGGCCGCTGTGGGGTCCCGGTCGACCGACCTGCGGACGGCCTCCCGGTCATAGGTCGCCACCTGAAGACCGAAATCCTGGTTCGGCAGGGCCGGATCGTCGGCCAGCAGCTTTCTGACCACCCAGGCCTGGCCGAAATAGAGCGCAACCTTCAGGCGGTCCGCGCGCTGAGCGCGCGACATCTCTCTGGTTTCAAGGTCGAGTTTCAGCTCCGGCCAGCTTTTGCTGCCATTTTCCCGAGCAATGACGTGCAGAAAGTCGGCGTGGCGCGGCTGTTTCGGCGCAGGCACCTCGGCGCGAAGACGCCGAACGGCTTCGTCGTCACCCTCGGCGAATGCCTTCTTCAGACGTTTGGCGGCGGCGCGCAGTTTCCGGATTTGCGATGACATGGCTTTCCCCTGTAGTGCCCAAGGGTCCGCTGCATTGGGTCAATGGAGAAAAACCGAACGATTCAGTCAGTCGGAAATCAAGGTGCATGGAGCGCTTTCCGCGGACCCGGATGCCGCCTTGCCGGCACCCGGATGCTTAGCACCGCTGGAGTGGCACATCAAGAAAGCCAAACACCCTAAAGGCTGCGGAAAATGCCCTGGCAGATGATCATGACAATCACGCTGACGACCCAATAGCCGGCATCCGTCACCCGCGCATAGGCGCTGTTCTTGCGGAACATGCCGCCGGAATAGCCGAGCACGGCAAAGGCGACCGTGGCCAAAAGGACGGTCAGAAGCGCGTTTGACACCGCGGTCACGCCGACAAACCAGCTGACGAGCAACAGACCGACGATTTGGGAAACCATGGCGCCGACCGGCATTTCGCTGGCCGTTCCCATCTCGACACCGACACCTTCAGCCCATTTCGGGCCGAACAGTTTTGGCGAATACCACAACCAGCCGACAAGAAAGGCGGCGACCGCGCCGACAATCACACCCAGAAAATTCACACCATTGAACAATTCACCCATCTCGAACTCTCCCGGTTTCGGATAACCTGTTGAATCGCTGACGTTAATTAACAACGTTGTTAAACGCACATCAATAGCGTGAGTTGAAAATACGGTGGATACACCGGAATCAGGATCGGTGCGCCTTCTCCGCGCCCAACCGGCAGGTCGTCTGCCGCGGCACGAAATTCAGGTCGATCTTCTCTCTGATGATCTGACGCTCGGGGCCGGCAATCAAGGCGTCCAGGATTTCTGCGGCCTTGTGGCCGATTTCGTCCGACTGCACCTGAACGGTCGTCAAGGCCGGGACGATTTCGGCCGAGCCGGCAAAATCGCCGATACCGGCGATCGAGAGGCTTTGCGGCACCGGAATCCCGGCTTCCGCTGCCGCAAACACGGCACCCTGGGCAATGACGTCGTTGCCGGCAATGAGTGCGGACGGGGCATCCGGTTGGCGGTAGAGCTCGAGACAGGCGCGCTTGGCCTTGGCGATGCTGTATTGCGTTTCCAGTTTCCAGCAGTCGGGTACGGACACGCCGGCGGCTGCCAGCGTCTCCGTCGCCCCGGCCAATCGGAAGGCGGCGCGGTCATTGCCGGCCGTCGGCGGAAAGACCAGTGCGATCTTGCGGTGCCCCAATTCGAGGATGTGGCTGGCGGATTTCCGACCGGCCAGATAGTTGTCCGAGCCGACGCAGGATATGCGTGAATCGTCGGCATAGTTCCACATGGCGATCGCCGGCGTGTTGCGTCGCTCCAGCAGCGTGTAGGTGGCGTCCTCGTGATCGAGGCCGATCAGCCCGATCCCCTCGATACGGTGCTCCAGGAGCGAGCGAAGCAGCTTGTGTTCACGCTGCAGATCATAGCCGTGCGTGGCCACCAGCATGGTGAAACCGAGCTCGTTGAGCGTTTCGGAAAACGACTGGATCAGTTTGGCGAAGATCGCGTTGTCCAGCGTCGGCACGATCAGGCCCACGGTGCCGCTTCGGCGTCCGTGGATGGCCTGGGCGGCGCGGTTGCGGATGTAGCCCGTTTCCTCGACGGCGGCCTGGATTTTCCTGCGGGTCGCCGGCTTGACCAGATCAGGATGATTGAAGGCGCGCGACACCGTCGCCGGCGACACTCCGGCGCGGTTGGCAACGTCGATTATATCGGCAAATTTCTCCCGTTTCATGGGCGTTCGATAGCATAAAATGAAAACGTTTGCATTATTATTTTCATTGCCTAAGCTCGCAGAAAATTTGCTGTTTCAACATCTGGGAGGACGGTTGAAGCTGATGGAATTTCTGTCCTATTTCGGCGCGGTCTTTACACCGGTTTCGCTCATGCTGCTGGTGGCCGGCACGGTCGGCGGCCTGATTTTGGGAGCGACACCCGGGCTGTCTCCGACCATGGCGGTGGCACTGCTGATACCGTTCACTTTCCACCTTCAGGCCGTGCACGGGCTGATCCTGCTGGGAGCTGCTTACACCTCGACGGTGGCGGGCGGCGCGGTCAGCGCCATCCTGCTGAAAATTCCCGGCGCGCCGGCCAATATCGCGACCACGCTCGACGGCCATGCGATGGCGGCGCGTGGCGAGGGAGCAAGGGCCTTGCAGCTGAGTTTCCTGGCCTCACTCGTCGGCGGCCTGTTCGGCGTGTTCCTGCTGATTTTCCTGACCCCGGTCCTCGCCCAGTGGGCGCTGGCCTTCGGACCGTCGCACCTGTTCTGGCTGGCCATCCTCGGCGTTACCGTGATCGGTTCGCTGGATTCCGACTCCGTCGTCAAGGGGCTGCTTTCCGGCTGCATCGGCATGTGGCTGGCGACGATCGGCTATGACGACATGCAGGGCGTTCAACGTTTCATCTTCCATGACGCGCTCGGCGGCGGCATCAACATCATCGCCGCACTGATCGGCCTGTTTGCCATCCCTCAGGTCCTGACCATGTTCGCCAAGGGGCGACAGGACGGCCGCGTCGAGGCCATCCAGGTGGCCTCGCATCCGCTGAGCGACGCGATCGCGGAAGTCATGAAGCGCGGTCGCGCATTGTCGATCGGCACTTTGTCAGGATCCGTGATCGGCCTCATTCCCGGCGTCGGCGGGCAGATCGCCGGACTGGTCGCCTATGACCAGACCCGCAAATTCTCGCCCGAGAGGGACAAGTTCGGCACAGGCCATTCGGAAGGCGTGATCGCTGCCGAGTCGGCCAACAACGCCATGGTCGGGCCTTCCCTGGTCCCGCTGTTGACCCTGTCGATCCCCGGCAGCCCGACGGCGGCCGTGCTGCTGGGCGGTCTGCTGATCCACGGGATCTTTCCCGGCACCGACCTGTTCGACAACCATCCTGACGTGGCCTGGCCGTTCATCAACTCGATGCTGATCGGACAGGTGCTGATGTGCATATTCGGCATCTACATCGCCTCGCTGGCTGCCCGCATCGCGCAGGTTCCGCAATCCATCATGGCGGCGGTCGTGCTCGGCCTGGCGGTGTTCGGATCCTATTCCGTGCAGCAATCCATGGGCGACGTCTATGTGATGATGGCGCTCGGCACCATGATGTACTTCCTCGAGCGTTTCGGCTTCTCCGCAGCGCCGCTGGTGCTCGGACTGATCCTCGGTCCCATCGCCGAGTCGAATTTCATCCAAGGCTCGATGATCGCTTCGGCCACGGGCGGGCTGTTCCCCTACTTCTTCGCCGGTCCGCTGAACCTTGCCCTCATCGTGATCGTGGTGGCCTCGATCGGCTACTCGGTCATCATGGAAATCCGTCACCGGAGGATCGCCGTATGAACCGCGTTCAACACATGATCCCATCGGGCATCGTCGCGTTCACCGCGGTGTGGGTGTGCTGGATCAGCTACACCCAGGAACCGGCGGACGCTTTCCTGTTTCCGCGTCTGATCTCGACCATTTTTCTGCTGCTGGCGCTGTGGACCTTCGGCAAGGCGGCGCTTGGCCTGTCGCGGGTCGGCGCCGGCGTCTCGCTCGCCATGCTGCGCAATCTGGCGCCGGGGTTTGCCGTCGCCGCCGTCTACGTTTTCTGGGCGGCAAAGACATTCGGCTTCTACAGCTCGTCCGCCGTTGCCTTCGTCCTGCTGCTGACGATCTACGATGCCGCGCCCAACCGCGAGCCCGCCACCTGGTTCCGGCGTTTGCTGATCGCGGCCGGGTACATCGCCGTCATGTACGGTCTCTTCGCCGTGTTGCTCAAGGTCTACACGCCGCGCGGGATCTTCATCTGATCCGCCGAAACCCCGGCGGACCGCAACTCCCAGGGAGGAAAAAATGAGGAGTTTTCTTTTAGGTTTGGCTGTCGCCCTGATGGGCATGACCGGTTTCGCCGCTGCCGGCGACTATCCCGACCGCCCGATCATGCTGATGGTGTCCTACGGGGCCGGTGGAGCGACCGATTTTCAGGCCCGCATCGTCACCATGACGGCAGGCAACGAGGACGCGCTTGGCATGCCGATCGCCATCATCAACAAACCGGGTGCCGGCGGACGCGTGGGCTGGAACTGGTTCGCCAAGGAGGCCGAAGCCGACGGCTACACGCTCGGCGCTTACAATATCCCGCACTTCATCGCCCAGAGCATCAAGGGCGGCGTTCAATACGGCGCCGAGAGCTTCGAGCCGATCGCCAATTGGGGCGCAGATCCCGCCGTGTTCGTCGTCGGCAAGGACAGCCCCTTCAACTCGATGGCCGACGTCGTGGCCTATGCCAAGGAAAACCCGGGCAAGCTTACCTTCTCCGAAGCCGGGCTTTTCGTCGGTCATCACATTGCCGCGTTGCAGATCGAGAACGCTGCCGGCGTGAAGATGCGCTACATCCCGACCAAGGGCGGCGGCGCAGCGGCAATGAAAGCCGTCATCGCAGGTGACGTCATGGGCGGCATCAACAATTTGTCGGACGCCTACCGGGCCCGCGAGGCCGGCAACGTCAAGATCCTCGGCGTCGCGGATCTGGAGCGCAACACCGAGTTCCTCCCGGACGTGCCGACGATGAAGGAACAGGGCCTGGACGTCGACAACAGCTCGGTCAACTACCGCGGCATCATGGTGCCCAAGGGCACGCCGCAGGAGGTGATCGACAAGCTGGCAGCCACCGTGCCGGACATGTTCCGCAACAAGCGGGTGGCCGGCAAGATGGCCGCCGGCGGCTCTCCCATGCACATCATGACCAGAGCCGAGGTTCAGGAAATGTGGAAAGAACGCGAGGCCTATCTGAACCAGCTCCTTCAGGGACTGTAAGACCATTCGTGCGGGGCATCCCCTGCCCCGCACCACCGCAAACAGGAAAACAATGTCAAATCAATCCGATAGTGCAGTCGTCGAGAGGTTGATCGACAAGGCCCGGGCCGCCCAGTCAGCCTATGAGGCAGGCGCCGACCAGAAGACCTATGACCGTGCAGCACAGGCCGTTGCCTGGGCGGTCATGGAGCCGGCACGCAATGCGGAGCTGGCGGAACTGGCCGTTCGCTCGACGGGTCTCGGCAATGTGGCCGACAAGATCACGAAGAACCATCGCAAGACGTTGGGACTGATGCGCGACATCCGGGACGTCGTCACCTGCGGCGTCATCAATGACGGCGCGCGGGACGGTATCACCAAAATCGCCCGGCCCATCGGTGTTGTCGGCGCGGTCGTTCCGTCCACCAACCCGGTGGCCACGCCGGCGAACAACGTCATCAACGCGGTCAAATGCGGAAACGCCATCATCTTGTCACCCTCTCCCAAAGGGGTCGAAGCGTGTGCGCGGCTTCTCGGCTACATCCATCGGGAGTTCGACAAGGCGGGCCTGGACAGGGACTTGGTTCAGATGATCCCGCCGCCAGGATCGAAAGCCATGACGCAGAGCCTGCTCGAGGGAGCCGACCTCGCCGTGGTAACCGGATCGCAGGACAATGTGCGGCGGGCCTACTCGTCGGGCACACCGGCGATTGGCGTCGGCGCCGGAAACGCCACGGTGATCGTCGACGAGACGGCCGACATTCGCGCCGCTGCTCAGAAGATCGCCATGTCGAAGACCTTCGACAATGCGACGTCCTGCTCCTCGGAAAACGCCATCATTGTTGTTGAAAGCATCGCCGATGAGTTCAAGGAAGCTCTTGCCGAATTTGGCGGCGCGGTCATTCCCAGGCAGCGCGAAAGCGAACTCGTGGCGCGCCTGTGGCCGGAGGGTCGGCTCAACCGCGGCGCGCTCGCAAAGGATGCGGATGTGCTTGTCGAAGCACTCGAACTGGGCGACGTCGTTCCGGACGACACCCATTTCGTCGTCGTGCCGACGGAGGGTGTCGGCCCCGATCATCCGCTTTCCGGAGAGAAACTCTCGCTCGTGGTCGCGCTGTACCAGGCACCGGACTTCGAGAATGCCAAAGCCTTGGCCGACCGCATCCTGAGCTACCAGGGTGCCGGACATTCCGTCGGGATCCACACGGCGCGCGACGATCGCGCCATGGCATTGGGAATGGATCTGCCGACCTGTCGGGTCATCGTCAACCAGGCACACTGTTTCGCCACCGGCGGCGCATTCGACAACGGGCTACCGTTTTCCCTGTCGATGGGTTGCGGCAGTTGGGGCGGCAATTCGATCGACGAGAACCTGCACTGGAAGCATTTCCTCAACATCACCAAGGTGGTCCGGCCGATCGCTCCGCGAGAACCGTCGCTTGACGACATCTTCAACGACTACTGGAACGAGTGCGGCAAGTGACGACCCATCGAAACACACCGCCGCATGGGACGATCCGTGACTGGCTGAACAAGCGCGCGGCGGAAACGCCGGACGGAATCAGCCATATCTTCCCTGACGACGGCAGCACGCTGACCTGGCTGCAACTGCGGGATCATGCCGCAGGCATCGCCGGCGGTCTGTCGGCGAATGGAACGCAGAAGGGGGAAAGCGTCGCGATCTGCCTGCCGAACAGTCGCGAGGCGATCCTCTGCCTGTTCGGTATCCTCTACGGTGGATTTCGCGCAACGCCGCTGAACCTGGTGGCCGGACCGGAAGCGATCGGATTTGCCCTGGCCCACAGCCGATCGCGCAGCATCTTCGTCGGCAGCGGGCAGCGCGACCTGATCGATGCGGCGCTTGCCGCCCATCCCAACGAGCTCAACACGTTGCCAGCTCTCGACGACCCGGCCTGGTCCGGACCGTTTTCGAACTGCGATACCGTCGACATTACCGCTTCCGACGAGGCCCTGCTGATGTACACGTCGGGAACGACCGGCAGACCCAAGGGCGTGCTTCACTCGCATGCCGGCCTCTTGGCCGGCGGCTGGAACAGCTGCGTGGCTCACAGCCTCGGAGCGGATGACCGGGCGCTGTGCGTTCTGCCGTTCTTTCACATCAACGGCCTTTGCGTGACCCTGATCGGCCCGCTGGTTTCGGGCGGATCGGTAATCGTGACAGAGCGGTTCGCAAACCGTCACTTCTGGGACCATTGCGAGCGGCACCGCGCCACCTGGTTTTCCGTCGTCCCGACCATAATCTCGCACCTGCTTCATTCCGACAGGACGCCATCTCCGGATGTCGTCCGCAACATCCGGTTTGCGCGCTCGGCCTCGGCGGCCCTCTCGCCCGATATCCAGGCCGCCTTCGAGCAGCGCTTCGGGATTCCCATCGTCGAAACCATGGGACTGACCGAAACCGCGGCGCAGATCCTGTCGAATCCGCTGCCGCCGGACACCCGCAAAACCGGCTCGCCGGGAATTGCGTTCGGCAACGAGGTCACTGTCCTCGATGACGATTTCCGGCGCCTGCCCGCCGGAACCTCGGGCGAGCTGGCGGTTCGCGGCCCCAACGTGATGCTGAAATATGCCGACAACGAGGAGGCAACGGCCGCGGTGTTCACACCCGATGGATGGTTGCGGACCGGCGATCTTGGATACATGGACGAGGACGGTTTCGTCTTCGTCACCGGCCGGTTGAAGGAGTTGATCATCAAGGGCGGCGAAAACATCGCGCCACGTGAAGTCGACGAAGCCCTCTACGCCAGCAGCGACGTCATCGAGGCCGCGGCGTTTGCCCGGCCCTGCGACCGTTACGGACAGACGGTGGAGGCTGCCGTTTGCCTTCGGCCCGGGAGCCGGATGACGGCGGGCGATCTTCGCGAGCTGTGTGTCGAAAAGCTCGGCGCCTTCAAGAGCCCGGACCGCATTTTCGTGCTCGACTCCCTGCCGAAGGGGCCGTCCGGCAAGATCCAGCGGTTGCAGCTCGCTGCCCTGACTGAAGGCCTGTCCGCCCCATAACAAAAAAAGGCGCCGCCTTGCGGCAGCGCCCCTTCGGATCGTTTGCGTCAGCCTCAGTTCGGAAGCTGGTCGTCGACGCCCTGCACGTAGAAGTTCATGCCGAGCAGCGTGCCGTCATCAGCAACCTCACCGTCCTTCAGCCACGCTGAACCGTCCTGCTTGGTGACAGGACCAGTGAATGGATGCAGTTCACCGTTGGTGATCTTGGCTTCCGTATCCATGGCCATTGCCTTCACGTCGTCCGGCATGTTGGTGTACGGTGCCATCTGCAGGATGCCGTCCTTGAGGCCGTCCCAGGTTGACTGGGTTGCCCAGGTACCGTCCATCACCGCCTGGGTGCGCTTGATGTAGTAGGGTCCCCAGGTGTCGAGGATTGCCGTCAACTGTGTTTTCGGGCCTGCCTCGATCATGTCCAGAGCCTGACCGAAGGCCATGATTCCGCGCTCCTCGGCGACCTGCATCGGCGCCGTCGAGTCCGTGTGCTGAGTGAGGATATCGACACCCTGGTCAATCAGCGCCTTGGCGGCGTCGGCTTCCTTGCCGGGATCGACCCAGGTGTTGACCCAGACGACCTTGATCTGGAAATCCGGATTGACCGACTGGGCGCCGAGCAGGAAGGCGTTGATGCCCATCACGACTTCAGGGATCGGGAAGGAAGCGATATACCCGGCAACTCCGGTCTTCGACATCTTGCCGGCAATCTGACCCTGGATGTAACGGCCCTGGTAGAAGCGCGAGTTGTAGCTCGTCACATTGTCGGCGGTCTTGTAGCCGGTCGCGTGCTCGAACTTCACCTTGGGGAACTTCTTGGCGACATCGAGTGTCGGATCCATGAACCCGAAGGACGTGGTGAAGATCAGTTCGCAGCCGGAGCGGGCAAACCGCTCGATGGCGCGCTCGGCGTCCGGGCCTTCGGCGACATTTTCCAGAAAGGCCGTTTCGACCTTGTCGCCAAAGTGGTTTTGCAGCTCCTGCCGGCCGATATCATGAGCCTGGTTCCAGCCGCCGTCCGACTTCGGTCCGACGTAGACGAAGCAGACCTTCATTGCGGCCTGTGCCGCTCCGGCGGCAAGGCTGAAAACGGCGGCGGCCGTTATTGCCAATAGTGCTTTTTTCATGTTGTTCACCTCTTTGGTTGTGGTTGGGGTTGAAATCAACGATCCGGCACGAAGGACTGGCCAAGCGAGGCCGGCGTGTTCATCAATGTCAGGCGTCTGTTGCGCGAGATCAAGACGAGCACCAAAATCGTCGCCAGATAAGGAAGTGCCGACAGGAACTGCGACGGTATGCCGAACCCGAGGGCCTGGGCATGCAGCTGTCCGATGGTGACGGCACCGAAGAGATAGGCTCCGGCCAGTACGCGAAGCGGACGCCAGCTTGCAAACACCACCAGGGCCAGGGCAATCCAGCCGCGGCCGGCCGACATGTTCTCGACCCATTGCGGGGTGTAGACCAGCGACAGCTGAGCTCCGGCCAGGCCGGCGCAAGCGCCACCGAACAGCACGGCCAGATACCGGGTGCGAATGACCGAAATGCCGAGCGCATGGGCGGAACCGTGGCTGTCGCCGATAGCGCGCAGTTGCAGACCGGCGCGGGTGCGGAACAGGAACCAGCCGACACCGAAGACACCGAAGATCGAGATGTAGAAGATCAGATCCTGGTCGAACAGCAGCTTGCCGATCAGCGGGATGGAGGACAGGATCGGAATGGTGATCGGCTCCATCTTGGTGCCGGCCTCGCCGACGAAACTCTCACCGATCATCCCGGACAGCCCGAGGCCGAGAATGGTCAGGGCCAGACCGGTGGCGACCTGGTTGGTCACCAGCGTGAGCGTCATGAAGCCGAACAGCAGGGCCATGGCGCATCCTGCGAGCATCCCGAAAAGGGCACCGACATAGGGAGAGCCGGAGAAATGCGTCGCCGCAAAGGCGAGCACCGCGCCCATCACGATCATGCCTTCCACGCCGAGGTTGAGCACGCCGGAACGTTCGACAACCAGTTCACCGAGGGCGGCGAGCAGAAGCGGAGTCGCCGCAGTGGTGATGGTAAAGAGAATGGCTTCTGTGAGTTCCATTATGCTCCCTCCGCAACCGGGGTTGCCTGGGGCGCCGCCTGCGGCGCCGTCTTGAAGCGGATCCGGTAGTGGATCAGCGTGTCGCAGGCCAGGACGAAGAACAGCAGCATGCCTTGGAACACGCGGGCGATCTTGTCAGGCAGGCCGATGGATATCTGCGCCGCCTCGCCACCCAGATAGGTCAGTGCCAGCACCAGCCCGGCGGCGAAGATGCCGATTGGATTGAGGCGGCCAAGGAAGGCGACGATGATGGCGGTAAAGCCGTAGCCGGGCGAAATGATCGGCTGCAGTTCACCGATGGCGCCGGAAACTTCCGAGATGCCGGCCAGACCGGCCAGCGCGCCGGAGAACAGGAAGGCGAAGAACACCATCCGGTTGGACGAGAAGCCGGCGAACCGCCCTGCCCTGGCCGACTGGCCGAGGACCGAAACCTCGAAGCCCTTGAGCATGTGCCGCATCATGAACCAAGCGAGGATGGCAACGATGATGGCGAAGACGAAACCGTAATGGGCGCGTCCGAAGGCCGGCAGGATCTCGGGCAGAACGGCACTTTCATTGAAGTCGCGGGTTTCCGGGAAATTGAAGCCTTCCGGGTTGCGCCACGGACCGCGCACCAGCCAGTCGAGGAACAGCTGCGCCACATAGACGAGCATCAGGCTCGACAGGATCTCGTTGGTGTTGAACCGGGTTTTCAGAAACGCCGGGATCGCAGCATAGGCTGCCCCGCCTGCCATACCCATGATCAGGATGATCGGCAGCACCAGAAACGATTCCCACTGGTAGAAGACCAGCGGCACGAACGATCCGACGATGGCGCCGATGATGAACTGGCCCTCGGCGCCGATGTTCCAGTTGTTCGACCGGAAACAGACCGACAGGCCGACTGCAATCAGAATGAGCGGCGCGGCCTTGATCGCCAATTCGTGCAGCGACCAGACCTCGATCAGCGGTTCGATGAAGAAGCTGTAAAGCGAGTCGATCGGGTTTTTGCCGAGCGCGGAGAATACGATAGCGCCAGCAACGATCGTCAGTCCCAGGGCGATAAACGGCGACAGGGCCGAAAACAGCGCCGAATGCTCGCCTCTGCGTTCCAGTTCAATGCGCATTGGCCACCTCCTTCTCGGATGTCTCTCCGTGAATACCGCCCATCAAGAGCCCGATTTTCTCCAGCGTCATGTTGCCCGCCGGTTCGGCCGCCGACAGCGTGCCTTCGTTGATGACGGCGATGCTCGTCGCCACCTCGAAGATCTCGTCCAGATCCTGGCTGATCACAACCACCGCGGAACCCTGCTCTGCTAGGTCGATGAGCGCCTGGCGGATGCGGCTGGCAGCACCGGCGTCGACACCCCAGGTTGGTTGGTTGACGACGATCACCGACGGCTGGCGGTCAAGTTCGCGACCGACGATGAATTTTTGCAGATTGCCGCCGGACAGGGATTCGGCATCCGGATCCTCGCCGGATTTGCGAACGTCCATGTCCTTGATGATGCGTTGCGATGCTTCGAGCACCGCATCGCGGCGAATGATTTTCAGTGGTCCGCCGGCCAGAAAGGCGCTCGCGTCCGATGTATGGCGCGACAGAACCATGTTGTCCGACAGCGTCATTTCCGAAACCGCGGCGTGGCCGTGCCGTTCTTCCGGCACGAAACCGGCACCCAGCAACCGACGGGCGGTGATGCCCATACGGCCCGAGGCTTTGCCGCAGATCTGAACATCTTCGGCCCGGTCCGCGAGCTCTTCGCCCGACAGCACGTCGAACAACTCGCTCTGGCCGTTGCCGGCGACGCCGGCGATGCCGATGATCTCGCCACGGCGAACCGAAAGATTGATATCCCTCAGCGCAACCGCAAACGGCGTGCGGGCCGGAGCCGACAGGTTTCTGGCCTCGAGCAGCACCTCGTCGCCGATATTGCTTCCGGTGTTTGAAACCGCCTTGACGTCGGAGCCGACCATCATGCGGGCCAGCGAAGCCGGGGTTTCCTGGCGCGGGTCGCAGGCGCCCGTCACCTTGCCGTGACGCAGGACGGTTGCACGGTCGCAGATGCGCTGCACCTCCTCGAGGCGGTGGCTGATATACAGAACCGAACGCCCCTCGGAGCGAATTTTTTCAAGTGTTTCGAAGAGCTTGTCCGCTTCTTGTGGAGTCAAAACCGAAGTCGGTTCATCGAGGATGATCAGTTCCGGGTTTTGCAGCAGCGTGCGGACGATCTCGATGCGCTGGCGCTCGCCGACGGACAGGTCGGCCACATGGGCCTTGGGATCGAGCGGCAGTCCGTATTCATGCGACAGGACAGCGGCGCGCTCCGAAATGCCTTCGATGCTCTCGACGTCGTCCATCGACAGGGCGATGTTTTCCGCCACCGTCAGCGCTTCGAACAGCGAAAAGTGCTGGAACACCATTCCGATACCGAGGCCGCGCGCCTGCCCGGGGCTGCGTATCTGGACGGTGTTGCCCTTCCAGATGATGTCGCCGGCGGTCGGCTCCAGGGAGCCGAACAGCATCTTGACGAGCGTCGACTTGCCGGCGCCGTTCTCTCCCAGCAACGCATGGATCTCGCTGGAGCGGATCTCCAGATTGATATTGTCGTTGGCGCGCAGCTCACCGAATATCTTGGTGATGCCGCGCACTTCGAGCAGGCAGTCGCTATGCGCTGGTTTCTCAGTCAACACAATCTCCTCCCCCGCGTGGTGCGGTTCGTTCCATGGTGATCCTAGGCGCAGTGGCGGGATCTCGGAAACTACCAACGCCGATAAAGAGCTTCAAAAATTTGAAGCATAATTGCGCCGTCTTTCAACGTTGGCATTATAATCCGATTTTTCGATCGATGACCTGAGCCCACCGGAATGAGCAATGCACGTTCCGCAACGGTCAAAGTGCGGCCATTCGCGCCTATTCATAAGGCTGCGGAGAAGGCACAATACGGACCAATCAATGCGGGACCGGACAGATGATGGCGAAACAATTCGATGTGGTGACGGTCGGCGGCGGACTTGCCGGCTTTTGCGCGGCGCTCGCCGCCGCCGATGCCGGGTATCGAACGGCGATTGTGGCGCCGGCCGGCGGCACCGTCGACGGTCGCACCACGGCGCTGATGAATCCCTCCATCGAGCTCCTGGAGCGGCTGGGCGTTTGGCAGACGGTTCGCGACGTTGCGGCACCTTTGCGCTCGATGCGCATCATCGACGGGACCAAACGCCTTCTGCGCGCACCGACGGTCACCTTTCACGCCAGCGAACTGGATATGGACGCCTTCGGCTACAATATCCCGAACGCTCCCCTGCTCGACGCCCTGCGCGAGGCGCTCGGCCGGTTCGACGGGATCGACCATTTCGATCAGCCGGTGGAACGGGTCGATCCGCGGGCCGACGGGATCGAGCTTCAGCTCGCCGACGGCACCCGACTGGCAGCGAAGCTTGTCGCGGCGGCCGACGGCCGCAACTCCATCATGCGCAAGGCGATCGGCATCGGCGTCCGTGACTGGCGCTATCCGCAGACCGCGATCGTGCTCAATTTCAGCCACGAATTCGGCCACGCCGACACTTCGAACGAGTTTCATACCGAGGGCGGGCCGTTTACCCAGGTGCCTCTCCCCGGCAGCCGCTCGAGCCTTGTGTGGGCGATGAAGCCGGCCGACGCAGCCGTGACGGCAACCATGCCCGCGGATGTGCTTGCGGCCACCGTCGAACGGCGCATGGAATCCATGCTCGGCAAGGTGCAGATCGACAGCCCCGTCCAGCAATATCCGTTCAGCGGGATGATCGCCCATTCCTTCGCGCGCGATCGGATCGTGCTGATCGGCGAAGCCGGTCACGTGTTTCCGCCGATCGGCGCCCAGGGGCTCAATCTCGGCCTGCGGGACGTGGTCGATTTCGTCGAGGTTCTGCGCAGCTCGGGCGGAGTCGACCAGGCGCAATCCATCGCGGAACACTATAACCGTCTGAGGCGCAGCGATGTCGCGTCCCGGACGTTCGGCGTGGATCTGCTGAACCGGTCGCTGCTGAGCGGCTTCCTTCCGGTCCAGTTCCTGCGCAGCGCCGGCCTGTCGGCCCTCAGTCATATCGGGCCGCTGCGGCAACTGGCTATGCGCGAGGGCGTCAGTCCCGGGTCGGGCCTGCCGTCGCTGGCGCGACGTCAGCGCTGAGGAAAGAGATCCGCCGGCAGCAGGCCGTTGGTGATGGCGTAAAGCAGCACGGTGACCGACAGCACGGACAGGGTTGTCGTCACCAGGATCGTCCCGGAAGCACGTTCGATCCAGCAACCATATTGCTGCGCCATGACGAAGACATTGGTAGCTGTCGGCAGGGCGGCGAGCAGGATCGCCGTGTAGGTCCATACCGGATCGAAATCGCCGATCAGGCTGAGCGCGACATACATCAGCAGCGGATGCGCGACCAGTTTCGCCGGCACGATGTAGCCGAGCTCCGGCGGCACGCGACGCAGGGGCCGCAGCGCCAGGGTCACGCCCATGGCGAACAGCGCGCAGGGCGCGGCAGCCTGCGCCAGATAGTCGATCAGGCGCTGCGGCGCAGCCGGGACGGACACATCGAGCCAGGCGACCAGGACCCCGGCGAAGGTAGCGATGATGAAGGGGTGCAGCACGATGCTTCGAAGGATGTGCACGACGAGCGCGCCGGCACTTCGCCGTTCGCTTCCCGACACGGCCATCAGGCAGGGAGTGAGGCTGAAATGCATGATGTTCTCGAAGCAGAAGATCAGCGCTACCGGGACCGCCGCCGCCTCGCCGAAAGCCAGGATCGCGAGACTTGGTCCCATGTAACCGATATTGCCGTACGCTCCGGCCAATCCCTGGATCGTGCCCTCGGCAATGGTTGCGCGGCGAACGATGATACCCAGCGCAAAAACCAGCGCGAACACGGAATAGGTGGACAACAGGTTGGCCAGGATGAAATCCATCCGGCTCAGCTGCTCGATCGGCGTACGTGACAGGAGTTTGAAAAACAGCGCGGGCAGCGCCAGGTAGACGACGAAGATATTGAGCCAGCCTAGCGCCTCGACCGGCCGGTTCACCAGGCGCGCCGTCAGATAGCCCAGAAATATCAGTCCGAACAGCGGCAGTATCAGTGCGGTGATGTCAGCCATGCCCCCCTGCCCCGCCAGACCCGCGCTGCCGACCCGACCGGCCTCGTGCGCAGGCGCAAAACCGTTTGTCGGCTCAGGGCCTTTTTTCCGGTTTCGAAGTGAAAGTCGTTGATTTTTTCTCCGCCTTCCACCAGTTTCTTGGGCAAGGAGACAGATTGAGATGCCGATTAGCCGTACCGCGAAATTCCAGATCGGGCAAATGGTCAAGCACCGAATTTACCCGTTTCGCGGCGTGATTTTCGACGTCGATCCGGAATTCAACAACACCGAGGAATGGTACGAATCGATCCCTGAAGAAGTGCGCCCGCACAAGGAGCAGCCCTTCTACCACCTGTTCGCGGAAAACGAGGAGACCGACTACATCGCCTATGTCTCGGAACAGAACCTCGTTCCTGACGACAGCGGTCAGCCGGTCCAGCATCCGCAGGTTCTCGAGGTGTTCGAGGGTCCGGACGACGGCATGTACAGACTGCGCGGTCCGATCGGGCATTAAAAACGGCCGCGCCTTGCCGCACGGCCGTTTGATCGTCTCTGGCGCGGATTGATCCGCGCCATTTTCAATTAGTTCGACGCCTCTTTCGCCTTTTTCTGAGCGTCTTCCAGCTTCTTGCGGGCATCCTGTGCCTTGCGCTGCATTTCTTCCTGCAGCAGGCGCTGCCGTTCCTGCAATTCCGACTGCGCCACCGGCTCGCCGTCATAGGCGCTGGTAAAGCCGGTCAGAGAAATCTTGATCGGGTTCGGTGCGCGCTGGAAGTTCACCGACGTGAACACCACCTCACCGCCGCGCTTGAAGGAGGAAACTATGGCATCGGTCAGCGGCACCTGGGCGACGCACTTGTCGGGCATGCATACCGCGTAAGGCAGCCGCTGCGCCTTGCCGCCATCGATCTGCATGCCGACGCCCGGCTGGATGTTGCGTGCCGAAGGAACCGAAACCTGAAGAATGCGGCTGTTGACCTTGCCCTCGACCTCGATCAGGCCAACCGCCGTCAGCAGCTGACCGGTCGAAGCCGAAACGATGTTCTGGACCACGCAGACGTCATTGTCTTCCTGCTTGGTGCACACCTTGAACCAGCCCTGACCCGGAGCCTGCGCGTGCGAAACGCCCGTGAGCGATGCGACCGCCGTGCCGGCAAAGGCGGCGGCCAGTGCAGTCCGGACGACTTTGGAGGTTCTGAGAGTCATGCGTTTTCTATCTCCTGGATGATCTTTGAAACCGTGATAAAGCTCTTTCGGGAGCGGACCCTGGCGCACGTCGCGTTACGGCTGCCTTGTCATTCGTCGCTCCCCACTTGCGCGGTTGCCTCTCCTTGTCGCTGAATTGAGGCCATTGCAAGGCTTGAGAATTGTCTAAGCACAAACGGCCGGCATGTCACCCTGTTTGCGCGATATGGTTCGAAAATGCGCGCATTTTTGCGGTCAATCCTGCTTTTTCACCGTTTTTGCTGCATAGGGTTTTCGTCGTCCGGACGTGCTACCGTTCCGGCAGAATCAGTCGAGGACCAACCGATGCGCCCCTTTCCCCTTGCTGCTCTGCTTGCCGTCACGATCGGCTGGCTCCCAACGGCTATCGCGGCTGAACCGCAACACGGTATAGCGTCGCACGGAGAACCGGCGCTCTCGGCCGATTTCAAGCATCTTCCTTACGTCAATCCGGATGCCCCCAAGGGCGGCAAGATCTCCTACGGCGTCGTCGGAACCTTCGACAATCTCAACCCCTTCATTCTCAAGAGCATGCGCACCACGGCGCGCGGCATGTGGGACCCGGAATTCGGACAGCTGACCTATGAAGGGCTGATGCGGCGCTCGCGCGACGAGCCGTTCACCTTGTACGGGCTGCTCGCCGAAACTGTCGAATATGACGACGACCGGACATACATCCAGTTCAATCTCAATCCGAATGCCCGCTGGTCAGATGGCGAAGCGGTGACCGCCGACGATATCATCTTCACCTTCGAGGTCCTGCGAGACAAGGGTCGCCCGCCCTATTCCGACAGGCTCAAGAAGGTCGCCAAAATGGCAAAAGTGGGCGATCTCAGCGTCCGCTTCGACCTGACCGAAGATGCGGGGCACGAGTTTCCGCTCATCCTCGGCCTGATGCCGGTGATCCCGAAACACGCGACCGACCCCGAGACCTTCGACAAGACGACTTTCGTACCACCCGTTACCAGCGGTCCCTACCGGATCAAGGAGGTCAAGCCAGGCGAGCGCATCACCTACGAACGCCGGGACGACTATTGGGCGGACGGTCTCCCGGTCACCGTCGGTTTCAACAATTTCGGGGAGATCTCGATCGAGTACTTCCTGAACGCAAGCGGCCAGTTCGAGGCGTTCAAGAAGGGCGACTTCGACGTGATGGGAGAAGGCAATCCCGTCAGTTGGGAGCGGAACTACAACTTTCCGGCCGTCCAGCGGGGCGAAATCACAAAGACCATATTCGACACCGAGACACCGGCGGGCATGTACGGATTCGTGTTCAACCTGCGCCGCCCGGTTTTCGACAATGTGGACCTGCGGCGCGGACTGGCGATGCTGTTCGACTTCGAATGGATCAACCGGAGCCTGTTCGACGACGCCTACAGGCGCACCGAAAGCTATTTCGAAAATTCGATCCTGTCGTCCATCGGCCGGCCGGCGGACGAACGGGAACTGGAATTGCTGAAACCCTATCAGGACCAGATCGAGCCGTCGGTCCTCGACGGAACCTATCACACGACGCAAACCGATGGCACCGGCCGCAACCGAACGATACAGCGAGCCGCACTCGGTCTGTTCAAGAAAGCCGGATATCAAATCAGCGAGGGCAAACTGGTCGACGGCGAAGGCACGCCGCTCTCGTTCGAGGTGATGACGCAAAACGAGGGTCAGGAGTCCGTGGCGCTGGCCTATCAACGGAACCTCGCCGCCCTCGGCATCGAGCTGCGCATTCGCACCGTGGACGATTCGCAGTACCAGCAGCGCAGCGGCGATTATGACTACGACATGATCATCAAGCGCTATCCGACGTCGCTGTCGCCCGGCGCCGAGCAGGTCTGGCGCTGGGGCAGCCAGTCGCGCGACGTGCCCGGAACGTTCAACTACGCCGGTACCGCCGACCCGGCGATCGATGCGATGATCGACGCCATGCTGGCCGCCCGGTCGCAGGAGGATTTCGTCGCGGCCGTCCGCGCCTTCGACCGGGTTCTGATCTCGGGCCATTATGTGGTTCCGCTCTACTACCTGCCCGGTCAGCGGGTTGCCTACCGGTCGCGACTTGAACATCCGCAGGCGACGCCCATTTACGGATATCAGTTGCCCACCTGGTGGGATCGGGACGCCTGGTGATCCCGGCGAAAGGAGAGCTGCCTTGACGTCCGTCAATATCGATATCGTGTCCGATGTCATGTGCCCCTGGTGCTATATCGGCAAACGCAAGCTCGAAGAGGCACTGGGAACGCTGCCCGAAGATGTCGAGGTCGACATTCGCTGGCGTCCCTACCAGCTGGATCCGACGCTGCCGAAAGAGGGCAAGGACCGGCAGCTTTATCTTTCGGAAAAATTCGGCGGCCCAGAGCGGGCTCGTGAGATTTACGGCCGGATCGTCGACGCCGGACGAGAAGAGAACATTCCCTTCGAGTTCGACCGTATCGCGGTTTCCCCCAACACACTCGACGCGCACCGGATCATCCGCTGGGCGGCGTCGGAGGCGCCCGGCTTGCAGGACCGGCTGGTCGAGATCCTGTTTCGCATGTTCTTCACCGAAGGCCGGAACATCGGAGACAATGCGGTGCTGCTCGAAGCTGCCGAAGAAGCCGGCATGGATCGTGCCGTTACCGAAAGCCTGCTCACCGGCGATGCCGACCGGACCGAGGTGGCTCAGGAAATCGAGGTCGCCCGCAAGATGGGCGTGACCGGCGTCCCCTGCTTCATCCTCGAAAACAAATATGCCGTGATGGGCGCCCAGCCGGCCGATGTCCTGGCCAATGCCATTCGCGAGGTCGCCGGCGAGAAGGAAACCGCCGAGGCCGGATAGACCGGCGGATTACGCCGCTTCTGCGATCTCCGCCAGGCGCGTCATGATTACCGCAGCTCCGGAGAGCCGTTTTTGCGCCGTCGGCAGGTCGCGGCTGAAGACGATGCTTTGATCGGGCCGGATCTTGGCGAGGCTGCCCAGCTGGCTGAGATGGCCGACGAGCCCGGTCGGATTGGGAAACTCTCCATTGCGGAACTGCACCACCACGCCTTTCGGTCCGGCGTCGAGCTTCTCGACATTGGCCCTGCGGCAAAGCGACTTGACGTAAACGATCTTCAGCAGGTGCTGGACTTCCTCCGGCAGCGGACCGAAGCGGTCGATCAGTTCGGCGCCGAAGGCGTCGATTTCATCCGGCGCAGACAGCTCGCCCACCCGGCGGTAGAGGCCGAGGCGCAGGTGCAGATCCGGCACATAGGCATCCGGGATCATCACCGACGTGCCGACGGTGATCTGCGGCGACCAGCCGGTGTCGACGACGTCCTCTCCGCCCTTCAGTTCGGCAACGGCCTCTTCCAGCATGTGCTGATAGAGTTCGAAGCCGACCTCGTTGATGTGGCCCGACTGTTCTTCGCCCAACAGGTTGCCGGCGCCGCGGATGTCGAGGTCGTGGCTGGCCAGGGTGAAACCGGCACCGAGCGTGTCGAGCGACTGCAGAACCTTGAGGCGCCGGTCGGCCGTGGCCGTCAGCACCCGGTTGACCGGCAGGGTGAACAGGGCGAAGGCGCGCACCTTGGAGCGGCCGACGCGGCCGCGCAGCTGGTAGAGCTGGGCGAGCCCGAACATGTCGGAGCGATGCACGATCAGCGTGTTGGCGGTGGGTACGTCGAGCCCGGATTCGACAATCGTCGTCGACAGCAGGACGTCGTACTGGCCGTCATAGAAGGCGTTCATGATGTCGTCGAGTGCGCCCGCGGCCATCTGTCCGTGCGCCACGGCGACTTTCAGTTCCGGGACGTCGGACTCCAGAAACGCCCGCACCTCTTCGAGATCGGAAATGCGTGGGCAGACGTAGAAACTCTGGCCGCCGCGATAGTGCTCGCGCAGCAGCGTCTCGCGGATGCCCAGCGCATCGAAGGGCGATATGAAGGTGCGCACCGCCATGCGGTCGATCGGCGGCGTGGTGATCAACGACAGCTCGCGCACGCCGGTCATGGCGAGCTGCAGGGTGCGTGGTATCGGCGTGGCCGACAGTGTCAGCACATGCACGTCGGTCTTCAGTTCCTTCAGCCGTTCCTTGTGCTTGACGCCGAAATGCTGCTCCTCGTCGACCACCAGCAGACCAAGATTGGTGAACTTGATGGCCTTGCCGAGAAGCGCATGGGTGCCGATGACGATATCGGTCTTGCCCTCCGCCAGCTCCTTCTTCGTCAGCGTCAGCTCTTTCTGACCGACCAGGCGCGATGCCTGCTGCACGCGCACCGGAAAGCCGCGCAGCCGTTCGCTGAACGTCTTGTAATGCTGGCGAGCGAGCAAAGTCGTCGGGACGACGACGGCGACCTGAACGCCGTTCATCGCGGCCACGAAGGCGGCGCGCAGCGCCACCTCGGTCTTGCCGAAGCCGACATCGCCGCAGACCAGCCGGTCCATCGGCCGGCCAGCGCCGAGGTCGTCGAGAACCGCGTCGATGGCGTTCAGCTGGTCGTCGGTTTCCTCGTAGGGGAACCGGGCGGCGAATTCGTCGTAGAGTCCTTCCGGAATATTGAGCTGCGGAGCGTGGCGGGTCTGGCGCTCGGCGGCGATCCGGATCAGGTCCTCCGCCATGTCCAGGAGCCGCTTTTTCAGCTTGGCCTTGCGCGATTGCCAGGCGACGCCGCCCAGCTTGTCGAGCACGGCCTCGCTTGCGTCGGAGCCGTAGCGGGACAGAAGTTCGATGTTCTCGACCGGCAGGAACAGCTTCGCCTGCTCGGCATATTGAAGCTCCAGGCAGGCATGGGGTGCGCCGGCCGCCTCGATTGTCTTCAGGCCGACGAACTTGCCGATGCCGTGCTCGGCGTGGACGACGATATCGCCTTCCTCGATCGCCGAGACCTCGGAGATGAATTCGGCACCGCGCTTGCGTCGCCGGCCGCGGCGGACCAGGCGGTCGCCGAGGATGTCCTGCTCGCCGATAACCGCCAGCGCATCGATCTCGAAGCCGCTCTCCAGATGCAGGACGGCGGACGCTGCCTCGCCTGGCTGTAACCGCTCCAGATCCGCGAGAGAAGCTACCGACCGGACCCGCTCGAGCCCGTGTTCGCCAAGCACCTGCATCAGCCGGTCGAGCGACCCTTCCGTCCACGCGGTAATCAGGACCTTGTTGCCGTCCGCACGCTTGTCGGCGATGTGCTTGACCACCTGATCGAAGACGTTGACGCGGTCAGCCTCGCGATCCGCCTGATCGGGGCTCCTTGCCCAGCGATGACCGACCCGTGCTTCCAGGTTCACGACCCGACGGGAGCCGCTCTCGTCCTCCCGGAACGCAGAAATGTCGACGGCGTTGCGCCCATCCAGTCCTGTCTCGACAAAGTCGGGATGCAGATACAACAGATCGACCGGCACGGGATTATAGGGCGTGCCGTGAGCAGTGCCGCTCTCGCCGGCGGCCCGTGTGCGGGCTTCGAAATGGTCGCAGATCTGAGCGTGCCGGGCCTTTGCGGCTTCGCCGGCATGGCTGTCGGCGAAGAAGGAGAAACCGTCAAGGTAGTCGAAGACCGTCTCCAGCTCTTCGTAGAACAACGGCAACCAGTGTTCCATGCCGGCGAAGCGGCGGCCCTCGCTGATTGCCTGGTAGAGCGCGTCGTCACGCGTTGCCGCCCCGAACAGCGACAGATAGTTGTTGCGGAACCGGCTGACCGCCGCCTCGTCGAGCGACACTTCGCTCATCGGGTTGAGCTCGAGCGACTGCAGTTGTCGTGTCGTGCGCTGGCTCTGCGGATCGAAGCTGCGGATGCTTTCCAGCGTATCGCCGAAGAAATCCAGCCGCACCGGTTCCGGACTGCCCGGCACGAAGGCGTCGAGAATTCCGCCGCGAATGGCGAATTCACCCACCTCGCGGACGGTCGGAACCCGTTCGAAGCCGTTGTCGGCTAGCCGCTGCGCCAGGTCGTCCATGCGGATCTGGTTTCCGGCCCGCGCCTGGAAGCCGAGGCCGCCGATGACCGATCGCGGCGGCATCTTCTGAAGCAGCGCATTGACCGAGACCAGGATGATAGCCGGATGCGGGTTGTCGGCATGGGCAATCAGCGCGCCCATGGCCGACAAACGCCGGCCGGCGGCCTCGGCGCTCGGCGAGACCCGGTCATAGGGAAGGCAATCCCAGGCCGGAAGGCTGAGCACAGGAATGTCGGGTGCGACAAAGCCGAGGATCTGCTCCAGATCGACAATGCGCTGGCCGTCGGAGACGATATAGGCGACGGGCGCCCCCTCCCGCGCCGCCTCGGCCAGAATGAGCGCCTCCGCTCCCGGCGGCACGTTGGCCAGCGTTATCGGCACGTCCTGACGTGCCAGCGTATTCTTGGGCAGGCTTTTCAGCATTGCGTATCGTCCTGCCGGTAGTCGCACACCCGTCGAAACAGCGGCGTGTCGAATTCCGCTGGCGTTGCGGTCTCTCCGGTTACCCATTGCAGCAGATCGCGGTCGTTGACCCCTAGCAGCGCTTCAAACACATCCAATTCCGAGTCGCTGAGCGTCTCGATGTTCCGATCGGCGAACTGGCCGAGGATCAGGTCCATTTCACGAATTCCCCGGTGCCAGGCGCGAAACAGCAGGCGGCGGCGGCGCGGAGCCAGGTCAGCACTTGTGCGTGTCGTACCGGTCATGAATAGTATCATTGCTTCCGTGGGGTCGTGCGCTTCTATAGCGAACGCCATGGCGCTTGTCAGCCGAGGTCTCGTGGCAAAAGCGAACACCGGAGGACCGTTGCAAAATTGCTGCGGATGCGGGAGAGAATTCGAGGAGATCGGCCAAAACGCCGAGCAAAGGCAGCCCCTGATGCGACCCAGCATTCTCGACCCGCTCTTCGTCCCGCTGACGAGCCTGTCCGGCATCGGACAAAAGACCGCATCGCTGATCGCGCGGGTCGTTGGACGCGAGAGCGACGAGGAGGCCCGATCCGTCGATCTTCTGCTGCTGCCGCCCCACCGGCTCATCGACCGCCGCAACCAGCCGGGCGTTGCCTTCGCGCCCGAACATTCCATCGTCACGCTGAAACTGCGGATCGACCGGCATCAGCCCTCGCCGCGCGGCCGGCCCAACGTGCCCTACCGAGTCCAGGCACATGACGAGACCGGCGAGATTACGCTAACCTTCTTTCACGCCCGCCAGCAATGGCTCGAGAAGGTCCTGCCGATCGGCGAGACGGTTCTGGTGAGCGGAAAGGTCGAATGGTTTCGCGGTCAGCCGTCGATGGTGCATCCGGACCGCATGGCGCTGGAAAGCGATCTCGACGATTTTCCGATGATCGAGCCGGTCTATCCGCTGACCGCGGGGCTGTCGCCCAAAGTGCTTCAACGGGCGATCGACCAGGCACTCGACGCTCTGCCGCCCCTGCCGGAGTGGCTGGACGGTTCCATCGTGTCGCGAAACGCGCTTCCGGCCTTCGACGCCGCCGTCGCAAGGTTGCACGCGCCGCGCGACGAAACCGACATGGAGCCGGTCGCGCCGGCCCGGCGCCGTCTGGCCTATGATGAATTGCTGGCGGGACAATTGTCCCTCGGGCTGGTTCGCCGCCGGGTCCGCAAACTCAAGGGCCGGCCGGTTCAGGGCGACGGTTCCCTGCAAGCAAGGATCCTCGCGGCCCTGCCCTTCCGCCTGACCGACAGCCAGAACCATGCGGTGTCCGATATCCTGACCGACATGCAAAGCCAGGAACGCATGCTGCGGCTCCTGCAGGGGGATGTCGGATCGGGCAAGACGGCAGTGGCACTGCTTGCCATGATCGCCTGCGCGGAAGCCGGCGGACAGGCCGTGCTGATGGCGCCGACCGAGATCCTTGCCCGCCAGCACTACGCGACCATCGCTCCGCTGGCCGCGGCGGCCGGCATCAATGTCGACCTGCTGACGGGCAAGGTGGCCGGTCGCGAGCGGGCACAGATCGTCGCCCGCATCGAATCGGGTGAAGCCCAGCTGGTTGTTGGCACCCATGCTCTGTTTCAGGAGTCGGTGACCTATAAGGACCTGCTACTGGCTGTGGTCGACGAGCAGCACCGTTTCGGAGTACATCAGCGGCTGCGGCTGACCGCCAAGGGCATAGCGCCGCACATGCTGGTCATGACCGCCACCCCGATTCCGCGCACTCTGGTGCTGACGGCCTTCGGCGATATGGACGTGTCCCGCCTGACCGAAAAGCCGGCCGGGCGATTGTCGGTGACCACCGCTCTCGTCGACATGGACCGCATCGGCGATGTCGTCGGACGGTTGCAGCAGGCCGTTTCGGAAGGGCGCAAGGCCTATTGGATCTGCCCGTTGGTCGAGGATTCCGACCTCTCCGACCTGACCTCGGCCGAGCGGCGGGCGGAGCAGTTGCAGGGCACATTCGGCGCGCTGGTCGGCCTCGTTCACGGGCGCATGAGCAGCGCCGAGAAAGACGCCGCGATGGAGGATTTCCGCACCGGCAAGACGCGGATATTGGTCGCGACGACGGTCATCGAGGTTGGCGTCGACGTGCCCGACGCCTCCATCATGGTGATCGAGCATGCGGAACGGTTCGGCCTGGCGCAATTGCATCAGCTTCGCGGCCGGGTCGGTCGCGGAAAGGAAGCATCGAGCTGCATCCTGCTCTACAAGGGCCCGCTCGGCGAGATCGCTCGGGCGCGCCTGTCGATCATGCGCGAGACCGAAGACGGTTTCCGCATCGCCGAGGAGGATCTGCGGCTGCGCGGCGAAGGTGAACTTCTCGGGACGCGGCAATCGGGAACGCCGGGTTTTCGCCTCGTCGATCTCGAAGCCCATGGCGATCTGCTGGAAACAGCCCGCGACGACGCCCGCTACATCCTCGAAACGGATGAGGACCTGGCCTCCGAACGCGGCCAGGCGCTGCGGCTGCTTCTCTATATCTGGCGACGGGACGAAGCGATCCGGCTGCTGCGCGCCGGTTGAACTTACTTGGGCGACACGGGCTCGGGCGGCTGCGGGTTCTTCGCCCGCTCGAGAGCCTCGTTCGCCAGCTGCTCGGTCTTCTTGTGGTATTCGGGCGCCACCAGGCCGGCCGAGATCACCATCTTGGCAGCTTCTTCCACCGTCATGTCGAGGACGATGACCTCTTCGCGCGGCACGAAGAGCAAGAACCCGGACGTCGGGTTCGGCGTGGTCGGCAGGAAGACCGAAAGCGTGTCGTTGCCGGAATCCAGCAGCCGCGAATCCACCTCTCCCTTGGTTTCCGTGGCCAGGAAAACGATCGACCAGATTCCCCTGCGCGGATATTCGATCAGCCCGGCCTTGTTGAACGAGTTTGACTGTTCCGCAAGCACTGTCTGAAATATCTGCTTCAAGCCTTTGTAAATACCGCGAATTAGCGGCATTTGATCGAGGATCGATTCGCCATAGGCGATGATGGTGCGGCCAATCAGATTGGCGGTGAGGAAGCCAACCGCGGTGATGAAAAACAATGCGGTCAGCAGGCCGAATCCGGGGATGCTGAACGGCAGATAGTTGTCCGGATTGTAGACCGCAGGCAAATAGGGTTTGACCCAGCCATCGACCCAGACGATGAACGACCACGTCAGATAGGCCGTGATCGCCAGGGGCGCACAGATGATAAGCCCGGTCAAAAAGTAGTTTCTGATCCGCGTCGATGCGGACAGACCAGCATGTTTCTCAGACATTCACAGAGCCGGGTTGGGGGCCAAGCACAGCAAAAAAATATATAGGAGCACCCGGCGAACGCAACAACCATTGTGCGGTTTGGAGCCGGTTCACTTCCCTGACAATTGTCGTTTATTGCGGGCTGCCGATCAATCCGGAGCTGCTCCAAATCAAATTACATATTGTCCTTGCGGGCTTCTCGCCGGCGCTTTTCCTCTTCGCCGCGGCGGCGCAGTTTCGGCGCCAGGCCCTCCTTGTTTGACTGGCGCGCCCGGCCGAACGCCAGAGCGTCTTCCGGCACGTCGGACGTGATCACGCTGCCTGAGGCGACATAGGCGTTGTCGCCGACCGTCACCGGGGCGACAAGCGACGTGTTCGAGCCGATGAACGATCCGGCGCCGATCTGGGTGAAATGCTTGTTCACGCCGTCATAGTTGCAGGTGATGGTGCCGGCGCCGATATTGGCCTTCGCGCCGACCTCGGCGTCGCCGACATAGGTCAGATGATTGACCTTTGCCCCCTCGCCGATCACCGATTTCTTGACCTCGCAGAAATTGCCCACCTTCGCACCCTGGCGCAGCTCCGCGCCGGGACGCAGGCGGGCGAACGGGCCGACCGAACATCCGGGACCGATGATCGAATCCTCGATGTGGCTGAAGGAATAGATGGTGGCGCCGGAGCGTATGGTGACGCCGGGGCCGAGCACCACATTGGGCTGGATCAGGACGTCGGCCTCGATGAGGGTGTCGTGGCTGACGAATACCGTTTCGGGCGCAGTCATGCTGACCCCGGCCAGCATCATGTCGCGGCGCCGGTTGCACTGCCAGAACCCTTCCGCCTCCGCCAGGCCCGCCCGGGTGTCGATGCCGATGACTTCGTGGTGGGGAGCCTCGACGGCCACCGCTCGGCCGCCGGCTTCACGCGCCACCTCGACGATATCGGTGAGATAGTATTCGCCCTTGGCATTGTCGTTGCCGATGCGCCGGAGAAATGTCAGGGCCCTGCCGCCGGCGAGTGCCATCAGGCCGGCATTGCAGAAATCGATGGCGCGCTCCTCGGGGCTCGCGTCCCGATGTTCGCGGATGGCAAGCAACTCGCCGTCTTTCTCGATCAGGCGACCATAGCCGTGCGGATTGTCGGTCCGAAAGCCGATGACCGCGACGTCGGCGCCGTCGGCCAGTGCGGCGCGGGCGTTTCGCAGGGTCTCTTCGCCGATCAGAGGCGTATCGCCGAAGATCACCAGGATATCGTCGAAACCGCGGTCGATGACATCCGCCGCCGCCAGCACTGCATCGGCGGTCCCGAGCCGCTCCTTCTGATGACGGACGGCGAGGCTCCCGGCATGGGCCGCGGCAACCTCCTCGACCGCGTCCGCATCGCGGCCGAGGACGAGCGCGACGGAATCGGCGCCCGCCGACGATGCGGCCTGCATCACATGGGCGATGACGGGAAGATTGCCGATCGGGTGCAGGACCTTGGAGACGGAGGACTTCATCCGTGTGCCCTCTCCTGCCGCCAGCACCACCGCGAGACAACTGCGCGCCATGATCTTCTCCATTCTCGTGATCCTGTTGCGAGGTCTAAAGAATTTGTGCTTTTTTCGAAAGCCCCGGCGCTCTATGAGAGGGCATGATCCCCGCAAGAATCGACAGGCGCCTGCCGCTGGCCTACGCCGTCATGGTGCTGACGCCGCTTTTCTTTTCGACCAATATCATCTTCGGACGGGTTACCGTGCACGAGGTCGCGCCGTTTACCCTGGCTTTCCTGCGCTGGGGATTGTGCGCCATCGTGCTGGCACCCTTCGTCATCGGCGCGCTGGATACCGTGAAAGCCGTGCTGCGTCGCCGCTGGCCGCTGGTTCTGCTGCTGGGATTCCTCGGCATGTGGATCTCAGGCGCCGTCGTTTATCTGTCGCTGCAATACACGACCGCCACCAATGGAGCGCTGATCTACACCACATCGCCTCTTTGGATCATTCTGCTCGACCGGGTTTTCTCCGGACGGATCATTCGCCGGCGCGAGATCGCGGGGATCACGGCGGCCTTTGTCGGGGTTGCGGTGATCCTGTTTCAGGGTCGGATTGCCACCCTGTCGGCCGACCTGCTGAATATCGGCGACCTCGGCTTCCTGCTGGCGGCGTTGGCCTGGGCGGGATATTCCATCCTGTTCAAGGAGACGCAGCTGAACCGGCTGCCGATCATGGCTCTCTTCGGTCTCGTCTGCGCTGCCGGCGCCTTGCTTATCCTGCCATTCGCGGCCTTCGAGTTCGCCGTCGGCGAACGCATACCAGTGACCGGGTCGGCCTGGTCCGGAATCGCGGGAATCGTGATTTTCGCCTCGCTGCTGTCGTTTTCGGGCTTCCAGTTCGGGATCCGCACGCTCGGCTCGTCGATCTCCGGCATCTTCATGTATCTGTTGCCGGTTTACGGCGTGGCGCTGGCCGTGATCTTCCTGGGAGAGAGCTTCCAGATGCATCATCTGATCGGCACGCTGCTGGTTCTCGGCGGCGTGGTGCTGGCGACAGCGCCGATCGGACGGCTCAATGCGCGCGCGGCATAGATGCTTGTCAGCCGATGGTGGCGAATGCGGGGAAGGTTTCCAGAAGCCAGAACGCCATCGCCTGCATGCCGCCGGTCAGGAACAGGACACCGGTGACCACCAAAAGCCCGCCCATTGCCTTTTCCACCGCGCCGAGATGCCTTCTGAACTTCGTCAGGAAGCGCATGAACACGCCGGAGAAGGCGGCCGCGATCCAGAACGGCACGGCCAGACCGAGGGAATAGGCAGCTAACAGGAAGGCCCCCTGCCCGACCGTATCCTTGGTACCGGCGACGCCCAGAATCGCACCCAGGACCGGTCCGATGCAGGGCGTCCAGCCGAAGGCGAAGGCGAGACCCATGATATAGGCACCGGTGATGGTTGCCGGCGTTCCGCCGCCTTGGAAACGGGCCTCGCGGTTCAGGAAGCCGATCTTGAACAGGCCGAGGAAATGCAGGCCCATCACGATGATGACGACGCCGGCAATCTGCGCGAGGATATCGATATGCGAACGCAGGACGGCGCCGATCGTCGACGCCCCGGCGCCCAGCGCCACGAACACGGTGGCAAAGCCGAGCGTGAAGAAAAGCGACGCCGACATCACCGACCGGCGCACCGCCGCATCGGCGTTTCCTTCGGCCTGAAAGTCCTCGACGCTCACCCCGGCCATGTAGCACAGATAGGGCGGCACGAGCGGCAAAACGCAGGGCGAAAGAAACGACAGGGTACCGGCTAGAATCGCGGTCAGGACGGAGATATCTGCAATGCTCACGCGTCAAACCCAGGTTGCATCCGACCTCTTCATAGGCGGCTTGGCGATCACGCACCAGTCACCTTTTCGCGCGACGCGGCAATTAACCGCAAAGAAAGCGATCATGGCCATTTTTTGGTGTTGACCCGCAGGGGCACCATGCATATGGTCCGCGCAAATTTTCGGGGGCGCCCAACAGCGCTCTTGGGAGCCGATAGCTCAGCTGGTAGAGCAACTGACTTTTAATCAGTAGGTCCAGGGTTCGAACCCCTGTCGGCTCACCATTTAACCCTCTGAGATTATTGTATTAACTTCGTTCACCACCGGCGACTGACCCACCGCAAAAAAAGCTCATGTTGCCACCGGGTCGCCATCTTGCGATTTTTTTGCACCCATACCATACCTCGAAGACTCAGCCTCACGACCTACTCTGGTACGCCTGTACGGCGCAGGGCCTCGGCGTATAACTCAGCATCCGCAGCTTCTGCAAACGGCAGAACACCGACAATCAGACTAACCGTTGATCCCGGCGCAAGGCGGTCAAACCCCTCGTAAACTCGGCGGGCCTCCCCAAGTTCTCCAAGCATCGCGTAAGAGGCAGCCAACCCACGGTGCGGTGATGGAACGTCCGGGCGGAAATCAATCGCCTTTTTGAACAACCCGACAGCATCTTCAAATCTCCGATTAAGAAAGGCATTGAACGCAACGTGTGCATGAAACCAGATGGTTGTCGGATCACGTGGACTCAGCCGGATAGCCCTCTCCAGGCACTCATCGGCCTTCACAGACTTATGGGCGTAGACGTAGTTCATCCCCAGGAAGCCTATCGCCGGTGAATAGTTGGGATTCAGATTAATCGCGATCTTGTGCCTACTCGCAGATTTATCCAGTTGCTTCATCAGCGATAATGCAAAGCCAGAGGCGAAAAATGCTGTCTCGTTTTTGTCATCAAGACTGATCGCTCTGTTTGACAGATCGACGGAGCGCTTTGCAGATTCCACAGGCGAGCGATGCCAACCATAGATGCTGTCAAATCCAACGCTGTATGCCAATAGCGCGAGGGCCTGTGCATTGTTGGGGTCTTGCTTCAAAGCTGTATCCAAAAGAGATTGTCCCACCCTACTGTCGGTTTCCGCGTGCTTTGTGACATGACCGCTTGCTCGAACTATCAGTTCCCAGATTTCCAACTCTGGTATGGATTTGCGCTGAACTTTCTTGATTTCTGAATCATGAACTTCAGGCGCGACCGCACCCACAATTCGAGCGGTGATTTCGTCCTGAACCGCGAAGATGTCTTCTAGGTCACGATCAAACTTCTCTGCCCAAACGTGTCGATCATTGATCGCGTCGATTAACTGTGCGGTCACGCGAACCCGATTGCCGGCAAGACGAACCGAGCCTTCCAGAACGTATTGGACACCAAGCTCCCGGGAAACCTCCCGTACCTTTACGCTTTGGCCTCTAAACGTGAATGCGGTGTTTCGCGAGATAACGAAGAGAGCGCTAAAGCGCGACAGGGCCGTCGTTATGTCTTCACTGATCCCATCACAGAAATGGGTCTGGTCCGGATCGCCAGACATGTTGACGAAGGGAAGCACAACAATCGACGGCTTATCCGGTAGCTCCCGTACCATGGGTGTTTCAAAAGCCATGCTGCCAGCCGGAGATTCCGTTGGTTCGTTGTCCGGCGCAGTTGGAATTCTATACGCGCGAATTGGACGCTCGATGTTCTTCAGCTTCTGTTCGCCCAGATACCGGCATGAAAACTCGGATCGCCCTGCAAGCTGATCGTAGGCCGCGCCCGAAATCAGGATCTCTCCAGGTGTGCAGAGTTGTTCGAGACGAGCCGCAATATTCACACCGTCGCCGAATATATCGTCACCCTCGATGATGATATCACCCAGGTTTATGCCAATCCGAATCTCGATCCGGTTTTCCTGAGTTTCTGCCTGTTTTTCCGGAAGCTGACGCTGGACGCTAAGCGCGGCCCTGACCGCATCGACGACACTGCGGAACTCGACCAAAGTTCCGTCTCCAGTCCGCTTCACGATCCGTCCGCCATGTTCGACAATTGTTGGTTCGGTAACCTGGTCGCGCAACGACTGGACGCGAGCAAGGGTGCCTTCTTCGTCCTCAGCCATAAGACGGGAGTAGCCGACAATGTCGGCGGCCACGACTGCAGCTAGTCTGCGTTGAACCTTCTCGCCCATGTAGCCAACTCTACTGTCGATTGAGCGGTCTGGCTACCGGAGGATAGCCTAGCAGGCCGCTGAAAAAGTCCTGTCTCTCGCGCGTGTCGTGCTTGTAAAACTCACGCTTATGGTTCGCATACCAATGATGTTGGGCTTGAATAGTCTTGCCAGGGAAACAGGAGTTCGCTGTTTCTGAGTCGAATTTTGTCAAGGCGACGGAAATACCAACCCTGACGAGGGAAACGCTCGGAATACTGAAGGACGTCCTTGTCGGCATCTTATCAAGTTGGGAATCAAGGGGCGTCCGAGACCCCGTGGGGCAGGTGTCGGAACTCTTTTTCCGGCCAAGTGAAATGATTCCATCCATAAGGAACATAGCTGAAGGGTCTGGCTCCCAAATGGACATCGATAATCTGCGAAATCAACTAAACTCCACCGCGGAGGAGTGTAACTCAATAATCTCGGCCCTTTCCGATGGGTGGGGCGCTCTCGTTGAGCGCCCAGATGGATTGCGAATTGCGAACGAGATTGGTGAAATTATTCATTCTGATCTAGGCTTGACCAACGCGGGAAAGCTGCGCAGCAGACATGAAATCAGCGCTTTGTTGACACAGGAACCGAGGGATTTTCGGACAGCAGCACACGCAAAGGCGATATTGGATAGCAATGCTGTCTTCAATAACCGCATACTACGACTGCACGAGGAAGTGCTAAAGCCTGCAAAGGAGAGGTTTCGCTGAACACATTAGTGGTACACTTAAGGGCGCGCAGTGGTTATGCAGCGCCGCGCTGCTCCAAAGCCGCCTGCAGCTCAGCTATACGCTGCACTATCTCGCCAGGCTCAACTGTGTTGCGTTGGGATTCGACAATAGACACCAGTCCTTGAGCTTCAGCCGCCTTGATGTCACCAAATGCCACCGCTAGGTGATGTCTTTCAACGCTTCGGTGACGCCCTCCAGAGTGCTCGTGTCGGGGCAATTCGATGTTGATCGGTCGTGCGACTGGCTGCGGCTTCGGGTGAATATACAGCGCGATCTTCTCTGCTGCCCACTGGCGCAGCTTGTCTTCGGTGTTCTCGTCCTGAAGAACCTTCAGCATGTATTCGACAAGTGTAATGTCTTCTGCTGCGACGGCCGCGAGCATTTCAACTGAGCGCTTGTTCAAGCTGCCTTTCGGACGACCAGCACGAGCCTTGCTCCACCTACTGTGGCAATAGTCGCCTCTTTTCTACCGCGTCATAAACCGACACCAACTCCGGCTATCGGTTGTCAACTTGCGTAATGCTTGATTGGGTTAGAATGCGCCAGTCTATTCACAAGGGAGGCACACGAAATGGACTCCGGGTTCGAACTAAGACGCATCGTAACAGGGCACGACGGAAACGGACGATCGCGAGTGGTAATTGACGGCCCACCAGGCCGGCAGCAAGGAAACCTGTACGAGATCTGGAACGAAGACGGAACGGCTGTCGCCAGCCAAGACGACAGTGATCGTGGAGCTGGAGTTCAAAACTTGTCGCCTACCGCCGGTGGACACAATATTCGGTGGTTTGTTGTGCCACCGGCTGATGATTCCATCAGTATGGAAGAACTGGAGCAACTTGTCGCTGAAGGGTTTGCGGCGCTGGGAGCAACTCATGAAAGGCCGGATACATCTCTTCATCCGTTGATGCACCAAACTGAGACTATCGACTATGTCATCGTGCTGTCAGGCAACGTGACCTTGCTTTTGGACGAAGATGAGCGTGACCTAGGACCATTTGACGTTGTGGTTCAAAGAGGAACCAACCACGCCTGGATCAATAGAGGCAAGGAACCGACCCTCTTGTGCGCTGTTCTGATTGACGCCGACGTCAACTGACCGAAGGAACGGGGAGCGCCAGCCCCTAACAAGGTGTTCATCAGACCGCTGCGGAAAACCTCCGAGCGTGTCGAAGCAGGTTAGCGCCGCTGTGTTTCATGCCACTACCCCAGAACAATCCCGAACAGACTCAGGAAAAACATGATGCGCTCGCCGACCGGCAGCGATCCGGTGGAATCGGCGAAGATCTGCAGCAGCATGAAGAATCCGATGACGCGTATCCGCGGGGCAACATGATAGGCGAACCAGCCTTGCTCCGGATCGGGCCGGCTTGTGCTGAGCACGGAAGCGATGAGGCCTGTCGTCAGCAAAGCCGCATAGATCGTGTAGCTGTAGAAATGCTCGACGATCGTCGAGACGCCGTAGAGAGACATCTCCGGCAGCCTCGGCACGAAGTCGAACAGGATATTGCCGACGAAAGCCGCGGCGAAAGTCGCAAAGGCAATCCGCAGACGCGGCGATTTCTTGAAGTAGCGCTGGAAGGCGGGAAAGAAGAAGATATCCGCAAGCATCTCCTTGAAATAGAAGAAATAGCGGCCCCAGAATTCCGTCAGCGTCCGCGAGGCAAGCGGATTGACCATGCCGCGCGGTACATGAAATCCGGCCATGCGTACGATCGCCACCAGCAGGTGGATCTCCGCGGCGAAGATCATGACCTCCGCCATGAAATAGACCGCCAGGATGAGCCAACGGATGGCGAGGACGTGTCGCTGTCCGGCCGCGCCATCCGCAATTGCGTCCTCCATCCGGGGGAACTGAAGGTATCCATAGATGACCTGATTGAAGCAAAGCTCCCACGTCCAATAAAGCAGGACTGCCCAGCAAAGGAGCTTCACCGCCTTCAGCCGGGTTCGCGCCAGTTCGGCCGCGTCGCTGGCTTCGTACTTTTTCAGGAAACCCGGCCCCTTGATCGGAACTACGCCGGTGGCCCAAATCGGCCGCACGAAGCCTGGCAGGTGCAAGAGCGGTATGGGGTCCCTGCGTCGGTTGTCCAGGAGCGCATAGGCGACAAAAAAGAAGGTGCCGGAGAGAATGGCGAGTAGCGTCCATGCTGCGGCAGAAATGGCGCTGCTGGCCGGAACAAGAACCGTAATGGCCGTCAAGGCGGCGCAAAGCACGGACATCGTCAAGACCGGCCGCTGTCCGGCAATCCCCAGCCGTCCCGATCGCTGACCGCTGGCAAACATGACGAGACCGGCCAGAAAAACGATCGCGGCCATGCTCATGCCAATCTGCATGGGAAGTGCGCCTGCAACACCGGTCCAGATTTCGCTGAAATGGGTGTAGGCGGTTTCAAACCGGAACGGCCGCAGAACAACGAAAAGCGTGCCCATCGCACACAGAATGGCCAAGCGGCGGGTCGGCACGATCGCGCACAAAGCAAGCGCTGCGACCACCAGACACAGATGCTTCAATCGAAGCAGCGGCGTGGCAGCGAGCAGCAGGAAAAAGGCGGCGTGGAGAAGTGCCTGACCGGGTCCGGTTTGGGCCCATTGAAGAGCCTGCTCATTGTGGTCGATGCGAACCCACAATTTCCTCAGGGCCAACGGATTGTGGATCACCGCTGCCGGTGCCGGTCTGCCGATCTCGCCGAGGCTCATCGAATGACCTTTTGTGCAAGGAAGCCATCAATAAACCTCTTAAACCCAAAGATGTCGGATCGGACCAGACAAGTAACCGTAAACACAAACCGCATATACACCCCCCGGCATGCGATCCCGTTCTACAGGTCGACCTTCACTGCACAAAGTTCATCTTTCATTAACCATTAACGGCGCACAGCCGCGGTCATTCCCGCGCTGTCGGTGTCGGTCGGAGGCGGTACGCCGGTGACTGCCGGGGATTTAGTCCGTGACCGCCCGAGTAGTGCCTTGATGGAGGTGATTCATCCGGCTCGACCTGCCTTGCCATCGGGACGCGGATCCAGGGTGCAACCGCGCAGTGTTGAAATCTCGCCTCTCATCCGATTCTATGGAGTGGAAGATCCCAAGGCCCCCACGGAGAATTCATGGCCGACGACGAAGTCTGGTTCGTGGTTATCAATTGCCCCGGCACGGAGGTTGCCGAGGCGATCGGCAAAGGTGCGCTAGTCAAGGGGCTGGCCAAGGCCTTCAACATTACCGGCGAGATGCGGACAAGCTACCTTTGGCAGGGAGAGGTCGTCGAGAACCGCGAGGTTCAACTGATTTTCAAGCTAGCCGGCGAAGACCGGGAAGCCCTGTTCGCCTTCGCCAAGTCCCAGCATCCGTTCGACGTGCCGTCGATCAAGGCCTGGCCGATTGCCGATATCGATCCCGATTACAAGCGCTACATCCTCGGTGAGTGACGCACGCGCAGCTCCGTCGGAAACGTGAAAGGGGAAGGCGCCGGTGGGGCCAATCGCCTTCCCCTGGGAGGTTGGATGTAGCAGTGGGACTTCCGTCAAAAAAAGCCGCCGGGGCCAGCGCTCCCGGGCGCCACAATATAGCGAACCATTCCATTCGACTGTGAGGAATCCCACACAGGATCGCCAATCAATCGCCGCACCAGCACTCCTCGAAGCGATCGGTTTCGAGTTCCCGCATCGCGCAGACATAAACCGGAAGGTCCTCCTCCGGAAGTTGCGCGTGCCGGAGGTCGTAGAGCCGGCGATAGGTCGCGGCCGCTTTGCCGCCGGCCTCTGCCGATGCGATCAGATCCCTGACGGTTTCAGCCGAAAAACGCCCGAGGCCATAAGCCTCTGTAAAGGTGTACTCGAGCCGCCAGTCGCCCGGCACGTCGAGGGAGGCGCTGTTCAGATTGGCCAGGTAGTAGGTGGAGAAATCAGTGAGCGCGCCCGTCCTGGAGTCGTAGGACAGGATCTCGAAGCCCGGGTTCTGGAAGTAGATCGGGCTGATTGCCGGAACGATCTTCTGGGCCAGCAGCGGGCGGGATCCGACATCGGCCAGCAGGCGGTAGTCATCGGTGTGGATGTGGCCGGCAAGGCTCGTCCGAACGGTCGCAGCGTATTGGCGTAATAGCTCGCGGAATTCGGCGCCATAGGGTTCTCTCAGGAACGGCACGACCCGAGCTGCACAGTCATCGCCCTTGGCATGTGCGGTCGAATAGGGATCGATGCCCCAGGGGATATGATGGACCAGCCATGCGGAGCCACCATCGGCCTTCTGCCGCGCCAGGTTGCCGCGTAACCAATCGAGCATCGCAGACGCCGCCGCTTCACCGTCGGAACCGCAAGCGTCGCGATAGCGGGCCGACCAGAGGATGTCGTTGAGGACGAGGATGCGCGTTCCGGGCAAGGTGGGATGGCGTAACGCATAGTAGCCACCTGCATCATAGGTCCTGTCAAAGTCGGCGGCGACCAGACCCTCGCCGACCATGCGGCGAACCATCTCCCGGGTTCCGGACAGATAGTCCCCGCCGGGGTCGATCCTGTAATCGCCGCAATCGGAATCGTTGTTGCCAAGGGCAACGACGATGGGTTTATCGGGCAGTTCCCGCGAGAAAGCATCGCCGACATAGAGCGTTGTTTTCAGCGCAAGAGAACGCACCTTGTCCTCGGTTGACGCGGCACCCAGGGCATCCATGGCCTTCTTTTCGAATTTGTGGACCAGGAAATCGCCGCCGACAACGACGAAATCGGCTTCGGCGGCGGCTCTCGCAAATGCGTCAAGGCTCGAGGCAAGGAGAGCGTGGTTGGTGTCCCTGCCCCAACTCGACATCGCCTGCTTCCGGATCGTTGCAAACACTTCGGGCCAAGCCTCGGCGGGTCTGCTGACCAGCGCTCCGGCGAGATCCGGCGGATCGAAAGGGTTAAAGTGAAAATCGGAGATCAGGGCAACGGCGTGGCTTTGTTCATCGGCCGCAACCGGCGTGTGAGCTGTCAGGGGCCCGAGGAACAGGCCGGCCATGATGCATGCGATCGAACGAAGCTGCATTGACTGAAGACCCCCGCCTGACCCGATTCGATCCGGGTTCGTTCTACTTGCGAAACCGCACCATACATCAATCAAGCGCCGGATGCGCTCGCGATGCCGCAACCTCATTCGGTCGGAGACGGGCGGATTGCCGTCCCCTCCCCGGTTTCGCGGGCAAGCGTGGCCCGAAGCCGCCACTCATCGAGGGGAATAACCGGCATCACGGAGGAAGGGGCACGGTCGGCCTCTTCGGAGAACAGAACGACGATGCGCAACGGTTCGTCCGGTAGGTCCTTCCCGACCAGCGAAATCATCAGACGCTGTATTCCGGTGTTCGGATGCTGGTCGGCGCAATCCGTATCGTACTTCGTCTGGCAAGGATCGGCGGATCGGGCGTGAAAAGTGGCTCCGGCCGGCGAAAGGATGACGGCGGTCATCTGCTTGCCGTCCTGCTTTAGCGTTGCCCGCGGGCCATCGATGTCGATGCGAGCGGCCGTGTGCATCGTCCAGGTCACCGCGCCGGTGGACGCAGCCGCAATTTCATCCTGAACGAGCACCGCTTCGTCGCCGACAAGCGCGACGCGGCGGCGCACGGTTCCGGATTTCCGGTTGTAGGGGTCGGACAGGTCGCCAATGGCGAAGTCGAAGCCCGGGAACTGGGCAAAATCCTCTATGAAAGCCCGCCCGTTGGTCTTCTGGTTGGCGCCGTCGAAGGCCAGCGTGTTCTGGCCGATCGTTGCCGTCCGGTAGTAGCGGAAGCGCTCGGACGTGAAGTAGCCCGGGAGCAAGTAGTTGCCACGTCCGAGGTCGACCGCCCACCGCACTCCCTTCGCATCGAGCACAAAGGTGCCGGCATCGAGATTGTTATGGTGGCTCTGGACCGGGCCGGCCTTGAAGGCAACATAGGTGGCATCGGGGTCGTCCCAGGCGGACCGCATCGTCACCAGACCCGCGTCGCCGAACCAGAGGGCTTTCGGCTGGCGCAGGCTCGGGCTCACCCCTTCGGTCTGCCGCCAGATCAGATTGAGGGCGGGAAGCGAAAGGCCGGGCGCACCCGCCTTGCGCCAGCTGTAGTCGGGTCGGCCAAAACGGTTCGACAGCCAGGGCAAGACGACGAAGTCGGTCGTGGTCTCGCTGTCTCCGTAGTTGAACAGCAGTCCGGTCGGACCGGTGACGTGCATCAGGTAGTCGCCGAAGCTCGGTATGCCGGCTGCCTTCGACAGGCCGAAATCGTGTCCGTGTACACTTTCTAGCGCAGAAAAGAAGATGGCAGCATCGCGCCCCGAAAGCGCGCCGTACATCGGACCTTCCGGCCAGGCGCCTTCGGGTGCGAACAACGACAAACCGTTGCGGATCGAAACCGTTGCCCTGTCGAAGATCCGGGCCGCCAGATCCGGTTGCGACGCCGACACCGCCATTGCGGCAAGCGCCATTCCAGTGTTGCAGACGATGTTCCAGTTGAACGAAGCGACTGGCCAGGTGATATCCGCCGTCGCGGTCCCATCCGGCAATGTGCCCTGCACCTCGACCGGCGGCACCCATAGATGCGGGACGACCCAACCGCCGTCATAATATTGCCGATCCCGGCCATAAAGTTCCTCGGCGTGGCGCAATGCCTTGTCGATCAAGGCGGTGGCGATCGCTTCGCGGTCCTCGGCACTGAGCGCGTCAGCCAGCCAGCTGTAACCCAGCGTCACCGCCAGGGAGATCCGGCTGAGCCCCAGAAAATGGGCCGGATACCAGGTCTCCAGTTGGGCAAGACCCAGAAGTTCCTCCCGTCCGCGCCTGGCAAAGCGCGGGTCGCCAGTCAAACGCCACGCCAGCCCCAGCGTAGTCAGCCGCTCGACGGATTTCTCGCCAAGCCTGTGAAGTTCACTGGGCCTCGCGTTGTGCTCGGCGCGAAACTCATCGGATATGGTGGGCACATTCAGGAATGCGTCCGCATCGGCCACGAGCCGGCCTATATCCGAAGAGAGATCGGCGTCGGATTCACGTTGCGCGTTGAGGCCATCCACAATCGCATCCGTCAAAACGATCTGGGGAACGACGCTCGTGCTCCCCGTCGCCGATCGGGAAGCTTTGAAGCCGGCTGCATCCGTTGCAGTTGTCGTGTCGGTTCCCAAGCCGAAAAGAGCGAACGACATGAGCATCGTTGTCAGAAGTCTGGTCATCGTGTTCCCGGTATTTGGCGGAATAGATCCACGCCTCAAGGGTCAACCCCGCCCATTTTGCGAGAAAGCCTCATCCCAGAGCCACTGCTTGTCGGAGCCCGATTTCGCCGTCCCACCGGACCAGAGGTCGTAACGGGGATCGGCGCAACCATCAAAATAATCGACGAGACGTCGGCGAAGTTGCGCGCACTGATCTTCATAGGCGGCTTCTCGGCTCAAATCCCGCCTTTCGCCGGGGTCGGCAGCAAGATCGTAGAGCTCGTCCGCGAAGGGAGGTCGCGGCGCCCCGGGAAAGCGATGCTTGTACAGCCAATTCGCCGTTCGCATGGCTCGGGTCTCCTCCTGCTCGAGAAACACGGCGTCGCGCGGCTGGTAGGGCCCGTTGGTGAGTGCTCCGGCAAAGTTCCGACCGGTGCAATTTGCCGGCAACTCGAACGCCGGCAGATCCGCCAGATCAAGCAGGCTGGGCAGAAGGTCGATCTGCGACACGAGTTCTTCCGAGTGCCCCTTTTTCAGGTTTTCGCCTTGCCGTACGATCAGTGGAATGGAGAAGCTCTCGCGATGTGCGTGCGCCGGCAAGGTTGCCTGGGAGTGTCCCCATATGCCGTGGTGGCCGAGCGAGAAGCCGTGATCGGTGGTGTAGACGACGATCGTGTCGTCGTAGATGTCCAGAGCGCGCAGGGCGTCGATCACCCGGCCGACGCCGTCGTCGACCATGGTCATCTCGGAGAAATAGTTGCGCAGCGTCTCCAGATCGTTGGGGGCTCTGAGTTCGGTGCTGTGATCGACGCCGCCGTGGCTGTCGGCGACCTTGCGCAGAAACCGTGCGATGGCGTTTTCGTGCAATCCTTCGCGCGGGATGGAGTACATCCCTGTGTCGTCATACAGGTCACGGAAACGGTTTCGCGCGCGGCCTTTCAGCGCCGGCCAATGACCGTACGGAGCATTGTAGGGCAGAAAGGCGAAGAAGGGGCGCGAGCCGGCGGCGGCGCCGCGCAGAAACTCGATGGCCTTTTCCGTATAGAAATCGACGCTGTGGCCCGGATAGGTTTCGAGCGTGCCGTTGTCGATATAGGTCCGGCCCCAGAAATCCGTCACATGGCCGTGCGGATCGGTCACCCAGTGCTGAAATCCGTTCTGCGCCTTTTCCGGGGCGCCCATGTGGTATTTGCCGATCAGGGCGGTCAGGTACCCGTGGCGCGCCAGGATCTCCGGCAGAGTGTCGAATTCGGCAATGGCGTTCCAATTGTCCGGCCAGGATTCGCGCTTTCGGTCGTCGATCCAGGTGTGGATGCCGTGCTGCGACGGCATCAGGGCGGTCATGACCGATGCCCTACAGGGCGAGCACATGCCGTTGACGCAGAACGCATTGTCGAAGCGGAAGCCGTCCGCCGCCAGCGCATCGATATGGGGCGTGCGGCACTCGGTATTGCCGTAGCAGCCGAGCAGTTCGGCCGGCTGGTTGTCGGTCATGATCAGGAGAATGTTGGGGTGCTTTTTCATGGCCTTTCGGAAACGCCTGGCGAAAACAAGAAGTAGGCCTCCAATTTCCTATCGTCGGCAATTGGTGTAAAGGCATGCGCGTCGGGCGACACGGCCCGACTCATTTTCATGGAGCTTTCATTGTCGAACGAAATCACGCGGCGCGTCGAGACGGCGAAATCCGTTGCGCGCGAAGCCGGCGAACTGGCGCAAACCTATTTTCGCTCCATCGGCGACCTGGTGATCGAGGCAAAGGGCAAGCAGGACCTGGTGTCGAATGCCGACCTGGAAGTCGAGACCTTCGTGCGCGCGCGGCTCGCCGAGGCGTTTCCCGATGATGGAATCATCGGCGAGGAACATGACGCAAAGGCAAGCCGGTCCGGTTATATCTGGGTGGTCGACCCCATCGACGGGACGGCCAATTTCGTCAACGGCATTCCGTCCTGGTGCGTGGCGATCGCCTGCGTCAAGGGTGACGAAACCCTGATCGGGGTGGTGTTCGAACCCAGCCACGATGAAATGTTCTGGGGCGCGCGAGATACCGGCGCCTATCTCAACGATAAACCGATTTCGATCGCCGAGACGGACGGCCTCCACCAGGGCAGCACCGGGGTCGGAATGAACGGCCGAACAAACGCCAGCTTCGTCATCCGTCTTATCGAATTGCTGGTCGACCGAGGCGGCGTTTTCTACCGCAATGCATCGGGCGCGCTGATGTTGTCCTACGTCGCTTCCGGCCGGCTGATCGCCTATGCGGAACCGCACATGAACGCCTGGGACTGCCTGGCCGGGCAATTGCTGGTGGCCGAGGCCGGCGGGCGCATCGAGGACCAGTCCGCCAGCGACATGCTGGAACGCGGCGGCCGGGTCGTTGCCGGGGCACCACCGGTCTTCGACGAGCTGGTGGCGATGGCGGACGAAGCGTTTCGGGGCTGACCGCAGATAAGAGAAGGCCCGGGCCGAAGCCCAGGCGCATGCGTTTCCAACCGATCGGGTTCAGCAATTGCCGGCGCGATGCGCGCAGGCCATGTTGAGGATCTGGATAAACTCGTTGTTGAGGATGGAGCTGCCTTGCACCTTCGGTCCGGTGGCGATGTAGCCGTAGGAGGTTACGCCGACGACGCGGTTGGGCGAATTGAAGCGCGCGCCCTGCTGTCCCTGCGCCTTGACGCCGAAGTTCTCGACCCAGGCGCCGCCCGACGAACCGCCGCGCATGTCTGAACCGTAGAGCACGGTGTTCTGGGCCGCGCGCTGATGGCTCTCCGAATCGACCTGGTGCATGATCTCGCCGCGGTCATGGTTGCCCGGATAGCCGATCTTCTTGGTGTGGTTGGGGAACAGTGCGTTGGTCCGGTAGCCGGCCCAGCCAGTGACATCGCCGATCTTGCGGGTCTGGTTGCCGAAGCGCCGGTCTTCGACTTCGATGATGGCAAAGTCCGCCCGGTTGGGAACGCTGCCGTTGGAGGTTGCCCACGACCCGGTGGTCACGACCCAGCGCCAGTTCCAGGCCTGATACGGCGCCTGGCCGTTGTGATAGGCCGGAACGAACAAGAAGCGATTGAAGAAGCCGCCCGAGCCGCCCGAGCCGCGGTGCACGCAGTGACCTGCGGTCAGGATCAGCCGCGGCTTGATGACCGTTCCCGAGCAGATGAAATTGCCGCCGCCGGGTTTGGAGAAAAAGAGCTTTCCATGGACCCGGTAGGGGTAATGCACACGTGCGGACGTTGGAACCAGACGGGAGCTAGAGAAGAAGGCGCCGGACGTGCCGGCCGCTTCCGGCTGGGAGTCCTCGTCAACCACCGGCGGGCGAGCCTCCGAGAACAGCATATCTTCCATATCCGGCTCCACGCCGGAATCTTCCGTATAGGCGCCATTGTCGATCACGCTCGGCTGGCTGGTGTTGGCCGCTTCAATGTTTTCGGTAATGGATTCGTAGGATTCCGTCGGTTCGGGAAGCGGCTGCAGTTGTGCTCCGAACAGGGCCTGCGGGGTCCAGTGCCCTTCCGGATCGCGCGCCTCCACCGGAGCCGCGCCCTGGTTTTCGGCCGCCACCGGCTGCGGCGCCTGCGCCTTGGCCACAACCAGCGGCGTGGCAGCGAAGACCGCAACCGCAATGGTCATGAGTGAGATCTGTTTCAGTCTGGCAGAATAAGTCATTTCGGACTCCTTTGGGTGTCTTGATCGGCCCGTCAGGGCCGCGCCGGTCAATTTTTCCTGCGGTGTGACCGGTCGAGTTGTGCCCCACCCGATTCTTCCAGAGTTAGTCGCTGGTGCCGGACCCTTCGGAACCCGGTTCGCTGACCGAGTCACCATCTCCGGCGGTCGTTCCTCCTTCTGTTTCCGTTAAATCCTCGTCATCAACCGTCGGCATCGGCAACGGTTGGGCATCTCGTCTGTCTGCAGGCACCCGGTATTCTTCCGGACACTCGTCGGCGTTGACGTCGTCGCAGACCGCTTCTCCGTCGTCTGGAGCCTCGCCCGGTTCGGCTTCGGTGCTGACGGGCGGCTGTGTTCCGCCCTCGGACATGGACATGACATCTCCTCCCCGCGCGGGCAGGTGACCGGACTGGCGCAACCAGTCTTCCAGTGCGCGTGCGTCAACCGCGGTATTGTGGCGACCTGAATCCGGATCCAGTCCGTGACCGATCTTGTGCAGGCCGACGATCCGGCCATCGGCGGCGACCACGGGCGACCCTGAACTCCCCTGCTCCGTATCGCAGCCGTGCTGGAAATCCCGCACCGCGTCAGCGGTTCCAGCGTCCGCGTCCGACGGCAGCGTCGACGCGGAGCACCCCTCGACGGACACCATTTTCGGGCTGCCGCCGGGATGCTGGATCAAGAGCAGAGGCTCTTCGAGGGCGACGGACCGGGCCGCAAACTCGAGAGGTTTTCTTGCCGCATCCGCGTCGCCCGGACGCGTGGCCAGCTCAAGTGCCGCCGCATCGATCGCCGCGTCGGCGCCGAGAAAGGTGCCGCACCGATACTGGTCGCCGAGCGAGATACCGCCATGCGACAGTTTTTGATAGCCGAAGACCGCGATCGTCGTATCGCAGACCGTCTGGCTGTCGATGCAATGGGCGTTGGTCACCAGTCTGGAGGGCTCCACCAGGAAGGCGGAGCAGGTGAATTTGGAGCCGTCCTTGACATATTCGAGCTTTGCGATGGACGGCGCGACGCGTTTGACCTCGTCGGCGAGAACACCGTCATACAGCGCCACGTCGGTCAGGCCGTTGACGTCGCCGACCAGCGATTTTTCCGCCACCGCGGTGAAGTCGAAAGCAATTGCGGAAAGCCGGAAGGCCAGCTTGGCGGCCGCTTCGGATCCGCGAACGCGCACGGAGAGGCTGCCGCCGGGCGCCATCATCGACCACAGCTGCGTTCGGCCGTCCAGGTCATCGAAAGACAGCGTCTCGACAATGTTCCCGGAGCCGTCGGCAATGTCGATGAAGTAGTCTCCCGGGCCGTCCAGCGCGATGTCGTCGATCAGAATGCGCGACCATTGCGGCAACGCGCTGTTGTGAAACGGCAGGGTTCGGTTGAAGGCCCAGACGATGCGGCCGCCGAACATCTCGTCGGGATTGACCGGAGGAAACGGGACGTCCTCCGATATCACCGGTCCTTCGGCGAACGGAACGGACCGAGGCTGCGACGACGCCTCTCCGGATACCACCGTAAAGCCAAGAAGAAGGCCCGCGAGCGCTCTTGGAATCATGGCCTCGTCCGTCTGATAAAATCGCGAATGCGATCGACGGTGACATCGATCCGGCGTTGCTCTGCTTCGCAATTTTCGCCGCGACTCGCATCGATCTGGAAGCGCAGGGAGCGGTTGCTTCGGCGCGTCCCGAAATCGCCATTGACGCGTTTGAGAATGTCCGTGTTGGCCCGCACGAAATAGGCGATGTAGCTGTCCGTCGCCTCGTCGTAATACAGCCGGCGGGTCTCGGCCAGGTTGAAGTGAACGCGGCCGAGGCTTTCGAGCGACACCGGATCTTCGCTGTCGATGACGAAGTCACCGGGCCGAAACTCGTTTCCGTCGTCGAAGCGCAACGTCATCGCCCGTCCGATGTAGGAGCAGCCATCGTCGAGCCAAAGCTGGTCCTTGCCGAATTTGAGAGCCGCTGCGACGTCGACGACGCCACCGTTCATGCCGTGCTTCAGAGACGGCACGAGCCTGGACGTGTAGATCAGCCGCTGGATCGCCGCGCGCGGCGAAAGCGTCTCCTTGGACATGACAAGGGCTGCCGCGGAGGCCGCGATGATGGTCGATTGCGATGTGCCGGACGCCGCCGCCATTTCGCGCTGTCCGACGGTCGACCAGATGTTGCGTCCGGGCGCTGCCAGGTCGAAGGACTGCCACCCGATGTTGGTTTCGGTTCCGTCGCCGAGCAGCCGGTAGCCGGAACCGTCGGCGGTGCGTTCGACGGCGACGATGCCGGCGACGTTGGGATGGGAGAAACAGGCAGGACGGGTGTTGCAGACACCGTTGTTGGCATCGTTGCCTTCGTTGCCGGCGGCAGCGAACCAGACGACGAAGTTGCTTGTTTGCTCGATCAGTTCGCGAATTTCGTCGCGCTGCCCGCCACCGTCGACCGGCGTATAGGCCCAGCTCAGATTGATGATGGTGGCACCATAATTGAAGATGGCCTCGCGAAGCGAAACAGACAGTTCCGACACATAGTTCTCGTCGCCGCGCAGGCGATCGATATCGATCGGGATCACCTTGAACGCCACGTTGTCGTAGTGGCTGAGCAACCCCGCGCCTCCTCGCTTGTTGCGACGCGCGGCGGCGAGCCCGAGAATGTGCGTTCCGTGGAACTCGCGCAACCAGGGGCTCTCCTGAATGTCGCAGTCGACGTCGGCGGCGCCTTCGGCGGTGGCGTCGGCACTCGCCGTCGCCGGCTCGGGTACCGTCGCCATTTCGAACGTACCCGGCTCGGGCAGCATCTCAATGCGGGCGGATTCGAAATCGCAATGGGCGATATTGGGTTTGTGGTCGACGATCACGATGGTGATCGGCCTGGCATTGGTATGCGGTTGCGGCTTGCCGTGTCGGGCGATGTTGAAAAACTGCTCGAAAACGGCTCGCTGTCGGTCGAACTTCGGTTCGTCCTCCGGCAGCGATTTGTAGCCGGCGGCAAATCTGCCCTGGATATTGTCGCCGATCCCGCGCAGCAGGCGTTTGTATCCGGGATCGTCGAAGCTGTATTTGCCAGCCCGCGGCAAGCGCGCATAGTAGGAATGCTGCGTTTCCGGAATGCTCACGCGCACGGTCAGATAAGGCACCAGCGCGAAGGCGTCCTTCGGTTCCTTCGAAAAGCTCGGAAGGACCTTGGTGATCGAGCGCAACTGGCTTTGCGCCGTCGACTGCCCCTGCGACGTGATGGAATAGTCGGTCACGCAGAACTTGCTGTCGGCGTCGAGACAGGCGGGAACGCGCGTTACCTGACCGGCGTTGACCAGGGCGTCCTTGCTGGTCCTGAAACGGCTGCCATCCTCCTGGCGAAACACCTGGACCACCTTGATATCCGGGATGATCAGAGCGCTGCCGGCGCCGCCTTTCCACCGGGTTCTTCCGGCAACCCCGTAGCCGGCGATATGGGTGGTATCGGAGCGCCGTTGGCGGCTGTTGGCGCCGCGTTTTGCACGAGAGCAGATTTTCGGATTGAGATCGCACAAAAGAGCATCGGCCGCAGCACTCACATTGCCGACCCAGGCGCCGGAGCGACGCAGCGTGTCGCCCGGATACTCGCCCTTGCCGATCCGTTCGCGGCGCAACGGCAACCGCCCCGTATTGTAGAGGGTCAGGAACAGCGCCTCCTGCGCTCCTGCGGCCTCGCTCTGGCTGGCGGCTCTCGCGCTCCAGGTGATGTCGGCCGTTTGGGAGGTCAGTGTCGCGGCCGTGCTGACATCAACGCTGGTGAGGACGAGAGCCGCCGCCAGGGCAAGCGTGCCGGACAGTCGCGCGTCCCGGCGACCTGTTTCCGACGCATCCCACACAGGATCCACCGAACCGTCGGTGCGGATCGCCGCCGGATCGGTTCGGTCGTTTTGTCGTTCGTTTCGCGCCAGCCAGCTCCACATGCCGTCGCCTCCTTGTTGCGATCAATATTGATTGCTGCAAAACACTATTTTTGATCCCAATATACAATATTTCCGAGCCATTCGGCGGTTAATGAATTCAATGCATTAAGCCTAAAATGCAATTGTTTGTATTTATTCGGCTTTCACCGCGACAGGAACAAATCGCCCGTGTCGCTTCCCATCATCCGAGAGGGTGGTAGCAACGGGTGGCATGATACACGATTTCGGTGAACGCTACCCGTTGCTATCCCTTGTAAACCAGCCCGGTGGGGCTCGGGGCCGGTACGCCCAAAACATAGGTACCGAGGGGAATTGCCACATCACCCATATTGGTGAGCGTCAACTTTTTTTCCGGAATTTTCTTTGTTACGATCCAAAGTATATTCGAGTAACGCATTGGGGCGCGAAATGACACTCGAAGGCGAAGCAGTCCGCGATCTGGTTCTCGGAATCTACGATACGGCTCTCGATCCGAAGCTGTGGCCGGGCGTTCTCGATGATATCGCGACATTTATCGGCGCCCGCGGTGCGTTCCTGTTCGAGCTCGAAGGCGACGAGCCGGATCGGGCCATCATTGCTCCGTACTACAGCCGCAAGTATCAGCCGGAGATGGTGCTGGGCTACCTTGCCCGGCACAACAAACAGGAATTGGTCGACCAGGACGCCCTCGCCTACCATTCGCGCAGGTCCGACGGTATCGAACTGATCGGCGAAGAGGTCCTCTACGAGAGCCGGGCGGAATATCTTGATCGACCCAACGTCAAGGAGATGATCGGCAACGGCATCTACCATCGGGCCGGGGCACTTCTGAACAAGGATTACATCCGCCACGGCAGGTTCGCGTTGCAGTTTTCACGCCAGGACGGGCCATTGTCGGACGAAAACCGGCGAAAGGCCGCGCTGCTCCTGCCGCATGTCGCCAAGGCGCTGAGCATTTCGCGCCCGACCCTGCAACTGGAGCGCCAGTACAACAACATCCTCGGCAGCCTCGACCTGCTGCAGATCGGCGTCTGCGTGCTCTCCAAATCAGGAACCGTCGTTTTTACCAACAGCGAGTTCAACCGGCAGGTGGAAACCTATTCCGTTTTTCGACTGACTGCGGATCGGAAACTGGAGCTCAACGACAGCAATCTTCGCAGCGAATTGACGGCGATGCGCAGCGACATGTCTTGCCATGGCCGATGCGGAGCGCGGCCGCACAAAGAGGCGATCATCACCGACCACGACGTCAATGCGCGTGCCCTGTGCATCGAGTTGTGCCCGCTGTCCAGCGTTGACGAACTGAACGATCAGGTAGAGGGCCACATCATTTACAGCCTCGACAGTGCCATGGCCGTCGAGATCGATGCCGGCATGGTCGCGCGGGCGTTCAAACTCACCCACGCCGAACAGGAAGTGCTCGATTATCTTTCCAGAGGGCTGACCAACGCGGAAATCTCCGACCGCAGGGAAAAATCGATCGAAACGGTCAACTCGCAGGTCAAGTCCATCCTCGCCAAGACGAATTCGGCGAACCGGACCCAGCTGCTCAGGCTCGTGACCAGCATCAGCACAAACTATGTGCGCAATCCCACGGAAGAATCCGTCGAAAATCACCAGTATGGGTGATGATGGTGCAGCCCGCCGGCCGTAATCGGTGGGAATTCGGCATCAGCCACTCCAATTGCCAACACGGGCGACGCGCGGGGAAACGGATATGCAGGCATATCTTTCATTGAAATCACTTGTTCGGACATCCGTCAGGCTGCTGATGCCGGTGGTCGCATTCGCAACGCTTCATTTGCCGTCTGCAAACGCGCAGCTGGTTCAGAACAGCATCTGCAAAGGCGAACTTTTCTGTCTCGATCAGGGCTGGACAGACGCCGACCGCGCCTGGTGGTACACGGTTTCGCAGGGGTCGCGCCTGTTGCCGCTGGACTGGGCGTTGGCGCTGGAAATGCCGAATTCGCAGCAACGGTTCTTCGGCCCCGAGAACATGGAAGCCCTGGGCTATCTGCAAAATCCGCCTTCCGATGCCAATCCGCACGGATTGCCGCTCGGCTTTGCCGTCGACCACGACAATTCCTCCAGCGCCGACCTGATGTGCAACCGTTTCGAGGAGACTTGCGACGCGCGCACGATGCGCAAGCCCTGGATCGGTCTGAACTGCGCGGCGTGCCACACCAGCGAACTGATTCTGGGCGGTCGGCGCGTGCGCATCGAAGGCGCGCCGGCGCTCGCCGACTTCCAGGGGTTCATCGACGGGGTGTTCTTTGCCCTGCAGGCCACGGCAGCGGATGAGGCCAAGTTCGGGCGCTTTGCCGACAACGTTTTGACGCCATCGGCCCTGCCGGACGAACGCGAAAGCCTGCGCGAGCAGCTGCGTGAACAGATCGACTGGCGGGAACTGCTGTTTGAGAAGAACAAGACGCCGCTGGTGCACGGACACGCGCGGCTGGATGCGCAAGGCTACATCCTGAACAAGGTGTCGGCGGTCTCCGGCGCCGGGCAAGACCCCTTCCCTTCGCCCTCGGACGCGCCGGTCAGCTATCCGTTCGTCTGGAACACCGCGCAGCAGACCCAGATCCAGTGGAACGGCATCGCCAAGAATTTCCTGGAGTTCGAGCTGTTCGGTGACAAGACGGATTTCGGCGCGCTGGTTCGCAATACATCGGAGGTGATCGGCGTCTTCGCTCACATCGAAGCGGACCGGCGCCGGGCGTTCAAGGGATACCGGTCCAGCCTGCGGCTGCAGAACATGGTGGAGCTTGAACGGCTGCTGGGAAAACTGAAATCCCCGGTCTGGCCGACCGACGTCCTGCCGCCGCTCGACGCCGACCGGATCGCTCGCGGTCGCGTGCTGTTCCAGGGCCGGGCCGATTGCGCGCGCTGTCATGCGCATCTCGACCCCCACGACCTCGTTTCGCCGGCAAAGGACCAGATGACGCCACTGGCGGAGGTCAACACCGACGTGTTCACGGCCTGCAACACTTTCCTGCACCAGTCGCTCGCCGGCAATTTCGAGGACCAGTGGGAATTCGCCTATACGGGCGAGGTCATCCAGCCGGAGGATTTTACCCGCAAGATGCTGGTCAACGCCTCGGTCGGCGCCATCGTCTCCAAGACGCCCAGCATTTTCGGCCTGGTCTTCAGCGACATCTTCAACGGTGCGCGCGCCCGTTTCCTTGGATTTGCGGAAAGCATGACGGAGTATCTGCCCGGTGTGGACGACCCTCAAAAGAAGGAGGAGGCGCAGATCTGCCTGAACCAAAGGGACGCCATACTGGCCTACAAGGCACGTCCGCTCAACGGTGTGTGGGCCACGGCCCCCTATCTGCACAACGGGTCTGTTCCGAGCCTCTATGCGCTTCTGCTGCCGTCGCGCGTTGCCAACACGTCTACCCAGCTCGGGGCGGGCACCGGAGAGCATCGTCCGGAGGCTTTCGGGATCGGAAACCGGCTGTTCGACCCGACAGATGTCGGCTTCGATCAGAATACGGCGAGCGCGCCCTTCGTCTTCACCGTGCGCGACGAGAACGGCGCACCCATTCCCGGCAATTTCAACTCCGGGCATGATTACGGAAATGTCGACCTTACCGAAGATGAACGACTTGACCTGGTCGAATACCTTAAATCGCTGTGACCCGCCGCCTGGAGGCCGCCGGCTTCAGGCGTCGGCGCCGTCCAGCGTCTCGATCAGTTCGGATATCCGTTCCGTCACCCGGTCCGGACCGTAGCGTGCGATGCGAATCAGCCCGTCGAAATGGGTCGTGAGCGCGCGAATGTGTTCGACGGAATTGACGACCAGGTACATGTCGCCGAGGTAAACGGCGGCGCGCAGGGGGCCGAACAGCGTGTAGGGCGCCGCATAGGCCTCACGCTCATCGAACAGGAACAGGCGGAAGGTCGGGTAAAGCTCGTCGATCAGCGTGATCATGTGCTCGAGCTGCTGACGGCGCAGCCGAACCGGCAGGCCGCTCCAGACCCCCTGCCCGCGACTGAACTGCTCCAGCCGCTGAAGCGGCATGCAGACTTCCATATCGGTTTCGGGACGGCGCGAATAGACCAGCTGATCGCGCGCCTGCTGATCGCGCGCCTCCCTCTCGTTGCGATTCTGGGCGTTGAACTCGAATGCCCGCACGGCCTCCGTCCGCAACAGGTCCGGTAGAGCGGTCGGCACGTAGCGGATCTTGTAGCCCATGGCCTCGCGGTGCCATTGCGCCACCATCTTGCTGCTGGTGTCCTCGGTTACCCGTTCGACCTCCAGCATCGGGGCGATGTCCTCGTCGAACGTTTCGTTGGCGATCAGTCCCATCAACCAGTCGAGCGACACGCCGCAGGTCCGGGCAATCGAACACAAGGTCTCGGCGCGCGGCAATCGGGTCGATCCCGGCGCCAGAAACTGGCTGAGCGCCGACCGGTCGATGCCGATCTGCTGGGAGAAGCGGCTGAGATTGAAACCCTTCTGGGCGATCAGCAGCGCCATGCGGTCGCGAAAGACCTCGGCGACGTCCCGTTTGTCCGTCGGCTCCAGGACGGCCTGTTGTGGATCCACATCATTTTTCATATTTCAATACAATTCACATTTTCCAAAACGCAATATCATTTTTATTCGCGTATTCTCACATTGTCCACCGGTCCTCACCTGCGCATATTGCTCTTGCAAATTGGGGCCATAACTTAATGATTCTTAGAGATAAAACGGAATGGCGCACGGTGGCGCTCATCATCGGCTGCTATCTGACCTGGCTGTTCCTTTTGATTTACCTGGCGAATTTCTCGCCCTTTCTCACCACGTTGCTGCTGATTCCGGTTCTGACGCTGCACTCTTCCCTGCAGCATGAATGTATCCACGGGCACCCGTTCGTGCGCCGCCGGCTGAACGATCTTCTCATCGGGCTGCCGCTCGGACTTTGCATTCCGTTTCTACGGTTCAAGGACCTGCATCTGGAACACCACCAGAACGCCAGTATCTGCGATCCTTTCGACGATCCGGAAAGCTGGTATGTCTCGCAGAACTTCTGGCAGCACCTGCCGAAGCCCGTCAAAAACCTGTTTCAGATCAACAACACTCTTCTCGGTCGCATGCTGCTGGGTCCGGGCATCTCGATGGTGCGCATGGTGATCGGCGATGGACAGGCCATCGTACGCGGCGACCGGCGCATCCTGCTTTCCTGGGCTCTTCACCTGCTCACTGGAGCCGTCGTCATCGGTCTGGTCCTGCAGCTGTCCGCCTTGCCTCTGTGGGCCTATCTGATCAGCTGTTATGTCGGCTATTCGCTGCTGATGGTTCGCACTTACCTGGAGCACCAGGCGGAGGAGAGCGTCCGCGGGCGTTCCGTCATCATCGAGGACCGCGGCCCGTTCAGCCTGCTGTTCCTCAACAACAATCTGCATGCCGTTCACCACGCCTACCCGGCCGTGGCCTGGCATCAGCTGCCATCGCTCTACCGTCGCCATCGCGAACGGTTCCTGGCCATGAACAAGGGCTATCGCTTCGCCAACTACGCGGAGGTCTTCCGGCGGTTCGCGTTTCGGCGCAAGGAGCCGGTGGTCTATCCGCTGCCGGGAAGCAATCCGCAATGAATGCGGCAACGCCGGCCGTCGCGGCCTTGCCCATGTATGACTGGCCGGAGTTGAGACAGCATACGGACGCATTCTGGGCGCGGTTGCGGGAGAGCCTCCAGGACTACGGTTTTCCGGCTCCGCCACAGCTGGACCGGGAGCAATCGGTCGGCGACATCTGGCTCGACGACGGGTTGCTGCTTGGTCAGACCTGCGGCCTGCCCTATGTTCGCGACCTCGCCGGCACGGTCTCGCTGGTCGGAACGCCGGCCTATGAAATCGAGTGCGGTGCGGGCAGCTATTACAGCGTGATCGTCGCCGCCGCCGATTGCCAGGCAGAATCGCTCGACGAGCTGGCGGGGCTGCGCCTTGCCTATAACAGCCCGCAATCCCAATCTGGATACGCGGCTCTTGCCTACGCCCTTCGCAGCCATTCGCCCGAGCTGCCGCAGTTCGCAGCGAGCCTGCAGACCGGATCTCATCGCGGCTCGATCCGCGCCGTCGCCGACGGTTCGGCGGATGTCGCCACGATCGATGCCGTCACCTGGGGGATTGCGCTTCGCCATGAGCAGGCGGCTTCCGGGCTGCGGGTCATGGCAACCACGCCACCCACGCCGGGCTTGCCGTTCATCTGCGCCCGTCGAAAGGACTGGAACGTCGATCGAATTCACATAGCCGTCGTCGAGGCGATGGCGGCACTCGACGAGGACAGTCGCCAACATCTGCTGCTGACGGGCTTCGCTCAAACAACACCGTCGGACTACGATGTGATCCGCAAGCGTTTCGAATTGACCAAGGATATCGACCTGTAGGCGCAGGTCAGGCGAGGACCGATCATGGTGCGACGATCAGCGGCGGGACGGCGTGGCCGTCAGCAATCCGGAGCATCGATCACGCAGCTCGAGTGGCGCGAGATCGAAAACCCCTACAGGGCGATCGAGATTCTGTCGGACGATCAGATCGAGGCGATCTGCGAAACCGCCTACCGGATCCTCGAGGAAGTCGGGATGGACATCCTGCACGAGGACGCGCGGGATCTGCTGAAACGGGCCGGAGCCGACGTGGAAGCCGGCAGTGATCGCGTGCGCTTCGACCGCGGGCTGGTTCGCGAGGCTCTGTCCAGGGCTCCATCGGAAGTAACGCTACACGCGCGCAATCCGGCGAATACGCTGAGGCTCGGCGGCAACCGGATCGCCTTCGGATCGGTGGCCAGCGCACCCAATGCCAGCGACATTGCCGGTGGCCGGCGGTCCGGCAATCAGGCGGATTACCGCGACTTCCTGCGTCTTGGGCAGATGCTCAACATCGTGCATTTCTTCGGCGGCTATCCGGTCGAGCCGGTCGATCTGCATCCTTCGACCCGCCATCTCGACTGCATCCGCGATTTCGCCGTGCTGACCGACAAGGTCTATCACGCCTATTCGCTGGGCAGGGAGCGCATTGCGGACGCCATCGAGATCACCCGGCTTGCCTATGGCTGCTCGGAAAATGGGCTGGCCGACCGGACCCGCATTTTCACGATCATCAACACATCGTCGCCACTGCGGCTGGACGGGGTGATGATCGACGGCGCATTCGAGATGGCGCGCAACAACCAGCTCTGCGTCATCACGCCCTTTACCCTGTCGGGCGCCATGAGCCCGGTCACCATTGCGGGTGCCCTGGCGCAACAGCATGCGGAAGCGATCGCCGGTATGGCTTTGCTGCAGCTGCATACGCCCGGCTGCCCGGTCGCCTATGGCGGTTTTACCTCGAACGTCGACATGAAATCCGGCGCCCCGGCTTTCGGCACGCCGGAAAACGCCCGCGCAGCACTGATCGGCGGTCAGCTTGCCCGCAAAGTGGGCGTTCCCTACCGGTCTTCCAACGTCAATGCTTCCAACTGCGTCGACGCCCAGGCAACCTACGAAAGCCAGATGTCGCTGTGGGCAGCGGTGATGGGACACGCCAATTTCCTCATGCACGGCGCCGGCTGGATCGAGGGCGGGCTGTGCGCGTCATTCGAAAAGATGATCATCGATGCGGAAATGCTGCAGGCCATGGCGGAGTTCATGCTTCCGCCACCGGTCGACGAGGCTTCACTGGGCCTGGACGCCATCAAGGACGTCGGACCAGGTGGCCACTTCTTCGGCACGGCCCATACGCTGGAACGCTACGAATCGGCGTTCTACGCCCCGCTGGTGTCCGACTGGAACAATTACGAGAACTGGCGCGACAGCGGCTCGAAAGACGCGACCCAGAGAGCACATGCGATCTACCGGCAGATGCTCGACCACTATGAGGCGCCGCCGCTCGATGAAGCGAGAGCGGAGGCCATCGAAGATTTCATTTCACGCCGCAAGGCCGACGGCGGCGTTGCCGAAACCTGAAAGGACGGGCGATGACCGAATCCACCTATGACGCCATCATCATCGGCGCTGGCGTTATCGGCGCCTGCACCGCGTACGAACTGTCGAAAAAGGGTTGGAAGACGCTGTCGATCGACAAGCTTCCGGAAGCCGGATACGGATCGACATCCGGCTCCTGCGCGATCATCCGCACCTACTACTCGGCCCTCGAGACCTGCGCGGTCGCCTATGAGGGATGGCACTACTGGCAGGACTGGAAAGGCTATATCGGCGGTGATGATGAGCAGGGCCTGATCAAATACCATAATACCGGATGCCTGGTGATCAAGACCGATCACAACAAGCAATTGTCTCGTGTCTGCGAGATGATGGACCGCCTCGGATGTCCCTACGAGCATGTCGATACCGCACGCATCCCGTCGCGCCTGCCCAACGCCGACACGCGGCAATACGAGCCGGCCAAACGACCGGACGACGAAGGCTTCGGCCAGCCGACCGGACCGGCCGTCTCGGGCGCTGTGTTCTTCCCCTGCGGCGGCTATGTCAACGATCCCAAGCTGTCGGCCCACAACGCCCAGAGGGCGGCCGAGCGGCACGGCGCTGAGTTCCTGTTCAACGCCGAGGTCGTCGAAATCCTGAAGGCCGACGGCAGGGTCGCCGGCGTGGTTCTCGGCGATGGCCGGACGATCAACGCTCGTGTCGTCGTCAACGTTGCCGGACCGCACTCTTCCAAGATCAACGCCATGGCCGGCGTCGAGGCGGCGATGGCCATCACGACACGGGCTCTGCGCCACGAAGTCGCCCACGTACCGGCGCCCGAAGGTGTCGATTTCGAAGCGGACGGACTGGTCTACTCGGACAGCGATATCCACACCTATTGCCGCCCGGAAATCGGCAACCACATTCTGATCGGGTCGGAGGATCCGGAATGCGATGAAAAGGAATGGGTCGACGATCCGGACGATTACAACAGCGAGTTTTCCGACCAGTGGAACGTCCTGGTCATGCGCATGGCGCAGCGCCTACAGGACCTGCGGATCCCGTCGAAAGCGCGCGGCGTCGTCGCGCTCTACGACGTCACGGAGGACTGGATGCCGATCTACGACAAAAGCGATCTGGACGGTTTCTACATGGCTGTGGGCACCAGCGGCAACCAGTTCAAGAACGCACCCGTCGCCGGGAAAATGATGACGGCGCTTATCGAGGCCTGTGAAAACGGCCACGACCACGACCGCGATCCCCTGACTTTCCGGCTGGAGCATATCGACAGCGAAATCTCTCTTGGCGCGTTTTCGCGCAACCGGGAGATCAATCAGGACTCGAGCTTTTCCGTCATCGGATGAAGCATCAGCATGTTTTCGCCGGTGTCGCCTGCAAGGCGATATCCGAGCGACATCAGGTGGCCGATGCAATCCTCTTTCCAGTGCTGCTTCAGCACCGTTTCGATGAGGATTGCTCCCGGCCATAGCGCTTCGTGTTCGGGGATCATCAACGGCATCAAGGCCTGGTCCTCGTAGCCCTCGATGTCGACTTTAAGCAGATCGACATGGCGAACCAGATGGCTCTTGAGCGCATCCGCCAGCGGGACGATCTTGATGTCGACCCGCTCCTTGTCGCCGGCTGCGTCGGGAAGGATCGATGCCGTCCCGATATTGGTCCCGCCGCTCGAATAGAGCTGCATTTGGCTGCGGACGGGTCCGATGCCGCGGTTGACGGTCTCGATCTTTGAAAAGCCGTTCGCCTTGGCGTTGTACATCAGCTTGCTGTAGGTGCGCGGATGCGGTTCGAAGGCCAGAATGCGCGCGCTGTCGCCGCAGTTTCGCGCGATGAACAGACTGTAGGTGCCGATATTCGCGCCAATGTCGATGAACATCATGCGCGGTTTCAGATAGGGCTTGATCAACGCTCGTTCAGGCTGCTCCGGAAGCACACCGCGGCCGACGGCAATGCGGTCGCAGTAGTTTTCCAACGGGTAGGCTCGGATCTCCACCCCTTCCGCTTCGACGTCGAAAGGCCCGGGATAGCGGCTGGCGATGCGTTTGCGGATGAACTTGCGGACCTTGCGATCGAGGCGTTTGTGGGTCGCCAGTTTCCACGCAAGGCGCGGCATGACCCCGGGTGTTCGCGTCCCGAAATGCGAGATCAGATCCAGACTGTTGCTTGTTTTCAAATCCGTCTGCCCCGACGCGCCGGCAACCGGCTAAAGACATAGCAATCGCAGCGGAAAATGAAACCGCAAAATGGTCAAAGCCTGGCAGGTTGTGAATCAGCGCTCGCTGGCCGCCAGCGACTCCGCGTCCGGTCCGCTCGATTGCTGACGGCGCTTCTCCTCGTCGTCGATCAGACTGCGCACGGAACCGGTGATCGCTTCCTTCTGCTCCGGCGAGAGATTTGCCGCCTGGCCTTCTTCGGCCAGCCGCACAGTGACCTCGCGGTGGGCGAAGCGGATGCCTTCCTTCTCGAACAGGTCGCGGATGGCCTGATACACGACCTTGCGCGTGACGAACTGATCGCCCGGGCGGGTCATGAACTTGACCCGCACGATCATGGCCGAATCCTCCATCGCGTAAACGCCCTGCGATTTCAGAGGCTGCAGGAACAGATGGCCGACCTGCTCGTGCTTGAGCAGCTCCTGGCCGAGTTTCTTGACCAGCTTTCGTACCTTTTCGACATCGGTACCGTAAGTCAGGCGCAGCGGCAGCTTCATCATCACCCAGTCGCGCGAATAGTTGGTGAGCTGGGTGATCTCGCCGAACGGTATCGTGTGGACCGCGCCCAGATGGTGGCGCAGCTGGAACGACCGCATGGAGATCTTCTCGATCACTCCCTTGACGGTCCCGACCTCGATGTACTCGCCCTTTCGGAACGCGTCGTCGATGAGGAAGAAGATGCCCGAAAAGATATCGCGTATCAGGGTCTGGGCGCCAAAGCCGATGGCCAGGCCGACAACGCCTGCGCCAGCGAACAGCGGCGCCACGTTGACGCCCCAGGTCGACAGAATGAAGGCGCCGGAAATGATCACCAGAAGCGATGTGAAGACGTTGCGGAAGATCGGCAGCAGGGTCGCCATGCGGGATTCGCCGACGCCGCCCTCGCTGTCGCCTTCTCCCGGATTGACCGGAGCGGTGTCCAGCGAACCGCCCTCTTCGATGATCTTCTTGTCGATAAACATGTTGACGGCCTGGTAGGCCAGGAACGTGTAGACGCCGATCAGTACACTGTCGAGCAGGTTGGCCAGCGGATGGCCGCCGGCCCGGTCGTAGTCCAGACCCCAGAAACGCGCGAGCTCGCCGATGGCGAAGATCAGGATCACTGTCACGATGGCGTTTTCGATCAGTCCCTTGAACAGCGGTTTGTATTCCTGGTTGAGTTCGTCATCCATTTCGGGGTGGTGGATGATCATTTCCTCGCCTTCGCCGACGAAATCGAGGCTATCGTCGTCAGCCTCATCGGCAAGCCGCTCGGCCTCGCGACGACGGCGTGCGGCCGCCCGCGCCCGCCGGCGCTTGAGAAGCTGCACGCGACGAAAGGTCTTGGCCCGCCGCTCATAGATCCGGTCGAGGATGACGATAGCGATGGCATAGACCAGAGCGGCCGTAACGAACACGATGATCGGGGCCATGATGATCGCGTAACCTCCCGGCAGCCCCAACGCCAGGCGAAACGAGCTCACCGCGAAGGCCACGACCACATAAAGCAGAATCAGCGGCGAAGCCGCCTGTGCGGCTAGCCTGCGCCAGCGGTTCGGCGGCCCGGATTCGCCCTTGCCGAGCACGATGTCGACCACGTCCGCGCGATGGCGAACGACCAGCCACACGGCAAGCGCGGATCCCAGACCGAGCCCGATGATCGACAGCAGGCGATAACTACCGTTGTCGATGCCCAATCCGTGGGTCCAAGCGACGAAACCCAGGACGTAGGCAGAAAAAACAATGAGATAGATCCAGTCGTTATAGAGACGTCGCGCGCGCTGATCGTCCAGCGCGATCATCCGATGCGTCGAGAGGTCGGGGGCGAAGAAATTCAGCAGGAACACGTAGCGCAGGATGCGGTAGCAGGCGTAGATCGCCACGATGGTGAAAATGGTCATGCGCGCCGGCTCGTGATCGAAATCGAGTACGACCGCCACCAGAATGGCGACGGCGAACATGACGGCCGTCGAGAACAGGATCAGCGCGCCCCGCATCATCAGATAGCTGAGCTTGTCGGCGCGGGTCAGAGTCTCGGCCTTGTAGATGCCGCGAAAATGGTCGCGCACCCAACGGGAAAGCAGCTTGTAGGTGCCCAGACCCAGAACGATGCCGAACAGGGCCGTGCCAACGGCCCAAACCAGCCAAAGCGGCGTGCCGTCGTAACTGCTTTGCTGAAACGCCTCGGAGATCTTCGTCGGCAGTTGCGGCGCACTGCGCAGCATGGTGCGCACATTGGCGCGTGCCTTGAGAAGCATCTCGCTGCTCATCGGCATGGCGGCGGACGAATCCGCATCGCTGACGGACGGTGGAGCGATGACGATGACGGTCGAACCGCCGGCCTTCGCCCCCTCGATCAACGCGTTCAGCGCCTCGGTTTCGGTCTGCTGCCCGCCGCCTGTCAGGCTGTCCAGCATCCCGGTCTGGGCCTTTGCTTCGGGAAGCACCGCCAGGACGGTAATGGCCAGCGCAATGCCGATTAAAGTTCGCAGAGCTCTTCGGAAGGTCATGACATGTCCTGCTGCAATCGGACGGCCCGTCCTCATCTGCTGTCGATGCGCAGGCCGGGCTTTGGCTCATCTATAGCGCAAATCGGAGACGCAGCGCGAATTGCCGGTTTCAAATCGCTTCACATATTCGCAAATCAACCGTGACATAGAGATAGCAAAGACGTATTTAGCAACGTCAGAAACGGCTAAGCCAACGATAAGGGGAATGATCGAATCGACCGCTGGAGAAGGGGAACCGCCGCGACAAATCGGCAGCTGGCGCTAAGATCGATCGAATGAAACCAACAAAACGGGAGCCGCCTCGCATTGGATATCGTGAGCCCTGGCGCAAACCTGCTGCTCTACAGCCATGATACATTCGGCCTGGGCCACATCCGGCGCAATCGCAAGATCGCCCGCGCGCTCGTAGATCGGTTTCCGGGCCTTTCGACCACCATCCTTACCGGCTCCGGACTGTCGGACCGCTATACTCCGCACCCCAGAATCCGGTTCATCGAACTGCCACAGGTCGAGAAACTCCCGGACGGAACCTATCGCTCGGCGGAAGCCGACGTCAGTTACCGGCAAACCATCGAGGCACGCAGCGCGCTGATCCGCGCCTGTTCGGCAAGCACCGACTTTCAGATCTTCGTCGCTGACAAGGAGCCGCTCGGCCTTTCGGGCGAATTGAAAAGCACGCTCGACCATTTCCGACAGACGGATACCGAACTGATCCTCGGACTGCGCGACGTCCTGGATGATCCGGAGACGGTTCGGTCCGAATGGGCAAGCAAGGGCATCTTCGAGGCCATCGAGGGGCTCTACGATCAGATCTGGATTTATGGGTCTCGGGAATTCTACAATCCCCTCAAGGGGATGGGGCTGTCGGATGCGGTTCTGGACAGCTGCAGCTATACCGGGTTCCTCTACGACCCCCACCCGGATCCTCAACGGGCTGCGCCGCCCGACCTTCCTGAAAATTACTTGCTGGTCACGGCCGGCGGCGGCGGCGACGGCGCTTTTCTGATGAACGCTGTGCTGGCGGCCTACGAGGCCGACCCCGATATTCCGTTTCCGGCCGTTCTGCTGCTTGGACCCTATACTCAACCAGACAAGGCCGAGGCGATCCGGGCACGCGCCGCCGCTCTCAAGGGCACGATGGTCATCGGTTTAAATGCCGAACCGGAAGTGCTGATCGAACGGTCGCACGCGGTCATCGGCATGTGCGGCTACAACACGTTTTGCGAAGTCGTAGCGCGGCGCAAACCGGCCCTGTTCGTTCTCCGGCAAACGCCGCGCACGGAGCAGCTGATACGAGCGGAGAGGGCCTTTGAGCTGGGTTATGCGGATGTAGTGCTGGCCAACGACGCAGCCGATCCCGGCCGGATGGCGCCAGCGATCAGGCGGCTGACCGACAAATCCGCTGCGCAGCCCGCCGACTTCAGTTTCGATACCAACGGCCTCGACCGCATCTGCGAGATCGTGGGCGCGGCGCTCGAACGCCGCGGCACCGCTGCCCTGGCCATCGAACGGGCCGCCCAATGACCGGCACCATTGCGGCCGTTCTGAAAGGCTATCCGAGGCTTTCGGAGACCTTCATCGCTCAAGAACTGCTGGAGTTGGAGCGCGCCGGCTTCCGCCTGCATATAGTTTCGCTTCGGCATCCGACCGACAAGGCGCGGCACCCGATCCACGACGAGATCGCGGCCGATGTGATGTACCTGCCCGAATATCTGCACCAAGAACCGTTGCGCGTCCTGCGCGCCTGGTGGGCCTGCCGGCGCAAACCTGGCTATCGGACCGCGCTCCGCACGCTGTTCGAGGATTTGCGACGCGATCGCACGCGCAACCGGCTTCGTCGTTTTGGCCAATCGATGGTGCTCGTCCACGAACTGCCGCCGGATGCAAACTGGCTCTATGCGCATTTCATCCACACGCCGTCCTCGGTTGCCTATTACGCGCACATGATGACCGGGCTCGACTGGAGCTGCTCGGCCCATGCCAAGGACATCTGGACATCGCCTGATTGGGAATTGCGGGAGAAGCTCGACAACGCGCGGTGGACCGTCACCTGCACCGAAAGCGGCTTCCGCCATCTGCAGGCTTTGGCCGGGCCGCAGTCGGTCGTCAGGCTGGTTCACCACGGGCTGGACCTGAAACGGTTTCCGGCCTATCGGCGCCCGGCCTCCACGCGTGACGGATCGGATGCCGGCGATCCGGTGCGCCTGCTGACCGTCGGACGGGCGGTGGAAAAGAAGGGGCTCGACACGCTGGTCGATGCCCTGGCGGCGCTGCCGGACGACGTTCACTGGCGCTGGACCCAGATCGGCGGTGGCGTGCTGTCGGACAAGCTGAGAGCGCAGGTCGAGCGGTACGGCCTTCAGGACCGGGTAGAATTGACTGGCTCGCAGCCACAGGCTTCGATCCTGCAGGCCTATCGTGACAGCGATTTGTTCGTTCTGCCGTGCCGGATCGCCAGCGACGGCGACCGTGATGGACTGCCCAACGTGCTGGTGGAGGCGCAGAGCCAGGGACTGGCCTGCATCTCTTCGCCGATTTCCGGGATCGTCGAACTTGTCGAGGACGGCGAGAACGGTCTGTTGACGCCGCCCGGCGAGCCGCAGACGCTGAGGGAGGCCCTGCAAAGCCTGATCGCCGATCCGGCAAGACGCGACCGCATGGGTGCAGCCGGGGCCGCGAAGGTCGTTCGCGATTTCGATCACCTGTCGGAAATCGGCCAACTCATCGCCCTGTTCGAGAGCAACGGCCTTTCGCCGGAACGGGCCGAAGCCGCGCAATGACCACTCCGCGCGTTCTCTACTATGTGCAGCACCTGTTGGGGGTTGGGCACGTCTTCCGGGCGGTGCGCATCGTGTCGGCGCTGTTGGAGGGCGGATTCGAGGTCGATCTCGTTCACGGCGGCGAAAGGTTGCCTGATTTCGACGCCGGCAAAGCGCGTGTGCATTTTCTTCCCTCTCTGGTTTCCAGGCAGGGAGACTTCTCGGTTCTCTTGGGCCATGACGGAAAGCCCGCGGACGATGCCTACAAGGCGGACCGTCGCGACCGGCTGCTAAGGATTTTCTCGGACCGGCAACCGGATATCGTTGTGACCGAAGCCTTTCCGTTCGGTCGCCGGCAGATGCATTTCGAGCTGCTGCCGCTGATGGAGGCGATCGACACCGCGTCGAGGCGACCGCTCGTCTTCGCCTCGATCCGCGATATCCTGCAGGCCGGCAATAAGCCGTCGAAAGACAAGCAGACCGTCGAGCTGGTCAAACGCTATTTCGACGGTGTGCTCGTGCATGGAGATCCCGGCCTCATCCGCCTGGAGGAGACCTTTCCCCACGCCTCGGAAATCGCTTCGCAGCTCTTCTACACGGGGATCGTCACGCCGACCGCGGACGGCATTGCCGCGGATCGGTTCGACGTCGTCGTTTCGGCGGGTGGCGGCCTGCTCGGACGCGAGCTGGTGATGGCCGCCGTCGAAGCAAAACCGCTGAGCGCGCTCAAGGATGCAAGCTGGTGTGTGCTGACCGGCCCTTATCTCGATCTGGCTGATTATCAGCGCCTCGAGCAGCTTGCCGGGGATGGCGTCCAGATCCGCCGGTTCATACCGCATCTTCACCGGACTCTCGCCGGCGCGCAGTTGTCGATTTCACTGGCCGGCTATAACACGGTCGCCGATCTCATGGCCGCCGGCTGTCGGGCGATCGTCGCGCCGCAATGGAACGACAAGGAAACCGAACAACTGCACAGGGCGCAATTGCTGTCGCAGCGCGGCCTGGTGGAGATGATCGGGCACGAGGACAAGAAGCCCGCGATGTTGCTGAGGGCCATTGAGCATGTCATGGCCCGCCCCGCGCCGGACTGGTCGAGCGTGCGCAAACAGGCTGGCGAAACGACCAGCGACATCCTGCGGCGGGCCCTGGCCGGCGGGGATCTGGGTGACTTCAACTAGCGGAGTGGATGGATGACGCATCGGGTGGCCTTTTATGCGCCGTTGAAGTCGCCCAATCATCCGATTCCTTCCGGTGACCGGCTGATCGCCCGCCTGATGATGCGGGCGCTGCGGCTGGCCGGCTACGAGGTCACCCTCGTATCGGAAGTGATCAGCTACCAGAAGCGCCCATCCACCGACCTGTACGACACGCGGCGCAATGCGGTCCGCGAGGAGGAACAGCGCCTCACCGAGCTCTGGGACCGACAAGCCGGCGAGCGGCCACAGCTCTGGTTCACCTACCATCCCTATTGCAAGTCGCCTGACTGGCTCGGTCCGCCTCTGGCGACGCGCTACGGCTTTCCCTATGTCACCGCCGAAGCCTGCCGTACGCGGCAGAATACCGACGAGGCCTGGCAGGCCGGTCGCGAGGCGGTCCAGGCGGCGGTGCGTCTCGCAAGGGCGAACTTCGTGCTGAAGGATTCGGACTGGACTTACCTCGAAACCATCCTGCCGGACATGGCGACCGCGGTTCGCATCGCCCCGTTTCTGGACGTCGACGATCAGCCGCCGCGCGCGAAGGGAGAAAAGGTCGTCGCTTTTCCCGGGGACGCGCCGCTGCTGTTTGCGGCCGGCATGATGCGGCCTGGCCACAAGGCGGAGAGCTATCGGCAGTTGGCCGATACCTTGAGTCGCATCGCCGATTTACCGTGGAATCTGGTCGTTGCCGGAGAAGGGCCGGAGCGACCTGCGGTGGAGCGAGGGTTCAATTTTCTGGCGCCTGAGCGCGTCCGATTCCTGGGCAGTGTGGAGCACGAAGCCGTGTTCGCACTGATGGACCAGGCGGACCTGTTGGTCTGGCCGGGCGTCGGCGAAGCCATCGGCATGGTCTTTTTGGAAGCGCAGTCGCGCGGCCTCCCCGTCGCCGCCATGAAAACAGCCGGCGTTCCGCTGGTCGTCGCCGATCAGGTCGGCGGGTTGCTCAGCCCACTCGACGACCCGGTGTCCTATGCGTCGTCCATCGCCCGCCTGGTGAGCGATCCGCAGTTGCGCCGGACGCTCGGACGCGGTGGCCTCGATTACGTGGCGCAACACCACGACGTCTCGGCGGTCGCGGCAATGTTTCGCGAAACGCTGGATCCGATCCTCGCGGCCGGTTGAGCGAACCTATTGATACGGATCGGCGGCGTCGCGCAGCCCGTCACCCATGAAGTTGAAGGCGAGGATGACGAGGATCACCGGTACGACCGGCAGGATCAGCCACGGATAGAGCACGATGACATTGATGTTCTGCGCTTCGTTAAGCAGGACGCCCCAGCTGGTCACCGGCGGCCGCAAACCGAGCCCCAGGAAGCTCAGCGCCGTCTCGCCGAGGATCATCGCCGGAATGGTGATCGTCGCCGAGGCTATCAAGTGGCTCATGAAGCCGGGAACGAGGTGGCGCATGATGATGCGCTTTGGCTTAGCGCCCATCAGTTGCGAAGCCAGCACATAATCCTCTTCGCGCAGGGAAAGCAGTTTGGAGCGTACGGCACGCGCCAGACCCGTCCAGTCGAGAAGTCCGAGAATGACAGTGATGCCGAAATAAACGAGAATCGGACTCCAGGTCACCGGGAGGATGGCGGCAAGCGCCATCCACAGCGGAATGCTCGGTATCGACTGCAGCACTTCGATAATGCGTTGGACCACGATGTCGACCCAGCCGCCGTAGTAACCGGCCAGGCCGCCAATGGTGATGCCCAAAATGAAGCTGACCGCTATGCCGATGAGACCGATCGTGATCGAAATGCGCGCGCCGTAGATGATACGCGAGAACATGTCGCGACCCAGCTTGTCGGTGCCGAGCAGAAACAGCGTGCCTCCCTTTTCCACACAGAACAGGTGCGTATTGGCTTCAAACAGGTTCCAGAACCGATAGGGATCGCCCTCGCAGAAGAAGTTGATCGCGTAGGATTTGGCCTTGTTGTCGGCATATTCGCGCTTCTGCAGATCCATATTGAGGGTGCGAACGCGCTGATATACCCGCGGGCCGACGAACTTGCCGTCCTCGAAGAAATGGATGCCCTGTGGAGGGGCGTAGATATATTTGATGTGCCTATGCGCCAGATCGTAAGGCGCAATGAACTCGGCAAGCGCGATGACAAAATAGCAGAACAGCAGAAAGAAGGCCGAGTAGAGCGCCAGCTTGTGGCGCTTGAACTTCCACCACATCAATTGGCGCTGAGAGGCGAAATAGTACTTTTCCTGCTCGGGGGTCAGCTTCTCCGTGGCCAGCGGATCGAACGGCTCGGTCGAAACGTAATGCTGCAGGGTCTTGCCCTGGGGCGGCAGCGGGGAATCGTTCATTTGTAGGCCTTCCCCTGCAGCCGGATCCGCGGGTCGAGAATGACCAGCGCGATATCTGAAATCAGAACGCCGATCACCGTCAGCACCGCGAGAAACATCAAAAAGGAGCCTGCGAGATACATGTCCTGGCTTTGAAGTGCGGAAATCAGCAACGGTCCGGTGGTCTCCAGCGACAGCACGATCGCGACCACCTCGGCGCCTGAAACCACCGCCGGCAGGATGTTGCCGATGTCGGCGATAAAGAAGTTGAGCGACATCCGGAACGGATATTTCAACACGCCGCGCAGCGGCGGAACGCCTTTGGCGCGGGCAGTGATGACATATTGCTTCTTCAACTCGTCCAGCAGATTGGCGCGGATCCGCCGGATCATCGCCGCCGTCCCGGCCGTTCCGATGACGATGACCGGGATGATCATGTGTTCCATGATCGAACCGAACTTGGCCCAGCTCATCGGCTCGTTGATGTACTCAGGGTCCATCAGGCCGCCGATGGACGTCCCGAACCAGGCCTTGGCGAAATACATCATGATCAGGGCAAGCAGGAAATTCGGCGTTGCCAGGCCCAGGAGGCCGAACAGCGTGAACCCGTAGTCGCCCATGGAATATTTGTGAGTTGCCGAATAGATGCCGATCGGAAAGGCGATCAGCCAGGTGAAAATGATCGTGACGAAGGACAACAGCATCGTCAAAAAGAGCCGGCTTCCGATCAGTTCGGAAACCGGGCGCTCATATTCGAACGAGTAGCCGAAATCGCCGTGCAGCATGCCCCAGACCCATGTGATGTAGCGCTGCCACATGGGCTTGTCGAAACCGTACTCGGTCCGCAGATACTCGATCTTTTTCGGATCGACCGCTTCTCCGGACGCTTCAAGTTCGGCGACGTAGCTTTCGAAATAGTCTCCCGGCGGCAATTCGATGATTGCGAAAATCAACAGGCTGGCGATGGCCAGCGTCGGGACCATCGCCAGAAAACGCAGGAAGATGTATTTCAGCATTCCCCGGGCCTATTCTGCGAACCAGAACGTGTCCGGACGGTACACACCGAAAAACGCCGACGGTGACCAGGAGTAGATGCCGGATTCGGGCAGATTGCGCAGTTTCGCGTCGACGACGACCGGTTGGATCGTTTCCCGGGCAATGCCGATCGAGAACACCTGATCGGAATAGATCTCGAGCATTTCCGTCCAGATCGCTTCGCGCTCGGTATTGTTGGTCGACTTGCGCCAGGCCTCGTACAACTCCAGCAACCGCTGGACCGAGGGAAGGCTCGGCGCATGGCCAGCCTTTCCGTCCGTCTGCGTGTACTGTCCCCAGACCGGCCAATTCGGCTGCGCAGGTGAAACCGGGGCCAGTTCCTCCGGATTGAGTTCCGGCGTTGCCAGGCCGATGTTCAAACCCTTGGAGATACTGATCAAGGTTTCACCGGTGAGGAACCGGCGGCGGAGAATATCGCGCTGCAGGGAGCGGGTGAACGTCTTGATCCCGAGTTCTTCCCAGTGATAGCGGATCAGCTCGAGGGCATCCACCTCCGCTGCAAACTCCCCGGCGCTCTCGACGATGATTTCCATCGGGCGGCCGTCAGGCAGCAGGCGGACATTGTCCGGTCCGCGCTTGTCGAGACCAAGCTCGTCGAGCAGCTTGTTGGCCGTCTCGACGTCATGGCTCACCCAGGCTTCAGCATACTTGTCCTTGAACAGCGGCGACGTCTCCAGAACGGTGTCGCCGCCCACCTTGGCGAGACCGAAGTAGAGCTGCTCGTTCAGTTCGTCGCGGTTCAGGCCGAGCGAAAGAGCACGCCGGAAACGGACATCCTGATTGAGTTTCTGCCAGACGGGGTCGGAAACATTGAGATTGGGGTAAAGGGAGATTGCCGACGCGGCGCCGTTGCGCCAGGTCAGAACGCGATAGCCCTGCTGCTCCTCACCCTGTTTGAGGAACGTGTAGTCGTCGAAGCTGAGATAGCGTGCCTGCAGGTCGCTCTCCCCTGCCCCGGCTTTTGCCGGAATCAGATCGGTAGAGCCCATCAGCAGCACGACCTCGTCGATATAGGGCAGTTGCTGACCGTTCTGGTCGACCCGGTGGTAATACGGGTTGCGATTGAATTCGAAGCGTTTGGACGGTCCGGCCGTGGTGTTCCGCCAGGGCTGCAGGGTCGGCATTTCCGGATTTTCCGGCCTGTACTGGCGGCCGAGGCGGGTATGAACCGCGGCCCAGTTGCGGAAGCTGCCTTCCTCGATCAGTTTGGCCAGTGTATCCGGATCGGCATACTTTTCATGATACTGCTTCATGAAATGCGCAGGCTTGTAGATGTAGGCAGGCGAAGCGCCGGCCAGGCCAAGCGGAAATGCGGGATTAGGATCTTCCCAGGTGTAGCGAACCGTGTGTTCGTCGATGACTTCGAACTTAGGCGCCTTGCCATTGGAGAGCAGGACCTGCGGCAGTCCGGCGCCCGAAAGATCCTGGTTGTTGGCGACGTCCTCGAAATAGTAGCGGAAGTCCTCCGAGGTAAAGGGATGGCCGTCCGACCATTTATGCCCCTTTCGCAGATGAAGGGTGAAGATACGCCCCTCCTCGGACTCGAATTTTTCGAGAATGTCCGGCACCAGTTAATACTCGTCATTGAATCCGACGAGCCGGGCGTAGCCATAGACGGTCATCATGCGGATGTCCTTGGATTTGCCCATGAGCATCTGCAACGTGCCGCCATACTGGCCAGTCGATACGTCGTCGCCGTCAAGGGTAACGACCAGCGGCGTGTCCGGCAGCCGCTCCTGCATTGGCGGGAGTTTCCCGGACTCCACCATCGGCGCCAGATCCGGCGGTTCGGTCAGCGCATTCGCCGAACTCCCGAGTGCCGCGAGCATCGTCAATGCCGCGGCCAGTGATACAGCGTTTTCGTGTTTCTTATCAAGCTCATGCTACCAACCTTGTTGTACTGCAACCGGGTCGGACCAGAACGTAGTGGTCCTCCCCGACTTCCTCCATTTCCATTGTTGCCCCCGGTCCTTCGGGAACGAATTTTGGATCCCAGTTTTCGTCCGTGCTGCTTTCCAGGATATCGGTTTTCCCCAAAGCCAGGGGATGTTCGAGATCCGTGGTCGGGATCGATTGCAGCAGGTTTTGGGTATAGGGATGGACGGGATCCCTGAACAGTACGTCTCCCGGCGCGATCTCGACGATGCGGCCGCGGCGCATGACCGCCACCCGGTCGGCGACGTAGTTGACCACCGCCAGGTTGTGGGAGATGAAAATCGTCGTCAGGTTGAGCTCGTGCTGCAGGCGGGTCAGCAGATTGAGGATCTGCGCCTGCACCGACACATCCAGTGCCGAAACCGGCTCGTCGCAGATCAGCAGATCCGGATCCAGCGCCAACGCCCGGGCGATGCCGATGCGCTGGCGCTGACCGCCCGAAAAACTGTGCGGATAACGGTTGAGAAATGTCGGCGACAAGCCGACCATGCTCATCAGCTCGCGGGCTCGCTCGCGGCGCCACTTGCGATTGCCCAGGCCGTGGATCTCCAACGGTTCCGACAAGAGGTTGAGGACGGTGGAGCGGGGACTGAGCGACGAAAACGGATCCTGGAAGACCATCTGGATCTTGCGCCGCATATGGAACAGCTCGCGTGGCCCGAGGGTCGCAAGGTCGATTTCCCTTTCTCCGTCGTTGTAAAGGATTTCACCACTCGTCGGCGTGATCGCCCGCATGATCATCTTGCTGAGCGAGGTCTTGCCGCAACCGCTTTCTCCGACCAGGCCGAAACACTCGCCATAGCGGATGGAAAAGCTCACATGGTCGACTGCGATCACCCGGTCGGCAGCTGAACTGACCAGCAAGCTGCCCTTTTTCGATTCGAAGCTCTTGGTCACGCTTTGCAGCGTCAGCAGCCGATCCTCGGGCGAGTGCAACCGCTCCTGCGCCCGTTCCTTGAAAGACTGCGGCAGCTCCTGGGTGATCTCGCGCAGGGCGACCAGCCTTTCGCCGGGCTGCATGTCAAGTTTCGGAACCGCCGCGAGCAACGCCTTCAGATAGGGATGCTCGGCGCGATGGAAGATGTCGCCCAGCGTGCCGGCCTCCATCAGGGTGCCGTGATAGAGCACGATCACTTCGTCGGCCATGTTGGCCACAACGCCGAGATCGTGGGTGATCAGCAGCAGCGACATGCCCAGCTTGCGCTGCACGTCCTTCAACACGGCCAGCACCTGGGCCTGCACGGTCACATCGAGCGCGGTGGTCGGCTCGTCGGCGATCAGCAGCGCCGGATTGCAGACCAGCGCCATGGCGATCATGGCGCGCTGGCGCAGGCCTCCCGACAGCTCCATCGAGTACATGTCATAGGCGCGGGCCGGATTGGGAAAGCCGACCAGGGCGAGCATCTGCTCGGTCAGGGCACGACATTCCTTACGGGTCACGTCGCGGTGCAGATACAGAGCCTCGTCGATCTGGTTGCCGACGGTGTGGACCGGAGACAAGGACGTCATCGGTTCCTGAAAGATGATCGAAATGCGCCCGCCACGGAGCTGCCGCATGCGCTTGCCGTCTCGGGGCAGCTTGACGATGTCGATCGGTGCCCCGCCCTTGTCCGGATCGAAAAAGGTAATGGAACCGCCGGTCACCTCGGCGACATCCGGAAGAATGCCCATGATCGATTGGGCAATGATCGACTTGCCGGAACCGGACTCTCCAACCAGGGCTACCGTTTTGCCCTTGGGTATGCGGAAACTGACACCCTTGACGACATCGTCGCGGCTTATTCCCGTTCCGATACCGACCCGCAAATCCTCCACACGCAGCAGATCCGCAACGCTCTCATTCATCTAACAGATAGTTCCCCTATCGAGCGGCTTGGGCCCCGCACTGTTATTTTTCTGTCTTCGGCCCGCAATTTCCCCATATTTGCAGCATTTTTAGTGCGCTGCCAATCTCCGTTTTGACCAGGCGTAAATCTTGCCGTGCGTTATCGGGCTGACGGGCGCGGTTTGTCGGTCGATCGCGCCCAGGAGATACAGGCAGATCTTGATGACGCCCGCATGACAAACCAGCACGGTCGGACGTTCGATATCGACCAGGAACGCTTCGATTTCCGGCGTTCGCACGGCATAACTCTCGCCTCCCGGAGCGGCAAAATTCCACCGGTCCTGTTTGCGGGCGCGCCGTAACTCGGGAAAAGCGGCCTTGACCTCGTGTGTGGTCATGCCTTCCCAATCGCCGAGCGAGATTTCGGTCAAGACATCGCTGACTTCCATGTCCTGCTCGTCGCGCGCGATGGCGCGGCAGATTTCGCCGGCGGTCTGCCGCGCTCGCAGAAGCGGCGATGTGACGATGTCGATTCGTTGCGTGTCATCTGATCCGACAAGCTGCGAAAGCAGTTCCCCTGCCCTGCGCGCCTGCTCGAATCCGGCATCGTTCATGGGAATGTCGCTGCGTCCCTGAAACCGTCCGGCAGCGTTCCAGTCGGTTTCGCCGTGCCGGATCAGGAACAGGTCCGGGGTGTCCATGGGACGCGCGGTCAACGGTTGCGGCCGTGATAGGCATCGTACCAATGCACGAACGACGCCAATCCCTCTTCGAGCGGCGTGTGAATGCAGAAGCCGAAATCACGCTCGAGCGCGGTGGTGTCGGCATAGGTCTCGTAGACGTCGCCCGGCTGCATGGGAAGAAATTCCTTCTTCGCCGTCTGACCGAGCAGACGCTCGAGCGTCTCGATCATGGTCATCAGTTCCACCGGCTGCGAATTGCCGATGTTATAGAGCCGGTAGAGCGGCGCTGTCTGCTGTCGTTCCTTGCCCGCTTCCGCCGCAGGCTTGGGGGGCGCTAGCAGGACGTTGACCACGCCCTTTGCAATGTCGTCGATATAGGTGAAATCCCGCCTCAGAAGGCCGTTGTTGAACACCTTGATCGGCTTGCCTTCCCGGATGGCCCTGGTGAACAGGTAAACTGCCATATCCGGCCTGCCCCAGGGTCCGTAGACGGTGAAAAACCGCAGGCCGGTGACCGGGATGTTCCAGATGTGGCTGTAGGCGTGCGCCATCAATTCGTTCGATTTCTTGGTCGCCGCATAGAGGCTGATCGGATTGTCGACGTCCTGGTCGGTGCTGTAGGGGACCTCAGGGCTGTTTCCGTATACAGAGCTGGAGCTGGCATAGGCCAAATGCTTCACCTTCGCCTCTCGGCAGCCTTCAAGAATGTTCAAGAACCCGTTGATATTGCTTTCAATATAGGCATGCGGGTTTTCCAGCGAATAGCGCACGCCCGGCTGCGCGGCGAGATGGGCGATGTGGGTCGGACGCGTCTGTTTGAACACCGCCGAAACCGCGCGCGCGTCGGTGATGTCGATCTCGTGGAACAGGAAACCCGTTTCGTCCAGCAGCTTTTCCAGGCGCGCCCGCTTCAGCCCCACGTCGTAGTAGGTGTTCATGTTGTCGACGCCGGCGACCCGATGTCCCCGCTCCAGCAGCAACCGGGCGACGTGGAACCCGATAAAGCCGGCGGCTCCGGTAACGAGAATCGGTGCAGAGGCGGGATCTGCCATCAATACGGGCCTTTCGGTGACATCGGCGGCTTTACCATATAAGGTCTGGAATTATTTCGCGCAGGGTTTATACCCAGCAAAGCCGTTAAAGAAAACGCCGCCAGCGCCGCAAAACGGACGCGAGCGAAGAGCCTTCCCGAAAACTTCATTTATGAGGCTGTCTTGAAGATCACGATCATCGGAACCGGTTATGTCGGGCTCGTGACAGGCGTCTGCCTGTCGGAATTCGGCTTCGACGTCACCTGCGTGGACACCAATGCCGAAAAAATCGCGCTCCTTAGAGACAATATCAGCCCGATCTACGAGCCTGGCCTCGAGCAACTGATTCGCTCGAACGCCGGCGAGAACCGGTTGCATTTCGAAACCGACGTATCGACCTGCGTGCCGCAATCGGACGTCGTGTTCCTGGCCGTCGGCACGCCCTCGGACGACAATGGCGAGGAGATCGACCTGCGCTACGTTTTTTCCGCGGTCGACGACATCGCCCCTCATCTCGCCGACGGTACGGTCGTGATCGTCAAATGCACCGTCGTGCCGGGTACCAATCAACGGGTTTACGACCGGATCATCGAATTGCGCCCGGATCTCGATTTCTCGATCGTCAGCAATCCGGAGTTCCTGCGCGAAGGCACGGCCATCCAGGATTTCATGCGCCCCGACCGGGTGGTGCTGGGCATCCACGACGATCGCGGCCGCGAAGTCGCCGAGCAGCTCTATCGGCCGCTGAAACTGCAGGATACGCCGATTACGGTGGGATCGCTGGCCGGCGCCGAACTCAGCAAATATGCAGCCAACGCCTTTCTGGCGATGAAGGTCAGCTTCATCAACCAGATTGCCGACCTGTGCGAAAAGGTCGACGCCAACATTATCGAAGTTTCCGAGATTATCGGGCTGGATGAACGGATCGGCGACAAGTTCTTGCGCGCCGGCCCCGGTTTCGGCGGCTCCTGCTTTCCCAAGGACACCCGCGCGCTTGCTGCTTTCGCCAACAAGATCGGGGTGCCGCAGGAACTGGTTCAGGCCACCATTTCGGTCAACGAAAACCGCAAATTTGCCATGGCGCAGCGGGTTCTGGACACGATCGGCGATCCGACCGGAAAGACCGTCGCGGTTCTCGGAGTGGCGTTCAAGCCCGACACCGACGACATTCGCGAATCGCCCGCCCTGCCGGTTATTGAAGCGCTGCTGAAAAACGGCGTCAAAGTGCGCGCTTTCGATCCCAAGGCCATGGAATCGGCGGCACAACTCTATCCGGACGTCGTCTGGTCAAACGATCCCTACGAGGCGGTGATCGGGGCGCATGCCGTGGTGTTGATGACGGAATGGAACCTGTTGCGCGCCCTGGAACTCGACCGGCTGTGCGAGGCGATGGCCGAGCCGTTGATGATCGACCTGCGTAACATTCACCGGCGCAAGGAGCCGACGCGTCACGGTTTCACCTATGTCAGCGTCGGACGCGATCGCGCCGAGCCGGAAGTCGAGGACGTGCCGGCCGAATAGGCGGTTCCCGGTCCAGCCTCAAACCGCCCAGCCGCCCGAAAAGGGAATGGCCTGGCCAACGAAGAAATCGCTGTCGTCGCTGGCGAGGAAAAGCGCCAGGGCGATGTCTTCTTCCGGTTTGCCCAGCCGTCCCAGCGGCACCTGCCTTTGGAGGTTTTCCTGAAACTTCGGATTTTGCTGCATTTCCGGCGGATAGTAGGACGGGTTTTCAACCCAGTTCTGGGCAATCAGGTTGATCTGTACATTGTGCCGGGCGACCTCGACGCCGGCCGACTTTACATAGGAAATCTGCGCGCCGCGGGCAGCGCTGTAGGCACACAAACGTCCCATCGGCCGCAGCGGAGTGGCGCTGCCGAAGACGACGATCTTGCCGCGGCGGCGCTCGATCATTTGTGGAAGAGCTGCCCGGACGAGCCAATGGAGCGGGTGTACCAAAAGGTCGAACACCTCCTGCCAGTCCGCGTCCTCGACCTCGGTCACGGTCTTTCCGTAGTGGTTGGGCGCGGCAAGGTTGGCGATGAGGACGTCGATATCTCCCCCCTCGTCGATGAGGTTGCGACAAACATCGGATGACCGCAGATCAGTGCTGTCCGCCATGACCGAAGCGCCTTCGCGCCGGAATATCTCTACGCAGGCCGGTCCCATGAAGTCATCGCACTGGGTCACGAGAACGCGCTTGCCGTCGACTGATCTGCTCATTCGGAAATCCTCTCGAGCCGCGCATCCCGCCGGCCATTTCGCTCACAACTTGTCGCTCGGACGTTGACAACATACCCGGTAGTATGTTCCTGTCCGAGACAACAAACTATCCGGGATTGCATCGCTGACGCAACATACCCGGACGCAATCGCAAGGGGAGGAAACCCGGCGCATGACCGCTTCGGCAACCGCCAGCGCACGACGGCCGGTGCAGGTGGATATTCTGGACGCTGCCGCACGCTGTTTCATGGATCGGGGCTACGCGGCCACAAGTATCGACGACGTTGCCCGCAGTCTCGGCGCCACCAAAGGCCGCATCTATCATCACTACCGCTCCAAGGCCGACCTGTTTTTCGACGTCTACCGTTATGGCATGCAGATGAACTTTGACAGCATCATGCCGCTGGCGGAGGAAACGGCACCCGCGATAGACAAGCTGCGGCGCATGGCCAAGGCCCATTGCATCGCCATGATCAGGACGCAGCCCTTCCAGCGCTGCGTCTGGGAAGGCGTCGAGATGCTGCTGCGCGGCTCGACAACGCCCATGCAGCGCGAAACGCTGGTCGAACTGCATGCCATGCGCACCGATTACTCCGAGGTTTTCAGGACGGTGATCGAGCAGGCCAAGCAGGATGGCGCGGCGCGCTTCGACAATTCCAGCATCGCACTGCAACTGATGTTCATGTCGCTGAATTCTCCGCTGTTCTGGTACCGCCCGCGGGACGATCAGGACGACGAAGCGATCGACCGCATTGCCAATCAATGCACGACATTCGCCCTGCGGGGCCTGGGACTGAAAGAGGAACTGACCGCTGATGTCTGACATGAATCTTGGAATTAGCGACCGCGTACGCCCCCTGCTCGAAGCGGTGCGAACGATGGTGCGCGACGAAATCATGCCGCTGAGCGACGAGTTCGAGGCGGAGGTCGGCAAGGGAGACCGTTGGACCTACACGCCGCGCCAGACCGAAATCCTGGAGGGCTTGAAACAGACGGCACGCGACCGCGGTTTGTGGAACTTCTGGCTAACCGATTCGGACCGCGGATACGGACTGACCACGGTCGAATACGCCTATCTGGCGGAGGAAATGGGCAAGACCTCCCTCGGGGCCGAAACGTTCAACTGTTCGGCGCCCGATACCGGCAACATGGAGGTGCTCGAGCGCTACGGGTCGGACGCGCACAAGGAGCAATGGCTGGCGCCTCTTCTCGATGGCAAGATCCGCTCCGCCTATCTGATGACCGAGCCGGACGTCGCCTCGTCGGACGCCACCAATGTTTCGATGAGCTGCGTGCGCGACGGCGATTCCTACGTGCTGAACGGCGAGAAATGGTGGTCTTCGGGAGCCGGCGACCCGCGCTGCGCCATTTACATCACAATGGTCAGGACCGGAGACCACGAGGCGCCTAAGCATCAGCGCCATTCGATGATCCTGGTTCCCGCCGATACTCCGGGCATCGAAAAACTCAGAGCGATGCAGGTGTACGGCCATGACGATGCCCCGCATGGCCATTTGCACCTGCGGTTCACCGACGTCCGGGTTCCGGTCGAAAACCTCATCCTCGGCGAGGGCCGGGGCTTCGAGATCGCCCAGGGCCGGTTGGGGCCGGGCCGCATCCACCACTGCATGCGCGCCATCGGACAGGCCGAATATGCCCTCGAGCAGATGTGCAAGCGGTCGTTGCGTCGGGAGGCCTTCGGCAAGCCGTTGGCCCAGCTGGGCGCCAATTACGACATCATCTCCGAGTGCCGCATGGATATCGAGATGGCGCGGCTGTTGTGCCTGAAGGCCGCCTGGATGATGGACCAGGGGGACCCGCGGGCGGCAGCGCCGTGGATCAGCAAGATCAAGGTTGTCGCGCCGCAGGTGGCGCTGAAGGTGACCGACGAGGCGGTTCAGATGTTCGGCGGCCAGGGCGTATCCCAGGACACCACCCTCGCCCGCTCCTGGACGGCGCTCAGGACGCTCAGGCTGGCGGACGGGCCGGACGCCGTCCACCGGCGCCAGGTGGCGCGCACCGAACTGCGCAAATACACCCAGGAGCGCGTCTGACCATGAAGGCCATCGTCTGCAACGATTTTGCGCCGCTGAGCGAACTGCAATATGCGGAGGTGGACGCACCCGAAGCCAAGGGCGATACGGTGGTCATCCGCGCCGACGCCATCGGCGTCAATTATCCCGACGGGCTGTTGGTCCAGGGTCTTTATCAGATGAAGCCGCCCACTCCGTTTACCCCGGGCATGGAGGTGGCCGGTATCGTCGAGGCGGTCGGGCCCAATGTCGAAGGCCTCAAGCCGGGAGACCGGGTCGCCGGAATGGGATTGCTTGGCGGCTATGCCGAACTTGTTCCCGTGCCTGCGAATGCCGTGTTTCCGCTGCCGCCGGGCATGGATGGGGGCGATGCCTGCGCGTTGATGTGCGCTTACGGCACTGCCCATCACGCGCTGAAGCAACGGGCCGAGTTACGAGCCGGCGAGACGGTCTGCATTCTGGGTGCGGCCGGCTCGACCGGAATCGCCGCCATCCAGATCGCCAAGGCGATGGGCGCCAGGGTGATTGCCGTCGCTTCGAGCGCCGAAAAACAGGCCGTTGCACGAACGGCCGGTGCGGACGACGTCATCGGCTACGACAATCTCAAGGACGAATTGAAAAGCCTTACCGACCGCAAAGGCGTCGACGTGCTGTTCGACCCGGTTGGCGGCGATGCGTTCGACGCGGCCTGCCGGGCCATGGCGCGCGGCGGCCGATTGCTGGTCATCGGATTTGCTTCGGGCCGCATTCCGGAACTGCCGGTGAACCTGACCCTGGTCAAGGAGTTCTCGGTCGTCGGCGTTTTCTGGGGCTCGTTCACCCGCCATGAACCGGAGGTTTATGGACAGAACATGGAAGAGCTGATCGGCTGGTACATGCAGGGCAAGGTGAAGCCGCATATCGAGGGGCGCTATCCCCTCGCCGCCGCCGCCAGCGCGCTTGAACGGGTTCTCGGCCGTGGCGCGACCGGCAAGATTATCCTGGTTCCGGAGGGCGCGTGATGACTGTTTCGAGCGAAATGCTGGCGCTGCTGCAGACCCATGACGGTTATTCGGGCACGTCGGAAGGGCCGCGCATCGACAGGCTGGAAGATTACCTGGAAGCGTCCACCGTCCCGGTGCCTGCACTGAACGACGGCCAGGTTCTGATCAGGATGCGGATGGCCTCGATCAACCCGTCCGACCTGCATTTCATCAAGGGCGAATATGGCGTTCCCCGCAAGAAGGGAGCGCCGGCCGGCTTCGAAGGCGTCGGCGACGTCGTGGCCGGCAGCGGAACCCATGCCGAATCCCTGGTCGGCAAACGGGTTGCGTTCACTGTCGACCCCGCCGGGTCGGGAACCTGGGCCGAATATGCGGTGACCTCCGCCGCGGTCTGCATCCCGGTTCGCGACGACATGCGCGACGAGGATGCGGCCGGACACGTCGTCAACCCGATGACCGCGATGGCGATGTTCGACATTGTGCGCAAGGCGGACTCGTCCAGTTTCATCATGACGGCCGCCAACAGCCAGCTCTGCAAGCTGATGACCGCGCTCGGCCGCGATCACGACATTGCCCCGATCGCCATCGTGCGCCATGACGAGCAGGCACCGCATCTGCAGGAACTCGGCGCCAAACATGTGCTGAACAGCGAAGCGCCCGATTTCGGCGAGCGTCTCAAATCGGTGATCCGAGAGCTCAAGCCGCGCGTTATGCTCGACGCGGTCGCCAATCAGGTATCGGCCGACATTTTTGCGTCCATGCCGAACCAGGCGCGCTGGGTGGTCTACGGCAAGCTGGACCTGACGCTGCCGCAACTGACGGAGATGGGACAGTTCATCTTCATGCAAAAACAGATCGTTGGATTCTGGCTGACCCGGTGGTTCATGACGACGCCGCTGCAAGAGCAGATGCAGGTGATCGGCGAAGTGCAGGAACGCTTCGTCAGCGGCAAATGGCAGACCGAGGTCTCCGACAGGATCCGGCTCTCCGATGCCATGTCCGATCTCGCCGCCGCACTCCGGCATCCGGACGGAAAGGTCATGCTGGTTCCCTGAGGGAACGTTGAAAGGATGGGCGATACCAGGATCCATCCGGTTACAAAATCGGGAATGCAGGGCTTGGGAGGGCCTACCGAGTGGATGTATTGCAACTGATCGTCAGCGGACTGGCCAATGGCTGTGTCTACGGCCTGATCGCGATGGGCTTCGTGCTGATCTACAAGGCGACCGAAGCGGTCAATTTCGCCCAGGGCGATTTCATGATGCTGGGCGCCTTTATCACCCTGGGTTTTACCAATTCCCATTATCTCGACCTGCCCTTCTGGATCTCCTGCATCTTCGCCATCGGCATCATGGGCGTGCTGGGCTATCTGCTGGACATGGTGGTGCTGCGCCGCATGTTCGGCCAGTCGCAGGTCGCCGTGGTGATCCTGACCATTGCGCTAGGTTTCGTCATCCGCTTCATCGCCGGCGCCATCTGGGGTCACGAGCCGCAATCGCTGGAATCGCCCATTGCCGGCGTCGATGTGCGGTTTGGCGGTCTGGTGCTGGGAATGGACGAGGTCATGGTCATCATCGTCACCGTTCTCCTGACCGTCCTGCTCTATTTCTTTTTCGGCCGAACCAAGCTCGGCGTGGCCATGCAGGCATCGTCTCAGAACCAGCTGGCGGCGTATTACATGGGCATTCCGGTCAAACGGGTCCATTCGATGATCTGGGGCCTTTCCGGCATCGTAGCGGCGATCGCCGGCATTCTCTTCGCCTCCAAGGGTTCGATCGATCCCGCCACCGGTCTGCTCGGCATCAAGGCGTTCGCCGCCGCGGTCATCGGCGGTTTCGGTAGCCTCCCGGGAGCGCTGCTGGGCGGCATCATCGTCGGACTGATCGAGCCGTTCTCCGCCCGTTACATGCCGGCAGGCTATTCGCAGGTCATGCCTTATCTGATCCTGTTCCTGATGCTTGTGATCCGACCGCACGGCATCCTGTCGCAAGTTCAGGCGAAGAAGGTGTGAGGGGCGGCCATGCGATTTGTTTTCAAGACCTCCTACGATGCCGACATCCGGCTGTTCAAGCACAACGCCCAGGCGTTCTGGTATCTGCTGCTGTTTGCTGTCGCGATTCTCTTGCCGTTCCTCATCAGCGACTTCCTGATCGGCGAAGCGACCCTGGTTCTGATCTGGGCAATCTGCGGCATGGGCCTGATGGTCCTGGTCGGTCAGACCGGCCAGGCGAGCCTCGGTCACGCGGCCTTCATGGCCGTCGGCGCCTATTCCAACGTCATCTACCAGGAGAACTTCTCTCTGCCTTTCCTGGTGTCGTTTCCGCTTTCCGGATTGACGGCAGGTCTCGCCGGCGCGCTGATTGCGCTGCCGACCACCAAACTTCACGGTATCTATCTGGCGATCGCCACTCTGGCGGTCTCGGTCATGGCGGAAGACCTGATCGTCATCCTCGAGCCGATCACCGGCGGCGTTGCAGGGCTGTTTGCGCCGGATATCCAGATTTTCGGCTTCACCTTCAACCGCTATGGCGATCCGAGGGAGCTCTACTGGCTGGTGCTGCTGATCACCTTCGCGGTGATCTACATCTATCGCAACCTGCTGCGCTCGCCGACCGGACGGGCCTTCGCGGCGGTTCGCGATTCGGAGGTTTCCGCCAAGGCGATGGGTGTCAATGTGGCGCGCACAAAGATGCTGGCCTTCGCCATCTCCTGCACGATCACCGGTCTCGGCGGTGCGCTCATGGGCCATTTCGCCACGGTCTTCACCCACGAGACCTTCAACCTGATCATCTCGATCACGCTGCTTCTGATGATCGTCGTGGGTGGCCTCGGCACCATTCACGGCGCCTTTTTCGGCGCCATCGTCATCGTCCTGCTACCACTGTTGATCGCCGTCACCCGCGACGGGGTCGCCGACCTGCTGGGATTGAGCTCGATCACCATTCCGGGCCTCGAAACCGGCCTGTTCGGCTTGATCCTGATCGGCTTCATCCTGTTCGAGCCAATGGGCATCTATGGCCGGTGGGTCAAGATCAGGACCTATTTCGAGCTGTTTCCGTTCTATCGAAAGGACATGTTCCGCCGCCAGAAGAGTTATCTGAAGACGGAGCGCACAAGATGAGCCTGCTTGAACTTCACAATGTGACGCTGCGCTTCGGCGGCCTGGTCGCCGTCAATGATGTGTCCTTCTCCGTCGAAGAGGGCGAAGTGTTCGCGCTGGTCGGCCCCAACGGTGCCGGCAAATCGACCATCTTCAACATGATCTCTCGTTTCTACACGCCCGCCGAAGGAGACATCCTCTACCGCGGGCACAGCATCCTCGACCGCGCGGCGCACGAAATTCCGCGGCTTGGTATCGCTCGCACCTTCCAGAACATCGAACTGTTCGAGCAGGCCTCCGTGCTGCAGAACCTGCTGGTCGGCCGCCATACCCACAGCCATACGAATTTCCTGGCGGAAGCGCTGTTCCTGCCGTCCGTTCGCGAACAGGAGCGGCAGCACCGCGAGGCCGTGGAGCGGGTCATCGACTTCCTCGACCTGCAGCCCTATCGCGACAAATTCATCGCCGGGTTGCCCTATGGCGTGCGCAAGGTGGTCGAGATGGGACGGGCGCTGGCCATTCAGCCCAACCTGTTGCTGCTCGACGAGCCGGCTTCCGGTCTTTCGGTCGAGGAAACCCAGGACGTGGCATTCTGGATCGAGGACATCAAGAAGGTGATGGGCATCACGGTGCTCATGGTCGAGCACGACATGCACCTGGTGAGTGCCGTCTCCGACCGGGTTATGGCGCTGGCGGACGGGCGCATGCTGGCGATCGGCTCGCCGCAGGAAGTCCAGAACGACCCGGCGGTCATCGAGGCCTATCTGGGGTCGGATGCGGACATGGAGGGCGGTGAAGCAGCATGAGTATCAATGGCAGCCAACCGCTCCTGAAGGTGGACAATCTGGAGAGTTTCTACGGCCCGATCATGGCGATCCGGGGGGTCAGCCTGTCGGTAAACCAGGGCCAGATCGTCACGGTGCTGGGCGCCAACGGCGCCGGAAAGACCACGCTTCTGAAAACCATCTCCGGCGTAATGGACCCTGAAAAGGGAACGGTTACGCTGGAAGGCAGCGCCATCCAGGGCGAAGCCCCTGACAAGATCGTCCACCAGGGTGTCGTCCATGTTCCCGAGGGCCGCGAAATCTTTCCGATCCTGTCGGTTGAAGACAATCTGAAAATGGGTGCCTACACCCGCTCCGATTCGGCCGAGGTCCCGGCCGACCTGGAGATGGTTTTCGAGTATTTCCCGATTCTGAAGGAGCGCCGGGGCCAGGAAGCCGGCACTCTGTCCGGCGGTCAGCAGCAGATGCTGGCGATCGGACGCGGCCTGATGGCCAAACCGCGCATCATGTTGCTCGACGAACCCAGCCTCGGGTTGAGTCCCCTGCTGGTTCGCGAGATCTTCACCATCATTCGGCGATTGAACCGCGAGCAGAATGTGACAATGATGCTGGTAGAACAGAACGCCAAAGTTGCGCTCGACGTCGCTCACTACGGCTATGTGCTGGAACTCGGACGCATCGTGATGAGCGGCGAAGCCAAGAAACTGCAGGCGTCGAAAGACATCCAGGAGTTTTATCTGGGAGCACAGCAGGAAGCGCAGCGCGGCCAGAGGCGCTGGAAGCAAAGAAAGACCTGGCGATAGAATTCGTCGGACAAGGGAGGAACGGCAATGGGCAACATGGAGAGGATTCCGCAGCAGCAGATCGTCCACGGCGTAAGCATCAATGCCGATCTGGCCACGGGCCCCTACTTCATGGATGGCTGCGATACGCTGGTCAAGTTGTTCCTGCAGCGGTGCAAGGAACTCGGCGACCGGACGGCGCACCGTGAGAAGGACTACGGCATCTGGCTGTCCTACTCCTGGTGGGATTTTTTCGAACACGCCATGCTGATCGGCCATGGTCTGGCGTCACTCGGTCTGCGGCGCGGCGACGTGGTTTCGGTGCTTTCGGAGGACAACAAGGAGTGGGTCTACACCGACCTCGCCGTGCAGAGCCTCGGCGGCATCACCTCCGGCATATACACCACCGATTCGGCCAAACAACTCGCCTATCTCGTCAACGATTCCGGCAGCCGGTTCCTGTTTCTCGAAAATGACGAGCAGCTCGACAAGTTCCTCGAGGTGCGCGACGAAATGCCGGATCTCAAGAAGGTCATCGTCTACGACCGGGAAGGCCTGCACGACTATCATGACAACCTGGTCATGTTCGTCGAGGAGCTCTACGACCTGGGGCGGGTTCATGAGAAAAAGCACCCCGGAATGTTCGAGGCGGAGATCGCCAAATCGAAGCCCGAGGAGACCGCCATCCTGGTCTATACCTCCGGCACCACCGGTCCGCCCAAGGGCGCGATGATCTCGCACCAGAACATCATTTTCTCACTGTCTTCGACAGCGGCCATGCTGCCTGTCTTTGAAAGCGACGAACAGGTCTGCTTCCTGCCGCTCTGTCATATCCTCGAAAGGTTCATCTCGGTTTTTTCGCCGATTGCGGCCCGTTCGACGGTCAATTTTGCGGAGAGCCCGGAAACGGTGTTCGACAACGTTCAGGAGGTCAGCCCACACATCTTCACCGCGGTTCCGCGCGTCTGGGAGAAGGTCTATTCCCGCATCTCCATCATGGTGGGCGATTCCACGCCTTTCGGCCGATGGGCCTACAACCGGGCGCTGGCAGCCGGCATGAAAGTGGCGGCCGAGTTGGAGGAAGGCGGAACGGTCCCAGCCCTGACAAATCTGCGCTACCGGTTCTGGGACTTTGTCGTCCTGAAGAACATTCGCCGCATGATCGGTGTCGATCGGCTGCGCCGGGGCACCACGGGTGCGGCGCCGATCTCACCTGATCTGCTGCGCTGGTACAAGGCGATCGGCATCGACATCTTCGAAGGTTACGGCATGAGCGAAAGCTCCGGCATCATCTCGCTCAACATGTTCGGATATAACAAGATCGGCACCGTCGGTCGCGTCGTGGAAGGCGGGGAGATGCGCATCGGCGACGGCGGAGAGATCCAGTACCGGGCGGCGAATGTGTTCCAGGGATATTGGAACAAGCCGGAAAAGACCGAGGAAACGATTACCTCGGACGGCTGGCTGAAGACCGGCGACGTCGGCATGATCGACAATTCCGGCTATCTGACCATCACCGGCCGCCTGAAGGACATCATCATCACTGCCGGCGGCAAGAACGTCACGCCGGCTGAAATCGAGAACAAGTTGAAATTCTCGCCCTATATATCCGATGCGGTGATCATCGGCGACAAGCGCAAATTCCTCTCCTGCCTGGTGATGATCGACCAAGAGAATGTCGAGAAATATGCGCAGGACCGCAGAGTCCCGTTCGGGGATTTCGCCTCGCTGTGCGCAACGCCGGAAGTGCAGGAACTAATCGAGAGCGAAATCGCCAAGGTGAATGCGGAGTTCGCCCGAGTCGAGCAAATCAAGGCGTTTCGCCTCATTGATGTCCTTTTGACCGCCGAGGACGACGAGTTGACTGCCACCATGAAGCTTAAGCGCAGCTTTGTGGAACAGAAACACAAGGCGCTGATCGATCAGATGTACGCGTGAACCGTGTGCGTCCAATTTTTGTCCAGGAGGAGAAAAAACATGAAACAAATCCTTAAAACCACGGCCGTGACGCTTGCGATGTCGGCCGCCGTGCTGACCGGCGTGCAAGCCGAAACGCAGGGCGTCTCCGATACCGAAATTCTGATCGGCTCCAACAACGACCTATCAGGCATCTTTGCCGCCTTCGGCGCACCCGCAGTCGGTGCGGCGAAACAATATTTCGACCAGGTCAATGCCGCCGGTGGCGTGCATGGCCGTCAGTTGAAGCTGATCGCCGAGGACCACGCCTATCAGATGCCGAAGGCGATGCAGAACCTCAACAAGCTGGTCAATTCCGACCAGGTCTTCGTGATGCTGCTGTCGCTCGGCACTCCGATGAACATCGCCAGCTTCCCGCTGTTGGAACGCAAGGGTATCGCCAATATCTACCCGCTTTCGGCAGCCCGCCAGATGGACGACCCGCTTGAGCCGTACAAGTTCGTCGGCTTCTCATCCTACTACGATCAGATGATCGCGGGCATCGAATATCTCAAGGATAACAACGGCGCGAAGGTTGTTTGCGCCATGTACATACCTTCGGATTTTGGCAAGGAAATTCAGCAAGGTGCCAAAGACGCCGCAGCGAAAGCGGGCATTGAATACAAAGCTGAAACCACCCACAAGCCCGATGAATTGGATTTCGTCGGTTCTCTGACCAAACTCAAGGATGAGGGCTGTGACACCGTGGCAACGGCGCTTGGTATTCGTCAGACGATCACGGCGCTTGGCACGGCTAAAAAGATCGGATGGGACGATGTCGACTTCATCGGCTCGTCAGCCGGTTTCCACACCGTCGTCGCAAAAGTACCCGGAGGTGTTACCGAGGGCTACTATGCGGCAGCCGGTTGGCCCGATCTCAGCACCCGCATGGATGACCCGCATGTAAAAAAATGGGTTGAGGACTATACCGCGGAGTTTGGAGAAGCCCCGGGTACCGGTGCTCTTCTTGGCCGCTCAGGCGCTGAAGGACTGGTCAAGGCTCTCGAGGCAGCGGGTCCTGATCTGACCTCGGAGAGTTTCCTCAAAGCCATGGAAAGCCTCAACTACGTTGATCCCATCACCGGTGTGCAGGTTGACTACAGCCCGACTGACCACAAGGGCGGTGACGCCATCATCATCTCGAGAATCGAAGGTGGTGACTGGAAAGTGGTCGGCGAGAAGTAAGACGACTTCGGCCGGCATCACGCGCGGTGCCGGCTCATCAACGCAACGACTCCCGCTGGGGCACCCGGCGGGGTAATCTTTTTTGACCGGTTGAGAGCAATGTCCGACACAGTTACCTATGAACGCCTGAGCGATGAAGCCGGCGGAATCGCCGTCATCACCATCGACAATCCGCCGGTCAACGCGGCCGGTTTTGCTGTCCGCGACGGATTGAAGAAGGCGGCCGAACGCTTCGCCGAGGATGCCGATGCCGACATTGCCGTTCTCGTCGGCGCCGGCCGGACGTTCATCGCGGGCGCGGACATTCGCGAGTTCGGCAAACCGATGCAGCCCCCCGGATTGCCGGAAGTGGTCGATCATATCGAAGCCGTCGATAAACCGGTGGTTTGCGCCATCCATGGCACCGCGCTCGGCGGCGGATTGGAAACCGCCCTCTCCTGCCATTATCGCGTGGCGCTGGAATCGGCGCGCGTCGGTCTGCCGGAAGTGCATCTCGGGCTGCTGCCGGGCGCCGGCGGCACGCAAAGACTGCCGCGACTGACCGGCATCGAGGCCGCCGTCGAAATGATCTCCAGCGGACGGCATGTCCCGGCGAAAGAGGCGCTTGGGCTGGGCATCGTCGACGCCGTCGATCCCGGAACCGATCCGCGCGAGGCCGGACTTGCCTTTGCCCGCAAGCTTCTCGCCGGCAACCGCGAGGTGCGCCGCACCAGCCAGCTAAACGACAAGGTTGAAGCGGTGCGCGGCAACACCGAGTTGTTCGACGGCATTCGCGCGGCCGTCAAAAAGAAGGCCAAGGGTCAGTTGTCGCCGGTGCTTTGCGCGGAAGCGGTGATCGCATCGACGGAACTGCCCTTCGAGGAAGGCGTCAAGCGCGAACGCGAGCTGTTCATGGAACTGATGAACTCGCCGCAGCGCGAGGCCCTAATCCATGTCTTTTTCGCAGACCGCGAGGTCGGCAAGGTGCCGGAGCTCAAGACCGGAACCGCCGGACCGCTGGAACGGGCCGCGGTAATCGGCGGCGGGACCATGGGATCGGGCATCACCGTTTCCATGCTGTTTGCCGGCATTCCGGTCACCATGATCGAGCGGGACGAGGAAAGTGCCGCCCGCGGCCGGGCGAATGTCGAGAAAATTCTCGATGACGGGGTGCGGCGCGGCAAGTTCGATCAGGCGCATCGCGACCGGCTGGCCAACGAGCTCTACAGCGTCAGTTCCAACATCGCCGATATCTCGACGGCCGATATCGTCATCGAGGCGGCCTTCGAGGACATGGGCGTCAAAAAGGAACTGTTTGCGCAGATCGACCGGCACGCCAAACCGGGATCGGTGCTCGCCAGCAACACGTCCTATCTGAACGTCAACGAAATCGCGTCCGTCACCGGGCGACCGGACAAGGTTCTCGGCCTGCACTTCTTTTCTCCGGCCCATGTCATGCGGCTGCTGGAGATCGTCGTGGCCGACAAGACGCTGCCCGACGTGACCGCCACCGGCTTCGCGCTCGCCAAGAAGCTGAAGAAGGTCGGCGTGCGGGCCGGCGTCTGCGACGGTTTCATCGGTAACCGCATTCTCGAACGGTATCTGACGCTTGCGGCTTTTCTGGTCGAAGACGGTACCAGCCCCTATGACATCGACAAGGCGGTGGTGAATTTCGGCTATCCGATGGGACCGAACCAGATGGGCGATCTCGCCGGCCTCGATATTGGGCTGGCCAACCGCAAACGCAAGAAGGCGGAGGGCTGGAAAGGCCGCTACGCCGCTGACTATATGGACCGGATTGCCGAACTTGGCCGCTTCGGCCAGAAGACCGGCCGCGGCTTCTACATCTACGAGGATGGCAGCCGCGTCGGCAAACGGGATCCCGAGGTACTGGAGATCATCGACAAGGTGCGCGCCGAAAAGGGCATCACGCCGAAACCTCTTGACGAGGAAGCGATCATGAAGCGCTACATGGCGGCGATGATCAACGAAGGCGCGCGCGTGGTCGAAGAGGGTATCGCGCTGCGGCCGCTCGATGTCGATATCACCATGATCTACGGCTATGGCCATCCGCGCTGGCGCGGCGGACCGCTGAAGTATGCCGACATGCAGGGGCTCGATACCATCCTTGCAGATATCCGGTCGTTCGAGGCCGAGGATCCGGAATTCTGGAAACCGGCCCTGTTGCTCGTCGACCTCGTCGAACGCGGCGAGAATTTCGACAGTCTGAACAAGAAAGCCAAAGCCTGAGGACAGCACCATGCGCGAAGCCGTTATCGTCTCCACCGCCCGAACCGCCATTACCAAGGCGTTTCGCGGCGGCCTCAACATTACCCATGGTGCCGAGTTCGGCGGTGCCGCGGCCGCGACGGCCGTTGAGCGATCGGGCGTCGACCCGGAACTGATCGAAGACGCCGTCATCGGCTGCGGCTTCCCGGAAGGCGCGACCGGCGGCAACATTGCCCGCCAGATCGCCACACGGGCCGGATTGCCGGTGACCACGACCGGCATGACCGTCAACCGCTTCTGCTCTTCCGGGCTGCAGGCGGTGGCGCTCGCCTCCCATGCCATCACCCAGCAGGGATCGACGGCCATGCTCGCCGGCGGACTGGAGTCGATCACTCTCGCCCAGGGCCACGCCAACAGCCACATGGCGCAGAACCATTGGATCCTCGAACACAAGCCGGAGATCTACCTGCCGATGATCGACACGGCGGACATCGTCGCGGACCGCTACGGCATCAGCCGTCTGGCGCAGGACGAATACGCCCTGTCCTCGCAGCAACGAACAGCCGCGGCGCAAGAAGCCGGACGCTATGGCGACGAGATCATCCCCTTCACCACAACCATGGCCGTCAAGGACAAGGAGACCGGCGACATCTCGCAGCACGAGGTGACCATCGGCAAGGACGAGTGCAACCGGCCGACGACGACACTGGAGGGCCTGCAGAAACTCGAACCCGTTCGCGGTGCCGATCAATACATCACCGCCGGCAATGCCTCACAGCTTTCGGACGGCGCTTCGGCCTGCGTGCTGATGGAGGCCGGCGAGGCAGAAAGGCGCAACATCGAACCCATGGGTGCTTTCCGTGGCTTCGTCGTCGCCGGCTGCGAGCCGGACGAGATGGGCATCGGCCCGGTCTTCGCGGTGCCGCGCCTGCTGGAGCGTGTCGGCCTGCAGATGGACGACATCGGCCTGTGGGAGCTCAACGAAGCGTTCGCCAGTCAGGTGCTCTATTGCCGTGACCGGCTGGGCATTCCCAACGAAATTCTCAACGTCAACGGCGGCTCGATTTCCATCGGTCACCCTTATGGCATGACCGGGGCCCGGCAGGTCGGGCACGTCATGTACGAGGCCAAGCGGCGCGGCGTCAAACACGCCGTCGTCACGATGTGCGTCGGTGGCGGTCAGGGTGCCGCCGGACTGTTCGAGATTTACTAGGGCTGTCAAACCCTACAGCGAACGAAGGAGCGGATCATGGATCTCAACTACAGTGCGGACGAACTGGCGTTCCGGGACGAAGTCCGCGCGTTCCTAAAGGCCGAACTGCCGGCGGCGCTGAGCACCAAGGTCAAGGCCGGCAAGCGGCTCACCAAGGACGATCTCGAAACCTGGCATGGCGTTCTCAACAAGCAGGGGTGGCTGGCCGAATCCTGGCCGGTAGAATTTGGCGGCACCGGCTGGAATGCTGTCCAGCGCCAAATCTTCGAAGACGAATGCTTTGCGGCCGGGGCGCCGAGAACGGTGCCTTTCGGCCTCAAAATGCTGGCGCCGGTGCTGATCAAATACGGATCGGAAGAGCAGAAGCAGACCTATTTACCGCGCATTCTCGACGGATCCGACTGGTGGTGCCAGGGATATTCGGAACCGGGCTCCGGCTCGGACCTCGCCTCGCTCAAAACCAGGGCTGTGCGCGACGGCGACCACTACGTCGTCAACGGCCAGAAAACCTGGACGACGCTCGGCCAGTACGCCAACATGATCTTCTGCCTGGTGCGCACTTCGACCGAAGGCAAGCCACAGGAGGGCATCTCCTTCCTGCTGATCGACATGGACACGCCTGGAGTCACCGTCCGGCCGATCATCCTGCTGGAAGGCACCCATGAGGTGAACGAGGTGTTCTTCGACGACGTCAGGGTTCCGGTGGAAAACCTGATCGGCGAAGAAAACAAGGGCTGGACCTACGCCAAGTACCTGCTCACCCACGAGCGAACCAACATCGCCAATGTCGGCGCCAACAAGGAGTCCCTCGCCCACCTGAAATACATCGGCGAGCGGCAGAAACACCGAGGCCGACCGCTGATGGAAGATCCCATCTTTGCCGCCCGCCTGGCGCAGATCGAGATGGACCTGGACGCCATGTCGACCACCAATCTGCGGCTGCTCTCGTCGCCCGACAGCGTCGCCAATGCCGGCCCCATGAGCTCCATGCTGAAGATCAAGGGCACGGAAATCCGCCAGGCCATCAACGACCTGACACGGCGGGCGCTGGGGCCCTACGCCATGCCGTTCGTTTCCGAGGCGCTGGAGACCGGCTACAACGAGGAGCCGATCGGCCCGGACTACGCGGCACCGGTTTCCCAAGAGTATTTCAACAACCGCAAGATCACCATCTATGGCGGCTCCAACGAGATCCAGCGCGGCATCATCAGCAAAATGATGATGGGACTGTGAGGTAAAATGGACTTCAACCACACTGAAGACCGCACCATGCTGAAAGACATGGTCGCGCGGTTTCTCGCCGACAATTATCCGCTCGAGGAGCGCCACAAGGCAGCGGAATCGGCGGACGGATTTTCCCGTAACCTGTGGGCGCGGTTCGCCGAGCTTGGCCTGGTCGGAGCGCTGTTTTCCGAAACCGACGGCGGCTTCGGCGGCGGCGGCTTCGACATCAACGTGCTGTTCGAGGAACTGGGCCGGGGTCTTGTCGTGGAGCCTTTTCTGGCTTCCGCCGTTCTCGGCGGCGGCGTGCTCGCCGAACTTGGAAACGACACGCAAAAACAGATCCTTGGCGAAGTCATCGCAGGGACGAAATTGCTGGCGTTTGCGCATGGCGAACCGGATAGCCGCTACGATCAGTCGTGCGTCGCCACGCGCGCTGTGAGAACGGAGAACGGCTGGACGCTCGACGGGCGAAAGGCCGTGGTGCTGAACGGCGACAGCGCCGACGTCCTGATTGTCACAGCCCGATCGGCCGGCGATGAGTTTGCCGAGGACGGCATTTCGGCCTTTGTCGTGCCGGCGGGGCACGATGGCGTGGCGATCCGCGGATATCCGACGATCGACGGGCTGCATGCCGCCGAGGTCACGCTGGATGGGGTGACGCTTGCCGATGATGCATTGCTCGCAGAAGCAGGGGCCGCCTACCCCGCCATCGAACGGGCGATCGCCAGGGCCAATGTGGCGCTTGCCTCGGAGGCCGTGGGCCTCATGGAAGTGTGTCGGGACATGACGCTGGAATATCTGCGCACGCGCAAGCAGTTCGGGGTTCCGATCGGCAAGTTCCAGGCGCTGCAGCATCGCATGGCCACCGTACTGATGGAGATCGAACAGGCACGGTCGGCAACCATCAACGCGGCCGGACGCCTCGAGCTGTCGCGGACAGAGCGCGAGAAAGCGGTCTCGACGGCCAAGGCGCTTGCCGGCCGTGTCGGGCGGCTGGTGGCGGAGGAAGCGATCCAGATGCATGGCGGCATCGGCATGACCTGGGAATACGGCCTCGGACATTTTGCCAAACGGCTGATCATGATCGATCACCAGTTCGGCGACGTCGACTATCACACCGAGCGGTTCGTCGACCTGTCCCGAGCGGCGTAGCCTGCGCATGCGGGAGATTGCGAACAGCACCGGCGCTCAAAGGACCGTCGGATATGTGGTGCAGATCGAGGATGGCGAGGCCCGGGTGATCCTCGACCTGAACGAGGGCCACATCAATCGCAATGGCGGTCTGCATGGCGGCCTCAGCGCCACACTCCTCGATGCCGTGTGCGGCTATACCGTCAGCCTGCGACGCAATGGCGAAACTCTCGATCCGGTGACGACGGTGTCGCTGACGGTGAATTATCTCGCCCGGGCGATGGCCGGTCGCGTCGTTGCGACGGCCCGCATCTCGGGCGGCGGCAAACATCTGGCTTTCGTCGATGCGGTGCTGACGGCACAGGACGGAACCGCCATTGCAACCGCTACCGGCACCTACAAATTGCTGGCAGAGCGACCAACGCAGACTCCAGATACGACTTAGATAACTTTTTGATTTTTAAAGGATTACCGGAGATTTCGGCGCCCGGCACGGGCCGAAATCGGCCCTCGCTTGTTCATTTTGTGACCAAAATATGACGAATCTGTTATGGTCGATTCGTCTCCAGTCATGAAAACGTGAGACGCAGTACTCTTCCAGTTCATCCTTTAGAACCTATCTAAAGGAGTAAGAAAGGAGGATGTAACCATGCGTAAACTCGTGTTGTGCCTCATGGTCGGGTTGCTGATGGCCACGTCCTCTTACGCGGAAGACAACCTGGCCACGGCAAGAGAGGTAATTGAAAGTCAGATCGTCGCTTTTTTGAACGACGATGTGGATTCAGCCTACTCTTTTGCGACGACGGGCGTTCAGAAGATATTCCCGGAACCGCAGCGTTTCTTTGACATGGTCAAGCGGAACTATGCACCGGTTTACCGGCCCGGGAACTACGCCTTCGGCCGCGCCTTGAGTGAAACGGATGGAGCCACGATTGCCCAGGAACTGCTCATTACCGGTCCCAAAGGCAAGAACTGGCGCGCCGTCTATGTCCTAGAGCGGCAGGATGACGGTAATTACCGCATCAACGGCGTTCGTCTGTCGAAGCTCAAAGGCTCATCGATCTGACCAATAAGGTACTTGTAGCATTCGCCATGATGGCCGGACGGACAAATTCCTTACGAGGCGGGCCTACCGGAGACAACATCCGGTAGGCCCAGTAACACGATATTTTCAAGGTGCAGCTGTTTACGGCCTTTTCTTAATTCTATTTCGAGAAAACTCCTCATCCGCGTTGATTTAAACGCATTTTGTCCGCATCAAATCCGGCGGTCGATAGTTGGCGGTGTAGGATTCAATCAGCCGATCGAGCGCGTCCCTGGATACCCTGTTGTACTCGTCGCTGAAGCCGAGCGACGCAACCATCTTCCAGTGGCCGTACATGATGATGACGATCAGGTAGCCGAGCTCACGACAGCCGCTCTGGTGAAGTTCCGGAAAGCTGATCTGGATTTCATGGGCCAGCGTCATCTGCAGCAGCGTGTACTGGTCATGCAGATTTTTCTTAACGTCAGGCCGCGTCGATGCCAGTGCGAACATGGCGTCGTACACCACGTCGTCCGCCGGTTTCGGCAGCCCCTTGTCCGACAGAAAATTGAAATAGAAATCCAGAAACACGCTCAATCGACGACTGTCGGCGGCGGCAATGATCCCCTTCATCAGACAATCCCGATAAGTCGCCGCCAATGCATCGCAAAGCGCGACGGCCATGTCGTCGCTGCTGGAAAAATAATGCCGGATCAGCTGACGCGACATCTCGCCCTCGCGGGCAATCTGGTCATAGCTCGGCAAGCTGATGCCATCTCTCTCGATTGCGCGATAGAGTGCCTGTACAATTTCGGGACGGCGGATTTCCGCTATCTTTTTTGCCATCTATGCCCCCAACTGCGCCTGAAGCGGTCCGAAGGCTCGATCATAGGGTGTGTATCGACGGGTTTGAAAACAAAATTACGGAGTTGAAAGCTGCGAATGAGGCGCAATCCGCGCTCCAATCGTAAACCGCAATATCCCGGCGAGCGTAAGAGGCCCCTTTTCCTCATTGAATTCATACTCTTATGGAGAAAAAAGCCCGATCATAATTCGCAATTTTCTACCAAGAAATTTTCATTTCGAAAATAAATATTTTTAGTTGACTATTGTTTTCGTTGCCGGAAAATAAACTTCCGGGTGACCGTGACACAATGCGTGATTTTGGAGGCAACCAAGAGGTTCAAGAGCGCGCTGTCAAAGCCGGACCTTACCGCTGAGTTGCGGTGTTTCCGGCGAACGGGCCGAGCGTACTGCGGCTCATCCGGCCCGTGGGACTGCCGTCGGCTGTCTTCTCGACCTCTGACCGCCTCCGCCTACACAGGATCCAATCGACCAGAGTCGTTTGATCGGACGGCGCGGCGCGGGCCGCGTTGACCGGCGGTCGAATGCGGCGATTGGGACGTCGAACGGACGGGCGATGCAGGGCGACGACGCAACACGAAGCGATTCTTCGGCTAACAGACCGGGATCATTGCTGACCGGTGCCGATCGGGCGGCCCTCGATCGCGCAATTCACGGCATCTACGAGCTGCAGGACCTCGACGCATTCGTCGTTGCGGCCATGCGCGAACTGCCGCCGCTGCTCGATTCCGACCTGGCCGCCTACAATGAGGTCAATTATGCCGAGCGGCGGATGATGGCCATCGTCGACTCGACGGCGGCGCAAAAGTGGTATCACGCCCATCAGATCGTCTTCGAATCGATGATGCACCAGAACCCGTTGATCGAGCACAGTGCCCGGACCCGGGATGGACCAAAGAAAATCAGCGATTTCATTTCCCAGGACCAGTGGCGTGCGACGGGAATCTACCGGTCCGTCTACGGCAAAATCGGCGGCGAATACCAGATCGCCGTCGCCCTGCCGGTGGACGGCAAGGCCATCGTAGCCTTTGCCTTCAACCGCAGCGAAAGCGACTTTACCGAACGGCATCGGGAAATCCTTGCCACCCTGCAACCGCACCTCACCCAGGCCTATGAGAACGCCCGCCGTCATGGCCGGTTGAAACGCCGGGTGGAACGGAGCGAGCAGGTGCTCGAATCCCTCGGTGCCGTTTGGATCGACCTCGATGCGGATGGGAAAATTCGCCGCGCCTCGTCAAATGCATTGTCCTGTCTGGATAGCTTCTTTCAGGGGCGCGCCGTCGAGGGCGGCCCCCTGCCCCAGTCGCTTGTAGCCTGGACTGCCCGGAACCTCGAAGCAGAGCAAACCGGGGCGCCGGTGCCGCCGCTCGTCGTCGGCAACGACACCGGCAGACTGATCCTGCGGTTCCTGTCGTCCAACGAAGACGGCTCCTGCAGCCTCCTTGGCGAACGCACCCTGCACAATCCCTCGCACGAGCCGCTGGAAGGTCTTGGTCTGACCAGCCGGCAGGCTGAGGTGCTATACTGGATATCGCAGGGCAAGACCAATTCGGAGATCGCGATCATGTTGAAGATCAGCGTGCGTACGGTGATTTTTCATGTTTCCCGCATCCTCGATATCTTCGGCGTCAGCAACCGAACCGAGGCCGCCAACATCGCATCGTCGCATTTGGTCGCCCTTCGGCAGGGCATGACCGGCGACTGAGCATGGCCCTGACGGACGACGACTACCACAGGATTAACACGGCCCTGCGCAGATTGTACGCGCTTCAGGACCTGGACGATTTCGTCGTGACGTCGATGCTGGTACTGCCGGAACTGATCGAATCCAACGCGGCCGCGTACAACGAGGTCGACTACGCGGCGCGGCGCATGATGACCGTGATCAATTCCCACCCCATGCAAACGCACTACCATGAAATACAGTTGCTGTTTGAATCGACGATGCACCAGAATCCGCTGATCGAACACTATCGCCGTGTCAATGACGGGCCGAAGAAGATCAGCGATTTCCTGTCGCAGGAGGAATGGCGCGGGACAGGCCTCTACCAGAGCTTTTATCGCCCGTTTCGCGGCGAGCACCAGATCGCCGTTGCCCTGCCCGTGGAGGGCCCGTCCCTGGTGGCCTTTGCCTTCAATCGCGGCGAAAGCGACTTTACGGAAGACGACCGGGAAATCCTGACGTTTATGCAGCCGCATCTTGCGCAATCCTTCCTGAATGCCCGGCAGCACACATCGATGAAGTCGGCGCTGAAGCGCAGCGAGCAGGTTCTGGAGACCATCGGCGCCGGCTGGATCGATCTCGACGCGACCCTGCGGATCACTCAGCAAACCGCTTTCGCCGAAGCCAACCTCTCGCTTTTCTTCGACTATCAGCCGATGGCCTCGGATCGATTGCCACATGCCGTGGAACGATGGGTATCGGAACACCTGGCTGCGCCTAGTAGCCAGGCTCCGGCGCCGCTCGTCGTCAGCAACCGGATCGGCCGATTGATCATCCGGCTCGTCCCGACCGGTTCCGCCGATGGCTGCACATTGCTGACGGAACGCTTCACACTCGCCGCCTCGCCTCAGCCGTTCGAACAGCTCGGTCTGACCCGACGTCAGGCGGAGGTTCTCTACTGGGTCTGTCAGGGCAAGTCGAATGCGGAAATCGCCGTCATATTGAGGATTAGCGGCAGGACCGTCACATTCCACATGTCCGCCGTCCTCAAGGCGCTGGGTGCGTCAAACCGGACGGAAGCCGCGACCATGGCAACCGCGCATCTGGCGTCGCTGCTGTGACCGCCGCCGGATAAGCGCCCGTTCAGCTTTGCAGAATTGCCTTCATCGCGCTGTCCGCGGCCGCCATCTCACCCCACCGCTGAGCCCGCCTGGCCATCGCCTGCTGATCGGCTCCCCATTGCTCGGCGTTCCAGTCTTCATCGACATGAGCCGCATTCCAAGCTTCCTCGGCGCCGATTTCCTCCTTTGCCACTGCCAGTGCCAGCAAGGCCGAACCGGTGAGCGTCGTCATGCTGTGCAGAGCGGCAAGCAGGATCGGATGGTCGAAGGACGAAAGGTGCACGCCGAGCGCCGCGGTGCTTTCGCGCGGCTGCGCGACATGGACGATACCCTCGGCCAGGACGAACCGGGCGTTGAGAGTGCGATGCGCCCACTCCAGTATAGGGTCCCAGATTTCAGTCTGGCGCTCCACCAGAGTCTGCGGGCCGTCGGCGCGGTAGCACAGAAGGTCCATTCCCGCAAAGCGCAGAATGTCTTCCTTGACCGCCTGAGGGTCGAGCGCGACACCGTCCAGTGCGGTGTTGGCCAGGCGCGTTACCGGCATCGAGCCGGGATCGATTTCCTGCTTTTGCGCATCCCATTCGCCGGCGATCACCTCGGCGAGCGCGCGGGTCGGCAATGCCAGCCTGTTGCGCGCCGGTGTCAGGATCGGCTTGCCGTCCAGCAGGACCGCGAACCCCGCGTCCTCTTCCTCGACACTGGTCGATTCGTAGAACCGTTTCGGCAACGGCCGTTTGGATTTTATTTGCGCGCGGCGGACCGGATCGGCATCGCTCAACTGGTCGCCGAGATCGTTGAGAATGTCACGCATCGGAACCGTCCTCCAAACCGTGATCCATCACCAGAGGAAGCAACGCGTCCGGTTCATGCACCACATGGTGAGCGCCTGCCTCTTGCAGTGCGTCGGTACTTGCATAGCCCCAGGATACACCAATCGCCCTTGCTCCGGCAGCACGGGCCATTTGCATGTCGAATATGGCGTCGCCGACGACGATTGTCTGGGCAGGATCGACACCGGTTTCGGCGCAGCATTCAAGCACCATGGCCGGGTGAGGTTTCGAAGGACATTCGTCGGCCGTCCGGCTGGCGATGATCCCCGCCGCGAGATCATGTTTTTGAATCACCGTGTTGAGACCGCGTCTCGATTTTCCGGTGACTACCCCGACAAGGATGTCGTCACGGCCGAAGAGCCTGTCCAGGACATCTCCGATCCCGTCGAAAACCGGTTCGTCGAATGAGGGGTGCGAGCGCATGAGCACGCTGTGATGTCTGTAACGATCGGCCATCTGGCGAATGCGGTGATCGACGTCGGCTTGCAGCATCTGCGAAATGGCCGCCTCGAGCGTCAGGCCGATGACCGATTTCGTCAGTGCCAGGTCCGGCGCTTCAAGCCCTGCCTCCACAAAGGTCTTTTCCATGCATCGGTGGATGTTGGCGGCGCTGTCGACCAGCGTTCCGTCACAATCGAACAGGACCAGTTTCATGTTTCCTCGTCCTTGTCGAAACCGAGCAAGTTCCAGCTCTGCACCATATGCGGCGGCAAAGGCGCCGTTACCTCGATCCGACCGCCGCCCGGTGCCGGAATGGAAATGTGGCGGGCATGCAGGTGCAGGCGTTTCTGCATGCCGCCGGGAAACGGCCAATTGTGATCCTCTTCGAAGTATTTTGGATCTCCCAGGATCGGACAGCCCTTGTGGGCGGCATGGACCCGCAGCTGGTGGGTGCGCCCGGTATAGGGTTCCATCTCCAGCCAGGTCAGGTTCTGCGCAGCCTGTTCGACGACCCGGTAATAGGACACCGCGTGGTCGGAGTCCGGCTCGCCGTGACGACAGACCCGCATGCGGTCGCCATCGGGCGTCTGTTCCTTGACCAGCCAGGTCGAAATGCGCCCCTCGTGCGGGGTAGGAACGCCCTTGACCAGGGCCCAGTACGTCTTTTTGGTCGTGCGCTCGCGGAAGGCCGCGGTCAGGGCCTGGGCTGCGCCGCGTGTGCGGGCAACAACGAGAATGCCGGACGTTTCCCGGTCGAGGCGGTGGACGAGGCGCGGCTTTTCGCCTTTCTTGCTGCGCCAGGCTTCGAGCATCGAGTCCATATGCCGGGTGATACCGGAGCCGCCCTGCACCGCCAGGCCCGCGGGCTTGTTGAAGACGAAGACTTTCGGGTCCTCGTAGAGCAGCATCTGCGACAGCATTTCGCCATCGCCGCCCTTGCTGCCGCGTGCAGCGACGCCGGCAAGCGCCTTTTTCTCGTCGGTCCCGAGCGGCGGAATGCGGATCTTCTGACCCGCCTGGATGCGGGTGTCCGACTTGGCCCTGCCGCCGTCGACGCGGATCTGGCCGGAGCGCAGCAGCTTCTGGAGTTTGCCGAAGCCGAGGCCGGGAAAATGCGTCTTGAACCAGCGATCGAGGCGCATGCCGCCCTCGTCGCGATCCACCGTACGCTGCTCAACACTGGCCATCGTCATTGTCCTCAAACCACAGCCCGGCCGATTGCCAGGCCGGCAAACAGCGCCCCGATCGACAGCACGACACTGCCAGCCACATAGGCGAATGTCAGTGATGTCGCGCCCCGTTCCCAAAGGCCGGCGACATCGAGCGAGAAGGCGGAGAATGTCGTGAACCCGCCCAGAAGGCCGGTCGCAACGAACAGGCGCAATTCCTGGCTGCCGCCCAGCTTGCGGATCAGCATCTCGATAAACAGCCCCATGGCGAAGGACCCGACGACATTGGCGGTGAGCGTGCCCCAGGGGAAATTCGGTCCCATCAGGCGCAGGCTCGCCAGATTGACAAGGTGGCGCAGGGAGGCGCCGACCGCGCCGCCGAGAGCGACATAAAGCAGGTGTGTCATGGGATGCGTTTAGTCTGTTTTGGCGGGACTGGAAAGACCGCGGCGACCAAAATGCGGGGTGCTTAAGAGGACTGGACCTGCTGCAGCAGATCCTTGCCGGAAAGCCGCGGCGACTGCCTCGCCTCGAACGCGGCTTTCACCAGGTCGATGACGATTTCGTTGGTCGGCGCGGCAGTGCCGACCTGATGCGCCAGCTCGACGACCGCGCCATTGAGATAGTCGACTTCGGGCTGGCGGCCGGCCTGTAGATCCTCCCACATGGAAGACCGGGCCTGCGGATCGATCGCCAGCATCGCCCGGGCGGCGCGCGCGAATGCCCAGTTGGGCAGGCGCAGGGCGAACGGAATAGCGCGCGGCCTGATCTTGCCGATGGGGACCGGCGAAATGTGGGCGGTGCGAAGGGCCAGCAGCGCCTCGTCCACCATCATCGCCAGAACCGCCCGGTAGGAGCGGTCGGAAAGTTGCTCGACCAGGGGAACATCGGCCAGCACGTTCAGCGCGTTGTTGAGGTTGAGCAGCAGCTTGGTCCACAGAACCGCCTGCATGTCCGAGTGCACCGATGCGACGATACCGGAAGCATTGAGGGCGTCGCGCAAGGCGCGGGTGGCGACCGTGTCCTTCATGATGACACCGCCTTCCGTCGCCCTGTGGAACCGCCCCTCGCCGCCGACGACGACGTTGAACTGAACCATTCCCGCGGCAATCGGCCGGGCTCCCAGGTGGTGGCCCAGAACACGGGCGTTGGCCACTCCGTTCTGCAGGCTGACGATCGTCGTCGATGACGAGCAGTGTTCGGCGATTTCTTCGGCCGCCTGTTCCGTGTCGTGAGACTTCACACAGACCAGCACCAGATCCGAACCGGCTATGGCTTCCGCTTTGCTCGATGCCTCCAGGTCGCCGGCCGCCACGGTCTTTTCCGGGCCGTCGAGCTGGGTCAGCGTCAGGCCGTGCGTTTCCAAGGTCTCCACCGTGCCGGGACGGCCGACAAAAACCACCCGGTGCCCGTCGGCCCGTAACATGCCGCCGACGAAACAGCCGATCGCCCCCGCCCCCAGGACAGCAATCGATTTCACCGAACTTGCATTAGTCGCCATTGTCGCCGCCCTGCTTTTCGGCGCGCAGCTTCGCCCAGTAGTCGAGACGCTTCTTCAGCTCCCGCTCGAAACCGCGCTCCGGCGGCGAATAGAAAGTGCGCCGCCCCATCTTCTCCGGGAAGTAGTCCTGTCCGGAAAAGGCCCCCGGTGAGTCATGGTCATACTCATAGCCTTTTCCGTAGCCCTCGTTCTTCATAAGACTGGTGGGAGCGTTAAGGATGTGTTTCGGCGGCAGCAGAGACCCGTTTTCCCGGGCCGCCCGCGATGCCTCCTTGAAGGCGGTATAGACGGCGTTGGATTTGGGCGCGGTTGCGATATAGACGCAGGCCTGGGCGAGCGCCAGTTCGCCTTCCGGCGACCCCAGATAATCATAGGCGTCCTTGGCGGCATTGGCGATCACCAGGGCCTGCGGGTCGGCGAGACCGATATCTTCCGACGCCATGCGCACCAGGCGCCGGCCGATATAAAGCGGATCTTCGCCGGCATCGAACATGCGGCACAGATAGTAGAGAGCGGCGTCCGGATCGGATCCGCGCACCGATTTGTGCAGAGCCGAGATCAGATTGTAGTGGCCATCCTGGCCCTTGTCGTAGACCGGCGCGCGCCGCTGAACCAGTTCCTGCAAGGCGCCCGCATCAAAGATCTCGCCTTCCCTGGCGGCGCGCCACACCTCTTCCGCCAGAGTCAGAACCGCGCGTCCATCGCCGTCGGCCATGCGAAACAGGCTGAGCCGGGCCTCGTCGCTGACCGGCAGCGCCCTGCCCTCCGTCTCCTCGGCGCGCTGCAGCAATGTGGCCAGGCTGTCTTCGTCGTGCGGCTTGAAGGTGAGCACCCGCGCGCGCGACAGAAGGGCGGCATTGAGCTCGAAGGAGGGGTTTTCGGTCGTCGCGCCGACGAGAATGACGGTTCCGTCTTCCATCACCGGCAGAAAGCTGTCCTGCTGGGCTCGGTTGAAGCGATGGATCTCGTCGACGAAAAGCAGCGTCTGACGCCCGGACATGCGCCGCGCGCGCGCCGCTTCGAAGGCCTTCTTCAGGTCGGCAACGCCGGAGAAAATCGCAGAGAGCTGCTCGAAAGCAAGATCGGTTTCGCCGGCAAGCAGCCTTGCCACCGTGGTCTTGCCGGTGCCCGGCGGTCCCCAGAAGATCATCGAGCCGAGGGTGCCGGTGGCGATCATGCGGCTGATGACGCCGTCCGGACCTGTCAGGTGCGGCTGTCCGGTAATGCCGGCCAGCGATGTCGGACGCATCCGATCGGCCAGCGGTCGGGCCTTTTCGGCCGCTTCGTCGGCTATGGATGCGAACAGGTCGTTCATCGCACGATCTGGCGAAGTCTGCGACCGTTGCGGGCAATCTCGAAGCGCCAGAAACCCGGATCCTCGGAAACCAGATCCATCATCTTGTCGCTCGAGGTCACGGTCTGGCCGTTGATGGCAACAATGATATCGCGCGCCCGAAGCCCGTAGTGGTTGGCCCGCGAGCCGCGTTCCACATCAAGGATGACAACGCCGCGGGCCCTGGTCGGAATGCGCATCTCCTCGGCCAGCTTGGGCCCGAGATCGGCGATCAGCGCGCCGGAGAACGGGCTGTCGCCGGTTATGCGGATTTCGCTCGCCGGCGTGCGCTGACGCGGCGGCGCCAACTTGATGGATACAATCTTGATCCTGGATCGCGAGAACACCTCGAATTTGGCAACGGAACCGACCGTGGACGTGGCCAAACGGTAACCCAGCGCATCGGGATGCTGAACCGACTTGTCGTTCATGCGCAGGACGATATCGCCGACCTTGAGCCCGCCGGTGTGCGCCGGTCCACCTTCCACCACGGCGGTCACGATGGCACCAAACGCCTGTTTCATTCCAAGAGCCTCCGCCATATCGGAGGTCACCGGAGAAAAGCTGGCGCCGATATAGGGCCGGGTGAACCGCTCGTCTCCGCTCTTTGCGGCATCCACAACGGCGCGCACCATGTTGGCTGGAATGGCGTATCCAATGCCGATCGAAGCGCCGGTACGGGTGAAAATGGCAGTGTTGATGCCGACGAGCCGTCCGTTCATGTCGATCAGCGCGCCGCCGGAGTTGCCGGGATTGATCGCGGCATCGGTCTGGATGAAGAAGCCGAATTCGGACAGGTTGACCTGATTTCGCGCAAGCGCCGAGACGATGCCACTGGTGACTGTCTGGCCGATGCCGAAGGGATTGCCGATGGCGAGAACGATATCGCCGACCTCGAGTTTGTCGGAGTCGCTGTAGTCGAGCGCGGCAAAGGGCTCGTCGCCATCGATCTTGAGAATAGCCAGATCGGCCCTCTCATCCTTGAGCAGCAGCCGGCTGGCGAATTCCCTCCCATCCGCAAGGGCGATCTTGATTTCGTCGGCGCCATCGATGACGTGATTGTTGGTGACGACTATTCCCGATGAATCGACGATGACCCCCGAGCCGAGGGACGACTGCTTGCGCGAACGCCCCGGCGCTTGCTGACCGAAAAAGCGTTCGAAGAACGGATCACCGGCGAAGGGAGAGCGCTGGCGCACCATGCGCTCTGCGTAAACATTGACCACGGCAGGCGCGGCGTGCTTGACCAACGGCGAATAGGAGAACTGCAGCTGGGCTTGCGACTGCGGCGCGATCCGCCTGATTTCGGGCGCCGCCTGGCGCTTTTCGCCGGCGCCGAGGATATCGGAAATGATGCCGCGCATCTGTTCGGTCGGTGATGTATCCTGCGCCCCCAATGCAGCAACGCTGAACACAACGGCCGCTACCGCCACAATCCCGACAACAATTCCACCGCGCATTCCCGATCCTCCATTCGAATCCGTATTTTAGAGCGGAAATGACCCATCAAAAAGGTCTGGATAAGGCATCCCACCACGTTGTCTTTAGATAGGTTGCAGCACGAAGCGTTCAATCGCCTGCGCCGCACCGGAATGCCTGTCAAACCGTGCGGCGACGCCTCGATTTGGCGGTTTGGAGCAAATTATTGGCCGACCGGCGCGAGCGCCCCGTATAAGGGCAATCTATGGTGCGCTGCCAAAGCCAACAGACAGGAACCAGCACCATGCGATCCATCTTCGTGACGGGACGCCCGACCGTTCCGGCGCTTGCCGCCGCCTATGACCGCGCTGCCGCGACCTGGCACCGGACCATAGACAAGTTCGGCTTCGTAGAGGCCTACGGGGACCTGCTCGATGCAGCCGCCGGCCGTTTGCCGAAGCGCGGAAAGCGCCTCGGCGTTCTCGATGCCGGCGCCGGCACCGCCGGGTTCTCCCTCGCCTTCGCGCGGCATTTCGGCCGCGCCGACTTTGATCTTCTCGACGTGTCGAACGAGATGCTGCTGAGAGGGGCCCAAACGCTGGCCTCGGAGGGCTTGAGCTGCGGGAGGATCTGCAGCGACGTGGACGCGCTGGCGCAACGCCCGAAGCGTTACGACGTCGTCCTGAGCGCCCATCTGATCGAACACGTGGAGGATGCGGCCAAAGCCCTTTCGGCACTGCGCACCGCTCTTGCGCCCGGCGGACTTCTGGTTCTCGTCGTCAGCAAACCGCATTGGTGCACGGCGCTGGTGAGGCTGCGCTGGAAAAACCGTGCATACCGACCCGCCGAGATGCAAACCCTGCTCGCTCGCACGGGTTTCGAAGACATCGATACTTTTGCCTTCTCGTCAGGCCCCCCGAGCCGGCTCAGCGCCGGATACATTGCCACCGTTGCGAAAGGAGAGATCCAATGAAACTCGTGACCGTCGAAGCCGTGTTTTCGCCGGAAGACATCGCAACCACCACTGCCCTCATCAACGAGCAGTCCGCGGACGTCCGAGACATGGCTGGCTGTGCCGGCTATGATCTTTACGCCGGTACCAATGGCAACGGGAAAATCGTGATCGTTCAACGCTGGTCTTCGATGCAGGCTTTCGATGCCTATCGCCAGAGCGAAGCGTTCCTTCGCCTCGCCGAGGGCCTGAAGCCTCTGATGGTCGCGCCGCCGGTCACCACATTGGCCGATATCGACACCTGAACCGTGGATGGCCATGCCGCAGGACGACCTTCCAGCCTTTTGCTTCTACCAGGAATTCGAGCCGCGACCGGCGGAGACGCTGAGCTTCGAACGCCACTACCTGATGTACTGCATCAAGGGCGCAATCAGTCTCGAAATCGCCGGCCGCCGCTGGCTGCTGCCACCGTCCTATGCGGCATGGATCCCCGCGGGCACCGAGATGGTGGTCACCATCGGCCATCCCATGACCTGCTGTTCGGTGCTCTTCAACCCCGATTTCATGGGCGACCTGCCCGAAGAGAGCGTGGTCTTCACCATGACGGATCTGGCGCGCGACATGATCTATTTCAGCCGCCGCTGGGGGCCGCAGGCCGAGCATTTCGACGACCATGCCCGGCACTTCTTCCAAGCCCTGGCTTTGACCTGCACGGAGCTTGCCCGACAGCCCAGCGACGTCTGGATGCCGATGGGACGCAGCGAAGCGATGCAGCGGGCGATCGCCTATACCGAAGCCCATCTCGATCGTGACATCGCGCTTGCCGAGGTCGCAGGTGCCGCCCATGTGTCCGAGCGCACGCTGCTGCGCCGCTATGCCGACGAGGTGGGCATGACCTGGCGCCAGTGCCTGCGGCGTCTTCGAATGATTCGTGCCGTCGAACTTCTGAGCAACGAGGACGAGGCTGTCGTCCATGTCGCGCTTCAGGTGGGCTATGCCTCTCTCAGCGCCTTCAACAAGGCGTTCCGCGAGTTCAGCGGTCACACGCCGTCAGAGTTTCGAGCCCGCCGGCGCGACGGGGTGCTCGGCCTTTAGAGGAATGTGCTACTGATGGCGGAGTTTCAAAAAGCCGTTTTCAGGATTTGCGCGCCATTTCTCCCGAACGCGACACCGACCTTGTCCTCACAAACCCGGCCGACCGGCTCTACAATGCCGATCTGGCGCCGGTGGAATATGCGCGAAGAAGCTGGGGCTGGTTCGCCATCTTCAATGTCTGGTCGAACACGGCCCAGAGCCTGCTCGGCTACACGCTCGCCGCTTCGCTGTTTCTCACCTACGGCTTGAATGGCTGGGCGGTTTTCGCCGGCATTGTGCTGGCCGCCCTGATCATGCTGGTTCTGGTCAACCTCGTCGGGCGGCCGAGCGTCCGATACGGCATTCCGTTTCCGGTGATGGCACGCGCGAGCATGGGGGTCTTCGGTGCGAATTTTCCGGCGATGATCCGCGGCACCGTGGCCATCTTCTGGTATGGAGCTCAGACCTATGTGGCCTCGACCGCCGTGGCGCTTGCCATCGGCTCGTTCGTCGGCGCCGAGCCGAAGGCGACCTGGCTCGGACTGAACTGGATCGGCTGGGTGTCGCTGGTCATCGTTTCGCTGTTCCAGGTGAAGTTGTTCTGGAGGGGCATCGGCGGGATACGCCGGTTCCTCAACCTCGCGGCCCCGGCAGTGTATGCGGTGATGGGGGTTCTCCTCGTCTTCCTCTGGGTCAGGGCTGGGCCCGGCCTGCTGTCTGAAGTCGGATCGATTTTCGAGGGCACGGGCAGCTACCGGGGCGGACCGGTTTCGGCTTTCATGGCCGTCGTGGGAACGATGATCGCGCTCTATGCGCCGATAATCGTCAATTACGGGGACTTTTCTCGCTATGTGCGCAGCGAGCGGGATATGCGGCGGGGCAACATTCTCGGGCTCCTCGTCAACAGCGTCCTGTTCGCACTGCTGGCGCTGTTTCTGACCGCCGGGACCACGGTGGTGCTCGGCAGCAAAATGACGGATCCCACCCAGATCGTCGGCCATATCGGCAATCCGGTCCTGACAGTCGTTGCCGCGCTGACTTTTTTCACCGCCACGGTCGGGATCAACGTCGTGGCGAATTTCGTGCCGCCGGCGAACGACCTGTCGAACCTCCTGCCGCGATGGATCAGCTTTCGCCGCGGCGGCCTGATTGCGGCAACGCTGGCTTTCGTGGTCAGCGCCCTCTGGGTGACCGTGATCAGCCAGATCGGCCTTATCCGCTTCGTCAACACGCTGGGTGCCCTCTTGGCGCCGGCTTACGGAATCCTGATCGCCGACTATTATTTCGTCAAACGACAGGTCCTCGACGTCCAGCAGATGTACTCGGCCGATCCGGCTGGCGCCTACTACTACCGTGGCGGATGGAACCCGCGAGCCCTCATCGCCTTCTTCATCGCCGCGGTCTTTGCGGTGCTCGGCGTCTGGCTTCCTGCCCTGCAGTTTCTGAGCGGCTTCGACTGGATCCTCGGAGCCCTGCTGGCCGGGGTTCTCTATCGGCTGTTGATGCAGGCCTGAGGCGACGGCAAGGCACAGCTGGTCAGCGTGTCGGCCAGATGTTCGCCCAGGAGATCCACCATGGCACGCAGGGCTGCCGACGGATTGCGCCCGCTCGGATAGACCGCGTAGCAAGCATCGCCCTGCGGGGCCCATTCCGGCAGGATTTCCACCAGCCGCCCGGCGGCAACCTCGTGCATGCCGGTCATTTCGGGCAATCGGGAGATGCCGATCCCGGCCACCGCCAGCTCCCGCAGAATGGCCCAACTCGCCACCGCCATGCGCGGCCGCACGGCAACCGAGACGGTGCCTTCGGGTCCTTCCAGATGCCAGGTGACGGCTTCCTGTTCGCTGGTCATCACCAGACAATCGTGTTCGGCCAGATCCCTCGGCGTTCGCGGCGCGCCCTTCGCCTCCAGATAACCGGGGCTGGCGAACAAACGCAGCGAGCCGAGAACCGACAGTTTTCGGCAGATCAGACTGGAATCGTCGAGCGGTCCGGTTCGCACCGCGAGGTCGAAACCCTCCTCGATCAGGTTGACCTTGCGATCGCTCAAATCAACGATCAGATCCACATCCGGGTAGAGCCCGGCATATTTCGCCAGAACGCCGCCGAGCACGCACTGTCCCATTTCGACAGGGGCCGACATGCGCAGCCGTCCGCGCGGCCGGTCGCGTATGTCGCTGAGCTGGCGTTCGGCATCCAGTATGGCGCTCAGAGCCGGTTCGACGGCACGGTAGTAGCTCTCGCCGGTATCGGTGAGCCGGACGGACCGGGTGGAACGCCAGAAAAGCTGAACGCCCAGCTGATCCTCCAGCACCGCGACCCGCTGGCTCAAGGTCGATTTCGAAACGCCCAGGGATTTCGCCGCGCCGCGAAAACTCTGCTGTTCGGCCACCCGCAAAAAGGCCGTGATGGCATTGAGGTTGATATCATTCATTGTCCGCATATACGGACAATTAGTCCGAACAAAGCCTATTGTCCATAGCCGATCAGGCATTACCTCTGGGAAGGATTTCAAAGGAGCAATGCCACCATGAACCTGTTCTCGCACCATCCGCTCGGATCGCTGGACCTGAAGAACCGCGTCGTCATGGCGCCGATGACCCGGTGCCGCGCTATCGACAACATCCCGACGCCGGTGATGGCAGACTATTATGCGCAGCGCGCATCCGCCGGTCTCATCGTGACCGAAGGCATCGCGCCCTCACCCAACGGACTGGGCTATCCACGGATTCCCGGTCTGTTCAGCGCCGAGCAGATCGACGGCTGGCAGCGCGTGACGGAGGCCGTGCATGCTGCTGACGGGCGGATCTTCGCGCAGCTCATGCACACCGGCCGCATCGGGCACCCGGTCAACATGCCGGACAGCGCCGAAATCGTCGCGCCGAGCGCCATAACGGCGGCTGGAGAGATGTTCACCGACACGCAGGGCATGCAGCCTCATCCGGAGCCGCGCGCCATGACGGAGGAAGATATCCGCCAGGCGATTGGTGAATTCGTTGCCGCCGCGCGCAACGCGGTCGAGGCCGGTTTCGACGGCGTCGAACTGCATGCCGCCAACGGATACCTGCTCGAACAGTTCGTCAATCCGAATGTCAACACGCGGACCGATTCCTGGGGTGGTTCCGTGGAAAACCGGGCTCGCTTCGTCGTCGAGGTCGCCAGGGCGGTCGCGGACGAAATCGGCGCCGAACGGGTCGGCATCCGCCTCTCGCCGCACAGCACCTTCAACGACCATGCGGCCTATGACGGCGTGGCGGAACAGTATGGCTGGCTGGCTCGTGAGATCGGGGCCGTGGGGCTCGTTTATGTCCACCTGGTGCTCGGCCAGGAAGGCCTTCCCGACGAAACGCTGCAGGCGATCCGGGAGGGTTACTCCGGAACGCTGATGGTCAATACCGGCTTCGACCGTGACGGTGCCGAAAACGTTATCGGCCGCGGCGATGCGGATCTGGTGTCGTTCGGTGTGCCGTTCATCGCCAACCCGGACCTGGTCGAAAGAATGCGCGGCGATGTGGAACTCTCCGCTCCACAGCCGGATCTCTTTTATGCACCCGGACCGGAAGGCTATACCGACTATCCGAAGGCGGTCTGACGAAAGCCGCCGCATTCCAAACGGAACAAAAAAAGGCCGGGCTCGAAGCCCGGCCTTTTCAATTCAGATCTGCGGCAGTTCTTACGCTGCTTCCGTTTCTTCGCTTGCCTCGGCCTCGACGCGTTCGCGGTCTTTGGCGCCGCGTGCGTCGACGTCGCGGTCAACGAATTCGATCACTGCAAGCGGCGCGTTGTCGCCCTTGCGGAACCCGGCCCGCATGATCCGCAGGTAGCCGCCATTGCGGTCGGCATAGCGGGGAGCGATGGTGTCGAACAGCTTGCGCACCATTTCGACGTCACGGACCTTGGAGATCGCCTGGCGGCGGGCATGCAGGTCGCCGCGCTTGCCAAGGGTCACCAGCTTTTCGACGATCGGACGGATTTCCTTCGCCTTCGGCAAGGTCGTGACGATCTGCTCGTGTTCAATGAGGGACGCGGCCATGTTGGCAAACATTGCCTTGCGGTGGCTTGGCGTCCGGTTCAGCTTGCGGCCTGACTTGCGGTGGCGCATGGCTCTCTCCATTCAGTGCGGTGCGTCCACGCACCGCGGGTTCGGTTAATACTGGTCCTCGTAGCGCTTGGCGAGGTCTTCGATATTTTCCGGCGGCCAGGCCGGGACTTCCATGCCAAGGTGCAGGCCCATCGAGGCCAGGACTTCCTTGATTTCGTTGAGCGACTTGCGGCCGAAGTTCGGCGTCCGCAGCATCTCCGCTTCGGTCTTCTGGATAAGATCGCCGATGTAGACGATGTTGTCGTTCTTCAGGCAGTTGGCCGAACGCACGGACAGTTCCAGTTCGTCGACCTTCTTGAGAAGCGCCGGGTTGAAGGCCAGTTCGGTTGCCTGGACTTCCTCGACCTCTTTCTGCGGCTCGTCGAAATTGATGAACACGGCGAGCTGGTCCTGAAGTATGCGGGCGGCAAACGCGATGGCGTCCTCACCCGATACCGAACCGTCGGTCTCCAGGGTCATGATCAGGCGGTCATAGTCGAGCACCTGACCCTCGCGGGTGTTCTCGACCTTGTAGGACACCTTCTTGACCGGCGAATAGAGGCTGTCGACCGGGATCAGGCCGATCGGCGCGTCTTCGGCGCGGTTGCGGTCCGCCGGAACGTAACCCTTGCCGTTGGCGACGGTGAACTCCATGCGGATCTCGGCGCCCTCGTCGAGGGTGCAAATGACGTGGTCCGGATTGAGGATCTCGATATCGCCGACCGTCTGGATGTCGCCGGCCAGCACGGTGCCCGGGCCCTGTTTGCGCACGACCATGCGCTTGGGCTCGTCGCCTTCCATACCGATGGCGATTTCCTTGATGTTGAGAACGATGTCGGTCACGTCCTCGCGAACGCCGGGGATCGACGAGAACTCGTGCAGCACGCCGTCGATCTGAACAGCGGTGACGGCGGCGCCGCGCAGCGACGACAGCAGAACACGGCGCAAGGCGTTGCCGAGCGTCAGGCCGAAGCCGCGCTCAAGCGGTTCGGCGACCAGGGTCGCCCTGGTGCGTTCGGTGGACGAGAACTCGATCTTGTTCGGCTTGATCAGTTCCTGCCAATTTTTTTGTATCATTGTTTCTTACCTTCCGTTCCTTGCCACCATCCAATCGTGGCAATAGAGCTGGAGAACCAAGAGGAGCGGCGAACCGCTCATTGGTTGTTGAGCGGCAAATCAGACGCGGCGCTTCTTGCGCGGACGGCAACCATTGTGCGGGATCGGCGTCACATCGCGGATCGAAGTGATCGTGAACCCAGCGGCCTGCAGCGCACGCAGAGCCGACTCACGGCCGGAACCCGGTCCGCAGACTTCGACTTCGAGCGACTTCATGCCGTGTTCCTGCGCCTTCTTGGCGCAATCTTCCGCAGCGATCTGTGCGGCGAAGGGCGTCGACTTGCGCGACCCCTTGAAACCCTTGGCACCGGCCGAGGACCAGGCAATCGCATTGCCCTGGGCATCGGTGATGGTGATCATGGTGTTGTTGAATGACGAATTCACGTGGGCAACGCCCGACGAGATATTCTTGCGTTCCTTGCGGCGAACGCGCGTGGCATCCTTGGCCATTTTATTCCTTTCAACGATCTCGACACCGCCGTAATTCCAGCGGCTCCACCGGATGGGGCGTTGTCGCCCCAGCCATTCTTACGCAAAAGGCCGGCTTGCGAGATGCAGCCGACCCGAACCGTCACATGTCCGGTTGCTTACTTCTTCTTGCCTGCAATCGCCTTTGCCGGGCCCTTGCGGGTGCGGGCATTGGTGTGGGTGCGCTGACCACGAACCGGAAGGTTGCGGCGGTGGCGCAGGCCGCGATAGCAGCCCAGATCCATCAGGCGCTTGATGTTCATCGCGGTTTCGCGACGCAGGTCACCCTCGACCTGGTATTCCCGGTCGATCGCCTCGCGAACCTGGATGACTTCGGCATCCGAAAGCTCGTTGACACGACGCTCGGCGGGAATGCCCACCTTTTCGGTGATGGCCTTGGCGTGGGCCGCACCGATGCCGTGAATATACTGCAGCGCGATAACGACGCGCTTGTTGGTTGGAATGTTGACGCCAGCGATACGGGCCACGTCCTGTCTCCTTGCCTCTCAGACCAAGCGGTCTGACTGCCTATCCTTGCAGCATATGCTGCTTGCTTCCAAACACCGGGACATCAATAAGCGATCAGCCCCGGCCTTCCGATTTTCGAAAACCGCGCCAATCGCTCGTCTATCACGAATTGGCGGGTTCTAACGGACTCGGTGCCCAAAGGTCAACCGTCCGCGGACCAAAAAAGCGACGCAAATGCGCGGAATTATCAAAAATCCCGCACCCGGTCCTAAAGCGTTGCCAAAAGCTCCTCGATCTGTGCCGTGACGGTGTCGATATCGGCCATTCCGTCAACGCCCTTCAGCAGCCCCTTGGCGTAGTAATAGCCCAGAAGAGGTGCGGTTTCCTTGTAGTAGGCCTGCAGCCGCGTACGCACCGTTTCGGCGTTGTCGTCCGCGCGCCGCTTGAACTCCGTCGAGCCGCACTTGTCGCAGACGCCGTCCTTTTGCGGCTTCAGGTTCGTGTCGTGATAGCCGGCGCCGCAATTGGCGCAGGTGTAGCGGCCGGCGATGCGATCGACCAGTACCTCGTCGTCCACGCGAAGTTCGATCACGCCGGTCAGGTTCATGTCCTTGGCGGCCAGCATCTGTGTCACAGCGTCGGCCTGCGGCAAGGTGCGCGGATAGCCGTCGAGAATGAAGCCTATCTGGCAGTCGGGCTGGTCGAGACGCTCCGAGACGATGGCATTGACGATCTCGTCGGAGACGAGCTTGCCGGCATCCATGACAGCCTTGGCACGCAGCCCGACCTCGGTGCCGGCGCTGACCGCGGCCCGCAGCATGTCGCCGGTGGAAAGCTGCGGAATGCCGTGGCGCTCGACCAGACGCTGCGCCTGGGTTCCCTTGCCCGCTCCCGGCGGACCCAGCAGTATCAATCTCATCGCGACTTTTTCCCTCCCCGAAGCTTCGATTTCTTGATCAGCCCTTCATATTGCTGGGCGATCAAGTGCCCCTGAACCTGGGCGACCGTATCCAAGGTCACGCTGACAACGATCAGCAGTGACGTGCCGCCGAGATAAAACGGTATGCCGGTCTGTGCAATGAGCACTTCGGGCAACAGGCAGACGAAGATCAGGTAGAGGGCGCCGACCGCGGTGATGCGGGTCAGCACATAGTCGATATATTCGGCGGTCCGCTCGCCGGGCCGGATGCCCGGGATAAAGCCGCCATGGCTCTTCAGGTTGTCGGCCGTGTCCTTGGGATTGAACACGACGGCCGTGTAGAAGAAGGCGAAAAAGCCGATCATCAGGGCGTAGAACGCCATATAGAGCGGCTGGCCGTGGCCGAGCGTCGCCAGTACTGTCGTCGCCCAGGCCGGCAGGTTGGTCGTGTCGGAGAACCCGGCAAGCGTCGCCGGCAGCAAGAGCAGCGACGAAGCGAAGATCGGCGGGATGACGCCGGCGGTGTTCAGCTTCAGCGGCAGGTGCGACGAATCGCCCTGGAACATGCGATTGCCCACCTGGCGCTTCGGATACTGAATCAACAGCCGCCGCTGGGCCCGCTCCATGAAGACGATGAAGGCGATCACGGCGATGGCGATCACGATCACCATGATGATGATGCCGGTCGACAGGGCGCCGGTGCGGCCGAGTTCCAGGGTGCCGGCAATGGCTCCCGGAAGGGCAGCGACGATGCCGGCGAAGATGATCAGCGAAATGCCGTTGCCGATGCCGCGGGCGGTGATCTGCTCGCCGAGCCACATCAGGAACATGGTGCCGCCGACCAGCGTGATGACCGTCGACAGGCGGAAGAACCAGCCCGGATCGGTGACGATGTTGTTGCCCGATTCGAGACCGACCGAGATACCGTAGGCCTGCAGGGTGGCCAGCAGTACGGTGCCGTAGCGGGTGTACTGGTTGATGACCTTGCGGCCCTGCTCGCCTTCCTTCTTCAGCTGTTCCAGCGTCGGCACGACCGACGTCATCAGCTGCATGATAATCGACGCGGAGATGTAGGGCATGATGCCCAGCGCGAAGATCGCCATGCGCTCGACGGCGCCACCGGCAAACATGTTGAACAGGCCGAGAACGCCGCCTGCCTGCTGCGCAAACGCCTGTGCGAAGGCCTCCGGGTTGATGCCCGGCAGCGGGATATAGGTGCCCAGCCGATACACCAAAAGCGCACCCAGCGTGAACCAGATGCGCTTTTTCAGGTCTTCAGCCTTGGCGAAGGCCGAGAAATTAAGATTGGCTGCAAGTTGTTCGGCTGCAGATGCCATACGTATCTCCGGCTGACGATGTTCCGCTCGATCCGAATGCGGAACTGGCCATTATCGCTGTCTCGTAAGCGCCTTCATAACAAAAGCCCCTGCCCTTTGGTAACCGGCGCCGGTGCAATCCTTTTCACAGGTCCGTGTGACCATATGGGGTCGAAGCGGCCCGATGCCAACACATCGGGCCTTACGCGACCTATTCGTCCGCTTTCGCGGCTTCCTTGCCGTCCGCTGCTTCGCTGGCGGAAGCCAGCAGCTTGACGGTACCGCCGGCCTTTTCGACCTTCTCGATGGCCGACTTGGACGCGCCGGCCACTTCAAGCGTCAACTTGGCCTTCAGTTCACCGTCTGCGAGCACCCGAACGCCATCCTTGGCGCGGCGCACGACACCGGCTTCGACCAATGCCGCCACGTCGATAGGCTTCTTGGCGTCGATCTTCTTGGCGTCGATGGCAGCCTGGATACGGCCGACCGAAACGACGTTGAATTTCTTGGCGAAGATATTGGTGAAGCCGCGCTTCGGCAGACGGCGGTAGATCGGCATCTGGCCGCCTTCGAAGCCCTTGATGGCAACGCCGGAGCGGGATTTCTGTCCCTTGACGCCGCGGCCGCCGGTCTTGCCGGTGCCGGAGCCGATGCCGCGCCCGACCCGCTTGCGGGTCTTGGTCGCACCATCGATATCGCGAAGTTCATTCAGTTTCATTGTTCACTCCCCTCAGGCTTCGTCGACGACGCGCACGAGATGACGTACCTTGCGGATCATGCCGCGCACGGCCGGCGTATCTTCCAGCGTGCGGCGGCGATGCATCTTGTTCAGTCCGAGACCGATCAGCGTCTGACGCTGGTCGGCGGGACGGCGGATGGGGCTTCCGGTCTGCTCGACCGTAACCGTTTTGCCTGTCTTCTTATCAGCCATGACGATCTGCTTCCCTACTCTTCGGCGCCGACGATCGCGGAACGACGGGCCTGCAAGGTGGAGTATTTCATGCCGCGCTGGGCAGCGACATCCTTCGGATGCATCTGCCTCTGAAGCGCGTCGAACGTGGCGCGAACCATGTTGTAGGGGTTGGACGAACCGGTCGACTTGGCAACGACATCCTGCATGCCGAGCGTCTCGAAGACGGCGCGCATGGGACCACCGGCGATGATTCCGGTACCCGGTTTCGCCGAGCGCAGGAGAACCTTACCGGCGCCGTGACGGCCGTGCACGTCGTGGTGCAGGGTCCGGCCGGACCGCAGCGGCACGAAGATCATGTTGCGCTTGGCGGCCTCGGTGGCCTTGCGGATGGCTTCCGGCACTTCACGCGCCTTGCCGTGACCGAAGCCGACGCGGCCCTTCTGGTCGCCGACAACGACGAGCGCGGCAAAGCCGAAGCGACGGCCGCCCTTGACGACCTTTGCGACGCGGTTGATATGGACGAGCTTGTCGACAAATTCGCTGTCGCGCTCGTCGTCCTTGCCACGATTATCGCGGCGCGGTTCTCTTGCCATTGTCCTTGTCCTTTTTCTTTTCCGGGTGCAACGGGCAGTTGGTTGATCTTAGAAACTCAGGCCGTTCTCGCGCGCGGCATCCGCCAGCGCCTTGATACGGCCGTGGTACACGAATGCGCCTCGGTCGAACACCACTTCCGTGACGCCGGCCTTGCTCGCGCGCTCGGCAACCAGCTTGCCGACCGCAGCAGCGGCTTCGGTGTCGGCGCCGGTCTTCAGCGACTTGCGCAGATCCGCATCGAGCGTCGAGGCGGCAACCAGCGTGTTGCCCGCCGTATCGTCGATGATCTGGGCGTAGATGTTCTTCGAGGAACGGTGAACCGACAGGCGCGGTCGGCCATTGGCGACCTTCTTCACCTGGCGGCGGACACGCGCTGCACGGCGCGCAAGCGTTTCTTTCCTGCTGGCCATCTGCGTGCTCCTTACTTCTTCTTGCCTTCTTTGCGGACGATCCGCTCTTCGGCATATTTGACGCCCTTGCCCTTGTAAGGCTCCGGCTTGCGGAATTTGCGGATCTCCGAGGCGACCTGGCCGACCTTCTGCTTGTCGATGCCGGTCACGACGATTTCCGTGGGCTTCGGGCAGGCAATGGTGATGCCGTCGGGAGCGTCGTAGACGACATCGTGGCTGTAGCCCAATGCCAGCTGCAGCTTGCTGCCCTGAACGGATGCGCGATAGCCGACGCCGTTGATCTCGAGCTTGCGCTCGAATCCGTCCTTCACGCCGGTCATGATGTTCTCGATCATCGTCCGGGTCATGCCCCACTTGGAGCGTGAGTCCTTGGACTGATCGACCGGCGCAACCACCACGTCGTTTTCTTCCATTTTCACGAGCACCTCGTCATTGACGACGTAGCTCAGCTCGCCCTTGGGCCCCTTGGCGGTGACCTTCTGGCCCTCGACGGTCGCGGTGACGCCTTCAGGAACCGAAACGGGCTTTTTACCGATACGAGACATTGTGTTGACCTGTCTGATCTGTTGGAGGTCTCGTCACATCAGAAGATCTGACAGAGAACCTCGCCACCAACGTTCTGTTCGCGCGCCTCATGATCGGCCATCACACCTTTCGGGGTCGAAAGGATGGAGATGCCGAGGCCGTTCGCGACCTGCGGAATGGACTTGACCGAGACGTAAACTCGGCGGCCCGGCTTCGACACGCGGGCAATCTCGCGGATCACCGGCGCGCCTTCGTAGTATTTCAGCTCGATGTTGATCTCGGACTTGCCGTTGTCGTAGCTGACCTCGGAATAGCCGCGGATGTAGCCTTCCGACTGCAGAACATCTAGAACACGGGCGCGCAGCTTGGAAGCCGGCGTGGTGACCGTCGACTTGCGGCGGCCGACCGCATTGCGGATGCGGGTGAGCATATCGCCCAGCGGATCTGTCATTGCCATGGGACCTGCTCCTTACCAGCTCGACTTGACGACGCCCGGAACGCGACCGAGCGAACCCAGTTCGCGCAGCGCGATACGGGACATTTTCAGCTTGCGATAGTAACCGCGCGGACGACCGGACACCTCGCAACGGTTGCGGATGCGGGTCTTGGATCCGTCACGCGGCATTTCGGCAAGCTTCAGGGTCGCCTTGAAGCGCTCCTCGATCGGCGTGCTCTGGTCCTTGATGATCGCTTTCAGCTCGGCGCGCTTGGCAGCGGCCTGAGCTACCCGCTTGCGGCGGCGCTTGTTCTTTTCGACGGCACTTACCTTGGCCATGTCAATTATCCTCTCTACGCTTGCCGTTACTGACGGAACGGGAAGTTGAATTCCGCGAGCAGAGCCCGGGCTTCGTCATCCGTGTTCGCCGTCGTACAAACGATGATGTCCATCCCCCACATCTCGTCGACCTTGTCGTAGTCAACTTCCGGGAAGACAATGTGCTCCTTGATGCCCATGGCGAAGTTGCCACGGCCGTCAAAGCTCTTCGGATTCAGGCCGCGAAAGTCGCGGACCCGCGGCAGGGCAATATTGACCAGCCGGTCCATGAATTCGTACATGCGCTTCTGCCGCAGCGTCACCTTGACGCCGATCGGCATCTCTTCACGCACCTTGAAGCCGGCGATCGACTTGCGGGCCTTGGTCACAACCGGACGCTGGCCGGCGATGGCCGCCAGGTCCTCGGCCGCGATGGACGGCTTCTTGGAATCGGCCGTCGCTTCGCCAACGCCCATGTTGAGCACGATCTTGTCGACGCGCGGAATCTGCATGACGTTGTGGTAGGAGAACTTCTCCTGCAGAACGCCGCGGATGCGGTCGTTATAGTCGGCCTTGAGCCGCGGCTCGTAATTTGCCTCAGCCATCGATCACTTCTCCGGAACGCTTGGACACGCGCACCTTGGTGCCGTCCTCGTTGATCTTGAAGCCGACCCGGGTCGGTTTGCCGTCGGCACCGACAAGCGCCAGGTTCGACAGATGCACGGAGGCTTCCTTGTTGACGATACCGGCCTGCTCGGTCTGCGTCTGGCGCTGGTGGCGCCGTACCATGTTGACGCCGCGAACCAGCGCGCGGTTCTCTTTCGGCATCACCTGAATAACCTCACCGGTGCGGCCCTTGTCCTTGCCGGTCAGCATGATGACGTTGTCGCCTTTGCGGATCTTCTGCATCATCGTCTCCTTACAGAACTTCCGGCGCCAGCGAGATGATCTTCATGTGGCTCTTGGCGCGCAGCTCGCGCGGAACCGGTCCGAAGATACGGGTGCCGATCGGCTCTTTCTTGTTGTCGACCAGCACGGCCGCGTTCTTGTCGAAACGAATGACGCTGCCGTCGGGCCGACGAATGTCCTTGGCGGTGCGAACGACCACCGCTCTCATGATGTCGCCCTTCTTTACGCGGCCGCGCGGAATGGCTTCCTTCACCGAGACGACGATAATGTCGCCGACGGAAGCGTATTTCCGCTTCGAGCCGCCCAGCACCTTGATGCACATGACACGACGGGCACCGGAATTGTCGGCGACGTCGAGGTTTGTTTGCATCTGAATCATGTCAGACCGCCTTCTTTCAATTTGCCGGTGAGAGCCGTCTGCCTCGGCCGGCGATTTCCCTTATTGTTTCCTGGCGCGGATCAGGCTTTTTCGCTGACCACTGTCCAGCGCTTGTCCTTGGAGATCGGAGCGCATTCCTGGATCTGAACGGCGTCACCGGTCTTGTACTGGTTGCTCTCGTCGTGCGCCTTGTACTTTTTCGAACGACGCACCGTCTTCTTGAACATCGGATGGGCGAAACGGCGTTCGACTTTGACGACGACGGTTTTGTCGCTCTTGTCGCTGACGACGGTGCCCTGGAGAACGCGTTTTGGCATCTTCTTCTGGTCCTCAGGCCTTGGCTTCTGCCGCCAACTGGCGGGCTATGGTCTTGACGCGAGCAATGTCTCGGCGAACTTCCTTGACGCGCGACGTCTTCTCGAGCTGGCCGGTCGCTTTCTGGAAGCGCAGGTTGAACTGCTCCTTCTTCAGCTCGGCGAGCTTGTCGGTCAACTGGTCGGCGCTCATGGCACGGATATCTGCGGCTTTCATGACTCTGCCTTCCTAGTCTGCAATGCGCTGTACGAAGCGCGTCTTGACCGAGAGTTTGGCGGCGCCGAGGCGCAGCGCCTCGCGCGCAACCTCTTCGCTGACACCATCGATCTCGAACATGATCCGGCCCGGCTTGACCTTGGCTGCCCAGTACTCGACCGAGCCCTTGCCTTTACCCATGCGGACTTCCGTCGGCTTCTGCGTGACCGGGGTGTCCGGGAAAATCCGGATCCACACACGGCCGGCACGCTTCATGTGACGGGTGATGGCGCGACGCGCCGCTTCGATCTCGCGGGCGTTGACGCGGTTGGGTTCCTGGGCCTTGATACCGTAGGAACCGAAGTTCAGCGTCGTGCCGCCCGGTGCGACGCCCCGGATACGGCCTTTGTGCTGCTTGCGGTACTTCGTACGCTTTGGCTGCAACATTTTCTTGTTCTCCGAACTGGTTCGCCGCGCAGGTGACTACGCGTTTTCGCGTTCGCGGCGACGGCCGCCGCTTGACTGGGAATCGCTCTCCGTCGCACGGCGCTCCGAAGCCATCGGATCGTGCTCGAGGATCTCACCTTTGAAAATCCAGACCTTGACGCCGCACACGCCGTAGGCGGTGTGGGCTTCGGCCGTGCCGTAGTCGATATCGGCGCGCAGCGTGTGCAGCGGCACACGGCCTTCGCGATACCATTCGGTACGGGCGATCTCGGCACCGCCGAGCCGGCCGCCGCAGGTGATGCGGATGCCTTCCGCGCCGAGACGCATGGCCGACTGAACGGCGCGCTTCATGGCGCGGCGGAACGCGACGCGGCGCTCCAGCTGCTGGGCGATCGACTGAGCGACCAGGGTCGCGTCAATTTCCGGCTTGCGCACTTCGACGATGTTGAGGTGCGTTTCCGAATTGGTCATGACCGACAGCTTGCGGCGCAGCTTCTCGATGTCGGCACCCTTCTTGCCGATGATCAGACCCGGACGAGCCGAGTGGATCGAAATGCGGCACTTCTTGTGCGGGCGCTCGATAACGACTTTCGAGATCGCAGCCTGCTTCAGCTCGCTGGTCAGGTAATCGCGGATCTTCAGATCTTCCTGGAGCAGATCGCCATATTCGCCCTTTTCGGCGAACCAGCGCGAATCCCAGGTACGATTGATGCCGAGCCGGAAACCGATCGGATTCGTCTTCTGACCCATTACGCGGCCTCCTCTGTTTCCTCGACCTCACGAACGACGATCGTCAGGTGGGAAAATGGTTTTTCGATACGCGACGCGCGGCCACGGCCGCGGGCGCGGAAACGCTTCATGACGATCGACTTGCCGACATAGGCTTCCGCGACGATGAGCGCATCGACGTCCAGGTCGTGGTTGTTCTCGGCATTGGCGATTGCCGATTCCAGCGTCTTCTTGACGGTCTCGGAAATCCGCTTGCGCGAGAACTCCAGATCCGCCAGGGCGCGCTCGACCTTCTTGCCGCGGATCATCGATGCCACGAGATTGAGCTTCTGCGGGCTGACGCGGATCGTGCGGGCGACCGCGCGAGCCTCATTGTCCTTAAGCCGGCGCTCGGCCTTGGCCTTGCCCATTGCTACTTCCTCTTCGCTTTCTTGTCCGCGCCGTGACCGTAGTAGGTCCGGGTCGGGGAGAATTCACCGAGTTTGTGACCGACCATGTCCTCGGACACGGAAACCGGAATGTGCTTGCTGCCGTTGTAGACGCCGAAGGTCAGGCCGACGAACTGGGGCAGGATCGTGGAGCGACGGCTCCAGGTCTTGATCACCTCGTTGCGGCCGCTTTCGCGGACCTTCTCTGCCTTCTTGAGAAGATAGCCGTCAACGAACGGACCTTTCCAAACTGAACGAGCCACTTGAGACTTCCTCTCTTACTTCTTCTTGCGCTGATGGCGCGAGCGCATGATGTACTTGTCGGTCGACTTGTTCGACCGCGTCCGCTTGCCCTTGGTCGGCTTGCCCCACGGGGTCACCGGATGGCGGCCACCGGACGAGCGTCCCTCACCACCGCCGTGCGGGTGGTCGATCGGGTTCATGACGACGCCGCGAACATGCGGCCGCTTGCCAAGCCAGCGCGAACGACCGGCCTTGCCGTCATTGCGGTTGGAGTTGTCCGGGTTGGACACGGCGCCGACGGTCGCCAGGCAGCCGCCCGGAACCAGGCGCTGTTCGCCAGAGTTGAGGCGCAGGATCGCCATGCCCTGGTCGCGGCCGACGAGCTGAACATAGGTGCCGGCGGAACGGGCGATCTGACCGCCCTTGCCCGGCTTCATCTCGACATTGTGGACGATCGTGCCGACCGGCATCGCCTGCAGCGGCATGGTGTTGCCGGGCTTCACGTCGACCGACGACTGCGAGGAGATGACCTTGTCGCCGGCAGCCAGACGCTGCGGCGCAAGGATGTAGGCCTGCTCACCGTCGGTGTAGGTAACGAGCGCGATGAAGGCGGTGCGGTTGGGATCGTATTCGATCCGCTCGACCGTGCCCTCGACATCGTATTTGCGCCGCTTGAAATCGACCACGCGGTAGGTCCGCTTGTGACCGCCGCCGCGGTGGCGCACGGTCATGCGACCGGTGTTGTTGCGACCGCCCTTCGAGGACAGGCCTTCGGTCAACGCCTTGACCGGCTTGCCCTTGTACAGACCCGAGCGATCAACGATGACCAGCTGGCGCTGGCCCGGCGTCGTCGGATTGAAAGATTTGAGTGCCATTGTCTTCTACTTTCCTCGGGCTTGCCTTAGAGACCGGTCGTCACGTCGACGGACTCGCCGTCGACCAGCGTGACAATGGCCTTCTTCACATCGCTCTGGCGGCCAAGAGTGCCGCGGAAGCGCTTGGTCTTGCCCTTGCGCACCAGGGTGTTGACCGCCTTGACCTTGACACCGAACAGCGCCTCGACGGCAGCCTTGATGTCGGCCTTGGTGGCTGTCTTGGCGACGTTGAAGACGACCTGGTTCTGTTCCGATACCATGGTCGACTTTTCGGTGATCACCGGTGAGGTGATGACGTCGTAGTGGCGAAGATCAGTCATTTGAACCGCTCCTCGAGAGCTTCGAGCGCGGCCTTGGAAAGAACCAGCTTTCCGCGGCGCAGGATGTCGTAAACGTTGATGCCGTGAACCGGCAGAACGTCGATATTCGGAATGTTGCGAGCGGCGAGCCGGAAGTTGTTGTCCAGTTCGGAACCGCCGATGAACAGCGCGTTGGAAACACCGAGTTTTTCCAGCGAGCCTTTCAGCTGCTTGGTCTTCGGCTCCTTGGCGGCCAGGTCGTCAACGACAATCAGGCTTTCGTCGCGAAGCTTTGCGGACAGCGCGTGTCGCAGTGCAAGCGTGCGGACCTTCTTGGGCAGGCCGTGCTCGTGACTGCGAGCCACCGGCCCGTGTGCCTTGCCGCCGCCGCGAAACTGCGGAGCGCGGGCCGACGAATGGCGGGCGCGGCCGGTGCCTTTCTGACGGTACATCTTGGCGCCGGTGCGGGTGATTTCCGAACGGCCCTTGGTCTTGTGCGTGCCCTGTTGCTTGCGCGCCAGCTGCCAGCGAACCATGCGCTGCAGGATGTCGGCGCGCGGCTCAAGACCGAAGACCGTGTCGGACAGCGACACCTTGCCAGCGTCCTTGCCCTCGAGGGTGGTGACCTTCAAATCCATTACTCGGCTCCCTCAGTTGCCTGCTCGGCCGGCGCGCTCTCGGCAGCGGCTTCGACGACACGCAGGCCGGCGGGCGTCGGCGCGTTGTCCGGAATCCCTGCCTTGATTGCGTCACGAATGATGATCCAGGATCCCTTGGAGCCGGGAACCGCACCCTTGACCAGGATCAGGCCGCGATCGGCGTCGGTGGATACGACTTCCAGGTTCTGGGTGGTCACCCGGGTGTTGCCCATCTGACCGGCCATCCTCTTGCCCTTGAAGACCTTGCCCGGGTCCTGGCACTGACCGGTGGAACCGTGCGAGCGGTGCGAAATCGAAACGCCGTGAGAGGCACGCAGGCCGGCGAAGTTGTGACGCTTCATGGCACCGGCGAAGCCTTTACCGACACTGGTGCCGGTGACATCGACCTTCTGGCCGGCAACGAAGTGCTCGGCGGTTATCTCGGCGCCGACGTCAAGCATGTTGTCCTGCGAGACGCGGAACTCGGCGAGCTTTGCCTTCGGCTCGACCTTGGCTGCGGCGAAATGGCCGCGCATCGGCTTCGACACGTTCTTGGCCTTGGCCAGTCCGACGCCGAGCTGGACGGCGGTGTAGCCGTTCTTGTCTTCCGTGCGCTGGGCAACGACCTGGCAGTTCTGGAGACTTAAGACAGTCACCGGAACGTGCTCCCCGGCGTCGTTGTAGACGCGGGTCATTCCCACCTTCTTTGCAATTACACCTGAACGCATTGGTTCGTCCTTGTCCTTGTTGAGCCCGGTCTTGCGCGAAGTTCCGATATCCGTTTTTTCGCAACCGGTCCCAGACAGCCCTTCCCTAGAGCTTGATTTCCACGTCGACGCCGGCAGCCAGGTCGAGCTTCATGAGCGCATCGACCGTCTGGGGCGTCGGATCAACGATGTCGAGAAGGCGCTTGTGGGTGCGCATCTCGAACTGTTCGCGGCTCTTCTTGTCGATGTGCGGCGAACGGTTGACCGTATATTTTTCAATCCGCGTCGGAAGCGGGACCGGTCCGCGCACGCTGGCGCCGGTACGCTTGGCCGTCGACACGATTTCGCGCGTGGAGGCATCGAGAATCCGATGATCAAACGCCTTCAGGCGGATACGGATATTCTGGCCGTTCATTCGACTTGTCCTCGGTTTCGAGACCGCCCGGGCGGTCTGCTTCTCATTCTCAAAAAGCCGCACGCGCCGGAGTTTCCCGGCGCGTGCGAACAGTCATGTCTGTCTATTCCGTGATGCTAGCGACGATGCCGGCGCCGACGGTGCGGCCGCCTTCGCGGATGGCGAAGCGAAGCTTCTCTTCCATCGCGATCGGCACGATCAGCTCGACGTCGACCGTCACGTTGTCGCCCGGCATCACCATCTCCGTGCCTTCCGGAAGCGACACAACACCCGTCACGTCCGTCGTGCGGAAGTAGAACTGCGGACGGTAGTTGGTGAAGAACGGCGTGTGACGGCCGCCCTCTTCCTTCGTCAGGATGTAGGCTTCAGCCTTGAACTTCGTGTGCGGCGTCACCGAGCCCGGCTTGCACAGAACCTGGCCACGCTCAACACCGTCACGGTCGACACCGCGAAGCAGCGCGCCGATGTTGTCGCCAGCCTGGCCCTGGTCCAGAAGCTTGCGGAACATCTCGACGCCCGTGCAGGTCGTCTTCGACGTGTCGCGGATACCGACGATCTCGATCTCGTCGCCGACATTGATGATGCCGCGCTCGACACGACCGGTCACAACCGTGCCGCGGCCGGAAATCGAGAACACGTCCTCGATCGGCATCAGGAACGGAAGGTCGACTGGACGCTCCGGCGTCGGAATGTAGGCGTCGACCTCTTTCATCAGCTCGCGAACCGCGTCTTCGCCGATTTCCTTGTTCGAGTCTTCCAGTGCGGCCAAAGCAGAACCCTTGATCACCGGAATGTCGTCGCCCGGGAACTCGTAGGTGTCGAGAAGCTCGCGTACTTCCATCTCAACCAGCTCCAGAAGCTCCTCGTCGTCGACCTGGTCGACCTTGTTGAGGAACACCACGATCGCCGGAACGCCAACCTGGCGGGCCAGAAGGATGTGCTCGCGCGTCTGCGGCATCGGACCGTCGGCAGCCGATACGACCAGGATCGCGCCGTCCATCTGGGCAGCACCCGTGATCATGTTCTTGACGTAGTCGGCGTGGCCGGGGCAGTCGACGTGGGCATAGTGACGGTTCTCCGTCTCGTATTCCACGTGAGCCGTCGAAATGGTGATGCCGCGGGCACGCTCTTCAGGAGCGCCGTCAATCGAATCGTACGGCGTGTACTCACCGAAGTACTTCGTGATCGCCGCCGTCAGCGACGTCTTGCCATGGTCAACGTGGCCAATCGTGCCAATGTTCACATGCGGCTTGTTACGTTCAAACTTACCTTTCGCCATTTTCGGCTCTCCGTTTCTTATCGCCCGTTCGGGCTCGTTTCCTCAACTGGTCTCAATCGGCTCGCGATCAGGCGTATTTTTCCTGAATTTCCTGGGCCACGTTGTTGGGCACAGGCGCGTAGTGATCGAACTGCATCGTGTACTGGGCGCGGCCCTGCGACATGGAGCGCAGGTTGTCCACGTATTTGAACATGTTGGCCAGCGGCACATGCGAGTTGATGACGACCGCATTGCCGCGGGCTTCCTGACCCTGGATCTGGCCGCGCCGCGAGTTCAGGTCGCCGATGACGTCGCCGACATAGTCTTCCGGCGTCACAACTTCGACCTTCATGATCGGCTCCAGCAGCTGAGCACCGGCCTTCTGTGCGCCTTCGCGGAAGGCGGCACGGGAGGCGATCTCGAACGCGAGGACCGAGGAGTCTACATCATGGTAGGCACCGTCGATGAGGGTCGCCTTGACGCCCAGCATCGGGAAGCCGGCGAGCGGACCGGAAGACAGCACGCTCTCGATACCCTTCTTGACACCGGGGATGTATTCCTTCGGAACATTGCCGCCGACGATCTTGGAGATGAACTCGAACTCCTCGCCCTCGGGATTGGGTTCGAAGATGATCTTGACGCGGGCGAACTGACCGGAACCGCCCGACTGCTTCTTGTGGGTGTAGTCCACTTCGGCCTGGCGGGTGATGGTTTCGCGGTAGGCCACCTGCGGCGCACCGACATTGGCCTCGACCTTGAATTCACGCTTCATCCGGTCGACCAGGATATCGAGGTGAAGCTCGCCCATACCGGCGATGATGGTCTGACCGGATTCCTCGTCGGACTTGACGCGGAAGGACGGGTCTTCGGCCGCCAGGCGGTTGAGCGCGATGCCCATCTTCTCCTGGTCGCCCTTGGTCTTCGGCTCGATGGCGATCTGGATGACCGGATCGGGGAACTCCATACGCTCAAGGATGACCGGCTTGATCGGGTCGCACAGCGTGTCGCCCGTGGTGGTCTCCTTCAGGCCGGCAAGAGCGACGATATCACCGGCATAGGCGATTTCGATGTCCTCGCGGCTGTTGGAGTGCATCTGCAGCATGCGGCCGATGCGCTCACGCTTCTCCTTGACCGTGTTCATCACGGAGGAGCCCTTCTCGATCTTGCCCGAATAGATGCGGGCGAAGGTGAGCGAGCCGACGAACGGGTCGTTCATGACTTTGAAGGCGAGCATCGAAAGCGGCTCGTCGTCGGACGCGGCGCGAGTGATCTCGCCCTCGGTTTTGACGTCGATGCCCTTGATGGCCGGAATGTCGATCGGGCTCGGCAGGTAGTCGACGACGGCGTCGAGCAGCGGCTGCACGCCCTTGTTCTTGAAGGCGCTGCCGCAGAACATCGGATAGAAGTCGACATTGATCGTGCCCTGGCGGACCAGCGCGCGAATCTTGTCGTTGGAGGGCAAGTCGCCTTCCAGATAGGCTTCCATCGCGGCTTCGTCGATTTCGACGACCGTCTCGATGAGCTTTTCGCGGTACTCTTCGGCCTGGTCCTTCAGGTCGTCCGGAATTTCAACGACGTCCCACTGGGCGCCGAGCGACTCGTCGCGCCAGATCAGGGCGTTCATCTCAATGAGGTCGACGACACCCTTGAAGTCGCTTTCCGCGCCGATCGGCAGCTGCATGACCACCGGAGTGGCACCAAGACGCGAGCCTACCATTTCGACCGAACGGAAGAAATCGGCGCCGATCTTGTCCATCTTGTTGCAGAAGATCATGCGCGGCACGTTGTACTTGTCGGCCTGGCGCCAGACCGTTTCGGTCTGCGGCTCGACACCGGCGTTGGCATCGAGAAGTGCAACCGCACCGTCGAGCACGCGCAGCGAACGCTCCACCTCGATGGTGAAGTCGACGTGTCCGGGGGTGTCGATGATGTTGAAGCGGCGGGTGCTGCCGTCGCGGCCCTTCCAGAACGTGGTCGTCGCGGCCGACGTAATGGTGATGCCGCGCTCCTGCTCCTGCTCCATCCAGTCCATGGTCGCGGCGCCGTCGTGGACTTCGCCGATCTTGTGGGACTTGCCGGTGTAGTAGAGGATCCGCTCCGTGGTCGTCGTCTTGCCGGCATCGATGTGGGCCATGATGCCAAAGTTGCGGTAGTCTTCGATTTTATATTCGCGGGCCATGACTTCGTGCCTTTCGAAACGGGACCGGTTACCAGCGATAGTGCGAGAACGCGCGGTTGGCCTCGGCCATCTTGTGCGTGTCTTCGCGCTTCTTGACTGCGCTGCCGCGGTTGTTGGCCGCATCCATGAGTTCGCCGGAGAGGCGCTCGATCATGGTCGACTCGTTGCGGTTGCGGGCAGCGCTGATGAGCCAGCGGATGGCCAGAGCCTGACGCCGCTCGGGGCGAACGTCGACCGGAACCTGGTAGGTGGCGCCACCGACGCGGCGGGAACGAACTTCGACCGACGGCGACACGTTTTCGAGCGCCGAATGGAAGGTGCCGACCGGCTCCTGCTTGGTCTTATCTTCGATGATGTCGAAAGCGCCGTAAACGATGCGCTCGGCGACGGACTTCTTGCCGTCGAGCATGATCGCATTCATGAACTTGGTGATGATCAGGTCACCAAACTTCGGATCCGGGTTGATCTCGCGCTTTTCGGCTCTGTGACGTCGGGACATGTTGCTTGTCTCTCAACTGTGCCGGATGCAACCCTTGCTGCCTGCATCCGAACGATTGACTGTTACTTCGGACGCTTGGCGCCGTATTTGGAGCGGCGCTGCTTGCGGTCTTTCACACCCTGGGTGTCGAGCACGCCGCGGATGATGTGATAGCGCACGCCGGGAAGGTCCTTAACGCGACCGCCGCGGATCATCACAACCGAGTGCTCCTGCAGGTTATGCCCCTCACCCGGGATATAACCGATGACTTCGAAACCATTGGTCAGCCGGATCTTCGCAACCTTGCGCAATGCCGAGTTCGGCTTTTTCGGGGTCGTCGTATAGACGCGCGTGCAAACGCCACGCTTCTGAGGATTGGCCTCGAGCGCGGGAACCTTGTTTCGCTTGACCGGCGCCTGGCGCGGTTTGCGGATCAGCTGGTTTACGGTAGGCATACAACCTTCCTTTTGAACAACCTTTGGCCATGCCCTTGCGGGCGCTTCATCGACCACACGTATGACCATGCGCAAACGGGCAAATCCGCGCTTGGCGGCTTGCCCAAAATTCGGCAGAGGACACGATGTCACCGTGTCATGCGTGCAGCATTTTTTCACAACGTGCAGTCTGAACCGTGTCTGAGGCGAACTTCAGGACGAGTCATCCCGAACCAGCCAGCCTCACATCGGCTCTGGTGGCCGCTAGATACTGATTTGCCCGGGTGCCGTCAAGTACCGTGCGCCAAGAATCTGGCGCGGCGATCCTTTAACCGACGAATTGCGCGGCGATCGCCGGAAATCGGCAAAATTCAGCGTCATTTTCTTGCCGAATCGGCCGCCGACGCGCAGGAATGGGAAACCCCCTCGCCCCGGCCCATGAAAGGAGCCCGATATGAGCGCATCCGATTCCCCCGGCGAAGACGAATCGATGGTCTTCATCATCATCGGCCGCGCCTCAGAGCACAAGGGCGGCGAGCCGACCGACATCCACATCATGCTGATGGCCCCGGACGACGACACCGCCGTCCGCGAGGCGCTCAATGCGCTTGCCCGCGAAGGCTACGCCGAAGCCGAGCTCGACCAGATCGGCGTCATGGAGGGAATGCCCGACGAAGAGCCCCACGCCTCCGCCTATCAGGGCGCGCTCGAGGGCGAGGTGGCGATCGTAATGGTGTGAGCAGAGGCACCGGTTAGCCGAAGCGCCGGGATCCGCAATTTCGCTAAAATTGCAGGTTGACTTTTCGCAAGTCTGCCGTGAAAAGGCTGGCGACGGGCTATTCACAAACAATGCGATCAATGATGCAGCAACTGCTCGCGTCGTGATCGAGTGGAATCGGAATGTCTGACTTAGCCTCGTCGCTCACCGCCGGCCCAACGAATGCATCACCGGTTTTCCGTCTCGGACGAGAAACCGTAGTGAACGAACACACATCGTCACGTCAAGATCAGCCGCAGATCGTCGGCCTAGCCGATGGACGGCTCCTCTTCACCTTCACAAGCCAGGACCCAACCGATGGCGACGATTTCGTCAATGGCGTATCCGGCCGCATTGGAACGGTTCATGAGGACGGGTCGTTGAGCTTCGGCGACGAGTTTCGCATCAATGACGGTATTTATGGTCCGCAATTGGAAGCGCGGGTTATTCAGTTATCCGACGGCCGGTTGTTGTTCGTTTACACAAGTCACGACGCTCAAGCCGGCGACGAGAGCGTGTTTGGAGTTCTCGCGAGGGTTGGTACGCTGGAGCAGGACGGGACCATCACGCTTGGCAGCGAAGTCCTCGTCAATGAATACACCATCAATTTCCAGGACCAGCCTCGGATCTCAGAACTCAATGATGGCCGGATTGTGTTCGTTTTCGATACAAGCAGCCTGGCCAACGGCGAAGAGTGGAGCGGTGTCGCGGGCAGAATTGGAACGATAGACGACGATGGAACGATCCTTTTTGGCGATGAGTTCCGGGTCAACGACAATGTGGAATGGCATCAGGGCGACGCCCAAATACTGCAACTCTCCGACGGCCGCATTCTGGCGACATACTTTTCCGGCGATGGCTGGGTCGATTCCCGCAATGGCCCCAGTTTGGGCATCTACGCGCGTATCGGTGTCGCCAACGAGCTCGGATCGATCTCCTTCGGCGATGAATTTCGGATCAACGAGATAACCAGCGGAGATCAGACGGAACCGCAGATCCTACAACTTCTCGACGGCAGGATCCTGTTCTTGATGGTCTCGGACGATCCCGGCGTTGGAAACCGGATCGTGGCGCGGATCGGCACTCCCATGCCTGATGGTTCACTGGAATTGGGGAGCGAAATCGACGTCAACGAAATCGTCGGCGGACTGCAGGGACCCCCGCAAGTCATTCAGTTGGCCGATCATCGTGTGCTGTTTACCTATTCGGTCGACGCTTCCACAAACGACTACTACTATGACGTTGCCGCTCGGTTGGGAACGCTGGAGCCGGACGGCTCCATCACGTTTTCGGAAGAGTTTGCGATCAATCGATACACGTCGGGTGGGCAAGACGAGCCGCAGGTCACGCAGTTATCCGACGGGCGCGTCCTGTTCGCATTCACCACATCGGCCGACGAAGCAAACAACGATCAGAGCATAACCAATATCGGGGCACGTGTCCTCGACTTCAGCGGCATCGGCACCGACGAAGGCGAGACCCTGGTGGCTGTCGCCGGGGGCGGCAGCCTGTTCGGGCTGGGCGGAAACGACGAGTTGGTCGGCAGCGCCGGCGACGATTGGTTCGATGGCGGCGCCGGCGACGACCGATTCAGCGGTGGCGCCGGTGACGACCGGTTCAACGGCGGCAGTGGCGATGACAGGTTCGACAGTGGTGCCGGCAGCGACTTTCTGAACGGCGGCGACGGACTGGATACCGTGACATACAGTGTTCTGTACGACTATTTCGATCGCATGCGGGATCCGGTCAATTTCGACCATTGGCATGTCACTGAATCGGATGGTTCAATCGATACGCTGACGGAGATCGAACGTATCGAGCTCCTCGACGGCGCCCTGCTCCTCGACTTGAGCGGCCCCAACGTGGATGTCACATACCGCATTTATTCCGCGAGTTTTGCTCGAACACCGGATGAGGAAGGCCTACGTTTCTGGACCGGAGTCATGGACTATCTGGAAACCGCTCAACCCGAGATGGACAGGCAGCTTTTCCTGGCTCGGCAGTTTCTGAACGCGGACGAATACACTGACCGCTACGGTCCGCTTCCGACCAACACAGAATATGTCCGCGACTTGTACATCAACGTTCTCGGTCGGTTGCCTGACCACGAAGGCAATGATTTCTGGGTCGGCGCCATGGAACAGGGCATGGGTCGAGACGAACTCCTCATCCAGTTTGCCGAGTGTATCGAAAACGTGGAAAAAACGGATCCGTTTCTTGATAACGGTGTCTGGGTGATCTGACGAACAAAAAGCCCCGGCGTAAAGGCGGATTGCGGTTCTGGACGGGGGTCATGGATTATTTCGACGCAACACAGACTGTGGTGGACAAGCAGCTCTTCCTGGCCCAGCAGTTCCAGACTGCCGACGAATATGTCGACCTCTACGGCGCCAATCCGAGCAATCATCAGTATGTCGGCGACCTCTACGTCAATGTTCTCGGCCGGCTGCCCGACCAGGACGGCTACGATTTCTGGGTCTGGGTGATGGAGTCGGGCTACAGCCGTGAAGAAATTCTCGTGTACTTCGCCGAAAGTATCGAAAACACGGAAAAGACGGCGCCGGACCTCGACGACGGCCTGTGGGTCATTTAGCAGACGAATGTCCGGTTCGAGGGCGCCGGACCGCGCCGCGTGAAATCAGCCACAGTATTTTGATATCCGTCATCGATCTGCACCTCTTGGTTGCATCGCCAATCGAATACTGTTAGTTGCAAAGTCAAAGGCTGAAAACCTTCGGCTTTATTACCCACAACCAACTGAAACATCCGGATCACCGTCCGGTTGCATTCCCTTTTGCGGCTATCGGGCAATTGAGGTTTAGATGACAGAACCATCCTCCCTACGGATCAGCGAACCAACGCAGGTGAACCTGATCGACGACTTTGTTCAGAACGATGCACAGGCGGTTGAGCTGGCCGACGGCCGCGTTCTCTTCGTGTTTTCCTCGGATGTCAGCGGGCCTCCGGTCATCGAGGGTCCGTTGGCCAACATCAACGCTTTCGGGGCCAATGGCGGCGCCGGCAGCGACATAACCGCCAGGATCGGTACCCGCCAGCCAGACGGTTCATTTTCCTTCGGCGACGAATTGATGGTGAACCAGCATACGGACCTGAACCAAGATGCCGTGCAGGTTTTGCAACTGTCCGACGGTCGGCTTGTGTTCGCATTCGAGAGCCAGGTTGTGGACGGTGCGAACGGCCTACGGGTAAGGACGGGAACTCTCGGTCCAAACGATACCATCTCCTTCGGGGAAGAACTGCCGATCGAGGAGCATGCCGACAAGGCCCAGAAACTTCCTCAGATGACCGAACTCTCTGACGGTCGGGTCCTGTTTACGTTTCAAACGTCCAGCGGTGTCGATGGAGACGAGAGCATAGCCAGTGTTGCGGCTCGGATCGGAACGGTGAACCCGGACAGCACAATTTCCTTCGGTGATGAATTTCGCGTCAATCAGCAGACTTTCAGGGGACAGGAAGAACCGTACGTCATCCAACTTCCCGATGGGCGCGTCCTGTTCTTGTACAAGTCCGGGGCCGAGGCGCCCAATGGTATCGTCGAGTTCGGCTTCGTCGCCCGCATTGGTGCGTTAGCCGACAACTCGACGATGACCTTCGAGGATGAGTTCTGGGTCAAGGCCTCGGGCGGGCATTCCGATCCACAGGTCACCCAGCTCCCCGATGGCAGGGTTCTCTTCACCTACATATCCGATCGGAACGAGGATTCCGGGGACGGTCCTCACGGCGTGATCGGGCGTGTCATGACCTTCGGGCCGGACCAGCCGGTCGAACTGGGCGAAGAGTTCATCATCGACGAGCAGATCTTGTGGAGCGCTCGTCATTCCGACACCACGGTCTTATCCGACGGCCGGATCCTTTTTATCTTCGAGACTTACCGGCCCGAGGCCAATGTGGAGGGCTACAGGGACTTTCAATATACCGGCGGTCCCGCCGGGCGCATCGGGACGGTATTGGAAGACGGATCGATATCACTGGGAGACGTGTTTCGCATCGACCCCTACTGGGAAGGCTCTCAAAGCGATTTCGAGGTGACCGCACTTTCAAATGGCCAGGCACTCCTCACCTACTCGACACGAGCTCCGGGCGCTGAAATGCCAAGTGCCGATGTGGCTGTGCGGGTTCTGGATTTCAGCGGCACCGGCACAACCGCCGACGACACGCTGGTCGCAACGTCAACCGGTGGATTGCTGAGCGGATTGTCGGGAGACGACACCCTGATCGGCAGCAACGGGGCAGACTTTTTCGACGGCGGTTCCGGAAGCGATCTCATCGATGGCAATGACGGTCACGATACGGTGGTCTACCAACTCAGCCGCTCGGATGTCGTAACGGATCTGCAGGATTGGGATCCACTTCTCCTTGACGGTCGTCCCGAACCGGTCACCGTCACGGGACCCGACGGCTCCGTCGACACGCTGTACGATATCGAGCGAATCGAATTCCGGGATGGCGACCTTCTTTTCGACCTGGAGAGCTCAAATCTCGGCTTCACCTACCGGATCTATTCGGCGGTTTTCGGTCGCACTCCGGATGAAGCCGGGCTGCGGTTCTGGACCGATGTCATGGATCAAATCGATGCCGACGCCTCGTGGCAGGACAAGCAGCTGTTCCTGGCTCGACAATTCCTGGCCGCTGACGAGTACCTGGACCTTTACGGCGCCGGTTCGAGCAATGAGCAGTTCGTGAGCGATCTTTACCACAACATTCTGGGTCGGCAGCCCGACCAGACCGGCAATGACTTCTGGATCGGCGAGCTCGAAGCCGGCTTCAGCCGCGAGCGGGTTCTGGTGTCGTTTGCGGAAAGCGGCGAGAGCCAGGAGAGGACTGCGCCCGACCTCGACGACGGTGTCTGGGTGATCTGACGAACAAAAAAAAGCCCCGGCGAACCGGAGCTCTTCGATTGATGTTGCCGGTGATTACTCGCCGGCGGGCGCGTTGGCCGGTTCCTCGCTCATGTCGGCGAGCATCGGGCCCGCTTCCTCGAGACCGGCGGTTTTCTTGCGCTCCTCGAGGATGAGGTCGTCGCGCGAGGTGGCGATGCGGCGGATCTGATTCATGGCGCCACCGGTACCGGCCGGGATCAGGCGGCCGACGATGACGTTTTCCTTCAGACCCTGCAGCGCGTCCATCTTGCCGGCGACGGCTGCTTCCGTCAGCACCTTCGTCGTCTCCTGGAAGGAGGCGGCGGACATGAAGGACGGCGTCTGCAGCGATGCCTTGGTGATACCCAGCAGAACCGGTTCGCCACCCGCCGGCTTCTTGCCTTCTTCGGCCAGCCGTTCATTGGCGATTTCCAGTTCGATTCGGTCGACATTGTCGCCGACGATGTAGGCGGAGTCGCCGGCGTCGGTGATTTCGACCTTCTGCAGCATCTGCCGGACGATCACTTCGATATGCTTGTCGTTGATCAGAACGCCCTGCAGCCGGTAGACCTCCTGGATCTCGTTGACGAGGTAGGAAGCCAGATCCTCAACGCCCTTGATGGCAAGGATATCATGCGGAGCCGGGTTGCCGTCGAGGATGTAGTCGCCCTTCTCGATGGTGTCGCCGTCCTGCAGATGGAACGGCTTGCCCTTCGGGATCAGGTATTCGACCGGATCCTCGCCCTCCTCGTGCGGTTCGATCATGATCCGGCGCTTGTTCTTGTAGTCGCGTCCGAAACGGATCGTACCGTCGATTTCGGCGATGATGGCATGGTCCTTCGGCCGGCGCGCCTCGAACAGTTCGGCAACGCGCGGCAGACCGCCGGTGATGTCCTTGGTCTTGGCGCTTTCCAGCGGGATACGTGCCAGAACGTCGCCTTCCGACGCCTTGGAGCCGGGCTCCACCGACAGGATGGCGTCGACCGACAGCTGGAAGCGTGCTTCGCCGCCGCGGCCGAGCTTGGCGACCTTGCCGTCCTTGCCCTTGATCACGATGGCCGGCTTCAGGTCGGCACCGCGCGGCGTCGACCGCCAGTCGATGACCTGACGCTTGGTGATGCCGGTCGTTTCGTCGGTCGATTCCGAGACGGATACGCCATCGACGACGTCTTCGAACTCCACCGTACCGGCGACTTCGGTCATCATCGGCCGGGTATACGGGTCCCACTCGGCGAGACGCTGGCCGCGTTTCACCTCGTCGCCGTCGTCGACCAGGATGCGCGAACCGTAGGCGACACGCTGCGAGGAGCGCTCGACGCCCTGTTCGTCGAGGATCTGGACCGCCATGCTGCGGCCCATGGCAACCAGGTTGCCTTCCGAGTTGCGCAGGATGTTGCGGTTCTTGATCCGCACCTTGCCCTCATAGGACGCTTCCAGGAACGATTGGTCGACCACAGTGGCGGTGCCGCCGAGGTGGAAGGTGCGCATGGTCAGCTGGGTGCCGGGCTCGCCGATGGACTGGGCGGCAATGACGCCGACGGCCTCGCCGATGTTGACCGGCGTACCGCGAGCCAGGTCACGGCCGTAGCAGGTGCAGCAGACGCCGTTCTGGACCTCGCAGGTCAGTGCCGAGCGGATCTTGACCGACTGGATGTTGGCCGCCTCGATGGCGGCGACATCCGACTCTTCGATCATCTTGCCGCCGGCAACCAGAACGTCGCCGGTCTGCGGGTGAACCACATCCTCGAGCGCGGTCCGGCCGAGGATCCGCTGGCCGATGGATGCGACGACCTGACCGGCATCGACGATGGCGGTCATCGTCAGGCCGCTTTCGGTGCCGCAATCGGTCTGGGTGACGATGCAGTCCTGGGCAACGTCCACCAGGCGGCGGGTCAGGTAGCCGGAGTTTGCGGTCTTCAGCGCCGTGTCGGCCAGACCCTTGCGGGCGCCGTGCGTCGAGTTGAAGTACTCGTTCACGGTTAGGCCTTCCTTGAAGTTCGAGGTGATCGGCGTTTCGATGATCTCGCCGGACGGCTTGGCCATCAGGCCGCGCATGCCGCCGAGCTGGCGCATCTGGTTGGCCGAGCCACGGGCACCGGAGTGACTCATCATGTAGATCGAGTTCATCGGCTTCTGGCGACCGTTGTCGTCGAACTCGATGGCGCGGATGCGGCCCATCATTTCGTCGGCGACCTTTTCGGTGGCCTTGCCCCAGGCATCGACGACCTTGTTGTACTTTTCGCCCTGGGTGATCAGGCCGTCATTGTATTGCTGCTCGTATTCCTTCACGAGCATCTCGGTGTCGCTGACGATCTTGGCCTTGGCGTCCGGAATGACCATGTCGTCCTTGCCGAAGGAAATGCCGGCGCGGCAGGCGTGGCCGAAGCCGAGCTGCATGATCCGGTCGCAGAAGATGACCGTCTCTTTCTGGCCGCAGTGGCGGTAGACCGTGTCGATCATCTTGGAGATGTTCTTCTTGGTCATTTCCTGGTTGCAGATGTCGAACGGCACGTTGGCGTTGCGCGGCAGCAGTTCGCCGATGATCATGCGGCCGGGCGTCGTCTCGTAGATCGCTGACACCTCGTTGCCCTCGGCATCGACGGTCTTGAAGCGACCCTTGATCTTTGCGTGTAGCGTGACGACCTTGTTTTCGAGCGCATGGTGCAGTTCGCCCATGTCGGCGAAGATCATGCCCTCGCCCGGCTCGTTTTCGTTCATGATCGACAGGTAGTAGAGACCCAGGACCATGTCCTGCGACGGCACGATTATCGGTGCGCCGTTGGCCGGATGCAGGATGTTGTTGGTCGACATCATGAGAACGCGCGCTTCCAGCTGGGCTTCCAGCGAAAGCGGCACGTGCACGGCCATCTGGTCGCCGTCGAAGTCGGCGTTAAAGGCGGTGCAGACCAGCGGATGCAGCTGAATGGCCTTGCCTTCGACCAGCACGGGCTCGAAGGCCTGGATGCCGAGGCGGTGCAGGGTCGGCGCACGGTTCAGGAGAACCGGGTGCTCGCGGATAACCTCATCGAGGATATCCCAGACTTCCGGCTTTTCCTTCTCGACCAGCTTCTTGGCCTGCTTGACCGTCGACGAGTAACCCTTGGCGTCGAGCCGCGCATAGATGAACGGCTTGAACAGCTCTAGAGCCATCTTTTTCGGGAGGCCGCACTGGTGCAGCTTCAGCTCCGGACCGGTCACGATGACCGAACGTCCAGAATAGTCGACGCGCTTGCCGAGCAGGTTTTGACGGAACCGGCCCTGCTTGCCCTTGAGCATGTCGGAGAGCGACTTCAGCGGGCGCTTGTTGGCGCCGGTGATGACGCGGCCGCGGCGGCCGTTGTCGAACAGCGCGTCGACCGACTCCTGCAACATGCGCTTTTCGTTGCGGATGATGATGCCCGGTGCGCGCAACTCGATCAGCCGCTTCAGGCGGTTGTTCCGGTTGATGACGCGGCGGTACAGGTCGTTAAGGTCGGAGGTCGCGAAGCGGCCGCCATCGAGCGGCACCAGCGGACGCAGGTCCGGCGGGATGACCGGGATGACCTTCATGATCATCCATTCCGGGCGGTTGCCCGACTCGATGAAGTTCTCGACCAGCTTCAGCCGCTTCATCAGCTTCTTGGTCTTCAGCTCGGAAGACGTGGCGGCCAGTTCGTCACGCAGGTCGACGGCGATCTTTTCCAGATCCATGCCGGCCAGCAATTCGAAGATCGCCTCGGCACCGATCATCGAGGTGAAGGCATCCTCGCCGAACTCGTCGACGGCAAGCATGAACTCTTCTTCCGACAGCAGCTGGTTTTCCTTCAGCGAGGTCAGACCCGGCTCGGTGACGATGTAGTTTTCGAAATAGAGAACCCGCTCGATATCCTTGAGCGTCATGTCGAGAAGCGTGCCGATGCGGCTCGGCAGCGACTTCAGGAACCAGATGTGGGCGACCGGTGCGGCCAGCTCGATGTGGCCCATGCGCTCGCGGCGGACGCGAGACAGGGTGACCTCGACGCCGCATTTTTCGCAGATGATGCCTTTGTACTTCATCCGCTTGTATTTGCCGCAAAGGCACTCATAGTCCTTGATCGGACCGAAGATGCGCGCGCAGAAGAGGCCGTCGCGCTCGGGCTTGAACGTACGGTAGTTGATCGTTTCCGGCTTCTTGATCTCGCCGAACGACCAGGAAAGGATTTTTTCCGGCGAGGCGATCGAAATCCGGATGGAATCGAAGGTCTGTACCGGCGCCTGCGTGTTGAAAAGGTTCATGACCTCTTGGTTCATGCCTATCTCCTTCGTGGGGCGCTACCCCTTTGTCGACGGCTGGCGGAAGGGGCTCGGTCCCGCTGCCGTCTGAAATCCAAAGTGCCGCTTGCCGCGGTCTTGTCCGGCCGATCTGCAACCGGCCGGAACCGGCGCGCTTTGCCCGGGCAAAGCGCGCCGCATGGTCACTATTCGGCTGCGTCCGGCAGCTGATCCATGGAGTGCTCGTCGTCGACGTCGACCCGGGTGTTCTCCAGTTCGACATTCAGGCCGAGCGAGCGCATTTCCTTGACGAGGACGTTGAAGCTCTCCGGAATGCCGGCCTCGAACGTGTCGTCGCCGCGCACGATGGCCTCGTAGACCTTGGTGCGGCCGGCCACGTCGTCCGACTTGACCGTGAGCATTTCCTGCAAGGTGTAGGCGGCGCCGTAGGCTTCGAGCGCCCAGACCTCCATCTCGCCGAAACGCTGGCCGCCGAACTGCGCCTTGCCGCCCAGCGGCTGCTGGGTGACCAACGAGTACGGACCGATGGAACGGGCGTGGATCTTGTCGTCCACCAGGTGGTTGAGCTTCAGCATGTAGATGTAGCCGACGGTCACCTGACGGTCGAAGGGTTCGCCGGTCCGGCCGTCATAGAGCGTCGACTGGCCGGACTCGTTGAGACCCGCCTGCTCGAGCATGGCGTTGACGTCCTTCTCGACGGCACCATCGAAGACCGGCGTTGCGATCGACACGCCGCGCCGCGCCTGTTCGGCCAGCTTGACGATCGATTCATCGTCGTACTTCTTGATCGGCTCGCCCTTCGGACCGGCTCCCATAACGGTGTCGATGGTGGAGCGCAGCGGCTTGATGTCGCCGGAATCCTTATAGGCCTTGAGCATGTCGCCGATCTGGTGGCCCATGCCGGCACAGGCCCATCCCAGGTGGGTCTCGAGGATCTGTCCGACATTCATGCGCGACGGCACGCCGAGCGGGTTGAGCACGATATCGACATGGGTGCCGTCGTCGAGGAACGGCATGTCCTCGATCGGCACGATACGCGAGATCACGCCCTTGTTGCCGTGGCGGCCGGCCATCTTGTCGCCGGGCTGCACCTTGCGCTTCACGGCGACGAAGACCTTGACCATCTTCATGACGCCGGGCGGCATTTCGTCGCCGCGCTGGACCTTCTCAACCTTGTCCATGAAGCGTTGTTCGAGGCGCTTCTTGGATTCGTCGTACTGGGCCCGCAGCGCTTCGATCTCACCCTGCAGCTTTTCGTTGTCGACGGCGAACATCCACCACTGCGAGCGGGGATAGTCCTGCATGACTTCTTCGGTGAGCGCGGTGCCCTTCTTGAACCCCTTCGGTCCGCCGACCGCCTTCTTGCCCTTCACCATGTCGGACAGGCGGCCGTAGACGTTGCGGTCGAGAATGGCCTGCTCGTCGTCGCGGTCCTTGGCCAGGCGCTCGATTTCCTCGCGCTCGATGGCCATGGCGCGTTCGTCCTTCTCGACGCCGTGGCGGTTGAAGACCCGCACTTCCACGACGGTGCCGAAGGTTCCCGGCGGCATGCGCATGGAGGTGTCGCGAACGTCCGAAGCCTTTTCGCCGAAGATGGCGCGCAGGAGCTTTTCTTCCGGCGTCATCGGGCTTTCGCCCTTCGGCGTGATCTTGCCGACGAGGATGTCGCCCGGCGCGACTTCCGCGCCGATATAGACGATGCCGGCTTCGTCGAGGTTCTTCAGCGCCTCTTCCGAAACGTTCGGGATGTCGCGGGTGATCTCTTCCGGTCCGAGCTTGGTGTCGCGCGCCATCACTTCGAATTCATCGATGTGAATCGACGTGAAGACGTCATCGCGAACGATGCGCTCGGACAAGAGGATCGAGTCCTCGTAGTTGTAGCCGTTCCAGGGCATGAAGGCGACGAGCACGTTGCGGCCGAGCGCCAGATCGCCGAGATCCGTCGACGGGCCGTCGGCGATGATGTCGCCCTTTTCGATGCGATCGCCGACATTGACCAGCGGGCGCTGGTTGATGCAGGTGTTCTGGTTCGAGCGCTGGAACTTCTGCAGCGTGTAGATGTCGACGCCGGACTTGGAAGGGTCGAGTTCCTCGGTCGCCCGGATGACGATACGCGTTGCGTCGACCTGGTCGACCACACCGGTGCGGAAGGCGGCGATGGCAGCACCGGAGTCGCGCGCGACCACCGGCTCCATGCCGGTACCGACGAACGGCGCTTCGGCGCGCACCAGCGGTACCGCCTGACGCTGCATGTTCGAGCCCATCAGCGCGCGGTTGGCATCGTCGTTTTCCAGGAACGGAATGAGCGCCGCGGCGACCGAAACAAGCTGCTTCGGCGACACGTCCATCAGATCGATGGAATCGCGCGGTGCCAGCATCACGTCGCCGGCGTGCCGGCAGACCACGAATTCGTCGGCGAACGAGCCGTCATCATTGAGAACGGCGTTGGCCTGGGCCACGTGGTACTTGGCTTCCTCCATGGCCGACAGATACATGACCTCGTTGGTCACCTTGCCGTCGACGATGCGACGGTAGGGGCTTTCGATGAAGCCGTACTTGTTGACGCGGGCGAAGGTGGCCAGCGAGTTGATCAGGCCGATGTTCGGGCCTTCCGGCGTCTCGATCGGGCAGATCCGGCCGTAATGGGTCGGGTGCACGTCGCGCACCTCGAAGCCGGCGCGCTCGCGGGTCAGACCACCCGGTCCAAGTGCCGAAAGACGGCGCTTGTGGGTGATTTCCGACAGCGGGTTGACCTGGTCCATGAACTGCGACAGCTGCGAGGAGCCGAAGAATTCTCGCACCGCGGCGGCTGCCGGCTTGGCGTTGATCAGGTCTTGCGGCATGACCGTGTCGATCTCGATCGACGACATGCGCTCCTTGATGGCGCGTTCCATGCGCAGCAGGCCGAGGCGGTACTGGTTCTCCATCAGCTCGCCGACCGAACGGACACGGCGGTTTCCGAGATTGTCGATGTCGTCGATTTCGCCCTTGCCATCACGCAGCTCGACCAGCGTCTTGACGACGGCCAGGATGTCCTCCTTGCGCAGGACGCGGACGGAATCCTCGGCATCGAGATCGAGCCGCATGTTCATCTTGACGCGACCGACGGACGAAAGGTCGTAGCGCTCCGGATCGAAGAACAGCGAATTGAACATCGCTTCCGCCGATTCCATGGTCGGCGGCTCGCCCGGACGCATCACCCGGTAGATGTCGAACAGAGCGTCCTGGCGGTTCTCGTTCTTGTCAGCCGAGAGCGTATTGCGGATGTAGCCGCCAACATTGACGTGGTCGATATCGAGAATCGGCAGTTCCTCGAAGCCGGCCTCGATCAGGATCGGCAGGTTCTTTTCGTCGATTTCGTCGCCGGCCTCGAGATAGATCTCGCCGGTCTCCATGTTGACGACGTCGCGGGCAAGATAGTTGCCGTAGAGATCCTCGTCGGTGGCCTTGAGCGCCTTGACGCCCTTCTCACCGAGCTGCTTGAGGAATCGCGGCGTCAGTTTCTTGCCGGCCTCGGCGACGACCTTGCCGCTGTCGGCATCGACCAGATCGACCACGGCCTTGCTGCCCTTCAGGGCATCGGGCTGGAACGGCACGCGCCATCCGTCGCCCTCGCGGGTGTAGACCGAGTGGGTGTAGAAGGTGTCGAGAATGTCCTCCGGATCCATGCCCAGCGCCATCAGCAGCGAAGTCGCCGGGATCTTGCGGCGGCGGTCGATGCGGGCATGCACGATGTCCTTGGCGTCGAACTCGATGTCGAGCCAGGATCCGCGATAGGGAATGACCCGGGCGGCGAACAGCAGTTTGCCGGACGAGTGGCTCTTGCCCTTGTCGTGGTCGAAAAAGACGCCCGGCGAGCGGTGCATCTGCGAAACGATGACGCGTTCGGTGCCGTTGACGATGAAGGTGCCGTTGTCGGTCATCAGCGGCATGTCGCCCATATAGACGTTCTGCTCCTTGATGTCCTTGATCGACTTGGCGCCCGTATCCTCGTCGATGTCGAACACGATAAGCCGCAGCGTCACCTTGAGCGGCGCCGCGTAGGTCAGATCGCGCTGCCGGCACTCCTCGACGTCGAATTTTGGCGCCTCGAATTCATAGGAGACGAATTCCAGCATCGATGCGCCGGAAAAGTCAGAGATCGGAAAAACAGACTTGAAAACCGCCTGCAGGCCCTCATCGGGCCGCCCGCCATCGGGCTCGTCAATCATCAGGAACTGGTCGTAAGATGCCTTTTGAACCTCGATCAGGTTCGGCATCTCCGCCACTTCAGGTATTTTGCCAAAAAACTTGCGTACGCGCCTGCGACCATTGAACGAAAGGGTCTGAGCCATCGTCGCTCCTTGTTATCTTGCATCCGGGCCTGCAACTTACGAAGCCACTGGCCAGGGGGCTTCGCAAAATAGGGTCTTTGAGAACCCATTACCCAAGGGCCGGAATCCGGTCCTTGGGTAATCGGTTCGGACGGCAATTTTCGGAGGCAGGGCCCAAACACGAAGGCCCTGCCCCGATACGCACAAACGCTTACTTGAGCTCGACGGTCGCGCCGGCTGCTTCCAGCTTGCCCTTGATTTCCTCGGCTTCCGCCTTGGAAACGGCTTCCTTGACAGCCTTCGGAGCGCTTTCAACGAGGTCCTTGGCTTCCTTCAGGCCAAGGCCCGTGATGCCGCGAACTTCCTTGATGACGTTGATCTTCTTCTCGCCGGCTGCGGCCAGAACGACGTCAAACTCGTCCTTTTCCTCAGCTGCAGCGGCTTCGCCAGCACCGCCTGCGGCGGCGGCAACAGCAACCGGAGCCGCCGCGGAGACGCCCCATTTTTCTTCCAGCATCTTGGAAAGCTCTGCGGCCTCCAGGACGGTGAGGTTCGAAAGGTCTTCAACGATCTTGCTAAGATCAGCCATGATTTGGTTTCCTTACTGGTTCGGTTCGAACTGGTTCTGAACAGCGAAGTTCCGCCTAGGCGGCTTCGTCCTTCTGGGCATAAGCATTCATCACACGGGCGAGCTGGCCCGCCGGTGCGTTGACAACCTGGGCTATGCGCGTTGCCGGCGTCGAAATCATGCCGACAATCTTCGCCCGCAACTCATCGATGGACGGCAGCGAGGCAAGCTCTTTGACACCATCAACGTCGAGTTCGGTTGTCCCCATCGCTCCTCCGAGCACAACGAGGTTTTCGTTGGTCTTGGAAAAATCGACGGCTACTTTCGGAGCGACAATCGGATCATCGCTGTAGGCGATCATCGTCTGTCCCTGGAAGAGACCGGAGATCCCTTCCGCATCCGTGCCCTGAAGAGCAATTTTGGCCAGGCGGTTCTTCGCGACCTTAACCGTGCCTCCGGCTTCGCGCATCTTCGTCCGAAGATCGTTCATCTGCGCTACCGAAAGGCCGGCATAGTGGGCCACGACAAGCGAGCCGGAGGTCTTGAAGACCTCGTTCAATGCCGTGACGAATTCGCGCTTTTCCGCTCTTTCCACTGCCACTCTCCAGTTGACAGGACCGCAATCGCGGACCCTGCCGGGTTTGCCTTGCCGCTCGAGGCCATTCGCGACCCGCAAGCGACGCTTGAGGATCCTGTCCCCTCGAGCCGATCACAGCGGAGCGACGCAAGGCAGTGAAGGTTCGAACCGAATCCCGGGCGCGCTTTGCGCCAAAAATTTCGGATCTTACCCGTCTCATGCGGGCAAAAGTGATTAAGGCTAACCACCCGCAATCTCGGACAGGAGTTCCGGACTTTTGAAGGTCCGGATTTTCCGGCCCGAAGGCCGGAAAACGGTTCAACCGGTTACCCGGTCATTCTTTCGCTCGTCAGGCCGTCGAGAGGCTTGACGGGTCGACCTTTACGCCGGCGCCCATGGTCGACGAAATGGCGACGCGGCGGACATAGGTTCCCTTGGCGCCGGTCGGCTTCGCCTTGACCACCGCATCGGTGAAGGCGCGCACGTTTTCCTCGATCGCTTTCGGATCGAACGACGCCTTGCCGACACCGGCATGGACGATGCCGGCCTTTTCGACGCGGAATTCCACGGCGCCGCCCTTGGAGGCCGAGACCGCTTCCTTCAAATCATTGGTGACGGTGCCGACCTTCGGGTTGGGCATCAGGCCGCGCGGGCCGAGCACCTTGCCGAGCCGGCCGACCAGCGGCATCATGTCGGGCGTTGCAATGCAGCGGTCGAATTCGATCTGGCCGCTCTGGACCTTTTCGACGAGGTCCTCGGCGCCGACGATGTCGGCTCCGGCTTCCTTGGCCTCTTCCGCCTTGGCGTCACGGGCAAAGACGGCAACCGTGACCGAACGGCCGGTGCCGTTCGGCAGATTGACGACGCCGCGCACCATCTGGTCTGCGTGGCGCGGGTCGACACCCAGATTCATCGCCACCTCGATGGTCTCGTCGAACTTCGCGGTGGCGCGTTCCTTGACGAGGGTGACGGCATCGCTCAACTCATAGAGCTTCGAGTTGTCGATGCCGTCGCGAACTTTCTGCAAGCGCTTCGTTACCTTGGCCATGATCTTACCCCGTCACTTCCAGGCCCATGGAGCGGGCGGAGCCCTCGACCATGGCCATTGCGCCGTCGATATCGGCAGCGTTGAGGTCCTTCATCTTGGCCTCGGCGATCTTGCGAACCTGGTCCTTGGTCACGGAACCGGCAACCTCGCGGCCCGGCTCCTTGGAACCGGACTTCAGCTTGGCTTCCTTTTTGAGGAAGTAGCTGACGGGCGGCTGCTTCATTGTGAAGGTGAAGGACTTGTCCTGGTAGTAGGTGATGATGCACGGAATCGGCGCGCTCTTCTCCATTTCCTGCGTGGCGGCATTGAACGCCTTGCAGAATTCCATGATGTTGATGCCACGCTGGCCAAGTGCGGGACCGATCGGCGGCGACGGATTGGCGGCGCCTGCCGGGACCTGCAGCTTGAGCTGACCTGCAATTTTCTTAGCCATTGCTCTCTCTGCCTTTCAGGGGGACGACAACGCCATCCCGTCTCGTCGCCCGCATCATGCGAAGCGACATCGATGCCGGTTGCCCGGCGGCTGCGGTTGCGTGGTACGGTTCCCGGAGCCGGCTAAGCTCCGTATTCCTCCCACGCGCTTCGGCAGGACATGCCTGCCTTCGGTCAGACCTTCTCGACCTGGCCGTATTCCAGTTCCACAGGCGTCGCCCGGCCGAAGATGGAAACCTCCACCTTGAGCCGCGACCGCTCCTCGTCCACCTCCTGCACGACGCCGGAGAAGGACGCGAAAGGCCCGTCGGAAACCCTGATCTGCTCGCCGATTTCGAAGGAGATGGACGGCTTCGGCCGGTCCACGCCTTCCTGCACCTGCGTCAGGATCTGCTCCGCTTCCAAATCGGGAATCGGAACAGGCTTGTTGTCAGACCCCAGAAAGCCCGTCACCTTCGGTGTGTTCTTGATCAGGTGATAGGCTTCGTCGGTCAAATCGGCACGCACCATGACGTAGCCGGGAAAAAACTTGCGCTCGGAATCGACTTTGCGGCCGCGGCGGACCTCCACGACCTTTTCGGTGGGCACCAGAATCTTCTCGAACAGATGGTCGAGGCCTTTCGCCCGAGCCTGTTCCTCGATCGATTCGGCCACCTTCTTTTCAAAGTTCGAGTATGCGTGGACGATGTACCAACGCGCAGCCATTATTGTCTCACGCCTGCACTAACCGACATTCAGAACCAGCCCGACGAGCCAGCCCAGAAGCTGATCGGCCGCAAAGAAGAAAGCTGCTGCCAGAAACACCATGACCAGCACCATCACCGTCGAGATCATCGTCTCGCGCCGCGATGGCCAAGTCACTTTCGACGTTTCGGCACGCACTTGCTGCAGAAACGCGAAGGGATTTGTTTTGGATGCCATAAGCCGCTCACGCCTTTACGGCGCGTAGAAAAGACCTCTCAGCCCCACGCGCCGCGTGTCTGTTTTTTCTCTCTATAATCACCGATTCCGAAAACCACAAGAGCCATGGTTCAAATTCTTAGCAATATTCGTACCAGAATGCGTTTTTGTCGAGGCACACAAGGCCTTGGCCTTCAAAAATCAGGTCGATCGCCAGGGCGCTTGCCGTGGCACTTCCAAACCGAAAATCGAAGGAACTGGCAGGGGCAGAGAGGCTCGAACTCCCGACCTACGGTTTTGGAGACCGTCGCTCTACCAACTGAGCTATACCCCTAGGTCGCAAGGCGGTTTAGCGGGATTTGCCTGGCGGTTCAAGCAGCAAATTCAGTCGCCGCACGATAAATCCGACGGGCCGAAAGTGACCACCCCTTGCAAGCCAAAACGCGCCGCAAAGGCGGCGCGTCCTGATATTCAATCGTCGGAGCGGTTCGAGGACCGCCCGGTTGAACCTATTCCGTGATGCTTGCGACGATGCCGGCGCCGACGGTGCGGCCGCCTTCGCGGATGGCGAAGCGAAGCTTCTCTTCCATCGCGATCGGCACGATCAGCTCGACGTCGACCGTCACGTTGTCGCCCGGCATCACCATCTCCGTGCCTTCCGGAAGCGACACAACACCCGTCACGTCCGTCGTGCGGAAGTAGAACTGCGGACGGTAGTTGGTGAAGAACGGCGTGTGACGGCCGCCCTCTTCCTTCGTCAGGATGTAGGCTTCAGCCTTGAACTTCGTGTGCGGCGTCACCGAGCCCGGCTTGCACAGAACCTGGCCACGCTCAACACCGTCACGGTCGACACCGCGAAGCAGCGCGCCGATGTTGTCGCCAGCCTGGCCCTGGTCCAGAAGCTTGCGGAACATCTCGACGCCCGTGCAGGTCGTCTTCGACGTGTCGCGGATACCGACGATCTCGATCTCGTCGCCGACATTGATGATGCCGCGCTCGACACGACCGGTCACAACCGTGCCGCGGCCGGAAATCGAGAACACGTCCTCGATCGGCATCAGGAACGGAAGGTCGACTGGACGCTCCGGAGTCGGAATGTAGGCGTCGACCTCTTTCATCAGCTCGCGAACCGCGTCTTCGCCGATTTCCTTGTTCGAGTCTTCCAGTGCGGCCAAAGCAGAACCCTTGATCACCGGAATGTCGTCGCCCGGGAACTCGTAGGTGTCGAGAAGCTCGCGCACTTCCATCTCAACCAGCTCCAGAAGCTCCTCGTCGTCGACCTGGTCGACCTTGTTGAGGAACACCACGATCGCCGGAACGCCAACCTGGCGGGCCAGAAGGATGTGCTCGCGCGTCTGCGGCATCGGACCGTCGGCAGCCGATACGACCAGGATCGCGCCGTCCATCTGGGCAGCACCCGTGATCATGTTCTTGACGTAGTCGGCGTGGCCGGGGCAGTCGACGTGGGCATAGTGACGGTTCTCCGTCTCGTATTCCACATGAGCCGTCGAAATGGTGATGCCGCGGGCTCGCTCTTCAGGAGCGCCGTCAATCGAATCGTACGGCGTGTACTCACCGAAGTACTTCGTGATCGCCGCAGTCAAAGACGTCTTGCCATGGTCAACGTGGCCAATCGTGCCAATGTTCACATGCGGCTTGTTACGTTCAAATTTGCCTTTCGCCATGATAGTCCAGTCCTGTCATACTCAAAGTTAGCACAGAGGCACTTGCCATCGGGCGCACCCGGCGAGGACCGCCCGATCGGTTGATGGCCCAATAAGGCCTTAAGCGCTTTGAAGCAAGACCAAATTGTAGGCGCATCAATAGGATCGCCGAAATGTGTTCGGGTTGCAATCAAAGCTTCGGAGAACGTGTTGGAGCGGGTAGCGGGAATCGAACCCGCATATTCAGCTTGGAAGGCTGCTGCTCTACCATTGAGCTATACCCGCAAGCATGACGATCGGTAAGTGGTGGAGGGGGCTGGATTCGAACCAGCGTAGGCATAGCCAACGGATTTACAGTCCGCCCCTTTTAACCGCTCAGGCACCCCTCCACATCCGACCGACGGGGTCATGCAAGCGATCCACCCGACCGTGACCGAACCCGGTGAATCTGCGCGGGGGTTATGCAGGCAGCGCCTTGTTCTGTCAACACGCAGGATCAGGAAAAATTCTCCGATGCGCACGCCGGACAAATTATGCCTTCGGCTTCCCGACAATCCGCTTTGCGCGGCCGCTCCTGACGACTATAAACCGGCCCATGAAAGACGACCGAAACAACCAGCGAACGGCCAAGGACAGCCATTATGCGCGCCTGCGTCGGGCACATCGTGACGCCCGCACTGCCAATCAACCGGCGGAGTCCGACGAGACCGTTCTGCTGTACGGCCTGCACACGGTGCGCGCGGCAATCGCTAACCCGGACCGCACGATCCACTCCATGCGGGTTACCAGAAACGCGCTCAACCGGCTTAAAATCGCCGATAGCGGCGCCCTGCCCTTCGATCCTGAAATCGTCGCGCCACAGGATATCGATCGGCTGCTGCCCGCGGATGCCATCCACCAGGGTGTCTTGGTCGAGGCCGCGCCGCTGCCCATGCGGCCGATCAAGTCGCTGAAAGACAGTCCGCTGGTGCTGGTGCTCGACCAGATCACCGATCCGCACAATGTCGGCGCGATCATGCGCTCGGCCGTCGCCTTCGGCGCCGGCGCCATCGTCACAACCCGGTGGCATAGTCCGCAGGAATCGGGCGTGCTGGCGAAGTCGGCCTCCGGCGCGCTGGAGCTCATCCCCTATATCCAGATCACCAATCTGGCCGAAGCCATCGAGGCCCTGCACGATCTCGGGTTCCTGACGGTCGGGCTCGACTCGGAAGGCCCGGCCCGGCTGGAGGACACTCTGGCGGGAGAGCGCATCTGCCTGGTCCTCGGTGCCGAGGGCAAGGGATTGAGACAGAAAACCCGCTCGACGGTCAAAGCGCTCGCGCGCCTCGACATGCCCGGCGCCATCAAGTCGCTCAATGTCTCCAATGCAGCGGCAATTTCCCTCTACGCGGCGCACCGATTCCTGAACGGATAAGGGGCTCCACGGCTCTTTCGGCGGCGCCCACGTGAATTGGTTAACCCAATTGCCCGAAACAATGTACAGAATCAGTTCTCGGCGATATCTTGCCGGGCAAGTAAACAGGGAGTCCCACCACATGTTTCATCGCGCCTTTTCCTTTCTTCGCCTCGTCGCCGTCTCGCTCGTCATTGCCTTCGCGGGAAGCGTCTCGGCTTCCGCCCAAGATGCGCAAATCGCCTTGCATGTCGGCAAAGCCGGCTTCATCGTCGGCGCAACGGGCGGCAACGGAACCCTGACCTACAAGGGCAAGCAATATCCGCTGAAGGTTGGCGGCATGTCGGTGGGACTGACGATCGGGGCGGCGTCGGCCGATATGACCGGTCAGGTTTACAATCTGAAAAAGCTGAGCGACATCAACGGCATCTACAGCAGCGCGAGCGCTTCACTGGCTGCCGGTGCCGGCTCGGCCGACATGATCCTGCAGAACGCCCAAGGCGTTCAACTGTTTCTGACCGGCAAGCAGATCGGCATCGAGGCGTCGCTGTCGGCAACGGGTCTGCGGATTTCCCTGCAGTAGCTGCCATTCAGCCTGGGTCAGACCGTCACCACGGTCTGGCCCCTATTGGCCATCGGCGTGGTCACGCCCGAGAGCATCGCATTGAGATAGTCGATGTTCTGGTAGCGGCCGTTGACCGAAATGCGCGGCAGGGTGTGAAGATGGCCGGCATGCTCTTTCTGGATCATCCCGTGCCGCGTCGTTGCCGCTGACACGAAGCCGGCATCCTTGGCGATTTGCGCCTCGCGCTCACCGACCGCCTTCTCGAAACCGTACGGATAGGCGAAGTGCTTCGGCTTCTCGCCCAGCGCCTGCTCAAGTATGGCTGCCGATTCCACCATCTCCCACATCGCCTTCTCGGGCGACAGTCGTTTGAGATTGTAGTGGTGCACGGTGTGGGCGCCGATGCTGCACAGCGGGTGAGCCGCGATCCGGCGGATCTCTTCCCAAGTCATCAGGTGTTGCCGACGGTACTGCGCCGGATCCACTCCAGCGTCGGCTGCCAGGCTGCGAACCGCCTCGACCTGCGCTTCCTCGGGAAGCTCTTCCGAAACGATCCGGCAAATTTCGTTGAACGACTCGACCTTCGCGGCATCGCTGGAACAATCGAAAGTCCGGTTCCCGTCCGGCGTCGCCATGGTCAGCGCGTCGCTGTCGCTGTGTTCGACCGCCGCCTCGACCAGATCCCACCAGGCTTCGACTTCGCCGTCCGTCAAACCCGGCGCAATGAAAACCGTAAACGGCGTGCCGTGTTTCTCGAAAACCGGTAGCGCCTCGGTGAGATTGTCCCGGAACCCGTCATCCAGCGTGATAGCCGCAAAACGCTCTCCGTTGGATGTCGCGCCGATCCGCTCGACCGCCTCGTCGACCGAAACGAAAACAAAGTCCTGATCCTTCATGTCGGCGATCAGCCGGTCGAGAAAGTCGGGATGAATGATCAGGTTCTCGTTGAAGCCGAACCTGGTGCCCGGCGCGCTGGTCACCCGGTGCAGCATGAGAATGGCGCCCTGCCCGCCAAGAAGAGGTTTGCACAATTGCGGCAATCGGCTGACCATCAGGCCCTTGAAGATTAGCTTCCGGAGCTTTTCCTTGTTGTCGATCATCGGCTTCGCCTATTTTACCGGATCCACGAGCAGCGGCGGCTTGTGAAGATAGTCGGCGACCCGTCGCTTGGCCTCGATGTCGCGCCAGACCTGCTGAACCTGCTCCGCCGTCAGACCAACCGCCCGTGCAACAGCGTCTTCGGCAATCCCGTTGTTCAGGCCGTACAGGCAGAGATCCATCTGCTGGTAGGGAAGCGCGAAGTAAAACTCCTCCTGCGACTGCGGCAGCGACCAGGTGTCGGTCGTCGGCGGCCGCCGGCGAATGTGCTCCGGCACGCCGAGATGCTCGGCCAACTGGTAGACCTGGCTCTTGTAGAGATGCGCGATCGGCTTGAAATCGGCCGCACCGTCACCGTTCTTGACGAAGAAGCCCTGATCGAGTTCCAGCCGGTTCGGGGTGCCGGCGACCGCGAAATTCAGCCGGTCGGCATGGAAGTATTCGAGCTGCTTGCGGGTGCGTTGTTTCATGTTGGCGGCAGCCACAACGCCCTGGTAGACATCCAGCGGCATGCGCAGCTTGCGGCGCTCGCCTTCCGGCGATTCCACCACCAGAGACGACAGGTTGATGCCGCGCCCTTCCAGGGCGTTGGTCAGGACGATCTTGCACCCCCAGCCGGGGCCGAACTCGGGCACGATCTTGCGGATGAAATCGTCGCGGCGGCGGTAGCAGCCGGCGGCGGTCAGGATCGGCTCGATGTTTTCAGTGACGCACTCGATACCGAGTTTGTCGGCCACCATTTGTCCAAGCGTCAGGCTCTCGTCCTCGGAGTCCTTTTCAGGCATCAGGATGGCGATGACCTTTTTCTGACCCAGCGCCTCGACGCACAGGGCCGCCGTCACGCTGCTGTCGATGCCGCCCGACAGGCCGACCACGGCGCCGCGGCGGCGAAGCGTGCGCAGAACCTGTTCGCGGACCGCGTCGCGGATTCGCGCCGTTTCCGCCGCCGCGTCGAGTTTGAGCGCGGCCGTGGCGAATTCCGCCGCGGCTTCCGATTCGGTCTTCGTGTCTTCCAACAGTGTCATGGTCATTCCGCCGCTTGTTGCGCCTCCTCGAGTAGCCGCCGGCTGATCTTCCCGGAATCCGTCTTCGGCAGCGAATCGCGAAATTCGACCTGCTTGGGCACCATGAAATCCTCCAGATGCCTGGAGCAGTGGCGCAGCACGTCTTTGTCGGTCAGGTCGGCCCCGGGCGAGACCACGACAATCGCCTTGATCGCGCTTCCCAAAACCGTGTCGGGCGTGGCCAGCACCACCGCCTCGCTGATGCCGGGATGGTCGTAGAGGACGTTCTCGACCTCCTTCGGGCTGACTTTTTCGCCGCGGGTCTTGATGATGTCGTCCTTGCGGCCGACGAAATAGAGATAGCCGTCTCGGTCGACGTAGAACAGATCGCCGGTGTGCAGCACCTTTTCCCATGGGTAGAGGCCTGTTTTGAGGGCCTTCGCCGTGGCTTCCTCGTCCTGCCAGTAGCCGCGCATGACATGCGGCCCGCGAATGACCAGTTCGCCGACGGTGCCGGCCGAAACACGCCGCCCTTCGTCGTCGACGACATAGGCTTCGGTGCCGGGGATGGCGATGCCGACGGAACCGGCGCGGCTGTCGAGTTCGGAAGGCGGCAGCCAGGTGCAGCGCTTGCACTCGGTCAGTCCGTACATGGAATAGACCCGCGTCTCCGGGAAGAGCTTGCGAATGCTGTCGATGACGGCCGGAGCGAAGGCCGCTCCTGTGCTTGATATGTACCGCAGATGCGGAAACGAACCGGGCTCGAGGCTCTTCATCCGCAGAATCAGCGCCGCCATGGTCGGCACGATGGGAAAGCCGGTCACCTTCTCCTCGATCATCCTGTTCAGGACGGCCTGCGGGAAGGCAAACGACTTTTCGAGCACCAGCGTTGCGCCGACCCGGAACGCCATGAGGATCTGATAGAGGCCGTAGTCGAAGGAGATCGGCAGCACGTTGAGAATGATGTCGTCGGCTGTGTTCTCCAGATAGGTGGTGATCGATCCGGCGGCGGCGGCGACATTCTGGTGTGTCATCATGACGCCCTTTGGGAAGCCGGTCGAACCGGAGGTATAGACCAGCATCGCCAGGTCGATCACGATGCCGGCAAACGGCAGTTCAAAATCATCCTGCGCTGAGAGAATGTTCTCGAAGGCGATGTATCCCGCCGCTTCGGCGCCATCGCCGGCGGCGATTTTCAATGCGACGGTCGGGGCCTGTTCGATTGCCCGATCCGCGGTCTTTGCCAGGCGCGCCAGTGTCACGATCGCCGAGGCGCCGCTGTTGTTGAGGATATAGGCCAGCTTGTCGGCCTTGGTCGACGGATTGACCGGCGAAACGACGGCGCCGGCCTTCATCACCGCATAGATGGCAACCACCGCTTCCCAGCAATTGTCCATGAACACGACGACGCGGTCGTGACGTTCGACGCCAGACACTCTCAAGGCGGCGGCCAGCCGGTCGGAGGCCGTATCAATCTCGCGATAGGTCAGCCGCACCGGTCCGGCAATGACGGCGGTCTTGTCACCGTGGCGCCGGGCGCTGTCACGCAGGAACTGCTCTATTCGCATGGGAACTCCCTTGCGTCTTTGGACCGGCTATCCGCCGTTCTTGCCGAGCTTGGCGTTGGCGTAGCGGGAGATGTTCTCGATGGAATCGAAATTCTCCGGAACGATCTCGGCGTCCTGGATCTCGATCCCCATGTCGTTTTCCAGGAAAGCCACCAATTCAAGCACTCCGGTGGAATCCATCAGCCCGTTCTCGAGCAGCGACTCGGAATCGGAAACCGCTTCCCGGTCTTCCCGGAACAGAAAATTGTCTACGATGAATTCGCGAATATCGGACCTGACATCGACCTGCATGGTTAATACTCCTTAAATCACGCGACGGCGCGGGTAGCGGCATCGGACCGCTCCGACCGGTGGCCGTCGACAAATGTTCGGTGCCAAAGCTGCGTTGAGACCAGGCCGACCAGGGCCATGGTGTCGCGCGTTCCGACGGTGGGTCGCTTGCGGCACTTGGCGAGCAGCTTTTGCGCGGCTCCGGGATCGAAATAACCGGCTTGCTCGACGCTTTGCGGCGACAACTGCTCATCGACGAAGGCCGGAGCATCCGGCCCGACGAAGCTCTGGCTGTCGGCGCCCGATAGGGCTGTTTGGGCCGGTTCGAAATGGTGTCCGGCAGAAGGTCCTTCACGCTTTCGCGCAGGATGTGCTTTTCGCGCATCGCCCGCAGCTTCATGCGCGGCGGTATGCGGGCCGCGAACTCGACCAGCCGGTGATCGAGGAACGGATAGCGGCCCTCGACCGAATGGGCCATGGACATGCGGTCTCCCTGCGACGACAGGATGTAGCCGGGCAAAAGATGCGCCGATTCCAGATATTGCGCTTGAGACAGCGGGTGCCAGCGGTCGAATTCGGCCGGCAGGCTATCGCGCAGATCGGCCAGGGCGTCGTAATCGCCGAGTTCCGACTGCAGCTCGCGGGACAGGAACAGCTTGGTTCCCGACGTGGTTCGAAAGCGGGGCAGGTGCGAATAGAGCGGATCGTCCAAGCGGTTGCCGCCGGCTCTGAAAAAGGCGGCGAGCGAAGACTGCGACTGGGTCTGCAGTTGCGGCAGATAGGGATAGAGGCGGCGGAAGAGCAGCGTGCGCCGCTGCGAATCCGGCTGGCTGGCGCAAAAGCGCCGCAACTTGGCCTCTTTGAAGATATCGTAGCCGGCAAACACCTCGTCGGCGCCCTCGCCGGTCAGCACCACCTTGAAATCGGCGCGATGCACCAGGTCCGACAGCGCGAACAGCGGCGCGGGCGCCGTCCGCAGGACAGGCGTTTCCGTATGTCGCACCACGTCGGGGAAGATCCGGCCGATATCTGCGGCCGTGCACCGCAGCTCCTCGTGTCGGGTATCGAGCGCCGCGACCATTTCCTGCTGCTGATCGCGCTCGTCGAACTCGGCGCTCTCGAACGTCACCGAAAAGGTGCGCAGCGCCTCCGGCGTGATGTGCTTGATGGCGGCCGTGATGATGGAGGAATCGAGCCCGCCGCTGAGATAGGCACCGACGGGCACATCCGATCGCAGCCTGATTCTCGTGGCGTCGAACAGCAGCGCCCGCAATTCCTCGGCGAGATCGGCCTCGGTGCGGTCCGTCCAGGCGCCCTCGCCATCCGCCGACGGATAGTCCAGCTGCCAGTAGCGCCGTACAGATACGCCGGAGGGCGTTGCCGACAGCAAATGCCCGGGCGGCAGTTCGAAAATGTCCTTGAAGGCGGTGCGCGGTGCCAGCGGGAACCACATGGTGAATATCTGGTCGAGCGCCAGCGGATCGAGCTGCGCCTCGATGCCCGGCACCTGCAGGAGCGCCTTCACTTCCGAGGCAAAGTACAGGCATCCATCGTGCTGCTTGTAGAAAAGCGGCCGTACGCCCATCCGGTCCCGGGCGATCATCAGGCGGCGCCGCGGCGCATCCCAGATCGCAAAACTGAAATCGCCGTTCAGGTCATCGACGCAGTCGAGGCCCTTTTCCTGGTAGAGTCGCAGGATGACTTCCGTGTCGGATTTCGTTCGGAACACGCGGCCCCGCGCCTCCATCTCCCGACGGAGTTCGATATGGTTGAAGATCTCGCCGTTGAAGATCAGCCAAACCGACTGGTCCTCATTGGACATGGGCTGGTTGCCGCCGGCGATGTCGATGATGCTCAGCCGGGCGTGTCCGAGGCCGATGCCCGGCCCGACATGGGTCGCATGGGCGTCAGGGCCCCGATGGTTGAGGGACTCGACCATCCGGTCCAGGAACACCGTATTCGGTACTGGAGAGTTCGGTGTGCCGAAATATCCGGCTATGCCACACATAGACGCTTCCGATCCCGGTCTTTACGCATTCGGCTGGCCGACCGCGGCAAGGAACTTCAGCGGTCACCTAGGATGTCACTGTGACACAAAAAAGTTGCCAATCTGTTCATTCCAAGGCGACCATTCAACCTAGTCGAAGGTATCGCCTCACCCCTAGTCGAAGGTGTCGCCGATCAGCCTGACCCAGGATTCCCCGGCCAGGCCGGCGATCAGGGCGCGGCCGTGCTCAATAGCCTCCCGCAGGCCCTGGTCGCGGGTGTGGATGACGGCCGCCGAATTGCAGAAGAAGAAGGCCCCCTGCCGCATCAGCGGCGTCACGGTGTCAGGCTGCGTGCGACCGCGAATGGCCACGCAACCGCTCTCCCGGGCGTGGTCGAGCAGGCTGGAGACGACGGCCGGCCCGGATTTCGGGCGCGTCAGGACCTGAAGAGCCCAGGCAACACCGCCCGGCCGGGCGAAATAGATATGGCATCCCAGCAGCTTGCCGCTTCCGGTCAGCACGGTATGGCAGCGCATTTCGCCGTGTCGCTTCTTGTGGGCGGCATGGTCGAGCAGCCACCGAAGCGTAAGCTCGTCCCAGTCCGGGTGCAGCGCATAGTCCGCGGACAGTTCTCGAACGGCCGCTACCAGCTCTGTCCCATCGACGGCCTCAAGCCGATATTTCCGCGGCCTTTCGTCGGCAGCGTAGATCGATCCGCCCAAAAGCTTTCGGCCAGCAAAATCGGCCAGGGAGGCAACCGGTCGCAATACCGCCGCGGCGCTCCGTTTTTCCGCCAGTGCCGCAATCGCGAAGCGCGCCGGCTGAAACACCCGAACCCATTGCATGCTGTATTGCGACAGCGCCTGGTCACCCATCTGCTCCCACATCCCCATGGAAACGTCATTGGCCGTTTCGCTGACCGTGAGATCCTGGGCACCGCCCCGCACGGCCCGAAGCAGGCGCGCACCGGCGAGTGGATTGCCGGACGGATCCGCGACCATGAGCGAGCCGGCGATGGCCGTGCGGACAGGCCGATCGTCAAACAGCATGCGGGAAGGAAGCACACCGATGAAGCCCCCGACGCGGCCCGCTTCGTCGAGAAACACCCGTGACGGAATCTCTGGATCCTGCCAGGGATGGTTCAGGAACACTTCTTCCAGATGCCCCGCAAGGGACGCCGGCGCTGGTTTGCCGGAGTGGAGCAATATCTTCTGATAGAGAGAAGCGACGGCCGGGATATCTGCCGCCTCAAGCGGTCTGATGTCGGACCCGACCGTCGGGTTAGCCGCGGCATTGCCGGCGGCGGATGCAACGATGTGTTCGGCCATTTGCAAGATCCGCAAACCCTCTCGGACTTGTCCTGTGCGGTTCCCCCTTGTTGCAGATCGGCGTTAATTTACGGTTGAGTGGCGATTCCAGGCACGTTCCGCCGTATCGTTTCGGACAGTTGCCGTCTCATCAGGGATCGCCGCAGCGATTGATCGAAAGGCAAACAATGCTCTACCGACCCAGCCCGACCTGGACCGCCAAGAAACAGCAGACCGCCGCCTGGAGCAGGCTGCCGGACAGGGTTTTCGACGATCTCGGCACCGACCGTCAGGCAATCGCCGAGTTCAACCGGTCGCTTCTTGGCAACGTCATTTTGCCGGGCGAAGGTGTCTATCCGGAAGCGGCGAGGACGACGTTCCAGACCGTCGCCAAAGAACCCAAGATCATCGTCTATTGCAATGTCGAGGCCGATGTCCGCATGTGCCTGCAGTGGGCCCGACGCCATGGCTGGTGGGTCGTCCCGAGATCCGGCGGCCACAGCACCGCCGGCTACAGCGTCAATGACGGCATGGTCATCGATCTCAGCCGCATGAACAGCGTCTATGTGGATCCGTCGACGATGACGGCGACCATCGGCGCCGGCGCGCGTTTCGAAACCATCAATGCCGTTCTCAACTCCTACAAGCTCCACCTTCCCGGCGGCGTGTGCCCCGATGTCGGCATAGCGGGGTACATGCAGGGTGGCGGCTACAGCTACACGTCGCGGCAGTACGGGATGAGCTGCGACAGCGTGGTCGGGTTCCGCATGATGCTCAAGGACGGGCGCACCGTCAAAGCTACGGCCGATCAAAACGCCGACCTCTTCTGGGCGGTGCGCGGCGGCACCGGCAACAATTTCGGTATCCTCATCGACGTCACCTACCGCGTCTATCCGGTCTGGAAGGTCTGGGCGTTCGGCCTCGCCTGGTCGCGTCAGGCCGCGCCCCGCGTGTTGACGAAAATCCAGTCGCGCTACATCCGCACCAGCGGTCCATCGAAACTGGGCTTCATGGGCTTCATCTCAAACCGTGTCGACATGGGCGACGATGCGATGCTGTCGATTCGCGGGATCTATCTCGGCAGCGCAGAAGACGGCCGCGCCGAGCTCGGTCCGCTCATGGACATCGGCGATCCGGTCGTGGATGCGGACACGGTTCAGCCCTACCTGTTTGCGCTGAACGCCATCGACGTGGCCGACGTCATCGACCTGGAATGGGGCAAGGTCCGGGAAGACAAGCAGGCCTGCTTCATCGACAAACCGTTGCGGGAAGCGGACTGGGAACGCGTGTTCGACTATTTCGCGGCGGCTCCGCCCGGGACCGTCAACATGGCCTGTTTCGAACCGCTGGGCGGCGCCATCGCCGAGAAAGCACCCGACGCCTGCGCCTATGTCCACCGCGATGCCGATATCGATTTTTACGTCGATACGTTCTGGACGGACGATGCCGACGCCGCCGAGGCGATGAGTTGGCTCGACGGTTTCATGGACCTGATGGCCCCGTTTTCCAACGGCCGGGTCTACCAGAATTATCCGCGCCGCTCGCTGACGGACACGAACAGACGGTATTTCGGCGACAATTACGACCGCCTGCTTGCGGTCAAGAACAAGTACGACCCCCTGCCCCGCATGTTTCATTTTGAACAGGGCATCTGCACCGGCGCCAACGATCCCGGGACTTTTCTCAACACGCCGCCGCCGGCGGATTTCACCGGCGAGCCGATCGTCTACGAACCCCACAGCGACGTCGATGAAAGCGCCTGACCGGGCGCCGGCGAACAACGGGGTTTCCCTGTGAGCAAAGCCGAGCCCGACAGGTTTCGGGGCTTGCCAATTACTGTGTTGCGGCGTCGATCGCCTCGATCACGATCGATGGGCTCATTTTTTGCAGGCACGGAGAATACCCGCCGGGCTTCTCGCTGCAGGAAGCACCATTTCCAGAGCATCGGCACTCGGCCTTGCACAATGTCACGTTGCCGATCGTCCGCACCCCGCCCGGTTGGTCGAAGATCCGGTCGGATCCACCGGCCTTGGCGACCGGGCCCCATTTTGCGTGATTGGTCGGTCCGAAGAGCACGATCACCGGAACACCCGTGGCGGCGGCAACATGCGAGGTGACGGTGTCCACGCCGAGATAGACCTCACTCTCCCCGAGAAGCTGCGTCAGTGCACCGAAACCCAGGCGGCCGGCAAGACTGGTCACACCGTCGTCGAAACGGGCGCAAAGCTCCGCCGCAAAGCGGGCATCGACTTCGGCCGGACCGCCGGTCAGATAGACATGCAACCCCCGCCGTTGGAGGTGCGTGGTCACCTCCTCCCAGGAGTCCAGTGTCCATTCCTTGAAGGTCTGCCGCGCCATGCCGTGAATGACGGCGTAAGGACGCTGTCGGGCGTCCAGCACGGCCTGCTCCGCTGGTGAACCGGCTGGATCGAACTCCGGCAAAAGGAAGTCGCCGACGCGCGGCAGGCCCATCTGGTCGACAAGGCGCAAGTTGAGTTCTGTGACCGGAAGCGAGTCGTCGCGCACGACGGGGCCCTTCACCGCCCAATGTTTCCAGGCACTCGTCCAGCTATATGGCGGCACCAGGCTGTAGCGGCGACCGGCGGCGCAGATTGCCGCCTGCAGCGATCGGTCGCTGGACGAGGTCGAAATCGCAAGGTCGTAGCGGCGAAGCAGGCTGCGATACATGCGAGCGTAGCTGCCGACGGTCGACCGGTTTTCGTATTCGACGATGTTGCGGATACCCGGACAATCGGCCAGGAAGCCGCCGCGGCCCTCATGCACCAGAAAATCGATCTGCAGACCGGGCTTTCGGGCAAGCAGCGACGATGCGATCGGCGTGGCAAGCAGCGTATCGCCGATACATGGCACGGCGACGATCAGAACCTGCTCAACGGCATCCAGGTTCAAGGCATGGCTGGACTGGTCGCTCATCGCCCCCAAGATCGTGTACGCGGCCCCAACTCAGCACTACATGGCAGGTTCATGAACAAAAGGCAATCATTCCTGCTGTCGGCTGATCTTTTGTTACGTTCCGCTGTAAAAAACCGATAAATTCCAAGATCTTAGGAGAGACATTTCCTGTTCTGGTTCGATTTCCGGATTCCCATCAGCAGTTCCTTGTCGGCAACGGGATGGCGGCGTCGTTCATCCAGATAAGCAGAGCTTATGGACAGTGCCCTACACATCATACCGGTTGATATATAGCCAGACGACGATTTAACCTGTCTTGTTTTCAGCCGGCTGGAACACGTAGATATCCAGGCACCGAACCAGCAAGCGAACGTCTTTCGGTATCGGATGGCCTGCATACGCCGCAGCGTAGCAGATGGCCGTGTAGAAGTTCTCGAGCTCACTCGTGACGACCGCTGGCTCGAAGCCCTGTTCAAGCATGATTTCGGCTTCGCGGTTCAGTGCCTGTTTCAGGCACGCCACGCCTTGGTTGCTTCGCCGCCCTGCAATGTACCCATAGGCGGCGTCATCGATAATGCCCGTCCGGTTAGCCAAAGGGAAAGCAACAAGTGTCATCGTGGGTGGTGTCTCCGGTTCTGTTGAAGTCCATTTCGACGTGGGGGCACGATTTAGGACTTTCAACCGTCGGGAGTGACACGGAGGGTGTTTGCACCATGTCGTCAAGCTCGTCGCCGGGTCGGTTTTACGCTCAGGTGGCATTGTGGAAACGGTTTCAATTTTCGGCCGGTGGTGACGGACCTGCCGATATGGACTGGTCGTCATTTCGCTCGACATCGCTAGCTTTGGCGCGCTGCAGTAGGACGCTGTTGATGATCTCGACAGCACCCACATCGGACAGGCCGGCCCGGATGACTTTAGGGATGGTAAGGACCAAAGCATCTGGATCCGCCGCTGTTCTTTTTCGTATTTCCTCCAGCAAATTGGAGGGATTGGCCACGTTAGCGCGATAAAACGATTTGGATTTGGCACTCTGCCGCGCGAACAGCGGTCTTTTGAACCAACGAACTTGCGTTCGGTAAAATGACGCCCTGCGGACCAGGAACACGACTACGCTAACCGGTGTGCCCCGCACGCTGTGCGTCGATATCCAGGCAGGGCCGACATCGCACCACTCAAATCGCAAGTTGTAATATCCGTGGTAGACTCCTTCGTTCGAAAAAATCAGGCTCCCACGCCGAAAAAGCGCTGGCAAAAAATACGGTGAAACCAAGACAAGGAAGGCAATCCCAAGGATCCCCGCGCCCTGAACGATAATCTCGTCGGCCATCGCAATGGCGAACACACATGCAAGCAGCCAAAGAGCGCCGCCTCCTAAAGCCAAGCGGTAATTGGCTTTAAGAACTATGGGTGGATCTAAACCGTTCCTGCGAAACTGTAGAATCGGGTTGAGCGCTGACCGGGTTGGATCATCATCCTGCCTCTCGTCAGTCATGCTCGCTCACCCCTGATCGTTCAGTTCCAGCCGGCGCTCGATACGCTCCTAGAACGAATGAGACCCGTCAAGCTTGCCGTTGTGCGGTGTCACTTAGACGGGTCCGGGTTCCCGAAGGAATGTAACCAGAATATGGGCGATCACAGTCATGGGCAAACCGTTCTTTGTCAGATCACCTGGCCAGGATCATGGTCCAGTAGGGGCGATTGCCGGAGGCGGAATCGCGGGCGACGGCGACGCCGACCCGACTGAAATTGCCGAGCATGTTGCGTCGGTGACCGCGCGACTTCTGCCACGATGCTATGACGGATGCCAGGTTGGGCTGGCCCATGGCAACGTTCTCGGCTGCGCTGCCGGCAATGCCGTGACTGCGCATGCGCGCGCGGAACCGGTTGTGGTTGAGCCGACCGGACTTTGCCATGGACTTTGAATGATCCAGCGCCGCCCGCCCGAGCGCCGCGTCAGCGGTGAGCGCGCCGCGCCGTTTGGAACTTCGGTATGCATTGAGCGCGCCAAGCGCCTGCCTTGTGACGATGCTGCCTCTGGCGGCTTGCGCAGGCGACGCGAACAGGCCACAGGCCGCGACGGCTGCGCTGCCGGTGATCAGAAATTCGCGTCGTCGGATCATGGGCTCTTCAGGCAAATCGGTTTGGATCAAAGGCTGCGACGATGGCATTGGCACCCAAGTCTTACTTTTTGTCAAATGCAACTCCCAGGATGTCTGCGGCATACTCAAGGACTCGCTGACCAGCATGAAGGTAACCGTCCAGTGAGGGCGCTCTGGCTTGGCGCGCGCGTTTCTGGTTGCGCTGCCGTGGCAGCGTAACGCCAGGGCACGTTTCAAGGAAGATCTGATGGACGTGTTGACCGCCAAGAACCAATCCAAAAGACAGTGCAGGACATTGGTGCGCAGACTGTTGGAGGCCATCGACCAGCTCCGGCAGAGCGGCTTCAGGGATTGTCAAAAGCTCGCAAAGACATTGCAAAGCTGGCAGCAAGAGATCGCACGCATGTGGCGCTTCTCACGATCAAACGGCATCACTGAAGGCTATCATCGAAAAATGAAGCTCATCCAACGCCGCGCTTTCGGGTTCCGCAACTTTGAAAACTACAGAAAGCGCGTTCGAGCTCTCTGCGCGTGAAGGCCAAAGAAGCAGAAATCTGATACAGAAATGACCCACATACTGCTGATCATATACGGATGCCCCCGTCTTCGACGAAGACCCACAAACCGTTTGGAACGCCAGCATTCAATACAGGCTTTGATTTCAAAGGCTTGATTGGTGCCCCCGGAGAGACTTGAACTCCCGACCTACTGATTACAAATCAGGGGGCTCCAAAATGCGTGAAAATGCGGTAGATGCATAACCGGCTGTTTTTCTTCTATTTATCGCGACTGTAATTCGCCGCTGTTGTGCGGTAGGGTGCGAGAACATGCAATACGGGTGACGTTTCGTGTGCCCCCGGTGTGCCCCCAAAAGCATGTGGATACCCTCTCGAAGTCAGTAGGTCGGGAAGCAATCACGATGAAATTGACCACCGATGTCCTCAAGAACTCCTCGCCCGGTCTGGGCCAGAACCGGCTTGAACTGCGCGACACCGGCCCGGGCAGTGAGCCCGGCCTTATCTTCCGAGTCACCAAGACCGGCAAACGGTCGTGGTCAATACGATACAGGAACAATGCTGGCGAACAGCGCCGCAAGGCGATTGGCCCCTACCCTGCCGTATCGCTCAAGGCGGCTCGTGAGCGGGCGCGAACGATCAAGGGTACCATATCGGCCGGCACAGACGTGGTTGCGACAGAAAGGAGAACAAAGGCCGATGCGGCGGCCAAACGGCTGCGAACGCTGGACGGGCTCGCGGATGCCTACTGGAACGACGCCGCCCTTGGCCACCACAAGGATGGCGACAACGTTCGGCCGAAGAGCCCGCGAACGATCGCCGATGAGCGGGCCATCTACAAGAACCACATCAAGCCGGAGTTTGGATCCTCATCCATTGACGACATCCGCCGCGCCGACGTTCGGTCGTTCATCAAACGGGTATCTCGAAATACCCCTGCCATCGGTCGGCACTGCCGAAACATCATGCGGCAGATGTTGAACTATGCTGTCCTCGAGGAGCTTCTGGAATACAACCCGGCCACCAACATCACAGCGGTGAAGCAGCGGCCCCGTGAGCGTGTGCTCGATGCCGACGAACTGCGCTCCGTTTGGTTGGCATGTGAGCGGCCTGCCCGAGTAAACGACCTGACCCTTTCTCTCGAAATGGGGCTGGCCATCATGCTCGTGATCGCGACCATGCGACGAAGCGGTGAAGTCATCGGCGCCCGGTGGTCGGAATTCGATTTCGACAGCAAGACGTGGCTGATACCGGCCGAACGGATGAAGGGTCGCCGTACACATGTGGTGCCGCTCAACGAAATGGCGCTTGAGGTACTGGAGGCGGCGCAAGAGGTAATCGGAGGCGGGGAATGGGTTTTCCAGTCAGGGCGCTCCTCTACCGATGCCCCTGCCCCCATGTCCCGATGGGCGATGTCCAAGGCCATGAATCGCATCGTGGCACAGCTCGGTATTCCTTCTGCAACCCCGCACGATCTACGGCGAACCGGGTCAACAGAACTTGGAAAGGCAGGTGTGCCGCACTTCACCATTTCACGAGTGCTCGCTCACCAGACCGACACCGGCGGTGGTGCGGCCGTCACAGGCGACTATGTCGTGTACGACTACCTGGACGAAAAGCGGCGGGCGCTGGATCTCTGGAGCGACCGTTTGCGGCAGGTTATCTCCGGCGCCGACAATGTGACAGATATTCGGGTGCGGGCATCAGGCAGGGTTGAAGCCGGTTTCATCGATGACGCTGTTTAGGCTGCTCCGGCCTTCCGGCCAAATGAGGCGCGGTCTTGCGCGCCATCAACGTTGCGTTGTCTATATCCGCTCGCAGGTCTGCCCTTCCGGGTTCACCGGTCTCTGGGAAACACGAACCGTCTGAGGGAAATTCTACCTGCCCTGCTGGACTGCACCTGCCGAAATCGCCTTTTCTAGAGCCGATATACGCTCCATCATCTTACCAGTTTCGATCACCTTCCGCTGAGCCTCAACGATTGACACCAGGCCTTGAGCTTCGGTCGTCGTGATCTCCCCGCATGCGACAGCCTGAGTGATGCGGTTGAGAGCGCCGGCTATCCCCTCGACAGTGGACGTATCAGGAAGCTCGATCTCAATCGATCGGGCCAAAGGCGCCGGCCGCGGATGTACAAAGGGCGCGGCTTTTTCCGCTGCCCAGGCACGCTGCTTTTCATCCACGGTCTCATCACGCATGACATTGAGCATATACTCAACAGGCGTGATGCCTTCCGATACCGCGGTAGCCAGGACCTCGACGTGCTTCTTGCTGAGGCTGCCTTTTGGGCGCCCTGCGCCTGGCCTCGCTCCGCCTACACTCGGCATTCGACGGGCCTCTTGTTAAGAAGGTCAGTCGCAGACACGAACTTCGGTTCCGGATAGTACGGCTCAGTTGCGCCACAGGGACTGACTAAGGTGACGCAGACTGCGGTAACCAGGACACTTGGGTCCGCGGGATCGAACCCATGCCGCCTGACCTCGGCATTGTTTGCTTCGTTGTCCGCACAACTGTGCAGGACAATTAGATACCGAGCTTCACTTGGTTTTTCCCGCCCCCCGATCGTATTCTCCAGTTTGGCGAGCCGACCATCCAACGAGCGCATCGTGGTTTTCCCTGATTGATTTCATTGGCTCAAATTGAACCGATCAGTTGAGAATATACCGCGTGTGGCTGTTCTGCAAAGGCACTGTTGCCCAAGCGTCACTTCATGGCCGCAACATGAACGGCAGGACCACCTTCTCGGGCATTCGTCGATGGGCTAGCAAAATCCGCACATCAGAAAAGGAGAGCAGAAAGGGAAAGAGACCATCTAGAAACAAGTCGCCTGATCAAGCCGCTCGAAGCGGATGTGTCAGGTGATTACCCTCTCGGCGCACCTATATAGCGCTTGCGCAGCGTAAATTCGTCGATACGCAATGCTCACCGAACAAAATGGTTGTGAAGGCTATGGTTCTCCCAGTATTTGCCCCACAAGCTCACGGATATTGTTAGCCGCACCCTTAACAACATCCGGATCAGCCCCAGCATCGATCAACCTTTCAATTTGCCATTCGACAAACTGTGGCACAAACCAGAGCAATCTAACAAATCTTCTATTAATTGCATCGCTTGTTTGATTATCCACCTGCTTAGCTGTGTGCAGCAAGCCTTCAAAACGCATATAACCAGAAACATCAAACTCAAGATTGCGAAGCTTGTATAAAAAACCGCCCTCAAGCCACTCCTTGTCCAGATTCTGGTTCAGCGCCTCTAGGCCTGTATATTTATTCATTTCGGATCCACAACAATAGTAATTGCATTTGCTTGTATTTCTTTCTCTATTAAGACTTCCTGATCTTGTCGAGCGAAATTGTCAACCTTATCCCATCCATTCGGCACACCATCGGATACGTCTAACACTTCTGTTTCTACCTTATTGAGGTCAACCCGAACAACTCCATTCCCTTCTTTATTATATTTCTTCATTGCCACATTTGGATCTTTGGTGGTGGATATCCATTGGCTATCCTTCTTACCATTAATATGAGATGCAGGTGTCGTGTTCGCAGTTGGGTTTCGTGCGAAAAGACCCTTCGTTGGATCCTCTCCCTTCCGAAGTGCACGATATACATAGTTGCCGGCATCACCAACTTTTTTTGCCTGCTTTAATCCAGGCGCGATACTGACAGCAACCATGATCGCGCCTGGGATGCTGGGGTCGTAATAAAACTCCTTCGCCGCGTTGACGTCCGGCCCCACTACTTCGTTGGCGACAGTCGCCAACGTCTCTGAAAAGGCTTGAAGAGCCTCTTGATGGGCCTGGACCTCATCATCTGTAACTTTGCCGTCAAGATTGAAATCAGCGTTCCATGGGAACCACGCACCCTGCGTCAAATCAAAGTGACCATTCGGATCAGCACGGTTCACCGGATCGTTTGAGGCATAGGCATAGCGGTTCGGTCCGACCCCGTTCAGGATTGGATCCCAATCATCGGGCGATATGAACCGCCCGAATGCTGGATCCATGTACCGTGCATTCAGGTACATCAGTCCTGTCTCCGGATCGTGCCGTTCGTTGATATAGCCCTTTTGGGTTGTCATCGCCGCGTTTGTCGGCTCGCCGTACGACGCATATGCCGTGCTCTCGACCACATTGCCTGACTGGTCAGTTACGATGCGGGTCGAACTCAGGTGATCACGATGGATGAACATCGGGCTGGTGCCCACGAACTTGACGTCCATGTGCGGGTAGCGGGTATAGTCGTTCAACGCGTAGACACCCGATGTGTCCGGCTCGCCTGAGGTGTCGATCTCAGCATCGGCATCTGGATAGTGAATGTCCGCGCCGGCACCAATCTTCCAGATGCGAGCATTATCCGGCCCGTAGGCAAACAGGACTTTCGCGCCGGCACCATTGGTTACCTCACTCAGGCGATTGGCTTTGTCCCATTCGAGCGTTCGGGTGCCGTCGCTCGTCATGTTACCGTTAGCGTCGTATGCAAAGTTGGTGCCATTGAGGCTCAGTGGCGCGTGCGGACGGGCCGCACTGCCTGCCGGGTAGGCGAAGCTGCCGGTCAGGCGCGTGCGCGTCAGCAGATTGCCGCCAATGTCGTAGGAGAACGTCTCTGACAGGCTGCCGTCGCCGAGATTGGTCGCCGTCACCAGCTCGTCGCGATCGCTGTAGGCGTAGTTCCAACTATCCGATGTCGTCAGCCCGCTGATCGCCGTGATACGGCCGAGCTTGTCTCTTGTGTAGTTATTGTCGATGAGAACCGTGTTGTCAGCCTTCTTTGTAACGATGCGGTCCAGCCAGCGGCGGTGCACATCGTAGGTGAAGTCCGTCGTTACGCCGTTGGCGTAAACGACCTGCTTCGCCTGGCCGTCGGGCTCGTAAGTGATGCTGGTGATCACCGACGGGATGGTTTCGAGCCGGCCGTCGTCGCCATAGGTCCAAGGCTGGCTCACTGAACCTACCGCAACAAGATGCGGGTCATAGAGCTTCCAAGTCGGCAGCTGGCGCGAATCTTCGCCGGTTTCCGTCGTATGGCTGACCGCGCCAATGTTCGACACCGCCTTCGCCACATTGCCGGAGGCATGATAGTCCAACGTCTTCGTCACTTGGCTGTTCGATGTCGTCGTCAGCCGACCAATGTTGAAGTAGCCGCTGCGTGCCTCGTCATAGGTGTTGTCGGCCAATACCGGGTCGACCACCACAGGCGCGGTGATCTCGCGCTTCTTCACCCGGTCGAGACCGTCATAGGTGGTCATGACAGTGGTAGCGTTGGCATCGGTCTGCGTCGACAGGCGCCCGGCGCCGTCATAGGTATAGGCCCAGTCGCCGAGATCAGGATCGCTGACGGACAGGCGGTTGCCGGCAAGGTCATAGGTGTAGGTCCAGACGGCGCCGATATTGTCCTTTACGCCGACCAGACGTCCGACACCGTCATAGGAATGCCACTCCTCGACCCCGGCCGTCTCCTTGTCCGTATAGATCAGCTTGCCACGCGTGCTGGTCACCGCCACCGCATCGCGGTTCAGTTCGTCATTCACCCGCACCGCCGTCAGCGGCACGTTGCCGGCCGTGTTGCCGGCGGCAACGGTGGGTGCCAACAGGTAGGACATCGCGCGTGAATCGCCATCCGGAAGCTGCGTCAGCACCGGCCGGTCGGCCCAGTCGAAGGAATGGATGGTGGAATAGGTTTGTGCCGAGCCCGAGCGATAAGGGTGCGACCGCTGATAGATGTTGCCTCGGGCATCGGTCGCCATGTCGACGATATCGGTAGCCGTGCAATCTGCCGCGCAGGTTGCGTTTCGCCACACGCCGCGGCTGTCGAAGTAACTGTCCTTACGCCCCCAGACTGTGCCGTTCTGAAGCTTCTTGGCCGTCCGGATGAACTGTGTTGCCGGGTTGCCTTCGTTGAAAAAGGCGACCGTCTGCTTGGAGCCGTTTTGGGTGTTCGTCTTGCCGGAGGGACGGCAGAACTCGTCCTGGCTGAAGGTGTGCGTCACACCGTCAAGGCCGGTCCGTGAAGCCGCCGTGCCGCAGACCGCATTGTAGGTGGCTGTCGTCACATGGCGGGTATCGCCGGCGAGATAGAGTGGATTGCGGGTCGTCACCGGATACAGGTGATAGGTGGAATCGTAGTCCCACTCTGTGCGGTTGCCCTCCCCGTCCACCTCGGCAATCAGGTTGCCGTAGCTGTCGAAACTGCGGGTGGTGATGATCGCGGCAGCCTGCAATGCCGCCTGGGACTGCGCCTCCAAAAGCGCCAGATATTCCTGCGAGTTAACGAAGGCGTCGAACGCCTCGTCGCGCGTCATGCCGTTGGCCAGGGCCGCCAGCCAGAAGCTGTAGCCGCCGGCATCCGGATCGCGCTGCAGAAGCTCCACATAGAGAAAGGTGACGAAGTCCTCGTTCGACAGCAGGAAGGATTCCAGCACCTCCGAACGGGTCGCCGGGTCGACCGGATCCTGCATGCGCGACAGCCAGAAGGCGATTCCGCCGGGGTCAGCCGGTCGGCCGAGGATTTCTTCGTAGAGCAGGTTCAGGAACGCCTCGTCGGAGAGGTTCGGATCACCACCGGCCTGATGGTTGGCGATGACCGCCTGACCTTCAGCAGAGTTGATGAAGGCATCGAAGAGACCGTCCCGGGTGATATGGCCGCCCTGCAACAGCGACAGCCAGTAGCTGTAGCCGCCCTGGTCCGGCTGGCGCTCCAGCAGGATGAGATAAAGCGAGGTGACAAAGTCCTCGTCCGACAGCTCATTGCTGTAGGTGGGTGTGACGTAGCCGTCATCCACGGGCGTCTGCAGCACGAGATGGGTGGTCACATGCCCCTTGTCGGGGGCGATGCGGTGCGCCAAGCCGTCATAGTAATAGCGCTCCTGCGACAGCATCGTGCCCGACGTGCCCATGCCACCCTCATGCACCGACAGGGTCGCCGGAAGCGCCACGATGTGCTTGGTCTCGTTGGCGACATAGCCGCGATAGGTGGTGAATTCGTCGCCAGTGATGTCCGTGCGGCCGAGGTCGCGCTGTTCCGTAACGTTGCCGTAGGCGTCGTAGATATATTCCGTCCGGGTGGTGAGCGAGGTCGAGCCACCGCTCAGCGACGTTTCCGTCAGCTTGGTCTCGGCCGCTGACTTCAGGGCCGTAAAGGGCTTGTTCGTGGTGTTGACTGTATAGGTGTTGGTCACTTTCCGGCGTTCAGCGCCGCTGCCGTCTTTGTGGATGGTGACGCTCGGCCTGCCGTAGCTGGCGATATCCATGCGGTATTGCCGCTCGACGGTCGGATTGCTGGCCTCGCCATGGGCTTTCGGCTTGGTTTCGGTGATCTTCGCGAAGCCGAGGAACCGCCGCAGGCCGGTGTCGTAATCGCCGCCCTCATAGGCATAAGTCGTTTCGTCCGACTGACCGCGGCCGGTGTCGCGAGAAATCGACGTCACAACCGCCATCACGAATGGCATGAAGGTGTTGGTGAAGCGCGATGACGGCGTGTATTTCATGGCAACAGTGCTGCCGAGCTCCGTCGTTACCTGTTTCAGCAGACCCGGCGTACCGTCCGGATAGTCGGAGAACCAGACCGTCGAAGTGGCCGATTCGCCGTCGACGTTGAAAATACCGTCGGTAATACCGTCTCCGTTAAAATCGCCATAGGCCAAAGGTTCCTCGGGATACCCGTTGCTGAGGGAGTAGTTTGACTTTTTGACCACCTCGAAATTGTTGATGGATGTCCGAAGCCGGAGAAATGCTGCTTTTCGCTCGACTGCGGTACCCGGTGACGGGGTTCCCAGTATGGCGCCGGCCACCTGTCCCGCAACGGTATCGGCGAGCCCGTCCGCGTTCAAATCCACGAAACTCGGCATGTAGGCGTAGTTGTTCGACTGTGGACTCGCCGGCAGCAGCACATTGCCGCCGTCGATGCGCACGAAACCGCTGCCGGTGTTTAGATAGATACGAAGCTCCCGGCTGTAAGCGATTTCGTTCGTGGCCATGTCCATTTCCACGAAATCGGCAGCGCCGTCGCCGTTCACGTCAATGACCACGCGCCCGCTACCGCGAGTCGCCGTGTAGACGCCGTTCTGCTGTCGGTCGCGGTCGCCGGCATGCGCTACCGAAAAGCTGGAGCTGCCATCCACTTCCAGATGGGTCTCGCCGATCTTGTAGGGAATCCGGCGTCCATCGCCGCGGAAATCGGCGACGCCGTGGACGTCACGCCAATTGCCGTTTGTGGTTTCGCGGACACTGACCATGTCGCCATCGCGGTCGGTGAAAACGCCGCCGCTGGCCAAAAAGGCGTTCGAAATACTGCTGTAGACGTCGCCCGTGGCACAGATCTGGCCATAACTGCCGTCCGGCTGGCCGCGGCACCAGCTTTGCAGGCCTGCCGCGCGGCTGTAGGTCTCGACCGTCCCCTCGCCGGGGTTCATGTTGTCGGTGTTCGAAGCAGCAGCACCGCCGAAGATTTCAATCGTCTGCGGATTGAGCAGGGAGACAGGTTGCCCCCTGAAGCTGTTCAGTGCTTCCGGGTACTGACCTGCTGTCGCGCTGTTTCCAAGGACCTCGGCTCTGTGGTTCAGAGAGCTGATCGAAACAGGTTGCTGGATATCACCGGTGGCATCGAAGGCGACCACGTTGCTCGAGACGTGGACGGTAAACCGATCGAAAGTGGAATCCGCCTCGTCGATCGATTCCAGCTTTTGGTAGTGTCGCGTCCGATAGAGTTCGTCGAATCCGTCCCGGTCGAAGTCGACCGCCGTGACGGAGGTTCCGATGCGGAAACCGTATTCGGGTTGGGGATTGCCGCCATTGCAATCTTCGTCGCCCCCGTGACATTGAACCGGATCAGTCTCCGGCTTCTCCATCGGGATCGCCTTGCTGACCTGTGTGTGCGTCGGATTGACGTCATAATAGTCGAAGGAAACCAGCGGCCGAGAAGTGCCGGATGTGACCGTGCCGTTGGCCGAAACCACTGCGTCGGTGCCATAACGCAGAATGCCGGTCAGCCGCGACGAACCGGAATAGGGATCCTCGTCATATTGCAGCGTGACGGCCGAGTGCATGGCGCCGCCGACCTTGGTCTCGATCGTCTTGATGCGCTTTTCGTAGCGTGTCAGCGACTCGCCGTTGGCCATCATGATCAGGTCGGGGCGGGTCTCCAGATAGAATTTGACGACAACGCCGTTGTAGCTGATCGTATCGGGATAGCAGGCCGGTGCCTCGTCGCACTGATAGTCGTAGGAAACGTAGTTGCCGTCCGTGTCGTTCACCCACTGGACCATCCAGCGATAAAACTGCGAGGAGTTGATGCCTGTCGTGCTGGTAGGATTGAAGTAGTCGGTGGCCTTCAGGTGAATCTTCGTGCCGTCGCGGCCGGTGACGTCCCAGCTATTGTGCCAGGCCGCTCCCGGCGCGTTGTGATAGAAGAACCGGTTGTAGTTTTCGTGTTGCCTCGTGTGGGTGCCGCCATGGTCGCAGGAGGGGCTAACCGTACCGGAGGCGCATTCGATCAACTCGTTGCCGTTCAGCAGATAGATGTCGGAGCTATCGTATTTCGGCGTACCGCGGCCTTCCGTAGCGCGTTCGACGACAGTGAAGCCGTCGAGGCCCCAGCCGTAGCCTAGCCAGCCCTGGTAGCGGCCTGAACGGCGGGTCTTTCTTGCCGAGTTGTAACGCAGTACGATCTTCGGTTCGATTCCACGGAACTTCGGCAGATCCAGCGGATAGGTGTAGTCGACACTACCGCGGCCAGAAGCCTCGGGAAAGTTGCCAACCGTTGCGCTGGGAGCGTCCTGCTGGATGGTATCAGACGCCAGAACCGCGGTTTGTGGGAGCGCAATCGAAGCCGCAAGCAAGGCGACCGCAGGCAACTTCCAGTGGCCCGACCCGAAATTCGACCCCAAAGAACGGTAAACCGCGGCACAACCGCGCCTCAGCGAATTAGTCCTCATCGCCCTACAACCCTCAGTGCAAACGTCCCAATACACCGCACAGACCCAAACGAGGTTAGAGCGGAGCTAAGTATCTGTTTTTTAGATCTGTTATCCAGATACGATCTACCGAAAACAACCCACAGAAGAGATGTCCCTACTCTCAGCCCCTTCAGCAGTTCGCGCATAACGATTATTGGTGGCGTTTGCGATTCGCAACACGAATTTACTCAAAGTTGTGTACAGCGTTTTCTTTTCTGTGGATTGTACACGCTGTGTTAGAGAAATCGCACTCGACACAATCCGGCAAGGGATACTATGCCATCAACGACTTAGTGCTGGCTCGCAAGACGGAGATCGGCACCAAAAAGCCACGTGGTTTCAGCCCTCGGCGTTCGCCTATTTTTTTGGACTTTCACGTTGATGACGTCGGTCAGTCTGCCGGTTCAGGATCTCTGGGATTGGTTTCTTGAAGAAACCGGATCACTGCTGCGGCGATTGCCGCTCCGCCGGGCGGCCGGACGGTTTGTTTGCGTCGATCTGGGCACCAAGGGGCGACTTTTTCCGGCGAAGGTCCAAGCTCAGGGCTCGGGCGATCCTGAAATCGCCGAATCGGCGTCCCAACTGGCGGATGTGCTTGATCGGCTGTCTGGCAAACAACCTCTTAAGTGCCGCATCCGCGTTGCCACAGGCCACTTCGTTGCGCGCACACTGGCGCCGTTGCGGCTGCCGCGAAGCCGGGCCATGGCCATGGCGCGGACCGATCTCGCCGCCAACACGCCGTTTTCGCCGGCGGACGTCCATATCCTGCTATCGGCACGCGACGAGACGGTCAGCGATTCGGCCTACTGCCTGGTCAAATCGTCCGAGCTCGATCCGGTCGTCCAAGCGGTCTGCCGGCGTGGCAGAATAATATCTGCGCTGGAGTTTCATACGCCCGGCCGGGTATATCGGGCCGATCGGCTTGGCCTGAGGCCGCTCAACCCGAAGCGCTTGGTTGACCGGATCAGGTTGGGACTGGCGGCAGCACTGGCAATGGTCATGATCGGCAGCGCGGCCGGCCTCTACGGGCTGGCCGACGACCGCCTTCAAAGCGCTGAGCGCGCGCTGGACGCGCAGATCGCCGAAGCGCGGAAATCGGCCGGCGAAGCCAGACACGCGTTCGAGGCGCACCGCCGCCGCATGCAGCAAATGTCGTCGCTGAAGAGCGAAAAGACGCTCACCGGGTCGACCGTCTATGCCTGGGAGCAGCTGTCGCGGGTGCTGCCCGATGACACGTGGCTGAGCGACCTTGTACTGGAGGAAGGGGCGGTTACGCTGACCGGGCTTTCGGCCTCGGCGGCGAAGCTCATTCCACTCCTCGAAAAGGATGCAGCCTTCGAGGCGCCGGAGTTCCAGTCGGCGGTGATGAAGGTTCCGGGTCAGGACGTCGAACGGTTTTCTCTGCGCATGCGCCTGAAGCCGCAAGAGCCGAACACATGATCCGTATCCTCAACAGCTCTCTTGCGGTACGCCGATCGATCGTCATCGGGATCCTCGCAGCGATTATCGGGTCGCTTTGGCTGATGGTTTTTGCGGCAGGTACTCAGTTGATGCAATCGCACGCTGCCGTCCAGGAGAAGCGGCGGCTGCTGGGGCGACTGGAGGCGGTAAGCGAGCAACTGCCGCTCGCAATGCAGGCCTCCCCTGCGAACAAAGAGCGCGGTGGCGGATTCCTGACCGGCGACAGCGAACCGGTGATCCGCGCCGCCATGCAGCAGCAGTTCCAGTCAATCGCCGCGGCGCAGGGGTTGGGCGTAATGTCGGTCGGCAAGGCGCCGGATTTCGTCCGAAACGACGTCACCTATGCCGGGTTGCAGGCCAATGTCTCGGGAACCGTCGCCAGCATGCACCGCACGCTGATGGCGCTGGAAATGGCACAACCGATGCTGTTCGTCACCCATCTAACTGTGCGCTCTCCCGACGGGTTGAGCAATCGCAAGCCGATCGCCGAACCGGTGCTGGTGGCGCAGCTGCGCGTCTATGGCGCGCTACGGCCAGATATCGCCGGCAGCAGGGAGGCGAAATGAAGATCGCCTCGCTTGCGCTAGCGCTGGTTGCCGCGGCTTCCGTCTTTGCCGTCGCCGGCCAATTGCTGATGACGAGCCCGGTAGAGATCTCCGCCATCTGGCCGGAACCCGGGCGGATGAACGCCGCCGACGAGACCGACGCGGCGGAGGCACCGCAAGATTTCGACCTTGGCAAAGTCGCCTTTTCGGCGACGCTCACCCGGCCGCTGTTCAGCCGCAGCCGGCGGAAATTCGTCGCTCCACAGAAGCCGAAACCGGCTGCACTGACTCCCGCGCCAAAGGCGCAAGCAGCTGCACCGCGTCCCAAAACCGTCGTGCCGCCACCATCCAATCTTAGCCTAATCGGCGTTAGCCTTCGCAACGACCAGTCGAGCGCTTTGGTGTCGCAAGGGCCTGGCGAGAATGTCTGGGTGTCCGCAGGCGACAAAATCGCCGCCTGGAAAGTCACGAAAATCGATGCCAACAGCGTCCGGCTCACTCAGGGCAGCCAGGAAGTTCTTTTGCGTCTTTACGAGGAGCGCGACGAACAGGATGCGGGCAATGGCAACTGATCGGGAGACTGGAAATGCCGGCTTCAGCCTGGTGACGGTGCTGTGGATCCTCGTCGCGATTTCGGCCGTGCTGGCGCCGATCACCATCCGCGCCCGCACCCAAGCAATGCACACTGCCTCCGTTCTGCAGATCGACCGGCTGGACCTGCTGGCCCGCGGCCTGGCCAATGTGCTCGCTGCCCAGCAGGCACGCAGTGGAACGGCCCCAGCAAATTCCTCGACGAGGGCTTGCACGGCCGGCGGCCTGGAAGTTCGCTATGCGTTGCAAAGCCATGCGGCACTCGTCAGCCTCAACCACGCGCCAAAGCCGGCACTGACAGCCGCGGTTGCAGCGATGGGCGAGCAGGACGCCACCACCGTCGCAGACGCGATCATCGCCAACCGGTCGTATCGGCAGGCCTCCGGCTCACCGGTAGCACCGGTCATCCGCGGCGGCCCGAAACAGGCGCCTTTCGAATCGGTTTCCGAACTCTACGAAATCGAAGATCTGCAAGACGTACCCTACCGTCTCTTGCACAGCACGTTCACCGCGCATTCGACGTCGAACACGCTGTCGGCATCGGACCTGCCGATCCATCTGAAACGGGCGGCCGAGCAAAGCCAGGATCTACAGACTGGTTCTGCCGCGCGCTTCGACCAGCTGACCGTTTCCGTCGACATCCGCCGGGACTCGGTGCGCGGCCAGTTCAACGGCATTTTCGTTCGCGGGGCGAACCATGTGGTCGAATCCTGGCGCTATGACGATGTGCCCGACGAACGTGTTTCGGCGCAGGAAACTTGCTCCGCCCATTTCGGGCAGGCGGTCGCGCGGAGCCTGGAGGATTTCGTCTAGCGATGGCCCAGAACCCCCAGATCGAGCATTTCGGCGCCTTTTTGAAGGAGCGCTCGGTACTGGGCGCCAGCGAATACACCCGCATGGTCAACGCCTCGAGTGTCAGCGGTCAGCCGATTGATACGGTGCTGATCGAGCTCGGGCTGGTGCCCGAGGAGCAGCTGTCGGAACTCTTCGCCGACTATCTCGAACTCAACCACCGCCAGCCTAGCGTCGACGATCTGGACGAGGACACCATTCGCAGCGTCGGTATCGACTTCCTTATCGGCGCCGGTGTCGCGCCGGTCGAAAGCGACGGCGATACCGTACTGCTGGCGGTTGCCGATCCGCTGTCGCGCGACGCGGTCGGCATGATCAGCTATTTCCTCGACCGTCCCCTCACGCTGTCCTGCGCACCGCGCAGCCGGCTGACCGAGGTGCTGGAGGAGTGGAAGTTGCAGAACAGCTCGGCACCGGAGGTGGTCGCCGAGGTGGATCATTCGGCGGAGCTCGAGATCCAGGACATCAACCGGCTGAAGGACGTCGCCAACGAGGCGCCGATCATCCGACTGGTCAACGACCTCATCCAGCGGGCGGTCGACCGCAACGCCACCGACATCCATATCGAGCCGTCGCGAGACGCTGTCACCATCCGGCTGCGCTGCGACGGTGTGCTCGCCGTCGACCAGCGGGTGTCCGGCCAGCTGCATGCGGGCCTGGCCACGCGGCTCAAGATTCTGTCGCAGCTCAACATCGCCGAGCGACGCCAGCCACAGGACGGACGCATGCGCATGGCGGTTCGCGGCCAGGAGATTGACCTGCGCGTCTCGGTGCTGCCGTCGGTGCATGGCGAAACTTTCGTGCTGCGTATCCTCGACCGCACCACCGTGCCGCTGCAGCTCGATGCACTAGGCTACGCGCCGGACGATGTCGAGACCATCCGGCAACTAGCCGGCCTGAGCGAAGGCATCGTGCTGGTCACCGGGCCAACCGGCAGCGGAAAGACCACGACGCTCTATTCGATGATCCGCGAGATTGACAGCAAGGCGCTGAAGGTCTTCACCGTCGAGGATCCGGTTGAATACCAGATGGCCGACATCACTCAGGTGCAGGTGAACGCGGCCATCGATCTCGACTTCTCACGCACCCTGCGCACCGTGCTGCGGCAGGACCCGGACGTCATTCTGGTCGGCGAGATCCGCGACCGGGAGACAGCGCAGATTGCCATTCGAGCAGCGCTCACCGGCCACCTTGTGTTGTCTACGCTGCATACCAACAGTGCTGCCGCTGCTTTCGCTCGGCTGATCGACATGGGCATCGAGCACTATCTGCTCGCCGACACGGTGCGTGCTGTCATCGGCCAGCGGCTTCTGCGACGTTCCTGCGCGTCCTGCGGAGCGGCGCCTTGCGAGACTTGCGGCGGCTCCGGATATGCCGGCCGCATTGCCGCCTACGAGATCCTGCGGGTAACGCCGGCCGTTCGCACGGCCATCGGTGAGAGCGCCACGGAATCCGCGATTCTCAAGGCGGCCCGCCAGGACGGCTTCGAAACGCTGCTCGATCACGCCGGCAGGCTGGTCGAATCCGGCGTCACCGACCGTGCGGAAGTGCTACGCGTCCTCAACAATGAGGGCCGGTGATGCAGAGTTTTCTTTACAAGGCCTATCGCGCTGACGGCAGTGTCGACAGCGATACGATCACCGCCGCCAACGAGCATGCCGCCTACCAGTCGCTATCGCGCTCCGGCAAGATCCCGTTCGACCTGCGTCCGGCGACAAACGGCGATCGCACCGCCGATAAGAAGCAACGATGGTCGATTCGGCTTTTCAACGCCCGGACGGACGATGCCCGGTTCTTCTCCGAACTTTCGATCCTGCTGCAATCGGGCTTCACCATCAGCCAGGCCATAGCGGCCATGCAGGCCGATACCGACAACCCAGCCGATGCGAGACGGCTTGCAGAAACTGCAAAGCGGCTACAGGAAGGCAGCTCCGTCGCCGAAGCCTTCCGGCAGGACGACATTCCGGAAGACGTGATCGCGCTGATTTCGGCCGGTGAGAACTGCGGTAATTTGCCGAAGGTGGCCGCAGCCATTGCTCGCCGGTTCGAGCAGGCGGCGAAGCGGCGCCAGGAAACCCAGGAAGCGCTCCTCTATCCGGCCTTCCTCATCGTCATGCTGATCGCCGCGGTGCTGATCCTCGCCTTCTTTCTCGTGCCAGCCCTCGAACCGATCTTTCGAGGCAGCGCGGAAGGCACGCCGATTATCGTGTCGATGCTCTCCGGCCTGCGCCATGCACTGGACAGCTTTGGTCTGTGGATCGCAGCGTTTCTGCTGCTTCTTGTCGGACTTTCAGTTCTTTCGCTACCCCTGCGGCAATGGCTCAAGCGCAGCGTCGACTACCTGCCCTTTGTCGGGGCTTTCCGTCAGCAGAATGCGATCGCCAATTATCTCAGCGTGCTGCATCTGCTTTTGTCCAACGACGTCCCGATGAAGAACTCCATGCGGTTGGCGGCGGATTCCGTTCCGGAAGGCTCGTTACGGTCGCAATTCCTGCAGGCCGAGGATGCGGTCGCCTCAGGGGCGCGGCTGAACGAGGCGCTGGAGCGGACCGGCCTTTTCAGTCACGCAATGATAGCTCATGTGCGCATCGGTGAGGAATCGAACAATCTTTCGACCATGCTCGAACGTGGGGCGGCATCGCTGATCCTGAAACAGAAGCAGCGTGTCGACCGGATGCTCAAATTTCTTACGCCGGCGATCACCATCGCCATCGGGCTGATGATCGGCGCGCTGGTGACCTCGGTGATGGGCACGCTGCTCAGCGTCAACGATCTGGCGGTGCGATGAGAGCCGGTGGAAAGCAGCGGACCCGCGACGGCGAACAGGGTTTTACCCTGGTCGAGCTGCTGGTCGGCCTGACCATCATTGCGTTGGCGACCGGGGTCGCGGGCCTGGCTTTTTCGGCCCGGCAGCCGAAGGAGAGTGCCGCCGATTTTGCCGTGCAGTTGCAGCAGCTCGCCCGGCTGGCGCACCACGATGCCATCACCAGCGGCTCGGCCCGGACGATCCTGTTCGACCTGGAAGACCGCACCGTGGTTTACGATCGGCGAGGCGAGATCAGGGATCTTCCCGAGGGCATGGAGCTAACCCTTCTCGCCGGGCTGGAACTTATCGCCGAAGAAGGGAAGGTCCCGGTCGTGTTCTACGGCGAAGGCGGCTCGACCGGCACCAAGATTACGCTCAAAGACCGCAACGGTGAAATCGCCCGTCTGGAAACCAGCTGGCTTACCGGTCAGACGAAGGTGCTCCCTGATGAAGAGGACTGATCGGTCGGAAGACGGCGCTGCCGGCTTCACGCTGGTCGAAACCGTCATCGCCTTCGCCATCCTTTCGCTGGCACTCACCGTCGCCGTGCGCACAGTCACCGTCAGTGTGCACAACGCGCAGCGGGCGCGCGTCGAAGTGGAAATGCGACAGATCGCCCGGGCCATCCTGTCGGATAAGTTGCCGCGACGGGCTGGGAGCGATCAGGGGCAGTGGGACGAGGACCACAGCTGGAGCATTTCCGTCGAGCCGCTGTCCGCTGAGCCAGGAAATACACTGCGTCGCATCTCACTGCGCATATCCCGTGACAGCGCGCCGAAAATGTCGGCGACCTATCTCAGTTTCGACAGTGGGGGCGGACGATGATCGCACGCATTCCGCATGTCTGGCGCGATAGACGTCCACCTCAGGATCAGGACGGCTTCACACTCGCGGAGATCCTGGTAGCACTGACGATCCTGGCGATCATGGGCGGCATGACGACGACCTTTCTAGGACAACTGCGCAAAGTTTCGGCGATGCAGGCTGAGCAAACCGTTCAGCAAGAGCTCGACGCCGCGGCACGCTATCTCGAACGGTCGCTGGAAAGTGCGCTGGCTTTGCCTGTCGACATGACGCAGGCGGGAAACCGCAGCTTCCTAACGGGCACCTCTTCCGAGGTCAGCTATGTCAGCGCCGCTCGCATGGGCGTCAGCCCGGCGTCGCTGCGCACCAAATCCGTTCGCCTCGAAACCGAGCCAGGGGCAGCGAGAAACAGAATCGCCGTCACCATCGAACCGCGCCGCTTCGCCGGCAAGGCGGCGGCTCCGATCACAGTCACACTACTGAGCGGGATCGATACGATCAGCTTCGAGTATCTTGATGCGGTGCCGGGCTCGACTACCAGACAATGGCTCAATCGCTGGAAACGCGAGCGACAACTGCCGATCGCCATTCGCTTTACCATCACGCGCGAGGCGGATGGCCGAACCTATGAAGCCGGTGGCCTCGCCCGGCTCACAATGGCCCGCCAGCCGACGTGAGGTTCACTCACTCCTGGCTGACGATGTCGGCATCCTGGCCATCACCACCGACTTTGCCGTCCCGGCCTAGAGACGAAATACGGATTTCGCCGGAATCCTCATCGACGCCGTAGACATAAGCGTTGCCCCACGGGTCTTCCAACCGGTCAGCGCCTTTGAGATAGGGACCGTTCCAGCGGCTTTCGCCGACCGGCTGAACGGCCAATGCGGCGATGCCCTGTTCGTCGTCCGGATATTTGAGATTGTCGATGTAATAGAGCTCGAGGGCGGCTTCCAGATTGCGGATCTGGACCCGTGCGGCATCCTCCTTTGCCGTGTCCAGATAGCGCAGAACCTGAGGCACCGCGAAGGCGCTGACGAGGCCGATGATAGCCAGCACGACCAACAGCTCCACCAGGGTGAAGCCGGCATCGCTCGCGATACTCGGACGTTTCCTCAGTTCATCGATCTTGGAATGCATCATGGTGACACCGCCTCTAAAGGGTCAGAAGTCCAAATCCGGCGAAGTTCTCCAGAGACCAGCTGGCGACGAGGCCGGAAGCGAGGAACGGTCCGAAAGGCAGCCGGCCGGTGGCCAGATAGCGTCTGTCGCTTCGCCCCAGAACGAGGATCGAAATAAGCGCCGTTGCGCTGGACAGGAAGACGAAAACCGGCAGGTTGGCCGGGTGCAACCAGAGCGCCGAGGCGCCCGCCATCTTGACGTCGCCGAGACCGAGACCGACGACACCGCGTTGCCTCAGGTAAAACTGCCGCACGGCAAAGAAGCCTAGGCCAAGACCGATCGCACCGACCAGCGGCCAAAGCGGAAACGCCTGTTGCGCTGCGATTTGGAAGCCGAGGCCGCCTGCCGCCAGAGCTGCATTGAGGCCGTCAGGGATTCGTAGCCAGCGCATATCGACGATCGAAATGGCGACTGCCAGGGAGAGCAGCAAAACGCCGGCCAGCCCCAGTATGGTGGCGTTTGCCATGGTCAATACACCAGCCGGTTGATGTCGCGCTGGCGGCGCGTCTTGCCCTGCCGCCGCTTGGTGATGGGGCTTTCGAACTTCAGCTGGTTGCGGAATTCCTGGGTGACGCTGCGCGCTTCCTGAACGCTGCGGACCACGCGCGGACGGATGAAGATGATCAGCTCGGTGCGAACGATCTTGTCAGACTTGTTCTTGAAGGCGTTGCCGATCAGCGGGATATTGCCGAGCAGCGGCACCTGTTCGCGGGTCAGGCTGTTTTCCTCCTGGATCAACCCGCCAAGCGCCAGTGTTTCGCCGTCATGAACGGTCACCTGCGTATCGATCTTGCGTTGCCGGATGGTCGGCGAGTCGATTCCGCTTGACGTCGTTTTGACGACAGTGCTGACCTCCTGCTCGACGTCGAGCATCACCCGGCCGGATCGGTTCACCCGTGGTGTCACCGTTAGGATGATCCCGGTGTCGCGCATCTCGACCGAATTGATAATGGTGCCGGTGTTGGCCACATCGACCGCCTGCTGCGTGACGATCGGCACTTCGTCTCCAACCTGCAGCACGGCCTTTTGGTTGTTGCGCGCCATCAGTGTCGGTGTCGAGATTATGTTGACATCGGTGATGCTTGCCAGGGCGTTCAGGGTGACCTGAACGTTCTCCGTGGCGTAGGTCCAGGAAAAGCCGGGGAACGTAGCGCCGAAGAAGGCAGATGCAACATCGGTAAAACCGAAGTCCATCTTGCCGCTTTCGATGAACCAGCGCATGCCGAGATTGAGCTCGTCGTTGAGCGTCACTTCAGCAATCACCGCCTCGAGCAGGACTTGCGTCGGCAATACGTCGAGCTGACGCAGGATGCGTTCGATGCGCTCATATTCGCGCGCCGTTGTCGAAATCAGCAGGGCGTTGTTTTCGACATCGGCAACGACGGAACTGGCGCGGGCTGTTCCGGCCGAGACCCCGGTCGCATCGCTCGCGATCGTTCCGTCCGTCGATACTGCCACTGCGGTCAGTTGAGGCGCAACGGCGCCCTCCCCGGCTGCGGCCACGTTGGTGTTTTCCTGGGCCAGGACAGCCCTCAACACGTCGGCGAGTTCCTGCGCCGGCCGGTTCTGGATGTGGTAGACGAAGAGTTGATCCTCGTTGGAGCGTGCCTGGGCGTCGAGCTTGTCGATCCAGTTCTCCGCCCGCGCTAGGTACTTTGGCTTTGAGGTGATCACCAAAATGGCGTTCAGCCGCTCGTTCGGGACGAACCGGATGACCTTGCCGGCGTTCTCGCCAGTGTTGCCGAAGATCTGGTCGAGCTCGTCGGCGATGGCCGCCGGCTGCGACGCATGCAACGGGTGCAGTGCCACCGACATGCCGCGCATCCAGTCCACGTCGAACACCGATATGGCCTCTCGCATGGCCTGCAAATCGCTGCTGGTACCGGCCAGGATCAGAAGGTTGCGTTTGGAATCGACCAGCAGAATCGATCCTTCGCGGCTGATCGGCTGCAAGATGTTGTTCATCTCGTCAGCAGCGATGAACTGCAGCTCGATGACCTGCACCTTAACGCCCGGGCCGGAGGGCGAAACGCTGGGCACGCTGACCGCCGGCGTAGAACCCAACGCATCGGAGCGGCGCAGGATCTGGTAGCTGTCGCCTTGGCGAACCAGGGCGATGCCATTGACCGCCAGCGCCATCTCAAAAATCTCGATCAGCGCTTCCCGCGACACCGGCGCACTGGTCTGGACCGTCATCGTCCCGTTGATTTGTGGATCGATGATATAGTTGACGGCAAGTGTGTCGCCAAGCACGGTTTTGGCTACATCCTTGACGGGAACATTGACCAGATTGAGGGTATAGCCGTTTTCACCGGCTCGGGTTTGGCCCTGCGAAATCGCCGGCGCCCGAGACGACACAAAAGAGCCGCTTCCACGCTGCACGGTACCCGCAAAGGCTGCACTGCCTCTCCCGGAGGCACCAATCGCACCCGTGTTTTGTCGCGACGAACTGTTGGGAGAACCCCAGTTTTCAAGTCTGGAGAGCGAATCCCGGAAGATATTGCGCGAATTCGGGCTGGTTGTACACGCCGCCAATGCGGGAACCAGCAGCGACATTGCCAGCCAAACACGCAGTGACACTGTCGCAATCCCGTTCCCAAAATCTCATACTAGTTAACCGACAATTATGCGTTGTACCAGTGCTGTGTGGGCCACCGGCAAGTTATCCACAAATGCCAGCGTTCCCCGCCCGGAAAACTGGGAGGGACTCCCGTACATCAACCGCGTTCGGGACGATCTCTCTGATCTATCTCCGGCGGGCGGATCTGGACGGGCACCAATGACTAATGAACTCGTTTCAGCCGTTTTCTTTGTGCCTGCCCTTCAAGATCTCGTCGACCGTAGGGAGCCGGCCAACGGTCTGTCCTGACGCGGTGCCGCTGACCGGCCACTTCGGCTCCGGTTTCGGCTTCTCCACTTCCACCCGGATTCCGCAATTGACGGCGAACTCTCCAAAGGCGTCGGCGCCATGGCTGTTCTCATCGTGCAGTGGCGTCGTGTAGGACTGCATCGGGTCGTTCTATTTTCGCGAATACCGGCGAATGCGTTTAAGCCCTGTCCGAACCCTTTCGGTGTCGTTGAAATGGCATGCTGGCAACAGCTTGCGAACCGCGTTGATCCGGTCGGCCGGCTTGGTGGCAACACCGATCCTGAGCGGCTTCACGCCCAGTTCCATCAGCGTAAGGGATCGTTGCTTGGCGCCCTGCCCCCATTCCCTGACTTTCAGGTTGTGAGGGACAATTCTCAAGGTCAACACGGAAGGCGAGTCAAATTACGAGAGTTTTGGCCGCGGGTATCCCGCATATTGGAGCCCATAGAACTATTGCGGTTTTATGAGTCCTGCCCCCTTATTGAGCACATTCCCCACTGCCGGGGATAGACCAGATCCATGCCACGGTTCTCACGTGGGAGCGATGGAGCGTCTTCCTTGCCTTGTTGCCGGGGCCATCAAGGCTGACGTTTGATCTCGGTGATCCGAGCGCGCCTCTGACAACAATTCGGCGTGGGTTTTGGCGGAGTTTGGCGATTGCTCACGCAAGAGGCCAATGAGGGCTAGTTTTCGTCTTTTTCCTCGATCAGTTCGTTCAGAATGGTTTTGATAAGTGCTTTTGCTTCGGGGCTGGTCAGAAACGCCTCGTTCACTTTTCTGGCCAACTCTGCGTCCCCGCCGAGCGCGTCCAGCAACGCGTTTTGCAATGTCGGTTCATTGGCCAGAAGAACGGGGACCATCCTGAGCCGCGCGATCACTTCATCTCTTAGGTTTTCGTTGGCTCGGGTGTTCTGATCGGCGATTTCGGTGGCCAGTTCTATGATGGGTACGCTCACTTGTGCTGCGAGGTTGTTGTTGAGCGTTTCAATGCTTTTATTCAGCAAGGTCAACTGATGTGCAATGGCGGTCTGGGTCATTTGAGCTTCCCATTCTTTGAACTTTCTGTTTCTGTCATCGCGTATGTTGCCATAACAGTCTTGGCTTGGGGCAATCCAGCTCACGCCCCCGGCATTTCTCGAAACGGTGGGTGTCGAAAAACAAAATGTAAATCCTTCCCCATCTGTAGCCATCCTATACCAGTTTGGCAGTTCTCTTGATTGGTCGAGCCCCAGATTGGATTCTTGTGCCAAGGCCGGTAGTGCGGCCATGGTGAGCAGGATGCAAAGGGCGTTTCTTGCATGTTTTGTGATCCGGTGTGTCATCGTCGGCTCGTCCTTCATTTGATGTTGTTGGCGTTAGAGAGCGCTGAGGATCGCAACCCTCTCGCCTTGTGAAAGAGTGTCCATCACGCTGTAAGAGCCCCATTGATCCATCAACATTGATCTGAGCCGCAGGAGTCTTAGGTGGCTGGGTGGCCAGGACAACGTGCCGTTCATATACTCAAATGGCCGTGGCAGCGGTATCGTGTGTTTGGCTTCGCCAGACTGAACCAGAATGGCAGGCAAACCGCCCTCGGTTCGGGCGAAGGTAAAGACTTGATCCGGGGCAAACAGAGCACGGAACATCCAAGGATCAAACTGATCTTGCTGAAGGGCTTGGTCATAAGCCAAAGAATAATCAAAAAAGGTGGGCTTGGCGTTTTTCAGCGCGTTCGTTTCGTCCACATTGAAAGCTGAACGATCCAGCAGAAGCAGAACAAAGTTGCTTGCCAAAATCGGATTTGCGCTCAACAGATCGACCGCTCGTTTTTTTTCTTCTGCCAGCGCATCGCCTTCGAAATAGAGCTGGTCCAGGAGGCCTTCAGCGGTGGCGGGCCCATAGGTAGCGGATGAACTAGCCAAGGCGACGTCGAGAACCTCGATAGTTTTTCTAAGCAGCTCTTCACCTCTAGACTCTGCCGGGGTTGGCGCGGCCAGAAGCTGGTCAATTGTCAGCCAGCTTTCCGTTGGAAACTCGCGGTAGAAATCTGCCAGCTGGGCAAGGACCATCATCCAACTGGCCACGTCAGAAATCGCATCAATGGAGAGCGCTGTTTCAAAATGCAAGGCGGCGGAATAGGCCGCTGGTTGGCTGCTTGCCGAGCGGCACAGAAGAGGTTCAACGCGGCGGGAGGCATGATGGTCCTGACCACAGATGAACGGATCAGTGCCAACTGCGGATTTTGCATATTTCCATTCCTCCAGGTCGGCAACGGGTCTGGAAAGCAGCGCAAACGCGTTGGCCAATCCACCGTTGCTGTTGGCCCAATATGCTAGGACCTGCCGCGAAGGCTCATGTCGTTCGGACAGGAACTGTCTGAGCGCCGAGACATAGCGCGTTGCAATGTCGGTTTGTTCTTTTCTGACTGCGGATTTGCTGATGATCGCTCGTTTGTCTTCGGTTTCCCACAACGGGGCGTTGTCCACGACAGAGCGTACGTCGCCAAACCGCCCGAACCGTTCCGAGGCTGATATGGACGACACGAAAGAACCCAGGGCGGTGTTCAAGCAGCTTTTGGCAGCACTTGCCCGAGAATAAAGCACACTTTCGAGATCATTCAGGGAATGAAACTGCAGATTTTCGGGATCAATGGCCTCTGAATCGAAGCGGGCTTTTTCATAAACAAGATAGCAATCCTGCCAAGGCACCCAGATGAGCCGCCGGACATTGTAGCTAGTTTGAATCACCTCGTCTTGCAGCGCATCGAGCCGACGGTCCAGATGTACAGTGCTTCTCGATATCTGCTCGGACAGCTCCCGAATGCCATCCACGATCGTCTGTTGGTTTGCCAGGATCTCATCAAGTTTGTCGTTCACTTGCGCAAACTGTTTGGAGAGATAGCTCATCAGAGCAATGTGCCGCTCTTGCGCTGGGTCCTTCTTCTTGCCGAAAATGCCGGACAGGGCGGCGATCCCACCGATGATATTGGGGGGCGAGTCGGCGAAGGACAAAAAGGCGTTGGTCACGCTTTGGCCTGTGGCTAATGCAAATTGCAGCTCTGGGCTGTCAACGCCCAAATTGTTGGCGATTGCGCTCAGATCGCGCAGCCCACTGGAGAATCTACGCATATCCTGCAGAGCTTCCGCTGTTGCGGCTTCCTTCTCGTAGTGCCCTAGAAGGCTGGCTTTCACTTTAGATTTGTCGCAATCAGGCGCCGCCTTAGGGCAGTTGATCGCGGCATCCATGGCCCCACTTCTTAAAAACGCAACCTTTCGAGATGGTGGCATATCGGCGAACATGAAATCTGCGATCACCGCTTGTCTTTGGTCCAGCCGTGACACTGTGTCGGTCAGATCCGACAGGCTTGCACTGACCTCACGCACTTGCTGATCAACCCGTGTCACGCTAGCGGTCAGCGTCTTATAATTGCTTTGAACCTTCTCCTCCAGCTGCGAAAGATCGGATGAGATATCAACATATTGTTCCTTGAGCTTATTGATTTCCTCGGAGTTCCCCTGAACCTGAGCATGGGTTTTGTTGACCTGTTCAATGACACCGGGTGTGATTTCGGCCAGAACATCAATCATCATGTCCTACATCGCGTTGGTCAGTTGTGGCTTTCCCGCGGCCGTGGCTCGGTCGCGCATGTCTTTGAATACGGAGTTGGCAGCGCGCAGCTTGTCTGTCAGCTTGGCCCGGCCCTCGGCACCTCTGCCGTAGGTTGTGGACACGTCACTCAGGCTTTCCAAGCCTAGATCGTCTAGAATATCTTGCCTGGAGGCGGCTATGTAGTTTGTCACCTGTTGCCGCGCCTTGGCTTCGATTTCCTGGTTGGCAGAGTCCAGATAGAAGTTCGCGCTCACCTTACCCAACGACGCCACGGTGGCCCCAGCCAAGGTCCATGGCCCACCGACCAAGCTGACGCCGATAGCGGCAACCACATCATACTTTGCCCTGGTGACTTCGTTTTCATGTTTTTCGGATGCAGCTTGTGATTGGATGACGCCAACCCGAAAAACCATATGATTGAGTGCGGCCGATTGCTGCTCGGGGGTAAGCTCTGAGGGGGGCAATTTGTAGCGCGTGTCATGCGCCAACGCGGTGGCAAGGACAAGACCACCCTTCTCGATGATTGTTGGGATATTTGCGGGTTCGCGACCCTTGTTGTCCGCGGCAATGCTGGTTGGAGAGAGAAGGCAAATGGCGACTGCAATTACTTTGGCTGAATTTGTCACGTCTTACGGCCTTCATCATGAAAAGAATAATTTTGTCTTCTTCCAAAATAAGCTGATTTATTATTTTTGTGCAACCTACGATAACATGCAATTATCCAGTTTCTTTGTATCTGGGCAGGGCTTGGCGAAGATTCGGATGGAAATAAACTCTAATAGTTGTTCTATTACCACTTCGGTGGATCGGGCTGCGGTAAAGCCGTCAACCAGATCAAGCTTCTGATCCGAGTGCGCCGGTCAATGTCGCGTGTCTACATTACCGACGCTGTCGACCGCACGTTCGCCAGCGTGGCCTATCCGCCGAAAGTCGCGAGCCGCTATGGAATGCACTCTGTAAGTGCTGGGTCCAGGACTATTGCCGTCTGCCAATAAACTGAGATTGCAAACACAGTCACGCCAACGATAAACGCTGCACCGATCAGGCAGAGGACAAAATCCCGCGCGCAGCGGTTCAGTTGCGCTCTCACGGCGTTCCACCTTTCAGCCCGAGGCGTTCAGCGGCATCCTGGCGGCTCATGCCCGCTATCAACAATCGGGTGTAGGCAGGCTCGAGCGCCGGCGGCACATAGAAACCACGGCGAGCGCGATGGTGGGCAGCCAGGTGATGTCCGCGCGGTTTCGGTGGCGGCGAAGGCGGTTCCGGCGCCGCGGGGATGGGTTGACCCTTGCGGACCCTGCTTCGACTGGCGACTTTTCTGACGTAAAGCTCGTCGACACGGAAGCGCTCAGCGATATCCCTTGTCGGCATGTCGGATGCGTAGAGTTCCAGCATCCTGACGCGCGCCTCGCCGGATACCCGATTTCGGCTGTCTGTCTTGCCGGTCATGGCGCACCGCCGATCAGCATGTCGGCGCCAGCGATTGCATTGAACGCAGCCTGGTCGAGCCGTCGGCTTTGCCTCTCGAGGTCCTCCGGATCGTCAACGCGGCGGTCGGCCAGACCCTCCAGCGTGACGCGGCATGTTTAGTGTTGGCAATGGATGCGCGCATGCCTGACAACGCGGTCGGAGAGCGCCGACGACGTTGGCATACGCATGAGAGCGTCGGCCTCGGCAATGTCTCGGTCCGCGGCTACGCCGCCGGCAAACACTAGCAGCGAGCCACCGTCGGCGCGGGCGGTCATTGGGAACCGCCTTCGCGCGCGAATGTCAGGATCGAGTTGCGGACACCGTAGAACACATCGTTGAGTGCCGCTTCCTCCAAATTCTCCCGCGTCGCGGCCAGCAATATGGCGACCCGATCCTTCACATCGGCGATGGACTTGCAGGGGCGCATCGCTTCCGCGACGGTCCGGGCTTCCTGTTTGGATGCGATCACTTCGCCGACATCGCATTGGATCTTGAACAGGAGCTCGTAGCCTTCCGCGTTGTGGTCCTTGTCCTCGCCGCGCTCCTGTTGAACAGCCACACTGTCGAGGCAATTCAGCAACCGGTTTTCGGCGTACTCGAGGTCGGACAGACCACGCAACACCTTGCGTTCGGGTTTCGCTGGCGTGTTCGCCGCTGCTCTGGTCGGCGCCGCCGGCGGCAACAGCGAGTTCAGCAGAGCCAGACCGAAGTGGCCGAGGTCGCCTTCGTTATTGCCCCTGCCCTCGACAATCTCGCTGAGTATGGTTGCTTTGTGCTGCAGTTCGCTGTGCGTCGAGCACTGAACGGCAAACAACGCTTCTTCCAGATCGCAGACACGATCCACCCATTCATGATGATCGCTCCGGTCGGGGTCCTGCGAGTTTTGGATCGCTTCGCGGTAGTCGGCGACCAGCTTGTCCATTTCAGCGATGGCGGAGCTTTCGCCGGCCCACGCCCGCTGGAGTTCGTCAAAAAGCTCCGGCATGTCGATGGCCAATTCGTCTGCCGGGCACTCCAGTTTGCCGCAGAAGGCAACGACAGTCGTCAACCACTCCCGGCGCTCTTCCTCGTCCTGCGGGCGGTTTGCGAGTAGAGAATGCGACAGGGTGTCAATGCGTGCGTTCGTCTGGTCATAGAGGTCGTCGAGATAATTGTGCACGTTGCCGCCCTCTTTGACACGCGGCTGGTTCATGACGCCCAAAAGGCTGTCACGCACATTGACCAAAGCTGACAGAACAGGCCGCAATTGCTTGGGGTTCATCGCATCGAATGCGGCCTTATCCCGTGATGCGCTGTAGACAAGCGCCTGCAATTGCAATTCCGCCGGCTCGGCCGCGGCGCCGCCGTTCTTCACGTCTGCCGATGCGGTCGAGCAGACCTTGATAGTCTCGCTGTGGGTGTCTACCTTTTCCATTGTCTTGATGATCCTTGCTACAGGGGTGTGAGAGACAGGGACCGGGGCAGCGTTGCAGCGCTTACCCGGTCCGTTCGTTCAGGCCGCGTCGGCCAGCGCTTCCGCGAAACTCTCCTGTACGAATTCACTTTCGGTTGCCTGTTCGGCCAGTTCGCGGAAGAGCTTGATCGCATCGGGATCGATCGACCGCTCGCTCAGCGTGACCGTTTCGCCGTCGAAAGTGTCGAGCTCGATGGCCGTCACGATGAAGCCGTATCCGGGATCGTGCTCCAAATGAGCCTTGCCAGGCACTTCTGCGATAGCATTGCCCGCGACCTTGATGGTGAAATCGAAATCTTGTGTGTGATCGAACATTGTGCCCTTGCCTTTCTCTGTAACCTAAATTAAATATAGGTTTCCCAGTTGGCAGCGTCAACGGATAACATAAATATTTTTGAGGTTTTTATGATCGACGGCAGGCAGTGTGTAGCTGCTCGTGGGCTTCTTGGGTGGAGCCAAAAACAACTGTCGGACGCCGTGTCGCAACAAGGCGGCAAGTTCAGCGTCATGGCCATTACAGCTTTCGAGAAAGGGCGCGCGATCCGCAAGAGCAATGAAGATCTGCTGATTGCCACCCTGGAAGCGGCCGGCATCGAGTTCATCCCGGAGAACGGCGGTGGCGTTGGTGTCCGGCTACGGGAGCCATAGACCGCCACACAAGCTCACAGGCGTTCGATGGCGACGGTTGGCCGAGATGGCATTGTCCGCGTCGGTCTGACGCATTAATTGAGAATCAACCCCAAGAGGGATATCATCCCACCATGGCTGGAATTCCGCGCTACACCCCAAACACCCGCAAGGCGGTCGAAGTTATTCTCTGGATTGTGAACCGCGATCCAGCCTTCGACATCTATCACGTGGTGAAGGCTGCTTACTTCGCCGACAAGTACCACGTCCAGAACTACGGGCGACCGATTGCCGGTGACACCTATGCGGCCGAGGCTTATGGCCCGCTGCCGCGTGTGGTTTACGGTCTGCTAAGACGTGATCCCATCGAGCTTATCGCCCTTGAAACCAATGGTGTGCTTCCTTTCGAAATAGGCGAGCGGTTCCACGTGAACGCCAGCCGGGAACCGAATATGCGTCTGCTGTCCGAGTCCGATGTGGAAGCGCTCGAACATGGCTGCGCACACGTTCGTGACAAGTCCTTTGGCGATATCTTTGACGAAACCCATTCGGATCCCGCCTATACGGACGCCAGCGGGGGGCAAATGGACTATCGCGACTTCATCCCCGACGACGACCCCGACAAGGCCGACAAGGCGGAAGTGATTGAAGAAACCGCCCGCTACGCCGTCATCTGAGCCATGGTTGCGACCGGCGAAGTCATCCGGGTGTGGGACCGCTTCACAAGGCCACCCAAGCGCAAGCGGCTTATCTGCATTTGCCCCGAAAGCCAGAAGTTCCTACGCATCAACACCAAAGCTGTGTTCCCTCCGCATTACATTATCCGGGGTGATGGTGCAGACTTTCTGGACCATGACAGCTTTGTCGAATTGCAACAGATGGTCCGACCTTATGCGTCCGATATCGCCGCTGCCGAGACACTTGGACGCCTTGGACAAACGCACATTACCGGACTGCTGATCGCGGTGGAGACCTGCGTGGCGCTGTCCGACGAAGACAAAGACTTCATCTCGGAGAAGTTGCGGTCGATCCAATCCAGTTGATTGCGGCAATTGGCAGGTGGTTCGGGGCTAGTGGGGCATCGCGGAAATTAACGATGAAAACGTCGCTCAGCGGTGAGGCGGTCTAAAATCCGCGTGAACGCTTGAAAATCCTTTCAACCTCTTTTCTCGCTTCGGAATCAAGATCATAGTCTCCGCAGCTTGGTACAATTGGCGGAAATACATCACCTAGTTCCGGATTCGCGGCACGATAAGCCGCTCCGTGTATTTTAAGTGACGTCTCAGCGTCAGGAGCTGCAATGGCTGCACGCATAATGGGATTCAGTTCCCGGCTCACAGCTACCTCCGACAATATTTGATAACGAATATGCTACAGCAAAAGTCACTCTTCGAGCAAATTGCCTGACCCTCAGTGTCACTCCCACCAGTTGAAAGTCCCATTTCGTGCCACCACGTCAAATTAGACATCAACAACTGGAGACACCACCCACGATGACACTTGTTGCTTTCCCCTTGGCATACCGGACGGGCATTATCGATGACGCTGCCTTCGGATATATCGCCGGGCGGCGAAGCAATCAGGGCGTGGCCTGCCTCGAGCAAGCGCTGAACCACGAGGCGGCGGCTATGCTGCAGCACGGTTTTGAACCGGAGCTCGTGACGATCGAGGTCGAGGCCTTCTTCTGCGGCATCTGCCAGGCCGCGGCCGGCGCAGGCCATCCGATACCGGTGGATGTTCGTGTGCCTGTCCGGTGTCTGAGCATAGAGGTCTATCAGTTGGCGGAAGACAGAACCGGTTAACTCCCATGGACAGCAACTCCCTCATTGATGGCTATGCACGCGGAAAGTTGTGTGAGCTTGTGCATGAGCTATTCATCGGCATGGCGCCAGCACGAGAAAAGCTGAGCGATCACCTCCACTTCGTCTTCGTCATTAGCCCGTCAGACTTCCGATTAGACGAGCATCAGATCGCTTGGGCACGCCTGCAGGACAGGCTTCTCGGGAAGACGAAAAACATCGGAACAAAGCGAGCGCCGATTGACCGGCTGACGGTGCGGAACGGCACCCTGGTGCTCGCACTGGAAACCATTTGGGGAGTTTATAGCGATTGCGTAGTAGGGGAGCGACAGCGAGTGAACGGTTAGCCCTTCTGGCCAAATTTTCGTCAGGGTCAGCACAGTATGCGGCACATAAGTGCTGTTTATTAATTTCGAACGATTGCCGTTCGCGCGTTCACAAATCGCCAACTTCGCGCTTGCGCAGGAAAGCCATCCTGCTACCGTTTTCCTTGATCAGCGGCAGATACGAGGAACTGAAGATGATCAGGTACGGAACGGCGACGGCCGAAACGAAGCCAGTTGCGGCGAGCGCCCTGGCAACCCTGACGGACGATCAGAGGATCCGGCTCGGACAGATCACCGGCCGCATTCTCAAACGGCACCGAACGCAGATCGAGTCCATGCTGGAGAACGGCGAAGACCTCATAAGAGCGCGGGAAATTCTGCGACATGGCGAATTTCTGAAATGGCTGGAGAACGAGTTTGGGTGGTCACAGCGGACTGCCTACAACTACATGAACTCCGCCAAACGCTTCGCCGGCAGATTTGCACTGGTTGCAAATTTGACCCCTTCCGCTGTTTACGAATTGTCGGCGCCATCCACTCCAGACTCGGTTTGTGAGAAGATCGTGAAGCGCCTCGAGGCTGGCGAGCGTTTCCAGCCTGACGATATCAAGGCCATGGTCGACAAGGCGAAGAGCCGAGCCGCCGCCGAGGTCAGCCCGGCTTGCGAGGCTGCACCTGGCGGAGAACCACGGCAGCCGGTGCCCGAAGATACCGGGCCGGCTGTGATCGAGGAGACGGCGGTTGTTCTGCCGACCGCGGCGCCCACCACCGATCGGCCGAGCCCAGCCGCCGCGACACCTCCCGCACCCGCGCCGGAGCCATCGCCAACACCCGCGCCCGTAACGAAACTTGCGGATCAGATCCGGGTCCGGCGCCAGGCGCGCATTGTCGAGTTGATCGTCACCCGCCTCGGTGCCGACGGATCGGAAGTGCTGAACCTGCTAAGCGAAGCCGACATGTCCGCCGGCGGACTGGTCGATGCGTTGATAGTCCGGCTCAACGGGCTCCATAACTCGGGACGGCCGATCCGCTGACACAAAGTGCAAATGACCGAATTGGCCGGGTCAGTCTTGTGGTAACTTACGCCCAACCGGAGATCGCTGTTCCGGCGCCAGAATGCGCGGAGGTTTGACCAATGCTGAGGTCCGATGAAAAACTCGTCGCAGATAGCCTAGTTGGATATTTTCGTGACAAGGGCGGGGCGTCTTACTCAGAGGGTGATGATCCGCCTGACCTGCTTTTTACGACCACTCATGGGACGGTTGCCGTTGAAGTTTCTCAGCTTTTACAGCCTGTGTTTGATGCAAGTGGGCGATCGGTCCGGACCTACAATGAAACCGCGGCCAGGGTGATCAATGATCTTGATAGGGAGTTTGGGCCACTCCTAGACGACTCACTTTGCATTACCGTGGGTGTGTCGGTGCCGGTTCGAAATGTCGCAAAATTCAAGAAAGAAATTCGCAGCTGGATCGGCGCCGTTGTTGAAAACGCTGTGCTGGGACATCGTGAAGACAAAGAAATTCAAAACAGCGCCGTTCGTGTCGCAGTTCGCCCGCCCCGTCGCGGTAAGAAAATCGTGGGCTATATCTGGAACACCAAAACAGATCCCAATATCGGTATGAGCGCTTCTGCAGCACTGCGGGAGCGTATCGTAGAAAAGCACAAGATTTGGACGAAACACCAACGAGGTGACGGGACGGATTCGCTCATTTGGTTGGCTCTGCTGAACGACTACTGGCTCGCTGATCTCGATACCTATTCCCTTGCAGCTCAACAAATTGAATTCCATCATTGCTTCGACAAGATCTTCGTCGTTTCCCAAGAGGGAGAGGTCAGAGAGCTGGGTTTCCAGACTGACGGCTCGAATAGCCAGTAGTCGGTTTCCAGAGGCGGGCGACGCCTTGATGCGACAACCGCCAATCTGGCGCGCTACCAATATTTCAAGATCACGATGCTGGTGAAGATCGATGGAATGACCAGCAAAATCGACCCAATTGTGTAAAGCAAAAACACGAGAACCCGCGCAAGGCCTCTCCGATACTCAAGTGTGCGGTGTTCAAGGTAGAAGACGTCGGTCGGATGCGAGACGGCTTGATCCAACAGTTGTTTCTGAAGGATGCGGTGTGCCCGTCCACCGAAGTACGCGAGCTCCAAAATTTCATCAGACTTGAGATAGCCTGAACCAGTCGTAAAGGCACCAGTTTGCGAGGGGTACTTTTTGACAAAAGCCTGCCAGGTTTGTTCCACGAAACCGTGCAGTGAGGTGCTCAAGTCCGAGGGGTAGCTGAACTTTCGGGCGTCAAAAAAAGGACTCCGCTCTTCGCCTTCGAGGCTGGAAAAGAAGATATTGACGACGTTATTGAAGCTCCCGATCACTAAGTTCCGCGACTTCATGGCATCCATTGCCGCAATGTAGTTTTCGACAGCCGGAAACCGCCTTACCTGTGGTGGAGCAGTGATGTTGAAGAGAGCGACCCCGCTGCCGAAAAGCAGCAAGCCGAAATATAGGAAGTAGAGGTTCCGGGAATAGAGAAAGATCCAGACGTCATCCGTTTCCCTCGTCAAATCTGCGGGCAGTATCGTGGAGAGGTGCCCGGATAGCGTCGAGTTGAAGACGATGATGTAACCGACGACCGGCATAATGATGGTAAGTCGCGCAAAGCGCGAGTTTCCTATGCCAGACAGTGCGGACCAACTGATCGCAGTCCCCAAGCGATAGAAAGGTTCAATGATCCAACGTTCAATAAGTGCTCTCACGCTCACGCCTTGCGTCGTCTGCGTCCAAACGGTTCGGTAGTTGCGAGGAGAGTACCACGCCCCCCCAAACAGGAAGATTGAAAACCCAATCTGCACCAAAACCCAGTGAAAAAATCCAAAAAAACCGGGTGGCGCGTTACATGAGTATCGGCACCGCGCTGGAGGGCGGTCCATGGACCTCAACCATCCCGTTGGGAAGAGATAACTATCCCAAACGCAGGGGGCTCACCCACGGCATTGCTTGGGCGCTGACAAAGGTGGCTTGCGGTCTTGCGGCACGACGGCTTGAACCTCGTGGCACAGATCCGAAGCCCTTGGCCGCAGCCTTCAGACCGTCGGCGATGGCTTCGCCCGGCGTTTTTGTCTTCTTGGCCTTGTCGGTGTCAGTCGTTTTCGTTTCGTCGGCCTCGCCCGTCAGGAAGGCAAGCAAACCCTGAGGCTTTGGCTCCGCTGTGTCAGCGGGTCCGCCATGCATGGTTGCCGGTGTGACTGGCTGGCCGCTGAGGTCGCCCGCGACTGTCCGGAAATACCCGGGAGCGTTACCCATCTTCGCTGCCGTTCGGTCGAACATGAAATGCGGCGTGTTGTTGCCATGCTGGTTTTTCATGTCGACGTGAAGCATGTTCGGCGAGCCGCTGTAGGTTCCGAAGCGGAGCGCGCCTGACCCGTGCAACTCGTTGATAAGCTGTGTGCGTGTCGCATCGTCCATGCCGGCCATGCTGATATCAGCGGCACGACCAGTCGAGTGCATGCCCGGACCGCCCGGCTTCCGGGCTTCCACCGGATGATCTGGACCACGATAGCCTGACGTGATCGTCAGATCGGCACCCAGACGGTCGGACACCCCGTCCAGTATGCTGCGAAAACCGGGATCCAACCTGTCTTGCTCCGGGTGCACGAATTTCAGGGCGATGGGGTTGATCGGCGTGCCATCCGGCGCCGTGCCAAAGTTGCGCGGTGTCGCCGGTGGAATGCTCGGCGGTTCGGGTGGCTGTATGCCGAATGCCTGCTGTGCACGGCGAAACACGTCCGATGGCACGTGTGGGTTGGCTGGCGGTTGACGCCGGCTGGCGTTTGCAAGCGCGCCGGCAAGGGTTCGCGGAAACATCAGGCGGCGACCTCCGGTGCGTTCTCGGATGCGGCTTCCGGTTGCCCCTGACCTTGACCCAGGATCTCGACTTCGCAGTGTTCGTGGCCCAGCGCGGCGCGTTCAAGCTGCTCAAGAGGCACCACCCGGTGTGGTGATCGGCCTGCGCCACCGCGGACCACAACAGCAAGTGTTCCGTCAGACAGCCGCACGCGCTCGCTACCCGGACACATCAGAACAGACGCTGTAAGAGGTTGCCCAGGCCGAACAAGCCGGCCGGCTTTGTGGTGCCGACGGCAGGCGAAGATCGGAACCCGGCATCGTTGAGCGGTTGGCGGCTCAACATTCGTTCGGCCTGCTGCGGAGAGTGCGGGGCGTTTCCCTTCTGGCGGAGTGCCTTGGCCAAAATGTCGGTGCTGAAGCCGTAGTCCGGTGCCGGCGCCGACCTCGATTGCCGTTGCTGCGGAGGTGGCGGCATAAAGACCCGCGGTTGCGAATGGCTGGTCGGGTAATGTGCGATCCTGACTGGCATATCAGTGTACCTGCTTTGAAGCGAGGACCTTGGGATCGACGCGTGGACCCTCGCTGTTGTCGAACTCGCGTCTCACTCGTTCCTCGGCCTCGTCCTGAATGATCCGTTCGCACAGCGCTTCGGCCGCCTCCCGCATAAAGCGATCGAGGGGTATGTCGAGCGTGTCGGCATAGTGCTGATAGCGGTTCGCCTGCTCAGGATGGACGTCGATCATCAACACGTCGGTGCCGTGATCGCAGGGAATGTGGCAGGTATCGTTTTCGGTCGACATCGGTGTGTCCTCACTGGATCTTGGCGCGATGTTCCGGCTCCAGAAAGTCCCAGGCCGATACACCCGTGTCACGTTCAAGGTAGGCGAGCGCACGCGATACGAGGAATTGGCCTCCATCTATCAGGCGTGCCGCAAGCGGTGCATCATCCTGCATGATGTTGGTTCCCGTCTGGTGCAGGAAGCGGGCATAGGCCAACAGCGCCAGCGCGTCTCGGTTACTCACGCATTCGGCGCTCGCCAACTCGGCAAGCGCATCATCTATCTGGTCGTCGGTTATGTCCTCGCCGGCATATAGCGAGCACCGCATGGCATTGAGCCGGTGGGCTGCCCTTTCCGCTTCGCCGATCTCGGGAATGTCTGGTTTCACTATCTCGGTGGACATAGCTTTCTCCGATGCTTACGTTTCGGACATGGGCGAGGATGACGACAAGATTGTTGAGCACCGACAGGCCGAAATGTCGCCGGAAGCGCGGCGGCGGTTCTCGCGTCGAACATGGCTGTATTTGGGCCTCATGGTGGCTGCCGTTTGGGTCGGCGCTTTGTACTTCGAGGGTTGGGCTTGGCTGGATTGGCGCCAGATTTTCCTCGGAGCAATTACTGTTTTCTGGATCATGGGCGCTCTCACTGACCTAACCGACATCTTCAGGGACTAGCGGCCGATCATCACTCTCGGCACTTCCTTGGCTTCTGGCAGCGAGCCTGTGCGCAACAGCGCCTCAATCAGTTCCCTGCTCACAGGTGGTCTACCGGCCAGCGCGTTATGCACAGGTCCGGACATGAGTGCTTTCCCTGTTGCCCACGGCGTCGCCGCGCCGACTACCGTACCGATACCAGCACCGGCCGGACCGCCAACGAACCCCCCGATGGTCCCGCCCACGGCCGCCGAACTACCGGACTTCGCGAATGGGATGTTCGAAAGTAGGTTGCCTGCGGTGCCAGAATTCGGCAGCGGCTTCATTGCGCCCTCACCGGAGCGTGCGAGGTCAGCGAAGTCACCGCGACCGCGTGCATAATTCCGCCGGCCCTGTGTTGAAATCGTCGCGTTGCGAAGCTGCGAGGGAGAGATCAAACCTTGTGCGGCGTCCGATCCGGCGCCGGTAACCGCGCGCTCGATCGTCAGGAAGTTCCTGTACTGGGCCCTGGTTTGTTGCCAAAGGCCAAGGTCAGCCGAATTGCCTCGGGCAATACTGCGCTCCATTGCGCTATCCAGTGCCTCCACAAGGCCGCCATAGGTTGAGACAGGTCCGGGTCCCTCGTAGCTCTACGGGCGTCCTTGGCTATTCTGGAGCGCAGGGACTGGTAAACGTCGCCATCGAAACCGGTCCTTGCCGCCTGTAGAATCTCTGTGCCGTACTGGCGAACAGCCGGAGCAACCGCATTCGGTGGGACACGGCGTTCATACCCCTGCACCGCACCGGCAATGTCTTGAACAAATGGCTGGTCGGGCACGAGACGGTTACGGGCAGCAAGAACGTCGAACTGTTGACCGATCCTGCGATAGGCTTCGTCGATGACTTCGGGGGTGGCGCGGGGGGCGTCAACGCCGATGCGCTTCAACGCAGCGCGGGTAAACTGCTCTTTCTGCTCGTCCATCAAGTTGGCCGTTTTGGTGCCGCCCAGTTTCGTCTCCATTCGGCGAAGGCGTTCTGAACCGGTCTGCTGCCCCGCGGTCAGGTTGACACCCTCGTCGCTCAATTTGGCAGCCTGTCGGGCAAGTTCGCTAGGCACCTTTTTGCTGGGCGAAATCCAGTTCTTGATAGCCGATCCACCACGAATGACTCCCGGCACAGCCGCACCAATGGCGCCACCGCCGGCGGCAGACCACAGCGCATCCTCAGCGCGGTTTTCGAAACCACCTTCCGCATCGCCGAAGCCGAACAGGCCAGCACCAAGCGCACCTTCCAGCATCGACCGACCGACAACCGGCAAAAAGCCGGCACTCTCTTTCGCGGCGTTGTACGCCGGGGATAGACCAGCCTTCGCGAGCCCGGCACCCATGCTGGCACCGCCAATGACCTGACCGACCGTCCGGGCCGTACCGCCAGCGTCATCGATAGCGCGTTGCTTGGCCAGTTCGGATTGGTAGTCACCGCCCAAGGCAGAGTTGATACCGGCAACGATTTCATCTGACTGTCCGGCGGTGAACGCATGCGCTGCCCCGCGCACGGCGTCGTCAAGCTGATTGTTGTGCCGGCGCATCTGGTCGGCCGGGAAGCCCCAGCTCTTCAACGTGTCGTAAGTCGCGTTGCCCATTCGCTGAAAGAAGCTCGGGTCATGGTTGCGCAATTCCTGGCCGCCGGTATGAGGGATGCTGCGCCCCATGATGGTGCCACCCTTCGGCATTTGGCTCTGGACAGCACGCAATGCGGTGGCCTGATCGGGAGCGTCTACCTCGAAATTGCCGTGCGGCGTTTCGATATCGAACGTTGGCATCAGTCACGCCTCCGAATTCGAACACCGCCGCCAAGGTCCTGCCAACCGTCTGCGCCAGGTTCTGTAGCGTTGGTGCCAGAGCCACGGGGGTTTACTGCGTCGATCAGTTCCTGCATCTGCGGCGTGAGAATGGATTGACCATCCAACGCGGTCATGGCCTCCTGAGCCTGTTGATAGGGCATAAGACCTTGCTGAACCTGGCTGACGATCTCAGCGCGCTGAATGTTGATGTTGGCCTTCGCGCGGAGCGTCTGAGCGATGAGGGCATTCGCCTCAGGCCGGTTGCGCAGCGCCGGGAACGACCGCAGGAAGCCATCGAATTCACGGTCTGACTGCGAGCCAGAACCTTCAACACGGAGCTTCGGCGCGGCGCGCTTGACGATGCTGTCGAAGGCGGCGCCCGCATCGGATATGCCGGGGAACATTTCAGCAAGCCGGCCACGCAATGGTCCCTGTGGAGCTACCCGAATAAGCTCGTCGAGAACGTCCAGGTCCTGCACCATGCTGGCAGCTTCGGAACCCTGAGCCTGATACGTCGACCAGAGCTTGCCGGTGTCCTTGGCCAACTCTTTCATGACCGTGTTTCCGACACCTTCGGCCGTATTCAGGTTGATTTGCGGTTGCCGGTTCTTGTCCCGCCTATCCAGCCAGTCGCCGTAGGCTGGATCGTCCTGAGCGGCGTTGAAGTTGCGCTGATCGGTCGTCAGGTCGGGTGCTTTCTCTATGCCGGGGATCACCCGCATCGGAGTTCCATCAGGATTGGTTTGCCCGACGTAATATTTGTATCCATCGGCGCCGGTCTCGATCTGAGGCGGCTTGTTGGCGGCTTCAAATCTCTGCTGTTCGTACCACCAATCCTGTTCGGCCTGTCGCTTCGCCGCGGCGGCGGCTGCATCATGTTCGAGCTGGTACTGCTGCGCTTGCGCTTTGAGGAGCGTGTTGAACGCCGCTTCGGGATCTTCGCCGGCGTATGCCTGCCAAGCGTCAGGGTTCACTCCGGGCGGCGCATCCTGTCCGCGCAGCGCGGCGATGAAGTAGTTCCTCCGCTTCTCTTCTTCACGGTTCGCTCGCGCGTCCTGGGCGAGGCCGGCAATCGCGTATCCGAGCTGTGGGAGCGCCTGCGCTGGATGCGTGGCGTTTCTCGGTTGGCGGGCTGCCGCCCCCCGGAGTGCTTGAGCCATTGCCTTGCGGTTGGCGATCTGCTCCTTCGACACCGGAGCGTCGAAGCTGTGAGACTTGACCTGAACGCCACCCCTCTGACCGGGCGTCCGGCCGATAGCGGCGAGCGCGTTGGCCAGCTGGTTTTTTTGTGGGCCGGCACTCCGCCCACGCATCTGACTGGCCACCATGGCTCGAGCCAAGCGCTCGTCTTCTTCGTCGCCGTAATTGTTGCCGTCGTACATATCGCCGCTGGTCCTCGTATTCGTCCCGATCGGGTGCCGCTGATCCGTATTCTAGGTGATTGGCTTTCCTGCGCAACGGATTCTAGGAAAATTTTCCTGCCATTGGTCGACCTGATCGATCATCCGTTCTGGAGCACCCACGCACCACTGAACAGACCGGAATTGGTGGTGCACACTGAAGACCCCGTTGATGCGCGAAATCGTGAAGCTGAAAAACAGCCCGCGTGCAATTCCGGTTTGATCCACCACCTATCGAGTTTCGCGCCTGGAGGAACAAGCGCATCGGAGACGCGCGGCGAGTGCCCATTGGGAGCGATCGGGCCGGGATTACAATCCTGAGAATTCTAGGTGTTTGATCCCAGGATTTGATGGTGCGATCTTCTCTGCGCAATGGAAGGAGGCACTATGGGACAGGTACTTCACGGCAGCGCCACGACGACGCACGCCATCCGAGCGGCAATACAGCGATCGAAAGCTTCGATCTCGGCGTTGAGCCAGACCTACGGGATTAATCCGAAGACGGTTCAGAAATGGCGCAAGCGGGCAACGGTCGAAGATCGTAATACAGGGCCAAGGAACCCACGTTCGACCGTTCTCAGTGAAGACGAGGAGGCCATTATCGTTGCCTTCCGTCGTCATACGCTGCTGCCGCTCGATGACTGTCTCTACGCCCTACAGCCATCGATCCCGCATCTCACACGCTCGTCGCTCCATCGCTGCCTGCAGCGCCACGGCATCAGCCGCCTGCCGGACGTTACCGGCGACAAGCCGGCAAAGAAGCGCTTCAAGCGCTATCCTATCGGTTACTTCCATATCGACATTGCCGAGTTGCGAACCACCGAAGGCAAGCTCTATCTCTTCATCGCCATCGACCGGACATCCAAGTTCGCATTCGCCAAACTGGTGGAGCGCGCAAACATCAAGGCGGCCGCAGCCTTTCTGGATGAACTTGTCGAAGCCGTCCCCTACCAGATCCACACAGTGCTGACTGACAACGGCATCCAGTTTGCCGACATTCCCAGGAACCGCCGTGGTCCAACAGCCCGCTTCAGGGGTCACTTGTTCGACCGGGCCTGCTGGAAACATAGCATCGAGCACCGCCTGACAAAGCCCAACCATCCGTGGACCAACGGTCAGGCCGAGCGCATGAACCGAACCATCAAGGATGCCACCGTCAAGCGCTTCCATTACGACACTAACGACCAGTTGCGAAGCCATCTCGAGGACTTCCTGGCGGCCTACAACTTCGCGCGGCGGCTCAAGACCCTTCAGGGCCTCACACCTTACGAATACATCTGTAAAATCTGGACTTCAGAACCCCAACGATTCAAACTCAACCCAAACCATCAGATGCCGGGACTAAACACCTAAAGCTACCCGTCACCTCGACCGCTAGAATTGATTGCTACGATCCTGGCAACTTCACTAGGGTCCTCCGGGTCAACGCCAAATCGAGCTCGAATTGCCGGCTTGATGTCTCGCATTATCCTGTCGCGAAGTTCGAGTACGCATGCCGCGCACCTGACAACTCCTCCCCTCGGATAATAGCCGTCGGGATTTTCTTCACCTTCCTCGACAGTGTCGTCATGGATGATCCCCAGTCTCATTAGGCGATCATATGGATGGTACTGAAGAATTTGGTTTATTCTGCCGTCAGGCTTTTGGAGCACGTACAGAAGCAACAGCTTCTCGTGAAGATCGAGCAACTCAAGATTGCCGATAATCCGATTCCGCGCTTGTTCGCGTGCTTGGCGCGCCACTCGCTGATCGTCGGCATCGGCCATAGCGGCTCGGGCAGAGTTGTAGAAGTGAGTTAAGGCTCCTATGCAAACCAGTGCACCACCCAAGGCAATCGCCAACCAGGCGAAATCCTCGACTTTGAACTCGTTAATCTCGACCAGCATTTCATAACGGGCGAGAGCCAAAAGACCGACACCAAATAGGGCTATTGTAAGTCCGCCTTTTATTGCGCTCGCTATCAGTTCCCGAAATAGTTCGGCAATCCCATTCATCGCCTGCTGGTTACCCGTGTCTTCGGCATTCTGACCGAACTAGCGTACAACCTGTTGTCGACAAAAACAAAGACCGCCATATTCACCTGCTGAGCGCGATCGTGCCACCCTGCCCGCTCTCGTCAGCAAGTCGGCTGGCGGTCTGAGGGGTGGTATTGAAGCAGCCATATGCCGGGCGCATCGGAGCAAGCCAACTTCGATGAGTGCCAGCTTTGCCCCTGTTACATCGGGCGTTATTTTCCAGCCTGGGATGACATCCTCGGCCGCGATGGCTCTTGCCGATGTATTCCTGACTTGGGGTTAGCCTGGCTCCGGGCGACTGTTTCGAACTCGCCGCATCGCACTGTCCAGGGGATCCGGTTCCGACATCTCGTCGACGACTTGCCATGCTTTGGCGTTCGTCAGGCCGTCCGCAATGACCTTGCCGGAATGGATCACGGACCAACCCGCTGCCGATGGGCGGACAAGGGGCCCCTTCGTTGTTTGACCAGTTCCCATAACCTGACTGCTTTTCTCATCTATAACTTTGCCATACACAGTTGATACCCCCTTTTGGGGGTCAATCGACTGTCCTTTGACGGGGGTCCGCATTAGCCAATGTCCCTTTGAATAATCTTCCTGACACCTGGCTGAGAGAGACCAAACCCTCGGGCAATATCCGATTGAGACCGGCCTGATTTGTATGCTTCGACAATCAAGGAATCCCGTTCGGCATTTTTCGCGCGGCGGCATTCGACACTTCGGCGCTGTCGTGCTCGTTGGCGCTCGCCGATGGCCTTCGGCGACATGTCCGGAAACTTCCAGCGACTGCGATACCGCTCGACTGACTTCGCAATGGCGACGACTTCGGAATGCGGCAACGGCCCTTGCGGATCATCCATGCGCTGGTTTGCGGCGATGGCGGCCGGAAGAACATCCAAGCCGAGATTGCGCGGCGATCCGGCCCATCTCAGCATGGCCTCGAACAGGCTACAGTTTCGACCGACGCCGGTTGTCGTGACCTGCGGCACCTGCCAACCCATCGGAATGACCTTGGCGAGCTGCTTAAGTCCATAGGGCTCATCGTTGCCCCAATGCGTGACCCGGCGGCCACCATGAACAGGCATCGGGTTGTGCGTCAGAACGCTTCGAAACCCTGGGTCCGCCTTCAGGCGTTCGCGGTAGTGTTCATTGACACGCGCCGCCAGCAATTGCGGTTTTCGTTTGGCCTGCTCACCCCGTAACACCGGTCGCCCGTACAGCCAAACGACGTGGCAGTTCCCAGACTCACGGCTTTCGACAATCCAGTTCGGGTGCGGTACCTCTTGGCCCGTTACTGCCTCATGAAGTGTGCGAACGCTCCGGGGCGTATCAAGATCCAGTATGAGCCCGGTCCAGGCACTGGCCGACCGCAGTTCCACCGACTGATATCGCTTCCATGCCTCCTCGGCAGGCACCCTGTACGACGACACAAACCTGCCATCCCTCTTGCCACGACTCACGAGCGGGTGCGTGTGCCCCTCAGCCAGCCCCATGGCCCTCAGCTTGGGCGGGAGATATTGCTCAGCGGTCGACGGCATGGCACCCCTCCCGCTCGATCTCCGCTGCCCGCTTTGCGGCCTCGATCGCTTGCAATGGCGTCAGGCTCGGAAACTGGCGCCGGATGCTCGGGACAACGGCGCGGGCGCCGTCACGGCCACGCTCAGCGAACCAGTGGGCGGCGGCCTCGAGGTCAGAGTCGGCGGTGCTATTCGGCAGCATCGCGCAACCTCGTGGTATCCGCACCGAACCGCGGCGGTAGGTGACCGAGATCAGGAAATCCCTTGGTGCGGGTTTGCACCAAGCGGTCAGCGACGCACTCAATCAGGAAGCGTCGGTTGTCGCAGAAGTCGCGTGATTGCCATTGACCAGGTTTGCGGCCGCGTCTGGTCCGCGTCTGGACAACCCATTTTTGTTTCCGCTCATCCGCTATGACGCGCAGCTTGTCGCCATGCTGCAGGATAACGGCCGACGTCTGTTTCGTTGCCGCCGGCGGTTCTCGCGGTATCTCGTCGGCCTTTCCGGCATCCGACTGCATCAATGCTGGTAGGTCAATCAGGACCCGCTCCGCATCCTTGGGTAGGTCCCGCGACAGCGCCAGATATTCGGCCAGGTCGTTGCGGAAGCAGGCGCTGTAGGTGCTGCGCCAACGGTCAACTCCACGGTCGCGGCAGACGTACTCGACGACGTGCCACCGGAGGTTCAGGCCGTCCCTGATGATGCGCCAATCGCCGCCATCATAGACCGTCTTTCCGCGAGGCAGACCACGAACCCGCTCAGCCGGTTGCGCCTGTTTGGAAGTGCTCATCGCGCGGCACCTCCAAGTCCGGCCAGTTCGGCCATTACGACTGTCATTGGGCGCGATAGCCTGGTCTCACGCATCAGGTGCGCGGCCAGCCGGCTATTGCCTTTGAGGTGCAGGGAATTTATATTACCGGAGCATCCATAAGCCACGCCAATAGCTTTGGAATTTCCGGCCTGCCGCTGTACCGCCAGCGGTGGGCCGTTCCTATTTCGGCTCATGGTCGGATCATCAAACCTCCCTCGTCATTGCGAGTATCCGCCCTCGTGTTCGTAGCGAGCGGGTCAGGCCGCGGCCGCCTCCTGGTATTCGCTCGTGGACTTGAAGGGTCCGGCAAGGCCTTCCATCACCCACCGGTCGATGTCGCGGTAGCTGTAGAGAATTTCCCGGCCGAACTTGCGAAAGGCTGGTCCAGTTCCGCGATGCGCCCTCTTGGCAAGAATGCCTGGGCTGCACCGGATGCCGAATTTGTGTTGCACATACTCGGCAGCGTCCTCACGGTTCATCAGGTGGCGCTCTTGGACGTGTTCGGGGATGTTCGGAATCGTCATGTCTATCTCCGCGATGGGGCGCTCAAGCAGTTGATGTGCTGGAAAATAGGCACGGAGCCCCTAGGCGTAAAAAGGGGATGGTTTTTCATGGCAGAGGTGCTTTCATCCCCTGTTTGACGATCTTTCGTCCCGTGATGCCTTTGCGAGCGTCATTGAGATACTTCTTGACCGTCCCGGCGGCCTCCAGCGGATACCTCGGGTCCCGCCGGCGGTAATCATCCATTGCGGCCACTGCGAACCGTATGAACGGCCCATCAAGCTTGCCGTCGTATGGATTGGTACTCGTCCCTGCTCTTCGACCGAACCAGCGTTCGAAGATACGAGGCAATTCAACGCCCAACAGCCAGCGTATCGGCGACATGCGCTGCCGCTCAAAAGGACGTCCATCGAACAGTCCGGTAGCGACTTCGTGCTCAGCCGCGCGCATCAGTCGCCGAATCGACGCTTGCGCCATGCTGAAGGCGCCAGGCTGCATCGTCCGTGACAATCGCCAGCCAAGCCAGTCATCGCCCAGGAGGGTGACAAGTTCCCGCGCGTTCACGGCGGCCTTCCGCAGCCTTTCCGACCGTGTGACAGCCACGCCAACGGCGTCCATGTCGCTCTTCGTCAGGTACAGTACGAAGGCGTCGTCTAGGTCCCTTCGGAGCCTGCGGTGGTTCAGATGAACCGGGATAATCGGCCGGTTCTTTTCCCGGTACCCGGGATCGACAGCATTGAGGATATGGCCGAGATCGGCGCTGGCCTTCCGCTGCCGAATGTAGTCGCCTCGAAGCAACCGGCGCGCTGTCGGCGTCGGCGCCATGTTGCGCCAATCGAGCGCACGTTTGAACACGTTTCTTGATTGTCGATGAAGAGCTTGCCGATCCTGTTCATCGAACCAGTTCGGTGTCGGATCGGGGCGCGTCCACTTTTCAGCCATGAACGCCCTCCCGTGGGAGACGACATGGTTGAACGCGGATTGCGTAGGGGCTAGATTGAGTGCGTCTTAAGCTATCGCCAAAATAGCCATTTCGGTGCCGTCGTGGGTGCGACCACGGCGGCCCGATTGCATTGTGGGGCATGGCGGCATCCGATCATGCCGCGGGCTTTATGGGGGCGATGTTGGAAACGCCCTTCAGCTTGGCGACCGAAGCGGCAACCCAGGGCTCCAAGCGTCCCTGATTTTGAGCTGATCGAGCGGCAACCCACTTATCGAGCTTGCCGTCGCGATGCTCGATCCGCATCGAGATCCATGCATCGATCTCGTCGGCAACCCAACCCACACGGCGCGCCGTCAATTGAACCGGCGGGGGAAATGTTCCTTCGGCAACATGATCATGGACAGTGCGGGACTTCAGGCCAGTCTGATTGACCACATCCGCGCGTGAGAGAATTCTGTTGGACACCTCGTTATCCTTTTCAACAGTCGTGAAAAGAACCGTCCGCCTCCGATCAGCTTTTCACCAATCCAGTCGCAACAACGCGCGAGAAGCTGCGACAACAGGTTGGAAAATATCAAACGCAGCGGTCACAAACAATGACCGCACGAATCAAATCAGTTTTTTTACCCACACCAGCTGACGGGCACGCTAATTCTGGTCGATGTTGGCCCAGTCCTGGCGAACATACTCGAGCTCGGGATGATGCCCATTCGCCCAAAGCCGCTTCGCCAACGCCACCTCCTTCTTGACCGCCTCATCCCCCAGTTTGTGGGGTGCCGGCAGCCTGGCGGCCTTGAGAACCGGTGGAACTGCAACGCTGATGAAATCAACTGCGGGGCTGACCTTCCGCTCGGTTTTCGTGCTGCGGACCGATGCCGAAATCTGGCGGCCAGTGATGCGCTGGTAGCAAGCCAGCAGATCGCAGATGAGAATGAACTGTGGATAATTGGTGCGCTTTCGGATTTGTTCTTCGACGGTTTGGTCTGCCGCGTCGCCAAGTCGGAGCCGGGCTGTTGCGAATGCGCTCAAGGCCAAGAGCTTGTCAACAACCTCGTCGCGGTAATCGCTTGCCGATCGCTCGTCGCCCTTCCTTCGCCCTGTGATCTCCCACGACAGGAACGGATCCGCCGCAGTGTTCCGCATTTCATGGAAGCTGAGGAGGAGATCGAAAAGCGCGTGCGAGTGCCGCAACATCTCATTCAGGTATTCGCGTTCGCTGGCCTTCGCAATGTACCGAAGCTTGCGCCGCAAGAACCGCGTGCCGGCGTTCTCCAGAGTGATGATTGTAAGCGCCTCGGCAGTCATGGCCTCTTCGCCGGGTGGCGCCGGCATCGGCGGAAATTGCGCGAACCATTCCTTCGATGGTTTGCAGATTTCCACCAGGCGGTCTGCTACGGATCGTTCGTACCGAAACTGGATCGCCAGAGCTTCGCCGAACCGCGAAAGTGGCGGCATTCGAGGCGATGAGTCGCGCGGTTGGTGTGCCCCCCGTGTGCCCCCGGCCGTTTTGCCGGATTTAGCACCGGATTTCGCCACTGTGCCAACCTCTTGTTTCTCTGATATTTTTGGCTGGTGCCCCCGGAGAGACTTGAACTCCCGACCTACTGATTACAAATCAGTTGCTCTACCAACTGAGCTACAGGGGCGACGGGCTGCAATTAGCACAATCATTGGATCAGTAAAGTAAAATCGGCGTTAAACTGCCGCCTGTCGAGCCGGACCTTGTCTGATCGGCCGGCCAAGGCCATGTTAGGCCCGACACAGCAAATCGATGCGGGCAATCATGACTGGCAGATCCCCAACCCTTTCGTTCATCTCCAGCGACGCGCAAAGCGCCCGGGAAGCGGCGCAGAAACTGGCGACGCTCTACGGCCAGGCCGACCCGGCCGAAGCGGACGTGATCGTCGCGCTGGGCGGCGACGGGTTCATGCTGCAGACGCTGCACGACACGATGCGCTCCGGCAAGGTGATTTTCGGCATGAACCGGGGTTCCGTCGGTTTCCTGCTCAACGAATATCGCGAGGACGGCCTTCGCGACCGGATTTCGGCCGCCGTGGAGCATGTCATCCGGCCGCTCGAAATGACCGCCCACACACAGAGCGGCGAAACCGTGCATGCCTTTGCCATCAACGAGGTTTCGCTGCTCAGGCAATCCTATCAGGCTGCCAAGCTGCGCGTCCTTGTCGACGGGCGCGTGCGCCTGGAAGAACTCATCTGCGACGGTCTGATGGTTGCCACGCCCGCAGGTTCGACCGCCTACAATCTGTCGGCCCACGGTCCGATCCTGCCGCTGGAAGCGCCGCTGCTGGCGTTAACGCCGGTCAGCCCGTTCAGACCCCGGCGCTGGCGCGGCGCCTTGCTGCCGAACCGCGTCACCGTCGATATCGAGGTCCTGGATACCGGCAAGCGGCCGGTCAACGCCGTCGCCGACCACACGGAGGTCAAGTCGGTGAGCCGGGTGCAGGTGATGGAGGCGCAGAAGGTCCAGGCGCGTATTCTCTCCGACCCGGACCACAGTTGGGACGACCGTATTCTGGCCGAACAGTTTTCGTACTAGTCTGTCGCCATGAGCATCTGACGGGGCAGCAAAAATGGCAATTCAGCCGATAACGCATACAGCCGCGCTTCTTGGCCTGGCCGCCATAGTCGCGATTTCGCCGATCTCCGGACCGGCCGCCAGGGCCGCGGAACCGGCGGAAATAGCGCAATCCATGCCTGCGCAGGTGCTTTCGGTGGTCAGCGGCGGGTACTGGGCGGGATCGGAGGAAGCCCAGCGCGGTTACTACCGGCTGGTCGCCATCCGCTCCGCCGACAACACCTCCCGCCTCTACCTTCAGCGCATCCAGCTGGCCGAGAGCGGTCCCGCCCTGGTCGACTCCGTGGAGATCGAGGCGATGACCGACATGCGCGCCTATATCACCGATATGCGACCGGAAAACTCCACCGGCATGGCCGAACGGCCGGGATTTGCCGCCTTCGTTTATCTCAAGCTGGATCCGGCCGCCGGCGAACCCGACACCTACGAACTGTTCGTCGACGATTTCGGTGATATCGCATTCACGCCGGCCAGCAACTGAGGTTCGCTAGTCGATATCCTCGACCGCCGTTTCCGATCCGTGCACGCGCTGGGCAAGCGCCGATTCCATGAAAGCATCGAGGTCGCCGTCGAGCACGTCTTGCGGGCTGGTGCTTTCGACGCCGGTACGCAGATCCTTCACCAGTTGATAGGGCTGAAGCACATAGGAGCGGATCTGGTGGCCCCAGCCGATCTCGGTCTTCGCGGCTTCCTGTTCGCTCGCCTCGGCTTCGCGCTTCTTGAGCTCTTCCTCGTAAAGCCGCGAGCGCAGCATTTCCCAGGCCGTCGCCCGGTTCTTGTGCTGCGACCGTTCGTTCTGGCACTGGACGACGATATTGGTCGGAATGTGGGTGATGCGCACCGCCGAGTCGGTGGTATTGACGTGCTGACCGCCAGCGCCCGAAGCCCGGTAGGTGTCGATCCTGACTTCCGATTCGGGAATCTCGATCTCGATCGAATCGTCGATGACCGGATAGCACCACACCGATGAGAACGAGGTGTGGCGGCGGGCCTGGCTGTCGAACGGGGAAATGCGCACCAGCCGGTGGACGCCCGATTCCGTTTTCAGCCAGCCATAGGCGTTGTGTCCCTTGACCAGCAACGTGACCGACTTGATGCCGGCCTCCTCGCCGTCATGGACTTCCAGGACCTCGACCTTCATTTTGCGCTTTTCGGCCCAACGGCTGTACATGCGCAACAGCATGGATGCCCAGTCCTGGCTCTCGGTGCCCCCTGCCCCGGAGTGAATTTCCAGATAGGTATCGTTGTTGTCGGCCTCGCCCGAAAGCAGCATTTCGATCTGGCGGCGGTCGATATCGACCTTCATGCCGCGCAGCGCCTCCTCGGCCTCGCGCACCACGTCGTCGTCGCCCTCTTCCTCGCCGAGTTCGATCAGTTCTACATTGTCGTCCAGACGCGCTTCGAGTTCGCGCAGGCCGCTGATATTGTCTTCCAGCTGCTGGCGCTCGCGCATCAGCGCCTGGGCTTCCTGGGGGTCGTTCCAGATGTCGGCGTCTTCAGCCTTGACGTTCAGGAATTCCAGTCTCTTGAGTGCCTGATCCCAGTCAAAGATGCCTCCTCAGCAGGCTTATGGCCTGCTTGATTTCGTCGACAATGAGCTGAATTTCCGAACGCATGGTGAGTGCCGTATCCTTCTTCTTCTTGATGGCGGCAGAGCCGCCGCGGACCATAGTCAGACGGCCCGCTCAAGTAAAGCGGGTCGGCCGACTTCAACGGGGTTTTCAGGTCAGTAGAGGCCGCCGGCACCCGAGACGATGGCGCGGTTTGCCTGCGGCGAGACGTTGAGGATCTCGTCGCCGGTCGCATATTGCTCCGCGCCGATAACGGAGAAGAAATCGGCGGGGCCGGTACCCGGCTTGAATGCCTCGTAAATGACGTCGGGCTCGCCGGCCCGGGCTTCCATGCCGGTCTTGCGGTTGATCGGGATCAGCTGCAGACCGGTGGGCATGCGGAAGTCCGCCAGCGGCGCTTCCTTCAGGGCCGCGCTCATGAAGTCGTTGAAGATCGGCGCGGCAAGAGCGCCGCCCGTGGCGCCACGGCCCATCGGCGTCGGCGTGTCGTAGCCGAAGAACACGCCGGCCACCAGATCGGGCGTATAGCCGACGAACCAGGCGTCTTTCTCGTCATTGGTGGTCCCGGTCTTGCCGGCGGTCGGCCGGTCGAGCTTCACCTTGCCGGCGGCCGTGCCGCGGGTCACCACGCCTTCGAGCATCGATGTGATCTGGAACGCCGTCATCGGGTCGAGCACGATCTTGCGGGTGTCCTCGATCTCCGGCTCTTCCTGATTTTGCCATTCCGACGCGATGCAGGCGTCGCACAGACGTTCTTCATGCTTGAAGATCGTCTTGCCGTAACGGTCCTGAATGCGGTCGATCAGCGACGGCTTGATCTGCTTGCCACCATTGGCAAGAACCGCATAGCCGGAAATCATCCGCAGCACGGTCGTCTCGCCGGAACCGAGCGACATGGCCAGCAGCGGCGGCATATCGTCATAGATGCCGAACAGTTCGGCATATTCGGCCACCAGGTTCATGCCCATGTCCTTGGCCAGACGCACGGTCATCAGGTTGCGCGAGCGCTCGATACCGAGGCGCAGGGTCGACGGGCCCGCCGAGCCGCCGCCATAGTTCTTCGGCTGCCAGAGCTCGCCACCGGAGACCCGCTGGATCGGCGCGTCGAGCACCACCGAAGCGGGGCTGTAGCCATTGTCCAGGGCGGCGGCGTAGACGAAGGGCTTAAAGGACGATCCGGGCTGCCGCATCGCTTGGGTTGCCCGGTTGAACTGCGACTGGGCATAGGAGAAACCGCCGACCATGGCGAGCACGCGGCCGGTGTGCGGATCCATGGCCGCCAGCGCTCCCTGCACTTCCGGCAACTGCCTCAGGATGTATTTCTCGGTGTCGTCTTCCAGCTTCGTCTTCTGCACATAGACGACGTCGCCCGGCGCCAGAATGTCGGATACGATCTTGGCCTTGCTGCGCTGACCGTCCCGCTTCATCCGGTAGGCCCACTCCATGTCGGCACCGGCCAGGGTGACCGTGTCGCGGGCCTCGTCGACCTTGCCGGACGAGGAGCGGTTGGGCCGCAGACCGACGGTTGCCGTTTCCTCACCCGATTCCAGCACCACGGCCAGCCGCCACTCAGGCAGGTCGTGCAGCGGTGCGACCTCGACCACGGCAAGACCCCAGTCGTCGCCCGGCTGCACCGTCGCTATCGGGCCGCGGTAGCCCTGTTTGACGTCGTACTGGATAAGGCCCTTCTGGAGCGCCTGGCGGGCCAGCCGCTGCAATCTCGGGTCGAGGGTCGTGCGAACCGACAGGCCGCCTTCATAGAGGGCGTCTTCGCCGAAGCGAGCGATGATTTCCCGGCGCACTTCTTCGGCAAAATAGTCGGATGCGAACAGATAGGAGCCGTAGCGCCGAGGATTGACGCCCAGCGGCTGCTGCTTGGCCTCGTCGGCATCGGCCTCTTTCACGTAACCGTTGTCGACCATGCGGTCGATGACCCAGTTTCGCCGCTCGATCGCCTGATCGGTGCGTCGATAGGGATGGTAGTTCGAAGGCCCCTTGGGAAGCGCTGCCAGATAGGCGGCTTCCTGCAGGTTCAGCTCGTTGACCGACTTATTGAAATAGGTCAGCGCCGCGCTGGCGATGCCATAGGAATTCAGGCCGTAGAAGATCTCGTTGAGATAGAGTTCGAAGATGCGGTCCTTCGAATAGGCCTGCTCGATGCGAAAGGCCAGTACCGCCTCGCGGATCTTCCGGTCGAAGGTCCGCTCGGAACTCAGGAGGAAGTTCTTGGCGACCTGCTGGGTGATCGTCGAAGCGCCGACCAGCCGTTTGCCCGACTGGTAGTTTTCGATGTTGGTGATGACGGCGCGGACAAGCCCCTTATAGTCCAGACCGGCATGGTGGTAGAAGTTCTTGTCCTCGGCAGACAGGAACGCCGCCTTGACCCGGTCGGGCACGGCCTGGATCGGCAGGTACAGCCGCCGCTCGCGTGCGTGTTCGGACATCAAGCTGCCGTCGGCAGCGTGGATGCGCGTGGTTACCGGCGGTTCATAGCTGGCGAGAACCTCGTAATCCGGCAGGTCCTTCGTCACGCCGCCGACGTACCAGGCGACCCCCAGCGCAACGATCAGAAACATGACCGCGCCGATACCAAACAGATATCCGATTATCCTGATCATGTTTTCTTACCGGAGGGCTCCAAAATTCCGACTGAGTCGGTGTTAATCCATCATACCCCGAGTAATGGCGGGAATGTGCGCAAAATGCGATTGCTTCGCCTCTATGTAACAATAATTGCGCCCAATTGCATTTCAATGTGGCATCAAAGCCACAGCCGCCGGGCGTTAGTTGTTGACGCCGCGGGTTTTTTGGCGAAATGCGTCGATGGCGGACGCCAGAAGCTTCGCCGCCCGTTCGCGCCATTCTGGATCGCGCAGCAGCTTTTCGTCCTCGCGGTTCGACAGATAGCCGAGCTCGATCAGCACCGAGGGCACATCGTGAGCGCGCAGGACACGGAACCCCGCCGAGCGCAGCGGGTTGTTGATCAACTTGATGCTGCCGTCGAAGGATTCGATCACCGAGCGGGCCATGCCGATGGAAAACAGCTGGGTCTCCCGCCGGGTCAGGTCGATCAGGATGTCGGCGACGCCGTCGGGCTCGTCATCCAGCGACAGTCCGGCGATCAGGTCCGATCGGTTTTCGCTGGCCGCCAGTTGTTGCGCCATGCGGTCGGACGCCTTGTCCGAAAGCGTGTAGACCGTTGCACCGCGGACGCCGCGCAGCCGGATGGAGTCGGCATGCAGGGAAACGAACAGATCGGCCTCGTGCTGACGGGCAATGCGGACACGCTCGGCCAGTGAAACGAAACGGTCGTCCGTGCGGGTCATGACGACCCGGATGTCGGCATATTTGTCGAGCACCGCCTTGAGGGTCTCGCCCATTTCCAGGGTCAGGTTCTTTTCCTGCAGGCCCTTGCGCCCGCGGGCACCGGCATCGATTCCGCCATGTCCCGGATCAATCGCAACGGTGAACGGCCTCTCGGCGCGCGGATCGGCCGCCGGAAGCCGCGCGCTCTTGTTTTCGCTACGGACCTTTTCCGGCCACTCCTGCTTTCGCATCAGCGCCGCGAATTCGCGGTCGGAAATCGCCACCAGATCGAAAACCAGCCGATAGCCATCCTTGTTTTCGTTCTCGATAATCTCCACCGTTTCCGGTTTTATCGGGCCGATGGCGGTGAAAACGATGCGCGAGCGGCCCGGTGCCATCAGCCCGAACCGAACGTCCGACAGCAGTCCGCGCGCTTTTGTGTCCCGGTCGTCGAGACCGAACAGGGTCTCCGGCAAATCGACAACCATCCTGTGCGGCGAACCGAGCAGATGAAACGAATAATCCGGCCGTTGTTCGAACTCGATAACGACACGCGTTCTTATCTCGTCGCCGGCGACGCGCATGTCGAAGGCGACCAACTGCGACTGCGGCTCCGTACCGGTTTCCTGGGCGCGGACCTGCTGAACTCCGGGCTGTGCCATACCCGAAAGGACACAGAACGCCAGCAGTGCGCACCCCAGCATCTTTGCCCGATCGAACAGGATGACGACAGCTCTCATTTCGCGATCAAACTTCCCGGCTTCCCTGGCTCGTGATTCCCGAAACCCGCAACCCAACTTGAATCAGCCGCACAAACCCTTACATGAAAACGGCATCGCAACGACAGTGCGTGCGGTCAAATCCTTCCCTATCCTGCCGGAAAACAGGCTTGGACCGGGCTGGATTGCCGCGAAGCACCTCTCCATTCGCGCTCTTGCTGCCTAACCGACAGACGGCGCCGAGGGAAGCCCCATTCGACAGATTGTGATCAGCGTTGCTGAACCGGTTTGCAGGAACTTGCAGCGCCCCCCTGGTTTCGTTGATCCCTGGACCATCGCGCAATTCGGACGGAAGTCGATACATGGGTGCTTGCCTCTTGCCAGAGTGGTCGCAAAATCATAAAGGCGGGAGTGAGGATTGATCTGCTGACGGGGTAGAACCGGTCAACGGGGGCAGCCACCCGCATCAAGGGAAACCTGGCGCCAAAAAGCCGTTTCATCTGACGTCATAGCTTCTCAATACCTTGGAGTGAATCGATCTCGGCCGTATTTCGGCAATCGAATCGCGGCATTAGGCCGCCCGCTCTTGCGAGAGAGCGAAATTCATCGGTCTGAACAAGACCTTACGTTCATATCTTCCTGCCGGGAGTTCAAATGATACCGTCCCATTCCACAGATCTCCCAACCGGCGGCATGCCGGTCGCTGTGGACGCGCGTATCGGTACGGCGGGAACGAGCAATTTCGGCACGTCAGCACACATAAACCAACGGGCGAGATCGCCCGGCGGGCAACGTGGGCCGGCAAATGCCGAGGAGCATTTCATACATGGCAGACAAAATGCTGATCGACGCGTCCCACGAGGAAGAAACGCGCGTCGTCGTCGTACGTGGAAACCGGATTGAGGAATTCGATTTTGAATCGCAGCACAAAAAGCAGCTGCGCGGCAACATCTATCTGGCGAAAGTAACAAGTGTCGAGCCGTCCTTGCAGGCGGCCTTCGTTGAATATGGCGGCAATCGCCACGGATTTCTGGCATTCTCCGAAATTCACCCCGACTACTACCAGATCCCGGTCGCTGACCGGCAGGCCCTGCTCGATGCGGAAGCCGAGGAGGCACGGGCGGAAGACGACGACGAGGTCGAAAAACCGGCCAAGAAGAAGTCGCGAACCCGCCGCAGCCGTGCCAAGACCAAGAAGCCGGCAAAGGCGGCTGCCGCCGAAACCCGAGACGCGGAAACGGAGGCCGTAGAGGCCGCCCCCGACGCTGAAGGCATCGAAAGCGCTACCAACGACGCCGACGCGACTTCCGAAAACGAGGCACCGGAAGCGGAAATTGCCGCTGAGACCGAAACGCCGCAGCCCGAGGATGTCGAAGCCTCCGCTGACGACAGCGTCGTCAACGAGGAGGAAGAACCGGTCGTCGGCGACGAGGATGCGGTCGTGGACCAGGAGGCCGCTGACGAACAGCCGGCGGAAGCCTCGTCCGAGGATGCGGATTCGTCCGAAGAAACGGACCCGACCAAGAAGGACACGCCGCCGGACACCATCGCCGCGGCTGTCGATACCGACGAGATCTCCGAGACGGTGGACCTGAAGGAACCGACGGAGGACGAAAAAACCTCCGACAAGACCCGCGACGACGAGGACGACGAAGAGGACGACGACGATTCCGGTCCGGTCGAATCCGTCGGTGCCGAGGACGCGATGGAAGAGGTTCCCGACCGCTCGCGCAAATCGCGCAAGCAGTATCGGATCCAGGAAGTCATCAAGCGCCGCCAGATCCTGCTGGTCCAGGTGGTCAAGGAGGAGCGCGGCAACAAGGGCGCGGCTCTGACCACGTACCTGTCGCTGGCCGGGCGCTATTCCGTACTGATGCCCAACACCGCTCGCGGCGGCGGCATCTCGCGCAAGATCACCAACGTCCAGGACCGCAAGCGGCTCAAGGAAATCGCCCGCGGCCTCGACGTGCCGCAAGGCATGGGCGTCATCCTGCGCACCGCCGGCGCCAACCGCACCAAGGCGGAGATCAAACGCGATTTCGAATATCTCATGCGGCTTTGGGAAAATGTCCGCAACCTGACCCTGAACTCCACGGCGCCCTGCCTTGTCTATGAGGAGGGAAGCCTGATCAAGCGCTCGATCAGGGACCTCTACAACAAGGATATCGGCGAGGTCATCGTGTCCGGAGATTCCGGATATCGGGAGGCCAAGGACTTCATGAAGATGCTGATGCCGAGCCACGCCAAGGCGGTCCAGCCTTATCGCGAGGTCCAGCCCATCTTCGCCCGGTCCGGCATCGAGGCGCAGCTCGACAAGATGCTGCAGCCCCAGGTGACGCTGAAATCCGGCGGCTACATCATCATCAACCAGACCGAGGCGCTGGTTGCGATCGACGTGAACTCCGGACGTTCCACCAAGGAGCACTCGATCGAGGACACGGCGCTGCGCACCAACCTGGAAGCGGCCGAAGAGGTCGCGCGCCAGCTGCGTTTGCGCGACCTTGCGGGTCTTATCGTCATCGACTTCATCGACATGGAGGAGAAGCGCAACAACCGGTCGGTGGAGAAAAAGCTGAAGGAATGCCTGAAGAGCGACCGCGCCCGCATCCAGGTCGGCCGCATTTCGCATTTCGGCCTGCTCGAAATGTCGCGCCAGCGTATCCGCGCCAGCGTGCTGGAAAGCACTATGCAGGTGTGCGAGCAGTGCGGCGGCACCGGGCATATCCGCTCGGCCTCTTCCGTTGCGCTCTACGTCATCCGGACGGTCGAGGAGTACTTGCTGCGCAACACCAAGCACAACATCACGATCCGGACGCAGCCGGAGATCGCCCTCTACCTGCTCAACCAGAAGCGCGACACGATCATCGAGCTGGAGAGCCGCTTCGGCCTGTCGATCACGGTCGAGGCCGACGCCGAGATCGGTCAGCAGCACATCGCGATCGACCAGGGTGAGCCGGTCGCCTCCCCCGTCGTCATCGACGCCGCGGTCCAACCTGACTTCGAAGACGAGGCCGAAGACGAAGCCGAGGCGGGTCTGGCCGGCGACGACGAAGACGGCGGCCGCAAACGCAAGCGGCGGCGGCGCCGGCGCGGTCGGGGCAATGGCGACGAAGCGGCAAGCCAGGCGGCCGAAGACGGCTCGGAAGCTGAAGCTGCCGGCGAGGACGACGGCGAACAACGCAAGAAGCGGCGTCGCCGCGGCAAGCGCGGTGGCCGCCGCAATCGCGAGCAGGACGTCGTTGCGGTCGAGGAAATGGAAACGGCCGACCGGTCGGACGACGCCGGTGACGAAGCGGTTGCCGCTGCCGAGCCGGTACCCGTCGAAAGCGACGGCGATGCAACGGACGCCGAAGCGGTCGTTGAGGCGCAGTCCCAGCCGGAGGAACCGGTTGCCGACGAAGCGGTAGCCGAAGTCGAAGTGGTTCAGACCGAAGAAGAAGCGGTCGAAGTCGAGGCGGAGGCCGAGAAGCCGAAGCCGAAGAAGCGCCGCAGCCCGCGCAAGAAGAAGGAAGAGCCGGTCGCCGAAGAAGCCGCGCCCACTGCTGCAGCAGAGGCTGAAGCCAGCGAAGCGGATACGCAGGCCGTGGTCACGGAAGCACAGGCGGAAGCGGTTCTTGTTGCCGAGGCCGACACCGTGACGGAGGAAAAGCCGAAGCGGGCAAGCCGGCGCCGCAAGACCTCCGAGAGCACAGCGGTCGAACCGAAAATCACCTCTTCCACGACGACGGAAGCCGAAAGCGCCGAGAAGAAGCCGAAAAAGGCAGGCTGGTGGCAGCGCCGGGGATTTTTCTAAGGACCAACCGGTCTTTCAGTAGCGATCGGGTTTGATCTGACGCCCGGTGCCGTTGGCAGGTCTGCTGTAGGCGCCGGGCGTTTGCATTTCAACGCATCAGCTTGACGGCCAGTTCCGCCCCGCCGAGGCCGTGGACCTTGTCGTTGCCGCGGATGATCACCTCGTCGACCGTTTCCGGAATGGCCACGCCGGACAGGCTGCGCGTAAACGGCTGCTCGTTGTCGTGCGGATGCAGAAGAACCCGCTCGCCGTAGACCGTGCCGTCCGGCCCGACGACATCCCAGCGGTCGGCATAGTGCTCCCAGCCGGCATCGTCATGACGAAGCGTCACGGAAAATCGCCAATTGCCGTCCGATTGTCGTGTCGCTTCGGCCGCGACGACATCGGCCTCGCCGGCCGTTGCAATCGGAACCACGGACGCTGCGGCAATTGCAATCATCAGGGTGGCGGTGACCTGGCGGAATGGATTCAAAGACTGCATCGATACCTCCCAACGGATGTCCGTTCTGTTCAAACCGAAATCGGCGTCAGGTCAAGCGTCGGCGAAGTTTTGTGCCGAGCAGATCGGCTCGCCGCAGGGCGGGTCGAAGCAGGTCGAGTTTGTCCCCAATGCGTTCCTTGCACTCGCGATCATGAAGAGATTTGAGATTGATCTCCACATTGACAATCGACGATTCCAACCCCGAACGGGCCATGGAAACGGCGACGGCAATGTCGGACATCACGTTCGGGTTCGAACAGTCGACGATGGTATCTGCCAATCCGATCACGTCGGCGGCCAAACCGGCCAGGCGCAACGGCGGTTCCGCCGCGTCTTGCAATGCGTGCTGGATCGCCTCTGTCCGCCGGCGTATTTCGTCGTTCGTCGATCGGACAAGACGGTAAGCCGTCATGACAGCTTCAAACGCCCTGATATCCTCGTCCGCGAGAGCAAGGGATCGCTACCGAGCCGTTTCCGACGCTCGCAACACTCCAAGCAATCGTTCCTCGTTTGCCGCGTATTTCGGATTGCCGATGGTTAGGTTGCAAACCATGCCGATCAGCCCGGCTGCCATTGCAACCGCGATCGCGGCGGCCGCTCCTCCGCCCGGTGTCGGTGAAGCGGAGGACAGCTCTTCAAGCCAGCTGCCGAAGCGCTCTGCCGTTTCCGCGCGACCGGTCACGGAAACTCCAATCTCACTCCATCAGAACGGAATCTCGTCGTCCATATCGTTGGAGAAGCCACCACCACCGCCGCCGCCGCCTTGCGACGAGCCCGACGATCCCATATCCGGGCCCGGATCACCAAAGTTGCCGCCTCCGGCCGGCGCATCGGAACGGCCGTCGAGCATGGTCAGCGTCGAATTGAAGCCCTGCAGGACGATTTCGGTCGTGTAGCGATCCTGGCCGCTCTGGTCCTGCCATTTGCGGGTCTGAAGCTGTCCTTCGAGATAGACCTTGGAGCCTTTGCGCAGATATTGCTCGGCGATCTTGCACAGGCCTTCGCTGAAGATCACCACGCGATGCCACTCGGTGCGCTCGCGCCTCTCGCCCGAATTGCGGTCGCGCCAGCTCTCTGACGTGGCGACACGCAGATTGGCAATCGGCCGACCGTCCTGAGTGCGGCGAATTTCCGGATCGGCGCCCAGATTTCCGACCAAAATGACTTTGTTGACGCTGCCCGCCATGATCATACCTCGATGTTTGCGCGCCCGTCTCCGCGCTCGGATCGGGCTTCCGGTTCCGACCGACCATAGACCATCTGGTCACCCCGTGTCCGATCGGCTAAGAGTTTCCACAGGAGCTTTTGTTCACATTATGTTCTATTTTGGTTAGAGTGTCTTGTCAAACGATTCCCATCATTGAGAATGTGCTGCGGATCGCTCGACATATGCGGCGCAAGACCTACATTAGGTCGCGATCCTGCACCCGGCAGGCCGGCGATTTGCTGACATGTCTTGCAATTCTTTAGAGCAATCGCGTCGATTGCGGACGGAGACGATGAGCGAACTGAAAACCATTTCCATCCGCGGCGCGCGGGAGCACAATCTCAAGGGTGTCGATCTCGACCTGCCGCGCAACACGCTTATCGTGATGACCGGCCTCTCCGGCTCCGGCAAGTCCTCCCTCGCCTTCGATACGATCTATGCCGAAGGGCAGCGGCGCTACGTGGAGAGCCTTTCGGCCTATGCTCGACAGTTTCTGGAGATGATGCAGAAGCCGGACGTCGACCAGATCGACGGGCTGTCGCCGGCGATTTCCATCGAACAGAAGACCACATCGCGCAACCCCCGTTCGACGGTCGGCACGGTCACCGAGATCTACGACTATCTGCGCCTGCTGTTCGCCCGCGTCGGCATTCCCTACTCGCCCGAAACCGGCCTGCCGATCGAGAGCCAGACCGTCAGCCAGATGGTCGACAGGGTGATGGCGCTCGAGGAAGGAACGCGTCTCTATATCCTCGCACCGCTGGTGCGCGGCCGCAAAGGCGAGTATCGCAAGGAACTGGCCGAGCTGATGAAGAAGGGCTTCCAGCGGGTCAAGGTCGACGGCACCTACTACGAGATTGCCGAAGTGCCGCCGCTGGACAAGAAGTTCAAGCACGACATCGACGTGGTGGTCGACCGGGTCGTGGTGCGCGAGGATCTCGCGGCGCGGCTGGCCGACAGCCTGGAGACCTGCCTGCAACTGGCGGACGGTCTCGCGGTCGCCGAATTCGCCGACCGGCCGCTGCCCGAAGACGAAACCTCCGACGGCAGCGCCAACAAATCGAAGAACGAGACCCATGAGCGGCTGGTGTTTTCGGAGCGGTTCGCGTGCCCGGTTTCGGGCTTTACCATCCCGGAAATCGAACCGCGGTTGTTTTCCTTCAACAACCCGTTCGGCGCCTGTCCGACCTGCGATGGCCTCGGCACCCAGCAGAAGATCGATCCGGATCTGATCATCCCGGAGCCCGGTCGCACCCTGAGGGACGGCGCCATCGCGCCCTGGGCGAAATCCAGCTCGCCCTATTACGGCCAGACGCTCGAGGCGCTGGGCCGGCATTTCAATTTCAAGCTGGGCGACCGGTGGAACGAACTGTCGGAGGAAGCCCGGGACGTGATCCTGCGTGGCACCGACGACAAGATCGAGTTTCACTACGATGACGGCCTGCGATCCTACAAGACGACGAAGAATTTCGAAGGCATCATTCCCAATCTCCAGCGCCGCTGGAAGGAAACGGACTCGGCCTGGGCCCGGGAGGAGATCGAGCGCTACATGGCCGCCGCCCCCTGCCCTGCCTGCAACGGCTACCGGCTGAAACCCGAGGCCATGGCCGTCAAGATAGGCGGACTGCATGTCGGCCAGGTCACGGAGATGTCGATCCGAGACGCGGGCGGATGGTTCAACGGACTGCCGGAACGGTTGACCGACAAGCAGAACGAGATTGCCGGGCGTATTTTCAAGGAGATCCGCGACCGGCTGAAGTTCCTCAACGATGTCGGGCTCGACTACCTGACCTTGTCGCGCAACTCCGGCACGCTGTCGGGCGGCGAGAGCCAGCGGATCCGCCTGGCCTCGCAGATCGGCTCCGGCCTGACAGGGGTGCTCTACGTGCTCGACGAACCGTCGATCGGCCTGCACCAGCGCGACAATGCGCGGCTGCTAGACACGCTCAAGCACTTGCGCGACATCGGCAACACGGTGATCGTCGTCGAACATGACGAGGATGCCATTCTCAGCGCCGACCATGTGGTCGATATCGGGCCAGCGGCCGGAATCCACGGCGGCGAGATCGTCGCCCAGGGGGCACCGCAGGAAATCATGGCGACGCCGAGTTCGCTGACCGGCCAGTACCTCGCCGGTATTCAGGAAATTGCGGTTCCGAGCGAGCGCCGGAAGTTCAGCAAGAAGCGGCAGATCACCGTATTCGGCGCCAGCGCCAACAATCTCAAGCACATTACGGCAAGCATTCCGCTGGGCGTGTTTACGGCGGTGACAGGCGTCTCCGGAGGCGGCAAGTCGACCTTCCTGATCGAAACGCTGTACAAGGCGGCGGCGCGCCGCGTCATGGGTGCGCGCGACCACCCGGCCGCCCATGAGCGGATCGAAGGCCTGCAGCATATCGACAAGGTCATCGACATCGACCAGTCGCCCATCGGGCGCACCCCGCGTTCGAACCCGGCCACCTATACCGGTGCGTTCACACCGATCCGCGACTGGTTCGCCGGCCTGCCGGAGGCCAAGGCGCGCGGCTACCTGCCCGGTCGGTTCTCCTTCAACGTCAAGGGCGGGCGTTGCGAAGCCTGCCAGGGCGACGGCGTCATCAAGATCGAAATGCACTTCCTGCCGGACGTCTACGTCACCTGCGACGTCTGTCATGGCGAACGCTACAATCGCGAGACGCTGGAGGTGACGTTCAAGGGCAAATCGATCGCCGACGTGCTCGACATGACGGTCGAAGAGGGCTGCGAGTTCTTCGCCGCCGTGCCGGCTGTCCGCGACAAGCTGACGACACTGCGGCGCGTGGGCCTCGGTTACATCAAGATCGGACAGCAGGCGACCACCCTGTCCGGAGGCGAGGCGCAGCGGGTGAAACTGGCCAAGGAGCTGTCAAAGCGCTCTACCGGCCGCACGCTTTACATTCTGGACGAGCCGACTACCGGCCTGCATTTCCACGACGTGGCAAAGCTCCTGGACGTGCTGCACGAGATCGTCAATCAGGGCAATTCGGTAGTCGTCATCGAGCACAATCTCGAGGTGATCAAGACGGCCGACTACATCATCGACCTCGGTCCCGAGGGCGGCGACGGCGGCGGTACGGTAGTTGCGGCCGGCACACCGGAAGAGGTTGTCGATGTCGAGACCTCCTACACGGGACAGTATCTGAAGGACCTCTTGAAAAGGCGGCCCTCGAAGAGCATCGAGGCGGCCGAATAGAGACGCAGGGAGCCGGCAATGGGCAAGTCAGGTGAGATCAGGACGGGGATCGGCGGCTGGACCTTCGCCCCATGGCGCGGGACATTTTTTCCGGACAAGCTCGCCCAGAAGAACGAACTCAACTACGCCAGCCGGCAACTGGCCACCATCGAAGTGAACGGCACCTACTACGGCACGCAGAAGCCGGCAACCTTTGCCAAATGGGCAGCCGACGTGCCGGACGGTTTCGTCTTTTCGCTGAAGGGCAATCGCTTCGTCACCAATCGCAAGGTGCTGGCGGAAGCAGGCGATTCCATGGAGCGCTTCCTCGGGTCGGGCATCACCGAGCTCGGCGATCACCTCGGCCCGCTGCTGTGGCAGTTCGCCAAGTTCAAGAAGTTCGACCCGGACGATTTCGGCGCCTTCCTGTCGCTGCTGCCGGACAGCCGCGACGGAATTCCGTTGCGGCATGCCGTCGAGGTCCGTCATGCGTCGTTTGCCTGTCCGGAATTCATCGACCTCGCCGCACGTCATGGCGTGGCCGTCGTCTACGCCGAGCATCACACCTATCCGGAAATCTCCGACGTGACCGGACCGTTCGTCTATGCCCGGCTGCAGAAGGGCGACGACGACATTCCGACCGCCTATCCCGAGGACGCGCTGGACCAGTGGGCCGAGCGCTGCGGCTCCTGGGCCAGCGGTTCTGGTCCCGACGACCTGCCGAAAGCCGATCCGGCGCGAAAACCAGACGTCATTGCCCGCGATGTGTTCGTCTATTTCATCCACGAGGGCAAGATACGAGCGCCGCAGGCCGCCATGGCGCTGCAGCAACGTGTCGCATGAACCGGGAACGGCGTATCCGCTAGACCGTTCGCAGACACGCTCAACCGGACGGACACCACCATGACACGCATGCCTCCGGCCGACTGCCGGTCGATGGCCGAGATCCGCGTTCAGATCGACCAACTCGACCGTGAACTGATGGCCCTGCTTGCCGAACGGTCGCGCTTCATCGACCGAGCTGCCGAAATCAAAAAAAGCACCGGAGACCCCGCGCGCATCGGCTGGCGCGTCGAGCAGGTCGCTGCGAATGCACGACGCAACGCCGTGTCCTGCGGGTTCGACGCGGACCTTGCCGAATCCCTGTGGCGGCGGCTGATCGACTGGTCGATCGAACGCGAGGTCCGGCAGTTGGAACGCTAATCGCGCGCGATGTGGACGGCGAGCCAGACGGTTGGCGGTTGCGCCTGCGTCCACGTCACGCGGTGACGGCAATGGGCCGGCAGAAACAGCCAGTCGCCGGGTTTCAATTCCCGATCCTCGGCTTCGGCCTCGATGCGCAATCCGGCAGCACCCGTAAGCAGCACAACCCATTCGTCGTCTTCCTGATCGTACCAGTCGTCCGCTGCGCTGGCCTGCCCCGTCGAGACAATGCGTTCCACGCGCACGCCGCCGCGCCCCAGGAGGCCTTCGAACATTTCGTCGTCCAACGGCGCGTCGGGCAGTCGGGCGAACAGATTGCCTGTATCGAGCTCCATCGGTTTTGCCTTTGATCCGGGCGTCATTCGACGCGAAGAGCACTAAGCGCCGGGAGCGCATTCGGGATATCCTCGGCGGTCATCCCCTCGCCCGCCGTCCGTCCTGCTTCACCGTGCATGTAGACGGCAGCAGCCGCAGCCTCGAAGAGCGGCATGCCGCGGGCAAGGAGCGCTCCGGCGATGCCGGCCAGGCAATCCCCGGAACCCGCCGTCGCCAACCACGGCGGCGCGTTGGCATTGATCGCGGCACGACCGTCCGGCGCGGCGACTACCGTATCCGCCCCCTTGTAGAGAATGACCGCCCCGGTCCGCTCGGCCGCGTGACGGGCGCGATCCACCTTGGAAAGCGAGGCGTCCTCGACGAGATCGGGAAACAGCCGTGAAAACTCGCCCTGATGCGGGGTCAGCAGCGTTGCCGTCCGGGCACCGGCGTCTTTCAGCTGCCCGACGTGGTCGCAAAACGATGTCAGGCCGTCGGCATCAAGGACAATTGCACGACCCGCAGCGGCGAGCCTGTCGACAAACACCCGGGCACGTTCTCCAATGCCGAAGGCCGGCCCGAGAACAAATGCGTTCAGGCGCTCGTCCTCCAGCAATTCCTCCAGATCCGCGTCGTTATTCACTTTTCGCAGCATCACCGCCGTCAGATGGGCGGCGTTGGCCGCGACCGCTGCCGCCGGCGCCAGGACCGTGACAAGGCCGGCGCCGGCTTTCAAGCCGGCAAGCGCCGCCAAACGGGCCGCTCCCGTGCTGGAGAAACCGCCGCTGAACACGCCCAGGTGGCCGCGGGAGTATTTATGATCGGTCGACTCCGATTGCGGCAGGCTATCCAGCCATAGCGGAGGATCGTTGCGCCACAGGTTCACCTGCAGCGCCTGGACGAAACGCCAGGGAATCCCGATATCGACGACGTGCACGACCCCGCAGTGGGCGGCACCGAGAAGCAGGAAGTGACCGGGTTTCGCTGCCGCGAAGGTTACCGTGTGATCCGCCTTAAGCGCCGTCCCGAACATCTCGCCGGAGCGGCCCGAGATACCGGACGGCAGGTCGGCGGCGACGACCGGCACGCTTTCTCGATTGATTGCATCGATGACGGCTGCGGCGGTCCCTTCGATCGGCCGGTCCAGGCCACCGCCGAACAGCGCGTCGACAACAACCGTCTCCCGAGCTGGCTGCATTTCGCCCAGCGCCTCGATGGACCCCGACCAGTCGTCACGCGCAATCGCCGCATCGCCTGTCAGGCGCGCCGGATCGACGAGCGAATAAACCTCGACGGGCATTCCCGCGGCGCGCAGATGCCGAGCCGCCACATAGCCGTCCCCGCCATTGTTGCCCGGTCCGCACAGGATGTCGGCTCGTGCCGCATGCGGGTAGTGTTTGAGCACACAAGCCGCCAGCGCGGCGCCGGCGGCTTCCATCAACCCGTATCCGTCGATGCCACTGGCGATGCTTGCACGGTCGACGGACGCCATCTCGGCGGGCGTGACCAGGGGCGTTGCCGCATCTCGCATTGTTTGCACCTCTTTGAAGCTCTTTTTTTGCGCAACGCCGAGGGCGGCGCAAGGCAAATCGGCCGATGTTCGCGCCTTCCATGGAGTGCACATATTTTGGGCAATTGCCCATTCTTTCATCAATTGGAAACGACCAAAATTTAGGCACCGCCGTCAACCGGCCCCTCGAGCAGCGATCAAAGTCCAATGCATCGGGCTTTCCGGTTCGATAGATCGTCCTTTTGAGCGGCCGGGTTCTCATTTGCAGCTTTTTTTGCCGCAGGAGCCTAAATTGGCACGGCTTATGCATTTTCGCTGTTGAGTGGAGATAATCCGACGGATCGGACTTCGCTTAGGTGGATTCAGCAACGAGACGTCTCTGATGAAAAAGATCGAAGCAATCATTAAACCCTTCAAGCTCGACGAGGTGAAGGAAGCCCTTCAGGAGGTCGGCCTCCAAGGCATTACCGTAACCGAGGCCAAGGGTTTCGGACGCCAAAAGGGGCACACGGAACTTTATCGCGGCGCAGAATATGTCGTCGACTTTCTGCCCAAGGTCAAAGTCGAGGTGGTTCTGTCCGACGAAACCGTCGAAGCCGCCATCGAAGCCATCCGCAACGCCGCCCAGACCGGCCGCATCGGCGACGGCAAGATTTTCGTGTCGAATGTGGAAGAAGTCATTCGCATCCGCACCGGGGAAACCGGCAACGACGCGATCTAGTTTGCACCGCCATCGCGGTGCATGAGCAACACGCAATCTCAATGAGGAAAGAAGTAAATGACGAGTGCGTCTGATATTCTCAAGCAAATTACCGACAACGACGTGAAGTTCGTCGACCTGCGCTTTACCGATCCGCGCGGCAAGATGCAGCACGTCACGATGGATGCCAGCGTGGTGGACGAGGACATGTTCGCCGACGGCGTCATGTTCGACGGATCGTCGATCGCCGGCTGGAAGGCCATCAACGAATCCGACATGGTGCTGATGCCCGACACGGCGTCCGCTCACACGGATCCGTTCTTCGCTCAGTCGACGCTGGCGATCATGTGCGACATTCTCGATCCGGTTTCCGGCGAGCCCTACGGCCGCGACCCGCGCGGCACGTCGAAGAAGGCCGAGGCCTATCTGCAGGCATCAGGCATCGGCGACACGGTCTATGTCGGCCCGGAAGCCGAGTTCTTCGTCTTCGACGATGTTCGTTTCTCGACCGACCCCTACAACACGGGCTTCATGCTCGACAGCGGCGAACTGCCTTCCAACACCGATGCGGAATATGAAGTAGGCAACCTCGGCCACCGGCCGCGCACCAAGGGCGGCTACTTCCCCGTACCGCCGGTCGACAGCGCCCAGGACATGCGTTCCGAAATGCTGACTGTGATGGCCGAAATGGGCGTCACCGTCGAAAAGCACCACCACGAGGTGGCTGCGGCCCAGCACGAACTCGGCATCATGTTCGACTCCATGACCGTGAACGCCGACAAGCTGCAGATCTACAAGTATGTGGTCCACCAGGTCGCCAACGCCTACGGCAAGACGGCAACCTTCATGCCGAAGCCCGTCTATGGCGACAACGGCACCGGCATGCATGTGCACCAGTCGATCTGGAAGGACGGCAAGCCGACCTTTGCCGGGGACGAGTATTCCGGCCTGTCGGAAAACTGCCTCTACTATATCGGCGGCATCATCAAGCACGCCAAGGCGCTCAACGCCTTCACCAACCCGTCGACCAACTCGTACAAACGACTGGTTCCGGGCTTCGAGGCTCCCGTGCTTCTGGCCTACTCGGCGCGCAACCGCTCGGCCTCGTGCCGCATCCCGTTCGGCTCGTCGCCGAAGTCGAAGCGCGTCGAAGTCCGCTTCCCGGACCCGACCGCCAACCCGTATCTCTCGTTTGCAGCCATGCTGATGGCCGGCCTCGACGGCATCAAGAACAAGCTGCATCCGGGCGACGCCATGGACAAAGACCTCTACGACCTGCCGCCGCAGGAACTGAAGGAAATCCCGACCGTCTCGGCCTCGCTGCGCGAAGCCGTCGACAACCTCGACCGCGACCGCGAGTTCCTGACCGCAGGCGGCGTCTTCCTCGACGACCAGATCGACGCCTATGTGGAACTCAAGATGGAAGAAGTCATCCGTTTCGAACACACGCCGCATCCGGTCGAGTTCGACATGTACTACTCCGTCTAGGCGCTTTGGTCTCCCTTGCCGGCCGGGTTCGCCTGGCCGGTCTGTACCCCCGGCCTCCGTCGGGGGTTTTTTGTGCCGGTAACAGTCGTGTACTTCCGGCGCCGATGTTGTTGCTCCCGCCGGCTTCCTATATTGATCGAAGGAAACAATATCAGGGAGACATGCCATGAAGCGCAGTATCGGCTATTCCATCTGCGTTGCAGCTTTCGTTGCAACGCCGGCAGCAGCCCAGGAGACCGGCCGAAAGGCGCTTGACGCGTGGCTCCAATCGGACGCCAGGCTGGGAATTTCCGCCACCTACGATTCGGCTCATGAAACCGGCGATACTCTCACCGTTCGTGGACTGGAATACACCTATTCGAAAACGATCGAGTTCGGTGGCGACAGCGACTCCGCCGACGAGAGCACCGACGACAAGACCAGCGTCTCGGTCGACATCAATTTCACGATTCCCGAGTTGATTGCTGAAACGCTGACATCGGACGATGCCGGTTTCGCCGTCAAGAACATGACGCTGTCGGACGGCACGCGGTTCAGCGCCGAGATCAGGGGCGATGACGACGAAGGCCTGGCCCTGGAAGGCACCATGGACGGCTATTCCGTCACCAATGCGTCCTGGGCGCGGTTCCCGGTCGTTGAGGAAGACCCGAGCCGCCCCATCGGCCGATGGCTTCCGGTGTTGAACACCGTCAATGAGCCCTCGGTGGATGAGCAAAGTGTCAAACAGTTGGAATTGTCTTTGCACGAGATCGACAAACCGAACGATGACGCGTCCTTCGGTTACGTCATGCACGACATCGTCGCCAAGAACATCCGCAACGGCGTCATGGAGGAATATTCCGCCGGCGTCTTCGAGCAGACCATTGCCGGCGTCGAGGCCGAGGGCGAAATTGTCGACATGACTATCAGCGTCGCCAGCACCCGGATCGAGGACTACAACTTTGGCGCCGCGCCCCGGTTTCTCCAGGGCGGCGGTTCTGCCGATGCCGCGTTTGAAACCTATATCGGTGCCATGACGCTGCTCGGATACCGGATCGAGTCCGACGTCTTCAACATGAACATCGACCGGATCGCCTACGAAAACATCGAACTGCGGCCTCCTCAAACCAATTTGGTCGACCTGGCGGACAACGCCATCGTCACCGAGGAATTCGACGAGGAGCAACTTGCCGTCGTCATATTCGATCTCTACCGCGCTTTCGCAATCGGACGCACCTCGGTTGACGGCCTGTCAGTCGATTTCACGGATCCCGACGATCCGGAGATGAGCGGCACCATGAAAATGGCGCAGATGCTCCTTGCGGACCTCAGTCCCGATGGACTGGGTGAGTTTTCCCTGTCGTCGATCGACGTCGACATCGAGCCTGAAGGTCGTGTCAGCCTCGGCAGATTTGCCATCGAAGACATAGAATTTGCGCCATACGGCCCGATGAAATCCTTCATCGAAACGCAGATGAAGAGCAGATCCGAGCCAGATCCGCTGGATGTGGCACGCATCTTCACGCCGCTGTCGATTACCGTGTCCCTGGAAGAGTTCTTCGCCAGTATCCCGGGTGAAGGAGAAGCCAGCCTCGGCGGTTTCCTGCTGGGCATGCAGTCCACGGTACCGCCGGTGCCGACCGAAGTCGTGCTGGCGGTCGACGACCTGGAAATCCCGGTTGACGCCCTCGACGATCGCGAAGCCGAAGAAATACTGAAGGCCGTCGGCATCACCCAGTTGCGGATATCGGAATCGATCGAAATCCGCTGGGATGAGGCCACCGAGGAGCTCCTGATCGAAAACGTGGTCGTGGAAGTCGGCGATATCGGTGCCGTCCGCGCGAGCGCGCGGCTCGGCGGGCTGCCCAAATCCATACTCCAGAATCCCCAGCAGGTGCAGGCCGCCATTGCCACGCTCAACCTGAGATCGCTCGAACTCGAGCTGGTCAACGAAGGCGGCGTCGAAAAAGGACTGGCGCTCGCTTCGGCCCAGGCCGGCCTCAGTGAAAGCCAGTTGTCCGAAGTTCTGCTCGGCCAGTTGGATGGCATGCTGGCAATCATCGGCAACGAGGCGTTCACACAACAGGTGTCGCAAGCTGCCGAGACCTTCTTCCAGGACCCGCGCAACCTCTATCTCGAGTTCAGGCCGGAAAACCCGGTTCCGGTTGTGCAGATCCTCGGCAACGCCCAGATCGCGCCGCAGACCCTGCCCGACCTGCTCGGTGTCGAAGTCGAAGCGAACCGCTGACAAATCAGCGCGACAGCATCCAGTTCAGCGTGTCGCGCCAGTCGATCATGCGGATCGGTGTGCCGTGGCTGCCGGTTTCGAACAGCACGAAGCGGACCGGATAGAGCCGGTCCGCCGAGTAGCGGATGTCACGATAGAGCGCCATCTGATCGCGCCAGTCATAGACCGAATCGTTGCTGCCGTGAGCCAACAGCACCGGTACGCGGGCCTGATAGGCGGCGCTGCGGGCATAGTTCCGGTCTCCGGTGCCGCCAAGAATGACGATGCCCTTGAGGCGGGCGGAGATGCCGGGATCGTTGGCACCCTTCCAGCACAGAATGCTGCCCATGGAACCGCAGGCGAGGATCACCGATGCCTTGGGTGAGTTTCGGCGGATGTAGGTGACCAGGGTCTTCAAGTGATCGAGGCCCACCTTGTCGAAACTCGGAATGGTCGGAGCGTAATAGACACCCCGGTTGCGCACGGCAAGGTTCTTCAGCCGGTTGAAATTGCCGCCGAAGGTCCAGTCCTTGATCCCCAGACGGCGGTCGCCGCCTCGGCCGTGGATGAAGATGACGGCGAAGCGGGCGTTTCTGGCGTCACCGGTTTCATAGACCTGCACCGCGACATCGGGCGCCGTGATGGTCAGGGCGCGCTGTTTGCGCTTGGGACGCATGGACACGTATTTGCCCTTGGCACGCCGCTCCGGGATCTGGTCTCGGCCGTGCAGATCCCGTTCCTTGCGGTAGTCGACTTTGAGAAACGATCCGTTGTCGCTTTCGGACAGGATGCCTGGGTAGGAAAACAGTTTGTCCTTATACGGTTTGATGCGAATCGGTTCGGCCAGGGAGAGGCCGGGAAGCAACAGAAGGATAACCGCGAAGCCTGCCGCTATCCTGCATGATTCTCTGAGCTTTTGAACCCGCAGCCGTTGTTTCTTCATGGTTTTTCTGTCCCACCCGAATCTGACGGATTATTTATCAAACAATAGATGACAGAAATCACCACTTCCACTAACGTTGTTGCGCCTTGTGATATCGGTTGGATATCACGAATCGCTTGCGGGAGAGAGCGGACGCGTCACTGACGCGAATGCCGCCGAAGGGGAAAACGCCCATAATCTCTCAGGCAAAAGGACCGTAGGCGATTGGCACTCTGGAAAGTCGGAACAGCCGTTCCGCGCCGAAGGTGTAAGCGTCGCCGACAGGGTTCCGGTTGCGCGAGTCTCTCAGGCTCCAGACAGAGGGGCGCATAATTCGTGCGAAAGCGCGGGTTGGCGCAACCGTGTCTGGAGTGGTTATGACCAAACAGCTCCCACCGAATGATCCGCATCCCGCAACGGGTGCCCGCTTTGCGCCGTTTGCCGGCACGGGCGCTCCGTTCTCTCGGCAGGCAGTATCTGCCATCCGAAGCTTTCGTGATGCCCGCGCGCGAAACAACGCCTGCGCGCCACACCCCCTGCCCTTTGATACCCACAGCTACCATCGAGGAGAACGAGCATGACCACGACCCACTATACCGAGGATCACGAATGGATCCGTGTGGATGCGGACGAGGCGGTGATGGGGATCACCAACCACGCCCAGGAACAGCTGGGAGACCTTGTCTTCGTCGAGCTTCCGGAAGTCGGCCGCAAGGTCAGCAAGGGCGAGGCCGTGATCGTCGTCGAATCGGTCAAGGCAGCGTCCGACGTCTATGCGCCGGCGGACGGTGAAGTTACCGCTGTCAACGACGCTCTGGAAGGAGAGCCGGAGCTGGTCAACAAGTCTGCCGAAACCGACGGCTGGCTGATCAAGCTCAAGCTGGACGATGCATCGCAACTCGAAGGGCTGATGGACGAAGCGGCCTATAAAGCGCATGTGGAGGAAGGAGACGGCGCGTGAACAAGCACTTCCAGGTGCCTCCGGCGACCGGCATGCGGACCGGCGCCGCCCCGTTTTCCGATCGTCACAATGGACCCGGCGCCGCCGACAGGCGCAGCATGCTCGCGGCACTCGGCGTGCCTTCCCTGGAGACGCTGATCTCCCAGACGGTGCCGGACACCATCCGGTTCGAAGGCGGTCTCGATCTCCCCGAAGCAATCGGCGAGCACGACGCTTTGGTCGAATTGAGAGAAATCGTCGACCGCAACATCGAAATGCGCTCGTTTATCGGCCAGGGCTACTACGGCTGCCTGGTACCGCCGGTCATTCAGCGCAATCTTTTCGAAAATCCGGCATGGTACACGTCCTACACGCCCTATCAGCCGGAGATCAGCCAGGGCCGGCTGGAGATGCTGTTCAATTTCCAGACGCTGATCAGCGAACTCACCGGACTGCCGGTCGCCAACGCATCGCTGCTCGACGAGGCGACCGCCGTCGCCGAAGCGGCGGGTATCGCCTACCGCCATCATCGCATGACGCGTCATTCGGTGTGCGTTGCCAATGCGCTCCACCCGCAATCGCGGACCGTTCTGGAAACCCGCATGGAGCCACTCGACATCCGGATCAGCGACGGCGATATCGACGAGGACACCGCCGCCGTCGTCGTTTCCTGGCCGGATACGATGGGCCTTTTCGCAGACCCGCAAGAGCTGGTCGAGCGAGCCCACAAAGCCGGTGCACTGGTTGTCGTGGTCACCGACCCCCTGGCGCTGACGCTGCTGCAGCCGCCTGGGGAATGGGGCGCCGACATCGTCGTCGGGTCGACGCAACGCTACGGCGTGCCGCTTGGTTTTGGCGGTCCGCATGCGGCCTATATTGCCGTAAGCGACAATCTCACCCGCATCATGCCGGGCCGACTGGTGGGCGAATCCGTGGATGCCAATGGCAACCCGGCCTTCCGTCTGGCACTGCAGACCCGCGAACAGCATATACGGCGCGACAAGGCGACATCGAACATCTGCACCGCACAGGCGCTGCTTGCCAACATGGCGGCCGCCTATGCCATCTGGCACGGACCGGAAGGCCTGCAGGCGATCGCAGAACATATCTCGCGACTTGCCGGCCGCCTTGCGGCCGGCCTTTCGAAGTCCGGCTTCGTGCTGGCTGGAACCCAGTTCTTCGACACGGTGACCGTGCGTACTGAGGGGCGCGCAGGCGAACTGGCCGACAAGGCGGAAAGCGCCGGCTACCTGCTCCGGCAAATCGATGCGGATCACATCTCCGTCGCCCTGGACGAAACCGCCTCGGATGCCGACGTCGAACAGTTGCTCTCAGTGTTCTCCGCCACCGAATGCGACGCGCAGGCTGTCGACCATCTTCCGGAGCAACGACGCGAACGACCTTTCCTGACGCAGTCGGTCTTCCATTCCGTCCGGTCCGAAACCGACATGATGCGCTATCTGCGGAAACTGGCGGACAAGGACCTGGCGCTCGACCGTGCCATGATCCCGCTGGGCTCCTGCACCATGAAGCTCAACGCGGCCGCCGAAATGATGCCTGTGAGCTGGTCCGGCATCGCCAATCTGCATCCATACGCACCGGCGCGCCACAGTCAGGGCTATCGCAAGCTGATGTCGGATCTCGAGCTTTGGCTGTGCCAGATCACCGGATTCGAGGCCGTCAGCCTGCAGCCGAATGCCGGCAGCCAGGGCGAGTTTGCCGGCCTCCTGGCCATCCGCCGCTACCACGCTTCACGCGGCGAAGCGAACCGCAAAGTGTGCCTGATCCCGTCTTCCGCGCATGGAACCAATCCGGCAAGCGCGTCCATGGCCGGCCTTCGGATCGTCGTGGTCAACTGCACTCACGGTGGCGATGTCGACGTCGCAGACCTGGAGGCCAAAGCCGCCGAACACAGCGATAATCTGGCGGCGCTGATGATCACCTATCCGTCGACCCACGGTGTGTTCGAGCGCCGGATCAGGGATATCTGCGCAATCGTTCACCAGCACGGAGGACAGGTTTACCTGGACGGCGCCAATCTCAACGCGATGATCGGGCTTGCGCGTCCGTTCGATATCGGCGCCGATGTCTGCCACATGAACCTGCACAAGACGTTCTGCATTCCGCATGGCGGTGGCGGCCCCGGCGTCGGGCCGATCGGGGTGGCGCAACATCTTCGCCCCTTCCTGCCGGGGGATCCGTTGGAAGACGGCAGCGACGCAGTCGCGGCGGCGGCAACCGGAAGCGCATCGATCCTGCCAATCTCGTGGATGTACATCCGAATGATGGGTGCCGACGGTCTCAAGCGGACCGCCGAGACCGCCATTCTCTCCGCCAACTACCTGGTATCGAGGCTGGAGGGCAAATACCGCATCCTCTATCGCGGCACGGGCGGACGTGTGGCCCATGAGTGCATCATCGACGCCCGTTCCTTCAAGGACGATGCGGGGATCGGTGTCGAAGATATTGCCAAGCGGCTCATCGACTACGGGTTTCACGCGCCGACCATGTCATGGCCGGTGGCGGGAACATTGATGGTGGAGCCGACGGAATCGGAGCCACTGTCGGAGCTGGATCGATTCTGCGATGCCATGCTGGCCATTCATGACGAGATCCTGAAGGTGCAGAACGGCGAATGGGACCGACAGGACAATCCGCTGGTCAACGCTCCGCATACGGCGGAATCGGCCATCGCAGGCAACTGGGACAGGGGTTACGAGGCGATGCTGGCCGTGGCGCCGGCAGGCAGTGCCCAGCTGGCCTCCAAATACTGGCCTCCGGTCGCCCGGATCGACAATGTGCATGGCGACCGTCATCTCGTCTGCACCTGCCCGCCGATCGAGGAACTGGCGAGCTGAGTCAGCGGCGTCTCAGCTGACCAAGAACCGTGTCGGCGGCGAGATCGCTCGCCGGCACGTTCGTCGCCATGGCATGGCGAACCCGATCGAAGCTCTCGATCATGGTGTTTCGTTCCTGGCTGTTCGACATCAGGTTGAGAAGCCGGCGGGCGAGAAGGCCAGGCCGCACTGTCTCGTTGATATATTCGTTGACGACCGGGTAGTCGGCGATCAGGTTGGGCAGCGCTGCGGTCCAGGTGGTGACCCGGTACATCATCAGTTTGGACACTGCATCCAGTTTGTAGACGGAAATGCACGGAACCCCGGCGAGCGCCAATTCGAGAAGCACCGTGCCCGAAGCGGCCAACGCCGCATCCGCTCGCGCAAAGGCCTGCCATTTGGCCGCCTCGCCGGTCACCACGTCCACCTTCACACCCCAGCTAGCGGTCGCTGCCCTGACGCGGTCTTCCAGCCTGGGCAGCGTCGGCACGACGAATCTGAGGCCCGGATGTCTGCTTTCCAGCGCTGCGACGGTCTCGCCAAAAGCCGGCAGCAACAGCTTGATTTCCTGATTGCGCGACCCTGGCAAGAGCAGACAGCAGGCTCGCTCAAAGGGTTCGGCCGCCGCGAATGCGGCGCGTTGGCGTTGCCCTTCGTTCTGTGCTTGCGCGGCCGAGAGCAGTCCCTCGTCCGACATCAGGCGATGGCCGACATAGGTGACCGGAGGCCCGCCGAGACGTGAAACGACCTCCGACTCGAACGGAAAGATCGACAACACGTGGTCGATATATCCGGTCATCTTGACCGCGCGCTCCGGCTTCCACGCCCAGACCGTCGGGCAGACATAGTTGACGATCGGCATCTCCGGAAGCGCGGCGCGGACGCGCCGCGCCACACGGTGGGTGAAATCCGGACTGTCGATGATGACAAGGCAATCGGGCTTCGCGGCAATGATCTCTTGAGCGGTGGTTCTGATGCGCATGAGCAACTGCGGCAGCCTGGCGATCACGGCGCCGAAGCCCATGAGCGACAGCTCCTGATAGTCGAACAGCGAATTCAGTCCTTCAGCCGCCATTGCATCGCCGCCGACACCGAGTAGGTCCACCGGTCCGCCGTGGCGCTGGCGGATCGCCGCGATCAGATCGCCGCCGAGAAGGTCGCCCGACCTCTCTCCGGCGATGAAGGCCAGCTTCAGCGGCGCATCCTCCGGCATCGTGCTAACGCCGCTCCCTGATCATGTCGTCGAGGTTTTGGCGGGCAATGCCGATGATGAACATCGACAAAGCGTCGGCTTTCGCAACGGCCTCATCCCGGTCCAGAACAAAGGAGCGTCCCGCCTCCACCGCGATGCCCGCGAGCCCCGCCTCCCTTGCCCGGTCGACCGTTTCGGGGCCAATGCTGGGGAGATCGGCCCGCAGGTCCTGCTGCCGCTTGCAGAGCTTGACGAGGACACCGCCCGGCCGGGTCGATATGCGCTCTGTCCGACGCAAGTCGGCCACCCGCCTGAGCATTTCGTCGGTGCCTTCCGGCCCCTCCAGCGCAACGATGCGCCCGCCGACCGAAACGGCTCCCTGACCGATGTCCATCTCTCCCAACCGGTCGGCGCCATCGTAAGCGGCCATGATGTTGCGCCAGTCGTCGGCAGCCGGTTCACGCGCCGTCAACGTGCGTTCCTCCGCCACCAGGTCGGGAACGATATCCTGCGCGCCGACCACCTGGCAACCGGACTGCTCGAAAAGCGCAATGATCGCGCGCAACACCTTGTCATCGCCGCTGCCGCGCAAAGCGCGCAACAGTCCCGGCAAACGGGCTATCAGCCGCAGCGGAAGACGAACTTCGCGGAATTCCGGACGGCGGTTAATCCCGCCTGACAGGATCACACGTTCGATTCCGTAGTCGGTCACCAGCTTCTGCACCCGGACCGCGTCGCCCAAGTTGACATAGGCGTGTTCAAACCTGTCCGGAATGGCCTCCGCCTGGCCGTTCAGGGCAATGATAAGAGGTGCATCGCCGGCAGCCATCGCGGCGGCCGCCACATCAAGCGGCAACCGACCCTGCCCGGCGATTATCGCCAGACGCCCGGACGTACTTGTTTGCCGGTTTGATGGCTCCATCAGCATCGAAACCCAACCCGATCTGCCTGTTTCAGGCGCACAACCGTAACACCTTGGCTACGCGGGCGGAATCAGGATTTTCTGTCACGCACCGTGGACGAGAACCCACGCTTGGTATCCGATTCGAGAAAATCGAAGATATCGGTCAGCACGGGCACGTCCCCGTATTCGCCGCGGATCGCCGCGACGGACTCGCGAATCGTGCCGCGGCCGTAGAAGATCTGCTTGAACGCCTGCCGGGCGAGACGGATGTCCTCCTTGCTGATCCCCGAGCGCTGCATGCCGATCACATTCAGGCCGGTGAGGATGCCGGGGCTGCCGACGAGCATTCCGTAGGGGATAAGGTCCAGGGCACAGCCGCAAAGACCGCTGAGGAACGCATGGTGGCCGATGCGGCAGAACTGGTGAATGGCCGCTCCGCCGCCGATGATGACCCGGTCGCCGACAACGACATGGCCGCCCAGCATGACGTTGTTGGAGAGAATGACATCATTGCCGATCTGGCAGTCATGGGCGACATGCGAGTAGGCCAGAAACATCGACCGGTCGCCGATGACCGTCTTGCCGCCGGCATCGGGCATGCCCGTGTGCATGGTAACGCCCTCACGGATCGTGCAGCCGGAGCCGATCGACAGATCGGTCTCCTCGCCCTTGTAACGGACGTTCTGTGGCTCGCCTCCCAGCACCGCTCCCGGAAACACGGCGGTGTTGCTGCCAATGCTGGTTCTTCCGGTCACGGACACATGGCTTTTCAGCACGACGCCATCGTCGAGGACGACTTGCGGACCGACGTGACAGAACGGGCCGATCGTCGCGTTCGCGCCGATGCTCGCCCCGTCTTCAACCACTGAAGAGGGGTGGATATCCGCCGTCTCCGAAATCATCATGCACTTCCCTCATCGGGAACCAGCATCGCGCCGATGTCGGCCTCGGCGACCTTCGTTCCGTCAACTTTGGCCTCGCAGTGAAACTTCCAGATGTTGCCGCGCTGCTTGTGTTTGTGAACGTGATATTCGACACGGTCGCCCGGTACGACAGGTTTCCGGAAGCGGGCGTTGTCGATGGTCATGAAATAAACCAGGTTCGATTTGGTCTGGCTGTGGCGCGCACAGATGGCGCCGGCCGTTTGCGCCATGCCTTCGATCAGCAACACACCCGGCATGACCGGGTTGGTCGGGAAATGACCCGTGAACTGCGGTTCGTTTACGGTGACGTTCTTGATGCCGACAGCCGAATTGTCGGCATCAATGTAAATGATGCGATCAACCAGCAAAAAAGGATACCGGTGCGGAAGCAGTTCCATCAGCTCCAGCAGTTCGACCGCTTCGAGCGTTTCAGCGCTGACTTCACCCATCTGCCTTGCCCTTTTTGCCCTTCTTGCCAAAAGCCCTGGCGTTCTTGTCCGCCATGTCGCGCAGGTAACCCCAAATCGGGCGCGCTGGAATGCCGCCCCATTTCGCTCCCGCCGGGACATCGCCGTTGACACCGCTCATGGCAGCGATCTGCGCACCGTCTCCGATGGTCAGATGGTCCTTCACACCGACATTACCGGCCAGAACGACGCCATCTCCCAAAGTGACACTGCCCGATATCCCGACCTGGCTCACAATGACGCAATGCCGTCCCACGCGAACGTTGTGGGCTATCTGGACCAGGTTGTCTATCTTGGTGCCCTCGCCGATCACCGTATCGTCCATGGCGCCACGATCGATCGTGGTATTGGCACCGATTTCCACGTTGTCCTGGATGATGACGCGACCGATCTGGGCAATCTTGAGATGGCCCTTCGGCGTGGGCGTGTAGCCGAATCCGTCCTGGCCAATGCGCACACCAGGGTGAATAATGACATTGTCGCCGATCAGGGCGTGCTGCACCGTGGCACCGGCCGAAACAACGCAATCGCGTCCGATCCGGCAGCCTTTACCGATGACCGCGCCGGCCGAAATCCTCGTTCGAGACCCGATTTCCGCGCCGTCGCCGACAATCGCACCGGTTTCGACCGTAATGGTGTCGTCCTCGAGCCTTGCGCCGGGATGAACGACGGCATTCGGCGATACACCTGAGCTATCGTCGAACACACCGGGGCTCATTGCATCGGGGTAGAGCACTTGCGTCGCGATGGCGAAAGCCACCTGCGGGTGCGGGGTCAGCAAGACGGCGCAATGAGGAGGGACCAACGGCTGCAGCGCAGGGGGACACAGTATGGCCGTCGCTTGAAGGTCCGCCAGTTGCCCGGCGTGCCTTTTGGCGGTGATGAATGTGAGATCGCCTTCGCCAGCGCGCGAGATCGGCGCAACACCGGTCACGACGGTATCGGCGTAGTTTGCGTCGGCCACTTCGGCACCGCAGGCCCCGGCGAGATCCGCCACTTTCAATCCCGCATGTCGGGGAAAAAAATATCTGTCTTCCATCCTACAAAGATTCAGGGCCCGTCATTCGCGGACGAGCCCTGCCACTGCAGATCAGCGTACGACACGCCAACCAGTTTTCCCTCGGTCAGAACCTTCCAGTCGTACCAAAACGGATGGTCTGGGTCTTGTCGAACGTTTCTTTGATGACCGGAATGCCGATGTCAAGACGCAGCGGCCCGAAAGGCGACGTCCAGATGATACTGCCGCCGACCGATGCACGCCACTCCATGTTGAGGCCGTTGACCACCGTGCCGTTCAGGTTCAGATCGCTGCCGTAGAGCGTCGCCGCATCGGCGAAGAAAGCACCTCGCAATCCGAAGTCGCGCGGTACGACCGGCATCGGGAAACCGACCTCCGCAGTAGCATTGAAGTAGGTCGTGCCGCCAAGCGCGTCGCCATTGGTGTCGCGCGGACCGATACCCTGCGATTCAAAGCCGCGGATGGTCTCCTGGCCGACGAACAGCTGGTCGAAAACGCGCAGGTTGCCGGATGTCGGCAGCACGTGGCCGGCGCCGACACTGACCAGACCGACAATGTCGCCATAATCGGACAGCGTGTGGTAATAGCTCGCCTTACCGGTTGTCTTGAAGAAATTCGCATCCCCGCCGAGGCCGGCAAACTCGCCGGTCAAGCGAGCGAAAATGCCTTCACGCGGAATGACCCTGCTGTCGAGCGAATCGAAGACCACCGTGTTCGAAACCGAGGATTTGACCCATGGGCTGCTGTCAATGGCATCCTGGATGGGGAACGACACCGGGTTGGTCGAATTCCTCACATAGTCTTCGGTGCTGTAGTTGTAGGCCAGCGTGGTGCTGACCTTGTCCGTAATCGGCGCCGTCACCCGGAACGTGACGCCGGTCGTCTTGATGTCGTAGTTTATTTGCGATGTGTTTTCGGTACGGAAGACGTCAAATCCGGCGGCCAGCCGGTAACCCAGGAAATACGGCTCGGTAAACGAGAACGCATAGTCTCGGGTGTTGATGCCGCCACCGACAGAAATCTTGATAAACTGGCCGCGTCCGAGGAAGTTGCGTTCGGAAATGGACGCCGTAGCTGTGGCGCCTTCCGATCCGGTCGAATATCCGGCACCGATGGCGAACTCACCCGTCGTCTGATCCTGCACGTTGACGATGACCACGACCCGATCGGGTTCCGATCCCGGCTGTGTCGTGATGTTCACCGACTTGAAGAACTTCAGGGCTTCCAGCCGCCTCTTGGCGCGGCGAATCATGACCTGATTGAAGGCATCTCCCTCGCTCAGGTCGAACTCGCGGCGGATCACATAGTCGGCGGTGCGCGTGTTGCCGCGGATCTCAATGCGCTCGATGTAAGCGCGCTGTCCCTGGTCGATGAGATAGGTGACGGAAATCGTGCCGTTGACGAAATCGCGGTTGCCGCGCGGTGTGATCTGGGCGAATGGATAGCCTTCTGTGGCAGCTGCCTCGGACAGGGCAATGATCGTGTCCTCGACCTTCTCGGCGCTGTAGACCTGGCCCTGCTTCGTCTCCACCAGGCGCTGCAGCCGCTCGACGTCGAGATTGTCGACAGTGCTGTCAACGCTGATCTCTCCGAAGGTATAACGCTGCCCCTCATCGATGGTGATCGTTATGACGTAGTTGCCACTGGCCGGATCGATATCCGCGGTCGACGAGATCACTCGGAAATCGGCATAGCCGTGATTGTAGTAGAAGCGGCGCAGAAGCTCTTCGTCGGCGCGCAGCTTGTCGGGATCGTAGACGTCCTTCCGCGACAGGAAGGACAGGAAGCCGGAGCGCTTGGTGTTGATGACGTCGGCGAGGCGCCCGTCTGAATAGGCGTTGTTGCCGACGAAATTGATCTGCTCGATCTTGGTACGGTCGCCTTCGCTGATTTCGAAGGCCACGTTCACGCGTCCGCCGGACAGATTGACCACCTGCGTGGTCACTGTCGCGTCGCCGCGGCCGATGCGGTCATAGGCATCGACGATAGCCTGCACGTCGTACTCGACGGTCGTTTCGTTATAAGGACCAAGCGCGCGGGTCTGCACGACTGACTCGAGCTGCTTGTCCTTGAGCTTCTTGTTGCCGTTGAAGACGATCTGGTTGACGACCAGGTTCTCGTCGACCACCACCACCAGGCGCCTTCCCTGACGGGTGATGCGCACGTCGGAAAACAGTTCGGTCGCGAACAGCCGCTTGATCGATTCGTCGATATCGTCGTTGTTGAAATTCTGGCCGGGAACGATGGTGATATTGCCGCGGATCGTTCCGGCATCCACACGCTCGTTTCCGCGGACTTCGATGACGTCGACTACCGCTGCCTGTGCCGCCACCGAAGACGCGATGAGCGCTCCCCCCGAAGCGCTTGCGGCCACACACACAGACAGCGCAAGCGCCGATACGGCGCCCCGTAAATCCCTACCGGCCTTCATTGGCTTTATGTACCCTTTTTTCCCGACGTCCCCAAACGTGAAAAGACAGACGATTCAGCCTCTCCGCCGTTTTACAGTGTTTTGTGCCACAAGCAAGGCATTGAGTTAATTTCTGTTTACTTCTCCGCAGGCCGTGGTGGAATTGTCACTCGGCCCGTCGAATTATGGCTAACGAATTGTTATCACTACCCTTGCCGGCGACGCTCGGTCAAATCAACAAAAGCTTCTGTCGCGACTCAATGCGCCGCTCAGAAGTCTCGCGAAACGTCGTTCCAGGTGGCGAATATCATCAGCATCAAGATCAAACTGAGACCGATTTTGTAGGCGATCTCCTGCGACCGTTCGCCTACCGGTTTTCCGCGCAGAATTTCGATCGCGTAAAACACCAAATGGCCACCGTCGAGGATGGGAATCGGCAGGAGATTCAGAAATCCGATCGAAACCGACAACACGGCGGTCAATTGCAACAAGGCGCCGATGCCGAGGGTCGCCATCTGGCCGGACATCTGAGCCACCCGAATCGGCCCGCCAAGCTGATCAGGTTTTTCGCGACCCCTGAAAATATTCGTGATGTAGCCGACCGTCCGGGACACGATGTACCAGCTCGAACTCACGCCTTCCGCAACCGCTTCGAGCGGGTTGAGATCGACACGGCGAAAATTGCCGGCTGTCGCATCGGTCACTACTCCGATCAGACCGACTTCCATCTTGTTGCCGAACTGGTCTTCGATGACGGAGCGACGCGGGACGAGAGGAACGTCGACGGTGCCTTCTCCGCGCCTGACGGTGATCGTTACCGGAACCTCGGGTCGCGGCGAAACATATCTGCGAAGTTCCTCGAATGTGGCGATCGGCTGGCCGTCGACGGCGATGATGACATCCCCCGGTTCGATGCCGGCCTCCTGAGCGGCGCTGTCCGGCTGGACCTGCGCGACCACCGGGTCCGAGACGGGTTTGCCGTACAGGCTGAACATGACGGCGAAAATGACGATTGCGAGAATGAAATTGGCGATCGGGCCGGCCGCCACGGTTGCCACCCGTTTCCATACATTGGCGCCGGCAAAGGAGCGCGCCCGCTCCTCGCCGCTCATGGCGCGCACTCCCTCCGTATCCGGCACGCTGGCCGCGTTTTCGTCGCCCAGAAACTTCACATAACCGCCGAGCGGAATCGCAGAAAGCCGCCAGCGGGTGCCGTGACGGTCGTTAAACCCGAAGATTTCGGGACCAAAGCCTACGGAGAAGGTCAGAATTCGGATACCGCACCACCGACCCACAAGGTAGTGACCCATTTCATGGACGAACACCACCAGAGTCAAAACCACCAGAAACGGTATGATCGTCCCGACAATCAACCCGTAGAATGATCCAAAATATTCCATCTTTCAGCCCAATGTCGTCGGACCGATTACGGTCCGAGCAGCTGGTAGGCAATGCCGTTTCCGTTGCCCGACACCCGATCGGCGCCGGATACGGCCAATCCAATCAGATACGCCGCAAAAGAGGCGAAAATCAAACTGTCCACACGATCCAGGACGCCGCCATGGCCGGGTATGATATTGCCTGAGTCCTTTACGTCAAAACGTCGCTTGAAGGCCGATTCGAACAAATCGCCCAATTGGCCGGCAAGAGACAGGACTATCGACAAAAATGCAATCCACAAAATGGGCCCGCTACCGAACAGCGTGGCGGCGATGATTCCGCCAATTGTTCCACCGACGAGCCCGGCGATGAAGCCGGACCAGGTCTTTTTGGGAGAGATCGTTGGTGCCAGCCGCGGACCTCCAATGGTCCGTCCACCGAAAAAAGCAAGAATATCGGTGCACCAGATCACCGCAAATAAAACGATCATCATGGCGAACCCACGATCGGCACCGTCGCGCAGCGCAACAAAGGCAACACCGAAGAACCCTGCATAAACGAGGCCAACGGAGGGCCACAGGTCCTGGCCCTCCAGACGACGTAGCAACGCCGCAAGGGCCGCGCCGGCGACTGCCAGAGGCCAGGCTAAAACCGGCCAGCCGGCAAGCACCACCGCAGCAACCGCCGCCATGGTCAACGCGCCAACAAACCAGACCGGACGGCTGAGCGTGCGGGTCCGGACGATCCGGAACCACTCATGGAATACCAGCGCCATGATGACGATGGACAACAGCTTGAAGGCCAATCCGCCCAGCCAGGTCACCACAAGAACCGCTACGCCGAGGACGATGGCGGATATTGTCCGAACCAGAACCTCGTTGCCCATCAGGAGCCTAGCGCCAGACCCTGGTTGGCGACTTTCCCGAAACGCCGATTGCGGCAACGATAGATGTCCAGCGCCTCTTCGAAGGCCTGCCGGTCGAAATCGGGCCACATGCAGGGCAGGAACACGAACTCGGCATAGGCCGCCTGCCACAGGAGGAAATTGGATATGCGCTGTTCGCCGCTTGTGCGGATCAACAGGTCCGGATCCGGAATGCCCGCAGTGTCCAGCGTTGCGCCGATGTCGTCCTCGCTGATGTCGTCGGCATTCAGGTCGCCGCGCGATACCCGTAGGGCAAGCTTGCGCGCCGCCCGCGCAATATCGTCCCGCCCGCCATAGTTGAAGGCGATGATCAGCTCGAGAGCCGTATTTTCGCGCGTCAGTTCCTCAGCCTCGGTCAGCAGGGCCAGGATGTCGGGCTTGAGGCTTCCGCGGTCACCGATCACCCTTACGCGGACATTTTCCTTGTGCAGATCGGCAAGGTCGCGCCGCACGAAGAACTTCAGCAGGCCCATCAGGTCGTTGACTTCCTGTACCGGGCGGCGCCAGTTCTCCGAGGAGAACGCAAAAAGCGTCAGGTATTTGACCCCGAGCTCGCCGGCGGACCTCACCGCCGCGCGTACCGCCTCGACGCCCCGCCGGTGTCCGGCGGTTCGGGTCTGACCGCGACTTTCGGCCCATCGTCCGTTGCCGTCCATGATGATGGCGACATGCTGGGGCGTAGTCAAAAATCCATTCTCCGTAAGCGAATGTGCAGATCCGCGTGGGGTCGTGCCTAGACCTGCATGATTTCCGTTTCTTTGTCGCTGAGCAAGCTGTCAATTTGTGAAATCATCTCATCTGTCAGTTTTTGCACCTGTTCGGCCTGCGAATGGCTTTCGTCCTGACCGATGTCGCCATCTTTTTCGGCCTTTTTCAGGTCATCCATGCCGTCCCGGCGCACGTGGCGAATCGCCACTCGTCCGTTTTCCGCATAATTGTGGGCGACCTTGACCAGCTCCCGACGGCGCTCTTCATTGAGCTCGGGAAGCGGGATCCGCAGGTTGCTGCCGTCGACGATCGGATTGAGCCCGAGATTGGATTCGCGAATGGCCTTGTCCACCGCAGAGACCATGGTCTTGTCCCAGACGGTGACCGTGATCATGCGCGGTTCCGGAACCGAAATGTTCGCCAACTGGTTGAGCGGCATCTTGGATCCGTAGGCATCGACGGACACGGGATCGAGGACATTTGCGGAAGCGCGTCCGGTGCGCAATGCGGCGATGTCGCTCTTGAAAGCGGAAATCGCACCCTCCATCCGACGTTTCAGGTCCTTGAAATCAGCGCCCTCACTCATGACGAATACTCCCTTGCATTGACTGGGCCACCTGCGTTGCCCTTTCAGGGTCAATATGCATGGGACAGGTGGTCCGTAGTTTTTCTTTTTACCTCAATATTCCTGAAAAGGTCTTGCGCAAAAAGCAATTCAGCGGGATTTAGCTGTCATTGACCAATGTCGCGCGGCCGCCGCCGTTCAAAATGGCTGCGAAACCGCCTCTTTCGTGGATCGAAAACACGATGATCGGAATGGCGTTTTCCCGAGCGAGCGCCACGGCGGCAACATCCATGACCGCCAGTCCTTTCTTGAGGACCTCGTCATGAGTGAGTCGTTCGAAGCGAACGGCATCACCGTTGGTCTTCGGATCGGCCGAGTAGATTCCATCGACCTGTGTTCCCTTGAATATAGCCTCGGCACCCATCTCGGCAGCCCGCAGCGCGGCGGCGGAATCGGTCGTGAAAAATGGATTGCCGGTACCGCCTGCAAAGATCACCACCCGGCCCTTATCCAGGTGATGCAGCGCCGCATGCTGCGAGAAAGTCTGGCAGATCTCCGGCATGGCGATGGCCGACAACACCTCCGTGTCGATGCCGAGCTTGCGCAACGACGTTGCCAACGCCAGGGCGTTGATCACTGTCGCAAGCATGCCCATGTGGTCGCCGGTCACCCGATCGCCGCCCTTCGATGCGACGGCGACGCCGCGGAAGATGTTGCCGCCACCTACGACCACGCCGACTTCGACCCCCATGGCCCGGGCCTCGGCAATGTCGGAAGCAATCCGATCTGCGACGGCGACATCGATTCCAAAACCCTGCTCGCCCATCAACGCTTCGCCGGAAGCCTTTAGAAGCACACGTTTGTAAATGGGTTTTGGAGACATGTTTTTTTCCGCCGACTTTTTTCAGACAGCCGGATACACGAAGGGCACCGCGTTGTCACGCGGTGCCCTTCGTAATTTGTTGACAAACAGCAGGATCAGGCGTTAGCGGCAGCCGCTACCTCGGCAGCGAAATCGGCCTCTTCCTTTTCGACGCCCTCGCCGAGCTGCATCCGTGCAAAGCCGACGACCTTTACCGGCGCGCCGACCGAGCTCTCTGCCTCTTTGAGAGCCGCTTCAACGGTCAGGTCCGGGTTGATGACGAAGCTCTGGGACATCAGTGCTACTTCTTCGAAGAACTTGCGCATGCGGCCTTCGACCATCTTCTCGATAATATTGTCCGGCTTGCCGGATTCGCGCGCCTGCTCGGAAAAAATGGCGCGTTCGCGATCGGCGATCTCGGCGTCGACATCCGCGGATGTCACCGCCAGCGGGTTGGTGGCTGCCACGTGCATCGCAACCTGCTTGCCGATCGCGTTGAGAGCGGCAGCATCACCGGTTGATTCCAGCGCCACCAGAACGCCGAGCTTACCCAACCCGTCAGCCACCGAATTGTGGACGTAGCTGGCAACGACGCCGTTGTCCACGGAGATCAGGGCGGCGCGACGCAGGTGCATGTTTTCGCCAATCGTCGCTACCGCGTCAGTGATGGAATCGGCGACCGATTTTCCGGTTTGCGGAAAGGTGCTGGCGGCGATTGCCTCAACGCTTCCATCCGTTCCCAGTGCGACCTCCGCAACGCCGCGGACGAGATCCTGAAAGGCCTCGTTGCGTGCCACGAAGTCAGTTTCGGAGTTGATTTCAACCGCGACGGCGCGATTGCCGTCGACCGCCACACCGACCAATCCTTCTGCCGCAGTCCGTCCGGACTTCTTGTCGGCTTTGGCGATTCCCTTGGCACGCAGCCAGTCAACGGCCGCTTCCATGTCGCCGTTGTTTTCCTGGAGCGCTTTCTTGCAGTCCATCATGCCAGCGCCAGTTTTGTCGCGCAGCTCTTTCACCTGCGATGCTGAAATGCTCATCATTGCCTCTTGCAATTGTCGGACCCCGGTGACCGGTGTCCCAGTTCACGATACTTCCTTGTCGGAGTCGCGTGTCATGTGCATGACACGCTTTCCCGGAGGCCAGCCTCAGGAGGCGGGCGTTTCTTCCTTTTCGGCCTTTTCGGCGCCATCTGCGGCAGCCTCGGCCGCTTCCGGCTCTGCGGCCGCTTCTTCAGCTGCTGCGGCCGGTGCCTCGGCAGGTGCAGCTTCGGCAGGTGCCGCTTCAGCGGGAGCTGCTTCGGCGGGCGCTGCCTCCAGTGCCGGTTCCACGGGCGCTTCCTCGGATGCACCGATATCCATGCCGGCGGCGCCCTGCTGACGCGCAATGCCGTCGATCGCAGCCTTGGCTATGAGATCGCAGTAGAGCGAAATGGCGCGAGCGGCGTCGTCGTTGCCGGGGATCGGATGGTCGATCGGATCCGGATCGCAGTTCGAATCGACGATCGCCACGACCGGAATGCCAAGCCGCTTGGCTTCCTGGATCGCAATGGCTTCCTTGTTGGTGTCGATGATGAACATCAGGTCCGGCGTTCCGCCCATTTCGCGGATGCCACCGAGCGCGCGCTCGAGCTTGTCGCGTTCACGCTCGAGATTGAGGCGTTCCTTCTTGGTGAAACCCTGTGCCTGGGAGGCCAGCAGTTCGTCCAGTTTGCGCAGCCGCGAGATGGAATGAGAAATCGTCTTCCAGTTCGTCAGCATGCCGCCAAGCCAGCGGGCGTTGACATAATACTGGGCCGAACGCTTGGCAGCATCGGCGATCAGATCCGACGCCTGTCTCTTGGTGCCGACGAACAGAACCCGGCCACCTTCTGCGACGGTGTCGCTGACGATCTGCAGCGCCTGCGACAGCATCGGCACGGTCTGGCTGAGATCGATGATGTGAACGTTGTTGCGGTCGCCGAAAATGTACGGCTTCATTTTCGGGTTCCAGCGGTGCGTCTGGTGTCCGAAGTGAACACCAGCTTCAAGCAGCTGGCGCATGCTGAAATCAGGCAATGCCATGCCTTGTCTCCTTTTCCGGTTTAACCTCCGCAGGGCGTCAGCAGCCAGGCTGCCACCGGCGGGACCGACCGGATTTCTCCCGGTCTTACCCAAGCCCTACGTGTGGAATGAGCGCGTCCATACAGCGGAAGCGGGCAGAAAACAAGGGTTTTGTGACGAAGGGTCGAAAACGCCGCATTGCTGGGTTTGCGTTCTTGCGGATCAGTTCATCAGACGACCATAGAAAGCAGCAGGAAAATCGAAGCCGAAAGCAGTGCGGCGGAGGGTACGGTAATGACCCAGGCGGCGACGATCGTCATCAGGTGCGATCGGCGGACGAGCTTGCGGCGACGCCATTCGGCTTTGTTCGCCGCGAATTCGCCTTCGGATTCCGACATCCCCTCTTTGGAGGAACTTCGCCTGCGGCGGGCACTGTCCGTATACCACTCGCGGAAGAACCCCACTCCGAATACCGCGCCGACGGCAATATGGGTCGAGCTGACGGGGAGACCGAGCGCCGAGGCGACGATGACGGTTACCGCGGCCGACAGGGCCACGCAATAGGCCCGCATCGGGTTGAGCCGGGTGATTTCCCGTCCGACCATCCGGATGAGTTTCGGGCCGAACAACAGCAGTCCGAACGAAATGCCGAATGCACCAATGACCATGGTCCAGCCCGGAATGGCGACAGAAGCGGCGATTTCGCCGGCTCCCACCGCGTGAACGATTGCGGCCAGAGGGCCGACGGCGTTGGCCACGTCATTGGCGCCGTGGGCGAAGGACAGCAGTGCCGCCGAGCAAATCAGCGGTATGACAAACAGGCTTCTCACGGACTGATTGCCGTTGGACAATCCGGCCGACTGCCTGGCGACGACCGGTACCGCTACCCACCACGTCAGCAGAAAAACAACCAGACCGGCAAGGATCGCCGTTCCGAGCTCGATCCTGACAATCCTGTTGAATCCCTTGATCGCCAGATAGGCGGCAAAGGCGCCGGCCATGAGCGCGATCAGGACAGGGACCCAGCGGCGGGCCGCCGACAGCCTGTCGTCCTGGTTCACAATCAGCGCCTTTACCAGGGCCAGGAAGGCCGCCGCAATAATCCCGCCGATGAACGGTGCAGTCACCCAACCGCCGGCGATCCCGGCAACGGTGTACCAGTTGACGGCGCCCAGGCCGGCAGCCGCCGCACCGGCACCGAGCACACCGCCAACGACGGAGTGAGTCGTCGATACCGGGGCGCCGATCCAGGTCGCGAAATTGACCCACAGAGCCGAAGACAGCAACGCCGCAAGCATCGCCCAGACAAACCGGTGGCTGGACTCGAACCTGTCGGCGTCGATGATGCCGCTGGCAACGGTTTCGACGACTTCGCCGCCAGCGATCAACGCCCCGGCGCTTTCGAACACAGCCGCCAAAACCAAAGCCCAGCCCATCGACAACGATTTCGAACCGACGGCCGGTCCAACATTGTTCGCCACGTCGTTGGCGCCGATATTGATGGCCATGTAGGCGCCGACGATAGCGGCAGCTATCACGATGGTTAGGCTGGACGACCCGCTTAGGAGGAAGCCGGCAACCGCAAGAATGAGCGCAACCAGCAAAACGCCGATCCCGACGCGGGAATAACTGCGAGACAGGAACTGCCCGGCAATCTCGAACCTGGCGATCCCGTCTAGGTCCTTGTCAAGTGTTGGCCTCGCCTGTCCCCGGCTACCTGCACTCAACGAAACGTCCTTTCCCCCTGCGGCTCCTCAATGTCGGCCCTCTACCCGACGATTGTCCCGACAACAGCATCGGGATCATTCCGCTCGAGAGTACAGCCAGCAGATCCCGCCTTAACGGCGCCAAGCTCAAGTCGGCGAAAAGCCGGCTATGAGTTTCTGGAGCTCGGGCTCCTGGACCCGGGCGACCGCTCCCTTCATGCCGAACCACTTGCGTTTGCGTTGTTGCGATTCGGGATAGCTCTTCTCCAGTCGCGCCACTTCCATCGCATAGACCTGGACGCGGCACCGGATCGGAAAACCGCCGTCCATCCACTTGTCATAGTCGAAAGCGCCCATGGGATCGGCTTCAATTCGACCGACAACGCCAGCCTCCTCAAAAGCCTCTTGAGCGGCGGACTCGGCTTCGGTCAGATTCTTGATCGCCCAGCCTTTGGGAATGATCCAGCGACCGGTGTCACGACTTGTGATCAGAAGAAACTCTCTGCGCTTTTTGCTCTGCCGATAGCACAGGGCCGCATATTGGAGTGGCGCCGGCCGGCTCACCATCAATCCAACATTTTCAACAAAGCCCTTCCAGCGATCGCGCGGCTTGTGCACCGTCATGGTTGGTGTCGTCCGTCTTCAATTTTTCTGCGCAATCAATGTAGTGCCAAGCCGGTCTCGGCAAAAGGCCGGCCGCAGGCCTAGCCGATCATTTTTTCTTGTTCGCGGCGCGGCAAGCCACTGTGAATCTTATGATAATTCGATCGCTCTGCCGTCGCGACCCATCGCGATCGACGCTGGAGGGCCCGCTTGTCAGCTGCAGTCTTCGGGCTCGAACAGTTCCAGATCCGCCAGCGTTCCTCGCAAGGCGAAATCGCCATAATCCATGGTGAGATCTCGCGTTATGCCATTCTCATATAACTTGAAGGAAATTCGGTAAATCGGTGTTCCGTCAACGTTTTCGCTTTCATCGAAATAGGCGATCGTGACCGGCCACGTCGGCAGTTTGCCGATGTCTCCCGTCACTTTCAGTTCGCCGGGACGTTCCTGCGAAACTGTCGGACTGCCGACCACGCTGGTCGTCAACATGACTTTGCGGCCCTCGTCGGATCCGTCGAAGAGTCTCGACTGAAAGAACCGTTCACCCTGCTTGGCCTTTTCGATCAACGAAATCATCTGTGCGGTCGGAAATTGTGCCGGTTCGAGCGTCAAATCGGCCTTTTTCGGGTTTTGAAGCGACACCGCAATGCCATTTGATTCGGCTCTTGCACTGCCCCGAACCTCCAGGTCCAGTTGCTGATTGACATAGGATTTGGTCAAAAACTGGAAAATGCCCTGATCCAGATTTTCGTAAGTCGTCGTCTGCTGATCGGTCAGTCGCGTCGCCTGACCGGTATCGAGCTGTGTGACGAACCGAAACCCAACGGTGTAGCCGGCGCAGGGTGAGCCGTTGAATTCGTACACCATACGGCCGTACATCGCTTCGATACCGGAGCGGTCGGTGGACGTTTCGAGCTCCAGATCGTAGACCGCGCGATGCGGCATAAGCGCTTCGGCAACGCCGGCCTGCCCAACGGCAGTCAGAGTGACGACTGTCCCTGCCGCACCGGCAATGATTGCTGAAAATCGCACCATGAGCTTCCTTCTCTAATTCCGCGGGCCATGTTACACGGCAATTCGACAAATTGGAGAGGATGAAAATTAATTTCTCGCAAACCTCTCTCTCCCGGCAGTTTCCCAACACCAAAGTCTTACTGGAGCACCTCATGACCCAGACCATCGAAGCTCGTCTCGCCGACCGGGGAATTGCCCTGCCGCAGGCCGCCGCTCCCGCAGCCAACTATCTGCCGTATACCAAGTCGGGGAACCTGCTGTTCATCTCCGGCCAATTGCCGATGGTCGAGGGCAAAGTAGCCCACACTGGCCACCTGGGACGAAACGTCGATGTCGAAACCGGACAGAAGGCAGCCGAAATCTGCGCCATCAATATTCTGTCGCAAGCGAAGTCGGCTCTCGATGGGGATCTGGAGCGCATCGTCGGCCTGATCAAAATCCAGGGCTTCGTCGCCTCAACCGCGGATTTCACCGAGCAACATCTCGTGGTCAACGGTGCTTCGAACCTGCTGGCCGAGGTGCTCGGCGAGCGCGGGAAACACGCACGAGCTGCGGTCGGCATGGTCTCCCTGCCCATGGGTGCTTCGGTCGAAATCGACGCGATCATTGAAGTCCGCTAGGGGGCCGAGATGGCCAGTGCCGACTGGATAAAGGACCATCCAATCGCCCATCGCGGCTATCACGATTCAAACAATCAGGTTTGGGAGAACACACTCACCGCGTTCGAGCGCGCTGTTCAAGGCGGATTCGCCATCGAGTGTGACCTTCAAATGTCGAGCGACGGGACGCCCATCGTCTTCCACGATTATGTTCTGAACCGACTGTGCGGCAGAGACGGTGAGGTTCGGGCCACACCAGCCGATCAGCTTGCGGCAATGGCAGTTGGCGGGACCGCCGACACCATTCCGACGTTTTCCCGCATGCTAGAACAGGTGGCCAGCAGGAGCGGCCTGGTCGTGGAGTTGAAAGCCCAGACCGCGGATGACACCGGTCCTTTCGCCCGGGCGGTGTTGAATGCACTTTCGGGCTACCGCGGACAGGTCGCGCTGATGTCGTTCGACCACGGTGTGCTCAGGGCATTGACGGCGCTGGGCTCGCGGTTTCCAGTCGGGCTCACGGCGCATGAGAGCAATGACGAGAACGTACAGAAAAACCGTCTTGCTCTGGACATGCCGCTCGACTTCGTTTCCTTTCATGTTTCGGACTTGCCGTCGCCGTTCGTCGAGCAAGTTCGCGCCAAAGGACTGCCGGTCATTACCTGGACGGTACGCGATCGAGAAACCATCGATCTAACGACGAGGCATGCGGACCAGATGACTTTCGAGGGATTCAACCCTCATGACTTGCAGCTCTGACGCTTGCGCCTAGATACAGGCGATGACCGCAAAAGAGGAGCCGGGTGGACGGGCAACATGAAAGCCGATGTTGAGTTTCAGCTGCGCGTCACAACCTCATTCTCCGAAGTCGACCAGGCATCCTGGTCGAAGCTCTCTGGGACGAACCGCGACCGACCGTCAGCCGTCCCCTACAACCCGTTTGTCTCCTACGGCTACCTGTCCGCCTTGGAGGAATCGGGGTGTGCAACACCGGAGACCGGATGGCTCGGCCAGCACCTCCTGCTGGAATCGACTGACGGCAGGCTCCATGGGGCGTTGCCCTGTTACATGAAGAACCACAGCCAGGGAGAATATGTTTTCGACCATGGCTGGGCAGATGCGTTCGAGCGTGCTGGTGGGCATTACTATCCAAAGCTTCAGGCTTCGATCCCGTTCACGCCGGCAACCGGTCCAAGATTGCTGACCGACGCCGGCGGTCAGTGCAATGCGGTGCGGACGGCGCTGGCAAGCGGTCTGAGACAGTTGACCGACCGTCACGGCGTCTCCTCCGCACACGTGACGTTTGTTCCTGACGATGAAATCGGCGTATTCGAAAACCAGAAGTACCTGCACCGAACCGATCAGCAGTTCCATTTCCACAATACGGGATATGCCGACTATACTGAGTTTCTAGGCACCTTGGCGTCGCGCAAGCGCAAGGCGCTCAAAAAGGAGCGTCGAACGGCTCTGGAAAACGACATCACGATAGAGTGGCTGACAGGAGCCGATATCTCCGAAAGCGTGTGGGACACTTTCTACGAGTTCTACATGGACACGGGATCGCGCAAATGGGGGCGCCCCTACCTCAATCGCCGGTTCTTTTCGCTGATCGGCGAGCGGATGGCCGACGACGTTCTACTCGTCATGGCGCGGCGAGCAGGACGTTATGTTGCCGGAGCGATCAATTTCATCGGCAGCGACACGCTGTACGGGAGGCACTGGGGTTGTGTCGAAGACCACCCCTTCCTGCACTTCGAGGTCTGCTATCATCAGGCCATCGACTTTGCCATCGCCAACGGTCTTTCGAATGTCGAGGCCGGAGCCCAGGGCGAGCACAAGCTCTCGCGCGGATATCTGCCGGTCACCACCCATTCGGCACATTATATTGCCCATCAGGGACTGCGGCGAGCCGTGTCCGACTACCTGACACATGAACGCAAGGACGTCGACCAGATGGGAACGATTCTGCGAAAGCACGGTCCGTTCCGGCGCGGTTGAACCGGACTGCAGTCAACGAAACGGCCGTTGTCCAGCCGCGGTCACGCCCTCTTTGTCTGATTGGTCTTGCCGGTGTGTGCCCTCCAAGGCGATGCGGGTGGCTTTCAGTGTTTCGACGAAGCGAAGCGAGCGTGCGATCCGACGCTCGATCTCCAGAATTTTCAAGTCGAGAAACGCGCCAGCGTCGAAATCAGCGTCGGCCGTATTCTCCAGTTGGCGGATGAACAGCGCGAGATCGGAGACAGAAAAACCTGCTGCCTGGGCCTCGCGGATCATCTGAAGGCGTTCGACCACGCTCTCTTCGTAGTCACGATAGGTATTCGTAGATCCGGGACCGGGTGACGATTCGATCAACCCGTTGCGTTCGTAGAAGCGTATCGTGTCGCGGCTCAGCCCGCTGCGGCTTGCAACCTCACCAATTCTCATCGTTGCCTCATGCAGACCATTGACAATGGTCCATGCTTAGCATCAATTACACGCACTGTGAACCGGCGGTGCTGCCAGGACAGCGAACTGGTGCTCGCCAACTCTGTTGCGGAGGAGATCGATGGGCGGGAAATGCCAGAGCTGCGGGATGCCGCTGAGCAAGGACGAAAATGGTGGCGGCTCAAATGCCGACGGAAGCGTGAGTCGTCGCTACTGCTCATTGTGCTATCGGAATGGAGTGTTCCTGCATCCCGAGTTTTCTGCTGAAGACATGCAGAACCACTGTATCGAGCAACTTGCCAATCGCGGAATGCCGCGCTTCATGGCCTGGATCTTCACGCGAGGCATACCGAAGCTCGACCGTTGGAGCGGTCAGTAACGGGACTAAAGTTATGTCCCTGAACCGGAGGTCCGAATCCGGCTGTTGGCCCGATCCACAGCGTTACAACAAGTTAATCCGGCGGAAAGGTGTCCGAAAACCGACCCTCGTTAGTCTATTTCGCGAATGCCGGGGGCCAATTCTCGGCAAGGAAAGTCGGAGAGGAGTCATGAACAGAAATATCGCGCTGTCAAGCGACACCTACACTTACGAGTTAAGACGACACCCAGTGTTACGAGGACAGCGCGATTTGGGGGGCGTACGCCCCCCAAATCGCGGCGCCAAAATTTGCCCGTTCAGGCGCTCTCTTTTGTCAGAAGTTCTTCGAGGTCGCGCAGCCGATATGAGCGGCCTTTGATGTTGAGCACATGAGATCGGTGAAGGAGCCGATCGAGGATCGCGGCAGCAAGGACTTCATCGCCGGCGAGCAACTCGGTCCAGTCGCGAATGCTCTTGTTGGTGGTGATGATCATCGCACCCCGAGCGTAGCGATAGCTGACCAGCCGGAAGAAGAGGCCGGCCTCTTCCCGGTTCATCGGATCAAAACCCATTTCATCGATCAGCAGCAGCGAACTGGACATGTATTTCCGGCCCTTTAGCCTTGTAGGCGGCAGAAGCGCGTCCGCCTTGATGGCCGTCAGCAGTTCATCAAAGCGATAGTACTGGACTGAGAAGCCGAGTTGGATCGCCCGGATGCCCAGTCCCACGAGCAAGTGCGACTTCCCGACCCCGGGCGGCCCCTGAAGCAGGACAACCTCGGCATTCCGGATCCAGGCCCCGGTCGCCAAGGTGTCGATGCGGGAACGCTCGATTGCCGGCTGGAAGGCAAAATCAAAGTTTTCCAACGTCTGCCCGGTCGGGATTTTCGACGTCTTCATCATCGTCTTGATGCGCCGTTCTTCGCGGCCGGCACGCTCAATATCGAGAATCCGTTCAAGTAACTGGTGAGCGGACATCTCGGTGCTGACGGCCTCCGACAGCAAAGTGTCCAGCGCCTCGGATGCGTAGCCAAGGCCGAGTGCGTCCAGCTTCTCGCGGGTTACGTCAATATCCAGTTTTATGCTCCGAGACGTCATCGGGCCACCTCCGCCAGACGGGCGTAGATGTCGATCGAGCGCTGCTGAACATTGCTGGCCGCCAGCGCCTGAAGGCCTCGCCCCATCTTGCCAAGCGGCATCGGCGCGCGGACACGATCGGTGTCATCACCATCGAAGTGTGCATCGTCACACACGATCAGCCGCTCGGTGCGGCGCGGATGCATGGCGATCACTTCGGCATTCTTGAGGATCTGCACGTGCCCGGCCAGACCGCGCACCTCCACGTCCTGGCCGACGAAACGGAACGGCACGCTGTATTGTCGGCCTTCGAAGCTGACGAGGCAGTCAATTCCGACGGGCCTGCGCACGACGATGTCGAACGGTTCCGGCAGCGTCTCGGGCAATGGCGTCAGAAGACGACGCTCCTGTTCCCACGCTTCGGCGACACTGGTGCCGGTCGCCGGGCACCGCAGGCGGCCGGCACGCTCTTCAAGCCGCGCATCGGTCACGGCCTGCAGCTGTTCCAGGCTGTCAAAGGCCTCCTTGCGAGGATCAACCGTCTCACGAAGGTCGCGCACATGTCTCTCGACTTTACCCTTTCCCTCCGGATGCCGAGGTTGGCAGGCGTCGACATGGAAGTTCAGTTGCGCTGCAAAGCGCCGATACGTCTCGTTGATGACGCCCCAGGCGCCGGCCCCCTTGGAGATCGCCGTCTTCACGTTGTCGATGCGCAGAACCGCGACTGAACCGCCCAAGCGACGCAAACACGCCGTATTGCAAGACTGCCAGGACAACATGTCCTTCGAACGAGACCAGACAACCGCCCGTTTGCGGCTCCAAGAAAGCGTCACGATCAAGGCAGAAAGATCGACAACCTCGTCGCCAAGAACCACGCCGGGAAACTCCGCCCAGTCCACCTGGGCCTGTGCGCCGGCCGGCGTCTCAACACGACGTCTCGCCCGGACCTTCGGGGCCGGATACGTCGCCTTCCAATATCTCTGAACCGATCGCAGGCTCCCGCCATAACCATGCTCGCGCTGCAGCCACCGATGAAGATCCACCAGGTTTACACGGCCGTCCTCTTGCTGAGAGCGCCAATGCGAGATCGCTTCCGCATAATCGGCGGCCTTGAATGTCTGCTTGGACCTACCATCCAATACGCCCGCCGATCGGCGCTTGTGATGATATCGAACCGTGCCCTCCGTAACCCCGAGAAGCCGCGCCACTGCGCTCTGGGAATGCCCCTGTTTCAACAATACAGCCATGGCTGTCCGTTCCTCTTTTGCGAGAAAGCTCATCGTCTTTTTCCGCCAATTGTTGACGGAAAATCGATGAGCTAAGGCTGTTGCCACCTCGTAAAGGTAGCTGTCGCCTTACGGTCAAAATGAACTGTCGCCCTACACGCGCTCGTTGCGAGCGCCGTAACCGGCTTGCTCGCCACAGCCGGATACGCTGCTGCGGAAGGCAACCGGGTCCAGATCACCGAGCGTGGAAACCAGATCTGCATTCGCTCGAACAGCGTACCGAACCACGCGATGGGGCAGTTCCCCAATCGCGGCAATCCGCACACCATGCGAGCGCAGAACATCAATGTCTGCGTCAACGCCAATCCGAAGAAACGAAACCGAGCCTCCGGAACCGGTCCAGGCGCCATCGGCATTGCCTTGAACGGTGTGCTGATCCGGCCGGGCACAGCGGATTACTGGGACCCCAGGTCACGGCGGGGTCACAGCCGCAATCGGAGCTCGGGCTGGAATCTCGAAGGAATGGGCGCTGCCGACATGCTGGGTATCGACCAGGCCCATGCCCATGTCGACAATCGTGGGACCTATCACTATCACGGGCCGCCCGTGAAGGCCGTGAAGACCAGAGGCGGGACCCAGATCGGATGGGCAAAAGACGGGTTCGAGATCCACTATGTCGGCGCCGGCGCGAAGTCCGGCTACCGTCTCAAAAGCGGCACCCGGCCTTCCGGGCCGGGCGGGAAATATGACGGAACTTATGTCGAGGACTGGGTGTATGTCGGCGGCGCGGGAACCCTCGACCAATGCAACGGCGGAATGCTCAACGGTAAATTCGTCTACTTCGCCACAAACACCTATCCCTTCTACCCCAGGTGCCTGTGGGGCCAGGCCAATCGCAGCTTTCGGGGTCTCTAACGCGCCCCGCGCGGTGCCGGAGTGATCGATCTCCTCCTTCGGCGCCGCGCCACCGTCAGCTTTTACACACTGTGAAAGCGCCGGTCATGATGGCGCTTTCTCCAAGCAACGGTAAAAATCCATGAACAAGGCATCCCGGTTGATGTCGTAAGCCTCTCGCATCAAGTGGCGGCCCGGTGGTTGCTGCCAATAGAGATCCTCACTCAAAACCGGCGACCGACAGAGTGCAGTCGGGACCAAGTCCGGGTCAAACAACCAGGCGATGTCAATCATGTCCCAAATGACCCAGGTGCGCTCCTCGGGATCGGTAATCGCGTATTTTTCATGCAGCGGATTGTTCGTGAAGAGGTGGTACAGATAGTCGCCAATCGCCCCCTTGCCCTTTACGAACCGTTCCATCTCGGGCAGCGATATCCTCAGCTGAGCGCCGACATGATAACCCGGCAGATAGACGTGCGGAACGCCGCAATCGAATACCAGGCGCGATGAGTGCTGATCCTGCACCAGGTTGAGTGAGGCGCGGTTGTTCTGCGGCGCCGAACTCGGAAACGCCGATGTCCAGATGACAACAAGATTGGCGGCAATGTCGGGCGCCTGCAGCAAGGCAGAAGCGATATTGGTCACCGCGCCCATAGCGCAGATGTATAACGGTTCATCGGGTTCGGCGCGGGCCCGCTCGATGATGAAATCGCTGGCAGGAGAAGTGATCGGGCCGTCCAGCGACGGCAAATAGCCGGGGGAGCCACGGAACACCCTGCCATCGGACGGAACGCCGCATTTCTCGAAAACGCGGAGAATCTCAAGATAGGATAACTCGGCTCCCTCGTCGGGGTCGACGAATTTGATGTCCTCGGCTCGTCGCCCGGTCGCGATCAAGCGCTCGGCCCAGCCGCGAAACCCTCCCATAAACTCGTCTTCTTCCGGGGTCGCCGGTCCGCCTGCACGCAGAATCCGTTCACTTTCGATGATACCCTCTCGGTGATGCCGAAAGGAGTACGGCACCGCAGTGACACCTTCCAGATGAAGCCTGTCGGGTGACAGCAGCGCCCAGGCGATTGCGAACTGGTCATCAATCTCATTTGCGGCGTCGGTATCGATGATGACACGCACCGGCTTGCCCGGGTGCTCAAGCCGGGCGATCATGTCGTCGTCTGACTGTTTCGGGAAACGTTCCAAAATGTGATCCGGTGTCAACATGTCCAGCCTTTCTGCCAAATTGGTTTTGGCATCGTTATCGGTACAAAAAGCGCCCGGTCGGCAAAGCGTCGGATTCCATGACTCCGGCCAAACACCTTATCGTTCGGGAAATGCCGACACGATCAGCGTGCGTCGTCAGTTTCCGCATGGCAGCCGCTCCTCTTCAATCTCGCCTTCACCTTCGCCTCTCCCCAAATTTGATATAACAAAATGAGTAATATCAATTTGTGCATCTATCGCCGCGACCATTGGCTGCCGGGCCGGTCCTTGAGTCAGATCAGATGGTTGCAGGCGGGAAGCGGCTCAAGCAATCTCAGTCCGGCCCATCTTCCGAATTCCGCCAAAACCGTGTGGTAGTGGCCGGGGACCAGCACGAAATGGTGCTCAACTCCGTGACCCATGACGGTTGATACGACCTCGTCGAGCGACGCTGGGCTGCCGGCGAATGTGAAATCGCGCAGCCAGCCACGGCAGCCGCTGTATCCGCTCGGTTCACGCCCGACCACGGATGCTTCCATTTGAAACAGCCCCGTCGCATCGTCACAGATGCGGAAGGCGGTGACCGGACCATCGCGGAACACCAGGTCGCTGATCGTGCCAAAACAGGGCCCTTCCTCGGTGCCGCGCCCGATCATCGGATGGTTGATCCAGGATGCTCCGCTGTGATCGGCAAGGTAAAGCGGTCCGCCGCCGCCATGCCACATCAGCAAATCGCCCTTTTCGACGTCCGGCTCGGTCATGTCGAGAAGATACCCGACGCGACCGGTCAGTGTTCGGGCGGCGAGCTGAGTCAGAGCGCCCAAAAGGTCGCCTTCGGAGGCGACCGGAATGCCGTCCTTTTCCTCGAGCCAGGTGAACGCACCGCCCGGATGAGTACCAGGATCGAGCTGTAGGGCTGGCCAATCGGAAACGGCAAGCACGTCGAAACCGCCCTCTCCGGCGATATCCCGAAGCGCGATTGCAACACGCGCATTCAACTCCATTTGCCGATCCGATACGTCTCGAACCGGAGCTGCGGCGGTCATTTCAGCCAATTCGGCAGCGGTCCGATCGTTCTCGATGGCCGCCAGGCGCCCGGTCAGTTCGCTGATTTCGAACGCTTCGACATCGACGTCGAAGCGTCTTTTCAAAGTGTTCGCTGACACTTCCATATTGTAGAAAGTCGGCGCCAGGCCGCCGATCAATGCAATCCGGCTGCCGCGCATGCTTTTGAGCATCTTGAGAGCTCGCACCGTATTGGTCAGCCGTGCTTCGATAATCGCACTTCCAGGCGCTCCGAAGTACCACTGTATCGGGTTCTTGCTGAGATCGCGCACCTGCCGGGCGATGGACATCGTCATGTTCAGGGAGACGAAGTTGTTCAGCTGGATATCGCCATCCAGCGTTGGCTCGGGTGTCGCCCAAGCCCCCAACGGAACAGGCAGGGAGGCGAGCGTGTGCGCTACATCTCCCATCGTAAAGCCGCCGTGAATGAGCAGAAGAAAATCAGCATCTTGGGCAAGGCAGTGCTCGGCGGCGACGCGCGCTTGCGACCCGTTCATCGGTCGGTCTGGAGCCACCACGATTTGCGCACCTTCCTCTTCGCATAAACGGCGCAAAGCGGCTTCGCAGTCCTCAAAAACCTGATAGCGGTCCGGAAAGTAACTGGGCAGAGAGGCTTCTACGACACCGATAGTCAACGGTTTGTGCATGACACCACTCCGTCCTACCGAGCCTGCCGGCTGGCGCCGGACAGGTTGAAGCTGACCTTGCCGATCCGGAAAACCTGCTCGTAGAAGACAACCGCACCGCGTTCGTCAAAGGCGGTGCACGCCTGCACCAGCAGCGGTGTCCCGGATTCGATCTCCAGGTATTTGGCAACGTCCTGCGGCGCACCCGCGGGGCTGATATCCTCGCAGGCCGCGTTCCACTCGAGGCCGAAACGCTGTCGCAGGATCCGCAAAATCGATTGCTCATGTCCGGTGTTCGGAAAGTCCTCCGGCGAGGCGTTGGACAACAAACGGGCCGGAACCCAGGTGCGCACGAGCATTTGTGGCTCGTCATCGACCATGCGCAGACGCTCAATGCAGGTCAACCGCTCTTGCTGCAGTTCCTCTGCAATGTCCAGTTCGTGCAGGGAGCCGGCTTCGACAGTCGAAATGCGGATCAGCCGCGACGAAGGTTCACGCCCTGCACGCAGCATTGCATCAGTGAAGGACGACAAGCACATCGAGGAAGGCGGAGATAGCGAAACGACGGTATAGCCGCTTCCCTGCCGACGCTCGAGGAACCCCTCGTTCACCAACATGTCGAGAGACCGGCGAATGGTCACCCGGCTGACTTCAAAAGTCCTGGCAAGTTCGTCTTCGGTGGGCAGGCGGCCACCGATTGGATAGCGGCCCGACCCCAGCCGGCTCAGCAGAGCACCATAGGCCGCCTTGTATTTGGGGGTGGTGGATTGCGCTTCCACGAACTCGCCCTCCCTTATTCAATGCATACCAATTTGTATGATTGAATAAGTCATGTCAAACGCCCCCCAGGCGCCCCATCTCCCCAGCAGACAAGGCGCTTCCTGCTACAAAGCCGCCTTGAGCTGGTCAACACGCCGACGCCCCTCATCCGCCAGCCAGTCGGCAAGTCCCGATTGGCCTTTTTGCCCAAACTCGGCGATTGCGTCAGCCCAGACTGCCCGACCACACATGAACCCCGCTGCTCCGATTTCCGCCTCGCGAGCCAGTTCAAGCGACTGCCGAAACCATTCGAAGGACACGCCGGCACTGAGATAGACCAACGGAATGTCACCCGCAGGTTCGGCGGCGCTGCGAAAGGCGTCGAAGACCCATTCCCGGCTGAACTCGCGCTGTCCGAACCCCTCCACGAAATCCAGATTGACCGGTACTTCAACCTTGAGAACGTCGATACTAAAATCCGGCTCGGAGAATCGCCGCGTCGCTTCGCGCACCAGTTCCGGCTTCAGCCGGGCAAACTCCAGTGAGCCGGCATCGGTGACGGCCTCATCGTAAACGATCGGTTCGAATAGAAATTCGATTCCGTGCTCCGCGCACTGGGCTCCGAGGTCCTTCACAAGCGCGTGTTTCTTTTCGTTGATTTCCGGATTGCAGCGCGGACCGTAGTACAGAAAGAACTTCAGACGGCGAACGCCCATTTGCCGATAATCGGAAATGACCAGATTGTCGGGCAGGACGGTTATTCGCTCCGCCGTGGCGATGCGGTAGACATCCGCTTCAAAGGCAAGCAGTTTTTCGCAGCCGGAATCGAAATACGGAAACAGGTTGCTGCCATATTCAGCGTCGACCAGAACGGTGGACGCGCCCGGGCTCAAATGCTCCACCACCGCCTTCTTGAAATCGAACAGATCCCTTTCGCGCGCCTGCTCTCCGCGGGCCTCGGCGATTGCGCTGGCCAAACCGCTTCCCTGGTCGATCGCAATTCCATACATCGGCGAAAGCCGCTGTGGTTTGCTGGGGAGAAAGGCAACCATCGTCGCTCAGTCGACCGAGATTTTCGGAAAATGCGGCGTATCGGACGGCGCACACCACCAGCGAAGCATTTCGTCGCTGGGGGTAAGAAGGGAGATTGAAAAGCCACCCATTTCCTGGGTCGTCACGAATTCTCCGACCATCGGAGCGACGGGAACGATACCTTTCGCCGTGAGCTGTTTCGCCGCGATACCATAGATCGTCAGCAGCTCCATTTGAGTGGTGCCGCCCATGCCGTTGACAATTACACAGACGCTGGTTCCGGAGGCAATTGGCCGGTCGGCAAGCAGCGCCTCGACCATCTGCTCGACGAGTCCGTCGACCGGTCCGTATTTCGCCCTCCCGATTCCAGGTTCCCCGTGCACCCCCATGCCAAGATAGATTTCATCGTCCGGTAGCGAAAACATCGGTTCGCCGGTCAGGGGCGAAATTCCGGGGCTGACGGCAGCAGCCAAAGTGCGAGTATTGTCGCGCACAGCTGATCCCAGTTCGAACAACGGATCGAGCCCCATGCCCTCTTCAGCGGCAGCTCCTAGGATCTTGTAAATGAACATCGTTCCAGGCGCCCCGCGCCGCTCGGATTCCCGCCCTTTCGGCGCCGACGAGATGTCGTCGTACATGAGCAATGGAAGGACAGTCAGCCCTAGATCTTCCGCAAGCATGACCGCCGCCCGGCCATTGATCACGTCGCCTTCGTGCCGCGATATCAGCAGGATCGTCCCGGCCTCGCCGTGCACCTCGGCAATGCCGTCCAGAATGAGATCCGCCGACGGCGCTGCAAACACGTCGCCGACCACGTTGGCGTCGAGCAGGCCGGGACCGACAAAACCCATGGCGATCGGCTCATGCCCCGAGCCGTTGCCGATCAGCAGGGTTACCTTTTCGTCGGATTGCTTTGGTTGGTTGCGAACAACCACGCGCGGGTCAGAACGGCCGCGTGCGACTTGCGGGAAGGCTGCAACGAATCCGTCGATCATGTCGTCGACCATGGTCTCGGCACTGACGAATAGTTTCTTCATGAGCCTTCACCGTCGAGACCTGCAAGGATGAGACATACCGATGTCGCGCCGGGATCCACGTGCCCCTCCCCCGCGTGCTCCACATAACGGGCGCGTCCTCGCCGCGCCTTCATCGGGACAGTCGCATCGCGGCCTTTTTCAGCGGCCGCGAGCGCCGCCTCCAAACCACCCTTTTGTCGTAGTACTTCGACCGCTGGCGCCAGGGCATCGACCATGCTTTTGTCGCCAGGTTCAGCCTGCCCGAGGTCCTGGATGCGCTCTAGCGCGCGACCGAGGCGCACATCGAGTTTCTGTTCGCTGCTGCTTAAAAAACCCTCGATTTCAAGCAAGAGCAGGCCAAAGAGCGTGCCGGATGCACCTCCCGACGCGCGCATGAATGCTTTCGCTTTCGATCCCACCTGGGCGTTCGCCGCAGCGGTGAGACCCCGCCGCATGGTTGTGCCATGATCACCGTCGCCGATTGCTGCATCGAGTGTGTTCAGCCGCGCCTCATCCGCGGCGAAGACCTCAAGCATCTGATCGAAGTAAGCGGGCGCTGTTGTCAAAATGTCGCCCTCATGAATTCCAGCGCTCGCCGGGCCGCTTCGGTCGCATCCGCTTCGATTGGACGCCAGATATTGAGGTCGGCGCTTGTCGGGTGGCCGGGAACGACGAACAATTCTGCCGTAACCCAGCCATCGTATTCGATGTCGCGGAGTGCCGCGGCCGCGGCAGCGAAATCGTAGTTGGCCCCACCGGGGACACCACGATCATTATCCGATACATGGAAGTGAAACAGGCGGCCCGCCGTTTGCCGGATCGCGGCGGCTGTGTCCTTTTGCTCGATATTCATGTGGAAGGTGTCGAGCAAAACACCCACCCTGGAGGATCCGCTCGCCTCGGCTATGGACACAGCTTCCTCCGCCGTGTTGACGAGATCGGTTTCAAAACGATTGATCGCTTCGACGCCGAGTTTGACGTCTTCGCTTTCGAGCAAACCGTCGAGGCGTCCGAGAAGCTCTGCCGAGCGGCCTGCTCGCTCGACCTTGTGCGCCGGGTCGAAAACACCCCATGGCGCAAAGATTACGCCGGCCAGTTGCCGTGCGCCGAGTGCGGCGGTTGTCCGGATGGCATTTTCCATGGCGGTCTGCGCCGCCTGCCTGACATCGGGGTCTGCCGAGGTGGGGTCCTCGGATGGGCCGAGGCCCGTTGAACAGGTGATTTCCAGTCCAAGGCCCTGCGCCGCCGACCTGAGGTTTTCGGCCCGATCTTGCGTTATTCCCAGCAGCGAGATCTCGACGCCGTCGTAGCCCAATTCCGCGACCGTCTTCATGATCGGTACGACATCGTCGGTCCAGCGGGTCATCCAAAGCCCGGAGTGAATACCGAATTTCATGAGCCTTCCCAAGAATTTGTTAATACATATTAGTTCAATCAAATTACGTCGTCAATTGCTTCGACGCTCCTGACGTTCCGCGAGCTTCCGCTCGTTCAAGCTCGCTAACTCAACAAAATTTTACAACGATGCAGACACCCGATTCGGCGGGCATACTCAACAGCCTCCTGCAGCAACTACGCTCCATACCGCAACATCGCCGGAGAAATGATTATCATTACATATTGCCAATGATCATCACTTCTCATTGAGCCTCTACGGCACGCAAAATGCGCAAGAGGGTCTCGTTCTGCCGCTGCTGTATGACCTCGATCGCGCGCAAACGTTCGCGGATTCCGACCGATTGGTCCTCCGTCTGCGACAAATCCCGGTCCAACCGTTTGATCGCGGCCTGCTGTCCGGCCAGAGCATGCTCGATGACGGTGACGCGCTCGCCGAGTTGGTACCACGTGCTGGCGGCTGCAAACAGGACGGCGATAATGGTCAGGACATTTCCGATCGACATCGTCGGATCGAGGACCGGCCTCATCAGACCGGCTTTCCGAAAGCCTCCCGGCTTCCGTGTCCGCGCGCAATGACGCAGACACGCTCCACGCCCGATGTATCATTCGTGTGATAAAACATCGACCAGGCACCACCCTTGCCGACGGTCAAGCGGATGTCTCCGTGGCCGTTTTCATGGGCGCCGCGCCAGGCCTCCTGCTGACGCAGGGCGGAAAAGAGACGATGGAAGTTGTTGTCGACCGGACCGCAAACAGGGAGGGGCGCGGTCTTCAACGGATTGGCCTCCGCCGGCGCCACGGCTGCGCCGAAAGCAATCAAAGCGATACATAGGCGGTTGAGCATGGTCAGCGTTCACATCCGGATACCGAATGTGTCCTCTATTTGATTTGTGTTGTAGTCACTTCAGGACTTTGCGAACTGCTCTGTTCAAAGCGGATTTCTGCCGCCGGCACTGCGCCAGAGCAGAACGATCATGGATCATCACACCCGCGACCTGCCGCGGCGTGGCTCCCTTCGGAATTTCCGCGGCTTTTCGGCACATGCCCAACAGCGCATCCGGTATCTTCGGCTGGCTTAGATTAATCGCGACCGATCGCGTCGAGTTGGCCCCGCAGGCGCTCAGAAAAGACAGGCTGATCAGAAGGACACACAAAGTCCTCATCGGGTTGCTCCAGAAGCTGTTGCTGCAGGGCGGACAAGCGGATTGCCAGTTCAAACTCGGCCTGGCTATGCTCCCGCGTGATGCGGTCTATCTCGGCTTGTTTGGTCGCGATTTCGTCGTCATGCTCGCGCTGGGCCTCCCGTGTAGCGAGAACCCACCGGGCTTGTTCGGCGTCGACGCCCCATCCGTAGGCTTTCCATCCCGCCACCACGCCCGACAGAACAGGAAGAACAACACCCCCCACAGCAAGAAGTTGCCAACTCGGGCCCAGAAATCGGGCGATCATCTATCTCAACCCCAACAGGCAGATCCGAAGCTCGTCTTTCCGGCGGTTCACGAGGCCTTTGATGCGGCGGCCGCCCGCATTCACCCACTTCGGCAGTTCATTGCAGGCACCGCGCAGGTCGCCGCGGTTCGCTTTCTTGACCAGGGTGGATCGGCAGAATGCGCCCGTGCCGACGTTGTACGAAAAGGATAGGAAGGCGACATAGGTCTTGTCCGGAATGCCGTCAGGATCTTTGAGGCAGCGGCGCATGCCCTTCTCGAAATCCTTGAGCCCCTCGCCCAGCATGGCGTCGCATTCGGCCTTCGTGTAGCGGTCGCCCATCTTCACCCCGCGCGTCTCGCCGTAGCAGACGGTCGGGATGCCGACCACATCACGATAGGCCACGGTGCGCAGGCCTTCCCACGCGCCGACCAGGGCAATTGCAGCGGCCGTCAGCGCGCCACCCTTCTTCAAGCGGCTCTTTGTCTTAGGACATTTCCAAAAATAACCACTACAAATCGTTCACTCTCGGTTTGATGGTATAATTCCATTCAGGGTGGAACTTGTCGCCAGTGATGTCGATTTCGGCCATTTCGGTTTTGGAGACCTTGACACCCTTCTGATAGATCCGTTCGTCGACTGCGCATTCGACCCTGAGCCCTGCCTTGGTTGTCGTCGCGCCGATCAATTCGACCACCGTCATGCGATCGGTGAGCGGACGGCCGCGCCAGTTCTGGGTGATGTGACAAAACAGGCGATGCTCAATCTTGTTCCACTTCGACGTACCCGGCGGATAGTGGTGGATCTGCAGCGTGAGCCCGGTCTCGTCGGCGAGCTTTTGCAACTCGACCTTCCAAAGCCTGATACGTACCCCGTTCGAACCGCCACAATCAGCAGTGATCACGAGCTTCTTCGCCTCGGGATAGCGCGCATGGCCCATCCGATAGAACCAGGTGCGGATGGACTGGACAGCGAATTCAGCCGTGTCGGCAGTGATGCCGAGGCTGACCCATGCTTCGTTCGCGGTGACGTCAAAGACCCCGTAAGGAGCCACCTTGCCCAAGCTCTTGTCCTCGAAGTCGTGCACCTTCACGCGTCGTGGGTCGGCTTTTGGACGGTAGTCGGTGCCACCGTTCTTGTAGTTGCCGATCAGTTCCTTCTTCTTGGTGTCCACCGAGATCACTGGTTCTCCGGCGCTTTGCGCCTCACACACCTTGGTGTTGATGTGCTCGAACTGGGCATTGCGGTCCGGGTGCCTTGAGCCCTCGTCGGTCTTGCGGTTCGTCTGCCGCGAGAACCCCAATTTTGCCAGCAATGTGTCGACGCTGTTGCGGCATATCTTGTGGCCTGCGTCCTTGAGTGCCGCGGCCAGCTTGGCGGGACTTTTGGACACCCACATCAGCGGTCGCTCCGGGTCGCCACGCGTTACTGGCTCAACGAGGCGCTTGAGGTCAGCAAGCAGGGTCGGATCGTTATCGGTCAGTGTTCGCGCGCCAGCGCCTGGGCGGCGAACCTTTCCGGGCGGCGGGTCATCAAGGTCCTTGAGCCCACGCCCGATCGTCGACCTGGCGACGCCGGTGATGCTGGAGACCGCGGCAATGCCGCCCCGGCCAGCTGCACGCGCTTCACTGGCGGCAAACAGCCGGCGACCACGTTCATCACGATGGCAGCCGTCCGCTTCCCAGCGTTGTTGAATTGCAAGTAGATCAATCATGCAAACCGGGTAGCGCATATCAATCCGTGCGGGAATCCCTTCTGTCTGAGACCGATGTCAAACCACCGCATACCGATCAGTCCATCCGAGTCGGTAATCTTTGGAAGTCTCCTTAGCTCTCATCGTTCAAGTCCTTCTGCACGAGAATCCGGGTGACGAACGCCGCTGTCACGGTCAGACCTGACAGCGCAGCGAAAGCGCCGGTATCGATGGGGAGGAAATCGCCGGTCAGCGGCAGGACCACCTCGAGCCCCGACAGCAGACCGGCAAGCAGCATCAAGCGGACGCTCCACGCCTTGTGCAGAACGCGCCGCCAGTTCGGCACGAAATTCATGGTTGCCTCAGATATGAAAAGCCCGCCTCGGTGGCTGGCTGCTACCAGTGTTTGTCGTCAGCTATGGCGAACTTGGCCAGGTCAGAATGGTCCTTGATCGCCCAGGATTTCTTGTAGACTGCATCCAAGTGCGCCAAGGCCTGTTCACCCATCGTGATCATTTCGTCCGGGGTCAGTTCCCTGTCGACGTTGTTGGCATCGCGAAATATGAATGGCGTCGTCAGGCCGGCGGTCTTGCGAAGCAACGCAGCCAGCGACAGCGCGGTGATGTTGGCGATGTCTTCCGGCCGCGTCTGGATGGTGAATGTTCGATCGACGGCAACTGTCACCGCTGTGCCCTGGTCGATCCGGCGACGCCGTTCGGCGTTGATCTCGGCAGGCAAGCCGGCTATCCGCTCCGCTTCCTTGGCCGCCTCCTCAGCGACTTGCTCCGGGCTTTTGCTAAACTTGCCATTCGAATAGATCGCGCCAGCCGTAGCGCCAAGCCCAACATCAGCGACCGAGTAGCCGGCCGCAGGCTTCCATTCTCCGTCCGGGACGGCGATGATGTTCAGGACCTTCCCAGTCGAATCATCAATGAGTGCTTTTTTCATGGTCGATCCTCAATAGGTGATGACGATGCAATATCCGTTGGCACCTGCAGCGCCGGCCCCGGATGTCCCGCCATTTTGCGCGGCGCCGCCGCCGCCACCACCGCCGCCGGGTTGTGCGCCAGCACCGCCAGCTCCAGCGGTACCGCTGGTTTCGGACCCGCCACCACCACCGCCGCTTGCTGTGAGTTTTGTTAAAGCAACCCCTGCGGCTCCTGCGCCACCATTTGTTGTACCGCCAGAGACTTGGTTTGCCGTTCCGTCGTTATCGACATATAGAGCATCGCCACCAACTTTTTCTTGGTTTGACGTATTGATACCGCCGCCGCCACCGCCGCCGCCGGTCAAACTGTAGATAGAGGATGTGCCAACCCATTGGTTTCCGTAGTTACCACTTCCACCATCAGCACCGTTTTTTCCGTTTCCCCCGCCGGCACCGGGGCGATATGTGCCGCCAAGGGAATTGGCCCCACCTGATGCAGCAAAGCCAATCTGCCCGCCATTTCCGAAATCACCGCCTTGGGCCGTAACAAGAGATCCAAATGAAGTGTTCCCACCTACGGTGCCAGCGTTTCCGGCAACGCTGCTGTTAGAGTGCCCCGCCCCACCAGCACCGCCAGCGCCAATCGAAACGGTCTCTGTTGAGCCGCAATCGCCAATTGCCAAAACACGGAGCGAAATGTTGCCACCGGCTCCGCCACCACCGCCGGATCGGTTTGACGCACTTGCACCAACACAGCCGCCGCCACCACCGCCACCACCAGCGATACACCAGACCTCAACGATGGTTCCTGAACTTGGCTTGTTCCAGGTCCCGGATGCTGTGAATTCCTGCACATCGATGCCGCCGCCTCCAGCCGCCCACGCAGGTGCCCCACCGACAACTGAGAGAAACTCGCCGTTGGAGCCGATTGCAAGGCGATCCCAGCTCGTCGCACCACGAACCAACAGGTCATATTGCGCCTGAGAGGCGGGCGACGGGACAACGTTGCCCTCGACATTGACGACACCTGCTGCGGTCCGGCCAAGCGTGGTATCCGCGGCATGCCCGATGTTGACTGCTGTGAATTGCGGGCTGTCGCCAGTGCCGACACCCATGCTTGTACGAGCTGTTGCACCTGCTTCCCACGCCAGAGCACCCGCCCCGGTACCGATCAGGAACTCACCATCGGCCGAATTGACACCAACGGCCGCGATGTCTGTCAGAACATCGCTCACGCCCTGGAAATTGGTGTCGACGTAAGTCTTCGTTGCCGCATCCTGCGCAGCGGTCGGGTCGCCGACACCAGTCAGCTTGAACCCGGCGAAGGGGATGTTCCCGGTGACGATCTGCGTCCCATCCTTGAGGATGCAGGTGGACAGCCCGGTCGCGATCCCATCAAGCTCCGCATCCATCCGGTCTGCGCGGATCTTGATGCCGCTGTCCCGGTCTGTCACCCAGTTGTAGAGGCGCGAGAACACGCCGCTGCTGAAAGCCATGGTCACGTACCTCCTTACCGGCGACCGATCGGATGGACCCAGGGTACCGTGGGGGCCGTCCTGAATTGGTGTTGTGGAGATGGGGTGGTTGCTCGGCGTGGCGGTGCCACGCCGCACTGCGCCTGTTCCTTGAAGAACTCAATCAAATTCTTGCGGAACTTCTGTCCATCGAAGCCGCCGAACAGGCCCTGTGCGGGCGGAGTCCGAGGTGCGGCCGCGGGGTCGGACGGCGAGTCGCCTGACGATGCGTCCTGGGAGCGCGTCGGTTCCCGCAAGGTTGTGGCAACCGACCTGAAATAGTCGGGCGCCTTGCCCATCTTGGCCGCTGTCCTGTCGAACATGAAATGCGGGGCTCCGGTGTCGTGCTGATCCTTCATATCGACGTGCAACATGTCCGGACTGTTGGTGTAAGTCCCGAACCGGAGCGCGCCAGCACCATAGAGCCTGCGGATCAGATCCTGACGAGTTGTCTCATCCATCCCGGACATGCTGATGTCGGCAGCCTGCCCCGTAGAGTGCATTCCGGGCCCACCGGGCTTTTTCGCTTCGACGGGATGGTTAGGTCCGCGATATCCGGATGTGATGTCCAGATCCCGGCCCATGTCGTCCGAAACGCCCTCAAGCGCTTTTCGAAATTCTGGATCCAGCCTGTCCTGACCCGGATGCAGGAATTTGAGCTCCGCCGGAATGAGTGGCGTTCCGTCCGGAGCCCTTCCCATCGGTGGCGCCGCCTGCATTTTAGGAGTGGGAACCGCCATCCGGTCGCCAGTGGGCGGAGGGGTGATGGCAAAGCCGGTGGACGGTGTCCGAACCATTGGCGCAGCCCCGGCACCCCCCCGCCCAAACCCATCGGCAACCCCAGGCGTTTTCGGGAGCGGCAGTCCTGAAAAAGAGGGCGTATTGCGCCGTGGCGTTGCCGACACCCTTTCTTTGAGCATTTGCAAATGTTCCGGCGCCGGCCGGAAATTTGGCCTTGCCCGAAACCCTGACCTGGGGCTCGGCGCGGGCCGCCCGCCACGCACGGCTCGAGCGGTAAAGCTGGGATTGACCGGAAACATTAGATACCTCTCTTTCTGTATTTTCGGCAAACCGGCTATCGCCAGCACCGGGTTTGTCTCCATTGGAAAACAGCCATCACCGGCTCCCGGCAACCGGCGTTTATGCGAACACAAGCGGAACTGTTGCCGTTTGTCATTCTGCCGCGACGCTTGTTGCCGCTGGTGTGAAGGCCGATGACCATCCCAATTCGCACTGGCCGCTTGGCGGAGTGTTCTTCGAATTTCGGAAAGTCAGCCGGTGTAACCCAGAACCCTCTGATAGTTGACCAGTTCGATGCCACCGACCATGGCGACAGCGCCTGGTATGTGGCCGACCTCATCCGCCATCACCCCGATGTCGGCCTTGTCGTTGTGGCGGAATCTATAGCTGTAGACCGGGACGCCATTGCTCAGCCGGCCGATACGCCTGATGTCTTTCTTGAGCCGCCTGTCGGACGGCAGAGCCCCCAGAAGAGCGGCGCCAAAGCCAAACAGTCCCTGCCCCAGCGCATTCGACTGTGCGGCTTTCGCTTCATATTCGTTCTGAATGTAGTCCGCGATCGGGACCGTCGGAATTCCCATTTGAAACGGCGCCGTAAACTGCGGCATCATCAGTTGACCGCCGGACATAAGCGATGCGATTTCATTGAGAGGCTGCGACCGTAAGAACGCTTCCTCCTCCAATTGCGCCTGACGAAGAGCATTGTTCTGGTTGGCCGATGCTTCGTCCAATGCATATTGCTGGCGAAGCATTTCATTCTGCGTGGCCTGTTGGGTCATCGCGTTGGTATTGTTTTGTCTGCGCGCGGCATTCTGCTGGTCCGCAAGGGCGATGCCCTGATCATGCCCCTGTTGCTGAGCAAGGTTGTAGAAATCCGCAGCAGCGGCCGCATTGTCGATTTCCTGCTGCGTCATCTCGTTGTTGAAGGCGCTCGCATCGATGGCGTTTGACAGCCCCTGCGTGATGCTGTCGTTGTAAAAGTTGGCCTGCGCCAGCACTGCGTCGTTGGCGGCCTTTTGAGCCTCCAGCTCAAGTTGGGCCGCCGCAATCGCGTGCCGATTTGCGATATCGGCTCCCTGATTGTTCACGCTGCCGGCCGCGATCCTCTGTCTCGTGACTTCCGCGTTCTGGTCGAAGCCCTGGGCTTGCGCCGCATTGACGAAGGTGCCCATGTCCAGCTGCGCCTGGTTGCCGAATCCGGCGTTGGCCAGCGTCTGTTCGAAGAACTGTCGTTGAGCGTCGTTGTGGAGCCGGGCGCGCATTTCTTCGACGGCGTTGTTGCGTTCGGTCGCATCCATGCGCACCAGCGCCTGCTGGAGGTTCTGACCGAACTGCTGACCCTGCGCCGCGTTGCCAAAAGTCGCGGCCTCAAGTGCCTCTTGAAAGCTCTGACCTACTGCCTCGTTGAAAAAACGGTCGGCGGCAAGCGCAGTCTGGTTGTTCCGGGCGTTGACATCCAGTCCGAACCGCCCTCTGTCGATGTTCTGGGCGTGCTCCTGTTGCTGCGCCGTGTTTTCGAAAAGTGCCGCGTCTCGCTCCAGGCCGAACAAGCGTGATTGCTCCTGACCGCCCGCCAGTATGGCCTGCATAGTCGCATCGTTTTCCTGCTCGCGAAGTTGCCGGAACTGTGTGTCATAGGCTTCGGATCCCGGCACAAGTCCTTGTGCGCGCAGCTTTGTGTCCAGCTCGGCTTCCATGCGGTCGAAGTGCCGGTTGTAGCGCGACATAATGGAGTCTTCTACGCGACGTCGGTCTTCGGAAAAGTCATCGACCCCAAGCGTGCGGCGTACCTCTCCAACACCGTCCAGCGGCGTCTCGAACCGCTCCATGTTCGATTCGTAGCGAACACCGGGGCCTGAATAACCGATCTCCGTTCGGATCGGGCCGGCGTCGTTTATTTCACCAGAAAGCCGCTCTGCGTCGAAGTCCCGTTTCAAAGGGCCTATAGACCCGCCGGTGGTATTGAGGTCGACCGAACCCTGGATCCCTCTTCCGGCACCATCGATTTCTCCGGATACGCTGGATACGCCACCACCACCGCCAACCGATATCCCGCTGAAGTCGGTATTGAGCGGCGCAAAGTTCAGGAGGTCTCCAGGCCGGTCAACACGGCCAAGGTCGGTGTCGGCACCTGCGTATCCGTAGAGAACGTCTTGCCCGCTGCCGCCATACAGCTCCATATCTTCAAACTGCAATCGGCTGGTGTCCAGCTCAGGCGCTTCCGGCGTCTCCTGCCAGTCCGTCAGGTTATCGGTATTGATGCTGTCCTTGAGATAGTCCTTGAGAAAGGCAGACCGTTCGCTGGCCGTCCCGAGCAGGTTTTTGGACGTTTCTTCGGAAAGGTCCAAAATATCCTGCTGGTCGGGTGTCAGCGTAATGACACGGTCACGGAGGTTGATTGTACGGTCGTTACCCTGTGCGTCCTTGAAGGTGTGGGTGCCAGCGTCAACATATTCGACTTTGCCGGTAGGCGTGATTTCAGTCTTGTTGTTGAAGTAGTCGTTGGCAATGGCCGTGTCCAAGTTCATGCCGAATTGGGCGTTGGCCTGTTCATATGGATCGGGGGGCTTGGGAGATGAGATCATTTCACTATCCAAAGACAATCTTCGCGGGTCATTCCATAGATCGCGGCATCGTTCACACCATCCAGTCCAAGTCGCATGGTGCCTTCGTACCGAAATCCGAGCTTTTCGACGAACCTGACCGATTTGCGGTTCGCCGGGTCGACCAGGCAGGTCAAACGCCGTAGTTTCTGTGTGTCGAACGCCCAGCGAAACAGGTGCCGTAGCGCCTGCAGACCGATAAAGCGGGGCGTATCGACGTAAATCGACAATTGAGCATCGAAGCCGCGATAGTCGGTCATGACAACGCCGCCATGCAGGGTATTGGCATCGTCGACGAAAGCGATCGCCCGAAACGGCTTCAATCGTCCCAACGCTTTCAGACGGGGAAACTGGTCGAGCACGTAGTCGCCGACCAATTGTTCGAATTGAGGGTCGCCAACACAAACTCTCACAGCGCGTCACCGCGCGCGAATTCGACGGCACTGGTACTTGGCTTCAAAGCGCCGCCTTGAGCTAAACTGGTCATCCCTTGTGCGGTAACGAATCGACGCCACAATGCAACTTCAGGTAGATTCCTGACCGGTTGGCGAATTCGCATGGGTTGCAATTTTGGCACTTTAGTGGCAATGAATACCATCTATGGGTGCAAACCACATATCGTGGTTGACCTGGTACGAGCGGTCGGATTGCCCCTGTGGCACAGACCAACTGATCCAGGTTACAGACTCCTCAAACCCAATTGGGTGCACCTAAAGAAAGGCTTCTTGCTGCACGCGGATTGGACTATTCATGAAACAAACAACAACGTTCTTGCTGGCATCGGCGTTGCTCACGTCGGCAGCCTTGGCGGAAGAGGTTTGGCGACAAGGCGGCGGCCAAGGGCTCATCGAGTCATGGGTTGATAACGGACCCGGCAACCAGATTCTGCTCACATGCGAAGACGACAACCGCGAATCAACCGGCATATCACTGACCTTGGTCGGTGAATCACCTCCCCCGGATTCCGTCGTTCTGTTCGTCTTCAACGATTTGACAACGGTCGACATCGGCGTCGACGATCAGGGATCGATCACATCAGCCTGCCATGCCTGCGGAGACAATTTCGACCATCTCCTTGGACTGCTCAAGTCGCGCTCCGCAGTCTATGTGCGGTTTGCCGACAACAAGGGTGGACGCTTCAGCCTGAAAGGCTCGAAGGCCGCCATCGGCGATTGTCGTTCCGATTGGGCCCAATCTGCGGGCGGCTGACTCGCCGATAGTCGAGCGGAAGTGTAAAGAGCACTTTACCTCGAGCCGATCCTGTCTGGCCCAGCGCAGATTATCGACCCAAAAGGCCCGGAATTCCGGCTTGCGTGGGAAGCAGTCTGGGGACCGCCTGTCTCCTTATTGACGCAGGCTGTCTCGGTGCCACGTTTCGGGTCGCGCCAGCCCAGGCGTATTCCTGCTCCGGGGTCAAATCGGAACCACCAGGAGAAGGCGTCGGAATTACCCCAGTGGGATTGCCGAGCTTTTGATAGGACAAAGCCATCTTGTTGTTGGCCCAGTCGCGCACATTCTGAACGGTTTCCCCGCCGCCAAGGACGGTCGGATTTGCCCTGACGGCTCCGCCGGTCACATAGTCCGTTATGGGACGATCCGGTGCGGCGTTGATAACTTCAATGGCCTTGTCGACTCCGAGAAAATGAGCGAGATAGGCGTTGCCGGGGGTGATTTCGATGCCTGCTCTCGAAAGACGCGCCACATTGTCCAGCGTATGGGCCCTCGTCATTGCCCGGCTCAATTCCGGGTCGGTTCGCATTGCCAGTAATTCATTTCTTGAATATCTCTCCACAAGGTCCGGACGATGCTTTGAGATTGTCCGCAACCAGGTTCCCTTGGTGAATTGCCCAAGGCCTGTCGCAGAGGACAGTGGGTTTTTGGCATCTGGTCGACCGGCGGACTCTTTACCGATGATGTTGTCCGTGACGACATTCAGAAAGTTGTCAAACTCGCGAGCGCTTCGTTCGGATTGTTTATCGGCAAGGGCGAACTTCTCAGCATCGGTTGGAACGACGTTCCTGGATCCGCGACCGCCGACAGAACCGATGCCAGCGTAGTTCGCGCTTGCGGCTGCCTGTCGGTAAGCTCTCGCCAGATCCGGATTTCCGCCTGTTTCGCCGCTGCCGATCGCCATCGCTGTCGGGCTAGGGCCATGTGCGGCAGTTCCGTCGGCTGCCAAATTCAAAGGGTCGCTGGCCTGTTGCCTGCGACGGTTCACGAGCGCCTCAACCAGTCGCTGATGCCGGGAAACGTGGCTCGTAGGTTTCAGTTGGATCGTCGAAGACGGCAAGGTGTAGTTTGGCACGGCGTTGATCTCCGATGGATAGTAGGGCGAACCACTGCTGCTTGGGCTCGGAGCTATCAGGTGTGTTGATCGGACTGCTTCATGAGTCCGGCCTATCGGCGTGACTATTCTGGAACTGATTGAGGGCTGCTAAAGAACGCCACCCTGCTCGAATGAGATCTCCACGGCGTTGACGGTGAACACCTCCAGCGCCTTCGTCTCGATCTGCGCATAAAGCGCTCCCACGTGCCCCTCCCCGGAAATCCCGATCCATTGCGAATAGTTGTTGAGGGATCCGGCCCAGGCAGTGATGTCCCAGTCGCCTTCGTCCCAGGCCTCGCCGGAACTTGCATCCGAAATCGTCGGCTGGTTCGACGGCGGCGAGATCTCGTAATCTGTCATCATCTGCATGTAGAGCGTCGGTGCGGCGTCGGCGTTCATATGCGGGCGCGCCATGTTGAATTTCTTAGACCCGGCCGTTCCGAAACGTGACCACGCCCAAAGAACCCGGCCGATGACCGGTTCATCGTTGTCGCCTGAGGCCTCGCTGTCGTCGGCCTTGTGCACGACGCCGCCTGCTGCTCCGAAATAGAGGGAACCGTCGAGTTCGCTCCAGCAAAGCGCTGGCATCTCGCGGAAACGGAACCAGGCTCCCTCGTTCAGCACATACTGCCGAAACGTCTCCGTCGCATAGGATACCGGTATGTTGAACATCAGCCAGCCGCGAGACGAATAGAGATGGGTCTGCCAACCGAAGGAAGTTCCAGCATTGACCGCCGCCGCCACGAAATCGGAACGCACGAGCTCAGCAAATTTCTGGTCGTCCACGGCCACCGAGTGCATCAACTCCGAACAGGCGACCGGGCCGGAACGGGTCTGAATGACCAGTTCGCCGCCATATTTCGAAAGACACCGGGGACCGATCGGACGGGCGGTCTTATAGATACCGATCAGTGCATAATCGCTGGCCGGATCTGTGCCGCCATAGATCAGTACCTCGCCTTCCGAGGTGACGAGGACGAACAGGTCGTCCTGGCCGTCGCCGGCATCGAGCGACCAGGATGAAGCCGCAACAAGCGTTCCGCCATCCTTGCAGAGAGTCCCGACGGGAAACTCCGTTGCCGCGCCGGCGATGGCATTTGTGGCCAGATACCAAAGCGACAGCGATTCCTTCTCGATGAACCAGAGCCTGCCCTTGTGTTCCGTCACGAAGTTCAGATCCGCGGCTGCGACGCCGGTAATGGTCGCTGTCGACCAGGCGGAACCGTTGTACTCGCGAACGCCGTCGGCGCCATTGCAAGTCACCAGATAGGATCCGGAAGTCGTGCCGTACATGACATGCGAGAACCGGGCATTGGCCAGACCCGAAACGGCAGCACCGCCGGCGGCGCCACTCGACGTCACGTCGTAGATACCCGACCCGGCAGCGGCAAACAGCTTCCGCGTTCCGGCCGCCGAATAGGCCATCAGCGACTCAACATCCGCCGGCATGCCGGTTGCGTGCTCGGAAAACCCGTTCCGCAGCGTGACCTCGCCGTTCTCGGCGATGAAATTGTCGAGCACCGTGGCAAATTCGGTCGACTGTTCTTCCAGCCGATCGCGGGTGTTGAGCCCGCGCCAGGGCGCCGTGATGCCCCTGACGCTGGCCACGCCACCGCGGCCGCCCTTGTTGCGAAGTGCCTGTAGCATCTAAAGGTTCCAGCTGCCTTCCTGGATCTGCGGCACAAGCGCCCGGCGTCGAAGGCTGCTGTTTGACAGATCCATCATACGCCCGCCGCCATCGTCGCCCTTCAGGCGGGCTCTTTTGATCTCGTTGGAGCGGAACTCCTCGGCATAGTCGAAGCCTTTCGAGGCCTTGTATCGCCAGATGGCGCCGAGTGTGAGCAACGCCTCGTCCAGCACCGGCACATCCGCATTGCTGCTGAAGGACTCGGCGTCGGCAGTGCCATTACCCGGATCGGTATCGATCCAGTATTTGGAGACATATTCGAAGGCCATCGTATCGCCGGCCTGCGGGTTGGGAACCACCAGGATGTCGGCCCCCCTCACCCGGAATGCGTCCACGACCACCGTCGCCGTCAGACTGACCTGCTGCTGCCACTCCTGCGGCGTCAGCGGACCAATCACCTCGCGCTTGCGCGTCCGATTGAAAAACGTGTGGTCGATGAACCGCTTGAAGTCGGTCGGAAGAGCATTCGTCTGAACGGCCTGCGCCACCGCCGAAAAGTTCCTTTCCTTCTGCAACACTGCCCAGTCGAAGCCGTCAACAAGTTCCTGCCCTTCCTGGGTGACGAAACGGAGCAGACGCGCGACATTGTCGTCGTTATTGCCGATCACCGTGGATGGCACCGGCAAACCGATCCCCCTGGCGGCATCCTGAACGATGGTCAGCAGGGTCATTCAGGCCGCTTCCTTTTTCTGCTTGCGAGATGCCGGTTTAGACTTTGCCGTTTGCTCAGACTGCATCTCTGCGATCGTCGCCTTCATTTCCTCGATTTCGCGGTCGCGTTTGGAGAGTTCCTGCTGCAACTCTTCGCGACCGGCCTGCTCGGCAACGAATTTTTTGGCCAGTTCGTGCCAGCGTGAAACGTTGGGGAACTTTATGCTGCTCACCTGATGACTGGGCACCGCCGCAAAGGCTTCGACCGTGTATATGTGCAGCTCATCGAGACAGTGTACGAGTTTCGGATCGACGCCCTTCCATTCGGAGAACGCTGTCCCGTCTTCAGTCCGTTCCTGGCCCGTCTTCCACGCCTTGTAATGCGGCTCGACGATTGCCCATTCACGCGCCGGCGGCCGGCCGCGCGACGGATTGCCCCTCAGCCGGACGATCTTCTCGACGGTCCTCGGCTCGTTGCGATCGCCGATCTTGGTCCATTCGACATACTCGATCGATTCCGGATCGCCGGTTTCGATGACGATGCGCACCTCTTCCCAGAACCGGAACAGGCCGATCTGCGGCCGCTCCTCGGTGCGGTTGATTTCGTCCTGGAGATTGCTCGGATCCATGTACATGAAGCGCCTCTTTCAATGGCAGGGCGAACCCTGTTTGCGGGACGGGAAATCGGAAACGGGGGCCGAAGCCCCCGCACACTTGGGTCTGGCTCAGAACGGAAAATCGCAGATGATTTCCCTGTCCGATATGTCGCCCGCAAAGGCGCACACGTGATCCGTCACCAGCGCCGACACGTCGAGCGTACCGTCTGTGGCGCCGGTCGGTGTCAGCGGATCGCCGTCGGCACCGGCCGTCAATGCAATCGACAGCGTCGCCGGACCCTTGATCTGGATCCAGGTATACTCTCCGTCGTTCACATTGGCGGTGAGGACACCGGCGCCGATTTCCACCGAGTCCGACAGGTCGGAAGTCACCTGATTGTTCTTGTGGCCGTCCAGCGTGTAGTAGTAGCAGACCTCGCCGGCAACGCCCGGCGTGGCGGCCGCCCCTTCCTTGTACTGGACGAATTTGTATTTGATGCCGCCGACGCCCTCGACACAGTCGCCGAGAGCATGGGCACGTCCGTCCGTGAGGTCGGCAACGACGATTCCGGCGCTGCCGCCCTGACCAATTGCACTCATTTGGAAGCTCCTTTCCGGTTACGCCGCATCGATCAACGCGCCCTGCAACGAGCGGTTCGAACAGCACATCTGGCCCATCCAGAGGAGGGTGACGACTTCGGCGTCCTGGTTGATCGAGATCTTCTTGTCGGTCGGAGTCCAGTCGGCGTCCGGATGCACCCTCAACGACAGATAGTCCGTGTTGATGAAATACATCTTCTCCGCCGTCGCACCGAAGTTGTCGTTGTTGTCGTAGACGACATCGGCGCCGTTGAACTTCAGCGACTTGAAGGTGTCCGGATTGTCCTCCTTGGTATAGCGCTGAATGTCCGTCAGCGCGTCCCAATAGGCGGAATAGAGATCCCGGGTCGACACGATGATGTCGGGCTGGTCGGTACCGCGGGTGCAGGCCAGGTAGAGATCCAGCATGTCAGCCTTGATATCCGCATAGGTACCTGTTCCGTCCAGTTCCTTGTACTGGTTTTGCCAGAACGTATAGGTGGACGAGTTGATACCGCCGACGGTTCCGAGCCCGTTGGTCTGGATGATATGCGCCAGGCCGCCCATCTGGTTGGCCAGCGAACCGGACGAATAGATGTCCAGCGACATCTTGTTGGCCGCGGTACGCATGGCGTTCTTCATCCGCGCCTTGACCAAGTTGATGAGCGCCGATTTGCCGGAGTTCATCCGCAGCTCCCGGCCGGAGGCGACCACCGACACGGCGGACTGCACCCAGTCGTATTTGGCCGCCGACAGCACATCGGACTGGCCGATGTTCAGCGTATCGTAGCCGCTGTAGCGCTGGAAGGTTCCGTTTTCGGAATAGTCCAGCGGTTCGACGATCTCGTAGCCGCCGCCGGAATACTTGGTGATGCGCTTCTTGTCCTTCATGCGCCGATAAAGCGCATTGTGACCCGAAACGTTGTCGGCGATCGCCGTTGGGTGGTCACGCAGCGTGGTGGTTACCAGCTCCGTGAACACAGAGTTTGGAGAAGCCATTGAGGATCCTTGCTTGGGTTAGCCTGCAACGATCGCGTCGAAGCGCTGAGACATCGCATCATCGTCGAGAAACTCTCCGGTGACGGCCGGTCGGGCGGCTCGGTTGCCGATGTTGGTCTGGGCCATGCGCCTGGCGTCCCGGGCGGCCTGGGCGCCAGCCAAGCGACGCTCTTCCGCCTCGCGTGCCCGTTCCTCTTCCAGCAATTGCTGCCGGATTTCCGGAACGGCGTGGCACGCCATCTCATAGGCTTGGTCCAGATCATCTGCTTCACCGGAGGACAGCAGGCTTGCCATGGCGTTTTCGACCGCGGCAAAATGCTCCTTGTCCATGGACCAGTGCCCCAGATCGTGAAGCGCATCGTCAAACACCGCCCGGTCCTCGGCGATCTGTCGCGCCCTTTGATCGCGTTGCAGATTGTTGATGGTGGCCTGATATTGCCGGTTGTCGGCAATCAGGCGCTGTACTTCCGGACTGAGCTGCTGTGCAGCCGTTCCGAAAACGCTTGGAAGGTCGATCCCGTAGGTCTCGGCGATCGCCGCGATCCCCTGCAGTGGATTTTGATCCAGCATTTCCTGGGCCTGCATGAGCGAGGCCATGCCGTCCTCGAAGGAAACACCATGCCGGTCGAAATTCTGCTGATAGCGGTCGAACAGCTCGACGACGGGCCTCGCCCTTCCGAGTTCGTTGCCCTGTTCCGAGATTTTTCTGCTGGCGTCCTGTTCCCGCTGGGATACGTAGGCCTGTACCTGCGGTGGGAGGGTGGTCCAATGCGAGTGCATCTCCGCCGACCAGGACGCCGGAAGCGTGATGGCAGCCGCGTCGGGCTGTTCGCTCAGTCCGCCGTTGGGCCGGCCGGCCCGGTTGGGTTCGCCTGCTTCAATGGCGGCCGGTTCGTCGTCCGATTCATTGAGACGGTCGAATTCCATGCTCAGAGAGGCATCGAGCGCCTCATCCGATGCCAGATCAGCCAACTCAGATCCGTGATCTTCCTGGGTCGCTCCGCCGTCAGGCAATGCAGGCTCGTTCGCGGCTTCCGCCACGCTGGTGATTTCAATATCCATTTGGATTCCTGTGTTCTAGGACTGGCAGGTGGAAATGGTGTTTCGTGCGCGTTTGGAGTAGCGCCGCTCAAGCCGGGCATTGCGATAGTCGGCTACGAACTCCGATGGGTCGACTTCTCGGCATCCATGCCGCTTGAGGTCCTCCCGGCGCGCCGCGCGACCGGAAATCACGCCGGTTCCGAGCGGCGATACATAGTCCGGCAGATCACTGTTCACATAGGGCATGGCAACCTCGCGCCGGACGTCTGAATTCTGCATTGGTTCGCCCGTTCGCTTGTCCACGAGGCGGCCGTTTCGCCTGACATAAATCGTCACTGCACGATCCCCGGGCCGCTTGGAATGCCCATCGCTGCATTGCGGTTTTCGATCTTCTGGCCGATGACCTCCTCCTTTTTCTTCTGAAGGTCCAAAGAGGCGCCGGCCTTGGCGATTTCGCGCGCTTCGGCCTGTTGCTGTCGGGCTTTCGCTTCGGCGTCCTGCCGCTGTTTGGTTTGAGGCGTCGCCATCTCGGCGAATTTTGACAGCAGGTCTTCGACCTGTTTGCCGACCTTGAAGCGCGACGAATAGGACTGGTAGAGCGCGATCGGCAGTTCCGCCGGCACCATGCCCTGCTGCACCATCGGTCCGAAAATCCGGGCAAACTGTGCCGAAGCCGTGAGAAACTCGTTCCAGGCATGCTGGTCGCGTGTGCGGTCCGCCTGGATGGTGCTGTCGGTTTCGATGTCGATCATGTAACGGCGGTGGATATCGCTCTTCAAAAGACCGAAGACCTTTTCCAGCATCTGCAGTTGTGCCAGGTCTTGCGGGCGTTCGCCGGAAATCGCCTGCAAAGTGTCGCGCTGAAAATGCTCGGCGATGATCTCTGCCTTGAGACGGAACAGATCGCGCCAGAAACGCTGCACTTCGTTCTGCCAGATCTGCACCTTCAGGCTGCCCCATTGCGCCTTCAGCCGTTGCGCGCCGAGCGTTTCGGTTGCAGCGCTGGCGCCGCGCATGATGTCGGCGATGCCCATCTGTTCGAAGATGGTCTTTTTGATGATCTCTCGCTGCTGAACGAGCTCGCGGATAACGCCCAGAAGATCGGCCAGCGGCATGACCCAGATCGACCGCGACAGATCGCCATTGTTGTTGATCAGCGCCATCGCCTCGCTGGACGGCATGAACTGACCTTCCTCGAGCGTCTCCAGACTGTCCAGTTCGGCCAGCTCGGCTGCTCGAACGCCCCGGAACTTGGCCATTTCAGTAAGCTTCAGAATGCGATCGGAAATCCGGTCGAGCTCCCGCGCCTGCCGCTCATAGATGGCATAGGGAACGATCGGCACCATGGTTCCGGGCTGGTTCAGCACCTGCAGCGGCCGCGGTGTCGGGAAGAAGTCGACCAGCCGCAGCGGGTCGGGCAAAACCGCAAGCGGCGCATCTTCGTAGGCCTTGCTGACATAGACGACCTGGCGCCGGTCCCGGTCCCAGACTTCCCAGACGGCAGCGCAGCGGAATACGTCCTTTTCGCGCCGCGCCTTGCCGTCCGCGGCTTCCGTCGTCTCACTGGTCGACGAATCAAGCGGCACGTCGCGACCGACATCCTGTCCTGCAAGCTGGATCAGTTCATCGCGCGTGAAAAACTTCTGGAACGCCACCCAGGACACCTGCTCCCAGCAAACGCCCGGACCGCGGCGGAAGCGGTCATAGGGAACGAACTCGCATTTGACCGCTTCCCAGACGAGATGCTCCTCCTGCTGCGGTTGGTCGTGCGCGTCGAGGATTGGAAGGCCGAACGCGTTGAGCACCGGCCGCCGGTTCATGGTCGGATCGTAGCGAACGCGCAGGACGCCACGCCCGGTGACGACGAAATCCCGAATGGATTTTTCCGCCACTTCCTGTGCGTCGTATTCGTCGAGTTCGTAGGCCAACGCCCGCTCGAGGATCTGCGCGCCGCGGCGCGCGATCTCGTTGCGGTCGTTGAACCGCGTGCGAATATCGGGAACCGGCAGACTGTTGAAGATCGCCGGAACGATCGTCTCGGTGTTCGAATGCAGGATGTTGAAAGCCCCGCCGGTCTCTCCGGTATAGAACTTCCAGGTCTCCGCCGCCTTGTCGCGCCATTTTCTCTCCTCCTGCGAGGAAGCCTCGATAGCATCGAGATAATAGCGACACAGCTCGCCCGCCGACCTGAGGTCCGCGCGGCTTTCATACATCCCGTCGGTTGCGTTCATGATCTCTTCTTGTTCCTGCCCTTCAAGATGTCCTCGACAGTCGGCAGTCGGCCGATCGTCTCTCCCTTGGATGTTCCTTTGACCTGCCATTGCGGCTTTGGCCGCGGTTTGGATTTCCTCGGCGCAATGCCGCAGTTGGTTGCAAATTCACCGAACGCGTCAGCCGCGTGGCTGTTTTCATCGTGCCGCGGTGTCGTGTAGGTCTGCATGGAATCGCTCCACTTGCGCGCATAGCGACGCAGCCGCTGCAAACCGGTCTGGACGCGACCGGTATCGTTGAAGTGGCAAACCGGGAGTAGCCTTCGTACGGCATTGATGCGGTCTGCCGGCTTCGTCGCCACGCCGATGCGCAGAGGTTTGACCCCCAGCCCCATCAGCGTCAGCGAGCGCTGTTTGGCCCCCTGCCCCCATTCCCGCACCTTGACGTCGTGCGGCACATAATGTGCGCCGTAGATGAAAGGTTGCGACCGCCCGATCTCGATCAGTCTTGCGGCCGCTTCGTCGGCGTCCGGATTGAGCTCAGGCAAGGCATCGCGAACGATCTGTTCCGCGCCGGCGTTGGAAACCTCGTGAAAGTCGATTGCGAAGACCTGGTGCCCGTCCTCCTGCAGAAACCAGATGGCCGTGTAATCATCCACGCCCAGATCCCAGGCGGTCTTGACCGGTCTTTCGGGATCGTACGGGTAGTCGCCGATGCGCCCGTCGCGCTCCGCCGCGTGGAGGAGCTTGCCGTAATAAGCGCCCTCGGTGACGATCTCGTAGCCGCCGCCCCAGACATGCTCGGCAATTTCGGGATCGGCGGCGTAGTCGTCGTCCCTTTCCTGCCGCAGCACTTCCGGAAACCACGGATTGTCGTTCCAGTTGATCTCAAGAGCCAGTCCGTCCGACAACGGCCGGCCGCCGCGAAAGAAGCGGTCGACGGCGTCCGTATCGTGCCGAGGGTTCCAGCTGAACCACAGTTCCGAACCCTCTTTGCGCAGCGTCGGACGTAACAGCTTCAGCGAGTGCGCCGACAACGTCTGCGCCTCCTCGACCCAGGCAATGTCAAAGCCTTCCAGCGACTTGATGTTTTCGGCATTGTAGGACTGCATGCCCTTGAAGATGATCACCGACCCGTTGCGCCCGCGGATTTCGGTGCCCAGCACGTCGAAGAACCAGCCCAGACCCACCTTCTGGATCTTGTCGACGAGCAACTGCCGGACTGAATCCTTCAGGCTGTTCTGCACTTCGCGGATGCAGGCTGCCCGGGTCGGCGCGCCGTAGCAGCGAGCCAACAGCATCTCGGCAAAGAAATGCGATTTGCCGCCGCCTCGCCCGCCAAAAGCGCCTTTGTAGCGGTGGCTATCCAACAGTGGCGCCAGTTTTCGAGGGACGCTGATGGAGAGGGTTTGCCGGGACTCGGTTGGCAAAAGTCGTCACACTATTCGTATTGACGGCAAAACGGCTTCGCTGAAGTCTGTAAAGCGATCATGCGCATGTGACTATTGGATACCGAACCTCGGATGGGAGGCACCAGGCTGCCTTTGGGCAGGTCGTCCGCCGACCAATCTTTGCGCTCTCTTCTTTTCGATCAAGTATTCGAGCAATTTCGAATCAGGGGTAACCTGGGCAGCCCCCGAGCCACTCATAGGGGCGGGGCCCTCAATTGGCGCCCCCTCCAATTTGCTTCGTTCGCCTGACGCAGGAGTTCTTGCAGCAGACGTCCGAGATCGACCGTCCAAACCGAGGGATCCAGATTGTCCCATTGAGTCTGCGTACTGACGATATTGAGGCAGCCTTATTTTGTGTTCCCTGACAACGTCACGTGTTGCTTCTGCCTTTCGTATCAGGTTGTCCATTGCACTATACGCTGGCGCTTTATTTGTGATCGACTCAGGAAGAATTGGCTTGGATTGCTCCCATCTTTTCTGAATTTCGTTTTCCAGCTTTTGACGCATGTCGGGCTCAAATTCATCGAGATGGACTTCGATTGCCCGGTGGACCGCAGGTTGCGTTGCTTGGTCCGCTAAAGAAAGGAAACCCTGGCGTGTGACGAGTCTTTTGTAGCCACCCTCAGACAGGTTTTCGGGTTTGGTAAAGAATGTGCCTGGAGCGGTCGCCGCGTTGCCTCTCTCAAACATATCCCACACCTGTAGGATCTCGTCATCGTTGAGATCTGTCATCGTTGAATTCCTCTGAAACTGCTTTGTCTGTACTTCAATGTGCTTCGGACGGTCTGATCGTCGGTCGGTAACTTCGATAAATAGGCTCTCGGTGGAGCATCGCGCATTTAGCTGCGGCGTTGAGATATTGCCCCAGCAACGCGAGAACAGTTGAATTGTGATCAACCGCATCCTCCCCGTTCTTTGCCCGGTCCGCACTTCCCAGCTGATTGGAGAAACCGCCAAAGTCGGGGATCGCTACTTCCGCGATCCGTGAACGGTTGAGAGTATTGTAAGCGACCGCATCCCGCCCTACTCTGGGCTCCCCTCGCGTCTCATCATAAATCGCGGCAGCCATCGCTGATATATCGTTTTGGCTGTAGTCCAAGTAACCTTTCCTTTATAATTGTATCAAGCGTCATGAACGGAGAGGTTCAAAGACACGGATTTGTGTGGTCGCAGCGTTGCTGCTAGCAACGCCTTCCCTGGCCAACGAAGTGGGCACCAATATCCACGCGAGTGAGGACTTTGCTTTCATTGCGTATTCGGACGGCCTCACCGTCCGATACGACAGTGAAACTCTTGGCCCTTCGCGGTTGCGGAACGGGATTTTTATTGCTCATTCAGGACCGAACCGCGCGCCAACAAAACTCCAACCGAGTTTTGTTTTGACCTTACCGGCGTGGAATTTGCCCTGCTGTACTATCACCCCAAACTCGGAGAAATCCGCCCAATATCGATCTGTCCCGACATGTCTTGAAGTCCAGCCTGCGAGGGTATGGTTGGCATTCGACTTCCGGCCGCTTGACCCGAATTTGACCGAGGTCTGCCGCAAATCTACTTCATATCACGGATATCGAAGTCGGCGACGTACGAAGGGGATGATATCGTTGTTGATGCCCTTATACGGGATTTTGGGTCAGTGGGATATGCCACGTTATCGCTGGGTAATGCTCGTCCAGTAGCCGACGGCATATCCCATTGTAATAACGTTCGAATTCTCGACTCCCGATATCCTGTTGTGTCGACAGACAAGAGTAGCTTTCTCTCATTGAAGCTGCGTAGGACTGCATACCCTTGAAGATGATCACCGAACCGTTGCGTCCGCGGGTTTCGGTGCCCAGCACGTCGAAGAACCAGCCGAGACCCACTTTCTGGATCTTGTCGATCAGCAATTGCCGGACGGAGTCCTTCAGGCTGTTCTGCACCTCGCGGATGCAAGCCGCCCTCGTCGGCGCACTGTAACAGCGAGCCAACAGCATCTCGGCAAAGAAATGCGATTTGCCACCGCCGCGCCCACCATAGGCGCCTTTGTAGCGGTGGCTATCCAGGAGCGGTGCCAGCTTGCGGGGAGCGCTGATGGAGAGGGTTTTGCTGCCGTCTGCCGACACGGAATGGGCGCTCACTTCGACAGAAGCTGAGTCTCGAAACGGCCGACGCATAAAGCGGATGATATCGTTGTTACTCTTCTTATATTGGATTTTCGGCAAGTCGGATATGCCGCATTGCCGCTGGGTCATGCTCGCCCAGCGGCAGACAGCATATCTCATTGTAATCACCCCAATATTCCCGGCTCCGGCAAATCCGAATTCGTGCTGCGTGTCGACGAAAAGTAATGTTTTCTGAGTGGATTGACGACCAATGTTAGCTCCGGCCAGGTACAGTGTCTCCAGCGGTGCTTCAGCGCGGCAAACGACTCGGTTTCAACGGACGGACTTCAGCAGTCATATCCTCGGATGCAATCCGCAGATTCTGTTCTTTTTCAAAGCCCACGACAAAGTGGGCGCCCTCTCGGTATCCCCTCTCCGGCAGCAGCCAGTCCATGTCATCGTCTTCGGCTTCCTTGTATCCGATTTCGTCGACAAGACCGCTTTGGCCGACAAAGACTCCATTGTCGACACTAACATGTTCCAGCTTGGTAAAAATCAGACTTACTTCCATGTCCAACTCTCTCTCATCAAGGGATCGGAAGATAAGTTCTATCCTGTCGCTCCGGACATCGGCGATCATACCGACGAATTCGAAGTCATTGTGAAGATCGATGAGCGGCGCACCCTCAAGTGCCACCTCCACACCGTTCTCAATTACGAAGTTTTTCATGGTTGCCTCTCAAGAAACCGTCGCGCCGTCCTTAAATCCTCTTGCGTCGATGGGCGGAAGATAGCCTTTTCTTGCTGTAGTTATACTTCGGCCCCAAGTGTTTAGGGGCAGATAGGTTTGCCGGAGAGATTTTCGTATGCGGCGGGGGGATCCCCGCATGCGCACTTCCGGCAAGATCTACATCCATTCTTTGGCTGGGCGAATGGAGGCGAACCCGATGGCGCCCGGCGAGTCTTGCAAGTTCCTCGCCCTGCTTGTCGAGCCTCCTTGCCGCCCGTATCGCGGCTTTGCTCCACGCGGAAGCGCCAGCGATCGGGATAGCTGCAAGCTTGCCAAACCCCGGCGAGCCGCGCACGGACATTTCGATCGCGTCCAAAGCGGGCGAATAGGGAGCGATCGCGGCTCCGGTCTCCACCATCGGATTGATGAGCATATTGGCCGGAGATATGAAGGCATTGGCTATGCTGTTGCCCCATCTCGTACCTGTGTCAGCGGGTAGAATCGGCCCTTGCGCCCAGTAATTTGGGGCTGCCGACATATGACGGGGTCATGCGGCCAGGTTCCGGCGGGTCGGAGGCGAGATCCGAAATTTGTCCACCGGATAGCCCTACACCCCTGCGATCCTGTTCCGACGCGTTGTATTTGTGAGCAGATCTATTGAGAGCGGACTGCGTTGAAATGCAGTTGGAGCCGGATCAAAAGGCAAAGCATGGCCAGGCGTGCCGGCGGCGGCACGCGCCGATTCTCCGTTTTGTCGAGGAATGAATCGCGAAGACACTCCGATGGCATCCGGTGCTATGCGGACATTACGCCAAATCGCCGTGCCGATGCGCCAAACCGCTTGCCGGGTCCGCCTAAAATGCGCTGTTCAGCTAACCAGCCAGCAATGACCTGCCGCGGATCGGCGACGGTCCTTGATCGACCGTTTATGTGGGGTGCGTTTGATGCGGCAGCCTCGTGCATCTCTGTAAACCTCGATCCGGATTGGATTTTCGATTGCTTGAAAAGTCCGTGAAAAACGGCGGGAGTTGCAGACTGTTCCTTTGCTCGGTCACTGCGATCCGCGTCTCTTCCGCCGTTCATTGACAATGAACCCAACGGTCGCCGGTCGAGAATTTGTTGCGTCGAAATCCGCTAGTCGCGATGACTTTGGCCGTTGAGCGAGAACCAGTGACCTTTCCCCAGGGGAAATGCAACTAGAGATTGATCTTTTGGTCAACGCGTTTAGAGCTAATTTGGAGCACAACTCTCTGTGAGGGAATCGGCTAGGCTAAACCAGACGACAGAACTCGCTCTGAAGTAGCCGGTCGCCGCATTGCGGTGTGATTGTAGATATCAGGTTTTTGGCAGCAGGTGTTGCGGAAAATTCAACCATAGGTATATTCTCGAGGAACGGAGGATCAGATGGTGGAATCGCGCCGGTTACGCTTTGCAGCGACATGCCCGCTATTGGTTATATCGATCCTTGTTTCCTCCGCGGCAAAGGCGGAGGAGTGGTGGCACGGGAGTTTTGTTCCTACCGGATCCGCTATCGAGCCTGATCCGTTCGAGGTGTTGGATTGCTACGAAGCCCCGGACACCATGGTGACCTACACGGCCGATGGCGTGTTCCCTCATGAGACCGAGTGCAGGATCTCGGAGAAGATCGCCTTGCGAGAAATGCAAGCGGTCTGGATCAAGTTCGACTGCACCTATCCGGATGGTCCGGGTGGCTATGAGAAGAGCGAATTGCTCATTCGGGCGGGAAACGGCCCACACATCATGCGATACACACCCCTGGAAGCGATGATGCGGTGCGAATGGCCAAAATAAGGCTGGCTCGCAAGGGCTGTCGCTAGCGCGGTATGGGCGTCGATTTGCAAAGCTGGAGCTCGAATTGAGCCTAGGCTCTTCCTATATGGGATTTTCGGCAATCGGGATGTACCACTTTGCTGCTGGATCGCACCCTTACAGCTGAACTCATGACAACCTCTCAATTTGTAAATATCGGTGGCACGAAGCGACATTCGTCGAACGTGGGGCAATGGGCAGTTCCTGCCAACCTTTGGCCGTTAGCTCACTTCTCGCGGGCAGCAGGGCTAAGCTCGGCCACCATTTCCCCGGCGCCTATCCTGAGGCAAGCGTCGTTTGCAAACCTTACAACGAAGTGCACCCCGTCCTCGTAATCTTTCTCAGACAGCAGCCAGTCCATGTCCTCGTCTCCGGCTTCCTTGTACCCATCCTCCTCGACATCGACACAATATTCCCTGAAAAACACCTCATCTATCTCGAAATAAGAAACATCGACAAAACGGATATTTATATGTTCTGTAGATTTGCCTTCATAGCGAGTCAGATGAATTTCGACGTTCTCATCGATAATCACCCTTGAAAAATCATAGTCGTTGTGGAGGTCTCGTCTTCCCGCACCCTCAAAAGAGAGGTAAACCGCGTCTCCTATTTCGAAGTTTTTCATTCATCTCTCCAGAAATTTTCTAACGGTACGGATGTCCTCTTGTGTGGACGGACGTGTCGGCGCATGTTTTCTGCTGCTATTGTATTTTGGTTGGAGATGTGGCGGCGCCGTAAAACTCCTGGGCGATAGTTTAGTGTGTGGCGTCGGAACCCCGGCTTGGTGTCTATCGACAAAAGTCGCTTTCTCGCGCAGAATCTGCACGCTGACGCCAGTCCAACATCAAATCAGGGGTCCGATTGCAGTATGGCCCTTCTTTCGTTTTCAAAGTCATCCAGAGCTGCCTGCTCAAAGTTGAAATAGCGCTCCCAAAATCCTGGTACCGACCAGAGTTTCGGAGTCAGCTCAAAATAACCTTCGTCGGAACAGGCAATGATCCAGTTCGGCGGCAAAGCACCACTGGCGATCTCAAAATGGTCGGCCGAGAACAGTGCGGGAGTAGGTTCGGTGTGCGGTATCAATCGATAATCCACTTTCCTGTCCGTCGAAATGTATACCGACAAAACGTGGTATACTTCACCGAGCCGCAGCCATCCATTGGATTCGACATCATCGCCGGTCAGCGGATCCGACAGGGAAACACACTTTACTTTCACCTCTTCCTCCTGGAGCGATCATTAAACACTGTTTTGTAATCCAGGTCATAATACACGTCTCCGGTGGCGGGGTTGCGATAAAAATGTACTTGAAAATCGCCGTATGGAGACTGGAAGGTTTGCGTTGTGCTCTTTCCATATTCGGTTGGAACAGCCTTGTTTGCAATTTTCTCCGGGGCGATAATTTGCTTGGATCCGGCAATGGTTCTTCCTTTCAGCTTTCCATCCGAACGGAAAGCCGAATTTGCTTCCTCCAGTGTCAACTGCCGCTTGAGTGGTGCTTTTGTGGCAGCGTTGTCAGACGTTAACCGCTTTAGACGAGCTGCACCTCTTGCGAGACGGGAAGCACCGGCAATCGGTGTGGCTGCCAGCTTGCCATGTGCCGGCAGGCCGCGCATTGTCATTTCGATCGCGTCCAATGCCGGCGAATAGGGAGCCACGGAAGCGCCGGCTTCCACGATCGGATTTATCAGCACATTGGCTGGGGAAATGAAGGCATTGGCTATGCTGTTGCCCCATCTCGTACCAGTGTCAGCTGGTGATATGGGCCCCAGCCCCCAGTAATTCGGACTACCGACATAAGACGGGGTTATGCGGCCAGGCTCCGGCAAATCGGCGGCGGGGTCCGATATTTGTCCTCCGGACAGGTCCTTGCCCTCATCCTCTGCAATCCGAGGGGCTGGATTTGTAGGCAACTCTATTGAGAGCGGACTCCGTTGATATGCAGTCGGACCCGGATCAAAAAGCAATGCATGGCCGGTCCTACCAGCGGCGGTATGTGTCGATCCTCGGTGTTGTCGAGGAACAAATCGCGAGTACATTCCAATGGCATCCGGTGCCATTCGGGCATTACCGGCAAATCTCCGCGCAGGGTCGCCGGACGGGCTGGCGGGCCTACCCGAGATCCGCTGCCCAGCCAACCAACTAGCAATAACCTGCCGCGGATCGGCGATGGTCCCTGGTCGGCCGTTCATGAGGAGTGCGTTTGATTCGGTAGCCTCGGGCATCTGTAACCTCAGTCCGGATAGAATCTTTGGTTTAATCGAGAAGGAAGCGCGAACCGGCAAGTGTTTCGGATTGCTCCTGCATTCCTGTCAGCGCGGTCCGCGTCTCTTCCGCCGTCCATTGACGATGAACTCCAGGATCGCCCGTCGAGGATTAGATGCTTCCAATGCCGCTCTTTGCGATGAACTTGGTTGTTGAGTGGGAACCTGCTGCAATCCGCCTTCCCTTGGAAAATTCTCTCGCTTTCCAAGTGGTTGAGAAGAGCTCCGGCCGTCCAAACCAAGAGATCCGGACCCTTTCATCGAGTCTGAAAAGTCCGTGTAGGCGTCTGCGGTAGACTGCCTTTGAATATCAGAGCGTGGTGTCGGGGTGGGCGCAACAAATCCGGTATTGGGATTGAGATAAATATCCCTGGCAAGTGACCTTCGCCGCCCTAGATGCGCATGATCCGGGTGCGGATATTCATAGTGGTTGGAGAAGGCTTCCGCCGCATCATGGGGAGTGTTGGTCGACCTCACCTCGTCCAGCGAGTAGCCATAATCATTGGACAGTTCATGCGCCAAAAATCCATAATTGGCTTCGTAGGAGGAAGGGTCGAGTCCCTGCGATTCAGCAAACGCTTCGAAATTGCGCCTGCGCGGACCGGTCCATTGTGCATAACCCCAGCCGCCGCGCGAATTTTCAACCAGAGGTCGGCGCTCTTGCAACGTCCTAAACCCGCCACTTTCGTGGGCGAGGTTACCGACGATTCCGGACGCCTGATCTCGCGTAAGCCCGAAATCAGCCGTAAGATCCTGCATGAGGCGGTTTGCGATGGTCTCATTATACTGTGACACAGGGGGCTTCCTTGGAATTTTCAAAATCGTTGTCGGCGGGTCTGCTGCTTGTTTCCTATGCCGGAACCGTTCTCGCTCAGAGCCCGGATCTCTGTGAGGGAAACACGTACCGCTGCCATCAGTGGGCCAATTGCGCGATCGACGGAGTGTCCCAGCCATGCGCCTACGCAAGTTCAAGCGCGGTAACGGGAGCGCTGATTTTTGCTGATCGTTTCTATTCCATCGATTGGATGGATGCGGACGCCGCGAAGATCAGATTGAACAGCGAGGTCGGCAAGGCGGAAAACGCCACCGTTACAGAAGATGCGACGGGCGTTCGCCTCACATTCGGCAACGCAAACACACTGTTCGTTCCGGCCAGTCCGGAGCGACAATGAGTTGGCGCGCCAGACATGCTGGCTTGTCGCATATCCGCCCGGCGCGGTATTGCCGATACGGGCGTGGGACGATACCGTTGTTAATGCTCTTGTACGGGATTTTTGGACAGCGGGATATGCCATGTTGGCTCTGGACTATGCTCATCCAGCGCCCGACGGTATATCCTATTGTAGTTACGTTGTAATTCTCGGCTTTGCCACACCGATATTCGTGCCATTAACCGGGTTTTGAATAGTCGGGGACGAATGATGGTGCGGTCTGGATTGCTAAGAAGCCCCGAACACCACCGCAGTTGATGCCCATCTCCGCTCGCCAACCGGGTCGGATTTCGAAATCATCATCGGTCCCAGGGTCCACAAGCCAGGTAACCTATGTTCACTTTTTTCTCTCTGACGGACCTTTAGGTTCCGATCTGTCGCCAGGCTCAAAGATCTCACCTTTGCGCAATTCGTCGAAAATTCCGGAGAGCCCCGCCCCGGCAAATCCAATGTCGTAGCTGTACCGACCGCCATTCTCCGTGAGTGAATACCTACCGACGTTCACCAGCCCGATACGCTTCGCGCCGATCACGAAATCTTCTTCACCATTTTTGAACAGCCATCGCGAGAATTTGCATACACCTTCCTTCGGCACTCGGATGGGAGAGGCATTTCTAACCAACTCCCATGAATACACGTACATCACATCTCGGTCGATTTTGTCGATTGTATAGCGTAGTGCCTTCCATAATTCTTCTTCTTCCTCCATGAATATCTGAACGGTATCTCCCGAACCGCTAAACAATTCATCTTCTCTTTTCCTCCTTTCTTCAAAATTCGTTGATGAAGAAAGAGGTACGCCGATTTCCAGACTGGCTCTTCTTACGATCTCCAATTCACTTTCGATTTTTTTCTCGAATTCGAGTTCATGCAGCCTCTGTTTAACAGTTTTCATGTGAACTATCTCCGATAGAGCCTCCCGCCGATCCAACTAGTCGAAAACATTTCTCCTTGATTTGGAGTTCTTGAGCCTTGGTCGACCATATTTGTCCATCTTCAGACCAAGAGGACCTCTCGCGTCGGTACGTACGGGACCGCCCTCGATCTGCACCATTCCTGCGTGCCTTCCTTGCAGGTCATCGGACCGTTGGACGGACTTGAGTTCGCCATTGACATCTCTGTATGTTTGCTGCCGTCCGAGCGGCACATGATCGCTGTTCCTGGCCGATGTTTGGGCTTCGACACCCCTTGTAGTCGGAATATACTCGACACGTTTCACAATTCTCGCCGCCCGCCTTTGAGCCTGGCTGTTGAGTTTGGGGCTACCCAACCCTTGATTCTGTGTTGATGCAAGTAGGTCATCCGCCGACGGCGGTTTATTGCCACGTCGCGCTCCCCCACCGCCCATACCGAGGATATTGGGGGCTATGGCCGCACGCCCGCCGATCGCTGTAGAGGAGAGACTTGAACCGGTTACGTTGCTTCCCAGGCCGAAAGAACGCCTGATAAGCCCTTCCTGGTTGGCCAGACGATTGCCGATGTATTCGCCATTTCGGTAAACATTGTACGCATCATCCTCGGAGATGCCGGGTGCGTCCATGGGCGGCAGGCTGTATGCACCGCCCACAACATCCCTCGGCAGCGTGATGGCATCCGCTGCCCCATCCACCGTTTGCGCCCCAAGAGCTGCAAATGCGTTCATGATGGACGCCGGCACCGGGCCATCCACTACCTTCACAGCAATCGGCCTGTGTTTGGGCGGTTCCTTCGATGACTGAACCCTGGCGAAGAGGTGTCAAGCGACACCTACACTTACGAGTTAAGACGACACCCAGTGTTACGAGGACAGCGCGATTTGGGGGGCGTACGCCCCCCAAATCGCGGCGCCAAAATTTGCCCGTTCAGGCGCTCTCTTTTGTCAGAAGTTCTTCGAGGTCGCGCAGCCGATATGAGCGGCCTTTGATGTTGAGCACATGAGATCGGTGAAGGAGCCGATCGAGGATCGCGGCAGCAAGGACTTCATCGCCGGCGAGCAACTCGGTCCAGTCGCGAATGCTCTTGTTGGTGGTGATGATCATCGCACCCCGAGCGTAGCGATAGCTGACCAGCCGGAAGAAGAGGCCGGCCTCTTCCCGGTTCATCGGATCAAAACCCATTTCATCGATCAGCAGCAGCGAACTGGACATGTATTTCCGGCCCTTTAGCCTTGTAGGCGGCAGAAGCGCGTCCGCCTTGATGGCCGTCAGCAGTTCATCAAAGCGATAGTACTGGACTGAGAAGCCGAGTTGGATCGCCCGGATGCCCAGTCCCACGAGCAAGTGCGACTTCCCGACCCCGGGCGGCCCCTGAAGCAGGACAACCTCGGCATTCCGGATCCAGGCCCCGGTCGCCAAGGTGTCGATGCGGGAACGCTCGATTGCCGGCTGGAAGGCAAAATCAAAGTTTTCCAACGTCTGCCCGGTCGGGATTTTCGACGTCTTCATCATCGTCTTGATGCGCCGTTCTTCGCGGCCGGCACGCTCAATATCGAGAATCCGTTCAAGTAACTGGTGAGCGGACATCTCGGTGCTGACGGCCTCCGACAGCAAAGTGTCCAGCGCCTCGGATGCGTAGCCAAGGCCGAGTGCGTCCAGCTTCTCGCGGGTTACGTCAATATCCAGTTTTATGCTCCGAGACGTCATCGGGCCACCTCCGCCAGACGGGCGTAGATGTCGATCGAGCGCTGCTGAACATTGCTGGCCGCCAGCGCCTGAAGGCCTCGCCCCATCTTGCCAAGCGGCATCGGCGCGCGGACACGATCGGTGTCATCACCATCGAAGTGTGCATCGTCACACACGATCAGCCGCTCGGTGCGGCGCGGATGCATGGCGATCACTTCGGCATTCTTGAGGATCTGCACGTGCCCGGCCAGACCGCGCACCTCCACGTCCTGGCCGACGAAACGGAACGGCACGCTGTATTGTCGGCCTTCGAAGCTGACGAGGCAGTCAATTCCGACGGGCCTGCGCACGACGATGTCGAACGGTTCCGGCAGCGTCTCGGGCAATGGCGTCAGAAGACGACGCTCCTGTTCCCACGCTTCGGCGACACTGGTGCCGGTCGCCGGGCACCGCAGGCGGCCGGCACGCTCTTCAAGCCGCGCATCGGTCACGGCCTGCAGCTGTTCCAGGCTGTCAAAGGCCTCCTTGCGAGGATCAACCGTCTCACGAAGGTCGCGCACATGTCTCTCGACTTTACCCTTTCCCTCCGGATGCCGAGGTTGGCAGGCGTCGACATGGAAGTTCAGTTGCGCTGCAAAGCGCCGATACGTCTCGTTGATGACGCCCCAGGCGCCGGCCCCCTTGGAGATCGCCGTCTTCACGTTGTCGATGCGCAGAACCGCGACTGAACCGCCCAAGCGACGCAAACACGCCGTATTGCAAGACTGCCAGGACAACATGTCCTTCGAACGAGACCAGACAACCGCCCGTTTGCGGCTCCAAGAAAGCGTCACGATCAAGGCAGAAAGATCGACAACCTCGTCGCCAAGAACCACGCCGGGAAACTCCGCCCAGTCCACCTGGGCCTGTGCGCCGGCCGGCGTCTCAACACGACGTCTCGCCCGGACCTTCGGGGCCGGATACGTCGCCTTCCAATATCTCTGAACCGATCGCAGGCTCCCGCCATAACCATGCTCGCGCTGCAGCCACCGATGAAGATCCACCAGGTTTACACGGCCGTCCTCTTGCTGAGAGCGCCAATGCGAGATCGCTTCCGCATAATCGGCGGCCTTGAATGTCTGCTTGGACCTACCATCCAATACGCCCGCCGATCGGCGCTTGTGATGATATCGAACCGTGCCCTCCGTAACCCCGAGAAGCCGCGCCACTGCGCTCTGGGAATGCCCCTGTTTCAACAATACAGCCATGGCTGTCCGTTCCTCTTTTGCGAGAAAGCTCATCGTCTTTTTCCGCCAATTGTTGACGGAAAATCGATGAGCTAAGGCTGTTGCCACCTCGTAAAGGTAGCTGTCGCCTTACGGTCAAAATGAACTGTCGCCCTACAAGAGGCCGGGTAACTGTTTCTGTAGCCAGGCTTCTACCAACGTGCGCTGTCCGCCATCCATCGTCGATACTCCTCGGATTATTACGGTTTGGCCTGAATAATGAGGGTTGGAAAACCCGACAGATCGGCCACGCGAGACGTTGCGGCCTCAGGGAAACGGCCACTAACGGTCGGTCTGAAGATGCAATTCGGCGTCGGTTCGATTTTTAAGCGCCGTTCGGACGGTCGAATTTTTGGGGTAAGGCTCCAATTGTGTGAGGCGTGCGGCCATGGGCTCCACCCGTACGCCGAAGCCGCTTTAAGCGGCCCGTGGTCCATACTCTGATCAGGATTTCACGCTCGCGGGCCGGCAGGGTCGACGATCTCGAAAACAATGCGTGTCTTGATGACCTCGCCATCGACACCGGTCACCTGCATGGGCAGCACCTTGCCGAGCAGCGTCAGAAACGCGCTCGGATGTTTGTCGGCCTGGCGCCGGAGATACGCAACCATATCGCCCTCTCCCGCCTGGATGGCGGCTTGGACCACGGCGTCGCGGATCAACGGCGCCGATGGTTCGGTCCCGACCGATCCGGATTCGAAGTGGACACGGGGTGCTTGGACGGCATTCTCGTGTTTTGGCGGTCTCACCAGACGTCACCGGTTGCTGTGGTCATAGTTCGGTTGGACCGCTTTGCGCCGTCGTTCCCCGCGCAGGAGATTCTTCAGGTATCCAGGCACATTGCCCCTGAAGCCGCCGTTACGCAGTAGGGTTCTTTTGTCGAACCCCGCCTCTTCCAACTGAGTGCCGACAGCACTGTTGCTGTTCTGGTCCCATGCCCGGTAAGGCAGATTGCGAGCTTCGATCTCCTCACCGACCGATTGGAGTTGGCTCCGGCGGTCTTCCATTTCCTCCCGCGACCCCCAGAACACGGGCCGCCTGTTGACGACATCGCCTCCGAAACGGCCGTGACGGCTGGTGTTTTCGTGCAACCCAAGCGTGTCGTTCCGGTCGAACAGAGCACCGACGGTCTTTTCGGTCGGCTGGCCGTCTGGGCGAGTGGGCAAGCCGTTCATTTCCCACAGCTGCTCGCCTGACGGGTCGTGCCCAGAGATCGTGAGGTGCGACATGCGCGGCGGCAGCCAGGGGATGAATTTCACGAAGTTCTGCATCCTGATCGGATGCTCTCCGACCCTGATCGTGTAATCGTGTTCGGGGTTGTACCGGCGGGGTTTTGGGACTGGCATTCTGTTCATGTGAGATCACCGCGCTTGAAACATTTGTTGGTCGAGATGGGGATGAATCCTCGTTCGCCCTGACGCTGCCGCGATTCCGCCAGGACGTGGTCAGGAACCTTGCGGTCCGAAGGAAATTCGTTGCGGGTGACGCAGATCTCGGCAATGCGCCTGTCTGGTCCCGTCTTGATGTCAACGATGTAGTGGGTCATCTCCGGATAGGTCGAAAAGGGAATGCCGCTGATCACGAAATGATCGCTGATGATCCGGCAGCGACCACCGGGAGATTCCCGGTCGCCGTGTTTTTCGACGATAACGCTGGCAATGTGCTCGAAATGCGGGAACAAGGGTTCCCCCGCCCGTACTCCCGAATACTCCCCTCCACTCCACCGCAACTGCTTGGATACGATTGTGTCGACATCGATATCGCCGCAGCCAACGCTTTGTTGCGGCGGCCGGTCGGGAAACCGCTTTCCCAACCACATCGCTCTCTTGGAGTCCCAGCCGCACGCCTGCAGGCTCGCGGCGCAGGCTGCTACGCAAAGAACTCTCGCGCCGTTACGGCCTCGCGCAGCATTGTTCCCCCAGCGACGAACCATCTCAATCCAACCGGTTGATTGTCTCCGTTTGTCGGACATGCCTCAATGCCAGCCTTTCGCTGCGGAGAAGTAGATACCATCGATAATCCACAGCGATGCCGGTATTGGATTTGAATCACTGAGGGCACGCGGCTTTCAGCCAACATACTACTTAAATGTGTATTTTTTAATATGTAAACTTTTTTGGTGTGGCGCATCATAGGCACAACGAATCCCACCGTGTATTGTGGGAGATGATGGATGACAGCATTTCTGTAAGAACTGTGAGTTGCTTACGCCATGTCGCGCCTTGCAAAGCGGCACCGTAACGACCCCGCAATCGTTATATGGAATTTGCCGACACGGTGATATGCCCGATTTTGGCTGCATTGAGCTGTCACAGCTGCAGCTCCGGCATCCGGCTGATTCTACTTGGCAATTTTGTGTCGGGTCGATCTGGCAAAAAAAAAACCGCCTCATAGCGACGAGAAGCAAAAAAATTGGGAAGAAACCTGTTTCGTCTCATTGCATCAACGATGGTTTGCGCCGTCAGTGCTACCAATGCGTCGGCTGATCCTGTTGCGGAATTCTGGAATTGGTTCGAGTGCAACGAAGCGGCGTTGTTTGAATTCGAACGGGACCAGGAGAATGTGTTCGCCCGATTGTCCGCCGCACTTGCAAGGGTCGATGGAGAGCTCACCTTTGAATTCGGGCCCAGGAATTCGGACGGGACCCGCGAATTCATCATCAGCGCCGGCGGCATCCGCGGGTCATTTCCATCCGTCGAGCGTCTCCATGCGGCATCGCCCCCATTGGATCGCTGGCGGATCACGAAATACCGGCCGCGCCGGCCGTCGATGCCGATTACGATGGGCGGCGAGACCATCTATCCGGAGGAGGTTCATTTTGCCTTGTTCAGGGACGGCGACAAGGTCGGCATAATGCTGTTTTTTGAGGACTTCGAGGAGGATCGAAGCACGGAGTTCGGCCAATTCGGCTTTCTGTTCCTCGACGAGGCCCTGGGCGAATATACCGTTGCCACCGAGATTGGATTTATCGAATTCACCGGCCGCGACTCCAAGTACTTCGACGAGGACCAAAGACTGCCCGACCTTTGGGAAACCTATCGCTCCGTCCGTCGCAACTGACGCCCGTTAGCGCCCCGGCGCCTCAGGTCTTGTTGCCGCCGCATGATGGAAGTCAGGGCCATCATTCTCGCGCCGCCCGCATGTATCTGCGGGCCTCGGCGTCGGGCAGCGCTTCCACCGCGTAGCTGAAGGTGCCCTGTTCGCGCACCTCATTGGCCGCGCGCAGCAGCCCGCCAAGCGCGGCCCTGGCAAATGATCCGCCCACGCTCACGCGCTTGACGCCGACCTCGGCGAGCTGGGCGACTGACCAGGTCGGACCGGACAGCCCCATCACGACGTTGACCGGTTTGCTCACAGAGGCGCATACCGTGCGGATCGAAACCAGATCCGGCAATCCCGGTGCATAGAGCACATCGGCGCCGACCTCTTCGAAAGCCTGCAGCCGGGCGATCGTGTCGTTCAGGTCGCGGCGGCCAAAGAGAAAATTCTCCGCTCTTGCGGTCAGGAGAAACGGCTTGCCGCGACAGGCCTCGACTGCCGCTGCCACCCGCTCGACCGTCTGCTCGAAGCCGTAGATCGGTTGGTCGCGCCTTCCGGTCGCATCCTCGATCGATCCGCCGACCAGCCCTGCGTCGATTGCCTGACGCACTGTTTCGGCGCAATCCTCCGGCGCGTCGCCGAACCCGCCTTCCAGATCCGCTGAAACGGGCAGTTCACTTGCCTCGACGATCTCCCGTGCGTTCTCCAATATCTCCCTGCGGCTGATGGTCAGTTGCGAATCCCGAAGACCGATGGAAAAGGCCAGTCCCGCCGAGGTTGTGGCCAGCGCCTCGAATCCCAGGCTCTGCAGGATCAAGGCCGATCCCGCGTTCCAGGGATTGGGGATGACGAATGCCCCCTCCCTTTCGTGCAATGCCTTGAACTGCGCAAATTTCAGTTCCTGTTCGGACATGCGGACATCTCCTTCAAATCATTGGAGCTATAGAACAAAATATGAACATCTGCAATCGTCACCTGCTTTGGCGTACCGGGATTGTGCAAGGGAAACCGGTGGTTCTGCCAATCACCGGCGGCATTGTGTTTGTCGCAAAAATGCGCCAGCTTCAGACCGACGACTTCCTGAGATATCGACGACGGCGCGATGGACTGGTCCGAGCTATTTCGACAGCTTGACATACTGATCGGCGGAGCCCTCAGCTTCGATCCGGCGGTATACGACACGACCTTGATGGACGACAGCAGCCGCTTCGCCTCGATCGTCATCGTATTCGTTGCCGGAATGTCCGTTCTGTTGGGCCAGTGTTTCGCCCTGTTCCTGGTATCGGCCTCGCCCATCGGCTTTGTGCTGGGGCTGCTGTTCAGCGGCATCTCGCTGACGCTGCGGCTGGGGCTATGGATTGCCATGTCGGTCCTGGTCGCTCGGCTGCTCTTCGACATGCCGGTTTCGCCCTGGAACTTCATGTCGGTCATATTCATCGCCACGGCGCCGCTGATCTTCGGCTTCCTGGCTGTGCTCCCGAGTATTGGAATCATCGTCCTTTACGCCCTTTACGGCTGGACCAGCCTCAACATGATGTTCGGCATGTTCTACGGCGCTCAGGTGCCGTTCCTGCCGGCGGCCATCTGTGCGCTCTCCGGCTGGGCCCTGGCGGTGTTTCTCGAGAGGCTGTTCTTCACCCGCAGCCGATCGGCCCGCAGCGGCGGCTTCCTCTATGCCAGCCGCGAGATTTCGCGCTTCTCGTCGACGCAGATCCTCGATTTCGTCAAGCAGAAGGTGAAGAGCCGGTGACCGATCTTCAGCAGCTCTTCTTCGGCGTGATCCTGGTGCTCGGCGCCACACTGTTCATTTCGCTGATCACCGCCCCGTTCGAGGCGATGACCTGGTGGTCGCGCTGGACGACCGATCCGTCCGAAGGGTCCGAAGAGGCCGAAAACGGTTTGCAAGATGAGCCCGCTGATGCGGCGACGCCGCTCGCCGGAAAGGCGGTGCTTTTCTATGTCACAGGCATCGGCACCATGGCCGGGGACGTCCATCCCGACATGGAAAGGGAATTCCTGGAGGAGCTGAAACGCACTCTCCCGGATGTCACCGTAATCGACAATTTCTTCCCCTATTCGCCGGCGGGCATTCCGTTGAACGGCCAGAGGATTTTCGCACGGTTCTGGCGATTTCTCGGACGTCACCGGGCATTGGTGACCAAAACGCTGATCCGGTTGCGCAACCTGTTCCAGGTGCTGGTGGCTGCCGACGGGCGCTACGGTCCGATCTACAGCGCCGGGACCTACGAGACGATGCACGACAAGCTGGTGTCGCGGGGCTACACGGAAGCCGCCCACAAACCGATCATTCTTCTCGGCTACAGCGGCGGCGCGGAGATATCGCTGGGCGCCGCGCCGTTCTTGCAATCGGCGTTCCACAGCCGGCTCACACTGATCTCGCTTGGCGGCGTTCTCTCCTCTCATGCCGGTCTGGCGGCCCTTGACCGCCTGGTCCACATCGAGGGCTCGGTGGATAAGGTGGCGCGCATCGGAGGTATCTTCTTCGTCCACCGCTGGCGCCTTTTCGGCAGTTCCTACTGGAACCTCGCGCGCAAGCAGGGGAAGTTCCAGAAAATCGCCATGCCCGGGATCTCCCATAACGGTCCGGGTGGCTATCTGGACGGCGAGAGCCTATCCGGCGGCCATCAGCGCAGCAACCTCCAGCGCACGCTGGCGGTCATCAAAACCGTCGTCGACGCGGAAGTCGCCGAAGAAACGCCGGATTAACCAGCACTCCCGGTGCTTGTCGCGGCGCGGCTATCCGGCGCGTTCTCGTCGTTGAACGCCACGCGGCCATCGCGTGACAGCAGCACCGCCAATGGTCTGGTCGGTTGAAACGCTGCGAACACGATGACGACGGCCGCCGTCATCGGCACGGCGAGGATGGCGCCCGCAATCCCCCAAAGTGCGTACCAGAAGGTCAGCGATACCAGCACGACAAAGGGGCTGAGGTTGAGCGAGCGACCGAAGAGACGCGGTTCGACGACCGCGCCGATGAAGATCTGCGACGCCGTCAGGCTCACGAGGACGATGAGGATCGCGTCGATGGATCCGAATTGAGCCGCGGTCAACAACACCGGAAAGGCCACGCCGACCATCGAACCGACGTAGGGAATATAATTCAGAAAGCCGATCATCACGGCGAAAAAGCCGGCGAAATCGACGCCGATCAGCCGCATGGCGATGTAGCTGATCAGCCCCAGCATGATGTTGACCAGGGTCTTGACCGTCAGATACTCGCCGATGCGCTGGTTGATATGCCCCACCACCTCCGTCGCCCGTTTGGCGTCGGCCTGAGTGCGTGCTGCCATGATGATCTTGCGACTGAAATGCAGCCGTTCGGCCATCAGAAAGCTGGCATAGAGGAACACGACGAAAACCTGTCCGCCCAGCACCGAAACCGATGTGACCGTCGCCCCGATCAGTTTCTGCAAATCGATCTCTCCGAGCACCAGATTGCGAATGGTGCCCCAGGACGGCTCGTCGTCGATGCCCAGCAGTTTTGCCATGTCGGTGACGAAAGCCAGCAGGGTCTCCTGATACTGCGGCGCCAGCGCGACGACCTGCTGTATGTTTGCGGCGAACAACAGCACCATCAGTACGCAGAAAAGGATGAAAACCAAGAGCGCCACCACATGGCGCAGCCAAAGGGGAATGACCGAACCGACAACCGGGACCCGGCTCAGGCTGGCCGCGGCAGTCGAAAGCACGTACACGGAAATGACCCCGGCCATGACCGGAATGAAGATCGGCTTGCCGATGCGCAGCACGTAGCCGACCATGATCGCAAAGGCCAGTCCGTAGACGAGGTTGCGAAACCGGTTGTTCATGGCGGGCTCCTGCCTGTGAAACGAATGTCGCTGTGATCTCAGCAGATAGACTCACAATCAAGAAAGTCTGACAAGTCCTCAGCGTCTCATAATGATGCGGCCGACCTCGGCAATCGCGCCGGATCGGGTCACTCGGCGCCGACGCCCGCCTCTTTCGACCGGTGTCCAAACCGCGCATGGACTTTCTCACGCAGGGTCTGGAAAAACGCATACAGTACCGGGATCATCAAGAGCCCAACTGTGCTGTCGATGATCATGCCGAAGAAGACCGGGTATCCGATCGACAGGCGGCCGGCCGCCCCGGCACCACTCGAAAGCACCAAAGGCAACACGCCGACGATGAAGCACAGCCCGGTCATCGTCACCGGGCGAAAGCGCAGCCTCGCCGCAGCCAGCGCAGCATCTTGAATGCTGGCGCCCTCCTCGCGCGCCACCTTGGCGAACTCGACCACCATGATGGCCTTCTTGGCAGCAAGGCCGATCAGCAGCACCATGCCGATCTGGGTGTAGATGTTGTTGTCCAGGGACGCCACGAAGGTCAGCGGCAGCAACGCACCGAACACCGCGAATATCGTCGATGCCATGACCGACATGGGCAAGGTCCAGCTCTCATACTGGGCGACCAGGCAGAGATAGGCAAAGATGAAGGCGAGCAACAGAATATAGGTGACAAGCGCGCCGGCCTCGACCTCCTGAAGCGTCACGCCCGTCCAGGCAATTCCGAAATCGTCCGGCAGGGTCTTGTCGGCGATTTCCTGCATCGCGGCGATCGCCTGGCCTGAACTCACGCCATCGCCCAACTGCCCGCTGATCGACGCAGTCTCGAACAGGTTGTAGCGCTCGATCGTCTCGGCCCCGAGGGTCGGTTCCCTGCTGATCAGGACCCGCAAGGGAAACGTGTCGCCGTCGGTATTCTTGACATAGATGTTCTCGATGTCTTCGACCGACTGACGATAATCCGCATCCGCCGATATCACGACCCAGTAAACCCGGCCGTCCTTGATGAAATTGTTGACATAAAGCGAACTCAGGTGGGCCTGCAGAGCAGTGAAGATGTCGCTGATGTCGACGCCCAGGGTTTCCGCCCGATCCCGGTCGACCGCCAGGAAATACTGTGGCGTGTTTGCTGAAAAGCTGCTGTTGATCTGGCTGAATTCCGAAGAGCCGTTCAGGGCGGTGAGAAACGCGTTCTTGGCCGCCTCCAGATTGGCCACTTCCCCGCCCGAATAATAGAGCAGTTGGGCGGCAATGCCGCCGCTCGAACCCAGACCGTGGATGGACGGAATCGGGAAGACGAAACCCGTGGCTTCCGGCAGTGAATCGATTTTGGCCTTCAGCTGGCCGACGATACTCTGCCATTGAAGTGCCGGCGTCTTGCGCTCGTCCCATGGTTTGAGGCGCAGAATCGCCATGCCTCCGTTCGATCGCGAGCCGGTGATGACACTGAAGCCGGAAACCGTCGTGACCATTTCGATCCCCGGCACGGTCAGCGCCATGTCGGTGACCTTTTCCATGACCGCCTCGGTGCGCAGCAGCGACGCGCCGTCGGGCAGTTGAATGCTGGCGATCAAGACGCCATTGTCCTCGGTCGGCAGAAACCCCGTCGGCGCCGTTCGAAACATGTAAACGGACCCCACGGCAAACGCGATCAGGATCAGCATCGACAGCGCCATGTGGCGAAGCAGGAATCCCACAACGGCGACATAGCGGTCGCGAATGCCGTCCATGATGCGCGGGACCAGGGAAAGCGCCCCGGACGGCTTTCCGGTCGATCGGTTGAGCAAGGACGCGCACAGGGCTGGTCCCAACGTCAGCGCATTGATTGCCGAAAGGGCGAAAGCAAAAACAATGGTCAGCGCGAATTGCAGGTAGATCTTGCCGGTTATTCCGGGAAAGAAGCAAACCGGTACGAAGACGGCAGCGAGCGCGAATGTCGTGGCGATGATCGGCCGTGTCACCTGGCGCATGGCTTTGCGCGTCGCTTCGCGCGGTTCCAGACCGTCCTCTTCCATGATGCGCTCGGTGTTCTCGATGATCACGATGGCGTCGTCGACGACCAATGTGATGGCCAGCACGATGGCAAGCAGCGTGATCATGTTGGCGCTGAAACCGATCAGGTAGATCATCGCGACCGCGCCGAACAACGAAACGGGAATGGCGATCGCCGGAATAAACGTGGCGCGAACGCTCAAAAGAAAAATGAAAGTGACGCCAATGACGAGCAATCCGGTCATTCCCAGGGTGAAGATGATGTCGTCGATGGAGACCCGCACCGACTTGGTCACGTCGTAGGCGAGCTCGTAACTCATGCCGGTCGGAAACTTGTGGGCCAGTTTTTCAAGCTCGGCATATACCTGGTCGGCCACCTCCAGCGCGTTGGCGCCGCTTTCCTGGTACACGGCGATCGCTGCCGTTTCCCGGTTGTTGAACTTGGAAGATGCGCTGTAGTTCTCGGCACCCAGTTCGATCCGGGCGACGTCCTTGAGCCTAACCAGAGAACCGTCCGTGTTGGAGGACACGATAATGTTCTCGAATTCCACCGCGGTGTCCAGCAGCCCCTTGGCCTCCAGGGTAAACTGGAAGTCAGTGCTGTTGGCCCCGAATGGCGGCGCCCCCACCTGCCCGGCCGCGGCCTCGACATTCTGGTTCTCAATGGCTGTCGACAGATCGCTGGCGGTAATGCCCAGAGACGCCATCTTCTTCGGCTGCATCCAGACCCGCATACTGTATTCCAGCGCGCTGAACTGATTGACCGAACCGACTCCGCTGATGCGGGTCAGCGGATCCTGGACGAAATCGGCGGCGTAATTGCTCAGAAACAACGCATCCTGCGATTTGTCCGTCGACAGAAGGTTGATCACCAGCAACATGTCGCCATACTTCTTGGAGGTCTGGACCCCCTGCTGAAGCACGGCTGCCGGAAGGACCGGCTCGGCCAACGCGATCCTGTTCTGCACGTTCACGGCGGCGATGTCGGGGTCCGTGCCGATTTCGAAGGTAATTCTCAGGTCGTAGCTGCCATCGTTGGCGCTTGACGACGACATGTAAATCATGCCGTCGACCCCGTTGATCTGCTCCTCGAGCGGAGTTGCCACCGCGTTCTGCACAAGCGACGCGTTGGCACCGGGGTAACTCGCCGTCACGTAGACCTGCGGCGGCGAGATATCCGGATATTGGGCAATTGGGATAAGACGGATGCCGATCAGGCCGACGAGGACGGTGACAATGGCGATGACGATCGCAAATTTGGGACGGTCGATGAAAAAATCAGAGATCATCCCTGGCTCTGGCCTTCACCCTCGACGGGTTTGACTTGACCCCCTTGATGCACTTTCTGCAACCCCTGGACGATCACCCGTTCGCCGGTTGACAGGCCCTGCTTGACCACCCAGCTTCCGGCAAGTTGGGCGCCGAGAGTGACATTGCGCCGTTCGGCAATATCCTTGTCGTCCACGACGAAGACGAAGTGGCCGTCCTTGTCCAGTTGCAGAGCCGTCTGCGGCACGGTGATCACCGGTTTGGCGTTCGGATCTTCCAGCTGGATCGTTACGAACTGTCCGGGAATGAGGACTGCATCCGGGTTGGAGAAAGTGGCTCGCAATTCGATCGTGTCGGTGGACTGTTGCACCTCGATATCGACATAGCTCACCGTTCCGGTTTGCGGATAGAGCTTGCCGTCGGCCAGGGTGATACGAGCCCGCAACGTTGAAGTGTTCTCGCTGATCAGCCCCTTGCGCCGCTCGTCAAGCAACTCCTTTTCGCTGATGAAGAAGATCACATGAATCGGATCGACGCTGTTGATTGTGGCAAGCACGCCGCTGTCCGGTCCGACAAGGTTGCCGACATCGATTGCGCTGATGCCGATCCGCCCGTCCAGCGGGCTGTAGATGTCGGTGTAGCCGAGGTTGATTTGGGCAGATTCCAGTTCGGCTTTCGCCTTGTCCGTTGCCGCCCGGTCGGCGCCCAGCGCGGCTGTGGCGGAGTCGACGGTCGCCTGCGGTACGTCGCCCTGCTGGTGTAGCGTTTTCTGCCGCTGAAGATAGAGTTCAGCGTTCTTCTCGGTCGCCTGGGCACCTTCGACATCGGCCTTCGATTCAGCGACGCTGGCCTGGAAAGGCGCCTTTTCGATCTGGTACAGCAGATCGCCCTTTTTGACGAAGCCTCCCTCTTCGAAGTTCTGCTTTTCCAGAATCCCCGTCACTCGCGCCTGCAGATTGACGGTGGTGATCGCCGAAACCCGCGCAACGTAACTGTCGCCGCCGTCGACCACCTTGTCGGCGACCTTCGCGACAACGACGCTGGGGACATTGTTTTGCTGGGCTTGCCCAAGAACCTGCCCTGATCCGATCAGCAGCATGACGGCACCAGACACCATTCCGATCGCCGTTCTGTTCATTGAGCCACCCTCCGGGGAATCGGCACCAAGCCGCCCTGATTATGTGCAGTTTTCTGCCAACCGAACAACCGTCCAGGGCTGTGTTCCGCCGGGACTATATCGAGCACGTCCAACGTCAACAAATCGCGTCGTTAAACGGCCATATTTAATGCTATTCATGCGCGTTGTCGGCACGCTGGTTCTCCGTGCCACACCTTCAGATGCAAATCGTAAGGTCGTACGGGCGGGAATTGGAGCATTAGTGTGATGCGAATCGGAATCGCATCGGTTTTCGCCCTGACCGGTGTCGACTTGTGGCCGCGGCGGCGTGGGCCGACGCACCGGCCGAAACCACCGCCCTTCAAAGCGCCGACGAACAGCGCGCTGTCGTCTGAACACTTAGCCACAAGATGATGCATTCATTGGCGAAACGGCCATTGAGCCTGCATTGGTTCAAATCATGCGGCGCTTCATCACCGAATTGTGCAAGATCGTCGCTTTAAATGAAAATAAACCATACGCATATAATCTAGACGAGACTGGCTGATTCTTGCCGGCCTCTAGATTGTTGTGCGCAAGGAGCACTGCAATGCAGGTCTCACCGAAGGAAACACTGAATCAGATTCATCGTACTGAGCTCGACCACCCCGAATTCAGGGGGCACGAGAAAGTTGTTTTCGGTAACGACCCGGATACGGGACTGTCGACTATTATCGCCATCCATGACACGCGTCTTGGACCGGCGCTTGGCGGCTGCCGCATGTGGCCCTATGAGAGCCTGGAAGAAGCGCTGACCGACGCGCTGCGGCTGTCGCACGGAATGACCTACAAGAACGCCGTAGCCGGCCTCGATTTCGGCGGCGGCAAGGCGGTGATCCTGGGTCATCCGCGCAAGCACAAGTCGCCCGAACTGATGGCCGCATTCGGGCGCCATGTCGATCATCTGGGAGGCGATTACATTACCGGCGAGGACGTCGGCTTGACGCCCGCCGATATGGAACTCATCGCCCGCCAGACCGCCCATGTTCGCGGCACCGACCGGACCCACCGGGGAGACCCGTCACCTTACACCGCGCTTGGCGTCTATCACGGCATCCTGGCGGCCCTCGACCACGCTTTTGCCGACCGAAGCCTGAAGGGTCGTACCGTTTCCGTTCAGGGCCTAGGCAATGTCGGATACGCGCTTACACGGCGCCTCCACGAAGCAGGCGCCAAGCTTGTAGTCTCGGACATCAACAACGACGCCGTGGAGCGGGCAGTCCGTGAATTGGGAGCCGAAGCTGTCGATCCCGAAAACGCCCATCGCGTTCACGCTGATGTCTTTGCCCCCTGTGCACTGGGGTCGATCCTGAACGACCAGACGATTGCCGACCTGGAAATGCCGATCGTCGCGGGGGCCGCCAACAATCAGCTGGCCGAAGACCGGCACGGCTCGGCACTCCTGGACCGCAGCATCCTTTACGCGCCCGACTACGTGATCAATGCCGGCGGCGTGATGTGTCTGGCCAAGCATGACGCGACCGACGCCGCGCTTGAGGCCGATGTACGTGAGATCGGAAAAACGCTCTCCGCCATCTTCGCCGGTGCGGAGGCGGAGGGCCTGACCACTCGGGAAGTTGCCGATCGTATGGCCGAAGAGCGGCTTGCGTCAGCCGGCCACCGGCATTGAACCGGCAATCGGGGCCGGCTCCGGTGGCCATTGCCCGCGCCCGTTAGCTCGCTCTTTTGTGACCGAGCTTCATTTTCTTGGCCAGCCGTGATCGTTTCTCCGCATAGGCCGGAGCGACCATGGGATAGCTTGCCGGAAGATCCCATTTTGCCCGGTAGGCCTCGGGGGTCAGGCCGTGATAGGTCATCAGGTGACGCTTCAGCGACTTGAACTTCTGGCCACATTCCAGACATGTGATCGCATTGTCCTGAACAGACTTGCGCACGCTGACGGCAGGTTTGGCAGCTGGCTCGGAGCCTTCGCCTTCGCCCTGAGCTGTAGTTCCTAGTGCCGCGTGCACATTTGCAATCAATCCCGGCAGGTCGCCCGTCTGCACGACATTGTTGCTTACATAGGCGGCAACGACATCCGCCGTCAGTTCAACCAGGAGTTCGTCCCTCACCGGGTCCTTGCTCTGAATCGCTTTCTCTGTAGACATTTCCGTTTTCATCCTTCCGGGGTCATCGCCTCAATTTTCATATGCCCAATAGAACGCCGAAAACAATGTTTCCCAATTCCTATCCAGCTAAGCTATATTTTTAATTTTCACGAAAGTTTACTTGTATCCAAAATACGATACCACTTTTTCTCAATACTTACCAATAGATTATGTTCACATTGGGACTAAGTCGCGACCCACATCACGTTTGAACAACTTGTTGGGAAGACTACGGCGGATTGCTGCAATAATCGACACCTGCCATTCGGGTGGCCGGCCTATCCACAACAAACTGATCATTGGTGATGAAGCCAGGGTTGTAACCCGACCGCGAGAAGCTGGGCTGCGGCAGGACCATCGAACCGCATTTCACGGTGTCGGAGCCTGGAAAATCAGCGCCGATCCGACCACTACCAACAGTGCGCCGATCCACGCCGGGGCTGCCGGTCGCTCACCCGTAGTTGCCCACAGCAACGGCAGCATGATGGCGGGCGAGGTGGCCGACAGGGTCGACACGATACCCACCTCGCCTCCCTCGAGCGCGAACAGCAACAGGGTCATGCCGAGCCCCATTCCGAGCATCCCCGACAGGGCGATACGCGCCGTCAGTCCGACGGTAAGCCGCCCCTGAGGACGGAACCTGTCAGATGGCAAACGGGTCAGGAGCGCCAGGCCGACGCCGGCAATCCCGACCCGCAAGGCCGACGCCGCTACCGGATCGGCACCGGCTTCCATGACCGGCCGGGCGATGATGGACCCGACCGCCTGAGCAAGGGCGGCAAAAAGCCCCAGAGCCACGCCAAGCCAAAGCGGGCCGGTGATGCGCTCCCATTGGTGCAATTGCGTCCGTCGCTTTCCGAAGATGATCGACAAAACCACACCGCCAACGGTGATTGCGATCCCGACCAGGGCTCCCGGGGACAAGGCTTCTCCAAGGACCGACCAGCCCAACACGACCGACATCGGTGCGTTGGTCGCAAACAAGATGGCCGTCCGCCTCGGTCCCATCCGATTGAGTGTCAGAAACAGCGCTGTGTCGCCCAGGAATATGCCGACAAACCCGGAAACCACCAGCAGTTCTGTCTGGTCCGAAGTTATCCCTTTCCATGACCCGGTGATCAGGCAATAGGCCGCGAGCATCGCAAAGACGATGAGCATGCGCACGCAATTGAAGGCGATTGCACCGAGGTAGCGCGACGGCGCCGATGAAATCATTCCCGCAACGGCCCAGCAAGTGGCGGCACCGACGGCCGCTAACTCATAAAGCACGCTGTTCGCCCGGACATCGGCTTCGGGTTACCGATTGCGCTGATTTGCGGGGAAATGCGGATGTCGACATCGGCCCATTCTTAGCGTCCGCTGGACGATTCGAACAGGCCGGATCTTGGCGATATCGGTCGACTACATGGCGGCGATGTTGTCCCGGGCGGACATGAAGCCGTCGAACGCGCCGGCAAATGGCAGCATCTGCCAGTTCCGGTCGTGAACCACGCCGTCGGGACCAGTGTAGTGGATCCGCATCTCAAGGGTTTCGCCATTGTGGTCGGAGAATGCCTTGACCAAAGCATCGGCGGCCGGACCGGAGAACGTGCATGCGCCGTATTCGAGGCAGCCGTACTTGTCCAGGTTCCATACCGGAAAACCGTCCCGTGCGAGATAAAATCCGCCGTTCTCGAAGGACAGGCCGTCGGCAACGCCGAATTCCACGCGCAGTCCGCTCCCGTCGGAGATCACGAATGCCATGATCGAGCCAGCGTCCGGATTGTCTGCCTCCAGGACGTCGACATACCGCAAATAGCAATCTGCACCGGGAACCGGGTGCATCGACGTCTCCGTGTCATCGCATACGGACACCCAATGACCGTCGCCGCGCGTCAGATTGTTCACATCGACCGATATCGTGGTCTGCGCAGCGACCGGTTCGTAGTCGGCTGCGGCAAGGACGCCAAAAGCTACAGCACCGACAGCCAGCGCTGCCGCCGCAAAGGTCTGAACACGCATGGTTTGGCTCCGCTTTTCCTTCAAAAAGCTCGTTGCATATCAAAGGCTTCGGCGCTTCTGCACCTGCCCGCTATCCGATCGATATGCGTGGATTCCATATGGGATCAAAAACCGGCACAACAAGAGTTGATGACAGAATTGTAATTCACGTTTTCAGGATCGAGCAGCGAAATGCCTAGAGCAAACGCGTTTTTTTCAGATGCGGATCGATCCTGGGTTTGCCGTTGCTTGCCCTCCAGTGGGCCTGGTGCCGTTCGACTGTCGCCGAATTGTCGCGCTGCATGGTATCTCCGCAAGGGCGCCCACCCAGGTTGGGCTTGTTTACGCCATTGAGCCGCTCGGCCATAGCGGAACAAATCCGCGTGATCTCCCTGCGCAGAGTTCGATCACTGACCCCCTCCCGATCGGCGAGCCCTTTCAGCGACCGCCCGCGAGCCCGCTTTGCGCGCGCCCAGTCATAGATCAAGTGCCGGTCGTGTCGATCCGCCAGAGCGTTGATCCATTCCCAGCACTCTTCCATGCGGTCGATCGCCGCAGCATCGGGGCGCCGGCGATATCGGGCCTTCTGCGCCGCGTAGGCGTCGCGCTGCTGCCGCAGCGGTTCCGGCATCGACGAACCGAACTGTTTCGGCCCGAGCGCGCGCGGACACAGCATGAGCGTCTCGGCCGCCTCCAGAACGCGGTGCTCCACCGCCTTTGCTGTCCAATCTCGAAAAACCGGGTCGGTCGTCATGCCACTCGACAAGTTATGGAAAAAAGGAACATACCATGAACATCGTGACAATCAAAGATGGTCTTTCTCCGTCTATGCTGCCCCGACCGCGGGCAAGCGTAGGCAGCAGAGCTTTGGTTAGTGGGAAATCAGTTTCTCATGCTTGGATTCTTGCCGATGCTTACAGAGATTTAATTTTCGGGACATTGTTTTCTCTCAATTCGCGCCGATATGAGGGCAAAGGAACAGACGACCAAGCGTCGCTGCTTTCCGGACAGATTCAAACTGTCAGGCCCTTTGTCTTGACGGGATTCGAGATTTCGGCGTCCCTTGCGGGTGCTGTGTCCGGTGAGATGCTTTCGCGCATCGCAGCAGACGTCCTGTTTCTTGAAAAGAAAGCCAACTTCCATGACCGCCCCGCGGACATGGGGCTTTCCTAAGTCCCGCGATGTGCCAAGATCCGCCCGTCTGGTGCATTGCGGGACTTTCCCGAATTTCCCGCGAACGCAGTTGCAGCCGACTTGCCCCACCGCGCTCCAGACGTTACGGGTCGCGGATACGCATCGGCTGCTTTGCTTGCGATCCGACGATTTCACTGCGGATTTTCACAATGGATATTGACGCGCTATCCAGTTTCAATCGCCGCTACAAGGGCGACTACCCATTTTTGCAGGAGCTCAACGAAGAGTGGAGCCGGTCGAGGCCTCTTGAGGGTCTGCGCCTCCTCCACAACATCCCGCTCACACGCGAAACCATGCTGAAGCTGGAATCGCTCTACCGCGCGGGCGCCAGCGTCCTCGTCACCCATCTGCAACTGCCCGGATTGCAGCCCAAACAGGATTGCGTCGATTTTCTCAGGCAAATTGGCGCCGAGCTCGAACTGGACCACAACCAGATTTCCGGCACGTTCGACATCGCGCTCGATTGCTGCGCCCAGATTCCGGCCATGCCGGAAGTGACGATCACCAGGGGATATGCGGAACTGACCCAGTCGGGGACTCCCGTCTACAGCACACTTGAGACCGAGTTGCCGATCTACAGCCTCGATCTTTCGAAGCTGAAATGCCTGGAAGCCATGTTCGGAACCGGAGAAGCCTGCGTTCGCGCCCTCAAACAGTTCCTGACGCCGGATCTTGAAGGCAAGTCCTTCGTTCTGTTCGGCTTCGGCAAGGTCGGTCAGGGCGTTGCCCGTTACCTGACCGACGAAGGTGCCGTGGTCACCGCCGTCGACATCGATCCGAGGCGCCTGAAACAGGCCGCGTCGATGGGTTATCGGACCTGTTTCAGCGAAACCGGCGACGACTTGCTGAAAGTCGTCAACTCCGCCTTCGCGGTTATCACCGCCACCGGGCATCAGGATCTCATGCAGGAGCTGTTCGACCCCGGTCTGATCGACGATCATGTGCATTTGATCAACATGGGCGCCGACGACGAATATGGGGACCGGTTTGCAGCCCAACGGATCGTCGGGGAAAAGGCGCCGTTGAACTTTCTGCTCGACGCGCCGACGACCATGTTCTTCATCGATCCGATTTTCGCCGCTCACAACCGCTGCAGCGAATTCATCCTGTCCGGAGCATCAAGCGGGTTTTCTCCCCTGCCCGAGGAGCTCGACCAGCCGTATGTCGACGAATGGAGCAGGCGCTACGGCATCGCTGTCAGCGACGCCTTCGAATAGTCGGGGCAAAGAAAAAGGGCAGACCCTGGTTGGCCTGCCCATATTTTACGAAACCCTGGCTGCGCGTTTTCCATGCTCAAAACGGAAGCAATATTGGCGCAGATTTTTTCGCTGTTATTGCTTGCTCCAGGGTCCACCAGCGACACTCGAGAAACAAGGCCGGTTAACGGCCGTCCGCCTCTCTTGTCCATGGATATGGGTCGGGGATTGCGGCCTTACCATGGCCGCCACATTACAATTACGTAACCCCGCGTGATCGGCCGGTTGCGGGGTCGCATGGCGATGCGACCGCTCAAACGCGATCGACGATTTCACCATCGCGCAGGGCGACCACAGTCCCCTCGGGAAGTGGATCCCAGCCATTCTCCGTCAGTGGCACGCTGGCCACCATGACCCCCTTCGTGTCGGCCACGGGCCAGCGGATATCGAGCCCGCGTGCCACCTCCCTGGTGTCGCCGAGACAAAGCCCGGGAGGTCTTGGCGGACCGAAAACGCCGTTCTGCTCGAAGCGCCGCCGGTGGCCGTGTGCAAACAGAACATCGCCATCGGCGTAGAGGAAGTTGGCGGACCCCAACGCCCGAAGGTCCTCGGCTGTCCGACAGACGACATCGAGGCGGTCGGAGAGCGGTGGCACCCCTCCGTCGGCGGCGTGCCACAGTGGCGCCAGACGCTGCAGAAGAAGACAGAACGCGTGTTCGGAATCGGTTTCTCCGACGGGGCGAAACTGATCGCCCTCGAAGGGTCGGTGTTTGTCGATATCGGGCAGGCTTCCATTGTGGGCGAAGATGTGCATCTGCCCGCCCAGTTCGCGACGGAATGGATGGGTGTTGACGAGAGTGGGTGCGCCGATGCTCGCGTATCGAACATGGGCGATCGTGCAATGGCTGTACAGGCCGTGGGTTTCGAGAAATCTGATCCACGGGCTACCGGCGGCCGGCAGCGCTTCGCGCACCAGCAGCACATCCTTGTCGTCGTAATAGGCAATTCCCCACCCGGACCGGTTGGCGTGGGTACCGCCGCCATGCTGGGAGAATTCCTCCAGGCTGCAGAATATGCGCACGGGAAGCGAAGTTGATACACCGAACAGTTCGCACACTTCAACTTCCCTCCCTGCCCCATGGTCAGCAACGCAGCGTCTCCTGCACTTTGTATACCAGCCAGCCGGCAGCGTCTCCAGCTCGTGGGATAAGGTATGTAATTCATACGGATATCCGTCACCAACAGCAGCTTCGGATCTGCATTCGGAGCGATCCCGACGGGTCGCTCTGGCCCATCGATGGGTCCCATTTGCAAAAGCATTTCAATAGGTTAAAATTTGTTAACTACGATTCGTATCGCGTCTTGCTATGCAGGGGTCGTCAGACACCACCGGACACAGCGACCGACGGCGAAAGGATCGCATGAAACTGGACAAGCATTTCGAACTGCCCTTCCCTCCAGGCCACGTTTTTGACGCCTGGGTCTGTCCCGATACGGTCATTCCCCCGGCGACCCGCATGGACATCAATCCGACGGTTGGCGGTCACTATCGCCTCTATGTCGAAATGGAAGATCGCTGCTCGCGTGCCGAGGGCGTGTTCTTCGCGGTCGAGCCAGAGCGGCGCGTTCGGTATACATGGGAATGGGACCGCGACGGAGAGATCACCGAAGTCGACGTGACATTCGACGACGGTGCAAGGGGCACGGTGCTGCACATCCAGCATTCCGGATTCCGCAGCGAAGCGAGCCGCGATCTGCAGGACAGCAGTTGGGACGACTACGTGGAACAGCTATCTGCGTTGCTGCACGAACGGGCAGAACTACCGATTTCCGCTTGATCCGGCCCGGTTAGATCACCGATCGAATGGCGCCGTCGAGCTTGCCGGCCAACTCGTCGATCTGGTCGTCCTCGATAACGAAAGGCGGGGCGAGCAGAATATGATCGCCGCGTCGCCCGTCGACGGTCCCGCCCATCGGATAGCAGATGAGCCCAGCCTCGAACGCAGCCTTCTTGACCGCGCTGTGCACTCCGCGCTCGGGCGCAAAGGGAGTTTTGTCGTCCCGGTCCTCGACCAGTTCGATGCCTCTGAAAAGTCCGCGCCCACGGATATCACCGACATGGGGGTGCTGTCCGAAGACTTCCTCGAGTGCGCTTTGCAGCCTGTCGCCCTTGTCGCGCACCTGCGCCACCAGGTCGCGCTCGATCAGAGCATCGAGCACCGCGAGACTCGCCGCACAGGCGACCGGATGTCCCATATAGGTATGACCGTGCTGGAAGAATCCTGAGCCGTTTTCAATGGCTGCGTAAATCTTCGAACTGCAAAGCATAGCGCCGATGGGCTGGTAGCCGGCACCGAGGCCTTTGGCGATCGTTACAATGTCCGGCGCGACCTCATCCTGTTCGCACGCAAACAGCGATCCGGTTCGCCCCATGCCGCACATGACCTCGTCGAGAATCAGCAGAACTCCGTGCCTGTCGCAGATATCGCGGATGCGCTTGAAGTAGCCTTCGACCGCAGGAACTGCTCCCATGGTCGCGCCGACCACCGGTTCGGCAACAAATGCCATCACCGTTTCCGGACCGAGTCGCTCGATCTCGGCTTCAAGCTCGGCCGCCATGCGCTGGCCGTAATCGAAATCCGATTCGCCTTCGTTCCTGCCGCGATAGGCGTAACAGGGCGAGATATGGGAGGTTTCGATCAACAGTGGCGAGAACTGCTGGCGGCGCCATTCATTGCCACCGGTTGCCAGGGCGCCGAGCGTATTGCCGTGATAGCTCTGCCGACGCGCGATCACCCGATGCCGCTGCGGCTCGCCGATCTCGAGAAAATACTGCCGTGCAAGCTTGATCGCGGCCTCGACGGCTTCCGATCCGCCGCTTACCAGGTAGACCCTGTCGAGACCGGGCGGGGCGTTGGCTGTCAGCAGATCAGCCAGAGCTTCCGCCGGTTCCGAAGTGAAAAAACCCGTATGGGCAAAGGCGACTTTGTCCAATTGCCCCCGGATCGCCTCGGCGATATCGGGATCGCCGTGCCCAAGGCAGGAAACCGCCGCTCCACCCGACCCATCCAGATAGCGTTTGCCGTCGCTGTCGATCAGATAACAGCCTTCGCCAGCCACGGCGGTTGGCAGGGTGGCTTTGGTGTGGCGCGGAAAGATGTGGCTCATTTCGGTATCCATTGGAATTCCCGCGGCGATTGCAGCAGGACGATCCGGTCAGCCGGTCGGTGTTCACCGTACCCCGGCATACAATTTGAAACATATGTATCAGGTGATCGCAATAGCTATTTCATACGTTTCATAACACTGCGGCGATTTGACGTGCACTGCCCGCGCGTCCGAAGTCAGGCCTCGCCGGGGCCGCCATCACAGCTCCGCCCATTTTGTGTCATAATATGAACGCAGCAACAGAGGCAGAGCGGCCTCGCGACGGCATTTTGCTAACGTCGACACCGGTCGTTGGCTCTTCCGGTAGCGCGGAACCGCCGTCCCGAGCGCCACTGCATACGAGGCAATGCCATGTGCGCAAAGCCACTGATTGAGCCACGCATCGAAACCGGAAAGGCCATGTTGGTTGCCGGCTTTCGACAACAGCACGGTCCGCAGGAAACGGAACGCGATATCCAGCGGCAATGGCGTCGACTGTGGCCTTATCTCGGCAGCCTTCCCAATCAGGTCGGCAACGTGACCTATGGGCTGTTGTGCGACGATGACCGAGACAGCACGGCCGACTACATGTGTGCCGTGGAAGTCGATGGATTTGCCGGACTACCGCCCGAGCTTGATCGCATGCGGATTCCTCGGCAGACCTACGCGGTTTTTCAGCATGATGGCGATGTGACAACACTGCAGGATACCCGCCACAGCATCTGGCACGATTGGTTTCCGCAGTCGGGTTTCAATGCCGCTTCCACGCCGGATCTCGAACGTTATGGAGAGTTGTTCGACCCTGCATCCGGCGAAGGCGACATGGAAATCTGGATCCCCATCAAGTCATGATTGAATGAACGCACGAGCATTTGCCGGTTGGGGGAAGAGGACGCTGTAGGCTCCACGTCACCTCAGGGCCTCCTCAGCACATGCGATTTCGTCGATGACCGGCTGGCAAAGCTCTGGGCGGCCGCCGCAGCAATCCTCCATGAGGAAGGCCAACAGTCCGCGTATGCCTTCGAAATCCGCAAAATAACGGATGCTTCGCCCCTCACGCCGATTTCGGATGATCCCGGCGTTGAGCATGATGGCGAGATTGGCCGACATGGTGTTCTGGCGGATACCAAGTTGCCGGCCGATTTCGCCGGAGAGCATGCCCTGCGAACCGGCGGTGACCAGCAACCGAAACACATCCATGCGTGTTTCCTGAGCGAGGGCCGAAAGGGCCTGCAACGTTCCTTTTTTATCCATAATTCATGATTAGTAGATATATATTTCATTTGCAAGCCGACCCCGCATGGCCATTCGATTGTCAGTAGGTGCTGGACGACCGGATACCGCTTCCGAAACGGCGCAACGGTTCGCTGGCTGCAAGAATACCGGAGGTTCATCACAATCGTTGAACGCGAAGCCAAAGGGAGGCAGACCTTGTACACGCTGTATTTCGCGCCGGACAACGCATCGCTGATCGTCCGGATCGTGCTCGAGGAACTCGGCGTCACCTACAGCACCTGGCTTGTCGACCGTACGGCCAGGGAACAGAACAGCGAAGCCTATCGGAAGCTGAATCCCAACGGTCTGATCCCAGTGTGCATTATCGATGGAGAACCGGTCTTCGAGACCGCGGCGATCGTTCTGTCCCTGGCGGATCGGCACGGCGCCCTGTCGCCTCCGGTGAACGACCCGGCGAGGCCGCAGTTCCTGAAGTGGTTGTTTTTCCTGAGCAATACGGTCCATTCCGATCTGCGAATGATGTTCTATCCGACCCAATATGTCGGACAGCACGACAATGCGCAGCAGGCCTTGGGCCACCTGACCCGAGATCGGTTACGGCGTCACTTCGCACATATGGAAACCCACTACCGGAGCCTGACCGGCCCCTATCTTCACGGAGAAACGCCGACCGTGGCAGACATCTATCTGGGACTTTGTCTGCGTTGGCCTCAACTGTACCCAACGGGCGACCAGGGTGTTTTCATACCGGACGAATGCCCCGCCCTCTGTCGCATGGCGGCAGCACTTCAGGAGCGCGCTGCAGTGGCTCGGTCTTTCGACGCGGAAGGCATTCCGGCACCGTACCTGTTGGACGCCCGTTGTCCGGACGGCACGAGAGGCGCCGCTCTATAGCCGGTTCCCGCCGCTTGCGCGGCGCCGCCAGGCGACCATTGTGCAAGAAGCGGCAAACGCGCTACATCCAGGCCCGTCGTCCGACACCTGCCATGATTCTGGACAGCATCAATGAACCCGCGTTTGGGCTGCGGCGCAGCCATCTTCGACACCGACGGCAATCTGCTCCTCGTACGCCGCCTCAGGGAGCCGGAGGCCGGTTGCTGGGGTCTGCCTGGTGGCAAGGTTGAATGGCTGGAGGAGACGCAGGTTGCGGTCAGGCGAGAAGTGCGCGAGGAACTCGGCGTGGCCATCGAGCTGACCGGCCTGATCTGCATTTCCGAACTCATCGACACCACCCACGCGCTGCACTGGATCGCGCCGGTATACGGAGCAAAAATCATCTCCGGCGAACCGCGATTGCTGAAGCCGCAGGCGCTTTCCGCTGTCGATTGGTTCAGCCTCGACCAACTGCCAGAACCACTCACAATCGCCACTCGTCAAATGCTGGAGAATCTCCAACGATCCTCTCTTGCTGCGACGACGGGCTAACCGGGGGGCGGCAGTCTGGAAAGCGGCAGACCGTGCTGCTCGTAGAAGCTCTCCAGCCGCAGCCTGGTTTTGTCGCCGGGAAGCAAGCCGAGAAATCGAACCGCGTTGCCCATCATGATGCGGTCGAGTTGCGCTTCGTCGAGACCGCAATCGTCGCTCAGGAAGGCGGCGATTTCCGAAGTGTATCGGGGAAAGTCGGGTTCGCGCCCGACCATTGTCCAGTCGGTTCCGTAAAGCACATGTCCGACATCGGGGTCGCACTCGTCGATCCATTGGCGCAGACTGGAGGCAATGCGGCGGCGTTCGGCAGCACCGCTGCTGAGAACTTCGGTGAGATAGCTGATATCGACGTATAGATTGCCGTCCGGGTTTTCCTTGATATGACGGCCCGCCGTCCATTCCCAGGTGCGCCTGTCCGGATCGGCTCCTGCCGTTGAGCTGCCGGTCCACTGTCGGAAATAGCCCATATGCGCCAGGCACACCCGCAGGCCCCGCCATTGCGGTTGCTTCAGAACGCGCACCCAGAAGGCGGGATCGGCGCGAGCGGCATAGTCCGGCCCCGCACCGATCGAATATCGTGCATGCGTCAGGATCGCCGCGTCGAGATCCGTGCACAGGTCGAAGGCCTCCGCCATGGCCGCGTCCAGTGCCGATCCCAGCCCACCGGTACCGCCGAGCCGTTCGACGACGAGACGCGGATAGCCCTGACCGTCGGTATTGCCGATCGGCCGAAACCCCATGGGCGGATAAAGCTTGAGCCCGACGAAGCCATGATCCGTCAACGCCGACCGCGCCAGTGCGACCGGGTCGAAAGGGACGCTGGAAAAACCGGCATAGGGCGTGCCCCGGCGGAAGAAAACCGCCCGCAGCGGATCGTAGCCAACCATGCCGTGGACCGGCGTTTCATTGCGTCTGCGGGCGATATGGTCGAACACGACGACCTGCTCCGTGAGACTTGATCCGGGCGCCGTATCCTCGCCGAGCCAATGCGCGTAGTCGACCATCAGCGGGACCAGCATGCGCGGCTCCCGGCCATTGGCCCGCGTGGCTTCGGCCAGTTCGTCTGCGAGCTCGTGGCGATAGCGGAAAAACAATGCAACCCAGCGGGCAAGCAGGCCGATACCGGTGTTCGACGTCACGGCTTGCTCGGCGATGTCGGTGTATTCCTGACTGGTGGTTGGGGCGACTGCATCCCGCGACATCCCGGCAGCGTCGAGGATCTGCTGGCGAAGCGTGCCATCACCGTCCGAATGGGCAACGACGCCGTCACCAGCGCTGCCTTCCAGGAAGGCCGCCGTTCTCTCGATCACCTGCTGCCGGGCGCCCGGCAGGGTTCCGGACACCATCTTCGAAGCGCGGCGCTGCAGGAACTCGGTTTCCTGAACAGCGTTGGGTGTGTCCCGCAGCAGTCCGCGGGTCAGCAGTTCGATCAGCCGTTCGGCGATCGTCGGGTCGACCACCGTTGCGTGCGTGACGACGGCGTCGAGCCGTGTCTCGTGTTCGCTCAATACAACCTGCGTCAGAAACCGGGTCACCGGCAGATCGGTCCCGTTGAAAAGGTGGCAATGGATATCGATGGCGCCGCCGCTCACCGGAATGTCCGGATAGTCCGGCTTCGACCCGCTGCAGCCTGGAAACACGAGTGAGCTACCGCCTGCAAGAGCGAGGAACAGGGTGTCGCGTCGGGTAATCAACAGCGCCTCCCGGCTTTGACCGGCGGTTGGAGCGCGCCGGTCATTCTTGGCCGGCGGCCGTTGGCCGGTCGGTTCGCATGCGGATTGGCTGAACAATACTGAGATCGGCTGCAGCTGTCTAATGCTCGCCAACCGACGCGACCTTTCCGCAAATCGACCGTGACAGAGCGGCTGAGGCGTGCCATGCAGGCTGGAGTGCAAACAGACAGGTCGGGGCCGGTTCGGAATGCGAATGACCTCATCGACGGCAGCTCTGGCTTTCGGTTTCCTGGCCGCTTTCTTCTGGGGCACGCACAGCGTCATTGTTCGCTACCTGACCGCCGACTTGCACGGACTGACGATCGCCACGCTGAGGCTCTATGTCGCGATCGCCGCCCTGTTCCTGATCCTGAAGCTGATGCGGGTACGGATTTCCATCGACTTGCGGGACAGAAACCTCGTCATTGCCTCGCTGTCGACGGCTGTGAGCTACGTGTTCTTCCATATCGGCCTGGAACACACCGGCGCGGCCAATGCGATGATGCTTGAAAACACGGCGCCGCTCTTCGTTCTCCTGTTCATGGCCCTGTTCGCAGGCGGCCGGATCGGAACGCTCGAGGTGCTTGCCACCGCGATCGCGATTGGCGGGGTCTTTCTGACCATCAGCAGCGACCTGGCAATGGGCGGCGAGCGGTTTCAGGGCGACCTCCTGGAAATCATAGCCGGCGCGAGCTGGGCCGGCTTCATGATCGCGAGCAGCCGCGCGCTGCTGGCGACGACCAACACGGGTCAGCGCCTGAATTTCCTGTTTGGAGTTTTTGTCTGCTCGGCCGTCCTGTTGACGCCGGGCCTGTTCCTCTATCCGGTCGCGGCGACGACAAACGACATGATATGGCTGTTGGCGCTGGGCATATTCCCGACCGCACTCGCCTACTATCTGTGGTACGAGGCCGCGGCACGCATTTCTGCGCTCGCCGCTTCCCTGATGTTCACGCTTTCGGTGATCTTCACGTTTGTCAACGCTGCCCTGTTTCTGGGTACCGGACTTACCGTCAATGCGGTGATCGGGGCTCTGATGATCCTTGCCGCCGTGCTGATGACCAACACGGCGGAACGGCGGCGCAAGAAACGGCAGGAGACCGGATGACCGGTCTCGATTGCCTTACTGCGGGCGGATTTTTGCAACCGCATCCTTGAATGCGGGCTGGGCGGCGATGACGTCCGCATAGGCATTGCCCAGCTTCTGCCCGGAGGTCACATCCATCGGATAGTGCACCCCGGCAATGACACGGCCGTAACCGACCTGATAGGCCAGATCCATCAGCGCCTGCTCATGCTCCGGAAAAATCTCCGAGAGCAGCCGGCCGTAGATCATCGCCCTGATTGAATGACCGCTCGGATAGGCTGCGACGGGCCTGGCATCGCCGACGGGCTTGACGCGGTCGTCGATCTGGAACGGACGTGGCTCGTCATAGACGGCTTTCACGGCATCGTAGTCGGCGCGCACTTCGTCGATGATCGCCTCGAAAGTCGCTTTCAGCGTGATGCCGTCGACCGCTATCAGCGAGTCGTTCAGAATCGGGGCGAAGCGCTCCAGGTCGAGCCGCGTTTCGACGAATGCCACCTGTTCCGGTGTGCGGGTTTTCTGCAGCCACAGGACGATGTCCATTTGCGTGGTGTGCTCGGCTGAATCGCGGGCCGGGGGTGGCCCTATGAGCGCGTCGGCGTCGACCGCGCCGTTCGGCAGATAGATCGCGGCGTTGTCCGCCCGAAGCGGCGCCACGGAAACGACGATGATCAAAGCCGCCAGCATCGCCGGATGACAAAATCTCTTCCACATCTTCGTCGCTCCTCCTTGTCTGCGAAATACAGCCGCCACCATGCAGACCGGTTTTTGTCAGCATGATGCAGCCATACCCTTTAAATGGGGGTTCGTTTCGATAGATTCGAATTACAATCCGGTAAGGGTTTCCAGACTCATGCCCCGCGGCAGGAAATCCCGTCGAAAACAGCGGATAAATTCCAGATTCTCTCCAGGTGGGTGGCGAATGGAAAGAGATGCATTTGATGACTACTGCGGCAGCCTGAAGCAACCACCCACGTGGTTCAGTGGGGCGGTTCGTCGGTGTGGAAGGTCGGCGGCAAGATCTTCGCCATCTGCTCGCAATGGGGCGCCGGCTCGGACAATCGCATCAGCTTCAAATGCAGCGACCTCGGCTACCGGATTCTGTGCGAACAGGAGGGCATCATACCGGCACCCTATCTTGCCCGGGCGAAATGGGTCCAAATCGAAGACCCCGAAGCAATGAGCGAAGATGAATTGAAGCGCTACATCGAGACCGCCTATGTGATCGTTTTGGGGAAGCTGACCCGGGCGCAAAGAGCCGAGCTGGGTCTGGAACTTCCGCAACGCCTATGAGGCGGGTCGGAACTTGTGGTTTTCGATGATCTCCGGCGGCAGCAGGGCGCCGAACGCGGATACGACCTGGGCTGACAGACGGTGCGCGCGCCGGCAGGCATCGCCGGGGGACGAGCCGGCGACACGCGCCGCCAGATAGCCGCCGTTAAAGGAATCGCCGGCCCCGGTGGTATCGAGCAGTGTGTCGACCTGTTGCGCGGGAACGGCTTCCTCATCCTTGTCGGTCACCACCAGGCACGGGTATTCGCCGTTCTTGACCACCACTTCCTCGACACCGTAACGGCGATATCGGGCTGCGGTCGCGGCTAGATCGCCGTCGCCGAAATACTCCGCTTCGTCCGGAAATGTGGGAAACGTCCGCGTCGACACGCCAGCCGCCCGTTCGAGCCAGAAGATCATCTCATCCGAATCCGTCCAGAGTTTGGGGCGAATGTTCGGGTCGAATGAAACGGAAGCGCCCGCCGCTTTGGCTTCGCCTAGGCAAGAGACCAGAGTGTTGCGATCCTCCACCGGCAGGATAGCAAGCGTGATGCCCGAGAAATAGATTTCCGCGGCCCGGGTGAGCGCCGACGACAATGCCGCGCCGTCGGCTGCCAACTGGCGGGCAGCGGAATTGTCGCGCCAATAGCAGAAGCTTCGCTCCGCCCCATCCAGATCGATGGTGTAGAGCCCGGGCGACCTGTCGGCGATCCTTTGAATGTGGCCCGTGTCGATGCCCGCATCCGCCATGAACGCGCACATGTCGTCGGACACTTTGTCATCGCCGACGGCGGAGCAATAGGCGGTCGCCCAGTCCGTGTCGCTCAGATGGTGAAAATACCATGCGGTGTTGAAAGTATCGCCGGCGAAATTGCGCGTCCAGGCTTCTGCGTTCGCCGATCGGGCGAACTCGATCATGCACTCACCGACCGATAGAAACCGCCGTTTCGCCTCTTGCATCCTGCTTTCCTGTCGCCTCTTGTCGAACCGCGCGCATCGATAGCAGGTCCAGCGCCACAGTCAAACCGCCGCGGCGGAGTGGCGAAACAGCGCCCAACGCAGGCCATGACCGCGATACAGCTGATAGAGCAGCAGGATGGTCAGAACCAGCATCAGCGTTTCAGCGACCGGTCCGGCAATCCAGATCCCGACTTCACCGAACATCAACGGCAGCGCAAAGGTCAGGGGCAGACTGAACAGATAGGTTCGCGACAGGTTCAGGGCAGCCGATCGTCCGGCGTCTCCGGTCGCCTGGAAATACGCGGCAACCATCATGCTGGGCCCGAACAGGAAGAACAGCACTACCATGTAGCGGAGAATTCTGCCTGTCTCGCTGGCAATTGCGGCATCGTCGACGAAACCGAATCCGATAACGTCGGCGAACAACAGAAACCCGACTTCAGCCACCACGCTATAAAGAAACGCAACGACGAGCGCGAGCTTCAGGCTTGCGTCGGTACGCGACCAGTGCCTGGCGCCGAAGTTGTTGCCGACCACCGTCTGGAACGCAATCGAAAGGCCCAAAAGCGGAAGATAGAAGAACGTCATGAGCCGTGTGGTGATCCCGTAGGCCCCGACGGTGGCTTCGTAGTTGCCGCCGGCCCAAAGTTGCAGACAGTAGATGACGGCCGCCGACGAAAGCGAGACGCCGAGATAGCCGAGGCTCGGCGGCACGCCGAGCGCCAGGTAGTCCCGCCAGCGGTCGAACAGGCCGGACAGTTTCAATGCCGAAAAGCTCAGGGTCGGCGGGCTGACGCGCCGGTAAACGAGAATGGCGATCAGCGCGACGGCCTGGGCCGCAATCGTTCCGTAGGCCGATCCGGCCACTCCCCAGCCCATTTCGGCGATCAGGATGTAGTTGAACAGCACATTGAGAAGGATGGTCGACAGCGATGCCGCCGTCATGAAGGCGACCCTGCCCTCACACCGCAGCAGATCCGAAAGCACCATCTGGGTAAAGGTGATTGGCGACAGGAACACCAGGATCGATATGTAGGTAAAGCCCATGTGGGAAAGCGTTGCCGATCCTCGGGAGACGAGATCCACGACGCTCCAGCCGATCGCCGAAAACACGATGACCAGGGCGGCGCAGAAGCCGAAAGACAGCAGCAGCGCGCCGGCGAACGCGTTGCCCAGCACGGTCGGCGGTTCGCTGGCTCCGAGAAGCCTCGCCATGACGGAGGAAAAGCCGTTCGACACGATGGTCGACAAGGCAATCAGCATCATGAACAGCGGAAACATCAGAGTCACGGCCGTCAGTGCATCGGCGCCGACATAGACGCCCAGAAACCACGCATCGACCAGATTGAACAGGCCGTTGACAAGCATGACCAGAATGATCGGTGCCGCGGTCTTGGCGAAGACGACCGGCAGCGAACCGGACAGGAAGCGATTGTGCCGCCTGCCCTCTTCTGTCTCGCCCTCGCGCGCTTCCTCTGCCTCGATGTCCAAAACGCTCATGATGTCGGTCCATGGTTTCCGTCGGCATGCCGCGGCCAATACCGGCGTCGGCGTGCCGATGCGAATGATTGAATCGTTCAGCTGCCAATCGCCCGCCGCTATTGCATTGAATGCAATAACGTGGTCTTGCCGTCGCATCGCGATTGTCGTAGTATGATTGACACTGTCAATTGACATTGTCAATAGATAATGAAAACGGAACCCGCATTTGAACAAACCACTTTCTGCCGAACAAATTGACGAGCGTCGCGTGTCGCTGATTGAAGCGGCGCTGTCGATCCTGGAAGCCGAAGGAGTTACGGGGTTGACGATCCGCCGGCTGGCCGAAGCCGCCGGGGTAAGCCGCCAGACACCTTATCTCTATTTCAAGGACAAGGCAGCGCTTTGCGATGCCATGTGCGTCGCCGGAATGCGGCAGTTAACGGCGTCCATTGCCAAAGGCGTCGCGGAAGCGCCGCCCCGCGAACCGATCGAGCAAATGCGGCTGGCCGGCGAGGCTTATGTCCGTTTCGGACTCGAGAATCCAGCGCTTTATTCACTGATTTTCAGACCGGCCGAAAAGGCTGAAAACCCATCGGACGAGTTTCTCACCTCAATCGAAGAAAACATCGAGGTGACCCGGGTGCTGATGCAACAGGCCTGGGAGGACGGGTTGCTCGCCCTGCCGCCGGACCGCCTCAATCATGTTTTCTGGGCAACCATGCACGGTCTGATTTCATTGCGCATTGACGGCCTGGTCAGCGAAGATGACGTTTTCCTTCAGATGCTCGCCGACATCGAGTTCATTCTGGCCAATGGCTTCATCGCCGGCGAGCACTCCGGATCGGCGTCATGAGCTGCCGAGATATTCGTCGGTGCTGACGACCTTGGCATAGCCGAAACCCAGCGAGGCCATGAAGGCGGCGTGCACCTGCTGCGCCGGCACTTCGACACCGTCGAAGGCGACGGCTCGGGCGGCACAGGCGTCGTGAACGACTGTGCAGGCAAATCCCAGATCGGCGGCGGCCCGCGTGGTGGCGTCGATGCACATCTGGCTCATCGCGCCGCAGATCGTCAGTTGTTCGATATTGGAACTGCGAAGAATCGTTTCCAGCTCCGTGTCCTTGAAACTGTTCGCAGCGTGTTTCAGCACCGTCTCTTCGCCATCCGCCGGGCTGACCGACGGGTGGATTTCGGCCCCCGGCGTTCCGGGATTGAAAAACGGCGCATCGGCGCCGGATTCATGGTGCACATGCACCACCCGCACGCCAGCCTCGCGGCTCGCCGCGACAAGCCGTGCGGCGTTTGCGGATGCTGCTTCGATCCCGTCGAGCACCCATTTGCCGTTCGGGAAATAGTCATTCTGCAGGTCGACGATCACCAGTGCTTTGTTCGACATTCTTCACTCCATTTGAAACTTCGCTGACCTTGAAGCTATCGAAATCAGGCCAAATCGAACTTGGCAATTCAGACGCATTTCGGGTTAAAACTGACAAATGACGACAATCATCGACATCGGGATCTTGAACTACCCGCAAGCCCAGGCCGCTGCCGTCCTGGGGCTCAAGGACCTGTTTTTGACGGCCAACCGCCTGGCCGCCGATTCAAGCGACCCTCAGTTCCGGGTGAGCGAGTGGCGTATTCGATCGGCCGACGCGCCGGTCGAATTGGGTGAATGCTCCGGCGAGGCGCCGGAGGCGCTGAACTGCTTCATTCTTCCGCCGCGGCTCGGCGATGTGAATACGGTGAGCGTCACGCCGGCTACCAGCGAATGGATCCTGCGTCAGCACGCCAAAGGTGCGGTCGCCTGCTCCGTCTGCGCAGGTGCGTTTCACCTGGCTGCCGCCGGATTGTTCAGCGGCAGAACCGTGACCACCCACTGGGCCCTGGGCGACCAGCTTGCGGCCGGCTATCCGGATTGCAAGGTCGATACCGACCGCATGGTGATCGAAGATGGAGACCTGATCACTGCCGGCGGCGTGATGGCATGGACGGATCTCGGACTGCGGCTGATCGACCGCTTCGCCGGCCCGACGGTGATGCTGGCCGTCGCGCGCTTTTTCCTCGTCGACCCGGGCGGTCGCGAGCAAAGCTACTACAGTGCCTTTGCGCCCAGTCTCGACCACGGCGACAAAGCGATCCTTACGGCCCAGCGCTGGCTGCAAATCCACTTTGCCAAGGATCTGTCCATCCGCCGCCTTGCTTCCGAGGCGGCGCTCACAGAACGCACATTCCTTAGACGCTTCCTGCGGGCGACGTCGCTCAATCCAACCGCCTACATTCAGTTGCTGCGCGTAAGCAAGGCGCGCGAGCTGCTCGAAACGACAGTGCTCTCCTTCAACGAAATCGCCTGGCAGGTCGGCTACACCGATCCCGCCGCCCTTCGAAAAATATTCCGGCGCCAGGTCGGCCTCAATCCTGCCGAGTATCGCAGGCGTTTCCACTTGCGCGGACAAACCGGCTGACCACACCGATCCATCCTGATGACGCCCACCGCACTCTCCACTAAAGTGAGAGCAGCCGATTCGGACCGCGCTGAGGAGACCCGGATGACTGCGAACCGATTTCGCTGGTTTGTCGTGACGCTGCTGTTCGCCATCACGGTGATCAACTACATCGACCGATCGGCAATCGCCTTTGCCGCTCACGCAATCCAGCAGGAATTCGGCCTGAGTTCCGCTCAAATCGGCCTTGTCCTGGGGGCCTTCGGCATTGGCTACATCATCAGTGCGCTGTTCGGAGGCATGGCCTCGGACCGCTTCGGCTCCAAGGTCACCTATGGCCTCATCGTACTCGTCTGGACACTCGCCATCGGCTGGACGGGTTTGGCTGTCGGCTTCGTCACGCTATACGCGGCGCGCATCACGCTGGGCCTTGCGGAGGGTCCGAGTTTCCCGGCCATGACCGGGGCAGTCGGAACCTGGCTGACACCTTCCGAACGGGCAACGGCGCTTGGTGGCGTGCTGCTCGCGGTCCCCGTTGCTTTGGCAATCGGGTCGCCGATTGTTTCGCTGCTGATAAACCAGTTCGACTGGCGCACAATGTTCTTCATTCTGTCGGTTCTGGGTTTCCTGTGGCTGCCGTTCTGGCTGTACTACTTTTCCGACCGCCCCGAGAACTCACGCTTCGTCAGCGACGCGGAAAGCAGGAGGATTGCCGAGGCCAATCGCCACGATCAGAGCCCGGCGAAAGGCAGGGTCGCGAGTGCTCGGGACTGGCGAGTGCTGCTGACCACGCCGACACTTCTTTCCAACTACTGGGCCTATTTCGTTTTCGGTTACTACCTGTTCTTCTTCATGACGTGGATGCCGGAATATCTGCGCAAGACCTACGACCTTCACATCACCCGGGTCGGCCTCGTGGCCATGTTGCCCTGGGCGGCTTCGGCGATTGCGCTTTACGGCTTTGGTCGCTGGTCCGACGTTCTCCTGAAGCGAACCTCCAGCCTTCGCGTGGCGCGCAGCTACCAGATCGCCGGCACCCAGATTGTCGCCGCAATCGCAATCGTCCCCGTCGCCCTGTCGGGCAACATCTACATCGCGGTCACCGGCATCACGATTGCCGTCGCGGCCTCCATGGCCGGCAACGCCGCATACTATGCGGTCGTCACCGACCTCACACCGCGCCTGGCGGGGACGGCCATGGGCATCATGACCATCTGGTTCGCGGCCTCGGGTTTCCTGGCGCCGGTCGTCACCGGCTATGCGCTGGATCTGACCGGCGACTTCGCGCCGGCCTTTTGGTTGATATCTGTGCTGGCGGCCTCATCCGTCGTCGGCGTGATCCTGTTCCACAGACCGGACCGGGACCGAGATCGCCTCGCGGCCTTGGAAGCCTGACGTGCCGCCGCGCCCGGTTCGTCGCGGGAGAGCGGCTGCTCAGTTGTTGCAGTAATTCTTGACCGCCCAGTCGATATTGGTCTTGAGCGTGGAAATGCGCTGCTCATAGAGATTGGTCAGGCACGAAACACCGGAGCCGCAGGCGGCTCGTGCTTTGAGAAAGGCGTCGGCTTCGTCCTGACGGTTGCCGCTCGCCCCCATCAGCAACGGCATTGCCTTGTAGCCATACCACAGGCCTGCCATCTCGGAATCCAGGGACGAAAGGTTCGCATTGCTGCAAACGGCCTTCTCGCCGGCAGTGCTTGCGGCTGAGCAGTCGAAACTCGCGGCCAGCGCAGCCGATGCAAAAACCAGACAGAACAAGGCTGCGGCAACGGGGTACTTCATGGTGGCCTCCATCATCTCAGTCCCGGCTATGTGACACGCAATTGCGCGAGATTTGCGACACGACTGTAAAAATCCCGAGCTAATTCACGGTTCGATTCGCGCTGGTCTATTGGCTGCCTGCAGTGCATGCAGTAGACTTGGTTTTCTGTGCGGCGATTTTGAACTGGTGAGAACCAATTCAGGGGGGTGTGGCATGCGTAATGGCCGAACAGGTGAAGCCGGAAAGCTTCTGCTTTCCGCACGGAAAATCGGACGGCAATTCAACTCCGATCCGTTTTCAGAAAAAGGATTGTCTATTTCCGATTGGGCACGCCCCGGCCTGATCGCCGCTTGTCTGGCGGTGACCGCCAGCGCCTGCAGCAGCAGTCAGGCGCTCCGCGTGACGGAGGTCCCGGAACCGACGCCGACGGTTCAGACGACGCAAGCCGCCGAAAGGCCGGCGGAAACCGCGAAGGTGGCGGAGGCGAAACCGCAACCGGAAGCGCCGGTCGAACAGACCGCGACCTTGCCGCCCGCACCCGAGGCGGCTCCTCGCGAGGTTGCGCAGGCGGCCCCGATCCCGGCCGAGAAGCCCGAAGCGAAAGTGGAAAACGTCGTTGACGTCGTCACCGTAACCGAGAAGCCGGCCGAAACGACTGAAACGGTCGAGGTCGTCGAGACGGACGATCAGATCGTCGCGCGCGTTGAATCGACAACACAAAGCGAACAGGTGGTTGACCGGGTCGAAGTCGACCACGCGACCGGCCAGGTCAAGGAAGAGATCGACGTCGTGGAGACGACGCAGACCACCTCGGATACGATCGTGGTCGACAAGGCGACCGGCGACACGATGGAAACCGTCGAAGTCGGCCGGCCGCGGCAGCGCGTCGTCAGGTCCGCGAAAATAGAACTGGTCCCGGGCACGCCGCGTGATCCGCGCCGCCTGTTTGCCGGCCCAGAGCAGTTTCCGGCCAGCCAGTATGCCGCCTACGCTGTTGTTGCCATTCGGGCCGATGCACCGGCATCGGACCGCCAGCGCATCAAGATGATCTGCGAGGCGTTCGTTTCGTCTCAAGCGGCCGAAACGGACGGTCCGAACACGGATGCATCGCAGCAGATGGTGACGATCTGGCCGGTCTCGTCGACGGATCGCGCCGCCGACCTCAACCGTGCTCCGCGCAACCAGATCTGTCAGGAGGCTGTCGACCGATACGGCCTGGCCGTCGGCCATCGGGCCATTCTCGACACCGAGAAGACCGGCTGGATCCTGGACAATCCCGGCCCCTACCTTCTGGCCTGGGCACCGGGATCCGTCAAAGGCGAATTCGATGCCCGTATTCTGCTGCTCGACCTGTCCGGCGTTACCGAACCGCGGCAAGCGGTTGAGTTGATGCAGGACTGGTCGCAGATCGAACGCAATCGCGACATCTGGACCGATGGCGGTTGGGATCTCGAGACCGTTCAGGCGCTGGTCGGCAGTTGGGAGCTCCGCCATGGCCGTCGCAGGTTGATGCTGCTCGGCCCGGTCGAGTCCAGTCAGGAACGGTTTATTCGGACGCCGACCCAGGCATCGCTTCGCAAGTCGTAACCCCGCTCGGAACTTCCAGCCAGGGCGGTTTGGACCGGGTGAATACATATCGCTCCGGCCGGTACCAGAACGTCGGGCGGTCGAATGTTCCGCCGGCGATTCCGCGTTTTCCCGGAAGAAATTCGAGCGTCCACGTGACTGTGGTGCCGCAGGATTTGCAGAACTCGGTCTCGATCCAGCGCCCGGCATCGGAGATGAGCCGGTAAGTCTCGAAGTCCGACTTGAGAAACTCGACACTCTCCTGATCGAAGTAAACCGAGATGCCGAGCGCGCTGCCGGTCCGTTTCGTGCACCATTCGCAGGAACACATGCTGACGCGCAGCGGCTCTCCCCGGGTACAATAGCGCACGCCACCGCAGACGCAGCCGCCCTCGTGAACATCGTTCATTGCTGCTCCTCGTCGCAATTTTCGTGCTCTGACGACCGGAGCCTAGGAACCCCTTCCAGCCGCGTCAATGCGTGGCCCGTCAGTCGTCGATAATCAGCCGCGACAGTTCCGAGGCGGTCTCGTGCATCTGGTCGAGAAACCCGTGCGCGGCTTCAAGGCTGAGGCGCTGGGTCGGCGCGTGGAACGAGAGCGTCGACAGCAATCGTCCATGGCCATCGCGAATTGGCACCGCCAGCGCGATCATCCCTTCCATGAACTCCTCGTCATCCTGCGAGTGACCGCGTTCGCGGGTCCGGTCGATCTCGGCCAGCAGCGCGTGCGGATCGGTAATCGTTCTCGATGTGCGAGCTTCGAGCTGTCCCGCGTGGGCATAACGCTCAAGGTGCGCGGGGTTGAGGGATGCGAGGTACATCTTGCCGCTGGCGGTGCAGTAGAACGGCACATGGGTTCCGACCGGTAGCTGGATGCGCAGCGGCCATTTTGTTTCCACCCGGTCGATGTAGACCATGGAATCGCGGTCCGGCACGGCTATGTTGCAGGTTTCGCCGATTTCCTCGGCAAGCGCATTCAAGACAGTCAGTCGCGCGGTTCTGACGCGCAGTGACGTGAGCACGCCGGTGGACAGCTCACGCAGGCGTCGACCGGGCGTATAGGACCGCCCGTCGATCTCGCGCTGCAGGAACCCCTCCGTTTCAAGCGTAGCGAACAGCCGATGTATGGTCGGCTTGGGCAATCCAAGGCGCTGATTGATTTCCGTCGGCGTCACCGGAACGCCGACCTTGGCGATTTCTTCGAGCAGCAGAAGCAGGCGCAAATTGGTCGGGATCGTTTCGCCGGTCTCGCTGCGATCCGCCTTGGTGTCCAATCCGCTCTCCCGGTTGTCCTATCGTTGCGGCAAGAGGGCCGTCGAAAGTTCGGGCACCAGTGCAACGACGAACCACACCGTCACCAGCGCCACGAGATAGGGCACGGTATATCTGAGCAGCTTGAAATAGGGAACACCCGTAACACCGCTGGCCACATACAGGTTCAGCCCATAGGGCGGCGTGATGAACCCGATGGAAGCACCGACAAGGAAGATCACGGCAAACTGAACCGGCTCCACGCCGATGGAATGTGCGATCGGTGCGAGGATCGGTGCCAGGATGATCGTCACCGGAAGGCTCTCCAGCACCATTCCGGAGATGAACACGATGATCATCGCCGTAAACAGCACGGCATAGTAGCCGCCCATTCCAGTCACGAATTCGCCGATAACCTGTTGTGCGCCGAGGATCGACAGGATTTGCTGCATCACCACCGAGATGGCGATAAGCGGAGCCAGTATCCCGGTAATCTGGGCCGAACGCGCTGTGATCGACGGGATTTCGGTCAACCGGAAACCCCGCACGACCAGCATGTCGGCGAAGCTCTTTTCGGTGTGCGGCCTGTCTTCGTTTTTCGAACCCATCATCCGGTAGAGGGGCAGGCAGACAAGACCGACGATAACGCAGAAACCCACTGTCACACCTGCGGCTTCGGTCGGTGAGAACTTGCCGGTGTAGATCCCCCACAACACCAGGCCAATGGCAAAGAACCCGAGCCAGGCGCCAAAGGCCGTTTTCAACACCCTCTCCAACTGGAGCGGGATCAGATGCCCCCAGCCGTTGAGGCGGCACAGGATCCAGCAGGCCAGTTGCATGCCTCCGACCATCAACGTCCCCGGGATGATCCCGGCGACGAACAGGTCGGAAATCGGCAGGTTCATCAGGAACCCGTAGACGATGAAGATGATCGACGGCGGAATGATGATGCCGACCGTGCCGCCTGCCGCCGCGGTCGCTGCTGCAAACCGCTCGTCATATCCCCCTTTGACCATTTCCGGATGGAGCATCGAGCCGATGGTGGCGGTCGTTGCCGAGTTGGATCCCGAAATTGCAGCAAACAGCCCGCAGGCGCCGAGTGAGGCCATGGCAAGTCCGCCGCGCAGCCAGCCAAGGCAGGCATAGGCGAAATCCGACAGGCGGCGGGCAATGCCCGATCGGTTGATCAAATCGCCGGTCAGAATGAACAGCGGCATAGCCAGCAAAGCAAACCCGTCGGTGAAAACATCGGCCAACGCAGCGCCGATGTTGTCCAGCGGCAGTTGCAACACGAAGCTGCAGCCGATCACCCAGAATCCAATGACCAGGAACACCGGCACTCCGAGCATGAAAAACACCGTGACGCCGATGGATATGAGCGTAATCCAGGTTCCGTCGGTCATGAAACGCTCCTATTCGCCGCCAATGACAGATTGGCTGATCAATTCGGCGCCCGATCGGTAGTTGGCGAGATCCTCGAAATAGTTTTCGAGGGCCCTGGCGCAAAGCAAAATGAAAGCTGCGGGCACGGAAATCAGAAACCACCACTGCATGACATTGTCGGTTCCCAGCATGATCTGGAAATTGGATGCGGAGTTGACGACGACACGCGTCGACGTCACGACGACGATCCAACAGAAGATGAACCAGAGCAACGCGTCGAGCGTCAGACACAAAAGCTGTCCGAACCGCGGCAGGCTGGTTCGAAACTCGGAAAATGCCAGATGGGTTCTCAGGCGGACATTAAAAGCGCAACCGAACCAGGTCATGATCAGAAACAGGAACGGCGGCAGGGTCGTCGACCAGGGAGCCTGTTCGCTGAGCACGAAACGGCGGAACACTTCGACGAATATGATGGCGGAGATGATGAGGTAGGACCACACCATCACCGATCGTTCGAGGTGACGGTCGATTAAGGGAACGCGTCGATAGATCGAAGCCACGGCGAACGCGCCGATCAGGGTCGCGAAGAATCCGAGGACCCAGGCCCCGTCCCGCCGCAACGCTTCGCTCAACATCCAGGAATCGTTTGCCAGCGCAGCTGAGAAAATGGCGCTGATATCCGCTATCAAGGAGCCCATCGGCGCCCTCCCCTGCGTCCGCGATTAGGTCGATCGAAATCAGGCAAACGCCTGCCGGAGGCGGACGGGTCGCCCCCGGCAAGCCTATCGTTGTATCAGGATGAACGCCACCAGCGCCGCGGCTCGACGTTTTCCGGACGCATATCGGCCGGGACCTCCCGGGCAACACGGTGGATATCGGTGTAGGTGTCGATCCCGCCAGCCCAATTGTTGAGCCGCTCGCGCCAGGCCGCCCAGGGCTCGGGATTGAATTCCGGCGAACACATTTCTTCAGCCATCTTGATCTGGTCCGCCGGAAGGAAGGCCGGTCTCACGTTGTTCTTGACGAACAGCGTATCGGGCAATTGCGGATCGGAGAATCCGACCGTCTTGACCAGCGCAGCCTCGTTGGCGGCCTGAACCTGGACCTGGGCGAGATAGGCGGACTCCATTATGGCGTCCTGCAGATGCCCGTCAAAGGAATCGAAGACCTTGGCGGACATCGATGTATGCTCGGTACCGCAGAAGAACTTGAGGTCCACCGACTGCGAGACCACCGGCGACATGTTGGCGTAGGCGACTGCGGATGCCCACGTTTCCGCGCCGTCTATCAGGCCCTGCTTCAAGCCGTCGAGCGTCTCTTCCCAGGCGACCGGCACGGGATTGAGATTGAGCAATTGCATGGCGATGCGGCCGAGCTGGGTGCCGGTCACGCGGTTTTTGGTTCCGAACAGCTCCTCGAGTTTGGTGACCGTCGGTTCCTTTTCGTACTTCAGGCCAAGCTGGATGCCGCGCAGTTCGCAGTGGCTGAAAAGAAATTTCAATCCATGCCGCTTTTCCAGCGGATCGCGCAGGATTCGCTGACTCTCCGGGCTGTACAGGAAGTAGTATTGGGACGCCCGACCCGGGAACATGAACGCGTAATCGAGAATATTGAGATAGGGTGCGCCGCCGGCGGAATTCTGTGTGGACGCCGCATAAATATCAATGATGCCGAGTTGGGTTTTCTCGACACAGGACAGCTGTCCGCAGATTTGGTTGTCGCCGATGAACTCGATGCGGATTTCGCCATCGGTCCGCTCTTCGACATCTCGTGCGAACTGCAGGCAGCCGGCCCGCTCGATCAGCAGATTGCGGGCGTTGAAGCCGGCAGCGCCGAATTTAAGCGTGTGTTTCGCCGGTTTTGAGAAGCGCTTTTCATAGGTGGATTCAGCTGCTTTCGCCAAAGAAGCAAGGCTGACGGCACCACCGAGCCCACCGGCTGCCAGAAGCGTCGAGCTGAGTCCGAACTGGCCGGTCAACTTGAACAAATCGCGACGCGAGATGGCGCCGAGTGCATTGGATACCTTCATTGAATCCTCCCAAACAAATTCAAAAATGAGACTTGCGGTCTCAAAAATACACACTATGCTCTGGCGACGCAAGTACGAAAATCCACAAACGGCCAGTGCGGCCATCCGGAGGACAAGCCGAAAGATGGAGCGGTTTGAAGCTGACTATGTCGTGGTCGGAGCGGGTTCGGCAGGCTGCGTGCTGGCCAATCGCCTGAGTGCGGATCCCAATGTTCGGGTCATCTTGCTCGAGGCAGGCGGTCGCGACATCAATCCGTGGATCCACATTCCCGTGGGTTACTTCAAGACGATGCACAATCCGCGGGTCGACTGGTGCTATCGGACCGAGTCCGATCCCGGCCTCAACGGCCGTTCCCTGGACTGGCCGCGTGGAAAGGTCCTGGGCGGCTCGTCTTCGCTGAACGGCCTGCTTTACGTGCGCGGGCAGCGCGAGGATTACGACCGCTGGCGGCAAATGGGCAATGAGGGCTGGGGCTGGGACGACGTTCTCCCGCTTTTTCGCCGCGCGGAAAACCAGGAGCGCGGCGAGGACGACTACCATGGAGTCGGAGGTCCGCTGAATGTCTCCAACATGCGGTTGAAGCGGCCGATCTGCGATGCGTGGGTGGCAGCAGCGCAGAACGAGGGCTATGCCTTCAACACTGACTACAACGGCGCCAGCCAGGAGGGTGTCGGCTATTTCCAGCTGACCGCCCGTAACGGACGTCGGTGCAGCGCCGCCGTCGCCTATCTCAATCCGATCAAACGACGACCCAACCTGACGATCGTCACCCATGCCCACGTCCAGCGCATTCTGTTCGACGGCAAGCGGGCAACCGGTGTGGCCTTTCGCGACCGCGGCGACCGGGACCGCACCGTTACTGCGCGATGCGAAATCGTGCTCTCGTCCGGTGCCATCGGATCGCCTCATATACTGATGCTTTCCGGGCTCGGCGACCCCGGAGAGTTGCAGCGCCATGGGATTGAAGTGAAGGCCGATCTACCGGGTGTGGGAAAAAACCTGCAGGATCACCTGCAGGCTCGTCTCGTATACAAATGCAACGAACCGACGTTGAACGACGAGGTGCGAAGTCTTGTCGATCAGGCGCGAATCGCCATCAAATACCTTTTGTTCCGCGCCGGTCCGATGACAATGGCGGCGAGCCTTGCGACCGGGTTTCTCAAAACCCGCGCCGAAGTCGATACGCCGGATATCCAGTTTCACATCCAGCCATGGTCGGCCGACAGCCCCGGCGAAGGGGTGCATCCGTTTTCGGCATTCACCATGTCGGTCTGCCAGCTTCGTCCGGAGAGCCGAGGTGAAATCAGGCTGAGCAGTTCGGAGGCGCGGGACTACCCGGCCATCCACCCCAACTACCTTTCCACCCCTCTCGACTGCCAGACGATTGTCGACGGGGTGAAGATTGCCCGGCGCATTGCCGACCGTAAGCCGTTAAGCGGCAAGATTGCCAGCGAGTTTCGCCCCGGAAGCGGTACGGTCAGCGACGATGAGATCTTGGAGTGGACGCGCAATGAAGCGACCACGATCTATCACCCGACCGGCACCTGCAAAATGGGGTCTGATCCGATGGCCGTGGTGGATTCGCGCCTGCGGGTTCGCGGCGTGGACGGACTGCGCGTGGCTGACTGCTCGATCATGCCGGAAATCGTGTCGGGCAACACCAATGCCCCGGCCATCATGATCGGTGAGAAGGCGAGCGACTTGATCCTGCAGGACCGGCCGGCTGCTCCCGGTTCGTAAGGTCGCGCGTCATGAAAACGCTGTTGGGATCCTCGACATAGTCGGCAAACGGCTCGCAATAGGCAAAACCGTGGCGCAGATAAAGTGCCCTTGCCGGTTCGAAGGTCTCCATGGACCCGGTTTCGAGGCTCAGCCGGCCGTAGTTCCGGTTGGCGGCTTCCTCGAGGATACGACCGAGCACAAGCCGGGCGACGCCCTGCCCGCGCGCCGATTGCCTGGTGTGCATGGATTTGATTTCGCCATGGGCGGGATCCAGTTCCTTCAAAGCGCCGGCGCCCAGCAGCTCTCTCTCGCGCCAGACCGTCCAAAAGGTGATATCAGGCGCCCGCAGTTCCTCCAGGTCGAGCGCATGGGTGCTTTCGGGCGGCGACTGCGACGCCATCAGGTCCAGATGGGTCCGAAGCAATTCGGCGATCTCCGGGCCACGCAGATCGTCTTCGCGGATTTCAATCGTCACCGGCGATTTCTCCCTTCGGCTTTACGCATCCAGCATTGCGCCCGGAGCTGAGTCCAAGTCAAGCAGTTGGTGCTTGCAACGCACACGCTGTAGATTGAACCCGCCGACTCGGCAACGATTTTCCAGGAGGGAGAACCCATGACCAAGCGAGCGATCGTGCCGCCGGAGCTGCGCGCGGCCTCGGAGGGGCTCAAGATGTCCCCCGCCATTCTCTCGGGCAACCATCTGTTTCTGACGGGTTCGACCGGCGGCGATTCCGACGGCAGGATGCCTGCAAACCCGGAGGATCAGTTTCGCAACGCTTTCGGAAAGATCGGCGTCATCCTGAAAGAAGCGGGTCTCACTTTTGACGCCGTGGTCGAGATGACGACCTATCACGTCGGCTTGCGCGACCATTTCGAACTGTTCGACTCGGTGCGGCTGGAGTGCTTTCGCGAGCCCTACCCCGCGTGGACGGCCGTCGAGGTCGCGGGCCTCAGGCGCGAGGGAGCGATCGTCGAAATCCGCGTAATCGCTGGCACCGATACGAATGGTTGAAAACAGGCCGAGCTAGAAATTGACGCGGTCGCCGCCCTTCAGGTCCAGCATCTCCCGGGCCTCGTCGGGCGCCGCGACTTCGCAGCCCAGTTCCTCGACGATCCGGCGGATCTTGCTGACCTGTTCGGCATTGGAACTGGCCAGCTTGCCGCGGCCGATCATCAGGCTGTCCTCCAGGCCGACGCGGATATTGCCGCCGAGTTGCGTAGCCGTTGTGGCGAACGGCATCTGCGCCGCTCCGGCACCCAGCACCGACCACTGATAGTCGTCGCCGAACAGCCGGTCGGCCGTGCGTTTCATGAACACCAGATTGTCGATATCGGGACCGATACCGCCGAGGATACCGAAGATGAACTGGATGAACACTGGCGGCTTGAACAGACCGCTGTCCATGCAGAATTTCAGATTGTAGAGATGGCCGACATCGTAACATTCGTGTTCGAATTTGACGCCATGGCCCTGACCCAGCTGTTCCGCCACATAGGCGATATCGGCGAATGTGTTGCGGAAGATATAGCCGTCTGAGTTGCGCAGATAGGCTTCCTCCCAATCGAACTTCCAGTCCTGGTATCTGTCGGCCAGAGGGTGCATAGAAAAGTTCATGGAGCCCATGTTGAGCGAGCACATTTCCGGTGACGCCCAGCGTGCCGGAGCGATGCGCTCTTCCATGGTGTTGAGCAGGCTGCCGCCAGTCGAGACGTTGATGACGGCATTTGTGGCCTGTTTGATGACCGGCAGGAAGCGCTTGAAGTGCTCCGGGTCGATCGATACCGAGCCGTTTTCCGGATTGCGGGCGTGCAGGTGCAGCACCGAGGCACCGGCTTCCGCGGCGGCTACCGACTGCTCCGCGATGTCTTCCGGACGGTAGGGAAGCGCGTCGGACATGGTCGGTGTGTGGATGGCGCCAGTAATGGCGCAGGTGATGATCGTCTTACGTTGCTTGCGGCTCACGTTCGGCCTCCTTGGTTGTCTCGGCGGCTCCGGCCGGGCCATGCACCACGACCCGGCGCGACAGGGCGAAAAGGTCGAGGCCGGTGCGGTCGCGAACGGTGCCCCAGAGCCCTTTCGGCGCCCGCAGCATGATGACGATCGCCACGAAACCCAGGATCATCAGGTAAAGTGCACCGAGGTCGGCCAGCGTCTCGCGCAGCAGGAAGAAGATGATGGTGCCGATGATCGGCCCCTCGATTGTGCCGATGCCGCCGATCACCACGATGAAGATGACGAAGGCCGTCCAGTCGTTGACGCTGAAGGCAGCATCCGGCGAGATGCGCAGTTTCTGCAGAAAGATCAGCGCCCCGACCGACGCCGTCAGCGCCGCGGTGACGACATAGACCACGAATTTGGCGCGCCAGATGTCGATGCCGAGGCTCTGCGAGGCCAGTTCGTTGTCGCGAATCGCCGTCAGGGCCAGGCCGCGGCGCGAGCGCAACAGGACACACACGACGGCGATCACGAGCACGGCGATGCCGAGCGCCATCCAGTAGGTCGCCGCTTCACGCATCGCCCGGCTCGCGGCGATCGATTTGACCACGGTCACCGGCAGGCTGGTGCCCGACCCGCCGCCGAGCGCCGATACCTGGGCCGCGACCAGGCGAAAGACCTCGGCGATCACCCAGGTGCCGATGGCAAAATAGGCGCCGCGCAGCCTGAAGATGAGGAACGCCACCGGGATGGCGATCAGCGCGCCGCCGATGCCAACCAGCGGTACCGCCAGCAAGGGCGGCGCACCGGCGAACATGGTCAGCGCGAACAGGCAGTAGCCACCGAAGCCGACAAAGGCTTGCTGACCGACCGACACCAGTCCCGCGTAACCGGCCAGCAGGTTCCACAGGCTGGCAAGCGCCAGGTAGAGAAAAAGCTCGCTCAGCAGCCGCATATCGGCTCTGCCCGCCCACCAGGGGGCGGCGACCAGCCCGATGAGCAGAACGACGGCGAGGACGGCAGCCGCCCGGCTCGCCGGAGTGAAACGAACAACGCTGTGGGTTTGTGCCGCGCTCATCCGTCGATCCTCGGAAACAGGCCGCGTGGCCGGATGGCCAGGATGACCAGAAAGGCGATGTGCCCGGCGAGAAGTTGCCAGCCCGGATTGATCTGTGCACCGATGTTCTGGCTGACGCCGAGAATGATCCCGCCGGCAAGCGTGCCCCAGAGGTTGCCCAGCCCACCGATGATCACCGCCTCGAAGCCAAAGATCAGCCGGCCGGGCCCGGCGGCCGGATCGAAGCTGGTGCGGATGCCGAGAAAGATCCCGGCGACGGCAACGACGACCAGCGACAGTGCCATGGCCAGTCCGAAAACATGGCTCTTGTTCAGTCCCATCAGTTGCGCGATGTCCTGATTGTCGGAGGTGGCGCGAAACGCCCTGCCCCAGGCCGACCGGTAGAATATCCACTGCAGCCCGCCGATAACGGCCACGGCCGTAAGAAACATCAGCAGCGGCAGAACCCCGACGCTGAGGCCGCCCGGCAGGCCGAGACTGGCGGTTTCGACGACACCGGCGCTCATCTTCTGCGGGTCGGCGCTGTAGATCTCCAGGAGCCCGTTCTGGATGATCACGGAAAGTCCGAACGTCACCAGCAATGGCGGCAGGATGTCGTCGCCGAGCGTGCGGTTCAGGACGGCGCGCTGCAGGACGTAGCCGACCAGCCCCATCACCGGCGCGACGATGAGGATCGCCAGCAGCGGATTGATGCCGAGGGTGGTGGTTACGGTCAAACCGAGAAACGCCGCCAGCACGATCAGGTCGCCATGGGCGATGTTGACCAGCCGCATCACCCCGAAAATAAGCGACAGGCCGGCGGCGAACAGGGCGTAGAGACCGCCCAGCAGCACTCCTTGGAGAATGGCGTTGATCCAGTCCATCATTCGACCCCGAAATAGGCTTTGCTGATCGCGTCGCGGGAGACCTCGCCGGAGCGGCCCTCGAGCGACACGCGACCTTCCTGCAGGCAATAGACGCGGTCCGATACCTCGACGGCCCGGACGATATCCTGCTCGACCACCATGGCGCTCATGCCGCTGCCGATGATGCCGGGAAGCGCATCGTAAATGGATTTGATGATGATCGGCGCCAGGCCCAGGCTGATCTCGTCGAACAGAAGCAGGTCGGGATTGGCCATCAGCGCCCGGCCGATGGCCACCATCTGCTGCTGGCCGCCGGAGAGCGAAGTCGACGCCTGGTTCCGACGCTCCTTCAGCACCGGGAACAGGTCGTAGACCTTGCCGAGGGACCACGGTCCGGGACGGCCGGCCTGCCCGCCGATGATCAGATTCTCCTCGACCGACAGCGACGGAAAGAGCTGGCGTCCTTCCGGCACCATGGCGATGCCGCGCTCGGCGATCTGATCGGCGCGAAGATGGCCGATCGGCTCACCCTTGAACCGCACCATGTCGGGCGCGTTGGACAGCAGCCCGGTAATCGAGCGCATCAGCGTCGTCTTGCCGGCCCCATTGGCGCCGATGACGGCGATCACTTCGCCCTCCTGCATCTGCATGGCGATGCCGTAGAGCGCCTGGAAGTCGCCGTAGAAGCTCTCGAGCCCCTGGATTTCGAGGAATGAGTCAGGCACCGGCTTCGATCCCCAGATAGATTTCCTGCACCTCGCGGCTGGCCATGATCGTCTGCGGCTCGCCCTCGGCGATCTTTTTGCCGAAATCGATGACGATCAGCCGGTCGACCACCGCCAGCAAGGCGTGCACGACATGCTCGATCCAGATGATCGAGACGCCGGAGGCCCGGACGTCATTGATGGTCTGGATCAGCGACCGGCACTCCTGCTCCGTCAGGCCGCCGGCGATTTCGTCGAGCAGCAGCAGCGACGGCCGGGCGCCCAGCGCCCTTGCCAGCTCGAGGCGCTTGCGTTCCAGCAGTGTCAGGCCGCCGGCAGCCGTATTGGCCCGACCGATCAGGCCCGTCCTTTCGAGTACTTCCAGGCACCAGTCATTGGCGCTGTGGCCGGACTCGCCAGCACCCTGGGTTGCCGCGACCAGCACGTTTTCGAACACGCTCATGGCGCCGAAGGGCTGCGGCACCTGGAAGGACCGGGCAATACCGGCCCGGCATCGGGCGGCCGCCGACAGCCCGGTGATGCGCTCGCCCTTGAAAAAAACGTCGCCTGCCCCGGCTGCGACCGTTCCGGTGATCAGATTGAACATGGAGGTCTTTCCAGCGCCGTTCGGCCCGATCACTCCCAACGCTTCGCCTTGCGTCAGCGCGTAGCTGAGACTGTCGGCTACCACGACGGCACCGTAGGCCTTGCTCAGATCTTTCAGTTCCAGGATCGGAGACATCGGGTCGAAGCGTTCCCCAGTTCGGATCGATGCATGCCCGGCGGCCCGTCAGCCGCCGGGATTGTCGTTCTCAGCCGGTCTGGCTCACGAAAGCAGCAGCAGCTCGCCGCCCACCGGGATTTCCGGCGCAGTCTTGTTGGCGGTGATGACCAGGTCGAAATTGCCCTCGCCACCCTGCCACTGGCCGGCGACCAGCGGGGTCTTGGTAACGTTCTTGACCGGACCGACGCCCCAGTTGACCGGACCGACGATGGTCGGCAGGTCCGTGGTGCGAATGGCCTCGACGATCGCCAGGTTGTCGTCCAGATCATGGGCCCGCTGGATGACATTGGCCGTCACCTCGAACAGCGCGTGCTTGAAGCCGATCGGCTGGGTCCACGGCCGCTTGGTCGCGGCGCTGTAGCCCTCGGCGAGCTGCCGGGCGCTCTGGCTGGTAATGCTCGAAGAGAACGGGTGGTTGGGCGACCACCAGATTTCCGAAGACAGCCCGTCGCCGCGGGCGCCGAGCGACTCGATCACCGACGGGAAAAGCAGCGCCTTGCCGATGGTCACGACCTTCGGATTGAAGCCCTGCTGGGCCGCCTGCGACCAGAAATTGGCGAAGTCCGGCGGGATCATGTTGCCGGTGACGATCTCGCAGCCGGCGTCCTTGAAGGCCGAAATCTGGGCCGAGAAATCCTCGGTCAGCGGTTGGTAGCGGCCCGGATCGACCAGCGTATAGCCGGCCTCTTTCAGCGGCTTGGGGAAACCGAGTTCGGGATGGCCCCAGGCGTTGCCGTCGGCATCGTTGGGAAACAGCCCGCCGACCGACTTCTTCACGCCGCTGGAACCCCACAGGTCGAGGAACGCGGCAATGACGTCCTCCAGCCCCCAGAAGAAATGGTAGGTGTATTCGAAACCGGTCGCGGGATTGCCGTTGCGGCCGAAGAAATAGGGTTGCCATGGGCAGTCGGTGGTGATGCAGGGCACCTCGTTGACCTCCGCCTGGTCGGCCACCGGGTTGGTGGTGTCTGGCGTCGAGGCGGCAACGATGATGTCGACTTCATCGCCGAGGATGAGATCGGCGGCGACCTCGGCGGCCCGGTTTGGGTTGGACTGCGAGTCCTTCGAGATGATCTCCACCGAATAGGACTTGCCGTTGTTCTCGAGCCCGCCGGCAAAGGCCGCACGGATCCCCTCGAGCACGAAGTCGTCGGCTTCGGCAAAGCCGGCCAGAGGCCCGGTGCGCGGACTGACATGCCCGACCTTGATGACCGGGTTCTGGGCGTAGGCGCGCGTATGGTGCAAAATCGCCGGCGCCGCGGTCAGCGCGGCCGCGCCTTTCAACACGGATCGGCGGGTCAGGCCCTTTGTCTTCTTTTCCATGGTCTTCCTCCCGTTTTGGCCAGCCCTTCCGGCAGGCTGGCGGCTAGGTCAAAATGGTCTCTAACTTTCTCAGATGCTCGTTCACCCTGGCGCGCAGGGCGTCGGCTTCTTCTTCGGTCCAGCTGTGGAACCCCTTGCCGGTCTTCATGCCGAGATCCCCCTTCTCGACAAGTTTTTGCAGATAGGGCGACGGCTCGCGGCTGCGCTCGAGATCGGCCAGCACGTTGTTGTGGATCGCCAGGGTCAGATCGGTGCCGACGAGATCGGCATTGGCCAGGGGCCCGAGCACCGCGAGACGCCGGCCGAAACTGCTGTTGATCACGGTATCGACCGCCTCGGCATCACAGACGCCATGCTCCACAAGGCTGATCGCCTCGCGCCACAGCGCATGCTGCAGGCGGTTGCCGATAAAGCCCGGAACATCCTTCTCGACCCGCACCGGCGTCTTGCCGGCGCCGGCGAGTGTTTCCATCATGTCCGAAATGACCGCCTCGTCGGTCCATTCCGTGCGGATCACCTCGACCAGCGGGATCATGTGCGGCGGGTTCCACCAGTGGGTGCCGAGCCCACGCTCCCGGGTCTCCAGCCGGTGAACGATCTGGGTGATCGGGATAACGGAGGTGTTCGATGCCAGGATGCAATGGGGCGGCGCAGCCGCTTCGAGATCGGCAAAGATCCGCTGCTTAAGCGCCAGATTTTCCGGCGCGGCTTCCGTGACGATATCGGCTTGCGCCACGCAGGCTTCCAGGCTCTCCGCGATCGTGACGCGTTCCAACGCATCCGCATGGGCGTCCTTGGCGACGCCCATGGCCGACAGGCTGGCCGCGGCGCGCTGCATCAAGGTTTCCAGGCTCGATGCGTCGGGATCGTATACGGCAACCTCATGGCCGGCGCGGGCAAAAACGACCGCGATGCCGTGTCCCATAAGGCCTGCACCGATCACGGATATGTTGCGCCTGGCCTGCATCGTTTCAGCCTGCCGTGTAGCCGCCATCGGCATAGAGAATGTGTCCGGTGTAAAAGTCCGAAGCATGTGACGCCAGGAACAGCAGCGGTCCGGCCAGGTCTTCCGGCTCGCCCAGGCGTCCCTTCGGCACGCGCGTCAGAAAACCCTCCCGCACGGCCGCCGCCTGGTCGGACTCCTCGAACATCCAGGCGGTCAACGGCGATCGGAATACCGTGGGTGCGATGGCGTTGACGGTAATGCCCGTCGGCCCAAGTTCGCAGCCGAGCGCCTTGGTGATTCCGTCGATCGCCGCCTTCGAGGCGCAATAGGCCGTGTACCCGTTGGGATGGCCCAGCAGGCCGCGTGCCGAGGACATGAGGATGATCTTGCCGCCGTCGCCCTGGGTCTTCATCTGCGCCGTCGCGGCGCGCGCCAGCATCCAGCTGTGTGCCACGTTGGCGTCCATGACGCCGGCGAAGTCCTCCAGCGACATGTCGTCGATCTTGGCGACCTTGTTCATGCCGGACGCGGCCAGCAGGATGTCGAGCCGCCCGAAGGCGGAAACGGCCGCATCGACCAGGGCCAGACAGTTCTCCTCGCTGTCGGGACGAATGTTGACGGTCGCCACTTGTGCGCCCAGGCTTTCGCATTCGGCCGCAACCTCCTTCAGCGCGTCGGCATTGCCGGCCGCCAGCACAAGCCTGCACCCGGCGCCCGCGAAGGTCTTGGCCGCGACCGCACCAAAGGCGCCTGACGCGCCGGCAACTAGTGCCACCTTTTCGGTAACGTCGAACAGAGAATAGGGATTGGCGAAGGCCGTCATGGCGCACCTCCCGGGGGATAGGGCATGGCCACGATCATCGTGACCACGTCGTTGCCGTCGTTGCGAATTTCGCGCTCCTCGCCGCCCGGGATGAAGACGGTATCCATCGGCCCGGCCGTCTCCGTCTTCCCGGCCGCGCGAACGGTCAGTTCACCGGAGAGGATGACGTAGACCTTTTCGAGCGGCGATGCGTCGGGTCCCGTCCCTCCGCCGGGCAGGAAATGCGAGCAGCCGACCCAGAAGTTCTCCGGTCCGTCTTGGGCAAAACCGGCCAGCCGCAGCGACGTGCAGTTCTGGTGGTTCGGCGCCTCGTAGGCTTCCGCGTCGGCAAAGCGTTTGATCTGCATCAGAACGCCTCGCCCGCCTCGATGCGATATTGCTGGCCGCGATCGATCATCGCCACCAGGCGGATGATGCAGCCGTCGCCGCGATCCCAGTTCCAGGGGAAGAAAGCGAAGGTGCAGCGCTTGCCGGTCACCGCGTCGAGATCGCCGCCGACATTCTCGATACCCAGCACGCCGTTTTTGAACAGGATGTTGTGCACCGGCTCCCACTCCGGGAAATCGTCTTCCCAGTCGCGGCCGCCGGACCACTCGAGATATTCCTCTTTCAGGTGCGGCAGCAGCGGGCCGTTGCGCTGCGGGCCGATGGCCGTCGCCAGCGGATGGTCGTTGGCCTGGGTGTCGTGACCGACCACCTTGACGCCCTTTTCAAGCATCCATTCGGCAGCCGACGGCACCAGGCCGGGACAATAGGGAAAATAGTCGCCGTCTTCGTAACGCTTGTGCCAGCCGGTGTTGATGATCAGCACGTCGTTCTTGCGGATCGCGTCACCGCACGCCCTTTCGAGATCGTCGGCGGTGATCTGCTCCCATTTGTCCTTGGGCACGGAAACGACGATTCCCGAACCGAAGAAGTGCGGTAGCGGCACCTCGTCGATGAACGGCGTGCCCTGCACCACATGGGCCGGCGCGTCGATATGAGTGGTGACGTGCATTGTTGTGGTCAGGGTCTGCGACAGCACGCCGGATTTGGCCATGTAATGCATGCGCTCGATGCGCACGTCGCGGAAATACGGCCAGTTCGGGCATTGGTACCCGTAACGGTGCGACAGGTTGTAAAACTCGAGCCCCATATCGTTGTTCAGGTTTTCCTGAAAATCGATACCGCGGATGGTCACCGTCATGGATCGTCCTCCCGATGCCTGTTATCTGTATTGTTATATGATACATATGCACCGTATTGTGGTCAACCAGATTTCATGCAAGACTAAGAAATCGGTGGTACAAGGGATTGCAAATCGCCATCATCGTGCGTGTCGAGAAAGCCTGAAGGCCAGTCTGGAACCAGAGAATGAACGTTGAAATTGTTGAAAAACCACAATCAAATCAGGGTGTTCAGGTCATCTCCAGAGCAGCCGATATTCTCCGCGCGCTGAAGAACGAACATAAGGGGCTGAGCCTTGGGCAGATCGCTGACCGGGTCGGGCTGCCCCGCTCTACGGTACAGCGAATTGTCAACGCCCTGCAGGCGGAACGGTTTGTGATGGCTTCTTCGGCCGAAGGCGGGTTTCGGCTCGGACCGGAGCTGCAATCCCTGGCGGAGGCCGGCAGGATCAACATTGCCGAGATGATCCGTCCGTTGCTCTCGAGGCTTGCCAAGGAAACCGGCGAGACCGTCGACCTTGCGGTCTATCGGCAGGATCACATGGTGTTCGTCGATCAGGTTGTCGGCACTCACCGCTTGCGTACCGTATCGGCCGTGGGCGAGGCGTTTCCCCTCTCCAACACGGCCAACGGCAAGGCCGCGCTCGCCATGCTCGGCGACGATGCCGCCGCGTCCCTGGTGGCGCGTGAATTGAAGGAGATGCCGGAGCCTCGCCGTCCGCTGTCCGATATCATCCGCGAAATCGAAGAGGTCCGCGTTGACCGCGTTGCCTACGACTTGAATGAGCACACGGACGGTATTTCGGCCATCGGCGCTGCGTTTCGCGACCCGAACGGCCTTATCTATGCGATCTCGATACCTGTCCCCTCACACCGTTTTGACGGCAAGAAGGATCGCTTGCGTCAGGCTCTTGCGAAGACGCTGAAGGAAGTCACCGGCGCGCTGTAAGGCGCTGGGACTTTCGCCCCGGCGGGCCGATGCATTATATGGCGCCTATGGCGCTCGCAATCGTGCATCACCCCCGCTACCGAATTGACACGGCCAAAAGCCGCCGATTTCCGGCGGGCAAGTTCCGCCGCATCGCGGAGATCCTGGAGGCGGAGGAACTGGCCGGCCCCCGTGGTTTTCAGCAACCGGAACCCATCGACGCTGGTGACATCGCGCTGGCGCACGACCCGACCTATGTCGATCAGGTGCTTGCCTGCGATGTTCCCGCAAGGATCGAAAAGGAGATCGGTTTTCCGATCCGCGAGCATCTCGTGCTGCGCTCGCGATTCGCGTCAGGGGGCACACTGCTGGCCGCGCGCCTGGCTCTCGCCGAGGGCCTGGCCTGCAATACGGCCGGCGGCGGCCACCATGCCAGGCGTCGGCAGGGCGCCGGCTTCTGCGTCTTCAACGATGTCGGAGTGGCCGTTCGGGCTCTGAAGGCCGCTGGCGAGATCGAGCGGGCACTGATCGTCGATTGCGATGTGCACCAGGGCGACGGCACTGCCGATCTTTTCGCCGACGATCCGGCGATCTTCACCTTCTCGATCCACGCGGAAAAGAACTACCCCGTCCGCAAGGTTGCCTCGGATCTGGATATCGGTCTGCCTGACGGTGCGGATGATGACGATTATCTGGCGGCATTATGCGGCGTCCTCGACGGGCTGTTGACCTCGCATCGGCCGGACATCGTGTTTTTCAATGCTGGCGTCGATCCGCATCGAGACGACGATTTGGGCCGCCTGAACCTGTCGGACGAGGGTTTGCGCGAACGCGAAAGACGGGTCATCGGCACCGCCCGCGATCATGACGTTCCGGTCGCCTGTGTGGTCGGCGGCGGTTACTCGAAAGACATCGAGGCGCTCGCCCAGCGCCATGCCGGCCTCTACCGGGTTGCGGCGGAATTCGCCTGAGCGGCCTTCTTTTCCGGCCTGATCAGCGGCCCGATGCTCTCCACCCGGTTCGTCCAGACGTAACCGTCAAAGTGAGCCGGAACGGAATTCAGCACCGCCTCCGCGTCGATACCCGTCGTGAAGCCGCCGCCTTTATACGGTCCGGTAAGGATGACCGCCGTGTCTGCCCGCCGCATTCGACTGAGAAATCGATCGGGCCATCCCCAAAGCGCTCTGGCGTAGTTGATCGGCACAACGATGATTGAATGGCGGCAGGCCTTCGGCACAAAGCCAGACCAGCCGACGGCCTCGTAGCGCAACAGGCATCCGAGGACGGACTTTCGGTCGTATCCCGCCAGTCCGGGCAACCCGTCGCGTGCGGCGTCGACCGGTTCCACGGCGCCATAGACGCCGAAGACGCTGGCGCTCCATTGCGGATTGTCCGCAAGCATCGATGCCAAGACCTCCCCTTCCTCGACCCGGCGGCTTTTGAAGTTCACCAGGAACTTGCGATCCGGAAATGCGGCAAAGACCTCCTTCAGAGTCGGCATGGCGCCGACCGCCGTGCCACGTAGCGGAAAAGTCCGGCCGTCGTCGGCCGTGTAGCCATAACCGACATCGAGGGTTTTGAGCACGGCCATATCGACCGCTTCGGTGACACCGCTGCCGTTGGTCCGGCAGTCGAGGGTCCAGTCGTGAAACACGGCGAATTCCCCGTCCGGCGTCAGGTGAACGTCGAGCTCGACCACGTCGGCTCCGGCGGCAAATGCGGCCGCCATCGACGGGATGGTGTTTTCGATCAGGTCATGATCGCCCGGCAGCATTCGGCTGGCCGTACAGGTGTCGGCGTCCAGCCCTTCCCGATCGAACTGCTGGTGCACCCCGCGATGGGAGAGGATCTTGGCGCTGCCGGCCGGAGCCTATGCGGCCAGAAGCGACGAATTGTTCAGCCATAGGGCTGCGGCAAGAGCTGGAATTGCAAACAGAAAGGCTTTCAGTTTCCGGCGACGCATGACTCGACCTCGATTTCAGGGAGGCGGAGCATAGGTGCAATTGCGTCTTTCCTGTGGCTCTATCGCACGTCCCCTGTCCGCGCGGCACGCGGTGCGACACCGAACTCTGCCTTGAAGGCCCTCGTCATGGCGCTCGGATCGCCATAGCCGCAGCGCACCGCGATCTCCGACACGGGCAACGCCGTTTCGTCGACGAGCTTGCGCGCCGCCAACAGCCGGATGCGCCGATAGACCGTTCGCGGCGAAGCGCCGAGCTCGCGCCGAAAAAGGTGTTCCAGGCTGCGTTGCGTGCGACCGGTCCGTCGCGCAACGGCACTGACCTTAAGCGGATCCTCGAGATTGGCGCGCATTAGACCGACGGCTCGCTGCACCGCTCCGGATTTTGCTGTCGGCCAGGTGCCGGGCGCGTGTCCGACCGTCCCCTCATGCATGAACATGTGATCCACCTCCAGCCGAAGCGCTTCCCCGTGGTGCTCCGCTATGAGGCGGGTCACCAGATCGAAGGTTGCCATCGCCCCGCCGCAGGTGATGCGATCTCCATCGATGACGAACCGCTCGCGCTCGACCTCGATGTCCGGGAACCGCTCGGCAAATCCGTCCAGTTCGTGCCAGTGGATGGTCGCCTTCCGCCCTGAAAGAAGCCCCGCTTCGGCGAGCAGCCAGCTCCCCGTGTCGAGACCGATCAACGCCTTGTAGCGCGGCGCAGCCGCGCGAAGCGCCGAACGGCAGGCGGGTGTTGCCAGTTGTCGATATCCGTAGCTCGGCAGGACCAGCAGGTAATCGCCATGAGGACCGTCGCGCAAAGCTGCCTCCGGTTCGACCGACAGGCCGCTCGAAGACCGGACAGATTGTCCGTCGAGGGTCAGGTAACGCCAGGCATAAAGGGTGCCTGGCGCCAGCTCGTTGGCGGCCCGCAGCGGCTCGACGGTGTTGGCGAGACAGTGGTTGGAAAAACGCTCGAACAGCAAAATGTCGAACCGCCGGCATCCCACACGTGATTTGATCCAATTCTGCATGATCATACACTAATTCTGCATGATAGTGCTGTGCAAGCGGCTTAGGCTTTTCGATCAAACGCAAGGGAGCCATTCAATGCCGCTCGAAATCAACAAAGAGGTGTTCATCACCTGTGCCATCACCGGATCGGGCAGCACCCAGGATCGCAGTCCGCATGTCCCGCGCAGTCCGAAACAGATTGCCGACAGCGCGATTGCCGCCGCACGGGCAGGCGCCGCAATCGTGCATTGCCACGTGCGCGATCCCGAAACAGGCGAGCCGTCGCGCAAGCCCGAACTCTATCGGGAAGTGACGGAGCGCATCCGTGACGCGGACATCGACATGGTGCTGAACCTCACCGCCGGCATGGGCGGCGACATGATGTTCGGAAATCCGTCTTCGCCGCTGCCGCTGCAGACCGGAACCGACATGGCGAGCGCCGAAGAACGGCTCAAACATGTCGCCGGCTGTCTGCCGGAAATCTGCACGCTCGACTGCGGCACCATGAATTTCGCCGAGGCCGACTACGTGATGACCAACACGCCCGGCATGCTCGAGGCGATGGGCGGCATGATGACCGAACTCGGCGTCAAACCTGAAATCGAGGCCTTCGACACCGGCCATCTGTGGTTCGCCAAGAAGCTCGTCGCCGACGGCGTACTGGCGAGCCCGGCCCTGGTCCAGCTTTGCATGGGCGTACCTTGGGGCGCGCCCGACGATCTCAACACCTTCATGGCGATGGTCAACAATGTGCCCGAAGACTGGCACTGGTCGGCCTTCTCGCTCGGCCGCAACGAAATGCCGTTTGTCGCGGCAGCGGTGCTGGCAGGCGGCAACGTGCGGGTCGGACTGGAAGACAATCTGTGGCTCGCGAAGGGCGAGCTCGCGACCAACGAGGCACTTGTATCGCGCGCCGTCACCATCATCGAGGCCATGGGCGCGACCGTGATCGGACCCGATGCCGTCCGCGAACGGCTCTCCCTGCAGAAGCGCGCACCGCGATGACCGGCCTTGCGGCGATTGTCGGTGGCGGCGTCATCGGCGGCGGCTGGGCGGCCCGTTTCCTGCTGAACGGCTGGGATGTGCATCTGTTTGATCCGGACCCCGAAGCCGAACGCAAGATCGGCGAGGTTCTGGGCAACGCCCGGCATGCCCTGCCGCAGCTTTACGACGCTCCCTTACCAAGGGAGGGGTCGTTGCGCTTTTGCTCGTCCATTGCCGAGGCGGTCGACGGCGCCCATTGGATCCAGGAATCGGTGCCCGAGCGCCTCGCCCTCAAGCACAACCTCTACCGCGATGTCCAGGAACACAGCACGCCCGGCACGCCCATCGGGTCCTCGACATCCGGCTTCAAACCGTCGCAGCTTCAACAGAACTGCCTGCGACCGGAGGAGATCTTCGTCGCCCATCCGTTCAATCCGGTCTACCTGCTGCCGCTGGTCGAGCTGGTTCCTTCGGAACGCAATACCGAGTACCAGATCGAGCATGCCAAGGCCCTTCTGACCGGCCTCGGCATGGTGCCGCTGCACATCCGCAAGGAAATCGACGCCCATGTCGCCGACAGGCTGCTTGAGGCTGTCTGGCGAGAGGCGTTGTGGCTGGTCAAGGAAGATGTTGCGACGACCCAGGAGATCGACGATGCCATCCGTCTCGGCTTCGGCCTGCGCTGGGCCCAGATGGGGCTGTTTGAAACCTATCGGGCCGCCGGCGGCGAAGCCGGCATGCGGCATTTCATTTCCCAGTTCGGCCCCTGCCTCGAATGGCCCTGGAGCCGGCTGACGGACGTTCCGGAACTCACCGATGCCCTGGTCGACAAGATCGCCGATCAGTCGGACGACCATTCCGGATCGATGACCGTTCGCGAGCTGGAACGCCACCGCGACAACAATCTGGTCGGACTCCTGCGTTCGCTCAAGGACCGAGACAGCGCTGCCGGCGCCCATCTCAACGCCCACCAGGCGAAACTTGGCGAAGCCTATGCGTTCGGAACCGGCGACGGCCGGTTGCTGCGGCTGATGGAGTTGCAGGTGCTGCCTTCATGGATCGACTACAACGGTCACATGACGGAGTTCCGCTACCTGCAGGTCTTCGCCGACACGTCGGACGCCCTGCTGCGCCTGATCGGGCTCGACATGGACTACGTGGCCTCCGGCTACAGCTACTACACCGTCGAATCCCACATCATGCATCATGGCGAATGCAAACTCGGCGAACGGCTCTATGCCACGACCCAGATCCTGGCCGCGGATGAAAAGCGCCTGCACGTGTTCCACACCCTGCACAGCGGCGCCGACGACCGGGTCATCGCCACGGCCGAACACATGATGCTGCACGTGGACAGTCGTTCCGGACGCGCCTGCCCGGCGCTTCCGCAAATCCGTGAAAAACTCGACCCCCTTGCCGCGAACCATGTGGACCTTCCGCGGCACGAGGTCGTCGGCCGACACACCGGTCAGAGGAGGGCATCATGAATTTCGGGTTGTCCGACGAACAGGAAATGATCGTCTCGACTGTGCGCAGCTTCGTCGAAAAGGAAATCTATCCGCATGAGGACGAGGTCGAGCGGACCGGAGAGGTACGACCCGAGATCGCCGATGCGATCAAGCGGAAGACCGTTGAACTGGGCTTCTACGCCTGCAATTTTCCCGAAAGCGCCGGCGGCGCCGGTCTGTCGCATCTCGATTTCGCCCTGGTCGAGCGCGAGCTGGGACGCGGCAGCATGGCCCTGACCCATTTCTTCGGCCGTCCGCAGAACATCCTCATGGCCTGTCGCGGCGATCAGATCGAACGTTATCTGAAACCCGCTGTCCGGGGCGAACGGATGGACGCGCTGGCGATGACCGAACCGGATGCCGGATCCGATATTCGCGGAATGAAATGTTCGGCGGTCCGCGACGGCCAGGATTGGGTTGTCAACGGCACCAAGCACTTCATCTCGGGCGCCGAACACGCAGACTTTGTCATCGTCTTTGTGGCAACGGGCGAGGACCAGACCGAAAAGGGTCCCAAGAAGCGCATCACCGCATTCCTGGTCGATCGCGGAACGCCGGGTTTCACCATCCGCGAGGGCTACCGGTCAGTCTCCCATCGTGGCTACCTCAACATGATCCTCGAGTTCGACAATTGCCGGCTGCCGCAGGGGCAGGTGCTGGGCGACGTCGATGGCGGTTTCGCGGTCATGAACGAATGGCTCTATGCCACCCGCCTCACCGTCGCCGCCATGGCCGTCGGCAGAGCCCGGCGGGCCTTCGATATGGCGCTGAACTACGCCGCAGAACGACGCCAGTTCGGCCAGCCCATCGGCCGTTTCCAGGGCATCGCCTTTCCGCTGGCCGACATGATCACCGAAATCGACGCCGCCGACTGGCTGACCCTTTCGGCTGCCTGGCGACTCGACCAGGGGCTGCCGGCCAATCGCGAAATCGCCAGCGCCAAGGTCTATGCGACCGAGATGCTGGCACGGGTCACGGACGCCGCCATCCAGATCTTCGGCGGCATGGGCCTGATGAACGATCTGCCGCTGGAGCGCTTCTGGCGCGACGCGCGTGTCGAACGCATCTGGGACGGAACGTCGGAAATACAGCGCCATATCATCGGACGCGACTTGCTGCGTCCGTTGGGAGCCTGATCCGCCATGGACGAAAAGCTGGCCCGGCTGCTGCGGCCGCGCTCGGTTGCCGTCGTCGGCGGCGGGACATGGTGCCAGGCTGTTGTCGAGCAGAACGTCAAGTTCGGATTCGACGGGCCCATCTGGCCGGTCCATCCGACCCGCGAAACCGTTGGCGGGGTTGCTGCCTACCCCAACATTGCCGACCTGCCGGAAGCCCCGGACGCCACATTCGTGGGCGTGAACCGCCGTGCGACCGTGGAGGTCGTGGCCGAACTGCAGGCGCTTGGCGGCGGCGGAGCCGTCTGCTTTGCCAGCGGATTTGGCGAACGCGAAGACGGGGTGGACCTGCAGGCCGGCCTGCTGCGAGCGGCCGGACGAATGCCGATTCTCGGCCCCAATTGCTACGGCTTCGTCAACTATCTCGACCGCGTTCTTCTGTGGCCGGACCAGCATGGTGGTGCGGTTGTCGACCGCGGCGTCGCCGTCGTCTCGCAATCCTCCAACGTCGCCATCAACATGACCATGCAGCGGCGCGGTCTGCCCCTTGCCTACATGGTCACCATCGGCAATCAGGCGCAAATCGGGCTCGCTGAAACCGGTGCCGCGCTGCTTCACGACGACAGGGTCACCGCGCTCGGCCTCCATATCGAGGGCGTCGACGACCTGCGTGCTTTTGAGCAACTGGCTGCTGCTGCAGGCGCGCTGGGAAAACCCGTTGTTGCCCTGAAAATTGGCGCTTCAGCGGCCGGTCGGGCGGCGGCGCTCACCCATACGGCGGCCCTTGCCGGCAGCGAGGCCGGTGCCGACGCGCTGTTTCAGCGGCTGGGATTTGCCCGGGTCGATACGCTCCCGCAATTTCTGGAGACGCTGAAATTGCTTCATGCCGTCGGCCCGCTTTCCGGGTCGCGCATCGCGTCCATGAGCTGCTCCGGTGGCGAAGCGGGTCTGGTGGCCGATACCGCCGAGCGACACGGCCTGTCCTTCCCACCGTTGTCTCAAAAGCAGCAGGACCGGCTGCAGACACTGCTCGGGCCGTTGGTGACGCCGGCCAACCCGCTGGATTACCACACGCAGATCTGGGGAAACGGAACGGCAACAGAGGAGACCTTTGCCACGGTGATGCAGTCACCGGTCGACCTGTCGCTGGTCATTCTCGACTTTCCACGCGGCGACCGCTGTGCGACCGAGGCCTGGAACCCGACGCTTCAGGCGTGCGTGGATGCACAACGCCAGTCCGACGGAAATCTCGCCGTCGTGTCCACCCTGCCGGAAAATCTGCCCGAGACCGTGGCAACGCACCTGCTGGAAAACGGAATAACGCCGCTCTGCGGCGTGGACGATGCCTGTGCTGCCATCGCAGCCGCCGCGAGGTGCAGGCGGTATGAGCCGGGCGTCCCAATCCTGATGGACCGGGTACCGCGGGAGCCCAAGGCGTTGGACGAAGCCACCGCTAAATCGCTGCTGGCGCGCCACGGTGTGACCGTGCCGATTGCCAAGACCGCCGCTTCCGCCGACCGCGCCGCTGAAGCGGCGGGCGAGATCGGCTTCCCCGTGGTGCTCAAGGGATGCGGCTTTGCGCACAAATCCGAAAACGGTGCCGTGGCCCTCGGCCTGAACTCGGTCGACGAGGTGCGCGACGCCGCACTCGCCATGCCGGCCGAGACGTTTCTGATCGAGGAGATGATCGACGATGGCATTGTCGAACTGCTCGTCGGCGTCGTCCGGGATGAGGCGCACGGTTTCGTGATTACCCTGGCCGCCGGCGGGGTGTTGACGGAGCTGATGGCGGATTGCCAGTCGCTTCTGCTGCCCGTCGATCGGGTTGGCGTCGAACGGGCTCTCGAGCATTTGCGTATCGCTCCGATGCTCGCTGGGTTCCGCGGCAAGCCAACAGCCGATCGCGCCGCCGTTGTCGATGCGGTCCTGGCAGTGCAGGACTACGTCCTGACCGAGGCGGAAGGGCTGCAGGAAGTCGAAATCAATCCGCTGCTGTGCTGTGCCAGGCGGGCCGTTGCTGCGGATGCTCTTATTGTCAGGGAGGCAGATGATGACCGATGAACCGATCAGGACACGGCGCGAGGGCGGCATTCTGGAGGTGACGCTCGACCGACCCAAGGCGAATGCGATCGACCTGGCCACCAGCCGGACCATGGGCGACGTGTTTGCCGAATTCCGTGACGACCCCGATCTGCGCGTCGCGCTCCTGACCGCAGCTGGTGAAAAATTCTTCTGTCCGGGCTGGGACCTGAAGGCGGCGGCGGATGGCGACGAGGTCGATGGCGACTACGGTGTCGGCGGCTTTGGCGGATTGCAGGAACTGCCCGGCCTCAACAAGCCGGTGATCGCCGCGATCAACGGCATCTGCTGCGGTGGCGGGCTCGAACTGGCGCTCTCCTGCGACATGATCCTCGCTGCCGACCATGCGACCTTCGCCTTGCCGGAAATCCGCTCCGGCACCGTCGCAGACGCGGCGTCGATCAAGCTGCCGAAGCGCATTCCCTACCACATCGCCATGGACATGCTGTTCACTGGTCGCTGGCTGGATGCCGAAGAGGCGCATCGCTGGGGCCTGGTCAACAGGATCCACTCCGCCGACACGCTGATGGAAGAGGCCTGGTCCCTCGCCCGGCTGCTGGAGAGCGGCCCGCCGCTGGTCTTTGCCGCCATCAAGGAGGTGGTGCGGGAAGCCGAGGCCATGCGCTTTCAGGATGCCCTCGACAAGATCACCGGCCGGGTGTTCCCGACCGTCGATCGTCTTTACGGCTCCGAGGATCTCCTGGAAGGGTTCAAGGCATTTGCCGAAAAACGCGATCCCGTCTGGAAGGGAAAATAGTCCGGTGTGCAACCGGCGGCTATGCACTGATGGGCGATTGCGTTAAGGATCGGACTTCGCTGTCGTATCCGGGGACCATCGGCAATGAACAGGCTGTCGATTGCCGACATCTTATGCGGGCTTTGCGTGGCCCTGGTCTGGGGCATGGGTGTCGTCTTCGCCAAGGCGGCGATCGACCACTTTCCGCCGATCCTGCTCATGGCGTTCCGGTTCCTTGTAACCGCGCTGGCGCTGGTGTGGTTCGTTCGCCCGCCACTGCACCAGTTGAAGATACTCTTCTGGATCGCCTTCATATCGGCGGCCATCCAATACAGCCTCACCTTCACCGGGCTGAAGGGTATCGACGCCTCGGTCGCGGTGCTGGTCGTCCAGTTGGAAGTGCCCTTCCTTGTTCTGCTGGGCGCCTTGTTTCTCGGTGAAAAGCCGGGACTGCGCAAATGTGTCGGCATTGCGATGGCCTTTGTCGGCGTCGCCCTGATTGCCGGAGAACCGAAACTCGGAAACGCATGGCTATCGGTACTGATGGTTGTCGGCGGCGCGCTGGCCTGGGCGATCGGCCAGATCATGGTCCGCAGCCTCAAAAGCATTGACGGTTTGACCGTCACGGCCTGGGTCGCGGTCTTTGCGACACCGCAGTTGTTTGTCATGTCGCTGATATTCGAGGGCGACCACTGGCAGGCGATCGAGAGCGCCAACTGGGTGGTGTGGTCCGCCATCTTCTATATGGGGCTCATCATGACCGGTCTCGGCTACTTTCTTTGGTACTCGCTTGTGCGCAAACATCCGGTCAGCCTGATCGCACCGTTTCTCCTGATGTTGCCGGTGTTCTCCATCTTCGGCGGCGTCGTTTTTCTCGGCGAGCGCCTGACCACGCAGATCGCCGCGGGCGGTGCCATTGTCATTCTCGGCGTCGGCTTCATCCTGCTCGAGAGATCGCCAGCCTCGACCGCCGTGGAAAAGACCTGACCGGAAAAGTCACGAGGCTCGCCACCTCGTCGCCCGTGCCCATTGTGTTCAGCAAGGCCGCGAGGTGGGCTGAGAAAAGTGCATGGCCAGTAGCACGCGCATGACATGCCCCGGCGGCAGCCCGCACTGCATCGTTTTGGCCTGCCGGCGCAGGCCAGCGAGATCGATGCCGTCGAACGCGTCGAACAGCGCTGTGCCGCGATCAAGCAGGTCAGGTCGATTGCAGATGAGTTCCGACACGGCCCACAGGGTTTCGGCAAAGAGCTCTTTGGCATTGCCCTCGGTCTCGACAATGAGACGCAGCACCAGCGCCAGGTGCCCTTCTCCGTGAGCGCGCCCTATGCGGCGAAGGGTTGCCGGCGAAAAGCACTCCCCAGCACCGCGCACCGACTTGTAGACGCGTCCGCCGTCGAACAGCTTCACGCCGCATTGCCGCGCCACGCGATGGATGTCGCAGCGGTGGGCGCGTCCTTGCGGCGGCGCACTTTTCCGATCCGGCGCTGTGCTGGTCGCTGTCGCATTTCCTGTTGTCATCGAGGCTCCTGTTCGTTTGGTTGGCGGGCGTGCCGTTCGCAGCCCCGACCGATCGTCAGTCAAAGGGTGTCACAAAAGTTGAAGCCGGGCGCCGCCGTTCCTGCGCAATCTTCCGTCAGACAGGAAGGCTTCGGACAACAATTCGATCCGTGTTCAGGGGTGCATGATGGGAATGCCGGATTTTCGAACCAAAAGGGCGCTGAAGCTGGGCTATCGCGGTGTTGCGCTGGCGGCTCTGGCAACCCTCGCTCAACCGGCCGCCCATGCCCAGCAAGCCGGTGTTCCATCGCTCGAAGCCGTGATGAACAGCCTGCCGGCCGCCGGTCCATCGGAATTTGCCATGATCGACATCGTGGCCATGTCCTTTGCCCTTCTGGCGGCAATCCTCTCGCTGCGTGCGATGTCGGCAAACCGCACCTTGACACCGGCAAGCACCGAGCCATTGGCGATGACCGCCGCCTCGCCGACCCCTCGCCCGTCCCGCTCCAGCCCCCAGCAATTGATCGAACGGATCCGTGGCGCCGACCGGCCCGACGCGAAGAGCCTGCTTGCCAGCGGCATCAAACTGCTGTCGGCATCCGACGAACCGAAGCGCCTGGTCGGCATCGCCGCGCTCGAAGCCGTGGCCCTGGGCAATGATCCGGACATTGCCGTCACCGCCATGGAACACCTTGCCGATCACATGCAGGACCGTTTTCGCCACAGTCATGACGGCGCCGAATGCGCGGCCACTGCGGAGGCGTTGAGCAAGGCCGGCCTCATCGGCCGAAGCTGCGAGCGAACGCTGACGTTTGCCGCCATGGAAGACAAGACCGCGGACGGCGAAACCGCTGCTGCGGGCGCCCCCGAACCGCGCTGGCGCCTCGTCGGCGGCGTCAAGCTCTGTCGCTATCTCGGCGGGCGCATCGAGGGACAGATCATTCATGCCGGCCCCGGAAATCGAAACGCGGCCTGGTGCAGCGCTGTCAAACTGGTCGACTGCACGATCACCGACGACGCCTTCGGTTCATCCTGCGTGCTGACGCGCTGCCGCATCATGAAATACAATCCGGAACGGCCGTTCATCAACGGCTTCATCTATTGCGATTTCTCCGGCTGCGTCATCAGCCAGGCGTCGTTTCTCGCCGATCTTCGCGATCATGGTTGCTGGTACGACCCGGCAGATCCGCCGCAGGGCGATCTGCCGGTCAAATGGACTGCATTCCTGCACGAGGGCGACCCTGGAGAACACTCCTCCTGGAAAACGCTGTTGGAGAACAACCTGGCGACGCGCCATTGACCTTGGCGGTCAGCGGCCCGCCGCCTGTTCGCCCGACAATAGCCCGAGTTGCAGGGCGGCGGCGCGACAGCTCAGTCCGCTGATCAGCAACTGGGTGTAGGCGGATTCCATATGGCTCGGCAGATGGAATCCGCGGCGGGCGCGCTTGTACGCCTCGACATGCTGGTTGCGCAGCGGCGCCGCTCGGGTCTTGGGCCGCAACGCCGGAACATGGGCGCTTTGGCCCTTGCGAACGCCATTGCGGCTGGCGAGCTTGCGAATGTAGTTCTCCTGAACGCCGAACCGCTCTGCCAGGCTCCGGGTCTCCGCGCCTCCGGCGTAGAGCTCGAGCAGCTGGGCCTGGGCCTCGCGGGATACGGCAAGGCGCCGGTCCATCCGGCCCTTCCGTTCAGCGAAATCAATGACGATCGAGTCTTTCTCTTGATGTCGGGACATGAAAACTCCTGCCGAAAATCAGTCCTTGCACGAATTCCAGGACGGCATCCGTCCACCCACCGGTTCGTTCCGGCAGCGGCAATCGCCGTCGATGATCGAGACACGCGGAACCGAAACGCGCTTGTAGCCCCATGAATCGCCGATGCCGCTGGACTTCGGATCGCCGAAATCCACCACCTGGCGCCATACGCGCTCAATTCCCAGTTGCCGTGCCATCAAATCTCCCCTCGGCGAATCACTTGTATTATAACTTTTTGTTCCCTTTTTGTTCTCTCTGCAAAAACAAAATATGACGGCGGATCCAGCTTGCTCTCCCTGATCCCCGTCTCCGCCACCACCACTGTTCTTGCCCTGATTTCCGGTGGTCGCTGAGGCGTTTGGCATGGTTGGCGTCCCTGCTTTTCACGCATGTATGTGTGGATTTGCCAAGTATGTCACTTTGGTATAAAATGTCAATCGGATCTATACCGTATTGGACTATAAAATACCAAATCGGGATTTCGCCGGGAGACGAGTCGCCATGAGCATGATCAGGAATTTGCGTGAGGCGCGCGGACTGACCCAGGCGCAACTGGCCAGGCTGGCGGCGACCTCGCAACCGCAGATCCGCCGGCTGGAGGCCGGCGAACGACAACTCAGCAAGGAGTGGGCGGAGCGCCTAGCACCGCATCTTGGCATTGCCGCGTCGCAGCTCATGTTCGGAGAGGAAGCAGTTCCCCTCCCCGTCGCGGAGGTGGCCGAATTGCCGATGGACCCGGTGGCAACCAGCAGCGGCGAGATCGACGTTTCGGTTGCAAACGGAATAACTTTGCAATCAAATAGCGCGGCGCTGGATAGGAGCGACACAGGGTCGCCCGCCAATGCGCGCCTCGGCGATGCGCTGCCCGATCCGATTGCAAAGATTCCGGTCTATGGGCAGGCCGTCGGCGGCATGGATGGTGAGTTCGTAATGAATGGCGACAGGCTTGAGGATGTGTTCGCACCGCCGAGCCTGTCGTCTGTAGCGGGGGCCTATGCGGTCTATGTTGCGGGCGAGTCCATGGAGCCGCGTTATTTCGACGGAGAGATCGTCTTCGTCAATCCGGTCAAACGCGTGCGCCGCGGCGACTTTGTTGTCGCGCAGATCCAGGCGGAAGAACACGGACCGAAGCTTGCTTACGTCAAGCGGTTTGTTCGCTGGAACTCCCAGGTGCTGGTCCTGTCGCAATACAATCCCGAAAAAGAACTGCACTTTGCCGCGGAGCATGTGGTGTCGGTCCACCTGGTGGTCATGGGCGGCGCCGTTTGATCGTTTCCAACATTCCGCTCAATCGCTCGTGTGAAGATGGCGCGCCCAGCGAACAGCCCATTGTTTCATCGGTGCCAGATGCTGGTATAGCTCCGCACCCAGTGCGGTGACCCGATAGCCGTCCGCACCGTGATCGATCAGCTCGGATTCGCGCAGTTCCCTCAAACGCGTGTTGAGGACCGTCGGTGACATCATCTCGCAGTGCTGCCGCAGTTCTCGAAAGGTGCATGGGCCCTGGTCATGCAGTATCCACAGAATGCCCAGCGCCCAGCTGCGCCCCAGCAAGTCGAACAGCGCCATCACCGGTACGCCGGATCGGGAGCCTCGCACCGGTGTGCCCGGTCGCGGTGTCTTGGTCATCGAAAAACTCCTTGCTACTTTTTTTGTAGCGTCCCGGCAATCGGCGTGCTAGATATGCTACTGCATTCGTAGCATTCCCGTTCCTGTCCTGAAACCCGATACATCTTCACCGCTTGGTGTGGCTTTCCCGCTTCGTCGTTTTTGCGCAGGGTGAACCCTGGAGAATCAGATGCCTGTGATCGCAGTAGCCGCCGCACTGGGCGCTTCACTGAGTTGGGCGGTCGGGGCCCTCGTGGCCCATCGGCCCGCCAGCCTGCTTGGACCGTTCGAAATGGCTCGCGTTCAGTTGATTGCTGCGTCGGTCCTGTTGATGGCGATCGTCACGCTTCGCGGCACTTGGCAAAGCGTCGACTGGAGCCACTGGCCGTCATACGTGTTTGCGTCGGTCATCGGCGTCGCCGTCGCCAATGTCGCGATGTTTGCCTGCATGCGGCGCGGCGGACCGCGACGCACGCAGTTGCTGATGGCGATGAACGCGCCTATCGCCGCGGTCGTCGGATATGCCCTGCTTGGCGAGACCCTCTCCGGCGCAAAACTGTTCGGTGCGGTGGTTGCCTTTTGCGGCATGATCCTAGCGATCGTTTTCGGCGGATCGTCGAACCACAGGTTCGAAACCATCAGAGGCTCGCTTTGGGCGTTGATCGCGCTGGGATTGATCGCGGCAGCGTCGAACGCCATCGGGCTCGTGTTGCTGAAGCCGGCCTTGCTCGACGGGACCGATCCGCTGGCTCTGAACGCGCTTCGCACGCTCGGGGGGAGCCTGACCATTTCGCTCGTGGCGCTTTGGCCGGCGGCGGCCTTCGCGCCTCAGGTCAGCGCCACACCAGGACTGTTGCTGCATACATTGATGCCGGCAGTTCTCGGATTCATCATCGCGGTAAGCCTGCAACTATATGCCCTGAGGGCGCTCGACGCCGGGGTCGCCGTCGTCCTGAGTTCCGCGGCACCGGTCATGCTGCTGCCGATGATCTGGGCGATCACCGGCGAACGCCCTCTCCTGCCGGCCTGGCTCGGCGCATCTCTGGCGCTGGCGGGCACCGGGCTTATCCTGATGGGCTGACGGCCCCTACCCGTCGAGGTGGGAGATGTAGTCCCGGTGAAATCGAAGATAGCCGTTTTCCGTCACCCGCAACTCGTCACGCACCATTTGGTGGAGATCGGGCAGGCGGTGGAACGGCGCCGCAGGAAGAGCGTGATGTTCGGCGTGATAGGGCATGTTCCAGGCAAGCCGGCGCATCGCGGCGTTGGTGAAAGTGGTTCGGCTGTTTTCGAACATGTCGGCGACGAAGGGACAGCGGCCATGTTCCGCCAGCAGATAGAGCCGCAGAAATGGCTGCCCGAACAGCAGCGGCAGAATCCAGACCAAAAGCAAAACGCCGCTGCCGGCAATCGCTGACGCGACGACCAGACAGCCATAACCCGCCAGCATCAGCCTCGCCTCCCGCGCCAGTTTCGAGCGCGCCGACGGCGGCACGAAATCGTCGTTGCAGCGCCGGGCGGCATTTCGAAACAAGGTCGCGATTTGCTGCCGCCAAACCGGCAGGCCGCTGATATGCCAAATGTACTGCCGCAGCGTCAGCGGTTTCGGATGCGCCAGCTCCGGATCCTTGTCTGGATCCTGAGTGTGACGATGATGGGCAAAATGAAACAGTCGAAACCACTCGGTGGGCAGGAACAGCACGAAGCCGCAGATCCTGGCGACCCAATCGTTGATCCACCGTGACCGAAAGGCCGTCCGGTGAATGCACTCGTGCAGCGCCGTGAAGAGAAAGATCAGCAGGATTCCCTGAAGCACCACCAGCAGCGGTGTCAAAAATCCACCGATCAGGATGCCCCAACCGACTATGCCGATGGCAGTGACGTGAACGGCCAACGTCAGCAGCCCGGCCCGATTCGATTTTTCGGTCAATCGCCGCCTTTGTTCGATCGGCAGAGCCGCGACGAAATCGCGGTAATCGCTCATGGGCGCGTGCCTTCCAGCAGCTCCGTTTCGGCCCTGAGCGCCCGGGTCATGTGTTCGTTGAAAGCTTTGACACGCGACGCGCTGCGGACATCCGGATGGGTGAGGATCCACAGGCCTGTCTGCATTTCCGCGATCGGTCCGCTGACGCGCACCAGCCCTGGCGACTGGTCGCCGAGGCAGCAGGGCATCACCGCGAGCCCGGCGCCGGACGCCGCACAGTCGCGGACCGCAACAAATGTGTCGGCGGTCATCACGATCGCCGAAGGCGCCACGTGTTCCTCAAGCCACAGGCCGACGGGTGACCCGGCAAGCGCGTCGCCGATCCCCACCCAGCTCAGATTCTTGAAGTCGCCGCTGCGGGCGTTGGCCGGCAGTCCTTTGGCAATCTCGACCGTGGCGTAAATCCCGAAGGCGAGGTCCGCAACCCGCTGGCCGACCAGCGCGTCGGGCGGCCTTCGGGTGGCGCGAATGGCGACGTCGGCGTCGTGCCGAGTCAGATTGAGCCGGGTGTTGGTCACCGAGACTTCGATATGGATGCGCGGGTGGCGGGTCGAGAACGTCGCGATGTGCCGGGCAAGAACGGAATTCAGCAGGGAATCGGTCGTCGTCACGGTCACGCGGCCCTCGAGCCGCAAGTCGCGGCCGAGGATGTCCCGGCTGATCCCGGCGACGCTTTGTTCGATCTGACGTGCGGCCTCCACCACGGCGGCGCATTCGACCGTCGGCGAGTAACCGGTCTGTCGCCGTTCAAACAGGCGAATGCCGTTTTCTTCCTCGAACCTGGTGATCTTGCGCAGCACCGTGCTGGCATTCACCCCGAGGCTCTCGGCGGCTGACACCGCCGATCCCTTGTCGGCTACGGCAACGACGAAACGAAATATGTCCCAGTCGATGTTTTGCATATTTGCAGATTGAATATGCAATTATCTATGTTGTCGAGCTTTTTTGCATTTTATAAGCTCTCCAAGGTGCATTGTCCCGACATGAAACCGGCAGTAAGGTCGGTGCGGTCGTGCAGCACAGAGCCTGCGGCTTGCCGAGTAGGCACGAATCCAATCTGCGGATCCATCTCGCGATTCGATCAAACCGAACGGACCTTGAGGAGTACAATATGAAACGTGCAGTCGTATTGGGTGTCTTTCTTTCCGCATGCCTCGCCGGCACGGCGGTGGCTGACGATCCGACCATCGACCGGCAGGCCTTGATGAAGAATGTCGGTGCAGCAGCCGGCGCCGGCGCCAAGTATCTGAAGGGCGAGGCCCCCTTTGATCTGGCAGCGGGCCAGATGATCTTCAGGACCTGGAACAATGCGGCACTGGGTATGGGTTACATGTTCCCGCCCGGCTCCGAAACCGGCAACGAAACGGAAGCCGCGAAGTCCATCTGGGAGAACCCGAACGGCTTCAATGCCGCCGTGGCGAAGTTCATCACGGATACTTCAGTCAACATCACAGACGAAGCCAGTTTCAAGGCTGCGTTCGGAGCAGCGGCTCAGAATTGCAAGGCCTGTCACGAGGAATTCCGCGTCATCAAGAAATAGCGCGTTTCACACCGAGCTCGACCCGGGGGGAACCTGAAAAGCCGCCGCTCTCGCTTGGCGGCTTTTTTGCGCGAGTTGCCGAGCCTGCCACTTGCGGCACCCAAGGCCGTACGTTATAGCATTACGCCACCGCGTAACGTTATTACATCGCCTTATCGGAGTGTTGCCATGTTCTTCCATCGATCGACGTCGCTTGCAGCGGCCACGGTTTTCCTGGCCGGGTCGACCGCCCTTGCCGAACCCAATGTCGTGGTGTCGATCAAACCGCTTCACTCCCTCGTCTCAGCCGTGATGGAGGGCGTCGCAACGCCCGGAGTCATCGTCGACGGCGCCGCCTCCCCGCATACCCATAGCCTCCGCCCGTCGACGGCCCGGAACCTGGAAGAGGCGGATCTGATCATCTGGGTTGGCCCGCAACTCGAAGCCTTCCTGGCAAAGCCGGTCGAGAATATCGGAGCGGGCGCGACGGTCCTCGAACTTGGGGACGCTCACGATTTGATCAAGCTTCCCGTTCGCGAAGGCGCGACATTCGACGCGCATGCCCATGACGATCACGATGAGCATGCAGAACACGGCGAACACGAAGAAAAGCATGACGACCATGCCGAGCATGCTGACCACGACGAGAAGCATGAGGATCATGCGGAACATGCCGAGCACGATGAGAAGCATGACGACCACGCGGATCATGCCGAACATGATGAGAAACATGGGGACCATGCGGAACATGCCGAGCATGATGAAGAGCATGAAAAGCATGCTGAGCACGATGAAAAACACGAGGACCATGCGGGGCACGACCACCATGACGGCCATGGCGAGGGTTCGTTCGACGCGCATTTCTGGCTTGATCCGCAAAACGCCCGTGTGGTCATCGCCGAAGTCACCGAAGCACTGACCAAGGCCGATCCCGATAACGCTTCGAAGTACACCGACAACGCAGCCAAGGTCACCGCCCGCATCGACGCACTTCAAGCCGACATCGACAAACTGATCGAGCCGGTCAAGGACAAGTCCTTCATCGTTTTTCACGACGCTTATCAGTATTTCGAAAACCGCTTCGGCGTTCAGGCTGCCGGCTCGGTAACCGTCAGTCCGGAGGTCGCGCCCGGTGCCGAGAGGATCGCTGCCATCCGCGACAAAGTCCAGGAGCTTGAAGTACGCTGCGTCTTTTCGGAACCGCAATTCAGCCCCGGCCTGGTGACGGTCGTGACAGAGCAGACGGACGCGAACGCCGCCGTTCTCGATCCGCTCGGCGCCGATATCGAAAAGGGACCGGAGCTCTATTTCACACTGATGAAGACCATCGCCAGCAACATGCGCGACTGCCTGTCGGAAAACAGCTGATCAGTAGCCCTTGTCGCGATCGACCGCCGGCGGGATTTCGCCGGTGGCGAAGTAACCGCGCAGATTGTCCGCGACGATCCGCGAGGCCGTCGTTCGGTTTGTCGGCGCCGAAATATGAGGCAGGACGGTGACCGACGGGTGCGACCAGTAGCGACTGTCCGCAGGCAGCGGCTCGCTGGCGAACACGTCGAGCACAGCGTGGTCGAGATGTCCGCTGTCGAGGGCTGCAAGCAACGCGTCGTCGTGGACGATCGGACCTCGGGCAAAATTGATCAGTGATGCCCCCTCGCGCATTGCGGAGAAGGCACTGCTGTCCAGCAGACCGCGCGTCTCCGGCGTCAGCGGCATCAGGACGACCACAATATGGGATGCGGCAAGCACATCCTGCAGCCCTTCCTTGCCGCCATGGGTGGTCACCCCGGCAACCTCTGTGCCGGATCGGTTCCAGCCGCACACATCAAAACCCTGCTCGCTCAGCACCCTCGCCGCTGCCTGGCCGAGTTGACCGAGCCCGAGTATTCCGATCGTCCGTTCGCTCGGCAGGGGAAGATCGTGCTCGCGCCAGACCCGCTCTTCCTGCTGGCGGCGATACCGCGGCATGTCGCGGTGCAGGTAGAGCGACCAGGCCAGCACAGCCTCCGCCATGGTCTTCGCCATCTGCGGATCCTCCAAACGGACGATAGCGACATCGCTATCGTCCGGCATTTCGCTCACGAGGCGCTCGACCCCTGCCCACAGGCTGTGGATCCAGCGCAGTTGAGGCAATTGCAGCAGATCGTTCGGGTCGGGATCGGCAACGATGGCAACCCGCGCTTCGGCACGCTGTTCCGAGGTTAACGATGGCAAGGACTGAATGCCCGTTTCCGGCATCGCCTTGCGAAGCGCGTCGAGCCAGCGTTCGGCATCCGCGGCCGTGCTGCGCGAAACAAATGGTACGACTGTGGTCATCTGTCGGCTCACTACTTGTTCAATCCTGCCATGGCAGAAGTAGCGGGGCAGCGAAAGAGGGCGCGGATAATTTTCTGCCACACGCAATCCGATATCGAACTTGCCGAGCGCAGACCCTGTGCCTAAGGTCGCCGAGACCCGGTGGAGAGCGGCGCCATGGACTGGTTCATCACACTCATTGTCGTTGCAGCAGTCGTGTCTGCGGCTCCTTTTCTGTGGGGATGGGTCAACGAGAAACCGCTAACCGCCGCTGAGCGGCGCAAACACGCGCCGGGACAGACGGTTGAATTGCCGCAAGGAACAATCCACTTCTGCGTCGAGGGCCCGGAGGACGGGCCCGTCGTGGTGCTCGTTCACGGATTCAGCGCACCGCTTTTCGTGTTCGAACAGAACGCGGCGGGACTGGCCGAGGCCGGCTTCCGGGTCATCCGCTTCGACCATTTCGGACGCGGCTGGTCCGACAGACCGAAAGCCGCCTACGATCCGGAATTCTACGACGGCGAATTGCTGGACCTTTTCAACGCACTCGATCTGCGCAAGCCCGTCGGTCTGGTCGGTTACTCCATGGGTGGTGTCATCGCGGCCGAGTTCACGGCGCGCTATCCAGAGCGGGTGGCCGGTCTGTTTCTGATGACGCCCGCCGGTCTTGCACTCAATCTGTTCAGCGAAGGCCTGGCTTCGAAATTGGTCGGAATACCGTTCGTCGGCGACTGGTTTTGGCGTTTGCGCGGACGAGCGTTGCTTTCAGGCGACCCGCAATATGACGACGCGTCACTGCCCCCCGAGCGGCGCATGCACGGGGACGTCAGGCAGCAGATGCGTTACCGCGGCTACCTGCCGGCGATTCTGTCGTCCTGGCGACACCTCCCGATGCGCGACCGCGATGCGGTCTTCGAGAAGGCCGCGGCGACCGGAGTGCCAATGATGGCGGTGTTCGGCGGCAGAGATTCGGTCATCGGCGGAGACAGTGCCGAGCGGTTGCGGCGCGTCGCCCCTCAGGCGCTGATCGAGATCGTTGCGGAGGGCGATCACGGCCTGACCTACGAACTGTTCGACGTCGTCAATCCGCTGTTGGTCGATTTCTTTCGCCACCCCTGAGCTCGTCAATCGACCGGATACGGACCGTCGGCAAAGGTCTCCGCATGATAGCCCTTCGATCCGATGGCCCGCGCCAGGGCGCTGCCCGGCGCCTCGCCCCGGCTCAACTGCTCGACAATGTGTCGGAAGTCGTATCGCGGCTGCCAACCGAGATCAGCTCTCGCGCTGTCGTTGACATAGACGCGGTCGATCTCGGCGAACATTCGCCATCCGAGCCGCTGATAGGTTTCCGCATATTCGGGAACCCGCCGCCGCAAGACGGCTGCGGCATCGGTTCGAAGGTCGGCCAGATCCTCTGAGCGAAACGGCGAAGTTGAACTGATGAGGTATCGCCCGAAGCCGATATCAGGCGCCCGTTCCACGGCGCGCAGATGCGCCGTCGCGGCATCCTCGACATCCACGCGCCGAAAGGGAAACTCGTTGGCTTTGGCGTTGCCGTCTTCAAAGGCCTCGCGGATCGGCCGGCTGTCGTCTTCCTCCGGAAAAAAGCGCGAGGTGCGCAGGATCAGGCAATTCAGGCCGTGCTTGCGGTGGAACAGATAGCAAAGATCCTCCGCCGCAACCTTGGTCAGCCCGTAGATGTTCTTCGGCACCGGCGCGACCGATTCCGTTATCCACGCTGCCGGCTGGCCGGGCGGCGGAGTCAGCGCGTGGCCGAAGGCACTGGTCGTGCTGGTGAAGACGAACCGGCCGATTCCGCGCGACAGCGCCTCCTCGAGCAAGGTGAGGGTTCCGCTGATATTGGTGTCGATGAAATCCTGCCGGCTGTGGGTTGCAACATGCGGTTTGTGCAGCGTCGCGGCATGAATGACGGCATCGACACCAGCCATGCTCTCGGCGACGAAGATGCGGTCGGTGATCGTGCCCACCGCATGTGTGTACGGTCCCTCGACAATGTCGATACCAGTCGGGTCGAAACCGCTGTCGGGCAGGATCCGCATCAAGGCCTCGCCCAGATGGCCGGAACTGCCCGTCACCAGGATCTTCATGGTTTTGCCGCCTCTTGTCCGCTGTCAGGATAGCCGAGACTTAGACCATCATCACGCTATGGGAAAGCGCCCTTAGCCAGCTGCATCCCAGTAGAGGTCGTTGTCGACCACATTGGTCTTGAACACAACGTAGACGAACGGGCGATCATGCAGGTTCTTTGTGTTGTGGACTTCACCCGGCTCGCAGGTCAGCGTGTCTCCGACCTGAAGGGACATGACCTTGCCGTCGATCTCGAACGTCCCCTCCCCTCGCAGAACGTGAAAGACTTCCGTACAACTCAGATGGTGATGGTTGGCGACCGCGGTCAGTGGTGCGATCTCGACGATCTGCACCAGCGTGCCTGGCGCATTCAACCCATCCTCGCGCAAAAGAACCTTCTTGCGATACCCCTCGCCTTCAATCCACGGGACGTCCTGCTGGTCGAAGTAGCGCATGAATGAAACCTCCTCGAACCGCTGTTCCCGCCTCTTGACGCATTGAACTCCGTCCAAAGCAGAATGGCCATCGTGCTCGTTCTTTCCGCTACCGGGAGATGCGCCAGGTACTGCCGTCGTCGAGGCCGACGAAAAACTGGGCAGACGGGCCATTCCCCTCGATGGCGACCGCTTTGTCAATCCGGCCGGGCAGTTTCGCTGTCCCGATAACGGTCGGACCGTCCGGCTTGAGGCCGACAATACGCAACACTCTTCGATTGTCGGAGGGCACTGCGATATCCATCCGTCCGTCACCATCGACGTCGGCAACTGCGGAAAGCCGCATTTCGCGCGATCCGATGGCGTGATTGGAAAACCCGTCGATGCTGCCGGCCAGCTCGAGCGAACCGTCTCGAAAAGTGTAGAAGAACAAGGTTCCGCCGATATGCGGTGTCCGCACATATGCGATCTCCAGACCATGCCGGCCGTCGAAATCGGCAATCCCGGCGATATTCAGCCAGCGATTCGAGCGGCCGATGAAGTCGGTGCTCGCCTGTTCCGTCAGCTTGCCGTCGGTAAGGCCGTAAACCGTCACCGCCGCCCCTTTGGTCAGCGATGAACGAATAGCGATCACCTCTGTCGATCCGTTGCCGTCTAGATCGGCAAGCCGCGGCGTGCGATCTTCGAACACCTCAGTGTCCGGGAGCGTCAGACGTTGTTCCCTTCCGTTTTCCGTCAGGACGACCAACGCGCCTGCCTCGACAGCATCTCCCAGGATGCCATGAGCGTATCGCCGGGTGGGTGCCTCATACCAGGCGGCACGAACATCGCCGGTTCCGCGGCTGGCAACCAGCCCGTCTGGCAGGCCGCCTTTTGCCGGGGGGCTGGTTTCGGAGGTCAGTTCCACGTGCTTGGCGCCATCGACGGGCTTGGCGATCCAGGCCGTGAGCGCAAAGACATCGACCATGGTTGCCGACAGAAGAGCCGCACCGGTTACTGCAATCGACGACATTGCGAGTCTGAATTTTCGCACCGCGGTTCCTCCTGCACCCGACTATCTCTTTCGCCCGAATGATCGATGGGTTCAAGGAATAGGTCGACGCATGGCTTCGACTGCGCTTATATGCCCCGATCTGCAGTACGGAGGAGGAATGGCATGTGCGATGTTTGCGTGATGAACGCGGTCAAGGAACGAATGATGTCACGCCGAAGCCTGTTCCGCACCGCTGGAGCCGGAGCTGCGCTGGCGGTCACCGGAGCGGCAGCCGGCGTCTCGCCTGCCTTGGCCGCAGGTCATGAAAAGGTTTCCGATCTCACCCACGAAGTGCACGAGCAGTTTCCGACTTACTTCGGCGCGCAGCAGCTGTTCCGGGACCAAAAATTCAACATCGATGATCACGGTTTCAACCTGTACGAACTGAGGATTAACGAGCACACGGGCACGCATATCGACGCGCCTCTGCATTTTTCCGCCGACGGCCAGTCGGTCGCTGAAATCCCCGTTTCGAACCTGGTTGCACCGCTCTGCGTGATCGACATCAGAGACCGCGCCGCAGATGATCCGGATACCCAGGTCACTCCCGATGACATCAAGGCCTGGACGGCCGCCCACGGCGACATCCCGCAAAACGCCTGCATCGCCATGAACTCCGGCTGGAGCTCAAGAGTCGGCGGCGACGGGTTCCGCAACGCGGATGCCGATGGCAAACAGCATTATCCCGGCTTCCACGTCGAAGCCGCGAATCTGTTGATGGAGGAGACGGGAGCCATGTCGATCGCGGTCGATACCCTGTCACTGGATCATGGTCCGTCTGCTGATTTCGCCACCCACTACGCCTGGCTGCCTTCCGGACGTTTCGGCATCGAAGCGCTGGCCAATCTGGACAGCGTCCCGGCGTCCGGAGCAACCATCGTCATCGGCGCGCCCAAGCTGCGCGGCGGCACTGGTGGGCCGGCACGCATATTTGCGATGATGTGAGCCGACAGCCTGGGTACAACCGATGACCGCGAACGAGAAATTTGCCATTCGAAAGGCGCTTCCGCAGGATGCGGCGGCGTTGGCTGATTGCATGGACGCAGCCTATGCGGCCTATGCCTCCCGTATCGACGACATGCCGGATATGGCAGCCGGCTGTGCCGAAGATATAGAGCAGAATCTTGTATGGGTCGCAGAGGTGGACAAGGCGGTGGTCGGCGGCTTGGTGCTGATCGCCAAACCGGATCATCTGGTTCTTGCCAATGTGGCAATCCGCCCGGAATGCCAAGGGGTCGGCCTCGGCCGCGTCTTCATGGACATGGCCGAGAAGGAGGCCTCCGCTCGCGGGTACCGGGAAATGCGGCTGAATACCCATGCCGCGATGCCTGAAAATGTCGCTCTTTACCAGCATCTCGGCTGGCGGGAGATTGAGCGGCGAGACAACACGGTCTCAATGCGCAAGCCGCTCTGAAGGCGGGCATCAGCTCGCCAGAAGCGCCTCGATCTCCTCGACCGCATCAGCCGACAAAGGACCTTTGTCCAAAGCGCTGGCGTTTTCTTCCACCTGGATGACAGGCTCAGGGGCTAACGGGATTGCGCGCATCGGCCAGGATGCGCCCGCCAATGCCTATGAAGCAGACGCCTGCGGCTCGTTCGATCCAGTGCCGTGCGTTCTGAAACCGCCTCATCACCGGTGCAGACGACATGAACAAGCTGACGAGCGAATACCAGACGAAGGCGCTGACCACGACCAGCGCAATCATCAACACCAGCACCCAGACCGGCGTCGAGGCCGTGACCGCCGTCGCGAACACACTGGCAAAGAGCACAATCGCTTTCGGATTGGTCAGGGTTACCAGAAATCCGAAGAGCAGCGGATTGCCTCGAGAGCGCGCCGGTTCCTCGGAAAGGTCGATCGCCTGCGATCGGGTTCGCAGCAGCCGAACGCCGAGATAGATCAGGTAGCCGCCGCCGAGAATGCGAACCAGCCAGGTCAGCCACTGAAACTCGATCAGAATCGCTGACAGTCCGAGTAAACTCAGCGAGGCATAGAAGCCGAGCCCGATGGATACGCCACAGGTGGTCATCAGTCCGGCCGCCGTACCGCGGGTCATGGACGAGCGAACGACCGCCACGAAATCCGGGCCGGGCAGCATCAGCGCCGGTATGAATACAGCGAACACCGGGGCGAGAATGAGAAGCAGATCCATGACGGGCACTCCTGGTCTTGGCGGCGGACAATTGACCACGCGCGGCCGGACCGTGCAACCCGATTGCCTTGGCATGCTTGTCGCTGCTTTGGCTGTGGCTTAGCATCGACGGTGAAGGCGCGAACAGGAGACCGCAGCCGTGACTAAAAAGCCCACCTCCGACCACAGTGTCATCAATGACGCCCTCAATCTCGATGGTTCACCCGAAGCCGTGCGGCGTTACTACGACAATTGGGCCGAAAACTACGACCGGGACATGCAGTCGTTCGGCTATCTGGGGCCGCGATTCATGGCGGATCTTTTCGATCGCCACAGCGGCAGATCGGACGGGGACAGGCCGTCGATGCGCATCCTCGATGCCGGATGCGGAACCGGCCTTCTGGGCGAGGAACTGAGCCAGCTCGACTATCCGCCGATCGACGGGTTCGATCTGTCGCCGGAGATGGCGCGACAGGCCGCCGACAGATCGGGCTACGGCCAGGTCCTCGGCGACATCGACATCATGAGCGCCGACAATGCGTTCGAACCGGGCTCCTACGATGCGGTGCTCTGCGCCGGTGTGTTTACGCTGGGTCATGTCGCACCGGACGCATTGAATGTGTTGTTGCGCCTCGCAAGCCCCGATGGCCTCGTGGTGATTTCGACACGCTCCCAATACTACGACACGACGGATTATCGCCAGGTCGCCGGTGCCCTCATCGATGCGGGTCACATGTCCCTGGTCGAGGCGGTGACGGATTCGTCCTACATCGACGGCAGCACGAGCCATTTCTGGGTCTACAGGAAAGCCGCGATGTAGCGCCATCCGGTTGGGTATCACGCCGGTTTTCGGGCCTCACAGAAGCGTGATCGCCCGGTGAGGACGATGCTCTATATGCCGAAACGGTCGGACCCGACCGAAATTTTCACCAAGGCACATTTCAGGGAGAACACAGATGGTCACAATGAAACGACGCGAAGTGGTTTTGTCGGCAACCGCAGCAGCGGCACTTGGCCTTGCCGGCCCGATAGCCTTCATGCCGTCCGCGCGCGCCGACGAAGCGAGAGACAAGGGCTTCTCGAAGTTCAATATCGGCGACATCGAGGTCACGTCGATCTATGACGGCGTCTGGCAAAAACAGCATGATCCGGGTTTCATCCGCAATGCGTCCGTCGATGATACCAAGGCAGCGCTCGCCAAGGCAGGATTGTCCGCTGATTTTGTGCCGATCGAATTCGCACAGACCGCGGTCAAATCCGGCGACAAGACGGTCCTCATCGACGCCGGAACCGGTGGCCAGCTGGCGCCAACGGCGGGCAAGACGATGGAGAACCTGTCCGCTTCCGGCATCGACCCGGCAGCCATCGACATCGTGCTGATATCGCATTTCCATCCGGACCACATATTCGGTCTGATGGCCAAGGGCACCAACGATCAGATCTTCCCCAACGCGGAAATCGTCGTACCCGAGGCAGAGTTCGCTTTCTGGACGGATCCCGGGCTGATCGAGAAGCTTCCGGAAGGTCGTCGCGGCCTCGCCCAGCGCATCCAGGCGACTCTGCCGAATTGGAAGAACGTCCGGCAGGTCGGCGGAGACACGGAAGTAGCCCCGGGTGTGCGCAGCGTCTCGGCTTTCGGCCATACGCCAGGCCACACGGCCTATCATGTGGCCTCAGGCGATGATCAGCTCATCGTCGCCGCCGATATCGCAAACGTACCTGCGCTGTTCGTGGCCAACCCCACCTGGCAGGCGGTCTTCGATTCGGATCCGCAAATGGCGACGGACGCAAGGATCCGCATGTTCGATCGCGCAATTTCGGACAACGCTGTCATCGCCGGATATCATTTCGGCTTTCCGAATGCCGGCACCCTCGCCCGCGACGGCAGCGGCTACGTCTTCCAGCCGGCCGGCGGCTGAGGCGCGACAAATGGTCAGCGGGTTCGGACGAAGCCGGACCCGCTGACCAACAGGAGCTCCGGCCGCCGTCAGGCGAAATTGGCAAACAGGTTCGCCAATCCACCTACGCCCAGGGCGGTGAGCGTAAGCGCCATACCGATCGTCCGCGAGCCCCCGGTTTCCCTTGTGCCGCCAACGCCGAAGGCATGCACCATTCGGCCGACGAGCAGCGTGAGGCCGGTTGTCAGGATCAACCATTTGGGCATATCCTGAAATTCGGCCATGAACATAAGCAGCAAGCCCAGCGGAGCGTACTCCGCGCAGTTGGCATGGACCCGCATGCGCCGCTGCAGGTCGACATTGCCGCCGTCTCCGAGCCCGATCCCGTTGACACGGCGAGCGACGATGACCTCGACCGACAAGTAGATGTAAAGCAGGGTCAGCAGCCCGGCGAAGAACGGGGTAATCATCGGCTGGGTTTCCAATTGTTCCGTCGCAGCATTACGCGCCGGTCGCCCAAACGGATTACCGTAAATCCGGTAGCAGACTAATTCCTGGAACGGTGGTACAGCCAGCGGTCGATCGCGTGGCGCGTGTCTTCGGTTTCGGCTACTGCCGCAAATGCCTGTTGTTCGACCTGCAGGCCGGCGTCGATCGTGCCGTCCAGTCCGCTCACCACCGCCCGGAGTATGGAAGCGATGGTACAGGGTGCAAACTCGGCAATGCGGTTGGCGAGCGAGAACGCTTCGTCGAACAGTTTGTCATGCGGCACAACCGTGTTGACCACGCCGAGATCGCGCGCCGTCTCCGCGTCGAAAACCTCACCCGTGAGCAAGTGATATAGGGCGCGTTTGCGACCGGCCAGGCGCGGCAGTCGCTGTGTTCCGCCAAAGGTCGGCGGAATTCCAATGGCGATTTCGGGCTTGGCAAACGTTGCTCTGTCGCTGGCAATCGCCAGATGCGCCGCTTCGGTGATCTCGCAACCGCCACCGAACGCGATGCCCCCGACTGCGGCGATAACGGGTTTCGAACAGTTCTCGAGGCCGCTGGTCATGGCCTGCCCGCGCTGGACGAATTCTCTCAACGCAATGTCGGCGCCGCTCTCCATGCATTGTGAGAATTCGTGGATATCGGCGCCGGCTGAAAAAGCCCGATCGCCCGCTCCGGTCAGGATGACGGCGCGCAGCGTATCGTCCGCTTCAATCTCGCCGATGTGGCGCAAAAGCAGATCGTTGACGGCAAAGCTGAGAGCGTTCAGCTTTTGCCGACGGTTCAGGGTCAAGAGCGCAACGGCGCCGAGCCGTTCAAATACAACCGGAGGATTCATGCGGACTTCCTTTTCCGACAGGACTGCCGCAAAACTAGGCCGCATTGGCTTGAATGTATATTCACTGGTTAGTATACAAACGCATGCCTCGAGATGCTTCGAAAACGAAAGACCGGATTTTGGACGCAGCCAACCGACTGTTTTATGCCGAGGGCATCCGGGCGGTGAGCGTGGATGCCGTGGCGGAGAAAGCCGGCATCACGAAACGCACGCTCTACTATCATTTCCCGAGCAAGGACGACCTCATCGCATGCTATCTGGAATCTCGCGACCAGCCCAATCTCGCCGCGTTTCGCAAATGGTTCGAATCCGCTGACGGCGACGTCGCCGAGAAAACGCGAGCCATGTTCGAGGGCGTTGCCCGTGCCGCCAAACGCCCGGGTTGGCGCGGATGCGGATTTCTCAGGACCGCCGCCGAACTTGCCAACATGCCTGGACATCCGGCCATACGCGTCGGTGCCGAACACAAGAAGAAATTCGAAAGCTGGTTGGGATCCGTTTTCACGGCCGCCGATGTCGGAGACCCGGAGCAACTCGCACGCCAGGTGGTGCTGATCATGGACGGAGCCTTTTCGACCATGCTTGTGCATCGCGATCCCGATTACATATTATCCGCCGGGGATGCTGCCGCGGCGTTGGTATCAGAAGCCACCCACTGAAACGGGCCCTGATCCTGAACAGGCTTGTCCCATCGAAGCCGCAATCTTCAACTAAGGGTGCGTCATCCAAAACCATGCATGCGGGACAAGGCGGCATCCATGCAGGTCCGAGCGTCAATCATCCGTTTGTGCGGCATCCTTCTGCTTCTGGCGACTGCTGTCGCGGTCGCTCTCCCGGCTGCTTCCCAGGAAACCCTCATCTATAGCGGCCCTGTGCCGGTCACGGTGCAAGGCCAGAAAGCCGTCTTGCCGGTTGAAGTCTTCGCATCTGCGGCCCGGCACGACGGCGATCTGCTGACCCTGCATGCCCAAACGAACGTGAACGATCTTCGGTCGGTCTTGCTTCACCAATTGCGCAGGCTGGCGAAAGAGCGGGCAACGTCGTGCGAATTGCGGCTTTCGATCCATGATGCGTCGATCCGTCTTGCGCAAAACCGCATCTACATCGCTTCCGGCATGAACGCGGAAGTGTGGCTGTGTACCAACCTGCTCGAAACAGCGATCGGCACCAGCAGCTTTACGGCCGAAATCGGTGTCGCTCCGAGCGTTCGGTCCGGGCGCCTTCACCTTTCCGCGGTCTCGCTGTCGGTCGACGGCATGAACGAGACGCTGCGCTCCATCGGCGGCGAAATTCTGCTGCAGAACTTGCTGGTGGAGGCGATCGAACGGTTCAACCGCGATCCGAAGTTGACCATGCTCCCGCAACCCCTGATCGACGCCGGTTTCGCCTATCACGACATCAGCGTCGGTGGAGCCGGGCTGGGTGCGTCGACCTTGCGCGTTTCCATCGTCGGGCCGAACGATCCGGTCGCCCTGGTGACAACCCTCGGCTCGATGCGCTGAGCGCCCCGGCGCCCCTTGCGGTTCCCGGAAAAGCGTTCTATCGACTGCCGCCAAATCCTCCTCCCCCGAAAGGACCGATATGAGCCCTCAGGAAGATTGGTGGCGTGGCGCGGTGATCTATCAGATCTATCCGCGTTCCTTTCAGGATTCCAACGGCGACGGAATTGGCGACCTGCCGGGCATCACCCAACGCCTGGACTACGTCGCGGACCTCGGAGTGGATGCGATCTGGCTGTCTCCCTTTTTCACCTCGCCGATGAAGGATATGGGCTACGACGTCTCCAATTATTGCGATGTCGATCCGATCTTCGGAACGCTGGACGATTTCGGTCACCTGGTCGCCCGAGCCCACCGGCTGGGCCTGAAGGTCATCATCGACCAGGTGCTGTCGCACACATCGGACGCTCATCCCTGGTTCGCCCAAAGCCGACAGAACCGCAACAACGCCAAGTCCGACTGGTATGTCTGGGCCGATCCGAAGCCGGACGGCACGCCGCCGAACAACTGGCAATCGATTTTCGGCGGTCCGGCGTGGACCTGGGACGCCCGCCGCCGGCAGTATTATTTTCACAATTTCCTGGCCGACCAGCCGGATCTCAACTTCCACAATCCGGCGGTGCAGGACGCGCTGCTCGAGGCCGTCCGCTTCTGGCTCGACCTCGGCGTCGACGGTTTTCGTCTCGATACGGTGAATTTCTATTTCCACGATGTCGAGTTGCGGGACAATCCGCCAATGCCGGCGGGTCGGTCCAACGATATCCCGGACATCAACCCCTATGGTTTCCAGGAGCACATCTACGACAAGACGCGGCCGGAGAACCTGGCTTTCCTGAAGCGGTTCCGGGCCTTGCTCGCCGAGTATCCGGGCACCGCATCCGTGGGCGAAGTCGGCGATGGCACGCGGTCCCTTCGCACCATGGCGGAATACACCGTCGGCAACGATTTGCTGCACATGTGCTACTCGTTCGACATGCTTGGGCCGGACTTCTCCAAGGCGCATTTCGAGGATTGCGTCAATCAGTTCGAACAGGCGTCGCAGGAGTTCTCCGGCGGCACGTCATGGCCCTGCTGGGCCTTCTCCAATCACGACGTCGTGCGCCATATGAGCCGCTGGATATCGGACGCCGACGATCACGATCGGCTCGCCAGACTGGCCGGCAGCCTGCTGCTGTCGCTCAAGGGGTCCGTGTGCGTCTACCAGGGCGAGGAACTGGGGCTGACGGAGGCCGAATTGCGGTTCGAGGAGCTGACCGATCCCTATGGCATCAATTTCTGGCCGGAATTCAAGGGACGAGACGGCTGCCGGACGCCCATGGTCTGGGAGAGCGGCGCCGCCCATGCCGGCTTCTCCACGGCGGACAGCACCTGGCTTCCGGTCACCGATCCGCACCTTGCCGCCGCAGCTGACAGACAGACCGGCGACCCCCAGTCCGTTCTCGAGCACTACCGTCGTTTTCTCCGCTTCCGGCGCAAACGCCCGTCCCTGGTGACAGGGGAAAGCCGCTTCCTGCCGTTCGAATCCGATGGCATCGCCTTCGTCAGAAGCACTGGCGACGAAGCGACGCTCTGTGTGTTCAACCTGTCCAGCAATCCGCAGAGCTTCGCCGTGCCCGACGGAATCGACTTCCGGCCGTTGCCGGGCACCGGCTTCGATCCTGCATGCGACGGCCGCACCGTCGATCTGGCGGGGCACGAAGCCTTCTTTGCGGAGATCGTCTAGGTTTTCGGTCAGCCGAAATGGGCGGCAAGCGGCTGCCAGTAGCGCTGGTTCCACCCGGCCGCCAGGTGTTCCGTCATGTCCTCCGGACATCCGGTCTGGTCGAGCGTCACTTTGGTGGTCGTGCCGTCAGCCTCCAGCGTGATCCGCAACAGCGTATACACGCCCTCGTCCCAGGCGCTGACCCGCCAGGCCTGGACGATCTTTCGTCCCGGTTCGAGTTCGATGTTGCGGGCAAGGATCTGACCGTCATGCATCTCGGCCAGGCCGCCGACCTGTTGGTCGATCTTTGACACGCCGCCCGTTACCGCACCATGTGTCTCTTCGTCCATAAAAGCCCGATAGACCTGATCCGGAGTGGCGTTGAGCACAACCTCCTGGTGGATCTGCGTTGTCATTGTTTCCTCCTTGCAATCCGCTGCGCTTCGTTCCATATTTGCGATATTCAACCAAATAGTTGAGAATTGAGCAAGATGAAAAGTGAAGCTGCGGGTGTCGACACCGAAGAACGGCTCAGCCGGGTCTTTCACGCATTGGCCGATCCGACCCGACGCGCCCTGGTCAACCGGCTCTCCACGGCACCGCAAAAGGTCACGACGCTGGCCGAACCTTTCGACATGTCGTTAAATGCCATCTCCAAGCATCTGAAAACGCTTGAAAAAGCCGAGCTCATCGATCGGGACAACCGTGGTCGCACGAGCATCTGCTCGCTGCGGTCCGAACCGTTGCAGAACGCCCAGGCCTGGCTCGATCAGTACACCCGCTTCTGGAGCGAAACGCTCGACGCGCTGTCGGATCATATGGACAGGCAGCTGGGTGGCAAAGCCACCGGGACCGGCACTGATGTGGAGTGACGACGGTGCCCCATCGCTGTCGCTGCTGGTTCGCCGTACAGTCAGCGGCAGCCCGGCCGACGTCTACCGCGCCTGGACAGAGCCAGAACAGGTCCGTCAATGGTGGGGTCCCAAAGGCGTAGTCTGCCGGGAATGCAGCATCGACCTGAGGGTCGGCGGCAGCTATCGCATAGCGAACCAGATGCCCGACAGCTCAATTCTCTGGATCACTGGAGAGTTCCTGCGGCTCGAACCGCCGAACCTCATCGAGTACACGTGGCGGCGGGGACGGGAGACTGCGTCGAGCGATGTGCGGGACGAACGCGTTTCGGTGCGGTTTTCGGAGCAATCCGGCTGCACGGAAGTGGTGGTGGAGCACAGCCGTATTCTCGACCGGGCCGATTACGCGTCGCACGACGCCGGCTGGCAGGGCTGCCTCGACGGCCTCGCCGACTATCTCGCAAATTAGCGCGCCCTCGCCGGGTTGCCGACGACATTTGTGCCGGCTGCGACATCGCGCGTGACCACACTGCCCGCACCGATGATCGCGCCGTCGCCGATCGTCACTCCCGGCAATATCACCGCCGATCCGCCGATCCAGACATCCTGCCCGATGGTCACCGGTTTTGCGATCTCGAGGCCGGCCGCCCGTTGGGTCCTGTCCTTGCTGTGTTCGGCGCAATAGATCTGCACGGCCGGCCCGATGAGTGTCCCGGAGCCGATATCGACCCGCGCCGTGTCGAGCACGACACAGCCCACGTTCAGATAAACGCGGTCACCCAGATGCATATTTTTGGCATAAGCCGTGTGGAACAGGCCTTCGATCCGCACGTCTTGCCCGACGGAACCCAAAACCGCTCTCAGCTTCGCACCGAGCATTCCGCGCTCCCGCGGCGGCAGGCGGTTGTGTTCGTGAACCGCGTCCTGGGCCAGCATCCGCAGCTCTTCAAGTTCCGGATCGATGCAGCTGTACCATTCGCCGGCTTCCATCTTTTGTCGTTGCGTTTTGGTCATGACATCCCCGCTGCTGTCTTCTCGGCCGTTCGGCCCAGCATCGCAACGATGAAGACCGGCCGCAATCCGTTTCGCGCGCCGCATATTTGAGCGAGGTCAAGGACATCCTTCGGAAGCACGTTACCCTGCCGTCATGGTTTTGCGAGGCGTCGAAGAATATGAAGAAGATCGTCATCATCCAGGGGCATCCCGACCCATCCGGCAATCGCTTGTGCCACGCTTTGGCAGAGGCTTATGCGGACGGAGCCCGCGATGCGGGTCACCATGTGGACGTCGTCGAACCGGCTCGCATCGACTTTCCGCTGCTGCGGACGCAGGAGGAGTGGAAATCCGGGATCGAAGCGACCCCGGATAACTTGCGACCGGCACAGCAAAGCTGCATCGACGCTGATCATTTCGTGCTGATCTATCCGCTCTGGCTCGGCACAATGCCGGCGCTGCTCAAGGGATTTCTGGAACAGGTTTTTCGGCCGGGTGTGGCGCTCAGCTACAGCGACAAGTTCCCCAAGGCCTTGATGAAAGGCAAGTCGGCGCGGATTGTGGTGACGATGGGAATGCCGGCGCTCGCCTACCGCTTCTTTTTCCTTGCGCACAGCCTCAAGAGCCTGCAGCGCAACATCCTCGGCTTTGTCGGCATCAAACCAACCCGAAGCACGCTTTTCGGCATGGTCGACACCGCAGACGACGCCAGACGGCAGCGCTGGATGTCGACCATGGCTTCCCTCGGCCGTCGGGCCAGGTAGCCGTCGCTCTCGCTCAGTTCTGCGACTGAACGCGGTAGCGGTGCGGCGGAACGCCGGTTGCTGCGGTAAAGGTCCGGGAAAACGCGCTTCTGCTCTGAAAGCCGACCAATTGGGCGATGCGCTTGACCGGCAAATCCGAGCGGCTGAGCATTGCCGCCGCCCTTTGCACCCGGAGATCGCGCAGCAGTTCCATCGGCCCGTTGCCGTAGACGCCGGCGAAGCGTGCCGCGAACGCCGACCTGCTCATGCCGGACACAGCGGCGAGGCTTTCGACCGTGTGGGGATCTCCGGGCCGTTCCAACATCAGCCGAAGGGCTCGCCACAGCCGCTCGTCCGACACCGCCGCCAGCCAGTTCAGCCGGCTGTCCGGGTCAAGGAGCCGTTCCCGAAGCAGTTCGATGACGCACTGCAGCAGCAAAACCCGGATCATCGCCCTGCTGCCCAGCTTCGGGGATGAGATTTCGCGCAAAATGGCCGGCATCGGAGACGGCGTCGACTCCGGGGAGATTTGCTGAACCAAGGGCTCGCGCACCAGGTTGATCAGCCCATCCGTACCCCGAATTCCCACTTTCAGGCGGCTGCAGATGGCGAGTAACCGCTCGGTATCGTGCCTTTGTTCGCCGACGATCAGGTGGCTGGCGAGGTCCAGTTCCGCCGGATGGCATTCGGGAATGGGGTGCCCCGGGGCCCCGAAGCTGCGCAACCGATGCGGCTGCATGGTCGGGACCAAGGCCAGTGTCCCCGGGTCGAGCCGGATCGGAGCGTGGCCGGGCAACAGTAACTCGCCCTCTCCCGCCAGGATGTAGTGCAAGGTGGCCGCAGCCTGACTGTCGAGGCCGAGCGTGCAGCGCCCCTGCAACTCGCACAGCGCGAAGGGATCGGCGATGACGTCCAGCTCGTCGAAAACGGTGTCCAGCGACATGGACGGACTATGAAACGGTTGTGGACGTTTGGATACCCGTATCTCCCGACCAGCACAGATTCTGGACGCAAAGGCACGCGGCTTCAACCACCTTTGTCATAGCAATTCAATCTGAAAGGAGAACACCATGTGCAGTCATCACGAACACCGCAGCGTCAACCGTCGGCAAGCTCTTCGAACCGGTGTCGCGGCGACTGCGGCTGCCATTGCCGTTTCTGCCACCGGCGCGGCACAGGCGGCGGACAATCCTTACGCCGACCCTGCCGAACCGGCATTGCCGCCCAGCGACATGAAACTCGACATCGCCCGCACGGCGCTGGTCGTTACCGATCCTCAGATCGACTTCCTCAGCCCCGAAGGCGTCACCTGGGGTGTCGTCGGCAAAAGTGTCGAACATCACAACACCGTCGACAATATCGAACGCCTGTTCAAGGCGGCCAAGGAACGGGGCATCGTCGTGGCCGTTTCGCCGCACTACTACTACCCGACCGATCACGGCTGGCGGTTCGAGGGCGCCCTGGAAAAACTGATGCACAAAATCGGCATGTTCGACCGCAAGGGCGCGCTTACTGTCGAGGGCTTCGAGAATTCCGGTGCCGATTTCATGCCCCAGTACAAGCCTTACATCAACGACGGCAAGACGATCGTCACGTCGCCGCACAAGCTCTACGGCAACGAATCCAATGATCTTGTGCTGCAGTTGCGCAAGCACCGGGTCGATCAGGTGATCCTTGCCGGCATGTCCGCCAATCTGTGCACCGAGTCGCACATGCGCGAACTGCTCGAACAGGGTTTCGAGGTCGCGGTGGTCAAGGACGCCACGGCCGCCGCCATGCTGCCGGAGGGCGACGGCTACCTCGCCGCTCTGACGAACTTCCGTTACATGGCGAATGGAGTGTGGTCGACGGACGAAACAGTCGAGCGTATCCGGAACGCCGGCTGAGCACGATCGGGTGCGCCGCAACCGGTGCACCCGAACCGGTTTGCCGACGGCGAATTCGCGTCGTGGCTTGAGTAAGCGAAAAAGCCCGCTACTGTCTTGGCCAAAGCAACTCGAGCCGGACATGACCCTTGGCCCAAGACCGAATACCGAGCTCCCGGCCCGCCTCCATTGAAGCGCTGATCCCCGATGGCGAAGGGCATCAGTTTGCCTTTTACGGCGACAGCTGTTCCGGCATTGTCGGCCATCCGCACGAAGCCAATCTTGCCCAGATCAACGACGTCGTCCTGCGCCTGCATCCGTCACCCGAGTTCGTCGTTTACCCGGGCGACGAGGTCATCGGCCTGACGGGCAGTGAGCAGGAGTTGCGCGACCAGTGGAACCACTGGTCGAAAGTCGAGATGGCGGGTCTGCGCGCACAGGGCATTCCGATCTACAACTGCACCGGCAATCACACCATCTACAACGCCATGAGCGAGCGGGTCTATCGCGAGGCTTGCGGCGATCTGCCGGAGAACGGACCGAGCGACCAGTTGGGGCTCTCCTATTTCGTTCGAAGAGACGACCTGCTTCTGGTGTTCGTCAACACGCTCTGCAGCAGCCTTGGCGGCGAAGGCCATGTCGAAACCGACTGGCTGGAACGGGTGCTGCGGGACAACGGCGATGCGCGCTGGACCTTTGTGGTCGGCCATCATCCGGTGTTCCCGGTCAACGGATACCGTGGCGATTACCAGCGCACTGTCGGGCCGGAATATCGCGATCGCTTCTGGCGCCTCATGTCCGATAACGGTGTCACTGCCTATCTTTGCAGCCACATCCTCGCATTTGACGTTCAGGTTCATGCAGGCGTCCTGCAGATAACCACGGCAGGCGCCGGGACCGCGCACCGCATGCCGGAGGGGATCGAGTATCTGCATTGTGTCCAGGCGGCAATCGACCGGACGGGATTGCGGTATCAGGTGCTCGACAAAGAGGCCCGGGTACGTGAGCAGCTGAATTGGCCGCCCGCAGTACCGCCATCCGAATCATGGCGGCAACTGCCGGCGAAGGGCCAAGCTTCGGCGGAAGGTTCGCTGCAGGCATGGCGGTTCCGCGGGACGTTATCGCCGACGCCGGGTGCTGCGCGTCAGACCTTGTTGTCGCTCCGATCCGGGCGCGATCGGCTTGATACCGTTTGGATCGGCCTCGGTGGCCCGAACCGCCGCTTGACCGTCAGCCTTCAGCCTCAGCAGGGTCGCAGTCCCCACTGCTGGCTTGGCCCCTCCCTGGAAGCCCGCCGACCTTTCGACATCCAGCTGGCACTCCACAGCGGCATGGGGCCGGGCGGCGTCCTGTGGCGGGCGGATGACGAAAGTCCGTGGTCGACGCTCGATGGCGCCTCTCCCTGGGGCCCGGAACGCCTCGACTGGCACGGCTCCTGGCGTGTCGGGGAAACAGCCGACGGGGATATGCCGTTTGCCGGCGACGGGCTTGACGTCAGATACTTCGTGTCAAGCGCGTCCTGACGGCCGATGCTCTTGAAGAACGGCACCTCCGCCGTCAGACCCAATCTCTCCAGTCGTCTGGACTGATCTGTTCGAGATTTCCGCCAGGGGCTCGCTGCAGTGCCAGGCCGATAAAGCCTGCACCTTCCTCGTCGAGGACCGGCGGCGCGACGCCGCCGTCGGGAAAGTGCTGCAATTCCAAAAGCGTGTGGGGCCGCCGCCAGAGCCATTCGCGGTTTTCAACCGCTTCGAGATCGTCAACCGGTAATGGCTCGTGGGTTGCCGACAGGAAATACAGGCAGAAGCCGTGTTCGGCCACGGGCTGAACCGACATCAGGTGAAGACCCAATGGACCGGTGCAATGATCCAACGCAGCCTGGAGATGGTTGATGCGCAAGGTGATATGGGCGAGCGTTGCCTGCCCGCCGACGGGATGCCCCTCGCCCGCGGGAGACGAATGCCCCTCGAACCCCTGCTGCAGCAGCTCGACGATGAACCCCTGTGGATCGCGCAAATGGCAGAGATAGCCGATGTCCCGGAACTGAACCGGCTCCGATACCGGCCAGCCGATTTCGCGCAGATGGGCAACCGCGTGGTCGAGATCGCGCAGGGTAATCCCGATCTTCCAGTAGAAATCGCTCTGCGAGGGGGCGTAGCTCCGGGTTGCCCCACGGCTGAGTTCAAGCAGGCCTTGGCTGTCGTCGTAGCCGAGCAGCGGCAGCGCTGAGTCTCCAAAGTTACGCATACCCAGCACTTGTGCGTAGAAGTCTGCAAGCGCCGCCGGATCCGTCACGCGCAATCGGTTTCTGGCAATCTTCAAACGCCTTCTCCTCAAACCAGCGACGACAGGATCACGCCGGCGCCGGCCGCGACCGCCAGCACGCCAACCATGTTCCAGTGGAGCCTCAGCAGCAGCAGTCCGCTCAGCAGCGCAAGCACGAGAACACGCCAGTCCAGGGTGGATAAATCCGGTTGCCACAGCACCAATGGACCGATCCGGTTCTCCGCCACCTCGGCAAAGAACACGTGCAAGGCAAACCAGAGCGAAAGGTTGAGGATCACCCCGACCACCGCCGCGGTGATCGCGGCCAGCGCGCCGCGCAGACGCGGCTGCGACGCGATCCAGTCGATATAAGGAGCACCGGCAAAGATCCACAGGAAGCAGGGCGCGAAGGTGACCCACAGCGTGACGGCGGCGCCGGCGAGACCGAGCATCAAACCGCCCTGCCCGAAGGCCGACAGGAAGCCAACGAACTGTGTGACCAGGATCAGCGGACCGGGTGTCGTTTCCGCCAGGCCGAGCCCGTCCATCATGGCGCCGGCGGTCAGCCAGCCATGCAAGCCGACGACGTCCTGGGCCATGTAGGCCAGCACCGCGTAGGCGCCTCCGAATGTCACCAGGGCCAGTTTGGAAAAGAACCAGGCGAGATCGGTCAGGATCGGTGCGTCGGAAAACCATATCAGGGCCAGCAACGGTGCCCACCAGATGGCAAGCCACAGGGCGACGGTGGCGATCGTTCTTGAAGCTGGAACACGTCGCGCCGGTTGAGATCCGGAGTCCTGCTCCGTCACGCCAAAGAGGAAGCCATAGAATGCGGCTGCGAGAACCAACAGCGGAAACGGCAACGCCAGAAAGAAGATGCCGACAAAGGCAAGCGCCGCAATGACCCAGTGCTGTGGAAGATGCAGGGCCTTTTTGGCCACCCGTATCAGCGCCTCGACGACAATCACCAGAACCGCCGCCTTGATGCCCAGAAAAAGCGCGCTCACCAGCGGGACGCTTCCGAGATAGGCGTAGACGATGCTGAGGGCGAGCATGACGACCGCCCCTGGAAGCACGAACAGCAGCCCCGCCACCAGGCCCCCTCTGACACCATGCAGGCGCCAGCCCGCATAGGTCGCCAGTTGCATCGCCTCGGGACCCGGCAGCAGCATGCAAAAGCTCAGGGCGCTGAGAAACTGCTGCTCGCTCAGCCACTGGCGTTCCTCGACGACCATACGGTGCATGAGGGCGATCTGTGCAGCGGGACCACCGAAAGAGAGAATGCCGATGCGGGCCCAGACGCCGGTCGCCTCGCTGAAGGAGACCGGCGGCTGACCCGCAGCACTGGGAACAGACGCGTCCATGGCTCAGCACCTGGCGAGCGCGGAGGGCCAGTCATGTCCCTCGTCAGTGGCATCCCGCGACCAGCGGTAGAACGCATCGTAGAGCAGCATGCCGGCCTCGAGCTGCGCGAGGTCGTCTCTGTACATCCGCGACAGGCCGAGCGAGGCCGCCAGCAGTCCGGCCGCTTCAGGTGCGAGATCGTGGCGATTGGTATCGGCGCCACGGACGATCGTGGCTAGCCTTTGCAGAGGCTCCAGTTCGAGTTGGAATTCCTCCACCATGGTGTCGAAGGAGCAGCGATCGCCGCGATGGCTCCAGAAGACGTCTTCGACATCGAATGGCGCGGCATTGAATTTCTCGGCGACGCTAAGGACCTGCGACGGCGCAACGAAGAGGAATTGTGCGCGCCGGTCGACGAAGCGGCGGATCAGCCAAGGGCACGCGATGCGATCGATCTTCGGTCGCTGGCGGGTGACCCAGACGGTCCGGCCTTCGTCGTTGCGCGGCGGAAGCTTTGCCTCCGGAACCATGGGCAATCCGGCGTCACGCCAGCCGACGTGACCGCCTTCCAGAGATTCGGCAACGATGCCGTGATCGCGCAGGATGGCCGCTGCACCCTGGCTCAGTTTCAACCCGCGATGGCAGGTGACGATCACACGGGTGCTCCCGAGCCTCGGGGCGAGTTCCGAAATCTTGTCGAACGGATAGCGGAAAGCTGACGGAATAAGGCACGGATCTGTCTCGAAGTCGTCGTCGACACAGACGTCGACGATAGTCGGGGCGTCGGGCGTTCCGATCAGACGGGCAAGTTGAGAAACGGTAATTTCAGTAGGCGACGGCATGACGCATCCTTCCCTGATTGATTTCGGTTGGATACGAAGCTTGGGCTGTCGCCTCACGGGGCGTTCGCAGACCCCATAGCTGTTTTGTCGCAGATATAGCCCTTACCGGTCAAGGGTTGTCAGCAGTGTTCCGGCAACCGCCGAAGGCCGGTTGCATCGGCCATGGCCATGTGCAACTGTCGGAACATTCCAAGAACGAGGACGATGCGGCATGCACGAACTGTCGACTTACCTGCCCGGAATCCTGCTGGCCTATGCGGCTTTTCTGATCAGTATCGCCAGCCCCGGACCGAATGTTCTGGCCGTTATGGGAACCTCGATGGCCGTCGACCGCAGATCGGGTGTCGCACTTGCTCTTGGCGTTTCGTTCGGATCCCTTTGCTGGGCGCTTTTGACGGCTTTCGGCCTCTCGGCGCTTCTTGTGACCTATGCTTCGGCCATGATCGTCATCAAGATCGCCGGCGGGCTCTACCTGCTGTGGCTCGCCTACAAATCCCTGCGCGCGGCCGCCTCGTCGCAGGACGTTCATGCAAAGAAACTCAGTGGCGGAAAGCGAACGCCGGTCGGCTATTTTCTGCGTGGTCTGACCATCCAGATGACCAATCCCAAGGCGGCGCTGGCCTGGGTAGCGATCATCTCGCTGGGACTTGACCACAAGGCACCCTTCTGGGTCGCCTTCGTCATTGTGGCTGGCACCGCTCTGCTTTCGGTGACGATCCACACTCTCTACGCGATGGCATTCTCGACTCCGGTGATGGTGCGGATTTATGCTTCGGCGCGACGCTGGATCCAGGGGCTGCTCGGTGCGTTTTTTGCATTCGCCGGAATAAGGTTGCTGATGAGCCGCAGTTGATTCTGTTCGATTGGATTGGCGACACAGCCTCCCCGTCGCAAGGGGCCACAAGAACATGACAAGATATTCCTTCAAGCCCGTCACCAGGGCTGATTTTCCCATGCTGCGCCGCTGGCTCGCCACGCCGGAGGTGCGCAAATGGTGGGGCGATCCGGACCATGAGCTCGGCCTCATCGAGGAGGATCTCCAGGAAGACCGGATGGCGAACCTGATCGTCGCCGTCGACGGACAGCCATTTGCCTATGTGCAGCACTATGAAGTGCACAGCTGGCCGCAGGAGCATCTTGCTCATTTACCCGCCGGAAGCCGTGCCATCGACACTTTCGTCGGCGAACCCACGATGCTGGGCAAGGGACACGGCTCTGGCTATCTGCGTCAGTTGGCCATCGAACTTCTGGCAAGCGGAGCCCCGGAAGTCGTCATCGATCCGGAGGCCGACAATATCCGCGCCTGCCGTGCCTATGAAAAAGCCGGCTTTGGCAAGGCGGAGCGCCGGGTCGTTTCCGGCGAAGCCATCATGGTCATGTACTTCACGCCGAATACTGGCTAGCGGCGCCCGTTGCCGAAGCGGCGGTTGGGGCTGAAGCCGCGCCGTCGTGCCGATGGTCGGACGCGGCGGTGCGTCATTGAGTCTCGCAAACAGCCTTGGTCAATCCACAATTGCATGACCAAATCGCGGCGATTCCCATCATGATCGCGAGGACCGCATGCCGACTCTGTTTCGTAACTCCGTCCCCTCTGCCCTGTCGGTGGCGTTCGTCTTCTGGGTGACGGTCGGGCTGCAGGCAGCGGAGCGCCTCGAACGCCCGGACCTCCAACAGCTATTCGACCGGGCGGGCGTCACCGGAACATTCGTCCTGCTCGACGTCGACGCCGATCGGCAGCTGGTCGTCAATGCGGAACGGGCCGACCGGCGGCTCTACCCGGCGTCCACCTTCAAGATCGCCAACAGCCTGATCGCGCTGGAAACCATGGCGGTTGCCGATGAAAACGAGATCATCCCCTTCGGCGGCAAACCGCAACCGGTCAAGGCCTGGGAAAGCGATATGTCGATGCGCGACGCCATCGCCGTCTCCAACGTACCGATCTACCAGGAGCTGGCCCGGCGGATCGGATTGGAACGTTATCGGCAGTGGCTCACGACGCTCGAATACGGCAATCGCACGACCGGGGACAACGTCGAGAATTTCTGGCTGGTCGGGCCGCTGGCGATCAGCGCCATCGAACAGACCGAATTCCTCGCGCGTCTGGCGCGGCAGGAACTCGCTGCCGCCACGGACCACCAGCTCATCGTGCGCGACATCATTCGCGTGGAAACGCTGAACGGCTCGACGCTTTATGCCAAATCCGGCTGGAGTACCGCGCCGGATCCGCAGATCGTCTGGTGGGTTGGCTGGGTCGAGAAGGGAGACCGGATCCTGCCGTTTGCCATGAATCTCGATGTCAATACGCCGGCGGAGGCACAGCTACGGGAACCGCTGGCGAGACGGTTTCTGGAAGCTCTTGAAATCTGGCCGCCCGCCGACTGAGCCGGTTTCAGGCCACTCTGGTCCCTGGCCGTTCCTGCCCCATATTCCAGACCAACGGCACGGATGGGAGAGACGGCATGACCTCGCCGATAAAGGGACTTCACCACGTGACGCTGCTGGCCAGCGGCGCTCAGGAGAACAACGACTTTTTCACCCAGGTTCTCGGCCAGCGCAGGGTCAAGAAAACCGTCAATTTCGACCGGCCGGAAGTGTATCACCTCTATTACGGCGACACGGTCGGCACGCCAGGCGGGGTCATCACCTATTTTCCGTTTCCGGGGTCGGCGCGGGGACGGCATGGGGCCGGTGAGGTTGGAGAGACCATCTACACAGTCCCCGCCGGGGCGTTGTCCTATTGGCGCGAACGCCTCGAGAGTCTCGATGTGGAAGACATCGCCGAGACCGCCCGTTTCGGCGATTCCATGCTTCGTTTTTCGGGACCGGACGGTGAAGTGCTGGCGCTTGTCGAAACTGCCGGCGACCCGCGTTCGTTCTGGACCGGCGCCGGCCTTCCTGAGGAACACGCGATCCGCGGATTTCATTCCGTTGCGCTTCATGTATCCGATGTCGAGCCTATGGCCGAACTTCTCGACCTGATGGGTTACGAGCTGGCGGGCAAAGATGGCGCTCACCGACGCTATGAGGTGCCGGGCGGCAACGGGGCGAATGTCGTCGACCTCCTTGCCAAACCCGATGGCGAACCGGCGCAACAAGGAGCCGGTTCGGTACACCATGTGGCCTTCGCCGTCGCCGACCGGGCCGCGCAGCTGACCATGCGTGGTTCCCTCGTCGATGCCGGATTTCAGGTCACCGAGGTGATCGACCGGGATTACTTCTGGGCAATCTACTTTCGGACGCCGGGCGGCATTCTGTTCGAAGTGGCCACCGACGAGCCGGGTTTCGACCGGGACGAGGACATTGCCAACCTTGGAACCGCGTTGAAACTGCCGTCGCAGCACGCCCATTTGCGGGCAAGTCTGGAGGACAGCCTGCCACCGCTTGCCGATTGAGCGACGGAATCCGGCGGCTCCTCGGTTCGACCGTCATCGAAGCAATGCTCGCGTGAAACGTGTCATCCGATCTGTACCGAAAGGAGCCAGATCATGATCACCTGTTTCATCCGCTACCAGATCGATCCGACGAAAAGGGAACAGTTTGTCCGCTACGCCCGCAACTGGGGCCAGGCAATCCCGCGTTGCGGCGCCGATCTTGTCGGTTACTTTGCGCCGCATGAAGGGTCGTCGACACTTGCCTACGGCGTCTACCACGTCGACAGTCTCGCCGCCTACGAACGCTATCGGGCACGACTATCCGAAGACCCTATCGGCCAGGAAAATTACGCGTTTGCCCAGCGCGAAAGGTTTCTGCTGCGCGAGGACCGGACTTTTTTGACTCTCGCATCCGTTCCCCATGCCGCCCACCGGCAATCCTGACTGGGCCTGCCCTTCGGAACTTTATGTGGACGCGATCCATCGGTAGCGGACATCGGGCAGTTTTTCCTCGTTTTGCGCACCATCGGTAAACCGGATCGCCGAAAAGCCGTGTCGTTCGTAAAAACGTCGGGCGCCTTCATTCGCCTGAAAGCACCACAGTTCCAGCACCTCTTCGCCGCTCTCCTTGGCAGCGTCGACGAGCATTGAGCCCGCTCCGCGGCCAATGTGCGCTGGATCGGTGTGCAGCAGGCGGATCTCGCGGCCATCGCGGGCCAGGAACGAAACGATCCTGCCTTCGAGTTCGGCGACGGTCACCGAGCATTCCTTCAGGATCACATTCTCGATGAACCAACGATCCTCGGCGACCGTATGAAGCGGCGGCAGAAAGGCAAGCAGACGCAAGGATGGAGAAAAGACGGCGGCAATGGCCTCGGCATCCGCCGGGCCCGCCTGCCTGATCGACAGTTTGCTCACTCGCCCTGCCCACGCGCCGCCCAAAGCGCACCGCGCTCGAATATCGTTCGCATTTGCGGGACGGCGAATTCGTCAGCGACATGCCCGAGCGAACTGTAGAAAACCCGCCCTTTGCCGTATCGGCGTTTCCAGACGACCGGCACGACGGCTCCGTCGATTTCGTCGAAATGGGTGCCGTCGAAGCGTGTCGTCGCCAGCACCTCGTTGCTGGGGTCGACATGCATGTAGTATTGCTCGGAGCGGTAATCGAAGTCGCCGATGCCCGCGACGATCGGATCGTCGGCTTTGGCGATGTTGACACGGTAATCGATGATATCGCCGGGGTGGGCCACCCACTGCCCGCCGGTCATGAACTGGTAATCGGGTTCGTTCCGGAAGGAATCGCACATCAGCCCGTGAAAACCGGCAATGCCGCTGCCCGCCCGCACGGCGGCGAGCAGGTTCTGCAATTCCTCCTTTTCGATCCGCGCCATGGTGACGGCGGGGACAATAAGGTCGTTGTCGCCAAGCTGCGGATCGGCATAGGCCGCGGTGGTGTTCTCCAGCGATACGTCAAATCCGTGACCAGCAAGCATGTCGCCAACGATCTCGGCGCTTCGCTGCGGCGTGTGTCCGTCCCAACCTCCCCAGACGATAAGCGCTCTCCTTGTCACCGCGGTTTGCTTTCCGTTGCTCATTGGCTTGTCGACCTCCGCTCGTTCTCCCGTTTATCGCGGGCGTCGGTTATAGTTCAACCGGTGTCAACGCTTCCGCCTCGGTGGATTTGATGGAGGGTCCGATGTTCAACGGAGCTCATGTGGTGATTTATTCGCAGGATGCGAACGCCGACCGGGCGTTCTGCCGCGACGTTCTCGGGCTGTCGGGTGTCGATGCGGGAAACGGCTGGCTGATCTTTGCTCTGCCGCCGTCCGAGGTCGCGTTTCATCCGCACGAATCCAGCCAGGCCCATGAATTCTATTTCATGTGCGACGACGTCGAGGCCTGCCGTGGCAAATTGCAGGCCAAGGGGGTGGAATGCGGCCCAGTCCGCGATGAAGGATGGGGACTCCTGTCGAGCCTCACGCTGCCGGGCGGCGGTACCATCGCCTTTTATCAGCCCCGTCACGATCGACCTGCCTGAGGATCTGTTCCCGACCGCATGGGACATGCTGTGGTCGATTTGAAATCCGTTGCGAGAATCGCAATGATTGCATCGCCAGTCAGGGAGACGTGAAAGTGCAATTACTGCAGCCGCGGCAGATCGACATTCTGGATATTGCCCGACGCGACGGCCGCGTCGAGGTCGAAAGTCTGGCTGCACGATTCGGGGTTACGCCACAGACGATCCGCAAGGATCTCAATGAACTCTGCGATCTGGAGAAATTGCAGCGGGTGCATGGTGGCGCGGTATTTCCGTCCAACACCGTCAACCTTGCCTATCAGTCGCGACGCGAGCTGGCCTCCGGGGGAAAGGCCAGGATCGCCCAGGCAGTGGCCGACCTGATCCCCAACAATTCGTCGGTCATACTCAACATCGGCACGACGACCGAACAGGTCGCCTACGCGCTCAGGCACCATGAAGGCCTGCTGGCCATCACAAACAACCTCAATGTCGCCTTCATTCTTTCCGAAGCGGAAGGCGCCGAAGTGGTGGTCACCGGCGGAATGGTTCGCAAGAGCGACCGCGGCATCGTCGGCGCCGCGGCGGTCGACCTGATCCGGCAGTTCAAGGTGGATTTTGCCGTCATTGGTACCTCCGCCATCGACGAGGACGGCGAATTGCTCGATTTCGACTACCGGGAGGTCCGCGTTTCACAGGTCATTATCGAGCAGGCCCGCAAGACGATCCTCGTCGCCGACACCATGAAGTTCCAGCGCAGAGCTCCGGTCCAGATCGGCCGCCTCAAGGACATCGACATCTTCATAACCGACGCTCAGCCGCCTCGTGCGATTGCAGCGATGTGCCGGGATTCGAATGTCCGGATGATCATTGCCGACTGACCGTTGGCGTCGGTTCCACACCGATCTCGTCACGTCCGATTTTTATCGGATCTTTACCAAGTTGGACGACACTTCCCACATATTATTTAGGGGTATCTCGTTGTGTGCCCGGTCAAAAGGTACTTGATTTCGTTTTTTTGCACTCCGTCCGCCGGTCCTTGCAGCGGCACTATCGGCCGGCGCGTGTCGCTCTGCCGATATCCTGATGATCGAAGGCAACCCGGCCTTGTGCCGGCAACCTCCCCCTGACCCGATATGGAAAGACCGTACACATATTGGGGTTTCGTCTGGCTGCCCGTCATTCTGCTGTTCGTTTTCTGGGCGCAATGGTCGGGAAGCCTGAAAGGGCTGCAAAATGCGCTCGACGAGCAACGCATGCAGCTCTACGAGCGACCGGCATCCCAGGACATCGTTTACCTGTCGATCGACAAGGCCAGCCTCGACCGGGTGGGCTTGTGGCCTTGGCCACGCAGCAAGACGGCGGAGATCGTGGACCGTCTGGTTGCCGCCGGCGCTGCGGATATCGTCCTGGACCTGGACCTCAGCACCGCGTCATCACAAGGGGCGGACGAGCGGCTTGAGCAAGCTCTCGCGAAGGCTGGTGGCAGGGTCATCCTGCCCGTCCGTTACGATCCGACCGCTGGGCGCGCCGGTGGATTTGTACTGCCCTATCCAGCGCTGATCGACAAAACTCGTCTGGGGGTATCGGATATCCCGGTCCAGACCGATGGTTTCGCGCGCACTTTGCCTTACGAAAGGATGGTCGACGGCCGGTTTGTTCCATCGGTCGCCACCCTCCTCAGCCGTGACTCGGTCCAGCCCGGCTCGCATTTGGTCATCGACTACGCCATTTCGCCGACCACGATTCCGACCTATTCGGCCGTCGACCTGTTGGACGGCGAAATCGATCCGGGGAAACTGCGCGGAAAATCCGTCATCGTCGGCACGCATGCCGTCGAGGTCGGTGCCAACTACATCGTTCCGGTCCACGGCATGTTGCCGAGCCCGCTCGTCCAGATTCTCGCAGCCGAAACTCTGATGCAGGACCGCAGCCTGCGCTCGGTTCCATCGACGCCGATATTGGCCTTTTTCACCCTGTTGCTGTTTGCGCTTTCCTGGTCGCGGCGTTTCTCCGAGCTGTCTCATCAACTGATCATCTGTTTCGGGCTTGCGGCTTTCGTCTCGGTAGCGGCATTCGTCCTGCAAAAGCGGTTTGCGATCCTGTTGCCAACGGCACCGGTACAGGTGCTTCTCTGGCTTTACGCCGTAACGCGAGCACTCAACGAGCTGACTGTCCGGCGGTGGAAGGTTCTGCAAACCAGCATCGAAGCCAGCAATATGCGGCACATGCTGACGCGGATCATCGGCGACAGCTCGGACGCCATCCTGATCGTCGATGAGGACGGGATGGTTCTTGAAACCAGTCGGCGTGCTCCGGAGATTCTGGGTTTCGATCCCGGCCTGAATCCGATGCGCCGTCTGTCGAAGCTTGTTCCGACCGAATTGGTTATCAGCGCGAAGGACAGCATTCGGTTGATGCAAGCCGACCAATGGAACAGCGCCGCCGACGCAGAGCCACGATTGCTGGAGCTGCCATCCGGTCGGGTGATCGAGTATACGACGACACCGTCACGCCTCTCCGGACGCCGACTTCGCTTTCGCAAAATCCAGAATCATTATGTCGCCTGCATCACCGCGCGCGATATCACGGAGAAACACCTGCAGGAAGCGCGGCTCGAGTACATGTCGCGGTTTGACGAAATGACCGGTGCCATGCGCCGGTCGGAATTTCTGCATCGGCTCGACAACAGCTTGTTGCGCCAGCGGACAGCGGAGGACCGGTGGCAGACGGTGTTTGCCCTCAATCTGCACCGGTTCAAGACGATCAATGCCACTTTGGGCCGTTCGGTCGGCGACGCGCTTCTGCAGGCGGTGGTCCGGCGATTGAACGAATGCCAGCTCAATCTGTCTCCGACGGCGCGGCTCGGCGGAGACATATTTGCGCTGTTCACGCTCGACCTCGTCAGCGACGCGGAGGCCCATACGCTCAGCAGGCAACTGGCCGAGATCGTCGAGGCACCGTTCGATCTCGACGGGATCCGTGCACAAATCGGTGTGCGCATGGGCATCTCCCCCGTCAGGCTCGATACGCCGACGCCCGCCGCAACCAGCCTGTCGCAAGCCGAACTGGCACTGGACGACGCGACGCGCAAGGGAGGAAGTGGCATTGTCGTCTTCGATCCCGAGTCCTTTGCCAAGCAGGAACACGCCCGTGAAATCGAACGGGAACTGTGGTCGGCGCTGGATCGCCGCGAGATCCACATCGCCTATCAGCCGCAGGTGCTGCTTTCGACCGGCCAACTCGTCGGCGCGGAAGCGCTGGTGCGCTGGCATCATCCGAAGATGGGCCCGATTTCTCCGGGCGAGTTCATCGCGATCGCGGAAGCCAACGGCTTCGTCGAGAAGCTCGGTCGATGGATTCTGCATCGGGCCTGCGAGGATGCCGTAACCTGGCCTGACCGTGTCTCGGTCTCGGTCAATGTCTCGGCGCTGCAATTTGAGCGCGAGGGATTCGTCGAGGATGTCAAAACAGCACTGGAAGGGGCCGATTTGCCGCCGGAGCGGCTACATCTCGAGTTCACGGAGTCAGCCTTTATCGAGGCCTCGGACGATCTGATGAAAAACCTCAGATCGCTGCACGCACTGGGTATCTCCTTCGCACTCGACGATTTCGGAACCGGGTTCTCCTCATTCGGCTATTTGTCGAGATTTCCTCTCGACGCGGTCAAGATGGACCAGATGTTCGTTCGGAATCTCACGACCGACACGGCTTCGCAGGCGATAGTCCAGTCGATCAAGACGCTGGCCGACGGTCTCGGTCTCACGGTCATTTGCGAAGGCGTCGAAACCGACGAGCAACGGTCCTTCCTGAAACTCATCGGCTGCCAGCAGGGTCAGGGCTTTCTGTTCGGCCGCCCGCAATCGGCAGCCGATATCGCCGAACTGTCCAGGTGCCGCGTGTCGGTGACCGCCTAGCGAGCGCTCCCTGGAAACAAGACCGATGCCATGTCGCGTCGGCCGGCGGGACTTGACGATGGGCGGTGCATGTCATCAGGTGCGGTCGGCACTTGCGATTCCCCCTCGAAATTCTGTTCCGCGCTGGCGAAGATTTCGGTTCTTGTGTTGGAGATGTTTGATGGATCAAAGACGGCTTGGAAACGACGGTCCGATGATCGGAGCGATCGGCCTCGGATGCATGAGTTTCGCGGGGTTCTATGGTCCGACAGAAGCCGCCGAGTCCCACCGGACGCTGGCCCGTGCGCATGAACTCGGGGTGACGCATCTCGATACGGCCGAACTTTACGGCCGTGGCGTGTCCGAACAGGTCATCGGCGACTTCCTCAGGGATCATCCACACCGCTTTTCCATTGCCACCAAGGGCGGGATCGTGCTTGAGCCGAAGAGGCATTTCGACAATTCGCGCGATCGCCTGCGCTCGTCTCTGGAGGGGTCCCTCAAGCGGCTGGGCGTCGACCACATCGATCTTTACTACGTGCATCGCCGGGAGCAGGAACGGCCCGTTGAGGAAGTCGTCGAGACGCTCGCGGAATTCGTTCGCGAAGGCAAAATCGGGGGGTTCGGGTTTTCCGAAATCGCCCCGTCCACTTTGCGGCGCGCCGCGGCCGTGCACCCAGTCCGGGCAGTTCAGAGCGAATATTCGCTGTGGTCGAGAATGCCGGAGTTGGGCATGATCGAGGCCTGTTGGGAACTGGGAACGGCGTTCGTTGCCTTTTCGCCCGTGGCACGCGGCATGTTTGCCGATACCCTGCCCGATCCGTCCGGCTTCGGCGACATGGATTTTCGCCGCAACAATCCGCGTTTCCAGGAACCCAACTTCTCCGCCAATTGCCGGCTGGTGGAGCAATTCAACCGCTATGCGGTCAGCCAGGGCACGCACCCCGCGACCTTGGCGCTGGCCTGGGTGCTGCGCCACGGGTCCCATGTCATCGCCATTCCCGGCACGCGTTCGGTGGGTCACCTGGAACAGAACGCCGCCGCCGGATCGCTTGATCTGAACGACGCCCAGCTGGCGGAAATCGACCGCCTTCTGCCGCGCGGATTTGCCCACGGCGACCGCTACTCGGACAAGCAAATCATCGGCATCGAGCGCTATTGCTGAGGCAGAGCTTGCCGATTAGCGCGGAAACCGGAGCTTCATCTCCGGGTCCGGCTGCGGCGCGATCGTGTGCAAAGCCAGCCAACGCCCGGCCAGGCGGCGCTCGACCGGCGAGAGTTCGGCGACGATGCGGGCCTGCGTGGTGAGCACGAGGTTGCCATAGGCATCCAGGCCACGATTGATCTGGGCAACATAGGCGGGCGAATTGACCGGTTCGAACTGCGCGATCTTGTAGGCAAGCAGAAAGGCCTCGAAGTCGGCAGCCATGGATCCCGGCTCCGGAGGTTGCTCGGGCGGTCGATACTCGACCGAGATGCTGTGTGCACCGACTGCCATGTGGAGCACCATGTCGGTCAGGTTCTTGTAGGCCCGATTGGCGCTGAGGATGCGCTTCGGCCACCAGCTGTTATCGGCCTCGATGCGGTCGAGCGCGCGGCTGAGATCGGCAAAATTCCGGCGGGCCGACACGTCGTGGTGATCGTGCTGTCCGGCGATTCCGTTGCCGCCGACGTTGTTGGGGAGGTCCATCGCGACATCGGTCAGTACCGTCAGGTTCCGGTCGAGCCAGACAAGGCGCGACTGATAGTGGAGCAGGACCGACTGGATGAGCTGACGATAGACAATGCTCTCTTCCGGGCTCAGCTCCATACCCGCTTCGACCCGATTGAGGAGATCGGCATGATACCGCCGCTGCGCTGGGGTTAGGAAGTCGTTATGCGGGACGTCGACAGCAGCGATCTCGTTAAGAAGACTGGTGTAGAGCCGAACGTCCGCCGCGCTGTGCGGCGTACTGTTGCGGGTCAGGACAAATGCCAGCCCGGCCGCCACCAGAACGACAATTGCGATTGCGCCCCATTTGGCTATCCGCATCAACACCGCCAACGCTCCCCTGCCCGACCGACGACCGCATGCCCTGCTCCATCTTTCAATCCGCGATTGGTAAATGCAACCTCCGGATTATCGACGGCCGGTTTAGCCGGGGATTGCGGCGATGCGTTCCTCCAGGAAATCCGCCCTGTCGCGGACCGTGGCCTTCGGGATGTCGACGAGCCGGTAACCCAGTGCGCGGTAACTCGCGGATAGCGCGCGGTACTCCGAGACGGCCTCCTCGAATCCCTTCGTGCGTTCGGAATCGGATAGGAAAATCTCTTGCCAGGGCGGTGTCACGAACACTGTGTCCGAATAACGACAGGCCTCGACCAGGCGCCAGAGGTGCGGCGGCGTCTCGAGGCCCTTGAAATCGAGATAGCTGACGAGGTCGACCACCGACCGGTCGAACAACACCGGGCCGCTCTGGCTCAAAGCCGATCGGTACTGTTGAGCCGCGCGATTTGCTGCCAATTCGACAAAAAGCAGCGGATCATCCCACGGCAACCCTCGTCCGCCGGATTGCATTTGCTCTCTGACGATTTCACGGCCAACCTCGGTACAAACGGAACAGCCGCGGTGCGCCATCTCGGCGAGCAAGGTCGACTTGCCGCCACCGGAGCATCCGGACACGACAATCAGGCGGGACGGGTCGGACGGGCCCTCGCCGGTGGATGTGTGAGGTGTGTCGTCGCCGGTCACCGCCACTTGATGGAGCACCCCATCGAGGGGTGTTGCTCGCGGGGACCCTCGCCGGTTTCGGCAACCTGGCGCATCGCGCTGAGCAGCTCCGGCGTACGGTGGCTCGGGTCTCCCAGACGCGCGTCGTCCAGACGGCCGCGGTATTGCAGTTCACCCGCGCTGTTGAAGCCGAAGAAATCCGGCGTGCAAACCGCATCATATGCCTTGCCGACGCTTTGGTCCTCGTCCACGAGATAGGGAAAGGAAAATCCGTGCTGTTGCGCGAACTTGGTCATTTCCGACGGTGCGTCGTCGGGATAGGCCTGATAGTCGTTCGACATGATCGCCACCACCCCGATCCCTTCTGCCTGTAACGCGCTGGCGTCGCTGGCCAACCGTTCGGCAATGGCTTTCACATAGGGACAATGGTTGCAGATGAACGCGACAAGAAGGCCTTTTTCGCCCATGGCCGAATCCAGCGTGCATTCCGCTCCGTCGGGGGTTTTGAGCGCAAAGGGCCGTGCTTTCCATCCGAAGTCGCAAATGGGAGTATCGAGAGCCATGACTTCCTCCTGGGTGTTTACCCGCTGATCCGCCGCATCAGCGCTTCGATCGGGCCGCGCCGGAATGTGCGTGCCCATACAAAGGCGAACAGAGTTGCCGCCAGACAAAACAATGCCGCCGCCGCCAACGCCCTTGAGGGCGCCTGTCCGCCGACCATTCCCAGCGCCTCGAGTATCCCCATGCCGATAACGATGTGGGCAATATAGAGGGACAGGGTCTGACGCCCGGCCGGCGTCAACCAGCCGAGAAGGCGCAGCGACCGTAGCGGCGGTTCCAACAGCAGGCACAGCCCCGTCACTGCGCAGGCCGCACCGGCTCCCGCCGCGACGAACAGAGGCATAGGCGGCACCGGATCGGTTGTAAAGAAGTAGCGGAGTTCTTGATCGATGCTGTCTGCCCAGCCAATCAGCCAACCGGAAAGCGCCGTGACGACGGCGAACGTGCCGGCACCGGCCAACAGCAGGTAGACCTGAACCCTGCGACTGTCCAACTCACAGCGACTGAGTAGAACGCCGATAAGAAAAAATGAAAGCCACGGGACGATCGGATGCCAGCCGTTGAACACCAGGTTCCGGAAAAACCCGCCGAACGTCCAAAGGCCGGAATATTCAGCCGCTTCCCATTTCCATCCAGCTTCATAATCGAAAGCCAGGACGGCAATCGGAAAGCTCACCGTCAGGACCGCGACCGCCGTGCAGATCTGAAAGCCGGAGCGATTGACAAACGGCAATCCGAGCAAAAAGTAGAAGGCGTAGTAGTGCACGATGTCGGGCGGGAATATGGCCATGTTGACCAGGCCCAGGATCAGCAGGAACGCCGCGCGGCGGATCGTCACACCGGCTGTCTGTTGCCAATCCGCCCGTTGCGCGCTGAGGCCGAAGCCAAGCCCGGCAAGCACCACGAATGTCGCCGCCGCCCTACCCTGCAGCAGCTCCGCGAAGCGGTGCGTTTGCGCCGGTTCAATGCCGACCATTACAACGTCGAAATTGACGATCACCATTCCGATCAGCACGAAATATCGCGCCAGGTCGATGCCCTCCAGTCGCTGCCGGGTCGCCGGCGCATCAGTGGCCATGTCCGCTTCGCACCTTTGAACGCTGCTTGCTTCGGAAGTGGTCGATCGTTTGAACGAATTGGCACACATGTCCCTTTGCGCCAGAATTGTCAAAAGGACGATTCTTGGAACGAACAACTGTGAAATCCATTATGCCCGTTGACAGGAGCAATTCTACCTACTAATTGGTAGGCTATGAACACAAAGGTAAGACTCCTGGATGCGGCCGAGATCGCCGCCCGCTCCAACGGCTACGATGCCTTCAGCTATGCCGACCTGTCGCGGGCGATCGGTATCCGAAAGGCGAGCATTCATCATCACTTTCCGGCGAAAGCCGATCTGGCATTGGCCTTGCTGCAACGATATCGGACCCGCTTTGTCGCTTCGCTGGAGGCGATTGAGGGAACCGACGCAACGGCCGGTCTGCGGCTGCGTTCCTATCTGAGGGTCTATCGCGATGCTCTGCAAGGCGGCGAGACGGTCTGCCTTTGCGTGGCCTTCAGCGCCGCCCGCGACAGCTTCGGAAGCGAGGTCCTGTCCGAGTTGGAACGGTTCCACAAAGACAGCATCGCCTGGCTTGAAGCGGTTTACCGGCAGGGACGAAAGGACGGCACGATCTTGCATGTCGGCGCTCCGGACCGGGAGGCAACCGCGACCATGGCTCTCGTTGAAGGCGCACAGTTGATGGCCCGCGCGGCGGGCGACCTGTCCCGGTTCGACACTGCGGTCGCGATGCTGGAAGCGCGGCTCAACTGACAAAAAAATTTGCCCAACCAACCATCCAACCAGTAGGTAGATAAAATGGAATTTGCAAACAAAACGGTCATCGTAACAGGCGGCGGATCTGGGATCGGCAAGGAAGCAGCGCGTTTGTTTGTCGAACGGGGCGCAAACGCGGTGATTGTGGGGCGCGATCTCTCAAAACTGCAAAAAGCCGGGTCTGAGTTGGACCCGACAGGAACACGCATTGCCATTGTGGCCGGAGATGTTGCCAAGCCGGAAACGGCGAAACGGGCTGTCGCCACGGCGCGCGAAAACTTCGGTGGCGTCGATATTCTGATCAACAATGCCGGAATTTTCGAGCCGAAGCCGTTTCTGGAGCTCGAAGAGGACGAATACGACCGATTTCTCGACACAATTCTCAAGGGCAAGTTCTTCATGGCACAGGAGGCCGCGAAGGCCATGCGGGAAGGTGGTGGCGGGGTAATCGTCCAAACCGGCTCGATGTGGGCGCTCCAGGCCGTCGGCGCGACCCCGTCATCCGCCTACTCCGCAGCCAATGCCGGTGTCCATCAGCTGGTGAAAAACCTTGCCATCGAACTGGCAGGTGCCAATATACGCATCAACGCCGTGGCGCCGGCCGTCGTCGAAACACCGGTATACACCACCTTCATGGACGACGCGCAGGCCGCTGAGACTTTGCAGAGTTTCAACGATTTTCACCCGATCGGGAGGAATGGACAGCCAAACGACGTCGCCGAAGCCATCCTGTTCCTCGCCTCCGACAGGGCGTCTTGGATTACGGGCAGCGTGTTGTCGGTCGACGGCGGTGTCATGGCCGGACGGGTTTGACGCGGAGGATCATGGATATGCGGATACGATCCGACTTTTCAAAACGGGCGGTTGTGCGTCCTGAGGACTATGAATGGGTGCACTCGCCAGCAAGCGGTGTCGACCGCATGATGCTCGACCGTATCGGCGACGAGGTCGCGCGGGCCACCACCATCGTCCGCTTTGCTCCCGCCTCACGCTTCGATGCGCACACCCATGGCGGCGGCGAGGAGTTTTTTGTGCTTGAGGGCGTTTTCTCGGACGAAACCGGAGATTTTCCAGCCGGCGCGTATGTCCGCAATCCCATCGGCACCAGTCACACGCCTCACACAGACGACGGGTGCACCATATTCGTCAAGCTGCATCAGTTCGACAAGGACGACCGAGAGCAAATTCACATCGACACCGACAAAGCCGAGTTCACTCCGGGACCGTCCGACGGCCTGACGATCCTGCCTCTGCACAGGACAGGGCGCGAAACGGTTTCCCTGATGCGGCTCGCGCCCGGCGCAAGAGTTGGCCCTCATCGTCATGAGGACGGTGAGGAAATCCTCGTTCTTGACGGAGTCCTGGAGGACGAGCACGGCCGGTACCCGAAGGGCACCTGGCTGCGAAACCCGCCGGGATCGGACCATGAACCGTCTTCGCCGGAAGGCTGTCTCATCTACATCAAAACAGGTCACCTTGCTGGACTCGACGAGGGTTGAGTCGCTTCCGCAATAAAATCAGCATCTTGCGATAAATACCGTATCGGTATTGAATGCGGTATACCGTATCGGTATTTCTTTTCTGTACCGAAACCGCTGTGTTCATCCGGCCTGATCTGTGCGGTTCGGTAGCCGGGTCAACGTCTCCTCCCACCGTTGACCCGGCGCTCTCCAGCAATCGGAAGCGCATGATGTTCGACACGGAATTCCATTTCGAAGAAATGCCGCTGGTGATCGGCACCGCGGAAATCGCCCTGTGCTCAGGCACGGCCTATCTGGAAGGCGAAGCCGGACCGCATGACTACGGTTTTGCTGTCACGGGAATCGCGCTAGACGGAAACTTGGTTGGCAACTACCGCGACAAGCGCACTGTGCGGATCTCGAAACGCAGCGACGACCCGCTCAGCGTACTTCTTTTCGAGCATTTGTCCCGCCGGATCGAAGCCGATGCCATGGCATCGGAATTCTACTACGGCGAATTGCAGGAATACTTGTCCGACGCCGCCTGACGGGTGCATCGGCACCGATTGTTGGCACACCGGTTGGCGGAGGTTCAGTATGGGTGCGGCGATCCGATTGAGATGTTGCGCCGACTGCCCGGTTCGGCTCACCGTTCCCCGGCTCGATGCTTCGGGCCTTGAGGCCAGCCGTCGGCTGGATGCCCTGGAAACGCTGATCTTCGACGAACCGGATCCGAAAATACGCCGGCTGTTCGTTCGCCGCTTCAATGAAGTCTGGGAAGAACTTACCGGGACAGACCCGGAAAAATGGTAGGAACGGTGCGGTAACGGCAGCAACGCCGCAGTAACGCCCCAAACCGGACCGAAACTCCCCGGCATCGACACCACGCGCGGCGCCTCCCCTGCCGCCCGACCTGAGGGAGAAATATCATGCGCATATCATTGTCGTTGCTGCTGGCATCCATCGGAATGACATCCATCCTGGTTCCATCGGCTTTTGCCCAGACGCCCACGGAAGCGCAGCAGCAGGCCATCCGGTCGGCTTGCGTTTCCGATTACCGGGCCAACTGCTCCGACGTCCAACCGCACGGCATGGCCGCCCTGGTCTGTCTCGAGCAGCACGAAAGCAAACTGTCGCCGGCCTGCAAATCTGCAGTGGAGGCGGTGGGAGGCGGATCGCCCACGACGTCGGCTTCGGCTCCGGCGAAGAGTTCGGCGTCCTCGGCATCCGAGTCCGCTTCCGCAACCCAGACCGGGAAAACCGCGACAACCGCGGCTGCGGAGACGAGCAGCAAGACGACGGCCGCAGCCCCTGCCGCATCGCCGGCGGCTTCCGGCGTGCCGGAAATGTCGTTTCGTCAGGAGATGCGTCTCGCGGCCCATGCCTGCGCTCGGGATTTTCGGCTGTTCTGCCCCAACATGCCCGTTGGTCACGGCAACGTGCTGTTCTGTTTGAAGGTCCACGGCCCGAGGCTGGATCCGCCCTGCCGCAATGCGCTGATAGCAGCCGGCGTGGAATTCTGAGCCCAGACCGGCGTTCGGACGCAGTGCTGTTGATATCCGGGCCGTCGCGCTTCATGCATAAAGCGACGCGAAAACCGGAAAGAGCATGACGTGACGATCAAGATCGAACCGGCGACCTGGGATGGCTTTACGGCCGTCATGGGCGACAAGGGCGGCTGCGGCGGATGCTGGTGCATGCTCTGGCGGCTTCCGAAGAAACAGATGGATGCCCAGATGGGCGAAGCCAACCGTCTTGCCATGAAGGCGATATTCGAAACCGACGGTTCGCCCGGCCTTGTCGCTCTTGCTCACGGCGACGCAGGGGAAACGGAGGTGGCGGGCTGGATCCAGGTCGCCGACAGGCGCCTGTTTCGGCGCCTGGAAACATCGCGTGCTCTCAAGCCGGTCGACGATCAGCCGGTGTGGAGCGTGTCCTGTTTCCTGATCCCCAGGCCGTTTCGCAAGCAGGGTCTATCGGTCAGGTTGCTGGAAGCTGCCTGTTCCTTTGCTGCGGATCGCGGCGCAGAGACGCTCGAGGGTTATCCGATCGACCCACCGAAGGCCAACTATCCGCCGGTTTATGCCTGGACTGGCCTCCACCGCGCTTTCGTCCGCGCCGGTTTCGAAGAAGTGGCCCGTCGCTCTCCGACGCGCCCGATCATGCGCAAATCGCTTTCACGATAATCCGGTCGAACGCTGGTCGGCCGCCAGCCTTTCGCGCTCGAGATGGTCAATCAGTGCTTTCTTGGCGCCCAGAATATGATCTTGGGTCAGCCGTCGCGCCTCCCCGGCGTCGCCCCGTTCACAAGCATCGAGAATCTGCAGATGTTCGCGGCTGGCGCGCCGACGCCCGTCCGTCAGCAGCAGCTGAGCCCGGAGATACCGTTCGATCCGGTCGAGTGCGTTGTCGACGATCTTCAGGTGATAGTCGAGATCGCTATCGCGGTAGAGTGTGTAGTGAAATTTTCTGTTCAGCTCGCCCCATCCCATCGGTTCCTCGCAAGCGTCGAAGGATGCGGCGAGCTCGCGTGCCTCGAGCAGCGACTCCCCGCTTATCTTCGGAACGGCGGCCGCAATGACTTCCCCTTCCAGCAGGCTTCGAAAATCGAAGATCTGGCTGGCTTCCCGCACCGACAAGCCGGCGACGACGGCTCCGCGAAACCGGCGGCTTTCGATGAGGCCGTGCTGTTCCAGCCGCGTCAGCGCCTCGCGCACTGGAATCCGGCTGGTGTTGAAGGCCGTGGCAATCTCGTCCTGCCGCAGCGGCGCGCCCTCCTCCAACTCGCCGTCGATAATCGCCTGCCGGAGGGAATCGAATATGATCGATGAGGCCGAGGCCGATCGCCCGATGTCTGTCGCCTTCAGTTTCAATCCGCCCCTCGCATCGAATCGTGTGGATCAACCGACACCAGGCTACCCTCCAGAGGGTGGCCGGTGTTGTGCACCTCATTCAGGTTTGTTACCTGTTTTTTTGCCGAGTTGCATGTTTGCTGCGGCGTTCGCTCAGCGGCTCCAAAGCCGTCGAAGCGAGCCAAATAGGGCGGCACATATGTTTGTTTGGCATGCGAGCCCGCGCCTGCGCCAGCAGGCGATGCCGAACCTGGGCGGAGGCGTCGGCGGGGCTCGCGCTTATCCGACCCGCCGCCCCGTCGCCCGCCTTTCCGATCCGTCAAGCCGACCGTTTCCGTCATCGCCATTGTCGCGTCATGCTGTTGGCACGTTGATCATGATTGTATATTGGATCCAATCTTGATAGAAGTGTTTTGTCAACAGGGAGATCGAAACCATGTGGAACGGCGTCATTCCGGCGGTTACCACCAAATTCAAAGAGGATGGCAGCCTCGACCACGCTGAGATGGAACGCTGTTTCGCGTTTCAGATGGAGGCCGGCTGTCACGGGCTGGTCGCCTGCGGAACGCTCGGTGAGGGCAACATGCTGTCCCATGACGAACGCCTCGACGTCTTCAGGCTGTGCAAGCAGGCGACAGGCGACAGGCCGGCTTTGCTGACGATTTCAGAGCCAGGAACCCGAGAGGCCTGCGCACTGGCAAAGCGGGCTGCGTCGGTTGGAGCCGACGGGATCATGGTGGTCCCCTCGCCGCTCTATCACACCAGTCGCGACGAGACGATTACCAATCTGAAAGCCATCGCGGCTGCCGGCGATCTGCCGGTGATGATCTATTCCAATCGCGTCGGCTACCGGGTGGACGTGACGCCGGAGATGATGGAGGAACTGGCGCCCGACGAGCGCTTCGTCGCCGTCAAGGAGAGCTCCGACGACATCCGGCGTGCCACGGAGATCTTCAACCGGCTCGGCGATCGCTATGCGGTTCTGACCGGCGTCGACAACCTCGCCTTCGAGGCGCTGAGTGTCGGCGCCGTGGGCTGGATCGCCGGCCTCGCCGTCGCCTTTCCCCGGGAAAGCGTGGCGATCTACGAACTCATCCGCCAGCAGCGTTTTTCCGAGGCGCTGGCGATCTACCGGTGGTTCCGGCCCTTGCTTGACCTCGATGTGTCGACATTCCTGGTGCAGCAGATCAAGCTCGCCGAGGTGGTCGAGATCGGATCGACCGATCGCGTTCGCGGACCGCGCCTGCCGCTGTCGGGAAATCATCGGCGGCAGGTCGAGGAAACGGTTCGGCAGGCGGTTGCCAGCCGCCCGCAAATCCCGCAACTTTAGCGCCGAACGGACCGGGATTCGAAGCGGCCTTGCCAGTGAGGCGGGATCGCCGAACCAACTGGTAGCAGGCATGGCAAAGCAGGACGACATTCAGCCCGATGTGCTCGTTGTCGGTGCCGGCATCGTCGGCCTGTCCACCGCCTTTTTGCTGCAGCGCCGGGGTCTGAAAGTCCATGTTCTCGACCGCACCGGTCCGGCGGCGGAGGCTTCCCGCGGCAATGCCGGTGCCTTCGCCTTTTCCGAGATCGTGCCGCTGGCTACGCCGGGAACCGTCCGCAAGGCGCCGCGTTGGCTGCTCGATCCGCTCGGACCGTTGTCCATTCCACCCGCCTACGCCGTCAAGCTGGCGCCGTGGATGCTTCGCTTCTGGCGCGCCTCGAAGCGAAGCCGGGTCGAAGGCAGCATTCGAGCGCAGGCCGCCTTGATGGGTCACAGCAAGCACGCCCTGCTGCCGTTCCTGAAGCAGACCGCAACAGCTGACATGTTGCGCCGGGACGGCAACCTGGAGGTCTATGAAAGCCGCGCGAAATTCGAGGCCGCCCACCCCTATTGGGAAAAACGCCGGCAATACGGAATTCCCTTCGAGCACATTCATGGCGAATATGCCCTCGGCGATATCCAGCCGGGTCTCGACAAACGTTTCGTATCGGCGACCTTTACCCCGGAATGGTACTCGATCTCGGATCCGCTCGAGTATTCCCTGACCATCTCCGACATCTTTCGCAATCGCGGCGGCACGCTGGAAATCGCCGAGGTCAAATCCCTATCCGCCAATGATGCGGCGGCCACTGTGCACTGCACGGACGGGCGTTCGATGTCCGCCGGAAATGTCGTGGTTTGCGCCGGCGCCTGGTCGCATCGGCTGGCCGCGACGATCGGCGACCGAATCCCGCTGGAAACCGAACGCGGCTACAACACCACTCTGCCGGATGCCCGCTTCGAACTGCGAACCCAGGTGACGTTTGCCGAGCATGGTTTCGTTGTGTCGCGGCTCGATTGTGGAATTCGCGTCGGCGGCGCCGTCGAACTGGGCGGGCTGGCTCTGCCTCCGAACTTCAAGAGGGCGGACGCCCTGCTCGCCAAAGCCAAGACGTTTCTGCCGGAACTGGAGACCGAAGGCGGATCGCAATGGATGGGCTTTCGGCCGTCCCTGCCCGATTCCCTTCCGGTGATCGGAGCATCGCGGAAGAGCCCGCGGATCGTTTACGCATTCGGGCACGGCCATCTCGGATTGACCCAGTCGGCCGGAACGGCCGACCTGGTCTGCCAGCTGATCATCGGCGAGCAACCTTCGATCGACCTCGAACCGTTTCGGGCCGACCGTTTTTGATATTATCCGGCGAGCATTCATGGAGGCCAAAATGGCGCGCCACACCTTCACCTGCATCGATGCCCATACCTGCGGTAATCCTGTGCGCCTCGTCACCAGCGGCGGACCGCAGCTCGAGGGCGGTACCATGATCGACAGGCGCGGCCATTTTTTGCGGGAGTTCGACTGGATCCGAAGGGGATTGATGTTCGAGCCGCGCGGCCATGACCAAATGTCGGGCTCGATCCTCTATCCGTCGACCCGTGCCGATTGCGATATCGCCGTCCTGTTCATCGAAACTTCGGGCTGCCTGCCGATGTGCGGTCACGGTACGATCGGAACCGTCACGATCGCTATCGAACACGGGCTGGTCAATCCGAAAGAGCCCGGAGTCCTTCATCTCGACACACCGGCCGGCAAGGTGACCACGACCTACCGGATGAATGACGGGCAGGTTGAGGAAGTGCGCCTCACCAATGTGCCGTCCTATCTACATGCCACGGCGCTGACGGCGGAATGTTCGGGTCTCGGCGAGCTTGTCGTGGATGTCGCCTATGGCGGAAATTTCTATGCCATCGTCGACCCGCAGGAGACCTTCCGGGACATGGCCGATCATTCGGCGCTCGATCTGGTTGCCTGGAGCCGCGAGTTGCGTACCGCGCTCAACGAAAAATACGATTTCATCCATCCCGAGAAACCTGAGATCAAAGGGCTCTCCCATATTCTCTGGACAGGTGCGCCTGAGCATCCCGAGGCAACGGCCCGCAACGCCGTGTTCTACGGCGAACGGGCAATTGACCGTTCCCCCTGCGGTACCGGAACGTCGGCCCGGATGGCCCAGTGGGCGGCGCGCGGCGACCTCGGCGTCGGAGGCGAGTTCATCCATGAAAGCATTATCGGGTCGCTGTTTCGCGGGCGTGTCGAGGGCCAGGCCCGGGTGGGCGATTTCGACGCCATTGTGCCGTCGATCAGCGGATGGGCGCAGGTCACCGGGCTCAACACGATCTACATCGACGAGCGCGATCCCTTCGCGCATGGATTTTCGGTGCGCTGATACACTCAGTCGAGACCGAACATGGCGCGCCAGTTCGGCTGGCTCATGCCACTTCGGTAGTCCTGCTGCATGTCGGGGTCCAGCACCTCGATCAGAAGCCGGTTCTCCAACCAGATTTCGACGCATTCGAAGGGACCGCGATTGCAGATACGCGCCGTCCAGTTCTCCGCTTCGGCCCGTTTCAGGATCGCATCTCCGGGCAAAGGCGAGCCGATCGCCGCATGAACGAACGTTGCAGCCTCGTCCGGAGCACCGTCTGTCGCGCAATGCACCTGCACATCGCCTGCGGTCAGCCGGTGGGTGAGCGGATAGACTTCGATCGCCGTCCCGTCGTCGCGTTCCGAAAACGCGATCCAGCTGTCCGGAAACGGTGGAAAGGGCATGGCGCTGCCGCCAAGAAGACCGGCCAGAAAATCGGCGATTTTCTGCGGTTCCTTTGCGTTAACCGACAAATGCAGCAGAGCCATATTTCGCTGTCCCCGTTTCTCGCAACATGCCATCTTTCGCGCCGGGCATTGTGGTGTCAATCGATTCCCGGAGGAACACGGTCATGATCTCTCGACGCGGCTTCCTGACGATCGCGATGCTGGCAGCCGGCTTGACGGGCGGGTTGGTGTCGACGTCGCATGCCGCTGAACCGCCGAACATCCTGTTGGTGATCGCCGACGACATGGGGCTCGACGCCAGTCCCTGCTATCCGGAGAGCTCGGTAAAACCGACCATGCCGAACCTCGAGGCCCTTTGCCGCGAGGGCGTGGTCTTCGACAATTTCTATGCCACGCCCATGTGCTCGTCGACCCGCGCCACGATCATGACGGGCCGTTACGGGTTTCGCACCGGTGTCGGATCGGCGGTCGGCCGGCGAAGCGGCGGTCTTCCGCTCGATGAAACGACGCTGTTTCAGTTTCTCGATCGCTACGCGCCGGTGAAATATGCACACGCGGTCATCGGCAAGTGGCATCTTTCGTCGGCCGACAATGGCGGCAACGAGCACCCGGAGCTTGCTGGTGTCGGAACCTATTCCGGTGTGATCGAGGGAACGGTCGAAGACTATTATGCCTGGCCACGCACGCGCGACGGCGACACCGAGATGGTCGACGGCTACATCACGTCCGTGCTGACCGACGATGCGATCGACTGGATCGACTGGATCGACGCGCAAGGCGACAAACCATGGTTTCTATGGCTCGCCCATGTGGCTCCGCACCTGCCGTTGCACCTGCCGCCGGACGATCTTGTCAGCACGGCGTCGCTCGACGGCAGCCGGCAGAGCATGCGGTCACAGCCGCTCGATTACTATTTTGCCGCGCTGGAAGCCCTCGATGCGGAAATGGGTCGCCTGCTCGACAGCATTCCGGCTTCCGTGCGGGCCAATACGATCGTGTTCTTCATCGGCGACAACGGAACACCGAACCGAACCATCCAGGCGCCGTTTCAGCGCCGCCGAGCCAAGGCCAGCCTGTATGAAGGCGGTATTCACGTGCCGATGATCGTTGCAGGAAAGGACGTCACCCGTCACGGCCAGCGGGAGGAAGCGCTCGTCAATTCGACCGATCTGTTCGCAACCATCGCCAGCCTGGCCGGTATCGAAGGCAGCGCCGTCCCCTGGCCACAGGACAGCATCAGCTTTGCGTCCCTGCTGAAGCCGGGTGGAAGTTCACCGCGCACATTCGCCTATTCGGAGCTGTTCGGTTCGCCGGGCGGGCAGACCGGAAACAGGATGAACCAGTCCGAAGGCGTCGCCATTCGCGACGGGCGCTGGAAATACATGGACACGGCCGGCAACGGAGAACAGCTGTTCGATCTTGCCAGTGACCCGTACGAGCAGGATGATCTTTTGGCCGGCGTCAGCCTCTCAGCAGAGGCAAGCACCGCCCTTGATCGGCTGCGAGACCAGGTGGAGAAGCTCCACGACTCGCGTTAGACGTTCAACCGAATTTGACCGGACTTTCAATGGACAATCGCCCGGCCGTCTCGGTAGGAAGCCGGAAGAACTCATCGATTCGCAAACAAGGATGCCATTCCAGTGCAAACCCGACGTTCGTTTCTGTTGACCGCCGCCGGCGGACTGGCTGCAATCAATGTCTCTGGCGCGACGGCCCAGAACGCCGCTCCCGGGACCGACCTCAAGCCCGGCGAATGGGTTTGGTATCCGGAACGCTCGCTCTCCGGTCCGGTCGCGGTGGTCGTTTCGCTCTCCGACCAGTTGGCCTTCGTCTACCGGAACGGAGTGCGCATCGGTGCCACGACTGTATCGACCGGCCGCCCGGGGTTTGAAACGCCGACAGGCGTTTTCACGATCCTGCGCAAGGAGAAAATGCACCGTTCGAAGCAGTACAACAATGCGCCGATGCCGGACAGCCAGTTCTTCTTTGGCGGCGCGGCTCTGCACGCCGGAGGACTGCCGGGCTATCCAAGCTCGCATGGCTGCGTGCACTTGCCGACGGATTTCGCTTCGCTGGTGTTCGGCGTCACCCACAACGGCACGCCGGTTATCGTCACCAACGAGCGGTCGGGCGTCGGCAACCTGTCTCATGCTGGACTGGTCATGTCCCAGGCCGACCTCAAGCAGATCGAGACCATGACCGGTCACGTGGCCGGCAAATCGCTGCCAGTGGACAGGCAAGGCAAGGGTAACGGCTCGTTCAGCCTGTTGGTCAGCGGCGCCGACCGGGCGATTTACGGGCTGCGCGACGGCGAGATCGACCTGCAGTCTCCCATCGGAATTGCTGATCCGGGGCAGCCGCTGGGCAGCCATGTCTACATCCTCCGGGGTTTCGACAAGGGTCGCCGATCCTTCGACTGGATCGCCGTCGGCATGGGTACGGGCCATGAGGACGATGTCCGCCAGCAGCGGGAACTCGCTGCCACGACACGCCTGACCATTCCGCCCGATGCCTATGCGCGGATTGCCCGCAACCTGCATCCCGGTTCGGCCTTCATGCTGACCGACCTTCCGGCCCATCCCGACACACGCAGCGGTGCGGATTTCGTTATCATGCGCGATCGCCGGAAAGGCTGATCCGTGCGCCCGAATCTGGTCATTTTCGATTGCGACGGCGTTCTGGTCGACAGCGAACCTGCGCACAATGAAGTCCTGTCGCGGAACCTCGCCGGATATGGCCTCGAGCTTTCGCCGGAGGCCTGCTGGCGGGTTTTTGCCGGCGGCAAGATGACGGCGATCCGCGACCAGGCCATCGCCATGGGCGCGGAACTGCATTCCGACTGGATCGAGGAGATCTACGGGCAAATCCATGCCCGGCTTCGCGAGGGCGTCCCGGCCGTCGACGGCATCCTGAGCTTGCTAGGCAGGCTCGGGCGGTCGGAGGTTCCTTACTGTGTCGCCTCCAACGGCAGCGAGACAAAGATGGAGATCACGCTTGGCCAGAACGATCTTCTATCGCATTTCGACGATGCGATTTTTTCAGCCCATTCGATCGGCGTTGCAAAGCCCGATCCGGGTTTGTTTCTGCACGCGGCCGCGGCCTATGGAAGCGACCCGCAGCACTGCGTCGTCGTCGAGGACAGTTCAACCGGCGCGAAGGCGGCAAGTGCTGCCGGGATGCGATGCTACGGCTACGCTCCCAACGGCAACGGCGGGGCTCTGGCGGCGGAAGGCGCGATTGTTTTCCGCAGCATGAGCGAATTGGGCGAAAAGCTTGATCTGGAGGCTTGAAACGAACCGCGAATCGATGCAGAAAGCACGCAGACGTTGGCCTCAGCCACCGCCTCCCTGTAAAGCAGAAAGACGCCGGCCGCAGCCAGCGCCTCCCTGTTCAGTCGAAGTTGGCAATTCAGATTTAGAGCGAGTGCCCTCAAGCGAAACGCAATATCTGTTTGTCACCTTCGTCTGGTGTGGTCGCCGTCCCATCGGATGATGAAGCTTCGACCTGACGACCATCTTTACCCGAAGGCTCCGACTATCGCCTGACGATCGTCTCTAACCCGAAGGCCTTCGAAGACCGCCTCACGACCAATTCACCCGAAGGCTCGCTGACCGTGTCGCAATCATTCCGCCCGGAGGCTTCCTGACCGCGTCGCAACCATTCTGCCCGAAGGCTTCCTGACCGCGGTGCAACCAATCCGCCCGGAGGCTTCCTGATCGCGGTACAACCATTCCGCCCGGAGGCTTCCCGGCTGCGTCGCAACCGAACTGCCCGAAGGCTTCCCGGTCGCGTGGCCCGGCAGGTGCATGCATTCACCTTCAAGGCCCCTGCCCGCCACATGGCTCCCTGGCTTGGTTCGTCCAGGACGTTCCATCCAGACCACTCGCAGGTTTGTCAGGCTCCCCGGTCCATTTTCTCCCAGTTGGCGATTGGGAACTTTCCGGACCCGACGCAAATGATGATGCGATGAATTGCCGTTTGTGTCGAGTCCGCGTATTCCACAGTGGATAAATCTGGGGATAACCTCCGGTCCTGTTTTCCAAGCAATGAGATACGCAAAGCCGTGACCATCAGAAACCGCATCCGAAACCTCGAAACCACGCCCCTCTACGACGGTTGGTCTTCCCTCAAACAGGCCCGTTTCGAGTACCAGCGCAACGACGGTGTCTGGCAGGCGCAACAGCGGGAACTGTTCGATTGCGGAAACGGGGCAGCCATTCTGCTCTATGATCTCGCACGCCGCACGGTGGTCCTGACACGCCAGTTTCGCGCCGCACCGTATTCCGCCGGCTATGACGATCTGCTGATCGAGGTTCCGGCAGGATTGCTCGACGGCGCCTCTCCGGAGGACCGCATCCGGGCTGAAACCGAAGAGGAAACGGGCTTTCGTATCGACGAGGTCCGCAAGGTCTTCGAGGCGTTCATGTCACCCGGAGCGCTGATACAGAAGAACGTCTGCTTCGTGGCCCCCTACACGCCGGAACAGCGGGTTTCGGAGGGTGGCGGAAAGATCGACGAAGGCGAGGATATCGAGGTCCTCGAAGTGCCATTCGAGGACGCCATGGCGATGATCGAGGACGGCCGCATTCAGGACGGCAAGACGATCATGCTCCTGCAATACGCGGCTCTCCACCTTTTCTAGAAAAGGGCGAGATCAGGTGTCCGACGACCTGGCCCACAAATTGACGTTTTCCTCGTTTGCGTAGACGTCGATTTCCTCCAGTTCCTGCGCCGAGAAATCGAGGTTCCCGACAGCCCCAACGCAATCGATCACCTGCTGCGGCTTTGACGCTCCGATCAGCGCGGAGGTAATGCCGCCGTTGCGCAGCACCCATGCGATTGCCATTTGCGCAAGAGTTTGACCGCGGCGCCTGGCAATGGCATCGAGGCGTTTCAGATTGTCGATTGCACGGTCCGAAAGCAGATCCGGATTGAGCGATTTTCCCTGCGTCGCCCGGCTGCCGTCCGGAATCCCCTTCAAATATTTGTCGGTCAACATTCCCTGGGCCAAAGGCGTGAAGGCGATCGAGCCGATTCCTAGGTCCTTCAGGGTTTCCTTCAGTCCGTCGCGCTCCACCCAGCGATTGATCATGTTGTAGCTCGGCTGGTGGATCACGCAGGGCGTTCCGAGTTCCTTGAGGATGGCTGCCGCCTCGCGGGTGCGTTGAGAATTATAGGACGAGATACCGACATAAAGCGCCCTGCCCGACCGGACGATGTGATCGAGCGCTCCCATGGTTTCCTCAAGCGGCGTGTCCGGATCGAAGCGGTGGGAGTAGAAGATATCGACATAGTCGAGCCCCAGGCGTTTTAGGCTCTGATCGCAGGAGGCGATCAGGTACTTGCGACTGCCCCACTCGCCGTATGGACCGTCCCACATCAGGTAGCCCGCCTTGGAGGAAATGATCAACTCGTCGCGATAGGCGGCAAAGTCGCCGCGCAGTATTTCGCCGAAGGCGGCTTCGGCGCTGCCGGGAGGCGGACCGTAATTGTTGGCGAGGTCGAAATGCGTTATCCCGTTGTCGAATGCCGTGCGGCAGATATCGCGCTTGGAGTCGAACGGTGTGTCGGCGCCGAAATTGTGCCAGAGGCCCAGGGAGATCGCCGGCAGGAGGAGACCCGACCTTCCGCATCGGTTGTAGAGCATTTTTTCATATCGATCGTCAGCGGCAACGTAAGTCATTGCAATGTGTCCTTTATGGTCGCCCGTTCAGAGCGGCGCACGCATCGCGGTGCACTCTCACCAGGCTTACGGGATTTGGTATCGGGTAATCGGCTTAAGGGTCGCCGTCCTCGGCGAACTTGTCGGTTGCGACAATCGTCTGGTGCAGGATGCCCGGTTCGTTGAATGCGTGTCCGGCACCGTCGACAAGGTGGAATTCCGCCTCCGGCCAGGCGCGATGCAGATCCCAGGCGGTGCGAACCGGCGTCGCCACGTCGTAGCGCCCCTGGATGATGACTCCCGGGATATTCTTCAGACGATTGGCGTCGCGCAGCAGCTGCGCGTCGCGGAAGAAGCCGCGATGCATGAAATAGTGGTTTTCGATCCTGGCAATCGCCAGGGCGAAGTCGTCGGACGTGTGGGTTTCGACCAGCTTCTCGTCCGGCAACAGGCGGATCGTCTCGGCCTCCCACTGGCTCCAGGCACGGGCTGCCTCTAATTGCGTTTCGCGTTCGGGTGCCGTCAGAAGTGTCTGATAGGCGGCGATCAGATCACCACGGTCCTCGTCCGGAATCGGATCGAGGAAGCGCTGCCATTTGTCCGGAAACAGCCACGAGGCGCCGTCCTGATAGTACCAGAGAAGCTCCGAGCGGCGCAGCGTGAAAACCCCCCGCACGATCAGCTCGGATACCCGTTCAGGGTGCGTTTCGGCATAGGCAAGCGCAAGCGTGCTGCCCCACGATCCACCGAGAACAAGCCAGCGGTCGATTTCGAATTTCATGCGCAGCGATTCGATATCGTCGACCAGGTGCCAGGTGGTGTTGGAATCGAGGCTGGCATGCGGCGTCGAACGCCCGCAGCCGCGCTGGTCGAAGAGCAGGACACGGTACCGGTCCGGATCGAACAGGCGACGATGATCCTCGTTGCATCCCGCACCCGGGCCACCGTGCAGAAACACGGCCGGCTTGCCGGCCGGGTTGCCGCAAAGCTCCCAGTAGATCTCGTGCCCGTTGCCGACATCCAGCATTCCGGAGTTGTAGGGTTCCAGCGGCGGGTATGCTTTACGCACGAAGGTCCTCCCATCTAGATCGCCGGTACGTTGCCCCGTTCGGCCGACGCCAAACTTGTGAATCCGGCGCGGATTCGGCGCAACATAGCCGGAGACCGGCGGCAGCGCAAAACACTGTATTCAGTTGAGCAACTGCAGGAACATCGCCCCTCCCGGCAGCAGCGCCGCATAGGCGCCCAGGATGGCGGCGAAGCTGGCAAGACGGCATACCTGCCCCAGCCGCCCCAACAGCCGCGAACGTCGGTTGTCATGGACATAAGGGTTGGTGAAATCGAGATCCTGCTCCGCCATCGCCTGGGTGCGCGCATATTGGCTGGCATAGGACAGGCCTGGCGCCAGTACGCTGAGAAAGATCGCCAGGAAAAACCAGAAAACAGCCACTTCCACCTGTCCCGCTCCGGCAACCGGTCGAGTGTGGTTGACAAGATCGTATCCCAGCGAGGCGACGATTCCGCCGACCGCCGCGATCGCCGGCGCCCGGATGGCGGCAATGGCAAACGGGCTGATCAGGTCGAAGTTCTTTTGCAGACTGGCATTGTGGCGTAGATGCGCAGCCTTTCCCTCTTCGAAGATCAACCCGATTTTGTGTCCGTCGGACAAGAAATACTCCCGGTGTGCAGCGGGAATCGGCACATGAACAGCGTCTGGGTTGCCGTAGCCGGCAAAATTGGCGTTTGTGTGGATCGCCTGAAGAGCGCCTCAGACAAATCACAGGTCTATCAGCCTCTCTTTCACACGGGTCCGACAGGCCACGTTGTCGCCCGACTCCGAGCCGGCTAAGGTGGCGGCGGTAGATTGATTGGGGGTACGGGTCTTGTCGCCGCTTGCCAAATTCGCATTGCTGGCCGTGGTCTTCGTCGACCTGATCGGCCAGGGCCTGGTTTTTCCGATCATCAACGAGCTGGTCATGGACCCGAAACTGGTGTTTCTGCCGGTGTCGACCTCCGATGCGACGCGACATTACGACTACGGCCTGGTCATCGGTATTTTCTTTCTCGCCTGGTTCCTCGGCGCCGTCTACATCGCCAAGCTCTCGGACACGATCGGCCGCAAGAACGCCATCATGATCTGTCTGTTCGGCGCGCTGGTCGGCTATCTGATCACCATCGTGTCGCTGTTCATGGACAGCCTGTGGCTCTTGATCCTCGGCCGCGCGGTCACCGGTTTCACCGCCGGCAACCAGCCGATTGCCCAGGCGGCGATGATCGACGCAAGCCGCGACGACGCGGAGAAGGCGCGCAATATGGGCTTCATCGTCGCCGGCATCAGCGCCGGGCTGGTCGGTGGGCCGATCATCGGCGGTTTCCTGTCCGACAAGGAAATCCTCGGCGATTTCGCCAGCATCAAGCTGCCCTTCTACTGCGCCGTGCTGCTGATTGTCGCCACGATCATCCTGGTGCAGGTGAGCTTCCGCGACATCAGGACCAAGCGGGAGAAGCTGAAAATCGATCCGCTGGAGGTGTTCACCCTGCTGTTGCGGATCCGCGAACGTCCCATCGTGGCGCGGCTTTGCCTCGTCTACCTGTGCTTCATGACAGCCAACGTGTCGTTCTACATTTTCATGGACAACTATCTGACCAGCCGCTTCGATATCGGCCTGTTCGGCACCAGCATGGCGATGATGGTGCTCGGTATCACGCTTGCCGTCTCCAGCACGTTTTTTGTCGATCCGGTGCTCGGCCGCTTCGGCAAGAGACGCGTCATCGCAACGGTGACGGTTGCCATGGGGCTGAGCGCGCTGGCGTTCATCGCAACGCCATTGCCGCTGTTCTGCTACGTTTTCATCGCCACCTACTATTTCGGCTTCGGCATGGCGTATCCGGCGCTGCTGGGCATTTTCTCGGCGAGCGTGGGCGACGATGAACAGGGCTGGGTCATGGGCGTGACGACCGCCGGCTTCACTCTTGCGGCCGGCATCATGTCGCTGATCGGCGGCCTGCTGATGGCGGTCGATATCCGCATGCCGTTCTATGTCGCAACTGTTGCCGCCGTCCTGGCGCTGGTGTTCATGCGCACCACCTGGAACGACGAGGATATCAAGCGCATTTCACAATAGGCTAACCCCGCTCGAACAGCCGCTCAGCCATGAGGCCGACCCGCTGCTCGACCGCCTCGCAGGCGTCGAGGATCATGTCCTCGCGAAAGCGCCGTCCGACGATCTGGATGCCGACCGGCAGTCCGTCATTGTAATTTGCCGGAACGTTGCCGGCGGGAAGCCCCAGAAAATTCATCGAATAGCCGTAGACCGACGACCCCAGCACCTCGATCACGCCCTCGACGCCTTCGGTATCGCGCGCCGAAGCGTAGGTTGGGTGCGGAAGGAACGGCGTCAGAACCAGCGGATAGTCCTGCAGAAACAGGGACCATTCGCGCGCATAGTGCGTTCGTCGTGCCAGCCCCTGCAGGAAGTCCGTGCCCTCATACTTGCCGAAATAGGCGTTGTAGTCGTCGAATATGCTGTTGATCGTCTCGCTGCCGTATTTGCGAATGTCGGACCTGACCAGCGCATCGAATTCGCCGAATAGGCACCGGCCGGCTTCGCGCGCGATTTCACGGACCAGCGGCGGATCGCACTCGACGACATCGTAGCCGGCATCGACAAGCGCCTCTCGGGCCGCGTTCAGCGCCGAGTCGACGGCCGGATGAAGATCGAATTCGAACATGTTCTTGGTAAAGGCAACCCGAACCGGACCATCGATAGCCGGCCCTTCGAATGGCATCGGCACCATCCACGGATCGCGCGGATCGTACCGGATGAGTTCGCGCAGTCCCAGACGAACGTCGCGCGTCTCGCGGGCAATGACGCCCTGGACCGACATCAGCTGTGCCAGCAATCCCCGCTCCGCATTGGCAGACGGATTGTAGGCCGGCACCCGGCCGACACCGGGCTTCACCGACATCGCGCCCGTGGCCGCCGGCGGAAATCGCAGCGAGCCGGCGATGTCGTTGCCGTGCGCGAGCGCTCCCATTCCCGACATGACGGCCGCCGCCGCGCCACCGGAAGATCCACCGGCCGAGGCCCAGTCGTTCCACGGGTTGAAGGTGCGCCCGTGCAATTCGTTCTCGGTCGTCACCCGCATCGAGAATTCAGGCGTGTTGGTGCGGCCGATCACGATGGCGCCGGCACTCTTCAGGTTGCGCACGACCGGCGAATCGTCGGGCGCGATGATGCCCTTGAACGCGGTGACGCCGTTCGGCGTCGCCAGCCCGGTCTGATCGACGTTCTCCTTGATGGTGACGGGAACGCCGTGGAGCGGTCCGCGGCTGCCGGGCCGGCCCTCGGCGTCCAGCGCCACGGCTTCGGCCAGGGCGGCGTCGCCCAGATCGTCCACCACCGCATTGATGGCACCGTTGCGCGCGCGCATCCGGTCGACCGCCGAAGCGACGGCCTCCAGGCAGGAGATTTCGCCTGCTGCGATATCGTCGGCCAACTGGCATGCGCTGCGCTGCCACAGGGGACGGTCTGTCATGGTTCAGCCTCGAAGTTGGATGATGATCGGCGCCGGATTGGAAACGCTCCCGAAAAACTGTACACCGGGCGGCGCCAGGGAAACAACTGGACGCCAGCGTCGTCACTCGCGCCCGCCAGGCGGGCGCCATCGAACCGGGACCCATGACAGACAGAAGCCACATTTCCCGCCTCGCCGGCTGGTCCATTGTCGTCGCGCTCGTTGTGCTGGGACTGAAACTGGCTGCCTGGCGCGTGACGGGATCGGTGGCGCTTTATTCCGATGCCTTGGAATCGGTCATCAATGTTGTCACCTCGGCGCTTGCATGGATCGCCATCCGCATCAGCCACCGGCCCGCCGATAAAGGGCACCCCTTTGGTCACCACAAGGCCGAGTATTTCTCGGCGGTCGTCGAAGGGGTTCTCATCGTTATCGCGGCGCTGCTGATCTTCCGCGAAGCGATCGGGGCGCTTTACCAACCGCAGGCGCTCGAAACCCCGCTGCTCGGCATGGCGATCAATTTCTCGGCCGCAGCCATCAACGCCCTTTGGGCGTGGTTGCTGATTACGGCCGGCCGGCGCGCCCGATCGCCGGCTCTGCAGGCCGACGGTCGCCACATCCTGGTCGATGTCGTTACCTCCGCCGGAGTTCTGGTCGGCCTCGTCCTCGTTCTTTTGACGGGCTGGCAGGCGATCGACTCGATCGTCGCGATCGGTGTCGGCATCAATGTGCTGTGGGAGGGATGGCGCGTTATTTCCAGTTCGGTCGACGGGCTCATGGACAGCGCAGTTGCCGATCCGCAGGCGTCCGATATCCGCAAGACCATCCTGGCCAATGCCGACGGAGCGCTTGAAATCCACGACATCAAGACGCGCAGCGCTGCCCATGTGACCTTTATCGAGTTCCATCTCGTCGTCGACGGAGCGATGAGCGTCGCCGACTCGCACGCCATCTGCAACTGCATCGAGGCGGCCCTAGCCGAAACCATCGGCGACGTGCAGGTGACCATCCATGTGGAGCCGGATGAAGAGAGCAAGCATGACGGGCTGACCGTTCGCTAGGTGCCCGGCTTTTCCATCAGCACGTTCAGCATGGCGCAGCTGGCGCCCTGATCGTCGCACTGCGCGATCAGCTTCGTCAGCGCCCGTTCCAGGGCCTGCAATTCGTCGATCTTGCCTCTGACCGTCGCCAGATTGGATTCGGCGATGCCCTTTGCTTCCGCGCAGGGTGTTGCGCTTTCGGTGAGTTCCAACAGAGACCGCATGTCGGCCATGGGAAACCCCAAATCACGACAGCGCCGCACAAAGTGCAATCTGGCAATGGCTTGCGGATCGTATAGCCGGCGCCCCGAGGCGGTTCGCTCGGCCGGCGGGAGAATGCCCTCGCGCTCGTAATAGCGGATGGTTTCGATGTGGACCCCGCTGCGTCTCGACGCCTCGCCGATGGAATGCATGGCCGACCTCTTGCTTCTGTAGTGGCTACAGGATGCATAAGTGCTCCCGGGATACAAATCACTTCACCGGGATCGTGAATCGATGGCGCAAGATACCCTGTCGAGAGCCGGCCTCGCCGGTTCGTTTCTGGCCTTTTTCGCTGCTCTTTGCTGTGTGCTGCCGATTGCCTTGATGGCCCTTGGACTGGGGGGCGCCTGGGTTGCAATCTTCGGCAAGATCGCTGCTGCCAGCCTCTGGATCGTCGGTCTGTCGGCGCTGTTGCTGGCCCTGGCCTGGATAGCGGCGGTCCGGCGCCGGGCGTCGTCCAACACCATGAGTGTGCTCGCGGCCGGAACCCTGCTGACCCTCCTGGCCTGGTGCCTGATCCTGAACGAAACCGTCATCAACGATTTTCTGATCGCCAGGATGTAACCGCCATGTCCGAAGCAACCGTCGTTCTCCAGTCGACCATCACCTGTCCCGAATGCGGGCATGCGGAGACGGAGACGATGCCGACCGATGCCTGCCAATGGTTCTATGATTGCAAGGGATGCGGCACCTTGCTGAAGCCCCACAAGGGCGATTGCTGCGTGTTCTGCTCCTACGGCACGGTCCCCTGCCCGCCCATTCAGGAAGGCGACAGCTGCTGCTGACTGCCTCTGACCGGTCGGTAATCCGTCAGGATATTCATCAGGTCGGCCAGCGGCCGGAGCGCCTCTTCGGGCGCAATGGTGCTGAATCCGACAAGCAGGCCCGAGCGAACCGGGGCCTTGTGGTAGAAGCCTGAAAGCGGAAGACAGGTAAGACCGGTGCCAGCCGCACGCTCAGCGAGTTCGCGGTCGTCCGAGCCGGGCGGAAACCGAAGGGCGATCTGCATACCGGCACGGTGGTCGGTGAAAGTCACCTGTGACGGCAGGCCGGCACGGTAAGCGTCGACGAACACCTGGCGCCGCTCTCCGTAGATGCGGCGCATGCGACGGATATGACGGTGGAAACTGCCATCCTCGATAAATGCGGCAATCGGCCACTGTGACACCAGCGATGCGCGCTGGCCGAAGCGCGCGAGCGTTTCCTTGAAAACCGGAATCAGCGAATGCGGAACCACAATGAAGCCGATCCGCAGACCGGATGAGAAGATCTTCGAGAAGCTCCCGACATAGATGACCCGTTGGCCCGGATCGAGCGACGCCAGCGCCGGGATCGGCCGCCCGGCATACCGGAATTCGCTGTCGAAATCGTCCTCGATGATCCAGCCCTCATCGCGCTCCGCACGCTCCAGAAAAGCCAGGCGCTGGCTGCGCGGCATCGCGCCGCCCAGTGGAAACTGATAGGACGGCGTCAGCACAGTCACGACCGGGCCCGCTGCCGTTTCCGGCAACAGCGCGCCCGCTTCGCCGACTTCCATCCAGTGAAGCTCGAGTTCCATGCCGGTCGCCATGTTGAAGAGCGGTGGATAGGTCGGATTTTCCAGTGCAATGGCGCGCCGATCCCGCGTCAGCGACCGCAAACAGAGATCCAGCGCATCGCCGGCTCCGGCGGTGATGATGATCTGGTCAGCCGACGCGTCGACGCCGCGCCATGCCGACAGGTGGGTGGCGACCGCTTCCCGCAGGCGGCGCAATCCAAACCGCTCGACACTGCCGCGCATGGATGCCGCCGACTGCCTGGCCGTGCGCACCACATGCTTTGCCCAGGCGGCATGCGGAAAAAGACGCATATCGGGAATTCCGGGAAAATCCGGTTTCGCAGCCAAAACGGCCTCTTCGACACCGACGCCAGACGGATTGGGTGGGTGCGGCTGCGACAGGGCATAGAGCGCTTCGGCGTCGCCGACGTCGCAGGCGAAGTATCCGCTGCCGGGACGCGGCCTGACATAGCCTTCGGCCGCCAGTTGTTCATAGGCCTGCACGACGGTGGAGCGCGAGACGCCCAGTTCCTTCGCCAGGTTGCGCGTCGCCGGTAGCCGGGTTCCGGGCGCGATCGTCCGAGCCGCGATGCGTTGTGACAGGGCAACGAATATTTGCTGAACCAGAGGTCGCTGGTCCTCGGCATCCAGTATGAGGGCGTTGATCGAATGCATGAGATTGGTCTGGAGAATTTTTCAGATATTGGATGTTATTGCTATACCAATATTGATGGCATATGGGCCGAAAGATTGAAAGGTCCAGCCATGTCCACGGAAACTCTCACTGTAACCCAGAGAACCCGCCTCAGGCGCACGCACCAACGCGGTCGTCACGACCGGGAGAGCATCTATGCAATTCTCGACGCCACCCCGCTGTGTCATGTCGGTTACCTGCTGGACGGCAAGCCGGCGGTAACGCCGACCATCCAGTGGCGCGAGGGTGATCATGTCTACTGGCACGGCTCAAGCGCCAGTCGGGCGCTGCGCAGCTCCACCGGCCTCGATGTCTGCCTCACGGTATCGCTGATCGACGGCATGGTGCTGGCCCGCTCGGCGTTCCATCACTCGGCCAACTATCGATCGGTGATGATCTACGGCGAGGCGACGAAAATCACCGATGTAGAGGAAAAGACCGAAAAGCTGCGCGGCCTGGTCGAAGCCCTTTATCCCGGCCGATGGAACCTGCTGCGGCCGATGACCGCGCAGGAGGTCAAGGCCACCACGATCCTGTCACTGCCGATCGAAGAAGCCTCTGCGAAGATCAGAACGGGCGGCCCGGTCGACGACGAGCCGGACTATGCGTTGCCCATCTGGGCCGGCGTCGTGCCGATCCGACAGGTGGTCGATGCGCCTGATCCCGATCCGCGCAACATTCCGGACCTTGATGTGCCCACACATGTGACCAACTTCACCACTGGATAGGCGGTTTTATTGGGGCGGCCCTTTATCGGCGCGCCTCAACAAGAAAATCGATCAGCACGCGCAACAGATCGAGCCGCCGGTTTTGTTCCGGGTAGTAAAGGTAGAATGGTGGCTGCTCGCCGGTGAATCCATCCAGAAGGCCGATCAGGCGACCGTCGGCGATCTCGTTTTCGACAATGCCGCGCAACGTCCAGCCGATTCCGTGGCCGTCGATCAGCGCCTGCTTCACCGCCTGGAAACTGTCGAAAACCAGAAACGCCTCCGGGTCGACGGAGAATTCCCTGCCCGTCTCGCTGAACCGCCATTCCGCGATTCTGTTGGTGGTGATGTAGCGGTAGCGGATACAGTTGTGATTGAGCAGATCGCGGGGGTGCTTCGGGCAACCGCGAGTACGAATGTAATCCGGAGCAGCCGAAAAGGCCTCCTTCAACGGTGGCGTCAGCCGCACGGCGGTCATGCCGGTCGCCAGACGGTTGCCTAGCCGTATTCCAGCGTGAAATCCGTGTCTGACGATGTCGACCAGGGCTTCGTCGAACGACAGCTCAAGCCGAATGTCCGGGTGCTGCTTCTTGAATTCGCCGATCAGGGGAGCGAGCACGATCTGATAGGCGCTCCATGGCAGCGTGACGCGCAGGACGCCGGTCTTGCTGCGGCCGATGTCGCGCGCCTCCTCGACCGCCTCGCCAAGTCGCGCCATGGCGAATTCGGCACCGTCGAGCAAGACGCGGCCGGCCGCGGTCAATTCGATCGACCGTGTCGTCCGGGCAAACAGACTGACGCCCATCCGCTCTTCGATCGACCGAAGCTGATGACTGACGGTGGACGGGCTTAGCCCCAGGGATACCGCGGCACCCCGCAGCGAGCCCTCGCGGACGATCGCCAGGAAGACCTCGATCCCCTTGATCGGAACCTGCAACATTGTTCGAAATCTTGCATTAATTCGATGTCTTTTCAACGGCTACTCAAACAATAACCATTGGCGATACTGGGCGGCGGAGCTGGGAGCATTACCATGGTTTCACTGGCAGTATCCGCCCGTCGCGGCAATCGAACTGCAATCGGGATTCTTCTGATCGTCGGAAGCGTCTTTCTGATGTCGGTTCAGGACGCGGCCATCAAATCAGCGACCACGGATTTGACGCTGTGGCAGATTTATCTGCTTCGATCGCCATTGGCACTGCCCTTGCTGTGGTTGGCGGCCGTGGCCGGAGGCGGCGTTTTCACTTGGCGGGAGGTGTTCGATCGCTGGAGCCTGCTTCGCGCGGCCTGCCTTTGTGCCATGTACATCCTGCTCTACGCGGGTCTGCCGTTTCTCGAACTGGCAACGGTTGCGACCGCCATGTACACAGGTCCGCTGTTCGTTACACTTCTTTCCGCATTGTTGATCGGCGAACCTGTGAGGTTATTGGGCTGGCTGGCGGTCGCCACTGGATTTGCCGGCGTCGTGATCATGCTTCAGCCGGGCGCCGACGCATTCGAGCCGTTGGTATTGCTGCCGGTCCTGTCCGGATTTTTCTACGCCCTTGCGGCAGTAACGACCCGTGGCAAATGCACAAGGCAGAACCCGTTCGCGCTGGGTGTAACACTGAACCTCGCTTTGCTGGCGACGGGCCTCGTTGCCGTCACCCTCCTTGTGATTCTGGACCTGCCTTACGCAATAGTCGCTGAAAATCCCTTCCTTTTTGCCGCCTGGTCGGACATCGACCTGCAGGGTTGGCTGCTGATCGCCGGCCTGGCCGTTCTCATGGTCGGGATCTCGGCCGGACTCGCCGCGGCTTACCAATCGGCTCGGCCGGTTGTCATAGCCACCTTCGATTACAGCTATCTGCTGTTCGCGGTTCTTTGGGGCTATACGATCTTCTCGGAAATTCCGGAGCTACACACCCTGTTCGGAATGCTGCTCATCGCTGCTGCCGGACTGCTGGTCATGCGCCGCGGCTAGACCCTTTCAAATCCGCTCTTCGTCGACGGCGAAACACGCCGCGTCGCCGGCCTTGTTGGCCGTCAGTGTCGGAACCTCTGCGCGGCAGCGGCCGTTCGCCCATTGGCAGCGCGGATGGAAAGCACAGCCGGACGGCGGATCGATCGGGTTCGGGATCTCGCCCTCCACCGGCTTTCGCTTGCGACCCGTCATTTCCAGATCGGGAACCGCATCGAGCAGCATGCGGGTGTAGGGATGCTGCGGGTCGCGGAACAGCGTCTTGCCTTCGGAGACCTCGACCAGGCGGCCGAGGTAAAGCACACCGATGCGGCTCGCCATGTGACGAACGACGGACAGATCGTGACTGATGAAAAGGTAGGTCAGTCCGAACTCGTCCTGCAGGTCGCGCATCAGGTTGAGGATCTGTGCCTGCACCGACACGTCCAGCGCCGATGTGGGCTCGTCGCAGACGATGAATTCAGGCTGCGCCGACAACGCCCGGGCGATGGCGATGCGCTGGCGCTGACCGCCGGAAAACTCGTGCGGATACTTGCCGCCGTCATTCGACGACAGGCCCACGGTTTCCAGCAGTTGGTCGACCCGCTTCTCCCAGCTGACACCGCCTTCCAGCCCGAAGGTGCGGACCGGTTCGGCGATGATGTCCTTGACCCGCCAGCGCGGATTGAGGCTGGCGAACGGGTCCTGGAAGATCATCTGGAAGCGGCTGCGGATTTGCCGCATGGCAGCACCGCCCTGCTTCGACATGTCCGTGCCGTCAAACCGGATCCGGCCGCCGCTCGGGCCGATCAGGCCGACGATCAGCTTGGCGATGGTCGATTTCCCCGAGCCTGATTCACCTACCAACGCAAAGGTCTCGCCACGACGAATATCGAAGGAAACGTCGTTGACGGCCGTGAGAAATTTCTTCTCGTCGTTTTCGAGAACGCGGTTGAGCCAGGGCTTCGACACGTCGAAGACGCGGCTCAGATTCTCGACGCTGACGAGCGCATCCGTCACGGCGTTTTCTCCTCGTCATAAAGCAGGCAGGCGACCTTGCGGCCATCGACGTCGCGCGGCGCCGGCTGATCGATCCTGCAGCGGTCGAACGCCTTCGGGCAGCGCGGACTGAAGGCGCAACCCGCCGGTATCTCCGTGAGTCGCGGCATCGAACCAGGGATCTGTGTCAGCCGCGCTTCATCATGCATGAGGGTCGGTATGGAGCCCATCAAGCCGTGCGTATAGGGATGCTTGGCATCCTGGATGACGTCTCGCACCGGACCGATCTCCGCCAGCCGGCCGGCATACATCACCGCCACCCGATCGGCGGCTTCGGCGATCACGCCCATGTCGTGGGTGATCAGCATCACCGATGTACCGTGGTCGGCGCACATGCGCTTCAGCACGTCGATGATCTGCGACTGCACCGACACGTCAAGCGCCGTTGTCGGCTCGTCGGCGATCACCAGCTGCGGCTCGGCGCAAAGCGCCAGCGCGATCACGACACGCTGACGCATGCCGCCTGAAAACTGGTGCGGATAGTCGTCGATACGTCGCGCCGCGGCCGGAATGCCAACTTCGTCGAGCAGTTCGATGGCGCGGTCCTTCGCTTGTCTCTCGCTCAGAGACAGATGGGTGCGGATCGTCTCCACCAGTTGCTCGGCAATGGTATAGAGCGGGTTGAGCGACGTCAGCGGGTCCTGGAAAACCATGCCGATGCGCTTGCCGCGGACCCGGCGCATCGCTTCGGGCGTCAGGTTGTCGACCCGTTCGCCGGCGATGTGGACCGAGCCGCCGGCGATATGACCGGGCGGTTCGATCAGCCCGATGATTGCCGAACCGGTCATCGATTTGCCGGCGCCGGATTCGCCGACCACGCCGAGCACCTCGCCGCGCTGGATGTCGAAGCTGACCCGGTCGACCGCGGTCAGCACACCGCGTCGTGTCGGAAACTCGACGACCAGATCGCGGACGGAAAGCAGAGTGTCGCTCATCGCCTACCTCAACCGCGGGTTCAGTGCGTCGCGCAGCCAGTCGCCGAGCAGATTGACGGCGAGCACCAGCACCGCGAGAGTGATACCGGGGAAGATGGTGATCCACCACTCGCCCGAAAACAGGAAGTCGTTGCCAATGCGGATCATCGTTCCCAGCGACGGTTGGGTCGGCGGAATACCGACGCCCAGGAAGGACAGCGTCGCCTCGGTGATGATCGCCAGCGCCAGGTTGATCGTGGCGATGACCAGAACCGGACCCATCACATTGGGCAGCACATGGCGGGCCATGATCCAGATCGGATGCAGGCCGATCAAACGCGCCGCCTGCACATATTCCTTGTTCTTCTCGACCAGGGTCGAGGACCGTACGGTGCGTGCATATTGCACCCAGAACGACAGACCGATGGAAACGACCAGCACATAGAAGGCCGAACTTTCGCGGTCGATACCGCCGAGCACGCTGCGCACGGAACCGTCGATCAGCAGCGCAATCAGGATCGCCGGAAAACTCAGCTGGACATCGGCGATGCGCATGATGATGGAGTCGGTGCGCCCGCCGGCATACCCCGCAAGCAGCCCGAGGCAGATGCCGAGGACCGCCGCGAACAGCACCGAGGCCAGCCCGACCGCCAGCGAAATGCGCGAGCCGTAGAGGATGGTCGACAGGATGCCGCGCCCCTGGTCGTCGGTGCCGAGCAGGAAACGCGGATCGCCGCCCTCCTCCCAGGCCGGCGGCGTCAGCGAATCGAGCAGCGACAGCGTTGCCAGGTCGAACGGGTTGTGCGGAGCCAGAACAGGCGCCAACAGCGCCGCCAGGAAGATGACCAGCGTCACCACGGCGGCGATCATGGTGATCCAGGACTGGCGGAAGGAATGCCAGAGGTCGGAATCGAACACTCTGGTGAGGACCCCGGGACGTTCGGTGGAGCCGGTGCTGCTCATGCTTCATTTCCAACGATGCGGATGCGCGGATCGACCACCACATAGAGCACGTCGACGACGAAGTTGATGGCGACGAACAGAAACGCGACGAGCAGCAGGTAGGCCGCCATGATCGGAATGTCGACATTCTGAACGGCCTGCAGGAACAGCAGACCCATGCCCGGCCACTGAAACACAGTCTCGGTGATGATGGCGAAGGCGATGATGGAGCCGAGCTGCAAGCCGGTGATGGTGATGACCGGCACGAGCGTGTTTTTCAGCGCGTGGCCGAAATGAACGGCGCGGTCGCGCAGTCCCCGTGCCCGGGCGAATTTGATGTAGTCGGTGCGCAGCACCTCCAGCATCTCGGAACGCACCAGCCGCATGATCAGCGTCATCTGGAACAGGCTGAGCGTGATCGACGGCAGGATCAGGGCCTTGAGGCCGGAAACCGTCAGCAGCCCGGTGTTCCACCAGCCCAGGTCGACTACCTGCCCGCGGCCGAAACTCGGCAGCCATTGCAAATGAACGGCAAAGATGAAGATCAGCAGGATGCCAATCAGGAACGGCGGCAGCGACACGCCGATCAGCGAGATCGACAGGAAACCCTTGGACAGCAGACTATCTCGTCGCAACGCCGTATAGACGCCCATGGGGATGCCGGCGAGCAGCGCGACAAGGGCCGACACGAAGGAAAGCTCCAGCGTCGCAGGCAGGCGCTCGCTGATCATCTGCGCGACCGGGCGCTTGTATTGATAGGAAATGCCGAGATCGCCCTGCGCGGCCTTGCTGACGAAACGCCAGAACTGAACGGGCAAGGGATCGTTAAGGCCAAGCTGCTCACGCAGCTTGTTGCGCTCCTCGATCGTCGTTTCCAGGCCGACCATTTGGTCGACCGGATCGCCGACGAAGCGGAACATCCCGAACGCGATGAGGCTGACAACGAGCATCACCACGATGGATTGAACGAGGCGTCGTATTGTGAAGGCGAGCATGGGAAAAAATCAGGCCCCGCTTTGAAGCGGGGCCCGATCGGTAAGTGGTTTATTTGTTGACGTGGTAGAGCATCAGCACGTTGTCGGCGCGCTGAACGACGTCGGTACCCTTGGCCACGCCCCAGGCTAGACCCTGCTGGTGCAGCGGAATATAGGCCGTCTGACCGGTGGTCAGCTTGTAGGCCTGGGTGATCAGGTCGAGACGCTTGGCCGGATCGTTCTCGACCAGGATCTGAGCCGTCAGCTTGTCGACGTCTTCGTTGCAGTAGCCGCCGAGGTTGAACATACCGCCGTTGCCGGCATCGTCACGGCAGCCATGCAGGTTGCTCAGCACGTTCCACGAGTCGAACGAACCGGGGGTCCAGCCGAGCAGGTAGAAGGACGTGTCGAAGCCGCCCGATGCCAGCACCTTGGCAAAATACTGGGCCTTCGGCTGGGCGTTGAGGTTCACCTTAACGCCGACGCGGGCCAGCATGGCGGCAACCGCCTGACAGATCGCCTCGTCATTGACGTAGCGGTCGTTGGGGCAGTCCATGCCGACTTCGAAACCGTCCGGATAACCAGCTTCCGCGAGCAGCTTCTTGGCGCCGTCCGGATCATAAGCCATCCGGCTGAACTCGCCCGCATTGTCGAACATGAACGGCGACAGCATGATCGATGACGGGGTCGCCAGATTGCGCATCACCTTGGCCTTGATCGCCTCGATGTCGATGGCCTTGTAGAACGCGTCACGGACTTTCTGGTCCTTGAACGGGTTCTTGCCCTTGACGTTGGAATAGAGCAGCTCGTCGCGGATCTGGTCCATGCCCAGGAATATCGTACGCAGTTCCGGGCCGGTCAGTGCGTTCGTCGCGTCATTGTCGTTGACCCGTTTGATGTCCTGCACCGGGATCGGATAGACGAGATCCATCTCGCCCGACAGCAGCGCCGCAACGCGTGTAGCGTCGGAAGCGATGGTCGCGAACTCGACCGTGTCGACGTTGTACTTCTTGTTGCCCGCGTCCCACCAGTCCGGGTTGGACTGGAACGTGGTCTTGACGCCGGAATCGTGCGACGCAATCTTGAACGGCCCGGTGCCGTTGGCTTCGAGCGAAATGGTCGTCGCCGCTTCGTCCGACGGCGAGGTCACTCGCACCGAATCGGTGGCTTCGGCCCACTCCTTGTCGACGATGCCCCAGGTATCCCACTCATAGTGCAGGATGGGGTTGGGCGACGTCAGCACGACGTCGACGGTGTAGTCGTCGACCATCTCGAATTTGGCGTCGGCAGGGATGCGGGTCTTCAGGTCCGACCCTTCGGAGCGAACCCGATCGGCCGAAAAGACGACGTCCGCGGCGGTGAGGTCGTTGCCGTTGTGGAACTTGACACCCTTGCGAATGTGGAAGCGCCAGCGGGTCGGCTCGATGACCTCCCAGCTTTCGGCGAGACCGGGCATGATCTGCAGATCCGGACCGCGGCGTGTCAGGCCTTCATAGACGTTGCCCAGCGTTCCCAGCGTGAAGGTTTCGTTGAGGGAATACGGGTCCAGGGATTTCAGCGTACCCTGGAATGCGAACTTGAAGGTTCCGTCCGCCCATGCCGGTGTAGCGAACACGCCGGCCAGAAGCGCAGCCCCAATCAGGCTTCTTTGAAAAGACATCTATATCTCCCTTTATTATTGTGTCCCACCTTGTGGATCCCCAAGGATTGGATCGGAGTATAGACACGAAGCCGAAGCGAAATCCAGCGCCTTTCTTACGGCAATTTTCCGATAGGCAAATTTTTTTCACGCAGGCTGCAGGGCCCCGGCCGTATTGCGTTCCGGATTGGTGCCGGATGTGCATCAACGCCCGAAGCTCACTGCGTAATATTCTGAAATCGCTTTGTAATCCTCTACGCTGGACCGCATGGTCCTGCTTGCCATGATGTGGTCGATCCTGGCAGGCGTGCGCTTCTATGCCGTCAGCTTCAACCCGGCAATGCCGGTGACGATCAGGGCGACGCAACCGATGCGAACCAGGTTTGCAGGCTCGCCGAAGAGCATGATTCCGATTATGACGGTGCCGAGTGTCCCGATGCCGGTCCAGATTGCGTAAGCGGTTCCCAACGGCAGTTCGCGCATTGCCAAACCAAGCAGAGCGATGCTCAGAACCATGGCCCCGACCGTCGCGGCCGTGGGCCCGAGATTGCGAAATCCTTCCGTGTATTTCAGACCAACGGCCCAGCCGATTTCCAGAAGGCCGGCGAATAACAGCAACATCCAGGCCATCGTTGTCTCCATCTCTGGCGACAAGGTCGTCCTCGTCTGAATTTTCAGGGAATGCAGGGCCGTCCCTGCAGCGCTCAGATGGTGATCGGATTCGTCCGTTTCAAGTCAGGGGAAACCGGGCGGTCAGAAGGCCAGTCGGCCGAAGAGTTCGTCGAAGGGCACCATCACGTTGTCGCGATAGGCCGGCCGTTCCTGCAGACGCTCGTAATATGCTTCAACATTGGCGATGGGCGGCCGCTCGATCTCCAGTTCGAAGTACCGGTAAAGATGCGTCCCTATGGTAATGTCCGCCAGGCTCAGCTGTTCGCCGAGCAGAAACGGTCGGTCCCCCATCACATCGTCGACGAGGCGGAAATGGTCGGCGCACCGGGCCACGCTGCGCGCCACAGCGGCCTCGTTACGCTGCTCCGCCGGCGTCCGGTAGAAGCCCCAGAATACGCCGTTCAAGAAATCAGGCTGCACGCAGGTTTGCGACCAGTCCATCCACTGGTCGACTTTCGCGCGGACCCGCGGATCCTCGCTCCAGAACGCCTCGCCGCCATGGGTTGCCGCCAGATAGCGCAGGATCGCCTGGGACTCCCATACGATATGGTCGCCGTCCTTGATGACGGGCACCCTGCCGTGCGGGTTCATCAGTCTGAACTCCGGCGTATCGAGCCCGCCGAACGAACCGCCGACCTCGATGTGCCTGTGGGCGCAGCCGATTTCTCCAATGAGCCATGCGACCTTCTGGAGGTTGAAGGAACTGCGCCGTCCGAGGATCGTCAACATGCCGACTGCTCCTGCTGCCAGAGGGTTGGTTGCATCCTACGACCTCGCAACCAATTGGCAAGGACGACGCTCCTAAAGTGGGCGTTCCAGCTTGCGTGTATGCGCGCCGAATCCGGTCAATTGACCTGGCGGAGAAAATCACCATGTTGGGGGAAACGCTCAGCGGCACCCGGAGAGTCGCCGCGATACAGAACAAAGGAAACGGCGATGGTTGGATTTGACGGTTTTTCGCGCCTTGAAGAAGGCGAAGACCAGGACAAGGGAAAGCGGGGACCCGGCTCGCTGATCGAAAAACACTATTTCGAATCACGCATCGTCATGGTGACCGGCGAAATCAACCATACGCTTGCCAAACGGGTCTGCATCAACCTGTTGGCCTTGGCCAATGCCGGGGACGATCCGATTACGGTCATCATCTCGTCTCCCGGCGGACACGTCGAATCGGGCGACATGGTCCATGACACCATCAAGTTCATCGAACCCCGCGTGCGGGTTCTCGGGTCCGGCTGGGTCGCCAGCGCCGGTGCGCTGATCTACATCGCCGCCGACAAAGAAGATCGCTACACCCTGCCGAACACCCGCTTCCTGCTGCATGCGCCCAGTGGCGGCATTGGCGGCAAGGCCACCGATATCGAAATCCAGGCTCGCGAAATCACTCTGATGCGGGATCGGCTGAACCGGCTGTTTGCCGAGGCGACCGGCCAGGATCTGGCAAAGATCGAGCAGGATACCGACCGGGATTTCTGGCTGTCGGCGAATGAGGCCATCGAATACGGCCTCGCCACCCACGTGATCACGAAAGCGTCCGAGCTGAAATAGGCCGCCGTCAGGTCGGCACCATGAAACATGGTCATCGTCGTCAACCAGACGCTCGCAATGCCGCCGGGCAAACTGGCGGCTCAGGCCGCGCATGCGTCGGTTGCCGCGTTTCTGGAGGCATCCGGCGACGCGCAACGACTGTGGCTCACAGATGGCATGACCAAGATCGTGCTTACTGCACCGTCCGTGCAGGCGCTCGAAAGCCTTCACGAGCGGGCAACCCAAAAGCGGATCCCGGCAAGCCTGGTGCGAGACGCCGGCAGAACGGTTGTCGAGGCGGGCACGATCACCTGTCTCGGTCTGGGACCGCATGAGGATGCAGAACTCGACAGCCTGACCGGCAGCCTTCCGCTTCTCTGAAGGCCGTCAGCTTCGGGGCTGTTGTTGTGTCGCGCAGTGAATGCCGCCGCCGACTTCGCCCAACGGGTCGGTGTTGAGGAGCACGACTTCACGATCGGGATAGAGGCGCGACAGCGTTGCTTGCGCCTCGGCATCCGTGTCCGGGTCGCCGAACTGCGCCCCGATCAGCCCGCCATTGCAGACGAAGTAATTGACATAGGACGCGACGAAGTCGTTCGAGGTTACGCGCGGACGCTCCGGTTCCGGAACGACGACAATCTCGAGCGGCCTTCCCCGCGCATCCGTCGCGTCGCTGAGGATGTCATAGGTCTCGAACGCCGCTGACGACCAGGGATCGTCGGGATCCGGTTCCTCCGGCAGCTGGATAAGCACCTTGCCCGGGGCGACGAAGCGGGCCAGCGAATCGATGTGGTAGTCGGTGATATCAGCACCGGCGACACCGGGTGCCCAGATCATCTTCTCCGCCCCAAGCGCGTCCAGGAGCATTGCCTCGATCTCGCGCCGCGTCCCCGGATTGCGGTTGTCGTTGACCCAGGAACTCTCGTGAGCGATCAGCGTCCCCTGCCCGTCCGCTTCGACGCCGCCCGGCTCGCCGACCAGGCCGTTGTCGAACAGTTGCAGGTCGAGCTCTTGCGCCACTCTCGTCGCGACCTGTCCGTCGTTGCGATGAAACTGCTTGTTGCCCCAACCGTTGAAGTTCATGTGGCTGACGGCGAGTTCACCCTCACCGTCGGTGACGAACAGGGGCCCGGAATCGCGGCACCAGAGATCGTCCGTCGGGATCGGCCAGACCTCGACGGAGCCCGCCAGCAAGCGCCGTGCGCGGGGCTCCTCGTCCGGATGCATCAGCAGCACCACCGGCTCGAACTCCGAAATCGTGTTGGCGATCTCGGCGATCGTCTCCTGCACCATGCGCAGAAACACCGGGTCGTCATAAACCCTGCGGCTGGCCGGCCACTGCATGAAGGTCCGCAAGTGCGGCTCTGTTTCCTCTGGCAGAAAAAAACCCCGCCCTTTGGCGGTCGTCGCCGTATGTCCGTGCCTGGATCCCATGGTCGCCAGAATAACCCCTGCGGCCGCTCCGAACAGATCGCGTCTGCCGATCATCTGCGTTAATCCCCTGCGCATCGAATCTGACCCAATGTCAGGTTTCCTGCGGACGATTTCAATCATCGCAACGCGACGATTTGACGGTCAATGATCGAATCGGAACAGATTCAGCGGGAGCAGATGCGTCTGACCGTCGGCATTGCTTTGCGCCGACGGCGCTTCCGAATAGAGCTCGAACGGAAACCACTGCCAGTTATCCGCCCAGGTCCAGCATCCGTGGCGGCGGTAGGTGTCGGCCACCATATCGGCAAATTCCTCGTCCACCGGCAGCTGCACGAAGTCCCGCTCGTCATTGTCGAAATAGGTCATGGCCAACGGCAGCGCGCGGTCGGTGCAGTAGTTCGACATCCACAACCGGAAACCGATCTCGCTGCGCAGCCGGTCGACCACGCGGAAGACCTGCAGGTGGTCCTCGTGGCCGTATTCGCCCCAGGGATTGTGGGTGAACACGTTCATGTCGGACTTCAGCATGGGCTTGAGTTTTTCATACAGCGCCCGGCTGTTGGCCTCGTAGTTCTGCCGGATCCCGCCGCTCGGCGCCGCACCGCGTCCCATCAGCCGCTTGACCGCCTGCTTGACATCGCGAAGCGTTGCCTGCGTGCCAAGGTCGATACCGAATTCGGTCAGTTTCGGATTGTTCCAGTCGGCGCAGCTGTGGGTCGCCGCTTCCGGAAGTTGCAGCGAGGTGACGTTATCTCGCGGATAGTCCTTCAGGACGGCCGCGCGGGCCTCTCCCACCTCCGGCTTCGGCCAGTAGTCCTCATAGACGATCACCACCCGGTCGACTTGCTTCAAAATCGCTCCGAACCAGAGCAGCTCGTCGTCGGGATGGGCAACGACAATCGTCGAATCGCGCAGCATCTCTTCCGCCATCATGTGTCCCCCTCCGGTGCGGTCTGCCGGGCCTGTTTCCAACGCAACAGTTTTTCGACCAGCCATCCCGCCGGGCTGCGCGGAACGAAGAATGCGTGGATCGATGTCGGCGCCGTCCCGAATTTCATCTTGAAGGCCTCGTCGCCGATGGTGAAATCGAACACGCTACCGCCGCGGTCGGTCCAGTCGCGCATGATCGCGTCGTAGAGCTGCAGTCCCGGCGAATAGGTGCCGAATTGATCGTAGTCGCAGCCGATCAGCAGATAATAGAATCGACCGCCATGGGTAAGGCCGAACACGATCCCCACGTCGGTATCGCCGGCCCGCAACCGCCAGGTGGTTGCCAACCCCGACTGCGTGCCCTTTACCGCGACGTCTCGGTAAAACTCCTGTGCAAAGCCGTCCTGGATGACGTCTCCCTCGAACCGTCCGGCTCGCAGGGCGGCTATGGCGGAAATCGCTGACCGGATCTCATCCGGATCGCCGAGCTCTTCAACGGTGACGTCGTGCTCCCGCTTCAGCTTGCGGGTCTTGCGATCGATCATCTTGCGCATCGACGCGTTGATATGGTCCCTGCGCCAATCGTCATAAGGGGCTTCGAGACGCGCCGCGTGCGACGAAAATCCAAGCGAAACGGGGCGACCCGCGAACAGTCCTTCGTATTTCGGGCAGTCGCCCTCGCGCACCGGACGGATTCGGAGCAGATCGCACTTCGGCAACGCATCGAGAACCGCTCGTTGCATAGCCCGGTCCTCATCGAGTGCGGACCAGAACTCGGACGCTGCCACCGGGGCGCTGTAGTCGGATACACCCAGATCGGTTGCCTCGAGCAGCCGAAACCCCCGCTTGCGCCGCAAGATGAGAGGCATCACCAGCTCCAGGCGCCGGGTGGCCCTGTCACGGGCGACCAATATGTGCGGCTCGGCGCCGCGATGCGGCGCCAGATGACGGTAAAAGGCATCGAGCCAAATTGGATGCTGGAACGCGTGCGCTCCGGAGCGGGCAAACAACGCCGCATACTCCTCCGACAGAAAGTCGAAGGAAGTTACGGTCTCGAAGTCGTGCGGCGTACCCACAGTGGTTAGCATCTCGGCCCGTCCAGCGTCCCGGACGCCGGTTAACCGGCCCCCGTGTCGTCCGCTTTATGCCGTGGACTGGTTAAGGAACCCGCAGACGGCGCTTCAGTCCGCGGCAATTCGCATTGAGGTGGTTAATGACCTGTTTCACCCCTTTGTGCCGAACTCGGGCAACGGTTGGAATTCGATGACCGCAGGTGAAGCCCTTCGAATACGCGACTGATTTGCCAAAAAAAACCGCCGCGGGGACGCGGCGGTAAAGCTGGAATCCGATAGGAAGATACACGAGGAAACATCTGCTGCCCGACCTGGGGTCGGTCGAACCGCACACGCTTTCGCAACCTTGACGCTAGCATCAAGCGGCATCGCAATCAACTATATCGAGCATTTTTCCCCATCTCGTTGCATCACGCTTTTGCAAGACACTTAACAAATGGTTCGGTTCGCAAGAGACAATCGGCGTCGACGCAGTATTGAACACACTGTTTTCGACATTTTCGTCGCTTTACGGTGAACTATATCGCGGACAACGCTGTTCAAACGTCGCCGTGTGTCAGGCGCGACCTAGGAGGATGCCGATGAGCTGGAACCCCGCAATCGAGCCGAGTTGCCTTGAGGCCCGTAGCCTCGACAGCATCGAGACACAGATCGTACCCCGCGCCCGCGATATCGGCGGCTTCGAGGTCAAGCGCGCCCTGCCGTCGGCGAAACGACAAATGGTCGGCCCCTTCATATTCTTCGACCAGATGGGGCCGGCGGAGTTCCTGACCGGCCAGGGCATCGACGTTCGGCCGCATCCTCACATCGGCCTGGCAACCGTCACCTACCTGTTCGACGGAGAGTTCCAGCACCGGGATTCGCTCGGCACCGACCAGATGATCTATCCCGGCGAGGTCAACTGGATGATCGCAGGAAACGGGATCACCCATTCCGAGCGCACCAGTGCGGAAACGCGCGGCGAATCGAGCAGGCTGTTCGGCATCCAGACCTGGGTGGCGCTGCCGGAATCCGACGAGGAGACCGGTGCGGCATTTGAGCATCACGGCAAACAGGCGCTCCCCTTTCTTGAGGGCGAAGGCAAGAAAATCCGCCTGATCATCGGCAACGCCTGGGGCGAGCGTGCTCCGGTAAGCACCTTCACCGACATGTTCTACGCCGATGCGGCGCTGGCGGCCGGGGCACTTCTGCCGCTGCCCGACAACCACGAGGACCGCGGCATTTACGTGCTGGAAGGAACCGTCGAAATCGCCGGTGACAGTTTCGAGGCCGGACGAATGATGATCTTCCGGCCGGGCGATGCAATCACCGTCAGGGCCGGCCAGCAGGGTGCGCGGCTGATGCTGCTCGGCGGCGAGACCCTGAACGGCCCACGCTACATCTGGTGGAATTTCGTGGCGTCGTCGCGCGACAGAATCGAAGCGGCCAAACAGGCCTGGGCGGACGGCGACTGGGAACACGGCCGGTTTCAGCTGCCGCCCGGTGACACGGAGGAATTCATCCCGCTGCCCGATCGCCGTTAGGAAAATGACCGGGTGCTTCGCGCGGAAGCACCCGGTTTCCCCTTGAGGCACGGTCGGGCGGCGACCGTACCCCCTCTCCAACGTGTCGCATCCCTGATCTTGCTTCAGGGGTCGGCACGAAGCGCCCGAACTCCGCAGGCTGGTTCGCATGGGCTTCGCGTCAGAGGTCCCTTCCCCCGTTTGCCGATTGCGGATGCGTCCACGCCGCCGTTATGGCATCGCCTAGATGAACCGTAGCTGAACGGCGCCCTCACGACCCCTTCCCGGATCCAGCCGGCGGATCGGAGATCCGGCGCAACATGGCGGCAAGTTCGCTTCGCTGCCGCCGCGTCAAGGCTTTCGCAAACTGATCCTCGCAAGCGTGAATAAGGGGACGCAGGCCTTCGAACCATGCTGAACCGGCCGGCGTCAGCCGGTAGCAGACCATGCGGCGGTCCGTGTCCAGTGGCCGGGTGTTCACTCGGCCGGCGGCGATCAGCGGCTTCAGTGCGGTCGTCACGACGGAGGCGGCGGTTCCCATGGAACTGCCGAGCTGCCGGTGCGTCACGCCTTCGTTGCGAGCAATCAGTTCAACCATCATGAACTGCAGCGGTGTGATGTCCTCTCCTCTGAACACATCCGCAAAAACCGCCTGGCCGCGATTGAAAGCGTGGCGCAGCAGGTGTCCGAGAAGATCGTGAAGCAGGCCGAAATCCAGCTCTTCCGTCGGGTTGGGATTGTCCGTGGCGGCCATGGGTTCTCCTCGAGTTGCGCGCCAGTTTACTTCGGCGCGATCGTTTGATATTCGTTTATCTCATAAATGAATTTTGGTGCGTTTGAAACCCTTGGAGGATCATGTGACCGTTCTGATCGCCGGCGCCGGCATAGCCGGACTGTCCCTTGCCCTGACCTGTCACCAGATCGGCGTGCCTTTCCGCGTTTTCGAGGCCGTGCGCGACGTGAAGCCGCTCGGTGTCGGCATCAACCTGCAGCCCAATGCGGTCCGCGAGCTGTTCGATCTCGGCCTCGAAGACGCGCTGGCCGAAATCGGCGTGGAGACGCGCGAATACGGCATGTTCAGCAAGAAGGGTCTGGAGATCTGGACCGAGCCGCGCGGCCGCTGGGCCGGTTACCGCTGGCCGCAATATTCGATCCACCGGGGCGCCCTGCAGATGCTGCTCTACCGGACCCTGGTCGAGCACGCCGGGCCGGGCTGCGTCGAAACCGGCTGGCGGGCGACGGGTTTCGAAAACCGGGCGGAGGGCGCGCTGCTGCATTTGCAGTCAGCCGACGGCGAACAGCGCAGCGAGACCGGACGGCTGGTCGTCGGCTGCGACGGCATCCACTCAGCCATTCGCACCCAGATCGCGCCGCAGGAGGGCCCGCCGATCTGGAACGGTGCCGTCCTGTGGCGGGCGACATCGCTGGCGAAACCGTTTCGCACCGCCGCCTCCATGGCGCTGATTGGGCATGCAACGCAAAGGCTGGTGGCCTACCCCATCTCCCGGCCCGATCCGCAAACCGGACTGGTGACCATGAACTGGATCGCCGAACTGACTTTCGACCCGTCCGCCGGCTGGAACCGGGAAGACTGGAACCGCGAAGCCAACATAGGCGACTTTCGCCCGGCCTTCGTCGACTGGTCCTTCGATTGGATCGACGCACCCGCATTGATCGACAGCGCCGACAAGGTCTTCGAATACCCGATGGTCGATCGCGACCCGCTGGAGCGCTGGACGGAAGGCGCGGTCACCCTATTAGGCGATGCCGCTCATCCCACCTATCCGGTCGGCTCGAACGGTGCCAGCCAGGCCATCGTCGATGCCCGAAAACTCGGCGCTGCGATGCTCCGGCACGGCGTGACGGAAATGGCGCTGCAATCCTATGAGGACGAGCTACGCCCCGCGACCAGCCGCATCGTGCTGACCAATCGCGGCAGCGGCCCGGACGCGGTTCTGCAGATGATCGAGGATCGCTGCGGCGGCGCGTTCGATCACATCGACGACGTGACCGAGCCGGGGGAACTGGCCGCTCACGCGGCCAAATACAAGACCATTGCCGGCTTCAGCATCGAGGCGTTGAATGCTCTGCCGTCGACGATTGCCGAAGGTGCGCAAGTTGCCTGATCGGCCGGCCTACTGATTCGCGGCATCCGCCGTAAGCGCGGCAAACAGGACGTCAAGTTCCGCGGCCAGCGATGCGAGCGCCTCGCCGCCCTCGTCCATATAGGGCGCAAACACATGGCTCGGCATCTTGTAGGACAAAGTCGCCGTGCCGTCCGGGTTTTCAGTCACATAAACACGTATCGGCGCTTCGATGCCGGCGGCGACGCTAGCCTCCAGCATCGGCACGGCAAACCGCGGGTGGTAAAGCCCGATCACCATGTTGCCCGGAATGTCCTTGTCGAGAACCCGTTTGGCGCCGAGCGTCGCAGAGGCCTTGCTGACGATCCCGACCTTGTGTTTCTGCGCGGCACTCTCGACATTGGCCGCAAGTGTCGGATAGTCGAGATCCGTCGCAATGACGACCCAACCCTCCCGTTCGGCCAATTGCGCCGTCGCCGGAACGGGTTGGGCGGCCATCGCAAGGAGCAGAGCCAGGGACAACCCAATGGCCCCGTTTCGGAATTTTCCACGCATTGCCATTCTCTGTCTCCCGTTTGTGACCGTACCCAGCGGGCGCTAAGCTCTCGCCAATGTGACTTCGCTGCAAACAGCAGTTGCCGTACGTTGACCTCGAAACCTGAAATCTGAGCCGGGGAAGGAAAAAGTCAATGCAAGTTTCCGCCTCCAGACGGCCTTGCCGCATCACGAATTATGTCGCCGCAACGCTCGGGCTGATCGCTGCTTTTTTGACCCAACCGACATTTGCCGCGGACATCCGGTCGTCCGTTGATCGGGCAGCGCTGAGCGACCACCGCAAGACGAGCCTGGGTCTGCATCTGACCTCGCGCGATGCCCATGTGGCGGTAAGCCGCGAACCCTCGCTGCTCTTCATCGATGTCCGCACACCGGAAGAATTCGGCCTCGTCGGTCATCCGGCCTCCATCGATCGCAACATCCCCTTTGCCTGGCTCGGCGGCGCATACAATCCGGTCGTCGGGCAATACGGTTTCGTCCGAAATCCGAAATTCGTCAGCGAAGTCGAGTCCTATGTCTCCGCCATGGGGGGATCGCGCGATTCGGATGTCATTCTGATCTGCCGTTCCGGCAGTCGTTCTGCAGCCGCGGCGGACCTGCTGGCAAGGGCAGGCTTTACGCATGTGTGGAGCGTGGTGGACGGCTTCGAAGGCTCTGCCGACAAGCGCGGTCACCGCACCATCGGCGGCTGGCGCAACGAGGCGCTTCCATGGACCTACCGCATCGACCCCTCGCAGGCCTACACGCCAGGCAAATAGTCTCACGGCCTCCCCGGCGCTCGCCGCATTGACAGGATGCGAAAACCGGCGATTAATGTCGGAAAAATGCAAAGCTTGGGGTCACACCATATGCGCAACAATCTGAAAAACATCACATTTTTGTGCTCGCTCGCCCTGGCCGGCGCGTTTCCCGCTGCCGCTCAGGACAAAGTGCTGCACATCTACAACTGGTCCGACTACATCGCCGACGACACGCTCGACAAGTTCACCGAAGCGACCGGCATCAGGGTTGTCTACGACGTCTATGACAGCAACGAAGTTCTCGAGGCCAAGCTGATGGCCGGAAGGACGGGCTACGATATCGTCGTGCCGACTGCCGATTTCCTGGAGCGTCAGCTGGCAGCCAGTCTTTATCAGCCGCTCGACAAGGACAAATTGCCGAACCTCGCCAACATGGACCCTGACATCATGGGTAATGCCGCGGCCCACGATCCCGACAATGCGCATTCGGTGGTCTACATGTGGGGTACGACCGGCATCGGCTACAACGAAAAGATGGTTCGGGAGCGCCTGGGAGACGATTACGAAATCGATTCCTGGAGCCTTGTCTTCGACCCCGAGGTCGCCGCCAAAGTCGCCGACTGCGGCGTGGCCTTTCTCGATGCCAAGACGGAAATGCTGCCGGCGGCGCTGAACTATCTCGGTCTCGACCCCAACAGCCATGACAAAGCGGAGCTGGAAAAGGCAGCCGACCTGCTCAAGGCGGTGCGGCCCCATGTCCGCTATTTCCACTCTTCGCAGTACATCAATGACCTGGCCAATGGCGATATCTGCGTGGCGGTGGGTTGGTCCGGCGACGTTTTCCAGGCCAGCGACCGGGCGTCCGAAGCCGAGAACGGTGTCGAGATCACCTATTTCATCCCGAATGAGGGCGCCTATCAGTGGTTCGACATGCTGGCGATCCCCGTCGACGCGCCAAACCCGGACGCGGCCCATGCCTTCATCAATTTCGTCATGGATCCCCAGATCGCCGCCGACATAACCAACCATGTCTGGTACGCCAGTCCGAACCAGGCAGCGATTCCTCTGATCGATGCGGAAATCACCGCGGACCCGTCGATCTTCCCGCCGGAAGAGGTGGAAGAGAAATTGTGGGTCTCCACGGTCGTGCCGCCCAGGGTGGACCGCCTCATGACTAGGCTCTGGACTTCGGTCAAAACCGGTCGATAGACTCCGCCGGCGCCCGTCAAGACGGTCGCCAGTCTCGGGGATTGCCGATGGATACCAATGCGGGGACCGAACAGCAGCGTGGGCGCGACGATGCCGGCGGGTTGCTTGTTCAGCTTCGCTCGGTCACCAAAGCCTTCGGCAGCGTCCGTGCTGTCGACAATGTTTCGCTCGACATCGCCCGAGGCGAACTTTTCTGCCTGCTCGGCGGATCCGGTTGCGGCAAATCCACGCTTCTGCGCCTGATCGCCGGGCTGGAGACCCCCACATCGGGGACTATCTCCATCGACGGCCAGGACATGACCGGCGTTGCGGCCTATGATCGGCCGACCAATATCATGTTCCAGTCCTATGCGCTGTTTCCGCACATGAATGTCGAGCGCAATGTTGCCTACGGACTGCACCGCGCCGGCATGCCCCAGGCACAAATCGGTGAACGGGTCGCGGAGATCCTTTCCATGGTGCGCCTGACCGGAATGGAGCGGCGCAAGCCGCATCAGCTTTCCGGAGGACAGAGGCAGCGTGTCGCGCTGGCGCGCGCGCTCGTCAAGCAGCCGAAGCTGCTGTTGCTCGACGAACCCCTGGCTGCGCTCGACAAGAAGCTGCGCGAGGAAACGCAGTTCGAACTCATCAAGCTGCAGCAGACCCTGGGCATCACCTTCATCGTTGTCACCCATGACCAGGAAGAGGCAATGACACTCGCCACCCGAATCGGCGTCATGCGCGACGGCCGGATCGAGCAGATCGCACGACCGCGCGACATCTATGAATTTCCGGCCAACCGTTTCGTCGCCGATTTCGTTGGCTCCGCCAACATATTCGAAGGCGAGGTTATGGAGGCTTCCGGCGACCGCTTGACGCTTCGCTGCGATGGCCTGGACGGTAGCGTCGAGAGCGGGCCGGCGGAGAATTGCGCGCCGGGCCAGCGTGTCTGGTTCACGCTGCGGCCGGAAAAACTCCTGCTCAGCGTCGGCCGGCCGGAGCAGACGGTGAATGTCGTCACCGGCGTAATCGACGATATCGCCTATCGCGGCGACCGGACGATTTTCCGGGTGCGGCTGGCCAATGGTCGGACAATCGACGTCACCCGCACGAACCAGGCGCACCGCGAGGTTCAGCCGACCGCCGTCGACGACCCGGTTCACGTCTTCTGGGACCGCTCCTGCGGCCAGGTGTTGACGTCATGAGCGATGCCGTGGACGTCGCACAGGAGCCGCCGTTGCGGCTTTTTCTTTCCCGCTACGGCCGCCTGATCGTCATCGCCGTGCCGATGATCTGGCTCTTGATATTCTTCCTGGCGCCGTTCTTCGTTGTCTTCAAGATCTCCTTTTCCGAGGCGGCCATCGCGCGGCCGCCCTATTTGCCGTTGCTGAGCTGGGAAGACGGCCGCCTGCTGATCACGCTTAACTTTGAAAACTACCGCTATCTGATTGAAGACGATCTCTATCTCTACGCCTTTCTCTCATCGATCCGCATCGCCGCCGTCTCTACCGTTCTGGCGCTGCTGATCGGCTATCCGATGGCGTTGGCCATCGCCCGTTCCGGTCCACGGATGCGGACGATCCTTCTCATGCTGGTGGTCCTGCCGTTCTGGACCTCCTTCCTGCTTCGGGTCTACGCCTGGATCGGCATCCTGCGCAGCACCGGCGTGATCAACAACACGCTGATTTCGCTGGGGATCATCGATCAACCGCTGGTCATGCTGCAGACCGAATTCGCGGTCTATCTCGGCATCGTCTACACCTATCTGCCGCTGATGATCCTGCCGCTCTACGCCAATCTGACGCGGCACGACCGAACGCTGCTTGAAGCGTCGTCCGATCTCGGCGCCCGCCCGCTGACGACGTTCGTCACCGTCACGCTGCCGCTCTCGCTGCCCGGCATCGTTGCCGGTTGCATGCTGGTGTTCATTCCGGCGATCGGCGAATTCATCATTCCGGAACTGCTCGGCGGGCCCAACACGCTGATGATCGGCAAGGTGTTGTGGGGCGAGTTCTTCAGCAACCGCGACTGGCCCGTCGCCTCGGCCGTCGCCATCGTGTTGCTGGTGATCGTCGTCCTGCCGGTCATGCGCCTTCGCCGGGCGCGCGAAACCGAAAGCGGGGTGTAACGCAATGCGCCGAGGCCCGCTCCTGCCTATCCTGACCCTGCTCGGCTTCATCTTTCTCTACGCTCCGATCCTGTCGCTGGTCATATACAGCTTCAACGAGTCGCGGCTGGTCACCGTCTGGAGCGGCTTTTCGACCAAATGGTACGGCGAACTTCTGCGCGATCCCCAGATCCTGGGGGCCGCCTGGATCAGCCTCAAGGTCGCTTTCACCGCGGCAACCGTCTCGCTGGTGCTCGGCACCCTGGCCGCCCTGGTGCTGTCGCGTTATGGCCGCTTCCGGCTGCGGCGGCTGCTCAACGGCATGATCTCGGCTCCACTGGTGATGCCCGAGGTCATCACCGGCATCTCGCTTCTGCTGCTGTTCGTCGCCATGGAAACGGCGCTGGGATGGCCGGCGGAGCGTGGCATCGTCACGGTCATCATCGCCCACACGACCTTTTGCATGGCGTTCGTCGCGGTCGTGGTCGAAGCCCGACTGGTCGGCATGGACCGGTCGATCGAGGAGGCCGCTGCGGATCTCGGCGCCCGTCCGGTGCGGGTCTTTTTCGACATCACGCTGCCGAGCATCGCTCCGGCGCTGGTCGCCGGCTGGCTGCTGGCCTTCACGCTATCGCTGGACGATCTGGTGATCGCCAGTTTCGTCGCCGGTCCGGGCTCGTCGACGTTGCCCATGGTGATCTTCTCGAAGGTGCGGCTCGGCGTCAGTCCCGACGTCAACGCACTGGCGACGATCCTGATCGGTCTGGTCGGGATCGGGGTAGCGATCTCGGCGCTGGTTCTGGCGCGCCGCCCCCTCGCCTCGGAGGATTGATCCTCAACCGTTGGCGGCCTTGCGGATCTTCCGTTCAGGCAGACCGGCGCGCAGCAACGACTGGATTCCTCGCGCCTGCGCAACGGCCTGTTTGCCGACGAACTCTTCGTGATTCTGCTCCACACGCGCCAGGTCGTAGAGGTAGTTCACCATCACGCCACAGGATTGCCGCAGCCCGTTGGCCGAGATGTCGGCCATTGCGTGGACGTCGTGAACCAGTGCGCCGTTGCCGAGATGGAACCGGGCGACCGGGTCGAGAGGCAGTCCGTTGGCGCGCCTTTCTTCCACCAGATAGTGCGCGGCGAGATAGCGCAGCGACGGGCTGTGGGCTTCCAGAACGGCGAGATCCCCGCCGACCGCCGCCTGTTTCGCCGCATCCAGGATTTCTCCGGCCTGTTCGTCCAGATGGTCCTTTTGCTGCTTCTCCAGCCAGCGGGCGAAACCCGGCACCGGCGAAAGGGTGACGAAATTCTTCAGGTGCGGCAGGTCCCGGGACAGGTCCTCGACGACCTGTTTGATCAGCGAATTGCCGAATGAAATGCCGCCCAGGCCGCGCTGGCAGTTGGAAATCGAATAAAACACCGCGGTATCGGCCTGATCCTCCGCGAGAACCTCCCGGTCTTCCGCCAGAACTTGCTGGACCGACCCCGGAATACCCTTCGACAGGGCGACCTCGACAAAGATCAGCGGTTCGTCGGGCATCACCGGGTGAAAGAACGCGAAGCAGTGGCGGTCTTCCGGCTCGATGCGACGGCGCAGATCGTCCCAGTCATCGATGGCGTGAACCGCCTCGTACTGGATGATCTTCTCCAGGATATTGGCCGGCGTGTCCCAATCGATGCGGCGCAGCACGAGAAACCCCCTGTTGAACCAGGAAGAGAAGAGATGGACGAAATCCAGGTCCGTGCGCCCGAATTCCGGGTGGTCAGCAAGCAGGTCGATCAGGTCGAGCCGCATCGCGACCAGCTGCGCCGTGGCGCCCGGCACCTGATTGACGCGCCTCAGAAGTTCCTGCCGCCGCGGCTCGGAAGCGCGGGTCAGCTGTTCCAGCAGTTCCGGCGTGCGGTTTTCGCCATAGGCGCGCGCACTGGTCTCCACGGCATCGGTATCGACGTCCAGCTGCTCGGTCACGAAACGGAAAAACGCTTCCTTCGCTTCGCCGTCCATCTGCCTGTAGCGGGTCAGGATCGCACGCGCCAGCTTGAGGCCGGAGACCTCGCCGGCGCTTGTCAGCAGCGCCTCGCACAATTCCTCGACGGGACGTTTGTCGAAAGCCGCCGAAGCCGAATAGCGGCGCTCGAATATCGAACCGAGAATGTCGGGCAGGAAACGCGACCGGTTCACGCTTCACTCCTTTCCGTGACGGCGAACACCTAGCCGTGTCACCGCCTGACAACAATCACAGGCCGAACCTGTATATGGCGACAGTTGTATTTGATCATTTTATGATTGTATACAACTTTTGCAGTTTTGGATATAAGTTGACCATGGATCATGACAAGCCGATGACGCGGCGCCGTGCCGACAGCATTCGCGAGACGCTGGAACAGCTGATCATCACCGGCGCGTTCGTCGATGGCGATCGACTCGACGAAACCCGGCTGTCGGAACGGTTCAACGTGTCGCGAACGCCATTGCGGGAGGCCCTTCAGATGCTGGCCGCATCGGGCCTTGTACAACTGGTGCCGCATCGCGGCGCCTATGTGCGGCATCCCGGTGTAGTCGAAATGGTTCAGATGTTCGAGGTCATGGCGGAACTGGAGGGCATGTGCGGTCGGCTGGCCGCGCGGCGGCTGACCGACGACGATCTCTCGGCGCTGCGCCAGGCCGCGGCCGATTGCGAGACCGCGCTGCAAGGCGGCGACGCCGACGCCTACTACCACGAAAACGAGCGTCTTCATCAATTGCTGTATGCGGCCAGCGGCAACGGATTTCTTGCGGCGGAAGCGCTGCGTCTGCAAAAACGCCTTCAGCCATTCCGGCGCTTGCAACTGCGCCTGCGCGGGCGCATGGCGCAGTCGATGGCCGAACATTGAGCGATTCTGGTCGCTCTCGAACTCGGCAATGCTGCCGAGGCCGAGCAGGCGCTGAAATCGCACATTGCCGTACAGGGCGAGAAATTCAACGACCTGATGGCCCATTACGAGCGCATCAATCTGCGGCGCGCGGTCTGACCGCAGGCCAGATTCCATTTACCATCGCCGGCAACGACCCTGTACGCCGCCGTTCGAATCGGCTGAACTTGTGCCGGCATCGGCCGCGGGAGCTTTGGCATGGCGGACAGGCAGTCGCTGAGATTCAAGATTGTCGCCGCCGGCGCCGGTAACTTCCTCGAGTGGTACGACTTCGCCATCTACGGCTTTTTCGCCGCGGCAATCGGCGAACAGTTCTTTCCGGCCGACGATCCCCTGGCCTCGCTGCTGTCGGCGTTCGGCGTCTTCGCCGTCGGTTATGGCGCCCGCCCGCTGGGCGGTGTGATCCTGGGACGGCTTGCGGATCGGTATGGCCGAAGACCCGTGATGCTGTTTTCCGTGGGCGTCATGGGCACGGCGACGTTCTGTATCGGTCTGTTGCCCGGCTACCAGACCATCGGCGTGGCGGCACCGGCTCTGCTCATTGCTCTGCGACTCCTGCAGGGTTTCAGCGTCGCCGGAGAATATACGACGTCCACGGTTTTCCTGATCGAACACGCACCGAAACAGCACCGCGGCTTCGTCTCGAGCTGGTCGATGGTCGGGGAGTTCTTCGGTGCCGTCGCCGGTTCGGCGATCGGCGCTCTGGCAGCCGCGGTGCTCACGGACACGCAAATGCAGGACTGGGGCTGGCGCGTCCCGTTCCTGCTCAGCGCGGTCATCACCCTGGTCGGCTACCTGCTGCGCCGGGGCATTCAGGAAAGTCCGGAACTCGTTCGGGCGAACAGGGCGAACATTCTTCCCGTGATGGAGGCGCTGCGCAGCGGATGGCGACCGATCGTTTCCTATGTGTGCCTCATTCTGGTCGGCGGCGTCGGCTTCTATGTCACCTTCATCTATTCGGCGTCCGACCTCGAACTGCATATGCACCTGTCGACCGCCAAAGCCCTCGATATCAACACGCTTGGGCAGCTCACGATGATGGCCGTTTTTCCACTGGCGGGTTACGCCGCGGACCGGATCGGTCGGAAACCGCTGGCAATGGCGACTTTCGTCGGCCTGCTGCTGTTCAGTTGGCCGTTGTGGTGGCTGATGCACCAGGGCTCCTTTGCGCTGACCCTGATCGGCCAGTGCCTGTTCGGAGTCATCCTGGCCTGCGGATATCCCGTCTACGGTCTGCTCATCGCCGAATCCCTGCCACCGCGGCTGCGCTGCAGCGTTCTGTCGATCGGAAACGGTGTCGCTTATGGCTTTTTCGGCGGCATGACGCCGCTGACCGCCACCTATCTGGTCGAGCGTACCGGCGACGATTTTGCACCGGTTTTCCTGATCGTGCTCTTCGCAGTCATCTCTCTGGCAGCCCTGTTGCGCCAGTCCGAGACGCTGCCGATTCGCGCCCGTTCGTGACTTGAGCAAAAAAAAGAGCGCCACTTGACGCGTGGCAGATCACGATATAACTAGAAATCTAGTTTTATCGTTCTTCAACAGTGGATGCGACCATGTCCGACATCGCCAACACGACACCACAAACGCGGTTTTCCCTGAAATGGCTAGCCTCGCCTTGGACCTTGGTCGTCGCCATTCCGCTCGCGGTGCTGGTTTTCGACCCTGCCAGGGCGGCCGGGTTCACCGCATTCGCGGTGAATGCCTTTGCCGGTACCCTGCCCTATATTGCCGTGGCCGTCGTCATGATCGCCTGGCTGAAAGCCTCTGGAGCCGAGGCTTACGTGGCCGCAGCATTCGAAGGGCGCGAGACCCGCATGATCTTCTTTGCCGCGCTGCTTGGCGGTCTGGCACCGTTCTGTTCCTGCGAGGTGATCCCCTTCATCGCCGGTCTCCTGGCGCTTGGTGCCCCGCTGTCGGCCGTCATGGCGTTCTGGCTGTCCTCGCCATTGATCGATCCGCCGACCCTCTTCATCACTGCCGGCGCGCTGGGCTGGCCCTTTGCCGTCGGCAAAGCCGTCGCCGCCGTCTCGCTCGGCCTGTTCGGCGGGTTCGCAATCAAGGGCCTGATGGCCATGGGGCTGTTTTCCAATCCGCTGCGCAATGCCGCTGCGTCACGCTGCGGCTGCGGCCCGTCGCCTTTCGATGGCAAGCCGGCCTGGCGTTTCTGGCGCGAGGCCGAGCGCCGCACCACCTTCCGAACCGAGTTTCTCGGCAATGCGGCCTTCCTCGCCAAATGGCTGGCCTTCGCCTATGTGCTGGAGGCGGTTCTCGTCACCTATGTGCCGGCCTCGCTGATCGCATCGGCGGTCGGCGGCGATGGCGTCCTGCCCATCGCGACGGCGGCCGTGGTCGGCATGCCTGCCTATCTGAACGGCTATGTCGCGCCGCCGCTGCTCGCCGGCCTCATTTCACAGGGAATGACGCCGGGAGCGGCCATGGCCTTCATGACCGCCGGCGCGGTCAGCTCCATCCCGGCCATGACGGCGGTCTGGTCGCTGGTGCGTCGCGAAGTGTTCCTGACCTATCTCGGTCTCGGATTGTCCGGCGCCATTCTTGCGGGTATCGCCTTCCAGTATCTGTGATAAACACTGTCGTATGAAATCAGCCGCAAACGCTGGGCAACAAACCGGCAAGCCCCTCGGGCTTGCCGTCTGGCTTTTGGCAGCCGGCCAGATGATCGTCTGGGCCGGCCTTTTCTATAGTTTCGCGGCGCTGCTGCTGAGCTGGGAAACGGACCTCGGCTGGAGCAAGGCCGATATCGCCTTCGGGTTGACCTTGGCGCTGCTCGTGGCGGCCGCCGCATCGCCGGTTTCCGGCCGCATCGTCGATGCCGGGCACGGCCGGATGCTGCTCGGCGGCGGCGCGCTGTTCGGCGCCTTTTGCCTGGCTTTGCTGGCGACCGCTCAAAGCCAAACGGCGTTTCTCGCGCTGTGGGCGCTGATCGGCCTGGCCCATGCCAGTTGTCTCTACGACCCTTGCTTTTCGCTGGTCACGCGCACGATGGGGCAATCGGCTCGGGCGGCGATCACCCGCATCACCCTGTGTGCGGGCTTTGCCTCGTCGATCGCCTTTCCCCTCGGCGCCATTCTGACGGACGCGATCGGCTGGCGCGGAGCCGTTGTCGTATTCGCTGCGGGGGTCGCGTTCCTCGGAGCACCGTTGCTGATCGTAGGCAGCACAATGCTGCACCGGCGCGGCGAAACTGCGCAAGAGGCACCACCGGAAGCCCAAAGTCGCGCCGCGGTCCGGGCAGCGCTGCGCCGGCGCGAGTTCTGGCTCCTGGCCCTGGCGTTTCCGATGATCGCCCTCAATCACGGCATTCTGCTCAACCACATCATGCCGATCCTCGTCGACCGCGGCCTGGCCCAGGCAACCGCGGTCACCGTGGCCTCGTTGATCGGCCCCTCGCAGGTCGCGGGGCGCCTGTTGATGACCCGTTTCGATCACAGGGTCAGTGCCATCACCCTGTCCGTTGTCGCCTTTGTGGGAATGACCGTCTCGTCGGTCGTTCTGTATATGGCCGGTGCGTCGGTGCTGCTGGCTTTCGCCTTTGCCGCGACACAGGGCGCGGCCTACGGCGTCACCTACATTCTGAAACCCGTGGTCACGGCCGAGTCTCTCGGGCGCACCGGCTTCGGCGCAATATCGGGATGGCTGGCAATGCCCAACCTGGCGGGTTTCGCCATCGCTCCGTTTGTCGGAGCCGTGTTGGCGCAGATCGGCGGCTACCGCCTGGCGATCATTGCGGCCGGATGCATGGCACTTGTCGGCCTCGCCCTTATCGGCTGGCTGGCGCAGATCATGCGACGAACCGCAACGGCCATGGAAATCGAGCGCAACGGCTGACCCGGACCGTCAAAGCCAGCCGCGACTGGCGTGATAGAGGCCAGCGCCAACCTCGAAAAAGGCGGCCTTGAAGCTCGTCAGCGCTTCGCTGTAGCTCGACACCGGATCGACCGGCAGGGAACCCTCTCCCTCGCCGCACAGTGCGGCAGCCGCGCGCGCTCCGAACAATGTCCCCGGTCCAATGCCGCGACCGGAATATCCGAACACGGACAGTGCGTCGGGCCCGAAGCGGACGATTTTCGGAATATGATCCGCCGTCATGGCGATACGGCCGCACCAGGCGTGCTCCAGCGGCTGGTCGAGAAGGTCGGGAAAAAGGTTCACCAGCTTGCGGCGCGCCCAGCCCTTGTGAAAACGTCCCGTCGCGTGATCGAGCGACCCCATGCCGCCGATGAGCAGCCTGCCGGCGGCATCCTTGCGAAAGGACGACATGATCGCGGCCGTATCCCAGGCACCCTCCTGCTGCGGCAGGATGGTAGCCGCCAGATCGGGCGACAGCGGAGCGGTGGCTATCTGAAAATAGTGGACTGGAACGAAGACGGAGGGCGGCACGCCGCCGATCCCTTGTTGATAGGCATTGGTGGCAATGAGCAGCGACTTGCCGGCAACCGCCCCGCCCGCCGTCTCCGCGACCCAGACATCGCCGCGTCGTTCGATGCGGGTCACCGGGCTCTGCTCGTGAACGCGGGCGCCTGCACTTTGTGCGGCACGCGCCAGACCCTTGCAGTAGGCCAGCGGCTGGATGGTGCCCGCGCGGGCGTCGTGCAAGGCGCCAGAGAACTGGGCGCTTCCTGTCCTGGATGCGGTTTCCGAGCGGTCCAGCAGGTGCACCGGGGCATTTCGCGCGACCAGCTGCTGGTGACGGTTTTGCAGGTCTTTCAGACCCGACGGTGAATGGGCGCAGTGCAGCGTGCCGTTGCGGACCGCCTCGCAGTCGATGGCATGCTCTTCGATCAGCGAGAAGACCAGATCCGGGGCCGCGGCGAGCGCTGCGTTGAGCCTGTTGCCCGGCGCCTCGCCCAGCGCACGCTCGACAGAATCCGGTGGCAGCCACAGACCAGCATTGACGAAGCCGACATTGCGCCCCGAGCCGCCGTGGCCGACGGTCTGCGCCTCCAACAACACGACGTCTCGCCCCGCCCCTGCCGCATGCAGAGCTGCCGAGCAGCCGGTAAACCCGCCTCCGACGACGATCAGCTCGGTGTGCAGATCGCCGTCGAGCACCGCCGGCTGAAATGCCTCACGGTTCGTCGCTTGCCACAGATTGGCATTTTTGCTTGTGTCCATCGCAAACACCAAATCAGATCGATCGTCGAACGCAAGGATATTTGTGACGTGAATCAGGAGGTTGCACAAACGATCCTCGTTCCGGATTTCGTTGCCGTCACCATTGGCATCATCGTCTTCTTCCTGGGCGCCTTTCTCACCCGCAACCTCTCCTTTCTGCAGACCTACAATATCCCCGAACCGGTCTCCGGAGGGCTGGCCGCGGCGCTGATCACCTGGGCAGCCTACGCCTGGCTGAACATGGAGATTGCTTTCGAACTGTCGACCCGCGACGAGTTGCTGGTGATCTTCTTCACCACCATCGGCATCAATGCGCGCTTCAGGGACCTGGTCGCCGGTGGCCGGCTGTTGGGGATCCTGCTGGTCATCACCATCGCCTTCATCGCGCTGCAGAACACCATCGGGCTGATCGGGACCCGGCTGTTCGATCTGCCGCAGCCAGTGGCGGTACTCCTCGGTTCCGCATCGCTGATCGGCGGCCACGGCACGGCCATCGCATGGGGTCCGACGGTTCAGGAAATGACCGGCTTTGCGGCGGCCGAGGAAATCGGCATCGCTGCCGCCACGCTCGGATTGGTGAGCGCTGCGCTGATCGGAGGCCCGATCGCCAAGTACCTGATCGACCGGCACCGGCTGGTCGGCGCGCCGTCGGAAGGGCCGATCGTCGGCCTTCCCTACGAACAGGAGGGCGAGGAAGACACAAAGGTCAACCATATCAGCCTGATGCGCTCGTTGCTGGCGATCAACGTCGCGATCATCCTAGGCTATCTCGCCAATGAGGCTATCACCGCGCAGGGCCTGAAGCTGCCGCTATTCGTGTCCTGCCTGCTGGCCGCCATCCTGATGTCGAATACCGTGCCGCTGGTGCTCCCGAGCCTCCCGTGGCCAGCCCGCACGCGGGCACTTGCCGTTATTTCCGACTACAGCCTGTCGATCTTCCTCGCCATGTCGCTGATGAGCATGCAGCTGTGGACCCTGCAGGGGCTCGGCGGCCCGCTGTTCAGCGTGCTGGCGTTTCAGATCGTCGGCACTGCCGCCTTCATCATCCTGCTCTTCTTCCGGCTGATGGGCCGGGACTACACCGCCGCCGTGCTCAGCGCCGGCTTCGCCGGCTTCACGCTCGGCGCCACACCGACGGCAATCGCCAACATGTCGTCGGTAACCAAGAGCTACGGCCCGGCACCGCTCGCTTTCATTGTGCTGCCCATGGTTTCGGCCTTCTTCGTCGACCTCGCCAACGCCTTTATCATCCGCATTTTCGTCGCGCTTTGAGACGTGACCCGACAGCGCTCGCTTGAAGCGCCGGAAGCCCGGTGCTAGTTAATTCTGCAGTTAATTAAGGGAGGTTCCGATGCGCGGCATCACTATCACCTATGAATATGACGGTCCCGAGGACAGCTGGAACGAGGCCGTTCAGACCTTTGTCGCGGCCATCGACGCCGACCCGGATGTCGCCGGCAAATTCACCTATCAGGTGGCGGTGGCCGATGACGGCAAGACCCGGATCCACTGGGGTCGCTGGGACAGCCAGGAAACACTGCAAACGCTGCAGTCGCGTGACTATTTCGGAGCTTTTGCCCAGAAGGTCCGAGAGTTTGCCGGCGGACAGCCGAGCAATGTCGGCGCCAACGTCGCCTTCAAGACCGGCGGCTGGTAAGGCGGGTCCCCGGCCGACGTTCTTCAAACGCACTTTTCGACCAGAAAATCGACGAACGCACGCACCTTCGGCGCCAGATGAGCCCGGCTGGGATAAAGAGCATAGACGCCGATCGGCGGCTCCTCGAAGTCCGTGAGGATCGGCACCAGTTCGCCTGACTTCAGCTCCGCCTCGCAGGCCATGCTCGGCAGACGCGTGATGCCCGCACCGGCCACGGCCGCCGCCAGTTCGGTCTCGGCGCTGTTGCACACCAGGGTCGGAGTGATGGCCACGGTGAGCGATCGGCCTTTCGGTCCCCGATATTCCCAGCTGCCCGACATCTTGCGGTACGAAAAGTCGATCAGGGTGTGGCCGGAAAGCTCGTGCGGAGTCACCGGCGTGCCACGCCGACGCAGGTAGTCCGGGGCGGCCACCGTCATCAACCGGGTCGTTGTCAGTTTACGGGCAATCAGGCTGGTATCGTCCAGGCGGCTGGCGCGAATGACCACGTCGAATCCCTCTGCAACGATATCGACCATTCGGTCGCTGATCTCGATGTCGATGCGCAAATCCGGATATGCCAGCATGAATTCCGGCAACCATCTGTTGATGTGGGTCTGGCTGAAGCTCACCGGAGCGCTGACCCGCAGCAAACCGACCGGTTTCTCGCCGATATTCATGATGCGATCGCGCACAGTGCGGGCGTCGTCGACGATCTGCCGAGCTTGGTCGTAGTATGTCCGGCCGACATCGGTCAGGCTCAGCCGGCGGGTCGTTCGGTTCAGCAGCCGTACGCCCATCCGCGCTTCGAGACGCGCCACCGCCTTGCTGACATGTGAAGCCGAGTGTCCCGTGCTGGCTGCTGCGGCTGCGAACCCATTGGCTTCGACCACTTCGCAGAAGATCGCCATGCCGTCGAACAGATCGCTATTGCTAGCCATTTGGAAACAATATCCTTCCAAAGCCTCTATTCAAGAGTTTTCGGCAACAATCTAAATTCAAGGTCATGGCGATGGCAAGCAAGAAACCACTTGCCGTCGCTCGGACCTGGCGCGCTGAACGCCGCCGCAAAACTGGAGACTGTTATGAAGACAATCCAACTGCTTGCTGCCGCTTCGATTGCCGCGATGGCAGCGATGACCGCCCTGCCCGCATCGGCGAGCGACGCCCCGCAGATCAAGACCGTGGACGGTGTCGCCAGCTACCCGGAAGGCTACCAGGGCACGCCGCATCGCGCAGCTGACGAGGACCCGTTTCTGTCGCCGTCCAACTCGGCGCTGATCCTGATCGACTATCAGCCGCCGATCCTGGCCGGCGTGCGCAACATCGACCATGAGGACCTGATCAACAATACCACCGGCCTCATCAAGACGGCGGTCATCTACGACATTCCGATCATCTTCTCGCATGTCGCCGTCGGTCTGAACGGCTACGACCCGATGATCGAGGAATTGCGCAAGCTGGCGCCGGACGCCGTCTTCGTCGACCGCACCAACGTCAACGCCTGGGAAGAGCCGGAATTCGTTGCGGCTGTCGAAGCCACAGGCCGAAAGAAGCTGATCATGGGCGGTCTTTGGACCGACGTCTGCCTGGCTTACCCCGCGATCGAAGCGGAGAAGGCCGGCTACGACGTCTACGTTCCCGAGGATGCTGTCGGCAGCATCAGCCAGATGTCCCACGAGAACGGAATGCGCCGCATGATCGAAGCCGGAGTCGAGCCGATCACCTGGAACGTGGTACCGGCCGAACTGCAGCGCGACCATGCCCGCAGCAAACATCTCAAGGAAGTTACGCGGGTGTTCATGGAACACCTCTTCAAGGTCGACCCCGACACGACCTGGTGATCCTCCGCAACATTTTTGAAAGGAACTGCGTGATGAAACTCTATTCGGCCCCCGGCACTTGCGCCACGGCGATGCATATCGCCCTGGAGTGGATCGGAGAACCCTATGACGTCGAACATCTCGACTTCCAGGGCATGAAATCCGAAGCCTATCTGAAGCTCAATCCCGCGGGCGTCGTGCCGACGCTGGTCGATGATGGAGAAGCTCTGGCAGAGGGTGCGGCCATTCTGCTTCACCTCGCCGACAAATATCCGGGGGCCGGCCTCGGCCCCCGGATCGGCGATAAGGACAGGCAGGAACTCTATCGCTGGCTGGTGTTCATCAGCGGCACGCTGCACCCCTATTTCTGGCCGCACTTCATGCCGATGCGCTTCACCACCGACGAAGCGGGCCACGACAATGTCAAGGCGGCGTCGCACCTGCTGGTTGACAAGGCGCTGACCATCATCGACCGGCATCTCGAGGGCCGCCAATGGATGGTTGGCGACAGCCGCTCCGTGGCGGATGCGTTCCTCTATCCGATGGCGTCCTGGGCCTATGGGCTCGAGAAGCCGATGACCGAATATCCGAACATTCACGCGTTGATGACGCGCCTCAGCAGCGACCCGGCCGTGCTCAAAGTGCACGAAGCGCAGGGAACGTCACCCAAGGCCCTGGCCGCCTGACCGCCCTAACTCATGCGGCGGGGGCAACGAGGAAAGGCGGCACCGTCATGGCGCCGCCTTTCTTCAATTTTGAAAGAGGTCCAGGCTTATTTCGGCTGCGGGACGACGCGCAGATAGGGTTTCAGGGTCTTCCAGCCGTCCGGATACTGCTTCTCCGCATCTTCGTTGGAAACGGCGGGCACGATGATGACGTCTTCGCCATCCTTCCAGTTCACCGGTGTGGCCACTTTGTGCTTGGCCGTCAATTGCATGGAATCGATTACCCGCAGGATCTCATCGAAATTGCGGCCGGTGCTCATCGGGTAGGACAGCGTCAGCTTGATCGACTTGTCCGGTGCGATGACGAAGACGGTACGGACGGTCTGATTGTCGACGGCAGTCCGACCTTCTGAGGTCTCACCGGCTCCGGCCGGCAGCATCCCATAGAGCTTGGCGACCTTGAGGTCGGTGTCGCCGATCATCGGATAGTTCGGCATGAAACCCTGCGTCTCTTCGATATCGGCGGCCCACTCGGCGTGGTTTTCGACCGGATCGACGCTCAGCCCGATGATCTTGACGTTGCGCTTCTGGAATTCCGGGTTGATCCTGGCCATGTAGCCAAGCTCGGTAGTGCAGACCGGGGTGAAGTCCTTCGGGTGCGAGAACAGAACGCCCCAGGAATCGCCAAGCCATTCGTGGAAATTGATCGTGCCTTGCGTGGTGTTGGCTTCAAAATCCGGAGCTTCGTCGCCAATTCTCAGACTTGTCATGCTGATATCTCCCTGCTGATGTGACGGCTGGACCGGGGATGTCCCACCGCATTTCCACAAAGATAGAACACCAATGACAAATCACAATCAACACTGCCGATGGCGGCAAATTGACTTTCGAGCGGCCCGTCGCGAACGAAAGTGGCTTGTCGACGCCAGACCGGATTTGATCGGTTCCGGTCTGCCGATGCAAGCCTGAGCAGGCTGTGAAAACTCCTCCAGAAACTCTCAATATTTCAACGGGTTGGCGGAAATCTTCTGTCGGTGCGTCTAAGACATGAACGCAAGGTTCATCACATCAACAGGAGACACTCACATGACAAAGGTTCAACTCTACGGCTTCGAGGGCAGCACCTATGTTCGCAGCGCGACGCTGGCTTGCGAGGAGCTCGGGATCGAGTGCGAACTTCTGCCGCTGGAATTCGGCAAGGAGAGCCATCTGGCGCTGCACCCGTTCGGCAAGATGCCGGTGCTGCAGGACGGATCGCTCAGGCTTTACGAGACGGCAGCCATTCTGTCCTACCTCAACGACCTGGCGGATGATGGCGATCTGGTCCCGCCACAGGCGGCCGAACGGGCGCGTATGTGGCAGATCATTTCGCTGTGCATCGACTATGCCTACCCGGCTCTGGTCAAGGCGACTTTCGCGGACGACAAGGACGCCATCGACATCGAACCGGCGGAGCGATGCCTCGATGCCGTTGCGGCCAACATGGAAGGCGGGCCGTTCCTGGCGGGTGCCCGGCTCAGCCTGGCCGACCTTGTCTTCGAACCGATGCTTTCGCATTATCTCAAGACCGTGCCGGCCGCGGCCGCGCAGCTCGAGAGCAGGTCGCGTCTCGCCGAATGGCACAAGGCCATGCGGGCTCGGCCCGCAACCGTCGCCGCATACAGGGAAAGCCAAGCCGCATGACCGCCGACGCGCATCTGATAGAACGGGCGAAATCCGGCGACGAGGCAGCTTTCGAGCGCCTCGTCGCCCCCTTGCGTCCCCGCATCCGATCGGTCGTCCGGCGGATGATCGGTCATCCCGACGACACCGAGGACGTGTTGCAGGAAGCGCTGTTGAAGGCCTGGCAGGGGCTTGCGGATTTCCGCGGCGCATCCGGTTTTTCGACTTGGTTGACGGCCATCGCCTCGCGGTGCGCGGTCGATTTCCTGCGACGGCAGAAACGCTGGCGCGGCGAGGCGCAGGTCGCCTATGCCAATCTGTGCGCGGTTTCCGAGAATCTGAGCGGCGAAGTCGTCGCCCAATGTTCGGCTCCGGACTTTGCATTCGAGGTCCGCGAGCACATCGCCTACTGCTTCTCCTGTGTCGGCCGGTCGCTGCCCCCCGACGAGATCGCGGCGCTTGTCTTGCGCGATATCGTGGGCCTGTCCGGCCGCGAGGCGTCGAACGCACTGGGAACCTCCGAATCCGTGCTGCGCCATCGCCTGGCGACGGCGCGCACGTCCATGCAGGAACAGTTCGAGGGACTGTGCGCTCTGGTGAGCAAGACGGGCATCTGCCATCAGTGCAAGGGGCTGCAGATGGTGGCCCCCGAACACAAACGGGGCGCTCCCTTCCCGGACGTCAGCGATTTCGCCGACCGCTGCGCCGAAGTGCGCAAATGCGGGACGACGTCGATGCAGGCGCTGCACGACGTCTTCTGGAGGCGTACCAAAGAGATCGAGGAAAAGGGCCTCGGATCCACCGAGGCCGAATCCCTGTGTGGAGTCGATGCCGATGAAACCTAAGCGCCTGCCGCTGCCGAAACGCTTCAATGCGGCGCTCACCGAGGACGCCTATCGCCAGTTGCGCGAGTTGAACGGCAAATGGGGTCTCGGCAACAACTACCTGCTGGTCGTGCTGCTGGAGCGGCTGGGCGACTACGCCGACGCCGACAGTCTCGACCGGGTCTTTCGCGAGTTCATCGACGAGTACGGCGCACCGGCGAGCGGGATGAAGAGCTACGACAGCTAGCGGCGCGTCCTGCGCCGTCCGTCAGGCGGCCTTGATATCGGTGGCCGAGGATCTTCCTGTCCTGGTGTCGGCGACCGTCTGAAAGGTGACCTTCTGGCCTTCGTCAAGGCCCTGCAACCCGGCCCTCTGGACCGCGGTGATGTGCACGAACACGTCCGAACCGCCATCGTCCGGCTGGATGAAGCCAAAGCCCTTGCTGGAATTGAACCACTTGACGGTGCCGCTTTGCATACTGTGTCCCCTCCATCGAAATCGGTCCGGGAGAGACCCTAGCGCCAATGGCTATTCCGGTTCAATCGCCCTTTCGTAGAGGTGCCAGGTTGCGTGACCGAGAACCGGCAGCACCACCAGCATTCCAGCGAAAAACGGAATCATCGCCACAATCGCCAGCGCCGCCACGATGATGCCCCAGCCGATCATCGGAACCGGGTTTTTGAAAACCGTCCTGAAGCTGACGATGATGGCGGTGATGAAATCGAGTTCCCGATCCAGCAGCAGCGGCATCGAGATCACGGTGGCCGAAAACAGCACGAAGGACAGGATCGCGCCGATGACGGTTCCGACAGCCACGAAGGCCATCCCCTCATGCGAGGTGGTGATGACGTCGATGAAGCGCTCGATCGTCGAGAAACTCTTGAATCCCAGAAACAGGGCCAACAGCAGCCGCACCTGGTAAATCCACAGCCAGAAAATGAACAGCACCACGAACGCCATCCAGCTGAGCTGTCGCTCTCGCTGGCGAAACACCACCAGAAGGACCTCGCGCCAGACCAGCGGCCTGCCCTTGGCCAGCCGGCGGCTCACTTCGTAAAGGCCGACTGCGACGAACGGGCCGATCAGCGGAAAGCCGATCGCCAGCGGGATGATCATCCAGTGTATGTCGAGAACGGTGAGCGAAGCCAGAATGGCCAGGCCTCCGAGCGTGTAGATGCCGCCGAAGAACAGCCCGTAGAGCGGCGCCCTGAGGAAATCGGCGATGCCGGCGGAAAACGCTTCGCGGACGTCCTGGAACGTAACCGTTCTGATCTCCGGCACCTTCGGCGGCTGATACGCAACCGCATTGTCACTGTCCGCCATCGTCGGCCTCCCAACCGTTTGCCATCTCTCCAACAGGATCGGCATGTTCGCAGTGTACCCTGAAACATTGTGCAACCAACGGCATTGATCCAAATCATGTCGTTCCGATGCAGCTAGCGGCCTTGTCCATCTCGCCACCGAGGTCTTAAGGTCGCAGGCAGCGAAACAAACCGGATGAACCGAACTCATGTCCAGCACCACCGCAAGCGCCCGCGCCACCGTACTCGTCGACAACGACGTGACCCGGGTCACCGAATGGCGCTTTGCCCGGCGCGGCGACAACACCGGCTGGCATCGCCATGCCTACGACTACGTGGTGGTGCCGCTGTTCGACGGCCGGTTGGAAATCGATCACGGCAATGGCGAACGTTCCGTTGCCGAATTGTCGAACGGTGTTCCTTATTTTCGCCAGAGCGGCGTCGAGCACGATGTGATCAGCGCCAACGATTTCGAGTGCGCGTTCATCGAAATCGAGTTCGTGGGCAAGTGACCTAGTCTTTGCTGGCTATCAGGAACATTCCGAGGCTTGTTTGTGTGGAACTGAGCCCCTCGCTCTCTTTCGAAAGCGCGTCGTAGTCGGCCGAGTGATCGCGAAGAAACGCCAGAAATGCGTCCCTCGATGCCCAGTAGTCGGCGGTTCGGTAGATGGTCGAATTGTTGGCATCACGCTGGAGGTCGGACCGGATGAACCCGTCAGCGGCCTCAAACAGCGCCGCCCTTTGACCGTTGGGGCCGTAGAACGCCTCGAATCGCCCGGTGTCGCCGGGCACCGAATATTCCCAGTAGATCATGCAACCCGAGTTGCCCCAGTCGATCCCCGCAGCATCTTCCGTCATGTTTTGACCGTTCCCGTCTTGATCCGGATTTCCGCAGATTGCGTCAGGTTCCGCCGCCATCCCTTAGAAATGGTTAAGGATGGACTCCGGCTTCGCATACGGGCATGGACGTCGGCCGCTCAATCGGGCCGCTGGACCGCCGCCTCTGAAACGGAAGCTCGATTGACCAGATTTGCAAAAGAGAATCCGAAAAACAACGCAATCGCTTGAAAAAGCTCAACTTTCATTCCCAGCGAGAAGTCGCCTCCGGCTCAATCCTTGACCGCCAGCGCTCACTGCAGACGGCCCCCATCAATCGGTCTGCTGGAAGGTGGGCGGAATTTCCAGCTCGCCGATTGGATTGATACCGGAGGCGCCAAGGCAACCCGCGTTTTGGCTGCCAAATGCCATCCCGGTCAGAAACACAGCCAACCGGCTGTGCAGAATATCGCGGCCAATCTCCTGTCGATTCAGCATTACAAAAGCGCTTTCGGTTGCTGGCCAGACCGAGAATCCTAGGGATAACGGTAAGTGACAGGTCAACGACAATAAACCGCTCGACACGCAAGAGGTTCGTGCATAATTTGCAATAATGGATTTCGCATCACTCCGGATGTTCATCGCCGTTGCGCAGCGCGGCAGTTTTGCCGCGGTCGCCCGCGAATTCGATGCCGACCCCTCCACCGTCTCACGCACCATTGCCGCCCTCGAGGAAGAGCTCGGATTGCGGCTGTTCCAGCGCACGACGCGCACGGTCACGCTGACCGAAGGCGGCGAGATTTACCTGTCGCATGTCGAGCCGTTGCTCGAGGATCTGAACATCGCTCAGGACGAAGCGCTGGCAGTCAGTGCGCAACCGAAAGGCACGATGCGCATCACGGCAACGATCGCGTTCGGGCAAATATGCCTGACACCGCTTTTGCCACGCATGCGGGATAAGTTTCCGGATCTCAGGATCGAACTGATTCTCACGGATACCCCCGTGGACCTGGTGTCGGAGCGCATCGACCTGGCCGTGCGATTGGGAAATCGCGGCAGCGGCAATGTCGTTTCCAGCAAGCTGTTCGACAACCGCTACCGGGTCTGCGCCAGCCCCGCCTATCTGGAGAAACGCGGACCGATCCGGGAACCGATGGACCTTGCCCAGCACAGCTGCCTGATGATGCGACCCTCGGGTCAGGACACCAACTGGATCGCCCGCGACGGCAAGGGGCGGGTCACCGAAGTCCCGGTTTCGGGCGATGTCATGATCTCGTCGGTCATGGCGTTGCGTCAATGCGCTCTGGACGGCCTCGGACCGGTGATGCTGATCGACTGGATGGTGCGCGAAGACATTCGGTCGGGCCGGTTGATCGAATTGCTCCCTGACTATGAAATGTCGGGCGCGCACGCTCGCACGGCGGCCTGGCTGATCTATCCGAGCGCCCGATACCTGCCGCTGAAGACGCGCGTGACCATCGATTTCCTGAGAGACGGTCTCGCCCATTTCGGCGACCGCGGCTTAATGCGCTAGACCCCCTCATGGTCAGATTGAAAATTTGACCGCGGTGATTTCGGTCTCTGGCGAGGCGGGTTGCGCGCCCGGGTGCCACCCCACCACAGGTGCAAGCCGCGCCACACCAGCTGCAATCCGAATCTGGCGTCATGGAGCGGCGCAATCTGGGACTATCTGCCGCCGTCAAGGCGTGGGATTCTCGCGCCAGTTTGCAATCGGGCCGCCGCCTGCGAGCGGTCGCCCCGTCGGGAGTTGGAACCCATGAACATCGCACCGGGCGCTAATGACTTCAGCAAGGCCGTCAATGACGATCGCGCACATGTATGGCATCATCTGAGCCAGCACAAGCGCTATGAAACACAGGACCCGATGGTCATCATCGAGGGCAAGGGTCTGCGCGTTTGGGATGCCAAGGGCAAAGAGTATCTCGACGCCGTCTCGGGTGGTGTCTGGACGGTCAATGTCGGCTACGGCCGCGAGAGCATCGCCGATGCAGTCCGTGAGCAATTGGTGCGTCTGAATTTCTTTGCCAACTCCGCAGGCAACGTTCCCGGCGCGCTGTTCGCCGGCAGGCTGATCGAGAAGATGCCGGGCATGAGCCGCGTCTATTTCTCCAACTCCGGGTCCGAGGCCAACGAGAAGGCCTACAAGATCATCCGGCAGATCGCTCACAACAAATATGGCGGGCGCAAGCACAAGATCCTCTATCGCGAGCGCGACTACCACGGCACGACGATCACCGCGCTCAGCTCGTGCGGCCAGAACCAGCGCAAGGACCAGTACGGTCCGTTCACGCCGGGCTTCGTCGAGGTGCCGCACTGCCTCGAATACCGCTCGCAATACGGGCCTTGCGACGACTACGGCGTGCGGGCAGCCCGCGCCATCGAAGAGGTCATTCTGCGCGAAGGACCGGAAACGGTCGGCGGCCTGGTTCTCGAACCGATCACCGCAGGCGGCGGTGTGATCACGCCGCCGGAAGGCTATTGGGAAACCGTCCAGGAAATCTGCCGGAAGTACGACATCCTGCTGCACATAGACGAGGTCGTCTGCGGCGTCGGCCGCACGGGAGAATGGTTCGGCTATCAGCAATACGGCATCAAGCCGGACATGGTGACCATGGCCAAGGGCGTGGCGTCCGGCTACGCGGCAATCTCCTGCACGGTCACCACCGAGGAGGTGTTCGATCTGTTCAAGAGCGATCCCGACGATCCGATGAGCTACTTCCGTGATATTTCGACCTTCGGCGGCTGCGCGGCGGGGCCGGCAGCGGCACTTGAGAACATGCGTATTATCGAGGACGAAGGGCTTCTCGAAAACACGACAAAGATGGGCGACTACCTGATGGACAGCCTTCGGGCGCTGCAGGAGAAACACCCGATCATCGGCGATGTCAGGGGCAAGGGTCTGTTCTGTGGCGCCGAGCTGGTCCGCGACCGCGCGACCAGGGAACCGGTGGCCGAAAGCGTGGTCCAGGCGATCGTCGCCGACTGCATGGGCCAGGGAGTGGTCATCGGCGCCACCAACCGCAGCATCGATGCCTTCAACAACACTCTTTGCCTGAGCCCGGCGCTGATCTGCACGCGGGACGATATCGACCAGATCGTCGCGGCCATCGATGGCGCTCTCGAACGCGTCGGATCCGACCAGTAGTCCGAACCGGGACCCGGACGGCCATATTTCGCCGCCAGGGCATGTTTGGCGATCGAAACGGCCGTCCGCTGCGATAGTGGAGCCGCCCGCACTATGGCATTGGGGCCACGGGCGTCATCGCAGTCCTTGCAGGGCGCAATCCGCAGGGCGTCCTGCAAAGCCGGTCGGGAAGATCGGATCCCGGCATCCTCATTCCAATCCAAATCGCCGCTGAAACGCATCACCCAAATGGGTGATGCCTTCGGATTCGCGCACGCCCGCCGTGTCGCCGACAGCCGGTTCGGAATTGACGGAAAAGCGCCGGCTGTCAGAACAGGTGCGGCAGGTCGTGAAAGGCGGAGTTCAGAGCCCGTGACCAGGCTTCCGAAAGAGCGGTGAAATCCTTGTCGTCCGGTTCGATACGCCGGCGCTCCGAAAAGGCATACCGATCGGTCTCGATGATGGCCAGGTCCAGCGGCATGCCGACCGACAGGTTGCTGCGCAGCGTCGAATCCATCGACACACAGGCCGCCAGCTTGGCCTTTTCAAGCGGCGTCTGGGGGGTGATCACCCGGTCGAGGATGGGTTTGCCATATTTGTGCTCGCCGATCTGGAAAAAAGGCGTGTCCGCCGTCGCCTCGATGAAATTGCCCGCCGAGTAGACAAGGAAAAGTCGAATCGACCCGCCCTTCCTTTGCCCCCCGACGATGACGGTCGCATCGAAAGAGGCGCCCTGCGCCTCCATGCCTTCGCGATGCCTCTGCTGCACCTGACGCATGGTCTCGCCGACGATCTGGGCCACGCGGAACATGCTGTCGGCATTGAGAACCGTCTCGGTTTCCGGATCGATCGCCGCCGTCTCGATCTGCTTTTCGAGCCGCGTGATCACACCCTGGGTGATCGACAGATTGCCGGCGGTGAGCAGCGCCAGAGCCCGCTCGCCCGGAACATCCCAGCAATGCATCTTGCCGTAGCGCGAAATGTTGTCCAACCCGGCATTGGTACGGGTGTCGGACAGCATCACCAGCCCGGCATCAAGCTTGATCGCAACGCAATAGGTCACGGAAACCGCCCTCGCCCTTGGAATTTCTACTGTTGCTGGCTGTTCGCCACCGCGACTTCCGCGGTCAGGGAAATCTCGGAGCCGCCAACGACATGGCCTTTTATCGGAGTCGCATCGTCGGCGTCCAGTCCGCAGGCGATGCGGATATAGTGATCCGTGGGCGAAATGCCGTTCGACGGATCGAGGCCGATCCAGCCGAAACGCTTGATGTGGGCTTCAACCCAGGCATGGGTTTCCAGAAGATCGTCCTGCTCGTCCGTCGCCTGCAGGTACCCGGTGACGTAGCGCGCCGGAATGCCGAGGGACCGGCAGGCGGCAATCAGGATATGGGCGTGGTCCTGACACACGCCGGCGCCGAGCGCCAAAGCTTCAGCCGCGGTGGTTTCGCTGGCCGTCGCCCCCTGCCGGTACTCCACCGCGTCCTTCACCGCGACGGAAAGCGCATGCACCGTCTCAAGATCGTCTTCGAGCGCCGTCTGTTTTGCCAAAGCCTCTATTCCGTCGTCGGCTCGGGTCAGTGCCGTACTGCGGGTGAAAATGGCGGAAGGCGGCTTTCGCGGCAGGTCGCGCACCACGCCCGCCTTGTCATCGGTGACGACGATGCCGTCGGCAATGACCACGGCGCTGTCGATCGGTTCTCGACTCTGCCACAACGCCACGTCGTCGCCGTATCCGGACATGTAGATGGGTTCGACCGCCTCGCCGTTGACCGTGACCTGCCAGGACTCCGCACTCTGGCCATCGTAGATCGACGGATAGAGTTTCAGGCGCAGCGAAACGCGAGCGGCCGCCGGGTCGTATGAATAGGTCGAGCGGTGGCGGACATGGAGGCGCATCAGCAGGCTCCGTCAGAAATGATAGGCATCGGACACTTCCTGGCTGATGCGAGCGGTCTTGACGATCTGGTCGTCGAGGAACTCGTGCAGGCCGTCATTGAAGACCGTGTTGATATCGAGGCGCTGCAGCCGTTCGCTTTCATTGCGCGCCGTACGCTGGCAGGCGTGGCCGGCGCCATGGCTCCGTTCGAGACGGACGAGACAGCCGTTGATCTGGGTGTAGCTGAAAGCGACCGAACGCGGAAACGCCTGGTTGAGAAGCAGGAAATCGGCGATGTTCCAAGGCGCGTAGTCACCGAAATAGTGGTGGTGGTAGGCACGCAGCCCGGAAACCGCATGCAGCATCGACATCCACTGGTGATGATCGCGGCCGCCACCGACGACCTCGGTTTCCGGCAGTAGCAGAAAATACTTCACGTTCAACAGCCGCAGCGTCATGTCCGCCCGCTCGATGCTGCCGCCGAGTCTCAGGAAGTCATAGCCCTCGCTGCGCAGCATGGCGGTTTCGACCGCACCGCGAAAAACGGCGGCTCGGGTGCGCACCCATTCGAGGATTCGGCTCAGCTGGCGACGAGCGGCCTGGGGATCCATGCCTTCCAGATAGCGCCAGTTGTCGTTCAGGCTCTCCCACATCTCCTGGGTCAGCCCGGTGCGCACAGCGCGCCCGTTTTCGCGCGCCTTGGCAAGGCAGGCCTGGATGGAGGACGGGTTGTCGGTGTCGAGGATCAGGTTGCTGACGATATCCGTCTCGGAGACCGTCCCGTCGGTCGGAAGCGTGGCTCCGGTCGCCTGCATGACGGACGTCCACTCCGATTGCGCCGTGGTTCCCGGCAGCATCGCCATGCGCTGTCCCATGGAGATCATGCGCGCGGTGGCCTCGGCACGCTCCATGTAGCGGCCCAGCCAGAACAGGTTTTCCGCGGCGCGACTCAGCATGGCTTCATTCCTGCAGGACCCAGGTGTCCTTGACCCCGCCGCCCTGGCTGGAATTGACGACCAACGATCCCTTGCGCAACGCCACGCGGGTCAGGCCGCCCGGCACCAACCGGATGGTCTTGCCGACCAGGCAGAACGGCCGAAAATCGACATGCCGATCGCACAGGCCGTCTTCGTCGAGCGTCGGAGCGGTAGACGGGTCCAGCGTCGGCTGAGCAATGAATTCGGCCGGATTCGCCTCGACGCGTTTGCGGTAAGCGGAAATCTCGGCCTTTGTGCTCTTGGGTCCGATCAGCATGCCGTAGCCGCCAGAGCCGTGGACTTCCTTGACCACCAGGTCGTGCAGATTTTCGAGCACGTAGCTGCACTCGTCTGCTTGGCTGCACTGATAGGTCTTGATGTTCTCCAGTATCGGTTCTTCACCCAGATAGAAGCGGATCATTTCGGGCACATAGATGTAGATCGCCTTGTCGTCGGCCACGCCGGCGCCAGGCGCCGAGCAAATCGTCACGCGGCCGGCGCGATAGGCGTCGAACAGGCCCGGCACCCCCAGCATGCTGTCGGGACGAAACGTCAGCGGATCGATGAAGTCATCGTCGATGCGACGGTAGATGACGTCGACCTGCTGCGGCCCGCGCGTGGTGCGCATCCAGACCTTGGCGTCCTCGACGAACAGGTCCTGCGGTTCGACCAGTTCGACGCCCATCAGGTCGGCCAGGAAGGAATGTTCGTAATAGGCGGAATTGAGGGATCCGGGCGTCAGCACGACGACGGTCGGTTCGCCATTGCAGGCCGCAGGGCCCACCTCCTTCAGCGTGCGCAACAACTCGTCGGGATAGTGGTCCACCGGCTTGACCGGGCCGCCGCTGAAAATGTCGGGGAACATGCGCGCCATGATCTCGCGGTTTTCGAGCATGTAGCTCACCCCGGACGGCGTGCGGCAATTGTCCTCGAGCACCTGAAAGCTGTCCGGCCCGGTGCGCACGATGTCGATCCCGACAATGTGGCTGTAGACCCGCCCCGGCGGTTCGAAGCCCACCATCTGCGGCAGGTAGGCGGCGTTGCGGTAGACGAGATCGCCGGGGATGATCCCCGCCTTGATGATCTCGCCGCGGTGGTAGATATCGTACAGGAAGGCGTTGAGGGCCCGGGCGCGCTGCCGGATACCGCGGTCGAGCACCGTCCATTCGGAGGCCGAGAACGCCCGCGGCACCATGTCGAAGGGGATCAGCCGCTCCGGATCGCCGCCTTCGCCATAGACCGCGAAAGTAATGCCTATCTTTCGGAAAATGGCCTCCGCCTCCTCGCGACGGCGGCCTAGAAGTTCTGTGCCTGTGTCCTTTATCCAGTCGGCGATGCGCCGATAGGGCGCGCGCGTTCCGGAAGAGTCTTCCATCTCGTTAAACGGCACACGTATTCCTTATGATCGAACTCCGGATTTCCAAGCGTGTTTCGAAACGTTAGCAAAACAAATCCACCTCAGCCAGCGGCAATTTGAAGGGCCGCCTAAAGATCGATCCTGATCGTGCCGCCCGGCTCGCTGGCCCGCGAACAGCACAGGATCACCTTGGTCTCGCGTTCCTTTTCCGAAAGCACATAGTCCCGGTGCTCGATCTCGCCGGACAGATGATGGGCGGCGCAGACGCCGCACAGACCGTCCGTGCACTTCACCTGGACCGGCAGTCCGGCGGCGGCCAGGGCATCGGTCGCGCTCTCCTCCTTGGCCACCGGGATCGAACGCCCGGTGCGGATCAGTTCCAGAACGAAATCGTGGTTGACGTAGTCCGGCGCTTCGGGAACCGAGAAATACTCTTTCGACAGGCCCTCCTCCGGCCAGCCCTTGCCTTCCGCGGTATCGAAGACGGCGTCCATGTAGCGATCGCTCCCGCAGGTATAGAGTTTGAACCCGTCGCGGTAGGCCGGAACGAGCTCGTCGAAATCGGCCCGGCCGCCGTCGACCGAGAAATGGAAGAACACCTTGTCGGCCCAGGGCATGGCTCGGAGCGACTCGGCGAAGCCGCTCTTTTCCTCCGACCGCACGCTGTAATGCAGCACGAAATCCTTGCCGAGCGCATGCAACCGGTGGGCCATGGTGATCAGCGGCGTCACCCCGATGCCGCCCGCCATCAGCACCGAAAACGGCGCCGTCTCGTCGAGCGGGAAGTGATTGCGCGGCTCCGAAACGAAAATCCGCCGGCCTTGCTTGAAAACGCGGTGCATGAGCAGTGAGCCGCCCCGCCCTTCCGCCTCGCGCAAGACACCGAGCACGTATTTGCTCTGGTCGGCCGGATCGCCAGCCAGCGAATACTGGCGCTGATACTCGGGCGCGATCACCACGTCGATATGCGCGCCGGCATCGAACGATGGCAATGGCGTTCCGTTTTCGCTGGTGAGTTCGAAACGGACGACGTCCTCGGCCAGGTCCTCGCGTTTGGTGACGATGACCGGGAACACCGGCGGCGGGCCGTCCAGTCCCGGATGTTGCGGGGCCAGATCCGCCGTATCTCCCGCCGATAGCTTTTCGCGGTAGGCTTCGGGTGTCAGCATGGCGCGGTAGCGGGCAATTCCCTCTTCCCGATTGAGCGGATGGGCGACCGGCAATGGTGGCGGCATGACATCGGCGGGATAGACCGCCAGCGTCTGGTCCTCGTATTTCAGGTCCAGATCGCGCGACAGCCCGCGCCGGTTGGTCGCCTCGGCCTGAACGTAGCGGCCCTGTTTGGTGTCCAGTTCGACGTCCCACCACCAGGTCTTGACTGGATTGATCTCGCCGCGGCCGAGCTGGTCGTCCAGACGCGCCAGGGTCTTGGCAGAACCGGGTGCGTTGATCGCCATCCACCGAAAGGCGGCGTCGGAGAACAGCCCCTCGAGGTTCCAGGGGCAGGTCTTCATGCAGCGGCCGCACATGCCGCCGGCGGTGTTGGTCAGCCGGTAACGGGCACATTTCTCGGCGTCCGACTTCCAGATCTCGTAGCCGTTGTACATCAGCTTCGGTCCGGCGGTGATGGCGCCGGAAGGGCACTCACGGGCGCATTTGTTGCAGCCCTCGCAGAACTTCTGCAGCCCGAAATCGATGGGCCGGTCGTGGTCCATCGGCATCGATGTCGTCACCACGCCCGATTTCAGCCGCGGCCCGAGGAAGGGGTTGAGAATGACCTCGCCGATGCGGCTGACCTCGCCCAGGCCGGAGAGCAGCAGCAGCGGCGGCTGCAGCACGTCGCCGTCGAGCACCGAATGCACGCGAGCCGAATAGCCGAGGCGGCGGACTTGCTCGCCGATGACCCCGCCGAGCAGCGAAAACCGCAAATACGCGCGCATCGACTGGGCGACCGATATCCAGTCGTCGCCGCTGGCGCCTTCCATGGTCTCGTGTCCCTGGTCGAGCAGCAGCGACACGCCGTTGTCGTGATAGGCGTCGAGCGGGTTGCCGCCGGCGTCATGCGAATAATAGGCCCACTCCGGAACCCGGCTGAGACCGACGGCGTCGGCAGACAGGTAGTAACAGGCGGCCTTCAGGTTGTCGGCGTTGCGAGCCGGATCTTTGGCGTTGGGCGACACCGGGCCGCGCGCATCGCCGAACTGCAACAGCAGCAACGCGCCGAGAGCCCGCCGGGCACAGGCGCCGATCGGACTTTTCATGACATACATGCCGCCCTTGGCCGCTTCCTGCACGTTCTTGCCCATGTCGCCGAACAGAGCGCGGGCAAAGAAGTCGGAGCGTTTGGGAAAGCGCGGCACCCGTTCCTCGTCGATCAACGTCGTCGGCGTGTCGCGGCGCTTGATTTTTTCGAAGGGATGGGCGCCCATGCGGAAATCCCGGTCCCGGTACGGCACGGAGGTCGCAGCCCGACGCGCCGTGCCCTTGCCCAGCCACCAACCGGGTCCGTGCGAGCGCCATCCGTCCTTCCCGCCCTGCTGTCCCAGCGGCTGGTCCGGTTCGATCTCCAGCGTCGTTGTAATCGCCGCCAGACCAAAGCGCGGCCCGACATAGGGATTGACCAGTTGCTGCCCGCCATCGACCCGCTCCACCGAACACAGGCCGGCCGATACGCCAAGACGATTGAGGTCGACATCGGACGTTGAAGCCGTGTGAGCCCGGGCCTCGTGTCCGAGCATGCGGATATAGCTTGCAAGCACCGCCGCGACATTGGCCGTCAGCAGCGCCGCCCTGTCGGCCTGGGTGTCGTGGAACCATTCCGTGCCCGGTTCGTCGGCGCGCGGGTCGCGCGCATATTCGACCAGGAACACCAAGGCGTGGGTGTGATGGTTGACCGGCTCCAGCTTCACCCGTGTCGATTCCAGCACGTCGGCGTAGATCGCGTCGACACCCGACGCGAAACTCTTCGGCTGACCTGCCTCCAATTCCGCCTTGATTTCGTCAATCATCGGATTGCGGAACGGCTGCTGCAGGAAGTGACCTTCCTCGAGGCTGGCAATTCCGACCATCGAGGCGTCGAAATAGTAGCCGGCGGCCTTCAGGTGCTCCGCCCGCAAACGCGGATCGTCGGGGATCTCGGCCTCCCCGTGGACGATCTTGCCATCGCGGACCGTGTCCATCATCGCCAGAAAACGGGCGATGGCGTGCGCCAGAGATTCATCCGGCTGATGATCGACCGTGAGCTGGCGCATAGGCTCGATCGCCGCAAGGTCGAGCGGCTCGGCCGAACGGGAGAGCGTTTCCAGCGGGAAAGGTCCGAGATGGACCGGACGGTTTTTGTAAGAAAACAGTTTCATGGTTTCAAAGGACGGTCAGTTCACGTGTCTCGCCTTCGGCAAGCGCATCGAGGTGAGAAAGAACGGATTCCAGTTCCCGGGGATCCAGTTTGTTGACGAAATGCGTGTTCAGGTCGTCGACCAGGGGGCGGCAGCGGTCCAGGGCGGCCCGACCCCGTTCGGTCAGCTCGATTTCAACGGCGCGGCCATCGCCCTTGGCGCCGTTGCGATAGATGAAGCCGCGCTTCTCCATGTCGCTCAACACCCGTGACACGGTCGGCCTGGCGATGCCGATGTAGCTTGCAAGCGCCGAGGGCGTCTTGACGTTTTCCAGGCCGACCCCGCTCAGGACGCACCACATCATGCGGGTGACCCCGAGTTCGGTGATCATGCCCTCGAGCCGAGCCTCCATCAGGCGGGCAAGCCGCGACACCTTGTATCCGAGCCGACTGTGCAGACTGTATTCGATGTCTTCGAGATTGTCGGTTGTCATGGACCGCATCCAATCTAGTTAGCATGATCAATCATATTGTAAATAGTTAGCATGGTCAATTACTTTACCGCACCGCCTTGCCGAAGTCGCTTTTTGCCGCGCGATGTCGCTTAGATGATCGTCGCGCAATCCGGTCCGGCTATGACTGGAAAAACAGGACCGAAAGGAGCGACGCCATGAGCGACAGGCGCGCCGGCGGTCGCGCGGCGCGGCGTGCGCAGCGCACCGTCACCAAAGTGGATATGCTGCCTAGCCTTCGGCGAAATCTGCCGCTGTGCGAACCGATGGACGAAGAGCAGATCCGCAGGATCGACGCCGCATCCATAGATATTCTCGAGGAGGTCGGCGTCGTCTTCCGGGATCCGATCGCGCTTGCCGACTGGCAGGCGGCGGGTGCCGACGTTCGCGGCGAGACGGTGCATCTGGATCGTGGCCTGGTGCGCGAACTGATCGCCACCATTCCCTCGTCCATCACCTTTCACGCCCGCAATCCGGAAAAGAACGTCCGGTTGGGCGGACCCGATTCGATCTTCGTGCCGATGACCGGAGCGCCTTATATTCGTGATCTTGAGGACAGGCGGCGGTTGCCGACCCTGGACGACCTGGCGATGTTTCACAAGCTCGCCCACATGTCCCCTGCCCTGCATTCGTCGGCCCACCACATCGTCGAGCCGATGGACCACTTGGTCTCGCATCGCCATCTGCGCATCACCTATTCGTCCATGAAGTACTCCGACAAGACGTTCATGGGCATGACCACCAGCCCCAAAAACGCCGAGGACGTGATGGATATGTGCGCCATCCTGTTCGGCGACGATTTCCTGGAGACGCATGCGGTCGCCACGGGCAACTGCAACGGCAATTCGCCGCTGGTCTGGGACGAGACGATGCTCGGCGCCATGCGCGCGTTCAGCCGCCGCAACCAGCCGGTGCTGTGCTCGCCCTTCGTGCTGGGCGGTGCCAACACGCCGGCCTCGGTCGCCCCCGCGGTGGCGCAGCTCAATGCCGAAGCGCTGTCGGCGCTGGCCTATACCCAGGTGATCCGGCGCGGCGCGCCGGCCATCTACGGGCACTACCTGTCGACCGTCTCCATGCAGTCGGGCGCGCCGATGGCGGGCACGCCAGAAATCGGCCTGATGAACTTCATGATCGGCCAGATGGCGCGTTTTTACGACGTGCCGTGGCGGACCTCCAGCCTGCTGGGCGGCGCCAAGACCTTCGACGCCCAGGCGGGATATGAAAGTGCCGCGACCCTGTCGGCGGTTCTGCACTCCGGTGCGAATTACATCTGGCACTCGGCTGGCTGGAACGAGGCCGGCATGCACTGCTCTGTCGCCAAATTCATCGTCGACGCCGAACAGTGCGCCATGGGCTATCGCATGGCCGAAGGCATCCGCTGGGACGATTTCGACGAAGCCGTCGCCGCCGTTCGCGATATTGGACCCGGAGGTCACTATCTCGGTCATCCGCACACCCAGGCGAATTTCGAGCGGGCATTCTTCATGCCGCAGTTGTTCGACAACAACTCCATCGAACAATGGCAGGCGGAAGGAGGCGTCGAAATCACCGAACGGGCGTTGCAGCGGGCTCGGAAACTGCTTGCTGAATACGAGGAGCCGGCGCTCGACCCGGCGGCCGACGAAGCGCTGCGGGACTATATCGCAAGACGGGAACGAGAGATTCCGGCAGAAGACGCTCTCAATCAGGACTATTGAGCGCGCCGCAGCCGGGCGGGAGGCGGAATGATGCGACGATTTGAGGGAAAACGGGCGCTGGTCACCGGAGCAGCCGGCGGGATCGGCCAAGCGGTGGTGCGCCTGTTCCGATCGGAGGGCGCGGTCGTCGCGGCAAGCGATCGGGACCTCTCCGGCATTGACGCCGACGCGGCTATTCCCGGCGATCTGACCGATCCGGCCTTCGCCGATGCGCTGGCTGAAACCGCGCAACGCGACCTCGGTGGCCTCGACATCCTGATCAACAACGCAGGCCTGATGCGCCGCGGCCCGGTAACCGAAACCAGCGACGAGGGCTACCGCCTGTCCATGGCGGTCAATGTCGAAGCGCCGTTCCGGCTGTGCCGAGCCGCGATACCGATCATGGCGGCGGCCGGCGGCGGCGCCATCGTCAACACTGCCTCATGCTGGGGCCTGCGCCCCGGCCCCGACCATGCGGTCTACTGCATGAGCAAGGCGGCGATCGCGGCGCTGACCCAGTGCATGGGGCGCGATCACGCCCATCAGGGCATCCGCATCAACGCCGTTTGCCCGAACGAGGTCGACACGCCGATGCTGCGCAGCGGTTTTGCGACCCGCGGACTTGATCCCGACACGGCGATCGCCGATCTGGACGCCAGCGTCCCGCTAGGGCGCATAGCCCAGCCAGACGACATCGCCGACGTCATTGCCTTTCTTGCCTCCGACTCGGCGCGCTATGTTTGCGGCACCCTGGTCGAGGTCAATGGAGGCAAGCCGGTGTCATGAGCGGTTTCGAAGGAAAATGTGCCCTGGTGACCGGTGGACGCAGCGGCATCGGCGAGGCGATTGCCGCTAAGCTGGCCGACAAGGGCGCGCGCGTGTTCACCGCGCAGCGGGGAACGGACGAGCGCTTCGAAGGCATCGAGGCCGATCTCGCCGATCCGGACAGTCCCGAACGGATCGTTGCCGAGGTAGTCGCCGCGGCCGGTCGTCTCGACATCCTGGTCAACAATGCCGGCATGATGCGCGAGGGCACGGTCGAGGAAATGTCGCTTGCCGACTGGCAGTCGACGCTGACCGTCAACCTGACGGCGCCCTTCCTGCTGGCCAAACACGCCATGCCCTACCTCAAGGGCGGCGGAGCCATCGTCAATGTCGGGTCGATCGAGGGCCTCGGCTCAAATCCGCGGCACCCTGCCTATTGTGCGTCGAAGGCCGGCCTGCACGGCCTGACGCGGGCGATCGCCGTCGATCACGGGCCGGATGGTGTCCGCTGCAACGCGGTTGCTCCCGGATGGATCGACACGGAGCTGAACGAGGTCTTCATCGCTTCCCTGCCCGATCCGGATACCTTCCGCGACCGGATCGGATCGATCCACCCTTCCGGCCGGACCGGCAGCCCGGAGGAGGTAGCGTCCCTGGTCGCCTTCCTGGCGTCGGACGATGCCGCCTTCATCACCGGCCAGATCTATACCGTCGACGGCGGCCGCATGGCGAAACTGAGCCTGCCTTGAGGGCGGTCAGCACTCGCGACCGGCCCTCCATTCCTTCCAGCGCATCAGGGCGTTGGCGCCGAGCCAGGTGAGCGGTGCCGGTGGCAGCCGGCTTGGCGCCTCCTGGTTCGACAGGCTCCGGGCTTCGACGCTGTCGACGCCGGCGGCAAGATCGGCCGCAGCCATGCCCGACAGGGTGCCTTTCGCCAGCCCCAGACCGTTCTGGCAACAGGCGGAGTAGACGCCCTCCTCGATCTCGCCGAAGGCGGCCACGCCGTTGCGGCTGAGGCAGAGATGACCGGCCCAGCGATACTCCATGCCGACATCCTGCAACATCGGAAAACGGGCTCCGAAGCCGCGATCGTGCAGGCGGCCTGCGGCCTCCAGTTGACCGGCTCCGACCTCCATCGAGGGATTGCAGGTAAAACGTGTCCGCACGACGATGCGCGTACCTTCGGGCGTCGAGATGCGCCGGATGGTGGCGCCCATCGGATCGGCCGGCGTGATGCCCCATCGTTCGTCTCCCTTCAACCTTTGCGGATCGAACGGGCGGCTCATGGATGCGTAGGTGAAAACGTGCAGCAGCCGTCCAGCAAAAAAGCCGAAACTCTCCGCGTGACCATTGACGGCGAGGATGATCCGGTTCGCCGACACATTGGCGGTGCCGCAGTCGAGCTTCCAGCCAGTCCCTTCCCTGGCGAAAGATCGGACAGGGCTGTTTTCGAACAGGCGAACATGGTTGCCCAGGACACCGGCGAGACCGCGTACGTAACCGGCCGGCTGCAACATCACGGTTCCGGGTGTGAACAGGCCGGACCGGTAGTAATCCGTGCCGGTCAGCTCCCGCATCTGGTCAGCATCCAGCAGGCGGTGTTTCTCTCCCAATGCGGCCAGATGGGCCGCGTAGGTCCGGTTGTGCCGGTCGCCGGCCTCGGTCGCCGCACCGTTGACCTTGCCGCACGGGTCGAAGTGCTCCTCCGCCAGACCGGCGGCTTTCGCAGCATCGGTCGCAAAGCCGATGGCGCGCCGGTTGAGGTCGGTCTGCCTGGCGTCCTCGGACGTCGCATCGCCCGCATAGTCGCTGGAGGCCAGGTCGTGCGGCAGGTCGATCATGAACCCGGAATTGCGCCCGGCAGGTCCCTCCGCCAGGCGTCCGGCATCGAGGACGACAATGCTGGTCGACGGATCCCGTTGCGCGAGCCGGCGCGCGGCCGACAGGCCGGCGATGCCGGCACCGATAATCGCGACTTCCGCGGTCGTATTTTCGGTCAAGGGCTCGGCCGGGGGCAGAGGCGGCAGAATCGCGTTCCAGGCCGCCCTGCCCGGCTGTTTCGGAAGCCGTCTGGCGCAAAACCTGCCGTTCAATCCACGGCCTCATCGCTGTCGTCGCTCAGGTCGACCCAGATGGTTTTGAGATTGGTGTACTGGTCGTGCGCCTGAAGCGCGTTGTCGCGGCCGCCGAAACCCGACTGCTTGTAGCCGCCGAATGGCGTCGTGATGTCGCCTTCGCCGTAGCAGTTGACCGTGACGGTGCCGGCGCGCAGAGCACGTGCCCCGCGAAGCGCCCGCTTGCCGTTGGCGGCGAAGATCGACGCCGTCAGGCCGTATCCCGTGTCGTTAGCCAAGGCGATCGCCTCGTCGAAACTGCCAGCCGTGATGACCGACAACACGGGCCCGAATATCTCCTCGCGGGCCAGTACGCTTTCATTCGACTGCAGTTCGACGATCGTCGGTTCGACGAAAGCGCCGTCGCGGGTTTCGCCGCCGGCAAGTGGCCGGCCCGCATCAGCGAGGGTCAGGTATGAGCTGACCTTGTCGAAATGCGCTTTCGAAACCAGCGCTCCGATGCGATTGGCCGGGTCGAGCGGATCGCCCATCGTCCACTCGCGCGCATGCGCCAGGATGCGCTCCAACAGCTCATCCTTGCGACTGTGATGGACGATCAGCCGGGAGGTCGCCGAACAGTTTTCGCCCATGTTCCAGAACGCGCCATTGACGATGTGGGCTGCCACGCGGTCGAGGTTTTCCGCGTCCTCCAGCACGATGCACGGGTTCTTTCCGCCCATCTCGAGGACGACATCCTTGAGGTTGCTGTCGGCTGCGTAGCGCAGAAACCGACGACCCGTTTCGGTCGACCCGGTAAACGAGATCATGTCGACGTCGTCGTGCCGGCCGAGCGGTTCGCCTACGTCCGGCCCGAGCCCCGGCACCAAATTGAAGACACCGCGCGGGACGCCCGCCTCCAGAGCCAGTTCTGCCAGCCGCAGCGCAGTCAGCGATGTCTCTTCGGCCGGTTTGACGATGACAGAATTGCCGGCCGCCAACGCCGGACCGATCTTCCAGGCGAGCATCAGCAGCGGGAAGTTCCAGGGCAGCACGAGGCCCGCCACACCGACCGGTTCGCGCACGATCACCGCCAGATGGTCGTCGGAAGCCGGGGCTACCTGGTCATAGATCTTGTCGATCGCCTCGGCATGCCATTTGAGGCAATGGATGGTCTCAGGCACGTCGACCGTTTCGCAGTCGAAGATGGTCTTGCCGGAATCGATGCTCTCCAGCACCGCCAGTTCGCGGGCATTGCGGGTGATCAGCTTGCACAGACGGATCAGCACGTCCTTTCGCTCGGCCGGCGTCCTTTTCGACCACCTGCCGTCCTCGAAGGCCTCCCGCGCCTTGCCGACGGCGAAATCGACATCGTCGGGACCGCAGGCCGCGACATGGGCGATCGTCTCGCCGGTCGCCGGATTGACGCTTTCGAAGGTGGCGCCCGAATGCGCCGGTCGGAAAGCCCCGTCGATGAAGGCCTGGGTCGGCGGCGTCAGCCGCGCCGCAATTGCTCGATATTCGTCTCTGGTGAGGAGTTCGCTCATGGCTCAAGCCTCCGCTTCGATGGCCGCGACGGTCGATTTCAGAATGTCGACGACTTGTTCCAGTTGCCGCTTGTCGTCCTTGTTCAACGCTTTCAGTGGCGGTCTCGGGGGTCCTGATCGCATCCCTTCCATGACACAGCCATGCTTGATGCACTGGATGAACTTGCCGCCCTGTTCGAGCACGCGCATCAAGGGCATCAGCGCCTTCATGATCCGCCTTCCCTTGTCGAAGTCGCCCTCGGCGGCGCAGGCCCGGTAGAGCGCGATATGCTCGCGCGGCAGGAAATTCGATCCGCCGGCCACCCAGCTTCTGGCGCCCCAGGCAAAGAACTCCAGCGCCTGGTCGTCCATGCCACAGCCGAGCTGGATATGCGGATAGTCGCGCGCCAGCAGGTGGACGCGGTTGATGTCGCCGGAACTCTCCTTGATGGCGCAGAAATTGCGCGAGCGTCCCACCCGGTCGAGAAACTCCTCGCCCATGTTGACGCCCATGCGTCCGGGATAATTGTAGAGCATGATCGGCAGGTCGGCCGCCCGGTCGATCGCCAGGGCGTTGAGCGCGTTCTCGCGTTCCGTCGGCACCGCATAGGGCGGGCTGCCGATCAGCAGGGCGTCGGCGCCCATCTCTTTCGCCGCAGATGCCACGGCAACGGAATCGGACTGCCTGATGGCGCCCGTGCCGATGATCAGCGGCACCCGACCGGCAATCCTCTCGCGCAGAAACCGGGCGCATTCCAACCGCTCTTCGATGGACTGCGCATAGTACTCGCCGGTCGAACCGCCCGATATGATGCCGTGAATGCCGGCCGAGATCAGATGCTCCGCCGTGACTTCGAGCGCTTCGTAGTCAATCTCCATCGCCTCGGTGTGAGGCGTGATGATCGGCGTGTAGACGCCTTCGAACTGCATCACCGGTTTCATCTCCGCATCCTCACGCGCTTTTTGCCGCCGGCGCGCTGCCGAGCGGCGTGTCGAGGCCCTGCGGCATCACGAACAGTTCGATCTGGCCGCGCGACAGGTTCCAATGTTCGATCGCCAGTGCGGCCGCTGTCTCGTCGTCGCCGCTTTCGATACTGTCGATCAACGCATCGTGCTGCTTGCTTGCCTTGGAAAGATTGGTCGCCATGCGCTCGTTTTTCGGCCGGTAAAATGTCATGCCGATGCGCGCATGATCGACCAGCAGCCGCTGCAGGCTCGCCGTCAGATAAACATTGGCGGCCATGTCGCCGATGATCGCATGGAAGCGGTTGTTGCTGAGGGTCCGGTCTTTGGCAGTACCGCGATTCAGTGAGGTTTTGAATTCCTGTTGCGCTTCCTTCAGGGCGGCGATCTGCTCTTGCGTGGCGTTTTGTGCCGCCAGACGCGAGACGGCCGAATAAATCATCGGGGCGGCAAGGAAGAAATCTCTCAGGGTCTGATGGCTGAGCTCCGAGACCCGTGATCCGCGGTTTTCGCGCATGCTGATATAGCCCTCGCCCGCCAGCTGCTGCAGCACCTCGCGCAACGGGGTACGGGACAGGCCGAAAGCCCCTGCCAAGGTGGCTTCATCCAGGTCCGTCCCAGGCGTCAGTTCCAGCGTCAGGATGTCCCGCCGGAGAGTTTCGTACAGGCGCTTTTTGCGCGCCTTCGCATCGTCTCGCATCGTTTTCTCCAGCCGGATACGGATCGGGCCGGCCAACCTCTGAATTCAAGATGTTCGGTTCTGCCAAAAAAAATAATTGAATACAAATTGTTTTTGTGGTGTTTTTGCGAAAACACGACGCGGGGTCGTTTATCGTCCGTAATACGTCGCGATACCGTCCATTGCAGCAACCGGTGTACGGAACATGGGACTGAACGAACCTCAGCACTACACCTTTCTTCTGGTCCCGGACTTCACCCATCTGGCGTTCTCCTGCGCCGTCGAACCGCTGCGGCTGGCCAATCTGATGTCCGGCCGGGAGCTCTATCGCTGGAGCCTGATGTCGGAGAACGGCCAGCACCAGACCTGTTCGACCGGCACCACCCTTCTGGTCGACCGCGGTTTCGAGGCGCTCGATCGGGGCGACAGCCTGTTCGTGGTTGCCGGCGCCAACATCAAGCAGCACGTGTCTGCGTGTCTCGTCGATTATCTTCGCCGGCAGTCCCGCCACGGAGTGAAATTGGGCGCCGTGTGCTCAGGCTCCTACATCCTTGCCAAGGCCGGTCTGCTGGACGGCAAATCCTGCGCCATCCACTGGGCCTATCATGACATCATGTCGGAGGAATTTCCGGATGTGTGGCTGCAGCGGTCGGTCTATGTCTCAGACGAGAGCATCATTTCGGCGGCGGGCGGACCGGCGGCCGCCGATCTCATGCTGCATCTCATTTCCGAGGCGCACGGATCGGAACTGGCCGGGCTGATCGCCGACCAGATGGTCTACAACTCGGTCCGTTCGGGCGTCGCCGAGCAGCGGCTTTCGTTCAGCGCCCGCTTCGGCATGCGCAACCACAAGATCATCCGTGCCTTCAGGATCATGGAAAACCATGTCGAGGACCGGCTGAACACGACCGAGATTGCCGGCGAACTGGGCATTACCGTGCGGCAGTTGCAGCGCCTGTTCAACCGGTTCATCGGCAAGTCCCCTGCCCGCGTCTACGCCGAGATACGCCTCGACAAGGCGCGCAACCTGCTGCTTCAGACCGATATGTCGGTCACCGAGGTGTCGGTCGCCTGCGGGTTCGGATCCACCTCCAATTTTTCGCGCAGCTATCGCGACTATTTCGGCCACTCGCCCAAGTCGGAAGGCATCCGCCAACAGATCGGCTGAACCGCCCTCTGGGTTCCACGAGCGCCGAGCAACTCACGAACGGGTTTTGCGTACGCGTTCGCTGGTCTATAAGCGCTGCATGTCCCACCTGCCGTAACTGAGTCCCATGCCTGACATCGATGTGCTGCTGACCGATCCGCAGCTACCGCGTGCGCCGGAAATCCTGACGTCCGCTTTCACCCTCCACTCGGTTCATGAGCCGGGTGAGATCGCCGAATTGCCGGACAGGGTCGTGAACCGCATCAGAGGCATCGCCTGCGGCGCCCACATCCCATTCGACGGCGCCCTCATGGACCGGTTTCCCAATCTGGAAATCATTGCCAATTTCGGCGTCGGCTACGATACGATCGATGCCGGCGAAGCCGCCAGGCGCGGCGTGATCGTGACCAATACGCCAGACGTGCTCACCGAAGAGGTCGCGGATACCGCCATCGGCCTGCTGATCATGACCGCCCGGGAACTTTCGGCCGCCGAGCGCTGGCTGCGGGCCGGCAACTGGAAAACGAGCTATCCGCTGTCGCCGGGAACCCTGCGCAACAGGACACTGGGCATTTTCGGACTCGGTCGGATCGGCAAGGCGATCGCCCGACGGGCGGAGGCCATTGGTCTGCCGATCCTGTATCACAACAGGAGAGCCGATCCGCAGTCGCCCTATGGATACTGCAGTTCGTTGCTAGAACTGGCGCAGCGCAGCGACATCCTGCTTTCGGTTGCTCCGGCGGGCCCCACCACGGACGGCGTCGTCGATGCGGCGGTGTTCCGGGCGCTGGGCAGCCAGGGCATCTTCATCAATATCGGGCGCGGCTCGGTCGTCGACGAGACGGCGCTGGTCGAGGCTCTCCAAAGCAAAACGATCCTGTCGGCCGGCCTCGACGTGTTCGCACACGAGCCCCACGTACCGCAGGAACTGATCGCCATGGATCACGTGGTGCTGCTACCGCATGTCGGCTCGGCCTCGATCGAGACCCGCGATGCCATGGGCCAGCTTCAGGCCGACAATCTCTTCAACTGGTTTCGCGAGGGTGCGCCACTGACGCCCGTTGCCGAAACGCCGTGGCCAAAACCGCCTGCCGGAGTGTGAGGAATTCGATCGCCGGAGGGATGGTGGAAAGCAGAACGTAAAGCATCGAGGCGGGATGCAATGCGTCCTGCTTTCCTTTGTCGGCCGCGCCCCGGGCGACCTGGGTCGCGCGCAATCGACAAATAGGATCAGCGGTGCCGTCAAGCCCCCCATCAGGCACCACCGACGTGTTACGAGTTCCCCATCGCCAGATGTGCTTCACGCCGATCCGCCAAGGCCCCCGGCCTGTAATGTTCGCGAATGACCGGCACGACTCACCGTCTGTGAACACTCGTAACAAACGCAGCCTAAGTCAGGCGATTCGGCCGCTCAATCACCCGTTCGGGTGACACCGTGTGCAATTTTCGGTTACGGTCCGTTCAATAATATCGAACTGTTGCCGGCTCCTTCCGGCCGGACACGCGCAATGGCCAAACTGCGTCGAAGCGCATAGCATCGCCGGAACCGGTCGCATGACGAGATAGCGGGGATATCCATGGTCTATGTGGACTCGGCGCCTTACCCGCCGGAAGAGCAAACCGAGATCAAAATCGGCATTGCCCGCAAACTGGCGACACGATCGCCAGCCGCGACGACCTCGGCACTTGCGTTCGCGTTCTTTTCCTCGATCATTCTCAGCTTCCAGGTTCCGGTCCGCGACGTGATCGTCTGGCTGGCGGCCGTCGTTGCCGTCGCCGCCCTGCCGCCGATCTATCTGTATGTCCAGGCAAAGCACCCCTTCAGCGTCGAGAACATCGACCGCTACCTGTTTGCCAACACCTTGTCTGCGTTGGCTTCGGGACTGACCTGGGGCATCGGAATGGCGGTGCTCGCCAATCCGGAATCCTTTGTTTCCGTGATGATCGCCTTTCTGGTGGTCATGGCCTACTCGACCGGTGCCGTCGTCAGCCACGGTTATTATCTGCCGTCCTATCTCGCCGCCGCCGGTTCGGCGCTTCTGGTCTATGGCGCTTCGGTGATCCTGGCGGGTCCGATGCCCGGTTACGGGTTCGGCATCGCGGCCGTTGCGGCTTTGGTGCCGTTTTTTCTCCTGGCCCGCTACACCCACCGTATCGTCGTCGCAAACATCGTAGCGCGACGACAGCAGCAATCGCTGGTCGACAAGCTGAAGGCACAGCGCGACGAGATCGACAAGATCAACCGGAACAAGACCCGGTTTCTGGCGGCGACCAGTCATGACCTTGCGCAGCCGCTGCACGCTCAAGGCAACTTCATCGCCGCCCTGCGCACCCGGCTCACCACGACCGACCAGTTGGAGCTACTCGACAAGATAGATGCCAGCTGGCGCGGCATTGGTGAGCTTCTCGATGGTCTTGTCGACATTTCAAGACTGGATTCCGGATCTGTTGTCGTGCATCGCGGACCCGTCGATCTCGGTCGGCTGGCGGCAACCGTTGTCGACGAATTCGCCGTGGCTGCCCGGGAAAAATCCATCGATCTGACGTGGGATCTCGAGGCGATTGCGGCCGAGTCGGACAGTGCCCTGCTGGCTCGTGTCCTGAGAAATGCCCTGTCGAACGCCATCAAGTTCACACCTCCCGGCGGCCGGGTTTTGGTCTCCCTCAAATCACGGGACAATCGCGCCGTCTTGACGGTCGACGACGACGGCGTGGGCATCGCCGACGACAAACAGTCGGAAGTGTTCGAGGAATATGTGCAGCTTCACAATCCCGAGCGGGATCGCCAGAAGGGGCTGGGCCTTGGGCTCTCCATCGTTCGACGACTTTGCGCCATGCTGGAGATCGAGATGCAACTGCGTTCGGAGCCTGGTGTCGGCACCCGGATTTCGTTCGTCTTGGAAAAGTCATCCGCCGAAGCCGGCATCACGGAGCTTCATTTGGCCTCTTTGAGTTCGTTGCGCAAGAGCGTGCTCGTCGTCGATGACGACAGCAGCGTGCTTGAAAGCATGTCGCTGCTGCTTTCCGACTGGGGCTGCGAAGTTTACACCGCTGTTTCGACGGACGAGGCGGTGCTGTTGCTGCAGACGCTGGGGCTGGCGCCCGACGTTATGATCGTCGACATGCGGCTGCGCGGAGAACGGACCGGCCTGCAGTGCGTGGATCGGGTGCGGCAACTGACGGGGACGGCTGTTCCCGCCCTCATCATGACCGGCAATGTCGACGCTGTCGGCGGCGAAAAAATTCCCGACAACACACGCGTCCTCATGAAGCCGGTCGAGGCGGCCACCCTGCACGCGGCAATCCGGCGACTGGCGCTTCCGGCCGATCCAGCTCCAGAGGACGGCTTCGCGAAATTGCAGCCGGCAACCGCATCAGCCGAAATGTCAGGCCACTAACGTAGCAGCGGGGACAATTCAGCGAATCAGGCCGATATTCTGGGCCTTGCGAACACAGGCGGCGCGGCTGTTGACGTCCAGGAGATTGAAGACCCTTTTGACATGAGTCTTCACCGTATTCTCGCTCACCTTGAGCATGGAGGCTATGTCGCGATTGGAGTAACCCTCGGAGACCAGTTGCAGCACCTCGATCTGGCGTTGGCTTAATTGCGGTCGCGGCCCGATTTCGTCAGTGTGCGCGCGGTTGGCCGAATGATGGTTCTCCTCATAGACGCTCCACAGGTCGGGCGGCAGGAAAATTTCACCGGCGAGAACCGCCTCCAGCGCGTCGCTCAGCACATCGGAGGGCGCCGATTTCGGGAGAAACCCCTTGGCGCCAAGACGCAGGGCCTCCTCGATCGGCGGTGCGGTGGTTATGCCTGAAATGATCAGGACCGGCGTTTTGACGCCTCGATTTCGCAGCGCCCGCAGGAAGGCGATCCCGTTGATGCTGTCCATGATCAGGTCGGAAATGATGAGGTCGAAGCGCCTGCCGTCCGCGATCTGGCCCAGAGCGGACAGGGGCGACGATATGGTCCGGCAGCGAAATCGCGAATCGAGGCTGGCGATCAGCCTGCTCAGACCGTCCGCGAACATCTGATGGTCGTCCACAATCGCAACGTCGATACACTTGGCCATGCAAAAACACCGGTCCGCGCGCTATGGTGGCTGTCTGCAACATACCGGTATAGTCGGATCGTCGCCCAAATTGAATGAGACACTTCACACAAAACACCAAAATCCGCGACGGATTGTCGATCCTGTGACAGATTTTGGCGAGCGGCCACACTCCGGATGGACGAAGGAGACCCATGGAAACAGGAACGCCGGTTGCCATGACCGCTGAAAGCCGAGACGAGGGACGCAACCTTGCCATCCTGTCGGGACAGGCCAGCCTGGCGACCATTGGATGGACGTTGGCCAGCCCCTCGGTCGTTCTCGTCTATCTGGCGATCACCCTCGACGTCCCGGTTTTTCTCGCCGGCCTGCTGATGACGGTCAGGCGATCGGCAAACCTGGCGACCACCCTGTTTGGATCGGAATTTGCGGCCAATCGGCCGAACAGGAAACGCGACCTTGCCGCAACCGACGGCATTCTGGCGCTCTGCTTCCTGCTGGCGATCGCTTCGGTCGCATTGGGCACGTCCACCGTCGTCACGATCACATTCATACTCATCGTCGCGTGCATCGGCTTCACTGAGGAGTTTCAGAGCCTGCTCAACTACGACTTCATGGCGGACGTCCTGCATTCCGGCAGCCGAATGCGACTGCTGTACACCGCTATGATCATCGGCGGGCTCGGGACCATGGCGCTCGCCTGGTCGGCACATCTGCTGATGATCGATTCCCCGGCGCTGGCACGTCATTCGACCATCGTGCTGATTGCCACCGCCTGTTTCTGCCTGTCCGCAACCGCGATGCTGCTTGTGCGCGAGTTGACAAGTGGAAAGAAGCCGGACTCCGACGAGCGCCAGCAGATCCAGCCGACCGGGGGAAAAGTCGCGATCCGCCACTACCTGGCTGGCTTGGCGGAGCTTTGGAGCATGGCGTGGTTCCGTCGTTTTCTGACGGTGCGCCTTTCGCTGCAGACCATCGAGCTTTCAATCCCGTTCTTCGCGATTCTGGCGGCCCTGTCTCACGGCACTTCTCAAAAGGGGCTGACGGCCCTCGTCATTTCGTCTGCCCTGGCGTTGACCGTTGCGGCTCCCATCTGGCGTCTGGTCACCGGATACTCCAACCGTCTCGTCATGCTGCTCGGCGCCGCCATGGCTGCCTCGAGCGGCCTGATGCTGGTGCTCAATCATTTCCTGAAATTCGCAGACACCATTCTTGCCCATGCGGTCGCCCTGTTTCTTGTGACAGTTGCGGTGCAAGGTGTGCAGACGGCACGATACCTCTACTATATGGACATTGCGCCGAAGGAATACCGGGTCCGCGGACTGGCAGTTTCCAAAAGCGTGTCGCGGATTTCGGGAATCGCGCTGACGACGGTCATGGCTGCACTCGCACACACTCAGCACGTGGTCTGGGCGATTGTCGCGCTTGCCTGCCTGAACGTATTGGCAGCCTGTTTCGCATTCGTAACCGCACGTCAGCAAGCGGATCCACAGACCGGTTCGCCGGAATTAACCGATTGATGAAGCCCACCGACTATGTTCAATGGCTAAATCGTCACGGAGCCAGGAAACCCAACCAGCAGCTTGAATTTGCAGATCATGAACGGCGACCACCAGAATGAAGAAAAGCGCAACTACTCCATTCTTCGCGGACAGGGCACTTTCAACACCATGGCATGGACAATGGCCAATCCTTCGGTGGTCATCTCCTACCTGGCAATTTCGCTCGACGTCCCGGTTATCATCGCCGGCCTGCTCGTAACCATCCGCCAGGCTGCGGCGCTGATGACGGCGCTGTTCGGCACCCCGATCGCCGCGCGGCGGCCGCGCAAGAAAGTCGACCTGGCGATGACCGATATCGTCGTCGCCGCCTGTTTTTTTCTGGCCCTGACGTCCGCCGCATTCGGAACTTCGCTCATCGTAACGCTGACCTTCATCGCGGTCATCCTGGTCATCGGGCTGACCAGAGAGTATCAGAGCATCCTCAACGCCGATTTCTACGGCAATGTGCTGCAGTCGGAGTCACGCAACAGGCTGCTCTACAGCGTCATGACGCTGGGCGGCTTTGCTACGGCGGCGCTGGTCTGGACTTCGCACCAGTATTTTCAATCCGACCCGCCATTCACCAGACACGCAGCCATCGTCATCATCGGGATCATCTCCTTTTTGACGGCCAGCGCCGTCCTGCTGCTCGTGCGCGAATACACAGCCGATCCGGACGACTCGGACAAGGCCGAGCCAAAACCGCGCCGGCGGTTCTCGCTGCGCAATCATCTGCACGAGATCTACGGCAACTTCACCGTGCTGATCAAACTGGAGTGGTTCCGCAAGTATCTGGTGGTTCGGCTTGCGCTTCTGACAGTCGAAATGTCGGTGCCCTTCTATGCCATCCTCGCGGCGCTTTCGCACGACAACACACCGAAGGGTCTGACCGCGTTGGTGATATCGACCGCGCTGGCGCTCCTGGTTGCGGGCCCGTTGTGGCAGGCGGTCGGACACCGGTCCACGCGCACGGTGATGATTATTGGGGCCTTGCTTGCCGCGGCTGCCGGGTTGCTGCTGTTTTCAAATCACTTCGTACCGGTGGTCAGTGAACCGCTGATCCACGCGGCCGCGCTGTTCATGGTAACGGTCGCCGTCAACGGCGTCTCGACCGCGCGGTGGCTGTACTTCATCGATGTGGCGCCGCCGCAATACCGGGTGATCGGTGTCGGCGTTTCCAAGGTCATGGTGCGCATCGTCGGAGTCGGGTTGTCCTCATTGCTCGCGGCCGTCGCCCACCTGCAGCACGTTGTCTGGGCCATCCTGGTCGTTGCCGTGATCAACGGCATCGCCGCCTATCTGGCGTTCCGTGTTTCGAGCTATTCGACTCAGGAGGAAGCGGAGGCCTCGTAAATGGCAGTCTCAGATTATGGTCGGGCCGATGGCTGAGCATACACCGTCACACCTGCGCGATGGCGACGTGCTTTACTTCCGCATGACCGAGGCCGAGGACTCGCGCGCCGTCTTTACCTTCGTCGACACTCTCAACGAGGGCACGCTTTTCGACCGGCCGCCGTCGGTTTTCCGCAACGCGGCCAAAGAGCATCGGCTGTTCGAACTGCAGAATGTCTCCCACAACGACTCGCTTCTGGGCACCCTGATCATCCAGGACAACGAGGTGGATGCGCCGAACCGGCAGCGGGAGAGCGAGTTGGGCGGTCTTGTCGTGCATCCCGGGGCGCGCGGTCTTCGCCTCGGCAGCCTGCTGACCCGCATAGCACTGCTGCACGATCTGGTCCGGTCGAAATCCGACGACTGGGATTCCGCCTACCAGGCACATTTCACCGAGGGCAACACCAGTCCGGAAGCCTCGTTCCGCAAATGCGGATTTGTTTCCGCCGGCGACACGGTCGTTCATCGCGGTGAAATCGACGCGTCGCTCGAACACATGCTGGAAGACGGATCCGACGGCGTCACCATGAAAAGAGTCGTCTTCGATCCCGACCGGCTGCCGGACCTGATCGCCTGGTTTTGCGACCTGCGCGACAACGGGTTCTGGTTCGGCAACTCCGATACGGTTCAGACGCGCCTCGACCTGACAAGCATTATCGACGAATTGGACGTTTCCGTTCTGAAACAATAGGCCTGGAGGGACCGGTCAGAAGGCCTCGGCGCTCGCCTTCTCCCAATGATTGCGATAGGCCGGGCGGATGTCGTCGCCGAGCAATTCGCCCGGGTCGAGATATTCGTGGAAGCTGCTGTAGGACCGTTCGGTTTCGTCAGCAACGCGCTGGTGGATGTCGTCCGGCGCCAGATCGTCCGCCGCTTCGAAGCCCATGGCGCCCACAAGGTCCAGAAAACTCTCGATCGTCGCCTCGTGAAACTGGGCGACGCGCTTTTGCCGCAGTTCGACATCCACGGCTTTCGCCCGGCCGCGGTCCTGGGTGGCGATACCGGTCGGACAGGTGTTGGTGTTGCAGCGAACCGACTGGATGCAGCCCAGAGCAAAAAGCATCGGCCGAGCCATGTTGCACATGTCCGCGCCCAGCGCGATCTTCTCGACGATGTTGAAACCGGTGACGACCTTGGCGCTGGCGATCACCCGCATCTTGTCGCGCAGATTGGCGCCGAGCAGGCAGGAATGGACGAAGCAGAGAGCCTCGTTGAGCGGCACACCCAGCTTGTTTGTGAATTCCGGCGGTGCAGCGCCGGTTCCACCCTCGGCCCCGTCCACGGTAATAAAATCGGGAGTGATGCCGGTCTTGAGCATAGCTTTGACGATGCCCATGAACTCGTGCCTGCGGCCGATGCAGAGCTTGAACCCGATCGGTTTGCCGCCGCTGACCTCGCGCAGGCGGGCAACCCAATGCATCAGTCCCTCGGGCGAATCGAATGTCGTATGGGCCGGCGGCGAAATGACATCCTTGCCCATCGGGACCCCGCGAATCTGCGCGATCTCCTCGTCGACCTTGGCCGCCGGCAGCACGCCGCCATGGGCCGGCTTGGCCCCCTGCGAGAGCTTGATTTCGATCATCTTGACCACATCGCGTTCGGCGATCTTGATGAATTTCTCCTCGTCGAAATGACCGTCCGCGGTGCGGCAGCCGAAATAGCCGGTTCCGATCTGGAAGATGATGTCACCGCCGCCGGCCAGATGGTAGGGGCTGAGACCGCCCTCGCCCGTATTGTGGGCAAAGCCGCCGCGCTTGGCCCCGGCATTGAGAGCGTGGATTGCCGTCGGGCTGAGCGCACCGAAGCTCATGGCGGAGATGTTCAGCCTGGACGCGTCGTAGGGTTTCTTGCAGTCGGGCCCGCCAACCGTGATGCGCGCATTCGCCGGATTGGGTTTAACGGGCGCCAGCGAATGGCTGCCGCGAATATAACCGGTCTCCATCAGATCGAATTGCGTGCCGAAGGGCTGTGTGTCGACCGTGCCCGTCGACCGGGCGTGCACCAGCGTGCGCTGGAGGCGGTTGTAGGGTTTGCCGCTTTCGTTGGTTTCGATGAAGTACTGGCGGATCTCCGGGCTGATGAACTCCATCGCGTAGCGCAGATGGCCGATCACCGGATAGTTGCGCAGCACATTGTGCGGCGCCAGATGGATGTCGTAGAGCCCGATCAGGATGTAGGGGATGACGATCACCATCGCCCACCAGATCGGCGGCCACGACAGCCCGATCAGAACGACCAGAAGAACCGCCACAACCGAGATGATATAGAACACGTTTCGCACCATGGCTTGCAAATCCCTGTCTCGTTGCTGCATCAAAGCTGGCTTCGGATGCCGGCATCCTACTCCGGCGGCATTGCCAAATCCTAACCGCCTGCCGTGTCCCGGTCGCGACTGAATTGCGCAAGCTTAGAGCGCACTTCGGACAAGCACCACTGTTGCACTTTGGCAGCACTGGCAGACCGGTCCACTCCTGCCCCAGGAATACCCGCGAACAGACACAATCTCGGCGCATTTCGGGCGCGTTAGACGCCGATATTGTTCCTCGGGAGCGCTCCCCTCCGGCTCCCGTCCACCAAGGAGAATTGAAATGAAGCTGAGCACCCTCGCGACCGCCTTCGGTCTGGGCGTGGCCGTAGCCGGAACCACCGCGGTCCCGGCCGGCGCCGCCGATACACCGCAGCCGCCCGCACCTGTCCAGCCCGCCCCGAAACAGCATTTCAGCAAGGTTGGCCTGCTGGCCTGCACAACCAGCCGCAGCATCGGCTACGTCATCGGTTCGTCGACCGATCTGACCTGCACTTTTGAGAACGCCCGTGGCGGCGAGCTCTTCGAATACTATGACGGCACGATCACAAGGGTCGGTCCGGATATCGGCTTCACCCGTCGTGGCCGTCTTCTTTGGGCCGTCTATGCGCCCAGCTACCAGGTTCCGGCCGGCAGGCTGGACGGCACCTATGTCGGCGTATCGGCCGCCGCCAGTGTCGGGCTCGGCGTCGGGGCGAACGTGCTGGTCGGAAATCTGAAGAACAACATCAATCTTGTTCCGATCAGTGTCAGCGGAAGTGTCGGACTGAACGCGGCTGCCGGGATCGGCGCCCTGACCCTGAATTCCGCTGCGGCGGCCCGCTAACGCGGGCCCCGCACCTCAAATCGCTTTCGATTCAGGCCGGAGCGGCACGCCGCTCCGGCTTTTCCTTGAGCGGCTCTGCAAGCGTTCGAGCACGCTTTCACACCAGGCGATCCAGCCCGTTTCGTACTGGATCCCCAGTTCCAGCCCCATCAGCTTGCCCAGGTCCGACGGTGTCTCCTCGCCATCGGCGAACCGCTTGTCGCGAATATGAAAATACTGGGCCAATTGGGCCCGGTGCGCCACCAGGCGGTCGGCGATATGCTGTTGCAACGCTTCCTGATCGACGTGATCGATTGCCTGCAGCCGCACCAGCAGTTCGTCCTTGACCACCGGCGCCGCGACCGGTTCGCGCGACCATTCCTTCAGTGCCTGACGGCCGGCATCGGTGATGCTGTAGACGATGCGGTTGGGCTTGCCGGACTGGATCTCTTCGCGGGAAGCGACGTATCCCCGTTCCCCCAGTTTCTTCAGTTCGCGATAGATCTGCGGATGCGTCGCCGTCCAGAAAAAGCCGATGGACGAATCGAAGTATTTCGCCAGGTCATAGCCAGACATGGGTCGCTCGGTCAGGATGACCAGGATCGAATGGGACAGGGCCACGGCGCGCTCCGAAGTTTGCGGTTGCTTCTATGTACCATAGCATATATGTGTCAACGCACATATGAAAGGGAGCGTTTCATGAATCCTTTGCCGGGGCTGAACTCCGCCGCACAGCAAACCATCGATGCGTGGCATGCGTTGCTTGAAAGCAAAGACCAGAATGGGCTGGCAGAGATTACCTCCGACCGGGTCGTTTTCCGCTCACCGGCCGTCTTTTCGCCTTTTGCCGGCAAGGAAGCCTTCCTTCTGATCATCGGAACGGTCGCCACCATCTTCGAGGATTTCCGCTACCGCCGCCGCTTCGCTTCCGAAGACGGCCGCAGCGCGGTCCTGGAGTTCGAGGCGCGCATCGGCGACAAGACCGTCAAGGGCATCGACATGATCCGTTTTGACGACGACGGTCGTATCGTCGAGTTCGAGGTCATGATCCGCCCGGCCAATGCGCTGATGGCGCTGGCCGAACGCATGGGTGCCGCGGCCGGACCCGGTCTTGCACGGCTGCGCGCAAACGAAACCGCCTGACGATCCTGCACCGGAGAAGCGAATGAAGCCCTTCCCGCATATCTTCAAGCCACTGGACCTTGGCTTTGTCACACTGCCCAACCGCATTCTGATGGGCTCCATGCACACGGGTCTGGAGGACCGGAAGGCCCATGAGCGGGTCGCCGCCTATTTCGCCGAGCGGGCCCGTGGCGGCGTCGGCCTGATGGTGACCGGAGGGGTGGCCCCCAACGAGGAAGGCGCGGCGCTGCCGGGCGCCGGCAAGCTGTCGACGGCGGCCGAGGTGGTCGAACACCTGCCAACGACACGCGCCGTGCACGCCGAAGGCGGCCGGATCGCTATGCAGATCCTGCACTCCGGACGCTATGCCTATCACAAGGGCGGCGTCTCCGCGTCCGCGGTCAAATCGCCGATCTCGCCCTTCGCGCCGATCGAACTGGACGAGGCCGGCATCGAAAAACAGATCGCCGATTTCGCCACTTGCGCAGCACTGGCGCGCGAGGCCGGCTATGACGGCGTGGAGATCATGGGATCGGAAGGCTACTTCATCAACCAGTTCCTGGTCACCCATACCAACAAGCGGACGGATGACTGGGGCGGCCCGTATGAAAACCGCATGCGGTTGGCGGTCGAGATCGTCCGAAGGGTACGCCAGGCAGTCGGCGAGGACTTCATCATCATCTATCGCCTGTCGATGATCGACCTGGTGCCCAACGGTTCGACCTGGCCGGAAGTGGTGCAGCTGGCCAAGGCGATCGAGGCGGCGGGCGCCACCATCATCAACACCGGCATCGGCTGGCACGAGGCGCGCATTCCGACGATCGCCACCTCGGTGCCGCGCCGCGCCTTCACCTGGGTGACCAAACGGCTGATGGGCGAGGTGTCGATCCCGCTGATCACCTCCAACCGCATCAACACGCCGCAGATTGCCGAGGACGTGCTGGCCGAAGGCTGCGCCGACATGGTGTCGATGGCGAGGCCATTCCTCGCCGATGCTGAATTCGTGTTGAAGGCGCGGGAAGACCGGGCCGACGAAATCGCGCCCTGCATCGCCTGCAACCAGGCCTGCCTCGACCATACCTTCCAGATGAAGCTGTCGACCTGCCTGGTCAATCCGCGCGCCTGCCATGAAACGGAGCTCAACTATCTGCCGACCGAAAAGCCGAAGCGCGTGGCGGTTGTCGGTGCCGGCCCGGCCGGCCTCTCGGCGGCGCTGGTGGCGGCCGAGCGCGGCCATCAGGTGACGCTTTTCGACAGGGCGGCCGAAATCGGCGGCCAGTTGAACATGGCCAAGCGCGTTCCCGGCAAGGAGGAATTCTTCGGACTGGTCGACTATTATCGGCGCCAGCTGGAACTGAAGCAGGTTACCGTCCGGCTTGAGACCGAAGTCGACGCCCACCAGCTTCAGGACGACGGATACGACGAGGTCGTAATCGCCACCGGCGTGCTGCCGCGCGACGCGCAGATTCCAGGTCAGGACCACCCCAAAGTACTCAGCTACATCGACGTGCTGCGCGACCGGAAGCCGGTCGGCGAAACAGTGGCTGTCGTCGGGGCCGGCGGCATCGGCTTCGATGTTTGCGAGTACCTTGCTCATGAAGGCGTGTCGCCGACGGTCGATCTCGATTTGTGGAAGCGCGAATGGGGTGTCGGCGATCCGGCGCGCACGCCCGGCGGACTTTCTCCGGACGGGGCCCGACCGGAAAAATCCCCGCGCCGCATCACCATGCTCCAGCGCAAGGCCAAAAAGCACGGGGCCGGCCTCGGCAAGACAACCGGCTGGATCCATCGCGCATCGCTGGCCATGAAAAACGTGCAGATGTTGGGCAACGTCAACTATGAGGAAATCGGCGACCGCGGCCTGAAAATCTCGTACGGAGAAGAACGCCGCGACCCGCAATGGCTGGAGGCCGACACCATCGTCATCTGCGCCGGCCAGATCTGCGACAACAGCCTCGCCACCGAACTGGAGCGTCGCGGAATTCCCACCCATATCATCGGTGGAGCCGACGAGGCCGCCGAACTCGACGCCAAGCGCGCCGTCGATCAGGGCAGCCGCCTGGCGGCTGCGCTGTAGCGCCTGAGCTTTCGGTCAAACTGCAGCCTCGGCACTTGTTGGGCAACCGTCCCAGAGCCTGACCGATTTTATCGCCAACCCGGCTGCTGTGCCGGGTTGGCGTTGTTGGCGGCTATCGCTGCTTGAGGTCCAGTTGTAGGTGCGGCTTGCCGTTGGAGGTCTTCTGCAGCGTGGTGCCGGAGCCGTCGATGACGGTTTGCACCCGGTGCCGGTAAGCCGAAAAGCTGTCGAACGTGACCACGTCGACCGGTTCGTCGAACCGGATGGTGACCCGGTAGCGATCCGCCGCGGCCAGACTGCTGATGCCGATCACCTGGCCGGTAAACCGCTGTCCCAGATAGTGGCCCGAGACCTTTTCGCCGACCTGAACGGGTGTCTGTACCTGTTGCGATCGTGCCTTGGCCGACAGCGTGTTCCAGTCCCGGAAGCCATGCTGCCGGGCAACTGTTTCGAGCGCTTGTGAGTGGCCGATACGGTGTCCTGCCGCATCGAGCGATGCGCGCAGCCGTTTGGCCTGCTCCTTCAGCGCTTCCTTTGATGGAAGTGTAGGTGTCATCCTTCGCCTCTTTCAGCCGAAAGCTTCATGAAAAATGGGGCTCGCATTGCCATGGATCCGCTTCCGTTGAAAATAGACGGGAATTGGAACAGGGAGGACTTCACCAGCGCTAGTGCGTGCGAGCGGCGGGCGCCTCAAACCGGTCGACCCTATGTAGTATCAACCGGCCCCCTGTCAAGCACGCGCGGAATCGAACGCCGGTTGAACCCGGCAACGAAACCGCCTACCTGCAAACCGGACCAGTTCTCGGCGAGCGGCAATCGATGAAAATCCTCCTCCTCACCATTGGCTCGCGCGGCGACGTGCAGCCCTTCGTGGCGCTGGGTCAAGGCCTGAAAGCGGCAGGACATCAAGTGACGGTCGCAACGTGCGAGCGTTTTCGAAGCTTCGTCGAGACCAATGGCCTGGATTACGGATACATCAGCGACGACCTGCTGAAGATCATCGATTCCGACCAGGGCAAGGCGCTCATGGAGGACACGCGCGGTATCCTCCAGATCGTTGCAGCGAACATCCGGTTGGCGCGTCAGATGGCGCCGATCCAGCAGCGGACCGTCGAGCAATGTTGGGATGTGGCGCAAAAGGCTCGGCCTGATCTCGTGTGCTTTCATCCGAAGGCCATTCTCGGCCCGGCCATTGCCGAAAAGCTGCAAATTCCAGGCATTCTCACATTGCCCCTGCCCTTTTTGGTGCCGACTGCGGAATATCCCTGCATGGGCTTTCCCGATCTGCCGCTCGGCGGCTGGTACAACCGGCTGACCTATCGTTTCGTCCACGCGATGATCCAGCTGTTTGCCGGCAGATACGTCCGTACATGGCGCCGCCGCACCGATACGCCCGCCGCTCGCCGCAACCTCGATCTTCTGCACGATCAGACCGGCCGGCCCATTCCTGCGCTGCACGGATACAGCGGTCACGTGCTGCCGGAGCCGGCCGACTGGCCTGAAACCGCCACCGCTGCCGGTTACTGGTTTCTCGACACCGAAGAAGAGTGGACGCCGCCTGCAGACCTGACCGCCTTTCTCGAAGCCGGCCCACCGCCGATCTATGTCGGGTTCGGTTCCATGTCCGGCCGCAATCCGCGGCGACTGACCGAGGCGGTGGTCGAGGCGCTGCAAAGTGGCGGGCACCGCGGTATCCTCGCGACCGGCTGGGGCGGCCTCGATGCGGCGGCGCTGCCGGATACCATTCTGAGGATCGATGAAGCGCCGCACGACTGGCTGTTTCAGAAAGTCGCCGGTGTCGTGCATCACGGAGGCGCCGGGAGCACGGCCGCCGGACTGCGTGCCGGCAGGCCGACGCTGATCTGCCCGTTCTTTGCCGATCAGCCCTTCTGGGGCAGGACCGTCCACGCATTGGGCGCCGGTCCGAAACCGATCCCGCAGAAAAAGGCGAATGCCGAAAACCTGGCCGCGGCGTTCGACCGTCTGGTCACGGATACCGCCATGCGGCAGAAGGCCGAGGCGGTTGCCGCCGGTCTCACACAGGAAGACGGCATCGCCAGTGCCGTCGAGTTCATCGCGCAAATAGCCGCCGCCCGATGCTCCCGGGCCTGACGGGCCCCTGTCAGGGCCCGCCGACGCTCGATCCGCTCAGGCGGGTTGGGCAAGCCCGGTTTCGGCTCGCCGGGGTTGCGGGTCAGGCAACGGACCGGCCCGGTCTTCCATGACGGCGATCCAGTTGTCGAGAAGCCGGCCGCAAACGCGGGCGAAGGGTCCGACCATCAGGTGAAGCAGCAACCCGTTCAAAAGGCCTTCCTTGGGCGTCACCTCGAACCGCATGCGAACACAAGTGCTGCCTTCTTCGGTCGCCAGCGACCACTGCCCTTCCAGTTGCGCGATCGGATAGGGATAGTCGGCGGCCTGCGTGTTGACGCGGAACGCGAAAGCCCGCCCCTCTTCCCACAAAATGCAGTTTTCGGTCCAGCTGCGGCCGCGGGTATCGAAGCAGCGGCGTTGGGTATCCGCGCCCGATCCGCCGATGACCTCGACCTTCGACAGGTTGTCGGCGACGTCTGCATAGCGCTCGTGATCGGTCATCACGCTCCACACCCGTTCGGGCGCAGCCGATGTCAGGCCGCTTGCCGTTAGCGTGAGCCTGCCGCCGGTCCAATCGGTCCGGACGTCATGCCTTCCCTGGTAGAGCACCACCAGTCCCAATGCCTGATCCAGGGCGAAGAGCCCGACGGTCCCGGAAACCGCCACAACGGCCCAAAATCCGGTCTCCGTCCACAGCTCCGGTGCCACGACCAGCAATGCAGCACTGCCGAGGACCCAACCGACATCCATCACTGTGATGATTTTGGCGCGCAGCCGGTTGATGACGGTCTGGCTCCCCGTCCACAGGACAAAGGCTGCAAAGATCAGCAGCCCAACGCCCAATTCCAGCACAAGCGCCGGCGCTGCTAGGCGAAAGACCGGGTTTTCCGCTGCGAAGATCCATGTGGCGATGCTGTCCGATGCAACCACCCAGGCCGCTCCGGTGAGGAGGGAAAACGCGCCATTGGCAAGAAGTGCCAGCCGCAGCAGACGTCCGTTGGTTTGATGTTCTGACATGATCCGTTCCTTTCGGTGTGCCGTTCATGCCTGAAACCTAAGCGCTGCCGGAATGACGGCAATTACCTGGTGGGTAGTTGTTTTCAGAGACACCATGGCGAGAATGGACAGGTCAATGGAGACCCATATGCGGACAGATGATCTTCCCCGCCTGCTCAAATCTTGGCGGGCGCGCAGCAATGTCAGCCAGCTGGAGCTGTCGCTGCGCTGCGACGTTTCGCAGAAGCACATCAGCTTCATCGAATCGGCGCGCAGCGCGCCGAGCCGTTCCATGGTGCTGCAGATCTGCGATGCGTTGAACATTCCGCTTCGCGACCGCAACAGCCTGCTGACTGCTGCCGGATACGCCCCGGAGTTTCGCGAGACCGCCCTCAGCGAACCGGAGCTCGCCGCCGTCGACCAGGCGCTCGACATGATGCTGCAGCAGCAGGAGCCGTTCCCGGCCATGGTCGTGGACGGTCTCTTCAATGTGGTGCGTGCCAACAACGGGGCGGCCCGCATGCAGGGGTTTCTCTTCGATGTCGAAACACCTGAGGACCTGCCGCCGATTGCCGGCAACATCCTGCGCAGCCTATTTTCACCCGACGGCGTGCGCCGCCACATCAGCAACTGGCACGACATTGCTCCGTTCTTCTTGAGACACTTGCACGCCGAAGCCCTGGCGCGCGGCGCGGATGGGCCGCTCGGCAACCTCATGCGGGAAATCGAGAGTTACGACGGCGTCCCGGCCGGCTGGAAGAAATACCAGCCGGGGCATTGGCAGCCGCCGATCCTCACCGTCGATTTCGAAAAGGACGGTATCGCCCTCAGCTTCTTTTCAACCATCGCGACACTCGGGACACCGCTCGATATCACCCTCCAGGAAACGCGCATCGAATCGTATTTTCCGGCCGATGAAGCAACCAGGCGGTTCTTTGCTGCAGTTTGAGCGCAGCCGGCTTTCTCGATCGTGAAAATGATGGGCATTGCCGGCGCGATGGCGTAAGCTCGCCGCATCGTCCGGGGCTCGCCCCAAACACACCGAACAAACGGACATGATGACTGGACATTCCCTTTCTCCGGAGCAAATCGCTCGGGCGCGAGAAACACTGGCGCGGCGGATCGTCAGGACGCCGATGCTGCCGCTGCAGACGGATCCGATCGCCGGGCACTTCGCCTCGGCGCGCGGCGCGTCGGTCAAGCTCGAACTCTTCCAGCACGCGGGATCCTTCAAGGCACGCGGCAATCTGCTGGGAATCCAGCGGTTGAACGAAGCGGAGCGGACCGCCGGGGTCGTGGCCGCCAGCGGCGGCAATCACGCCCTGGCCGTCGCCTGGGCCGCGCAACAGAAGAACATCGCCGCGACGCTGGTCGTGCCGCAGGCAACCGATCCGGCCCGGATCGACGCCTGTCGGGCGCTGGGCGGGCGGGTTGTCCTGGCTGACGACATTGCCGCGGCCTTTGCGGAAATGAACCGGATCGCCGAGGCGGAGGGCGCCACCGTCATGCACCCGTTCGAGGGCGAGCACATGACGCTGGGAGCGGCGACCCTGGGCGCGGAGATCGTCGAAGACCTGCCCGACATCGACCTGATGATCGTCGCCGTCGGCGGCGGTGGCCTGATCGGCGGCTTGGCCGCGGCCATCAAGCTGGCACGGCCGCAATGCGAGGTCATCGGTGTCGAACCGGTGGGGGCCGACAGCCTGCATCGCAGTTTCGCGGCAGGCCACCCGGTCGATCTCGACCGCGTCGACACGGTGGCCGACAGTCTCGGCTCGCCGCGCGCCATGCCCTACTCCTTCGGTGTCGCCAGGGCGCATGTCGACCGCATCGTGCGCGTCAGTGATGATGCGATCGTCGAGGCTGTCCGGCAGATGCGCGATGGATTGAATCTGATGGTCGAGCCCGCCTGCGCCGCGGCGCTCGCTGCGGTGTCGGGTCCTCTGCAAACCGATATCGCAGGTCGGAATGTGTGCCTACTGGCCTGTGGCTCGAATATCGGCGCTAAGCGCTACAGAGATCTGGTCGGCGCACAAGACGAAACCTGAACATTTCGCCGTTAACCGTTGGAATTAATGGTAAATCGAGTATGAACTTGTCCGGGACTGCGGTTCTTTCTATTGCTGTTTGAGGATCGTCACTTCGTCTTCCGAGACGGGGTGGGATGGACAGCATGCAGGCTCTGGAACCGGCGATCCGCAGTAGGGGATGGCTGCTGTGGGGCGATCGCGACCGGATGCCTGCTGCTGACCGGTTCAGTCGACGAAGCGCGGGGTGGGCCGGCCAGTCGCAAAATCGAACATCGTGGGGCGGCGGATTACGTCCGGATGGATGCCGAGAAACGGACATCCACCGGGACAGGGCCACGCGTGCCCGTATCGAGGAGACCACGGTGAGCGAACATATAGCAATCAAAGCCGCCCGCGCCGCCGAACGGGCCGGACAGCTGGACCGGTTGATTGCGCAAAAGCGGCGCAGTGCCATGGTGCAGCCCACGAAAATTCGCCAGGGCATGGAAATCAAGCTGCGAGAGACGGCACTCCAGATGCGCGAGCGCCTGGTCGATCTCGAATGCCAGTGCGCCGTCCATCTGGAGACGCACAGCGCCGGCTTCGAGAGCCAGATCGAGGATCTGCGCCGGCAGATCAAGAACTGGGACGGCCTGTGCAGCGAAGCGCGCGGCAACATCAAGGAGTTGCAGTCCAGGCGGCACGACGATCTCGAGCACGTCCGGCAGAATTATCAGCGCGAGATCGCCGAGGCCAAGCGACAGGTAGAGGCGATCGAGGCAGCGCTCGCAGTGCTTTCTTCGAAAGGATAATCGACGCCCCGAATATGCTGCGAAAGTCGTAATCCGGGCGCCGCCAAACGGTCACAATCGATTCCCACCTCACGGCTAAACGAGCAATGAGATGGGTCAAAAACAATGTACAAACGACTCTTGACCGGTTTGCTTGCGATCGTCGGAGCAACTGCACTCGCAGGAGCTGCGCAAGCTGCAACGCCGAGTTACACGACGGCGAACGTGAATTCGCGTGCGGGTCCGGGCACCAGCTATCCGGTGATCCTCACCGTGCCCAATGGTTCACCGATCTCCACTTACGGATGCCTGGAAGGCTACAATTGGTGCGACGTTTCCTGGGGAACCGAGCGCGGCTGGATGTCGTCATCCTATATCCAGATCACCTATCAGGGTCAGTCGCACATGCTGACTCCGGCGATCGCCCCGAGCGTCGGCTTGACCGTGGTGGTCTTCAACCGCGGTTATTGGGACCGCTACTATTACGGCCGTCCCTGGTACCGCAACTGGGATCGCTACTATCGGCCGCCGCCCCGCGTCCGGGCGGTGCAGCCGCTGCCGCCTCCCAGGGCCACCCCACCCCGGCCGAACCGGCCGAAAGCGGTCCAACCGCTGCCGCCGCGGGCGGGTCCGCCGAAGGTGGTGCAGCCCCGGCAGCCGCGCGCCAATCCGCCGCAGATGGTACAGCCACGCCAACCGCGGGCCAGGCCGCCGGAGATGGTTCAGCCGCGTCAACCGCGCGCCAACCAGCCCAGGGCGGTTCAGCCAAGGCAAAGAGCCGGCCAGCCGAATGCCGTTCAGCCACGGCTAAGGCAGGGCGGCGGCCGACGGGGCTGAAGCCACCACACCAAAGCAAACCCGATGGGAAGCCGCTCCGAGTGCGCGGGGCGGCTTTCCCGGCGCCTTTTCAGAGCGATACCGCCGCAGGGTTAACCAAGCTTGTTAATAATTAACCAAACATTAACTTGCTCGGCAGCAAACGCATTCTAAAACCGGGTAATGGCTGCATTTTTCGGATCCAGACTACGGTTCAAAAGGTACCTCACCCGCCTGAGACGCTGGTGGGTTCATCCGGTGATGCCGGTTGCCATTTCCGCTGCCGTGCTCGCGGTGCTTCCACCCGTCGAAAACAGCCTTGAAAGCCTGCCCTTCGTGCTGGCCCTGGCACTGCTTGTCGCGGCCCTGTTCTTCGCCCTCACCCGGCGACTGACATTCTCGGTCTGCTGCGGTTGGATGGTGGTCGGCGTGTTGTCGGTGATCTCCGTCATCAAGTTCAAGAACAAGGGATTCTCCCTGCACTTCTACGACATGGTGTTTCTGGCCAACGACGGCGACGCGGTCAGTTTCCTGTTCGAAAGCTATCCGCATCTGGTCGTGCCGGTGCTGTTGCTGGCGGCGCTGCTCGGCTATGCCGGCTTCGTCATGTACCGTCTGGACCGTCCGCGCCGCCTTACCGGCCGCAAACGGCTTCTGGCGGTCCTGGTCGCATTCGTCATGCTGCCGCTGACCTTTCCGGCCGACGCCTATGAGCGCCAGCGCTATTTCTATTATCTTGCGGGAAGGCACGTGACGGCTTTCTTCGTCTCGCTGCTAGACCTGGAATATCTCTTTGTCGAAAACGAACTGGAGAAACGCCTGTCGATTTTGCCCGCACCACAGCCATTTTCCGGCGCGGCAAAGTGCGGAGAGGGCGACCTGCCGGACATTGTCGTTGTGCTTGAAGAGACGCAAACAAGTCCTGAGTATTTCACCCAGCTTTCGAACCGCAGCGACATGACGGCTGCAATGGCCGTCGGCGACGAGACGCTGCACCCGCTGAACGTCGAGGTGTTCGGCGGCGGCACCTGGATTACCGGCCTGTCGATGCTGACCGGCCTGTCTGCCACGGATTTCGGCTGGCGCAGTCCCTATCTGACCATCACGCTGCAGGACGCGGTCAAGGGCGCCATTCCCAAAATCCTTTCCGATTGCGGCTACCACACCGTGGCCATTCTGTCGCTGGACTACCAGTTCGTGAACGAGGGGCCGTTCTTTAGTTCCATCGGTTTCGAAACCGTGCTCGACCGGCTCGACATCGAAGCGCCGAAGCGGCACATGCGGAACGATTTCTATTTCGACACCGCGCTCGAGCAGATCCGCAAACACCGGGAAGACGACAACCGCCCGCTTTTTCTCTACGTCCAGACGATGTTCGCCCACTCGCCCTACAAGAAGCGGAAAGAACCGGAAATCGCTCTGCCGGGAGAACCGTTCCACGAGGACAAGATCATTTCCGAATATTGGCGCCGGGTTCTGATCGGACGCAACGACTACGCCGATTTCGCTGAAAAAGTGCGTGCGGACGCTTCGGAGCGCGGACTTGTTCTCATGTCCTTCGGCGATCATCAGGGAAGCGCCACGATGCCACTGGTCGAGGAACTGGACGGTCCCGATCCGCTGACGCGCCCGGGGTCGCTGGCCTACAGAACCTACTACACGCTCGGCGGCCGCAAAGCGACGGATTCCTGGACACCGCCGCTGCAAGGCGATGCCGCGATGGATATTGGATTTCTCGGCTCGGAAATGCTGGAGGCCGCCGGAATCCCGGGCTCCGACGTGTTCGAGGATCTTGCTGCGCTGAAGCGATACTGCAACGGCGCCTACTACGAATGCCCGGACCGGGAGGCGGTGGACCGGCACCTGCGCCGCCGCATCGACGGCGGGCTGCTTGATCTGTTCACACCGGACCAATCCCCCGAATCCGGCTGACCTCTCACGGCGCCGCGGAGTCGATTGACAGTTTGCCGTCGCTCGCCGGCCGCGCCACCAGATAGACAACCGATGCGGCCATGATCGCCGCACTTGCCAGGGCAACCGCGGTAAAACCCAAGGCCGTGTAAAGCGGACCGAAGGCGACCGCTCCAATACTAGCGGACAGGTAGGTGACCGCACTGTTCAGCCCCAGAATGGCGCCGCGCCGCGTCGCGTCGATTGCCGACAGACCGCTGACGATCAGATTGAGCGCGAAGTGGTTGAGAACGCCCCACAGAAAGGCTGCAAGTACCAGCCCGACGTATGAACCCGCCGTCAGGCCAAGCCCCGCATAGACCGCCGCAATGCCGCAAAAACACAGCGGCAGAATGCGCCGCGCACCGAACCGGTCGATCAGATGGTCGCCGAACACGGCCAGACCGAACCCGACGCCATAAACCAGGGCAAGAATGCCGGTCGCGCTCAGCGGCCGGTCGAGCACCCGGTTGATGTGATCGCCGATATAGCCATAGGTGCCGTAGAACGTCGTCATCGCCGCCAGACAGGCCACCAACAGGCGCGTTACACCCGGAATGCGGGCTGCCCGCCAGGGCGGGGTCGGTGTGGTTGCTTGTGGAGTGGCTTCATCGGCTGGCTCCGGCGGAACGGCGACTCTCGAAACCAGGCATCCAGCCAGTGCCGCAACAAGTGCCAGAAACACGAAAACCAGACGCCAATGTGCCTGTTCGGCGATCGTCGTGGTCAGCACGACGCCGCCAACCATGCTGATCGTCCAGCCGAACAGGACCCGGCCGAGGATCGAGCTCTCGCGCCCCGGCGGCGAGATCTGTGCGGCGAAGGCGTAGATGGCGGGCAGCGACAGTCCGGCCGCAAGTCCGGCCAGACATTGCGCGGCGATCAGCACGCAGGTATTCGGCGCGACCGCACTCAGCACGAACGCCAGCGCGACCAGCGTCAACGCCCGCCACAGAACCGGTCGCACGCCGAGGCGATCGATCAGCGGCGACAGAAAGAGCGCGCCCAGCGCCGTGGCGACGCCGTAGCCGCCGGCAGCCAGCATGACAGTGGCGACGCCAACTCCCAGGTCAGCCGCGATACCGCTGGCGATCGGCCCGAACCCCAGCGAATTGGCGCCGAGCGTGGCAATGGACAGCGTCAGCAGGCCCACGCTGCGACCTGCCGAAGAAAATTCTGTATTCTTGCTGTTTGCACTAACTTTCTTCATGGGATATCTCAATTACCGCCTCTTCATTCGAGCTCAAAGCGGGCTTTTCCACATGAACGAAAAAACAGAAGATCTTCGGCGCAAGCGGGTCGGACTGCGGCCTTTGGACGATATGGACCGAAAAATATTAGGCGTTCTCGTCGACAATGCCGATGTCAGCTACGCCCAGCTCGGTGAAACCGTCGGCCTGTCGCCGCCGGCGGTGCATGAACGCGTCAAGCGGCTCAAGGATGCCGGCACGCTCGTCAAGTCGGCAGCCATCGTCGACGGTCCGGCGGTCGGCAAGCCGCTTCTGGCCTTCGTCCATGTCGACACCAAGGGTTGGGGCAAGAGCAGTCAGTTGATGGCGATATCCGACCACCCCGAGGTCGAAGAGATCCACTCCGTCTCCGGCGACACGTGCATGATGTTGAAGGTCCGCACCCGCGACACCCATGCGCTGGAGGCGCTGCTGGCCTATCTCTATGCCATTCCGACGGTGACGGCGACCCGCACCTATGTGGTGCTGTCGACCTATCTGGAGCGGACTGTTCAGGCTGAAACGACCGATGCCTGGCCCGACATGGACACCCTGGCAAAGCGGTTCCGGGCAGAACCGGTCGCCTGATCCTGTCTCCGGAAGCAAAACGCCCGCGCTGCAGAAAAAATATTCCTCGCGGCACGGTGTCGCTGGGACGGATTTTCCTTTTCAGACGGGTCCACTTCTGGAATTGATGGGACAACTTTTTCTGGAATGGTTGAGTCAACTTTTTACCGCCGGCCGGAATGCGGCAATCGCTCGATTACGCGGCGGTCTACGGAGACACGATGAAGAGCTTCAACGAAGAGACGGTGCTGTCCGTGCACCACTGGAACGAGACTCTGTTCAGTTTCAAGACCACTCGGGATGCAGGGTTCCGGTTCCGCAACGGCGAGTTCACCATGGTCGGCCTGCAGGTCGAAGGGCGGCCGCTGCTGCGCGCCTATTCCATGGCCAGCGCCAATCACGAGGAAACACTCGAGTTCTTCAGCATCAAGGTGCCGGATGGTCCGCTGACGTCGCGGCTGCAACACCTGAAGACGGGCGAGCAGGTGCTGATCGGCACCAAGCCGACCGGCACGCTCGTCACCGACAATTTGCTGCCCGGAAAGAACCTGTATCTTCTCGGCACCGGCACCGGCCTCGCCCCGTTCCTCAGCCTCATCAAGGACCCGACGGTCTACGAAGCCTTCGAGAAAGTGGTGCTGGTGCACGGCGTCCGGTTCGTCGCGGACCTTGCCTATCAGGACTACATCACCAGCGAATTGCCGAATGACGAATATCTCGGCGAGATGGTGCGCGATCAGCTGATCTACTACCCGACCGTCACCCGCGAGCCGTTCCGCCACAACGGCCGGATCACGGCGCTGATGGAGAGCGGCAAGCTGTTCGAAGATGTCGGCCTGCCGCCGATCGACAAGGAAAACGATCGGGCGATCCTGTGCGGCGGACCGAAAATGCTCGAGGACACACGGGCGTTCTTCGAAAGCCGCGGCTTCACCGAAGGAACCCGCGCCAACCTCGGCAGCTTCCTCATCGAGAAGGCCTTCGTCGAAAAGTAGGCAGCCGGACCTCCGGTCGCCCGCCTAGAGCGGGATGAGTTTTGTCAGAATCATTTTTGTGATTCCCAATCTTCTGCAAATCAGATTCAAAGTCCTGGCTGGATAGGAGGCCAGTATGGATGGCGAGACCTTATTCGATGGATCTGCGGGAGCGTGTTGTGTTTGCGGTTGAGCGCGACGGCCTTTCACGTCGCCAAGCGGCGGAGCGTTTCGGTGTTGGCGTCAAGACAGCGATCGACTGGGTGCAGCGCTACCGCGAGACGGGAAGCGTGGCCCCTGGCAAGATGGGTGGTCATCGCCCGAAGGAGCTTTCGGGCCCATGGCGTGACTGGATGATCGCCCGTTGCACAGGGCAGGACTTCACGCTGCGCGGCCTCGTCGCCGAACTGGGCGACCTGGGCCTGAAGGTCGACTACCGCTCGGTGTGGGAGTTCGTCCACGCCGAGGGGCTCAGTCATAAAAAAAGACGCTGAATGCGAGCGAACAAGATCGCCCCGATGTGGCTCGACGACGGGCGCAATGGATCAAGTATCGCGGCGGCATCGATCCCCACCGTCTGGTCTTTATCGACGAAACCTGGACCAAGACCAACATGGTGCCTCTGCACGGTTGGGCGCCATGCGGCGAACGGCTCAGGGCCAAGGCACCGCACGGCCGCTGGCGGACCATGACCTTCCTGGCAGCCTTGCGCTCAGACCGTGTCGAGGCGCCGTGGCTCATCGACGGACCTATCAACGGTGAGCGCTTCCGCATCTATGTCGAGAAGGTCCTTGTCCCGACACTCAAGCCCGGCGACGTCGTCATTATGGACAATCTCGGTTCGCACAACGGCAAGGCCGTGCGAAAGGCTATACGGGCGGTCGGGGCAAAGCTCCTCTTCCTGCCCAAATACTCACCAGACTTGAACCCGATCGAACAGCTCTTCTCAAAGCTCAAACACTGGCTGCGCAAGGCTGAAGCCCGAAGTTTCGATGCGGTCTCCTGCGCAATCGCGACTATCCTGGGGGCGGTCACCCATCAGGAGTGCGAAAACTACTTCCAAAACGCAGGCTACGGACAAACCTGAATTCATCCCGCTCTAGTGAATTGCCAGGTCCTGATTGTCGAAGAAGTGGATGTGACCCTCTTCGAAATTCAGCCCCACCGTTTCGCCCTTGTGATCCGGGGCTGAGCCTTGTGTTCGCACGGTCAGTGTCCCGAGGTTTTCACAGGACACGTAGAGAAACGTGTCGGATCCCAGATATTCGGCGACCTCGACGGTGCCGGTGCAGTGCCCCTGCCCTGCCTCGGCGACGGTGATGTGCTCGGGCCGGATGCCGAGCTTGACGGCGCTGCGGCCCGCGGCGTGCGGGCCGAAGCGACCGCTGCCCTGACCCGGCAGGTGGAAGGAATCCCCGTCGGTCGAGCATTCGAAGACGTTCATTTTCGGGCTGCCGATGAACTGGGCGACGAACAGATTGTCGGGCCGCTCGTAAAGCGTTCGGGGCGAGCCCACCTGCATGATCTCGCCAGCCTGCAACACGACGATTTTGTCGGCCAGCGTCATCGCTTCCACCTGGTCGTGGGTCACGTAGATCATGGTCGTCTTCAGATTGTCGTGCAGCTTGGCGATCTCGAAGCGCATCTCGACCCGAAGGGCGGCATCCAGGTTGGATAGCGGCTCGTCGAACAGGAAGCCCTTGGGTTCGCGCACGATTGCGCGGCCGATCGCCACGCGCTGACGCTGGCCGCCCGACAGGGCTTTCGGCTTGCGTTCCAGGAAGTCCTGCAGCTTTAGAACATTCGCCGCATCGTCCACCTTGCGGGCGATCTCGACCTTCGATTCGCCGGCCGTCTTGAGACCGAAGCCCATGTTTTCGCCGACCGTCATGTGCGGGTAGAGCGCATAGGACTGGAACACCATGGACAGTTGCCGTTCGGACGGAAGCTTGTCCGTAACATCCGCTTCATCCAGCAGGATCTTGCCGCGGCTGGTTTCCTCCAGCCCGGAGATCATCCGCAGCAGGGTGGATTTGCCACATCCGGACGGGCCGACGAATATGACGAGTTCGCCATCGCCGATGTCCAGATCGACCCCCTTGATGACCTGGACGTCGCCAAACCACTTTTCGACTTTCTCAAGCTTGATGGAACCCATGCCCTTCTCCTGCTCAGGCGGCTTGTGAGGTCTGTGCGTCGAGCGACCAGATGAGATAGATGGCCGCCGTCCACGTGAAGTTCGGGCCGCCATGGCCGTCACCGGTTATCGGATCGAAGTATTCGTAGAAGCCGGAATTCTCGATCAGCCGCATCGTGTCCGATCTGATGCGCTCGGCGAGCGCCGTTTCGCCGTGTTCCTGCAATCCCTGAACGATCATGTAGTTGGCCATCGCCCAGACGGGCCCACGCCAGTAGCGCTTCGATTCGAAGGCCGGGTGGCGAGGATCCCAGCTCGGGAAGCCGTAGTTACAGGAGCCGAGGATCGCCCGCGCGTGCTCGATCAGCCGCGCCTGCTGGGCGTCTGTGCCGGCACCGGCGTAAAATGCCAGCATCGAGATGTTGGTGATACCGTCGCTGAAGCGGCCGGTCCTGAGATCGCGGGCGCAGAAACCGCCGGAATCGTCGCTCCACAGCAGTCCGCTGCCCGTCACGCTCTGATCGATCCACCCGCGGATCTTGGCAGCGTGTTCGTCGAGCCCGAAGCGTTCGGCCATCGCCAACAGATCCCGGTCGGCGCGCAGCAATATGAACTGCACGCCCGGGTCGGCGACCAGGAATGGACCCTCACGGGCAATCCGCAAGTGGTCCCAGCCGCATTCGCGACCGTATTTCACGATCGTCAGATAGCGGTCGTACTGATCGCTCGTCGGCCGTTCTTCGGGATCGACGCGGTCGAGGTCACGGCGTTCGTATCGATCGAGATTGTCCGGCACCCGGATCCCGGCAAGCCCTTCGTCCCAGTCCGGGCAATTGTCGCGGCCCGATTCCCATGGGTGGATGACACCGATCAGCCCCTTGCCGTCCGGATCCCGCATGCGGTGATACCAGTCATGCCAGGCAAATATCTTGGCGACCAGCGCCCGCGCCCTGCGCAGGTCCGATGCGTCTCCCGTGTCGACGAAACGGCGCACGATGCTCGCCACCACAGGCGGCTGCGAGTGGCCGGAGCTCGGCGGGACGGTGCCGCTCTGCCAGATCGCTGGTCCCGGAAAGTAATCCGGATCGTCGGCCCGGAAGATGATGTGCGGCACCATGCCGTCACTCCACTGGCCCTCGAACAGCGTCTCCAGTTCACGCCAGGCGCGGTCGCGGTCGAAGACCGAGAACCCGAGAGCCGCGAAGGCCGAATCCCAGTTCCACTGGTAGGGATAGAGCCTCGGCGTCGGCACGGTGTAGCCGCCGCGGTCATTGTCGACCAGGATCTGGATGGCGCGATTGGCGAAATCTGATTGCATGCGTCAGCCCTTGACACTGCCGGCCGTCAGACCGGAAACGAGGAAACGTTCGAACCACAGGAAGATGATCAGGATCGGTACCGTGGCCACGACGGCACCGGCCATCAGGTGCTGCCGAGGCACCTCCGAGGAGTTCAGCGAGACGACACCGCGCGACAGCGTGAAGATGTCGACATTGTCGAGGAACATGAAGGCGAACAGGAATTCGTTCCAGGCGATCATGAAAACGTAGAGCGCGACCGAGGCCAGTGCCGGCAGTGACAGCGGCAGCGTGATCTTGAGGATGACGCCGACCCGCGTCAGCCCATCCATCAACCCGGCTTCCTCGAGTTCCGCCGGCAGACCGCGGAAGTAACCCTGCAGCATGTAGAGCGCCACCGGAATCGTCGTCGCCGGATAGACGATCATCAGGCCCGTCAGGGTGTTGCGCAGCCCGAGTTGCGAGAACACGGCATAGAGCGGGATCACCAGGACGATGGCCGGAACCATGTAGATCAGCAGGATCGAGCGGGACAGGAACGCCTGTCCCGGAAAACGCAGCCGGGAAACCGCATAGGCGCCCGGAATCGCGAACAGCAGCGTCAGGAAAACGGTCGACACCGACACTATGGCCGAATTGACCAGGAACGTGCCGAAATTGAATTGCGTGAACAGTTCGACATAGGAGCGGAACAGTTCGCCCGCGCCCTGTTGCACATTCAGCGAGAAATCCAGCGGGTTGGCCAGCAGCGATTGCTGGCTCTTCAGGCTGGTCATGACCATGACGTAGAATGGAAGAGCGACCAGCACCGTGAAGATGACGAAGCCGAGACCCTTGACCACCCGGATGAACAGCACCTCCAGATGGTAGCGCGGCAGCCTGCCGCCGCTCAAACCGTTCATGCAGATGTGGATGGAGGCCCAGATGAGACCGAGCAGCACGACCAGGGTGACGATCTGGTAGACCGGCGCGACGCCGAGCGGCAAGCCAAGCGGCATGCCGAGCGTCAGCCCGCCGAGCACGACGATCATCAGACCGACCGCCGCCAGATGGACGCCGGGTCGGCGTTCGTCCGGCGGATAGAAAGCCACGAGCGCTGCTGCGGCGGCGCCGGCAAGCGTTGCGACGCCGACGGGTGGCGAGGTGATCTGCCCCGACACCAGCATGAAGGTGACCGAAATCACGATCATCCAGATGAAGCCCCAAATGGCGCCGGTCACGACACCGGCCAGAAATCCTGTCCCGATGCGCATGATCATTCGTCCTTCGGCGATAAGGTGAAAAACAGGATCGAAAAAAGCAGCAGGACGACGAAGACAATCACCGCCACGGCCGCTCCGGCACCCAGGTTGGAGAGCGCGAAAGCCTGCTCGTAGACATCGACGGTCAGTGTCCTCGTTCCCGCAGCGCCGCCGGTGAGCAGGAAAATGTCGTCGAACTTGTTGAAGGTCCAGATGAAGCGCAGCAGGAAGAGCACGCCCAGGATCCCCACCAGTTGCGGCAGTGAAATGTACCAGAACTGCTGCAGCGGGGTCGCGCCGTCGATTTCGGCCGCCTCGTACATCTCCGCGGAGATGGACTGCATGCGGGCCAGAATGAACAGGAAGGACAGCGGGAAATAGCGCCACGCCTCGAAGGCGATCACCGTCGTCAAGGCTACCGGGAACTCGAAACCGAGGCCGAAAAACCGAAGCTCGACCGAGCGCTGACCGAAGAAGTTGATCGGTCCATCAATGGCGCCCATCTGCTGCAGGATGGAGTTCAGCGTGCCGGAGAACGGGTCGAGCAGGACCACCCAAGTGAAAGCCACGGCGATGACCGGCGCGACATACGGAAACAGGAAAAGGCCGCGCAGGATGCCGCGGAACGGAAACACGGTGTTGAGCAGCTGTGCTGCGAACAGACCCAGCACAAGCGCGCCGATTGTGCCGAAAATGGTGTAGTAGAACGACACCCGCAGCACGTGCCAGAATTCCGGCGACTCAAAGACACGTTGGAAGTTCTCGGCCGAAAACTCGAGATTCGTCAGGACGTTGTCCGCGGTTCCGGACGTCACCGGCTTGCTTTCCCGCGGGTTCTCCCTGGCCTCGAAATATTGCTCGGTCGCGGTCACCGGGATACGGATCCGGTCGCGGAAGCCCCCTACCAGGTCGCCCAGGTCGCAGGTCAGCTGACGCCCCGCCAGGCTGCAGCGCTCGTCGAGATCGCCGACCTGCAGACCTGCAGGCAGCGTGTCCGTGAATGCGGCGTTGCTGATCTCACTGTCGCGGGACGAATTTCTCAGCCGGAATTCGATGGTTCCGCCATCACCCGGCGCCTCGAGCTTGCCGCGCAGCCGCTCGTTGGCGATCAGCGTCGCCGGTCTGAGGTCGCCCAGCTGGACCGGTTTTGCCGAAATCCAGAAATTGGCGAGCAGCGGCCACAGAACAATCGCCAGGACGATCAAAAAGGTCGGCAGCAGCATGGTATAGGCCAGACGCATTTCGCGACGAGCCATCCGGCCGATACCTTTGGGAGGTGCAGCTGAAACCATAACGGTGATCCGGAATGTTGGCGGCAATAATTGCCGTCAGGGGCGGAACAAGCTCCGCCCCTTAACTAAATGCTGGTCAGTTGACCTTGGCCAGCTCTTCGTTGAGACGGGCAACGGCCGTAGCCGCATCGATCTCGTCGTCGATATACTCGCGCACGATGCGGTTGATGATCTGGCTGTTGATGATCTTCGAAGCGAGGCTCAGCTGGCCTTCGGTGACGCCCCAGCGGTTGCCGCTTTCCAGGCCGCCGACGATGCGCGTCACGGTTTCGGCCGGATAGAGATCCGACAGCGGCGCCTTGCGGTCGACGCCGACCGGCAGCTTGGACCAGGCGTCGACGAACTTGCCCGGCTCGTCGGCCGTTCCGCGACGGACCGGGAACTTGCCTTCCGGCGCGATCGACAGGGTTTTGGTGTAGCCGTCATCCATCGAGAACTTGATGAAGTCGGCAGCGACATCGGTGTTGGCATCGGCAGTGACACCGAAGTAACGCACGTCGGCCCAGGCCGATCCGCCGGGATTCGACGGTCCGGCGAAGGAGGTCACCACGTCCGTCTTGCCCGCCAGCTCGCGCGACGTCGGATCGTCGTTGATGGTCGGCGGCGCTGAATCGCGCAAGCCGGCCAGTTCGTCGAGGATGAAGGGCGACCAGATGATCATCGGCGTCTTGCCGGCGAAATAGAGTTCGCGCGCCTGTTTCCAATACAGCTCACCGGGCGGCGATGCCTTGGCCAGCGCTTTGTAGAATTCGAGCACTTCGGTCGTCGCTTTTTCGTCGAGCGGCTTGAAGCCGTCATCGCTGACGGGAGTGACGCCATTGGCGAGGAAGACGTGCTCCAGCACCTGGCTCATGAAGTTCTCGTCGATCTTGGTCGGTGCGACGAATCCGTAGACCTCCGGCGGATTGTGGAGCTTTTCCAGCGCCATCGTGATCTTGGCGTAGGAATCCGGCGCCTCGAGGCCGGCATCGTCGAACATGTCCTTGCGGTAGACGATCATCTGGGTCCAGCCGTCGACCGGCACGGCCGCCGTCAACCCGTCGCTCTGGGCCATGGCCACGGCTCCCGGAGCAAAGGTACCGGCACCGAGTTCGTTGACGATCTCGTCGTTGGTTTCGATATCGAGAATGCCCGCTTCAGCCCATGGCAGTACGTACTGCAGCGTGTGATAAATCACGTCCGGCAGGTCGTTGGCGGCAAATGCCGCGGTGGCGCGCGTGCCAAGCTCCTTTTCCGATACAGGAATCACTTCGACGTCGTGGCCGGTCTTGGCCTTGAAGTCGGCGGCCATTTCCTGCTGCTTGGCCAGACGCTCGGGCTGTTCCTCGGTCGTCCAGAAGCGGATCGTGTCGGCCTGGGCCATGGTAAAGATGCTTGCCGAAAGCAGCATGCCCGCCGCAAATTTGGTCAGGATCTTCATGATTTCCTCCCTGGTTGTTGTCTTCCGTATGCAGTTTGCGGGCGCGCTAGCCCGTCCGTTCCGGAGGCCTGTCGGTCTCGCGCCTTTCGAGAGTCGCGCGCCACAATTCCTGATGATCCGCTGGCTTGGCGCCGTCGATGACCGCCAGCAGCATCTCGCCGATGCGCTCCCCGGCCGACTGCAGCGGCTGCGCCATGGTGGTCAGCGCAGGATCGGTGTGCTCCGACAGCGGCACGCCGTCGTAACCGATGACGGAGACCTCCCTGCCCGGCCGCCAGCCGTTTTCGCGGATCGCTTTCATGGCGCCGACGGCGACCATGTCCGAAACGCAGACCACGGCGGTCGGCACCTCCCTGAGCGACAGCAGATAGCGCATGGCACGGTAACCGCCGTTGACCGACATGTCCGACTTGGCCTCAAGGGACGGGTCGAGATCCAGATCGCTTTCGAGCAATCCGCGGCGGTAGCCGGCCCGCCGGGCCACGGAAAAATTGTAGTCCAGCGGTCCGTGGATATGGGCAATCGACCGGTGCCCCAATTCCACCAGATGGCCGACCGCTTCGCGGAAGGCCGAGTAGTTGTCGATGTCGAACCAGGCGTGATCGTCGCTGTTGTGCGATCGGCCGTGGGTCACGAAAGGGATGCCGATCTCACGCAGGCGCTCGATCCGGGGATCGTGGGTCATGATGCGTGAGATGACCACCCCGCTTACCCGGCCCGATTCCGCCAGCCGGCCGAGGATCGCCAGTTCATCCTGGGCGGAGCGGGAGGCCGACAGCGTCAGGTCCCAGTGCCGCTCGGAGGCGGCCTGCGACAGGCCATCCAGTAGTTCGCCGAGAAATGGCTCGGAGATGTGGCCCGACTGCCAGGGCATGACATAGCCGATGCACTCGGCATTGCCGGTTGCCAGGCGGCGGGCGCTCGAATTCGGACGATAGCCCAGCTCCGCGGCGGCGTTTTTGACCCGCTCACGCGTGCGCTCCGAAATGTCGGGATAACCGTTGATCGCGCGCGACACCGTGCCCTCGGTCAAGCCGAGGTGCTCAGAAAGCGCCTTGATGCCGATCTTGTTCATGGCCTTAGAGTATTCCGAAAGCGCTTTCGGAATCAAGTGAAGGATGATGAATTTTTACGCACAAGCCGGATGAGCGACCGGTGCGCAGGCATTGCACGGCTATCCCCAGGCGATATTTTTGACCGCTTTTACAAAAGCTTACCGGCCTTTTCGCGAGTGCGACCCCAACTCGCAATTGCGCTTGCACATTTTTTCCCGGGTCTGACGCGTCTCCTGGACGTCCGATCGGCACAAAACTGCGCGAACAGCGGCGCAAACCGACAGGGAAACCGATCCGAAGCCAAAGATCCGACACAATGTGCTGCCGATAGAATCTCCACCCGCACGTCCCTCCAACTCATGACCGATATGAAACGCCCTCGCTCGTCCGCCCTGTTCCTCATTTCCTGCGTTGTTGTTGTCTGTCTGGCGGGATCAGCCGCCGTTATCCACTGGGCTGCGCCGCACGCAATCGCTCTGATTGCCGAAGGATATCCTCGGTCGGTTTGGCCAGCGCCTGGACACCATGCGACCGTCGGCGGCGTAGCAGCCCCGGCTGGCCCGCATCATGAAGAGGTGTATCCGGCGGCCGATCCACAACTGGCAGAGCTGTTCGGCGAAAGCGGCGGCCGAGCGCTGCTTGTCTGGCACGACGGCCGCTTGCGCTATGAACGCTACGCCGCCGGATACTCAGCGGACACGCGGTTCAACTCGTTCTCCATGGTCAAGTCCCTTGTCGACGCCCTGGTTTTGCGAGCCCACGCCGACGGTCTGATCGAAAGCCTCGACGACCCCGTCGGCCGTTATCTGCCGGCCTTTCGGCAAAATCCTCTCGGATCGGTGCCGATCCAACAGTTCATGACGATGTCGAGCGGGATCGGCATTGAAACGAGCGGCCCGGCCAAAGGCACGGACCGTCGGCTGAAACCCGTCGAGACCGGAAGCATGAATCCATTCGAACCGATTGCCCGGCTGCACGCCGGAGGTCTCGATTCAATCGGCGAAAAATTGCGTATCAATCCGCAATGGCAGGGAAAGTTCGACTATCAGAACGTCAACACCGCCATTCTCGGTCGCTTGATCTCCTCGGTTTACGGTCAAACGCTTCCTGATATCCTGTCGACCCGGATCTGGCGTCCGAGCGGAGCGCAGGACGCTCGATGGCGTGCACCGGCAGCGGGCAAGGAGGTATCGGCCTATTGTTGTCTCTATGCCACGGCGCGAGACTGGATCAGGGTCGGGCTCTTCCTGGCCCAGAACGGCACGCCCGACGCTCCCTTTTTGCCGGCCGAATTGTGGCAACGGTATCTGGGCGGCGACCTGTCCGCGCATGACCGCGCCACCGGCCGCTACGGATTGCACATCTATCATGACGTGCTCGACAGAAAGGGCCAGGCACTGAATGGGCCTTTCTCCTACATGTTGGGAACCGGCGGGCAGATCACCTATCTGATGCCGGCGGAGAATCTCGTCGTCGTGCGCTTCGGCGAACGACATGCGCTGTTGCACTCGACCCTCTACGCGGCCTGGAGAACCATCCAGAACGCCCGCTGATCGCGGGGCCGCCACTGCGGATCGACCTGCACAAAAAGTGCACACTTCTCCTGAAACAATGGACATTTCCGCCACATCGGCTGCGCTTGAGCCGGCCATAGCGGTGGCATGAACAGAGTCTTTTCCCGTCCGGTATTCCTCCGCCGCCCGCCCGCACCGAAAACGCTGCCCGACCGCCTCGTGTTCGACGGCCACTGGCTGGTCGCCGATCCGGTTTCTCATGCGCCGTCGTCCGCGCCGGAAGACCATCCGGACCCTGATCCGATCTCCCAAACCGAAAAGCGAGGCCGCAAATGAACCTGCCAGCCGTTGTCGAGGCACCTGCCGGAACCGGGGCTCCGACGCAAACCGCCAGCCCGCCCTGGACAGCCTTCGGCTGCGCTCTCTTCCTGCTCATCGCGGCGGACCGACTGGTTTTCGACATTCACCCGGGTGTGTCGCTGGCTTTGTTCATGCTGATCCTGGCAATCTGCATGCCGATCGCAAACGACTGGTCCGTTTCTCTTCCCGTGCGCCGGCTTTCGGGTTTGGCGGTTCTGCTGGCGGCGCTGCTGCCGCTGGTCGAGGCCGTCAATTTGTTGACGGTGTCGATCGGGCTCGGCGGCTTCGGCCTGTTTGCGGTAATCGTCGCCGGCGGCGACGGATCGCCCGGGCAGAAGGTCGGACAAGCCCTGTTGCTTCTGTTCAGCGGGCCCGTCCGGCTGCCACGGGCTTTGGCGGCGGCCATCCGGCACGTCTTGGAGCGCAAGCCGACGAGAGCAAGCCTGGTTCACTGGCTTCTGCCGATTGGCGTCGGACTGGTCTTTGTCCTTCTGCTGCAGTCCGCCAATCCGATCATCGAATACTGGATCGACCAGGCCGATCTTCTGCTGCTGACGCTGTTCGACAATATCGGGTTTCGGCGGGTGGCATTCTGGCTCGCCATTGCCGCTTTCAGCTGGCCGTTCCTGCAGCTACGCCTGTCAACGCGCCGGTTCTCGCCATTCGCTCGTTCGAGGTACTATTTCGGTATGAGCGAAGGAAACGCGCCGCCACCGGAGGTGACGCCGGAAAATGTCCATGCTGACTTGTTTTCTCGCATTGTCGCGCCGATTGCCGTGACCCGCTCGCTGGTGCTCTTCAATGCCGTGTTCGCGGTCCAGAGCGCTCTCGATCTCCTGTATCTGTGGGGCGGCGCGGATCTTCCTGACGGCATGACCTATGCCAGCTATGCGCATCGCGGGGCCTATCCGCTGGTGGCTACAGCTCTGTTAGCCGCGGGCTTCGTCCTGCTGGCATTGCGACCCGGCAGCGGCATGGAAACGCGCCCGCTCACCCGCAATCTGATCCTACTGTTTGCGGCCCAGAACGTGCTGCTGGTCGTCTCGTCCATCCTGCGCCTCGACCTTTATGTCGCGGAATATTCCCTGACCCAGTTGCGTCTCGCCGCGCTGGTCTGGATGGGGCTGGTGGCTTTCGGTCTGGCGCTGGTTTTCATCCGGGTGATCTTACGAAAAACCAATCGCTGGCTGATCGACTGGAACCTGCGGACCTTGCTGGCGACGCTCTATGCCTGCGGCCTTGTGAACACGACCAGCCTGATCGCCAACTACAACGTCGATCATTCCTACGAGCTGTCGGGCACCGGAACGCGGCTCGACACGGGCTACCTGTTGCGTCTCGGAGCCGAAGCGATCCCGGCGCTGGACCGTTTCGTGGCTCAGGAGTTGAAGCAAGCCGGCGATGTCGATCCGACGCTGAGGTGGCGGATACAGGATCTGGCGACGGAGTTCGACATTTCCATGGATCACTGGCAAAGCTGGACATTTCGCCGGTCACGCCTCATGCAGTATCTCAAGGAATCCGGACATATCTGGCCGTAGCCCCGGCTGCGACCCATCCTGCGAGGAGAGCGCAGTGCCGACCAAAATCCTGGTGGTGGACGACGATCCCCATATCCGCGAAGTCATCGGCTACGCGCTGGAGCAGGCCGGCATGTCGGTGGCGCTGGCCTCCGACGGGTCGAAGGGAATTGCCCGCTTCGTCGTCGAACCGGCCGATCTGATCGTGCTCGACGTCGGCATGCCCGATATGGACGGACTGGAAATGTGCCGGCGCATCCGCAAGTCCTCCGACGTGCCGATCCTCTTTCTGTCGGCGCGCGACGAGGAAATCGACCGCATCGTCGGTCTGGAACTGGGCGGCGACGACTACGTGACCAAGCCGTTCAGTCCGCGCGAACTGGTGGCCCGCATCCGTGCCATCCTCAAGCGCACCGAGCGTGCTCCCGCCGAGCTACGCGCCGAAGTGCTGACGCGTGGCGCGCTGTGCCTGCACCCGCAACGCCATGTCGCGGAATTTGCCGAGCGCGAGGTGCGGCTGACAGCCCTGGAGTTTGCCATTCTGCGCGGATTCCTGTCCCGCCCCGGACAGGTGTTTTCGCGTCAGTTGATCGTCGACATCGCCTATGACGACAACATGCACGTGTCCGACCGGACCATCGACAGCCACATCCGTAACATCAGGGCCAAACTGGCAGCCGCCGGTTGCGTCGATGCCGTGGAAACGGTTCACGGCGTCGGTTTCCGGCTGGGGCCATGCGAGGCGGCCGGGTGAGCGACAACGCTCCCCGCCGAAAATGGCGCCCGTCCCTGGGTCTGATCATCTTTTCGGTGCTTGCGGTCGTGGCCGTTCTGCCGTTGATCGCCCTCGGGGTCTTCCGCCTTTTCGACAATGAACTGGTCCGTCAGACGGAACGGGAACTGATCGCCCAGTCCGCAGTGTTTTCGGCCATCGTCGCCATGGAGCTGGAGGCCCGCGCCCCCCACGAGCCCATTGCCGGCTTCCCGGTCCCGCCCGGACAGATCGACCCGGACGAACGCTTCCGGCCCGTGCGCCCGAAACTCGATTTCACCCGCAATGTCCTGCTGCCGCCGCGACCCGACGCACTACCGGCGGAAACGGCACAGCGCCGGACTTATCGCGAGATCGGTCTGCGCGTTACCGAGATTGCCGACCGGACGCAATCGATCACCCTCGCGGGCTTCCGCATTCTCGACCCGACCGGCCGCGTCTTTGCCGGCGGCGGCGAACTCGGCCTGTCGCTCGCCCATGTCGACGAAGTCAGGACGGCAATGAGCGGGACCTATACCAGCGTCGTCAGACGCCGTTCCTCCGTTTCGGCCGTTCGCTCGCTGGCGTCGCTGAGCCGCACCGCGCATTTTCGGGTTTTCACCGCTATGCCGGTGCTGGTCGACGAGCGGGTCGCGGCGGTGGTCTATGCCTCGCGAACGCCGCTGAACCTGATCAAGTACATTTTCGACGAACGCTGGGCCCTGATCATGTCGGCGGTGAGCGTGCTGCTCGCGGTCGGCTTTCTGGGGCTGATCCTGCTGCGAACCATCAACGGGCCCATTCGGCAGCTGTTGGCGCGGACCCAGGCGCTCGGCGCCGGCGACCGCGAGGCGCTGCACCCCCTGCCCCACTACGGGACACGGGAGATCGCGGCCTTGTCGCAAGGCATCTTTACCGCGTCGCGGCGCCTGTTCGACCGTTCCGACTACATCACCACCTTCGCTGCGCACGTGTCGCACGAACTCAAGTCGCCGCTGACCTCGATCCGCGGGGCTGCGGAACTTCTGCGCGACGACGAAGGTCGGATCGACCCGGCGGAGCGGCGACGGTTTCTCGACAACATCGTTGCCGACGCAAGCCGGCTCGACCGGCTCGTCGGACGACTACGCGACCTCGCCAAGGCCGAAAACCCGCAACCCGGCGGACGGACAACTCCTGCCGATGTCCTGAACCAGCTCGACCGACAGGGCCGGACCGGACATCTGCGAGTGCACGGACCCACCGAAATCGACATCGCTCTTTCGACCGACAACGCGGCGATCGTTCTCGGTCACCTCGTTGACAATGCTCTGGAACAGGGCGCGGCGCAGATCGACGTCGACATCCGCGAGGGCAAAAACGCGCTCGCGCTGACGGTATCGGATGACGGACCCGGTATTACCGAACAGAACCGTGAGCGCATATTCGATGCCTTCTTCACAACCAAGCGGGAGTCCGGCGGCACCGGAATGGGCCTGACGATTGTCCGGTCCCTGCTCGAGGCTCACGGCGGAGCCATCACGCTCGAGCCGTCCGACACGGGCTGCCGGTTCAGGATCGACCTGCCGCTCGCTTAACCGTCACCCCTCGGCAGGATCACCGTCGCCACCAGTCCGCCCTCCGGCGCATTGGCCAGCGACAGCGTGCCGCCATGGGCGTGGATGTTTGAGCGGGCAATGGCGAGACCGAGGCCGATGCCGCCGGTATCTTCGCTGCGCGACCCCTCAAGCCGCAGAAACGGTTCGAAAACGTCGTCGAGCCTGTCCGGTGGAATGCCGGGACCATTGTCGGCAACGGTAATGGTCACCTCCTGTCCGTCTGCGGAGAACCCGACCTGCGCTTCTTCGCCATAGCGCACGGCGTTGTCGATCAGGTTGCGCAGCGCCCGCTTCATGGCGATCGGCCGGCAGGCGAAGACAGTGCGCTCGGCGGCTTCCGCGGGCGTCAGCGTGACCGGCAGATTCATGTCCTGATAATCGGCGACGACGGCATCGAGGAATTCGGCCAGGTCGACCCGGCTGGTCGGTTCGCGGTTGGCCTCGTCCTTGGCAAAGGCCAGGGTCGCCTCCACCATGCGCTGCATCTCGTCAAGCGTCTGGATGACGCGGTTGCGATTTTCCTCGTCCTCGATGAACTCGGCGCGGATGCGCAACGAGGTGATCGGTGTACGCAGGTCGTGGCTGATCGCCGCCAGCATCGCCGTGCGGTCTCGGATGAAGCGCGTCAGCCGCTCCTGCATGACATTGAACGCGCGCATTGCGCCGCGAACTTCCGGCGGCCCGGCCTCGGTGAGGTGGGCGGCGTCGCTGCCGCGGCCGAGCTGCTCGGCAGCACTGGCCAGATCGCGCAACGGGCGGGTCATCCGGCGGACCGTGAGGACGACGATGACGATTACCAGAAGCCCCATGATGCCGACGGTGACGAAACTGCGAAACAGCGACGTGCGCTGGAAATTCACCCGCGCTGCCATGTTGAGCCAGCGGCCGCTGTCGAGTTCGACCGACATTGCGACGATCAGCGGCACGTTGCGGGTGCGCAGCTGCTTCGACTGCTTGGCCTGAGCAACCGTCTTGGCCCGTCCCGGATGCCGGTGGTAGCGCGGCACGACAATGTTCGCGCCGACCTCGGTCCTGATCGACCGGTCCTCGCCCAGCTCGTGCTGCAGGTTTTGGCGAATGCGGCGGACCACCGGGCCGGATCCGCTGTCCTGCAGCGCCGGCCGGGCCGAGATCCAGTAGTAGAGCCGCGGGCTCGATGCGGCCCGGCGGATCTGCTCATGCAGATGCGGCGGCGTTTCGTCGAGCAGATCGACCAGCGCCGCGGTGCGCGACACCACTGTGCCACCGGCGAGCTCCAGCAGCGCGGCACGCCGCTCGTCGGTGAACAGCCACAGAGTGAACAGTTGCGACACGACCAGCGCCACCAGGATAAGGGCGATCAGCTGGCCCGCCAGGCTGCGCGGGAGAAGTCTGAAGCGCCGCCAGTTCATGCGTCCGGATCCGTCACATCGGCGGTAAACTTGTAGCCGCCACCCCAGACGGTCTTGATCAGTTCCGGCTGTTTGGCATTTGCCTCGATCTTGCGGCGCAGCCTGCTGACCTGGTTGTCGATCGACCGGTCGAACATGTTCGGCGTCCGGCCCGAGGTAAGATCGAGAAGCTGGTCCCGCGACAGCACCATCTTCGGGCGTTTGAGGAAGGCCACCAGCAGCTGGAATTCGCCGGTCGACAGCGGCGTGAGCACGCCGTCCCTGCCGATCAGGTTCTGACGCGCGAGATCGAGTGTCCAGCCGTCGAACGTCAGCCGATCTGAGGTGATCGGGTCGCGCTCCTTCGGCACCAGCGAGGTCCGACGCAGCACGGCGCGGATGCGGGCCAGCAACTCGCGCGGATTGAACGGCTTGGTGACGTAATCGTCGGCGCCGATCTCCAGTCCGACCACCCGGTCCGTATCTTCCGCCATGGCGGTCAAAAGGATGACCGGCGGACCGCCGTTCTCCACCAGGAAACGGCAAAGAGACAAGCCGTCCTCGCCCGGCATCATGACGTCGAGGACCACCAGATCGATTGCCGAGGATGTCAGCGCCTTGCGCGCCTGGGCGGCGCTGTCGGCCGAGGTTGCGCGCAGACCGTTCTTGACCAGATAGCGGGCCAACGATTCGCGAATATCGCGATGATCGTCGACTACGAGGATGTGGGGGCTGGGATCGCCCATCTCAAATTCACTCCGCTATGGCCGCAGGGTGCCTGGCTACAGCTAACAGTTAGCGGCTCGGAAAACATTGGAAAAATCGAAATTGTCACAAAATGTATCAGGCCCTGAGGCGGCGACATTTCGCGACAGTTTGCTTCTTTCGTTGCCATCGTTTTGAGGCATGCTGACCCTACGTCAATCCCATCGCAGCACAAAAACCGAAAGGATCCGGAGCGATGAACACAACCCGCAAGATCGCCGTTTCGCTGATGGCAGTATCTTTCCTGGGCGCTACCGCCCTGCCGACCATGGCGCAGCAGAGTGCAACTCCCGCGGCGCCGAAAATGGAAAAACGCATGGCCCATGCCGGACCCGGCAAGCGCGGCGGCGGCAAGCGTCATGGCATGCGCGGCATGCAGCGCGCCTTCGAGCGTTACGACACCAACAAGGATGGCGTCATCACCCAGGAAGAGGTCGATGCCGCAGTCGTCGAGCGCTTCAACGATATCGCCGGCGAAGGCGGCACGATCACCCTTGAACAATATCGTGCCGCATGGATGGAACGGTCGCTTCAACCGCGCGTCCGGGCGTTCCAGCGGCTTGACCGCGATGGCGACGGCAATGTGACGCGCGAGGAGTTCGACCTGGCATCCGGACGGATGTTCGACCGGCTCGATCGCGACGGCAACGGCGAACTGACCCGTCCGACGCCCGATCAGTCGGCCGGCAACCGGCAGGACCGGGGCCAGCGCGGCATGCGCGGCCACCGCCGCGGCGGCGGTCGGGTTCTCGAACTGATGGAACGCTTCGACGTCGACAAGGACGGCAAGATCACTCGCGCGGAGTTCGATGAAGTGCGCGCGCAGGCCTTCGGCGGCGCCGATGCCGACAGCAACAACGCCATCACGCTGGAGGAATTCGCGACCATCTGGCAGGACCTCAACAGCCGCCGCATGACCCGCGGTTTCCAGCGGCTGGACAGCGACGGTAACCTCTCTGTCACCCAGGAGGAATATGCCGCGCGCTCGAAGGACTTCGTCGAAAAGCATGACCGCAACGGCGACGGCGTCGTGACCAAGGCCGACCGCCGCGGCAAGCACAAGGGCAAGCACCGCTCTATGAAACAGCGGGGCAAGAAGGGCGAACCGCGCAAGACCGGAGCGCAGGAAGCGGCACCCAACTCCGCTGCCAGGAAGATCGACATCTAGGTCTGCAGCTCGCTTGAAAACCGATCAGCGGGAACCCGTCTCTCCTTCCCGCCGGGCGCCGTATCACACGGCGCCCATTTTCTTCAACCGGCTCATTCCTTGACCAGCACGTTCTGATCGACCATGTAGCGGTCGAATATGGGCAGCGTGGCGCCGCCGATTTCGCGCGCTTCCAGACCGACGGTCGCCTCTGCGATCACCGGTTCGCGAATGCCTTGCCGGTCCAGCTGCTCGAACTCGCGCTGGATCGTCTCCACCATGGCATGCCGAACCCGCGCCGGAAATCCTCCGTCGATCAGCACCGCTTCGATATCGATGACAGCAGCGATGGAAATGATGGAGATGGCAATGTTGCGAGCCGTTTCGTCGATCCATTCCTGCAGATAGTGGCCGAAGTCCGGCCAGTCGTCCGGCCGAAGCCACAGGGGCGACGGATCCAGTCCGGCTTCCTTGAGGCGTTTTTCCAGAGAGAAGATCGACGCGCGATTGAGCAGCTGTTCCGGCCTGCCGTCGGGTCCCGGCACCATGATCGGTCCGAAGGCGCCGGCATTGCCGGTCCGCCCCGGATAGACCGAATGGTTGAGCACCAGACCGCCGCCGATGAAGGAACCGATGAAGAAGTAGGCGAAGTCGGCGAAATCCCTGCCGCGCCCGAAGATCAGTTCGGCGCCGCAGGCAGCCGTGATGTCGTTTTGAATGACCACCGGCAGGTCGGTTATGGCGTCCATCTCCGCCGCAATATCGAAATCGCGCCAGGATTCCATTTCCTCAGACGGCGCGCCGACCTGCTCGAGCCAGTTCCACAGCTCGAACGGCGTGGCCGCGCCGATACCGACCACGCGTTTACGCTGCTCGGCATCGAGCGCTTCCATCAGCGTGTGCAGGCCCTCCGCCGTAAAGGCCACGATGCGTTCGGGAAGCGGGTAGGCAAAGGTCTCGCGCAACTGTTTGCAGACGCGGCCGACGAAGTCGGTCAGCACCAGGTCGGCGCTTCGGCGCCCGATCTTCAGGCCGACGGCATAGACGGCATTGGGGTTGAGCGCCATGGGAATGGACGGCTGGCCGACGCGTCCGCGGACAGGCTCACCACGAATAAGCAGCTGGTCCCGCTCGAGCGCCCGCATGATCACCGACACGGTCTGCGGTGACAGGCCGGTACGCCGTGCGATGTCGGCCTTGGCCAGGCTGCCATGTCGCCTGACCAGTGACATCACGAGCCGCTCGTTATAGGCGCGCAGCCGGGTCTGGTTGGACCCCCGGCTGGGATCGATCATCCGTGCGCTTGAGCCCGGCAGCCCGTCTTCCGGCCGTCTGATCAAAGACCACCTCCCCTTGCGAATCTCCGCGATTATCTAATCACGCGCGTGGAAATCCGCAAACGTTCACGTTGCCGTATATTCGCCGCGGAAAATTAATAAGTCAATTGGATTTATTTATTGACAAGCGTTGTGAATTGGGTTGTGATCAACATCGCAGGAGACGGCACCGGGCGGCGACAGCCCCGGCGGTGCCGGGGTCATTTCTGCCCTCGGAACCCGAGTTGATGGATAGGACCGGGCTTCGACGGAGTTTCGTAACGGCGGCCTGGTGCGGTTGGACATTCGACCGGCCGGGCCACAAGCAGATCGCGCCTGCCCTGTTCGCTTCGGTGAAAGCGGCGGCGTCAAACCGGACTGGGAGGAACATCGTGAAACGATCACTCATTTCCGCAACCCTGGGCGCATTGGCCCTTGGCGTAGCGAGCATCGGCGCCGCGCAGGCGCAGGACATCAACGCCTGCCTGATTACCAAGACCGACACCAACCCGTTCTTCGTCAAGATGAAGGAAGGCGCGACCGCCAAGGCCAACGAACTGGGCATTACCCTCAAATCCTATGCGGGCAAGATCGACGGGGATTCGGAATCCCAGGTCGCCGCTATCGAGACCTGCATCCTCGACGGCGCCAAGGGCATCCTGCTCACGGCTTCGGACACGGCCGGCATCGTGCCGTCCGTACAGCAGGCCCGCGACGCCGGCGTCCTGGTCATCGCACTCGATACGCCGCTGGAGCCGATCGATGCGGCCGACGCGACTTTCGCCACCGACAATTTCAAGGCCGGCGAGCTGATTGGCCAATGGGCCGCCGCTTCGCTTGGCGACGGTGCCAAGGACGCCAAGATCGGGATGCTCGACCTGGCCGTCAGCCAGCCCTCCGTCGGGGTGCTGCGCGACCAGGGCTTCATGCAGGGATTCGGCATCGATCTGGGCGACCCCAACAAATGGGGCGACGAGACCGATCCGCGCATCGTCGGTCATGATGTGACCGCCGGCAACGAGGAAGGCGGCCGCAAGGCCATGGAAAACCTTCTGCAGAAGGACCCGAACATCAACGTCGTCTACACGATCAACGAGCCGGCAGCCGCCGGCGCCTATGAGGCTCTCAAGGCCGTCGGCCGCGAAGGCGACGTGCTGATCGTTTCGGTCGACGGCGGCTGCCCCGGCGTCCAGAACGTCAAGGACGGCGTTATCGGCGCGACATCGCAGCAATATCCGCTGCTGATGGCGGCGCTCGGCATCGAGGCGATCGCCAACTGGGCCAAGGACGGCAGCAAGCCGGAAAACACGCCCGGCAAAGACTTCTTCGACACCGGTGTCGCACTGGTGACTGACAAGCCGGTTTCCGGGGTCGAGTCGATCGACACCAAGGAAGGCACCGACAAGTGCTGGGGCTGATCTAGGCCCGACCGATCGCCCGGGCGCCATGTCGCCCGGGCCACTCGCCTACGGGCGAACCGGATATTCTCTCTACAGGCTCTCGGGACGCCGGCGGCTCTGCTATAGTCGCCGACACCGGCGCCGTGAGGACTTCAGCTATGGCAGATACCAGCAATCAGGCGGGACAGGATTTCGAAAAGGTCCTCTCCGACAGTGCGACAGAGGTCGCCTCGTTCGACGAGTCCAGCCGCAGCGGACTGGAACGCATCCAGCATGTCCTGCATTCCAATCCGGCGCTTGTTCCGCTGATCGTGCTGATCCTGTCCGTCGTCGTGTTTGGACTGATCATCGGCAGCAAGTTCTTCTCGCCCTTCGCCATGTCGCTGATCCTTCAGCAGGTGGCGATCGTCGGCTTCGTCGGCGCCGCGCAGACGCTTGTCATCCTGACGGCCGGCATCGACCTCTCGGTCGGTGCCATCATGGTCCTGTCCTCCGTGGTGATGGGCCAGTTCACATTTCGCTACGGGCTGCCGCCGGAACTGGCAATCCTGTGCGGTTTTGCCGTGGGTGGCCTGTGCGGCTACATCAACGGCGCTCTTGTCGCCTATGTCCGGCTGCCACCATTCATCGTCACGCTCGGCATGTGGCAGATCATCCTCGCTTCGAATTTCCTCTATTCGGCCAACGAGACGATCCGCAGTCAGGACATCGCCGCTTCAGCGCCCCTGCTGCAGTTGTTCGGCGAGAAATTCAAGATAGGCGGTGCCGTGTTCACCCTGGGCGTCATCACCATGGTCGTCCTGGTGTTCGTGCTCAATTACATCCTCAAGCACACGGCCTGGGGCAGACATGTCTATGCCGTCGGAGACGACCCTGATGCGGCGGAGCTTGCCGGCGTGCAGGTCAAGCGGACGCTGATTTCGGTTTATGTCTGCGCCGGTTTGATCTGCGCGTTGGCCGGCTGGGTGCTGATCGGTCGGATCGGTTCGGTCTCGCCGACTGCCGGGCAGTTCGCCAACATCGAATCGATCACCGCAGTCGTGATCGGCGGCATCTCGCTCTTCGGCGGCCGCGGCTCGATCCTGGGCATGCTCTTCGGCGCGCTGATTGTCGGTGTCTTCTCCCTCGGCCTGCGGATGATCGGCACCGACCCGCAATGGACCTATCTGCTGATCGGCGTGCTGATCATTTCGGCCGTCGCCATCGACCAATGGATCAGGAAGATATCGGTATGAGCACTCCCATCCTCACCGCGCGCAATCTGGTCAAGCGCTATGGTCGCGTGGTCGCGCTCGACCATGCCGATTTCGACCTCTACCCCGGCGAGATCCTGGCGGTGATCGGCGACAACGGCGCCGGCAAGTCCACCATGATCAAAGCGATTTCCGGGGCAGTGATTCCGGACGAAGGCGAAATTGCGCTGGAAGGCGAAAGGGTACAGTTCCATTCGCCGATGGCGGCACAGCAGGCCGGCATCGAAACGGTCTACCAGAATCTGGCCCTCTCCCCTGCCCTGTCGATCGCCGACAACATGTTTCTCGGTCGCGAATGGCGCAAGCCCGGCCTGCTCGGCAAATACTTCCGCAAGCTGGACCGTTCGGGCATGGAGAAATTCGCCCGCGACAAGTTGAGCGAACTGGGACTGTTGACGATCCAGAACATCGGCCAGGCGGTCGAAACCCTTTCCGGCGGTCAGCGCCAGGGGGTAGCGGTGGCGCGCGCGGCCGCCTTCGGCTCCAAGGTCATCATCATGGATGAGCCGACGGCGGCTCTCGGCGTCAAGGAATCGCGGCGCGTGCTCGACCTGATCCTCGACGTCAAGTCGCGCGGCATCCCCATCGTTCTGATCTCCCACAACATGCCGCATGTTTTCGAGGTGGCGGACCGCATCCACGTCCATCGCCTGGGCCGGCGGCTGTGCGTCATCGACCCCAAGGAACACTCGATGTCGGACGCCGTCGCCTATATGACCGGTGCGAAAGAACCGGAGATTGCCGAAGCCGCATGATCGCAGAATCGATCGACACGGTTGGTGCCGCGATCGTCGAGGCGATCGCCGGGCGACGCCGCATCGTGGTCGGCATCGCCGGCCCGCCGGGCGCCGGAAAATCCACGCTTTCGTCGAGCCTTCATTCGCGTTTGAACGCCGCGGGACACGAGACCGCAATTGTTCCAATGGATGGGTTTCATCTTGACAACGCGATCCTGCAGCAGCGCGGGTTGCTGCAGCGTAAGGGCGCGCCTGAAACGTTCGACGCCGACGGATTCGTTGCGCTGGTCGAAACGCTGCACGCAGGCGGCGCCTCGGTCGTCGTCCCGGTCTTCGACCGCGAGGCCGACAAAGTTCGCGAAGCCGCGGAAACGGTGCCGGAAAGCTGCACCATCATCCTTGTCGAGGGAAATTACCTGCTGCTCGACCGGGCGCCCTGGACCCGGCTGGCCCCGTTTCTGGATCTCACGGTCTTCGTCACTGCTCCGTCCGAGACCTTGCGGGAAAGGCTCGTGCGACGCTGGCTCGAGCACGGCCATGACGGGCAGCAGGCCGAGGCGCGTGCCGCCAGCAACGACATTCCGAACGCCATGCTGGTGCTTGAACACTCGCTCCCGGCCGACATAACCTGCAGTTTCGAAGCGGCGTAAAATCCCTGATGGGCCAATCGGTTACCGGCTCCGGCCTCCATCGGTTTGCACAGGAACACCCTTCTCAATCGATTTAACCTTGACAATTCCTGATGGAACGATCATCCTTACAAATGTAATCGATTACAAACCAATTTGAATGCGCTTGTAATCGATTGCATCGATCAACATGCCTCGACGGCATCCGGGCGTGAGCAGTGAAAGCGCCCCCACGGGAGGAGTATTATGAACGGTTTCAAGGCCGCGCTGGCGGCAACGACGATCCTCGGCGGTATCAGCATCGCCTCCGCAGCCGAACTGGAAGTGACCCATTGGTGGACATCGGGCGGTGAAGCCGCCGCAGTCGCTGTCTTTGCCGATGCTTTCAACAAGACCGGTCACAAATGGGTAGACGGCGCCATCGCCGGCGGCGGCAACGCCCGCCCCATCATCATCAGCCGCATCTCCGGCGGCGATCCGATGGGTGCCACCCAGCTCAATACCGGGCGCGATGCCGAAGATCTCGTCAAAGCCGGCCTGATGACCGACCTCACGGAACTCGCCGAGAAGGAAGGATGGGCCGACATCATCCGTCCGGCCAAGCTTCTCGACAGCTGCAAGCACGAGGGACGGATCTACTGCGTTCCGGTCAACATTCACTCCTTCCAGTGGATGTGGCTGAACCGCGGCGTCTTCGAAGACAACGGTCTTGCTGTCCCGACGAACTGGAGCGAATTTGTCGCCGCGGCGCCGGCGCTCAAGGAAAAGGGCGTCATCCCGCTCGCCGTCGGCGGTGAGCCGTGGCAGATCAACGGCATGTCCGGTGTGTTCCAGGTCGCCCTCGGCGGTGTCGACCTGTTCCGCAAGATCAATGTCGACAAGAATGCCGAAGCGGCCGGTGGACCTGAAATGCGCAAGGTGTTCGAAGCCATTGCAGCGGCCCGGGACATGGTCGATGACGGTTATGTCGGCCGCGCCTGGAACGATGCCGCCAATATGGTGATCACCGGCAAGGCCGGCGCCCAGATCATGGGCGACTGGGCACAGGGCGAGTTCAGCGTCGCCGGACAGGTCGCCGGCAAGGACTACGACTGCCTGCCCGGCCTCGGCGTCTATCCGGTGCTCGACACCGGCGGCGATGCCTTCTATTTCCCCAAGCCTGCCGATGACGACCCGGATACGGTCGCGGCACAGCTGGAGTTGGCTTCGCTGCTGGTTTCCAAGCCGGTCCAGGTCGACTTCAACCTCAAGAAAGGCTCGCTGCCGATCCGCGGCGACGTCGATCTGGAGGCCGCCAACGACTGCATGAAGAAGGGCCTCGCGATCCTTGAAAACCCGGAGAACATCCTGCCGGGCGGCGAGCAGTCCTGGTCGTCCGACACGACGGGCCAGTTCGAAGACCTCTGGGTAGAGTTCTTCAACGACCCCGACATGCCGGTCGAAGAAGCCCAGGCGCGCTACGTCGAGATCGTCGAGAACGCCGACTGATCCCTAGCAACGCTGCAAGGGCCAGGGGATCGATCGCCCGCGATCGATCCCCGCCTCCCGGGGAGATTTTGCCATGGCGGACGACGCCAGACCGAACCCGCTGTTCAAAAATTTGAACGCCAAGGTGGCGGCGACACCGATGATCTTCACGACGCTGGTCGTGTTTGTCGGCTGCTCGCTGTGGACAGTGATCTATTCCTTTTCCGCTTCGCGCGCCCTGCCCGTCAACGAGTTTGTCGGCTTTGCGCAATACGAGCGGCTGTTCAACACCTCGCGCTGGACCAAATCGGTCGAGAACATTGCCATCTACGGCGTCGTCTCGCTGTGTTTCTCCCTGATCGTCGGCTTCGTCCTCGCGGCCTTCATGGATCAGAAGATCCGCTTCGAAAACACCTTTCGAACGATCTATCTCTATCCCTTCGCGCTGTCCTTCATCGTCACCGGCCTGGTCTGGCAATGGATCCTCAATCCGACGCTGGGGCTGCAGAAGGCGATCCGCGACCTGGGTTGGGAGAGCTTTACTTTCGATCTGATCGCCCACCGGGATACGGTCATCTATGCGCTGCTGATTGCCGGTATCTGGCAAGGCACCGGTTTTGTCATGGCGCTGATGCTCGCCGGCCTGCGCGGTGTCGACGATGAAATCTGGAAGGCGGCGCGCGTCGACGGCATCCCCAAATGGAAGACTTACATCTTTGTGGTCATTCCGATGATGCGCGGCGTCTTCATCACCACGCTGGTGATCATCGCCTCCGGCATCGTGCGGCTCTACGACCTCGTCGTGGCGCTCACCGCCGGCGGCCCGGGCATCGCCTCGGAAGTGCCGGCGAAATATGTCTACGACTTCATGTTCGCGCGCGGCAATATCGGTCAGGCGCTGGCCGCCTCGACCGTCATGCTGACCACGGTGCTGATCATCCTGATCCCGTGGATCTATCTCGAATACGGTCAGAAGAAGAAGCGGTAGGGAAACGATCATGACTATGGAACCCTTCGGCCCCCGGCCCCGCCGCGTCATGGATCCGACGAGGATCATGATCTACTCGGTGCTGATCGTCGCCGCGATCTACTATCTCCTGCCGCTCTACGTGATGATCATGACGTCGCTAAAGGGCATGCCGGAAATCCGGCTGGGCAACATCTTCTCGCCGCCGGTCGAGGTCACCTTCGAGCCCTGGATCAAGGCCTGGGACACCGCCTGCACCGGCCTCTACTGCGAAGGCCTCAAGGTCGGTTTCTGGAACTCCGTCCAGATCATGATCCCCAGCGTCATCATCTCGATAGCCATTGCCTCGGTAAACGGCTATGCCCTTTCCTTCTGGCGCTTCCGCGGCGCCGAGGTGTTCTTCACCATCCTGATCTTCGGTTCGTTCATTCCCTATCAGGTGATGCTCTATCCGCTGGTGATCATCACCCGCGAACTTGGCATCTTCGGGTCGCTGACCGGCGTCATCTTCATCCACACGATCTTCGGCATGCCCATTCTGACGCTGCTGTTCCGCAATTACTTCGCGTCTCTGCCGGAGGAATTGTTCAAGGCGGCCCGCGTCGACGGCGCCGGCTTCTGGGGCATCTTCCTGAAAATCCTGGTGCCGATGTCGCCGCCGATCTTCGTCGTCGCCATCATCCTGCAGGTGACGGGTATCTGGAACGACTTCCTGTTCGGTGTCATCTTCGCCGGCACCAAGAACTTCCCGATGACGGTGCAGCTCAACAACATCGTCAATTCGACGCAAGGGGTGAAGGAATACAACGTCAACATGGCGGCGACGATCCTGACCGGCGCCGTTCCCCTGCTGATCTACTTCGTATCCGGCAAACTGTTCGTCCGCGGCATCGCCGCCGGTGCCGTGAAAGGCTAGGACCATGCATAGCATTGAAATCAAACAGCTCGCGCTCAGCTTCGGCGACGTCAAGGTCCTCGAAAACCTCGACCTGGACATTCAGGACGGCGAGTTCCTGGTGTTGCTCGGCGCCTCGGGCTGCGGCAAGTCGACCCTGCTCAACTGCATCGCCGGCCTGCTCGACATCACGGACGGCCAGATCTTCATCAAGGGCAACAACGTCACCTGGAAGGAACCGAAGGACCGCGGCATCGGCATGGTGTTCCAGTCCTACGCGCTCTATCCGCAGATGAGTGTCGAGGGCAACCTGTCCTTCGGGCTGAAGAATGCCGGCGTGCCGCGGGCGGAAATCGCCGAGCGCGTGGCGCGGGCGTCCGAAATCCTGCAGATCCAGCCGCTCCTGAGGCGCAAGCCCTCCGAGCTTTCCGGCGGCCAGCGTCAGCGTGTCGCCATCGGCCGTGCCCTGGTGCGTGACGTCGACGTCTTCCTGTTCGACGAGCCGCTGTCCAACCTCGACGCCAAATTGCGAGCCGAGCTGCGGGTCGAGATCAAGCGGCTGCACCAGCGGCTCAGCAACACGATGATTTACGTCACGCACGACCAGATCGAGGCGCTGACTCTGGCCGACCGCATCGCCATCATGCGTGGTGGCAAGATCCAGCAGCTCGCATCGCCGCATGCCATCTACAATCACCCGGTCAACAAATATGTCGCCGGTTTCATCGGCTCGCCCGGCATGAACTTCCTCGAGGGCAACCTGGCGATGGGTGAGAAGCCCACATTCGAAACCAACGGCATGCAGATCGACGCGTCGCGCTACGCCTTCGACAAATCGACCAACGGCACCGGCCGTTCGATCCATTTCGGCATCCGGCCCGAGCATGTGGTCACCGGCGGCGAAGCCTCGAACCAGCCCTTCAGCGCGGAAATCGAGGTCGAGGTCGTGGAGCCGATGGGATCGGACACGCTCGTCTGGTCGCAGCTGGCGGACCAGGAATTCCGCTTCCGGATGGACGGACAGAGCACCGTCAATGCCGGCGAGAAGCTTCAGATCGGCTTCGACCCCGTCAGCGCATCGCTGTTCGATGCCTCGACCGAAAACAGACTTTGACGTAGCAACAGCCGCCTCGCGGTGGCATTCAACATTCTGAATGGACCTGACATGGATTTTTCATTTCAGCTTTACAGCGCACGCAATTTCCTGCCCTGGGATACGATCCTCAAGCGGATCGCTGCCCTCGGCTATACCGAGGTGGAGGGATATGGCGGCGTGTTCGACGAGGCCGCCGCGTTTCGTCGCCTGATGGACGAAAACGGTCTTACGATGCCGACCGCGCATGTGTCTGTCGACATGCTCGAGAACGATTTCGATACCGCTCGCTCGGTTTTCGAAACGCTGGGCGTGCGCTCGGTTTTCTGCCCCTATCTGGATGCCGACCAGCGGCCGACGGATCGGCAGGGCTGGGCTGATTTCGCCGGACGGCTCACGGCCATCAACAACCGCATGCAAGCCGACGGCCGCCGCTTCGGATGGCACAATCACGATTTCGAATTCCGCGCTGAAGCCGACGGCAGCATTCCGCAGGAAACCATCCTCGAAGCTGCTCCCGATATCGACTGGGAAGCCGATATCGCATGGATCGTCCGCGGCGGCGGCGATCCGATGGAATGGATCGATCGCTACGGCAGCCGCATCACTGCGGTTCATGTCAAGGACATAGCGCCGGACGGCGAATGCGTGGACGAGGATGGCTGGGCGGACGTCGGTCACGGCACGGTCGATTGGCCGGCGCTGATGGCGGCTCTCGCCGCCAAATCGGCGACGAAATGGTACGTCATGGAGCACGACAATCCGAGCGATTTCGATCGCTTCGCGGCCCGCTCGCTTGCCTCGCTCACCAACCTTCAGGAGGCCTGAACATGGCCGATCTCGGCATTGGCATCATGGGATGCGGCAACATCTCGGCCGCCTATCTGCAGCTCGCGCCGCTGTTTCGCGGCATGGAAATTCGTGCCTGCGCCGATCTCAACGAGACGGCTGCGAAAGCGCGCGCCGAGGAATTCGGCATCCGCGCCGACAGCGTCGATGGACTGCTGCAGGCGGATGACATCGACATTGTCGTCAACCTGACGATTCCGGCGGCGCATTTCGAGGTTTCGAAAACGATCCTGGGCGCGGGAAAGCATGTCTATTCGGAAAAACCCTTTGTTCTGTCCGTCGATGAGGGCCGGGAGTTGGCCGCCCTCGCCCGCTCGAAGGACCTGCGGATCGGATCGGCGCCCGATACGTTCCTCGGCGGAGCTCACCAGCTTGCCCGCAGATTGATCGACAGCGGCGCCGTCGGCGAAGTCACGGGCGGCACATGCCACGTAATGAGCCACGGCATGGAGCACTGGCACCCCAATCCGGATTTCTTCTTCAAGCCGGGCGGCGGGCCGGTTCTCGACATCGGTCCCTATTACATCACCAACCTCGTGCAATTGATCGGCCCGGTGAGGCGGGTGGCGGCGATGGCATCCGTCCCCGCACCGGTTCGAACCATCACGTCGGAGCCGCGAAGCGGCGAGACCATCGAGGTTGAGACGCCGACGACCATCCATGCGCTGCTGGAGTTCGACAACGGCGCGACCGTGACCCTGGGCGCCAGCTGGGACGTCTGGGACCACGGCCACGCTCCGATGGAACTCTATGGAGCGGACGGATCGCTCTTCATCCCGGATCCGAACTTTTTCAGCGGCGACTTTGAAATCGTTCACGGCAAGGACGGCTCGCGTGAGACACCGACGTGGGAGCACCCTCTCGGCATTCCCAACGAAACCCATGGCGACACCGAACTGGCCAATTATCGTGCGGCGGGCCTGTCCGATATGGCCCAGGCCATATCGGACCATCGCCCGCATCGGTGTTCGCAGGAGCTGGCGCTGCACGTGGTCGACGTCATGATCGCTATCCTCAAATCGGGTGAGACCGGATCGTTCCAGACGATCGAAACCCAGTGCGACCGTCCGGCTCCGCTCGACGCCGAGGCCGCCCGGTCGCTGATGGCCTGAAACGGCGAACCGGCTGAAGGAACCGATCATGGCAAGCACTATCAAGGGACCGGCGATCTTCCTGGCGCAGTTCGCCGGAGACGAGGCGCCTTTCCACTCGCTCGCGTCTATCGCCGCCTGGGCCGCTTCGCTCGGCTACAAGGGCGTTCAGATTCCGACGTTCGACAGTCGGCTGTTCGACCTGGAACAGGCTGCGCAATCGAAGGACTATTGCGACGAGGCCGCCGGCATCTGTTCGGAAGCCGGCGTGGCGATCACCGAATTGTCGACGCATCTGCAGGGCCAGCTGGTGGCCGTGCATCCAGCCTATGACAGCCAGTTCGACGCCTTCGCTCCGAAGCCGTTGCACGGCAATGCGCAAGCGCGGCAGGAATGGGCCGTCCAGCAGATGAAGTTCGCCGCGCGTGCGTCACGCAATCTCGGCCTCGACACGTCGGTATCTTTCACCGGGGCACTGGCATTTCCCTATCTCTATCCCTGGCCGCAACGGCCTGCCGGCCTTGTCGAGGAAGCGTTCGGGGAGCTGGCCAGGCGTTGGAAGCCGATCCTCGATGTCTATGACGAAGTCGGCGTCGATGTCGGATACGAGATCCATCCCGGAGAGGATGTGTTCGACGGCGCGACCTTCGAGATGTTCCTCGAGGCGCTCGGCGATCACCCACGTTGCACGATCAACTACGATCCGTCGCACTTCCTGCTGCAGCAACTCGACTATCTGGCCTTCATCGATATCTATCACGAGCGGATTTCGGCCTTCCACGTCAAGGACGCCGAGTTCAACCCCGACGGGCGCCAGGGTGTCTATTCCGGCTACCAGGGCTGGACGAAGCGTGCCGGCAGGTTCCGCTCGCTCGGCGACGGCCAGGTCGACTTTTCCGGGATCTTCTCCAAACTTGCCCAATATGACTACGACAGCTGGGCGGTGCTGGAATGGGAGTGCTGCCTGAAGCATCCGGAACAGGGCGCGGCGGAAGGTGCGCCCTTCATCGCCGACCACATCATCCGGGTGACCGAAACGGCGTTCGACGATTTCGCCGGCGGCGAAACCGACCGGGCGCAGATCCGTCAGATGATGGGATTGTAGGAGGACGAGATGGTCAGTGCGGCAAAACCCGGTAGCGGAACAGCCCCGGTCCGGCTGGGTATGGTCGGCGGCGGACAGGGCGCGTTTATCGGCGCCGTCCACCGTATCGCGGCCCGAATGGACGGCCATTACGACCTGGTAGCGGGCGCCCTCTCCTCCGACCCGGACCGGGCAAGGGCTTCCGGCGCCGAACTCGGCCTCGCGGCGGACCGCAGCTACAGCTCCTATCAGCAGATGGCCAAGGCGGAGGCTGCCCGTGGCGACGGTATCGAAGCCGTCGCCATCGTCACGCCGAATCATGTGCACTTTCCGGTCGCACGGGCTTTTCTCCGGGCCGGCATCCACGTCATCTGCGACAAACCGCTGACCTCGACGCTCGCCGACGCAAAAAAACTCGCAGCGCTGGCGCAAAACAGCGACCGGCTCTTCGTGCTCACCCACAATTACACCGGCTACCCCATGATCCGACAGGCCCGGGACATGGTGGCGAAAGGAAAGCTCGGCACCATCCGTCTTGTTCAGGCCGAATACGCCCAGGACTGGTTGACCGAGGCAGCGGAAACGACCGGCAACAAGCAGGCGGTCTGGCGCACCGATCCCAAACAGTCGGGCGCCGGCGGCTGCATCGGGGATATCGGCACCCATGCCTGGAACCTGGCGAGCTTCGTCAGCGGCCTGGAAACCCAGTGCCTGGCGGCGGATCTCGATTCCTTTGTCGAGGGCCGCAAACTGGACGACAACGCTCATGTGCTGCTGCGCTTCAAACCGGTCGGCAAGGAAAAGCCGGCCAAGGGTATCTTGTGGTCGAGCCAGGTCGCTCCGGGCAACGAAAACGGGTTGAAGCTGCGTATCTACGGCACCGATGGCGGCCTCGAGTGGCACCAGGAGAACCCCAACCAGTTGTGGTACACGCCCTTCGGCAAGCCGAAGCAGCTTCTGACCCGCGGTGGCGCAGGCGCCGGACCGGCTTCCCAGCGGATGACGCGGGTTCCTCCCGGTCATCCGGAGGGTTACCTGGAAGGTTTCGCCAACATCTATGCAGAAGCAGCAACCGCCATTCGTTCGCTGCGCAAGAAGAACGGCAAGGTGCCCAAGGATGTCGTCTATCCAACGGTTCATGACGGCGTGCTCGGCCTGCGCTTCGTAGACGCCTGCGTGAAGTCATCGAAAAAGAACGCGGCGTGGGTCAATCTTTGACCATTCCTGCGCGTCCTGCATTGCCGGTTTAAATTTCTCTTAACGGGGCAAGCCTAAGTTGTCCCGGGGCTCGGGAACCGGAGCCGCGTGGCACAAAACCGCCGTTCCTTCCCGTGTTTGCATGATGCATCGACACCCGCCTTTCGGCATGGGCGAACTCTGCCTGTTCAGGCAGAAAGCTTACCTATTTCAGGGCTTTACGATGCAAATCTCACGCAAATTACCGCTCGCCGCCGTGCTCATGACACTGCTTGCCGTCGCCGCCACCAGCGCTGGCGGCATCTATGTCGCGCGGCAGACGAACATTGCCCAGGTCGATGACAAGCTGACTGCCCTGGTGACCGACAAGAAGGGCGGGCTTGAGCAGTTTTTCAGCAATGCCGGCAACGACGCCAAGGCGATCGCCGAGAGCAAGACAACCGTCGAGGCGCTGGAGTTCATCGGCTTCGAATACGAGCTGATCGACGGCGACCGCGCCGGCATTCTGCAAAAGCGCTATATCGAGAAAAACCCGCACCCGGCCGGGAAGCGCCATCTGCTTGCCAATCCCGAAGTGGATGGGTTCGACAGCTCGCACGCTCACTATCACGGGTACTTCGCAGGCCTGATCGATGGTGGCGGCTTCGACGACGTTCTGCTGGTCGATGCAGCCGGCAATATCATCTATTCCGTTGCAAAGGACACCGATTTTGCCGCCAATCTGATGGACGGTCCGTTAAAGGATACCGGCCTGGCCAGGGCGTTCGAGGCGGCCGGCAACGCTGATCCGGAGAGCGCCGCCTCTTTCGTGGAGATCGAACCATACGCACCCTTTGCCGGCGGCTCCGCCGCCTTCGTTTCGAAGCCGGTCTTCAAGGGCGATACCCGCCTGGGCGCGTTGATCCTGCGTCTTCCGTCCACCGAGATTGCCGCGGTGATCAACGGTCGCGAGGGCCTGGGCAAGAACGGCGAAACCCTTTTGCTCAACTCGCAAGGATATCTGGTTGTCGATGCCGAACTGACCGAGGGCGATGACGGATTTGCCGTGCAGCTCGGCTCGCCGCTGATCGCCAATGCGCGCAACGATCAAACTGAGATCGGCGTGATCGAAGGCTATCGCGGCCTCGAAGCGCGTGCCGCGATCACACGCGTCGACGTCGATGGCCAGGACCTGATCGTCGCCACGCTGGTCGACGAAACGGAAGCCTTCGCCGGGCTGGTGCGCATGGAACTGGTGATGCTGGCCCTCGCCGGTTGTGTATCGCTTCTTTGCCTTGCCGTCGCGATCTGGTTTTCCCGCACCATTTCCCGTCCGATCAACGATCTGGCGCAGAGCATGCATGAGCTCGCCGACGGCAATACCACCGTCGAACTCGATACCGACAGGCGCGACGAGATTGGCGGCATGGCCCAGTCCGTCGCGGTGTTCCGCGATGCCGCCATCGAAAAGGCCCGTCTGGAGGAAGAAACCGAGAACAACCGGTTGCTGTCCGAAAAAGAACGTGCCGACCGCGAGCGCCAGGGACTTGAGGAGCAGGAGCTGACGCGGCAGGCGGTCGACGCTCTGGCGGCCGGACTCGAGCGGCTGGCCCAGGGCGATGTCTCGATCACCATCGATATGCCGTTCAAGGACGACCTTGAAAGTCTGCGCGAAAACTACAACCACACCACCCGCACGCTGAGCCGCTCCCTGTCCGACGTTCGCGACAGCACGGCCTCGCTTCAGGGACATGCCAATCAGGTCCGTACAGCGGCCGATGACCTGTCGCGCCGAACCGAGCAACAGGCAGCTTCGCTGGAGGAAACCTCGGCGGCTCTCGAGGAGATCACGGTCACGGTCAACACCGCAAGCGAAAGGGCCGAAGACGCCCGCCGAATGGTGGCCGAAACCAAGGAAAGTGCCGAGCAGTCGGGCGTGGTGGTTTCCGATGCGATGCAGGCCATGGAACGCATCGAGACGGCCTCCGGTGAAATATCCGACATCATCAATGTCATCGACGAGATCGCCTTCCAGACCAACCTGCTGGCGTTGAACGCCGGTGTCGAAGCCGCCCGGGCCGGCGAGGCCGGCAAGGGCTTCGCCGTGGTGGCCCAGGAGGTGCGCGAGTTGGCCCAGCGCTCGGCGACCGCCGCCAAGGACATCAAGGCGCTGATCACCAAATCCGGCGAAGAGGTAAAATCCGGAGTCGAGCTGGTCACCGCCGCCGGCACCGCGCTGTCGCAGATCGGCGAAGCGGTGGTGCGCATCAACGAACACGTCAACGCCATCGCAACGGGCGCACGCGAACAGGCGACCGGCATCCAGGGGATCAACGCCGCCGTCGGTCAGATGGACCAGACCACGCATCAGAACGCGGCGATGGTCGAGGAAACCAACGCGGTCAGCCAGATGCTGGCTCAAGAGAGCGACAATCTCACCCGCAATGTCGGCCAGTTCCGCCTGGCCAACGACGCGCCGCGGCCGGCTGCTGCCGACGGGGAATCCCCGTCGCCCTCGCCCGCCCGCCGGCTCGTCACAAAGGTCAGGGGCGCCTTTACCCGCAAGGCCGGCTCCGGCGGCAAGGATGATTGGTCGGAATTCTAACGTCGGATTGAGCGCCTGACCGGCGACAAGGCCTCCATGAGGCTCGCGTCCGGACTTGCTGCCGACCGCACAGGTGGGGTATCCGTGCCATCCGCGCGAAGTGAGGTCCCCATTGAGCCAGTTTCCGTCCGATACGATCATCGAAGAGGCGCAGCGTGTCAGGCGCGAACTGCACACCCGGCCGGAACTCTCCGGCGAGGAAACCGCAACCGCCGCGTCGATCGCTTCGCATCTCACTCGACTGAACCCGGAGACGATTGTCGAAGGTCTTGGCGGCACGGGCGTTGCAGCCGTTTTTCCGGGGCGTCAGGCCGGCCCGACGGTGATGGTTCGTTGTGAGCTGGACGGCTTGCCGATCGAGGAGATCGGTCATCATCCCCACCGCTCGCAAACCCTCGGCAAGGGACACCTCTGCGGTCACGACGGTCACATGGCCATACTGCTCGCGCTCGGTGCGACACTTCGCCAGACTCCGCCGACCTGCGGTCGCGTCGTGCTGCTCTTCCAGCCGGCGGAGGAGACCGGCAAGGGCGCCCGAGCGGTTCTTGCGGATCCCCGTTTCGGCGAGCTCGTCGTCGACTTTGCCTTGTCGCTGCACAACCTTCCCGGCTTTCCGCTGCACCAGGTGCTGTTGAAGCCGGGGCACGCCAACTGCGCCTCCCGCGGGATGCGAATCCGCTTTGCCGGCAAGACGGCGCATGCGTCCATGCCCGAAACCGGCCTGTCTCCGGCTTTGGCGTTGGCGTCGACGATCGAGGGGCTGGACGGCCTGTCGCGGCCCGGCGCATTGGACGAGAATTTTTTGCTGGCAACCGTTGTCCACGCCACGCTCGGCGAACGGGCTTTCGGAGTGGCGCCGGGCCAGGCCGAGGTTTGGGCCACTCTGCGAACCGTGACCGACGAGCGCATGGCTGAACTGGTCGCAGACGCCGAAGCCATCACCCGCGATGCGGCACAGGCACACGACCTCGGATGCGCGTTCGACTATGACGATATCTTCGATGCCTGCAGCAACGATGCCGGGCTGATCGAGCACTACCGCGCGGCGGCAATACAGTGTGGTTTGCGGGTCGAGGACCTGCCGGAACCGATGCGATTTTCGGAGGACTTCGGCGCCTTTGGCGCGCAGGCCCGCTCAGCCATGTTCTTCCTTGGCGCCGGCACCGATCACCCGGCCCTGCACAATCCCGACTACGATTTCCCCGACGAACTCATCGGCTCTGGCGCGGCTGTCTTCCGCGCCACGATCGATCGGTTGCTCGGCGAGAATTCTGACCGCCGCTAATCGCCGACGGAGCAGGCCAGCACCCGGCTGATGTGGCCGAGAGGACGGCCCGACTCGGCCCGCCAGGCATTGAATGCCTCCTGCACCTTCTGCTGATCGCGTTTGGAGCTCGGATTCTTGTCGACTATTCCCTCGCGGATCAAAGCCGCGACCACGTCGCGGGAGAGAACGAAGCTGTCGACGCCCATGAACCGGAGAAAATACTGGGCCGTGTTTCCGCCGAGGCGCGACGCTCGCTTTTTCAACAGCTCCAGCAGCCCGATATAGTCTTCGGCCGGCCATTCGGCGAAAACCTTGGCGGCGGAACCGTGTTCACGGGCGAGCGCACCGAGGAACTGTGCATTCTCGCGGATCGAGGCGATCTTCTTGCCATGGCGGATGATGCGCGGATTGCTGGCCAGTTCGCCGATATCCTCGTCGGTCAGGAAACCGGCGCGGCCGATGTCGAAACCGTGAAAAACCTCCTCGAAATCAGACCATTTGTTCTCCACGACCTTCCAGTTGAAGCCTGCCTGGAAGATGCACTTGCTCATGGTCGAGAGCCAGCGATCATCGGGGATCGCCGCCAGAACGTCGGGTTCCTTCGGGGTCGGCAGCGTTTCCTCGAACGCTTCGACCCCTCCCTTGCGACCGGCTGCTATGCTGTAGATCGCTTCAAAATCCTGCATGGCGTCCCTCGGCCTGTCGCTGTTGTTTCCGCAAATCGTCTTACCGGACCGCTGCTTCAACGCAAGTGGCAACGCGTTTCGCATCGAAGGCGATGTGGCCGGCCAGCGGTGCTGCGAAATCGAACGGCGTCGGATAGGACCAGGCGATCTCGCCTGCCCGCACTCCGGTCTCGCCGTGCAGGTCGAAATAGGCCGCCTGCCCTTTCAGCGGACAATGGGTGGCCTTGTCCGTCTGCACCAGCTTGGCGAAGATATCCTCGACCGGGATGTAGTATTGCGGCGCATAGAGCCGCCGCCCGACCTCAAGCAGACGCATCGCCCGGTCGGTGACCGCGACTTCCTCCCCTTCGAACAAAATGCGGACCTTCTGATCGAGTACGTCGAGCTGCATATAGTGGTGCGGATTGCCCGGGTTGCGGATCACCCCCTCCATCACCGTCACCCCCTTTAGCCGGATCGATTGTGCCATCGACCCGGTTCTAGCGCGAAGCCGGCCCCGATGGAAAGACCGGCCCGCTTTGCTGCCCGTATTAAGCTGCCATCGGTCGGGCCTTTTCGACATAGGCGGCGTTGCCCTCCAGCAGCTTCGTCAGAAGTTTGCGGAACTGCGGCTTCATCAGCGGCAGCATGAGTTTGCCCAGGACACCCATTTTCGGTTCGAAATGCATGGTCATGCTGACGGCCGTACTGTTGTCGTCCACCGGACGCAGTTCGATTTCCGCACGGGCGTTCTTCACCGGAACAGTGCCGTTGAAGACATCGAGGACCATGCGTTTGTTGGGCACGTAGTCGATGACACGCTCCTGGATATAGTTCTTGCCGTCGATCAGGTCACACTGCCGCGTGGCACCGAGTCCGGTAGGCGCGCTGCCCTCCAGCAGATGCGAACCGCTCAGATTGGGATTGAAGCGGTAGATTCCGCCAAAGTCGTCCCAGGTTGCCCAGACCTCGCTCACCGGCGCCTGAACGATTTTCTCAACTGAGATTGTGGCCATTGTCGTCTCCTCTTCTCGATCCCACATAGGTAGGTGGCTGAAAAATGCTTGAGAATGATCAAGATCGCGCCACGCGGGATCGAAAACGATCCACGGAGCATTGCGGGAGGGCAAGGAATGACGGAGCGGCCGGCCGCCAATACGCGAGCAAAACCCGCAGATTGGGGCGACTTGCCCTATTTTCTGGCCATTGCCCGACACGGCTCGCTGCGCGCCGCCGCTGCATCGCTGCAGGTTAATCACGCCACCATCGCGCGGCGCCTCGCCAATCTTGAAACGGACTATGCGGTGCGCCTATTCGAGCGTTCCGTCGACGGTCTGGTGCTGACCCAGGCAGGCGAGGAATTGCTGCCGATCGCCGAGCGGGCGGAGGCCGAGGTCGTCGGGGCGCGGCGAAAGCTCTCCGGACTGGACAACCGGCCATCGGGTGTCGTCCGCATTACCCTGCCGCCCAGCCTCGCCTATGTGTTCATCGCCCCGCTGCTGGCGCGATTTTCCACGGCCTATCCGGAGATCGACCTGGACATCCAGATCAGCAACAGCTTCCAGGACCTCACCAAGCACGAGGCGGACGTATCGATCCGCGTCGCCTATTCGGTGACCGACGATGTCGTCGGCCGCAAGGTCATCCAGTATGCCAAGGGCATCTACGCCTCGCGATCCTATATCGACACCCACCGCGACCTGTTCGACGGCGACGGCACGGGGCTGGTATGGATCGGTTGGGGCGACGACGATCCGCATCCCGAGTGGTCACGCAAGTCGCGGTTTCCGGCAGCCAGCATTCGCCATTCTGCCCCCGAAGGCGTCATGCAGCGAGAGATGGCACGCGACGGCATGGGCATGACTTTCCTGCCTTGTTTCGCCGGCGACACGGAGCCGGAACTGCAGCGTGTGCCAAACACCGAAATCGTTGCCGACCGCAGTATCTGGCTTTTGCTGCACAACGATCTGCGGACCACGGCGCGGGTTCGCGCCTTCGTCGACTTCATGGCGGCTGAGTTCCTGCGGCATCGGCCGCTCTTGCTGGGGCAAACGACTTGAGGTTCGTCAGGTCGGCTTTTGAGAAAGCTCCTGCTCCCAGGCCCCGAGGACTTCGAGAATTTGCGGGACCAATACCTCGAGAGCACGGATTTCGGACTGCAATCCCGATGCGTCTTCGGTGCGCCCGGCCGAGATGATCGCGGTAGCCCTCTCAAGCAAACTGGTCGCTCCGAACGCTCCGGCCAGACTCTTCAGAGCGCAGCCCGCCGTCTGCACGGCACCCCAGTCGCGATTGCGGCAGGCGCGAACGAGCAATGCGGTGCGGCTCTCCACGTCTTTGCCGAATTGCGCCAGCAGTTCCCGACGCATGTCCGCATCCTGGCCATCCACCGCAGGAAGCAGGACCGTTCCGTCGAAATGCCGCACGAGATTCACTGCAGCCCGGATCTCGTCGCGGTCATCCACTTCGCCAACATCGATATGCCGGGCGACCGTTTGCGCCAAAGCAGCCCCAGATACCGGCTTGGCAATCAGGTCGCTCATGCCGGCGGCGCCGGCCAATTGTCGATCCGTTTCCAGCGCGTAGGGTGAAAGTCCGATGATGGGTGTTCCGGCATTGTGTCCGGAACCACCGCGAATTTCGCGGGTGACGGCCAGCCCGTCCGGATGCGGCATGGCGAGATCCATGAGGATGAAATCGAACGGCCTTGACCAGGCCGCCTCGAGCGCCTCCCGCCCGCTGCCCGCCACATCGATCCGGCAACCGAGGGTCTCGAGGCAGCCGAGCGCATCGATCTGGCTGATCGGATTGTCGTCCACCAGCAAGGCGTGCAGGCCTGTCAGCTTTGCGCTCTTGATCTGCCCGCCGCTTTCGGGAGCGAATTCGGGGGCGACGCTCTCCTCAAGTGGCAAGTCGAATCGGAACGCCGCACCGCGACCAGCTTCGCTGCACACTGCGATCGATCCGTGCATCGCATCAACCAGAGCTTTTGCAATCGCCAGACCCAATCCGGTTCCGTCGACATCGCGGGTGTAGCTAGCATCGCCGGTCGCGAATGGTTCGAACAGCGCTTGCTGGCGCGATTCTGGAATGCCGATGCCGGTATCCTCGACGCGGAACGATAGTGCAGGCTCCTGCCGCACGACGGTTCGCTCGGCCGAGATGACAACTCGGCCGGATTCGGTAAATTTGACGGCGTTCCTGGCGAGGTTGAAAAGCACCTGGCGGATGCGCTCCGGATCGCCCATCAGCACGGCTGGCACGCCATCGTTTACCGAGGTGCGAACGGAAAGCCCTTTTGCGGTTGCTTCGCTCCTGACGAGACTTGCGACATTCTCGATCAGATCGCGGATCCGATAGCTGCGCCGCTCCAAGACCGCGGGGCCGGCGTCGAGGCGAGCGAAGTCGAGGATATCGTTGACGACGCGGTTGAGCTGTTGGCCGGAGCGGGAAGCGATTTCCAAAAGGTGCCGCTGCTCTTCGTCGAGCGAACCGTCCTGCAGCAAGCCGACGATGCCGAGCAGACCGTTGAGTGGGGTCCGGATTTCGTGGCTCATCATCGCCAGGAACCGGTCCTTGGCACCGCGGATATCGTCCTCCCCACGGCGGGCGTTCTCGACTTTCTGTCCGGCTGTGATCGACATGACTGGCGCCTCTCTGCGCCCCCTTGTCTGAACCGATAGCTCACACTGTCTTAAACCCGGCCTAATGGCGGTTGATGCAATTGAAACAAAACGTGACGGGGACGGGGAAAGTCGCCAGCCTAAATCTCGACGTCCTGCCCGACGCCCTGCTCTTTCGCAAGCGCCACGACAGCCTTGCCGACCGCCAGATCCTGCAGACCGACACCTGTTCCGTCGAACAGGGTGATTTCGTCCGTCGAACGGCGACCCTGATGGACGCCATTGATCACGTCTCCGATCGGCGTGATGGCGTTTTCCCCGAGCAGCCCATCACCGACGGCATGCTGGGTTTCGCCGATGGTCACCGACTGAGCGACCTCGTCGGTGAAGACGGAGGCGGCTGCGACCAGTTGCGGATCGACTTCCTTCTTGCCCTTGGTGTCGGTGCCCATGCAGGCCAGGTGCGTACCGGGGCGCACCCAGTCCGCCATCAACAGCGGATCGTGGCTGGAGGTGATGGTGATGATGACATCGGCGGCGGCACACAGCTCCGGCCGCTCCATGCGCTCGAAATCGAGGCCGAGTTCGCGCACCGTGACTTCCAGCTTGTCAAGCATCTCGGGATGCAAATTCCAGGCGACGACCCGCTCAAACGGACGCTGCTTGACGGCCGCGCGGATCTGGAAGTGCGACTGGTGCCCGGCGCCGACGATGCCAAGCGTGGCGGCGTCTTCGCGCGCCAGATATTTGATTGACACGGTGCTCGATGCGGCGGTGCGAATGGCAGTCAGGTAGTTGCCGCCGACCACGGCCGTCGGCCGGCCGGTGTCGGGATCGAACAGGAAAACCGTCGACTGGTGGTTGGCAAGCCCCCTGGCCATGTTGCCGGGCCAGTAGCCGCCTGACTTGAGACCCAGCGTCAGGCCGGCGCGATCGAAGCCGGACTTGAAGCCGTATAGCGCGTCGGCGTGGCCGATCGCCTCGCGGATCACCGGGAAATTGTAGGCATCGCCGCGCGCCATGGCGGCGAACACCGCCTCGACCGCCGAAAAGCCGGCCTCTTCGGTCATCAGCCTGCTGGCATCGTTTTCAGAAAGAATGAACATGCGTTTTTCCTGACGTGTGCGGCCTGCCCCGCGCGCGGACGATCGCGTCGCGGGGCGCCCCCGGCCTTTTCCGTGGTTGTTAGAGACACATACCGCGCGCGGTGACCGGCCAGAGCGTTTCGACCTTGCCGTTGCGCACGCCGACATACCAATCATAGACGTTGCAGGTCGGATCGCAGTGCCCGGGCACAAGTTTGAGCTTCTCGTTCAGGCGCAGCACGTTGCCCGGATCGGCGATCACCCCGTGCTCGTCGGAGCACTTGATGTATTCGACATCGTCGCGGCCAAAAATGACCGGCAGGCCGCTATCGACACTCTGCGCCTTGAGCCCGGCATCGCAAATCGCCTTGTCGGTTTTCGTCTTCGACATGATCGAAGTGTAGATGAACAGGCTGTTCTCGAACTCGTGGATGAAATCGCCCTTCTGGTCGAGCACCCGCTGATAGTCGGCGTCCATGAAGACGTAGGACCCGCACTGCATCTCGTTGTAGATGCCGCTGTCGCCTTCGAAGTAGTAGGTGCCGGTGCCGGCGCCGCCGATGATGTCGCAGTTCAGACCGGCGTCGGATAGCATCGCAACGGTATCGGCCACCATCTTGACGGCGGCGTCGATCTTGCCGCGGCGCTCCTCGAAGTCGTGCACGTGCTGGGCAGCACCCTGATAAGCCTGGATGCCTGAGAATTTCAGCCCCTGTGCGTTATCGATCTTCTTGGCGATCTCCACGACCGGTTCGCCCCACTGAACGCCGCAGCGCCCAGCGCCGCAGTCGATCTCGACCAGGCACTCGATGGTGACACCGTGTCGGGTGGCGGCCGCAGACAGGTCGTCGACATTGCCCAGGTCGTCTACGCAGACCAGCACCCGTGCCTTCTTGGCCATGGCGGCCAGCCGGTCGATCTTCTTGGGGTCGACCACCTGGTTGGAGACCAGCACGTCCTTGACGCCGCCGGCGACCAGCGCCTCGGCTTCCGAGACCTTCTGGCAGCAGACGCCGCAGGCGCCGCCGGCTTCGATCTGGTAGAGCGCGATATCGGCCGACTTGTGGGTCTTGGCGTGGGCGCGGTGACGAACGCCCATCTTCTGGGTGAACTCGCGCATGCGCGCGACGTTGCGTTCGAAAGCGTCGAGATCGACGATCAGGGCGGGTGTGCCGACATCGGCCAGGTCCATGCCGACGACGGCCGGCACGTTGAGGCCGACAACAGGTGCGTTGCTCATATCGTTCATGCCTTTTCTCCAGGGTTTTTCGGTAGGCCAAGGCCCTGCATCCAGGGCAGTTTCGTCAGGTCGACATTGCCACCGGTGAAGATGACGCCGACACGTTTTCCGGCAAACAATTCGGGGTTTTTCAGGATGGCGGCCATCGCCACGGCGCTCGACGGCTCGATGACGATCTTCATGCGCTGCCAGACGAGATACATCGCTTCGGCGATCTCCTCCTCGCTGACCAGCAGCACGTCTGCGACGTAGTTGGAAACGAAATGCCAGGTGCGCGGGCGCATCGACACCTTGAGGCCATCGGCGATCGTTTGCGGCGCGTCGTCCTCGATGATGCGCCCCTCGCGCAGCGACCGGTAAACATCGTCGGCATTGGCCGGTTCGGCGGCGTAGATCTTGGTCTGCGGCGATACATTCGACATGGTCAGGCAGGTGCCCGAGATCATGCCGCCGCCGCCAATGGGTGCTACCACGGCATCGAGTGGACCGGCATCCTCGTGCAGTTCCAGCGAGCATGTGCCCTGCCCGGCAATTACCCGGTCGTCGTTGTAGGGATGTACGAAATCGGCGCCGGTCTCGTCGATCACTTCGTTGAGCATGGCTTCGCGGGCCGCCGTCGACGGGTCGCATTCCAGCACGATGCCGCCGTAGCCGCGCACCGCATCCTTCTTGGCGTCCGGGGCCGTGCGCGGCATGACGACCGTCGCCTTGATGCCGCGCTGGCCGGCCGCATAGGAAAGCGACAGGGCGTGATTGCCGGACGAGTGGCTGGCAACGCCGTATTTGGCCTTGTCGCGGCTTAGCCCGAACACCGCATTGGAGGCGCCGCGGACCTTGAAGGCTCCGGCCTTCTGGAAATTCTCGCACTTGAACAGCAGTTCCGCTCCGGTGCGCCCGTTGAAATAGCTGCTTGTCAGCACCGGGGTGCGGTGGATCCACGGCTTGACACGCTCATGGGCGGCCTTCACGTCGTCGAAAGTCGGAATATACATGCGTCGTTTCCCTCAGGCAGCTTTCTGTGCGCCCATCTTGGTGGCGTTGCCGGTGCTGCGATAGTATTCCTGCGCGGCGGCGACGCCGGACCCGACGGCGATCGGATAGTCCAGATCGGCCATGACCATTTCGGCGGTGGCGATACCGGCCAGTGCCATGACGTCGGTCATCATGCCCAGATGGCCGATGCGGAACACCTTGCCGGCAACCTTGCCGAGGCCGACGCCGAAGGCGACGCCGTATTTGTCGGCCGCGTGGGTGACGACCTGGCTGCTGTCGAAGCCCGCCGGCACGCAAAGCGCCGTGACGGTTTCGGAGTAAAGCCGCGGGCTGGTCGCGCACAGCTTCAGCCCCCAGGCCGAAGCGGCGCGCCGAATGCCTTCCGCAATCCGGTGGTGCCGGGCGAAGACATTCGGCAGCCCCTCCTCCTGAAGCATGTTCAGGGAAACGTTCAGGCCGGCGATGATGTTGAGCGGCGGGGTATAGGGAAAACCGCCCTTGGCATTGGCGCCCATCATGTCACGAAAATCGAAGAAGCAACGCGGACAGGTGGCGGTTTCCATCGCCTTCAGCGCCTTCTGGCTGACGCCGACGATGGCTGCGCCGGTCGGCAGCATGAAGCCCTTTTGCGATCCGGTGACGGCGAGGTCGACGCCCCACTCGTCCATGCGGAAATCCATCGATGCGATCGAGCTGACGCCGTCGACGAAGAGCAGCGCCGGATGACCGGCCGCGTCGAGCGCCGCGCGGACGGCGGCGATATCGCTGCGCACGCCGGTGGCCGTCTCGTTGTGGGTCACGAGAACCGCCTTGATGCGGTGCTGGCCGTCGGCGGTCAGCGCTTCCTCTATGCGATCGGCCGGTGCGCCGTTGCCCCATTCCTCCTCGATGATATCGACATTGAGGCCATGGCGCTGGCAGAGATCGATCCAGCGATGCGAGAACATGCCGTAACGGGCGGCCAGAACCGTGTCGCCGGGCGACAGCGTGTTGGTGACGGCCGCTTCCCAGCCGCCGGTGCCGCTGGCCGGAAACAACACCACTTCGCCGGTCTGCGTCTTGAGCACCGACTTCAAACCCGGGAACAGCGGCTTGAACATGTCGCCGAACTGCTCGGACCGGTGGTCGATCGTCGGCACGTCGACGGCGCGACGCAGTTTTTCCGGAATATTGGTGGGCCCCGGGATGAAAACCGGATTTTGATCGCTCATGGCCTTTCCTCAATCATTTGCGCGTTCAAAAATGCCGCTCGACGGCTCGATTTGCAATTTTTCCGAAAAATTTTTTCATTTCTGATTTTTTTTCCTAACTACATGTATTTTAACCGTTTTCCATATTTCATTCGGATTTTCAAAATTTTTTTCTAAGTCTTGCAGTTATGACTTAAAGCCTCATACTGGCTGTCCCATGAACGAGCCATTCTCTTCGAGGCCCCGCGGCCGGCCACGGGGCGGGCCGACCAACCGGACGGCCACCAACGTCCGCGCCCTGGAGCGGGCGTTGACGCTGCTGGGCATCGTCGCCGAAGCCGACAGCCTGAGTCTCACCGAACTTTCGCAGCGTGCCGGCATGCCTGCTTCCACCGCACACCGCCTGCTCGTCACCTTGCAGAATTTCGGCTATCTGGAATTTCGCGAGGACACCCAACAATGGTCGGTGGGTGTCGAGGCGTTCCGCATCGGCGGTTCATTTGCCCGCCGCATCAAGGTCGTCGACGCCGGCCGGCCGATGCTGCGCGACCTTATGGAGCAGACTGGCGAGACGGCCAATATGGCAATCGCCGATGATGGCGACGTGGTCTTCGTGTCTCAGGTCGAGACCCACGAGCCCATTCGCGCCTTTCACCGGCCCGGGACGCGGGCGCACATGCATGCGTCTGGCATTGGCAAGGCGCTGCTGGCGCACCTCGATCCGCAGGGCCTCGACCGTTGGATGCGCACCAAGGGGCTGATCGCCTACACAGACAACACCATCTGCGATCCGCAGTCGCTGCGACGGGAAATGGAGGAGACCCGCAGCCGCGGCTGGGCCATCGACAATGAGGAACGAACCCTCGGCATGCGCTGCGTCGCGGCGCCGGTTTACAACTCCTTTGGTGAAGCCATTGCCGGGATCTCGGTTTCCGGACCGACGGTGCGCATTCCCGACGACGTGCTGACCGAATACGGGATCCTGGTGCGCCGCGCTGCCGACCGGGTGACAGAGAGCATCGGAGGTATCGCGCCAAAGAACCGATGAATCAGGCGAACGGCGCCGCATCGGAGGTGAACAGGCCTCGCGCCATTCAATGCATACAAACAGGGGGGACTCGCAATGACACCGCATCTGGAAGCAAAGCAAGGCGATTACGCGGAAGCCGTGCTTCTTCCCGGAGATCCGCTGCGGGCGAAATGGATCGCCGAGACCTTCCTGGAAGACGCGCGACAGGTGAACGGCATTCGCAACTGCCTCGGCTTCACGGGCAACTGGCACGACCGCCCGGTCAGCGTTCAGGCGACCGGCATGGGGCAGCCATCCACCGCAATCTATGTGCATGAGTTGCTCAACGTATACGGCGTCAAGACGCTCATACGCGTCGGCACCTGCGGCGGCCTGTCGACCGACGTCAAGGTGCGCGACCTCGTACTCGGCATCGCCGCCTCGACCGACAGCGCAATCAACGACGCTCCCTTCGCGCCCTTCCGATACGCGCCGTTTGCCGATTTCGATCTCCTCCGGGCGGCCGTTAAATACGCCGAGTCCCAGATGATCCGACACCATGTCGGCGGCCTCGTCTCATCCGACACCTTCTATTCCGGCGATCCGGCCGAGACCTACAAGGTCCTCGCGCAGCACGGCGTCCTCGGCGTCGAGATGGAGGCGGCGACACTCTACACGCTCGCCGCGCGGTTCGGCGCGCGGGCGCTGGCGGTATGCGGCATGTCCGACTGTCTAATGACCGGTGAGGAGATTTCACCCAGCGAACGCGAATCCTCGCTGACAGCCATGGCCGAACTGGCGCTGACGGTTGCCGTCCAGTAGACATCCCGTCTTTCGCACATGCGCATCGCAGCTCCTGACAGCAAGGTGTCAGGAGCCCTGTGTTCTAGTGCCGACAATGCAGCAGCCCGATACAGGAGACCGCAGTGCCGGAGCCGTTCAAGAATTTCTTCAACCCGACGATGATCGAGCAGATGGCGACGCACCTGCAGCAGTGCGACCAGACCTTCGACGCCGGACGGTTTTGCGCCTTGGCAACGAGCGGATTGGAAGCGTTGGAGCTCAAACAGCGATCGGACCATATCCTCGCCGCGCTCGACCGGACGCTTCCCGGCGATTTCAAACAGGCGACCAATCTGCTGGTCAGCGCGCTGCACCCGGAAGACGGAGCCGACCTGTCAGGGCAATCGATGGACGAAGGCGGCATCCGCGGCTGGGCGGTCATGCCCATGGCCGACTATGTGGCGCGCCACGGTCTGCAGCATTTCGATTTCAGCTTGGACGCCCTGCGGGAAATGACCAAACGGGCAAGCTCGGAATTCGCGGTGCGGCCGTTTCTTGCCCATGACCCGCAGCGGGCGATGCAACATGTGGCGGCCTGGGCGCGAGATCCCAGCTATCACGTGCGCCGACTGGCGTCGGAGGGGACGCGGCCGCGCCTGCCCTGGGGCATGCGTCTCAAAGGGTTCGTCGAAGACCCCTCGCCGCTGCTGCCCATTCTCGAAGCGCTGAAGGACGATCGAGAGGAATATGTGCGCAGGTCGGTGGCCAACAATCTCAACGATATTGCCAAGGACCACGCCGACCTGGTCGCATCCGTCGCCGGCGAATGGCTGACGGGCGAGCCGAACCGCGACCGGCAGCGCCTGGTGCGTCATGCCTGCAGGACGCTGATCAAACAGGGGCACCCGGCGACATTGGAAGCGCTCGGCTTCAGCGAACCTCGGGTCTCGATGGGCTCGCTTCAGCTTGGCGACGAGTTGATCCGTTTCGGCCAGACGCTCACAATCAGCACCGACCTGCGTTCCGAGTCAGACGATGCTCAGAATCTCGTCGTCGACTACATTGTGCACCACCGACGAGCGAACGGTTCCACCTCGCCAAAAGTTTTCAAATGGAAAACGCTCACCCTGCCGCCGCGCGCCGAGGTGCAGCTGAAAAAGAAACATGCCTTCAAGCCGATCACCACTCGAACATACTATCCCGGCACCCACGCGATCGAGGTCCAGGTCAACGGCCACAGTCTCGGTCGTTCCGAATTCGAACTTCTCCTGTAATCGCGGGGCCTCTCACCCCAGCAGGGCGGCAACTGTCTTGCGGTACCGGCGGCTCACCGGAATGACATCGCCGTTGGTGAGCCGCAGTTTCATGTTGCGGTTCTCCTGGTAGGCCTTGGCAGCGGCGCGATTGGCCACCCAATGGGAGCGATGGACCTTGAGGCCCAGTGACTCCGGGAGCGTGGCGGCAAAATCCGAGAACCGGCCAAGAACCAGGCGCTGCTCTTGCGTCGACACGATCAGCACATAGTGTTCCTGGGCCTCGAGGCGGATGACGTTTCCGTCCAGCGGCGGATCGAGCATCGGCAGCAGCGGCTGCTCCCGAGAGGGCCGCGGCCTCGCTTCGGAGGTCTTGTCGTCGGCGACAAGTTTCAGCAGTCGCGGCAGCGACAGCAATACGCACAGAAACAGGTGATCGTCGGCGAGATAGACGATTTCCAGCAGGAAGGCCTGGACAACGGAGGGGCCGCCGGCCAGGGCACGCTCCAGTCCCAGTTCGGGAAAGCCGAGGATGATGTCGAAGGCCGTCGTGGCCAGCACGAACGGAATCAGGCTCAGCAGGAAGGCCAGTGCAATCAGCAATTCCGGCCTTTGCTGAAAGCGGCCGGCGGTTTCCAGCAGACTCCGGAATGCAACGAAGAGGCCGCCCTCGATCGCGATCCGGCTGAGCCAGTACAGGTAGAGAAACCCTCGATCCCAACCGAACCGGTCCGGATTCGTGGCAGCGACGAGACCCGCCGCGAGGGCTCCCGCCGCCACCAGGTAGACCATCTCGTCGCGTTTCATTTCTTGCGTCCCGAACCGTCCAACCGCGCCGCACGAATGACACACTACCCTAAAACCATGAAATCAAGGAGAAAAATCGGCGCCTTTTGATCGTAGTCGCGCCATTCAAGAAATCGGTCGCCTTTGAGCGTTGAATGGCCGTCGACTCGTCACCTTATCTCAATAGAGCGGGATCAATCCGGTGGGAGGAATTCTGAGACATGGGTGGGGCATTTCAATCAGGCGCGTCCGAAACAGGGATTGATGGTCGGCCCATGCCGATCGATCGCAACTGACGGGAAGTTGCGACATGTACGCCGCGCTGACCGGTTTCGCCCAATCCGCGAAACGTCTCACCGGGGTCGCGATATTCGTTACCCTTCCCTGTTTTCAAGCCCCAGCCAGCGATGCAGCGTTGCCGATCGGCGACGCGATCGCAGACATACCGATATTCGACGCGCAGATGCACTACAGTGCGCCACCATGGGGAACCAACACGCCCGCGGGTGTGATCGAAGCGATGAACGCCAGCGGCGTGGCGGTGGCCCTCGTCTCCTCGACGACGGATCAGGGTACGCTCGAGCTCTATGATTTCGCCCCGTCCCGGTTCGTGCGCGAAATGCAGCCGCGCCCCTGGCAACCGGAATTGGAAACGCCGGTTGACGATTTCAGCGTTGTCGACTTTCTGGCAATGCACCGCGATCACTCTTCGTTCGAGGTTGTCGGCGAAATCCATGTGCACAATCTCGGGCCCAGAGAGCGAACGGCCCTGCGCCAGATTGCCGAGGTCGCCGTTGCCTGGGACATGCACATCCACCTGCATTCCGGCCCGTTGGTAGTCGAATTCCTCTACTCCATCGAGCCGTCCATCAAGTTGATCTGGGCGCATGCCGGCAACCCGATCCCGCCTGAGCGGCTCGACGCCATGCTGACACGATATCCCGCTCTCTACGCCGACACATCGTTGCGGGAAGTGGAAATTCTCGAAAACTGGGAAAGCTGGGAGCCGGTCCTGCACCGGCACTCGCAGCGGCTGATGATCGGCACCGATACAGGCGTCAGCAGCAAATGGCAAAGCTACGGCGACATCATCGCCGCCAACCGGCGTTGGCTGGCGCGGCTGCCGCGGGATATTGCCGAACTGATTGCCTTCCGCAATGCCGAATACCTGTTCGGGAAAAGCATCGCTGACGCCGGCGATTGACCGCAAGGTCCTTCCCTCCACGGCATCGGCCAGTTCGCCAGCGTGCCGCCCATTGATGCAACATGGACGGATCGCATCCGTAACCCTTTGCAATTGCGAAGAAACTCCAGGCGAACCGGACCAGTCACGGTTATCATTGACCATCGAAGAATTGCCGAGCTGCATCAGTTGATCACGCGGGGATGGACCTCATAATCGCCGCGACCGGGCGGATGTCCCGACCTTCGATCTCTATTGCCCCTGGAGAACCTGCAATGCTCAGAACTGCGATTCTTGCTTCCGCGCTTACACTGTTGCCGCTGCAACTTGCTGCTGCCGAGCCCGAAATGGGTTTTTTCATAACCAGCGTCGGTCCCGGCGACGGCGGCAATCTCGGCGGGCTGGAAGGCGCCGATGCCTATTGCGAACAGCTGGCTGTCGCCGCCGGAACGACCGGGCGCACCTGGCGCGCCTATCTGAGCACCGAAGAGGATGGCAAACGCGGCGTCTCGGCCCGCGACCGCATAGGATCCGGCCCCTGGTACAATGCGCGCGGCGAACTGATCGCCGTCGATGTCGACCAGCTTCACCTCAATCCCAACATCGTCAAGCGAACGGCGCTTGACGAGAACGGCAATCCGGTCAAGGGACGCGGCGACCGCCCCAACGAGCATGATATCCTGACGGGAACCATGGCCGACGGCACGGCCTACTTCCCGGACGACAAGGATCACACCTGCAGCAACTGGACCAGCAACGACCAGGGCAGCGCCCAGGTCGGCCACCATGATCGTCATGGTGGCGGCAACACCTCCTGGAACTCTGCACACGGCTCGCGCGGCTGCAGTCCCGAGGCGTTGGCCCGAACCGGCGGCGCCGGTCTGTTCATGTGTTTTGCCGCGGATTGACGCGCCGGCGATACGCGCGAACCTCCTGATCATGCCGCAAATCTGTTCGGCAGGACAATCTCAGGCGAAAAACAGGAGAAACGCGCGGCCGGCCGGCCCATTCGAATACGGCTTCGACAGCGCGCCGGAGTTAGGTCATCCGGTTACCGGCCCCGCGCCGCGAGGCCCGCCTCGACCACCGCCCTGGCGTTCGGTCCGCCTTGCGCAACGAACCGGTCGACGACGGAGCTCGTTGCGTCGCGCCAGGCGGCGCGCTCCTCCGCGGTGAGTTCCACGACCTTCATCTCGCCCCGAACCGCCTCGACGGCTGCCGCCTCCTGGGCATAGATTTCGTCTCGCAGTTGCTGCTCCACCGCCGCTGCCGCAGCCAGGATGATTTGCTGGCTGTCCGGCGACAAGCCTTCGAAAAAGTCGTTGTTGATGACCGCGACAAACTCGATGACGCTGTCGAAGGTCAGAGTCATGTGGTCCATGACCTCATACAGCTTGCGGCTTTCCACCGCCGAAGCGCCGGTCATGCCGACATCAACCGCCCCCTGCCGATAGGCGACGAGTTGACGCGAGCCGGACATCAGCGTCGGGGTGCCGCCCAGTGCCTCGACCGTCCACCCCTGGACCTTGCCATAGGTGCGCACCTTCTTGCCTTCGATGTCGGCCGGAAGGCGCAGGGCTTCGTGCTTGCTCAAATAGACATTGCGCCCGAACGCCTGCCACCAGAGCACCCGGGCGCCGGTTTCCTTGAGGATTTCGGCATCGAGAATCTGGCGGATGGGAGAGCCGGTCGCGATGGCGGCGCGCACGGAAGCCTCGTCATCGAAAAAGAACGGCAGGCTGATCACGTCGACGGCGGGAACAGAACCGGCAAACCGGCCGAGAAAGGAAGATCCCGCCTCGACCGCTCCGGAACCGACGGCCCCCGGAACCTGTTCGTCTCGGTAGAGCTGCGCCGAGGGAAGCAACTGCAATCGCAGTTCGCCGTCGCTTTCGCGTTCGATAATCTCTTTGAAGGCGTTCCAGTTGCGCCCGAGCGAGTGGGTTTCGGGCAATTGCAGGGTCACCCGGATGATCGTCTCCGCCCGCGCCTGGCCCGCCAGGATCAGCGAAACCGCCGCGCACGCCATCGCCATCAGAAAATGCCGCATCTGCTCTCTCTCCCTCTGTGCATCCGCCGACAGCCGCTCCGACGAAGCGCACTCTATTGTCTTGCCGGCAGGCCGCAAAGCCTCATCGGTGGCCAATCCGGGTTGCAATTCACAGCTTTGCCGCACCGGCGACACATCCCGGGATTGCGGCGATCGGTCGATTGGCCGATAACGCTACCGTTCGTCTCTCATTGCCCCCGTGAGGACCTTCCGATGAAAACACTTTTCGGCACAATCGCCGGGCTATTGCTGATCGCGGCAGCCTATCTGTTGCTCTGGCCAGTGGCGATCGACCCGGTCGCCTGGGACGCTCCGAAAAATCAGGGCTATGTCGGCGCCTATGAGCCCAACAACCGGCTCGACGCCCTGAACTTCGTTGCGTTGCCGGGTCACTCCGGTCCGGAAGATGCGGCAATCGCATCGGACGGCACCATCCTCGTCGCTGTCCACGGCGGCTCGATTCTCCAGATCGATCCGGCAAGCAAAGCCGTGCGGACCTTTGCAGTGACCGGAGGACGGCCGCTCGGCGTCGAGCTTGGCCGCGACGGCCGGCTTTACGTTGCCGATGCATACCGCGGACTCCTGGCTATCGAATCCAACGGCAAGGTCGCGGTCCTGGCAGACCGTACCGTCGACGGCTCGCCGATCCTCTACGCGGATGATCTCGACATCACGGACAGCGGCACCGTCTACTTTTCCGATGCCTCGACCAAATTCGGCGCTCGGGCCTATGGCGGGACGTATGAGGCCTCGCTGCTCGATCTCATGGAGCACGGACCGAACGGCCGCATTCTGAGGTACGATCCCTCCAGCGGGCGAACCGAAACCGTGGCCAATGGCCTCAGCTTCGCCAATGGCGTAGCGCTTTCCGAGGACGAGAGCTTTCTGCTGATTGCCGAGACCGGCACCTATTCCGTGCTCAAGCACTGGCTGACCGGCGACCGGGCAGGCGAAACGGAGACGATCATCGCCAACCTTCCCGGGTTTCCCGACAATCTCAATCGCGGCGAAGACGGGACCTATTGGCTCGGCCTGGTGAGCCCGCGATCGGATCCGGTCGACGCCCTCTCCGACAAGCCGTTCGTCCGCAAGCTGGTTCAGCGGCTTCCGGCAGCGCTCCGACCGAAGGCGCAACGCTACGGCTTTGTGCTGCGTATCGACGGCGACGGCACAGTTCTGGAGACGCTGCAGGGCCCGGACGGCGCTTACGCGCTGACAACCGGGGCGGTGGAGAGCCCCGATGGCCGGCTGGTCGTGACCAGCCTGACCGAGCCCCGGATCGGCTTTCTCCAATCGGGATGGCGGAAGTGACGCTCTGCTGAGGCCCGGCGTCGCTCTTTCGACACAACCGCCCTATAACCGACGGGAACCCTCCACAGACCGTCCGCGAGGAACCGACATGGCACAAGCAGCAATCAGCGAAATGCTCTTCGGCCCGGACATGCTGCAAAACCCGTTTCCGGTCTATCATCGCCTTCAGAACACCGATCCGGTGCATTGGGACGATCGGCTGAACGCGTGGATCGTCACCCGATACGACGACGTCAGCAAGCTGATGAAGGATCGGCGCTTCTCATCGGATCGGGTGACCCTTGCCCGCAACCGCTATGCCGATCGGCATCAGCACGTCTTCGACCTGCTGTCGCGGATCATGCTGCAGACGGACGATCCGCAGCACAAACGCTTGCGCGACCAAGTTCACAGCGCCTTCACGCGCACCGCCGTCGAGACCTATTCGAGCAAAATTCAGCATCTCTGCCGTACACTGCTGGCCCCCGGAATCGAACGCGGCCGGATGGAATTCGTTTCGGAGTTTGCCGCTCCCCTTCCGATCCTCGTCATTTCGGAGATCGTCGGCATTCCCAGCGAGGAGCGCGAGCAGATCAAGACCTGGTGCGATGCGTACTCGACCGTCGCTCTGAACTTCTACGTTCATCTTTCCGACGAGCAGCTTGACTATTGCGGCGCGCAGATCGAGGCGTTCCGCGCCTATCTCGTCGACAAGGTGGAGGCGGCGCGCAAAGACCCCGGCTCCGACCTGCTCAGTTCGATGGCCATCGCCGCCTACGAGGGCGACAAACTGGATATGGACGAGTTGATCGCCAATTGCGTCCTGCTGCTCAACGCCGGCAACGAAACCACAACCTGCCTGCTGGCCAACGGGTTGGGGTTGCTGCTCGAACAGCCGGACCAGCTTGCCATCCTGCGCGACGCGCCGGAGCGGATACCGGAGGCGATCGAGGAGTTTCTGCGGCTCGAGGGACCGATCCAGTTTCTCGGCCGGATCGCGACGCAGGACATCGAGCTCGGCAATCGAGTGATCAAAGCCGGGGAGATGGCGATACCGGTGCTTGCCGCCGCCAATCGCGATCCGACGGTCTTCGACCGGCCGGACACGCTCGACGTGACACGCTCCAACATCCGCCAACTCGACTTCGGCACCGGTCCGCATTTGTGCGCAGGCATCCAGCTGGCCCGGCTCGAGGCGAAAATCGCCTTCGAAGTGCTGCTTGGCGAACTGCCCTCGATCGAACTGGCAACCGACCGTCTCGTCTACGGCAAGAATTACAATATGCGCTGTCTGGAGAGCTTGCCCGTCCGGCTGTAGCGAAGCAGCCGATCGTCACCTGCCGGACGCCTGTTTCCGGTCCCCGGTCAGACGAGAGACCAGCTCGTCCAGTTGCTTGCCGTTGTCGCGAACGAAGTCACGGCCGGACTGGCGAATGGCATCGATGCTGTCGTCGGACGGATCGAAGCTGCTCGAGTGCGCCGGAATCCGTGGCACCAGCTTGACCGTTGTCAGGTCGACGCTGGAATCGAAACTGGCGTGGCGCTCCAGAGTCTCAAGGCTGACCGTTCGTTCGCCGCGATAGATCATCCGGAACACCGGCACGAACCACTGCAATATGCCGCCGCCGACGCCGGTGGTTTCCGGAATCGAGAAATCTCGCTGCGTGCCCAGCGATACCACCACGAATTCACGGGCATGCGGCAGATGCGATCGGGCATGCACATAGGCCATTTCGCCCGGCGAGTTGAGGATCAGCGCCGGGTCCCCGTAAAAGCCCTCGTCGGCCCCCTCCCCGGTCAGGATCACCGCCGGGAAGATCGACGGCACGCTGGTGACCGCGGACAGAACCGATTTCAGGTAGAGGTTGGCTTCCTTGTCGTTCCAGTTGCGAAACAGCTTGAGACTGCTGGTCGACTGGGAAAAGGAAGGGAACATCGCCGGGCGCAAAAGCTGGTTGAACCGGTCGTCGCCGAAAATCTCGTCGGCAACGGCGATCCGCCCCCGATTGCGAAGCGCCGGCCCGAAGAAACCGTAGCCGGTCAGAACCTTGTGATGGATCGGTACGTCCAGAATGCGCCTGGCGAAATCCGTGTAGACGTCGATCGCTTCGGCCGCCGTGATCGGCTTGCCGGATTTTCCGGCGGGGCGCAGCAATAGGGTGGAGATGATTGCGCCGGTCGACGCACCGGCGAAGAAATCGAACATCTCATGGATCGGTTTGCCGGACCGCTCTTCCAGCGCCTTGAGGACCTCGAGATCCGCAAGGCCAAAAAGCGCGCCGCCCTGGATGGCGAGGATTCGGACGCGGTGGGGGTGGTCCGTTTGCCAGGCGATGGGATCCTCGAATTCCGATTTCGACGGCCATCCCGCCATTTCGTATTCGTAGCTCGCGAAAAGGCGGCTGTAGGTCATCGCGGCAGCGACATACAGCATGACCGCCAGCGACAGGCCGGCAAGTGCCCACACGCAAACCCGCAACAGCTTGCCCATTTCGACGCCCCCAAAACGCGCTGCATCGGCAGTTTGAATGACAATTGTACCAGCATCGTGGCATCGAGGGATTGAAAATCGGACGCGCCGTCGTCTTGCAACACGATCGACGAGCGGCACCCCATGTGTTGACTGTCATCGTCTGATAGGTTTGGAGACTGGCTCGGGCGAACGATTGCCGCAAGCCGTTTGAGAAGAACAAATTCTACGGAGCCAAAAACGGTGACGGCAGCGATCCACTTCCAGTCCGAGGCCTACTCCACATCCGGCAAGAAGCTCATGGGGCGCAACGCCGCCGGCGAGTCGTTTTTGCGCGGCCTGGTGCGAAGCCGCCCTGCCGGTGATCTGTGGGCTTTTGTCGAATCGCCTTCCGATGGAGAGGCCTTCATCGAAACGGCGCGTTCGCTGGGCAGCACCGGAAACACGCACATCATCGATCCCGGAACCGCCGCACGGCTTCGGCAACCGGGCACGCTGTTTAACCCCGGCCCCAATTTCTCGAAACATGCCTGGAGAAGATCCCTTTTCGGGGACGGATCATGGAGCCTCTGCGGCATCACCCACACGATTGCGTCAGGCCGAGCGATGGATTCGATCGTCGACCTTGTCACCGCGCCGACAGCTCCATGGGACGCCCTCATCTGCACCAGCCATGCGGTGCGTGACAGCGTGGCGAGCGTCCTTGAAGCCCAGGCGAGATATCTGACCGATCGTTTCGGGGCAAAGACCGTCCCTCTTCCCAAACTTCCGGTGATACCGCTGGGACTCAACGCCGACGAGTTCGATTATTCCGCCGATGAGCGGACCGCGGCGCGAGCGCAATTGAACATCGGAGACGACGAGGACGTGGTGCTTTTCACCGGACGTCTGTCGTTTCACGCCAAAGCCCATCCGCTTGCCATGTATCAGGCCCTGGAGCGCGCTCAGCGCCGCCGCGAAGCCGCAGGGCGGAAAACGGTGTTGATCGAATGTGGCTGGCACGCCACCGACAGGGTCGCACGAGCCTTCGCCGACGCCAGGCGAATGGCCTGTCCGGAGATCAGGACCATCGAATTGGACGGGCGCATCGCTGCCGACCGTCGAAAGGCATGGGCCTGCGCGGATATCGTCAGCAGCCTGGTAGACAACATCCAGGAGACCTTCGGCATTGTGCCGGTCGAAGCCATGGCCGCTGGCCTACCGGTTGTGGTCAGCGACTGGGACGGCTACCGGGATACGGTACGCGATCGTGTCGACGGGTTCCGCATCCCCACGGTGTCGGCTGCCGTCGGGTTCGGAGAGGATCTGGCGCGCAGGCACGCATTGGAGATCGACTCCTACGACTGGTATCTCGCCTACTCCTCATCCTTCACAGCCGTCGATATCGAGGCGGCAACCGAAGCGTTCGCCGCCCTGCTCGGGTCACCGGAAATGCGGCTCAGGATGGGCGAACAGGGCAGACAACGCGCTCGCGAATTGTTCGACTGGAGCGTCGTGCTGACACAATACGAGGAACTCTGGCAGGAGCTGGCAGATCTTCGACGCACTGCCCGGCCCGGTTCGGCCAGCCATGGCTGGCCGGCGCGTCTTGATCCGTTCGACGTTTTCTCCGGCTACCCCACATCCTCACTGAAGCGCGATTCGGTGGTGCAATTGATCGACACCTCCGCCGAGGCGGCCAAGAAACGGCTGGAGCAATACCTGACGCTCGAGATGGTCGGCTTTGCCGGTCCGGTCCTGCCGGAAACGGTGGAAATCCACCTGACGCTGGACGGCCTGGAACAGGGCCCCAGGGCGGCCGGAGAGCTGATCGGCTCATTACCGGCTGCCCATCAGGATCTCGGTCTGCGAGGGCTCGTCTGGCTGATGAAGCTCGGCGTCGTCGGACTTTCCAGCCCGGCTCCCCTGGAGAAAAAGTGACCATCGCCGCCGTTCCTCATCTTGCTGCCGGCGCCCGAGTCGGGCCTCGACCATTTGCAGAACCATATGATTGCATTCCCATTGACTCCCTCGCCCCTTGCGTTTAGTGCCCCCTGGTTGAAAAGGGGACATCATGACAACTCGAGTTCTGCCAGTAATTTTGGCGCTGGCGCTTGCCAGCTGCGCGACCCAACCTGAGCAAATCAAAGGCACTTACGTATCGCCTTCAACCTACTCCAATCACACTTGTGCGGAGATCAACGCGGAACGGCAGGACATCGCCGCGAAGGTCGAAGAGGTTGCTGGCGAGCAGAAAAAGAAGGCATCCGGTGACGCCGTCGCCATGGGTGTCGGGCTTGTGATCTTCTGGCCTGCGCTGTTCCTCCTGGCCGCAGGCGAGGACAAGAAAGCGGAGCTCGCGGCGTTGAAAGGGAACTACGACGCCATGACACAAGCCGGTATTAAGAAGAAGTGCTTCACTGCTTGACGCTTCCGCCCCTTGGGGGTCGGCAAAATGCGCGGACGACGGTCTCGTTCCCCTGCCTGCCGGGCTGGCAAGCTGTGACTGCGCGCCTTCTGAAGGCATCCACCTGCTGATGCGGTGGCGAGCATCGTGGGTGCCTAAATTAGGCCCGTCTCCCCGTCAGCAGGGTATGCAACCCGAGACCGAGATAAACGAACCCGCTGAGATATTGAGGCATCGGCCCCGATAGCAGTCGGCGCCCCAGCCAACCGTGCAGGCCGCCCGCTACCAGGGCGTAGCTGCCATCCGTCATAACCGCCAGACCGGCATACAACAGGCCAAGCAGCATTATCTGGAGCGACACGGCACCTAGGCCGGGGTCGACGAATTGCGGCAGGAACGCCAGAAAGAAGACGGCGATCTTCGGATTGAGGACACTCACCATCACGGCGTCCCGGAAGATCCGCCCCACCGGCAGAGGACGCGCCGCGGCGATCTCGCCCGCCCCCGCTTTCCGGGCCGCAAGAAGCGCTCTCAGCCCGAGATAAATCAGGTAGGCCGCACCCAGCAGCCTGACGAACTCGAACGCCGCGGCCGAACTCAACAGGATCGCCGACAGCCCGGCCACTGCTGCCGCCACATGCACCAGCACACCAACGGACAGCCCAAGAGCCGAGATCAATCCGGCATGCAATCCCTGGCCCAGCGTTCGTGCCATCACATAGGCCACACCAGGTCCAGGCAGGATAAGGACGACCAGCGCTGCCGCGACAAAGCCCAGAAGCAAGGTGCCGTTTAGCATCGGTCCGCTCCAGTTACGTTAGAATTCTCAGTCCGTCGTCACCTTACAGTCGCCGAACTCGCGTCGAATGCCGAATAGATTGTCGATGATTTGCAAGTTGCGGTGCTCCAGGTCCGTGGCGGTCATCTTTGGTGCGCATCGACTGATTGTGATCTGGTTTTGCGGCTCGCATCGTCGTACAGGGCCGTCACAACGTCCCTGAAGGCCTGCCGGTCGCATTGGCTCGCGTAGCGTCGCGCCGCCGCCGAGAATCGATTTGGATCGGTCCGCAACATCGCTTCCGCTTCGGCCACGGCGTTGCGCAGTGCCTGAAAACTCCCGGTTTGGAAACAGAGGCCCAGATGATGTTCGCGTACGCGGCGTGCGACCAGCCCGTAGTCCGAGGCGACCACCATTTTGCCTGCCGCCGCGGACAAGGCGAGAACGCCGCTGGAGCCGAAATGGTGAACATAGGGAAGCAGGACGATGTCGGAGGCGTCAAAACAGATCGCTTCTTCGGCTTTGGTAACGTAGCGGTTCAGCACTGTCGCCTTGCCTTTTTCCGCCAGCGTTTGCAAACCACCGGCCATCTCCCTGTCATCCGCCATTTGACCGGCACAGAGCAGATGCCAATGATCCGGGCATTCCGGCGATAGCATGGCCTGAATGGCCAGGTGCAGGCCTTTGCGTCGGGTGCCGGTTCCATATTGAAGCAGGACCAATTTTTCTGCCGGAATTCCCAATTTTTCGCGCGCTTGGGGTGCGGGCATACCGAAACTGGCGCACCAGGGATCCGGAAGAAAGGTCAGGCCAGCAAGATCATAGTGTTGATGATGCCGGGCGAAAAGGTACTCATCCATCAGGCAGATCCGATGGAACCAGCCCCCCTTTGCCAGGCGGTCGAAGCCAATCTGTTTGGGGAGATTGCCCATCGGCCAAATCGGGTTGGCCAAAAACCGGGGGCGGAAATAAATGCCGCTGAGTTTACCTTTCAATTGGCGGGGGGGCAGACGGCCGACGGCCGCGCGCCGGAACATGGACGAGGCAAATTCGTCCAGGTTGTTCACAAAGGCATGATCGGCCCCGCTCTGGGTGAAACAGACATCCAAAGCGGTCAGCTTGGTGCTGCCTTTTACTCTGCCGTTTGAATCGTAAGCCGACACGACCGCGACCTCCCCCAAAAGGTCGCTTAAGTGGTCGCGGTACATTTCCATGGCGGGCTCGCGTCCGTCCACACAGAGGGTCAGACGGTGATTGGCCAGAAGCAGATCTTCGGTAAGATATCGCAGCAGGCTTAGATGGTGCCCCCCCAGACTGGGCTCAAAAATGAGAAGATGCATCGTTTCAGGGTCTCCGGCCTCGGCAGACGCCAATCTCACCGTCCAGGATCAGGCCAATGCCTTCTGGCATGAAGCGATGGATCAGGTCCGGATTTCGCGCCAGGCAGGACACGACCGTGCCTGCACATTCACGCAAACCAGTCCCGCCCTGAAACGCAAAACCTGCCGATACTTCGGCGACCTTCGTGACCAATTCTGCCCCCGTCGTCATTGGCCTTCGTCCCCATCGTGACAGGTTCAAAGGATGCCATTTGATACCGTTTTGATCTGCCACATGCAAAGAGCTCGCCGACGCGGGCCACATCAGTTCATTGCAAGTTCCGATGGACGGAGACAGCTGCTGACGGTCGCGACCTCAGCCGGTTCGAATAAGGATCAGCTCGAGTATCGCAGCGAATTTAAGATCGAGCCTGGAAACCCTATAAGTGCGTGGCGGATCGCCGCGTGTTGAGACCTCATATCCGTCCGGGCGAGTTTCGATTTCAGCCACCTTCCCCCAGGTGATGCGCTCGTTCCCGGCGTCACCCTCAAAGACAATGGCCTTGTCGGTAATCAACAGGCGCCCGCTTGCCAACGGGTGCCAGTCTTTCTGTGAGCGGATACTCCCTGACGAGACCGTGTAGAGAACCTCTTTGCCCATTGGAATCGAAACCGAAGCGCCACCGGTTCGTTGGTGTCCGGTGCCCCTGAACTCCATCTGGGTCACATCGTCCTGCACCGCTATGAGCTTCTCCTGGAAAACAGGACGATAGCCAAAATCCGAGGCATCCAGCAGTGGAAGCGAGGCCGTATTCGACCCCGACAACAAGGCTTCCCTCGAACTTCCGATGCGTTCCTTCAATGATTGTAGTGCCTTTCGGCGATTTCTCGCCTGCATCTGACGCACAAACAAACCCATCGCGACCACAATGACCACGAGTAACGCAATTGCACCCCATTCCATCGTTGGATTACATCCCTCTACCCAGCCGGTAGGCGAAGCTATTCTCAGTCAGAGCGACTGTCCAGTCGCGCCTGATCCGACCTGTGGAATGGCCTCCATCCTCGGCCATTCGGTGATCAAGACGACGAAATATGTCTTTGCCATGGACGAGGACCGGCGCGGAGCGAGGAGCCAGGCAACCAGTCGTCCAGCCAAGTTGACCGGCAGCGGGAAGCCGGGCTCGAAACCAAACAAGTTGTGGGACTTTGAACCGCCTTCTGTCCACTTACACGGTGTTTGATCTCTTTTTCGTCCCGCGGCTCCGTTTTCCCTCTTGCGTCGGAAGTGTCGAAAAGCTAGAGCAAACAAGCCCTTTCGGCAGGTCGGAGCGTAGCGCAGTCCGGTAGCGCACTTGACTGGGGGTCAAGGGGTCGTGGGTTCGAATCCCGCCGCTCCGACCATTTTTCTAAGGGTCCGTTCCGGAGACATAGGTAACAGACTGTACCTAAGACATTGGTAACACACTCGTGCCGAACGGTGTGTCGATTGTCTGCAATGTTCTCTGCTCCAGATCGATGTATCCCAGATCATAGTGCATGAAGCTCACGAGCCAAATGCCATCGTCGACCTCCTTTATTCCAACCCGTTGCCCTGCCATGACGGTAGACAGGTTTATCTTTTTGCGGTGCATGCACCCCTCTCGGCGGCGCTTCGCTTGCCTGTCGGGCAATGATACGTCCGCAGGAAGTGACCATCAGGTCCTTGTCGTGGAATGGATAGGACAGCTCAGGCAAACCCTGATATGGCCTCTGCGACCGTCGGTAGACATCTGCTGGGGTCTTCATTCCAAAGGCTTCGTGGGGTCTTTCTTCATTGAATTCCTTGACGAAGTCATCGAAGCGGGCTTGCTGCTGAAGGCTGTTCTGGCCGGCCGGTTTGGTGGTTTCCTTCTTCAGTGTCAGGTGCATGCGTTCATGACGGCCGTTCTGTTGCGGATGACCCGGTTTGATGCGCTCGATAGCGATGCCCAGGCGCAGCCACCAGACGGACAGGCGTGAGAGATTGTAAAGCCCATTGGGGCTTGCAAAGGGCACACCGTTGTCGGAGCGGATTGCATCGGGTAGGCTGTATTGCTTGAACAGTTGGACGAAGGCCTCGATGACGCCGTCCTGTCGGTTGCTGTCGAAGGCCTCGACAGCAAAGAGGTAGCGCGAGGTCTGGTCGGTCACGGTGAGCGGGTAACAGTATCGGCCGTTTCCCAGCTTGAATTCTCCCTTGAAGTCGGTGCACCACAATGCGTTGGGTGCAAGGGCTTGGGAAAGAGCCGTTCCCTGTGCCTTTTGGCGTCGCCGCTGCCGTTGCCCGTTTGACCAGACCGTGCCGGTCGAGCACGGCATGGACCGTGCTCTTGGCGGGAATGCGCACGTCTCCGGCAAGCTTCCTGATCAGCAGTTCACGGATCTTTCGGGCTCCCCAGTGAGGTCTTTCCCGTTTGTAGTCGATGATAAGTCGTTCAATCTGCTTAGGCAGTTGGTTGGCATAGCGCACTGGTCGTCGCGAACGATCCGACAGTGCTTCAACACCGTGTTCTCGATATCGGTTCCTAATCTTGTAGCCTGTCTTTCGAGAGATCCCGAACTCGCGACAGACATCGGACATCCGTTCGCCTTCCAAAAGGCGGGCAACGAAACGTAGACGTTCTTCCATGACCGAACTTTCATTCCACGGCATCAACACCTCCGACATGCAATGCATGGCGGAAGTGTTACCCATGTCTCCGGTACAAAATGTCACCTATGTCTCGGGTCGCTCAAAGGGTCCATTCCGGACACATCGGCAATACCGCGGCGATAGAATGGCCGTTGCGCTGTTCGGTGTTATCCGTCGTCTGCCCAAATTCAGGATCGTCGATCCAAAAAGCGGACCGGTTGTCGGGCGCTGCGATTTTCGGTTAGCTTGAGGCTTGCGCTGTCGGGAGGAAGCACGGCGCACGTTCGGAAGGAGGCTCGCCATGAAAAAGAGCACACCAAAAGCCCGCCATCATCAGGCGGTCCGCGCAGCCAATGAGAAGAAGCGGAAGGCGCGCAAGGCGAAGAAGACAGCGAAAAGCTGACAACAGACCGGGTCGAGCCGACGGCTTGCCGAAACTCCTTGGCGTCCGGAGGCCGTCCAGTTTCCGGGTCGGTGATATGATTCTCCGGATGATCCGGGAGCACCGGAGCGTACCGGCTGCTTTCGATCGGTGAAAAAACCACATTTCGGACAAAATGCGTCTACACGCAATACGTGTATTATCGGCGACTTTGAAAGGCCGCACTAACACCCGACTCCAGCCATATCGCTGATTTTATTCGCACCTTTTGATCGGTTGCGACTCCCCGGGCCGCAACTCAAAAATTCGGCATATGCTGCTATTTTTTCTATGGTATTTTTTTTCAATACCCCTTATATTGAAAACCCTGTCCACTACCGGACGCACACTCCGGCCGATGGTTCACCATCCCTGCGACCTCTGGTCACGACCATCGGCCGGAACCGTGCTGCGGCTTGCAGCGAGATGTCCCATAGGTTGATTCCCGGGACCGTTTTTCTTGCCTGAATTCTTGAAATTGCACCGCTTTTGGTGGTCGCAGAGCGGCGTCCGTGGGCAGTTCGCGGCGGTTATCCGGCGTCGTCGATCAGCCGCTGCCACCAGCCCACATCGTGCCACCGGTCGAACTTGAAACCCACCTCGCGATAGATCCCGACCGGGCGAAAACCGACCGCTTCGTACAAAGCCACGCTCGCCGCATTGGGCAGAGCGATACCGGCAAAGGCGGCGTGATAGCCGCGCTCCTGGAGATCGGCGAGCAGGTGACGATAGAGCGTTCCGCCGATTCCGGTCCGGCGTGCGTCGTCGGCGACATAGGCCGACACGTCGACCGACCGTCGATAGGCGGCGCGGCTTCGATGCGAACCGGCATAGGCGTATCCGACCACGCGTCCGTCCCGCTCGGCCACTAGGTAGGGATGGGACTGCAAGGTCGCCGCGATGCGGGCCGCCATCTCGTCGACGGAGGGCGGCACATCCTCAAAGGATATGACCGTTTCAGTGACGATCGGCGCGTAGATCGCCTGTACCGCCGGAGCGTCGTCGACGGTGGCCGACCGAATATGCACCGCCCCGACACTCAAGATGTCGCCAGGCCAACGGCAGGCCGCGCCTCGTGCGGTACAGGCTGGTCAGTCAAGCGACGAGACCCCCACCTGCGGTTTGCTCCATTCGTTGGAGTCGACAAATAGCGCCACATCGCCGGCTGTCTCCGGAAGCTTGCCCGAGACAACCTTGAAGCGGAACGTCATGGTCGATCCGTCGTATTCAGCGTTCAGCAGTTCGAGAACGATCGGGTCGTCGTCGACCTGTCCGGGCGTCGTCAGTGCCGCATTCGGCGGATCGTTCCTGAAGCTGTCCGCCGACTCGTCTCGCCACAGCGCCGCAAAGTCGCTGTGGCGGAGATGGCCGGCACTGCGCTCCGGCTGGTCGGTGAAGTAGTAAGTAGACGGCGTCAGGCCCGACAGGATCAGCCGATCACCGCTGGTCGTCGCGTTTCGCGCCTGCTGGACGAACAGGTAGCGTGGCGCGTCGGGCGGCGGGACCTGGACCAGAACGTCGTCCTTCTCCGGCTCCTTGCCGAACAATGCGTCACCGGTGCGCTCGACACCCTTCTCGATCGCCTCGCCGGTGTTCTCCGCACCCTTAGCAATGGCCTTGCCGGTCTTCTGAGCGCCCTTCTTCAGTGCGTTGCCGGCGTCCTGAACCGCTCCGCCGATCTTTCCCAGAGTGCTGTTCTGCGCGGCTCCGGGCGTCGCCCCGGCCAGCATCGCCGCAACGGCAATACACAGTGTCGTCTGACAGCATCGAAACATGATCAGGCTTCCTCCGAGATCTGCAGGCCGGTCGGACGCGAAATAAGGACATGAACCCGGCGATTTCATGATCTGCCCGGACTGTGTCCTATTGAACACAGTTTCCGGTCGATACGGCGCAAGTCGGCTGCTTGGCCGATGCAGCGTCGGCATCGCCACATTTCGGACAAATTGTCCCGCAAGGCAGCGCTGTCGCGGACGTCCGGGTCCAGGAAACCACTTTGTTTCGGGTTGCCGGAACGCCGCAACCGATCAAGAATTGGCGTCGCCGTCCTTTCGGCGACGTGGGCGACCGAGATTTCTACCATCATGTGCATCATTCGTTCCGGAATGCTGGCCGCAGTGCTGGCGCTTGCAGGGATCCAGCTGGCAGCGTGTACCGACACGGCCCGGGCTCTTTCCGACGGTCCGGCCCTGGCGGCCAGGACTTCTCATGTGCAGTTCGAGCAGTTGCCCGGCTACAGCAAGGCTCAGACGGACATTGCCAACAAGATCACGCGCAGATTCGCCGCCGCCGGCTACGGACGTTCCCAGCAGATTGCAGCGGTGGCCGTCGCCATTCGCGAATCGACGCTCAATCCGAAGGCGTACAATCGCGGCTGCAAGTGCTACGGGCTGTTCCAGCTCAACCGCGGCAATGGCCTCGGCACCGGCCACAGCGCGGCCAATCTGACCGATCCGGACTACAATATCCGGCTGATCATCGGCGAGGCCAACCGCTTCAGCAGCTTCAGAAGCGCCAAATCCGTCGATGCGGCGATCAGCGCCTTCGTTCGAAACGTGACGCGACCGGCACGCAAAAGCAGCGTGATCCAGGCGACCATCCGGACCGCGCGCATGGTCGAAAAGTCGGTCTCCAACCGTCGGCTCGCCGCCGCGCAATGACCCTGCTCACCGCGATCGGAGTTCCGATTTCGGCGATATCGCGGATTTACCATTAATTGGAATTAATGCTTCCGGCGGTTCAAGACCCGGAAAGCATGCGGTAGTCTGTTGGCTGGGCGCGTCGATTACGCTTGTTCGCCTGGAGCGCTTGGTCATGCTGCGGTTGTTGGTTGATTTTCTGTCGGGGATCATTCGGGTCCTTGCGGTCGTGTGCATCGCAGGCGGCGCCTTCGCCGGGTACATTCAGGCGCCCTCGCTCGAGGTCGAACCGTGGGCCGGAGCGCTCATCGGTTTCGCAGCCGGGTTTCTCGCGGCGACCGTCGGGGCCGGCCTGATCGCCTGTTTCATTCTGATCGAAAACCACCTGCGGGTGCTGGCCGACGCCCAGGTGGCTTCCCAGAAACCGGTCACTGCGGCTCAGGAAGCGGAGCAGGAAGAAGTCGAGGAGTCGGCCCTCGAGCGGGCCGAGCGGATCGCCGCCTACACGCAGAAATACCGCAGCGTCAACTACGATCCGTCCCGCGATCGCCTGACCAGACCGGTGGGCACCGAACGTCCTTCTTCCGATAAGAAAGACGACCACGACCGCCCGGCGGCCGGCACGAACTGACGCGCTCCACCACTACCCGATCAGGCCCGGCAACCACAGAACGATCTGCGGCGCTGCGATCAGCACCGCTATCGTCGCCGCATCGGCAATGAAAAACGGCGTCGCGCCGCGGAAGACGTCCTGCACGGAAATATCCGGGCGAACACCGGCGACGACGAAACAGTTGAGGCCGATCGGCGGGGTGATCAGGCAAAGCTCGGCCATCTTGACCACCAGAATGCCGAACCAGATGGCGCAGCCGGTGGCCGACATGCCGAAGGCGCTGTCAGCCGCCGAAACATCGGCACCGCCATTCAGCGCGATGACCGCCGGATAGACGACCGGCAGCGTCAAAAGCAGCATGCCGATGGCATCCATGAACATGCCGAGGACGGCATAGGCCAGCAGGATCAGGATCAAGGTCAGCATGGGGCTCTGCTCGAGCGAGGTGATCCAGGCGGAAAAGGCGCCGGGAAGATCCGCGAAGCCGAGGAACCGGACATAGACGAGCACACCCCAGATGATGGTGAAGATCATCGCCGAGAGTTTCGCGGTTTCCAGCAGCGATTGGCGGAACTGCTGCCAGCGCATGCCGCGAAACAGCGCCATGCAGAACACCACGAATGCACCCAGCGCCCCGCCTTCGGTCGGCGTGCCCCAGGCGTCGCCGCCGAACGGATTGTAGATGAAGCAGATGATGATGACGACGACGAAGACGATCGGCAGGGCCGGCGGCAGGGAACGCAGACGCTGGCCCCATCCGAAGCCGCGGACCGGAGGGCCCAGACGCTTGAAGGCCACCGCCATGAACACCACCAGACCGCCGTATATCAGCGCCGAAACAGCGCCCGGTACGAAGCCGGCCAGAAGCAGCCTGCCGACGTCCTGTTCGACGATGATGGCGTAGATCACCAGGATCGCCGAAGGCGGGATCAGCGAGGCCAGCGTGCCGCCCGCGGCCACCACGCCGGCGGCAAAACGACGGTCATAGCCGAGCTCCAGCATTTCCGGGATGGCAATGCGCGCGAATACCGCGCTGGTCGCCACCGAGGCGCCCGATACGGCAGCAAAGCCGGCCGTGGCGAAGACCGTCGCCACACCGAGACCGCCCGGCAACCAGCCGACCCACCGTTTCGCCGCTTCGAACAACGCCTTGGTCAGCCCGGCGTAGTAGGCCAGATAGCCGATCAGGATGAACGTCGGGATCAGCGACAGGGCCTGCGAGGTGATTTTCGAATGCGGCACCTGCCCGGCGGTCTTCACGGCCACCGTCAGAGCCCAGGAGAACGACGCCGTGTCGTATCCCTTCTTGGCCCAGAATATCCAGACAAGGCCGGTCAGGCCGGCAAGCGCCGCGGCAAAGGCCACGCGCATGCCCAGAACGACCATCACCAGCATGAATGCCGAAACCACAAGGCCGATATTGATGGGTTCCATCAGCCCCTCCCTCCGTTGTCGAAGCCCGAAACGGTCGCCGCCTCCTCGGCGGCCTGGGTCGCGGCATCCTCGATGAGCGGCACGGCGACCGGGCGATCGGTGCCGGTCCTCAAAGCCCGGCAATAGCCCCACAGCTGCAGCAGCAGTCTCAGGCTCAGCACCGAGAATGCGATGGGAGCGATGAGCTTGCCGGGCCAGAGCGGAATGCCGATATCCATGGAGCTGTCACGGCTCCACAGCGGCGCGGCAAAGTCGAATGAGCGTTCGAAATGGGCGTAGGCGCCCCAGGTCAGAAGCAGCATCAGCACCAGCATCGCCGCGGTCGACACGAGTTCCGCCGCCCAAAGCGACCGGCCAGACAAAAACCCGATAACGAGATCCATGCGGATGTGGCCGCCGAGCCGCTGGGTATAGGATATGGCGACGAACGCGATGAGCGGCATGGCCTGCTCGATCCAGTCGACATAGCCGGGCAGCGGGCTGTTGGCGAAGTTACGGCCGCTGACGCTGACCACGGCCAGCAGCATCAGCGAAAACACCGCCAAGCCGCCGAGCAACGCCAATTGCCGCTCCAGCCGGAACAGCTGCCGGTCGCAGCGGCTCAGCAGGGAGCCGTCCTGCAGAATCGACGATTCAGTGGCCATTGTTTCCTCCCCATGGCCAAAACCGCGGCGGATGGCCTCCGCCGCGGTTTCGTGTCAGCCGTCAGTTCCCGGAAATGGTCCTGACCGTCAGGTCATAGAGTTCCTGCGCAGGCAGCCCACGGGCGTTGTTCTCCTCGATCCAGGCCTTGGCCGCCGGGCCGGCGACGCGCTGGCGGAAGTCGGCCAGTTCGGTGTCGCTGTAGGTGATGGATTCGATGCCCTTGTCGGCAAGCGCCGGTCCCCAGGCATCCATGGTTTTGCCGTTGTAGGTCTCGATATAGTGTTGCAGAGCCTCGTCGACCGAACCGAGCAGTGCGTCGCGGTGCTCATCGGACAGCGAATCGAGTGCATCCGTGTTGACCACGACCGGGCAGTTGACGGTGCCGGGATTGAGGTTCGTCGTCCACCAGCTGGCGCTCTCGACGGTGCCGAAGGCCATATGGGCATGCGGCGCGAAGGCCACGGCCTTGACGACGCCGGAATCCAGCGCCTGACGCACCTCGGAGGCCGACATCGACGTCGGCACCGCGCCGACGGCTGCCATGGCCTTGCCGATACCGCCGGTGGCGCGAACGGTCAGACCGTCAAAGTCCTGCAACGCCTTCGGCGGCGTACCGACTCCGGCAATGTTGTATTGCGGCAGCGGCGAAGGCATCAGCAGCGTGGCGTTCCACCGCGCCAGGTCCTTCTGCGTGGCCGGATGACCGTAGATGGCCATCGACACCTCGATCTCCTTTTCCAGCGAATCGACACCGAGGAACGGCAGTTCCAGCACGGTGATCGACGGGTTCTTGTCGGCATGGTAGCCGGCGCAGAACTGCGCCATTTCGAAGGCGCCGATGGAGATGCCGTCAAGGTTCTCGCGGTTCTTCGAAAGACCGCCATAGGACAGGCTGAGCGTGAATTCGCCGCCGGTCTTGGCCGATACCAGCTCGGCGAGCTTTTCGACATGCTCGGTGAAGGCGCGACGCTTGCCCCACAACGAGACGTTCCATTCGGTGGCGGCGGCCTCGCCGACAAGCAACGCCGACAGCACGGCGGCAGTTGAGTATTTCAGGATATTGCGGTTCATGGTGTCCTCCCGACTGCGGTTGCACGGCAATGGCCGCGCGGCGGCGGGAATGTGCCACGTCCGTTGCGTCAAATTCTTCGATGTAATCCGCAGGATGGCGGTCAAATTCGCTTGCGGGTTTCCGCAAGGCAGATACGTCAGAGGAATTCGTCGCGGTCGAGATTGAGCTTGACCATTTTCTCGTTGAGGGTCCGACGCCCGATCCCTAAAGCCTCGGCCACCGCGTCCATCCGGCCGCCATGGGCGACAAGCGCCTTGCCGATGATCTGTCTTTCGAACGCGGCAACCGCCTCGCGCAACGTATCGGGTATGTCGCCGGTATACTCGGCGGTCGCCAGGGCCTCGGCCACCGATCCGAGACCGCGGCGGGCGGCCAGGATGCGCCGTTCGGCGACGTTGCGCAGTTCGCGCACATTGCCCGGCCAGTCATGCGCGAGCAATGCCGCCATATCCTCGGCGGTCAGCTCCGGTGGGTATATTTCATATGTCTCGGCCAGCGTCTGCAGAAAATGCGTGAACAGCAATGCGATGTCGTCGCGACGGCTGCGCAGCGGCGGCAAGGCAAGGCAAATGGCGCCAAGCCTGTAAAAAAGATCCGATCGCAGCCAGCCTTCTGAAATCGCCACTTGCGGATCGACGGTGCCGGCGGAAATCACCCTGACATCGACCCGTCGGGTGTCCGTCGTGTCGGCCGGGGCAATCTCGCCGCTTTCCAGCACGCGCAATAGCGCGCCCTGGTGGTCCATCGACAGCGCGTCGAATTCATCGAGAAACAGGGTGCCGCGATCGGCGCGAGCAAAATAACCGGCCTCGCCGCCGGCAGGATCGCCGAACAGGAGCCGCTTGAACCGGGTGTCGGGCAAGGATCCGCAGTGGACTGCCACGAACGGCCCGGCACAGCGCGGACTGAGATCATGCAGGGCGCGCGCCACCACCTCCTTGCCCGTACCGGTCTCGCCGAGCAGCATCACCGGCGACCGGTGCAGGGCCGCGTCCTCGACTCGGGCACGCAATTCAGACATGGCTTGGGCTTCGCCCATGAGAGAGCGGTCGAGGCCGGACAGATCGGCCAACCGGGCTCGCAGATTTCGGTTGTCCTGCCTCAGCCTGTGGCTTTGCGCCGCCTGTTGCAACACCGAAATCAGGCGGCCGGGATGGTAGGGTTTTTCAAGAAAGTTGTGGGCTCCCTTGCCCATCGCCTCGACGGCCAGCGGCACGTCACCGTGGGCCGAGATCAGCACCACCGGCAGGTCCGGATAGAGTTCGCGGGCGGTTTCCAGAAGCTCCAGGCCCGACATTCCCGGCATGCGCATGTCGGTCAACACCGCATCGGGGAGCCTGCGCGCCATCGCGGTGAGCGCATCGGCCGCCCTGAAATGGGCGTCGACTTCGAAGCCGGCCTTGTTCAGCAAATGCGTGAGGGAGTCGCGCACCGTGCGGTCGTCATCGATCAGAACCACTCTAAAGGCTTGCATCGCCGACCTGCTGGGTGTCTCCGGTTTCGTCGCAGACCGGCAAAGTGATCGTAAAGACCGCGCCGACCTCGGGTGTGTTGGCGATCTCCATTCGCCCGTCATGCTCCTTCAGGATGGAAGCAGAGATGGACAACCCCAGCCCCATGCCGGTTCCGGACGGTTTGGTGGTGAAGAACGGATCCTCGGCACGCGCCAGCACTTCGCCATCCATTCCGGTGCCGTTGTCGGTGATGCTCAACCGTGCCATCTCGCCGTCGCGGGTCAGCCGCAAACGGATTTGCGGGCTTTCAGTGTCGGAAACCGCATCCAGCGCATTGCGGATAAGATTGACCAGCACCTGCTCGATGCGCAGCGCATCGCCGAACACCCACAGCGGGTCGTCGTCGACCTCCTGCGACCATTCCACACCTGCCGCGGCGAGGTCCGGTTCCATCAATTCCAGCACCGGTGCGACCACGTCACGGAGATCGAAACGATCCAGTTTTTTGGGTTCGGCGCGGGCGAAAAATCGCAACTGGCCGGTGATGTGTTCCATCCTTGCGGCAATGCCGTTGAGATGATCGACCAGTTCCCTCGCCTCGCCGTCAATGCCGCTGTTGGGCAGCTCGGCGGTCGCCAGATAATTGCGCATGGCGGCGATCGGCTGTCCCAGTTCGTGAGTCACGGACGCCGACAGCTGTCCCAGGGCGGCCATCTTGCTGACTTTCTGCAATTCCTTCTGCGCCAATTCCAGACGCCGCTCGGCTGCCCTTCGTTCATCGATTTCGGCTTCCAGCCGCCTGTTCAGCTGCTGCAGGCCCCGACGCTGCTGCTGCGAGGCAAACAGCGCCGTGCGGATCCGCTGCGTGCGCACCAGCAGGAAAGCGACACTGGCCAGAAGCAGCACAGCCGCGGTCAGCAGCACCGCCTGCCGCGCCTGCCCGTTGATGCGGTCGAACGGCGTGAGATAGTGCAGCTTCCAGCCGAGGTGGCCCACCGGACCGACCGATTGCAGATAGCGAACGCCGTCGATGGTGACTTCGCCCGGACCGCCGGCGATATCCAGCGGTTCCAGCGGCTCGTTGCCGAATTGCCGTTCGGCCGCGATTTCCTGACGCACGTCGTCGGAGAGCGGCGAAAGCGTCCGATAGGTCCAGTCGGGATTGGATGCCAGGATCGCGATACCCCGCGGGTCGACGGCAAGCAAGGTCTCGCCGCCCTCGCGCCAAGCGCGCGTCAGCGGCGTGAGGTCGACCTTCAGGGCGATGACACCGGCAATCCGGCCAGGCCCGCCATAGACGGGTTCGGCAATGAAATAGCCCGGTTCCTGGGTCGTCGCCCCGATGGCGAAAAAGACGCCCCGCAATCCCGTCAGCGCGGCCTTGAAATAAGGGCGGAAGCCGTAGTTGTTGCCGAGGAACGTCTTCGGCTCGGACCAGTTGGAAGCCGCGATCGTCAACCCCTGCTGGTCCATGAGATAAATCGCGTCGACCCCCGCCTCGTCGGTAAAGCTCTCAAGGCGCCGGTTGAGTTCGCCGTTCTCGGAGCCGTCCGTTCCGGCAATGACCAGCGGGTCTCGAGCAAGAATGAACGGCAGGTGCTGGTGTTCCTCGAGAGCCGAGACCAGGGTCGAAAGGTAGAGCGTCAGGCGGTCCGCGGCACGCCGCGACTCCGCGGCAGCGGCGTATTGCTGGGCAAGCCAGAACACGGATCCGAGAACAATCGCGACAGCGAGCAGGGCCAGGACCAGATAGACTGGCCGGCGCCGGCCTCTGGCCGCCTTGTCCAGCTCATCTCCCTGCCCCTGTGGGCAGCCCGCGGGGCTGTGAGTATCTGTCATGATGTCCTGACGCATCCAGCCCTTATAGTCGGCCGCCGGGCTGTCGGCCAGAACGGCCAAGCGGCCGTCAGGCTGCGCGCACCGGCTGACGCAGCACCGTCTTGAGTTTTTCCGGGGCGGTCTTTCTCGGATCGCCGAGGTAAATCTCGTGGTGGTGTCCGTTTTCGACAAGACCGTTTTGCGGCAGATACTCCGAATGCAACCGCTTCAGGGTCGGCCCTTCCTCCGAATAGGGACCGATATGCAAGATCTGTACGGACTGTCCCTCGTGATAGCCGTCCAACCGCAACTTCGAGAGCGCCGGCAGGTCGGCACTTTCCGACACGGTCTGACGGATCTCCTCGACATCGTCGGTCTCGATCCAGTCGGGCTGCATGATCATCGCCGTCCACTGCCAGGCGTCCTTGTCGCCGGTCAGGAACACGTTCATGTCGTCTGCCCACCACAGGGCCTGCAGGGGCGGCACGACGTAGTCTCGCTGGTACTTCGATTTCGACAGGAATTTCAGCTTGAACGCCATCGGATAAAGCGCCGCAAGCGCTTGCGCATATTCGGTTTCGGCATCCTGGTCGGGGGAACCCTTCCCGTCGACCATCAGAAACTGCAGCGGCGGCACATCGACCATGGCGAATGCCTTCGCCGACGGCGCAAACAAGGTTTTCATGGATTTCTTGAAATCAATCTTGCTCATCGGTGTCTCCCAGCAATTTCATGGTTCTGTTCAGCCAGTCGATTTCCGCCTGCAATTGGGTGAGGCTGTAATCGAAGACGGCGGTTACAAAGGCCGGCGCCGGTTGCGCCCGGCTTTGCGCCGCTTCAACATTGGCGCGGATGGACTGCAAGGCCGCCAGCCGCCTCGCCAATGCGCCGACGCCTTCCCGCGGCGAAACGGCGGGCCAGTTGGAAAGGCCAAGCAGGATGGAGGGGTAGAGCGGGTGCGGCGCCTCCAGCGACGCAATGGTGGTTCGGTGGAATGCGTCTCGCCCCGAAGCCGTCGGGCTGTAGATCTTGCGGGTTTTCTTCCGCGGATCGCGATCGCTCGACGCAAAGCCCTTTTTTTCAAGCCGATTGAGGACGAAGTAGATCGACGAAAAGGCGAGTTCCGTCCATTCGCGCATGCCGCGCTGCTGAATCACCTCCTCGAGGTCGTATCCATGTCTCGGCCGCTCAACGAGCAGCCCGAGCACCGCATATTCTGCATTGGTCAGTTCATTCGTCATTATTCTAGTACTAGAATAAATTGGGACACCACGCAAGGCGCGTGTCCCGCATGCGCCGAAGGTCGCTTTGCTCAGTCGGTCATGGACTCGACAATCAGGCTTGCATTAACGCCGCCGAACCCGAAAGCGTTGCAAGCGGCCACGGACGCGTCCGATCTGCGTTCGAGGTCGGGGATAAAATCCAGATCCTCCGCCCCGTCGTCAGGCTGACGAAAATTCAGGGTCGGCGGCAACTGGCCGTGGATGAGAGCCTGTGCTGAAAAGATTGCCTCGACGCCGCCTGCGGCACCGAGCAAGTGTCCGGTTGCCGATTTGGTCGAGGAAATCGGGATATCGGGCAGATTCTCCTTGAAGATCGACCGAAGGGCTGCGACCTCTCCCGCATCGCCGACAGGCGTGGAGGTGGCATGTCCGTTGATGTAGCCGACCTGCCCGGCGGCGACATCCGCATCGGCCAGCGCGGCGCCGATGGCGAGTGCGGCGCCCGATCCGTCCTCCGGTCCGGCCGTCAGATGATAGGCATCGGCGCTCGTGCCGTATCCCCTGACGATCGCCAGCGGTCTCGCGCCCCGGCGTTCGGCATGCGACAAGCGTTCGAGGACGACAAGGCCGGCTCCCTCGGACAGCACGAAACCCGACCGGTCGCGGTCATAGGGCCGCGAGGCGGCTGCCGGCTCTTCGTTCTCGGTCGACAAAGCCCTGGCGGCGTTGAAGCCGGCAATCGCAAGCCGATCGATACAGGCCTCGGTGCCGCCGGCCAGGGCCACATCCGCTTCGCCGCACCGGATCAGTCGCATCGCATCGCCGATCGCCTGAAGACCGGCGGCGCAGGCTGTGATCGGCGCGCCGATCGGCCCGCGGAAACCGTGGCGGATCGAGATGTTGCCGGCCGCCAGGTTGCCCAGGAAGGCCGGGATGACAAAGGGCGACAGGCGGCGCGGTCCGCGGCCATCGAGCGTCCGCACGGCCTGCGTCATCACTGGAAAACCGCCAATACCGGTGGCAATGACGGTAGCTGTGCGATCCCGGGATGCGCGATCGGTCGGCTTCCAGCCGGCCTGCTCCAGCGCTTCCTCCGCCGCGGCCAGGCCGTAGAGCGTGAACAGGTCGATCTTCTTGCGGTCCTTGACGCTCACGACCTTGTCGGGATCGAGACCGTGCCGATCCTCATCGATCGTCGGAACAAGCCCGGCAATCTTGGTCGGCAGATCGTCGACGTCGATCCGATCGTTTGCGCGAATTCCGGAATGACCGGCAATCAACCTTTCCCAGACCGGCCCGACGCCGCAGCCAAGTGGCGTCACCAGGCCCATTCCCGTAATTACAATCGGATCAGTCATATGCGTCTCCATGATGTGTATATACACATGTAAGCGTTTTAAGAGAGTTCCGCCAGCTGGCTCAAGGCCTTCTGGACGGCGCCCCATTCGGAGTGCCCCAGTTCCTCGCGCGCCGCAGCCTGCGCTTCATGCCACAGCGGCAGAATGATCTCGAGCTTTTGCCGGCCAAGGTCGGTGAGGCGATAGGCCTGCGCTCGCCCCTGCCCGTGCACCGGGCTGGCGATCAGTCCGGCCCGCTCGAGGATCTTGAGATTGCGCGTCATCGCCGACCGCTCGATCGCCAGTTGCTCCGCCAGGGCCGAAACCGAGGTCTGCGGCTTCAGGGAAAGAGCGAAGAGCAGCGCCGCTTGCGTCGATCTCAGGCCATGGGGCGCCAGCAGTCGGCTGTAACGGCTGGTGATGGCACGGGCCGCCCGGCGCGACTTGGTCACGAGGCATTCGCTCAGCAGGTTGCGTGTCAGATCGTCCGGCATCAGGTTATGCATATACACATGTGAGGTCGTCGTAAAGAACGCATTGCCTGTCGCCAACGCCGATGCCATCCGAAATCGGTTCCGGCGGGAACTGTTCAGGTTGCCCCGTACTCGTTATCCGAGACGCCGGAAGATCAGCGCACCTGGTCGAGCAGCCGCTTGCACTCGAGCAGATCGTAAAGCGCTTCCTGAAGCAGGGAACGGTCGTCCTTGGACATGTCGCCGCCCTGCCCGGCATCGGCCTGCTGGCCATTGGCGGCGGGTGAAACAGGCGCGCGGCGGGTTGTCGGAACCTTGGCCTGACCAACGATCCTGTCGCCGTCGAAGCCCGGATCCTTGGCCTCCGAACCGACAGGCTCCGGAGCCTTCTGATCTGCCTCCTCGGCTTTCGTGAACGAAGCCAGCGCCTCTGCCGCCGTCACTTCTCCGGAACCGATGGCAATGGCAAATCGCGGCCCATTCTGGCGCAGCAATTTCTGCACGCCCTTGATGGTGTAGCCCTGGTCATAGAGCAGGTGGCGAATTCCCCGGAGAAGATCGATGTCGTCCGGGCGATAGTAGCGGCGGCCGCCGCCGCGCTTCATCGGCTTGATTTGGTTGAAGCGGGTTTCCCAGAAGCGCAGCACGTGCTGCGGCAGATCCAGTTCGTCGGCGACCTCGCTTATGGTGCGGAATGCATCGGGTCCCTTATCCATCACCTTGTGACCTCATATTGCTCTGTGCCCGGCTGCCGCCGCGCACGTTACCGAACGCCATTGGTTTTGGAATCGGAAGCCACACACTCGATTACGCCACGCAAATGGGGCGGTATTGAGTCGCCATTGCAACGCCTCCCGCAGCTTTTTTCAAGCAGCGGGCGAAGAAAGCATGTGGATGAAACCGGCGCCTGTGGAAATTTGATAGGCGGTAGGCGGAACGGCCGAGCCCGGCCGGCACTGAGAAGTGCCCTGGACCAACACCCGTGAGAACCCGTGAGCAATCAAAAAGAAAACCGGCTAATCCGGATGAGAGCGGCCGGGCCGTCTCGGGCCCTGCCCTAAGCTTCGCCGGCGTTTTTCCGGTCGATATGCGCGTCCAGCACACGTTGCTTGAGCACGTTCGAAGCCTTGAAGGTCATCACGCGGCGCGGCGATATCGGAACTTCTTCGCCGGTTTTGGGATTGCGGCCGATGCGCTCATTCTTGTCGCGAATCTGGAAGGTGGCAAAGGAGGAAAGCTTGACGCTCTCGCCGCGCACGATGGCGTTGCAGATCTCGTCTATGACCATCTCGACCAGGGATGCGGATTCCGTTCTCGAAAGTCCCACATTGCGGAACACCGCCTCCGCAAGGTCCGCCCTCGTGACCGTTTTTCCGCCCATTGAATTCCAACCATCCCCGCTTTTTTTGCGCCCGGATTGTACCGGGTTCCATCAAGAGTATTGGCCAATCGATGGTGGGTCAAGCCGTGATTTTGTTGCAGCGCATCGATAAATGCATGAAAATCATGATTTTTCCATAAAACGGCTACCAGCGGACCATAACCGCGCCCCAGGTGAAACCGCCGCCCATGGCTTCCAGCAGGACAACATCATTTTCCTTGATGCGACCGTCCTCCAGCGCGTCGACCAGGGCGAGCGGGATGGAAGCAGCGGACGTGTTGCCATAGCGGTCGACGGTGATGACCACCTTCTGCGGATCGATGCCCAGCTTCTTGGCGGAGGCGTCGATGATGCGCTTGTTGGCCTGGTGAGGCACGAACCAGTCGATATCGTCGGCGGTCATTCCGGTGGCATCAAAGACCGATTCAATCACGTCGGTGATCATTCCGACCACGTGCTTGAAGACCTCGCGCCCCTGCATGCGCAGGTGTCCGACCGTCTGGGTGCTCGACGGTCCACCGTCCACGTAGAGCTTGTCCTTGTGGCAACCGTCGGAGCGCAATTTGGAGGCAAGCACGCCACGATCCTGCAGCTCGCCCTCCGACTCCACGGCCTCGAGCACCAGCGCTCCCGCGCCGTCTCCGAACAGCACGCAGGTCGTTCTGTCCTTCCAGTCGAGAATGCGCGAGAACGTCTCCGAACCGATCACCAGCGCCCGCTTCGCGAGCCCGGTCCGCAGATAGGCATCGGCCGTCGTCATGGCATAGATGAAGCCGGTGCAGACGGCCTGGACATCGAAAGCCGCTCCCTGGCGGATGCCCAGCCGGTTCTGGATGTCGACCGCGGCGGCCGGAAAGGTGTTATCGGGAGTCGACGTTGCAACGACGATCAGGTCGATGTCCTGAGGCTCAAGGCCGGCCCGCTCAAGTGCCGCGCGGGCGGCGCCGGCGCCGAGCGAGCATGTGGTTTCGTGCTCGCCCGCAATGTAGCGCTGTTTGATCCCGGTCCGCTGGACGATCCATTCGTCGTTGGTCTCGACGACATCCTCCAGTTCCTGGTTGGTCACCACCTTTTCGGGAAGGCAGGAACCGTAGCCGCGCACCACTGATCGGATCATTCTCACCCCTGGTATTCCTTCACCGGCTCTTCCGCGACCGGAAGCCGTGCATGGTATATTTTTAAGTCGTTTTCGATTTTCGAGATCAGGCGGTTGCGCGCCATGTCATGGGCGACGTCCACCGCCGCGGCGAAACCGTCGGCATCGGTGCCGCCATGGCTCTTGATGACGACCCCGTTCAGGCCCAGGAACACGCCGCCATTGACCTTGCCGGGATCCATCTTTTCTCGCAGCCGGTCGAAGGCGCTCTTGGCCAGGACATAGCCGAGCCGCGCTAGCCAGGTACGGGTCATCGCGGCACGCAGATATTCACCGATCTGCCGGGCCGTGCCTTCCGCCGCCTTCAATGCGATATTGCCGGAGAATCCTTCGGTCACGACGACGTCGACCGTGCCGCGACCGAGATCGTCGCCTTCCACGAAGCCGCGATAGTTCATTCCGGGCAGGCCGCTGGCCTTGAGGATCCGACCGGCCTCCTTGACCTCTTCCTGGCCCTTGATTTCCTCGACGCCGATATTGAGCAGTCCCACCGACGGCTTTTCGATCTCGAACAGGGCCCGGGCCATGGCGGCACCCATCATGGAGAAATCGATCAGCTGCTGGGCGTCGGCGCCGACGGTCGCGCCGACATCGAGCACGATGCTTTCGCCGCGCACCGTCGGCCAGATGGCGGCAATCGCCGGGCGTTCGATGTTGGCCATGGTGCGCAGGCAGAAGCGGGCCATCGCCATCAGCGCGCCGGTGTTGCCGGCGGAAACCGCCACGTCGGCCTCACCGTTCTTGACCGCTTCGATCGAACGCCACATGGTGGATTTCCAACGGCCCTGCCGCAGCGCCTTGCTCGGCTTGTCGTCCATGCGAACCGCGACATCGCAATGATGGAAATTGCTAGCAGCCTGCAGCTTCGGAAACTGCTCGAGGATCGGCTGGCAGGCCTCCTCGATCCCGTAAATCTCAAATCGCAACTCGGGATGGCGATCCAGAGACTTGGCGAGTCCCGGAATGGCCACTTCGGGGCCATGGTCCCCTCCCATCGCGTCCACGGATATTGTGATCAACGGATCCTGTCCCTCATTGCCGATGCCGTCATGAACACGGGGCCAGATTGGAGAACCCGGCCCGGCGCCCGCGAGGCCCGGAGAAAATAGCGCTTTTGTGGCGGCATACAACCGTATTGTCGCCAATGCTGGGGCCTGTCCAGTGATTCCGGCAAGCCCTCCGACCCACAGTTGCAGCCGGCTCAGTCACCACCGGTCCTCCACGCCTTGAGATCGGCGAAGGGCGACGGTCTCGTTTCCGCGTCCTCATTCGGTGGTTGGTTTTCCTCGAAAACCGCGCCGTCGGCTCGCGGATAGGGATCGATCGCCAGCACGATGAACTCCTCACAGACGGCAGCGACGTCGATGGCGTCGCCGCTGAACGTCTCCGGCGCATCCGGACCGTCGGAAGCGACGACCATCTCGCCATCCTCATCGGTTTCGAAGCGGGCCAGCTTCGACCCTTCCGGTACGAACAGCGCATCGATGCGCTCGGAAATCGTCGACGATACGGGTTCCAGCGTGACGACGCAGTCCTGCGTGATGGCAGCCTCCACCAGGCCCTTGATGCGCACCCCGTCGCGCTTCCAGCGCCCCAGCTCCAGTTCAGCCGATACCTGCTCGACGCTCCTGACACCCCACCGCAGGGCAAGGTCACGTCTTTCCTCGTCGCTTGCCTGCAAGGTCACCTTCACCGGGTTTGCACCGAGATGGCCGACATTGACCCGGAAGCTGAAATTGCTCCGCTGCGCCCGGGCGGGTCCCGTTTCTTCCTTCATCGCTTGCTTCCTGTGCCTCAACCGGCGTCTCGCGTCGGCGCGCAGCGGTCGTTCTCCGCCGGTATCGCGAGGCGACCGCTCATCAGATCGTCGGCCTTCAGCCGGGCAAAATCGCGGTCGTGTTCAATCGCCGCCCTCGCCAGGGACGTCATGTCGTGGCCATCGTCGTTCAACCCGGCTGCCGTGCCGCCGTTCGGATGGATGTTGCGAGCCAGCGCGTCGGCCAGCGCTTCCCCGTCGCCATCATCGAGCGCAGCGCCATAGGATTCGGCGCGGCCATAAAACATGCGCGCCAGCTTCTTCATTCGTTTCGGGACGCTGGCGTCGCCAACCCCCAACTCGCGGATGGAATGATCGATATCCTCAAAAAAGGTATCCACCATGTCCTGGGCAAGCGGTGCCACCGCCGGGCCCGCCTTGTGCGCACCGCGCAGAAACAGCACCATGAACAGCGACAGCATTTCGAATCGGCCCATCACCGTGTCCGGAACGTTCATATCCCGGTAATAGACCGGATTGCGCGCGGCGTCGGTCACCTGGCCATAGAGGCCGTCGACAATGGCGCGGTTCTTTCTTTTGCGGCCCAAATAACCGAAGATCATGCATCTGCCTTAATTTCGGCACCGGTTGCCGCCATTTGGATGAACGGCCAACCTGTTGCATCATTTGCGCAGCTGGTTTACCGAAGCGACCGGGAAAAGCAACGGCTCAGCCGTTTGGTTGTCAGGGGAGATACTGTTGACGCAGCATACATTCAACACGCAGCGGCGATTTTTTTGCCGGAATGCCGCAGCCTTCGGCTTGACTGCGGTCGTGTTGACCGGTTGCAGCACGAGCGAAACACTGACCCATGGCTACGTGCTGGACAATCAGACCCTGGAGCTCGTTCCGCCGGGTTCCAGCAAAAAGCAGGTGTTGCTGTCGCTTGGCACGCCCACGACCAAGGCCGACTACGGCAGCGAGGCTTTCTACTATATCTCGCAAAAACGCGTGCGCAGCGCGATGTTCCTGAAACCGCGCCTCGTCGAGCAGTCGATTCTGGCGGTCTACTTCGACAAGGAAGACACCGTCGCCAGCATCGCCAATTACACGCTTGAAGACGGCAAGGTGTTCGACACGATCAGCCGCACGACGCCGACCGGCGGTCGGGAGGAGACCTTCCTCAGTCGCGTCCTGTCCTCGCTCGGCAGTTCCGGGGAAGCGGGCGCCAGAAACGTGTTCGGCGGCCAATGACGCGTTCGGTCGCGTCCTGACCACTTCATTTGCATCTCGATTGTCGTTGGTTATGCGCTACGTCACCGTAGCCTGCGTCGATTGTCGCGAACGATGGCTCCGCTTACGCCCGGGTCAGAACCGTATGCCGATCCGGCCCCCGACCGATTCGAGGCCGGGATTGGAGTTGTCGATATTGGCGTTCGAGACGTGGTTGAGGAAAACCTGCACGGTCAGTTTTTCGGTGATGTCGAAACCGATGCTGGCCTGCAGGTGGAAAAGGAACGACGATCCCAGATCCTTTGATGCGCCCGATGTGCTGACCTGCCTTGGTCCGGTGTTGACCGAACCGCCGCCATTGAAACCGAAATAAAGCCGTTTGGTGACGTAGGCTTCCCAGTTCAGACCGGCGTAGATGACGTGAATAGCATCGTCGGAAATGGCAACGTCGGCGCCGATATAGGGCCGCGGAGAACCTATTCTCTCCAGATAATCCGGAGACGGCGCCACGATTTCGAAGTTGACGACGCCACCGGTGAAGTCGCTCGGTGTCGTCGGACCCCAATCGTAGGCGCCGCCGCCAAACCGCACCTCCCAGTAGTCCGCATTCTTGCCGAACCGGATGCCGGAATGATTGTCGTCGCCGAATGCGGGCGCGAACATGAGCATCTGCCCAAACAGCGCCAAGACAATCATGCGCATTGATCGGCTAATCAGTTTTGTCCCCACAGCCACGGCCATCCCTGCCAAACCACGAAATATCAATACTGGGGGGTCCGCATTTATCAAGCTTCAATCGCCGATGAGAGGCAAAACAGCAACAGAGTTGCATAAACGCATCACTGTGATTTCGCCCGTCTGCCGCGGTCGCCAACAAGCAGCAGGCAGCGCAACAAAAAACCCCGCGGCGAAACCGCGGGGTTGGGGATTGTCGGTTACGCGGGTCGCCGCATCAGGAATGCGCCAAAACCGCCAGAAGCAACAACGCGACGATGTTGGTGATCTTGATCGCCGGGTTCACGGCCGGTCCGGCCGTGTCCTTGTAGGGGTCGCCCACCGTGTCGCCGGTGACCGACGCCTTGTGCGCCTCGCTGCCCTTTTCGTGCTTGACGCCGTCGGCATCCACGAAACCGTCCTCGAAGGACTTCTTGGCGTTGTCCCAGGCACCGCCGCCCGAGGTCATCGAAATGGCGACGAACAGACCGTTGACGATGACGCCCAGAAGCGAAGCGCCGAGAGCGGCAAAGGCCGATGCCTTCGATCCGGAGATGAACAGCACACCGAAATAGACCACCAGCGGGGCCAATACCGGGAGCAGCGACGGGATGATCATTTCCTTGATCGCGGCGCGGGTCAGTATGTCGACCGCACGGGCATAGTCGGGCCGGTCCTTGCCTTCCAGGATGCCCGGTTTTTCACGGAACTGCCGCCGCACTTCCTGAACGACGGTACCCCCTGCCCGTCCGACCGCCGTCATCGCGATGCCGCCGAACAGATAGGGGATGAGCCCTCCGAAGATCAGGCCGGCCACGACATAGGGGTTGGACAGGCTGAACGATATCTCGCCCATATTGGCGAAATAGGGAAAGCTCTCCGAGTTCGCTGCAAAGAACTGCAGGTCGTTGGAGTAAGCTGCAAACAGCACCAGTGCGCCGAGGCCGGCCGAACCGATGGCATAGCCCTTGGTCACGGCCTTGGTGGTGTTGCCGACGGCGTCGAGAGCGTCGGTTGACTTGCGCACTTCGGCTGGAAGTCCGGCCATTTCGGCGATACCGCCGGCGTTGTCGGTAACAGGACCGAAGGCGTCGAGCGCAACGATCATGCCGGCAATGCCGAGCATGGCGGTCACCGCGATGCCGGTGCCGAACAGGCCGCCGAGCTGATAGGTGGCGATGATGCCGCCGATGATGACGATGGCCGGAAGAGCAGTCGCCTCAAGCGAAACGGCAAGGCCCTGAATGACGTTGGTGCCGTGGCCAGTGACCGATGCCTGAGCGATCGAGTTCACCGGGCGCTTGTTGGTGCCGGTGTAGTACTCGGTGATCCAGACGATCAGGCCAGTCACGATGAGACCGATGATCCCGCACAGGAAAAGGCCGAGGCCACTGAAGCCCGCCTCCCCGATCTGGCCCCAGCCAACGGTCAGCTGCGTCGCGATCGCGAGACCCACGATCGACAGGATGCCGGTCGCGAACAGGCCCTTGTAAAGAGAGCCCATGATCGAACCGTTGGAACCGAGCCTGACGAAGAACACGCCGACGATCGAGGTGATAATGCATGTGGCACAAATCGTCAGCGGATAGATCATGACCGAGTCGAGCACTTCGGATCCGGCAAAGAAGATGGCGCCCAGAACCATGGTCGCGACCACCGAAACGGCATAGGTCTCGAACAGGTCGGCTGCCATGCCGGCGCAGTCGCCGACATTGTCGCCGACATTGTCGGCGATCGTCGCCGGGTTGCGGGGATCGTCCTCCGGAATACCGGCTTCCACCTTGCCGACGAGGTCGCCGCCGACATCCGCACCCTTGGTGAAGATACCGCCGCCGAGACGGGCGAAAATGGAAATCAGCGAGCCGCCGAAACCAAGGGCCACCAGGCCGTCGATGACCGTCCGGTCTCCCACGCCGTATCCCCCCGGACCGGTGAGAAGGTAGTAGTAGACGGACACGCCCAGCAGGGCCAGGCCGGCCACCAGCATCCCGGTGATCGCGCCGGATTTGAAGGCGATATCGAGCCCCTCGGCCAGGCTGTTGGAAGCGGCCTGGGCGGTGCGCACATTGGCGCGCACGGAGACGTGCATGCCGATGTAGCCGGCTGCACCGGAAAGAACGGCACCGATCAGAAATCCGAACGCCGCCAGCGACGACAGCAGCAGCCAGGTGATTACGAAAACCACCGCGCCGACGATAGCGATCGTCGTGTACTGACGGTTCAGATAAGCCTGCGCTCCTTCGCGGATCGCGCCGGCAATCTCCTGCATCCGCTCATTGCCCTGGTCAGCTGCAAGAACCGACTGCGTCGCCCAGATGGCGAACACGATCGACAGCAGACCACAGGCGATGACAGCAAGTAATATTGTCAATGCCATTCCCTCCAATTTGCCGGAAAATCAGCCCGATACCGGCAGTTTTCGACAAGCGGCATTGCGCCGGTCTGGTACCGGGCGCCGCATCGCGCCTGTAATGGCGGCAGAGGTCGGGTCCGTCAAGAACTTGTTAGGGAATTGCACCGCGTTTGCGCCGAAAGTAGCGGTTTCAGGCGGTGAAGGGTCTGTTTTTACGCTCGTTTCTCACCTGCAGACCGAGCAGGGCCAGGCATGCCAGCGCGATCGGCCACATGATCATGTTGATTCCGTTCCAACCGATGCTGTTGAGCACCTGACCGGACATCAGCGAACTGAAAGCGACGGTGCTGAACAGGATGACGTCGTGGACGCCCTGGACCTTGTTCTTTTCCGACTGGCGATAGGTACGGGTCACCATGGCGGTGGCGCCGATGAAGCCGAAATTCCAGCCGACGCCGAGCAGAATCAGCGCCAGCCAAAAATTCCACAATTCGATGCCCAGGCTGGCGATGATGGAACAGACGATCAACAGCGTCAGTCCGGTGGCGACGATGGTCTCCCGGCCGAACCGCGCGATCAGCCGGCCGGTGAAGAAGCTTGGGCCGAACATGGCAAGCACGTGCCACTGGATGCCGAGCGTCGCCAGGTCGGTGGAGAATCCACAGCCGATCATCGCCAAGGGCGCGCCTGTCATCATGAACGACATCAGCGCAAAGGAGCAGACGCCGCAGGCCAGCGCGGTCAGGAAGCTGCGTTGGCTGATGATTTCGAGCAACGGTCGCGCGGGTTCCTCTGGCGCATCGTCGAGCAGCACCGCGTGCTCGGGAATGCGCAGATTGGCCAGAATGACGACACCGATCAGCGACAGCGCCAGCACGGCGACATAGGCGCCGGCGAACAGGGTCGGCGCAAACAGGTCGCGCGCGAAGATCACCGTTTGCGGGCCGATGATCGCGGCGAAGATACCGCCGATCAGAACCCAGGAAATCGCCTGCGCCTTGAAATTGTCAGGCGCGCCGTCGGCCGCGGCGAAACGGTATTGCTGTACGAAAGCCCCGCCGATGCCGATGATCAGCAAACCCAGCCCGAACAGCCAGAAGTGCATCTGGAACAACGCCATGGCGGCCACCATGCCGCCGATCCCGCTGATCAAGGCGCCGGTCATGAACCCGTAGCGACGGCCGACGAACCGCATCAGCCAGGCTGCCGGCAGGGCGCCGACGGCAACGCCGATATTGAAACCGGTGACCGGCGCCGTCGCCAGCGACTTGTCCTCGTCCAGCAGATAGTCGCCGACGATGCCGCCGAGGGAAATCGATATCGGCGCGCAAGCCCCGACGAACGCATTGGCAGCCGCCAGGATGAGTGCGTTGCGTCTGGCAAGCCCGATTCGTTCGGCGGACTGCTGGATGTTCATGAGCCTCCGTTCCGGCGGAACGCCGAAGTTTCAGGGATCAACTAGTGCCGGGTGCATTGAAGGAAAGCCGCGATCGCGGAAATCGACCGGCTCAAGTTGTTACCGCAGATGCCGGCGAAACTCAAACGCAGCCGGCGGGCTGCATCGTCGCACCTGAAGAGTGTTCTAGACCCGCATCCTTTCCCCGGCCGGATCGAACGGCGGTTCGACCGCGATTCTGGCGGCAAGCCGGCGGCCGAGGATCTCGACCTGGAACAGTCCCTCTTCGGCGACTTCCGAAAGCTCCGCGGGGACATAGGCCTGCGCCAGCGACTTCTCGACCCAGTGACCGTAACCGCCCGAGGTCACCCAGCCGACAACACGCCAGTCGTCCTCCCGCTGCGACGACGGAGCCGGCGTTTCGTTGCCATCGGCGTCGAAGCGTTTGGCGCCGTAGCCATGCGGCGGTGAGACCAGGCCGTAATCCTTGTCGCCTACGCGCGCCCAGACCGGCTCATCGCCCATCACGTCCGTGTCGTCCGCGTCGATGATCAACGAGACGCGCCGGGCCTTCGGTCCTCCTTCGTGCTCCTCTGCCGCGGCCTGCCGCCCGATGAAGTCGTTCTTCGACAGCTTGACGAAACGGTCCATGGAGCCCTCAAAGGCACCGTAGATCGGGCGCAGTTCGGCAAACCAGGTCGGAAAATTCTTCTCCAGCCGCATGGACAGCAACGCCCGCATGCCGAAATCGACGATGTCGTGGTCCTCGCCTGCCGCCTTCAAGGCGTGGTAGACGGCGCGCTCATAGGCTGGCTCCATCCAGATCTCGTAGCCGAGGTCGCCGGTATAGGAGATTCGATTGACGCGGCATGGGCAACCGGCGACGTCCATCTCCCGATAGTCCATGAAGCGAAAGGCCTCGCTCGAAACATCGATATCCGCCAGTTGCGCCAACACCGCGCGCGATCGCGGCCCGGCGATCGAAAGGCCGACAAGCGTCTGACCGAACCGGTGGATTGAAACCGAACCGTCTGCGGGCAGATGGCGTTCGAACCAGCGCATGTGATAGATCTGGGCACCGCTCGATCCCCAGATCATGAACCGGTTGTCGGCGGCCTTGGCGATGGTGAAATCGCCGATCAACCGCCCTCTTTCGTTGAGCATCGGCGTCAGCACCAGACGCCCGGTGCGTGGCATGGTGTTGGTCATCAGGTGGGACAGCCATACCTCGGCGCCCTCCCCGGTAACCTCGTATTTGGCGAAGTTGGCGATTTCGGTGATGCCGACACGCTCCCGAACGGCCCGGACCTCGGCGCCGACATGAGCAAAGTCGTTGGAACGGTGAAACGACAGCTCGTCCTTTGCATCGGTGCCCTGCGGTGCGAACCATAGCGGCGTCTCGAGGCCCCATGTGTCTCCCATGACGGCATTGTTGTCGCGCACCATGATGTCGTAGAGCGGCGTCGTCTGCTGCGGCCGGGCAGCCGGCAGTTCCTCGTTGGGGAAGCGGATCGAGAAGCGGCGCGCATAGTTTTCGCGCACCTTGGCATTGGTGTAGCGCAGCGTCGTGAAGTCGCCATATCGAGCGACGTCCATTCCGAAGATGTCGTGCCCCGGATCGCCGTCGACCATCCAGTTGGCCAGCGCCAGACCGACGCCGCCGCCCTGCGAGAATCCCGCCATCACGGCGCAGGCGGACCAAAAATTGGTCAAGCCCTGGACCGGTCCGACCAGCGGATTGCCGTCGGGTGCGAAGGTGAAAGGCCCGTTAATCGTCTGCTTGATACCGGCCTCGGCAAAGGTCGGGAAATGGCGAAACGCGATCTCCAGCGACGGCGCGATGCGGTCGAGATCGGGTTGCAGCAGTTCATGTCCGAAATCCCAGGGCGCCTCTCTGGGCGACCACGGAACACAGGCCTTCTCGTAGGTGCCGAGCAGCAGGCCGTCGCGTTCCTGGCGGGTGTAGATCTCGCCCTTGAAATCGATGACGCCGGCAAGCTCCCTGCCCGTCCGTGCATTGAACTCCAGCACGTCCGGCACGGTTTCGGTCAGCAGATACATGTGCTCCATGGCGAGGACCGGCAGTTCGACGCCGACCATGCGGCCGACCTCCCGCGCCCACAGTCCGCCGGCATTGACCACATGTTCAGCCCGGACCGTGCCCTTTTCGGTGACGACGTTCCAGGTGCCGTCGGCATCCTGGGTGATCTCGACCACCCGGTTGCGCAGTTCGATCGCCGCCCCAAGTTTCAGGGCGGCCCTGGCATAGGCGTGGGTGGTTCCGGACGGATCAAGGTGCCCCTCGACCGGATCCCATAAAGCGCCTACGAAATTGCTTTCGTCCATCAACGGAAACATCGCCTTGGCCTCCGAAGGCGTGATGATCTCCGTCTCCATGCCGAGCGCCCGTCCGGTCGTGTGGGTGTAGCGCAGGAAGTTCATGCGCTCCTCGCTGTCGGCCATCATCACACCGCCGGTCAGGTGCAGTCCGCAGGACTGGCCCGACAGTTCTTCCAGTTCGTCATAGAGAGAAACGGTGTAGGCCTGGAGCTTCGCGACGTTGGGATCACCGTTGAGCGTGTGGAAGCCGCCGGCAGCATGCCAGGACGAGCCGGAAGTAAGTTCCGAACGCTCGATCAGCAGGCTGTCGGTCCAGCCGGCGCGCGCCAGGTGGAACAAAACGGAACAGCCGACCACGCCCCCGCCGATAACGACCACTCTTGCGTGACTTTGCATCGCCCAAACCTCCGGTATTTCAGCGTCGATCTAGCTACGGGTAACCGGTTTCCCGACGCAAGGCGTCATTGCGCACGGTTTATCGGATATTCACCAACATGGTTGCATATCCGCAGCAACCGTCTCTGCCACCGCATCGTCACGTTTGCACGATAGAGGCGGTCGAGGAGTTTTCGCAAATGCTGACACGCCGACAACTGCTGCTGGGCTTCCTGGGCGGGGTTACTCTGCCGGCTCTGCTTGGCGGGTACGCCTTTGCCGTCGAGCCGCGTTTCCGGCTTTCGGTGACCCACTACCGGATACGAACGCCGCGGCTTTCTGCGATGAGCGCCGGCCGACCGCTGAGGGTCGCGGTGCTTGCCGATTTCCATGCCTGTGAACCGTGGATGCCGGTTTCGCGCATCGAGCACATCGTGGCCACGACCAATGCGTTGAAACCGGACCTGATCGTGCTTCTGGGAGACTACGTCGCCGGTCTGGAGCGATTTCGCACCGCGATCGTCCCGATGCGGGACTGCAGCCGCGCCCTGTCCCATCTGCAGGCGCCGCTCGGCACCTTCGCCGTGCTCGGCAATCACGATTGGTGGGTGGACGGAGCCGCGACGACCGACCATTTGCAGCAAGCCGGAATTCCGGTGCTGGAAAACCGGGCAATCGAGATCGCCCACCCCAACGGAAACCGCTTCTGGCTCGCCGGCCTCGGCGATCAATGGGCCATTCCCGTCGGCGGCGGCCGCTTTCGCGGCGTCGACGATCTCGACGGCACGCTCGGGCAGATCACCGACGACACCCGCCCGGTCCTGCTGCTGGCTCACGAACCGGACATCTTCCCCGAAGTGCCCGCGCGGGTCGACCTGGTGCTGAGCGGCCACACCCATGGCGGCCAGGTCCGCCTGCCGTTCTTCGGCTCGCCGGTGGTCCCCTCGCGCTACGGCCAGCGCTATGCCTACGGCCACGTCACCGAAAGCGATCGGCAGTTGATCGTCTCCGGCGGCCTGGGCTGTTCCATGCTGCCGGTCCGGTTCGGTGTGCCGCCGGAAATTCTTTTGGTTGAAATGGGTTAGCCGCGTTTGCGCATAAATCGAGTCAGGATTTTTCCTGCAACTGACGTCCTTCGCCGCGCAACCGGCCGGCCAGGCGGTCGAGAACGGCGTTGATCAGTTTGGGCTCGTCCTCATCGAAGAAGGCGCGCCCGATGTCGACATATTCCGAAACGATCACGGCAACCGGCACATCCTTGCGATTAGCCAGTTCGTAGGCTCCAGCCCTCAATATTGCCCGCAGAGTGGAGTCGAGGCGCGAAAGCGGCCAATCCTCGGTCAGTGAGGTTCGGATCAGCGGATCGAGCGTGCGCTGCTGTTCGACGACGCCGGACACGATGGCCCGGAACCAGGCGGCATCGGCCTGGCGATAGAGTTCGCCGTCCAGTTCCTTGCCGAGCCGGTGCATCTCGTATTCGCCAACGACTTCGAGCACACCGGTGCCGCCGACATCCATCTGGTAAAGCGCCTGAACCGCCGCCAGACGGGCCGCGCCGCGCTGATTGGCAGGTTTGTCGCTGCGCCCTTTGCCGTTTGTCACGATTTGCCGCCCAACCTGGATCGGATCTTGATCATGGTCAGCGCCGCCCTGGCGGCAAAGCCGCCCTTGTCGGTATCGCCCGCGCCGTTGGAACGCTGGGCACGCGCCCAGGCCTGTTCGCGCGTGTCGACCGTCAGGATACCGTTGCCGATGGCGATCGACTCGCCGACGGCGAGGTCCATCAAACCGCGGCTCGACTCATTGGCTACAATTTCAAAGTGATAGGTCTCGCCCCTGATCACGGTTCCGAGGGCGACGAAGCCGTCATAGTCGGTTCCGTCCTCTTCCGCGGCGTCGAGCGCCATGGCGATGACGCCGGGAATCTCCAGTGCTCCAGGCACCGTGATGAGATCCCAGCTGGCGCCGGCCTCCTTGAGAGCGGCCTTGGCGCCCTCCAGCAGGCTGTCGGCAAGATCGTCGTAGAAACGGGCCTCGACGATCAGCAGATGAGGCGCATCGGATCCACTCATGGCGCCGGTCCTTTCAGGAAATGAGAACAAGCCGCGGTAAAACCACGGCTTACCGGTCTTGGCAAGCGCTTTTCGCCGCCATGGCCCAAATATCGGCCGGGTTCAGCCCGTCCTGAATTCGATCAGCCGGTCGGCATAACGCGCCATCTGGTCGACCTCCAGATTGACCCTTTCGCCAGCCTTGCGCTCAGACCAGGTCGTGACGTCGAGCGAATGACGGATCAACAGGACATCGAAGGCAGACCCGTGCACGCTGTTAACCGTCAGGGACGTTCCGTCAAGCGCCACCGAGCCCTTCGGCGCAATGTAGCGGGCCAGGTCGCCCGGGGCATTGATCCGAAACCGGCGGGCGTCGCCCTCGTCACTGACGGTCTCGATGGTCGCCATGCCGTCGACATGGCCCGACACCAGATGGCCGCCTAGTTCGTCGCCTATTTTGAGCGAGCGTTCCAGATTGATCCGCGTGCCGACACGCCAGGTTCCGATCGTCGTCAGGCGCAACGCCTCCTCCCAGGCTTCCACCTCGAACCAGCGGGCGGCGTCGCCGGCCGCCGGAAGACCGGTCACGGTCAGGCAGGTCCCGGAGCAGCAGATCGACGCACCCATGTCGATGGTCGCGGGATCATAGGCGGTCTCGATGCGCAGACGCACGCCTTCGTTCATGGGCGTGATGGCGGCTACCCGGCCGACATCGGTGACGATCCCGGTGAACATCAGAGGGTCCTTTCGTAGTGGCTGCGGACATCGTCACCCAATCGACGTGTTTCCGTCAGTTCGAAACCGGCCGGCATTCGCGACGGCGCAATCGGCGCTTCGATGCCGTCCTCGCCGATGGCTTTCGGTCCTTCGTAGAGATCGATTCGGTCGACAATTTGCCCGTCGAGGAACGACCGCGCCACCGCAGCCCCGCCTTCGACGATCAGGGTCGACAGCCCCTGTCCGGTCAGATCGTCGAGCAGCTCCGGCAAGGCGATCCCGTTTTCGTTGCTGTCGCAGGCGACCAGCCGGCAACCGGCGGCCAGCAACCGTCGGAATCGTTCATCATCCGGACCGACCGTCGTCGCGACGATCACCGGAACCTCCGTCGCACTGCGCACCAGGGCGCTGTCCAACGGGATTCGAAGCTCGCGGTCGAGCACGATGCGCGTCGGCGACCGGTTTTCCAGCCCGGGAAGCCGGCATGTCAGCGACGGATTGTCTTCGAGAACCGTACCGATACCGACCAGGATCGCGTCGGCGGCCGACCGCGCGACGTGGTTCATGGCACCGGCCACCGGACCAGTGATGTGCACCTGCCCCGCTCCACGGCGGCCGATCTTGCCGTCGGACGAAAGCGCAAGTTTGAGCGTGACATGCGGCCGGTTCTTTGTGCGGCGGGTCAAATAGCCGGCAAGCGCGTATTGCGCTTCCGGCTCCAGAATACCTGCTTCCACTTCGACGCCGGCCTCACGCAACATCCTGTAGCCGCGGCCCGAAACCCGGTCATCCGGATCGGTGGTGGCGGCAACCACGCGCCTGATGCCCGCATTGATCAGTCCCTCGGCGCAGGGCGGCGTGCTGCCGTGGTGGGCGCAGGGCTCGAGCGAAACATAGGCCGTGGCGCCGCGCGCCAGATCGCCAGCCTCGGCGATCGCCTCGGTTTCGGCATGCGGGCGGCCGCCCAACGCCGTCAGCCCGCGGCCGACGATGACCGGTTCCCCCTCGATCTCGTGGACGATCAGCGTCGACACGGACGGGTTGGTGCCGGTGCGGCTGAGATGACGGTAGGAATAGCGGATCGCCGCTGCCATCATGCGGCGATCGAATTCGCTCACCGCCATGCTGCTACTCCTCGCCGGAGCCGCCGTTCAGGCGAGCGCTGAGTTCGTTGAGCACTTGCTCGAAATCCGCCGGGTCGCTGAAATCGCGATAGACCGAGGCGTAGCGCACGAAGCCGACATCATCGATCGACTTTAGCGCTTCCAGAACCATCAGGCCGATCTTGTCGGAATGCACGTCGGTTTCGCCGGAACTTTCCAGGCGTCGCACGATGCCCGACACCGCCCGTTCGACCCTGTCGCGCTCGATCGGACGCTTGCGCAGAGCGATATCAAAGGACTTCATCAGCTTGTCGCGATCGAAAGGAACCTTGCGTCCGGTCTTTTTGATGACCTGCAGATCGCGCAGCTGAACCCGCTCGAAGGTGGTGAACCGGCCGCCGCAATCGGGGCACACACGACGCCGCCGAATGGCGTTTCCGTCTTCGGCAGGCCGCGAATCCTTCACCTGACTGTCTTCTGAATTGCAATAGGGACAGCGCATCGATACTCCGCTCTTGTCTGGCTTGTCACACCGAAGGAACCGCTAGAGGCAACGGCGCGACTCTTCTTATCAGACCACCTCGGCGCATGGAAACCGCGCTCCGGCCGAATGGACCGGAGCGTGCCAAAACCCAATGGCAAAAGGCTGATGGCCCGGTTTGCTAGTAAATCGGAAAAGCCCTGGTCAGTGCGATGACCTTTTCCTTGACCGCCCTCTCGATGGCAGCATTGCCCTCCGGCGTATGGCTGCGAAGACCGTCAAGGACTTCGATGATCAGCTCGCCGATCTGACGGAACTCGACCGGGCCGAAGCCGCGGGTGGTGCCGGCCGGCGTGCCGAGGCGAATGCCGGATGTTACAGTCGGCCTCTCCGGGTCGTTGGGTACGCCGTTCTTGTTGCAGGTAATGAACGCGTTGCCGAGGGCGATCTCGGACGTCTGTCCGGTCAGTCCCTTCGGCCGCAAATCGACCAGCAGCAAATGGGTGTCCGTACCGCCGGAGACGATGTCGAGGCCGCCGTCGACCAGCGTCGAGGCCAGCACCTTGGCGTTTTCGACCACGTGAGCCGCGTAGGTCTTGAACTCAGGGGTCAGCGCCTCGCCGAAGGCCACCGCCTTGGCCGCGATGACATGCATCAGCGGTCCGCCCTGCAGCCCGGGGAAAACGGCCGAGTTGATCTTCTTGGCAATGTCCGGGTCGTTGGTCAGCACCAGGCCGCCGCGCGGCCCGCGCAGGGTCTTGTGAGTCGTCGAGGTCGCGACATGGGCGTGCGGAAACGGGCTCGGGTGAACGCCGCCGGCCACCAGGCCGGCGAAATGCGCCATGTCGACCCAGAGATAGGCGCCGACCGCATCGGCGATTTCCCGGAAGCGAGCAAAATCGATGTGCCGGGAATAGGCAGAGCCGCCGGCAATGATCAGCGTCGGCTTGTGTTCCCGCGCCAGGGTTTCCAGCTGGTCGTAGTCGATCAACCCGGTTTCGGCGACCACGCCGTACTGAACCGCGTTGAACCACTTGCCGGAGAGGTTGGGCCGGGCGCCATGGGTCAGGTGCCCACCGGCGTCGAGGCTCATGCCGAGAATGGTGTCGCCCGGCTTGGCCAGCGCCAACATGACCGACTGGTTGGCCTGGCTGCCGGAATGGGGCTGGACATTGGCGAAGGCGCAATCGAACAGCTTGGTCACCCGCTCGATCGCGAGTTCCTCGGCGATGTCGACATACTGACAGCCGCCATAGTAACGGCGAGCCGGGTAGCCTTCCGCATACTTGTTCGTCATCACCGAGCCCTGGGCTTCCAGCACGGCGCGCGAGACGATGTTTTCGGAGGCAATCAGCTCGATTTCCTGCTGCTGGCGACCGAGTTCCTTCTCGATGCTGCCGAAAACGGCCGCATCGGCTTCGCCAAGCGGGCGATGGAAGAAAGCGTCGGAGGGATGATCGATGGTGGCGATCGGGTCAGTCATTTCGCGTCATTCCTGCAGATAGGGAACAGTTGGCGCCAAACAGGGCGTTTTCGGGCTTTGTGACTCCTCGAGACGTGTCCACGGCGTCACGCGGGTCTCATAAAGCTCCGGCGCAAATTAAACAAGGTCGACCGCGCCGCCATTCCAGCGGCGACGTCGATCTGATGTGTTCGCGGTAATTTCGGCTGGTTTGCCGGCGCTGCCTATTGCAGCGCCAGCTGCTCGACGCCATCGCGCCGGTAGATGTCCTCGCGGAACTGAACGACACCATCCGACGTCGACCAGGCGGTGACGTAGGTGAAGTAGACCGGTACCGGTTCGGACAGTTCGATCGGCGTGTTGATGCCGCTGGAGATCACCTGCTCCATGGTCTGGCGATCCCAACCCGGCGTGTCCCGCAGCAGCCAGGTGGAGAGGTCGCGCACGTTCTGCACGCGCACGCAGCCGGAGCTTTCGAATCGCAGCAATTTGCCGAACAGACTCTGTTGCGGCGTGTCGTGCATATAGACCGCATGCGGGTTATGGAAATTGATCTTGGTCGACGACATCGCGTTGATCTTGCCCGGGTCCTGGCGGAACATCAGCTTCGGCGCTTCGGGTGCGCTCCAGTCGATGGTCTCGGGGGCGACCTCGTCGCCTCTCGCGTCGAACAGCCGAATTGAATTGCGTGTCAGGTAGGTCGGATCCTTGCGCATCAGCGGCATAATGTCTTTTTCGATAATCGACCGCGGCGCAGTCCAGTACGGATTGAGAATGACCTCGTGAATCTTGGAATTCAAGATCGGCGTCTGGCGGCTGATCTTGCCGACGACGGCGGTGTGGCGCAGCGCCACGCGGTAGCCCTCGACGGCCTCGATGTGTGCTGCCGGGATATTGACCAAGACATAGCGGTCGCCGAGATAGCCGGACATGGAACGCAGGCGTACCAGATTGGTTTCGAGCTGGCCGAGCCGCACCGTCGCCGAAACGTTCAGCGCAGCATAGCTGTGACGGCCGAGCACACCGTCCGCCGGCAGGCCATGGCGTGCCTGGAAGCGCTTGACCGCGCCGTCGACATAGCTGTCGAAAGCCGGTGATGTGCCGGCCGAGCGCGCCATGTCGCCGGAGATGATCAGACGCTGCCGTAGCACCGAGACAGCAGGATCGCTTGCACCCAGCCGCAGTTTGTTTGCCGACGGCACCACCGGCCAACCGCCGCGCAGCACGATGTTCTGATAGGTGGCAACGGCAGTCTCGACGTTTGCAACGGTTTCCGGGCTAAAGATCGGAACGCTTGAATTGACCTTGACGGCCGTGCGCGACGCCTGAGCGTCGAACTGATCGTCCCACGCACCGCGCCGTGGCGCGTTGATGATGCTCTCGATCGTCGTCTGCGCCAGTGTCTGTGCGGCTGCACCACCGGCAGCGACGCTGGCACCAGCAGCTGCAGCGCTTCCCAGGAATGCACGACGCGAAATCGGTCTGGTCATTTTCTTCATGGACATCTGAAACCACTGTCGGCTGTTATCGAGTGGCCCTCGCCCTTGGCATCGATCTCGCCACCATATGCGAACGGGACTATAACAGCCAGCCTCCGCTTCTCGTTTCACGATTTTGCGAGGACACCCCACGCACTCCCCTTAGACGTGCACTGATGGCAACGCTCCAAGGGCCGAATTTCACAGCAATATGGCCAATTGATGGTTAACAATCGGTTCCGGCGCAGGCGCAATAGACAATCCTGTTGCCTTAACCGCATGCGTCGGACTATGTGCGCCTTTTGCAACAGTCAGGGAGAAACCCGTGCGCGTGCATCTGAGAGACGAAGCCCGACCCACGGAACGGCGGACGCCGATCACCCCGCCGGACGCCGCGCGGCTGATCGCCGCCGGGCACGAACTAGTCGTGGAAACCAGCCAAAAGAGGGTCTTCGACAACGAAGCCTATGAACAGGTCGGCTGTCGCATGGCAGCGCCGGGCAGTTGGACGTCCGTCGATCGCGACGTGCTGATTGTCGGGCTCAAGGAGTTGCCGACAGAGCCGCCTGCCCTGACCAGCCGCATGGTCCATTTCGCCCACATCTACAAGGACCAGTTCGGCTGGCGGGACGAACTGGCGCGGTTTCGGCGCGGCGGGGGCACGCTCTACGACATCGAATTTCTGGTCGACGCTAACGGCCGGCGCGTGGCCGCTTTCGGGTACTGGGCCGGCTGGATGGGCGCCGCGCTCGCCGTCTGGCGCCATATGGCGCGTCAGAACAACCAGGATGGCCCCGCTTCCGGTCTCGCCAGTTTCGCCAATCGCGAGGAGGTGATCGCCGCCATTGCAAGGCAGGCGACAGGTGTCGCGCCGCGCTGCATCGTGATTGGCGCCAAGGGACGCTCCGGAACGGGCGCGGTCGATGCCCTGACCCAGGCCGGCTGCCGCGTCACCGAGTGGGACATGGAGGAGACGGCGCACCTCGATCGGGCGGCCCTCTACGACCACGATCTGCTGGTCAACTGTGTGCTGATGACCGGGCCCGGGCTGCGGCTGATCGGGCCTGACGATCTGACGGCTCCGGGAATGCGCATCATCACGATCTCCGACGTCTCCTGCGATCCACTCAGCGATTACAATCCGCTGCCGCTCTACAAGGAGCCGACCGGCTGGGACCGGCCATTCATCGAGGTTGGCCGCAACGCCGACGGCGTCCCGGTCGAACTGACCGCGATCGACAATCTCCCGTCGCTGATCCCGCTGGAATCTTCGGAGGATTTTTCCGCCCAGTTTCTGCCCAGCCTCTTGCGTTTCGACGCCGGAGACGAATGGGTCGCGGCCAAACGGGTCTTCGACGAGAAGATGGCGCTGATTTCCTGGTGAGTGCGGGCGCTGCCTAAGATGCGTCCGGCATCGTCGTCGACTGGAATTTCGACATCAGATAAGGGCCGGAGCGGACCGGGTCGTATTTGGCCGATTCTCCCGGTTCGAGACAGGAGTCGAGACAGCGGATTTCGGCATCCCAGTTCGGCTGATGGAAAAAGGCGAAGGACTGGCGCCGTTCGAGACCGCCTTCCTGCGGATTGACGACCCGGTGCAGGGTCGATACCCAGCGATCGTTGGTCCACAACGCCATCAGGTCGCCAATGTTGATGACGAACGCCCCCGATATCGGCGGCACCGGAAGCCAGTCGCCCGAAGCGTCCTGGATTTCAAGCCCCCTGGAGCCGGCCTGTGGAAGCAGAATCGTCAGGCTTCCGTAGTCCGTATGAGCGCCGGCACGCAACTGCCCAGGCTGCGGCAAACGGGTTTGTTCGGGATAGTTCAGCGCTCGGAGGGCGCTGATCGGCTGATCGATATAGGGCTGGAAGAACTCTTCCGGAAGGCCGAGCGCCACTGCAAAAACCCGCATGATGCGTTCGGCCAGGTCTTCCATCGCCCGATAATAGCCGGTCCAGGCCTCCCGGAAACCGTCCGGTGCGTCCGGCCAGATGGTCGCCGCATAGCAGAAGCCGAGAGCCTGCGGATCGACGATGCCGGCGGGCGTTTCCTGCGGGCCGCCATTGAAGCTCTCTTTCAGATCCGGTGGGGTGTCGACCCCGCGTGATTTGGCCAGAGCCTCCAGTTCCGGACCGAGATACCCGTAAGGATATCCCTCGTAGGGCGCCCTGGCGCGCTGTTTGACCTCCGCCGGGAGGCTGAAAAAGTCGCGTGCCCGGTTCCAGGCGGAGTCGATCACCGGCTGCGGAACACCGTGATTGCCGATCGCCAGAAATCCGGTCGAACGGCAAATCGCGTCGACCTGCCGCCCCAGATTCCGTTTGCCGGCCGCGTCGGCACTTTCAAACGCTCCGAGATCGAAAACCGGAAATTCGCCGGACATGACAGTCGCCTCCCCGCTCAAGCTGCAGCGGAAGGCGACCATATCGAACGGTCGAGGTCAATATGAACGCGGCGACCGGCCTGTCCCGGTCGCGGTTCCGACCGGCCGTCAGAGGCGGTAGAGGATCTGGTCGTTCCAGAAGCGGTCCAGCCGTTGCAGCGCCTTGTTCATGCGCTGGAACTCCTCGGCGCTGATGCCGCCCACCTGCTCGATGGAACCGATGTGCCGCTCGTAAAGGCTGGCAACGACGTCGGCGACCTCCTTGCCCTTCGCTGTCAGACTGATCCGAACCGAACGGCGATCGACACGCGAGCGCTGATGGTTGATGAATCCGAGATCGACCAGCTTCTTCAGATTGTAGGAAACGTTCGATCCGAGATAGTAGCCGCGCGAACGCAGTTCGCCTGCCGTCAGTTCCGCCGTACCGATATTGAAGAGCAACAGAGCCTGGATGGCGTTGATGTCGCTGCGGCCGTTGCGCTCGAACTCATCCTTGATGACATCGAGCAGGCGGCGGTGAAGCCGCTCCACCAGCTGCAGCGCTTCCATATAGAGAGAACGCAATGCGTCCTTGTCTTTTGCCGGCGGAGATGCCTCCGCGCGCATGTCGTTTTTCATCGTGGTGCCTCACTGTCTTGCCCGGTGGCTTATTTTTTTCCACCTTGAGGCACACCCTATCGAATGCGTCTAAAATTGAACTTAAAATGCAGCATTAACAAGATGTTACTTCGAACAACGCAATTTTAGAGTGAATCGATCCTTACTCCTCCTCCGGTTCGACCCTGCGTGAAAAGTACAGGGCAATGCGAAACAGGATGTAAACGACCGCGACCGTTCCGTGCGCGGCGATCAGCAGCCAACGGCTGCCGTAGAGCTCCGAAAAGGCGCCATGCATCACCACTTCCGTGGCTGCTGCGACAAGCCAGATAACCGGCCCCCAGGAAACCACCATCCACAGGCCGATACCGGCGACGGGCCACAGGACCGCCAGTGTCGCCGCGGCGATCTTCCAGTGCACCGGCAGGAGATCGAAGCGCCAGACCCCGGCATCGAGAATACCGATCAGCAGCGCCCAGTAGCGAATGCCGGCGATCAGGCAGAAAATCGCGATGACGCGCTGGAAGACCTCGAAAGCAAGTTCGGTGGTGCTCGGACGCGGAGCGCCTGGTTCGATCAGGTCGCTCATGTCGCTTCCGGAACACCCACCAGTTCCTCGGCCCCGAGCGGGCGGAAATAGGCATCGACCGATTCGTCGGTAACCGCTTCCAGCGACTCCGGACGCCATTTGGGATCGTTGGTCTTGTCGACGATGACGGCGCGGATGCCCTCGTAGAAATCGCTCGCCTGTAGCATGCGATAGAGGATGCGGTACTCCATTTGCATGCATTCGGCCAGCGACCTTGCGCCGCCTTCCTGGATCTGTCTGAAGGCGACGGCGACGCTCAACGGCGCGGCACGGCGAATTGCCTTGAGCGCAGAGGCCGCAACCTCGCTGTCGCCACTGGCGTTTTCGAGCGTGTCGATGATTTCGAGAAGCGTACTGCCGGAGAACAGCCGTTCGATTTCGTTCGGATCGAGCTTGGGATCGGGGACCGTGTCCGGCTGGTCGAACCGCTCCAGAAGCTCGCCGGCGTCGCCGCCGGCGGCGAGCGCGGCCTCGAGTTCCGGCAGCCGTTCAGCGCACACGATGTGGGTGGCGATCCCCGCCTGCCGCGCGTCGGCGGCGCGAATGCGCGCGCCTGTCAGTCCGAGATAGAGCCCCATGCGGTTCGGAAGGCGGGACAGGAAGTAGCTGCCGCCGACATCGGGAAAAAAGCCGATACCGACCTCGGGCATGGAAAAAACCGCATTCTCGGTCATGACGCGATAGCGACCGTGGACGGATATGCCGACGCCGCCGCCCATCACGATGCCGTCGATCAAGGCAATGATGGGCTTCGGAAAGATGCCGAAGCAGGCATTGAGGCGGTATTCGTCCTGAAAGAACGTAAAGTGGTGGTCTCCGGTCTGTCCCTGTTTGTAGAGGTCCAGCAGATCGCCGCCGGCGCTGAAGGCGCGTCCGCGGGCGCGAATAGCGATATGACGGATGGCCGGGTCCGTCTCCCAGCGGTCGAGCGCCGACGAAATCCCGTTGATCATGGTGTGGGTCAGTGCGTTCAGCGCTGCTTCGCGGGTCAGGGTGATGATGCCCGCCGGGCCGTTCTCCTCGAATGCGATCTCGTCATTCCCGCCCGGTGCCATGTCTCGGTAAGCTCCCTCTTGACCACCCTGAAACGCTGTAAGCACCCCCTCGCCCCAGGTCAATGCCGTTGACCGCCGCCGGGTGGGCGCGGCCACGACAGCGGGCGGCAAAGTGTCCGCTTGGTGCCGACCGCCAGGCCGTGATACATAGCCCGGCAGGACAGGCCCCGACCGGACGACAGAGGCAGGCATGAATCGCCAGATCGACAAGAGTGCGCTCCGGCAGCGCAGTGTGGACGAAATCACCGGCGGACGCAGGATGCGTCGCAACCGCAAGGCCGGTTGGGTGCGCGACCTGACGCGTGAAAACACGCTGACCGCAAACGACCTGATCTGGCCCATCTTCCTGATCCCCGGCAAAAACAAGCGCGAAGCCATCGAGGCGATGCCGGGCGTTTCCAGGGTGACGCCGGACTTGGCGGCACAGGAGGCCGAAAGGGCCGCCAAGCTCGGCATCCCGGCCATTGCCACGTTTCCGAACATCGACCCCGGCTTGCGCGACGTCACCGGTTCGAACATTCTCGATCCCGACAATCTGATCAACCAGGCAACGCAGGCCATCAAGGCGGCCGTTCCGGACATCGGCGTGATCACCGACGTGGCCCTCGATCCCTTCACCAGCCATGGACACGACGGAATCCTGCGCGACGGGGTCATCGTCAACGATGAGACCGTGGCCCAGATCGCCCAGGCGGCGGTCCTGCAGGCGCAGGCCGGAGCCGACGTCATCGCCCCGTCCGACATGATGGACGGGCGCATCGGCGCCATCCGCGAGGCGCTGGACACCAGCGGATTCAACGATGTCGGCATCATGTCCTATGCCACCAAATATGCCTCGAGCTTTTACGGGCCCTATCGCGAGGCCATCGGCACGCAGGGTCTGCTGAAGGGCGACAAGCGGACCTACTATATCGATCCGGCGAACACCGACGAGGCCGTGCGAGAAGCCGCTCTCGACGTCGAAGAGGGCGCGGACATGCTGATGGTCAAACCAGGTCTACCCTATCTCGACATCATCTGGCGTCTGAAGGAGACGTTCGGCATGCCGACATTCGCCTACCAGGTCTCCGGCGAGTATTCGATGATCCGGGCGGCAGCGCAAAATGGCTGGATCGACGGCGAACGCGCCATGATGGAGAGCCTGACGGCCTTCAAACGCGCCGGCTGCGACGGGATCCTGACCTATTTTGCGCCGGAAGCGGCAGCGATACTGCAGGCGGGCTGAACCTCCGGCCTTGAAGGTTCGCCGGATCGTCCCCACCTATCTGACCGAATACAAACGCAAAATCCGCCATTGACGCGCTCGCTGCGAGAAATCGCCGGCGCCGCTTCCGCCAGCGCTTGTACCAGGGGCGAAAAGTGCCATGACCGACTCTCCGACAACGCATACGACTCATCTGATGGACATCGATCTGGACAGCTGGAGAAGCTACGAGGGCGTGCGTTCGCGTCGCATCATGGCATTCTTTATCGACTACGCGCTGGTTCTGGCGCTCTGCGTCCCCGTCGCCGTGCTGATTTTCTTCATCGGCGTGTTCAGTTTCGGCCTTGGCTGGGCGCTTTACTCGGTGCTCTTTGCCATCGTCGCCCTGCCCTATGTCGGACTGACGCTCGGCGGGCCGAAGCAGGCGACGCCCGGCATGCAGATTGCCGGCGTGCGCATGTTCCGGACCGACGGCGGTCCGGTCGATCCGATGCTGGCCATGGTGCATGCCGTGCTGTTTTGGGTCGGCAATGTGGTACTGACACCGCTGATCCTGCTCGTCAGCCTGTTCACCGACCGCAAGCGGCTGCTGCATGACCTTCTGCTCGGCGTCGTGGTGGCCCGCGACGACCGGTAGGGCCGGATCCGCAACGCCAATCCCTTCCCGGTTGTTGGAACAATCTTCCTGATATTGCACCGCCGCAGCAATCCGGCGGTCGCCCAACGGTGAATAATGGCATCGGCGCGCTTTGCCCAACCGCCGACCGTGGACTAATCTGTCGCCAGCGTTCATCGGACCTCAGGTAGGGCATGCAGGACTTCCACCTTCTGGCGAGCTTCGTCATCATCGGTGCCACGGTCGTAGCCTACGCCTCCGAACGAATCTCCATGGAGGCGGTGTCGTTGGCATCGCTTTCGGTTCTTCTACTGACGTTCGGCTTCTTCCCCTACACCGACCCGGAGGGCGTCGCGCTGACGCCGGCGGTGCTGCTCAAGGGTTTCTCCGACCCCGCACTTGCGACGGTCATTGCCCTGCTCATCGTCGGCCAGGGGCTGTTTGCGACGGATGCCATCGACGGCCCGGCCCGGGCTTTCGGCAGGCTGGGCGGAACCAGCGGCCGGCGGTCCATCTTTCTTGTGATCATCGCCGCCGGCGTTCTCAGCGCATTCCTCAACAACACGCCGGTCGTGGTGATCTTCATCCCGATCCTGACGGTGATCGCAGCGCAACGGCGCTATCAGGGGTTCCGGGTCTTCATGCCGCTCTCCTTCATGTGCATTCTCGGTGGCATGACGACGCTGCTCGGGTCGTCGACCAATCTAATCGCGGCGGGGGTTGCCGAGGACAACGGTGTCATCATCTCGTTCTTCGATCTGACCGGCATGGGCGTGATGCTGGCGGCGGTGGGCGGCGTCTATGTGCTGTTCATCATGCCGTCGCTGATGCGCGAGCGATCGTCGGACATGGCGCGGGATCATTCGACGCAAGGCGCGCAGTTCATCGGCGAGATACCGATTGTTCCGGGGCACCCCTTCGTCGGCCTCAAATCGCGCGCCGGCATGTTTCCCGGCATTCGCGACCTGACCCTGCGGCTGATGCACCGTCGCGACGTGCCGATCCTGCCGCCCTTCGAGGACATCACGCTCTCCGCCGGCGACACGCTGGTGGTTACGGGCACTAGGCGTGCCTTCTCCCGCGCGCTGGCGCATGGCAGCGCCATGGCCGATCCGGACGAGGCAACCGATGGCGGCGAGGCGCCGGAAGAAGGCGCCGAAAGCTCGCGTCCGGGTCCGGACTATCATCTGGTGGAGGCAGTGATCGCGCCGGGTTCGCGCTTCGCGGGACGTACCATCCAGCTCTCCGGTATTCGCGCCCGGTACGGCGTCTCGGTATTCGGGGTGCAGCGCAAGAGCCGGATGGCGCGCATGCCGCTGTCGGAAATCCGCCTCGAGCCTGGGGACACGCTGCTGCTCGGCGGCAACTACGATCAGCTTCTGCAGATGCGCGGCGACCACGACCTGTTGCTGCTCGAATACTCCGCCGAGCCGGTGCCGCAGACCCGCAAGGCGATGATCGCCTTTTCGATCTTCCTGATGATCATCCTGTTCTCCGCCTTCGAAATCCTGCCGATCGTCGTCAGCGCCATCAGCGGAGCTGCGCTGATGCTGGCCTTCGGCTGCCTGACGATCTACCAGGCAGCGCGCGCCTTCGACCGGCAGGTCTTTCTGCTGGTCGGGTCGTCGATTGCCCTGGCGACGGCGATGCAGGCCACCGGCGGGGCGGCGCTGATTGCCGATTCGACCGTGATGGCACTGATGGATGCGCCGGTTCCGGTCGTCCTGTCACTGCTGTTCATCGTCATGGCGTGCGTCACCAACGTGCTCAGCAACAATGCGACAGCGGTTCTTTTCATGCCCATCGCCCTCGGCATCGCAGCACGACTCGGCGCCTCGCAGGAAGCTTTCGTGTCCGCCGTCATCTTCGCCGCCAACACCAGCTTCGCGACGCCGATCGGCTATCAGACGAACCTGCTCGTCATGGGTCCCGGCCACTATGGTTTTCGCGATTTTCTAAGGGCCGGTCTTCCGTTGGTCGCGATCATCTGGTTAACATTTTCCTTTATCGCGCCATGGTATTATGGCCTATATTGACGGCGAAACGGAACCCGACAGGCCTCGATGACGAACCAACCCGTCCAGTCACCGCAGTTCTTCCTGACAGCGCCGTCGCCCTGCCCCTATCTCGAGGGGCAATTCGAACGCAAGGTTTTCACCCATCTGGTCGGCGACAAGGCCGCCGAACTCAACGACCTGTTGACCCAGGGCGGTTTCCGCCGGTCGCAGAACATCGCCTATCGCCCGGCCTGCGAAAGCTGCCGGGCGTGCGTGTCCGTGCGCATCCTGGCGCAGGAGTTCCGGCCGAATCGCTCGATGAAACGGATTCTGGCGCGCAACGAGGACATCGCCGCGCAGGAGTTTCCGGCCGAACCGTCCAGCGAGCAGTATTCGCTGTTTCGCGCCTATCTCGATGCCCGGCACCAGAGGGGCGGCATGTCGGATATGACGGTGCTGGACTACGCCATGATGGTCGAGGACACCCACGTCCCGACCCGCATCATCGAATACCGCCTGACAGAGCGTTCGGGTGACGGCAGTGAAGCCGGCCGCCTCGCCGGCGTCGCCCTCAGCGATCTCATGGGCGACGGCATCTCCATGGTCTATTCCTTCTTCGACCCGGATTTCGCCAACCGCTCGCTCGGCACCTACATGATCCTCGACCATATCGCACGCGCCCGCGACAAGGGCCTGCCGCATGTCTATCTCGGCTACTGGGTCGCTGGTTCACGCAAGATGGGCTACAAGACCCGCTTCCTGCCGCAGGACCACCTGATGGCCAGCGGCTGGGAACGCTTCACCGGCGAACCGGAATGCGACTGACCTGCTCAGCCGAAATAAATTCTTACAAATCAAATAGATAAAAAGGAATTTCTTGAATTGTGACAATTCAGGGATTAAATCTGATGTGTACATTCAATTTATTAGGGTGGTGACAGATGGATATCTTTGGCATTCCGATCCAATACGCAGCATTGATTGGTTTGGCAGCGGTGTTCTTTGGATACCGTTTCTGGAAAATTGCCAACGAAGACGTCGAACGGCCCAACCCGAACAAAGAGTGGTCACCCGATGTCGATCAGGCCAAGGGTGCGGTCATGCGCAACCACGGGCATTCCGGAGAGCGGTGACGATCAGCAATACTGGTCGGTCCCAACGACAAAAATCGCTAGCCCGTGAACCGTCCCGAGCGCGGGAATCCCTTGGGTGCGATGCGACCTGCCTGGGCCCGATCGCCCATCCATTCGCGCAGCTCGTCCTGTGACTTCGTGTGCGTTCGGCCTGCCGAATCCGTCCAGGTCAGGCCTTCGGCCATGGTGAACATCTTGACGTCGGCAATGCCGCCGTCCTTGTAGCGCTGCAGCCGCACGCCCTTGCCGCGGGTCATTTCCGGCAGTTGCACCGCGGGGAAGACCAGTAGTTTGCGGTTTTTGCCGATCACCGCCACGTGGTCTCCGACCGCGTTGACACACAGCGTCGCCTCGACAGGCAGCTTGACGTTCATCACCTGCTTGCCCTTGCGGGTGTTGGCGCTGATGTCGCTCTGCGGCACGACGAAACCGTTGCCGACGGTCGAGGCCACCAGCAGCTTGCCCTCCGGATCGTGCACGAAGGCCGATACGATGTCCTGGTCGTTGTCCATGTCGACCATGATTCGCACCGGTTCACCGTGGCCGCGGCCGCCGGGAAGCCGGTCGCCGCTCAGCGTGTAGAACTTGCCGCCGGTGGTGAACAGCATGATCTTGTCGGTCGTGTAGGCCGGGAATGCGACTTTCAGCTTGTCGCCTTCCTTGAAGGTGAGCGACGACGTGTCCGACAGATGCCCTTTCATGGCGCGGATCCAGCCCTTCTGCGAGACCACCACTGTCACCGGTTCCTTTTCGATCATCGCCTGCTGGATGGCTTCGATGTCGGTTTCCGGAGCGTCGCCGAAGATGGTCCGCCGACGACCCAGCTTGGTGTCCTTGCCGAACTGTTTCTTGACCTCGCTGATTTCCCACGAGACCGTCGCCCACTGCTTTTCGTCGGAGGCCAGCAGCGCTTCGATGTCTGCCTTTTCCGCCGTGAGATTATCGAACTCCTTGCGGATTTCGATCTCTTCCAGCTTGCGCAGCGAGCGCAGGCGCATGTTGAGGATCGACTCGGCCTGCAGGTCGGTCAGCTCGTAGCGCCGCATCAGTTCGGCTTTCGGGTCGTCCTCCTCGCGGATGATGCGGATGACCTCGTCGATGTTGAGGTAGGCGATCAGATAGCCGCCAAGGATCTCCAGCCGCCGTTCGATCGCCGCCAGCCGGTGCCGCGAGCGCCGCTGCAGCACTTCCTTGCGGTGCTCCAGCCATTCCAGCAGCACCTGAGGCAGCGCCATGACCTTGGGCACCTTGCCCTTGGACAACACGTTGAGGTTCAGGGAAACGCGCGATTCCAGATCGGTCAGCTTGAACAGCGACTCCATCAGCAGCGTCGGATCGACGCTGCGGCTCTTGGGCACCAGAACCAGGCGGATGTCCTCAGCCGATTCGTCGCGCACGTCGTCGAGCAACGGCAGCTTGCGGGCGATCAGCAGTTCGGCGATCTTCTCGACCAGCCGCGATTTCTGCACCTGGTAGGGGATTTCCGTGACCACGATCACGTAGCCGCCCCTGCCCGCATCCTCCTTTTCCCAGCGTGCCCGCACCCGGAAGCCGCCACGGCCGGTCTTATAGGCTTCGAGGATCGACTGACGGTCCTCGACGATTACCCCGCCCGTCGGAAAATCCGGCCCCGGAACGAGCTCGACGATTTTTTCGATGCGCGCGTTGGGATGCTTGATCAGATGCTGCGCCGCGTCGCACAACTCGGCGACATTGTGCGGCGGGATCGACGTCGCCATCCCGACCGCGATGCCGGTTGCACCGTTGGCCAGCAGGTTGGGAAAGGCGCCCGGCAGGACCACCGGTTCGCTGTTTTCCTCGTCATAGGTGGTGCGGAAGTCGACGGCATCCTGATCGATGCCCTGCAGCAGCAATTCGGCCACCGAGGTCATCTTCGATTCCGTGTAGCGCATGGCCGCGGCATTGTCGCCGTCGACATTGCCGAAATTGCCCTGCCCGTCCACCAGCGGGTAGCGCACGGCGAAATCCTGCGCCAGCCGGACCAGGGCGTCGTAGATCGCCTGGTCGCCATGCGGGTGGAAATTGCCCATCACCTCGCCAACGATCTTGGCAGATTTCTTGAAGCTGCTGTTGGGGCGCAGCCCCATGTCGCTCATCGCGTAGACGATGCGGCGGTGCACCGGCTTCAGCCCGTCGCGCACGTCCGGCAGCGCCCGGTGCATGATCGTCGACAGCGCATAGGCGAGATAGCGCTCCTCGAGCGCCGATTTGAGGTCTACGGGTTCGGTTTCGTCATCGCCGCCACCCGGCGGAAGTAGGCTCTTTCCCATGGGTCAGGGCTTAGCCGATGCAGTGATTCGCGGCAATAGCCGGGGAGCTGAAGCGTTGTGCGGCGAGGTTCGATCGTTTCACCGCGACGGTCGGTGAACCGACCAGATGGAATGCGCCGATCTGCAGCCATCAGAGGACCAACACGACCCGCCGCCGGCTGGAACCGTAAGACTCGATCAACCACCGGTAAGTATTGTCCGGTCAAACTGCACGAAAAATGCTGGGTAGACTATCCTTCAACCCTGAAAAAGGCTTGAATGCTTCCCCATATGTCCCCCACAGCGTTTTCTGACAATCGTCTCCAGGGAAGGAAAAAACATGCTCGCTCATCACATTCGGTCAGGCGTGCTTGCCAGCGCCACCTTGCTGGCTTCGGCACAGCTGTCGTTGGCCCTCGATGCCAACGATTTCGCCAACAAGCTGACACAGGCTTACGCCACGGGTGGGGCATCCGTCACCTACGACTCCGCAACCGCCAGCGGCGATGACATCACGATGACAAATCTGAAGATGACCGTGGCGGGTGAAGCGTCCACGTTCAACCTCGGAGACCTGGTTTTCGAAGGCGTTCAGGAAGACGGATCGGGCAACTACACCGTCAGCTCGGTTTCGGAAAATGAAATCAGCTTCAGCCAGGAAGAAGTCTCGATTTCCCTCAAGGACATCAAAGTCGAAAACCTGTTCATTCCGGCCGATTCGACCATGAGCTCGCTGGACAACATGTTTTTCTACGACCGGGCCTCGACCGGCCCGCTGGTGGTCTCTGTCGAGGGCAATGACGTCTTCAAGATTGCCCGCACCGATACCCGTACCACGAAGAGTTCGGACGGCAAGCGCATGGATTTCGATGCCCGCGCCGACGGACTGGAGATCGACCTCAGCAGCATCCCGGATGCCGAGGCGCAGCAGGCCATCAATGGCATGGGTTACCAGTATCTGAGCGGCGACATGGTGATCCAGGGGTACTGGAACGTCCCGGACGGCGAACTGACGCTCTCCGACTATGCGATGACCCTCAATGATGTCGGTCGACTGGGACTCAGCTTCTCGATCTCGGGCTACACGCTGGATTTCGTCAAGGGACTGCAGGAACTGCAGCGGAACATGGCCGGCAAGGAAGGCGACGCACAAGCACAGCAGGCCATGGGACTGGCGGTCATGGGCATGATGCAACAGCTGACGTTCAACAATCTGGCGGTGCGGTTCGACGATGCCTCGCTGACCAACAAGGTGCTCGACATGGTGGCGAGCCAGCAGGGCATGACGCGCGACCAGATGGTTCAGGGCGTGCAGGCGATGCTGCCCTTCGCGCTCAGCCAACTCAACAATCCGGAGTTTCAGAAGTCCGTGACCGAGGCAGTGAGCCTCTATCTTGCCGATCCGCGCAACATCGAGATCGCCGCGCGTCCGTCCAACCCGGTTCCGTTCGCATCGCTCGTGGGCGCCGCCATGGGCGCACCGCAAAGCCTGCCGAACGTGCTGAACGTGACGGTTTCCGCGAACCAGTAGGGATCGCGACGTCTCACTGTGAAAAGGCCCCGCCGCTTGCCGACGGGGCCTTTTCTATTCGTCCTTCTTGACCGGTATCAGGCGGAGGTTGAGTTCCAGCAACTGGGTCGGATCGGCCTCGCCAGGCGCCCCCATCAGCAGGTCCTGTGCCTGCTGGTTCATCGGGAACATGGTCACTTCGCGCAGGTTCTTGGCGCCGACCAGCAGCATGATGATGCGATCGATGCCGGCCGCCATGCCGCCATGCGGCGGCGCGCCGTACTGGAAGGCGCGGTAGAGGCCGCCGAACCGTTCCTCGACAACCTTTTCGTCCAGACCCACAAGGCCGAAGGCCTTCACCATCAGTTCCGGAATGTGGTTGCGGATGCCGCCCGAGGCGATCTCGAAGCCATTGCAGACCATGTCGTACTGGTAGGCCTTGATCGCCAGCGGATCGGCGCCTTCCAGGGCTTCCATACCGCCCTGCGGCATCGAGAACGGGTTGTGCGAAAAGTCAAGCTTGTCGGCATCGTCGTTCCACTCATAGAACGGGAAATCGACAATCCAGCACAGTTCGAAGCGTTCGCGGTCGACAAGGTCGAGTTCCTCGCCGACGCGGGTTCGGGCATCACCGGCAAAGTCGGCGAACTTGCGCGGATCGCCGGCGACGAAGAAACAGGCATCGCCCGATTCCAGGCCGAGCTGGGTGCGGATCGCCTCGGTGCGCTCCGGCCCGATATTCTTTGCCAGGGGACCGGCCCCGGCTACGGCGCCCTCCTCGTCGCGCCAGAAGATGTAACCGAGACCCGGCTGTCCCTCACCCTGCGCCCAGGAGTTCATGCGGTCGCAGAATGCCCGGCTGCCGCCGGTCTTGGCGGGAACCGCCCACACCTGGACCTTCGGGTCGTTTGCGATCATGTTGGCGAACACCTTGAAGCCGGACCCGGCGAAATGCTCGGTCACCGCTTCCATTTCGATCGGGTTGCGCAGGTCCGGCTTGTCGGTGCCGTATTTGCGCATCGACTCGGCATACGGAATGCGTCGGAAGGTCTCGGTCACCGGCCGGCCTTCGGCGAATTCGCGGAAAACGTCGCGAACAACCGGCTCCATGGCGGCAAAGATGTCCTCCTGCTCGACGAAGCTCATTTCGACGTCGAGCTGATAAAACTCGCCCGGCAGCCGGTCGGCGCGAGGATCCTCGTCGCGGAAGCAGGGCGCGATCTGGAAATAGCGGTCGAAACCGGAGGCCATGATCAGCTGCTTGTACTGCTGCGGGGCCTGGGGCAGAGCGTAGAAATTGCCCGGATGAATGCGGCTCGGCACCAGGAAGTCGCGCGCGCCCTCCGGCGACGAGGCCGTCAGGATCGGTGTCGAAAATTCGGTGAACCCGGCCTCGCCCATCAGCCGGCGCATGGCGCCGACGACCTGCGTGCGCCGCATGATGTTGCGATGCAGGGTCTCTCGCCGCAGGTCGAGGAAACGGTATTTGAGGCGCACGTCCTCCGGATATTCCGGTTCGCCGAACACCGGCAACGGCAGTTCCTTCGCCGCCGAAAGAACTTCCATCTCGCGCGCATACACCTCGACCTCGCCGGTCGGCAGGTTGGGGTTGATCGTGTCCTCGGAGCGTGCCTTGACGTTGCCGTCGATTCGGATCACCCATTCGCCGCGAACGGTTTCGGCCAGCGAGAACGCATCCGAATCGGGATCGGCGACCACCTGGGTGATGCCGTAGTGGTCGCGCAAATCGATGAACAGGACACCGCCATGGTCGCGGACACGATGGACCCAGCCGGAAAGGCGGACGGTGGATCCGACATCGGATTTACGGAGGGCGGCGCAGTTGTGGCTGCGATAGCGATGCATCGATCTTTCCTGAATATTCTGTGCGTTGGAATGGTGCCGCATGGTGTGCAATCGGCGCCATCTTGAAAGCCGCGCGGACAAGCGCATGCCGGACGTGATTTGTCAAGCTGCGAGCGTAAATTCCGCGGCATGGAGGGTCGTATTCGGGGAAGACAATTTTACAGATGCTGCTATTGTCGACGGACAACCTTCCTTTTGCACATCGCAGATCCAAAATGCCCTCGATACGTCCGCTCGTTCCGCTGTTCGCGGCCGCCGCCATCCTGCTGGCCGGCAACGGACTTCAGGGCACTCTGATTTCCTTGCGCGCCTCGGACGAGGGCTTTTCGACGGCGATCGTCGGCCTGATCGGCACCAGCTATTTCGCCGGCTTCATGGGCGGCTGCTTCATCGTGCCGCGTATCCTGCGGGCAGTCGGCCATATCCGCACCTTCTCGGCTCTGTGCGCCCTGGCCGCGAGCGGTACATTGCTCCTGGTGCTGATCGTCGATCCCATCGTCTGGCTGGTGCTGCGCTTCCTGCTCGGCCTGTGCTTCGCGTCGCTGTTCACCACCGTCGACAGCTGGCTCAATTCGGGAGTCAACAATGACAACCGCGCCCGCGTCCTGTCGATCTACCGCCTGCTCGACATGATCGTGGTGACCGCATCGCAGTTTCTCATCCCGGCGTTCGGCACCTCCAGCAACGCCATTTTCTCGATCCTGGCCATCATGATTTGCCTGTCGCTGGTGCCGATCTCGCTGGCGGACCGGTCGAACCCGAAACCGCCGGCGAGCTTCTCGTTCAGTCCCGCCACGATCTGGCGGCTGTCGCCGATCGCCTGCATCGGCTGCGTTTGCATTGGCCTGACCAACGCCACTTTCCGCATGATCGGCCCCATCTATGCGCAGTCCATCGGCCTGCCGGTCACGGCGATCGCCACCTTCATGGGCGCCGGCATCCTCGGCGGCGCGGTATTGCAATATCCGTTCGGCATGCTGTCCGATCGCTACGACCGGCGCATCATCCTGCTTATTGCCACCGCCGGCGCGGCCGGTGCCGGCATGTTCATCAACATGGTGGCCGGCGCCGACCCGGACCTCAACTATCTCGGCATTTTCTTGTTCGGCGCCTTTTCGCTACCGCTCTATTCCCTGTCGGCGGCGCATGCCAACGATCACGCCTCCAAGGACCAGTACGTCCAGGTGGCGGCCGGGCTAATCTTCTTCTGGTCGCTGGGCGCCACGGTCGGCCCCTTCGTCTCCTCGGTGCTGATGCAGACCTATGGCCCCAACGTGCTGTTCACCTTCACCAGCATCATCCACGCTGTGCTGATCCTGCTGACACTGTGGCGCATGTTCGTGCGCGCCAGCGTCCCGCCGGGCGCCCGCGGCCGCTACCACGCGCTGTTGCGCACCTCGCTCTCCTTCACCCGCATGGCCAACAAGTCGAACGGCAAATCACCCGAGGACTCGTAAATCGGGGCAAAAAGCCGGTCGCTAAAGACGGAGAGCGGATTGTTGTCGGACCCCGACTGGGCTAAGTAACGGGCCATGAACATCATCAATAAGACCGATGCGCTGGCGCAAGCCTGCGCGCAAATGGCACAATCCGACTTCCTGACAATCGATACGGAATTCATACGCGAGACGACCTTCTGGCCCGAGCTCTGTCTTATCCAGATGGCGACGGCCGACGTCGAGGTCATCGTCGACCCGCTGTCGAAATCCCTCGATCTGCAGCCCTTCTTCGACCTGATGGCCGATACATCGGTGGTGAAGGTTTTCCACGCGGCGCGCCAGGACATCGAAATCATTTATCATCTCGGGAATCTCATCCCGCATCCGATTTTCGACACGCAGGTTGCCGCCATGGTGTGCGGCTTCGGCGATTCGGTGTCCTACGACCAACTGGTGCAACGCACCAGCGGTGCCCAGATCGACAAGACCTCGCGCTTCACCGACTGGCGGCAGCGACCGCTTTCGGACAAGCAGCTGAAATACGCTTTGGCGGACGTGACGCACCTTCGGGATGTCTATCACCAGCTCAGGCAACGTCTCGACGCAGAAGGCCGGGCCCATTGGGTCAAGGAGGAAATGGACATTCTGGAATCGCCGGCGACCTACGACCTGCATCCGGAAGACGCCTGGAGACGGCTGCGCATGCGGGTGCGCAAGCCGCGCGAGCTGGCGATCATGAAATCTGTCGCCGCCTGGCGGGAGCGCGAAGCGCGCGAGCGCAACGTGCCGCGCCGCCGTGTCCTCAAGGACGACGCGATCTACGAAATTGCCCAGCAGCAGCCGACCGACACGGCGGCCCTCGGCAAGCTGAGGACGGTCGCCCGCGGCTGGGAGCGTTCGCAGGCCGGCCAGTCCGTTATCCGTGCCGTGCAAAGCGCCATGGAAATTCCGAAGGAAGAGTTGCCGCGCCTGCCCCGACCGACCCAGCCGCCGGAAGGTGCCGCGGCCGCCAGCGAACTGCTCAAGGTGCTGTTGAAGCTGACCGTGGAGAAATACGGCGTGGCCCCCAAGATCATCGCAAATGCGGACGATCTGGAGCGGCTTGCGGCAGAGGGCGAGGAGGCCGAGGTGGCGGCGCTGAACGGCTGGCGTCGCGAGCTTTTCGGGGAAAAGGCGCTGCAGTTGCTGCGCGGCGAGATGGCGCTGCGGTTTGTCGACAGGAAGGTCGAGGCGGTGGAACTGGCCGGCTAGTTTTCGGTCGATCGTCTCGACTCAGCCCTCGAACGCGATACTCAGTTCCTTGCCGGTGTAGCGGGCGAGTTGCTGAAGGCGGACTTCCAGCCGCTCGCCGGCAAATTCCGACAGGCGTTCAGGGACCTTGAGAACCAGCGCGTCCATGCCGTCTGGCACGAATTCGAGCAGCGGCGTGATACCGGGCATCGAGGCCGAGAACAGATAGCTGACCCGCAACAGGCCGCCCAGCAACTTGGCGAACTCCTGATAGCGTGGCGTGGCGATCGCCGCCAGGGAATCGCTCAGCCAGTCGCCGCGCAGACCTTCGAACCGATAGTAGTTGGCAAGTGCGATATAGGCCCGGCCGGCATGGGTGATGCCGGCGAAGGTGCCGTTGGAAATCAGGTTCAGCGACTGCGATCCGCGGTAATCGGGGTGAGCGCGCCAGCTGATGTCCGCGAGCAGGCATGCGGCACGACGATATCGCGTGTCCTCTTCGGTTTCCTCGACACCGAAGGCGCGGAAGGCGGTGCCGGTCCAGTCGGCGAGTTCCCGCGAATGCTCGGGCGAACGAGCCCGCAGGATTGCCAGTTCATCGGCTGAAGCCAGCAGTGGGTCGCGCATTTTCGCCGTCGGATCGAGCAGTGAATAGAGAAAGCCCTCGCGCACGCCCAGCGCCGAAAAACGCACCTTGTCCGGACGCATGGCGCGCAGGATCTCGTGCATCGCCACAGCACCGAAAGGCAGCAGGCTGCGGCGATTGCGTGACACGGCGCGCATCGCCTTGTTCTTGCCCGAGCCGTTCTTTTCCACCTGCTCGAGGAAATCGATGATCTCCTCGAAGGCGATCTCGTAGCCCTGCGTCATATGCAGCGGATAGCGGGTCGCTTCCATGTGCAGCTTGGCGAGGTTGCGCCAGGTACCGCCAACCGCGTAAAAGGTGCGCCCCCTGCCCTTTTCGAGCAATGCCGCCGCCGCCACGTTCTGCCGGGCAATGCCGCGGGCCCGACGAATGGACTCGCCCGAGACCTCAGCCAGCCGCAAGCCGCCGATCGGCAGGGTGATACCCTCGCCGACCTCGCCCTGTTCGATATCGACCAGTTCCAGCGATCCGCCTCCCAGGTCGCCGACGATGCCGTCGGGATCGTGGAAGCCGCTGATGATCCCGAGTGCCGAAAAATAGGCTTCTTCCGCTCCGCTCAGCACGCGGATTTCGTGGCCCAGAATGGCCTGGGCGCGCTCGACGAAATCCGGACCGTTGGCCGCCTCGCGTGCTGCGGCGGTCGCCAAGACGTGCATCCGCGTTGCCCGCGCCTGGTTCGACAGGGTGCGAAACCGCCGCAGGGCGGCAAGCGCCCGGGTCACGCCCTCCGGATCGAGCATGCCGGTAGACGCAATGCTGCGGCCGAGGCCGCACAGCACCCTTTCATTGAACAGCACCGAGGGCATGCGGTTCAGGCCTTCATAGACCACCAGACTAACGGAGTTCGATCCGATGTCGACGACCGACACCGGCGCGATGCCCGGAAGGCGCCCCTGGGCTTCGGATTCAACCATGCAATCTGACTTCTTCGATCAGCTCTTGTTCTGGTGTGAAACCAGCCCGGCAATCAGTTTTGGTGCGCTCGAGGCCAGCGCTCCGCCGCGACCCGAAAGGCTGGGATTCGTCATGAAGTAAAGCTGCGCGTTGAATGGCTCCTCCCCCGGTCGCACATCCATCCGACGGGATGTGCCGTCCTCCAATATCTCATAGCTCTGCTGGTTGTCGATCAGGTTGCCCAACATGATCTGCGACTGCACCTGTTCCTTGACGGTCGGGTTGGTCAGCGGCACCAGCGTTTCGACGCGCCGGTCGAGGTTGCGCGGCATCATGTCGGCCGAGCCGATATAGATCAGCGAATCCTTGCTCGGCAGGCCCTTGCCCTGGCCGAAGCAGAAAATGCGGCTGTGCTCGAGGAACCGTCCGACGATGGACTTGACCCGGATGTGGTCCGACAGGCCCTTGACCTGCGGCCGCAGGCAGCAGATCCCGCGCACCACCAGATCGATCTCCACGCCGGCCTGGCTGGCCCGGTACAGCGCATCGATGATCTCCGGGTCGACGAGCGAGTTGATCTTCATCCAGATCGCCGCCGGCCGGCCACTGCGGGCGTGTTCGATTTCCGCTTCGATGTGCTCGATCATGCGAGTGCGCATGGTGCCTGGAGACACGGCAAGTTTCATTTCCTCGGTCGGCTGTCCGTAGCCGGTGATGAAATTGAAGACATGGGCGACGTCGTGGGCGATGTCGGGGTCGGAAGTAAAGAACGACAGATCGGTGTAGATTTTCGCGGTCACAGGGTGATAGTTGCCGGTGCCGAGATGGCAGTAGCTCGCCAGCCTGCCCTCCTCGCGCCGCACCACCAGCGACATCTTGGCGTGGGTCTTCAACTCGATGAAGCCGAACACCACCTGGACGCCGGCCCGCTCCAGGTCGCGAGCCCAGCGAATGTTCGCTTCCTCGTCGAAGCGGGCGCGCAGCTCGACAAGCGCCGTGACCGACTTGCCGCCCTCCGCAGCATCGACGAGCGCCCGAACGATGGGGCTGTCGTTGGAGGTGCGATAGAGTGTCTGCTTGATCGCCAGGACGTTCGGGTCGCGTGCTGCCTGGCGCAGGAACTGCACCACCACGTCGAAGGACTCGTACGGGTGGTGGATGACGATGTCCTTTTCCCGAATGGCCGACAGGCAGTCGCCTCCGTGTTCGCGAATGCGCTCCGGGAACCGGGCGTTGTAGGGTTCGTATTTGAGATCGTCGCGCGGCGTATCGACGATTTCCTCGATGGTCGAAAGCGCCAGCAGGCCCGGCAGTACCGCAACCCGGTCTTCCGGCACGTTGAGCTCGCTGGTGACGAATTGGCGCAACGATTGCGGCATCTCGGAATCGAATTCGATGCGGATGACCGAGCCGCGGCGGCGTCGTTTGAGCGCTCGCTCGAACAGCCGCACCAGATCTTCCGCTTCTTCTTCCACCTCGATATCGCTGTCGCGAATGATGCGGAACGTGCCGGAACCCTTGACGTCATAGCCGGGAAACAGCGTCTCGATGAACTGTCCCACGACATCTTCGAGCGTCATGTAGCGGACCCGCGTGCCGCTGTCGGGAAGTCGAACGAAACGGTCGAGCGCCACCGGCAGGCGAAGCAGCCCGGTCATCGGTTCGCTCTTGGCGCGACTGATCAGCTGCAGGCCGATCGAAAAGCCGAGATTGGGAATGAAGGGGAACGGATGCGCCGGATCGATCGACAACGGCGTCAGGACCGGAAAGATCGACTCGTCGAATTCCTTTTTCAGCCATTTCACGTCTTCGTCGGTGAGGTCGGAGGGACGGACGATGTGGATGTCTTCCTCGGCGAGGTACTGCTGCAGCACTGCCAGCGACGCCTGCTGCTCGAGCTGCAGCTTGCGGATTTCGTCGAGCGCCTCGTTCAGCTGCCGCAACGGCGTACGGCCGTCGGCAGACCGGTTGGAAATGCCCTCGCGCACCTGCCCCTCCAGGCCGGCAACGCGAACCATGAAGAATTCGTCGAGATTGGCGGCGGAAATCGACAGGAAGCGAATCCGTTCCAGCAGCGGATGTGCGCTGTTCTGGGTTTCCTCGAGGACACGGCGGTTGAACTGCAACCAGGAAAACTCGCGGTTGACGAACCGCTCGGGACTTTCGATGAGGGGCAGCCCGTCGGAGGCCACCGCGCCACCGCTCGTTTCCGGGCTCACTGTAATCGTGTCGTCCATCAGCCTCTCTTTTCTGCCTGCATACTAACTCCGCGCCATATTGTTGACCATCCGACGATAAGACTATGACATCTCGATGCCGCGGCGGCCGGATTCCCATTCCTCGAGCACATCGCCGGCCAGCGATCGGCTGATCCTGCATCGCCGCGCCAGCGCCAGTTCGTCCATGCAACGAACGATCGCCTGAGCGGCATCCAGGGACCGCTCCATTCGATGCACGAGATAGGTGACGACCTTCGGATCGACAACGATCTGGCGATCGGCGAACAGTTTCTCGATCACCTGGGCGAGCAGCGCATCGTCGGGCTCGCCGATCTCCACCGTCGTCGCCGCCCGCAGTCGTGACTTGAGATCCGGTAGCCCAACCGACCAGGCGGCCGGCCAGGCGCGGGTCGTGATCAGCAGGTGCGTGCCGTTCTGCATGACCGTGTTGATCAGGTGGAACAGTTGGGTTTCGTCGAAGCCGCGGCGATCGATATCCTCGACGAGCACGGGTCCGGCTGCCGCCAGTTCCAGCGCAACCCGATCGTTGGGCTGCACCCGCACCTCGGCTGCGGCGGCGCGATCCATCCAGATGCGGGCAAGGTGAGTCTTGCCGGAGCCGGTCGGACCGGCCAGGACGACCACGGGCGACGGCCAGTCCGGCCAGCGATCGACCAGCCCGATTGCCGCCTGAAGCGGTTGCGAGACGACAAGATCGGCGCGATCGCTGCTCGAGCGGTGCGTGAAATCCAGCGGCAATTGCTGCGCAGTCTGTTTCGGCGACTTGCCGTCGTCGCTATTCATTGCTCTTTCCGGTGCCGTCGGCCGGCGCCTCCGAAGCCGTCTCGTCGTCGTAAAGGTCGCTGTCCAGATACCGCCTCAAGGCAAATCTGACCAGAACGGCAAGTGCCGCGGACGCCGGAACGGCGATCAGCAGTCCGACAAAACCGAACAGGGAGCCGAATGCAAACAGCGCGAACATCAGCCAGACGGGGTGCAGGTTGACGCTCTTGCCGACCAGTTTCGGCTGCAGGATATTTCCTTCGACGAACTGACCGGAGAAAAACACCGCCAGAACGATGCCGATAGAGACGTAGTCCGGCCAGAACTGAACCAGCGCGACGCCTATCGCCAGAACCAGCCCGACCAAGGAGCCGGCATAGGGAATGAAGCTGATGAGTCCGGAGAAGAGCCCGATCAGAAGGCCGAAATTGAGGCCGGCGAGCGTCAGGCCGGCGGCGTAGTAGATCCCCAGGATCAGACAGACGCTGCCCTGGCCGCGCACGAACCCGGCGATCGCCTTGTCCATGTCGGCCGAAATTTCCCGTACCGCCTCCAGATGGTTCCTTGGGATCCAGTCGTCCACGGTCTTGACCATACGGTCCCAGTCGAGCAGCAGGTAGAAGGCAACGACCGGAGTGATCACGAACAACGACGCAATGTCGGCCAGGGCCTTTCCGGAATTCCAGACCTGAAGCAGCAGCGTTCCGACCAGTCCCGCCCCTTCCGAAAGCAGGCCGCCAAGCGATTGCTTGAGATTGGGCAGTTCCAGACCGATCCAGTCCTTCAGCCAGGACGAATCGGAAGAGGCAAGCAGGCCCTGCAGTTGCGACACATAGTCGGGCAGTTTCTGGATGAACTCGCTGGCCTGGGTGGCGAGGATCGGCACGACGATCATCAGTGCGACGATGAACAGCAGCAGGAACGCCACGAGAATGAGGATCGTTGCCATCAGCCGGGATACCCCCCAGCTCTCCAGCCGGTCGGCGACGGGATCGAGGAAATACGCCAGCGCCATGCCGGCGACGAAAGGCAGCAGGATGCCGCGGAAGACGTAGAGAAACAGTCCGAAGGCCAGCAGCGTGGCGAGCCAGAATATTGCCTGGCGTCTCAGGGAGGCCCTGTTGATCGGGGTTGTCATCTGGACTTGATCTCCATCGCGGCGCCTGGATCCCGTAAAAAACCTAATCCGCCGTGTCGGCCATGTGGTCGATCCACACCCTGAAATAGGCCGCCGCGGAAAGAATGGTCAAGGCCGCAACGACATAGATCAGAATGGTCGTCAACCCGCCCAGCCGGATGCCGAACGCCAGTTCAGCCAGCACCAGCGATACCAGGGCGATCTGAAACGCCGTGTTGGCCTTTGACACCAGGATCGGGTTCATGCCGACGGGTTGCGCCATGAGGCTCGAGACCAGCACGGCCATGACGATCAACACGTCTCTCGAGACCACCAGCACCACCAGCCATTGCGGCAGGTATCCGAGGATGGCCAGCATGATGAAGACGGTCACCAGCAGCGCCTTGTCGGCGATCGGATCCAGATAGGCGCCGAGCTCGGATTGCTGCTCATAGTGGCGTGCGATGAAGCCATCGACCCCATCGGAAACTCCGGCAATCACGAAAATGACGAAAGCCGGCAACATCTCTCCCAGCAGCAGCGCATATACGACGGCCGGAACCATCAGAAAGCGCAACAGAGTGATGAAATTTGGAATGGTCATTTGTCAAACGATTTCAGGCGAAAATACCAAAACCCTCGCGCAGCACATTGGATCAGCGCCACTTTGGGTGGTGTCTTAAATAGTGGTTTCGACCGTCCGGGCGCAACCGTTGCTCAATTGCGGGCAAATTTTGTGCACACCCAATATTTCCGGTGAGGAGCCGGTGCAAGCCTTGCGCGGGCGTGTCCGACATGCGATTTGCCGGTGAAACGGGCGGCTGGACCGATGAGGACAGGATGAGCGACCGCAAAAACGGATTGAGCTACCGCGACGCCGGCGTCGACATCGATTCCGGCAACAGCCTCGTCGAACGCATCAAACCGCACGTCCGGGCGACGCGACGGTCCGGCGCCGACGGCGATATCGGCGGTTTCGGCGGCCTTTTCGACCTGCGGGCCGCCGGTTTCGAGGATCCGGTGCTGGTCGCAGCCAATGACGGCGTCGGAACCAAGCTCAAAATTGCCATCGATTCCGGCATTCACGATACCGTCGGCATCGATCTTGTCGCCATGTGCGTCAACGACCTGGTTGTCCAGGGCGCCGAGCCGCTGTTTTTTCTCGATTATTTCGCCACCGGCAAGCTCGATCCGCAACTGGGCGAAGAGCTCGTCGCGGGCATCGCCACCGGCTGTATCGACGCGGGCTGTGCACTGATCGGCGGCGAGACCGCGGAAATGCCGGGGATGTATGCAGGCGGCGACTACGACCTGGCCGGTTTCGCCGTGGGAGCAGCCGAACGCGGCAAACTGCTGCCGCGCGCCGATATCGGCGCCGGAGACCGACTGCTCGGGCTCACATCCTCGGGGCTGCATTCCAACGGGTTTTCGCTGGTTCGCCGCGTTGTCGAATTGACCGGCCTGCCGCTGGATGCCGACGCGCCGTTCGAGCCGGGAACAAGCCTCGCCAAAGCGCTGCTCACGCCAACCCGCATCTACGTCAAACCGCTGCTTGAAGCGATCCGCGACACAGGCGCGATCAAGGCGCTTGCTCACATCACCGGCGGCGGATTTCCGGAGAACATCCCGCGGGTGTTGCCGGAGCGGCTCTCGGCCCGCATCGATCTGGGCGCCTTGCCGGTGCCGTCCGTCTTCTCCTGGATCAGCAGCAAGGGCGGTGTCGCCGAAGCGGAAATGCTGCGCACCTTCAATTGCGGTATCGGCATGATCGCGGTGGTGTCTGCAGACGAAGCCGAAGCGGTTACCGCGGTATTGAGCGGCCTCGGCGAGACCGTGGTCTCGCTCGGGCACCTCGTCGAACGGGCCGATGGAGCTCCTTCCGTCGCCTATGAAGGGTCCCTGTCGTTATGAACGCCGGGACCGATTCCGGACCCGTCGGCCGACGCAAGCGCGTGGCGGTGATGATTTCGGGCCGAGGTTCCAACCTCTCGGCGCTGATTTCGGCCAGCATGGCGGCCGATTATCCCTGCCGCATCGTCGCGGTCATTTCGGACAATCCGGATGCCGCCGGGCTCGAACTTGCGCGAGAATACGAGATCGAAACCCACGCCTTCGCGCGCGCCGATTTTGCCGACCGCTCGGCGCATGAAGAGGCCATCCTCGCCGCGCTCGATGCGATCAAGCCGGATTTCATCTGCCTCGCCGGCTACATGCGGCTTTTGTCGGCCGAATTCGTCAATCGCTGGCGCGGACTGATGCTCAACATCCATCCGTCGCTGCTACCGAGCTTTCCCGGCCTCGACACCCATCAAAGGGTGCTGGCGCACCAGGTGCGCATCCATGGCTGCAGCGTGCATTTCGTCACCGAGGGCATGGATGAAGGGCCGCTGGTCGCCCAGGCAGCGGTGCGCGTCGTGCCGGACGACTCTGAGGAGACGCTGGCGGCGCGCGTTCTGACGGCAGAGCACCGGCTTTATCCGGCGGCGCTGCGCCTGGTCGCCGAAGGCAAGGTCCGCATGACGGATGCCGGAGCGACGGTGTTCAACGGGCTGGATGCGGATGACGACGGCGCGCTGCTTCAGTCGCCGCCGGAATCCGCCTGATCCGACGAGGGTTTCAGCCAGACTCGATTGTCGTGGAACGCGGCGCCGCCAAAGGGCGCAATGCTGTCCGCCCCGGTCAGCACGTTGATGCCTTCCCCGTCGACGAAACTGTGGTTCGGCCAAAGACCTTCCGAGACCAGCACGCCGCGCGGCAGGTCGGCGGCCAGTCTTGCGTGCAGACGTACCGATCCGCGCCGGTTGCCGATAGCAACAAGGTTGCCGTCCGCCACCCCGAGCCCGGCGGCATCGTCCGGGTGGACCATGACTTCCGGCCGCCCTTCCCTGCGCACCGACGACAGCGTCTCGGTGAACGACGAATTGAGGAAGGACCGGGCGGGCGACGTGGCCAGCCGGAACGGGTGGTTCTCATCCGCCACCTCAATCAGGTCGACATGGTCCGGAAAGCGCGGCAGGTCCGCATGCGGACCTTGCGGCCCCAAGGAAGGCGGCGGGCGGTTGGGGGCCGGCGACCCGGTCCAGTCGGGCCGGAAACGGAACTTGCCGTCCGGCCAGCCGAAACCGTGGATGAAGTGCGACGTCTCGAAATCCGGCTGGCAGTCGATCCACTTGTTCTCCCGCAACGCCGCGAGACTGCCGTGGCCGCTGGCCTGCAGCATATTGTCGATCAGTTCGTTGGCGCTCAGTCCGAACCCCGGATGCTGGCCGACGCCCAGTCGCTTCGCCAGTTCCTCGATCACAACGTGATTGGACATCGGACCGTCCGGCGGGTCGATGAGTTTCGGTCCAAGCAGGATGTGCTGGTGGCCTCCCCCGCGATAAATGTCGTCATGCTCGACGAAGGTGGTCGCCGGCAGCTGAATGTCGGCCCATTGCGCGGTTTCCGTCGGGAACTGCTCGTGCACCACCGTGAACAGATCGTCGCGGGCGAAACCCGTTTTGACCAGCCTCTGCTCCGGCGCGACGTTGATCGGGTTGGTGTTCTGAATGAGCAGCGCCGTTACCAGCGGACCGTTGCGCAGAGCCTGCGCATCGCCGGTCAGAACGCGGCCGATCTGTGACTGGTCGAGATGCCGGATTTCGGGATCGGCAAAGGCCGTGCCCATGATCTCCGATTTGTCGAGGCCGAAAATGTCGTTGTTGGAGTGAAAGGCGCCGCCGCCCTCATATTGCCACGCGCCGGTGACGGTGGCGATGCTGAGCGCGGCGTGCATGTTGACCGAGCCGTTGCGCTGCCGGGAAAATCCGTAACCCAGCCGCAGATAGGTGCGTTTGGTGATGCCGATCAGATGGGCGAACTTCTCGATCTGCCGCGGCGAGAGGCCGGTGATCACGGCGGCCCATTCCGGCGTGCGGCTTTGCAGGTGCTGTTCAAGACCGTCGGGATCGTCGCTGAAGCGTTGCAGGTAGTCTCGGTCGGCGAAGCCGTCGCGAAACAGCACGTGCATGACGGCACAGGCCAGGGCTCCGTCGGTTCCAGGCCGCAGGATCAGCTTCACATCCGCCTGGCGGGCCGTCGGCGTGTCGTAGACATCGATGACCACGATCTTGGCGCCGCGCTGCTTGCGCGCCCGCGTCGCATGAGTCATCACGTTGACCTGGGTGGACACCGGATTGGTGCCCCAGATGACGACGCAGTCCGATTTGGCCATTTCGCGCGGGTCGGGACCTGCCAGCTTCCCCGTTCCCATGTAGAAACCGGTCCAGGACGCGTTGGTGCAGATACTGTCGAACTGACCGGAGTATTTCTTGGCGTGGCGCAGCCGGTGGATGGAATCGCGCTGAACAAGCCCCATGGTTCCGGCATAGTGGTAGGGCCACACCGTCTCCGAGCCGAAGCGCTGCTCGGCCTTCAGAAAGGCTTCCGCGGTTTCGTCGAGCGCGTCTTCCCAGGAGATTTCCTGCCACTCGCCCTGCCCTTTTGATCCGACGCGACGCCGCGGCTTCAGCAAACGATCCGGATGGTGGGTCCGTTCGGCGTAACGTGCAACCTTGGCGCAGATCACGCCGGCCGTGTAGTCGTTGGCGTCGGAACCGCGCACCTTGCCGATCGTCTGCCCGTCAAGCAGCTCCACCTCGAGCGCACAGGTCGAAGGGCAATCGTGAGGGCACGCTGAAAACCCGGTGCGGATGGGTACGGACTGATTCATGGAAACCCTGTTCGGCTGTCGTTCAGCTGTCGCTATAAAGCAAAATCCCGAAACGGGCGAGATCGACACCGGCGGCGAATTGTTCGCGATCCTCAAAAGTCAGGCGAAACCGGGCGTTATGGGCCTGCCGGCCTTGACCTCGGCTGCTCATCCTTCGATAACGAATTGCGACTATGGTACCCGCCGGTCCCGATCTCGAACTCTGGAGCCCGAAAGCACATGTCCCGTCGAAAAGCAGTTCGCACATTCGTTGCCGTTTGCGGCCTCCTGACAGCCGGCCTGACCATCGATCCGGCGCCGGCCAATGCCTTCGGCATCCGCAACGACGCGGCCTGCGACAGCCCCTCGGTCCTGCGGGCGATCACCAAACGTTTCGCCATCAACGACCGGAACGTCATTCAGCGCGGCCTGGCGATCGAGGACTATTACGATGTCCACTTGGAGAAATTCGTGCCCGCCGGCGAGGTCGAGGGAACCAAGATCAACCGCCGCTTCTGTCGGGGCAAGGTGGCGATGAACGACGGACGCTCGCGCACGATCTGGTACATGATCGAACTCGGCCAGGGATTTGCCGGCATCGGCGCCAATGTCGAGTACTGCATCTCCGGCCTCGACCCCTGGCACATTTACGGCGCCTATTGCCGCTCGGTCCGCTGACACCCGAAACCGTCACCCGCATTCCACGGCCGGCCTGACGGTCGACCGTTTTTCCAGAAACCACCGGAACGAGGATTCAGCCAGGCCCGTGGCGCGGGGTGTCGTCCGGTGCCGATCTCCAGGAGCAGAACGATGAAGATCCTGTACTCGCCCGCTTCCCCCTATTCGGCGAAAGTGCGCATGGCGGCGCACTATTGCGGTCTCGAGTTCGACAGCGTGCCCACCGACACCAACGCCGACCCGGATCAGCTGATCGACGGCAATCCGTTGGGCAAGATTCCCACACTCATCGCCGAGGACGGCAGCCCCGTCTACGACAGCCGCGCCATCATGCAGTATCTGGACCGGCTGAGCGGCCGCAAGCTCTTTCCGCGCAACGCTGACAAGCGGACCGAAGCCGAGGTTCTCGAGGCGCTGTGCGACGGCATAACCGACTGCCTGCTGGCCATCGTCTACGAACGCCGGTTTCGCCCGGAGGACAAGATCCATCAGGCATGGATCGACCGGCAATGGTCGAAGGTCGAGCGTTCGCTGGACCGACTGAACGATCATCTGCCGCGCACGGCCAGGAAGCTACACGGCGGGCATTTCGCCCTCGCCGGACTGATCGGCTACCTCGCCCTGCGCTTCGAAGGCCAATGGGAGCGCGGCCGCCCAAAATTGAAGAACTGGCCGGCGAAATTCGAGAAATTCTTCCCGGACCATCAACGGTTCAAGCCGCAGAGCTGACACGGCGAGTTGACCGATTGTTCACAGCGGTGTCATTGCGTTTTTCTTCTGTGAACCTATATCCAAAGGGCCCCACAGCGACATGGGGCTCTCAGAAAACAAGCCCCGGAAGCTCGCGCATTCATGTTCAGTTTCGCCATATTGATTGCCGGGCTCATACTGCTGCTTTTCGCCGGAGATTATCTCGTGCGCGGCGCCGTTGCGTTGGCCGAAAAACTCGGCATCAGTCCGCTGATCATCGGGCTGACCATCGTCGCCTTCGGCACGTCGGCCCCGGAGCTCTTCGTCTCCCTGGAAGCGGCCTTCAACAACGCCTCCGGAATCGCGATCGGCAACGTCGTCGGATCCAATATCGCCAACGTTCTGCTCGTCCTCGGAGCGCCGGCCCTGATCAAACCGGTCGGCTGCAAAGAGGACGGGTTGCGGTTCAGCCTCGCCGTCATGTGCATCATGACCGGCGTTTTCATGGCCATCATGACGACCGGTTGGCTGTCTCATATCGACGGGCTCATTCTGTTCTGCATGCTCGGCGTCTTTCTGGTCTGGCAGTTTCGCAACGCCCGTAAGAGTCGGAAACAGCAGGTTTTCGGCGACTATCACGATGAAATCGACGAGCTGCCGACCGAAAACTCCAAGATCGTCGCCTATCTGCTGTTCGGCCTGATCGGCTTGCCGCTCGGCGCCTCGCTGACCGTCAACGGCGCGGTGGACATTGCCCGGATGCTGGGCGTGTCGGAAGCCGTCATCGGGTTGACCATCGTCGCCATCGGCACGTCCCTGCCGGAGTTGGTGACCTCGGTCATGGCCGCGTGGCGCGGCAGCGGCGCGGTCGCGATCGGCAATGTCGTTGGATCGAACATCTTCAATATCGGAGCGATCCTCGGCATCACCAGCATGGTGCATCCCTTGCTGGTTCCCGGCCGCATCGTCTATCTCGACATGTGGATCATGGCAGCCGTGACCGTGCTGCTGACGGTGCTGGCGATCGGCTCGCGCCCCATCAACCGCTACGGCGGAACGGTCATGCTGGCGCTGTTCGCCGGCTATATCGTCCTGGTTTTTTGAGCGACGCTTCGGCCTGTCCTGCATCCTTTGCCGGTTGCCTGTCGGACCTTCGCGCGACGGGTGCTATATAAATCCCGAAATCCGATTCAGGCTGGAGAGGAATGGTACGCCCCACTGCACCCCAAAACGAAACCGGACGACGGCACGGAAGCGGCGATGCAGTCCCGGTGCCGCGCGAGGAGGAAATCTGGAAAGTCGCTGGTGACCCCGCCAAGGGGCTGAAGGGGCCCGAGCTCATTCAGGCCTATGTCAAGCTGCTGCCCAACGGACCGGGCGTCTACCGCATGCTCAACGAAGACGGCGACGTGCTCTATGTGGGCAAGGCGCGAAGCCTGAAGAAGCGCGTTTCCAACTACGCTCAGGGGCGCGGTCACACCAACCGCATCGAGAGTATGGTCCGGTTGACGGCGCAGATGGAATTCGTCTCCACCCGCACCGAGACCGAAGCTCTGCTGCTGGAGGCCAACCTCATCAAGAGGTTGCGGCCGCGATTCAACGTGCTGATGCGCGACGACAAGTCGTTTCCCTACATTCTGCTGACCGAGGATCACGAGGCGCCGGGCATCTACAAGCACCGCGGCGCACGGTCGCGCAAAGGCTCCTATTTCGGCCCCTTCGCCTCGGCCCAGGCGGTCGACCGGACCATCAACTCCCTGCAGCGGGCGTTTTTGCTCAGGACCTGCACCGACTCCGTCTATGAGAGCCGCACCCGCCCCTGCTTGCTCTACCAGATCAAACGCTGTGCCGGCCCCTGCACGGGCGAGGTCTCGGTCGAGGCCTATGCGAAGATGGTCGACGAAGGGCGGGATTTCCTTTCGGGAAAAAGTCAGGCGGTAAAATCGACCATGGCAGAGGCCATGCAGCGGGCCTCCGAGGACCTGGATTTCGAAACGGCGGCCATTTATCGGGACCGGTTGGCGGCCCTGTCGCACGTGCAGAGCCATCAGGGTATCAACCCGCAGACGGTCGAGGAGGCCGACGTGTTCGCCATCCATCAGGAAGGCGGCATGAGCTGCATCCAGGTCTTCTTCTTCCGCACCGGACAGAACTGGGGCAACCGGGCCTATTTTCCGAAGGCCGATGCGGCGTTGCCGGCGCAGGACGTGCTGGGAGCCTTCCTGGCGCAATTCTACGACGACAAGCCCTGCCCCCGGCAGATCCTGGTCTCCCACACCTTCGAGGAACAAACGCTGCTGTCTGAAGCGCTCACCATCCGCGCCGGACAGCGGGTGGCCATCAGCAAGCCCCAGCGGGGCGAAAAACGCGACCTGATGCGTCACGTCGAAGCCAACGCCAGGGAGGCCCATGGCCGGCGACTGTCCGAAACCTCGACCCAGGCCAACCTGCTAAACGGTTTTGCCGAAACGTTCGGGCTGGACACACCGCCGCGACGCATCGAGGTCTACGACAACTCCCACATCATGGGCACCAACGCAGTCGGCGGCATGATCGTCGCCGGGCAGGACGGCTTCATCAAGAACCAGTACCGCAAGTTCAACATCAAGTCGAAGGACATCACACCGGGCGACGATTTCGGCATGATGCGCGAAGTCATCGAGCGCCGCTTCACCCGCCTTGTGAAGGAGCACGGGCGGCCGGAACGGACGAATGGCGATGGCGGCGAAGCATCCGTCGACGACGATGCGGCGCCGCCCTGGCCGGACGTGCTTTTGATCGACGGCGGGCGCGGCCAGGTTTCGGCCGTCATGTCGGTCCTCAACGAACTGCAGATCGCCGACTGCGTCACCGTCATCGGTGTCGCCAAGGGCGTCGATCGCGATGCCGGCCGCGAACGCTTCTTTGTCGAAGGCCGGGCGGATTTCTCACTGCCGCCGCGCGATCCGGTGCTCTATTTCGTCCAGCGCATGCGTGACGAGGCCCACCGATTTGCCATTGGAACTCACCGGGCCCGGCGCAAGAAGGAAATGACCAAGAACCCGCTCGACGAGATCGCCGGTATCGGCCCGGCCCGAAAGCGCTCGCTGCTGCACCATTTCGGCACCGCCAAGGCCGTTTCGCGCGCCGGAATGGAAGACCTCGTCGCCGTCGAGGGCATCTCCGAAGCGATGGCGAAACTGATCTACGATCACTTTCACGAGGATCAGGGAGCTTAGCTAGCCGTCCACCCGGCGGCGCACCAAGCGACGTCGCGACGGGCGCTGAATCGCAATCGGACACCTGCCAATTCTGCCAGCAGACCCCCCGGCTTGGAAGTGGTACACGACAGGCAAGCAACGGTGCGTTTGTTCGCGCCTCCAGCCCGATGTGGATCCGGCGAGAGCCAGTGTTCCACCATTTTCGTCAAGGCCGATTCAAATCCGGACAAAATCTTGAACGAAATATCCAGACTCCCGTCCTTTAACTCCGCTGCAACGCATTGTTCACGATGCCGGGTATTCCGGCTCAAGCAATACGGCAATTCATGACACCGACGCAGCCTTTACCAAAGCCCGGCCCAACGCACACACCAGGAGAAGAGTGACAGATGGTCGACGCGGAATCCGACAACCAGAGCGATGACGGCTTTCGGCGTTTCCTACGCGTGGTTGCGATCGGCGTCGGTCTTGTTGCCGCCTACTGGGTGTTTACGCGGTTCGTCGCCTACACCGACGATGCCTTCGTTCGCTCGGACCTGATCGCAATCGCGCCCCAGGTCGCCGGCGTGGTCGAGTCGGTCGAAGTGGCCGAAAACCAGAGGGTCACGACCGGCGATCCGTTGATGGTCATCGACCCCGAGCCCTACCGGCTCGCTTTCGCCCTGAGCAAGGACGAGGTCGCGGCCGCCGACGTCGAGGTGAAGACCCGCGAGGCGGAGATCAAGGAAAACACCGCCAAACTAGCGGCCGCACAGGCGGACATGAAGTTCGCCGACCTGGAATATCAGCGATACGTCAAACTGAAAGAGAGCGAGACCGTTTCGCAGGCCACCCTCGACAAGGCGGAGGACAAGCTGAAATCCGCCAAGGGCGTGGTGGACGAGGCTGCCGCTGCCATTGCGACAGCGAAGAGCGAACTCGATGCGGCCCGGGCGGCAGCCCAGGTGGCGCGCGCTCAACTGGCTGTCGACGAATACAATCTCGACCAAACGCGTCTGTACTCGCCGGTGGACGGCTACATCAACAACCTGACACTCCGGCCGGGCCGCTATACCGGTGTCGGCGATCAGGTCATCGGCATCGTCGACGACACCCAGTGGCGGATTGTCGCCAACTACAAGGAACGGATCGCCGGTACCGTCAAGTCGGGCACCCGTGTGTGGATTTGGCTCGACAGTTACCCTTGGCATCTGTTCCGCGGGACGGTTCAGGGGGTTGGTCGCGGCATCGCGCGCGATACACACCGGGAGCAGCTGCTTCCGTATATCGACCCGACCACGGACTGGATCCGGCTTCAAAGACGCCTGCCGGTCACCATCCATTTCGATGCTCCGGTCCCGAAGGAGGTTCTCTACATGGGTGCGGATGCCCGCGTCCTCTACTTCCGGTGAAAGCAGGCGCCATGGGTTTGATCCGCGGCTTCCTGGCCAGAATCACATCCGATCTGTTCGAGGATCTGAGCGCCCTGTCGCTCACCAGCCCGGCGGCGAGACCAGCCATCCGGTCCGCCCTGGCCAGTATCATCGCATGCCTGGTTGCCTTTGTCCTGGAACTCGATGCGCCCTGGTGGGCGGCCCTTACCGGATTCGTTGTCGTTCGCGGCGAGGCGACCGCCACCTTCAGGCGCTGCCTGGAGCGGATCTGCGGCTCGGTAACCGGGGCTGTGCTGGGCTTCTTCCTGTCCGCTTTGGCCGCGTTTCACCTGGCGTTCGCACTGGCAAGCATGATCGTCACCACGGTCACGATCTATGCCCAGGCACGAACCAGGTTCCCGCACGCGGTTCTCTTCGGCGGCGCGACGGTGATGCTGGTGATGTTCGGGACGCTCAACGATCCCGACAGCGCGCTTCAGCTGGCCTTCAACAGAGCCGTCGAGACCAGCGTGGGCGTGATCGTCGCCGCATTGGTCGACTATGCGCTGGCCGAAAAGCCGAACGGCGCGGTTGTCGACGCGCAACCGGCACCGCGCATCTTCGCCAGGCCGATCGATGCGAACCAACTTGGCTACGCGCTGATCGGCGGCCTGGCGGTCGCCTCCATTCCGACAATCTGGCAGGGCCTTGAACTGCCCGGCTTTTCGCAGACACCCTTCACCACGTTCATTATTCTGGGTGCCATGGGCAAGGCGCCCTGGTGGAAGGCGGCCAACCGGTTCACCGGCGGCTTGCTTGGCGGCGCCTACGGCATCGTCGCCATGCATGTGGCCGGCGACAACTTCCTTTTATGGATCGGACTGCTTTTCCTCGGACTGTTCTGCGCCGGGCATGTCGAACACCGCGCAGGCGACGCCTGGTACGCCGGAATGCAGGCAGGCATCACCATCGTCATGGCAATGATCCAGGGTCCGGGGCCGGGCACCGACCTGACCCCGGGCCTGGACCGGATCGCCGGCATTCTCGGCGGCGTCGTGCTCATCGGCGTCTTCCAGTTCGTGTTCGACCCGTTCCGCATCTGGCTGGCCGGCGGGCGGTCGCACACCCTGGCGCCTCCATGAGGCAGCACGGGACGCATGGCCGGTTTCAATCTGCAGCCCTCGAGTTCGGCCCATTGACCCCCCGCGCGAAACCGGGCCTAAAAACCTGATACCGTTTTCCAGCATCGCGATAGCCGGTCGGGAAATGCCCGGTGCGTGTTGACGGATCGCTTCGCGGCCTATTTGTATGGGCACAATTGTCGCTGAGCGGAATCCGATGGCATCGCAGACCTACAACATCCCCAATCTTCTGACCTACGGGCGCATCGCCGCGGTTCCGTTGATCGTGCTGTGCTTCTTCGTGGAAGGCCGGTTGCACGGATCGGACCTGGCGCGATGGAGTGCACTCGGCCTCTACATCGTCGCCTCGGTGACCGACTTTTTCGACGGTTACCTGGCGCGCATCTGGAACCAGATGTCGAATATCGGCCGCATGCTCGACCCGATCGCCGACAAGCTGCTCGTCTCCTCGATCCTGCTGCTGCTCGCCGCCGACGGAACGATCGCCGGCTGGACGATCTGGGCGGCGATCATCATCCTGTGCCGCGAAATCCTGGTCTCGGGCCTGCGCGAGTATCTGGCGGAGTTGAAGGTCTCGGTACCGGTCACCTGGATTGCCAAATGGAAAACCACGGTGCAGATGATCGCCATCGGTTTTCTGCTGGCCGGCCCGGCGGGCGACAAGGTTATCCCCTATATCACCGAATTCGGCATCTTCCTTCTATGGATCGCCGCGCTGATCACGATCTACACCGGCTACGACTATTTCCGCGCCGGCCTGAAGCATGTGATCGAATAGCCACGCTGGAAACATGACAATGGTCAAACTCGTCTATTTTGCCTGGGTCCGGGAGCGCATCGGCAGAAGCGAAGAAGATATCGAACTGCCTGAAGAGGTCGCAACCGTCGCGGATCTGCTCGACCATCTGAAACAACGCGGCGAGGAGTACGAAGCGGCCCTCGCGGTTCCCGAGGTGATCCGCGTCGCCGTCGACCAGGAGCACCGGCAGCACGAAGACCGCCTCGACGGCGCCCGAGAGATCGCCCTGTTCCCGCCGATGACGGGAGGCTGAACGTGCCCGGGCAGCCGACAATCCGTGTCCAGAGCGAGGATTTCGACATCGCCGCCGAAATCGCCGCCCTGTCCGACGGCCGCGCCGATGTCGGTGCCGTGGTGACCTTTACGGGGTTGTGCCGCGACGAAGGCGGCAAGCTGGCAGCGCTGGAGCTGGAACACTATCCGGGAATGGCGGAAGCCGAGATCGGCCGCATCGCCGACAAGGCCATGGAACGATGGCCGCTGGACGGCATGACCGTGATCCACCGATTCGGCAAAATCCTGCCCGGCGAGAACATCGTGCTTGTCGTGGCCAGTTCACGCCATCGCGAAGCGGCCTTCGAGGGCGCCCGGTACCTGATGGATTTCCTCAAATCCAACGCGCCCTTCTGGAAGCGCGAAATCGGCAAGGATGGCAGCGACGGCTCCTGGGTCGACGCACGGGAAGCCGACGACGAAGCGCTGAAGCGCTGGGACTGAGGAGACTTCCAAAGATTACCGACTCGGATGGACTGATCGGTATGCGGTGGTTTGACATCGGTCTCAGACAGAAGGGATTCCCGCACGGATTGATATGCGCTACCCGGTTTGCATGATTGATCTACTTGCAATTCAACAACGCTGGGAAGCGGACGGCTGCCATCGTGATGAACGTGGTCGCCGGCTGTTTGCCGCCAGTGAAGCGCGTGCAGCTGGCCGGGGCGGCATTGCCGCGGTCTCCAGCATCACCGGCGTCGCCAGGTCGACGATCGGGCGTGGGCTCAAGGACCTTGATGACCCGCCGCCCGGAAAGGTTCGCCGCCCAGGCGCTGGCGCGCGAACACTGACCGATAACGATCCGACCCTGCTTGCTGACCTCAAGCGCCTCGTTGAGCCAGTAACGCGTGGCGACCCGGAGCGACCGCTGATGTGGGTGTCCAAAAGTCCCGCCAAGCTGGCCGCGGCACTCAAGGACGCAGGCCACAAGATATGCCGCAACAGCGTCGACACATTGCTGGCAAAATTGGGGTTCTCGCGGCAGACGAACCGCAAGACCGACGAGGGCTCAAGGCACCCGGACCACAATGCCCAGTTCGAGCACATCAACACCAAGGTGTGTGAGGCACAAGGCGCCGGAGAACCAGTGATCTCGGTGGACACCAAGAAGAAGGAACTGATCGGCAACTACAAGAACGGTGGCACCGACTACCGTCCAAAAGCCGACCCACGACGCGTGAAGGTGCACGACTTCGAGGACAAGAGCTTGGGCAAGGTGGCTCCTTACGGGGTCTTTGACGTCACCGCGAACGAAGCATGGGTCAGCCTCGGCATCACTGCCGACACGGCTGAATTCGCTGTCCAGTCCATCCGCACCTGGTTCTATCGGATGGGCCATGCGCGCTATCCCGAGGCGAAGAAGCTCGTGATCACTGCTGATTGTGGCGGTTCGAACGGGGTACGTATCAGGCTTTGGAAGGTCGAGTTGCAAAAGCTCGCCGACGAGACCGGGCTCACGCTGCAGATCCACCACTATCCGCCGGGTACGTCGAAGTGGAACAAGATTGAGCATCGCCTGTTTTGTCACATCACCCAGAACTGGCGCGGCCGTCCGCTCACCGATCGCATGACGGTGGTCGAATTGATCGGCGCGACGACAACCAAGGCAGGGCTCAGGGTCGAATGCGCAGTCGACGAACGGATCTATCAGAAGGGTGTCAAGGTCTCCAAAACCGAAATGGCCGAAATCGACATCACTGGCGACAAGTTCCACCCTGAATGGAATTATACCATCAAACCGAGAGTGAACGATTTGTAGTGGTTATTTTTGGAAATGTCCTGAGTGAGCCGATCCCAACAAAAAGCCGGGGTGCGGAACCCCGGCGTTTCCATGATTCCTGATGAAGATCCGCTCAGCCGACGATTTCGGTGCCGGAGAACCAGTAGGCGATTTCTTCGGCCGCGGTTTCCGGCGCGTCGGATCCGTGCACGGAGTTTTCGCCGATCGACAGGGCGTAGAGTTTGCGGATCGTTCCCTCGGCAGCGTCGGCCGGATTGGTGGCGCCCATGATTTCGCGGTTCCTGGCGATGGCGTTTTCGCCTTCGAGCACCTGGACGATGGTCGGACCCGACGACATGAACTCGGTCAGTTCGCCGAAGAACGGACGTTCCTTGTGAACGGCGTAGAAGCCTTCAGCTTCGCGCAGGCTCATCCAGACACGCTTGGAGGCGACGACACGCAGCCCGGCGTCCTCGAACATCTTGGTGATGGCTCCGGTCAGGTTGCGTTTGGTGGCATCGGGTTTGATCATCGAAAAGGTGCGTTCGATCGCCATGATCTGGTCTGTCCTTGTTTGCGATTGCGGGAGAATTTGGGCGCTCTATAGCCTTGCGGCGCGGGCAATACAAGCCCGGCCGCGGGCGCCTCCATCCATCGCAAATCGGGATCAGGCCGCGGCCTTCACCGAACGGCCGATGCCGCCATGCAGGTCGAGGCAGCGCTCGAACCAGTCGGTGACCGGATCGCCCTCCTCCAGAACGCGCGTCGGCGACGTGGTTCGCGCCCACTGAAAAGCTCCGAACACGATGTAGTCGCAGAACAGCGGCCCTTCGCCGCCGAGGAATGGCTGACGCTGCAACACCATGCGCATCGGCTCCAGCTTCTGGGCAAGGCTGCCGACCCGCTCCTGACCGGCGGCGACGACATCTTCCAGTGTGTGGCCGAACCTGGCCTCACGGCTTTCCCGGAAATAGTCCTGATCCTTCGGTGCCAGCTTGGCATGGATGTCCAGCAACAACGCGCCGCCGATCACCGCGTGGATCTGGGTGGCGGCCCAGGTCTCGAAGAACCGCGCCATGGCAATGCCGCCCGGTCCACCGAACAGGCTCGGCCGATCCGGATAGGTCTCGTCGAGATAGACGGCGATGTCGAAGGAATCACGGACGATCCGCTCGCCGTCCCGTATCACCGGAACGGTCTTGCCGGCTCCGTCTTCGATTTCCGGAATGGCGGTGAAAGGCACCGGCGAACCCGCATAGGCAAGCCCCTTGTGCGCCAGCGACAACACGGTCTTCCAGCAATGCGGGCTGAACGGCCTGGTGGGGTCGTTGCCGGTCAATTCGTAGAGCGTGATGGTCATCGCAGCCTCTGTCGGGGGTGTTTCGGATTGCCGGCATTGTGCGGGTTTTGCTTTGCAAATCAACAATAACCGACTACCTGTCTTGGGAGACTGCGGAGGAGGATGCGGCAGATGGAAAACGCCTACAAACTGCTCGACGGCCGCAAGATCGCGGCGGAAATGCATCAGGAAATTGCCGCTGAGGTTTCGTCACTGGCGGGCGAAGGCTGGCCGCTCAAGCTCGTGTCGATCTGCATCGGCGAAACCGACGCCGCCAAGCTCTATGTGCGCAATCAAAGCCGCACCGCCAAGAAAACCGGCATCGACTTCGAGGAGCGGGACTACCCGGCCGATACGACCGAAAAGGAGCTGCTGGGCATCATTCAGGGGCTCAACACCGATCCGCGAGTCACCGGGATCATCATCCAGCGGCCGACGCCCGACCATGTTTCGGTCCGCCGGCTGCAACGGGCCATCCACCCGTTCAAGGATGTCGAAGGCATGCATCCGTCCAATATCGGCGCCATCGTCTACGAGATCCCGAAGATGGGGCCCTGCACGGCCGCTGCTTCCGTGCATGTGCTGAAGTCGACCGGGACCAACCTCAAGGGGCTCGAGGTCACCGTCATCGGCCATTCGGCGATCGTCGGCAAACCCATAGCCTTCATGCTGATGGCGGAAGGCGCGACAGTCACGGTCTGCCATCACGAAACGCGTAATCTCGCCATGCATTCGCGTGCCGCCGACGCGGTTTTCGTCGCCGTCGGCAAGGCCGGACTCGTCACCGGCGACATGCTGAAGCCCGGCGCGGTGCTCATCGATATCGGCATCAATCAGATCGACACGCCCGACGGTCCGAAGGTGGTCGGCGACGCGGATTTCGAAAGTTGCTCGGAAACGGCCGGCTGGATCACGCCGGTGCCGGGCGGCGTCGGACCGGTGACGGTCGCCACCTTGCTGCGTAATGCGGTTACGGCCGCGCAATTGCAGCGCGACCACTACGCGTCCGAATTCGGCACCGCCAACAGCGTCTACAATCTGCTGCCGCACTGAGCATCCGCAAATTTCGCTTGCCTTCGGCAAAGGACCAATCCAATAAGCCGCCATGCTGACCCTGAAGGATATATCCGCGCGCATTGCCGGGCGCCTGTTGATCGATCACGCCTCGCTTTATCTGCCCGAGGGAACGAAGGCCGGCTTCGTCGGACGCAACGGCGCCGGAAAGTCCACCCTCTTTCGCGTCATCTCCGGTGATCTAGCATCCGAAACGGGCACCGTCGCCCTGCCGCGCAACTGCCGCATCGGACAGGTGGCGCAGGAAGCTCCCGGGACCGAGGAACCGCTGATCGACATCGTGCTGCGCGCGGACGCCGAGCGAATGGCGCTGCTGGCCGAGGCGGAGACCGCCGAGGACCCCCATCGCATTGCCGATATCCAGACGCGGCTCGTCGATATCGATGCCCATTCGGCGGAAGCGCGGGCCGCCAGCATCCTGGCGGGGCTCGGCTTCGACAAACAGGCACAGCAGCGCCCGGCTTCGAGCTTTTCCGGCGGCTGGCGCATGCGCGTCGCGCTGGCGGCCGTGCTGTTTTCCAGGCCGGATCTGCTGCTGCTCGACGAGCCGACAAACTATCTGGACCTGGAAGGAACCCTTTGGCTGGAAGATTATGTGCGGCGCTATCCGCACACGGTGATCATCATCAGCCATGACCGCGACCTGCTCAACCGCGCCGTCAATTCCATCGTCCATCTGGAAGATCGCAAACTCGGCTTCTATCGCGGCCCGTTCGACCAGTTCGAACGGCAGAGAGCGGAAGCCCGTGAGTTGCAGACTAAAATGCGCGCGAAGATGCAGGCGCGCCGGGCCCATATGGAGGCTTTTGTTGAACGGTTTCGCTACAAGGCTTCCAAGGCACGCCAGGCCCAGTCGCGACTGAAGGCGATCGAGCGCATGGGGTCGGTCGCCGCCGTGGTCGATACGCATGTGCAGGAGTTCCAGTTTCCCAAGCCCGAAAGGGCCTGCGCCTCGCCGATCATCGCCCTCGAAAAGGTTGCCGTCGGCTACTCTCCCGGCGATCCGGTGCTGAGCCGTCTCAATCTTCGGATCGATCACGACGACCGCATCGCCCTGCTCGGCGCCAACGGCAACGGCAAGTCGACCTTTGCCAAACTGCTGTCCGATCGTCTGAAGCCGGAAACCGGAACCATGACCCGGGCCCCGCATCTGAAAATCGGCTATTTCGCCCAGCACCAGTTGGAGGATCTGGTGCCGTCGCAGAGTGCCGTCGACCATGTTCGCCGGCGGATTCCCGATGCGCCCGACGCGGTCGTCCGCTCACGGGTGGCGCAGATGGGACTGTCGACCGAAAAGATGGACACCGCCGCGCGCGACCTGTCCGGCGGCGAGAAGGCGCGGCTGCTGATGGGACTGGCAGCGTTCGACAAGCCCAACCTGCTCATCCTAGACGAGCCGACCAACCATCTGGATATCGACAGCCGTGCCGCCCTGATCGAGGCGCTCAACGCCTTCGAGGGCGCGGTGATCCTGATTTCCCACGACCGCCATCTGCTGGAAGCGACCGCCGACCGGCTGTGGCTGGTGCATGACGGCACGGTGCGCAGCTATGACGGCGACCTGGAGGACTATCGCGCCCTGATCCTGAGCGGGTCGAAACGCGACTCGCGGGCATCGGAAGCGCCCTCGGCCGCATCGAAGGTCGAACAGCGACGGGCGGCTGCCGGTCGCCGGCAAGAGCTGGCGCCGTTGAGGAAAAAGATCAAGGAAATCGAATCCTTGACGACAAGCCTTGAGAAATCGATTCAGGAAATCGACGCGCTGCTTGCCGATCCCGGCATCTACGAGAAATCGCCGGGCCTTGCCGCGGAAAAGGCCAGGGAACGCAGTGCCGCCGAAAGGGCGCTGGCCGAAGCCGAGGAAGAGTGGCTGACACTGTCCGACGAATACGAAACGGCGATTGCCGAATAGCTTCCGATCACAGCTGCCGAGCCAGCAGCCTCTGATAGACAAGCCCGATCGCCACCAGCACAGCACCGAGGCCGATGAAGGAAAGCGCCCGCAGGGCGCCGGTCAGGCTCGACATGTCGACGATGAACACCTTGGCGACGACCAGAACGATAATCACGCCCGATACCAATCGGACCGCGCGGATGCCCGACACCATGCCGACCGCCAGGGTGGCGATGCCCATCGCCAGCCAGGCGGCCGAATAGGTGTAGAGTTCGGCGTCGCTGGTGGCGCCGCTGTCGAGTGCCGCGGGATGAAACCAGTGGCGTATGGTCAGCGTCACCCAGGCGAACACCAGCACGCCGCCGACGGAATAGGCCGCGCGCGAGTAGACCTGCCGGGTGCCCGCGCTCAGGAAGCCGAGGGTTGCGTAGACCAGGCCGGTCAGCAGATAGGCGAAGAGCAGCTTGTTGAACAAGACGTTCGAACCGATCCGCTCTCCGGTGAGCAACGGATTGAAAAGGCCCAGCAGACCGGCAAGCGCCGCCGCCATGCCGATTATGCCCAACACCGTGGCGGCCGTCGCCAGCGTGCGGCTTTCGGACGTGGTCCGCAACCGCAGCAATCCGAGCGCCACACCGCCGCTCAGGAAGACCAGCAGTGCTGCCTCGCTGAGGGTGTCCACCGGCGTGAACACCTGATGCGGAGCGATGGCGTGGAGACCGATCAGCGCCAGGGCGGCGGTGACCGAAACAACGGCGATGCCCTCCGAGAGTTCCAGCCAACGATCGCGTTTTTGCTGGCCGAGCAGATAGGCGGTCAGCACGAACCCGGCGGCCGGCACGCCATACCCATATGTCAGCCAGTTGAAAACCGGCGTCGAACCGAGATCGTCGCCGACGATAGCCGGGTCCCAGCCGATGCGCGCCGCCCACAGAAGCGCCGGAACCAGCGCCAGAACCCGGAGGGCCGGCAACGGACGCCAGCGATAGACAAGGGCGGTGGCCGGCGCCATCAGCGCCAGCGCAACGGTCAGTGCGCCGCGCTCCAGCACCATGCACAGGCCGAGCGTCAGAGCCGAAATCGCCGCAACAAGGCAGGTCGCAACCGTGCCATCGCGTCCCGGAAGGCCTTCGGGAAGGCGCCGCTCGAACAGTGACGCAAGCGAAAAATAGGCCGTGCCAAGGACAAAAGCCGTTATGCCGTAGCGTAGCGAGATGTCCAAAAAGTCGGTTCGGCCGTAAGAAACACCGAGGATCGCGAGGGGCACGAAAGCGCCGCCGAAAGCCAGCGGAACCCGCGATGCGGACCTTGTGGCGCCGACGAAGCCGAAGACCCCGGCAAGCAGCGCGATGCCCAGACCGAGAATGCCGTAGGCAGACAGCATCCTCTGCTGGTAACCGGGCAAAACCGCCGGATCGACACCCTGTAGCGTATCCATTCCGCCTGCCAATGGCCGCCAGGTGTCCATCGTCAAATCCCAGCCGGCGTAGCCGAGCACGACCACACAAGCCGACACCGGCACGACCAGCCGAATGGCGGGCCACTCATGCGCCGACCAGAACGGCACGAGCACCAGCAGCGCCAGACCGGCAATCGTCGCCGCATCCGATTCATTGAGCGCGAAGATCAAAGCCAAAAGCAGTAGCAGCGCCAGCAGAGTCACGGCGACCCGATCGTTCGGAACCGGTTCGGCGGCGGACCGAGGATGAAGGCTGGCGACGAACACATAGAACTGGACCGCCCAGGCAACCAGAATGTAGATGCCGACGACCGGCCGCTCCGCCGGAGACGCAACGGCAAAGAGCAATAACCCGAAAAACACCAGTCCGAGCGCGGCTATGACAGCCAGCCAGCGCCACAGACGCAGGCGTCCGACGCCAAACGCAGCGACAGAAACGGCGACCGCATAGGCGGCCAGTCCGACGGCGCTCGGCTCGTCGCTGCTGACCAGGAAGGGAACAAGAAAACTGGAAACGATGCCCAAAGCCGCCAGCAGCGGCCCGTGCAGCAGCGCAGCCGCCATGGTGGCGACGGCCACGAAACCCAGGCCGAGGAACGCCGCAACCGGCCCGAGGAACCCGTAAAGCTGGTAGGCGGCGTAGATGGTGGCGAAGCCGCCCAGCGTGCCGGCCGCGGTCAGCACAGACGGGACATTGGCGCTGTCGAAGCCGCCAACCGAAAAGGCGGCTCCGCGGCGGCGGGTCCACTCGCCCAGCGCAACCAGTGTCAACGAAAACAGTGCGCCGAGCAGGATGCGCGCAGCCGGCCCCAGGAGCCCCTGCTCGATGGTGTAGCGGACCAGGAACACGCCGCCGAGCGCGAGAGCCAGTCCGCCGACCCAGACGGCCCATCGGGCACCGACGGTCTCCTCGAGATTACCTTTTGTCGCGGCCGGCTCACCGCTCCGGGCGCGATCGCCGGTTTCCACGGCAGCCGCCTCCGGCAATTCGGGCTCCTCGCCTTCTGCCGGCTCCACATCCGGGCTCTCCAGCGCTTCATCGGGCGGCCCTTCTGCCTCTTCGGTTTTTTGCCCCGGCTCCCCAATCTCCGCTGACGCGGCCCACGGCCCTGTCGCCTGCCCGGCCAGTTCGACTTCCAGCGCCTCGATGCGCCGCTGCAGCCCGCGCATCCGGAAGAATGCAACGATACCGAGGATCGGCCCGCCCAGAAGGACGATGGCCACAAGCGGCAGGATAAGATAGTCAATCATGAGGCGGCACTCTCCAGCAGCCGCAAGGGAGGTCGTTTTCGGGATTCCTCCCCCGCTTCAGATCCGCGCCGCCCCGCGCCTGTTGCCGGATCCCGGTCGCCGCGAGCGGTCAGCCGGTCCTGTCCAGCGCTTCCATGACGGCGTTGATGCGATCCTGTCCCCAGTGCATCTCGCCATTGACAAAGAAAGTGGGCGCTCCGAAGGCGCCGCGTTCCACGGCTTCTTCGGTATTGGCGCGCAATTCGTCCTTGATCGCCTGGTCCTGGGCCAGATTGGCGATCTCGTTGGCCGGCAGGTCAGCCTTTTCCAGCAGTTCCATGACGACCTCCGGTTTGGAGAGATCGCCACCGGTCGCCCAGGCGGCGTCGAACATCGTATCCATGTAGGATGGCAGAATCTGCGGATCGATGCGCTCGGCCGCAATGGCGCCGCGCAGTGCCGTGATCGTGTTCAGGGGAAAGGCCGGATTGACGGCAAAACCGAAGCCGTGCTTGTCGGCGGTCCGCTTCATATCCTGAAACAGCCAACGCCCCTTGGCCTCGATATGCACGGGGCTCTGATTGCCGACCGCCTTGAACACGCCTCCAAGCACCATCGGCTTCCACAGGATACGGCCGCCCGCATCCCTGACCATGGCCGGCAGCCTTTTGTAGGCCAGATAGGACGCGCTGCTGACGAAATCGTAGAAAAACTCGACCGACTTGCTCAAAAAACCTGCCTCCTCTGTCGGTGCCAGTGATAAATTCCGTTTACGTAATAGGCAATGGCGACTTCTGCTTGGCTGTTCCGGAAAACTCCGGCGTCGCACGTCGCCGCGTGCTTCGACGGGTTGGCTTTACGGTTTCATAAAGGGCATAGTGTACAAACGACGGAGTGTATTGCGTTGGGTGGTTTGGCGTTATGAAGTACCGATGCTGTAGCCTGTTTTCGACTGTCATGTCCGCTGCATTGGCGGTCGGGGCCGCATCGGGGGTGCCTGCCCTCGCGTCGAGCAACTCCGACAAGTCCAGCGCGTCCATGTCCTCAACCCTTCAGCAAATGGCGTCGGAAGAGCCGGTGCTCATGCTGGTGTCGCTGCGCCATCAGAGCATGCGGGTGTTCTCCGGCGACACGCTCGTCGCCCGCTCCCGGGTTTCAACCGGAATGCCGGGGCACCGCACGCCGACCGGCGTTTTCAGCGTGCTGGAAAAGAGACGCCGGCACCACTCCAACATCTACAGCCGGGCGCCGATGCCGTTCATGCAGCGGCTGACCTGGTCGGGGATCGCGCTGCACGAATCCAACAGTGTCCCGGACTATCCGGCGTCGCATGGTTGCGTGCGTCTTCCCGGCGCCTTCGCGAAGCAGCTTTTCGGCTATACCGATATCGGGGCGCATGTGATCGTCACCGAAGAGGAACTGACTTTCGGTCCGGTGACCAGCAGCAAACTGTTCTATCCGAACGGATCGGCACCGATCCAGGAAGCCAGTTCCGGCGCCGCTCCCGAAGTGGCCGCAAGCCCTTCGGTCATGCGCATCAGCTCGAGCCCTGCCGCAGACGATTTACAGGACACGGCCAGCGACGAAGCGATCGGCGGGAATTTCGTGCTGCGGCGCGGCCTCGATACCGTCGAGGATGACAATGCCGAAGACGCGGCTATCGTTCGAGAACCGGCGGAGCCGCTGCGCATCCTGATCACGCGGCGCACCGGTCGTGAACTGGTCGGCGACATCCAGCGGCTCCTCAACGAGCTCGGTCACGATGCCGGCGACGTCGACGGCCTCGTCGGCCCCGACACCGGCAATGCGATCGTGCGTTTCCAGAAGGAGGCCGGACTGACGCCGACCGGGACGGTATCCGTCGAGCTGGCACGGCTGTTGCACGAAAAGGCCGGACGGGATTTTGCCAGCGGTCACCTCTATGTGCGCCAGGCCTTCAGGCAGCTCTTCGATGCGCCGGTGACGCTGACCGCACCCGACCGCCCGTTGGGAACGCATTTCCTTGCCGCGCTTGCCGAGCCCTCCGATCCGGAGCAGGTTCGCTGGGTCGGCGCCAGCCTGTCCGACCGTGCCCGAACGTCGCCTCTCAGCGAAGTTCAGGAGGCGGGTTCGGTCGGTTATCTGACCCGGCCCGGGATCAGGGAAGCACTGGAACGCATCGAACTTCCTGCGGAGATCCGGGACCGTTTGATGCGCGAGATCGTCGCGGGATCGTCGCTGATCATTTCGGATCACGGCATCAGCAACGAAACGCACAAAGGCACGGATTTCGTCGTCCTGACAGACCCGTACGGGATCTAGCGCGCCACGGAAATCACGGCAGCATCATGTTCCGCGACGAATGCGGCTGGTCATCCTTGGGCTCGTCTCGCAACAGCAACCACGCGAGGGCCAGTGCCACGAGCGACACGAACAGCGCCGCGAACAGCGTATCGGACAGAAAATGTCGGCCCTTGATGATGCGCAGTTCGGCAGCCAGAAGCGCAAAGACGAATCCCGACGTCAGAACGATATCCCGCATCCGTCGATTGGGGATATAGGCACTCAAGACCAGCAGCGAGATGAAGAAGGCGGCGGCGCTCGACCCCTCGCCGGAGACGAAGGAGCAATTCCTGTCGCACTGATCTGAAATCTCCAGCACCCGCGAAAACGACCGGTCGCCACCGAACTCGATCACATTTGCCGGCCGGGCGCGGCCCCAATGGGCCTTCAGGAGGCCATTGACCAGCAGACCGGGCCCGAGCAGGTAGAGCAGGCTGATGAACGCCCAGACTCGGTAGGAAATACCCAGCACCGGTCCCTGGTGCGCCGACAGGCCCCACAGAATGGCGGACAGCGCCGCCAGCGAAATACTCATCGCGTTGAACAGGTCGCGATAGGCGTGCAGCAGTGGGTTGTCGCGAAGATAAAAGCCGTCGGCATCGTCATAGAACAGCGACGAGGCTCCGAGATCGAGGCCCGGAAATGACAGGAATACGACCGACGCCAGCGCGAAAACCAGAATCAGGCTGAGCAGCAGTTTACCAGCGGTCTGCGAGGTCATCGAAGCAAGCCGGTTCAAGAACGAAGGTATACAACGGACCACCATGATAGGCACCGCCGGTCGTCGTCAACGCGGAGAACGGCGAAATCGTCCGGTCGCCGCAAGGCAGCGCATGTTGATGGGCGACCAGCAGAACGGTCTTCTCAAGATCTTCGGCCTTCAGCGGGTAATGGAGTTCGTAGTAGTTCGTCGGACGTCCGGGAGGAGCAAGCACGCGAAACTGCACGTCTGCGTCGCGCCCGGTGTAGAACAGATCGGCCACCCTGTCGCGGTTGCGCAGGGCGATCACGTCCGCGCCGGCCTTTTTCGCCGCATCGAGAAGCTGGAGACTTATGCTTTCCCGCCCGAGCATGCGCCTCATGACCGGCTTTTCCCCGTCGATGCTGACGTCGTAGGCTGCGGTGGTGAGGAGCGGAAAACCGATCGAGAGAAACAAGCCGATGCCGACCGATACAGTGAGCAACCGTACATTGTTTCTTTCCAGCATGGCATGGACCGTGAGGACAATGGCTGCGAGGTAAGCAGCTGCGGCCCAGTTGGCGTTTGCGCGAGACAGAAGCGCCTGAATGCAGATCAGAAGAATGATCGGAACCGAAAACAGCAGTAGCAGGCGTTCGGTGCGCGATCCGGGCTGGAAGACGCAGACGATCAAGGCGCCGAACAGGATTGGTCCGAACACCCCGAACTGGCTGAAGAAGAACTCGGCGAGCTCATCGAAGTGCAGTTGCAACGGCCTGGGGTCTGCCCCGTACCCGGAAGCGCCACGAAGCCACTTGGCATTGTCGATCGTGTGCTCGAACGTCGTCAGATCGTTGAATAAATTCCACACGATGTTGGGCAGCGCCACAACGAGAAAGGCGGTAAACAAAATGGCGGCCTGGCGCCAGCTCGGTCGGGCCGACGGCATCAGCACCGCGGCCAGAAGAGCGCAAAGCAGGAAATACACGCCGGCATATTTGGCCATGAATGCGATGCCGGCCGCGATTCCCGCAAAAAGCGCATCGCGGGTCCTCCCTTCCTCCAGCAGACGGAAGTAGAACAACAGCGCCAGCGCATAGAACGGCGCCATGATCGTGTCTGTGGAGGTCACCCAGCTGCCGAGCCCGACGGCCGGCACGGTAATGTAGGAGACCATCACCCAGAAGGCCGTCCTTGCACTGAACAGATATTTTGCCAGCACACCGAGAATCAGCGCCGTGACCATGTGGAACAAGGGCGACGACATCCGCACCCAGTAGATTGCGTCGCTCTGCGCCAGCTCGGTGAACAACCGGATGACCCAGGCGATCAGCGGCGGCTTGGAATAGTAGCCGAACCGCAGTTCCTGACCCCAAAGCCAGTACTGGCTTTCGTCGACGAACAGATCCGTCTGGTCGAAGAAGAGAAAGACGGCGCGATACAGGGTCAGAAGAACCACGGCAGCCGCGCCGGCCAGGTACCAGTTTTTGGCAGGACTGTCTTGCATCGAGTCTTCTGCTGTGGCGACAGCAACCGTGATAAGCGTTTCGGGAAGGCCTGCTCCGACTGCGTCGAACGCGCGTCCGCATCAACGAGCCGGCCGGCTCACCGTTAGAATCTGCCGAGCGGCTTGTCAAACGGCAACGGGTCCCTGCCCTCAGGCCTTGCGCTCCCAGCGACGGTCGGGCGTCTGCTGCCAATAGGTGAGTTCGTGACCGCCGTCCTTGAGATCCCGCCACTGCCCCCGCGCCGCCTCGAGCTGACCCTGGTCGTGCCCGTCGAACATGAAGACCGCCCGCTCATAGTCTGCCAGGTCGGCCGGCTGAGCGCCGTCCACCAGGAACCGGATGTTCGCGCCGTTCAAATTGCCGTCATTGGCGCACAGCAGCACGGGTTGTTTCTCCGCGTGCTGAGCCGTGTCCGTCGCGTGCGGCAGGAAGCTCTCGTCCCGATAGGTCCAGAGATACTGGTCGAGGGAATCGCGCCGTTCCTCGCTGCCGGTCTGGACGACGACGCGCCAGCCGCGCTGCAGGCTCTTTTCAAGCAGCGGCGGCAGCGCGTCTTCGAGGCGCGTTTCCGTCAGGTGATAGAACAGCATTTCGGTCATCCGCGCCCCTTCCGTCACCGGGTGTCGACGCCCGTCGCTCAGCTTTCGTAATTGGTCCTGACCAACTCGTCGAGCAGCCGCACGCCGTAGCCCGAGGCCCAGGACCTGTTGATTTCGGTCTGCGGCGAGCCCATGGCGGTGCCGGCGATGTCGAGGTGGGCCCAGGGCGTGTCGTTGACGAAGCGCTGCAGGAACTGGCCTGCCGTGATCGACCCGCCCCAGCGACCGCCGACATTCTTCATATCGGCGAATTTCGAATCGATCATCTTGTCGTATTCAGCGGCAAGAGGCATGCGCCAGACCCGCTCCCGGGTCACCTCGCCCGCCGTCATCAGTTTGTCGCTCAGTTCGTCGTCATTGGAAAACAATCCGGCATAGTGGTGACCAAGCGCGACGATCACGGCTCCCGTCAGAGTCGCCAAATTGATCATGGTCTGCGGTTTGAACCGGTCCTGGCAATACCAGAGGGCGTCGGCGAGAACGAGCCTGCCCTCGGCATCGGTGTTGATGATCTCAATCGTCTGGCCGGACATCGAAGTGACGATATCGCCCGGTCGCTGGGCGTTGCCGTCCGGCATGTTCTCCACCAGGCCGATAATGCCGACGACATTGGCCTTCGCCTTTCTGGCTGCCAGCGCATGCATCAGGCCGGTCACGGCGGCGGCGCCGCCCATGTCGCCTTTCATATCTTCCATCCCGGCGCCGGGTTTCAGCGAAATGCCGCCGCTGTCGAACACCACGCCCTTGCCGACAAAAGCAATCGGCTTCTGCCGCGCCTTGCCGCCCTTCCACTGCATGATCGCCAGTCGCGGCGGCCGCACCGATCCCTGGGCGACGCCGAGCAGCGCGCTCATCTTCAGCTTTTTCATTTCCTTTTCGGTGAGGATTTCGACCTCGACGCCGAGAGCCTCGAGATCGCTGGCCTTTTTGGCGAACTCCACCGGTCCGAGATCGTTCGGCGGCGCGTTGACCAGATCGCGCGCCAGGGTCACGCCGCCGGCGACCGCTTCGGCCACCGCGAACCGGCGCTTCGCCGCGGCTGCGGCGGCGGTGACAATCGTCACGTTGACGGTCCCCTTGTCGTCGTCCGCACCGTTGTCCTTCTTGCGTGTCTTGTAGGCATCGAACTTGTAGGCGCGCAGCACCATGCCCAGCGCCAGATCGGCGGCCTGCTCGGCACCGGCCTCAAGATCCGCAACATCGAGGAAAACCACCGCTTTGCGAGCGTTCTTGACGAGGCCGAAGACCGATCCGCCAAGCCGCAACCAGTCGCTGGACGTCAGCTCCTCCGGATCGCCGAAGCCGACCATCGCCAGGCGGTCGACGGCACTGTCCTGCGGCGCCAGGATATCGACGCTGGCACGCGCCTTGCCCTTGAAATCGGCAATCTTCGCCGCCTTTTTAGCCACGCCTGCCGGGTCGACCTGACCCGCCGCATCGGACAACTGGCCATCCTTGCCGGCCAGGAAAACAGCCAGGCCGCCTCTCGGCTTGGCCGATTTCGAAAAGGTGACGTTGATCTTCTTCGACATGAAAGCTCCAGATTCGGTTGAATGCGGACACGATCCGGTCCGTGACTTGCGGGTATTTCGTTCCCGCATGTTGGCCGTTTCGCGTGCAATGACAAGCCCGGACGGCATCCTCGGCGGGAAAAATTCCTCGGGATGCCACACCCCTGGCGCATTTCGGGCGCTTTCTTCGGCCGCGACAATCCGCTGGGGGCCACCGTTAATGACTTGTTTACTACGCCCATTCGCCTCGTGTTAGGTATAAGCCGCTAACTGAAGGTTTGGTCACGGCCGGCAACGTCCGGGACCGTTGGGGCATCAGGCAATAACACCTTATGAAGCTGATCGAGCGCTACATATTCCGCAGGGTTTTCGTTCTGTCCGTCGGGACCCTGATCACGACGACGACGATCGCGCTCACCACCCAGGTGCTGTTGCGGGTCAACCTGCTGAGTTCGACCGGCCAATCGTTGCTCACCTTCCTCGAGTTGGCGGCCCTGCTGATTCCGTCGATGCTGATGATCGTGGCGCCGTTCGCGCTGATGATCGGGGCCGCGCATACGCTGACCACCATGAATACCGATTCGGAGCTTGCGGTTCTGGAGTCCTCCGGCGGGTCGCCTTACCTGACAGCGAGACCGATCCTGATGATCGCCGCGCTGATGGCAATCCTTACCTTGCTGACGGGGCTTTTCGTGGAACCGTGGGCAAACCGGCATCTGCGCGACCTGTTGAACCGGGCCTCGGCCGACCTGTTTTCGCTGGCCGTGCAGTCGGGAACGTTCCACAAGGTCGAGGACGGCGTTTACGTCCATATCGCCGAGAAACTGCCCGGCGGTAGGCTCGGCGGCATTTTTCTCTCCGACGAGCGCGACAAGACAACCGATCAGGTCTACTACGCCCGCTACGGCGCATTCATCGAAGCGGAAGGCAACGACGTGCTGATCCTGTCGGACGGCGAATTGCACCGCAAGGACGCCGACAGCGGCAAGGTCTCGGTCATCCGGTTTGCGGCTTACGGGCTGGACCTCAGCGAGATCCGGGGTCGCAACAACGAGCCCGCACGCTATTACGCAAAGGAGCGGCCGACGAGCTTCCTGCTCAATCCCGACCCCAACGACGCCGTGTTCAAACAAGATCCGGGCCTGTTCACCCGGGAAATCCACAAGCGCTTTACCCTGTGGATCTACCCGATGCTATTCGGTCTGATCACCGTGTATTTCCTCGGCAAGGCACACTCCAACCGGCACGAACAGGCGTGGAGCGTGATTACCGCAGCGGGCATTGCTCTGGCCCTGCGCGGCGTGAGCTTTTACACCATCGACCATTCGGGCCTCAGCAGAACCATGGAGATCATCACCTATGTCATCCCGATCGGCGGATCGGCGGTGTTCGTTCTGCTGATGGTGACCAACTGGACATTCCGCACGCCGCAATATCTGCTCGATCGGTCGTCCCAGTTGATATCGGGATCCGAATCCGCGCCAGCCCTCCTGCGTTCGTGGTTCGCGAACCTCTTTCAGGGCGCCAAGCGGAGCGCGCAATGATCGGGCCGACGCTGTGGCGATACCTGTTCTGGCGCTATGTCGCCATGACCGGCTGGTTCGTCATCGGCGTTATGATCATCATCTACATGGTCGACTTCAACGAATTCGCCAACAGAGCATCTTTCCGAGAAGGTTATACCCTGTCGAAGGGCCTGCTGTTGTCGGCGCTCCGGCTGCCCAACATCTTCCAGGTGACGATACCTTTCATCATCCTGTTTTCGGCCATGTCGGTCCTGATCGTCCTCAACCGCAAGTACGAGCTGGTGGTGGCGAGATCGGCCGGCGTGTCCGCCTGGCAGTTTCTCATGCCCCTGTGCACCGCCAGTTTCCTGATCGGCGTGGTGATGGTGGTCGTGGTCAATCCGCTTTCGGCGCGCGCCCTCCTGGTGGTTCAGGAGCTCGAGGTCGGTATCGGCATGCAGCAGGGCACGGTCGGAACCATCAAGCGCACGCCGTGGATCCGCCAGCGCACCGATGAGGGCGTCACCATCATCGGCGCCAAGAACATCGCGCGCCGCGGACTGTTGCTGGGCGACGCGTCGTTTATCCGGCTCAACGACGACGGTTCGATTCGCGAACGACTCGATTCGGCGACCGCAACGCTCGAGGAAGGCAACTGGGTGTTGCGGAACGCAAATCGGGTCTCCCGGGACACCGCTTCCGAGTCCGTCGACCGGGTCGAGATCAAAACCAATCTCAGACCCGAATTCGTCGAGGAATCGCTTGCGTCGCCGCAGTCGATCTCATTCTTCGAACTGCCGCGCAAAATCGAGGTGGCGCGTTCGTTCGGGCTGGGCGCGAATGCCTTCGCGGTACAATATCAGTCACTTCTGGCGCTGCCTCTCCTGCTGGTCGCAATGACCCTGATCGCTGCAACCGTGTCGTTAAGGTTTATCCGCTTCGGACAATCCGGAACGGTCATTTTGGCTGGTATCTTCGCGGGCTTTCTGCTTTATGTCGTGACGGTGCTGGCTAAAGCGTTTGGGACAGCCGGAGCCGTTCCCCCCTTTGTGGCGGCGTGGCTTCCGGTTATCATCGCAACGGCACTCGGGGTGACAGTGCTGCTCCACAAGGAGGACGGGTAGTGGACTCAGCGGCATGCTGCGAAAAAAAATGTATGCGTATCGCAGGTTTGGTCGCAATCCTGGCAACGGGCGTGGCACTTGGCAGCACGGCTTTCGGGCCGGCGCTCGCCCAGCAGTCCGTTCTCGAGTCGGACGGGATCAACTACACAGCAGATCCTGAAGCGAAATTGCTGTTGACCGCGCGTCAGCTGACGTTCGACGAGGACACCGAGACCGTCGTCGCCACCGGCGCCGTGCAAATCGAGTTTGACGGCTTCAACATGGTCGCCCACAAGCTCGTGTACGACCAGCGCACGGGCCGGCTCAAGGCCTATGGCGATATCGAGATGATCGAGCCGGACGGCAACCGCATCTACGCCCAGGAACTGGACGTCACGGACGATTTCGCCGACGGTTTCATCAACGCGTTGCGCATCGAAACGCCCGACAATACGCGCCTCGTCGCCGACAGCGCCCAGCGTGAGGACGGTGAGCGAACCACCCTCAACAACGGCGTCTACACCGCCTGCGAGATCTGCGAGAAGGACCCGAGCAAACCGCCGCTCTGGCAGGTCAAGGCTCGCCGCGTGATCCGCGACGGCAAGACCAAGACGATCCGCCTCGAAAGCGCCCAGTTCGAGCTGTTCGGCAGACCGATCGCCTGGATTCCGGTGCTGACCGTGCCCGATCATACGGTCAAGCGCAAAAGCGGCTTCCTGATCCCCGATTTCAGCTATGCCAACGAGCGCGGGTTCGGCGTGCGGGTCCCCTATTATTTCGCGCTCAATCCCCACTATGACCTGACGGTCGCCGCCACCGGCTATTCGAAACAGGGAGTTCTGCTCGACGCCGAATTCCGCCGGCAACTGGCGACGGGGCACTACACCATCCGGATCGCCGGCATCCATCAGGCGGATCCGGGCGCGTTCAACGCCGGCACGATCGACGCCGATCACCGCAACCGGCTGTTCGCCGCGACCAGCGGAGAGTTCCGCATCAATCCGATGTGGACGTTCGGCTGGAACGTCATGGTGCAGAGCGACAACAGTTTCGCCAACACCTACGACATTTCCGGCTACAGCGCCGTTACCCAGACATCGACCGCCTATCTGACCGGGTTGAATGGACGAAACTATTTCGACCTGCGGGCCTTCTACTTCGATGTCCAGTCCACCCTTTCCTCCAGTGTTGCGGAGGAACAGCAGCCGATCATCCATCCCTCTCTCGACTATTCGCGGACCTTCGACGAGCCAGTGGCGGGCGGCGAGCTCAATCTGAACATGAACGTGCTCAGCCTGACGCGGCGCGAAGAGGAAGCCGATGTCGTCAACGACCGGTACCGCGGCGTCAAGGGCAACAATACCAGGCTGACGACGGAGCTGGAATGGCAGCGTACCGCCATTACACCCGGCGGCCTGCTGCTGACGCCGATCGTGGCGGCGCGCGGCGATGTCAACTTCCTCGACATCACGGCTCCTGTCGGTTACGCGGGACCGCTGCAAACCGACGGCGCGGTCACCCGCTACATGCTGACGGCCGGTCTGGAGGCCCGCTATCCGATCCAGTTCCAGGGTCAGGGAAGCTCGCATATTCTTGAGCCGATCGGCCAGATCTTCGTGCGCCCCGACGAGCAGTTTGCCGGCGGCCTGCCGAATGAAGACGCCCAGAGTTTCGTCTTCGACACCAGCATCCTTTTCGAGCGCGACAAGTTTTCCGGCTACGACCGGATCGAGGGGGGAACCCGCGCCAATCTCGGGTTTCGCTACACCGGAACGTTCGACAGCGGCGTGTCGCTGCGCGGTATTTTCGGGCAGTCCTACCAACTCGCCGGCCTGAATTCGTTCTCCACGCCGGACCTGGTGAATGTCGGCGCCAGCTCGGGGCTGGAGACCACCCGGTCGGACTACGTCGGCAGCATCGGCGTCGATCTGCCGAGCGGCTTCTCGATGACGGCGGCGGGACGCTTCGACGAGGAGACATTCGAACTGCAGAGGTCGGATGTCGGCGTCGGATATTCCTCCAAACGGTTCACCACCTCACTCGCTCACACGAATGTGAAGCCGCAACCGGGATACGGGTCGCCCAACCAACGGAGTGAATTCAAGGGCTTCGCCTCGATCAATCTCACCGACAACTGGCGCGCATTCGGGTCGGCGAGCTACGATCTGGAGGATGATTTCCTGGCCAACAACACCGTCGGCTTCGGCTATCGCGACGAATGCTTCGACATCAGCCTTTACTACACCCAGTCGCGCGACAGCAATCAGGCGGTCGACTGGAGCATCGGCGCATCGATCAGTCTGCGGACGCTGGGTGACGTCAATGTCGGCAGCCAGTCGATTGCCAACTTCCAGGGCGGGAGCTAGACGTTCTAGCGAGCCACCGACCGACACCGCCGGGCCGACAGGGCCATTTTTTCGCCAAACGCCGATGGGATTTACCCGCAGCGCATGATTTGCGAGAATGGCGACACAGGCTGTATCAGGGAACCAAGACAATGACGGACAGCCCATCCATCCGACAGGTAATCAGAGCCGGTATGATCTCGCTGTGTCTTGCCCTGGCGACCGTTCTGGTCGTGGGGACGGGCGCAGTCCGTGCCAATGAAATAGCGATCATCGTCAACAACACGCCCATCACCACATACGATATCGCCCGGCGCGCGAAGCTGCTGCAACTGCAGCGCTCCAAGGGCAATCTCAAGAAGAAGGCCCGCGAGCAGCTGATCGAAGAAGCGATCAAGATGTCCGAGGTTCGACGCCTGCGGGCCACCGTATCCGATGCGGCGGTCAACCAGTCTTTCGCGCGGTTTTCCAGGGCCAACAAGCTGTCGACCAAGCAGATGTCGCAGATTCTGGCGCAAGCCGGCATCGGCACCGATCACTTCAAGGAGTTCATCCGGGTTCAGATGTCGTGGCCGCGCGTGGTCAAGGCGCGCTTCGGGTCGGGCAGCCTGAGCACCCAGGATCTGGTTTCCAAAATGCTGGAGCGCGGCGGAGAAAAGCCGTCGACGACCGAGTACATTCTCCAGCAGGTCGTTTTTGTGGTCCCCAAATCCAAACGGCGGGCCATTCTGGGACAGCGAAAGCGGGAGGCCGAATCGATGCGGAACCGCTTCGTCAATTGCCGCACGACGCGCGAATTTGCCAAGGGACTGCGCGATGTATCGGTCATCGATCTGGGCCGCATCATGCAGCCGGCCCTGCCGCCGGACTGGAAACCGCTGGTGGAGAAAACACCCGAGGGCAAGACGACGGCCGCACGAGTGACGGATCGCGGTGTCGAGTTCCTGGCGGTCTGCTCCAGCAAGCAGGTGTCGGACGACCTGGCGGCGGAAATGGTGTTCCGGCTGGAGGAATCCCAGAAACCGGCGAACGAGAACTCCAACAGCCAGAAGTATCTGGCTGAATTGCGCGAGCAGGCTCGCATCAGCTACCGTTGACCCGGTGAAGGCGGCTATGCCGATCGAAGAGCCAGCGTTGCCGCTCGCCCTGACCATGGGCGATCCGTCCGGCATCGGCCCTGAAATTACCCTTGCCCTTTGGCTGCGACGGCAGACGCTCGACCTGCCGCGGTTTTTTGTTCTCGCCTGCCCGAAGCTCCTGGCCGATCGGGCGCAGCAGCTCGGCATCCACGCTCCCATCGCCGAGGTCGATCCGCGGTCGTTCGATTGGCCAGCGGACGCCCTGGCCGTCTCGCCGCTTGAACACCGGGTCGAGGCCACGCCCGGACGGCCGGACAGCGGCAACGCGGAGGCCATCGTCGAATCGATCGAACGAGCCGTCTCTCTCGTTCTCGACGGGGTTTCCCCGGCTCTGGTCACCAATCCCATTGCCAAGGCGCAGCTCTATGAAGCCGGCTTCGGGTTTCCCGGCCATACCGAATATCTGGCCGAACTGGCCAGCAGGCGTTCCGGCACGGCCGTCAGGCCGGTGATGATGCTCGCCGGCCCGTTGCTGCGCGCTGTCCCGGTCACCATCCACATTCCGTTGCGGGACGTCCCCGGGCGACTGACGACCGGGGAAATTGTCGAGACGGGAACGATCGTGGCGGCCGATCTGTCGTCGCGCTTTGCCGTCGAGCATCCAAGGCTGGCCGTGGCGGGCCTCAATCCGCATGCCGGGGAGTCGGGCGCTCTCGGCACGGAGGATCAGCAGGTGGTGGCGCCGGCCGTTGCCGAGCTCGGGCGCCGCGGCATCGATGCGTTCGGTCCCCTGCCCGCAGACACCATGTTCCACGAAGCCGCCCGCGAAAGCTACGACGCGGCCCTGTGCATGTACCACGACCAGGCGCTCATACCCGCCAAGGCGCTGGGATTCGACGACACGGTCAACGTGACGCTGGGACTGCCCTTCATTCGCACGTCGCCCGATCACGGCACGGCATTCGACATCGCCGGAAAGGGCGTGGCCCGGGCCGACAGCCTGATAGCGGCCACGCGGCTTGCCCGGGCGATGGCGGATAACGCCGCTGCAGTTTCCCATGACCGCAATTGACGGGTTGCCGCCGCTGCGCGAAGTGATCGCCGAGCACGGGCTGGAAGCCAAAAAGGCGCTTGGCCAAAATTTCCTGCTCGACCTCAACCTGACCCAGAAGATCGCCCGCGCCAGCGGTCCCCTGGAGGGGCAGACGATCATCGAGGTCGGACCAGGACCCGGCGGTTTGACGCGCGCTTTGCTGGCCAACGGCGCGCGCAAGGTCAGCGTCATCGAGCGCGATCAACGCTGTCTGCCGGCGCTGGCCGACATCGCCGCCCATTATCCGGGCAGGCTGAACGTCGTCGAGGGCGATGCCCTGACAGCGGACTATGTTGCGCTGGCCGCGGGCCAGGCGGTGCGTATCGTTGCCAACCTGCCCTACAATATCGGCACGCAGTTGCTGGTCGGTTGGCTGCTCAGCGAACCCTGGCCGCCCTTCTTCGAGTCGCTCACCCTGATGTTCCAGAAGGAGCTCGCGCAACGCATTGTCGCAACGCCGGCAACTGCGGCCTACGGCCGCCTCGGGGTACTGGCCGGATGGCGTGCCCGATCAAAAATCGTGTTCGATGTCCCTGCCCAGGCCTTCACGCCGCCGCCGAAAGTGACATCCAGCGTGGTGCACATGGTTCCGGTGGAAGCGCCGCTGCCGTGCCCGCCGGACGCTCTCGAGCGGGTGACACGGGCAGCCTTCGGCCAGCGCCGCAAGATGCTGCGACAGAGTCTGAAACCGGTCGGCGGCGAGGCGCTGCTGGAGCGCTGCGGCATCGACCCGCGCCGCAGGGCCGAGACCCTGAGCGTCGAGGAGTTCTGCAGCCTCGCCAACGCCGTCGGTTAGCTTTTTACGAATCCAGGTCCTCGCCCAGCAGGCCGCTGACGAAATCGAACAGACCGGGCCGCCGGTCGCGGCGCAGGCGTTCCGCCTGGACGATGCTCTTGACCGCCGAATAGGCGCGGTCGAGGTCGTCGTTGATGACCACGTAATCATAGTCGCGCCAGTGCTCCATCTCGGCGCGGGCGTTTGCCAGTCGCGTCCGGATGACATCGTCGGCATCCTCCGCCCGCCGCTGCAGTCGGGATTTCAACTCGCTGAGAGATGGCGGCAGAATGAACACCGACACTACGTCGGCAGGCATCTTTTCCTGCAGTTGCAGCGCGCCCTGCCAGTCGATGTCGAACAGCATGTCGCGTCCTTCCGCCATCGAGCGTTCGACCGGTTCGCGCGGTGTTCCGTACAGATTGCCGTGCACTTCGGCCCATTCAAGCAGGGCATCCGTATCGCGCAGCCGGCGAAACTCGACATCCGACAGAAACCGGTAGTGAACGCCGTCTATCTCGCTACCGCGCCGCGGCCGGGTCGTGACGCTGACCGAAAGGCTGAACTCGTCGTCGCTTTCCAGCAGGTTCCTGGCGATCGTCGACTTGCCGGCGCCCGACGGCGACGACAGCACCAGCATCAGGCCTCGGCGCTTGATGGTTGAGGATGGGAGGACAGGCGCCATGCGTTACTCCAGATTCTGGACCTGTTCGCGGAACTGATCGATCAGAACCTTCAACTCGAGCCCCAGTGCGGTCACCGATGCGGCATTGGACTTGGAGCAGATTGTATTGGTTTCGCGATTGAATTCCTGTGCCAGGAAGTCGAGCTTGCGGCCGATTGCGCCGCCGTTCTCGAGCAGGGTCCGGCAGGCTTCGACATGGGCTGTCAGGCGATCGATTTCCTCGCGCAAATCGGCCTTGGCGGCCAGGATCGCTGCCTCCATGTGCAAACGATTTTCATCCAGGTCTCCGTCTGCCTGACGCAGCAGCTTCACCTGAGCGGCAAGCCGTTCGACGATGGCATCGGTCTGGCGCGACGGATCGGCGTCGATGCGCCGTACCAGCGTTTCCACTCCATCGACCTGCGACGAAAGGAAGAGACCGATCTTCTCTCCCTCGGATTCGCGCATGGCGGCCAGGCCGGAAATGGCGGACTGCAGGCACTCCATGACAGCGTCTTCCTCCTTGCGAGCGTCCTCCGGGTCGATATCCGGCTCGCGGATTTCCAACACGCCACGAAGATTGAGCAGCCCGTCGAGCGTCGGCGGCGTCGCGTCGACGCGGTCGGCCAGTTGCTTGACGATGTCGATCACGGCATCAAGCGCTGCCTCGTTGACGACCGGTTGCAACGGCGTTTCGTCGCGCGAAACCGTCAGCGCAAGCTGGATGTTGCCACGCTGGAACGACGACGAAATCGCTTTGCGGACCGCCGGCTCGAGGCGCTCCAGCCCGGGCGGCAGCCTGAGGCGCAAATCGAGCCCGCGCCCGTTGACGGATCGCAGTTCCCAGGCCCAACGAAACGGTCCGACGCTGCCCTCGGCGCGGGCAAAGCCGGTCATCGATTGAAGTGTCATGCCCCATACCCCGGCGGGACGAAATGTCGGTCAGGCCGGTCAAACTTACTGGTCTGCAGTTTTTTCCTTTTCCCTGGCGCGCTCAGCTTCGATCTTGCGCCAGCGCCGTACATTGGCATTGTGCTGTTCGAGCGTTTCGGCAAATACGTGCCCTCCCGTGCCGTCCGCTACAAAGAAGATATTGTTGGTTTTGGATTGATTGGCCACAGCCTCGAGCGCTGCCCTACCGGGGTTGGCGATCGGCGTCGGCGGCAGTCCGTCGATGACATAGGTGTTGTAGGGGGTCGGCTTGTCGATGTCGGACCGGTAGATCGGCCGATCGGAAGGCTTGCCCTCGCCGCCGAACAACCCGTAGACGATGGTCGGATCCGACTGCAGGCGCATTCCGCGCTCCAGCCGATTGAGGAAAACCGAGGCGACGAGAGACCGTTCGTCGGCGCGACCGGTTTCCTTCTCCACGATGCTCGCCAGGGTGAGGAATTCCTCCTTGGTCTTGATCGGGAGGCCGGGCCGGCGCTGCGCCCAGATCTGATTGACCAGGGCATTCTGCGATGCCCGCATCTGATCGATGATTTCCTGGCGCGTCGTTCCCCGGGTGAATTTATAGGTCTCCGGCCTGAGTGACCCTTCAGCCGGCATATCCTCGGGCAAATCACCGGACAATTCCGGGTTGCCAGCCAGCAGCTTGAAGGTCTGTGCCACGGTCAGGCCTTCGGCAATGGTAACCGAATGCAGGATGGATTTGCCGGACCGCAAAATCTCCATCACCTCGTGCATGGACGCTCCGGCCTTGATTTCGTACTCGCCCGCCTTGAGCGAATCGTCCGGCATGTACGCACGGACGCCCAGACGAAAAATCCGTGCATCGGAGATCACGTTGCGGCGCTCCAGGTCGTTGGCGATCTCGCCGATGCTGGAACCCTCGCGAACCAGGAAGTTGGCATTGCTGGCCAGAGGGCCGCGCTCCTCGAAGCGCAGGGAGCCGAAATAGACGGCCCCGGCGGCGGCGATGGCCAGAAACACCACCAGCGACATCATGAAGTTCAGAAAAACGACGAACTGGCTGCGGGCGCGTTCGGACCGCTTGGGAGGCTGCGGCGCCTGCTCGGGCTTCAGCGCCTGTCTGGCGGACTGCGGAAAAATCGGTCCGTTGGAGCCGTTGCCTCCGAAACCGACTTCGTCATCCGGGTATCTGCGGTCACTCACCATTTGTCCTCGATTCCCAACTGCCGGGCACTGCCGACACTATGGCAATGAATGTGGCAACAGATGGCAGACCGTCACGGACAGGAATGCGGAAGCCATTGTCGCCCCAAGTTCCCACCATCTGGACGCCGTCGCTCACCGCCCGCCATTGAAGCGGACCGCGCCGCAACCCGACGGCGAGAACGATGCGTTCCGGTGCGGACCGGCGCAACTCCCGTCCCGAGTTACAGAAACAGGGATGCGTGTAAGCGCACCCCTGCCCCCTTCAGAATGGGTCAACTTGGCGAAAATATGCTCTAGCCTTCAAACCTGCGCAAGACCAGAGAGGCGTTTGTACCCCCAAAACCGAACGAATTGGACAGCGCCACATTGATTTCGCGGTTGCGTGCCACCTTGGGTACTAGATCGATCTGCGTTTCGACCGACGGATTGTCCAGATTGAGGGTCGGTGGTGCCACATTGTCCCTGATCGCGAGGGTTGTGAAGATCGCTTCGACGGCACCGGCGGCACCCAGCAGGTGGCCGATCGCCGATTTGGTCGACGACATGGAGATCGATCCCGCCGCATCGCCGACCAGACGCTCGACTGCTTCCAGCTCGATCGTGTCGGCCATGGTCGAGGTGCCGTGTGCATTGATGTAGTCGATGTCGGCGGCAGAAATGCCGGCGCGCTTCAGCGCCATCTGCATGCAGCGATAGGCTCCTTCGCCGTCTTCCGACGGAGCAGTGATGTGGAAGGCGTCGCCGGAGAGGCCGTAACCGATGACCTCGGCGTAGATCTTGGCGCCGCGCGCCTGCGCGTGTTCCAATTCCTCCAGCACGACGACACCGGCGCCCTCGCCCATGACAAATCCGTCGCGGTCGACGTCATAGGGGCGCGAGGCGCGCTGCGGATCGTCGTTGAAGTTGGTCGAAAGCGCCTTGCAGGCGGCGAAACCCGCCAGCGAAATGCGGCAAATCGGCGATTCCGCGCCGCCGGCGACCATGACGTCGGCGTCGCCGAGGGCGATCAGCCGGCTGGCATCGCCTATAGCGTGCGCTCCGGTGGAACACGCTGTAACGACGGCATGATTGGGCCCGCGCAGCTTGTGCTTGATGGATACCTGGCCCGAGGCGAGGTTGATGAGGCGGCCGGGGATGAAGAACGGCGAAATCCTCCGGGGCCCGCGATCGCGCAGCGTCTCGCCGGCCTCGATGATGCCCTGCAGGCCGCCGATTCCCGAACCGATCAAAACGCCGGTGGCAATCTGGTCTTCGTCGGTCTCGGGCGACCAGCTGGCATCGGCCAAGGCCTGGTCGGCGGCCGCCACCGCATAGGTGATGAAGGGATCGACCTTGCGCTGTTCCTTTGGTTCCCAGTAGCTGTCCGGATTGAAGGTGCCGTCGCCGCCGTCGCCGAAGGGAATGCTGCAGGCGATCTTGACGGCGAGATCGTCGGTTTCGAAGTTCTCGATCCTGGCAGCGGCATTCTGGCCGGATACCAGCCTCTGCCAGGTCACTTCGGTTCCGTCACCGAGAGGAGAAACCATTCCGGTCCCAGTGATAACGACGCGCCTCATGGTGTCCCCATTCCGTTACCCTGAATCCGGCCACAATCCGTCAGGCCGGATTACCCATACATACCAATTAGCCCGGAAAATTCCCGGGCTGCTGCATGTAGTCTATATGATCAAGAGTCCACATGCCAAACGGCAATTGGGGACCCGACGGGTCCCCGGATGGAAGTCAGCCCTGCGACTTCTCGATGTACTTGACCGCATCGCCGACCGTCAGAATGGTGTCGGCTGCATCGTCCGGAATCTCGACACCGAATTCTTCCTCGAAGGCCATTACCAGTTCAACCGTGTCCAGGGAGTCGGCACCGAGATCGTCGATGAAACTCGCACCTTCCGTCACCTTCTCGGCGTCCACGCCAAGATGCTCGACAACAATATTCTTAACGCGTTCTGCGATATCGCTCATGTCGGTATCCTCGACCCCTATACGTTATGCAATGCCTTGGATAGCGGCATGCGATCCCTCAATCAAGTTCCTGCGCCTTATAATTCGGCGCATCCGCCCCGTCAAAATACGGGCCTGTGGATTTCCCGTTTTTGCCGAGATGCTCTCCCCGACGAAGCCGTCGGTTTTTGCATTGGCTGCGGCCCTTAACACGGTTTATGCCGCCCGCATAGTCCGAAATGTCTTTGCCGGCCGCGCCGCGACACACGGGTTGTAGGCGGCCTGCTCGATAGACGCATTGATTGCATCATCAGATCATTGCCATTCCGCCATTGACGTGAATCGTCTGGCCGGTGATGTAGCCGGCTTCGTCGGACGCCAGATAGGCGACGGCCGACGCGACCTCGGCACCGGTTCCCATGCGGCGCATGGGAATGGCGGCCATGATCGTTTCCTTCTGCTTGTCGTTGAGCTTGTCGGTCATGGCCGATTCGATGAAACCCGGCGCCACGCAATTGACGGTGACGTTGCGGGTGGCGATCTCCTGGGCGAGCGACTTGGAGAAGCCGATCAGGCCGGCCTTGGAGGCGCAGTAGTTGGCCTGTCCCGGATTGCCGGTCACGCCGACCACCGAGGTGATGTTGACGATGCGTCCGTGGCGCCTGCGCATCATCGGATGGGTGAGTTCGCGGGTCAGATGGAAGACCGAGGTCAGGTTAACCCCGAGAACGGCATCCCAGTCTTCGTCGGACATGCGAACGAACAGGCCGTCGCGGGTGATACCGGCATTGTTGACGAGAATTTCGACGCCCTCCAGCGTCTCTTCGGCGGTCTTTGCCAGCGACTTGACGGCATCGCGATCCGACAGATCGGCCGGAAACACATGCACGCGGTCCCCCAGCTCGGTCGCCAGCGCATCCAGCTTTTCCTGCCTGGTGCCGTGCAGGCCGACGGTCGCGCCTGCGGCGTGCAGAACCCTGGCGATCGCTTCGCCGATACCACCGGACGCGCCGGTAACGAGGGCCTTTCGGCCGGTCAATTCAAACATAAGACAAATCCTCGCTGGCCCATGGCTGATCCGAAGCGGATCCGCTCAATTGCTCAAAAGATCTTCGATATCCTGCGGCGTGTTGATGGCCTTGCCATTGATCGACCGGTCGATGCGGCGCGCAAGACCGGTCAGGACCTTTCCGGCGCCAACCTCGTAGACGTCCTGCACACCGTTGGCTGCGAGCCAGGCAATGGTCTCGCTCCAGCGGACACGGCCGGTCACCTGGCGAACCAGAAGCTCGGCGATTTCGGACGGATCGGTGACCGGCTGCGCCAGGACGTTGGCAACCAGCGGAACTGTCGGTGCCTGCATGTCGACGTCCTGCAGGGCGGCGCGCATGATATCGGCGGCCGGCTGCATGAGCTGTGAATGAAACGGCGCGGAAACTGGCAACAGCAAGGCTCGCTTCGCTCCCTTTTCCTTGGCCAGATCGGCGGCCTGTTCGACGGCGTCCTTCGCCCCGGAAACCACCAGCTGTCCGCCGCCATTGTCGTTGGTGATCTGGCAGGTCCCTCCGCCCTGCTGTGCGGCAGCGCAGATCGCTTCCACGTCGGACTGCTCGAGGCCGATGATCGCGGCCATCGCGCCCTTGCCGACGGGCACCGCCTCCTGCATGGCATTGCCGCGGATCCGCAGGAGACGAGCGGCATCGGCGATCGAAAACGTCCTTGCCGCGGCAAGCGCCGAATATTCGCCCAGCGAATGGCCGGCGACGAAAGAAACGTTGCCGCTGAAATCGAAGCCGCCAGCTTCAAGCGCACGAACCGCCGCTAGCGAAACCGCCATAAGCGCCGGCTGGGCGTTGGCCGTCAGGGTCAGTTCTTCGATGTCGCCTTCCCACATCAGCCCGGAGAGTTTTTCGCCCAGCGCGTCATCGATCTCCTCGAACACCGCGCGCGCCTCCGGGAACGCATCGGCCAGGTCCCTGCCCATGCCGATGGCCTGACTTCCCTGTCCGGGAAAGGTAAACGCTTTGCTCATCGCATCATCCCCAATTCGATCCGCCGCCTCTCACCACTGTACAGGCCAGAAGTCAAGCGCTGCGAGCGCGCTCCGCCACTGTACCGCGCAGCCTACCCGGCCGCGAACCTGTCGCCGCCGGAAGTATTGAAAGTAGAACACAATATTCAAATTCAACTATAGCGTACACCTGAAATTTTATGGGCCATTTGCAAAATATTTACCCAGAATCCAATAGGTTGTTGAGCCAAGTGAACTGTCTGCCCCACTCCCATGGTGGCGATCCCGACGCAGGTGCCATGAACGATATCGCATCACAGGTTGTCCAGATGATGAACGAGTTCGGTGCGGCCGGATTGCCGCGCAACTACGAACTGTTCTACGAAGCCGCCACCGGGACGGACAAGGATCTGCAGAACCGGCTGAAGAAGCTGGGCAGCGGCGCTTCGCAAGAGGATCTCGACACGCTGGGCCGGCAGTATTTCGCCCATCATCACGGCGAAGGCGTGATGGAGGAGGCACGAGACAAAATGGCCTCGCAGGTGTCGGAAGTCCTGACGCTGCTGCGCCGGGAACAGGCTTCGCTGCAGAATTACGGCAAGGTCCTCGGAGACACGTCGCAGAAGATCTCCGCGCCAAGCGGGCAGAACGGCCAGTTGCTCAATCAGATCGTCCATCTGCTGTCGGAAGCGACCAACACCACGATCAGCCACGGCAAAAGGGTTGTTCGGTCGATGAACGAAACGTCGGCGGAAATCCACAACATCCAGGTCGAACTGGATCGCTACAAGAAGCTGGCCAACACCGATTCGCTCACCAAACTGGCCAACCGCAGGGCTTTCGATGCCCATATCGCCGCCATCGGCAGCGACAAGAAGAGCGCCATGTACTCGGCGCTGATCTTCGCCGATATAGACCACTTCAAGCGGATCAACGACACTCATGGCCACATCGTCGGCGACAAGATCCTCGCCTATGTCGCCAACATCATGCGCTCGACGCCCGAGCAGGACGCCTTCGTCGCGCGCATCGGCGGCGAAGAGTTCGCCGTGGCGCTCGAAAACACCACCGAGGAAGAAGCGTCTTCCTGCGCCGAATCGATTCGCGGCGCGGTGGAGGGAAAGAAATTCATCAACAACAAGACGGGTGTCGACTACGGACCCGTCACGGTGTCTCTCGGGCTGTGCATGGCATCGGAAGCGACCGACCCGAACGAGCTCTATCGCAAGGTGGACCAGGCGCTCTATGCCTCGAAAAACAGCGGTCGCAACCGGGTGACGAAATTTTCCGAGATCCCGGCGGGCAACGGCAAGGCGTTCAAGGACTGGCTGCTGTACCGGGGAAAATAGCCCCGGTTTGCATCGGCGGTTGTACCGCGCGGGACAAAGGCGCATCATCGTGCATCGCCAACGCCACCTTCCCTCTTCCTCGGACCCGCCCGGAGCCCCGCCTCATGAACGATCGAATTCTTTCGAGCCTCACGCAGGACACGCCGCCCGCCGATCTGTCGGCGCCGCTGCAGGCGCTCTGGTGGCTGAAAAAAGGCGGCTTGCAAACCAGCGAGGCCTGGCATCGGGCCCACGAGATCTGCCAGACGGCCGAAGGCAACGCTCCATACGATCTGGTTCACGCGCTGGTCCACCTGATCGAGGGAGACCGGCACAATGCCGCCTACTGGTACCGGCGCTCCGGAACACCCCAGGTCAGCACCGACCCCGAAGAAGAATGGCGCAACATCTGCACGCTTCTGTCTGACTGAACGCCGCCCGACTGACCGCGGTCATCAGAAAAACGCTTCGTTCGGGTTGACATAGTACCTTTTGGTATCATATCTAAATGATACCTTTTGGTTTTATATGGAGATGCCGATGTTGAAGACCGCCTTTACCGCACTGGCGGCGCTCACCCTTCCTTTTTCCTGCGTGCACGCGACAGCTGACGACGGTGTGACCAATCTGCCGCCGGCGCATCTGGCGTGGCAGAAGACACCCGAGGGCGTGGCGTTCGCGTCCCTGGTCGGCGACCGGTTTGCCGAACCCTATATGGCGATGGTCCGGTTGCCGGCTGGGCTCGTAAGCCCGGCCCATTCGAAATCGGCGGACATGTTCGGTGTCGTGATCACAGGCGCCATGGTTCACGCGGCCGTCGGTTCGGTTGAATCGGAAATCGTGCTGTCCGAGGGTTCGTTCTACCGGATCCCGAAAAACCTGCCGCATATCAGCAAGTGCGTGTCGACGGTCGATTGCGTCACATTCCTTTACCAGGACGGGAAATTCGATTTCCTGCCGGTGACACGATGATCGCGCCGCAAAACGACAACGTCCAGGGCGCGTTCCGCGGCCTGGCCGACCCGACCCGGCGCGACATCCTGATGCTTCTGAGCCGTCAGGACATGACGATCGGCGATGTCGCCGGCCGCTACGACATCACCCGCGCCGCGGTGAAGAAACACCTGATCATTCTGCAGGAAGGCAATCTGATTTCCGTCCATCCGAGCGGCCGCGAGCGCATCAACCGGCTCAATCCGCCCGGTCTGAAACCCGCCGCGGACTGGCTGGGCTACTTCGACGCCTTTTGGGACGACCGCCTTCAGGCCCTGCAAAAAGCTGTCGACGAAGAGGAGAAGAGAAAATGACCGACGACGTCACCATCATCGCCAAAACCGTGTTCTTCAACGCTTCCCGGGAAACCGTCTGGGCGTTCCTGACGCAAAAGGAGAAGCTCGCGAAATGGTATCACCGAAGCGACGCCGATCTGCGCGAGGGCGAAGGATACGAACTCTATCGCGTGGCCGATGACGGATCCCGAATCCGTCAGATCTGGGGCCGCGTCCTGTCCATGGATGTACCCAACCGAATGGTCTGCACCTTCATGGTCGAGCCGCTCGGCGATGCCGAAACCACGGTAACATGGGTGCTCGAGGAAGCCGCCGGCGGCACCCGCCTGTCCCTGACGCATGAAGGCGTCCAGGAGGCCGCCGGAGAACAGGCCATGCGCCTGCTGATGGCATTCGATGCAGGTTGGGACGAGCATTTCGACCGGCTGCGCGCGGCCGTCGCCGGCAAATAACGCACTCTTGGTCGGCCACCTCTTGCAAGGGGTGGCCGGCAGCTTTTCCAATCAGTAGGCCGCCACGTATCTGTTGCAGATCTCTTCCTCGGTCAGCCCGTCCATGATTTCGACCTCACACCGCTTGTGGCGCAAAAACGCATCGACAAGCGTATCGCCGAAAGCGGCCTTGGCCCACTGGCTCTCCTGCAGGTAGTCGAGCGCGGCCGAAAGCCGGTTGGGCAGACGGACGATGTTGTTTTCCGCCAGAGCCGCGTCGTCCCAGGTGGTCAGATCGGATTGGGTGACCGTCGGGACCGGCATTTTCTCGTCCAAGCCGTCAAGCCCGGCATTGATCAGCGCCGCCAGCATCAGATAAGGGCTCGCGGCGCCGTCGGCGGCACGGTATTCGAAATGGAGTTTGCCCGGCGCGTCCCGGTCCGGCCGCTCGCTGAAGACGGGGCAAATGCGAACACCCGCCTCGCGGTCCTGGAGACCGAAATTGTTGAAGGCGGCACTCCAGCGATGCGGGGTCAGCCGCAGGTAGGACGGCACCGACGACGCGGTCATGGCGACCAGCGCCGGCATGTGCTTGAGGATTCCCGCAACGAAAGCGCCGGCCGTGTCCGACACACCCTGCGGACCGCCCGGATCGTGGTTCACCGTATTGCCTTCGAGATCGTGCAGGGAAAAATGAACATGAACGCCGTTTCCGACGCCGGCCGGGTCGACCATCGGCGCAAAGCTCGCCCGAGCGTCGAGCCCGCGCGCCACGGCGCGTGTCACCTCGCGGAGAATGACCGCCTCGTCGGCGGCCCGCAGTGCACCGGCGGGCGCGATCGTCACCTCTGCCTGGCCGGGGCCATATTCGGGCATGAACGTGTCCGGCGTCAGGCCGGCCCGTTCGAGCACCTCCATGAGCCGGTCGGGAAAGCCGCCCATGCGGCGCAACGCGCGCAGTGCGTAGCCGAGGCCCGGCTGTTCTTCCGCACCCGAATAGTGGAACTCATGCTCGAACGCAGCCGTGACGGTGAGACCGTGCCTCTCCTCCAGCCGCTGGACCGCCGATCTCAGTTGACCGCGCAGACAGCACTCCCAGGCCTCTCCGTCGAGCTTGTGGACGTCGCCGATGCAGAAACTCTCGTTGATGCCGTAATCCGGCAGGTCCAGGTCGACCATTGCGGCGGGATCAGGTCGCCGAAGGCACCCCACGGACTGTCGGCAATCGGGCCGAACGATGTGATGAAGGTGTTGGTCGGTGTCCAGCCGACCCCGATCGCCTTTCGGGACCGCAGGTTTTTCCGCGGCGTGGCCTTGCCGCGCAGCTGTCCTGCAATGTCGCTGGTGACCACCATGACGAGATCGGTTTGACGGCGAGCCGAGGTCATGCGCATCTCCCTTTTTTGGAGAGCAATAGCAAAGAAACCGGGCCGTACCAACGGGCCGCCGGCGAGGGCATCGGCACGGGCCGCGCGAGAAGACTTGCATCCTTCGAAAAAATCCGTATAAGCGCGCTGTTCGAACGACCCGGTCATCTGGCTGGGGGCTGAACGGAGGGCCGCCCGACGCACGCGACGGGCGCCAGGAAAACAAGAGATTTCCGGCCTCCCGTGTCTCCGCTCTCGACCGTCTCGATATCGACGCCTTTCCTTGCGGTCAAATGACCGACGGAGGGTCGTTGAGGCTTAGCCGCCGATTGCCGGGACTGAGAACGCAACGAAAACGGAAAGGCAAGTCATTCATGGCACTTTACGAACATGTGTTCCTTGCCCGGCAGGACGTATCCAGCCAGCAGGTCGAAGCCCTCGTCGAGCAGTTCAAGGGCGTTATCGAAGGCAATGGCGGATCGGTCGGGCGCACCGAAAGCTGGGGGCTGAAGTCCCTCTCCTACCGGATCAACAAGAACCGCAAAGCGCACTACACGCTGATGGACATCGAGGCACCGGCCGCTGCCGTGCAGGAGATGGAACGCCAGATGCGCATCAACGAGGACGTGCTGCGCTACATGACGATCCGCGTCGACGCCCACGAAGAGGGTCCGTCGATCATGATGCAGAAACGCGACCGCGACGACCGTCCGCGCCGTGGCGACCGCGACGATCGCCCGCGCCGTCCGCGCGAAGACCGCCGTTAAGGGAGAAACGACATGGTTGATATCAATCAGATTCCGACCCGCCGGCCGTTTCACCGCCGCCGCAAGACCTGCCCGTTCTCCGGCGCCAACGCTCCGAAGATCGACTACAAGGACGTCCGTCTGCTGCAACGCTACATCTCCGAGCGCGGCAAGATCGTTCCGTCGCGCATCACGGCCGTCAGCCAGAAAAAACAGCGCGAGCTGGCCCGCGCCATCAAGCGCGCGCGCTTTCTCGGCCTGCTGCCCTATCTGGTGAAATAAGGCAATTGCCGATCCGGCCGGGGTTCGCCCCGGCCGCGTCCTTTCGTGATGGGCACGGAAGGCATGATGAAAACCCCGAGTTGGGGTGTTTCGGGTTCCTGAGGATTTGAATCCGCAAACGCCTCTAACTGCTTGAACAAGCAGGACAGCGCCCCGATGAAGATTACTCCGCAATCGCTTCTCGTAGGCCTGGTCGCAGGTTTGGCTTCGGCGCTTCTGGTGCTGGGTTCGGGGAATTTGTCCCCACTCGCCGTACTGCTTTCGGTTTTTGCAACGCTTCCGGTGCTCATTGCCGGCCTCGGCTGGTCGAACGTAGCCGGCGGCGTGGCGGTCGTCAGCGGCGCTGCTATCATTGCCGTGGGCCTGTCGCCGCTTGCCGCCCTCTTGGTGGCGATCACCACATTGCTGCCTGCCGCCTGGATAGCGCATCTCAGCAACCTGGCCCGTCCGGCCGAGGAACTCGGCGGCCCGCAGGGCCAACTGGCCTGGTACCCCCTGTCCGACATCATGCTGCATCTGTGCGCGCTGATGTCCGCTTCGATCATCATCGCCGGCGTCGTCACCGGCTACGGGCCGGAAATAGCCGGCGAAGTCGTTGGCCTGTTCATTTCGATTCTGCAGGAGCAGAACCCGGAATTTCAGCCGGACGCCGCATACAAAGCCGAGCTGACCGGTTTCACGATGCGATTCCTGCCGGCGGCCTATGCGTCGATCCAGGTCGGGATCCTGTTTGCCACCTGGTACATCGCCTCCGCCATCGTGCGCGCCTCCGGCCGTGCCAGACGTCCGGCCGATCTCATTCCCGTCGGCTTGCGCATGTCGCGGCTGTCGATGCTGGCCCTGGGCGCCGGGCTGTTGCTGAGCCTGGCCAGCGGACCGCTCGGGCTCATCGGATCCACGGTGGCCGGGGGATTTGCCGGCGGTTTCATCCTCGCCGGTCTGGCCATGCTGCACCACAGGACAACCGGACGGGCCTGGCGGCCGCTGGCGCTGTGGCTGACCTATGCGGCGGTGATCCTGTTCTTCCCGCTGCCACTGCTTGTTTTTCTTTTTGCCGGGCTGTTGGAAACCGCCCGCACAAGCCCGCTCTCAAACGCGGGCTCCAACGACAATCAACCGAAATAGTCTCATCGAAAGGAACCTGAAATGGATGTGATTCTTCTGGAGCGTGTCGCCAAACTCGGACAGATGGGCGACGTCGTCAAAGTGCGCGACGGCTATGCACGCAACTACCTGCTGCCTCAGGGCAAGGCGCTGCGCGCCAACGATGCCAACCGCGACCGGTTCGAGGCCGAACGCGTCCAGCTGGAAGCCCGCAACCTGGAGCGCAAGAACGAGGCGCAGACGGTCGCCGACAAGCTCGACGGCAAGTCCTTCGTGGTCGTTCGCGCCGCCGGCGAAACCGGTCAGCTCTACGGCTCCGTCGCCGCGCGCGACATCGTCGCCCTGCTCGACGAAGAGGGTTTCACCATCGGCCGCAGTCAGGTGGAACAGCAATCCCCGATCAAGTCCATCGGCATTCATGAGGTCATCATCTCGCTGCATGCCGAAGTCGAGGTGAAGATCGAGCTCAATGTCGCCCGCTCGGCCGACGAAGCGGAACGCCAGGCGAAGGGTGAGGACCTGACATCCGCCGACGCCATCTACGGCACCGACGAGGATGAGGCCGAGGTCGCGGCCGAGGAACTCTTCGAAGAAGGCGTCGAGTTCACGACGGCCGAAGACGATGCCGCCGAGGAACAGGCGGCTGAGGAAGAAGCCGCTGAAGAAGCCGGGGAAGCCGAAGAGGTTGCTGCGGAAGCGGCCGAAACGGAGGACACTTCCGAGGCCGCCGAGGAAGAAACAAAAGCCTGAACGCAGTCGTTCTGACACGAAAAGCCCGGCCGTCGCGCCGGGCTTTTTTGTTGCGCGTTCAACCGGCCGCGAGCGTTGCTCGCCTCTTTCCTTAATGGGGCCATGCTTTCGCGATACTGGATTCCTGACGAATCAGTGCTACAATTACCGCACCAAAATCCTTTGTCTTGCCATTGTTATTGTTGGGGTTTTGATTGTGAAGGGACTGTTGAAAAAGGTAGTCGACGGCATCGTCAGAAGCGGCGATCTGACGATCCTCTTTACCGACGGCTCAAGCCTGAAATTCGGAGATTCGACCGGAGAGCCGGTCACATTGAAGTTCAATAACCGCAAAGCGGTCATGGACGTCGCGCTCGATCCCAACCTGAGGCTGGGCGAAGCCTACATGAACGGCGATATCGAGTTTCCGGACAGCGATGTTTATTCGTTCCTCGAACTCGTCTTCCGCAACTTGCGGGAATACCCCGCCACCCCCTCGCCCTGGCACAAGCTGCTGCAGCAGGGACGGCACCTTTCAACCGCCATCGGTACCTGGAACACGCTCAGCAGGGCGCGCTCCAACGTGAAGCGGCACTACGACCTTTCCGGCGAGCTTTACGACCTCTTCCTGGATCCCGACCGGCAATATTCCTGCGCTTACTTTCAGGATCCCTCGGACGATCTCGAGCAGGCGCAATTGGCGAAAAAGCGCCATATCGCCTCCAAACTGATCATGGACCGCGAGAACCTGCGGGTCCTCGACATCGGCTCCGGATGGGGCGGCATGGCGCTGCATCTGGCCCGCCAGTTCAACGCCAAGGTGACCGGCGTGACCCTGTCGGACGAGCAGCATACCGTTTCCAACCAGCGCGCCCGCGAAGACGGCTTCGCCGGGCAGGTCGAGTTCCGGCTGCAGGACTACCGCAACATCGACAGCAAGTTCGACCGCATCGTTTCTGTCGGCATGTTCGAACATGTCGGCCGCAAGCACTACCGCACCTATTTCGACAAATGTGCAGCGCTTCTGGAGCGCGACGGGGTGATGCTGCTGCACACGATCGGTCAGTCCGAATCGCCGACGCCGACCAACCCGTTCATCGAAAAGCACATCTTCCCGGGCGGATACATTCCGTCGCTGTCGGACATGATTGCTCCGATCGAGCGCTCCCGCCTGGTGATCACCGACGTCGAAGTTCTGCGCCTTCACTATGCCGAAACCCTGAAGGCCTGGCGCGCCCGCTTCCTCGAAAACTGGGACAAGGCCGCCGAACTCTATGACGAGCGCTTCTGCCGCATGTGGGAGTTTTATCTGGTCTCTTCCGAGGTGGCGTTCCGCTGGCAGGACCTGGTCGTTTTCCAGATCCAGCTGGCCCACGACCCGCGCGCCGTTCCGTTGACGCGGGATTACATCAGCAACAGCGAACGGGCCCCGCACCGGGCCAAGAAAGCCAGTGCATCGGCTCGGCGCAAGCGCAAGGCATCGTCTGAAGACGAAGGGAATCGGCCGCATGATTCCCGTCCACGAGTCAAATAGAATCAGCTATACTTTTCTTTTCCACACAGGGCTTGTGGAGATCGAGCATGGCACCGGAAATCGGGCCGATGGGCGATCTTAACGATTCATCAACCGTGTCTTTGGCGTTATATCTGGCCCTCCTGATGCGGACAAAGACACACGTGGGACGGCGATGAGCGATCCGGCACAACGGCTGAGCGAGGCGGACACCAATGAGGCGAGCAGCCACCACCGGGAAGCGCCAGGCAATGTCGAAGCGGAGCAGGCCCTGCTCGGCGCAATCCTCGTCAACAACGAGGCCTATTACCGTGTCTCCGACTTTCTGAAGCCGGGCCACCTGCACGAACCTCTGCATCGCAAGATCTTCGAGGTGGCCGGCGACATCATCCGGATGGGCAAGACCGCCAATCCGGTGACCATCAAGACCTTCCTGCCGGCAGACGACAAGGTCGGCGAGATGACCGTCGCGCAGTACCTCGCCCGTCTGGCGAGCGAGGCGGTGACGATCATCAATGCCGAAGACTATGGGCGGGCGATCTACGATCTCGCGCTGCGCCGTTCGCTGATCACCATCGGCGAGGACATGGTCAATATCGCCTTTGACGCTCCGCTCGACATGCCGCCGCAAAACCAGATCGAGGACGCCGAGCGGCGCCTGTTCGAGCTGGCCGAAACCGGCCGCTACGACGGTGGCTTCCAGGCGTTCAACGACGCGGTGGCGCTTGCCATCGACATGGCCGGCGCGGCTTTCCAGCGAGATGGCGGGTTGTCGGGCATCTCCACCGGAATTCGCCAACTCGACGCCCGCATGGGCGGTCTGCAGTCTTCCGACCTGATCATCCTCGCCGGACGTCCCGGCATGGGCAAGACGTCGCTTGCCACCAACATCGCCTACAACATCGCCAAGGCCTACGAGCCTGAGGTTCAGGCCGATGGAAACGTCAAGGCGGCCAATGGCGGGGTGGTTGGTTTCTATTCGCTGGAAATGTCCTCCGAACAACTGGCAACGAGAATCATCTCGGAGCAGACCGAGATCTCCTCCTCGAAAATACGCCGCGGCGACATTTCCGAAGCCGATTTCGAATTGCTGGTCGGCTGCTCGCAGACGATGCATAAAGTCCCTTTCTATATCGACCAGACCGGCGGCATCTCCATCGCGCAGCTGGCGGCAAGGGCGCGCCGGCTGAAACGCCAGCGGGGTCTTGACCTGCTGGTGGTCGACTATGTGCAGTTGATGACCGGGTCGAAAAAAGCCGGCGAGAACCGGGTCCAGGAAATCACCGAGATCACGACCGGCCTGAAGGCGCTGGGCAAGGAGCTGAACGTTCCGATCATCGCGTTGTCGCAGTTGTCGCGTCAGGTGGAAAATCGCGACGACAAGCGGCCGCAATTGTCCGACCTGCGTGAATCGGGCTCGATCGAGCAGGATGCCGACGTTGTGCTGTTCGTCTACCGCGAGGAATACTACGTCAAGAACACCGAGCCGCGCCGCAGCCCCGAAGAGGTCGCCAGCGACATCAAGACGGAAGACTATCTGCGCTGGGAGGAGAAAATGACCAAGGTGAAGGGCCTTGCCGACGTCATCATCGCCAAACAGCGGCACGGACCGACCGGCACGGTCACCCTCGGCTTCCAGGACGAGTACACACGCTTCTCGGACCTTGCCGACAACTCCTATCTGCAATACAGCCAAGAGTGAGATTTTCCGGGACAATCGGAATCCGGGCTGATGGATCGGGACGACAATTGAACGACAGGCTGAGCGGCTTCGAAGTGGCGCATGACGACAGTTTCGGCGCCCGGCTGCTGATCGACCTCGACGCGCTGGCCGACAACTGGCGACTTTTGCGGGATCTCTCGTCCCCTGCCCGTTGTGCTGCGGTCGTCAAGGCGGACGGCTACGGGCTCGGCATCGGCCCGGTCACGACGACGCTCTACGCCGCCGGATGCCGGGATTTCTTCGTTGCAACGGTGCATGAGGGGCTGGCGGCCCGGCAGCACGCGGCCGAAGCGCGCATCTATGTGATGAACTGCATCCTGCCCGGTATCGAGCCCGCCTGTCGCGCGGCGGACCTGATCCCGGTGCTGGCGTCGATGGAACAAGTCGCCCTGTGGATCGCGAGTTGCATCGACAAGGGCGAACATCCCTGCGCGCTGCAGATCGATACCGGCATGCATCGGTTGGGCATCTCCGTCGCCGAGGCCCTGGCGCTGGCGGACGACGTCACACGGCCGGCCGGTTTCTCGCCGGTGCTGGTGATGAGCCACCTGGCCTGTGCCGACGAACCGGAGCACCCGCTCAACAAAATCCAGCGCGATCATTTCCGCGACCTCACCGCGGCCTTTGACGGGATCGAAGCAAGCCTGACCAATTCCGCCGGCATCCTGCTGGGGGAAGATTACCTGTTCGACCTGACACGGCCAGGAATTGCCCTTTACGGCGGCTATACCCCACCGGATCGGGATCCCTGCTTCCGGCCGGTGGTGACGGCCGAGGCGCGGGTCATCACCATCCGCCAGGCTCGGGCCGGCGAGACGGTCGGCTATGGCGCGACCCACCGGCTCGAGCGCGACAGCCGGCTGGCGGTGTGCTCCATCGGCTATGCCGACGGCTACCTGCGCGCGGTTTCCGGCCATGGTACGCCGCTGCGCGACGGCGGCACGGCCGGCGCCAGCGGTTATGGCGGCGGCCGGAGGCTGCCGGTTCTCGGCCGCGTCACCATGGACATGACCGTATTCGATGTCACCGATCTTCCCGAACAGGCGCTGCGGCCCGGAGAGTTCGTCGAGCTCTTCGGACACAACGTTCCGATCGAGGAGATCGCCGCGACAGGCGGCACCATCGGTTACGAGCTGCTGACCGCCCTCGGCGCACGCTACCACCGGCGCTACAGGCAATCGACGGCGGAAGACTTCGCATAATGGCGCGCCAAAAGACCCAGTTCGTCTGCCAGAGTTGCGGCACGGTGCATGCCCGCTGGGCCGGCAAGTGCGACGGCTGCGGCGAATGGAACACCATCGTCGAGGACAGCCCGGCCGGCGGAGTCGGAGGCGGCCCGGCCCGGCAGTCGAAGAGAGGCAAGCCGGTGGCGCTGACATCGCTCTCCGGCGATATCGAGGACGCCCCGCGCATTCGCACCGAAATAGCCGAATTCGACCGCGTCACCGGCGGCGGCATCGTACGCGGCTCGGCCATGCTGGTCGGCGGCGATCCGGGCATCGGCAAGTCGACTCTGCTGATGCAGGCCGCGGCGGCGCTGTCGCGGCACGGCCACCGGGTCATCTACGTTTCCGGCGAGGAAGCGGTCGCGCAGGTGCGACTGCGGGCGCAGAGGTTGGGCGCTGCCGACTGCGACGTGCAGCTCGCGGCCGAGACCAATGTCGAGGACATTCTGGCGACGCTGACTGCGGAAAAGCGGCCCGACCTGGTGATCATCGACTCGATCCAGACGCTGTGGAGCGATATGGCCGAATCGGCTCCGGGAACCGTAACCCAGGTCCGGACGTCGGCGCAGGCAATGATCCGCTATGCCAAGAAGACCGGCGCGGCGGTGGTGCTCGTCGGACACGTCACCAAGGAAGGCCAGATCGCCGGCCCCCGCGTTGTCGAGCACATGGTCGACGGCGTGCTCTATTTCGAGGGCGACCGTGGTCATCACTATCGGATTTTGAGAACAGTCAAGAACCGCTTCGGGCCGACCGACGAAATCGGCGTTTTCGAAATGTCGGATCGGGGCCTGCGGGAAGTCGCCAACCCCTCGGAGCTGTTCCTGGGAGAACGCAACGAAAACGCGCCCGGCGCGTCGGTGTTCGCCGGCATGGAAGGCACCCGCCCGGTCCTGGTCGAGGTGCAGGCTCTGGTTGCGCCATCGGCACTGGGAACGCCGCGTCGCGCCGTGGTTGGGTGGGACTCGGCGCGCCTGTCGATGATCCTCGCCGTGCTCGAGGCCCATTGCGGCGTTCGCCTCGGGCAGCACGACGTCTACCTCAACGTGGCGGGCGGTTATCGCATCAGCGAACCGGCGGCCGATATGGCGGTGGCTTCTGCACTGGTTTCATCGCTTGCCGGTCTTGCTCTTCCCGCCGATTGCGTCTATTTCGGCGAGATAAGCCTTTCGGGCGCCGTGCGGCCGGTTGCACATACGGCGCAGCGCCTGAAAGAGGCCGAAAAACTCGGTTTCGGGCGTGCCGTTTTGCCCCATGGTTCCGCGGACTTACCGGCTCGTGCGAAAGGACAGTGGCAGATGGTGAAAGCCCTACCCGATCTTGTTGTCAGCATTGCCGGCTCACGTGCCGGTCAGGCCGAACAACAGGCTGAGTAGAAGGACAGGCAGGACCGGCGCCTGAGTTGGCCGGCCGAGCTCGAGGTTCGAACACATGCCCATTACCATGCTCGACGGAATTCTCATCGGCGTGACACTGTTCTCCGCCGTTCTCGCCATGGTGCGAGGGTTCTCCCGGGAAGTCCTGTCGGTCGCCTCATGGGTCGCCGCCGCACTTGCCGCCTATTTCTTCTATCCCCGGCTGATGCCCTTCATTCAGGACTACACGCCCAACACGACGATCGCCATGGCGGCCTCCGCCGGCGTCATCTTCCTGGTGACCCTGATCGTCGTGTCGGTGCTGACCATGCGCATCGCCGATTTCGTCATCGACAGCCGAATCGGTGCCCTTGACCGGACGCTGGGTTTCCTGTTCGGCGCCGCACGCGGTATTCTGCTGGTGGCCGTTGCGATGCTGTTTTTCAACTGGCTGGTGACAGGGCCACAGCAGCCGGCCTGGGTCGCCGACGCGAAATCCAAGCCATTGCTTGATTCGATCGGCGAGCAACTGGTCAACATCCTTCCCGAGGATGCCGACGCGACAATCCTCGACCGCCTGCGGGGTCTCGGCAACGACGGTTCGGGAAGCGACGAGGAGGCTCGTGCCCGTGGCACAGTCCGAATGCACAATTCCTGACAACGAAGGCGACGCTTTTCGCGACGAATGCGGTGTCTTCGGCATCTTCGGCAAGGCCGATGCCGCTGCGGTCGTCACCCTCGGCCTGCACGCCCTGCAGCACCGCGGCCAGGAGGCGGCCGGCATCGTCACCAATGACGGCCAGCAGTTCTTTGTCGAACGCCATGTCGGCTTGATCGGCGATACGTTCACCAAACAGTCCGTGCTCAACCGGCTGCCCGGGAGCCGCGCCATCGGCCACACCCGCTATTCGACCACCGGCGGCGAAGGCCTGCGCAACGTGCAGCCATTCTTCGCCGAGTTCGCCGGTGGCGGCTTCGCGGTCGCCCACAACGGCAACATCACCAATGCGCTGACCAAGCAGCGGGAGCTGCAGCAGCGCGGCGCGATCTTCTCGTCGACCTCCGATACGGAAACGCTGCTTCATCTCATCGCCATGAGCGAAGGCCGCTTCCTTATCGACAAATTCATCGATGCCATCACCCAGCTGGAGGGCGCCTATTCGCTGGTCGGCCTGTCGGGCAAGAAGATGATCGGCGCCCGTGATCCGCTGGGCATCCGGCCGCTGGTCCTCGGCGATCTCGACGGCGCCTACATCCTGGCTTCCGAAACCTGTGCCCTCGACATCATCGGCGCCCGCTTCGTGCGCGACATCAAGGCCGGAGAAGTCATCGTGATCACCGAGAAGGGCGTGGAAAGCCATTTCCCGTTCGGCCCGGAAAAGTCCCGGTTCTGCATTTTCGAATATGTCTACTTCGCCCGGCCAGACTCCAATGTCGAAGGCCGCAATGTCTACGAGGTGCGCAAGAAAATCGGCGCCGAACTGGCCAAGGAAAGCCCGGTCGAGGCCGACATCGTGGTGCCGGTTCCCGATTCAGGCACACCGGCGGCCATCGGTTACGCTCAGGAGGCGGGCCTGCCCTTCGACCTGGGCATCATCCGCAACCACTATGTCGGCCGCACCTTCATCCAGCCCACCGCGTCGATCCGCCATATGGGCGTCAAGCTGAAGCACAATGCCAACCGCCAGGCGATCGAGGGCAAGCGCGTGGTGCTGGTCGACGATTCGATCGTGCGCGGCACGACATCGCAGAAGATCGTGCAGATGGTGCGCGATGCCGGCGCGGCGGAGGTGCACATGCGCATTGCTTCGCCGCCGACCGCCGCCTCCTGCTTCTACGGGGTCGACACGCCGGAGAAGTCGAAACTGCTGGCCTCGCGCATGACGGTCGAGGAGATGCAGCAGTATATCCGCGTCGACTCGCTGTCCTTCCTGTCCATCGACGGCCTCTACAGGGCCGTCAACCAACCGGCCCGCGACAAGAAATGTCCGCAATTCTGCGACGCCTGCTTCACCGGCGACTATCCGACGGCCCTCACCGACCGTGACGGCACCGACGCAACGCGGACCCTCTCACTGCTCGCCCATAGCGGATGACATCATGACTGACCTGAACGGCCGCATCGCCCTGGTGACCGGGGCTTCGCGCGGCATCGGATATTTCGCCGCCCTCGAACTGGCACGGGCTGGCGCTCACATCGTCGCGGTGGCGCGAACCGTGGGCGGCCTGGAGGAGTTGGACGACGCGATCCAGGCGGAGGGCGGCAGCGCCACGCTGGTGCCGCAGGATCTGACCGACATGAAAGCCATCGACGCCCTTGGCGGCGCCATCCATGAACGCTGGGGGAAGCTCGACATTCTGGTGGCCAATGCCGCGATCCTGGGGCCGCTGTCGCCGATCGGCCACTACGAAGCACGCGCCTTCGAGAAGGTCATGACGCTGAACCTCACCGCAACGTGGCGGGTCATGCGCAGCGTCGAGCCGCTGCTGACGAAATCCGACGCCGGCCGGGCCATCGTCGTCACGTCGAGCGCCGGTTACCGCAACCGGCCGTTCTGGGGCGCCTACGGCGCCAGCAAGGCGGCCGTGCAGACCCTGGCTCAGAGCTGGGCGGCGGAGGCGGCCAACACGCCGCTTCGGGTCAACTGCTTCGATCCCGGGCCTTCGCGCACCGCCCTGCGCGCCCTGGCAATGCCGGGTGAAGATCCACAGGATGTCCCCCACCCCTCCGAAACCGCCAAAAAGCTGTTGCGGCTGGCCGATCCGAATCTGCAGGAAACCGGCATGCTGTTCGACGGACCGCAGGATCGCTTCCTGTCCTTCCGCGAGCCCGAATAGTCGGACCTCGCGAACTTTACGTTTCTTTACATCGCTGAAAAACCACGGAAACGACGGCCGTTTAGCGTGACACTCGGGCGGATGGCCCGCTGCCATTTGCCGCATCCCACACGTGACTACTTGACAACGTCAATTGACAGTGTCAACTTGCCGCCCGACTGCGCTTTTCAACACGATATATTAATTTCGTACATATCCTTGTTTGATATATTTTGATATATATAGCGTCACCATATACTCAGCCAGACCATAACAACCCAGTCCGATTGGCCTGAAGGGCCGCCCGGACGCACCATCGGGGTTCGGGGACCTTTCATGAACGTACGCACCGTCTGCCTGGCGATTCTGCACTTCTCAGACGCCACAGGCTATGAAATCAAGAAAATGTCGACCGAGGAGCGATTCTCCTATTTCGTCGACGCCAGTTTCGGCTCCATCTACCCGGCGCTGTCCCGACTGCAGGACGACGGTTGCGTGACGGTGCGCGAGGAGTACGAATCGGGCAAGCCGCCACGCAAGATCTATTCGATCACCGAACAGGGCCGGCAGGAGCTGATCGAGTCGCTGGAAGTGGTGCCGCGACCCGATTCCTTCAAATCCGAATTTCTGCTGACCGCATTGTGTTCGGAACTCGTTGACCAGGAGACCCTGGTCCGAGCAATCGATAAACGAATCAAAGACTTGCAGGATAAACTTGCGATGCTCGATTCGGTAGACGCCTGCTCCATGGGCGCACCGGCCGGGATGAAATGGATCGCCGAGTATGGCCGTGCGGTGACGCAGGCCAGCCTCGAACATCTTCTCAATCACAGACACGAACTGGAAGCACTGGGTCGGACGCGCGAGCCGACGCCGGAAGCCGCCGAGTAGAGCGACAGGAGAGCGCACAAATGGCATTTCGTATCAAAGGCTCACACATTGCCGCGCTGGTGATCGCCGGTGCGGTCCTGGGCTGGATGGGAACCGGAAATGTTGTCGTTGGCGGCCAGGCCAACTCCGCCAACGCGGTTGCGCCGCCGGCCGAGCGGCAATCGGCGGACGATGCGCTGTTCAAGGTCCGTTACGTCACAGTGACGCCGGAAGTGCGACCGGAGCTGCTGCTGGTGCGCGGCCGCACACAGGCGGACAGGGTCGTTCCTGTACGCGCCGAGACCTCCGGAACCCTTGAAAAGCGCCTTGTCTCGAAAGGCGACAAGGTCAAGGCCGGCGATCTGGTCTGTCAGCTTGACCGCGGCGTGCGCGAGTCAGCTGTCGAACGGGCCACGGCTGCACTCGACCAGGCCATCTTCGACCATGAAGGTTCGATGGAACTGCGCAAGAAGGGCTTCACCTCCGAAACTCGCATCAAGGCGCTGAAGGCAGCGCTCGACGCGGCGCGGTGGACCCTGGCCGACGCCAAACGCGAACTGTCCCACACGGACATCCTCGCTACCGCGGACGGCATCGTTCAGGACCCGATCGCCGAGATCGGCGACAATCTGTCGATCGGCGATGTCTGCGTCACGCTCATCAACGCCGACCCGATGCTGTTCATCGGACAGGTGTCGGAACGGCAGATCGGCGCGATTTCGGTCGGCGACCCGGCGGGGGTCGAAATGATCTCCGGCGAGACGGTCAAAGGCGCCATCCGCTATATCGCTCCGTCGGCCGATGCGGCGACCCGGACCTTCCTGATCGAAATCGAGTTGCCGAACCCGGACCGCGCCCTGCGCGACGGCGTCACGGCGTCCGCGCTGATCCAGCTCGACGGTTCCGAGGCCTACCAGGTGAAGCCGTCGTGGCTGACGCTCAACGACAGCGGCGAGATCGGCGTGCGGGTGGTCGAAGACAACGACGTCGTGTCGTTTCGGGAGCTGAATATCGTCGCCCATACGCCGGAAACGATGTGGGTGACGGGGCTCGACCCGGACATGCGGGTCATCACCGTCGGACAGGATTATGTGATCCCCGGCCAGACCGTCGAACCGGTCGCGGACGTTGCAGCAAAGAACATGAAGGCTGAGACCAACTCATGACTTCCGCTCTTCAAGCCATAATTTCGCGACCGAAGACCGTCCTCACGTTGATGGTCTTCATGATCGCCGCTGGCATCATGTCCTATATTGGCGTCCCCAAGGAGGCCAACCCGGACATCGATGTGCCGGTCTACTACGTGTCCATCGGCCAGCAGGGCATTTCGCCGAACGATGCGGAACGGCTGCTGGTGCGGCCGATGGAAACGCAGTTGCGCGGCCTCGACGGGCTCAAGGAACTGACCGCCATCGCCTCGGAAGGCCATGCGGGCATTATCCTCGAATTCAACATCGAGACCGACAAGGACGAGGTGCTGGCGGACATCCGCGACAAGGTGGACCAGGCGAAGGCCGATCTGCCCGACGACGCCGACGAGCCGACGATCACCGAAACCAACTTCGCGCTCCAGCCGACCATCATCGTCACCCTTTCCGGCGACGTTCCCGAACGCACGCTGACCAATCTGGCACGGCGCCTGAAGGACGAAATCGAGGCAATCTCCTCGGTGCGCGAAGCCAGCCTGGCTGGCAACCGCGAGGAACTGCTCGAGGTCGTCGTCGACCTGATGAAGCTCGAGTCCTACGACATCACGCAGGACGAGCTGCTCACCGCGCTGTCGCAGAACAACCAGCTGGTGGCCGCCGGCTTCATCGATGACGGCAACGGCCGGTTCAACGTCAAGGTGCCTGGTCTCGTCGAGACGGCCCAGGACGTCTACGAAATCCCGATCAAGCAGAACGGCGAAGGCGTCGTGACGCTCGGCGAAGTGGCGGAGATCCGGCGGACCTTTAAGGATCCCTCCACTTTCACCCGGGTCAACGGCCAGCCGGCCATTTCGATCGAGGTGACCAAGCGCATCGGCACGAACATCATCGAGAACAACGACAAGGTTCGTGCCGTCGTCGAAGAATACACGAAAGACTGGCCGAACTCGGTCAAGGTCAACTACCTGCTCGACCAGTCGAGCTTCATTTTCGAGGTCCTGGGATCGCTCCAGTCCTCGATCATGACGGCCATCGTGCTGGTGATGATCTGCGTCGTAGGTACGCTGGGCATCCGCTCTGGCCTGCTGGTGGGCCTGGCCATTCCGGGCTCCTTCATGCTGGCCTTCCTGATCCTCGCCGGCCTCGGCATGACCGTGAACATGATGGTCATGTTCGGCATGGTGCTGACGGTCGGCATGCTGGTCGACGGCGCCATCGTCGTCACCGAATACGCCGACCGGAAGATCGCCGAGGGCATGCAGCCGGCAGACGCCTACAAGCGCGCCTCCAAGCTGATGTTCTGGCCGGTGGTGTCTTCCACGGCAACCACGCTGGCGGCGTTCCTGCCGCTGCTCCTGTGGCCTGGCGTGCCGGGACAGTTCATGAGCTATCTGCCGAAGATGGTCATCATCGTTCTGTCGGCTTCGCTGATGACGGCACTGATCTTCCTGCCGGTTACCGGTACGGCCTTTGCTCAGGTAGCGGCCTTCGTTTCCAAGCGGTCGAGCGTGATTTCGGCGCTGTTTATCGGTCCGATCGCCGGACTTGCCGCCTATTTCGGACCGTTCGTCGGCTTCGACGAGGCTACCCGTTTCGGTGGTGCATCGATCGCCGGTCTCGTCGCCCTGTTCCTCACCTACCGCATCTCGAAGTTCATTGCGTCGCGGCGCGGCGACAAGCCGGTGCAGGAGGCCGACGAGGTCGCTCTGATGCTGTCGTCCAAGGCCAAGCTGGACGTCAAGCGCGTACCCGGCATCACCGGCGGTTACCTGCGCTTCCTGCGCTACGCGGCCGGAACGCTGTGGGGCAACGTGCTCGTCATCATCGCTATTCTGGCAGCGACGACCGCAAGCTTCATGTTCTTCATGGCCAACAACAAGGGCGTTGAGTTCTTCGTCGACGAAGAGCCGGACGTCGCCATCGTCATGGTATCGGCGCGCGGCAACCTGTCGGCTACCGAAATCCGCGACCTGGTCGGCGAAGTCGAAGCCGAGGTCCTGCAAGTCAACGGCGTCGACAATGTCGTCATGTCGGCAACCGCGCCCGGTGGCGGCGGTGGCGGGCTGCAAGTGTTGGGCGGTGTCCAGGACAAGCCGGCTGACGTGGTTGGTGAACTGCAGATCGAACTGGCCGATTATTGCTGCCGTCGGAAGGCTGTCGACATCTTCGAGGAGATCCGTCAACGCACGGCCGGCATGGCCGGCATCAAGGTCGAAGTCCGCAAGATCGAGGGCGGTCCGCCGACCGGCAAGGATCTGCGGCTCGAGGTCAAGTCGACCGATTACGACACGATGGTCGAGACCGTCGGTCGCATCCGCGACTATGTCAACACGGTCGACCTGTTGTCGGACCAGGAGGACGGACGTCCCCTGCCCGGCATCGAATGGCAGCTCGACGTCGATCGCGAGCAGGCCGGCCGCTACAATGCCGGCATCGCCCAGGTCGGCTCGATGGTGCAGCTCGTCACCAACGGCGTGCTGATCGGCACCTACCGGCCGAACGACTCGGAAGACGAAGTCGACATCCGCGTGCGTCTGCCGCGGGACGAACGCACGCTCGACCAGTTCGAACTGCTGAAATTGCGGACCAGCAATGGTCAGGTGCCGCTGTCGAACTTCATCGAGCGGTCGGCGCTGCAGAAGGTCTCGTCGATCACCCGGCGTGACGGGCTCTATGCCATGGACGTCAAGGCCAGTGTTGCCGAGGGGGCCGTGGTCGACGGTCGCGCGGCAACCCCGGACGACGCCGTCAAGCATGTTCAGGCCTGGCTCGACACCCAGGAATGGCCGGACAACGTGTTCCTGAAGTTCCGCGGTGCCGACGAGGAACAGCGCGAATCCGGCGAATTCCTCGGCAAGGCCGCGATCGCCGCCCTGTTCATGATGTTCGTCATCCTGCTGACGCAGTTCAACTCGTTCTATCAGACGACCCTGACGCTCTCGACTGTCGTTCTCGCTATCTCCGGCGTCCTCGTCGGCATGGCGGTGACGGGTCAGCGCTTCTCGATCATCATGACGGGAACCGGCATCGTCGCCCTGGCAGGTATCGTGGTGAACAACGCTATCGTGTTGATCGATACGTTCAATCGTCTGCGCGACGAAGGCGTTACCGACACCAGGCAGGCGGCGTTGAAAACGGCCGCGCAGCGTTTGCGTCCGATCATGCTGACGACCATCACCACGATCCTCGGACTGGTGCCCATGGCGCTGCAGATCAACATGAACTTCTTCACCCAGACCGTGTCGGTCGGCGGCATCACGTCGATCTGGTGGGTCCAGCTGTCGACGGCGATCATTTTCGGCCTGGCCTTCTCGACCATGCTGACGCTGGTGCTCATTCCGTCGATGCTGGCCCTGCCGGCCAATGTGCGGCAGAGCTGGGGCGGCATGACCGGCTACTTCCGGCGGGAGCCCAAGGAAGACCAGCTGTCGGCCGCGGACACGGCCGGGCAGGAGGAAGTCCAGCAACCTGACACCGAGCAGGAACCCAAGCGCGCCGACAACGACGACCTGCCGATCAGTCGTCCGGATGCAGCCGAATAAGGGCTTCTTTGCCGATCGTTGGAAAACGCCGCCCCTCGGGCGGCGTTTTTCGTGACGGGTTTATTCCTCGGTGCTGGCTTTGCTTGCCCCGTATCGCTTGCGCCAGGCGCGCGCCCCGAACGGCAGGGATAGAAGATAAAATACCGTGGTGGCGGTCATCGTCTCCCATGTATAGGTCATCAGCAGCGCCACGTAGAGCACGATTACCAGCATGAGCGGGAAAACCAGGTCGCGGCGAACCCGCTGGCCAAGCGTCTTGCCCGAATAGACAGGCAACCGGCTGACCAGCAGGAAAGCGATCAGCAGGGTATAGGCCGACGCGATATAGGCGAAGGTGACGGTCGGCTCGATGCCGAGAAAGCCGAGATAGACCGGCAGCAGAACCAGCATGGCGCCGCCGGGCGCCGGAATCCCCAGGAAGTAATCCGATTGCCAGCTTGCCTTCTGGATCCTCTCCTCCATGACGTTGAAGCGGGCCAGCCGCAGACCGGCGGCGATGGCGTAGATCATGGCCGCGATCCAGCCGAAGGAGCGCACCTGGTCGAGCAGGTAGGCATAGAGCACCAGCGCCGGCGCGACGCCGAAATTGACGATGTCCGCGAGCGAGTCCATTTGCGCGCCGAACTTGGTCGTCGATTTGAGCAACCGTGCGGCGCGGCCGTCGATGGCGTCGAGGAAGGCAGCAACCAGCACCATCGCAACCGCCAGCTCGAAGCGCTGCTCGAAGGCCAGCCGGATGCCCGTCAGACCGGCACAGATGGCCAGCGCCGTGATGATGTTGGGCACCATCATGCGCAGCGAGATGTCGCGCAGACGCGGTCCCCTGCTGCCGTATTCGTCCGGTTCTGAACCGTTGGGGTCGAAGGGGGAAAAGCCGCTATCCATCGATCTCACGACCGTCGCGCGACGGTCTTGCCTTTGGCTGCGTTGAATTCGGCGAGCACGGTTTCACCCGCCAGCGCCGTCTGGCCGACCGCCACCCGCGGTGTCGCGCCGTCCGGCAGAAAAACATCGAGACGAGACCCGAAACGGATCAGGCCGAAGCGTTCGCCGGTATCGAGCCGGTCGTGCGTTGCCGTCCAGCAGACGATGCGGCGGGCCACCAGCCCCGCGATCTGAACCACGCCGATGGCGCCGTTCGCGCTGTCGATGACGAGACCGTTGCGCTCGTTTTCCTCACTTGCCTTGTCGAGCTCGGCGTTGAGGAAGCTGCCGGATTTGTGCACGACCTGGGTCACGCTGCCGGAGACCGGCGCCCGGTTGACGTGGCAGTTGAACACATTCATGAACACCGAAATGCGCAACATCTCGCTGTCGCCGAGATCCAGTTCCCTGGGTGGTTTGACCCGGGTAATCGCCGACACCCGACCGTCCGCCGGACTGACCACCAGATCGTCGTCGAGAGGGGTCACCCGCTCGGGATCGCGGAAGAAATAGGCGCACCAGGCTGTCAGCAGCAGGCCGATCCAGAACAGCGGATCCCAGATCCAGCCCAGCACCAGCGATCCGGCCAGGAAGATCAGCACGAACTTGTAGCCCTCCCGGTGAACGGGAACGAGCGTGTTGGAGATCGTTTCAATCAGATTCATGCGCCAATCTCCTAAAGTGAAACGGGCCGGTCGGCAACGGTCGTAACGTCAATGTGGTGAATAATGCCGCGCCCCAAATGGCAGCGGATCTCACAGGAATCAAACTGCCGGGCTTTTGCGCACGACCACGCCGAGATCGTCGTGTTCGCGGAAATCCTTGAGCTTTTCCTCGGTCTCCTGGGCCTCGCGCTGGCGGTCCCACATGGCCTGGTAGAGGCCCTTCTTCGCCAGCAGTTCCCTGTGGGTGCCGCGTTCCGCGATCAGGCCGTCCTGGAGCACGATGATTTCGTCGGCGCCGATGACGGTCGACAGGCGGTGGGCGATCACCAGAGTGGTGCGGCCGCGACTGACATAGTCGAGCGCGGACTGGATTTCCTGTTCGGTCGCGGTGTCGAGCGCCGACGTCGCTTCGTCGAGGATCAGGATTGGCGGCGCTTTGAGGATGGTGCGGGCGATGGCGACGCGCTGCTTTTCGCCGCCCGAAAGCTTCAGGCCGCGCTCGCCGACCATGGTCGAAAGCCCTTCCGGCAAGCTGCGAACGAAATCGCCGATCTGAGCCATCTCGGCCGCCTGCATGACCTCCTCTTCGGTGGCGCCAGTGCGGCCGTAGCGGATGTTGTAGGCCAGGGTGTCGTTGAACAGCACCGTGTCCTGCGGCACCATGCCGATCGCCTCGCGCAGCGATTGCTGGGTCACGTTGCGCACGTCCTGGCCGTTGATCGAAACGGACCCTTCCTGCACGTCGTAGAAACGGAACAGCAACCGGGAAATGGTCGATTTGCCGGCACCCGAAGGGCCGACCACGGCGATCGTCTTGCCGAACGGTACGTCGAAGCTGATGCCGCGCAGGATGGGCCGGTCAGGCTCGTAGTGGAAATGCACGTCGTCGAAACGGATCGAGCCCTCGGCACAGTCGAGGCGGATGGCGTCGGGTTTGTCGGTCACCTCCTCCTCGACGTCGAGCAGGTCGAACATCTGTTCGATATCGGTCAGGCCCTGGCGGATCTCCCGGTAGACGAAGCCGATGAAATTGAGCGGGATCGACAGCTGCATCAGCATGGCGTTGATGAAGACGAAATCGCCGATGGTCTGCTCGCCGCGCTGTACTGCCATGGCCGACATGACCATCATGATCGCCATGCCAGTGCCGAAAATGACTCCCTGCCCGAAATTCAGCCAACCAAGCGACGTCCAGATCCGCGTCGCCGCGTTCTCGTAACGCTCCATGGAGGCGTCGTAACGCTCGGCCTCCATACGCTCATTGCCGAAATACTTGACCGTCTCGAAATTGAGCAGCGAATCGATCGCCTTGGTGTTGGCGTCGGTGTCGGATTCGTTCATGTCGCGGCGGATGGCAATGCGCCAGTCGCTGGCCCGCACGGTGAACCAGATGTAGAGCCAGATCACCACGGCGGTCACGGCCACATAGGAAATGCCGTAGGTGAAGCCGAAAATCACCGCCACCAGCGCAAACTCCAGCAGCGTCGGCAGCGTGTTGAGAATGGTGAAGCGGACGATCGATTCGATGCCCTTGACGCCACGCTCGATGATCCGCGACAGGCCGCCGGTGCGCCGCTCCAGGTGGAAGCGCAGCGACAGGCGGTGCATATGCACGAATGTCTTGTAGGCCAGTTGGTGAACCGCGTGCTGGCCGACGCGGGCGAAAAGCGCGTCGCGTAGCTGGTTCAGCCCCAGTTGCACCACGCGCGCGCCGTTATAGGCAAGGACCAGCATGACCGGAGCGATCAGCACGGCGGGCAGGAATTGCAGCCCGTCATGCTGGCCGTCGAGTGCGTCCGTCGCCCATTTGAAGAAATAGGGAACGATGACCTGGCCAACCTTTGCGGCCACCAGGAAGCATGCGGCGAAAACAACCCTTCGTTTCAGATCCGCCCGGTCGGTAGGCCACATGAACGGCCACAGATTGCGCAGCGTCTGCAGCGGATTGCTGGTGTCGGATGCGACGGTTTTGTTGTTTTCTGACAAGAAGGCCCCTGGGAAGAAATGCTCGCGGCAAAAGGCGGCGATCGCACGGAATCGCCGCCTTTTCGATTAGATAGGTTGTGCGCTACCCCGGTCAAGCGGGGCGGCGTTCAGCGCCTGCGTATACGCTCCCGGTGCAGCTCTTCGGCATTTGCCAGGGGCTCTTCCGGCACCATGAAGACCTGCCCCGGCTCGATAAAGTCCGGGTTGTTGATCTGGTCGGTGTTTGCCAGATAAATTGTGGTGTACCGCACACCACGCCCGTAGATGCGCCGGGAAATCTGCCACAGCGTATCGCCGCGCCGGATGATGACGGACTCATCGGTCGGCTGCAGCGCCGGTTGCATGACCGTCGGCGGTTCCGACGACCCGTCGTCCGCGCTGGCAATGCGGGTGGTATCCGTGTCGTCGGCACTGCCCTGCTCTTCGACCTTGGCTGTGTCGGCTTGCGGCGTGGTTTCAGGCTGCGGAGCCATTGCTGTCTTGACCTCCGCTTCCTGGTTCTGCTGCTCCTGCTGGGCAGTGGAGCCCGCAGCGGTCTTTACTTCAGCTTGTTTGGCCTCGGCCTGTTTGGCGGCCGACTTTTCGCCGCCGGCTGCGGCGGTACCGTCCGAGCCTGTGGTCGTTTCGGCCTTCGAGGCGGCGGCCTCGCCCGCTTCGGCGGCCGATTGGCTGCGGACGACGGGCAGATCCTTCTTGGTCGACGTCTGGCCGCCGGCTGCCACGGAAGTCTCCTTCGGCTCCGCGGGTGTCCCGCCTTGCACGACCTCCGATCCTTCTTTTGGCTGATCCGACGCAGCGGTGTTTGCGGCCTGCGAAGCGACCCTGGTTTCCGCGGATTTGCCGCCCGAATCCACACCGCCGGAAGCTGTATCCTGTGCTTTAGGCTGATCGGATCCGGCCGCCGTGGTGCCGGCCTCTTGCCGCGGTGCGCTTTCGGCAGCGGCCGGCTGTTTCTCGGGCGCGGCCACCCCGGCAACCATCTCGCCGCGCGGCCGGGTGAAAGGTACGGCGACCCGCATGGTCGACGCATCGCTACCCGGCATCATCAGATCCGCACTGAAGATGTGCTGGCCCACCGATATGTCACGCTCGGCCTCGACCAGGAACCGTCCCGACGAACTGACCGGGCTGTCGCCGATGGCCTCACCGTCGGCATAGACCCGCACGGTGGCTCCGGGCGGGGCAGCAGAGCCAGCGACAAAGACTTTTCCGCTTTCGATTTCGACCGCGTCGATGCGCAGCCGTACGCCGGGCACCGCGACCGGAACCCGACTTTCCTTGGCTGGTCTGTCTTCCACCTTGTCGGCGAGCGCCGCGGTTTGGGTATTCTCCTTGGCGGTGGTCGAAGTTTCGGCCTTGGCCGATTGCTTCGGCTCGTCCTTCGCGGCTGGCGCCTCGGGAGCCGATGCCGCGACCGCAGTTCCATCGGACTTCGGTTCGACTTTCGCCGGAGCCGCTGCGTCCGTCTCTGCTTTGGCCATTTGCGTGGTTGAACCGTCACCGCTCGTATCGGCCTCAGGATCCTCGCTCTTTTGCGCGGGTGCTGCCGCCGTCTGGTCGCCGCTCGATGACTGTTGCGTGGTGGTCTGCGCCGCTGCGGTCTCCTGCGGTTTCTGGGCCGCCGGTGTCTCGTCGGAACCGGTCTGCGCGGCGGCGACTTCCGGCTGGGTGAGGATGCGGCTGGCTTCGCCCGGCCGCGTCACCATCACCAGGAGGGAAGCCGGATCGTCCTTCGGTACGCTCACGGTCGCCACCTCGTCCGAGCGCGAAACCACTTCGCCCTCTTCGACCACCCTGAGGGCGATCTCATGATCCCCCGGCGGCAGGGGTTCGTCGAGCACCGCGGCAAAGTCGCCGCTCGATCCGACTTTCGTTTCAGCCACCACGGTGTCTCCGGCGACGACCTCCAGCTTGCCTCCGGGCTTGGCCCGGCCGGCGACGACGGTCGATCCGTCGGGCTCGACCCGCAACAGATCGAATTGCGGAGGTCGCAGATCGGCCGCTTTTGCATCCGTTGCGTCGGGCTGAACGACGGCGGTGTTTTCACCGGTGCCCGCGCTTGTATCGAGCGCGGCGGTCTCGAACGGTTTTTCTTCTGCCGCCTGCCCGGCATCGGCCGATTTGGCTACCGGCGGATTGTCGGCTGCGTCTTTGGCGGTGTCGGCTGCGGCTGTTTCGACGGTCTTGTCTTCTGTCGCCTCAGCCGCAGTTTGTTCGTTGGCGGTCTCGTTCGTCTTTTCCGTCGAAGTGCTCTGCGAGGCCGCCTTTTCCTGCGGCTTGTCGGCCGTCTCGGCGTCCTGCGGCTTCTCGGCGGTCTTCTGGTCAACTGCCGACTTGTCCTGTTCGGCGGCCGGTTTCTGCTGTTCGGCTGCCTGCTCCTGCGTCTCCTCGACCTGCTGGGCCGCCGTCATCCGGTCGGCCGTTTCGGCCGCGGCGCGCTGGCGCTCCTGCTCCTGGTTGTACACGTAGATTCCGACGAGGATGATGACAGCCAGTCCGACGAGACCCCCGATCAGGGATTTGTTGTTCTTCATTTCATACTCCAGCCGACGCAACGCCGGGGCGGATTTGCCTCCCGCAGTCGGGCAGCTTCGATCCGCCTATCATATCGGGGATCGATCGAAAACACACAGATAGATACGCTTCATCCCGCCCGTTTTCGGCCAAACTAGACCTTTTGTGCTGTTCAAACAAGCACATGCGGCGATTTGCACGCCTAACGCCGCAACCGACTGCCGGCCGCCGAACGGCGCTTGACCTCGCGGCGTGCATCATGCTTGTTCACCTCATGTCCGAGAATCGATCCATTTGCGTCTATTGCGGCTCTCAGGCCGGGCAGCGTCCGGACTATGTGGACGCCGCGCGCGTTCTTGGCCGTGCGCTCGCAGAAAACGGCGTTCGCCTGATCTTCGGCGGCGGCACGCAAGGCATCATGGGCACCGTCGCCCAGTCCGTCCTCGATGGCGGCGGCCTCGTGACCGGGATTATTCCGGGATTCCTGCAAAGCCGCGAGGCGGCGAATGGCGACCGGCTGAAATTCGACGAATTGATCGTCACCGACGACATGCACGCCCGCAAGCACACCATGTTCGACCGATCGGGCGCCTTCGTCGCCCTGCCCGGCGGCATCGGCACGCTGGAGGAAATCGTCGAGATCATGACCTGGGCGCAGCTCGGACGCCATCGCCGGCCGATGGTCCTGGCCAATATCGGCGGGTTCTGGGACCCGCTGCTGGAGCTGCTCAAGCACATGGACGCCGAGGGTTTTTTGCACTCGCGGCAGTTGGTGCAGCCACTGGTCATCAACACAGCCACGGAGATCGTGCCGGCAATCCTAGCCGCCTGGAAAACGTCGGCCAGCAATGGCGGCGACCGGCGCATCATCGACAAGATGTGAGCGAAGGCGATGACGGCGCACACCAAATCCGTCCGGGTCGCCTCCGTGCAGTTGCGCGCAGCCCCGTCCTGTTCCGGTGGTGCCTTCTACGATCGGCTCTCCTACTATGTCGCGTCCGCCGCCGATTATCGGGCCGATTTCGTGGTTTTTCCGGAACTGTTCACCTGCCTTCTTCTGGCTGCGGAAACCGACATTCCAGCCGATCAGTTTACCCGTCGGCTTGCAGAGCACACGGACAGTTTCCGCGACCGGCTGCACGGACTGGCAACCGCGAAAGACATCAACATCGTCGCCGGCTCGCACCTTGAAACTGACGATGACGGCACCGTGCGAAATGTCTGTCACGTCTTCCTGCGGGACGGCAGCGTTCACAGCCGGGAAAAGCTGCACCCGACCCCGTCGGAGCGCAACGCCTGGAGGGTGGCTGGGGGCCGTAGTGCCGATGTCATCGAAACCGATTGCGGACCGATCGGCGTGATGATCTGCTATGACAGCGAATTCCCCGAACAGGCCCGGCATCTGATCGACCAGGGCGCCCTGATCCTGTTCGTGCCCTATTGTACGGACACGGCACACGGCCACTGGCGGGTGCGCCATTGCTGCCAGGCGCGGGCCATCGAAAACCAGTGCTACGTGGCAACCTCGGGCCTGACCGGGCATATGGAGACCATCGTAGAAATGGGCGGCAGCTTCGCCCGGTCGGCGATCATAACGCCTTGCGACATTCCCTTCGACCGGGACGGCATCGCAGCCGAGGCGACCGAGAACGCCGACATGATGATCGTCGCCGATCTGGATCTGGGTAAGCTGCACAAGGCCCGGTCGACCGGTGCCGTGCGCAATCTGGCCGACCGGCGGCCAGATCTCTACGGCGTTACCTGGAAGGGTTCGTGATCCTCGCGCGATCGTGAGAAACGGGCGTTGTCAAACTGTTGCATTGCGATGCTACCCGTGCACAGTTTTGACCGATTGCCTCTGGAGATATCCATGAACAACTCGATTCTTGCCTGCCAGCTGGTTTTGCTGGGCCTCGCATCCGCCACAACCGCCGGGCTGGCCGACAGTCACCAGACACAGGCGCAGCTCGGGCCCCGGCCCTTCGTTCTGGTTCAGGACATGGACGAGGGCGAGCTCAAACAGGCCCTGCAGCAGTGTGGCAGCGGACCGTTCTACAAATCCGACTTTTCCATCGGTCATCGCGGCGCGCCGCTGCAGTTCCCGGAGCATACGGAAGAATCCTATCGGGCTGCCGCTTTGATGGGCGCGGGCATCCTCGAATGCGACGTCACCTTCACCAAGGACAGGCAACTGGTCTGTCGTCACTCGCAGTGCGACCTGCACACCACCACCAACATCCTGACAAAGCCGGAGATCGCCGCCCAGTGCAGCGAACCGTTCACGCCTGCCGATCCGGCGAACGGCACCAAGGCATCGGCCAAATGTTGCACCTCCGACATCACGCTTGCCCAGTTTCGCCAGCTACGCGGCAAGATGGACGCGGCCAACCCGACCGCAACCACGGTTGAAGACTATCTGCGCGGCACCGCACCCTGGCGCACCGAACTTTACGGCATGCGCGGTACGCTCATGACCCACGCCGAATCCATCGAGCTGTTCAAGCAACTCGGCGTCAAAATGACCCCGGAGCTCAAATCGCCGGCGGTGTCGATGCCTTTCGACGGCGACTTCGCGCAGGCCGACTACGCTCAAATGATGATCGACGAATACAAGGCAGCGGGCGTCCCGGCTTCCGACGTCTTCGTGCAATCCTTCGACCCGCGCGACATCGCGTTCTGGATCGAGCGAGAGCCGGAGTTCGGCAAACAGGCCGTCTATCTGGAGGGCCGCCTGCGCAGGGGCCTCGATCCAGAGAACCCGGCGACCTGGAATCCGTCGATGGAAGCCCTCTACGAGAGCGGCGTTCGCTTTCTCGCACCGCCGCTATGGGTGCTGGTTCGCAGCGGCGAAAACGGCCGGCCGGAGCCGTCTGCCTATGCGATGGCCGCAAAGGCCGCGGGTCTCAACCTCATTGCCTGGACGCTGGAGCGCTCCGGACCGCTGAGCGGTGGTGGCGGCTGGTACTATCAGAGCATCGGGGACATCACCGACAATGATGGCGACGTCCTGGTGCTGCTCGATGTGCTGGCAAAGGATGTCGGCGTGGCCGGCGTGTTTTCGGACTGGCCGGCTACGACCACCTTCTATGCCAACTGCATGGGGCTGAAGTAACTTTTATCCCTGCGTTTCCGCGGTCAGGCGCGAATCCAGCAATTCGCCCGTCTCCCTCAGGATCGGATTGGCGACCGTCGAGATCAGCGAGTTGATCTGCTTCAGGTCGCGAATGGTGTCGAGATGGATTTCACTGGTCTCGATGCTCTTGACGGCACGCTCCCGCAACCGGGCAAAATGCTGTTCGTTGCTCTTTTGCTCGAGCCTGCGCATCCGGCCCTTCTCCTCGATCAGCCGGCGTGCCGAAGCCGGGTCGCCCGAAACGAGAACGTTGAGTGCCAGCTGCATGTTCTTGACCACCCGCTCGTGCAGCTTCGTCAGCTCGTGCCAGCCCTCGCTGGAGAACTCCACATTGCGTGTCCGTTTCTTTTCGACATGCGGAATGAGGTTCATCACGATGATGTCGCCGACATGTTCGAGCTTGATGCAGAAATCGGTCAGCACCATGCACTGCCGCGCTTCTTCCTCACTCAGTTCGTTGCGGCTGACTTCGGCGAGGTAGAGCTTGATCTCCGTATGGGCATGATCCACCTCGTCATCGAGTGCCGTCAGGCGTTTGATGGCAGGCTTGTCGGCCTGCTCATAGAGTTCGAACACCTGTCGCAGCATGATTTCCACGGTTTCGCTCATGCGCAGCACCTCGCGCGTGGCACTGGCTAGGGCCAGGCTGGGCACGTCGATCACGGACCTGTCGAGCGACGAGACTTTCACCGCCTCGACATCTTCCGGAGTGGGTGCCGGAGCTGGCTGCAAGCGACTGCATAGAGCCGATACGGGCTTGATGAGCGGCAGCCCGAGGATCAGAAGCAGCGCGTTGAAAGCCAGGTGCGCGTTGGCAATCTGACCGCCCGGAGTGCTGCCGAACCAGGTGGCCGGGATGTCGAACATCGTCAGCGCCAGGAGGCCAACGCCGGCGAACACGCCGCGCAGCAGCAGGTTGCCGGTGGCGATGGGGCGCGTTTCGGGCGGGGCATTGCGGGTGAGCGATGCGGCAATGGCGGCGCCGCCGAGATTGGCGCCGAGCATGAAGACCAGTGCCAGCGGAACCGGAATGACATTCTGCGCCGCCATGGCCATCAGCATCAGCACCACAGCAACGCTGGAATGAACGAGCCAGGTAAAAAGCGCCGCGGCCAGGAATGCGATTGCCGGGTCGCGCGACAGAAAGGACAGGAACAGGGGCAGAGCCTCGCTCTCGCGCAAGGGCGCCGAGGCGGTACCTATGAGGCGCAGGGCCAGCAGAACCAGTCCAAGACCGACGAGAATTCGGCCTGTTTGCCGCACCGTCCGCCTTTCACTGGCCAGGAAGGGCGCAACGCCGGCAACGAGACAGATGGGAGCAAGCCAGCTCAGATCGAACGACAGAATGCGGGCCACCAAAGCCGATCCGAGGTCGGCACCCAGCACCATGGCCAGACCGATGGGAAGCGCGATCATGCCGCCGGCTGCGAATCCGGTGACCAGCAATGCGACGGCGGCGGAGCTTTGCAGCATGACGGCGGCGCCAAGGCCGGTCACGGCGGCTTTCAACGGGTTGTTGGCCGCCCCGTTCAGCACCCGTCGAAGGGCCGCACCATGGGCGCGTTCGACGCCGGTTCTGACCATACGCGTCGCCCAGATCAGCAGCGCCACGGCACCGGCCAGGTGCAGAAGTATCAGTGAACCGCTCATATTCTCAGTTGCTTCTCAGTTGAGCCATCGGCTCGGACTGTCCTTCATTGCTGTTTTGCCGACTGACCGGGCAACCTACATTATTCGTTGGCCGAATAGAACTACCCGACATGGACAACGATCGGTTTCCCCACGAAAGGCCACAAGCCGCCTCCCGGACGTCGCAAGTAGCCGAATTATTTGGATAATACGCCGTTAGCCGTCAAAATTCAAAGCCCCGGCCTCTAACGAATGTTAGCGGGCGGTGAAATGACGGCAAATCGCGGAAGCGAGAAACCGGCGCGATTCGCCGGGCTGGACCGCACCGCAAACACCAGCCGACCTTACAATCCGCCGCTGACACGGAGGATCGAGCCGGTGGCATATCCCGCTTTTTCGGAGGCCAGCCACAGCACTGCTTCAGCGATATCCTCGGGCTCTGCCACCCGACCGAGCGGCGCCGTTTTCGCAACCATCTGCGGACGGTCGGGATTTCCCTCCCGCGCGTGAATTTCGGTCGCGGTCGTGCCGGCCTGCACCGCATTGACCCGAATACCAAGGTGTCCGACCTCCTTGGACAAGCCCACCGTCAACGTGTCGACCGCCCCCTTGGATGCGGCGTAATGCACGTATTCGCCCGGACTGCCCAACGTCGCCGCGATGGAGGAAATGTTGACGATGGACCCGCCGGAGCCGCCATTGGCGGTGGACATGCGGCGGATTGCGGCCCGGGCGCAGTAGATTGCGCCGAAGACATTGACCTGGAAAGTTCGCTGCAAAGCCGCATCCGACAGGTTCTCGACCGTCGTAGCCGCGCCGACGATTCCGGCATTGTTGACCAGCAGCGAAACCGGGCCGAGTTCCCGGTCGCAGGCCGAAAACAGACGCTCGACGTGGTCGGGATCGGCGATATCCGCCTGGACGGCGACCGCGCGCGCACCCGCATCGCGACAGGCATCGGCAACCTCCTGCGCGCGCCGGGCGTCGGCCGCGTAGTTGATGCAAACGTCGTAGCCCTGTCCGGCGGCCTGCAGGGCGATCGCGGCGCCGATGCCGCGCCCTCCTCCGGTGATGATGGCGATCCGTGGTTGCGGCATGATCGAACCTCAGGCCGGTGCGCCGGCGCGCGTCTCGCGCAGCGTCGACCAGCTGTAGATGGCGAGCCCGGTCCAGATCAGGCAGAAGGCCAAGAACTGCCAGCCGGAAAACGGCTCGCGGAAGACGAAGATGGCAATCAGGAAAATCAGCGACGGCGCAATGTACTGCATCAGACCCATGGTCGAGTAGCGCAACAGTTTGGCTCCGAACGCGAAGAAGATCAGCGGAATGGCGGTGAACGGACCGGCCAGCAGAACCAGCGCGATTTCACTCATGCTGCCATCGACAAAGATCCGGCCACCGGCCGGCGAAATCCAGATCAGCAGGATCAGCGACGGCAGGCTCAAAAGCAGCACCTCCAGAAAAAACCCCTGGCTCGGGCCGATCGGCAGCGTCTTGCGCAGGTAGCCATAGATGCCGAAGCTGAAAGCGAGCGCCAGCGAGATCCAGGGCGGTCCGCCGGCATGCACCGTCAGGATGAGCACGGCCGTTACGGCAAGCGCGATGGCGATGAGTTGCCAGCGGGTAAAGCGTTCGCCGAGAAACACCGCTCCAAGCACGATGTTGACCAGCGGGTTGATGTAGTAACCCAGCGCCGTCTCGACCGTCCGGTCGACCATCACAGCCCAGGTGTAGATCCCCCAGTTCAGCGCGATCAGCGTGCCCGTCACACCCGCCATCACCAGCGTTCGGGGATGGCGGAAGGCAGCCTTGAGATCGGCCGTGCGCCCCAGCGCCAGCAAGATGACCCCGGCGACCGGAACCGAGAACAGCACGCGGTAGGCAACGATATCGACAGCCGGCACCTGCTCGACGGCCTTCACCCATATCGGCATCAGCCCCCAGAGGCCGTAGGCGCCAAAGGCGAAGGCAAAGCCGCGAACGGCCGAATCGTCATGGCTTGCGCCGGTGGTCATGTCTTCGCTTTCAAGGTCTGGAAATCCGATTGCCAAGTGGCTGGAATCGGTTGAATCGGTTCGCTGATGCAGCACTTTAACGGTTGCGGCGACAGCCCGCTACCCGAGCCTCAGGTGGTGCGCCCCTTCAGAAGCTTGTATGTGACCGAGTCCATCATCGCCTGGAACGACGCGTCGATGATGTTCTCGGAAACGCCGACCGTCCACCAGCGTTCGCCGGTGGTGTCGCGCGATTCGATCAGCACCCGGGTGATCGCCTCCGTTCCGCCGTTGAGGATACGCACCTTGTAGTCGGTGAGTTCGAGGTCCTCGATCTCCGCCTGATATTTGCCCAGGTCCTTGCGCAGCGCCAGGTCGAGCGCGTTGACGGGGCCGTGTCCCTCGGCCACCGACATCTTCTTCTCGCCGTCGATCTCGACTTTCACGACTGCTTCCGAGACGGTCTTCAGGTTGCCCATCGCATCGAAGCGGCGCTCGACCATGACGCGGAAACTGTCGATCTTGAAGAACTCCGGCACGCGGCCGAGCACCTGGCGCGCCATGATCTCGAAACTCGCATCGGCGGCCTCGTAGGAGTAGCCGTTAGCCTCCTTCTCCTTGACCATCGAGATCAGCCGGTCGAGCTTCGGATTGTCCTTCGCCACCTCGATGCCGCGCCGCGACAGTTCGTTTATGAAGTTGGACTTGCCGCCCTGGTCTGAGATCATCACCCGACGCTGATTGCCGACCGACTCCGCCGGGACGTGTTCGTAGGTCTTCGGATCCTTCAACAGGGCCGATGCGTGGATACCCGCCTTGGTGGCGAAGGCCGACGCGCCGACATAGGGGTTCTGGGCCTCCGGCGGCCGGTTGAGCAGTTCGTCGAAGGCATGCGACAGCCGCGTCAGGTCGATCAGCTTGTCGTCGCCGATGGACGTCTCGAACCGCTCTTTCCACACCGGTTTCAACATCAGTGTGGGGATCAGCGTCACCAGATTGGCATTGCCGCAGCGCTCGCCGATACCGTTCAGGGTTCCCTGGATCTGGCGCACCCCGGCGTCGACGGCGGCCAGCGAATTGGCGACGGCCTGGCCGGTGTCGTTGTGTGCATGAATGCCCAGGCGGTCGCCGGGGATGCCCGCATCGATGACGGCCCGGACGATGTCCGCGACCTCGGACGGCTGCGTGCCGCCATTGGTATCGCACAGCACAACCCAGCGCGCGCCGGCGTCATAGGCCGCCCTGGCGCAGGCGATCGCATAATCGGGATTGGCCTTGTAGCCGTCGAAGAAATGCTCACAGTCGAGCATCGCCTCTTTTCCCTGGTCAACCGCGTGTTCGATGGAAGCGCGGATTCCGTCCAGGTTTTCCTCGTTGGTGATGCCGAGCGCCAGGGAAACGTGATAATCCCAGCTCTTGGCGACGAAACAGATCGCATCGCTCTTCGATTGCACCAGCGCTGCCAGTCCCGGATCGTTGGAAGCCGACACGCCGGGACGTTTGGTCATGCCGAAGGCCGTGAAGGTCGACGTCTTCATGCGGTTCTTTTCAAAGAACGCGGTATCGGTCGGATTGGCGCCCGGATACCCGCCCTCGACATAGTCGATGCCGAATTCGTCCAGCAATTTGGCAATGGCGATCTTGTCCTCGACATTGAAATCGATCCCGGGGGTCTGCTGACCATCCCGCAGCGTCGTGTCGAAGAGATAGAGTCGTTCGCGCATTGTCATTGTCTCAGCCTTGCCTGCATCGCCCTGTGCGATGGCATTTCAATGGTGTGCCGACCGGGTCTCCGGCCAGACATTCGTGTCGTGATCGGGGTGCTGGCGGTTGCTCGCTCGAATGGCTTCCACCTCCTCACCCTGCGTTTGGTATCCCGTCAAATCGTCCAATTCGCCGAACCAGGGGAGCTTTCCCTCCAGACCGATCTGCGTGGCGGGTTTGACGGACGTCGGATCGTCCAGGGTCCCGAGCGCGATATTCAGATGCCGCGAGCCCCTGCCCTCGAATGTCAGCGGCGTGCCGCAATCCCGGCAGAAGCCACGTAGCGCCAGTTCAGATGAGGCGAAATGGGCGACTTCGCCGCGCGTCAGCGTGAAATCCGTCCACTGAACGTTGGCCAGCGGCATGAAGTAATTGCCCGCCGCCTTCTGGCACATGCGACAATGGCACAGATGCGGTCTGGTGACCGGTCCGGAAATCCGATACCGGACCGCGCCGCACTGGCAACCGCCGGTCAAGACTGGTTCAGCCATATCTTCGGTCCCTACATCACTTCCCAACTGGTGACGCGTTCGCCCGTCTCCGGGTCCTTGCCGTCCTTCAGCTGGATTCCGACCTCGGCCAGTTGGTCGCGAATGGCGTCGGCTTCCACCCAGTTCTTTTCCCGGATCAGCGCCAGCCGCGCCTCGATGCGTTCGGCGATCATCGCCTCGTCGACATCCGTCTCGGCCTTGTGCCGGTAAGTTTCGAAGCCGAGCAGTCCGAGCGCCGAAGCAAGCGCTTCGCCGTCGAGCGCGTTCAATCGCGCCAGCGCGCCGGAAACGTTGAGGTCGTCCGACAGCACCTCGATGAACTCCGCGTCGACGTCGGAAGTTGCGGCGGCTTCGCCGGCCCGCCGGGCGAATTTTCCGAGCAGATTTTCCGCCTCTTCCAGCTTGCGGCGGCTGAAATCGATCGGCTCGCGATAGTGCGTCATCAGCATGGCAAGGCGCAGCACTTCGCCCGGCCAGGAGCGGCCGCTGAAGGCATCAGTCGCCAACAGGTCGTGGATGGTGACGAAGTTGCCGAGGCTCTTCGACATCTTCTGCCCCTCGACCTGCAGGTAGCCGTTATGCATCCACAGATTGGCCATGGTGTGCGTTCCATGGGCGCAGCGCGACTGGGCGATCTCGTTTTCATGATGCGGAAAGATCAGGTCGAGCCCGCCGCCATGAATGTCGAACACCTGGCCGAGATAGCGCTCGCTCATTGCCGAGCATTCGAGATGCCAGCCCGGTCGCCCCGTGCCCCACGGCGACGGCCAGCCGGGCTCGTTCTCGCTCGACTGTTTCCACAGCACGAAGTCCTCGGGGTTTTTCTTGTGCTCCTCGACGGCAACCCGGGCTCCGGCCTGCTGGTCCTCCAGCTTGCGCCGCGACAGGACGCCGTAATCCGCCATGGAGGAAACGTCGAACAGCACTTCGCCGGCGGCCTCGTAGGCGTGACCCTTTTCGATGAGCGTCGCGATCATGTCGCGCATTTGCGGGATGCTCTCGGTCGCGCGCGGTTCGAAATTCGGCTCCAGGCAGCCGAGCGTTCGCACATCCTCATGGTACTGATCCGCGGTCTTGCGGGTAACCAGCGCGATCGCCTCGTTCAGGTCCATGTCGGGATAGTCGCGGGCCGCGCGGGCGTTGATCTTGTCGTCGACGTCGGTGATGTTGCGCACATAGGTGACGTGGTCGGCGCCGTAGAGGTGGCGCAGCAGGCGAAACAGCACGTCGAAGACGATCGCCGGACGGGCATTGCCGATATGAGCGAAGTCGTAGACCGTCGGACCGCAGACATACATGCGCACATTGGCAGGATCGATCGGCTGAAAGTCCTGCTTCTCGCGTGTCAGCGTGTTGTACAGTCTCAGGCGCGGATCGCCCATGGTCAAACTCCCCTTGTGCCTCCTGGCCAGGGCGTTTGTCGCAAGATTTTGAAAGACGAAAACAGCCGGGCCAGCGTTGGGCTAGCGAATAATAATCCAGCAGATGCAGATAGCGGCGGCGCCGCGATGCGTTTTCATAGGCGCCTTATCGCCGCTCCCGCCACGTCCGTCAAGACACATTGCGGGAGTTTCACGAATCCAGGAACCGCAACAGCAGCCCGCCACCGAGGAAAGCCATGATTGCCGCGATCAGCAGGTCGAGGACCCGCCAGGCGACGGGCTTGGCGAAAATCGGAGCCAGCAGACGGGCGCCGTAGCCCAACCCGAAGAACCAGACGAACGAGGCGACGACGGCGCCGGTTCCAAAGGCGATGCGCGCGGACCCGTCATACTGGCCGGACAGGCCGCCGATCAGCAGCACCGTGTCGAGATAGACGTGCGGGTTGAGGAAGGTCAGTGCCAGACAGGTGGCGACAGCAGCCCAATAACCGCCGACCGTCCGGTCCGCCGCCTGCAGGCCGTGCGGATGCAGGGCCCGACGGAACGCCAGCATCGCGTAGGCGAACAGAAACAGCGCTCCGCCCAGAGTGACGATGCTGATCAGCACCGGGGAGCGAGCGACCAGCGTGCCCAGACCGGCGATCACGGCCGCGATCAGCAACGCGTCGGAGAGCGCCGCGATCAGACAGAGGATGAAGACGTGCGAGCGCACCAGGCCCTGTCTCAGGATGAAGGCGTTCTGCGCCCCGATCGCGACGATCAGGGAAACGCCCAGAAAGAAGCCGGCTGCTGCAGCCGCGCCGGCGGCATCGTCGAACATCGCCACTTCCGCTGGGTTCGGGTGTCAGAAAAGAGACATTTGCGCCTCTTGTGCGGGAGCGTCGTGATCTCCGGTTTCCGGATTGCTGTCAAGATCGATCTCGTGCTGCAGATCCGGCCCGACATTGACCACCTTGTTGACCTTGTCGGAGATGGGAATGGCCTCGAAGAAGTCGTCGTCCACCGGCTCGAGCAGATCGACAACGTCGCGCGGCTCGCGGGTGCGGCAGTCAAGCCAAAGCTCGAAGTTCTCCGGCCGGATGACGACCGGCATGCGATGGTGGATATGGCCGATCGCCGAGTTGGCGCGGGTGGTCATGATTGCGCCGGTATCGATCTCGGATCCGTCGATCGCCGAGTAGGTTTCCACGAGACCGGCGAATGCAACGATAGCGCCCTCCCGCGGCCGGACCCAATAGGCTTGGGGCCGCTGCCGCCATTCACGCTGCCACTCGTAGAAGCCGGAGGCCGGAACCAGCGTCCGCCGGTGCCGCATGGCCGCCTTGAACGAGGCCTTTCCGATGGCCGTTTCCGATCGCGCGTTGATCAGCAGCGGAAAATCCTTCGGATTCTTGACCCAGGACGGCAGCAATCCCCAGCGCACCAGGATCGTTTCCCGGTCCGGCAGGTTGCTTCCCGGTCGCCTGGCTGCCCGGTCTGCCGACCGGATCATGGCAATCGGTTGCGTCGGCGCGATGTTGTATCGAGGTTCGTGGCGCTCCAGTTCGGTCGCCTCGAAAAACGCCCGAAGCGCGTCAGCGGTTGCCGTCAGTGAAAACCGTCCGCACATGACCGCCTCCTGGTTCTAGTTCGACGGCAGGGAGTAGCGGATCCGGTCTGCCTCCCGCTCTGCGTCAAGCAGCCTGTCCTGGGCGGCGCGCAGCTCCGATTGCTTGAGCACCAGTTCGGATTGCAGGTCAGCCCGCTCCTTGGGATCCGAGGCCGATCCGATCGATGCATTGAGCGTGTCGATCTCGCTGCTGATCGTGTTGCGCCGCTGTCGCGCTTCGTAGACCCGCCTGCCGATGGTGTAGGTGTGCAGGAAACCGGGCGCCACATCGGCCGGGCAGGATTGGGCGTAGGATTTGCCCTCGCGGCCGACCAGAAGGCCGTTCAGCGGCCTGCAATATTGTCGAATTCCAATCTCCCAGCCGGCGCGCCAGGCGGCTGAATCCACCGGAATGCCGTGACTGGCGCAGGCTTTTTCGTGCTCGACGACAAAGGATGACGCCCGGCCTTCCTGGCCGTTGCGCTGACCGAGATCGCGCCAATTCGCGGTCTGGCACTCCGCCTCGTCCAACGTCGCACAGGCCGAGATCAGCAGTGGCACGACCAGAGCCAGGGTTGCGGCCTTCAATCGAAATGCTTGCGTTGCAGTTGCCGTCATCTTCTCTACACTGCTCCGGGCCGTTTCCTCGCCCGCGGACGATAGGCGAGGCCGACGGCCGATGAAAGGCACCGAGATGACTTATCCCCGCATGGCTGTTTCCTGCATCGTCAGGCGGCAAAGTCGCTATTTGCTGGTGCGCAGGGGCGCCGGTCCCTCGGCTGGCGATTATGCCTTTCCCGGCGGCAAGGTCGAAGTCGGCGAGCGGCTTGCGGAAGCGGCCTTGCGGGAGCTGCGGGAAGAGACGGGGTTGTCCGGCAACGATGCGCGGTTCTTCAGGCTCTACGACCTGATCGACACGGGAAACGACGGCGGGGTCGAGAGCCATTACGTTCTGGCCGTGCATCTGGCCGAGATCGACGATCACCAGGTGGCGATCGCCGGCGACGACGCCGATGCGCTGGGCTGGTTCGAACTGCACGAAATTCGCGACCTGCCGGTCCCGCCCAGTGTGCTGGAATGCGTCGAGTATTTCGAGCAAATGAGATCACCCGGTTCCCGCACTTCAAGAAAAAGTGAGCACGCTTGATGGTCGGCGTCGCTCGCAGACTGGTACCGTTCGCGCGGTCCACAGGTTCAGGAGACGGCATCATGACGACCGGTAGTTCCTTCCGAAAATCCGCCTTTACTACCTTGATTGTGCTGACTTTTTGCGCATCGGCGATGGCCAATCCGTCGAGCTGGAAACGACAGGGCTGGTCGACGGATTTCTCCAAGCACTCCATCGACTACAACGAAATCCTGTCCGGCGGACCGCCCAAGGACGGCATTCCGTCCATCGATGATCCGGCGTTCCTGCCGGTTTCCGAGATCGAGGACCTTGACGACCTGGAGCCGGTGATCGGGCTCGAACTGGGCGGTGAAGCCCGCGCCTACCCGCTTCGCGTGTTGATGTGGCACGAGATCGTCAACGACACCGTGGGCGGCCGTCCGGTGACCGTTACCTATTGCCCGCTGTGCAACGCGGCACTGGTGTTCGACCGGGTCATCGACGGCAAACCGGATACTTTCGGCACCACCGGCAAGCTGCGCAACTCCGACCTCGTCATGTATGACCGGCGCACCGAAAGCTGGTGGCAGCAATTCACCGGCGAAGCGATCGCCGGCGAGAAGACCGGCAGCAGGCTCGACATGGTGCCGTCGCGGCTGGAGTCCTACGGCCGCTTCAAGGCAAGGCATCCGGGCGGCATGGTGCTGGTGCCGAATAATGCCGGCATGCGCAACTACGGCGTCAACCCTTACACCGGCTACGACACCATGAACCGGCCGTTTCTGTTCCGGGGAGAGCTGCCGCCCGACATCGATCCGATGGCCCGCGTCGTGGTGGTTCGCGACGATGGCGATCCGGTCGTCGTGTCCATGCTCAAGGTGCGTGAGGAAGGCCCCCTGCAACGCAATGGCGTCACCATCAGCTGGGAACCCGGGCAGGCCTCGGCGCTCGACACCAGCCGTATCTCCAAGGGGCGCGAGGTCGGCAACATCATGGTCCAGAGAGGCGGCAAGGACGTTCCCTACGACGTGACATTCGCGTTCGTAGCGCACGCCTTCATGCCCGAGGTCGCAATCGAGAAGGCTGCCAGCCAGTAAACGCTTCCAGCGCCGCGGCGGCCTATGCTAGACCGCATGCGACATGTCGAAAAACCTCGTGCCCGCAATCGCGGTACTGTTCGCGCTCGGCATTGCCGCCGGACCGGCGGTCGCCCAGTCGACCAAACCGCCCTATGACGACCGGCTCGTCCGCCTGTCGGAGATCGTCGGATCCGTTCATTACCTGCGCACTCTTTGCTCCGGAACGGACGAAGGCTGGCGGGAGAAAATGCAGGATCTGATCGACACCGAGGCCGACAGCCCGGAGCGGCGAGCCCGGCTAATTGCCGCCTTCAACCGGGGCTACAGGTCTTTTGCGTCCGTTTACAGAAATTGCACGGATCTGGCGATCGAAGCCGAACAACTTTACCGCAAACAGGGGCTTGAGCTTGCGTCCGAGATCATAGCGCGCTACGGGAATTAGGACTTTGTTAACCGGACAATCCACTGCGTGAAAATCGTCACAATTGACGTGCTACCGTACGGCCGGGAAATTTTGGAGATCCGTTCTCCAGGTGGTGACATAATGGAACAAAATCTGCCTGACATCGACGAGATGATCATTCACGAGAAAATGCAGACCGCGCTCGAGCATCAGAACGAGGCCTGGGCGGAAGGTGTTGCAGACGGCATCGAGCCGGAAATCATCGCCGATGCGGCGCTGGTGACCGTGATGCGCGAGACCGTCAAGCTGTTCGGCGAAGACGGCGCCGAGGCGATGCTGGAGGAACTCCGCCAGCGGGTGTTGACCGGGGAGTTCTCACCGGAGCGGCTGCTTCAATAGCCGACGGTCCGGGGGGGCGAGCATATGGGCACCGGCGGGACGAGATGGCACAGCCGAGCGATCGCTGTGACATGCTGCACGTTCTGTGCAATGTCCGGAGTACAAGCCGCCTCTTCCACCGCCGCACCGCAGATGCCGCTTCTGGCACTCAGCGACATCAAGGACACCGAACCGAAGCTGCCGGGAGACGGTGGCCTGACGGTGCCGCGGCAGGACGGCGGCATCGGCGACGCGCTCGATCCCGACACCGACGACGAGCCGACTACCGACTCGCTCGAGACCGATGTCCCCCACACCGAGGAGCCAACCGCCGAGCAGATCGACGTCACGGTCAGCCACGACCTTTCGCGATTGCCGGCGCCGGTGTTGCGCATGCGCGAGCTGATCATCGAGGCCGCCGTTCGCGGCGACATCGAGGGGCTTCGTCCGCTTCTCGGAACCGGGCCGACCCGGACCGAACTATCGATCAGCGGTTATGAAGGCGATCCCATCGAATTCCTGAAGGAGATTTCCGGCGACGGCAGCGGCCACGAACTGCTCGCCATCCTGCTCGATATCTTCCAGGCCGGCTACGCCCATATCGATGCCGGCGAGCCGACCGAAATGTTCCTCTGGCCGTATTTCTACTCGGTCCCGCTGGACGGCCTGAATGACCGTCAGAGGGTGGAGCTGTTCCGGATCATCACGGCGGGCGATTACGAGGACATGCGGGCCTTCGGGGGTTACATCTTCTACCGGACGGCGATCGGGCCGGAGGGCGACTGGAAATTCTTCGTCGCCGGAGACTGAAGCAAAATTTCTTGCCGGAACCCTCGCTTGCGACTACCTACGGATGTTCGTGACAAGGGACATCCCCGCCAATGACGTGTGTGGCACTGAAAGACCGCGCCCTGGTGCGCATCGCCGGCGAAGACGCCGAAACGCTGCTGCAGGATGTCATTTCCTGCGATGTCGACGGGCTGCAGGCCGGTCTCGCCCGTCAGGGCGCGCTGCTGACCCCGCAAGGGAAGATCCTGTTCGAGTTTCTCATCTCGCGGTCCGGCGACGACGGCTTTCTGCTGGATCTTCGCAGCGAGACCGCTGACGGATTCATCCAGCGGATGACGCTCTACAAACTGCGTGCCAAGGCAACGATCGAAAAGGTCGAGGGGTTGACGGTTTACGCCTGCTGGGACGGCAAACCGGAGGAAGGTTCCCTGGTCGACGAACGCTTCGTTGGCGACGCGCCAGTGTACCGTGCCTACGGCGAATCTTGTGCCGAAACCGGTACATTGGAGCACTACGAACTGTTGCGCATCGAAGCGGGCGTTCCCGAGGCCGTGTGTGACTTCGAGCTTTCCAGCGCCTTCCCCCACGACGTGCTGATGGACCTCAACAACGGGATATCGCGCGACAAGGGCTGCTATGTCGGGCAGGAGGTGGTCTCCCGCATGCAACACCGCGGCACAGCGCGCCGGCGCGTCGTCCAGGTGTCCGCGGACTGCCCTCTTCCGGCCAGCGGCTCCTCGATCGAAGCCGAAGGGCGCCCCATCGGCCAGTTGGGTACCGTTGTCGGCAACCAAGCCCTTGCCCTGGTTCGAACCGACCGGGTGGCGGCGGCGTTGGACAAGGACCAGCAAATCAGCGCCGGCGGTGTCGAACTGCGACTGACCTTGCCGGCCTGGACGGGCCTGCAGTTTCCGACGCAGGACCGATCCGTTGGAGAAACCGCGTCATGACGGCCAATCCGGCGCCGCCGCGGGCCTGGCAGAGAATGCTGTCGGGCCGCAGGCTCGACCTGCTGGACCCCTCGCCGCTCGATATCGAGTTGAGCGACATCGCCCATGGCCTCGCCCGGGTGGCGCGCTGGAATGGCCAGACCGTCGGCGATCACGCATTCTCGGTCGCCCAGCACTCGCTTCTGGTGGAGCAGATCTTCTGCCATCTCAATCCGCGCGCCCGCGCCGGCGACAAGCTGATCGCCCTGCTGCACGATGCGCCGGAATACGTCATCGGTGACATGATTTCGCCGTTCAAGGCCATTGTCGGCGGCGATTACAAGAAGGTCGAGGAACGGCTGGCGCAGGCCGTGCACCTGAGGTTTGCCCTGCCCGCCGAAATCCCGGCGGCTTTGCGGACGCAGATCAAGAAGGCCGACGGCATCTCCGCCTATTTCGAGGCAACCCTGCTGGCCGGGTTCTCGGAAGACGAAGCCCGGAAATTCTTCGGCCGTCCGCGCGGTGTGTCCACCGACATACTGGACCTGCGGCCGCTTCCGGCCATCGAGGTACAGTCGACTTTCGTGCAGCGGGTCGAAGCGCTGGAGCGGGACCGGGCGGATGCCCCGGTCGGAGCGAAATAGCCATGTCGTCACTGGTCGTGTGTTCGCTTTTTCACCTGGAGGAGACGGCCCGGCTTCACGGTGCCCGGGAGATGGTGACGCTGCTGTCCGACGCCAACCAGGTCGAAAGACCACCCTCGGTCGACCCTGCGCGCCATCTGCTCCTCAGCATGAACGATATCGCCGCCCGCCGCGAGGGGATGCAAAGCCCCGAGGATGGCCACATCCGCGATCTGATTGCTTTTGCCCGGGACTGGCAGCGATCGGCGCCGCTGCTTATCCATTGCTGGATGGGAATCTCGCGTTCGACGGCCGCCGCCTACATTGTCGCAAGCGCCCTCAATCCGGCTCTTGAGGAGGAAGCCCTGGCGGACGAGTTGCGGCGGCGGTCGCCGACGGCGACCCCCAACCCGCGCATGATCGCCCTTGCGGACGGCCTGCTGGACCGCCGCGGCCGGATGATCGCGGCCATCAAGCGGATCGGACGCGGGGCTGAGGCGTCGCACGGAACTCCGTTTCTGCTGCCGCTGGAGGCGGCGTGACATGGCCGGCCCGTCCGTCGCAGTCGAGATTGGGTTGAATGCCGCAATCGTCTCCATGCGCGACGACGCACCGCAGATCCTGGTCGTGACCGGAGATGCAAAGGACACCGGCGCCCTCTCCGACGGCCTGCCGCTGGGCGCCTTCGATCCGCTGCGACATCGCACCTTCGAAACAGGTTTGCGGGCTTCGGTGCAGGAACAAACGGCGCTTCATCTCGGTTATGTCGAGCAGCTCTACACGTTTGGCGACCGCGGCCGCCACAAGCAGCCGGACGATACCGGGCCGCATGTCGTGTCGGTGGGCTATCTGGCACTGACCCGACCCGGCAGCGAACAGGAAGGCGCGCTCGAGCAGGCGGGTGCCAAGTGGCGCGACTGGTACGGCTACTTCCCCTGGGAAGATTGGCGGCGCGACCGCCCGGCACTGCTCGATTCGGTCATTTTGCCGGCACTCGAGAACTGGGCGGAGGAACCCGCAGAAACCACGGGCCGGTTGCCGAGCCGCAAGTCGCGCTTGCGCCTGGCCTTCGGGGATGCCGATTTTCCGTGGGACGAGGAGCGGGTTCTCGAACGCTACGAACTGCTTTACGAGGCCGGGCTGGTCGAAGAGGCCATTGCCGACGGTCGGGTCGGCGAAACCAGGCTGGCAACGCCGCTCGGTCGACCGATGCGGTTCGATCACCGGCGTATCCTGGCGACGGCCATGGCGCGGTTGCGCGGTAAGTTGAAATACCGGCCGGTGATTTTCGAGCTGATGCCGCCGGAATTCACCCTGACGGCTCTGCAGTCCACCGTCGAGGCGATCTCCGGGCGCCATCTGCACAAACAGAATTTCCGACGGCTGGTCGAGGGCGCGGAACTTGTCGAACCGACCGGTGCCACCCGCGCCGCCACCGGCGGACGGCCGGCGGCGCTCTACCGGTTTCGCCGCAAGATCTTCGAGGAGCGGCCGGCGCCTGGCCTCAAGCTCGGCGCGCGCTGAGAGCTACTAGTGTCCTGAATCTGAAGTTCGTCACATTGTGCAGCGATCTCCGAACGAACTTCAGATTCAATCAGGACACTAGCAAGATTATGATTCTGGTGTGGTTTGTGGATTTGAAGTTCCTCCATGTGCCTGCCGCAATCGTCATAGGAACTTCAAATCCACCACACTAGGACAGGCGGCAGATTTGCCGTTATTGTCGGGCTGGTACCCCGTCACCGAATCATGTGGGCTCCACGAGCGAGCCCGATGGTGAGACATGAGCGAGTGGCACTGAAACCGGTCGACACCGACACGACGAAATCGACCCGGCGCACCATCACTCTCCGCCTGCTGATGGTTCTCGGCTTTGGCGGGCTCGTGGCGCTGTCGGTCGGCGGCGTTCTCGCCATGTCGGTCTATGCCAACTTTACCAACACGCTCGCGCTGCTGAACCGGCAGGCCATTCAGCTGATCGACGGCATGCAGGAGTCCATCGACCGCGACGCCGCCGAGGGCGAACGGGTCGTCAGCGGCTTGGCGCGGCTTTATGCGAGCGGCGAACTCGACATCAACGACGACGCTTCCATGAAGCCGGTCATCACGGCCATGCTGATGAGCGAGCCGGTGGTCGAAACGATCGTCGTCATGAAGCCCAACCGCCAGACCTACGGGCTGGCGCGGACGCCCGACGACAGGATCGTGCGGCTGCCCGGCAAGGGAGCGGGACCGCCGGAAGGAGTTCCGGCAAGGTCCGGTTCGCATGAGGGTGCCCGACCAGGGAACCCGCCTCGGACGGGTCCGCCACCTGCCCGGCAGGACGCATCCGGACCCAGACCGGCCGAATCAGGGGCCAATCGGCAGACCGCAGGACCGGAACCGGATGTCGGACCGCCCTTGCCGCAGAGCGACAAGCCTGTCTGGCGCCAGCCGGAACTGATCAATGGCGTGCTGTTCCACACGGTCATGCAATCGCTGAAGAAAAACGGCCGGGTTGACGGAGCCGTCATCGCCTCGATCGGAGCTCACAGCCTCAACCGGGCCGTCATGGAGATCAGCGAGGAAGGCGACACAACCACCTTCATTTCAAACGACGACGGTCACATCATTGCGCATTCGCACCAGCCGCATGTCTTCCAGAATTCGCCGACCATTGCGCCGCACGAATTTCCCGATGTCGCGATCAACGCCTTTGCCGCTGGTTTGCAGGATCTCAGCGAAGACCGAAACGATTCCATCAGGATCGGGCGTGCGGAAGACTCCGACAACAAGGAGTACATCTTCATTTCGAAGGACATCACGTCGATGTCCGACAAACCGTACGAGCTGACAGCCTATTTCGATGCTGCCGAAATCAGCGCCGAACTGGAGCGCATAACGGTGTCGGCGATGATCGGGCTCGCGGCTTTTCTCGCGGCGGTCGCGCTGGCGATCCTCTTCGGCAACCGGCTTTCCAGCCCGTTGCGCAAGATCTCCGCCTCCGCTTCGCAATTCGCCAATCTGGAGCTCGATTCCTACAAGCCCCTGCCGCGCTCGCCGGTGCGCGAAATAGACGACCAGACCAGCGCTATGAATGCCATGCACACGGCGCTTTCGCAATTCGGTCAGTATGTGCCGCGCGAGCTGGTGCGGCGGCTCCTGAAAACCGGCACCGAGGCGACACGCTCGGTCGAGCGTGAGATCACCGTCATGTTCACCGACGTCGCGGGGTTCACGGCGATGTCCGAGCACATGAACGCCACCGATGTGGTGAAGTTGCTCAATTCCCATTTCGACCTTCTGTGCGAGCAGATCAGCGCTCATCACGGTACGGTCGACAAGTTCATGGGCGACGGGATGATGGCCTTCTGGGGCGCGCCGGAGGCAGACGAGAAACACGCTCGCCACGCGATCGAGGCCGCCATTGCCATCATGGCCGCGTTTCAGGCAAACAACGGCAAGCGCCAGTCCGACGGACTGAAACCGCTGCGGCTGCGCATGGGCATCCACACCGGGCGCGCCGTCATCGGAAATATCGGCGGTTCGGATCGCCACAACTACACGGTGGTCGGCGACATCGTGAACGTCGCTTCGCGCCTCGAACAGCTGGGCAAGGAACTGGCCGACGGGCAGGACATCGTCGCCTGCGTCTCCGGCGACTCCCGCAAAGCGGCAGGCAACCCCGCGAACCTGGTCCCGGCCGGATCGCATGTCCTGCGCGGCCGGTCGGAGCCGATCAGCGTCTATACCTTGCGAACGGCAGAAGCGAACCGGGAACAGCTGGCCGGTCAGATGAAGGACCTCACCGCCTGAAACGGTTTCACTCCCCGATGACCCGCTGACGCCAACGACCGGCCGTCGGCGTGACATGAACCGGCAGCGCGTTCGGCAGGCGCACCAGACTCGGCTCGATCGACACATAAGCGTGGGCGGCGATCCATAGTCCGCCATGGGCGACGATCAGCGTGTTGGGACCAGCCGAAACGGCTCGCCGCATGGCCTTCCACACCCGCTCGGAGAACGCTGCCAGCGTCTCGCCGTTCGGCGGATCGTAGGCGCCCATCCAGTATTCCTGCAGCCATTGGCCGTGCGGGCCGCCCTGGCGGTCGCCCAGATGACATTCCTTGAGCTCGTCGTCGAAGACAATGTCGATGCCGTGCCGTGCCGCGACGGCCTCAGCGGTGTGCCGGACTCGCGAAAGCGGACTCGCGACAATCCGCTCGATCGGCTCGTCGGCCAGCAGTTCGGCGGCGCGCTGCGCTTGCACCCTTCCGTTATCGTTGAGCGGTGCATCGAGCTGGCCCTGGGTGCGCCCTGTCCTGTTCCATTCCGTTTCGCCATGGCGTAAGAAGTAGAACGGATAATCAAAAGGCATTTATTCTTCCTGATAATTTAATTCGATCGCGCAGGAGTTGATTTCTATTACCAATGACAAACATGATTTCCCGCAACCGCAGCGACTATCTGAACTGGACCAGTGTATCCACCCGATACTCCGATCAGGATCCGATGCGGCATATCAACAACGTGGCCATTACCGCGTTCCTCGAATCGGGGCGTGTCGGCCTGTTCCAACGCCTTTTCAGCGACACGCCGCTGCCGCCGCACTGTATCGTCCTGGCCAGCCTGTCGGTCGACTACCTGCACGAGATCACCTTTCCCGATCCGGTCGAGGTCGGCGGCAGGCTGGCGGCGATCGGCGACAGGTCCATTACGACTCACTATACGATTTTCCAGCGCGACATATGCTGCGTCGTGTCTCAGTCGGTCAATGTGTTTTTCGACCCGGACACCCGCTGCTCCGCCGGGCCGCCGCCGCAAGTGCGCGCGACCATCGAACGCCTGCGCGCCGAAATTGCCGGCTAATCGACCAGCGCGGCATGCACCAGCGCCTTCAGCTCCGCACGGTTGGGATAGCTGCTGGACGGAATCAGCTGGGTGAAGAACAGGCCGGTCAGTTGCTCCACCGGATCGGTCCAGAAATAGGTGCTCGCCATGCCGCCCCAGCCGAAATCACCGATGGATTCGATTATGCCCGATCGTCCCGGATCGACAACGACACCGCCGCCGATACCGAAGCCCAGGCCCTGCATCGGCATTTCGGCGAAGGAACGCGGACCCATCGATGCGATATCGCCCGGAAGGTGGTTGCGGCGCATGAAGGCGACCGTGCGCGGCGATAGCAGACGGGTACCGTCGAGCGCTCCGCCGAGGCGCAGCATCTCGCCGAACCTGAAGTAGTCGTCGAGGGTCGAAACCAGTCCTCCGCCACCCGAAAACGTTGTGACTTCGGACTCGAGAAACTCGCTTTCGGCGGCCGTGTCGCTCCGGAGCAGGCTTTCGGTTTCAGTCTTGGTGTAGCAGTCCGCGAACCGCGCAACCTTCTCCGCTGGTACCGAAAACCCGGTATCCGTCATTCCCAGCGGCTCGAAGATGCGGGTGGCCAGAAACTCGTCGAGCGACAGGCCGGAAATCACCTCGATCAGACGTCCGACAATGTCGATGCCGATCGAATATTCCCAGCGCGTGCCCGGCTGAAACGCCAGCGGCATGGCCGCGGCGCGCCGCACGCTAGTCTCCAGCCCACCCGAGCGCGGATGGAAGCCGATGCCGTTTTCCGCGTAGTGCTGCGCCAGCAGTCCGGGATTGAAATTGTAGGTCAAGCCGCTGGTATGGGTCAGCAACTGGTGGATCGTCGGCGACGGCGCTTTAACCGTCTGGTCGATATGCGTCGCTCCGTCGACGAGTGCGCGGCATTCGGAGAACTCCGGCAGATAGGCTGAGATCGGTGTGCCGAGATACAACAGACCCTGCTCGAACAGCATCATCAACGCCGTCGAGGCAACCGGTTTGGTCATCGAGTAGATGCGCACGATCGTATCGCGCTCGTAGGGGAGGCCGCTGGCGATCGAGCGTTGGCCGGCCGTGGCAAGATGGATGATCTCGCCGTTGCGGGCAATCAGGACCGACGATCCCGAAAAACGACCGATTTCGACGTTGCGTTGCATCCAGCTATCGATGCGGGCCAGTCGCCGGGCGTCGAATCCCAGCCTTTCCGGATCGCTTACCGGTTCAATCGTCATGAACGCGTCTCCCGAACCTGTCGCCGTCATACCTCGAGCCATTCCTTGCGCACTGATTCCTCCGCCTGTAGATCACCGGGCGTGCCCTCGAAAACGATGCGGCCGTGGCCCATGACATAGACACGCGACGAGATGCGCATCGCGATGGTCAGTTTCTGCTCCACCAGCAGGATCGACACGCCACGCTCTGCAATGCGTTCGAGCAGTTCTCCCACCTGCTGGACGATTTTCGGCGCCAGGCCCTCGGTCGGCTCGTCGATCATGATGACCGATGGATCGCCCATCAGCGTCCGGCAGATGGTCAGCATCTGCTTTTCGCCTCCTGAGAGGACCGAGGCCTCGACGTCGGCACGTTCGCGCAGGTTGGAAAACAGGTCGAACATGTCTTCCATCGACCAGCGCCCTTGGCCATCCTTCTGCCCCGGCTTGAGACCGAGGACGAGATTCTGGCGGGTCGTCATGCCTGGAAAGATATCGCGGTTCTCCGGCACGTAGCCGATTCCCGCCTGGGCGATCTCATAGGGCTTTCTGCCGACGGTTTCCTCGCCCCGGAAGAGCACCGAACCGGTCGGTGGAACCTCGCCCATGATCGCCTTGCAGGTGGTCGAGCGGCCGACGCCGTTGCGGCCGAGCAATGCGACGATCTCCCCCTCGCCCACCTCGAAGCTGACACCCTGCAGGATGTGGCTCTTGCCGTAATAGGCATGCAGGTCGGTCACTTTCAGCATGTCAGCTTTCCGCCTCCAGCATCGTGCCCAGATAGGCTTCCTGCACCGCCTTGCTGGCCCGCACCTTTTCCGGCGTGTCGCAGGCGATGATCTCGCCATAGACCAGCACCGATATGCGGTCGGCCAGATCGAAAACGACTCCCATGTCGTGCTCGACGACGATCAGCGTCTTGCCTTCCGTAACCTCGCGGATCAGGCCGACGGTGTAGTCGGTTTCCGAAGCGCTCATGCCGGCGGTCGGTTCGTCCAGCATGATGATGTCGGCCCCGCCGGCAATGGTGATGCCGATCTCCAGCGCCCGCTGTTCGGCATAGGTGAGCACTCCGGCGAGCACGTCGCGGCGCGCGGTCATGTTGATGCGCTCGAGGATCTCTTCGGCCCGTTCGGTGACGTCCCTGCGGCGGTTGATCAGGTGCCAGAAGGAATATTTGTAATCCATCGTCCAAAGCAGGCCGCACCGAATGTTCTCGAACACCGACATGCGCGGAAAGATGTTGGTGATCTGGAAACTGCGGCTAAGCCCGAGCCGGTTGATCTGGTAGGGCTTGAGCCCCGTGACGTCGGCGCCATGCAGGAAGACGCCGCCGGCGGTCGGCTGGTATTTTCCGGTGATCAGGTTGAACAGAGTCGATTTGCCGGCGCCGTTCGGGCCGATGATCGCGTGCCGCTCGCCCTTGTCGATGCGGACGTCGACACCGCGGATAATCCGCGCCAGGCCGAAGCTCTTTTCAAGCGCGTGCAGTTCGATCGCCGGAGCGTTCATCGGACCGTGACCTCATGATTGGCCTCGGCCCAGGCCTCGCGCAACTCGGGCGCCAGTCGCCTGACGACGAACAGGCTGACGGCGGCCAACACCAGTACCGCACCGATCGGCAGCACGCCATCGGCATTGAAGGTGATGCCGAACAGACTCATTTCCTCGTCGCCCAAAGCGGCATGCCTGACATGAAAAAGGATTTCCAGCACCGCCGCCGACGACAGCACGAAGAGCAGCGCCGGCAGCAGCATTTTCAGATATGGCACGACAAGAAGCCCGAGCTTGCCGAGCTGCCACGGACGGAGATGCATGGCCACGAGGCCTGTCAGGCCGGCCGGGAAGAACATCACGGTCAAAACGAACAGGAGGCCGAGATAGAGAGCCCAGATCTCCGTGTAGAGGCTGAGCACAGTCTGCAGCAGGGTAAAGACCACCGCACCGATGATCGGTCCGATGAAGAAGCCGACGCCGCCCAGAAAGGTCACGAGAAGGATTGCGCCCGAGGTTGCAAGGTTGAGGTTTTCCTCGGTCAGGATCTCGAAGTTTATGGCGAACAACGCGCCGGCGATGCCGGCGAAAAATCCCGATGCGCAGAAGGAAATCCAGCGCACGTGACGCTGAGAATAGCCAAGAAACTCGGCCCGTTCCGGATTGTCGCGCACGGCATTGGCAATGCGGCCGATCGGCGTGCGCGAAAACAGATACATCGCCAGGGCCGAAATCAACAGCCAGATGGCGGTCAGGTAGTAGACCTCCCGCTGCGAGGCGAAATCGAGACCGAACACCTCGGGGCCCATGGTCCGGTCGCCGCTGATCCCCTCCTCGCCGCCGAAAAACACCACGATGATGATGGAGCAGGCGGCGATCAATTCGCCGACCCCGAGCGAGATCATCGCAAAAACCGTGCCTGCGCGGCGGGTCGAGAAACTGCCGATCAGGAAGGCAAAAAACAGCCCGAACAGACCGCCGAAGATCGGTAGCAACGGCAGCGGCAGGTAAAGGTCGTCATACTCGACCATGTTGATGAGGTGCATGCAGAAGAATCCGCCCAGCCCCATATAGACCGCATGGCCGAAGGACAGCATGCCGCCCTGCCCGAGCAGCATGTTGTAGGACAGCGCGAAGACGATGGTGATCGCCATCTGGTTCATGACGGTGAGCGCCGATCGCGACGGAAAGATCTGCGGAAGTACCAACAGAAAAACGGCGGCGATCAGCCAGGGCGCCACTGCCCTCCATGGCGTGATCGCGGCAGCCTGGCGCGTTTGCGCCGCGGATTCGTCCACGGCGTTCATGTCTCGCGCTTCCCGAAAAGACCCTGTGGCCGTGCGACCAACATGAGCACCATCAACAGATATGGCAGGATCGGGCCGATTTGCGGCAGCGTCAGGCTCCAGAGATCGGCCAGGGGATGGTCGGTGAGGTCGATCGGCTTGGAGAAGCCGATCGCAGTCAGGACATCGGTCATACTGACATTGTAGGAAGCGGCAAAGGTCTGGATCCAACCGATCAGCAGCGAGGCAACAAGAGCGCCCCAAAGCGACCCGAGGCCGCCGATGACGATGGTGACGAAAACGATTGTCCCGAGCAGCACTGCCATACCGGGAAACGTGCCGAGAACAGGACCCGCAATCACACCGGCCAGGCCGGCCATAGCAGTTCCGACGCCGAACACGCCCATGAACACCAGCGGCACGTTGTGGCCCAGGTTTTGCACGGTGTTGGGATAGGACAGCGCTGCCTGGATGATCAAACCGATACGGGTTCTGGTGAGTATGTAGAGCAGCACCAGAAATATCCCGATCGAGACGAAAATCATGAAAACCTTGTAGGCGGGGAACGCGTTGCCGGCGATCGAAAAGGCGGTGAAGTCCAGGATCGCCGGCTCTTCATAGGCCATCTGGTTGTTTCCCCAGAAGAACTGGACAACTTCCTCGATCAGCAAAGCGAGTCCGAATGTGAAGATCAGTTCCGGTACATGACCAAACTGATGGACCCGTCGCAATCCGTATCGTTCGATCAGCGCACCGAGCACGCCGACGATCACCGGCGCCACGATCAATCCGGGCCAGAAGCCGACAAAGGTGCTGATCTGATAGGCGAAGTACGCTCCCAGCATGTAAAAGCTGGCATGGGCGAAGTTGAGCACGCCCATCATCGAGAAAATCAGGGTCAGGCCGCTGCACAGCATGAACAGCAGGAGGCCGGTGACCAGCCCGTCGAGAATATTGACGATGAACAAGGACAACAGAAGGCTCCCGGAACGCCGATGATCGAAGGCGGGGCCGCTGGGGAATGGCGGCCCCGCCGGCGCGCTCTAGTCCGGACGCTTCATGTCGCAGGTGGTCGGCGCATCCGCAGATGCCATCTTGACCGTGCTTTCGACGAGCACTCCGTATCCGGAGTTATCGTAGTCGAAGGTAATTCCGTCGTCGGTATGGGCCATGATATGAACATCCTGGATCGCCTGGTGATCCTGCGGACGCATGTAGATTTTGGTCCCCCAGATGGAATCGTGCTCCATCCCCTCGAGCGCCTTGCCGACCGCCACCATATCGGTTGCCGAGCCGGCTTGGTCGATTGCCTTTGCCAGCATCTCGACGACGTTGACGATGCGTGTTTGGGCGATGTCGACGTCCGGGTATTTCTCCTTGAACGCGTTGACGAAGGCCTCGGCCCGGTCGGTGGCCGGCGGATTCAGTTGTCCTTCGGTTACCAGCTTCAAGACGCCCTTGCCGTCCGCTCCGAAGGTCTTGGTGATGCCGGTTGACGCGGCGTAGTAGGTGTAGATCGGCTTGTCGAAACCCGCCTCGATCACGGACTTCCCGAGGCCGACCATGTCGGCGCCCCAGTTGCCGGTGATGATAGCGTCGGCTTCGGATGAAATGATCTTGCGGGCATAGGGCGTGAAGTCTTTCACCTTGCCGATCGGGTGCAGTTCATTGCCGACGATTTCGATGTCGGGACGTTTTTCGCCCAGCATTTTTACAGCGGCCGCAGCCACTGCCTTGCCGAAGGAATAGTCCTGCCCGATCAGGTAGACCTTCTTGATGGAATCATTGGCCGCAATGACATCGGTCAGGGTGTTCATCTTGATGTCGGCATTGGCGTCAAATCGGAAATGCCAGAAATTGCACTTTTCGTTGGTCAAAGCCGGATCGACAGCTGAGTAGTTCAGGAAGATAACCCGTTGATCGGGATTGCGCCGATTGTGTTTTTTGACGGCATCGGTGATCGCATGGGCGACGCCGGACGAATTGCCTTGCGCGATAAAACGAATCCCCTGGTCGATGGCAACCTGAAGCTGGATAAGTGATTCCTTCGGACTGATCTTGTTGTCGAACGGAACGATCTCCAGCATCGCGCCGTCGAGCACGCCGCCCGTTTTGTTGACCAGCTCTTCGGCAGCGAATTGGAATTGCGTCAACCCCTGCTCACCCGTCGCCGCAAAGGGGCCCGTCAGGGGGTCGATGAAGGCGATTTTGACCGTATCGGCCGCATATGCAGCCGTTGCGCTGAAGCCCGCCATCGCGGCTGCCAACAGAAGTCCAGTCAACCTTTTCATATTGTTCTTCCTCCCAGGTTTTTCCGAGGTTCCTCCGGCAGGCGCGATCGACCGCCCTGGCCCTCAAGTCAAAACCGTAACCCGAATGGAGGCGCGCGTTCAAGGCACGTTTCGTCGACCCGGCGCGAATCGGCCAGTCGGCAGGCGCATCGGTTCAGTACAATTTTCGGTTGCGGCTCTTTGTCAGCCGATGGAGATGTCGAGACCCACGTCGAGCGGTGGCGCGGCCATGGTGATTTTCGACGTGGAAATGAAATCGACGCCGGTTTCGGCGATCGCCCCGACTGTCTCCAGATCAACGTTTCCCGACGCCTCGAGCGCCACTTGACCGGCGTTCAGGCGAACAGCCTCTCGAAGTGTTTCCGGCGTCATGTTGTCGAGGAGAACCGCGTCGGGTTTCGCCGAGAGCGCCTCCTCCAATTGAATCAGAGTGTCGACCTCGACTTCAACCTTGACGAGATGGCTGGCATAGGCCCGAGCCGCGTCGATGGCCTTGGCCACACCACCGGCGATGGCGATGTGGTTGTCCTTGATCAGAACCGCATCGTCGAGTCCGAAGCGGTGATTGGAACCGCCGCCGCAGCGAACGGCATATTTCTCGAGCGCCCGCATGCCCGGCAGGGTTTTTCGCGTGCAGCAGATGCGTGCGCCGGTTCCGGCAACCCGTTCGACATAGGCGGCCGTCAGCGTGGCAACGCCCGAGAGATGCATGAGAAAGTTGAGGGCGACCCGCTCGGCCGCGAGCACGGCCCGCGCGTTGCCTTCGATTTGCGCCAGCACCTCACCGGCAGCGACGCCATCGGAATCGCCGGCTCGCGTATTGACGTCGATCGCCGCGTCCATCGCCTTGAAGGCCGCCCGTACCAGCGGCATTCCGGCGATGACGCCGGCGCGGCGGCTCGCCAGCGAGGCCGCGGCCGTCGCGTCCGCCTTGATGGTCGCCTGGCTGGTAATGTCGCCGGCCCGTCCGAGGTCCTCTTCGAGGGCCATTCGCACGCTGCGCTCCACGAGGAGTGGCGACAGTGCCGGCGGAAGGCTCATGCGAATGTCCTTTCAGCTGCTTCGAGCAAGATTTCGTCGGCCTCCGAGAGCGTCACGTAAGTCCGTTTTTTCCATTCGGGACGTTGCTGCGGGTAATCGGAGCGAAAATGGCCGCCACGGCTTTCGGTCCGCTGCAGGGCGCCGGCAACGACCAGCTTTGCAGCGGTCAGCATGTTGGAGAAACGCGCCTTGCTATTCTCACGATCCAGAAGGGCAATGTTCCGCGCAGCTTCGCGCAGGCCGTCCGCGTCGCGGATGACCCCGGCATATCGGCCCATCAGATTCCGCAACCGCGTCATCTGAGGGCTGTCCTCGGCGGTCACGACATCGTCCGACTCATCTGCCGGCCCGCCCCAGTCGTTGCGCTTCGGCGGCGGCAGCATGCCCTGGATGTCGTCAGCGATGCGACCGGCGAACACGACCGCTTCAAGCAGCGAATTCGACGCCAGCCGGTTGGCGCCATGGGCTCCGGTCGAGGTCACCTCACCGGCTGCCCAGAGCCCGTCGACCGAGGTGCGTCCATCGGCGCCGGTCAAAATGCCGCCCATATGGTAGTGGGCCGCCGGCGTCACGGGAATCGGCTGTTTCACCGGGTCGATCCCGGCCTCTCGACAATAGCTGTAGACGGTCGGAAAATGCTCCGGGAAGGCCTCGCCGATCGCATCGCTGCAATCGAGAAACGCACCAAGGCCAGCGGTGATTTCGGCAAAGATCCCCCGGGCGACCACGTCGCGGGGCGCCAGTTCGGCGTCCGGATGGTGGTCCGGCATGAACCGCTTGCCGTCGCCGTTCACCAGGATGGCCCCCTCGCCGCGCAGCGCTTCGGTGGCGAGCGGAGCGGGATCGCGGCCAATGTTGATGGCGGTCGGATGAAACTGCACGAACTCGGGATCGGCGATTACCGCGCCGGCGCGCGCTGCCATGCCAAGCCCGCCGCCGCGCGACTGCCCGGGATTGGTGGTGACGTCGTAGAGGTGCCCAATTCCGCCGGAACACATGACGACCGCCCGCGCCGGCAACGCCACGCGGTCGCGCGAACGGCCCTGGTCAGGGCGGGCGACGACGCCGCAAACATAACGCCCTTCGGTGGCCAACTCCTCGACGACAAAGCCCTCAAGGACGCGGATCGACGGCGTCTTTCGGACCGCCGCGATCAACGCCTGCATGATGGCCTGGCCGGCCATATCGCCACGAACGCCGATCACCCGGTGCTCCGAGTGGGCCGCTTCGCGCGCCGCGACCAGCCGACCCTCGAGGTCGCGGTCGAAGGGCACGCCGTAGGACAGCAGGTCGTCGATGCGCTGTGGGCCCTCGCGAACCATGACGCGGGCGATGTTTTCATCGACGATGCCGGCGCCGGCGGCCAGCGTATCGGCAAGGTGCTTGTCGATCGTATCGGTCGGGCTGACGGCAGCGGCAATGCCTGCCTGCGCCCAGGCCGACGACGCGCCCTTGCCGATCGGCGCGGCGGCAAGCACCGTTACCGGCCGCGGCGCCAGCTTCAACGCGCAATACAATCCTGCAAGCCCACCGCCGACGATCACGATATCGTCGATGGCGGCCCATGATTTCGGAGGGTGGCGCGTGGCCTCGCTCATTTGCCGAGGGCGACCATGCGCTCCACGGCAAGACGCGCGCGGTCGGCAATGGCCGGGTCGACCGTCACTTCCTCTTTCATGAAGACCAGGCTGTCGAGGATTTTCGGCAGTGTAATGCGCTTCATGTGCGGGCACAGATTGCAGGGCTTGATGAACTCGATGCCCTGGGTCTCGGCCTCGATGTTGGAAGCCATCGAGCACTCGGTCACCAGCAGCACCTTTGCGGGCCGCTCCTGCTTGACGTAGTTGATCATGCCGGCGGTCGAACCGGAATAGTCGCAGACAGCGATGACGTCCGGGTGGCACTCCGGATGCCCGATGATCTGGATGGCCGGATCGGTTTCCTTGTAGGCCAGCAACTCGTCGGCGGTGAACCGCTCATGGACCTCGCAGTGGCCCTTCCAGGTCAGGATTTTCTTGCTGGACTGCTTGGCGATGTTCATCGCCAGATATTCGTCCGGAATGCACAGCACCGTGTCTGCATCGAGGCTTTCGACGATCGCCAGCGCGTTGGACGAGGTGCAGCAGACGTCGGTTTCCGCCTTCACATCGGCCGAAGTGTTGACATAGGTCACCACCGGCACGCCGGGATTGGCTTCCTTCAACAGGCGCACATCGGCCCCGGTAATCGACTCCGAAAGCGAACAGCCGGCCTTGAGGTCGGGGATCAGGATGGTCTTTTCCGGGTTGAGCAGTTTCGATGTTTCCGCCATGAAATGCACACCACACTGGATGATGATTTCGGCGTCGACCTCGGTCGCCTCGCGGGCCAGTTGCAGACTGTCGCCGACGATGTCGGACACGCAGTGGAAGATCTCCGGCGTCTGATAATTGTGCGCCAGGATGACCGCACCGCGCTCCTTCTTGAGCCGGTTGATGGCATGGACATAGGGCGCGAATACCGGCCATTCGATCTCCGGAATGTGGTCTCTGACCCGTTCATACAGGTGAGCGGTTTCGCGCGCGACGGCCGGCGTGTAGGCCAGATCCGGCATGTCGACGGTGCCGAAACGCGCGGCAGCGTTCAACGGCGGGATGGCGTCCGTAACGGCTGCATCGGTCGGCTGGAGCGCGGGCATGACGTGCCCTCCTTCAACTGGTTTGCCCCGGATTTTCCGAGGGCGCTAACTTTTGCTCACTTTGAGCATAAGTAGGGTCAAAACAAAACCGGCAGAACCGGTATCAGGTATGTAGGGCGGTTGATTCCCGGATGCAAGTGAAATCGTAACCGCGGTTGAATTATCGCGTGAGATGCAACCGCGATTGATCAAAATTGCTGATACACCGCTCAAAATTGCTGCTTTGACAAGCCGCAGCGCTGCGCCATATGTCTGGGTCGGTTCGCCGCAAGGAAGCCCACCCGTCCGGCGGCGCCGGTCAATTTCGGGGACATCCATGACACAATCGCCATCCAGAACCGACATGCCTTGGCTGATCATTGCCTCAGGCTGCCTGATCGCGGCGCTGACGTTCGGACCGCGATCGGCGATGGGATTTTTCCAGATTCCGATGCTTGCGGAAACCGGCTGGGACCGGACCACTTTCGGGCTTGCCATGGCTTTGCAGAACCTGTTCTGGGGCTTTGGGCAACCGGTTTTCGGCGCCATTGCCGACCGTTTCGGAACCTGGCGGGTGCTGGCCCTGTCGGCGATCCTGTATGCCGCCGGGCTCTATCTCATGGCGGTGGCCGATGCGCCCATCTGGTTGCATGTCGGCGGCGGTGTCCTTGTCGGACTCGGTGTCGGTGCCGGGTCCTTCGGCATCATCCTGGCGGCCTTTGCCCGCAATGTGACACCGGAGCAACGCTCCCTCGCCTTCGGCATGGCAACGGCCGCAGGATCCGCGGGCATGTTCCTGTTTGCGCCGATCACCCAAGGTCTCATAGAGGCCGTCGGATGGTCGGATGCCCTGGTCTATCTGGCAATCGCCATGCTGGTGGTTCCCGTGCTGGCGGTTTCGCTGCGCGGCAACGCCGAGTCGGGCACGCAATCCGCTGCAGAGGTGCAGCAAACAACCATGGAAGCGTTGCGCGAGGCGTTGGGCTATCACGGATACCTGCTTCTGACGGCCGGGTTTTTCGTCTGCGGCTTCCAGGTATCGTTTATGATCACTCACTTCCCGGCCTATATCGGCGACATCGGGATCGATGCCAGCTATGCGGTCCTGGCCATCGCCCTGATCGGCTTCTTCAACATCATCGGGTCGCTGGCCGCGGGTATCCTGGGGCAGCGTCACTCCAAGCCGATGCTGCTTGTCGGCCTTTATGTCGCCCGATCGATTTCCATCGCGCTGTTTCTGCTGCTGCCGCAAACCAGTTTTTCGGTCATCGTCTTTTCGATCGTTATCGGATTGCTGTGGCTGTCGACCGTGCCGCTGACCAACGCAATGGTCGCCATCATGTTCGGGACCCGGCACTTGGGAATGCTGGGCGGTCTCGTGTTCTTCTCACACCAGATCGGATCGTTCCTCGGCGTCTGGCTCGGCGGCTACCTCTACGACCTGCTTGGGTCCTACAATCCGGTCTGGTGGCTCGGGGTTGCGCTTGGCCTGTTCGCGGCGATCGTCAACTGGCCGATTGCCGAAAAACCGGTGGACCGCGAGTTGGTGCCGGCACACTAGAGCAGGATGAGTTTTGTCAGAGTCATTTTTGTGATTCCCAATCTTCTGCAAATCAGATTCAAAGTCCTGGCTGGATAGGAGGCCAGTATGGATGGCGAGACCTTATTCGATGGATCTGCGGGAGCGTGTTGTGTTTGCGGTTGAGCGCGACGGCCTTTCACGTCGCCAAGCGGCGGAGCGTTTCGGTGTTGGCGTCAAGACAGCGATCGACTGGGTGCAGCGCTACCGCGAGACGGGAAGCGTGGCCCCTGGCAAGATGGGTGGTCATCGCCCGAAGGAGCTTTCGGGCCCATGGCGTGACTGGATGATCGCCCGTTGCACAGGGCAGGACTTCACGCTGCGCGGCCTCGTCGCCGAACTGGGCGACCTGGGCCTGAAGGTCGACTACCGCTCGGTGTGGGAGTTCGTCCACGCCGAGGGGCTCAGTCATAAAAAAAGACGCTGAATGCGAGCGAACAAGATCGCCCCGATGTGGCTCGACGACGGGCGCAATGGATCAAGTATCGCGACGGCATCGATCCCCACCGTCTGGTCTTTATCGACGAAACCTGGACCAAGACCAACATGGTGCCTCTGCACGGTTGGGCGCCATGCGGCGAACGGCTCAGGGCCAAGGCACCGCACGGCCGCTGGCGGACCATGACCTTCCTGGCAGCCTTGCGCTCAGACCGTGTCGAGGCGCCGTGGCTCATCGACGGACCTATCAACGGTGAGCGCTTCCGCATCTATGTCGAGAAGGTCCTTGTCCCGACACTCAAGCCCGGCGACGTCGTCATTATGGACAATCTCGGCTCGCACAAGGGCAAGGCCGTGCGAAAGGCTATACGGGCGGTCGGGGCAAAGCTCCTCTTCCTGCCCAAATACTCACCAGACTTGAACCCGATCGAACAGCTCTTCTCAAAGCTCAAACACTGGCTGCGCAAGGCTGAAGCCCGAAGTTTCGATGCGGTCTCCCGCGCAATCGCGACTATCCTGGGGGCGGTCACCCATCAGGAGTGCGAAAACTACTTCCAAAACGCAGGCTACGGACAAACCTGAATTCATCCCGCTCTAGAGCGAAGGGCGATTAGATTGGATCATTTGATGGCTGCAGATCGGCTCTACTCGGCCAGGCGCGTCGCGTAGCGCGATGTGGTGCATCGGGCAAGCGGCGCAAAGCAGCCGATGGGCCGATATGCAGCCACCCTTCGGGCCAGGCGCTTTTGGCCCCTGGCGTCGTTGGCTTGCACTTGTGGTGGGGTGGCACCACGGCGCGCAACCCGCCTAGCCGGCGACCAAAATCGCCGCGGTCAAATGATCCAATCTAATCGGCCTTCGCTCTAGCGCTCGGCTTTCACATCGCGTCGGTCGGCACTTCCTCGAGCAGCTGGCGGACTTTCTCCACCGGCACGCCCAGATTGGATCCGCCATACTCCGGCAGGATCGCGGCCGTCACCGCGACCACGACACCGTCCGTGTTCAAAACCGGCCCGCCACTGCCGCCATGGGTCGTATCGGCGTCGAAAACGATGGTCTCTTCGGTCGCCTGCGCAACGATTCCACGGCTTGCCAGGGGAACAATACGTTCGGCCGCCGACAACCGGGCGGCGACGCTCCAGAACCCGACGTCGCCGGTCTGACGCAGCTCTTCCACAAAACTCTCTCCGGCCTGGGCGAGCATCGATCGCAGGCCGGTCGGGTATCCCATGACGATTACCTCCTCGCCAGGATCCGGTGCCTGATCAGCAAGGCCCAACCCTGGCGGGGCATTCGTTCCGGTGTAGCGCAGCAGGGCAATGTCGGCCTCGCCGCTGGCGCCGATGAGCTCGACCGGCAACCCCTCCGGACGTCCGGGAAAATAGGCAATGAAGCGTGTCATCACCGGTTCCAGCCCCTTGGCGACCAGCGCCTTGACGTTGGCGTCGAAGGCCCAGGGTTCGCCGACATGCCTGTTGGTTACGAGAAGTCCCTCTTCGCCGATTGCAAACCCGGTGCCGGTGAACTGGCGCTCGGCCACCGGGCCCGTGCCGTCGATTGACAGCGACGGCAGCCCATTCGGCAGGATCAGCGGAGCACCGGAATCGTCCAGCACATGACGCAGCATGCGTTCGCTGTCCTTTTCGCGGAATCCGTAGGCGCCCTGCAGGAACGGGATCGACGCCACGGATTGGGCGATGACGTTCTCGCTGGCTCCCGAACGGCGCTCGATTTCGGCGATGCGTTCATCCGCCGTGGCGATCTGGCCCTGCAATTCCTGACTGAGCGCTTCCAGATCCTGTTGGGTCAGCGCCTCTTCGCGGGATCGCGCCAGCGTCCGCGAGAAGTTTTCGAGCTCCGCGACCCCGCTGGCGATCTGCTGTTGCAACAGCGCATTGAGGCGGCTTTGCTGATAGGCAATCCCGCCGAGCACAATCAGCGCAATGATCACGCCGATCCGAAACGGAATGGTCGTCCGGCCCACCAGCCGACGCACCATCTGGGCGGACGAGCCGGTGAAGCGCTCGACGACCGGACGGCGACTGCTGCGGAAATAGGCCGCCGAATCGCTGAAGATGTCGCCGATGCCCTCATGCACACGGTGACTGCTGTCGTAGAGATAGTAGCGCGACATCGGCCCGTTTTCGCCAAATTCGACCGTGTCGTGGTTGGCCAGAAGCCGCGAACTCACCCGCTGGCCGTTGACCCAGAGGGGACGCCCCTCCATCGCCTCGATGACGTAGCTGTTTTCGGCCTGGCGGAGGCGGGCCACCGGATCGCCCTCTGACTGCCCGGCTTCCGCCGTGTAGAGATGAATGAAACCCTTGCGGCTGAGCCACAGATTGGCGGACGGCTTCGACAGCCAGGTCACGGTATCGCGGCAGGGGCCCGTCAGGTGCTCGAGCACCGCAACAACCTGCTGTTCATCCGGGTCCGCGTTTTGCGACGGACTTTCCGCGTCCATGGCGTCCTCAATTCAGCACATCATGGGCTGAAGAACATTATACGCTTGCAATCAGCTCAATCGATGTTTGCCCTTCCTCTCATGTAGGAAGCGCTTTGGCCGATGGAAAGGATCAGGCCCGCCATTCAATCTGCATTTCCGGCAATCCCGTCGCCGCCCATCGCCTTCAAAGCGGCCTGGATGAAGCCGTTGCGCGCTTCCGGCATGTCGATCCCCCGCGGTTCGTAGACATGGCGCATCAGAAAATAGCCCGTCAGGTCGAAGGCATCGGAAAGACTGCTGCAGTCTGCCGCCTGCCGGCTCCCATCCGTCAGAAACGGCGGAAGCGCAAGCAGCTTGTCCTGCCAGGGAGCACCCGCCTCGCCACTGACGGCGCGACCGGTTTTCGGCGAAACGTAGCTCAGCCGATCGGTGGCGCCGGTGGCGGCACAGCGCGTGAGATCAAGCCCGAAACCGAGGTCGTCGAGCACCGCGATCTCGAAACGCACAAACAGTTCTCCGGCGTCCTGCGGCTCGTGCAAATGAGCAAGGATGATGCCCATCGCCTCGTAGAGATGCGGGTGGGGATCGCGCTCCGGCAACAGGCGCAGCAGCGCTCCCATGGCCTGAACGCCGTAGACCGCGGTCGCCGTCTCCATTAACCGGGCCGCCCGCAGTTCCAGCGGCTCTATCTGGAAATTGCCGAGGTGCTGATCGAGGCGCGCCCGCCAGGTGACCGAGACGCCGTTTCCAGGCTGCAGAACGGGCTGCATGCGGCGCGAACGGCCGCCGCGGACCAGGCCCAGATGGCGCCCGTGTTCGCGGGTCATCACCTCGGCAATGACGCTGCTTTCGCCATGGCGCTTGACGCCCAGAACGATCCCTTCATCCAGCCATTGCATGGGGTCAGACTGTGCCGCTCAGGACGGAAATTCAAGCCCGATTTCGCGATAGCGCTCCGGGTCGTCGCCCCAGTCGCGCACCTTGACGAACAGGAACAGGTGTACTTTCTGGCCAAGGATGTCGGCCAGTTCCCGGCGCGCATTCTGGCTGATCTGCTTGACGGTTTCGCCGCCCTTGCCAAGGACGATTTTTTTCTGGCTTTCGCGCTCGACGAAGATCACCTGCTCGATGCGCACGCTGCCGTCCTTGCGCTCCTCCCACTTCTCTGTCTCCACATGGGACGCGTAGGGCAGTTCCTGGTGCAGGCGCGCATAGAGTTTCTCGCGGGTGATTTCCGCCGCCAGCTGACGCATCGGCAGGTCCGAGATCTGATCCTCCGGATAGTACCAGGGTCCGGTCGGCAGGGTTTCGGCCAGATAGTCGAGCACGTCGTCGCAACCGGAGCCCTTGAGCGCCGAAATCATGAATGTGCGATCGAAAGAGACGTGCTCCGCGGCGGCTGCCGCCAGTGCAAGGAGTTTTTCCGGCGGCACCCGGTCGATCTTGTTGATGATCAGCACCTTGGGCTGTTTCACTTCGCCCAGGCCCTGAAGGATCTTTTCCGCGTCGCCGGCCAGGCCGCGCTCGGCATCGACCAGAAAGAAGATGATGTCGGCGTCGTGAGCGCCGCCCCAAGCGGACGTCACCATGGCCCGGTCCAGTCGGCGGCGCGGCCGGAAAATGCCGGGCGTGTCGACGAAAACGATCTGGGCATCTTTGTGAATGGCAATTCCGCGCACCAGCGAACGGGTGGTCTGGACCTTGTGGCTGACGATCGAGACCTTGGCCCCGACGAACCGGTTGACCAGGGTGGATTTGCCGGCGTTGGGCGCGCCGATCAGGGCCACGAAACCGGATCGCGTCTCCTCCTGCGGCGGACCTTCCGTGCCCTGTTCGTTGTCTCGATCGTCGTCGCTCATGGCTGTGTCCAGACGCCTTCGCGTTCCAGCACCCGGGTCGCCGCGTCCTGCTCGGCGGCCCGTCGCGACCGGCCCGAGCCGACCGCCGGTTCCAGGCCGGCGACCTGGGCCCGCACCTTGAACAGTGGATCGTGGTCCGGGCCGGTCCGGTCGACGATGGCGTAGGTCGGCGCTTCGCCGGTGCGGCTGTGCGCCCATTCCTGCAGTTCCGTCTTGGCATCGCGGCGCGACGTTGCCGAGGCGTGCGCGCGCTTTTCCCAGTTCTTCAACACGAAGGCGCGGGCCGCCTCCAGTCCGGCGTCGAGATAGAGCGCGGCAATCAGCGATTCCATCACGTCGGCGCGGACGCTGGCCATGCGTTTGCCGGTCAGGTTCTTGATGTCGGAGCCGGTGCGGATGAAGCGGTGCAGCTCCAGTTCGTCTGCTACGGCGGCGCAGGTCTCGGCACTCACGAGTTGGTTCAGGCGAACCGACAGGTCGCCCTCCTTGGCGGTCGGAAACATCGAGAACAGCAGTTCCGCAACCACAAGCCCGAGCACCCGGTCGCCGAGAAATTCGAGCCGTTCGTAATTGCCTTTTCCGCCCGATCTGGCGCTGGAGTGGGTTAGAGCCCGTTCCAGCCGTTTGCTGTCTTTGAACCGGTGTCCGATGAGCTCGGCAAGCCGGGCGTGATCGGCTTCCGTCCATGCACCGGGTAGGTTCATTCGGTCAGCTCGAACAGACGTCCGACCCGCATCTCGGTCGGCCATTTCCAGATTTCCAGCGGCGAGGAGCCGCCGCCGATCGAGAAGAAGATCATCTCGGCGCGACCGACGAAGTTCTCCAGAGGCACGAAGCCGACGATCGTACGGCTGTCGGCCGAATTGTCCCGGTTGTCACCCATCATGAAGTAGTGCCCTTCGGGCACCAGAAACTCGCGCGTGTTGTCGCTGCTGGAATTGGGATCGAGGTCAAGCGTGTCGTAGGTCACGCCGTTTGGAAGCGTCTCGCGATAAATTGCCGCCTCGACCAGCCCGTTCCTTTCGTCGTGCGTCTGAAAGGTGCCGTTGCGTTCGCGCTTGACCGGCTCTCCATTGATGTGGAGCACGCCGTTGATCATCTGGATCCGGTCGCCTGGAAGACCGATGACCCGCTTGATGTAGTCGACCTTGGCATCACGCGGCAGTCGAAACACGGCAATGTCGCCCCGCTTCGGGTCGCCGCTCCAGATTCGTCCCGAAAACAGATCCGGCGAAAACGGCAGCGAGTAACGGGAGTAACCGTAAGCGAACTTCGAAACGAACAGATAGTCGCCGACCAGCAGGGTCGGCATCATGGAGCCGGAGGGGATTGAAAACGGCTGGAACAGGAAGCTGCGGATCACCAGGGCCAGCAGCAGCGCCTGGACGATGACCTTGAGGGTTTCACCAAAGCCTGACTGCTTTTTCTTTTCGACGGTTTCGGACACGCGTTGCTAACCCTTTGCGGATGGTTCGGTCAGCCCAGCTTACTAGTGCCAAGGACTGGCAAAGTAAATGGACCCGCGATCACAGACTGGACAGCGGCAGAGCCTCGATGATGACGAAGGCCTGCGCCATCGGAAAATCGTCGGTTATCGTCAGATGGATGGACGGACCGTGCCCGTCGGGCATCAGCGTCTCCAGCCGCGCCGACGCACCGCCGGTCAGTTGCATCGTCGGCTTGCCGCCGGGCAGATTGACCACGCCCATGTCGCGCCAGAAGACGCCCTTGGAAAGCCCGGTGCCGAGCGCCTTGGAACAGGCTTCCTTGGCGGCGAAGCGTTTGGCGTAGGAGGCGGCCCGGAGCTTGCGGCGATCGGACTTCTGCCGCTCAATCTCGGTAAAGCACCGGTGGGTGAATCGATCGCCGAACCGCTCCAGAGACTTTTCGATCCTGCGGATGTCGATCAGATCGCTGCCAATTCCGACAATCATCAGGCGCTCCAGCGGGTCACACCGTTTGCCGGCTCGACAGGTCCCGCCCAAGCCGGCGCTCGGTCAGCCGGCGCCGCCGGCGATTCTGAAACGTCGCGACGCTGACATAGGTCAGAATGTAGAAGCCGATGCCGAAAGCCGCGGCGAAGGGCAGACAGCCGACCAGCATCGGCTTGATCACCGGTTCCCAGAGCTGATGAAAATCGAGCTCCCTGAACATGCGGCCGAGGTGGATGCCGGGAACCTTGCCGTGGAAGTCGTCGACCAGGATATGCTTGCCCAGCTTGTAGCTTGCCGTCCAGATGAACGGAAAGGTGAGCGGATTGCCGAACGCCGTTCCGAGCGCCGACGCGATCATGTTTCCGGCGAACAACAGCGCCAGTGCCGCTGCAATGATGAAATGGAACCCGATGAACGGCGACCAGGAAGCGATGACGCCGGCCGCCACTCCGGCGGCGATCGCATGCGGCGTGGCCGAGAGACGCAGGATGCGCTTGCCGAAATACTGGAAGGAACGGGAAAACGATCGTCGCGGCCACAGGAAGACACGGGCTCTCTCCCAGATACCTGCGGGTTTGCGACGGCGAAACAGCATTCCTTGTTCCAGATAGTCCTACGAATTCAAACGAGCCACACTATAGCGCAATGTGTTTAAGGAATGCTTGGCGATCCCGCAAAATTGAATATCGAAGCGGGTCGCTGCGAACAAGCAGGCAAACGGCAATCGTCGCTAAATTTTCAGAGGGTCACTCGTAGAGGCGGGTCACCGTGCTGATGCAGGACAATCGGCGCAGCGCGCTGACCAGCTTGTTGAGCTGCTTGAGATCCCAAACTTCCAAGTCGATGACCATTTCCGTGAAGTCATCGGCGACGCGCACCATCGAGAGATTCTGGATGTTGGTGTCGCTGGTGGCGATGGTCTGGGCAACCTCGGCGAGGGTTCCCGGCTCGTTGATGGCGTTCAGCGAGATCTTGGCATGGAATCGCTGGTCGCCGGATTCGTCGATATCCCACCGCACATCGATCCACCGCTCCGGCTGGTCGTCGTACTGAGTGAGCATGGGCGACTGGATCGGGTAGATGGTGATTCCCTTACCGGGTTCCATGATGCCGACGATGCGGTCGCCCGGCACGGCGCCCGCAGCATCGAAGGACACCGGGAGATCGTTACCGGCACCGCGAATCGGCAGCGCGTCCTTCAGGCTGCGCTTCTTGCCGCGTCTGCGACCGGGCACGCGGAAGATCATGCCGGCGGCGCTTCGCAGGTTGAACCAGCCCTCGTCCGCGGCCGACTTCTTCACAGTGCTGCGCTCCGGCGTGTGGTCCGGATACATCGCCGTCATCACGTCCTTCGACGCCAGCTCGCCGCGACCGACGGCCGCAATCGCATCCTCGACGTCACGAAAGCCGAGCCGGTGCAGGACCGGCTTCAGTTCATCGCGGGAAAAGCTCTTGCCGGCACGGGCGAAAGTCCGCTCGAGAATACGGTAACCGAGACCCGAGTATTGCTTGCGGACGGCGGCCCGGGTGGCTCGCCGGATGGCGGCGCGGGCCTTGCCGGTGACCACGATTTCTTCCCAGGCCGCCGGCGGAACCTGAACGCCTGAGCGAATGATCTCGACCTCGTCGCCATTGTTGAGCTGGGTGACCAACGGCATGATGCGGCCGTTGATCTTGGCGCCGACGCAAGTGTCGCCGATATCGGTATGCACCGCGTAGGCGAAGTCGATCGGGGTGGCGCCGCGCGGCAGCGCGATCAACTGCCCCTTCGGTGTGAAACAGAAGACCTGGTCATGGAACAGCTCCAGCTTGGTGTGTTCCAGGAACTCTTCCGGATTGTCGCCGACGGAGAGTTGCTCGATGGTGCGTCGCAGCCACGAATAAGCATTGGAGTCCTGTGGCAAGCTCGCCTTTTCGGCGCCGTTCGCGTCCTTGTAGATCGCGTGCGCGGCAACGCCATATTCGGCAATTTCATGCATGCGCGCCGTGCGGATCTGGGTTTCGACACGCTGCCGCGAAGGTCCGATGATCGTCGTGTGAATCGACCGGTAGTCGTTCTGCTTCGGCGTCGAAATGTAATCCTTGAACCGACCGGGGACCACCGACCATCGCGTATGGACAATACCAAGCGCCCGGTAACAGTCGCCAACGCTGTCCACAATCACCCGGAACCCGAAGATGTCGGACAGTTGCTCGAACGACAGCGATTTCGATTGCATCTTGCGGAACACCGAATAGGTCTTCTTCTGGCGTCCGGTCACGGTTGCCTTCAGGCCGTGCTCCTCGAAGAGGTCGGCGAGCTCCGTTTCGATCTTGCGGATCAGGCCGCGGTTTTTCTCCGACAGTTCCTGCAGTCTCTTGGTGACGGTTTCATAGGCCTCGGCGTTGATGTGGCGAAACGACAGTTCCTCCAGTTCCTCGCGCATGTCCTGCATGCCCATGCGCCCGGCGAGCGGCGCGTAGATCTCCATCGTTTCTTCGGCGATGCGGGCGCGCTTCTCCGGCGGCACCCATTCCAGGGTGCGCATGTTGTGCAGGCGGTCCGCCAGCTTGACCAGCAGCACCCGGACGTCGTCGGAAATCGCCAGCAGCAGCTTGCGCAGATTTTCCGCCTGCTTGGCGCGCTTGGATACCAGGTCGAGCTTCTTCAGCTTGGTCAGACCCTCGACCAACTCGCCGATTTCCTCACCGAACAGCTCGTCGATCTCGCCGCGCGTCGCCGTGGTGTCCTCGATCGTGTCGTGGAGCAGCGCGACGGCAATCGTCGCCTCGTCCAGGCGCATGTCGGTCAGAATGGCGGCCACTTCGAGGGGATGCGATATGTACGGATCGCCATTGGCCCGCTTCTGCTTGCCATGCTTCTGCATGGCATAGACATAGGCCTTGTTGAGAAGGGATTCGTTGAGATCCGGCTTGTATTTTTGCACGTGCTCGACGAGCTCGTACTGACGCATCATACGCTGTCTACTCCGTTCGGCTGCATTGGCGGCTCGCCATTATCCCGTCTTTCAAGTCCCCGCGTCAAAACAAAAAAGCGCGCCGGACGCTGCGGTCCGGCGCGCTTTTGAAACAAACCTGCAAGCGGTCTAGTAATCGTCGCTTTTTTCCGGCGGAACCAGACCCTCGATACCGGCCAGCAATTCGTCTTCCGACATGCGGTCGAACGACACAGCCTCGCCTTCCGCGGGCAGCGGATCGGCAGTCAGCTCGATGGTGGTTTCCTGTACCTGTTCGGTTTCCAGCAGCGATGCGGGATCGGGTTCCGGCTCATCGACCTCGACATGTTTCTGCAGCGAGTGGATGAGGTCTTCCTTGAGATCGCCGGGCGACAGCGTTTCGTCGGCAATCTCGCGCAAGGCAACCACCGGGTTTTTGTCGTTGTCACGATCAACGGTGATCATGGCACCCTGGGAAACCTGGCGGGCACGGTGGCTCGCCAGCAATACGAGATCAAAACGATTGTCGACCTTGTCGATGCAATCCTCGACAGTGACACGGGCCATAGCCTGTCCTTTGTAATACGGGATCGGTTGAAATTGCGCTCGCGATAGCGCTTCCTGAGTTTTTTTTCAAGCATAATACGCAAAAACGGGGCGAAAGGCCGGCCTGAACCCGAATCACCATTCAGCTACCAAGCCGAACCAGTTTTGATGTGATCGCCCGATCAATGTTCCTCCAACGGCGTTTTGTCGCGGGAAAACCGCCTCAATCGACGACCCAACCATGCCAGCACAGTTGAATTTCTTCAAAAATGAACTACTTTGCTGGATGCCTTTATCGGCACGCAAAACCGGGTGGCATTTTGACGAATACAAATCGAGTGTGAGTTTCTTTTTCGTCACCTACGATTTTCAACGGCGCCAAATCGCTGCACCCCATTAACTAATCGCGGATTCCATAACTTTTTGGGGGCAAAATGTTTGATCCACGCGAGAAAATCGCACTGTTCATAGACGGGGCCAACCTCTATGCAACGTCCAAGAACCTCGGATTCGATATCGACTACCGCAAGTTGCTGAAGTACTTCAAGGGTCGTGGCTACCTGCTGCGAGCCTATTACTACACGGCGCTGGTCGAGGATCAGGAGTATTCGTCCATCCGGCCGCTGATCGACTGGCTCGACTACAACGGATACCGGGTGGTCACCAAACCGGCCAAGGAATTCACCGATGCCGGCGGCCGGCGCAAGATCAAGGGCAACATGGATATCGAACTGGCGGTCGATGCCATGGAGCAGGCCGACACGGCCGACCATCTGGTGATCTTCTCCGGCGACGGCGATTTCGCCGGTCTGGTTGCGGCATTGCAGAGGCGCGGCAAGAAAGTGTCCATCGTGTCGACCGTGTCGACCCAGCCGTCGATGATTGCCGACTGTCTGCGGCGCCAGGCGGACAACTTCATGGATCTGGCGTCCCTGAAGAGCGAGATCGGCCGCACCGATGCCGACCGGCCTGCCCGGTCGATGCCTGCGGATTCGGAACAGGAATACGATTTTCAAGAGTGATCGATTGCGCTATGCCGGTCGATCATGACCGAGCCAATCGATCCATCCCACGACTGCGAACTTTGCCCGCGGCTGCACGGCTTCATCGCCGAGCAGCGGCGGCTTCATCATGACTGGCACAACGGCCCTGTCGAAACCTTCCTGCCCGAGGAGGGACCGTCGGCGGTGCGCCTGCTGATCGTCGGGCTGGCGCCCGGCTTGCGCGGCGCCAATCGCACCGGCCGTCCGTTCACCGGCGACTTCGCGGGCGACCTGCTTTACGGCACCTTGCGCCGTTTCGGCCTGTCGGAAGGACAGTTCGACGCGCGCCCCGACGATGGTGTTCGGCTGGTGGAGACCGCCATCACCAACGCGGTGCGATGCGTGCCGCCCGAAAACAAGCCGGTGGCCGCCGAGATCAACACTTGCCGCCGTTTTCTTTCGGCAACGATTGGGCGGATGGACCGGCTCCAGGCGATCGTGACGCTGGGCAAGATCTCGCACGATTCGACCATCCGGACGCTCGGCGCAAGGGTTGCCGCTCATCCATTCCGGCACAACGGCTACAGCGATGTCGACGGGTACGCGGTTTTTTCGAGCTACCACTGCTCGCGCTACAACACCAACACCGGCCGCCTCACCGAATCGATGTTCGTCGATGTGTTCCGCCAGGTCTCGGAGTATTTGAAGAACAGCCGAACACCCGCGGCCCTCTGACCGGTCAGCCCTTTTCGCGCATCAGCCGCGCCTTCTGGCGATCCCAGTCGCGCTTCTTTTCCGTCTCGCGCTTGTCGTGCAGCTTCTTGCCCTTGGCCAGCGCCAGTTCCAGTTTCGCGCGTCCTCGGTCGTTGAAATAGATCCGCAGCGGCACCAGGGACATGCCCTCGCGCTGCACGGCACCGATCAGCTTGCGCACCTCTTTCTTGTTGAGGAGCAGCTTGCGCCGCCGCCGCGTCTCGTGGTTGAAGCGATTGGCCTGCAGGTATTCCGGGAGGTAGGAGTTGATCAGCCAGATCTCGCCCCCCTCCTCGGTGGCATAGGATTCGGCGATGTTCGCTTTGCCCCCGCGCAGCGACTTGACCTCGGTACCGGTCAGCACCAGTCCCGCTTCAAAGGTATCGATGATTTCGTAGTTGAACCGAGCCTTGCGATTTTCCGCTACGCTGCGTCGCTGAGGCTTTGCGCCGCCTTTTGCCATTGTCGGTTCGGGCTCAATTCAGAAGACCGGCATGGCGCAGGGCCGAATCGACGGCTTCGCGGGTGGACTCCTCGATGGCGACCAGCGGCGAGCGCTGGGTTTCGCGCATGTGACCGAGCCGGCTCAGCGCATATTTGGTGCCGCCTGGATTGGGTTCGATGAACAGCGCCTTGTGCAACGGAATCAGCCGGTCCTGATGTTCCAGTGCACTGGCAAAGTCGCCCGCCAGCGTCGCTTCCTGGAACGCCGCGCACAGGCGCGGCGCAACATTGGCCGTGACGGAAATACAGCCGACGCCGCCATGGGCGTTGAAGCCGAGCGCCGTGGCATCCTCACCCGAAAGCTGGATGAACCCCTCGCCGCAGGCTGCACGTTGCTCGGAGACGCGGTCCATCTTGGCGGTCGCGTCCTTGGTGCCGACGATGTTGTCGAAATCGGCGGCCAGTTTCGCCATGGTCTCGACTTCCATGTCGATGATCGAGCGGCCAGGGATGTTGTAGATGAAAATCGGCAGCGAAATCGCCTCGGCGATGCTGGCGAAATGCGTGTAGAGGCCGCGCTGGTTCGGCTTGTTGTAGTAGGGCGTGACCACCAGCACCGCGTCGGCGCCGGCCTGCTCGGCATGCTGGGCGAGGTCTATCGCTTCGGCCGTATTGTTGGAGCCGGCTCCGGCGATAACCGGTACCCGCTTGTCGGCCTTCTCGACGCACAGTTCGACGACCCGCTTGTGCTCGTCATGGGAGAGCGTAGGGGATTCGCCGGTGGTGCCGACGGGCACGAGACCGTGGCTGCCTTCCGAAATCTGCCATTCGACAAACGCCCCGAAGGCGACTTCGTCCAGCGCCCCGGATTCATCGAACGGCGTCACCAACGCCGGAAAAGACCCTTTGAACATTCCAACTCCTGATAAGCCTGGCGCGCGCGCCGTTTCCCTCCCCGGCAGTATCGGCCTTGCGGAAGCGCTGCAACATAGTCTCAGGCGTTTGAGGCCGCAAGCACTCAAATGCCATATCGCGACCACATGGCAGCGATTCGAAACGCGCGCAGGTCAGCAACGGCTCCTAACCATTGCTTAACTCTCTTTTCATCCCTCTTTGCCACTCTGTCAGTCGATGTGCATGGGTTTCCGCCAGTTCGGCGGTCAGACTTACGCCCCAATTTTTGAGATAATGGTTCGATGTTGAGATCCTCGCTTACGACGCTCCTCGCCACCGCGACGTTGCTCGTTTCGACGAACAGCGGATTCGTTGCGCCGAATTCGGGCGTTCCGCACCCGACGGCGCGGCCGGATACAGGGATGCAGCTGGCGCAGGCCACCTCCCGCGAAACCACCGGTTCCATCCGCAAGCCGAACAATCCCGCAGCCATTTCGGGCAGCCTCAAGAGCGGGCTCGACGCACTGTCCGACGGCGACGCCGAGCGCGCCCGGGCAATCCGCAACGGCATGTCGAAAAGCGCGCTCGACCAGCACATCCTGACCTGGGCCATCGCCGTGTCGGGGGCCAGAGGCGTCCCGTCGGTGGAAATCGCAACGGCCGCGCACTCGCTCAAGGGCTGGCCCGGCCTCTCCGCCTTGCGTCGCCATTCGGAACGCGCGCTCTATCGGGAAAACCCGTCGCCGCAGCAGATCATCGCTGCTTTCGGCGACACCCGGCCGGAAACCGCCCAGGGCGCGATCGCCCTGACCCGGGCCCTGGTCGCCAGCGGAAACAAGAAGCGTGCCGCCAAGGTCATCGCCGAAGTGTGGCGCCGCGATGCGCTGGACAAGAAAACCGAAAGCCAGATCCTCAAGGAATTCTCCAAGCTGCTGACGCGGGCCGACCACAGACGGCGCATGAACATGCTGCTTTACCGCGATCGCATCACGCAGGCCGGACGGCTGGACGATCTGGCTAATGCCCAGTCGCTCTACAAGGCGCGCGCCGCGGTTATTCGAAAAAGCAAGAACGCATCGGCGCTGATCAAGGCCGTCCATCCAACCTGGCATGACGATCCGAGCTACCTGTTTGCGCGAATCGAACATTTTCGCCGCAACAAGAAGTACAAGTCGGCCGCCGACCTGCTGCTCAAGGCTCCGCGCGACGCCGATGCGCTGATCAACACCCGCGAATGGTGGGTCGAGCAGCGCATCGTATCGCGGGCCCTGGCCGAACAGGGCGACATGGCGCTGGCTTACAAGGTCGCCGCCTATCACGTGGCGACAAGGCCGACCGACGTGATCGAGGCGGAATGGCACGCCGGATGGTTCGCCTTGCGCGGCTTCAACGACGGCAAGGCCGCCTCGCGGCATTTCCAGCGGGTTCTGGACACTGCCACGCGCCCGCTGTCGATCTCCAGAGCCTATTATTGGCTGGGCCGCGCAGCCGAGGCCGGCGGCGCCGGCAAGGCTTCGGACTATTTCGCCAAGGCTGCGGGCTATTCGGCCACCTACTACGGTCAGCTGGCCGCAGCCCGGCTCAAACGTCGCGGCCTTGACGTGCGCTATCCCTCGCCGACGCAGAAGGAGCGCCAGGCGTTCGCCTCACGCGAGGCGGTGCGGGCCATCCACCGTCTCAACGAAGTCGGTCACGGCCGCCGCGCAACGGCGCTCTATATCGGGCTGGCCCGCGAACTGACCAGCCCCGGCGAACTAGCCATTCTTGCGGCTATGGCTGAGAAACAGGGCAATCACCGTCTCTCCCTGCAGGTGGGCAAAATCGCCTTCGGCCGTGGCCTTGATGTTGCCGCCCTCGCCTTCCCGGTCGGCGTCATCCCGTCGAATGCCAATATTTCGGGGTCCGGCAAGGCGCTCGCCTACGCCATCGCACGTCAGGAAAGCGCCTTCGACAAGGCCGCGATCTCGAAAGCCAACGCCCGCGGTCTTCTGCAATTGCTGCCGGGAACCGCCAAGCTGGTGGCCCGCAAGCACGGCATCGCCTACTCCAAGTCGAAGCTGACCCGCGACGCCGGCTACAACGCGACGCTGGGCGCGCACTATCTCGGCGAGCACATCGCCGATTTCAACGGCTCCTACATTCTGACGTTCGTGGCCTACAATGCCGGGCCCGGCCGCGCCAAGGAGTGGCTGCAGAAATACGGCGATCCGCGCGGCAAGCCGATCGACACCGTCGTCGACTGGGTCGAACGCATTCCGTTCACCGAAACGCGAAACTACGTGCAGCGGGTGATGGAGAATTACCAGGTCTACAAGGTCAGGCTGGGACAAAAGGCTGATATCGTCGCCGATTTGCGTTATGGACGTCGCTGAGTAACGTCAGACGGTCCAGGACGGGTCAGCCATGTCATCCGAATCTGCCGATACTCCGGAAACGGAGTACCGCGATGTCTTTTTTTCAGCCGGCGACGGTCTCAAGCTCTATGCCCGCGTCTATGGTGGACCGGTGGCCGACCCAACGGCAATTCCGGTTGTCTGCCTTCCCGGTCTGACGCGCAACAGCGCCGACTTCCACCGGCTGGCCCTCGAACTGACGCGCAGTCCCACGGGCCGGCGCATCGTCTGTTTCGACAGTCGCGGCCGCGGCCGGTCGGAATGGGACAGCGACAAGGCCAATTACGTGTTGCAGGTCGAAGCCGACGATGTGCTTTCCGGCTGTGCCGCGCTCGGCATCAAGCACGCGGTCTTCATCGGAACGTCCCGCGGAGCCTTGCTCATCCATGCGCTGGCTGCCATGCGGCCGGGCATGCTTGCCGGCGCCATCCTCAACGATGCCGGCCCGGTCGTCGACGGCGCCGGCCTGGCGCAGATCATGGCCTACCAGGAGCGCTTGGCGGCACCCGCCAGCCTGGAAGAAGCAGCCCGACGTCTGCGGGAAATCCAGAAGAAAGCGTTCAGCGCTCTAAGCGAGGAAGACTGGATGGAGTATGTGCGGCCCATGTTTGTCGAAAAGAACGGCAAGCTGGTCGCCAATTTCGATCCGGCCATCGTCGACGCGTTGAGGGAGATCGATCTGAGCGTGCCGTTACCGACGCTGTGGCCACAGTTCGACGGCCTGCGCAACATCCCGCTGATGACCATCCGCGGCGAGAACTCGACCCTGCTTTCGGAAGCGACAGTTGCGGAAATGGCGCTCCGTCACCCGCGCATGGAAGTTGTCGTCGCGGAGGGCCAGGGACATGCGCCGGCGCTGCATCTCGGCACTCTGCCGCGCAAGATCGCCGTCTTCGTGCGGGCGGCCGATCACCGCTAGCGCCGCACTATCCTTCAGTGGTTGTCTCGCGGCAAACCCTTGGCTGCAATACGCTGATATTTAACCGCTTTCTTGAGAACCATGCCTTCCGAAAGCTGGTCGACATCTGCGCGCTGCAATTCCTGCCACGGCGTTTGCGAGGCCGGATAGGCGTAGCCGCCGGCGGCATCCAGCGCCTCCCTGCGCCCCTGAAGCTCGGCCTCTTCAACCAGCATGTCCGCCCGGCCCTTGGCGAGGTCGATGCGCACCTGGTCGCCGGTCCTGAGCAACGCCAGGCCGCCATTCGCCGCAGCTTCCGGCGAGGCATTGAGAATCGACGGCGAACCTGACGTTCCCGACTGGCGTCCGTCGCCGATGCACGGCAATTCCGTGATGCCCCGTTTGATCAGATAATCGGGCGCTCTCATGTTGACCACCTCGGCCGCACCTGGATAGCCGATGGGCCCGGCGCCGCGCATGAACAGCAGGCAGTTCTCGTCGATCGCCAGGTCCGGGTCGTCGATGCGTTGATGGTAGTCCTCGGGGCCGTCGAACACGATCGCCCTGCCCTCGAAAGCGTCCGGATCGGCGGAATCGGACAAATAGCGTTGGCGAAAATCGTCGGAAATGACGCTCAGCTTCATGATCGCCGAATCGAACAGGTTGCCGCGCATCACCTTGAACCCGGCCTTGCCAGTCAGCGCCGTGTCGAAATCGCGGATGACGTCGGCATTGACGCTCGGTGTGTCGCGGCAATTGTCGCCGATCGGGCGACCGTTGGCGGTGATGGCGCCCTCGTGAATCAGCCCGTGTTTCATCAGCTCGCAGATGACCGCGGGCGCGCCGCCGGCCCGGTGAAAATCCTCGCCGAGATACTTGCCGGCCGGTTGCAGGTTGACGATCAGCGGGATGTCGAGTCCGACGGTTTCCCAATCGTCCACGGTGAGCTCGACTCCGACATGCCGGGCAATGGCATTGAAATGAATCGGCGCGTTGGTGGAGCCGCCGATGGCCGAATTGACGGCGATCACGTTTTCAAAGGCCTGGCGGGTCATGATGTCCGACGGCTTCAGGTCCTCGCGCACCATGTCGACAATGCGCTTGCCGGTCCGATAGGCGATCTGGCCGCGCTCGCGGTAGGGCGCTGGGATCGAGGCGCAGCCGGGCAGCGACATGCCCACCGCCTCGGCCAGCGTGTTCATCGTCGTCGCGGTGCCCATGGTGTTGCAATAGCCGGCGGAAGGCGCCGAATCGGCCGCCATTTCGGTGAACTGTTCGTAGTCGATCTCGCCGGCCGACAGCATTTCGCGGGCTTTCCAGATGACCGTGCCGGAGCCGCTGCGCTGACCGTTGAACCAGCCGTTCAGCATCGGGCCGCCGGACAGGACAATGGCCGGCAGGTCGACGGTCGCCGCCGCCATCAGGCAGGCAGGCGTGGTCTTGTCGCAGCCGGTGGTCAGCACGACGCCGTCAAGCGGATAGCCGTAAAGCACTTCGACCAGGCCGAGATAGGCGAGATTGCGGTCGAGCGACGCGGTCGGCCGCTTGCCGGTCTCCTGGATCGGGTGCACGGGAAACTCGATGGCAATTCCACCCGCCTCGCGAATGCCTTCGCGAACCCGTTTCGCCAGTTCCAGGTGCGGTCGGTTGCAAGGCGAAAGATCCGAGCCCGTCTGGGCGATGCCGATGATCGGCTTGCCCGACTGCAGTTCCTCACGCGTCAGGCCGTAATTCAGATAGCGCTCCAGATAGAGCGCGGTCATGTCCGGATTGTCCGGGTTGTCGAACCAGGCGCGCGAGCGCAATTTTGGTTTCTTGTCTTGTTCGCGGCTGCTCATGGCGGTGCTCCAATGGACTTTTGCTTCTAATAACGCTTTCGAAAGCCATTGCCAGTGTCTCGGATAGCGATTTGGAAAAGTTCCAAATAACGGAACAAAAGACCCGGTTACCGGCCTGATATGAAACTGTTTCACCACAGCGGCAGTGGATATCCCTTCGCCTGTGGCTAAGCTGGCGGCGCGACACCAATTTTCACGGCAGGCTGGACATGACCACACTGCTTCTCAAGAACGCCGACATGCTGGTGACGATGGATGGCGACCGCCGCGAGATACCGGGCGGAGGCTTGTTTGCCGAAAACGGCATGATCCAGCAGGTCGGAGATTCCGCTTCGCTGCCGCAGACTGCGGACCGGGTGATCGACGCGCAAGGCCAGATCGTTCTGCCGGGTTTCGTCAACACCCATCACCACCTGAACCAGACGCTCACGCGCAACCTGCCGGCGGCGCAAAACAACAACCTGTTCGCCTGGCTAACCGCGCACTACCGGGTCTGGGCACGCACCCATCCGGAAGCTTCGCGGACGAGTGCGCTGATCGGGTTGTCCGAACTCGCCCTTTCGGGCTGCACCACGGTGTTCGATCATTCTTACCTGTTTCGCAGCGGCAACAAGGTCGACTACATGATCGAGGCGGCAGCCGATCTCGGCATCCGCTTTCATGCCAGCCGCGGTTCCATGTCGCTGGGGGAATCGCTCGGCGGCCTGCCCCCGGACGAATGCGTGGAAGAGGAAGAGGAGATCCTGCGCGACAGCGTGCGGGTCATCGACCGCTACCACGATGCTGCTCCGGGTTCGATGACGCAGATCGTCCTGGCGCCGTGCTCGCCGTTTTCCGTCAGCGAGGACCTGCTGCGCGAATCGGCAGCACTTGCCCGCGACAAGAAGGTCATGCTGCACACCCATCTGTGCGAGACACTCGACGAGGAGCGCTATACGCTGGAACGGTTCGGCAAACGGCCGGTCGACTGGATGGAAGGCCTCGGCTGGCTCGGCGAGGACGTGTGGTTTGCCCACGCCATCCATGTGGACGAGCAGGAGATCGCTGCTTTCGCCCGAAGCGGCTGCGGCGCCGCCCATTGCCCCTGCTCCAATATGCGGCTGGCCTCTGGCATCGCACCGATCAAGCAATATCTCGATGCCGGCGTTCGGGTCGGGCTCGGCGTCGACGGATCGGCCAGCAACGATTCGTCGAACATGCTGTTGGAGGCGCGACAGGCAATGTTGTTGTCGCGCCTGCAAATGGGCCTGCAGCCGCCCGTCGGCCCGCGGCGGCACTTTCTGTTGTCCCAGTCGCATCCGCTGCGCGCCGAGGAGTGGATGACCGCCCGCCAGGCGCTGGAACTGGCAACGCTCGGCGGAGCGAGCGTGCTGCGGCGCGACGACATCGGCGCACTGGCGGCAGGCAAGTGCTGCGACTTCTTCACGCTCGACCTCAACACCATCGCCTACGCAGGGGCGCTGCATGATCCCGTAGCGGCGGTCCTTTTCTGCGCACCGCAGAATGCCAGGACGACCGTGATTCACGGACGCGTCGTCGTCGAGGACGGTGAGATAGCAACTGTTGAAATGGGTTCGGTGGTGGAGGAGCACAATCGCTTCAGCCGCGAAATCGCCGAAACGCTGTGACGGAGACCGGCCGAGCCGTTCGGCCGTGCTGCTCTGGGGCGGCATCGAGCGACCCGAACGGACTGGATTGCGTGACCGGACGCCCGCGTTCGGTCGTTGTCGCGCATGAGTTGGACTTTCCGCTCAAATGTTCTTTGCAAAGGCTTTGAATTGGTCTAGTAGAGCCGCTTGGGATCTGTCACTCAGCGAGGTGGCTTCGATCCCGACGGACCGTTCGCCAAGGCACATGATCTTGGCCGAACGACCGGAGAGGTGGCCGAGTGGCTGAAGGCGCTCCCCTGCTAAGGGAGTAGACGGGGAACCGTCTCGAGGGTTCGAATCCCTTCCTCTCCGCCATTCCCCCGAATGTTAGACGGTCGGCTCCCAAAATACCCCCTGGTTGGGTACGCGCCGATCTGACGGCACCAAGCCTCTTCGTCCCGTTCGAGCGGTTTGCTGAGAGCCCGATTGTCTTCGGGAAACGTAAAAGAATCGGTGTGACACGGATTGACCGTTGCCGATTTCAGATACCGATGATTCCAATCTGAAAATTGAGGTTTAGGCCTGTTTTTCATGACGGATTCTTAACGGCTGTAAACGATTTGGGCAGCCTGAGGGTCGGAATCGTGTCTTTTGTGCAACAGGGGCACTGCATCGGCCCTTTGCCGCACAATGCGCAGGTGAATCATCGTTGCGTCCCAAGGCGCGTTGGTTATGTTCGAATTCGGAAGAGGGACGGATGGCCGTTTGTCTTCTTTAGTTGGGGATGGGACAGGGAACGCTGCCCTGCTGCAAATGCTCAGCCCATTTTAAAATTGACTGGAGGTCAGAAAATGAAAATCAAGAGCCTTCTTCTCGGCTCAGCTGCGGCCATGGCCGTAGCCACCACTGGCGCTTCAGCAGCCGATGCGATCATCGCTGCCGAGCCGGAGCCTGTGGAATATGTACGCGTCTGTGACGCTTTCGGTTCGGGCTACTTCTACATTCCGGGCACCGAAACCTGCCTGAAGTTCAGCGGCCTGGTACGTACGCGTGTCTTCGGTTCGAGCCAGACCAGCAGGCTGATCGGTACCTTGGACCCAGTCGCCGGTATCTTCGTCAACTCTGGTGGCGACAGCTATGAGACCAGCTACCGCGGTCGTCTGACCATCGACGCCAAGTCCGACACGGAACTCGGCGAACTGCACGGACGGCTCCGCTTCCAGGGCGACAGCCCCAGCTCCGCTCCCTCGAGCGATGCTGCCGTTGGAATCGACCAGGCTTACCTGCAGCTCGGCGGCCTGTTTGCCGGTTACTCGGAATCGGCTTGGGTATACTCCACGAACGGTGGTGCTTCCGGTTTCGGTGGTAAGGGCATCTACGACGGTAACTACGGCTACCAGCAGCGCACCATGCTGCAGTACCAGTTCAATGGCGCCAATTTCTTCGCAGTCATCTCGCTTGAAGACGACGGCGACGCCACGAGCTGGACTCCTGATATCGTCGGTCGTATCGGCGGTGTCTTCGGTGGCGTAACTGTTTACGCAGTTGCTGCCTACGACCAAGACAACGGGGCTCCGGGTGCCGATGAATTTGGCATCAAGCTCGGCGCGAATGCCGATATCGGTTCTGCCGGCAACTTCATCGCCCAAGGTTTCTACGCTTCGGGTAGCACGGCCTACGGTGCAAACCTCGGCTATGTGGGTTCTACCTGGACGCCGGAATGGTCGGTCCTGCTGGCTTACGGCCACGACTTCACGTCGACCGTGACGGGTTACATCAACGGTCAGTACTTCTCCGACTTCTACAACCCGGCTACCAATGCAAGCACGGGTATCGACGCTTGGAGCGTGTCGGGTGGCCTTAAATGGTCGCCGGTCACCAACTTCAGTGTGACGGCAGACGCGCGTTACTACAACGTTGATACCGGTGGTTACTTTGCCGGTGTTGGCGGCGCTGCTCTGGAAGAAGACTGGTGGCAGTTCGTGCTTCAGCTGCAGCGGGACTTCTAAGTCGAATTCCCTCAGCGTAAGCTGAATTCATAATCGTAGACGCCTGGCATGCATTTGTCGGGCGTCTTTTTTTTTCTCAGTTGGACAACTTATTGTTGTGATGGACTGCTGATACAATGTCGCAAGACCTTATGGAACTGTGGATTCAGTATGCGGACCTTCTTTGGGAGGAAGGAAAACACAAGGAGGCCTGCCGAGCATATCTGGACGAAATCCACCGTTATATGGTGAGGAGTGGGCAACGGACCTTTAACAACGAACTGCTTGACAGTCTGACGATCCATTTTCGTCGAAAGGGAAATCGCAATTCCACGATCAATCGAAAACTGGCCAGTCTGTCCAAAATACTCCGTAAGCATCATCGCAACGGTGGATTGTCGTCGCTTCCGGAGTTCAGAAAACTGCCGGAACGCAACGCACGCATTCGTTTTCTGACACGGGAAGAAGAAACACAATTGTTCGAAAATGTAGAAGCTGAAGACCGCCAATACGTGCAACTCGCCCGTTTTCTGGTTGAAAGCGGCGCTCGAATTGGCGAGGCTCTGCATCTCAACTGGTCCGATATCGACGGGAGCTACGTTACTTTCTGGGAGACAAAGTCGAACCGGCCGCGAACGATTCCGATGAGCCGGCGTGCATTGCGGGCGATCGATCAGCAGCGCAAGACCGCGGGGGGCAAGACCGGTCCATTTCGGCAAGTGGCCTATCACAAGTTTCGACAAAGCTGGAACGCGGCAAAACAGAGAACCGAAATGCGCGACGATCCGCAAGTCGTACCGCATGTTCTGCGCCATACCTGCGCCTCGCGATTGGCGCAATCAGGCGTCGACATTAAGCGAATCCAGGAGTTTCTCGGTCACCGCACGCTGAGCATGACGCTGCGATACGCGCATTTGTCGCCGAGGCATTTGGATGTCTGTGCGGAGGCCCTGGACCAGCTTGAGAGTGACACACCCGCAGAGCGAGGCCGCAGGCGTGCCTGAGCACGCAACCGTCCCGCCCGCTGGTCTGCCGGCCAAGCTATCCGTAGCGAAACACAAACGCATCCCGGCGCGAGCCGGCCGGGATGCGTGCTTTTGAGCGACATACCGGTCTCAGGCGATTGCCGCCGCCGGTTCCGTTGAATGGAAACGGTTCAGCGCATCGGCGCAGATGTCCAGGTGTCTCGGCGAAAGGTGGGCATAACGAAGCGTCATGCTCAACGTCCGGTGACCGAGGAACTCCTGAATCCGCTTGATGTCGACGCCTGATTGCGCCAGTCGCGACGCGCAGGTATGGCGCAGGACATGCGGTACCACTTGCGGATCGTCGCGCATTTCGGTTCTTTCTTTCGATGTGTTCCAAGCGCGGCGAAACTTGGAGTAGGCTACGTCGTGAAACGGCCCGGACTTGTGGCCGCCCCCAACCTTTCGCACTTCCTTCAACATGCGACCGGCCCTCTGCGTCAGCGGAATCGTTCGCGGTCGATAGGACTTGGTTTCCCAAAACGTCACGTAACCGGCATCGATATCGGACCAGTTGAGCTTCAACGCCTCACCAATGCGAGCGCCGCTTTCCACCAGAAAACACGAAAGCCTGGCATATTGCCGATCTTCCGCTTCCAGCTTCCGCAACAACTGTGCCTCTTCCTCATGGGTCAGGAAACGGAGACGTGCATTGCGTTCCGGAAGTTTCTTGAAATCGGGCATGGCGTGCAGTCCGCCATTCCGATAGTGCTTCCGCAAGATCTTGGAAAGACTTGCGAATTTTCGATTTATGGTTGAGTTGCGGTTGCCGTTTTGACGAAAGTGAACGGTTAGCCCATCCAGCAGACGATTGTCGAACGAATGGTGTCCGCTGGTGAGCATATACCGGTGAATTTCGTCAACATAAGCCCGGCAGGCTTCCTTGTGCTTTCCGTCCTCCCACAAAAGATCAGCATATTGCTCCCAAAGTATTATTAGATTTTGTGTCATGTATCTTCCATCTCCCCGATCTTGGCACCTCTTGTTTTTTTGCCACTAGGGCGTCACAGAGTGTGTCCAGATCGACATTCTTCTTGTGTTGTACGCTCCCCAAAACGACCGTTGCCCGACAGCAGTGCTGCCGGGCAACGAACGAGTATTTATCAAGTTGAAACTTCAACTTATCGGACTGCTTAGAAGTCCCGCTGCAACTGAACGACGAACTCCCAGAAGCTGTCTTCGACAGTTACTCCGCCAACAGCTGCCGAAACGTCTACGTCAGTGTAGATTGCTTCCGCCGTAACGTGGAAGTTTGTGACCGGCGTCCACTTGAAGCCACCGGATGCGCTCCAGGCGTCAATGCCGGAACTTCCGTTGGTCGGCGTGTAAAAGTCGGAGAAGTACTGGCCATTGATGTAGGCAGTTACCGTCGCCGTCAGATCGTGACCGTAGGAGGCGAGAACGGACCATTCAGGCGTCCAGGTCTGGCCAACGAAGCTGAGGTTAGCACCGTAGGCCGTGTTGCCCGAGGCGTAAAAGCCCTGAACAATCAGGTTACCGGCTGATCCGATATCGGCGTTCAAGCCAAGCTTGGCGCCCCACTCGCTGGATCCGGCTCCGCCAGCCGGCCCACCGAGAGCCTGCCAAACCGCATCTGTGCGGCCGTTGTCCTGGTCATAGGCAATAACACCGAAGACTGTGACACCGCCGAAGACGCCACCGAGACGGCCTACAACATCCGGGGTCCAGCTCGTTGAATCGGCGTCGTCTTCCACCGAGATCGCAGCGAAGAAGTTGGCGCCATTGAACTGGTACTGCAGCATGTTGCGCTGCTGGTAGCCGTAACGACCGTCATAGATGCCTTTACCACCGAAACCGGTAGCACCACCGTTTGTGGAGTATACCCAAGCCGATTCCGTATAACCGGCGAGCAGGCCGCCCAGCTGCAGATAGCCTTGGTCCATGCAAAACGCGGCGTCAGAGGACGGCGTACCATCGTTTTCAGCCTGAAGCCGCAACCGAGCGTGCAGTTCGCCGAGTTCCGTGTCGGACTTGGCGTCAAGGGTCAAACGACCGCGGACCCGGGTCCTGTAGCTGTCACCGCCCGAGTTCGTGAGCGAGAATGAGGCCGGTGTCAGAACGGTCGGACCTCCAACAACAGGTGTTACAGTCGCAGGCGTATATCCGAGAGTGCTGGTGTCACTCCCACCGAAGACGCGGAAACGGACGTAACCGCTGAACTTCAGGCAGGTTTCGGTGCCCGGAATGTAGAAGTAGCCCGAACCGAAAGCGTCACAGACGCGTACATATTCCACGGGCTCCGGCTCGGCAGCGATGATCGCATCGGCTGCTGAAGCGCCAGTGGTGGCTACGGCCATGGCCGCAGCTGAGCCGAGAAGAAGGCTCTTGATTTTCATTTTCTGACCTCCAGTCAAATTACCGGAGGCGCTCAATCAGAGAGGGTGGAAAACAGGCCGGAGTTCGACCGCCCTGCCCTATGGTATCGGTGGCTCAGGGCGCCCGGTCCAAACCCGGACGCCGGCCCCGCCGTCAATGCATGGTCATCCATTCGCGTGCCGAGCGCAGCGCGGCGGCAAGATCGGCCTTGCTCATGCTCAGTGCCAGGTCGGCGCGAAGCTCCGCTGCCCGTTCCGACCCCTTGATGGCCGCAATGTTCAGCCATTTGTGGGCGGCGACGTAGTCGAGCGGGCAGTCCCGTCCCGCTGCGTACATCAGTCCCATTTCGCAAAAGATGTCGGCCTCGGCATCACCGCCGAGCGTTGCCATCTGCTGGTCAAGAATTTCAAAGCGTGCCATCTCATCAGTCCCCGTTACGCTCGTTTGTTTCGTACCCTGTTAAAGCTCCCGAGAGCTCTTGTTCGCGACCGGTTGTCCGGTGTTCGTGTTGATGGCCCGAGTGTGCATGGGGGGCTTGAAGGCGCCGTTAAATTGCATGCTTAATTTGCCGCAAACAAAGTTCAAATGATTGGTAAACTTGAACTTTTGTTAAATATGCAAACCGCACGGATTGCAGCTTTTCCGCTCGAATTTAATGAAAATGCACGGCATCGAATTCAAGGAACTGATAACCAAGATCGCGCAAGGCCGAATTTTCTCTTGCAGGCTCTGAGCCGAAATCACTCGCACCGGCCAGGTCCGCTCTGGCAACAAATCGGCTTGCATTTGCACCCGCATTGGCCGATGAAATTCGAACGTCAATAAAGGGGAAGGACCATGATCAGACAGATTTCGCTGGCGTTGTTCGCCGCGGCGGCGGTCGCCGGTCAGGTGCTGGCCGCCGATCCGATCGTCGGCAACTGGACGACCCAGAGCGGACAGACCGCGGCGATCGCGCCCTGTGGCAGCGGCTTCTGCGTGACCCTCAAGACGGGCCAGCACGCCGGAAAGCAGATCGGGTCTCTGACCAACAACGGCAAACGCTATGTGGGCAAGGTCACCGACCCGGCCAACGACAAGACCTATAACGGCAAGGCGACGTTGTCCGGCACCGTTTTGAAAATGAGCGGCTGCGTCCTCGGCGGGCTTTTCTGCCGCTCGCAGAAATGGACCAAGCAATAAGCGCTTCGACCGGCCGGTTCGGCGCCGGATAGCCTCCCCACCTGAAGACAGCACGCATCCGACGGCGTTCCGCCGCCGGCAGCGTCGCGCACCGATGATTTCCCAATAAGAAAGCGTTCATAAAGCTGAATGCCAGCTGAACGCACCTCTCAGCGTCGGTTCAGTGCCGCTCCGCCATAGTGCCCTCATGATTTAGCCCGGGCCGCGGGCCCGAGACGAGAGGACTAAGGCAATGATCGCAATTCTGACACGCCGCTTCATCCTGATCGGTTTGATCTTCGCGCTGTTCGGCGGCGGCGTTGCCTACGTGGTCGGCAAGGAAAGTCGCCACGACCGCTCGTGGGTGGCCGGACAGACGATTCCCTGCGCCACCGGCCAGAACCCGTTTTGCCTGACACCGAAGAAGCCCTGAGTGGGGATAGACCAATGATCGCCAACACCACACAGCTCCTGTCAACCATGCTGCGGATCGCCGTGGTCAGCACCATGTTCATCGGCCCGGTTGCCGGTTTTACCGCCAGCCTTGAAGGCCCCGGCGCCGGCGTGAAGGGCGCCGGACTGGTGCTCTTCGTCAGCCTGCAGCGCAACCGTTGAGCGGCAGTCGGACGCCGCTGCAATTTCGCCACGGTCGTTTTCATGACACACTGGCTCGACTATAGTGGCGCATGGACACACGAATCGAAAAAAACGCACAATCAAAACCGATCACCCCGCCGCGCATCCCCGACGAGACATTCTCCAATGCCGCTGAAGCGGTCGAAGCGCTTCGGGCTATCTACAAACGCAATACCACCTTTCTGAGGGACCGGTTCCTGGCCACCGGCGGCGGCGAACCGGTCGACAACAAGCGGTATCGCGCCTTTTATCCGGAAGTGCGCATCTCAACATCCAGCTTCTCCCATGTCGACAGCCGGCTGTCCTATGGCCACGTGCCATCGCCCGGCACCTATGCGGCAACGATTACCCATCCGGTGCTGTTCAAGCGCTATCTGGAGGAACAGCTCGGACTGCTGATCAAGAACCACGACGTCGAGGTGGTCGTCGGGGAATCACAAACGCCGATTCCGCTGCATTTCGCGCTAGGCGACAACATCAATGTCGAGGCGTCCGCCGCCGGCACGATCGACGTGCCCCTGCGCGATATATTCGATGCACCGGACCTCAACATCACCGACGACATGATCGTCAACGGAACCTACGAAACCGAGGACGGCAATCCGCTGCCGCTGGCAGCTTTTACGGCCCAACGCATCGACTATTCCCTGGCCCGGTTGTCGCACTACACCGCCACCGCGGCCGAGCATTTTCAGAATTTCGTGCTGTTCACCAACTACCAGTTCTACGTCGAGGAATTCTGCGCCTTCGCCCGGACGCTGATGGCGGATGGCGGCGGCGGATACGAGGCGTTCGTCGAGCCCGGAAACATGGTGATGATGGCCGGCGACATCGCGCCCCGCGGCAACACGGAGCCGGCGCGCATGCCGCAGATGCCTGCCTATCACCTGAAGAGGAAGGACCATGGCGGGATCACCATGATCAATATTGGCGTCGGCCCGTCCAACGCCAAGACGATCACCGATCATGTGGCGGTCTTGCGGCCGCATTCCTGGCTGATGCTCGGCCACTGTGCCGGACTGCGCAACAGCCAGAAACTGGGCGACTATGTATTGGCGCACGCCTATGTTCGCGAAGATCACGTGCTCGACGACGACCTGCCGGTGTGGGTGCCCATACCGGCCCTTGCGGAAGTTCAGGTGGCGATGCAGGAGGCGGTAGCCGAGGTGACCGGCCTCGACGGGTACGACCTCAAGCGGGTCATGCGCACCGGCACGGTCGCCACGATCGACAACCGCAACTGGGAACTGCGCGACCAGAGCGGCCCGGTGCATCGACTGTCGCAGTCGCGCGCCATCGCCCTGGACATGGAATCGGCGACGATCGCCGCCAACGGATTCCGCTTCCGGGTGCCCTACGGGACGCTGCTGTGCGTGTCAGACAAGCCGCTGCACGGCGAACTGAAGCTGCCGGGCATGGCGACAGACTTTTACCGGACGCAGGTCAACCAGCACCTGAAGATCGGCATTCTGGCGCTGGAAAAGCTCGCCGCCATGCCGCCGGAAAGGCTGCATTCGCGCAAGCTGCGCAGCTTCTTCGAGCCTGCCTTCCAGTAGAGCGAAACACTCCGCGCCGAGACCTACATGTTCGGGTAGACCGGCCCTTCGCCTCCCTGCGGCGGCACCCAGTTGATGTTCTGGTTGGGATCCTTGATGTCGCAGGTTTTGCAATGCACGCAGTTCTGGGCATTGATGACGAATTGCGGCTCGCTGCCCTCTTCCGAGACCCACTCGTAGACGCCCGCCGGGCAATAGCGCGACGACGGCCCCGCGTAGATGTCATACTCGGAAGATTTCTGCAGGTCCGCGTTCAGCAAGTGCAGGTGAACCGGCTCGTCTTCCTCGTGGTTGGTGTTGGAAAGGAACACCGAGGACAGGCGGTCGAACGTCACGACATTGCCCGGCTTGGGATAATCGATCTTCTGATGCTTGGCTGCCGGCTCGAGTGCCGCATAGTCCGGCTTGCCGTGTTTCATCGTCGACAGTGGCGACCAGCCGCCGAACAGCGTCGTGCACCACATGTCGATGCCGCCGACCATCACGCCACCAATGGTGCCGAGTCTCGACCAGAGCGGTTTGACGTTGCGAACCTTCTTCAGGTCCTTGCCGATGTCGCTGTTGCGCCAGGCTTCCTCATAACCGGTGAGTTCGTCGCCGGAACGATCAGCCGCAATCGCCTCGGCTGCCTGTTCGGCCGCCATCATCCCCGAGAGGATCGCATTGTGCGAACCCTTGATCCGCGGCACGTTGACGAAACCGGCGGAGCAGCCGATCAGAGCGCCGCCCGGAAACGTCAGTTTGGGAACCGACTGCCAGCCGCCTTCGGTGATGGCGCGCGCGCCATAGGCAATGCGCTTGCCGCCTTCGAAGGTCGGGCGAATGGCGGGATGCGTCTTAAAGCGCTGGAACTCCTCGAAGGGCGACAGGTAAGGGTTGCGGTAATTGAGGTGCAGCACGAAGCCGACCGCGATCTGGTTGTCCTCGAGATGGTAGAGGAACGATCCGCCGCCGGTCTGCCCGTCGAGCGGCCAGCCGAAGGAGTGCTGGACAAGGCCGGCCTTGTGTTTCGCCGGATCGACTTCCCACAGTTCCTTGATGCCGATGCCGAACTTCTGCGGCTCGCTGTTCTTGTCCAGATCGAACTTGGCGATCAGCTCCTTGGCCAGAGAACCGCGCACGCCCTCGCCGATCAGCACATATTTGCCGAGGAGCGCCATTCCGCGCTCGTAGTTGGGCCCCGGGGTGCCATCCCGGTTCAACCCCATGTCGCCGGTCGCGACGCCGATCACCGAACCGGCGTCGTCATAGAGCACTTCGCTGGCGGCGAAGCCCGGATAGATCTCCACGCCCAGCTCTTCCGCCTTGGCTCCCAGCCAGCGGCAGACATTGCCGAGCGAAACGATGTAGTTGCCGTGATTGTTCATCAGCGGCGGCATCATGAAGTTGGGCAGCTTGAGCGATTTCGACTGAGTGAGGACCAGAAAATGGTCTTCCTTGACCTCGGTCTTGAGGGGATGCTCCGGATCGTCGCGCCACTCCGGCAAAAGCCGGTCGACGCCGATCGGATCGACCACGGCACCCGACAGAATGTGCGCTCCTACCTCCCCGCCCTTTTCCAGGACGACCACCGACAGATCCTCATTGAGCTGCTTCAGCCTGATGGCCGCGGCCAGACCGGCCGGCCCGGCGCCGACGATCACAACGTCGAACTCCATGCTCTCGCGTTCGGGCAGCTGGGTTTCGTCGCTCATCAATAATCCCTCCAGGAACCGCCGCGTTCGCGCGGCTTTATCTCAATCCCGCACATAGCCTTTCGGGCATTCCCGCGCAATCGTTTAGAGCCGTTCTACCAGCGCTCCTTGTATTTACTTTTACGTAAACGTCAATAACTCTTCGGTAACGAATGAATTTGCGGCCGGCCAAACCGAGACCGGAGCCTTCCAATCGCGACTGAGGTGCTATAGAGCGCTTTGTTTTTAGGGTGGCTCATTTGATGGCGGAAAATCGGTTCACTCGGCAAGGCGCGTCGCGCAGCGCGATGCGGTTCATCGGGCAAGCGCCGCAACGCCGATGGGCCGATTTTCCCCACCCCTTCGGGGCCGGGCGCTTTTGGCCCCTGGCGTCGTTGGCTTGCACTTGTGGTGGGATGGCACCACGGCCTGCAATCCGCCTAGCCAGAGACCAAAACCGCCACGGTTAAATGAACCTCCCTAATAACAAAGCGCTCCAGTGCCAGGGCGACCTTCGACGGTTCCAATCAACCCGCATCGGCTCTACAGTTCCCTCATGACGATTTTCGGCAACGACGGCAGCGGCGACCCGAATGCGGACGATTTGCTCGCCGCCCTGCAATTCTATGCCGCTTCGGGAGTGGATTGCACTCTTGAGGATCGACCTGTCGACCGGTTTGCCGAGACGCGCGAAGCAAAAGCCAGCGCCGAGAAAAGTGCTGCGGGCACAGACACCCGGACTGTTCGCCAGAGCCCATCCGGAGGCTCTCCGGCGGCGACCGCAGTCGGCAAGTCGCAATCGCCTGCAGCGGCTGCGCCCGCAGCCCGGGTCCCGGACGACACGGCGATCGGCAATGCCCGCGAAGCCGCGAGGACGGCCGGGTCGATCGACGCCCTGCGTGAAGCTCTGGCCGGTTTCAACGACTGCAATCTGCGGTTCGGCGCCCACAGCACGGTCTTCGCGGATGGCAATCCGGGTGCCGACGTCATGTTCATCGGAGAAGCGCCGGGACGCGACGAGGATCGCCAGGGTCTGCCCTTTGTCGGACGCGCCGGCCAACTCCTCGACAAGATGCTGCTGGCCATCGGTCTCGATCGAACTTCCAGTTACATCACCAACATCATTCCGTGGCGGCCGCCCGGCAACCGCACGCCAACGCCGCACGAGATCGAGCTGTGCCGCCCGTTCATCGAGCGTCACGTGGAGCTCATGGGTCCGAAAATCGTCGTGACGATGGGCAACGTGTCGACGAAGTCCCTGCTCGGAACGACCCGCGGCATCCTGTCGTTCCGCGGCACCTGGTCGAGCTACCGTCCCAATAGCGACACGGACATCCCGGCGATGCCGACGCTTCACCCGGCCTATCTTCTGCGCAATCCGGCGCACAAACGGCTGTCCTGGCAGGACTTCCTCAGCGTTCGCGCAAGGCTCGATATGCTGTCGAAAGGCGACGGATAACGCTGTATCGGGCTTAAATCTGACCCCAAAGCGCTCGCGATAGCGCGAAGCCGAACGCTCAATGGGGTGCCTTTCCCAACGATGGCATTTCACTGACCGGCATGTCGCGATTTGGATCGTTCTTCAGGCGTTTTTGTGGAAGTTTGCGGACAGTGACATCGTGGTTCGACGCCGAATGCGGCGGCCCCTGTAAACAGTCCTGCTTCCAAACAAACCAGTATCCGTCCGTGCGACATGAGAAACAGCATTTTACCCATCGCGAGCCTGCTGATGTCGGCATTTTTCATGCTGACCGGCGTTGGTCTGGGCGGCTACCTGATCCCGCTGAGGGCGGTGCATGAGGGCTGGTCGACCTTCCAGATCTCGCTGATAGCCACGGGCTACGCCCTGGCCTTCACGCTCGGCTGCACCATCACGCCGCGACTGGTGCTGCGCGTGGGCCATATCCGTGTTTTCGCCGTGCTGGCCGCCGCCATGTCGATCTCGCTGCTGATGCATGCGCTGATCGTCAACAGTGTCGCGTGGATCGTCTTTCGCGGGATCGCCGGCTTTTCCATAGCCGGTGCCTATATGGTCATGGAGAGCTGGCTCAACGAACGGGTGACCAACGAAACCCGCGGGACCGTTTTTTCTGTTTACATGGCGATCTCCATGGTGGCCGTCATGGCCGGTCAGTTCATCGTGCCGCTCGGCGACCCGGGTACCACCTCGCTGTTCATGGTCTGCGCCATTGTGTTTGCGCTGGCGCTCATGCCGACCGGCCTGTCGAGCGCTCAGTCGCCGCAGCCGCTGACTCAGGTCAGCGTCGACCTGAAGGGCCTCTATCGCAAGTCGCCGGCGGCTGCCGTCGGTTCGCTGCTCGCCGGCATCATCTCCGGTTCCTGGAACAATCTGGTGCCGGTGTTCGCACAGGACGTCGGCCTGTCGACGACGCAAGGCGCCCTGGTGCTGGCCATCGCCATGATCGGCGGCGCCGTGTTTCAGATCCCGCTGGGACGCTATTCAGACAAGGTCGACCGGCGCTATGTGATGACCTTCGCAGGTGCCATCGGCACGTTCTTCTGCCTGGCCGTGCTGGTTTTGGGAATCGGCAACATCTATCTGTTCCTGGCCGCGATGTTCTTCCTCGGCTCCGTTCTGTTTCCGATCTACGCACTCAACGTCGCACACGCAAACGACTTCGCCGCGCCCGAGGAGTTTGTCGCCGTGTCGGGAGGGCTGCTCATCATTTATGGCGTCGGCACCATGCTCGGCCCCCTGTTTGCCGGCGCGATGATGGACAATTTCGGGTCGGCCTCGCTGTTCCTCGTCATCGGCACGGCCTTTGCGCTTTACGGCCTTTACGCCTACTACCGCACCTTCCGCCGCGAACAGGCTTCGGAGGAGGACCGCACCGACTTCCAGGCGATACCGCTGACCCGCGCGCAGACGCCGCAGACCTACGAACTCGACCCCCGGGTCGATCAGGCGACCGAGGAAGAGACCGCCGCGGTTACCCCTGGGGAGTAGTAAAGCGGCGCGCGCCCTTGCGGGCAATTCCCAGCCGCCTCTCGCGCAGGATGATGAACAGGCCGGCGGCAATCACGATGGCCGTGCCGAACAGCATCGAGCGTTGCGGCAATTCGCCGAAATAGAAATAGCCGACGACGATTCCCAGCACGATCGAGGTGTACTCGAAGGGGCGATCGTCGATACCGGCGCATGTCGATAGCTTTCGGTCAGCAGGATCTGACCCAGGCCGCCCAGCACGCCCGAAAGAACGAGCAGCGTCAGAGAGAAAGCGCCGAGCGCCACCCATCCGAATGGCAGCGTCGCCAGTGACAATGCAGAGGCCGTAACGGAAAAGTAGAGGACGATGGTCGATGTCTTTTCCGTGTCGACCAGGCGGCGCACCAGAATCGTGGCGACCGCCGCCAGCAGCGCAGAGGCAAGGGTCGCGATCACGCCCAGGGCCTGGTCGGTACCGACAAAACCGGCATCGAAAAGGCTGAGGCTGGGCCACGAGATGAACAGCACTCCGACAAAACCGACCGCCACAGCGGTCCAGCGGTAGACCCGCACGGCTTCGCCAAGCAGAATCGATGCCAGCGCCACCACGATCAGCGGCTTGGCATACCCGAGCGCGATCGCATCGGGCAGCGGCAGGCGCGTCAGTCCATAAAACCCGCACGACATCGCCGCCACGCCAACCAGCCCCCGCGCGACATGACCGCGGATGTTGCTGGTGGCGAAGGCCGTCGCCAACTGACCGGAAACCAGCAGGTAGGCCAGGACCGGCACGGTCGCCAGCAACGAGCGGAAGAACACGATCTGCCCGGGCGGAACGCCCTCTCCGGCGGCCTTGATGCAGGCGGCCATCGCCACGAAAAACGTGACCGAAAGAACCTTCAGGGCAATGCCTTTCAGCGCACTCGCGTCTCCGCGGTCTGCGACTGCGGCATCGGTGATTTCCGGGCGATCAGGCGTTTTGTGCCTCCCTGATCGCAGTCCACACGCGCGACGGCGTTGTCGGCATCTCGATATGGGTAATGCCGTATTCCCGGTGCAGGGCGTCGATCACCGCATTCAGTACCGCTGGGCAGGCACCGATCGTTCCGGCCTCGCCGGCACCCTTCATGCCCATCGCATTGGTCGTTGATGGGACGTTGCGCGTATCGAAGCGGAACGTCGGCATGTTATCGGCCCGCGGCATGGCGTAGTCCATGAAACTGGCCGTCAGCGGCTGCGCGTCTTCGCTGTAGACGGTGCCCTCCAACAGGCACTGCCCGATCCCCTGCACGGCGCCGCCATGCACCTGTCCCATCAGCAGGATCGGATTCACCACGACGCCATAGTCATCGACGATGGTGTAGTCGTCGATCGTCACCAGGCCCGTTTCCGGATCGATCTCGACCTCGCAGATATGGGTGCCGTTGGGATAGGTTGCCTCGTCCTGGTGGATGTCGCTGGTGGACTTGAGCAGGTCCTTGTCCCGAGCCGCCGCAGCCAGGGCGGCGAAGCTGGCAGTCCGGTCGGTGCCGACAATGCGCGCCTCGCCGTCGACCAGTTCGATGTCGTCGACGCCGGCTTCCAGTTCGTCCGCGGCGATCTGCTTGATCTGCCTGGCCAGCGTCTCGCTCGCTTCCGATACGGAGACACCGCCCAGCGGGATCGAACGGGAGCCACCCGTTCCACCGCCCTTTTCCAGTTCGTCGGTGTCGCCCTGGCGCACGATAATCCTGTCGAAGTCGATGCCGATCCTGTCGGCGATGAACTGGCTGTAGGCGGTCGCATGGCCCTGACCGTTGGTCTGGGTGCCGATGTAAAGCGTGATCGTACCGTCGTCGTTCAATTGCAGATGGGCCGGTTCGGAGCCGGCGAACGCGCAGGCCTCGACATAGACCGACAAGCCCACTCCGCGCACCCTGCCCTTCTCCTTCGACGCGCGCGCCCGATCCGCGAACCCGGCGAAATCGGCGTTCTGCAGGGCAAGCTCCATCTGCCCTTCATATTCGCCGACGTCGTAGAGGCGGCCAGAGGCAGTCTTGTAGGGGAACTGTTCCGGCTTGATGAAATTGCGCCGGCGCAGCTCGACCGGATCGAAGCCGTGTTCCCGTGCGCAGGCATCCACGAGGCGCTCAATCAGCAGCGCCGCTTCCGGCCGCCCCGCACCTCGATAGGCATCTACGGGCGTCGTGTTCGAATAGACGCCGGTGATCGTCATCATATGATCCCGAATGTCGTAGACGCCGGTCGCCATCAGTGCGCCGAGTGTCGGCACACCGGGCCCGAAGCCGCTGAGATAGGCGCCCATATTGGCATGGACGTCGATGCGCAGGGCCAGGAAGTCGCCATCGGCGTCCATCGCCATGCTGGCCTTCACCAGATTGTCGCGGCCGTGCATGTCGGCGACGAAATGCTCGGAACGATCGGACAGCCACTTGACGGGCCGGTTCAGGCGCCGGGCCGCTTCCATCGTCAGCGGATATTCCCGGAAGTTGTGATAGCGGGTGCCGAAGCCGCCTCCGACATCACCCGTGATCAGCCTGATCTTGTCGGCATCGACGGAGAATACATCGCGGGCCAGCGTGTTGCGGATGTGGTGGACGCCCTGCGATCCGGTCGTCAGGGTAAAGCGCTCGTCCTGCGCATCCCATTCGGCAAGCGCGGCACGTGGCTCCATGTAGTTGCTGACCAGCCGGTTGTTGACGTAGCTGATCTCGGTGACGTAGTGGGCCCCGTCGAAGGCCGCCTGCGTGGCATCGAGATCGCCCTGTTCGAACAGGTAGGCAACATTCGATTCGAATTCCGGCCAGACTCGTGGAGCGTCTCCGGCAAGTGCCGCTGCGAGGCCCGGCACGGCGTCCTCCGACTCCCATTCGATATCGACCAACTCGGCCGCGTCACGGGCCTGCTGCGGGCTGTCGGCAACGATGAAGGCAACCGCATCGCCGACATAGCGCACCCGGCCGTCGCAAAGGATCGGCGTCTCGCGCACTTCGTGCTTGCTGCCGTCCGGCTGCTGCAGCACGGCATGGCATTTGACCGGCTTCAGGTCCGGAATGTCGGCGGCCGTCAGCACCAAATGCACGCCATCGGCTTCCAAAGCTTCCGCAACCGAGATGATCTTGAACGTCGCGGCCGCATAGGGCGAGCGCACGACAAAGCCGTGAAGCTGGCCCTCACGGCTGAAATCGTCGCTGAATCGACCCTGGCCACGGACCAGAGCATCGTCCTCTTTTCGAAGCGCAGAGGCACCTACCCCGAATTTCGGTGTTGCAATATTCATCTACGAACCTGTCGTTAGGAAAACCGGTGAGAGGCAGCGCCCCGGAGACTTTGTCTATTTATAGTGCGCTAACCGTTTGCTGTCATCCACCCGGATCCGCGACCGCGAAATCCAATGTTATTTGTCTCCCCGACGGCGAATGAGGCAATAAGAACCGATTGACCCCCGAACCGGTTGGGGATTAGAGCCATAGGAAATCGCCGTGAAGCAGGCTGACGCCGCAAACCGACAGGATGACCATGAAGACCGAATCTGGACCCCAATTCCGGCTGGAAGACTACAGGCCGACGGATTTCGAAATCGAGACCGTGAACCTGACCTTCCGGCTGGACCCGCAGGATACGGTTGTCACCAGCCGGATGCTGGTCAAGCGCCGGGGTGAGGCGCCGGCGGGCGCACCGCTGGTTCTGGACGGGGACGAACTGGACTTCGTCGATCTGAAGATCGACGGGGAGGAAGCCGATCCAGGGACGTTCGAGGCGACGACAGACCGTCTGGAAATCCGTGGTCTTCCGCACAACGCGCCGGTCGAAATCGAGATCCGCACCCGCGTCGCACCGGATGCCAACAGCAAGCTGATGGGGCTCTATCGGTCGAACGGCATTTATTGCACCCAGTGTGAGGCCGAGGGGTTTCGGCGGATGACCTATTTCCTCGACCGGCCCGACGTTCTCGCTGTCTACACGACGCGCCTGGAGGCCCGGGCGGCCGAAGCGCCGTTGCTGTTGTCCAACGGCAATCCGGGATCGAGCGGTCGGATCGACGACGATTGGCATTTTGCCGAATGGCACGATCCGCATCCGAAGCCCAGCTATCTGTTCGCACTGGTCGCCGGCGATCTCGGCGCCATCGAAGAGAGCTTCACCACCTGCTCGGGCCGTTCGGTCGATCTGAAGATTTTTGTCGAACGGGGCAAGGAACCGCTGGCCGACTATGCGATGGATGCCCTGAAACGGTCGATGCGATGGGACGAGGAGAGGTTCGGACGGGAATACGATCTCGACGTGTTCATGATCGTCGCCGTGTCCGACTTCAACATGGGCGCCATGGAGAACAAGGGCCTCAACATCTTCAACGACAAATACGTGCTTGCCGATCCGGATACCGCGACCGACATGGACTACGCGAATATCGAGGCCATCATCGCCCATGAGTATTTTCACAACTGGACCGGCAACCGCATCACCTGCCGCGACTGGTTTCAGCTTTGCCTGAAGGAAGGGCTGACGGTCTATCGGGATCATGAGTTTTCCGCCGACATGCGCTCGCGGGCGGTCAAGCGTATCGCCGAAGTTCGTCTGCTGAAGGCCCACCAGTTTCCCGAGGACAGCGGCCCGCTGGCCCATCCGGTACGACCGGAACGCTACAGCGAGATCAACAATTTCTACACGGCGACCGTCTATGAGAAAGGGTCCGAGGTCGTCCGCATGCTGGCGACCATTCTCGGGCAGGACGCGTTCAAGTCCGGACTGGACCTCTATTTCGACCGCCACGACGGACAGGCGGCGACGGTCGAGGATTTCCTGACCTGTTTCGAAGACGCGACCGGAACGGACCTCGGTCAATTCGCCCTCTGGTACCGGCAGGCCGGCACCCCGTCGGTCACGGTGACGGCGCGCCACGACAGCCGCCGTCAGACCCTGAGCGTGCAATTCGAGCAGTCGGTGCCGGTAACGCCCGGCCAGGACAGCAAGAAGCCGATGCACATCCCTCTGCGCACCGCCCTGTTCGACCCGCAGGGCCGCGAGGCGACTCCAACCGGGATCGCCGGGGTCGAAGCAACCGGGGATGTGCTGCACCTGAGGGAGCGTCGCCACGAGGTCGTTTTTTCGGGGCTGACCGAAAAGCCGGTGTTGTCGCTCAACCGCAGTTTCTCGGCGCCGATCAATGTGCATTTCCGCCAGTCCTCTCGGGATCTGGCTCATCTGGCGCGGCACGAGACCGATCCCTATACCCGCTGGCAAGCCCTCAACGAGTTTGCGGCGCGCGAATTGATCGACGCCACCAGATCGAAGAAGGACGGCGGACAGTCCGGCTGCGATCCGCTGCTCGTCGAAAGCCTGCTGGCGACGCTGGACGACGAGACTCTGGAACCGGCCCTGCGGGCGCACGCCCTGACACTGCCTGGCGAAGCCGATATCGCCCGCGAGATCGGAGCGAATATCGATCCCGATGCCATCCATGCGGCACGCGAGCAGATGACCGCGGCGATTGCCGCCTCCGACCCCCAGCGCTTCTTGCGGACGATCGAGCGTTTCGCTCCCGACGGTCCCTTCAAACCGGACGCCGAGAGCGCCGGACGGCGCGCGTTCTACATGGTGGCGCTGCGCTATGTCGCCCGAAACGATGGTAACGCCGCCCGTGTCTTTGCCGCCCATGAGGCCGCCGACAACATGACGATACTCAGCGGCACTCTGAACATTCTGGCGCAGGACTTTCCCGGCAGCCCGGAAGCCGGTTCCGCGCTCGAGGCCTTCAAGAACCGCTTTGCCGATAATCCGCTGGTGATCGACAAGTGGCTGGCCGTTCAGGCGACGGTGCCGGGCTCCGCCACCCTTGCACGGGTTCGCGAACTGATGCGTTCCGACCTCTACTCCGCCGACAATCCCAATCGTATCCGCGCGTTGATCGGCAGTTTTTCGTCGGCCAATCCGACCGGCTTCAACGATGCCAGCGGCGACGGTTACGCGTTTCTCGCCGAACAGGTGGTCGCTCTGGACAAGAGCAATCCGCAAGTGGCAGCGCGGCTGTTGACCTCGATGCGGTCCTGGCAGTCGCTCGAGCCGGTCCGGCGCGAAATGGCGCGTCGGGCCCTGGCGACGATCGCCGGTCAGGAGGCGCTTTCCACCGATGTTCGCGACATTACCGATCGCATGTTGGCTTAGCGGCGCCCGGATTTCGAATTCCTCAGCCTTGCGGCTTGACAGCGTGACGCCGGTTTCTCCCGGCGACCGAACGGGCTGCGTCCAGAGCCCGCACCTCTTTTTGCAGCGCAACATCTGCTAGGGGCGACTCGAATCGTCGAAAAAAGCTGCAAATTGAATAGGTTAAAAAAGAATTAACCAAGGGTCTGGACAAGCCGAATCACCTTTGATTCATTAGGGTAGATTCGGGCAGCGGCGCCCGAATCACAAGGGATGAAAAGGCGGGACAAATGGCAGAGGCGCGGCACGCAGGCGCACCTGACGGGGAGAGTCTATCCGGCTTTGGCGGCAGCCAGAAATGGCACTCGGATCTGGCCGGGCACGCAAAATTGTTCGCCAAGCCGGCTTACAGCCGGTTGATGAAGGCAGAGCCCTTCCTCAAACGCTCCATTCCCGTGCTTATCGTGGCATTCCTGATCGTGGTGGCTGCCGCCCGGTTCGCGGAGCTGCTGGAGAAACGCGGTCAGCTGGAGCAGGCCGCCGAGCAGGCGACGGCCTTGACCGCCCTGGCAAGCGCAGCGACGTTGACGCGCGACCTGGCCGCCGTCGAAGACCAGCATCGCTGGCAGGTCGAAATCAGCATCGGAGAGGCCCTGCCTCCGCACCTGTTCACCGACGGCCGGTTCGTGTTGGTCGCCAGCCGCACGGGCCGGGTCTTTGCGGCAACCGCCAATGGATCGTCGCATGTCGGCCTGTCGATCGATCGACTAGTTCCGGCGGGCACGCCGCTGCGGCTGTTCGGAAGCCGCGCCGGCGTCCAGTCCATCGACTACCGCGGCCAGTCCTATTTTGCCTCGCAATCGCACCTGCCGGACGGCGCCGGAACGATCACCGCGTTGACGCCGAAATCCGAGATCCTGGATCCGTGGAAGCAGGAAGTCTCCCTCAACGTCACGCTGTTTGCGGCGACCTCCAGCATTCTGCTGGTCATCCTTTACGCCTATTTCACCCAGGCCTCCCGAGCTCGCGACGCGGATGAGATCTACCTGGAAGCACATCATCGGGTCGACACCGCGCTCTCCAGCGGACGCTGCGGCCTGTGGGACTGGGATCTGAACCGTGGTCGCCTCTACTGGTCCCGCTCAATGTACGAGATACTCGGCCAGCCGCCGCGCGATTGCGTGCTGTCGTTTCGGGACGTCGATCACCTGATGCATCCCGACGACGAAAGCCTGCCCACGGTCGCCCAGTCGATCACCAATGGCGGCATTTCCGAGATCGACCATGTGTTTCGCATGCGTCATGCGGACGGCCACTACGTTGTGTTGCGGGCCCGAGGCCAGGTCGCACGCGACGCGAACGGCGCGACGCAACTGATCGGCATCGCCATGGACGTCACCGAGCAGCAACGGCTGGCACAGCGCTCGCTGGAGGCCGACCAGCGGCTGCGCGACGCCGTCGAAAGCACCTCGGAAGCCTTTGTTCTGTGGGACCGCGACCAGCGCCTGGTCATGTGCAATTCCAACTACAAGCGCGTTTTCGGCCTGCCCGATGCAGCGGTTCGGCCCGGCGCCCGGCAGGCAGACGTGCTGGCTTCGGCCGAGCGGCCGATCGTCAAGACCCGCATGGCCAGCGCCGAGCAGAGCGGCGACGCCAGGACGATGGAAGTGCAGCTGGCAGACGGCCGGTGGCTGCAGATCAACCAGCGGAGCACCCGCGACGGCGGCTCGGTTTCGCTCGGCACCGACATCACGCAGCTGAAACGGCATCAGGACCGGCTGCGCGACTCCGAACGACGACTGATGGCCAGCATCGGCGACCTGTCCGCGTCACGCACGACGCTGGAAGAAAAAACCGTCGAACTCAGCGAGCTCAACGCCAAATACCTTGCCGAGAAGGACCGTGCCGAGGCCGCCAACCAGGCGAAATCGGAATTCCTGGCCAATATGTCGCATGAACTACGGACACCGCTGAACGCCATTATCGGTTTTTCCGAAATCCTGCAAAACCGGATGTTCGGCCCGCTGGGCTCGGAGAAATACGAGGAATACGCCAACGACATCAACAACAGCGGCAAGCATCTGCTCGGCGTCATCAACGATATTCTCGACATGTCGAAGATCGAGGCCGGCCGCCTGCAGTTGCAGCGCGAGCCGATCGACATCGCTCCGTTGATCAAGGAGACCCTGCGCCTGATCGCCGTGCAGGCGGAAAGCAAGTCGTTGCAGCTGGAGCCGAAGATCTCGATCGGGCTGACGCTGTTCGCCGACCGGCGTGCGGTCAAGCAGATTCTCCTGAACCTGTTGTCCAATGCCATGAAGTTCACCGACGAAGGCGGCCGTATCGCCGTGCGCGCCCGCCGCTACAGCGGTGCGGTGACGATCACCATCGAGGATACCGGCATCGGCATCCCGCGGGCTGCGATGAAGACCATCGGGCAGCCGTTCGAGCAGGTGCAGAACCAGTTCTCCAAGAGCCGCGGCGGCTCCGGCCTGGGGCTCGCCATCTCGCGCGCCCTGGTATCCCTGCATGGCGGTGCCATGAAGATCCGTTCGCGCCAGGGCGTCGGAACGATCGTCTCGGTGCGGCTGCCGATCGTCGGCAAGAGTTCGTAGGCATTATCCAGCCATCCAGTCGATGGCCGGTCGGCCTTATCAGAACACGTGAACTCGCCTGACATAATCTCTCCAGGCGAGAGCCCGAGGTAGGCATGGTCTTGGATCGATTGAGGTAATCCTCCGCTGCGGCGGCTTTAAGGTATAGAAAATACTTTACACGCTCGGGTCCGATTGTTATGCACGCATTAGCGGTAAACCTGCGATTGGGCGGTATCGCCGGTTGTTCACAATATCGGGCGGCAGCCAAAGGTCGGCTAAGACGCGTTGTGCAGAGCGGCGCGCAAGGGATCCTGCATGTCTACCAACACCATCACATACAAATCTGAAACCCCGCCCTCTCTGAAGACCCACGGTGGCAGTTTGAGAGCCCAAACCCTCGACCTCGCCGATGGCAATGCGGCACCGACCGCCGTAGACGACATATTTGCAGCCAGCGAAGACGTTACCATCAGCGGCAACGTTTTCGAAGCGAACCCGGCCCGCAACGTCTCAATGGACAGCGACCCTGATGGTGACCTGTTGACGGTCATCGCAATAAATGGCGATGAGAATTTGGTAGGTATCCCGATCGTCCTCCCATCGGGTGCTTCTTTGACGCTCAATTCCGATGGCAGCCTTTTCTATGACCCCAGGGTGGGTTTCAACGACATGAGCTCGGGCGAAAGGACAACCGACAGTTTCACCTACACAATATCGGACGGCAACGGCGGATATTCCACAGCAACAGTGACGGTCGCCATCAGCGGTCGCCATGACGCCTTCTGGGGTACTCCATTGGACGACATTCTCCAGGGCACCGACGGTTCCGACAGCTTCCAGGCGGGTGCCGGCAATGACGTGATCATGACCGGCCGCGGATCAGATTGGGCCGACGGGGGGGAAGGATACGACACTGTCGTCTATGACGCCGAACGGACCGAATTCGTCACCGTGATGAATGGCGGAGAGGTCGTCTTGGGTTTTCCCGATCTTGGAATGTACGCCACGCTGCACAATATCGAACGCATCGAGTTTACCGACGGCGACCTGGTCTACGATATCGACAGTCCCAATCTCGGCCTGGTCTACCGGATGTATCAGGCGGGGTTCGGCCGCACGCCCGATGAAGGCGGCCTGCGCTTCTGGATCGACCGACTGGATTTCCGGGATGATTTTCCGGGCGCAACACAACAAAGCCTGGCTGAGTTTTTTGCCCAGCAGATCCTTGCCTCAGACGAGTTCGAGGCCCTTTACGGCAGCAATCCGAGCAACGCCGAATACATCGACGCGATGTATCTGAACGTGCTCGGACGCCTGCCGGACGATGCCGGACGCGCCTTCTGGATTGGCGGCATGGAGAAGGGTCTTGAGCGCGACGACATCCTGGTCGCCTTTTCCGAGAGCGACGAGAATGTGGCACAGACCGCTCCCGACCTCGATGACGGTGTCTGGGTGGCGTAGTCGAGGCGTCGACAAAGCCGATTCAAGTCCGAAATCGGGGCGGTCCGACGCATTCTAGGTTTCGACCGGCTCTCCGAGTGTGCGCGTAAAGATCTCCCGAACGGATTGCGCCGTCTTGGTCAGATGGGACTCCAGCCGGTCGAGATCGGGAAAGTCGCAGGTTCTCAGCAACAGCTCGCGGAATGCCGCCGGCGATTCCTCCGGATCGAAACGGCTTTGCAGGCATAGGCGGGTGATCTGCGCGATCTCGGTGTAAAGCGACAGCGCGTCGAGCAGTGTATTTGCGGCCGTTTCGCCAATTCCTGCCGGCGCCAATGCTCGCAGCACTTCGACCGTCCGGGTACCGGCGTTTCCGGCATCGACACCGGATGTCGCCGCCTGCAGCCGCAGATATTGTGCGATGAACTCGATATCGATGATACCACCCGGAATGAGCTTCAGGTCCCAGGCATTCTTGGGCGGCTTGTCGGCTTCGATGCGCTGCCGCATATCGACGATGTCGGCGGCCGTCTTGGCCGGATCGCGCTGACTGTCGAGGACAGATCCGAAGACTTCCTCGGCCTCGCGCGCGAGTGAGGCATCTCCGGCAATGATCCGCGCGCGGGTGAGCGCCATGTGCTCCCAGGTCCAGGCGTTCTCGGCCTGGTATTTGCGGAACGCCCGCAGACTGGTGGCAACCGGTCCCTTGTTGCCGGACGGTCGCAGGCGAAGATCCACCTCGTAGAGAACCCCCTCGGCGGTCGGGGCCGCCAGCGCCGCCACCAGCCTTTGGGTAAACCGGGCATAGTAGCGCGGCGGGTCGATCGGTTTGGGGCCGTCCGACTCCAGACAATTCTTGTCGTGGGTGTAGAGCAGGATCATGTCGATGTCGGACTCGGCCGTCATTTCACGGCTGCCGAGCTTGCCCATGCCGACGATGGCAATCTTGCCACCTTCGATGTGGCCGTGCGCCCTGGTCAGTTCCGCCTCCACCGCCCTGGCTGCCACGTCGACGATCAGCCCGGCCAGATCGGAGAACGCCCGCCCTGCCCTCGCTCCGGAAATCGTCCCGGTCAGCAGCCGCACACCGATCAGGAAGCGCTGTTCAGAAGCGAAAATGCGCAAGCGATCGAGGATTTCCTCGTAAAGAAAGTCGCCGTCGAGGAATTCCTCCAGGCGCTTGCCCAGATAGGCCCTCGTCGGCAACTCCGCCAGCAGCGTCGGATCGAGCATGCCGTCGAACACGTGCGGCCGGCGACCGATCACCTCGGCCAGGCGCGGAGCCGACGCCATTACCGAAACGATCAGCGACAACAGGCCGGGATTGTTCCCGAGCAGCGAGAAGAGCTGGATGCCCGATGGCAGGCCCTTGAGGAAGGCATCGAAGCGCAACAGTGTCTCGTCTGCCCGCCTGGTGTCGGCAAAAGTCTGCAGCAGCTGCGGCATCAGTTCGGTCAGCCGTTTGCGCGCCGCCGCGGTCTGCGTTGCCCGGTAGCGACCGTAGTGCCAGGTCCGGATGACGCGCGAGACATCCGAAGGCCGCTCGAAGCCAAGATCGCTCAGAGTCTCAAGCGTCCCCGGGTCGTCGTCGTCGCCGGTGAAGACGAGGTTGCCGGTACCGCTGGTCAGGCCGGCCTCGTGCTCGAACAGTTTGGCGTAGTGCCGTTCGACACCCTTCAGAACGGCCGTCAGTTCCCGTGACAGCTCATCGATGCCCGCATATCCCATCATCAGGGCGATTGTGCGCAGCGCATCGTCGTCTTCGGGCAGCAGGTGGGTCTGTTCGTCGCGCCGCATCTGGATACGATGCTCCAGGTCGCGCAGAAACCAGTAGGCGCTGCGCATCGACTGTTCGGTCTCTTCGTCGATCCAGCGCGCATCGGCGAGCCTCTTGAGCGCGTCCTCTGTGGCCCTCGCCCGCAATTCCGGCATGCGGCCACCGGCAATCAGCTGCTGGGTCTGCACGAAAAACTCGATTTCCCGAATGCCGCCGCGGCCAAGCTTGATGTTGTGGCCGCGAATGGCGATGTCGCCATGTCCCTTGTGGGCATGTATCTGACGCTTGATCGAGTGGATGTCGGCAATCGTTCCGTAATCGAGATATTTGCGGAAGATGACCGGTGTCAGCTCGCGGCAGAGTGCTGCGCCGGTGTCGAGATCGCCGGCCACGGCGCGGGCCTTGATGAAGGCGGCGCGCTCCCAGTTCTGGCCGCGTCCTTCATAGTAGAGAATGGCGGCGTCGTAGGATATGGCCAGCGGCGTCGAGCCCGGATCCGGACGCAGCCGCAAATCGGTGCGGAAGACATAGCCGTCTGCGGTGCGCTCCTGCATGATGCGCACCAGTCGGCGGATCAGGCGGGCAAAGACTTCTCCGGCCTCGTCGGCTTCGGCCACGATGTATTTCTGCGGATCGTAGATGGCGATCAGATCGATATCCGACGAATAGTTGAGTTCGCCAGCACCCAGTTTGCCCATGCCGAGAAGCGTCAGTCCGGACCCGACGCTGGGGTTTTCGACATCTGCGACCGTCAGCTTGCCGGTCTCGTGCGCGCCGAGCAGCAGATGATCGACACTTGCCGACAGCGCCGCCGCAGCAAAGGCGCTCAGCCATCCGGTGATCCGGCGGGTTTCGAACAGGCGCGCCAGATCGTAGAGGGCAAGCGAGAACGCCACCTCCCGTTTGAGGCAGCGCAGGGCCTTCATGAAGTCAGGTTCGCGGCCGGCGGTGCCCTTCCATGCATCGCGCGCCGCGGCGACAAGCCGGTCCAGTTGCGCTGCCGGATCCGATGTCAGGGCGCGCCAGGCGCAATCGGGATGCCGCACGGCGATCTCCGACAGATGCGGTGACAGGGCGAGAGCCGCGAGCAGGATCTCCTTCGCGACGGAGTCCCCTTCCAAAAACGTGCTGAATTCGCGGTGGTCCTCGACGGCTTCGAGAAGGTCGGTCAGGACTCGTTCACGGGCTTCCGGCGACGGGGCCGCAATGGGCATCTCAGAACCGCTGACCAAATCCGCAAATGCCGCCCCCATATTCAGTCCCCGCTACGCGCCGACAAACACCATCCTCGCGCTCAATCCTGACGGATAGTTTTCCTTGCAGCAAGTCAGATCGAGATGCCCGCCATGCATGCCCATGATTGCCTTGACGAGACTGAGGCCCAGGCCGGTTCCCGGTTTACTGCGGCTTTCGTCCAGGCGGAAGAACCGCTTGACCACGTCGTCGCGCTTGGCCTCGGGAATGCCCGGGCCATTGTCGCTGACACTGAGTACGATACCGTTGGTGTCTTTTTCCAACGCGATGAGGACCGACGGATCGGCGGCGGCATCGCCGGCATATTTGATGGCGTTGTCCAGCAGGTTGCTGATCGCCTGACCGATCAATTCGCGGTTCCCCGAAATTTTTACATCCTTCGCGATGCGCGCTGACAAGGTGACGCCGGCCTCTTCGGCGACCGGCTCGTACAACTCCTCGGCATCGTGGGCGATCTGCGTCAGGTCGAGCGTGTTCATCTCGGCAACCGCCGATCCCGCTTCCACCCGCGAGATCATCAACAGGGCGTTGAACGTGCGGATCAGTTGATCCGACTCCTCGATGATCTCCTCCATCGCCTCGCGATAATTGTCGAGGTTCTGCCGATCCGCCAGTGCGGCTTCCGCCTTGTTGCGCAGTCGGGTCAGCGGGGTCTTCAGATCGTGGGCGATGTTGTCGGAAACCTGGCGCAGCCCCTCGTCCAGCTTCTGAATGCGTCCGAGCATGGTGTTCAGCGATTCGGACAGGCGGTCGAATTCGTCGCGCGAGCCGCCCATTGGCAAGCGCTGGCTGAGATCGCCGGCCATGATCTTCTGGGTCGCCTGCGACATCCGATCGATGCGTTGCAACGCCCTGCGGCCGATGACGAACCAGATCAGCAGCGCGCCGATGACCATGATACCGAGCGCCATGGTCAGCGAACCGCGGACCAGCTCGCGGAACTTGGTCGGTTCCCCCAGATCGCGTCCGACCAGCAAACGCATGCCATTGGGAAGAAAAATCACCTCGGCCAGGGCCATGTGGCCCGGCGTTCCCTCGGGTTGATAGAAGCGGCGGTATTGGAACGGCCGTTCCGTCCAGCCTTCGCGTTCGAGAATGCCGACCTGCAGGCTCTGGACATTTCCGCCGATGATTTTTCCGTCGGAACCGGCGATGGTGTAGAGATTGGCGCCCGGTTCGCGCGAGCGGCGGTCGACATGGCTGACCAGCATCGTGATGCCGCCCCGCCGGTAGAAACTGCCCAGAACTTCAAGCTCCTCCTCGACCAGCAGCCGGGTCTGATGGTTCGAAATGGAGGAGAACAATGCCGTCACATAGACGACAAGGACAACGGCGCAGATCGCGAACAGCGCCAGATAAAGTGCCGACAACCGGACCGCGGTCGTCCGCAGCGCGATACCAAGGCGGCTCATTATGGATGATCCCGGTCGATGCCCACAGCTGACGACCGCGCGGGCGAATAATCCGGCGCGGGCAAGTTGATCATTCGAATCCGATCAATCCGAAAACGGTCGATCATATTTCGGATCTCACTTCAGCCGTCGGCCTTGAGAATGTAGCCGGCGCCGCGGACCGTGCGCAAGAGCGCCTTGTCAAAGCCCTTTTCGATCTTCGATCGCAGCCTGGAGATATGAACGTCGATGACGTTCGTCTGCGGATCGAAATGGTAGTCCCAGACGTTTTCCAGGAGCATCGTGCGGGTCACGACCTGTCCGGCATGCTTAATCAGATACTCCAGCAGGCGGAATTCGCGCGGCTGCAGCGTGATGCGCTGACCGGCGCGATGCACCTCGTGGGCCAGGCGATCGAGCTCGAGATCGCCAACGCGGTAGACCGTATCGTTGTCCCGTGTGCCCTTTCGCCTGCCGAGCACTTCGACCCGCGCCAGCAGCTCGGAAAATGCATAGGGCTTGGGAAGGTAGTCGTCGCCGCCGGCGCGCAGGCCGGTGACCCGATCGTCAACCTGGCCCAGTGCCGAAAGGATCAGCACCGGGGTGTCGATCGACTTTTCGCGCAGGGCGCTGATAATGGAGAGGCCGTCGCGCTTCGGCAGCATCCGGTCGATCACCATGACGTCGTAGGTGTTTTCGGTCGCCAGATGAAAGCCGATATCGCCGTCGCTGGCATGGTCGGTGACGATGCCCGCTTCGTTGAAGGCCTTGACCATGTAGGCGGCCGCTTCAAGATCGTCTTCGATAACCAGAATCTTCATGTCGTGCACTCTATGCAAATCTGACATTGAAAAATAGGTCATGTGATCACAGCCGGTTTCTCACGGACCGTTGAAACGGCCCCCAAAAAGGGTGACAGCGGGTCGATGGGAGACCCGCTGTCCACAGAATCGGGCGGTTGGCCGGGGGCGACATTAATGACCGCCCACCCGATCTGCTTCAACCGACAGCAACTGGCAGTGCTACAAACCTGCTGCTGTCTTGGTTACTCAACTGGAACAACACCGCCTTACGACCGGAATCGGTCGCTTCCTTGACGGCTGACGCGATATCGTCGGCCGATTTGACGTCGGTGTTGTTGACGGAGACGATGATATCGCCTTCCCGCATGCCGCGTTCGGCTGCGACGCTGTCCGGCTCCACGCCGGTGATCATCACGCCTGAACCGCCATCGGCGGGTTTGACCGTCATACCAAATTCTTCCAGCTTCTCGCCATTCGAGAAGTTACCGGGCACACCCTCGATCGCGGCTCTGCGCGGCTCCTTCAGGGTGCCGATCTCGACCTTGACCGTCTCGGTCTTGCCGTTCCGCCACAGGGTGATTTCGGCATCGGTACCCGGCTTGACCTTGGCGATCCGCAGAGCAAGATCCTTGGGATCGTCAACCGGTTCGCCATCAACGGCCGTGACCACGTCACCGGATTTCAACCCGGCTTTCTGAGCCGGCGAATCGGGCTGCGGTTCGGAGATCAGGGCGCCTTTCGCGTCGGCGAGGCCAAGCGATTCGGCAATATCGTCGGTCACCGGCTGAATCTGGACGCCCAGCCAGCCGCGCTCGATGGTGCCGTCCTCGATCAGCGCCGTTACGACCTCGTTGGCGAGCGACGCCGGGATGGCGAACGCGATGCCGACATTGCCGCCCGAGGGCGAGAAGATCGCAGTGTTCACACCGATGACCTCACCTTCGAGATTGAATGTCGGACCGCCGGAGTTACCGCGGTTGACGGCCGCGTCAACCTGGATGAAGTCGTCATAGGGACCAGCGCCGATATCGCGGCCGCGTGCCGAGATGATGCCGGCGGTTACGGTACCGCCAAGCCCGAACGGGTTGCCGACGGCGACGACCCAGTCACCGATGCGGGTGTCGTCCTTCTTGTCGAAAGCGACATAGGTGAATTTGCGATCGGCATCGACCTTGAGGACTGCCAGATCCGTACGGGCGTCCTTGCCGACGAGTTCGGCGTCGAGCTGCGTGCCGTCGTGCAGGATAACGGTGAATTCCTGACCGTTGTCGACCACGTGATTGTTGGTGACGACGTAGCCATCTTCGGAGATGAAGAAGCCGGATCCCTGCGAAACCGGGTTGATGCGCGGCATGTTCGGCCTGCCCTGTTCGCCGCGCTGTCCGAAACGGTCACCGAAACCGAACGGATCCTGCTTGCCGAACTGGTCGAAGAAGCGCCGCATTGGGCTGTCTTCGGGCAGGTTGTCCGTACCCGGGCCGCTGAACTGCGACGACACCGGACGCACTTCCGTCTTCACCCGAACCGACACCACAGCGGGCGTCACCGCCTCGACAACGTCGGCAAAACCGGGCTCGGCCGGCGCCTGTACGCGAACGGCTTTTGCATAAGCGGATTGAATTTTGGCGGGAACGCCGGTGGTCAACATTACGGCCGCAAGACCAAAGACGGCTGTCGACGTCAACAGGCCGATGCGGGCAGCGCGAGAGCTCTTGATGGGCATATAGCTGTCCTCTTGTTGCTTGTTTGCCCGGGCACCATGTGCGGCCCGAGTCGTTTGGTTCAACAAGAGATAGGAAATGCCACCTTACCGCTGCCTATCTAAAGCATGAATTATTTGTAATCTTACATGTTTGCTGTACCCGGCAACGGGACGCTTTGCGGATCAACAAAGCTGCTTGCCTGTATCGTATTTACTATACGCTCCTCGCAAACGGAATCCGGAAAATCCCGCAACCTTCTGAAATTCAACCAACAAATGTCGATAAAATCGATTGAATCCGCTGAAAGCGCCCAACCGCATTCGGAGTCCGCCGAAAGCGCTTGCGCTAGCCGCCGGCAGTAACGTTCGTGACCACCTTGGCATTGCTCTCCAAGGTCCGGTGAACGGGACACTTGTCGGCGATTTCTTCAATCTTGCCGCGCAGGTTTTCCGGCACCTCGCCCTCGATCGTGATGGACCGTTCGAAGCGGTCGATCTTGCCGCCCTCGCCGCGTTCGTCCTCGGTGCATTCGGCACAGTCGGCAGCATGGATCTTCGCATGCGACACATCGACCGAAATGCGCCCGAGTTCCGCCTTCTTGAAGTTGGCGTACATGCGCAGGGTCATGGAGGTACAGGCCGCCAGCGCGGCCGACAGGAAATCATAGGGCGACGGGCCAGAATCCAGCCCGCCCACGCTGACCGGCTCATCGGCGAACAGACGATGCCGGCCGGCATGGACCGTGTTCTGAAACTTGCCCTCGAGCGTTTCGGAAACCCGTACCGCCTCGATGGCGTCTTCGCCCTGAGGCACGTCGGCGCGCAGATACCGGGACGCCCAGCTGGCAATCATCGATGCGGCAAAGGCTGCATCCTCAGCCTTGCTGACCAGGTGATCGGCGTTGTCGAGCGATATGAAGCTCTTCGGATGCTTCGCGGCGCCGAAGATCGTCGCCGCATTCTCGATGCCGACCGTCTGATCGATCGGCGAATGAAGGACCAGGAGCGCCGTGCGCATGGTGGCGATACGATCGACCAGAACGGATTCGCGCACATCGTCGAGAAACTGCTTGCGAATCGTGAACGGCCGACCCGAGAGTTGCACCTCGGCCTCCCCTTCCTGCTCGACCTCGTCGATCTTGGTGCCGAAATTGTGGATCACATGTTCGGCATCGGCGGGTGCACCGATGGTGGCCACCGCCTTGACCTCGGGTATGTCGCCGGCCACGGCCAAAACCGCCGCTCCGCCGAGCGAGTGGCCGATGAGAATGGACGGGGCCTCGAAGTTGTCGCGCAGGTAGGATACCGCGGATTTCAGATCGGCGATGTTGGAGGAAAAATTGGTGGAAGCGAACTCGCCTTCACTGGCGCCGAGCCCGGTAAAGTCGAAACGCAGGACGGCGATGCCCGCCCGAGACAGCTCGGCTGCAATGCGTTTGGCGGCAAGAATGTCCTTGGTGCAGGTAAAGCAGTGGGCAAACAGTGCGTAGGCCCGAACCGTTCCGGCCGGAATGTCGAGACGCGCTGCCAGTTTCGCGCCAGAGTGGCCGTCGAATTGCGCCTTGATCGAAGTTGCCGTCATGTCGCGCTCCCGCTTTGGTCGTCGGGAAGGCCCCGACCGCCAGGCGTCACGATATCAGCTGTCGCGATCACGCGTGTGTAAAACTTTGTCGAGTTCCGCTTGTTCGGCGGCAGACAGCAAGGTCGGCTTCACGGACTGCCGTCGCCGGCCGGCGACGATATAGGCGGCGCCGACCCCTAGGACGATCAGCGGCATGGCCCAGAGCAGGATCGTCTGGGTGGAAACGCGCGGCTTGAGCAGCACGAATTCGCCGTAACGCGAGACGATGTAATCGACCACCTCGGTGTCGCTGTCTCCCTCGACCAGTCGCTGGCGCACCAGGACGCGCAGATCCTTGGCAAGCTCGGCATCAGAATCGTCGATCGACTGGTTCTGACACACCAGGCAGCGCAAGCCCGCGGAGATGTTCCGCGCCCGCTGCTCGAGCGCCGGATCGGCGAGGATTTCGTCGGGTGTCACCGCGCCGCTCGGGGCGACGGAGAACAGGATTGCCGCAAGTGCTGCCGCAAAGATGGCTCTCATCGGCTTCACTGTGCCTTGGCGGCGACCGCCGCCCCCCTTGTCTTGCGCATCGATGGCGCGCCGACCCGCAGACGCCGGTCGGACAGGGAGACGATGCCGCCCAGGGTCATGATGACCGCCCCGAACCAGATAAAGGTCACCCAGGGTTTCCACCAGATCCGAACGACCGTTCCGCCGCTTTCCACTTCGTCACCCAGCGAGACGTAAAGCTGGCTGGGACCGCGCGTCAGGATGCCGGCTTCCGTCGTCGGCATCTGGCGGGCGGTGTAGACCCGCTTGGAGGGAACGATCTGCCTGGCGGACTCACCGTCGAGCAGCACCGTGAACTGCCCTTGAAGCTCGGTGAAGTTCGGCCCCTGGGCCGGCCGCATGCCCTCGAACCGCAGGGTGAACGGTCCGGACTTCGCTTCCTCGCCGGGCTGCAACGTGATCACGGCTTCCGTAGCGAAAGCGCTGACCACGACGATGCCGACGACCGAAACCCCAAGGCCGAAATGGGCCATCGCCGTTCCGAAGGCCGACCGCGGCAGCCCCTTGAGGCGACGCCAGGCGACGGAAAGAGTCACCTTTCCAAGCCCCGCGCGGGTGGCGAGATCCGTCAGGCTGCCGGCCATCAGCCAAACGCCCAGGGCAATGCCGAGAGCTGCCAGAACCGGCGCGCCGGTGGCGAAATAAACCACCGCCAGGGCCACGATCAGGGCCAGTCCGGCGGCAAAATAGAGCCGCTGGCAGACAGCCCACAAATCCCCGCGTTTCCAGGCGAGCAGCGGGCCGAAAGGCACCGCCAGAAGCAGCGGGATCATCAGCGGCCCGAAGGTGAGATTGAAGAACGGCGGACCGACGGAGATCTTGGCCCCGGTCGCCGCCTCCAGCACCAGCGGATAGAGGGTTCCGACCAGAACCGTCGCGGTGGCGGTGGTCAGGAACAAATTGTTGAGCACCAGCGCGCCCTCGCGGGAGATCGGCGCGAACAGACCGCCCTGGCTGAGGCTTTGGGCGCGGAGAGCGAAGAGGAAGAAGGCACCGCCGATGAACAGCACCAGAATGGCGAGAATGAAGACGCCGCGCAGCGGATCGGTGGCAAAGGCGTGGACGGAGGTGAGCACCCCGGAACGCACCAGAAACGTGCCGAGAAGCGATAGCGAAAACGTCATGATCGCCAGCAGCACCGTCCAGATTTTCAACGCCTCGCGCTTTTCCATCACCAGCGCCGAGTGGAGCAATGCCGTACCGGCAAGCCAGGGCATGAAGGAGGCGTTTTCCACCGGATCCCAGAACCACCAGCCGCCCCATCCGAGCTCGTAATAGGCCCAGTAGGAGCCCATGGCGATGCCGGCGGTCAGCGCCGTCCAGGCAGCCAGCGTCCAGGGCCGCACCCAGCGCGCCCAGGCCGCGTCGATGCGGCCGTCGATGAGTGCGGCAATGGCAAACGAAAAGCAGATGGAGAAACCGACATAGCCGAGATAGAGAAGCGGCGGATGGATGGCCAGGCCGATGTCCTGCAAGATCGGGTTGAGGTCCCTTCCCTCGACCGGCGCCGGGCTCAGCCGGGCGAAAGGATTGGACGTCAGCAGGATGAAGAGCAGAAAGGTCGAAATGATCCACGCCTGAACCGCCAGCACATTGGCCTTGAGCGGCGCCGGCAGATTGCCGCCGAAAACGGCCACCAGTGCGCTGAAAAAGGCCAGGATGAGGATCCACAACAGCATCGAGCCCTCATGGTTTCCCCAGACGCCCGAGATCTTGTAGATCATCGGTTTCAGCGAATGCGAGTTCTGCCAGACATTGGCGACCGAAAAATCGGACGTCACATAGGACACCGTCAGCGCGCCGAACGAGAACAGAAGCAGGACAAAACAGGTGACCGCTGCTGGCGGAGCAAAGGCCATGAGCCCTTCGTCGAGGCGCCTTGCTCCGACAATCGGCAAAACCGACGACAGCAGCGCCGTCGCCAACGCGACGATCAGCGCATAGTGACCCAGCTCAACGATCATGACCGTCCCTCACTGCTCATCGCCCTGCCAGTGCCCCATCTCCTTGAGGCTGTCCGCAACCTCTCGGGGCATGTAGGTCTCGTCATGCTTGGCCAGGACCGTATCGGCGACGAACATCGAACCGCCCGCCCCGAACGCGCCCTCGACGACGACACCCTGTCCCTCGCGAAACAGGTCCGGCAGGATACCGTCGTAGCGCACGTCGACCGTGTTGGCCGTGTCGGTAACGGCGAACGACACCTGGGTCCCCTGCCCGCGCACCACGGATTCTTCGGCGACCAGTCCACCCAGCCGAATGCGGGTGCCGGGTCCGACATTCTTTTCCGAGACGTCCGTCGGAGAATGAAAGTAGACAATCTGGTCCTGCAGCGCGAAGAGCACCAGAAGCACCGCCACGGCGATCACGCCCACTCCGCCGCCGATGATCGCGAGCCTTTTTTGTTTGCGCGTCATTCCTTCGTTCCTGTCGTCTCAAGACCCAGATTGGCGGCCAGTTCGGTCAGCGCCTTCTGCTGGGTGGAATCCTCCGCAAAGACACCCATGGCCTGTTGTAACGCTCGGCCGGCCTGTTCGGCCTCCCCGAGTACCATGTAGGACTGGATCAACCGCAGCCAACCGTTCAGATCGTCCGGGTTTTCCTGCAGTTTGGCATCGAGGCCTTCGACCATGCCCATGATCATCTCGCGCCGCTGCTCGGGCGCCATCGCCATTGCTGCTTCAACGTCTTCCGCGTCCGGCCCCGGCTGCTGGGTGGCGCCCGTCAGCCGCCGTATCTGCTCGCGAACCGGCGGCATCCAGGGCGCATCGGGCGGCGAACCGGCAGCGATCTCCCGGAACGACGTAAGCGCATCCTCCGCCTTGCCTTCCTGGGCAAGGGCAAGAGCCAGAAAATAGGCGGCAAAGGGGTTGTCCGGTTCGGCGTCGAGCACCGCCTGAAACGCGCGCTGCGCGTCCGCGGTCACGATGCCGCCGGCCTGGGCGAACAGCACCTGCCCCAGGCCTGCCTGTCGGGTGACGGACGAGCCAAGCAAACGAATGGCATTTCGATAGGCCGTCTCGGCCTGTCCCAGCCGACCCAGCCGCATGTAGATCGGCGCCAGCACGTCCCAGCCGCGGCCGTCGTCGGGATTGTTCGCAAGATGGGTTCCGGCCTCGGCGATCAGCGCTTCGATATCGCGGCCGTCCTCGGCTTGCGGCGTTGTGTCCAGGCGAGCGGCGAGCGGCTGTGACGGCATGCCGGGGTTGCCGATGGCAATATAACCGACGACGGCAAAAGCCGGCAGGACCACGATAACGGCCAGACGGCCGAAGCTCAGTTGTCGCGCCGACGACACGGCCTTGCGTTCGGCCTGTTTCGACGCCTTGATCAGGCGGCGGCCGACCTCGGCTCGCGCATACTCGGCTTGCTCGCCGGAAATCAGATTGTCCTCGACGTCGCGGTCGATCTCGCGCAGCTGATCCGAATAGACCTCGATGTCGTAATCCAGCTCAGCGTCCCCGCTGTCGCTGCGGCGCGCCAGCGGGACCAGCAGGGCGACCGCGACTGCCACCGTCATCAGGGCGGCCAATATCCAAAACATCATGATATTTGACAGCTGACCTTCGCGCAGTTTTCCGTCGGCGCCGGCGGCCCGCGGCCGCCGTTACGCCCGGGATTTCTGTCTATGGGAAATCAGGAGGCTATACAAGCGGCGTCCAGCTGCCGTCCTCGTTGCGGCAGGCGGTGCCGCGTGAACTGACCATCTGGCCGTTATTGTCGATCTTGTGGACGTACTGCCTGCAATTCTGGGACCCGACTTCATAGGGCTGAGCCGCGTAAACCTCCCCGGACACCTGCCCTTGGGCGCTTTTCCATGCGACGATCTGTCCGCTCGGAGCGACTTCCAGCGCCCTGTACTCGGCTTCCAGCGCCCGCATGCGGTCCTGGGTATTCAGCGTCGCCGAAACGGTGGGGTCCATGATGCCGCCGTTTAACGCGTCGATAACGGAATTTTTACCGGAACTGGCGGGCACGAAGGAGTTGAGGATATCGGACTGACCGGAATCGGTCGCGCAACCTGCGACTGCCAGCATCGAAGCGACGATTACAATTCCGGCTCTCATGGCCTTTACCCCTCCGGGTCCATCACACGGACGATGTCACACATAGTTGCGCATTGTGGCGGTGTTTTGATCATCATGAACAGCAATTGTTAACGAACCGCCACCGGCAGTTTCAGGGTCACGCGAAGGCCGCCCGTCGGGCTTCTTTCGAGGTTCACCGAGCCGCGATATTCTTCGGCAATCTCCTTGATGATCGACAGGCCCAGCCCGGTGCCGGGTTTCGATTCGTCAAGTCGCCTGCCCCGCTTCATGGCTTCCGCGAGCAAATCCTCCGGCATTCCCGGTCCGTTATCGTCGACGTGGAGCTCGATCCATTGCCGGCTCTCTTCCAATGTGCCACCCGACGGCATTTCGGCGCTGATGCGGATGCTGTCGCGCGTCCACTTGCCGGCGTTCTCGAGCACATTGCCGAGCAGTTCCTCGACATCGTGCTGCTCCATGGCCAGATCCGGAACGTCCGCCGGCAGTTGCAGATCGAACTGCGTGTCGGGATTGAGCCGCTGCATGACCCGGACCAGCCGCTCCAGCGCCTGCCGGGTGTTGCAGCGGACGAGCACCGAGTTCTGCTGGGCGGCAATGCGGGCCCGGTCGAGATAGTGCTGCACCTGGTTGCGCATGGCGCTTGCCTGTTCCTCGACGATGCGCGCCTGGTCGGGCGCCATGGCGCGGGTCTCGTTGAGCAGCACGGCGATCGGTGTCTTCAGCGAGTGGGCCAGGTTGCCGACCTGCATGCGGGCGCGTTCGACGATGCGCCGGTTGTTCTCGATCAGCGCGTTGACCTCGCCGGTCAGCGGCGCGATTTCCCGCGGAAAACTGCCCTCGAGTGCTTCGGTTCGGCCGGCGCGGATTTCCTCGAGCGAACGGCGAATGCGGTCCAACGGACGCAGGCCGAACAGAATGGCAATGGCGTTGACCAGCAGGCTGCCGACTCCGAAGATCACCAAAAACAGGAACAATTGGCGGGAAAAGGACGACACGTCCGTGTCGATGTCGGCCTGGCTACCGGTCACCCGGAAACGCGCCACCTCGCCGTTGTCCCCGAGCAGGACTTCCGTCTCCGAGACCAGCACTTCGTGGCCATTGCCATCGGTCGACGGATAGATCCTTTCATAGCGGTCGTTGAACGGGGTCTTTGCCGTATCGGCGATGGCGACCTTCTGGCCTCCCAGGGAAACCGAAGCCAGCTGCTGCTCTTCGCCGCCGTCGATGATGTCGACGATCCAGTACCAGCCCGAGCCCGGCTGGGTGAAGCGCAGGTCGCCCAATTGCGGGGTCCCCGAAAGCTGCCCCGTCTCGGCCAGCGATATCGAATTGATGACGTTGTAGAGCTGGGCGCGCAGCAATTCGCGGAAGCTGCGCTCGGCGCCGTTTCGATAGGCGGTCGAAATCAGCAGGGCCACGACGAACAGCGCGATGACCGCCCAGATGCTGGCTATCGTCAGAACGCGCGCGGTGAGCGAACGCGGCCGCCTCTCCCTATCGGCCATTATCCGGAGCCTGGATCCGATAGCCGAGCCCGCGGACCGTTTCGATCATGTCGACGCCGAGTTTCTTGCGCAGTCGTCCCACAAAAACTTCGATCGTATTGGAATCGCGGTCGAAATCCTGGTCGTACATATGCTCGACCAGCTCCGTGCGCGAGACCACCTTGCCGACGTGATGCACCAGATAGGACAGCAGGCGGAACTCGTGGGACGTCAGTTTCAAAGGGGTGCCGTCGACGGTTGCCTTTGCGCCTCTCGTGTCGAGCCGCAACGGCCCGCATGTGATTTCCGATGACGAATGGCCGGCGGCGCGCCGAATCAGTGCACGAATGCGCGCCAGCACTTCTTCGACATGGAAAGGTTTGGCGACATAGTCGTCGGCTCCGGCATCGATGCCTGCGACCTTGTCGCTCCAGCGGTCGCGGGCGGTCAGGATCAGCACCGGCATCGAACGGCCGGCCCCGCGCCACTCCTCGAGCACGGTGATACCGTCCATTTCCGGCAGGCCGATATCGAGAATGACGGCGTCATAGGGTTCGGTTTCGCCGAGGAAGTGGCCTTCCGATCCGTCATAGGCGCGGTCGACCACGTAGCCGGCTTCTTCCAGCGCTTCCGAAACCTGTCGGTTCAGGTCCCGATCGTCTTCGACAACAAGAATTCTCATGGCTTGCGCCCCTATCTCGTTTCTGCCGGGTCAGGGTTTGGCGTTGACCGTCATCTTGCGCCGGCGCTTGCCGTTCGAATCATTGGCCAAAACGGTGATCTTGCACACCGGCTGACCGCCGTTCTTGGATACGCTGACCGACAGCAGTTCGCCCTGGGTCTGGGCCAGAACCCGTCGCACCGCCGCCGAGCAATCGGGCGAGCCCTGAGCCTGCGCCGTGTCGATCTCCGACATCATAAAAGGCAGCGCAATCAGCCCCATAAGCATTGTTCTTCGTGTTATCGCCTTCATTGTCTTCCTCAAAGAGCCGTCCGCTGTCGGATATCCCATCGCACCGGACTGAGCTCATTCTCGTCTTCATCTTAGGCGGGCGACCCCATTCGTCCAAACGCCCTGACTAGCGGCACCCTGTTGAACTCTATCTACACCGGCAAGGCTGAACTGCAAATGAACGCATGCACCAGTGGCTCGCGGTCACGATTTTCACTCGGCAACCGGTTCGAACGGCCAATCGACAATGTGGTCTTCGTAATCTTCGGGCTCCAGCCCCTCCTCCGGAATCGTGCGGCCACGGATGGAGACGCCTGCCTGGTGGACGGTATCGGGATCGCCGGAGACCAACGGATGCCACCAGTAGAGGTCCCTGTCCTCGGCGATCAATCGGTAGCCGCAACTCGGCGGCAGCCAGGACAGCGTGCGCACCGACTGCGGCGTCAAACCGATGCAGTCCGGCACCTCGTCGGTCCGATTGTCGTAGTCCTTGCAGCGGCAGCTGTCCGTATCGAGCAGCCGGCAGGCGATGTTTGTCCAGGAGATTTCGCCGGTATCCCAGTCTTCCAGCTTGTTCAGACAGCAGCGGCCGCATCCGTCGCAGAGGCTCTCCCACTGTTCGGAGCTCATGTCCTCGAGCGCTGTCGTCTTCCAGAAGGGCAGTTCCAGGACCGCGCCGTCCGGATCGACGACATTAACGGTTTTGTCCGAAAGCCTACCTTTTTGTTGCAAATCTTGTCCTTCCGGCCAAAATGCACCAAACAAGCCACCATGTGCGGCCGGGATGCGGCCGATGTCTGCGCGTTTTGAACGCTGCCTGCTGGACAGTCAATAGACGGGAAAGATCGTTGCAGGACCCTTTCAACCAGACAGATCGGCCGCGCCGGCGCGGCAGCCGGTTGCTTCGGCTGGATTCCTGGATCGATTCGACCCTCTGGTCGGCCGCCGTCGGCTTCGGCGAGCGGTGGGAGGAGATCAACATCTTCTTCCGGCGCTTTCGGGTGCGCGGGTACAAGAAGGCGGCGTTCGAGGTCCTCGGTGAAGGGCTGACACTGGGAACGGCCGGCGCCGTGCTGATGCTGGCGCTGGCGCTGCCAGCCTTCGAGGAAACGCATGGCAGCTGGCGGCAACAGGACAACTTCGCCGTGACGTTTCTCGACCGCTACGGCAACGAGATCGGACATCGCGGCATCATTCACGAAGACACGGTGCCGATCGAGGAACTGCCCGACCACCTGATCAAGTCGGTTCTGGCGACCGAGGACCGCCGGTTCTTCGATCATTTCGGCATCGACTTCATCGGCCTGGTACGGGCGATGACCGAAAACGTCCGCGCCAACTCCGTCGTCCAGGGCGGTTCGACCGTCACCCAGCAGCTTGCCAAGAATCTCTTCCTGACCAACGAGAGGACGATCGAGCGCAAGATCAAGGAGGCCTTCCTGGCGCTGTGGCTGGAAGCCAACCTGTCGAAGAATGACATACTCCGGCTCTATCTCGACCGCGCCTATATGGGCGGCGGAACGTTCGGCATCGCGGCGGCGGCGCAGTTCTATTTCGGCAAGGACGTCACCGACGTCACCCTGGCCGAATCGGCCATGCTTGCCGGCCTGTTCAAGGCGCCTGCCCGCTATGCACCGCACATCAACCTTCCGGCGGCCCGCGCCAGAGCCAATGAGGTGCTGACCAATCTGGTCCAGGGCGACCCGATGACGGAGGGTCAGGTGATCGGCGCCCGTCGCAATCCGGCCGACGTCGTCGATCGCGGCGACACGGAAGCGCCCGATTATTTCCTCGACTGGGCCTTCGAGGAAACCAAACGGATCGCCAGCGGTTTCAAGCAGCACTCGCTCATCGTCCGCACGACGGTCGATACCGGCCTTCAAAAGGCCGCCGAGGAGGCGCTCGAACTGGGGTTGCGCCAGCACGGCAAGCGCTACGGCGTCGATCAGGGCGCCATCGTGCTCATCGAAAACGGCGGCGCCGTGCGCGCCATGGTCGGAGGCCGCGACTACGGCGAGAGCCAGTTCAATCGCGCCACGCGGGCGCTGCGGCAGCCGGGATCGTCGTTCAAGGTCTATGTCTACGCCACGGCGATGGAAAACGGCTTCACGCCGGAAACCACAATTCGCGATGCTCCGATCACCTGGAAGGGCTGGTCGCCGCGCAACTACGGTCGCGGTTACTCCGGCCGGGTCACGCTGACCCGGGCCCTGGTCAAATCCGTCAACACGATCCCGGTAAGGCTGGCCCGCGACCATCTCGGCACCAAGGCGATCGCCGATACCGCCAAGCGGATGGGCGTCGAAACGCCCCTGAGAATCGACAAGACCATGCCGCTTGGAACATCGGAAGTCACGGTCCTCGATCAGGCAACGGCCTATTCCGTCCTGCCCTCCGGCGGGCTCGAGCCCGACCGCCACGGCATCACCCAGATAATCGACTATTCCGGAGAAGTGCTCTACGACCACAAGCGCGACAGGCCGGAGCGCGAGCGCGTGCTGTCGGAGGAAGCCACCCGTGCGATGAACGGGATCATGACGCAAATACCCGAATGGGGCACCGGACGCCGCGCCAAGCTCGACGACATCACCACAGCCGGCAAGACGGGCACGACCCAGTCCTATCGCGACGGTTGGTTTGTCGGCTTTACCGGCAATTTCACCGCCGCCGTCTGGTTCGGCAATGACGACTACACATCGTCGCGGCGCATGACCGGCGGCTCGCTGCCGGCCATGACGTTCAAGGAACTCATGACCTTTGCGCATCAGGGCGTGGAATTGCGACCGATTCCGGGTCTCGAACCCGCCGACGGAGAGGACGAGCAGGTTCAGAGACGCGTTGCCTCGACGATCGTCGACGATAATGGCGCTGCCATAGCCAGACCGCGGGTGCTGTCGAAACAGGCAACCGGCCTGCTGCGCGATCTGGCGGAGAAGTTCCGGACCGCACCGCCGGTCAAGCCGGCGCCGGCGGGTTTGGCCCGTTCCGCGCAATTGCGCTCGACAGTGGTCGATTGACGCATGCGGCGATCGACCTTCAGAGGCGCAGCTTAAGTGTTCCGCGTCCCGATTTCGATTGCCGTGATCCTGCTCATCGCCTTTGGCGGTGCGGCGGCCAGTGCCGTTTATGCGCTCAAAGCCACGGTCGGCTTCGGCGCGATCGACATCGGCCCGTGGAAGGCATGGCCACGGGCACAGTCGGAAAACGCCGATCCCTACGCCAAGGCGCATCGGGCGCGGACCGGGAAGCTGCTGCTGGGAGGGGCCGAGGGGCTGACATTTCTCGCAGTTACCGACAGCGAAGGCGGTCGCCTGGCAACCGAGTGCAGCTATGCGGTAACCGGCCGGACCCCGCTGGCGCGGCTGTGGACCCTGCACGCGACCGACGATAACGACCAGCTGCTTGACGTCGACGGCCGGTTTCCATCGGCTTTCCATTCTGAGAACGTTCTCAAAGACGAAACCGGCGCTTTTGAAATCCAGGTCGGCAACAAGCCGCGGTCGGGCAACTGGCTTGCCACCGGCGATCGCCGTCAGCCCTTCAGGCTGGTCCTGACGCTGTTCGACACGCCGACGGCCAGCAGTTCACGATTGATCGACCTGCAGATGCCGGACATCGTCAGGACCGGGTGTCCCGATGCGTAGGCCGCTATACGTTCTGTTTGCCGGCCTGATCGGCGCCGCGCTCCTGCACATCGTCATCGTGCTGGCCATTCCGCGCTATGCGGAGAGCGATGCCTGGTCGCGCATCTCGGCCCTGGGTGCTTCCGAGTTCTTCCATATTTTACAGCCGGGAAAGGAAAACGGTCTGACATCGGCCAATCCGTTCACCCGGGCCGCGGTGTGCCGTTTCGACATCTCCACCGAACCGGTGCGTGTGACCGCGTTCGGCAACACGCCCTATTGGTCCCTGGCGATCTTCGACCCGGAGGCCAATGAGATTTACAGTATGAATGACAGAATCGCGACGGAAGGTGTCCTGGACATCGTTATCGTGACGCCGCTGCAGATGATCGGGTACCGGAAAACGCTTCCGCAGATCCTGACCGATTCCGTGTTGATCGAATTCCCCGAGACAGCCGGTTATCTGGTTCTGCATACTGTGGCGCCCGACGCCAGTTGGGAGGCGATCGTGCGCGATTTCCTGACCGAGGCCGTCTGTCAGCCGGTCTCGTCCTATTGAGGGATCAGAGCCGCTGCGCTCTGTCTCCCGCTAACGCCCCCTGACGCGCTTGCCGGAGGTCTTTACGACACGACTTCCGGGTTTGCCGCGCTCATAGCGGACCCCGGTGAACATCAGGATCGTAGCAACACCTCCGGTCTGAACGAATGTTCTTGGCCGAGGTCGCAAACCATTCTTTGCCTTGTGCAAATGGATGATTTCAGCCATTGGGACATTCCCCGATTAAGACAGGGCGCCCCGCTCCGGCGTCGGTCGAGGCAATGGGCCTGCCGTTTCGATCATGTTGCGCAAAATTCGGTACAATGTTTCAGCGCATCTCATGGCGCTGCGGGTCACTCGATCTTACGATCTGTTACATCCCGTGCGAACGCCTCGATTCAAGCAGCCGATAGTTAACAGTTTGCTAAATAATTGCCTCTAGTTTGAATTACCGTCGAGTCACGCGTGTTCGGGTACTGAGTTTTGGATCGTTTCCGCGACCTGGAGGGTGCCGGTAAAGCCGGTCGCAAGGATGCTGCGCTGCTGGCAGCGATCGCCGGATTCGAAGCGCTGGCCCACCCGACATCGCGCGACCAGCGGCAGTTTTCCAATCTGTTTCTCGGACTGTTTCCCTACGTCAAGGACGAGACCAGGCGGATAGCGGCCGCCGCCCTCTCCCGTCTCGTTCATCTTCCCGACTGCATTGCCGGTCACATTGCCGATCAGCCGGTCCGGGTGGCGGCGCCGTTTCTGGCGTTCAGCTCCTGCGTCAACGATCGATTGCTGCTGCGGGCAGTGGCCCGGCACGGCGTGCCGCACGCCCGGGCGATTTCGCGACGCAAATCGCTGTCTCCGGCGCTGATTTCGGCGTTGACCGCACTGGAAGACCCGGCCATCGAAAGATCGCTTCGGGTTCGCGGCGCCATTGCCGGCGAATCCAGCAGAGACGGCCACGGCCACGCGGCAGCGCAACAGCGCAGCGAAGAGAACCTGCGGCATCGAATCAAGGACATGGCCCGCAATCACCTGCGCATGGATCAAGCGCTCGGCGATCGAAAGCAGCGCGGCGTGCTTGGAGAGCTGCTTGCCAAACAGGCGCGAAGCCGCAATCCGATTCGCTTCGCGGAGTGCCTGGCACTGGCGCTGCGGACCAATCGCAAGCTCAGCGACCGCATCCTGCTCGACCCTTCCGGCAGGCAACTGGCGATGGCGTTGCAGACGCTCGAGATCGCCGAGTTGCACGCGCTTTCGATCCTCGAGGGGATGTTTCCGCATCTCGCGCGAACGTCGGAGAACATGCGCCATTCGCGGCTGTTGCTGCAGTCCTGTGACGCGGTGGAGAGCGCCCGCAAGGTGGATGCGTGGCGGCGCGCCAACGAAGAGTCCCGCAAGCCGGAACTGCAGCCGCTGACAGTCGACACTGCCACCCGGTCTGCGCGGATCCCGGCGGGTCGGCGGCAGCGTGCGACCGAGCGGCATGGCCGTTTCGTCAGGCGGCAGGCGTGATCTCGAGATAGGATTCCGGACTGTCGGTCTCGATTTCGACCACCCAGAAGTCCGGATCGAACCCGGCTTCCCGGGCCAGCAGTGCATCGACCTCCTGATCGTCCGCGGCAACGATTCTCGGTTCGAACATGCGGTCATCCGGTTTTGCGGTCTCGAACAGACTCTGAGGCGCCGGGCCGAGCAACGTTTGCGCGCCGTCGCGGCGGCGAACGCGGATGAACACGGCACCGGCCTCCGCCGCACCGACTCGCTCGACGGCGGCGAACCCGCCCTCCCCGAACAGGCGGCGCACCAAGGCCTTGACCCAGAGATCGGTAGTCAGTCGCATTGTCGACCGTTCCTCGGCAATGGTCGGACGCGCCGGTGTCGGCCGTCCGCCCGGGATCCACTCTATCGGGCGGGTTCCTACAACAGGGCTAGGGCAAAGAAAACCGGGACGAGCCGGCGGCGTGCCGGAAACGGGGCCTACAAGGCGCCGATTTCCTTCAGCTTGGCGAGCACGGCGGCATCCGGCTTGCCGGTCAAAGGCAGGCGATAGTGCTTCTGAAAATGCACGATGGCCGTGCGCGTGCGCTCCCCGACGATGCCGTCCACCACGATATCGGCGTAGGCGATGTTGCTCAGGCCTCTTTGAATGTCGACGACCAGGTCGGACCCGCCCTGCTGCTGCGGCTGCCGGGAGGCTGTTGCGGCCTGCGAACGCGACCAGATGCGCGAGGTTTCAACGTCAACGTCGCGGCTGGCCGGGCGCGGTTGCGGCACCGCCACCGCTTCGAGGTTGGAGATCAGCAGGCGAACCAGCAACTCGTCGGTCGGCTCACCGGTCGGCTCCAGACCGGTCTGGATCTGGTAGAACTGAATGGCTTTGCGGGTTTGCGGCCCCAGCACGCCGTCGGCGGTTCCGGCGTAGAGGCCGCCGGCGCGTAGCGCCTGCTGCAGCTGAAAGACCGTATCGTTGCGGATCGAGCTCGCATTCTCCGGGATACTCGCCGTGCTTTGCGGAATACTGGCCGTGCTCTGCGGGTCGCTGCGTTCGATCCTGAAGGTGGTCACGCGGTTTTCCGGCACCGGGACGTACGGCGGGCGCCGAGCCACTTCCGTGCGCGGCTGATCGCGAGTGACGAACCATGGCGACGGGTGTTTGCCCGGCTGATACATGGCGTTCATGGTCACATAGGTAAAGGTCACCCCAACGGCCACGACGCCGCCGGCGATCGACGGGCGCCGGGAAATGGCGCTGCCGACGAGCCGAAGCACTCCGCCGACAAAACGCAGGCCGCCCGAAGGTTCAGGCTGTTTTCGCCTGGTCATTGGCATCCTCCGTGCTGTTCCCGGAAACCGCCAGACGTGGCGGAAACTCGCTCTGGACCGTGGGACTGGCGATCGGACGATCGGCTTCCTCGCCCGGCCCCTCATGGGGCAGGTCGACTGTCACGGTCGTCCCGATGCCAGGGCTGCTGTCGATCGAAAACCGACCATGGTGCAATTGAACCAATCCCTTGACCAGGCTCAATCCGAGACCGGTTCCTTCGTATTGGCGGGCATTGTGGGCCTGGACCTGAACGAAGGGTGCGCCGACTTTCTGCAGATCCTCTTCGCTCATGCCGATCCCGGTGTCGGATACACTGATTCTGGTGAAGCCGTCATGGTCCGATCCGTCGACGGTGACGACACCGCCTTCGTCGGTAAATTTGATCGCATTGGCCATCAGATTGATCAGGATCTGCTGAACGGCCCGGCGACAGGCGGTCACCTGCTCGTGCCCCTTGGCCACCCTCGTCGTCAACACGATGTTCTTGTCTCGCGCCTGCTGACTGAGCATGGCCTCGCAATCGCGGAATGCCTCGCGGATGTCGAAGGGTTCGAGGTTCAACTCGTAACGGCCCGCATCGATCTTGCTGAGGTCGAGCATGGAATTGATCACCGCCAGCAAATGCTGTCCGGACTGTCGGATCAGGCCGACATATTCCGCCTGGCTTTCGTCCAGGGGCCGGCTGCAAAACTCGCTGGTCAGGATGTCCGAAAAACCAAGAATGGCATTCAACGGCGTGCGAAGCTCGTGGCTGACGGCCGCCAGAAACCGGGTTTTGGCCTCGTTGGCGGCTTCCGCCTCGCCGACCTTGCGCACGTAGGAGCGCCGCAATTCGATTTCCGCTGTGATATCGCGGGACTGGGCGAGGAACCCGTCGAAGCGGCTATCCTCGCCGCGCAGCGCCGCCAGTTGGATGGACCAGTGGCGAAACTGCTCGGTATCCGCATTGTCGGCCTGACTGCGCAGCCGGACGATGATGGAAACCGTGTCTCCACCCGTTCTCAGCCGATCGACGCCCTGAAGGAAGTGCAGCCGGTCGGAGACATGGATGTGATCGACGAACCCGCTTCCCGACAGATTGCCGACATGTTTCAGCAACTGCGCCGCATCGGAACCGTGTACGGACTGCAATTCCGCCTTGTCGTCATGAAACGTCACCAGGCCCGGAAGCCGGTCGAGAATTCCGTCGACCCGCGGTTTGTGCCGCTCCGCCAGCGCGCTATCCCGCTCCTGCCGACCGCCGACGACAAAGATGCCGTAAAGTGCCAGCAACGCGACGACCAGTGCCGGACCGGCCGGCCCCACCGACTGCATGTCTTGCGGAACCAGGCCTTCGGCAAACGCAACGCCGGCAAACACCGCGAGCATCGCCACCACGCCGGAAATCACCGATTTGCGGTTCCTGCCGAGAAGATACGCCTCCGTTGGCAGAACCACGGTCCAGGCCAGAAACGGCGAAGCAAGGCCGCCGGTGAGAAACGCCAGCGCTGCAATCCCGGCGGCTGCGCAACCGAGCGCCAGCACCGCGGTCAGCCGACCGTTGCCGGTCTGCGCGAGAACGCCGATCAGCAACATCGGAACGGCGGAGACGACAAGGACGATCGGCACCAGTTGAGCGAACCCGAAATAGGACAGCAGGATGCTGGGCAGCACCGTCATGAAGAGCATGGCGCAAACCATCAGCCTGGCCAGGAGCGCCGCCTGCCCTTGCCGTTCGTCCTCGTCGCTTACGTCGCGATGCACCCAGGTCGAGGCCACCTGGCGGAAAATTCCGGCAATGTCCCTTGCAAAATTGCTCTTAATCCTGGTGGCCACGTGTTACTCAATACACTTGTTGTTCTGGCGCCGGCAGATTCGCAAAACCAGCTTAAAGAATAGATAAGGTGAGCAGCCGATCGGGCCGATTTCGTGGAAATCCCGGTTTCCCAAATCATCGTGCGCGCGACATCGCCAAACGTGGTTAATGCCCGGTGACCGCCGGGGCGCCGCGAACAAGAATATCTTCACACATTTGCTGTCTGATGCGGCCTTCGACCCCATTTGGCGGCGGGCGCGAAATCCGACCCTCCAGGAGTGCTCCATGCGATTCGTGATCAAGGCCGTCTTCTGGTTTGGTTTGGTGCTGCTGTTCCTGCCGGAAGACGCCCTGCATCGTTCCGGACGCAATACGCCGCCCGCTCCCGACGCACGGACCGTAACGTCGACCGTGGATATGCGGGACGCGCTGGCACGCATCTCACGCATCTGTTCCGAGCGGCCCGATCTGTGCCGCCGCACCGCCGATGCGATCTCGGCCATCGACATCGATACCGAGAAGGGCGCCCGCATGGCGCTGGAGATCCTGCTCGCGGCCGCCAGCGAACCGCCGAAGACAACCGGGAACTAGCGAAACCTTCCTCCGACCCCGCGCCTTTTTTTCGTGCGTTGGCGCCTTAACTTTCCTATATCGTTGCAGCGCCCGCACAATGAGGACGAAGATGGCATCTCTCGAGCAGATCATTGACGATTTCGAGTTCCTGGACGACTGGGAAGACCGGTACCGCTACGTCATCGAGCTTGGCCGGACGCTCGAGGAAATGCCGGAAAGCGACAAGACCGATGCCAACAAGGTGCAAGGTTGCGTTAGTCAGGTCTGGCTGACCTACACGGTCGACCGATCGGATCCCGAGGACCCGGTGTTGCGCTTCAAGGGCGATTCCGACGCTCACATCGTCCGCGGCTTGGTGGCGATCATGCTGGCGGCGTGCTCCGGAAAGAAGGCTTCGCAGATTGTCGACCTCGACGAAAACGCGCTGTTCGGCCGCCTCGGGCTGATCGAGCATCTCACCCCACAGCGCGCCAATGGCCTGCGCTCCATGGTGAAGCGAATCAAGACCGAGGCAGCCGCATCGATGGCCAAGCCCGCCGTCACCTGAGGGCCTCTCTAATCTGCGCAATCGAAATCTGTGCCGCCTGTCGGCATGAAACCCGCTCGACGCTTGCCATATCCGGACACCGCGAACCTAATGGTCGCCACCATGGAGGGAGGCAGACATGCGTGTGGCCATCACAGGAGCCGCAACCGGAATCGGTGCGGCGGTCGCTTCGAAGCTGAAATCCTCGGGCGCCGAAATCGTCGCCTTCGACGTCACTCGACCTGCCGACAATGTGGACCGCTGGATCGAAGTCGATCTCTCGGAGCCGTCTGCAATCGATGCCGCAGTCGCTGCGGTCGACGGCCCCTTCGATGCGCTGATCAACAATGCCGGCCTGCCGCCGAGAGAAGGGCTGAACGAATTGATCCTGGCGGTCAATTATTTCGGCCTGGTCCGAATGACCGAAGCGATGCTCGACAAGCTATCGGCCGGCGCTTCCATCGTGAATACCGCATCGCGGGCGGGTGCCATGTGGCGCGAGAACATCGACCAGGTGAAGCGTCTGATGGCGCTCGAGGGCCGACATCGGCTTGAGGGGTTCATCGAGGCGGAAGAGATCGGCTACGTCCGGGCTTACGATCTGTCAAAGGAAGCCGTTATCGTCTGGTCGATGGCGCATTGCGAACGGCTGATCGGCCGCGATCTGCGGGTCAACACGGTCAGCCCGGCCGCCGTTTCGACCGGCATTCTGGACGACTTCAAGGCGGCTTTCGGGGAGCGCGCGGCGAAAGGGATCGCCCGCGCCGGGCGGCCGGGGACAGCCAAGGAAATCGCCGAGGCGATCTGCTTCCTGGCTCGCTCCGACAGCCGCTGGATCAAGGGCATCGATCTGACGGTGGATGGCGGCATGACCGCAATGGCCACCGTCGATCGCATGCAAATCAGCCGCTGACGGCCGGTTCGTCGGAAGCCTCCGCATAGCGCTGCAAATCCCGATTGACGGCCTCGGTCGCTTCTTCGAGAGCGGCGAGATACTCCTTCACGAACTCGGTGTGTTTCTTGTAGGTGCGCGGCCACAGGATCGTCAGCGCCCCGATCGGACGTTCGTTCTGCCACAACGGCAGGGCGATGGCCGCCAGACCGTCATCCAGGACCGTTTCGCCCAGGTAGCGCGTCAGCCTGACGCCATAGCCGCGCTCCCGGGTGACGCGAACCTCTTCCAGATACGCTTCCAGGCTCAGATTGAAGCGGGCTATGCCCCAGATCCGGTCTCCCGCGGTGGTGTTGTGGTAGTGGGCAATGGCGTCGTCATCCATCGAGGCCAGGCAGATCATGCCGCTTGCCGAGCCGAAGATGTTGAGCTTGCGATTGACGAGGCCGCGATAGAGGTGGAACGGGCTGAGCGGGCGTGTCGAGTCGACGATGCGCATGCAATTGCCGTCGACGAGGTGAATGTCCGACGGCCAGCCGATCGACCGGGTCAGCTCGATCGCATGCGGCATCGCCACATCGACGAGCACTGTGAGTTCCGGCGGCACCGGTTCGCCGGCAGTGGCCGGCAGGGTGATGTTGATGCGATAGCGCTTGTCGGAAAGCGAGCGGCGAACCATTCGGCGCTCGATCAGCGTTCCGAGAAGACGCCGGATGGTCGACTTCGGCAGACCGCTTTCCCGATGAAGGTCGGCGAGCGAACTGGCGCCGCTTCTCGCCAGCACCTCAAGAAGCGTGATACCGCGGTCCAGCGACCGGTTTTGCAGTTTCGCCAACGACAAACCTCCCAACGAGAAGTGTGCCACTGTGCGGCACGTTTGGCCAGTTCGCATTGCACCCGCAGGGTGGCTCATGCAGGCTTCCGGTGCATTCTGATGAGTGCATCGGGAGGAAATCGGGTGCTCTTTCTGGTCAACCGCCTGACCGAGCTGTTCGCGGCTGCGTTGGCGATCTTTGCGATTTATGTCGCCGGATTCGGCGTCTTCGACACCATCATCGTCTACGGCGTAACAGTGCTTCTGGGCGCGATCGTCGGCTTTCTGATCCTTGCGGCACGGGCCATGGAAACAGAGGATAGCGATGGATCCGTCCTGCGAAAGCGCGTCGAAAGCGTCGGCGATATCGTTCTGATGGTCGCCTTCGTCCTGCTGATCTGGCGCTGGTCCGGCATCATGTTGGAGCAGGAAGAGTTTTTTATCGACATTTCACAGACCGACATGGCGCTCGCCTGGGTGGCTTTCGCGATGATCGGCTATCTGACCTGGCGGCATTTCGGCGTGCCCATGGCGCTGGTGTTCTTCGGCATCATCGCCTATGCGCTTCTGCCGCACGGCGTCGGCGGTGCCGGGCTCGTTTGGTCGAGCGTTGCCGACCGGCAGTGGTTTACCACCGACGGCGTATTCGGCCGGCCGGTCCAGGTGGTGTCCACGGTGGTCCTTATCTTCATCGTGTTCGGGGCGATCCTGCAGGCGTCCGGCGCCGGCGCGATCCTGCTGAAGATCGCCTTTACCGCGACCGGGCGTTTCGCCGGCGGACCGGCGCATGCATCGATCCTGGGCTCCGCCCTGTTCGGAACCATGTCCGGGGCGGCGGTGGCCAATGTCGTCTCCACCGGCATTTTCACCATCCCGATCATCAAGAAGGCCGGCTTCAAGCCGAAATTTGCCGGCGGCGTGGAAGCCGCCGCCTCCACCGGCGGCCAGATCATGCCGCCCGTGATGGGCGTCGTCGCCTTCATCATGGCTGATGTGACGGCAATCCCCTATCTGCAGATCGTCATCGCAGCCATCCTACCCGCGGTATTCTATTATCTGAGCCTGTTCCTCGTCGTGCTGGTCGAGTCGCGCAAGCAGCATGTCGGCGCCACCCCGCCTGAACAGCGCGAGAAGATCACCGGATCCGACTGGCTGAAAAGCCTCGCCTTCTGGATCCCGCTGGCGATCATCGTCGGGGTGCTGCTGACCGGGCGGACGCCGCAGAATGCCGGCTATTATGCGATGATTGCTGCGGTCGTGCTCTGCCTCATCCTGTTTCCGCAATTCCGCCATCCGAAGAAATGGTGGGAAGCGCTGGTGCATGCCGGCCGCACCTCCGCCAATCTGATGATCATCGTCGCTTCGGTGGGCGTCGTCATCGGCATCGTCAACATGACCGGCATCGGACTGGCCTTTGCCGATGCGATCCGCGCCACTTCCGGCGGCCACCTGTTTTTCGCGCTGATCCTGGTGATGATCGGCTGCCTGGTCATGGGCATGGGCGTTCCGTCGGTAACGGCCTATCTGATCCTGGCGCTGGTGATGGGGCCGGTGCTGGAAAATCTCGGCATCCCGAAAATCGCCGCCCACATGTTCATGGTCTATTTTGGCGTGCTGTCGGTGGTGACGCCGCCGGTGGCGCTGGCCGCCTTCGCCGCGGCGCCGATCGCCGGGGCCAAGCCGATGGAAACGGCGTTCGAGGCCGTGCGGCTGTCGATTGCCGGCTTCATCATCCCGTTCGTCTTCGTCTACAACCCCGAGATCCTTATCATCGACGGGTTTACCGTTGTCGGACTCGCCTGGACGATCGTCGCCTTCGTCGTGGCGACCTGGCTGATCGCCACCGGCCTGGCACGCTACGAATCCGCTCCACTTCCCGCCTGGGAGAGCGTTTTGCGGGTGGTTCTGGCCATCGCCATCCTGACGCCGGACCGCCTGTCGACGCTCGCCGCCGGGGCGGTCGCCATCGCGCTTGTCGGATTTCACAACTACCGGAACGCCCAACCGAAAATCGCTTCGAACAACTGATTCAAGGAGGAAACCCATGAAGCACATGTCCAAACTGGCGCTCGCCGCCGTCGCCTCGGTATCGCTCGGCGCTTCGGCGCTCGCCGCGGAAAAACTGCGCATGGCGACGATCGCGCCCGGCTCCTCGGCCTATCTCGTCATGACCACCATGGCGTCGGCCGTCAACGATGCCCAGGACGACGTGGAAATCTCCGTCGACGCAACCGGCGCGGCGACCAAGCACATCGTCGAAATGGCGCAGGGCAAGCTCGACGTCGTCATGACGTCGCCGGCCGTCTACCACTTCATGAAAAACGGCACCCGGATGTACCAGAAGCTGAGCTCGGCGCCTGAACTATCGAAGAATGTCGGGCTGATCTACTGGTTCCCCTATGGCGCCTACCATGTGCTCGCCTATTCCGACAGTGGCATCTCCAAGCTCGAGGACCTGCGCGGCAAGAAGGTGTTTCTCGGACCGCCCGGCGGCGGCGCCTGGGCAGCCGCCCAGCAATGGGTTCAGGCGACCACCGGCATGGAGCCGGGCAAGGACTATGAAAACGTCAAGGCGTCGTGGGGGGCCGCGCTTCAGGGCTTCCAGGACCGGCAGTTCGATGTCTACATCAATGGCGGCATTCCGCCCTTCCCGCAGGTCGAGCAGTTGGCACTGACCAGCGGCCTCAACGTCATCGGCCTGAACAAGGACGAGGTCGACAATGCCAGCGAAGAGATGCTGAAGCCGACCAAAGTGCTCGGCCGCAAGCTCGACGTCATCCCGGCCGGCATCTATGGCGACAACGTCTCATCCGACGGCGACACCTACACGCTGGGTGCGACGGTCGGCGTGGTGGCGCGCATGGATCTGTCCGAAGACACGGTCTACAAAATGACAAAGGCCTTCTGGGAGAACATCGGCGACATCCGGTCCTCTGCACCTTTCATGGAACGGGTGACGCTTGAGGACGCGCTGTCGGCCAAGAACATCAAGCTGCATCCGGGGGCCCTGAAGTACTACGAGGAAATCGGTGTCCAAATCCCCGATGAAATGAAGTAAGCACTACGCTCAGCCGGGTCGCAGGGGCGGCCCGGCTGCAATTCTCGGGAGCCGCCGGTGACGCGCAAGACCAAAAACATTCTGTTCATCATGTACGACCAGCTGCGGTTCGATTATCTCAGCTGCGCCGGCCATCCCTTTCTCGAAACGCCGCATATGGACCGGTTGGCGGCCATGGGCGTGCGGTTCTCGCGTTGCTACGTGCAGTCGCCCATCTGCGGTGCTTCGCGCATGAGTTTCTACACGGGCCGCTATGTGCATAGCCACGGCGCGGCCTGGAACAATTTTCCCCTCAAGGTCGGCGAACAGACCATCGGCGATCACATGAGGAAGCTGGGCATGGATGCCTGGTTGATCGGCAAGACCCACATGAAGGCCGACGAGGAAGGCCTGGAACGCCTCGGCATTTCGACGGACGGCGTCATCGGCGCGCGGGTCGCCGAGTGCGGCTTCGATATCCATGTGCGCGACGACGGACTGTGGGCGCAAGGGCCGGACGGCTTTTACGATCTGCGGCGCTCGCCCTACAACGAATACCTGAAATCGCAGGGCTACGAGAGCGAAAACCCCTGGCACGACTTTGCCAATTCCGGCGTCGAAGACGACGGCAACATCGCTTCCGGCTGGCTCATGAAGCATGCAGACAAGCCGGCCAATATCCGCAACGAGGATTCGGAAACGCCGTGGCTGACGTCGCGCATGATCGAGTTTCTCGAGGAGCGCGACGGCAGCGATACCCCCTGGCTATGCCATCTTTCCTATATCAAGCCGCACTGGCCCTATATCGTTCCGGCGCCCTATCACAATCTCTACGGGCGCAATCAGATCCTGCCGCCGGTGCGTCACCCGAAGGAAAGGGACAATCCCCACCCGGTCTATGCGGCCTATATGAACAACGCAATCGGCCAGGCCTTCGGCCGCGACGATGTGCGCGAAACTGTGATCCCGGCCTATATGGGCCTGATCAAGCAGTGCGACGACGAACTCGGCCGGCTGCTCGACCACCTGGAACAATCGGGGCGCATGGACGATACGATGATCGTGCTCACATCCGACCACGGGGATTATCTCGGGGATCACTGGCTTGGCGAAAAGGACCTGTTCCACGAACAGTCCGTGAAGGTTCCGCTGATCGTCTACGACCCCTGCGCGGAAGCCGATTCCACCCGCGGCACCGTCAATGACGAGCTGGTCGAGAGCATCGATCTGGCCGCCACATTCGTCGCCGCAGCCGGCGGTGCGGTTCCGGATCACATCCTCGAAGGCCGGCCGCTGCAGCCGTTCCTGCATGGCGAAGAGCCCGGCGAATGGCGGGACTTCACCATCAGCGAATTCGACTATTCGGCAACACAGATGGCCGTCAATCTGGGCCTGGAACCGCGTCAGGCGCGGCTGTTCATGGTTGCAGACAAGCGCTGGAAGTTCATGCACGCCGAGGGCGGCTTCCGTCCGATGCTGTTCGACATGCAGGAGGATCCGGACGAATTCGACGATCTCGGCAACAGTCCGGAGCATGAAGAGATCATCGATCTCATGTATGAGCGCCTCGGCCGCTGGGCACGGCGGATGTCGCAGCGCACCACCCGTTCCGACGCCGCCATCATGGCCATGCGCGGCCGCTCGCGGCGCAAGGGAATCCTTCTCGGCCTCTACGACGGATCGGAAGTCGATCCGGAGCTTTCGCAAAAGTACCGCGGCAAGGCGGGCGGCGCCTTTGCCGGACGCGGACCGCTGGAGTAAGCCATGACCGCCCATCCCGCACTGGCGGCCCATTCCGATGAGTTCCGCAAGGACATCATCGAGTTGGCCCCGAACATCTACACCGCGGTCGGCTTTGCCGCGTCGAACGTACACCTGCTGATCGGCGACGACGGCGTGATCGTGATCGACACGACGGAGACCACGAAGGCGGCGCAGAACATCCTGGCGGAACTGCGGCGGATCACCGACCTGCCGGTGACCACGATCATCTACACCCACAGCCATCGCGATCACATCTCCGGCGCCGCAGTGTTTGCCGGCGACGGCGATCCGACGATCATTGCCAGCCACCTGTTTGCTTCCGACCTGGTCGAGGTCGACGGCTCGAAGCCCGGCCCCAACAAGGCGCTGATGGACCGTACCCGCAGACAGTTCGGCATGGGATTGTCGTTTCCGGAGGAACGCGTCAATCTCGGCTGCGGGCCTGGCGACCGTCCGATGGAGGGCATGGGCGCCGGGTTTTTGCCGCCCACGCAGCGGGTCTCGGAAGAAAGGGTCATCATCCGCCGTTCGGGCTTCGAACTCGAACTGGTCCACGCACCGGGTGAAACCCCGGACCACCTCGTTGTCTGGCTTGCCGATCGCCGGATCCTGTTCAGCGGCGACAATTTCTACAAATCCTTCCCGAATCTCTACGCCATACGTGGCACGCCATACCGCGATTTCGACGCCTGGGCGGAAACGCTCGATCTGCTCGCCGGTTTCGAAGCGGAGACACTGGCCCCCGGACATTCTCGACCGGTCGTCGGGCGCGAGGCGGTGGCGGAAGTACTGACCGATTACCGCGACGCGATCCGCCATGTGATTTCGGAGACGGCTGCCGGCATCAACCGCGGCCTGACGCCGGATGAACTGGCTCATGCCGTCGCCCTGCCCCAACGACTTGCCGGAAAGCCGCATCTGACAGAATATTACGGCAAGGTCGCCTGGGCCGTGCGGGCCTATTTCGCCGGCACGCTCGGCTGGTTCGACGGCAATCCGACGAGCCTCAACCGGCTGCCGCCGGTCGATGAAGCCCATCGGATCATCGACCTGGCCGGCGGGGCGGAGCAAGTGCTTGGCGCCGCAGAGAGTGCCGCGGGGCGCGGAGATGTGCAGTGGTCGCTGGAACTGTGCGACCGCCTGCTGGCGGCAGGACAGTTCGTCAACAGAGCACGGTCGCTGAAGATCGACGGGCTGCGACGTCTTGCCGATCAGGAGATCAACGCGACGGCGCGAAACTACTATCTCGTCTGCGCCAACGAGCTGGACAATCAGGCTGGAGGTCGGTGAAAGCGTGAAAATCGGTCAGAACATCATCGCGGAAAGCGGCATGGATCCGTTCTTCCGGATTGCCAATATCGAGGCAGTCGGTATCGACGCACCGTCGCTTCGGCGCGGCGATGCACTGCGTACGGCGGTGCGATCCCTTTCCGGCTTTCAGAAGGAAGCCATCGTTACGTCGGCCCGTACGGGCCACAGCTGGCGCCTCGTCAGCGACGAAGGGCCCTATCTCAATGGCCACGACGCGGCCCCCTGCCCGCTCGCCTTCCTGACCACGGGCATGATCGCTTCCTATATGAATGAAATCGTCGCCCTAGCCGATATCGAAGGTGTGCAGATCCGACAACTGCGGCTGATCCAGGACAACTACTACACGATGACCGGGTCGATGCCGAAGCGGACCATGGTCGGCGGCGCCCTGCCCGTTGAACTGGCGGTCGAGATCGACTGCGACCTGGAGGACGCCGAGCTCAATCAGTTCCTGATGAATGCGGTTCACGCCTCGCCCCTCAACGGACTCATGCGCGGCAGCCTGACCAGCCTGTTCACGCTGGCCCGGAACGGCGTCGAGATCGAAACCGCGAACGCGGAGGCGCTTGGCTCGCCGATCCTGCCCGATCCGGGCGATCATTTCGCCCGGTCCGAAGCCGTCCCATCCGAATTCACCCTGATGGAGCCGGTCGGAGTGACGCCGCGCAAGGAAGTCGCCGGCGGCACCGCGTCCGCAGCATCGAGCCTCGCGGCGGAACAGAACCGCACGCTCAATATCGGCGCCACATGCACGCTGAGAGACGATGGCATGAAAGAGATCGTGCAGTTGCAGTACAGCCCGCACGGCACTTCCTTCCGGTTTCTGTCGGAGGAAGCGGAAATCAACGGAGGAAACGGACGCGCCCCGGACGCCAACACCTACATTTCGGCCGGCGTCGGTTTCTGTTTCATGACCCAGTTCGGCCGGTTCGTGTCCATGCTGAAACTGGACCTGCCCGAATACCGCGTCGTCCAGGACACCCATTTCTCGCTGGGCGGCGCCTCCGGCGGAACCGGCAAGGCGGGCGAAGCCGACGCGGTAGAAACCCATGTCTACCTGACCACCGGTGAATCGGAGGATGTCGCGCGCGAAATGCTCGATATCAGCGAGCAGACCTGCTTCCTGCACGCCTTCTGCCGCACCGACCTGAAAACGAAACTGAAAGTGGTGCGCATGTGAACACACCGACGCAGAGCCAGCGAACCCGGGTTGCGATCATCGGCGGCGGTCCCGCCGGCCTGTTGCTCTCCCACATGCTCGATCTCAACGGGATCGACAACATCGTGCTGGAACGGCAGAGCAAGGCCCACGTCCTGTCGCGGATTCGCGCCGGCGTGCTGGAGGCGGGCTCGGTCAAGCTGCTGCGCGACGTGGGCCTTGGCCAGCGCATGGACCGGGACGGCAAGCCGAAGGACGGTACGGCGATCGTCTGGCAGGACAAGCCGGACTTCTTCATCGACACGGCGCGATGGACCGGCAAGCAGATGATGGCTTGGGGCCAGACGGTGATCACCGAGGACCTCTATGCCGCGCGCGAGCGGGATGACGGCAACGTCGTCAACGAAGCCCTGAACGTGGCGCTGCACGGCATCGACGGCAGCGACCCTCATGTCACCTACGAGCATGAAGGCAAATCCCATCGGGTCGATTGCGACTTTATCGCCGGCTGCGACGGGTTTCACGGGCCGAGCCGCCAGGCCATTCCGGCCGACGTGCTGCGCACCTTTGAACGCACCTACCCCTTCGGCTGGCTCGGCATCATGGTAGAACGGCCGCCGCTGGAAGACTTCATCTACGCTTATCACGAAAGGGGATTCGCGCTCGCTGCACAGCGCAATCCCATGCTGTCGCGCTATTACGTGCAGGTGGATATCGGCGACGACATCGCCGACTGGCCGGACGACCGGTTCTGGCAGGCCTTTCTCGAGCGTTTCCCGCCGGACCTCGGATCTAAGGTGGTAACCGGACCCTCGATCGAGAAATCGATCGCTCCGCTTCGGTCTTTCGTCGCCGAGCCGATGCGTCACGGCCGGCTGCTGCTGGCTGGCGATGCCGCCCATATCGTACCACCGACCGGCGCCAAGGGCCTCAACCTTGCTTTTTCCGACGTATATTACCTGTCGCGTGCTCTGGAGCGTCACTACAAGGCCGGCAACAACCACTATCTGGATTGCTATTCGGAAATGGCGCTGAGGCGCGTCTGGAGCGCCGAAAACCTGTCCTGGCGGCTGACCAAGCTGCTGCACGTCTTCCCCGGAGAGGATCCGTTTGACCAGAAGATCAGACAGAACGACTACGATGTGCTGCTGACGTCGGAACCTGCGCAACAGGCACTGGCCTATGAATATATCGGCCTGCCGTTCGAAGATTAGAGCGAAGGGCGATTAGATTGCATCATTTGACCGTGGCGATTTTGGTCTCTGGCTAGGCGGGTTGCAGGCCGTGGTGCCATCCCACCACAAGTGCAAGCCAACGACGCCAGGGGCCAAAAGCGCCCGGCCCGAAGGGTGGCTGCATATCGGCCCAGCGGCTGCGTTGCGACGCTTGCCCGATGAACCACATCGCGCTGCGCGACGCGCCTGGCCGAGTGGAGCCGATCTGCAGCCATCAAATGATCCAATCTAATCGCCCTTCGCTCTAACGCCTAAACGCCGTCGGGATCGTAGATGTAGCCGATGCCGCGTACCGTTCGGATGACCGATGGCTTTTCCGGATTTTTCTCGATCTTGCGGCGAAGCCTGGATATGCGGATGTCGATGCTGCGGTCGAAGGGATCCCAGGTGCGGTCGTGCGCCTGTTCCAGGATCTGATCGCGGTTGAGCACCCGGCCCTTGTTTTCGGCGAACGCCTTGAGCAGGCTGAATTCCATGGCGGTCAGCGGAACTTCGTCGCCGTCGGGCCCATGCATCTTCGCCGCTTCGATATCGAGCGTGAAGTCGCCGAACTTGGCGGTCCCCGGCGTTTCCTTCTCAGCTTTCTTCTGATCGCCGCTGCCACGACGCCTCAACACCGCCTTCACCCGGGCTTCGAGCTCGCGCAGGTCGACCGGCTTACCGAGATAATCGTCAGCACCCATCTCCAGGCCGATGATGCGATCGACCACTTCGCCCGCCGCCGTCAGCATGACGACAGGCGTCTGGTCGTCGATCCGCAGCGATCGCAGGGTCGTCAGCCCGTCTTCGCGCGGCATGTTGATGTCGAGGATGATCAGATCGATGGGATTGACCGACAGGATGGTGCGCAATTCGTCGCTATTGGCGGCGACGGAGACCTTGAAGCCGCGCTTGCCGAGATATTCCTGCACCATCTCGCGGACGTCGAGCTCGTCATCGCAGACCAGAATGTGAAAGTGACTGTTTTCCATTTATGCTTCGACTTTGTCGTTGAGGAGCCCGTAGGCCAGTTCGCGTAGCTCGGCGGGCGACACCGGTTTTTCCAGATAGGGCCGCTTCGATTCCTGCAGCAGGCTCTGCGACGATGCGCCCATCGTGTCGCCGGTGATGAATGCGGTTCGCTCCAACATGTCCGGGTGGTCGTCGCGAACAATCTCGTACAGCCCCCGGCCGTCGAGCTCCGGCATGTTGAGATCGCTCAGCAGCAGATCGTACCGCTTCTCCGATAGCATCCTGACCGCCTCGATGCCGGAATGCGCCAGGTCGACCCGAAATCCCTCTTTCTTGAGGATTTCCGCGATGAGTTCGGCCACATCCACCTCGTCGTCGACGACGAGGACATTGGTGTCCACCTGATGGCGAACGGTCTCTTCCGAGTCCGGGTCCTCGTCGCTTCCGCCGTTTGTCATCGGCAGCGAGATGCCAAAGCGGCTGCCTTCCCGGTGGTCGGCGTCGACCCAGATCTGGCCGCCATGCGAGTGAATGATGCGGTGGCAGAAGGCAAGGCCGATTCCGGTGCCGTCGCCGACATCCTTGGTGGTGAAGAAGGGTTCGAAAATGCGCGGCATGATGGCCGCCGGGATACCCGGCCCGTTGTCGGTCACGAAGATCTCGACGGCGTCGCCGGTTTTGCCGACGCCGGTCGAGACCGTGATGCGGTCGCCTTTTCCGGTTTTGCCGATCGCCTGCTCGGCATTGATGATGAGATTGATGACCACCTGGGTAATCTGATCCGGGTCGACGACGATCTCCGGCAGGTCGCTGCCGAGATCGCATTCGATCGCCAGGCTCTCGTCCTTGCTACCGTAGCCGGCGACATCGACGGCGGTTGAGATGACCGCGTTGATGTCGGTGCTCTCCATCTTGGCGGGCTGCTGGCGGGCCATGGCCAGGAAGGTCTTGACGATTTTGGCGCAGCGTTCCGCTGCACTGCTTATCTTTTCCACCCGCTTGAGCGTTTCGGAATCCCGGGTTTCCTCGCGCAGCATCAGGGAATGACCGACGACGATCGACAACGGGTTGTTGAGTTCGTGGGCCACACCGGCGAGCAATTCGCCCAGAGCGGACATCTTTTCGTTCTGGAACAGCATTTCGCGCTGGCTGGACAGTTCGTCCTGAAGCGCCAGTTCGTCGGTCAGGTCGCGGGTGTTGGAGACGATCACCTGCGCTCCGTTGAATTCGATCAGCCGCGCCGAAACCGATCCCCAGAATGTCTTGCCTCTGGCGTTCCTGAGTTTCGCCCGGTGTTCGTTGATCCAGCCCTTCTCCCGCAGCTTTTTCAGGTAGCTCGCGCGGGCTTCGGCATCCACGTAATAGTCGGTGGCATATTCCACCGCTCCGAACAGAGCCGTTGTCTCCGGGCTCCTGAACAACAGCTTTCCGGTCTCCGCATTGGTCATCTGGACCGGAACCGGACAGGCTTCGAGCACCTGGCGGATCATCGCCTCGGCTTCGTTCTGGCGCGTCAGGTCGATCGTCGTCGTGACGATGACCTCATCGCCCTTGTATTCGGCAATGCGACCATAGGCGGCGGCCGGAAACGGTTTGCGGTCTGCATTGATCAGCGTCAGCTTGTAGTCGTCCACCCTGCCATCGGCGAGAAGCGCGGTAATATAGTCAGCCCGGTCGCCCACGCTGCGATAGGATTCGTTGGCGTTTTTCACCTTGCCCAACAGATCGATCGCCGCGGGAGACCGGTAGAGGATCTCGCCATCGCCGACCCTGGCCATGACGACGGCGGCGGGACTGGCTTCCAGCACCTGTCGGATCAACAGGTCGCCGTCGCGTTCCGCAGCCTCCGCCAGCTTCTTGTCGGTGATATCCCTGCGGGTGACGACGAAACCGCCCAGCTTGGTCGGGTGTACCGAGACTAGGTAATGGGAGCCGTCGGTGTGGACGAGTTCGTAGTCCTGGATGTACTCGATCCCGTTCTCCAGCCGGTCCGCTATCCAGTCTTCCTCGCGCCCCACGGCTTCGGCGTAGATCCCGCGCCGCGCCGTTTCGCGCATGAGGATTTCCCATTCCAGCCCCGGCTCGAGCAGGTCGGCCACCGCGTGGTTCATTTCGCGATAGCTGTTGTTGAACATCACCAGTCGGCTATCTTCGTCGTAGAGCGCAAACCCTTCCGAAATCGATTCGATCGCGTCGCGCAGCATGTCGCGGGCCTTCAGGGTGCCCTCTTCCATCTGGCGGCGGTCGTTCAGGTCCTGGATCGCAGCCATCGCCACCGGCTTGCCCCGAAACTCGCCGAGAGCGGCACAGCCGTTGACCCAAACATCGCGACCGGTCTCCGACTTTGTCCTGACGGGATAGTTCTCGATCGTTCCCCGGACCTGGAGGGTCTTGAGCATCTCGAGGCTCTGGTCCTGGTCGATAAAGAACTCCTTGATGAAACGGTTTTCCTGTGCGTCGGGCATTACCCCGTAGATCCGGTTCGCTGCCGGGTTTGCATAAAGCACCTCGCCCGTTTCGACCGAGTTCATCCACAAGGGCAGCGGGATATTCTCCAGAATGTAGTGAGACAGGTCTTCATGACGCTTCTGCCGATCGATGACGGTACTCACATAGAGGAGGCTGTCATCAGCCCCTGGGCAGCAAGACAGAAGACGCCAGCCGTCATCCCACGTCGTCGCCTCCAGAGCACTGCCGACCGTTCGACCCCACAGGTCGAATATCCGCTCGAGATCGCCGCCGAATTCGTCAACGCTGCCGCCGTTGATCGTTTCCAGTCGTTCCACATAGGCACCGAGCAGTTCAGCGCGACCGATCGATCCGGCGAAGGTCGCCTCAAGTTCGGCAAATTCGCCGCTTGTCTCGACCAGCACGCCGCTGCGGTCAAAGCGCGCCATCGATGTGGTCTGGGCGGTGGCCGGGCCGAACTCGGATTGCTCGTGTCTGGTCATGACATTTTTCCTATCCCGCCCGTGTTTCAGTCGGTTTTCAGAACCGCCGCCAATTGTTTCAATTGTTTCAGGCGGATCTGGCGATATCTTCCTAACCGATTGAAATATATCGGCAAAATTTTTCTCCTGCAAATCGGTGTCGCGTTAACAAATGAAACACGGATGGGGCCTGCCTGAAAATCAAACGAAACCTTGAAGCACCAAATATGGCTCATCGACAACGCAGGATCAGTCCGATGACCGCTTATAACATCGTCACCGACATCTTCAGTGCCCCGGTCGTAGCGCTCCATTCCTCCGCCTCCAGCGGTGCGCAGTGGAAGCAGCTGGCAGCCGAACTGGACGGTCGTTTTTCCGTGAGCGCCATCGACCTGCCGGGCTATGGAAGCCGCATGGCCGACAACGGCGCCTTCGGTATCGGCGGTGTCGCCGACGATGTCATCGACCATCTGACCGGTTTCAGACAGCCGGTCCATCTGGTCGGCCATTCGTTCGGAGCATCCGTCGCCCTGAAGATCGCGCTGCTGCGCCCCGACCTGGTCAAGAGCCTGACGCTCTACGAACCCGTCGCATTCCATCTTCTGGAAACGGGCGATGCCGAAGACCGCGATCAGTTCGCGCAAATGCGCCGGATATCCACGACGCTGGCCGAATGCGCCGAAGCCGGCACGGTCGAATGCGGCATGCGCGCCGTCGTCGATTTCTGGAACGGACAGGGCAGCTTCGACGGCAGCAGCGAGGAGCGACGCCGCAGATGGTCGGCCATGACCCCGGCAATCTTGAAGGATTTCACCCGCTGCTTTTCCGAAGACTGGTCGCTCGAGGACCTGGCAGCACTGACGATGCCGGTTCTGGTTCTGACCGGGATGGATTCGCCGGAGGTCGCCCAGAACGTAGCCACGAAAGTCGCCAATGCGGTTGCGCAGGCACGTCTCGCCATCCTGCCCGGCGCCGGCCACATGACACCGGTCCACGAGCCTGAATGGGTCAATTCGCGCATCTACGAACATATCGCTCATGTCGAGCGACCCGTCGCCAACTGTTTCTGGCCGCACAGGGCGGCCGCATGAAACCTCTCGGGCAAATGCCCGGAAGGCAACCACCTGGGGAGAAGACAATGACCATGATGACGACACCCACCGCAACGCCGGACTTTGCGGCGATCAAGGCGAAGCAGAACGCCGCGTGGTCGTCCGGCGATTACCGGAAGATCGGCGTCACCCTGCAGATCACCGGTGAGGAACTCGCCGAGGCCGCGGACCTATCGCCGGGCTCCACGGTCCTCGACATCGCCGCCGGCAACGGCAACGCGACATTGGCCTTTGCCCGCCGCTGGTGCGACGTGACCTCGACCGACTACGTCGAGAGCCTGCTTGACGGAGGTCGCAGACGAGCCGAGGCCGAAGGGCTGGACGTCGCCTTCCGGATTGCCGACGCGGAAGACCTTCCTTTCGAAGACGCCCGGTTCGACGCGGTCGTGTCGAGCTTCGGCATCATGTTCGCGCCGGATCAGAACCGGGCCGCAACGGAAATGATGCGCGTGTGTCGCAGCGGCGGCACGATCGCCATGGCGAACTGGACGCCGGACAGCTTCATCGGTGCCCTGTTCCGAACGCTGGGCCGGTATGTACCGCCGCCGGAGGGCGTCAAGTCACCGGCGCGATGGGGAGATACGACGTGGATCCAGGAGACCTTCGCGCCGCGGACGCGCTCCATCACCACGAAAGTCAAACCCTTTCATTTTCGCTATCCGTCGCCGCAGTTTTTCGTCGACTATTTCCGTACCTTCTACGGGCCGGTTCACAAGGCGTTCCTGACTTTGGACGAAAAGATGGAACAATCGCTGAACGACGACATTCTTGCGACCATTGCGCAATTCGACGTTGCCGAGGACGGCACGATGTCCATCGCATCGGATTATGCGGAAACGGTGATGGTGAAAGCGTAGGACGGCAACTCCCGGAAGACCTGGCGGAAGAACTGCCCGCAAAGGGTGTTGTTCCGCCGGAATTCGGAGAATTCAAACGTCCGGACGGGCTATCGTTGCTTCCTGAATGGGTTATTATCGTATTGGAAAGACAGACAAACAGTTCCTTCAGGGGGTTTTGGCTATGTCAGATCAAACGCTATTCGAGAAATACGGCGGATTTTCACAGGTGAGCCGGGTTGTGCTGGCCTTTTACGACACGCTGCTTGACAGCGACGACATCGGACCATTTTTCGACGACATCGACATGGCGCGCATGGTCGACCACCAGACGAAGTTCGTCGCCTCGCTTCTCGGCGGGCCGGCTTCCTATACGGACAACCAGTTGCGCCAGTTGCATTCGCACCTGGATATCGAACACGGTCACTTCGACGAACTGAAGGTGGTTCTGTCGGCGACCCTTGAAGATCACGGGTTCGACGCCGGAGATATCGAGGCGGTGCTGGCCGAGTTCGAGAACCGACGGGAACTTATCGTAGGATAATTACATGTCCATTGAAGCCATCAACGAGCAGTTGTTGCGTGCGATCGGTGTGGGAGTAGCGCTCCTAGACCGCAAGAACTTCAATTTCCACTTTCGCAATGACACGTTTGAGGACTGGTTTGGTCACCATGAGGGCGCGGTATGCCTGACGGACGTCTTTTCCGAGCTTGATCTGGACGCGCTTCGCCAGGGTCTCGACGAAAAGGGCCGCTACACGGCGGAAACGCGGTTCAAGAAGAAACGGCGGACGATGGTCATCGCCGTCGACTTCACGCCGACCTCCGAAGGCGACACCGATATCGCCGTTCTGGTCTGCCAGAACATCACCCGCATTCGTGAGCTCGAATCGATGATCGATTCCTATTCGATGATGGTCGAGCGCAACAATCGCGAGATCAAGCGCGAAAAGGAACAAGTCGAAAAGCTGCTGCTGAACATCATGCCGCGGTCGGTCTATGAAGAGTTCAAGACATTCGGGGTGGTGACGCCGCAGCTTTACGATCCGGTGTCCGTTCTGATGCTCGATTTCGTCGGCTTCACCGACATGGTGGCTTCTGCCGACCCGAGCGTCACGGTGACCGAGCTCAACGACATCTACAGCGCCTTCGACCGCATCGGCGAGCAGTTCGGTTGCGAACGCATCAAGACCATCGGCGACGCCTATATCACGGTGGCCGGCCTGCCGGATCCGACGCCGGATCACGCCAAGGCCGCCGCCAATGCCGCCATTCGCTTCGTCCGCTACCTGCACCGCCGCAATTCCAGCCATCCCAACCAGTGGCGCTGCCGCATCGGCCTGGCCACCGGACCCGTCGTCGGCTCCGTGGTCGGCATCCAGAAATACGTCTACGACATATTCGGACCGGCCGTGAACCTGGCATCGCGGCTGCAGGAGTTCTCCGAACCCATGGAGATCACGGTGCAGCAGGAGATGGCCGTCGTGCTGCGCGAGCAATTCGAGATGGACAGCCTCGGCCACCGCGACATCCGCGGCTTCGAAAACCAGGAAATCTGGCGCCTTCACGACAGCACCAAGGTTCTGGCCGCGGCAAAGGGCTGAAAACACCCCTTCAAAACGAAAAAACGGACACCGCCCCCGCGGGTGTCCGTTTTTCGTGCGATAGCTGAACTAACGCATTCGGTCACCGGCCGTACTGCACGGCCGGATGGCCGGCATTACTTGCGACGCTTGCGCTTCTGGCCGAGGCCCATTTCCTTGGCAAGGCGCGACCGCGCCTCGGCATAGGCCGGAGCGACCATCGGATAGTCCGCCGGAAGGTTCCACTTTTCGCGATACTCGTCCGGGGTCAGGCCGTGATAGGTCATCAGGTGACGCTTCAGCGACTTGAACTTCATGCCGTCTTCCAGGCAGATGATGTAGTCCTTGTGCACCGATTTGCGTATCGGAACGGCCGGCTTGGGTTTTTCCGCGGGTGCGGCTTCGGCGCCCGAGGTGGATCCAAGCGCGGAATGCACTTCGGCAATCAGGCTCGGAAGATCGGATGTCTGAACGACATTGTTGCTGACATATGCGGCCACGACCTCGGCCGTAAGTTCAGCAAGCAAGTCGTTACGGGAATTTTCGACTGTTTCAGTCATTGTCATGCCTCAAATATATTCTCAAGTTTCCCTAACACCAAAATCCCATCAATTTTTGGTGGATTTGGTATTTCGAAGGTCAGGTTGTCTATCGAAACACAGGTCACCCGAAGCGCTGATACCATTAATCCAATAGGTTTCAAACAAAAAATTGTCTCAAATCGGTATCTTTGCACCGATTGCGCGCAAAAACTAAACTTCCAATAGATGGGGCCGAGTTACAGGCCGAACTAGACTGCACTCAAAGATTGCGCGGGATCAGTCGTCCCCGGTACTCTTTTGCTCGCCTTGCGGCATTTCGTCGATAACCGATTGGTCGGTCATCCGATACCCGGTGGCATAGGACGCCTTGGCCAATAGATGGGCTGAAATCGGCGCGGTCAGGAGAAAGAAGACGACGCCGGCAAGCGCCCGCGTCAGCGTTCCGGTATCGCCGGCATAGATGCCGAGCGTGATCAGCAGAACGCCCGAACCCAGCGTTCCGGCCTTGGAGGCCGCATGCATGCGGGTATAGAGGTCCGGCAGCCGCAGCAGGCCGAGGGCCGCAACCAGCGTAAAGCACGCTCCGATGACGACCAGGGCGGCGATCAGCAGTGTGAGGGCGGCCTCCATCAGCTCTTTCCTCCCTCGGTCGTTGCCGTGCCGTCCGCCTGCTCATCGGCGTCGTGGCCGCGAGTCATGACGAAACGCGCGAACGCGACGGTGGCCAGGAATCCGACGAGCCCGAGCGCAATCGCAATGTCGAGATAGAGTTCGAAACCCGTCTTGATCCCGATGACCGCGATAAATCCGATCGCCGCGGTCACCAGCATGTCCAGCGCCAGGATGCGATCCGGCAGTGTCGGACCGCGGATCACGCGGATGACGGCGAAAAAGAACGAAAGGCAAAGCAACGCCAGTGCGATATTGACGGCGCCGGCAAGAATGGCGTTGACGTCGATCATCGGAACGCCTCCAGGATCCTGCGTTCGAAGCTGGTGGCGATATCGCGGCGCGTGGCATCGACATCCGAGCAGTCGATGGCGTGCACATACAGATATTGCTTGTCGTCGGATACGTCGACCGACAGGGTGCCCGGCGTCAGGGTGATCAGATTGGCAAGGACGGTGATCTCGAAGTCCCGGTCGACCTCGAGCTTGTAGGCGAAGATCCCCGGCTTCAGGTTCATGTTCGGCGACAGAACCGTGATGGCGACGCGGATGGTCGACAGCACCAGCTCATACAAAAACACCAGGGCCAGCGTCGCGACCTTCCCCAGTCGCGAGAAATAGCCGACCGAACCGACCTGCTCGCGAATGAGCGAAAGCGCGAACACGCCGAGCAGAAAGCCGAAGGCGATGTTGGGCAGGCTGTAGATGCCCGTGACGGCCGCCCAGATAATGGCCAGCAGAACATTGATCAGCAGCAGATTCATTGCGCACCTCCCGCCGGAAAGACGGATCGGATGTAGTCGACCGGATTGAGCAATTGACTGGCGGCGTTCTGCGACAGGTCCATGAGCTGCTGCGGAAAGATCCCGAGCGCGACCACGATGGCGGTCAGCAGAACAAGCGGCAGGTAGTCGACAAACAGGTTGACCGGAGCGGTCTGCGCTTCGGCGTTCGCTTGCGCCGGCGCGTCGCGCCAGTAGGTCAGGAGCCATACCCGCCCGACCGCGATGGTGGTCAGGAAACCGCTCACCAGGATCGACGCCGCGAGCCACCACGCACCGACATCGAGCGATGCCTTGACCAGCACCACCTTGGGCCAGAATCCGGAGAACGGCGGCAGACCCGAGACGGCGAAGAACAGCACCAGACAGACGGCCGCAAGCGCCACATGGGAGCTATATACGCCGCCCGGCAGCGCGATCGAGAAACTTCCGCATAGCCGCGCGGTCAGCCCCGACGCCAGGTAGAGCGCCGTCATGACGATCATGGAATGAACGGCATAAAACACCGTGCCGGATACCCCGCCCGGGCTTGCCAGCGCGATGCCGGCAAACATGATGCCGATGCCGGAGACGACTAGATACCCCAGAAGCCGGCGGAAATCGGTCTGCGCAAGGGCGCCGGCGGCGCCGAGCAGCATGGTCAGCGCTGCCACAATGGCAATCACCATGCCGAGAACGTCGCGCTCGGCGGGGAAGAGCAGCAGCACGATGCGCATCAGCGCGTAGACGCCGACCTTGGTCAGCAACCCGGCAAACAGCGCCGACACCACCACGCGCGGTGTGTGATAAGAGGCGGGAAGCCAGAAATTCACCGGAAACGCCGCCGCTTTCATGCCGAAGGCCAGGATATAGAGACTGACCAGCGTGATCAGCGGCGCGCGATCGTCGACCGTCTTCGCCTTGACCGCGATGTCGGCCATGTTGAGGGTGCCGAAAATGCCGTACAGGTAGCCGGTGGCGACCAGAAACAGCGTCGTCGCGACCAGGTTCAGAAAGGCGTATTTGGTGGCGCCATCGATCTGCTCTCGCTCGGACCCCAGGATCAGCAGGCCGAAGGAGGCGATCAGCAACACTTCGAACCAGACATAGAGGTTGAAGATGTCGCCGGTCAAAAAGGCGCCGCTGACACCCGCCATCATCAGCAAAAGGAATGGATAGAAGCCGTAGCGCCGGCCACTGTCGTTGACGTCGCCGGCTCCGTAGATCCCGCCGGCCAAGGCGGCGATGCCGGCGACCAGCGTCAGCACGGCGCCGAGCAGGTCGACGGTGAAAGAAATGCCGAACGGCGGCAGCCAGCGGCCCATGGTCATGGTCTGCGGCCCGTCGGCCACGACCAGTGCCAGCAGCCCGATATCGAGCAGCACCAGCACGACGAGGCCGGGGATGGCAAGGATCGGCTGCAGGGCCGTGTCCTTGCGCAGCATAAGCAGCAAAGCGCCGAGAACCATGCACCATGCCAGCGGCGCGATCAGCAGCCAGTCGGCCAGGCTCACCGGTTCGGTGATCATGGCGACGGAAAGGTCGACGGCTGGTTTATCGGGCGATGCCATTTACGGTGTTCTTTCGATCAGTATCCAAGGGGCGGCAGTTGCCGGTCCTCCGGTTCGGCGAACCGCATTTCCTGCGTATCGTCGGTCTCGAGCTCCTGATAGGCGCGGTAACCGAGCACCAGCAGAAAGGCGAAAAACGAGAACGAGATAACGATCGCCGTCAGGATGAGCGCCTGCGGAAGAGGATTGGCCGTAATGACGAGGGAACTTCCCGCATCGTCCGGCAGGATGGGCGGCACCTCGCGCGTCAGACGCCCGGACGTGAAGATCAGCAGGTTGACGGCGTTGCTCAAAATGGCGGCGCCCAGCAGGATGCGGATGATGTGCTTGGACAGGAACAGGTAGACCGACACCGCAAAGAACAGGCCCACCAGTAGGGTCATGATCGCTTCCATCAGTCACGCGTCCTTTCTTCCAATGCCAGGGCAATCGAGGTGATCGCGCCGACGACGACGAAATAGACACCGATATCGAACAGCAGAACGGTGGACAGAGCCACCGTGTCGCCGAACAGCGGAACGTAAAGCCAAAGGCCGGTCATGAAGGGAACGCCGACGAACACCGACAGGATGCCGGCCACCGATGCGGCCAGGAGACCGAACCCGGCGATGCCCATGGGGTGGAAATAAAGCGCCCGCCGCACCGGCGAAACGCCGCACGCGATGCCGTAAATGGCGAAGGCCGAGGCGGCGATCAGGCCGCCGATGAACCCGCCACCCGGCTCGTTGTGTCCGCGCAGCAGCACAAAGACCGAAAAGACGACCATCAGAGCAGCAAGATAGGGGGCGACGGTGCGGAAGATCAGTGTGCGCATCGCTATCGCCTCTCGTCGTCATAGGGATCGTTGGCAGCGATCGGTTTGTGCGATTTCGCCCGAATGCGGATCAGCGACAGAATCGCCAGTCCGGCAATCATGACGACTGCGATTTCGCCCCAGGTGTCCGTTCCGCGGAAATCGACCAGAATGACGTTGACGATGTTCGCACCGTGGGCGATCGACAGCGAATAGCGGGTGAAGAACTCCGACAGGCTGGTATCGAAAGGCAGTTGCGTCACCGAAAGCAACAGCAGAACGAAGGCCACGCCGCAGGCCAGCGAAATCGCCAGGTCGACGACCGTCCGCCCGGTCGAGCGGCGGTCCGCCGGGGTCAGACGCAGCCGCGTCATGACCAGCGCCAGGATAACCACCGACAGCGTCTCCACCATGAACTGGGTGAAGGACAGGTCGGGAGCACCGAACAGCATGAACAGAACCGCCACCGCGAAACCCTGGATGCCGAGCGATACGATGGCGGTCAGCCGGTCCTCTGCGTAGAGCACGGAGAGCAGGCCGATGGCGGCGATCACCATGATGATCAGCTCGTAGAATGGGGGATTCTCCGGCCATTCGGGAAACGCCGGCAGTTCGTCGAAGGCAAACATCGGCACGATGATGGCCAGCGCCACCAGAATGAAGGTCGCCTTCATGTAGAAGTCGAGCCGGCCCGGCTGCAGCAGTTTCGTCAGGGAAAACGAGGCGCGCACCAGCCCGCGAATGAACTGGTCGAAGCCGACATCCGGCCCCCAACCGATGGCGACCAGCAGGTCCGCCATCATAGCCCGCAGCCTGTCGACCATGCGGTAAGCAACGATGCCGAACGCGACGGTGATCGCCGAAAGCAGCAGCGGTATGCCGATGTGCGGCACCGGCGATATCGACACCGAAAGCGGCGCGCCTTCCACTGCGGAGGACATCGGATTGGTGATGTAGTGATGCGATGTGCCGGCGAACACCGCTGTCAGCAGGCTCATCACCGCCAGCGTAGCCGGTCCGAGCCACAACAGCACCGGCCCCTCATGGGCATGGCCGAGTTCCGGCCGTTTCTCGCCCAGAAACGGCTTCAGGGCGACGACGAAGCCGATGACGAACATCAGGCCGTTGCCGACAATCGCCACGAGGGTCAGGAGCAGCGGCCACGCGCCCGGGTACCACAGGCCGGCGTAGATTTCCTCCTTGGCCAGAAACCCGAAAAACGGCGGCAGGCCGGCCATCGATATGGCCGAGGCTATGGCGGCGGCAAAGGTGATCGGCATGACGGTCATCAGCCCGCCCAGCTTGGTGACGTCGCGGGTGCCCGCCTCGTGGTCGACCGCGCCGGCGACCATGAACAGCGCGCCCTTGAACATCGAGTGGGCCACCAGATAGAGAACCGCCGCCTCGACCGCCTTTTCCGAACCGAAGCCGGTCAGCATGACCAGCAGGCCGAGCGACGATACCGTCGTATAGGCAAGCATCAGCTTGAGATCGGTCTGGCGGATCGCCAGCAGCGTGCCGACGATCAGCGTCGCACCACCGAAGATCGGCAGGACCGTTTCCCAGGCCATGGTGCCGCCGAGCACGGGATTGAGGCGCATCAGCAAATAGACGCCGGCCTTCACCATGGTGGCGGAGTGCAGATAGGCCGAAACCGGCGTCGGTGCTTCCATGGCGTTGGGCAGCCAGAAATGCAGCGGAAACTGTGCCGATTTAGTGAAGGCGCCGCCGAGCACCAGCACGAAGATGGCGATATAGAACGGGCTCTCTATCAGCACGTCGCCGGAGCGCAGCAGCAGCGACATTTCCGAGATGCCAGTGACGTTCCAGATCATCAGCAGTCCGGCCAGCAGGAACAACCCGCCGCCGCCGGTCACCACCAGTGCCTGGAGCGCGGCGCGGCGCGCCGCTTCGCGCTTGTGATCGAAGCCGATCAGCAGAAACGACGTGATCGACGTCAGTTCCCAGAACACGAAGAACATCAGGAAACTGTCAGACACCACCAGACCCAGCATCGAGCCCATGAACATCAGGATGAACGAAAAGAACCGTCCCAGATGATCGTGGCCTTTGAGGTAGCCGCCCGAATAAAGCACAATGAGCGCGCCGATGCCGCAGATCAGCAAAGCAAAGGTCAGGCTCAGGCCGTCGAGATACCAGGAGAAATTAACGTTGTAGGCCGGCACCCACTGATAGCCGCCGGTCACCACTTCCCCGTCGCCGACCTCGCCCAGAAACGTCGCGAAATGCCAGAACATCGCCGCCGGCGCCAGAGCCAGAATCCAGGCGGCGTTGTGCTTGAAAATACGGGTGAGCAATGGGGCAATCAGGGCCGCGAAAAACGGCAGCAGCAGGACAATGAACGTCGTGCTGTGTGGGGCGGACTCCATCGGCTCTCCCGGAGATCGGTCGCAGAAATTGGACCGAATTTAGTGATGCGGCGTTTTCCGGGCAAGATCGAGACGGTCGATTTCCACCCGAATTGCGGTGACTTATACTCAATTACCAAAATTTGACATCATGTTTATTGTGCGGGGCCGCAAGCGACCCTAAATCGCTGACGAAACAGGAGGCAGGATCGTGGCCGAAAAAACCGATGCAAAAGTACAGAAGACGGAAGCCGAATGGCGGAATCTGCTGACGCCCGAGCAGTTCCACGTGACCCGCAAGGCCGGCACGGAACGCGCCTTTACGGGCCCGAATTGGGACAACAAGCAGGCCGGCACCTATACATGCGTTTGCTGTGATAGGCCTCTGTTTCACTCGACGACCAAATATGAATCCGGCACCGGCTGGCCGAGCTATCACAGCCCGATCGACTCGGAGGCGGTGACCGAACACAAGGACCGGTCACTTTTTATGACGCGAACGGAAATTCGCTGCGCCGATTGCGAAGCCCATCTCGGCCACGTCTTTCCCGACGGGCCACAACCGACCGGCCTGCGCTATTGCATGAACGGCACGGCCATGCGGTTCACTCCGGACGACGAAGTCGAGGAATAGGGTCTACTGCTGTGTCTGCGGTGCGATGTAGCGTCCGTAGACCCAGCCCGTCTGCCAGTCGCCGGTTCCGCTCGGGTCGTGCCAGACCTCGCACCAGGTGTAGCGAACCTGCTGGGCCTGCTCGTCGGCGGGCTGGCCGGCGATCGCCTTGAGATCGACGCCGTTCATGCAGCGTCCGGTCATCGACAGCGGCGTTCCGTTCGGGTAGCCGGCGCGGATCGACGATTTGCTCGACGGCCAGGCCCGCACGTTGAGCACGTCATCCCAGTACACATTGGCCACTTCCCAGGCGGCAAAAGCGTTGGCGGACGCAGTCGCGGTGAAGGACAGGCCTGCGATGGCGGCGGCGGCAGCAATGGTGATCAGTCGTTTCATCGGTTCGCACCCCTTTGCTCATTCGATGAAAGCACATTGACACGGGTGCCGTGAACCCTCTCTGAGCGCGCGGTTCATACGCGGTTCATGGACGGCCTTGAACAGGACATCGTGCCGTAATAGATGCGAAACAACCGATCAAACCAGGAACGAACAACAATGCTGAAATCGCTGCCCCCTGCCCCGGTCGCCCAGAAAGCCGCTACCGCCGACACCCGCCATGGTATCACCCGCGAGGATGATTACGCCTGGCTCCGGGCCGACAACTGGCAGGAGGTGTTTCAGGATCCGGGCCTGCTCGACACCGATATCCGCGCCTATCTCGAGGCGGAGAACGACTATCAGAAGGCCGCCATGGCCGATACCGAGGTCCTGCAGAGGACACTGTTCGCCGAGATGCGCGGCCGCATCAAGGAAGACGATTCCTCCGTCCCCTCGCCCGACGGGCCGTTCGCCTACGGCACATCCTTTGTCACCGGCGGAGAGCAACCGCGGTTTTTCCGTATCCCGCGCGGCGGCGGTGACGAGGAAATCATGCTCGACGGCGACAAGGAGGCCGAGGGCAAGGGATATTTCCGGCTCTCCGGCGTCAATCACGCACCCGACCATGCCCGTATTCTGTGGGGCTTCGACGACAAGGGTTCGGAGTTCTTCGGCCTGCGCGTCCGCGAACTGTCCGACGGCACCGACCACGAGGACCGGCTTGAAAATACCGGTGGTGGCGGCGTGTGGTCACCCGACAGCAGAGGTTTCTACTACAGCCTGCTCGACGCCAACCATCGGCCGTCGAAGGTGTACTATCACGCCCTCGGCAGCGATCAGCAGGATGACATCCTGGTTCGCGAGGAAACCGATGCCGGCTTCTTCATGGGTGTCAGCGGCAGCAAGCTGAACGACTTCATCTTCATCAATGTCCACGATCACCAGACCTCCGAATACTATTTGCTGCCGGCGGCCGATCCCCACGCCACTCCTCAACTGGTGGCGGCGCGGGAAACCGGTGTCGAATACGACATGCATGAGGGCGGCGACGTCTTTTTCATCCTGACCAACGCCGACGGTGCCAAGGATTTCAAGATCGTCGAGACGCCGGTCGGCAATCCGGGCCGCGAACACTGGCGCGACGTCGTCGGCCACGAACCGGGTCGGCTGATCCTCAGCCATAACGTGTTTGCCGGCCATCTGGTCTGGTTGGAACGTCGGGACGGACTGCCGCGTATCGTCATCCGCGAGCGGGCGAGCGGCGAAGAACATGCCATCGCCTTCGACGAGGAGGCCTATTCGCTGGGGCTGCAAGGGTCACTGGAATACGACACCGAGGTCATCCGCTTTTCCTATTCCTCGATGACCACGCCGACGCAGCAGTTCGACTACAACATGCGGACCCGCGAGCGCAACCTGCTGAAAACGCAGGAAGTTCCCTCTGGTCACGAACCGCAGGACTATGTCACGCGGCGGGTGATGGCGCCCTCGCACGACGGCACGCTGGTCCCCGTCAGCCTGCTTTATCGCAAGGACACCCCACTCGACGGCAGCGCGCCGTGCCTGCTTTACGGCTATGGCGCTTACGGCATGACGATTCCGGCCAGCTTCAACACCAACTGCCTGTCGCTGGTCGACCGCGGCTTCGTCTACGCCATCGCTCATATCCGCGGCGGCAAAGACAAGGGTTTTGCCTGGTACGAACAGGGCAAGCGCGAACACAAGGTCAACACCTTCCTCGATTTCATCGCCGCGGCCGACTATCTGGCTGCGGAGAGTTTCACCTCCTTCGACCGGATCGTGGCGCAGGGCGGATCGGCCGGCGGGATGTTGATGGGCGCCGTCGCCAACATGGCGCCGGACCGCTTCGGCGCCATCATCGCCGCCGTTCCCTTCGTCGACGTGCTGAATACCATGCTCGACGATACCTTGCCGCTGACCCCGCCGGAGTGGCCCGAATGGGGCAACCCCATCGCTTCGAGGCAGGACTACGAAACGATCGCCGCCTATTCGCCCTACGACAATGTCGTCGCGCAGGACTATCCACCCATCCTCGCCATCGCCGGCCTGACCGACCCCCGTGTCACCTATTGGGAGCCGGCGAAGTGGGTGGCCAAACTGCGCGCCACCAAGACGGGCGACGCTCCGGTGCTCATGAAGACAAACATGGAAGCCGGCCACGCCGGTGCGTCGGGCCGCTTCCAGCGGCTGGAGGAAGTCGCCTTCGAATACGCCTTTGCGCTCAAGGTGACCGGAACAGCCGGCTAGCCAGGCCACATCAGTGTGAGGCTCTGGTTCAGGCGGCGATCACCCTGACAATTCCGATGACCGCCACGGCGGCCAGCAGCGCGATGGCAAACCGCCGAAACGACTCCGGATTGGCAGCGAGGAACCGCCTGTTTCCGACAAACAAGCCGGCGAGCGAAGGCAGCAGAAACAAGCCGATCCTGGCAAACACCTGCTGGTCGACAAGACCGGCATACCAGGCCGCGGCAAATCCGAAACAGTCCAGCAAGAGAATGTAGACCATGGATGTGGCACGGAAGGCGTTGGCCGCGGGTACGGCCGCGAGGAGGTACATGACGGCCGGTAGCCCGCCAATCGCGGCAACGCCATTGACCACGCCGGAAACCAGCCCCGCGCCGAAGGCCGGAAATCCGCCCTGCATGCCGCGTCCGAGGGACGGAGCGCGCCAAAGGGCTGCGCAGGCACACAAAATCAAGATCGACAGAACCAATCTGACGGTATCGGCCGGCAGTTGTCGCAGGAGGAAAAGCCCGGCTGGCGTCGCAATGACCGCGCCAAAAACCAGTCCGCTCAGCGGGCGCCAGGCTATGTCTCCGCTTATTCTTCGATACAGAACCAGAGTTGCAAGTACCTCGAGCGCGAGCACAACCGGGACGATTTGCGCCGGCAATATTACCAACGCAAGGCTAGCCATGACCAGCGCAGAGAAACCGAACCCGCTGTACCCGCGAACCAGGCCGGCGACGAAGACGACCGCCATGCAATAGGCCGCTTCAAAGGTTCCCAGACCGGTCGCTTCCAACATCCGCCCGATATCCGTGATTTGCGACCGGATCCGATCCGGTCCGGTGATATTTTCACGCAGCTACATAGATTCGCGTTTTTTCGGGGTCCGTTAGAACCAGTGGCCGGCGGCCTTCCCCACCAGTTTCTGTGTCGCGGAGGATTATCAGCAGACATCCGCCGAAATAGCGGCCTGGGCACTACCGCCCGGCATCGCCAACGACAAGATCGAGCGTCGCGCGAGCGTGCCTGCGAAGTTCGTCGCGTGGCACGCCGGCGCGGGCGCGCAACGCCAGCGCGTAGACCATGTCGTTGAAGAATCCGGCCAGTTGCCCGGGCGACTGCCGCCGGCTTTCCAGTTCGGCTGAAAAGCGCTGTGCGAAAAGGTCCTCCAGCAGTGCGTCCATGTCGCGCAAGAAGGTCCTCAGCTCTTCGAGCAGATGCGGATCGGTACCGGCCGCCGCGCCGAGCGTCGAAACGACCAGGCAGCCCATCCGGTCCTTGCCCGACGGCAGGAACTGTTCCAGCGCCCCTTCCAGCAGACGTTCCATGGTCGCGCGCAGGTCACCGCCCTCGAAGGCCGCCGGGACGCGATCGCGAATACGGGCCATATAGTCTTTGACAACTCTGTCGTAGAGCGCCGATTTGTCACCGAAAGCACCGTAGAGGCTGGGTTTGTTGATCCCCATGCCGGCGGCGAGTTCGTCCAGCTTGGCTTCGTGAAAGCCACTCGTCAGAAAAACTTCCAGCGCCCCTTCCAAAGCCCGTTCCTCATCGAAGGCCCGGGGTCGACCGCGTCCGCGTGCTGCCATTTTTGTACCACCAAGAACAAAATTGTTGACTCGTTCGAATATTGTTCTTATCAGTACAAAAATCAAGCTACATCCGTCTCATGCTTCGCGTGGGTGCGTTCGAGCGCACCCGGTGCCTGGCGAAATTTGGAGAATCGACATGACGATGAGGGAACTGAACCTGCCCGACACGGAGATCTGTGCGGCATCGATGGAGTTTGCGCGGGACGTCTCGCCGCCCTTTCTGTTCAATCATGTGATGCGGTCCTTTGCCTTCGGACGCATGGCCGGCGAAGGACGCGGTCTAGACATGGACGAGGAAATGCTCTTTCTCGGCTCGGTCCTGCACGATCTCGGCCTCGTCAGGCGGTTCATCGGGAAGGACAGGTTCGAAATCGACGGCGCCGATGCGGCGGCCGATTTCCTCTCCCGGCGGGGCTATCCCGACGCGAAGATCCAGGTGATCTGGGACGCCATAGCGCTGCACACCACTCCAGGGATTCCACAACGCAAGCGGCCGGAAATCGCCCTCGTCCAGCTCGGCGCCGGCATCGACGTCGGCGTCGTGCCCGTCGCCATGCTGGCCGAGGAGCCGGTCGCCCGGATCCTGGACCGCTATCCGCGGCTGGGGTTCAAGAAGGCCATCCTGGTAACGCTGGCAGACATGCTGCGGGAAAAGCCGCACACGGCCGACGGCAATTTCACCCGCGACGTCGGCGAGCGGCTGATCCGCAATTTCAAGGTCGGCAATTTCTGCGACGCCGTTCACGGAGCCCACTTCCATGAATGATAACAACGGCAACCGGGCCACACCCGTTGGCTCCCTCTCGCTATTCCACCGCCTGGCCGAGTTGATACTCGATCCCATCGACATGATCCGCTCCATTCGACGGGAAGCCGAACCGTCGCTGAACGTCTGGGGCCCGGCGCTTGTGTTTCCCCAGGCGATCGGCGGGCTGGTCTTTATCGGGCGAATCGAGGGCGTCGTCATCCTCGGCGGGCTGGTCGCCATGTTGCTGACCGCGGGCTATATCCACCGGCACGCGCCCCTCAGCCGCCTGACCGGGATCTGCCAGGTCTGGTGGCTGCTGACGCTGCCCTGGCTGGCGCGGCGAGCGTTCGAACAGGAGGCGGTCACGGTGTTTTCGGCCTGGCTGTGGTACACGGTGATCACGACGGCGATCAGCATCGTCATGGACGCCTACGGTATCCACCTCTACCTGACCACAGGCAACAACAAGACCTATCGGCGCGACGAGCGGTAATCGCTAGGCCGGACGCCAGGTCGCGGGCAGGTCGAGCGGGCCGCGGAACGCCCAGCCGCCGACGCGCACCGGCTTTTGCGGATCGAGCGCCAGGTCCCTCAGCCGCTGGAACAGGAAGGGAACCGCCACCTCCGCGACCAGGGTGCGCGACGCTGCGGCACCGGCACAAAAATGCGGCCCGGCTCCAAACGGAATGCTCTTTTGCGTGTCCCGGGTGACGTCGAACCGATCGGGGTGTTGGAAATGCGTCTCGTCACGGTTGGCCGAGCCGAACATGAAAAACACCCGATCTTCCGGTTCGAAGGTCACGCCCTCGAAGGTATGGCGTTGCGCGACGCGGCGCGGCGACATGCCGATCGGCGATATCCAGCGGCAATATTCGTCGAAGGCCCGGCCCCAGTCGGCTTCGCCTTCTTCGATCATCCGCAACTGCTCCGGATGGCAAAGCAACGCCCAGATGCAGCCGGCAATGGCGTCGCGCGGCTCGTTCTGGCCACCGGAGATGGTCAGCTTGATGTTGGCGCGCACGCTATCCATCGGCATGCCGGCCTCCAGCATCACCGACAGCAGGCTACTGTCCGGAGTCTTGCGGACCACCGGCAGCATATCGTCAATCGCCGCGTCGATGCCGGCAGTCGCCGCATGGCAGCGTTGCTCCACTTCCGGATCGCCGACATAGTTGGCGATGCCGTCGATCATTCCCTGGCTCCAGGCATCCATATCCTGGTAGCGCATGTTGGTCAGCCCGGTGATCGATTTCAGCGCCTCGGCTGAAACCGGCATGGCATAGTCCGCGACCAGATCGCCGGCCCCCGCCGGCTCGAGCGTCGAAAGTACTCGCTCGGCATGCTGCTCGAATTGCCCGCGCCAAACATTGCGTACCGCTCGGACCGAAACCGCCGGATAATACTGCCGGCGCTCGGCCATATGGTCGTCGCCGTCCTTGCGCATCATGTTCTGCCCCATCAGAACATTCATCAGGCCTCCCGGCTGATGCGAGGAGAACACATCCACGTTCTTTTCGCAGGTGAAGATATCGTCGCGGCGAGTAAAGACCGTTGCACCGAGCTGCGGCACGAAAGCGATCGGCGTCTGCTCGCGCATGGTTTTCAGGATCGGATAGGGATCGTCCCAGAACGCCTGGACATCAATGGAGACATGCGGAGCATCGGACATGGCGGCACCCGGGTTGGCACGGACTTGAACGCGCACAGGATAGGTGCGTCGCCGGTGAAATCAACCGAGCGGCCGGCGCGGCGGCAACATGCCGTCAGATGAGGCCGCCCTTGGGAAAGTCCGGCACCATCTTGGCGTAGCTGAAATCCGACTCGTCGATCTCGTCGGCGAATTCCGGAACGAAATCCGCCACGTCCTGATAACCCAGGCGAACGTCGTAGGCGGCCGCTTTCTCTCTCTGCGCCGCCAGCAGCCGGTGCGGCGCGACCAGCATCGTCCGGGAGGCGGTGGCTCGCAACGGCCGCAGCTGAAAGCTCTTCGGAGGCCGGTGCTCCCAGCCGGCCATCGCCCATTTGTGTTCGATATGAAGCGCCAGCCGCATGTCCGTATCCGGGGAATAGAGCACGACGAGCATGTCGGCGGTCGACCAGCGACCCTTTCCGCGCTTTTCCCAACGATGAGTTGCACTGAGGTCCGTCTGCGGATCGCTCCCGTCGAAACCAGAATTGTCGGCAAGAAACTGGCGAAATCGGCCGCAGTTCGCTGCAGTCTTCAAAAATGCGCTGTTGTACTCTTCCCAGATACTTCGCGAAATACTGTTAACCATTTCTCGCTCAAATTGTATCAACATCCTTGTTTCTTCTTATCGTTTATTTTCCGGCAAAACAAGATACATCCCCTGATTGCATTCAGGAGACGAACCGAGGCGGATCAAATGGTCTGTCGTGTTATTGGCGGCGCGCGGGATAGCCGTTGTCATGGGCCGGAACGGCCTTCAGATAGGCGGCGATGGCCTGCAGATCCTCGGGCGGCAGTTCGGCCATGTTCGACTGCACGCTCACCATCGATCCGCCGACGGAATCGAATTCCGGCGTAAATCCGCTTTCCAGGTAGTAGGAGATGTCTCCGGCGCTCCAGTTGCCGAAGCTTCCGAACGGCGTGATGTTCGGGATGATGCCCTCCCCGTCGGGGTTTTTCGCGCCGGAAAGCCAGACGCCGAGCTTGAGGCCGCCGAGCAAGTCGCGTGGCGTGTGGCAAGCGCCGCAATGGCCCGGACCCTCCACCAGATACTGGCCGCGCAGAACCAGCGGGTCGTCCGTGGCGAGATCGACAGCCGGCCCCTGCCTGAGATTGAGCAGCTTCCAAAGTCCCACCGCCCGGCGCAGGTTGAATGGAAAACCGATATCGTGATCCGGAGCGATATTGCCGCTGGACGGCAATGTGCGCATGAAGCCCCAGAGATCATTGATGTCCTGCATGGTCATGCGGGTATAGGAGGTGTAGGGAAAGGCTGGAAACAGGTGGCGGCCGTCCGGGTCGACGCCGCGTTTCATGGAATTGGCGAAATCTTCGAAGGACCAGCTGCCGATCCCCGCCTCGATGTTCATCGAGATGTTCGGCACGTAGAAAACGCCAAAATCGCTTTCCAGCGATTCGCCGCCGCTGAGAACCAGCTTTTCCTCGCCCTTGGCGCCCGGCGGCGCATGGCAGGACGTGCAGCCGCTGGCCCAGAATACGAGCTCGCCACGCGCCAGATCCGGCTCGCCCAGCCCTTCGAATGCCGACTGCGGCAGCGTCCTCGGCGCGCTCAATACCCAGAAGACGGCGGCGGCAATGACCGCGACAATGACCACAACCCAGGCAAAAAGACGCATCGCAACTCCCGTCGAACCGGTCGCTTGCGGGCACACTCGATGCCCTTAAGGGGCAGAATAAACAAATGGAATGATTTTAAAACTCACTAAAAAGCGATTTGACCGCAGTTTTCGCCGCCCTAAACGGAAAAAACCCCGGCAGCTAACTGCCGAGGTCCAGAATGAGCTGTTGAAACTGCCCGTCGATCAGGCGGCTTCGTAAAGTTCCAGCACGTAATCCCAGTTGATCAGGCTGTCGACGAACGCCTCGAGATATTTCGGCCGCGCGTTGCGATAGTCGATGTAGTAGGAATGCTCCCACACATCGACGCCGAGGATCGGCGCAGCGCCATGAACGAGCGGGTTCTCGCCGTTCGGTGTCTTCATCACTTCAAGCTTGCCGTCCTTGACGGCGACCCAGGCCCAGCCGGATCCGAACTGGGTCATGCCGGCATTGATGAAATCGGCGCGAAACTTGTCATAGCCGCCAAGATCGGAATCGATGGCCGCCGCCAGCTTGCCGGGCAGCGCGGTTCCGCCGCCGCCGCCCTTCATCCATTTCCAGAAATGCACATGGTTGTAGTGCTGGGCCGCATTGTTGAACAGGCCCGGATTGCTACCGTGCGACTGGCGAACGATGTCTTCGAGCGACAGATTGTCCATGCCCGCTTCAGCGGCCAGCTTGTTGCCGTTGTCGACATAGGCCTTGTGGTGCTTGTCGTGATGGTATTCGAGCGTCTCGCGCGACATATAGGGCGCCAGCGCCTCATAATCGTAGGGAAGGTCCGGCAGTTCGAAGGCCATGTCACTCTCCTTTTCGGGGCATCCGGTTGTCATGGTGTGGTGGGTTGGAACATAGGCGGGCGCCAGCCGGTCGGCAAGCTGGCGCCGCGGAAAATTGTGGCGCCGGCGATCTAGATTTTCTCGCCGGAATGAGCCCAATCCCAGTAGAGCTCGCGCGCCTGTCGGGCCACGGGCCCAGCCTGCAGTTCGCGATCCTCGATCCGGGTGATCGGCACCACCTTCGAGTGGTTTCCGGTCGAGAAGATCTCGTCGGCCCGCATGAATTCCTGCGGCTTCAGGTGTCCTTCGACGACCTCGTGACCAGCCTCGCGCAGAAGTTTGATGACCCGCGACCGGGTGATGCCGGACAGGAAGGTGCCGTTCGGCGCGGGCGTGAACACCACGCCGTCCTTGACCATGAAGATGTTGCTGGTTCCGGTCTCGGCGACGTTGCCCAGCATGTCGAGCACCAGGGCGTTGTCGAAGCCACGCGATTTCGCCTCCATGATCGCCCGGCCATTGTTGGGATATAGGCAGCCGCTTTTGGCGTTTGTCGGCATGGTTTCGGTCGACGGACGGCGAAACGGCGACTGGGTGATGGAAAACCCGTTCGACGGAATCATCGGCGCCTCATAGAGGCACAGGCAGAACCGGGTGGAGTCCGGATCGGCCGGAACCGACATGTAGCCGCCGTGCTCAGCCCAGTACATGGGGCGGATGTAGACCGCTGTGTCGCCGTCGAATTTCTTCAGGCCGTCTCGGGTCAGGCCGACGATATGGTCGGCATCCATCGTCGCCTTGAGGCCAAGTGCGGCCGCGGAGTCGTTGACCCGCTGGCTGTGACTGTCGAGGTCGGGTGCGACATTTTCGAACCAGCGGGCACCGTCGAACACCGACGTTCCGAGCCACATGGCGTGCGAACGCGGCCCCACCAACGGCACGTTACCCTCGTGCCAGTCTCCATCGACATAAGTCCAGGTGGCGGTTTGTGCATCCCTCAGCACGGTCATGACGCATTCCTCGATCCGGCTCGCAAAACTAATTCGGCCTCCATCCTTGCACCGAAAGACAGGGCCGGCGCAAGGCCCGTGTCGATCCGACACGGCCCGGCCGGTCTTGACGGAATGGCCGCAGACGAACATGCTGCGGTGCAAAATGAAAGGACCGACCTGAAATGCCTGCTGCAACATCCCACCCGGCCTACGTTTTCGACGCCTATGGCACGCTGTTCGACGTGCACGCGGCGGTGCGCCGCTACGCCTCGGAGGTGGGACCGCACGGCCAGCGTCTGTCGGAAATCTGGCGCAACAAACAGCTCGAGTATTCCTGGGTCCGCGCCCTGATGGGGGAATATGCCGATTTCTGGCAACTGACCGAACAGGCGCTGGATACCGCGCTGGCGCTGGTTCCGGAGGTGGATCCGGCACACCGCGACAGCCTGCTCGAGGCCTACTGGAAGCTCGACTGCTACGAGGAGGTTCCGACCGTCCTGAAATCCCTGAAGGATCGCGGCGCCAAACTGGCGATTCTGTCAAACGGATCGCCGGCGATGCTCGAATCGGCCGTGAAGAATGCAGCGCTCGATTCGATCCTCGACGACATCTTCTCCGTCGACGAGCTGCGCACCTTCAAGGCGGCACCCGAGGTCTACGAAATCGTCACGACCGCCTACCGGCTTTACCCGGATACGGTGTCCTTCCAGTCGTCCAACCGCTGGGACATCGCCGGCGCCAAATCCTTTGGCTTCCGCTGTGTGTGGATCAACCGCGGGTCCGCTCCGGACGAGTACAAGGACCTGTCGCCCGACATGGTGTTGCCAAATCTGCTGCAGCTTTAATTCCGTCTCAGCTCTTCCGCTTCGGTCTCGGCCTGAAGAACAGAGGCGCGTATAGGACGGCAAACCCGCCGAATGCAACTATCCAACCGAGGGCCGAGAGGTGCAGCAGAGCAGTGGTATTGCCGATCTCGAGGGACTCCAGAACGCGGGCTAGCGCCGCAATGACCACGCAGGCGAACAGCACGTTGAATACGGGGCCTGCGCGCAAGGGTCGACCGGTGTGTCCCAGCGTCGCCCGCGCCATGACCGATAGCGTCATGCCGCCGATGGCGCCGACCCCAAGGGCGTGAATGCCCGCCAGCGGCGATACGGCGCTCGCCGCAAGCGCCGCCATCGCCAGCAAGCCGAGCCCCAGAGGCACGAACAGGTAGCTCACATGAAGCGCCGTCAGCAGCGGCTCGCGCAGCGTGCGGTCGCCGGCCCAGCGCGCCAGCCGAATCAGCTGCGACACTGCGGCAAGGGCCAGCAACCACCCGGTCGTGTTTGCTTCGGGAATGGCAACCCAGGCCGCCAAGGCGGCGATCGAGACGGCCATTACTGCCCAATCGAGACCACCGAAGGGCGCCGGCAATCTGCCCGGGTTCTCCTTCACCAGCCAGTTGCGGGTGAAACTCGGGATGATGCGCCCACCGATCAGCATGATGAGGGTCACGACCGCAGCCATGGCCAGGCGCCTGCTGATGTCGCTTGTGCCGTCGATCCGCACTTCGACATAGAAAAGAACGTTCGCCAGAAAGAGTGCCGTCAGAGGCAGCAGAACCTTGAGGTTTCGCCAGTTTCGCCCGGCGACGATTTCGTTGGCGATCACCAGGGCGATTGCTGCCAGGAAGGCCAGGTCGATCAGCGCCGACGGCCACCAGCCGAGTATCGCCGAACCCGCGACCGCAAGCCGTCCGGCCAGCCAAAGCAGAACAAGGACCAGCAGCGGCCAACCCTGGATCGGCATCCTGCCGGTCCAGTTGGGAACGGCGGTAAACAGGAAGCCGGTGATGACAGCGGACAGGTATCCGAAAAACAGCTCGTGAAAATGCCAGTCGACAGGTGCCATTTCCGTCGGCAACGTGATTGCGCCGAAGAACATGGGCAACCAGATCAGTATCGACAGACCGGCATAGAGCGCTCCCAGGAAGAAGAACGGCCGAAAGCCGTAGCTCAGGATTGCCGGCCCCTCTTCCGGCCTCAAGCGCGGTATCGGCATGATGCGTCCAATCGACAAGGTAGACCAACGGGCCGGCAGCTTTCAGCGCCTCGAGAGATTGTACAAGACGCCATTTGGACGCACCCGATCCTGCTTCATCCGCATCGTGCACCGCCGTTTCATTGTCACGGATACGCGGATAGAGTGAGCGCAAATCCCAATAACCACTGCGGAGGCGGCCATGACCGCTACGCTCGTTTTCTATACCAACCCGATGTCGCGCGGCCGGATCGCCCGGTGGATGCTGGAGGAAGTCGGCGTTCCGTATGAAACGCAGCTTCTCGAATACGGCACGACGATGAAGGCCCCGGACTATCTGGCCATCAACCCGATGGGCAAGGTTCCGGCCATCGTCCACAACGGCAACGTCGTGACCGAAGGCGCCGCGATCTGCGCCTATCTCGCCGACGCGTTCCCCGATGCCGGGCTGGCGCCGCCGACCGATTCGCGTGCCGCGTATTACCGCTGGCTGTTCTTCGCTGCCGGCCCGTTCGAAAGCGCGGTCACCAACAAGGCGCTGGGGTTCGAGGTTCCGCAGGAGCGTGAGCGCACGGCCGGCTATGGCAATCTCGAAAACGTGCTCAACGCAATGGCGATCGCCGTCAGCGGCGATGGCTATATCGCCGGCGACCGGTTCAGCGCGGCGGACGTCTATACCGGTTCGCATGTCGGCTGGGGCATGCAGTTCGGGTCGATCGAAAGGCGCCCGGAATTCGTCGAGTACTGGAGCCGCATCAGCAATCGCGACGCCTGCCGGCGCGCCCAGGAGATCGACGATGCGCTGATGCCGAAGCAGGATGGCTGAGGCTCGCGCAAGGTTGAGCTGATAGAGGATGCCGACCGAGGCGGCGCGCTGAACGCGCCGCAGGAGCGATGGCATTGGACCAGGGACACAGGAAGACTGCCGGACTGACGCGACGCGCCTTCAGCGCCCTGGGTTGTGCCGCCGGCCTGACCGGGCTGATGGGCTGCACCGACCGCATGTCGCCGGACGGCTTCATGCTGGACACCGCACCGTCAAGGCAGCTCAACTACCCGATCGAGCCCTATCCGCTGATGTATACCGGCATCCGGGATCAGCGCTACCGGGTGCCGGCCGTACCCTTCCAGGACATCAAGCCGGACTATCTGCGGCAGATCGTGCACGACCCGACCACCGAACCGGTGGGGACGATCGTGATCGATTTGCGCGCACACTATCTCTATCTGATCCTCGGCGACCGCAAGGCCATGCGCTACGGCATCGCCGTCGGACCGGACATCTCCAGTTGGCCGGGCCCCTGCAAGGTGGCATACCGCAAGGCTTGGCCGATCTGGTATCCGAGCAAGACGGATCTGCTCCAGGACCGGTCGCTGGCGATCTGGAAAAAGAACGGACGCCCGCCGGGTCTGTACAACCCCTACGGCGCGCGGGCCCTGTTCGTCTATCAGGGATCGACCGACACCCACGTCGTCATCCATGGCACGCGCGAATGGAACGCCATCGGCGGGTCGATCGATTACGGCAGCATCGCCCTGATCAATCAGGACATCATCGACCTTTACGAACGGTCCCGGAACGGTGCCCGGGTCATCATCGTTTCCTAGAAACCCTTCTTCAGGCTACCGAGAATGCCGCGCACCAGCGCCCTGCCCAACGAACTGGCGACGGAACGCGCCGCCGACTTGATCACGGCTTCGGTCACCGTCTGCCGGCGATAGCCGGAGCGCGAGCGTGAGCGCGAACCCTTGCGGCGTCGCGACGATTTCCTGCGTCCGCGATCGTCATAATCGTCGTCGTCGTCGACGTCACCGAATCCCGGAAGCGTCCAGCGGCGGCTTTCCTGCAGTTCCTTGTCTTCTTCTTCCTCGCGCCGGCGCTGCTCCTCCTCGGCCTTGGCCGCCTGCTCGGCGCGTTCGCGCAGTATCTCGAAGGCCGACTCGCGATCGACATCCTCGTCATAGAGTCCGGCGACCGGGCTGACACCCATGGTTTTGCGACGCTCCGAATCGGTGAGCGGACCGAGGCGCGAGGACGGCGGGCGAACCAGCGTGCGCTGCACGACGGACGGCACGCCCTTGCTCTCCAGCGTCGAGACCAGCGCCTCGCCGACGCCAAGCTGCGTGATGGTCTCAAAACAATCGAAATCCGGGTTGGGCCGGAATGTCTCGGCCGCCGTCTTGACCGCCTTTTGCTCGCGCGGCGTATAGGCCCGCAACGCGTGCTGAATGCGGTTGCCCAGCTGCGACAGCACGGTTTCGGGGACGTCCAGCGGGTTCTGTGTGACGAAAAACACGCCGACGCCCTTGGAGCGAATCAACCTCACGACCTGCTCGACCCGCTCGACCAGCACCTTTGGCGCCTCGTCGAACAGCAGATGGGCTTCGTCGAAGAAGAAGACCAGGCGCGGCCGGTCCGGATCGCCGACTTCCGGCAATTCCTCGAAGAGTTCCGAAAGCAGCCACAGCAGGAAAGTCGCATAGAGGCGCGGATTCATCATCAGCCGGTCGGCGGCGAGCACGCTGATGGCGCCGCGTCCGTCGGGTGTCGTGCGCATCAGGTCGGCGATTTTGAGTGACGGCTCGCCGAAGAACTGCTCGGCACCCTGCTGTTCCAGCACCAGAAGATCGCGCTGAATGGCGCCGATCGACTGCTTGGCGACATTGCCGTACATGCCCGACAATTCCTTGGAATGTTCAGCCATGTAGGCGAGGAGCGCCTGCAGGTCCTTCATGTCGAGCAGTGCAAGGCCATTCTCGTCGGCGATCTTGAAGGCGATGTTGAGCACGCCTTCCTGAGCGTCGCTCAGGTCCATCAGCCGGGACAGGAGCAGCGGTCCCATTTCCGTCAGGCTGGTGCGCACCCGGTGGCCCTTCTCGCCGAAAAGGTCCCAGAAGATCACCGGAAATTCCTGGAACTCGTAGGGGTCCAGACCGATCGTCGCTGCCCGTTTCTCGAGGAAGTCCTTGTACTCCCCCATCGCGGCGATGCCGGAGAGATCGCCCTTCACGTCGGCGCAGAAAACCGGCACGCCGGCATTGGAGAATCCCTCGGCGAGAATCTGCAGCGTCACCGTCTTGCCGGTTCCGGTCGCTCCGGTGATCAGCCCGTGCCGGTTGGCGTAGCCAAGATCGAGATATTCGCCCTTGTTGACCGAATCGTCCGGGTTGCGGCTGGTACCGATATAGAGTTTGCCGTCCTGAAGCATGTCGCTGCCCTGCCCCTCCTGTTTGCACGACATTTATAGGGGCCGATTTGCCGGTGAACAATCGTCGATCTTGCGGCCCGGTTGCACAGCCCGTCGATTTCCGACACTGTTCGGCCATGGAAAAAGTTCTCGGCATGGGCGGCCTGTTTTTCCGCGCAAAGGACCCGCAGGCGCTGGCGCGCTGGTACGCGCAACATCTCGGCATCGCCGAAGTGCCCGGCGACTACGAAACGCCCTGCTGGCGCCAATCGGGCGGCTCGACGGTTTTCGCACCGTTCAAGCAGCAGACCGAGTATTTCGGCCGCGCGGAACAGCAGTGGATGGTGAATTTCCGGGTCCGCAACCTCGATGCCATGGCCGAACAGCTGCGCCAGGCCGGCATCGATGTCGATGTCGATGCGACCATCCATCCCAATGGGCGGTTCGCCCGGCTGCACGATCCGGAGGGCAATCCGATTGAGTTGTGGGAACCGTCAGGCCCCGATATCGACCGGGAAGAAAAACCAACCGCTTCAGAAATTTAGCGAGACCGGCTCAGAATTCGAATCCACCCGTCCGTGGCGGCCGCGTTTCGATCCATTATCTGTTTACCCCCTCTGCCTAAGATGCTGACGGTCCGAATTTCTTCGGGTTCAGCGAACAACGATGGCACGATGGGCAACAATCGGCGCAGCTTTCTGGTTTTTTTGTGTGGCGCAGGCCTGGTCGCGGCTGCCGGTCGGGGGCATGCCCAAACGGCCGGTGGCCTGGAACTGGCGGATCTGCGCGGCTCCCTCGACGCCACGCAGTTCGGCATACGGCCCGACACGGCCGACGATCAAAGCCGCTTGCTGGCCGACATCCTGCAGCGCGCCTCGTCCGAGCGAAAACCGGTTTACCTGCCGCCCGGGACTTATGTGGCATCCGGCCTGCGTTTGCCCGATTTCACCCACCTGACCGGGATCCAGGGCGCGACCCGGCTGGTCTATGGCGGAAACGGCTTTTTCCTGGCGGCCGAGAATGCCGAACTGGTGCAGTTCTCCGGCCTCACGGTGGACGGCGCCAACCGCTGGCTCGCCGACTTTGCAACAGCGATGATCGAAATCCGCAGCACGCCGCGGGTGCTGATCGACGATTGCGACCTGATCGGCAGCCGCAAGCACGCCGTGGCGCTCGAAGCCTGCGGCGGGCGCATCAGCCGGTCGACGATCAGCGGCGCGGGAGCCGCCGCGGTCTACAGCGTCGGCGCGACCGGTCTGCGGATCGCAGACAACGACATCGCCGACTGCGCCGACGCCGGGGTGCTGATCCATCGTTGGCAGGCCGGGCTGGACGGCAGCCAGGTCACCGGCAACCGCATCGTGCGGATCGGCGCCCGATCCGGCGGCACCGGTCAGAACGGCAACGGCATCAACGTCTTTCGGGCCGACAATGTGCTGGTCGCCAACAACAGCATTCGCGATTGTGCCTTCTCGGCCATCCGCTCGAACAGCGGTTCCGACGTCCAGATCGTCGGCAACCAATGCGTCGCCAGTGGCGAAACGGCGATCTATTCCGAATTCGCCTTCGAGGGCGCCGTTGTCGCCAACAACCTGGTCGACGGAGCCGCCAACGGCATCTCCATCGCCAATTTCGACCAGGGCGGCCGGCTGGCGACGGTCAGCGGCAATCTCATCCGCAATCTGACCACGGTGGGCCCCTACGAAACCCAGCCGCCGGGCTTCGGCACCGGAATCGCAGCGGAGGCGGATACGGCGATCACCGGCAACGTCATCGAGGGTGCGCCGCTATTCGGCGTGCTGGCCGGATGGGGTCCCTATCTTCGCAACGTCCTCGTCACCGGCAACCTGGTGCGTGACGGCAATGTCGGCGTCGCCGTGTCGGTGGTGGAGGGTGCGAGGTCGGCGCTGATCACCAACAATCTGTTCCAGGGCCAGAAGCGCGGCGCCATCGTCGGATACCGTTGGCAGGAACCGGTCACAGGCGACCTGGCACGGCACAATGCCGACGGTTTCGCCCATTTGAGCATCTCCCACAACACCGTCAGTTGACGTCGAGCGCAGCTGTTACCCGGATGTTGCCGACGTCGATGCCGTTCCAGTTTTTCAACGGACGGGTTGTGAAATGCCGCACCGCCTCGCGCCGGTCGCCGGCGTCCATGAACGCTGCCAGCACCGCCGCAACCATGGCTTCCGCCGCCCGCGTTCCGCCATCGTCGCATTTCAGGGCGATTCCCAGCCCCCGGTCCGGTAACGCGGCGCAATAAACGCCCTCCGCTCCGGTCTTGGCAAAGACCAGTCCCGGGGCCGCCCGCATCAGGTCGGTATCCGTGCGGCCCTCTCCGGCGACGTAATAGGGTTCGGCCATGCAGGCCTCGATGATGCGCCGCGAAGCCGCGGCTCTCTGGGTCGCGAGCCCCTCGCCCGTCGCCATTCTGGCAAAACCGCGGGCGAGCGACGGCAAGGGTGTCGCATAGGTCGGGATCGAGCAGCCGTCGGTGCCGCAATTGTCGACGCCGAAATGGTCCCCGGTCAGATCCGCGAAGATACCGCGGATCATGTCCTGGACGTCATGGCCGTAGCGCACATAGCCGGCCGGGTCGATGCCGAGATGGCAGGCGGCACAGACAAATCCCGCGTGCTTGCCGGAGCAGTTGTTGTGCAATTGCGTGGGCGCGCTACCGGCTCTCGCAAGATCGAGCGCCACGTCGAGTTTGGAAGGCCAGTGGCAGCCACATTCCAGGGCCGTCTCGCCGTGGCCGGCGGCGGCCAGCATCGAAGCCGCCAGATCCGCATGGAGCGGTTCGCCCGAGTGGGAGGCGCAGGCCAGGGCCAGTTCCCTGTCGCCGAAGCCGTAGCGGTCGGCCGCACCGGATTCGACCAGCAGCAGGGCTTGCATCGCCTTGACGGCGGAGCGCGGAAAGACGGGCGTTTGCGTATCGCCCAGAGAGAAAAGCTGCTGTCCGCGGCTGTCCGCAACCACGACGGCGCCGCGATGGACGCTCTCCACCCGTGCGCCGCGGGTAACCTCAACAAGCACCGGATTCGTCATCAATTGGCCTCGAATTGCGATTTGAGTTCCCTTAGCGGCTTGCGGTGACGCTGGCAATCGCGCCGGAACACCGTGCTGCGTCCAACGCATTCCGGCAATCAGGCCGTAAGCATTCATTATCGGAGATCGGTATCGCTTGTTGAAACGAACCGTCGGTCGACTACACTTCGGGGCAGCGACATCCCAACAACCCAAGCGGGAGACACCACATGAAAAGACTATCGGCAGTAATCGGCGCCATTCTTCTGGCCGTCAGTCCTACCGTCGTTCAGGCGCACGACATCAACCAGCCTGCGGCCATGATGCCGGGACCGGTCTACGAATACGTCCAACAGGCCGCCTCGCTGCAGTCCGACGGTCAGTCCATGACCCTGCAGGGAGTGTCGCCCTCGACCATCTTCTTCAGCGACCGGCCCTATCGACTGGCAGGGCAGATCGAAACCACGGCGTTCGCCCGGTTTTGGGAAGCCGACGGGACCTTTGCACAAAGCCCGCCCAACGCGGCCGTCTCAGTGCTCGGAAGTGCCGATACCCAGCCGGCGATTGTCGAACTGACCTCTGCCACAGTCTCCGGCGACTCCATCAAATACGGCATCAAGGTCCTGGCGGGCACGCTGCCGGAAACCGGCAAGAATGTCGCCCTGTTCGTCGACCACGCAAGGAATGTTCACACGACCGCTGCCGGCGGAGTGCACGCTTATCCGTATCACCCGGTGCCGGGCCCCTATTGCTATCACGCACCGCAGGCTCCGGAGTGTCACTACCACCCCTATCATCCCTACTATCCGCCGTATTACCCGCCCTACTACCATCCGGGCGCAGCCTTTGCGGCGGGTGCGGTCGTTGGCGCAGCGGCTGCGTCTGCAAACCAGCCGCAATATGTCTATCCGATCCCGGCCGGCCCGATTCCGGCCCAGTGCTACATCAACAGCAATCACACGCGGATGATCTGCTCGGTGCCGATCCAGCAATAGCAACGAGTCACCAAGAATCGGGCGCGCACCGGCGTGCCCGATTTAGCGCTGTGGTCGATCAGGTGACGGTCTCGCGCCTGGCATAGCGGTCGTCGTGCCAGACCTGATCGTCCAGGCAAGCGGCCATCACCTCAACCGCATCGTAGAGGTCTGCAAAGCGAAGATAGAACGGGGCCAGACCGAAACGCATGACATCGGGTGCCCTGAAGTCGCCGATGACGCCTCGCTCGATCATCGCCCGGACGACCGGGTAACCGTGTTCGAAGCTGAACGATACCTGGCTTCCCCGCTGGTCGGCATCGCGCGGAGACACAAGTTCCAGCGCGCCACAGCTTGGATGCTGTTCCACCAGAGCGATGAAATGCTCCGTCAGTTCCTGGCTCTTGCGGCGGACCGCCTGCAAATCGAGCTTCTCAAAGACATCCAGTGACGCTTCGACCCCCTTCATCGACAGGATCGGCTGAGTACCGCAAAGGAACCTCCGAATACCGGCAGTCGGCCTGAAATCGCGCTCGAAGGCAAAGGGCGCCGCATGCCCCCACCAGCCCGACAGCGGCTGACGGGCATCCTCGTGATGACGCTGCGCCGCGTAAATGAAGGCTGGCGATCCGGGACCGCCATTAAGATATTTGTAGGTGCATCCGACGGCAAAGTCGGTGCCGCTGGCATCGAGCTGCATCGGCAGCACGCCAGCGGAGTGACAGAGATCCCAGATCATCAGCGCCCCGGCTTCATGTGCCATGCGGGTCACGCGCTCCATGTCGTGGACGACCCCGCTCCGGTAATCGATGTTGGAAAGAAGAACGGCTGCAACATCGCCGTCGAGCAGATCGGCAAGATCATCCCCATCGGCTCCCAACAGACGGCGCGAGTACGCGGCTCCGGCGGACCCCATCGCGCCTTCGACCATGTAGAGATCGGTGGGAAAACTTGCAGCCTCCGACACGATGACCTTGCGGTTGGGCCGCAAAGCCATGGCCGCGTGAAGCGCCTTGTAGATGTTGATGGAGGTGGTGTCGCACACCACCGTCTGACCCGGTGCGGCGCCGATCAGGTTTCCGATGCGGTCGCCCAGTTTTTCGGGCATCTCGAACCAGCCGGCGGTGCCCCAGCTGCGGATCAGCTGCTCGCCCCACTCCTTGTCGACGGCCGACCGGATGCGTTCCGGCGTGATCGTCGGCAGCGCGCCCAGGGAATTGCCGTCCAGGTAGATCACACCCTCCGGAAGAAGAAATTCGTCGCGCAGGCCGGCGAGAGGGTCCTGGCGATCCAAAGCTTCACTGTGCGCTCGGGTGATCATGCTGTGCTGTTCCTTTGTCGCGGCGTCGTGCCGATGCGGCCAACTGCCAATCAAATGTTCCGGGAGGCGTTACAGACTTTACAAAAAACGGATCCCATGTCAATATTTTATAAAGTTTTGAAAATCGTATAAAATGACTGAAGCAGCGAAGCAATCCAACAGCGACCAGGTTTACGAGCGCCTGCGGACACTCATCCTCGACGGCGATCTGCCGGCAGGCACGCCGTTGCGGGCCTCGATGCTGGCCAACGAGTATGGGTTCGGGCTCACGCCCCTTCGAGAGGCTTTGACCCGGCTTCAGTCGGAATATCTGGTAACGGCCAACTTCAACCGCGGATTCAAAGTTGCGGAAAGCTCGATCGAGGAACTTACCGATCTCGGCCGCGTCCGGTCCATGATCGAAACCCAGATGCTGATCGAGGCTATGGAACTCGGCACCGAGCAGTGGGAAAGCGCCATCGTGGCGGCGCACTACCAGCTGTCCAAGACTCCGGTACCAGCGCTTTCGTCCGATCGCGAACTCATCGCCACCTATGACGAGCGACATGATGCATTTCACCGGGCGCTGACATCCGCCTGCCGGTCGGAATGGCTCAACCGGCTGGCCGGACAGATCGAAGCGCAGCTTCAACGCTATCACCGCAACACGCTGCTGGAGGCACGGACCGCCACCGCACAGAACGCGGCCCTGCGCCAGGAAATCGAAACGACACTCAATGCAGTGATGGGGCTGGAGTGCCACACGCAGCTGATGGACGCCGCACTCGAACGGGATGCCGAAAAGTCGACCGCCCTGATGCGCGAACACGTCCAGCTGACGTCCCACGCCTATCTGAAGCTGCAGGACCTGGTGGCCGAACACAAGGCTGCCTGACTCAAATCCGGAGGAAACCGTCATGCCCGAAAACAGCTCAAGCGAGCGCCTGCTGCAGCGCGGTCTGGAAGACACCGTGGTCACGGATTTCGCCGCCAGAGAGCGCCGAAACTACGGTGATTCGTTGCAGCTCAAGACGCTCTTGAACCTGCAGAAGACGTTTCAGGATCCGCCGCAGCCGGACGAACTGCTGTTCCTCATGATCCACCAGGTCAGCGAACTGTGGCTGAAACTGATGCACAATCAGATCAGGCAGCTTCGCGACCATCTGACCGGTGACGCGCTCGGCCCGGCCTTCAAGGACATCGACCGGATCAAGGCGATCCAGAAGCAGCTGATCGCTGCCTGGGAGACCCTGCTGACGATGACGCCGGCCGACTACATGCTGTTTCGCGAAGCGCTCGGCAACGGATCCGGCTTCCAGAGCTACGGCTATCGCCAGATCGAGTTCATCCTCGGCAACAAGGATCCCTCCACCATGCAGGTGCACAAGCACGATCCGGAAGTCATGGCGATGCTGGAGGACGCACTCGCCGAGCCGTCCGTCTACGACGAGGTGATCCGGCTGCTGGCCAGGCAGGGTTTCGACGTGCCGCCGGAACTGGTCGACCGCGACTTCCGCGAGCCCTATTCCGGCGACGCGCGTATCGTGGCGATATGGGAAGAGGTCTATCGCAACACCGACCGCCATTGGGATCTCTACTGCCTGGCGGAAAAGCTGATGGATGTCGAGACCCTGTTCCAGCGCTGGAGGTTCGACCACATGTCGGCTGTCGAACGGGTTATCGGCATGCAGCCGGGAACCGGCGGGTCGTCAGGCGTCGCGTTCCTGAAAAAAGCGCTGGAGCTGAAGTTCTTCCACGACCTCTACGACGTTCGCCAGGCACTGTTCTACAAGCCGCCGGCAGCGTCCTGATTCAGGAGCGGTTCAGCTGTTGCGACGGGCGAGCGCGGCTTCCCAGTTCAGCGCGTTTCTGACGATCTCACCGAGATCGGCATGGTGCGGGACCCAGTCGAGCTGGGTCTTCAGCAGTGAGGAGTCGGCGACGACGGTGACCGCGTCGCCCGGACGCCGATCCGCCAGTTGCACCGGAAAGTCGTTTCCGCTGGCGGCTTTCACGGCCTCGATCACTTCAAGGACCGAATAGCCCGTGCCGTAACCGCAATTGGCCACCAGATTGCCGCCGTCAGCACGCAGGTGCTGCAGCGCCAGATAGTGTGCCTCCACCAGGTCGGTGACGTGGATGTAGTCGCGAATACAGGTGCCGTCGGGCGTGGGATAGTCGGTGCCGTAGACGTCGAGATGGGACCGTTTGCCGAGGGCCGCCTGGGTCGCGACCTTGATCAGATGGGTGGCGTTCTGCGTCGATTGCCCGGCCCGCCCGTTCGGGTCGGCGCCGGCGACGTTGAAATAGCGCAGCGCGGCGTAGTGCAGCGGATGGGCGGCGGCGGTGTCCCGAAGAATGAATTCGGTCATCAGTTTCGACATGCCGTAGGGCGATTCCGGCCGCAGCGGCGCATCCTCGGGGATCGGAACCGATTCAGGGGTTCCGTAGACGGCCGCAGTCGACGAGAAGATGAAACGCGGGACGCCGCTGTTGACGCAAGCCTCGAGAAGCGTCCGGGTCTTCGAGGTGTTGTTGAGATAATAGCCCAGCGGGTCGGACACCGACTCCGGCACGACGATCGAGCCGGCGAAGTGGATGATCTCCTCCACCCCGTGCTCTTTCACCGTCCGCGTGACGAGCTCGCCATCGCCGACGTCGCCGACAACCAGCTTCGCTTCCTTCGGAACGGCCCATTCGAAACCGGTGGAGAGGCGGTCGAGCACGACCACGTCCTCTCCGGCGTCGAGGAGCCGCCATACCATGTGACTGCCGATATATCCCGCGCCGCCGGTGACGAGAACAGCCATGCCGTCTCTCCCCCTTTTCTGCCCCAAGGTGGGGAGTCTACGACAACAACGTTTCCGTGTGGTTACCGGACGCGCTCGAGGATCGAGACGTAGTTGGCAACGGCTGCGCCGCCCATGTTGAAAATACCGCCGAGCTCGGCGCCGTCCACCTGGATGTCGCCGGCCTCGCCGCACAGCTGCATGGAGGTTAGGGCGTGCATGGAAACGCCGGTAGCGCCGATCGGGTGCCCCTTCGACTTGAGCCCGCCCGAGGGATTGACCGGCAGCCGGCCATCCATCTGCGTTTCGCCGGACAGCGCCAGCGCACCGCCCTCACCCGGCTTGGCCAGACCCATGGCTTCGTATTCGATCAGCTCGGCGATGGTGAAGCAGTCATGGGTTTCGACGAAGGACAGATCGTCGAGGCCGATGCCGGCGTTCTGCAACGCCCGCTGCCAGCCGACCTGGCAGCCTTCGAACAGCAGGATGTCGCGCTTCGACATGGGCAGGAAATCCTGCACATGTTCGGCCGCGCGGAACATCACGGCGCGCGGGGCGCGCATGGCCGTTTCGATGTCGGTGAGCACTATGGCCGCGGCGCCGTCGGACACCAGCGAGCAGTCGGTGCGTTTCAGCGGTCCGGCCACATAGGGGTTCTTTTCGCTCTCGGTGCGGCAGAACTCGTAGCCGAGATCCTTGCGCATCTGGGCGTAGGGGTTGCCGACTCCGTTCTTGTGGTTCTTCGCGGCAAGGGCGGCAAGCGCGTTGGACTGGTCGCCGTGGCGCTGGAAATAGCCATCGGCGATCTGGCCGAAGACACCGGCGAAACCGGCAGGGATATCGCCGTCCTCCGGCAGGTAGGAGGCCTTCAGCAGGTTTTCGCCGATCTGCGGTCCCGGTGTGGTCGTCATCTGCTCGACACCGACGACGAGGACGTTCCGGGCACCGCCCGCCTTGATGGTCTTCAGGCCCTGGTGGATGGCGGCGGACCCAGTCGCACAGGCATTTTCGACACGGGTCGCCGGTTTGAAGCGCAGCCGGTCGTCGGCCTGGAGAACCAGGCTGGCGGTGAAATCCTGCTTGCTGAAACCGGCGTTGAAATGGCCGAGGACGATTTCGTCGACGTCCTGCGGCTCCAGCCCGGCATGGGCGATGGCGTCCGACGCGACACCGACAACGAGGCTCTCGACGGTCTCGTCTTCCAGTTTTCCGAATTTCGAATGGGCCCAACCGGTGATGCAAGCTGTCATGGGAGTCTCCAGAAATGCAGCGCGCCGGGGCGCGCCCTTCAGTGTGTCGGTTCGGCGAAACCGGGCGATCGCAACGCCCCCTATCATATACGCAACGGGACGGCGGCGTTCAAGATTGTTCAACCTTTAACAATATCTTGTGTGCATTGCAACACAAATCGATGCAGCGCAGCAGTGAGGCCCAACGAAAGTGGCCCTTTGGCTCATCAATTTTTTCTTGAATGGTTGTTCAAAAAAAAATATTTTGACGCCGAAATGCGCGCCCTACCGGCGACGGCAAGAAGGAACGCGAGCATGAGCAAGCGGCCGAACATTCTCATCATCATGGTGGACCAGCTGAACGGAACCCTGTTTCCCGACGGCCCGGCCGAGTGGCTCCACGCGCCCAATCTGAAGGCGCTGGCACAGCGGTCAGCGCGGTTCGCGATCAATTACACGGCTTCGCCGTTGTGCGCGCCGGGGCGTGCGTCGTTCATGTCCGGCCAATTGCCGAGCCGCACCCGGGTCTACGACAACGCCGCGGAATTCGTTTCCGACATTCCAACCTACGCCCACCATTTGCGGGCCGCCGGCTACTACACCTGCCTCTCCGGCAAAATGCACTTCGTCGGTCCCGACCAGTTGCATGGTTTCGAGGACCGGCTGACGACGGACATCTACCCGGCCGATTTCGGCTGGACGCCCGACTATCGCAAGCCGGGCGAACGTATCGACTGGTGGTACCACAATCTCGGCTCGGTCACCGGCGCCGGCGTTGCCGAGATTTCCAACCAGATGGAATATGACGATGAGGTGGCGTTCTTCGGCAGCCAGAAACTCTATCAGCTGGCACGCGAATCCGACGACGACAACGCCCGGCCCTGGTGCCTGACCGTCTCCTTCACCCATCCGCACGACCCCTATGTCGCACGCCGCAAATACTGGGACCTGTACAAAGACTGCGCCCACCTCGATCCGCAGGTTCCGACCATCGCCAATGAGGATCAGGATCCGCATTCGCAGCGCGTCTACCTCGCCAACGATTACCGCAGCTACGACATCGGGCCGGAAGACGTCCGGCGCTCGCGGCGCGCCTATTTCGCCAATATCAGTTATCTCGACGACAAGGTCGGCGAACTGCTCGACGTGTTGGACACCACCCGCATGGCCGACGATACGATCGTGCTGTTCTGCTCGGATCATGGCGACATGCTGGGCGAACGCGGCCTGTGGTTCAAAATGTGCTTCTTCGAAGGCTCGGCCCGCGTCCCCCTGATGATGGCCGGCCCGGGTATTGCCCCCGGGCTCGTTGAAACCCCGGTCTCCAACCTCGACGTCACGCCGACGCTCGCCGATCTCGCCGGCGTCAGCCTGGACAGCGTTTCGCCCTGGACCGACGGCGAAAGCCTTCTGCCTCTGATATCGGGCGAAGGCCGGTCTTCGCCGGTGCTGATGGAATACGCGGCCGAAGGCTCCTATGCGCCGCTGGTCGCTATCCGCGACGGGCAGTACAAATTCGTCCATTGCGAACTCGACCCGCCGCAGCTCTACGACCTGGAAGCCGATCCGACGGAACTGGTGAACCTTGCAACCGAAGCCGCGAACAGCGACCTGGTCGCCTCCTTCATGCATCGGGTTCGCGAGCGCTGGGACATGGCCGCCTTCGATGCTGCGGTGCGCGAGAGCCAGGCGCGGCGCTGGGTGGTCTATCCGGCCCTGCGCGACGGAGCGCATTTCCCGTGGGACTTCCAGCCTCTGCAGCGGGCCTCCGAACGGTACATGCGCAACCACCTCGACTTGAACGATCTGGAGGAAAGCAAGCGCTTTCCCCGCGGCGAGTAGCAAATGTCCACCATGAGAGCACAACCGAAAGCCTCGCATTTCATCAACGGCGCCTTTGTCGAGGACGAAGACGGCCGGATAATCGATTGCGTCTATCCGGCAACCGGCGAAGTGGTCGCCCGGCTGCATTCGGCGACCCCGGCGATCGTCGAGCAGGCGGTTCAAGCAGCCGTCGAGGGCCAGAAGATCTGGGCCGCGATGACCGGAACCGAGCGCGGACGGGTGCTGCGGCGGGCGGCCGACATCATGCGCGACCGCAATCGCGAGCTGTCCGAACTCGAGACGCTCGACACCGGCAAACCACTGCAGGAGACGCTGGTGGCGGATGCCACGTCCGGCGCCGATGCGCTCGAGTTTTTCGGCGGCCAGGCCGCTTCCATCAACGGCGAATACATCGACCTCGGCGGCGACTTCGTCTACACCCGCCGGGAGCCTCTCGGTGTCTGCGCCGGTATCGGTGCGTGGAACTATCCGACCCAGATCGCCTGCTGGAAAGGCGCGCCGGCGCTGGCCTGCGGCAATTCCATGATCTTCAAGCCGTCGGAAGTCACGCCGCTCTGCGCTCTCGAAGTCGCGAGCGTTCTGCACGAGGCCGGACTGCCGGCCGGCGTCTACAACGTTATCCAGGGATTTGGCGACGTCGGCGCGCACCTGATCGGCCATGAGGCGGTCGAGAAGGTCTCGCTGACGGGATCGGTGCCGACCGGCCGCAAGGTCATGGCCGCCGCGGCGCAGGGCATCCGCCATGTCACCATGGAACTCGGCGGCAAGTCGCCGCTGATCGTCTTCGACGACGCCGATCTCGACGACGCGGTCGGCGGCGCCATGCTCGGCAATTTCTATTCGTCTGGCCAGGTGTGCTCCAACGGCACGCGGGTCTTCGTGCACCGGTCGCGAATGGACACGTTCCTCGACATGTTGAAGACGCGGACGGTAGCAATCCGAATCGGTGATCCGATGGACGAGGCGGTGCAGATGGGTCCGCTGGTCAGCGCCGGGCAGATGGAAAAGGTGCTCGGCTATGTCGAAACCGGCAAGGCGGAAGGCGCGACGCTGGTGACGGGTGGGCGGTCGCTGTCGCTGCCGGGCATGGAAGGCGGATTCTTTGTCGAGCCCACCGTCTTTGCCGATGTGACCGATTCCATGCGCATCGCCCGCGAGGAGATCTTCGGACCGGTCATGAGCGTGCTGAGCTTCGACGACGAAGACGAGGTGATCGCCCGGGCCAACGACAGCGAATTCGGCCTGTCGGCCGGCGTCTTTACCCGCGACCTGGCGCGCGGCCACCGGGTGATCGCGCAACTGCAGGCCGGAAGCTGCTGGATCAACACCTACAATCTGGCGCCCGTCGAGGCGCCGTTCGGCGGCTCAAAGCGTTCGGGCGTCGGTCGCGAAAACTCGCGCGCGGCCATCGAGCACTACAGCCAGATCAAGAGCGTTTACGTGGCGACCGGACCGGTCGACAGCCCCTACTGAAGATGGACAGCGGACCATGCATGCGGATTACATCATCATAGGCTCGGGTTCGTCCGGCTCGGTGCTCGCAAACCGGCTTTCCGAGGACGGCAAGAACAGCGTCATCGTGCTGGAATACGGCGGCACCGATGCCGGGCCGTTCATCCAGATGCCGGCTGCCCTCTCCTACCCCATGAACATGGGCATCTATGACTGGGGCTTCGAGACCGAACCGGAGCCGCACCTGGCCGGCCGCCGGCTTGCGGCTCCGCGCGGCAAGGTCATCGGCGGCTCGTCGTCGATCAACGGCATGGTCTATGTCCGCGGCCACGCCGAGGATTACAACAGCTGGGCGGATTCCGGTGCCGATGGCTGGGGCTTTGCCGACGTGCTTCCCTATTTCCGCCGGATGGAAACATCGCATGGCGGCCAGAACGGCTGGCGGGGGACGTCCGGGCCGCTGCATGTGCGCCGCGGCAGGGCCGCCAATCCGCTGTTCGAACAATTCATCGAGGCCGGCAGGCAGGCGGGTTTCGAGGTCACCGACGACTATAACGGTGAAAAGCAGGAAGGCTTCGGCCTGATGGAGCAGACCATCTACAACGGCAAGCGATGGTCGGCCGCCAACGCCTATCTGAAGCCGGCGCTGAAGCGCCCCAATCTGCGTCTCGTGCGCTGCTTCGCCCGGCGCATCAAGATCGAGGATGGGCGTGCCGTCGGCGTCGAGATCGAGCGCGGCGGGCGCATCGAGACCGTCGGGGCCGACCGCGAGGTCATTGTTTGCGCGTCGGCCTTCAACTCGCCGAAACTGCTGATGCTCTCCGGCATCGGCCCGGCGGCGCATCTGAAGGAGCACGGTATCCCGGTGATTGCCGACCGCCGTGGCGTCGGTGCCAACCTGCAGGATCACCTCGAACTCTACGTGCAGCAGGAATGCACGCAGCCGATCACCCTCTATTCCAAACTGAATCTCGTCTCCAAGGCGGCGATCGGCGCCGAGTGGCTGTTCTTCAAATCCGGGCTCGGCACCTCGAACCACTTCGAGGCGGCGGCCTTCGTGCGTTCCAAAGCCGGGGTCAAATATCCCGATATCCAGTATCACTTCCTGCCCATCGCCATCCGCTATGACGGCAAGGCGGCGGCCCGCTCCCACGGCTTCCAGGCGCATGTCGGGCCGATGCGATCGAAATCGCGAGGCAGCGTGACCCTGCGTTCGGCAAGGCCGGAAGCGTCACCGATCATTCGCTTCAACTATATGAGCGAGAAGTCGGATTGGGAGGATTTCCGCCACTGCATTCGCCTGACCCGTGAATTGTTCGGACAGTCGGCCTTCGACGCCTATCGCGGTCGCGAGATCTCGCCGGGACCGCAGGTGCAGTCCGACGCAGAGCTCGATTCCTACATCGCCCAGCATGCCGAAAGCGCCTATCACCCTTGCGGCACCTGCAAGATGGGCCGGGCCGACGACCCGGACGCGGTGGTCGATCCGGAGTGCCGGGTGATCGGCGTCGACCGGCTGCGTGTCGCCGATTCCTCGACCTTCCCGGTGATTACCAACGGCAATCTCAATGCACCGTCGATCATGACCGGTGAAAAGGCCTCCGACCATATCCTCGGACGCCAGCCGCTGCCCCGCTCCAACGCTCAGCCGTGGATCAATCCGCGCTGGCAGGGTTCCGACCGCTAGCCGACATATTCGTTCGCAACGATGATTTAACGCAAATCGGCGATTGTCTCGGCAAGCCGAATTGCGTCCGCGCGATTCGCCGGACCTTTGGGTTGGAAGCTTGGAAGGCAGGCAGACCGTGTCCGTTTCGTCGGCAAATCACGGCCTCGGGGTCGGCGAGCCTCCTGGTGACCGTCAAGATCACCGGAACCGGGCCGCGCGCCTTGCCGCATCGGTTCTGGCCTTCGTCGCCTTCTGCCTGCTGATGATTTCGCTGCGGCCGTTCGAGGCCGGCAGCGTCTTTCTGCAACCGGAGGCCGCCAACGGCGACCGGTTGAACCAGATCGGCTTCCTGATCGCCGGACTTGTGGCGGTCGTAGCCATGGTGACGCTCGTCAACCGCAAGCTCCTTGGCGTCTTCCTGTCTCCGGCCTGGTGGGCGATCGCGGCGGTATTGGCCATCTCGATCGTCGTGGCTCCGGACCCGTTGTCCGCAACCCGCTCGGTGACGCTGACGCTGATCGGGATGGTCATTGCGGCCAGTATCGTGCTGTTGCCGCCGGACGAGCGAGCGTTTCAGCAGGTTTCCACAGCGGCGATCCTGACCGCCATGGCGGTGAGCTATCTTGGCGTCGTGCTGCTGCCGGAATATGCGGTTCATGCCGGCAGCGGCGACGAGGCGCAGCATGCGGGCCTGTGGCGTGGCCACTTCTCCCACAAGAACATCGCCGGCCCGGTCATGTCGGTCTTCGTCATGTTCGGAATCTATCTGTGGCGCTCGAAACTGCAGGTCGCCGGCGCGATCATCACGCTTCTCGCGCTGTTCTTTGTCATCCAGACCGGGTCGAAAACCACCAACGGGTTCCTGCCGCTTGCCGTTTTCATCGTGTTGGCGGGACGGACAATGGGACTGCCACTGCTGACGGTCGGCCTCTATGCCGTCGTGGTTGCCCTGATCACCGGCCTCACGCTGGGCAGTCTCTACTCGGAAGGCTGGGCCTCGCTGACCCGGACCATCCTGTCGGATCCCTCCTTCACCGGCCGCACAACGCTGTGGCAATACGGTTTGGAGAACATCGCCGTTCGGCCGTGGTTCGGCACCGGCTTCGACAGCTTCTGGGGAACGCCGACAGTCGAACAGATCGAAAGGCCCTTCGAGCGGGACTGGGATTTTCGCGGCATCGTGCACGGACACAACAATTTCGTCGACATGGCGCTGACGATGGGGGTCGTCGGCTTCTTCGTCCTGTTGTGGGCGCTTTTTGTCGCTCCGGCGGTCAATTATGTGAAATCCTGCCGGGACCGAGCGAACGCCAATCTCGCCGATCTGTTCATGATGATCCTCGTGTTCATGACGCTGCTGTCCTTTCTCGAGACCTTTTTTCTGCGCAGGATCGACCCGATCTGGCTGCTGATGTTCATGGCGATCACCGGACTGCAGCTCACCGCCCGCTTCCGGACGGCCTGACGGGGCAGCGCAGCCGCGACGCCGTGCGCACAACGCGATTTTCAACAAACGGCGCTTGAATTCTGGCGTTAAAGTGATAAACGCAGGGTCCGTCCGGCCCTCGCGACCGCGACCCGGTTTGGGGCGTAGCCAAGTGGTAAGGCAGCGGTTTTTGGTACCGCCATGCGCTGGTTCGAATCCAGCCGCCCCAGCCAGCAGGTCACATACCTTTCTTGCTGGCCTGTATCGCCGGATTTATCGCAATGATTTCAATAACTTGCGGCAAGTGCTATCGCCGAGAGACGGCTGCGATATGGGCTCTACGGCCCCGATATGGCCATCGTCTCTGTCGGCCATTTTGGCGCGGAGAGTTTGCCGATTTACCGGATTGGGGCGTGGGGACGGCTCTCAGAATGAGATGGTTTCGAGATGATTCTGCAAAAAAACGATATGATAATGAGATGGTTTCGAGAGGAAAATGATAGGAATGAGATGGTTTTGCAAAAAAGTGAGTAGCGTCAAAGCTGCATTGCCCCTCATGTCTGCAACTTTTCGGTGATCGCCCGCTGTGCTTGCCAGTCGGTGGGCATCGGGTTTTTCTCTAGCCATTTCGTCGTCAGCCGCAGTGGCTGATCGCCAAGGGCGATTGCGCGCACGATGTCGGGGGCCAGGAAGGCCAGGTCGATGATCTGCATCATGCGGTGGCGGGACACATTCTCGGATGCGCAGATCGCCTCGAAGGTTTCGCCCCGTTTGATGAGCCCATAGAAGCGATGCGCCCTGGCGATATTGCGAAGCAGCGTCGCATCGATGGCTCTTGTGTCAGCACCGCCGATGACGAGCCGTGTCTCCACGCCCCGCTTGCGAAACTGGAACGGTACGGTGAAGTCGAGCGCATCGGCATTGAGCGCATCCGCCGACAGGTCGAGGAAGGTGGCGGTCGCCTCGTGGTCGAGGGCGATCCCGAGTTCTCCCGGCCGTATCGTCGCGCGCCCGATGCAACCATGGATCGCCGTACCGCCGGCATCGGCTGATGAGGCTTCCCGCAAGGCCGTCCCGATCCTCGATATGTCGTCAGCATTCGCATCGCGAAGCAGGTCGACCGCAAGATGATCTTGCAGATGCGCCAGCACGGCATTGCCGATCTGGTCTTCCAACTGCTTTGCCGGCAGTCGCCAGGCACCGGTGTCGGGCTTTGCGCCGTTGTCCGAACCGGCGATCAGGCGGCGCGAGATATAGTAACGGTATCGCTGGCCCTTCTTCTTCGAATGGCTCGGCGTCAACCGGTCGCCGGTCTCGTCGAACAGGCGTCCGGCGAGCACGGATTGGTTTGTCGTACCGTTGGATTGGCCTCGTCTGCGGGCCGCATCCTGCATGAGTTGCGCCTGAACCGCATCGAAGGTCTGCGGCGCGATGATGGCTTGATGCTGGCCATCATGGATTGTGGCGTGATGGCGGATACGGCCCGCATAGACCGGATTGGTCAGGAGGTAGTAGAGCGGGCCGCGCCCGAACGGCCGGCCACCGTCGCGACCCTCATTGTGACCATCATCATCGGTACGCACCTTGTTCGGCCTGGAGCGGCGGGCCTTGTTGCGCAGGCCCATGCGGTCGGCCTCGCGCTTGACCGCCACGACCGACCCGTGCTTTTGGTAAAGCTCGAACAGCGTGCGCACCGTCGCCGCCTCCTCTTCGACGATCTTCAGCGTGCGCCCGTCGGGCGCATAGCCGAGCGGCGGGTTGCCGCCCATCCACAGGCCCTTGCGTTTGGATGCGGCGATCTTGTCGCGGATGCGCTCGGCCGTCACCTCCCGTTCGAACTGGGCGAAGGAAAGCAGAACGTTGAGCGTCAGGCGGCCCATGCTGGTGGCGGTGTTAAAGGCCTGCGTTACCGAGACGATGGAGGCGTCTGCCGCATCCAGCCGCTCGACCAGCTTGGCGAAATCGGCGAGCGAGCGGGTCAGACGGTCGATCTTGTAGACAACAATGCGGTCGACCAGCCCCTCGTCCATGTTGTGCAACAAACGCTGGAGGCCATCGCGTTCCAGGCTGCCGCCCGACAGGCCGCCATCGTCGTAGCGCTGCGGCAGCAACACCCATCCCTCATGTTTCTGGCTCTGGATATAGGCGGCGCAGGCCTCGCGCTGAGCGTCGAGCGAGTTGAAATCCTGATCCAGCCCTTCCTGTGTCGATTTGCGCGTGTAGATGGCACAGCGGACCTTATTCTTCATCGCCGCACCACCCCGAAAAAGCGCGGTCCCGACCAATGAGCGCCGGTGATCTTGCAGGCGATGGCGCTGAGCGATTTGTAGTGACGGCCGTCCATGCGGAACCCGTCCTCGACCACCTCGACCTGATAGGTTCGCCCGTTCCATTCGCGCACCAGATGGGTGCCGGGCTTGAGCAGCGCTCCGGCGGGCGGTTTGCCGCCACCGGCTCCCTTGCCGCGCTTGTGGTGGCGGCCAAGGGCGTCTCTCATCCGCTTTCGAACGAATGGCGCATGATCGCCATGGGCCTCGACCTGCGCCTCATGGGCCAGCGCCTTGCGCATCAGTCGGACCGAGACGTGTCGCGGTGGGGCCTTGCCGAAGCGTTCGATCCAGTGCGTGATGCAGGCACCGCGCTCCATGGCTTCGAATGGTGCGGCAAGACTGTCGCCATCAAGGAAAGCAGTGCGTTCATCGACCCCGGCCAGACGGTTGTTATCGCCTTCATCGGCAGCAACACCGGCGAAATCGCCAGTGTCGCCATCCGCGCTCCGCGGCGCGTGAAGATCAACCGCCTTCATTGTGCGGTTCCGCCGGAAGATGCGTCGCTCGCGTCGGGTGACGTAATGATCGCATAGATGGTTTCGCCCGATCCCGAGGACGTCTTCGCATTCTTCGACGCGGGCGCTTTCGCGGTTTCGATCCCGAAGCCCTGCTTGCGAAGGCCCGATATGGCGGCGCGGACCGTGTGGGCCTGCCAGCCGAGGCGCTCGGAAATCAGCGACAGCCGCGCTCCGCCCTTGCGTGACAGAAGGGCGATCAACTGCGCCTGCTTGGTGCCTGCACCACGTCCGCCATTCACCGCACGACCTGCATTGTGCTTGCCGGCACTGTGTTTGCTGGCGCCGTTCTTGTCTCGGGGGCGTTTGTTGGATTTGGCCGGTTTTGCCTTGCGTCCGGCCATCCCGGATTCGATTGTCTGTCTGGTCATTGTCATCCACCTGGTGGTTTGCAGGACCGGCCTATCCGGCCCTGTCACCGGGTGAAGCCCGCAGGGCGGGCGTGGCACCACTGATTGCGGGCCACCCACATAGACGCTCACGCGGCGCGGGATGTCGAGAAGAAAGTGCGCAAATGAGGCTGGAAAAGCCAAGAATCGGCATCCTGGGGCGTCAAGGTCGGAATCCTGCGTAACTCTTGCAAAATCTTACGGCACTTGACGAAGAATCCTACAACACTTGACGGCGAATCCTGCCACACTTGACGGCGAATCCTGAAACACTTGACGGCGATTCCTGAGCACTTGACGGAAAATCTTGTGCACTTGACGGTTTCTGTTTCCGGCGTCCGTCCGGCTCAACTGACCCACGTCATACGGTGATCGCACCCACTGTCCTCTCCCGGCATTGCCTCCTCTATCGATAATTCGAATTGAGGAGAACGGGTGCCATGAAGAGGACCCAAATGACCAACGTAAAGGATATTCTGCGTCACCGGTACAGCCTGGATTTGTCGCGCGATGAGATTGCCGCCGCGGTCGGTGTGAGTGCCGGCACTGTATCGAATGTGCTCAGGCGGGCGGCGGATGCCCGGCTGTCCAGTTGGCCGCTTCCGGACGACCTTGACGATGAAGCGCTTCGTGCACGGCTTTACCCGCGGAACGACCGCGACAGTGAGACCGTTCCGCCCGACTGGGGTGCGATCATTGAGGAGTTCAATGCCCCGCGTGGTCGGCGTCGGGCAAAGCTCACCCAGCGTCAGTTGTGGATTGAGTATCGGGACGAGGCTCTGTCGAAGGGTGGCGCGGCCTACAGCTACAGTCGGTTTTGCACCTTGTTCAAGGAGCAGCTTGGTGGTCGCCAGGCGCCCACACAGATGCATTTCGACTATGCGCCCGGGCTTTACGGCATGTCGGATTTTTCCGGCAAAACATTGCCTCTGCGCACGGGCACCGGCGAGGTGGACGTGGAGATCTTCGTCGCATTGCTGCCCCACTCGAACCTGACCTACGTCGAGGCTGTTGCGGATCAGACGATCCGTCATTGGACAATGGTGCATCGCCGCACGCTGGAATATCTCGGTGGTTGTACCAAGTGCTGGATCATCGACAACCTCAAGTCCGGAGTAACAAAGGCGGATCGTGAGGAGCCGCATCTCAACCCGAGTTTCCGGGAGTTTGCTAACCATTACGGCTTGGCAATTCTGCCGGCGCGCTCGATGAAACCGACGGATAAGGGCCCTGTCGAGGCAGCTGTGGGCGCGGTTCAGTCCCGGATCCTGCTGCCGCTGCGTCACGAAACGTTCTTCTCGATCGGCGAGATGAACGCCGCCATTCGCCGCGAGCTTGACAAGTTCAACACGGAACCGATGGCGAAGGGACAAAGCCGCCGCGAGGTATTCGAAGCGAGCGAGCGCCCAGTTCTGGTTCCGCTCCCGGAGCATCCCTGGGAGTGGGGCAAGTGGCAGAGCCGCAAAGTGGCGCCGAATGGTCACGTGGCGTTTGACCGGAACCATTATTCCGTCCCCGACGGCCACATCGGGCGCAGTGTCGACGTGCGCGCTGGCGAGCACATGATCAAGGTGTTCCTTGAACGGGGCGGGGAACGCATAGCCGTCCATCGCCTCAAGAGCGGGCGCAACCAATACTCGACAGTTCCGGACCACATGCCCGATCGTCTCAGCTCGGTCCGCGACATCCGCAGTCCCGACTACGGCGACATCCTGCTCGAAAAGTCGCGCCGCATCGGAGTGAACGCGCTGTCCTGGGCCCAGCGCTGCATGGCCTCCAAGGACTACCCACAACAAGCCTACACCGCCGTGCAGGGCATGACGCGCCTCGCCGAAAACCATGGCAACGCGCGCGTCGACGCGGTTTGCGCCGAAGCCCTCAGCCGCGACCGGCTGGCTTCGGGCTATCTGCGGGAAGCCTTGAAAACCGGAGGCAAAGCAGTTGTGCGCCCGGAGCCTGAAGAGATCATCCCAAACCACTCAAATTTGCGTGGCCCAACCTACTACTCGAAAAACCAGGAGAAAAAATCATGACCTTGCGCCAACCCAATATCGAGCGTCTGTTGAAGCTGAAACTCACCGGAATGGTCGAGGCCCTGGAAGAGCAGCGTGATATTGCCGATATCGAACAACTCAGCTTCGATGACCGCCTTGCCCTGATGATTGAGCGCGAAATCGGGAACCGCGACCAGAAGAGTGCGGAATCCTACGCATTTGACGGCGATTCCTACAACACTTGACGGCGAATCCTATGACATTTGACGGAGATTCCTGCGACATTTGACGGCGATTCCTACGCACTTGACGGTGCTGGTCCGCGCGAAGCGCGCTGTGTCTCCCGGAACTGATGCGTGGGTGTGTTCTCCTATCTGTTGATACTGGCAGGCTGGCTTTGGCCAGCCCGCTGCGAGCGTAAGCGAGCCCTTCTCGGTTTTCAAGAAGCGGTCGCACGCGGCGGTTGGCCCATCATCAGGCAGAACCGCCGCGCGTGTTCAGCGTCGGCAAAGCGCACCCGGCGCCGCAGGCGCCCCGACGCCGGACGAAAGGCTGGCGCACTCTCAAGCCTCGCTGCTGCCGAGTGGCGGCGGCGTGTTTCGCTTGCGCTGTGACTCGCCGGTGAGTTCGATGTGATAGGCATTGTGAACTATACGGTCCATTATCGAATCGGCGATTGTTGGCTCACCAAACATCACCTAATACACCAGTTGTAGATCGCTTTATATCTCATGTAACGATCACCGATCCGCGACATGCCCTTTACGGACAGCAACTTGAGCTTGTGTCACCTCACACGAGCCGCGGCAGGGATTTCATTGTCGTTGCCCTTGCCAATGGTCGCCATCGCTCCCTTCGCCGCAGCCAGACTGATCTTGTGGCACCACTGGCAAAGGCCGAGAAGCTTTATTCACAACTCCCCGTCGACGTTCCGGTACTGCTCACATTAATGCGCCATTTGAGCGGAAGGTTATCCAGACCCGCCAAGGAGGTGATTCGCGATGAGGAAGACATCGCAGTCAGTGGGCGCAAAAACCCGGTCACCAACTCGGTGCCGGGAACCTGTGCCGCGTGTGTGGCCAAAACTGACCCAGGAGACCGGGAGGCAACTCGCCCGCACGGTTGCGAGGCTTGTGCGACAAAGGCTGCGGCACGAAAGAGTGCGGGGCGATTGCCATGCTGAACGTCCCAGATAACACGGGTATTGTTCCGTCGGACACCCATCGCAGCAAGATGGCCTATATCTATGTCCGCCAGTCCTCCATCGGTCAGCTACGGCATCACCAGGAAAGCACGCAATTGCAATATCGGCTTGTCGAGCGCGCTATCGCTCTGGGCTGGCCACGCGAACGCGTTTGCGTCATTGACGACGATCTGGGCAAATCGGGTACGCGCAACGCCGAGCGGCCGGGGTTCCGGAGACTGATTGCCGAGATCGGTCTTGGTCACACAGGCCTGGTTGTCAGTTTCGATGCATCCAGATTAGCTCGAAACAACACTGACTGGCATCAATTGCTCGACCTGTGTTCGCTTTTCGGCGTTTACATCGCCGATGGCGAAAGGTTGTATGATCCCTGCGCTTATCACGACCGTTTGCTGTTGGGACTGTCCGGTATCATGAGCGAGGCGGAACTGCATCAGATCAAGACGCGTCTGCACCAGGGCGAGCGACAAAAGGCGGCCCGCGGTGAACTCAAGCTGCCGCTTCCGGCTGGTCTGGCGTATGACCAAAGCGGCGCAATCGTTCTCAATCCGGATGAGGAGGTGCAGGCCCGGCTTACGTTCGTTTTCAGCAAGTTCCGTGAACTACGAAGTGCTCGGGCAGTCATGCGCCATCTGCGCCAGGAAAGCCTGCCTGTGCCTGTACGACCTCTTCGCGGTCCGGCACCGCATGCCGTTGAATGGCGTGATGCCAGCAATTTCAGAATACTTTTATTCTCCATAACCCTGCCTATGCCGGGGCTTATGTTTATGGCCGCCGGCGATCGACGATGGGGCATGCAGGGTCGACGGCGAAGACGGCCAAGGTGCCTCTTGAGGATTGGGAGGTCTGTCTGAAGGACGCTCATCCCGGCTACATAAGTTGGCAGGAATTCATGGAAAACCAGAACCAGTTGACCAACAACAACAATCGTCTGTCGTCCGGCGCGCCGCGGTCGGGGTCCGCCTTGTTGCAGGGCATTGCGAAGTGTGTGGCCGTTGCGGGCGGCTGATGAGCATTCGCTATACCGGCCCGAAGGGTGACTTTCCGGTCTATTGCTGTCGCGCCGATAAAGACAACGACGCCGGACCCTTGTGTCAGGAAGTGCGTGCCTATTCCCTTGATCCTCAGGTCGAACGAATTCTGTTTGAAGCCCTGGCTCCGGACAGGGTCGACATCGCTGTTGCCGCACTCGAAGAACTTGGCACCCAAAAACACCAACTTGAGCGGCAATGGACCCTGAGATGTGAACGCGCCCGCTACGAGGCCGAAAGAGCCAGGCGCCAATATGATGCGGTGGAACCGGAGAACCGCCTGGTGGCTCGTTCTCTGGAAAAGGCATGGGAAGATAAATTACGGGCCGCCGAGGCCGTCGAGCAGGAATATCAAAAATGGTGCCATGACGAACCGATCAAGCTTGAAGATGAGGATCGACAGGCGCTGCAGACAATGGCGGAGGATCTGCCTGGTATGTGGTCTTCGGCCTCCACGACATGGTCTGATCGCAAGAGTATAGTACGCCTTGTGATGAAGGACGTTATCCTGGACGCGAAGCGCAAAGCAGGTGAAGTCTGGTTCAGGATTATCTGGCAAACGGGCGCGGCAAGCGAGCATCGGTACAAAAGGCCAGTACAAAGCTACAACGACTACGCTGATCAAGACGCGTTGCGTCAACGCATCGTTGAACTCAGCAGTTAGGGAAAAATGGATAAGCAGATCGCTGCGGAACTGAATGCCGACAATCTCATCAGTGCCCGTGGCCTCGCCTTCAATTCCGCTGTCGTATGGTTGTTGCGGAAGCGCTGGGGCATTGCCTGCGCCAAGATCAATGGTGCGAGCCTCAATCCGCGTCAATGGCCCGACAAGACATACTCGGTTCAGGGGGCCGCCGAACTACTCGACGCCACGCCGCAAACCATCTTCAAATATCTTGCGAACGGATTGCTTCAGGGAACGCAACTGGCAAAGGGACAACCATGGAAAATAACCCTGACCGACGACCAGATCACCAGCCTGCGCGCACTTGTCAAACGCAATCGACGCAACAGACGATCAAGGAGAAAGGCATTATGAAAGCTTCGGTTCTCCCACAACGGCCGGCCAGTGCTCCGTGGGGATTTGACTGGCGATCAGGATGGACTTGCGGCCGTAACGATGTTCGACGATTTCCAACAGGTCCCGCCGGCCCTCGGCGCAAAACCCCTGTAGTCCCCAGTCGTCAAGAACCAGCAATGAGACCGTGGCAAGGCGGCGCATCAGACGTGTGTGCTTCTCAGCGTTGTCCCGCCTATGGTTGAGGGCTGAGATCAACTCGGGGACGCGCCGGTACAGCACGGACTGCTTCTGGCGGCATGCCTGATGCGCGAGGGCACAGGAAAGGAAGGTTTTTCCCGATCCGGTTGGCCCCTCGACGATCAGATTGATGGCTTGCCGGATCCAGTCGCCAGCGGCGAGTTGGGTCAGTGTTCCCCTTGCGATGCCGCGACCAGCGCTGCAGTCGACGTCCTGGATGTCGGCGCGAATGCGCAACTGGGCCTGACGCAGATTGTTGCTGTAGCTCTTCTGGTCGCGGTTCCCGATTTCGCGCTCAATCATCAGGGCAAGGCGGTCATCGAAGCTGAGTTGTTCGATATCGGCAATATCACGCTGCTCTTCCAGGGCCTCGACCATTCCGGTGAGTTTCAGCTTCAACAGACGCTCGATATTGGGTTGGCGCAAGGTCATGATTTTTTCTCCTGGTTTTTCGAGTAGTAGGTTGGGCCACGCAAATTTGAGTGGTTTGGGATGATCTCTTCAGGCTCCGGGCGCACAACTGCTTTGCCTCCGGTTTTCAAGGCTTCCCGCAGATAGCCCGAAGCCAGCCGGTCGCGGCTGAGGGCTTCGGCGCAAACCGCGTCGACGCGCGCGTTGCCATGGTTTTCGGCGAGGCGCGTCATGCCCTGCACGGCGGTGTAGGCTTGTTGTGGGTAGTCCTTGGAGGCCATGCAGCGCTGGGCCCAGGACAGCGCGTTCACTCCGATGCGGCGCGACTTTTCGAGCAGGATGTCGCCGTAGTCGGGACTGCGGATGTCGCGGACCGAGCTGAGACGATCGGGCATGTGGTCCGGAACTGTCGAGTATTGGTTGCGCCCGCTCTTGAGGCGATGGACGGCTATGCGTTCCCCGCCCCGTTCAAGGAACACCTTGATCATGTGCTCGCCAGCGCGCACGTCGACACTGCGCCCGATGTGGCCGTCGGGGACGGAATAATGGTTCCGGTCAAACGCCACGTGACCATTCGGCGCCACTTTGCGGCTCTGCCACTTGCCCCACTCCCAGGGATGCTCCGGGAGCGGAACCAGAACTGGGCGCTCGCTCGCTTCGAATACCTCGCGGCGGCTTTGTCCCTTCGCCATCGGTTCCGTGTTGAACTTGTCAAGCTCGCGGCGAATGGCGGCGTTCATCTCGCCGATCGAGAAGAACGTTTCGTGACGCAGCGGCAGCAGGATCCGGGACTGAACCGCGCCCACAGCTGCCTCGACAGGGCCCTTATCCGTCGGTTTCATCGAGCGCGCCGGCAGAATTGCCAAGCCGTAATGGTTAGCAAACTCCCGGAAACTCGGGTTGAGATGCGGCTCCTCACGATCCGCCTTTGTTACTCCGGACTTGAGGTTGTCGATGATCCAGCACTTGGTACAACCACCGAGATATTCCAGCGTGCGGCGATGCACCATTGTCCAATGACGGATCGTCTGATCCGCAACAGCCTCGACGTAGGTCAGGTTCGAGTGGGGCAGCAATGCGACGAAGATCTCCACGTCCACCTCGCCGGTGCCCGTGCGCAGAGGCAATGTTTTGCCGGAAAAATCCGACATGCCGTAAAGCCCGGGCGCATAGTCGAAATGCATCTGTGTGGGCGCCTGGCGACCACCAAGCTGCTCCTTGAACAAGGTGCAAAACCGACTGTAGCTGTAGGCCGCGCCACCCTTCGACAGAGCCTCGTCCCGATACTCAATCCACAACTGACGCTGGGTGAGCTTTGCCCGACGCCGACCACGCGGGGCATTGAACTCCTCAATGATCGCACCCCAGTCGGGCGGAACGGTCTCACTGTCGCGGTCGTTCCGCGGGTAAAGCCGTGCACGAAGCGCTTCATCGTCAAGGTCGTCCGGAAGCGGCCAACTGGACAGCCGGGCATCCGCCGCCCGCCTGAGCACATTCGATACAGTGCCGGCACTCACACCGACCGCGGCGGCAATCTCATCGCGCGACAAATCCAGGCTGTACCGGTGACGCAGAATATCCTTTACGTTGGTCATTTGGGTCCTCTTCATGGCACCCGTTCTCCTCAATTCGAATTATCGATAGAGGAGGCAATGCCGGGAGAGGACAGTGGGTGCGATCACCGTATGACGTGGGTCAGTTGAGCCGGACGGACGCCGGAAACAGAAACCGTCAAGTGCACAAGATTTTCCGTCAAGTGCTCAGGAATCGCCGTCAAGTGTTTCAGGATTCGCCGTCAAGTGTGGCAGGATTCGCCGTCAAGTGTTGTAGGATTCTTCGTCAAGTGCCGTAAGATTTTGCAAGAAGAGCTACAGCAACAATCTGCGTCAGGCCCAGTTGCGCATTCGCGCCGACATCCAGGACGTCGACTGCAGCGCTGGTCGCGGCATCGCAAGGGGAACACTGACCCAACTCGCCGCTGGCGACTGGATCCGGCAAGCCATCAATCTGATCGTCGAGGGGCCAACCGGATCGGGAAAAACCTTCCTTTCCTGTGCCCTCGCGCATCAGGCATGCCGCCAGAAGCAGTCCGTGCTGTACCGGCGCGTCCCCGAGTTGATCTCAGCCCTCAACCATAGGCGGGACAACGCTGAGAAGCACACACGTCTGATGCGCCGCCTTGCCACGGTCTCATTGCTGGTTCTTGACGACTGGGGACTACAGGGGTTTTGCGCCGAGGGCCGGCGGGACCTGTTGGAAATCGTCGAACATCGTTACGGCCGCAAGTCCATCCTGATCGCCAGTCAAATCCCCACGGAGCACTGGCCGGCCGTTGTGGGAGAGCCAACAATCGCCGATTCGATAATGGACCGTATAGTTCACAATGCCTATCACATCGAACTCACCGGCGAGTCACAGCGCAAGCGAAACACGCCGCCGCCACTCGGCAGCAGCGAGGCTTGAGAGTGCGCCAGCCTTTCGTCCGGCGTCGGGGCGCCTGCGGCGCCGGGTGCGCTTTGCCGACGCTGAACACGCGCGGCGGTTCTGCCTGATGATGGGCCAACCGCCGCGTGCGACCGCTTCTTGAAAACCGAGAAGGGCTCGCTTACGCTCGCAGCGGGCTGGCCAAAGCCAGCCTGCCAGTATCAACAGATAGGAGAACACACCCACGCATCAGTTCCGGGAGACACAGCGCGCTTCGCGCGGACCAGCACCGTCAAGTGCGTAGGAATCGCCGTCAAATGTCGCAGGAATCTCCGTCAAATGTCATAGGATTCGCCGTCAAGTGTTGTAGGAATCGCCGTCAAATGCGTAGGATTCCGCAAACTCTGGGCGCTCCGGCTAGAAGACAGAAATTGCACGCAGTGCAATGCCCAGTCGTCTCGTATCTTGCGACAGCCCGGCATCCTTCGGGCTGACAGCATCCAACAGCATGAGTTCTATAAGCATGTAGGTGAAATCTCCGTCATTTTTCGTTTGGACATTCCGTGCAATATCCAAGTCAACCAGATGAAACGTGTCACGATCCAGATCAACGGACTTTATCAATTCTCCGTTCACCGTGATCTTCACCGTTTGTTTCGGGTGTTTCGGTGTTACGAAGGGCAGGAGGTCCAGCACGATTCGCTTGGCTCGGTTGCTGACGGGCAACAGGATGAGCGAACGTCTCCCGTCAGTCCAAGTGCCTTTTTGTTCGGGGCCTGACCAGCCACCGATCAGATATCGGTCATTGGTTGCCTTGGTGTTGGGTACGATCTTCTCTCCGACGCTCACCTGAACGACATCATCCATAACGGGATCGGGTGGCGGCGGAGACGATAAACCGTCGTCCCAGGTGGGTGCGAATACAAAATAACCGTTCACCTGAGCCAAGAGATGTTTGGACGGGTCGGACTGCTTCAGCGCGTATCTGAAGACCGGATCGTTGACGATGAAAAATGTATCTCCGGGGTATTTGTAGGGCGACAGTTCATTTTGACCGTAAGGCGACAGCTACCTTTACGAGGTGGCAACAGCCTTAGCTCATCGATTTTCCGTCAACAATTGGCGGAAAAAGACGATGAGCTTTCTCGCAAAAGAGGAACGGACAGCCATGGCTGTATTGTTGAAACAGGGGCATTCCCAGAGCGCAGTGGCGCGGCTTCTCGGGGTTACGGAGGGCACGGTTCGATATCATCACAAGCGCCGATCGGCGGGCGTATTGGATGGTAGGTCCAAGCAGACATTCAAGGCCGCCGATTATGCGGAAGCGATCTCGCATTGGCGCTCTCAGCAAGAGGACGGCCGTGTAAACCTGGTGGATCTTCATCGGTGGCTGCAGCGCGAGCATGGTTATGGCGGGAGCCTGCGATCGGTTCAGAGATATTGGAAGGCGACGTATCCGGCCCCGAAGGTCCGGGCGAGACGTCGTGTTGAGACGCCGGCCGGCGCACAGGCCCAGGTGGACTGGGCGGAGTTTCCCGGCGTGGTTCTTGGCGACGAGGTTGTCGATCTTTCTGCCTTGATCGTGACGCTTTCTTGGAGCCGCAAACGGGCGGTTGTCTGGTCTCGTTCGAAGGACATGTTGTCCTGGCAGTCTTGCAATACGGCGTGTTTGCGTCGCTTGGGCGGTTCAGTCGCGGTTCTGCGCATCGACAACGTGAAGACGGCGATCTCCAAGGGGGCCGGCGCCTGGGGCGTCATCAACGAGACGTATCGGCGCTTTGCAGCGCAACTGAACTTCCATGTCGACGCCTGCCAACCTCGGCATCCGGAGGGAAAGGGTAAAGTCGAGAGACATGTGCGCGACCTTCGTGAGACGGTTGATCCTCGCAAGGAGGCCTTTGACAGCCTGGAACAGCTGCAGGCCGTGACCGATGCGCGGCTTGAAGAGCGTGCCGGCCGCCTGCGGTGCCCGGCGACCGGCACCAGTGTCGCCGAAGCGTGGGAACAGGAGCGTCGTCTTCTGACGCCATTGCCCGAGACGCTGCCGGAACCGTTCGACATCGTCGTGCGCAGGCCCGTCGGAATTGACTGCCTCGTCAGCTTCGAAGGCCGACAATACAGCGTGCCGTTCCGTTTCGTCGGCCAGGACGTGGAGGTGCGCGGTCTGGCCGGGCACGTGCAGATCCTCAAGAATGCCGAAGTGATCGCCATGCATCCGCGCCGCACCGAGCGGCTGATCGTGTGTGACGATGCACACTTCGATGGTGATGACACCGATCGTGTCCGCGCGCCGATGCCGCTTGGCAAGATGGGGCGAGGCCTTCAGGCGCTGGCGGCCAGCAATGTTCAGCAGCGCTCGATCGACATCTACGCCCGTCTGGCGGAGGTGGCCCGATGACGTCTCGGAGCATAAAACTGGATATTGACGTAACCCGCGAGAAGCTGGACGCACTCGGCCTTGGCTACGCATCCGAGGCGCTGGACACTTTGCTGTCGGAGGCCGTCAGCACCGAGATGTCCGCTCACCAGTTACTTGAACGGATTCTCGATATTGAGCGTGCCGGCCGCGAAGAACGGCGCATCAAGACGATGATGAAGACGTCGAAAATCCCGACCGGGCAGACGTTGGAAAACTTTGATTTTGCCTTCCAGCCGGCAATCGAGCGTTCCCGCATCGACACCTTGGCGACCGGGGCCTGGATCCGGAATGCCGAGGTTGTCCTGCTTCAGGGGCCGCCCGGGGTCGGGAAGTCGCACTTGCTCGTGGGACTGGGCATCCGGGCGATCCAACTCGGCTTCTCAGTCCAGTACTATCGCTTTGATGAACTGCTGACGGCCATCAAGGCGGACGCGCTTCTGCCGCCTACAAGGCTAAAGGGCCGGAAATACATGTCCAGTTCGCTGCTGCTGATCGATGAAATGGGTTTTGATCCGATGAACCGGGAAGAGGCCGGCCTCTTCTTCCGGCTGGTCAGCTATCGCTACGCTCGGGGTGCGATGATCATCACCACCAACAAGAGCATTCGCGACTGGACCGAGTTGCTCGCCGGCGATGAAGTCCTTGCTGCCGCGATCCTCGATCGGCTCCTTCACCGATCTCATGTGCTCAACATCAAAGGCCGCTCATATCGGCTGCGCGACCTCGAAGAACTTCTGACAAAAGAGAGCGCCTGAACGGGCAAATTTTGGCGCCGCGATTTGGGGGGCGTACGCCCCCCAAATCGCGCTGTCCTCGTAACACTGGGTGTCGTCTTAACTCGTAAGTGTAGGTGTCGCTTGACAGTATTTGCCGGACGACACGTAAGAGATGAACTTTCTGTCTTCTTCTTCCAGTCTGAGGGAATCAATGCGAGCCAGATATACTGCATTCGTATGCAGATTGTTTTGGGCTGCGAAATACGCAATTTCTTGCCAGTTTTCGGGATGGTTTCCGGGTGGGTAGACATGGACCTTGTCGTAGCGCTTCGCCAGCGCCTTCCAGAATGGGCTGCGCATCGTCGTTGCCCACTCGCTTCTTTCTTCTTGAACGAAACGTTGTTTGATTTTGGGCCATGCTGCACTTGTGTCGATGATCTGCACCAAAAGCGCCACACCCAGGAGCAATATGGCGATCCTGTGAGGAGCACAGGCGATCACCGTCGCCAGGATGAAGATCAGGGCCGCGTAGTAAATCGGCCAGATCATGCGGCCGGTTGCGCGGAAGGTATTGCCAACATGCTCCATTGGTTTCAGCAGGGGGAGTTGCAAATTGTGGTTTCCGATTCCGATAGTATGCGAAAGAGCAAAAACAAACAGCGCGGCGAATGTTGCGATCAACACCCAATGGAAGTGCAGGTTCAACTGTTTCAATAGCAAAGTCCTGCGCGTGACCAGATTGTAGAGCGCGAACGGGAGCAGTAGAATGACGCCTGTTCCCAGGAATGCGAACCCCTCGATTTCCGCTGCATGGGTCGGGATATCGGCAAGGAAATACGTCCAGTTTTCGGCATCGAAAAATGTCAACAAATTGGCCTTGTAGAACCCGTATGCGCCGACGGCGCCGACGCCATTTCGGACCGAAAAATAGCCGACCTGCCAAGCTGTCAGCACCAAAATCGCCGCGCAGGTCATGCAATAGGCAATAGTCCCTTTCAACGTACGCAGCCGCGTGAAGTAGTCGCGGGCCACGTGCGAAAGCCACAATGCGCAAACCATTGCAAACAGGTAAGCATGTGTCGCCAAGGCGAGGACGAGCGTCACAATCCAGTACTTTTCCTTGCCTCGTGCGGGAGGACTGAGGGCCAGGAGAAGCGCGCCCAATACGAGGAAATGAGCGAATAGATTGAAATGTCCGTAAAGGCGCCAGATCATCGGAGGGGAAAACACGAAGAAGCAAGTGCCGAGTGCCTTGAGGACAAAATCCCTTGTCACCAGGTCGATAATTTTCCAGCCCACAATTGACTGGAGCACGAAGCAAATCAGTATCCACAAACCGAAATATTGAAACGGGTCGGGCAAATGGCTTTCGACACTTTTGAACAATAACGCCAGAAGGGCGTTGCTGTCCGAATAGACGATGGAACTCCCCAATTCGCCCCCGAATTTCGGGTTCAAGCCCAATGGAAATGTCCAGTCGCTCGCACGAAAGAAGGCCCAACCCATGTAATGGCTTGCCGGATCGCCAAGTTCGAGCCAAGCGATATTTGCAGGCGACAGGATTTTGAGCCCGGCCAACAACATGAACGCCACGAAGCCTATGGAAACTGCCGTGAAAAACTCGGCACACCGCAACATTGGTCGCGCATGTTGCGGCATCGTCACGAAGCCCCCAGTGTCGGTTTGCATGTACGGGCGTCGTCCAACCTGTCCGGACCCGGATCGGACCTGGCCTGGAAAGAGGCCGGAACGCCGACAGCCATCACCCCGCCTGGCATGTTGGACACGACCACTGCCCCGGCGCCGATGATCGTGCCGTCACCGATGGATATGCCCGGTCGAACAATCGCACCCAATCCGATGAGGACTGATTGACCGACATGGCAATTGCCACCCAGGACAGATCCCGGGGCGGCGTGACTTCCGCGTTCAATCACGCAATCATGTTCGATGATGGCACCGCTGTTGACGATGCAATCGGCTGCGATATCAGCGTTGGTATTGAGCACGGCGCCCGGCATGACGACGACACCTTGCGCGATTTTCGCCGAGGAACTTACATGAGCAAACGGGTGCGTAATCGCCGGAGTTGCGCATCCGAGGCCGCGCATTTTTTCCGCCAGCCGCACCCTTGACCTGCTGTCGCCTATCGCAACGACTGCCGATGCAATCGACGTCCTGTTCAGGTAATCGGCGATGTCGTCGTCATTTCCGACAATCGGCACCCCGGAAAACGCACCTTGCCTATCCCGATCGAAGGCCGCTTGCGGATCCCATCCGGCCGCGCGCGCGACTTCGATGACAACGCCGGCGTGACCTCCGGCTCCGACCACGATCAGACGTCTATCGGCCACCGGATTTTTCCCATGAGGCGAGCGCATCCGCAAGGGCTTCACATGTCCAATCGATCATTTCGTCGGTCATGGAAGGGAAGGAAGGCAGACTGAGGCCTCGTCGGGAGACGTTCTCGGCGACCGGAAAATCTTCTGATGCCGATTTGCCGTGCTCGTACATCGGCATCTTGTGAACGCAATGAAATGCCGGACGGCTATCGATGCCTGAACGCTTGAGACGCTCCATGACCGTGTCACGGCAAATGCCATCCGGCAACAACAGGCTGACCAGCCAGTTCGATGACACGACATCGGACGAGGGCAACTGGAATTCGACGCCGGTCCCCACCAGGCTCGATCTGTAGCGTTCGGCTATTTTTGCCTTTCGGTCGAGCGTTGCCTTGATGCGCTCCAGTTGGGCGCAGCCGATTGCCGCGGCAATGTTGGTCATTCGGTAGTTGAAGCCCATTCGATCATGCCAGTAGCGGCGTGTCGGATCCTGTCCCTGTCCCTTGGTGATTCGCATGTGAACGGCCAGATCATCGGATTGCGTCACCACCATGCCGCCTTCACCGGTCGTTACGGTCTTGTTTCCAAAGAAGCTGAACGTGCCGATATCTCCAAAGCAACCGGCCGGTCTTCCCGCGAGCGTCGCCCCGAGCGCCTCGGCGCAATCCTCGATGACATAAAGGTTGTGCTCCCGGGCCAGATCCAGGATGGCCGGCATATCGCATATGGCACCATAGAGATGGACCGCCACAATGCCCTTCGTTCTCGGCGTTACTTTCGAGCGCGCGTCATTGACATCGATCAGCCAGTCTCCCTCGCGGCAATCGACGAATACGGGCGTGGCACCCGTTTGCCTTATGGTGTTGACCGATGCGATGTAAGTGAACGTGGGAACCAGGACCTCGTCACCCGGCTGAAGCCCCATGCAATGGTGGGCCAGATGAAGTGCCACGGTTCCGTTCGAGACCGCAATGCCGTGAGCGGTACCCGAGATGTGCGCGAGTTTGCGCTCGAACAGCTCGACATATTGTCCGAGCGAAGAGATCCACGATGTTTGAAGGCAGTCCATGACATAGGCCTTCTCCAAATCCCCGATATCCGGTCTGTATACGGGTACAAACGGTCTGACGCTATCACTCATATCGATTGCCGACACGTGCTTGCAAAGGTTCCATGAGTTTTGATGACCTTGTTTATCCTTCAGGTTCTTGAACGGGCGCTGATCGAGTTTCGGACAATGTCCGCGTCGACCATTTCACAGATCAATTCTTCCAGGGTGACGGAACTGACCCAACCCAGTTTCTCCCTGGCCTTGCTCGGGTCACCCTTCAGAACGTCGACTTCTGCCGGCCTGAACAAATCCGGATCGATCACGACGTGGTCATGCATGTCCAGGCCAACATGATCGAACGCAATCTCGCATACGGATTTCACCGAAGAAGCAATACCGGTTGCGATGACATAATCGTCAGGATCACTTTGTTGCAACATCAGCCACATGGCCTTCACATAGTCTCTGGAATGTCCCCAATCGCGCTTGGCTTCAATGTTGCCAAGCCTCAGTTCCGCTTGCAGCCCCAGTTTGATCCGCGCAACCGCGTCCGTGACCTTGCGGGTGACAAATTCAATTCCGCGAAGCGGGGATTCGTGATTGAACAATATGCCGCTGGAGGCGTGCAGTCCGAAGCTTTCGCGATAGTTGATGGTCAACCAATGGCCGTAAAGTTTGGCGACCGCATAGGGTGAGCGCGGATAAAAGCGTGTCTCTTCACTTTGCGTCGCAGATTCGACCATACCATACATTTCCGAGGAGGATGCCTGGTAGAAGCGCGCGTCAGGAGCCTCGATGCGCACCGCCTCCAGGATGTTTGTGACACCGATTGCGGTGACTTGTCCCGTCAGGATAGGTTGCTGCCATGAGGCACGCACGAAGGACTGGGCGGCCAGGTTGTAAATCTCCGTTGGCTCCACTTCCCTGATCGTTCTGATCAGCCCGGCCAGATCTTGCATGTCGCCGTCCACCAGTTCCACATCATCCGCGATGCCAAGCCACTCGAGCCGGCTCAGATTGACATCGGATGTACTGGAGCGGCGGACAAGACCGGTCACCTTGTAGTCCTTCGACAAAAGGAATTGTGCGAGATACGCGCCGTCTTGTCCGGTAATCCCGGTCACGAGAGCCTTGTTTGTCAAAATTTGTCTCCTCATCGGTTGGAAGCGAAATGTTGTAGCCGACTAACCGAACTGAAATGGATTGCGGCTTTGGCATTCCGTCGGTTGAGGTGGGCAGGCAGGCTGAGAAATGGGCTGCCGGACCCAAAGCGCGGTGTTTGGTATGAAGAGGCTCGCTTGCTGGTGTCCTCAAACCTTCGATCAGATGAAATCGGTCCAGGCCATGTCTTCAACCTCGGGTCCGATCCCATGGACGAAGTTGGGACCGTCGTCGTCCGAGATCACAGACAGAATTGCCGTATCGGTCTCGCCTGTCGCGCCGAGTTCCGGAACTTCCGACATGGATGAATAGACGTAGTTTGAAACGTCGCTTCCGTTGGCGCGTTCTTCAGCGACAAGGGTATTGGGCCCATCAATGCCACCATGGGTATTGCCGTCATCGACGCGCGGCAGGTTCAGCGAGGCGAAATCGATGCCGTCACCCGCTCCGTCTGCTGCATCGGTGCCGGACGTCAAGCTGACCGGACCGACCGGAGCACCGCCAATGGCCGTCCCAATCGGTGTTAAATTGCTGCCCGAAACCGGTATAGCCGCCGTGCCGTTGCCGACCGCCTCGACCAGATCGTTGATCGAACCGCCAAAACCGTCGATATCGGCATCGACGGCGATCTTCATCAATGACGCAAACGCGACTACAGCGGCTCCGTTCGGGCCCTCGATGCCAAGTTCCGCAGCGCGTGCCGCGTAGAACTCTGCCTGCGACAGAAAGTGCGCCCTGCCTTCATCCGAGCGCGCGTCTTGCGGTATGATATGGTCGTAGATCAAGCTGAGCCGATCGTTCAGCGTCTCAACCGTGCTGAGCAAGGCATCGGCGTTGGCTCTTGCAGTCGCATTGCCCTGATAAAGCGCATTGACGGTGTTGATGTAGATGTTCTCGTCATTGAATACCGGTCCATCGCGGCCAGCACCAAAGTTGGTTTCATTGTTTCGATTGATCAGAAACCTGTAGCCGTCAATGCTAGGAACGCCACCCAGAACCGAATAAGCGGCCGTCAAGCCCTTGAATTGCGACAAGTTCTGGTCCGTCGCGTTGATCAGTGTCGATAGATCGGCAACAGGCGAGACGGTGGGTGTTGTTACGGATGCACCGTAAATCGCCTGCGCGGCGTCGATATCGTCCTGGGTCAGGAACTGCGCATTGTTGTAGAATGCGTACATGATCGCGCCGCTGTCGTCGGAATGATCGATGCCGATGGCGTGACCAATCTCATGCAGCGCCGTCCAATAGGCGCTGATGCCCCAACTGGCCTCGCCAAAATTGACGTTCCAGTTTTCTTCGGAATCGAACGCGATGAAGGACTCAACCAGTTCGCTGCCGATATAATAGCGCAGGGCTTCACCAAGAGTCCCGCTGGGACCGTCGATGTTCTGGTATCCGAGCCGGATGTCGACAGTGGAACTGTCGGAAACCTCGACGAAATTGATATTGGTCACCCTTTCCCAGGCATCGAACGCATCGCGGATTACCGCGATGAACCGAGCGTCACCAATGGACGTGTCGAACTTAAATGGGTCACTGGGATAGTTTGCGGTGGCGATCGACCAGGTGACCGTCGCGCCCAACGGATGGACGGAAGGGTCGATTGCCCACCTAAATCCTTCCAGCCTATATTCCTGGGTGTGAACCTGCCTTTCCGAACCTGATGCCAGGTTCAGCCGTTCTGATTGGCAGCATTGGCAGCCGCAAAAAGATGAAATCATCTCGTCACCCTCATTCATCCATGGAGATCAGTCCAACAGTTTATCAATCGTTTTGCCCCAGCTGAGGTCCATTGCCGTCCAGACGGCGAGGCATTCCCGGCTCATCTTTCGGGTCTTTTCAGGCTTGCTGATGAGGTGCCCAAATGCCTCGCCCAAGGCTTGCGCATTCGGTTGGCAGACATATCCGGTGTTGCCGTGCGAGACGATTTCCAGCAATCCTCCCGCGTCGCTGGTGGTGACGACAGGCTTGCCGCAGGCGAATGCCTCCATGGTCACGTATCCGAGGCTGTCTTCCCGGTAAGGCAGGGTGCAGCAGGCAAGTGCGTTGGAAACCAGTTCGGCGAGTTCCTCACGTGTGTGCATTCTCAATCGGAGGCTGACGCGGTCCTGCAGATCGTTGTCTTCGACAAATCGATGCAACTGTGCTGCGAATTCTTTATCCGCTGCCGGGCCGGCCACGATCAGTCGGCACCCGGGACCCGCCAGCCTTGCGGCCTCAAGGATAAGATCCTGTCGTTTCCCCCTGTCGACCCGGCCGCCTGCGAATATGTAGCCATCCGGCTCGCTTGGCCTGAACAAACCGCTGTCGTTGAGCGGTGGGTAGAGAACTTCCCCGTCGAAATCGTTGTAGCGCGACAGTCTCGATTTCGTGACGGGCGAATTCGTGTATATCTTTTCAGCCTCTTCAAAACACCGATTGTCGGCGTTGCGGATGGCATCAATGAGTTGAGCGTCTTCGTCTTGCGACAGAAAAGACTGGTTGTCGTCGAGCAGATCGTAAGCCTGTCGGAACTGGTGCAGAAGCCAGATCGTTTTTTTGTGGTGTTGCACCAGGTAAGCAGGAAATTTGAGGGCGACCACACGATCGGTGTTTTGGATGACAAAATTCCTGTTCAACAGGATCTCGGCAGGAATTCGATGCTTGGGGTCCCACTTGAACGGGATGCGAAGCAACTCCGCCTGTACACCGCGTCGCGAATTGAGATGCTGGACGAGGTTGAATGCCAACTCCTCCGCGCCGCCCCACGTAAAGGGAACCGCATTGTTTACCACCAGTATATTCATGAATTACGTCCGATCGGAGTTACAGATCAGCCAATACTGTGATGCGGCTAGCCCAGTAGCTGGCCTATTACAAAATCCCAATTGATGTTCATGTGTCAAGCGACACCTACACTTACGAGTTAAGACGACACCCAGTGTTACGAGGACAGCGCGATTTGGGGGGCGTACGCCCCCCAAATCGCGGCGCCAAAATTTGCCCGTTCAGGCGCTCTCTTTTGTCAGAAGTTCTTCGAGGTCGCGCAGCCGATATGAGCGGCCTTTGATGTTGAGCACATGAGATCGGTGAAGGAGCCGATCGAGGATCGCGGCAGCAAGGACTTCATCGCCGGCGAGCAACTCGGTCCAGTCGCGAATGCTCTTGTTGGTGGTGATGATCATCGCACCCCGAGCGTAGCGATAGCTGACCAGCCGGAAGAAGAGGCCGGCCTCTTCCCGGTTCATCGGATCAAAACCCATTTCATCGATCAGCAGCAGCGAACTGGACATGTATTTCCGGCCCTTTAGCCTTGTAGGCGGCAGAAGCGCGTCCGCCTTGATGGCCGTCAGCAGTTCATCAAAGCGATAGTACTGGACTGAGAAGCCGAGTTGGATCGCCCGGATGCCCAGTCCCACGAGCAAGTGCGACTTCCCGACCCCGGGCGGCCCCTGAAGCAGGACAACCTCGGCATTCCGGATCCAGGCCCCGGTCGCCAAGGTGTCGATGCGGGAACGCTCGATTGCCGGCTGGAAGGCAAAATCAAAGTTTTCCAACGTCTGCCCGGTCGGGATTTTCGACGTCTTCATCATCGTCTTGATGCGCCGTTCTTCGCGGCCGGCACGCTCAATATCGAGAATCCGTTCAAGTAACTGGTGAGCGGACATCTCGGTGCTGACGGCCTCCGACAGCAAAGTGTCCAGCGCCTCGGATGCGTAGCCAAGGCCGAGTGCGTCCAGCTTCTCGCGGGTTACGTCAATATCCAGTTTTATGCTCCGAGACGTCATCGGGCCACCTCCGCCAGACGGGCGTAGATGTCGATCGAGCGCTGCTGAACATTGCTGGCCGCCAGCGCCTGAAGGCCTCGCCCCATCTTGCCAAGCGGCATCGGCGCGCGGACACGATCGGTGTCATCACCATCGAAGTGTGCATCGTCACACACGATCAGCCGCTCGGTGCGGCGCGGATGCATGGCGATCACTTCGGCATTCTTGAGGATCTGCACGTGCCCGGCCAGACCGCGCACCTCCACGTCCTGGCCGACGAAACGGAACGGCACGCTGTATTGTCGGCCTTCGAAGCTGACGAGGCAGTCAATTCCGACGGGCCTGCGCACGACGATGTCGAACGGTTCCGGCAGCGTCTCGGGCAATGGCGTCAGAAGACGACGCTCCTGTTCCCACGCTTCGGCGACACTGGTGCCGGTCGCCGGGCACCGCAGGCGGCCGGCACGCTCTTCAAGCCGCGCATCGGTCACGGCCTGCAGCTGTTCCAGGCTGTCAAAGGCCTCCTTGCGAGGATCAACCGTCTCACGAAGGTCGCGCACATGTCTCTCGACTTTACCCTTTCCCTCCGGATGCCGAGGTTGGCAGGCGTCGACATGGAAGTTCAGTTGCGCTGCAAAGCGCCGATACGTCTCGTTGATGACGCCCCAGGCGCCGGCCCCCTTGGAGATCGCCGTCTTCACGTTGTCGATGCGCAGAACCGCGACTGAACCGCCCAAGCGACGCAAACACGCCGTATTGCAAGACTGCCAGGACAACATGTCCTTCGAACGAGACCAGACAACCGCCCGTTTGCGGCTCCAAGAAAGCGTCACGATCAAGGCAGAAAGATCGACAACCTCGTCGCCAAGAACCACGCCGGGAAACTCCGCCCAGTCCACCTGGGCCTGTGCGCCGGCCGGCGTCTCAACACGACGTCTCGCCCGGACCTTCGGGGCCGGATACGTCGCCTTCCAATATCTCTGAACCGATCGCAGGCTCCCGCCATAACCATGCTCGCGCTGCAGCCACCGATGAAGATCCACCAGGTTTACACGGCCGTCCTCTTGCTGAGAGCGCCAATGCGAGATCGCTTCCGCATAATCGGCGGCCTTGAATGTCTGCTTGGACCTACCATCCAATACGCCCGCCGATCGGCGCTTGTGATGATATCGAACCGTGCCCTCCGTAACCCCGAGAAGCCGCGCCACTGCGCTCTGGGAATGCCCCTGTTTCAACAATACAGCCATGGCTGTCCGTTCCTCTTTTGCGAGAAAGCTCATCGTCTTTTTCCGCCAATTGTTGACGGAAAATCGATGAGCTAAGGCTGTTGCCACCTCGTAAAGGTAGCTGTCGCCTTACGGTCAAAATGAACTGTCGCCCTACATCATGTCCCCAATGGTCTCGTAGGCATTCTCCCCCAGTTCCCTTGCTTGCCGGCGATTGTGAAACAAGTCGTCGAAGCCCTCCGCGATCGCTTGCGGATTTGGGTCGACCACCAGGCCGTTTTCCCTGTGCCTCACGAATTCCAGCGTGCCGCCGCCGTCGCGAACCGTTACCGTCGGTTTTCGGGCCGAGGCTGCTTCAAGCGTCGGGTACCCATAGGAGTCCTCGTCGAACGGTATGTAGACGGAGGCAAGGCATTGGTTTATCGCGTCGGCCTTTTCGGCTTCGCTGATCCAGCCGAATTGAAATCCGATCCGGTCCGCAACGCCCAGATCGGCTGCCAACTGGACCAGTCGGGATTCGTAAGCCGCGTCAAAGCTCTTGCCGCAAACCCGCAGCCTGACGGGAGATTTGACATATCGCATGGCCTCCACCATCAGATGTTGCCGCTTGTGCGCCTCCAGGCGACATACGGAGACCACCTCGTCGTTCTGGCCCGCGAAAAAATAGGGGCTCTGATCGATGAGGGGCGGGTACAATACCTTTGAACTGACGCCGTTGAATCGTCGAAGCCGGTCCTGGACCACCGCTGAATTGCAAAACACCTGTCTTGCTTCCCTCAACCCCATGCTGTCATGGGCTTCAAGCGCCTTGCAGATGGCACGGCCCGTGCCGGTAGCTGGAGCGGTTCTGTGCTCGGTATGGGCAAGGTCGTAATATCCGCGCAGATGATGGATGAACCAGACGACCTTGCTCGGGTGGCGAAGCGTGTGCGCCGGCGGCCGGATCGTGATCAACCGGTCGGCGCAATCGCTCAGGTCGATCAGGCGATACGACAACAGGTTCTCCATGAGAGTTTCGTGCCTCTCGTCAAACGGCAAATAGAAGGATTCAACCTCATGTCCGTACTCACGCAGCTTGTTGCCAAGCCAATCGACGATGAAACGCCCTCCGCCGTTGACAAACGGAACAAACGATGACGCGATGACTACCCTCAAACCGACCGCCCCATGCCTGAATTGCCCGCTTCCATCAAATCAGGCCCGACGCGCAACCGGGGCCATGCCCTCGAGCGTTTCCAGAATCAGTTGGAAGTCGGGCCTGTGCGGGTGCGAACCCAGTTCTGCAAGCTGTAACGCGGTTGACGACAGGACATTTTCATAGACCCAGGTCACCTGCATCTTTTCCACCAGTTCGATGATCCTTTGCGCATAGCGTCCGGGCGAGAATTCGCCATTGGCGAAAAGCCTTGCATTCCTGCCGAGACTTTGTCGCCGGGCCGCATCAAGGAACAGCGTCTCGATCGCATTCGCAATCGACGGCGTGGGTGTTGTCTCCGGGACTTTGCAAACGCAGTGGTCAGGAAGACCTGAATAGAACCCGCCGTCACTGACAATGAGTGGTCGACCATGCAACATTGCTTCTATGGCGCTTGCCGAGGCGCCTTCAAGAACCGGATACCGCAGGCAGGACACGCAATCGGCCGTCATGATCTCTTCGTGCAGATCCGACTGTTCCACGGCCCCCGTCATTTCCAGATGAACACCCAGATTGACTGCCATATCGGCGAGTTTTGCTTCGTATTCGGGGGTTATTGAACCGACAACCCTGTATTCGACCGAAGAAGCCAGGCTCTCACTGGATCCTATTGCCTCTATGACCCGATCAACGCATTTGTTTGGATTGATGTTGCCGAAGGTCAACAGTCTGAAGCGCCCGTTTTTCTGGCCGCATTTGCGTATCGTAGGGTGACCGATGATCTCTCGCGGCAGTTCCCATGCGAGGGGAATGGTGTCGACAGGGCCATCACACTGTTCCACGAAGGGTTTGTAGAAGTCGGCATGGGCAACAGCGGCATCACATCGAGCGGCCAGAGCGGCCGTGACGCCGGTTCCACCGGAAAGCGTGGAGATGTCGCACGCAACCGTGTTGCCTTGCGCCCGCGCACCATTGCCGAAATTGGTCATGTCCGCGTCGTGAAAAACACCGACAACGCGGCCCTTGTTCAGCAGCTTCAACGCACCGGCATGGTTCGGATAGTGGTCGCCGAAATTGACGATCAGCGCGTCGAAGCGGTCGAACGCGTTTTGCGCCTCAAGGTCGGAAACCGTCATAACCGACAAATCCGCGAATGCCCTGCATTCGGACGGCTCAACCCGATCCTCCAGGGCCGCGATGACGACCGCCGCCCCCTCGGCAACGAGCGCCCGCGATACCAGTTCACCAAAATACCCGATCGCCGACGTCCTGCCGACCGGCGTCGCCCAGACAATATTCATGATTGTGCGCCCGCATTTCGATCGAGGATCTTCGACAAGTTGGCCCCGTCCCTTTTCAGGAAGAGGACATTCGTGGACTCCTGGCATGCCAACCAGTCCATGTCGGCTGGTTGAATGTCGCCCGTTGGTTCCACGATCGCATAAGCTTCATAGTTCAATTGCATGAACTGCCCGATCCAGTCCTCCAGGCTAATGTCGACCCGCTTTAGGTGGGACGGGCCGCACTCTGCGACAATTGCGCAATCGGTCGACTGGGAAATGACGCGTTTCGCGCCGCGAATGACGTCCGTCTCGGCACCCTCGACATCAACTTTCATGAGGTTCACGTCGGCGTTTGAATCGATGACCGAATCCAGCGTCCTGATTGGCACCGTGAGCGGTTCGCCGGTTTCCGGTTCAGTCTCCAACTCGTAGAGCGAGCTATGGCCGATCGTCGTCGAAACAAAGAACGGCGCTTCGCCATCCGTGCACCCGACTGCGGCTGGATGCAAAGTGACCTGGTTCAGGCCGCTCAGCAAGAATGCCTTGCGCAGACAGGACTGTAGGCGCGGCTCCGGCTCGAACGCGTCAACAGTGCCATCTGGCCCGACGGATTGCGCCATCGAAACCGTATGCATTGCCACGCCGGCACCCACGTCGATTGCGTGGTCGCCGGGCCTCAGGATGTTTTTGATGACACGCCGCGTCCCGGGTTCGAGCCCTTGTGAGGTCGCACGCGCGAACATCAACAGGAGATCGTCGTTCTGCCTGGGCACAAAGATGTATCCATCCGCGAGCGGAACGGCGAAGAGGCCCTCCAATTCAATGATGGGCCAGTTTTTCCTGGTTTGCTCGTCCGCTTTCGCGTGCAGGAAATCAAGTCTCCCGTCGATCGATTGAAGCAGATCGAATTGTGCATCGAGCGTGTTCAGTTTGTTTTGTATTCTGAACATCAAATCGTTGGTTTCGTTTTTGTTCGACAAAACAGGCGCGTTGATGAAAGCCCTAAAATGCGACAGTGGCCGCTTCAATAATCGACGCGCCAGCCGGTAGGGAAGGCTGGCAGCAGCTTCGCCGCCTGACATCGAACGACCCGATGAACCGGGAAACAATCCTGGATTCTGGGTTTTGGGCGCAGTCTGCGACTGTGCAATCTTGCGACCCAGCGACCGGTCCCACCTGACCAGGGGAGGCGAACCGCTCAGGGTTTTGCGGTTTTTGCCGCCGTCACGATTGGATTCAGTCGTGGCTTTCACGGATCACCTCCTGATAGAGTGCATGGTAGCGCTGCCCCGTCCGGTCGGAATGGAGGTTTTCGCGGAAATGCCGTATGGCCGCCACGCCCAGCCGCCGCGCCAGTTGCGGCTTGTCGCCGAGTGTGCGCATGGCTTGCGCCAGCCGTAACGGGTCGTCGGGCGGCACGACCAAGCCGGTAATGCCATCGCGATTGACGAAGCTGGTCCCGGTGCCGATCTCGCAGCTGATCATCGGCTTGCCGGTCATGGCGGCCTCGACCAGCGCCAGTCCGAACGCCTCCGAACGCTTGTTGGACGGCAGCACCAGGGCGGTACACAGTTGCATGAGCGCCATCTTGTCGACGTCATCGACGGCGCCGACGAAATGCACATTGTCAATGCCGAGTTCGGCCTTGCGGGCCTTGTATGCGGCTTCGCATTTGCCGGTGCCGGCAATCACCACAGACCTGTCGATGTCGCGGGCGGCTTCCAGCAGCGTGTGAAGCCCCTTGTCGTGGCGCAGAACCCCGACGAAGAAAAAGAAGTCGTTGCCGAACCGGCGGCACCATTTCTCCAGCGTTTCGAAGGAGGGGTCGGGGTAGGAGGCCGGGTTGAGACCGGGCGGGATGATCTCGGTCTTGTCGGCATGGCGTTTCAGGACGGGGCTCGTGTCGGCATGGTTGCGTGACGTCGCCACGATCCGATCGACACCGGAAAGGAAGCGATGACGCAATGGGCCGTAGAGCGTGTCGATCACCGCATTGCACGCTCCGTCGCCCATTGCATCGCGATGATAGGTGACGATGGTCGGGCGCCGCGGACGGCTTGCGAGATAGGCCAGATCCGCGAATGGCCAGGGAAAATGCAGATGCACGACATCGGCCTCGGCGGCCAGACGCTTGTACTGCCGGTAGGCATCCAGCGAGACATCGGTCGACAGGATCTCGAAACTGCGGCGCGCCTTGTGCAGCGTCTGGCCGTGGAAGTCCGGTCGCGTGTTGTCGCCCGTGTCGTTGATCGACAGCACATGGTGTTCGACACCCAGTTTCCGGGTGCTTCGCGCGACCGCGTCAATGACCCTCTCGACACTGCCGAAAGTCTCGGGCCAGTAGGTCTTGAAAAAGTGAAGCACGCGCATGATAAGGGTTCCGCTGCAAAGTGCGCGGGCATGGTCAAGAAGCCGGTCGCAATCCACGATTTCACCGACGCCCACCGGGATGGCTGGAAAAATCGACAGTCCGTTCGGCGACGCGAATAACGACGCCGTACCGCATGGCCCTCGGCCTGTCATCAGGCAATTGCAGGAAGGCACGGCGGTCCAGCACATGATCGTCCGCGACACGCTTTCAAGGACAGTCACTCTCGGGGACTCTCAGGGTCATCCTTTGACTCCAGTTTAAATCGGCTCCATTCATCGTTCTCGAACAGGATCCTGAACGTCTCGGGATCATAGAAACGCATGAGGTGATAGACGAACTCGCGCGGGTCGATCCGCAGAGCCTTGGCCCAGTCGGCATAGCGTGCCGGTGAAACGCGACCCCGGCCGGTCTCTAGTTGCGAAATGAACGTGTAGTAGTCGAGCTCAAGCAGTTCTGCCAGTTCACGCTGTGTAAGGCCGGCGTCCTCGCGTTTCTGCTTTAACCAAAGCCCGGCTTGCTTTCGAATTTCAAGGGTGGCGGGGTTACCGCGGTTCCTGACTCTGGGTTCGGCATTCATGTCAACATCTCCGATTGGAAAATTCTCGACAACGCATTTGCGCAAGCGCGGGTTTCCCGTTTCGAAGGCGCTGCCGGACAATCAAGCGTCAATGAGGGTTCTGATCGCTGCCGTTCCGGTCGGTGAAACACCTCCGCGGTTCGGGGTGACTGGAAGGCTCTCTCACGCACGGCCATTCTCGGGGTCATCCTCTGGCACCGGGTTCAATCCGCCCGATTCCTCGTTCCCGAAGAAGACCTTGTACGTCGCTGGATCGTAGAAACGCAGGAGGTGTTTGACGAACTCGCTCGGGTCTATCCGCAGGGCCTTGGCCCAGTCGGCATAAAGTCTCGATGGAATGCGGCCCCGGCCGGTCTCCAGTTGCGATATGAACGTGTAGTAGTCGATATCAAGCAGTATGGCCAAATCACGCTGCGTCAGGCCGGCAGCCTCACGTTTCTGCTTCAACCATTGCCCGGCCTGCCGGTTGCGTTCAAGGGTTTCGGGTTTGTTGCGTCTCCTGGCTATGGGTTCGGCATTCATGTCAACATCCTCCGTTAATGGCGGGCCTGTTTGTCGGCCCCGTTTCCGCGCAAGCACGACGACCGTATCGCCGGCCTCACGGGTCCCGCTCCCGGGGTGGTCCACCTCAGGAAAAACGGGATGACGTCCGTGGGTGGAGTTCGCCGGGGCATAGGATTGGGCTTTCCGGGATTCAGGCGGCCTGATCGGTCCCATCTATTCCTCCCGCATGGCCTTGATCAGGCGGTTTTCCAGCGGCTGGATCAGATAGTCGAGCGTCGTGCGCTCGCCGGTCGCGATGATGACGTCGCCCGGCATGCCGGGCGTCAGCGCCTCGGCTACGCGTTCGGGAACGCTGTCTTCATCGACCACGATCTTGGAAAGGAAGTATTCTTCCCGCGCCACATCGTCGATCACGATGTCGGCGGAAATCCACTCGACCCGTCCGAAGATGGTCGGAACCTCGTCGCCGGTGAAGGACGAGAACCGCACCTCGGCTTCCATGCCGGTGCGCAGGCTATCCACATCCAGCGGCGAAATCCGCGCATTGATGATCAGGTTGTCGTCTACCGGCACGATCTCCATGATCGTCTCGCCAGGCCGCACAACGCCGCCCAGCGTGTGCACCGTCAGGTTCTGGATGATGCCGTCCTGCGGCGCGCGCAGTTCGACCCGGTCGTAGATGTCGGCGGCAATGGTGTGGCGCTCGCGTGCATCGGCCAGTGTCAGACGTGCCTGGCGCAACTGCTCGGCGACATTTTCGACGAATTCCTGCCGCAACTGCAGGATTTCGATCTTCGCCTCTCCGATGCTCCTTTCTGTACGCGCAATCGTCGAGCGTGCTTTCGCCTTGCGCCCTAAAACCTCGGTGCGACTGCGTTCCAGCGCCGCGAGCCGGTTCTTTGCATAAAAGCCTTTTTCCGCCGCCGGCCGAACCGCCTCGATTTCGGCGTCGTAACTGAGAATTTGTGCGTCCAGCCACTGGACCTGCTCGCGGGTGCCGGCGATTAATTCCTCCTGCTGGGCAATCTGTGCCTCGAGTATGTCGATCCGGTTGCCAATCGACGCCTTGCGCTCACGGAACTGCCACTCCTGGTCCGTCATGACGGTCTGAACGGCCGGATCGGACCGATTGCCCAGGATCACATCCGGAAAGTTGATGGCATCGTCGCCGTCGCGCTCGGCCAACAGCCGGGCCTCCAGTGCCAGCGCATGGAAATACCGTTCCCTGGTGCCGTCGATATTGGCCTTGGCTTGTGTCCGGTCGAGCACGACCAGCAGGTCGCCCTGCTTCACCGGTTGGGCGTTCCTGACCAGGATCTCCTTGACGATGCCGCCCTGAAGGTGCTGGATCTCCTTGCGGTTGGATTCGACCGCCACCTTGCCCGGCGCGACTACCGCGCTGTCAAGCCGGGCCGTCGCCGCCCAGACACCAAGCCCGCCGATGCCGATCAGCAGCACAATCGCCCCGAAAACCAGAATGCCGAAATAGCCGGTCGAGACCCTGGGTGCCTTGTCAGCAGCGTTCATGGCGAACTCCTGTCAGTCAGTGGGTCTTGCGCATCCGGGTCAGTGTGACCATTCCCGGAAGCCGGCGCCGACTGCGGATGTTGGGCTGATGACGCCGGGACAACCTTCGGGCGGCCCATCAGTTGCGGCAGCATCTGTTCGCGCGGCCCGATCCCCTGCGACTGGCCTTCCATCAGGATCATGATCTGGTCGGCAGTCGTCAGCAGGTTCGGCTTATGGGTGATCACGATCACCGCCATGCCGGCTTCACGCATCTTGTTCATCGCCGCCGTCAGCGCCTCTTCGCCAGCCGTGTCGAGATGCGCATTGGGTTCGTCCATCACCACCAGAACCGGATTGCCATAGACGGCGCGGGCGAGCGCGACGCGCTGACGCTGGCCGCCGGAAAGTACTTGCCCGCCATCACCGATTTCCGTGTCGTAGCCCTGCGGCAGGCCCTGAATGATCTCGTGGACGCCGGCCAGTTGAGCCGCCGCAATGACCTTCTTTTCGTCGATCTGTGCAAACCGTGCAATGTTCTCGGCGATCGTGCCGGAGAACAGTTCGATATCCTGCGGGACGTAGCCGATGAAGCGGCCGAGCTTCTCCCGATCCCAATGGTCAATATCGGAGCCGTCGATGCGCACATGCCCGGACGCCGCCGGCCATACACCGACAATAACCCGGGCAAGCGTCGACTTGCCGGCGGCCGACGGACCGACGATCGCCAGGACGGTGCCCGGATCAACGCTGAAGGTCAGCCCCTTTATCGTCGGCTTCCAGGGGCCGGGTGGGCCGGCCGTGACGTTCTCAATGACCAGATTGCCGACCGGGTCGGGCAGGTCCATCGGTTCGGTCCGCTCAGGCAATGTGCCGAACATGGTGCGCAACCGCTTGGTCGCTTCGCGCATCGCCACGAAGGCTTTCCATCCGCCGATAGACTGTTCGACCGGCGCAAGCGCCCGGCCCATCATGATCGAGGCGGCGATCATGATGCCCGGGGTGATCTCGCCGAGGATCGAAAGATAGGCACCGACACCGAGGATCGCGACCTGCAGGCCCATGCGCACGAATTTCTGAACCGCGACGATGCCGCCGGCACGGTCGCCGGCCTTGCCCTGCCAGCCAAGCGCCTCAAGGTGCTTCTTGTCCCAGCGCTGCTGGATGTTGGTGCGCATGCCGAGCGCGTTGATGACTTCGCAGTTGCGCAGCGATGTCTGGGCGTTCTGCGAGGCGATGATCGACGCCCGGTTGCCTTTTGCCAACAACCTCCTGGTGGTCAATTCGTTGAGCAAAGCCAGCGAGAAGATGATGATCGCTCCGCTCAGCGCAACCAGACCCAGATAGGTGTGCATGATGAAACAGACGGTCACGAAAACCGGCACCCAGGGTGCGTCGCAGAAGGCCATGATCGCATTGCCACCGATGAAGTCCCGCACAACGTCCTTGTCGCGGATGGCCTGGGTGCTGGTCGAGTTGGGCTGCGAAGCATCCATGGACACGGTCGCCGCTGAAACTCCCGCCGCTTGTTCGGCGGATGTTTGCCTATACCGCTTCGGCTGCAACCGGTGCGCCGGCTGAGACCCCCGGCAGGTTTCCCGCCGACACCGGGATGGCGGTGGCAGACCTGGTTCGGGTCGCTGGCGCACCAACTCGCTGGACTGCCCGGGCGGCTTTGCCAACTCAGCTTCCGTCACCCCGTAATAGTCGCAGATCTTTCGCATCGTCCTTGGCGACGGAAGCGTTTTGCCGTTAAGGTGCCGTTTGTACTGAAGCCGGTTGATGTCCATGACCCGGCATATCTCGGCGGCTGTGCCGCGACCGCGACTGAGGTGCCTCAGATTCCCTTGCAGGTTGGTGGGCATATGCCTCCTCTCTGCCAAATGTCATCAAAAACCAGCGCCGCTTCAGGGTGCCCCCCAACCCCGGTGTATTGCCGAAAACACTTCGCTCAACAGAGCTATCAGGTCGGCAAATATTGATGGTTCGCGGATCTCCGCTTTGCCGACCTCTTTTGGTTCTATTGCGTCCGGTTTTCAGACACTCATGAACACACGTCTTTTGCCAATCATAGGTCAAGCATGAGTCTATAGAAAAACCGCAGCCTTTCGAATGCAGTGTCCGAGGTTCCGAAGGGGACCCCGGACGTCTCAAAGCCTACATGAGGTTGAAGTCGTCGAGACCAGTAAGTGTACTGCCGAAGTCTAGAGTTCCCCGCAGGGTGGCATCGACATCTGTGCCGTCGCCATCAGCGTTCCAAGACAGTTCAAACACCTTGTACTCGCCTTGGTCAGCCGCGTTTTCAACCATGAAGATCGCCTTCGCATCACCGACAAAATCCGAATCCAAGTAGTCATGTTTCACGACAAAATCACTGTTGGTGAGGTTGCCGTAATCGTTGTCGCCACCAAACGGATTACCAGTATCGGTGTTGAACAATCCTTCAACCGTGACGGCGTCGAGCGAAGCAAAGGTTTCGCGGTCACCAACATCGTCAGTCATTCTGACGACCGCGACTTCGTTGGCAAAGACCATTGAGTATTCAGCCCCGGCACCCGTGCCTCCAAGCGTGTCATTATCATTGAAGTCGAGCCTTACGGTGATCTCCGACGTGGTGACACCTCCTGGGTCCAGTTCGCGACTCGTCAGGAAGGCGCTGAAGTCTAGTTTGTCTCGGGAGTCTGGCGAACCGAACAGCGCAGCGGTCTGGAAGCCATTGATCTCATCGTTGCCAAAGGATGCACCCGGACGCGCGCCCGTCAGTGTGATAGTGTCATTACCGGCGCTGTGGAGATTGATAGTGTCATCGCCGACACCGCCGTCGATTCGGTCATTGCCAGCACCGCCTGCGATAACGTCATCGCCGACACCGCCGTCGATCCGGTCATTGCCAGCACCGCCGTCGATAACGTCATCGCCGACACCGCCGTCGATCCGGTCATTGCCAGCACCGCCGTCGATCCGGTCATTGCCGGCACCGCCATTGAGGGTGTCATTGCCGTCATCGCCATTGAGGGTGTCATTGCCGGCACCGCCGTTGAGGGTGTCATTGCCGGCACCGCCATTGAGGGTGTCATTGCCGTCACCGCCATTGAGGGTGTCTTTGCCGTCACCGCCATTGAGGGTGTCATTGCCGTCACCGCCGTTGAGGGTGTCATTGCCGGCACCGCCGTCGATCCGGTCATTGCCAGCACCGCCGTCGATCCGGTCATTGCCAGCACCGCCGTCGATTCGGTCATTGCCAGCACCGCCTGCGATAACGTCATTGCCGTCACCGCCGTCAATAGTGGCAGCGGTCGTCCCAGCGCCTGAGAGCGTTATTGTGTCATCGCCAGCACCTGTAGAGATGTTTATCGAACCGTTGTTGACATCACTCCGGACCTGAATGATATCAACACCGCCGGCGGTTGTGATGCCGTAGTCGGCAGCCTCTCTGATCCAGTGCTGGATTTTCACATTGCCACCGCCTGTCGCCGTGATCGTGTCCACATTTACGAAAGCCGTTTGAAGCGTGAATTGCGCTCCAACCGAACCCAAGTTCAGGTCGCCGCGGAAGTTGGCCGCGTTGATGGCGGTCAGGTTGCTCTTGGATCCTCCGCGGATTGTCAGGTTGGCAACGTCGTCGCCTTGGACATCCGCGTGGGTTTCGATGTTGATCGTGCGCAACGCAAAAGCGTCTGCCCCTGCATTGCGACTAGCGGTATCAAGAAACTCAAGGTTACTTGACTCGTCTTCATCGCCCAATACATCGACATTGAAGACTTCTATGCCACTATCTTGCGATTTGGCACCAATTACCAAGTGACCTCCATCGCCGCCGCGACCAACCTTCAACAGGTCGATGTCGACTGAGAGCGCTTGCTCCTTACTTTCAATAGCCTCTCTCCGACCGAATACGTTGAAATTCCCGCTAATGTTTGGAGGCCTTATAAAATCGGGCTGGGTGATTTGGCCTTCGGGAACGGTCAGAAGGAAGCTCGGTACCTGATCAATTCTTCCGCCAGTCAGCGTCACCGGCGACGTCTGGCTATAATCCAGTTCCAGTTTGGTGCCTCTCGGGAGAGCACCGTCGGCGATCCGCTGCTCCAACTCATCCTGCAGATCCTGCATAAAGGCTTCGTATGTCCCACCGTTGGCACGGACTTGCGCATCTTCGATCCTGATCTCGTTGCCGTTCCAATCAAAGCGAATACCGGTGACGTCGATATTTTGGAGAGGTGGTTGCCCGGGACCGTTCGCATTTTGGTCACGCAGCCAGAAACGCGCTTGAGAGACTGTAGCCTTCCTCAGATCGTTATCATCGAAGTAGACGGTAAGGTCGGACGCATCTCCGTCGGAATTTGTGTTGTCCGTGTGGTCCATGGTGATGGTGATATCAGCGGTGGGCCGACGGGTTTCGCCATCGTTGTCGAACGTGGTCAGGTTCTCAATGACTAGGTCGCCATCGGAGTAGTGCGAACCGATCTCGTCATGACCTCTAATATCTTTGGCATCCAGCGTAACATCAGAAATATCAGGTAACTCCGGCGATTTATTAACCACTTCAATCCTGATCATTTCGACATTAGTGATATCCGGCTGAACTTCATCGTCATCTCGGTCAGTCAGTTGGGCTTGAAGAATGTCATGCCCCGCAAGACCGTCGATTATGTCTCCGGTCGTCAAAGTGTTGGATCTGGTGCCGAAAGAGCTCTGATTTATGTCCGCATTGAAGAAGTCCTGGCCTGGCGTGCCGTTCAACTCATCCCTTGGAATGGTCAGCAGTGTGAACAGACTGTCGGTGATTTTGACCGTCACCGTCTGTTCCGTGCCGTCCTCGGTCATTACTGTGAAGGTATCGGTTAGACGATCCCCTTTAGCCAATGCATCGACCGCGGCGTTTTCGTCGTTCAGCATATAGGTCCACACACCCGCCGCCGTCATCGTGAAAGTGCCGTAGCCATTGGCGCTCGCCGTGGCTTCCGTCACCGCCTGCCAGACATCATCGGCGTTGTTGCTGTCGACATCGGTGTGATTGAGGTCGCCGGTGACCGTAGCGGGCGAGGCATCCGCGATATCAACGGCTACCGGAGCCATTGTGGTCCCGGAAATCGAAGCCGCATCGTTGGCACCGGTGATGGTGACGGTCACGACCTGCGGTGTGCCGTCTTCGGTCATCACCGTGAACGTGTCGTCGAGCGTCGCCCCGTCAGCCAGCGCACTGACATCGGCGTTCGCGTTATCCAAGGTGTAGGTCCATACGCCTGCCGCCGTGACCGTGTAGGTGCCGTAGCCTCCGGTACTCGGCATGGCATCCGTTACCGCTTCCCAGACATCGTTATCGTTATCGGAATCGACATCGGTGTGGTTCAGGTCGCCCGTGGCCGTGGTGGTTTCAGCATCCTCTGTGACCGAGCCGGACCTCACACTGTCGTCGGTGATCACCGACGGATTGCCACCATCAGCCGTTTCAATCGGCGTCAAAGTGTTGCCCGATTCCGGTATCGCCGCAGTGCCATCCTTGACTGCCGACAACAGGCTGGAGATTGAACCACCGAGACCTTCGACGTTGTTCCCGACGGCGATGTTCATCAAAGCCGCAAACCCAACGACGGCCGCTCCGTTCGGACCCTCGATGCCAAGCTCCGCAGCGCGTGCAGCATAAAAGTCTGCCTGCGACGTGAAATACGCCCTGCCCGCTTCCGTGCGCGCACCTTCCGCAATGATATGGTTGTAGACCAGACTTAGCTTGTCGCTGAGCGTCTCTCCCGCATTGACGATCCCATCGAAGTTGGTTTTCGCATCCGCATTGTCTTGATAAAGCGCATTGACCAGGTTGATGTAGACGTTTTCTTCATTGAATGTCGGACCGTTTCGGCCGGCGCCAAAATTGGCTATATTGTTGGAAAAGATCAGTGCCCTGTAACCGACAATGTTGGGAACCCCACCCAAAAGCGAATAAGCGGCGGACAAGCCCTTGAATTGCCACAAATTCTGAGGCGTTGCGTTGATCAGTGAGGCTAGCGAGGAAAGCGGCATGCGGAGATCTCCATTGTGTGCGGAGATCTCCATTGTGTGCGGAGATCTCCATTGTGTGCGGAGATCTCCATTGTGTGCGGAGATCTCCAAAACAAGTTCAGGGACACTATTCGCCTGACGTGTTGAATTTGCTTCATATCGAAAGTTTTGGTGTCTCGGGCTATATGTTCCATGCCGAAATGGAATTGGCCGAAGATGCGCCACCTCTTTCCATGGCCGACGGGATTGCACAGGGCGCGAGCACAAGGGTCATTATGCGTCTGCATTCTGCGAAATGGCATGGAACCATTGGGTTTGTGCACCATTGCCTTTCAACGGCGGCAGTATGCAGGCTGCCCACACGACTATGTGGACAAAGCGAAATAGGTGGATCTGCGCCTCTATCATGTCGTCAGGATCTATTTGGTCTCGGGCAAGGGGCCTGTTTGCGCGCAGCAGTGCTATGGGCTCGATGCAAATTCGGGCACATGTTGAAAGACGCGCCCAATAAACCGAAGCATTCAACCGTAGGGCCTGTTGAGATTCATCGGGAATTCAGCACGGCACCTGCTGCGTAAATCATGGCACTGAAGCTCGTGTCGGTTTTGCAGGCACGCATGGCGACGCGTTTGAATTCCTTCAGTTTCCCAATGCAGTTCTCGACGAGATGGCGCCATTTGTAGAGTTCCTTGTCAATCTCTCTGGGCTCATTCCGGTTGGGATGTTGCGCTATCACAATCTCAGATCCCCGTTGTTCCAACTCCGCAGTGATCCAGTCGGCGTCGAATGCGGTGTCTGCGATGAAGCCTTCGAACTCCCAATCGCTGATCAGATCGGCAACGCCGACGGTATCGTGGCGCTGTCCCGGCAAAAGCACGAAATCGATCATGTTGCCCAGGGCATCGCACATAACCAGAATCTTCGACGTTATGCCGCCGCGCGGTCGCCCGATGGCCTGGCTTTGGGTCCCCCTTTTGCCCCTTGTCCGTGACGGTGAACCTTGCAGATGGTGCCGTCCACCATGGCGTATTCCATATCCGGATCCTCCGAGACGGCTTCGAATATCCGCTTGAAAACATCCCGTTTTACCCAGTGGCGGAACCGCTTGAACACCGTGTTCCACTTTCCGAAAACTTCTGGCAAGTCCCGCCAAGGTGCACCAGTCCGGGTGATCCAAAGCACCGCCTCCACAAACAATCGGGTATCGCTGCCGGTTCGGCCGGGATCGGACCTCTTGCCCAGGCAATGTGGTTCCATCAACTCCCATTGAGCATCGGTCAGTATCATTCTTGTCATCGGTGGCTCCCTCGTTTTGGGAGCTTGAATCAGAAATCATCTGATTTGGGAATCCTCAATCTCAACAGGCCCTAATCATGCCCTTTCGCGCGGCGGCATGCTGCTGGCGAGCACGATGAATTGTGGAGCGTACCTCTGCATCGCTCGGCAGGGCGAATCGGGTTTCAGGATGATCTTTCGACTCCAAGGTGCCGGTCGCTTTATAATCCACCGCAAAACGCCGCCGAGACCTATCATTACAGGCCCGCTTTCGCAGACCTTTGTGACGCAATCGCAGGCGAAGAGGCGAAGACAGAAACAGCGGAAGACGATGCCAAGAGCGAGTTGGTGAAACTGGCGACCAGACTGATTCTTGAAGAAGGTCTTGAGGCAGAAGTCAGGGACGCTCTGGGCCGGGACTATTATGAGCATGGCGCCGACCCGAACCGTGGTTACCGCAACGGCGTTCGAGGCGGCAAGCTGAAGACGGCGGAGGGAGCGATCGAGTACTCGGCACCCCAAGTTGCCGGCACGGCCGAGCCGTTCCGCTCGGAGCTGCGCGATCATCTGAAGGGCCACACGGAAGCTCTGGAAGACCTCGCGGTCGAGATGCTGGCGCGCGGCCTTTCTGTGCGCGACATCGAGGATACCTTCAAGGACGAAACGGGCCGGCTGCTGCTATCGAGAACGGCGATCTCGGAGATCGGCGAGCGGTTGTGGGCCGACTACCAGGAGTTCTCCACCCGAGATCTGAGCGAGTATGACATCGCCTATATGTTCGTTGATGGTGTCGCTGAGCGCATCAGGCCGGGCCAAAAACGCGAGCCAGTGCTTGCCGCATGGGGGTTTGCACAGGACGGTAGAAAGGTTTTGCTGCATCTCATGGCCGGATCGAAGGAAGATGGCGAAACGGTCTCGGCGTTCTTCCAGGATATGCGCGGCCGCGGTCTTGGCGATCCGCTGCTGGTCGTCTCGGACGGGGCGCCGGGCATCATCAAGGCCATCGAGATATGCTTCCCCAAATCCGCTCGCCAGCGTTGTCTGGCCCATCGCATGCGCAATCTGGGTGCCAAGGTGCCGCAGGATGTGTGGCCCGATTTCAAGGAACGCGTCCGCGCAGCCTACCAGGCGCCGAGTCGCGCCATCGCCCGCGACCTGGCCGATGGCGTCAGGGCCGACTTCGAAGCCGACTACCCAACCGCCGTCGCATGTTTCCAGGACGATTTCGAAGCCTGCATCGCCCATCTGAGAATGCCGGTTACCCACCGCCGGGCGATCCGGACGACGGATGAGATCGACAAGACTTTCCTTTCGCAAACCGCTATTTATTGGTGGTGCGGTCGACCTCGTGGCGAAGCGTGGCGTGCCGGCTGGAATCGTCACCGGGCAGCCCATTCAGTCCCTGCCGGTCTGAGGCGGCCGCACACCCATCCTTTTTCGGAGGGTGTGGCCGCCACGCCGCAACAAAGTGTTCGTAGTGTTTCTGCGCCTGTTGTGCGACCTGCATTTCCTGTTGGCGCAACTCCTTCACGTTGTAGGCGAAAGCGGTGCCCCGCTTGTTTCCCTTGCGCTGCGGCAGCCCGGCCGCCAGTTCCATTGACCGATGCTTGTGTGCCACGAGACTTGGCCGTGCCCAGCGGTAATCCTCCCCCTTGGCCAGCATATGCCAGCACAACGTAGCGAGCTTGCGCGCAACTGCAACGGCGGCGATCTGATGGCCGCGGCGCGCCCGAATGCGAATGAAGAAGGCGCGCAATGGTCCTGGCGCTTTTGCGGCTGCCCAGGCCGCCTCGACCAACATCGCGCGGGCATGGCTGCGCCCGGCCTTGCTGATCCGGCCATGATGGGCGGGCCCAAGCCCAGATTGGCGAACGCGCGGGTTCAGCCCGAAATAGCTCACCAGTTTCTGGGGCGACTTGAACCGGCCAATGCTGCCGATCGCGGCCATCAGCCCGGCCGCCACAGTCAGATTGACGCCAGTGATGGTCAGCAACCGCCGGATCGGTTCGTCCTCCAGCGCGTCCTGGGCGATGTCCCGATCGAGCACGGCAAGGTCCTCTGCAAGCCGGTCCAGTTCACGGATATGGCGGGCAATCGCGGCCCGCTCGTCCTCTGGCACCGGCTGTCGCGTCAGCCAGTCGCGACCGCGCTTGTTGAAGAGATCGGCATGCGGACACTTCGGAATCAGATGTGCGTGCAGGATGGCATGCACCTCGTTCTTGATCCGGGTCCGATGCCGCACGACCTGATACCGGCGCGCGACAAGCCTGCGCATTCGCTCCGTGGCCGCGTCCGGGGTCCAGATTTCCGGCAGATAACCGGCGGCATGCAAGCTGGCCAGTGTGCCTGCGTCGACCTTGTCGGTCTTAACATGGGCATGGGCGATCGCCTTGACCTGAAGCGGATTGGCAATCACCACGCGTTTCACATGAGGCGACAGAACCCGAGACACCGCCATGCAGTTTCCAGTCGCCTCGATCACCACCTCGTCCGTTTTCTTCAAGTTCCTGCCGAAACCCTCAAGGGCCGTCCGGGTCATCTCGACCCGGCCCTCCTGTCTGGTCAGGCCGTTCTCCCAGATCACCACCTCTCCGAAGGTCCGATGGATATCTATTCCGATCACGCGTCGCATGCGCGCCTCCCTTTCCAATTGAAAACAACAGCGGGAGCGGCGGGCAACACGACAACTACGGATTCGCGCTCTCGGCGCAACCGGGCGAGTCGCAGAGGCGGCCAGCTACTAACACGAGCTCGCAGCTCATCGTATGGATCGGCCTGCCCGCACCTTCGTGCTCCCGGTGCCTCTGTCCCGGATGCTCGCAGCATACAACCTGATCAAAAGACCGGAGTGGAACATCGGCACCAGGATCTTCATACCGGTTACGAACCTGCTGGAGCGGCTTTTCGTTGAAGAGCGCCGACGCATGAAGATCATCCCCAACACCTGGGCGAAAAGCCGGTTCTCAAGCTGATGTTTGCCGCCATGACACGCGCCGCCGAACGCTGGAAGGCAATCAAGGTCACAGAGTTCGAACGGCGCCAGATGACGGCCGTCAGAGCCGAACTGAACGCAGAATACGAGGCGGAAAACGGCCTCGTGAAACCCACCTCGGGGGAGCAACATCCAGACAAAATATCCAGCACTTTACGTACTTGACCTCCGCCTTGGCGATCGCCACGATCTGACGATCGAATTTGACCTTGTCACGCGACACGGTGGAATCTGTCGCATCAAACCTGACGCCGCCGCGATCCAGTGAATCGCAGATGGAAAGCGCTACCTCGGAGTGGAGACGGGGGGCACTGTAAATGGCATTGCACCGAAATTGCGTAATTCCTATCCCCAGCCGGACACAGCCGGGTTCAGCCTGCTTCAGCCGGAAACGAGCCTATACCCCTTTTGTCCCAAATAGTCCCATCTAGTCCCTGCATAGTCCCACAAAACCGGGAGACCGGTCAGCGTCGGTCTGCGTCCACAGCCAGCCGGACGCGGTTCCCAGACATCGCCGCGCTCCAGCGTTCACGCCTCTGTGATCGAACCTTACACCGCTGTAATGCTGCGGACAGACATCGTTCACAATAACCGCCCACATTTCAGCTGAAAGCAAGAGATGAAGGAGTGCGTGAGATGACCGAACGCTATTATGAGACCAAACCCAACGTCACGCCCGGGTTCGACAACATCAACAGCTACATTCGAGCTCGCGACGCACGCAACACCTGGTTCCGCAAAGCTGCGCTTCGCCTTTGGCATAAACTGACGCACACCGGCCGCGAGAAGAAACCGAATCCCCTGGTTCTGCGTGGCCTTGAAGTCGGCTGACCCAGCAGACCCTGCCAGACCATCGTGCCGTCAGATGGGAGCTTGACGAGCACGGCGACGGGAGGCCCAGGGGCGCGGCCTCCCGTTTTGCACCTAATCCTGATCTTCCCGTTCCAACGAGCGCATCAACCTCTGCAGATGCAGGTTCATATCGCGCCGCTGCTCCAGCAAATCGAGCGCTAGCGCGATGCCCGGGCGATTGACCCCGAGATCGTTCTGCAGACGCCAGGCGATGCGGGTGCGGGTGATACTGACCGCTGAAAACCGCCAGGCCGACTGATCGGCGCCTTCCGGCTCGAGAATGCCCTCATCGACCAATTCGACGACCCAGGCCGACTGGACGCCGCACGAGCGGCACAACTCCTGTAGACTCATCGCTTCGATGATCTCGCCGGTGACGACATTGAGCGTTTTCTTAGCCATCCGTCAGACCCCCAATTTGGCGCGCGGATCGAAGTCCATGTCGCGCGCCATCTGTTCGTAGAAGGCCTTGTCCTTGTCGGTGTTTGCCGGCGGAACGGCGATCTGCAACACCGCATAAAGGTCACCGGCCGGGTTCCCCGGAATGCCGCGGCCGCGCAGCCGCAATTTCTGGCCGGTGCGGGCATTCTTCGGTACCGACAGGTCGACCGTGCCGCTCGGCGTCGGACATTTGACCTTGCCGCCAAGCGCCGCCTCCCAGGGCGCAATCGGCAGGTTCAAAAAGACGTCGCGGCCCTCGATCGTATAGTTCGGATCGGGCTGGAACTGAACTTCGAGGTAGAGGTCGCCGGCGCGGCCCTGGCCGACGCCGGGCGTTCCCTGGCCGGCAAGCCGGATGTGCTGCCCTTCGGAAATGCCCTTCGGGATCATCACTCGAATGGAACGGTCGCGCACGCTGACATGGCCAGCCTCGTCGACTTCCGGCGCCCGCAGCGAGATCGTGCGTGTCGCTCCCTCATAGGCGTCCCTGAAATCGATCATGATCCTGGCGTGATGATCCTGACCGTGGGCATGAAATTCATGCCGTGCACGACCGCCTGAGCCGGATCGCTGGGCCCGACCGAAGAGGGTCTCGAAAAAGTCGCTGAAGCCGCCCGGATCGCCCTCGAAGCCGCCGCCCGAGAACTCGAACCCTTCGTCCCAACCTGGCGGCGGCCGGAAGTCCTGCCCGGCCTGCCAGTTGGCGCCGAGCTGGTCGTATGCCGCCCGTTTTTCCGCGTCCTTCAGGACCTCGTAGGCCTCACCGGCCTCCTTGAATTTGGCTTCCGCATCCGGGTCCTTGTTGACGTCGGGATGATACTTGCGAGCGAGCTTGCGATAGGCACGCTTGATCTCGTCCTGCGTCGCGGACCGCTCCAATCCAAGAATTTGGTAGTAATCCTTGTAATCCATGATCCTCTTGTCCATTGCCGCATCGCGTCGAGCGGCGCCCCTGACAGTGGGACGGTCCGGTTGGTCGACGCCTCCGCGCAGTGTTAGTTCTTACGGCCTGTTTGTCCAGATTGCGCGGATATGGGCATTCAAGGGTCGAAATTCGAGTCTTCCGCATGAAAATCAATGCGTAAGACCGCTTGCTTAACGCCGTTCGACGATCGTCGGTGGATCATAGGCGGTGACGGACGGCACTTCCCCCTCAAAGCGTTCGACCTCGACCAGGCAGGTGTGGGCGATGGGCCCCTGCGCAAGTCGGGACGTCCCGCGATCCGGCGTCAGCACATTGACGTTGCCGTGCTTGCACAGGCTTCCCGGTTCGTCCGGCCGTTGCGGATCGAACCACGCTCCTGTGCTGATCTGAACGACGCCCGGGCGGATGGCGGCATCGACCACCGCCACGGCTAGACACGCACCCCGGTCATTGTGGACGCGCACGATATCGCCGGCCTGGATGCCGCGCGCCGCTGCGTCGTCCGGGTGCAGCCGCAGCGGCTCGCGCCCGTCGATCTTGCCGGCACGGCTGTGACAGCCCTGGTCGTATTGCGAATGCAGCTTGGTCGAGGGCTGGTTGGAAATCAGATGCAACCTGTATTTGCCATCAGGTCCGCCCAGCCATTCGGCCGGTTGGGTCCAGAAGGCATGGCCCGGACAATCGTCATATCCGAAACCGGCAATCGTATCCGAGAAGATCTCGATGCGGCCGCTCGGCGTCGACAGCGGGTTGGCGGCCGGGTCGTCGCGAAAGGCCTTGAAGTCAACGGTCGGCTCCGCCGGCTCTTCCGCCTTGAACCATCCGTTTTCCAGCAGTTGCTCATGGGAAGGCAGTTCGATCCCCGCCTTCGACGCCTTTTCCCGGGTCTCGACATACATCCAGCGCAACCACTCGGTTTCGGTCCGGCCCTCCGTGAAGTCAGCGTCCAGCCGCATATGGCGTGCGATGCCGCTCAGAATATCGAAATCGTTGCGCGCCTGGCCGACGGGCTCTGCTACCTTGCGCATCAACACAAGATACGGATCGCGCGGCGACAGGAAGATGTCCTCGCGCTCCAATGTCGTGGTGCACGGCAGGACGATGTCGGCCCGCTTGGCAACGGCGTTCCAGCACCAGTCGTGGACGATCACGGTGTCGGGTTTTTGCCAGGCAATGAGCAACCTGTTGAGATCCTGGTGATGGTGGAACGGGTTGCCGCCGGCCCAGTAGACCAGATGGATGTCGGGATAGGTGTAGCGCCCGCCATCATAGTCGAAGCTCGTGCCCGGATTGAGCAGCATGTCGGAGATGCGGGCGACCGGAATGAAGTCCTCCACAGGGTTCGTGCCTTGTGGCAACGACGCGCCGGGGATGCCGGTATACTGATCGCCGACACAGTTCATCGCTCCATATCCCAGGCCGATTCCGCCGCCCGGCAGTCCGATCTGTCCCAGCAGGGCGGCCACGGTAATCGCCGCCCAGTAGGCATGTTCGCCATGGTCCTGCCGGGTCAGCGACCAGCTGACCGAAAGCATGGTGCGATGGCCGGCCATGCGCCGCGCCAGGCCCTTGATGGCCGTAGCCGGCAGTCCGCTGATCGCGGCCGCCCAGTCGGCATCCTTCGGCACGCCGTCGCTTTCGCCGCTCAGATAGGGTCGGAAACGCTCTAGGCCGACCGTGTAGCGGTCGATGAATTCGCGGTCGTACAGGTCCTCGGTCACCAGCGTGTGGGCAATGGCCAGCAGGATTGCCGTGTCGGTATTCGGCCGCGGCGACAGCCATTGTGCGTCGGCAACGCCGCTCAGATCCGAGCGTAACGGGCTGATGTCGATGAACTCGCAGCCGCCCGCGTGGACATCCGCCAGGCCCTGTCGCACCCTGTGCCGGCCGACGCCGCCGGCATTGACCTGAGAGTTCTTCAGCGGCACGCCGCCGAAAGCGACGAAGAGTTCAGTGTTGCCTGCCATCGACTTCCAGCTTGTCGCTCCGGCCACCCGGTCGAAGAATGCGTCGAGCACATGCGGAATGATGACTTCGGCCGCCGCAAAACTGTAAGCGTTCTTGCTCTTGGTGTATCCGCCGATGCAGTTCAGGAAGCGGTGCAACTGGCTTTGTGCATGATGAAACCGGCCGGCGCTCGCCCAGCCGTACGAACCGCCGAAGATCGCTTGGTTGCCGAACGTCTTGCGCACCCGGTCCAATTCCTCGGCGACCAGTCGCTCCGCCTCGTCCCATGTCACCGAAACAAAGGGATCTGTCCCGCGGGCCGCGTTGTTCGACCCGGGGCCGTTATCCAGCCAGCTTTTCCGGATAACCGGCGTGCGGATGCGCGACGGCCCGTCCTGCGCGTCGATCATCCCCTTCCCGATGGGCGACGGATCACTGTCTTCTTCGAAACCGTACAGCTCGGTCACCCGGCGGTTTTCGGACCTGGCCCGGTAAACGCCCCAATGGGTGCCGGTCAGCGGGAGATCGGAATGATCGGACACGACGTGCGCCTCATGCGATTGTTTGACGATCACACGTCATCCGATAGCACAGGTGGAATTTTCGGCAATAAACCTTCGGAGTATGACTTAACCAACCCTGAACGAAGTCGCCCGATCAGTCGAGATCGGGCGGCCGTGGTCAGGCCCGGACGGTCCTCATCGCCGCCTGTGCGCCGGAATTGAACAGCGTGAGGAGATGCGTCAGGACAGCGGTCCGGAACGGCTGGTCGGAGGTCAAATCTGCGCCGAAAATCGCTTCTTGGTCGAGGACGGTGGATCCGAAGGCCGAAGCGTCCGGCAGGGTGTCCCGTGCGATCTGAGCGAAAAGCGCCGCCATCGGATCGTCCACTTCGTATGCCTCGCCGCCCAAGCCTGCGCCGGAAACGTGGCGGATCCAGGCGGCAACGGCCAGATCGAGCCGGTTGTGCGGCAGACCGGCGACCACTCGGTCGCGAATAGTTCCAAGCAGCCGTTGCGGGATCTTTTGCGAGCCGTCCATGGCGATCTGCATGGTGCGGTGCTTGAGCGCCGTGTTGGCGAAGCGATCGAGCAGCGAACCGATATAGGCGTCGAGATCGACGCCGGGCACATCCAGTGTCGGCAGGATTTCAGTTCGCATCATGGTTTCGACAAAGGACCGCAACATCGGGTCGGCGACGGCGTCGCTGACGGTCTGTTGGCCCGATTGCAGCCCGAGATAGGCCAGCGTCGAATGGCTGCCGTTGAGCAGCCGCAGCTTCATTTCCTCGAACGGCAACACGTCCTGCGTCATCAGGGCCCCGGCTATCTCGAGGGCCGGACGTCCGGCAACGAAACGGTCTTCGACCACCCACTGGCTGAACGGCTCGGTGATCACGGGCCAAGCGTCCTCGTAACCGGTCAGGGCAGCGATGCCAACGCGATCTTCATCCGTGGTCGCCGGAACGATACGGTCGACCATGGTCGACGGAAAGGCGACATTCGTTTCGATCCAGGACGCCAACTGCGGGTGGTTCTCGCCGGCGAACTGGGCCACGACACCGGCCAAGGTCCGTCCATTGGCCGGCAGGTTGTCGCAACTGACCACCGTGATGGGCGGAAGTCCGCGATCGCGCCGTTCGGCAAGGGCCGCGACCAGAACGCCGGGGACCGATTTCGCGCCCGGTCCGCCCGCCAGGTCCGCCCGGATATCGGGATGGTCGAGATCGAGGTCGCCAGTGGCCGGATCCCGGCAATAGGCTTTTTCCGTGACCGTCAGGGTGACGATCCGCGTCGATTCGGAAGCGATGGCCGCGATCACCGGCTCGTTCCCGGTTTCGCAGATGATGTCGCAGACGGAGCCGACGATCCGGGTCCGGGTTTCTTCGCCGTCTCGGACCGCCAGCGTATACAGACCGTCCTGCGGCGTCAGCGCATCGCGCGTATCCGCTCGCCGCAGACTGGCGCCGACGATGCCCCAGTGCGGTTCGACGCGCAGGCAGTCGTCGACATAGACCGCCTGGTGGGCCCGGTGAAAGGCGCCGATGCCGAGATGGACGATACCGGGCGAAATCCGCTGCCGGTCGTAATCGGGCAGTTTCGCCGACCCGGCATATCCGGCGAGCATGCCATTGGAGAGCCGTTTCGTATCAGACATAGCGATAGGCCTTTTTCGGCAATTCATAGGCCAGGTCGCTGGCGATCTCGTGGGCCTCGTCGTCGCGCAACCGGTGATCGGCGACCCTTTCGGCCAGGAAGGCGCAGTCGATGCGCCGAGCCATGTCGTGACGCGCCGGCAGTGACGGAAAAGCCCGGGTGTCGTCGTTGAAGCCGACGGTGTTGTAGAAGCCGGCGGTCTCCGTGGTCAGCTCGCGGAAGCGTTTCATGCCGTCGGGGCTGTCGAAGAACCACCAGGCGGGACCCAGTTTAAGCGGGGCCGGATAGGCGCCGGCCAGCGGGGCCAATTCGCGCCCATACGCCGTCTCGTCCAGGGTAAAGACGATCAGCGTCAGCCGCGGGTCCATTCCAACGGCATTCAGCAGCGGCCGCAGCGCTGCGACGTAGTCGGTGCGCGACGGAATATCGAATCCCTTGTCGCGCCCGTAGACCGCAAAAACAGAGGCATTGTGATTGCGCAGCGATCCGGGATGCAGCTGCATCACCATGCCGTCTTCGACGCTCATCCGAGCCATCTCAGTCAGGAACTGGGCGCGAAACAGATCGCGATCGACGGCTTCGGCCCGGCCGCCAACGACTTTGTCGAACAGCGTCCGGCACTCCGCAACCGAAAGATCGGCGGTGCGAGCGCTGGGGAAACCGTGATCGGTTGCGGTGGCCCCGTGCTGGCGGAAAACCGCCCGGCGGAGGCGATGAGCTTCCAGGTAACCCTCCCAGCGATGGGTGTCGCATCCGGTCAGGCCGGCGAGCTTATCGAGATCCCGATGAAAATCCGGGTGATCGGGGTCGGCCACGGAATCGGGCCGATAGGTCGTCACCACCCGGCCGCTCCAGCCGCTGGTCTTCAGCGCCGCGTGATGACGCAGTTCGTCAACGGCGCTTTCCGTGGTCGCGAGAACTTCTATGCCGAAGCGCTCGAACAGCGCTCGCGGTCGATAGGCATCCGTCGCCAGACAATCGGCCATGCGCCGGTAATAGTGGTCGGCGGTCGCCGGGCCCAGCGGGTCGTGCAGGTCGAACAGCGTTTCAAAAGTGTGATCCAGCCACAGGCGGGTGGGTGTTGCGCGAAACAGATAGTAGTGTTTGGCGAAACAATGCCATACGGCCTCGCCGTCAACCGGCTGAGAGCGGCCGTCGAGCGGTTCCACCCCTAGCTCTTCGAAACCGACCCCCTGGCTGACCAGCATGCGCAGAACATAGTGATCCGGCGTCACCAGCAGCGAGGCGGGATCGGAGAAATTCCCGTTGTCTGCAAACCAGTGTGGCTCGGTATGGCCGTGCGGGCTTATGACGGGCAGATTCTTGATGCCGTCATAAAGAGCCCGGGCGATAACACGCACGCCTGGATCGGCCGGAAAGAACCGATCGGGATGGTTGAGCAACCTGGTCATTCGCCCCTGAACTCCTCCGGTACCCAGTCGGCGCAGACAGGCAGCGACCGGTCGAGCGGCAGCGTGACCTGCGTACCGGTCCGGGCAGCGTGATAGATGGCCGCCACGGTTTCGATGGAACGGACTCCATCCTCGACGCTCACCAGATCGGCCGGTTCGCCGGCAAGCCGCCGGGCGATGGCCTCGAACTGACCGGCAAACCCGGTGGGCCGGCCCTCCAGCTCGGCATCGATCTCGGCCAGAGCCGCATTGAGTGTCTCCTGATCCTGCCCTCCCCGGGCACGGAAAAACCAGCGGTCCTCACCCGGTGCGTAGGGGTTGCGGCCGCTCTCGGCGGTCAGATTCTCGAACGCGAGGCGCAGGCGCGACATGTCGCCGGCACTTCCGAGGGTGACCGAGGACGTCACCAGCCCGCCCGAACGGGTGGTCATGGCAATTGCGGCGCAATCTTCCGTTTCGATCGGGTTGACCCGGGTGTCGAGCATCGCCGATAGCGCCGTCACCGGACCGAAAAAACGGGTGATCAGGTCATGGATGTGGATGGCATGGCCAAGCACCGCCCCACCACGCTCGCTTGCCCAGCGGCCCCGCCAGTCGACGGCATAGTAGTCGGCGCCCCGATCCCAGTGGGTCTCCAGTGTCGCCACCAGCGGCCGGCCTGTCAGGCCGCGTTCCTGAAGGGCCGCCAGCCGGCTCAATTCGCGTCCGTAGCGGTACTGAAAAATCGGTACGAAGAGTCGATTGTGTTCCCGTGCCGCCGCTTCGACGCCGTCCGCTTCCAGAACGCTGCCGGCAACCGGCTTTTCGCAGACCACATGCTTGCCTGCCGCCATTGCGCGCAGCGCCACCGGCGCGTGCAGGTGCGGCGGGAGGCAGATATCGATGATGTCGATGTCGGGGTGTTCCAGCGCCTCGTCCAGCTCGCTGACCGGCTTGCAACCGGGCGCCTTCGCCGCCAATGCCGCAGCTCTTTCGGTATCGCGGTCGCAAATCATGGCAACGCGATAGTGCTGCGGGAGCGCCCGGTAGCCGTCGAGATGCTGGGCGCCGATGCCCGCCCCGAGGATTGCCACGCTCAACATGCCTCAGCCCGCTAGATTGCCCAGCCGGGCCGCTGTGTTCTGCGCCCGGATCGCCAGTTCCGTGACCTTGAAGCAATGGGACTGGCTCATGGCTGTTTCGGTGCGATCGCGAATATCGGCCGCCAGGTTGTCGAAATAGGTGAGCTTCTCGTTCGAGGCGTCGATGTGCTCGCAAACCCTTCCGTTGACCAGAAACAGGTGGTCGGTTCCGGGCCGGCCGGCGATGTCGACATATTTTCGCAACTCGATCGTTCCTTCGGTTCCAAGGATCGTCAGCCTGCCGTCGCCCCAGGTCGGAAGCGCATCGGGCGTGTACCAATCAACGCGGATATAGCCTTGTCCCCTGTCGCTGCGGATCAGGATTTCGCCGAAATCCTCGAGACCCGGATCGTCCGGATTGGCAAAATTGCCGACGCTGGACGAGACGATCTGCGCATCTTCGGAACCGGTATAGAACAGGAACTGGTCGATCTGATGCGAGGCGATGTCGCACAGGATGCCGCCATATTGCGCGGCGTCGAAGAACCAGTCGGGCCGCGTCGCGCGGTTGAGGCGGTGCGGGCCGAGGCCGACGGTCTGCACGACCCTGCCGATGGCGCCGTCACGCACCAGCTCCGCCGCCTTGATCGACGCCGGGGTTTCGAACCGTTCGGAAAAATCGATGGACCAGATCCGACCGGTCTCGGCAACCGTTCTGCGAAGCTCCTCGAGCTGTTCCAGGGTGGTGCAGCCCGGCTTGTCGGTCATGACATCCTTGCCGGCGCGCATGGCTTCGATCGCCCGGTCGGCGCGGCGCGCCGGGATATCGGCGATCAGCACCAGGTCGACGTCGGGATCGTCCAGCAGCTGTCGCCGGTCATCGACGCGCGGAACGTCGGGAAAGCGTTTGACGAAGCCCTCGACCGGATGCGGATCGCCCTGCGTCCACCAGCCGGCGCAGCGGCCTCCGGCAGCGAGCATGCCGGCCAGCTGACCGTAAATATGGCGATGGTCAACGCCGATAACGGCGAGGGTAAGTTCAGACATGGGCATTCCTTAGCTGTCTTGATCCTGGACGACGGTGACGGCGCGGCCCTCGCCGGAAGAGGCAACAAGTGCGTCAATCAGCCGGTGAACCCCGAGAGAGCCGCGACCGGAAACCTCCGGTTCGCGCCCATCGCGCACGCAGGAAAGGAAATCGGCGATCAGATCGCGATGCCAGTCGTGCGGAAAGGCCATCGGGTCGGCGCCACCGCCGGTTCCGGCGGTCTCGCCCACGGTCTCGCTCCGACCGTCGCGCCAGGAGATCGTCAGCGTGCCGGACCGGAGATGCGCGCTCGCCCGCTCGCAGCCGATGGTGATCGACTCGGCGCCACCCGGATAGGCTGCCGTCGTCGCCATCAATGCTCCGCTGGCGCCGCTGGCAAAGCGCATGCCGCCGGAAACGAAATCTTCCGACTCCATCTCGTGAAACGGCGTGGTCGCGGCAACCGCCTGCACTTCCGACACCGGCCCCGTCAGGCTCAGCATCAGGTCGAGCGTGTGAATGGCTTGGCTGATGAGCACTCCGCCACCGTCGCGCTCATAGCTGCCCCTGCCCGGCTCGTCGTAATAATCCTGCTCGCGCCACCAGGGAACCGACACCTGGACCAGGCCGACGGCACCGAAATCGCCGCTGTCGATGCGTCGTTTCAGCGCCTGCGAAGCCTGGCGGAACCGATGCTGGAACACGATGCCTAGCTTGACGCCGTTGTCCTCGCAGATCCGGACGATCTGCTCGGCGGCCTCCGTCGTCCGTTCCACCGGCTTTTCCATCAGCACGTGCTTTCCGGCTTCGGCAAATCGGCGAACCAGGTCGAGGCGCTGGTTCGGCGGCGTGATCAGGATCACCGCATCGACCTGCGGGTCGTCGGCCAGCGCATCGATCGACTCCGAAGTCGGGAAACCAAAACGTTCCGCAAAGGCCGCGCGCTTGTCCGCGCTGCGCGAATAGACACCGCGCACGGACGCGACATCCGCAAGATCCTTCAGGGCCCGGGCGTGCGGCGTCGCCGCCATACCGGTGCCGACCACACCCACTCCGATCGGATTTTCAGCCATCATGCGACGCCGTTTGCAATCACCTTGCCCGACGCATCGAACAGGTGCATGGAACTGCGGTCGAACCGCAGGAAGATCAGCTGGCCGCGTTCGACCGGCAACTGGCCGAGCTGGTGCACCGTCAGCTGCTGCATGCCCTCGGGCGTGCAGTAGAGATAAGTCTCGCCGCCGAGCTGCTCGGAGAGGTCGACCATGGCCGAGATGTCCGCCTCGGCCTCGTCGACGATCTGGATATGCTCAGGCCGCGCGCCGAAGGTCACGCTGTCATTGGCGGCGACGCCGGGCAGCGGCGGAATGGAAAAGCGTTGCTCGCCGGCAACCAGATCGAAGCCGCCATTGGCCGCCGCCACCGTGCACTCGACCAGATTCATCCGCGGCGAGCCGATGAACCCGGCGACAAAGGTGTTCTGCGGCGTGTTGTAGAGCTCGAGCGGCGGCCCCACCTGTTCGATCCGGCCGGAATTGAGCACCACGATGGAGTGGGCGAGCGTCATCGCCTCGACCTGGTCGTGCGTCACATAGATCATGGTGCCGCCCAGCTTGGCGTGCAGCGCCGCGAGCTCCTTGCGCATGGCCACACGCAGTTCGGCATCGAGATTGGACAGCGGCTCGTCGAACAAAAAAGCCTTCGGATCGCGAACGATGGCCCGGCCGATGGCGACGCGCTGTCGCTGGCCGCCGGACAGCGCCTTCGGCCGCCGCTTGAGATATGGGGTGATCTGCAGCATCGCGGCCGCATCATTGACCCGCCTGTCGATCTCCTGACGCGGCATGTTGGAGTTTTCCAGCCCGAAGGCCATGTTCTTGTAGACAGACATGTGCGGATAAAGCGCGTAGGACTGGAAGACCATGGCGAGGCCGCGCTCGGAGGCCGGTTCGGAGTTGACCACCTCGCCGTCGATCATCACGTCGCCCGAGGTCACATCTTCGAGGCCGGCAATGATGCGCAGCAGGGTCGACTTGCCACAACCCGAAGGCCCGACGAATACGACGAATTTGCCGCTGTGAATGTCGAGGTCGATGCCGTGGATCACCTCGACATCGCCATAGGCCTTTTTGACGTTTTTCAGGAGGATTTCGGTCATCTGTCTTCCTATCGGCTGCGCGAGATCGCGGCCAGTCGCGGCACGGCGCGCTGCATGCGCATGGGCGGCAGCCCTTTCAGGATCTGGCCGGCGTCGTCGAGCATCGCCGCCCGGATGCGGGCATAGGACGTCTTCAGCGCGCCGGCGATGTGTGCGGTGAACAGGACGTTGTCGGCGCTCCGCACCGGATGGTCGGCGGGGACCGGCTCTTCCGGATAAACATCGATCGCCACGCGCAGGCGTCCGGCGGCCGCCATGTCGACCAGCGCATCGAATTCGACGACCTCGGCGCGGCTTGCCAGCACGACGCTGGCATCCGGTTGGATCCGTTCCAGCATCGTGGAGTCGAGGAAGCCCTCGTTTTCCGTCGTCACGCCGGCCAGGATGAAAATCACACGGGCTTCGCCGAGCAACTCGGTCAATCCGACGGGATCGAGGCCCTGCGTACGCAGATAGTCGTCCGAAAGCCAGGGATCGTGCACCAGGATGCGGCCACCGAAGGGCTTCAAGAGCGGCGCAAGTTCGCGCCCCAGATTGCCGTAGCCGATCAGTCCGACCGTGGTGCCGAGCAATCCATAGTGCCGGCGCGCACCGGCGATGCCGTAGCTTTCGGTGCCGGCGCGAAACAGCCGGTCGGCTTCCGCCAGGCCGCGCGACAAGGCAATGGCCTGGCCGAGGCAGAACTCCGCGACTGCGGGCGCCATGGAGGGTGCGGCCGAAAGCACATGGATGCCCCTCGCCTGGGCTTCGTCATAGTCGATATCGGGTTCCCAATTGGCCTTGACGTTGAGGATGGCGCGCAGCTTCGGTGCGCGGTCCAGCCTTTCTTTCGGCATGGCCGTCTGGCCGATGATGATCTCGGCTCGCGGCAGCACCGATTCGACCAGCGAATCCGGCGCCCGACCGCCGAAGTAGCTCACCACCTCACCGAGCCGGTCGAGCGCCTCGGCGGTGTCGGCCGTGTAGACCATTTCCTCTGTTCGGGGAAACGGATCGAGGAAGATCAGCGGGCGGGTCATTTCATCCCCGTCGAAGCGATGCCGGTGGTGATGAAACGCTGCAGGAAGGCGAACACCAGGGCCACCGGGATCAGCGTGACGACGGTCATCGCCAGAACGTAATGCCACTGAACGTCCAGCTCGCCCTGGAAGGCATTGAGGCCGATCTGCAGGGTGTAGACCTCGCTGCGGTTGAGCACGACCAACGGCCACAGGAAGTCGTTCCAGCGCCACATGACGGAGAAGATCGCCAGCACGGCGATCGCCGGCAATGACAGCGGCAGCACGATGCGCCAGTAGATCGCCCATTCGCTCGCCTTGTCCATGCGCGCCGCTTCGATCAGGTCGCGCGGCAGGGTCAGCATGTACTGGCGCAACAGGAAAACGCCGGTCGGAGTCGCCGCCCCCGGCAGGATCACTGCCCACAGCGTGTTGACCATATTGAGCTGAGTGACCACCAGATAGGCCGGCACCAGAATGATGGTGATCGGGATCATCAGCGTGCCGATGACGAACAGCATCACCGCATTGCGACCCTTGAACTCATAGATCGCCAGTCCGAAGGCGGCCATCGAGTTGATCAGCATGGTGATCAGAGTCGCCACCACCGTGACGATCACCGAATTGTTGAGGTAGGTCAGGAAATTGAAGCGTTCCAGCGGCTTGGTGTAGTTCTCCCAGGCGACGCGGAACTCGCGGATCGGCTCGCGGCTGGCGATCGGCACCTTGATGCTGGTCTCGGGATCGGCCGGGTCGACCATTTGGGCGATGATGCCGATGCGGCGGATCTGCGCCAGTTCGCGGGTGCTGCCGTCCTCCATGGTGACTTTGTAGAGCGGCAGCGGCTTGTCTTGGCCCTCGACCTCGATCTGCCCGAGCGGCAGCAAAGTCGGCGGAAACTCCAGAAGCCCGGCCGGGGTCTTGAAGGACGAGAGCGCCAGCCAGACCACCGGCCCGAACATCAGGCAGACGCCGAAAAACAGGTAGACGTAGGTGAAGACGTCGGTCCAGTGCCAGGAAGCACCGCCGCGACGGGCGGTCAGCATGCCTGCGATCGAGCGCCGCGACAGCGTGTCGGCATCGGCCATGTCAGCTATCCTCCTTGCGACGCGTGACCGCCAGCTGCATCAGCGTCAATATGAAGAGCACGACGCCAAGCACCACGGAGGCCGCCGCCGCCAGGCCGAAATTCTGCACCTGGTTGGAGAATCCGGTCGTGTAGATGTACTGGACGATGAACTGCGTCGCCGTGCCGGGACCGCCGCCGGTGAGAACGAAGACCTCGTCGAAAATCTGTACCGCCTTGATCAGCGCCAGCACGATGACCACCAGCAGGTTCGGCCACAACAGCGGCAACGTGATGCGCCAGAACACCCGTTCGCGCCGCGTGCCGTCCATCTCGGCCGCCTCATAGAGGTCCGGCGGGATCGCCTGCAGCCCGGCCAGCAGAATCAGCGTGTAGAAGCCCATATGGGCCCAGATGGAAACGAAAATCGCCCAGAACATCGACCAGTTCGGGTCGACGAAGAACAGAATCTTGTCGATGCCGATCGACACCAGGCCGGCATTGAGGACACCGTCGCGCAGCAGGATCCACTTCCAGATCAGCGCCACGACGACCGGCGACAGCAGCACCGGAAAGAAGAACGCCGCACGGAAGAAGCCGCGGCCGCGGATCTCACGGTTGAGGATGAGCGCTGTTATGAGCGAAAACAGCACCATGAACGCGACCTGGAAGAACACGAAGATCATGGTGTTGTAGATGCCGCGCCAGAACCGGTCTTCCCGGCAGGTCGACGGGTCGAGATAGCTGTCGCAGTTGGCAAGATAGCCGTACTGCTCCGCCCCCACATAGGGCCGCTCGTTGAGGAACAGGTCGGTTCCGCCGGTCACCGAAAAGGCGAAGTTGATAAACAGCGGAACGACCACGAACAGGCCGAAGAACACCAGGTTCGGAATCAGGAAGATATAGGGCATGCGGCCGATGCCGAGCAGCCGCTGCAGAGCCCTGAACGGCACGTCCAGAAGCTCGAACAGGACGCGCACCGGCCAGGCGGCGACCGCGTTCAGCCGGTTGCCGAGACTGACGGTTTCCAATTGTGCCGGATTTTCATGCGCCATCGGATCGGGTCGGCCCTGTCATTTTCGAGTCTGCATTCCGGGCGCGGGGAGTGGCGCGCCCGGAGCGCTGGTTGCGATCGCAAGCCGAGCTTGCAATCAGCCGCCGCGTTTTTTCTCGGCGATCTGCTGTTCGACGTCCTGGGTCATGCGGTCATAGGCCTGATCCAGCGTCAGTTCGCCGACGATCGCCTCACCAAGACGCGAAATGAGCGCGTTGAACATCACCCGGTTGTAGACATAGCCCTGCAGGTCGAAGGCCGTCGGAGAGATGCCCGGAACCGCCGACGCAAAGGTCTGCAGCGCATGCTTGGCACGCGGGTCTTCAGTATCGAAATCGACGCCACTTGCCGCCAGTCCGAGATGACCCGGAATAAACAGCGTACGGCCGTAGAACTCGTTGAGGACGTCCTCGCTGGACAGGTAGTCCATGAGCTTGCCGACTTCCGCGGGATGCTCGGTGCCTTTCATCGCGACGAGCGCGGCACCGCCGGGCATGCCGGTGCAGGCGGCCGGTCCGCACGGCGCGGGCACCGCCCACCAGTCGAAGGCATCGCCGATCTTGTCGGCAAATTGCGGAATCTGCCAGGAGCCGCTCATATACATCGCCACCTGAGCGTTGGCGAAGTCCTCATTGGCGCCGAGATACTGCGAACCCGAGACCGAACCCCACAGCTCCTTGGCCATGGTGCCGTCCTGGTGCCAGTCATAGAGCCGCTGGGTCATCGCCTTGAGGCCGTCGTCGACCAGCGCCGGGTTGCCTTCGGCGTCGAACATCTTGGCGCCCATCGAGATCGCCGGGCCGGAAACGCGGTGGCCGGAACGGTCCCAGGCCATCGGAATCGGGATGTCCAGCTTACCGGCAACCTCGTTGACGGCCTTGGCCCAGTCGTCCCAGGTCGCGCCGTCGCCCGGCAGGTCCACACCGGCCTGCTCGAACAGGGTCTTGTTCACATAGGGACCGGTGACGGTGAGCTGTGTCATGAAGCCGGCAATCGTGCTGTCGTCGCCGGGCTGGCGGAGCCACTTCAGGAACGGTCCGAAATTCTCGTTCCAGTAGCCCGGATTAGAGATGTGCGGGGTCAAGTCGAGATAATGCTCGGACAGGCCGCCCAGGTCGGTCACGCGGGCAAGGTCGGGACCATCGCCTGCCGCCAGCTGCACCGGAAGGCTTTCCAGGATCGCCTTGTACGGCACCACGTCGAGCGTCACTTTGACGTCGGGATTGGCCTGTTCGTAGCGGTCGAGGATGTCGCGCAGGACCTCCCCTTCATTGCCGTCATTGTACCAGGTGATGCGCAGTTCCGTTTCGGCAAGCGCACTGCCCGCCGACATGGCCAGGGCCGCGGCCCCCGCGAGCAACAGTGTGTGAAGCTTAATTTTCATCTGGATTTCTCCTCCCTTCGGTTACTTGTATACTAGTACACATAGACATCCCGAGCAAGCCTTCGAACCGGCTAAGGGCTGCCGTCGTCTGCCTCCACGGCCTCCAGCGCCGAGTTGACATGGTCGCGCATTTCCGCCGCGGCGCCGCTTGCGTCGCCCCGGCGAATGCATTCAAGCAGTTTTATGTGATCGTCATAGGCACGCTGCGAGCGGCCGACGATGGTCGACATCAGCCGCAAGCGCTGACGGTCGATGTGAGCCTTCACCGACTGCACCATCTGCCAGGCTTTCGGCACGGACGCCATCTGTGCCAGCAACTGATGGAACTGTTCGTCGTAGCGAAAGAACGTCATGTAATCGTCACGCGCAGCCGCGGCTTCCTGGGCGGCCAGAATCGGCGCCAGCACGGCTTCGTCGATGCCCTGTTCGGCCAGCCGGCGAGCGACCGCTGCCTCGATGGCGGCACGGATGAAGATCGCTTCGCGCACGCGGGCCGCGTCGTAGGGCGCCACGACAGAGCCGACCTGCGGGCGCACGATGATCAGTCCTTCTCCGGACAGGTCCTGGATGGCGGCGCGCAGCGGCGTGCGGCTGATATCGCAGAACCGCGCGACCTCGCTTTCGCTCAATGCGGTGCCCGGCGGAAAACGGTTGTCGATGATGCGTGTCCTGAGCGCGTCGTAGATCTGCGGTGCGATCGAACGGGACCGGTCGATCGCAACGTCGCTCAGTGCGGCCTGCATGTCGAAAGCGGCGGCCTCAGGGCTCAAGCGCGGCATGCGCCACCTCCTCCCGGATTTCGCCGACCCGTTCGTTTGTCTCGCTGTTCAGCGAAACCGCCGTCAATGCGGCCATGGCACCGCGCAGTTCGGCAAGCCCCTTCAGCCGCCCGACAGCCGGATAGCCCGGCTGCGATCCGCGACCAAGGTCGTCCAGGATGTCCTGGCCGTGATCCGGGCGCATGGGAATCTGGTGGTCGGCGCGGCCGGTTTCCAATCGGCGCGCCTCCTCTGCCATCAGCGCCTGCAAGACGGCGATCATGTCGGTCTGGCCCGCCAGGTGCTCGTCTTCGAAAAACGAACAGGGCACCCCTTCCCCCTCGCGCGTGACGTTGCGCAGATGGGCGAAATGGATCCGCGGCGCGAACCGGGCGGCCATGGCCGGAATATCGTTGTCGGCCCGAGCGCCCAGCGATCCGGTGCAGAAGGTCAACCCCGTCGCCCGGCTGTCGATAGCGGTCAGCACGGCGTCGAAATCGTCGGCGGTCGACATCACTCGGGGTAGCCCGAGCAGCGGAAAAGGCGGATCGTCCGGGTGACAACACAGCCGAACGTGCAGTTGCTCCGCATGGGCGACGATCTCGGAAAGAAAATCGATATGGTTCTGGCGCAGGCGAGTGGCGTCGATTGTCGCGTAGTCGGCCAGCTTTTCGCGCAGCGACGACAACGTCCAGTGTTCCGCGGAACCGGGCAGGCCGGCAGTGATGTTGCTGGCGAGCCGCAGTTTGGCCGCTTCGTCCATGGCGTCGTGGCGACGGCGCGCTTCCTGCCTTATCGATTCCGGAAAATCGTCATGGGCCGCCGGGCGCTGCATAATGTGCAGATCGAAGGCGGCAAAATCGGCCAGATCGAAACGCATGGCGGTGCCGCCATGCGGTATCGGCGCGGCCAGGTCGGTGCGCGTCCAGTCGAGGACCGGCATGAAATTGTAGCAGATCGTGTGAAGGCCGGCCTCCGCGAGATTGGTCAGGCTGACCTTGTAGGCGTCGATGTGCTCTCGCCACGGGCCCGACATGGTCTTGATCGATTCCGAAACCGGAAGGCTCTCGACCACCTCCCAGGCAAGCCCCGTCGACGCGCCTTCGTCGGTCTCCGACACCTGTCTTTGCCGCAACTCTATGGCTTCGGCCGGCCAGACTTTGCCGGGCGCTATGTCGTGCAACGCCGTGACGATCGCCTCCGCACCGGCCTGCCGCGCGTCGCTCAAGGAGGTCCGGTCGACCGGACCGAACCATCGCCACGTCTGCCTCATTCCATTCTCCTGCTCAAGGCAATATACTAGTATACAAGTAATGCCGCAACTCACATCTCAAACGGAGATCCGAACAGCATGACCTCGCGGACATCTGACCTGTGGCCAATGCTCGGTTATCCCCAAGGACCGCCCGCGGGCCGCGGAGGTAAAGTGATCGCGTCTTCACAGGAGCCGGGGTTTCTGCATCAGGAGATTCGTGTGGGCACCGAGGCCGGCACGATTCCCGGAACGGTTTTGCTTCCCGACACGGAGCGCCGGCATTCCGCTGTGCTCTATTGCCATGCCCATGGCAACCGCCACGAAATCGGCCGACGCGAACTGCTGGAGGGCAGACCGGCGCTATCGTCGCCCTATGGCCCGGCCCTGGCGGAGGCAGGCCACGTCGTCCTGTGCATCGATATGCCGGGTTTCAACGAGCGTATTTCGGAGGGCAGCGAAAGCAGCCTGTCAAAAGCGGCCTTGTGGCGGGGAACGCCGCTGTTCGGACGCATGTTGGCCGACTTGTCGGCGGCACTCGATTATCTGGCGATGCGGGTGGAGGTCGACGCCGGCCGCATTACAACGCTAGGTCTGTCGATGGGTGCAACCCATGCCTACTGGCTGGCCGCCCTCGACGAACGCGTGGCGGGTGCCGCCCATCTGTGCGCCTTCGCCAACATGAAGCCGCTGATCGAGACCGGCGCCCACGACCTGCACGGTCATTACATGACCGTTCCGGGACTGTTGCAGCATTTCGACATGGCCGATATCGCCGCCAGGATCGCTCCGCGCCCGCAGCTTGTGGTCTACGGGACCGAAGATCCGCTAACGCCGGCGGCCGCGATCGATCCGGCGCTAGAGCGGTTGGGCAGCGCCTATCGCCTTGCCGACGCTGCCCAGCAATTGACGATAATCCGATCCGCCGGCACCGGGCACATGGAAACGCCCGACATGCGAGCGGCGGTCCTGCGGTTTCTCGGTCAGCCCGGGTGATCGGCAGCGGTGTGTAGCTTGCCGTCGGAGAAGGCAATCTTTGAGGCGATCAGGAACAGCACGCTGGCGGTGGGCGGCAGCAGCATGCTCAGCAGCAACGCGTATTGCAGCGACGTCCCGTCGGCAACGTCGACGCCCATCCCGGCGAACACATCGCTCAGCACGCCGATCAGTGCCGGCACCGCGCCATAGGCGATCAGCGACGTCGTGAACACCATCGACGCGACGGCCGTGGCGCGAACCGATTGCTTGGTGACGGTGTGCATGCAGGCCATTGACGGGCCGAAGCTGGTCCCGGCGATGAAGAAGGCGGCGAACAGGCCGGCATAGGCCAGATTGATGTTGTCGACGAGGTAGACGACCAGAAGCGGCAGCATGGCGAGCGAGCAGGAAAGCGCGGTCCACCAGAACTCCCAGCGCATGTCCCGCGCCACCAGCCGGTTGGCGATGAAGCCGCCGCCGAAGGTGCCCAGGATCAGGCCGATGCCCAGCAGCGCACCGCCGGCGCGGGCGAATTCCTCGGTGTTGATGCCGTAGGTGCGCTGGAAGAAGGCCGGGATCCATGTGCCGACCCCGGCCAGGGTGTAGATCATCGGAATGGCGATGAGCAGGATCTGAATCTCGGTCCGTTTCAGCATTTCCCCAACGTCGGCGCGCCAGTCGACCGCAGATACGGGCGCTTCCTCCGGCCGGCTAGCGCGTGGTTCCCGCAATACGAACAGCACCAAAATGAGCGGAAAGAAGCCGAAAATGCCGAAGACGATGAATGTCGTGCGCCAGCCGATGGCCTCGATCAGAATGCCGCCGAGGATGATGCCGATCAGCGTTCCCAGCGTGCCGATGCCGGTAAAGATCGAAATCAGGAAGGCACGCTTCTTGGCGGGCGCGACATCGGAGATGATCGACTGCGCCGCCGGCACGCAACCGGCTTCGCCGGCACCGACCACCAGCCGGCTTGCGAACATCTGAATGAAGTTGTTGGCCAGCCCGCAGGCTGCCGTCGCCGCGCTCCAGATCGTCAAAGCGGCTCCGATCAACCGGATGCGGTTGAAACTGTCGGCAATCCGCCCGGCCACCAGACCGAAGACCGCATAGGCCGCCGCAAAGGCAAAGCCGCCAAGCAATCCCATCTGGGAATCCGACAGATCGAGTTCGGCCTTCACCGGCTCGACCATCAGGGAAAACAGGACCCGGTCCATGTAGTTGACGAGATTGATGGTGCCGAGAACGGCTACGATCAGAAACAGGCTCTGATGCGATTTGTTGGTCCTGTCGGACATGTCTTTCAACCCGAGACCGCCTGTGCGGTCCGGACTCCGCCTCTTGAACGAATACCCCCCACGGCGCACGCCGCAACAGCGGGCCGGCCAATACCCACGCGCCAGCATGCTCGTTTATCGATTATTAAACTCAGAACTGAAGAACCCGTGAAGGCGGCACGCGATATTTCGCACACGGCCGGTTGGGCACAAACGCTCACCATACGAATCGGTTGCAATTAAACAGCAAGTTTCGATTCGAGGCCATGGATTCAGTCAGATTTCAGTGGTGTCTGGCTCAGCAGCACCTCGTAAAGCCGCAGGTTTTCGCCGTCGAAGCAGACGAACAGGACCTCCTCAGGCGCATCGGGCGCATCGAAGCTCTTCACCGCGTCGACGGCAATCTCGGCCGCCGGTTGTTTCGGAAAACCATAGATACCGGTGCTGATATTCGGGAACGCGACACTGCGGACGCCGTTTTCGCCGCACAGCCGCAGACTGGACGAGTAGCAGTTCGCCAGCAATTGCCGCTCGTTGTCGTCGCCGCCGCGCCAGACCGGACCGACCGTGTGGATGACAAACCGCGCCGGCAGATCGCCGGCGGTGGTGATCACCGCCTGCCCGGTTTCGCACCCGCCCTGTTCGGCCCGAATGGCCTTGCACGCTTCGAGGATGGCCGGGCCGCCGCGTCTGTGGATTGCCCCATCCACTCCGCCGCCTCCCGACAAAGAGGAATTGGCGGCATTGACGATTGCGTCGACTTCGACGGTGGTGATGTCGCCCCGGATGACCTTCAGTTTCATGGTCTTCGCCCTCGCGCCTGGAACCCGTCGGCAGTGTATCGCGGGGGTCGGCGGCGGCAAAGCCGAGCTATCCCAATTCCCGCTTCCAGGGCGGATTGGCGCCGGCGCGGGAGACGACGAACGCGGCCACGCGGGCGGCGAGCTCCAAGGGCTCACGCAGGGAATCCGGACCGATGCCTCGCAGAGCCGATTTCGACAAAAGCCCCTGCTCCCGCAGTCCAGCAAGAAAGCCGGCGTCGAAACTGTCGCCCGCTCCGACGGTGTCGACGACGTCGACACGGACCGCCGGCACACCGATCTCCCCGCCGCGAGTCATGGCGCGAGCGCCGTCCGATCCCATCGTCGTCACGACAACCGATGTTCCGGCGTCAAGCCAATCCTGAATGGCGCTCTCGGCGTCCCTGTCGGGTTCGATCCAGGCCAGATCCTCGTCGGATACCTTGACGATGTCGCTCCTGGCGACCATGCGCCGCATGCGCGCCCGGTGGGCATCCGCATCGGCGATGAAATTGGCGCGAATATTGGGATCGAACGAAATGACCCGCGAAGCGGCTTCCCGTTCCTGGAGCGCCTCGTAGGTGCCGCCGCAGGGCTCCGGAATCAGGCTGATGGCACCGAAATGCAAGGCCTCCACGCCAGCGTCGAACTGCGGCAGGTCGTTCGGCGACAACATACGGCCGGCGGTTTCCTCGTCGTAGAACGTGTAGCTGGCGTTACCGTCGGTCAGCTCGACAAATGCCAGTGTCGTCGGTCGCGCTGAGCGGGCGCAATAGGAGGCATCGACGCCGGATTCGAGCAGATCGGCCTCCAGCTGACGGCCGAACATGTCGGTCGAGAGGCCCGAAAAGAAGCCTGTCGGAACGCCGAGCCGGCCCAGGGCGATCGCCGTGTTGTAGACGGCTCCGCCGGTCGCCGGCAAAAGCACGGCGGTGCCGTCGGGCAGCGCCCGCGGCAGCATGTCGATCAGGGCTTCTCCGCAGCAGACGATCATGCCAGCCACCTGTCGTAGTCGGAGACCAGAAGATGGACCGGCGCGACGTCCTCCTCGATGTCGGAGAAACGGCCGATCGGTTCCTGAAAAACGTTGTCGGTCAGGTCGTCATTGACAGTCGATACCTCGCCGATCAGCACATCGCCACCCTCGCCCCAGAATTTGTGCCAGTTGCCGGGATGCAGCGTGACGCTCTCGCCGGGCTCAAGCACCAGCGTCTCGCCGGCTGCCAGGGTTCGCGGGATGCCGTCGGTCGCGACCGGCACCGGCGCTTGTTCGTCCAGCGCGCCGTCCGCATCCGATTCGTACATCTGGATCGCCAGTTTTGCGCCGCCGCGATTGATGATGTCCTCCGTCTTGACGATGTGCCGGTGCATCGGCGAAATCTGGTCGTGGCGCGAGATCATGATCTTTTCGGCATAACACATACCGGTGCCGCTCTTCAGATCTTCCGGCGAGCCGTTGCGCGTCGTGAACAGGAACAGACCCAGCTCCTCGAACCGGCCCTGGCCGTAATCGGTGATGTCCCAGCCGAGCCGGGCGCTGATGATGCCGCCAAGCGCTTCCTTCCGACGGCGCATCTCGTCCGGCGCGAAATAGGCGAAGGGCGGCAGCAGGAAACCGAAGGAGCGGATGAAGTCGGCGGCGGCGAGAAGCGTTTCGTTGACCTGCGAACGTTTCATGGGATCTGCCTTTTATCCGAAGCCGGGTGCACGATCGGGCGGGCGGCCGCCCTGATCGGACTCTACCACCCGCTGCCGTCAATGTGCGAAGTCCAGAGGCGTATAAAAGAAGGCCAGCCGCAATTCAACCGATTTAAAGAACACTGCCGCCGGCAACAGCCGGATGGCGACCCGCAGCTAGATGGGGCAGCGGATCGCCGGACGCACCCGATCGATGTAGAAGTCCTTCAACCAGGTGTGGGTGTCCTCGGACAATGGCGCCAGTTGCGAAGCACGGGAGTTGGCCAGCACCTGCTCGGGACGCGAACAACCGGCGATGACGGTGCTGACGGCGGGATGGTCGAGAATCCAGCGCAGGCTGAAATCGGCCAGGCTCCAGCCCTCGGGCACGAGCGGCTTCAGTTCCTCCACCAGCGCCACGCCGGTCGCCAGTTCGATCCCCGAAAAGGTCTCGCCGACGGAAAACGCCGCGCCGTCGCGATTGTAGTTGCGGTGGTCAGACGGCTCGAAGACCGTGTCTGCGGCAAACTTGCCGGTCAGCAGGCCGCTGGCAAGCGGCAGGCGAACGATGATGCCGACACCGGCTGCCTCGGCTTGCGAAAACAGATCCCATGCGGCGTCCTGCCGGAACAGGTTGAAGATGATCTGCAGCGAAGCGAGATTGTCCTGCGCCAGACAGATTTTTGCCTCCTCGATGGTTTCGACACTGGCACCCCACTGGCGGCACAAACCGTCGGAAGCCAGGCGGTTCATGATGTCGAAAATGGCGCCATCGCGTAGCACGTCCGTCGGCACGCAGTGCAGTTGCACGAGATCGAGCGTGTCGGTGCCGAGCCGCTCGGCGGAAACCAGCAGGTGGTCGCGGATGGCATCGTGACCGTATTTGTCCGGATAGAGTTCTGCCGACCGGCCGACCTTCGTTACCACCGTCGGCGTCGAAGCGGCTTCGGCAAGATAGCGGCCGATGATGCTCTCGCTACGACCGCCGCCATAGACATCCGCCGTATCGAAAAAGGTCACACCCGCGTCGCTGGCGGCGCGCAGCACGGCCAATGCGCGGTCGTCCTCGATCGCACCGAAATCACCGCCGAACTGCCAACAGCCCAGGCCGATCTCGGACACCTTCACGTCGGACTTTCCCAATGATCTGTGTTTCATGATCGAAAATTCCCTATTCGCAGAAAAAGACGCGCCGGCGAAGAGGATCCGCCGGCGCTGAGTAATGGGTCGTCAGGTGGGTCAGGCGCTGGTGTAGGCCGTCTTCACCGTCGTATAGAATTCGGCCGCGTAGCGGCCCTGTTCGCGCGGCCCGTAGCTCGATCCCTTGCGGCCGCCGAACGGTACGTGGAAATCGACGCCGGCGGTCGGCAGGTTGACCATCACCATGCCAGCTTCGGCATTGGCCTTGAAGTGGGTCGCGTGCTTCAGGCTCTGGGTGCAGATGCCGGAGGACAGGCCGAAATCCGTGTCGTTGGCCACGGCGAGCGCCTCGTCGTAATCCTTGACCCGGATCACCGCCGCCACCGGTCCGAAAATCTCCTCGCGGCTGATGCGCATCTGGTTGTTGCATTCGGTGAACAAAGCCGGCTGCAGATAGAACCCGGGCGTCCCCCGCTCCAGGCGATCGCCGCCATAGGCAAGATGGGCACCTTCCGACTTGCCGATCTCGATATAGGAGACGTCCTGGTCGAGCTGGTTCTGGTCGACCACCGGTCCGATATGGGTGCCTTCCTTCAGCGCGTCATCGACGACCAGTCCCTCCAGGCGCTTGGTCAGCGCCGCTACGAAGGCCTCGTGAATGCCCTCGGTGACGATCAGCCGCGACGATGCGGTGCAGCGCTGGCCGGTGGAGAAGAAGGCGCCGTTGGCGGCGCATTCGACCGCGGTATCGAGATCGGCGTCGTCGAGCACCACCAGCGGGTTCTTGCCGCCCATTTCGAGCTGGAACTTGCGCATGTTCTCGACGCTGGCCGCCGCCACGCGCTTGCCGGTGGCCACCGAACCGGTGAAGGTCAGGGCGTTGACGTCGGCGCTGTCGAGGATCGCCTGGCCGACCACCGAGCCCTTGCCCATCACCAGATTGAGCACGCCCTTCGGCAGGCCGGCGCGCTGCAGAATGTCGACGATGGCCCAGGAACAGCCGGGCACGAGATCGGCCGGTTTGAAGACAACCGTATTGCCGTAGCAGATGGCTGGCGCGATCTTCCAGGCCGGAATGGCGATGGGGAAGTTCCACGGCGTGATGATGCCGACCACGCCGACCGCCTGGCGAGTCATCTCGACACCGATATTGGGGCGAACGGACGGCACGGTCTCGCCGGTCAGCCGCAGCGCCTCGCCGGCGAAGAAGTCGAAGACCTGGGCGGCGCGGATCGTCTCGCCGATGCCCTCGGCCAGCGTCTTGCCCTCCTCGCGCGACAGCAGCGTGCCCAGTTCCTCCTTGCGCGCCAGGATCTCGTCGGATGCCTTGCGCAGCACCGCATGGCGCTCCAGAGGGGTCGAGCGCGACCAGGACGGAAACGCAGCCACCGCCGCGGCGATCGCCAGATCGGCATCGGCCGCGGTGGCGCGGGCATAATCGCCCACCACATCGTCGGTATTGGAGGGGTTGATGTTGCCGATGGCTTCGCCGTCGACCCATTCGCCGTCGATCAGATTTGCATGAAGTGTCATTGTCGGGTTCCCGTGTTTCGGTTCGTCAAAGAAGATCGCGCGATGCCAGGTTGCGCATCAGCGCGGCGGTTCCAAAGGTCCAGGGCGGACAGTCCGGCGACAGCCGGACCGTATTGCGCAGCGCCCCGAGCTGCGGATTGGAGATAGTCACCACGTCACCGGTCTTGTGGGTGAAGCCCTCGCCAGGCACGTCGCGGTCCTGGGTCGGCGCGAACAGCGTGCCCAAAAACAGCATGAAGCCGTCCGGATACTGGTGATGGCGGCCGCAGGTCTGGGCGACCAGGTCGAGCGGATCGCGGCTGATCTCGCGCATCGAACTCTTGCCCTCTAGCACGAAGCCATCCTCGCCGGTCACGTCGAGGTCGAGGTCCGCATTGCGCACGTCGTCGACGCCGTAACGGTCGTCGAACAGACGGATGAAGGGACCGATCGAGCAGGACGCGTTGTTGTCCTTGGCCTTTCCCAATAGCAGCGCCGAGCGTCCTTCGACGTCGCGCAGGTTGACGTCGTTGCCGAGTGTGGCGCCCTTGATGCGGCCGCGGCTGTCGACGGCGAGAACCACTTCGGGCTCAGGGTTGTTCCAGGTCGAGATCGGATGCAACCCCACCGCGGCACCCCAACCGACCGCGGACATGGGCTGTCCCTTGGTGAAGACTTCGGCGTCAGGGCCGATGCCGACCTCGAGATATTGCGACCAGACGCCCTCCTCGATCAGCGCCTGCTTGACGCGCCCCGCCTCTTCGGAACCGGCCTCAAGGTTGCGCAGACTGTCGCCGATGATGGCGCTGCAGCGCTGACGGATCGCCGCGGCCTTCTGCGGATCGCCGGCGGCCTGCTCCTCGATCACCCGCTCGATCATCGAACTGGCGAAGGTCACGCCACAGGCCTTGACGGCCTGCAGGTCGCAAGGCGCCAGCAGGCGGACAGCATTCTCGCTGGCGTCCGGGCGGCTTGAGGCCAGGATTTCGTCCAGCGAACCGATGGTTTCGCCCTCGGCTTCGTGCACTCGGGCGGCCGGATCGTCGAGTTCCAGCAGATCGCGCATGGTCGGCGTCGCCTTCGACGTCATGTCGACCAGATTGCCGTTGCGCAGGACTGCGAGCGACGGCCCCTGCCCCTGCTGGCGCCAGACACGGCCGACAAAAACGCCCTCTTCCGGCAAACCGGCTTCGTTCATTGCTCTCTCCATCCAGACATCGTCGGCATGACCGCCCCGGCTGGGACACACGGCCACGGATCCGATTGAACCATCTCGCGCAGGAGGAAACTATATGGCATATTATCCGGTTGTAGGATAACCCTATAAATACGTATTTTCGTTCGGGAGACCGCACTGCATCGGCGCCCTGTCGCCTTTCAGGCCATGCGGCCCCTCCGGGACCGGTTCTATCAAACCGGAGGTCGGCGGTGAATTCCAAATTCGGCAAAGCCCGGTTCGGCAAAGTGGGACGCGCCGAGCCCCTGCACAAGAAGGTCGCCGCCATGATCTCCCGGGAGATCGCTGCTGGCCGGTTCCGGCCGGGCGATCGGCTGCCGACCGAGCACGAGTTGGCGCAGACCTTCGAGGTCAGCCGCAATGTCGTGCGTGAGGCTATCGCCTGCCTGCGTTCCGACGGCGTTGTCGACTCGCGCCAGGGTCTCGGCGCCTTCGTCGTCCAGCCGGAACTGCGTCAGGCCATCCGCATCGACGCCGACGAGTTGCAGCAAAGCGACAATCTGCGCAGCCTGTTCGAATTGCGAGCGTTGCTGGAGATCGAGGCCGCGGCTCTGGCGGCCGAACGGTGCACAAAAATGCAGATGACGGCGATATCAGGCGCGCTGGAGCGGATGACCGGTGCGGAAAAATGGTCGGAAGCCGGCATCGACGCGGACCTCGAGTTTCACCGCGCGCTGGCCGCCGCCACCGGCAACCAGTATCTGGTGACCTTCGTCACCTACCTCGCCCATCAGATGCGCGAGGCGATCGTGGCGGCGCGCCAGAGGCACGGCCTGGAAGCCATCGTCGAAATCACCATCGCCGAGCATCAACGCGTCCACGACGCGATTGTTGCGGGCGATGCCGAAGCGGCGAGAGAGGCGATGCGCGCCCACATTCGCGGCGCGGCCCGACGGCTCGGTATCGAGCTGTAGCTCCCGACAACGCAAAACCGGCAGACGAGACGTCTGCCGGCTGGAGTGGTGTATTTGCGTGCCTCTACCTGTGGAATCCTCCGCCGTGGAATCCTCCGCCACCGTGGAATCCTCCGCCACCGTGGAATCCTCCACCGCCGTGAAATCCTCCACCACCGTGGAACGAGTTCCCCCCGTAGAGCGGCCCGTAGGGATGATACGGGTGGTAAGGGTGGTACGGATGATAGGGGTGGTAGGGATGGTAGGGATGTCCCGGATGGTAGTACGGTCCGTAGGGATGATACGGATGATACGGTCCCCAGCGGCATTCCGGCGCCTGCGGCGCGTGATAACAATACGGGCCCGGTAGCGGACGCCATGGCGGGTAGACTGGATGGTACGGGCGATAGGGCCAGGGCCGGAACCACGGATAGCTGCTGTAGTACCTGTTCCAATAGGCCTCATCAAAGACCACGATGGCGATGCCGAGGGTGACACCAAGAGCCGGCGTCAGGACCGTGCGCTGGCCGCCGCTTTCGACATAGATGTATTGCGAGGACAGCCACCCGCGGGCATGGCCCCAGGAAATGTCACACCAGGAAAAGCCTTTCTCGCAGCCATGCACCGCAATCGTCGTGTTGGCGGGGATCGTGGTCACCACAGGATAGTTGGTGCCCGGACCGGCGCGCAGGTTCACATTCGCAGTCGTATAGCCGTTGGTCTGGGCGCTGGCCGATACGGCAAACAAGGGCCAACACAACAGAACCGCTAAAACGGTAAGAATTCTTCTCATATTGATGGTCTCCTACCCTGATCAACCGGCGCCGCGGACGCGACATCGACCCGGTTGCTTGCTTACGGCCTTCAATATCTTCCCATTCCTTTACAAAAGCAATTTGTCAGCCGGCAAATCTGATGGTGATGTAGGCATGCCAGCATCGAGAGCCGGGTTGGCGGCGGAGCACCGCCTGCCCACTGTTCGGATCGCGGTATGGTGGCTGGATCGCCGACCGCGAGCAACAACCTGCCGCACAGCCGAAACTTCCTCTTGACGCTTGCCGGAAGCCGTATTAGTGACGTGACGCTCGCGGCCGAAGTAACGGCCGGAGCGACAAGTCGGAGTGTAGCGCAGCCTGGTAGCGCACCTCGTTCGGGACGAGGGGGTCGGAGGTTCAAATCCTCTCACTCCGACCATTTTTCGAAATTGATGTCGAAGGATCACTCTCGCACCCAATAGCTGTCGGGTGGCGGTCCGTAATCGGTCAGGGCGCATGAATAGACAGCGGTTTCGTCGAACGGATAGCGGGCCTCCATCTCCGGCGTGAGTGTCAGCCCCAGTCCGGGTGCTGCCGGCTGTAGCAGCCGGCCGTCCGCGATGCGCGCCTGATCGCCCATCATTTCGCGACCCAGCGGAAAGTCCAGCATCGGAAACTCGACCAGCTCTCCTCCGGCCGCGAAGGCCGCATGGTAGCTGGCCATGATCGCCGCAGCTCCGCCCCAGGCGTGCACGACAACGGGCGTGTCCTTTTCCCGGGCGGCGCCGAATACGTCCATGACGGCTGATATCCCACCCATGACGGAAGCATCGGGCTGTACGAAATCGTAGACGCCGTTCCTCACCCGTTCGATCATTTCCTTGGGCGTGGTAATGATCTCGCCGCCGCATACCGGCACAGCTATCCGGTCTCGCAACGCCTTGAACCCATCGGGCGCATCGGGTCCGATCGCTTCCTCCAGGAAGATCATGCGTCGATCGGTCAGGGCGTGAACAGCGTCGACAAACGCCACCACATCGTCGACCTCTTGCGGCGGGTCGGCGAGGTTCTGGCACATATCGACGCCGACCTCGATCCCGCGACCGCCGGCTTCTTCGAGGACCCAGACCGTGCGCAGGACATCCGTCTTGACCGATCGCATCTTGTATTTGCGAATTCCCAGCTTCTCCAGCAAATCCAGTTCGCGCAGGAACTGGTGCTTGGCATCGCAGCAACCGCCGGAACCGTAGATCTCAATCGACTCGGATTTCGCACCCCCAAGCAGATCGTAAACCGGCTTGTCGAGGCTTTTGCCCCTGGCGTCCTGGAGCGCAATCTCAAACGCCGCGATCACATGGCGGGCGGCTCCCTGCAACGACCAGTAGTCGCAGAGGCTACGCAGGTCTCGAACCCTCCCATCAATGTCGAATCCGTCCTTTCCCAGGACCTGCGGCGTGCAGAGATCCACGATGGCCTTGAAGACAAGCGGCGCGAAAACGGCGAGATACCCCTCGCCCAGACCGGTCACGCCATTATCCAGCATTACCTCGACCATGCCGATCGTTCGCTTCGGCCCGTTCGGAAAGCACTCCTTGATTTCCGGGTCGTCAGCATCCGCATAGGGTGAGCTCAGCAGCAAACAGCGAATTCCGGTGATGCTCGGCATCAGTATCCTCGTTTCAAGTCAGCAACGCCCAGCAGGTCCCTGCCCTGCCGATAGCGCATCAGGTTGTCGACGAACACGTCGATCTTGCGGTCCATTTCGTCCATGGTTCCGCCTGCCGAGTGCTGGGTCAACAGCGTATTCGGCGTGGTCCAGAGCGGATGATCCGACGGCAAGGGCTCTTCCTGGGTCACATCCAGAACCGCACCAGCGAGGCGCCCTCGAACGAGCGCGTCGCACAGTGCCGCCTCGTCCACAAGCGTTCCGCGGCCGAGGTTCACGATCACCGCCTTCGACGGCAGGAGCGCCAGGCGATCGGCATTCAGCAGCCCTCGAGTCTGCGGCGTATCGGGAACGGCTGCGACAAGAATGTCGGCAGAAGGCAACGCTGCGTCCAGTTGTTCGCGGGTCGACCCGCTGCACAGCGGAACGACTTTACAACCGAACGGCGTCAGCAACTCGGCCAGCCGACGGTTGACCGAGCCGTAACCGAGCATCACCACGCGGGCGCCGCCGAGCAGCCGCAATCCTGTCCGGATCGGATCTCCCACCCAATGGCGCTCAGCCTGCAGTGTCGCAAGACGGTTCAGCCCGCGGGTCAGGGACAGGATGCCGGCAAGCGCCGTTTCGGCCACCGGCTCGGCAAAAAAACCCGCGAGGTTGGTCAGGGTCAACCGGTTTCCGAGGTCCGCCCAGTCCAAACCGGAATACTCGCCGAAACCGACCGACTCCAACTGTATCCACCGCAAGCTTTCGGCACCGGCAAGCGCCTCGGGCGCAGGGTTGCCGAAGGCTATTTCGCAGCCGGCCAGCGAGCCTCCCGGCTGAAGCCGATAGCCTTCCGCTTGTCGGGACAGATGCTCGGTCTGGGCCGGCGAGAGATCAACGCAAACGGCGATGCAGCTCACGGCCGACCACTCCGTGGCCGAGCATCAAGCTTCGATCGCTGGAGTCTTGCGGTCGTTCCGATCTTTGCGATTGCCATGGCGAGCGCTCAACCGCGACGAACGGAAATATGCCACGGGATCAGCAAACGTTCCGCCAGCGTCACGAGCCCGAAAAGAGACAGGCCCAGGAGCGTTAGGAAGAAAATCCCGGCGAATGCGAGGTCGGGTCGCATGTTGCCCGTAACTATCTGAATGTAGAAACCAAGTCCCTCGTCGGATCCGATGAACTCCGCGATGGCAGCGCCCACGGTGGCGTTGATGGCAGCATACTTGAATCCGACGAAACACTGCGGAAGCGCCGCCGGCAATCTGACCTTCAGGAAAGTGCGCCACACGCCGGCCCCGGTCGACCGGCAGAAAAGCGTGAGTTCTTCGCTCAGCGAATTGAAAGCGAGGATCGCGTTGAGCACGATGGGAAAAAAGCAGACCAGAAAGACGATGATCACCTTGGGCAGGAGGCCGAAGCCGAGCCACGAAATGAACAGCGGCGCAAAGGCGATCTTGGGGACCATCTCGATGCACACGATGAACGGGTACAGCGTCCGCTTCAGTATCGAGGAGAAAGCGATTGCCAGGCCCAGCGGCAGAGCGAGAACGACCGCGATGGCATAGCCAAGCACCGTCTCGAGCCCCGTCACATAGGTGTAGTAGAGCAGCCGGTCCAGATCCGCTGCGCCCTTGGCGATAATGACCGAGGGCGGGGTCAGGATGAATCTCGGAATGTCGAACCAGACGATCGAGTATTCCCAGAACAGAAAAAAGCCGATGAAAAAGGCGATGAACATCCAGCTGTTCACCAGGCGAAGTTTCACGGCCGCGAAAGTCGGCTTTTTGTCAAATGACGCCATAGCCCCTGAAGATCTCCTGAGTTTCGCGGGCATAGGCCATGAACTGCGGCGAGTTCTTGACATCGAGGTCGCGCGGAAACGGCAGATCGATGTCGATGATCCGCTCTATCCTGCCGGGTCGCGGGGTAATGACTGCCACCCGGCTGGACAGCTGGATCGCCTCGTCGATTGAGTGGGTGACGAACAGGACCGTGGGCCGTTCCTGCATCCACAGGCTCTGCAGGTCCCGGCGAATGCTCTCGCGAGTCATGGTGTCCAGTTTGCCGAGCGGTTCGTCCAGCAACATCGTTCGGGGTTCGTGCACCATCGCCTGGCAGAAAGCAGCACGCTGCTGCATGCCGCCGGACAACTCGTAGGGATGGCGCTCCGCGAAGTCTTCCATGTGGACCGATTCGAGCAGTTCGGCGATCTTCCCCGCATGATCAGCGGCACGCGCGCCGCGCATTTCAAGCTGAAGCTCGATATTGCCGCGCACGGTTCGCCAGGGAACCAGCGTGTTGTCCTGAAACATGATCCCGATATCCGTCTGCGGTCCATGCACTTCCCGCCCACCGATCCTGACGACCCCCTCGGTCGGTTCGAGCAGACCGGAGGTCATCAGCATCAGTGTGGATTTGCCGCAGCCGGAGGGGCCGAGCAGCGAGATGAATTCCCCCTCCTCGACGGTGAGGTCGACGGGTCCGAAGGCGTGTACGGCGGAAGCGCCGCTTCCGAACACTTTCGTGACCCCCGAGAATTCAATGCTGTTGCTCATCGAAATCGCTTCACTGCGGGCGCCGAGGCCGCTGGCGGCCCCGGCTGCGCTCATTGACTCAGTCTACGAACTTGTTGGTGTAGAAGGACGCCGGATCGGCGCCGGGGTCGAGGTCGTTGTACTGTTTCATCAGATCGACCATGCTTGCCCAGTCCGATGGCACATTGTAGCCGAGCTTCTTTTCCGAGTTGGCTCCCGAATAGAGAAGCCCCAGCGTCACGTCCAAAACCGCTCGCGACTGCGCCTTGCCTTCGTCCTCCGCCATCGTTCCGCCAACGATGTCGGCTATCGCGTTGATCGCCGAATCCGGATTGGCCTCGGTCTCGGAATAGGCTTTGATTGTTGCGTCGACGAATCGATTGACGAGGTCCGGGTTGTTTTCGACCATGTCCTTGCGCGTCGAAATGCAATACCCGACCTGATCGACACCGAAGTCGGAATACGGAAACAGGATCGGATCCTCACCGCCATTGGCACGGATTTCCGCGGGTTTGTCGTCGAGACCGCCGAGAATGCCGACGGCATCGCCCGAGCCTTGCAGGTAAGCCGTAACCAGGGCGCCGTCCGGCACGTTGGTTATAGTGACATCATCCTGCGAAAGTCCGGCATTAGCCAGCACGATGGGGAAGAACGTGTTCACCCCGGCGTTCGCGGTCGTCAGTATGGTCTTTCCCTTCAGGTCCTGGATCGAATTCACACCGCTGTCTGGGCGAACGATGACCGCCTCGGCGCCCATGGCGTCGATCACCGCAACCGAGATGATCTCGGCTCCCTGCGAAGCGAGACTGATGAGCGCACCGCAGGATCCGTAGGCGAAATCGCTGTCGCCATTGGCGACCAGACGATGTGCGGAACTGGATCCGTTGCCCGAGCGGATGTCGATATCGATCCCGGCGTCTTCATAAATGCCGGAATCCTTACCGAGGGCAAATCCGGCATGCGAACCGTAGTACATCCAATTGAGGCGAAGCCTTACGTCGTCCTCTGCCACTGCAGCGCCAGTCACGGCCAGCCCGGCAACAAACGCGATTGCGGCTGTTCTTACCGATTTCATTTTCATATCAGGGTCTCCCTTCTCTGGTCGGGGTTGGGTGTGAGACCGTTCTGTGCGGCCTTTCAAATCTCAGGTTTCAGGCGTGGCACTCCGATGCCTTGCATCATGCTGTGTGCCTGCTCGCGATAGATCGACCGAACATCGCGCGTCGGAGGACGGCAGCGGCTCGAGGGCAACCCGATCAATTCCATGCAGAGCTTGTCGAGATAGCCGTCACCGCTGGTGAATTCCCGTTCAATTTCCGTCCAGAGTTTGTAGAAGGGCATGCCTTCTTCAACGAGCATGCGGGTGATTTCCGCGTAGTTCCCGGCGCGGACTTCATCGACGAGTTTGACGCCCCATTCGGGCCAGAAGTTGCAGTGATGCACCTCGAAGGCCCTCGCGCCGAGCGCCGGCATGGCGCTCATGCCGAAGAACAGGTTGTTGTCGATGATCGTGAATCGGCCGGCGAAATGAGCGCACACATCCTCGAATTCCATCGCATCGGTGCGCGGCGCCGCCCATTTCAGGCCAACAATGTTGGGGATCTCGGCCAGGCGTTCGACCATTGCGAAGCTCAGGCTCTGGCTGGTCCAGAAGGTGTTGTAGATGATGATGCCGAGATCGGGCTCTGCCTCGGCGGCGGAGAGCACATATTCCTCGAAATCGGCCTCGGTATGGGCGAAGTAGAACGGGCACGAAACCTGAATGAAATCGGCCCCCACTCGCTTGGCGATCCCGGCCAACCGAACGAGCTCCTGGGTGCTTGTTGTCTGCGCACCCATTGCGATGGGGACGGCGCCGTTGGCCTCGTCGACCACGATCTCTGCGACCCGCTCGCGCTCGCCCAGCGTCATCGTCGAAAAATCACCCGCCGCGCCGCCAGCGAGGAGCGTGGCGTAGTCGGCGTTAAGGCCGGCATCGACAAGAAACCGGACATACCGGCGCAACGCGGCTTCACAGACAGGCAATCCAGGGCTGTCCTCGAAAGGCGTGGGGATGGTGACGTAACAGCCCTCGAGTTTGCGTTTGAGTGCTTCCACTTGCGGCCCCTTACCGCGCTGACAAAGCTCCGCCCGGACGGCGTTGCGAACGACGCCGGCAGCCAACAATCAGCGCTGGTGAAATCCAAAGTTGTCGGAGAGCGCCATACCGGCGTCTCTGTCTGGAACAACAGTCTCAATCGAATTGCATCGGCTGTATTGATAACGTTTGCCGCAAGATTGATAATTCTTGCCAAGATTTCGATTTATCCGGCAAGCAACATCATGGATTCGGCTCCAGCTCTCATTCGCTTCAATTTCATTCTCCAGCCGGAATTTCCGTTTTCCGCTCTCATTCTGGCGAGCGAGGCCCTGCGCATCGTCAATCAGAATTCGGGGAGAGATCTGTTCGGCTGGCAGTTCGTGAGCGAGGACGGTGACAACGTACGTGCCAGCAACGGAATGTGGTTTGCCTCGGATTGCGGTCTCGACGATTCCGATGCGGCGGACGTCTATATGCTGTTTGAGGGAAACCTGCCGACTCAGCACATATCCAGAAAGCTCCTGGGGTATCTGCGCTCGGCCGCTCGGTTCGGGGCGGTCGTCGGTGGTGTCGACACCGGAGCGTATGCTCTGGCCCAGGCCGGCCTTGGCGGAAACGACGCTCAGCCTGAGGTCGTTCTGCACTGGGAAGCGGTCCCGACCTTCAGGGAGTGGTTTCCGGAGTCAGCGCCGCTCAACAGCATTAACATGTCCGACGGTCCAGCCGTGTTCTCCGCCGGAGGCGTCGCGACACTGGACCTGATGTTGGATCTCATTTCGCGCTTTTGCGGAGAGGCGATGGCCAACGAGGTCGCCAACGCTCTGGTTCACACACGCCGTGACAGCAATACCCGGCAAAGGCAGGATCAGCGGGACGGCTTCCACCCGGGCAACCTTGCCACGCTGATGGTCCGCACCATGGAGCAGAACCTTGATTTTCCGTTTTCGCTTTCCGAGCTCGCCGAAGAACTGAATACGCCGAAACGTACCCTGGCAAGAATCTGCGAGGAGGCCTTCGGCATATCGCCCATGCGGCTTTATCTACGCATCAGACTACAAGCTGCGCGGAACTTCCTGTTTTACGAGGAACACACGATCAAGGACGTCGCAACGGCCTGCGGTTTTTCCTATCCCGCGGCCTTTACGCGAGCCTTCAGATCGCAATTCGGCATGTCGCCATCAGCCTTCCGCGCGGAGTTCAGAAAACGCCAACGCTTGACGGAATATCCCGAGATCCGCCGCCTGATCGGCCGATCATAGGCGCGGCCGGCCTAGATCCCGGCAATTTCCGTACGCCGGGCGGTTCGCGCCAGCGTGACACCCGGCAATTCACTGAGTTTCGCCAGAACACGATCGGCGAAAAGCTGAAAACGCCTGGGCAACGGTCCGTTGGTCGGCCGGATGAAATAAACCGGTTTTCCCGGCACTTCATAAGCAGGCAACACGCGTTCCAGCGTTCCGGACTGCAGCTGATCCTCGATGAAGAACCGTGGCAGGCGGGCGAAGCCGATTCCGCCTTCGATGGCGCTCATCATGAAATCCGGATTGTCGGCGACAAACCCCGGTCGAACCTTCGCCACGACTGTCTCACCATGTCGAGTGAGCGGTAACGTCGCCTGGTCGAGCTCGTCGCGATACTGGATCAGGTCCAGCGACGCCAGCGCCTGGTGATCGTCCGGGCGCCCCTTGGCTTCCAGATAGCCCGGCGCCGCAACCAGGGCAACGCCAAGCGTGCCAACCCGCCGCGCATGGCCCGACCCGTCGCCGAGACTGCCGACACGGATGGCGAGGTCGTATCCCTCCCGTACCACGTCGACCAGCCGGTCCTCGTTGCGCACCGTGATGCGCAGGTCCGGGTGGCTCTGCCGCAGGCTGAGGACGACCGGACTGACGACGGAATTGCCCAGTGCGAAGCTGACGGACACGCGCATCGGTCCCTCAAGGTCGGATCCGAGCGCTTCGAGATCGGCCGCCATCGACCGGTTCTGGTCCAGCATGATCTTGGCATGCCGGTACACAACATCGCCGGCCCGGGTGGGTGTGATGCCGCGCGCGTTGCGGTGAACAAGCGTGTTGCCCGTCTCTTTCTCGAGCGTCGCGATCAGCTGGCTGACACCAGGCTGGGTTTTGCCGAGTCGTCTCGCCGCGGCGCTCAGGGAGCCTTCATCCAACGCGCAGACGAAACATTCGAGACTGTTCAGAAGATCCATGCCGCACCCATAAGACTTGCTTATGTCTGAGATAAGAAGCCCTCCCCTGAATTTCTACCGTCCGGACAGCGATATTGGCGGCATCAGCCAATTCGCTTCGCAAGGAGATCGTCATGACACTGACACGACGCAATTTCGTCACCGCCTCGGCCGCCGCCGCCGGAGCTGCCGCGGCTTCACCGTTGTTCGGCCTGGTGCCCTTCGCCCAAGCGGCAGCGCCGCAAAGCGCCTCGCAGGTGCCGGGCATCTATCGCTTCACCGTCGGAGAGTTTGAAGTGACCGCCATCCTGGACGGATATTTGAGCGCCGGTTCGGATCTCGTCGGCGGTTTTCAGGAAACCGAGGCGCGCGCCGCCTATCAAACGCTGCGCCGCCCGTTCAACAGCGAGGCGGTGGAAATCGGCATCAACAGTTATGTCGTCAACACCGGCGACAAGCTGCTGGCCATCGACTGCGGCACCGCCGATTTCCTCGGTCCGACCGCAGGTCGCTTCCCCGAGGGCCTCGCGGCCGCCGGATACCAGCCCGAACAGATCGACGCGGTGTTCGCCACCCATTTTCATCTCGACCATGTGGGCGGCCTGTCGACCAAGGACGGCGTCGCGCTGTTTCCCAATGCCGAGCTGATCACCAACCAGACCGAATGGGATTTCTGGCACGACGACGCCAACCGCAGCCGCGCGCCTGACGGAATGAAGGGCTTTTTCGACATTGCCCGCATGATGACCGGACCCTATTCCGGCCGCGTTACCCTGACGGAGCCGGAGAAGGAGATCGTATCCGGCATCGAGGCAGTTGCCCTGCCCGGACACACGCCGGGTCATATGGGCTACCTGCTGACATCGGGCGACGACAGCGTGCTGATCTGGGGCGACGCGCTGATCCTACCGGTGCTGCAATTCGCCCGGCCCGACTGGACCATCGCTTTCGATGCCGACCCGGACATGGCCCGGCAGACCCGCATCCGACTGCTCGACCGCGTCTCCGCCGATCGCACGCCGGTGCTCGGCATGCATCTCGATTTTCCGGGACTGGGCAATGTGATCCGCGAGGGAAGCGCCTACCGGTTCCTGCAGACGCCCTGGCAGTATCACCTGTGAGGGTCAGGCTATCGCTCGCTCTTTCCGCCGCCGGCCGCGGATGACGTTACATCCATCTCATAGCCGATATCGGGATCGAGCGAGCGCTTGATGACGTCGAGCTCGGAGCGGACGTGGCGGGCGATCGCCGCGTCGGCCCGGCCGGCATCCTTTTCCTCGATGGCCTCGATCAGCTCCCGGTGCTCGGCGAGGCTCTGCGCCCGCTCGGCCTCGCCGAAGGCCGGATAGTAGTGCAGCACATAGGCGCGGCGGCCGCAGTCGAGCGACAGGTCGTGGAATTTGCGGGTGAAGTAGCTGTGGCAGCTGCGCGAGATCTCTTGGTGAAACGCCAGATCCGCACCGTAGATCCTGTAAACGTCGTTGCTGGGCAGCGTCTCTTCATAGGCCATCGCCGCCGCCCTGATCCGTTCGAGATTTTCCTCCGTCCGCCGTAGCGCCGCGTGGCGCGCCAGGGCGCGGGCGAGAAGCAGGTGACTGTCGAGATACTCGTTCATGTTGTCGAGCATGTGCGGGGCGACAATGCTGGTGCGGTTGGGCAGGAAGACCACGAGGTCTTCGCTTGCCAGCATCACCAGCGCTTCGCGGATCGGGGTACGAGACATCTCGAACCGCGCCGCCAGCGCCACCTCGTCGAGGACCGAACCCGGATCGATGCGGATCCACAGTATGTCGTCGCGCAGTTCTTCGTAGACCCGGGCCGAGCCGCGCTTGCGGCGCGGCTTGTCGCCCTGCTCCACGTCGAGCTTGATCGGCGGGAAATCCTTGCGCTGACCGGTTTCCAGCTTCTTGTCCTTCCTCGACGGGCTCATCAGTCCGATGGCGACCATGCGCTAACTGCCTCCAAATGTGCCGCGGCAAGCTCGCCTGCCCGGCGCGCCGTTCCCGGATCGAATCGACCTTGTGTCCCGCGCATACGCCGTCGGGCGGGTCGGGCGCAATGTCGTCTTTGGCTTTGTCCGATACCACATTGCATAAAGTTTGTATAATTATCTTGCATAAAGTTTGTATAATGAATATGGTTCCCCTGTCCAATGAAATGGACCCCAGAGGGAGGAACCAGTGATCAAGACTTTGAGAACGACGGTCTTTGCCGCCGGGCTGACGGCGGGTGCGCTGTTCGCAGGCGCCGCGCAGGCGGAAGATTTCAACATCGCCTTCTTTGCCGCCTCGTCGCAGAACGGCTTCAACCAGGCGATCTATGCCGGTATCGAGGAGAAGGCCAAGGAACTCGGAAACGTCAAAACCGAGATCTATGACGGCCAGTTCAACGCCGCCCATCAGTACAGCCAGATCGAGGATGTGCTGGCGAGCGGCAAGTTCGACGGCTTCGTGCTCGCTGCCAACGACACGGTCGGCATTGCCGGCGCGGTCGAACAGGTTGCCGCGGCCGGCAAGCCGATCGTCACCACGCTGTTTCCGATCGGCCCGGATCTGACGACGCTCCAACGCCAGGTCGAAGGCCTGACCTCGACGGTGGCTTCACCACCGGCCGACGGCGCCAAGGAACAGGCCAAGAAGATCGTCGAGGTATGCAAGGACCGCGATCCCTGCAACGTCGTCATTCTCATCGGCCAGTTGATTTTCCCCTTCGACAATCTGCGCTACGAATCCTTCCGCGAGGTTCTCGACGCGCACGACAACATCAAGGTGGTCGCCACCGGCGAAGGCAGCTACAGCCCCGACGTTTCGCTGACCGCCATGACCGACATCCTGCAGGCCAATTCCGATATCCACGTAGTCCTGTCGAATGCAGACCAGCATCTGGTCGGCGCGGAAATCGCATTGGAAGCGGCCGGCTACAACGTGCCTGACGTCTTCATGTCCGGCGGTGGCGCGGCCAACATCGCCATCACCGCCATTCGCGAGGGCCGCTGGGATGCGACGCTCGCCTACTTCCCCAAGACCATGGGCTACATGGCGCTCGACATCGTCGTGAAGAAGCTCCAGGGCGAAAATGTGCCAGAATTCGTCAACATGGACGAGGTCGGTCCCATGCCGCCGATCATCGACAAGGCAGTGCTCGACGCCAACCCCGATTTCGTCGGCGAGTGGGAACAGTAAGACTCCCCGAAACTGACCGGCGGGAGGTCGAGCCTCCCGCCTCTTTTTCCAGATAAACGGAATCCGTCCCGTGACCAGCAATCGCTACCGCATTTCCGCCGACATCGGCGGAACGTTCACCGATATTGTCTACCAGGATCAAAGCACCGGCGTCTGCGGCGCAACCAAGATCCTGTCGACGCCGGACAATCCCGCCCTGGCGGTAATCGAGGGCATCAACGAAGCGGTGCCACAGGATGCGGCCATCGACTTCTTCGTGCACGGCACCACCGTCGGTCTGAATGCTCTCCTGACCCGGCGCGGCGCTAAGGTGGCGCTGCTGACCACCGAGAAATTCCGCGACATCTACACTATCCAGGGCAACGACCGCGGCGAGATCTTCTCCATCCGCTGGAACAAACCGGAGCCGCTGGCGTCGCTCGAGGATACCTTCACGGTTCGCGAACGCATTGCAGCCGACGGCACGGTGGTCACGCCGCTCAGCATCTCCGATCTCGACGCGCTGGTCGAAGCGACGCGCGAACGCGGCTACGAGGCCATCGCCATCTGCCTGCTGTTCGGCTTCCGCAATCCGAAGCACGAACTCGAAGCCGAGGCCTATCTGGCCGAGCGGCTTCCGGGCGTGTCGATCGCCGTTTCGCATCGGGTCTCGCCGGAGTGGCGGGAGTTCGACCGCACGTCGACCACCGTCATGGACGGTTATCTGGCACCGGTGGTGCGCCGCTACCTCGAAACGCTGATCGGCGAGCTGCAGCACCGGCTGCCGGCCGACCAGACGCTGCATGTCATGGAATCGAACGGCGGCGTCATGTCGGCTGCTTCCGCAAGTCGCACGCCGCTGCAGACCCTGCTCTCCGGCCCGGTGGGCGGCGCCATCGGCGGCCGCGCGCTGGCGGAGAAGACCGGCCGCAAGAATCTCATCTGCGTCGATATGGGCGGCACCTCCTTCGATGCCAGCCTGGTTATCGACGGCCAGCCCTCGGCGTCGACGGAAACCACGCTCGAGGGCCTCCCCGTTCAGATTTCCGTAGTCGACATCCATGTCATTGGAGCCGGCGGCGGATCCATCGCCTGGACCGAAGCCGATGCGGTGCGTGTCGGTCCGCAGTCGGCCGGTTCGAAGCCCGGCCCGGCCTGCTATGGACTCGGCGGTGTCGATCCGACTGTGAGCGACGCCAACCTGGTGCTCGGACGACTCGACAGCGCCAATTTTTCCAGCGGCGAGATGGTTCTCGACCGCGGCCTGGCGGAAACGGCCGTCGGCGCGCTGGGCGAGCAGTTCGATATGTCGCCCCAGCAAATGGCGCAGGGCATCATCGACATCATCAACGCCAAGATGGCCGACGCCATCCGCACCATCACCATCCGCCGCGGCATCGACCCGCGGGATTTCTCGCTGGTCGCCTTCGGCGGCGCCGGTCCGGCCCAGGCTGCGGCGCTTGCCCGCGAACTGGAGATCGGCGAGGTCATCATTCCGGTCCACCCGGGTGCGTTTTCCGCCTGGGGCATGCTGCAGACCGATGTGCGGCACGATTTCAAGGAGACCTTTTACGGCTTCTGGGACCAGATCGAGACGTCGGACCTGGAGACACGCTTTTCGCGTCTCGAGGCCGATGGTCGCGCCTATCTGATCGAAGAGGGCGTCAAGGACGTGGCCATCACCTTCGAGCGCAGCGCCGACTTTCGATATCACGGCCAGGAATATGTCCTGACGATCCCCATCCCGCCAGGCGCCGTAGACATGCAGGCGGCGCGGCGCGCCTTCGACCGCGCATATGAGCGGCAATACGGCCATTCGAGCCCCGACGGCAGGGTCGAGGTGGCCAATATCCGGGTGGCCGCCATCGGCAAGCTGCCGCGTCCGGAAAACGCCGACCCGATGCCGTCCGAAGCGCAGCCGGCGCGCGCCCGCAGGGTCTATTTCTCAGGCAAGGAGCAGGAGACGGCGATCGTCGATCGGGCGGGTCTCGCAGCCGGTTCTGTCACACACGGACCGGCGATTATCGAAGAAAGCACCGCGACCACCCTCGTGCCGCCCGGCTGGCAGGCCGAAGTCATCACCGGCGGACACCTGTCGGTCACCAGAACGGAGACAGCGCAATGAGCGGCAAGGCCGACCCGATCACCACCGAGGTGGTGCGAAACTTCGTCATCTCCTGTGCCCAGGACATGAACGCGTCGCTGTGGCGTTCCGCCTTTTCCGCGATCATCTACGAGGGTCGCGACAGCGCCGTGGCGCTGCTCGACGAAAAGGGCAACATGCTCGGCCAGTCGACCGGCGTGCCGCTTTTTATCGGCGCCATCGACGCCTGCGTGCATCTGGTCAAGGAGCGCTACGGCGACGACATGGCGCAGGGCGACATCTTCATCATCAACGACAGCTACCTGCAGGGCACCCATTTGCACGACATCACGGCGGTCGGCCCGATCTTCCACAACGGCGAACTGGTCGGCTTCGGTGCGGCGCGCGCCCACTGGAACGATATCGGCGCCATCGATCCGGGTTCGACCATGGGATCGACCTCGATCTATCACGAGGGCATCCGCCTCGGCCCGACCCGCATCATGCGCAAGTTCGAGCCGATCGAGGAATGGTACGACCTGCTGCGACGCAACACCCGCATGCCGGATATGTCGATCGGCGACCTCAATGCCCAGATCGCCTCGATCCGCACCGGCGAACGGCGGCTCGGACAGTTGCTCGACCGCATCGGCGTCGAGACCTACCGCAGCGCATGCGACAACATCTTCGAGCAGGCCCGCCGGCTCGACCGCGAGGCCATCGCCGCCCTCCAGGACGGCACCTACAGCCGCGAGGGCACGCTCGACGATGACGGGGTCGGCGACGAGCCGGTCAAGATCGCCATGTCGATGACCATCGACGGCGAACGCATGATCATCGATCTGGAGGGAACCTCCGGCCCGGTGCTCGGGTCGATCAATTGCGGCGCGGTGCAGACGAAGTCGCTGCTGCGGCTCGCCTACAAGACGATGATCAATCCGGACAAGGCGATCACCGGCGGTTCCTTCGAGACCATGACCGTGAAGATCCCCGACGACTGCCTGTTCAACGCCCGCGAACCGGCGGCCTGCGAGTGGTATTTCACCGGCCTCGGCCTGCTCGCCGACCTGATGATTTCCTGCATGAGCGAAGCCATGCCGGACAAGGCCAAGGCCGCCCACTATGGCGACTCGATGGTGGCCGCCTTCTTCTCCATGGACGAAAAGCGCGGCCAGTGGATTTCCGTCGAACCGACGGCCGGCGGCTGGGGCGGCGGCGTCGGCAGCGACGGCCAGTCGGCACTCATCAATCTCGTCAACGGGGGTTTTCGCAACCTGCCGGCCGAGGTCTACGAGACCAAGTTCCCGGTGCGCATCGAGGAGTTTTCGATCCGCGGCGATTCCGGCGGCCCGGGCCGTTGGCGCGGCGGCTGCGGGGTGGTCCGCACCTACAAGCTGCTGGAGGACTGCTTCAGCGCCCTGTGGTTCGAGCGGGCCAAGACCCCGGCCTGGGGTCTGAAGGGCGGCGAAGACGGCGCCGGACCGGAAAACACCATCACCCTGCCCGACGGAACGGTCGAGAATCCGCTGAAAATGCGGGCGCGCGAGTTTCCGGCCGGCACGGTGGTCGAAACGCGTACCGGCGGCGGGGGCGGCTACGGCAACCCGAAGGCCCGCCCCTTCGACGCGGTGCTGGCCGATGTGCGCCAGGGCTATGTCTCTGTTCAGGCTGCGTGGAATGATTATGGTGTTCGCGTAACCGGAGATCTGAACGTTGACGAAGCAGCCTCCGAACCGCGCCGCCCGGACTGACGTCAGAACATCGCATGGCGCCTGAAACCACATCGGAAGCGGACCGGCCCTGCATCGGACTGCGCGGGGTCGGCAAGTCGTTTGGCGGCGTGCCGGTACTCGCCGACATCGATCTCGACATCGGCGCCGGCGAGATCCACGGGCTTGTCGGCGAAAACGGCGCCGGAAAATCGACGCTGGGCAAGATCATCGGCGGCTACTATTCGGCCAGCACCGGCACCATCGACGTGTTCGGCGAACCGGCGCGCGTCTGGACGCCGCCCCTTGCGCTGGAACGCGGCGTCGCCATGATGCACCAGGAATTGCAGCTCGTGCCGGCATTGAGCGTGGCGCAGAACGTGTTTCTCGGCATCGAGGAAAAACGCTTCGGGGTTCTGGCGCAGACGGAAAACGCCCGGTTGGCCGAGGTCATGGCGGCCTCGGGCTTTTCGCTCGATCCGGCCGCGATCACGGCCGACCTGTCCATCGCCGACCAGCAGAAGATCGAAATCATGCGGGCGCTGGCGCGCGACGCGCGGGTGATCGTCATGGACGAGCCGACCTCGTCGCTGACGGCGGACGAGGCGCAGCGCCTGCACGAGACCATGCTGCGTCTCAAAGCCACCGGCGCGACCATCATCTATGTCTCGCACTTCCTCGATGACATTCTGGAGGTCTGCGACCGGGTAACGGTTCTGCGCGACGGACTATTGGTCCGCACCGCCGATGCGGCAGACGAAACCAAGGGATCGCTGGTCTCGGCCATGCTCGGTGGCGGCCGCACGGAGATCCCGTTTCCGCCAAAGGTTCCCTGCCCCGAAGCATCCGGCAAGCCGCTGCTGTCGGTCGAAAACCTCAGCGCGCCGGCCGGCATCTCGGGTGTTTCGCTCACCGTGAATGCCGGCGAAATTGTCGGGCTGATCGGGCTTGTCGGCAGCGGCCGCACGGAAATCGCCCGGGCGATCTTCGGCGCCGACCCGGCCAGCGGCGGCCACGTCGCCCTAAGAGGCGAAGCCTATGCCGATCGCACCCCGGCCGATTCGGCCGAGCGCGGCATGGTCATGGTGCCTGAAGACCGGCGCAAACAGGGTCTGGTGATGACCCTGCCGGTGCGGGCGAACATGACCCTGCCGCATCTCGATCACTTCACCCTGTCCGGCGGCGTTATCCAGACCACGCTGGAGAAATCGCGGGTGCGGTCGCTGATCGACTATTTTCGCGTCACGCCGCCCAATGTCGACGGCGACATTCCCAATTATTCCGGCGGCAACCAGCAGAAGGTGCTCCTGGGCAAATGGCTGCTGCGCGACCCGGGCATCGTCATTCTCGACGAGCCCAGCCGCGGGGTCGATGTCGGTGCCCGCCAGCGCATCCATGAGGCCATCGCGGAACTTGCGGCCAAGGGCACCGCCGTTCTTCTCATTTCCTCCGAAATCGAGGAAGTGCTGGGCCTCGCCCATCGCGCCTACCTGGTCCACGAAGGCTCTCTCGTCGGCGAAGTCGATCCGGACACGTCCTCGACCGAAGACGTATTGTGGGCCCTGTTCCACCAAAACGAAACGCCATCCGATGCTCCGAGGGGGACCGCGTCGTGACGTCCACGCTTTCGTCGGCCGGGTTTGCCCGGTTTTTGCAGACCTATGCGGTGCTGATCATGATCGCCTTGCTGATCGTGGCGCTCAGCCTGCTCAGCGACAGCTTTCTGACCTTCCGCAACCTGCAGAACATCCTCAACCAGAACGCCCCGCTGGCGATCATGGCGAGCGCCATGACGCTGGTGATCATCGGCGGCGGGTTCGACCTGTCGGTCGGGTCGATTTTCGCGGTGGCCGGCGTGTCGGCGGCCTGGGTAGCACTCAATGTCGATCCGTTCGTCGGGCTGGCCATAGCGCCGTTCATCGGTCTGGCGCTGGGGACCATGAACGGCCTGGTCATCACATCGCTCAACATTCACTCCTTCCTGGCGACGATCGCCACCAGCATGGTGTTCAAGGGCGTGGCGATCCTGATCACCGACGGTCGGCTGATCCCGGTGCGCATCGCCGAGTTCACCTGGCTCGGCCGCGACAAGATCGGCGGAATCTTCATCGCCTTCATCGTCTTCGTCGCCTTCGCGCTAATCCTGACCTTCGTCCTCAACCGAACGGCTTTCGGCCGCAAGGTCTTTTCGGTCGGCGGCAACGAGGAGGCGGCGATCCTCTCGGGCGTGCGCACCAGCCGCATCAAGATCGCCACCTTCGCCATTGCCGGCATGGCAGCGGGTCTGGCGGCGGCAATCTCCGTGTCGCGGATTTCCATGGGGCAGCCCAGCGCCGGCATCGGCATGGAACTGCAGGCGATCGCCGCCGTCATCCTCGGCGGCACCAGCATCTATGGCGGCGCCGGGGCGGTGTGGCGCAGCGTCGCCGGCGTATTGCTGCTGGCATTGATCAATAACGGCTTTAATATCCTCAACGCCGACCCGTTCTATCGCGATCTGACCACCGGCCTGATCATCCTGGCGGCCGTCGGCATCAGCGCCTCGGGCAAACGCCGTTAGAAGACAGAGAACACTCAGCCATGCGCTCGACCCGGATCATTCATGTCGTCAGTTGTCATGCCGAGGGCGAAGTTGGCGACGTCATCGTCGGCGGCGTCGAACCGCCGCCCGGCGATACGTTGTGGGAACAGCGCGATTTCATCGCCCGCAACGGCGCCTTGCGCGATTTCGTGCTGAACGAACCGCGCGGCGGCGTCTTTCGCCACGTCAACCTGCTGGTTCCGCCGAAGAACCCGGAAGCCCAGATGGGCTTCATCATCATGGAACCGGAGGACACCCCTCCCATGTCCGGCTCCAACTCTATCTGCGTTTCGACCGTGCTGCTCGATACCGGCATTTTGCCGATGACCGAGCCGATGACTGAGCTGGTGCTGGAAGCGCCCGGCGGGCTGGTGCGGGTCACGGCCCGTTGCCGCAACGGCAAGGCCGAGAGCATATCGGTGCGCAACCTCCCCTCCTTCGCCGACCGGCTGGACGCGTCCCTCGAGGTCGAAGGGTTGGGGACACTTCAGGTCGATACGGCGTTCGGCGGCGACAGTTTCGTCATCGTCGATGCGGTGAAGCTGGGCTTCGAGCTGGTCGAAGAGGAAGCGCGCGAGATCGCCACCACCGGCATGCGCATTACCGATGCCGCCAACCGGCAACTCGGCTTTCAGCATCCGGAACTGACCGGATGGGACCACATCTCGTTCTGCCTGTTCGCGGGACCGCTGGAGAAGACAGCTGACGGCTATGCGGCGAAATCCGCGGTCGCCATCCGTCCCGGTAAGATCGACCGCTCGCCGACCGGAACGGCCGTGTCGGCCCGCATGGCCGTGCTGAACGCCAGCGACAAGATGCGCATCGGAGACACGCTGACGGCCCGGTCGATCATCGGATCGTCCTTCACCGGGCGCATCGTCGAGGCCGTCAGCATCGGCGACAAGGCTGCAATCATCCCCGAAATCACCGGGCGCGCCTGGATCACCGGAACCCATCAGCACATGCTCGATCCCGCCGACCCCTGGCCGCGCGGCTACCGGCTCAAGGACACCTGGGGAACGGATTAGCCGACGCCCGCAGTCAGATTTCGACTGCCACCACAGCCAGGCAATCGCCCGATTTGATCAGGCCGGGGAAGTGACGCGCTGCCAGAATTCCCGATCGACTGGCCCGATAGTCGACAGGCGGCCGGCCGGTCCGGTCGGTCGTCCAGACCCGGGCCAGGACATCACCGGCCTCAACGGCATCGCCCAGATCGCGGACCGGTTCGATGAGACCGTCATCCTCGCTGAAGACGAAACAATCGCCATCGGGCATGTCGAGCAAGATCGACGGGCCGATTTCCGGATCGCCGTTGAGGATGCCGGCGTGGCACAACACGTTGCGCACGCCCTTCTTGGCAATGGCGATCGAACGGGCCGTGGCCGTTCCGCCGCCGCCGAGTTCGGTCGTGACGAACACCTTGCCCTGCTCTTCGACCGCGGTGTCGTACATGCCGACACTGTCGATCTCCAGGAGCATCGTGGTATAGGGCGCATTGAAGGCCTTCACTGCGGCCAGGCATGCGGCTTGCTGCCGCTTGTCATCCAGCACATGCGCCGACGCAAAAGGGACGAAATCCAGCGTTTTTCCGCCCGAGTGGAAATCGACCACGATATCGGCCTGTGGAACCAGCTGCGTGGCAAAGAAGTCGGCGATCTTTTCCGTCACTGTACCGTCGGGACGCCCCGGAAAGGTCCGGTTCATGTTGCCGCCGTCGACCGGCGATGTCCTCAATCCGGCTCGAAAGGCCGGGTAGTTGAGAGCCGGCACGATGATCACCCGCCCGCGAATGTCCTTCGGTTCGAGCCGCAACGCCAGGTCCTGTAGTGCAACGGGGCCCTCATATTCGTCGCCGTGGTTGGCGCCGGTCAGCAGTGCCGTCGGCCCCTCGCCGTTGCGCACCACCGTGATTGGAATCATTACCGAACCCCAGGCGGAGTCGTCGCGACTGTAGGGCAGCCGAAGGAACCCGTGGTGCTTGCCGTCGGCGTCGAGCGGTATCGTCGGCGCAATGGGATTTCTTGCCATTGCCTAATCCTTCACGAAAAGACGGCGCGGAACGTCCGCAAGACAGCGCGCGCCGCGATCGCCGATGACGATGCTCTCGGTGATTTCGAAGCCCCAGTCGTCCATCCACAGGCCGGTCATGAAGTGGAACGTCATGTTCTCCTGCAGCACCGTCCGGTCGCCGGCGCGCAGCGACATGGTCCGCTCGCCCCAGTCGGGCGGATAGGAAAGACCGATCGGGTAACCGGTGCGGTTGTCTTTTTCGATGCCGTATTTTTTCAGAACTGAGAAAAAGGCGTTGGCAATGTCTTCGCAGAGATTGCCGGCCCGGGCGACCTCCAGCCCGGCTTCCATGCCCTCCAACACGGCCTTTTCGGCGTCCACGAAGGTCTGGGTCGGGCTTCCGAGGAAAAGCGTGCGTGACAGCGGGCAGTGGTAGCGCCGGTAGACCCCGGCGATTTCGAAAAACGTGCCCTCGCCCGCCTTCATCGGCGCATCGTCCCAGGTCAGATGCGGCGCCGAGGCGTCGGCACCCGACGGCAGCAGCGGAACGATGGCCGGATAGTCGCCGCCATGGCCCATCGTTTCGTCGTAACGCAAACCGGCCTCGTAGATATCGGCGGCCAGATCGCATTTGCGGTAACCGGGCGCGGCCTTGTCGAGGATCACCCGGTGCATACGCTCGACCAGCCGCGCCGCCTTTCCCATGTAGTCGAGCTCCTGCGGCGACTTGACAGCTCGCTGCCAATTGACGAGGCGGGTCGCGTCGACGATCGCCGCATTGGGCAGGCCTTTCTGCAGGGCGGCTAACGCGGCTGCCGAAAACCAATAATTGTCCATTTCGACGCCGACGCGCTTGTTCGCCCATCCGCGGTCGGCGATGCGGGCGGCCAGATAGTCCATCGGATGGCGCTCGATCGACTGCACGTAATGGTCCGGATATCCGATGATATCTGCATCCGTCAGCCAGGTGGTGCGGACCGCACCGTTGGCATCCTGACCGCGGCCGAACCAGACCGGATCGCCGTCGGGTCCGACGAGCACGCACTGGTGCACATAGAACGACCAGCCGTCATAACCGGTCAGCCAGGCCATGTTGGAAGGATCCGAGGCGATCAGAACCTCGATCCCCGCCGCCGCCATCGCCCGGCGCGTCTTCGCCAGGCGCTGATCGTATTCGTCACGGCTGAATGGCAGGGCGGATGCAGGCATACTCATAACTGTCATGGCGCGTTTCAGTTCGAAATGTCGGTGCCGGCGTTACGCGCCTCGGCGCGCTGGCGGGCAAAGGTTGCGATAGCAGTGTCCTGGACACCGGTGCCGGTGAGATCGGCGATGGTGATGGCATCGGGACCGGGGCGCCCTTCCGCCTTGCCGGTGATCACCGTGCCAAGCTCATCGTATGAAGCGTCGGCCACGACCGCTCCGGCGGCGATCGCGCTCCGCAACTCCCCGAGCGCCCGGGATTGCGACAAGCGGTCGGGCACGTAGAGGTCGGCTCGCGCCAGGCACGCCGGTTCAAGCTCATTCTTGTGGTCCTGGTCCGAGCCCATGGCGGTCACGTGCTGGCCGGGTCGCAGCCATTCGGCCTTCAGGACCGGTGCGGTCGCCGGCGTTGTCGTCACGATCACGTCGGCTGCCGACACCGCGGGGGCGGCCTCATGGGCCGGGGAAACATCGATGCCGAGCACGTCCCGTAGCCGGCTCGCGGTGGCCGCCGCCTTGTCACAGTCGCGCCCCCAGACGGTCGCGCGCTGGATCGGCCGCACCAGGCACAGGGCCTGCAGTTGCAGTGCGGCCTGGGTGCCGGCGCCGAGGATACACGCGGAAGCCGCGTCGGCGCGGGCCAGATGCCGGGCCGCAACCGCGCCGGCCGCGGCGGTCCTGACATCCGTCAGATAGCCATTGTCGAGCAGCAGCGCCTCGACCATGCCGGTACTGGCGGCAAACAGCACCATCATCCCGGACGTGCTCGGCAGGCCGAGCTTCGGATTGTCGAAATAGCCGGGCGAGATCTTGATGGCGAAACTGTCGATGCCGGGCACGAAGGCGGTCTTGACGTCGACCTCGCCGTTGAACGGCCGGATGGCCATCGACAGGATCGGCGGCATCACGACCTCGCCGCCGGCAAGCGCGGCGAATCCGCGCTCGACACAGTCGATCGCGTCGAGGTCGAGCGCCACGGCCGCTCTCAGGTCGGCTTCGGTCAGGATCTTGATGGTCGCCATGGATTCAGTCGGCCTCTTTCGTGACGTCCACGTCTTCGCCGGAAATGATGCGGTGGTGTTGTTTCATGTCGATATTGCCGCCGCTCACGAGAACTGCGGTCGGCCCGGACACGTCGACCTTGCCGGAGAGCAGCGCGGCGATGCCCACCGATCCAGAGCCTTCGATGATCTGACGTTCTTCCCAATAGGCGTGTCGGATGGCGGCGGCGATTTCGCTTTCGCTGACCAGCACGATATCGTCGACGAGGTCGCGCGTCATGGCAAACGTCAGCCGGTTGTCCAGGCCGATGCCGCCGCCGAGCGAGTCGGCGAGCGTCGGCAGTTCCTCGACCGCGACCGGCCGTCCGGCTTTCTGGCTGGCATGCATGGCAGCACCGCGCTCCATGGATACGCCGACGATGCGGATGTGGGGCTTTTGCGCCTTCACGGCGGCGGCAACACCGGAGATCAATCCGCCGCCGGATACGGGAACCAGCACGGTCTCGGCATCCGGAACCTGGTCCAGCAGTTCCAGACCGACGGTGCCCTGGCCCGCGATGATGTGCCTGTGGTCGAACGGCGGGATCATGCTCATCCCTTCCTCGGCCACGAGGCGGTCGACCTCCACCTGCGCGTCGTCCTGCGACTGGCCGACAATGCGTACCTCCGCGCCGTGCGATTTGATGCCGTCGATCTTGGCCTGCGGGACAAGGCTGGACATGCAGATGATGCACGGCACGCCGGCTGCACGCGCGGCGTAAGCGAGACCGCGGCCGTGATTGCCGGTGGAAACGCCCACGACTCCATTGGCCTTTGCGGCTTCATCCAGGCGGGCAATCGCGTTCAAAGCGCCGCGCAGCTTGAAACTGCCGGTGATCTGGGTGTGCTCCAGCTTGAGATGGATCGGGACGCCCGCCGCGGATTCCAGCGACGATGACCGTACGACCGGAGTCGTGCGCACCGTGTCTTCGAGAATGTCGCAAGCGCTCTTGATCTCCTCGGTGTCGACAAAGCGCTCGGTCATGCGACGGCTCCCGGATCAACGTCCGGCAGCGACAAATCGAACAACCGGCCGAAACCGGACGGTCTGTGACCGCGCAACCCGGCGAGCCGCGCCATCATCCAGGCGCTGGCCTGATTGGAGGTGACGACAGGCTTGCCGGCGCGGTCCTCGATCTCGGCGATGGCCTGGACGGCTTGCAGCGCGGTGCAGGAAAGGAACAGGGCGTCGGCCTCGTCGGAGTCGACAGCCAGTGCGGCATCGACGATGGAAGCGACCGATACACGCGCCATGTCCCGGTCGTCCTCGAGACCGAAACAGTGAGCCCGGCACACCGTCAATCCGTGCGCATCGAAATAATCGGCCATCGGTCGTGTCGTCGCCTCCAGATACGGCGTGAGCAGCGCCACGCGGCACGCCCCGAGAGCTGCAAGCGCATGACGCGCCGCACCCGTCGGCGTGACGACCGGAACGCCCGGCCGCGCCCGGTTGAACGCCCCCGCCACCTCGCCGTCGCCGATGCTGACCGAAGCTGCGGTGCAACTGTAGCCGATGGCCTTCAGGACCTCGCCCGGCGCCAGGAGGTCGGCGGCCTCGGTCAGGCGTGGCGCCATCCGGCGCAGGTTTTCCGGCGTCGTCGGATTTTCGTACTCCACCCGCGACACGTGGATCGACGCGTCGGGCGGCAACAGCCGGTACAGGTCTTTTTCGCTGGTCAGGTCTGTCGCCAGCACGACCAGACCGAACCGCACCTCCCGATTACGGTCATCGAATGCAGGCGATTGCGGCGATAGCGATACACGATCCGAACTCATTTCACTGACTGTTCCCAAATGCGGCCAAGCCGACTACACCACCAAAACCGGACAGGCCGCGAGGCTCGTCACCTTGTGCGACACACTGCCGAGCAGAAACCCTTCCACGTCCCCGAGGCCGCGGCTGCCGACGACGATCAGGTCGGCCTCGTGGTCGCGGGCGAGTTTGACGATCGTACGCGCCGGCTGCCCACTTTTCACGAAGGCCCGCACGTCCGAAGCACCTTCGGCGGCCGCAATGCCCTTGCCCTCCTCCGCGACCTCCCTGGCATGATCGCGCAGGACGTCGTCCAGGTTTTCGGGGTCCTCGGGACGCACCATGGACATGGAGGCCTCGAGCAGGGAGTGATGCCGGAAGACGGTGACGATGTGCAACTCGCCCCCCATGGCTTTTTGCAATCCGGCGGCCATCTCCACGGCTTTCTTCGATCCTTCAGAACCGTCATAGGCGGCCAGGATGCGCTTAAACATGGTTTCGCCTCCCGTCATCGAAACGCCAGGTCGCGCAGGAAGAGCGCAATCTGCGGGAAGAAGATCAGCGCCGCCGAAACCCCGAGCAGGATCACGGTGAACGGGAAAATGCCGCGTATGACGTCGACATAGGGCCGCTTGAAGATGGCGATCGCCGTAAAAATGTCGCAGCCGAAGGGCGGCGTCGCCGAGCCGATCGCCACCTGCAGGGTGATGATGGTGCCGACCAGGACCGGATCCAGCCCAACCGATTTCACGACCGGTGCAAAGATCGGCACAAGGATCAGAATGACGACGATCGGGTCGACGAACATGCAGCCGACGAAGAAGGCCACGGAGATCACCGCCAGCACGCCTTTCGGTCCCATGTCGGCGACGCCGATCGCGGCGAGGATCTGCTGCGGCACCTGGGCAAAGGAGATGACCCAGGAGAAGGCCGCGCCGGCACCGACCAGGATGAAGACCACCGCGGTGATCAGCCCGGTCGACTTGGCGATGGTGTAGATGTCGGCGGGCTGCAGCGAGCGGAACACCACGAACTCGAGGATGATGGCGTAAAGCACGCAAGCCGCGGCCGCCTCGGTCGGGCTGAACACGCCGCCATAGATGCCGCCGACGATGATCACCGGGAATCCCAGCGGCCAGACGGCCTTGCGTACGGCTCCCAGGCGCTCGCTCCAGCTGGCCTTCGGCTCGGTCGGAACGCCCTTCACCGAGGCATAGATGATGCTGTAGGCGGAAAACAGCACCAGCAGCAACAGGCCCGGCCCGATGCCGGCAATGAACAGTTCGGCGATTGAGGTGCTGGACACCACGCCATAGATGATCATGCCGATGGAGGGCGGGATCAGAAAAGCGATATCGGAGGCGTTGATGATCAGCGCCAGCACGAAGGAATCCTTATAGCCTGCCTTGAGCATGCGCGGGCGCAGCGGCGATCCGACGGCAACGACCGTCGCCTGGGTCGATCCCGAGACTGTACCGAACAGCGTACAGGCCGTCGCCGTGCTGACCGCAAGTCCGCCTTTGACGTGGCCGACGAAGGTCATCACCATGTCGATCAGCCGATTGGCCGACTGGCCACGGGTCATGATATCGGCGGCCAGGATGAACATCGGCACCGCGATCAGCGAGGCCGGACGGATACCGGCCATGATCTGCTGGACCATGAACTCCATCTTGCCGAAGTCGCCGAACATCATCAGAAAGCCGACAAAGGTGGCCGCGATCAGCGGGATCATCATCGGAAAGCCGAGAAGCAGCAGCACCAGCATGATCAGGAAAATGCTCAAAGCCATGATCGCGCCCCCTACACTTCCAGCTCGTCGTCGTCATATCCCTCCAAAACCTGGGTGGAGAGATAGATGTCCTTGTCGGTGACGTTCTTGATGGCCGTCAGTGCGTATTGCAGCCCGGTCATGAAAAAGCCGACCGGAACCCAAAGGAAGATCCAGTAGACCGGTAGTTGCAGTGCCGGCAGCACGCGGCCGGAAGCGGCGACCTTCTGGATGTAGCCGACCGAGAAATAGCACAGTGCGAACATGGCGGCGGCCGTGACGGCGGCAATCAGCACCATCAGGCTCTTGCGCGCCGCCGGCGGCAGCGCATCGTAGATGGCCGACATGCGGATATGCCGGCCCAGACGCGCGGCGTAGCTGATGCCGGCAAAGGTGATCAGGATGATCAGGATCCGGTTGAGCTCTTCGGAAAAGAACAGGCTGTGCTGCAGCACGAACCGTCCGACCACATTGGCAACCGTGTTGAGAGCCATCAGCAAGACGCCAGCTGCCAGCATGACCGATTCAAGTCTGCTGACAGCGGAATCGACGGTTCCCAGAAAACCGGGAAGCGTCGATGCGTGCGCGCCACCGTGTTCCATTGCCGCCTCCTCCCCTCGGAACTTCCAAAGGCAGAGACCTCGGTCGCGGGCCGCGGTCTCCGCCTCTGGCAGACCTGCTCGGTCGCTCAGTTCCGGGTTGCTTCCAGGTCCGCTTTCAGTTGAGCCAGAATGGCCTTGCCGCTGTCACCGGTCATTTCGATGAACTTGGCCTCCACTTCCGCCGCCGCTTCCTGGAAGCAGCGACGCTGCTCGTCATTGAGAACGGTAACGGTCATTTCGGGCTTGGCCTCGAGGATCTTCTTCAACTCGCTGTCAGCCAGGCCTTTCTGGTAGTCGACGATGTAGTCATAGGCGACGTCCGCGGCATCCTGGATGACCTTCTTGTCGGCGTCGCTGAGGCCGTCATAGAAATCCTTTTTGGCCATGACGGCGGTCGTGAAGTTGTTGTGACCGGCATAGGTGATGTGGTCGGTCACTTCGTAGATCTTGGTCGAGTATAGGAAGAAGGTCGGGTTTTCCTGGCCCTGGATGATGTTGGTCTGCAGGCCGCCATAAACCTCGCCCCAGGGCAGCGGCGTCGGCGTGGCGCCGAAAGCCTTGTAGGATTCGACCAGCAGCGGATTGGTCATGACGCGGAACTTCACCTCGTTGAGGTCGTCGCAGCCGGTGACCGGCGACTTGGTGGTCATCGCCACCTCGCCTTCCGGGAACATGACCAGCAACTCAAGGCCCTGATTGGCATAGAGGCCCATGAAGTCCTCGTTGATCGCCTTGCTCTGCTTGTAGAAGCGACCCAGGTGATCCTGGTCGGTCGGCAGCAGATAGGGCACGAAGAACACCTGGGCTTCCGGGATCAGCGCGCCGGTGAAGCCCGGCGACTGGTCGACGAACTGCAGGATGCCCGCCTGGGCCTGTTCCATGATGTCGGCCGACTCGCCCAGCGTGCCGTAGGGGAAAAGCTGAATGGTGTGATCGGAGTTCTTCTCGATCTCTTCCTTGAATTTCTGTGCGTAGACCCCCTGCACCTCCGTCAGTGATTCCTCGAAGGCGTATTTCCAGTTGTCGGCGGTGGCAGCCGTTACACCGGAAACCACGATGGCCGCCGCTGCGGCACCAACCAAAAATTTGCGAATGCCCAATGCCATGTTCGAATTCTCCTCCATTGGCTTGCATTTTCGGCCGACGCTGCAGCGCAGCCGTCCGGCCTTACGGGTTACGCGATCGATGCCGGTCGGTCGCCGACAGCCGCGCTCCGTATTGTTATGGTTTGGGCAAACTGAAACAGTGACAATAAAGAGTCAATCTTTATATTAAATCATGACAATATTTCAGGCAGAATGGTGTCAGTAGGTCAGAAGAACCGGTTCGGGCTGGCTGCGAAGCAACTTGCAGACAGCGGTCAGCCCCTTTTCCAGATCCTGCAATGTCTCGGCGCCGAGGCAGATCCTCACACCGGCTTCCGGGGACACATCCGACACCGCAAATGACGATCCTGGCCCAACCGCGACGCCAGCCCGTGCGGCGTGAGCGACGAACCCTTCTTCCGTCCAGGACTGCGGCAACGGTAGCCAGATATGCATGCCGTTTTGGCTGCCGCCATATGACACGCCCGAGAAGACCCGCTCTACGAGCTTGTTGCGCTGCTCCAGTGCTTTGCGCTGCCACTGCAGAAGTCGTTCCGCCGTGCCGTCCGAAATCCACCGCGAGCCGATCTCGGCCATCAGCGCCGTCACCATCCAGTTGGTGACCAGATGCCGGTTGGCGGCCGCGGCTTCAAAGGTCTCCGGCACGATGAGAAAGCCGTAGCGCAGACCCGGCATGATGCATTTGGTCAGGCTGGTGAAGTAGAAGGTGCGCTCCGGCGCCAGTGCGGCAATCGGCGCTGGCCGATGGGTTTGAAGCGGCCCCCAGGCGTCGTTTTCTATGATGAGAACGTCCCTGGCACGGGCGATCGCGACGAGTTCGGCGCGGCGTTCCTCCGACATGGTGGCCGCCTTCGGATTGAGGCCCGTGGGCATGACGAACAAGGCCCGTACCCCTTCTCGCTCGCAGGCCTGAGCGAAAGCCGACGGGACAATGCCTTCCTCATCGATGGCGAGACCGCGCAGGCGCAAGCCGAGATACCGCGCCAACGGCTTCAGCGTGTGGTGCCCGAGTTCCTCGGTCACGACCAGGTCGCCCGGATTGGCGGCCGTCATGAGCGACATGGTCATCGCCGACGTGTTGCCGTTGGTCAGGAGCAGGCTCTGCGACTGCGGGCGCAAATCGCACAATCCCAGCCATTTGTGTGCCGCTTCGGTATAGCGGCGAAGCAGCCGCGAAGGCCGAAACGACGAGATTACCGAGGACGGCATGTCGGCGCTCAGCGCAGCCAGCGCCTCGCTCATGGCATCGTGATGCAGAGGCTCGAAGACCGGCTTCAGCATCGAGCAGTCGATGATCTCACCCTGCCGGCTGTCGGGGAGAAACGGCGTCTTGGTTTCGCTGCGCTCCGAACGCACGAATGTGCCGCGGCCCACCTCGCCGGCGATGAAGCCGCGGCGGATCAGTTCGTCATAGGCACGGCTGACCGTCTGTACGCTGAGGCCGAGATCGTAGGCCAGATTGCGGTGCGTCGGCAGCCGGTCGCCGCTGCGCAGGTCGCCCTCCTCGATGGCGCGGATCACCGCTTCTGCCAGCGAGCGGTATGCGGGGCGTTTCAGGTCTTCGGGTCGTGGCGGCCATATTGTCATGATTTATTGATGGACTTTTTCGTGACAATTGACAAGACAATTCTGTTGCGCCATTGAAGGTGGCATGGTTTCGATCAAGCTGGACGAACGCGATATCAGAATCCTCGCCGCCCTCTCCCGGGAGGGCCGGATGTCGAAGGCCGCCCTGGCCAAGGAGGTCAATCTGTCGGCCACGCCCTGCTGGGAGAGGCTGCACCGCCTCGAAAAGGCCGGCGTCATTTCCGGCTATCATGCAAGCATCGAACTCAGGCATGTCGCCGCGCATGTCTCGGTGTTCGTCATGGCGGAGCTACAGGACCACCGCGCCGCGACCTTCCAGATGTTCGAAAGAGCCGTCGCCCGCCACGACGAGATCGTCGCCTGCTGGGCGATCGGCGGCGGCTTCGACTACCTGCTTCAGGTGGTGTCCCGCGATATCGACAGCTATCAGCGACTTATCGATTCCCTGCTGGACTCCGGCATCGGGCTTGCCCGCTACTTCACCTACATCGTGACCAAACCGGTGAAGGACAGTGCCACGCCGCCCTTCGATGCGCTGCTCTCCGAAAGCGGGCAGACGGAAACACCGGATTGAACCGCAAAAGCAGACGATCCGTCTGAATCGGGCGTCATCAATGAACGAATCCTCTGCGGAGGCGCGCTTACGATTGCGCAAATCCATTTGAGGAGGCGGCGTCATGTCCGAAGTTCTTGTCGAACACCGAACCATACACTGGGGGCTTTCCAGCCCCTCGCTGCTGCGCAGCTTCGCCTATACCGGCGGACGCTGGGTGGCTGCCGGCGATGCCGCAACCTTCCCGGTGGCAAATCCGGCGGATGGAGGCCATCTTGGTGACGTCGCCAGCCTGTCCGCGGCGGATAGCGCCATGGCGGTCGAAGCGGCGCATTCCGCGTTCCCGCGATGGTCTGCCCTGCTTCCGCAGCAGCGGGCATCGATCCTGCGTCGCTGGTTCCAGCTGATCGTCGAGAACCGCGATGACCTGGCGCGCATCATGACGCTTGAGCAGGGCAAGCCGATTTCCGAAGCGCGCAGCGAGATCGACTACGGTGCTTCCTTCGTGGAATTCTTCGCGGAGGAAACCCGGCGCCCGAACATCGAAAGCGTTACCTCGCATCTGCCCGAGGCCGAGGTGGAATTGTGGCGCGAACCGGTGGGTGTGGCAGCGCTGATCACACCGTGGAATTTTCCCTCGGCGATGCTGACCCGCAAGGCCGCGGCGGCGCTCGCCGCCGGCTGCACGGTGGTCGCCCATCCCTCAAGCGAGACACCGTTTTCGGCACTGGCGCTCGCCGAACTGGCTGAGCGCGCGGGGATTCCGGGCGGTGTCTTCAACGTCGCTACCGGGAAGGCTTCCACGGTCGTCGAGCCCTGGATGTCCGATCCCCGCGTTCGGGCCGTTTCGTTTACCGGATCGACCGATATCGGCAAGCTGCTCTATGCCCGAGCCGCCGGTACGGTCAAACGTCTGGTCCTGGAACTGGGCGGCCACGCACCGTTTATTGTTTTCGCCGATGTCGACCTCGACCGCGCTGTCGACGAAGCCATCAAGGCCAAGTTCGCCACTTCCGGCCAGGACTGCCTCGGTGCCAACCGGTTTTTTGTCGAACGCCCGGTCTATGCTGATTTCTGCGCCCGGTTTGCCGAGGCGACGGCGGGCCTGACGATCGGCCCCGGGCAGCAGGATCCGGATATCGGCCCGCTCATGAACGAGAAAGCCGTCGCCAAGCAGGAGGAACATGTCAGCGACGCCGTCGCTCTCGGCGCACGCGTTCTGACTGGCGGCCGCCGCGCGGACTGCGGACCCCTGTTCTTCCAGCCGACGGTGCTTGCGGACGTTCCGGCCGACGCGCTGATCATGCACGAGGAGACCTTCGGACCGGTCGCTGCAATCGCCCCGTTCGACGACGAAGAGGACGTGCTGCAGCGCGCCAACGACACGGAATACGGGCTTGTCGCCTATCTGCACACCAGCGATCCGCGGCGGATCTACCGCGCCAGCCGGGCCCTTCAATTCGGCATGGTGGCCGTCAACCGGACCAAGGTTACCGGCGCTCCGATCCCCTTCGGCGGCATGAAGCAGTCCGGCCTGGCGCGCGAGGGATCGCGGCTCGGCCTCGAGGCCTTCACCGACGTCAAATATGTGTGCCGGGACTGGGCCTGAACGCAATCACAAGGAAAAGACAGATGTTGAACAACGATCAGCTCGGTCAGTGGGACCGCGACCATTTCTTTCACCCCTCGACTCATCTCGGACAGTTCGCTCGCGGCGAGGCTGCGAACCGCATCGTGACCGGTGGTGACGGCGTCTATATCCGTGACCGCGACGGCACGGAATTGCTCGACGCCTTTGCCGGCCTCTACTGCGTGAACGTCGGTTACGGCCGGGAAGAAATCGCCGACGCCATCGCCGACCAGGCACGGGAACTCGCCTACTATCACGCCTATGTCGGCCACGGCACCGAGGCGTCGGTCACGCTCGCACGGATGATCGCCGAGCGGGCGCCGGCGCATCTGAACCGCGTCTATTTCGGCCTGTCCGGATCGGACGCCAACGAGACCAACATCAAGCTAGTCTGGTACTACAACAACATCCTCGGCCGGCCGGAGAAGAAAAAGATCATCTCCCGCTGGCGCGGCTACCATGGCTCTGGCCTGATGACCGGCTCGCTGACGGGGCTCGAGCTGTTCCACAAGAAATTCGACTTGCCATTAGCTCAGGTCCTGCACACCGAAGCGCCGTACTATTTCCGGCGCGCCGACCTGTCGATGTCGGAACCGGAGTTCGTCGATCACTGCGCCGACGCCTTGCGGGCGCTGATCGAGACCGAAGGTCCGGAGACAATTGCCGCCTTCATCGGCGAACCGGTGCTCGGCACCGGCGGGATTGTCCCGCCGCTGGACGGCTATTGGAATGCCATCCAGACTGTCCTGAAGGAGTACAACATCCTGCTGATCGCGGACGAAGTCGTCACCGGGTTCGGACGCCTCGGCAGCATGTTCGGCTCCGTTCACTATGGTATCGAACCGGACATCGTGACGGTCGCCAAGGGTCTGACGTCGGCCTACGCGCCGCTCTCCGGATCCATCGTATCGGACCGGGTCTGGCAAGTGCTGGAACAGGGCAGCGACGACAACGGACCGATCGGCCATGGCTGGACCTATTCGGCTCATCCGATCGGCACCGCCGCCGGTATCGCCAATCTCGATCTTATCGATCGGCTACAGCTGGTCGAAAACGCCGGCGCGACCGGGGCCTATCTCAACACGCTTATGCGCGAGGTCCTGTCGGACCATCCCCATGTCGGTGACGTCCGCGGCGAAGGCATGCTGTGCGCCGTCGAATTCGTCGAGGACAGGGCGGAGCGCCGGTTTTTCGACCCGGATCGGAAAATCGGGCCGTCGGTCGCGGCTGCGCTGCTCAGTCGCGGCGTCATCGCCCGGGCCATGCCGCAAGGCGACATCCTCGGATTCGCGCCGCCGCTTTGCCTCACACGACGGGAAGCGGACATCATTGTCGACAAGACCGCCGGCGCGGTGAAGGAAGTGCTGGGCTGAGCCGGATTACGCTTTCGGCAAGACCATCTGGGTCTGCGTGACCGTTGCTGCCAACTTGTCTTCCGAGGCGAAGATGTCGGTGCGCCAGACCATGGTTCTCCGCCCTTTGTGAACCGGCGTGCAGATGGCCTTGGCGGCCGTTCCGATCGGGATCGGCCGCAGGAAGTTGGTCTTGCTTTCGATCGTCGTGGTGCTGGCGTCATCCGGCATATTGAGAAATGTCGCCACGGCGCCGAGATTGTCGGCGAACGCCATGATCGCACCTCCGTGCAGAACGTCGGGGATCGTGCAGAGCTCCTTCGTTACCGGGAGTTCCGCCTCAATCCTGTCGGGCGTCGCGGAAACAATGCGCATGCCGAGCAGCCGTCCAAACGGCGTGCCGTGCTGATTGAGCGCGTCGACGTCGATCATCTCGGGCTCCTCCTCTCAGTTCCGCCCGTTATGCCCGCAATACCGGTGCAAAACAATGATGTCAGAGGTAATCGAACTGCGTCAGGCTTGACGATTCGGGTCGACTGGCGGAACCTTGAATCGAGGTATCAGGGTGGCGTCCGCCAACCCGAAATTCCCGTCCCGAACTACCCGCTTCCCGACCGAGGAGACCGCGATCATGCCCAAGCAGCACATCCACACCTATGAGACCCGCTATCACGCCAAGGCCATCTACTCCAAGGCGATCCGGGCGAGCGGCGACTTCGTGTTCATGCAGGGCCAGGTGGGGGTCGACCTCGACGGCAATCTGATCGGCAAGGACGATGCGGGCGCCCAGGCCCATCAGGCCTGCCGCAACATCAAGCAATTCATGGAAGAGGCCGGCGGCACGCTGAATGATGTTTGCAAGCTGACCGTCTACGTCACCGACATTTCCTACCGCCCGGCGGTCTATGCGGCGATCAACGAGTGGTTCGAGGGCGTGCACCATTGCAGCACCGGCGTCACCGTAAGCGGGCTTGCCGACCCCGATTTCCTGGTCGAGATCGACGCGATGGGCGTGATCGGCTGAATGTCAGACGAACAGGTCGGTCTTTTCGAACTTGGTCACGTCGACGAGGCCAAGATCGGAGATGCGCAGTTCGGGGATCACCACCAGCGCCAAAAGCGAGTGCTGCATGTAGGCATTGTTGAGCCGGCAGCCGCAGGCTTCCATGGCGGCCACCATGGCCGCGGCCTTGTCGGCGACGATCTCCGAGCGCTCGTCCGACATCAGGCCGGCGATCGGCAGTTCGACCGTCGCCAGTTCCCGGCCCTCAGAAAATACCGTAATGCCGCCTCCGACCTTGCCCAGATGGTTGGCGGCGAGCGCCATGTCGTCCTTGGACGTGCCGATGACGATCATGTGGTGGCTGTCATGGGCCACCGTCGACGCAACGGCACATGGCTTGTCGTAGCCGAAACCGGAGACGAAACCGTTGACGACGTCGCCGGTGCCGCGGTGCCGCTCCACCAGCGCAATCTGGCAAACGTCGTTCGGTCCGTCCATCTGGACGATGCCGTCGCTCACCGGCAGATCGGCTTCCAGTGCTTTCGTCGGCGCCTGGTTCTCGATCACCCCGATCACCCGGGCGCACACGCTGTTGGCGCCCTCCGGCGCGGCGATGTCGAAATCGACGGCCGCCAGCGGTCGACCGAGATTTACCGTGTTCTTGGCGAAGTCGGGATACTCGGCCTGCGCGATATCGGCCGTCAGGGCTCCGGCTTCGGCCAAGGTCTCTCCGCGGGAGATCACCATGTCGATCGGCAGCGTTGCCAGATCGGAGGTGAGAATGATGTCGGCACGGCGTCCGGGCGCAATGGAACCGAACTCCCGCTCCATGCCGAAATGCTGGGCGGTGTTGAGCGTCGCCATCTGGATCGCGGTGACCGGCTTCAGCCCCTGTTCGATGGCGTGGCGGACGACGCGGTTCATGTGGCCTTCATTGACCAGCGTGCCGGAATGGCTGTCGTCGGTGCACAGAATGAAATTGCGCGGGTCGAGCCCGTCTTCGGTCACCGCCTTGATCTGGGCGGCGACGTCGTACCAGGCGGAGCCCAGCCGCAGCATGGCGCGCATGCCCTGACGCACCCGGGCAACCGCATCCTCCTTGCGCGTTCCCTCGTGGTCGTCGGCCGGCCCGCCGGCGACGTAGCCATGGAACATCAGATCCAGTTCCGGCGAGGCGAAGTGTCCACCGACCGTCTTGCCGGCGGCCTGGGTGGCGGCGATTTCGCCCAGCATTTTCGGATCGTTCATGGCGACGCCCGGAAAGTTCATCATCTCGCCGAGCCCGCAGGTGTGCGGCCAGGACAGCGCCTCGACAACATCGTCGACGGAGATCTCGGCACCGGCATTTTCCAGCCCCGGCGCCGACGGCACGCAGCTCGGCACCTGCACCAGCACGTTGATCGGCAGGCCGGCGGCCTCGTCATGCATCAACCGGACACCGGCAAGCCCCAGCACATTGGCGATCTCATGCGGATCGATGAACATGGTGGTCGTGCCGTGCGGGATGACGGCCCGGGCGAATTCCGTCACCGTGACCATGCCGCTTTCGACATGCATGTGCCCGTCGCACAGGCCCGGCACGAGGTAGCGTCCGTCGGCTTCGATCACCCGCGTATCGTCGCCGATCGCATGGGCGGCGTTCGGGCCGACATAGGCGATGCGCCCGGCGGTCACGGCGATGTCGGTGGCGTCGATGATCTCGCCGGAATAGACATTGACCCATCTGCCGCCGCGAACGATCAGCTCGGCCGGCGTCCGCCCCATCGCCACGTCGATCAGCCGCGCGGCGCTTTCGTTCCAGGTGGGCAGGTTCATGGGAAACTCCGTTTTCTCAATGGCGCAGATAGGGCACGCCGAGTTTTAGCGGCTGGCCGGATCGGGTGCGGATCACCACCAGCAGGACCAGCGACATCGCGTAGGGCAACAGGAGGAAAAACTGATACGGCACATCGACGCCGACACCTTGCGCGTGCACGGCAACGGAATCAAGTATGGCGAAGATCAGCACTGCAAGGGTCGTGCGCAGCGGTCGCCAGTTGCCGGCGATGACGGCAACGATGGCCAGCCACCCCCGCCCGCCGGAAATGTCGGGCCGGAACTGATCGGCAAAGGCCAGCATCAGGAAAGCGCCGCCGAGAGCCGTCATGCCGGAGCCGAACAGCACCGCCGAATATTGCCTGGAAGTTACCGAAAGACCCTTGGCGTCGAGGAATTTGGGATTTTCCCCGGCGGCGCGGATCTCCAGCCCCGGCGTCGTGGAACGCAGAAAGAAGGCGATGAGCGGCACCAGGGCAAAGGCCAGGTAGGTCAGCAAGTGCTGATCGAACAGGACCTCTCCGATCACCGGCAATTCCGAAAGATACGGAATCGGCAGCGTGTCGATCGTGTCGTAGGTCGGCGGCTTGCCGCCGCCCACATAGCTGCGAAACCAGAACAGCGTCAGGCCGCCCGCCAGCAGATTGAAGCCGAGACCGGTGACGAAGTGATCGACCCGCAGGGTGACCGTCATGAAGGCGATCAGCAGTCCCACCACCAGACCCGAAAGGATGGCGAGCGCCGCCGCAAAACCCGGGGAGCCGGTCGACGCCATCACCAGATAGGCAATCAGGCAACCAGTCAGCATGGTTCCCTCGACGCCCATGTTCCAGATGCCGGAACGCTCGGTCACCAGTTCACCGAGCGCCGACAGGAGAATGACCGTTGCCGCACCCATCGCCGCTGACAGGATCGATATCAGGATGACCGGGGTGAGCAAATCAGCCATGGGCCACCCTCATGATCCGGACACGATACCGCACCAGAACCGATGCGCAGAGGAAAAACAGCAGCAGAATTCCCTGCATGGCCGGCACCAGCGCCGGCGGGATGTCGGACAGAACGCTCATATAGAGCGACCCGTTGGCCAGAGCCCCGAACAGGATGGCAGCGATGATCGCGCCGACGGGCGTGAGGCCGCCGATCATCCCGACGATGATGCCGGTGTAACCGAGACCCGCCATGACGTCGCCGCGCAGTCGGTAATTGACCCCGAATATCTCCGAGACGCCCGCCAGCGCCGCCAGCCCTCCGCTGATGAGCATGACCAGCAGGACCGTTCGGCTTACATTCGTGCCCTTGAAGCGAAGCGCCGTCGGATTGAATCCGAGAGCGCGGAGTTCGAATCCCAGCGGCGTTCTTGTGATGATCATGTGGCAGGCGAAGGCTGCCGCCAGCGCGATCGGCAGGCCGATGTGGAGTTTGGCGACGGTCGTCAGCAGCGGCAATTGAAACGCGTCGGCCAGAACCGGTGTCTGGTGATAGGCCGTGGTGCCGGCTTCGGTCCAAGGCCCTCCCGCCAGCAGGTAGGAGAGGATGTAGATGACGATGTAGTTCATCATCACCGTCGAGATGATCTCGTTGACCTGAAAGCGTGTTTTGAGCCAGCCGCACAAAACCGCAAGCAGGCCGCCGCCGCAGACGGCGGCCAGGATGATCAACGGTATGGCCACGGCCGCCGGCGACCAGCCGAGATAGAGGCTGGCCCAGTAGCCGGTCATCGCGCCGGCGAACATCTGCCCCTCCTGCCCGATGCTCCAGATCTGTGCCCGGAAGGCGATGACGGTCGCCAGACCGGTGAACATCAGCGGCGTCGCGGCGACCAGGCTCTGCAATATCGCCTCCGTGCTGCCGAAGGCGCCTTCGTAGAGCGCTCCGAAACCCTCACCGACATCCGCCCCGCTGGCCAGAATGAGAAGCGCGGAGACGGCGAAACCGAGCACCAGCGCGATAACATAGGCCAGCGCGAGTGCGGCCAAGCCGGCTGAGGGTCTTCGTTCGATCGCGATCATGCGGTCGCCTCCGGCCGGCGGCCGGCCATGAGCAGGCCGATTTCCTCGAGCGTCGTCCTCGCCGTCTCGACCACTCCCATCAACCGGCCCTGAAACATCACGCCGATCCGGTCACACAGGTTGAGCAGGTCTTCCAGCTCGGTGGACGCCAGCAGCACCGCCACACCGTCGGCCCGTTTTTCCAGGATGCGCCGGTGAATATATTCGATCACCCCGACATCGAGCCCCCGCGTCGGCTGATTGGCCAGCAGCACGCGGGTCGCCAGCCGAAGCTCGCGCGCCAGAATGATGCGCTGGGCATTGCCACCCGACAGATTGCGTGCCGCCGTGTCGCGCGAGGGCGCTGCAATCTGAAATTCGGCAATGTCGGAATCCGCGCGGTCGTTGATCCGGGTCCTGTCGAGGAGCCCGCCCCTGCTGAAACCATCCCGCTGGTTGCCGAGGATCAGGTTCTCGGCGATCGAGAATTCCGGCACCAACCCCTCCAGGAAGCGGTCCTCCGGGATGTGGCCCAATCCCTGTGTCATCACCTCATGGACGCCCAATGCGCCGATGTCCGCACCATCGAGCACGATCTTTCCGGTGATCGGACGCCGGACGCCGGCGATCGCTTCCATCAGGGGGTTCTGGCCGTTGCCGGCGACCCCGGCGATGCCGAATATCTCGCCGGCCCGGACCGTCAGCGATATTTCGGAGAGATCGGGCCTCTGGCCGCTTCCGGCGACCGTGAGCTTTTCAAGCCGCAGGCGCGGTTCTCCCTGCACCCCGCCCTGCCGGACCCGCGCCTCCACCTCGCGACCGACCATCAGCCCGGTCAATTCTTCCGCCGAGGTTTCGGCCGTGATGCGTTCACCGGTAACGCGGCCCTGGCGCAGAACGACGACGCGGTCCGATTGCATCACCTCGTCCAGCTTGTGGGTAATCAGGATCAATCCGACGCCGTCGGCCTTCAGTTGCCCGATGATGCGGAACAGTTTTTTCGAGTTTTCCAGATCCAGGGTCGCCGTTGGCTCGTCGAGGATCAGAACCTCGGCATCGAAGTAAAGCGCCTTGAGCAGTTCGACCCATTGCTGCTCGCCGACCGTCAGATCGCCCACCCGGGCATTCGGGTCGACATCGATGTCGTACGTCTCGCACAGGGCCCGCAGTCGGGCTTCGGCCTCGTCGTAGCGGATGACGATGCGGTTCTGCGAGCCGATAATGATGTTCTCCAGCACCGTGAAATCGGGCACCAGCACGAAATGCTGGTGCACCAGTCCGATCCCCATGCGGATGGCTTCGGCCGCCGACCTCAGCTTTATCCGATCTCCTTTGTACAGGATGGCGCCGCTGTCCGGCGGAAACAGGCCGGACAGGCAGGACGACAGGGTGGATTTTCCGGCACCGTTCTCGCCGAACAGGCAGACCAGTTCGCCTGCGTCGACCGCGAAGCTGATATCGCGATTGGCGTGGACGGAACCGAAGCTTTTGCTCAGTCCGCGGGTTTCCAGAAGTGCCATCGTCAACGAAGAACCTGTCGTGTCGGCGGAGCGGCCTCGCAGCCGCTCCGGGGACGTCAGTCGGATGTCGGCACGGACAGATCCACGGGGATGACCAGTTTGCCGGAAGCGATCTTCCCGGCCAGATCCGCGATTTCGGTCTTCAGCGCCTCGGGCAAACGATCCGCGTAGGCGTTGTAGCCCGACAGCGAGGAGCCGCCGTCGGCCATCGAGAACCAGCGTTCCTGGGCATTGCCGTCATAAGCGGTGCCGTTGGCGGCGTGATCGTACCACTCGTCGATCACCCATTTGAGGTCCGGCATCCAGGAGATCGTGGCGCTCGCCACGACGCTTTGCGGCGACGTCGCGCCATGATCCACATAGTTGCCGAAGCACTTGATCTGGGCCTTTTCGCAGGTCTCGAAGCTCTCCACCAACTGGAACGTCATATCCGCACCGGCGGCGATCTGGGCGTTGGTGAACTGTTCGGCCTTGGCCGGATCGAACCAGCTTTCGATGAAGGCGACCTTCTGCCTGATGTCCGGATTGACCGACTTGGCACCGGCGAAAAAGCTGTTGATCTGGTCGTTGACGTCTTCGGAGGGGAACTGGCCGACGACTCCGACGACATCGCTTTCGGTCAGCCGGCCGGCCATGACGCCGAGAAGGTAGGACGGCTCGTGGACCCGTTTGTAGACCCAGTAGGCGTTGCCGCCCAGACCCTCGTTGCCGGATCCGACGACGACGAAGAGGATGTCGGGATACTTCGCCTGCAACTCCTTGACCTGATCCGAATAGCTGCTGTGCGCCCAAATGATCTGGTACTTGCCGGACTTGGCCAGCAGGTCCATCGCGTCTCCCGCTTTTTCGCCCCAGACGCCGTTGATGTTCTTGAAGGAAATGTCGAGCCCGTGCGGCGCCTCGCCGACAACGGTCTCGGCATCGCGCAGCAGCGTCGCGTCCCATGCGGCCTCCGGCCCGGTGGACAAAATGAAACCGATGCCGAGTTTGGTCGGTGCCTCCGCAAGAGCCGTCCCGCCGGCAGCCAACAGAATGGCGACCCCGAGGCCGAGGGTTTTCAGGTGTCTCATCGCATTTCCTCCTGCTTAAAGGCCGGCCGAACGATCAAGGCCCAGCTTGACGAAGCCCGAACGGAACTCCATCGACCAGGCGTCGGCGGCAATGTGTTTTTCCTTTCGCGGATCCAACGGAACGAGCTTGGGCAGCTGGCTTTCGACCACCCATTTGTCCTCGGCGTTGACGGCCGCCTGGAAGTCGATCATGTCCTGGACCGGCTGATCCTTGTCGTAGTTTCTCGACAGGGTGATGAAGATCAGAGACCGGGTCGGTCCCACTGGGCAGATGCAGTCGTAGATGAACAGATCGCGCCCGTCGGGACTGCTGATGACCAGTTCCGACGAGAACGGATAGGTGTAGCGATATGCGTAGGTCATCGGCGTCACCGTGCCGGTATCATCGTTGAACGTGTCCCGGTCCACCTGGTTGTAGGTGAATGTCCGATCGAGACCGACATCGGTTCTTTCGACCTTGTAGCGTTCCACCAGCGGATCGTCGGGATTGCCGAAGGTCCCGGCGTGAATGAACGAAAGGTGCGCGACATCGTTGAAATTCTCGGCATGGCGGCCGGGCGAAGCTTCCCAGAGGGCGCCGTCCATGGGGATCACCTGAATGTCGTCGTTCTCGAGCCCCGGCCACTCCGGCAGAGCTCGCACCGGCTCTTCGCTCAGGCAGACCCAGACGATGCCGTAGCGCTCGCACCACTTGACGGTGTCAAGGTGAATGGCCTGGCAATTGTCGAGTTGTGGCTCCGATGCGGGCACCCGGACGCACTGCCCCGTGCCGTCGAATTCCAGCCCGTGATAGGGGCACACCAGGCGATCGTTCCTGACCCAGCCTGAGGACAGGCGCGCACCGCGATGCGGGCAGATATCGGTCGAAACGACGATGCCGCCCCCGGTGTTGTAGAGAACGAGAGGAACGTCGAGCAGTCTTGCGCCGACCGGCTTTTCTCCGATCTCTTCGATACGGGCAACGGGATGCCAGAAGCCGGACAGAACCGCCCAGGTCTCGCGGTCGTAATCGGAATTTTCCGGAAAGCTCACAGCCATGGCTCACACCTCTTCCAGAACCGGATCGAAGGTTTCCAGGGCGACGCAATCGACAGCGCCGAGATCGGTGATAGCGTATTCGGGGATCGCCGTGATCGACAGGACGAACATGTTCATGAACGGCCAGTCGAGCGTGCATCCGGCGGCACGGGCAGCGGCATCCAGCGCGTCTTCGTGGCGTGCCATGTCGACCGGATCGATGTCCGACACGATCCCGCCGATCGGTAGCTCCAGGCCGACCGTAACCTGCCCGTCCTCGGCAAAGGCTTGCCCGCCGCCCCTTTCAATGATCCAGTTGACGGCCGCCGCCATGTCGTCCGGATTGGTTCCGATGCAGACGATGTTGTTGTCGTCCGGAGCCGTCGAGGTCGCCATGGCACCGCGTTTCAGCCCGAAACCGGAAACGAAGGCGACCGGCTTGTTGCTGGTCTTTCCGTAGCGTTCGATCACTGCGACATAGAGAATGTCCTGGCTCACATCGGGTGCCACGATTCCGTCCATGACCCGCAGGACGGCATCGCGACGGTTGCGAACAAAGGGTACGTCGCGCGACATGTTCATTGCCAGGACCTTGACCTCGCCTGAATTCGCACGGACCTCGAAATCGCCGGGACTAACCTTCGAGACGTTCATCGTCTCCGTCAAAAATGACGGGCGGGCGGGCGGGGTCAGTTCCGCGACCATTTCACCGGACTGCGCCACGAGCTCGCCTTTGGCGATGACCTGCTCGACGTTGAAGTTCTCGGGATTGTCGACCAGCACGATGTCCGCCTGCCGGCCCGGTGCGATCAGACCGACCTTGTGGTCGATGCGATAGGCGACCGCGCTGTTGATGGTCGCCATCTGGATGGCTTCCATGGGGTCGACCCCTTCGCGGATCGCCATGCGCACCATGTTGTCGACATGGCCGCGCCTGAGCACGTCCGTTGCCACGACATCGTCGGTGCAGAAGCTGATGCGGTGCGCAGCCTTGGGCGTCAGCCGGGTGGCGAGCTGGATGTTCTCCTCGAGGAAATGGCTGATGGAACTCTCGCGGATAATGACGAACACGCCGTTGCGCAGCTTCTCGAGCGCTTCCTCGACCTCGTAGCTTTCGTGATCCAGGCGGATGCCGGCGCTGGCGTAGCCGGCAAGCTTGTGGCCCCGGCACATGGGCGCGCAGCCGAAGACCGGCAGTTTGTTCTCGGCGGCGATCTCCAACGCCTCGATCACCTTGTCGTCTTCTTCCTGGATGAATTCGCGAACGGTTTCCCAAATGCCGATGCATTCGGGCCAGTCGTGGGTCGCGCGGTGATCGTCCGGGCCGAAATAATGGCCCACCGTGCTCGTCGGCATGGTGTACGGGGTTTTGCAGGGCGCGCCCCAGTGAATGGTCATCGGACCGGCATTCGCCTCGTCGAGAAAATGGCGAACGCCCTCCAGGCCGCACACGACAAGGATCTGATCGAGCCCCGAAACGATGGAGGTCGTACCGTAGGGGACGACCAGTCTGGCGAAGCTGGTCACCGAGAGTTTGGAGCACTCGACATGCAGATGCCCGTCGATCAGCCCTGGCGCCAGGTAGCGGCCTTCGGCGTCATGAAAACGCGTTTGCGGTCCCTTGCAGTGCTCGACATCGCCGATGGCGACGACGTGGCCGTTCTTGACGGCAACTTCGGCCGGATAGATTTCGGACGAGGCAACATTGATCAGCTGTCCGTTGGTGATCACCAGGTCGGCTTTGATGTCGCCGTGACCGGCGCGGATCAGCTCTCGAATGTTCACTGGCGAGGTCTCCTTTTCGGCTTCTCTCAGCATTGGCAACACGGTTGATCCTGGCAACGGAAAACATGTATCCAGAACAACAAAACATATCTGAAATGAACTTGGCCATGCCAAATATGCTAGAATTTGAAGCGAACGATCTGGTCGTTGCACTGCAGCGAACAAGGGAATCTAGGCCGAATCCGCCTTCTTCATGGACGCACCATCGGTTTCAGCGGGAACTCAATAAATGTCTCTTTTGAAGATACTCGGATCAGGCGCCGACTTTGTGTTCGGAGAATACAACTATGAGCATGGAAGCCGCTTCGGCCCGCTGCTCGGGCCGCAGATGGAGATCATCTTTCTGCGGACCGGACGCGTGGAGATCCTGGTCGATGGCGCACGCGTTGATTTTGTCGCTCCTCATTTCGCCTTCATGGCGTCAAGGAGCAGGCTGGAATATCGCTACGGGTCCGACGAGATGTGCCATGTCGCCTGGTGTCAGTGCACAGGTCCCGGGCTGACGATCGAGGCGGTGCGGGCGGTCAGCGCCTATGCCGGCATCCTGCCGCCCTCGGACACCGCCGTTGCGCTGATGAAAATGGGGACAGAAATACCGATCCACCGGGACGATGACGCACCGGCATTTTCCAACGCGCTTGCACTCGCACTGTTCGAGGAGTTCTTCAGCCGCAAACGCACAAACGAGTCGCAAAAACAGCCGATACCGCAAGTCGAACTGGTCCACCGTCACATCGAACGGAACATCGACAAGCCGCTGACCATGGCGGATCTGGCCAGCCTGTCAGGCCTGTCGCCGCAACATCTCAACCGTCTGTACCGGGAGGCCTATGGCGAAAATCCGCTGGACTGCCTTTGGCGCCTGCGCACCCGTCAGGGTGCTTTCCTGCTGCAACACACAGGGCTGAGGATAAGCCAGATCGCCTACCAGACCGGCTTCAAGACCCCCAACCATTTTTCCCGCAGAATCAGAGAGCGGTTCGGATTATCGCCCCGCGCCCTGCGGGCTCGACGGTGGCACGGCACCGAAAATTCCACCTGATTTGCGGCGTGCATCAGCCCTGGCAGCGCGGCATGCGCACCACCAGCCCGTCCAGCGCGTCTGTCACCTTGATCTGGCAGGACAGCCGCGACCGGTCCGGGTCGGGGTCGGCGGCAAAATCCAGCATGTCCTCTTCCATCACGTCGCGGCCAGGCAACCGGGCAAGCCAGTCAGGCTCGACATAGACATGGCAGGTGGCACAGGCGCATGCGCCGCCGCAATCGGCTTCAATGCCGGGAATGTCGTTGTTGCGGGCGCCCTGCATGACGGACGATCCGTTTTCCACGTCGATCGTGTGGGCGGTTCCGTCGTCTTCGATGTAAGTAATCTGCGGCACGGTGGTCGGGTCTCCAGATGGCGGTGGTCAGAAATCGGCCAATTGGCGGTGCATCCACGCGGCCGCAGCCAGCAAACGGTCGTCGTCGCCGAAGCGGCCGATGGCCTGGACGGCGAGCGGCAGGCCATTGGGACCGCTGCCGGCCGGGACGGACACGCAGGGGACCTGAAGCAGGTTCCAGGCGCGGCTGAACAGCGGATCGCCGGTTGCTTCCAGTCCCGCCGGCGCTTCGCCGGGTGCTGCCGGCGCCAGGATCACGTCGACATCCTGGAACAGCGTTTCGAGAATGCGCGTCGCCCGGTCCCGGTCTTGCAGCGCTGCAACATAGTCATCGCGTGAGACACTGGCACCGCTCTCCATCAGATCCGTGAACTGGGAACTCAACTGCCCGCGATGACGCTCATATTCGAAAATCCGCGCCCGCGCCGTCTCGAAGGCCATGACGGTGACGTGGTGGCCGGTCAGGCGGCCGAAGACATCCGGATGGGTCAGTTCGCCGACATCGGCACCGCGGGCCGCGAAGCGGTCGATGGCGCGCTGGCAGACGTCACGCATTTCGATGGAGCCGTCCTGCCAATGCGGCCCGCGCATCAGCGCGATGCGCGGCGGCGTCTCGTCGAAATCGGATGGTGGTTCCGGCGCACTGCCGCACAGTACCGAGCGCGCCAACGTCAGATCCTCGACGTTGCGCGCCAGCAGGCCGAGACTATCGAGGCTCGGCGACAGTCCCATGACGCCCTGCAGATCGAAGGCGCCGAGGCTGCCCTTGTAGCCGACAACACCGCAATAGGCGGCCGGCCGGATCAGCGATGCTGCCGTCTGCGAGCCGAAGGCCAGCGGCACCATGCCGTCTGCCACGGCCGCCGCGGAGCCGCTGGACGAACCGCCCGGCGTGTGCGCCGTGTTGTGCGGGTTGGCGGTCTTGCCGGGTTTGAAATAGGCGAACTCGGTCGTCACGGTCTTGCCGACCGGCACGGCGCCGGCGCGCAGGAACAGCTCGACACAGGCGGCGTTGCGCGGCGGCCGATGACCTTCATAGATCGGCGAGCCCCAGCCGGTCGGAAAATCGACCGTGTCGATGATGTCCTTGATGGCGAAGGGAACGCCATGCAGCGGGCCAACGGCTTTTCGCTCGTCGGCTGCGCGAGCGGCCGACAACGCGGCATCCTCGTCCAGGTGGACGAAAGCGCCAATCTCCGGCTCCCGCTCCTTAACGCGGGCCAGGCAATCCTGCATGACGGCTTCGGCCGTGGTTTCGCCGCTGCGGATGGCGCGGGCGACCGCCGCGGCACCCGGTACATTGTGAGCAATCGTCATCTACGCGCCGGCCTCCAGTGCCGTCACCGCTTCGGCAAACGGTGCGACCGGCATGTCGTAGATGCCGCCCCCCAGCCGGCCCTCCCTGCCCTCGCGGTCGAGAATGCCGAGACCGACCATCGGCCCCTTGTTCATCGCGACGACCGAACGCGCGGTCAGTCCGAGCTGGACATCAAGCGCCCGGAAATAGGGATGGCTGCCGATCGACAGTCCGGTGATGCGCGCCTCGCTGTCCTCGGGCAGATAGCTGTCGAGGCCCTTGTGCTGTTCCGGCGACAGGTTAATCGCCATGGCGCCGAGCCCGAAGGCTTCCACCACCGCGCTGTCGCCGATGGCGCCGAGCGCCCTCTCCGGCGGCAGGTTGATGTCAAACTTGCCCTTCGGCGGATCGGCCGGCGTCGTGAACCAGCGTCCCGGCAGGCCGGCGATCTGGATCGCCGTTTCGACCCCGTTGCCGCCCGCCGCGGTGATCAGGCTCGACCCGTCGATGCCGGCGGCAAGCGTCATCAGGCATTTGGTCGCCGCCATCCACAGATTGAGGAACAGGCTCGGCGAGGACGCCATGAATTCGCGCGCCGCTTCATGGGTGATGCCGCCGGGCGTGCGTTCCTCCAGCTCGGCGATCAGCGCCCTGGTCGAATGGATGGTGCGACCGTGGCAGTCGTCGCCATTGGCAAGGCCGATGACCGCCAGCGGAATGAGCGCCATGCCCTCGGCAAGCCCCATTTGCAGCACGTCGCGGAAAGGCCCGTTCAGCCAGCGAATGTGCTCCAGCACCGCCTCAGATCGCAGACCGAGACGCAGCGACGGTCGCGAGCCGCCATTGATCGGCGCGAAGACCCGGACCTGGCCGCGATGCGCGTCATAGACGCCGTGCAGCGGCATCGAGGCGCTGACGACGGCGGCGAGCGGCGTCACGACACCGTGATCCTGCGCCGGCTTCAATTCGATTTCGCCGGCGACGATCATGGCTTCCGCCGTGTCGAAATCCCTCGCCAGTCCCTCATAGACCGCCGCCACGCAGGCGGAGTTGAGGATCGGAGCGCTGACGGCATCGACCGAACGGAAGGCGGGACCGGCATGCAGCAGCACGTTTTCCGCAAGTCCCAGCGCGTCCGAGGCGGTGTCGAACCGGTTCCAGACCGGCTGGGTCACCACCATGCGGTCATAGGCGAGTTGGTCGGCCGGATGAAGCTTTTCGCTCGCCATCAGGATGCCTCGGGCGGAATGACCCAGGTCTCGGAGAAATAGAGAAACGCGGTCGTCGTCTCCTTTCCGGCCTGGACGCGCTTGCCGATCTTGCCCGGAAGCGCCTTGCCGTTGACCAGGATCTGCGCCTGGCGCGCCGGTACCAGAAGGGTGAACATGGTGTGCTCGCCGGTGCCGACCTGGTCCGGCGTCAGTTCCAGCGCCAACGGATCTTCCAGGTCCTCCCAGACGAGTTCGACGGTGAGCCCCTCGCCCGAAACCGTTTCGGTGTAGCGATGGCTCATCGGATCGCCGCCGGCACGGACGCTCTGGGCCAGCACGTGCGGCAGATCGGCGAATGCCGGTGCGTCGCGGAATGCACCCAGCTTGCCGATGAAATTTTCCTTGAGGAACTCCGCCAGTTCGGGATTGTCGCTCATCAGCACATTCGGCGCTTCTTCGATTCCCTCCTGCTCCTGCGGGCGGCCGTAGAGCAAGAGCACCTGCCCCTGGCCGGCTGGCGACCAAGCGACGCGGAAGAACAGCGCCATGGCGGCAAAGCCGTCGTCTTCGTTCTTCAGCAGGATGCCGGGGTTTTCGCCGGTCCAGTCGACCCGGCCTGGCGTGATCGGTTCGGATAGCGGCATCAGTTCCCTCCCTCGGCCGGCGGCGTTACCCAGGTCTCCGAAAACGCCAGGAAGGCGGTGCTCATGGTGCGGCCGAAAAACAACCGGTCCCGAACGGATCCCTTGAGCGGCGTGCCGTTGACGACGATGCTCGCGTCCGCGGCTTCGAGGAAGACCGAGTACATTTCGTGTTCCTTGGTTGCCGAATTTTCCTTCGTCACCTCGACCGGCAGCGGCTCGCCCAGGTCGCGCCAGACCATTTCGGTCGTTACGCCGGAACCGCGCAGGATTTCGCTGTATTGCGTCTTCAGGTCGCCGGGGCGCTTTTCGACCGAATCGAGGTCGAGCCAGCTCATGGCGTCCAGGCCGGCCCGGCCGACAAAGGTCGGAAACTTGCTGACCCAGCCGTCGACGATCCAGCGCATCAGCCGCTGATTGTCGGTCATGATGAAGTTGGGAGCGTCCGGCCAGCCACGCGCCTCGTCCGGGGCGCCCAAAACCAGCGCCGCGTGGCCTCGGCCGTGTGGCGACAGGACGACCCGGAAGAACACCGCCAACGCCGTGTAATCGCCGTCCGGATCTTCCTTGAGATAGATGCCGGGATTTTCGCCGGACCAGTCGACCCGGCCCGGATTGATGGATGTGCGGGTCATGACCAGCTCGCCTCGTATTCCTGGAGCTGCCGACGGATGTGGTCGATCCGTTCCTGACCGGACAGATTGTCCGCGGCCATGTAGATCTCGGCCACCTTGTGGGCCACCTCCTTGAGGATGGCGCCATCGTCGCGCCCTTTCTGCGGCGGGATGCGCAGCATGGTGTCGCCGCCATAGGTGGGAATGACGCCGTCATAGATCAGCGCGGGCTGCGGCGCCGGATTGCCTTCCTGCACGGAGCGGATGGCGGCACGCAGCTTGCGCCGCACCTTGGCGACGCCGCGGTCGGTGAAGCAGAGGTTTTCCCGGGCGTGGATATTGCGCGGCCCTTGCGAGACCCAGGCATCGTAGTCGCCCGGATCGCGCTGCCGTTGCTCGTAGGAACGGTCCGGACCCTGACCGTAGAAATCGGTCTTGCCGAAGCCCACCTCTTCCCGGTTGGTCAGACCGCGCGGGTCGTCGCCGTCGCGGAAATGCCGCCAGGCGATCACCATGGTGTTGGTGTCGTCGATCGGCGTGATCCAGCGCGACAGGCCGCAGCGGCCGAAGTAACGCGAATCCTCGGGCACCGGGAAATGGCCGCCATTTTGCGTGAAGCTCGGCAGCAGCTTGTCGTGGATGCGCAGCCAGATGATGTCACCGACACGGCGCGTGTTGGTGTAGAAATCGCCGAAGGGCCGCTCGAAGAACTCGATCATCGGCAGTTCGGCAAAAGCGTCGATGAACTGACTGCGCACCGCCAGCGTGTGCAGATAGACGACGTGGAACGGATCCCAGGCGTTCTCCATCACCTGCAGCCAGTTACAGGGCGACTTGATGAGATAGGGCAGCATCTCGTCGCCCTCCTCGTCGAACGTGTCGAAGACGGGAAACGGCGGAATGGTGTCCTTGGGGCCCATATAGGCGAAAGCCAGCCCCTTGTGTTCGATGACCGGATAGGCGCCGAGGCAGGCCTTGTGCTTGACCTGGCTCGCGGGAGGCTCGCAAGGGGTCTCGAGAACCGTGCCGTCGGTGCCGTATTTCCAGCCGTGATAGCTGCAGCGGATGCCGCCCTCTTCGATAATGCCGAACTCAAGCGACATGTTGCGGTGGGCGCAGTGAAGATGGACGAGGCCGAGCTTGCCGCCTTTTTCACGAAACAAAACAAGGTCTTCACCGAGAATGCGAATGCGGTAGGGCAAGTCGCCGATCTGATCGGTCATGGCGATAGGCATCCAGTAGCGGCGCAGATATTCGCCGCAGGGCGTGCCCGGCCCCACTTCGGTCAGTTCCGGGTCGGGCTCCTTCGACCAGACATGCTGCTGGTCGTGCCCCCGGAAATTGCCCTCGGGGATCCGGAATGTTTCGTTCATGGATGCATCCTCCTGTCGTTCATCCGGTCTGCGCCGGGAACGGATCGGCGCAGGGCGCCGTACCGACCCAGACGGACCGTGTTTGCAAAAAATCCTTCACCGCGTCGGGCCCGAGCTCACGGCCGTAGCCGGAGCGCTTGAAGCCGCCGATCGGAGAACCCGGACTGACCGAGCGGTAGTGGTTGACGTAGACCGTGCCGGCGGCAATGCGCGCAGCCAGGCGGCGGGCCCGTTCGGCGTCTGACGTCCAGATCCCGGCCGCCAGCCCGTAATCGCTGTCATTGGCGAGGCGAAGCCCCTCCTCTTCTGTCTCGAAAGGCGTGACGGCCAGGACCGGGCCGAACACCTCTTCGCGCCACAGCCGCATGGCCGGCGTAACGCCGGAGAATATCGTCGGCGCCACGTAAAACCCGTCCGGTCGATCATCGGGACTCGCCCGTTCCCCACCGCACAGGCAAACCGCGCCATCCGCCTTGGCTTCGGCGATCATCGACAGCACTTTTTCCAGATGCGGCGCATTTGCGAGCGGCGCGACCTGCGTCGCCGAGTCGAGCGGATCGCCGGGCGCCAGTGTCTTGGCCCGGGCAACCAGTCGATCGACCAGTTCGTCATGAATAGCGGCCTGCACGATCAGCCGGGAACCGGCCACACATGTCTGACCATTGGAAAGAAAAATGCCTGAGAGAATGCCGTTGACGGCATTGTCGATATCGGCATCGGCAAACACCAGCTGCGGCGATTTTCCGCCGAGCTCGAGCGTCACGGGGACAACACCGTCGGCGGCCGCAGCCGCCACGCGACTGCCGCCGATATCGGAGCCGGTAAACGTGACCTTGCGGGTGTGCGGATGACGGACAAGCGGCTCTCCGACCTCGTGGCCATAGCCGGTGACGACGTTGAGAACGCCGGCAGGCAGTCCCGAATCGGCGGCGAGCCGGGCGAACTCCAGCGTCGAGGCTGAGGCGTGTTCGGATGGCTTGATCACCACGGTGTTGCCGGCGGCCAGCGCCGGCGCCACTTTCCAGGCGGCTATCATCAGCGGCGAGTTCCATGGCGTGATGGCGACGACCACGCCGAACGGCACGTATTCCGCATGGTTCTCGACGCCGGGCACCTCGTTATCCAGGGCATGCGACGTGATCTGCAGCGCCTGATCGGCGGCAAAGCGGAACCAGGTGTGGAGGCCGGCGAACTGGCCGCGCACCTCGGTGACGCGCTTGCCGTTGTCACGGATTTCGGCCTCGACCAGTTCTTCCCAACGCTCCTCCAGCGTATCGGCGAAGCGATCGATCCATTCGGCCCGTTGCTTCACGGTCGCCGAGGCCCATGGGCCGGCTTCGAACGCCGCTTGTGCCGCGACCATCGCGGCCTCGGCGTCGGCCTGATTGCCGCGGGCAAAGCGCGCCCATACCTTGCCTGTCGCAGGATCGATGCTGTCCAGCCAGGCATCCGCTTCGGGCGCGGCCCAATCGCCACGGATGTGATGTTCGTAGGTCTTCAACCGGCCTCTCCCCCTTGCGCGGCAACGTCGCGGGCGACAAAGGCCAGCAACTCGCCACGTTCGACCATGCCGCGCGCTCCATGCGCCAGCACCAGGCCGTTTTCCGGAAACCGCAGCTCGATCGACGGACGTTGCGGTTCGTCGACGAAGTGCAGCCATCCGGCCGACGCACCTGCGACGACCTCGTCACCGGCACGAAAATGCCGGTCGAAGACGCCCGCCGCCGGTGCGTACAGGCTCTGGGAGGATGAGGACACTGAAACGATGCGTGGCGAGGCGTTCGAAAGCGGCGCCTCGGCAATCACGCCGAGATGGGCAAGGCAGCGGCGAACGCCGGCTTCGCCGAGGCCGGAGTCCTGCGGATCGCAGCCACCGCCGCCGCCGAGCTCGGTGGCAATCATCGGTACGCGCTTACGCGTAGCGGCGGCATTGACGGATCTGTTGTCGTTATAGGCGCCCAACTGCCAGATGAGCGGCGCCCCGAATGCCCTGGCCAGAGCCAGGTTCTTTTCGAAATGCTCCGGATCGTCATCCTCGCTCGCCAGCGCGCAGGAGGCGAAGACCGACGCCTTGCCGCCCGAATGGAGGTCAATGGCCGCGTCGCATTGCGGCATCAGCACCTCCTCGAGGAAATGCGCCAGCATGGCTGTCGGACCACCGTTGGGATCGCCCGGAAAGACACGGTTCATATTGACGCCGTCGAGCGGCGACACACGGCTCGACGCCTGAACGGCAGGCGTATTGAGCGCCGGAAGAATGATAAGGCGTCCGGTGACATCCTCAGGCGCCAGGCTGTTGAAAAGACGCATCAGCGCCGACGGTCCCTCGAACTCGTCGCCATGGACGCCGGATATCAACAGGACGGTCGGTCCGTCACCGCGTGCCAGCGTCAAGACAGGCACCGGATAATGGCCGAGCGGCTGACGATTGTCGGAGCTGCGCAGCAACAGGTCGCCTGTCTGCTTGCCCTCCCGTGCAAGGTCGATATCGGGGTGAATGCGACTGGCAGCGCCGTTCTCTGTCATACTCTTTGCTCGCTGGTGTGGCGCTCCGCCGGACGGCCGGAGCGGTCATTTCATACCATAATATTTTTGAAAGTGAATTGCAAAATTTTTATGCTTGTGTAATGTATCGATGCCCGTTAGGAGGGGCAATCCATGACGTGTCTCAGTCCAAAAACGGGAATTGGCCGGATCAAACAGCACATGCTGTCCGGAGAAGCGGACGGCCTGCCCCCGGTCAGTATCGCACTGAATTCAAATGAAAGCACATTCGGCCCCAGTCCGCGCGCCATCGCCGCCTTCCAGGCGGCCGGGTTCGGACTGGAACGCTACTGCGAAAATCCGGAAACCGCCATGGCGCCGGCGCTTGCCGCCCGGTTCGGGCTGGATCCGCATCGAATCGCCATCGGCCAGGGCTCCGACGACCTGCTGGCACGGCTGGCCCGCGCCTATCTCGGCCCTGACACAGAAATGCTGCGCAGCGCCAACGGTTACCTGAAGGCGCCGAACTACGCCTTCGCCAACAATGCCGAGCCGGTCGGCGTGGCGGACCACGATTTCACCGCTTCCGTCGACAATCTTCTGGCGGGCGTGACCGAACGCACCCGCATGGTCTATCTGGCCAATCCGGAAAATCCGGCCGGGACTTATCTCAGCGGCGCGGAAGTCCGTCGTCTGCATGCTGGGCTTCCGCAAAACGTGTTGCTGATCATCGACTGCGCCTATGAGGAATATGTCGACGCACCGGATTACGAGCCAGGCCATCGGCTGGTCGAGGAAGCTTCCAATGTCGTCATGACACGTACCTTTTCCAAGATCTTCGGCTTGGCCGGTGCCCGCATGGGCTGGATGTACGGGCCACCGGAGGTGGTCGACGTGGTCACCCGCATCGGCCTGACCTTTCCGGTCTGCTCCGGAACGGTGGCAGCCTCGGTGGCGGCACTCGAAGACGAAGCACATACGCGGCATATTTTCGAGGAGAACAGAGCCAATCGCGACCGCCTCAGCCGATCGCTGAACGCCCTGGGGCTGCAGGTAACGCCGAGCCAGGGTAACTTCATACTGGTCAGGTTTCCCGACCCCGCGCGCTCTGCCGAGGCCGCCGCTGAGACATTGCGCCGCCGCGGCATTGCGGTGCGCCGCTTCGCGGCACCGGCCTATGCCGACCGGATCCGCATTACGCTCGGACGGCGCGGCGAGCTCGACGCGGCGGAAACCGTCATTGCCGAATTCCTGGAAGGAGACCGCTGATGGGAAGTGCCATGTCTGCGGTGTCGGGCGATACGGCGGTCGCACACCCGTCCGGCCGCGCGATTATCGCGGCCGTCAAGGCGGCCGGCATCCGCGAGGTGATTGCCGTTCCGGACATCGTCACGAGCGACGGCCTGCTGTGGCCGATCGCTGGCGATTCGGACCTCAGGCTCACGCGCATCTGCAAGGAAGACGAAGGCGTGTCGATCTGCGCGGCGATGTCCTACAACGGCACCCGCTCGCTGCTGCTGATGCAGCAGACCGGGCTGATGGATTCGCTCAACGCCATCCGGGCGATCGGCGTCGATTACCGGTTGCCGGTCTGCATGATGGTCGGCCTACAGGGCAAGGAGGCGCATCTGAAGCCCAGCCAGTCCGGCGCCTATGGCGTGCGCATCATTGAGCCCGTGCTCGATGCCATGCAGCTCTCCTACAGCCTGATCGAGGAACCGGAGGACGTCGATGCCATCGCCGGCCACATCGACGATGCCTATCGACTCTCCCGACCCCACTGTTTCCTGATCGGCCGCGAACCGGAGGCATGATGAGACGCGATCACGCCCTTGAAATTCTCAAGGAACACGTCACCGACGAGCTTGTCGTCGCCGTTTACCAGACCTGCTTCGACTGGCTGGTGATCAATCCACGCGACCTCAACTATGTCAGCACCGGCGCCATGGGCCAGGCCTCGTCGCATGGTCTCGGACTTGCCCTTGCCAATCCCGACCGCCGGGTGCTGGTGTTCGACGGCGACGGCAGTCTGCTGATGAATCTCGGATCGCTGGTGTCGATCGCCGAAGCGGCGCCCGAAAACCTGCACCACTTCGTCTTTGCGAACGGCGTCTACGAGGTCAATGGAGACCACCCGATCCCGGGAAAGGACCGGGTCGATTTCGCCAGGCTGGCCGAAGGCTCCGGCTATCGGGGCGCGACGACGTTCAGCGACCTGGAGGTCTTTCGGCAATCGCTAGGCGCGTTCCTGGCGCGCCCCGGTCCGCAATTGGCCGTGATGGAGATAGAGCCAGGGGAGCCCTACCCGCGCGATTATGCGTTCATTCACAGCCAGGAGGCCCGGGACAGGTTCCGATCAGCACTCGCACTCACACGCTGAACTCGTCATTCACCATCGCCAGAAAATCTTCGGCGATGGCCGACATCGTGCGCTGCTGAGACCACATCAAGGCCGCCTGGAAGGGAACACTGGGCTTGAACGGGATGACCGAGCAGCCACTGAGCGAGGTGCTTTCGCCCTCCACTGAACCCACCACGGAAACGCCGAGACCCTGCGCAACGAGGCGGCAGATCGCATCGGTGGTGCGGGCCTCGTAGCGCATCTGCCGCTCGACGCCGGCCTTCTTGAATGCCTCGTCGACATGAAAGCGAAAGGCCGAATCCGGGAGGTAGGAAATGAAGCTCTCGCCGGCGAGGTCTGCAGGACGGACTTCCTTGCGTCGTTCCAGGGCGTGCCCTGCAGGAACGATGCAGTCGGATTGGCTGTTGATGAGCGGCCGGCTCATCAGCGACGGGTTGTGGTCGCTCGGCGTGGCAATGCCGAAATCGATGTTTTGCGACACCATCCATTCGACCGTGTCGTCGTTCGGCTGGACCTCCAGCGAGATCATCGCCTCCGGCCAGCGTTTGGCGAAAGCGCCGATCAGCCGCGGCGTAATAACGGTCGAAAAGCTGGGCGTCGTGATCAGCCGAAGCTGGGCGTTCTTGAAGTTGCGAATGGCGCCCGCCACCTCCTTGATCCGCTCGAGGCCGCTCAATGCCCGCCGCACCTCTTCCAGCAACTGCCGCGCTTCCGGCGTGGGCTTCAGATTGCGCCCCGAGCGAGTGAACAGCTTGAACCCCACCTCCTCTTCCAGGTCGGACACCAGACGGCTGACCGCGGGCTGCGAAATGCCCAGCATTCTGGCGGATTCGGTCACGGTACCGGTCGAGACAACCGTTCTGAAAGCGTCAATCTGGCGGAAGGTGATTTTCACGTCGTTCTCTTTCTCAAGCGGCTGATGCCAGGGTCCTGACACCTTGTATTCGTTCGGCCTGCAATCTTCCATACATAACATTTATTAAATCCATAGCCAAAAATTCGTTGACAACGCTATATATGTGAAGCGATAGTAAACGCACTGCACGGCGCAAGGCAGCGACCCAGTGCCGGCGGTTGGGAGGAAGGAAACGGCCATGGCCGACGATACGGTGATATCCGACTCCGCCTTGCGGCGAGCGCGACCGCCGGCGACGTTCGACCTCAGCGCCGCACTGAAAACCTGGTGGCAGATCGCCCAGGCTGTCCTGGTGTTCGGCATCATCGGCTGGCTGATCTGGCGCGGCACCCAGGCCATGGAGTACAATTGGCAATGGTACCGCGTGCCGCGCTTCTTCTACCGCGACATCGACGGCGAGATCATTCCCGGTCCGTTGATCTACGGTCTCATCGAGACCATTCAGCTTGCCCTGATCAGTGGCGTGCTCGCCGTCCTCATCGGCTTCGTCACCGCTTTTGCGCGCCTCTCCAACTCGGTGGCCGGACGCATCATCGCCACCTGGTATCTGGAGGCGATCCGCAACACGCCGCTGCTGGTCCAGTTGTTCCTGTTCTATTTCGTTCTGGCGCCGATCTTCGGCATCGACCGGTTCTGGTCGGGCGTGTTGTGCCTGTCGTTCTTCGAGGGTTCGTTCGCCGCCGAAATCATTCGCGGCGGCATCCAGGCGGTCGACCGCGGCCAGTATGAGGCCGGCGACGCCATCGGCCTGAAGACACGCGACAAGTACCGCTACATCATCGTGCCGCAGTCCATGCCGCTGATCCTGCCGCCGCTGACCGGCCTGCTGATTTCTCTGATCAAGCACTCCGCAATCGTCAGCGTCATCGCGGTGTCGGAACTGACGACGACGGCGCTCAACCTGATCTCCGACACTTTCATGGCATTCGAAATCTGGTTCACCGTCGCCGGCATCTACCTGGTGCTGACGATCAGCCTGTCGGTGGCGGTCAGCATGCTCGAGAAGAAACTCAACAAAGGCAAACGGTAATCACAACCAAGAGGGACCTACCATGACGCTTGTGAAATCTCTGAAGGCAATCCTGCCGGCCGCTGCTATCGCCATCGCCGGCTTTGCGACCACGGTCACGACAGCGACGGCTGGCGTGCTGGAGGACATCCAGCAGCGCGGCACCCTGCGTGTCGGCATGTCGACCTTCGTGCCCTGGGCGATGCGCGACAAGGAAGGCAACCTCATCGGCTTCGAAATCGACGTGGCCAAGAAGGTCGCCGCCGACATGGACGTGAAGGTCGAGTTCGTGCCGACCGCATGGAGCGGTATCATCCCGGCTCTGATCGCCAAGAAATTCGACCTGATCATCGGTGGCATGTCGATCACCCCGCAGCGCAATCTCACTGTCAACTTCACCATCCCCTACGCCCATTCCGGCCAGCAGATGGCCGCCAACACCGAACTCGCCGGCGGCATGAAGACCCGGGACGACTTCAACGCGCCCAGCGTCACCATCGCCTGTCGGCGCGGCGCAACGCCCTGCAAAGCTGCCCAGAACATGTTCCCGAAAGCCCAGGTTCGGCGTTTCGACGATGACGCCCAGGCCTTCCAGGAAGTGGTCAACGGCAATGCCCATGCGATGATCTCCAGCGCGCCGAAGCCGCTGTTCTGGTCGGAAGCCTATCCCGACAAGGTCTTCGTCGCGTTCGACGGCGAGAACCTGACCAAGGGCGATGAGGCCTTTGCCCTTCGCAAGGGCGACGTCGACGGGCTGAACTTCTTCAGCAACTGGATCCTCGTCAACACCAGCAATGGCTGGCTCAAGGAACGTCACGACTACTGGTTCAAGAACCAGTCGGCCTGGAAAGACATGGTTGCAGCCAACCAGTAGGCCGCTGCTGACAGGAGTTTCGGCCGGCCTCCCTGCCCGGCCGAAACCTCCGCCTCTGCCACGGGACCTCCGGCTATGGACCGTTCGACACCCCCGCCCGCACCGCCCCGCAAGCGGCTGACCGCGATCGACTACCTGCTCTTCGGGCTGATGATCCTGTTCGTCGGCTATGCGATCTACCGCGTCAACGACGTGCTGGTCTACAACTGGAACTGGTCGCGGGTCTTCGGCTTTGTCATCCGTTACGACCCGGAACTGCACGCCTGGGTGCCCAACCTGCTTTTGCGCGGCCTGGCAACGACGCTGCGGCTGGCCGTCTGGGCCACCATCTTCGCCACCATCATCGGCATTGTGATGGGGTACTGGCGGACGACGAACAATCTCAAGCTGCAGATCATCAGCCGCTGTTATGTCGAGCTGATCCGCAACATTCCGCCGGTCGTTTTTATCTTCATCTTCTACTTCTTCATCTCCAGCCAAATCTTCCCTGCGGTCGGCCTGGAGAGCATCGATCCGGAGCATCCCGTCTATTCCAGCCCGGTGTTCCGCTTCCTCTTCGGCGAGCCGGAGCTGTTCACCAATTTCATGGCCGGCATGGTGTGCCTGGCGATGTTCGAGGGCGCCTACATCACCGAGATCGTGCGCGCCGGAATCCAGTCCATCGACAAGGGCCAGTGGGAAGCGGCGCGCGCCATCGGCCTGTCGCGCTTCAACGTGCTGCGCGACATCATCCTGCCGCAGTCGATTCGCCGCATCCTGCCGCCGCTGGCCGGCCAGTTCATCACGTTGATCAAGGACTCGGCCATCGTCTCGCTGATCTCCATTCAGGAACTCACCTTCCTGGCCAACGAAGTCGCGGCGACGACCACCAAGGTGTTCGAGACCTGGATCCTCGTCGGAGCGATGTATTTCCTGCTCTGCTACAGCTTCGCCGTGCTGTTCGCCAATCTCGAAAAACGCGCCAAACGCAGCCGGCGATAGAAAGACGCACCCATGACCAGCGCAAACGGACAAGCCCCCCTCGTCGAAATTTCCGGCCTTTGCAAGTGGTACGGCGATTTCAGCGCCCTCTTCGATATCAACCTCACCGTGGATGAGGGCGAAAAGGTCGTGGTCTGCGGCCCCTCGGGATCCGGCAAGTCGACAATGATCCGCTGCATCAACCAGCTTGAAGCGCACCAGGCCGGAACCATCCGGGTGTCGGGCCAGGAAGTGAAGCCCGACATGAAGAACATCGAGCTGATCCGGCGCGAAGTCGGCATGGTGTTCCAGAGCTTCAACCTGTTTCCGCACATGACCATCCTCGACAATCTGACGCTCGGGCCGATCCGCAATCACGGCGTGTCCAAGAAGGAGGCGTCAGAGGTGGCGATGCACTATCTGGAGCGCGTGCACATTGCGGAACAGGCCGAAAAGTACCCGCCGCAGCTCTCCGGCGGACAGCAGCAGCGCGTGGCCATCGCCCGGGCGCTGTGCATGAAACCGAAGATCATGCTGTTCGACGAGCCGACCTCGGCGCTCGACCCGGAAATGATCGCCGGCGTTCTGGACGTGATGATCGAGTTGGCCGAGGACGGCATGACCATGATCTGCGTTACTCACGAAATGGGTTTCGCCAAGAAGGTGGCGGACCGGATCGTTTTCATGGACCACGGCGAGATCGTCGAAGTGGCCGATCCGGAAACCTTTTTCAGCAATCCGAAGAGCGACCGTGCACAGCTGTTTCTCAGCCAGGTGCTTGGTCACTGACCGGTCCGGCAAAGGCTTGCCGGGCAATCTCCACGAACTCCCTCGCGCCTGCCGATATCGGCCGGTGGGTCGCCCAGATCAGCGACAGGGTCACGGGCGGCGCGCCATCCACCGGCTTGACGACCACCGGTTTGCCGATCAATCGGGCGTCGGCCGCCGCAATCCCGACGATCGCCACCCCGAGACCGGCAGCCACCATGCTGCAGACGACCTCCGTGGTGCGTGCCTCATGGGTGAGCTTCCGTTTCACGCCCGCAGTCCGAAAGACCGCGTCGACCGCATGGCGGAAGGCGGAATCGCTGCAATAGGAAATAAAGCGTTCATCCTCCAGCATGGCGAGCGTCAACCGATCCCGGTCGGCCAGCCGGTGCCCAACCGGAAGGACGCAGACCGAGTCGCTGGATTCCAGCAATTCGCTGCGGATGGCCGGGCTTTCCACATGCGCGGTGGTGATACCCAGGTCGCATTGCTGCGAGACCACCCATTCCAGCGCCGAGTCCGTCGACTTGACCTCGACCGTCACGCTGGTACCCGGAAACTTCCGTTCGAACCGACTGATCAGGTCGATCGCGACGGTCGACGACGCCGATGGCACCGAGACGATCCGCAGCCTTTGATAGCGGGCTTCGCCGATCTCCCGCGCCGCCTCGCGAATCTGCTCCATACCCGTGAACGCACGGCGGATCTCCTCGATCAGCAATCCGGCCTCGGGCGTCGGCGCGACCCGTCGCCCGACACGCTCGAAAAGGCTGTAGCCGATCTCCGCTTCCAGGTCGGAAATCAACCGGCTGATACCCGGCTGCGATACGCCGAGCATGCGCGCGGCCTCGGTCGTGGTTCCGGTGAGCATGACGGCGCGGAAGGCCTCGCATTGCCTGAATGTGATCGACATCGGCGACTCCTGTTGAGTGCGCATAATATATAAAAAAAATTCATACTTTGCATAGGTCAAATGCTTTTCTAATATGCATTGAGAAAGCGAGACCAATGCAGCACTATTCAGCCTTCAGCCTGGCGCGCAACGCGCTCAGCCATCACCAGAACTGGCAGAAAGCCTGGCGCAGCCCGCCCCTGAAAGACCGCTACGATGTCATCATCATCGGCGCCGGCGGCCACGGCTTGGCCACCGCTTACTACCTCGCCAAAAACCACGGAATCACCAATGTCGCGGTGCTGGAGAAGGGCTGGCTCGGCGGCGGCAATGTGGCGCGCAACACGGTGACCATCCGCTCCAACTACATGCGCGACGAGAGCATTCCGTTCTACGTCAAGACCGTCGAACTGTTCGACGGCCTGACGCGCGATCTCAACTACAATCTCATGTATTCCAAGCGCAGCATGATCGATGTGGTGCAGACCTATCCCAAACTGCGCGAGATCCGCCGCCGCATGCTCACCATGGATCTCTACGGCTCCACCTACGAGCCCATCGATGTCGCGGAACTGCGACGCCGCATCCCCAGCCTGACCGGCGGCGGACCCGAATCCCGCCTGCCAATCATCGCCGGCATGGTGCACACCGACGCCGCCGTCTGCCGTCACGATGCCGTCGCCTGGGGTTACGCGCGCGGCGCCGACGATCACGGCGTCGAGATGCACCAGAACACCGGGGTGACGGCGCTGCTGCGCGGCCCCGACGGGGCAATCCGCGGCGTCGAAACGACCCGCGGCACCGTCGAGGCCGACAGGGTCGCCGTCGTGGTTTCCGGCCATACGACGACGCTGACCGAGACGGTCGATCTCAAGCTGCCGCTCAAGACCTTCAACCTCACCGCCTTCGTCTCCGAGCCGGTCAAGCCGCTCGTCGACGTGGTCGTCAACTGCCCGGATATCGGCGTCTATCTCAGCCAGTCCGACAAGGGCGAACTGGTGATCGGAGGTGCCCCCGATCCGGGGCAGTCGTTCCGACGCGATATCAAGCAGAACGTTTTCGAAGATGCCGTCTGCGCCATGCTGGAACTGTTTCCGTCCTTCCGGCGGCTCAAGCTGATGCGCCAGTGGGGCGGTTCGCTCGACATCGCCCACGACGCTTCACCGGTTGTCACGGGTACGGACATTCCCGGCCTGTTCGTATCGGCCGGCTGGTGGGGCGGCTTCAAGGCGATCCCCGCCGGCGGCTTTACCCTGGCGCATCTGATCGCCAACAACGAGCCGCATCCGTTGATCGAACCGTTTTCGCTCTCCCGGTTCCGGCATCTCGACTTCGTGCTGGAATCCGGCACCACCACCGCACGCTGAGGGGTTTGCAATGCTTGTTCTGAAATGTCCCTTCTGCGGCCCGCGCGACGAAAGCGAGTTCGTTCACGGTGGCGTCGCCAAGGAACCCAGGCCCGAAACCACGGCCGAGATCGGTGACGCGGCGTGGATCGACTATCTGACCGTGCCGCCCAATCCGATGGGACCGGTCATGGAAAAATGGTGGCATGTGCGCGGCTGCGGCCGCTGGTTCGCGGTCGAGCGCGACACCGTCACCCATGAGATATCGTGAGGCGGCCGTGACGAATTCCACCCAGATCCATCGACTGAACTCGGGCGGTCTGATCGACCGCAACCGCCCGGTGAACTTCCGTTTCAACGGCAGGCGCTATTCCGGTTTCCAGGGCGATACGCTGGCTTCCGCCCTGCTGGCGAGCGGCGTTCGCTTGACCGCACGCAGTTTCAAGTACCACCGTCCGCGCGGCATTGTCGGAGCCGGGTACGAGGAACCCGCTTCGCTGGTTGAACTGGTCGGCGACGAGCAATCGGGCAATCAGCCGATCACCACGGTGCGCATCCGCGACGGTCTCGAGGCGCGTTCGGTCAATTGCTGGCCCTCCCCCGGTTTCGACCTGATGGCCGTCAACCAGCTGTTCGCCCGGTTCATTCCGGCCGCGTTCTACTACAAGACCTTCATGTGGCCAGACTGGCATCTCTTCGAGCCGCATATCCGCCGGGCCGCGGGCCTCGCCTCGGCTCCGGACGCGATCCGTCACGAGGGGCGCTACGAGACCCGCCACGCCCATTGCGATGTCCTGGTTGTCGGAGCCGGACCTGCCGGCCTGTCGGCAGCGCTGGCCGCTGCGCGCAGCGGCGCTCGCGTGCTTGTGGCCGACGACGGATCGCAGCCGGGCGGGTCGCTGCTCAATCGGAACCGCCGGATCGACGACCGGCCGGCGGCGGAGTGGGTCGTAAAAACATGCAACGAGCTCGCCGGGATGGAGAATGTCACGCGGCTGGAAAATGCCACCGTCTGGGCTTACCGCGAGCACAATCTGCTGCTGATCGCCGAGCGGAACCCGGGCGAAAACCACGTATTCCAGCGCAGCTGGCGGGTGCGCGCCGGCCAGGTGGTGATCGCCACCGGCGCCATCGAGCGCGCCCTGGTCTTCGCCGACAACGACCGTCCGGGCGTGATGCTCGCTTCGGCCGCCCAGACCTATGTCAACCGATACGCGGTGCGGCCCGGCCGAAAGGCGATCGTCTTTACGAACAACGACAGCGCCTATGAAGCGGCGGCCGATCTGAAAGCAGCCGGCGTCGACATCGCCGCGATTGTCGACAGCCGAACCAAGATCGATGACGAAGTCCGGTCGGTCGCCGCCGGAATCGACATTCTCGACGGTCACCTCGTCGCCCGAACGCTGGGCCGCAAACACGTCAAGGCCGCAATCGTCCGGCCGGTTTCCGGGGGCCCGGAGCGACGGATCGAATGCGACCTGCTTTGCATTTCCGGCGGCTGGAACCCCACCGTCCACCTTTACTCCCAGTCGCGCGGCAAGCTGGCCTTCGACGACCGTCTGGCCGCCTTCGTTCCGGAGACGCCGGCACAGCCATGCCAATGCGCCGGCGCCGCGGCCGGCGGTTTCGCCCTTGTCGACGCACTGCGCGACGGCGCCGCCAAAGGGCGCGCCGCCGCGGAAGCTCAGGGATATTCGGTGCCGGACATCCCCCTGCCCGACCTGCTCCATGAACCGGATTACGCAATCGAGCCGCTGTGGCATGTCGAGCAGGACCATCCGTCCGACAAGAGCTTCCTCGACATCCAGAACGACGTCACGCTCAACGACGTGCATCTGGCGATGCGCGAGGGCTTCGACGCCGCCGAGCACGTGAAGCGCTACACGACCGCCGGCATGGGCATCGATCAGGGCAAGACCGGCAACATCAACGTGATCGGCGCCATTGCCAATCAAGCCGGCGTCGCGCCGCAGGATGTCGGAACGACGACCTTCCGGTCGCCCTATGTGCCGGTGGAATTCGGCGCGATCGGCGGTTTGCGCGAGGAAAGCGTCGTCCTGCCCTACCGGCACACGCCGATCACCCAATGGCACAAGGACGCCGGGGCGGTGATGTACGAGGCCGGCGCCCGCTGGCGGCGCCCGGGCTACTATCCGAAACCGGGCGAGAGCTTTCAGGAGACGGTGAACCGCGAGGCGCAGGCGGTGCGCGAGAATGTCGGTGTCTATGACGGCGCGCCGCTCGGCAAGTTCGAGATCAAGGGCCGCGACGCCGCCCGGTTTCTCGACATGCTCTACACCAATGTCTTTTCGACGCTGAAGACTGGCATGGGACGCTACGGGCTGATGCTGACCGACGACGGGCTGATCCTCGACGACGGCGTGACCTTCAGGCTCGCGGAAAACCGCTTTTTCATGTCGACCTCGACCGGCCACGCCGACGAGGTCAACCGGCACATGGAGCAGTTCCTGCAGACCGACAGGCCGGACTGGGACGTCAAGATCACAACGGTGACCACCCAATGGGCGAACGCCACCGTCTGCGGCCCGCAGGCTCGGGCGCTAATGCGGGCGCTCGACACCGATATCGACCTGTCTCCGGAGGCCTTTCCCTTCATGGCGATGCGCGAAGGAACGGTGGCCGGCCTTCCGGCGCGGGTCTGCCGGGTCAGTTTCACCGGCGAGTTGAGTTTCGAAATCAACGTTGCGTCGCGCCACCTGCCGCAGCTGTGGCAGTCGGTCATGGCCGCCGGCGAGCCCTTCGGGATCGCGCCCATCGGCTCGGAAGCCAACCACGTTTTGCGGGTCGAAAAGGGTTTCCTGTCCCTCGGCCACGAGGTCGACGGAACGGCCGATCCCTATGACCTCGGCATGGGCTGGATCATGTCGAAGAAGAAGCCGGATTTCATCGGCAAGCGGGCGGTCGAGATCCGCCGTTCGAACGGCCGGCCCCGTCGTGAACTGGTCGGCCTGCTGATCGACGACCGCCAGCGGCTGGTGACCGAGGGCGCACCGATCACGCCGGGTGGACGGCGGGAACGGTCGGAAGGCTTCGTTACCGCCTGCGTGTGGAGCGTCGTCCGGGATCGCGCGATTGCGCTGGCGCTTCTCGAGGGCGGACGCGGCCGGATGGGGCAAAAGGCGCATATCCGGATGAAGGACGATGTGGTGGCCGCGGAGATTACCGAGCCCTGTTTTCACGATGCCGAAGGCCGGTTGCTGAGGAGCTGACATGAGCTACGACGTCACAATCACCCGCACGGGTCGTGCCGCGCTTGTCGATCTGAAGGGAACGCGCGAGGCCCTTGCCGATTGGCTCGGAAAGACCGCCCCGCCATTTCCGGATTCCGCCAACAGCAGCAGTTCGGCGGACGGACGGGAGCTTTACTGGATCGGCGACGATCACTGGCTGCTGCGAGCGCCGGCGGATCAGGAAGAACACCTGCTGGCCGAACTGGCCATCGATGATGCACCGGACGCCGTGAGCGCGGTTGTCGTCTCCGACACGATGGACGTGTTTTCGATCAGCGGCCGCGACGCCGACCAGATCGTTGCGATCGCCAGCCCGCTTGACATTGCTGCGACGTGCTTTCCGGAGAACGGGGTGACCTATTCAGCCGCTTTCGGGCTGAAAGCGCTCGTGCTGCGCCGGCCGGACGGCTTCGAACTGGCGGTCGAACGCAGTTATGGCGACATGGTAGAGGATTATCTTGGCCGCGCACGCGGCGACTGACCGATCGAGGAGGACGGAACGCATGAGCGGACAGACGAAAGACCAAAAGCAGCCCCTCACCGTTCCGTCAGGTTCCAATCCGGCCACTTTCATGCAGTTCGAGCAAGCCGGCGATCTGGGAGATCTCCAGGCCGATATTGCGATCATCGGCATCCCGCACGGCCAGCCCTATGCCGCTAACAGGACGCCCAACGACCAGTCGAACGGACCGGCGGCCATTCGCGCCGCCTCGCGCTCCGTCAGTGGCGGCCTGGAGCGATGGGATTTCGATCTGGACGGCCCCCTCTTCGACGGTCGCGACATGCGCGTCGTCGATTGTGGCGACGTGTGCGGCGACCCGTCCGACGCCGACACGCACTATCGACACGCCGAGCAGGCGGTTCGCCTGATCCTGCGGGCCGGCGCCGTACCGATCGTGCTTGGCGGCGACCACGGAATTCCGATCCCGGTGCTGCGCGCTTTCGACGACAAAGGCCCGATCACCCTCGTTCAGATCGACGCCCACATCGACTGGATCGACGAAAAATTCGGTGTGCGAGAGGGTTACTCGAGCCCGATCCGTCGGGCCTCGGAGATGGATCATGTCGGCGAGATCTTCCAGATCGGCCTGCGCAGCCAGGGCAGCGCCCGCAAACAGGAAGTCGAAGCGGCGAAGGCCTATGGTGCCCATCTGATCACCGATGCCGAACTTCAGGCGACCGGCATGGACGCAGTTCTCGACCGCATCCCTGATGGCGGCAACTTCTACATCACCATGGATGCGGACGGTTTCGACCCCGCGGTCATGCCGGCCGTTGCCGGACCGGCGCCCGGCGGTGTCACCTACCTGCAGGCCTGCCGACTCATTGCGGGGCTCGCGGAAAAAGGGCGTATCGTCGGGGTTGACATGGTCGAAATCACGCCGTCGCGCGACGTCAACCAGATTACCGCCATCACGGCGGGCCGCCTGATCGCCAACGTGATCGGCCGTCTGGCGCGGGTTTCCTGAGCGGCGCCAGAACGAGAAAATGGCGGATTATAGAGTTTTTCACCGACTATCTGAGATTATTCAGTTTAAACCTGTGGCTGTACCGGTAATAATGCCGGGATGTCGATCGACCTGATTATCGAGCGCATAAAGAGCCGCATGGAAGCGCTGGGCACAACCGCCCGGGCGACAAGTATTCGCGCCGGATTGCCTCCCAATGCGATCGGCAAGGTCATTCGACGGCGCAATGTTACCTACAATACACTGGAGAAGGTGGCGAATGCGCTCGATTGCAGCGTCGCTCATCTCATCAGCAAGGCGGCCAAAAATCCGGAGTCCCGATCTTTCGCATCGATGCCGAAGACCTTGCAGGAGAAGCAACCGGTCGAATTCGACGGAACCGCTTTCGACCGGGCAAGCCGGGCCACGGAGTATTGGATCGAGCAGCGCGGCGGCAGCGTCAGTACATATGAATATTCAAAACTGCTCTGGCGGTTTTACGTGCACGCTTTCAGGAAGGAAAACGCGCGTTCGAAACCGGCCGTTCCGGAGGGATCGTAAACACCGGGAAATCCGGGCATCGGCAGTTCGACCACATGGGGAAAAATCGGTATAACATGGCCGACATTGGGGGAGAAAAGACGGGGCAAGGCCCCGATGGATATGCGACGGAGCACTCGCCGGTTGCACGCGAGATCATGCGGTTGATGGTCTCGCCAATCGTCGAGAATCCGCGCATCGATCTCTACAATGCGGCCCGGGAACTGGAGATTCTCGAAATCCTTGAAATCGCCGTCAAGCAGGCGAGCGGACATTCGGACCTCTTTGCGCTGCATGAAGACGAATTCGAGGCTGTGATACGCAAGTTTCGACCGTATCTCGGCCGCTGCATGATCGAAAGACAGATGGACGCCTTCAATGCTGGCTTATTCGACACCGATTCCGCGGAAGTTTCTGGAACGCCAGATGTCGACAACCCCGATTGGACAGCTCTATCGCGTCTGGAACGAAAGCGGCGGCGTTCTGGATAGCGCGCTGGCCGACATCGCCGATCACCTGTGCGTGCTCGAAAACACAGGCGATATGCAGGAGTTACCGCCGATCATGATGGCCGGGAAACACACCCTGGCAACGGCGATTCTGGGTGCGGACTGGTCGTTTTCGGACGAGCGCCAGAAACGCGCGATTCCGAAGGAAAACCGCGACATCATGAGGCAGGGGTATCTGGAAGCCCTCTCCGGAGAGCTCTCCTATCGTCAGATTGCCCACGAAGCCCTGCTCACCGGCGGTGAACGTCAAGAGGTCTTCTATGAGCAGTTCATCGCACCCTTCCGCAACCGACGGGGCTTGGGCTTTTTCATGACCGTGTCGGTGCCGGTCGACCTGCCGTGGCACAGCTTCAGGCTTGATACCCTCTCCCTGCACACGCTTCAGAGCACCGGCCTGGCAGCGTCGGGGTATCTGTAGCCTCAGACGCTCGCCATCTCGGTATCGAGCGTTTCGATCATTTGAACCGTGTCTTCGAGGCTCTGATAAACCGTCCAGTAGTCGTGCGGTATCTGCGTTGGCGGCGCCTTCCAGCGGATGCCCAGCTTGTAGTGGCTCGTGAAGCCGGTGGTAGCGCTGAAGCCCTGATGGATGCTCTCTTTTTCCATGAACGCGAACATGTGACGGGCACTCGGCCAGTACCAGAACGCACAGATGATGCCGTATTGGGCGAGGACGTTGCCGATACCGCTGCGGCGGTGATCGGGATGCACGAACATCTCGCCACCATAAATCGTGTCTTCGCGGATCTTCTCGAACAGCCTGATCTGTTTCTTGCGCAGCGTTACCCGCTTGGCCGACCGGTGGCTGTAGATCCGGGCAAACGCAACGACAGCAAACTCTGCCAGGCTCATGCCGCCGAGTTGGTAAAGCCGAAAGGCATTTGTCGCGACGACATCGCCGTCACCGCTTCTGACGAGAAGGTAAAACGCCGTCGCGGGGGTGAAATCGGTGAAATCAGGATCGAAGTGCTCCGTCACCGGCTTGTCGAATTTCGCCATGATGCGTTTCAGCCGTCGGAAGTTTCCCTCCAGCGAAAAGCTGTAACCCATTTCTCCCAGCGGTTGCTTCAAACCCGAAAGCACGTCGGCCGTAGTGACCGGACAAAGTTCCGAACGTATCATCGATTTCATCCCCATTGATCCCGCGCAGCGGCGGTCGTCCCCGTTTGGCGGCTGTTGCCGAGGGGTGAGGATGCATCACATGACCAGGGATTGCACTGGCGGCACGCTGCTACCGCGCGCTGCCCGAAGGCATCTCGCGCCTGGTCGTTGGCCCGGAGGATGATTGGCTGCTAATGCCCGAAATAGGCTCGGGCAAGTTCCGGATCGGCACCGAGTTCGTCGGCCGACCCGCTCTTGCTGACCTCGCCGGTTTCCAGGATGTGCAGGTGGCTGGCCAGGCTCATGGCGAAATTGGCGTTCTGTTCGGTAATCAGGGTGGTCAGGCCGGTCTCTCGATTGAGGCGGCGCAGCGCCTCGGCGATGTCGTGGCAGACCTTCGGCGCAAGCCCGATGGTCGGCTCGTCGACCAGCAGCAGGCTGGGACTGGTCATCAGGGCGCGGCCCAGGGAGACCATTTGCCGCTCGCCGCCGCTCTGGGTGTAGGTCTCCTGCGCCCGACGCTCGGCGAGGCGCGGAAACAGGTCGAACACCAGTTCGAGATTGCGGTCCGCATCGTGGCGGGCGGTGAAGGCGCCGACCATCAGATTGTCGAGCACCGACATATAGGGGAACAGGTTGAAGCGCTCCGGCGCGTAGCCGACGCCGCGCTCGACGATCGCGCGACTTGAAAGGCCCGCAAGCGACTCGCCATCGAGACGGATGTCGCCCTTGATGCTGGTCAGGCCGATGACCGAATCGAGCAATGTCGACTTTCCCGCGCCATTGGCGCCGATGATTGCGACGATATCGCCTTTGCCGACGGCCATGTCGACATTGTGCAGCGCCCGGGCCTTGCCGTACCAGGCCGACAGGCCCTCGATGTCCAGAAACGCCATACCTACGCTCCCCCGAGATAGGCGGCCTGAACGTCTGGATCGGCCATGACATGGGCGAAGGACCCTTGCGCGACGATGGCGCCGTAGTTCATGGCGATCGCCCGGTCGATCAGCGGTTCGAGCGACTTCAGGTCGTGGCTGACGATGATCAGGGTCATGCCCTCTTTGCGTTTCTCGTTGATGAGGTCGGCAATCTGAGCGATCTCGCCCGCGGTCAGTCCGGCGAAAACCTCGTCGAGCAGCAGGATCGACGGATCGGTGGCCAATGTCCGCGCCAGTTCCAGCTTGCGCAGGTCGCCCATCGACAGTTCCGCCGGATGGCGGTCCAGATCGGGTTTGGTAAAGCCGACGCTCAGTGCAAGTTCGAGTTCCTTTTGCCGATCGGGGCTGCCGACCAGCATCTGCCACAGATTGTTGGGCATCAGCCCCATGCGGATGTTTTCCGCGACATTCATGTCGGCGAACGGCCGCGGCACCTGATAGGTCCGGCATACGCCACGGCCGATGCGGGCATAGGTCGGCAGGCCGGAGATGTCCTCTCCCTTGCACAGGATGCTGCCGCTGGTCTGGCGGTGCTCACCCATGATCAGACTGAAGATGGTGGTCTTGCCGGCCCCGTTCGGGCCGATGAGGCCGAGCGACTCGCCGTCGTCGACGTGAAATGACATGTGGTTGGTGGCCGTCAGCCCGCCGAACTTCTTGACCACATCGCGCAGTTCCAGGGGAAAACTCATGGCCCCGCCCCCGCGCGCGCCGCCTGCAGCTTGCCGACGCCCTGCCGCGCGACCTCAAGCAACCCTTTCGGCTGGTACATGTAAAGCACGAGCGCGATGCCGCCATAGATGAAATAGCGTTCCGCGCCGGGCAATACCGGCCTCAGATACTCGAGCAGGAAGGTCAGAAAGAAGGCTCCGAGCATCGGGCCGATAATGGTCGAGGCGCCGCCGATCAAAGCGGCGACGATGATCGTAAAGAGGAAGTTGATGTCGAACAGGGCGCGCGGTGCGATCGAGCCAAGGTAGTGAACATAGAAGGCACCACCCAGGCCGGCGATAAAGGCGGCAATCATGAAGGCGGCGAGCTTCAGCTTGGTGGTATCAAGACCGCTGCCGCGCACCGACTCCTCGTTCATGCCGATAGCGCTGAGCGCGGTCCCCAGCCGCGTCTTCATAACAAGCCACATGGAAAAGGCGATGACCGCCATCAGACAGAAGGACAGGTAATAGTTGTTGACCGCACCGCGGGTGATCGTCTCGATTCCCGACATGCCGCGCGTCCCGCCGGTAAGATCGGGCCGGATCACCTGAACGAGCTGGTACATCAGTTCCATGAAGGCCAGCGTCACCAGCGCGAAATAGCTGCCGCGAATGCGCAGCGCCGGCAGGAAGAACAGCGTGCCGCCGATCATGGTAGCAACCACTGCCAGCGGGATCGACAGCGTCAGCGGGAAGCCGAAGCGATAGGACAGAATTGCCGACGTGTAGGCGCCGATCCCGACCAGGAACGGGTGGCCGAAACTGATATAGCCGGTGCGTCCCGACAGGACGTCCCAACTGATGGCGAAAACGGCCAGGAAGTTGGCGAAGATGATCGTTCTCAAGGTGCCCTTGGAGACGAACTCCGGTAAGGCCAGCATGAAAACGATGAACAGAGCCCAGAGGGCGATGTGCTGCCAGCGAACGCCCATGTCACAATTCCTCCCGGCCGAACAGGCCGCGCGGGCGCATGACCAGCACGCCGATGATCAGCAGCATGGTGAAGACGCCGCGCAGTTCCGCGGCAATCAGCGTCGTCGATATGATCTCCATGAAGCCGATGATGTGAGCGACGATCAGCGTGCCGATGATCGAGCCGATGCCGCCGACGATGACGACGGCGACGGCGATGATCAGCGGCGCCACCCACATGGACGGGTTGAGCTGGGTGTAGCTGGCGAAAAACACGCCGGCGATGGCGCCGAGACCACCGGAGATGCCCCAGGTAACCAGGTTGACTCGGTCCGGATCGACACCCGAGATCGCCGCCCCCTTCATGTCCATTGAAACTGCCTGCATGGCGCGGCCCATATGGGTATTGCGGACGAACAGGTAGAGCCCGATCAGGATCGCCCAGCTGGCCAGCGCCGCCGTCAGGATGTTGAAGGTCACCGTCGCACCGCCGATGCGCCACACGCCCGGGATGATCGGATGCAGGATTTTGGAGCTGTCGTTGAAGACCAATACGATGCCGGCCTGGATCACTACCGCCAGGATCAGGGTCGAGATCTCCACCGCCACGTGATCGCCCTTCAGCGGCTTGACCAGGAACAGATATTTGAGAACGCCGACGGCGCAGCCAAAGACTACGGCCAGCAAGATGCCGACGATCTGCGGCAGGTCGAGCACCTGGGTGAAATGGAAATACACATAACCGCCGATCATCAGATAGGCGCCGTAGGCGAGATTGAGAACGCGCCCGATGCTGAAGATCAGCGTGAAGCCGACGGCAATGAGCGCGTAGAGCCCGCTCAGGAGCAGCCCCTGAATGACGATCTGGGTCATGGTCCGACAGTCGTTCTAATAGACGAGTGTTTGCGGGCGGCGCCTTTGCGGCACCGCCCCGAAGGGTCTTACTGCTTGACCCAGGAAGGAACCTGGAATTCGCCGGTGGCATATTTTTCCGGGTAGACGACCGCTGAGGTGCCGTCCTCGTACCACTGGATCACGACCATCGACGGCGATCCGTCGTCATAGGGATCGGTGATGTCGAAGCGGGCTTTGTGCGGATAGGTGCGCTGGGTGCGCGGTTCCACCTCGTCGCGGCCCCAGAAGCCGTAACGCAGCCACATCTGACCGTCCTTTTCGAGAATCAGGTCCTGTTTCTCCATGGCGTCGACCCAGGTCGAATTGTTGAAACCGCCGGCTTCCTCGGCCGCCGCGAAAGCCTGTTTCAGGCCATGATAGGCATTGAAGCCGTTGAAATGCGGGAACTTCGGCCGGCTGTCGCCGTATTTGGCGACATATTTGTCGACGAAGGCCTGAGAGGCCGGGTCGAGCGCGAAGCCGACGGACGGAACCGGGCTCAGCGTCGAGATGCCGCCACCGGCGCCGCCGGTGTCTTCCCAGTATTCCTGGCCGAGCGCCGCGACGTTGACGCCGGTCATACCCATCGGCACCTGCAGCTTGACGTATTGCGACGAGACCACCTGCGAATTGACCGAGGAGATCAGGTAGATGAAGTCGGCGCCGGAATCGACGGCGCGGCTGAACAGCGGTGCGAAATCGACGGTCGCGACGTCGTAAACGATGGTGTCGACCACATCGATGCCTGCGTTCGGTGCCAGCGCTTCGGAAACGAGGCCGTTGATGGCACCACCGAAGGCCGTGTCCTCCTGCAGGATGACCACGGATTTCCAACCCATCTTGTCGGCGAGAACGTCCTTGCCGAAGTCGATATAGAGGGTCGCCAGGGCCTCGTCCGAGGCGATGTTCATGAAGTACGGCTTGTAGCTGTCGTAATCCTCGACCAGCTTGTCGATAATGCCGATATAGGACGTCCAGGTGTCCAGCGTCGGGATCTGGTATTCGACCATGCGCGGCAGCCAGCCGAGCGACACGTCGTCGATGGATCCCGAGATGATGAAGTCGACCTCTTCGGTTTCGGCCAGGTACTCATAGGCCTTGATGCCTTCAGTGACATCCTCGCCCGTGTCGGCCTTGATGAGCTCGATCTGCTGACCGCCCAGCACGCCGCCGGCAGCGTTGAGTTCCTCGATCGCCAGTTCGGCACCGCGCAGCGTGCTCAAACCGGTGTCCGAGGACAACGAGCCGATGAAGCCGACCTTGATATCGGCATAGGCCGCGGTGGCGGCAAACGACAGCACGGCGGCCGTCGCAACGGTTTTCAACATCCCTGACATTGCGTTCCTCCAGAGGTTTTAGTTCAACCATTCTTGTTTTGTATTCTGTATACAGTACACAGAATTCGAAATCGATCAACCTTTTTGGCCGCCTTCTCCATGGCTATTGTCCGGTTGTGTTTTCGAGCGCTTCGACGATGACCGCGTCGGCTTCGATCTCGATCATCATGCCGGGCATGGTCAGCCCCGCCTCGACACCGCTGGTCACCGGATCGATGCCCTTGAAGACCTCGCCATGGGCGCGCACGAAGCCGCCGCCACCGGCCGCCATGTCGGTCAGGAAGGCGCGTGTGCGCACCACGTGACGCAGCTTGGCACCGACTTCGGCGAGCGCTTCCTCGATGCGGCGAAAGATGAAGATCGACTGTGCGTAGGTGTCGCCGGGCGCATGCAGGCGGCCGCTGGGCTCGACTGCGGTCGTGCCGGCGACGTAGACGAAAGGACCGACCCGCTTGACCCGGGCATAGGCGCCGATTTCCTCGAACCGGCCGCCGGTTTTGACGGTCTCGACGATCACCGGCTCATCCCTCCAACCGCTCCCGGATGGCTTCTGCAGCCGCTTTCAGCGCCTGCTCTTCCTGTGGCGACAGCTTGAGTTCGTCGACTTCGACCAGCCCTCCCCGGCCGAGATGACAGGGCACGCCCAGTACCACGCCGGAAATGCCGTACTCGCCGTCGAGCATCACGGAAGCCGGCACCGGGCCGGTGCGGGCACCGCGGATGTGGTCGATGAGTTCGATGGAAGCATGCGCCGGGGCGATGGTCGCCGAGCCGGTCTTGCGCAGTGCCACAACCTGGCCGCCGCCCGTCACCGCATCTTTGACACAGGCATCGACCTGCCCGGCGTCCAGGAACACATCCAGCGGCCGCCCTTTGATGCGGGCGCGCGAAACGATCGGTGCCATCTCGTCGCCATGGGAGCCGAGCGTGATGGCTTCGACATCGGCGGGGAGAACCCCGGCCGCCTTTGCCAGGGCATTGCGGAAACGGCTGCTGTCGAGAGTGCCGGCCATGCCCAGTACCCTTTCACGGGCAAAGCCGGTGGCACGCAGCATCTCAACCGTCATCTCGTCGAGCGGATTGGTCACGACAATCACAACGGCGCCAGGGGCGCCGGTGCGGATCGCCTCGGCCGTCGAATGGATGACGCGCCGGTTCACATCGATCAGGTCGGCACGGGTCATGCCGGGCGTGCGCGGCCGTCCGGCGGTGACCACCACCACGTCCGCATCGGCGACGGTCGACAGATCCTCGCTGCCGGACGCACTGGCGCCGCTGCGCGACACGCCGCTGGCATGGTTGAGGTCAAGCGCTACCGAGGCAGCCAGGCCGGGGACGACATCGATCAGAACGATCTCTTCCGCGACGTCGGAGTTTGCGGCCAGATGCGCAATGTTGGCACCGACGCCGCCGGCGCCGACAAGCGCCAGTTTTTGCAGCTTGCGCGCGCCGCGGCCCTGTTGCGGACGCGGGGCGATCCAGCGCGGCGAACGTCGGTAGAGCCCACGACGCAGTGACGTCGCCCCGTCCGTGCGATGGACCGCGGGGCGCTCGAGCGGACCGGGCACCAGACGGATGCCGAGGCGGGCCGCCGTTTCCTCGGCCTGGGCCGTGACAATGTCATCGGGCAGGATTTCCAGGACGATCCGCCCTTTGGCGCGCGTTTCGGCGACCTGTTCCGTTCCGATAACGCGCCTTGCCATCAGCCTGCCTGTCCGTCGACGGCGTCGATCGCCTTCGTGGCGGCTTCGATTGCGGTCTTGACCGAATCCTCACTGCCGGAGATGAACAGCCGCCCGAAACGACCGACGGCGCGCACTTCAACGATGTCGATATCGGCGGACTTTTCGGCCTCGTTGGCGGCGATCGAGATATAGGCCGCCGGTGCGCATTCGACGATGCCCAGCGTCTGGCCTGGTACCAGCAGCGCGCCTTTGCGCCATTTGTTCAGGAGTTGGGCCTGGTAGGGCTCGACCGAGGTGATGATCTGGGTCGAAGCCACACTCGGCTTGACCCGGTCGCTCATCGCGGCGCCGAGTTCCGAGAGGATCGCGTCGCGTGCGGCGCTGACCTCGGCGTTGGAGGGCGAGCGCAGGATGAAGAAACCGAATTCGCGCTCGACCAGCTGCGTCGTCGCCTCGACGGCGCTGGCTTTCAGCGCCCGGTCGATCAGCGTGAAGACGCCGTTGCCCGGCGCGAATTCGCCGATCAGCACGGTGTCGCCCGACAGCGGCACGGAGCCCTGTACGGTCGCGCCGTTATAGGCGGCGAATTTTGGCTGCAGATTGTCGATCTGCATCAGCGCCCGAATGGTGATTTCGTTGCCCAACCTATTCTCCGTACTCGTCGTAGATGTCGCGCCAGGGCCGGTTCTCGTAGGCGACGCGCTTGATGTTGATGAGGTGCAATGCGGTGACGTTGTCCGAGGTGATGGAGCCGGACCAGGTGCCGGTGCCGAGCATGAAGCTCGGCTCCAGATCGGTGGAATAGCCCATGCCGCCCATGATCGCCGGTGTGTTCACCAGAACCCGGCCGGTCGGAACGGCACTGAACTGCGCTACCGCCTGAGGGTCGTCGGAATGGATCACAGCCGAGTGGCCCCAGCCCTCGAAACGGGCGATGGCCTGGGCCAGTTCGATGCCGTGATCGTTGTCGCGGGCCTCGTAGAACGCGAGAACCGGGTTGAGCTTTTCCGCAGACAGCGGCCGCTGCCAGCCGATTTCCGTCTCCTCGGATACCAGGCAGCGGGTGCGCGGCGGGATCGAGAAACCGGCCTTGTCGGCGAGGCTCTGCGGCGATTGCCCGACATTCTGCGGATCCATTGCCTGCCGACCGGAAAAGATCACCCCGGCAAGCCGGTCGGCTTCCTCGGGCGTGCAGAAATAGGCGCCCTTCAGCTTCAGTTCGTGACGCAGCTCGCGGGCAATCCGGCGGCTGGCGATGACCGCTTGTTCAGAAACGCAGGCGGTGCCGTAGTCGAAGCTCTTGGAGGTGACGATCTGTTCGGCCACCTCGCCCAATTGATCGGCCTTGGAATCATGAACGAAGCACGGCACGTTGCCGGCTCCGACGGCCAGTGTCGGCTTACCCGAGGAATAGGCCGCCCGCACCATGCCGGGACCGCCGGTCGCCATGACGACGGAGGTTCGCCGGTGGCGCATCAGCTCGCCGGTGCCCTGGATGGTTACGTGGTCAAGGCACTGGATCAGTCCCTTGGGCGCGCCCATCTGCTCGGCGACATCGGCCATGATGCGCACTGTCTCAAGGCCGCAGCGCACACCACGCGGATGCGGCGCGCAGACAATGGCGTTGCCGGCTTTCACGGCGGACAGCACCTTGTAGATGATCGTCGACGTCGGATTGGTGACCGGAACAAGCGCAGCGACCAAGCCCATCGGTTCGCCGATGGCGGCTATTTTGGCAGCATCGTCGCGCCACAGCACGCCGAGCGTCGTGACGTCGCGCAGATAGTCGGCGACCGACAGTGCGTTGAACAGGTTTTTCACCCGCTTGTCGGTGACGTTGCCATAGCCGGTTTCCTCGACAGCCAGTTCGCCGAGCCGCTCGGCTTCGGGTTCGATCGCCCGTGCCATCGAATCGACAATGGCGTCGATCTGGGCCGGGTCGGTTCCAAGAAAGGCCCGGTAGGCTTCAAAGGCCGTTTCAGCGCAGCGCCGGGCGGCGGCGACGGATTTCAGGTCATCGTCCATCAGCGCGCTCCGCCCGCTATCGCATCGAGAATCCGGCGGGCATCTTCGATGGTCGAGGAGTCGATGCCGATTTTGTCCAGCCGCCGGCCGGCCTGGTCCATGCTGGCTCCGAGCACCGTCCCGGCCAGCGCAACCATGGATTCGGTCACCGGCACCGCCTCGTTGGCGATGCGCGCGGCCGAAACCAATGGCACCAGCGAACCGATCGTAGCGTTGCGCAGGATGATCTCCGCTTCCGGACGCAGCGGAACCGGACGGCTCCCCTCGCCCTTTATTGCACCGGCATGACCGGTGAGCCATGCATCGAGATCCGGAAGGTCGCGTATGCCGAACTTGCGCGCCACCCGTCGCCGTTCTTCGGCAAGCGCTTCCATCACCGCCAGGTGCTGGGGACCGATTTGCGCACGGAATGTGTGGTTTTCCGGCAGCGCCTCGGCCTCCTCCGGAATTGCTGGCAGAGCGCTTTCGGTCGCCGGACCGCCGATCAGCATCGCCGGAACCTCGACCAGTCCGGAGCCGTCTTCGAAACTGCTGCGCACGGTGTTGATGGCCGGTGCCAGGTTCGAAAGGAAAAACCTCAGGTCTTCCAGGACGGCGTCGCGTCCTGCCGGCAGGGTTGCCGCCGAAACACGGGCGGCTGGCGACAGCGTGAACTGGTTTCCGGAGGCTGAGAACCAGTAGGGCAGGCCCTGGACTTCCACCAGCGTGTAGTCGGCGGTCGCTCCGCCGACGCGCAAAAGCCAAGCGGTTTCCGCCGCACCGAAGGAGCGGCCGGGTGCAAGCACCAGGACCTGTCCGTCGCGCAGATGGTCGGCAAGCACCATGGCGTAGGTTCGCTGCTTGTGGACCGGGCCGGTCAGGAAGATCACCTCGGCACCCGCGACCGCGCGATCGAGTTCGGCGGTTGTCTTGATCGACGGCGCGTCCTCGCGGTCGACCTGATAGTTGCCGACCGGGCCGGCGCCGCGCAGCGCGATCCCGTGCCCGCCGCGCAGCGCATCGAGTTCGGCGCCATAGGCGGAAAACAGGGTCACCTCGGCGCCCTCGGCCAGGCACAGCGCCGACAGCAGCTGCGCGTCCGCGCCGCCACCGAGCACCGTCACCCGTTCATAACGGGGTGGCGCGGTTGCGATGGCGCTGGCCGAACGGCCTGACACGGCCTCGGCAAATTCCTCGAATCCGGAGTGCATCGACGGTTGTCCTGGCTGGGTCGCTCAGACCTATTCGGCGGATCCGCCGCCGAGGGCGGCAATCAGACCTTCCAGTTCGTCATGCGGCCGCGGTATGACATGAACCGCCACCACTTCGCCGACCTTGTTGGCGGCGACGGCACCGGCATCGGCGGCCGCCTTGACCGCACCGACCTCGCCGCGCACAAGCGTCGAAACCAGCCCGCCGCCGGCTTTGGTCTGGCTGATGATGGTGACGCTGGCCGCCTTGACCATGGCGTCCGCCGCCTCGATCGCGGCCACAAGACCGCGCGTTTCAATCATTCCCAGGGCTGACTGGCCGCTCACGGGTTTAGCCATTTCACGATTTCCTTCTGTTGGATGAGGCGCGGGCCGAGCCCGCGCTGATATCGATGTGATCGACGATCGCCACCACGGTGGCGTCGACCGGCAGACCGCCCGTTTTGGCCGGCAGGCGCGCCGCCGAGCCGGTCACCAAAAGCACCAGATCACCTGGACCCGCGCCGCAGGTGTCGGCGGCGATCACCGACTTTTCCAGAACGGCGCCACCGCCGTCCTCGACATTGCAGACCAGCAGCACGGTCCCGGAAAGGCCGCTGTCCTTGACGGTCGCCGTGACCGATCCGGTGATACGGGCGAGTTTCATGGCTCAGAAGTTTTCGATGTAGCGGTCGAGTTCGACCGGCGTGACCTGTTCGTCGAAGAAACCGATCTCTCGCTCCGCCTGTTGCAGCATCAGGGTATGCAGGTCTTCCCCCAGGACCGAGCCGAGGAACTCCGATTCCTTGGCTCGTGCGACGGCGTCGCGAATATCCGTCGGGATCGGCTCGGCATCGGCCTCTTCATAGGCGTTTCCGGTACAGATCTCGGAGGGTTCGAGACCCTGCTCGATCCCGTCGAGACCCGCCGCCAGTTCCGCGGCAATCAGGAAATACGGATTGCAATCGGCGCTGGCGTCACGCTTTTCGGCGCGCACCGCATTGTCGTTGCCCTCGATGATGCGGATGCCGACGGTGCGGTTGTCGACGCCCCAGCTGGTGTTGATCGGGCAGAAGGAATAGGGCTGACGCCGCCGATAGGCATTCGGCGTCATGGCACCGCACAGCGCCGTTTCGGCCATGCGCTTCTGCAGCCCGGCGACGAAATGACGCCCTGCCCCGCTCAGCTTGCCATTGTCCGAGAAGGCGTTCCGATCATCCCGCCACAGCGAATAGTGGGTGTGGAAACCGTTGCCGGACTGGTCGAAAAAGGGTTTGGCCATGAAGGTGGCAAGATAGCCGTGGGCGGCCGCCAGTTGCTTGACCAGCGAACGGAACATCACCACGCGGTCGGCGGAGAGCAGTGCCTCGCCGTAGCGGATGTTCACCTCGACCTGGCCCGGTGCGTATTCCGGATTCGACTGCTCGATCGGAATGCCCGCCTCGTTGATCAACTGGCGAATCGGGCCGAGTACGTGTTCCAGTTCGGCGGCCCGGGCCATGGAGTAAACCTGGATGCCCTTGTCGCGAGGCTGCCGGGTTTCCGGGTCGAGCAGATGGAACTCGAGCTCCGTGCCGACATTGACCTTGAAGCCCATGGCTTCCGCCCGCTCGACCTGCTTGACCAGCGCGTTGCGCGGATCGATCGGGACCGGCTTGTGGTCCATGCCTTCGGCGCGGCCGAGGCAGAACGCTACACCGGGCTCCCAGGGCAATTCCATCGGCTGGGTTTCCGGGAACATGTGCATGTCCGGGTAGCCGTTGTCGAAATTGACATATGGGGTGTCCCAGACGTCGCTGGTCATGTCGATGGCGAACAGGGCGATCGACAGGGCGTTGCCGCCCTCGCAGATCGTGTCCCAGTGGGTCGACGGAATGCGCTTTCCGCGCATGATGCCATTGAGATCGCCGAGGCCCATGGCCACGGTGTGCGTGCCTTCTGGCAGCGCGAATTTTGCTCCCGACAAGATCGTTCCCTCCGCATGCGGTTCTTGAAGACCGTTCGTATTCTGTATACAGTATTCAGAAACCGGAGCCAATGCAAGAGGAAAATTGTCATGCGAAGCGAAGCGATCGTGGTCGGCGGCGGCATAGCCGGAGCGATGACCGCCCTCTCCCTGGCACGCCGCAAGGTGTCGACAACGCTGATCGACCGTTGGGAGCCGGGCCACTCGCGCGCCTCGTCGACGGACTACAATCGGGTCATCCGCTCGATTCACGGCCGCGACGAATTCTATACGCGCTGGGCGCGCGAATCGCGCCAACGCTGGCTCGAGTTGCAGGCGGAAACGGGGCAGCGGCTCTACTACGAATGCGGCGCCCTGGTGTTGGCGACCGAAGGCCATTGCGACTGGGAGGACGCGACGGCGGAGACGTTCCAAAGGCTCGGCGTCCCCTTCCATCGGTTTTCGCCCGATGACATCGCCGTGCGGTTCCCGCAATTCGACCCGTCCAGTGTCGCCTATGGTCTCTACGAACCGGAAGCCGGCATGGTCATGGCACACCGCGCGGTGATCACGGCCGTCGATCTGTTCAGAAAAGCCGGCGGCAAGGTGGCGCGCGGCCGTGTCGAGACCGACCGCAACGAGCGGCCGGTCCTCGACGGCAAGCCGCTGGAAGCCGACCTCATCGTGGTGGCGACCGGCGCCTGGATGGGCGAGATGTTTCCGCGCACGGTCAAGCCGATATCAAGCGTCGTCGGCGTCAACGTGCTCTATACCTCGACACCGGACGGCAGTACGGCTTTCGACCACGAGAACATGCCCTGCTGGATCGACCACGGCGAAGGCTCGTTTGGCCTGCCGTCGACGGAGGGCTCGGGCGTCAAGGCGGCGGTGGTGATTCCCGACACGATCGATCTCGACCGGGATGAACGGCTGATCCGGCGCCAAACGCTGAGCCGCACCCGCTCCTACATCAAGAAACGGCTGCCCGGCCTCGTCGGCCAGCCGGTGGTCGATTCGAAGTTCAATCAGATCGTGCTGACGCCCGACACCCATTTCATCGTCGACCGGCATCCGGAGCACGACCATGTGCTGCTGGCCGGAGGCTGCTCCGGCCATCTGTTCAAGCACGGCCCGGTTTTCGGCGACTTCGTGGCCGGTGTCGGCGTGCGCGATTTCGGCACGGCCGAGCGATTCAAGATTGCCGGACGAAGGAAATTGTCGCCACGGGAAAGCCCGTCGGGACGGTAATTTTCCGTCGCTCCGGTGCGGATTGACGGATGATTCACGCATTACTCACGGCGGTGTTGTCAAACAAGAGTGCATAATCCACCAACCGCAAATGGCGGGAGGATTATCGGGGAACGGCGATCCGTCCCCGAACCCGACCGATGGAGGATCAAATGGCTCGGCCCGTCAAAATCACGAATATCGGAACGCGGGAACACGCCGCCAAGCTGGTCAAGGCTTTGAGGAAGGACCACCCCGACTGGACCGTGTCGGTCACGGAACAGTCGGACGGCAGGTTCGCCGTGTCGTCAGCGCCTCCGAGCAAGCGCGCGGCCGGTGACGACGAAGAGGGCCACTCGGCCTGCCCGCTTCCTCCGCTGCCGCACTGGATCGACCGCGATCCGATCTCGAGGCGAAAACGCATCAATCGGGAACCGGCCGCGCCGATCTGGAATTGCGCGGATCCGAACGGCGGAAGCGCCGCTGGACCGCAGTTCAGGACTTGATGCGGGCCATCGCCACGGCGTCGATATACTGGCCTTTCCACAGCGCGTAGGAACGCATCACGCCTTCGCTCTCGAAACCGAACTGTTCGTAGAGGCGAATGGCCCGCTGATTGTTCGCCCAGACGACCAGGCCGAGACGAACCAGGCCAAGCCAGTCGTCGGCGAGGGTCACCATGTGCTGCATGAGCGCCTGCCCAACGCCCCTGCCCTGCATGTCGGCGCGCGATACGATGATGTTGATGTCGCCGGCATGACTGTGGCGCGGCGCGTCCGGATGCGTGATCAGTTCGGAAAACCCAACCACGGTGCCGTCCTCCACCGCGACCAGCTTGTAGCGGCCGTCTTCATGGGCAATTCGCTGCTGGGTCGCCGCCAGGGCCGCGACGGGAAGGCGCATGGTGCCGTCGACTACGTGCGGGCTCGTCAAAATCCCGTGCACGGCCTTGGCGTCGTCCGGTTCCACATGGCGTATGTCGAAGGTCATTGTACTTGCTCCGGATGGTCGAAAGGAAGAATGACGCCTGTCGCTCTTCCTTTCCAGTGGTTGATTTGAACGACTGCATGCAATCAAGCCGGCACCAGACAGGCGTCGGCGATGCTCTCAATGTGACGGTGGTCGGTGCCGCAGCAACCGCCCAGCACGACGATTTGCGGAAACGCTGCGCGCAACTCGGCGCAGGCTTCGCCCAGTTCGATCGGATTGCCCACGTCCAGTACTTCAGCCTCGTCGAGTTCCGCGTGGCTGCAGCGCGAAGCATTGGCTCGAATGCCACAGATACGCCGCACCCAGCCGCCGCCATCCGCCAGCATCTGGCGGAAGTGATCGGGATGGGCGCAATTGATCATGTAATAGGCCGGAGCCACTCCGGTCTGTTCGTCGACCGTCCGGACGGCCGCGCCAAGCGACTCCCCGGTCGGCAGCCTGCCATCCGTTTCGACGGTGAAGGAAATGACGACGGGAAGGCCTGCTGCCGTGGCTGCCCTGGTGACACCAACGGCCTCGGGGACGTTGGTCATGGTGATGGCGGTAATCAGGCGGGCGCTGGTCGCTCTGAAGGTTCGAATCTGTTCCGCGTGATAGCGCTCGGCTTCGGAGGCGCTCATGATGTCGCCCGGATCATAGCCGTCACCGCGCGGACCGATGCAGCCGCTGACGACGGAGCGAAGGGCCGGAAACTCCGCGCGCAGATCCTCCATCAGCTCGACGGCCTTTCGGTTCGCCGCCGCAAGCGCCTTTCTGGAGTAGCCCAGCCGGTCGCCCCAATCGGAGCTGGCCCGCCAGGTCGGACTCTCGAAGATAAATCCGGTGCCGCGGCGGGCGGCGACGGCCGCGTGCTGCCGGTAGTAGCGGCGCAGCGCCTGCTCGCCGGCCTCGTCCTTCAACAGGTCGAACGCGGCAAACAACGGCAGGTCGAGGCCGTCGTGAAAGATCAGCGTGGTCTCGATGCCGCCGTCGGTCAAAAACAGATCGCCGTGCAGCTGCGGCAGGCCAATGTTCTGGATTGTCATGTCGATCTCCTGGTATCGGGCTCACCGCCCTTTTGCGGCGAAAGCAGCCACCCCGCCTTCGCCTGCCCATTGTCCCGGAGGCCGCGTTCCGCCACCGTTAGAAATCGCTGGCGCAGGCTCGCGACCGCGTCAAAAAGGCGTTAAAAACAGTCTTCAACGCGGTGCGGAGGGCGCGTATGGACAGCGGAGACCGGATCCGACTGATCGTGCTGGGCGGTCTCGAAACCCTGAGGCCGGACGGCCAAAGACTGCGCTTCCCCACGCGTCACTGCGGATTTGTTATGGCCATGCTGGCGGCAACTCCGGACCACCGGCTGCGCCGCGAAGCGATCGCCGGGTGCCTGTGGGGCGAACGCGGCGAAGCGCAGGCCCGGGCCTCGCTGCGGCAAACGCTTCATCACTTGCGGAAAACACTGCTCGATGCCGGCAGCGCTGCGCTGGAGGTCGACAGGGAAGCCGTTTCGCTGAGGCCACCGTTTCTGACCTGCGACCTATGGGAGCTCAGGCATGCTCTGAGTGCTGATCCCCTGGCCGCCGGCGCACCGTACAAAGGCGAGTTTCTCGCGTCATGCGGGCGCACCGATCCGGCTTTCGACGAATGGATCGCTTCGGTCCGACAGGGCTTGTCGGCAGAGATCGGCGGGGCGCTGCGAGCCCAGGCCGAACGGGAAAAACTGGCTGGTCATCAAGCCAATCTGGAGCGCGCGGCGGACCTGCTCCTGACGCTCGATCCATACGATGAAAATGCGTTTCGAATGCGCCTGGAAGCACTGGCGGGCCAGGATCGAAGGGGAGCACTGCGAAGCGCGTATTCCGATTTTTCGGATATGGTCCGAAAAGACCTGGGAACCGGACCCTCCGCGGCGACCTCCGCACTCTATGAGAGGCTTGTGGAGGAGCCTGAGCATCCTGACCCGAACGGACAAACCGGCGACCCGCCTGTCACCTCCGTTTCTCACGAAGCCCGCTTGACGGTTTCGGTGCTGTCGGCGCTGCCGATTATCGACAGCGACGATCCGGAAATCATCCGCGACGCCACGGCGCAAGCGCGATCGGCCGTCGAGGCAGCAAGTCTACCGCTCGAAGCCGAGCACCTGGCATCGGCCGGCGATACCGTCGATGTCGTCTTCGGCGCTGGTGCGCTTTCCGAAAGCCATGCCATCGATGCGGTGCGGTGCGCCTTGCGGCTGGCAAGCAACGGCCGCGATCGGTTCAAGGGTGTCGGCGTCGTGACCGGCGACATCATTGCCACCGACCAGGGCCCGGAGCCGACCTCGGTAGGCAGACTTGTCGCCCGCGCGACAGAACTGGCGCGGGAAAGCGCCGCATCGACGGTCAGGGTTGCCGCGGAAACCGCCCGACGCGCCGAGGGGTTTTTCGAATTCGACCCTTTGCCCGATGCCGACGGCTATGCCGTCACCGGCGAGACATCGGCGCGAAATCGCTTTCAGGCGCGCGGCGCGGCCGAGGGAATCTTCGTTGCCCGCGAAAGCGAACTTGCGGAACTGAGCCGCGCCGCCCGAAGAGCCCGCGAGGGTGACGGGCGGGTGGTCGGAATTGTCGGGGAAGCGGGTATCGGCAAATCGCGGTTGGTGGCCGAGTTCCTGAACAGCAACGAAGCGACGGCGTTTCAAGTGCTGACCTTGACCGCCGCCACGCAAGACAAGGCAACACCGTTCGGACCGCTGCCTGACTTTCTGGCCGACTGGGCAGGTCGCCCGACGTCGCAAAGCTCGCTCGCCGATGCCCTTGCCGAAACTGCCGACCGCGAAGGTCTCGCAGCTCAAGACCTCACGGCACTTCGGGCGATTGTTGGGACTTCGGCGCCGGACGACGACTGGGCGGTCTGGGACGGACCCACGCGGCGCCGCCGCATCGTCGCACTGTTCAGATCGATCGTCGAAGCCGCCTGCCGCAAGGCGCCGCTCATTTTGATCGTGGAAGACCTTCACTGGCTTGATGGAGAGACGGAACAGCTGTTGCACCGGCTTATCGACGACCTGGCAACCCAGCCGCTGTTGCTGATCGCCACCTACCGTCCGGAATACGCGGCCGCCTTTGTCGGTCGCAGCGTGTTTCACCTGATCAGACTTGAACCTCTCACGGAAAAGGAGACCGGCGAGCTGGTGGCCGCTTTGATCGGTCCGGACCCTTCCCTTGCGGCTGTCAGGCGTCGGGTGGCGGAGCGAACCGGCGGAATCCCGCTATTCGTCGAGGAGAGCGTCAATGCGCTTGCCGGATCCGGCGCGTTGGCCGGACGGCCGGGCCGATACGAAAGCGGTACCGGTAGCGATCGCGACGATCTGCCGGCGACGATCCAGGATGTTTTGGCAGCGCGCATCGCGCAGCTTTCGGTCGATGCCCGATGGCTGATCCAGTGCGCTTCCGTGTTTGGATTCGAGGTTGCTGAAACCCGGCTGTTTTCATGCGGAGGCCTGAGTGCCGAGCGGTCCGACGAAGCCTTGCGGGAATTGCTTCATGCGGAGCTTCTCGTGCGCAGAAGGAACGGCGATGCTAATGTTCTGCGGTTCCGCCATGCCCTAATCCGGGACGTCACCTATTCGGGCCTGCTGGCGGCCGACCGCAAACGCCTGCATGGCGACATCTATCGTCTCCTACAAGCCGACAGCCAACCGATAACGCGCGAACATTGCAGTGCCCTGGCAAGGCACGCCGATCGGTGTGGCGACAACGGCGCGGCCGCGCATTGGTATGAGCGCGCCGGCGATCTGTTTGCCGAAATTTCCGCTTACGCCCAGGCCACCGACGCCTATCAGCGAGCGCTCGATGCAATCGCCTCCGGCGAGCAAGCCGACCGGTCGACCGAGATCGGCATTCGGCTCAAACTTCGACCGGTGCTGGTCCCGCAGGGCAGGTTCGGCGCAGCAATCGCCCAATTGGAGGCCGCCGAGGATCTTCTTGCGGATCAGAACGACCGGCAAAAAAGTGCCGGCATCCTGATTTCGAAAAGCTACATCCACAGCACCGGCGGGCAGTTGACGCTGGCGGCGGACGAGGCTCGCCACGCGGCTCGGCTGACCCGCGAGGGGGAGCAGCCGGCCTTCGAGGCCCGCCTCGCGCTGGGCCAGGCGCTCAGCCTGAGCGGAGCGTGGCAGGAGACGCTGGCCGTGCTTCGTCCCACAATCGAATTCTGGGAGGAGAACCGCCTCGAGCGTTTCGGGCATACCGGAACCAGGTCCGTCTGGTGTCACGGGCACCTCGCCCATGCGCTTGCCATTCATGGCGATTTCGAAACTGCGGCACAGCATTCGGCGCGGGCGGGTCAGATCGCGACGGAAACCGGGCGGCCGCTCGATCGTGTCTTCGCCGATCATCGCCACGGGGAGATCCTGCTCCTTTCGGGGCGGATCCAGGAAGCGATCGCGCTGCTCGAAAACGCTTTTGCCGTGACGGACGGCGAAGCGGAGGACGCGCCGATCTTCCGGACCTGGTTCGCCTGCGACCTGGCACCGGCCTATCTGGCAGCGGGGCGACTGGACGACGCGGCCAACATTCTGGCGGTGCAGCACGAAAGCGCCAGACGCATGGAACTACGGCAATTCGGCGCCTGGATCGTGCTGCGCAAGGCGCAACTGGCACTGGCCGAAGGTGACCTCGAAGCAGCAGGAGCACTGGCTGAAGACGCCATGGATCAAGCCCGCCGCATGGGCGATTTGCTGCTGGAGCCGACGGCTCTACGGATCGGCGGTGTCGCCGGGCGTGCTCAAGGCCATGCCGGCGTTTCGCTTGAAGAAGCAAGATCGCTCTGCAAAGTCCGAGGATTCGCGCCAGAGCATGCCGCCTGCCTGTCGGCGCTGACCGGTTCTACCGATCGACGTTGAAACTCGAAAGATCGAGATCGCCGCTCCAGCGCCAGGCTCCGAGAAATGGTTCCCCGGCGGTGCGCCTTCCATGCCGGACCCAGGCGGGATGGTGGATCAGCGATCCGGGCGCTTTGCAAGCGTAAGGCCTGCCGGCGACGGTCCATTCCGCAACACCGGCAATAACGAGGTAGGTCTCCTCGCCCGAGTGGCTGGATACCGGATAGTCCGTTCCGACATCGGACAGGAGCAAACCGACGCGCACGTCTGACGCCTCGAAGTGGCCGTCGGGACCAACGAGTTCCGCTGAATAGAGGTTGGATGAGATGTCTGGCGCCAGGCCCTCGCCTTCCCAAAGCGTCCAGCCGATCGCATTGCGACAGCTGTAAACCTGCCGGGCGACCGGCAAGGCATTGGACAGTGCGCAGGCGGTATCGAGAAGCGAGCCGGGATCAACCGTGCCGGCCGCTTGGCGATAGGGCTGGTTGCGTGCGGCCAGCAGAGCGGCAGCCGCCTGATCGCCTCCGGGACGCCCTTCGCTCCCGAAGGCCGTGGCCAGTGTTGTCAGCAAACGCCCGAGGCGTGTTCGTTCATTGGGTTCCAGCATCCCTGCAATCCACTGCGCGCATCACTGCGACAGGGACACCATGCCAGGGTCGATTGTGCAAGCCCGCTCCGGGCGGCCCTGCGACCGCCCGGCTTCTCCCGGGTGCGTTAGGCCCGGGTGGGAGAAGAGGGTCTACCAGTCGAAGCGGCGGTCGATGCCGGCCATCTTGACCCCGGTGAAAGCCGAGGCCTCGAAGGACATAGCCCGCAGGTCCTCGACCTCCAGATTGTGGACCGAGGACTTGCCGCAGGCCTTGGCCAGCGCCGTGATTTCCATGGTCATTGCCGTCAGGTAACGGGCGATCCGTTCGGCGCCGGCTTCCCGGTCCATGCGTTGTTCCAGATCCGGATCCTGGGTGGCGATGCCAACCGGACAGAGGCCGGTATGGCAATGGTGGCAGGCGCCGGGCGATGTTCCGAGCTTGCCGTAATCCTCCTGATACCGCGGCGAATTGCAGCCGAGTGCGATCATGGCGCCGTTGCCGATCATCACCGCGTCGGCGCCGAGTGCCAGGCATTTGGCGGCGTCGACACCCGAACGGATGCCGCCGGCGGCGACCAGGCTCACCTTGTCGGTCATGCCGCATTCGTCCAGTGCCTCGCGCGCCGCGCGGATGGCGCTCATGGTCGGAATGCCGGTGTGGTTCAGCAGCAGCTCGGGCGACGCACCGGTGCCGCCTTCCGCTCCGTCGACCACGACGACGTCGACACCCGCCTTGGCAGCGATCGCCACGTCGAAACGCGGTCGCGTCGCTCCCATCTTGAGGAAGATCGGCACCTTGTAGTCGGTGGCGATGCGCAGCTCTTCGACCTTGACCGCCAGATCGTCGGCGCCAAGGAAGTCCGGATGGCGGATGGTCGAACGCTGGTCGACGCCCTCCGGCAGGGTGCGCATCTTGGACACGCGCGGGCTGACCTTCATGCCGAGCAGCAGGCCGCCGGTGCCGGGCTTCGCGCCCTGCCCGACGACGATCTCCAGTGCGTCGGCCCGGCGGATGTGATCGAGGTCGATGCGGTAGCGTGCCGGCGACATCTGGTAGAGCAGCGTCTTCGACGCCTCGCGCTCGTCCTCCAGCATGCCGCCTTCGCCGGTGCAGGTCATGGTGCCGACCTTGGAGGCGCCGTAGCCGAGCGCCGCCTTGGCGCTTGCCGACAGCGCGCCGAACGACATCGAGGCGATGTAGATCGGGATCTTCAACTCCACGGGTTTTTCGACCAGGCCGCGGCCACCGCCGAGCACCGTCGTCGTATCGCAGCTCTCCCGATACCCTTCGAGCGGCAGACGGGTCATCGTCGCCGGAACGAACGTCAGGTCGTCGAAGGTCGGCATGCGCTTGTTGAAGGTGTTATAGCCGCGCACCTGGTAGCGGCCGAGCTGGGCCAGCGCGTGCACCTCGGAGATCGCCTCCGGCGTCCAGCGGGTGGAACCGCCCTCATCGTAGGAGGATGGCACGCCGGCGGGTCTGCCGTCGATTGCGCCGTCGCTGAAGGCGACGGCCTCCTCGCTCGGCATCGCAAAGGGATATTCGTAAGTCAGATCATCAGCCATGCGTTCGCGTCCCGGCTCTCGAAATACCAAAGGCGCTGACCGGAGATCATCTTGCGCCAGTTTCTGGAGGAATCCTGCAAGCCGTAAGGCTGTAGGATCGTGTCGACTTCGGCGACCTCTTCGGCCGTCGGCTCCACCACGATGACGTCGACGCCGAGGCTTTCGACCTCGCCGGCCACCCACACCTCGCCTTCCCAAAGGGCGTCGGCGCAGGAATGTCCCGCCCCGCCAAGCGCGATGATCTTGCCGGCATGGGCCATGAAGCCTGACTGGTAGCCGATCTTGCCTTCGACGATGATGTTGCCGCCTTTCATGGCGACACCGCAGCGCGGTCCGCAATCGCCCTTGACGTAAATCGTACCGCCGGTCATGGCAGCACCCGCCGACATGCCCGCATAGCCGCCGACGGTGACGTGGCCGCTGGCCATGCCTTCGGCCACACCCCAGCCCGCATTGCGCTCCACCTCGATGACGGCGCCGTCGTTCAGGCCGGCGCAGTAATAGCCGACGCTCCCGTCGAACCGCACTTTCGCGCCGGCCGGCAGGCCGATGCCGAGGTTGTGGCGCGACAACGTGTTGGTAACGACCACCTCGCCGCCTTCGGCGCAAGCGGCGCGAAGTTCCCGATTGATGTCGCGGATGTGGCGGTCGCCAGCGTCGATCACGATCCCGGTCACGCGGCCATCCTCCGATTGCCGACGGTCCAGATGCCGGTGAGGCTCGGCCCGTCATGATTGATGACGTCGCATTCGTCGGAGAACACCCGCCGCACCGCCTGTTCCTCGGTCGCCGCGGCCAGCTCTCCGGCCTGCTCGATAACCACCAGGGGCTTCATGGCGAACCGGTCCTTGGCAAAGCCGATGCCCTCCGGGCGCGCAATCATGTAGGTGAAGACGCCGTCGATCGAATGGATCGATTTCTCCAGCGCCTGCTCCATGGTCAGGCCCTGGCTGATCTGGTCGGACACCCACACGGCGATCAGTTCGCTGTCGTTTTCGGTGAGGAACCGATAGCCCTTGCGCATCAGCCGCTCGCGCCAGCTGTGGTAATCGGTGATCTGGCCGTTGTGAACGATCGCCACGTCGCTGAAGGGACGCGCCCAAAACGGATGGCTGGCATTAGGCAGAACGGAGCTTTCCGTTGCCAGCCGGGCGTGGCCGAGGCCATGGGTTCCGATCATGTCGCGCACGCCGTGCTTGTCGGCGACCGCCACGGAACCGCCGACATCCTTGACGATTTCGAGCGAGCGTCCGCAGGACTGCACCTCGAAATGGTTCGTCAGCGTATCGGCGTCCCTCACCCAGGCGGCCAGGTCGCGTGGATCGCTGATCACCGCGCGCAGGCAATAATGGGGATTGGAATCGGTAATGATGGCCGGCTCTTCAAGGAAATCGGCATCGTGCTCCTTGAGTATGGCCCGAAACTGCTCAAGATCGGCATCGAGACGGGTCTTGTCGAAGCCCATGCCGCGCAACACATAACCGGTGTCGCGCGGAGCGCCGTAAATGGCGAAGCCGGTGCTGTCGGCGCCGCGGTGCTCCTGCGCGTCCATCAGTTCGACAAGTTCGTGGCCGACCCTGCCCGGCGCCGCCAGGATCCTCCCCGCAATTCCACACATGGATTTCTCCCTCACATGTTTTTTGTGTATACTGTATTCAGTATCCACTCGAGTTGCAACCGGGCAGATCGCGATTAGGGTATTTTTTTGTTTTTCGAATACGGTATACAGCAATCAGGCACGGGCGCAGAAACCGGAAAGGCACGCAATGGCTTTGAAGAAGATCAGGCAGGACCGACAACGGCTTGCGGACATCGTCTACGAACAATTGCTGGAGGCGATACAGTCCGGCACGATCGGCTCGGAAGAGCGGCTGGTGCAGGAAAAACTCGCCGAGGAGATGCAGATCAGCCGCACGCCGGTGCGCGAAGCCCTGCTGCGGCTGGAACAGGACGGCATTCTGACGTCGTCGTCGCGCGGCGGCTTTTCCATCCACCGCATGACCAACAGCGAGGTCAAGGAACTCTATCAGGCGCGCGCCGCCGTCGAGGGCCAGGCGATCCGCATCCTGGCGGCGGAGAACGACCCGAAGAAAAACGAGGCGTTGCGCCAGACCGTCGAGCGCGAAGAAAACATTTCGTCGGATTCGGTACGCGCCTATTTCGAAGCCAACCGCAATATCCACCGGCGCATCGTGGAACTGACCGACAATCGCTACCTCATCGAGATGTTCGACAACATCTGGAATCGCGGCGTCTCCTACAACCTTTTCGCGGCAATCGAAAAGGTCGACCTGTCGAAATCGCTCGGCGATCACCTTCGGCTTGTCGAGGCCATCGAGACCGGTAACCCGACCGCAGCCATGGACGCCATCATCGACCACATCGGCCACGGCCTCGAACTGCAGTTCGAGGCGCTGGAAAAGACCGGTTGACGGAACGGACGCCCGAACCATGCGCATCGCCATCCTGCTCGCCGACACGGACGATACGATCCTCTCGCGCAATCACCCTGACGATGGCGCCAAGTTCACGACGCTGATGTCGTTGCACCGACCGGAATGGGTGTACGAAACGATCCCGGTCAGGGACGACGTCTTTCCCGACTCCTTCGATGCCCATGACGGTTATGTCATCACCGGCAGCCCGTCCTCGGTCAACGACGACAAGCCGTGGATCCACCGGCTCAAGGCGTTCATCCGCGATCTCGACCGCAACAAGGTGCCGACGGTCGGCGCCTGCTTCGGGCATCAGGCGATCGCTGCCGCGCTCGGCGGACGGGTCGGCAAGAATCCGGATGGCTGGGGCCTGGGCATCGCACCGACACGCTTCGTCCGGCACCTGCGCTGGATGGACCCGGCACACACGGAACTCGATCTCTATTCGGCGCACAATGAACAGGTGCTGGAACTGCCCGAAGGCGCCATGGTGCTCGGCAGCAGCCCCGTCGCACCGGTGGGAGCCTTCGCCATCGGACAGCACATCTTCACCACCCAGCATCATCCGGAAATCACGCCGGACTACATGACCGACCTGGTCGAGGTGGTGAAGGACATGGTCGAGCACGAAACCCTGAAGAACGCCAAGGAAACACTGCAGGACCGCGACGAGGGCGACAAATTCGCCGGCTGGATGGTGCGGTTCTTCGAAATGGCGCGGTGAGCATTTGTCGCGAATTCACAGGACGGGTCCGTGTCCGGGACACGCTTTCACCGACAACAGTTTACGCCGCTAGGGGCTTTTTTCCAGAAGCAGCCGGCTGGTTGCCTCGGGAGACTGCATGCCCTGGGAAATCAGGTCCTCGATGAACAGGCTGAGCAACTGCGAGCGCCCGGCGACGCGGGCTTTCCTGTAGATCGCGTTGCAGTGCGCCTTTATGGTGCCCTCCTTCGTCGCCCGAAGCTTGGCGATGTCGGCAATCATGAATCCCTTGATCGCCAGAAGAGCGACGTCGCGTTCCGCAGGCGTCAGATCCCACTCGGTAAAGTACTCTTCGACCATCGCGATGAAAGATCCGCTGGATACGCGCAACAGGCCGTCGGTTCGCTTCTGATCAGACAGCAGATTGCGCAGAACGATGGCCGTGCACGCCAGCGCGAGCATCAGGGTAAGAGTGATCACGAGCTCAAAACCGTGATTGTGCGCCAGCGAACCGGTCACAAGCGACAAATCGTAGAGGCGCCAGCCCATGTCTCCGCTCAGCTTCATGCTGACATGCAACAACAGCCAGGCTATGCCGATCAGTTGGAGCGTGAGCAATCCCAGAAGACCGAAAGTCCGAAGAAACGGTAGATCGGATAGGCGCCTTTTGCCGCTATCTCCCATCAAGCGCCGCTCCCGGGTCGCTGCAAAATCCCGACTGGCCCCCGCGCGAGGCGCAGTTCTCCGCTCATCATGTCGAAGACCCGTCTGAAATAGGCTGGATTGAGAAACCATCGTCCATTAACTCCTCGATGAACAGGCTGATCAATTGCGGGCGGCCACTGACACCGGCCTTGCGATAAATGGCGTTGCATTGCGACTTGATGGTCCCGGGTCGGGTTTGCCGCAGCCTGGAGATCTCGGCAATCGGCAATCCCTTGATCGCAAGGACGGCCACTTGTCGTTCCGACGGAGTCAAACTCCATTCGGTGAAGTGCCGCCCGATCAGATTGACGAACGAGACCGAGTTTTCAAAAAGCACGTCGTGCGAGCGATTCTGTTGTCGACTGATCTTCCTCAGGCTCCAACCGGAGAAAGCCGTTCCCGCCGCCAGGGTGACGAGAAGGAAAAACGGCATTGCGTGGTTGTGATGCCCCGGACTGGGCAGCAGCGCCCAAGCCACACCGAAATCGACCATGAGAAGCAACACACAAACGAATTGCAGTGTGCAGGCGATACAGACCTTCGGACTGCTGAGGCACAGCCGCAACCATGCTTCCAGCGACTGACGTGAAGACCCGCTCCGCTGTCCTGCAGCGCCACCCCCGTTCGGTCCAGTCACGGCGCAATCCTTTCTCGACCGTTGCAGGCGGCGCACAAACCGATACTCGAGAGCGCAGGTGGATAAGCCCGATCGCGTCCCAGATTGCGCGTGAGCCAATGGCCTCGTTCGGGATTGGAACCGACGGGCCTCGCGCTGGAAACTTCGATTACACGGACGTCGGTTCTATGGATCTGAATTCGTAAAGCGTGCATTGTCACCATCTCTGTCACCCGCAGCTGTTGCCGCGGTTCTGATTTCGCGCACGCGATCGCCCCATGGTCTGACAACGCGAATAGTCCCGCAAACCGAAGGCAGCCCATTGTTTTTTGGTTTATTCAACGTTGAACAAACCAAGGTTTAGCCTCCTGCGGGCACGGGTGGATCCGGTTGCCGCATCGGCTTCCCACGGAGATTTGCCATGTGGAATTGTCGGACGTTTACAGAGAGGAACCGGCAAATCTGCGCGTCGGACTTTGACCGGCGGGCGTGATCCGTTACTTGCGATTGGCAGGCACCTCAGACGGAGAAGGTCGGAGCGAAGACGGCCACCACATGGCGGTTGGCAATGGCCGACAGCGCAACTGCCGACCTGTAGGGGGCGACCGCACCGCTTCGGTGAGCCGCCTTCGCACCGTGCCCGATCCAGGCAAACCGCCGTAGCGACCAAGCCGGACAGCTACCCGGATCAGGTTTGTTGGAGGCGCCGCCAGTTGGCAGTTCGCAAGCGCCGAATCGTCTCGCCTCGGACTGCCCACCGGTGCTCAAGGCAAGCCGGAAGGTCGAAGTCGGTTGATCGATGCGGACGCCCTTGCGCCTCTCATAACCGTAGGAGTGTTTCGGGGAGCGAATCCTCTGCTCCTGAACTCCGGTGCTTTAAGTCCACCATTGCGCCCGAATTTCCTATTGATCGATCGTTCATTTGCGCGATCCCACACCCAAGATTAGGCGAAATTGGGTATCTCCAACGCACGCAACGGTGAGTTACAGATGATTGAAGGGGCGTATAACCGTTGCCGACCGCGAATCCGAATCGGGTTTATCCCGATCATGGTCAATCGAGCCATAACTTTAGTAGGGTCATAGAACCAAAATACATTGTTTGACGCCCTTCCCTTCCGAACCTCTAATTCGTCGGAAGGACGATTGAACGCTCGGTCAATTTAAGGGAGGAGCCCCGAACGCATCGTCCCTGGCGCGGATTGTCGGCGCTCTCGTCACTTCGCGTTCAAATTTCGGCATTATGTGGATCGGAACGACAACCGGCGATATGATCGTACGGCGGGCGTTGGATAGACAAGACTGACACATCTAGGGAGACAGTTGATGAGAAAATTCGAACCCAGAAGAACCGGCAAACGCGGCGTATCCCGCCGCGGCGTCCTGCAGGGCGCGACAGCGCTTGGCACGGCGGCGGTAATCAGCCCGCTGACGGGTGGCCGCGCCAGTGCGCAACCGAAGAAGGGCGGCACGCTTCGCGTTGCAATGGCGCATGGCGCCACCTCCGATACCCTCGACCCCGGCTCATGGACCAACGCGTTCGTGCAGGTCTTTGCGACCGCACGCCACGGTTACCTGACGGAAGTCGCCGCCGACGGCTCGCTGGTCGGCGAAGTCGCGGAAAGCTGGGAATCGCCTGATGCCAAGGTCTGGACGTTCAAGATCCGTCCTGGCGTGGCTTTCCACAGCGGCAAGGACGTGACGCCGGAAGACGTCATCGCCTCGCTGAACTTCCACCGCGGTGAGGAAAGCACGTCGGCGGCCAAGCCGTTTGTCGAGCCGATCACCGACATGAAGGCCGATGGCGGCAATGTGGTTATCACGCTGGAAAGCCCCAACGCGGACTTCCCGTTCGTTGCCTCGGACTACCATTTGCCGATCATGCCGGCCATGGGCGACACGATCGACCCGGCCAGTTCCGACGGCTGCGGCGCATACAAGGTCAAGGCCTACGAGCCCGGCGTGCGTGCCTCCATGGAGCGCAATCCGAATTACTGGAAGACCGACCGCGCGCATTTCGACGGCGTCGAACTGCTGACGATCCTCGACCCGGCGGCCCGTCAGAGCGCCCTGCGCACCGGCGACGTCGACGTCATCGACCAGGTCGACCTGAAGACCGTGCACCTGTTCGACCGGCTGCCGGACGTCAATGTGCTGTCGGCCACCGGCACCCAGCACTACACGTTCACGATGGACACGCGGGCCGCGCCGTTCAACGACAACAATGTTCGCATGGCGCTCAAGCACGGCATCGACCGGCAGGAGCTGGTCGACAAGATCCTCTTCGGCTACGGCGAAATCGGCAACGACCATCCGATCAGCAAGTCGAACCGCTATCACGCCGATCTCGAGCAGAACGCCTACGATCCGGACAAGGCGAAGCACTACCTGAAACAGGCCGGCCTCGACAATCTCGAAGTCTCGCTCTCGGCGGCGGACGCGGCCTTCGCGGGCGCAGTGGACGCTGCGCTTCTCTATTCCCAGAAAGCGGCCCCTGCCGGCATCACGATCAATGTCGTTCGCAAGCCGAATGACGGCTACTGGTCCGATGTGTGGATGAAGAAGCCCTGGTGCGCCGTCTACTGGGGCGGACGTCCGACCGAAGACTGGATGTTCACCACGGCTTACGCCTCCGGCGCTCCGTGGAACGACTCCTTCTGGGAAAACGAGCGCTTCAACACGCTGCTGCAGGAAGCCCGTTCGGAACTCGACGACCCCAAGCGTCGCGAAATGTACGGCGAAATGCAGAACATCGTCCGTACGGATGGCGGCGTGGTCATCCCGATGTTCGCAAGCTATGTCATGGCCCATACCAACAAGGTCAAGACGCCGGACGTGGTCGGCGCGAACTGGACCCTCGACGGGTTCCGCGCACCGGAACGCTGGTGGTTCGGCTAGAGACAACGAAACGGCCCGGTTCCAGCAACCGGGCCGTCTCACAATTCGACTTCGCTCAACCCGCCGTTCAGGCGGGTTTTTTTTGCGACCTCCGCTTCCTCCAGCAGCCACTCCCGGAATATATCGGCATCGGGATGCAGCGTGCCGCCCAGCGGTGAAATCAGATAGAAGGCTTCGTCGATTGGCATCGCCAGGTCGAACGGTGCAACCAGGCGGCCGGTGGCGATCGACGTCTCGATCAGGGACCGCCGGCCGAGAGCCACGCCGATGCCTGTGGCCGCCACCTGGTGGGCGACCAGCGAGGAGTCGAACTGATATCCCTGGCCGAAATTGATGTCGTCTATTCCCGCCGCCTTCAGCCACACCGCCCAACCCTCCTCGTATCCGAGCACATGCAACAGCGGATGGTGGCGCAGATCGGCCGGGCTGCGCAGCGGCGGATCACCGTCGATCAGCGCCGGGCTGCAAAGCGGTGTCAGGTCCTCCCAGGTCAAACGGTCGGTGCGGAACCCCGGCCAGTCGCCCGTCCCGTAGCGGATATCCAGGTCGAACTGTTCCTTGCTGAACTCGTCGTTCCAGACGCTGCTGACGAGGCGGACCGGGCGTCTCGGATGGCGCTGATAGTAGCGGATCATGCGCGGCGCCAACCAGTTGGCGGCAAATCCGATGGTGATGCGCACCGTCAGGATTTCAGACTGGCGATAGCCGAACACCTCCTCCGTGCCCTCCGCCAGCAGTTCGATCGACTCCCGCACCTTGGGCAGGTAAGCGGCGCCCACCCGGGTCAGGCTGAGACTGCGGGCCTTGCGGTGAAACAGCGGCTCGCGCAGATACTGCTCCAGCAGCTTGATCTGTTTCGACACGGCCGCCTGCGTCAGATTGAGTTCGGCCGCGGCGCTGGTGAAACTCAGATATCGCGCCGAGGCCTCGAAGGTGCGGAGCCAGTTGAGTGGCGGCAGGTTTCGCTTCATGCTCAATCAACCCATAACTTTGCTATGGTCATTGTCGCAATATACATCATTTGACCGCCTGCACAGACCTGTCTCACAGTCTGCGAACCGCGAGCGAACGATGACGAACGGAACGACCCGCCATGTTCTCCATGTCCCCCTCTCCCAGGGTCCGCAAATCGCCTTTCTACGACGCGACCGTCGCCGAGGGCGTGACGAGCTTCAGCACCTACAACCGCATGCTGATGCCGACCGGATACGGACAGCCGGAGGCCGAATACTGGCGTTTGATCAACGGCGTTTCGATGTGGGACGTTGCGGTCGAGCGGCAGATCCAATTGCAGGGCCGCGACGCCGCGACCCTGGCGCAAATTCTCTGTCCGCGCGATCTGACCAAGTGCCGGACCGAACAGGGCAAATATGTGGCCCTGTGCAATCATGCCGGTACGATTATCAACGACCCCATCTTGCTGAAGCTGGCGGACGACCGCTTCTGGCTGTCGATTGCGGATTCCGATGTAATGCTGTGGGCTCGCGCGATTGCGGCGGAGCGTCGGCTCGCGGTCACCGTCAGCGAGCCCGACGTCTCGCCGCTGGCGGTTCAGGGGCCGAGCGCGGACGACACGGTCGCGGCAATTTTCGGCGATTGGGTGCGCTACCTCAAATTTTTCTGGTTCCGGGAAACCGAGATCGAGGGCATTCCGGTCGCGGTGGCCCGGTCCGGCTGGTCCAAACAGGGCGGCTTCGAGATCTATCTGATGGACGGCACCCACGGCTCGCAACTGTGGAACATCGTGCGGGAAGCCGGAAAGCCGTTCGACATCGGTCCGGGCAATCCCAACGCGTCGGAGCGCATCGAAAGCGGTCTTCTCTCCTGGGGCGGCGATACCGACGACAGCACCAATCCGTTCGAAGTGCGCATGGGCGGCTATGTCGACCTGGAGGTTGCGGATGACGTGATCGGCATCGATGCCTTGCGCCGGGTGGCGCGAGACGGGCCAAAACGCCATCAACTCGGTGTCGTGCTCGAGGGCGCTTCTCCGGCGGCTTCCGATTCCGACTGGCTCGATATCGTCGCAGACGGTTCGAAAGTGGGTAGCCTGACCTGTTCCGCGTGGTCCTATCGCATGAAGGCGAATATCGGTTTCGGACTGGTGTCGGTCGCTGCGCGGCCGGGCGATTCGGTTTCGGTCATGCGCGCCGGCGAGCCCGTTGCCGGGCGCCTAGTAGACCTGCCCTTCCAGGTACCGTCCTGACAGGGACGCCGGCAGTTTTCCCGCCATCTCAGTGATTTACCGCTGCTTCTTGCCATACTGAATCCGCCGAACCCGCTTGCATTGCACGACCGGCTGGTCCATCAGCTTAGAAGCGAAGCTATTGCGGAAAACGATCCATGGATCATGTCGATTGCGTCGTCGCGGGCGCCGGTGTCATTGGCCTGACGGCGGCCCGTTCGCTTGCCCTGGCAGGGCGCGAGGTGGTGGTCGTCGAAGCCGAAGCCATGATCGGCACGCAAACAAGTTCCCGCAATTCGGAAGTCATTCACGCCGGCATCTATTACGCGACCGGATCGTTCAAAGCACGCCTGTGCGTGGCCGGACGGGAGGCGCTTTACGCCTACTGCCGGGACCGCGGGATCCCCCATGACCGAACCGGCAAGCTGATCGTTGCGGCGCGCGAAGCTGATCTGGCCGGATTGAAGGCCATTCATGCCCAGGCGCTCGCCAATGGCGTCGGCAATATCGTCGCGATCACGGCCGCGGAAGCCATGTCCATGGAGCCGCAGCTTCATTGCATAGCCGCCCTTCACTCTCCATCGACCGGCATCGTCGACAGCCACGCGCTCATGCTCTCCTACCAGGGCGAGGCGGAAGACCGCGGCGCGATGATCGCCTTCGAAAATCGTCTGGTGGCGGTCCGCCAGGAGGGCCTGCGGCTCGTGCTGACCGTCGATGGCGATGAGCGAACCGAAATATCCTGTTCCTTGCTGGTCAATGCGGCGGGACATGGTGCCTGGGACATTGCGCGCAACATTGCCGGGCTGCCGTGCGAAGCGATTCCTCCCCATGTCCTGTCGAAGGGGAATTACTACGCGCTGAAGGAAGGCAGGGCTCCCTTCCGGCACCTGGTCTACCCCATGCCCGGAGACGGCAGTCTGGGCATTCACTTTACCCGCGACCTGGCCGGACAAGCGCGCTTCGGGCCCGATGTCGAGTGGCTGGAGGGCGAAACCCTCGACTACCGGGTCTCCGCCGGTCGCGAAAAGGCCTTCACAGAGGCCATCCGAAGCTACTGGCCGGACCTGCCGGACGACGCACTGGTGCCGGACTATTGCGGCATCCGGCCGAAGATGGTCGGATCCGGCAAGGCGCCGGCGGATTTTCTCATCCAGACGCCGGAGGATCATGGAATTGCGGGGCTGATCCAGCTGTTCGGGATCGAATCGCCCGGGCTGACCGCCTCGCTGGCGATCGGCGACTACATCGCGCGGTGTGCGGCTGAACAGCGCCGCGCTTGAACTGAAGCCGATAATGGAATACGGCACTGCGCAATGCGCAATCCGGCGCCGACGGGCGAGTCGGCGTTTCCCCGGGTGGGAGAATTCTTCGTGCCAGCAAACGCAACCATTGCCGTCGGGCCGGTTTCCATTTCCAACGATCTGCCCTTCGTTCTGATCGCCGGCCCCTGTGCCGTTGAAAGCCGCGATCATGCGCTGGAGGTCGCCGGCCGGCTGGTCGACATCTGCGGGACGCAGGACATTCCGCTGATCTACAAATCGTCCTTCGACAAGGCCAACCGGTCTTCCGTCGCCAGCAGGCGCGGGGTCGGCATGGAGGACGGGCTGCAGATCCTGGCCGACGTGCGGGAGACCTACGGGTGCCCGGTAATCACCGACATACACGAACCCCATCAGGCGGCACCGGTTGCCGAGGCCGTCGATGTGCTGCAGATACCGGCCTATCTGTGCCGGCAGACCGATCTGCTGCTGGCCGCCGGCGAGACCGGCAAGGCGGTCAACATCAAGAAAGGCCAGTTTCTCGCGCCCTGGGACATGGCGCATGTCGCCGAGAAGGTGGCTTCGACCGGCAACCGCAACATCCTGCTGTGCGAACGCGGCGCGACATTCGGCTACAACACCCTGGTGACGGATTTCCGCGCCTTGCCTCAGATGGCCGCTACCGGATACCCGGTGGTCTTCGATGCCACCCATTCCGTCCAGCAGCCGGGCGGCAAGGGAACCACATCCGGCGGACAGCGGGAATTCGCGCCCGTGCTGGCGCGCGCGGCGCTGGCCGTCGGCTGCGCCGCCGTCTTCATCGAGACGCATGAAAATCCGGAAACCGCTCCGTCGGACGGCCCGAACATGATCCCGCTGGATGAGATGACGGCTCTGTTGTCCCGGCTCAAGGCCTACGACACGCTGGCGAAAACCAAGTAGGACCCCGCCATGTCACCGGACGTCAACCTTCGTGCCGAAATCCTCAAGGCTGCCGGTGTTTCGCGCGCCGGCATCGACAAGGTGGTCGCCAGCCTGGAGGGCGAACTGGGCGACGCTGTGCTCGAAGCCATCGAGGTGATCGCCGGCCAACGCGGCCGGGTGATCCTGACCGGCGTCGGCAAAAGTGCCCATATCGGCGCCAAGGTTGCCGCCACGCTCGCTTCCACCGGCACGCCGGCACTGTTCATCCATGCCACCGAAGCCAGCCATGGCGATCTCGGCATGATCACGGCGGACGACTGCGTCCTGGCGCTTTCCTGGTCCGGCGAGACCAAGGAACTGTCCGACGTGGTCTACCACGCGCGGCGCCTCGGCATTCCGCTGATCGCCCTGACCTCGCGCCGCGACAGCACGTTGGCGCGCAGCGCTACATCCGTCGTTCTGCTGGAGAAGGCCGAAGAAGCCTGCCCGCTCGGGCTGGCGCCGACCACGTCGGCGCTGATGCAGATGATGGTCTGCGATACCATCGCCATCGGCCTGCTGGTGCGTCGCGGGTTCTCGGAACGCGATTTTCGCCATTTCCATCCCGGCGGAACACTGGGCGCCAGTCTGACGCTGGTGCGCGATGCCATGCACACGGGCAACGAACTGCCGCTGGTGCAAAGCGGAACACCGCTGATCGACGCCATTGCCGTGATGTCGGAAAAGACCTTCGGCCTGGCGATCATTATCGACGCCGAAGACCGGCTGGTCGGCGTCGTTTCCGACGGCGACCTGCGCCGGCATGCCCATGTCGATGCCAGCCGGGCGCGGGTCGACGACATCATGACCGTCGGCGGCCTGACCATCGAACCGGATTCGCTGCTGGCCTCGGCTTTGAAGACCATTCAGGACAACAGGATCGGCGCCCTGGTGGTCGAGGAAAACCGCAAGCCCGTCGGCGTAATCCACGTGCTCGACCTGTTGCGCGTCGGCGCCGCCTGACGCCGGAAGCGGGAGTAACACGATGGCATCGCCGGAATTCGAAACGGAGTTCGAGCCGCATCACGGCGTTGCGGTCGAGGTGGGTCCCGGTATCCAGCGCATCACTGCGCCGAACAGCGGCCCGCTGACCTTTCAGGGCACCAACAGCTATATCGTCGGCGATCGTTCGGTTGCGGTCATCGATCCGGGCCCGGAGCTGGAGTCGCACTACCAGGCACTCAAGACCGCGCTGAAAGACCGCGAAGTCTCGCACATCTTCGTTAGCCATACCCACAAGGACCATTCGCCGCTGACCAGGCGGCTGGTGGCCGACACCGGGGCAACCGTGGTAGCGGAAGGTCCGCACCGGGCGGCCCGCGAGCTGTTCGTCGGCGAGGTCAATCCGTTCGGAGAAAGCTCCGACATGGAGTTCACGCCGGATATCGCCGCGCCGGACGGCGCGCTGATCGAAGGCGATGGGTGGGCGCTGCGAGTCGTGCTCACGCCCGGTCACACGGCCAACCACGCTGCTTTCGCGCTGGAGGATGAAGGCATCCTGTTTTCCGCCGACCATGTCATGGCCTGGGCAACGTCAATCGTGGCGCCTCCCGACGGCGCCATGTCCGACTACATGGCATCCTTGGAGAAGCTGCTGGAACGCGGGGACCGGCGCTACCTGCCGGGCCATGGCGGACCGGTTCGCGAACCGGGACAGTTCGTGCGCGCACTGCGTACCCACAGGCGCATGCGCGAAGCGGCCGTCGTGGAGCGTCTGCGCAAGGGCGACCGCTACATCGAGGACATGGTCAAGGTCATCTATCGCGACACGGATCCGCGGCTCCACCGGGCTGCCGGGCTATCGCTGCTGGCCCACCTCGAAGAGCTGGTCGAACGCGGCGACGTCGAAACCGACGGCCCTCCCTCCATCGGCAACGCATACCGGCTGAAGGCCTGATTGTCAGCGCACCGAGATCCCCAGCAGTTCGGCATCGAGCGCCGCCAGGAAATCGGTAATGATCTGCGCGTTGCTGCCGAGATCGTGCGGGCCGAAGCGTGAAACCGATCGCATGTCGACATAGGTGGTCTCGGCTTCCTCGCTCAGACGAATGCTGACGTCGGATTCGAAGCCGAAGACCAGCGTGCGGGTTTCGCCCTGCAACACGATTTGCGGCTGGACCGCATCGGCGGCGACTGGAGCGTCGGTGGCGTCGTCGGATACGATCGCCTCGCCCGGCTCCGGCGTTCGCCTCTCGACGATCGAAGAACCGCCGGTTTCGCGGATTTCAGGCATCTTGACGTTGATGATGCTGATACGGTTGTTCTCGGCGACCAGACGCACGGCTTCGAGAATGCGGTCCATCGCGCCTTCGTAGCGGCGCCCGGTGACCTTTGGATAGGCCTCTTTCTGGCCGGTATAGCCCGCATCGCCGGCGCCGACGAGCGGTAGCCAGAATGCGCTGTGGCCGACCGGTTTCAGAAAGGCCGGGGCGTCGGCGGTATCGGTCGATATGTCGTGGAGCCGCGGCAACGTATAGACCCGGTACAGGGCCAGGCCCACCGGAACGAGAACGAGAAGCGAAAAGAACAGGCCCTTCGCCGACGCCCGTCCGCCGCGGGCGCCGACCATCCACAGGCGCAACAACCCGATGGCGGACAGCAGAAAGGCCAATGCGGCCAGGCCGCCGCTGAGCACGAAAAGCGTCACGAAGGTGTCCGAAACGATGATGCCGACCCGGTGCAGAAGCGCCGACACGATGAACAGCGCCAGGGCGAACAGGCCGATGCGCCGTGCCCAGGACGCGGCGTGAGATACCGGGCGGTCGTAGCGAATCTTCATGGCCGTTGCGGTCACCGGTTGACGGACGGTTCGATCCGTTCGCTTTAGCGCATGTTTGGCAAAGGCGAAACCGCCGCGATTGGCACTTGCGCCAACTCGCTCAAACAGCCATCAAATAACCGACAAACCCCGGCAAGGATGCGCCTCGACGGCGACCGGGGGAGCCGATACGGTGTAGCTTTCCAAACAGGACGACATAGATGACGACAACGCAACCTCTGAGCAACGTTCAAAAGCGCGACATCGAAGCCATTTTTCATCCCTATTCGCCGCTGCACAAGCTGCCAGAAACCGGCGCGCTGGTCGTCGAGCGCGGCGAAGGCGTATTCATCTACGACACCCAGGGCAACGAATACATCGAAGGCATGTCGGGCCTGTGGTGCGCCGGCCTCGGGTTCGGCGACGAGGAAATGATCGATGCCGCGACCGAGCAGCTCAAGACCCTGCCCTACTACCACCTGTTCGCCGGCCGCGGCACGGAGCCGGCGATCGAATTGGCGGAGAAACTGAAGGAAATCGCGCCCATCCCGATTTCCAAGGTGTTCTTCACCTCGTCCGGTTCGGAAGCCAACGATACCCAGGTGAAACTGGCCTGGTACTATAACAACGCCCGCGGCCGGCCGCGCAAGAAGAAGATCATTTCGCGACTCAAGGCCTATCACGGCGTCACCATCATGGCGGCCTCGCTGACCGGACTTTCCTACACCCATGACGGGTTCGACCTTCCGCTCGATTGCGTTCTGCACACGGACTGCCCGCACCATTATCGCTACGCCCAAGAAGGCGAGACTGAGCGGGAGTTCTCGGCAAGGCTAGCGGCGTCGCTGCGCGACATGATCGAACGGGAAGACCCGGACACCATCGCGGCGATGATCGCCGAGCCGGTGATGGGCGCCGGTGGGGTGCTGGTGCCGCCGGAGGGCTATTTCGAGGCCGTCAAGACGGTGCTCGACGAATACGACATCCTGCTGATCGACGACGAAGTGATCAACGGCTTCTGCCGCACCGGCAATTGGTGGGGCGCACAGACCTACGATATGGCGCCGACCACCATTTCGGCCGCCAAACAGCTGACGGCAGCCTATGCACCGCTCGGCGCGGTCATGGTGCCGGAGGATATCTACCAGGCCTATGTCGACCACAGCGCCAAGCTCGGCACCTTTGGACACGGCTACACCTATGGCGGCCATCCGCTTGGCTGCGCGCTCGGCGTCAAGGCCATCGAGATCTACGAGAAACGAGACATTCTGGGCCATGTGCGCAACCTCATGCCGCTGTTCGAGCGGCGCATGAAGGCACTCTCCGATCATCCGCTCGTCGGCGAAGCGCGGGTCGCCGGACTGATGGGCGGCGTCGAAGTGGTGGCCGACAAGAGCACCCGGCGCGCCTTCGATCCCAAGACGGGCGTCGCGGCCAAGGCCAGCGCGTTCGTCGAAAAACACGGCGCCATCCTTCGGCCGATCGGCGATACGGTCGCCCTTTGCCCACCAATGATCATCCGCGAGGACGAACTCAACGCGCTCTTCGACAAGCTGGAGGCAGCGCTCGACGACACCGAACACGTCGTCAACGCCGAGAACCTTCGCGGATAGTCGGACGATCATGGCAAAGCGACGCTTGCTTGCGGTGGCGTCCCTCAGCGGCTTCGGCGTGCTGTCGACGCCCGCTTTAGGCGAACTGTCGGACCGGCAGTTCGACTTCGTCCAGGCCAACATGATCGGCATTTTCTATCACGAGCTGGGTCATGCAGTGATCGACACCGAGGATGTGCCGATCTTCGGTCAGGAAGAGGATGCCGCCGGCGTCCTGTCGGTGCTGCTAATCGACGAGACTTTCGTCGACGCGGACGCGCAGGACATCGCCTTCGACGCGGCGTTCGGCTACCTGAACGACCCGGCCGGCCTGGAAGAGGTGATCTATTGGGACACTCACGGGCCGGACGAGCAGCGCTTCTACAACCATGTGTGCCTGTTCTACGGCGCGGCTCCCGATACGCGGCGCGACCTGGCGAATGCGCTCGGACTGCCGGAGGAACGGGCTGCCTCCTGCCCCGAGGAGTTCGACCAGGCAGCCGGATCCTGGGGCGCCATCCTCGATGAAATGTCCAATCGCGGGCCCGGCGCGACCCTGCGTTTCATGCCGGGCAGCGGCAGGCATGCCGATCTGCTCAACGACGTCATCGGCGAGGAAGTGAAGAGCTTCAACGCGAATTTCGCACTCAGCCATCCGGTTGCCGTGCGTATAGCGTCATGCGGCGAGGCCAACGCCTTCTACGATCCCGGCGGCCGGGCGATAACTATGTGCACCGAATTCGTCGATCACCTGCTCGAGCTTGAGGGAAAGCTCTAGCCTTTCTTCTCCAGAGCAGCCTGGGCTGCCGCCAGCCGGGCGATGGGCACGCGAAACGGCGAGCACGAGACATAGTCGAGATCGAGGCTCTCGCAAAAATGGATCGACTGCGGATCGCCGCCGTGCTCGCCGCAAATCCCCAGCTTGAGATCGGCCTTCGTCTTCCGGCCCTTTTCGCTGGCGAGGCGCACCAGCTCGCCGACGCCATCGAGATCGAGCGACACGAACGGGTCCCGCTCGATAATGCCCTTCTGCTGATAGGTCGTCAGAAATGCCGATGCATCGTCGCGCGATATGCCGAACGTCGTCTGCGTCAGGTCGTTGGTGCCGAAGGAGAAAAATTCGGCCGTCTCGGCAATCCGGTGCGCGCGGATGGCAGCGCGCGGCAGCTCGATCATGGTGCCGACCAGATAATCGATCTGCTGGCCGGTCTCCATCATGACCTCGGCGGCGACTGCATCGATACGCGCCTTGACGTATTGCAGCTCTTCCATCAGGCCCACCAGCGGCACCATCACCTCCGGCACCACCGGCTCGCCCGTCGTCTTGCCCGCCTCGACAGCCGCCTCGAAGATGGCGCGCGCCTGCATTTCGGCGATTTCCGGATAGGAGATCGCCAGCCGGCAGCCGCGATGGCCGAGCATCGGGTTGAACTCGTGCAGCGCCTCGGTGCGCTCTCGCAGCTGTTCGACCGGAATGCCCATCGCCGCCGCCACTTCGGCGATCTCCTCGGCCGATTTCGGCAGGAACTCGTGCAGCGGCGGATCGAGCAGCCGGATCGTCACCGGCGTTCCCTTCATGATTTCAAACAGCTCGGCGAAATCCGAGCGCTGCATCGGCAGCAGTTTGGCGAGCGCCGCACGACGCCCCTCTTCCTTGTCGGCGAGGATCATCTCGCGCATCGCGACAATGCGGTCGCCTTCGAAGAACATGTGTTCGGTGCGGCACAGACCGATGCCTTCGGCACCGAAGCTGCGCGCGGCGCGGGCGTCGGCCGGGGTTTCGGCGTTGGTGCGCACCCGCATGCGGCGGGCGGCGTCAGCCCATTCCATGATGTGCCCGAAGTCGCCCGAAAGCTCCGGTTGCTGCATCGGCACCGCGCCCTTGAGCACCTGGCCGGTTGAACCGTCGAGGGTGACCACGTCGCCTTCCTTGAGCGGCCCGGCAACGGTAAGAAGCGTGCGGGTGTGCATATCGACGCGCAGGTTGCCGGCACCGGAGACGCAGGGCGTGCCCATGCCGCGGGCGACGACCGCCGCGTGGCTGGTCATACCGCCGCGGGTTGTCAGGATGCCTTCGGCGGCGTGCATGCCGTGGATATCCTCGGGGCTGGTTTCGACCCGAACGAGGATGACCTTGTTGCCCGCTTCGCTCTTCGCCACCGCATCTTCCGACGTGAAGACGATCTCTCCGGTGGCGGCACCGGGAGAAGCCGGCAGGCCGGAGCCGATCACGTCGCGGCTGACGCGCGGATCGATGGTGGGGTGCAGCAGCTGGTCGAGCGACGCCGGATCGATGCGCCGAACGGCCTCCTCCCTGCCGATGATGCCGGCTTCGGCCAGCTCGACGGCGATCTTCAACGCTGCCTTGGCCGTGCGCTTGCCGGATCGGGTCTGAAGCATCCACAGCTTGCCGCGCTCGATGGTGAATTCGAGATCTTGCATGTCGCGATAATGCGATTCCAGCCGGTCGCAGATTCCGCGAAACTCGGCGAACGCATCCGGCATCAGCTTTTCCAGCGACGGCCGGTCCGATCCGGCGTCGATGCGGGCCGTTTCGGTGATGTTCTGCGGCGTACGGATGCCGGCGACCACATCCTCGCCCTGGGCGTTGACCAGGAACTCGCCATAGAGCGCGTTCTCGCCGGTCGACGGATTGCGGGTGAAGGCGACACCGGTCGCCGACGTGTCGCCGAGATTGCCGAACACCATGGCCTGGACGTTGACGGCGGTGCCCCAGGCGGCCGGAATATCGTGCAGTTGCCGATAGGTGATCGCGCGGGCGTTCATCCAGCTGGAGAACACCGCGCCGATGGCGCCCCAGAGCTGCTCGGACGGGTCTTGCGGGAACTGTTCGCCGAGTTCTTCCCCGATCACCTGCTTGTAGCGGCCGATTACCTGCTTCCAGTCTTCGGCTGACATTTCGGTATCGAGTTCGAAGCCGCGATTGGCCTTCTCGTCCTCGAGAATTTCCTCGAAAACCTCGTGGTCGAGACCCATCACCACGTCGCCATACATCTGGATGAAACGGCGATAGCTGTCATAGGCGAACCGCTCGTCGCCGGCATCGCGGGCCAGCGCCTCGACCGATCCGTCATTAAGGCCGAGATTGAGCACTGTATCCATCATGCCCGGCATGGATGCCCGGGCGCCCGATCGCACCGACAACAGCAGCGGGCGGTCGGCATCGCCGAACTGGCGACCGGTCAGGCGTCCGACATGGGCAAGCGCCTTCTCGACCTCCGCCTTCAGTTCCGCCGGATAGGACCGGTCATTGTCGTAATACCAGCCGCACACCTCGGTGGTGATGGTCATGCCGGGCGGGACCGGCAGGCCGAGATTGCTCATTTCAGCGAGATTGGCGCCCTTGCCGCCGAGCAGGTTGCGGTCGCGCGCGCTGCCTTCGGCCTGGCCGTCTCCGAACGTGTAGACCCACTGGGTCATCTTCCCCTCCATTGGGATTTCCGGGCGAACCGGATGATCTCGCCGCTTCCATAACCGAATCGCGCCGCCTAGCGCCATAGGACAAAATGGCGGGTCACCGATTTTATCGATTGAAACTTAAAGATATGCCCGCGTCAGCTGGCGTCGCGCATCTCTTCGGCGGTCTGCAGGTCGACCGAGACGAGCTGCGAGACGCCCTGCTCGGCCATGGTGACGCCGAAGAGCCGGTTCATGCGGGCCATGGTGATCGGGTTGTGGGTGATCAGCACGAACCGGGTTTCGGTCGACAGGGCCATCTCGTCCATCAGGTTACAGAACCGTTCGACATTCATGTCGTCGAGCGGCGCGTCCACCTCGTCGAGCACGCAGATCGGCGCCGGGTTGGTCAGGAAGACGGCGAAGATAAGAGCCAGCGCGGTCAGCGCCTGTTCGCCGCCGGACAGCAGCGTCATGGTCTGAGGCTTCTTGCCGGGTGGGCGGGCGAGAATTTCCAGTCCGGCATTTAGCGGATCGTCGGATTCGATCAGCTGCAGTTCCGCGGTGCCACCGCCGAACAGGTGGGTAAACAGCCGCTGGAACTGCTCGTTGACCACATCGAAGGCGGCCAGCAGCCGCTCCCGGCCCTCCTTGTTGAGGTTCTGGATCGCCTGCCGCAACTTGCCGATGGCTTCGATCACGTCCTCACGCTCGACGACGATGGTCTCCAGCCGCTCGGCCAGTTCCTGCTGTTCCTCTTCTGCCCGCAGGTTCACGGCGCCCAACCGTTCGCGTTCAATCTTAAGGCGCTCCAACCGGTTTTCCGTCTGCTCCGGATCGGGCAGCGGCTGGTCGGGAGCGAGACCGGTGTGCTGCATGGCCTCGTGCGGTGCGCATTTCAGAGCCTCGCGGATGCGTGCTTCGGCAGCGGTCCGACGCTCCTTGGCTGCGTGCAGCCGCTCTTCGGCGCGTCCGCGCTGCTCGCGGCTCTGGGACAACGTCTCGACCGCCGTCGAAGCAAGCTTGTCCAGCTCGCGTTGCCTTTCCTCGGCCGCCACCAGAATGTCGGCCGCCTCTTTGCGCACATTCTCCGCCTGCGTCAGCTCGTTCATCAGCCGCCGCCGCTTGAGGTCGATATCGTCCGGCGCGTCGGCAAGCTTGGCTTCCTCCGCTTCCGTTTCAGCCAGCCGTTCCCGCAAGGTCGCGATTTGGGTCTCGGCGTTGCCGGCCCTCTGAGTCCAGCTCTGCCGTTCCTGGGCGATGGCATCGAGACGCCGCTGGCGGGCCTCGTTCTCGCGCTGCAACCCTTCATGGGCCGCGCGGGTTTCGGCAAGCCGTCCGCGATCCGTCGCCACTTCGGCATTGAGCCGTTCGAGACTCTGATCGAGAGCGGAGAGGTCCGGCGTGCCGGCCAACGCCACCTCGGCTTCATGGGCCTGCCCCGACGCCTCTTCCAACTGGGCGGCGAGCTGGCTGCTGGACTCGGTAAGGACCGCCCGGCGGCTGGAGAACTGACCGGCCGCCCGCTCTGCCGCCACATGGGCTTCGCGGGCCTCCGTCAGCACCCGCTGCGCATCGCGCATCAGGTCCCGGGCTTGGCGTTGCTGCTCCGAAAGCTCCTGCAGCAGCGTTTCCTTGGCCTTCAGCGCCTCCTCGGCGACACGCAGCTGTTTGGTCGCTTCCACGGCTTCAGCATCGAGTTCGGCCAGCCGGTTCTTCTGCGCCAGCCGCTGGGCCGCCGCCGTCGGCGCGTCGGCACCGGCGGTAAAGCCGTCCCAGCGCCACACGGCACCGTCGCGGCTGACCAGGCACTGGCCGGGCAGCAGTTGTGCGCGGCGGGCGTTGCCTTCGTCATTGCTCTGGACCACACCGATCTGGGCGAGACGTCTGGCAAGCACCGGCGGCGCCGTGACATGGGCGGCCAGCGGCTCCAGACCTTCGGGAAGCGCCGGATCGGCTCCGGCCGGTTCTATCAGGGCCCAGTGGGCCGGCGATGCAGGGTCGTCCGGCTGGTCGAGATCGTCACCAAGGGCGGCCCCGAGGGCTGCTTCGAACCCCGGCTCGACCTTGATCTTCTCGACCACCGCCGGAAACAACCCGCCCTCTCCTCCGGCATTGAGGATCTTGGCGATGGTGCGCGATTCCGTCTCGATGCGGTTGAGGTTGGACCGCGCTTCCTGAACCGGTTGCCGCGCCTCCACCTCGTTGCGCCGCTCGGCCTCGATCCGCTCCTCGTTCTCGCCGAGCGCCGCCTCGAGCCGGTTGACGGCCTCTTCGGCGGCATCGACAGCGGCCTTCTTTTCCACCGGGTCAGGCAATGCGGCGATCTTTCCGCCGATTTCCTCGAGTTCCCGCCGCGTTTCGGCAATCTGCCCTTCAAGGCGGCTCTTGCGCTGATTGAAGTCGCGGATCGCGCGCTCCAGCTGGCCGCGATTGGCCTGCGCTTCGGCGCGTTCCTCGGTGATCTGGCTCAGCGCCGTTTCGCTTTCGCTCAGCTTCGCCTCGGCCTGTTCGAAGGCGGTGCGAGTCTCGGCCGAGCGCGCATCGCTGGAGGCCAGCGCCTCGCGCAGTTCCGCTTCCTCCTGCGTCAGCCGCTCTAAGACACCGGCATTGTCGACCACCATCTGCTCTTCGCGGGCAATGTCATCGCGCAGTTGGGTCAGGCGCCGTTCGATCTCATGTTTGCGGCCGGCGATGCGTTCGGCTTCCTCCTCGATCTGCGCCCGGGCGATCTGCAGGCGCTGCAGGGCTGCAGCCGCCCGCGCTTCTTGATCGCGCATTTCCGGCAGCTTGTTGGCCGAGATGGCCTGTGCCTTGGCAGCCTCCATCTGCAGTTGCGCCTGCTCCGCCACCTCCGCGGTGGCAGTCGCCAGTGTCGATTCGGCCTCGCCTTCGGCGTTTTTGGCTTCCGACCAGCGGATATGCAGCAGCGTGGCCTCGGCCTCGCGAATGATGGAGGACAGCTTCTTGAACCGGTTGGCCTGGCGGGCCTGACGTTTCAGGCTGTCGATCTGACCGTCCAGTTCGGCGATGACGTCGTCGAGGCGTTCCAAATTCGTTTCGGCGGCGCGCAGCCGCAATTCGGCTTCGTGGCGGCGGGAATGCAGGCCGGAGATACCGGCGGCCTCTTCCAGCAACTGACGGCGGGCCTGCGGCTTGGCCTGAATGAGTTCGCCGATGCGGCCCTGCCCGACCATCGACGGCGACCGGGCCCCGGTCGAAGCGTCGGCAAACAGCAATTGCACGTCCTTGGCGCGCGCTTCCTTGCCGTTGATTCGGTAAACTGAGCCTGATTCGCGCTCGATTCGGCGCGAAACCTGCACTTCGTCATGGTCGTTGAAGGCCGCCGGCGCAGAGCGGTCGCTGTTGTCGAGGAACAGTCCGACCTCGGCCGTGTTGCGCGCCGGCCGATTGCCGGATCCGGAAAATATCACGTCGTCCATGCCCGACGCGCGCATGTTCTTGTAGGAGTTTTCGCCCATCACCCAACGCATGGCTTCCACCAGGTTGGACTTGCCGCAACCGTTCGGACCGACGATACCCGTCAATCCCTTTTCAATATAGAACTCAGTGGGTTCGACAAAGGACTTGAAGCCCAGCAGACGGAGCTTGTTGAACTTCATGAGCGGCCCCGCTCATGCCGTGCACGGACGCTTGTCGGCGCGAGACAACGCAACAGGCCGTCCGCTCCGGCCCCGCCTCGGTGTGAACCGGATTTACAGCATGCTGTCGATGAGCGCCGACATCCGTTCAACAGACATGTTCCCCGAATACCGCTTTCCATTGATCAGAAACGTCGGCGTTGAATTCACACCGAATTCCGTCGCCGCTTTTGTTCTGACTGCATTCACATCGTCCACAAGCTTCTGGTTCGTCAAGCAGGCTTCGAAGCTCTCCTGTGTAAAACCGGCCAGCTTGGCGATATCCAGCAGCGCCTGGCGGCCGTCCTGGGCCCGCGCCCAGTTGCTCTGCTGCTGCATGAAGACGTCGATCATCGGGAAGAATTTGTCCTCCTCCGCGCAGCGTGCCAGCATCACCGCGGCGGTCGCCCGTGGGTCGAACGGAAACTCCCGAACAATGAACTGCACCTTGCCGGTGTCGACATAGTCCGTGACGATCTGCTTGAAGGTGTCGTTGTGGAAAGCCGCACAGTGCGGGCAGGTCATCGACATGTACTCGACGATCTTGACAGGAGCGTCGGGGCTGCCGAGGCTCATCTCCTTGAGCGGTCCGGGCTTCAGGACCTCATCCATGTCAACATCGCCGTCGGGGCTCGGAACGTCCACGGCCGCGGTGGTCACCGGATCGATGGTCGTTTCGGTCACCGTTTCGGTCGAACTGCCGTCGGAAACCCGTGTCGCGTCGCTGCCGCTGTCGCTGCAGGCGGCCAGGACCACCGCCAGAGCGGCGCCGAGGGCCAGTTTCGGAACGAGGCGAAAGACGGATGTGGAGGACGAAGACATTCGATCAATCCTTTCCTGGCCGGCCTGGCCGGTCGTGATTTGCGGTCTGAAAAACTGTCAAAGTGTTATAGGCACAAATGGGGCGGAACAACCGTTTTAAGTAACCGATCTTCACAAGCGCGTTATCCGCGACCTTTTGTCCGGCCGATCACGCCAGAGCCCAGCCGGGTCAGCGCGGCCCGAAGATTGGGATCCTCGATGCCGGCCAGCATGGCGTCCAGTCGCTGCCGCTCTTCGGCCGACAGGGGTCGGCTCCGTCGGCGTTGTCCGCCGGTTTCTGATACCGGCTTCTGGACGATCTTGATGCGGTCGATCGCCGGGAAGCCGAAAATGCCGTTGACCCGCTGCACCAGCTGATCCAGGGAATGGGCAAGAAACAGGGCGCGCGCGCCCTCGCAGGCGATCGTCAGCGTGCCCGGCACGAAACCGTCGTCCGGCCCGGTTCGTCGTGGCCATTTGATCTTTTCCGGGCGCGTACAGTCGGCGAACTCCTCGCCGACGACGTCATCCCACATGCCCAGCAACGTCGTGTTGATCCCGGCGCGCTTGGCCAGAACCGGGTCGAGCACGCCATTGGCGATTTCACTGATCTGCTTGACACCCTTCGGGCCCGCCATCGACGCTCGAATCCCCTCTTTGCCCCTGCGGGCTGGATAACCGGTCGTAGCCGGTTGCCACACCGCGGCAACAGTCTACAAGGGGTTGTCAACAGCCGCAAACTTCCCTGTCCGTGTCCATGGAACCCACCACCGATCATGTGCCACAGCTGCTTCTCGACTGGTACGACCGGCATCATCGCGATCTGCCCTGGCGGGTCTCGCCCGGCGACCGCAGGGCCGGCGTGGTGCCCGATCCGTACCATGTCTGGCTATCGGAGATCATGCTGCAGCAGACGACCGTACAGGCCGTCAAACCGTACTTCGCCGCCTTCCTGCGGCAATGGCCACGCATCGACGCCCTTGCGGCGGCCCCCGAAGAGGACGTGCTGAAGGCCTGGGCCGGCCTTGGCTACTATTCCCGGGCGCGCAATCTGAAAAAATGTGCCGATGCCGTGATGTGCGACCACGCGGGTCGGTTCCCGCCGGAGGAAACGAGCCTGCGCGCCCTGCCCGGCATCGGCGACTATACCGCGGCGGCCATCGCGGCCATCGCCTTCGATCGCCACGCGGCTGTCGTCGACGGCAATGTCGAGCGGGTGCTGTCTCGGCTGCAGCAGATCGATACGCCGCTGCCGGCCGCCAAGCCGCAGATCCGGACCGCCATGGCGCAGCTGACGCCGCACGACCGACCCGGTGATTTTGCCCAGGCCGTAATGGATTTGGGCGCCATGCTGTGCACGCCGAAGCGGCCGGCATGCCCGCTGTGCCCCGTGAACGCACACTGCCGCGTCCTCGACCAGGACGATCCGGAACGCTACCCGTTCAAACCGCCCAAAAAGCAGAAACCGACGCGGCGCGGTGCCGCGTTCGTGGCGGTGGCGCCCGACGGTGCCGTGCTTCTGCGCCGGCGCGGCCCCAAGGGCATGCTGGCCGGCATGACCGAGGTGCCGACCAGCGACTGGTCGGCCCGCCAGGACGGGGCATTGGGTCCGGCCGCCGCCCCCTTTGACGGCGCCTGGCAAGCCTGTGGAACCATCCGCCATGTCTTCACCCACTTCGAATTGCGGCTGGACGTCTACCGCACCGATGCGCGGCCTTCGGCGGTTGCCGCCGAGGGCTGGTGGGCCGCAGAAGACGATCTGCCCGACGAAGCCTTGCCGACGGTCATGAAAAAGGCCATTGCGGCAGCCATAGACACGGCATTCAAACCGAACGGACGAGGGAAAAAACTGTGACGGACAAGGCCATTGCGCACATCGTATTCGATATCGGGCGGGTGCTGCTCCACTACGACCCGGAAATTCCCTATCGGCGCATCATTCCGGACGACGCGGAGCGCCAGTGGTTCCTCGAAAATGTCTGCAGCCACGACTGGAACATCGAGCAGGATCGCGGCCGCGCCTGGCGGGAGGCCGAGGACCTGCTGATCGCCGAATTTCCCGATCATGAAGAGTCCATCCGGGCATTCCGGGCAAACTGGAACGAAATGGTCCCGCATGCCTATGAGGGTTCCGTCGACATCCTTCGGTCGCTGATTGCTGACGGGCACGACGTTACCATGCTCACCAATTTCGCCACCGACACGCTGCAGGAGGCGCGCGGCCGCTTTCCTTTCCTGACGGAATCGCGCGGCGTCACGGTGTCGGCGGATGTCGGATTGCTGAAGCCGGACCGGCGGATCTATGAAACCCATGCGACGGAATTCGAGTTGGAGCCGTCGGCAACCCTGTTCATCGACGACAGCCCCGCCAATGTGGACGGCGCGCGTGCGGCCGGATGGCAGGCCGTCCACTTCACCGACCCGGTCGCGCTGCTACGCGACCTGCAGGCTCACGGGATCACCGTTTAACGCTCTACGAGATCAGGAACCGGCGCTCCTCGATGAGCGCCAACAACTCTTTCAGGGAGGCTTTAGCCGACCGCCCCGACGTATCCAAGTGGGCCATCGCTTTGTCGTAGAGCGCCTCGCGGCTGTGCAGAATGGCCCTCAGCTGCTCCATCGCTTCGGGGTTGCCGGCCATCGGCCGTTCGTCGCCCTGGGCGCGAACCCGCGACATGTGTTCCTCCGGCGATGCTTTCAGCCAGACCGTGTGAAAGTGGTTCAGCAGCGTCTTGTAAGTCTCCGGTTCGGCGACAATACCGCCGGCCACGGCCAGGACCATCGTGTCGTGGGTGGCCACGATCCGGTCGATCGCCTGCGCCTCCAGCTTCCGGTATCCGTCCTGGCCATAGAGCGCCATGACCTCGGCAACCGGCATGCCGGCCTGCTCCTCGATATCGCGGTTCAGCTCCACGAACGGAATGGACAGTGCCGAACCGGCCAGGGCGCCCAGCGTCGATTTTCCCGCGCCCCGCAGACCGATAAGGCAGATGCGGCCTGCGCGGCGGTTTTCGGCCGATTCCGGGCTGAGGGTCCCGAGAACCCGCTCCTGCACGTCCGAAGTCGCCGAGCGGAATAGGTCGGCAACGCGCAGCGCGTCGGAGGTCCAGGGATCTTCTTCCCCGACGAGCCACTCGATCCGGTGATCGAGCGCAATCGCCACACGCTGCAGCAGGCCGATGGAGATGTTGCCCTCGCCCGATTCCAGTTGCGCGAGGTAGCGCGGCGACACGCCGGATTTTTCCGACAGCACCCGTCTGGGTATCCCTTTGCGCTCGCGTGCCCGGCGGACCCGCTCACCGGCCCGGACGATCAGCGCGGCGACCGCCGCATCGACTTCGGAGCTGTCCGGAGTGGAAGTGGTCTCGCCTCGAAAATTCGTAATTTCGTTCATTGCCGGGCCGATTCGTGAACAATATTGCCAAATCCGAGCGTACACCGCCGGAAATTCCACTTCAATCGGGTTTCCCGGCGCGTCTGATGCACTATTTCGCCGAGCCTGGCGGTCCTCCGGCCGCCTTCACGGTCAATAGGTTTCGAGGTGGTAGCGCCCGTCCTCGCGCATCGCGGTGCGCAGCGATGCCCAGTCCAGCCCGGCGGTGCGGGCGATATCCGACAGAGCCTCGTCGACGCCCGGCTCCATCGCTTTGAGGCCGCAGACGTAGATGTGCGTGTTGGCATCGCCGAGAAGCGGCGCGACGAGGTCCTGCGAATCCCGCAACTTGTCCTGCACGTATTGTTTCGGTTCGTCCTTCAACCTGCTGAAAGCAAAGAGCTTTTTCATGAATGTTTCCGGCACCTTCTTCAACGGGCCGAAATAGGGAAGGTCTTCCGGCTTGCGTGCCCCGAACACGAGCGACAGCGAGCCCTTCAGTCCCGGGTTCTCGCGCTGCCGGCGCATGGTGAAACCGCGAAACGGCGCCGAGCCCGTGCCCGTGCAGATCATCAGAAGATGCGCCTGCGGGTCGTTCGGAAGCAGAAAGGTCGAACCGAACGGCCCGGTCACTTGCACCTTGTCGCCCATCTTGAGATCGCAGACGTAATTGGAGCAGACGCCGTGCTCTTCCCGCTTTACGGTTAGCGAGAGGTTGTTGAAATTGGGCCGTTCGCCGTCGCGCGGGCTGGAGACGGAGTAGAGCCTGGGCAAATGCGGATTGCCGTTCTCGTCGACGCCGGGCGGCACGATGCCGATGCTCTGTCCCTCGAGCACGGGAAAAGTCAGTTGGCCAAGGTCGAGAATGATGTGCCGGACGTCTGAATCGCTGTCCTCCGATGTCAGCCGGTAATTGCCCTGTACGGTCGCCTCGGCCGGGTTGGAGTGATTGAACAGATTGATGCTCGGCTTGGACGCCGAGACCGGCGCCTTCGACTTACCGCCGGCGCCGCGATGGGCTTCTTCCAGCAGCGCGGCCATGGTGTCGTCGATCGCCTCGATGTCGGTGCTGCCTTCGCCGTCATCCGAGGCGAATTCGGCCTGTTCCGGCAGCTCCGACCAACCGAACTGCTCTTCCAGGCTGTAGGGCGTCTCAACCACGCGCCATTCGTCGATGGAACCGGTCGGACACGGGGAAATGCAGTCCATGCAGAAATTGCACTTCGTGGCATCGACAACGACGTTTTCGTCGTCATGGGTGATGGCGCCGATCGGGCAGGTCATTTCACAGGTGTAGCAGCGGATGCAAATCTCCGGATCGATCAGATGCTGCTTTTGAAAGTTGCTCATTGCCGTTCCGTGGCCTGCGGCTCCCTGGAGTTCAATGCGAACGTCGCGCCTATGCCATGTGCAGTTGGACGTATTCGAAATCGCCGGGTTTGTTGTCGATGCCGACCTTCGGCGGGTTGATCCATCCGGCGTATTTGCCGGGCTCGTAGCAGGGGATCATCAGCGACTGGATGAAGTCGCCGTCTGCCTTGGTCGGCAGCCAGTCGCCCGACTGAGCGTCCCATTCGTCCTTGCCGATGATCTCGCCTTCGGGCGTCACCGAAACCGACGAGAAGACACCGATCTGGCGATGGAACCCTTCGTGCGGCAGGCTCAGTTTGAAGGGAACGCCGGCCTTTTCGATGATCTTGTTCCAGCGTCCGACACCGCCGGACGCATCGTGGACGTAGTCGTCGCGCAGGCGCATGTTGATCGCCGTCAGAGCCGGAGCATCCTCGGTCACGATCCTCGAATCGACGACGCTGCTGACCTTGTAAGTCGCGTCGGTCAGCCGGTGGTCGTCGTCCAGTTTGGCCTCCCGATACCGGCCCTTGATGCCCGAATTGAAAGCATTTGCGGCGTTCGTCGACACTTCCCCGCCGAACAGGTCGAGCGACAGCGAATAGTGCAGGTTCATCTTCTTCTGGATCGTCGGCAGGTCGATGACACCGAGCGCACGTATCCTGTCGATATCATAGGGGTCCTCGATCCCCGCCTCTTTCATCGCATCGCAGGTACGCTGGATGATGCGACCGACGCCGGTTTCGCCGACGAACATGTGGTGTGCCTCTTCCGTCAGCATGAACCGGCAGGTGCGGCTGAGCGGATCGAAGCCCGACTGGGCAAGGCTTTCGAGCTGCATCTTGCCGTCACGATCGGTGAAGAAGGTGAACATGAAGAAGGACAGCCAGTCCGGCGTTGCCTCGTTGAAGGCGCCGAGCATTCTCGGGGCTTCTTCCGAACCGGAACTGCGGCGAAGCAGGTCGTCGGCCTCCTCGCGGCCGTCGGCGCCAAAATATTTGTGCAGCAGATAGACCATCGCCCACAGGTGACGTCCCTCCTCGACATTCACCTGGAACAGGTTGCGCATGTCGTAGAGCGACGGCGCCGTCTTGCCCAGAAAGCGCTGCTGTTCGACGGAGGCCGGCTCGGTGTCGCCCTGGATGACGATCAGCCGCCGCAGCATGGCACGGTATTCGCCGGGCACTTCCTGCCAGGCCGGTTGGCCGGCGTGTTCGCCGCAGGGGATTGTGCGGCCCTCGACCTGCGGCGCCAGCAGGATGCCCCAGCGGTATTGCGGCATCTTCACATAGTCGAACTTGGCCCAGCCCTTGGGGTCGACGCTGACGGCGGTGCGCAGATAGACGAGGCTCTGCTGAAAATTGTCCGGAATCAGGTCGTTCCACCAGTTGATATAGCCGGGATGCCACTTCTCCAGTGCCTTGAGAACCCGCTTGTCGGAGGACAGCCCGACATTGTTGGGGATCTGGGTGTCGTAGCTGACATTGATGAGATCGACCATGGATCCGCTTTCCTTGTCTTTGGTGATTTCTTAAACCCGGTGCATGTCGAAGGCGCCGCGTACGCCGGTGCCGTAACGCTGCAGGGCGCCGGTCTCGCCGACCGCGTTCGGCCGCTGAAAAATCCAGTTCTGCCAGGCGGTCAGCCGACCGAAGATTCGCGTCTCCATGGTTTCCGGACCGGCGAAGCGCAGATTGGCCTCCATGCCGGTCATCGCATCGGGCGAGAAGCTGACGCGCTCCTCCATGAAGATGCGGATTTCGTCTTCCCAGTCGACGTCGTCATAGGCGTAGGTGACGAGCCCGGCTTCAGCGGCGTCGTCCGCCTCGAGTGCCTCGCCGACGCGGGTGCGCGCCTGCTCCACCTTGTCCGGCGCGCCGAGGAAACGGGTGGCAAGCCGCGACAGCTCGTTGCCCATCGGATAACGGCCGAAATTCGCAGCGGTGAGCGTGACCGTCGCTACGGACCGGTTGTCGCCCTCGAACTCGCCGTCCATCATGTAGCTGCGATCGGCGGCGAACAGCAGTTCCGCCAAGAACCCGGCATAGCACGACCCGTGTTCGACCAGCGCCGCCAGCGACCGCGACGTCATGTCGACGCGTTTGAGAACGCGTTTCCAGTAGTGGAGGATTTCGTTGGCCAGCCAATGATCGCTGTTGGCCAGGAGAAGTTCTTCATGCGCGGCGACCAAAGCCGGATCGCCCTGCGTCCGGAACAGAACAAGCCCGAGCTCCAGCTCGTTGAAGCGCAGGTGCAGGATGGCATCGTCAAGCTCGCGCGCCAGTCGCAGCATATAGGCGTCCGACCCCTGAGCCTGCAGCGCGTCCATGGACTCGGGCGGAGGCGCATCGGGTCCGGATATGGAAATCGTGGCGCGCCGGGCATCGCGGTCGACACTCAGCTCGATGGTGGAATAAAGCGCCGAACCGTCCTCGGCGATGCTCTTTTGCAGCGGCTTGAGTTCCACCCCTTGAGCATCGGTCGGTCGCGATGACTTTTCGGCAAATTCGCGGGCACGCTCCTGGACGGCCACATCGAAGCGGGAATTGGCCACCACCTCGTCGACCAGGCCCCATTCCCGGGCCCGCCTGCCCTTGACGCCCTCTTCCGTCGAGCAGAAGACGTCCGCCAGGTCACGCCGCACCTTGCGCTTATCGGTCACCCGGGTCAGTCCGCCGGTGCCGGGCAGAACGGCGAGCAGCGGGACCTCCGGCAGAGCGACCGAGGAGGAACTGTCGTCGGTCAGCATGATGTGGTTGCAGGCCAGCGCCAACTCGTAGCCGCCGCCGGCACAGGCCCCCCTGACGGCACAGAGATAGAACTGTCCCGAGTCGGCCGCGGCCGCCTCGTAGGTGTTGCGGGTTTCGTTGGTGAACTTGCAGAAATTCACCTTGTGGGCATGGGTCGCCCCGCCCAGCATGCGGATGTTGGCGCCGGCGCAAAAGACCCGCTCCTTGCCCGACTGGAGCACCACGGTCCTGACTTCCGGGTGCTCGAAACGCAATCGCTGGACGATGTCGGCGAGTTCGATGTCGACGCCGAGATCGTAGGAATTCAGTTTCAGTTCGTAACCGTCGAAGAGCCCGCCCTTCTCATCGACATCCATGTAGAGATTGGCGACGGGGCCATCGAAATCGACGCGCCAATGGCGGTATCGAGACGGGTCGGTCTGAAAATCGATTCGAGTCGTCACAGTCGCATCTCCCTTACTCTCTGCAATATAATGCACTTTATCGCAGCCGTAAACACATTTCGATCAGTTTGTTTTTCGACCTATTATCAGATGCTTAGATAAAATGTGTAAGTTTGATATGCGATATAATGCATAAAATGATCACGCCATTTCTACTTCCGCTGCTTCGATCCGCTTTAGCCTGGCCACGAAATCTCCGATGGCCGCAAGGGTCTGCGCAGGCTGATCGATATGCGGAGCATGCCGACAGGATTCCAAGATCACGGTGTCGACCGGCGAATAGATGCGCTCCTCGATTTCGCGGATCTGCGCCAGCGTGCCGTATTCGTCGTCGCTTCCCTGGATCGCCAGGACCGGGATGCGCAGGTAATCGATCACTTCGGCGACATTCCAGCTGGCAAAATCCGGGTCGAGCCAGCAGTCGGCCCAGCCGCTGAACGTGTCGTCCGCATTGCGATGATGGCGCGCCAACCGCTCCTTCAGTGCTCCGGTCTCATAGGCCCGTTTCGTGCGGGCAATCTCTGCCAGCCCCTTGGGCTCGGTGAAGAAGTGCGGTGCCATCAGCACCAGCCCGCGCACCCGGTGGTCGATGATGCTGCCGGCATAGATGGCGGCGATCGTTGCGCCATCGGAGTGGCCGAGAAGAATGCCGCGACACAGGCCGATCCGGTCGAGCAGTTCGGGCAGGACATCCACCGCCTCGCGCGTCATGTAGTCGAGAGGTCTCGGGAGATCGGCCGCATCCGATTGACCGTAGCCGGACCGGGAGTAAGCAAAAACGCCGCAGCCGGTCGCTGTCGAAACCTTCTCCGGAAAGTCGCGCCAGCGCGCCAGGCAGCCAAGGCCTTCATGCAGCATGACGATCGTCGGCGCTTCTTCAGGCGGGGGGCCATAGCAGGCATATTCGAGCGCCTTGCCGCCGGCCTCGACCGTCGATCCCGGTTCGCCTTGCCATTGAAACTCCGACATCATTCCCCTTCCCTCAGCTTGAAACGCTGGATCTTGCCCGTCGCGGTCTTCGGCAATTCCGATAAGAACTCGATCCACCTCGGATACTTCCACTTGCCGATGCGCTCCTTGACGAAGTCCTTCAGTTCCGAGGTCAGTTCGCTATCACCGGACGCATCCTTCAGCACGATGAAGGCCTTCGGCTTTTCCAGCCCTTCCTCGTCGCGGGCCGCCACCACGGCGGCTTCCAGAACCGCCGGATGCGCGATCAGCGCCTGCTCGACTTCGAACGGCGAAACCCAGATGCCCGACACCTTGAAGAGATCGTCCGTGCGGCCGCAATAGACGAAGCGGCGATCTTCGGTGAGTTCGTATTTGTCGCCCGTTCGCGTCCACTCGCCTTCGAAAGTGGTGCGGCTTTTCCTGCGCTGGTTCCAATAGCTGTCGGCGGCCGAATCGCCGCGAACCAGCAACTCGCCCACCTGCCCGACCGGCGCATCGGCACCGCTTTCATCGACCAGACGGATTTCGTAGCCCGGCACCGCCGTGCCGGATGTGCCGTAGACGATATCTCCCGGCCGATTGGATAAAAAGATGTGCAGCAACTCGGTGGTGCCGACCCCGTCCAGGATGTCGACGCCCCATACCTGCTGCCAGCTGTTGCCGATCTCCGCAGGCAGAGCCTCGCCGGCCGAGATACAGACTCGCATCGCCGTGTCGGGCTTCGCGGACAGTCCTTCCAGATAGGCAATCATCGCGGCATAGAGCGTCGGCACCCCGCAAAAGACGGTGGGCTTCTGCGACGTCAGAATGTCGACGACGACGTCGGGCGTCGGACGCCCGGCAAACAGTATCGATGTCGCACCGACCGACAGCGGGAAGGTCATGGCATTGCCCAGCCCGTAGGCAAAAAACAGCTTCGCGGCCGAGTAAACGACATCGTCTTCGCGGATGCCCAGCACCTGCCGCCCATAGCCGTCCGCCGTCGTCTTCAGGCTGGAATGCACGTGCCGGACGCCCTTCGGCTGGCCTGTCGAGCCGGAGGAGTACAGCCAGAACGCCACCTCGTCCGGGGACGCTTCAATGGTTGGCATCGGTTCACAACCGTCGACAAATTCGTCGAAAGGAACGGTGCCGTCCGCTGCGGTGCTGCCGATGACGATCACTTTGCGCAGAAACGGCGCCTCCTTCAGCAGCGGTTCGACCGCCGGCAGAAGTTCCTCGGAGACGAAAAGACAACTTGCGCGGCTGTCCTTCAGGATGACGTCATAGACCGGTGTCGAGAGCAGCGTGTTGAGCGGAACCGGCACGACGCCCGCCTTCAGGCATCCCCAGAAAATCTGCGGGAACTCGATCTGGTCGAGCACCAGCATGACGGCCCTCTCCTCGCGGCGGATTCCGGCGCGAACGAGCGCGGTCGCGACCCGCCCCGATCCGTCGGCAAGCTGGCCATAGGTGAGCTCGCGTCCCGCGCCTGATGCCTCGCGAAAGGCTACCTTTTCGGCGCGGCCCTCCTTTGGGTGCCGATCGACGAAATATGCCGCGGCGTTGCCGTCATGGGACATGTCGAACCTCGTCTCTGGTGTTTGCCGGATACACCGGGGTGGCGTGCGTGCCGCCCCTATTTCCCGGTGAACTCTATCTGGCCGCCCGGCAGCAGATAGAGGATATGAGCATCGCCGCCTTCCACGGTCGGGTGGTGCTGGCTGCCCGGCTCATAGACATACCACCCTTCGGGCCGGCCGTCGAAACGCGGTGCGCCTTCGATTGGCATGATGGCGCCGATTTCACCCGTGGTATGCACGTGATGCGGACCCCGGACATCCTTCATGCGCACCACGTCGACACTGAAATCACCGGCCGCGTCACCCGGCTTGATCGCCCGCCCGAATTTGATGCCGCCGGCCTGGCGCGCCATCAGCCAGCCCTCTGCCTCGCCGTCACGACACAGTCGCTTCAGCTGTTTGAAATCCGTCGTCTCCGCACCGTAAGCCCGGTTCAGGAACGCCTCCGTGTCGGCGTTCACCGGCCTGTCGGCCAGGTCCGCCGAGATGCGGCCGATCAGCTGTTCGAATTCATCGATGGACATAGTACCCTCCCTGCAGATCCACGCGGCGCGGTTTTATGCTGTATATTGCAGTATTTTTCCTATTGTGCAACATAATGCTCATTCCGGTATTGCCAACGGCGATCCGGCCGTTTCCCCGGGGGAGGTTGCGATGACATCTGATTTGGGCGCGTCTGAGGAGCTGTTCGCGCCGCCGGCGGTAACCGCGAGGCACGAACCGGACGGAACCGTTTATCTGCGCAGCGATTACGACCTGCCGCAGCCGTCGCGCTGCCTCGGCGACTGGCTGGTCCGATGGGCAAACGACCGGCCGGATGCGATCTATCTTGCCGAGCGACCGCAGCCGGGTGCGCCCTGGCGAACGCTGAGCTACCGCCAGGCGCTCGACCGCGTGACCGCGGTTGCGGCCTGGTTGATCAAGACGGAAGCGGGCTCCGACCGCCCGGTCGCCATCCTCTCCGAAAACGCCATCGACCATGCCGTCCTGGCTCTCGCCGCTATGCATGTCGGCATTCCGGTCGCCACGATCTCCACCGCCTATTCGCTGCAGTCGAGCGACCACCGCAAATTGAAGGCCATGGTCGAACTTCTCGATCCGGGCATCCTTTATGTGTCCGATACAGGGGTTTATGGGCCGGCGCTATCCGCCATCGACGGGCTGCACCGCGCCAAACTCCTGTGTTCGGTTACAGCCGCTGACAGTCCGGTTACGGCTACCCTACTCGAACAGGCGGTCGGTTCCGCCGCAGACGACGCCGTTGCCGAGGCATTTGCGGCGGTCACCCCCGACACCGTGGCTCGGCTGCTTTTCACCTCCGGCTCTACCGGAACCCCGAAGGCGGTCATCAACACGCAGCGCATGCTGACCTCGAACCAGGAAGCCAACCGGGTCGTCTGGCCGTTCCTCGAGCGCAGTCCGCCGGTCATCGTCGACTGGCTGCCCTGGAGCCACACCTTTGGCTGCAACTTCACCAGCAACATGGTGCTGCGGTTCGGCGGATCGCTTTACATCGATGACGGAAAGCCGGCTCCGCCGCTCATCGGGCGCACGGTCGACAACATCAAGGAAGTGCGGCCGACCATGTGCTTCAATGTGCCGCGCGGCTACGACATGCTGCTTGGCGAACTGGAGCGCGACGACGACTTTCGGCGGATTTTCTTCGACATGAAGCTTATCTTCTACGCCGCTGCCGCGCTTCCCAAAGTGGTGTGGGACCGGCTGCTCGAGCTGTCGATCGAAACAAACGGTCATGCGATCCCCCTGGTCGCCGCCTGGGGTTCGACCGAAACGGCGCCGCTGGCGACGGATTGTCATTTCCAGGCCGATACCAGCGGCAATATCGGTGTTCCGATCCCGGGCACCGAGCTCAAGCTCGTTCCCAGCGGCGGCAAGCTGGAGGTCCGGGTCAGGGGCCCGAACGTCACGCCGGGCTACTACAAGTTCGAGGCAAAGACGCGCGACGCTTTTGATGAGGAAGGCTTCTACCTGATGGGCGATGCGGTGCGCTTCGCCGACCCCGAACGGCCAGAGAAGGGCCTGTTTTTCGATGGCCGGATCAGCGAGGACTTCAAACTGACGACAGGGACCTGGGTCAGTGTCGGCGAACTGCGCATTGCCGGGATCGACGCCCTCGCTCCGGTGGCGCAAGACATCGTGGTAACTGGCCACGACGAGGCCGAAGTCGGCTTCCTGATTTTTCCGAACGAGGCGGCCTGCCGACAAATTGCTCAGGCCGCCGACGATTTGCCAATAGACCAGGTGCTGGCCGACCCGGCGGTGCGAGCGCATGTCACCGCCGGGTTGGCAGCGCTGAAGACGGCCGGCGGCGGTTCGTCCAGACATGCAAGGCGGGCCCGGCTGCTAGCGTCGCCCCCCAACCCCGATGCCGGTGAAATCACCGACAAGGCCTATCTGAACCAGCGTCAGGTCCTGGCCAACCGCGCCGCCGACATCGCGCTGCTGCAGGGTGACGACCCGTCGGCCTATATCGCACTCGACAGCTGAAATCCCGGAGCAATCCGCATGAAAGCCTTCATTCCCTATGGTGCCTACTGGAGCACGCCGTTTGCGCGCTGGCAGGCCGAACTGTCCCATCTGCATTCAATGGAGTTCGCCGCCCATGTCGCCAGACAGGCGCTTGCGGAGCGGCGGATTTCGCCCGATGCATTCGATTTCGCCGCCTACGGCATCACCGTGCCGCAGCATCGCTGCTTCTACGGCGTGCCCTGGTTCACCGCCATGCTCGGTGCAGAGAGGCTGACCGGGCCGACGGTCACCCAGGCGTGCGCCACCGGAACCCGGCTTCTGGCAGCCGCCGCCGGTGAAATGGCGATGGGAGCCGCAACCACGGCGCTGATCGTTTCCGGAGACCGGACCTCCAACGGCCCCCATGTCTACTATCCGGCGCCCGCCGGCCCCGGCGGGACCGGAACCTCGGAGACCTGGGTGCTGGACAATTTCAATCTGGATCCGTGGGCCCGATGCGCCATGGTGGACACGGCGGAGAACGTCGCGAACCGCGAGGGGATCGACACGCAGGAACAGCACGAGTTGGTGCTGGTTCGCCACGAGCAATATCTCGACGCGCTGAAGGACGACAGGGCCTTTCAACGCCGCTACATGGCAGGGAGTTTCGAGGTTCCGGACAGCCGCTACCGCAAAACGGTCGCAACCCTTGTGGGCGACAGCGGTATCTACGACACCAGCGCCGAAAAGCTCGCGACGCTGCGCCCGGTGCGCGAAGGAGGCACGGTGACATTCGCCGCACAGACCCACCCGGCCGACGGCAACGCCGGCATGGTGCTCGTCGCCGACGCGGAGCGGGCGCGAGAGCTGTCACCCGACGGTTCGCCGACGATCGAACTCCTGGCCGTGGGATCGGGCCGCGAGGAAAAGGGCTTCATGCCGGCAGCGCCCATCGAAGCGAGCCGCCGGGCGCTGGCGGCCGCCGAGCTGACCATCTCCGACATGGCAGCCGTCAAGTCTCACAATCCGTTTGCCGTCAACGACATCGCCTTTTCCCGGGCCATGGGCATCGACTGGCGCAGCATGAACAACTTCGGCAGCTCGCTCATCTGGGGACACCCGCAGGGGCCGACAGCGCTGCGCGCCATTATCGAACTGATCGAGGAGCTGGCGATGCGCGGCGGCGGCCACGGGCTTTTCCAGGGCTGTGCCGCCGGCGATACCGCCATGGCCGCTGTGGTCAGGGTGAGCTGACCGGACGAGGCTTCAGACCGGCAGCAGGACAGCGTGATCGCCATAAACGGCATCAGGATGGATGACCGGACGATGTCGGAAGGGGCGAAGCTGCCGGGGTCGCAGCAAAGGGTCGGTCGTCGTTGTGGGACGCACCGAAATGAGTCAGGGCGGAGAACCGCCCTGCCCGTTCGTTCAGTCTCAGCCTACTGGCTGTACTTGGCGATCAGCTCGCGGGCCTGGTCGATCAGCGCCTGGCCGTCGATGCCGCGGGATTTCATGTCGGCGACCCACTCGTCGTAGATCGGCTGGGACACATCGCGCCATTCCTGAGTCTGCGCCTCGTCGAGCGTGATGATGTTGTTGCCCCGGTTGACGGCGAGTTCACGCGCCGGGCCGTCGGCCTTCTCCTGCGTGTCGCCGGCGAAGATCGAAAACTGCAGGCCCGAATTCTTGTCGACGACGGCCTTCAGGTCATCCGGCAGGCTGTCGTACTTGTCCTTGTTCATGGCCAGAACGAAGGTCAGCGTGTAGAGCGCGGCGCCGGAAAATTCGGTGTGGTTGTTGACCAGCTCCGGAACCTTGAGTGCCGTGGTCACTTCCCACGGAATGGTGGTGCCGTCCAGAACGCCCTTGGAGAGGGCTTCGGCGACCGCCGGCACGGGCATGCCAACCGGCGTTGCGCCGGCCTTGGTCAGCAGCGCATTCACTTGGCGCGATCCGCCACGGATCTTCATGCCTTCGAGATCTCCGACCTTGGAGACCGGATCCTTGGTGTGGAACATGCCCGGACCATGCACCCAGGTGCCGAGGATGTGGACATCGGCGAATTCCGTGTCCTTCATGTGCTCCTCGAACATTTCCCAATAGGCCTGGGACGCCGCGGCTGCATTGGTCATCATGAACGGCAGTTCGAACACCTCGGTGCGCGGGAAACGTCCGGGCGTATATCCGACGACGGTCCAGATCACGTCAGCGACGCCGTCGATGGCCTGGTCCATCAGTTCCGGCGGTCGGCCGCCGAGCTGCATGGACGGATAGCGGTCCACCTTGATGCGACCGTCGGAGTCCTTCTCGATGTTGTCGGCCCAGACATCGAGCACCAGTTTCGGCACATTCGCCTGCGGAGGCAGGAAATGGTGCAACTTCAGGGTGACTTCCTGGGCGACGGCCTTGGCCGGCATGAAGCCGGTGGACAATGCCGCCAGAGCGACAGCGCCCATTGCCGCCAAAATTGTGCGTCGATTCGTCATCGATTCCTCCCAAAACATGCTTCAGAATTTGGCACTATAATGCCAATCTTGGCACATGCTGCATTATAATGCCAGAGAAAAAAGCATACCAATTCCGGCGCCGATTGGGAGGGAGGACGACCGGATGAAGCTGCTGGGAGCTGCAGGCGTCGCCTAGCCGCCCGCCCTAGCCATTTCCTCGCGCACGATCTTGCGCAACGCGTCGATGGGCTGCAAGGCGCCTTCGCGTTCGAAATGCCAGAACGTCCAGCCGTTGCAGGCGTCGAGACCCTGGACCAGCGCGCCGACCTTGTGGATGGAACCGCTGTGGTCGCCGCTCGCCAGGGTGCCGTCGGCGCGCACGGTGGCGCTGTGGCGGCGCTTGCCGCTGCTGTGCAGCTGCGTCCCGGGCACCAGCAGGCCGGCATCCAGCAGCACGCTGAAGGCAACGCGTGGCTCGGCCTTCTTGCCGGTGAGCACCGTCAGTTCGTTCTTGCCCAGAGGCGTGACGTCAGCGATGCGGCGGGTCGCGGCGTCGATATAGTCCTGTTCGCGTTCGATGCCGACGAAATCGCGGCCGAGGCGTCTGGCGACGGCGCCGGTGGTTCCGGAGCCGAAGAATGGATCGAGCACCAGGTCGCCGGGTTTCGACGACGACATCAGCACGCGGGCCAGCAATGCCTCCGGCTTCTGGGTCGGGTGCAGCTTTTTGCCGTCCTCGTCCTTCAGACGTTCGCCGCCATTGCAGATGGGAAACAGCCAGTCGGAGCGCATCTGCACATCGTCATTGGCGGCTTTCATGGCCTCGTAATTGAAGGTGTAGCCCTTGGCGCTCTGGTCGAGGCTTGCCCAGATCATGGTCTCATGGGCGTTCTGGAAGCGGCGGCCGCGGAAATTCGGCATCGGGTTGGTCTTGCGCCAGACGATGTCGTTGAGGATCCAGAAATTGAGGTCCTGCAGCACCGTGCCGACGCGGAAAATGTTGTGATAGGAGCCGATGACCCAGATGGTTCCCGCCGGCTTCAGCACCCGCCGGCAGGCGAGCAGCCAGGCGCGGGTGAAGGCGTCATAGGCCTGGAAGGACTCGAAGCTGTCCCAGGCATTGTCGACGGCATCGACCTTCGACTGGTCGGGTCTGTGCAGGTCGCCGCCCAGCTGCAGATTGTAGGGCGGATCGGCAAAGATCACGTCGACGGAGTTTTCCGGAAGCGCCTCCAGCGCCGCGACGCAGTCCCCTTTGATGATGGTGTTGACGAAGGAAGAAGCATGCCCTGCATGCTGCAGATCGGCCAGAGGAAGAACAGACATGGGATACCCGAATACGCTTACGCAACGATAGGGCCATGGTTGCCGAATATGGTTACCAATTCGAAAACAACCGTCGATTTGCTAATCGACCAAGCGTCGGCGTTGTCTCCCGCACCGGGTTGGTGTATCTGCCGGGCATCACCTCAAAATTCGCGAACCAGGATCCCTTTCATGGCCGGATTCGACCTCATCATTTTCGACTGCGACGGCGTTCTCGTGGATTCGGAAATCATTGCTGCCCAGGTGGAAGCCAAATTGCTGACCGAAATCGGCTATCCGATCGAGACCGCTGACCTTGCTGAGCGCTTTGCCGGCATGAGCTGGAAGGACATTCTGCTGACGGTGGAGAAGGAAGCATCGGTGCCGATCCCGGCGAACCTGCTGACCAAGACGGAAAAGCTGCTGGACGAAAGGCTCGGTCGCGACGTCAAGGGCATTGCCGGCGTCCCGCAGGCGGTCGCCCGCATCGACCTGCCGCGCTGTATCTGCTCGAACTCGTCGTCGAGGCGGCTGAAGGCGATGCTCACCCGCGCCGGCATCTACGAGCTGTTCGCGCCGCACATTTTCTCGGCCAAGGACACCGGCGAAAAGCGAACCAAGCCGGCGCCCGACATATTCCATCACGCCGCCGACACGATGGAGGCCGATCCGGCGCGAACCCTGGTGGTCGAGGATTCCGTGCACGGGATTCAGGGGGCCAAAGCGGCGGGCATGCGTGTCGTCGGTTTCACCGGCGCTTCCCACACCTACCCGTCGCATGCGGACCAACTGACCGAAGCCGGAGCGGAAACGGTGATCAACCGGCTGACCGACCTGCCCCCGGTGGTGGACGCACTGGCGAGTTGGAGCGAATACGCCTAAAGCCTGTCAGGCGCTTTTCCTGTCGGCGTAGCGCTCACCCGCCGCACCGGCGGGAAAGACACCGGACATGACGATGAAGCCGGGTACCCGTTTGACGCGGTCGCACCAGCGGCGGATCGCCGGGTAATCCTGGCGCGAGATGCCTCCCTCCTCCGACAGCATGATGTAGGGGAAGCAGGCAATGTCGACGACGGTCGGATGATCGCCGCTGCAGATCCAGTCCCGACCCTGCTTTTCGCCAAACCACAGATGTTCGTCGAGAATGCGGAACAGCCGGTGCGCGCCCTTGCGGCAGGCCTCGATGTCGAAATCGTAGAACAGACCCTCGTGCAGCCTGGCCGCCGAAGAGGTGGCGGTGATGCCGTCGGCGAAGGCCAGCCACTGACCGACCTCGCCGATGCGCGCCGCATCGCCGCGCGGATACCATTGACCGCCCTCGTCGTATTTTTCGGCCAGGTAGACGAGGATCGCCTGGGCGTCGCGCAGCACCAGCCCGTCATCGTCCAGCACCGGAAGCTGGCCGAGCGGATTGAGCTTCAAAAACCACGGCGACTTGTGTTCGACGCCGGGATAGAAATCCACCGGCACCGTTTCGTATTCGACGCCGAGGATGCTCATCATCAGCCGCAGCTTGTAGCAGTTGCCGGAGAGTTCGTAGTCGTAGAGCTTGATCATGATGAGCCTCAGATATCGAGCACCAGGCGATCGGATTTTGCCCGTGACACGCAGGTCATGATGCGGTCGCCGCGGGCTTTTTCAGCGTCGCTGAGATAGACGTCCTGATGGTCGCATTCGCCCTCCAGCACCGTCGCCATGCAAGTTCCGCAGGCGCCCTGTTCGCACGAGCTCGGGATGCTGACGCCATTGTCGCGCAGCACCTGCAGGATGGTCTTGCCGGCTGGCACCGGCAGCGTCATGACCGAGCGCGACAGGGCGATCTCGAAGCTCGAACTGTCGTCGATCTCGTTGGTGTTCTTGAAATATTCGAAATGCACCGCTTCGTCCGGCCAGCCGAGCCGCGAGGCCGTGTCGCGCGTCGCTTCGAGCATCGGCGCCGGACCGCATACATAAAGGTGCATGTACGGTCCGTAGGACGCCAGCAGCTGGTGCAGCTTTTCGCCGGTCGCGGCGGCATCGAGGCCGAGATGGGTGTGCAGGTTGTCGCCCAGTGTTTTCAGCACCTCCGGGAATGCCAGGTACGCTTCGCTCTGGGCAAAATAGTGAAGTTCGAAATCGAGGTCCGAGCGGTGCAGCGCCCTGGCCATGGACAGCAGCGGCGTGACGCCGATTCCCCCGGCAATCAACAGGGTCTTTTCGGCGTCCCGGCGCAGCGGGAAATTGTTGCGGGGTTCGGAGATCGCCAGGACATCGCCCTCGCGAACCTCTTCGCGAAGGCTTCGCGATCCGCCGGCGGAATCCGGTTCTCGCTTGACGCCGACCACATAGGAGCCGGTCTCGCCCGGTCCGTTGGTCACTGAGTATTGCCGCACCAGGCCGTTGGGCAAATGAAGGTCGATATGCGCGCCCGGCTGGAAGGTCGGCAGCTGGCCTTCGATCGGCGACAGTTCGAAACCGGCGATCCCGTCGGCCGCCTGCCATTTGCGCGCCACCTGGACGCGGAACTCGGCCGTGCGCCCGTCGACGGTGCGCTCCGGCATGCCGGCCAGCTCTTCCGAAACCGGCTGGATCAGCGGCTGCAGCTTTTCCGGTTGCGGCCGATCGGCGGCCTCCGTCTCGCATCGGTCGCGCAGTTGGGACAACCGCTCATTGTGATGCCGCAGGACATCGAGCACGCTGCCGTCGGCAGGCGCCGAGTCGAGGATGCCGCGGATGACCGTACGGTCGGAATCGACCGGCTGAGCGACGAACACCGCCCGAGTTTCGTCCGCGCCCGATCGGGCCGTCAGGATCACCGCAAATCCGTCGGTTCGTTCGTGCAAAACCTCCGCCGGATCGGCATCGAGCGATCCGCTCGGCTGAAAGCGATGGTTTTGCAGCTGTTCGAGGACCAGATCGCAGGAAGCATTCACCGGTATGGGTCGCAACGGCAACGGGCCGTCGCCCGAGAGCTCGCCAAACTCCGGGACCTCGCCTTCCGGCGCCTCGCCGGACCAGACCAGCCCGTAGCGCTCGACCGCCGGATAGGTGCGGTTGCAGATGGTGCGAGCCGGCGCGTCGGCCGGATGCGCCGGGATATAGGTGCAGCCGGCGGTGCGATTGGCGTAACGCCAGCCGTGATACTGGCACTTCAGCTCGGTGCCGTCATTGATGCCGATGGACAGACGTACGCCGCGGTGCAGGCAACGGTTCTCCCAGACATTGACGTAGCCGTCGTCGGCGCGCCAGACGGCGAATTCGCGGCCCAGCAGCTGCCCGTGGAAGGTGTGGCGGTATTCGAGATCCTCGCCGGAGGCGATCGGGTGCCACTGGCGATGGGCGGTATCGAGCATTGCGGGTCTCCCTTAGCGCAATATGAGGCTAGGATTGGTCTAGGCCGCTGACGGAATGACGCCGTAGGTGACACCCTTGCTGCGCAGCCATCGGCGGTAGGCGATGGCCGATTTGTCGGCACGGATGGGCGTTTCGGCGCGCGGATCGAGTGGCAGCCGTTTCGGATACTGGTTTTCGAGGATCGGCTTGTCCTGGCCGAAGATCGTCTGCTGGAAAGCCCGCATGGTGCTTTCGTCATTGTCGTCGTCGAGGATGCTCAAGAGCATGTGGGCGCGGATGCGTTCCTGGCTGAGCGGCTGGACGAACAGGGCGATCACGTCCATGCGCGACGGGTCCTGCCCGCTCGACTTGTAGAGCACCGAACAATAGGGATGCGGAACCCGATAGATGTACTCGACATCAGCGCCTCCGGACGAGGCTGTCGACGCCATGGGCTGGTAGAAGCGGCATTTGGTGGCGATGATCTCGTCACGGTCATGCACGATCTCCACCTCGTATTCCTTCACCTCGGTGTGCGGCTCGACACCAAGAATGTCGGTGTGCACGTAAGGGAAATGGCCCATGTCGAGAAAATTCTCGATGGCCCGCGGCCCCGATACGTTGACGCCGATCGAGGCTGCATTCAGGTTGCGGCGATCGTTCTCGGCATATTCGTCGATCGGAAAGATCTCGGTCTCGGGCTCGCCGAGGCAGGTCCACACATAACCGTAGGCGTTCACCGCCGGCAGCTGTTCGTCGATCTTGCCGCTGTCATAGGCAGATCCCGCGGGCAGCTGGCCGATGCGCCGCCATACTCTTACCGACCCGTCAACCTCGACCGCATAGGACAGGTTTTCCTCCAGCAGTTCGGTGTCGGCCACGATGCCGGGGTGCAGTTCCTGAACGGCGCCGATGGCGAACCACTGATTGAGGATCGTTGCATCGGTGCAGACGGCCATATCGTGTCTCCCTGGTTTGCCCGCAGTGCCGGGTCCGACCGCTCAGGCGCTGGCGGCAATGGCGCCGTAGGTGATGTTGTGGCTGCGCAGCCAGCGCCGGTAATAGACCGAACTGGCATCGGCGCGGATCGGCGTTTCGGCGCGCGGATCCAGCGGCAGGCGCCGCGGCAGCTGGTTTTCGAGAATGGGCTTGTCCTGGGCGAAAATCAGCTGCATGAACCAGCGCAGTTCGGCCTCGTTCGTGTTGTGCTTCAAATAGCACAAAAGCGGATGGGCAATGCAGTTTTCCTCGTCCACCGGCTGCACGAACAGAGCGATATAGTCCATGCGCTCGGGCTGTACCGGATTGGTCTTGTAGAGCGCCACCGTATAGGGGCGCGACACCTTGTAGGCGTAATCGACCATGATGCCGCCCTCGGCGGTCGGCGACGCCACCGGCTGATAGAAACTGCACTCCGTCGCCAACACCTCGTCGTCCTCGGTGACCTCGACCTTGTAGGACGGAACCTCGGTGTGTGGCTCCTCCCCCAGCCAGCCCGTATGGACGAAGGGGAAATGGCCCATGTCGAGAAAGTTCTCAACGGCTCGCAGGCCGGAAACATGCACGGCAATGGAACCGCCGGTCACAACGTAGCGGTCGTCTTCATAGGCCTCGGGTACATGAAGGACGTCGCGGGACGGCTCACCCAGGCAGGCCCAGAGAAACCCGTACTGCTGGCGGGACGATATGGCCTCGCCGGTGTCGGCCCGCACGGCCCGCACCGCGCCGTCGGACAGGCGTTCGACGGCAAGCGGGACACCGAAAAGTCTGGTGGTGAATTGCTCTTCGTTCGGAAGTGCCGCGACATCGGCAATGGCATGCCAGTCGTTCAGCAGTTCCGGATCGACATGATGGGTTTCCGGCCGACGGTCCATTCGCTTTCCTCCCACAGTCCGCTGGCATGGCGCGTTCTCGGATACGGTACCAGTGAAAGATTGGATACCAATATCGATTTGATTGAAACACAATCAAAAAAATATTGAAATGCAATACTTGATGATTGGTAGCCCGCGTGAGAGGCTGATTCATCGGTCATTCCCTTTGACATCGTTCGCGGAAACGATTGAACGGACACGGAAAACGCGCATGACCAACCTGTCGGAACGGATTTCCCGGACGCTCAAGAGCGCCATTCTCGAGCAGCGCCTGATCCCTGGAACCAAGCTGGGCGAGCGCGAACTTGCCGAGGTTTTCGATGTCAGCCGCATCGTCATCCGACAAGCCCTGATCCGCCTCGCGAATGAAGGGCTGGTGACCGTCGAGCGCAATCGCGGCGCCTTCGTCGCCAAGCCCAGCCTGCAGGAAGCGCTGGAAATCTACGACACGCTGACCCTGCTCGAGCAGGGCGTCGCCATGCAGCTCTCAGAGCGCCTCGACGCCGCCGGGTGGGAAAAGCTGCGCGCCCACGTGAAATTGCAGGCCGAGGCGATCGAAAGGGACGACCACAAGGCGGCCGACCAGCTCGGCCAGGATTTCCACACGCTTTTCATCGCGCTTGCCGGCAACCGGCTGCTGCAGGACATCCATGCCCAGGTGGTGCAGCGCACCTTCTTGCTGCGGTCCCTCTATGTCAGCCGGTTCGACTACTGCAACCTGTTGAACGAGCACTCCCGGATCATCGACCTGCTGGAGCGCGGCCGCGTCAAGCAGGCCATGGAGCTGATCGACGCGCACCACCGCCATGTGGTCCGCGGCTATGTGCTCGATACATCCACCTATCCGGACCTAACCCTGAAGGAGGCGCTGGCACCCGACATCGACACCCAGACGGATGCGGACACAATCGCGACCGCCGGCGTCTGAACGCTGCCCGCAGCGCAAACAGCCGAAATCGCGACAACAAGACCAATAATTCGTTGAAACCGAGCAGAGCTCGAGGGAGCACACCATGACACGCATACCGACGACACGTCGTGAATTTCTGAAATACTCCGCCGCCGCCGGCACGGCACTGGCGACCGGCGGGCTCACCACCCGGGCCCCGGCACAGGAAGTGCTGAAGGTCGGCGCCGTCTATGTTTCGCCCGTTGCCGAGATCGGCTGGACCAAGCAGCACAGCCTCGGCGTCGAAGCCATCCGCGAAGAGTTCGGCACCGGGGTCGAAACCACGGTCATCGACAACATCTTCAAGCCGCAGGACGCCGAGCGGGTATTCCGCGAACTGGCGGCCGACGGCAACCAGCTGATCTTCGGCACCAGCTTTTCGCACGGCACGCCCATGCAGAAAGTAGCGCCGCGCTTTCCCAAGACCGCCTTTGAACATTGCTCCGGCATCAAGCACCTGAAGAATCTCGGCACGTTCGAAGCCAAATACTACGAAGGCACCTATGTTGCCGGCGTCGCTGGCGCCCACATGTCGAAGACGGCGAAGATCGGTTTTATCGGCGGCTTCCCGATTCCCGACATCGTCGGTCCGGCAAACGCCCTGCTGCTCGGCGCCCAGAGCGTCAATCCCGACACCACCTGTTCGGTGATCTTCCTCAATTCCTGGTTCGATCCGGGCAAGGAAAAGGAAGCGGCCAACACCCTGATCTCGCAGGGCTGCGACGTCATCTGCTCTATGACGGATACGGCGACCGGCGTGCAGGTGGCCGGCGAAAAGGGCGCCTGGGCGATCGGCTATGCCAGCGACATGAGCCAGTTCGCGCCGGAACATCACCTCACAGCCTTCATGCTGAACTGGAACAGCGTCTATGTGAACGCCGCCAAGGCCGTTGCCGCCGGCAACTGGAAATCGGAGGAACGCTGGCAGGGGCTGAAGGAAGGCGTTGTCGCCATGTCGCCGTTCAACGACGCCATCCCGTCGGATGTTCAGCAGAAACTGACCCAGGTCGAAGCCGACATCGTGGCCGGCAAGCTGCACCCCTATGCCGGCGAGATCAAGGACCAGGAAGGCAAGGTGCGGGTGGCCGACGGCAGCGTGATGCCGGATGGCGAAATCCGCGGCTTCAACTGGTTTGTCGAAGGCGTTGTCGGAAACCTGGGCTGACGCCGCCCGTTCTCTCACCTATGCTCTGACAACCGGCCGTCGCGTTTCGACGCGGCGACCGGCACGGCCGCGTGCCGGGTTCTGCAGGGGAGGCCGAACCGTGAATTGGGGACCTCATGACACCGCGTCTTGAACTGCGCAACATCTGCAAGCGCTATCCGGGCGTGATCGCCAATGATGGCATCTCGCTGGAGGTGAAGCCCGGCGAAATCCATGCCGTCCTGGGCGAAAACGGCGCCGGCAAAAGCACGCTGATGAAGATCATCTATGGCGCCACGCACGCGGATGAAGGCGACATTCTGTGTGACGGCGAGCTGGTAGAAACCCACAGCCCGTCGCTTTCCCGCTCGCTCGGCATCGAGATGGTCTATCAGCATTTCGCATTGTTCGAGTCCGTTTCCGTGGCCGAGAACATCGCCATGTCGATCCGCGGCAAATACGACATTCCGGCGCTTTCGGAGCGCGTGCAGGAGGTGTCGGAACGCTACGGCCTGCCGCTCGATCCGAGACGCCTGGTGCATCACCTGTCGTTCGGCGAACGCCAGCGCGTCGAGATCGTGCGCTGCCTGATGCAGGATCCGAAACTGCTGATCCTCGACGAGCCGACTTCGGTGCTGACGCCGCAGGCGGTGGAAAAGCTGTTCGAGACCCTGCGGCGTCTCTCCGCTGAAGGCTGCAGCATTCTCTACATCAGCCACAAGCTCGACGAAGTGCAGGCGCTGTGCGACATCGCAACCGTCTTGCGTAACGGCAAGGTGACCGGCACCGCCAGTCCCAGGGAAGCCGGCGCGGCGGAACTGGCCCGCATGATGGTCGGCGCCGACATCCCCGAAACCCACCTCGATCCATCGACCCGCAGCGAACGGCCGCTGCTTTCGGTCACAGCCCTCTCCGCTCCGGCAGGCGACGTGTTCGGGGTCGAGCTGAAGGATGTCTCGCTCGATGTCCATGGCGGCGAGATCGTCGGTATCGCCGGTGTCGCCGGCAATGGCCAGGCGGAACTGGTGTCGTTGCTGAGCGGCGAAGCAACCCATTCGAATGCCGAGGCGATCCATCTGTGCGGCTTGCCGGTTGCCGATCGGCCGGCTGGCGAGCGGCGCGGCATGGGGCTCACCTTCGTGCCCGAGGAGAGGCTTGGGCGCGGCGCGGTTCCGACCCACGATCTCGGCGACAACGCCGCCCTCACCGGCCATCGCCAGGGCATGGTGGCGCATGGTTTGCTCGACCGGCGCAAGGCGCGCAAGCTGGCGGACCAGGTGATCGGCCGTTTCGGCGTCAAGGCCACCGGGTCGTCGACCATCGCCCAGAGCCTGTCGGGCGGCAATCTGCAGAAATTCATCGTCGGGCGCGAGATCGAACTGCAGCCGAAGGTGCTGCTGGTGGCCCAGCCGACCTGGGGGGTCGATGTCGGCGCCGCCGCCTTCATTCGCCAGTCGCTGATCGACCTCAGCCGCGCCGGCGTTGCCGTGCTGGTCATTTCCGAAGAACTCGACGAGTTGTTTGAGATCTGCGACCGGATGCACGTGATCGCCGGCGGACGCCTGTCGGAACCGCTGGGGCGCGGCGACGTCACCGTGGAAGACGTCGGTCTGCTGATGACCGGGCCGTCTGACAACAGCAATGGGCGGAGGGCCGATGCGCTTTCAGATTGAACAGAGAAGCCAGCCGTCGTCGACGATGAGCTTTGGCGCGCCGGTCGTCGCCACGGCGCTTACGCTCGTGGTCGGCTCGATCATGTTCGCGGCGCTCGGTCACGATCCGGCCGCAACGCTGACGGCGTTTTTCATCGAACCGCTGAGCTCCATGAACGGGGTCTCGGAATGGTTGCTCAAGGCCTCGCCGCTGATCCTCATCGGTTGCGGGCTTGCGATCGGCTTTCGCGCCAATGTCTGGAACATCGGCGCCGAGGGCCAACTCGTCATCGGCGCCATCGCGGCGACCGGTGTCGGGCTCTATGTGCCCCTGCCCGGCGTCCTGCTGCTGCCCGCCATGATTTTGGCCGGTCTGATCGCGGGCATGGCGTGGGCGGCGATCGCCGCGTTTCTGCGGGCGCGCATGAACACCAACGAAATCCTGGTCACGCTGATGCTGACCTATATTGCGGCGTTCGTGCTGTCCTATCTGGTGCACGGCCCCTGGCGCGACCCGGACGGATTCAACTATCCGCAGACGGCGCTGTTGCCGAACGAGGCGATGTTCGCACCGTTCGACTACGCCTACCGTCTCAACACGTCGATCTTCCTGACCGTCGTCGCCGTGATCGCCATGTGGGTGTTCACCGAGCGGAGCTTCCTGGGCTACAAAATGTCGGTGGGCGGAGCCGCTCCGCATGCGGCCCGCTATGCGGGCTTCAGGGAATCGGCAGCGATCTGGGTCGGCCTGCTGATCAGCGGCGGGGCGGCCGGCGTCGCCGGCATGGCGGAAGCCGCCGGCCCGCTCGGGCAGCTGTCGGCGCAGATTTCGCCGGGCTACGGATTTGCCGCGATCATCGTCGCCTTTATCGGCCGTCTGCACGCCTTCGGCATCGTGCTCGGCGGGCTGCTCCTGTCGCTGCTCTATATCGGCGGCGAATCCGTGCAGATCGACCTCGGCCTGCCGGCGGCGTTGACGCGGATTTTCCAGGGACTGCTGCTGTTCTTCCTGCTGGCGGCGGATTTCCTGATCTTCTACCGCGTCCGGGTTCTGCGGAGGGCGCACTGATGGATCTGTTCATCGCCATCGTCACAGGGACCGTGATTGCCGCAACGCCGCTGATCTTCGCGGCACTCGGCGAACTGGTCGTGGAAAAATCCGGCGTGCTCAATCTGGGCATCGAGGGCATGATGCTGATCGGCGCGGCGATTGCCGTCCTGGCGGTTTTCTCCGGCATGCCGATGGCGCTCGCCGTCGTGGTAGCGGCCGCTGCCGGCGCCCTGTCGGCGATGCTCTTCGGTGTCCTGGCATTGACGTTCATGACCAACCAGTATGCGGCCGGCCTGGCGCTTGCCATCTTCGGCTCCGGCGTATCGGCCTTTATCGGCCGAGACTTCGGCAGCACGCCGACCGAAGCCGTGGAGCCGCTGCACATCCCGCTCCTCAGCGACATTCCCGTGCTCGGCCCGCTGCTGTTCCAGTACGACGCGCTGGTCTACCTGTCCTTCGTGATGTTCGGCCTGATCAGCTGGTTTCTCTACCGCACCAAGGGCGGCCTGATCGTGCGCACTGTCGGAGAATCGCCCGAATCCGCCCATGCCATCGGCTATCCGGTGATTGCCATTCGCTATCTGGCTGTGGCTTTCGGCGGCGCCATGGCAGGCCTGGGCGGCGCCTATCTGTCGATCGCCTACACGCCGCTGTGGGTGGAGAACATGACCGCGGGACGCGGCTGGATCGCGCTGGCGCTGGTGGTGTTCGCCACCTGGCATCCGACGCGGGTGGTGCTCGGCGCCTGGCTGTTCGGTGGCATGACCATCCTGCAACTGCAGGCTCAGGCGCGCGGCATCGAGGTGCCGTCGGAGGTGCTGTCCTCCCTGCCCTATGCGGCAACGATCATCGTGCTTGTGATCATATCGCGCAACCGGCAGATGCTGGCGCTGAACTTCCCGGCCTCGCTCGGTAAACCGTTCCGACCGCGGGGATAAACGCTTCGCAGCTTGATTCAGGATCGAAAGGCAAGCATCTGACCGCGCCTGCCTTTCGGCGGTCCTACCCGGTCGGCGGCCCCTCGTCGAAGCCGACGAACACCCTGACGCGCCGGGAGTCGGCGATCGGGATGGTAACGTCGGGCTTGCTGAACAGGAACTGTGTGGTGGGGTTGCCCTCCGGAAGGGTAGTCTCGAAATCGGTGAGTTCCGAATAGAGAACCCGATTGCTGTTGTTTTCCAGTACGACCACGCGGATCGGCATCTTGATCGTTCCCGGCTTGCCGGCCGGCCCGGCCGCGGCGCGCCCCGCCACCACAACATTGATGGTCATCTGATCGCCGGTGATCGAACACTGACGCGTGGTGTCGGCAATCGCCGCCTGGAACAGAACCTTCTCCGGGTCGTCCTCGCCGCCCCGCTCGTATTTCCTCAGATAGGCGGTGCCGTCGCGCAGGGTAATCCGCGGGCAGCTGCCCTGGACCACCTTGGCGCCGAGCTTCGGATCGACACCCTGCTCCGCTTCGGCCTTTTCGTTTTGGCCGATCTGCAACCCGCCGAGACCGTTCGATGAATTGCACCCGGCGACCAGCGCCATAATCGAGATTGTGGCCGCCACACGAACCGACTTGAAAGTCACTGCATCCCATCCCTCTAGTATGCCAATCCGGCCCGGTTAATGACCAAGCTGGACCATTTTGTGGTCGTCGCAAATCGGGACTTCCACGAGTCTTGGCGATGTTCTATACCAGCGCGGCGCTATACCTCAACAGGTCCAAACCAACAGGACACCACCGTGCAATACATCTCGTCGAGGGGTGAAGCCCCGGTTCTGGGCTTCAGCGATGCGTTGCTGACCGGTCTCGCCCGCGATGGCGGTCTCTATCTGCCGGCCGAATGGCCGCAATTTTCCAGGAAAGACATCCGCGCGTTGCGCGGCAAGAGCTACCAGGACATCGCCTTCGAGGTGCTCTGGCCATTCGTCGAGGACGACTTCGAGGCCGAGGAATTCCGGTCGATGATCGAGGCGGCCTATGCGACGTTTCGGCATCCGGCCATCGTGCCGCTGGTGCAGTCGGGCGCCAACAGCTTCATCATGGAGCTGTTCCACGGACCGACACTGGCCTTCAAGGACGTCGCCATGCAATTGCTGGCTCGGCTGATGGACCATGTGCTTCAGCAGCGCGGCGAACGCGCCACGATTGTCGGCGCCACCTCGGGCGATACCGGCGGCGCTGCCATCGACGCCTTCGCGGGCCGCGACAATACGGATATCTTCATCCTTTTCCCGAACAACCGCGTTTCCCCGGTCCAGCAGCGGCAGATGACCACGTCGGGTGCCTCCAATGTTCGGGCTCTGGCCATCGAAGGGAATTTCGACGACTGCCAGAACCTGGTGAAGGCGATGTTCAATCACGGTGAGTTTCGGGACCGTGTGAAACTCTCCGGCGTCAACTCGATCAACTGGGCGCGCATCATGGCCCAGATCGTCTACTACTTCACCGCGGCCGTGACCTTGGGCGCACCGGACAGAAAGGTCTCGTTTACCGTCCCCACCGGCAATTTCGGCGACATCTTCGCCGGATATTGCGCCAAGCGCATGGGCCTGCCCATCGCCAAGCTGGTGGTGGCGACCAACGAGAACGACATCCTGGCACGGACGCTGCGCACCGGCCGCTACGAGATGCGCGACGTGGTGGCAACCACCTCGCCGTCGATGGATATCCAGATCTCGTCGAATTTCGAGCGGCTGCTGTTCGAGGCGACCGGTCGGGACAGCGCATCCGTGCGGTCGTGGATGTCCGGCCTTTCGCAGTCGGGAAGCTTCGCGATCGACACGCCGCCGCTCAAGGCCATTCGCAAGGATTTCTCCGCCGCCAAAGCGACGCGGAAACAGGCCGCGGCGACCATTCGCGAGACGCTGGAAGCCAGCGGCTACCTGCTCGATCCGCATACCGCGACCGGGTTTTTCGTGGCACAGCGCTTCGAAAAACCGCGGGCCCCCATGGTCACGCTGGCGACGGCGCATCCGGCCAAGTTCCCGGACGCAGTAAAATCGGCCTCCGGTATTGACCCGGCCCTTCCGTCATGGCTCTCTGATCTCATGCATCGGGAGGAGACATTTGATGTATTGCAGCCTGATCTCGACAGCGTCGAGACCTACATTGCCCGAAATGCACGCGCTGCAGAGTAGTAATCGGACGACCTTATGACAGTAGAGTGCACCCGCCTGGAGAGCGGGTTGACGGTAGTTACGGAAAACATGCCGCATCTCGAGAGTGTTGCTCTCGGCGTCTGGATCAAATCAGGATCGCGTGACGAAACGACCGACGAACACGGCATCGCGCATCTTCTGGAGCACATGGCGTTCAAGGGTACGCACCGGCGGTCGGCCCGTCAGATCGCCGAGGAAATCGAGAATGTCGGCGGCGAAGTCAATGCCGCGACATCGGTGGAAACGACCTCCTACTACGCCCGGATCCTCAAGGACCACGTGCCGCTGGCCGTCGACATCCTGGCAGACATCCTGACCGACTCGGTGCTCGACAACACCGAACTTTCCCGCGAAAAACACGTGATCCTGCAGGAAATCGGCGCGGCCATGGACACCCCCGACGACGTGGTGTTCGACAAGTTCTCCTCGACCGCATTCCGCGACCAGACCATCGGTCGCTCGATCCTCGGCACGCCGGAGACCGTTCAGTCCTTCACGCCCGATCAGATCCGTCGCTATCTTCGGCGCAACTACACAGCCGACCGGATGATCATCGTGGCGGCGGGCGCCATCGAGCACGACGCTCTGGTGCGCATGGCCGAAGATCGCTTTGCGGCCGTTCCGACGGCCAGTGAAGATCATCTGGACCAGCCGCAGGCGAACTACACCGGAGGCGACTATCGCGAAAAGCGCGACCTCATGGACGTGCAGCTGCTGATCGGCTTCGAAGGACGTGCCTACCATGTGCGCGACTTCTACGCGTCGCAGATCCTCGCCAATGTGCTGGGCGGCGGCATGTCGTCGCGGCTGTTCCAGGAAGTGCGCGAACATCGCGGCCTCTGCTATTCCGTCTATGCACTCCACTGGGGTTTTTCCGACACCGGCGTCTTCGGCGTGCACGCGGCCACCGGCGAAGAGGATGTTCCGGAACTGATCCCCGTCATCGTCGACGAGCTGCGCAAGGTGGCCGATCATGTCGACAACTCCGAAATCGAGCGCGCGCGGGCGCAGTTCCGCGCCGGGTTGCTGATGGCCCATGAAAGCCCCGCGGCTCGGGCCAGCCAGATCGCCCGCCAGATGCTGCTGTTCGGGCGGCCGATTCCCAATGAGGAGTTGATGGACCGTCTCGCCAACATCACGCCACAGAGGCTGACCGACCTCTCGGGCCGGCTGTTCTTCGACACGCCGATCACCATGTCGGCCGTCGGGCCGCTGGACAAATTGCAGCCGCTCGCCGAGATCGCCGCAGGTCTCTCCGAAAACCGCGTACGTCAGGCGGCTGCGGGATAACAGTGTCTGCCCTTCGTCTGCTGACAAGACGGCCGAATACGCCGCATCTGAGCGGCGACGGCGTATACCTACGATTTCCCCAGCGGCGCGATTATCGCGTCTGGTCGGAGGTGCGCGGCGCCAGCCGGCGTTTTCTCGAGCCGTGGGAACCGACCTGGCCGGCGGACGACCTCACCCGAAGGTCGTTTTTTCGCCGCATTAACCGCTATGAGCAGGATTTCGCCAGCGGCGCCGCCGTGCCGCTGTTCCTGTTCACCTCGGAAAACGACCGGCTCATCGGCGGCCTCAACATCGGCAATATCCGGCGCGCCGCCGCGCAAAGCTGCATGATCGGTTACTGGATGGCCGAGGAAGCGGCCGGGCGCGGCCTCATGCTGGCCGGTCTCGACGCTGCCATCCCGTACATCTTCGGAACCCTGAGGTTGCACAGGATCGAAGCTGCCTGTATTCCGGACAACAAGCGTTCCGTCAGGCTCCTTGAAAAGGCCAATTTTAAGTATGAAGGCTATCTGAGGGGGTATTTGAAAATCAATGGCGAATGGCGCGACCATCACCTCTACGCCCTGCTCGACGGCGACGCCGCAGACGGCAACGGTCCGCTCGGCGGGCCGCGTTAGATCGGGTTGACGAGATGCGTGGTGGTTCCAACTGGACGGGCTCACCGGTGCGGCCGCTTCTGCACGGCCTGCTGGCGCTGATCGCCATCCTGTTTGCCGCTGTCGCGACCCACGCCGCCGAGCCCGTCAAGATCTCCCGCGACGACACGGCGCTCGACCTGACCGCCACCACCCAGGTCAACCAGCAGCGCGGCAATGCCTTTCAGACATCGACGGCACCGGATGCGGACGGCATTGTCCGGCGCATCGAGATACGAGCGAGTTCGCCCAACCACACCGGCGACTGGGCGGTCTTCGCTCTGGCCAACGTTTCCGACGAACAGCTCGACCGGCTGATCGTCGCGCCGCATTTCAGGCTGGTGGATTCCGGGCTGTTCTGGCCCGATCTCGGATCAGAACGGATCGTGTCGATCACGCCGAGCGAGGGTTTCGCGCTCGACCGGCTGCCGAGCGACGAGGCGGACGTGTTCCTGCTGACCCTCAATCCGGGCGCCATCATCACCTTCGTCGCCGAACTGTCCTCGCCAGAGCTGCCACAGATCTATCTTTGGGAGCCGGAGGCCTACAAGGACACCATCAACTCCTTCACCCTCTACAAGGGCATCGTGCTGGGCATTGCCGGCCTGCTGGCGGTGTTCCTGACCATCCTGTTCGTCGTCAAGGGCACGTCGGTGCTGCCGGCGACAGCCGCCCTCGCCTGGGCCGTCCTGGCCTATATCTGTGTCGATTTCGGCTTCCTGTCCAAGCTCGTTCAGACGACACCAACCGACGAGCGCATCTGGCGCGCCGGCACGGAAATCACCCTGGCTGCCGGCCTGGTGATTTTCCTCTTCACCTATCTGAACCTCAATCGCTGGCACACCAATCTGAGCTTCGCCACGCTGACCTGGATCGTTGGCCTTGCGATCCTGTCGGGCGTGGCCATCTATGACCCGGCGATCGCCACTGGCATCGCCCGGTTCTCCTTTGCGGCCACGGTGGTGGCCGGCACCGGCCTGATCGCCTATCTCGGGCTCAACCGGTTCGACCGGGCGATCATGCTGATCCCGACCTGGGTGCTCATCATCTGCTGGATATTCGGCGCCTGGCTGACGGTCACCGGTCAGCTGGCCAACGATATCGTACAGCCGGCGCTCGGCGGCGGCCTGGTGCTGATCGTGCTTTTGATCGGCTTTACGGTCATGCAGCACGCCTTTGCCGGCGGCGGCGCCCATCAGGGCCTGTTCAGCGACCTCGAGCGGCAATCGCTGGCGCTCACCGGTTCCGGCGACATCGTCTGGGACTGGGACGTCTCGCGCGACCGCATCGTCACCATGCCCGACGTCAGCAGGCAGCTCGGCCTGTCGCCCGGCTCCATGTTCGGGCCGGCGCGCAACTGGGTGCCTCGTATCCATCCGGACGACCGCGACCGGTTCCGAACCACACTCGACGTGGTGCTCGAACACCGGCGCGGCCGCATCAATCACCAGTTCCGCATTCGGGCCGAGGACGGTCACTACCACTGGCTGACATTGCGCGCGCGGCCCGTGGTCGGATCCGACGGCGAGGTCATCCGTTGCGTCGGCACGCTGATCGACGTCACCGAACAGAAGAGTTCGGAAGAGCGGCTGCTCCACGACGCCGTTCACGACAACCTGACCGGCCTGCCCAACCGCGAACTGTTCATCGACCGGCTGGATGCGATCATTGCGCTCGCCAGTGCCGAGGAATCCGTCCGGCCGACCATCTTTGCCATCGACATCGACCGCTTCAAGCATGTCAATGACGAGCTCGGAATCTCGGCCGGCGACACCATCCTGCTGACCATCGCACGGCGTCTGAAGCGCCTGTTGAAGCCGCAGGACACGCTGGCGCGCATCAGCGGCGACCAGTTCGGCCTGATCCTGCTGTCGGAGCAGGAAGCGGCAAAGGTGGCGGCCTTCGCCGAAGGCATCTCCAAGGCGATCATGGTGCCGATCAATTTCGGCCAGCAGGAGATCATCCTGACGGCCTCGATCGGACTGGTGACCTGGGTCGACGAGCAATCCTCGCCGCTGGAACTGGTCAAGGATGCGGAACTGGCCATGTTCCAGGCCAAGCGCGTCGGCGGCAACCGCATCGAGCCGTTCCGCCCCGCCTTCAGGGCCGCCGGCGCCGACCGGCTGCAGATGGAATCGGACCTGCGGCGGGCGCTGGAGCGCAACGAAATCGGCATGGTCTACCAGCCGATCGTCGATATCGAAACGGCAGAAATCGCCGGCTTCGAAGCGCTGATGCGCTGGGATCATCCGCGCAAGGGCAACATTCCGCCGTCCGAGTTCATTCCGATCGCCGAGAATTCCGACCTGATCAACCAGCTCGGCATGCACGCGCTCGAACAGGCCTGCGAGGACGTGTCGTCCTGGTATCGCTCGCTCGGCCAGATCCCGGTTTTCATGTCGGTCAATCTGTCCAGCGCCCAGCTGCTGCGCAACGATCTGTATACCGACATTCGCGGTGTGCTGACCAAGACCGGCTGCAAGCCGCACAATCTGAAGCTCGAACTCACCGAATCCGTGGTCATGCACAATCCGGAACAGGCTTCCCGGGTGCTGGCCCGGCTGAAGGACATCGGCGTGCAGCTGGCTCTCGACGATTTCGGCACGGGCCACTCGTCGCTGTCCTATCTGACACGGTTTCCGTTCGACACCATCAAGATCGACCAGGCGCTGGTGCGCGACACCAGCGAAAAGCAGATCGTGCTGCTGCGGTCAATCATTTCAATGGCGCGCGAGCTGGACATGACCATCATCGCCGAGGGGATCGAAACGGAGGAGGATGCCGAAGAGCTCGCCGAACTCGGTTGCCACTACGCACAAAGCTTCCTGTTCGGCCCGCCGATCAGCGCGGCCGCGGTGCTCAAGCTCCTGCGCGAGCATTTCCCGTTAATGTAGTCGAATCAGTCGAGTTCAGGCCTGGCCGCAGTCGCGCGAAAGCATGGCCGGATCGATGCCCATGGCCGCGAAGGCGCCGTTGTACTTTGCGTCCAGGTCCGGATCAAAAATGATGTCGTCATCGGCCGGACAGGTCAGCCAACCATTGGCGCTGACCTCGTTTTCAAGCTGGCCGGCACCCCAGCCGGAATAGCCGAGCATCATGGTCGCCCGCTTCGGCCCCTTGTCGCGGGTGATGGCGCGCAGAATGTCGACCGTCGCCGTCAGGCAGATTTCGTCGGAGATCGGCAGTGTCGATTCGCTGTGGTAGTCGTCCGAATGCAGGACGAATCCCCTGCCCGGATCGACCGGGCCACCGCACTGCACGCTCACTTCGCTGGCCGAGGCCGGCAGCTCGATGAGGTCCTCCGACTTGATCAGCTCCAGCTGCACCATCAACTCGCCGAAAGATATGGATTTCGAACGGTTGAGGATGAAGCCGATGGCGCCGTCGTCTGTGTGGGCGCAGACATAGATCACAGTGCGCGAGAAGTTGCTGTCGTCCAGTCCCGGCATGGCAAGCAGAAACTGGCCGTCGAGACAGCCCCTTTCGCCCCCGCCGAGCAGGCTTTCGCGCAAAATATCCATGCCTCAGCTTAGAGCAAGAACCGCGTCTAGGGAACCGCCGGGTTGAATCCGCCCCAATTCGACAACACAATTCGGCTTTCCCGCGCAGATTGAAAGATCACCTGAAAATGATGCCGATGTGCGGTGTCGTGACTGGAATGGCCTCGCGCGGCGCGATAGTTTCCGCCCATGACACAAAAAGTGATAGCCGATCCGCGGACACCGAAGCGCGGTCTCCTCGTCGCCACAGCCCTTTCCTGCGGGCTGATTCTGTCCATTGACGCCGCCAGGGCCGCATCGAGCGACTGGGTGGAGACCGAGGGCGGCCGCATCCGGCTGACGGCCCTCGCTCCCGATGAAGAAGGCACCATACGGGCGGTTCTCGACGTCGACCTACTGCCCGGCTGGAAAACCTATTGGCGCGATCCTGGCGACGCCGGCGTGCCACCTTCGGTGGGCATCGACGGAAGCACCAACATCAAAGGCCTCAAACTGGAATTTCCGCCACCGGAGCGGGTCGACGACGGCTATTCCATCTGGGCCGGATACACCTATCCCGTCGCCTTTCCCCTGACACTGACTCAGGAGCGCCCAGGAGAGGCGAGCGTGCTCGAGGCCGACGTTTTCCTTGGCATATGCGAAAGCATCTGCATTCCGTTTCAGACGCATTTTTCCGTCGCCATCGATGCCGACCATGAGCCAAGCGGTTTCGAAACCCGTCTGGTCGAGAAGGCACATGCCGGGCTGCCGGAAGCGCCGGGCGAGGAATTCAGGATTGTCGACAGCGGCCTTTCCGACAGCCAGGACGCCCTGGTCGTTTCCGTCGCCCATCCCGATCCAAACGCCGAAACCGAAGTGTTCCTGACCGGTCCATCCGGATGGTATTTCGATATTCCGGAAAACACCGGAAACGACGGAGAGGTCTCTACCTTCCGCATTCCGATCGTCGATTCGCCCGAGGGCCAGAGCCTCTCCGGTCAGTCGGTGCAACTGCTCGTCAAAGCGGCGAAGCGCAGCATGGAAACCCAGATCCGGATCCCGTGATTTTTTGTCGGCAGCGCCCTCGACAAGACCGCAATATCGTCTATCTGTAGCAACGTCTTAACCGGCGGGGATGGGCCAACCGCCAGATATTGGAGGATCTGAATATGACAATATCCGTGGGTGATACCCTGCCAGAACTGACTCTCAAGGAAGCCACCGCCGACGGCATGAGCGAAGCAACGGTCTCCGAGATTTTCGCCGGCAAGAAGATCGTGCTGTTCGCCGTGCCGGGCGCCTTTACCGGCACCTGTTCAAACGTCCATGTACCCGGCTATCTGGAAAACCGCGAGACGATCCTGGCCAAGGGCGTCGATGGCATCGCAGTGTTGTCCGTCAACGATGCATTCGTCATGGATGCCTGGGCCAAAGCGACCCAGGGCGAAGGCAAGATCCGCTTTCTCGCAGACTGGGACGCCGCCTTCACCAAGGCGATCGGCATGGACACGGATCTGTCGGCGGGCACGCTCGGCATCCGCTCGAAACGCTATTCGATGATCGTCGAAGACCGGGTGGTCAAGGCAATCAACCTGGAACCCGCACCGGGCGAAGCCGTCGTATCGGGTGCCGCCGCATTGCTTGAACAGCTTTGACCGACTTCACCGTTTTTTCTTGAACGGTTCCATGGCGAGGCGGGCGAGTTGGTCCGCCCGCTCGTTTTCGGGATGGCCGGCGTGGCCCTTGACCCAATGCCAGGTCACATCGTGGCGATCGCGCGCCTTCTCCAGTTCCTGCCACAGATCGGCGTTCTTGACCGGCTTCTTGGCCGCCGTCTTCCAGCCGTTGCGCTTCCAGCCCTCGATCCAGCCGCCGATGCCGTCCTTGACATAGACGGAATCGGTATAGAGATCGACCGAGCACGGCTCCTTAAGGGCATTGAGCGCCCGGATCGCCGCCGTCAGTTCCATGCGGTTGTTGGTGGTGTCGGCCTCGCCGCCCGACAGCTCCTTTGTCTTGTCGCCATAGCGCAGGATGGCGCCCCAGCCGCCGGGTCCGGGATTGCCGGAACAGGCTCCGTCGGTGAAGATCTCGACCTGCTTCATGGACGTTCGCTCACGCTGACGTAGCCATATTCGCCGACCGCGTTGATGGTGCGGTGAAAGCGGCTGTAGCGGAGGAATTCGAGCGGGTCCTTTTTGACGACCATGGCCCCGTCGGGCACGGTGAGCCAGTCGTAGAGCCGCGTCAGGAAAAACCGCAGCGCCGCACCGCGGGCAAGCAGCGGCAGTGCGTCGGCTTCCAGGCGCTCGAGCGGCCGGACGTCCTCGTAGCCGGCCAGCATCGACACCGCCTTGGTCGCATTGAACGCGCCGTCCTTTTCGAAACACCAGGCATTGAGGCAGACTGCGATGTCATAGGCGAACAGGTCGTTGCAGGCGAAATAGAAATCGATCAGGCCGGACAAACGCTCGCCGAGAAAGAACACGTTGTCGGGGAACAGGTCGGCATGGATAACCCCGGCCGGCAGGTTCGACGGCCAGCGGGCCTCGAGGACGGCGAGTTCCGCCTCGACCTCGCCGGCGAGCCCCTCCTCGACTTCGTTGGCGCGGTCGCGGCTGAGTTCCCAAAGTGGGCGCCAGCCGTCCACCGACAGGGCATTGGGGCGGCGTATGGAGAAATCGCAGCCGGCCAGGTGGAACTGCGCCAGCGCCTTGCCGAGTTCACGGCAGTGCAGCGGCATCGGCCGCCGCGGCCACATGCCCTCGAGAAAGGAGATCAGTGCCGCCGGCCGGCCCGCCAGCGTACCGAGCACGCCTCCATCGCGGCGATGCACGGGCACGGGACAGGTCAGTCCCTTGCGCGCCAAATGCTCCATGAGACCCAGGAAAAACGGCAGATCGGACGGCTCAACCCGTTTTTCGTAGAGCGTCAGAATGAAAGACCCCTGGCTCGTATGGACCAGAAAATTGGAGTTTTCGACGCCCTCGGCTATGCCCTTGTAGGAAAGCAGTTCGCCGACATCGTAGGGGTCCAGGAAGTCGCGCAGTTCCGCTTCTGAAATATCGGTGTAGACTGCCAAACCATGCCCTTTTTCAACTCACGACGTGCGTCGCCCGCGACACGACCGTTCTGCCGCCCGTCCGTCCCGGATTGTCTGTCTTACTCGCCCGGACCGCCATTGACGAACGCCATGTCCGCCGCCGTCAGTTCTACGTCCCGCAGGTCCCGCATGACAAGGAAGTTCTCGTCCTCGCGAGTGGTTTCCGCGAGATCTATCGTCACGTCGAACCGCTGGGAGAAAGCTTCGATGATCTCCTCGACGATGATCTCCGGCGCGGAGGCGCCGGCGGAGAGGCCCACAGTCCGCAGAGACGCCGCATCGACATCGTCCCAGGGGATGTCGGCTGCCCGACGGATCAGCAGCGAACGGTTGGCCCCGGCCCGCTCGGCGACTTCGACCAGGCGCTTGGAGTTCGACGAGTTCGGAGCTCCGACCACCAGGAAGAGTTCGCAGCCGGGAGCCGCGGCCTTGACCGCATCCTGACGGTTCGTCGTCGCATAGCAGATGGATTCGGCGGCCGGGGCCTGCAGGTTGGGGAACCGCTGCTGCAGAACCTCGATCACCTCCGCCGTATCGTCCACGGACAGCGTCGTCTGGGTAACGAAACCCAGGTTGTCGGGATCATCCGGCGTGTAGTTGCGGGCATCCTCGGCCGTTTCGACGAGGCTTATGGCGCCTTGCGGCAGCTGCCCCATGGTGCCGATGACCTCCGGATGCCCGGCATGCCCGACCAGGATGACGTGACGGCCCAGCCGCTGATGCCGCATGGCCTGCTTGTGGACCTTCGAGACCAGCGGACAGGTCGCGTCCAGATAGAACAGATTGCGTTGGCGGGCGTCCTCGGGCACCGATTGCGGCACGCCATGGGCGGAGAAGATAACCGGCTGGTCGCGGTGTTCGGGCGGCACTTGATCGAGTTCGTCGACGAATACCGCGCCTCTCGCCTCAAGGCCTTCGACGACGTAGCGGTTGTGAACAATTTCGTGCCGGACATAGACCGGAGCGCCGTATTTCTTCAACGCCAGAACGACGATCTGGATCGCTCGGTCGACGCCGGCGCAGAAACCGCGCGGCCCGCAAAGTCGTATCGTCAGAGGATGCTTGTCGGCCATGCTGACTGCCTCGTATTGCCTTGCCGTCAGTGCCTTATCTAGCGTCTATCCGGGTCAATGGAAATCGAATCCGAACCGGCTTCAGCTTTTTCTGCCAAACCGGTGGCGCCAGACGACAAATCCGGCGATCAGCGCGAGGGCTGCCGCCAGGCCGAACCAGGTGACGGCATATTGCAGATGCCGGTTAGGCAGCGTCACGCGGGTGACCCCGCCGACCGGCCCCTCGATCGACCGGTCGTAAGCCGAGAGATCAACGAAGAAGGGCAGGATCTCGGTAGCGCCGAGCCCCATCGCCGCGGCCATCCCGGGAAAGTCCTTCCAGTACCAGATCCGGTCGGAGGGAGCGTTGTCCGGAAGTAGCCAGCCAGGCTTCGCAAAGAGCGGATTGCGCGCCAGACCGTGAAATCCGACGGTGCCCGAAACCGGCGTCCAGGGCCGGTCTGCCGCCTCTTTGAGGTCGTAGGGAACGAAACCGCGATTGACGATGACGGCACGCCCGTCGGCGAGCATCAGCGGTGCGTAGACGTACCAGCCGGATTGACCCTTGTGGGTTGCCAGGAAGTGCTGTTCACCGTCGTTCCGGAACACACCCTCCAGGCGGACCGGCAGATAGTCGACGTCGCCGGTCTCACGCCACGCCCCCAAGGCTGTTTCGAGGGAAACCGGCGGCGCCCGAAGCCGTTGGTCAATCGCCGCCAGCAATCCCTCCTTCCAGTGCAAGCGGCGCACTTGCCAACTGCCGAGCGCGATCAGCAGCGCCAGCGCCACCAGCACCGCGGAATAGAAGACGAAGCCGATGCGTCGTTCGCGCGCGCGACCGGGTGCCGACGTGTCAGCCATGATCGATCTCGCCCTCGTGAGCATTGTGGCGATACTGCATGTTGATCAGAACGCCCTTGAGGGCGCGCAAGCTGATCAGGCAGAGCGCGGTGGCCAGCGGGATCCAGATCACCAGATGCAGCCACAGAGGCGGCCCGTAGGCAAGTTCCGCCCACAGCGCCAGGCCGACGACCAGAAAGCCGATCAGCAGGATGACGAAGACGGCCGGCCCGTCGCCGGCATCGGCAAAGCCATAGTCCAGACCGCAGCGCCGGCATTTGGTTTGCAGCTTCAGGTAACCATCGAAAAGAGGGCCCTCGCCACAGCGCGGGCACCGCCCTCGCAATCCACTGGAAACCGGGTCGACGGGCGCAGGATGCGCGGTGTGATTGTCACTCATGCCCTCGGCTCCAACAAAAACGGGGCGCCGGCACCCGTGCCGCCGCCCCTCTCGATTGTGTTCATGCCGGCGCGAACCGGCAGCCTGTCAGTGTGCCGCGATCTCGGCGCCCCAGGACGCCCAGATGTAGATGCTGAAGAACAGGAACAGCCAGACCACGTCGACGAAGTGCCAGTACCACGCGGCCGCCTCGAAGCCGAAATGCTGCTTCGGCGTGAAATCACCGGCCGCCGCCCGGATCAGGCAGACCAGCAGGAAGATCGTGCCGACCAGAACGTGGAAGCCGTGGAAACCCGTCGCCATGAAGAAGGTGGCGCCGTAGATCGATTCCTTGAACGCGAAGGGCGCGTGGATGTACTCATAGGCCTGCACGAAAGAGAACAGCACGCCGAGCACGACGGTGAGCACCAGGCCGTTGATCACGCCGCGACGGTCATCGTGCAGCAGCGCATGGTGGGCCCAGGTGACCGTGGTTCCCGACAGCAGCAGGATGATGGTGTTGTAGAGCGGCAGGTGCATCGGGTCGAGCACCTCGATGCCGACCGGCGGCCACTGGCCGCCCGTATGTTCCACGCGCGCGACCTGAGCCGCCTCGCCAGCAAAGATCGCCGCATCGAAAAACGCCCAGAACCAGGCGACGAAGAACATCACCTCGGAGGCGATGAACATGATCATGCCGTAGCGCAGATGCAGCGAGACGACCGGCGTATGGTAGCCCTCATGGGCTTCCTTGATGCAGTCCGACCACCAGGCGTACATGGTGTAAAGCACGATCACGAGGCCGATGAAGAACAGCCACGGATTGGCGATGTTCAGGCCGAACATGTTGAACGAGTCGCCGGCCGAATAGCGCATGAAAGCGATTCCGCCGATCGCCATGATCAGGGCACCCACCGAGCCGATAAAGGGCCACGGACTTGGATCCATAATATGATAATCGTGTTGCTTCTGGTGCGCCTCAGCCATTTCCAATTCCCCGAATATCCGTGTCCTCAGTGCCGCTTCGTTCGCGGCCAATCTCGTTAAAGCCTGTCCCTGCCGTCCTGCCGTGGCGCGGCGGCCTCGGCCACCGGCTCGTCGTCTTCGAGCGGGAAGAACGTGTAGGACAGCGTAATGGTGTTGATGTTCCGCGTTTCCGGCGCATCGACGATCGCCGGGTCGACGAAAAAGACGACCGGCATGTCCATGCCTTCACCCGGTTGCAGTTCGGTTTCCGTAAAGCAGAAACAGTCGATCTTGTTGAAATAGGCGCCGGCGGCCTGGGGCGTGACGTTGAATGTCGCCTGCCCCTTGCTCGGCCGGTCAGCCGTGTTGACCGCCCGATAGGCGATCTGTGTGGTTTCGCCGATGCGCAGCTCGACGGAGCGATCGACCGGTTTGAACCGCCAGTCCAGCCCGTTCGACGTATTGGCATCGAAGCGCACGGTGATGGTCCGGTCCAGGATCGTGTCGGAATACTGATCGGCGCGCTGGGTCGTGCCGCCATAGCCGGTTACCTGGCAGAACAGCTGGTAGAGCGGAACGGCGGCGTAGGAGACGCCAACCATCGCAACGACGCCGGCGACGCACAGCACGGCAATGCGACCGTTGCCCAGCCCCTTGCGCCGCGTGCCGTTTTCCGGTCCTGTCCCGTTCAGTTGCGCGCTCATGGTTTCTGCCTAAAACGATCGGTCCAGGATGGCCGGGCCGAATTTGACGATCGTCGCGATGTAGAACAGCACGACCATTCCCGCGAGAACCAGCGCGATGGCGATGGAACGCCGGCGCCGGGTCTTTTTCTGCAGTTCCGTCATCTCGATGCCGTCGGCCATGCTCATGCTCCGAACCTCGTCAGCGTGCCGTCAACCAGCAGCGTGGCGAATATCGCCGCCAGGTAAAGCAGCGAAAACCCGAACATCGATTTCGCCGGCTTCATCGATTTGTCGTCCTCCGGCATGCGCAGAACCCGCAGCGAGTACCAGACGAAACCGAGGCCGAGCACAGCGGCCAGCATGCCGTAAGCCATGCTGGCATACCCCAGCACGTAGGGCAGAACGCCGACGATCGCGGTCGCAGCAGCGTAGAAAACCATCTGCCGTTTGGTCGATTTCACGCCGGCGACATTCGGCATCATCGGAATGCCGGCGGCCCCGTAGTCGCCCTGCTTGAACAGCGCAAGCGCCCAGAAATGGGCCGGCGTCCAAAGGAAGATGATGAGGAACAGAACGACGCTTTCCAGCGACACGGTCCCGGTCATGCAGGCCCAGCCGATCATCGGAGGAAAAGCGCCGGCTGCACCGCCGATGACGATGTTCTGCGGCGTCGAGCGCTTCAGCCACATGGTGTAGACGACCACGTAGAAGAAGATGGTGAAGGCGAGCAGTGCCGCCGCCAGCCAGTTGACGAGCGTCCCAAGGATCAGCACGGCGAAGGCCGCCAGCACGAGGCCGAAGGCAAGCGCCGCGTCGCGGCTTACCCGTCCCGCCGGGATCGGCCGTTTGCGGGTGCGCGACATCACCGCATCGATATCGGCGTCGTACCACATGTTCAGTGCGCCGGACGCACCGGCGCCGACGGCGATGCAGAGGATCGAAACGGTTCCGAGGAACGGATGCAGCGAGCCGGGTGCGATCATCAGGCCGACGATCGCGGTGAACACCACCAGCGACATGACGCGCGGTTTCAGCAGGGCGAAAAAGTCAGCGGGATCGGCCTCGGAAAGACCAATCTCCTGCTGCTTGACCACCTCTTGTTTGCTGACTGACGTCATGACATCCCGTCTGTTGATCGCATGCCGAAGCCGCCCGACGGCGGCTTCCGCAAATGCCTGCTACTTGATCCGCGGCAGCTGTTCCCACTGGTGGAACGGCGGCGGCGAACTCAGCTTCCATTCCAGCGTCGTAGCCCCCTCGCCCCACGGATTGGCTTCCGCCTGGCGCTTCTTGGAGAACGCTTCCCAGACACCATAGAGGAATATCAAGACGCCGATACCCGAAAGGTAGGAGCCGTAGGAGGAAACGGCGTTCCAGCCGGCATAGGCGTCCGGATAGTCGATGTAGCGGCGCGGCATTCCGGCCAGGCCGAGGAAGTGCTGCGGGAAGAACACCAGGTTGACGCCGATGAACATGGTCCAGAAATGCAGCCGCGCGATCAGGGGGCTGTACATGTAGCCGGTCATTTTCGGGAACCAGTAGTACCAGCCCGCGAAGATGGCGAAGACGGCGCCGAGCGACAGCACGTAGTGGAAGTGCGCCACCACGTAGTAGGTATCGTGCATCGAGCGGTCGAGGCCGGCATTGGCCAGCTGTACGCCGGTGACGCCGCCCACGGTGAACAGGAAGATGAAGCCCAGCGCCCAAAGCATCGGGGTGCGGAAGGTCAGCGAGCCGCCCCACATGGTGGCGATCCAAGAGAAGATCTTGATCCCGGTCGGAACCGCGATCACCATGGTCGCGAAGACGAAGTAGCGCTGCGTGTCGAGCGACAGGCCGACCGTGTACATGTGGTGAGCCCAGACGATGAAGCCGACGGCACCGATGGCGACCATGGCATAGGCCATGCCGAGATAGCCGAAGACCGGCTTGCGCGAGAAGGTCGACACGATGTGGCTGATGATGCCGAAGGCCGGCAGGATCAGGATGTAGACTTCCGGGTGACCGAAGAACCAGAACAGGTGCTGGAACAGGATCGGGTCACCGCCGCCCTCGGGGGTGAAGAACGAGGTGTCGAAGTTGCGGTCGGTCAGCAGCATGGTGATGCCGCCCGCCAGCACCGGCAACGACAGCAGCAACAGGAAGGCGGTGACCAGCACCGACCAGGCAAACAGCGGCATCTTGTGCAGCGTCATGCCCGGCGCGCGCATGTTGAAGATGGTGGTGATGAAGTTGATGGCGCCAAGGATCGACGACGCGCCGGCAATGTGCAGCGACAGGATGGCGAAATCCATCGCCGGTCCGGGCTGTCCGGTGGTCGAAAGCGGCGGGTAGATCGTCCAGCCGCCGCCGACGCCGTAGGCACCGGCCGGGCCTTCCACGAACATCGACAGAACCAGCAGGATGAAAGCCGGCGGAAGCAGCCAGAACGAGATGTTGTTCATCCGCGGGAACGCCATGTCCGGGGCACCGATCATGATCGGCACCATCCAGTTGGCGAAGCCGCCGATCAGCGCCGGCATGACCATGAAGAAGATCATGATCAGGCCGTGGGCCGTGGTGAACACGTTGTACATGTGCTTGCCGCCGTCGATGGCGGCATCGCCGTCGAAACCGTAGACCATCGAGGCCAGGCCGTGGAAGATCTGGATGCCCGGCTCGGCCAACTCCCAGCGCATGAAAATCGACATGGTGCCGCCGACAATGCCGGCGACGATCGCGAAGATCAGATAGAGAGTGCCGATATCCTTGTGGTTGGTCGAATTGACCCAGCGTCTCCAACCGTAAGGCTTGTGGTCGTCGTGGGCGTCATGCGCTGCTGAAGATCCAGCCATGCTCTTACTCCTCGATCTTCTTGGCTTCGTTGGCGGCCAGCTTGACCGAGGCCTCGTCGGCACTCTCGATCGCTGCCATCAACTCGGCATTTGCAGCTTCGACATCATCGGCAGCGGCGGCCAGCCACTTGCCGTATTGCTCCACCGACACGACGCGGACGCCGATCGGCATGTAGGCGTGGTCCTTGCCACACAGCTCGGAGCACTGGCCATAGTAGAGACCTTCGCGTTCGGCCTTGAACCAGGTTTCGTTCAGGCGGCCGGGAACCGCGTCCATCTTGACACCGAAGGCCGGCATCGCCCAGGCGTGGATGACGTCGGCGGCGGTGACCAGCAGGCGCACGGTCATGCCGACCGGCACCACCAGATCGTTGTCGACCGCCAGCAGGCGCGGATATTTGGCCGTATCTTCCTTGCCGTAGGAGGCTCGATCGTTGTCCGACAGCAGGATGGAGTCGAAAGAGACTTCCTGCTCGACGTCGTATTCGTAGCCCCAGTACCACTGGTAACCGGTCGCCTTGACCGTCAGCTGCGGCTCGTCCGGCGGCGTGTATTGCGCCGTCAGAAGCTGGAACGACGGGATGGCCAGAAACAGAAGAATGATCACCGGCCCGACGGTCCAGATGATCTCGATGGTGGTGTTGTGGCTGGTTTTCGAGGGATTTGGGTTGGCGTCGGCGCGAAACCGCATAGCCACGACCGCCAACAGGCCCAGAACCAGCAGCGTGATCGGCACAATGAACCACAGCGTGTAGTCGTTGAACCAGCTGATTTCACGCATGATTTCGGTCGCGGCCGGCTGAAAGCCGAGCTGCCAGTCGACCGGCTGCTCTGCGCGGGCCTGGGACGCCAGAAGCAGCGCGCCGAGCACGGCCCAGACTGCATGAAGCGGATTTTTCACAGTTGATCTCCCTCGAGCGCGGACCCCTGCCGGCGCAGGAACGCAAAATCCCTCTTAATTGACTGCGCTTAAAACCACAGTTTAGAGTCAATCGCAACTGGACGACAGGAGATTACCTGCGACATTTTACGCACCCGATAGAACCGTCGCGCGGACAGCCTACACCGGATTGTACAAGCTGACGCCAACCGTCGTTCGGCACAACTTCCGCAACGATCGCAGACGTCTTGATTGTCGCCGCAATTGCGGCCTTTAGTGCCGCCGAAACCGTCCCTTGCCGAGCCCGGTTCAAGCGGACTTTTCAAATCTGTCGCTGTTCCTCCAAAATAGCGCAACTGATTCGCATAGCGCCGGAGCCGATATGCTGCATAACAAACTACTCAGGCCGACATTCATCGCCGGCGCATTCCTGTTGGCCGCATGGACAAGCCAGGCCACAGCCCAACAACCAGGCACCATCCGCTCCAACCATGGCGCCTGGTCGATCGTCTGCGACCAGCCGGCCGGCGCCTCCAGCGAACAGTGCGCCCTGATGCAGAACGTCATCGCCGAGGACCGTCCCGAAGTCGGCCTCTCTGTCGTTGTGCTCAAGACGGCGGACCGGCAGGCGAGAGTGCTGCGCGTGCTGGCGCCGCTTGGCGTATTGCTGCCGAACGGCCTCGGCCTCAATGTCGACGGCAAGGACATCGGCCGCGCCTATTTCGTGCGCTGTTTCACCGATGGCTGCTATGCCGAAGTGATCCTCGAGGACACGCTGCTGAAAACCCTGCAGGACGGCGGTACGGCGACTTTCATCGTGTTTCAGACCCCGGAGGAAGGCATCGGCATCCCGGTCGACCTGACGGGCTTCACGGACGGTTTTGCCGCCCTGCCCTAGTTGTCCTGCGCCGGATAGTTCTTGCGCAGATAATCGCAGGATCGCGCGATCAGCTTCTCCAGCACGTCCAGATCGACATCCGACAATCGCTTGATGTAGAGGCAGGATCGGCCGGTCTTGTATTTGCCGAGCTTGGCCATCAGGTCGCGATGCGGCTCGAACCCCTGCATGATGTAGACCGTAAGCGCTGTCTTGCGCGGCGAGAATCCGGTGGCCATCCAGCTGGCAGCCCGGCCGCTTCGGTTGGTGTAATGGTAGGTCCCGAAGCCGACGATCGACCCACCCCACATGACCCCGTCCTCGCCGGTGACGCGCTTCATCATGGCCATCAACACATCGCAATCCGTCCGCTTTCCGGCATCCGGCACGGTGTCCAGGAATGCCGTGACGTCGGCGTCTGTCGGGCGCGTCTTCAACTGGGCCATGGGTAGCGCTTCACCTCACCAAATCGTTTGCCTGGCGGAGGGAACGGTCCATTGGATTATCGCACCGCCATCTTATATGACAGGGCAAAGCCCGCCACATCGGCCAAGCTAATGCGGCCGCGAACAAATTGGAACGCACGATGGACAAAGACCTGCTGAAGCAATTCGACTGTTCCGAGGAGCGGCTGAACGCGGTCGTCTCCGAAACCCTGGCCGACGCCGATGACGGCGAGCTGTTTGTCGAGTATTCGCAGCTCGAGGCGCTCGCCTTCGACGACGGCCGGCTGAAATCCGGCAATTTTTCGACGACGCAGGGCTTCGGATTGCGCGCGGTTGCTGACGAAGCAGTCGGTTACGCGCATGCGGGCGACCTTTCCGAAGCCGCGCTGCGGCGCGCCAGCGACGCCGTCGCCGCAGTGACGCGCGGTTATTCCGGCACCTACGCGGCCGGCCCAGCACGCACCAACCGGCATCTCTATGGCGACGAAAACCCGATCGGCGCACCCAGTTTCGAGGAAAAAGTCAAACTGCTGCAGGAGATCGATGCCTATCTGCGCGCCAAGGACCCCAAGGTCCGGCAGGTCACGGCTTCGCTGGCCGCCGGCTGGCAGGTCGTCGACATTCTGCGCGCCGATGGGGAACGGCTTCAGGACGTGCGGCCGCTGACACGGGTCAATATCAGCGTCGTCGTCGGCGAAGGAGATCGCCAGGAAAGCGGCTCGCACGGCATGGGGGGGCGCCGCGGCTTCGGCTCCTTCATTGCCGAGGACAGCTGGCAGGCGGGCGCCGACGAGGCGCTGCGCCAGGCCCTCGTCAACCTGCAGGCCATTCCGGCGCCGGCGGGCACGTTCGACGTGGTGCTCGGCGCGGGCTGGCCCGGCGTCATGCTTCACGAAGCCGTCGGCCACGGTCTGGAAGGCGATTTCAATCGCAAGAAGACGTCCGCCTTCGCCGGCCTTTTGGGCCAGCAGGTCGCAGCCAAAGGCGTCACCGTCGTCGACGACGGCACGATCGAGGAACGGCGCGGGTCGCTGACCATTGACGATGAAGGTACGCCGTCAGGCAACAACGTGCTGATCGAGGACGGCAAGCTGGTCGGCTATATGCAGGATCGGCAGAATGCCCGTCTCATGGGCATGAAGCCGACGGGCAACGGCCGCCGACAGTCTTTTGCGCACGAGCCCATGCCGCGCATGACCAACACCTACATGCTGGGCGGCGACAAGACGCCAGAAGAGATCATCGCCTCGGTCGATAACGGCATCTACGCCGTCTCGTTCGGCGGCGGCCAGGTCGACATCACCTCGGGCAAGTTCGTGTTCGGCTGCACCGAGGCCTATCTCATCGAGAACGGCAAGGTCGGCGCGCCGATCAAGGGTGCGATGCTGATCGGCAACGGCCCCGATGCCATGCACCGGGTGTCGATGATCGGCAACGACTCCAAGCTCGACACCGGAGTCGGCATGTGCGGCAAGGCCGGACAAAGTGTTCCGGTCGGCGTCGGCCAGCCGCATCTGCGCATGGATCGAATGACGGTTGGCGGAACGCAAGCGTAGGTTAGTTCAGCCTGTCGCTGCCCTTCTCCGGACCGATCTTGCGCAACAATCCGAGCAGTGTCGCCGCGTTCTCCGGCCCGATGGACTTCAGAATCTGGTCGTCTTCGAAGCGCACCTGATCGCGGATCTGAGCCATGCGCTTCCTGCCAAGATCCGTCAGCACCAGGTTGACCTGACGCTGGTCGTGGCGCGCGATCTGGCGGTGCACGAGACCGTCGGAGACCATGCGGTCGACAAGCTTCGTGAGCGTCGGCGGGTTCATCAACACAAGTGCCGCCAACTCGCTCATGGTCACGGCGGGCGTGCTGCCCAGCGTCTCCATGACGCGCCATGCCTCGATCTGGACACCGAACTCCTTCAGGCGGGCGGTCAGCGAGGTGTGGACCTCGCGATGCGCCGCCGCAAGGGCGTAGGAGAGGTAATCGATGATCGGGTTCGGGGTGTCGCTCATTGTAAGGTCCGTGGTTCCGCGCAAGAAAATTATTTGACTTGGAAACTATTTTCAAGTGTTGTGGTGGGATGACCCGGACGATTTCGCCCGAACCCAGGATTGCGACCGGCGCCGATGGCTATCCGCCCCTGCCGTTCGAGTACGATCGCGACTTCGATTCCGCCATGCTGCACCGCAAATCCTACTATCGGGTGGCGCTGCTGGTCCCCTTGTGCGGTTCGGCCGGATTGTGGTCGCCGTCGTGTATCGCCTGCGCCCAGGTCGCCGTGGAGGAACTCAATCGCGGCGGCGGCATCGATGGCCGCCAGGTCCAGCTGCTGATGATCGACTCGGCACTCGAAGCGCCGATGCCGGTGGAAGAGATCGTCAACGACCTGATCGAAACCGGCGCAATCGACGCCATCGTCGGCATGCACATCAGTGCTGTCCGGCAGCGCCTGAGCAAAATCGTGCGGCAGCGCATTCCCTATATCTACACACCGCTGTACGAGGGCGGCGAACGGACCCCCGGGATTTTTGCGATCGGCGAAACGCCGTCTCTCCAACTGGGACCGGCAATCGACTTTCTCCACGACACCTATTCGGTGCGCAAATGGGCGCTGATCGGCAACGACTATGTCTGGCCACGGGCGTCCCATTCATTCGCCAAGCAGAAGCTTGGAGAGCTGGCAGCGTCGCTGGTCTATGAACGGTATCTGCCCTTCGGTCTGACCGACATGGCGCGCATCGTCGAGGAGGTCGAGCGCTCCGGGGCCGATGCTTTGCTGATGTCCCTGATCGGGCAGGATGCGGTCGTCTTCAACCGTGCCTTCGGAGAGGCCGATCTGCACCACCGGATCGTCCGGCTGTCCTGCGCCATCGAGGAGAACGGTCTCCTGGCCAGCGGCAGCTCCGGACTGAAGCGCCTCTATTCCTCGTCCTCCTATTTCGGCGCCCTGCGAACCGAGGCCAATGCCGCCTTCCGGGAAAAGTACCATGGAATGCACGGCGGCAACGCTCCGCTGCTCAACACGCTCGGTCAGTCGACCTATGAAGGCATGCACTGCCTGGCGGCCATCATCGAGCAGTTTTCGGACAATTGGCGGGACTGCAGCCGCGAATACGCGTTGCGGTCCGGATACCGCAGCGCACGGCGTGATCCGCATCAGATCGCCGGTGGTCAGGCAGCCCCCATGTACATCGCACGAGCCGATGGCATGTGTTTCGACATTGTGAAAAGCATATAATTTCAATGTGTTAATTTCCAATAATTGAATTGGAAATTTTTTACTTGAATTGGAAAACAATTTCTGCATCCTCAAATCGAGGATAGCAGGCTGGCTCGTCAGCCTCCGTCCGAACCGGGGTTTGGGAGGCTGTGGTGGTCTGGTTCACGACACTTTTTCTGTTGGCTGTCGCGATCGTGCTGGGGGCGTGGTTTCTGCATCGCTACTACGCCAAGGCGACGCTCGAAACCGCCCTGGTGCGCACCGGCATGGGCGGCCGTAAAGTGGTCATCGACGGCGGCTGCCTCGCTCTCCCCATCTTCCATCGGCTGCAGAAAATTTCCATGGCCGCGATCGTGGTCCCTGTCAGCCGCAGCGGACGCGAGGCGGCGATGTGCAAGGACCAACTGCGCGCCGACATCGAAATGGAGTTCGAGCTCAAGGTCGAGCCGTCGCAAAACGGCATTTCGAATGCCGCACAGTCGCTCGGCACCCGGATATCCCGCCCCGGCGAAGCAGCCCATGATCTGGTGGCCGGCATCCTGATCGACGCGATCCAGAACGCCGCCGCCAGCCGCAGCCTCGACGATATCCATATCGACCGCGGCGGCTTTGCCGATCAGGTTGCGGAAGCCGTGACCGAACGGGCCGCCAGGCTCGGTCTGCAGCTCGTATCGGCGGCGTTGGTCTCGGTCGACCAGGCCGCCCTCGCCCAGCATGACGAGAACAACGCCTTCCAGGCCCAGGGCATGCGCCGGCTGGCGGAAATGATCGCCGAACAGCGCAAGGCCCGGGTTGCTGTCGAAACCGCAACCGAGATCGCCATCCGCGAGAGCCGGCTGGCACAGCATCAGCGGCAGCTGGAAATCCAGAAAGCCGAGCAGGAAGCGGAGATCGCCCAGCGCGAGCACTTCTCCAAACTCGAGGCCGATGCCGAGGCGCGCTCGGACCAGGCGCGAGCCGAAGCGGGCCTGGCCTCCGAAACCGCGCGGATCGACAAGGAGCGCGAAGCCAAGGCGGCACAGGTCGCCAGCGACGAAGCGCTTCGCAGGGTCGAGATGAAGGCGGTGCTGGCGCTCGAGGAAACGAAGATCGCCAATGACATCCAGCTTGCGCGGCGCCGCGCCGAAGAAGCGGCGGAAAAGGCCAAGGAGGAAGAGGCAAGAGCCCAGGTCATCCTCGCCGCCGAGCATGTGCAGGCGCAGAAGGAACGGGCCGTCGCCGAACGCCAGCGCGAGGTCGCCCGGCTGAACCAGCAAAAGGACATCGAACTGGAGGACGCGCGGGTCAAGAGCGAGGTCAACACGCTGATTGCGCAGGCCAAGGCCAAGGCGTCGGTGACCTCTGCCGAAGCCAATGCAGAGCAGGCCCGCATGGAAGCGGAAGCCGCCGGACGTGTGGCGCTTTATTCGGCCGAGAACTCGCTCAGCGACGCCGTCATCCGCATGCGGCTGGAGGAACGCAAGCTCGACCGCATGCCCGACATCATGACCCAGATGATGAAACCGGTCGAGAAGATCGACTCCATCCGGATCAACCAGATTGGCGGTCTCGGCACCGAAGCGGCCGACGGCGGCGCGGCAGGCAGCGGCAACGCCTTCGGCGCCGCCATGGACCAGATCCTCGGCATGGCCGTCCGGCTGCCGGCGATGAAGCAGCTGGGCGAGGAGATCGGACTGGATTTCGACGCTCAACTCGCCGGACGAACGGCGGATTACGCCAACCGCATCAAATCGAAAAAAGACGACAAGGCGTGACGCCGCGGGGCGCGCGCAGGGACCACGGAAGCAAGGGAGGTTTTCCATGTCGATCAACAGACGGAGATTCGTCGCAGGGACCGCAGCACTGGCGGGAGCGACGATGTTGCCACGCGCCGCATGGTCGGCCGATACGATCAAATTGGGCTCGGTGCTCGACACCTCGGGCATTTTCGACGCCTACGGCAAACCCATGGACATGGCCATGCGCCTGGCGGTGGAGGAAATCAACGCCGGCGGCGGTCTGCTCGGCAAGAAGGTCGAGGTCGTCGCCTACGACACCCAGTCGGACATGGCGCTCTACACCCAGTACGGCCAGCAATTGACGCGCCGCGACAAGGTCGACGTCGTTCATGGCGGCATTCTGTCGGCGTCGCGCGAGGCGATCCGCCAGACCATGCGCAAGAGCAAGACGCTGTATTTCTACAACGTGCTCTATGAGGGCGGGGTTTGCGACCGCAACATCTTCATCAACGGGGTGACGCCTGCGCAGCAGGTCGAGGTGCTCGTCCCCTACGCCCTCGGCAAGGCCGGAGGCAAGAAGGTCTACATCCTGGCGGCCGACTACAATTACGGCCAGATCACCGCCCGCTGGATCCAGAAATACGTCGCCGACAATGGCGGCGAGACGGTCGCCACGGATTTCTTCCCGCTGGACGTTGCCGATTTTGGCTCGACCATCGCCCGGGTGCAGACGGCGGCGCCGGATCTGGTGATTGCGCCGCTGGTCGGCGGCGCACATCTGTCGTTCTTCCGCCAGTGGGCGGCCGCCGGCATGAAGGACCGGATCCCGCTGGCCTCCACCACCATGGGGGTCGGCAACGAGCACAAGGTGCTGACGCCGGAGGAAGGCAATGGTATCATGGTCGCCTATAACTACAGCCAGGAGCTGGACACGCCGGCGAACCGGGCCTTCAAGGAAAAATGGGCCGGCGCCTACGGCGACACCAGCTCGATCCACGAGATCGCGGTGTCCAACTATCAGGGCGTGCACACCTGGGCGCAGGCCGTGCGCAAGGCCGGTTCGATCGATCGCGACGCCATTATCGCAGCGCTGGAAACGGGCCTCTCCATCGAAGGGCCGGCGGGCAACGTAACGGTCGATCCGAAAACCCATCACGCGGTCCTCGACGTGCATCTGATGGAGATCGACAATCAGGGCATGAAGGTGGTCGAAACGCTGCCTCAGCGGCAGCCGATCGACACCCAGGCGGTCTGCGATCTGGCGGCCAATCCGAACGACAACAAGCAGTACGAAATCAAGATCTGACCCTCCCGGGATCCGGTCGGGGCGGTCCGCGCCGCCCCGGCTATCGGGAAATCGGAACGCCCTGCCATTGCGACGGCCCTTCGAATGGACTTCTTTTTCGTCATCACGGTTGAAATCCTCTACGCGATCGCCTCGCTGGTGCTGATCAGCGCCGGGCTGGCGATCGTGTTCGGAATGATGAAGGTCATCAACCTCGCCCATGGCGAGTTCATGATGATGGGCGGCTACGCCGCCATCACGGCCGTTGGCCTCGGCGTCAACGTCTTCGTCGCGATGATCGTCGTCGCGCCCGTCGTCGTCGGGCTGATCGGCCTGTTGGTCGAGCGGTTGGTGATCCGGCATCTCTATGGAAGGCTGGTCGACACCATGCTGGCGACCTGGGGACTGAGCCTCTTCTTCATCGGCGTCGTGACCATGATCTTCGGCAACACGACCACCGGCATTTCGACCCCCATCGCAGGGTTTGCCGTCGGCGACTACCAGATCAACGGCTACAATTTCTTCGTCATTCTGGTCGCCGTCGTTCTCGTGCTGCTGATGCTTCTGGTGCTGCGGTCGACGCGGCTCGGACTGATCGCGCGCGGCACAATGCAGCGGGCCGATATGGCCTCGGCGCTCGGCTACAGCCCCGACCGCATCTACATGGCCACCTTCTTCTGCGGCTCCGCCCTCTCCGGACTTGCCGGAGCGGTATTCGCACCGCTGGTCGGGTTGGTACCCTCTTCGGGCGGCACCTACATTGCCAAGGCCTTCATCACCGTGATCGCCGGCGGACCGTCGCTGATCGCCGGGCTGGTGAGCAGCGCCGGCCTGTTCGGCCTGGTCAACCAGGTCTTCACCTTTGCCATTTCGCCGGTCATCGGCGAGGTCGCCCTTCTCGTCGCCGCGGTCATCCTGTTGCGCCTGCTGCCGCAGGGCGTGACCGGCCGCTTCTTCAGAAGGTCCCTGTGATGACCGGATGGGCAAAAGACGCCGTCGTCACCCTTGTCGTGGCGGCGCTGGCGATTTGGCTGCTGCCCTACGCCATCAGCACCTACACGCTGACCATCCTGGTCATCTACGGCATGCTGGCCTTCAGCCTCGGACTGATCTGGGGTTTCGGCGGAATCCTGTGCTTCGGTCAGGCGGCGTTTTTCGGTCTCGGCGCCTACACCTATGCCATAGCGGCCATCAATGTCGGCGAAAGCACCGTGCCGATGGTGCTTGCGATCCTGCTGCCGTTCGGTTTCGCCGCCATCCTCGGCGCCATGATGTTCTACGGCCGTCTGACCGACGTCTATCTCGGCGTCATCACGCTGGTCGTCACGCTCATCCTGTTCAAGTTCATGAATTCGACCGCCGGTCCGCAATACGTGATCGGCGAAGCCCGCCTCGGCGGCTTCAACGGCATCCCGGGTTTCCAGACGCTGAACGTGCCGGGCGATCCGGAGGCCTATATCTACGGCGATGCGCTCTACTATTTCTGCGCCCTGTGCCTGCTCATCGTCTACCTGCTGGTCTCGGCGCTGTTGCGCTCCTCCTTCGGCCGCATCGCTGTCGGCATCCGCGAAAATGAAACCCGGATCGCCCTGCTCGGCTACGACGTGCGGGCACGCAAGACCCTGCTGTTCGCCACCGGCGCGGCGATCGCCGGATTTGCCGGGGCGCTGTTTGCCAATTGGGGCGAGATCGTCACCCCCAACCTGTTTTCCCTGGGTCAGTCCGCCGAAATCATCGTCTGGTGCATCGTTGGCGGGCTGGGAACCCGGCTGGGGCCGATCCTCGGCGCCGCGGGGCTCGCCTACCTTAAGTTTCTTCTGGGTCAGCAGACGCTGATCGACAATGCGGTCATCACCGGGCTCATCCTCGTCGTCTTCGTGCTGTTCTTGCCGGGAGGCCTCGTGCCGGCGGTGGCCAGGGCCTGGAGCGTCAGCTTCGGCCGCCTGCCGCGGCGCCGGCAGCGCCAGACCCGCCGCCTTCGAAATCGGGAACGGGCCTATGGCTGAGGTGGTCCTGGAAACCCATGGCCTGACCATGCGCTTCGGCGGCGTGGTGGCGGCCGATCACATCGACTTCAAACTCAAGGCCCGCGAACTGCGCTGCCTGATCGGTCCGAACGGGGCCGGCAAATCCACGTTCTTCAAATGCGTCACCGGACTGCTGTCGCCGACCGAGGGCCAGGTTTTCATGCGCGGCCACGAAACCACCGGTTGGCATCCCCATGAAGTCGCCTCGCTCGGTGTCGGTATCAAGACGCAGGTACCGAACGTGATGGACGGGCTCAGTGTTTTCGAGAACATCTGGATCGCCGCCCGCCGGTTCGCTCAAGCCGACGAGGCCGACCGGCGAGCCGACGAGATCATCGACCGGCTGGCGCTCGGTCCGATCGCCCGGACGGATCTCGGCCGCCTGGCCCATGGCGAGCGCCAGCGGGTGGAGCTCGGCATGGTCGTCGTCGGCGATCCGTGGCTCGTCCTCCTCGACGAGCCGGCCGCCGGCATGAGCGCCACCGACATAGAACGCATGTCGGCGATCATCGACGACATCACCCGCACGGCGGCCGTCATCGTCGTCGAACACGACATGCAGTTCATCCGCTCGATCGCCGAAACGGTCACGGTGTTCCACCAGGGCGCCATCCTCGTCGAGGATCACGTCGAAGCCGTGATGTCGGATCCGCTGGTGCGCGACGTCTATCTCGGAAAGAAGGCCTGACCCGTGTCCGACGAAGCGACGAGAGTGCTGGAAATCAAGGGGCTGTCGGGCGGATATGGCAAAGTCCCGATCCTGCACGGCATCGACCTGCACGTCGCCGAGGACGAGGTGGTTGGCATTCTCGGCCACAACGGCATGGGCAAATCGACCTTGCTCAAGACCGTGATGGGGTTCCTGCCGGCCGGCTCCGGCGCCATCCGCTTTCATGAAATCGAAATCACTCGGCTGCCGCCGCATGAACGCGCCGGGCTCGGGATCGGCTATGTTCCGCAGGGGCGCGGGATCTTCCCCCAGCTGACGGTGCGCGACAATCTGCGGTTCGCCTGGCACGATTATGCCGGCGGCGCCGAGCGCGATGTGCTCGACGCGGTGCTTGCCGATTTTCCGCGCCTGACCCGGCTGCTCGACCGCGAGGGCGGAGCCCTCTCCGGCGGCGAACAGCAATTGCTGGCGCTGGCGCGCAGCCTGATGGGCGATCCGGACATGCTGCTGCTCGACGAACCGACCGAAGGCATCCAGCCCTCGATCATCGAAGAGATGGCGGAGACCCTGAACGAACTGCGTCGACGCCGCGGTCTGTCGGTTCTTCTGGTCGAACAGAATTTCGATTTCATCGCCGACCTGTCGGACCGGGTTCTGGTTCTGGAACGCGGCAGGGTCGTCGGCGAACTGAGCCAGGCGGAATTGCTGGACCCGGCCAAGGTCAACCAGTTCCTGGGCTTCGGCGCAGCAAGAGCGACTCGAGCCCGACCGGCCGCGCCTTCGGCAGGCAACCGGACCACGGCCGGCGAACGCACCCGCAACCGATCCAAATCCAACCGCGAACAGACGCGATCGTCTCCATCCGAGGTCAGCGCCATGACAATCACCCGCCCCACCCTGTCGCAGATGCGCGACATGGCCAGCCGCTTCGGCATGAATCTCAGCGACGCGGATCTGGAGGAATATCGCGAGATCATGGAGCCCTATATCCAGTCCTACGATCGGCTGGACGCCACACCGGATCACCTGCCTGAGGTGCGCTATCCGCGATCTCCCGGGTATTTTCCCAATGGTTCGGAAAACCCGTTGAACGCCTGGTACGTCAAAACCGACATCAAGGGTGCCGTCGACGGACCACTGCGCGGCAAGCGCATCGCGCTGAAGGACACGGTCTGTCTGGCGGGCGTGCCGATGATGAACGGCTCGTCGGTGATGGAGGGCTATACGCCCGAGATCGACGCGACCATCGTCACCCGCATGCTCGATGCCGGTGCGATCATTGCCGGCAAGGCGCACTGCGAAAATTTCTGCCTCTCGGGCGGTTCGCACACCGGCGCCAAGGGCCCGATCCACAATCCGTGGAAGCGCGGATACATGGCCGGCGGCTCGTCCGGGGGTTCGGCGGCCCTTGTCGCGGCCGGCGAAGTCGATATGGCGATCGCCGGAGACCAGGGCGGCTCGATCCGCATCCCCTCGTCGAATTGCGGCGTCTACGGCATGAAGGCGACACACGGGCTGGTGCCCTATACCGGGGTGATGCCGATCGAGCAGACCATCGACCATGTCGGACCGGTGACGTCGAACGTCTCCGACAACGCGTTGTTGCTGGAGGTTCTGGCCGGCGAGGACGGGCTAGACCCGCGGCAGTACAAGCCCAAGGTCTACCGCTATACGGAGGCGCTCGGCCGGGGCGCCCAGGGTCTGCGGATCGGAGTGCTGAAGGAAGGCTTTGCCCGCCCTGAAAGCGAGGCCGATGTCGACCACAGGGTGATGGCTGCCGCCGACCGGTTTCGCGAGCTCGGCGCCCGGGTGGAGGAGATCTCGATTCCCGAGCACCTGCTGGCGGTGGATTGCTGGACGGCAATCACGCTGGAAGGGCTGCAGGACGGCATGATGCATGGACATTCCGCCGGCACCAATTATCGCGGCCTGTTTCTCCCGTCGATGACCGACCATATGGCGCAGTGGCGCAACCGGTCGGACGAACTGAGCCACTCGCTCAAGGTCTGCATGTTCCTGGGCGAGTACTTCCAGACGCAGTATCGCGGCCGTTTCTACGGCAAGGGCCAGAACCTGATGCGTCGGTGCAACGAACGCTATCTGGAGGCCCTGAAGCAGCACGACCTTCTGCTGATGCCGACGCTGCCGATGAAGGCCCAGGAGATCCCGCCGCCCGACTGTTCCATCAGTCTCTACGTCCAGCGAGCCTTTGAGATGATCGGCAATACCGCGCCCTTCAACGGCGGCCTGCCGGCGATGAATGTGCCGTGCGGGTTGAGCGAAGGCCTGCCGATAGGCATGATGCTCGTGGGTCCAAGCTACGGCGAACTGAAAATCTACCAGGCAGCCCATGCCTTCGAGCAAAGCGGCGACTGGCGGACTATGTAAGGAATTCGGCCATGTCCATCCTGAACGAAAGCCTTTCGTCCCAGATCAAAGGAGACAACGGCGATCCATCGGCAGCAACCGGTCCGGGCGGCGCGCCGCTTGACGGCAGTTCCTATGTCAGCGGGCCGAAAGAACCGGCTCTGCAATATGTCACCATTCCGCAATTGCTGCGCAATTGCGTTGCGCGGTTCGGACCTCGGGACGCGGTGGTCGTTCCGAGCCAGAACATTCGCCGCAGCTACTACGATTTCGACCGTGAGATCGACGAGTTGGCCACCGGGTTCCTGGCGCTCGGGCTTGGCAAGGGCGACCGTGTCGGCATCTGGTCGCCGAACCGCTACGAGTGGCTGCTGACCCAGTTCGCCACCGCGCGCATCGGCGTCATTCTGGTCAACATCAATCCCGCCTACCGCCTGGCCGAGGTCGAGTACGCGCTCAACAAGGTCGGCTGCAAGGCGCTGGTCGCGGCCGAACGCTTCAAGACGTCCGACTACCTCGCCATGATCCGGCAACTGGCTCCCGAGCTGGATCGGTGCGAACCGGGGCGGCTGCAATCCGCGAAACTTCCGCAGCTGCAGCATGTGATCGGCCTGTGCGCCGAGCCCGGACCGGGCATTTTCCCCTTCGATACCGTTCGCAAACTCGGCGGCCCGGCGCAGCAATTGCGGCTGCCGTCGATCGATGCCGAACTCAACCCGGACGATGCGATCAATATCCAGTTCACCTCCGGAACCACCGGCGCACCGAAGGGGGCGACGCTGTCGCACTACAACATCGTCAACAATGCCGGCTTCGTGACCGATCGGATCTTGCTGACCGAGTCCGACCGGCTGTGCATTCCGGTGCCGCTCTACCATTGCTTCGGCATGGTGATGGGCGTGCTGGGTGTCGTCAGCAAGGGTGCAGCCATGGTTTTTCCCGGCGAGGCCTTCGAAGCGAAGACAACGCTGGAAACCCTCTCCGGCGAGCGCTGCACGGCGGTTTACGGCGTGCCGACCATGTTCGTCGCCATGCTGGAGGAACTGCGCAACGGCACTTACGACCTCAGCCGCATGCGCACCGGGATCATGGCCGGCGCACCCTGCCCCATCGAGGTGATGGAACGGGTCAACGGCGAAATGCACATGGAACAGGTGACGATCTGCTATGGCATGACCGAAACCTCCCCGGTATCCTTCCAGAGCTTTGTGGACGATCCCATCGACAAGCGCTGCAGCACGGTCGGCCGGGTCCATCCGCATCTCGAAGTGAAGATCGTCGACGACAACGGGGCAATCGTGCCGGTCGGCGTACAGGGAGAACTGTGCACGCGCGGATATTCCGTCATGAAGGGCTATTGGGAAGACGACGAGAGGACCCGCGAGAGCATTCGCGACGGCTGGATGCACACCGGCGACCTCGCCACCTTCGATACCGAGGGTTTCTGTGCCATCACCGGCCGGGTGAAGGACATGATCATTCGCGGCGGCGAGAACATCTACCCGCGCGAAATCGAGGAATATCTGTTCCGTCACCCGAAGGTCAGCGAGGTCCAGGTGTTCGGCATTCCGGACGACAAATACGGCGAAGAGGTCTGCGCCTGGGTCATTGCGGTGCCGGATACCGAGCTGACCGGAGAAGAGGTGCGCGCCTTCTGCGAAGGGCAGATTGCGCATTACAAGGTTCCGCGCCACATCCGCATCGTCGAAGAAATTCCGATGACGATCACCGGCAAACCGCAGAAATTCGTCATGCGCGACCGGATGATCGAATTGCTCGAGTGAGCGGGCGGATCGGCCTCAGCTTTCCTCGATCCGCTCGACCAGCCTGCGATTGGCGTCCGCAAGCAGTCGGTCCATGACCCGTTCCGCCCGCTCGCAGTCGCGCGCGGCGATCGCTTCGTAGACTTCGCGGTGGAAGGGCAGCGAATCCTCGTTTTCCCGCGGATCCATGTTGGTCAACCGAATGCTGCTGAGCAGCGCGGAAAAGATCACGCCCTCCATCGCAATGAGAAATTCGTTGTGCGCGGCGTGCAGGATCGAGCGGTGAAAGAGCGCATCGGCGATGACGAAATCCTCGACCGATCCCTTCTCCGCCTCCATCCGTTCGATCGCGGCCCGGATCTGATCGATCTCCTCCCCGCTCGCTCGGTCGGCCGCCCAGCGAGCCGCCTTCGGCTCAAAAATCAGGCGGATATCCATCAGCTGCCGAAAGAAATCGCTGTTGGGCGGTGCCGACTGGTACCAGGCCAGGACATCGTCATCCAGCAATCCCCAACTGGTTCGTGACCGGACCCGGGTGCCGATGCCGCGACGCACTTCCAGCAACCCCTTGCCGACCAGGATCTTGACCGCATCGCGAATGACCGAGCGGCTCACCTGGTAACGTTCGGCCAGCGCGCCTTCGTCCTCGACCAGTTCGCCGGGCGGATAGGTTCCGCAAACGATCCGCCGTCCGATCTCCCGGGCGACCTGTGTGGAAAGGCTGGGCGCCAGCCCGGCCACCTGTTTCAGGTCGTAGTAGATCAGTTCGCTCATGGATCGAACCCGCCAAAACCGATGCCTGCCTCAATGACAGGACGTCATGGCAAATTCCTTACGGATTACAGAAGCTTGTCAAGGGCTCGCCAGAAACTGATTCAAGCCGTTCACAGTTCGATTCAACTTCCGTCGCCTCGAGGCTGCGTCGTCGTTATGGATACAGCCGTGTCTTGTCCCAACCGGGCCCCGCCTCGCGGCGGGCAAACACGATCCGATCATGCAGGCGGAACTTGCGATTGTGCCAGAACTCGATCGTGTCGGGCATCACCCGGAATCCCGACCAGTAAGGCGGACGGGGGATTTCGCCGATCGGGTATTTGGCCGTGTATTCGGCCACCGCCTTCTCCAGGGCAAAACGGCTCTCCAGCGGGCGCGATTGCTGCGAGGCCCATGCGCCGATGCGGCTGCCGCGCGGCCGTGTGGCAAAATATGCATCGGCCTCCTCGTTGCTGACCACCTCGACATTGCCGCGAATGCGCACCTGGCGGCGCAGCGATTTCCAGTGGAAGCACAAGGCCGCCTTCGGCGTGGCCTGAAGTTCGTCGCCCTTCCGGCTTTCGAAGTTCGTGTAGAACGTGAAGCCTCGTTCGTCGACGTCCTTGAGCAGCACCATGCGCACATCCGGCATTCCGTCCGGATCGACCGTCGCCAGCGCCAGGGCCGTCGGGTCGTTCAGTTCGTGTTCATGGGCGTCCTGCAACCATTCCCGAAACAGGGCGATCGGCTCGTCGGACAGGGAAAAGTCACCCTTCGTTAATTCTGTTTCGGTTACCATTGTGTTTTACCTGATATGTGACGCGGCGGCAGATGTGGCGCGCAGACAGTTTGACCTAGCAAAGAACGCCTTGGTGCGTAAGTGGTATTTTGGCAGCGGCACGGCTCTGACCTGCACGCTGTGCACCATGCTGCTCGTTTCGGGTTGCCTTGGCAGCGGACTGGGTCTCGGAACCGGCCCCGATCGCAGCACGATCACGGGTTCGATCTCGACTGTCCCCGATGTGTTGTCGGATGATGACCTCATCAAGATGACCGTCGCCGAGGCCGATGTGACGAAGGGTTTCATCCACCACCTGCCCTGGGCCAATCTGACGACCGGCGACGGCGGTGTCGTCAGCTATGTGCGGGAAAACGGCGGAGTCAGGCGGGTCTGTCGGGAATTCATCGCGTCCAAGCACAGCTATGACGGTGTCGCCCAGTATATGGGCGAGATATGCCGGGCGCGCATGAGCCAGGACTGGACCCTCGAAACGATGGAAAAGCAGGACTGACGGCCAATCCCGCAATGGGCTCCTTAGGGCCTCATTAGCAAGTTGGCGCTAAAACATCGAAACCTGCCGGACAAATTGCAGGTGGAGCCGAAAAGCGGGCGTTCCGCGGTCGGCGCGTATGCGTATTGAGTGGACGGTGTCATGCGTAACCCCTATTCGATCCTCGGCATTTCCAGGGTCGCCAGCAGCAGCGAGATCAAGGCGGCGTTCCGCCGCTACGCCAAGGCGACCCACCCGGACCGCAATCCACAGGGGATCGATTCCGACATATCCTTCAGCGAAATTCTGGCGGCCTACGAGATTCTCGGGGACGCTGAAAAACGCCGCCAGTATGACGACGGACTGATCGATGCTTCCGGTCGTCCGCTGCCGCGACGCTCGATGTTTCGCGGCTTTGCCTCTGGCATGCCCGGTTTCGGTTTCAAACGCCCGGAGTCCGATCAGTCCGAAGAAAAGCGTTCGGAACCGAAGGAACAGGCGTCGGATCCACAATCGGACGGGTTCGCCGACTCGACCCACGAAGAGATCATGGAAAAGATCTTCGGCCAGTCCTTCGTCCGTGGTGCCGATGACGCGCCGGGAATTGACGACATTCCGGGCGGCGACGCCGAAGAGACCGCATCGTTCGAAACCGGAGACATCCATGTCGATTTGTTCGTGTCGCTGGAAACGGCTCTGCGGACCGCGCCGCTGAATGTGACGCTGCCGACCGGCAAATCGGTTTCGGTTCGCGTGCCGGCCGGGATCGAGAACGAACCGGTGTTGCGGCTGCGCGGTCATGGCCAGGCCACCGGTGACGGGCAGACCGGCGACGCTATCATCAAATTTCGTTTCAAGAAGCACCCACATTTGCGCATCGACGGTGTCAATCTGGTCCACGAGCTTCCGGTTCCGCTGCATCAGGGCATCACCGGCGCAAAACTCCCGGTTGCAACGCTCGACGGCAAAATCCTGGTTTCTGTACCGCCCTGGTCCGGCTCTGACCGGGTTCTGCGTGTCGCCGGCAAGGGTCTGCCGGATCATGACGGCACACGCGGCGACCTGCTGGTTCACGTGCGTCTGATGCTGCCGGAGAATCCCGTCGAGGAACTGATGGCCTTCGCCAAATCCGGCGCCGGAGCGTCTTGAACCGGTCTGTCGGCTGTGCCATAGCCAAGAAGGGTACAAGCAAGGAGCGCATGATGGTTCAGGCAGCGGGTCTGATGAAAGGCAAACGCGGTGTCATCTTGGGTGTTGCCAACAATCGGTCGATTGCCTGGGGGATCGCAAAAGCCTGTGCCGATGCCGGCGCCGAACTGGCGCTGACCTATCAGGGAGAAGCGCTGAAAAAGCGGGTCGAACCGCTGGCTTCGGAACTCGGCGCCTTTGTCGCCGGCCATTGTGACGTCACGGATGCGGACAGCATGGACGCGGTTTTCGCGAATGTGAAGGACCGTTGGGGCGAGATCGATTTCCTGGTCCACGCCATCGCCTTTTCCGACAAGGACGAATTGACCGGCCGGTTCCTCGACACCACGCGAGACAACTTCAACCGGACCATGGAAGTCTCGGTCTATTCGCTCGCGGCGCTGGCGCAGCGGGCTGAAAAGATCATGGTCGACGGCGGCTCCATCCTGACCCTGACCTACTACGGCGCCGAGAAGGTCATGCCGCACTACAACGTCATGGGCGTCGCCAAGGCGGCGCTGGAAGCCAGTGTGCGCTATCTCGCGGTCGACATGGGCAATCGCGGCATCCGGGTCAACGCCATCTCGGCCGGACCGATCAAGACGCTGGCCGCCTCCGGCATCGGCGACTTCCGCTACATCCTGAAGTGGAACGAATACAATGCGCCGCTCAAGCGCACGGTGACGACGGATGAAGTCGGCGCCTCTGCGCTCTATATGCTGTCGGACCTTTCGCGGGCCGTGACCGGTGAGGTGCATCACGTCGATTCCGGCTACCACACCGTCGGCATGAAAGCCGTCGATGCTCCGGACATCTCCGTCATCAAGGATTGAGCCGCCCCGCCAACCGTCAGGAATTGGAGACGATGGCAGCCTCGCCGCTGATCTACGTCATTCGGCATGGGCAGACCGACTGGAACGTCGAAGGCCGTTTCCAGGGGTCCTGCGACGTGCCCATCAATGAAACCGGACGCGATCAGGCGGACCGCAACGGCGCTGTCCTGCGGGACCTGCTGGGCGCCGCTGCCGGAGAGTTCGATTTCGTCGCCAGCCCGCTCGGCCGGGCGCGCGAAACCATGGAGCGCATCCGCACGGCACTGGACCTGCCGCATCAGCAATACCGCACCGACGACCGGCTGGTCGAAGTCTCCTATGGCGACTGGGAAGGACACACGCTGCAGGAGCTCGAAACGCACGAAAACGCTGCGCTGATGCGCACAGCAGAACGACGCAACGGCAAATGGGACTTTCTGCCGCCGGGCGAGCACGCGGAAAGCTATGAAATCCTGACCTGGCGCGTCGCGGCATGGCATGGATCCGTGACGCGGCCGACCGTTTGCGTCAGCCATGGTGGCATCATACGGTCGCTGTTTCACCTGGTTGGCGGGCTTGCGGGCGACGAAGCAGCCGATCTGGTTACGCCGCAGGACCGGATCCTGCGGATCGAGGGTCGGACCATCGAGTGGATCCCTGCCTTTGACAGCGACGCCTGAACCGCCTATGCGGGACCCCGACGAATAGCAAGCGGACTGCCGCCATGTCGCACAACACCTTCGGTCACCTGTTTCGCGTGACGACCTGGGGCGAGAGCCACGGTCCGGCTCTCGGCTGCATCGTCGACGGCTGCCCGCCCGGCATCGCCTTCACCGAAGCCGAAATCCAGACCTGGCTGGACAAGCGCAAACCCGGCCAGTCGCGCTTCGTCACCCAGCGGCGCGAGGCCGATGCGGTGCGGGTGCTGTCCGGCGCCATGCCGCAGGAAGACGGCGAAACGCTGATCACCACCGGCACGCCGGTGTCGATGATGATCGAAAACACCGACCAGCGATCGAAGGACTATTCCGAAATCGCCCGGCGTTACCGGCCGGGCCATGCCGACTTCACCTATGACGCCAAATACGGCATTCGCGACTATCGTGGCGGCGGCCGGTCTTCGGCCCGCGAAACAGCCGCACGGGTGGCGGCCGGCGGACTGGCGCGCAAGGTGCTGCCGGACGTGACGGTGCGCGGCGCGCTGGTGCAGATCGGCAAGCTGGCGATCAATCGCGACAATTGGGATTGGGATGCTGTCGACGCCAATCCGTTCTTCTGCCCCGATCCGGACATGGTGCCGAAGTGGGAGGAGTATCTCGACCAGGTCCGCAAGGCCGGCTCGTCGGTCGGCGCGGTCATCGAAGTGGTCGCTGAAGGCGTGCCGGTCGGGCTCGGCGCCCCGATCTATGCCAAGCTCGATCAGGATATCGCCGCCAATCTGATGTCGATCAACGCCGTGAAAGGGGTCGAGATCGGCAACGGTTTCGAGGCGGCGCGTATCAGCGGCGAGGAAAATGCCGACGAGATGCGGGTCGGCGCCGACGGCAATCCCGAATTTCTCAGCAACAATGCCGGCGGCGTGCTGGGCGGCATCTCCACCGGACAACCGGTCGTCGCCCGCTTCGCGGTCAAGCCGACCTCATCGATCCTGACCGAACGCCGCAGCATCGATGCCGACGGCAACGAAGTCGAAGTGCGCACCAAAGGCCGTCACGACCCCTGTGTCGGGATCCGGGCAGTGCCGATCGGCGAGGCCATGCTTGCCTGTACGCTGGCCGATCACTATTTGCGGCATCGCGGCCAGACCGGCCGAGTCTAGAGCGAAATCGAACCATGTCCTATGACCAGACCCGCGTTGTTGAAGCCATTCGCGCCTTCGAGGCAGGCGAAATCGTTGTCGTCACCGACGACGGCGGACGCGAAAACGAAGGCGACCTGATCGTCGCCGCCGTACACTGCACGCCGGAAAACATGGCGTTCATCGTGCGCCACACGTCCGGCATCGTCTGCGCGCCGATGCCGCGCGCGGAGGCCAAGCGGTTGAACCTGACCGCCATGGTGGCTGAAAACGACGCGCCGCATGCCACGGCCTTTACGGTTTCGGTGGACTACAAACATGGCACGACCACCGGCATTTCCGCCGATGATCGGACGTTGACCGTACGCAACCTCGCCAACCCCAATGCGGGCGCCAACGACTTCGTAAGACCCGGCCACATCTTTCCGCTGGTGGCGCGCGAGGGCGGCGTGCTGATGCGTTCCGGACACACGGAAGCGGCGGTCGATCTCTGCCGGCTGGCCGACCTGCCACCGTTCGGCGTGATCTGCGAACTGGTCAATGACGACGGCTCCGTCATGCGCGGACCGCAGGTGAGTGCGTTTGCCGAAGAGCACAGCCTGAAAGAGGTTTCCGTCGCCGATCTCATCGCCTACCGGCAGCGCCAGGAAACGCTGATCGAGAGAGGCGACGTGTTCGAGGTGGAGACAGCTCACGGCATCGCCCAGGCGCACACCTATTCCCTGCCCTGGGACCCGATGCAGCACGTCGCGCTGGTTTTCGGCGACGTGCGCGACGGTGTCGAGATTCCGGTGCGGCTACATCCCGAATCCGTCGTCGACGACGTCTTCGGCAAATCACCGCCGATTACCGAACATCTGGGGCGGATCGCCGAGCGCGGCCGCGGTGTCATTGTCTATCTGCGCGAGGGATCCGTCGGTGTCGGCAACTTCGGCAGCGGTCGGTCCGCCGCGACCGACGAGCGCGAATCCCACGACGAGGCGAAACAGCGCGAGAGCGAATGGCTGGAGATCGGTCTTGGAGCGCAGATCCTCAAGGACCTGGGCATCTCCTCGATCGAATTGTTCACCTCGCGCAAGCGCCACTATGTCGGGCTGGAAGGCTTCGGCATCGCCATCACCAAGACGACGCTGGTCGACGGATAGTCTTCAACAAAGCGGTTGATCCCGTTCTGCGGGTGTGGGATCAGCAGGGTCGACTTCTCGTCCGTTCAGCGCAGGTGCAGCCATGACGACCCGTCTCTACACCAATCCGATTTACCTGGAGCACCTGACACCGCCCGGACATCCGGAGCGACCGCAGCGTCTCGAGGCGCTGGAAGAGGCGTTCAAGGCGGAGGCGTTCGACTCGCTGGAGCGGGTGGACTCTCCGCAGGCCGAGCCGGAAAAAGTCCTGCTCGCCCATCCGGAAGACTTTCTGGACCGGGTCCAGCGCGCCATTCCCGAGGAGGGAATCGCGCACATCGACGCCGATACCAGCGCCAGCCCCAAGAGCTTCGAGGCCGCGCTGACGGCGATCGGCGGTGCGGTCGATGCGGTCGACAGCGTCTTTTCGGGGGATGCCGACAACGCCTTCCTCGCCGCCCGGCCGCCGGGACACCATGCGGAAAAAAACATCGCCATGGGGTTCTGCCTGTTCAACCACGCCGCCATCGCCGCGCGCCATGCACAACAGGTCCATGGTGCCGAAACGGTCGCCATCATCGACTGGGACGTACACCATGGCAACGGCACCCAGGATATCTTCTGGGACGACAAGACCGTCTTCTATCTGTCCACACACCAGATGCCGCTTTATCCCGGCACCGGGGCGAAAAACGAGACCGGCGCCGGCAATATCGTCAACGCGCCGCTGTCGCCGCAGACCGGCAGCATGCAGTTTCGCGAAGCGTTCAACACCCGCATCCTACCGACGCTGGAGGACCTTGGCCCCGACCTGATCATCATTTCGGCGGGATTCGATGCGCATCATCGCGACCCGCTTGCCGAAATCAACCTGACGGCCGACGATTTCGACTGGGCCACGGGCAAGTTGATGGAGATCGCCGACGACTGCTGCGACAACCGGCTCGTCAGCGTCCTGGAGGGCGGTTATGATCTGGTGGGATTGGCCGAGTCGGCCGGCGCCCATGTCAGGCGCCTGATGAGAGGATAGACGATGAGCGATCAGCCCGGCACCAACGACGACATTGCGTCCATGAGCTTCGAGCAGGCGCTGGAGCAACTGGAGAAGATCGTCGCGAGCCTGGAAACCGGCGACGTGCCGCTCAACCGGTCGATCGAAATCTACGAGCGCGGTGAAGCCCTCAAGGGGCATTGCGAAAAGCTCCTGAAGGCAGCCGAGGACCGTATCGAGAAAATCCGCCTCGACCGCAACGGCGCGGCGGCCGGAACGGAGCCGCTGGATTCGGATTGACCGCCCAAGGCTGGTAAAAGTGACAGGCGCGAATGTGGTCAAATTGTCACCTTCCCCAAGGAAGCGCCGCTGCCTACACTGCGTGAACTTGCATTCGCTCAAAAGAGCAATAGCTTTAAACAGTTGGCCAGTTCCGCCGATCGAACGACAACGAAAGCAGCTATCGTGACCCAAAGGCCCGAAACTCCCCTTCTCGACCGTGTCGTCCATCCCGCGGACCTGAAGGAGATAGACGATCGGGACATGCCGCAGCTGGCCGAAGAGCTGCGGGCGGAGATGGTCGACGCCGTGTCGATCACCGGCGGACATTTGGGCGCCGGCCTGGGCGTCGTCGAGCTGACGCTGGCCATCCACAAGATTTTCGACACGCCGAACGACCGGCTGATCTTCGATGTCGGGCATCAGTGCTACCCGCACAAGATCCTCACCGGCCGCCGCGACCGCATTCGCACGCTGCGGCAGGAGGATGGTCTTTCGGGCTTCACCAAGCGGGCCGAGAGCGAATACGATCCGTTCGGTGCGGCACACTCGTCGACCTCGATCTCCGCCGGACTCGGGATGGCGGTTGCCAGCGAACTGACCGAAACGCCGCGCAACGTCGTCGCCGTCATCGGCGATGGCGCCATGTCTGCGGGCATGGCCTATGAAGCGCTGAACAACGCCGGCGCACTGGATGCCCGGCTGATCGTCATTCTCAACGACAACGACATGTCGATCGCCCCTCCCACGGGTGCGATGAGCGCCTATCTGGCCCGCCTGGCTTCCGGCCGGACCTATATGGGCATGCGCGAATTCGGCAAGAAACTCACCGCCTATCTCGGCAAGACGGTGGACCGGGCGATCACCCGCGCCGTCGAACATGCTCGCGGCTACGTGACCGGGGGCACGCTGTTCGAGGAACTCGGCTTCTACCATATCGGGCCGATCGACGGGCACAGCTTCGATCACCTGCTGCCGGTGCTGCGCAATGTCAGGGACAACGCCCGCGGACCGGTGCTGATCCACGTGGTGACCCAGAAGGGCAAGGGCTACGGACCGGCCGAAGAGGCGGCCGACAAATACCACGGCGTCTCCAAATTCGACGTGATCACCGGCACCCAGTCGAAAGCGACACCGAATGCGCCCAGCTACACCAAGGTATTTGCCCAGTCGCTGATCGAAGAAGCGAGTCACGACGACAAGCTGGTGGCTGTGACCGCCGCCATGCCGTCGGGAACCGGCCTCGATCTGTTCAACCAGGCCTTCCCCGAGCGCTGTTTCGATGTCGGCATTGCCGAACAGCACGCAGTGACATTCGCGGCGGGTCTGGCTTCGGAGGGGATGAGGCCGTTCGCGGCGCTCTATTCGACCTTCCTGCAGCGCGCCTACGACCAGGTCGTTCACGACGTCGCCATCCAGCGTCTGCCGGTGCGCTTTCCGATCGATCGCGCCGGTTTCGTCGGTGCGGACGGGCCGACCCACGCCGGATCGTTCGACATCACCTATCTCGCGACACTGCCGGGTTTCGTGGTGATGGCGGCCGCCGACGAGGCGGAACTGAAGCACATGGTGCGGACCGCCGCGGCTTACGACGAGGGACCGATCTCGTTCCGCTATCCGCGCGGCGAAGGTGTCGGGATCGACATGCCGGAACGCGGCTCGATCATCGAGATCGGCAAGGGCCGGATCATCAAGGAGGGCAGCAAGATCGCCCTTCTGTCGCTTGGGACACGGCTGGCCGATTGCGTACTGGCCGCGGAAGACCTTGACGCAGCCGGCCTGTCGACGACGGTCGCGGACGCCCGTTTCGCCAAGCCGCTGGATACCGATCTCATCCTCCAGCTGGCGCGCAATCACGAGGTGCTTCTGACCGTCGAGGAAGGCGCTATTGGCGGGTTCGGATCGCACGTCATCCAGTTCCTGGCCCATCAGGGCCTTTTGGAAAACGGGCTCAAGATCCGACCGCTGATCATGCCGGACATCTTCATGGACCAGGCCAAGCCGGAGGCCATGTATGCGCATGCCGGCCTCGACCGCAAAGGCATCGTCGACGCGGTGTTCGCGGCCCTCGGGACATCGAGCGTGTTGCCGGAATCCCAGACCCAGGCCTGATTGCGTCTGCTCACAATCGACAACGGGCTTGCCTGCAACGGCCTGAGCGGTCATGACAGGCCATGACCGCCTCCGACCAAAAACCGTCAGCCCGCATGCGCCTGGACCAGTTGCTGGCGGCCACAGGTGCCTTCGAGAGCCGTGCACGGGCGCGCGACGCCATCCTGCGCGGCAGCGTGGCGGTCAACGGCGCAGTCGTCACCAAACCCGGCGCCCGGTTCGACAGCAACGACACCGTCGATATCCGCGATGCGGCCCGCGGCTATGTCTCCCGTGCTGCTCTCAAGCTGATCGCCGGCCTCGATCAGTTCGGTTTCGATCCGTCCGGGCGCGACGCACTCGACATCGGTGCCTCGACCGGCGGCTTCACCCAGGTGCTGCTGGAACGCGGTGCCAGCCATGTCAGCGCAGTCGACGTCGGTCATGACCAATTGCACCCGTCCCTCGCCGGCGACCCGCGGGTCGACAATCTGGAAGGGATCAACGCCCGCGACCTCGATGCCGCGACGATCGGCGACCGACGGATAGAAGCGCTGGTCAGCGATGTCAGCTTCATTTCGCTGAAACTCGCCCTGCCGCCGGCACTGGCAATTGCCGCCGCCGGCGGTTTCTGTGTGCTGCTGGTCAAACCGCAATTTGAGGCAGGGCGCGAGGCTATCGGAAAGGGCGGAATCATCCGCGATCCGGCGATCGGCCAGACCGTGGCCGACGACCTGCGGTCATGGCTTGACGACCAGCCGGGCTGGCGCAGCGTCGGGCTTTGTCCGTCGCCCATCGAAGGCGGCGATGGCAATCGCGAATTCCTTCTTGGAGGCGTCAAGGCATGAGTCCGCTACAAGTGACAATCGACCACCTGGGCGCCCAGGGAGACGGGATCGCCGAAGCGGACGGCAACACCGTCTACGTCCCGTTCACCTTGCCGGGCGAGACCGTGTCGATCAGTCCGGACGGGAAACGCGGCCGCCTCCTTTCCGTCGATGACCCCTCGCCCTTGCGCGGCTCGCCCTCCTGCCGGCATTTCGGCCCGCAAGGACAGTCCTGCGGCGGCTGCTCCCTGCAGCATATGGAAACCACGGCCTATGAGGCGTGGAAACGCCGCCTGGTCGTCGATGCACTCGCATCGCGCGGCATCGAAACGGAGGTCGCCGACCTCGTCCCATGTCGCCCCGGCAGCAGGCGGCGTGCGGTTTTTTCCGCGCGCAAAACCCGGCAGGGCGTGCTGTTCGGCTTCAACCGTGCGGCAAGTCACACGATCATCGAGGTGGGCTCCTGCCCGGTCCTGAGCCACGGTATCGAATCCCGGCTGGACGCTCTCGGGGCAATCGCCTCGACACTGGCCACGGACACAAGGCCCTTTCGCCTCAACGTGCTGGAGACCCGGGCCGGCCTGGACGTTACTGCACAGCAGCTGCGCCTGCCCGAACGGCGACGGCGGGCGGCGGTCGACCTGGCGCTGCAATCCGATCTGGCCCGGCTTTCCGTTGACGACGAGATCCTGATCGAGCCGCGCAAACCGGTACTGGAATTTTCCGGTGTTCCGGTCTCACCGCCACCAGGGGCGTTCGTGCAGGCGAGCCGCGAGGCTCAGGCGACGATGACCGAACTGGCGGCCGGGCATCTGCAGGGCGGCAAAAAATGCGCCGACCTGTTTTCAGGCTGCGGCGCCTTCACGTTGCATTTGGCACCTTATGCGGCCGCACACGCCGTCGAGAGCGAGGCCGCTTCCCTGGCCGCGCTCGATAGCGCGGCCCGACACCAGACGGGCCTGAAGCCGGTGACGACGGAACGGCGAGACTTGTTTCGGCGCCCGCTACAGGCGGCCGAACTCAAGCCGTTCGACAGTGTGGTTTTCGACCCGCCGCGCGCCGGCGCCGAGGCCCAATCGCAAGCACTGGCGCAGTCTTCCGTCGAACGGGTCGTGGCGGTTTCCTGCAATCCGGCAACGCTGGCGCGCGACCTGCGGGTTCTGATCGATGGCGGCTTCAGGCTTACCAGCGTGACGCCGATCGACCAGTTCCTCTGGTCAGCTCACGTCGAAGCCGTGGCGCTGTTGGAACGGTAGGAGCAGCCGCTACTTCTTGCGGGCCAGAAACGCTTCGAAGGCGGCGCGCGCTTCCGGTGAGGCGAGGCGCTCGCCGAACAGCGACGATTCTTCCTCGATGCGGGCGGTGACCGCATCCCGCTGGCCGCCGCGCAGGAGTTCGCGGGCAATCTGCATCGCCTGCGGAGGTTTCGAAGCGATGTCGGCCGCGACCGCCAGCGTCTCGCGCTCGATATCCTCGACGGCCACGACCTTGTAGATCAGGCCGGCATCGCGCGCCTCCTCGGCCGAGAAGCCGACACCGGAGGCAAGCAATGCGAAGGCTCGCTGATGGCCCATGGTCATCGGGCCCAACAGGCTGGAGCCGGCTTCCGGCAACAGGCCCAGGTCGACAAAGGGCGTACGGAACAACGATCGCGGCGTCGCGAAGGTCAGGTCGCAATGGAAGTGCATGGTCGTGCCGATGCCGATCGCCAGGCCATCGACGCCGGCGATCATCGGCTTCCTGACCAGCGCCAGCTGCTTGAGGAACTGGCTGACATGGCCCTCCCCCATACGCCCGTGAATGGCATAGCTGAGGAAATCCTGCATGTCGTTGCCGGCGGTGAAACACTCCGGTGTGCCGAGAAACACATGCGCCCTGACGGCGTCGTCCGCATCGCCCGACCGCAGCGCTTCGACCATTGCGGCGTACATGTCCTGGGTGATGGCGTTTTTCTTTTCCGGCCGGTTGAACCGGATCACCTGGACGGCGCCGTTCATTTCGCCCGGCCGTTCGACGAGAATGTGTTCGCTCACCGATGTCTCCTCGGATAACTGCAGTTGGTCGGTTTCGTCAGCTGGCGAGCGCAGCGCGCGCACCCAGCATGCTTTCGGCGCCGTTGACCACGGCATCGCGCAGCGAGGCCGTCTCGCCCAGCAGGTTCTCGGCACAGAAGCGGCAGAGCGCCACCCGGCCTTCGTCGCCGCCATCGCCGGCCTCCACCAGCGCGCCCTTGGCGAGATAGACGGCTCCGGCGGTCAGGCCGAAGAGACGCTGATAGGGTGTCGCGCCGGACAGCGCTTCGCTGATCTTGCCCTCCTGCAAGGCCTGGAGTTGCCAACCGGTCGTGGTTTCGAGATCCGACAGGGCGGCCTCGAGGCAGGCCGCCGTGGTTCCAAATGCCGGATTGTTGCGGCGGGCCACTTCCGCGGCGATCTCCTTGAGCTCGGCAATATAGCCGGCAACGTGTTCGCCGCCCGATTGCGTCAGTTTGCGCATCACCAAGTCGATGGCCTGGATACCGTTGGTGCCTTCGTAGATAGGCGCAATGCGTGCGTCGCGCAGCAGACTTGCCGCCCCGGTCTCTTCGATGAAGCCCATGCCGCCATGCACCTGCACGCCGACCGACGCCATGTCGACGCCGATGTCGGTGGAAAACGACTTGGCGATCGGGGTCAGCAGGTTGGCGCGCTCGCGCCAGTGGCGGCTTGCAGCCTCGTTGCCGGCGGCATCGGCGGCATGCGCCATGTCGAGCGCGTGGGCACAGCAATAGGCTATCGAGCGCGATGCCTGGGTCATCGCCTTCATCGTCAACAGGCTGCGCTGGATGTCGGGATGTTCGATGATCGGGCTCATGCCCTCGCCGGTCCAGCCCGGCGCCCTGCCCTGAGTGCGTTCATTGGCGTAGGCGAGCGCCTTCTGGTAGGCCGCGTCGGCAATCGCCACGCCCTGGATGCCGACCACCAGGCGGGCGTTGTTCATCATGGTGAACATGCAGGCCAGACCGCGGTTCTCCTCGCCGATCAGCCAGCCGACGGCGCCCGGCGCGTCGCCGAACTTGCCGTCGCCATAGATCATCGTGCAGGTCGGCGAGCCATGGATGCCGAGCTTGTGTTCGACGCTGTGACAGAACACGTCGTTGCGGGCGCCGAGGCTGCCGTCGTCGTTGACCAGAAATTTCGGCACAAGAAACAGCGAAATGCCCTTTGTGCCGGCCGGCGCATCGGGAAGTCGCGCCAGAACCAGGTGCACGATGTTGTCGGCAAAATCGTGCTCGCCATAGGTGATGAAGATCTTCTGTCCGAAAATGCGGTAGGTACCGTCGCCGAGCGGCTCGGCGCGGGTTTTCAAGGCGTTGAGGTCGGAGCCGGCCTGCGGCTCCGTCAGGTTCATCGTGCCGGTCCACTCGCCGGAAATCATCTTCGCCAGATAGCGGTCTTTCAGTGCGTCCGTCGCGTGCTTCTCCACCGCTTCGACGGCACCCATGGTCAGCAGCGAGCACAGGCTGAAGGCCATCGAGCTGGCGTTCCACATTTCGTTGGCGGCCACGGACAGCATGATCGGCAGTCCCTGCCCGCCATAGTCCGGCGAACCGGTCAGGCTGTTCCAACCGCCCTCGGCCCAATTCCTGTAGAGATCTCGCCAACCCTGAGGCGTGGTAACGACGCCGTCCTTGAGCGGCGTACCGTCCTCGCCATTGCCGCCCAGCGGCGCTATTTCTTCCGAGGCGAACTTACCCGCTTCGGTCAGGATCGCATCGACCAGATCTTCCGAAAGATCGCCCAGCGCGCCGTCATCGAGCGCGGCCTGAAGGCCGGCGACATGCTTGAGCGTGAATGCGATATCTTCGACCGGAGCCCTGTACATGGTCCTGCCCTCTCCCGGATTGCGATCATGCTGCTCGGCGGCGCCCGAAGCAGGCGCTTGCGACCGGATTCAGGGCGTAAGTTATTTTTACGTAAACGTCAATTATTTTTCATGGCCGAACCTCCCGCGGGCGCGTTGAGCGCCGTCGTGAAGCCTGCTACAGCGGAACGAAATCGGATTGGTTCATGTCAGTTCTGCCCATCGGTTCCAAGGAAGAGCCTGCGCTCGAAGCAGCCTGCGATGTTCTCGCCCGCGGCGGCCTGATCGCGCTGCCGACGGAGACGGTGTACGGGCTTGCGGCCGACGCGACCAACGGCGAAGCCGTGGCTCGCATTTTCGAGGCCAAGGGTCGACCGCGCTTCAACCCGCTGATCTGCCATGTGAGCAGCCTTGAGATGGCGCGGCGCTATGTGACATTCGACGCAGTGGCGCGAAGGCTCGCCGAGGCGTTCTGGCCGGGACCGCTGACACTGGTGCTTCCGGCCGTCGAGGAAACGGCAATTCACGCCCTCACCCGGGCCGGTCTGGATACGCTGGCAATCCGCATGCCCGGCGGGTTTGCGCAGCGGCTGATCGACCGTTACGACCGGCCTTTGGCGGCGCCGAGCGCCAACACCTCCGGCAGGATCAGCGCCACCCGGGCCGAACATGTCGGAGCCGACCTCGGAGACCGTGTCGACCTCATTCTCGACGGCGGACCTGCCAGGATCGGGCTGGAATCGACGATCCTCAAAACGCATTCCGGCGGCATCGATCTGTTGCGGCCGGGCGGTCTCGCCGTCGAAGCGATCGAAGAAACCATCGGAGTGACGATCAATCGGCGTGAAGCGGCTTCAGCGGCGATCGAGGCGCCGGGCATGCTGCGGTCCCACTACGCGCCGCGAAAGAGGCTTCGAACGAATGCGGGCGACGCCGGGCCTGGAGACGCGGTTATCACCTTCGCCGGCCGGCGTCTTGCCGGCGACAAGGATGCGGTCGTCGTTCTGGATCTCAGCCCCTCAGGCGATCTGCGCGAAGCGGCCGCCAACCTGTTCGACCATCTTCAACGCGCCGACGCTTCGGCCGCGGCTTCCATCGCGGTGGCGCCGGTTCCCGAAACCGGGCTCGGCGAGGCCATCAACGACCGGCTTGCCCGCGCTGCGGCACCGGCAGAGGACTAAGGAGCCGTGACGACCATGACCGATGCCGCCCTGCTCGACCGCTTCGCAGCCATCGTCGGCGACCAGAACGCCCTTCGCGATCCGGCCGATATCGATCCCTATCTGCACGAGCCTCGCGGCCTTTTCCACGGTACCGCGCCGATCGTACTCAAACCGGCCACCGTTGAAGAGGTCGCAGCGATCCTGGCGCTGGCGTCGGAAACCGCGACGCCCATTGTGCCGCAGGCGGGCAACACCGGACATACCGGCGGTCAGGTGCCGCTGGACGGGCAGAGCCAGATCGTCGTGTCGGTGTCGCGCCTCAACCGGATTCGGGGGATCGACCTCAAGGGCAACACCATGACCGTCGAGGCGGGGTGCATTCTCGCCAATGTGCAGCAAGCGGCCCGGGATGCCGATCGGCTGTTTCCGCTGTCGCTGGGCTCGGAAGGCAGCTGCGAAATCGGCGGCAATCTCGGCAGCAATGCCGGCGGAACTGCCGTTCTGGCCTATGGCAACATGCGGCATTTGTGTCTCGGCCTCGAGGTCGTGCTGCCGACCGGCGAGATCTGGAACGGCCTGCGCAGCCTGAAGAAGGACAATACCGGCTACGACCTGCGCGACCTGTTCATCGGCGCGGAGGGCACGCTGGGGATCATCACGGCGGCGGTGCTGAAACTTTTCCCCACCCCAGCCGGCAAACAGGTTGCCATCGCCGGACTGAAGGATCCGGCACGCGCCCTCACCCTTTTCGGCATGGCCACCGACCGCTGCGGCCCGGCGTTGACCGGATTCGAGCTCATGCCGCGGATCGGCATGGAGTTCACTACCAAGCATATTCCAGGTAATCGAGATCCGCTCGCCGAACCGCATCCCTGGTACGTGCTGATCGACATCTCTTCGGGACAATCCGAAGAGGCGGCGCAGCAGCTGATGGAGGCACTGCTGGAATCGGCGTTCGAGGTCGAACTGATCGATGACGCCGTCATCGCCCAGTCGGATAGCCAGTGCGACGCGTTTTGGAGACTGCGCGAAGAAATGTCGTCGGCGCAAAAGCCGGAAGGCATGTCGATCAAGCATGATGTCTCCGTACCGATCTCCTCCATACCGGAGTTTCTCGAAAAGGCCGACGCGGCGGTTCTGAAAGCGGAGCCGGAGGGCCGTATCGTCGCCTTCGGGCACATGGGTGACGGCAACATCCACTACAACATTTCGCAACCGAAAGGCGGCTCCGCGGAAGCGCATCTCGCGCGCCGTCATGAAATCAACGGGATCGTCTACGACATCGCGTTGGCACTCGGCGGATCGATCTCCGCGGAACACGGGATCGGACAGCTCAAACGGGATCTGCTGGCCGAGGTCCGCCCGGCCATCGAGATCGAGCTGATGCGGCGCATCAAGCGCGCCTTCGACCCGGCGAACATCATGAACCCCGGAAAGGTCGTCAGCACCTGACAACAAGGTGCTTCAATGTTGAGCCGGCGTAAATGTTGCATTCCCGTTAAATGCAAGCCGGCCCGGTTGTCATTTGCTAACCATCCGAAAAGGCAGCTTTTTTTTAACCGTAGATATTAAAGCAACACGACATCAATTGCCGTATTCTCTCGGCTGCAAGAGGACAAAAAGTCCCGCTCCGAAAATCTCGTTTTCGGCTCTCAGGAGAGACAGAGGCACTTATGACGAACACGTTGCGCAAACCCGCCTGGGCGGGTGCCCAATTGCGGCTCGATCCGGGGCGGTTTCCCCAACAGGTTTCCTACGCATCGAGACAGGACCGTGACGGCGTCACATTCACACTGGACAAACGTGGCGCAGTGTTGCGCAAGGTGCTTCCGCAAAGCGGCCTGCCGCTTTCCATCGCACTGCCGGTGCGCGCCTTCAAGGGCATCGCCGCGCGGGCCATGGACCACGGCGACGGCACGCTGACTGTGACGCTCGAACTGCACCACGAAGACAGCGAGCTTTGCGTGCCGCTGCTTGTGGCACACGATCTCAGCGACATCGCGGCCGACTGGAACGCCTGGTCGGACATCTACCAGCTGCCGATGCTGATGATCGAAGCCGATGGCAGCGCCAAGCCGCTCGACGAACAGATCGGGTCGGTCAAGACCGGATCGACCAAGCCGCGGCGCAGGCATTCCTTCTTTGCCGGCCGGCGCCCGCGTTTTCTCGTGCGCCGCAGCAACGGCAATCTCGGCATCCGCATGGTGGTGTGCGGCGAGGAAATCATCGCCCGCAAATAGCGGCGTCCGCCGACGGCTTCTAGGACCGGGAGGGTCGACGCCTCCCGGTCTTTTGCGTTATCCCTTTGTCTGCAGGTGCTTTGGGCAGCGGGGAAAACGGATGAGCGGGCATACCAGACTGAGTATCGCCACGCTGATGGTAACCGCGTGTATCATCGGCACGGACTTCACCGGCGCTCTGCTGCTCGTCCCGGCAATCGAGAGCGAATTTTCCGCAAATATCACGACCACCCAATGGGTGCTCAACATCTATGCGATGACCTTCGCCATGTTCATGGTGTCCGGCGGACGGCTGGGCGACATGCACGGGCGCAAGCGGCTGATGCTGGTCGGCCTCGTCATTTTCGTGGTTTCGGCCGCCATCTGCCAGTTCGCACCGACGGTCGGCTGGCTGATCGCGGCCAGAGCCGCCCAGGGCATCGGCGCGGCGATCGTCTGGCCCTGTCTGCTCGCCTTCGGCTCCTCCATCGTCAAGGAAGACGAGCGCGGCTATGTCATGGGCCTCATCCTGGCGGGGGTTACATGCGGCAATGTCGCCGGACCGCTCATCGCTGGTTTCGTGGTGTATATCGGCGACTGGCGGCAGTTTTTCCTCGTCAACGTGGTCGTCGGCGCGCTTTCCTTCGCCCTGGTGTGGCGCATTCTTCCGCGGGAGGCGGCCACTGAAAAGAACGAACGCATCGACTATGCCGGCATGTTCGTGATTTCGGCGGCCATCCTGGTGCTGCTCTACAGCCTGGACGTCGGCGCAGACTGGGGATGGAGTTCTCCGCCGCTTCTCGGTCTGCTGGCGCTGAGCGTCCTGCTGTTCGTCGCGTTTCCGCTGGTCGAGCTACGGGTCACGGATCCTCTCGTGCCGCTGCCGCTGATGCGCAACCGCCAGTTCCTGCTGACCCTTTCGACGAACGCGCTGATCGTTCCGACCTTCTTCATCGCTTTTCTGTATTTCCCGCAATACATGAACAAAACGATGGGATGGTCGGTGCTGCAGGCATCCTTCGGCATGCTGCCGCTAATGGTGCCGCTGACCGTCGGCTCCATCATCTCCGGCAACTATTACGCCACCTTCGGACCGAAGCGGCTGCTTTATGCGGGCTACCTGCTGAACGGACTGGCCGCTTTGTGGTGCGTCTTCCTGGTGCCCTCCTGGGGCTATTTCGCCATTCTGCCGGCCATGGTGCTGATCGGCCTCGGCGCTCCCATGGCCGTCGGCCCGTCCGGTACCGCCGTTGTGAGTGCGGTCGCACCGGAGCGTGCCGGGCTTGCCGGCGGGCTTTCATTCATGATGCATCTGAGCTACGGCGCCATCGGTGTCGCCGGGGCAACGGCGATCATGTACGACACCAGCGTGGCGTCGCTCAAATCGGGCCTGGAAAAGCTCGGCATCTCCATGTCGGCGGCCGATCAGGCCACCCTCAATACCGGGGTGGCGAATTCGGAAGCCGCCCGGGCCATTCTGGAGCGTCACGGGACTGAGGATGCCGACAGGATCAGGACCCTGTTGATCGAGGCCTTCGCCGACGGAATGAGCCACGCCTACTGGATTGCGCTCATCTCGGTCGCCATCGGCCTGGTGGTGATCTGGGCGATCGACGAGTCGAAGCTGCACGACGCCGACACCTGAAACCGGTTCGAGCTCAGCTGCCGGAGCGTGTAAATCCGCCGGCCTTCTGAAAATAGACGGGCGTCATTCCGGCCATTTCCTGTTTCAGAGCATCGCTCGGCGCGCCGTAGATCGCCATCCGCGTCGGTGTCGCCAGTTTGAGGAATCGCTCGGCGAAGTTCGCGTTGAACGATGCAAGGTGCGTCAGCGCCGCTTCCGAGCTTTCGTAGCGCTCGTACAGGTGGCCCGTCGATCCGTCGTCGCTGATCGACCAGAGATAGGTGAGTGTCCCGGGTTCGTTGGCCTCGGCACGGTCGGACATCTCGCCGATCAGCGTCTTCAGGGGCTCCAATTGACCGCTCTCGATCCTCGATTCAAGCAGCCAGCTCACTTCGGTACTCATGGTCGCAACCTCCTCGTTTCGCCGGCCGCCCTTGATACAGCCGGACAACGGTCAGGTTACGTCATCGAAACGGCAGGGCGCAATCAGGTGCTGCTGACAACGACACCGAGGCAAAGGCTCAGGAACACGATCCAGCCAACCTTGTGGTTCGACTTGAACAGCGCCAGGCATTGCTCGGCGTTGTCGATGTCGGCGACAACGATCTGGCGCGCCAGCATAGCCGCGGCGATCGCCAGGCCGACGAAGACCGGCCACGGGCAACCGGCGAGCCAGGCGGCGATGGCAACGAACAGGGCGGCGAACGCGTAGATGCCGGTAAGCCACGGCTTCGTCTTTTCGCCGAACAGCCGCGCGGTCGAGCGCACACCGACCAGCGCGTCGTCCTCCTTGTCCTGGTGGGCATAGAGCGTGTCGTAGCCGATGGTCCACAGGATGGAACCGGCATAGAGCCACAGTGCCGGCGCCGCGAGGCTGCCGAACGTCGCCGCCCAGCCCATCAGTGCACCCCAGGAAAATGCCAGTCCCAGAAACAGTTGCGGCCAATCTGTAAAGCGCTTTGCGAACGGATAAATCGCCACCACGACCAGAGAGCAGATCCCCAGCACGATCGAGAATCCGTTGAATTGCAACAGCACGAGGAAGCCGACCAACGCCTGAGCCACCATGAAGATCTTGGCGTGATTGCGGCTGATCCGTCCCGACGGAAGCGGTCGCGAGCGGGTGCGGGCAACCTGCATGTCGATGTCGTGATCGACCAGGTCGTTATAGGTACATCCGGCGCCACGCATCATGATGGCGCCCACGGTAAACAGCGCCATGTGGTAGAGCAGCGTCAGGACGTCGACCGGGCCGGTCAGCGCGACCGCGTTGGCCGCCAGGGCGGTCGACCACAGGCAGGGCCACAGCAGCAGTTGCCAGCCGATCGGCCGGTCCCAGCGGGCCAGTTGCGCATGCGGCCAGATCGCCGGCGGCAGGATCCGGTAAACCCAATTGTCCGAGGGCGCGTCAACGACGCGACCGGGTTCGGCTTGAGACTGCATGGCGCCTTGGTGGCAGGTCCGGCTGGGGAAAGTCAAGGCCGCTGTTTGACGCACCGCCCATGCATGTTAGACGGAGCGAAATTCAGGGAGTGTCGCGGCGATGAATGTGCTTCTGATCGGATCCGGTGGACGGGAACACGCACTGGCGTGGAAAATCGCGGCCTCCCCGCTGCTCGGCGATTTCTACTGCATTGCCGGCAATCCCGGGATCGCCGAACACGCCACCTGTCTCGACCTGGACGTGACCGACCACGCTGCGGTCGTCGAATTCTGCCGCGACCGGGAGATTGCCCTGGTCGTGGTCGGCCCCGAGGCGCCGCTGGTGGCCGGACTTGCCGACGACCTGGACCAGGCCGGCATTCCTGTTTTCGGCCCCGGAGCGGCGGCGGCCCAGCTTGAAGGCTCGAAAGGCTTCACCAAGGATTTGTGCGACCGCTACGGCATTCCGACCGGTGCCTTCATGCGCCTCAACAACGCTCCGAAGGCCAAGGCCTATGCGCGGCAGATGGGCGCCCCCATCGTCATCAAGGCCGACGGGCTGGCCGCCGGCAAGGGCGTGACGGTCGCGCAGACGCTGGAGGAAGCCTTCGCGGCCATCGACGATTGTTTCGAAGGGGCATTCGGCGAGGCCGGCGCCGAGGTGGTGGTCGAGGAATTTCTGGAGGGCGAAGAAGCCAGTTTCTTCTGCCTGTGCGACGGAACCAACGCCCTGCCGCTCACCACGGCGCAGGATCACAAGGCCGTCGGCGACGGCGACACCGGGCCGAATACCGGCGGAATGGGTGCTTACTCCCCTGCTCCGGTGATGACCGATGCCATGGTCGAGCGCACCATGGAAGAGATCATCAAACCGACGCTGAAGGGCATGGCCGACCAGGGCACGCCGTTCCGCGGCGTTCTCTATGCCGGACTGATGATCACCGCCAGCGGCCCGCAGCTCATCGAATACAACGTCCGCTTCGGCGATCCCGAGTGCCAGCCGATGATGATGCGGCTGAAGGACGACATCCTGATGCTGATGAAGGCAGCCGTCGACGGGCTGTTGTGGACCATGAGCGCCCGCTGGCGGGATGAGACGGCGCTCTGTGTGGTGATGGCGACCAACGGCTATCCCGGCAGCTACAAGAAAGGATCGCCCATCCGCAACCTGAAGGAGGCAACGGCCGACGAGGACGTGGAGGTTTTCCACGCCGGTACGGCGCTCGCGGACGGGCAGTTGGTTGCCAATGGCGGGCGGGTGCTCGGCGTGACCGCGCTCGGAGGCTCTGTGCGCGAAGCCCAGCAAAAGGCCTACGGAGCCGTCGACGCGATCGACTGGGACGATGGCTTCTGCCGCTGGGATATCGGCTGGCGGGCGCTGGCTCGCGATTCGTGAGAAAATCCGCGGCATTATCCCGATACGCTTAACGCGGCGTTAACCACGCATGCATACCGGATGAAAACCCTTATTCGCTAGTCTCGGGCAACAGCCCGGGAGAGCGAGATGAAACGCCGTATCCTTTTGACCTCCGTGATCGCCATTGCAGCCGCACCGGCTCTGGCCGGAGATTCCGTCCTGACCGCCAACGAGTTGAACACCGATGCTGACAGCGTGACCACATTCAGCTGCGCGACGTGTCCGCCCTTGAAGGAAAAGGACATGGGCCCGAATGTGCACGGCATCGAGGTGACCGAGAAAATCATCGGTGGCGAGAAAAAGCTCGTGCAGACCGACAATCTGATGGGCGGCTCGGCAGTGCGCTACGTCAAAACATCGCCAAGCACTTCCGACTCGGCCGGCGAAATGATCGCCCACACGAACGGCGGAACCAGCGTCACCGTCGGGCATGAGGGAACGATCCATGTCCGTCCCGGCACGCAGCCGGTGACCGCCAATGCCGGAAACCAGGTCACCTATAGCGGCGGCGGCGAGTTCCATGTCGAGGAAGTCTCTCCGAAGCCGATCGAAGAGGACGGCGTGGACGACGGATCACGCACCTCGTCGGTCAACATGACCGACGCCCAGCACGACGTCGAGGGTGGCGAAGTCACCTCCGGCAGCCGCATCGAAAACGGCACGGAAATCCTCGAACTGCGCCCGACGCACTGACGTCCGGCCATCTGGACTCACCTCAGTCCGGCCAGGGGTTGCGCCAGGCATCGATGCCGTTCATGCGCTGCGCCCAGCGCGTGATCTCCGGATAGTTCTCCAACGGCAGTCCGGCCTGTTCCGCCCACGGCATGAAGGTGGCAACGCCGAAATCGGCGATCGTCAACCGGTCACCGACCAGATAGTCCCGGCCTTTCAGGTGGTCGTTGAGCACACCGGCAAACTGGTGGAAGAACCCGATGGCTTCCTCGACCTCGGCCAGATCCGGCTCACCGGCGCCGATGACACCCTTGAAGAAATTCTGAAACCAGATGCGGCCGGCATGACGGGAAAAGTGCGCGGTATCCCAGTTCAGCCATTTCAGCACTTCGACCTGCTGCAGCGGATCGGAGGGCCACAGGTCGGAGCCGGCCTTCTGAGCCAGGTAGGTGTCGTAAGGCGCGATCTTTGGCACAACGGAGCAGGAACTTTTGCACGGATTCGGTGGGAAGATGCAGGGACTAGGTGGGAAGAATTGGGACGAGGTGGCGTTTCGACGGGACGGATATTGAATCCGGAAGAAGCCGGAAGAACCCGAATGAAGCCGGATGAGATTGTGGTTTAAACGCGCTCCGACGGCGCTGAGCTTTGGCCGACTCTGGTCTTGAGTGCGCCAGCCGCCGCTGCAATCGGGCGGTCAAGACGATTTTCGGGGTCGAAGTTCGGGAGGCAATCGACGGTTGCGCTGTGCGGTGTTATGGAGGTGGCTGTTGATTTCCAATGGAGGATATCCGGAATGCCATCCATTACGGCCAAACTCGCTTCGGCGTTGGGTTCGGTTTCTCGGCCCTTCGATTTTGCCGTTTCCGGCAGGGTGGAGCTTTTCGCGCCGGATTTGCATGTGGAGGGTGTCGGCCGTATTGCGCTGCCGCTGCTGCCGGTTCAGGCGCGGGAGCTTGTGGCGCTGGCTGAGCGTGCGCCGTTCGGGCGCGGTGCGGAGACACTGGTCGATACCGAGGTTCGCCGAACCTGGCAGTTCACGGCCGACCGGGTCCGTATTTATGGCCGGCACTGGCCACGGACACTTGAGGATATCGTGGGCCGGGTTGCCGACGGACTTGGCATAGGCGACCCGATACGTGCCGAGTTCTACAAGCTTCTGGTCTATGACGAGGGCAGTTTCTTTGCCAGCCACCGGGATACCGAGAAGACGGACGGCATGTTTGCGACGCTGGTGATCGTGCTGCCTTCGCAATCGGAAGGTGGTGAACTTGTCGTGCGGCACGGTGACCGTGAGGAGCAGTTCGACCTTTCCGTCGCTGAACCTGCGGAGGCCGCCTTTGCAGCCTTCTATGCCGATTGCGTGCATGAAGTGCTGCCTATCAGGTCGGGCCACCGTGTTGCCCTTGTCTACAATCTCTAATCTCTTGCGCGAGGGGGCACCTCTTGCGGCTCCGCGTTACGATGGCGAACAGGCGCGTGTGACATCGATCCTGCGGTCGTGGCGGGGCGATGAGGGGCCGGCCAAGATCGTCTATCCGCTTGAGCATTCCTACACTCCGGCGGCGCTTGGATTCGATGCGCTGAAGGGTGCGGACGCCGGGGTGGCCGGTGTGCTTGCCGCTGCGGCAGCCGACAGCGACGTCGACCTGCATCTGGCACTGTTCACGATCGAGGAGAGCGGCTGGGCCGAGCATGTTTACGAGGGCGGTTATTGGCGGCATTCATCCGAGGACGTGTTCGAGGTTGGCGAGGTTACGGACCGTCATGCCGGCCTTGGCGCGTGGCGGCGGCTGGACGAAACAGTATCGTCGCTTACCAATATTCCCGTGGATGAGGGCGAGTTGTCGCCGCCTGCCCGTTTTGACGAGATGGAGCCTGACGAGGAACATTTCTGGGAGGCGACTGGCAATGAGGGCGCGTCTTTCGAGCGCACCTATAGTCGTGCGGCCCTGGTGTTATGGCCACGGAAGTGGTTCTTTGCGGTGCTGTGCCAGGCCGGTCTGGATGCGACATTGCCCTGTCTTGAAGACATGGTTGAACGCTGGGCGACTGATGGCGGCGAACCGGAGGCTTCTGTTCGAGTGGAGGCGCAAGATCTCGCCGGACGGATGATCTCCACCTGGCCGATGCAGCAATGGTATTTTGGGCGGCGCGACGGTGAGGGCCATGCGGCGAGAATGCTGACGCTTCTAGCGACGCTGGAGGATGCTGTCCTGATCAGGGAATTTCTGGCCCGCGTCACGGCAGGTGGCGATTATAGCGCCGACGACAACGAAGCGATTGTCACGGCGCTGCGTTTGTTGCCGGCCGAACGGGCGGCCACCGCCATTGAGCGCATTATCTGCGGCAATGTGGCAAAATGTCTGTGCGGCTGCGGCAATCTTCTGCATCGTGCTGTCGAGGCTTTGCCCGGTGTGCGTTTTGACCGTGCTGCCAGGCTTCTGACCGGAGCCGTAACCAATCCGCCGGACGAACACTCATTCCCTCGCAGCGAGATGCCGGATGCCAATTTTGTCTTCGATCTTCTATCGGCGCTCGGCAGGGTCGATCCGGACCACGCGAATCGTGCGTTTGACCTCATGCTTGAGCGTCCCAGGCTGTATGGCCTTGATGGTGTTCTGGTTCCGGCCTGCTGCTGTCTGGCTGGAACCGGTGCCACGCAATCCGCTGCGGTTCAGCGCCTGCTTGCGGCATGCCGCGCGCATCTGGATACCCGCATCGCACAGCCACTTGAGGCACCCAGGGACTGGAGGCGCTCGGCCGATCTGGTATGTGATTGCCCGGACTGCGCCGAGCTTGGCCGTTTTCTTGATGAGCCCGAGCGGGAAATCTGGACCTTCAAGGCCGCAAAGGACAGGCGCGGCCATGTCGAGAGCACCATCCGGCGGTCGCGGTCAGATGTCGATGTGGCAACCGTCAAACGGGGAAGCCCACACGGTCTTGTCTGCACGAAGAACAGCAGGAGTTACGAAGAGCGGGTGCTGCAGCGAAAACAGGATCTGGAGAACCTTGCAACGTTACAAGGATAACCGGAAGGTTTTGGAGCCATGATGACGGCGCCCCCGAACCTGAGCCGGATTCGCTCTGGCGCATGGTCAGCGCGGCTGGAGCCCCTATCGGGTTTTTGCTGCATCGTCATCGAATTTGGTGCAACCGGCGTGACCGAGACCGACGGCGAGAAGGTTAACTGATGGACGTCTTCAATCTCAACGAGGCGGTGGTTGATCGATACAAGGCGTTCGCCCGTTCCTTTACCAATATCCGGTCGCCGGAACTCACGGCGAAGGTCAACGAACTCTACCAAACAAGGAAGTTCTGGCCGGAGCCCTTGCTTCAACTCAACCCGCATTATGCGCCAGGCGGTTCCATTTCGGACTTTATCGGTGACGGTGCGCTGGAGCCGGAATGCGCTGAGATTTTTCGTCTGCCGGACGCTGCTGCCGGCACACCGGACCAGACACTCAGGCTCTACAAGCACCAGCAACAGGCCGTCAGTTATGCCCTTGATGATCAGAGCTATGTGGTGACCACCGGTACGGGTTCCGGCAAGTCCCTGTGTTTCTTCATCCCGATCATCAATGCCGCGATCAAGGCTCGCAAGGCGGGCGAACCGCATGGCACACGCGCCATCATCGTTTATCCGATGAACGCGCTTGCCAACAGCCAGTCGGACGAACTGCGGCGATATCTCCGTTCCGACGTTCCCAACGTTCCAACATTCGCACGCTACACGGGACAGGAAAGCCAGGACGACCGCGAGAAAATAAGAAACAATCCTCCTGATATCCTGCTGACGAACTTCATGATGCTCGAACTGCTGATGACGCGTCAGGACGCGCTTGACCGGCAGGTTCTTGAGAACTGCACCGGCTTCCGGTTCATCGTGCTTGACGAGCTTCATACCTATCGCGGCCGTCAGGGAGCCGATGTTGCCATGCTCATGCGCCGCCTGAAGGCTCGTATCGGCGACGCGCGACATCCACCGGTTTGTGTCGGCACGTCCGCGACCATGGCGAGCGAAGGTGACACGGAAGAGAAAACCGCTGCGGTTGCCCGGGTTGCGTCAAGGATATTCGGGACCAGGATCGGCTCCGATGCGGTCGTCACCGAAACACTGCGGCGCGTCACGGATCCCTCGAAAAGCGCGGAGCGATCGCTTCCCGGTCTTGGCGTTGCGGTCGAGGCGGCTTCGAAGGGTGGCGTCGGTCAGGGGGTGTCGAACGATGCCCTTGCCTGGGACGATCTGGCCGTCTGGGTTGAAACACGGCTGGGCCTGAAAAATGTGGATCACAAGCCCGAACGGGCGAGCCCCCTGTCGCTGAAGGATGCGGTAAAGGCGCTGGCTGAGGATTGCGGGATTTGCGAGGAGACCTGCACGGCCGCGCTAAGACATGCGCTGATCGGCTTCGGCACGCCGGAACACCAGCGCGGTGTCTCCTGCGGCGGCGATCAACCTCTGTTCGCCTTCAAGCTGCACCAATTCGTTGCGGGCGCCGGGCGTCTCTATGCGACCCTGCGTCCGGAGGGGCAGCGGGACGTGACATTCTCCGGGCAGATCTTCAATCCGAACAGCCAGGAAGAGCGCCTTTATTCGACCCATTTCTGCCGCAACTGCGGCCAGGAATTTCACCCCGTCACATTGCGCAATGCCCGTGGGCGATCCTATTTCGAGAAACGCGAGATTGATGATCTGCCGGTCGAGGCCGATGAGGATGATGACGGTGCACAATGGGGCTTCCTGATGCCGGAGCCTGCGGATCCGGATTTCACCTTTGCGGGCAACGATGCCGATTATCCGGAGTCCTGGCTTGAAGATGCGAAAGGCGGCGTACGAAGGCTGAAACCGGCCTACCGGAGGCGGCGCGCGGTTCCACATGACGTCGCGCCCGATGGAGATTGCGGAGCCGGTCACTCCGGTCACTCCGGTCACCGGGCATGGTTCATGGCTGGCAAGTTTCGCTTCTGCCCCGCCTGCCTGGACGTTTCCAGCACCTCGGCCCGCGATATCAACAAGCTTGCTTCCCTGAGCGGCGAAGGGAGGAGCTCCGCGACGACAATCCTCATCTCCGGCATCCTCGAATGGATGAACGGTGAAGCATCGCAATTGCGGGACGATAAACGAAAGCTGCTGGCCTTTACCGACAATCGACAGGATGCGGCGCTTCAGGCGGGCCATTTCAACGATTTCATATTCGTCAGTCTTCTGAGGGCCGCCATTCTCGCGGCGCTGGAACAGGCCCCGACCGGCTCGGTTGCGGAACCCGAGATGGGCGCGAGAATCCAGACTGCCCTTGGCTTCCTTGCCGATCAGGCCCATGCGCACAATGGCGCGGAATGGCTCGAGAACCCTGATCTGAAGGGCCGTGCCAGAGATGATGCGGAGGCGCTTCTGAGAGACGGCCTGCAGCACCGCTTCTGGATCGACCAGCGTCGTGGCTGGCGCTTCACCAATCCGAACCTTGAGCAACTGGGCCTGGTCTGCGCAGAATATCAGTATCTCGCCGATCTGGCGTCGGACGGCGACGCGTTCGCCAATTCCCCGGTGCTTCTGGCGGCCTCGGCGGATGAGCGCAGGCAGGCATTGCAGGTTCTGATGGAACACATGCGAAAGGGGCTGGCGGTCAACACGCCGGCGCTTGAACGCCATAGGGTCGATGTGCTTGCTCAAAGGATGCGCGGGCAGATCAAGGCTCCGTGGTCGCTGGAAGAAGAGGTTCAGGTCGGTGCATCTCTTCTTCTCCTTGAGCCGCCGAAGCGTACGCGCATCAGGGCGCGCGACGAGGACCGGATTTTGCGGGGCACGCCGACAAGCGCGTTGGCCAGGCAAATTCGCGCGCTCGCATTTGCCGACCAGCGCATTGAAGCAAAGGACGTCCCGGAGTTTTTGCAAGTCTTGCTGCGCGCCGCCAAAAATTACGGTCTCGTAGAGGAAACCGCATCGCCGTTTGGCGGCACGGGATGGCGCCTGATCGCCAATACGGTTCATTATCGCCTGCAAGCCGACGGACCGAATGCGCCGGTGACCAACCGCTTCTTCGCCGATTTGTACCGTGCCTTGTCCGGTGCGCTTTCTGCCGGCAAGGCTCCGCTCTTCGGCATGGAGGGGCGCGAACACACGGCGCAGGTCGAAAGCGAGTTGAGGGAGTTGCGCGAGTTTCGTTTCCGCTACGAAACGGATGATCAGGAAAAGCTCTCGCAAAGACAGGACCTGTTGAGGGAACATCGGGAAAGTGACCGCTTTCTGCCAACGCTTTTCTGTTCGCCGACGATGGAACTGGGTGTCGACATTTCCTTGATGAATGTCGTCTACCTGCGCAACGCGCCGCCGACGGCGGCCAACTATGCCCAGCGCAGCGGTCGGGCCGGGCGTCACGGCCAGGCCGCATTGATCCTGACCTATTGTGCCGCCCAGAGCCCGCACGACCAATATTTCTTCGACAGGAAACAGGCCCTGGTGGCCGGGATCGTGGTTCCGCCGTCGATCGAGCTTGGCAACCGGGACCTTGTGACGAGCCATCTTCAGGCCGAATGGCTGGCGGCGACCGAAGCGCAATTGCAGGCGCGGATTCCAGACAATCTGGACATGACGGTGGACAACAATCCCCTGGTTGACCACATCGCCGAAATCATCAACGGTTCGCCGGTGCGGCAAAGGGCGCGGCCCCGGATCGATGCCGTGCTTGTGGCGCTCGAGGATGATTTCGGCGACAATCCTCCCGACTGGTATCGTGACCGGATGCAGTTCGCGGAACGATTGATTGCCGAAGCGCCTGATCGCTTCGACCGGACGTTCGACCGGTGGCGCGACCTGCTGGCATCGGCGCAGCGCGCCGTCGGTCTCGCCACGCAAACGCTCGACGACTATTCGATCTCCGCGCAGCACCGCAAGGCGGCCGAAAGCCGACTCGCCATGGGCAACGCGCAACGCAAGACGCTGCTGCAGGCATCCCATGGCCAGAACAACGATTTCTACCTGTACCGGTATCTGGCGACGGAGGGTTTCCTGCCGGGCTACAACTTTCCGCGCCTTCCCCTGATGGCCTATGTGTCGGCAAGCCCGGACGGCAAGAACCAGCGCTATATCCAGCGCCCGCGGTTCCTGGCCATATCCCGAGTTCGGTCCCCAGAGCCTGGTCTATCACGAGGGGCGTGCGTTCCGGGTGGACCGGGCGCTTTTGAACGACGCCGGCGACCGGCCGGATGGGTTGCTGACCACGCATGGCCGCGCCATCTGCC